>NZ_SPQT01000023.1 GCF_004571025.1 Bradyrhizobium niftali | reverse complement strand
GGCTTTCTCATCCGCCGGGTCTTTGCCATTGGCAACGAGGCCCAAAAGCCGCTTGGCCTCCTTGCGTGCCAGCTCTGGTGTCCAGGGAGCACCGTGAGGACCGATGGTGACGAAGCGCTGCCGACCGAACACGCGATATTTGAGGACATAGGTCGCCTGGTCGCGTTGACGCCGTACACCAAAGCCCCGCACCGCCTCACGGTGGTCTGCGTCCCAGATAGTTTCGCCCGGCTTGAGCGCTTGCACTGCGCGGATCGTTATACTCGAAACGGCCATTGATCGCCTCTGTAGCTACCACTTAGCTACCACCATAGCGCCAATTACAGCGCAGGTAAGGCGGCGCGCGGCGACCTTATTTATTGATATTACAACAATTTTCGTGCGAAAGGCGGGAATGGCGTAGCAACGGCGGCGCCGTCGCCGTGTCTGTGGAACAGGGTCGGTGGTTCGAGCCCACCCAACTGTACCAGCGCTGGCAATGATTTAAGCAGACATCACTGAGTGGTAGCCAGACCAGCAGTCCCGTTTAACAGAGGCTTAAGAAGGCTCTGCAATGGCGGGCTATGCTCTGGAACAGGATCTTCTTAGGCATCATCGGACTGGTGGTCGCAATCAGTGCGGGCGCCGAGCTCCAGCTCTGGCTTGATACGGGGACGGTTTGGAGCAAACCGAGAAGAGGTGAGCCGTGGCTGTTGTCGTATGACCAGACGCCATTTTCGTACGTCCTCGAAGTGGGAGGCTGCGTCTTTCTCGTTCTCATCGGCCTGCTCCTCGTCTCGGTCTCAGTCGGCGGGCGAGTCGGGAGAAAGTCCTCCAGTAGCAATTAGAGGCATGCTCACGGCGGATGCCAAGCGCTATGCCGCCAAGGACGCATTGCGGCAAGAGAACGACTCGTGGTTGAAAGTGGTAGGGATGTCGTTGAGAGGGCGAGGCAGATGCCAGTCGACCACGAATTTGGGGACCAGCACACCGAACTAAAGCTATCGATAGTCGAGAAATATTTGAGGTTCTTTACGACAGCCCTCCGGGGGAAGTTTGGTGAACTTTGGTACATTGATGCGTTCGCCGGGACAGGTTCACGAACTGTCCGTCACGAGCACCGTCCTGCAGGCCTGCTAGATGCTGGAGAACCTGAGCGCGTCGAGCGTCGCCGAGGTTCTGCTCGCATCGCTATCGACGTAAAGCCGTCATTTGACTTCATTGTCTTTGTTGAAAACAAGCCCTCCTATTTTGCCGCATTGGAAGAGCTGAAGGCCAAATATCCCAATCGACGGATCGTCGTCATAAAGAACGACGCGAACGAGGCTCTAAAATCGTTGGTCGCAACGAACAATTGGCGTTCGACTCGAGCGGTTCTATTCCTCGATCCCTATGGGATGCAGTTGGAGTGGGCGACCCTCGAAAAAGTGGCGGCCACGAAGGCAATCGACGTTTGGTTTCTGTTCCCGTTGTCAGGCTTGTATCGTCAGGCGACTCGCGATCTGGCGGATGTGGACGAGCACAAACGCGCTGCGCTTACGCGCATGTTTGGCTCTGATGCGTGGGAAGAGGAATTGTACCCGAAAACGGTGCGAGAGGATCTGTTCGACGGTCTGATTGAAGAGCCAAGGCAGCGCACAGCAAATGTGGCTGGACTGGAGGCCTATGCAAAATCCAGGCTCGAGACAATCTTTGCAGCTGTTTTAAAGCCGCTGCCGCTCCCGCCAAATGAGAGGCCTCAGCGCTTTTCGCTGTTCTTTTGCATCTCGAATCCGCGCGCGATACGCCTCGCGAGCGACGTCGCCAATCACATACTCAAGGCCGGCATGGCGTCGTAGGTGCGTCCGTGGAGCAATCGGCCGGCGGCCTTTTTGTTTTTGCCTCCCCACTGTTTGAAAAAGAAGGCTGTACCAAAGCGCCGGCACATGACTTCGATTTCGTCAACCCACTCCGGTTTCATTTCGCGAGCACGCGGCCCGCTCTCTCCTCCGACGATGGCCCAGTGGACGCCAGTCAGATCGGCTGCCGCAACGGAGCCAATCAACGGCTCAAGGGAGACAAAACGGATCGCTGCGGGCACGGCTCTGAGAGAGTCGAGGCGTCCCAAAACTCTTGCGTCTTCGACGCTCGTGCCGAGCCAAACGTTGGGCAGAACCCTGAACTGAGGGTCAGAGAGGACTTTCGCCATGTGCTCAGGGCGCTTCGTCAAGATTTGATATGTATGACGAGGAGTGTCCTGCATTACCTCCCACACGCGACGAATGAAGTCCGTTGAGACGTCGGGATGAAACAGGTCCGACATTGAGTTCACGAACACTCTTCGCGGCTTCGACCAGGCTCGGGGTACATCGAGCGACTTCTCATCGAGGCGAATTGTGCCAGTCCAGACGGCTCTGCCACCGCTTTTGCGTGTGAGCCCCTCGTACTTCTTGAGGCCCATCATGTCTAACCGAGCTGCCATGCGCATGGCGTAACAGTTCGTGCAACCCGCACTCAGTACGGTGCACCCGGCAACCGGATTCCAAGTCGCATCAGTCCACTCGATGGAGGTGTCGGCCATGTCGGCATTGAATCAGAAGAGCGCGGAGCTGTGAATCAAAAAATTCGCAATCGCCGGAGATCGCTCAACGACGACCGGGCACCCTTCGATAGCTTTGCGAGCACGAACGCAGCCGCCGGCATCGCCAGCAGTTTAAGCGCGCACGTCACAACGACGGTCAGTGAACGAAGTTAGCGTCTATGCCTGATCTCGTTGGGGTTGTTCTGCGCTTTCTGAGAGCGCCAGCCCACATTATGTCTGCTGGCTGCGTTTGGCTGGACCAAATTCGGCATTTAGAGTAGTCTCTTAGACACAGCAACATGTCAGCGGAGGTCCTCCGTGGAACATCGCGGCGTCAGCTTTTCGATTGTTGAAATCAGCTATTTATCCGGTTGGCAGTGGACGGTCGGAAAGGGCCGAACCGTGTCGGTCGGTGTTTGCGCGACGAGGCAGGACGCGATCCGTCAGGCTCGGACTTTCATCGACGCGATTATGGACTGGGCTGCCTGAGCGGCGCGGCCCTACCTCACCCCCGCCACGATCACCACCATCACCGGCAACGTCACCGCAGCCAGCAACGTCCCCAGCGCCACCGCGCCCGACACCGGGTTCACCAGCCGCTTGTACTGAACCGCAAAGATGTACGCGTTCGCGCCGGTCGGCATCGCCGCGAACAGCACGATCACGCCGGCTGCGACCGGCGGCAGGTTCAGCAGCTTGGCCAGCACGAACGCTGCCGCCGGCATCGCCAGCAGCTTGAGCGCGCACATCACGAGGATGCTGAGCTTCTCGCCCTTCACCTCGAAGCGGAACAGGTTGATGCCGAGCGCGATCAGCGCCGCCGGCGATCCCGCCTGCGCCAGCAGCTCGATGGTCTTGTCGACGACGGGATGGAGGCCGAGGCCGGTGAAGCGCCAGACGACGCCGAAGCCGATTCCCAGCATCAGCGGATTGCGGGCGAGATCGGCGAGCACGGGGCGGATCACCGCCAGAGGCGAGCCGGTCTGCTTGCGGCTGACAAGCTCCATCTGCAGGATGCCGCAGAGCCAGAGCAGCGGCGTGTTCACCGACAGGATCAGCGCCATCGGCCCCGCGGCCTCGTTGCCCAGCGCCGAGAGCGTCAGGGGAATGCCGAGCATCACGATGTTGCCGTAGACCGAGCCGATCGCGAACACGACGCCGTCTTCGCGGTCCTCGCGCCGCGCGCGCAGCAGCGCCGACAGCGCCAGCGCCGCGATCCAGGTGAGCGCGAGGGCGCCGTAATAGGCGCCCCACATCCGGTAGGGGCTGACGTCGGGGAATTCCGACACGACGATGGTGCGGAACAAGAGGGCAGGGATCGCGATGCTGAAGGCGAATTCGGAGATGCCCTTGTGCGCGGTCTCCGAGACGAAGCGAAACAGCACCGCGGCATAGCCTGATGCGATCAGGGCAAACACCGGCGCGACGATCAACACGGTGGCCATGCGCCCCTCTCCTCACGGGGATATCAGCCGACCACCCCACGCACTCTCGATGATGCCATCATGCCCCTGTTTTGCCCGACGTGTCAAAAGTGATTCGTAAAATCCGTAGAGGCGATTTCAAGAGGGATATCAAGGCCCCGGCTACTGTGCATGGGGTTGTTTTCGCAGTTTTTGTTTTGAGGGCGTCGGAGCCAGCGGTGGAAACCGATCTCGCCAGTCTCGCCAGAGGGTTAGCCGGAGTCCTTCCCCGCTCACAGCTGTCATCCTCCGCGCAGGCGGGGGATCCAGTACGCCGCGGCTTATCGAGGAACCTCAGGCGTCTCTGGAATACCGGGTCACCCGTTCCAGTGCGCAATTGCGCACAAGCCGGGTGACGACAGCGGAGGAGAAGGCCCGCCCTGTTGCCGAGAGCGCACACGTTCCGACCTTTCGCTCCCGCCCTCGTTGCCAACGAACGGCGGTTCACCCACACTCCGCCCGACCAGACATGTGGGGGGATCGATGCCGGCGTTTCACTTCAGGAAGTCCGTTCTTGCGGCCATGTCGGGGCTTGCCCTGGCCGTCCTGGTCCACCCCGGCGCCGGCTTCGCCTACTCGCAGGAAGAGCAGCAGGCCTGCACGCCGGATGCGATGCGGCTGTGCGGCGAGTTCGTTCCGAACGTCGATGCCATCACCGCCTGCATGATCCAGAAGAAGGCGCAGCTCTCGCCGCAGTGCAAGGTGTTCTTCCGCCGGGGGCCCGAGCCGGGCGAAGCCCGCGCCGGCAAGCCGACCCGCATCGCGCCCAAGACCGCGAAGAAGAGCGCCAAGCCGGCGCCGAAGGCGACCAAGAAGAAGAAATCCGAAGGCTGAGCGCGACAAGCGCGTTCCTTCCCTGAAACCCGGGCCCCGGCGAGCATGCGAAGCGCGGCTTCGCGCGCGATGGCATCGGCTCCGCGACAGCTACCGGACTCCTTTTGTTCGCGCTCCTTGCGCGCCCGCTTGCGGCAATTACCGCCACGCGCGGTCGAAAAGAGTCGCGCCACGGTTTGCGCGGCAAGGTTGCATTCCGGTTTTTCCCGCGCCGCTGCTCAGAAAACGCACGATTGCGCGCAGCGGAGGCGCTCCATTGCAGTTCGTGTCCTTGTCGCGCGCGGCAGTGTGACTCAAAAGCCAACACGCCTTGTTATTTCGTGGCGGCAGAGCAACTCCCGGTAAATTTTTCTTTCCCGAATCAGCGCGCTGATTCATTTTCGGAGCCTGGGGTCAATCTGGAGGCCGAAGGTATGAACGTTATTGTTTTTGCATCGCGTAAAGGCGGCTCGGGCAAGAGTACCCTGGCCGCACATCTCGCCGCGCAGATCAAGGCGAGCAAACAGGTCATGCTCGTGGACGCGGATCCGCAAGGGTCGCTCACGCTGTGGCACAAGCTGCGGGGCACCAACGAACCGCCGATCAAGTCCGCCGTCAACTCCGTCAGCGGCATCGTCTCCGCTGCCAAGCGCGACGGTTATGAATGGGTGTTGATCGACACGCCGCCGAACCTCTCGGCCGTCGTCGACGACGCGATCAAGAACGCCACCATGGTGGTGATTCCCGCCCGTCCCGGCGTGTTCGACGTCAACGCGGTGCAGGAGACCATCCAGATGTGCCGCGCCGCGCGCAAGCCCTATGCGGTCGTGCTCAACGGTGCGCCGGCCAAGCGCGACGAAGCCGAAAGCCCGATCGTCACCATCGCCCGCGAAGCGCTGGCGAAATTCCGTGCGCCGGTGTGGGGCGGCCAGATCACCAATCGTTCGGATTTGTTGATGGCCCTCAGCCACGGCGAAGGCGCGCGGGAGTATCAGGCCGAGAGCCGTGCGGCTCAGGAGATTGCAAGGCTGTGGGCGGCGATCGAGCGTTCGGTCAAGGCCATTCGCGGCACGGCGTCGGCGTCCGGCGCAATGCACAAGCAGGCGGCGTAATTTTTCATAAATCATTCCCCGGACGGAAAACGCGTGGATGTCCGCGCGTTTTGCGTTTTGGGGATGACGATGCTCTGCGCTCTACGCCACCATCAGCATGTAGAACACGATGACCGGCGACAGCGTCAGGATCACCGACCAGATGCCGACGGCCCAGAGAATGTCCCCGGTGGTAAAGCTCTGCTCGGTGGTAAAGCTCTGCTGTCCGGCGCCGTAATGCGACGCCATTTCATTCTGACTATTCACAAACGCCCCCGCGATTTCTTCGCTTATGGACGTCACGCTAAGCGAGATGTTTTAATATTCCGGCTTGCAGCGCCGCTCGCATTTTGAGCGCATTTGTGACCTCCGTTTAACCATCCGCGCGGGCCCGCGTCAGCCGACGAGCCAGACCCGAAACAGCAGCACCGGCATCAGGCCGAGCATCACCGCCCAGAACCCGAACGACGAAACCACCAGGATTCCCCGCAAAAGATCGGCGGGTGCGAATTGCTGTGCGGCCGTAGGCCGGCTGCGATGTCCCATGGTCATTCCCCCTTTGGAAGGCTTTGGAGAAAAACGATAGGTGCGAGAGCGTAAACGAGACGTGGATGCGCCATGCGGCGGATGCGAAGGCGATTGGGGCGCGGTTAACCACGAGGTTCTTACCAGGGCAGGGCAATCGCATTTAAGGCCGCTGCTCCGCGGCCCATCCTTCGAGACGCCCGCCTTCGGCGGGCCCTCAGGATGAGGACGGAGTGTGCGGCCGCAATTTCGAAGATGCCGCTTAGCCTCATCCTGAGGAGACCGCTGGAAGCGGTCGTCTCGAAGGACGAGGCGCGCGCTCAGGCCCCCGCCAAGCAATCAAATGCGATCGCCCCGCCCTCCAGGGGACGGGAGGAGAGCCGCGCTAAACCCATCCGCTATATTTGCGCCTGATCTCGTCGCTCCAATTCCACTCCCACATCACGACCTCCTCGCACAGGCCGATGTCGCGGCGCAGCCAGGGCGACGCCGGATATTTGCCGGCCCATCTGTAACCCTTTACGGATGTCAGGTGTTGCCACAGGGCCTTGAGGGCGCACAGCGATCGGTGAATTCGCATCGGTTGATGTCCGGAGGAGGCTTTCGTCGGGCAGCACGCGGCCGTTCGAACCGGAGCCAACCGGTTCGTTCGCAAGGCCACATGCGGGTGAGGTGAAGAGGGTGGTGCTACGCCGCGACTTTCATCCGTCGCTCGATCTCGCGGTCGATCGTGGCGGCGAGCTCGCTGCTCACTTCCACCATCGGCAGGCGCACTTCGGGGCTGTCGATCAGGCCGCTGCGCCACAGCCAGTGCTTGGCCGGCGCGGGGCTCGGCTCGGTGAACAACAGGCGCGTCAGCTCGGCGACCTCCTGCCAGCGCGCCTGCGCCGCGTCATGGTTGCCGCGCTTCAGCTCGGCATACACGGCCGCGAACGTCGCGGTCTCGACATGGGCCGAGAGCACGATGCCGCCGTCGGCACCGTCGACGAGCGCTTCGAGGTAGTTCGCGTCCTCGCCGGTGAGCACGCGAAATCCCTCGGGCCGGTCGCGCAGCAGCGCGATCGACTGCTCGCGGCTGGCGCCGCAATCCTTCAGGCCGACGATGTTGGGATGCTCGGCGAGCCGCAGCATGGTCTGGTTGGTGATGTTGACCGCGCAGCGATAGGGGATGTTGTAGAGCGCGAGCGGCCAGGCGGCGTGATCGGCGAGTGCTTCGAAATGCGCCAGGAGCCCGCGTTGCGACGGCCGCACGTAATAGGGGCTCGCGATCAAATATCCCTCGATCGGCCAGTCCGCGGTTTCATCGAGGCGCTCCTTCAGCCGCGAGGTGTCCGCGCCCGATAAGCCCAGACAGATTGGGATGGTGCGGCCGCCGGCCGCCATCTCGTCGCGCACGATGGCGACGAGGCGTTCGAGCTCGGCGTCCCGCAGCGTCATGCCTTCGCCCGAGGTCGCCCCCAGAATGAAGCCGTCGACGGCCTGTCCGCTGTAATGCCGCGTCAGCCGCCGCAGCGACGTCTCGTCGAGCTTGCCGCCCTGAAACGGCGTCACCAGCGGCAGCCAGAGTCCGTGCAGATGCGTTCGCAGGTCGGTCATGTCCAGTTCTCCTTCTCGGGAAAAATCCTGAGACGGAGGGCACATGAAAAAACCCCGTCCAGGTGGCGGGGTTTTCGGGATTTGCTGCAATGACGAAGCGTAGTTAGCGCGCGCAAAAATCCGAGGTCCCCGGGCGGGGGCCTTTTTTCGAGACGATTGCGCACGACTTCGTGATCATTTGCAAATGATGCGGGCGATACGTGGAACTGTCAATACACGCGGAAGGCGAATACCGAATTGGACAGAAAAAAAGCCGGGCTCGAACGAGCCCGGCTTAAGGTATTGGCCACGTGAGGCCGACACAATCACCTTCCAAGAGGGATTACTGAACTCCCGCGCCACTGGAGGAGGGGGACAAATGCGCAACGCGAAGGCTCAGCGTGCAAACATTATGAGCTTGCCCAACGCCATGCAGCAACAGCCGAGGCCGCATGTCAGACATGCGGAAATCAGGACGGCCAGCGCTGCGCCTTGCTCACCACGAAGTCGCGGAACACCTGCACGCGCGCGACCGTCTTCAACTCCTCGGGATAGACGAAATACGTATCGAGCTGGATCGAATCCGATTCGCCGAACAGTTGCACGAGACGGCTCTGCTCTTCGATCAGATAGTCCGGCAGCGCGGCGATGCCGAGGCCCTGCTGACAGGCGCGCACCAGGCCGAGGATGTTGTTCACCCTGAAATAGGCCTCGCGCGGACCCGAGCCGTTGCGGCCGGCTTCGACCAGCCAGTTGCGGTTCTGAAGATGCGGCGCGAAGTTGCCGTCCGAGAGCGTGATGATGCGGTGGGAGTCGAGCTCCTCCAGCGTGCGCGGTGTGCCGAACCGCTTGATGTAGTCAGGCGAGCAATAGGCGTGGAAGCCCATCGCGAACAGCTTGCGCTGGATGAGATCCGGCTGCGTCGGCTTGCGGGTGCGGATCGCGACGTCCGCCTCGCGCATCGACAGGTCGAGCTCCTCGTCGGTGACGATCAGCGAGATCCGGATCTCCGGATAGAGCGCGGTGAATTCGCCGAGCCGCGGGATCAGCCAGTTGATGCCGACGCCGGGCGTGGTGGTGATCTTGAGATCGCCGCTCGGCCGCTCGCGGCTGTCGGTCAGTTTGGCGCGTGCCGCCTGGAGCTGCATGAACACGTCATGCGCGGTGCGGAACAGGAGGTCGCCCTGCTCGGTGAGGATCAGGCCGCGGGCGTGGCGGTGGAACAGCGAGACCGAGAGCTCCTGCTCCAGCGCCGAGACCTGGCGCGAGACCGCCGATTGCGACAGGCCGAGCTGCTCGCCCGCATGCGTGAAGCTGCCCGCTTCAGCCGCCGCGTGAAACACCTTCAGCTTGTCCCAGTCCATATCCGTAAATCCGTCGCGTGATCGAGGCATGATCTTTATTCCGCTGCAGCGCGCTCGCTGGCGCGCAGGGCCAAGAAACGTTCGGCCTCGAGCGCTGCCATGCAGCCGAGGCCTGCGGCCGTCACGGCCTGGCGATAAGTCTCGTCGGCGACGTCGCCGGCGGCGAACAGTCCGGGCACCGAGGTGGCGGTCGAGTTCGGGGCGACCTCGACATAGCCCGACGGTTTGAGCTTGACCTGGTCCTTCACGAGCTCGGTCGCCGGGGCGTGGCCGATGGCGACGAAGATGCCGTCGGCCTTCAGCTCGGTGAGCGCGCCGGTCCTGACGTTCTTGAGGCGGACATGGGTGACCTTGTTCGGGTTCTCGGTGCCGCAGATCTCGTCGACGGCTGAGTCCCAGACCACCTTGATCTTCGGGTGCTTGAACAGACGCTCCTGCAGGATGCGCTCGGCGCGGAAGTGGTCGCGACGATGCACGATGGTGACCTGCGAGGCATGGTTGGTGAGGAACAGCGCTTCCTCGACCGCGGTATTGCCGCCGCCGACCACGATCACTTCCTTGCCGCGGTAGAAGAAGCCGTCGCAGGTGGCGCAGGCCGAGACGCCGCCGCCCTGGAATTTCCCTTCGGACGGAAGCCCGAGCCAGCGCGCTTGCGCGCCCGTGGCGAGGATCACGGTTTCGGCGAGATAGACGTCGCCGCTGTCGCAGGTGAGGCGGAACGGACGTCGCCCGGTCTCCAGCTTGATCACGAGGTCGGTGACGATCTTGGTGCCGACCTGGACTGCCTGCTTCTCCATCTGCTCCATCAGCCAGGGGCCCTGGATCACGTCGGCGAAGCCCGGATAATTCTCGACGTCGGTGGTGATGGTGAGCTGGCCGCCCGGCTGGATGCCCTGGATCAGGATCGGCTCGAGCATCGCGCGCGCGGCGTAGATCGCCGCCGTGTAGCCCGCGGGGCCAGAGCCAACAATCACGACCTTTGCATGAACAGGAGCGGACATTTCGATGGACGCCTTTCACGGGGGATTTGCAGCGCGGGCGCGGAAGGAGCCAGGAGGCCTCGCGGAAGCGCTGAAATATCAGAGCTAATCTAAGCGTTCTGGTGAGCTATGCAAGAATTGCATTCCCTGTCGGCGGATTTTTCCAACAAGGAACAAAAGTCGATTGCGCTGCACGCGCAATAAAATTGCGCAATGGGTGCGGACTGGGCTATGAGGATTGCGACAGACCCACCCGATACCGCCGCAAAGGCCAGGAGTTCCAATCACGTGTCGCGGAACCTAGACGAGATCGACCTGAAAATTCTCACCGAGATTCAGGCCGACGGTCGAATCACGAATGTTGAGCTCGCCAAGCGGGTGGGCATTTCGCCACCGCCCTGCCTGCGCCGGGTCCGGGCGCTCGAGGAGGAGGGCTATATCCACGGCTATCGCGGGCTGCTGGATGCGCGAAAGCTCGGTTTCGACGTCACGGTGTTTGCCGCCGTGCACCTGTCCAGCCAGGCCGAGGCGGATTTGCGCGCCTTCGAGGAGTTCGTCCGCGCCGAGCCGCTGGTGCGGGAATGCTGGATGCTGTCCGGCGAGGTCGATTTCATCCTGAAATGCGTCGCGCCTGACATGGCGACCTTCCAGGATTTCGTCACGCACCTGACCGCCGCGCCCCATGTCCGCAACGTGCGGACGTCGCTGGTGCTGCACAATTCGAAATACGAGGCGGCCGTGCCGCTGGACGTGAAGGGGCGGCGGTAGGGCGCCGCTCTCGTGCCCCGGACGCAGCGCAGCGCTCCTTTAGCGGTGCGCTGCAGAGCCGGGGCCCATCTCACCGCGATTGACCGAGTTGCTTTCTGGGTCCCGGCTCTGCGCAGCAACGCTAAGGGCGTTGCAGCGCGTCCGGGACACGAGAGAGACGGATGCTGTTGCCACGCTCCGTCATTGCGAGCGTAGCGAAGCAATCCAGACTGTCTCCGCGGAAAGATTCTGGATTGCTTCGCTGCGCTCGCAATGACGACGGGTGAGGCCGCAAGTCCCTCACATTCCGAGCAATACGCAGAAACAAAAAGGCCGCGCCAAGCGCGGCCTTTTCAAAACATCATGACGCGCAGCGGCAAATCCTTACCGCCACTCCACCTTGGTGATCTCGTACGCCTTGGCGCCGCCGGGTGCGTTGACCTCGACGGTCGAACCCTTCTTCTTGCCGATCAGCGCGCGCGCGAGCGGCGAGGTGATGGAGATGCGGCCCTTCTTGGCGTCGGCCTCGACCTCGCCGACGATCTGCCACACCGTCTTCTTCTCGGTGTCCTCGTCGACCAGGGTCACGGTGGCGCCGAACTTGATGGTGTCGCCAGACAGTTTCGAGATGTCGATGATGTCGGCGCGCGCGAGCTTGTCCTCGAGCTCCGCGATGCGGCCCTCATTGTGGGACTGCTCTTCCTTCGCGGCGTGATATTCCGCGTTTTCCGACAGGTCTCCGTGCGAGCGCGCCTCCGCGATATGCTCGATGATGCGCGGACGGTCCTCGGACTGGCGCTTCTTCAATTCTTCCCCGAGCGCGGCAAACCCGGCCGAAGTCATCGGAACCTTTTCCATCTTCTCTCTCGTCCTTCGATCGTGCGCCCCAGAACGCGAATGGGCGCCCAACCTTGATTCGTCGGTATTTCCGGGGCTCGGTACATGAGCCGCCGGACGTCGACAGATATGGGCTTGGCGCCGGAACAGAACAACCATATGGCCGGACAGTTCCTGCGGCCATTGTGGCTTGACTGCCAATCACTTAGCGGAAGGCTTAACCTCTCAAGGCCTTGCCTTCCACTCGCGATCAGGTTTCCGAAAAGTAGCTCTGCAGGGTACGAACCTCAAGGTCCCCATCCAGATAGGCGCGGATGCCCTGCGCGGCCGCCACGGCCCCGGAAAGAGTGGTGTAATACGGCACTTTATGCAAGAGGGCCGCGCGCCGCAGTGAACGGCTGTCGGCGAGCGCCTGCGGGCCTTCGGTGGTGTTGAAGACGAGCTGGACGTCGCCATTGGTGATGGCGTCGACGATATGCGGCCGCCCTTCCAGCACCTTGTTCACCTTCTCGGTCGGGATGC
Source organism: Bradyrhizobium niftali (assembly GCF_004571025.1). Taxonomy (GTDB): domain Bacteria; phylum Pseudomonadota; class Alphaproteobacteria; order Rhizobiales; family Xanthobacteraceae; genus Bradyrhizobium; species Bradyrhizobium niftali. Next base: position 146,765 of record NZ_SPQT01000023.1, on the reverse strand, counting down.
CCTGGTCGGTCAGGAAGCGCTGCGTGCCCGACGTCGCCAGAACCTTGAAGCCGAGAGAATGCAATTCGCGAACAGCCTCGGCGATGCGCGTCTTGTCGCTCTCGCGCACCGAGACGAACACCGTGCCCTTGCGCGGCACCCGCGTGCCGCCGCCGAGCTGGCTCTTGGCGAAGGCCACCGCAAACGAGCTGTCGATGCCCATGACCTCGCCGGTCGAGCGCATCTCGGGGCCGAGCACCGTGTCGACGCCGGGGAAGCGCGCGAACGGGAATACCGATTCCTTGACGCCGACATGCTTGAGCTGCGCCTTCGTCAGCTTGAAATCGGCGAGCTTCTCGCCGGCCATGATGCGCGCGGCGATCTTGGCGACCGGCGTGCCGACCACCTTGGCGACGAAGGGCACCGTGCGCGAGGCGCGCGGATTGACTTCGAGCACGTAGATCTCGCCGTCCTTGATGGCGTATTGCACGTTCATCAGGCCGACGACGTCGAGGCCGAGCGCGAGCTCGCGCGTCTGCCGCTCCAGCTCCTCGATCATCTTCGCATCGAGCGAGTGCGGCGGCAGCGAGCAGGCGCTGTCGCCGGAATGGATGCCGGCTTCCTCGATGTGCTCCATGATGCCGACGATGAAAGTGTCCTTGCCGTCGCAGAGGCAGTCGACGTCGATTTCGGTCGCGTCCGACAGGTAGCGGTCGAACAGCAGCGGGTTCTTGCCGAGCACGGTGTTGATCTGCCCGGTCTTGTCGTTCGGATAGCGCGCCTTGACGTCGGCCGGCACCAGCTCGGGCAGCGTGCCGAGCAGGTAGTCGTTGAGCTGGTTCTCCTCGCGGATGATCTGCATGGCGCGGCCGCCGAGCACGTAGGACGGGCGCACCACCAAGGGCAGGCCGAGATCGGCGGAGACGAGCCTCGCCTGCTCGACCGAATAGGCGATACCGTTCTTCGGCTGCTTCAGCCGCAGCTTGTCGAGCACGCGCTTGAAGCGGTCGCGGTCCTCGGCAAGGTCGATGGCGTCGGGCGAGGTGCCCAGGATCGGCACTTCGGCGGCCTCCAGCGCGCGCGCCAGCTTCAGCGGCGTCTGGCCGCCGAACTGCACGATCACGCCGTGCAGCGTGCCGTTGCTGCGCTCCTTCGCGATGATCTCCAGCACGTCCTCGGCGGTGAGCGGCTCGAAATAGAGCCGGTCGGCGGTGTCGTAGTCGGTCGACACCGTTTCCGGGTTGCAGTTGACCATGATGGATTCGTAGCCGGCGTCATGCAGCGCGAAGCAGGCATGACAGCAGCAATAGTCGAACTCAATGCCCTGGCCGATGCGGTTGGGCCCGCCGCCGAGAATGATGACCTTCTTCTTGTCCGACGGCGTGCTTTCGTCCGCCGGGGCGCCCGCAAACGGCGCCTCGTAGGTCGAGTACATGTAGGCGGTTGGCGAGGCGAATTCGGCCGCGCAGGTGTCGATGCGCTTGTAGACCGGGCGAACGCCGAGCACGTGGCGCTTCGCCGTCACCTCGGCTTCCGTAGTCTGCGCCAGCACTGCAAGCCGCGCGTCCGAAAAACCCATGCTCTTGAGCGTGCGCATGCCGAAGGCGTTGGTAGGCAGGCCGTGCTTGCGAACCTTCTCCTCCATGTCGACGATGCCGCGCATCTCGCCGAGGAACCACGGATCGATCTTGCAGGAGTTGAAGATCTCCTCATTGGTCCAGCCCAGCCGCATCGCTTGCGCGACCTGGAGCAGCCGGTTCGGCGTCGGCGTGCCCAAAGCGGCGCGGATCGCGTTCTTGTCGTCGTGCTGGCCCAGCCCCTCGATCTCGATCTCGTCGAGGCCGGTGAGGCCGGTCTCGAGCCCGCGCAGCGCCTTCTGCAGGCTTTCCTGGAAGGTGCGGCCGATCGCCATGACTTCGCCGACCGACTTCATCGACGTCGTCAGCGTGTGGGAGGCGCCGGGGAATTTCTCGAAGGCAAAGCGCGGCACCTTGGTAACGACGTAGTCGATCGTCGGCTCGAACGAGGCAGGCGTCGCGCCGCCGGTGATGTCGTTGGCGATCTCGTCGAGCGTGTAGCCGACCGCGAGCTTGGCCGCGACTTTTGCGATCGGGAAGCCGGTGGCCTTTGAAGCAAGGGCAGAGGAGCGCGACACGCGCGGATTCATCTCGATGACGACCATGCGGCCGTCTTCCGGATTGACGCCGAACTGCACGTTGGAGCCGCCGGTCTCCACCCCGATCTCGCGCAGCACCGCCAGCGAGGCGTCGCGCATGATCTGGTATTCCTTGTCGGTCAGCGTCAGCGCCGGCGCCACCGTGATGGAATCGCCGGTGTGCACGCCCATCGGATCGAGGTTCTCGATCGAGCAGACGATGATGCAATTGTCCTTCTTGTCGCGCACCACCTCCATCTCGTACTCCTTCCAGCCGAGCACGGATTCTTCGATCAGCACTTCGTTGGTGGGAGAGGCGTCCAGGCCGCGCTCGATGATGTCGAGGAACTCTTCCTTGTTGTAGGCGATGCCGCCGCCGGTGCCGCCCATGGTGAAGGAGGGGCGGATGATCGCGGGCAGGCCGATCTCGGACAGCGCCATCATGGCTTGGCCGAACGCGTATTCCTGGTAGCGCTTGCGGCGATCGCTTTCGCCCAGCGTCCACTGCCGCTCGAGCTCTTCGAGGGCGGCGCCGGAGAGCTTTTCGCGCTCGGCGAGATATTTGTCGCGGAACGACTTTTTCAGCGCCGACGCATTGGCAAGCCGTGACTTCGGCGTCTCGAGCCCGATCTTGGTCATGGCCTCGCGGAAGAGCTGGCGATCCTCCGCCTTGTCGATCGCATCGGCCGTGGCGCCGATCATCTCGACATCGAACTTTTCCAGCGTGCCCTGCCGGCGCAGCGACAGCGCGCAGTTCAGCGCAGTCTGGCCGCCCATGGTCGGCAGCAGCGCGAAGCCTCCGGGGATGACGTGACGTTCCTTCTCGATGATCTTGGCGACGATCTCGGGCGTGATCGGCTCGATATAGGTCGCATCCGCCAATTCCGGATCGGTCATGATCGTGGCCGGGTTGGAATTCACGAGGACGATGCGATAGCCCTCTTCCTTCAGCGTCTTCACCGCCTGCGTGCCCGAATAGTCGAACTCGCAGGCCTGGCCGATCACGATGGGGCCGGCGCCGATGATCAGGATGGTGGTGATGTCTGTACGTTTGGGCATCAACTCTCGCCGAAGTCGGATTTGGGCACAAAAAAAGGGCGCGCGGCTGCGCGTCCCTGTGGCCGAGAGCGCGGTGGTCTCCCTCGCGCGCGGGTGGGTCTTAGACCAGTTTTCGGGGCGGCGAAACCCCGAAAAACACCCATCAACCGGCAATTTTGACCGGTTTTGGCCGTGCCTGCCAGCCACGGGCGAGGTGCACCAGAAGCGAGGCCGCAACGCTCGTTCCGCCGATCCAGCCGAGGTCGTTTGGCGAGAGGGTGGCCAGCACCGCGCCTCCCAAGGCGCCGCCGATGGCGAAGCCCAGATACATCGAAGAGGCGTTGAGCGAGAGCGCGATCATCGAGGCCTGCGGCTCGATCCGGATGATGCTGGCGATCTGGGCCGGATAGAACGCCCAGCCCGAAATGCCCCACAGGAAGATCGTGCCCAGCACGGCATAATGCGCCTGTCCGGGCATCAATTTGAGGACCAGCGAATGCAGGATCAGCGCGGTCGCCATGCCCGCGAGCCCGAGCGCTGCGGTGGCGAGCGTGCCGAGCCGGTCGGCCAGGACGCCGCCGAGCATGTTCCCGATCGCGGCCGCGCCACCGAACACCAGCAGCGCAAGGCTGATCGTCGAGGCATCGAAGCCGAGGCCGCGCAACGGCACCGCGAAATAGGTGAACACGGTGAAGCCGCCGAGCCCCCATAGAATTGTGATTAGAAGCGCGACCAGGACACTGCTGTGACGCGCCACCGCCAGCCGTTCGCCGAGCGAAGCGGTGTTGCGCGGCAGGCCGCGGGGCAGGCCCAGCAAGAGGCCGGCGAGGGCAACGGCACCGATCAGGGCGACCATGGCAAAGGTCGCGCGCCAGCCGAGCAGGCTCCCGACGAGATTGCCGAGCGGGACGCCGATCACGGTCGCAACCGTCAGTCCCGAGGTGACCAGCGCCACCGCGCGGCCCCGCCGCTCAGGCGAGGCGACGGCGACCGACACCGCGAGCGCCGTCGGCATGCACAGTCCGGAGCCCAGGGCCATCAGCATCCGGGAAGCCAAAAGCAGGGCGTAGCTGGAAGCCACCATCGCCACGAGATTTCCGGCGATGAAGGTCGTCAGCGCCAGAGCCAGCACGGTACGGCGGTCGATATTGTTCAGCGCCACCGCCAGGATCGGCGAGCCCACCGCATAAGTGAGGGCATAGGCGGTAACCAATTGGCCGGCGGCGGAGACCGAAATCGACAGGTCGGTGGCGATCGCAGGCAAAAGCCCTGCAATAACAAAGCCTTCTGTGCCGATCGCGAAGGCCGCCAGGGCCAGCCAGAATACGCTCATGGGAAGATTTCCTATGTTCAATGTTTATTGAACTATCGAACGCGACGGTTTCAGTGTCAATCAGTTCAAGAACTATTGAACATTGCGAGCGCATCGCTATGATTCGGACCATGAGCCGCACGCCCCTCCACCCCACCCGCGAGCAGATCGAGCTGCCGATGGTCCTGGATTGCCTGAGCGATCCGATCCGGTTGGCGATCGTCTACCAGCTCGCCCAGCAGGAACGTGTCAGCAGCGAGCTGTGCTGTGGCGACTTCAATGGTCTCGCCGGCAAATCCAACCTCGCCTACCATTTCGCCAAGCTGCGCGAATGCGGCCTCATGCTGACACGCGTGGCGGGCACCAACCGCTTCATGCGGCTGCGCCGCGAGGATATGGAGGCGCGCTTTCCCGGCCTGCTCGATGCCGTGCTCAGCTCCGCAGCCAAGGATGCGGACCGGCTTCAGCTGCTGTCGGAGTGTGAAGTCGTCAAGGCAGATTGAGCCGCGGATACAGTCCGTCTACGCTTTCGCTTCGGTCAAGCGTGGCTGCGCCACGCGTAGCCTCGCAGGGGCGAAGCGTGGAGACCCGGCCTGGATTTGAACCAGGATGAAGAGCGATGCACCGCCCTCGCGTAGACACTTCCGCCACCGGGCCGCACCGATCATGGCGGAACGGGGTGCGCCAAGCCACCTCAGCCAAACGTTATGCTTAACGGATCATTGGCGGCCGCGCGATGAAGGTCATGCGCCAGCGATTGTGGCCGATATTGGTGTGGGCGCGCTGGACCGCGAACCCGGCCGCCTTAAGCCTCGCCGTGATCTCGTCCTCGCTGTAGCGCTGCAGCCCGATGCGCGAGCGCAGCTGACGGTAATCGGACAGCGCGGTGCTGATCAGCCCGATCAGCGCGTCCTTCAGGAAGCCGTGACGCAGGCCGAAGCTGAGCAGCGCTGTCACGTCCCTGAACATGCCGACATTGGGCTGGAGGATGTCGCCGAGCACCAGCTTGCCGGACGGGGTCAATAACCGCCGGATGGTGAGCAGCGCGGCATCGAGCTCCTCCGGCGTCATGTATTGCGCGACCGAGTTCATCACCACGAGGTCGATGGACTGGTCCTGCATCTTGCGCACGTCGTCGAGCGAGCGGACGCGGATCTTTGTGTTCGGGGCAAACCGCGCGATCAGCCGGCCGCGCACGCCCGGCGCAGGCTCGGCCAGGATCAGCTTGCCGCAGGCGGACGCCACCTGGCTCGCCGACAGCGCCTCGCCGCAGGCATAGTCCAGCACCGTCGCCTCGGGCGAGGAGATGTAGCCGATGATGTCCCGCGCGATGATCTGGAAGTGCAAATCGCGATGCAGCTTGCTGACATAGATCGTGTGCGTGGAGTCGTAATAATCGATCCAATCGTCCATGGTATTCGAGGGCCCCACCAGACAGTTCCTGCGCAGGAACCGGTGCTGCCGCCTTGCGTTAGGGGTGCGACGGCGCGCCGTCAATGTCCGCGTCCTAACAGGAAGGTTTCCCGTGAGCAAAGCCCCCAACAAGGTCTCGCCCGACCTCGACACCCCCACCGATCTGTCGCCCCAGGCCGTCAACAAGGTTTCGGAGGCGCTCAACGTGCTTCTGGCCGACGCATTCGCGTTGTATCTGAAGACCAAGAACTTCCACTGGCACATCAGCGGCCGGCATTTCCGCGATTACCATCTGCTGCTCGACGAGCACTCGGACCAGATCTTCGCCACCACCGATCAGCTCGCCGAGCGCGTCCGCAAGATCGGCGGCGCGACGCTGAAGTCGATCGGCCAGGTCGCAAAACTCCAGACCATCAAGGACAACAACGAGGATTACGTCCCGCCGCGCGAGATGCTGCGCGAACTGATGCAGGACAACAAGCATGTCGCGAGCGCGATGCGCAAGGCCCACGACGTCTGCGACGACGCCGGCGATGTCGCCAGCGCCAGCATCCTCGAGGTCTTCATCGACGAGACCGAGCGGCGCACCTGGTTCCTGTTCGAAGCCACCCGCCAGGAAGGCGCGAACGAGGCTTAGGGGCGCAAATGCCGCGATCTATCCACGATGTCGTCCCGGCCTAGTGCGCAATTGCGCACGGGGGGCCGGGACCCATAACCCCAGGGAGAAGTTGTGGCACGAGATGCGCGTTGGCCGATCTTCGCCAAACTAGCTTTTGTGGTTATCGGTCCCGGCCTTCGCCGGGACGACATCGGAGTTTTTGGCGCGCGCTAGCTCCGCCACAACCGCATCAGCGCCCCATCCTTGCCCGTCACAGGATCGGCCGGCGGCAGCGCGACCTTCGGGATCGTCTTCAGCGCCTTGCCATGGTTCTCCGGCGTCGCCCGCGTGATTTCCATCGTCGCGCCCGGCGGATAGGCGCCGATCACGCAGAAGTCGCGGCTGGTGTTGATGCATTGATGCCCGGTGCCGGCGGGCAGGATCGCGACGTCGCCGGCGCTGATCTGAAGCTCCTGGCCATGGTCGCCGCCGAAGCGAACGCGTGCGCTCCCACGCGCAACGCCAAGCACCTCATGCACCGTCGCGTGATAGTGCAGATAGTCGTAGACGCCGTTGCGCCACGTGCCGCCCCAGCCGTTCTCCTCGAACAGGTTTTCGATCGTCTCCTCCGGATGCTCCGGGTCGAGTTTCACCGCCCCCTGGTAGACCAGGAAGGGGAGGACGTTGTTCGGCACGAGCCCGTCATCCTCAAACACGATGGCGAGCGGCTCGGCATTGTCGCGGACGACGGACATGGCTGGGCTCCGGAAAAGACCGTACGCCTCAACTGGCGTCGCCCGGATTGCGTTCCTCTCGTGTCCCGGACGCGATGCGGCGCATCGCAGAGCCGGGACCTAGAGTGCCGAGTTATGGGCCCCGGTTCAGCAGTGCATCACGCCGCGAAGAGCGCCGCGCTGCACTGCGCCCGGGGCACGAGAGCCGCAGCCGAGCCTACGCGCTCCTCTTCTGCCGCATCAGATCGGCAAAGCGCTGGAACAGGTAGTGCGAGTCGCGCGGGCCGGGTGAAGCCTCGGGATGGTACTGCACCGAGAACACCGGCTTGCCGTCGAGCTGGATGCCGCAGTTGGACCCATCAAACAAAGAAATGTGGGTCTGCGTCGCGCCCTTCGGCAGCGTCGTCTCGTCCACGGCGAAGCCGTGATTCATCGAGGTGATCTCGACCTTGCCGGTGGTCTCGTCCTTCACGGGATGATTGGCGCCGTGATGGCCCTGATGCATCTTCTTGGTCTTGGCGCCGACGGCGAGGCCGAGCATCTGGTGGCCAAGACAAATCCCGAAGGTCGGCGTGCCCGACTTGATGACGTCCCGGATGACAGGCACGGCATATTTGCCGGTCGCGGCCGGATCGCCCGGACCGTTCGACAGGAACACGCCGTCCGGCTTCATCGCCAGGATGTCTTCGGCAGACGTCGTCGCCGGCACCACCGTCACCTTGCAGCCGACGCCGGCGAGCAGGCGCAAAATGTTGCGCTTGATGCCGTAGTCGATGGCGACGACGTTGAACTCGGTCTTGTCCTGGCGGCCAAAACCCTTGTCCCAGAGCCACGGCGTCTCGTCCCAGGTGAAGCGCTGGCCGGAGGTGACCATCGGCACGAGGTCCATGCCCTCGAGCCCCGGCCATTCGCGCGCTTCTTCCTTCAGGCCGTGCAGGTCGAACTCGCCGTTCCTGGCGTGCGCGATCACGGCATTGGGCATGCCCTTGCTGCGGATCAGCGCGGTCAGCGCGCGGGTGTCGATGCCGGAGAGGCCGATGATGCCGCGCGCCTTGAGCCAGGCGTCGAGATGCTTGGTGGCGCGGTAGTTCGAGGGATCGGTGATGGCGGTGCGCAGGATCACGCCGCGCGCGCCTGGCGTCGCGGCCATGTTCACCGTCTCGATGTCTTCCTCGTTCGTACCGACATTGCCGATATGCGGGAAGGTGAAGGTGATGAGCTGGCCGGCATAGGAGGGATCGGTGAGGATCTCCTCATAGCCGGTCATCGCGGTGTTGAAGCAGACTTCACCGACGGCGTGGCCTTCGGCGCCGAGACCGAAGCCTTCGAGCACCGTGCCATCGGCGAGCACGAGGAGCGCGGTCGGTTTATGGTCCGGCCAGGCGGGATCGTTGTCATGTTGTGTCATGAGCGCGTTTCATAGTCTGCCCACGCGCCTCCGTCAAAGCGGGAGAGGCCCGATTCACATGCGTTTTGCATATTTGACAGCCCGTCCCGGGTTCTTAAGCTTGGCCGCACAATTTCCGGCAAATCCAGGGGCTTTCGAGGCAATAATGGACCAGACCACCCCGCTTCTGCTGGTTCCGGGGCTGGCCTCCTCGGCCCGGATCTATGCCCCTGTGCTCCCGGCGCTGTGGCGGTTCGGCCCGGTGATGGTCGCCAACCATATCCGCGATGACAGCATGGCGGCGATCGCCCGCCGGGTGCTGAGCGAGGCCCCGCCGCGCTTTGCGCTCGCCGGCCATTCCATGGGCGGCTACATCGCGCTGGAGATCATGCGCCAGGCGCCCGAGCGGGTCTTGAGGCTCGCGTTGATCAACACCCAGGCCCGGCCCGATACGCCGGAGGCGACCCAGCGCCGCCGCGTCCTGATGGAGCGGGCGAAGCGCGGCGAGCTCCGTGCCGCGCGCGAGGAGATGTTTCCGGAGCTGGTGCATCCCTCGCGCCGCGACGATTCCGACATTCGCCGGCTCGTGCACGAGCAGGGCGATGACGTCGGCGTCGAAGGCTATCTGCGGCAGCAGACCGCGATCATCGCGCGGGTCGACTCGCGGCCGACGCTTTCAGCCATCAAGTGTCCGACATTGGTGATGACGGGCGACGCAGATAACACGATCCCGAATGCGTTTTCGAAGGAGATGGCTGAGAGCATCGCTGGTGCAAGGCTCGTGATCCTCGAACGCTGCGGGCATCTGCCGCAACCGGAACAGCCGGAAGCCACGGCGCGGGCGCTCGCCGAATGGCTCGCGAGCTAGGCGCTCATCCGCAATAAGCGGCCTTGGTCCATAGCGGCAGGAGGAAGAAGCTCACCATGGCAACATCGACCACGTAAAGGACGCGCCGGGCCTTCGGCGAGACTGGTTGCACCGAATGCTCACCCTCGTAGACCACGAGCGGATCGAACTTCGTCTCCCAGCCGAGCTTGTACGTCAGCAGGGACATGAAGTCGTAGACTGGCAGGTACAGCAGAAGGATCAGAAAGATGCCGTTCACGGCGATGGCAAGCCAGGACGAGCCAGCCTCTCCCGTGAAGGCCGGGAGCCTGCCGCAGGTATAGGGGCCGAAACGGCTTGCCCAGAGCACCACAAGGCAGACCGCCAACATGGCGAGATGCTTTCCGGTCTTCATGCAAGCACCTATATAGACTCCAAATCTTGTTGTAGACCATGAGTCTTTCCGGACTGTTTCCAAACGAGGCGATCATGCTGCGCGATGACATCAACAATGCGGTCAAGGAGGCCATGAAGGCCAAGGACGAGCGCAAGCTGTCCACGCTGCGCATGGTCAACTCGACCTTCAAGAACGCCGACATCGAGGCCCGAGGCAACGGCAAGCCGCCGCTGTCGGACGCCGACCTGCTCGCCGTGCTGCAGAAGATGATCAAGCAGCGCCAGGAATCAGTCGAGCTCTACGACAAGGGCGGCCGCGCCGAGCTCGCCCAGCAGGAGCGCGAGGAGATCGCGGTGATCTCGGCCTACCTGCCGAAGCAGATGTCCGAGGACGAGGTGAAGAAGGCGATCGCGGACGCGATCGCCGAAACCGGCGCCGCCGGCATGAAGGACATGGGCAAGGTGATCGCGATCCTGCGGGCGAAGTACGCCGGCCAGATGGATTTCGGCAAGGCGAGCGGATTGGTGAAGGCCGCGCTGTCTGGTTGAGCTGTCATTCCGGGGCGACGCGAAGCGTCGAGCCCGGAATCCATCAGGCCGCCAGCTCTGTTGCGAAATGGATTCCGGGCTCGTGCTTCGCACGCCCTGGAATGACGAGAAAAGATGGGGAGGCCGCCGATGAGCGCCGTCAAACCGTTCCGCATCGCCATTAGCGACGACATCCTCACCGATCTCAAATCGCGCCTCGCCCGCACGCGCTGGCCGGAGCCTGAACTCGTCGACGACTGGAGCCAGGGCGCGCCGCTGAAATGGATCCGCGAGATCTGCACCTATTGGGCTGATGGCTACGACTGGCGCGCCCGCGAAGCCAAGCTCAACCGCTTCGATCAATACACGACCGAGATCGACGGGCTCGATATCCACTTCCTGCATGTGCGTTCGCAGCAGCCGGCCGCGCTGCCGCTGATCATCACCCATGGCTGGCCCGGCTCGATCGTGGAATTCCAGAAGGTGATCGCGCCGCTGGTCGATCCCGCCGCACATGGCGGCAATCCCGCGGATGCGTTCCACGTGATCTGCCCTTCGCTGCCGGGCTTCGGCTTCTCCGCCAAGCCGAAGACCACCGGCTGGGGCGTCGACCGCATCGCCGCGACCTGGGCCAAGCTGATGGACCGGCTCGGCTACGCGCGCTACGGCGCGCAAGGCGGCGACTGGGGCTCGGCGGTGACGACCTCGCTCGGTGCGCAGGACGCCGGGCATTGCGCCGGCATCCACATCACGCTCGCCTTCAACGCGGCGCCGAAGGTCGAGGGTGAGCCGACGCCGGAGGAGAAGCGCGCACTCGCCGGCCTCAAGCATTATGTCGATCTCGACTCCGGTTATTCCAGGCAGCAATCGACGCGGCCGCAGACGCTCGGCTACGGCTTGACGGATTCGCCGAGCGGGCAGGCGGCCTGGATCCTGGAAAAGTTCTGGGCCTGGACCGATTGCAACGGCCATCCCGAGAACATCTTCACCAGGGACGAACTGCTCGACAACGTCATGCTGTATTGGGCGACGGAGACGGCGACCTCGTCCGCGCGGCTCTATTGGGAAAGCTTTGGCAAGCGCCGCACGACGCCCAGGGTCGGCGTGCCGACCGGTGTCGCCGTGTTCCCGAAGGAGATCATCACGCCGGTGCGGCGCTGGATGGAGCCCAATTTTCACAACATCACGCATTGGAGCGAGATGGAGAAGGGCGGCCATTTCGCCGCTTTCGAGCAGCCGGAGCTGTTCGTGCGCGACGTCAGGAAGTTCTTCGCGACCGTGCGGTAACTCTCTCACGGTCATTCCGGGGCGCGCAAAGGGCGAACCCGGAATCTCGAGATTCCGGGTTCGCCCTTTGGGCGCCCCGGAATGACATCGAATGGAGACGTCATGCCCGGGCTTGTCCCGGGCATCCACGAGCTTAGACTAGGCTCAAGAAGCAAGTGCGTGGATGGCCGGAACAAGCCCGGCCATGACGACGCCGTCAGGAAACGTCGAGCCATGCTCACCGAAGCCAAATCCTACGACGAGCTCTATCGCAACTTCCGCTGGGACGTTCCGGCGCGCTTCAACATGGCGGAGGCGTGCTGCGATCGCCATGCCGACGGCACCGGCCGCCTTGCGCTGATCTATGTCGACGAGAACGGCGCCACCACGCGCACCTCCTTCGACGAGGTCGCGGACATGTCGCGCCGCTTCGCCAACGTGCTGAAGGCGGATGGGCTCACGCGCGGCGACCGCGTCGCGGTGTTCCTGTCGCAATCGCTGGAGCTGCCGATCGCACATATGGCGGCGTTCCGCTCCGGGCTGATCTCGATCCCGCTGTTCGCGCTGTTCGGCGAGGACGCGCTGGAATTCCGCCTGTCGAATTCGCAAGCGAAGGCGATCATCACTGATGAGGCGGGCTGGGAGAAGCTCACGAAGGTCCGCGATCGGCTGCCCTATTTGCAGGACATCTATGTCACGAGCAGCGCCGTCCACGCCGGCGCAAAACCGTTCTGGTCGGCGATCGAAACCGCGTCCGAGGACTTTGCGACCGTCGACACCTCGGCCGACGATCCCGCGCTGATCATCTACACCTCGGGCACGACGGGCAATCCGAAGGGCGCGCTGCATGCGCATCGCGTCGTGCTCGGTCATCTGCCGAACGTCGAGATGTGCCACAACTTCCTGCCGCGCCCCGGCGATCTGATGTGGACGCCGGCGGACTGGGCCTGGATCGGCGGCCTCGTCAACGGCCTGCTCGCATTCTGGTACCACGGCATCCCGCTCGTCGGCCATCGCGCGCGAAAATTCGAGCCGCAGGCGGCGATGCAGATGATGGCCGATCTTTCCGTTCGCAACGTCTTCCTGCCGCCGACCGCGCTGAAGCTGATGCGGCAGGCCGGCGTGAAACATTCCGGCGTCAAGCTGCGCAGCATTTTCACCGGCGGTGAATCGCTCGGCGGCGAGCTGCTCGGCTGGGTGCGCGAGACCTTCGGCATCGACGCGCATGAAGTGTTCGGCCAGACCGAGTGCAATCTCGTGATCGGCAGCAACTCCAACCTGTTTCCGATCCGGCCCGGGGCGATGGGCAAGGCGACGCCGGGCTTCGACGTCCGTATCGTCAACGACAAGGGCGAGGAGCTGCCCACGGGGCAGCGCGGCATCATCGGCGTGCGCCAGCCGTGCCCCGTCACCATGCTCGAATACTGGTGCAATCCGGAGGCGACCGCGAAGAAATATGCCGGCGAATTCCTGCTCACCGGCGATCTCGGCGTGCAGGATGAGGACGGCTATTTCTGGTATGTCAGCCGCGAGGACGACGTCATCACCACCGCCGGCTATCGCGTCGGCCCGTCCGAGATCGAGCACACGCTGATGAAGCATCCGTCGGTGGCGATGGCCGCGGTGGTCGGCATTCCCGATCCGATCCGCACCGAGTCGATCAAGGCCTGGATCGTGCTGCGTCCGGGTTTTGCCGGCAGCGACGCGCTCGCGCGCGAGATCCAGGAGTTCGTGAAGGTGCAGCTCGCCGCGCACGAATATCCGCGCTTTGTGGAATTCGCCGAGACGCTGCCGATGACGGCGACCGGCAAGGTGCTGCGGCGCGAACTGCGGGCGAAGGGTTAGATTCTTACAATGGCAAAGACGTCTCAAGCCGCGGGGCTTCACCGCGCCTCACTTGCGAAGCTGCACGATCTGGATGCGGCGCTGGAGCTCATGTACTACGGCTGGCGCGGGATGACGCTGGAGGCCGACGACTATCTTGCAAAGCAGGGCCTGTCGCGCCCCCACCATCGCATCCTCTACGTGGTGGCGCGCCGGCCCGACATCGCGATCGGCGCGCTGATCGAGATCCTCGGCATTTCCAAGCAGGCGTTGAACCGGCCGCTCAACCTGCTGCTGGAGCGCAAGCTCCTGACGTCGAAGCGTTCGCCCGAGCAGCATCGCTCCAAGCTGCTGCGCCTGACGGACGCCGGGAAACGTATCGAGCAAAGGGCATCGGACCACGAGCGCAAGGTCCTGCGCGCGGCGTTCGATCGCGCCGGGGCGCCGGGGGCGGCGGCGTGGATGGCCGTCATGGGGGCGATCGCCGACAACAATTGACGGCGTCTCAAGTCAACGTAGTTGACATGACGGGCGAGCTTTGCCACTTTCTCGGCAACGAGCCAGGGGAGGGCCGCGTCATGGGCGGACGGAAGCCATGAGCGCTCAAGAGATGAGCGCTCAAGACACGAGTGCAAAGATGGATCGCGCAGCCGCCGAACGCTTCGTCGCGGCATGGTGCGCGAACTGGTGCAGGGTCGATATCGACGCGGTCGTCGCGCATTTTGCCGACAACGCGCAGATGCGCAGTCCTCTGGCATTGACGCTGACCGGTTCCCCCGTCGTCACCGGGGCGGAGAACATCCGCGCCTACTGGCGGAAAGCCTATGGCCACATCGAAAGCGCCGACCTGAAGATCCTGAACTGGAGCTGGGACGACACGATCGCGCGACTGACGGTGTGGTGGCAGCTCGGCGACACGCGCGCCAGCGAGTTCATGGATTTCGACGCTGCCGGCCGCGTGGTGCGCAGCGAAGCCTTTTACGGAAAATAGACATGCGCCTTTCGGATATCGTTCTGCTTCTCAATGCGCTCTGGTTCGTCGGCGCATTCATCCAGTTCAGCGTCGCCCAGCGCAACACGCTGAAGATATTGCTGCCGCGGGAAGAGCGCGGCAACCCGATCGCGCCGACCTTGGCGGCCAGCGTGGCGTTCCTGGGCGGGATCAATCTGCCGATCGGGCTCTTGTCGTTCTATCTTCTGGTGGCGCGTCCGTTCTTCTTCCAGCCGGTCGAAGCGCAGCTTGCGCTGTTCCTGTTCTTTGCCGGCTGCCACTTCAGCCAGTTCGCCTATAACCTGCCGGTCCTGATGCGCGGCGGGCGCGTCGGGGTCGCCTACTGGCCGGTGTTGAAGGGCCCGATGCTCAGGATCTTCGTCATCGACGCGGCCCTGTTCGCGGCCAATCTTGGTGTCGCGGTTCAGCTCGCGTCGTCGTCCTGACGTCATCGCGGCGGCGCCGACAGCGCGGACCGCAGCATCGCGGCGAGGTCGTGCCGCCGGAACGGTTTTGTCAGAATGCGGGCATCGCCGAGCCCGTCGGGCGCCTTGACGGGATTTTGGGTGTAGCCGGAGGTGAAGAGCACCTTGAGCCCGGGCCGCAGCTGGGCAGCCTGTCTGGCAAGTTCCGGCCCGAACATGCCGCCGGGCATCACGACGTCGGTGAACAGCAGGTGGATGTCCCCCGGCTGGCGCAACAGGTCGAGCGCCGCGGGACCGTTCGGCGCCTCGATGACGCGGTAGCCGAGCGTCTTCAGCTCGTTCACGACATAGGCCCGCACCATGTCGTCGTCCTCGACGAAGAGAATGGTCTCGCTGCCGTCGGGTGCGGCGATCCGCTCCCGCGGTGATGGATCCTCGGTCGGCGGCGTTGCGAGGCGGGGAAAGAACAGCCTGACGACACTGCCGTGTCCCGGTTCGGACTGCATCTGCACCAGGCCGCCGGACTGCCGCGCAAATCCGTAGACCATGCTGAGGCCAAGCCCGGTTCCCTTGCCAACCTCCTTGGTGGTGAAGAACGGCTCGAACGCGCGGCTCGCCACCTCGGCGGTCATGCCGCTGCCGGTGTCCGTCACCGCGACCATGACGTAGTCGCCGGGGCGCGGCTCGCCGTTGACGTCGACGTCGGTTTCTCCGAGCGAAGCGTTGCGCACCTCGACCGTCAGCTTGCCGCCGTCAGGCAAGGCGTCGCGCGCGTTGAGCACGAGGTTGAGCAGCGCAGTCGTCAGTTGGCCGGGATCGACGCTGGTCAACCACGCGTTCGCCTCGAGTGCGAAAGCGCACTCGATGTGCCCGCCCAGGGTCCGGCGCAGCAACGGCTCCATGTCGCGAACCTTGCTAGCGATGTCGATCTCTCGCGGCCTCAAGGGCTGCTTGCGCGCGAAGGCGAGCAGGCTCTGCGTCAGGTCGGAGCCGCGCTCGGCGGCGGTCGCGATGTCGCCGGCGATCCGGTGCAATTCCTTGTTTCCCACCAGACTGTCGGCAAGATGCTCCGCATTGCCGAGAATGACGGTCAGCAGATTGTTGAAATCGTGCGCCACGCCGCCGGTGAGCTGGCCCATGGCCTCCATCTTCTGGGACTGGCTGAGCTTCTGGTTGAGGTCCGCGATGGCGGCGCGTTGCTGCTGGAGCGACTCGGCGGTGTCGTTGAGCAGGCTCATCAGTCCGCCGAGCTCGCCGCCCGGATGGGGCGGTGGAATGCGCGCGCCGAGGTCGCCGCGCCCGAGCTTCTTCGCCATCGCGGCGAGCCGTCCGACCTGGCGCCCGACGCTCACGGTCGCGAGGATCCAGACCGCTGCCAGCAGCAGCAGCGAGGCCACGGCCAGGATCGCCATGTCCTCGTAGAGCCGGCGGTTCGCTGCCGCGACCAGCCCGTCCTTGGACCGTCCGACCAGGATGTAGAGACCGGCATCCCGGGTCGACGGTGAGCGGGCGGCGACGCTCCAGACATGGGCGCGGCCCTCGCGATCGGTGACCTCATGAAAGGACTCCCGGTCGGGCGTCGCCGCGAAGCGGAATAGTTCGGATCCTGCGATCGACCCGCCGACGGGCTCGGTCCAGCCTCCGCCGGAGGGGGCGACCAGAACCGTGCCCTTGGCGTCGACGAGCAGGATGTCCTTCTCAGCGAGCAGCCGCTTGTGGTGAAACTCCGCGAATTTGCGCAGGTTGAACGAAGCGAGCAGGATCAGCTTCAGCGCGCCCGCTTCCGATCGCACCGGATATGCGATCTGGAGCACCGACAGTCCGGTCAACCGGCCGAAGACGGGCTCGATCACGACGCCGCGCGAGACCAGGGCCTGCTTGAAATAGGCGCGATCCCGGAGGTCGAGGGTGCGGTTGGTCCGCAGCGAGTCGCAGAACAGGCTGCCGTCCGGATCGATGGTCAATATCCCCGTGAACTGTGGGTATTCCTCGCGCACTTCCGACAGAAACGCCGAGCACGCCGCCTTGTCGCGCGTGTCGAGATCGCGCGCACGGGCGAGACCATAGTGAAGCTGGGCGGTGCCCTGAATCTTCTCGTCCAGATCGCTGGCAATCTCGCCGGCCGTCGCAGCCAGATTGGCCAGCGCCGCGTTGATGTCGCTGCTTCGATTCTGCATGAAACGCAGCCCGACGAGGCCTGCCGGCACCAGCATGGCCGCGATGACGAGTATCAGTAGCCGGGTACGCAAGCTCATCGGTCGGGTGGTCCGCTCTGGTCATCGCGTGTGCTGGTTCGAAGATGCAATTTGCGGCACCACCGTCCGTTCCGTCCATAGGCATCGTGCCCAAAAGCCTGCGATGGGGGAAAGATTCTGAAGTCGCGCGCAGCACGGGTGAGCCCCCGACAGGGTTCGCCGGCGAGGCTATGCCGGGCTCCCAGGATACCGTCATCCGGAACCAACTTGCGCGTGCGCGCGGCGCCCGACGGCGCTAATATCGCGGTCGATCCGCGTGCGACGAAGATCGCACCGACAGATGAGGAGGAAGCCGATGTCCATCTCGGGCAAGGTCGATCCGGTGGTGCGTCCCATTATGGCGACCGACATTGCCGAGGCGCTGGTCGAGGGGCTCCGCGATTTCCAGGCGCTGCCGCTCTACGGGCTTTGCTTCGGCGCGCTCTATGCCGCCGGCGGCATCGCGATCATGCTCTGCCTCACCGCCTTCGGCATGGTCTATCTGGTCTATCCCCTGGCCGCCGGTTTCGCGCTGATCGGACCGTTCGTCGCGATCGGTCTCTACGAGGTCAGCCGCCGCCGCGAGCGCGGCGAGCCCGTCTCCTTCGGCGCGATCTGGTCGGCGATACGCTCGCGCAGTGAGATCGGCTGGATGGCGTTCGTCACGCTGTTCATGTTCGTGATCTGGATGTACCAGGTGCGGCTCCTGATCGCGCTGCTGCTCGGCCTGCACGCCTCGTTCTCGAGCCTTCAGGAGTTCATGACGGTGGTGCTGACGACCAATGAGGGTCTGCTGTTCCTCGCCATCGGCAACGCGGTCGGCGCCGTGCTGTCGCTGATCCTGTTCTCGCTCACCGTGGTGTCGTTTCCGTTGCTGCTCGACCGCGAGGTCGATTTCGTCACGGCCATGGTGACGAGCGTGCGTGCTGTCGTGACCAGCCCGCTGCCGATGATCGGCTGGGCGGCCGTGATCGTGATGCTGCTGATCGTCTCGGCGCTGCCCTACTTCCTCGGGCTGATCGTGACGCTGCCGGTGCTCGGCCATGCGACATGGCATCTCTATCGGCGTCTGGTGGCACCGGTGCCGTGAGAGGGGAGCCCGACGCACTCCAAGCGGTCGAAAACGAGGCTTCGGCGGCCTTATTCGGTCGAGAACGGCATTTGGCCCTTCAAAGGCGCGGCGCGGGCGAGAAAACGATAGCTAATTGCAGGGATTGCGCGCACGGTGCGTGCCAATGTCGGAAAGTCCGGTCGTCCCTGCGCACACGCGGCGCCGTGACTATGCGCGCGACGTGAAAGGGCGCATTCCTCGCACCGGCGGAGCCGACTCATCACGCCGTCGTAACGGCGATCGCGGTTCGATATGAGATCGAGCGCCAACCGAAAGCACCTGATGCAAATTCTCTCCCCACGACACGTCAAGACAGACGAAGCACTCCGGCTCGGCGTGGAGTCGGGCTGGTACGCGATCAAGGTCAGTGGGACCTTTGTCTCGGGCCCGCACGATTCGGAAGGGGAATGCCGTCGCAAGATCGACGAGATTCATCCGCCGCCGGCGAAGAAGAAGCGATGAGGGCGCCGATTCCGACCGCTACGGCGTCTTGATCCCCAACGCCTTCAGCGCATCCAGCATCCGCTGCGGCGGGCCCATCTTCACTACCAGCGGCTTGCCGGTCTCGAGCACGCTCTTGAGGCCGGAGAGGATCGCGGGCCAGCCCTGCCGTCCGCCGGAGAGGATGTCGTCGCTGAGCGGCCGGTCATGGCCTTCGCTCATGGTGAGACGGACTGCGTCGCCGACCTCTTCGATCTCGTAGGTGACGAGGGTTGGGCCGAGCTTCTCGATCAGATCGGGCCAGTTGACGTTGAAGGTGACCGAGAGCTTTCGCGGCGGATCGTAAGCGAGGACCTCGCCGCTGATGTGCAGGGCGCCGTCGGGCGTGCGCACGACGAAGGCACCGCAGAGCCGCGGCTCGACCTCCACGGCATTGCCGAAGAAATACTGCCGACTGAACTCGGCCGAGGTCAGCGCCTCCCACACCTTCTCCGGTGTGGAGGCGATGTAGATGGTGTAGACGGTGAGCGGCTTGAATTGATCGAGGTTCATTTTGCGTCGAATCCCTTGTTGAGGGCTGCGCGGGGGATGGCGAGCACCTTGCCTCTCTCCAGCAGGCTCTTGAGCCCGGACAGGATCGCCGGCCAGCCATTGGAGACGGCGCCGAGATATTTGCCGCCCTCGACGAAGCCGTCATGCAGCACGGTCAAACGCACGAGCGAGCCGAACGGTTCGATGGTGAAGACGACGCGCGAGATCGGCTCGCCGCGGAGCTCCTCGTATTTCTGGTGCTTGAAGCTGTAGGACAGGCGCCGCGGCGGATCGGCCTCGAGAATCTCGCCGGAATCGGTGATTTCGCCGTCCAGCAGGAGCGCGAAGGGCGAGCCGACGTTCCAGTCGGAACGGATCTCGGCGCCGAACCAGTATTGCCTGGTGAACTCGCTCGACGTCAGCGCCTCCAACAGCTTTTCCGGCGAGGTCTCGATATAGCTCACATAGACGAATTGCGGCTTACTCATCGCGCTTCTCCAACTGGCGTTTCAACTCGCCGAGCGCAGCGAGCTTGCCGCGCTCGAATTTCCTGATCCAGCGCTCGCCGATCTGATGGATCGGCACCGGATTGAGGTAATGCAGCTTCTCGCGGCCATGCCTGATGGTTGTCACCAGGTTGGCCTCTTCCAGAATCACAAGGTGCTTGGTCACGGCCTGCCGCGTCATCGAAAGGCCTTCGCAGAGTTCGTTCAGCGTCTGGCCGTTCCTGGCGTGAAGCCTGTCGAGCAGCGATCGTCGTGACGCGTCGGCGAGCGCTTTGAAGACCTCATCCATGATCACGATCATAGGCAACCAAATGGTTGCATGTCAAGATGGTGTCTTTGGCGCCCGCAAACGGCTGTGCTAGCCTCGACGTTCAGCCAACGCAGATTGGTTCCGGGAGGACATTCATGTTCCGTTGCGTCTTGACTGCTGCAAGCCTCGTCCTTTTCGCTTGCGGCAGCACGGTACATGCGCAGAAGCAGACTGTCGGCGCGCCGCCGGAAGCCTCCAACATGAAGCAGGTCGGGACCAACGACCTCCAGGCGCGCAGCGCGTATCAGCCGACCATCCATCATCAGGGCGATCGCTGGATCGCCTATATCGGCCATCATGGCGGCACCGACGACGTGCCCGCTCCCGTCAATCCGATGACGGGGAAGGCGGAGCCGAACGGAACCTCGATCGTCGACGTCACCGATCCCGCGCATCCCAAATATCTGCGTCACCTGCCGGGGCAGGACGGCAAATACGAATCCGGCGGCGCGCAGATGGTGCGGGTCTGCGACGGCAAGTCGTTGCCGAAGGGCGATCCGAATGCGGTCTACATGCTGCGCACCTTCGGCAGCGAGGCGCACGAGATCTGGAACGTCACCGATCCCGCCAGCCCCGTGCTGATCGCGCGCATTGGCGGCTTGAAGGACACGCACAAGAGCTGGTGGGAATGCGACACCGGTATCGCCTTTCTCGTCTCGGGCGCGCCGGACTGGCGCACGCGGCGCATGACGCAGGTCTATGATCTCTCCGATCCCGCGCATCCGCAGAAGATCCGTGACTTCGGCCTGCCGGGCCAGGAGCCCGGCGCCACCGGCGCGGTGCCGACCGAACTGCACGGGCCGATCTCGACCGGGCCCGACGGCAATCGCGTCTTTTTCGGGTACGGCACCAACAAGGGCGGTATCCTCCAGATCGTCGATCGCGACAAGCTGTTGAACGGGCCGAAGGAGCCGACGCCGGACAATCTGCGCTATCCCGAGATTGCGCGGATGCCGATGTCCGCCTTCAACGGCGCGCACACGACGTTCCCGATGCTCGACATGCCCGTTGCGGAATTTGCCGAGGACAAGGACGGCAGGACCCGCGACATCGTGATGATCGTGGACGAGGCGATCCTCAACGAATGCGGCGAGGCGCGGCAGATGGTGTGGTTCGCCGACGTCACCACCGAGACGCGGCCGATGATGATCTCGAGCTACACCGTTCCGGAGGCGAGCGGACAGTTCTGCCAGCGCGGCGGCCGCTTCGGCTCGCATTCCTCGAACGAGAGCATGGCGCCGGTCTACTACAAGAAGCTGGCCTTCATCGCCTTCTTCAATGCCGGCGTGCGCGCGCTCGACATCCGCGACCCCTATCACCCGAAGGAGGTCGGCTATTTCATTCCGTCGATCACGAGCGCGACCGACAAGCGCTGTATCCCGATCGAGGGCGGCGAGCGCTGCAAGGTCGCGATCCAGACCAACAACGTGGAGACGGACGATCGCGGCTACATCTACATCGTCGACCGCGCCAATACGGGCCTGCATATCCTCGAGCTGACCGGTCCCGCGCGCGCCGTCGCCGGCCTGCCGAAGAACTGACGATGCGGCGCGGGGTGAGGATGCTGATGGCCATGATCGCTCTCGGTGCGCTGTCCGGCGTGCGTACCCATGCGACGGAACACGCCGGGCAATGGCAGGAGATGAGCTGGCCGTTTCCCCGCGACGGCTGGCCCGCCGGCCGCGCGTTCCGTTGTACCGCGGGCGGCTGCGACGGTGCCGAGCTCTACGTCCGCGCCAAGCGCGGCTTCTGCAATTGCGATACCGGCGTTGCCGATGACGACGAGGTCGACCGCGTCACCGATATCGACCTGATCAGTCCGCGCTTCACGCCCGTCGCGGCGGGCGAGGCCGTGAGCATCGCCGCCATGCGGGGCCGCATCAGGCATTATGATTTCGACATGCCCGACGGTGCGCGCCATGCCGCCGCCGGCCTCGCGTTGTCGCGCCGCTGCGACCTGCTCGTCGCGGTGGCGCAAGGCGCGGGCGAGGCGAACGCCGTGCAGCGCGCGGCGCTCGTGTTCCTGGAAACACAGGAGATGAAGGAATGGATCGCCGCCGCGCTGGATGGGCGGTGAGGGGGGCGAACCGCGCCACGTTCTCCGCTGTCATCACCCGCGAAAGCGGGTGATCCAGTATTCCGAGGCGCTGGTGGGATACGGAGAAGCCGCGGCGTACTGGATACCCCGCATCCGCGGGGTATGACACCGGTGGTTGGGCGGGCACACCGCGCTCATCAGTCTTCCGTTCCCGCCTCCGCCATGCATTAATGTCCCCAACCGCCGCCCTCAGCGAGTTCCTCCCATGATGTCCATGCAAGCCTATCTCGCCTTCGTCGCCGCCTGCATTGCGCTGGCGCTGCTGCCGGGTCCGATCGTCACCCTCGTCATCGCCAACGGCCTGCGCCACGGCACGCGTGCGGCGCTCACCAATGTCCTTGGCGCGCAGGCCGGCCTTGCCATCGTCATCGGCATTGTTGCGGTCGGCCTGACCTCGCTGATGGCGACCATGGGCTACTGGTTCGACTGGGTGCGCTTTGCCGGCGCCGCCTATCTGGTCTGGCTCGGCATCAAGCTGATCTGGGCACCGGTCGAGGGCGTCAATGTCGACCAGCCGCCTCCGCCGCCGCGCGGCGGCTTCTTCCTGCAAGGTTTCCTGGTGCTGCTGTCGAACCCGAAGGTGCTGGTGTTCTTCGGCGCCTTCATCCCGCAGTTCATGGACATGAACCGCGACCACTTCCCGCAAGTCGCGCTGCTGGGCGCAACTTTCATGGTCACCGCGGCGATGACGGACGCGCTCTATGCGATTGCAGCCGGGCGCGCCCGAAAATTCTTCTCGGCCCGCCGCACGCGAATGATGTCGCGTATCTCCGGCGGCTTCATGATCGGCGGCGGTATCTGGCTGGCGCTGACGCGAGCGAAATAACCTCCTGACGGGGTTTGGTTTGAACCCTTCGCGGCGGCAATGCGTCCAATCGGGCATTGCCGCTGACGAAGGATTTTGCCGTGCCTGATCTGCCCCCGCTCGTTTACGCGATGCTGCTTGCGCCGCTCGCGCTGATCCTGATTGCCGCTGTTGTGAAGACCTGGCAGGCGCGCGAGGCGCGGAGCTGGCCGCAGGCCCCCGGCAAGGTGGTCACATCGGTTGCCGAGGTGCGCGAGGTCAGGGTGTCCGACGACGAGCGCGAGGACGGCTATCGGACGGAGAATCGCAACTTCGCCAACGTGACCTACGAATATTCGGTCGGCGGCCGCAAGCTGCGCAACAACCGCATCTCGATCGGCGAAGACCTCGGCAATTTCCAGGTCGCCGAGAAGCTCGCGAAATATCCCGCCGGCAGCATCGTCACCGTCTACTACAATCCGCGCCATCCCGATCAGGCCGTGCTGGAGCGCGATCTGCCCAAGGGCCTGTGGGGCTGTCTCGGCATCGGCACGGTGATCGTGCTCGCCATCGTGTTCGGCTCGGCGTTCGGTCTCAACCAGAGTTACCAATATCTCGCCCATCACGTCGCGCGGCCCGATCTCGCGGGCCTGGTCGTTGCCTTCGGCGCGTTCGGCCTCGTCATCGCGCTGATGGCGTGGGCCGTGCAGCGGCAGGCCTCGATGGCGACGCGGTGGCCGACCGTGCCGGGCACGATCAAGCTGTCGGGAATGGAGGAATATCACCAGGCCAGCGAGCCGGGCGAGCGCCGCGGCACAGAGATGTTCGGCAAGCGCGTGACCTACACCTACCTCTACCAGAACGTCAGCTACACCAATGAATGCGCGCGCGTCGCGGCAGGAACGCCGTCGGCTTCCGACGAGATGTTGCGAAAGCTGATGTCGCGCTATCAGGACGGCGCGACCGTCGAGGTTCGCGTCAACCCCGACAACCCGGCCGAGGCCACGCTCGACGCGCGCGGCGACGGCCGCATCGCCTACGTGCTGTGGGGCATCGCCGCGATCTTTGCCGCGCTGGCGGTGTTCGTGGCGACGCGTGGCGGCTAATCGACCAACCTCTCCGCCCGCAGCTCCATCTCGATCTCCGCAAAGATCCTTGCCAACCGCTCGGCCCATTGCCGCTGGCCGGACTGGTCCGCGATCAGATCCTGGCGGATCTCGATGCCGGTGTTGACGAGGCCGCGGGCTTCGCCATGCACGGGGATGGTGTAGTCGGTGAGGTCGTTGACGGCATAGGGCTCGTTGTCGCCGACGACGAGATCGCTCTCGGCGTGGAGATGTTTCAGCAGGAGCTGCGGCAGCACGGTGTCGCGGTTGTAGAGTGCGCCGATATGCCAGGGTCGCTCGACACCGGCATAGACCGGCGTGAAGCTGTGCAGCGACACCAGCACGGTCGGCCGCTTGTCGTGCAGGCGGCGGCCGATCGTGGCATCGATGCGATGATGGTAGGGCTCGAAAATCTCGCGCCGCCTTGCCGCGCGCTCGCCCGCGGAGATTGCCTCATTGCCCGGGATTGCCGTTGCCTCGGACATCACGGGAATCGAGCTCACGGCGCCCGGCGGGCGGTTGCAGTCGATCACGAGCCGCGAATAACGCTGCGCGATCAGGTGGGTGTCGAGCATTTCTGCCAGCCGGTCGGCGACGCCGGCAATGCCGATGTCCCAGGCGATGTGCCGCGTCAGCTCGTTCTCGGCGACGCCGAGATCGCCGAGCGCGCGCGGCAGCACCCGCCCGTAATGATCCGAGGTGAGCAGGAAGGGCGATGCCCCTGCCGCATTCACCTCATGCACTGGCGGAATGTCGCCCTCGCCGAGCAGTTGATCGGCCGCGTCGGCTGTGTCTAAAGCCATCCTGATTGCCTATGGAAAATGCAGTCACCCCAAGAATCGGGCACAATCGCTATAGATTGATCCGCCCAAAGTCACCATGATCGCCTCACGATGCCGCTGCTCACGATTCATCACAAGACCGAATATCGCTATAATCGCCCCGTGGCGTTCGGCGAACACCGGATCATGCTCCGTCCGCGCGACGGGCACGATCTGCGCGTGCTCGATTCCAGGCTCGAAATCTCGCCGGAGCCGATGTCGCTGCACTGGATCCACGACGTGTTCGGCAATTCGGTCGCGATCGCCAATTTCGACGAGCGCGCGGACACGCTGATCTTCGACTGGCATGTCACCGTTGAGCACAATCCGGTGGAGGAGTTCGCGCTGACGCCGGACGATCCGGCCTATTTCTATCCCTTCGTCTATGACGACGAGGAGTTCCCCGATCTCGTCCAGTACATCACGCCGCAATACACCGATCCCGACGGCGAGATCGCGGAGTGGGCGCGCGGCTTCCTCGACGAGGACGCGCCGACGCCGACCTTCAAGATCCTGAGCGGCATGACGCACGGCATCCGCAAGCGGTTCAAATACCGCAAGCGCCACGAGTTGGGCACGCAGCATCCGCTCGATAGTTTGCAGTCGGGCACGGGAACTTGTCGGGACTATGCGCTGTTCATGATCGAGGCGCTGCGCCAGCTCGGCATCGCCGCGCGGTTCGTCTCCGGCTACATCTTCGTGCCGGAGGATATCGAGCAGCGGCACGTCGGCGGCGGCTCGACCCACGCCTGGGTGCAGGTCTATTTGCCGAGCGCGGGCTGGATCGAGTTCGATCCGACCAACGGCATCGTCGGCACCCGTGACCTGATCCGGGTCGCGGTTGCCCGCGATCCGCGCCAGGCGATCCCGCTGCACGGCGTCTATATCGGCTCCGGGGACGCCTTCGACGCCATGGACGTGAACATCAAGGTGGTTTCGGACGACCAGGACAACGACCAGGAGCTGGAGGCAGAGGTCTTATAGCGGAGGTCTTATAGATGGACATCAGGGTCGGCTTCGAGATCGCCTACGCGGCAGCACAGCCGACACCGATGGTGATCATGCTCAACATCCACCCCTCGCGGCAGGCCGACATCATCGGCACGGAGACGGTGGTTGCGGAGCCCGACGTTCCGATCCGCTTCTATCACGACAGTTTTGGCAATGTGTGCGGCCGCCTCGTCGCGCCCGCCGGCGGCGTGACGCTGAAGGGCCGCGCGCTGGTGCGCGACACCGGCCTGCCCGACGAGGTGATGCCGGACGCGCGGCAGATCCCGATCGAGCAACTGCCGAACGAGCTGATGCTCTACTTGATGCCGAGCCGCTATTGCGAGACCGATAAGCTCACCGACATCGCCTGGTCGCTGTTCGCCAAGACGAACCCTGGTTGGGATCGCGTCGCTGCCATCACCGAATTCGTGCACCAGCACGTCACCTTCGGCTACGAGCACGCCCATCACATGAAGTCGGCGCACGACGTCTACGAGCAGAAGACCGGCGTCTGCCGCGACTTCGCGCATCTGGCCGTCGCGCTCTGCCGCTGCATGGGCATCCCGGCGCGCTACTGCACCGGTTATATGGGCGACATCGGCATTCCGCCGGATCCGGCGCCGATGGATTTTTCCGGCTGGTTTCAGGTCTGGCTCTCCGGCAAATGGTTCACCTTCGACGCCCGCCATAACGTCCCCCGCATCGGCCGCATCCTGATGGCGACAGGCCGCGACGCCGCCGATGTCGCGCTCTCGACGAGCTTTGGACGGATGGAATTGAAGAAGTTCGAGGTGGTGAGCGATGAGGGTGGGGTGAGGTGATGAGATGGTGAAGGTGGGTGATTCTGTTGCTCCAGGTTCGTCATTGCGAGCGCAGCGAAGCAATCCAGAATCTTTTCCGCAGTGACAGTCTGGATTGCTTCGTCGCAAGAGCTCCTCGCAATGACGAAGTCCAGAGGCTATAGAGCCCCCATGACCTCCGATCGTCTCTTCGTTTATGGCACCCTGATGCGCGGCTTCGACCATCCGATGGCGCGGCTGCTTGCCGGCCATGCAGAATTTCTGGGTGAAGCGACCTGCCGCGGCCGGCTCGTCCTGGTGAAGCATTATCCAGGATTGCTGCTGTCG
This sequence comes from Bradyrhizobium niftali, assembly GCF_004571025.1. Taxonomy (GTDB): domain Bacteria; phylum Pseudomonadota; class Alphaproteobacteria; order Rhizobiales; family Xanthobacteraceae; genus Bradyrhizobium; species Bradyrhizobium niftali. The sequence continues at coordinate 119,834 of NZ_SPQT01000023.1, read as the reverse complement.
GATGCGCCGTCCGACCTTGTCCATGGCGAGCTGTTCCACATGCACCTGCCCGACGAGCTGCTGCGCGAGCTCGACATGTACGAGGCCTGCGGCGAGGGCTTTCCGGAGCCGACCGAATATCTGCGCAAGCTGATCGACGTGACGCTGCCGGACGGCACCGCCGGCAAGGCGTGGACCTATGTCTACAACTGGCCCGTCGCCGATCTGCCCCGCATCGAGTCGGGGCGATTCCTGGATCACTAGAGCATGATCCGGAAAAGTGAGCAGCGGTCTTCCGACAAGATCATGCTCAAGAAAATAACCTAAAGCGCGATCTCCTCGCGCTTTAGGCCGACAGCACTTCCTTCACCACGCGCACGTCCACCTCGTGCTCGACGTAAGTCCATTCCTCGGTGCGCCTGAGCATCGCCACCAGCTCCTCGAACAACGAGGCGTGCGTGGGGGCGAACTCGAACCAGGTCAGGAAGTCGAAGGGGCCGCCGAGATCGCGGCAGTGATAGAGCTGCCGCGCGATGGCGGGCAGGAAGCGCAGGCTGCTGGCGATGTGGCGCGACCTGTCCTCGAAGATCTTGCGGCGCTCTTCCTGCGTCAGCTCCCACCAGGCCTGCGACTTGCGGATCGGGATCAACGCCGCGCTGGTTGCCTCGAGCCGGCCGAGCCCGGCCTGCACGGCCACGAGCTGCTGCTTCTCGGCGCGCTCGGTGTAGCGCAGCGTGCTGGCAACGCCGACCAGCCGCCAAGCATTGCGCGAGGGCACCAGCGGCAATGAGACGGCCTCGCTGTCGGTGACCGACAGCGCCGGCATGAAGGGCAGGGGCTCGCCCGTCACGGGCGAAATCGAGGTCACGCGCCAGCCCCCGCTGTGGCCGCCTCGAAAGGTCCTGAACATGGCCTATGGAAGCGTGGAACCGGTCCGGGTTCAAGCTTTTCCCGTCATTCCGGGACGCTCGTTCCGTCATCCTTCGAGGCTCGCCGACGAGGCGAGCACCTCAGGGTGACGGGACGGGCGCCCCAGGAATGACGGAGGGGCTGTGAACAGCGCGTATAATCCTGACAAACCTGACTTTTGGGCGGGCTGCACCTATATCCCTGATCCTTCGCCCGACTCACACGGTTTCGCGCTAGACACACCCCATGCGCTTCACGCCCCAATTCCTCGACGAGCTTCGTGCCCGGCTTTCGGTTTCCGAAGTCGTGGGCAAGCGCGTGAAGCTGAAGAAGGCCGGGCGGGAGTGGAAGGGGCTGTCGCCGTTCCAGCAGGAGAAGACGCCGTCCTTCTACGTCAACGACCAGAAGGGTTTTTACCACGACTTCTCCTCCGGCAAGCACGGCGACATCATCGCCTTCGTGATGGAGACCGACGGCCTGCCGTTCGCCGAAGCGGTCGAGCGGCTCGCGAGCATGGCGGGCCTGCCGCTGCCGGCGGTGACGCCCGACGCGGCACGCCAGGAGCAGCGCCGCCGCTCGTTGCATGACGTCATGGATCTCGCCGCCAAGTTTTTCGCCGAGACGCTGGCCTCGCGCGTCGGCGCCAAGGCGCGCGGCTATCTCGCCGACCGCGCGATCTCGCCGGCGACGCAATTGCAGTTCCGCCTCGGCTACGCCTCGCCGGATCGCTTCGCGCTGAAGGAGCATCTCGGCAAGCTCGGCGTGTCCGTTGACGACATGGTCGAGACCGGCCTGCTCGTCGGCGGCAACGACATCCCCGTGCCCTATGACCGCTTCCGCGATCGCGTGATGTTTCCGATCACCGATTTGCGCGGCCGCGTCATCGCCTTCGGCGGGCGCGCGCTGGAGAAGGACGTTCCGGCCAAATATCTGAACTCGCCGGAGACGCCGCTCTTCCACAAGGGCGACAATCTCTACAACCACCAGACCGCGCGCGCCGCCGCGCATAACGGCAGCGCCCTGATTGTGGTCGAAGGCTATGTCGACGTCATCGCCATGGTCACCGCGGGCTTTGCAGGCAGCGTCGCGCCGCTCGGCACCGCGCTCACCGAAAACCAGCTCGCGCTGCTCTGGAAGATGGCGGACGAGCCGATCCTCTGCTTCGACGGCGACCGGGCCGGGCAGAAGGCGGCGTATCGTGCGGCCGACCTCGCGCTGCCGTTCCTCGCGCCTGGAAAAAGCCTGCGCTTTGCGCTGCTGCCGGAAGGGCAGGATCCCGACGATCTCGTGCGCTCCGGCGGCCGCGGCGCGATGGAAGAGGTGATCGCGGCGGCGCGTCCGCTCGCCGACGTGCTCTGGTCGCGCGAGCTCGAAGGCGGCAACTTCGCCACCCCCGAGCGCCGCGCCGCGCTGGAGGCGCGCATCAAGGAGCTCTCCAATGGCATCCGCGACGAGGTGGTGCGGCGCTATTATCGCCAGGACCTCGCCGAGCGGCTTCAGCGCACGTTTGCACCCGAGACCGGGCGCGGCGGCTATGCCGGCCGTGGCAATTTCCGTCCCGGTCAGGGCGGCCGGCCGTTCCAGCCGCGGGGCGGCGGGCAGGCGAATCGATTCGGCGGTCAGGGGTTCCGCGGCGCGTCCGGCCCCACCCCGCTACCCTCCGGCCCCTACCAGGCGGCGAGCCCCCAGCTCGCGACAAGCCCGATCATGAAGGGACAGCGCAGCGCCATCTCCCGCCGGGAGGCGCTGATCCTGCAATGCCTGATCAACCACCCCTGGCTGCTGCATGAGCACCTCGAGGAGGTCGCCGCACTGGAGCTGGCCCATCCCGAGGCCCACAAGCTGCGGGCCGGCATCATCGCCGCCTTCGCCAACGACCATCATCACTCACCGGACCCCGGCGAGCAGGCCGAGAAGATGCGGGCCGACATTGAAAAGGGAGGATTTTCTCAGCTTCTTCAAAGGGTTGAGAATGGCATCACGACCCAGGCGGTATGGGGCGCGCGCGAAGGCGCGGCGAGGGACGACGTTCTCTCCACTTGGCACCAGCTGGTTGCCTTGCATCGGCAATGGCATTCACTACTTAGGGAGTTGAAGGACGCCGAGCTGGCCTTGGGGGAGGACCCCAGCGAGGCCAATTTGGCGTGGCTGCGTGACGTCAAGGCTCGGATAGGCGAAGTCGACGGCACCGAGGCCCTGATCGAGGGTTTTGGCGAGCTGTCGGGTCGGCTCCAGAAGAGCGTGTGATGAAAGAATCATGCGGACGGCCGGGGCCGGAACCGCTAAAAGACTCGCCAAATCCATGGTTTGGCGGCAAAAACAGGGTTAATCGAGGCTTAACGGTCTTGTAGCACTTTGGCCCAGAGGCGGCCGCAGGCAGAACAGACGCGTCAGGAATGAATCCGCGCGAACACTGTTGGCACTACACCTGCATCCGCTGTGACAAAGAGGCTCACGAAGCGTTAGGCAATTCCGGCGAGAGAAAGTTGGGGGTGGCGAGAGAAGTGCGCGCCGCCCTTTCCGTGTCGAGAGCTGACGAAGCGAGAGCGTCGAGCAACAGGTTCAAGTGATTTCAGGCAGGCGCGGCGAACGTCTGTGTGAAACGCGTTTAGGAGCAATGGATGGCCACCAAGGCAAAGACGCTGCAGGCGAAGGACAAGGAAAAAGACGACAAGGCAGCGGATGCTCCCGAGAAGGATTCCCAGGACGCGCCCTCGCCGTTGCTCGATCTGTCCGACGCGGCCGTGAAGAAGATGATCAAGCAGGCCAAGAAGCGCGGCTTCGTGACCTTCGATCAGCTCAACGAAGTCCTGCCGTCCGACCAGACCTCGCCCGAGCAGATCGAGGACATCATGTCCATGCTCTCGGACATGGGCATCAACGTCACCGAAGCCGACGATAGCGAAGGCGAGGAAGACAAGGACGAGGGCGGCGAGGACGAGACCGACAACGAGCTCGTCGAGGTCACCCAGAAGGCCGTCACCGAGGTCAAGAAGAGCGAGCCGGGCGAGCGCACCGACGATCCCGTGCGCATGTATCTGCGCGAGATGGGCACCGTCGAGCTGCTGTCCCGCGAAGGCGAAATCGCGATCGCCAAGCGCATCGAGGCCGGCCGCGAGGCGATGATCGCAGGCCTGTGCGAAAGCCCGCTGAGCTTCCAGGCCATCATCATCTGGCGCGACGAGCTCAACGAAGGCAAGATCTTCCTCCGCGACATCATCGATCTCGAAGCGACCTATGCCGGCCCCGAAGCCAAGGGCGGCATGAACACCGCGATGATCGGCGGTCCCGCTGGAGAGAACGGCGAGGCCACGGCCGAGGGCGGCGAAGCGGTGGCAGTGACCGGCGGCGCGCCCGCGCATGTCGCCCCGCCCGCGGCACCGCCGGCGCCGACCCCGTTCCGCGCCGCGCCTGCCCCCGGCAACGGCGCCGAGGCCGAGAAGGATCCGGGCGAGGCCGCCGCCGAAGCCGACATGGACGAGGACGACGAGTTCGAGAACCAGATGTCGCTTGCGGCGATCGAGGCCGAGCTCAAGCCCAAGGTCGTCGAGATCTTCGACAAGATCGCCGAGAGCTACAAGAAGCTGCGCAAGCTTCAGGAGCAGGACATCCAGAACCAGCTCGAGAGCACCTCGCACGGTCCCTCGCTCTCGCCGCACCAGGAACGCAAGTACCGCAAGCTCAAGGACGAGATCATCGTCGAGGTGAAGTCGCTGCGCCTCAACCAGGCGCGTATCGACTCGCTCGTCGAGCAGCTCTACGACATCAACAAGCGCCTCGTCTCGCATGAGGGACGCCTGATGCGCCTCGCCGACAGCCACGGCGTCGCGCGCGAGGATTTCCTGCGCAACTACACCGGCTCGGAGCTCGATCCGCGCTGGCTCAACCGCGTCTCGAAGCTGTCGGCCAAGGGCTGGAAGAACTTCGTCCACCACGAGAAGGACCGCATCAAGGACCTTCGTCACGAGGTGCATCAGCTCGCCGCGCTGACCGGCCTCGAGATCGTCGAGTTCCGCAAGATCGTGCACTCCGTGCAGAAGGGCGAGCGCGAAGCTCGCCAGGCCAAGAAGGAGATGGTGGAAGCCAACCTCCGTCTCGTGATCTCGATCGCCAAGAAGTACACCAACCGCGGCCTGCAGTTCCTCGACCTGATCCAGGAAGGCAACATCGGCCTGATGAAGGCGGTCGACAAGTTCGAGTACCGCCGCGGCTACAAGTTCTCGACCTACGCCACGTGGTGGATCCGGCAGGCGATCACCCGCTCGATCGCCGACCAGGCCCGCACCATCCGCATCCCCGTGCACATGATCGAGACGATCAACAAGATCGTGCGCACGAGCCGCCAGATGCTCAACGAGATCGGCCGCGAGCCGACCCCGGAAGAGCTCGCCGAGAAGCTCGGCATGCCCTTGGAGAAGGTCCGCAAGGTCCTCAAGATCGCCAAGGAGCCGTTGTCGCTCGAGACGCCCGTCGGTGACGAAGAGGATTCACACCTCGGCGACTTCATCGAGGACAAGAACGCGATCCTGCCGATCGACGCCGCGATCCAGTCGAACCTGCGCGAGACCACCACGCGCGTGCTCGCCTCGCTCACCCCGCGCGAAGAGCGCGTGCTGCGCATGCGCTTCGGCATCGGCATGAACACCGACCACACGCTGGAAGAAGTCGGCCAGCAGTTCTCGGTGACGCGCGAGCGCATCCGTCAGATCGAAGCCAAGGCGCTGCGCAAGCTGAAGCATCCGTCAAGGTCGCGGAAGCTGCGGAGCTTCCTGGACAATTAAATCGGATCGTCATGCCCGGGCCTGACCCGGGCATCCATCCAACGAAAACGGCGGGCCAAAAGCCCGCCGTTTTTCGTTTGTGCTGAAGCGTCGCGTGTCGCGCTCGAAGTCCTATTTCTTCTTCACCCCCACCCGGTCGAGGTTCTTGATCGCCAGCGGCGGGCGGCCGGATTTTTCGGCGATCTCGCGGTCCTGCTCCATGATGAAGCCGCGGGCGGGCTCGTCGCCCTCGAGGCCTCCGAGCAATTCCGCAGGGACGCGCCGGTTGGAGCGTTGGGAGCCGTCCTCATAGACGACGTTGAAAAAGGCGAATTCGCCTTTGGGATTGGTTCCGGGTTTCTTGGCCATGGCCGCTTGTCGTCGATAAGGGCGCAGCAGTCAAATGGCTTTGGCGGTTGTCGACATCCGCATCAATCTGGCGCCGGGAGCTTACGGCTGCACCAATCGGTGAAATTTGCTTGTCGGGGTGGAGGCGGGACGCGCTCGCCAGCGATCTGCAGCGACCCCTCCCTCAATAAACGGCGGGCCGAAAAGCCCGCCGCTTATTTTGGGTCTTCAGCGTCGCCCGGGGCTGGCGGGGCGACAACCTAGGATAGAATATTATAACCTGCGCCATGCCGTGGCAAGATAAATCGCGGTAGCGTTGGTGTCGCGGCGAGCGCAGCAGATCTGCGTCGGTTGCGACCGCAGTTCCGATGTGTGCCGAAACAATTGCGTGGACCATCGAAGCACTTTGTTCATCTTGCTGCACTCGCGATGCAGCGAGAGTTGCATGCTTGTAGGAACTCGCGTTCGGCTGCACGTCTTCCGGTTTGCGTGCGGACAATGTGATCCGTCGGACGAGTTCCATCTTCTCTGTGCGCACCTCAACGCAAGCGTTTGCGCTGCGCCAGTTCCTGGACGGCGAGCCGCGCGTGGTGTCCGCCGCCGCGCCCGCTATCCTCGTCCTTGCGCCCCTGCGCCATGATCGCGCTGCCCATCGCGGCGGAACCGAAGGTGATGAGGAACGAGGCGAGCAGCAGGAGAAGCGCAACGCCGCCTGCGCGGTCGGCGAGGATCAGCTCGCGCAGATGCCCGGGGTTGAGCCAGAGCAGGCCGCCGACGAGAAGCGTCGCGGCGCAGGCGCCAATCGCAAGGTTGATGGCGAGCAGGCGGAAGAGGGGGAGGCGGAGGAGGGCGGGGCGGGTTGGTCGAGGCTGCTGATGTTCGGCCATGGCGGTTCGCCTTATGCTGACTCAACGCACCACTGACGGCGCCGCGCGAGCATCGATACTATAGCGGTAACTCTCTCATCCGTCATTCCGGGGCGCGCGTTAGCGCGAGCCCGGAATCCATTTACCCGCCAACTCTGTCGCTCGATGGATTCCGGGTTCGCCCTTCGGGCCCCCGGAATGACGAGCGTTGGGCGTCACGGCGCCACCAGCTCCACCCGCCGGTTCAGCGCGCGGCCGGCGTCCGTTGCGTTCGGGCCGACCGGAGCCAGCAGGCCGACGCCGGCGGTGCGCAGCCGCGCCTGCGCGATGCGAAAACTCTTCACGAGCTCGGCGGCGACTGCTTCGGCGCGGCGCTTCGACAGGTCGAGATTGTACTCATAGGCGCCCTGGCTGTCGGTGTGGCCGACGATGAAGACGCTGAGCTGCGGCTGGCTCGTCAAGAGCTTTGCGATCTGCTCCAGCGTCGGGCGGCTCTCGGGTTTCAGCACGGCCTTGTCGGTGTCGAAATAGATGCCGTAGAGCGCGATGTGGCCGGTCTCGCCAAGACCCTTGGCCATCGCGGCGGCATCGACCATCTTGTTCGCGATGGCGCCGAGCTCGGCGACGGTGACCTGCGCATAGATCTCCTGGTTGTTCTGACTGACGATGACGCTGGCATAGGTCTCGCGCCCGCCCTCGCTCTTGCGGCCGGCAAAGTAGCGGTAGTTGAAGCCGTCGACCCACATTTGCGGGATCGGCAGCGCGTCGACGCTTTCCGTGAAGGGAATGGCGCCGCAGGCCTCGGTGTCGCAGGCAAGCAGGGTCTCGAAGCCGGCCTTGGCGAGCTGCGTCTCGAAATTGCGCGACACTTCCAGGATCGAGGGACCCGGATTGGTGCGATAGGCGATGCGGAAGATGCGCCCCTCGAGCCGCCGCGCATCAGTCGGCTGGCCGTCCTTGAACGGCGCCGCCTGCATCCGCGCGGCGTCAAAATCCTTCACCACATAGCCGGTGATGACGCTGCCGGCGAACCGGCCGATGCCGGGATAGTCGCGCCCGCCTGCCACATCGCGCGTCTGCGCGGAGGCGGCGGTGACGGCAACGAGGGAAAGCAGGGCGATGGCAGCGAGCATCCGGTGCGGAATGGGCATGGTCATCTCGATCGGTTGGGGAGGAGGGCGAGCGCAATTCATTTGTCGCGCCCACGGGGCGATCGGTTCTGGCGAGGATTTGCCGCTTTGACGCGAATCCGGTTCCCGGGCATGATCGCGCGCCGCTTTCGCGCTCATTCCTCAGAGGATTTTCCCGCATGTTGAGACACGCCCTGGCCACCGCCTTCATCGTCTGTCTGGCCGGTGGATCGGCGCAGGCCGCGCGCTGCGGCGGCGACTTCAACAGCTTCGTCGCCAGCATGGCCGCGGAAGCGCAAGGAGCCGGCGTCTCGGGAAACGTGACCAGTGCGGCGTTCAGCGGCATCACCCAGGACGGCGCCGTGCTCGCCTTCGACCGGCGCCAGCGCTACACCTTCAACAAGAGCTTCGAGCAGTATGTTTCGACCCGCGTCGGGCCGGGCCGCATCAATGGCGGCAAGGCGCTGTTGCAGCGTCACGCCGCGCTGCTCTCGCGCATCGAGCAGCAGTTCGGCGTGCCCCGCTACATCCTGGTTGCGATCTGGGGGCTGGAGAGCGATTTCGGCAAGGGCGACATCGGCAAGCTGCCGGTGATCCGCACGCTGGCGACGCTCGCCCATGACTGCCGCCGTACCGATTTGTTCCAGGGCGAGCTGCTCGCCGCCCTCAAGATCGTGCAGCGCGGCGACCTGCCGCTGCGCGACCTGATCGGCGCCTACGCCGGCGAGATCGGCCAGACCCAGTTCCTGCCGTCGTCCTACATCAAGTACGGCGTCGATTTCGACGGCGACGGCCACGTCGACCTCCGCCACAGCGTGCCCGACGTGCTCGCCTCGACCGCGAACCTGCTCCACACCAGTGGCTTCAAGATGGGCCAGCCCTACGGCGAAGGCACCGCCAATTTCGAAGCGATGCGGGAGTGGAACAGGGCGGTGATCTATCGCAAGACCATCGGGTATTTTGCCGATCGGCTGGCGGGGCAGTGAGGGTGCGCTGTTGAGAGGCGGAGCGCATGCGCCACACACACACGGTGTCATCGCCCGCCTTGTGCGCAATTGCGCACTGGGGCGGGCGATCCAGTATTCCAGAGATGGCAGTGATTGAGCCGAGAGGCCGCGGCGTACTGGATTCCCCGCTTTCGCGGGGAATGACAGCGGAGGGTGAGGCCGCGCTATTGCGCACCTGACTACTTCGCCGCCCCCTTCGCCATCTTCTCCAGCCTCCGCTGCAACGGCGCCCAGTAGGTCCCCGGGCGGAAGCGCTGCAACAGGTCCATGAAGCGGGCATCGTTGCCGATCAGGATGCGCGGCTCGTTCTTCTCGATGCCCTTGATGATGCGCAGCGCGGCGTCCTTCGGCGTGGTCTTTGCTGCGTTCTCGAACCGCTCGATCATCTGCGAGCGGCGGGCATTGTCGGTGACGCCGACCCCGGTGCGCGAGCTGCGCGCGATCGAGGTGGCGACGCCGCCGGGATGCACGACCGACAGTCTAACGGGACTTTCCGCCACGGCGAGCTCGTGCCGCACGCTCTCGGAAAAGCCGCGCACGGCGAACTTGGCCGCGGCGTAGGCCGATTGTCCCGGCGGCGCGATGATGCCGAAGATCGACGAGACGTTGACGATATGCGCCTCGTCCCTCGTCTTCAGGTGCGGCAGGAAGGCGCGGGTGCCGCGCACCACGCCCCAGAAATTGATGTCGAACAGCCACTCCAACTGCGCCTGGTCGATTTCCTCGAAGGTGCCCAGCAGCGCCACGCCGGCATTGTTGACGACGATGCCGAGTGACGGATGCGCCGCGGTCGCTTCGCTGGCGAACTGCGCGATGTCGCCGGGCTCGCTGACGTCGACGCGATGCACGCTGACCTTGCGTGCCTTGTCGCTTCCTCCGCCGATCTCGGCGGCGAGCGCCTTCAGCCCGACCTCGTCGCGATCGGCGAGCGCAAGGTCGCAGCCGCGCCGGGCGAGTTCGATGGCGAGTGCGCGGCCAATGCCGCTCGCAGCCCCCGTGATGGCGGCGGCGCAGCGAATCGCAGTCATGGATCCCCCCTCAATCTCCGATTTTGGAACTATGATTTACATTTTTTCAGAATGGAACCGAACCGTATTCGAGTTGGCTCCTTAACGTAAGTTACTCGGACGCAGACAGGCAGCATTGGGAGCCGCCGATGGGACAATCAAGACCATTCACTGCAACGGCACTCATCGTTGAAGACGACCCCATGCAGAGAGAGATGCTCAGTCTCCTGCTGGAAGAGAGCGGCTATCAGGTCATCCAGTGCGAAAGCGCCGAAGCGGCCGAGCGCGTGCTCGAGAAGAGCGCAGGCGCAATTTGCCTGATGCTGACCGACGTGCAGCTTGCCGGCCGCATGAACGGCGTCGAGCTCGCCCATGTCGCCAAGGGACGCAATCCCAAGCTCGACATCGTCGTCACCTCCGGCCGCCCCTTGAAGCAGCCCTTGCCCGACGGTGCCAAATTCTGGGCCAAGCCCTGGGCGCCCCTCGACGTGCTGCGCGAGGCCGAGATCGCGCAGCTGGCCTGACGGTGACGGTGTCAGAAGTGTTTTGCTTGCAGGGCTGGCCTGTTCTCAACCGGTCATCCTGACGGCTGATCCCGGGGCGCCGCTTTCTTGCCGTGAGGCGGGGTGATAGGGTCTGCTCATGACCTGGTCCTTCCTGCTCACCTCGCTGATCGTCGTCGCCTCGCCCGGCACCGGCGTGCTCTACACGCTGGCCGCAGCGCTCACTCGCGGCCCGCGAGCCAGCGTCGCAGCCGCGTTCGGCTGCACGCTCGGGATCGTGCCGCACATGATTGCAGCCATGCTGGGACTTGCCGCCGTGCTCCACACCAGCGCGCTCGCCTTCGCCGCGCTGAAATGGTGCGGCGTTCTCTATCTGCTCTACATGTCTTGGCAGGCGCTGCGCGAGCGAGGTGCGCTGGCGGTGGAGGGCGAGATCAGGGAGCGGTCGAGCGGCCGGGTCATCGTCACCGGCTTCCTGATCAACATCCTCAATCCAAAACTGTCGATCTTCTTCCTCGCCTTCCTGCCGCAGTTCATCGCGGCGGACGAGGCCCATGTGCTGGCGCGGATGCTGGAATTGAGCGGCGCCTTCATGGCGATGACCTTTGCGGTGTTCGTTGTCTACGGCCTCTGCGCCGCATCCGTGCGCGAGCGCGTCATCTCCCGCCCCGCGGTGATGACCTGGCTGCGCCGCAGCTTTGCCGCGGGATTTGCCGCACTTGGTGCCAAGCTGGCGTTTGCGGAAAGGTAGGCGCTTTCTTCTTTACCTCTCCCCGCCTGCGGGGAGAGGTCGCATTCCATCGAAGATGGGATGCGGGTGAGGGGGGGACAGGTCTCTCGACAACCTCACTTGCGGAAGCGCCCCTCACCCCCACCCTCTCCCCGCGAAGAGCGGGGCGAGGGAGCGAGAGAGCGGGGCCACCCAATAAAAAAGCGGGCCTTGGGCCCGCCATCTCTACTCTCTCAACCTTACCCGACGCCCGGGCAGAGCGAGGCTCCACCCGGGCAAAGAACATGCTGGCTACTTCTTCTTCGCGGCCTTCTTGGCCTTCTTCTTCGTCGCCTTCTTCGCCTTCTTCGCTTTCTTAGCCATAGTATCCTCTCAAGGGTTAATGGTGGAACGCGACACGAGGGATGCTCGGCGGAGGGCCAGCCTCGCAACATCCTCGACGACAAACTCAGCAGATTCGCAGGTCTCTGCCCCGCGCCGTCATATCTGTGTCATCACGTTATCCACAGCTCAGATGCGTTTTCGGGTGCTTTTTGCCCGCGAATCCGCTCCGCGCGGATCGCGATGCGACCGCACGAGGTCGACGGCAACATGCCTAACGATCCGACAACCCGCGCGCCGTTCATGAATCCAAAACCAAAGGCGCGCATTGGAGGATCGCAGTGAGACTCCGTTAAGTGCAACCCGCGCATTGTTCCCCGCAAGAAGACGGGGATGGGTCATGGACGGACGGCTGCCAGGGATGGGGGGCGGGGCGCTACGCGCGCTGCAGTGGCCATGCTGAACGTACCGACACTCTGGACGGTCTTCGCCGTCAACTTCCTGGCGCTCGGCCTGATCTGGGCCTATGTGACGCGCTCCTATCCGAAATTCGCGGCCGCACGGTTCTGGATGGCATCGGCCTTCGTCGCCGCGGCCGGCGCGATGGCGGCCCTGGTCCGACTGTTCGTCTCTTCTCCCTTGCCGCTGCTGTTCGGCGCTGCCGGTGTCGTCGCGGCGAGCTGCCTCGCCGCCATGGGCATTCAGCGCTTCTACGACCGGCCGGTGTCATGGCGCCTCATGATCGTGACGGGCGCCTTGAGCCTCGGCGGTGTCGTCTTCTTCATGGTCGGCTTCGAGAGCATGCAGCTGCGCATGCTCAGCTACACGATCGGCCAGGCACTGCCGCTGGTGCTGTCGCTGCGTCTGTTGCTGTTGCCGCCCGAAGGGCACGTCAATCCGGGCGCCCGTCTGGCCGGCATCGTCATCATCACCATCATTGCGATCTTCCTTGCCCGTGCGGTGGGCAATCTGCTCGGCCACGATTTCTCGGCGGTCGCCGGCGGTCAGACCCATGCCGTCCTGGTGCTGGGGCTCCTGTTCCTGTCGATGACGCTCAATTTCGGCTTCCTCCTGATGGCGATGGACCGGCTGCGTGGCGAGGTCGCCGACCTCGCGCTGCTCGACGATCTCACCGGTGTCGCCAACCGGCGCCATCTGTTGCAGCGCCTGTCCGAGGAATGCGCCCGTTCGGAGCGCAGCGGCGAGCCGTTCTCGCTGCTGGTGATCGATCTCGACGGCTTCAAGACCATCAACGACACCCATGGCCATGCCGCCGGCGATGCCTGCCTCCAGCACTTCACCCTGATGGCGCAGACGCGGCTGCGGCCCGGCGACATGCTCGCCCGCACCGGCGGCGACGAGTTCTGCATCGTGCTACCGTCCTCTTCCATGCGCGAGGCGGCCGCAATCGCCCGCCGCGTGCTCGAGGTCTGCCGTCGGGACGCCGCGGCCTGCAACGGCAAAGACATCCCGATCGCGATCTCGATCGGCGTGGCGCAATGGGATCGCGGCATCGGCCAATTCCCGGAGCGCCTGATCGCGCATGCCGATCACGCCCTCTATGCCGCCAAGAAGAACGGCAAGAACGACTTTGCCGTCTACGATCCCGCACCGCCGCTCTCGCCCGAGCCGAACGGCGCGGGCGAAGCCGTGCGCAATTTCGCCTGATGGCGTGCTAGGCTCGGGTCCGCATTGGATCCTTGATGATGATGTCTCGCCTGCTCGCGGCCATTCTCGCCGCCCTTCTGATCGTACCCGCCGCCGCAACCGACGCCGAACTCGCAAAGCTCGCGCGCGCCTCCGGCACGCCCGACATTCCCGGCCTGAAGGTCGTCTGGCTGGCGCCATGGGGTGACGTCCGCAGCGCAAGACCCTGGCGCAACATCATCGTGCACCAGACCGAGGGGCCGGCCGGCTCGGCCCGCGGCGGCGCGGCGGAGCAGTCGAAGAACCCGACGCGGCGCGGCGTCACGGTCTGGGTCGAGACCGACGGCACGGTCTATTGGGCGGTGGCGGAGAACCTGGTGCCGACCCATGGCGACGGCGCCAACCGCAACGACAACAAGTACATCGACAACAGACCGACCTATCGCCAGGTGGTGCGCGACAATTCGATCGGCGTCGAGTTCGCCGGCAATTATCCCGATGTCGCCGCCGGTCCCACCGAGGCGCAGGTCGCGGCGTGGAAGATCCTCGTCAAGGTGCTGCGTGCGCGCTACGACATCCCGCTCGACCGCGTCTATGCGCACAACTGGATCGACTACAAGGACGCGCGCTATTGCGAAGGCTGCTGGCTCGCGACGCTGGCGAGGACATGGGGGGAGTAGCTCGCGTGTCATTCCGGGGCGCGCCGCTTGGCGCGAACCCGGAATCCATTCATCCACCAACTCTGTCGCGCGATGGATTCCGGGTTCGCGCTACGCGCGCCCCGGAATGACGGGAGCGGTTACACCGCCTCCGCCATCCAGCCGAACAACCGCCGGATCAGTCCCGGCCGCCGCGGCAGTTCCGGCGGCTCGTCCGCTGCGAGCACGCGTTTGAAGAAGTAGTCCAGGAACACCATGTCGTTCGGCTCGGTGACGGTGAATGTCTCCTCGCCGAAGAACACGCTGTAATTAAAGAAGAACGGACCCATGATCGGGATCGTCGCGGTCGAGGCGTAGTCCTTGGAGATCACGAACCCGGCGGGGTCGAGCCCGTGCTCCCGCATCGCCTGTTCGACCAGCGGCAGCTTGCGCATGAACTGGGCGGAGAAGCCGCCGACGGTGGATTGCAGGATGATCGACACGGCGCGTCCATTCGCTTGATGTTGTCGGTCCGGTCTTCTTGGGTCGGTCGAGCGGCAGCGCGGGTTCGAGGCAAGCCCTTCTACGTCGGCCAAGGGGAGGACACTGTGATGGTGGTCTCACTGGGCAAGACTCTCCGCCAACTGGAGCCACAACCACCGCTGTCATCGCCCGGTTCAACCGGGCGATCCTGTATTCCAGAGGCCTGCGTTGGAGATCTCGCCGCCGCTACTGGCGCCGCGGCGTACTGGATGCCCCGGTCAAGCCGGGGCATGACAGCGAGTACGGAGGCGCTGCGCACTTGGCATCGCGCAGAGAAGTCACGTCGGATCACGCAAACAGAGCATCGCCCCAAACAAAAAAGCCGGCGTTGCCGCCGGCTTTTCCGTCTCTTTCGATCCGCCAATCTCTGGCGCCAGCGAAGCCCGCTTAATGCGCGGCTTCCAGCGCGGCCTGTTCCGCCCTTGCGATCGTGCCCTTGACCGCGGACTGCACCTTCTCGAAGGCGCGGACCTCGATCTGGCGGACGCGCTCGCGCGACACGCCGAACTCGGCGGCAAGGTCTTCCAGCGTCATCGGCTCATCGGCGAGGCGACGGGCCTCGAAGATGCGGCGTTCGCGCGGGTTGAGCACGCCCATGGCGCCGTTCAGCGCGTTACGGCGGTGATCATACTCCTCGTGCTCCGCCATCATGGCTTCCTGGTTGGGCGTATTGTCGACCAGCCAGTCCTGCCATTCGCCGGCTTCGCCGTCGTCGCGGATCGGCGCGTTGAGCGACGCGTCGCCACCGAGGCGGCGGTTCATGTCGATCACGTCCTGGTCCGTCACGCCCAGCCGCTTGGCAATGGTCGCAACCTGGTCGGGGCGGAGATCGCCCTCGTCCAGCGCGTTGATCTTGCTCTTCGCCTTGCGCAGGTTGAAGAACAGCTTCTTCTGGTTCGCGGTGGTGCCCATCTTCACGAGCGACCAGGAACGCAGGATGTACTCTTGAATCGACGCCTTGATCCACCACATCGCGTAGGTGGCGAGACGGAACCCCTTCTCGGGTTCGAAACGCTTCACCGCCTGCATCAGGCCGACATTGCCTTCCGAGACGACCTCGGAGATCGGCAGGCCGTAGCCGCGATAGCCCATGGCGATCTTGGCCACGAGGCGGAGATGGCTGGTGACGAGTTGGTGCGCCGCGTCGCGATCGTCATGCTCGCGCCAACGCTTGGCGAGCATGTATTCCTGCTGGGGTTCCAGCATCGGGAACTTGCGGATCTCGGCGAGGTAGCGAGAGAGGCCGGATTCTCCGTTGAGCACCGGCAAAGCAGCGGTACGGGCCATAGTTGAGCCCTCCAAGGTTCAGGCCCCCGATAGCGGCGGGCCAGGCAGACGACCGCTTTGTTAAAGCCGGCCGTAGCTGCGATGTTCCGCGTTGGTCATTTCCAACGCAGGCGCAATATACCCCATGGGGGGTCAAAAAGGGAAGGATTGCTGACGTCACGTCCCCGTGTGGCAGCTATAACTTTTTGTAATGTAACGCTTTTCCTAACAAGGCTGCGTCATAGCGCCGCTTTCAGCGTGCCCTCCAGGAGAAGCAAATCCTCCGGCAAAGGCGCCTCCCAGTGGAGTAATTCTCCGGACCTGGGGTGCTCCAATACCAGCAGATAAGCGTGCAGGGCCTGCCGCCCGAGCGCCGTCAAAGCGGCTCGCGACTCCGGGCCGAGCTGGTTGGCCTTGGTCTTGAAATGCGGGCCATAGACGGCATCGCCCATCAGAGGATGGCCGGTATGGGCGAGGTGGACGCGGATCTGGTGGGTGCGCCCGGTCTCGAGCTCGCAGGCGAGCAGCGCCGCGATTGGCTTGCCGTCGCGCCCGGCAAAACTCTCCAGGATCTCCCAATGCGTCACCGCCTCGCGGCCGTCCTGGCGCACCGCCATCTTCTCGCGCGCATACGGATGGCGGTCGATCGGCGCATCGACGGTGCCGCGATGCCGGTTCGGCACCCCCCAGGCGAAGGCCATGTAGCCGCGCCGCATCGCGCCGGTGCGGCCGTGGTCGGCGAACTGCGCCGACAGCGAGGCGTGGGCGAGGTCGTTCTTGGCGACCACCATCAGTCCCGTCGTGTCCTTGTCCAGCCGGTGCACGATGCCGGGCCGGCGCACCCCGCCGATGCCCGACAGCGTCGAGCCGCAATGGGCGATCAGCGCGTTCACCAGCGTGCCGGTCTCGTGGCCGGCCGCGGGGTGCACGACCAGGCCCTTGGGCTTGTTGATGACGATGATGTCGTCGTCCTCGAACACGATATCGAGGGCGATTTCCTCGCCCTTGGGCTCGGCGGGCGCGGCCTCCGGCACGTCGATTGTGATCGTATCGCCGTGACTGACGTGATAAGCGGGGTCGCGGATGGCGGAGGCCTTCAGGCTCACCGCGCCCGCCAGGATCAGGGCTTTCAGCCTCGATCGCGACAGGTCCGGCAGGCGCGCCGCCAGCACGCGGTCGAGCCGGGCCGAGCCCTCGTCGCCGGCGACGACAACCTCCAACCTTTGCGCAGAGCCTGAGTTTTCCATGACGACGTCTGAAACCGCTGTTCCCGAACCGACCCCCGAGCAGGCCGCGCTGTTCGCGCGGGTGCGGCGGATGATGCTGATCGCGGGGTTGACCACGGCGCTGGCGATCTGCGCCGTTCTGATCGCGGTGGGCTACCGCCTTTTCAGGTCGGAGGGAAGGGCGCCCGAGCCGGCCGGCGACGTCATCGCCACCCTGCCGAAGGGGGCCAGGATCGTCTCGACCGGGGTCGCCGGCGACCGCCTCGTGGTCACCCTCGATATCGGCGGGGTCACCGAGATCCGCACCTTCGACGCCCACACGTTGAGGCCGGCCGGAAAGCTGAAATTTGCCAATGAGCCGTAAAAGGCCCATTCGGGTCCTTGCGGCGGACAAATTTCGAGGTTATTGGCTAGCCCTCACGCTCCCTTCGTCTAGCGGTTAGGACGCGGCCCTCTCAAGGCTGAAACAGGGGTTCGATTCCCCTAGGGAGCGCCAAGTCCCCGATCATTTGCGACGTTGTACGATGCTGCTCCGGCCCGGGAGCGCCTTGTCGCGCAATATTTGATCCATCGCGCATCGTATCGGCGAGGTTTGGTGCTCTGCGCACGCCGATTGGCCAATTCGCAGACGGTCAGTCGGGCGACCTGAACCGCCGGATGGCACTGGCAAATCGACGTGCGCCCGCATCGTTTCAGTGATGCGCCGAAACACTCCTGACGGTCTCGCTCAGCATATCACCTGGCGCGGAACGGCTGAGGTCACCCAGGCTGATGATGCCGATCATCCGCTTGCTCTTGTTGATCACCGGCAACCTGCGGACCTGCAGCTTCTCCATATGATGCATCGCCTTCGCGAGGTCATCGTCCTCCCGGCAGCAATGGATGCCTTCAGTCATCACATCGCGCGCCGTCGCGCGGCCGAGATCGAAGCCGTGGCTCGCGAGCCCTTTGCAGACGATATCGCGGTCGGTCACCATCCCGACCAGTTTGTCGTCCTCGCCAACCGGAATGCAGCCGATGTCATGCGCCCGCATCAATTTGGCAAGCTCGGTGAGAGGCGTGTCGGGGCTGACCCAGTCGACACCCTTGTGCATCACGTCTTTGACCTTCATGGCGAGCCTCCGTTGGTGGGTTTGAAGTGCATTGATGCAACGCGGCAGCCCCCATTCTCTGAATTGTACAACCGATCGGGCACGAGATCGCAGCACAAGGCATCATTCCCCGGCCGTCCGACCGGACGAGCGCAGATGTTGTCGCCGTCACCCTCCCCAACACCTAACAGCGACGTCGCGACCCGAGTTCCCGCCCAGGATCGCAAAGGCAATGGGCAGTCTCCAAAATCCTCAGTCGTGCGCGCTAAAACGCCCGTGCGGCGCATTGGCCGTCAGGCGCGCAAACTGCGCGTTCCCCATATGAAGCAGCGTCTCGTGATCGCCGGCTTCCATGTAGATGTCCGGCTGCGCCTTGATACTGTCATCGACGATCGTATCCAGCCCGTAGCATTTGCCGACGGCAGGTACTGCACCGTGTGCACAGTCGCTGAACAGCCGATTGATCTCGGTTTCATCGGCCATGTGGACGTTGTCGCCGAGCTCTGTCCTCAGTTCCGACAGGTGGAGGTGGTGCGATGCGGGCAAGACGGCCAGCACGTATTCGCCGTCGCGCCGCAACACGATGCCCTTGGCGAGGCGATCGCCGGGGATGTGGCATACCTCGGCCGTGCGAGCGGACGTCATGCTGAGTTCGTGCGGGATCACCTCGTATTGGATGTTCTCAGCGGCTAGGTATTTCTGGAGCGTGGGAGCAATGGCCATGACATCACCTCCGATGCTGGATGCAAACGATCCACCGTAGGCGCTTCCCGGCAGGCTCTCGCCATACGATGGGCGGCTGCCTGACTATAGACCCAACTGGGTCTTCCATCCGCAATTATATGCGAGCTCGCAGTCTTATTCGGGATAGCGCGCCACTTTGCGCCGTTCCGCGATCCCGACGATGCGGGTTCGAGGACCCGCGTCCTCGCCCCGAGGCGCTCATCCCGGCCGTGAAATCGAGCGGCGGGCGTCGCTCATTTCCGCTATAATGAAACCATGACGATCGGGATTACCGGACCCGGACGCAAGGTACCAAGGCAAAGTGCCGTGGCCAGGCTCATCGTTGCGGCCATCGTCATTGGGACCTGCCTCATCCTGCTCGCGCTCGCGAGCGACCTCCTGGTCGGCTGGCTGTGGTTTTCCTCGATCGGCTATCTGCAGGTTTTTTGGACGACAGTCGGCGCCGAGGCCGTCGTCTTTCTCGCTGTCTGGACGACAACCGCCGTCATCTTTTGGTTGAACGGATGGCTCGCACTGCGCTTTGCCCGACGACGGCCGCCGCAGCCTGTCGCCGCGCCGGCGCAAAGCGCCGCGGGCAACGTGCAACCGGATCTGCTTGCGCTGGTGCGCGATCAACTGCCGTTGCCCCGGTTGATCGCAGGCGGTGCAGCTTTGCTCGCTCTTCTTGTTGCGGCGGAGGAAGCCGGCAACTGGGGCGTCTTCCTGCGATTTGTCTATCAGGTCCCCTACGGCGCAAACGATCCGCTCTACAACAAGGACATCGGCTTCTACCTCTTCTCGCTGCCCGCCTATATCGTCATCAGGAACTGGATGATGCTCGCGCTCGTTCTGGGCGGGCTGTTCGCCGCGGCCGTCTACTGGGTGCATGGCGACATCGAATACGACGTTCACCACCGGTCAATATCGCCGGCGGCGATCGCTCACGGCTCCGCTCTGCTTGGTTTCGTCTTCGCCGTAAAAGCCTGGTCCTATGTTCTCGACCGCTATCTGCTGCTCTATGGCGACAATAGCGTCGTCGTCGGCGCAAGTTACACCGACGTGCATGTGGGGCTGCCGGCGTTGTGGCTGATGATCGGAATTTCGATCATCGCGGCTCTTGCCGCCTGGGCGAACATCCGGGTTCGCACCTATCGGCTTCCGGCCGTGGCGATCGTGCTCGTCGGCGTCGGCATGTTCGTGCTGTCCGGCGTCGTTCCGGGGCTCTTCCGGCAGTTCTTCGTCAAGCCGAGCGAGCTGGAGCTGGAGAGGCCCTATATCGAACACAACATCGCGCTCACCCGGCAGGCATACAATCTCGATCAGATTGCAGCCAAGCCGTTTGCCGCCGAGCAGAAGCTTACCCCCGAGGTGCTCGAAGCCAACAAGGCGACAATTGAAAATATCAGGCTGTGGGACTGGCTGCCGCTGTCGGATACCTACGCGCAACTGCAGGAAATCCGCACCTACTACAAATTCCATGACCTCGACGTTGATCGCTACTGGCTCGATGGCTCCTACCAGAGCGTGATGCTCTCGGCCCGCGAACTGCGATCCTCCCTGTTGCCGCCGAACGCCCAGACCTGGGTCAATCGCCACGTGCTTTTCACCCACGGCAATGGCGCGGTGATGAGCCCGGTCACACGCAAGAGTGCCGAAGGACTGCCGCTGTTCTATCTGCGCGATATTCCTCCCGTCGCCGACGTCGGTCCCAGGATCGACGAGCCGCGCATCTACTTCGGCGAGCAGACCGACGACTACGTCATCGTCAAGGGCAGCACGCCGGAGTTCGATTATCCAAAGGGGAAAGAGAACGCCTATGCCGCCTATGGCGGCGCCGGCGGCATTCCGATCGGGGGAATGGCCGCGAGAATGCTGTTTGCTTACTATTTCAACGACCCGAACCTGATTCTTTCAAGCTACATCACGACCGACAGCCGGATCATGATCCGGCGCAATATCCAGACGCGGGTGAGCACGATCGCTCCGTTCCTCAGGCTCGATCATGATCCTTATCTGGTCGTCAGCGGTGGGCGCATGTTCTGGATGCAGGACGCCTATACGACGAACTCCTATTTCCCGTATGCAGAGCCGGCACAGGGGCTCGATCTCAACTACATTCGCAATTCGGTGAAGGTTGTCGTTGATGCGTATAACGGGACTGTCGACTTCTACCTGGTTGATTCCGGCGACCCGATTGCGGCGACCTACCAGCGCATCTTTCCGAGCCTGTTCAAGCCGTTCACGACGATGCCGCCGGACTTGCGGAAGCACGTTCGCTATCCGGAAGACCTGTTCCTGATTCAGGCCCGGATGTACCAAGCCTACCACATGGAGGCGGCCGACGTTTTCTACAACCGCGAGGATCTCTGGCAATTCCCGCGTCAGCCGGGCGGCGACGGCATCTCGATGATGACCCCCTATTACATCATCATGCGGCTGCCCGGCGAACCGCAGGCCGAATTCTTCCTCATGCTGCCCATGGTGCCGAGCCGCCGCGACAACATGATCGCGTGGCTCGCCGCGCGCTGCGACGCACCCGACTACGGCAAATTGATCGTCTACGAATTCCCCAAGGAGAAGCTCGTCTACGGGCCGTTCCAGATCGAGGCGCGGATCAATCAGAATACGGAGATCTCGCAACAGCTCACGCTGTGGAATCAGATGGGCTCGCGGGTGATCCGCGGGGCCAATCTGCTTGCGATTCCGATCGAGAACTCGATCCTTTACATATCGCCGCTCTATCTGCGAGCGCAGCAAGGACACCTGCCGGAGCTGAAGCGCGTGATCGCAGCCTATGGTGAGCATGTCGTGATGAAGGAAACGCTCGCCGAGGCATTGGCCGCCCTGTTCACGGAATCCGGTCCGGCGCCGGTCGCCCCGAGCAGGATGGAAGAGGCGCCCCTGGCAGGCCCGACGGCAAATCAGTCCAGGGAGGCACTTGATCGCTACAACCAGGCCGTGGAGCGATTGAAGGCAGGAGATTGGAAAGGGTTCGGCACGCAATTCGATGCCATGCGCGAACTCCTGGAAGACATGAACCGGCGTCCCGTCGACCGATGATGCCTCGGGCTTTCCGCATCCTTGGCCGAGGCAACTATGTGCGCGGACGCGTGCCTCAAGGGTGTGCCGTTAGGAATTACCGCGCAATTTGGATAGTATGAGAACTCGCAGTTTTAGTCTGGCTGGCGCCATTTCTCTGAGTCCGCCGGGTTTCAACAGATTGATTGTTTCGTCCAAAGGATTGAGCCTTGTGGCACTAGCCATCAACATCCGCGCCGACAACAGTTCTGCAACCGAGATCGAACGGCTGTGGGACCAGGTTGCTGCCTTTGAGGTCGAGCCGTCGATGCGCGCCCTCGGCTACCGACCGCATTTTACTTTTGCGATCTACGATTCCCCTTCGATCAGCGAGAAGACTGCATGGGATGCCATGCTGACGGCCGTCAGCGGCGAGGCGCAACTGCGTATCGAATTCAGACAAATTCGTTGGTTCGAAGGTTCGCCTCTCGTCCTCTGGGCCGACCCAGCGTCTAATGGGGCCCTGACCCGCATCCACAGCGCCATCAGTGCAGCAATTGATCCGGCGCATTGTCGCCCTCATTATCGGCCCGGAGCATGGACGCCACACTGCACGCTCGGCACGCGCATCGCCGACGAACGGCACGATGACGCCATTGCCTTTGCACGGTCATACGACGGCAGGATCGAAGTGCTGTTCGATGTGGTGGATTGCGTCGCCTTTCCGCCGGTGCGAATTATATCCGAGCAGAGATTGCCATCGTAGTCGGTCGTCAATCAGGGCGATGTGTTTCGCGAGAGCTCAGCCCATCCTGCGTACCAAGCGACGCTTTGACCTGATCCGCTGCAGGCGCGCCGTCTCGCGACTGCGCGGCCGTCGGGCAAAACAGCCGAAACAGGATGTCAACCCCGTCCTCGCAAAAGATTCCACTTTACCGAAATTCGGATTTGTCGTATGTGTCGGCCATCCCAGCCCGGCAAGAGGGGCGGTCGTACGTCGTCACGAACGCGGGCTGGGTTGCGGTGGACGCGGGCGGCGTTAAGGCGGTCGGTAGCGTGCAGGGCGAGATGAACCTCGTGAGCGCGCTACGGACCGCGAAGACGGACGGCGCCCAAGCTTTGCGGAGCCTTTGACTGAGCAGGGCCGTGCCCTGCGAAGCCTCTTGGTGAAGCAGGGTCAGCTCGCGTACGGCGAAACCGTGTGGTCCTGGCCGTCGTTGCTACGGTCAAGCCTTGGCGAAGGCGTCAATCGCGTCAACCGGCGCGGTGCCGTGCATTTCGCGAAGGCGAGGGAGGCCAGAACGAACTCGGCTCCCGGGAGAGCACGGCATAGGCCGTCAAACCATCGCGCAGGGAAGGCCGGGTTTCGGCTGCCCTGTGTCTCCCCTGGGCATTGCGTGTGCATCTGTTCAGCGCAGGGGTCTTAATGGGTGCCAGCCGGCGCCCGGTCTTCCCTGCGCCCTTTCTTTCGAGGGGGCGTGAAGCAAAGCAAAGCTCGGGCAAATCATGCCGCGAGAGCGCGGCCGCGCGCCCGGACCTCACGCCCGGACCTCCCATGTGAGCATGCTGCACCGGCATCCGCGGCGGTGGTCGTCGTGCCGAAAATCTGCCTCTATGCGGCCCAGACGTACCTCCGAAGCTGCTGCCTGGCCTTTGGAGATTTTGGCAATAGCATGCGGAGCGACGATATGAGCGGTTTGGTGATCTCTGGCGGCCGGGTGGTGGATCCGGCGAGCGGGATGGATGCCATCGGCGATGTGGCGGTGGTGGACGGCAAGATCGCCGCCGTCGGCGCCTCGCTCGGCGGCGCTGAGCGGGTGATCGACGCCACCGGCCTCGTGGTCGCGCCAGGCTTCATCGATCTGCACTCGCACGGCCAGTCGATCCCGGCCGACCGCATGCAGGCGTTCGACGGGGTGACGACGACGCTGGATCTCGAGGCCGGCGTGCTGCCGGTCGCATCCTGGTATGAGCGCCAGGCCAGGAAGGGACGCGTGCTGAACTACGGCGCCGCCACCAACTGGGCCTTTGCGCGCATCGGCGCGATGACGGGCTCCAATGCGGAAAGCTCGCTGGAGGCGTTCGGCAACGCCATGCGCGACCGCCGCTGGATGGACAACGTCGCGACCGACGCCGAGGTCGCCGGCATCCTCGATCGGCTCGCGCGCGGCCTCAACGAAGGCGGCATCGGCATCGGCATCTTGAACGCCTACGCGCCGGGCGCCGGCGTGCAGGAGCTGACCGCGGTCTGCCAGCTTGCAGCCGCCAAGGACGTGCCGACCTTCACCCACGTCGCCTACATGTCGCGCATCGATCCTGAAAGCGCGGCGGAGGCCTATATCCGCCTGATCGGCTATGCTGGCGCCACCGGCGCGCACATGCACATCTGCCATTTCAACTCGTCGAGCAAGACCGATATCGAGCGCTGCCGCGTGCTGGTCGAGAAGGCCCAGGCGCAGGGCCTGCCCATTACGGTCGAGGCCTATCCTTACGGCACCGGCTCGACCGTGCTGGCCGCGGCGTTCTTCAGCGACCCGCAATTCGTCGAGCGCAACGGCACCGGATATGACTCCGTGCAGCGCGTGACTGACGGCTATCGCTTCCACGACCGCGAGGAGCTGCTCAAGGCGCAGGCTGAAGAGCCGTCCTCGCTGGTGCTCTGGCACATCCTCGACACCGAGAACAATTCGCATCACCGCGACCTGCTCGACATGTCGGTGCTCTATCCCGGCGGCGCCATCGCATCCGACGCGATGCCGTGGACGACGTCGGACGGCAAGACTTACACCGGCGACGCCTGGCCGCTGCCTGACGATGCGACGTCGCATCCGCGCTCGGCCGGCTGCTTCACAAAGTTCATCCGGGAATGGGTACGCGAACGCAAGACGGTGTCGCTGCTGGAAGGCGTGCGCAAATGCGCGCTGATCCCGGCGGAGATCCTGTCGCAGAGCACGCCCGCGATGCGCGCCAAGGGCCGGCTCGCGAAGGACGCCGATGCCGATATCGTCGTGTTCGACTACGAGAAGCTCAGCGACCGCGCCACATTCACGGCGATGAACCGTCCGTCCGAGGGCGTGCGGCACCTCGTCGTCAGCGGCCAGGTGCTGATCAGCGACGGCGTGCTGGACGCGGCGGCGCGGCCGGGCAAACCCGTGCGTTGCCCCGTCGTCGAGAGCTGACCCATGCCGGTCCCCATTCTCCTGGTCACGGGCTTTCTGGGGGCGGGCAAGACCACGGTCGTCAACCATCTGCTGGCGCATGCGGAGGGACGGCGGATCGCCGCCGTCGTCAACGATTTCGGCGCGATCAACATCGATGCGGAGCTGATCGCGGGCGCGAGCGACGGCGTGGTGAGCCTTGCCAACGGCTGCATCTGCTGCTCGCTCGAAGGCGATCTCTTGCGCACGCTCGCGACTCTGCTGCGGCGTGATCCGAAACCGGACACCATCGTCATCGAGACCAGCGGCGTCGCCGATCCCTCCGACATCGTGCGCAACCTGATGGATCCGGTGATCCTGCGCGAGGCGCCGCTGGAAACCGTGCTCTGCGTGATGGACGCAGGCACACCGCCGTCAGCCCTGGATGACGCGCTGGTGCGCGCGCAGCTGCGCGTCACCGATATCGTGGCGCTCAGCAAGCTGGATCTGGCGGACGAGGGCGCGGGTGCCCGGATGCGCGAAGCCATCCGCGCGCTGCGCGTCCCCGCCGTGGTGGTCGATGCGCAGCACGGCGAGATTCCGTCCGCGCTGCTGTTTCCCGCAACCATCGATCGCGCGCCTGCGCCGCGCGAGCCCGGGCCGCGGCGGCCGGCAGAAGAGCGCTTCGAAACGCTGAGCTGGACCTCGGACCACCCGATCTCGCTGCCGCGCCTGCAGCAGGCCATCGGCCGGCTCGCGCCAAAGCTCGCCCGCGCCAAGGGCCTGTTCGAGACCGTCGAGCAGCCCGGCCGCCTGACCGTGTTCCAGTTTGCCGGCGGCCGCGCGACGCTGGCGCCGGGTGAGGCGCCAAGCCCAGGCGTGCCGCGGTCACGTATTGTCTTCATCGCCGAGCTCGGGGTGCTCTCGAAGGCCGAGCTCGACGGGATCATGGAGGGGTGCGTTGCGAGCGAGTGAGATGAGGCGGTAGGATGGATCGCAGTCACAGGGATCAGCCCGGCATGTCGCCTATAATCGCACCCGCAGACGCCGCTTCGCGCCGCGCCGCCAAGCCGACGATCGTCTATCCGGCCGGCACGATGCCAGGGCCCGACCTGGCCGCGCTCGAGCAAGCTCGCCGCACGATGGTCAAGACGCACGAGCTCACCGTGCCGCCACGCGATGCCAGAACATTTCGCGTGGCGCGCGGCCAGTTCTTCCGCATCGTCAGCATCGATGGCCCTCAGGTCGGCGACCTCAATCTCTGGAATGCAGAGGATCTCTCCGAGCGCTTCTTCAGCGGCAAGACGCGGGCGCTCCACGGCACGCATGTCGGCATCGGGGACCGGCTCTGGAGCAATATGCCCTACCTTCGGCCGATGGCGACCATCAGTCACGACACGCTCGGCTGGTACGGCTTCGATGAGGACGGCGCCGGCATTCATGATGTCATCGGCACGCGCTGCGATCCCTACACAAATCTCCTGTTGAACGGCACGGCTTACGATTTCTGCTGCCATTCCAACCTGTGCCGCGCGCTTGCCACCGAGCTCACGATGGAGCCTCGCGCAATCGAGCATCATGTCCACGACGTGCTCAACGTCTTCATGTGCACCGGCTTCACGAGGGACACGCACCAATATTTCATGAAGGCAAGTCCGGTCCGGCCCGGCGACTTCATCGAGTTTCTCGCGGAGATCGACCTGCTCGGCGCGTTGTCGGCCTGTCCCGGCGGAGACTGTAGCGCAACCCATTCCAGCGATGCTGCGGCATGCCATGCGCTCAAGATCGAGATCTTCGAGCCGGATCGAACGACACTGAAGGACTGGAGCTGGCCGTCGCCAAGTGCGTATCACCGTCGCCATGGTGGGCATGCGCAAAGTTGAGCCTCAATCCAGGCAGCTTCCCCGGAACGCAGCCATCTCACTCCCCCTCCGGCTCGGCCGGCTTCTCGGCAGCGCTGCACATCATCACGGTGACGCGCGGCCTCGCCGTGCTCGAACGGGCCTTCGGCGACGAGGCGCAGCTGCGCAAGATCGCTGCCCACACGATCGATCTCGTGCTCGGCAAGGCAGGCGGTTAGGCGTCAGCAGCAGGCAAGCGCGTTGACCGCCCGCGTTGCCGCATCCTCGTTCCCGGAGCCGACGAACTGGCACACGACAGACCCGAGTTCACCCGGTTGCTCGCTGCGGGCGACCGCCAGCAGCCGCATCAATTCCGCCTCGTCCTTCGACAGGCGCCGGCACGACGGCGGCATGAAGCACAGCTCGCACGGCCGGCCGCTGCGCAGGATCCTGACGAGCGCCGCAGCCCGTGCGACCAGCAACGGGCTGTCGGCAATGCCGGGCGCTTCATCGGCAAAGCGATACGCCGCCTCCCAGCAATCGGAGGCGCCGGTCGCATAGGCAGCTCCAATGAAGCGGAACAACGAGAGCGCGACGCGGCAGAATGGATCGTAGTTTTCGATGCTCGGACGGGCCGCAAGCGCGGCCTGGAGCGGGCAGGGTCGCGATTGGCAGGCCGGGTCAGGCACAGGATTGCTCGTAGCCTCCATCATGAACGATCTCGTCAATGCAATGTGGGACTGCCGACAAGCCAGCTCTTCATCACCATCGTCCGGTCCTGGTCAGAAGGCTCGACGTGCCGGTCAGGGAGAATGAGGCCGGCCATGCGGAAGATGGTCGCAAGTCCCCGCACCGGCGCCAGCGCCCAATCGGCGCCCACCGGTGGCAGCCAGCGCTCGAACTGCTCGCGCGCGACATCGTCGCGCTCCCTCTGCGCGGCGGCGATCGCCCGCAGGATTCCGTGCTCGCTCTCCGACATGCGCGGACAGGTGGGACAATGCACTTCGATCGCCGTATGCGCCGTGCAGGCGAAGATCTCGATGATCGCTTCCAGTGATGGCACGGCATCGCCCACGCGGAAATGGTCATACACCTGCTGGATGTCGGCCGCGGTCGGAACGGCACTTCCGCTGCGCGCCTTGGCGCGAAAGCCCCAGATGAAGAGCCGCTCGGCCGCGGTCAGTGCGGGAAGGTCGATGGGCTTGGCATATGTCGATTGATGCATTGAGCCTCTGGCCTTTCGCTGCGGGCACGCCGCGTCTGGCGTTGACTGTTTGCGCCGATCGTTCTGCCAGAGCCTGTCGCAAGTCAACGCGTCGAAGCCCGTTATCGAGGTCTTCTAGATTTGAAGCGTTTGGATTTCGGATGCGGCCGGCCCCGCAAACCTGCCGGGCCGCACGCGGCATACCGGCTGCCTGCCCACGCGATCTCAAGGGGATTTGGGGAACCCGAATGCTTAAAGCTTTGCTAAGGGGAACGGGATAAACAGGCATATCAGCCCTTCCAATTTTGCGAGCCCCGATGATTTTCTCCCGCATCAGTTTCAAGCTGGTCCTGATTGTCGGCATCAGCCTCCTCGGCATGATTGCGCTGGCGCCGATCGCGCTTTCGACCCTGCGCACGCAGATGGTCGCCGATCGCCAGGCCAAGACGCAGCAGATGGTGGATGTCGGCTACGGCATCCTGGCGCACTATCAGAAGCTCGAGAGCGAAGGAAAACTCCCGCGCGAACAGGCGCAGGCCGCCGCGATGGCAGAGATCAAGAGCCTGCGCTACGACAAGGTCGAGTATTTCTGGATCAATGACATGACCCCCAAAATGGTCATGCACCCGATCAAGCCCGAGCTTGACGGCAAGGACCTTTCGGGGATGAAGGACCCCGCCGGCAACGCGCTGTTCGTGGGCTTCGTTGACGTCGTCAACAAGCAGGGCGCCGGCTTCTACAGCTATCTGTGGCCGAAGCCCGGCTTCGACCAGCCGGTCGGGAAGATCTCCTATGTGAAGGGCTTTGCGCCCTGGGGCTGGATCATCGGCACTGGCATCTATCTCGACGACGTCGATGCCGTGTTCCGCCAGAACGCGACGACGTTCGCGCTGGTCTGTCTTGCCGTGCTCGTGCTGGTGCTCGGTGCTTCCTTCGTGATCGGCCGCAGCGTCACCAAGCCGCTGGCAAGCATTACGGCGCTGACCGAGCGCCTCGCTGCCGGCGACAGTGCGTTCGACGTGCCCTACACCGATCGCCGCGACGAAGTCGGCGGGCTCGCCAAGGCACTTGCCGTGTTCAAGGACAATGCGTCGGCCGTGGGCCGGATGCATGCCGAGCAGCAGGAGGCGAAGCAGCGGGCCGACGGCGAGAAGCGCAAGACGATGGCCGATCTCGCCGGGAAATTCGAGGCGAGCGTCCAGGCCGTGGTCCGCGACGTGTTCGACGAGGCGCGCGCGATGCAGCAGGCCGCGCAGGGCATGTCGGAGACCGCGAACAGGGCGACCGATCGCGCGA
The DNA here is from genome assembly GCF_004571025.1 of Bradyrhizobium niftali. Classification (GTDB taxonomy): domain Bacteria; phylum Pseudomonadota; class Alphaproteobacteria; order Rhizobiales; family Xanthobacteraceae; genus Bradyrhizobium; species Bradyrhizobium niftali. Next base: position 90,644 of record NZ_SPQT01000023.1, on the reverse strand, counting down.
GCTTCGTCGCCACCGCCTGCCAGCAAGCCTCGAGCAATGTGCAGACGGTGGCCTCCGCCGCCGGCCAGCTGTCGTCCTCGATCAGCGAGATCAGCCAGCGTGTCGCGCAGGCCGCGACGGTCGCCGACAAGGCGGCCGCCGACGGTCAGCGCACCAACGACACCGTGCAGGGGCTTGCCGCCGCCGCGCACAAGATCGGCGAGGTCATCGACCTCATCAACCAGATCGCCTCGCAGACCAACCTGCTCGCGCTCAACGCCACCATCGAGGCGGCGCGCGCGGGCGAGGCCGGCAGGGGCTTTGCGGTGGTCGCGAGCGAGGTGAAGTCGCTGGCGAGCCAGACCGCGAAGGCGACCGACGAGATCGGTGCGCAGATCACCGCGATCCAGGCCGAGACCAACCAGGTCGTCGGAAATATCGAGAGCATCCGCGCCACCATCATGGAGGTCAACGAGATCTCCTCGTCGATCGCAGCCGCCGTCGAGGAGCAGGGCGCGGCGACGCAGGCGATCGCGCACAGCGTGCAGGAGGCGGCCTCCGGGACCGACCAGGTCTCGCAAAACATCTCCGGCGTGACCGATGCGACCGCCGAGACCGGTCAGGCCGCCGGCCTGGTGCTGCAATCGAGCGGCCGGCTGACGCAGAAACTGCAATCGCTGGAGGACGAGGTCAGCGCCTTCGTTGCCGGCGTGCGGGCGGCCTAGTATATCGGCAGGATGGACCCAAACTCCGATCGGCTCGCGCGCATCCTCCTGATCAATCCGAACAGTCTTGAGGCGACCACGGCGATGATGGTCGCCATCGCGAAGTCGGTCGCCGCGACCGGTTTCGACATCGTCGGCGCCACGGCAACGCGCGCGCCGTCGATGATCGTGTCGGCGGAGGCGCTGGAGGCGGCCGCCCCCGAGGTCGAGGAGATCGCGCGGGCGCATCAAGCTTCCTCGGACGGCATCATCGTCGCGGCGTTCGGCGATCCGGGCCTTGCCGGAATCAGGGCGGCGATCAGGCTGCCTGCGGTGGGCATCGGCGAGTCGTCGATGCTGGAGGCCGCCGAAGGTGGCCGCCGCTTCGGTGTGGCGACCACGACGCCGCTGCTCAAAGCGAAGATCGACGCGTTGCCGGACACGCTGGGATTGCGATCGTGCTACACCGGCACGCGCTTTGCCGAAGGCGATCCGAGCGAGTTGATGCGCGATCCGGCGCGGCTGCGCGCAGCCCTTGCCGGCGCGGTCGAGGTCTGCATCGCGCAGGACGGGGCGGAGGCTGTCATCATCGGCGGCGGGCCGCTGGGGGAAGCCGCGCGCGAGCTTCAGCCGATGTTCACTGTCCCTGTCATCGCGCCGATCCCGTCGGCCGTAAGGCGGATCGTTCGCCTCGTCACGGCGTAGCGTCTGCTTTTTCCGCGCCGCGGCATCGGCCGTGATGCGGAAAACTGTTTTCCTTGACATGAAGTGTGCGGTGCTCGACGTGTAACGATGCCGAGCGACGGCACGCGCGTGCCCTCGCGAAAAGAAAAACAGCACCGGGATGACGTCATGAACGCGGGCCTCAGCGAAAAGGACTACCTCGCCACCCTGCGCGGCTTGTGGGACAAGGCCTGGCCGAAGGGCATGCCGCGTTCGCCGAACTATCTGCACGGCGAAGTTCCCTTGACGGAATATCTGCGCGCCTGGGCGAAGCGGAGCCCGGATCGTCCCGCGGTGATCTTCTACGGGCACGTCACCACCTACGCCGACCTCGACCGGCAGAGCGACCGCTTCGCGGCGCTGTTGCAGGCCAAGGGCGTGCGCAAGGGCGATCGCGTCGCCGTCTTCCTGCCGAACTGCCCGCAATTCCACATCGTGTTCTTCGGTATCCTGAAGCTCGGCGCGGTCCATGTCCCCGTCAGTCCGCTGTCGCGCGCGTTCGAGCTGTCCTACGAGCTGAACGACACCGAGGCCGATGTGATCGTGGCGTTGGACCAGCTCATCCCCGTTGTCGAGCAGGTGCGGGGCGAGGTGCGGCTGCGCGAGATCATCGTCACCAGCTTTGCCGATGTCGTGCCGGCATCGCCCGCATTTCCCGCACCGGACTCGATCCGCGCGCCGCGCATCGCAGTCGCAGGCGCGACCGATCTGCTGCCGGCGCTTGCCGCGCTGACCGCGCCCGCGCCGCTGCCGCCGCCCGGCCTCGATGAGGTCGCCGCGCTCAACTACACCGGCGGCACCACCGGCATGCCGAAGGGCTGCGTCCACACCCATCGCGACATGGTCTACACCGCCGCCGCCAATTACGGCATCTCGGTCCTGTCGGACGAGAGCAGCGTGTTCCTGTCGTTCTTTCCGGAGTTCTGGATCGCGGGTGAGAACCTTGGCCTGATCTTCCCGCTGTTTTCCGGCTCGACGCTGGTGCTGCTGGCGCGCTGGGACGCCGTCGGCGCGATGGCCGCGATCGACAAGTACAAGGTCACGATCACCGCGATGCCGGTCGACGGCGCGGTGGAGCTGATGGACCATCCGCGCTGGAGCGAGTTCGACCTGTCCTCCTTGAAGCAGGTGCGCGTCGTCTCCTTCGTCAAGAAGCTCAACGCGGACTATCGCAGGCGCTGGAAGGATCTCACCGGTACGATCCTGATGGAGGCGGCCTGGGGCATGACCGAGACCCACACCTCCAACACCTTCACATCAGGCTTCCAGGACGACGATTTCGATCTCAACAACCAGCCGATCTTCGTCGGCCTGCCCGTCCCCGGCGCCGAGTTCAAGATCACCGATTTCGAGACCGGCGCGCTGCTGCCGCTCGGTGCCGAAGGCGAGATCCGGGTGCGGACGCCGTCGCTGCTCAAGAGCTACTGGAACAAGCCGGAGGCGACCGCCGAGTCGCTCGTTGACGGCTGGCTGCGCACCGGCGACATCGGCAGCATCGACAAGGACGGCTTCCTGCACTTCCTTGGCCGCCGCAAGGAGATGCTGAAGGTCAAGGGCATGAGCGTTTTCCCGCCGGAGATCGAGGCGCTGCTGGGACAGCATCCGAAGGTGCTGGGCTCGGGCGTGGTCGGACGCGACGATCCCGACAAGGGGCAGGTGCCGGTGGCCTATATCCAGCTCAAGCCGGAGGCGGTGGGTACCATCTCGGCGGAGAGCCTGCGCGCCTGGTGCGCCGAGCGCATGGCCGTCTACAAGGTCCCGGAGATCCGCATCATTGCAGCCCTGCCCCTGACGGCGACGGGTAAGGTGAAGAAGCAGGACCTCGATCCAAATCTGCCTGCCGAAGTCTGAGTGAGAGACATCATGTCGTTCAAGAAACTCCTGATCGCCAATCGCGGCGAGATCGCCATCCGCATCGCGCGCGCGGCGGCCGATGCCGGCATCGCGACGGTTGCGATCCACCCAGCGGACGACGCGCTGTCGCTGCATGTGCGTGTCGCCGATGAGGCGGTCGAAATCCCCGGCCGCGGCGCGCGGGCCTATCTCGACATCGAGGCGGTGGTGACGGCGGCGAAGGGTGCCGGCTGCGATGCGGTGCATCCCGGCTATGGCTTCCTCAGCGAGGACGCGGCGTTCGCCAGGGCTTGCGGCGACGCGGGCATTGTTTTCGTCGGGCCGAAGGCCGCGGCGCTCGAGCTGTTCGGCGACAAGGTCGCGGCGCGGCAATTGGCAAAACGCTGCGGCGTGCCGATCATCGCCGGCACCAGCGGGCCGTCGTCGCTGGAGGAGATCACGGCGTTCTTCACGTCGCTTGGCAGTAATGCGGCGATCGTGATCAAGGCGATGGCCGGCGGCGGCGGCCGCGGCATGCGCGTGGTCGAGAGCGCGGCCGACCTCGCGGAAGCCTATGCGCGCTGCCAGTCCGAGGCCAAGGCGGCGTTCGGCTTCGACGGCGTCTATGCCGAGCGGCTGATCCGCCAGGCGCGCCATATCGAGGTGCAGATCATCGGCGACCGCCACGGCGCGATCTCTCATCTCTGGGAACGCGAATGCACCATCCAGCGTCGGCACCAGAAGCTGATCGAGGTGGCGCCGAGCCCGTCACTGAGCGAGCCCTTGCGCGGTCGCATCATCGAGGCGGCGAAGCAACTGGCGACCGCCGCGGCTTACGACAATCTCGGTACCTTCGAGTTCCTGGTCGACGGCACGGCGGAGGACAGCTTTGCCTTCATCGAGGCCAATCCGCGGCTCCAGGTCGAACACACCGTGACGGAAGCGGTGCTCGGCCTCGACCTTGTCCGCGCCCAGCTTGCCGTCGCCGCGGGCAGCACGCTGGCCTCGCTCGACCTTGCGCAAGGATCGATCCCGAAGCCGCGCGGCTACGCCATGCAGCTCCGCGTCAACATGGAGACGCTGGACGAGACAGGCGCGACGCATCCGACCGGCGGCGTGCTCGCCGTGTTCGAGCCACCGTCGGGACCCGGCGTCCGTGTCGATAGCTTTGGCTATGCGGGCTACAAGACCAGCGCGGCCTTCGACTCGCTGCTCGCAAAGGTCATCGTGCATACGCCGGGCGAGGCCTGGCATGACGTGGTCGCCAAGGCTTCGCGCGCCTTGCGCGAATTCCGGATCGACGGCGTCGTCACCAACATCGCCTTTCTCCAGGCCGTGCTCGCGCATCCCGATTTCAGGACCAATCGCATCGCGACCGATTTCATCGACCGCAACATTGCGAAGCTCGTCGAGGCGGCCGATGGTGCGGCCAAGCCGCTCTACTTTGCCGCGACCGAGCGAAGCGGCGTTCACGGCACCGAGGCGCAAGTCGTGCAGGTCGTGCCTGAAGGCACGGTGATGGTCGCGGCACCCTTGCAGGGAACCATCGTCACTATCCAGGTGAAGGAAGGCGAGGTCGTGCGCCCCGGCCAGCAGCTCGCCGTGATCGAGTCCATGAAGATGGAACATCTCGTCATGGCCGAGCAGGGCGGCCGCGTGATGAAGCTCGTCGCCGGCGACGGCGTCACGCTGATGCATGGCGAACCGATCATGTATATCGAGCCGCTCGACGTCGCGGCCGATCATTCCGCGGCGGAGACCGATGTCGATCTCGACCATATCCGCCCCGACCTCGCCGAGCTGATCGCGCGCCAGGCCAACACGCTCGATGCGAACCGGCCGGCCTCGGTCGAGCGGCGCCGCAACACCAATCAGCGCACGGCCCGCGAGAACGTCGCGCAGATCGTCGACGACGGCTCCTTCATGGAGTACGGCAGCCTCGCGATCGCTGCGCAGCGCCGCCGGCGCAAGCTCGATGATCTCATCAAGAACACGCCGGCCGACGGCCTCGTGATGGGCGTTGCCACCGTCAATGCGGAGCATTTCGGCCCGGAGGGCGCGCGCTGCATCGTCGTGGCCTACGACTACACCGTGCTCGCGGGTACGCAGGGCCACATGAACCACAAGAAGATCGACCGCATGCTGACATTGGCGGAAGATTGGCGCGTGCCGCTGGTGTTCTACGCCGAGGGCGGCGGTGGCCGGCCCGGCGACACCGACCGGCTCGGCATGACAGGTCTCGACGGCCCGTCCTTCGTGCAGTTCGCAAGGCTCTCCGGCCTTGTGCCTGTGATCGGCGTCGTCTCCGGCTATTGCTTTGCCGGCAATGCCGCGATGCTCGGCTGCTGCGACGTGATCATCGCGACCAAGAACGCCTCGATCGGCATGGGCGGCCCCGCCATGATCGAGGGTGGCGGCCTTGGCGTGTACCACCCGGCCGAGGTCGGCCCGGTCTCGTTCCAGTCGCCGAACGGCGTGATCGACATCCTCGTCGAGGACGAGGAGGAGGCGACGTCCGTTGCGCAGAAATACCTGTCCTATTTCCAGGGCGCGGTGACGGAGTGGCAAGCCGCCGATCAGCGCCTGCTCCGCCGCGCCATCCCCGAGAACCGCCTGCGCGTCTACGACATCCGCAGCGTGATCGATCTCGTCGCCGACAAGGATTCCGTGCTGGAGCTGCGCCGCGACTACGGCGTCGGCATGATCACCGCGCTGATCCGCATCGAAGGCAAGCCGTTCGGCCTGATTGCCAACAACCCGCGCCATCTCGGCGGCGCCATCGATGCCGATGCCGGCGACAAGGCCGCGCGCTTCCTCCAGCTGTGCGACGCCTTCGATCTGCCGATCGTCTCGCTCTGCGACACGCCCGGCTTCATGGTCGGTCCGGAAGCGGAGAAGACCGCGATCGTGCGCCACGTCTCGCGCATGTTCGTGACCGGCGCTAGCCTCACCGTGCCGCTGTTCGGCATCGTGCTGCGCAAGGGCTATGGGCTGGGCGCGCAGTCGATGATCGGCGGCGGCTTCCATGCCTCGTTCTTCACCGCGGCCTGGCCGACGGGCGAATTCGGCGGCATGGGCCTCGAAGGCTATGTCCGCCTCGGCTTCCGCAAGGAGATGGAGGCGATCGCCGATCCCGAAGAGCGCGAGACCTATTACCGTAACAAGGTCGCCGAGCTCTACGCCAACGGCAAGGCGGTCTCGATCGCGTCCGTGTTCGAGATCGACAACGTCATCGACCCCGCGGAGACGCGGCGTTGGATCATGGCGGGGCTTAGGTCAGTGCCGAAGCCCGAGCCGAGGACGACGAAGAAGCGGCCCTGTATCGATACGTGGTGAGGGCGGTGCAGCAATTTTTGATTGCGCTCAGCCTTTCCGGTTCCCGATTGACATCCCCACCCGTGCTGCCAGACTTTGCACAATAATACAGGGTGGAGACGTCCGCGATGGCCAGCCTTTCGGCCTCGAACCATGTCGCCCGTGTCTTGTCCGTCGCCAATCACGTGGCCGACGTCGATGCCTCTTCGCGGATTGCCAATTCCTGGCGGCGCTGCCTGATCGGCCACAAGCTCGATCCCGCCCGCCAGGGCCCGCCGCAGACGCTTACCGAGGCAGAGATCCGGCAGGTCGCCGAGCCGATGGAGGAGACGATCCGGCTCGCAACGCCCGAGCTCGACGACCTCGCCCGCGTGCTGCGCGACGCCGGCTACTGCGTGAATCTGGCCGATGTGAACGCGACCATGCTGTTCAGCCGGCTTCCGGGCGAAGCCGATGCCAGGATGTTTCTGGACTGGAAGATCTACACCGGCTCGAACTTCGCCGAGACTTGTGAGGGCACCAACGGGCTCGGCACCGCACTCGCCGAGCAGAAGCCGATCCTGGTGCATCGCGACGAGCATTTTCGCGCGCAGTGGCACATGTTCTCCTGCGCCGTGGCGCCGCTGTTCGACCAGGCCGGGCGGCTCGCCGGTGCCATCAACATCACCTCCTGCCGCGAGGATCTCGAACGCGCCGCGCATCAGCTCGCGCTCGCGGTGACCATGGAGGCGACGCGGCGGATGGAGGGCGCGATCTTCCGCGGCCATTTCCGCAACGCCTGGATCGCGACGGTGCCGGGTGACGGCGGCAGCGGCCTGCTCGCCTATGACGACGACCGCCGCATCGTCGGCGCCTGCCGTTCCGCGCGTGCGCTGCTCGGCCTCACCGACGGCATGATCGCATCGGGTATCGACCTGTCGCGTTACATCAAGTTCGATCATCACGCCGCGCGCAGTGCGGACGATGTTGTTGACCTGCGCCGCGCCGATGGCAGTCCGTTGGGCCAGGGCCATGTCGCCCCACCGCTGCGCGCGAGATCATACGCTCCGCGCCGCGATGCGCCTGTCGATCGCTTCGATGCTCTGAGTCGGCTCGCCGGCCGCGATCCCGGCCTGATCAGAAGCGTGAAGCGGCTCAGGAGCATCGGCGATCACAATCTGCCGGTGCTGCTGCATGGCGAGACCGGCGTCGGCAAGGACGTGTTCGCGCGCGCCATTCACGCCGCCAGCAACCGCGCGCGCAACCACTACGTCGCGCTGAACTGCGCGGCGATGCCGGAGAGCCTGATCGATGCCGAGCTGTTCGGCTACGAGGCCGGGGCCTTCACCGGCGCGCGGCGCGAGGGCTCGAAGGGCCTGATCGTGCAGGCCGACGGCGGCACGCTGTTCCTCGACGAGATCGGCGACATGCCGATCGCGCTGCAGACGCGCCTCTTGCGCGTGCTGGAAAACCGCGAGGTCTGGCCGCTCGGCGCGCTCAAGCCGGTGCCGGTCGACATCCGCCTGATCAGCGCCACCCATCGCGATCTCGGCCGCATGGCGGAGGAGGGTGCCTTTCGCGCCGATCTCTATTTTCGTCTCCGCGGCATGGAGGTGAAGCTGCCGAGCTTGCGCGAGCGCGCCGACCGCGACGACATCATTCGCCAGATCGCACGCGAGGAAGCGCTCAATTGCCGCCTGTCGGACGAAGCCTGGGCGTTGCTCTCGGCCTATCACTATCCCGGCAACATGCGCCAGCTCCGACACGTGCTGCGGCTTGCCGGCTGCACCGCGGAGAACGGCGTCATCGCCGATGCCGATCTCGATCTGCCGCCGTTCGGCGGCCGTGCGGCGGAACCGGACCTCGCTGCGGCCGAGCGCGCGACGATCGTCGAGGCGCTGCGCAAGCACGGCGGCCGCGTGACAGAAGCGGCGCGTGCGCTGAAGCTCAGCCGCGCCACGCTGTATCGCAAGATCAAGCAGCTGAAGATCGAGACCGCGCAGTAGCGTCGAGGAGCGAGTCCCAGGCTTCGCCTCTCCCCGCTTGCGGGGAGAGGCCGACGCGCGAAGCGCGGCGGGTGAGGGGGACTCTCCGCGAGTCCAACTATTGCCGTCCCCGTGGAGACTCCCCCTCACCCCAACCCTCTCCCCGCAAGCGGGGCGAGGGAGCGCACCTGCGATGCCGCCCTTACGAAAAATCCGTCCAGCTCAGATGCCGTGAATCGAGGTCGCCGACTGTCACGGTGCCGCGGATTTCGTGAGGAACGTGGAAGCTGCTGCGCAGATAGACGAGCGGTGCAGCCCCGTCGGAATGCGACACCCCGCGGACCTCGCCGACGAAGATCGAATGCGTCTTGGTCTCGAACTCCTGCGCCAGTTCGCAATCGAACGCGGCTACCGCATCCGTCAGCACCGGTGCGCCGGTGGCCCCGCGCGTCCATTGCCCGAACGCAAAGCGGTCGTCGCCATTGACGCCCTTCTGGCCGCTGAAGGTGAGCGCCAGCAGCGCGTGGTCCTCGTGCAAGAAGTTGATCGCGAAGGCGCCTTCCTCGCGGATGCGCGCATGCGCGCTGGCGTTGCGGTTGACGCAGACGATCAGCGACGGTGGATTGTCCGACAGCGAGCAGGCCGACGTGACCGTGAGCCCGGTGCGCTTGCCGTGCTCGGCACTGACCGTGACCAGCGCGACGGCGCCGGCGCATTGGCGCATCGCATGCTTGAAATCCTTTGCGTCCACGCTCACGTGGAAATCTCCGAAACGGGTGCGGATGCGGCACGATCGCGCCGCATCCGCGTCGGGTCAAGCCGCCTTCTTCGCGGAGCCGAGATGCTTCAGGCGCGGCATCACCTCGTTGCTGAGCAGCGAGAGCGAGTGGTGCCAGGCCTCGGCCTTGTGCTTGTAATCGAAGCCGAACACCAGCAGCACGCCGAAGCCGCCGACCTCGTCGTAGATCTTCTCGATCTTCTCGGCGACTGTCGCGGGCGAGCCGACGATCCAGTTCCGCTTGGCGCAATATTCGACGGTGACGTCGCTGTCGGGCACGTCGGGCGCGTGCTTCAGGTAGTCCTTGAAGCCGAAATGGCCGAGCAGGGGCAGGAAGTACTCGTGCATCATCCGGCCCATCATGTCGCCGGTCGAGAGCTTCCAGGCCTCCGCGTCGGTGTCGGCGACGAAGACTTCGCGCACCAGCCGCCAGTCCTGCCGGTTCGGCTTGCGGCCGGTCTTCGCCGCACCGATCTCGACCGAATCCCAATGGCTGCCGACATAGGCGGGATTGAGGTTGAGGCTCATCGGGATGAAGCCGCGCTCGCCGGCGAGCTTCAGCGTGTCCGAGTTCTTCGACAGCCCGGCGACGCCGATCGGCGGATGCGGTGCCTGCAGCGGCTTGATGTGAGGCTTGAGGAAGTCGAACATCGTGTCCGGCTTGGTCACCGTCCAGAATTTGCCCTTGTAGGTCCAGGGCGCGGGATCGGTCCACATCTTCAGGATGATCTCCAGCGCTTCGCGAGTCATGTCGCGGTTCTGCCCGCTCATGCCGTCGACGTTGAACATCGCCCAGTCGCTCGGCAGGCCGCTGGCCGCGACGCCGAAATTGAGCCGGCCTTCGGACATGTGGTCGAGCATGGCGACGCGGTTGGCGAGCTCGGCCGGGTGGTGATAGGGCAGCAGGAAGCCGCCCGGCCCGATGCGCAGGCGCTTGGTCTGCATCAACGCCTGCGCGATCAGGAGATCCGGCGTGGGATTGGGTTCCCATGGTGCGGTGTGGTGCTCGCCGACCCAGGCCTCCTGATAGCCGAGCTCGTCGAGCCAGCGCATGACTTGCAGGTCCCAGTCGTTTCCTTCCTTCAGGCCGCACTCCGGCGGATGCGAAGGCATCGTGAAATAGCCGATCTCCATGGGTTTCCTCTCCATAGTTGACGCGTCTTGCTGCGCGGTTCACGGATGTGAGCGGAGAGGCATGAGCAAGCGGTGTGCCAGCGCGGCAGCGTCTCAGGCCTGCGAGAAAACGCTGGTTTGCGGTGGCAATAGCCGATATCCCGGGGCGAATTTGCTGGCCGTCGTCTCATTGTCGCGAGACGGCGTCTTGCCGGTGAGACGAGGACAAGAACCGAGATGAGCGAACCCGCCTATGTTGCGGTGGACTGGGGCACCAGCAGCTTCCGCCTGTGGCTGATCGATCGGGCCGGCCGGGTCCTGGCCGAACGCCGTAGCGATGAAGGCATGCTGGCGGCGGCCAAGATCGGATTTGCCGGCGTGCTGCAATCGCATCTTGCGGCGATCGAAGCGCCGGATCATCTGCCCGTTCTGGTCTGCGGCATGGCCGGCGCCAAGACCGGCTGGGTCGAGGCCGGCTATGTCGACACGCCGGCGCCGCTCGCCGCCATCCTGAAGCAGGCCGTGCGCGTGCCGGGCGGGGCGCGTGATATCCGCATCCTGCCCGGCATCGCGCAGCGCGACGTCAAGGCACCGGATGTGATGCGCGGCGAGGAGACGCAATTGCTCGGCGCGCTCGGCCTCGCGGCCGCCGGCGAAGCGCTGGTCTGCATGCCCGGAACGCATTCGAAATGGGTGCGGGTGAAAGACGGCACGGTCGCGCATTTCTCCACCTTCATGACCGGCGAGCTGTTCAGCGTCGTGTCGCGCGAGACGATCCTGTCGCTCGCGGTCGCCGGTGCCGATGACGCCGAGGATGTCGCGAGCTTCAAGGCGGCGGTGAAAGCCGCGTTTGAGGCGCCGGCCTTTGCGGCCAATCTCCTCTTCGGTGCGCGGTCGCGGCAGCTGCTGTTCGGCGGTACGCCGGCTGCGGCGCGCGAGACGCTGTCGGGCACCTTGATCGGTGTCGAGCTGGCGGCGGGTCTCTCCGGCGCCGTGCCGAAAGCCGGCGTCACGTTGATTGCCTCGGGGCGGCTCGCCATGCTGTACCGGCTCGCCTTCGACGCGCTGCCGGTGATCGTGACGCCGATCGATGCGGATGAAGCCGTCCGCCGCGGCCTGTCGATGGCAGCCGCGGCCATCTGGACGAGTTAAGAAGGATTCTTGAGATGAGCATTCCCTTTCCCCCGATGCAGCGGCCGCTGGTCGCGATCCTCCGTGGCGTGAAGCCGGAGGAGGCCGAGGCGATCGTCAGCGTGTTGATCGAGGCCGGCATGACGGCGATCGAGATCCCGCTGAATTCGCCCGACCCGTTCCGCTCGATCGCCACCGCCGCGAAGCTCGCGCCGGCCGGCGTGCTGATCGGCGCCGGCACGGTGCTGACCACCGCAGATGTCGATCGTCTCAATGACGTCGGCGGTAAGCTGATGGTCTCGCCGAATGTGGATACGCAGGTGCTCGCGCGTGCCCATCAGTACGCCATGGTGACCTTGCCGGGCGTGTTCTCGCCGACCGAGGCGCTGCTTGCCGCGCGCTCGGGCGCATCGGGCCTGAAATTCTTTCCGGCAAGCGTGCTCGGCGCATCCGGCATTGCCGCGATTCGCGCGGTGCTGCCGGCCGGCGTGATGATCGCAGCCGTCGGCGGCGTCTCCGACCAGAATTTTGCGGAGTATATCAAGGGCGGCGTGACCGCATTCGGGCTCGGCTCCGGCCTCTATAAGCCCGGCATGAATGCGGCGGATGTCGCAGCTCGCGCAAAGGTGACGATCGCGGCCTACGATCGGGCGATTGCGAAAGACTGACCTCGCAATAAACCAGCCGTGATCCCGTCACGGTCGCGCATTATCCTATCTTGCCGTACCAGCGAGATCAGGAGACCGACGTGGCGATCAACAACGTGGCCGATCTGTTCGTGGCAACGCTCGAACAGGCCGGCGTCAAGCGGATCTACGGCATCGTCGGCGACAGCCTGAATGCTTTTACGGAGGCGCTGCGGCGCCGCGGCACCATCGAATGGGTCCATGTCCGGCACGAGGAGGTTGCGGCGTTCGCAGCCGCCGGCGAAGCCGAGATGACCGGAAGCCTTGCCGTCTGCGCGGGTTCCTGCGGCCCGGGCAATCTGCATCTCATCAACGGCCTGTTCGACGCGCATCGCAGCCGCGTCCCCGTGCTGGCGATCGCGGCGCAGATTCCGTCGGCCGAAATCGGCGGCGGCTACTTTCAGGAGACCCATCCGCAAAACCTGTTCCGGGAATGCAGTCATTATTGCGAGCTGGTCTCGGATGCGAGCCAGCTTCCTTTCGTGATCGAGAACGCCATCCGCGCGGCCGTGGGCCTGCGCGGCGTCGCCGTCATCGCCATGCCCGGCGACGTCGCTTTCCGCGCCCCGCCGAAGCGCGCGCTCTCGACGGCGCGGGGGCTCGCGCTGTCGGCGCCGAGGGTCGTGCCTGCGGCCGATGAGCTGAAGGCGCTGGCCGACCTCCTGAACGGTGCCGAGCGCATCACGCTGTTCTGCGGCCGTGGCTGCGCCGGCGCGCATGCCCCGTTGATGCAGCTTGCGGAAGCCTTGAAGAGCCCGATCGTGCATGCGCTCGGCGGCAAGGAGCACGTCGAATACGAAAATCCCTACGATGTCGGCATGACCGGCTTCATCGGCTTCTCCTCCGGCTATGCCGCCATGCATGCCTGCGACGCGCTGGTGATGCTCGGCACCGATTTCCCCTACAAGCAGTTCTTCCCGACCGACTGCCAGATTGCGCAGATCGACATCCGCCCGGAAAATCTGGGACGGCGGTGCAGGATCGACCTCGGCCTCGTCGGTGACGTCAAGCTGACCATCGAGGCGCTGCTGCCGCTGTTGAAGACGAAGACGCAGCGCAAGCATCTCGACGATGCCGCTGCGCATTACAGGAAGGCGCGCGAAGGGTTGGACTCGCTCGCCAGGGGCACCCCCGGCAGCAAGCCGATCCATCCGCAATATCTCGCAAAGGTCATCAGCGACCATGCGTCCGAGGATGCCGTGTTCACCGCCGATGTCGGCACGCCCACGGTGTGGGCGGCGCGCTATCTCGAGATGAACGGTCGACGCCGGCTGATCGGCTCTTTCGTGCACGGCTCGATGGCCAACGCGATGCCGCAGGCGATCGGGGCGCAGGCCTCGCAGCCCGGCCGTCAGGTGATCTCGCTCTCGGGCGACGGCGGCTTCACCATGCTGATGGGCGATCTGATCACGCTGACGCAGATGAAGCTGCCGGTGAAGGTCGTCGTCTTCAACAACGGCGTGCTCGGCTTCGTCGCGCTGGAGATGAAAGCCGCCGGCTTCGTCGACACCAATGTCGACCTGCAAAATCCTGATTTCGCCGCGATGGCGCGCGCAATGGGGATCTTCGCGAAGCGCGTCGAGGACCCCGGCGAGCTCCCGGGCGCGATGAAGGAGATGCTGGCTCACAACGGGCCGGCGCTGCTCGACGTCGTCACCGCCAAGCAGGAGCTGTCGATGCCGCCGACCATCACGCCCGAGCAGATCAAGGGTTTCAGCCTCTGGGTGCTGCGCGCGGTGATGAACGGCCGTGGCGACGAGGTGCTGGATCTCGCGAAGACCAACCTCTTGCCGCGCTAGCCCCGCTTCACCGAAGGCGCGGGCAGCCGCTCGTGGCGGTGCTGGAAGCGCTGCCAGTGCAGGACGCCGCCGATCAGCAGGGCCGGCACGAAGCCGAGCACGATCAGGAAATGCGGCAGCTCCTTCGGCGAGATGAAGGCGATGGCGATGTCCGAGATCAGCCACAGCGCGGCGAACATCACCGCGAAATCCGTGCGCGGGCAGCGCAGATAGTAGAACACCGCGGTGATGACCACGGCAGGCCCGATCGCGATGCCGATCATCACCGCGGTCAGCTCCTTCGGCGTCACCGCGTCGAGCACCATCGACGCCAGCAGCCAGAGCGCGGCGAACATGGCGACGATGTCGAGCGGATGCCGCAATCCAATACCTCTCGCAGGAACCACGCTATCGTTGTGGCCCGGTCCCTCGCCGTCAAGGGAAAATGCGCCTATTCCTCGTCACTTCCGGGCGTTGGCCGCAGCATGAAATGGCCGAAGGCGGTGGCGATCGGCTTGTCCGCGTCGTCCTGCCAGGCCCGCGCCTCGAAGGCGACGATGCGTCGGCCCTGCTTCACGATCGAGACATTGGCAAAGCTGTCGAGCGCGCGGCCGGAGCGCAAGTAGTTGATGGTCAGCCCGATCGGCTTGGGCGGCGCGGCGGCGCCGAGCTCGTGCGCCACCCCGATGATCGCCGTGGTCTCGAGGAAGGCGCCGGTCATGCCGCCGTGGATCGCGGGCAGGATCGGGTTACCAATGATCTTCGGCGAGAACGGCATCGTCAGCGTGCCGTCGTCGTTGACGCGGATGCCGAGGCAGCGCGCGAACGGGCTGCGGGCGAATGGGCCATCCGGATCCTCCGGCGCCTCCAGGGTCGGGATGCTGCGCGAATCCATCCTGCGGTCGGCGAGCATGTTGGTGCGATTGGCTCCGATCATGAAGCAGGCGGTCGCGGTCGCGACCGGATCGTCCTCGGACTCCTGATACGCGGTGGAGCGCACGAAGGCGATCGAGCGCGTGGTGCGGTAGCAGACCGAATGCGCCTTGATGTCGAGGCCCGGCGTCGCCGGCTTCTGATAGTCGATACGCAGGTCGAGGGTTGCGATCGCGCGCGTGCCGTCGAGCGCGAGCTGCACCGCCATGCCGCAGCTCTCGTCCAGCATCGCGGTGACGACGCCACCATGCAGCACCCCGGTCTCGGTGTCGCCGACGAAGACGGGACGGTAGGGCAGGCTGGACCAGGCCTCGCCGGGTGCGAAGCGGTCGAGCTGGAGCCCGCTGATATGGCCGTAGTCGGAGCGGCGGCCCTTGATGGCCTCGGCGAGTTCCTCGAACGGGAGCGTGGCAGGCAGGCTTGGCGTCGATGAGCTGGACATGGCGATGTTCTAGACCAGTGCCGGGCGCCGCGCAAAACCCCGAATACGCGTCATGTGGCAGGTCTGCCGGCGGTTGGGCCTCGACAGGGCGGGTCGAAGCGCCGATGGTGGGCGCTTCGTTCGTTCGACTAGCCGCAAGGAGCGCTTATGGCCGACCCCGAAACACCCGGCACCAATCAGGGGCCGGTCACCATTTCGAGCTCGAGCTCCGAGCGGGCGCCGATCATCTATTTCGACGGTGCGTCCTGTTTCGGCCATCACAACGGCGCGATCCAGATCGAGCTCGCCGCGAACTTGCTGATGCCGGTTGGCGCCGCGGTCAGGGTCGACGTGATCCAGACCGCGCACTTGCGTTGCAGCGTGGCCGCGGCGCTTGCCTTGCGCGAAGCGCTCGACAAGGCGCTCGCGATGTACAAGCAGGGGCAGCAGCAGCCGAATGAGGAGATCCCGGCGGTGAAGAACTGAGGCGGCATCGCGGTCGCATGTCGCCGCGATCGCAGCTCCTCAGCTCACATGCACCTTCGGTTTCCTGCCGCCGTTCCACTTGCCGTCGAGCGCGCGCTCGATCTGGGCGGCGAGTTGCAGGAGCAGGCCGTCATTGGCCTGCTTGGCGATCGCCTGGATGCCGAGCGGCAGGTCGTGGTCCTGGGTTGCCATCGGCATCGAGATCGCCGGCATGCCGCAGAGATTGGCGAGCGGCGTGAAGGCGAAGAAGCGCCAGAGATTGCCGAACCAGTCGAGCACGTCGGGATTGTCGGAGATGGTGAGATATTCCCTGGTGCCGACCTTCGGCGTCGGCAGCGCGGTGATCGGCGTCAGGATCACGTCCCATTGCTCGAAGAACGCGCCGAAGCCGCGTGACGTTGTGTTGAACACGCCCTGCATCTTCGCCCGCTCGGCGAAGCTCGTGTGCCGGCCGGCTTCCCAGATCCTGACGTTCATGGGCTCGATGAGATCTTCCGGCGGCTTTTCGAGTCCGCGCGCGGCGAGCATGTTGGAGATCACCACCGCGAAATTCGAGATGTAGCAGGTCGTCTGCGCCGCGAACGCGGCGCGGAAATCGAGCTCGGGCAGCGCATAGTCGACGTGATGACCGAGGCCTTCGAGGAAGCGGCCGGTCTTCTCCAGCTCGGCCGCGATCTCAGGCGTCGCGGTGTAGTCGCCCCATGTGTGCGACAGCGCGATGCGAAGCTTGCCAGGATCGCGCTTGATCATCTCGGAATAGGGCTGCGCCGTGGTCCAGAACGGCATGAACTCGCCGGGCGCAGGCCCGCGGGCGTGATCGACGAAGGCGGCGGTGTCGCGCACCGAGCGCGACTGGCAGCCCTGGATCGACACGAGCCCGGTGAGGTCGGACATGTGCGGGGCGAGCGAGAACACGCCGCGCGAGACCTTCAGCCCGATATTGCCGTTGACGCCGGCGGGAATGCGGATCGAGCCGCCGCCGTCGGTCGCATGCGCGATCGGCACCACGCCGGCGGCAACCATCGCGGCGCTGCCCGCCGACGAGCCGCAGGTGGTGTAGTCGGTATTCCAGGGATTGCGCGTGACGTAGACGGCCGGATTGTCGGCCGAGCTGCACACGCCGAATTCCGGCGTCGTGGTGCGCCCGATCAGGTTCAGTCCGGCCTGGCGGAATTTGCCGGTCAGGAACGTGTCGGCGCTCGCGCGATTGCCGCGCATCAGCAGCGAGCCCATCTCCTGGAGCCGGCCCTTCATGGTCGGCCCGAGATCCTTCATCAGGAAGGGCAGGCCGGCGAACGGGCCGGCGAGGTTGGCGCCGTCCCTGGCCGGGTCGGCGATCACGTCCTCGAACAGCTCGACCACGCCCGACAGCGCCGGATTGACCTTGGCGACGGCAGCAGCGGCCTGGCGGGCCAGGTCCTTCGGCGTCAGCTCGCCTTTGCGGACGCGCGCCGCCAGCCCCACGCCATCGTGCTGCGCCCACTCGTTCCAGCTCATCGGCAAAGTCATGAAATTCAATTCCCTAGATGCGACGTTCCTTCCTTTCGCATGGACCCTGCGTGAATCAACTGAGCCGGCGCGAAGGGCAGGGTTGCATGGGGCGGAGAGGTCGCACGACCAGGGAGGCCGGCCGTCTCAATCCGATAGTCGCGCGATCACCGCAACCGGCCCGCCGCCCGCGGGGCCCTGATGCTCGGCGCCACCGGAAACGTAGACCGCGCCGGTGCCGGCAAGGCCTGCGATCAGGCCGCCGACCGCGGCGCGGGCGTGGCGCGTCGAGCTGATGTCGGTGTCCTCCAGCATGGTGTGGCGAAAGCCGCGCACGCTGCCATCAGGCGAGGCTTCCGCCTTGGCGAAGATGTTGACGAGCTCGCGGCCGGCTTCCGCTTGTGGCGCGACGCCAAGCCCGACGCTCTTCAGCGCCGACGTCACTGCGGCGGCGTCGATCGCATCGCTCATCACGGCGTGGCCGATCTCGAATTCGCTGACCGATGCCGCCGAATTGCCGAGCACGATGACGACGTTGTGCATCAGCTCGATTCCGGCCGAGGTGGACGCCACCTTGGAGAACAGATCGTAGCGGCGCAGCACGTCCTCGTCGCTGATGTCGGAGCCGGTCTCGCCGAGCGCGACCGCAACGCCGAGCGCGGAGGCGCCGCGCGAATAGGCCATCGAGCCGTAGGCGCTGGTCGTCGCCGTCTTGTGGCCGCGTGCGCTTGCGGCCTCGACGCGATCGCTGGTGAGCAGCGGGCACTTGATCTGCACGAAATGGACGTCGGCGGGGTCGGTGATGCCGGCGTCCGCCATCGCGGCCCTCACGGCCGCGGCCGTCTCAGCGATCTGCGCGGCGCGTCCGAGCTCCTCGGGCAGGAAGTCCCGCGTGTGCGCCATGCCGATGCTCAGGCGCTTGCCCGACAAGCCCGCCGGCGGCCGCTCGACCTCGCGGCGCGTGAACACGGTGATGTGCGGGCTGAGCACGCCTTCGGTGCCACCCGACATCACGAAGGCGATGCGCTGCTCGACCTCCTCCGGGGACAGGCTGAGCTGTGGCGCCAGCGCCGTGCACAGCGCGGCGACGGCATATTCCCGGGTAAAGTCGTTGACGCCGCCATTGCCCTCGGTCTTGCCGAGGATGGCGAGGATCTCCCTCGGATCGATCGCGCCGGCGCCGATCATGGCCATGAGGCCGGAGACGTCGCCTGGGCCCTTGGTGACGATCCTGATGACGCCGACCGATGTCGTCCGCATTGCTGGTCCTCAGAGTTCGGTGGTCCGGCGGTGCAAACAGCCGTGGAACGGAGGCGGATGTCAAGCCACTGGCAGCAACCTTTCATCCGTCATCCTGAGGTGCGAGCCCTGCGGCGCAACGCGTCGCTGGGCGAGCCTCGAAGGATGCACGGCCCGGCTGTATCTCGGCCGTTCATCCTTCGAGGCTTCCTCCGCAGCGCTATGCGCGCTGCGGCGTGCGCACCTCAGGATGACGGGGCTGCTATTTTGGTCCGGCGCAACGCAACAGAGGAGCCTTCGCCATCCCCACGATTGTGGCGAGATCGCATCGGTTCGACAAAAAAATCGTCTGTCGACGGTTGCGCGCGGCACCTTGATGAATCAACCTCGGTTGGTCCATAAGCGGCGTCCCGCGACCGGATTTCGGTTTGCGTCGCGTGCTTGGAGAGAGGGATTCTCGCGTGGCAAATATCAACCAGAAAATTGCGCAGGAGCTTGGGGTACGGGCGGAGCAGGTCGAGGCGACAGTGACGTTGCTCGACGGCGGCGCCACGGTTCCCTTCATCGCCCGCTACCGCAAGGAAGCGACCGGTGCGCTCGACGACGCGCAATTGCGCACCCTGGAGGAGCGCCTGGGCTACCTGCGCGAGCTCGAAGACCGCCGCAAGGCGATCCTCGAATCGGTCCGCGAGCAGGGCAAGCTCGATGCCGCACTCGAAGCCACGATCATGGCCGCCGACAGCAAGGCGCGCCTGGAAGACATCTATCTGCCGTTCAAGCCGAAGCGCCGCACCAAGGCCGAGATAGCCAAGGAAGCCGGTCTCGAGCCGCTCGCCAATCAACTGATGGCGGAGCCCGGCAACGACCCCAAGGTCGTGGCGGAAGGCTTCATCAACGCCGAGAAGGGTGTGGCTGACGCCGCCGCCGCACTTGATGGCGCCCGCGCCATCCTGGTCGAGCGGTTTGACGAAGACGCCGACCTGATCGGTGCCTTGCGCGAGGAGATGTGGACCAATGCGCGCATGGCCTCCAAGGTGCGCGACGGCAAGAAGACCGAGGGCGAGAAATTCGCCGACTATTTCGAGTTCTCCGAGCCGCTGACCCGGCTGCCCTCGCACCGCATCCTGGCGATGTTCCGCGGCGAGAAGGAAGAAATCCTCGATCTGCAGATTCAGGCCGAGGCGGAAGCGCCGCCACCGGGCGTGCCGAGCGCCTATGAATTGAAGATCATGAAGCGGTTCGGCATCGCCGACCTCAAGCGCGCCGGCGACCGCTGGCTGATCGACACCGTGCGCTGGGCCTGGCGCACCAAGATCCAGGTGCATCTCAACATCGACCTGCGCATGCGGCTGTGGAATGCGGCCGAGACCGAGGCCGTGCGCGTGTTCGCGTCCAATTTGCGCGACCTGCTGCTGGCCGCGCCCGCCGGCACCCGCGTCACCATGGGGCTCGATCCCGGCTACCGCACCGGCGTCAAGGTCGCCGTCACCGACGCGACCGGCAAGGTCGTCGATACCGCCGTGATCTATCCGCACGAGCCGCAGCGGCAGTGGAACGAGTCGCTCGCGATCCTCGGCAAGCTCGCGCTGAAGCACCGTGTCGAGCTGATCGCGATCGGCAACGGTACGGCCTCGCGCGAGACCGACAAGCTCGCAGGCGATCTCGTCAAGGGCCTGGCCGAGCTGAAGATGAACAAGATCGTGGTGTCGGAAGCCGGCGCGTCGGTCTATTCGGCCTCGGCCTTTGCCTCGGAGGAGCTGCCCGGTCTCGACGTCACCCTGCGCGGTGCGGTCTCGATCGCGCGGCGGCTCCAGGATCCGCTCGCCGAGCTCGTCAAGATCGAGCCGAAGGCGATCGGCGTCGGCCAGTATCAGCACGACCTCGGCCAAGCCAAGCTCGCCAAGTCGCTCGATGCCGTGGTCGAAGACTGCGTGAACGCCGTCGGCGTCGACGTCAACACCGCCTCGGCGCCGCTGCTCGCCCGCGTGTCGGGCGTGGGCTCGGGCCTTGCGCAGAGCATCGTGGCACATCGTGACGCCAATGGCCCGTTCAAGTCGCGCAAGGCGCTCAAGGACGTGCCGCGGCTCGGGCCGAAGGCGTTCGAACAGTGCGCGGGCTTCTTGCGCATTCTCGGCGGCGAGGATCCGCTCGATGCCTCCGGTGTGCATCCGGAAGCCTATCCGGTGGTGCGCCGGATTCTCGCGGCCACCAAGAGCGACATCAAGGCGCTGATCGGCAGCAGCGAGATCGTGCGCACGCTGAAGCCGAAGGATTTCGTCGACGAGACCTTCGGCCTGCCGACCGTCACCGACATCCTGCGCGAGCTCGAAAAGCCCGGCCGCGACCCCCGTCCGGCGTTCAAGGCCGCCGTGTTCAAGGAAGGTGTCGAGGAGATCAAGGATCTCAAGAAGGGCATGATCCTCGAGGGCACCGTGACCAACGTCGCCGCCTTCGGCGCCTTCGTCGACATCGGCGTGCACCAGGACGGTCTCGTGCACATCTCGGCGATGTCGAAGACCTTCATCAAGGATCCGCGCGAGGTGGTGAAGCCCGGCGACATCGTCAAGGTGAAGGTGCTGGACTTCGAGGTCGCCCGCAAGCGTATCTCGCTGACCCTGCGGCTCGACGACGAGGTCGGTGCCAAGAAGGACGCCCCCGGCATGCAGCGCGACAATGGCGCGCGCAATCCATCCCGCATGACCTCGTCGGCGCCGCGCAAGCAGGAATCCTCCGGCGGCGGCGCACTCGCCGAAGCCCTGCGCCGCGCGGCGGAGAAGAACAACGGCAAACGGGCGTGAGACGTCTCTTACCTCTCCCCGCTCGTTGCGGGGAGAGGTCGGAAAGCCTCCGCGAGTTGAGCTCGTCGACGTACGGCGAATTCTACCCACGTCGTCATTGCGAGCGCAGCGAAGCAATCCAGACTGCCTCCGCCTGGACGGTCCGGATTGCTTCGTCGCAAGGGCTCCTCGCAATGACGAGGAGAGTTCGGCGGTCCGCCTCCCTAACACCCGCGTCAGAATCTGGCGCATTTGTAAGTTGAAGGTTAGGGCGCATTTTCCTCATCTGATCCCCTGGAGCGGCGCGACCGTCGCCGCGACAAGGAGGATATTCAGATGCACAGCAGGCTTCTCACCGGCATCGTCGCGGCGGCCATGGCCGCGACGTTGGCGGTCGCTTCGCCCGTTCTCGCCCGAGGTGGTGGTTTCGGCGGCGGAGGACACGGCGGCTTCGGCGGCGGAGGACATGGCGGCTTTGGCGGCGGTGGCCACTTCGGTGGTGGCGGCATGCATGTCGGTGGTGGCGGCATGGGTGGCGGGGGCATGCGATTTAGCGGGATGGGCGGCGCTGGTGGTGCCCGCTTCGTCGGTTCGCCAATGGCCGCCCACGCCGCCATTGGACCTCGCTTTGCCGCGGCTCCGCTAGCGACCCGCGCCGCCTTTGGGCCGCGCTTTGCCGGCGCCGGCTGGCACGGCAGGCCCTTCATCGGCCGCCACGCCTTCTTCCGGCACCACCATCGCTTCTTCTTCGGAGCACCTTTCATCTACGCTGGCTACTACGACGGTTGCTGGCGCAGGAGCTGGACGCCCTATGGGTGGCAATGGGTCAATGTGTGCGGAGACTATTGGTAGTCGCATCGCCGTACCGCACCATTGTCGCGATCGCCATCAGGCGGTTCCGCTCAGCCCCGGAACGGGATAGTCTGGTGGCGATCGTCGCGTGGAGTCTTGCATGACCGGAGGTCACCGCCGCATCCTGGTCGTCGAGGACGATCCGGAAACCGCAGGCCAACTCGTCGAAGAGTTGACGACCTCCGGCTATGAGGTCGATCTCGCCGCCACGGGGCGCGAAGCCCTGAGCCAGGGCGCCGCGCGCGACTATGCCGTGATCACGATCGACCGCATGCTGCCCGACATCGACGGCATCGCCGTGATGCGCCAATTGCGCGACGACGGCATCGCCGCGCCCTTCCTGATTATTTCGGCGCTCGGCGAGGTGGACGACCGCGTGCGCGGCCTGCGCGCCGGCGGGGACGACTATCTCGTCAAGCCGTTCTCCTTCGTCGAGCTGCTTGCGCGGCTCGAGGCGCTCGGCCGCCGCAGCGAGACCATCGCCAAGGAGACGCTGCTGCGGGTCGGCGACCTCGCCATCGACCTGATCGCGCGCAACGCTAGCCGCCGCGGCCGCAAAATTCCGCTGCTGCCGCGCGAGTTTCAGCTGCTCGAATATCTCGTCCGCAACGAGGGCCGCGTCGTCTCGCGCGCGATGCTGCTCCAGCACGTCTGGGACCTGCATTTCGATCCCTCCACCAACATCATCGACGTCTATGTCGGGCGCGTCCGCCGCAAGGTCGACGATGCCCAGGCCTATCCGCTGATCCATACCATCCGCGGCATCGGATATTGTCTCCGTGCTCCTGGCTAAGACGCTTCATTCCTCGACCTTCCGCCTGGCGCTGATCGCGATCGCGGCGTTCGGGCTGATCGTCGCGGCGATCATGGCTTATGTCTATTTCGGCACGCTCGCCTATGTCGAGAGCCGGCTCGGCACCGCCGGCGATCACGATGGCTTCACCGGCACGATCGAACTCGCCATGGTCGCGGTCGCGGTGCTGCTCCTGGTGCTCGCCGGGCTCGCAGCCGTGCTGGTGACCCGGCGCACGGTGGGGCGGATCGAGGAGATCAACGCCACCAGCCGTGCCATCATGCTGTCCGGTCTCGACCGCCGCATTCCCTTGCGCGGCAGCCACGACGAGTGGGACCGCGTCGCCGAAAACCTCAACCAGATGCTCGACCGCATCGAGACGCTGATGGGCGAGGTCAAGCAGGTCAGCGACAACGTCGCCCACGATCTGCGCACCCCGCTGACGCGGATGCGCGGCCGGCTGGAAAAGGCCTATCATACTCCGCGCAACAGCGAGGCAGACGCCGCGCTGATCGGCGACACCATCGCCGATCTCGACGCCGTGCTCGGCATGTTCGCCTCCATCACCCGGATCTCGGAGATCGAGACCCGCGCCCGCAGGAGCGCCTTCCGCGCGCTTGATCTCGCCGAGATCGCCGGCGAGGTCGTCGAGCTCTACGACGCCGCCGCCGAGCAGGTTTCGACGCGTCTCAGCCTCGGCGGCGACCGCGAGGTCGCGATCACGGGCGACCGCGACCTGCTGTTCGATGCCGTCGCCAATCTCGTCGACAACGCGATCAAGCACGGCTGCAAAGGTGGGCAGGTGACGGTGACCTGCCGCGGCGCCGGTGGCGGCGCCGTGATCGCGATCGCCGACGACGGTCCGGGCATTCCGGCCGACCAGCGCGACCACGTCTTCAAGCGGTTCTACCGGCTCGAACAAAGCCGCTACACGCCGGGCAACGGCCTGGGTCTCAGCCTCGTCGCCGCGGTCGCGCGCCTTCATGGCGCCGAGATTGCGCTGCATGACAATGCGCCGGGCCTGACGGTCCAGCTCCGGTTTCCGCCGCCTGCGCAGCCCGGCACCCAACTTGCATGATCGCACGCGTACCGAGTGGAAGTCCTGCAATGTCCCGCCTGCCAGATCTCGTCATCACCAATGCTCGCACGCGCGGCCGCGAGATCGTCGACATTGCGATCACCGATGGCGTGATCACCGCGATCGGCAACCGGCTCGATCTCGGTGCACAGGCCTTTGTCGATGCCAAAGGCGGCCTGGTGACGCCGGCATTTGTCAATCCGCACCTGCATCTCTGCAAGGTATGGACCCTGCCGATGATGTCGGAGGCGGCGCTCGAGGCCTATCAGGGCGGCGGCATGAGCGAGGCGGCGAAGGCGGTCGATCTCGCCGCAGCGGTGAAGAGCAATTACGACGCGTCCTGGATCGTCCCGAACGCACGGCGCGCGGTTGCGCTCGCCGCGCTTCACGGCAATCTCCACATCCGCGCCTTCGCCGATGTCGACACCAAGGCCCGGCTGGAGGGCGTCAAGGCGCTGCTTGCGATCCGCGAGGAGTTTCGCGGCATCGTCGACATCCAGGTCGTGGCTTTCCCGCAGGACGGCCTGTTTCGCGAGCCCGGCGCCGACGGTCTGATGCGCAAGGCGATGGCGCTCGGGGCCGACGTCGTTGGCGGGATTCCCTGGATCGAAGCCGATGAAGAGGACATGCGCCGCCATGTCGCGTTCTGCTTCGACCTCGCGGCCGAACACGGCGCCGAAATCTCGATGCTGCTGGACGACGTCGGCGACGCCAACATGCGCACGCTCGACATGATGGCGCGCGCGGTGATCGCGCGCGGCGTCGAGGGCCGGGCGCTCGCCCATCATTGCCGGGCGATGGCGCTCTATCCCGCGAACTATCTCCGCGAGCTGATGGTGCTGCTCGGAAAGGCCCGTGTCAGCGTCGTCAGCAATCCGCACAACGGTCCGCTGCACGCGCGGGTGAAGGAATTGCTGGGCGCGGACATCAATGTCTGCCTCGGCCAGGACGACATTTCCGACGCCTATTATCCGTTCGGCCGCAACAACATGCTGGAGGTGGCGTTCCTCGCCTCGCACCTGTTGTGGATGACGAAGAAAAGCGAGTTCGAGACGCTCTACGACATGATCACCACGCGCGCCGCCACGGCGATCAACCTCGAGCGCTATGGCCTCGGGCTCGGCTGCGCAGCCAATCTGGTCGTGCTCGAGCAGGCCGACGTCACCGAGGCCCTGCGCTTCCACGCCCCGCCTAGCATCGTGATCAGCCATGGCCGCGTCGTCGATACCGACCGCATGCGCGCGCTGGTGCAGACCGCCGTCGGCGATTGATCCGCGCCGCCGCTCAGAGCTCGATCACGCCGCGGCGCGCGGCATGCGCCACCGCATCGGTGCGGCCGGTGGCGTCCAGCTTGTCGAGCAGCGAGCCGACATGGAATTTCACGGTGTGCACGGAGATGCCGAGCTGGCGCGCGATCATCTTGTTGGAGGCGCCCTCGGCCATCAACGCCAGCACGTCGAGCTCGCGCTGCGTCAGTGCGATGTCCTCAGGTCTCGCGCGCGGATCGCGGGCAACGACCGTGGCGGCGGCCCGCTCGCCGGGCGCGGCAAGGCGGAGCCCGGCGACATTGCCGAGCAGCGCAGCCAGGCGATCGGCGAGAGCGGGATCGTCGATCTCCAGGGACAGCAGGATCTCCGGCAGCTTGTCCTCGCTCACGCCTCCGGCCTCTCGCCGACCGTGACCTTGAAGTTGATCGGCTCGCCGCCGCGGCGCACCGCGACGTCGACCACGGCGCCGACGCTCGCAGGTCCCAGCGTCCGCGACAGCGCGCGCACACCGGATAGTTTCTGGTCGTTGACGGCCACGATCACATCGCCCTGGCGAATGCCGGCGGCCGCCGAAGGCCCGGCCTTGTCGA
Source organism: Bradyrhizobium niftali (assembly GCF_004571025.1). Classification (GTDB taxonomy): domain Bacteria; phylum Pseudomonadota; class Alphaproteobacteria; order Rhizobiales; family Xanthobacteraceae; genus Bradyrhizobium; species Bradyrhizobium niftali. The sequence continues at coordinate 64,715 of NZ_SPQT01000023.1, read as the reverse complement.
CACTCATCACCATCGCGCCGATACCGTCGTCGAGCCGCACCGGCTGGAGTCCGAGCCCGAGATATCCGCGCGCGATGCGGCCGCGAGCCTCTAGCTGCGGCGCGATGCGCTCGATCGTCGCCGTCGGAATCACCAGCACGCGCCGTGGTCCGAGCACAGCCATGCCGAAAGCTTCACCCGTCGCATCGAGCGCGAGGCCGCCTTCCTGGCCGGGACGCAGGCGAACGTCGAGCTCGATCCGCGCATCGATGTCGCCGCCGCGCAAGGAGCGCCAGCTCCTGCCGGACGCCGACACCATGCCGAGCGCGGCGCTCGGCGTATCACGGTTGGTGGCCACGACAACCGACAGGCTGCCGAGGGGCGGGACCGTCGCGGCCAGCTTGACCGGCGCGACGCCAATCTCGGCACGCAGCAGCGCGATGTCGGTCGTATGGTCGCGGCCGGCGATCGTGGCGGCGACCCGGCTGCCGTCGGGGAGGCCGATCTCGACCTCGCCCTCGTCGGCCAGCGCCTCGTCGGCAGTGACGATCAGGCCGGGCTTCCAGACGAAGCCGGCCGCGCGGGAGCGATGCGAATGCACGGAGACGACGGAGGGCGCGGTACGCGCCACGACGTCCGCGAGCGCGGACGACAGTGAAGACAGAGGAGTTGGAGCGGTCATGGCGGTCTCCTGTAAGTTGTCCTCAATCTGGGATGTCGCGGGCGATTGCGAAACTGCCCGGGTGGCCAGGACAGAGCCGGCGCCGGCCGACGAACATGTGATTGGGAGCCGCTCACGGGAACGTGTAGCAATCGGCCGACATTGCGCCGCACGGCCCCAAACGCTTCCAGCGAGCCCTGACCGATGACCATCGACCTCACCCGCCGCACCCTGCTTCAACTTGCCGGCGCCACCTCGCTCGCGATGGCTGCCGCGGCTGCTGCACGCGCCGAGGGCACTGCGCAAGGCACCGGGCCGACCTATGCCAGCCGCACGCCGATGCGGGTCGGCATGGTGACGCTCCGGGTGAAGAATCTCGACACGGTTGCCGACTACTACCGCGACGTGATCGGGCTGGCCGTGATGGAGCGCTCGGCGACAGTTGCAAAGCTCGGCACGGCCGGCATCACGCTGCTCGTGCTCGAGTCGCGTCCCGATGCCGCGATCGAGCCGCGCAATGCCGCCGGCCTCTACCACACCGCCTTCCTGATGCCGACCCGCAAGGACCTCGCGCGCTGGCTGGTGCATGCCGCCTCGCATCGCGTGCCGCTGTCGGGCTTTGCCGATCATCTCGTCAGTGAATCCGTCTATCTCGACGATCCCGAAGGCAACGGCATCGAGGTCTATGCCGACCGCGATCCCTCGCAATGGCAGTGGAGCGAGGGCAGCGTGAAGATGGCGACCGACGAGCTCAACATCCCCGACCTGCTGTCGCTGACCAACTCGCGCATTCCCGACTACGCCAAGGCACCGGACGGAATGCGCATCGGCCACATGCATCTGCGCGTCGGCGATCTCGCGCAGGCGGAAAGCTTCTACCACGGCACGGTCGGCCTCGACCCGACCCGCAAGCGCAATGGTGCCGCGTTCCTGTCGTCGGGCCGCTATCACCATCACCTCGGCATGAATGTCTGGCAGAGCCAGGGCGCCGGCCAGCGCGACGATCAGACCACGGGTCTTGCCTGGTTCTCGCTGGTGATGGCCAAGCAGGACATTCTCGCCGCCCAGGTGGAGCGCCTGCGCAAGGGCGGCACGCAAGTCACGGCGCTTGCGGACGGCGTGGAGGCCGTCGACCCCTGGGGCACGCGGGTGCGGCTGCTCAGGGTTTGATCGCCTGCGCAGGCATTGCTAAGACCCGTCAGGTGCAAACCAGTTTCCGGGGGCCCCCTGACATGCCCGATTTCCACGGTGTCTTCCCGTATCTCGTCTCGCCCGTCGATGCCGACGGCGCGGTGCACAGGAACGTGCTCGCGAAACTCTGCGACGACCTGATTGGCGCCGGCGTTCATGGGCTGACGCCGCTCGGCTCGACCGGCGAATTCGCCTATCTCGACGCCGCGCAGCGGACGGCAATCGTGCAGACGACCATCAAGGCCGCGAAGGGCCGCGTGCCCGTGGTGGCCGGTGCGGCCTCTACCTCGACGGCCGATGCGGTGGCACAGGCGAGGGCCTATCAGAAGCTCGGCGCCGACGGCATTCTCGCGATCCTGGAGGCGTACTTCCCGCTCGCCGACGCCCAGGTCGAATCCTACTTCCGCGCCATCGCGGATGCCGTCGATATTCCTGTCGTCATCTATACCAACCCGCAATTCCAGCGCTCCGACCTCACCCTCGATATCATCGCGCGCCTCGCTGAGCATCCGCGCATCGGCTACATCAAGGACGCCTCGACCAACACCGGCCGGCTGCTCTCGATCATGAATCGCTGCGGCGATTCCTTGCGTGTGTTCTCGGCCTCCGCCCACATTCCGGCCGCGGTGATGCTGATCGGCGGGCTCGGCTGGATGGCGGGACCTGCCTGCATCATCCCGCGCCAGAGCGTGGCGCTCTACGACCTCTGCCGGGCCGGCCGCTGGGACGAGGCCATGGCACTCCAGCGCAGGCTGTGGCGCATCAACGAGGCCTTCGCCCGCTTCAACCTCGCCGCCTGCATCAAGGCCGGCCTTTCGATCCAGGGCTACGACGTCGGCGACCCCATCCCGCCGCAGGCCGCGCTGACGGCCGACGCGCGCAAGGTGGTGGAAGCGGCGCTGCGGGAGGTCTCTCCGTAGTCGTCATGGCCGGGCATAGCCGTCCGAAGGACGGCGTCGCTTCCGCTCGCCTATGCCCGGCCATCCACGCCTTGCCCCGTTGCACGAAGAACGTGGATGCCCGGGACAAGCCCGGGCATGACGAATCCGTGCATATCCCGCCCAAAACCGCGGCTGGTATGCCCCCGGTCGATCCGCTAAAAGGCTGCCCGCAGTTTCGAAAAGACCTCGAGGACCCCACGGAATGAACATTCTTCCCGGCAATTTGCGTTTCGGAGCGGGCCAGCCCGTCAAGCGTTTGGAAGACCTGAGGCTGCTGACCGGGAAGGGGCAATTCATCGACGACAAGCCGCAAGACGGCGCGCTGTGGTTGCACGTGCTGCGCTCGCCGCATGCGCACGCCAGGATCGTTTCGATCGACATCAGCGCGGCGGCCGCGATGCCCGGCGTCACCGCGATCTACACCGGTGCGGATCTCGTCAAGGACGACGTCGGCAGCATCCCGACGCTGAGCATCTTCAAGCGCCCCGACGGCAAGCCGATGACGGTGCCGCCGCGCCGGCTGCTCGCCCATGAGATCGTGCGTTACACCGGCGAGGCGGTGGCGGCGGTGGTGGCGGCCTCCCGCGCGGAAGCGCAGAGCGCGGCCGAGGCGATCGTGGTCGAATACGACGTGCAGCCCGCGGTGGTCGACCCGGTCGAGGCGGTGAAGCCCGGCGCGCCCGTGGTGTGGCCGGAGGCGCCCGACAACATCGTCGGCGCGATGGCTTACGGCGATGCCGCCAAGGTGGACGAGGCCTTTGCCAAGGCCGCGCACATGGTCGAGCTCGACATCGTCAGCCAGCGCCTCGTGCCCTCCGCGATGGAGCCGCGCTCCACCATTGCCGAGATCGACAAGAAGACCGGACGTCTCCTGCTGCACGTGCAGTCGCAGACACCGGCCTCGACCCGCGACGTGCTGGCGGAGGCCGTGCTCAAGCGTCCCAAGGACAGCGTGCGCGTGCTGGTCGGCGACATCGGCGGCGGCTTTGGCCAGAAGACCAACCTCTATCCCGAGGACGGCATCGTCGCCTACGCCGCGACCAAACTGAACAAGAAGATCCGCTGGCGCGGCGACCGCACCGACGAGTTCGTCGGCGGCACCCATGGGCGCGACCTCACCTCGACCGCGTCCTTCGCGCTGGATGAGAAAGGCAAGGTGCTGGCCTACCGCGTCAAATCGATCGGCTGCACCGGCGCCTATTCCTCGGGGGCGGCGAACATCATCCCGCTGGTGCTCGGGCCGTTCGTGCAGACCGGCGTCTACGATCTGCCGCTGGTGCATTTCGAGGTGAAGTCGGTGATGACGCATACCGCGCCGGTCGGCGCCTATCGCGGTGCGGGCCGGCCCGAGGCGGTCTTCATCGTCGAGCGCCTGTTCGACGCCGCCGCGCGAAAGATCGGCATGGATCCGCGCGCGATCCGCAAAGCCAACTACATCAAGCCGGCGCAGCTGCCCTACACCAACGCGGCGGGGCAGGTGTACGATTCCGGCGCGTTCGCCCACATGCTCGATCGCGCCGTGAAGCTTGCCGACTGGGACGGCTTCGCCGCGCGCAAGAAGGCTGCGAAGAAGAAGGGCCTGCTCTACGGCCGCGGGCTCACCTCCTACATCGAATGGACCGGCGGCCGCGCCCATACCGAGAAGGTCAGCCTGCACGCGACCTCGCAGGGCCGCGTCGTCCTGCATTCCGGCACCATGGCGATGGGGCAGGGGCTGCAGACCACCTACACCCAGATGATCGCCGACACGCTGGGCATTGCCATGGACAAGATCGATGTCGTGCAAGGCGACACCGATCTGGCGATGGGTTTTGGCAGCGTCGGCTCGCGTTCGCTGTTCGTCGGCGGCACGGCCGTGGCCGTCTCGTCGAATGACCTGATCCAGAAGGCGCGCGAGAAGGCGGCAAACGTGCTGGAGACCTCGATCGAGGACATCGAATACCAGGGCGGCATGCTCACCGTGGTCGGCACCGACCGCCGCATCAGCCTGTTCGACCTTGCCGAGAAGGAGAGCGGCGCAAAACTCAGCGTCGATTCGGAAGGCGAGGTTGACGGGCCGAGCTGGCCGAACGGCACGCATATCTGCGAGGTCGAGATCGACCCCGAGACCGGCGTCTCCCGCGTCGTGCGCTACACCACCGTCGACGATGTCGGCGTCGCCGTGAACCCGATGCTGGTGACGGGGCAGATCCATGGCGGCGTCGCGCAGGGAATCGGCCAGGCGCTCTATGAAGGCGTCTCCTACGATGCCGACGGCCAGCTCCTCACCGCGAGCTACCAGGACTACTGCATCCCGCGCGCCGACGACGTGCCGCCGATCGTGGTGACGCTGGACGATTCCGCGCCGTGCCGCACCAATCCGCTCGGCGCCAAGGGTTGCGGCGAATCCGGCGCCATCGGCGGCCCGCCCTGCGTCACCAACGGCGTGATGGACGCACTCGCCGAGCTCGGCATCACCCAGCTCAACACGCCCCTGACGCCGCAGAAGATCTGGCAGGCGATCAGGGACGCGAAGGCGGGTTAAGCGCAACGCTTTGTTGCGCTGGCTTTCGCGACAAACTCAACTGTCGTCCCGGACAAGCGCGCAATAAGCGCGCGCCGATCCGGGACCCATAACCACAGGGAGCGGTTTGGCGCGAAGCCGGTAACTCCGAGTCCCCGCAACCACACCCGCCTGTGGTTATGGGTCCCGGATCTGCGCTTACGCTTGTCCGGGACGACAGCGGCGTGTGCGGCGCTTGTGCACGCCAAACACCGGGCTACAAGAGTCAAATCCCCAGCATCATCTTGGCAATGATGTCGCGCTGGATCTCGGACGTGCCGCCGAAGATCGTGTAGGCCCGGCCGTTGAGATATTCCGGCACCACCGTCAGCATCTCCTCAGGCGTCGCCGGCTCGCGGTTGAGCTTGTAGAGCGGGCGCATCGGCTCGACGGCGAGGGCGTCGTGGCCGATCACGTCGGCGCCCAGCCGCGTCACGGCCTGGCGGATCTCGCTGTTGCGCAGCTTCAGGATCGACGACACCGCGCCGGGATTCTGCCCGGTCTGGAGCGCCGAGAGCACGCGCAGCTCGGTCATCTCCAACGCGTCGATGTCGACCTCGACTTCGGAGATGCGGGTGGCGATATCCGGACTGTCGATCGCGCGTCCGGTCAGGTCCGACTCGGCGAGGTCCGCGATCGCCTTCAGCCCCTCGCGCAGCTTGGCCGACGCGATGCCCGAGCCGCGCTCGAATTCGAGCAGATATTTGCCATAGGTCCAGCCCTTGTCTTCATCGCCGACGCGGTTGGCGACGGGCACGCGCACGTCGTCGAAGAACACCTGGTTGACCTCGTGGTCGCCGCCGATGGTGAGGATCGGGCGCGTCGTGATGCCCGGCGTCTTCATGTCGATCAGGATGAAGCTGATGCCGTCCTGCTGCCGCGGTCCGTCGCTGGTGCGCACGAGTGCGAACATGCGGCTCGCGTGGTGGGCATGCGTGGTCCAGATCTTGGTGCCGTTGATGATGTAGTCGTCGCCGTCGCGCACCGCGCGCGTCTTCAGCGAGGACAGGTCGGAGCCGGAGCCCGGCTCGGAGTAACCCTGGCACCAATAATCCTCGCCGGAGAGAATGCGCGGCAGGTAAAAGTTCTTCTGCTCAGGGCTGCCGAAGCCGATGATGACGGGCCCGACCATCTTGACGCCCATCACGTTGACGTTCGGCACCCCGGCCCGAGCGGACTCAGTCTCGAAGATCCAGCGCTGCGCCGGCGTCCAGTCCGGCCCGCCATATTCGACCGGCCAGCCCGGCGCGCCCCAGCCCTGCTTGTGCAATGCGCGCTGCCAGGCCATGCCGATGTCAGGGTCGGAGAACACCGACGGCGTCAGCGCGGTCGCGCGCTTCATCTCCTCGGTGAGATTTTTGGCGATGAAGCCGCGCACCTCGTCCTGGAAAGCGCGCTCCTCGGCATTGAACGACAGGTCCATGATGCGCTCCTTTCGGTTCAGGCCGGCACACTGGCGCGGCCGAGCCGGGCGTGGCGGGCATAGTGGTGCGCGCTGCCGCCGAACAGCGTGTCGAAGGCGACCAGCCGCTTGAAATAGGCGCCGACCTCGAGCTCCTCGGTGACGCCCATGCCGCCGTGAAGCTGGATCGACTGCTCGCCGACAAAGCGCGCGCATTTGCCGATCTTCGCTTTCGCGCCCGATGCGGCCCGCGCGCGCTCGATCGGCGTGCTGTCTGCCTTCAGCGCTGCGCGCAGCGCCATCGAGCGCGCCTCGTCCACCTGCATCGCCATGTCGGCGAGGCGGTGGCGGATCACCTGGTTGGCGGACAGCGGCCGGCCGAACTGTTTCCGGATCTTGGTGTATTCCAGCGTCGTCTCCAGCAGCGTCTGCATGATGCCGACGGCTTCCGCGCCGAGCGCGGCCATGGCGCGATCGATCGCCCATTCGATGGCCGGGAGCGCGTCGCGGCCGTCGCCGAGCAGGGCGTCCTCCGGAACATGCACGTCGGGCAGCTCGATATTGCAGGCGCGCCCGCCACCGAGCCGCGGATAGTCGGTGATCGAGAGGCTCGGCGCCGTTGCCGGCACCAGGAACAGGCCGATCCGCCCCGACGGCCCGCGATGATCGTGAATATGCGCGGACACGATGATCTCGTCGGCGGCATGGCCGTCGAGCACGGCGATCTTGCTGCCGGCCAGGCGCCAGCCCCGCGCGGTCTTGTTGGCGGCGGTCGCGACCTTTGCGAGATCGAACCGCGCTGCGCGTTCGGAATGCGCAAGAGCCAGCTTCAACGATCCGTCCGCGATCTTCGGCAGGCTCGCCTGCTTCTGCGCGGTGCTGCCGCATCGCTCGATCAGCGCAGCTCCAAGCACGACCGTCGCGACATAAGGCTCCGACACCAGTCCGCGGCCGAAGGCTTCCATCAAGATGCCGATCTCGACCGCACCACCGCCGAGCCCATCAAACTCCTCCGGGATCGGCAACGCCAGCCAGCCAAGCTCGGCAAACTGCGTCCAGACATCAGGGCTGAAGCCGAGCGGGTCGTTCGCCATCTTGCGGCGATGATCGGCATCGTAGCTCTCGGCCACGAAGCGTTCCGCGCTTTCGCGCAGCAGCCGTTGCTCGTCACTGAGATTGAGATCCATGTCGCTACTCCGCGGCCGCCGGCGGCTGGCGCACGAAGGGATGCAGGCCGGATGGATCGACGATCATGCCGAACTCCTGAAGGTTATGGGCGTGACAGAGCTGATGCAGGGCAAAGGCCTGGTCGATTGCAGCCGGCTGGCCCATCACGTCAACGGAGCGGTTCACCGCCTCCTTGGTCAGCTTCAGCGCGAAGGACGGTTTTGATGCGATCCGGCGCGCCAGCTCCAGCACGCGGGATGACAGCTCCGCGCGCGGCACGACCTGGTTGACCATGCCGAGCTGATGCGCCTCCTGCGCGCTCCAGCTGTCGGCCGTGAACAGGAATTCCTTGGCTTTGCGCGGGCCGAGCTCCCAGGGATGCACGAACCATTCGACGCCGCAGACGCCCATGGTGACCACGGGATCGCAGAACTGCGCATCGTCGCTGGCGACGATGAGGTCGCAGGCCCAGGCCAGCATCAAGCCGCCGGCGATGCACTTGCCGTGCACCTCGGCGATTACAGGTTTTGCCAGATTGCGCCAACGGCGCGTGATCTGGAGATATATTTCCTGCTCGCGCGCGAAGCGGCCATGGGCATTGGCTTCGGCGAAGCCGCCCCAATTTCCGATCGGCGGAAAATCGACGCCCGCTTCATTCTTGCTGCCCGGCCGCAGGTCGTGGCCCGAGGAGAAGTGCGGCCCATTGCCGGCAAGGATGATCACCTTGACCGCGTCGTCCTGCACCGCGGCATCGAAGGCGGCGTTGAGGTCGTAGGTCATTTGCAGGTTCTGCGCGTTGCGCGCATCGGGCCGGTTCATCACGACCCGGGTAATCGCCGGCTCCGGCCGCTCCACGAGGATGGTCTCGAACGAGGACATCGCGTTCCCCCTGGCGTTTCCGTTTGGTCTTGTTGTTTCGTTGAGTTGACTATGTTGGCCAGTGATAGGCAAGGGGCTTGCGTCAATCGGCTGCTTTTCGCGCCGCCGGCACAAGATGTCTGGTACCGCGCGCGTTCAATCTGGTAGTTTGCACCGGATTCCACCGGGAGAAATTTGATGCGCAAGATCCTGACCGTGCTGGCGGCGCTGGCCTCGCTCAGCCTCACCAATTGCGGCTACAACGCGATTCAGAGCGAGGACGAGCAGATCAAGGCCAACTGGTCCGAAGTCGTGAACCAGTATCAGCGCCGTGCCGATCTCGTGCCCAACCTCGTCAACTCGGTGAAGGGCTTTGCCCAGCAGGAGAAGGACGTGCTGCTCGGCGTGACCAATGCGCGCGCCAAGGTCGGCAGCATCCAGGCGACGCCGGAGGTGCTGAACGACCCCGCGGCCTTCCAGAAGTTCCAGGCCGCCCAGGGCGAGCTCTCCAGCGCGCTGTCGCGCCTTCTGGTCGTCACCGAAAACTACCCGCAGCTCAAGTCGGACGCGCTGTTCAAGGACCTGATGTCCCAGCTCGAAGGCACCGAGAACCGCATCACGGTGGCGCGCAACCGCTACATCAAGGCGGTGCAGGATTACAACGTCACCATCCGCTCGTTCCCGAGCAATCTCACCGCGATGATGTTTGGCTACAAGGAGAAGCCGAACTTCTCGGTGGAGAACGAGAAGGCGATCTCGACCGCACCGAAGGTCGATTTCAATCCGGCGCCTGCGCCGTCGAAGTAAGCGCGCGACGTTTTGCGAATGCGCCAAGCTCCGCCCACCACTGTCATTCCCCGCGGAGGCGGGGAATCCAGTACGCCGCGGCCTCCCGGTTCAAGCACTGCGGCCTCTGGAATACTGGATCGCCCGCCTCCGCGGGCGATGACAGCGAGGTTGTGGCGCGTCTGCTCTGCCTTCCTGCTGTGTAGCATCCTCCAGCTCGCACTCCTCCTCGCCTTCGCATTCCCCGCCGCGGCCGACGTCGCCGTGCCGCAGCTCACTGGCCGCGTGGTCGACCAGACCGGCACGCTCTCCAGCGGCGACATCGCCGCGCTCACGCAAAAACTGCGCGATTTCGAGATGCGCAAGGGCAGCCAGGTCGCCGTGCTGATCGTGCCGACCACGCAGCCGGAGACGATCGAGCAGTTCTCGATCCGGGTTGCGGAGGCCTGGAAGCTCGGCCGCAAGAAGGTCGACGACGGCGCGATCCTCGTCGTTGCCAAGAACGACCGGCATCTGCGCATCGAGGTCGGCTACGGCCTCGAAGGCGCGCTCACCGACGTCACCTCGCGGCGGATCATCGACGAGATCATCACACCGAAATTCAGAACGGGCGATTTCAGCGGCGGCATCTCGGACGGCGTTGATCGGATGATCCGCGTCATCGACGGCGAGCCGCTGCCAGTACCTTCGCCGACTGTGAATTTCGGCAATCTGGACGATATTGCGCCGCTGTTCATTGTGACGCTGTTCGCCTCGATCGGGGTCGGCGGCTTCTTTCGGGCCATGCTGGGGCGGCTGCTTGGATCATTGGCGACCGGCGGCATCATCGCGGCGCTGTCCTGGCTCATCCTCGGGTCGTTCGCAATCGCGCTCGCCCTCGGCGCGCTCGGCTTCGTCATCGGGTTCATCGCCGATCTGTTTTCCGCGATGGCTCCCAGCTCAGGGAGGTCGCGCGGCGGCTCGTGGTCGAGCGGCTCGTCGGGCGGTGGCTGGAGCAGCGGCTCGTCGAGCGACAGCGGCAGCTTCAGCGGCGGCGGTGGCAGTTTTGGCGGCGGCGGCGCCTCGGGGAGCTGGTAGCGGTCATGAGCATCAAGCGCATTGCCAGACATCTCGTGCAGCATCATTGGCGCGCGAAGCAGATCTTTCCGCCAAAGGTGCTCGCCCGCATCGAGCAGGCGATCAAGCAGGGTGAGACCACGCATTCCGGACAGGTCCGCTTCGTCGTCGAAGGTGCGCTTGACGGCGGCCCCCTGTTCCGCAACCAGCCGGCGCGCGAGCGCGCGCTCGACGTGTTCTCGCACCTGCGCATCTGGGACACCGCGCACAACAACGGCGTCCTCATCTATCTCCTGCTCGCCGACCGCGACGTCGAGATCATCGCCGACCGCGGCATCGACGCGAAGGTGGGCGCGGCGGGCTGGGAGACCATCTGCCGCGCCATGGAGGCGGAGTTCAGGTCCGGCCAGTTCGAGCGCGGCGTGATCGACGGCATCGCGTCGGTGTCGCGCGAGCTGGCCGAGCATTTTCCGCCAGGCGGCCCACATCGCAACGAGCTGCCGGATGCGCCGGTGGTGATGTGACGGACGGGCAGTAACTCGCACTCCGTCATTGCGAGCCAACGGGTCTGCGCAAAGCGCGGCCCGATGACAGGCACCGCGAAGCAATCCAGGGTCTTTCCGCCGTGGCAGTCTGGATTGCTTCGCTGCGCTCGCAATGACGAGGTTGAGATCGCGCGCCAACTCTCGACGGCTCGGCTGTTGCGCGGCCGTTCATCTTCCCCCGATTACAAATTGTTTCACGCCCGCCACACCGGTTCCACTTTCCCGGCCCAATTCGGCCCCTGATGACTTCCTAAAATTTCGGTAAGCGGGTCCGAAGGTAAGGATTTCGCAAGCAATGAAAGTTACCAAAAGGTCAATCCAGCGTGGAGTATTTGAGCCGTGAGCGAACCAATGGCTGAGCAGGCTGCCCAAGACACGAGCGTCGTCGAAGCTGCGACCGCGCCGCAGGCCGTCGAAGCTGCCGGGATCGAGGCGCCCTCGATCGCCCCCGACCATGAGGCGCCGCCCAAGCCCGATCCGGTCAAGATCGAGCCGCCGCGGATCGAGGTGCCGAAGTTCGAGGCCAAGGTTGAGCCGAAGACCGAGAGCAAGCCCGAGCCGAAGCCCGGCAAGCTCATCGTGATGGCCCCCTCCGACCGGTCCTGGGACCGCGAAGATTTCGCCCCGCACGTGAAGGCGGACGAGCCGCGCGAGGCCGGCGGCAAGCGCCGTCTGTCGGCGATGGTCGCAGTGGTGGCGATTGCCGCCAGCGTCGGTGCGATCAGCGGTGCGCTTGCAACTGCCGGCATGATGCACTTTGCCGCGCCGGCGCCGGCGCCGGCGCAGGTCGCCGACACCAGCGCCCTGGATGCCTCCGTCGCGCGGATCGATGCCGACGTCGTCGCGCTCAAGGCGAATGTCGAGCACACCTCCAAGACCGGTCTCAGCCAGTTCAACCGGGCCAACGACCGCCTCGACAAGCTCGAGAAGGCGCAGGCCGAGCCGATGGCCAGGATCGCAAAACTGTCAGAGACTGTGGACAAGCTCCGTGCGACGCCGCCCGCCGCCCCCGCGCAGGCCGCAGCCGCGGCGCCCGCCAGGGAAACCACCGGCTCGATCGCGCCGACCCAGGTTGCGACCGCGGCCGCCGCACCGGCTCCGGTACCCGCCGCGCCCAGGACCGAGGTCGGCCGGCTCCCGACGATCGACGGCTGGGTCCTGCGTGACGTCTCGAACGGCGGTGCGCTGATCGAGGGCCGCGGAGGCCTCTACGAGGTCTATGCCGGCGATCCCATTCCCGGCGTCGGCCGCGTCGATGCGATCCGCCGCCAGGACGGCCGCTGGGTGGTCGTCACCAGCAAGGGCCTGATCGTCGCGCGCTAAGCCGTCGGCATTCGACTTTCGAAGAGGCGCTTCACCACCATGTGAAGCGCCTTTTTGCTTGAATAGGCGTCCCCGCGCGGTGTTACTGAAGGCATGAACCGCGCGTTGCGAATTCTCCTTGCTGTCGTCGTGCTTTTGGGGGGCGCCATGTCGCTGCCGGCAGCGGAGAATGCACAGCTCACGCGCGGCACCGCCATCACCGATCCCGATGTCCTGCGCAAGCTCGACCAGAACGATGCGCTCACCATCTCGCGCCTGGTGTGGCCGCAGCGGAACGCGGATTTTCCGCTCACGAGCGATCTGCTGTTCTCCTCGATGCCGCAGCTTGCGCCAATTCCGCCGGCAATCGATGCGGAGTTCGATCGCTACATCGCAGGACACAAGGCGGCATGGCCGAGCGAGACCATCGGCGTCGGCGAAAGTTTTGACGTACAGCTGTTCGATCGCGCCACGCTGAAATCCCCCAACACGCGTTTCGTGCTGGCCGGCATCGTCAACCGCATGGACCGCGCCTATGTGGCGGAGGAGTCCTGCGGCGAGATCCGCTTAATCTATCGGCTGACCCGTTTCGACGCCGGACCGGATGGGAGCAAGACGGCGACGCGCCTGCCGATGACGTTCAATCTGGTGATGAAGGCGCGCGATGCCCGCCAGATTGCTTCGAACGGCAAGCCGGTCACCTGCGCCGAGGTCGCGCGGCGCTGGCTCGACAATGGCGACTGGCAGGGGCTGATCGGCGGCGGCTTCCATCCTTACGATGCCATGCTCGATCGCATCGAGACCAACATCCAGGTCTCCATCGCGCCGAAATCGGCGCTGCACGACTTCCGCTCGGACTATTTGCTGAAGGTGTTCAAGTATGATGCCGCGACGAAGACGTTCGAGGAATCGACGCTGGAGAACCAGATCGACCGCGACCGGATTTTTGCGGACAACGATCTCCGGCGAGACTTCAAGGCGTGGCTGCTCGCGCCCGACCATCTGCGCGAATTCGATCGCGGCACGGTGCTGATCCCCGAGAAATTCCTGGCCAAGGCCGCGGTCGTGCCGACACCCGCGGGCCTCGATGCGTCCGCGTTGCAGCCGGAGTTCGGCATGATGCAAGGGGAGGGCAACAGCGATCCCGTTTTCAGCGACAGCGACGTGGTCGGCGCGTTGAAGCAAGCGGCCGCGCGCGGTGACATGCAGAACATCCGTTCGGTCGCAGGCTTCCAGCGCCGTCTCAACGACGTCACCTGCGCCGGCTGTCACCAGACCCGCGGCATCGGCGGCTTCCATTTTCCGGGCGTGGACTGGCTGGCGGACAAGCCGTCCAATTCCACCATCGTGCCGGCCTCGCCGCATTTCCTCGGCGACCAGCTTCGCCGCCGCGACATCCTGACCGCGTTCGCGGCCGGACAGCGCCCTGATTTCTCACGTGGATTTGCCAGCCGGTCGCAGGCCCGCGGCAGCCAGGAGCTGGCCGGCACCGAATATCAGGACGGCTGGGGCGCGCATTGTTCCCTGCAAAATGCGGGATCGGGAACGCCCGACAAGAGTTTTACGTCGTGGAGCTGTGCCAAAGGGTTGACCTGTCAGGCCGCCGCGGCCTCGCGCCGCATCGGCATGTGCTTCATCAAGACGCGTTAGCGCGTGCGCAAGCCAGAGCGATTTGGATGGCCCGGGCATCCACGTTCTGGTTTCCGCGGCTCAAGATCGTGGATGGCCGGGACAAGCCCGGCCATGACGGCCCAGAGCGTTGGCTCGCAATGACGGAGTTTGTGGGGGCGAGCTATCTCCACAGCGGCGTTGAGCGCTGGCGCGCCTCTTACCCCACCGCTCCCGAGCCCCGTAGCTGCTTGATCGCGGCCTCGTCGTATCCCGCTCCGCGCAAGATCTCGTCACTGTGCTCGCCGACGCCGGGCGGCTTGCGCGGCTGCACCTTCTTGGCGCCGTCGACCCAGATCGGGCTGGAGATGGTGAGCATGGTGTCGTTCTCGAACGGCACCAGCACCTCGTTGTCCAGCATCTGCTTGTCGTTCGGGATGTCGTCGAGAATGCCGACGATGCCGAACACGAGGCCGTTGCCGTCGAGAATCTTGCGCCATTCGGCAAGATCCCTGGTGGCGAAGGTCTCGTCAAAAACCTTGATCAGTTCGACCGAACGGGCGTGACGGTCGGCCTTGGTGGCGAAACGCGGATCGTCAATCAGGTCCTCGCGTCCCAGGCATCTGGCCAGTATCGGAAACTGCTTCTCCTCGCTCAGCAGCGACAGGATCAACCAGCGGCCGTCCTTGCACTGGTAGTGGTTGGCCACGGCGTTCAGCGCGCGTTCGCGCGGCCGCCTCTCGGCGAACTTGGAGCCGCACAGTTTTGCCTGCGCCAGCGTGCCCGCGGCCCACACCCCGTTCGCCATCAGATTGGAGGCGACATGCGAGCCCTTGCCGGTCTTCTCGCGCTGATAGAGCGCGGTGACGATCGCGCTGTACAACGCCATGGCGCAGGGGTGGTCGCCCATACCGGCGACCGAGCGCGCCGGCGTGGTGTCGGTGTCGGCGCGGACGAGGTCCATCAGGCCGGAGCGCGCCCAATAGGCATTGCTGTCGAAGCCGGGCTTGTTGGCCTCTTCGCCCTTTTCGCCATAGCCGGTGAAGGAGGCGTAGATCAGCCGGTCGTTGAGATGGGCGAGGTGGTCATAGGTGATGCCGAGCTTGGCGCGCACCGGCGGCGGCATGTTGGTGATGAAGACGTCGGCCTCTTCGACGAGCTTGTAGAGCACGGCCTGCGCCTCCGGCTTGGAGAGGTCGAGCGCGATGCTCTTCTTGTTGCGGGCCTCCAGCAGCCAGGCGAAATTATGCTTCCCAGTGGGATAGCCCGGTATGTTCGGCAGATTGCGGTAGGGGTCGCCGGCGCCGGGCGGCTCGATCTTGATGACGTCGGCGCCGAAATCCGACAGCACGGTCGCGGCCGCGGGCGCTGCGATGAAGCTCGCGCAGTCCAGAACCTTGAGCCCTGCAAAAATGCCTTTTTCCATCGCGGCGTTGCTCCCTCGCTCTTGTTGTTTCCCGCGTGCTGGAATTAGCGCGGCCACATCATGGGAGCATTAGACCGATGTTTTGGCGGGATGCAACGCTCCTCGCTGGCCTCACTCCTCCCCTGCGAGCAAGGCAGCGTTGCCGCCGGCCGCCGCGGTGTTGATCGTCACGGTCTGCTCGGTGGCGAAGCGCGCGAGGTAGTGCGGGCCGCCGGCCTTCGGGCCGGTTCCGGACAGGCCGTTGCCGCCGAACGGCTGCACGCCGACCACGGCGCCGATCATGTTGCGGTTGACGTAGATGTTGCCGACCTGGACGCGGTCGATGATCGCCTCGATGCTGTCGTCGATGCGGGAGTGGACGCCGAGCGTGAGCCCGTAGCCGGTGCGCTCGATCGCCTGCAACACGCGTTCGAGGTTCTCGGCGCGATAGCGAACGACATGCAGGATCGGGCCGAACACTTCCTCGGTGAGCTGGCCGGCCTCCTTGAGCTCGAAGATGTGCGGCGCGACGAAGCAGCCCTCGGGCGCGGGGCCGGCAAAGTGCAGCCGCGCCTCGGTCTTCATCCGCGCGATATGCGCCTCGAGGCGCTGCTTGGCCTCGAGGTCGATCACCGGCCCGACATGGGTTGCGACATCGGAGGGATCGCCGATCTTCAATTCGCGCGCGGCGCCCGCGATCATCTCGATCATGCGGTCGGCGACGTCCTCCTGCACGAACAGGAGCCGCAGCGCCGAGCAGCGCTGGCCGGCGGAACGAAACGCCGAGGTCACGACGTCGTCGGCGACCTGCTCCGGCAGCGCGGTGGCATCGGCGATCATCGCATTGATGCCGCCGGTCTCCGCGATCAGCGGCACGATCGGCCCGTCCTTGGCCGCGAGCGTCCGGTTGATGCTGCGGGCGACCTCGGTCGAGCCGGTGAAGACGATTCCGGCGATATCGGGGTGCGCGGTGAGCACGGCGCCGATGCGGCCGTCGCCGGTGACGAGATGCAGGGCGCTCTTGGGAATGCCGGCCTCGTGCAGCAGGGCTACGGCCTCGCGGGCGATGCGCGGCGTCTGCTCGGCGGGTTTTGCGACGACGCTGTTGCCCGCCATCAGCGCTGCCGTGACCTGGCCGAGGAAGATCGCCAGCGGAAAATTCCACGGCGAGATCGCGACGAAGACGCCGCGGCCGCGCATGGCGAGCGCGTTGCTCTCGCCGGTCGGGCCCGGCATCGCCGTCTCGCTGCCGAACAGCTTGCGGCCCTGCGCGGCATAGTAGCGGCAGAAGTCGGCGGCTTCGCGCAACTCCGACAGCGCATCGTCGAGCGTCTTGCCGCCCTCGCGCTGGAGCAGCGCGATGAAACGGGCGCTGCGGCTCTCCAGCAGATAGGCGGCCTGCTCCAGTGCTGCCGCGCGCGTGCCGGCCGGCGTCCGGCTCCAGGCCGCAAAACCCGTACGGGCGCCGGCCACCGCTGCGTTGGCCTGGTTCGGCGTTGCATCGGCGATCGGCTTCGGATCGGCTGCCGCGGCCTTGACGTCCGTCAGTAGCTGGTCGAGCGCGGTGCGTGCGCCGAATTCGACGCCGCGCGAATTGCGCCGCTCCGGCGCGAACAGATCGCAGGGGAGCGGAATCCTGGGATGGGCCGCCGCTTGCGGCCGGACGATGGCATCCGCCGGACGCTGCAACAGCGCCGGGACCGGGACGCGATAGTCGGCGGCCTGCGCCACGAAGGAGGAGTTGGCGCCGTTCTCCAGCAGCCGCCGCACCAGATAGGCGAGCAGGTCGCGATGGCTGCCGACCGGAGCATAGGTGCGGTAGGCGATGTCAGGGTGGTCCTTGGCGAGCTGCTCGTAGAGCGCCTCGCCCATGCCGTGCAGGCGCTGGAATTCGAAGCCGCCGCCGTCCCCGGCCATCTCCAGCACGGTCGCGACCGTCAGCGCATTGTGGGTGGCGAATTGCGGGAAGATGCGCGGCCGCAAGCCGAGCAGCTTCGAGGCGCAGGCGACGTAGTTCAGGTCCGTCATCGCCTTGCGCGTGAACACGGGGTAGCCGTCGAGCCCGCGCTCCTGCGCGCGCTTGATCTCGGTGTCCCAATAGGCGCCCTTGACCAGCCGCACCATCAGCTTGCGGTCATGCGCCCGCGCCAGCGCGTCGACATAGTCGATCACCGCACTGGCGCGCTTCTGATAGGCCTGGATGGCGAGGCCAAAACCGTCCCAGCCTGCAAGCGAGGGATCGGCCAGCGTTGCCGCGATCACGTCGAGCGACAGCTCCAGCCGGTCCGCTTCCTCGGCGTCGACGGTGAAGTTGAGATCATGGGCCTTGGCGCGCTGCGCCAGATCGAGCAGCTGCGGCACCAGCTCGGCCATCACGCGCGCGTGGCTGATCACCTCGAAGCGCGGATGCAGTGCCGAGAGCTTGACGGAGATGCCGGGCCGGTCGGGCAGGGGATGGTTGCCGGCCGCCTTGCCGATGGTCTCGATCGCGCTGGCATAGGCGTCGAAATAGCGCCTGGCGTCCGCCGCGGTGCGCGCGCCTTCGCCGAGCATGTCGAAGGAGTAGCGCGTCTTCTGGCCGGAGCGCGGCTTGCCCCGCTCCAGCGCCTGCTCGATGGTCTCACCCAGCACGAAGTGATTGCCCATCAGCCGCATCGCCTGGCGCGTGGCGGTGCGCACCGCCGGCGCCCCTAACCGCTTCACCAGCCGGCCGATGGTGCCGTCGGGCGTCTCGCCGGGCTGGATCACCCGCGCCGACAGGCCGAGCGCCCAGGCCGAGGCGTTGACCAGGAAGGCGGTGGACTTGGTCTCGTGATGGATGAAGTCGCCCTCGCCGAGCTTGTCCTCGATGAACTGGTCGGCGGTGCGCGCGTCCGGCACGCGCAGCAGCGCCTCGGCCAGCACCATCAGTGCGAGGCCCTCCTTGGTCGAGAGCGCGAACTCCCGCAGCATGTCCTCGACCCCGCCGAGCCGGTCGTCGCGCTTGCGGATCGCCTCGATCAGCCGCGTCGCGGTGCGGTCGATCCGCGCTTCCTGCGGCGGGGACAGATGCGACGCCGGCAGGAGGCGGGCGGCGATCTCTGTATCATCGGGCGCGTAGGGGGCGGTGAAGGAAGGCGGGATGTTCGGCATGGCGTGTCCTGTGGCTCAAATCCAGGATAAGGCCCACGTTACCGTAGTTCGATAGACAAGTTAGCCTGTTTGCCTTAGAAAATGAAGACAGATATCATGATAGCAAGATAAAATATGGAACTTGATCGGATCGACCGGAGAATCCTCGCGATTCTGCAGGAGGATGGGCGAATCGCCAATGTGGAGCTCGCCGAACGCATCGGCTTGTCGCCGACGTCGATCGGCGAGCGGCTGAAGCGCCTGCAGCGCGAGGGCTTCGTCGAGGGCTATGGCGCGCGGCTCAATCCGCACCGGCTTGGCCTCGGGCTTCTGGTGTTCGTCGAGGTGATGCTCGACAAGACCACGCCCGACAATTTCGAGCGCTTTGCGCGCGCGGTGAAACTCGCGCCTGAGGTGCTGGAGTGTCATATGGTTGCCGGCGGCTTCGACTATCTTGTGAAGGCGCGGCTTGCGGACATGACGGCGTATCGGCGCTTCCTCGGCGAGACCCTGCTGTCGATGCCGGGCGTGCGCGAGACGCGGACCTACGCGGTGATGGAGGAGATCAAGCGCGACGCACCGTTGCCGGTGGGCTGACGAAGTGCCGTCGCGATTGTCATTGCCGTGGCGTTGAACAAGCGGTCTTCCAAAGGAAAAATAGCTCTCCGTGTGCAATCGCAACGCCTGTCGTCGAATGCACTGGCCGTCTTCTGAAATTTTTTTGGCCCGGCTCCCGGATTGATCCGGGAGGCAGCAAACGCTGGCGGGCTTATACTTTGAGGTTTTCTGCGGAGGTCTTGCCCCGGTTTGCGATCTCTTCGTATTCCACCGTCTGTCCCTCGTTGAGGGTGGACAGACCGGCTTTCTGCACCGCCGAGATATGCACGAACACATCCTTGCCCCCCGACGCAGGCTGGATAAATCCATAACCCTTCGTCGGGTTGAACCACTTGACCGTACCTTTAGCCATCACGACTTCTCCGCGGGTCTTCCTCCGAGATCTCGAACCGCCAGTCCCCGCCAACCGGCCGGTTCGGTCCTAACAGGATACGCGGAATGTGGCAGGCTTGGTAGCTCAAACCACATCAGGCTTTTGCCGAATTCCGCTCAACTTCGCGGCGTTTTTGCCGATTTTGCCCGTTTCGCGGTCAATCGGCCTGCGCGCCGTCAATACGTCGTGGCCAGATAATCGACGATCTTGCCGACATCGGCATCGTCGATCGGTGCGCCATAGACCTTGATCATCTTGGTCACCTCGGCTTGCCAGAAGCCTTTCTTGTCCTTCATTGGCGGCTGCGTGTTGACGTAGTCGGCCGAGTGGCAGGCGCTGCAATTGCCCTGTACGACCTCGAGATTGGGGCCGGGCTTGAAGGCGGCGACCTCGTCCGGCGTCTTGTAGTTGATCGGCGCCGCAAATGCCGAACCCACCACGGCGGCGAAAGCGAGCGAGATGGCGAGGAGAACGGTGCGCTGCATGATCATTCTCCCCTCAGGCCACGCTGACGCGGACGGTTTCGACGACGTTGCGCAAATAACCCGCCGGGTTCCAGCGCGGCGTGTCCGGCTGGGTCTCGCCGCCATTGCCGATGGCGCGGACCTTGAGCTCGTACGAGCCGGCCGCGAGCTTCACCGGCAGCTTCCATTCGCGGAACGCGTATTTGCCGAGGTCCTTGCCGAGCTTGGCGCTCGTCCAGGTCTTGCCGCCGTCGGTGGAGACCGCGACGTCCTTGATGCCCTTGCCGCCGTCGAAGGCGATGCCGCGCATTGTCGTGGCTCCAGCCTTCAGCCTGGCGCCGTCAGGCACGCTGGTGATGAAGGAGCGGATGGTGAAGCGGTTGATCGGGATGGTCGCCTTCGGCGCGGTGCCGGGCTCGATCGCGTTGTTCGGGGTATCAGGAATGCGATAGGCCGACTTCATCCAGAAGCCGTCATAGACATTGTCGATGACCGTGATCTCGTTGAGGTGCTTGACCCAGTAGGTGCCGTAATAGCCGGGCACGATCAGGCGCAGCGGGAAGCCGTTGAGGAACGGCAGGTCCTCGCCGTTCATGCCATAGGCCAGCATCACCTCGCCGTCGCTGGCGTGATCGATGTCGAGCGCCTTGATGAAGTCAGGCGTCTTGTCGCTGACCGGACCGTCCATGCCGTTGAACGTGACCTGCCTGGCGCCGCTCTGCACCCCCGCCATCTCGAGCACGGTCTTCAGCGGCACGCCGCGCCAGCGCGCGCAGCCCATGGCGCCGTTGGCGAGCTGACCGCCGGCGACACGCGGCTCGAAGAAGCCGCGGCTGTTGCCTGAGCATTGATTGACGGCGACGGTCTCGGTCGCCTTCATCTTGCGGATGTCCTTGAGCGACAGCTTGAGCGGCTTGTCGACTTTGCCCTTGACCTCGAGCGTGAACTTGTCGGGGTCGAGATTGTAGGGCAGGTCGGACAGGTGATAGCGCACGAAGAACGCGTTGTTCGGCGTGATCGGGCCGTCGTTGAACACGGCGAACGGCGTCTCGAGCTGCGGCGGCCGGCTGGTCAGGCCGATCATCGGCCGCTTCTGCGGATATTTCACCAGCGGCCGTTCGCCATTGGCGAAGGGCAGGGTGACGGTGTCGAGTGCCAGCGCTTTGGTGGAGTTCAGTGTGGCCGCCATTGCGGCAAGCCCCGCTCCTTTGAGCAGGTCGCGTCGATCGAACATCTGGTCCCCTCCCGGAGCTTTTCGTTGGATCGCGGTCATCACCGCGATCCCGCGTTCATCTGTTGCAACGATGCCGATGAAGTCAATTCGTGCTTTCGCAGCAGGCCCATGCCGCTGCATTGCAGCAAGCCGGTGTTACGGGGAGAGGCGAAGAATCAGGCCGCGACGCGCGCGCTGCCCTCAACCAGCGCCGACAGCTCCCTGGCATCCGCAACCACGCGCACGGCCATCGGCTCGTCGCGGCCGCGGATCGCGACCTCCTGCTGCGGCAGCGCGTCGTCGGCAAGGCCGGCGGTGCGGCGGACCTCTTCCGAGACGATGGCTTCACAGGCCAGCGTCTTGGTCATGTCCTGGAGGCGGGCGGCGACGTTGACGGCGTCGCCCAGCGCCGTGAACACGATGTGATCGCGATAGCCGATGTCGCCGATGATGACCTCGCCGCCGTGAATGCCGATGCCGAAGCGGATCGGCTGGCGCAGATCGTGGCTCAGCAGCTCGTTGAGCTCGTCGATATGCGTGGCGATGCCTGCGGCCGCTTTCAGCGCCTGCCGGCAGGCCGCTTGCGGATCGGCCGACAGCCCGAACAGCGCCAGCATGCCGTCGCCGACGAACTGGTTCGGCTGGCCGCCGTTCTCGACCACGGCCTGCGAGACCGCGCCGAGGAAGCGGTTGACGATGAAGACGGTGTCGAACGGCAGCCGCTTCTCGGCGAGCTGCGTCGAGCCGCGCATGTCCACGAACAGGCTGACGAGATAGCGCTCCTGGCCGATTCGGGCCGGCGTCGAGGCAGTCGCTGACAGGGTGTGCGAGGTGAAGAGCTGGAAGAAGGAGAGATCCGACGTCGGCCGCAGCTGGCAGGCGAGGCGGATCGAAGGGTCAGTGGTGCCGACACGAGTGAGCACGAAGGCCTCGCGCTGTGACGGCTCGGGCAGGGCGCCGTGGTCGCCGATGATGCGGATGCGGCAGGTCGAGCAGCGGGCGCGGCCGCCGCAGACGCTGGCATGCGGCACATTGTGGCGCAGGCTCGCTTCCAGCACGGAAAGGCCCTTGGGGACCCGCACCGTCTTGCCGTTGCCGTAGGACAGCGCGATCATGCCGCCGCGCCGCTCGCGCCAGGCGCGCACGCCGCGCGCGGCCAGCGCCAGTCCGAGCAGCCCGACATAGCCGATGGTGAGGCCGCCGGTGATGCGGTCGAGCGTGTTGGCTTCGGCGACGGTGCCGACCTGGCGGCGGGTGAGATTATGCGTGCGCCATTCCCCGTCGTCGGCTTCGACCACGACGCTGCGGCCGCCCTGATAGACGCCGAGCAGCGCCAGCGTCGGGATCAGCACCGCGGCCGCGAGCAGATAGGGCGCGGCGCGCGTGAAGAACGGCTTGAGGCGGAGCCAGAAATAAATGCCGATGCAGCCGTGGACCCAGGCGATGATCAGCAGGATCGTCATGGTCCAGATGCGGTTCGACGCGACGAAGAACAGATAGAGTTCCTGCGGATAGAGTTTTTGGTGTCCGTACAGCGTCTGGCCGAGCCGCACGCCGATCACGTGCGCCATGACCAGGGCGGGGATGCTTAAGCCCAGCACGAGCTGGAGCGGCTCGATCGTCCGCCAGCGGAACTGCCGCCGCTGGTACAGCGCATAGATGCCGAGCCCCATATGGGTGAGCGCGGCGGTGTAGAACACGATCGCAACGGGCAGGAACTGCCAGAATGCGGTGTGGTAGTAGACCCCGACCTCCATGGCATCGACCGAGACGTTGCCGAGCGCATGGTTGAGGAAATGGCTGACCACATAGGAGAACAGGATGACGCCGCAGATGAGCCGCACCTGCCGCACGCCGGTCGCGCGGACGAGTTCGGGCATGTGTATGGGAGCGGTGGCCATGATTCGGTTGTATCAGTTCATGAAGGAGAACAGCCAGCCTAGCGTTTAATTCCCGCGGCGAACAGCTTGCCCGATCACATGCGCGGCAAGGTTACAAAACCGTAGGGTGGGCAAAGGCGCGCTGCCGCGGTCAGCCTCCGCTGTCGTCCCGGACAAGCGCGCCCAAAGCGCGCGCCGATCCGGGATCCCCGCGCGAGCGCTTGCGCTCGTCGCGATACCACAGGGAGCGGTTTGGCGAAGACTCGTGGTTACCGCGCCACGACTTCTCCCTGTGGCTATGGGTCCCGGGCTCGCGACTTCGTCGCGCCCCGGGACGACACCTACGTTGGGGCACCCCGCATTGACTCCCCCTCCCAAGTCGGGGAAAAGCGCGGCCGTGACGATCGCTCCCGACATCTCTAAGAAGCCAGACGGCGCCGAACGCCGTCTCATCCTTGCTGCCGTGCTGGTCATCGCCGCGATGACGCTGCTGCGCATCGTCTACGCCTCCGCGATCGAGCTGCGCACCGACGAGGCCTACTACTGGACCTGGTCGAAGGAGGCGGCGCTCAGCTTCCTCGATCATCCCCCGGGCATCGCCTGGCTCATCCGTTTCGGCACTGCGATCTTCGGCGACACCGCCCTCGGTGTCCGCTTCGGCGGCATTGTCGCAATGCTGGTGACGCAGCTGCTGCTCGCCGACATCGTCCGCCGCCTCACCCATGACGCGCGTGCGGTCATGATCGCGGTGCTGATGCCGGAGGCCGCGCTCTATTACGGCCTCCTGATGGCCAAGGTCGCGCCCGACGTCGCCATGATCCCGTTCGCGGTGGCGATGATGTGGTCCCTGGTGCGGCTGGCGCAGAGCGATGACGGACGCTGGTGGCTGGCAGCGGGGCTGTTCGCCGGGCTGGCGATGTTGTCGAAATTCACCGTGGTCATGTTCGCACCGGCGGTGGCCGCTTTTCTTCTCGTGCCGGATTGGCGCTGGCGCTGGCTGCGCAGTCCCTACCCCTATCTCGCGGTGCTGGTCGCGATCGCAATATTCTCGCCGGTCCTGATCTGGAATGTGCAGCACGACTGGGCCTCGTTCCGGTTCCAGGGCGTGCGCGCCACCGCCAATTACGGCATCTCGCTCCGCACCGCCGGTGACTACATCGGCCTGCAATTCGGTCTCGTCGGCTTCGTCATGTTGCCGGTGGTGCTGTGGGGGCTCGTGACGACGGCGTGGCGCGGCTATCGCACGCGCGAGCCGGTCGCGATCCTGCTGTCCACCGCGGTGCTGGTGCCGTTTCTCTATTTCCTCATGAAATCGCTGACGCTCCGGGTCGGCGATACCTGGCCGATGTTCATGTGGCCGATCGGCTTCGCGGCGGCGGCGGTGAACCTCGTCATGCTGTCGCGTGAAAACTGGTCGGCCTGGCTGATCCGGTCGAGCCTGTTCTGGGCGAAGACGGCGATCGTCTCGGGCATCGCCTTCGTCGTCATCGTGTTCCTCTACTATGTCGCCGCGCCCTGGAATTTTCTCGGCAAGATCGATCCGATCGGCGGCGAGGCCGGCTACGAGCAGGTCGCAGCGCGCGCGCAGGCTGCGCTGGACGAGACCGGCGCGACCTGGATCGCAACCACGGACTACCGCACCTATGCCATGATGCGCTGGCTGTTCAGGGGCCGCGTGCCCGTCATCGAGATCAGCGAGCGCGGCCGCTTCCAGGATTTCCGCGATCCCGGCATGGACCGGATCAAGGGACACGCCGGCATCTATGTGGGGCGCGAGCCGGACAATCGTTTATCGCTGTGGGAGAACATCCCTGCGAAGCGCGAGCAGCTCGGTCAGGTCGAACGCCGCTGGCGCGGCGTACTGACGGATACCTACGTGCTTGAAAAGCTCACCGGCTGGACCCCGGACCTGTCCCCGCCGAAGGACTCGCCGCTGTTTCAGTGGCGGGTGCTGGCCCTTCTCTCCCTCTCCCCGCGTGCGGGGAGAGGGTTGGGGTGAGGGGGACTTACTCCTCGTCCTCTTTCTTCCGCAGCAGATCCGTTGCGAGATCCGACAGCTTCGGCGGCGGCAACGCCGCGAAGGGCAGCGGGCGCGTCACCTCGATCGCGGCCAATCCGAGTCGCGCCGTCAGCAATCCGTTGAGCACGCCTTCGCCCAGCCGCTGCGACAGCTTCGCTGCAATCCCGTGGCCCAGCATCTGCTGCACCAGGCTGTCGCTCGCGGCCATGCCGCCGGTGATGGCGAGATGGGCGATGACGTGGCGGAGCAGGCGGATCATGCCGAGCGTGCCGGGTCGGCCGCCATAGAGATAGGCGAGCTGGCGGATCAGACGCAGCGCGGCGACGAACACGAACATCACGTCGATCGCCGCGCGGGGCGAAACCGCCGTGACAATCGAGACCTTTTGCGCGGCTGACGACACCAGCCGTCGCGCCTCCACATCCAGCGGCGACATCAATTCGCGCTCGGCGAGGCGGATCATGTCGGCGCCGTCGATGATCTCGCCGGTGTGGCTCTCCAGCGTGGCGCGGGCGCGGGCGAGCTGCGGATTCTGGTGCGCGATCTTCAGGAGATCCTGCACGATGACGCGGCTCTCCTTGCGGTCGTCACTGGCAAGGACGGCGGCTGCGCGCTGATGCAGCTTTTCGATGGTCGCGAGGCGCGCCAATCCATACGCCTCGCGTCCGATCACCACCGCGAGCGCAAGCGCGGTGACGAACGCGAAGGCGAGCCCGACGAAGCCGAGGCTTTCGCTGCGTGCAAACAAATCCTCGATCAGATGAACCACGCCGAGCCCGACGCCGAGCAGCGTCAGCCCGGCAAGGCCGGACCAGAACAGCGCGCCCCAGGGAAGGCCGCGCCGCGCCGGAAGCGCCGGCGCGATCGGCACGGGCAATGTCGCTGGATCGTGCTCCGGCGTGATCTGGATGGTGGCCCGACCGAGCCGCGCCGTCTCGTCGGCCTCGGTGACGACGACGCCGGGATCGTCGAGGCGGAACGTCGCCGGCCGCCGCGGCGGGGATCGCTCGTTCATGAGAGCTTGTCTCCGATCAGGAACTGCAGGGCACGGTCGAGGCGGATGTGTGGCAGCGTCGGCTCGTCCGTCCCTTCGCGTTCGAGCTTTGGCGGGCGGAAGCGCAGGAAGCGGAAGTCGCTTTTCTCGGCGGCCCCGGTCGCGAGGCCGCGGAACGCATCCGTTCCGTTGAACAGCGGCTCGGGATCCAGGGGCAGGTCGCCGGGAAAGGTCGCAACCTCCGTGTTGCCGTCGAAGAACTCGCCGCCGGCGCTTTCGCCTGCGGCGGGCGTTCCCAGGATCGACGGCAATTTGTCGCGGCCATGCGCGACCTGCGCCTCGCGCGTGGCGCGCACCGCGGCAAGCGCCACCACGTCGATCGCCGCGCCGGTATTTTCCGCGCGTGCCACCGCCTGCGTCACGGCGCGGCGCAGCACGGCCTCGAGACGGTCGTGACTGGAATGATGCAGATGGTCCGCCTTGGTCGCCGCAAACAGGATGCGGTCGATGCGCGGCCGGAACAGGCTGGAGAGCAAGGTGCTGCGGCCGATGTTGAAGCAATCGAGAATGCCGGCGAGCGCGGCTTCGAGATCGTGCAGCGCCTCGGGTCCGGAGTTGAACGCGGCGAGCGCATCGGCCAGCACGATCTGGCGATCGAGGCGCGCAAAGTGATCGCGGAAGAACGGCCGCACCACGACGTCCTTGTAGGCTTCGAAGCGGCGCACCATCATCGCCCACAGCGAGCCGTCCGGCGCCTGGGCGCCGACGGGCACGTCGAGCGGCGCGAAGGTCAGCGCCGGGGAGCCTGCGAGATTGCCGGGCATCAGGAAGCGGCCGGGCGGCAACAGGCTCATGGCAAAGCGCTCGTCGCGGCACGCGCGCAAGTAATCGGTGAAGAGCTTTGCCGCTGTTAGCGTGGCCTGCTCGTCCTCGCGCGCCTCGGGCCTGAGCGTGGCGAGATGGGCGTGCCATTCGGCGGCAAGATGCGCGCGCGGCGCCTCGCGCGACAGCGCAAGACTCTCCACCGACCATTGCTCGTAGCTCTTTTGCAGCAGCGGCAGGTCGAGCAGCCACTCGCCGGGATAGTCGACGATGTCGAGCGTCAGGGTGCGGTCGGCGCCGTTGTGGCGCTGATAGTCGATGACGAGGCGCAGCTCGCTGATGTCGACGGTCGAGGTCGGCCAGTGCCGTTCCTCGACCAGCGCGCGCAGATGAGTCTCATAGGCAAAGCGCGGCACGGCATCGTCGGGCTGTGGCGCGAGGTGCGCCCGAGCGATCCGGCCCGAGGCATAGGCTTCGAACACCGGAAACCGGCCGCCGCGCGTCAGCCCATGGATCAGCGCGGTGATGAACACCGTCTTGCCGGCCCGCGACAGGCCGGTGACCCCGAGCCTTACCGTCGGATTGAAGAAGTGCTCGCCATAGTCGATCAGCGCCCGGGCCGACAGGCGCGCCTCTTCGACCATATCCTGAAAACTGAATGCCATGTGAACGTTAGGGGATCTCGGCGGGCGGAAACGTGAAGCTGTTCACAAAGGTGGCAATTGCGTGGGGAAAATCAAGCTTCATACTTCCACCGCCTTTGTCGGTAAATCAGCTGTTTGAACGACGCGCCGATCCCGAAAGACACATACAACGAGAGATTGACTCGCTTTGTGGATTGCCATGACCGTCTTCCAACTGAAACAGCTTGCATCCGATTCCGTCCATGCCGCGGCCGACGCGATCGGCTGGAACTACGACCGCGCAGAACTGATCGCCGACGGGGTCATTCATGCAGTCGGTGTATTTTTCGGTACCGTCGCCGCGACCGTTCTGGTGGTGCTTGCGGTGCTTTATGCCGACGCCACCGACATCGTCGGCGTCTCGATCTATGTCGCCGGCCTGCTCTCGATGCTGGTGTTGTCGGCGAGCTATAATCTCTGGCCGGTCTCGCCGGTCAAATGGCTGCTGCGGCGCTTCGACCATTCGGCGATCTATCTCCTGATCGCTGCGACCTACACGCCGTTCATCCTGGAGCTGAAGGACAGCGTCTTCGCGCTGGCGCTGCTCGTCTGCGTCTGGTGCGTGGCGATCGTCGGTATCGTGCTGAAGCTTCGCTATCCCGGCCGGTTCGACCGCGTCGCGGTCGGCATCTACCTCGCGATGGGCTGGAGCGGCGTGATGCTCTACGACGCCGTGGTCAAGGCGCTGCCCGCGCTGGTGCTGGGCTTCATACTTGCGGGCGGGCTGCTCTACAGCTTTGGCGTGATCTTCCACGCCTGGCGGCGGCTGCGCTTCCAGAATGCGATCTGGCATGGCTTTGTCTTGGCCGGTGCGGCGTGCCATTATACCGCAGTGCTCGACCTCGTGTTGAGCTGAGCAGGACCCGCGAAGCGGAATAAGCCGAGCGGTATAAGAGCGGTACGGGACAAGAGGAGACGTCGCATGCAGGTGACTGGCAAGGTCGTGGTCGTCACGGGCGGCGCAAACGGCATCGGCAAGGCGCTGTGCGAGGCGTTTCACAAGGCGGGCGCCGCCAAGGTCGTCGTCGCGGACATGGACGCCGCCAACGCAAGAGCCGTCGCTGCCATGGTTGATGGCGCGGCCTTCAGATGCGACGTCGCGCAGGAAAAAGAAATCGCCCACGTCATCGAGGAGACCGAGCGGCAGTTCGGCCCGATCGAGTTGTTCTGCTCCAATGCCGGCATCGGCGGCGGCTTCGATCCCATGTCGGTGAATGCCGGTGGTGCTTCGGATGAGCCGTGGCAGCGCAGCTGGGCGATCCACGTCATGGCCCATGTCTATGCGGCGCGGCATCTGGTCCCGCGGATGAAGGCGCGGGGCGGCGGCTATTTCCTCAACACGATCTCGGCCGCGGGCCTGCTGTCGCAGGTCGGCAGCCCTGCTTATTCCACCACCAAGCACGCCGCGGTGGGGTTTGCCGAGAACCTCGCGATCTCCCACAAGGCCGACAACATCAAGGTCTCGATCCTCTGCCCGCAGGGCGTCGACACCAACATGCTGCGCTCGATCCCCAAGGGCCCGCAATCCGGCGACGGCGATCTCACGCCCGAGCAGGTCGCCAGTGACGTGCTCGCGGGCCTCGCGCAGGAAACGTTCCTGATCCTGCCGCACCCCCAGGTGCTCGGCTACATGCGCAAGAAGACCGAGAACTACGACCGCTGGATCGGCGGCATGGCGAAGATCCAGGCCAGGATGCGGGAGGAGTTCGGGAAGTAGCCAACGGTGTTTCTACAGCTGACGCTGTCATGCCCCGCGAAGGCGGGGCATCCAGTACGCCGCGGCCTATCGATTGAACCACGACCGTCTCGGAGTACCGGATCGCCCGGTCAAGCCGGGCGATGACACCGTGAGTGCCCCTCACGCCGCCGACTGCGCCTCATCCTCCGCCCGGCTTTGCCGCAACGCCCGGGCATAGAGCATCATGCCCTCGCGCACCGTGCGCTGCTCGGCCTCCGTCAGCGCCGCCAGCGCGCCGCTCACCTGTCTCCGTCCGAACGCATGCAGCGCCTCCAGCGTGCGCCGGCCCTTGGCCGTCAGCGACAGCAGCTTGCTGCGTGCATCTCGCTCGTCAGGCGTCTCCTTCAGCTCACCGCAATCGATCAGCTTGCGCACCAGGCGGCTGACGCTGGATTTTTCCAGCCGCAGGAAATCGCCGAGCTCGCTGGAGGTCATCGGCCCGCGGATGCCGATCTCCAGAATGGTGTGCACGGCCGACGGCGGATAGTCCGACGCCGCCACCGTCGCGTCCATGAAGCCGAGCTCGCGCACCATCAGGCGCGAGGCGGCGCGGATGTCGTCGATCAGCGATAGCCCGGTCATCTTGACTCCCGGCATATAGTTGTATCATACAACTATATGCACAGGGCGGCGCGTGCAAGCGTTTTGGAGTGACCCATGAGCGGAATTTCCCCGGCTGGTCAGCGGATGAGGGACAAGGTCTGCCTGGTGACCGGCGGCGGCAGCGGCATCGGCCGCGCCACGGCCTTGCGGATGGCGTCCGAAGGCGCGGCAGCGATCATCGTTGCGGGGCGGCGCGAAGCGGAGATCGAGGCGACCGCGGCGGCATGCCGCGAGATCGGCACGGACGCGATCGCGCTCAAGACCGACATCACGCGCGAGGACGACGTGGCGCGCCTCGTCGGCACGGCCGTGAAGAGTTGCGGCCGGCTCGACGTTGCCTTCAACAATGCCGGCTTCCAGGAGCGCCGGGCGCCACTGGAAGAGCAGGGCATGGAGATCTACGACAGCGTGTTCGACACCAATGTCCGCGCGCTGTTCCTGTGCCTGCGCCACCAATTGCCGGCGATGCTGGCGCAAGGCCGCGGCAGCATAGTCGTCAATGCCTCAGTCAGCGGCGTACGCAATCCCAATCCCGGCTTCTCGCTCTATTCGGCCTCCAAGGCCGCGGCGATCTCGCTGACGCGCTCGGCCGCCATGGAGAACGCCCCGCGGGGCATCCGCATCAACGCCATCGCGCCCGGTCGCGTCGTCACCGACATGATGCTGCGCGCCGGCGTCGGCGATGTCGCGACGGTCAGCGCAGGCCTGCCGCTGCGGCGGATGGGGAGTCCGGAGGAAGTCGCGGAGGCCGTGGTGTGGCTGTCGTCGGACGCGTCGTCCTACGTGGTCGGCCACGTGCTGGCGGCGGACGGGGGATTTCTGGCGTCGTAGTTTTGCTTGCGGGTGGTGGCGCCAAACATTCAATGTCGTCCCGGCGAAGGCCGGGACCCATAACCCCAGGGAGGAGTTATGGTGCGACACTCCCACCACGAGTCCTCGCCAAACTCCTGCTTGTGGGTATGGGTCCCGGCCTTCGCCGGGACGACGATGTGGATATACCGCGCCGCCTAATGCTTCTGCCCGTACAGCACCGGCACCGCCGAATCCACGACCACCTCCACGAGGCTCGTGCCGTCGTACGCCATCCCGCACTTCAGCGCCTCAGCCAGCTCTGCGGCCTTGCTCACCCGCACCGCGTGGCAGCCCATGCCCTCGGCGAGCCGCACGAAGTCGATGCCCGGCAATTCCAGCCCGGGCACGTTCCTCACCTGCATCACCTGGCTGAACGAGCGCATCGCGCCGTAGCCTGAATTGTTGATGACGACGACGGTCAGCGGCAGCTTGCGTTGCGCGGCGGTCCACAGCGCCTGGATCGAATACATCGCCGAGCCGTCGCCGATCAGGCACACTGTGCGGCTCTTCGGCTTGCCGAGCGCCACGCCGACCGCGGCCGGCAGGCTGTAGCCGAGGCCGCCGCTCGCCATGGTGTAGAAACTGTCCTGGCCGCGCATCGGCATGAACTTCTGCATCGCCGGCCGGTGCGAGGGCACTTCCTCGACCAGCGATGCGCCATCAGGCATAGCCTGAGACAGCGAATGCAGCAGGAATTCGACCGGCAGCGGATCGGCGGCCTGCGGCGCCGGCGGCAGCGTGCGGCCTTTGGGCGCCGCGCGTTTGCTCTCCGGCAGCAGGTCGAGCAGCATGGTGAGCGCCGGCTTCATCGTGGCGACGATGCTGGTGCCGACCGGGGTCACCGCCGCGGCATCCGGATCATCCGTGATCTGGAAGATCGTCGCGCCGCCATCGAAGATCGCGGCGTGTCCCTCGACATGGAAGGTGAACACGGGTGCACCGACCACGACGACGAGATCGTGCTCGCGCAACGCGTCGGAGAGTTGCGCCGGCGAGGCATGCAGGAAGCCGGCGAACTGCGGATGTCGCTCGGGGAACGAGCAGCGCGCCGAGAACGGGCTGACCCAGACGCTCGCCTTGGCCTTCTCGGCGACGCGCACCATCAGATCGACCGCGCCGGCGCGGTCGACGCCGGGGCCGACGACGAGGGCTGGGTGTCTTGCGGAACCGAGTGCGGCAACCAGCGCCTTCATCGCCTCCGGATCGGGTCCGATCTCGCGGCTGACCTTGCGCGCCTCGACCGGTGCCGTGGCATGGGTCCAGTCGTCGATCGGGATCGAGACGAAGGTCGGCCCGCATGGCGGCTGTAGCGCGGTGTAATACGCGCGCGCGATCGCGGCCGGTACGTCCTCGGGCCGCGCCGGCTCGACACTGTATTTGACGTAGGGCCGCGGGAACTCCGAGGCGCGCTCGGCATAGAGGAACGCCTGCAAGGGGAGGATCGAGCGCGCCTGCTGGCCCGCGGTGATCACGAGCGGGGTCTGGTTGCGATGTGCGGTGTAGATGTTGCCGAGCGCGTTGCCGACGCCGGCGGCCGAATGCAGATTGACGAAGCCGGCATTGCGCGTCGCCTGCGCGTAGCCGTCGGCCATGCCGACCGCGGAGGCTTCCTGGAGCGCCAGCACGTAGTCGATGTCGTCGGGCCAGTCGCTGAGGAACGGCAGCTCGGTCGAGCCGGGATTGCCGAAGACGCGTCTGATGCCGAAGGCGCGCAGCAGGTCGATTGTCGCCTGCTTGACGGTGACGGATTTGCTGCCGGTCTTGCCGTTCTTGGACATGGTTTCCGTCCCTGTTGATTCCTCATCCCCGCGCAACGGCGAAGCCGTTGTCGCTGGGAGCGCGTCTTCGCGCGTCTCGAAGGATGAAGGCCCGGCTGGTGGCCTCGCCCTTCGAGACGCGCGCGTAGGGCGCGCTCCTCAGGGTGAGGGTCTAGATCGTCGCGTCGCCGCCCGCAATGACGACGTCGCCGCTACCACACCGCCGTGCCCTTCATCGTCGGCTGTCCCTCCGCATTCGCGGTCCACAGCTCCATGCCCGCCTCGGTCTCGTTGGCGTTGATGGAGAACTCCGTGCCTTCGAACAGCGGCTGAAGCCCGCGATAGGTAAACTTCTTCGGAGCCTTGCCGGCGCGAAGCCTGGCTGCCATCTCGATGATGAGCGCCGCTTGCAACGGGCCGTGGAAGATCAGGCCCGGATAGCCCTCGACCTTGGTGACGTAGTCGCGGTCGTAGTGAATGCGGTGGCCGTTGAAGGTCAGCGCCGAGTAGCGGAACAGCAGCACCGGATCGGACACATGCGTCTCGCGATGCTGCGCCTTGGGCGGCGGAGGCGGGGCCTTGGCGCCGGCAGGCGCGCCGCTCGTTATCTCGCGATAGACGATGTCCTGCCGCTCGCGGATGGCGACGCCGCGCGGTGAGGTCACGGTGTGCTCGACCGCGACGAAGCACAGCGTGCCGGTCGAGCCTGATTTCACCGTGACGTCGGCGATGCGCGAGGTCCGCGTCGATTCATCGCCGACGCGGAGTGGCCCCAGAAATTCGATCTCGCCGCCGGCCCACATCCGGCGCGGCAGCGGCACCGGCGGCAGGAAGCCGCCGCGCGTGGGGTGGCCGTCGGGCCCCAGCATCGACATCGGAAACACCGGCTGCGCCAGGCACCAGTGCACCGTGAACGGCGCGGCGTCGCCCTTCTTGGGCTCGCCGACCTCCTGGAACAGCGTCGCGCGCAGGCCCTTCACGAGCTGCGCGGTGACGATGTCGGTGGCCTCCGTGCTGCGGCCGATCCATTGCCTGAGATGATCGATGTCGAGCTTCTCGGTCATGACGCCTCGCTCTTGTTATTTCTTGGATGGACGTTCGCCGATGGCCGGCACGGCACCGTAAGCGCGGCTCTCGCCGACGATGATCGGCGCCGGCGCGGGATAGCTGACGCGGCCGTTCGGCGTGTCCACCTCGATGCGGCGCAGGTGCGGGTGGTTGGTGAGGTCGGCCATGGTGTTGACCTCGGCAAACGCGATGTCGGCGTCCGACAGGCGTTTGAGCAGTTCGTCGCGCGTCATCTTGCCGAAGGCATCCGCCACCGTCTTGTCGGTGAAGTCGCGGTTGCGCACGCGCTCGACCATGTTGGCGACGCGCGGATCGGCGGGCAGGTCCGGCTGGTCGAGCACCTTCACGCAGAGCGTCTTCCACTCCCGCTCGCTCTGGATCGAGATCAGGATGTCCTTGCCGTCTTTCGAGGTGAACACGCCATAGGGCGCGATCGAGGGATGGCGCAGGCCCATGCGCTTCGGCGGATTGCCGGCCTCGGAATTGAGCAGCGGCACGGTGCACCAGTCCGCCATCACGTCGAACATGGAAATGCGGATATCGGCGCCCTTGCCGGTGCGCCCGCGCGCGATCAGCGCCTCCAGGATCGCCGCATGCGCGGTGGCGCCGGTTGCGACGTCGACGATGGACATGCCGACGCGCGAGGCGCCGTCGGGATTGCCGGTGATCGAGGCCAGCCCGCTCTCGGCCTGGATCAGCAGATCATAGGCCTTGCGGTGCGCGTAAGGGCCCTCGTCGCCATAGCCGGTGATGGTGCAGGAGATCAGCTTCGGATAGTCCTTCAGGAGCCGCTCGCGCGAGAAGCCGAGCTTGTCCATCGAGCCCGGCTTGAGGTTCTGGATCAGCACGTCGGCGCTCGCGATCAGCTTCTCCAGCTCGGCGCAGCCTTCTTTCGTCGCGAGATCGACCACCGCCGACTGCTTGCCGCGGTTGAGCCAGACGAAATAGCTGCTCTGGCCCTTGGCCGCCGCGTCGTAGCCGCGGGCGAAATCGCCTTCGGGCCGCTCGATCTTGATGACTTCCGCGCCGGCATCCGCCAGCCGCGAGGAGCAGAACGGTGCCGCGACCGCCTGCTCGACCGCAATCACCCTGATCCCGTCAAGTGCTCCCATGATTGCTGCCTCAGTACGAGCGGGGCATGCCGAGCACGTGCTCGGCGACAAAGGACAGCACGAGGTTGGTCGAGATCGGCGCCACCTGGTAGAGCCGCGTCTCGCGGAATTTGCGCTCGACGTCGTATTCCTCGGCAAAGCCAAAGCCGCCATGGGTCTGGATGCAGGCATTGGCCGCTTCCCAGGACGCGTCCGCCGCGAGCATCTTGGCCATGTTGGCCTCGGCGCCGCAGTCGAGCCCGGCCTCGTATTTGCGTGTCGCCTCCTTCACCATCAGCTCGGCCGCGCGCATCGAGGCGTAGGCTTTCGCGATCGGAAACTGGATGCCTTGATTCTGGCCGATCGGCCGGCCGAAAACGCTGCGCTCCTTGGCATAGTTCGCGGCCTTCGCGATGAACCATTTGGCGTCGCCGACGCATTCGGCCGCGATCAGGATGCGCTCGGCATTCATGCCGGAGAGGATGTAGCGGAAGCCCTTGCCTTCCTCGCCGATCAGATTCTCCGCCGGCACCTTCATGTCGGTAAAGAACACTTCGGTGGTGGCGTGGTTCATCATGGTGCGGATCGGGCGGATCTCGAGGCCGTTGTTCTTGGCTTCGCGCATGTCGACGATGAACACCGAAAGGCCGTCGGTGCGCTTCTTGGCCTGCTCCTTCGGCGTGGTGCGCGCCAGCAGCACCATCAGGTCGGAATGCTCGGCGCGGCTGGTCCAGATCTTCTGGCCGTTGACGATGTAGCTGTCGTTGCCGTCCTTGCGCGCAAAGGTCTTCAGCGACGAGGTGTCGGTGCCGCTGGTCGGCTCGGTGACGCCGAAGGCCTGCAGGCGCAATTCGCCGCTCGCGATCTTCGGCAGATATTTTGCCTTCTGCTCGGCATTGCCGTGCCGCAGCACCGTGCCCATCGTGTACATCTGGGCGTGGCAGCCGCCGCCGTTGCACCCCGCACGCTGGATCTCTTCGAGGATCGCCGCCGCCGCGGAAAGCTTCAGGCCCGCGCCGCCATATTCCTCGGGGATCAGCACCGAGAGATAGCCGGCCGCGGTCAGCGCGTCGACGAAGGCCGTCGGGTAGGCCATCTCGCGATCGAGCTTGCGCCAGTATTCGCCGGGAAACTGCGCGCAGAGCTTTGCGACGGCTTCGCGGATATCGGCGTGATCTTCGGTGTGGTGTTCTTCACTCATGGCGTTTCCCGTTTGGTGCCGCAGTTAAGATAACGCCGGCCGATCCTCCGGCGTTGTGAAAACAACGCCAGCCCCCTATGCTCATTTGCTATAGCGTATGGAGTAGCCTTCCAGGATTGGCAAGCATGGATTTCCGACAGCTCAGGACCTTCAGTTGTGTGGCGGAGCTCGGCAGCCTCTCCAAGGCGTCCGACACGCTGCGCGTGGCGCAGCCGGCGCTCAGCCGCCAGATCAAGCTTCTGGAACACGAGCTGCGCGTCGAGCTGTTCACGCGCAACGGCCGCGGCATGGTGCTGACCGATGCCGGGCAGCTTCTGCTCGCTCGCACGTCCGGCATCGTGCGGCAGATCGACCAGATCCGCGACGACATCCAGTCGGCCAAGGGGCCGCCGTCCGGCCAGGTCGTGCTTGGCCTGG
This sequence comes from Bradyrhizobium niftali, assembly GCF_004571025.1. Lineage (GTDB taxonomy): Bacteria > Pseudomonadota > Alphaproteobacteria > Rhizobiales > Xanthobacteraceae > Bradyrhizobium > Bradyrhizobium niftali. The sequence goes on along the minus strand of NZ_SPQT01000023.1, from coordinate 28,367 downwards.
TTCCGACCGTGAGCTGCGTGCTCTCGGCGCGCTTCGCGCGGCGCTGCGTCGAGACATTTCCCGGCATTTCGCTGCGCATCGTCGAGAGCTACAGCGGCCACCTCGTCGAATGGCTGCACCGCGGCGAGATGGATCTCGCCATCCTCTACGGCCGCTCGGCGGATCTGCACCTCAATGTGCAGAGCCTCGGCCGCGACAACATCGTTGCGGTCGGCCCGCGCGGCTGCGGCCTCGCGCGCAAGAAGAGCGTCGATGTCGGCTGGCTGCTGCGGCAGCGGCTGGTGCTGCCCAGTCATTCCCACGGCCTCCGTGCGCTGATCGAGCACGCGGCCGCCCAGCGCAAGATCAAGCTCAACGTCCAGCTCGAGGCGGATTCGTTTCGCGTGCTGACGAGCCTCGTGGAGGAGGGGCTCGGTTTCGCGCTGCTGCCGCCCTCGTCGGTCCACGGCGAGGTCGCGGACGGGCGGCTGGAAACTGCCGTCGTGTCCAAGCCGATGACGCGCGAGCTCATTTTCGCTTCTCCGATCGACCGCCCGGCCTCGACGGCCTCGCTGGCCATCACCGCGCTCCTGCGCGAGGAAGTCGCCGCCTGCCGCAAGGAAGGGGTCTGGGACATCAAGTTGGCTTGAGTGCCGGTGCATTCTTCGCCTCTCCCCGCAGGCGGGGCGAGGGAGCGCACCGAGCGCGCGGTGAATGCTTAGGACACCAGCTAGCCGCCGACCCTTCGCTTTTGGCGCGACCTGTCATGCCGAAATTTTATAGCTGGGCCAGGGGCACGGCGAATTTGGTGCGCATGTGCATCCCGGAACTCGTCATTGCGAGCGCAGCGAAGCAATCCAGACTGTCTCCGCGGTGGGATTCTGGATTGCTTCGCTGCGCTCGCAATGACGGAGGATAGAGCCTACCCCGGTATCCGCACCGGCAGCGACTCGTATCCCTTGATGAAGCTCGAATAGATCCGCTTCGGCTCGCCCACCACCTCGATGCGGTCGAAGCGCTTCAGCATCTCCTCCCAGACGATCTTGAGCTGGAGCTCGGCGAGCCGCATGCCGACGCAGCGGTGGATGCCGAAGCCGAAGGAGAGGTGGGTGCGCGGCCGCGGGCGGTCGATGATGAACTCCTCGGGACGGTCGATCGCCTCCTCGTCGCGGTTGCCCGAGACGTACCACATCACGACGCGGTCGCCCTTCTTGATCTGCTTGCCGCCGATCTCGGTATCCTGCAGTGCGGTGCGCCGCATATGCGCGAGCGGCGTCTGCCAGCGGATCACCTCGGGCACCATGGTGTCGATCAGCGCAGGGTTGGCGCGCAGCTTGTCGTACTGCTCCGGGTTCTCGTTCAGCGCCAGCACCGAGCCGGTCATGGTGTTGCGCGTGGTGTCGTTGCCGCCGACGATGAGCAGGATGATGTTGCCCATGAGGTTGTCGGGGTCCATGAAGCGCGTGGCGTCGTTATGGGCCATCAGCGACAGCAGGTCGTTGCGCGGCGCGGAGTTGACGCGCTCGTTCCACAGCCTGGACATGTAGGCGTAGCATTCGTCCATCTCGCGGCGGCGCTCTTCGGCCGAGCCGACGATGCCGCTCTTGGGCAGCGCGGTGGAGACGTCGGACCAGCGGGTCAGCTTGCGCCGTTCCTCCCAGGGAAAGTCGAACAGGGTCGCCAGCATCTGCGTCGTCAGCTCGATCGAGACGCGCTCGACGAAATTGAAGGTCTCGTTGCGCGGCAGATTGTCGAGCACGGTCTGCGAGCGCTGGCGGATCAGCTTTGCCAGCTCGTCCAGATGCGTCGGCGTGAACATCGGCGACACCGTCTTGCGCTGCGCCGAATGCCGCGGCTGGTCCATCGCGATGAAGCTCGGATAGTCGTAGCCTTCCGGCACGTCGCGGATCGAGATGCCGCCGAGCGTCGAGTCGGAGGAGAAGAGGCCGTGATTGGTGTCGACATGCATGATGTCGTTGTATTTCACCACCGACCAGTAGGGCTCGATCGGGGCGTTGGTGCAATAATGCACCGGCTCTTCCTTGCGCAGCCGCTCGAACCACGGCCACAGCGTGTCGTCCTGGAACAGGCGTGGCGCGCCGGGGTGGAACTGCGCGAGCGGGGTCGCGTAGGCCTCCTCGCGCGCCTTGCGCATGCGTTCGGCCTTGTCCACTTTCACCGGCGTCTGGATGTTCATGGTCGTGGCTCCAGTTGTCGCTCTTCTTCCGCCTCTCCCCGCACTTGTCCGCCGAAGCTTTAGCGAAGGCGGATGCGGGGAGGGGAGGTCTCCTACGCCGTAATCTTGACCGGCAAGGTTTCAAGACCCTTTACGAAACTCGAATAGACCCGCTTGGGTTCGCCGACCACGTCGATATGATCGAAGCGCTTGAGGATCTCTTCCCAGATAATCTTGAGCTGGAGTTCGGCAAGCCGCAAGCCGACGCAGCGGTGGATGCCGAAGCCGAAGGAGAGATGCGTGCGCGGGCGGGCGCGGTCGATGATGAAATCGTAGGGCTTTTCGATCGCCTCCTCGTCGCGGTTACCAGAGACGTACCACATCACGACCTTGTCACCTTTCTTGATCTGCTTGCCGCGGAACTCGAAGTCGGACAGCGCGGTGCGGCGCATATGCGCGAGCGGCGTCTGCCAGCGGATCACTTCCGGCACGAAACTGTCGAGCAGATCAGGATTCTCGCGCAGCTTGCGATATTGTTCCGGATGCTGGCTCAGCGCGTAGATCGAGCCCGACATGGTGTTGCGGGTGGTGTCGTTGCCGCCGACGATCAAAAGGACGAGATTGCCGAGGAAGTTCTTTGCGTCCATGTCGCGCGTCGCTGCCCCATGCGCCATCATCGAGAGCAGATCGCTCTTCGGCGGCTGCTCGATGCGCTCCTTCCAGAGCCGCGCGAAATAGCCGGCGCATTCGGTCAGCTCGGCCTGCCGCTCGTCTTCGGTGGCGACGAGGCCGTCGGGGCCGGGAATGGTGGTGGCGACGTCCGACCAGCGCGTCAGCTTGCGGCGATCCTCCCAGGGGAAGTCGAACAGCACCGCGAGCATCTGCGTGGTGAGCTCGATCGAGACGCGATCGACCCAGTCGAACACCTCGCCGCGCGGCAGATTGTCGAGGCACTCGGCCGAGCGGGTGCGGATGCTGAGCGCGAGATTGTCCAGATGCGTCGGCGTGAACATCGGCGCCACGGTCTTGCGCTGTGCCGCATGGCGCGGCGGGTCCATCGAGATGAAGCTTTCGCGGCGCAAATCCGGATCGATGTCGCGGATGGTGATGCCGCCGAGGGCCGAGGCCGAGGAGAACACCGAATGGTTGGTCTCGATCTCCATGATGTCGTTGTAGCGCGTCACCGACCAGTACGGCCCGAACATCGAGTCCTTGCAGTAATGCACGGGGTCTTCACGGCGCAGGCGGTCGAAATAGGGCCAGAACGTATCGGTCCTGAACAATTCAGGATCGCCCGGATCGAATTGCTCCAGCGGCAGTGACGTGGCGCGCTCGCGCAATGCATCGAGCTTTGCCGTGCTTTCGATGGTCCCGTGCATGACCGCTCTCCCTGACATGAACCGCGCGTTCTCGTTGAATTCTGCGCTGCGGTATTTGATTTGCAATTACAGCCGGTTGTCTGCGTCGGGGCAAGGGCGAGTTTTGCCACATCCAACCTTTGGGTGAGGTGCGTAGCCCGGATGGAGCGGAGCGAAATCCGGGATTCGGGCCGCCAATCAAGCTGTCCCGGATTACGCTGCGCTCCATCCGGGCTACGGATCAGCAACTGTCACGCAGATGTGTCAACGTGATCTCCCGCACGCGGTTCGACGGGGAAACGTGCGAGAAATCGACGGGAAACGAGGCAAATCGAACCCGCCCATCTTGGGGATCGACCAATTCCTGATCTATAGTTTGACCGCAACAGGCCAACATCCCGAGGTTGCCGCCGTGAACGACATGCAATGGGCCCCCATCGGTTCCGAACCCGTCCCGCCGCCACTGCCGCCCACGCGGGTCGACTTCGCCGGCGACCGCTCCGTCTTCCGCAAGATGGTCACCAAGGGTGCCATGCTGGAGCTGGTCACTTTCGGCTTCTACCGGTTCTGGCTCGTCACCGACATCCGCCGTCACCTGTGGTCGAACACGTCGATCGACGGCGACGCCGCCGAATATACCGGCCGGGGCAAGGAATTGCTGATCGGCTTCCTGTTCGCGCTGGCGATCCTGGTGCCGATCTATCTCGCCTATTTCCTCATCGGTATCGAGTTCGAGCGCTGGCAGGGCTTCGCCTCGACGCCGCTGTTCATCAGCTTCTACGCCTTCGGCCAGTTCGCGATTTTTCGCGCGCGGCGATATCGCCTGACGCGCACGGTCTGGCGCGGCGTGCGGTTCTGGATGGACGGCTCGGGCTGGGCCTATTCGTTCCGCGCGATGGCGTGGGGCCTGCTGGTGTTCCTCACCCTCGGCCTGGCGCTGCCGTGGCGCGAGGCTTCGCTCGAACGCTACAAGATGCAGCACACCCATTACGGTGATCTCTCCGGCGATTTCGAAGGCGATGGCTGGACGTTCTTCAAGCGCGGCTGGTGGCTGTGGCTGCTCAGCCCGATCGCGATGGTCATCTTTCCGCTCGCCCCGTTCTTCTATGCCGAGTTCAAGGCGCGCGAATGGCGCTGGTGGCTCGACGGCATCCGCATCGGCGGCGTCAGCCTCTCCTCGGAGCTGCCGCATGATGCATTCTACGGCCTGTACTGGAAGGTGATCGGCTGGTGGATGCTGCTCTCGATCATTTTCGCCGCCTATCTCGGCGGCGCCACGATGCTCGTCGTCAAGCTGAGCGGCCTTCCGGTCGAGCAGGTGTTCGGTCCCGACAATACCGCCAAGAGCATCCCGATGCTGGTGATGATGGTCATCGGCTATTTTGCCGTGGCGCTTGCGGTCAACATCATCATGCGGGTCTATCTTCAGCGCGATCTCTGGGCCAAGGTGCTGGAGACCGTCGAGGTGCATAACATCGGGGCCGCGGCGGATGTGCGCGGCAGCGGCGAGCTCGCCAGCGCACTCGGCGAAGGCTTTGCCGACGGACTCGATGTCGCGGGATTCTGATCTGTGAGCGAGTTGTCCACCGAGGCTCCGGCGCAGTCCGCAAAGCCGACGATCTTCTTCGACGGCGTGTCGAGCCGCAGGCGGCAGGTGACGCTGACGCTCGGTGATGCCATCGAGATCGTTGAGGAGGGCGGGTCGCCGGTTCGCTGGGCCTATGCCGACATTCGCCGCGCCGACAGTCCGGCCGGTATCCTGCGTCTGGCCGCGACGTCCGCGCCGCCGCTGGCACGGCTGGAGATCCGCGATGCCGCGCTCGCGGCCGACGTGACCGTCCGCTGCATGCGTCTCGACGAGCACCAGACCACGCGCCGCGGTGTCGCGAAGATCGTCGGCTGGTCGGTGGCCGCCGCCGTCTCGATCGTCTGTGTCGTGCTGTTCGGCGTGCCGCTCGCCGCCGACCGCCTCGCGCCGCTGGTGCCGAAACCGATCGAGCGCCGCATTGGCGATGCGTCCGAGGTCCAGGTGAAGACCATCTTCGGCCGCCGCACGTGCGAAGACCCCGCGGGCAAGGCCGCGTTCACAAAGCTGGTCAACCGCCTGCGCGATGCGGCCGGCCTTGACGACGATGCCATGACCGCGGGCGTGCTGCCGACCTCGGTGCCGAATGCGTTCGCGCTGCCGGGCGGCAAGGTGTTCTTGTTGCAGGGCCTGCTCGACAAGGCCGAAAGCCCCGACGAGCTTGCCGGCATCCTCGCCCACGAGCTCGGCCATCTCAAGCATCACGACAACATGCGCGGCCTGATCTACAACGGCGGCACCTCGTTCCTGATCGGCCTGCTGTTCGGCGATGTCACCGGCTCATCCGCCGTGATCTTCGCCTCGCGCAGCGTGGTCGAGGCCTCCTATTCGCGCGAAGCGGAGACCGCCGCCGACACCTTCGCCATCGAGATCATGCACGCGCTCGGGCGCTCGCCGAAGCCCTCGGCCGAGCTGATGTTCCGCATCACCGGCAAGGAAGGCGGCTCCGGCTTCACCATCCTCGCCAGCCACCCGCTGACCGAGGACCGCCTCGCCCGCATGACCAGGGAAGATCGCCCCGCCAGCGGCCCGCCGCTGCTGACTGACACGGAGTGGCAGGCGCTGAAGGGCATTTGCGGCAGCGGGAAGATCTGAGCTTCCGCGCTATCGCGTGCCGTAGGCGCGGTCGCCGGCGTCGCCAAGGCCCGGCAAAATAAAGCCGTTCTCGTCGAGACCCTCGTCCACCGCCGCCGTCCAGACCGGCACGTCAGGATGCAACCCGCGCAGCCGCTCTAACCCTTCCGGTGCGGCGATCAGGCAGGCGAGGCGAATGTCCTTGGCGCCGCGCTCCTTCAGCCGGTCGATGGCGGCGACGGCCGTGTTGGCGGTGGCGACCACCGGCGTCACGACGATCGCCAGCCGTTCGCCGAGGTCGGACGGCGATTTGAAGAAATATTCGACCGCGGCAAAGCTGTGCGGCTCGCGGTAGAGCCCGATATGCGCGACGCGGGCGGTCGGCACCAGATCCATCATGCCGTCGACGAAGGTGGTGCCGGCGCGCAGCATCGGCACGAATACCAGCTTCTTGCCGGCGATCTTGGCCGAGTGCATCGTCGCCAGCGGCGTCTCGATGACGGTATCGGCGAGCGGCAGGTCGCGCGTCACCTCGTAGCACAACAGCATGCCGATCTCCTTGATCAGCTCCCGAAACGACTTGGTGGAGATGGATTTGTCCCGCACCAGCGTCAGCTTGTGCTGCACCAGCGGATGATCGACGATCGTGACGCCTTCCATGATCGGATGCTCCTGAAATTCATCAAGTGAATGCGGTAGGGCGGCAACTGCGAGCTAGAAAACCGTGCCGTCGCTGATCACCTTGAGCGGCGGCGAGCCGTCGGGACGGCGTGCAAAGGCGATGGCGCGACCCGCGGCCCAGGTGCCGCCTTCCAGGATGCTGGCGAGCGGCAAGGTTTCAGGCGTGCGGCCGAGCTTGATGCGAACCAGTCCGGCAAGCCGATCCAGCAGCGCGACGGTCAGCGCGCGCCACTCCACGACGAGCAGGGAATCCACCGCATGCGCGCGCCCGGCATCCGCGGCATCGCGCAGGCGCAGCACCTCGTGGTCGACGAACAGGCCGCCATTGCGGTATTCGGCAAGTCCGGTCAGGCCGTCGATGTCGGTGACCGCAAATCCGGCGCGCTGGAGCGGTTCGATCAGCGAATAGCTGAGCCATTGCGACAGCTTGTGCAGAGGCACGAGGCCGGCGGTCGCATCGTCAGCCTTGATTGCCGGATGGCGCCAGCAATCGCCGAGCGGAATCCCCGCAAGCTCCAGCCGCGACGGCCAGATCGGCCCGAGCTGGTTCAGCACCGCCGACAGGATGGCGGGTGCAGCGACAGCACCGCCGACAGCGTGCGCCGCGATGTGGTCGAACAGGCCGCCGGGCCGCGGCGTATCGTGCAGTCCAAAGATCTCTGGACGGTCCGCCACCTGCCTGCCCAGGCGCCGCAGCAGATCCGTGCGTCCGTCGAGGCCGAGCAGCGGATTGGCGTCGCTGACCTGAAACGCAGAGGTGAGCGCGGCAAGCGGCAGTTTTGCGAGCACGTCCGCGTCGGCCCTGAAAGGCGCGCGGGCATCACCGGAGAAGAGGCCGCTTGCGAACATGTCGAGGCTTGCGATGGCGAGCCCCTCGGATCGGCCGATGCTTTCGCCCGTCACCGCGTCACGATAGCGCCAGGCAGCGCCGGCGCCGGCATCGAGCAGCACGCTGACGATGGCAAGGTCGAACTCCGCGCGCGCCCGCGCGGCGCGATCCGGCCATGATGCGGCGTCCGCCAGCCGCGCCCAGCGATCGACGCCGCCGAGCACAAAATGCCGCCAGCGCGCATGGAAGGGCACGGCCAGCGTCGGATAGGCTTTTCGCGTGACCGCGAGCACGGCATCGGCAACGCCGTCCATGCGGTCGAGATCGATCGTGAAGTGGTTGAGCCCGCCGTCAAGGCCAAGCTCGAGCATCTGCCCGGCGCGCGCGCGAACCGCTGTTGCGGTGAGCAGCGAACGGGCCTGTTGTTCTCCAGTGTCCGCCATCAATCGATCAGTATTTTTCCAGCGAACGCCCGACCACGCCATTGACGTCCTTCTCCGGCGCGATGTCGGTCGAGTAATAGCCGGCGGCCTTCTTGGCGGCGATCTCGACATAGGCGTCGGCCGGGATCAGCTCGGGCGGAATCGGCACGCGCTCGACGATGTCGATACCCTGCGAGGTCAGCGCGTCGTGCTTCATGTCGCTCATCGACAGGAAGCGGTCGATGCGCTTCAGGCCCAGCCAGTGGATGGTGTCCGGCATCAACTGCTGGAAGCGTGCATCCTGGACGCCGGCGACACATTCGGTGCGCTCGAAATAGGCGGCGGCCGCGTCGCCGTCCTCCTGGCGCTTGCGGGCGTTGTAGACCAGGAATTTGGTGACCTCGCCGAGCGCGCGGCCTTCCTTGCGGTTGTAGACGACGAGCCCGAGCCCGCCCTCCTGCGCGCCGCGCGCGGATTCCTCGATGCCGTGGATGAGGTAGGGCCGGCAGGTGCAGATATCAGAGCCGAACACGTCGGAGCCGTTGCATTCGTCGTGCACGCGGCAGGTGATCTTGGTGCGATGGTCCGGCAACTTGGTGACGTCGCCGAACATGTAGACGGTGGTGCCGCCGATCGGCGGCAGGAACACCTTCATGTCCGGCCGCGTCACGAGCTCCGGGAACATGCCGGCGGTCTGCTCGAACAGCGTGCGCCGCAGCTCGGTCTCGCCGGTGCCGAAGCGCTCGGCGAGGCCCGGCAGATACCAGACCGGGTCGATCGCGATCTTCACCACCGAGACGCTGCCATTGGCGTGCACGACCTCGCCGTCGGCGCGCAAGCGCTTGGCGGCCAGCGCCTCGCGGATCTCCGGCAGGTCGAGCCGGGCGCGCGTCACCGCGATGCTCGGGCGGATGTCGGAGCCCTCGGCGATCTCCTTGCCAAAGTTCTCGGCGACCAGATGCCCCCAGGGGTCGAGCGCGACGATCTTGGCGGGATCGTTCCATTGCGGAAACGGCCCGATGGTCGCCGCCGGAAACGTGTTGGTGAGGTCGGGACGCCGGATAGGGTCGAGCGCGCCGGCGGAGACGGCGAGCGCGCGGTACATCGCATAGGAGCCGCCATGGCTGCCGATCACGTTGCGATCCCCGGCGCGCGACACCGTGCCGATGATCGGCCCGCGGGCGCGCGCGTCGGCTGCGCCCCAATGGATCGGAAAGGCGGCCTTCCTGCCCGGCTCCGGATGGGAGGTCAGGCGGATGTGATCGGTACGGTTCGCGCGGCTCATGTCCAGGCTCCCAAAAAGCCAACGGCCCGCCGCTCGGACGGGCCTGGCTCACTTTGCGTTACCGATGCGGAGCACCGGCGGCGCAAGCTCAATCCAACATATTGTAGCGGCCGACGGCGACAGACAAGTTAATGCTGCTGCGCCCGGCAGGCGTTCATCGCCAAATTCCGTCATCGGCGAACCGGTCCGGTCCGCGTGAATCCCGCCCCCTCGCTCCGGTCGAACCTTGCCGTTCGATCCGCGGGATAGCTCTAATGATTTGAAATAGTTTTAGTTTTTCTGTTTTCAAGAGGCGTCGCGGCAGTTGCGTCGCGGCTGGACAAATCGTATATAATCAGACAAATCGTATAGATCGTCTTTGCCCCCTGGAGACCGCCATGCCCGCCGCCAGCTACATCGAGCCTCGCACCGGAAAGCTCTATCCGCTCGACCAGCCACGCTGGTGCTCGGACGCGCGTACGCCGCTGTTGGTGACGCCGGGGGCAGGGATGTCGCGCGAGGAGGTCGAGCCGCGTACGCGATCGCTGTGGCGCTACCGGGCGGCGCTGCCGGTCGAGATCAAAAATCCGATCACGCTCGGCGAGGGTTGCACGCCGCTGGTGCAGCAGGCGTGGGGGGACCTGCGCCCGTTGTTCAAGCTCGAATGGTTCAACCCGACCGGCAGCTTCAAGGACCGCGGCTCCTCCGTGATGCTGTCCTTCCTGCGGCAGATCGGCGTCGACGCCATACTGGAGGACTCTTCCGGCAATGGCGGCTCGTCGATGGCGGGGTTGGGCGCCGCAGGCGGCATGCGCGTGAAGATTTTGGCGCCGGCCTCGACCTCGCCTGCCAAGATCGCGCAGGTGCGCGCCTATGGAGCGGCGGTGCAGCTCGTCGAAGGCCCGCGCGAGGAATCGGAGGCCGAGGCGATCCGTCAGTCGAGCCAGACATTTTACGCCAGCCACAACTGGCAGCCGTTCTTCCTCGAAGGCACCAAATCGCTCGCCTATGAAATCTGGGAAGACCTCGGCTTCCGCGCCCCCGACAACGTCATCGTGCCTGTCGGCGCCGGCAGCAGCCTTTTGGGTTGCGCCTTCGGTTTCCGCGAGCTGCTGAAAGCCGGGCAGATCACGAAGCTGCCGCGGCTGTTCGCGGCGCAGCCGCTCAACTGCTCGCCGATCGATGCGAGCTTCAAGGCCGGCGTCGATACGCCTGTCGCGCGCGAGGTCAACAAGACCATCGCTGAGGGCACCGCGATCAAGAACCCCCTGCGCCTGCGCGAAATCATCGCCGCTCTGCGCGAGAGCGGCGGCGGCACCGTGGCGCTGGCCGAGGACGAGATCGTCGCCGCCCTGCGGCGTCTTGCACGGCAAGGATTGTTCGCCGAGCCGACCAGCGCCAGCGCAGCCGCCGCGCTGGACAAACTCTCCGCCGCTGGCGCCATCAAGGCGAACGAGACCACGGTCGCGGTGCTCACCGGCACGGGGCTGAAGGCCGCGACCACCGTTGTCGATCTCGTGCAGTAGGGCCGGGCGATGAGCCGCAGCAGATCGTCAGTCCCGATCAAGACCGCCGCCGAACGAAAATTGCTGTTCGACCAGTTGCAGCAGATCGCGCAAGGGCTGGGGGAGACCTTTGCGCCGTTCTGCGAGGTCGTGCTGCACGATCTCACCGATCCCAGGAATGCGATCGTCGCCATTCACAACAACCTGTCGGGCCGCAAGGTCGGCCAGGGCGCGACTGAACTTGGCCTCGCCCGCATCGCCGATCCCGACTATCCGCAGGTGATTGCGAACTACGCCAACAGCTTTGCCGACGGACGGCAGGCCAAGAGCACCTCGATCGGCATCAAGGGCGCGGACGGTGCTTACGTCGCCGCGCTCTGCCTCAACGTCGACCTGACGCTGTTCCAGGGTTTACAGAGCGCGATCGGCCAGTTCGTCAGCGTCGATGCGCAAAACGGCCCGCGCGAATCCCTCACCCCCGTCGGCGCCGACGCGATCCGCGCCCATATCGACCGGTTCGCCGCGCGCCGCGCCACCACGCCCCGCGCGCTCACCACGGAAGACCGCCGCAGCCTGCTGCGCGAATTGCGCGACGCCGGCTGCATGCAGGTTCGCCGTTCCTCCGACATCATCGCCGCCCATCTCGGCGTGTCGCGCGCCACGGTGTATGCCGATGCGAGGTGAGGCGGCGCGCCAGCCGGAACGCAGTGCCGTTGCTACCATCAGCCCGCCTTGAACCTTCGGCGTCCGTCGCCCGCCTCATGGAGATCGACCCTCGAGCGATGGGAGAGTTCCATGACCGCACAGGATCCGTTTGCAGGCTTCAAGGCCGTCCAGAAGGAAGCCTGGTCGCTGTTCACGCCGATGGAAGTTTTCACGACTCCGGCCGCCGCCAAGCTCGTTGGTTTTGCCGGCGTTGCCGCCGGCCAAAGGCTGCTCGACGTCGGATGCGGCACCGGCGTTGTCGCGATCACGGCGGCACGCCGCGGTGCCACGGTCAGGGGTCTCGACCTGTCGCCGGTTCTGATCGAGCGCGCCCGCGAGCACGCGCAACTGGCGAACCTCGATGTCGACTTCGTCGACGGCGATGCGGAAAGCCTGCCCTATGGCGACAACGAGTTCGACGTGGTGCTCAGCCAGTTCGGCCACATGTTCGCGCCGCGTCCGGACGTTGCCATCGGCGAGATGCTGCGCGTGCTGAAGCCAGGCGGCACCATCGCCTTCTCCACCTGGCCGCCGCATCTGTATGTCGGACGGATGTTCGCGATGATCGGCCGCCATCTGCCGCCGCCCGAGGGCGTGGCATCGCCGGTGTTGTGGGGCGATCCGAAAATCGTCGCCGAGCGTCTCGCCGGGAAAGCGAAGGGTGTCTCTTTCGAGATGGACATGATGACGCCGTCCGCACTCAGCCCGCAGCATTTCCGCCGCACCATGGAGGCGACGATCGGGCCCTTGATCAAGCTCGTCGCCCAGTACAAGGACGAGCCGGACAGGCTCAAGAGCTTCGGTGCCGAGTTCGAGGCGCTGATCTCGGAGTATTTCGACGCCGGCCAAAACGTGATGCGCCAGCAATTTCTGATGACCAAGGCAAGGAAGGCGTGAGGAGGCGAGAGCATCCTTGGCCGTTGCTCTGCGGCCCATCCTTCGAGACGCCGCCTTTGGCGGGCCCTCAGGATGAGGACGGAGTGCGCGGCAGCAATTTCGACCGGCAAAGATGCCGCTCAGCCTCATCCTGAGGAGACCGCTGGAAGCGGTCGTCTCGAAGGACGAGGCGTGCGCTCAGGCCCCTGCCAAGAAGTCACATGCGATAGCCCCTCCCCTCCAGGGGAGGGGCAGAGGCAGCAATCGTGTCGCCTCACTCCTTCAGATCGTTCACCCGCTTTACCCAGGCGCGCACATCCGCGAGCACGTCCGGCAGCACCGCCTTGACCTCCGGCACGGTCATGCCGGCCTTGATGCGGGGGTCGTAGAGCAGGTTGAGGATGTATTGGTCGTAGACGTCGAAATAGCCCATCGAAACGTTGTCGTTGAACATGGTCCAGGGCACGCTCGTCGTGTCGTTGATCGGACCAAGCGACTGCAACAGCTCCTCATAGGCGCAGTCGAGGAAGGTGAAGTCGCCGTTGTCGACGGTGAGGATGACGTCGGAATGCTCGATCTCGAAATTGTCGTTCTTGCGGAAGCCGGACAGGCATTGCGGATCGAGCGAGGCGCGGATCTCGCGCGCCTTCTCCGCGCCGTAGAAGCTCGAGATGGTGCGGAAGAGATCGCGGTCGCGCACGAGCTTCACCCGCACGTTCGCCGCCTCGCTGCTGTCGGTCATGGCGATGTCGAGATGCTGCACGCGCCTGCCGATGTCGGCGACGACCTTGGCGAGCTGCGCCTTGCGATCGGCGCGGTCGCTCTCGGCGAACACGCGCACCGGCCCGTCGAACTTGCGGATGCGGTCGACGCGGCCGGCGAGATGGTATTCGGCGCCGAAAGCGGTCTTGAGAAAGCCCTCGACGATCTCGCTGTCGGTAAAGCTCTTCGTCTCGGCGCGCTGGCGCGAGGCGATCGCGGGCAATTCGCCCGCGGCGGCCATGGTAGCGGTGTCAGGCACACAGGTGAGCGCCGCGAGCGCCAGGAGGGCGATGCGAAGGCCACGCGCGGGTGGGTTCAATGCGCTCATCGTCACCCGACGCTGCCGTATTCGCGTCGCGCGCACAAGACCGCAAATTCACGCGCGCCGCGGGTTCCCGCAGTTCGACGGCCGGCTAGTTGTTGAGCACGACCACGGTGGTGCCGACCGAGACGCGGCTGTAGAGGTCGCTGACGTCGTCATTGGTCATGCGGAAGCAGCCTGAAGATACCGCCTGGCCGATCGTCTCGGGCTCGTTGGAGCCGTGGATGCGGTACAGCGTCGAGCCGAGATACATCGCGCGCGCGCCGAGCGGGTTCTCGATGCCGCCCTTCATGTGGCGCGGCAGGTCGGGCCGGCGAGACAGCATCTGCGACGGCGGCGTCCAGTCCGGCCATTCCTTCTTGGCGGTGATCCTGTGCACCCCGCCCCAGCGGAAGCCGTCGCGGCCGACGCCGATGCCGTAGCGCAGCGCCTGGCCGTTCTGGAGCACCAGATAGAGCCGGCGCTCGGTCGTGTTCACCACGATCGTGCCGGGCGCGTAATTGGTCGGATACATCACGGTGGAGCGGGGAATCGGGCTCGCGCCGCCGCCGCCGAGATAGCCGGTTGAGCTGGTGCCTGTGAAGTCTATCATCCCCGCCGCGGATGCGTCGGCCGCACCAGCCAGCAAGAGCGCCATGGCGGCAATCGGCGCGGCAAAAAACCGGATCATTGTTTCCCCCAGCAAAAAATCGATTCAACGAACGTCACAGGCCATATTTGCCGGCATTTCGCAAGCCACGGCCCCGTGAGGCAGGTCAACCTTAACGAATGCCGTTACCAAATCGGCAACCGGGCCAATTTGCCGGAAAACATTAGAGCGTTTTCAAGCGAAGTGGATACCGGCTCGCACAAAGAAAACGCGTCAAAACAAGAATCTAACGCTCCGTTCCGATTCCATCGGAACGGGGCGTTAGCCAAACCAGCGCGTCGTCATGCGGGGCAGGGCCGCGATGCCGGCTATTGCTTTGACGAGACGAGCGAACAATGATTGATCGGACGGATCTTTGGATATTGCCGGTTGCGGGAGCTTTGGGATGAACGGTGCGGAAAGCCTGGTGCGGACGATGGTCAAGGGTGGGGTCGACGTCTGCTTCACCAACCCGGGCACCTCCGAGATGCATTTTGTCGCAGCGCTCGACCGCGTGCCCGGAATGCGCTGCGTGCTCGGCCTGTTCGAGGGCGTGGTGACGGGCGCTGCCGACGGCTATTTCCGCATGAAGGGCACGCCGGCTTCGACCCTGCTGCATCTCGGTCCCGGCCTCGCCAACGGCCTTGCCAATCTGCACAATGCCAAGAAGGCCAATTCCGGCATCGTCAACATCGTCGGCCAGCACGCGGTCTACCATATCGGCTACAACGCGCCGCTGACCTCCGACATCGAGGGCCTTGCCCGGCCGATGTCGTCCTGGGTCCGCACCTCGCCGGATTCCAAGTCGGTTGCCGCCGACGGTGCCGCTGCGATTGCCGCCGCCAAAAGCGCGCCGCCGCAGGTCGCGACCCTGATCCTGCCCGCCGACACCGCCTGGAACGAAGCCGACGGCATCGCCGAGGTCCCGGCCGAGCAGCAGCGCGCCAGCTATTCGCCGCAGGCGGTCGAGCAGGCCGCAAAAATCCTGCACGGCGACGGCGAAGGCACGCTGCTGCTGATGACCGGCAGCGCGCTCTCCGAGCAGGGCCTGGCGCTGGCCGAGCGCATCGCGGCCAAGACCGGCTGCACCGTGATGGGCCCGACCTTCCGTCCCAAGATGGCGCGCGGCCGCGGCCGCTTCTCGATCGACCGCATCCACTACGTGATCGAGAACGCGCTGCCGATGCTGGCGAAGTTCCGCCATATCGTGCTGGTCGAGTCCGACGATCCCGTGGCGTTCTTCGCCTATCCGAACAAGCCAAGCGTACTGAGGCCCGAAGGCTGCGACGTCCATCGCATGACCTCCTGGGGCGAGAATTCGGTCGCGGCGCTGGAAGCGCTTGCGGGTGCCGTGAAGGCGAGCGCCAGGGACGTCAAGCCGCAGGCCGTGGCTGAGCTGGTCAAGCCGACCGGCGCGCTGACCCACGCGTCCATCGCGCAGTCGATCGCGTACGCGATCCCCGAGAACGCGATCCTGGTCGACGAGTCGCTGACCACCGGCCGCGCCTTCTTCCCGCCGACGGCGGCCGCCGCGCCGCACGACTGGCTGCAGAACATGGGCGGCTCGATCGGCTTCTCCACGCCGCTCTCGATCGGCGCCGCGATCGCCTGCCCGGACCGCAAGGTGATCACCATGGTCGGCGACGGCAGCGCGATGTACACGATCCAGTCGCTGTGGACGCAGGCGAGAGAGAATCTCAACATCGTCACCATCGTGTTCGCCAACCGCATCTACCAGATCCTGCGCGGCGAATTCGACAATGTCGGCGCCGGCGAGCCCGGCCAGCGCGCCAACGATATGCTGCGGCTCGACCGTCCGACGCTGGATTTCGTGGCGCTGGCGAAGGGCATGGGCGTGCCCGGCCGCGCTGTCACCAATGCCGACGAGTTCAACAAGGCACTCGCCGAAGCCGTCGCCGAGCCCGGCCCGCGGCTGATCGAAGTTCAGATGTAGGGTCTGGTTGGCCAAGTTCTCTCTCGGCGTCGTCCCGGCGAAGGCCGGGACCCATAACCCCAGGGAGAGATTTGGCGAAGATTCGGGGTCCGGTACGCGCACCGCGCGCACTCGATAGACCTCGCGGTATGGGTCCCGGCCTTCGCCGGGACGACACTGAGCTAAGCGCGCAATGGGCCGGGTGGCAAGATGCAGACCGAGCTGAACAAGGTGATCGCGGCGCTCCGGGACTTCTACGCCCACGAGGGATTCCTGTTCGAAAAGGATATCGGCGAGCGCGCGATCACGCATCGCTTCGCCGTGCATCTGGAGAAGCAGTTCTCGGGTTGGTCTGTCGATTGCAACTACGACCGGCTCGGCGAGCGCACGCTGCACCTGCCGCACGGCACCATCATCTCGACCGACGATCACCTGGACAAGTCGATCTACCCCGATGTCGTCGTGCATCAGCGCGAGATCCCGAACAATTTGCTTAGCGTCGAGATCCGCAAGGCGAGCAATCACACGCCGGTGACGCACGACCAGCACAAGCTGCGGGCGCTGACCGATCCGCATGTCTGGTTCGCCTGCTGGATCGGCGTTCTGCTGGTGCTGGACAAGCACCATGTGACGATGTCGGAGGTCTATGTCGGCGGCCTCGTGGATGAGCCGCTGTCGCGCTGGTTCGCAACGCGCCTCGCGGAGCTCGGCCTCGGAGCCGCACATTAGGGCGTGGACTTCTAACGTCGGATGTCGAGGACACAGAGTGATTGGAGCTTGCCCAACGGCCTCGGATGGTTCGTTTGCCGCTCCTACTCGATCGTTGCATTCACCGTCATGACCGATCTGCCTGACCCGTATGGACCCTTTCCTTCACCATAGATGGCGAACGTATCGTTGCCCTTGTAACCGGATGCCGCGGTGTACCTGAACGTCGTTACGTTGATCTGTCTGAGCGTCCCGTGCGCAGGCTTCTGCGAAACGCCCGAGCTAAGCATCGCTCCCGGAATTCGCATCGGGAAATTGCACGTTTCACCCGACCTGACGGCGAAGTAGGCCGTCATGTCGACGCCAAACGCGGACGGATGACCGGTGACCCGGCACTCGGAGGCGGCGAATGCCGTAACCGGCGTCAGGCTCAGGACAGCAGCGACAGCCAACATCCGCATGCTCGTCTCCCGTGACGATGAAGTGGCATCCGCGGCCATTGATCCCCGAAGCGTCGGGATGACCATTGATCTGCATCAACATGTCGACCTGTGTCGATCAGGCGATTGCCCAAGAAAATTGACTGACTTGCCCTTCAGCAGTCCACAAAGATTGAGGTGTACACTGGCCTCACGACCGCAGAAGCGCTCGGTCTCGAAGTGCAGCCAACATTGCTTACCCGCGCCGATCGAGATCGACCTTTGCTAGGGGACTTATCCCGCTTTCTGCTTCGCCCTCGACGGATGGCACAAGGTTCGCGGCGAGAAAGTCCACGAAGGCTCTGAGTTTGGGAGCGAGTTGCCGGCTCGACGGCCACAGGACCCGTAGTGGTCCCGAACGATCAGTGTAATCGTCGAGCACGGGGACGAGCAGACCTTCGCGAAGCTGGCGGTTGATGGCGAAGTCCGGCAGGTATGCGATGCCCATGCCCTGTTCGGCCATATAGATGAGCGGCTCAAGCGTACTCGCCACGACCGTCTTTGGCAGCTCGTTCTCGATGTCGGCATGCTCTCCCCGCAGCGGCCATCGCTCGAACCTTCGGCTGGTTGGAAACATGTGGCGCAGACAGGCATGAGCCTTAAGGTCGTCGGGGGTCTGAGGAACGCCTTTGGCCGCCAGATAGGCCGGCGATGCCACCAGGCGTCGTCGATACATGCCCAAAGCCCGGGACATCAAGCGCGTGTCGCCGGCGTCGGCGAAGCGCACGACGGCGTCGAAGCCTTCCTCGATCACATCGACGACCCGATCGCTGAAATCGAGATCCAATGTTACCTCCGGATATGCCCGCATGAACGCGACCAGAGTGGGCATCATCAGCATGCCGGCCAATGGCAGGGCGACACGCAGTGTGCCGCGCGGAGTTTCGTGCGTCTGCGACAGCTCAAGCTCGGCCGCTTCAATCTCAGCAAAGATGCGACGGCAACGCTCCAGAAACCGGGCACCTTCCGCGGTGAGCGTGATGCTGCGCGTACTGCGATGGAGAAGGCGCACGCCGAGCCGTTCCTCCATCCGCGCTACCGCCTTGCCGATCGCTGACGACGACACGCCAAGCTGCCGTCCCGCGACCGTGAAATTTCGGGCTTCCGCCGCCCGTACGAAGGCATTGAGCGACCCCAGACTGTCCATAGGCGATCCTCCATTTCGGACATTCTAGTCCGATATGTTTGGAATTGCGGCCCAATTTTCAAAGCGTTCAGGAGCGCTCATCTTCGGCCGAACGCTGCGGTCTCTTTCGCTTCACTGAAGAGATGGAGATGACGGGCGGTCCAGAGCAGAGGAGCCTCTGTTCAAAACCTCGCTTTTTCAAGGAGATAGTCATGTCATCGTCAGTCGTATTGATCACAGGGGCCCTCACTGGCATCGGCCGCGCTGCAGCAGTCGCGTTCGCAAAAGCAGGCCATCGCGTCGTTGTTTCCGGGAGAAAGCCGGATGCCGGGGAGGCCTTGGTCCGCGAACTCCGTGCGTCCGGTGCCGAGGCCGAGTTCGTCCAAGCCGACGTGCGCAAGGAAGACGATGTCCGTCGCCTTGTCGACCGCACGGTCGAGCGCTTCGGGCGTCTCGATGTCGCGGTGAACAATGCCGGCACCGAAGGCAAACCCGGCCCGATTACCGACCAGACCGCGGAAAGCTACGCCGCGACGTTCGACACCAATGTTCTCGGTGTGCTGCTGAGCATGAAGCACGAAGCCCGCGTCATGAAGGGACAGGGCAGCGGCAACATCATCAACATCTCCTCGACCTACGGGCATGAGGGCGCGGCTGGAGCGTCCATCTATGTCGGCAGCAAGCACGCCGTCGAAGGCATTACCAAGTCGGTGGCGCTCGAACTCGCAAAGTCGGGCGTCCGTGTGAACGCCGTGGCTCCCGGTCCGACCGACACCGGCATGTTGACCCGCTTCACCGGCACCCCCGAGAACAAGGCGGCTCTGGTGACGACCGTGCCGATGGCTCGCCTCGGCCTCTCGGAGGAGCTTGCCAATACGATCGTCTTCATCGCGTCGGAAGGAGCCTCATTCATCACCGGCCATGTCCTCCATGTCGATGGCGGCAAGAGCCACTGACTGTCGGGGCCTTCCATGACAAAACACAATCACCAGACCGCTCCCACGCGGTTCATCGAGGCCAACGGCATCCGCTTCGCCTATCGCCGCTTCGGCAGGGCAGGTGGCGTGCCGCTGGTCTTCAACCAGCATTTCCGCGGGACCATGGATTATTGGGACCCGGCCGTCACCGACGGTCTGGCCGGGAACCACGAGGTGATCCTCTTCAACAATGCGGGCGTATCGAGCAGTTCAGGCCGGGTCCCGACGAGCTTTCAGGAAATGGGTGCAAATGCGATCGCGTTCATCAAGGCACTCGGGCTTACCAAGGTCGACGTGCTCGGCTTTTCCATCGGCGGCATGGTCGCCCAGGAAATTGCAATCCAGGCTCCCGATCTTGTTCGCCGGCTCATTCTTGTCGGAACCGGGCCGCGTGGGGCTGACATGGCAACGAGCAGATCAGCAGAGATATTCGCCGCCACCTACGACTCGCCGGAGTATCTCTGGCTCGCCGTTCACTTCTCGCCGTCCCCTTCGAGCCAGGCGGCAGGCCTCGCCTTTCTGGAACGCAAGCTTTCGCGCGACGATCGCGATCCCGAGGTGAGCGGAGAAGCTGCATCCGCGCAGCGCGAAGCCATCGGCAAATACATTGCGCCGGCCGACCGCGTCTTCGACCATCTGAAAAATATCCGCCAGCCGACGCTGATCGTGCAGGGCAGTAACGATGTCATCATACCTACGGTGAACTCTTACATCCTGCAGCGAAACCTGCCGAATGCGCAGCTCATCCTTTATCCGGATGCAAATCACGGGTCGTTCTACCAGTACCCGGAACTCTTCGTGTCGCAAGCCGATCAGTTCCTCAGATCGTCACATCAAGGCGACGATGCGAACCTGCAACCCGCCGAGCGGCTACCATTCCCCTCCATCGTCTCGGAAGCAATTTAGCTGGCTGGGACACGGAGCCAGGTCATGGAAACGCCGCCCAAGACCCCGTTTCCAACTGAAAAAGGATGCAAATCATGGCAGACAAAGTGGTGAAGATTCCGGGGGCTGATCACCCGATTTCGATCGAGGTGAACCCGTCGCGCATCGTGGTCAAGATCGGCGGAAAGACCGTCGCAGACACAAGCGCTGCGCTAACGCTGCGCGAGGCGTCCTATCCGTCCGTTCAGTATATCCCCCGTCGGGACGTCGATATGACCGCGCTCACGCGGAGCGAACACACGTCGTACTGTCCCTACAAGGGCGACGCCTCCTATTACAGCATTCCGGTTGGAGGAGATCGTTCGGTCAATGCGGTGTGGACTTATGAGACGCCGTTTGAAGCGGTGGCGCAGGTCAAGGACTACGTCGCCTTCTACCCGGACCGGGTCGACGAGATAATTAACCGGTGAGAGCACGGAGCGGTCTGCTGATGTTCGGCAACAGCTTCGAAGATCGATCATGATAGCGACGGAGCGAAGGCGGCTAGCCTCACCGTGAGCGATGTGATGGAGAAAGTCACGACGACCAGTGCGAACAGGAACTAAGAACAGCCCAAGGATCGTAGCATTTATGGTGGTGGGGTGCTTGCGGATCGTCCGGTCCCGGCTCGTCAACGGCCTTGCCGATGATGATCTGGTCGTCCGTCAGCGGCGTCAGATTCATCACCCTGGCGACGGTCTGGCCCGAGGGCAGGCCGAGCCGCCAGCTGCGCTCGAGATTGCGCAACGCGAGCGACGACGGATTGGACGCGACTTCCGGCGGCAGCTTGCGCAGCGGGTCGACCAGCGACGCATCGATGCGGTAGGCGAACTGAAGCCGCCGCTTGTTGTCGGCATTGGTGTCGTCGTCCTCGACGCAATAAGGGCGCGTGTTGAGATCGATGAAGCGGCCCCAGTCCATGGCGCGCCCTGGACCCACGGCACGGAAGCCGGTCAGCGCATTGTGGTCGGGATCGTGGGAATCGGGGAAGATCTGCAACAGCATGTTGGCCGCATCGTTCAGCCGATAGCGGATGTATGAAGCGCCTTCCGGCAATGACCGCTTTTGACCCAGCTCGGACTCCGCCGAACGATTGCGTTGATTTACGCGGCGCGATCCTTGTCGGACTGTTCCTCGACTGCGGTCACGGTTTCTTCGAATCCCTTTTCGTAATTGCCCGCAAACCTTTCGATGCTGTCGGCCCACATCCTCAGCATTGAGACCTGAAAATGCATAATTGGCTTCAAGGCAATCATACCGATTTCTGTCGCTGCGGTTGTGCGCTTTTGGGCGTCGCGCGCGAGACGGTCTGAGTTAGAGGTGTTGTCTGCCATGGCTGCTTGCTCCTTCTGCTCTGGTGATTGAGCCCAAAGCTACCTGCCAGGTTGTGCACTACGTGATGCTAACCGCTCGGCCAAAGCCTGATCTGCCGCGAGTCTCGCACGTCGGTCGTCATGCAGTTCGTCCAGCTTTTTCAGGTAAGCGACCGCTGCTATTTGCAAGAGATCGAAATCATATTCGCCGGTACCGCGAAGATTGGTGACGTAGCGAAAGAGGGCGGAACGCCTGCTATCGTTCTCACTAATACCACTATGGAGCAGCAAGTAGTTCCGCCATGCGAACGCACATGCGCCTTCTATGGCCTGAGAAGTCATGGGCACCTCCCGAAGGTCAGAGAAAGACTGATGAGCCGTTTCGTTCCGCGAATTTCTCAGATGTAATGCTGTTCCGTAGGTGCGCTGCAAGGTGTTTCGCGAAGATGTCAGTGCTGCAGCCGTGGCGGTATGCACGTCATCGTGCGCTCTGTTGCGCCCAAAGCCGGCGATCTCCTTGTTGATTTTACCCCGAATGACACGTTCAAAGAACCCGCCGCTCGCGCGGCGTTTGGCTCGATGCGCGCTAGGACCTCAATCACCTCTCCTCGTCGGGGCAAGATGGCCATAAGGCCGCTCGCACGACACGAGCGGCCTTTGCACCATCTTCCGTCACGCGCTCAGTGCAGGGGATCGCCTTGGCCGAGCGCGTAGGCCACGAGATCCCTCAGCGCGAAGCCGGCGCCGGTCACCGGTGTCCATTGCGGGTCGAGCGACAGCACGGAGGAATGGTCGCCGAACATCATGCCCAGGAAGACCTCGGCCACGATGCGACCGCCGACGGGGCCGAGCTGCGGCGTGTTGATGGGGCCGGGCGCGCCGGTGGCCGGGATCGTGACGGCGGTCTGGAACTGCCGTGCCTCGGCCAGGATGTAGGCCCAGAGCGGGCAATTGCCGGCGAACACGCCGTTCGCGATCGAGGCGATCTGAACTTGCGGATCGTCCGGTCCCGGCTCGTCGACGGCCTTGCCGATGATGATCTGGTCGTCCGTCAGCGGCGTCAGATTCATCGCCCTGGCGACGGCCTGGCCCGAGGGCAGGCCGAGCCGCCAGCTGCGTTCGAGATTGCGCAGCGCGAGCGACGACGGATTGGACGCGACTTCCGGCGGCAGCTTGCGCAGCGGGTCGACCAGCGACGCATCGATGCGGTAGGCGAACTGAAGTCGCCTGCTGTTGTCGGCATTGGTGTCGTCGTCCTCGACGCCATAGGGGCGCGTGTCGAGATCGATGAAGCGGCCCCAGTCCATGGCGCGTCCCGGGCCCATGGCGCGGAAGCCGGTCAGCGCATTGTGGTCGGGATTGTGCGGATCGGGGAAGATCTGCAACAGCATGTTGGCCGCATCGTTCAGCCGATAGCCGGGGCGGATCATGGAGTGCCCGAGCCGGTAGGCCGCGACCGAGAACTCGACCGGCATGAAGGGGTAGGTCTTCCAGTGGTAGTGAGCGAGCTTGCTGCGGTCGTAGCGGCCCGCGGTCCTCAGCTCGTCCAGCACGCTGGCGTGGACGATGCGCGGCAGGAAGTCGTTCATGACGACGTATTGATAGTGGAAGCGGACGCGCTGCTGTACCTCCTCGAACGACAGGCTGTCGTTGTCGTCGACCATGCGGTTGTGAAAGCGCAGCATCAGGGCCTGGAACTGCGAGACGATGCTGTTCTCGTCGTTGCGGGGATCGCCGATCAGCGCACGGCCCTTGAAGCGCGGCAGGTCGCTGGCATCGGGCACGCCCGCGCCGGTCAGCTTCTCGCCGAGGCGGAACTTGATGCCGTCATACATGTAGGGCTGGTCGTTCGGACCGCGGCCGTAGAGATTGTCCAGATCGAGCGCCGGCGTGCGGAAGTCAACGAGCCCGTCGGGATCCTGCTGCTTGGTCAGCGAGCTGACCGGATCGAACGTGATGTCGTGGTCGATGAACTGGCCGAAATAGGTGTAGAGCGAAGGAATGCCGCTCTCCTCTGCGTCCGGTCCGTCCTTCGGCGCATCGAACGTGCCGACCATCTTGTCGGCCAGCGCCGAAAGGTTCGCGATGTTGTCGGCATCGTTGAGACCGAATTTTGCCGGTGTGAGCTTGCGAAACATGCGGCCGAAGCGGCCTTGCGAAAGCGGCGAGCGCGTTGCGTTCAGACCGCGCGGAACAATGCTGTGGCGGCTGCTCATGAGACCTCCCTGAAAAGTCACGATGGAAACAAGTCAAGCTGAAGTTGTTCGCGCTGGAATATGCAGGCTAGGCTAGATCGCACTCGCCAAAAGCGAGATAGATCACACTTGTCCGGCATCGGCGGTTCTTCAGAGGGAGGTGCTTTGCGAGCAAGCTGCGGCCGCACTTTGCAAATTTTTCCCGGAGCGATGACGGATAACATTCTCGTCATCGATCAGCGCAAGCGGCTTCGCGTCAGTTCGCCGGGCTGTCGGCGCGGCGGATCGTCTTCACGCGAAGACTGTGGCAGCGCGCGCGTCATGCGCGGGGACTTGCCCGACACTTTGTCGTGCTCGTCCTGGTGTCCGTAGTGGGCGCCGCGTTCGACATGCGTCTATGATGAGCCGCGGCGAGTCATGTGATCTCGGCCACAGTTCGAGGCCGGGTTCCGGCCTATCGTCGGCGGACTTGCACACGTTGCTCCCGGAGGCCTACGCTTTGCCGCATTCGGGTCAGTTATTTTGGAGGTTCTGATGCAAAGGTCATATTTGCTGGCTGCGACAGCAGCGCTGGCGCTTCTCATGCAAACACCGCTCGCGCTGGCGCAGAGCGCGCCGGCCGCCGGCGGGACCGCAGCACCTGCGGCCACGACCGCCGCACCGGCCACAACGACGACAACGCCGAGCGCGACCACCGACACGTCAGGCCAGCCGTCCGACTCCAAGAAGAGCGCATCGAAGAAGCCGGCGAAGAAGAAGATGACGCGGCAGCAGGAGATCGATCATTCGGTCGACACCGGCACGGTGCCCGCGCGCTATCGCAGTTCCGTGCCCAAGCAGTACCAGCAATATATTCCGTTCGAGAAGCAGTGACGAATCGCACGGCGGCGCGGCGCGATTGGACGTCGCGCCGCCGTGCGATACGGAGGCGGCCCTGGCCAAGCGGGAGGCCGACTACAGATACGTTGTGGCGGTCTGCCGGAGCAGTGCTAGAGTAGGGCGAAGCCGGGGGAAGTGATGAGCGACGACGTGAAGGATGCTGGCCTTGTGGCCATGATCAGCAGCATCCTGGGAGGCGGCAAGCGCGCAGACATCGTCGCACCGCCGCCGCTCACCGAGGGTCCACCAACAGCGCCGACGAATGCATTTGACCCGGTCGAGGCGCCCATCCCCGCTGCGGCACCAGTCAAGCCGGACGATCATGCCTCCGATGCCGCGCCGGCAGTCACCAAGCCGGTCGAACCGCCCGCGAAGATCGCCACGACACCGGATGGCAAGCAATTGCTGCCCGCGGAAGCGATTGCCGATCTCGTGCTCGGCGAGTTGCGCAAGCTGGATGACTTTCCAGCGTCCGGCGTCTCGGTCACGGTCTATGGCTACCGGCATTGGAACGCGATGATCACCTTCGCGCCGTTCTCGACCACGTTCCAGAACGCGACGCGGTTCCGCCAGGCCATGCCGGACCTCGTCTTCAAGCTGCGCCGTTTCGTCCAACTTGAGATATAGTCCGGGCAATCGCCGGTGCGGAGCGGACGCGCCGCCGTTGGCCAAGACAGTTCGACAGGATCTACGAATTGAGCGTTGCCTTTACCAAGGAAGAAAGCGCCGAGACGGCGTCCGAGACGTTGTTGCCGGATCGGCCGATCTCGCCTCATCCGAACCTCGTGACCGAAGCCGGCCTGCAGGCATTGCAGACCCAGCTTCAACAGGCGCGCGAGGCCTATGAGGCCGCGCAAGCCATCGACGACATCAACGAGAAGCGCCGGCAGTCCGCGGTCCCCCTGCGCGATGCCCGCTATCTGACGGAAAGGCTGCGCACCGCCCAGGTCGTTCCTACCCCAGTGTCGACCGAAACCGTCGCCTTCGGCAGCACGGTGACCTTCAGCCGCCCTGACGGCCGCGTGCAGACCTATCGCATCGTCGGCGAGGACGAGGCCGACCCGAAGGCCGGCTCGATCTCGTTCGTCTCGCCGGTCGCAAGGTCGCTGATGGGAAAGGCGGTGGGCGACGTCGTGGGGTCGGGGACGCAGGAGATCGAGATTTTGTCGATCGCGTAGGGGGCGCAGGTGAGGCGAGGAATGCTATCGACAGGAGCAAGCCCATTCGCCTAAAGCATGATCCATGCGTCTTCCTTGTCTTGTCCTGATATCGATGGTCTCCGCCGTGCCCGCGCAACAAAGCCCGATGGTTGGATGAGACGGTTTCTGTCGGGGGCGTTGCCGTTTTATGCGCTGGCCGGATTGGCCATGTGCATGTACCTCGTCCTCTACAAGACTGACCTCTTCGACTTGAACGCCATCGTCCATGGCGCGACCGGTTCGTCATGGTTTCTGGTCTTCATGTTCATCTGCGTGCTCCTGGAATCGGTCTTCCCGTATTTCGGCTATTTTCCCGGAACCGCCCTCATCCTGATGTCCGCGGCGCTCAATCCGAAGCCTGCGGATCTCTCCGTTTTCATCGTGGCCTGGCTGGCCATCATTGCGGGCGCCGTCTTGAGTTACGGGCAGGCTCGTTTCTTCAGACCGCTGTTGCAGCGGGTTGCCTCAAGAGCGGCGCTGAACCGGTGTGAGTCCCTCCTCGACGCCTACGGTCCTTACGCGCGCGTCGCCCTGTTCGTTCATCCCAACGCTTGCGCGATGTATTTCACCGCACTCGGACTTCTCGGCCGAAACCTGACGCGAGAGCTCGCCTATCTCAGCGTGGGTGCAGCAGCCTCCGTGGGCATTCTGTTCGTCGTCGTGACCAGACTCGTGTCGTCGGTAGGCACCACCGATGATGGCGAATTGCAGGTGCTGCTGGCGGCAGCGCTGGTGGCGATCGGAACGCTGGCCGGTCTCTACGCGGCCTTGCGACCGGAGCGGGCCGCTTAGGGCTTGCGGTGGCGTGCGCGTCAACCGGCGCGGTCTCACCCCTTGCTCCGTAATTGCGAGCGCAGCGAAGCAATCCAGAGTCTTTCCGCGGAGGGATTCTGGATTGCTACGCTGCGCGCGCAATGACGGGCTCAGGAACTAACTCCTCGGATGCTCCCATCATGCCCGTGTCTTGCCCGACGGAGCAAGCGGATTCGGGAAATGCGTAACCCATTGATCCGACTGACGTCGGCTACTGTGCATGGGGTTGTTTTCCGATTTTTTGACGAAACGGGTAACGAAAGCCGTCCGGCGTCGATACCCGGTGGCATGGGGCTTCTGTCGTTGATAAAGTTGAGGTCCCCGCCTATTCCATGCGCCCGCGCCTATGGAGGTGTTACGCCTAGGTCTTAACTCCTTGCGGACGCTCCCCATCAGAACGGCTCTGGCCCAAGCCGCCGCAAGGTTTGAATGTTCAGCCTCGACCGAACGAAGAACGATAGCTCCGCGTTGCTGGATCTCCTCCGCGCACTGGCGGCCCAAATGGTTTGCGTCGGGCATACCTGGAATTTGACCTTCGCGTCCTTCGGCGGAGCGCAGCAGACGTTAGTCCCCGATATCGGCGTACTCCTGTTTTTCGTGCTGTCGGGCTTCGTCATCGCCTTCACGCTTCACGATCGCACCAAGGCCGACGACTATTCACTTCTGAACTACGTCGTCGAACGCTTCGCCCGGATCTACTGCGCTTACGCGCCGGCACTCGTCGTGATCGCTGCGCTGGACTATGTCGCCGTCGCCCTCGGCATTGCCTGGTTCCAACTCGACAGCACGGCGAGTTTCTTGAGAAACTTGCTGATGCTGCAGGGGTATCCCGGCGCATTGGGCGGAGGCGCGTTCGGTTCGGCGGGCCAGCTCAATACGATCGCGATCGAGTTTCATATCTACTTCTTCGTTGGCGGACTGTTCTTCTTCTGCAAGGGCCGCAACCAGATCGCTGGCCTGGTGCTGGCAATCGCCGCCGCCGCCGCCCCTTTATTCCATTTTGCGGAGAGGACTAACGCCTCCCATAGCCTTTTCGTGCTCTGGCTGCTCGGCTTCGGCGGATACTTCGTCGCAATCAGCATGAAGATGAACCGGATGACGACAGTCGCCTGCGCCATCCTTTCCGTCCTGTTGTTTTGGCAATGGCGCGTCGCTCATGTGCGCGGCGACGAGGCTGCGCTCGCTGCACAGCCCTATTTTGCGTTGTGGTTTGTGAGCATCGTGATCGCTGCGCAAGGGCAGCAATGGCTCTTACGGCTTCAGCCTGTCATCGGGTTCTTCGCCAACTATTCCTATAGCCTGTATCTCATCCACTTCACGATCGTGAAGATCATCGCATGGCTCATGCCATCATCGCTAATGGGATGGTCCGGCCGTGCTCCTGCCCCGCCAGCGATAAGCTGGCCAGGGGCGCCAAGACAAGGAGCACGCCATGTCCCAGACACCCAATACCGCGATCGCCGTGATCGGCATCGATATCGGCAAAAACTCGTTCCATGTCGTGGGCCACGATACGCGCGGCGCCATCGTGCTGCGGCAAAAGTGGTCGCGTGGCCAAGTGGAGGCGCGGCTCGCCAATATGCCGCCTTGCCTGATCGGCATGGAAGCCTGCGTCGGCGCACATCATTTGAGCCGCAAACTCGCATCGCTTGGTC
>NZ_SPQT01000022.1 GCF_004571025.1 Bradyrhizobium niftali | reverse complement strand
CGGTCTCGAGCGACAGCAATGCTGCGAGCAGCGGGGCCACCACGCTGACATCATTGCTCGAGAGCGCAAGCAGCGCCTCGAGCTTGTCGAGCCGCGTTGCGGCGGGGTCATCCGCGGCAAATCCTGCCGCCCGCTCCAACAGCCCGATCACCGGATGCAGCGGGCTGGTCTGATGGTGCGGTGAGCAGTAGTGGCTCAGGGCCGTATGCGCCTCATCTTCAAGTCGCCCGCGCAGCGCGCGCAGGAGGCGCGACTTGCCGATGCCAGGCTCGCCCGACAGCAGCACCACCTGGCCCTCACCCTCCTTGGCGCGCTCCCACTGCTCAAGCAGCAGGCCGATCTCATGCTCACGACCGACAAGCGGTGTCAGGCCCGCGCCGTGCAACGCCTCGAACCGGCTCTCGGCGGCACCTTCGCCGACCACACGCCACGCGCGCACAGGAACAGGAAATCCCTTTAAGATCTGCAGGCCGAGCTCGGCGAGCTCGAACAGCCCGCCAATCAGCTCTCGGGTGCGGGCAGAGATCACCACGGTGCCGGGCTCGGCCAGGGTTTGCAGGCGCGCCGCGAGGTTCGGCGTGTCGCCGACCACCGTCTCCTCGCGCGCCGCGCCTTCGCCGATCAACTCACCGACAACCACCGACCCGGTCGCGATGCCGACACGGGCCGCCAACGTTTCGCCGTGCCCCGATCCCAGGCTGTGTACCGCCGCGACCGCGGCGAGGCCGGCCCGCACGGCGCGTTCGGCCTCATCCTCGTGGGCGCGCGGATAGCCAAAATAGGCCAGTACACCGTCGCCCATGTACTTCGCCACATGCCCTTCGAATCTTCCGATCGCGCCCGCCACCGCGCTCTGATAGGTCCGCAGGACTTCGGCCATTTCCTCCGGATCGAGCCGTGCCGCGAGCGCGGTCGAGTCGACCAGGTCAACAAACATCACGGTGAGTTGGCGGCGCTCGGCCTCGGGTGCAAGCGAAGCGTTTCCAGAGGTGGCGGTAGGTACGGCCGGAATAAGGGTGGTAGCCGACATTGAGCCGGCGCGCAGTGCAGCAATGGTGGCGAGCAGCTTGCGGCGATGGCCGATCGAGACGACCCCAAGCCCGATCAGATCCTCGGCCGTTAGGTCCATGAGGACCTCGGCATCAATGTCGTTCTCCCGGAACGCCTGCTCGTACTGTCCCAGCCCCAGATCACACAGCCAGGCCCCGATATCCATGGGCTCCTCCCGGCTCTCGTCTTCAGCGCTAAGGCTGTTCCAGTCTATCTCAAAATGGCGTGCGCTGGGCGCGGTGAAACGTCACGAGCTGAGCGCGGAGGAAGGGCAGCTGTTGGCCCATCACCGAAGTGGCGGCGCACCTCACCGAGGTCCGCTCACCGAGGCATGGCAGACCAAATTTGCTCAGGTTGAGTTCTTCGCATTTTGACCCAACTGAGACATTGGCGCGGGGCTTCTGTCCCGCGTTTTGCGTTTAGGAACACGGCGGCTCTTCGCTCGCCCCGGCTGCCTCTTTGTGGATCGTGACACCCGCCGAACGTAACCCGGTCAGCAATACAGTTCTTACAGAGGCAGGATCAAATCCAATATCCTTGGCGTTTGGTGGATGTGCCTCGCTACCCTTCAATCGGAGGGCCAAGTGCAATTGCTCGCAAAGGTGCTGAACGACGAGATTGACCTGATCGTCAGTCATGATCGGCTTCTCCTGACCATCTTGCTACAGAACTAGGTAGCACACATGAAAATAGGCGGTACGCGATTGGACCGCCCAAGGATCACCCCCACGCGATGCCCATGGGCGGGTCCCCAATGGTCCGTCAATCCGGGCGGACCGGAAGTGACTAAAGGCGACTAGAACGACGCTTTTAACCCTGAGCGGACCGAGGGCTGCTCTTGCGGAATTCCGGCCTTTGGTCGATTGACTGGAATACAACGGCTTACCGTCGTCACGAAACCAGCAAGGTGGCAAATTGAAATGGCCCAGGCCGGCAGCTCGGCGGGTGGCTGAGGCTAGAGGCCGGCCCCCAACACCAACAGAACGGCACCGATTGCCATAAGGACAATGCCCGGCCAGTTCGCTCCGACCCCCAAGAATCCCACGCCGCGCCGCGTCGGCTCCAATGTATCGCCAGTGGGCCGACTAAGCGATCCCCGCCAAATAGTAGCGCGTGCCATGTACAAGATTCCGCCAAGAACGAGCAGAGCGCCAAGTCCTATCAGGACCATTCTCGCCTCCTCAATTCATAGGTGCCATGTACAACGAGTCAGGATTCAAGCGCCGGGAGGTGTGATTCGTTCCGGGCACCCTCATCCAAGCGTTTGTCGAAGGCACGAAAGCGTACGTCGACGCGAAGGTCCATCCGGACAGCCGCACCTCACTCGGACTTCGCCGGCATACGGCCCTTGCCTCCGCACTTCACGCAGCGGCCCGGATAGGTCCTGCGGCCAGGGTCGGACTCCCACGCGGGCAGGGACACCACGCCGTCGCAAGCGTCGCACCGGACTTCGATGGCGCTGGTCACGCCTCGCCCGACCCCGAGAGGATCGACGCCGGCGGCGTGGCGCGCACTGGCAGGGGCCGCTCCGCAGCCTTCAAGGGACCGGCCACCCTGGGGGCGTATCGGCCGACCAATGCCAACAGGCGGCGCCTGGTGAAGGGATCGGCCCGCTCGGCCAAAGCGCGAATGCGTTGCGTCTGTTCCTTGCAAAAGTCCTCGTCCATCACGCCACCCCCCTTACAGCGAATTTCAGTTTGGCGGCTTCAGCTCACCGGCGAGCCAGCCGACCGCGTCCGTCTGCATCGGATCCACGGCGAAGCGGACCACTTCGGTACGCTCGCAAGTCGAACACTCGAAGGTGCGCTCATCGAATCCGCGGGGGCCGGGAGAGATGCGCGCCAACGCCATCCGGTGCTTGCACACAGGACACATCGGACGCTCTTTGGTCGAGGCAGTCATCCCTCAAATCCCCGCGGCCGATCATACGCCGTCCGCAGCCGGAGTCTTCAATATTCGCGCACGAAGAACCTTCCGAGGTGCGCCAAAGGGAACGAGCCCGGTCGGCCCCGGTTGGGCCAGCAGGTTCGCGCGCAAGCGCGGCCTGCGTGGCCCCGCCCCAAGCCCCCAAAAGGCGGGGCTATGCTCGTGCGAAACGATCTTGGCCATTGCGTGCCTGTCCGCACTCGCCTTGGCCTCGCCGGTGGAAGCCAAAGGATGCATCAAGGGCGCCATCGTCGGCGGGGTCGCTGGCCACATGGCCGGACACGGCAAGCTCGGCGCCGCGGCGGGATGTGTGATCGGACATCACGCCAACGTTGGCATCAGTGCAACCCGGAAACGAATAGCTCCAAGCCGTGGCCAGTATTATGCTGGTGCTACTGGAAGTGCTGTTTCAAGCGTTCGTGGAAAGATTGTTACGACCAGTCAGGGAGGAACGTCTGATGACGACTATGTTTGTTAGACACACGGTTTCCGACTACAAGACCTGGCGGAAGGCTTACGACGATTTTGCTCCGGTTCAGAAGGCGAAGGGCGTAACAGCCGAGGCTGTCTACCGAGCAGTCGAAAATCCCAATGACATCACAGTAACTCACGAGTTTGCCACGATTGAAGCTGCGCAAGCCTTCGCGGAGAGTGCTGAATTGAAGAATGCCATGCAGAATGCGGGAGTGGCGGGAGCTCCAACGATTTGGTTTACGAACAAGGCGTGAAGTATCGATCCCGGCCAATCGCCGGGATGTTTTTGCTGTGGTGTGCCATGTCGCCTGTTGGCCCACCGCTGACGTTCAGATTTACAACTTTGTTTGTCCGCTGAGTGCACCGGAGCGGACCTCGTCTGGATCATTCCATAACTTTCAATACGCGCAGCGACGCTCCGTGGAGCTTTCGATCACACGGTTAAGGCCGCTCAAAAGGACTAGCTGGTGGACGAAGAAATTCTGCGCAAACTCGAGATCCGTCTCGGGCCGCTCCATGCCCGGCAGCGATTGGGGATTGAGAGAGATCACGAAGCTCAGGTATTTGGCCAGGGCCTCACATTTTTTCACCTTGAAAACTCATCTTGGGCCGAGTGGATCATTCGAAATGTTCTGAAGGCAACGGGGCTCTACTGGCGTGCACGACAGAATGCAGAACGCATTCTAGTCAAACGAAACGAAATGAGCTTCAAGACACTACCGCCCCCCTTTGAGGGCTTCACCATTCTCCACGTTAGCGACCTTCACGTGGACATGAATGAAGTTGCCATGAACAGGCTCGTCGAGCTGGTTGGCAGCATGCAGTACGATGTGTGCGTCCTAACAGGCGATTATCGGGGGCGGACTGTTGGGCCGTTCCAGCCCGCGCTGGATGGTGTCGCGCGAGTGGCAACTCATCTGAAACGGCCAATCTATGCCGTGCTCGGCAACCACGATACGATTCAGATGGTTCCCGGGCTCGAAGCCATGGGCATTCGCGTGCTGCTCAATGAATGCGAACCAATCGTTCGCAAGGACCAACGGATCTATCTGGCGGGAATCGACGATGCACATTTCTTCAGAGTGGACAACATCGAAAAAGCCGCCCTCTCGATACCCCGCGGTGAGTTCTCGATCTTGTTGTCTCACACACCGGAGGTCTATCGTCAGGCTGCGCATGCCAACTTCGATCTGATGCTGAGCGGACACACCCACGGCGGTCAGATTTGTCTCCCCGGATCCATTCCCATCAAGCTCGAGGCAGTGCTGCCAAGACGGATGGGGGCTGGGCCTTGGCAGTACAGAGATATGATCGGCTATACCTCCGTTGGTGCGGGCTCGAGCGTTGTTCCCGTGCGCCTCAATTGCCCGCCGGAGATTACCTTGCACCATTTACGCCGTGGCTGACGCTGGCCTGATACGGTTCATCACGTACATGAGCCTGAAACAAAAGGTCGGGAGAGAAGTAGCTCGCCGACAAAAAATGCCCAATACCCGAGGCAGCTCCTAAAACCCGACTTCCTTCTAAACCGGCCCTGTGGCAGCAGATCGACGCGAATGACCCCTAGCAGAAGAGAGGGCGTTTGCAGTCGAGGTCAGAAAGTGACCTGCACCGACGGTCAAGAGGTGGTATCGTGCGTTTGGTCGTCGTCCTCAGGCTGCTAAGAGGATGGAATGAAGCGGCGAGAGTTCATTGCGGGAACTGCGGCGCTGTTCATTTCGCCCCGCCCATCGCACGGGCAGGGTAAACGTCGTCGGCTCGGCTTTCTCGCCATAGGCGATGGAAGCGGGAAGGCCCTCAATCAAGCCGAGCTTGCGTTCCTTGATGCGCTGCGAAGCCTAGGTTGGATGGAGGGAAAAAACCTGGGCATCGAGTATCGGTTTTCTCAACCCGCAGATCGACTAAAAGATTCCGTCACCGAGTTGATGGCCCTCGGCCCCGACATCCTGATCGCTCCGGGGCCGCAAGCAGCTTTAGCGCTCCAATCCGCGACCGGCACTATTCCCATTGTATTCGTGGGTGTCGCTGATCCCGTGCAACTCGGCCTCGTACAAAGCCTGTCGCGACCAGGTGGCAACATAACGGGCATGACGACCAATGTTCCCGACGACTTCTTCGCAAAACGCCTCGAAATTCTTCGAGAACTTGTTCCCGGCGCTTTCAAAATCGCAGTCTTGGTCAATCCAGACAATCCACTGCAAAAGCTGTACTTCGCGGAAGAGATCCCGCGCATAGCCCGGAGCCTCGGCGTGGCTCTGCCTCTCGTTCCGGCGACCACGGCAGAAGAACTCGACATTGCCTTTGCCTCGGCCACCGCCCAACAAGCCGATGCGATCATTGATTTTGGAGATGCGCTCACCTATGCCCAGGCGCAGCGGATTATCGCGCTCGCGGCTAAGTATCACCTGCCAGCAAATTACTTATTCCGACATTATGCTAACGGGGGATTATCGGTATACGGGGCCGATACAGCCGATTTATTCCGCCGCGCGGGCGACTATGTAGACAAGATCCTCAAGGGTACCAAACCTGCGGACCTCCCGGTACAGAGACCAACCAAATTCGTCCTCATTATCAACATGAAGACGGCCAAAGCGCTCGGTCTTACCGTGCCGCCCTCGTTGCTGGTACGGGCCGACGAGGTGATTGAATAATAGCTCCGCCGCATTCCGTGAGTCTGGTGTTGGTCCTTCGCGCCAAGCAGACTGGTCATCTCGGATGCGGCCGAACGCGGCTGCCGTCGTCGTGAACGGTGTAGTCGTCCGGAGCGATCAGGCGCGGGGTCAGTCGAAGGCTCAGTGCTGTGTTTGATCGAGCGCTTTGAGCAACGCATGCAGAAATGCGCTGGCATGGTCGTAGCTCGAACTGCCGTCAGCCACCGCGTGAGCGCGCAGGCAGAGTTGTTCGCCCATAGTTTCAGGACCAGTTGCCTCGGCGCACTCTGACCATAGATCGAGAAGATCATCAGGAATATATCGGCTGGACACGAACAGGTGGAGCAGCCGAGACGCACCGTTGTGGTTTTCGTTGTGTTGCGCCGCGAATGCAAAGAGCGCGAACAAGCCTTTAAAATCATCACGGGATACTGCTCGCCTAGCCATGGAAATACTCCGACTGGAAACAGCGTTCAACAAATCAATTCAACAATACTAGCTGGCTTTGTGAGTCCCAACAACGCAAGGAATCCTGTCGCATCGGACCGGGAAAATATCGCAACCTAAATGCGAAGAGACCCGCTGGTCCTCAACCCTGAAGGACTGCCGGGTCGCGCCGCTTGGCAATCGCCAGCTATGAACATCGTCAGTTTGAGACGAACCGTTGAGGCAGTCTGTCCAAAAGTGAACTTACGGCGACGCGGTTGGGAAAGATGGCGGATCGGGGCCGGTCGCACCGGTTCACAGAGCTGAGAAGCTGCCCGGAAGGCCGCGCGCTGCGGACGTTGCACAGGCACCATCCCCAGGTGTCCAGTGTGTCGCCTATATTGGGGGCTGCAAACGCTCGATCACCTCGGTACTTCGCTGCCGGCCGAGTTTTCTCCATACGGCAAGGGCTTCGACGCGCGGCGATCCTGATGATCGCAGGAATATTCAGTAGCTTCGTATTCGAGAAAGCAAAGCAGGAGGGGCAGGGCATAACGGCCGTCGGCCCGGCGCTGCGATCCATCTTCAACGATTTTCAGTTCATTGCCGCGCTATTCGTTTCGCCGCTGATATTCAACTCGATCTACGCCCTTACGAACCAAAATCCGGAGTCGATGGGAGACTTCCTGCTTGCCTATCAGAACGGATTCTTTTGGCAGACTGTGCTCGCCGGCATCGCCGGGAAAGTGGGGGCCAACAAGCGCCCCGCACGATCGTCGACGCCTCGACGGGCAAGCAAAGCGAACTCTTAATCAGCGGGTCCCAGGTTCGAGCCCTGGTGCGCCCACCATTGGAAAATCCTTATTTTCCAAGACCTTCGCGGAGTGATCGCCGAGAGCAAAATGGATCTCGTGCGACGTTTTTTGTGGAAGGACGTGGCGCGGTCAGATTGCTGTGCGACTTTTCCGTTATTTCTACATCTTCACCCCATCGATACAGCGCTCAGATCCGATAATGCAGGTCGATTACTGCTCGTCGTAGAATAGGATATTAGCGCGAGCAAAACGGACAATCTGGTCTGCCCGTCGCCGTAGGGCACAGCTTGCTGCGAAACCAAAACCGGATTGGCGGTGAGCGGATTTAGGCCGACCTGTGCCCCACAACCGGAGCGGCCGGCTCCGTCTCCTTCTAATTCTGCTCGCTGAGAGTTTGAAGATTGGCTTTTCCATACGGATGGAAGAGCTCCTTGCGGCCTTGCTGCCACGCAGCCTTAAGTTCGAGCGCCGTGATGTCCCAGTCCGGTCGGCATTTTCTGCTCACAGCACGCAGATCCTGGCGAAGTTCTTCCATCGTGGGGCGTCCGAAGAACCAGTAGCCGTCGTAGATCTTGTAAATGATGAGGTCCGGCTCCAGCACGATGACGTGCGGGATCATCGGATTGTGGGCTGGGTCGGTATATTCCGCGATATCGAGGTTCTTCTGAACGATGCGTCGTGGATCGGAGAGAAAGGGCCAGTGCGCCCCTACACCGCTCCGATATTCATTCGTCTGGCTGATATTGTCGGTCGTGATCGTGACCAGTCGGCAATAGCCCACCTCCATCTCGCGATGGAGCTGCAGCAACCCTTCGGCCTGACGACGATCCTTTGGACAGTAGCCGCCCCGGCCGAGCACGACCACCATCGGATCCTGTCCCTGTAGCTCGGAGAGTTTGCGATGCTTCCCGGTGTGGTCGCTCAGCTCATAGTCCGGGAAAGCGGCTCCCTGCGTCATGTCGGATCGCATTTGAATTCTCCCTATTTGAGTGCAGTCGCGCGGCCTCCGGTCACAAGTCAATCACGACATTGCCTTCGGGGCGCGAGCAGCAGATCAGCACATTGCCGTCTGCCGGTGCATCAACCGAATCCGGGTGGTAGCCGATCTGCCCCGCCACCAGCCCGGTCTCGCAGTTGTGGCACACCCCCGTTCGACACGACCATCGCACCGGGACGTCGCAAGCCTCGGCCAGCTCGAGCAAGCTCTGAAAGGATGGCCCCCAGCGGACATTGAGTCCGGAACGCGCGAACGAAACCGTAGGTCCCGAGCCGGGAGGTCCCGCCGGTACATGCGGCGGGCGGCGTGGCGGAGCGGCAATGCCCGGGGGGCTGGAGGGGCCGGGGCCGAATATCTCGGTGTGGATGCGATCTTTGGCGACGCCCAAGGCCGCAAGGCCTGCCGACAGATCGCTCATGAAGCTGGTCGGTCCGCAAATATAGAAATCACCATCGCGCGGCAGATTCAGTTGCTCAAGCACGCGCATGTCCAGGCGGCCACGGACGTCGAAATTAACATTGGGGCGATCCGCCGGATCCGGAGAGCTGTAGCAGATCCGGCTGTGGCGGTGGGGGAGCGCCGCCAGCAGCTCGCGCGCCTCGTTGGCAAACGGATGTTCGCGGCCGCTGCGGGTTCCGTACAGCCACCAGACGTCTCGCGTCGTTGCTTCGGCCGCCAACGCATGGAGCATCGCGAGCACCGGCGTGACTCCAATGCCGGCGCTCAACAGGACGACAGGCGTGTCGCCTTGCCGCAATGTGAAGCTGCCGCGCGCCGCGCTGGCCTCCACGATGTCGCCGACCTTCAGCTCATCGTTGATATAGGTGCTGGCCGCACCATGGGCTCCCCGTTTGACGCTCACGCGATAAGACGCGGTGCCAGGCTCGCCGGACAGCGAATAGCTGCGCATCAGCGCAGAAGCAGATGTCGGCCCCAGCCGCAACACGACGAATTGTCCGGGCAGAGCGGCGGCGATGGGTTGCCCGTCTGTGGGCTCGAGCACCAGCGAAATCACGTTACGCGTCTCGCGCTCCTTGCGAGACACGCGAAGCGGACGAAACCCACGCCACGGAGGTGCCGTGCTGGATGCGAGACCGAGGCCGGCATTTCCCGTCGCCGCACCGTCCTTGCGCTCCTGCTTCAGCAAGGCCTCGAAAGAGCGGTGCCAGCCGGCGCTCAGTGCAGGGATGCGCAGTGCGCGCTCCAGTCGAGCGGCCGGGTGGCCGGGCAGGTAGAGCAGGGCGTCGATCTCGGACACGCTCATCTGTTCGGGCCCGGACGCGACGAGCGTGATCTCGTCGCCGGCCCTCACTTCGCCTTCCTCCAGCACGCGGAAATAGAAGCCCGGCCTGCCGTGCTTGACCAGCAGCGCGGCCATTTCAGGCTCGTTCATGCGGATGCCGAGCCGGTAACAAGTGACGCGCGGCTGCGTCACCTCGAATACGGCTCCGCCGATCCGGTACCGGTCTCCGATACAGACCGCTGCATCCGGCAGGCCATCGACGGTGAAATTTTCTCCGAACTGCCCGTACACGAACTCGTTCCTGCCGAGGTGGCGTTCCCAATACCGATAGGAGTCGAGCTGATAGACATAGACGGCGCGCCGCTCACCGCCGTGGCCGCCGAGGTCCCCTTGTCCGTCGCCGTCAATGTTGAGCCGGCGCACCATGCGCGGCCCCTCGACCGGCGTTTTCCAGATGCTGGTATGGACGGTTTTACCTTGCCAGACGATGTCCCGCGGCAAGCCCACATTGACCGACAACAAGCGTCCCATCGTGTTGCTCCTCACGACGATCACCGTACTCTCGATCCGGAACAGAAGCCTCGATCGACTGTACCCGCTATGTGCATGGCGCCGTCCGCTTGGCACGCCAGGCGGCAGCTCCTCGCCTCCGGATGATAAAAAGGGCCGCACCCAAAAGCACGATGACCGCCGCGGCTGCCATGCCTCCGCGGGCGAGCGCGAGCAGTGGCGAGGAAGGGCCGCCCCAGCGTACCTCCGCGACCTGTTGTTCGGTGATGATGGTATCGGCCGACCCATAGTGCGTGAGCACGTAGTTGCCCAGCGCCGCGATGTTGCGATCGCTGAGCGGATTGGCGTCGGTCGGGTGACCGCCGAAGCCCGGCATGAAGGCTTGTCGTTCCGACGTGGTGCGGTTTACGCCATACAGGATGGTCGCAATGAGGTTGGTCGCGTTCCTCGCTCCGGTGGCCGAGTTCGAGAACAGGCTCGGGTAGTAGCCATCCTTGCTGCCTTGACCCTCAGTCGAATGGCAGGAGGCGCAATTGCCTTGAAAGAGCTCCGCGCCGCCGGGATCGGACTCGCTATCGGACCTGATGCCGTCACGCCCGCGCAACTGAGCGAGCGCGGAGGACATCTTCCCGGCCGAGAAACGGGAAACCCGGTCGGCCGGATCGCGAACGACCGGGATAGTCTTGATATACGTCGCGATAGCGTCGAGGTCTGCGGCAGCAAGGTGCTGGAAGCTATCCTCGACCGCTTCGCCCATGCTGCCGGCTGCTTGCGCTTTTCCGGACAGGTGTCCCGTGTGCAGATACGCAATGAGCTCTTCCTTGGTCCAGCGCCCAATGCCGCTGATCGGATCCGGCGTGATGTTTGGCGCGTACCAGGGCCCGACCTGCGCGCCCGACAAGGCACGGCTATCCTCCTCTTGCATGAGAAGGCCGCGCGGCGTGTGGCAGGTGCCGCAATGCGCTGCGCCCTGCACGAGGTAGGCGCCCCGGTTCCATTCTGGCGATTGATTTCGGTCCGGCACGAAGGGTCCCGAGTCCAGGAACAACAGATTCCAGGCGATCATGGAGGCACGGATATTCATCGGGAACGGAAGGCTCGTCGATGGCGGGCGTTGTTCGACCGGCTCTACTGCTCGGGTGAAGTACAAATAGAGCGCGCGGACGTCCTCTTCGGTGAACTTGGCATAAGATGTGTACGGCATCGCAGGATAGAGGTTCGCGCCATCGCGCCGAATGCCGCGCCGGAGCGCCTGCGAAAACTCCTCCTCCGTGTAGCGCCCAATTCCGAAATCCGTCGACGGTGTGATATTCGTCGAATAGATGGTGCCAAGCGGCGTGCCGATGGGCAGTCCGCCCGCGAAGGGTTTGGCGCGAGGTGCCGTATGGCAGGCGGCGCAGTCAGCGGCGATTGCCAGGTATTCTCCGCGCTTGATCTCGGCGGCCGCTTGATGGGGCGGATCGGCTGCACGACAATTGCCGGCGAGCGCGGTAGCAGCGAAAATGATGAGCAGCGCGCCGAGGTGGGGGCTGGGATTGCTCATGGTCAGCCGTGCTTCAGTTGATTGACGATCGCGTCCGCGGCCTTCAGCGCCAGCGCTGTCATGGTGAGTGTACTGTTCGAAGCCGTCGCGCTGGGCATCGCACCGCCGCCAGGCAAGAACAGGTTGGGATGATCGTGCGCACGACAGTCGGTATCAACCACCACCGTCGCCGGTTCGGTCCCCATGATACAGCCGCCCATGATGTGGTCGCTGTTGAGAAATTCGGGAGACAGCTGGAACTTGGTGGCGCCGAGTTCGGCTGCCAGGCGTCGCAGTCGTGGTACGGTGTATTCCTCGGCACTTCGACGCACATAGTCGCCGACATCGTAATGGATGTTTGGTTTATTGATGCCGAGCCAGTCCTTCTGGCTGGACAGCGTCAGGCGGTTATTCGCCGAAGGCAGGATCTCATGCTCGACGGTCAATCTTGCGGTACAGGCGGAAAGCCGCCGGATCTCTGCATCCAGGGCCTTGCCCACCAGGCCCTTCTTCAGCGCGGCGGCCGCGCCGAGCGGACTACGGGCGAAATTCTCCATACGGAACATCGCGCCGGCATGGCGGCCGCGGAAGTCACCTTGCGTGGTATTGAGAATGCTGCTGCTCTGGACCGGCCCGACGCCCGTCCAGAGGGGCTCCTGCAGCTCCAGCTCCGCTGTGAGCTTCGGCTGATCCATCATGTTGCGACCAACC
Organism: Bradyrhizobium niftali; assembly: GCF_004571025.1. GTDB lineage: Bacteria > Pseudomonadota > Alphaproteobacteria > Rhizobiales > Xanthobacteraceae > Bradyrhizobium > Bradyrhizobium niftali. The sequence goes on along the minus strand of NZ_SPQT01000022.1, from coordinate 148,482 downwards.
TGATCGGAGCTGTTCGCCACGCCGTTCGGGTTGCGTTCGTCCTTTGACAGCAACAGCAGCTTTGGCGTTTCGATGCCGTTGCAGGCAATCACGAAGAGCCGGCCGGTCACCCTGTGCGAGCGCTTGTCTGGATCGAAGAAGTGAACCGCCTGGATCGAGTTCTTCTCGTCCGTCTCGATTCGATAAACGACCGCATTGGCCAGAATTTTTCCGCCCTTGGCCTCGATCTTCGGTAAGGCCGTCGCCGCATCATATTTCGCGGCGATCGGGCATACTGGAAAACAGTTGTTGTTACCGCAACACGCTGGCCGGCCGTCATAGGAGACGCCGCTGTTGCGGGCCTGGGGTGCGGGCAGGTTGATCATCCCGAGTTTCGCCGCGGCCTCTGTGAAACGATGCTCACCCGGACCGAAGGGAATTGGGCCCATGGGATAGGGCTTTGAGCGCTTTCCATTCGTCGGCCACTGCAACATCGGGTCGGATGGACCGCTGACGCCGATCGCGTATTCCGCGCGTGTGTAGTAGGGCTCGATGATTTCGTGGCCGAACGGCCAGTCCCGGCCGACCCCGTACAGGCTCCTCAGGCGCATGTCCTCGGGCGTTAGACGCCAGCAGATTCCGGCCCAGTGCCAGGTCGCGCCGCCTGCGTAGCGGACGTAGCCCTGCAGATAGGCGCGGGCATTCGGCCCTTCCAGTTGAAGATACTGCTCCTGCTCGCTGGCCGTGCGGGTTTCGAGGTGCGGCGCCCATGGCTTCGGCGGGTACGGCGCATTCCAGTGAAACAGACGCAGGCTCGGCGGGAGGTTGCGGAAATTCTCGACGATTCGCCAACGATCGACGCGAGGCCCCGCTTCGAGCATCAACACGGACAGACCTGCATCAACAGCCTGTTGCGCGATCAGGCAACCGACCACGCCGGTTCCGACGACGACGATGTCCGCGCTGTGGTCGTTTGCCATCTGAATAACTCCTCGCTCGCGAGCATCGCATTCAAAATTCTGGCATGTTGCTCAGTGGAGGCGCATCGGCCGTCCATCGGTTCGGCCCCGAGATCGCATAGGAGGGAATGGTCATGACGTCCCTCGTCGGCCCGTACATGAGCGCGTACTCATAGGCGAACACCTCGGCGTCGGGAGCGCCCGTGACGACGCCGAGATACCAGGCGGAAATGATCGCGAGTGCAGTATCTTTGAGCGGACCATCTGGTACGTCGGCGAAGAAGTCTTCGACAACGCGCGCGTTCTTAGCTCGGGCGATGGAAAGGAGGCCGTCAATTTGCTGCAACAGCGCAGGATTCAAGGCCATCATCGCAGCGCCCATGCGGCTTCCGATCTCTGCTTTCAGGCGGTGGGGGACCAGCAGAGATGAAATCTCCATGAACCGCGCCGCAGCTTCATCGGACCACAAGGCCGGCGCTGCAACGGCCGGCAGCGTTGGCAGAGCGGCAATCGCGCCAAATAGCAGCCCGCCGACCAACACGTCGCGGCGGCGAGTGAGACTGAAGGCCGTGGGACAGTCGTCCGGGTAGGAATCGGACATATCCGTACCTCTCGCTGTTAGCATTGTGCTGCAGGCCCGTTGACGCCGATCACCCGCCGGCGCATCTGATCGATCTGATCCGTGATGTGATCTCTCCCGCGCAAGTCAAATTCGCAAGGAGAGTGCGCGGCTCCCGCTGCTCGCAGCCAGCGTGCGGGCCAGTCTCCACCTGGGGAATGTGAAGCGGGCCCTGAGCGATCTTCCGGGAGGTGGTGCTCCCATGGGCCCGTGCCGATCTCACCCAGCTTCGCCAGCAGTGTGCTTGCGGCCGGACCTGACGAATGCGGGTTCTGTCCCGTGATCAACTGGCCGCCGCTGGCGACGGGGGCGCCCAACCTTTCGAGCCTCAAGATGTCCATGACTCTCGCCCTTTGCCTCGTTCGGATGGATCTTCAGCCGAGCACGATGCGTGCCGGCGCGAACTCGCTCGAACTCGTGACGTTCCTCGTTACTCATGGCGGCACTCTGTACGGGAGGCCGGCTGTTAGCACGTTATGCGTTGTTAGACTTTGCGAGTGGACGCCGCGCGTACAGCTTCCCGTATTGCCCTGCGTAGACATCACCGCAATGCCAGGAGCAGTCTGCAGCTGCATCTCCGCCCGGCTGCCGAGTCGCGCACCTTCGAGGGACGCGAGTGCCTGCTGCGTCCAGCGACAGAACTCTAGAAAAAGTTGCCCGGCTGAGACAGCTCAAGCGCGGAAGCAATGGTGTTGGCGACAAGCTTGTCGTCCCCGAAGCGGTGCAATGGGTGCCGCAAACGTTGGTCTTACGCGTCAAATTGGGCTTAGAAGAGAAAGGCTTAAAGGATATTCGGGAGGTTCGGACGTGATGCGGTTGCGTCAGGCGGACACCGTCAATCGCTTTGCATCATAACAAAATCTTGCAACGTCTAACGAGCCAAAGCCGGCCGCCTTACGCAGGATGGCGTGGGTGAAGACGTATCTCGAGCGGGGAGGTGAGATGTAGCGTGACAGTTGTGACGCCCGCGCCCGGCGCTGGGTCGATCGGATAAGCGGGCTCTGCCTGTCAGGACATTGAAGCATCGGGCCTGCACTGTGTGGCCTGCATTTTCGGGCGATTTGATCGAAGGGGCCCCCGCCTTGAGGGGCATGGGTGATCTTGGTGAACTGCGACACGACCAAACCAGTTGCACGGCCTGTTGCTCCCCCGGATGCCTTTGCTTTCGGGCCCTTCCGCATTGTTCCGAAGGAACGCCTGCTCGAGCGCAATGGTGCGTCCGTTCCCCTTGGCAGCCGCGCGTTCGATCTGCTCTGTCTGTTGGTTGACCGTGCCGGCGAAGTCGTCGGCAAAGCCGACCTTATCGCGAGGGCTTGGCCCGGCCTGACGGTCGACGAGGGCAGCCTGCGCTTCCATGTCGTCCAGCTGCGCCGCGCTCTGGATGACAGCAAGGGTGGCGAGTCCTACGTGGTCAACGTTCCCGGCCGCGGGTATTGTTTCGTCGCTCCGGTTCACAACGCGGCGATGCCGATGCGATCGAATCCGCGTGATCTGGCGGCCAATCAGCGGGCTCAAGGGCTTCCTCCCAGGCCGAGCCGGCTCGTCGGGCGTGATGCGGCGGTCGTCATGCTTGCCGAGCACCTGACCGAGCGCCGCTTCGTGACCCTCCGCGGCCCAGGCGGCATCGGCAAGACCACGGTTGCCATCACGCTTGCGCATGAATCCGCCGCCAGATTCAGGGACGGCGTCCAGTTTATCGATCTTGGCACTCTCAGAGATCCGCATCTGGTCGCAATCGCAGTTGCATCTGCGCTCGGCCTGCTCATTCCGGTTGGCGACCCCACGCGTCGGCTGATCGAAGCGTTGCGCGACCGCGAGCTTCTGTTGGTCCTCGACAATTGCGAGCACGTGGTTGACGCGGTCGCGCGGCTTGCGGAGGCGATCCACATGCAAGCACCGGCGGTTTCCATATTGGCGACAAGTCGGGAGTCGCTCGAGGCCATGAGCGAGTTTGTGGTTGAGCTCGCTCCACTTGAAATACCGCCGGAAGATTTTCCGGATGGATCGGACATCAATCGATATTCGTCGGCACGGCTCTTCACGGAATGCGCGGCCGCGGCAGGTTGCAGCCTTGCCCTGAGCAGTTGTGAGGGCGAGGTCGTGGCTCGCATTTGTCGCAAGCTCGATGGGATGCCGTTGGCAATCGAACTGGTTGCGAGCCGCCTGTCGGCGCACAGCTTGATTGAGATCGACGAACTCATCGAAGGACGATTTCGGCTTGCCTTGCCTGGGCGACGTACGGCCCCGGAGCGGCACCAATCGCTGAGCGCGGCATTGGACTGGAGTTATGACCTCATCTCTCCAGCCGAGCGGAGCCTTCTGCAGCGTCTCAGCGTCTTTCCTGGCACGTTCACACTCCAGGGGGCGCGCGCTGTTGCCGGCAGCCCGAGCGAGCGCGGGCCATTCTCGACAATCTGGAGCAACTGGTCGCAAAGTCGTTGGTGACGAGCAGGCCTGACGCTGGTCTGGCGCGCTTCCGCCTGCTCGAGACAACGCGCGCCTACGCGGCGGACAAGCTTGGCGCTTCGGGAATGGCCTATGCCGCACACCTCGCTCAGGCGCGATATGTGCTGGAGGCCTTAGCCCCTCGATCGTACGAGCCGGGCGGACAGCGTCCGGGGGGCTGGAGCCGTCGCGCCGAACTCTTGCCGGACGCCCGCGCCGCGCTGGATTGGGCCTATTCCGATGCGCGCGGCGCTGAACTTCGTCCGCCGCTTGCAGCTGCCTGTGCGCGGCTGTTTGTAGAACTCAATCTGCTGGAGGAATGTCGCGTCTGGGCCGGTCGCGCAATCGACGCGCTCGGCGACGGCCTGAGCTATCATGCCGCCAAAGTGGAGTTGCTCTGGGCGTTCGGGCATGCGGCGATGTTCACGGAACGAAACAGTCAGCAATGCGAGGCCGCTCTCCGCGGCGGGCTCGAGCTGGCGCAGGCTGTGGGTGACTCGCAGAACCAATTTCGACTGTTGAGCCGGCTTCACGCTTTGTACCGCCGAACGGGCGAGCGCAAGCGTCTATTAGAGGTGGCGCGTCTGGCCGACACAGTCGCCGCGGTGATTGGAGATCCGGCCGCAGTTGCTCGTGCCCAAACCTATCTCGGAGTCGCCTATCACCTGACCGGGAATCAGCGGCTTGCCCGAGAGAAGCTGGAAGCGGGCGAGGCGGGGGACGCTGCGATGCCGGACCTGCCCATCGATCACTTCGCCTACCCCCGGGGCACGCAGATCATGTCCTGCACCAACCTCTGGCTGCTCGGTCTTCCGGATCAGGCCGTCGAGGTTGCAAACAGTCTCACGAAGATTGGCTCAAATCCGGATCTCGCGATGTACTGCGCGGGGCTCTGCTTTGCGGCGCGCGTCTACCGCTGGACAGGAGATCTGTGCAGCCTGGAGGAGGCCGCCGACCGGCTGGCCGACTATTCGCGCCAGCATGGGCTCGGACCGTTCTTCACCGCCGCGACCGCCCTCAAGGGAGAGCTGTGCATTGCGCGCGGCGCGGTGGATCAGGGAGTCGAATTGCTGCAGCCTGCATTGCCTCGCATGCTTGCCGACCGCCTGGAACTTTACAGCGGGTCCGCCACCATCGCGCTGGTCGAGGGGATGGCGGCGCAGGGACGACCTGCGGAGGCGCTCTCCGCGATCCAGGCGCGCATCGAGGCTGTTGCCGCCCAAGGTGACAGCTGGGAGATGCCAGAGCTTTTGCGCGTGCGGGGCGAGCTCAGCGGGCGGGGCGGTGATCGCTTGGGTGCAGAGCAGGATTTTTGTGCAGCGATGGAACTGGCTGAGAGGCAGTCGGCCATTTCCTGGAAATTGCGAGCCGCTACCAGCCGTGTGCGTCTTGCCGGGCGGGCCTCGGCTCAGGCGCTCTCTGATTTGAGTAATACTTTGGCGCGATTTACGGAGGGCTCCGACACGGCAGATCTCCGCGCGGCGCGCCAACTCCTTCAGACCTGCCTCAGGCCATGCCGCGGTAACCTGCATGCGCATTACTGCGCAGGAGTCGGATGTCGCACATGTTGAATCGGTGAGATGGGGTGCCGCTGATCGGGTCACGCATCGTGGCATCGACTGTCAGGTTGAAGTTGTTTCCAGTTGGATCTGTTGGATCTGAACCCGCGATCTCGAGTTCAGTGCAACCTTGCCACCAGCCATGTTGGCCGACGACGACGCGATTGTCCAATGTCTCGTTGAAGCGGGCCTTGGCGCGCATTGCGCCGCTCGATGTTCTGACCTCGACCCAATCTCCGTCCCGAATTTCCCTGGCGGCGGCCGTCATCGGGTGCAGTTCGACTTCCGGGTACGGTAGCCGCTTGCGCAGGATCGGCAATGCGCGGTGTTGGCTTTGGCAGAACAAGCTCGGCTTCGCGCATGTCAGAATGAGGGGAAACATGTCCGCTGGTTGCGACGTTCCAGAGACGGCAGTTTCGATAAATTGTGGAAGCGCCGAGTAGCCGTGGTCAGCGAACGTCTCCGACCAGAACTCGACTTTTCGCGTCGGAGTTGGAAAGCCGCGCGCGTTCCCTCGCTCGTCCGGTGCCTGGTATTTATAGTGGGTCGCTGTCAGTGAGCTTCGTCGTCCGGCCGGTTCGGCCCTGAGTTGCTCGAGAGAGATCCCGCTGGAAGCAAGCTGTTCGCGGTAGGCGGCGTCGACGTCGCCATTCCAGAACCGCTTCTCGAGCCCAAGGCGTTTGGCGAGACCGAAGACGACGTCGGTGTCGGGCAAGGCCTCTCCGGGCGGGGACACGATTCTCGACCGGAATTGAACGTGAGACTGCGCGTCTTCGCTGATTTCAAACCCGATCTTGAGAGCCTCGCGTTCGAAGCAAGATGCGACGGGAAGCACGATGTCGGCAAGCGCGGCCGTCGGATTCATGAAGAGGTCCGCATGTGCATAAAAATCCAGCGACGAAAGTGCCGCGCGGCCGCGAACAGGATCAGCCTGGGCAAGCAGCAGATTCGCGCCGAATCCAATCAGCGTGCGCACCGGATAGGGATCACCTTCGAGAACCCCTCGATAGAAGTCATGGGTCGATACGTTGTCCCAGCGTGCGGGTCCGAGCGGACGTTCGGCGACGCCGATGGCCGGCGCAAGTCCCGGAGCGAGGTCCTCCCCGGTGATCGGCACTGTCGGGACCGATGGGAGTAGAACGTTGCCACCAGGGGCATCGAAGCTGCCGGTCAAGGCATAGAGCATGGCGATCGCCCGCGCGGTCTCCGTCGTGTTCGCGTGATGCTCGTGCCCGCTCCACGCGTAATACGAGACCGGCCGGGATACCCAGATCGTTCGCGCCGCCTCTGCCAGCTGCTCCGGAGAAATCCAGCAGGTCCGTGCGATCGTCTCAGGTGAGTATTGCCTGCAAAGACCGGCGTAGTGGTCGAAGACCGGACGGCAACTGACGGCCCCGTCGATCGTTTCAACGGCATATTCACCTTGTAAGGACAGATGCCCGGGCGACGGATCGTACTGTCCGGTGACCGGATCATAGCGGACAATGGAACTCGATCGCATGTCCCAGGCAACGAAGGACCCGCGGCCGGCATTGGGAAACACGTCTTCGGCTTTCAGTAGCATGTTGGTGTCGGATCGCACCAGCAGCGGCCCATTGCTCCACGCGCGCACAAACTCCTGATCGTACCAACCGCGCTGAATCATGACGTTCGCGAGACCCAATGCGAGCGCGCCGTCGGCTCCTGGGCGCACCCGCAGCCATACATCGGCCTTGTTGGCGAGGCCGACGTTGCGGGGATCGATCACCACAAGCTTCATCCCGCGTTTGAGGCCAGCCACCGTCGCAGTCGCATGCGTGATGCGGGTAAAGGAAGGATTATAGCCCCACAGGATAAGACATCCGGTTCTGGCAATGTCCGGCATGGCACCGCCAGCGCCTCCTGTCGCAACGCTGCCGACCCCAAACACATACCGCGTGGCGAAGCCGCGACCCCAGCCGCACAAGTCGAGTGCCCAGACCAGATTCGGAGTGCCAAAGGCGTTCATCAGCCGGCGAACGAACGGCGCGGAATCCGCGATGGCCGTCGTCGATGGTGACGACATGCTAAAAGCAACTGCTTCGGGTCCATATTGTGCAGCAGTGCGCCGCATCGCGGCAGCGATCAGATCGAGCGCCATGTCCCAGGAGATCTCTTCCCATCCCGGATCAGGGTCGCCTTTCGGCCGGGTACGGCGAAGCGGTCGTGTCAGCCGGTCTCTGTGGTAGACCAGTTCGGGAGCCGCCCGACCCTTGGCGCAAATGGCTGCTCCGGTCGGGTGCGCTGGATCGGGGTCCAGGCGAATGAACCGACCGTCCGCCACGGTTGCAATCGTGCCGCAACGCGCGATGCACAATCCGCAGTAGCCTTTGACATGGTCGACCGTTGGCGCGCGGTCGGACGTCATGACAGTTGCTCCAGCAGGCGCTCAGCTGCACGGAGATCGGCAGTGTCAAAACCCTCCGTAAACTGACTATATGTCCGTTGGAGAATCTCCTTTGCAGGTTGGCGAAGGCCCTTTCCAATCAGTAGTAGCGCCGCCAGATCGGTCGCCGTGCGCAATTCCCAGCCGAGTGCGCCTTGACTGCGACTGAGCTCAAGCGATTGCACCAGACACGCTTCGGCTTCCTCAAGGCGAGATGGCGCCATCGCGCGGAGCAGTCCGCCCTTCATGCGCAGCAGCTCCGGCATGTAGCACGTGTCGCCTTTGCTGGTGACCTTCAGAATCGTGTCGGTCAGCTGGGTCATTGCCTCATCGCGCTGCCCGCTGGCAATCAGGCCTTGCGTGAGGCAGATGTTGAACTCGGTGGTAATCAGCTCGTAACGAACTGCGTGAATTTGTGCGAGGGAGGCGCGAAGGTCCGCGATCGCGTTCCGGCCCTGCCGAATCGCAAGTTGCGCCTTTCTTGCGCGTCCAACTGCGGTCAGTGGTCCAAGGGAATAGGATTCGGAGATCGCAATCGAGCCGTCGATATACTCCTCCGCACTGTGAAAATCTCCGGTCCACAAAAAGATCGACGCGGCCCAGGCAAGAAGAACGGTGACCGATGCCGGATGATCCATTCGCCTGGCGGCGTCGATGAATTCCCGGGCACGCTCAACGGCCTGGGTCGGATGCCCTTGCATCCAAAGTGTTCTCGCCAGCGCGATGCCGGCTCGGAAATGACGATCATGGACCAGATAGATCGTGTCGCTCTGCTGTGATGGCGACCAATCTGCGAAAAGGGCCTCGAGCTCGGTGCGCGCGCCGCGGAGGTCTCCCATCATGAGGAGGGAGCGTCCGAGAATGGAATGGGCCAGGGCAAGAGCTGCGGGATCGTCGACGCTGGCCGCGAGCGACCGGCAGCGCTTTGCAAACGACAATGCGACATTGAAGTCGCCGCTGCGGAAGTGGAACATGTGCAACATGCCAAGCAGGCCCGCTTCGCTGGCGGCGTCGTGCTCCGCTTCGGCCAGCAGCAAACTGCGGTCCAACGCCTCTCGCGCATGCTCGCTCTCTCCATGGAGAAGCATCGACGAGATCCCGAGGCCGGCTTGCAGGTGCATCTGCTCGGGCTTGCTGCAGACCTGATCGTCGAGGGCAGCCAAAGCGCGTTGCGACCAATGATGGCATTCCGGAAGCAGCGACATCGCCAGGAGGACGGGCGCTGCGGCGGCGGCGAGCCCAATGCCGGTTGGCTGGTCACCGTTTGGTCCAAAACACCATTCCAGGGCAATGCGAATATTGCTGACGCCGGCGAAATAGGGGGCGCGTTGCGTACCGGACATCAGCGACGACCATCCGGTGGCAGCTTGCGCAATCCATTGCCGGTAGTAACGTGCATGACGGATGGCCAGGGCGGCCGTTTCGACGTCATCAGCCGTGAGCCCGATTGCATAGGCCCGGGTCGTATCAAGGAGACGATAGCGCATGACGGCGTCGAGCGAACGCGTTGCGACCATGGACTTGGCAACCAGGCTGTCGATGGCCTCAAAAACTTCCGCCTGGTCGAGACCATTGCCGGTGGCGACTGCAAGCGCGGCGTCGAGGGTGAAATTTCCGACAAAGATCGCCAGTCTGCGCAGCACGATGCGCTCTGTTTCCGAGAGCAGGCTGTAACTCCAGTCGAGCGTCGCCTGGAGGGTCTTTTGCCGGGGCGGGGCGGTGCGTGGGCCTGCCCATAATTGGCCGAGTCGCTGGTCGAGCAGGGCGGCTGTTTCATTCAGGCCATAGACCTGGACGCGGCGCGCGGCCAATTCGATGGCGAGCGCTACCCCATCCAGCTTCCGACAGATGTCAGCCACGATCGCGGCTTCAGCGTCGTTCAGCTTCAAGTTGGCGCCGCTTGCCAGGGCACGTTCGACGAACAATTGCGTAGCAGGGAATGTTCGTGCGACGTCGGCGGAAAGTTCACCGTCCTCGGGAGGATAAGCGAGCGGCTCCAGCCGATAGACGTTCTCTCCTTCGACCTGCAGCGTTTCACGGCTCGTTGCGAGAATGTGAACTTGCGGAGCGGTCCCGAAGATCGCCGCAGCCAGGGTTGCAACGGCGTCAATCAGATGTTCGCATGTATCGAGCACAAGCAGAAGCCGCTTGTCTCTGAGATATGCGATCAGGCTGGACGTTGCGTCCGCGCTCTGGACGGAGAGGCCCAGCATCGACGCGACGCCCGTCGTCACGAAGCGAGGATCGCTCACCATGCTCAGATCGACGAACAGCACCGCGCCGTCAAAGCTCGTGTGCAACTGGTGCGCGATCGCCACCGCAACCGTGGTCTTGCCAACGCCGCCTGAGCCGACGATCGTGACAAACCGGTCGGCATCGAGCCGCAGCGACAGTTTCTCAAGGTCTTCCTCACGATCTATCATGGTGCCGAGCCGGCTCGGCAGATTGTAATGATGAAAACCTGGGGAGGGGGCGAGCGGAGGCGCGGCTGCAATGCTCGCGCGTGAAGTTGCTGCAACAAAACTGTAGCCGCGACCAGAGGACGTGGAGATATAACGGGCGCCATCCTTTCCCTCGCCGAGCGCTTTGCGCAGGCCCGCGACATGAAAGCGCAAGCTACCTTCTTCGACGTTGAGGCCGGGCCAGACCTCGGCGATCAGCTCGTTCTTGCTGATCACTTCGTTCGGGCGGGACAACAGCATCACGAGAATATCGTAGGCGCGGGCGCCAAGCTCGATGCGGGCGCCATCCCTGGTCAGCAATCTCTCGCCGGGAACCAGGAGGAACGGGCCAAACGAGACCGTTTCAGTGCGTCGCGCAGGCGGCGTTGCCATGGCTTACTTCTTCGTTAGCGCTTTGAAATAGCTTCGATTTTAGGCCGGTGCCGGCCCTGGAACCAGAGCAGATCGTAGCGACGCAGGTGCGTAGTTGGCAGGCGTTTTCCGTGCTGAGCGAGATGGTTGTCCTGCCCGCAATAGCTAACGGGCTCTAACAAGCCATAACAAGCACTATTCCTTCGTTTGCGCGAAGTTGATCATGCGATTTTGGCCGCTGCACCGCGGTGGGCCGCGGGCTGCGCATATGGAGTCCATGTGCAGCGGATCGGCGCACACGATGACAATTGGTCGGATCGGTACACGAACTACATGGTTCGCGAGCAGACTGGTGAGTCATTGCCGGCCTGAATTGCAGAGGCTGCGCCGTTTCCTGCCATGAGGTGAAGCGGCGGCGTCACCTGCCGATGCACCTCTCCGTCATTTCCAAGAAATCGTTCGCCGTCGTTGCAAACATCGATGCCGCGCCGATGGCCCGCTTGTGACATCACCGCGCGCCGCGGACTCGCAACGGCTAACGACGCCTAACAATCCATAACGAGCAAACGAGCGACGTCTCCATCACAGTGTCCCTGCAAACACGGGCCCGTTGAGTGCGAACGCCACCCATCGATCGAACGAAGCAAGGGAGAACTGCAATGAACGCACAATCAAGCGTCGACCTCATCAAGCCCGACCGGCGGCAACTCTTGAACACGGCGGCCATGGGCATCGCTGCAGCAGGCGTGGCCGGCCTTTTCCCCATTCATCCAGCGGCCGGAACTTTGAGCAACGCAATCCGGCCGTTCCATGCCAACATTCCCGACGAAGACCTCGTCGACTTGCGCCAGCGGCTTGCGGCGACCCGCTGGCCCGACAGCGAGATCGTCACCGACCAATCTCAGGGCGTGAAGCTCGCGACAATCCAGCGGCTCGTGCACTATTGGCAGACCGACTACGACTGGCGGAAGGCGGAGGCGCGGTTGAATGCTCTGCCGCAATTCGTCACCGAGATCGACGGCGTCGACATTCATTTCATCCACGCTCGCTCCCGGCACGACAATGGCTTGCCGATGATCGTGACGCACGGCTGGCCCGGCTCGATCATCGAACAACTCAAGATCGTCGATCGCTTGACGAACCCAACAGCTCACGGCGAGTCCGCGTCGGACGCGTTTGATCTGGTCATTCCGTCGATCCCTGGTTATGGCTTCTCGGGCAAACCGGTGACGACGGGCTGGGACCCGGTGCGGATCGCGCGCGCCTGGGTCGTGCTGATGAGGCGCCTTGGTTACAGCCGTTTCGTGGCGCAGGGCGGTGATTGGGGCAATGCGATCACCGAGCAGATGGCGCTGCAGGCGCCGCCGGAACTGCTTGGCATCCATACCAACATGCCTGCGACCGTGCCCGCTGATATTGCCAAGGCGTTGCAGCCTGGTGGCGCGCCGCCCTCCGGTCTCTCGGCCGAGGAGCAGAACGCCTATGATCAGCTCGACGACTTCTACAAGCATGGCCTCGGCTATGCCCTCGAGATGGCGAACCGGCCACAGACGCTCTATGGCATCGTGGACTCGCCGGCCGGCCTTGCGTCCTGGATACTCGATCACGACGCGCGCAGCGCCGAACTGATTGCGCGGGTGTTCGACGGCAAGAGCGAAGGCCTGACCCGCGACGATATCCTCGACAACATCACGCTCTACTGGGTGACTAATACGGCGATCTCGTCGGCACGGCTGTACTGGGAAAACAAGCTTGCCTTCTTCGAGCCGAAGCACGTCTCCATCCCGGTTGCCGTCAGCGTCTTCCCCGACGAGATCTATGCCGCCCCGCGCAGCTGGACCGAGCGCGCCTATCCCAAGCTCATCCACTACAACCGGCTCGACAGGGGCGGCCACTTTGCCGCCTGGGAACAGCCAGAGCTGTTCTGTGCGGAAATGCGAACCGCATTCCGTCCTTTGCGCCGGTCGACCTGAGACGGCGGCCTTCTTCCCCAACCTACAGAATAGGAGTGCATACCATGAATCGTCCCGAGCGCAGCTTTGCAACTGATCAGATCCGACTCGAGCGGCGCCTGCCGACATACTGGCGCGTCACCTTCGACATGCCGCCGGTAAACATCTTCGGCCCGAAGCAGCTTCCGCTGCTCAACGACGTAATCACCGCGATCGAGACCGATCCGGAGGTGAAGGTCGTCGTGTTCGACAGTGCCGTCGAGGGGTTCTTCATCACGCATTACGACTTCCTCGCGCCGCTCGAAGAATCCTTGAGCATCCCCCCCGGGCCGACCGGACTGCAGGCACTTCCCGACATGCTCGTGCGTCTCAGCCGGGCGCCAGTCGTGTCCATTGCCTCGATCCGCGGCCGCGCCACTGGGGTCGGCAGCGAGCTTGCGCTCGCGAGCGACATGCGCTTCGCGAGCCGCGAGAAGGCGATCCTGTCGCAATGGGAGGTCGGCGCCGGCCTGGTACCCGGTGGCGGCCCGATGGCGCGATTGCCACGCCTGATGGGCCGAGGGCGCGCGCTCGAAGTTCTGCTCGGCGCCGACGATGTCCACGGCGAGCTCGCCGAACGCTACGGCTACGTCAATCGGTCGCTGCCGGACGCCGAACTCGACGGCTTTGTTGAGGCGCTCGCGATGCGCATGGCGTCATTCGACAAGGAGGCCATTGCCGAGACCAAGCGTCTCGTCGACGTCGCGAGTCTGCCGGCCGATCTCGAGATACGACCCGAATGGGATGCATTCCTGGCTTCCCTCGGCCGTCCCGGGAGCCAGAACAGGATCAAAGCCCTGATGGCGCGGGGCTTCCATCGCGCCGGCGACGTCGAGAACCGGCTCGGCTTCCACGTCGGCCAGCTCGGCAGCTGAGGCAACAACAGCGACGGCGCGGCCGCAAGCCGCGCCGGTTCGCGCAAAACCCAGGAGAGGTAGCATGGCTTTTGACATCACGATCAACGGAACTTTGCGTAGCATTGACGTCGACGGCGATACGCCGCTGCTCTGGGCGTTGCGCGACGTCCTGGGCATGACCGGGACGAAGTTTGGCTGTGGGATGGCCTTATGCGGCGCCTGCACCGTGCATCTTGATGGCTCTGCCGTCCGCTCCTGCGTCACGACGATCGATAGTGTCGGCGACTCGAAGATCACCACGATCGAGGCGGTCGGCGCGACGGCCGCGGGCGCCAGAATACAAAAGGCCTGGCTGCAACATGAGGTCGCGCAATGCGGCTACTGCCAGTCCGGGCAGATCATGTCGGCCTCTGCGCTACTCGCCGGCAACGCCCATCCCACCGATGCAGACATCGACGATGCCATGAGCGGCAACATCTGCCGCTGCGGAACCTACGTCCGCATCCGCGAGGCGATCAAGCTTGCCGCGCAATCGCCGGCCAGGGAGGGCTGACCATGATCCACCATCGCATCGCGCCGACCGCGTCATATGCCGACCTTTCGCGCCGCAATTTTCTCGTCAACAGCGCCGTTGCCGGCAGTGGCCTCGTGCTGAGCCTCATGCTGCCGTTCGGCCAAGGCAAAGCTGTCGGTGCCGAGGACTTCACGCCAAATGCCTTCATCCGCATCGGCGCCGATGGAGAGATCGTGCTGACCATGCCCTATGTCGAGATGGGGCAGGGTACCTACACCTCGATTCCGACGCTGATCGCCGAGGAGCTCGAGGTCGAACTCAAGCAGATCCGTCTCGAACACGCGCCCCCGAACGAGAAGCTCTACGCCAATCCCTTGCTGGGCGTGCAGGCAACCGGCAATTCGAACGCCATCCGTGGCGCCTGGAGGCCCCTTCGCGAAGCCGGCGCGACTGCGCGGATCATGCTGATCGCGGCTGCTGCCAAGCGCTGGGGCGTCGATGTCGCGTCATGCCGGGCGGAGGACGGCAGGGTGATCCATACGGCCAGCGGTCGGCAACTCCGCTATGGCGAGCTTGCCGCGGGGGCCGCGCAGATGCCGGTCCCGAACGACGTCGTGCTGAAGCGACCGGAGGAGTTCAAGTTGATCGGGACCCCGGCGAAACGGCTCGACGCTGCCGGCAAGGTCAACGGGAGCGCAGTCTACGGCATCGATGCTCGACCGCCCGGTGTGAAGATCGCAACACTGGCGCAATCACCCGTGTTCGGTGGCCGGTTGAAGAGCGTGGATGATGCCGCGGCCAGGGCCGTCAAGGGCGTGCGTCAGATCGTCCGGCTCGATGATGCCGTTGCCATCGTAGCAGATCACATGGGCGCCGCGAAAAAGGGGTTGGAGGCACTCAAGATCGAGTGGGACGAAGGCCCTCACGCCGGGCTGAGCACGCAGGACATCGCACACGAGTTGGAGCAGGCAACCCTCAAGGCGGGGACAGTTGCCCAGAACAATGGTGATGCCGACAAGGCGATGGCGAACGCCGAAACGAAGGTCGAGGCGAACTATCAATTGCCGTTCCTGGCGCATGCCACGATGGAGCCGATGAATTGCACGGCGCATTTCCGAGGTGGCGAATGCGAGATCTGGGTCGGCACCCAGGCGATCGCGCGTGTGCAGGCCATGGTGGCGAAAGCCGCCGGCCTGCCGGTCGAAAAGGTGATCATCCACAATCACCTCATCGGCGGCGGCTTTGGCCGACGTCTCGAGGCCGACGGCGCGGTGCGGGCGGTCGAGATCGCCAAGCAGGTCGATGGTCCCGTGAAGGTGGTGTGGACGCGTGAGGAGGATATCCAGCACGATATGTACCGTCCGTATTGGGTCGATCGCATCGCGGCCGGCCTCGATAAGGACGGCAAACCGGTCGCCTGGTCCAACCGTTTCGCCGGCTCCTCGGTGATTGCGCGCTGGCTGCCGCCAGCTTTCAAGGACGGCCTCGATCCCGACACGACCGAAGGGGCGATCGATCTTGTCTATGCGCTGCCGAACTTCCACGTCGAATATGTTCGCGTCG
Organism: Bradyrhizobium niftali; assembly: GCF_004571025.1. Taxonomy (GTDB): domain Bacteria; phylum Pseudomonadota; class Alphaproteobacteria; order Rhizobiales; family Xanthobacteraceae; genus Bradyrhizobium; species Bradyrhizobium niftali. Next base: position 132,779 of record NZ_SPQT01000022.1, on the reverse strand, counting down.
AACCGCCCGGCATCCCGACGGCGTTCTGGCGCAGCGTCGGTCCCTCGCACAACGTCTTCGTCACCGAGAGCTTCATCGATGAGCTGGCGGCGGCTGCGAGGCAGGACGCGGTGGCCTATCGCCGTGCGCTGCTCGACCACAATCTGCGGGCGAAGGCCGTGCTCGATCTGGCGGCGGAAAAAGCCGACTGGGGCGCTCCGCTGCCTAAGGGGCGCGGCCGCGGCATCGCTTTGCAATATGCGTTCGGCAGCTATCTCGCGCAGGTCGCCGAGGTCGAGGTGGCCAGGGATGGCTCTGTTCGGGTGCATCGCGTGGTCTGCGCGATGGATTGCGGCACCGTGGTCAATCCCGACACGGTACAGGCGCAGATCCAGAGCGGTGTCATGTTCGGCGTGACCGCAGCGCTCTACGGCGAGATCACGTTGAAGAAAGGCCGCATCGAACAGGCCAACTTCGACACCTACCAGATGCTGCGCATCAACGAGGCACCGGCAATCGACGTGCACGTGGTCAGGAGCACCGAACCGCCGGGCGGTATGGGTGAGGCCGGTACGTCGGGCATTGTCCCTGCGATCGCCAATGCCGTCTTCGCCGCCACCGGGAAGCGGCTCCGCAAGATGCCGATCGATGCCGAGACACTGAAGGCGTGATCAGAAGGGATATCGGACCAGGAGGAGAAGCGACATGATCCGCAAGGCAACTGCAGTTTGGCAAGGGAGCGGCCGCGACGGGAGCGGTCACCTGTTCAGCGAGTCCGGCGCGCTCGCCGAGACGCCTTATTCGTTCAAGACGCGCTTCGACAACGAGAAGGGCACCAATCCCGAGGAACTGATCGCAGCAGCACATGCTGGCTGCTTCACCATGGCGCTGGCCTTTGGCCTGCAACTCGCAGGCTTCACGCCGACCGAGCTCACGACTGAAGCAGTCGTCACGCTTGAATCCGAAGGCAAGGGATTCCGGATCGGCAAATCGGCACTCACCTTGCGCGGCAAGGTGCCGAATCTCGACGACGCCGGGTTTGTCCGCATCGCCCGCGAAGCCGAGCAGAATTGTCCGGTGTCGAAGGTTCTCAAGGCCGCGATCACGCTCGACGCGAAATTAGTCTGATTGACCGTCGGAAGGAGAGAGCCATGACCGTCAAACATCAGCCCGATCAAGCCGATTTCAGGGCGATCCTGCCCGAACAGATCGACTGGAAACCGTTCCCCGCATTTCCGCCCGGCGCTCGCCTAGCGGTCGTGGTCGGCCGTCCCACCGAGCCCGGTCCCTATGTGGTCAGGGTGAAGGTGCCGGCAGGCGCAAAACTGATGCCGCACAAGCATCCGGAGGATCGCATCTATACGGTCATGTCCGGCGTCTTCTACATCGGGCTCGGCGAGGCGTTCGACGGAGACAAGGTGCAGGCCTATCCGCCCGGAAGCGTCGTCGTGCTGCCGGGCGAGACCTGGCACTACCACTGGGCGAAATCCGGCGAATACGTCACGCAGGTCTCGGCGATCGGTCCGCTCGGCCTGGAATACCGTGACGCGCACGACGACCCGCGTCACCAGCACGCGTGAATCACCCGCTCCGGCCCGCATACGCGGCTCGGAGCATGCCGGAGGGCATGGAAGATGATCATCACCGGCGTTGAGCCCATTCCGTTGCGGATCCCGTTCAAGCCGGGAAATCCGTCCGATGCCTCGGCCTGGGGTGATGGCAACCTCCCGGCCGCCGATTCGCTGCTTGTCCGTGTGACGACGGACCAGGGTCTGATCGGTTGGGGCGAAGCGTTCGGCTTTCGTGCGGTCGCTTCCGTGAAGCTCGCGATTGACCAGCTGATCGCGCCGCTTGTTATCGGCCAGGATGCCACGCGGATCGGGCCGTTGATGCTGGACGTGCAGAAGAAGCTGCATGTGTTCGGACGCGGCGGGGCGCTGGCATTTGCCATCTCAGCGCTCGATATCGCCCTTTGGGATATCGCAGGCAAGGCCGCCAACATGCCGTTGTGCCAGCTTTTGGGCGGCGGCGCGGCCGACCTGGCCTGTTATGCAAGCTTGGTCCGCTATTCGGATCCTTCTCTCGTCCGGACCAGCGTTCGGCAGGCGATCGAGGCCGGATTCGATACGCTCAAGCTTCACGAGATCGAGCTCCCTGCGATCCGTGCGGCACGTGACGAATCCGGTCCGGACGCCGAGCTGATGCTCGACGTCAACTGTTCCTGGACACCGGCGCAAGCGCACGCCATTGCCGACGATCTCAAGCCGATTGATCTCAAATGGCTGGAGGAGCCGCTTTGGCCTCCGGAGAACTTCGGCGGTCTCACCGAGTTGCGGAAGGGGACAGGCATCCCGATCGCTGCTGGCGAAAACGTCTACACGCTGATGGATTTCGAACGCTTGTTGGCGACGAGGTCGGTGGATTTCGTCCAGCCAAGCCCGGCGAAGATGGGAGGGATCAGCGAGCTGCGCAAGGTGTTTCCGCTCGCTGCGATCTACAACACTACCGTGATGCCGCACTCATTCTATGACGGCCCAGGTTTGCTGGCCGCGATCCACGCGACCGCGGCGCTCGGCACGACCGATTCCATGATCGAGTGGCGTTGGTTCGACCTCGAAGCCATCATCTACGGTCGCGCGCTCGGGCCGAAGCACGGCCGGATCTCCGTGCCTCAAGGCCCCGGTCTTGGAATTGATCCCGATCCCGACGTCGTTGAAAAATTTCGATTGCCAGTATGAGAGCGCGCTCGCGACGCAGCGCTCGGAAATCACAAGGAAGATAACCATGTCCAATGTTTCTTACGTCTCCGGACCACGCGCCAGAACTGGTCTTCATCCGTCGCGCCAGGCACTCCGGCGGGTCGCCCTGGCATTCGCTGGAGCACTTGCGGTCGCCGGCGCTGCCGCTTTCGGCCATTACTATCTCACCATCGGCCGCTACCTGGAAACGACTGACGACGCCTATGTCAAAGCCGATTCCACTATCATCGCGCCGAAGGTTTCCGGCTACATCGGCGAAGTTTTGGTTTCCGACAACGAGCCGGTCAAAGCGGGGCAGCTTCTGGCGCGGATCGACGACCGCGATTTCAAGACCGCGCTCCAGCAGGCGCGTGCCGATGTCGCGGCCTCGGAAGCCGCGGTGAATAACCTCAACGCGCAAATCGAATTGCAAGAACCGCTGATCCGGCAGCAAGCGTCCGAGGTGGACGCCACAGAGGCCAATCTGAAGTTCGCGAGAGAAGAGCGTGCCCGCTATGACGACCTGATGAAGTCCGGCTCCGGCACGGTGCAGCGCGCGCAGCAGACCGACGCAGCGCTGCGTGCCCAAAGCGCGCAGCTGGAGCAGGGCAAGGCGGGGCTGATCGCGGCGAACAAGAAGGTCGAGGTGCTCTCGACCCAACGCGCCCAGGCACTGGCGCAGCTCGACCATGCCCGCGCGGTCGAGCAGCAGGCGGCGTTGAATCTTTCCTATACGGACATCACCGCACCTGTCACGGGCAACGTCGGCGCCCGTTCGCTGCGAGTCGGCCAGTATGTCCAGGCCGGTACGCAGTTGATGGCCGTAGTTCCGCTGGATGCGGTCTATGTGGTCGCAAATTTCAAGGAGACCCAGCTGACCCATGTGCGCAACGGCCAGCCTGTCGAACTCAGGATCGACAGCTTCCATTCGACAACGCTGACAGGCCATGTCGACAGCCTGTCGCCGGCGAGCGGCCTGGAGTTCGCCCTGCTGCCGCCCGACAACGCGACCGGCAACTTCACCAAGATCGTGCAGCGCGTTCCCGTGAAGATCGTGTTCGACGGAAAGAACCTCAAAGGTTTGCTGCGTCCCGGAATGTCGGCGGTGCCCACCATTGATACGAAGTCGACGGTTCTCGCCGAGCGGGACGAGAAAAGGCGGCTCGCGTCGGGCGGCCCTGAGCCCCGCAGTTGAGCGAATGCGCGTGGTGAAGGGGATCTCCCTTCGCGGCCGAGGAGACGACCATGGACACAGTGCAGACCATCGATGCCATTCCCGCCGGCGAAAATCGGCCAGCCGTGGCGGCGCCAACGGCTCCAGCCGTCCCCGTGAAGACGTGGGTCGCGGTGATCGGCGCCACGCTGGGCGCATTCATGGCAGTGCTCAACATCCAGATCGTCAACGCCTCGCTTGCCGATATTCAGGGCGGAATTGGTGCCGGTATCGATGACGGCGGCTGGATCGCGACCTCCTACCTGATTGCGGAGATCGTGGTGATCCCGTTGAGTGGCTGGCTTGCTCAGGTGTTCTCGATCCGCATCTACCTCCTGACCAATGCCTTCCTCTTCCTGGTGTTCTCGGCGGCCTGCGCAGTCGCGCAAGATTTACCGCAGATGATCGCGCTACGCGCCGTGCAGGGCTTTACCGGCGGCGTGCTGATTCCCATGGCATTCACGCTGATCATCACCTTGTTGCCGAAAACCAAGCAGCCGATCGGCCAGGCGCTGTTTGCGATCTCGGCGACGTTTGCGCCGGCGATCGGGCCGACCATCGGCGGCTATCTGACAGAGAACTGGGGCTGGCAGTACATCTTCTATGTCAACGTCGTGCCCGGCGCGGTCATGATCGGCATGCTCTATTTTTCGCTGGAATCAACTCCGATGAGGCTCTCGTTGCTGCGCGACGGCGATTGGCCGGGTATCGTCACCATGGCGATCGGGCTCTCTGCGTTGCAGACGGTTCTGGAGGAAGGCAACAAGGATGACTGGTTCGGCTCGCCCCTCATCGTCCGTTTCGCCGTCATTGCCGCGACCGCGCTGCCGCTGTTCGTCATCATCGAACTGACCAGCAAGAAGCCGCTGTTGAACCTGCGCCTGCTGTTCCGCCGCAGTTTCGGCTTCGGTGTTCTCGCGAACTTCCTGCTTGGCGTCGCCTTGTACGGTTCGGTCTACATTCTGCCCGTCTATTTATCTCGAATCCAGGGCTACAATTCCGAGCAGATCGGCGCGGTGCTGGCATGGACCGGATTGCCGCAGCTTGTGCTGATCCCGCTGGTGCCAAGGCTGATGAAGCTGGTTGATCCGCGCATCATGATCAGCGTCGGCTTTGCGCTATTCGCGGCTTCCAACTTCATGAACATCTATATGACCAATGATTATGCGGCCGATCAGTTGTTCTGGCCGAATGTTGTCCGTGCCGTGGGTCAGGCGCTCATGTTCGCGCCGCTCTCGGCGGTCGCAACTGCCGGCATCGAGCCGCAGAATGCCGGGTCTGCGTCTGCGTTGTTCAACATGATGCGCCAGCTCGGCGGCGCTATCGGCATTGCGGCGCTGCAAACGCTGCTGACCAAGCGCGAGCAGTATCACTCCAACGTGCTGTCCCCGTCGGTATCCATGCTGGAGCAGGCAACGCGAAGCCGGCTGGATCAACTGACAGACTACTTCATGAACCACGGCGTGATCGACCGCGTCGACGCCGCACATCGCGCCTATGTCGCGATTGGAAAGGTCATCCAGAAGCAGGCCTTCATTCTGGCCTTCAGCGACACCTTCTACGCGTTAGGCGCGGCCCTGATCATCGCAATGCTGGCGGGGCTGATGCTCAAGAAGCCCGACCATGTGAATGCCGGCGGGGCGCACTAGACCGATTTTGCAAAGAGCTTCGCAAGGGAGAACGAGCATGAAGCCCGACATGAACCTCCACGGGTCTGCACCCGAGAACATCAAAGTGTTGAGTGTGCCTGCAAAGCCAACCAACACAATTCATTCGATCACCATCTCGATGAGGTCGATGGGAATAGGTGGCTGGTTGGTTCTCGCCGCGCTGCTCACGTTATTCGTCGGTACCGTCTACGTTTCCTATCTGGGTTGGACGAGCGCAGCCGGGACTGACGTTCCAGCCTCGGGATATATTGCACTCGTAATCGGCGTGATTTGTTCTCTTGCCGTTGGCTTCGGCCTCATGGCGCTGGTTTTTTACAGCAGCCGGGCCGGGTACGACGAGCCCGCGAGACTGGTGCAAAAGGACGACGCTCCCTCAGACGGGAGAACGCCTGGATGATGTCAGCTCAACCGATGGCGCGCACGACGAGATCCATTGAGGCTGATGGATTCGACAGCGACCTCATTCCGATTCCATTGAACTATGAGAACGTGTTGCGGCGCAGTCCGCTTCCACCGGACACCCACAGATTACACTCGTCGCTTTCCGCGCGATCTCCCTCAGCTCGGCCCGGCGAGCGCCGGCGCGAGCGCGGATGGCGATGGTATGCATCGTGGCTGACGCGAGAACCGCAAGCGCCGCTGGATCGGCATCCTGCTTTAATTCGCCTCTCTCGCGTGCTGTGCAAAGGCGAGCTTCAAAGTCGGCGTCGATCATACGGAGCCCCGTGGCAACGCTCTTCCGGATCTCTGCATCTTCAACCGCCTCGGCTACTGCGGTTCCGATCACAAAGCAGCCGCGCGCGGCGCCTTTGCGCGGAATATAGAAGGACAGCGCCGCGTCGTAGGCGAGCATCAGCGCTTCGGCCAAGGGACGGTCCCCTGCGAGAGCCTCGCGCGTGGCGGCCAGGGTGAGCTCCCAATAGCGTGCGAGAGCCTCGAGATAGAGCGCGTGCTTGTTGCCGAACGCAGCATAGAGGCTCGGTGGGCTCATTCCAGCCGCGGCAGCGATCTTGTCCAGCGAGGTACCCGAATAGCCGGTCCTCCAGAAGGTCTCCGTGACCTGCTTGAGTGCTGCCTCTGTGTCATAGGCGCGCGGTCGCCCGCGAGCTGCCGGTTCCGTTGCGCTCTTCCTTCGGGGCATGTCGAGATACCTCGTCCTTTCGTGCTGGTACGAGATTTATATCAATCGTTATAAAAAACAACCTGAGAGACCCTTGATTACGGTGCCGAGGTACAATAATTGTAACGAACGTTATAAAATATGTGATGAGGTCCTTCCATGCGGTTAGATCTTTTGCCGGTCGCCGGCACCGTGGGCGAACGCGAGGGTGCGGCGGAGACGCAGTTCGATCGAATCGTGGAAGGCTCGCCGCCCGACCGCGCGGTCGCAGTACCCAGAAGGAGCGTAATGGAGCGGTTGCGCCGGCCGTTGATGCTCGCTGTGCCGCTCGTGGTGGCCGTACTCGGAGCCGCCGTGTATTTTGCGCAGGAGCCCTACGTCTCGACCGATAATGCGTTCGTTCGGGCAGCGAAAGTAACGCTCAACGCCCGGGTTTCCGGCCAGGCGGTCGAGATCGCCGTGCACGACAATGAGAGCGTGCGGCAGGGCCAAGTGCTGTTCCGCATCGACCCGGAGCCCTACCAGATTGCGGTCGATCAGGCGGAGGCTCGGCTCGGCAGCGCACGCCTTCAGATCGACGGGCTCAAGGCAACCTATCGCCAGCAACAGGCCGAGCTGCAGTCGGCAAGGGATTCGGCGACCTTCGACGAGCGCGAGTACGACCGCAAGAAGATGCTGGTCGCCTCCGATTTCACGCCGCGCGCGGTCTTCGAGCGGGCCGAGACCAATCTTAAGGTGTCCCGCCAGCGCATATCATCGATCGAACAACAGATCGCCAATACGATCGTGGCCCTGGATGGAGATCCAGATATCGACGTCAATCGTCATCCGACGGTTCGTGCGGCCAAGGCGCAGCTCGACCGGGCACGGCTCGATCTCTCCTATGCGACAGTGACGGCCCCCGAGGACGGCGTCGTGACCAGGGTCGACGACCTGCAGATCGGCGGCTTCGTCAATGCCGGAGCGCCGGTGTTCTCGCTGCTGTCGAGCCGTCGGATCTGGATCGAGGCGAATTTTCGCGAAACAGGGCTGACTCACATGCGTACGGGCCAAGAGGCAACGATCGACGTCGATGCGTATCCTGATCGCAGGTTCAAGGCGCACATCGTCAGCATGAGTCCCGGTACCGGATCGGATTTCTCGGTGCTGCCCCCCGAAAATGCGACCGGAAACTGGGTCAAGGTCGTCCAGCGTCTGCCGGTGCGCCTCGAGTTCGATGATGTCGACGCGAGCAGGCCGTTGTTCTCGGGCATCAGTGTCACTGCTCGCGTCGATACCGGATACCGCAGCAGTTTGCGCCATCTGCTTCAGCCTGCGCAGGCGAGGGAGGTCAAATGAGTGTCGCCCTCCCATCGACCGCTGCCGCCGATGGCCATCGCGCCATGTCGCTCGCGGCTCTCCTGGCGACCTACATGCAGGCCGTCAACATTTCGCTGCCCAATGCGGCGCTCCCGCACATCCAGGGAACCCTGTCGATGGCCAATGACGAGGTCGGGTGGGTGTTCTCCTCTTATATTGCGGCGAGCGCCGTATCCATGTCGGTCACGAGCTGGCTTGCGGGACGCTATGGACGGAAGTCGGTTTACCAATTCTCCCTTGCCGTCTTCGCGCTTGGTCTTGTGCTGGATACGCTGGCGACGTCGTCCGTCCAGTTCGCGCTCGCCCGGATCGTTCAGGGAGCAGCAAGCGGGCCGCTGGCTCCGCTTTCGCTGGCGATCCTGCTCGAGGTGCAGCCGCCTGCGCGGCATGCCCGCCTAAGCCTGGCGTGGACGGTGTGCTCCCTGCTCGGCATCAGCAGCGGGGCGAGTATCGGCGGCTGGTTCAGCGAATATTTCGGCTGGCGGTCGATCTTCTATGTCAGCCTGCCGGTCACGGCATTCATTTTTCTCGCCATGGCGTTCTGGCTTCGCGAGAAGAGGGCGGAGCGGAGGCAACCCTTCGATTTTTTCGGTCTGGCGACTTTTTCGTTCGGCATGATCGGCTTGCAAGTGCTGCTCGACCGGAGCGAGCGCCTGGAATGGTTCGAATCCAGGGAAATCTGGATCGAAGCGGTGGTCTCGGTTCTGGGATTCTATCTGTTCGTCGTGCATGTCATGACGAGGAAGGAGCATTTTCTTCGCACGGCACTGTTCAGAGATCGGAACCTTGTCCTTTCGATCGTGATCTCCTTCGCCGTCGGCCTCGTCCTGTTGCCGACCCTGGCTTTGACATCGCCGATGCTGGAGGAACTGCTCAACTACCCGGTCGATACCACCGGCTACATGACCATCCCGCGCGGCGTTGGGCTCGTCGGAGGGGTGCTGTTGATGAGCCTGGTGCCGGCGCAGATCGATTACAGACCGTTCCTGATCGGTGGAATGGCGCTGGTGGTCTATGCCAATTGGCTGATGCTCGGCTATTCGCCGGCGATGGATTGGCGCGCGGTGGCCGAGGCCGGCTTCCTCCAGGGTGCAGGGCTCGGCATCGTGATTCCGGCGCTCGCCAAGGCTGCGTTTGGCACGCTCGATCCAAAGCTCCGTCCGGAAGGCGGCGCGCTCATCAACCTGTCCAGGCTCTATGGCAGCACGATCGGCATCGCGGTGGTGCAGATCTTTTTCTACGGCAACACGCAGGCGATGCACGTTGCGCTCGCCAAGGATCTGACGCCATACCGCACCGCCGCGCATGTCGCCGGCTCGATCGCCAAGCCGGGCCTTGCTGCGCTCAACGGCATGGTCACCCATCAAGCTGCCGTCGTCGCGATCATAGGCCAGTTCGAGATCCTGATGTTCGCCATGCTCGTCGTGAGCCCACTTGTGCTTTTTCTACGTAAACCGCGGCCGGCAAGTTGAGGAACGGGGGAATGCGACCGCATCGACCGGTTTCGGTCGATCGCACTCGACGGCCGCCGCGCCTGCGGCGGTCGGGCCTAAACAAGGAAGTAGGGACCATGACAACATCGGATGCGCTCCGCTACACGAGGATTTCCACCCACGGATCCGGGACAATTCCCGCTGCGGGATTTGGCACACTCATCCCGGATCCTCTCGCGACCAAACAGGCGACCAAGGCTGCATTGGAGGCGGGATTTCGACACCTCGATTGCGCGGAACGTTACCGTAATGAAGAGGCCGTTGGCGATGCGATGCGGGAAGCGTTCGAGGAGGGAACGCTTCAGCGCCGGGACCTGTTCGTGACCACGAAGCTATGGAACACGAATCATCGCCCGGAGAGGGTCAAGCCCGCCTTCGACGCAAGTCGCAGGCGGCTGCAAGTCGACACGATCGATTGCTACATCATCCATACGCCCTTCGCCTTTCGACCCGGCGACGAGCAGGACCCGAGAGATGAGCGCGGCCGGGTGATTTATGATTCTGGCGTTACTTTAGCGCAGACCTGGCAGGCGATGGAGCGCCTCGTCGACGACGGACATTGCAGGTCGATCGGTCTCTCGGACATCACCGTGGAGAAGTTGCGCGAGATCGTTGCGATCGCACGGATCAGGCCTGCCATGGTGCAGGTCGAATCGCATCCATATCTCCCCGAGTGGGACCTGCTCGATTTCTGCCGCGAGCATGGGATCGTGCTGCAGGCGTTTGCGGCGCTGGGGCACGCCATGGAGCCAAGCGTATTGCAAGACCCCGTGATCACTGCGATCGCGCAGCGTGTGCACAAGACGCCGGCTCAGGTGGCTCTGGCCTGGGCCGTGCAGCGCGGCACCGCATTCCTGACCACTTCGACCAAGCCTCAGCGCATCCGGGAGAGCTTTGACATTTCGGCGCTCCCTGAAGACTCCATGGAGGAGATTCGGGACCGCATCACCACCAGCGTCAGGTTCAACGCGGTGGTCGAGACGGGTGTGCCCGGATTTATTCCGAGAGCCAAGTGAACTGACGCTTGGATCGACAGGTCTGCGGCTAAAGGGCAGCTCAACGAAGGGATCATGATCGTGCGACGAATGCCCACTTTCAGCCGGGTAAGCCCGGCGGTGCGACCGGTAAGTCATTGATTGTTCTCAGCCCGGGGCTGTCTCTTAATCAGCAGGTCTTCGTTCTCATCGGTCAAAGCAGATCGGAAGCTGACCACCGATTGACCACCGAAACCCCGTGAACAAACGGCGATAAAGGTGGTTAATCGCGAGCGAATTTCATTGTTTTTGTTGATCTTTTCGACCGCTATTTACGTTCGGGACGCAGGGGTCGCAGGTTCGAATCCTGCCACTCCGACCATTCTTCCAAAAGTCGACGTTTTCCAGAGGCTTGGCGGACCGGCCGCCGGCGCCTCGGGAGCGCCTTTTTGCAACGATTTTCAGGGCGGGTCCACGGCCGATTTGGCCCGAGCAGGGACGTCTGTGCGCGCGGCATGGCTCCCGCGACCCATGCGCCTTGGCCATGCCGATTGCGATCGCCCCCGTGCAGGCCGCGCGATCGTCCAGGTTGGCGCATCTCACTCGCCTGCAGCCCTGGCACTCCGTTTGCTCAGTCAGGACCAAACACAGGCCCTAGCGGAGGGACTGTTTCAGGTTGAGGCAAACAATGACAGAAGTGTCCCGTTTCGGCTCCACTGGAGAGCTTCGGCTTAGCGCGCTGATTGCGGATCTGTGGTGGCGCGTTCAGCTCATGAATTCCGACATCCTCGAAGAAGAGGCCAAGGCCGGGGTGTTCGACAGGCAGCACCCGTCCTATCCGTTGCTCGCGGCAACCCTTCGGGCACGACGTGACAATCTCGTGTCGACGATCAATGCACTGGAGGAGCGCGCGAAATCGGCCCGCGCCGCTTGAGGCGCGGCTCTACCGCCGCGCCACCAGCACGCCCACCAGGAAAGCAACCATCAGCGCCGGCAGCGGCGCCTCGCGCACCATGCTGCGGACGACGTCCGACCAGTGCTGCTCCGGGACCAGCCTTGGCGACCTGACTTCCGCCATCGGCGTCATGCCCCAGTCCGACGCGAGGTCGGCAATCTCGCTCGCGGCCAAACGCGAGCCGTCGCGGACGCGAAAGATGGCGGCCTCCGATCGCGCGCGTGGCGCGAGCGCCATCAGCGTCGCGACCGCCGTGCGCAACGTCATCTCGCCAAAACCTTGCAGTCTCACCGACTCCTCGGGGTCGGATGTCATGCGAAATCCCTCACAGCGCGAAGTGGTGCGCGATGGTGAATGCCGCCGTCGCGCACAGGACCAGCGTGGAAACCGCGCCGGCCACGCCGCGCGCGAGATGGGCCCGCGTCAGGTGCCTGGTCATGATTTGCTCCATGCTCTGATGGAAATGGCGGCGGCGGATGTTGGTTCCCGACGCAACGCCGAATCGCCGCCGTCCCGCCTACTTCCGCAGCAGCTCGCTCAGCGCCGCCGTCGCCTCGGCACAGCGGATGTCGTCGATCTCGCGCGACAGGCTGAGTGCGCTTGATCTGAGCTCTTCGACCTTCCAGTTCTCAGGATGCTGGCTTTCGAGCTGGCTGAGACGCTTGTTCAGATCGTCCAGTCGCGATTGAAGCTGCCCGATGCTGGCGGCCCCGTTCACTTTCCAAACGCGTTGTGCACGCATCGTAGTTCCCCTGTAGTCTCACGGCGTTGTGAGCGGGGTTCGTGGCCGCAATGGGAGTTTCTCTTGTCCGGCTTCAGACCGTGGGGAACCGTTGCAAAACGGCAACGATGGTTCCCCGACTGGATGTGCAAGCCGGCCCGCCCTTGCGCGACGAGCGCCACAGGTGCGGAATCTGCATGTCGGCGGGTCGCGACAGCGCGCCGCGCGATAACGCGTGGCGACGCAGGTCGAGGAAGCGAAGGAAAAACGCGTGGCGAGATTTGTGACTATTGCGGCCGGCCAGCTTGGCCCGATTGCGCGAGCGGAGACGAGGACCGAGGTCGTGGCACGCCTGATGGCGTTGATGCGCCAGGCGAAGGCTTGCGGCTGCGACCTGATCGTCTATCCCGAGCTCGCGCTGACCACGTTCTTTCCGCGCTGGTATTTCGAGGACCAGGCGGAGATCGACGCCTTCTTCGAGCGCGAGATGCCGGGGGCGCAGACGCGAGCGCTGTTCGACCTCGCACGCGACATCGGCATCGGGTTTTACCTCGGCTATGCCGAGCTGACGGTCGATGCCGGCGTCACCAGGCGCTACAATACCTCCATCCTGGTGGACAAGAGCGGTGCGATCGTCGCGAAATACCGCAAGGTCCATTTGCCGGGCCATGCCGAGCATGAGCCATGGCGCGAATTTCAGCATCTGGAAAAGCGTTACTTCGAGCCCGGCAGCGGTTTTGGCGTGACCAATGCCTTCGGCGGCGTGATGGGAATGGCGATCTGCAACGACCGCCGCTGGAGCGAAACCTATCGCGTGATGGGCCTCCAGGGCGTCGAGATGGTGATGATCGGCTACAACACGCCGGTGCACAATCCGCCCGCGCCCGAGCACGACGATCTCTCGCTGTTCCACAATCGCCTGGTGATGCAGGCCGGCGCCTACCAGAACGGCACCTTCGTGGTCGGCGTCGCCAAGGCCGGCCTCGAGGAGGGCGTCGACCACATCGGCGGCAGCTGCATCATCGCGCCTTCGGGCGAGATCGTCGCGGCGTGCACCACCAAGGGCGACGAGATCGCGCTGGCGCGCTGCGACCTCGATCTCTGCAACTCCTACAAGCGCACCACCTTCAATTTCGACGTCCACCGCCAGCCCCGCGCCTACGGGATGATCGTCGAACGCAAGGGCGTCACCACGATGGCGGATGGGACACCGGTGCGGCCGAAGGGGTGATGCTCCTGTGGCCCGGGTGAGCTCTCTCCCTTGTAGCCCGGATGGAGCGAAGCGAAATCCGGGGCCGCTCGCCCGGCATCCGGCACTCCCCCGGATTACACGTCGCACCATCCGGGCTGCGGCACTTTCCCGGATTGCGCTGCGCTCCATCCGGGCTACGGGACCGGGCTGTGTCGCCGACCTGTCAACCCGCCCGCGCAAAAACATTCCACTTTGCCGAAATTCGGATTTGTCGTATGTGTCGCCCATCCCGGCTCATCCTTGAGGGGCGATCATGTGGTCGTCATTTTCGCGAGCCGGGCTTGCGGTGGACGCGGCAGCGTCGGGCGCGAGAGTTGCGGGCAGGGCGGATTGCTCTCCGTGAGCCCCAAGGCTTCGTGCGGACGAACGGCGCTGACAGGTTCGTCTCGCCAGCAGGTTTCCGGCTCCGTCGACAGGGCTGGGAAAACCGCGGCGAAATGGCGGGCCGTGCGTACGGCAAAACCGTGTGGTCCTGGCCGTCGTTGCTACGGTCAAGCTCTTGCGGAGGCGGCAGTCGCGTCAACCGGCGCGGTGCCGGTGAATTCCGCGAAGGCGAGGGAGGCCAGAACGAACTCGGCTCCCGGGAGAGCACGGCATAAGCCGTCCAACCACTGCGCAGGGAAGGCCGAGTGATTGGCTACACCTGTATGCTGCTGTGCGGTTTCTGCGTGTGCCTTTTGCGCAGCAGACCGCGGGTGCCAGCTGGCACCCGGCCTTCCCTGCGCCCTCTTGGACAAAGAGGGTGGAGAGACGAAGCAAAGCTCGGGCGAATTGCGCCGCGAGGACGGGAAGGCGTGTCTGTAACGTTGAGATGCGTGTTGGAGAATGACGCCGATGCACCTTGCTCCGTCATTGCGAGCGCAGCGAAGCAATCCAGACTGCCACCGCGAAAAGATTCTGGATTGCTTCCGCCTTCGCTAAAGCTTCGGCGGACAAGTCGCTGTGCTCGCAATGACGGTGTGGAGACAGTTCGCCCCACACTCGGCGTCATCGCCCGGCTTGACCGGGCGATCCAGTACTCTGAGACGGCGGTGATTGAATCGAGAAGCTACGGCGTACTGGATTCCCCGCCTTCGCGGGGAATGACGGTTGTATTTGGAGAACGAAGTCGCTGCCTCACACGCCGTCATTGCGAGCGTAGCGAAGCAATCCAGACTGCCATCGCGGAAAGATTCTGGATTGCTTCGCTGTGCTCGCAATGACGGTGTGGAGACAGTTCGCCCCACACTCGGCGTCATCGCCCGGCTTGACCGGGCGATCCAGTACTCCGAGACGGCGGTGATTGAATCGAACTGCGACGTACTGGATTCCCCGCCCCAGTGCGCAAGTGCGCACAAGGCGGGGAATGACAGTTGTACTTGGAGGACGAAGTCGATGCCTCATACGCCGTCATTGCGAGCGCAGCGAAGCAATCCAGACTGCCACCGCGGAAAGATTCTGGATTGCTTCGCTGCGCTCGCAATGACGGTGTAGAGAGAGTGCGCGCAAAACCCCCAATGTCGTCCTGGCCTTCCCCAGGACAACGCCGGGGCTGTGGCCGCCAGTCTCTCCCCCGATCACAACCAGGTGTCTTGATTAGGAAACAGTCATTCCCTATTATTCCGCAATGCAAAAAACCGCCCGCCGATCGCAAGACATAGCTCAGCCACCCGGCCGTCCCCGGGAGTTTGACATGGACACTGCCCTGGACGGGGCGGTGCGGGTGTTTTGCGAGCGCGGCTATCATGCCACCTCGATCGGAGACCTCACCGCCGCGATGCGGCTTGCCACCGGCAGCGTCTACAAGGCGTTTCGCGACAAGCATGCCGTGTTCCTCGCAGCCTTCGAGCGCTACGCCTCGGTGCGACGGGAGCAGACCCGCGGTGCGGCCGCGCGCGGTGCGAACGGCCGCGAGCGGCTGCGCCATGTGCTGCTGTCCTATGTCGAGCACTCCCAGGGCAGCGAGGGGCGCCGCGGCTGTATCGTGGTCGGCAGCGCGGTCGAGCTCTCCGCGGTCGATCCGGTGGTCCGCGCCCGCGTCAATGCGCAGCTCGCGACCAACGAGAGCTTCATCGCCGGCCTCATTCGCGAGGGCCAGGCCGACGGCTCGATTCCCCGCCATGTCGCGGCCGACGACACCGCGCGGCTGATGATCTGCATCACGCAGGGAATGCGCGTCGTCGGCAAAGCGCGCCTGCCGCTCGACGGGACGCGCCTCGTCGGCGTCGCGATGAAACTGCTCGCCTGAATTCCTGTCATATTAGGGAATGATCATTCCCAATCTCTGGAGACCGTGTCAATGACGATGAATGCCACCATCGAGACCGCGCCCGAGCCGGACGCGGTGTCGCAGCGCCTGACCTTCGTGCTTGCCGCGGCCTGTGGCATGGTCGCCGCCAACATCTACTATGCCCAGCCGCTGATCGCCCCGATCAGCGCCGCGCTCGGCCTGTCGCACGCCGCCGCCGGGCTGATCGTCACCATGACGCAGATCGGCTACGGCACCGGGCTGCTCTTCATCGTGCCGCTCGGCGATCTCGTCGAGAACCGCACCCTGATCTGCTCCGTCATCACGCTCGGCGCCGCGGCGCTGCTCGCCGCCGCGTTCGCGACGCACGCACTGCCGTTCCTGATCGCCGCGCTGTTCATCGGGCTCGGCTCGGTCGCGGTGCAGATCATCATTCCCTATGCGGCGCATCTGGCGCCGGAGGCCATCCGCGGCCGCGTCGTCGGCAACGTCTCGACCGGCCTGATGCTCGGCATCATGCTGGCGCGGCCGGTGTCGAGCTTCGTCACCGCCGCGTCGTCGTGGCATGCGGTGTTCTTCGCCTCCGCCGCGCTGATGATCGTGCTCGCAGCCGTGCTCTGGATGGTGCTGCCGACGCGCAAGCCCGTCGCGCGCATGCATTACGGCACGCTGCTGCTGTCGATGCCGCATCTGGTGCGCACCATGCCGCTGCTCCGGCGCCGCGCGCTCTACCAGGCGAGCCTGTTCGGCTGCTTCACGCTATTCTGGACCGTCGCACCGCTTCAGCTCGCCTCCGAGTTCGGCTTCTCCCAGCGCGGCATCGCGCTGTTTGCCCTCGCCGGTGTCGCCGGCGTGTTCGCCGCGCCAATCGCGGGACGGCTCGCCGACTGCGGCCATAGCCGCATCGCGACGCTGGTTGCGATGCTGCTCGCGGCCGCGGGCTTCCTCGTGACCTACATCGGCGCGGCCGGCTCGATGCTGAACCTGGCCTTCCTGGTGGTGGCCGCGATCGCCATCGATATCGGCGTCCAGGGCAACGTGGTGCTCGGCTTCCGCGCCATCTTCGCGCTCGGGCATGAACATCGCAGTCGCCTCAACGGCCTCTACATGGCGACGTTCTTCGCCGCCGGCGCTGCCGGCTCCGCGGTCGGCGCCTGGGCCTTCGCGCAAGGCGGCTGGGCCCTCGCATCGGGAATCGGCCTCGCTCTGCCGGTCGCGGGCCTGCTCTATGCGGCCACCGAGTAGCGGTGAAAATTATGCGATGCGGCTGTTTACCAAACGCCCGGGCATGCGTTTTCCGCCTCGCGATTTTCCTGCCGCTGTAGTACTTTGGTCGCAAGCGGGCCCAGTTAACGGGCGGCAGGGGGAGGCTGATGAGACGTGCGGGGCTGTTTGCCGTACCGCGGGTACGGCCATGGTCGTGGCAGGCGTTTCTGCTGGGACTAGTCGTCGTCGGACTATCGGCGGTGCTTCAGGGCATCTGCGTCGCGCTCGGCGCAAAACTCTATTTCGCGGCATTTCTGCCCAGCCTGTTCGTGCTCGGACTTGTCGCGGGTGCGCCGGCGGCGGCATTCGCCGCGCTGCTCACCGTTCCGCTGGTGTGGTGGGCGTTCATGCCGCCCTTCTTCGAGTTCAATGCGCTGACCAGCGCAAACACCGATTCCATCAACCTGTTCTGCCTCCTCGCCGTGCTCCTGATCGGCCTTGCCGATCTCTGCCGCGAAACGATGTCGATCATCAGCCGCGGCGGGCTGAAGCGTTCGGGCGAGAGCGCGGCAACGAATTCGCAATAAATCGGCGATGCGCGCGCGCCGACGTTGCGCCCGCGCAACAGTCCGGCAACCATTCGCGCGCTTGCCGTGCGCCGCTAACTTTTCGAAAAAGATTTGGCCGCAATTTCTCCCCCGGGAATGACGAGGGAGTTTTCGGACATGAACGGCCAAGCAAACGGGCACGCCATCTTGGAGAACGTGCGCCGCTATCGCGGCATCGCATCGCTCTATCGCCAGACCGCTGCATTCCGCCCGGGCCAGAGCTGGTCGCTGCTGGAGCAGGCGAGGGATTGGGAAGCGCGGGCGCTGTCGGAACTGGAAGCTTATTTCGCCACGCACATGGATTACGCCGCTTCGCGCGCGGCCTGATCGTTAACCATCGCCGCAAGGAGGTCGGCGGCGAACATCGGCGATCGCCGGTTCTGGTCGGGAGCGGAATCCGTGGCGACTACGGGGTTACCCCGGCGCCTGCGCATGATAGCAAGTCGCCCGGATCTCCTTCACGTCGGCCGGGGGCGAGCGATGACCACCTTCAACCGCATCTTCACGACAGAGCGCCTGCTTCAGATCATCGTCATTCTCGCGGCGACGATTGCGATGAAGCTGATGGTCTGAACACCGGCGGGCTAGCGCTCGCCGAACTCCGGCACGTCGGGCAGATAGTTCGACCCCTCCGAGCCCAGAAAATCGAACATCGCCTGCGCCGGCGGCAGCAGCACCTTGTCGCTGCGGCGGATCACGTACCATTGCCGCACGATCGGCAGGCCGGCGACGTCGAGCACGATCAGGCGGCCCTCGGCAAGCTCGTGCGCCACGGTGTGGGCCGAGATGAAGGCGACGCCGAGCCCGGCGATGACCGCCTGCTTGATGGTCTCGTTGCTGCTCATCTCCATGCCAATGACCGGCTCGAGGTCCGACTTCTGGAACATGCCCTCCATGAGCGTGCGCGTGCCCGATCCCAGCTCGCGGGTGAGGAAGGTCTCGTGCACGAGGTCGGTCAGGCTGAGGCCGGAATCCTTCTCCAGCCAGTGCCCCTTGCGCGCGACGATGATGTGCGGATTGCGCCCGAGCTGACGGACGTCGACGCTGACGTCGGCCGGTGGCCGACCCATCACCGCGAAATCGAGGTCGTAGCCGTGCATGGCCTCGCGGATCTCCTCGCGATTGCCGATGGTCAGTCTGATCTCGATCTTCGGGTACCGCTTGGTGAATGCCGCAATCGCATGCGGGACGAAATACTTCGCGGTCGAGACCGCGCCGAGATGCACGGTGCCGCCGGTCCGCCCGGCGAGCAGGTCGAGCGCGCCCTGGCAGTCCATGATCGCGGCTTCGACCCGTTCGGCGAGCGCCAGAACCTCCTTGCCCGCCTCCGTCAGCAGCATGCCGTCGCCGGTCCGCTGCACCAAAGGCAGGCCGGCGAGGTCCTGAAGCTGGCGCAACTGCTGGGTCACGGCCGGCTGCGTCAGCCCGAGATGGCCGGAGGCCGCCGTCACGCTGCCCTTGGCCGAAAGCGCCGCGAGCGAGCGAAGCTGCCGGATCGTCAGATGCCGCAGCTGGGCCGCCGCATGGCCGGGGCCATTATAAGAAAATTCTTTGGCACTCATTATGAATAGAAATTTTCCTTATTAAGCCACCCCTGTCAATCTCCTTATGCCGGGACCGACCGCGACCTGCCTCCACCGTGGAGGGAAATGGATGCGGCGCCGGCCAGGGGATGGACGCAGATGACCGGGCAACTCAGGCTGGACGACCACCTTCAACGGTACTCGGAGACCGCGCCCCACGCGCTGGCGGTGGCGACCGCAGTCGATGCCATCGCGGCGGCGGCGATCGAGATCGCCGACCTCATCGGCACCGGCGATCTCGCGGACGCCTCGGGCCTGACCACGAGCCGCAACAGCGACGGCGACGTCCAGCGGGATCTCGACGTCCAGGCGGATGCGATCCTGCGCCGCTGTCTCGGCAAGCTGCCGATCGCAGCGCTGGCGTCGGAGGAGATGCGCGAGCCGCAGATCGTCGACCGCGCGGCCAGGATCTGCGTCGCGATCGATCCGCTCGACGGCTCCTCCAACATCGACATCAACATGACCGTCGGCACGATCTTCTCGATCCTGCCCGCGCCCGACGATCTCGCGCTCGCCTTCCATCAGCGCGGCTCGGCGCAGCTCGCGGCGGGCTTCGTCACCTACGGTCCGCAGACCTCGCTGGTGCTGACGCTCGGCGACGGCGTCGACATCTTCACGCTCGACCGCAAATCCGGCTGCTTCCGTCTCGCGCGCAGCGCCGTGCAGATCTCAGAAGCGGGCGAGGAGTTCGCGATCAATGCGTCCAATCGCCGGCATTGGGATCCTCCGGTGCGCGCCTTCATCGACGAGTGCCTTGCCGGCGTCGAAGGCCTCGCCAATCACGATTTCAACATGCGCTGGATCGGCTCGCTGGTCGCCGAGACCTATCGCATCCTCACCCGCGGCGGCGTGTTCCTCTATCCCTCGGACGCACGGCCCGGCTATGGCGACGGCCGCCTGCGCCTCACCTACGAGGCGCATCCGATGGCTTACATCATCGAGCAGGCCGGCGGCTCGGCCTCGACCGGACGCGAGCGCATCCTCGATTTGTCGGCGCAAAGCCTGCACCAGCGCGTGCCGCTGATCATGGGCTCGAGCAACGAGGTGCGGCGCGTCGAAGAATTGCATTGCGATCCGCTGCTGGTTGCCAGCGTCTCGGCGCCGCTGTTCGCGCGGCGCGGCTTCTTCCGGCTGTGAGGAGGGGGGCACATGTCCAGGAAGCATCCGATCATCTCCATCACCGGCTCCTCCGGCGCCGGCACGACCTCGGTCAAGAAGACGTTCGAGCAGATCTTCTTCCGCGAGAAGGTCAACGCCGTCTACATCGAGGGCGACGCCTTCCATCGCTATGACCGCGCCGAGATGCGCACGCAGATGGCGAAGGAGGCCGAGCGCGGCAACAGGCATTTCAGCCATTTCAGCCCCGAGACCAACCTGTTCGAGGAGCTGGAGCGTGCCTTCCGCGACTACGGCGAGACCGGCACGGCGGTGACACGACATTATGTGCACGATGCCGAGGAATCCGCGCTGCACGGCGCGCCTCCCGGCGCCTTCACGGAATGGGAGCGGCTGCCGGACAATTCGGACCTGCTGTTCTACGAAGGCCTGCACGGCGCCGTCGTCACCGACAAGGTCAACGTTGCGCGCTACGCCGACCTGAAGATCGGCGTCGTGCCCGTCATCAATCTCGAATGGATCCAGAAGCTGCACCGCGACCGCAGCGCGCGGGGCTATTCGACCGAGGCCGTCACCGACACCATCCTGCGGCGGATGCCTGACTACATCCACTACATCTGTCCGCAATTCACCGAGACCGACATCAATTTCCAGCGCGTGCCGACCGTGGACACCTCCAATCCGTTCATCGCGCGCTGGATCCCGACGCCTGACGAATCGATGGTCGTGATCCGCTTCAAGAACCCGCGCGGCATCGACTTCCCGTATCTGCTCTCGATGCTGCCCCACAGCTGGATGTCGCGCGCGAATTCGATCGTGTGCCCCGGCGCCAAGCTGGACCTCGCGATGCAGCTGATCCTGACGCCGCTGATCATGCAGCTCATCGAGCGCAAGCGAAACCTGAAGTGAACAAGGAGAGAATGTGATGAACATCTCCGTCCATGCCGAAGCCGACCTCACGGCTGTCGCGCATAACGATCTCGCCAACGCCGTCCGCTTCCTCGCGGTCGATGCCATCGAGACATCGCAGTCCGGCCATCCCGGCCTGCCCATGGGCATGGCCGATGTCGCGACCGTGCTGTTCTCGCGCTTCCTGAAGTTCGACTCGGCGCACCCGAACTGGCCGGATCGCGATCGCTTCGTGCTCTCCGCGGGCCACGGCTCGATGCTGCTCTATGCACTACTCCATCTCAGCGGCGGCGCCGTCAGCCTCGATGACATCAAGGCCTTCCGGCAATGGGGCTCGAAGACACCGGGCCATCCCGAATACGGCCATACGCCAGGGGTCGAGACCACGACGGGGCCGCTGGGGCAGGGGATTGCCACGGCCGTCGGCATGGCGCTCGCCGAGCGCATGGCCAATGCGCGGCATGGCGATGGGCTCGTCGACCACTTCACGTATGTCATCGCGGGCGACGGCTGCTTAATGGAAGGCATCAGCCAGGAGGCGATCTCGCTCGCCGGCCATCTCCAGCTCGGCCGCCTGATCGTGCTGTTCGACGACAACGGCATCTCCATCGACGGGCCGACGTCGCTTGCGACATCGGACGACCAGCTCGCGCGCTTCGCCGCCTCCGGCTGGTCGGTGCGCCGCGTCGATGGGCACGATCCCGAAGCGGTTGCGCAGGCGATTGCCGAAGAGCGCGAAACCACAAAGCCGTCGCTGATCGCCTGCCGCACCGTCATCGGTTATGGCGCGCCGGACCGGCAGGGCACAGAGAAGGCGCATGGCGCGCCGCTCGGCACCGAGCAGACCGCTGCGGCGCGCCGGACGCTCGGCTGGGATTATCAGCCCTTCGTGGTGCCGATCCCGATCCTCAAGGCGTGGCGCATGATCGGGCAGCGGGGACAGGTCGAGCGTCTCGCCTGGCTCGATCGCTATGAAAGTGCTTCGCCCGAGCAGCGCGACCTGTTCGTCGAAGGCAAGGTCGTCGCCCTGCCGGCCGCCTATGCGCTGGCCGCGGCGAAATTGCGCGAGCGCTTTGCGAGCGAGCGGCCGAAGCTCGCGACGCGGCAGGCCTCGCAACAGGTGCTGGACGGCATCGCCGGGACAATTCCGGGCCTCGTCGGTGGCTCTGCGGACCTGACGCATTCGAACCTGACCCATGCCAAGGCGCAAACTCCCGTCAAGAGCGGGGCGTTCGCCGGCGACTACATCCACTACGGCATTCGCGAGCACGGCATGGCCGCCGCGATGAACGGCCTCGCGCTGCACGGCGGCTTCATTCCCTATGGCGGCACGTTCCTCGCGTTCTCCGACTACAGCCGGCCGGCGATCCGCCTTGCGGCCTTGATGCGGCTGCGCGTCATCCACGTGATGACGCACGACTCCATCGGTCTCGGAGAGGACGGCCCGACGCACCAGCCGGTCGAGCATCTCGCCGCGTTGCGCGTGATCCCGAACCTCCTGGTGTTCCGCCCCGCCGACGCGGTGGAGACGCTGGAGGCCTGGGACTGCGCCCTTGCGGCGGAGCATCGTCCCTCCGTGCTCTGCCTGTCGCGGCAAGCCTTGCCGACGTTCCGCAGTGATGCGCGCGGCAGAAACCGTGTCGCGCGCGGTGCCTATCTCGTGGTCTCGCCGGATGGCGGCCGCGATGTGACGTTGATGGCGACCGGTTCGGAAGTCTCGATCGCGCTGGAAGCCGCCCGCCTGCTCGCGACCGAGCACATCCGAGCGGCCGTGGTCTCGGCGCCCTGCTTCGCGCTCTTCGAGGAGCAGCCGGAGGATTACCGCGCCGCCGTGCTCGGCACCGCGCCACGCGTCGGCATCGAAGCCGCTGTGCTGGGCGTTTGGCCGCGCTGGATCGGCGCCGACGGTGAATTCGTCGGCATGCGCGGCTTCGGCGCTTCGGCGCCGGCGCCGGTGCTGTATCGCGAATTCGGCATCACGCCGCAAAACATTGCGGAAGCCGCCCGCCGGGCGATCGCCCGCAAGAGCCAATAAGGAGGACGACCCTTGGCCCGTATCACCCTTCGCCAACTGCTCGATCACGCCGCCAGCCACGGATACGCGGTGCCGGCATTCAACATCAACAACATGGAGCAGGGGATCGCGATCATGCAGGCGGCCGCCGAGGTCGATGCGCCCGTGATCATCCAGGCCTCGCGCGGCGCGCGCAGCTATGCCGGCGATCTCATGCTGTCCCACATGATCGACGCGCTGGAGCGGACTTATCCCGACATCCCGCTCTGCATGCACCAGGACCACGGCAATGACGAGGCGACCTGCGCGTCCGCCATCGCGCACGGTTTCACCTCGGTGATGATGGACGGCTCGCTGAAAGCCGACGCCAAGACCGCGGCCGATTACGACTACAACGTCGCGATCACCCGCCGCGTCGTCGATCTCGCCCATTGGGTCGGCGCCTCGGTCGAAGGCGAGCTCGGCGTGCTCGGCTCGCTCGAACATGGCGGCGGCGAGCAGGAGGACGGTCATGGCGTCGAGGGCAAGGTCAGCCACGACCAGCTGCTGACCGATCCTGACCAGGCCGTCGATTTCGTTCGCGCGACGAAAGTCGATGCGCTGGCCATTGCAATGGGCACCTCGCACGGCGCCTACAAGTTCAGCCGCAAGCCCGATGGCGATATCCTGGCGATGCGGGTGGTTGAGGAGATTCACCGCCGGCTGCCGAACACGCATCTCGTCATGCACGGCTCGTCCTCGGTGCCGCAGCCGCTCCAGGACATGTTCAACCAGTTCGGCGGCGAGATGCCGCAGACCTGGGGCGTGCCGGTGGAAGAGATCGTGCGCGGCATCAAGAGCGGCGTGCGCAAGGTCAATATCGACACCGACTGCCGTCTGGCGATGACCGCGGTGTTCCGGAAAGTGGCCGCGCAGGCACGCTCCGAGTTCGATCCGCGCAAATTCCTCAAGCCGGCGATGGACGCGATGCGCGAGCTCTGCCGCGAGCGCTTCGAACAGTTCGGCACCGCGGGCCACGCGAGCAGGATCAAGGTCGTTCCCCTGAGCGAGATGGCGCGGCGCTATCGCGCCGGCGAGCTCGATCCGCGCGTCGACGCCCGAGAGTCGGTCGCCGCCTAGTCATTCAGAGAGAAGAACAGGAGAGAGTCATGAATGCACATACCGGCACGGTTCGCGGCAAGGAGCGCTATCGCTCGGGCGTGATGGAATACAAGCGCATGGGCTATTGGGAGCCCGATTACATGCCAAAGGACACCGACGTCATCGCGCTGTTCCGCGTCACGCCGCAGGAAGGCGTCGATCCGATCGAAGCGTCCGCTGCGGTTGCCGGCGAGTCCTCGACCGCGACCTGGACGGTGGTGTGGACCGACCGGCTGACGGCCGCCGAAAAATATCGCGCGAAATGCTATCGCGTCGATCCGGTGCCGGGCACGCCGGGCTCGTATTTCGCCTACATCGCCTACGATCTCGACCTGTTCGAGCCGGGCTCGATCGCCAACCTCTCGGCCTCGATCATCGGCAACGTGTTCGGCTTCAAGCCGCTGAAGGCGCTGCGGCTCGAGGACATGCGTTTCCCCGTCGCCTATGTGAAGACGTTTCAGGGGCCGGCGACCGGCATCGTGGTCGAGCGCGAGCGGCTCGACAAGTTCGGCCGGCCGCTGCTGGGCGCAACCGTGAAGCCGAAGCTCGGGCTTTCGGGGCGCAATTACGGCCGCGTGGTCTACGAGGCGCTGAAGGGCGGGCTCGACTTCACCAAGGACGACGAGAACATCAACTCGCAGCCCTTCATGCATTGGCGCGATCGCTTCCTCTATTGCATGGAGGCGGTGAACCGTGCGCAGGCCGCTTCCGGCGAGGTGAAAGGCACGTACCTGAACATCACCGCGGGCACGATGGAGGACATGTACGAGCGCGCGGAATTCGCCAAGGAGCTCGGATCGTGCATCGTCATGATCGACCTCGTGATCGGCTACACCGCGATCCAGTCGATGGCCAAATGGGCCCGGCGCAACGACATGATCCTGCATCTGCATCGCGCCGGTCACTCGACCTATACGCGGCAGAAGAGCCACGGCGTGTCGTTCCGCGTCATCGCCAAATGGATGCGGCTTGCCGGCGTCGATCACATCCATGCCGGCACGGTGGTCGGCAAGCTCGAAGGCGATCCGAACACCACGCGCGGCTATTACGATGTCTGCCGCGAGGATTTCAACCCGACCAAGCTCGAGCATGGCTTGTTCTTCGACCAGTCCTGGGCGAGCCTGAACAAGATGATGCCGGTGGCCTCCGGCGGCATCCATGCCGGCCAGATGCACCAGCTGCTCGATCTCCTGGGCGAAGACGTCGTGCTGCAATTCGGCGGCGGCACGATCGGCCATCCCATGGGCATCGCGGCGGGCGCGATCGCCAACCGCGTGGCGCTGGAGGCGATGATCCTCGCCCGCAACGAGGGCCGCGACTACGTCCATGAAGGGCCGGAGATCCTGGCCAGGGCGGCCGAGACTTGCACGCCGCTGAAGGCGGCGCTCGAAGTCTGGAAGGACGTCACCTTCAACTATCAATCCACCGACACGCCGGACTTCGTGCCGACTGCGCTCGAAACCGTTTGAGGAGACGCAACATGAAACTCACCCAGGGCTGCTTTTCGTTCCTGCCCGACCTCACCGACGATCAGATCGCCAAGCAGGTGCAGTATTGCCTCGCAAACGGCTGGGCGGTGAATATCGAGTTCACGGACGATCCGCACCCCCGCAACACCTATTGGGAGATGTGGGGCCTGCCGATGTTCGACCTTCAGGACGCCGCCGGCGTGATGATGGAGCTCGCCCAATGCCGCAGGGTGTACGGCGACCGATACATCCGTATCAGCGGCTTCGACTCCAGCTATGGCTGGGAGTCGGTGCGAATCTCGTTCCTCGTCAACCGGCCGCCGCAGGAAGCGGAATTCGAGCTGGTGCGCCAGGAAGTGGGGGGGCGCGCGATCCGCTACACCACCGTGCGAAAGACGCCTGCACACGTGTCCTAGTCATCCGTTTCCGCGCGGAGCTCTCCCTGCTCCGTATCCTTGGCGGACCACTGCTTCGCCGCTTCCCCCCCCGCGGCGAAGCTTTTTTCTTCGAGGTGCCGATGCTTGACGTGCCCCATGCGACGACCGCCGAAGGCGGCGAGACCAATTTCGATCTCCGCAAGGAAACCGAAGCGGCCGGGATCACGGATACGCTGCAGCAGCTCGAGCAGGAGCTGGTTGGCCTCCGGCCGGTCAAGAACCGCGTACGCCAAATTGCCTCGCTCCTGCTGATCGAGCGCATCCGGCAGCGTGCGGGCCTCGCCTCCGCGCCGCCGACGCTGCACATGTCGTTCACGGGCAATCCCGGCACCGGCAAGACCACCGTGGCGCTGCGCATGGCGAAGATCCTGCACGGGCTCGGTTTCGTGCGGCGCGGCCAGGTGATCTCCGTGACGCGTGACGACCTCGTCGGCCAGTATATCGGCCACACCGCGCCGAAGACGAAGGAGATCTTAAAGAAGGCGATGGGCGGCGTGCTGTTCATCGACGAGGCCTATTATCTGCACCGGCCGGACAATGAGCGCGACTACGGCCAGGAGGCGATCGAGATCCTGCTTCAGGTGATGGAGAACCAGCGCGAGGATCTCGTCGTGATCCTCGCCGGTTATGGCGAGCGAATGACCAGCTTCTTCGCTTCCAATCCCGGCTTCCGTTCGCGCATCGCCCACCACATCGAGTTTCCGGACTATGCGGAAGCCGAGCTGCTCGTCATTGCCGAGCTGATGCTGAAGGAGCGCGGCTATCGCTTCTCGGCGGCCGCGCGCGAGGCCTTTGAAAGATACATCGCGCTGCGGCGGACCCAGCCGTTCTTCTCCAACGCGCGCTCGATCCGCAATGCCGTCGACCGCATCCGCTTGCGGCAGGCCGATCGGCTGGTGTCCGATCTCGACCGGATGCTCGAAATTACCGACCTCGAGACCATCGATCCCGTGGACGTGCTGGCAAGCCGCGTCTTCAGCGGCGGGGCCGACGTGCGGAGTGCAAAGCCATGATCAGCGAGATCCTTATCGCTCCCTCGATCCTGGCCGCGGACTTCGCCCGTCTCGGGGAGGAGATCGCAGCCATCGACGCGGCCGGCGCGGACTGGATCCATTGCGACGTCATGGACGGACATTTCGTCCCGAACATCAGCTTCGGCGCCGATGTCATCAAGGCGATCCGGCCGGTGACGAAGAAGATCTTCGACGTGCATCTGATGATCGCGCCGGTCGACCCTTATCTCGAGGCGTTCGCGAAGGCCGGGGCCGATGTCATCACCGTGCATGCCGAAGCGGGACCGCATCTCGATCGCACGTTGCAGGCGATCCGCGCGCTCGGGAAGAAGGCCGGTGTCAGCCTGTGCCCGGCGACATCGGAAGGCGCGATCGAATATGTGCTCGATCGCGTCGATCTGGTGCTGGTGATGACGGTCAATCCGGGCTTCGGCGGCCAGTCCTTCCTCGAATCCCAGCTCGACAAGATCCGGCGCATTCGAACCATGATCGGCGATCGGCCGATCCGGCTCGAGGTCGATGGCGGCATCACGCGCGACAACGCTGCTGCTGTGGCCGCCGCGGGTGCCGATACGCTCGTGGCGGGTTCGGCGGTGTTCCGCGGCAAGAGCAGCGCCGACTATGCCGGCAATATTGCAGCTATTCGCATCGCCGCCGAGGCCGGCCGGGTTCCACAATCGCAGGATAATTCCGCGCAGCCGCTGCGGGTCGGCGAAAGCGCGCGTCTCCGGTAGACTACGGGAGCCGTGCACCCGGGTGTCGCTTGTGCCAACGCGTGCCACTTTGCTCCGGGGTTCCACGGAACTTGCCTCACAAGGCGATCGGATTCCTTCAGGCCGGGGTAACCACCGCGTCCGCGGCGAACGTTCGATTAACGCCCGCGCAATGCTAAGAGTCTCAATCTGCGGTTCAGGAACGCGAGATATCTGCGGGCATGAGGCCTGCA
Source organism: Bradyrhizobium niftali (assembly GCF_004571025.1). Taxonomy (GTDB): domain Bacteria; phylum Pseudomonadota; class Alphaproteobacteria; order Rhizobiales; family Xanthobacteraceae; genus Bradyrhizobium; species Bradyrhizobium niftali. The sequence continues at coordinate 104,637 of NZ_SPQT01000022.1, read as the reverse complement.
CTCGGCCAGTTGGGGTGGCATGAGCATGCATCGCTTGTTCGCTGAGCAGCTTCGCTGTGCCACCGAAGCGACCGGACGGGTCGATCTCGACAAGTTGGGCGAACTCGTCAGCGCGGCCTACGAGGCAAACGACCGCGATCGCCAGCGGATCGCCGACGCGCGCGCCCAGACGCACGATCAGGTCGAAGAGGACTTGCTCCGGACCCGCGAGTTCCTCGATACGATCGTCGAGAATATCCCGATTGCCGTGTTCGCAAAGTGCGCGAAGGATTCCCGCTACATTCTGCTCAACCGAGCCGGCGAGGACTATTACGGCCTGCCCCGCGAACAGATGCTGGGCAGGACTCCCGAGGAGATTTTTCCGGCGGACGTTGCCCGCGTGGTCAACGAGCAGGACCGCAGGGTCGTCGCCAGTGGAATGCCGATGTTCCTCGAGGAACACCTACTCGAGGTCGGCGTCAAGGGCCACGATCGCGTCGTCAATTCGCGCAAGATGCTGATCAGGGACGGCGCCGGCGATCCGCAATATCTGGTCGGCGTGATCGAGGATGTCACCGAGCGTGTCACGAACCATGAGCGCATCAGTCATCTTGCCCATCATGATGCCTTGACCGACCTGCCGAACCGCAGCGCCTTCAACGCGGAGCTGGACGAGCGGCTGGAGCGGGCGCAGGAGGCTTCGACCGGCTTTGCAGTGCTCAGCCTCGATCTCGACCGCTTCAAGGAGGTCAACGACGTGTTAGGGCACCCCGTCGGCGACATGCTGATGCGGGCGGCGGCGGATCGTCTTGCCGCAGAAGCCGACGGCGCCTTCGTCGCCCGCATCGGCGGCGACGAGTTCATGATCCTGATGCCCGACAACGCGCGCCGCGAGGACGTGCTGACGCTGGCCGAGCGTCTGGTCGAGGTGATCCGCAAGGAGCTCGAGGTCGACGACTATCTCTCCCAGGTGGGCGTCAGCGTCGGCATCGCCGTCTACCCCGATGACGGCGTGGATCCCGCGACGCTGCTTGCCAACGCCGATTCCGCGCTCTATCGCGCCAAGCGCGAGGGCAGGGCCCGGGTCTGCTTCTTCGAATCCGAGACGGACCAGGAGCTGCGTGATCGCAGGCTGTTGCAGCACGATCTGCGACAGGCGCTGGAGCAGAACCAGTTCCTCGTCTACTTCCAGCCGCAGGCGCGGATGGATGGCGAGGTCATCGGCTTCGAGGCGCTGCTGCGCTGGAATCACCCGACGCGGGGCTTCGTGCCGCCAGACCAATTCATTCCACTTGCCGAGGAGAACGGGCTGATCATCCAGATCGGCGAATGGGTTCTGCGCGAAGCATGCCGCGAGGCGGCATCCTGGCCACGGCCGTTGCAGGTCGCGGTCAATTTGTCGCCGGTCCAGTTCCAGGCCGGCGACCTCGAACGCTCGATCCACCAGGTTCTGCTGGAGACGGGGCTTACGCCGACGCGGCTCGAGGTCGAGATCACCGAGGGCGTGCTGATCGGCGATTTTACCCGCGCGCTCAATCTGCTGCGGCGATTGAAGGCACTCGGCATCCGCATTGCGATGGACGATTTCGGCACCGGCTACTCCTCGCTGTCCTATCTCCAGTCGTTTCCGTTCGACAAGATCAAGATCGACCGCAGCTTCATCTCCAACCTCGAGGCGACGCCGCAATCGGCCGAGATCGTCCGCGCCGTCCTCAGCCTCGCGCACGCGCTGAATATCCCGGTCATCGCTGAAGGGGTGGAGACGGAGGCGCAGCGTGCCTTCCTGGCGCACGAAGCCTGCGAGCAGATGCAGGGCTATCTCGTCGGCCGACCCGACCTGATCGAGCGCTATCTCGACCTGGTCGGCGTGACCGTGGAACGCCGCCTCTACGCCTAGTCGCCGCCCGAAACGAAATGAGCCGCCGGTTCCATGCCCGCACGGCTCCAAAGTCGCAGGCTGCGTTGATAGCGTAGCCGTGGTGTACCGCCGTTACCTTGTTTGCGGCCATACGCAAAAAATTATACGCGCGACAGGGACGTCGGGCTGTGCTTTGCCTCACACATGCCGTAACTTTGTGGCTGGTTCGGCGTTGAGCGGTACGCTGCTGAGATCCATCGCCAAACATTTGTAAAGTTTGCGCCAAAGCAAAGCGGCCGCGTTGCAGCACACGTTAACATTCCCGAGACCGACGGCGTTGCGCAGAAAAAGTTTCGCACAAGTGCAATGCCCCTGACGCAAACCGGAGAAATAAGCCGGGTGTGACCGAGAGGGAGATTCTCATGGAGAACGTACGTCGCTACCGTGCGCTGGCGTCCCTCTGTCGCCAGCAGGCGGCCTACCGGCCGCTCCAGAACTGGGAACTCCTCGGCCAGGCCGAACATTTCGAATATCTCGCCGAGCTCGCACTCAAGGCGCATTTCGATGCGTGCAATGTGCACCGCGACGAGAACGCCACCGCAACCGCTGGATGGGAGACCCCCGCTGCGGCGTGAGAGAGCCGGGCCAGCTTCGGTCAGTGCGACATCAGCGTCGGCACCGTCATGGCTTCCAGCATGGCGCGGGTGACGCCGCCGAGAACGCGCTCCTGCAATCGCGAATGGCCGTAGCCGCCCATCACCAGGAGATCGAGGCTCTCGTAGGCCGCCAGCGACAGGATGGTCGGCTGGATCTCGGAGCGGGTGGCTGACAGGCCGTCCGTGCGGGTCGAGAGCCCGCGCCGGCCGAGATGTCTTGCCAGATTGCTTGCCGACACTTCGCCGGGCACCACGTCGGCTTCGTTGATCGTGATGATCACGATCTCTTCGGCGCGCGCCAGGAACGGTGCCGCGTCGCGCATCGCGCGGGCGGCGAGCCGGCTGCCGTCCCAGCAGATGCCGATCCGCCTCGCCTTGAAGGCTCCTCGGAAAGTGTACGGCAGGAACAGCACCGGGCCGCCCGCCTGGAACAGGATCTCGCCGGGCACGTCGTTGTCGAACGAGCTTTGCGCGGGATCCGGCTGAAGCACGATGCTGAGGTCGTGCAGCCGCGCCATCTCGCCGAGTGATCTGGCCGCATCCACCGGGATCGCGCCGAGCGGGTGGCATGTGTAGGAAATGCCGGCGTTCGCCGCCTCGCTTCCGAACACCGCGAGCGCAGTCTCGGCCCGCTCAACTGCGCGCTCGCGTTCCAGTTCGAACACGGCCGCCAGGGCGGCCCCGCCGTCCATGACATAAGCTGCACTGGCTGCGAGATAGCCGACCGCGGCCGCGTCGAGATGGGCGTTGAAATGCGCTGCGAGCGAGATCGAGCCGTCGATCGCCGGACGCATCGGGCGCTCGGTCGGGATGTGGACGAGAATATCCTTGTACATGGTGCGCCTCCGATGGACATCGTTCGGTGGCCGCAGTCTTTCACCGCGCGGGAGGGCGGCGTTGAGCTGCATCAAATGTGCAGCCGTGATGTCCGGCCGTGCCGCGACCGCACCACCTTTGCCAAGATTTAATCGCGTGGACGGGACACCGTAAGGTGCGAGCGGCCATGTTGCGTGCAAGGCGACACCTGACCCAACATGGACATTTCGACATGAATGACCGCGTCAATCCCGACATCACCACGTCCCGCACGATCTTTAAGCCGCGCCGGCTCGCGCTGCTTGGCACCGTGGCCGCGCTTGGCGTGGCCGTGCTGGCTGCTTCTCCCGGCGCTTCGCCGCTCGGCATAGCCTCCTTCATCGCGCCGGCCCAGGCCGCGGAAAGCGCTGCGACTCCGCCGGGCTTCGGCGACCTCGTCGCCAGGGTCAAACCGGCCGTCATCTCGGTGCGGGTCAAGATCGACCAGGACAACGACAAGAGCGCAATGCTGCAACAGAACCGGATGGATTCGGACGAGGACTCCCCGTTCGACCAGTTTTCGCGGCAGTTCGGCTCCCGCGGCCCGGGGGGCATGAACGGTATGCCGCGCCAGCGTCACCAGATGGTCACGGGCGAAGGCTCCGGTTTCTTCATCTCAGCCGACGGCTATGCCGTGACCAACAACCACGTCGTCGACCACGCCGAGTCCGTGCAGGTCACCATGGATGACGGGACGAGTTACACCGCGAAGGTGGTCGGCACCGATCCGAAAACCGATCTCGCGCTGATCAAGGTCGATGGCAAGAAGGACTTCCCCTTCGTCAAGTTCTCCGACCAGAAGCCGCGGATCGGCGACTGGGTGGTCGCGGTCGGCAATCCCTTCGGCCTCGGCGGCACCGTGACCGCCGGCATCGTCTCGGCCAGCGGCCGCGACATCGGCAATGGTCCCTATGACGACTTCATCCAGATCGACGCGCCCATCAACAAGGGCAATTCCGGCGGCCCGGCCTTCGACATGAACGGCAACGTGATCGGCGTGAACACCGCGATCTTCTCGCCGTCGGGCGGCTCGGTCGGCATCGGCTTCGACATTCCGGCCACGACCGCAAAGCTCGTCGTCGCGCAGTTGAAGGACAAGGGTGCGGTCACCCGCGGCTGGCTCGGCGTGCAGGTGCAGCCGGTGACGTCAGAGATCGCCGACAGCCTCGGCCTGAAGGAGGCGCGCGGCGCGATCGTCGACAATCCGCAGGACAATAGCCCGGCGGCAAAGGCCGGCATCGAGGCGGGCGACGTCGTCACCGCCGTCAACGGTACCGCGATCAAGGACTCCCGCGATCTCGCCCGCACCATCGCCACGCTGGCGCCGGGCACGTCCGTGAAGCTCGACGTCTTCCACAAGGGCGCGAGCAAGACGGTGACCCTCGCGCTCGGCGAACTGCCGAACGAGCGGCAGGCCCAAGGAAACGGAAAGGCCGACGAGGGCAAGGCGCAGCCGGGCAACGGCACGCCGCGCCTCGGGCTCAGCCTGGCGCCCGCCGGCGACGTGCAGGGCGCCGGCCAGAAGGGCGTCGTCGTCACCGAGGTCGATCCGCGAGGGCCGGCGGCGCAGCGCGGCATTCAGACCGGCGACGTCATCCTCAATGTCGGCGGCAAGCCCGTCGCCAATGTCGGCGACGTCCGCTCCGAGCTGGCGCAGGCCAAATCGTCCGGCAAGTCCAGCGTGCTGTTGCAGGTCAAAAGTGCGGACGCGACCCGGTTTGTCGCGGTGCCACTCGCGTAGGTCGAGCTCTTCCGGCGCAAATCCAAAAAGGCGGCCTTCGGGCCGCCTTTTCTCGTTGGCATCCGAGATACCCACAGGTCGCCGATAACATTCTCGTCAACGGCAGCATTGGTGACAGGTTCGTCCGAAAAAGCCGCGTTCGCTCGTCAGAATTCGATCGCGTGTTGCCTTGGCGGCAATGAAGGCGCCCAGGCGAGTTGCAAGAGTGGAACTTCGGACCTCCGGCCGTCTTATGGAACCGGCGGTTCGTATTTGATCGGTGCCGACATGGATCGATTGAAGCTCTCGCTGAGACGTGCGCTGCTCGTGGCGCCGCTCGTGCTGTCGGCTGGAAGTGCCCTGGGGCGCGATGATGGCCGCTACGCCGATTCGCCGCTCAAGCCCTGGTTCGACAGCCTGCGCAGCCATCTCGGCCCGTGCTGCTCGGACGCTGACGGATTTGCCGTCTCCGATCCGGATTGGGAGTCGCATGACGGGCACTATCGCGTGCGCCTCGATGGGCAGTGGGTCGATGTGCCCGATGAAGCCGTCATCACCGAGCCGAACCGCGCCGGCCGCACCATGGTGTGGCCGGTGAAGACCGCGTTTGGCATCTCGATCCGCTGCTTCATGCCGGGCAGCATGATCTAGCGCCGATTGCCGCTATCGCTTGGCGGATTTGCGTTTGGACGTTTTCTTGCTCGTCCTTTTTTTGGATGCCTTCTTCTTGGATGTCTTCCGCTTCGAGGCCTTCTTCGGGACCTTCTTGCCTTTCTTGCGTGCCTTCGACAGGCCGATTGCGATCGCCTGCTTGCGGCTCTTCACACGTCCGCCGCGACCACCGGGGCCGCTCTTTGCCGTGCCCTTCTTGTAGCGCCGCATTTCGCTTTCGACGTCGCTGCCGGCGCTGCGCGAGTAGCGGCGTTTCTTTGCATTGCGTGCCATTCGGATTCTCCCTTGGCCGGGAGAAAACCCATTCGGCATAAGCATGGTTCCGAAAGCGCGCCCGCAACGTTCCGGATGCACGATGCAGCCTAGAAGGAATTTGCCAGTTCGATCTCCGCCTCGAGCACCTGGATGCGACGCGCAGCTTCAGTGAAGGACAGATCGCGATCATATTGCGCGGGCTGATAAGCCTCCTCGCTGAGCCGCTTCAACCTCAGGCCCTGTGACCTCGTCATCTGCTCCGCAAGGAAAACCCTGGCGTCGTATTTACCTTGAACCTGCATCTGGCCTCTCCGTTCTGAAATCGTGACTTGACTATATGTTCTTATTTTGTTCTAACAAGCCATGGACAACAGAATTAATGAAATTCGACGTAAGATCAGCGCCTTGAGGCTGGAAATGGCCGATGTCGAGGCGTCCGTGCGCGGTCTCGTCGATCGCGATCGCGACTGCTCAGAAAAGGCCCTGGCGCAGATGGATCTGCGCCGGAGAATCAATCTGCTGATCGGCGAATGGAAGGCGGCTGGCGGTGGCGATGTCCTGCCGGATGTTCGCGATCGTGTGCGTCTTCGTTCCCTCAAGAAAGCCGCGGGTCCCGTGCGCGCAATCGCGCGCCGCTGAGACATTTTGGGAGCGCGCCATGGAGGAAGACCCGGACACGTACCGGATCTTGAGACTGCGCGCCGAGATCCTCGAACTGGGATCCGCGATCCGGCAATTGCAGCGCGAGGGTCTCGACGATGCCGCGGCCCAGCTTCTGATCGCACGCAAGCGGGCGCAGCTCGATCATCTCGTGAAGACGAACTCCGCGGGCGGTGGCCTGAACATCGCCGACATCCGGCGCAGCTGAAGCGCGCGCGGACGATGGCGTGAGAAGGATTGGAGCGAACACCAAAGCAAGAAGGCCCCGCGATCGCGGGGCCTTCGATGAACGGCGGCGAGCCTACTTGGCGTTGGTCGTGCCCTTGTTGTTCGTCATGGTGCCGCCCTGGTCGGAGCCGGGACTGGAGCCGCCCTGACCGGAGGGATCCGCGCTCTTGGATTTCGTGTTGGCGCCCGTCGTCTGCGAGGACGACGTCGAGGATTCATGTTTCGCCTTGTGCGACTTCGCCTGCGCGGCGAACGGGGCGGCGGCGAGGCCGGTTGCCAACATCATGGCGAGGGCGAGCTTGGTCGTCTTCATGCGCGGGAACTCCCTGAGTTAAAATGACGCAGGCAGCCAACTGCCATCCGCCGCCGGAGTTCCCGACAAAGCAGTTCGCAGGTTTCACGCGCGGTTCAAGATTCCTTGTCCTCGGCGATGATGAACACGATACCTGTGAGCATCGCGCCGATTGCGAAAGTCGTCACTAACGTGACGACGAAAACGGCAGCGGCCGAATCTCCGCCATGTTTCAGCAAATTTGCGACCGGCGGGTTGGATAGAATGAGCGCGAGACCGAAGGCGAGGCCGAGCGCCGCGCCCATCATCGCGTGCGTCATGATCGTGATGATGCCGATTGGAGAGATCAGACTTCTCGACTTTTTCGGCGACTTTCTCACACGCATGGAACCGACCTCGATCATCCGTGCAACGCAGCCGGCGATTTCGGGTTCCATTGGCATGAACGATTTGTCACGTCGGGCTTCATCCGACGTTCATGCCGACCTTGCGACCATGGAAGCCGTCAACACGGGAACATTCGATATGGGTAAGGTTGTCTTTCTCTATCGCTCACTGGCCTATCGAAACGCGGCCGCCGATATGCTGCGCAAGGCGCGCAAGCTGCCACGCGGTGCCGAGCGAAGCGCGGCCCGCCGCTATGCGATGGCGTTACGCGATCTCGCGCAAACAGAAGCTTGGCTCGAAGGGCGCATCGCCCATGAACCGCGGTCGGTGCAGCGCATGAAAGTCGCCGCGTCGGGTTAACCCGACGCGCGCTGGAGCGCGAGGGAGGTGGCGGCGTCGAACTTGCCCTGCGCGGCCGCGGTCGGGGTCTTCCGGGTCAACGGCACTTCCAGGCGGCACAACAGGCCCTCGGCGCGCCAATCGAATTGCGCCTGTCCGCCGAGCTGGGACTCGACGCTCGCAAGCAGGCTCCGCGTGCCGAAGCCGCGAGATTTCGGCGTCCTCACAAGTGGGCCGCCGGATTCCTCCCAGATCAATGTGAGGTGGTCCTCCTTGACCTGCCAGCTGATCATGAGCCGTCCCGACCGCGTCGAGAGTGCGCCATACTTTGCCGAGTTGGTGAAAAGCTCGTGCAGCGCCAGCGCCAGCGTCTGGGCGGTTGCGGGCAGCAACTGAACCTCGGGCCCCGCCAGCTTGATCTGGCCGCCGAGCGAATAGGGCGCGAGTTCCTCGTCGATCAGCTTCGAGAGTTCGGCGCCCTGCCAGCTCGACAGCGACAGGATCGTATGCACGCGCGCCAGCGCGTTGATACGCCCCTCGACGGCGTTGACATAGGCCTTGACCTCGTCGGCTCGGGTGAGACGCACGATCGATTGCGCCAGCGCCAGCGCATTCTTGGCACGATGATCGACTTCCCGCGCCAGCAGATTTTGCCGCTCCTCGGCCCGCTTGCGGTCGGTGATGTCCACGGTGACACCGCTCACGCGCACCACGCGGCCGGCCTGGTCCACCGTTGCGGCCGCCGTGCCGACGCACCAGCGCACCTCGCCGTCGGGCCTGCTGACGCGAAACTCGCCTTCATAGGCGTGCGCCCCGGTGTTGAACGCGGCGATCGCCTGGCCAAACCGGTCGACGTCGTCAGGGTGCAGCAGAGCCTGGATGTTCGCCGAGGTGACGTTGAAGGTCTCCGGCGTCACGCCGAAAATGCGATACTGGCCCTCGTCCCACATCCAGTCGCCGTTGATCCAGTCCCAGTCCCAGGATCCCATCTTGCCGGCGGCGATCGCCATGCTGCGGCGCTGTTCGCTCTCGCGCAGCTTTGCGGTCGAGTTCTCCAGCTCGGCCGTGCGCGCGCGAACGCGATCCTCGAGTTCCTGGTTCAGCCGTTCGAGCTCGCGGGTCTTGCGATAGAGCTCGGCAAACACCTTGATCTTGGCGCGCAGCACCTCCGGCACCACGGGCACAGGAACATAGTCGACCGCGCCCATCTCATAGCCGCGCAACCGGTCGATGTCGCTCACCTGAATGGCCGAGATGAAGATCATCGCCGTCTTCTGGAAGCGCGGATGCTCCCGGATCATCGCCGCGAGCTCGAAGCCGTCGAGCTCGGGCATGCAGACGTCGACCAGGATCACCGCGATCTCGGTCTTGAGCAGCACCTCGAGCGCCTCGCGGCCGGACGAGGCGATCACGAGGTTCTCGCCGAGTTCCTTCAAGATCACCTCATAGGCGAGCAGCTTGGCCGGCTGGTCGTCGACGAGGAGGATGTTGACCTTTTCGTGGTCCATTCGCGCATCCAGCTCAGCGGTGCAGCCACATGCGGATTGCAAGCAGCAATTGATCGGTGTTGACGGGCTTGGCGAGGTAGTCGGACGCGCCGGCTTCCAGGCATTTCTCGCGGTCGCCCTTCATTGCCTTGGCGGTCAACGCGATGATCGGCAGGCGCGCGAAGGCCGGATTTTCGCGGATCACGCCGATGGTCTGATAGCCATCCATCTGGGGCATCATGATGTCCATCAGCACGATGGCGATTTCCGGATTGGACTCGACCAGCGTCACTGCCTCGCGGCCGGTGGTCGCCGTCAGCACCTTCATTCCGCGCCGTTCCAGCACGCTCGACAGCGCGAAGATGTTCCGGGCGTCGTCGTCGACCAGCAGCGCGGTCTTGCCGATCAGGTCCTCGTCGGAACTGTTCAGCTTCTCCAGCATGCGCTGCTTCTCGACCGGCAGTTCCGTGATCACGCGGTGCAGGAATAATGCGGTCTCGTCGAGCAGGCGCTCGGGCGATTCCACGCCCTTGACCACGATGCTGCGCGCCATGGTGTGGAGCTCGGCATCTTCCTCCGCCGAGAGCTCGCGGCCGGTGAACACCACCACCGGAATGTTCGAAAGTGCTTCGTCGTGGCGGATCTGGTCCAGCACCTCGAAACCGCTCATGTCGGGCAGGCGCAGGTCCAGCACCACGCAATCGCAGGGCGCTTCGCGCAGCGTCGAGAGTGCGCCGGCGCCGGTGTCGGTCGTCACGATCTCGATGTCGTCGTGATGCAGGAGCTCGCGGATCGAGAGCCGCTCGGCCTCGTTGTCCTCGACGATCAGGAGCCGCTTGCGACGCGGCCGCGCATATTCCTTGATCTGCGCCAGCGCGGCCGAAACCCCCTCGGTCGTCGTCGGCTTGTTGACGAAGGAGAACGCGCCGCGCGCCAGCGCATGCTGGCGGTCCTCGTCGAGCGTGATGATCTGCACGGGGATGTGGCGCGTCAGCGGATTGTGCTTGAGCTGGCTCAGCACCGTCCAGCCGAGCATGTCCGGCAGGAACACGTCCAGCGAGACCGCTCTCGGCTGGTATTGCTTGGCAAGTTCCAGCGCCTCGGCACCGCGAGCCGCGACCAGCACCTTGAAACCCTTGTCGCGCGCGAGATCGACCAGCACGCGTGCGTAATGCGGGTCGTCCTCGACGATCAGGAGGATGCTGTCGCCGGGTTCGAGGTTGAGGCGGTCGTCGGGAAGCTGCTCGATGACGCGCTGCTCGGGCGCCGTCGGTTGCAGCGCCGGTGGCTGGCTGTATTGCTGTGGCGTGGCGCGCGGCGCAAGTGTCGGGCCGGAATATTTCAACGGCAGATAAAGGATGAAGGACGAGCCCTTGCCCGGTGCGCTGCGCAGATGGATTTCGCCGCCGAGCAGGCTGGCGAGCTCGCGGCTGATGGCGAGGCCAAGGCCGGTGCCGCCATATTTGCGGCTGGTGCCGGCGTCGGCTTGCTGGAACGCCTCGAAGATCAGCTTCTGCTTCTCCAGGGGAATGCCGATGCCGGTATCGGACACCTCGAACGCGATCACGGCCGGCGCGGAGTTCAGCACCGGGTGATCCGTTCCCCAGCCGCCGAGCGCGCCGCCGACCTTCAGGCGCACTTCGCCTTCGGCGGTGAACTTGAAGGCGTTGGAGAGCAGGTTCTTCAGAACCTGCTGCAGGCGCTTGGAGTCGGTGACGATGCTGCGCGCGAGGTTCGGGTCGACGTCGATCTTGAACGACAGATTGCGGTTCTCCGCCTCGTGCCGGAACGGCCGCCCGACGGTTTCGAGCAGGTTCGCAGTCAGGATTTCCTCGGCGTCCACCGTCACCGTGCCGGACTCGATCTTGGAGAGATCGAGAATGTCGCTGATGAGGTTGAGCAGGTCGGTGCCGGCGCCGTGGATGGTGCGGGCGAATTCGACCTGCTTGGCCGAGAGGTTGCCGTCCGGATTGTCGGTGAGCTGCTGTCCCAGGATCAGGATCGAGTTCAGCGGCGTGCGCAGCTCGTGGCTCATATTGGCCAGGAATTCGGACTTGTACTTCGAGGTGAGGGCGAGCTCCGTCGCCTTCTCCTCGAGCGCACGGCGGGCCTGCTCGATTTCCTGGTTCTTGCGCTCGACCTCGACGTTGCGCTCGGCGAGCTGCTGCGCCTTCTGCTCGAGCTGGTCGTTGGTCTGCTGCAATTCGCGCTGCTGGGTCTGAAGCTCGCCGGCCAGCTGCTGCGACTGCTTGAGCAGGCCTTCGGTCTGCATCGTCGCCTCGATCGAGTTGAGCACGATGCCGATGGAGTCGGTGAGCTGCTCCAGGAAGGTCATCTGCGAGGTCGTGAACGAGGTCAGCGAGGCGAGCTCGATCACGGCCTTGACCTGGCCCTCGAACAGCACCGGCAGCACCACGAGGTTCTTCGGGGCGACGCGGAACAGCGCCGAGTTGATCGGCACCACGTCGGAGGGAATATCCGCGACCACGCGCGGCCGCCGGTCGAGCGCGCATTGGCCGATCAGGCCGTCGCCGAACGGCAGTACGCGCTGATAGGGGTAGACGCCGTCGCCGGCGTAGGAAGCGAGCAGCAGGAGCTGTGGATTGTCCTCGTTCTCGACCTGGTAGATCACGCCGGTATGCGCGTTCACCAGCGGCGACAGTTCGGTCAGCAGCAGCCGGCCGACGGTGGCGAGGTCGCGCTGGCCCTGAAGCATGTTGGTGAATTTCGCGAGGTTGGTCTTCAGCCAGTCCTGCTCGGTGTTCACGTCCGTCGTGAGACGGAGGTTCGTGATCATCGTGTTGATGTTGTCCTTCAGCTCCGCGACTTCGCCGCGGGCGTCGACCTGGATCGACCGCGTCAGGTCGCCCTTGGTCACGGCGGTCGCCACTTCCGCGATCGCGCGCACCTGCGAGGTGAGGTTGGCCGCCAGCAGGTTGACGTTGCCGGTGAGGTCTTTCCAGGTGCCGGCCGCGCCGGGCACGTCGGCCTGACCGCCGAGGCGTCCCTCGACGCCGACCTCGCGCGCCACCGACGTCACCTGGTCGGCGAAGGTCGCGAGTGTCTCGGTCATGTTGTTGATGGTGTCGGCGAGTGCTGCGACCTCGCCCTTCGATTTCACCGTGAGATTCTGCTTCAGGTCGCCGTTGGCGACCGCGGTCACGACCTTGACGATGCCGCGGACCTGCTCGGTCAGGTTCGCCGCCATAAAGTTCACGGTGTCGGTGAGGTCCTTCCAGGTGCCGGCGACACCGGGCACCTGGGCCTGGCCGCCGAGCTCGCCTTCGGTGCCGACCTCGCGCGCGACGCGGGTGACTTCGCCGGCGAACGCGTTGAGCTGGTCCACCATGGTGTTGATGGTGTTCTTCAGCTCGAGGATTTCCCCCTTCACGTCGACGGTGATCTTGCGCGACAAGTCGCCGCGAGCCACGGCGGTGGTCACTTCGGCGATGTTGCGGACCTGCGTCGTGAGGTTCGCGGCCAGCAGGTTGACGTTGTCGGTGAGGTCCTTCCAGGTGCCGCCGACGCCGGGCACGACGGCCTGACCGCCGAGCCGGCCCTCGGTGCCGACCTCGCGCGCCACGCGCGTCACTTCGGCGGCGAAGGAGCGGAGCTGCTCGACCATGGTGTTCAGGGTGTCCTTGAGCAGCAGGATCTCGCCGCGCACGTCCACCGTGATCTTCTTCGACAGGTCGCCGCCGGCGATCGCGGTCGCGACCTCGGCGATGTTGCGGACCTGGGCCGTCAGGTTCGACGCCATGAAGTTGACGTTGTCGGTGAGGTCCTTCCAGGTGCCGGCGACGCCGGGCACTTCGGCCTGGCCGCCGAGCTTGCCTTCGGTGCCGACCTCGCGCGCGACGCGCGTGACTTCGCCGGCAAAGCCGTTGAGCTGGTCCACCATGGTGTTGATGGTGTTTTTCAGCTCGAGGATTTCGCCCCGCACGTCCACGGTGATTTTGCGCGAGAGGTCGCCGCGCGCCACGGCGGTGGTGACCTCGGCGATGTTGCGGACCTGGGCGGTGAGGTTGCCCGCCATCGAGTTCACGCTGTCGGTGAGATCCTTCCAGGTGCCGGCGACGCCGGGCACGTTGGCCTGGCCGCCGAGCCGACCCTCGGTGCCGACCTCGCGCGCCACGCGCGTCACCTCGCCCGCGAAGCGGTTGAGCTGGTCGACCATCGTATTCAGCGTGTCCTTGAGCTGAAGGATCTCGCCGCGCACGTCCACCGTGATCTTGCGCGACAGGTCGCCGCCGGCGATCGCGGTTGCGACCTCGGCGATGTTGCGGACCTGGGCGGTGAGGTTACCGGCCATCGAGTTGACGCTGTCGGTGAGGTCCTTCCAGGTGCCGGCGACGCCGGGCACCTCGGCCTGGCCGCCGAGCTTGCCTTCGGTGCCGACCTCGCGCGCAACGCGCGTGACTTCGCCGGCGAAGGCGTTGAGCTGGTCGACCATGGTGTTGAGCGTTTCCTTCAGCTGAAGGATTTCGCCCGACACGTTCACGGTGATCTTCTTCGACAGGTCGCCCTTGGCCACGGCGGTGGCGACTTCGGCGATGTTGCGGACCTGACCCGTCAGGTTCGAGGCCATCGAGTTGACGCTGTCGGTCAGGTCTTTCCAGGTGCCGGCGACGCCGCGCACCTGGGCCTGGCCGCCGAGCTTGCCTTCGGTGCCGACCTCGCGGGCGACGCGCGTGACTTCGCCGGCGAAGGCGTTGAGCTGGTCCACCATGGTGTTGATGGTGTCTTTCAGCTCGAGGATCTCGCCGCGGACGTCCACGGTGATCTTCTTCGACAAGTCACCGCCCGCGACCGCGGTCGTCACCTCGGCGATGTTGCGGACCTGTGCGGTCAGGTTCGACGCCATCGAGTTGACGCTCTCGGTCAGGTCCTTCCAGGTGCCGGCGACGCCGAGCACGTTGGCCTGACCGCCGAGACGTCCCTCGGTGCCGACCTCGCGCGCGACGCGCGTGACTTCGCCGGCGAAGGCGTTGAGCTGGTCGACCATGGTGTTGAGCGTTTCCTTCAGCTGAAGGATTTCGCCCGACACGTTCACGGTGATCTTCTTGGAGAGGTCGCCGCCGGCGATGGCGGTGGCGACGTCGGCGATGTTGCGGACTTGGGCCGTCAGGTTCGACGCCATGAAGTTGACGTTGTCGGTGAGGTCCTTCCAGGTGCCGGCCACGCCGGGCACCTGGGCCTGGCCGCCGAGCTTGCCCTCGGTGCCGACCTCGCGTGCGACGCGCGTCACTTCGGAGGCGAAGGAGTTGAGCTGGTCCACCATGGTGTTGATGGTGTCCTTCAGCTCCAGGATTTCGCCGCGCACGTCCACCGTGATCTTGCGGGACAAGTCGCCGCGCGCCACGGCGGTGGTGACGTTGGCGATGTTGCGGACCTGTGCAGTCAGGTTGCCGCACATCGCGTTGACGGAGTCGGTGAGATCCTTCCAGGTGCCGGCGACGCCGGGCACGATCGCCTGGCCGCCGAGCTTGCCGTCGGTGCCGACCTCGCGCGCCACGCGCGTCACTTCGGAGGCGAAGGAGCGGAGCTGGTCCACCATCGTATTGATGGCTTCCTTGAGCTGAAGGATCTCGCCGCGGACGTCGACGGTGATCTTCTTGGACAAGTCGCCGTTAGCGACCGCGATCGTGACCTCGGCGATGTTGCGAACCTGGTTGGTCAGGTTGTTCGCCATCGAGTTGACGCTCTCGGTCAGATCCTTCCAGACGCCGGTCACCTCGGGCACCTGGGCCTGGCCGCCGAGCTTGCCTTCGGTGCCGACCTCGCGCGCCACGCGCGTCACCTCGGAGGTGAACACGCCCAGCTGCTTGATCATGGTGTTGACGATGTTCGCCGACTGCAGGAATTCACCGCGGAGCGGACGGCCGTCGACGTCGAGCTTGACGGTCTGGAGCAGGTCGCCTTGCGCCACCGCCGCGACCGCGCGGGTCACCTCGCGCGTCGGCCACAACAAATCGTCGATCAGCGTGTTGACGGAGCCTTCCATGTCGGCCCAGGAGCCGGAGGCGAGGCCGAACTTCACACGCTGCCGGGTCTTGCCCTCGCGTCCGACCACCTGGCCGACCAGCTCGAGCTGCTGCGCCATGCGCTGGTTGGCGGCGATGATTTCATTAAAAGTGTCGGCGATCTTGCCGTCGATACCGAGATAGTCGCCGCTCATACGCACCGAGAAATCGCCGCTACGCATGGCCTGCAAGGCGAGTAGCAATTCCGGCCGGGAGTCCGGCTCTGACGTACCGTTAGTTCTTGGCTTTGGGACGCGACGACCGGAGCGTGATGCAGATCCGGGATCGAGGTCGCTCATACTGATTCCCCCGCAGGCGTCGGCCGAATCTAAGGCGTGACGCAATTAGTCAAACTAGAGCGTCAGCCAAATTCGAAATCAAGCGCCAAGGTTGCGACGCCGGGAAATGGAACCTGCTTTGCTCAGCCCGACCGCAACAACGACGATAAAGGCGATTAGTTCCAACCGGTTCCAAAGAATTTTGGACTGATTCGCCCTCTTTGCGGCCACCTCCATGCCAGGCGGGCGGGGGCACCGCAGGCGGGGCGGCCGCCGGCGGACGAAGGGGGGACTATTTGTCCGCCATCGTCCGCTCCGCATCCTTCACCTGCGAACGCAGCACCGGCAGTTGGTCGCGGGCGAAAGCGGCAAGGGCGGCATTGTCGGGAGCTTTCAGATAGTGCTCGAGCAGGGCGATGGTGGATTCATATTCGGGAATCTGCGCGGCGTAGAAGGTTCGCACATAGGCTGGTCCCTCCGAATTGTCGGGTTCGCCGAGGCTTGCACTCGCCGTTGTCTTGCCGACGCGCGGCTCGGCGCCGAGCGCCTGTTGAATGTCCTTCAAGACCTTGTCGCGTTTCGCCGCTTCCTCGGCGCGCAGGGCGGCGAGGTTTTTCACCTCCGCATTGCCCTTCAGATCGGTGCTTTCGAGAAGACCCTGCTGGAAGCGGCTGAACGCGTAGAGGCCGTTGATGACGTCGCTCGCCGTCGGCGTGCGGTCGCCCGGCCTTCGCTCGCCGGTGCTGTCGGCAAGCGCTGCGGTGCTGATGAACATCAGGATGATCGCGACAAGAACTCGCATCGATATCAATGACGGATGGCATGCAAAGTTCCGCGAACGTTACGATCCGGTAAGGGCGGTTGCGCCGCGACCGTTCCGTCCCCACGTTTGATTCATGAAACAGTCTGACATTTTCAGGGACAACGCCGACAACTGCCTGCAGCTCGCCGAGCGAGCGGAAGGGCAACCTGCCCATAAGCGCTATTCGCGCATGGCGGACGCCTGGACCGCGCTCGCGAGAGAACAGGACTGGCTCGATGGCGAAATTCCGCCCGTCACGACCCGTACCTCCCAAAAGCAGGATGCATAGGCGCTCCCGTTTGGGTGTGAGGCCGCGCACGGAATGCAAGCGACCAATCCAGGATCATTCGGGAACAGTCAATCGCGTTGATTTTCGATTCCAGAAGGAGATTTTGCAATGGCTCCACGTCTTGCTCTTCTTTCGCTCATTCTCGCTTTTGGCGTCTCGGTGGCGTTCGCGACGGTGACGACGGTGCGGCAGGTGCATCTGGAAAATGCATCGGCCCCGGTCCATGCGGCGCGTAGCTAGCGCCGCGGCCTCTCGTGTGAACCGGAACATTCGACGCGCCGGCGCGTAAGCGGTTCGGGACATCTGGCAGGACAACTGGAGAGGCGAGTGGACATCATGGCGCATTCCGACCACGGTATCATCAGGGATAACCGCGCGGAGGATCAACCGCGCGACAAGCAGCGCGCGCAGACCGCGCACAAGACGAGCTCGCACAAGACGGGCTCGAGGGGCTCGCCGTCGCGTGAGGCGACTCGCGATCCCAAGCTCAACGACAACAAAACAACAAGACGCCGGGATCCGGCGTGATGCCGGATGATTCCGGCGACGCCCCGACGGGCTAGTTCTCGCAAGGAACGATTCACTGCGCGAAGAGTCGACGGATTGCTTCCGGTTGTCATGCCCCCGGTGCGCCGGAAGCAATCTCCAAGGACGGCCCTGGCACCCCACTGTGCCGGGGTCGTTTGGTTTGCGAGGCCGATGAAATCAATCCTCGGCGTCGTTCTCGGATTTTCCCGGCGTGTGTCCGTCTGGCCCCCGGCCAAATACACCAAACTCGCTTGATTTGATGCCCGTTGACGGGTCGATGCTTGTCTCGATGCCCGCGGCTGCGAGTCCGAACTTGAGCAACTCGCGGACCGCCGCGGCACGCGTTGGCATGCGGTGCTTGAACCGGAAATCATCCACTGCGGCCAGCTCTTCCGGCGAAAGCATGACTTGGAGCCGCTCGTCGCGAAGGTCGTTCATGGTCAATCACGCAAATTGAGCAAGATGAGTAATTTGCTAAACCGGCCAACTTGCCGAGAGTTCCACAGGAGTCCAAAAAAGCGTCAGTTGAGCAATATAATCTAAATAAATCAATAGGTTACTTGAAACTATTCGCGCGGAGGCGCATTCTCATAGGGAAAGGGAGATGCGCCATGACTGACGAGGTCAGGTTACCCCGCAAGCTTTCCGAGGAACGCGAAGCACCAAGGCCGGTGCGTCCAAGCCATCAGAAGGTCATTGAGCAGGTCGAGCGCTGGGCCAACAGCCCGGGCCTGCAACCCCCGAGGACGGACGATGCGAAGACGGTCTGAGCCCCACACATTCGAGCAACGCCTCGAGGCGCAGAGGCTGCTGCTCGAGCATGAGCTTGCGAGCTTGCCGGCCGGCGTTCAGCGCGATTCCGTTGCCGCACGCATCGAGCAGCTTCAGACCGCGGCCGAGATGTTTGAATTCCTGATGCCCCGGGAAGTCTTGGCGCCTCGCTGATCGCGCCAGCGTCAGGATGATGAGCGTCGTCGGGAGACGATGCGCAGCTTTCGCCTCAGCCACCAGATCGACACGGAGACCGCGGCCCAGGTTGCGATGGCTGCGACGAATGCGCCGACGGTGCTCGCTGGAACGGTGATGGAGAAGACGGCGGCGAACGCAGCAAGACCGATGCTTCCCAGGCCGGCTCCGGCGGCGTCGAGCGCAGCAGCCTGTTGTCCCCGTCGCCGGCCATTGAGACCGGCCTTTTCTTTCGCACGGCGCTCATGACTTTCGATCAGCGTAGCGCTGGCGCAGAAGACCGCAGGAAGCGCGAGGAAAAGTCCACCGACGGACTCGCCGAAATGGGCCCCGACAAGTCCCGCCAAAACCGTTGCCAGGCCGCCAAGCACGAAGCGAACGCCGTACTCGTACCAATGCGTCTGCTTCAGCGAAGATGACGACAGCTTGACCAGCATCAGGCTGCACCTCCGAGACCGGCGAGCAGGGCAAAAGCGGCCACGAGCCAGACTGCAAAAGCGAGGACGGTGGCAGGCAGCGCGGCGAACCGGAACCTCATCAGGAGGTGGCAGACGACGACGCTGTAGCAGGCGAGGGCGACGGCGCCGTAGATCATGGTCCAGCTTTCGGCGGCGGCATAACGAGATCCGTGCTGGACGACGGCGATGCCGAGTGTCGCCAGTGCGACCGAAGGCGCAGCGCCCAGCAGTCCGGCGAAACTTTTGGGCCTGAGCATGTCGCCGAGGATGGCGAAGGCGGAGACGATGACGCCGCCCGCGATGAAGCGCAGGACGTATTCGGTCATTGCCGTGCCCGCATCCCGCGCTTGTGGCGCGGCTTCGCCAGCGTCCATGGCCGCAGCAGCCTCTCGACGGCGGCGCCGAGCGCAAAGCCTGCGGCCACGTCGCTCGCCCAATGTGCGAGCAGCGCGACCCGCGTCAGCGAAAGCGCGACGGCGACGGAGCGCACAAGTCGGCGTGGCGCCGGCGGCAGCAGGCCGGCTGCGGAAGCAAGAGCTCCCATGTGAACGGCGTGACCGGACGGAAATGCATCGCTGGATCGGCCGGAAATGGGAACACCGCGCCAATGGCCGCGAACCGTAAGGCGGTCAGGCCTGATCTGATCGAACACGGATTTCAGGATATGCGGCAGCACCGCCGTCACCAGCGAAACTGTCAGGACGTGATTTGCCGCGGGACGTTCATCGGGACGTCGAAGCTGAACGTAAAGCCAACCTGCGGCGGCGAAGGCAAGCAGCACATGCTCGTCCGCGGCCCAGGTCAGCGCTCCAGCAGCTTGCTCGAGCTCCGGATTGGTATGATCCGCGATCTCATTTGCTATCGCGATATCGATCCGGGTCGGTTTGACTGTTACGAGCGCCATCGGCTTGCGGTTGGCGAAATAGTCTGCATGATCGTTCTGTAAAGCTCGGGCACTCGGAGAGGTTCCTGCGCCGAGCGGCTACGGCTGTCCCGAACCGCCCGCCGCGCCGTAGACCTGGCCCGTCGCGTAGCTGGCGTCGGCCGCCGCGAGCTGCACGTTTGTGACGACCAAAACAGCGCCGGAGCCGATGCTCCTGAGCGGCTAGTCGGCCGGATTGCGGCCGGTGCGCGGGTTGATCGGATCGGTCGGCTTGCGCCGCAATCGCTCCGGCAGGAACGGTTCGTCCGGCGAGGCCGACGGCGCTGACCGCACGTCGGCATGATGCTGCGCGCGCTCATGCGGTGTCTGGGTGGAGTTGATGTGCCGCTTCACGTCGAGCCCGTCGACGGGATCGTTGACGCCGTGCTGGATGTCGCGAAAGTCGCTCATGGTTCATGTCCTCTGAGGACTCAGAGAACCACTCGTTTCCAGCGATGTTCCTGATGAGCCGCCGAACCCGCTTTGGAACGATCACCATCGGAACAGATTGGTCCACACACTGGCTGAGTGGAGAATTGAGATGTTGGATCAAGGCGAACTGGACCGCAGCGAAATGGGCCGGTTGATCGGCAGCGACAGGGTCGAGGGAACATCGGTCTATGGCGCGGATCGCAACAAGATCGGTTCGATCGAGCGCGTGATGATCGACAAGATCAGCGGCAAGGTGTCCTACGCCGTGCTCGGCTTTGGCGGATTTCTGGGCGTCGGAAATGACCACTATCCCCTGCCTTGGCAGTCCCTGAAGTACGACACCGAACTCGGTGGCTACGTGACGGGGATTACGGCCAAGGAGCTGCAGGGCGCGCCGAAATATGGTGAGCAGAGCGATTGGAACTGGGGTGACGATGCGGCGGTGCGCGGCATCAACTCCTACTATGGCGTTCCCTTCGCGTAGGCTCCGCACCTTAAGGAGATCCAATGAGCAAGGAAAAGCCCACCGACGATCCCCGGCATCAGAACGATCGGGGATCGCACGCCCAGACGGACAAGCCCTGGAAGGGCAATCCGGAGAAGGAGCAGCGATCGGGCGAGGCGAAGCCCGATCTGGAAAAGTGGCAAACCACCAAGACGCACTGACCAAGGTGCGCCGAGGCTGAAAGTATCACGAACGAAGAGTGCGGCATCGGCACCGCGCTTTCGCTCGCGATCGTCAGCCGTGCTGATGATCCCACCGCGGCAGTGCTGTGCGCGTCAGCGCCACTCACCCCACCGCCTCGTTGCGCCCCGGCCCCGCGTGCACATGCACCTGCTTCGCATGCAGCACCTCGCCGCATTCCGAGCACACCATCACCGGGTCGAACAGCTTGCCGCAGGTCTTGTGCTCATGCAGCATCGGGCGACCGCGTTCGTCGCCCATGTGGGTGTCGCCCCAATGCACCATCGCCATGATGATCGGGTAGAGGTCGAGGCCCTTCTGCGTCAGGATATATTCGTAGCGCTTGGGCGCCTCGGAATAGGGGACGCGGCGCAGGATGCCGAAGCGGACCAGCTTCTTCAGCCGCTCCGACAGAAGATGCCTGGTGATCTGGAGCGAGGACTGAAATCCCTCGAACCGTCGCACGCGCAAAAAGCATTCGCGCAGGATCAGAAGCGTCCAGCGATCGCCGACCACGGCGACGGTACGGGAGAGCGAGCAGGGCTCTTCGTCCAGCGTGTCCCACTTCATGATCCGGTCTCCGGCCGCAGGCGTAGTAAGTCAGAAAAAGGAACTGACTTGAACGATCAATGCAATTTGTCCCTGAAGCTAGCATCCCACCCCGAAATTTGACAGTTCTATTTTAGAACTATAGCCTTCGGTTCAAACACATGCGCACCTGAGGAGGCGACCTTGCCCAAGCGAAACGCGACAGCTGCCGTGATCGGGGCCGGCGATTTCATCGGCTCCGAGATTGCCAAGAAATTCGCAGCCGAGGGTTTTTCGGTCTTCGCCGGACGCCGCAACGGCGACAAACTGGCGCCTCTGGTGAAGGATATCGAGGCCGCCGGCGGCGAGATCCACGCGCGCTCGCTCGATGCGCGGAAAGAGGAAGAGGTCATCGCCTTCCTCGACGATGCCGACAAGCACGCACCGCTGGAAGTTTGCATCTTCAACGTCGGCGCCAACGTCAATTTCCCGATCCTCGACACCACCGAGCGCGTGTTCCGCAAAGCCTGGGAGATGGCCTGCTTTTCCGGCTTCCTCGCAGGCCGGGAAGCGGCGCGCCTGATGCTTCCGCGCGGCGGCGGCAATATCTTCTTCACCGGCGCGACGGCAAGCTTGCGGGGCGGCAGCGGCTTTGCCGCGTTCGCCAGCGCCAAATTCGGCCTGCGCGCGGTGGCGCAGGCGATGGCGCGTGAGCTCGGGCCGAAGAACATCCACGTCGCCCATCTCATCATCGATTCCGGCGTTGATACCGAATGGGTGCGGCAGCGCCGGCTCGAAGCGCTCGGCCCGAACGCGCTGGATAATCCCGACCTGCTGATGCCGCCGTCGGCGGTGGCCGATTCCTATTGGCAGCTCTACCAGCAGCCGAAGAGCGCCTGGACCTTCGAGATGGAGATCCGGCCTTTCGGAGAGAAATGGTGACCGCGACACGAGACTGCGACTAGACTGAACCCATACAAACCGAAATCCGGGAGGAAGCCTGCGTGAAGACCGCGATCACCGAACTGTTCGGCATCGAGCACCCCATCATTCAGGGCGGCATGCATTTCGTCGGCTTTGCCGAGCTGGCCGCCGCCGTCTCCAATGCCGGCGGGCTCGGCATCATCACCGGTCTCACGCAGAAGACGCCGGAGCTGCTGGCAAAAGAGATCGCGCGCTGCCGCGACATGACCGACAAGCCGTTCGGCGTGAACCTCACCTTTCTGCCGGCCTTCTCGGCACCGCCTTATCCCGAATACATCGCGGCCATTGTCGAAGGTGGCGTCAAGTCAGTGGAGACTGCAGGTCGCAGCCCGGAACAGTATATGCCGGCGCTGAAGGCGGCCGGCATCAAGGTGATCCACAAATGCACATCGGTGCGCCATTCCCTGAAGGCCGAGCGCATCGGCTGCGATGCCGTCAGCGTCGACGGCTTTGAGTGCGGCGGCCATCCCGGTGAGGACGACATTCCGAACATGATCCTGCTGCCGCGGGCAGCGGAGGAATTGAAGATCCCGTTCGTCGCCTCCGGCGGCATGGCCGACGGGCGCAGCCTCGTCGCGGCGCTGTCGCTGGGCGCGGCCGGCATGAACATGGGCACGCGCTTCATCGCGACCAAGGAGGCGCCGGTGCATCAGAACGTGAAGAATGCGCTTGTTGCGGCAACCGAGCTCGACACCCGTCTGATCATGCGGAGCTTGCGCAACACCGAACGCGTCCTGAAGAACGCCAATGTCGATCGTCTGCTCGAGATCGAGCGCGCGAAGGGCGCCAAGCTCACCATCGACGACATCCACGACCAGGTCGCGGGCGTCTATCCCAGGATCATGCTGGACGGAGAGATGGACGCGGGCGCCTGGAGCTGCGGAATGGTCGCGGGTCTCATCCACGACATCCCATCCTGCAAGGAACTCGTCGATCGCATCATGGGCCAGGCGGAAACCATCATCCGCAGCCGCCTGATGGGGTTCCTGGATGGGACGGGTGCGACGCGAAAGGTCGCCTGACACTGCCAAACTTCTTAACCACGGCGGCACTTGAACGCTGGAATTGCGCGCGACGCTTCCTAAATAGGGGTAAATTACCCCTTTGATAAATCAATTTCAGGAGGCGTCCGTGGTCCTGAAGAGCGCTCATTTTGCCGTCGCCGTTGCCCTCGTGCTCGCATGGGGCGGCGTCGCGCGCGCTGATGACTACAAGCCTGATGAATATCTCGGCCTCGATCTGTCCAAGGCGGTGTTGTCGCCGAAGCGGCTCGGGCCGGAGACGCGGTTCGCACCGGTCGCACTCGAGGCCCGCGGCGGCAGCGAAGCGCAGGCCCGCGCCGAGCCCATGGACGTGCCGAAGAAGGTCGCCGCCGAACGCGTGCATGTGTCGGAGCCGAAGGTCGCGCACGTCAAGCCCGCGCAGCCGCGCGGTGCGGCCCGGACCAAGCTCGCGAATCGCCACGGCAATCCGCTGGATGCGCAGGCGAGGGATACCCGCATCCAGACCTGGCCGTGCCGCTCCGGCGGCATCTGCAACTGGCAGCGCTGAGCCTTCGCCTCTCCCCGCGTGCGGGGAGAGGCCGGAATGCGCGCGTAGCGCGGATTCCGGTGAGGGGGACTCTCCGCGAGTCCGTCTCTCACTGTGATCGCGGATAGCCCTCACCCCAACCCTCCCCCGTAAGAACGGGGAGAGGGAGTAGACCATCGGCCGTCATCCCCACGTCGTAAAACCGTCGGCGCGGAGTCAAGAAACCGTAAGGGTAGGAGTCAAGGAGCGCAGGCACCTTCCGTCGCGATTCGACGAAGGTCTCCTGAATGGCAACGCTCCGCGCCCCGCGCGCATGGACCCGGCGGCAATTCCTGGTCCGCTCCACCACCAGCCTCGCCTTGGCCGCGCTCGCAAAGCCATCCATCAGCCGTGCCGCCGACCGCCCGCGGATCGCCGGCGGCATCCAGTCCGGCGACGTCTCGGACGGCTCCGCCGTGATCTGGGCGCGCGCCGACCGGGCCGCGCGCATGCAGGTGGAATGCTCCACCGTCGAGAGTTTCAAGACCATCATTGCGGCGGCCTCGAGCGACGCGCTGCCCGACGCCGACTTCACCTCGAAGCTGCTGCTGAGCGATCTGCCGCCCGGACAGGACATCTTCTATCGCGTCCGCTTCGACGACATCGCGACCGGCATCGCCGGCGAGAGCCGCGTCGGCCATTTCCGCACCGCGCCGGCCGCAGGGCAATCGATCTCGTTCCTGTGGTCCGGCGACACCGCGGGGCAGGGCTGGGGCATCGACGTCTCGCGCGGCGGCTATCGCAGCTATCGCACCATGCTCGACAACCGCCCTGACTTCTTCATTCACTCCGGTGACCATATCTACGCCGACTGCACGATTCCATCCGAACAGAAGCTGCCGAACGGCGAGACCTGGCGCAACATCGTCACGGAAGAAAAATCCGAGGTCGCGCACACGCTGGCGCAATTTCGCGGCAACTACAAATACAATCATCTCGACGAGCATTTTCGCGATTTCCACGCGAATGTGCCGATGTTTGCGCAGTGGGACGACCACGAGGTCAGCAACGACTGGTCCCCGTCCGGCAGCTATGACGAGGCTGGCTATGAGGACGACGGCACGCCGCGCCTGGTCGCGCGCGCCCGCCGCGCCTTCTTCGACTTCATGCCGATCCGCGACGTCGGCGCACGGCAGGGGCGGGTCTATCGCAAGATCGCTTATGGACCGCTGCTCGACGTCTTCATGATCGACATGCGCAGTTTTCGCGATGACACCTGGAACAAGGGTAACGACCATCGCGGCTGGATCCTGGGCGCCGAGCAGCTGGCCTGGCTGAAGCGGGAGCTCGCAGCCTCGCGCGCGACCTGGAAGGTGATCGCGGCCGACCTGCCGATCGGCCTGATCAGCCTCGATGCGGTCGCGCTCGGTAATGGGCCGCCCGATAGACGCGAGCACGAGATCGCCGATTTGCTCAGCTCCATCAAGCGCGCGGGCGTGCGCAACGTCGTCTGGCTCACCGCAGACATGCACTACACCGCCGCGCATTACTACGATCCGAACAGCGCGCAATTCCAGGATTTCGAGCCGTTCTGGGAGTTCGTCTCTGGCCCGCTGCATGCCGGCACCTGGGGTCCGGGCGAGCTCGACGACACTTTTGGTGCGGTCGCGATGTACCAGAACGGCTGCAGCGAGGCGCAGGGCGAGAATTTGGCGCCGTGTTTCGGACTTCAGTTCTTCGGCCGCGTCGATATCGATGGCGTGACCGGCGTGATGACCGTGACGCTGAAGGACGTCGACAACCGCGACCTCTGGTCGGTCGACATCGTGCCGCAGTCGCAGGCGCACCCGACCGTGGTCGCGCAGCATTCCTAAGGCATGCGCAAGCCGATGCCGCCGCGCACGGGACGGGGCGTGGCCTGCGGAGCCTCTGCGCGCGCATTCATCCAGTCAGGCGCTCGCGGCGCGGCGGGTTGCCGGACAAAGAATTCGCCCTGTTTGAGCGAGCCCGTGTAGGCAAAGCGGTCGGCATGCGCCGGAACTGCGCTGGCGAGGGTTGCCGCTACAAAGGCCATCGTCAAAAGCGTCTTCATGATCGTCTCCTGATTGCCTGCGGCCGGAACGACCGCGATGGTGAGATGCTGACAGGAGAGAGCGATGATCTGAAATGCCGTTTGGCTGTTGCGGCGATGCCCGCCGGCTATCTTGCTAAACTGATCTTGATTTGGTCCCCTTCGGCCATCGCGCTATAGTGTCGCCTCCCGCCACCTCTTTTCCATCACCGAAGAGTCTGTCCCCACGGCCTCACCGCGGGCATCTCAGCGGGCTGAAATACGTCAGGAGCCTGTTTTATGGACAATCTGAAGACACAGGGCATCAGCATGCCCAAGCTCGGCCTCGGCACCTTCCGCATGCAGGGCGATGCCTGCCGTGCCGCGGTCGAGAGCGCGCTGTCGGTCGGCTATCGCCACATCGACACGGCTGAAATGTATGCCAACGAGGAATCCATCGGCGCCGCGCTCGCCGCGGCCCGGCTGCCGCGTAGCGAGCTGCACGTCACGACGAAGGTCTGGCATGAGAATTTGGCACCGGATGCGATCCGGCGGGCCTTCGACGCCAGCCTGGAGAAGCTCCGGCTCGACCATGTCGATCTCTATCTCGTGCACTGGCCGTCCAGGTCCGCGAACTGGGGCGCGGTGTTCGAGACCTTGATGAAGCTGAACGAGGAGGGGCGCACGCGGGCGATCGGCGTCGCCAATTTCACCACGGCGCTGCTCAAGATCGCGGTCGAGGAGATCAGGGCGCCGATCGCCTGCAACCAGATCGAATATCACGCGATGCTCGATCAATCGAAGGTGCTGGACTATCTCAATGCCAGGTCGATTCCGCTGGTCGCCTATTGCCCGCTGGCGCAGGGGCGCATTGCCTCCGATCCGGTGCTGGCGGAGATCGGCACCAAGCACAACGCGACCGCTGCGCAGGTTGCGTTGAAATGGCTGCTCGACCAGGGCGGCGTCGCGGCGATCCCGAAGGCCTCGCGCCGCGAGAGCCAGCAGGCCAATCTCGATGCGCTGAAGATCACGCTCGACGATGCCGACCGCAAGAAGATCGCCGCGCTGCCGAAGGACAGGCGCTGCGTCAATCCCGGCTTTGCGCCGGCGTGGGACTGACCAAGCGCATGTTGCGCACACAAAGAAATGGCCCCGCAAGGGGCCATTTCCATGTTGCGTTGCGCGTTAGTCCCAGTGGTGATGGTTGCGCTTGACCACGACGACACGATCGCGATGGTGCCAGCCGCGATGCCAGCCATGATCACGATGCTCACGCATTTCGGCGCGCGCGCCGTAGCCATGGTGGCCGTTCTTGATCACCACCGTTTCGGCACTCGCCATCGTCGGTGCAATGATCGCGAACGCGCCGAGAGCAGCAACCACATAACCAAGCTTCTTCATGATGTCCTCCTCCAATCCAATGCAGATGAGAACGGCGCGTGCGTGCGAACGTTCCGGAGGAACTGGCGGAGAATTCTGAACGGATGTTCAGATGCTCAATCGCAGCGTTGCTGCGCAGGCGTCGGCGCGCCCGTGGCGACGTATTTGCCGTCCCTGATCGTGTACGCGCCGCGCTCGCTGCGATTGTAGATCGCGCGCAGGCTGCCGTCCTTGGCCAGCAGCAGCCCGAACTCGCGGGTCTGATGCAGCGATGGAAAGTACACCATCACATTGAGCAGGCCCTCGGCGTTGACCGTGGCGGACACGACCTCGTTCTCGTCCTTGGCCTCGCCGAAATTGCGCCGGTACATCACCCGGCCATCCTTCTGGATTTCGTAAGTCAGGAGCGCACCCTTGTCACGGTCGGGCCGGACCGCGCAATCGACCGCCCATGAGCCGAGCAGGCCCCATTGTTCGACCGTCGCCGCAAGCGTCTCGGCACCGGCCGTGGACGTGAACGCGACCCACACCACCGCGGCCGTGGTCCAGCGGCTCATACAACGCGTCATGTCCTGAAAGGCCCCACCTCGAAGAATTCCAAAGTGTAGCATCCCGCCCGCGGTCGTCCACGGCAGCCGCCGATCGCGCGCGAATTTGATCCGCGTCAATGAGGCCGGCCGCTTCCAGGCTAGGATGGCGCTTCCCGAAGGCGAACGTGGATAGACCAATGCTGAATCAAGTCATGGATTTTGCGGGCGAAGTGCTGCCGGGCAGCTGTGCCGTGCCGCCTTATTCGGAGACCGCGTTTTTGGCCGAACTGGGCGACCGCTTGAGATCCTCGCGCATGCGCTGCGACCTGTCGCGCCGGGAGTTGGCCCGCCGCTCCGGGATTTCCGAGCGCTATATCGCCCAGATCGAGGCCGGCAAGGGCAACGTCTCGATCGTCCTGTTGCTGCGGCTGGCCTCCGCGATCCACGGCAGCCAGCCCCAGGCGGCTTGATGAGGCGTTAAGCCCGCTTCTCCACATTGGCGCTGCGGGCGGGCACGCCGAACTCCCTGCGGCAGACCTCGGCCAGCACAGCGACGCCCTCGCGGATCTGCTGATGTGAGGGGCTGGCAAAGCACAGCCTGAGGCGTGAGCTGGAATGGCCCTTGTTGGTCGACCATTCCGGCCCCGGATTGATCGACACGCCGGCAGCAAGCGCGGCCTGATACAGCTTCAGCGTATCGACCTGGTCGGGCAGCTTCACCCACAGGAAGATGCCGCCCTTGGGCTCTTCGAACTCCGCCGCCGTCCCGAACTGCTCGTTGAGGGCTTCCATCAGCGTATCGAGCTTGGTGCGCAGCACCTTCGTCAGGGCCGGCACGTGGCTTGCGAAATGCGGCTTGCAATAGGCCGCCAGCACCATCTGCTCCAGCGCGCCGGAGCCGGCATCCGTCTTCAGCGACAGCATCCGCGACATCACATCCCAGGGCGCGACGACGAAGCCGACGCGCAGCGCCGGCGCGATCGATTTCGAGAACGAGCCGATATGGATCACGCCGCCGTTCGGGCTCATCGCGTAGATTGCCGGCGGCCGCTGTCCCGACCAGACGAGATCGGCATAGCAGTCGTCCTCGAAGATCGGCACGCCATACTCGGCGGCGAGCCGCACCAGCTCGGCGCGGCGGCTCTCCGGCATGATGCTGCCGGTCGGGTTCTGCACCGTGGGGATGGTGTAGATGTATTTTGGGCGGATGCCGCGGCTCTTCAGGTCGGCCAGCGTCGTGGCCAGCACGTCCATGCGCATGCCGTCCGCATCGAGCGGAATGCCTGCTACGTTGACGCCGAGCCGTGCCAGGCGGTTCAGCGAGCCCTGATAGCTGTCCTGCTCGAAGATCACGGTATCGCCGCGGGCGAGCAGCGTATTGTTGACGAGGTCGAGCGCCTGGAGCGAGCCGGAGACGATCAGGAGATCGTCGACCGTGCAGTTGACGCCGGCATCGCGCTTCAGCTTGGAGACGAGGAATTCGCGCAGCGGCAGGTAACCTTGCGGACCATGCGCCAGACCGTAAGTGGCGAGCGATCGGCCCTCGCGTTGCAGGGCGAGGTTGGCCGCCTCGATCAGCTCGTCCAGCGGCACCTGCTCGGAATCATTGTTGCCGCCGACGAAGCTGTATTTGGCAAGGCCCGTCCAGCGCGCGGAAGGGGCCGGCAGCCCTGCGGGAAACAGGGGCGCGAAATCGAAGCTGGACGTCATGGGAGCGTTCCTCGTTTTGTTCTTGTTGAGCGACCGGCTTTGCACCGGCCTGCTTTACGTCTTGCCGGCCGTCCGGGTCGGACGGCCCTCTACTTCTTTGTGGCCGTCCGGGTCGGACGTCCCTGGCTGATGAAAGCGTAATGCGCATTGGCGACGCCGCCAACCATCAAGGCCTCGACCACCGGCTCGGCGATCTCGCCGGTTGCCGCCCAGTCGACGAGGAAATTGGCTCCGGTCCCGCCGCGCACGTCGTCGGTCGGAATGAAGATCGAGACGGTGGCGAGGGGCCTCAAGGCCACCGGCGCCTTCAGATAGCTTTCGACCTGCTTGCCTGCAGTGTCGAAATAGGCGATGCGTTTGACCACCAGTGGCTGAGTCTCGGAGGCGTTGTGAACGCTCAATGTCACCGAGAAATCGACGCGCAGCTTGCCCTGGCTCATCGCGACGCTGGAATAGGCCGGCACATAGAACCCGCCGGCGACGGCCAGTTCCTCCTTCGGCAGCGCGGTGAGCGAATCGGCAAAGTTTTGTTCGATATTGACCTTGGATTGGGCCGCGGCCGGCAAAGCGGACGCGAATGAACCTAGCAGGGCTATCAGCCAGAGCACGATCCGCATGTGACGAATTGCTCGCTTGCCGCGGCGCAACCCGTCTCTAGGGTGCGGCGAAACGGACCAATTTGGCATGCACGAGCTCATTCGCGACATCACTCTCTGTATCCTGTTTGCCTGGATGCTGGGCCTGCTCGCCCATTTCTCCCGGCAGCCGCTGATCCTGGCCTACCTTATCGCCGGCTTTTGCATAGGTCCATTCGGTGCCGGGTGGGTCAAGTCGCAGGAATCGATCAGCGTCATCTCCGAGCTCGGCCTGATCTTCATGCTGTTCATGATCGGCCTTGAGATCGACCTGAAGAAGATCGTGCGGGCGGGAAGGGTGATCCTGTTCGCGGCGGGCGGCCAGCTGCTCGGCGGCTGCCTGCTCGGGGTCCTGTTCTTCGCCGGCATCGGCCTGTCGCTCGGCGGCGGCCATTTCGATGCGGTCTATCTCTGTATCGCCTGCGCGCTGTCGAGCACCGTCATCATCGTCAAGGTGCTCTACGAGAAGCGTGAGCTCGACACGCTGCCCGGCCGCATCACGCTCGGCGTGCTGGTGCTCCAGGATATCTTCGCCATCCTGTTTCTGGCGGTGCAGCCGAGTCTTGCCAATCTGCAAGTGAGCGTCATCCTGCTCTCGATCGGCCGCGTCGCGGTGCTGGTCGCAGCGGCGCTGCTGGTCAGCCGTTATGTGCTGCCGCGCCTCTTCCACCAGATCGCCCGCCGGCCCGAACTGATCCTGCTCGGCGCGCTCGCCTGGTGCTTTCTCGTCGCCGAGACCGCGGAGCGGCTGTCGCTGTCGCGCGAGATGGGCGCCCTGATCGCCGGCGTCTCGCTCTCGACCTTTCCCTATGCACTCGACGTCACCGCCAAGGTCACCACGCTGCGCGACTTCTTCATCACGCTGTTCTTCGTCGCGCTCGGCATGACCATTCCCGTGCCCGGCCTCTCCGTGATCGGGCTTGCCTTGATGATCGCGGCGTTCACGGTGGTGAGCCGGCTCGTCACGACCTTCACGCCGCTCTACCTGATGAAGCAGGGGCTGCGTGCCAGCCTGTTGCCGGCCCTGAACCTCGCGCAGATATCGGAATTCTCGCTGGTGGTGATCCAGACCGGGGTCACCGACAACCACATCGCCGCCGAAACGGCGAACGCGGCCTCCTTCGCCTTCGTGGTGCTGGCCGTGCTCTCGACCTTCGTGATGACGCGCAGCGACGAGATCACCCGCTGGGCGATCGGCCCGTTGAAGCGGATCGGCCTGCGCGATCTCGATCACGGCAACGGCCATGCCGAGGAGGGCCACGAGGGCGGCCATGGCGAGGCCCGCCGCATCGTCATCCTCGGCTTTTTCCGCGCGGCGAGCGCGCTGCTGGCCGAGATCGAACGGCAGGCGCCGGTGCTGCTCGAGCAGATCACCGTGGTCGATTTCAACCCCAATGTGTACCAGACCCTGCTTTCGCGCGGCCTGCACGTGATCTATGGCGACATCAGCAGCGCGGACACGCTGCTCCATGCCGGCGTCGGCAAGTCCGAGATGATCATCCTCAGCGTGCCGGATGCGCTTCTCAAGGGCGCCAGCAACGAGAAGCTCGTCCGCCACGTCCGCACCCTCAACCCGACCGCCATGATCGTGGCTACGGCCGATCTTTTGTCGGACGTGGGCGAGCTCTACGAGGCCGGCGCCAGCTACGTCACCGTGACCCGGCTCAGCGACGCCCACGAGCTGTTTACCGTGATCGAGGCCGCCCAGGCCGGCCTGCTCGCGGACAAGCGCGCCGAGCTCGACCTGCGGCTCGGCGAGCGGCGAGAGGTGCTGCCCTGACGGCGTCCGGTCGTCTTCCATCCGGGGTTTGTGCGCCTATATCCCTGGTATCTTCGGTGCAAGCCTGAGACCCGCCGCCCCGACGGCCATCCGGCATATGCGGTTGCGTCCAGGACACTAGCGCTTGGGGCCAAGTCCGGCTAAGGCGTCCGCTGAGCCCCCGGCTCATAACCGATAGAGATTGGGAAATGCCCGATACCGTCCAGGAAGTCTTGCAGGCCTTTGCCAGGGGCGAGCTCGTCGTCGTCACGGACGACGAGGACCGCGAGGGCGAGGGCGATCTGATCGTCGCGGCCTCGCTCTGCACCGCCGAGAAGATGGCATTCATCATCCGCCACACCTCCGGCATCGTCTGCGCGCCCGTGACCACGGAGGACGCGCGCCGCCTGCGGCTCGATCCCATGGTGGCCCACAACGATTCCGCGCACACCACCGCGTTCACGGTCTCGATCGACTACAAGCCCGACGGAGGCACCGGCATCTCCGCCGATGAGCGCGCCTCGTGCTGCCGCGCGCTGTCCAATCCCAATGTCGGCGCCAACGATTTCGCCCGGCCCGGCCACATCTTTCCGCTGATCGCCAAGGATGGCGGCGTGCTGCTGCGCTCCGGCCATACCGAGGCCGCCGTCGACCTCTGCAAGCTCTCCGGCCTGCCGCCGGTCGGCGTCATCAGTGAGCTGATGAACGACGACGGCAGCGTGATGAAGGGCGAGCAGGTCGCCCGCTTCGCCGTCCAGCACAAGCTCAAGCACGTCACCATCGCGGACATGATCGCCTACCGCCAGGTGCGTGAGAAGCTGATCGAGCGGGTCTCGACCTTCGTCACCGACAGCCCGATCGGCCCCTTGCAGGGCTATGCCTATCGCTCGCCGTTCGACTCCATCGCCCACGTCGCCTTCGTCTACAACGGCGTCGGCGACGGCAAGAACGTGCTGACGCGCTTCCACAAGCCGAACATCGTCAAGGACATCTTCACCGGCCACAAGCGCATGGCGGCCGTGCTCGAGCATTTCGAGAAGTCCGGCCGTGGCGTGCTGGTCTATTTGCGTGACGGCGCAGCCGGCGTGCCGGTGGCCCCGCTCCCGGACGAGACGTCGACGGAGGCCGACCGCAACCGCCAGTGGCGCGAGATCGGCGTCGGCGCGCAGATCCTGCGCGATCTCGGTGTCACCTCGATCCGGCATCTCACGTCCTCGGTGCACGACTACAAGGGCCTGTCCGGCTTTGGCATCGAGATCGTCGCCAACGAGCAGCTCGAAATCTGACGGCGTTGTTTCCGGGCTCGTGCCATTGCGCGCCCCGGAATGACCGAAACCAGGATGCAATTGCACTTGTTGCCGCGGCGCTTTACTTTGTCGGGCAATTCTTGACGGAACCAGACGCGAAAGGACGTTTCATGAGCGTGCGCCCTCAGGCCAAGGACAAGCCCGCTGCGGCTTCTTTCCAGTGGGACGATCCGTTCCTGCTCGATGAGCAGCTTACCGAAGACGAGCGCATGGTGCGCGACACCGCGCGCGCCTACGCCCAGGACAAGCTGATGCCGCGCGTCGCCAAGGCCTATCTCGAAGAGACGACGGATCGCGAGATCTTCAACGAGATGGGCGAACTCGGCCTGATCGGCATCACGCTGCCGGAGGAGTACGGCTGCGCCAATGCGAGCTACGTCGCCTACGGCCTGGTCGCGCGCGAGATCGAGCGGGTCGATTCCGGCTATCGCTCGATGAATTCGGTGCAGTCCTCGCTGGTGATGTACCCGATCTACGCCTATGGCGACGAGAACCAGCGCAAGAAGTACCTGCCGAAGCTCGCCAGCGGCGAGTGGGTCGGCTGCTTCGGCCTGACCGAGCCGGACGCCGGCTCCGACCCGGCCGGCATGAAGACCCGCGCCGAGAAGGTCTCGGACGGCTATCGCCTGACCGGCAGCAAGATGTGGATCTCGAACGCGCCGATCGCCGACGTGTTCGTGGTCTGGGCCAAGTCGGCCGCGCACGACAACCAGATTCGGGGCTTCGTGCTGGAGAAGGGCATGAAGGGCCTCTCCGCGCCGAAGATCGGCGGCAAGCTTAGCTTGCGCGCCTCCATCACCGGCGAAGTCGTGATGGACGGCGTCGTGGTTCCGGAAGACGCGCTGCTGCCCAACGTCTCCGGCCTCAAGGGCCCGTTCGGCTGCCTCAACCGCGCCCGCTACGGCATTTCCTGGGGTGCGCTCGGCGCGGCCGAGGACTGCATGCACCGCGCCCGTCAGTACACGCTTGACCGCAAGCAGTTCGGCAAGCCGCTTGCCGCGACCCAGCTGGTGCAGAAGAAGCTCGCCGACATGGAGACCGAGATCGCGCTGGGCCTCCAGGGCTCGTTGCGCGTCGGCCGCCTTATGGACGAGGGCAAGTTCGCCCCCGAGATGATCTCGATCATGAAGCGCAACAATTGCGGCAAGGCGCTCGACATCGCCCGCGTCGCGCGCGACATGCACGGCGGCAACGGCATCTCGATCGAGTACCACGTGATGCGCCACGTCCATAACCTCGAGACGGTCAACACCTACGAGGGCACCCACGACGTCCACGCCCTGATCCTGGGCCGCGCCATCACGGGCATTCAGGCGTTTTTCTAGTCGCCACGTACTCCGTGGCCGTTGTTTTGCTCGGCTGTCGTCGTCCGCCCTGTGCGCAATTGCGCACTAGAGCGGACGATCCAGTATCCCAGAGACCTCGCCTTGGCCACGGACGCTACGGCGTACTGGATACCCCGCTTTCGCGGGGTATGACGGCGAGGTGTGGGGCAGCAGTGCACAGGAAGTCCGATGTCCGACAGCGACGACGTCCCGTTCAACCGCAACTTTCCACTCAAGGCCGGCGTCGTCGAGGAAGTCCGCCCCGGCGTGCGGCGCGTGCTCTGTAACAATCCGAGCCCGTTCACCTTTACCGGTACGGTCAGCTACATCGTCGGCACGGGCAACGTCGCGATCATCGATCCCG
This sequence comes from Bradyrhizobium niftali, assembly GCF_004571025.1. Lineage (GTDB taxonomy): Bacteria > Pseudomonadota > Alphaproteobacteria > Rhizobiales > Xanthobacteraceae > Bradyrhizobium > Bradyrhizobium niftali. The sequence goes on along the minus strand of NZ_SPQT01000022.1, from coordinate 69,785 downwards.
GTCCGGACGACGCGGCGCATGCGGCGGCGCTGCTCGATGCCGTGCGCGGCGAGACGGTGAGCCATATCTTCGTTACCCACACCCACCGCGACCATTCGCCGAACACGGCGCGGATCAAGCAGGCGACCGGTGCGCCGGTTTATGCCGAGGGCCCGCACCGCGCCTCGCGCCCGCGCTTCGAGAGCGAGAAGCACAATCCGGAATCCGGCGTCGACCGCGATTTCGCGCCCGATACCAGGATCGCCCATGGCGACGTCGTCGAGGGCGCGGGCTGGCGCCTCGAGGCGGTGGCGACGCCGGGCCATACCGCCAACCATCTCGCCTTCGCCTGGCCCGAGCGAAAATTCAACTTCGTCGGCGACCACGTGATGGGCTGGTCGACCTCGATCGTTGCGCCGCCCGACGGCTCGATGATCGACTACATGGAATCGCTCGACCGCTTGGCCGCCCGCGAGGAGGATCTCTATTTCTCGGGCCACGGCCCCGAGATACCGGACGGCCCGCGCTTCGTGCGTTTCCTGATCCGCCACCGCAAGGCGCGCGAAGCCTCGATCCTGCATCGCCTCGCCAAGGGCGAGGCCGACATCCCGACCATGGTGCGCGCGATCTATATCGGCATCGATCCACGGCTGACGACGGCTGCCGGCTATTCCGTGCTGGCGCATCTGGAAGATCTGGTCGCCCGCGGCGTGGTGGCGACGGATGGCGATCCCGTGATCGGTGGGACGTATCGGATGGCTTAGCTCGTCATTCCGGGGCGCGCGTCAGCGCGAACCCGGAATCCATCGGCCGCAGCATTGGTGGATGAATGGATTCCGGGCTCGGTCCTGCGGACCGCCCCGGAATGACGCTAGCGCGTCACTTCTTCACCGTCTTCGCCGGTGCCTTCGGCGGCGTCACCGGGGTCTTCTTCACCGGCTTCAGCGCGTCCGCATCGGCGGCGGTGTTGAGATCGTCGATGAATTTCTTGACGCGTGCGGCGTTGCTGCCGAGGTCGCTATCGAAATAGCGCGAGGCGGAACGGATATCGACGCGGGAATCGTCGCCGTCGGGCACGACCCTGATGGAAATGTCCTCGCGCAAACCCATGATCGGTGTGCGCGCCACCGCCTCGATGCGGCCGATGCGGCGCGGCGGCTGCGGCGCGCGCTCGTCGATGACGAGCCATTTGCGCTTGTTGACGAGCTGCAGCGCGATCGCATAGGCGCGGTCGACCGGGATCTCGAGTTCGATCGGCTCGATATCGGGATAGAAATGGCGCTGCTGCTCGGCCGAATAGAGGCCGGCATAGACCGCGGTATTGGCGCCTTCACCGGCGCGCAGGCGCGCCAGCGCGTCGAAGCGGGGCGGGTCGATCGGGTCGGTGGTGACGTCGTGGATCGCCGGCAGCTTGCGGTATTGCAGGCCGAGATAGGCGGGGTAGGCGAGGATCATGCCGTCGATCAGGAAGGCGAGGAGGATGCGCGCCATGCCGCGCGAGCCGTTCTGCCAGATCGCGGCGAAGCCGGCGAGGCCGAACAGGATCGAGAGCGCGGCGATGGCGAGGCCGCCGAAGAAGGTGACGAGCGCGGGCTTCGGCTCCAGAAAGCCGAACCGGACGACGATGATCGACACCGCCACCGCCACCACCGCGAACACGGCCAGATTGCGCGCCCAGCTGGCGAGGCTGGACACGGGCTCCGACTGGTAGGGAGCGGAAATCCTGCGGGCCATCGGGTGAGCTCTGCCGGGGTTTTCGAGGCGGTGCCGCGCCGATCTGGCGCGACGATAGGAGGCGTTGAGACCACGCCCCGGCGGCAATTTCAAGGGATACCGGGTTGCTCCTGCCCGTCATTCCGGGGCGCCCGAAGGGCGAACCCGGAATCTCGGGATTCTCAGGTTCGCAATTGCGAACCATAGTTCGATGCCGTTGGCATCACCCCGGAATGAGTCCTACGCCGCCGCGTTCGGGAAGCGGTAATCCTTGAACTGGTCGCGTAGCGCGGTCTTCAGGATCTTGCCGGTGGCGGTGTGCGGGATGCCGTCGACGAAGGCGACGTCGTCCGGCATCCACCATTTGGCGATCTTGCCGTCCATGTACTTTAGGATGTCCTCGCGGCTGGCCTGCTGGCCCTGCTTGAGCTGAACGATGAGCAGCGGCCGCTCGTCCCATTTGGGGTGGAATACGCCGATCACGGCGGCTTCCGCCACGGCCGGATGGCCGACCGCGAGGTTTTCGAGGTCGATCGAGGAGATCCACTCGCCCCCGGACTTGATCACGTCCTTGGAGCGGTCGGTGATCCGCATGTAGCCGTCCTCGTCGATGGTCGAGACGTCGCCGGTGTCGAAGAAGCCGTCCTCGTCGAGGATGTTGGCATCGACCCGGTAATAGGCCTTGGCGACGGCGGGGCCGGAGACCTTGAGGCGGCCGAAAGTCTTGCCGTCCCAGGGCAGCTCCTTGCCAGCATCGTCGGTGATCTTCATCTCGACCGCGAAGGGTGCATAGCCCTGCATCTGGAGCACGTCGAGCCGCGCATCGCCGGTCGCGTCTTGGAACGGCGGCTTCAGCGCCGCGACGCTGCCGATCGGGCTCATCTCGGTCATGCCCCAGGCGTGGCGGACGTTCGAGCCCATGTCGAGGAAGGCCTTGATCATCGAGCGCGGCATCGCCGAGCCGCCGCAGATCACCATCTTCAGCTCAGGCAGCTTCAGATTGTTGGCGGTCATGTGCTGGAGCAGCATCAGCCACACCGTGGGCACACCCGCGGTGTGGGTCACCTTCTCGGTCGAGAGCAATTCATAGACCGAGGCGCCGTCGAGCTTGGCGCCGGGCATCACCAGCTTGGTGCCTTGCGAGGGCGCGGAGAAGGCGATACCCCAGCTGTTGGCGTGGAACAGCGGCACCACCGGCAGCATCGTCTCGGAGGCGCTGGTACCGAGCGCATCGACGTTGTTGGCCATCAGCGCGTGCAGCACGTTGGAGCGATGCGAATACAGCACACCCTTCGGATCGCCCGTGGTGCCAGATGTGTAGCACATCGCCGCCGCCGTGTTCTCGTCAAAGTCCTTCCATTTGAATTTGCCGTCGGCCTGCGCAATCCAGTCCTCGTAGGCGATCACATTCTTCAGCGTGGTCTCAGGCATATGCGCCTTGTCGGTCAGCACGACGTAGCGCTCCACGCTTGGCAGCTTGTCGGCGATCTTCTCCAGGATCGGAACGAAGGTGATGTCAGTCATCACGATGCGATCCTGTGCATGGTTGATGATCCAGGCGATCTGCTCGGGGAAAAGGCGGGGATTGACGGTATGGCAGATGGCGCCGATTCCCATGATGCCGTACCACACCTCGAGATGGCGCCAGGTGTTCCAGGCGATCGTTGCGACGCGGTCGCCGACCTTGATGCCGTCGCGCTCCAGCACCTGCGAGACCTTGAGCGCCCGCTTGTGGATCTCGGCGTAGGTGGTGCGATGGATCGGTCCCTCGACCGATCGCGTAACGACCTCCTGCTTGCCATGAATCCTGGCGGCGTGTTCGATGATCCGGTGGCAGAGCAGGGGCCAGTCTTGCATCAAACCAAGCATTCCGACGTTCCTCCGAGAAGTCGCTGGACGCGTTATCGCTCTCAGCGTTGGGCCAAAGAATTGTCATGAGTTTTAGCCTGCCGGACTTTCGCCGCAAATGGTCTTGTCGCGGCTATATGTCCGCCGGCGCGGCAATGGTTACCGCCGCGCTCGGGCTGACGCTTGCGCTCGCGGACCGGGCGGAGGCGCGAAAATATAGTGCGCCGCTCGATATCTTTGGCTTTGGTACACCACGGCCGCGCGCGACGGTTCATGCCGCCAAGATCCCGCTACCAAAACCACGCCCTGCGGAAGCCCCCAAAGCACCGGACGAGGCGGCACCGGAGGCCGACGGCAAGCCTTCCCCGGACAAGCCGGCCGAGGCCACGCCGCCGCCGGAGAAACAGGTCTCGGCCTGCCGGCTCGCGCTGACCGAGGAGATCGCGATTGCCCCCTCCATTCCGGATATCCGTGGCCCCGGCGCCTGCGGCGGCGAGGATCTGGTGCGGCTAGAGGCCATCGTGCTGCCGGACAAGCGCAAGGTGGCGGTCAAGCCGGCGGCGATCCTTCGCTGCACCATGGCGTCTGCGATCGCCGACTGGGTACGCAAGGACATGGTGCCGCTGGCCACCAGCCTCGGCTCGGCCATCGCCGATCTCGACAATTTCGATAGCTTCGAGTGCCGCGGCCGCAACCGCATCGCCGGCGCGATGCTGTCCGAGCACGGCAAGGCCAACGCCCTCGACGTCCGCGCCATCAAGCTCGCAAACGGGCAGTCGATCGGCCTCACCGATCGCACCATGTCGCGAGACGTGCGCGAGCGTGTGCTGCATTCGGTGTGCGCGCGCTTTTCCACCGTGCTCGGCCCGGGCTCGGACTGGTACCACGAGGACCATATCCATCTCGACCTGGCGCAGCGGCGCAACGACTACCGGATCTGCCAGTGGAACGTCTGGGATCCCCTGCCGCAGATCGCTCCGCTGCTGCCGGCGGAACGGCCTGAGGAGGCGCCGCCGCGCGAGGTTGCGTCCAAGCCCGAGGCAAAGGATGGAGCTGATGACGAGGCGGCGGAGAAATCCCCCGCGCCTGCGAACAAGTCGGCGGCCGGCGGCGACAAGGTCCCGTCACGCAAGCCCGCAACAAAAAAGCGCCGGTAAAACCGGCGCTTTTGAAAGGCCTCGGGAAAGGCCGATTTAGTAGGAAGAATTGGAGCCGCCGCCCTGGAGCGCAAGGCGCGAATTGTAGGGCGAGTCGCCGTGCTTCGGCTCGAGCACCACGACGATGGTGCCGACCTTGACCCGGTTATAGAGGTCGATCGCGTCCTCGTTGGTCAGGCGGATGCAGCCCGACGAGATCGAGGCGCCGATATATTCCGGCTGGTTGGTGCCGTGGATGCGGAACAGCGTGTCCTTGCCACCCGAGTAGAGATACATCGCGCGTGAGCCCATCGGATTGTCCGGACCGGGCGCAACATAGGTCGGCACGCCCAGGCGCGAAATCTCGCCCGGGGTCGGATGCCAGGCCGGCCACTCGGTCATGCTGCCGACCTTGGCGATGCCGGACCAGGCCATGGCTTCTTCACCGACGGTGATGCCGTAGCGGATCGCCTTGCCGCCATCCATCACCCAGTAGAGGTAATGGTTGTCGGAATCGACCACGATCGAGCCCGGCGATTCCTTGCGGTGGTAGTCGACGATGGCGCGGCGGAACGGCTCCGCGACCGGGGTATTCTCGTACCGGACCTTGGCGAGCAGTTCCTTGTCCTTCGGCTTGAAGGCCTTGGTGTCGGTCGCCTCGAAATGCGTGGCCTGCATGCAGCCCGACAGCATCAGGCCGGCGGCCAAAATACCCAACTTAACTTTCAGCGACGACATGATTTGGTTCCAATCAAAACAATACCGCGCGGGAAAGCCTGAGCTTAGCGCCCAAGTTCCTCGACTCCGTTAATCCCATTATCGTTGAAATCTGCCACAATTCCAGCACTCAAGGCCTTTTCCCGCGCTGCGAGACCTCAGCTGTGGCTTTTTTGCCGCAAGTTTTTCGACTTTGAGCGGGTTTTGGGGCAAAGCGTGCCGAACTGTCGATTCCGTGCCACGGTTGGGCCACGGCGTCGCCACAAATGCAAACGCTCCGTTAATGTGCTTGTCATGATGAACTTGTCAGAATCGCGCTAAAGGCTGTCATTCTGTCGCAGGTTCTCTGGAGTTGTTCATGTTTTCGGTGTTTGTCCCCTCCGAGTCCTCCCTCAAGAAGGCTGTCGTCGAGGATCTCACGGCGCTGCCGGAGAGCGCGGTCTGGATCGACCTCTTCAGTCCGAGTGCGGCCGAGGACAAGGCGGTAGAGCGGCTGGCGGGCATCGCCATTCCGACCCGGGAGGACATGCAGGAGATCGAGATCTCCAGCCGCCTCTATATCGAGAACGGCGCGCGCTACATGACCGCGACGCTGATGTGCCACTCGGATACCGACATGCCCCGGACCACGGCGGTGACCTTCATTCTCGGCGACCACCGCCTGGTGACGGTACGCTACGACCTGCCGAAGCCGTTCGCCCTGGTCGAGGCCAAGCTTGGCCGCTCCTGCACGCCGGCGATCACCGGCGAGATGGTGCTGATGGAACTGCTGGACGCCGTGATCGACCGTTGCGCCGACATTCTGGAGCGCTGCGGCGCCGAGATCGACCAGGTGTCGCATGACATTTTCGAGCCCGAGAGCGAGCGCCACGGCCACGCCAAGCAATATTCCCAGATCCTGATCTCGATCGGCCGCAAGGGCGATCTCACCTCCAAGGTTCGCGAGAGCCTGGTGTCGATCGGCCGCGTCGTTGCCTTCCTCTCGGCGGTGGTGGAGGGCGTGAAATGGTCCAAGGACATGCGCGAGCAGCTCAAGACCATGCAGCGCGACGTCTCCTCGCTGACCGACCACGCCTCCTATCTCTCGAGCAAGATCACCTTCGTGCTCGACGCCATGCTCGGCGTCGTCAATCTCGAGCAGAACAACATCATCAAGCTGTTTTCGGTCATGGCTGTTGTCCTGATGCCGCCGACGCTGATCGCCTCGATCTACGGCATGAACTTCAAGTCGATGCCGGAACTCGAATGGGTGCACGGCTATCCGATGGCACTGGTGCTGATGCTGATCGCGGCCATCGTTCCGTACTGGATCTTCAAGTTCAAGAAGTGGCTCTGATACCTACCGAGACCTTACGCCGTTCGTCGAGACACGGTGGTTGGTGTCGCAGAATAGAGCGGGATTGCGGCGTCGCGGTGATGCGTGGCTGCCGCCCCAATTCCTCCGGTAAAATTTGAGCGGTGAGCTGAACGTTTGCGCGAAACTTGTCTGCGATAAGTAGTGCGTAGCCGCGAGGAACAGCCATGGTTGAAAAACACATAACGTCGCCCCGGAACGTCATCGATCTGGCGAACTATCGTCAGGCCCTGGCGAACGGCAAGGCGTCGTCGATGTCGGCACGCATGTGCCGGCACTGTGGTGCTCCGCTGCTCGATGGTGAGAACGACGACGACTGCTCGACCGCATTCAGCACGGCAACGCCAAGGCCGCGCGAGAGGTCACGTCGGATTCGACTCGATTGAGCAACGGAAGGTAAGGGCGATCCAGGTCTTGCGGCGGCTTTGTCTGGATCGCCTTGCTTCCGTTCCAAGTTACGGCAGATTCAAAAATCCAATTCACCGTCATTCCGGAGCGCCCTGAGGGCGAATCCGGAATCTCGAGATTCCGGGCTCGGTGCTTCGCATCGCCCCGGAATGACAGTGCGCCTAGACGTGCTGGCCGCCGTTGATGTGGATCTCGGCGCCGTTGACGTAGGACGAGGTGTCCGTGCACAGCACGTAGACGATCTTGGCAACCTCGTCGGGCGTGCCGAGCCGGTGCATCGGGATCTGCTGCTCCACGATCTTCTCCGTGCCCGGCGACAGGATCGAGGTGTCGATCTCGCCCGGCGCGATCGCGTTGACGCGGACGCCGACGCGGCCGAAGTCCGAGGCCATCTCGCGCGTCAGGGATGCGAGCGCGGCCTTGGAGGTGGCATAGGCCGCGCCTGCGAAAGGATGCACGCGCGAGCCCGCGATCGAGGTGACGTTGACGACCGAGCCCCTGGCCGCCTTCAACTCCTCGATCAGTCCGCGCGCCATCATGATCGGCGCGAAGAAGTTGACGTGGAAGACATGCGTCCAGGTATCGAGATCGGTGTCGACCGAGCCGAGCCGCGAGCCGCCCGGGCCCTTCGGCGAGATCGCGGCGTTGTTGACCAGCGCATGCAGCATGCCGCCCTCGAGGCGGTCGCGGATTTCGGAGATCGCGCGGGTCGTGTCCTTGGGGTCGGCGAGGTCGACCTGGATGTGGTCCTCAGGACCCGCATCCCAGGGGCAGTCCTCCGGGAAGGGATGCCGCGAGCAGGTGATGACGCGCCAGCCCGCCGAGGAGAAACGGATCACGGTGGCATGGCCGATACCGCGGCTGGCTCCGGTCAGGAGCAGCGTGCGTCGCGGTGCGTTTGACGAATGCGGCATGAAGGTCTTTCAGGTTGGAGCATGATCCGGAAAAGTGTGCAGCGGTTTTCCGAAAAGATCATGCTCAAACAAAATGCTAAGGGTACATCCGCGTCTTGGACCACTTCTGGCCCGCGGCGTCACGACGAAATTCGATGCGGTCGTGCAGACGGAATGGGCGATCGTGCCAGAACTCGATGCGGACCGGTGTGATGCGCCAGCCGCTCCAGCCCGGCGGCCGCGGCACCTCGCTGATGATGTACTTGGCCGCGACTTTTGCGATGGCCTGTTCGAACGCGAAGCGGCTCTCCAGCGCCTCGGACTGCTTGCTCGCCCAGGCGCCGATCTGCGCCTGCTTGGGACGGGTGGCGAAATAGGCGTCGGCCTCGGCGTCGGTCACCGGCGTCACGTTGCCGCGGATGCGGACCTGACGGCGCAGCGACTTCCAGTGAAAAAGTAACGCTGCCTTAGGATTTGCGGCGAGTTCACGGCCCTTCTGGCTCGCGATGTGGCTGTAGAAGACAAAACCCCCGGTATCGAAGCCCTTCATCAACACCATGCGCACATCAGGCAGGCCTTCCGGGTCGACGGTTGCGAGCGCCATGGCGTTCGGATCGTTCGGCTCGCTCTTGATCGCCTCGTTCAGCCAGGCCTCGAACAGCGCAAAAGGCTCGTCGGCGGCGGTGAAATCACCGGATGTTAAGGGTGTCTGGTGTTTCATCGAGGTCGTGTCGGTCATGTCTGGAGTCCGAGTTGCGTTCCGCGGCCCAAAACGCGTTGTTGTCCGCTACCGCCCTATATAGGGCATGGGGACGCGTTGGCCTATCGGCGATCCGGCCGTCCGGCTTTGCCATGACGGTGATCCTGATCGGCTTCGGCGCCGGCGGTTGCAGCTTTTCCCGCAATGACACCAGCGCCTATGCCAAGGCCGCCGACAGCGACCTCACCGGCTCGATCATGCGGCCGGCGAAGGACGCGGCACCGACCGAGACTGATCTTGCCTTCGCCCGCAACGCTGCGTCCGACGTGCTGAGCAAGGGCGACAAGGATTCCAGCCAGCACTGGGAGAATCCGGATACCGGGGCGCGCGGCTCGGTGACGCCGATCGCGCAATCCTATGCCGCCGAGGACGGCCGCAAATGCCGCGATTTCCTCGCGAGCTACGTCAACGGCAATACCGAAAGCTGGCTCCAGGGCGCCGGCTGCCAAAGCAGCCGTGGCCGTTGGGAGATTCATACGCTAAAGCCGTGGCGGAGCTAGGATTCGGCCGGCAATTCTAGTTGCAAAAATGCCACTCTCTCCCCACATGGTTCGCAGGTGGGGCGGGGAGCCCTTTGAACAATTCGATTTCTTTGAAGGAGACGTGACGGATGCGCGACCCCTATGAGGTCTTGGGGGTGCCGCGGAGCGCCAACGCTGCCGCGATCAAGAGCGCCTATCGCAAGCTTGCCAAGAAGCACCATCCCGATAGCAACAAGGACGACCCGAAGGCCGCCGAGCGTTTCGCCGAACTCAATTCGGCCAACGAGATCCTCGGCGACGAGGACAAGCGCAAGCAGTTCGACCGCGGCGAGATCGACGCCGACGGCAAGCCGCGCTTCCAGGGTTTTCCGGGCGGCGGCGGGCCGCGTGGTCGCGCGGGTCCCGGCGGGTTCGAGAGCTATACGTTCCGCTCCGGCGGCGGCCCGGGTCAGGGTGGCGGCGCCTTTGAAGACATCCTCAACAGCATGTTCGGCGGCGGGGTGCGCGGCGCGCGGCCCGGGGCCGGCAGCGCCGGGCAGTTCGAATTCGACACCGGCGGGGTCGGGCTCGATCTCGACGTGAACGTCGCCATGTCCGTCTCGCTGGAGGAGTCGGTCAAGGGCGGCGAGAAGCGCGTCCGGCTGCCGACGGGCAAGGAGCTCAACGTCAAGATCCCGGCCGGCGTCACCGAGGGTCAGCAGATCCGGCTGCGCGGGCAGGGCGAGAGCGCCCAGGGCCATCCGCCGGGCGATCTCCTGATCACCATCGGCATTGCGCCGCACCCGTATTTCAAGGTCGAGGGCGCGGATCTCAGGATCGACCTGCCGGTCACGCTCTACGAGGCGGTGCTCGGCGGCAAGGTCCGCGTGCCGACCCTTGGCAATGCGGTCGAACTCTCGGTCCCCAAAAACACCTCCAGCGGCCGCACCTTCCGGCTGAAGGGCAAGGGTCTGCCCAAAGCGGGCGGAACCGGGGATCTCTTCGTCACCGTCAGGATTATGCTACCGGACGGGAACGACGCCGAGCTTGAGGCATTGATGGAGAAGTGGCGGGACCAACACCCCTACAATCCACGTAGCGGGCTTGGTTAGGGCGCGATCGGAACTGAAGGGGTTTTCCAAAGGTCTACAGCATCCTCCCGGGAGATGATGCTCATCATATGCCTGAGGCGCGATAGCGCTTCCCGGCTCACATGCTCGACGTGTCGGCTGTCCGGCGGGGCAGCCGATAAAAAGGTGCGGCCTCGAGAGGGGGACCAGCGCGGTACCAAAAACCCCAATCGAGGCCGCCCGCGTCGATCGGCGGATCGAACGCTACTCATTTTCGCGTGATCATCCGGTGCGATAATGAGACGCGCCGATGTCTTGATTCCAAATTTTCAATGACGGAATCGAGGCACCGCGCTTGTGCGGTTGTCTAGGTGCCGTTTTTCTCTGCCTGGTCGTACACCGCCTGCGCCACCTTGGTCAGCCGGTCGCGATCGCCGCCGCCGCTGACGACGTAGCCAACGCCGCGCTCGGCCCAGAACAGCGCGCCGTCCTTGTCCGTCCTGGCGTACCGCATCTGCGTTGCACCATTCTCGGTCTTGGCAGTGTAGATCGTGTACCGCTCGCCCGAGGCGCCCTCATACATCAGGAACGACGCCGGCCCGTTCGGCCCCGGCAGGAGCCGGCCGCCGACCAGCTTCAACCCACTCGCCTCCAGGTTCGGTGCGAACACGGTCCACCCGCAGCGCCTGGTCAGCCAGGCCTGAAGATGGTCGCGCTCGTTGCCGCCGACCTCGACGGGGTGGCGGACCTCGACGACATAGAGGCGGTGGGCGTCGAGTGCGTCCGCCGTGAAGCTCTGGAAGGTCGAGGGAGCGCTGGCGGCGCCATGCGCGACCCAGCCGGCGGTGCCGCCGGCGACGAAGGCAACCAGCACAGCCGCGGCGGCGCCATAGAGCCATTGCCGGGGGCGGCGCTCCAGCCGTTCGAGCTCCAGCCGTGCCGGCACCGGCTCCTGGGCGACGGTATCGTAGCGGGCGTGCAGCATCTCGGCCATGGTGCGCCAGGACTGCACCCGCTCGGCATCGTCAGGATGGGCGGCCAGCCAGGCCTCGACGTCGGCACGTCGCTCGGCCGGCAGCTCGTCATCGACATAGGCGTGCAGTTCGTCTTCGGTGATCGGAATATTGCGGTCGTTCATATCGATCGTCTCTGGCTCTGCGGCCCAAAATATCCTTCGTGCCTCAACTTCGCTCGCCTCATCGACAGACTGCTGGCGGACACTACGCGATGCATCAATCCCGCCATCATTTCACCCGCCTGAGCGCCGGGCGCTCACCCTCCAGCGAGGCTTTAACGTGGGCGCGGGCGCGTGCCAGGCGCGACATCACGGTGCCGATCGGCACGCCCTGGATGTCGGCGACCTCGCGGTAGCTCATGCCCTCCAGCATCACCAGCAGCAGCACCGAACGCTGCTCCTCGACCAGCGTTGCCAGCGCCTTCTCGATGTCGCGTCCCTCGGCTTCGGTCCCGCTGGCATCCGGGTTGTTCTCCGTCAGCTGCATGAATTGCGGCCGCCTTGCCAGTGAGCGCCGCCGGTTCTTGTTGAGGTTGGTCAGGATCGTATACAGCCAGCTCCTGACGTCGCCTCCGAGAAACAGGCGCTCCGAACGCAGTGCGCGCACCAACGTATCCTGCACCAGATCGTCGGCCGCATCCGCATCGCGCGTGAGCGCGCGGGCGTAGCGGCGCAACGCCGGGATCATGGCTTCCACACTCTGGCGAAACGCACTCATTGCCGTCTTGACGTCCTGGTGTTCGGCGCGAGCGCCTTACCCATCATAACACCCGAACGGAACGGCTATTCCGGCGCTCGAAACAGCGTTAACGCCGCGTATTAGGACTGTACCGCGAAGGAGGGCTGGTGTACCTCCAGACCTCAACGAGAGCTCGACGGGACGTTCAAAAATGGCGCAGAATTCAGGTCTGATGCAAGGCAAGCGCGGGGTGGTCCTCGGCGTTGCCAACAACCGCTCGATCGCCTGGGGCATCGCCAAGGCATGCCACGCAGCGGGCGCCGAGCTCGCCTTCACCTATCAGGGCGATGCGCTGAAGAAGCGCGTCGAGCCGCTCGCCGCCGAGATCGGCGGACTCGTGCTCGGCCATTGCGACGTCACGGACGCCGCGACCATCGACGCCGCCTTCGCGGTGCTGAAGGAGAAGTGGGGCAAGATCGACTTCCTGGTGCACGCGATCGCCTATGGCGAGCAGCTCGACGGCCGCTACGTCGACACCACGCAGGAGAACTTCTCCAAGTCGATGCTGATCTCCTGCTACTCGTTCACCGCCGTGGCACAGCGCGCCGAGAAGCTGATGACCGATGGCGGCTCGCTCATCACGCTCTCCTATTACGGCGCCGAGAAGTGGATGCCGCATTACAACGTGATGGGCGTGGCGAAAGCGGCGCTGGAGGCAAGCGTGCGCTATCTCGCCGCCGACCTCGGCGAGAAGAACATCCGCGTCAACGCGATCTCGGCCGGGCCGATCAAGACGCTCGCGGCCTCCGGAATCGGCGACTTCCGCTATATCCTGAAGTGGAACGAGCACAACGCGCCGCTGCGGCGTAACGTGTCGACTGAAGACGTTGGCGGCAGCGCGCTGTATTTCCTTTCCGACCTCTCGCGCGGCGTCACCGGCGAGGTGCACCACGTCGATTCCGGCTATCACGTACTCGGCATGAAGCGGCCGGACGCGCCGGACATTTCGTTCGGCGGGAAGGACTAACGCTTACCGGCAATGCCCGTGCCCACGATCTACTATCTTCGCCACGGCGAGACCGAGTGGAATGCGCTCGGGCGGCTTCAGGGCACCAAGGACGTTCCGCTGAACGCACGCGGCCGTAGCCAGGCGATGCAGGCCGGCGGCATTCTCGCCGACCTGTTCAAGCGCGACGGCCGCGACAAGGCGGCGCTGCCCTATGTGTCGAGCCCGCTCGGCCGCGCGCGCATGACCATGGAGCTTGCGCGCGGCAGGCTCGAATTGCCGGTGGCCGATTATTCGCTCGACGATCGCCTGCGCGAGATCGGCTACGGCGTCTGGGAAGGGCTGACGCTGGCCGAGAGCGAGGCCGCCGATCCCGAAATCTACGCCAGGCGCCTCGCCGACAAATGGACGGTGGGCCCCGCGGGCGGGGAGACCTATGCCGATGTGCAGGTCCGCGTCCGTGCCTGGTACGACCAGCTCCGGACCGACACCGTCGCAGTTGCCCATGGCGGGACCTGCCGGGCCCTGATGGTTTCGCTTGGCCTGGAGACGCCGGCCAGCGCCGCCGAGCTCTATATCGAGCAGGGCGCCGTCTACGTGTTCCGGGACGGGCGGGTGGAGAAGTATAGCTAAGCCGAGTTTTCGTCATTCCAGGGCGGTGCGCAGCACCGAACCCGGAATCTCGAGATTCCGGGTCTGGTCCTTCGGACCATCCCGGAATGACGGGAACACCGTTTGACCGGTTCTGCCTCGCGCGCTACCACCGCAATGTAAATTTGTCAGCATGGATTAGGTCGGCGTCCGCGAATGTCCTTCAACACCTTCGGCCACATGTTCCGCGTCACCACCTTCGGCGAGAGCCATGGGGTGGCGATCGGCTGCGTGGTCGATGGCTGCCCGCCGATGATCCCGCTCACCGAGGCCGACATCCAGGGCGATCTCGATCGCCGCCGGCCCGGCCAGTCGCGCTTCACCACCCAGCGCCAGGAGCTGGATCAGGTGAAGATCCTGTCCGGGGTGATGGCGCATCCGGAGACCGGCGTGCAGGTGACGACGGGCACGCCGATCGGGCTCCTGATCGAGAACACCGACCAGCGCTCCAAGGATTATTCCGAGATCAAGGACAAGTTTCGGCCCGGTCACGCCGACTTCACCTATGAGGCCAAATACGGCCTGCGCGACTATCGCGGCGGCGGACGCTCGTCGGCGCGCGAGACCGCGACGCGGGTTGCCGCCGGTGCGATCGCGCGAAAAGTACTGCCCGACGTCAAGGTGCGCGGCGCGCTGGTGCAGATCGGCCCGCACAAGATCGACCGTGAGAAGTGGGACTGGGACGAGATCGCCAGGAACCCGTTCTTCTGTCCCGACAAGGACAAGGCCGCGTTCTTCGAGACCTATCTCGACGGCATCCGCAAGAGCGGCTCCTCGATCGGCGCGGTGCTCGAGATCGTCGCCGAAGGCGTGCCCGCGGGTCTCGGCGCGCCGATCTACGCCAAGCTCGATTCCGATCTGGCGGGTGCGATGATGACCATCAACGCCGTGAAGGGCGTCGAGATCGGTGCCGGCTTCGGCGCGGCCGAGCTGACGGGCGAAGAGAACGCCGACGAGATGCGCACCGGCAATGACGGCACGCGTTTCCTGTCCAACCACGCCGGCGGCGTGCTGGGCGGCATCTCCACGGGACAGCCGATCGTGGTGCGCTTCGCGGTGAAGCCGACCTCGTCGATCCTCCAGCCGCGTCTCACCGTGGATCGCAAGGGCGCTGATACCGAGATCTTCACCAAGGGGCGCCACGACCCGTGCGTCGGCATCCGTGCCGTCCCCGTCGGCGAGGCCATGATGGCCTGCGTGCTGGCCGATCATTTCATTCGGGATCGCGGGCAGGTGGGACGCTAGAGCAGGGGGTGAGGCGTTAGTGCATGATCGGGAAAAGTGTGAAGCGGTTTTCCGAACAGATCATGCGCCCGCTACAATGTCGCGGTACTAGCCCACCGCGCAGCTTGACGTTCCCAAAACTTCGTCCGCAAATGCGGCCATGCAAAACTCCGAGATCCAGCGCATCACCAACTGGCTGATCGACGGTGCGAGGTCGTCCGGGACCCCTTCCGAGATGATCGCCGAGGTCTGCGAGCATCTGGTCGCGGCCGGCCTGCCGCTGTCGCGGTTCGGCATCTTCATCCGCACGCTGCATCCGGAAATCTTCGGCCGCAACTTCATCTGGCGGCAGGGCGAGAAGGTCGAGATCGGCACCGTCGATTTCGATATCCTGGACACGCCCGAATTCGCCCGGAGCCCGCTCCGGATCGTGTTCGAGGAGGGGCTGGAGGTCCGGGGACGGATGGACGATCCGGACAGCAGGCGGTTTCCGTTCCTCGACGACATGCGCGCCGAAGGCGTGACCGACTACCTCGCGATGCCGATGCACTATCTCGACGGCTCGATCCACGCGACGAGCTGGGTCACGCGGCATCCCGGCGGCTTCAGCGACGACGACATCGCGGCGATCCGCTCCATCGTGACGCCGCTCGCGCGCGTCAGCGAGATCATCAGCCTGCGCCGCACCGCCGAGATGCTGCTCGACACCTATGTCGGCAACCGCGCCGGCGCGCGCATCCTCGGCGGCCAGATCCGCCGCGGCCATAACGACACGATGCAGGCCGCGATCTGGCTCTCGGATCTGCGCGGCTTCACCGCTTTGTCGGATCGGCTGCCGGCCGAGACCGTAGTCGAGATCCTCAACAACTACTTCGACTGCCAGGTGACCGCGATCCGCGGCCATGGCGGCGAGGTGCTGAAATTCATGGGTGATGGCCTGCTCGCGGTGTTTCCGATCGACGAATATGTCGGCGATGCCACGCATGTCTGCGCGCGCGTGCTGGAAGCCGCGCGCGAGTCCCGCGCCAGCGTGGAAGCGCTCGCGCACCCGGTCGGCGACGTCGTCGAGCGCTTCCGCTTCGGCGTTGCGCTGCATGTCGGCAACATCCTCTACGGCAATATCGGCGGCGGCAACCGGCTCGACTTCACCTGCATCGGCCCCGCCGTCAATCTCGCTGCGCGGCTGGAGAAGATCGCCGGCCGGCTTGGCCGCACCGTCGTGGTCTCGGAGGTCTTCGCCAACGCCTGCCGCCACGACTGGCGCGAGCTCGGCGAATTTCCGATCGCGGGGTTTTCGAAGGCGCAGCGCGTGTACGGGCTGGCCGAAGAGACGCCGGTGGTGATGGCCTAAGGGCGTCCAGATCGACGATCACGGCGGTCGGCTGAGCAGAGAGCTACGGCCACCGCTCCCGGCTGCTGCGCATCTCAGTCCGTCCGCTCCAGATTGTCGCGCACGCGCCACTTCAGCGCATCGATGTCGATCTGATGCACGCTGCCGCTGCCGGCGAGGTCGAGCGCGTGCGCAGCGGCGGCGCCCATTGCCATGCAGGGGCCCATCACCCGAACGCTGGAGAGTGCGGCCTTGTCGGCATCGATGCAGCGGCCGGCGGCGACGATGTTGTCGGCTTCCTGCGGCGCCAGGCTGCCGAACGGCACATAGTGGACGTGGTCCTTGTCGAAGACGTGCCAGTGATGGCCGGAGCCGTGGTCGTGCAGTTCGATCGGCCACGCCGTGCGGCCGACCGCGTCTTCGAATTTGGTGCCGGCGCGGACGTCGTCGACCGACAATTGCTGGCGGCCGACGATCCAGCGCGTCTGGCGGATTCCGGGAAAGCCATAGGCGCGGATGCGCGCCTTGCCGAAGCAGGCGGGGAATTCGTTCCTGAGGAAGGCGAAGGCGCGGTCGGCCTGGTCCTTGCCCTCGATGCCCTTGCGGCTCGCCTCCAGCGGCTCCAGTGGCGTCTCGACATGGGTCATGTTCATGGCGGCAACGCCGCGCCCGGGAATGACGAAGGACAGGCCCTCGCGCCGCAACAGTCCGTAGTCGCCGGCCTTCTCTCGCATGCGCGCCGGCAATTCCTCCCGGCTCGGCACCTTGCTCTCGTCGATATTCTCCACGATCAGCATTTGCGTGCCGTAGATCGGGCCGTCGTCCGGCTCGCGGCAGGCAAAGCCCGCCTGCCACACCAGCGCGGCGTCGCCGGAGGCGTCGACGAAGCCGTTCGCCTCGACCTCGACGTCACCGTAGCGGGTGGAGAGATCGATCCCGGTCACGCGCCGGCCGGCGACACGGACATTGTGCATGACGGCGCCGACGATCACGGTGACGCCGGCCGCAAGCATCGCCTTCTCGACCCAGCGGCCGAGCGCGACCTCGTCGTAATAGACGACGGTGGTGTGCGGCCCGCGGCGGTAGAACAGCGCGTTCTCCTGCGCACCGAGGTCGCCCAGGAGATCGTCGGCGATACCGTGGGTGAACTGGTAGCCGTCGCTGCCGTTCGAGAACAGGCCGCAGAAGGTGCCGATGATGGAGTTGACCGCCTGGCCGCCGAGCGCGGGCAGGCTGTCGACCAGCACCACCTTGCGTCCGGCACGCGCGCCCTCGATCGCCGCCGACATGCCGGCCGCACCCGAGCCGACCACGCAGATGTCGGCGACGACGCGCGACGGTTTTTGGTTCGCGGCACGCCGGACGATTTTGGTGCCCGCGGTGACTTCGCTCGCGCTCATGGGTAGCTCCGTGTTCTTGTTGTCGTTGTCGTCAGTCATTTCGGCGCCGTCGGGCGGTCCGGGACGAAGGATTTGTCGATGATCTTCTCGGCATCGATATCGGGTTCGACCATCTTCTGGCGCTTGAACCAGGCGATCTGGCGGGAGATGTCGGCGCTGTCGAGCGCGGGATCGACGACCGACAGCCCGATGCGGAGCTGCTCGACCTTCTGCTCGGTGTACTTGGAGATGATCGCAATCATCGCGTCACCTTCCTCGCTGCGGGCGAATTTGCCGTCCGCATCGCGCTTCAACAGCACGCGCGCATAGTCGTCGGCGCCGCGGCGATAGACGGCCAGCACTTTCTCGACCAGCTTGCGGTTCTTCTCGATCGTCGCGGTCGAAGCCACGACGCAGCCGAGCATCCAGGGCGTCTCGTCGCCGACGAAGCCGAGCACGATCGCATCGCCAGAGGCGACCACCGGGCTGATCGTGGTCGTGGCGGTGAGCGCCGCGTCAAGCTGGCCGCCCTTGATGGCCGCGGCGACATTCGGCAGCGATTGCAGCGGAACGACCCGGACGGAGGTCACGTCGAATTTCAGCTTGTCGGCGATCAGGCCGAGCGAATAATGGAAAGTCGAGCCGACTTGCGTGATGCCGACGGAATGGCCGGGCAAGTCCTTCAGCGTCTTCAGGCCCGAATCATATGCGCGCTTGGAGACGACATAGGCCGTGTTCTGGAAGCCGGGTGCCTCGCGCGCCGTGCCGGCAACCACCTTCAGTCCGCCCTTGCCCGCGAGGTTGTAGAAGGCGGCCGTGAAGCCGGTGAAACCGATGTCGATATCGCCGGAGACGCTGGCTACCGCGATCGGCACGGCGGCATCGAAGAATTTCAGATCGGCCTCGATCCCTTCCTGCTCGAAATAACCACGCTCCTTGGCGAGGAACAACGGGGCTGCCGAGGAGAGCTTCAACAGCCCGATGCGGACCCGTTCGGCCGCTTGCGCCGCGCCGGTGGTGAAGAAGGCGATCGCCGCCAGCGTCAGGACCAGTTGGCCTCTGGTCGCGAAGCTTCTTATTGATATGCCCACTTCCGTCGTTTCCCGCCTTGCTTTTTGTCCGGCCTGCGCCGGTTTGCGGCATTGTCGGCGATCTCCGGCGGGAATGCAAAGTCGGAAGGCGCGGATGGCCTATTCCTCCGGCTCCGTCGTGAACAGCAGCGGATAGCCCTTGGCGCGGCCGGCGTCGGTGGCGCGCGTTGCCTTGGTCTCGGCGACGTCCTTGGTGAACACGGCGACCACGCAGGCGCCCAGCTTGTGCGCCGTGATCATCACCTTGTAGGCCTGATCTTCCGTCATGCGGAACTCGGCCTTGAGGATCATCGTGACGAACTCGCGCGGCGTGTAGTCGTCGTTGATCAGGATGACCTTGTGCAGCTTCGGTCGCTCGACCTTGGTCTTGGTCCTGGTTTTCGGCTTGGTGACGGCGTCGTTCATTCCGCCTCCTGGACACGGCGGGCTCGGGTTCCTGCCGGAGCGATCAGCTCGCGGCCCTCTCACCATATTGCAGGACCTGCACCTTCTCCAAGGTGATCAGCCCGCTCGACATCATGCCATCCAGGATGGGCAGGAATGCGTTGATGTTGTCCTCGCTGTCGACAATCTCGATCAGCAGCGGCAGGTCTTCCGAGAGCCGCAGGATTTTCGAGGTGTGCAGCCGGCTCGACTTGCCGAACCCCATCGGACCGCGCAGCACGGTGGCGCCGGCGAGGTGCAGCTCGCGCGCCTTCATCACGATCGCTTCATAGAGCGGCCTGCCGTCGCAATGGTCGCTCTCGCCGATGAAGATGCGGAGCGAAACGGCCTGATTGGGAATTTGCATGGTCAGCTCCTTCTCAAGCGGTTGTAGCGGCTCGCCATCATATGGCCGAGCCAGACCGACACCAGCCAGCAGACGACGGAGGAGGCGACATAGGCCAGCGCGGTGTATTTCATGCCGCCATGGACCAGGCGGAAGGTTTCCAGGCTGAAGGCCGAGAAGGTGGTGTAGCCGCCGCAGAACCCGGTCATGACGAACTGCCGGTGCTCGGGCCGTGCCAGCATGCGGCCGTCCGGGCCGGTCAGCGTCGCATAGAATCCGATGATCAGCGAGCCGGTGGCATTGATGAACAGGGTCGCGACGGGAAAGCCCGGACCGGTAACGAGCGCGAGCCCGACCAGATAGCGCGTCAGGCCACCGACGACGCTGCCGGCGGAAACCCAGGCATAGAGCATCGCGCTGCGCCGGCGCTCGGCGGAGGGAGAATTCATCGGCCGCTACCCTCCAAGACCGTCAGCGAGCAGGAAGCCGCAGCTGACGGCGGCGAGGCACAGTCCGACCGAGAAGGCGACGTTGCCGAGCGCATGCATGGGCTCGCCGTTACGGGCGAGCGTCAGCGTTTGCAGGCTGAACGAGGACACCGTGGTGTAGCAGCCGAGGAAACCGGTCACCGCGAACAGCCATGGATTGGGCGAGGCGAACATCGAGCCGGGATGGGTTGCCAGCGCGCCAAAAATGCCGATCAGGAAGGCGCCGGTGACGTTGATGGTCATGGTGCCCCACGGAAACGTCTCGCCCAGCCGCCGCGCGATCGCGCCGGAGATGAAATAGCGCGCACAGCCGCCCAGCACGCTGCCGATCACAATGGCAAGCACCCCGCTCAACACGATGAACAACTCCCCGTCATCATTTGCCCTCCGCTGCCAGCCCATTGCCGACGGCGAGCAGCCCCACGAGCGACACCAGCGCGAAGCCGAGCCCTGCCAGGAACGTGCCGGCCGGACCATAGGCGTCCCACAGCGCACCTGCGATCACGCTCGCGGCCAGCAGTGCCAGGCCCGTGAACAGGTTGAAATAGCCGAATGCGGTGCCGCGCAAGCTTGGCGGCGCGGCATCGGCGACGAGGGCCGAGAGCAGGCCTTGCGTCAATCCCATATGCAGCCCCCACAACGCGACACCGAGCGCCAGGCCGCCAAGGTTCGGCAGCAGCGCGAGTGCGAGGTCGGCGCCGCAGAGGAAGAGGAGGCCGAGCGCGAGCAGGGCGGTCCGGTTGATGCGGTCCGACAACACGCCGGCCGGATAGGCCGACAGCGCGTAGACGATGTTCATCAGCACCAGCACCGCAGGCACCCACATCGCATTGAGGCCGATGTTCTGCGCGCGCAGGATCAGGAAGGCTTCGCTGAAGCGCGCGAGCGTGAAGACGATTCCGACCGCCACGACGCGCCAGTAGACCGCTCCGAGCTGCCGCATCGCAGCGAGATTGAGCGGATTTTTCGCAGATTCCCGGCTTGGGTCCGGCTCCGGCTCGCTCACGGCAAAGGCGATCAGGCCGAAGGACAGAAAGGCCGGCAGCACGGCAACCCAGAACACGGCGGTAAAATTGTCAGCCGTCCACCACATCAGGCCGATCGCCGCGAGCGGTCCGACGAAGGCGCCGATGGTGTCGAGCGATTGGCGCAGGCCAAAGCTCGCGCCGCGCAGGCCGATGGGAGCGATATCGGCGATCAGCGCATCGCGCGGCGCGCCGCGGATGCCCTTGCCGACCCGGTCGATGAAGCGCGCGGCCACCAGCCATTCGACGCTGGGCGCGAGCGGGAACAGCGGTTTGGTGAAGGCAGCCAGCCCGTAGCCGAGGGCGGCGAGCAGCTTGCGGCGGCCGAGCCAGTCCGACAGCGCGCCGGAGAAGATCTTGGTGATCGAGGCCGTCGCCTCCGCAATTCCCTCGATGAAGCCGACCGTGAGCGTCGAGGCGCCGAGCACGGTGACGAGATAGACCGGCAGCAGCGCGTGGATCATCTCGGAGGAGACGTCCATCAGCATCGAGACGAAGCCGAGCACCCAGATCCCTCTGGGCAGCCCGGCACGCGCAGCATTCGGTGTCGTCGTCGTCACGCCTCGGATTTCCCCTTGGCCTTCACGTCCTGGCCTTCTCGCTGCTTTCGTCGTCAGGCAACAAAAAACCCGCCATCGGCGGGTTCGTCCATGCTCCCGCCAAAGGCAGAGGCTCAAAATTGCCCCACCTCAAGCAGGAGTCATCAGCCCATCACGGTCACCGACCGCCGGGCGGTTGTCGGGGGACTCCATCCCCATCGGTGCGGCCAGCCTAGCATGGAAATCGCGTCGGACAAGTGGGCGGGACGCTCCATCCCACGAGTCGTTATTCCAGGGCGACGCGCAGTATCGAACCCGGAATCTCGAGATTCCCGGACGCAGGGCGCGCCGGAGCTTCGCGTTTCGCGAGCCCTGGAATGACGGCGCAGGTGATTGCGCGTTCCGACGTCATCGCTATGGCCAAACGACGGCAAGTCGCCGCAACGACGCAAATTCCTAACTTGAATGTGAAGCGCAAGCGATCTTCGCACTTTGCGGCTAGGCGATTGCATGTCACCATCGCGTCATACGACGGGAGGCTGCGATGCGCTTGCTGTTCTCGATCGGGGCTGTGCTGGTGGCCGGCGTGCTCGCCGGGGGGGATGTTGCGGGCTTCGCCGCACCAGGACCTAAATTTGAGGCGTCCAAGGATCGATCGCAGCGGCCGGCGGCCGACAGGGACGCGCAGACGGTCGATGTCGAACTGGTCCTTGCGGTCGACGTCTCCTACTCCATGGACATGGACGAGCTCGCGATCCAGCGCGAAGGCTATGCGCAGGCGATCCAGTCGAAGGAGTTCTTGCAGGCGCTGAAGCTCGGTCCGAACGGCCGGATCGCGGTGACCTATTTCGAGTGGGCTGCTTCCAGCGACCAGAAGATCATCATTCCCTGGCGGTTGATCGACGGACCGGAGACCGCGGATGCGGTCGCCGCCGAAATCTTGAAGACGCCGATCCGGCGCGCCTCGCGCACATCGATCTCCGGCGCGATCACGTTCGCGATGCCGCTGTTCGACGAGGATCCCTATCGGGGCTTGCGCCGCGTCATCGACATCTCCGGCGACGGTCCCAACAACAATGGCGGCCCGGTCACGGTGGCGCGCGACGCCGCGCTCGAGAAAGGCATCATCATCAACGGCCTGCCGATCATGGTCAAGGAGCCGTCCTATTCGACCATGGATATCGACAATCTCGACTACTACTACGAGGATTGCGTGATCGGCGGTCCCGGCTCCTTCGTCATCACGATCAAGGACCGCGAGAAGTTCAAGGAAGCGATCCGCACCAAGCTCCTGATGGAGGTCGCAGGCCGCACGCCGGAGCGTCCCGTGGTGCGCGTTGCGGACAAGGAGCCGCGCGTCAGCTGCATGATCGGCGAGAAGATCTGGTCGGATCGCTGGGGACGCTAAGGCAGGCCCCGGCTGAGGCGTTTTGCCGTGTCAGCCGGCGGTTGAACTTAACCGCTCGTTAACCTGCGCGTGGCCCTAATCGGATGGTTCCGTTCATTTCCGGCCAGCATCCTGACATTGCTGGAGCGAACGAAAGCGGGTTTTTCCGCCGAGCAATCCAATGGCCATCGTCACATCGAGCACCAGCCAGATTTCGCCCGCGAACGAGCGCATCTTTCACCAGAGCACTCTGGTCGGTGACTGGAAGGGCAATTGGGTGGGCAACAACCAGCCCGTCGGCTTCAAGGTCGTGAACATCCGCGGTGCCCGGGCGCAGGTCGAGTATACCCATAACGGGCATACCGAACGCGGCTTCGGCGAGGTCCAGGGCTCGCTTATCACCTTCGGCGGCGTCACGGTCGGCACCAAGGACGGCAAGAACATGGTGCTCCTGTTCTCCGCGGGTGGCGCTGGCAAGCAGACCGCCAATCTCGAGAAACAGGCGCCTCCGGCCTCCGACAGCCGTCTCATGGGAAGCTGGGGCGGCTATTCCAGCGACAACGGCAAGAGCGCGAGCTTCAAGGTGCTCGCCGTCAACGGCAAGGAGGCGCAGGTCAGCGTCACCACCGACGGCATCACCCGGCAGGGCACCGGCTACGTCTACAAGAACGTCATCATGTTCGGGCAGGCGCAGATTGCGACCGATGACGGGAAGAACGGCAAGATCATCTACCAGGTCGGCACCAAGTCCTTCATGGTGCCCGTGACGAAATATCCACCGGCCGATTCATCGTCTTCGGTCGACAAGACCGCCTGAACGCTTCGCATTCCCGACTCGCGCGGTGGCCGGCCGTCCTCACCATTTCGCTGCCCGCTTCTCCACGAACGCCCTCAGGCCCTCCTGCGCCTCGTCCGACGTCGCGACGTTGCAGAAGTCGTCCACGGCGCTGGCAATGCTGCGCCGATAGTCGAGGTCGATCTGGCGCATGAAGGCGGCCCGGCCCATCCGCAGCACCGCGGCCGATTTCGCGGCGAACCGCGCCGCGAGCCTCACGACCTCGGCCTCGAGCTCCGTATCTCCGACGACGCGGTTCACCACGCCGAGTTCGCGTGCCTCGGCGGCGCTGAAGACGCGGCCGGTGAACAGCAGCTCGAAAGCGCGGTGGCGTCCGACGATGCGCGGCAGATGCGCGTAGTGGATCGCGGGAATGACGCCGACGTCGATCTCGGGATAGCCGAACGTTGCACTCTCGGATGCCAGCACGACGTCGCAGGACACTGCCATGGTCATGCCACCGCCGCGGGCCGCGCCAGCGACCGCAGCGATCGACGGCTTTCCGAGCCCGTACTGGGCATCGTAAAGGTCGATATAGAGCGCCTGGAGGAATTCGCGGATCTCGGCGCCAGGCTTGCCGAGCAGGATGTCGAGATCGAGGCCCGCCGAAAAGCGCCTGGCAATCGCGCTCGCCAGCACGACCACGCGCGCATCCGCATCGTCGGCGGCGCGGCGGAGCGCCGCGACCACCGAGCGGATGACCTCGAGGCTCAGCGCATTGACGGGCGGGCGGCGCAGCGTGATGCGGGCGATGTTGCCGATGCATTCGTAAGTGACGGGACTGTCGGATGTCACCTGGTGCTCCGTGTTTTCAAGACGTCAGCAGCTTCAGCTGTCGGTCGATCCTGCGCAAGACTTCGCAAGCCGGCGCCAAGGCGCCGCTGCCGATCTGCCGCCAGATCTCGTCCGCCTGCTGCACCAGATGCGGGATGGTCAGCGGGAGGCCGGCCGCCTCCTGGACCGCGCCCTTTTCATTGACGAGATAGCGTTCGTTCAGTGCGAACAGCACCTGCGCGAGGCACGCGAGCGACCTGTAGAGGCATCCCGCGACATGGGTCTGTTCGCCGCGCGCCACCGCAAGCTCCGTATTCTCGATACCGAACGAGATTTCCCACTGAAAGCGCCGGATCAACGCCGTACGCAGCGGCGACGGATAGGGCAGCGCAATCGATTTCAGCCGGGCGATTAGCGCCTGCGGATCGTGCAGTGGCCGGCAATAGGCGATCTCGCCCATCCAGATCGCCGAGCAGAAGCCGTGCGGATGACCAGGCTGGTAGTCCATGGTGACCACGCCGGCGCGGCAGGATTGCATCACCGCCTCGACCGCGTCGGCGTTGCGGTAGAGCAGGTCCACCTTGCGGCCTTCCACCGACAGCCAGGCGCCGCCGACGATCCACGGGCCCCATTCGCCGACCGGCGTCACGGCCGTGGCGGCGGGATCGTCGGCGATCTCCTTTGCGGCGGCGAGTAGCCGATCCGTATCGAGCGAACTCGCCGCCGAGAAGTACAATCCCATGTCGTAATCGGAGGAAGCATGCGCGCTGCCCCGCGCGCGCGAGCCGCCGAGCACGATGGCAGCGATGCCCGGCACCTTGGCAAAGGCGGATGTCAGGCGCGTGAGCAGGGGATCGTGCGGCATGACTCCCGTTCCGGCGGACTCGCGCCGCCTTGTTCGGGCGACAGCTTACGGTGCGGCTTGGGCTGTGCAAGACCTCCAGCGCGCATGTTAGCCTGCGCGCCGGAGATTGCTTGCCAGAGGGAGGGACCAATGACCGACGAACACCCGATGATGGCCGGCTCCGCCACCGTCTTCGTCGTCTCCGACATCACTGCCAGCCTCGCCTATTACCGCGACGTGCTCGGCTTCGAGGTCACCTTCGAATACGGTCAGCCTCCGTCTTATGCCTGCCTCTGCCGTGATGAGGTCGGCCTGCACTTGCTCGCGGCGGCCGCAACGAAACGGTTGCCCGGACAGGGCGGTCTTTGCGTTTTCGTCAGAGATGTCGACCGGATCTATGCCGAGGTATCAGGACGCGGTGCCAGGCTGCTCAATCAACCGGAGGACCGCGACTATGGCATGCGCGACTTCGACGTCGTGGATGCCGACGGCAATCAGCTCACATTTGGCATGGGGACGGGCGCCGCGGCCTGACATCGTCGGCCGCACACGTCCGCCGTTGAGTCAGATGCGCGCCTCCAGGATCAGGTTGAACGGCGTCTCGGCGGCGCGGCGGAAGCGCGTCAGGCCGCCTTCGCGGGCGACCTTGCGCAGCCTTGCTTCGCCCGCTTGTGCACCCAGTGCGAGGCCGACCTCCTGGTCGAGCGAGGCCGGTGTGCAGATCATGGTCGACGCCGCATAGTAGACGCGGCCGACGGGATTGAGATTGTCTTCGAGGCGGTCGCCCGCGAACGGCTCGACCAGCATGCAGGTGCCGTCCTTGGCCATGGATTCGCGCACGTGGCTGATGGCGCCGACGGGATCGCCCATGTCGTGCAGGCAATCGAAGAAGCAGACGAGATCGTAGCCTTCGGCCGGATAGGTCTTGGCCGAGTGAACAGCGAAGCTGACCCGGTCGCCCAGCTTGGCCTCGACGGTCGCCTTTCGCGCAGCCTCGATCGAGCCCTCGTGATAGTCGAAGCCGTAGAATTGGGAGTTCGGGAAGGCTTTCGCCATGAGCCGCGTCGAAACGCCATGTCCGCAACCGACATCGGCGACTTTGGCGCCGCGCTCGAGCTTGTCCACGACGCCGTCGAGCGCGGGCAGCCACTCCTGCACCAGATGATGCATGTAGCCGGTGCGGAAGAAGCGGGCGGTGCCGCAGAACAGGCACTCGCTCCGCCGGTTCCAACCGACACCCTTGCCGGACTTGAATGCATCCGTAATCTTCGGTTCGTCGAGAAACGCCGCGGCAATGACATTGCCGACTGCGCCGAGGAACACCGGGCTGTCCTCGTCGGCAAGCGCCATCGCCTGCTCCGGCAGCATCGAGAATTTTCCTGAAGCGGTATCATATTCGACGTAACCAGAAGCCGCCTGGCTCGCCAGCCACTCGCGGACGTAGCGTTCGTTCGTTCCGGTGGCGCTCGCCAGCTCGGCGGAGTTCATCGGTCCCTTGGCGGCGAGGGCGCGGTAGAGGCCGAGCTTATCGCCCAGCAGGACCAGCGATGCGTTCATCGCCGCCCCCACCTCGGTGATCATCTTGCCCATAAAGGCATTCAACCTGTCGGAATTGACCTCCATGACAACCTCCATCCAATGGCGTTTTCAAAGGTCTTTCGGACCAAGGCATGGGCGCGGGCTTGCGCGTCCCTTAAATGGGTCCATCCGTCACGGAGCAGGTTCAATGTGTCAGGAAAAGGTGATCCCGGAACTGGATGAGCCGGCCACCGGCATCGCGTCGCTGGCAATCTTGTGGTCCTGCGAGTATGATTTTGGGACGTTCTGACGGTTACCCGAATGCTAGGCTCTACTTCTTCACGTGCGCTCGCAACCCTCTTCGCCGTGCTCTGCTTCTGCGGAGCCCCGGCTCATGCGCAAGTTGCACCCTTGAGGTATTGGGTCCCGGGTGGGGCCTTCGGCTATGGCGACAGTGCCGGCCAGAGCTCCGACACTTACGGCAATTTTCCAAGCTTCAATACGAGCGACGCAGGCGGGCGCGCCAATTTTGCGAACGGCTTCTTTGTCGGCAGCCAGCGCGGCAACCTCAATTGGAGCGGTCTCGGCCGGGCGGGACAGGCCGGCAATTTCAGCGCGCTCTCCTATGACAGCTCACAGTTCGGTTACAACACCAAGACTGCGGGCGGGTTGCCCGTCACGTTCTTTGCCGGTTTCGACACGCTGAAATATGGCAACGGCATTGGCAGTTCGCTTGCGCCGCTCACCTCCGGCGCCGCGCCCGGATACGGTGCGTTCGCGGGCGTCGAATTCAAGCCGACCTCCAACCTCAGCCTGTCGTTCGGGGCCGGGTTCACCCAGCAGGACTCGAGCCGCATGGACAGCGATATCAGATCGAACATGCTGCCCGGCGAGTCACCGGCATTGAGCGGCCTTCGGCGCTAGAAGACTATTGCGTCGGCCGCATCACCAGTTCGGGGGCGCGGCGGAGCGATTTCGGCAGGTCCGGCCCGGCTCCGAAGCGCATCACGATATCGGGACGCCGCTCGCCGAGTCCGAGCGAGGCGGCGAACTGCGGCCTTAGTGTCGCCACCTCGACCGGCTGGTTGATGAAGGAATATTTGAGCCCGAGCGCGGTCGCCTGCAGGGCGAACCGCTGGCAGGCACGGCCGACCGCAATCCAGTGCGACGTGTCGCTACGATCGGCGGCAAGCACGACGACACCTGCGGAGCTGTCGAGCTCGGCGCGGTATTTCCCGTTCTCGCCGCTTTCGGTGAAGAAGAACCTGAGCAGCGGCCGCGCGATCCATGCCGGCAGGGACGGGTTTCCCGAGGCCCGCGAGAACAACCCGTCCATGGTTGCGACCGCATCCGCCTCGTTGAAGCGCATCCAGCTCACGAGCTCGCGCATGAAGGCCTTGTCGCGCATTTGCGCGGCATTGCCTTCGAGCACATAGTCGGTGATCTTTGCGATGGCGGCGCGTTCGGTCATCAGGATTGCCGAAACGTTCGGCTCCCGACAGGCGTTCTCGAGCTGGCGCAGCATGTCAGGCGCCACCGGCTTGCCGTCGAAGGCTGCACGGGTGCATTGCCTGAGGGAAATCGCGTTGACCAGCGCCGACGCTTCGGGGCGCGCCGGCTCCAGCGCGATCCGGACCCTGTCACCGTCGACCATCGGGTTCGCGCGCCAGCCGAGCGCTGAAGCCGCGAGGACGAGGTTCTCGACGGCGCAGCCGAGGCTGACGAAAAGGTGGTGATCGTCCGGATCGACCACCTGACAGCGGCGCGCGAAGTCGGGCGCAATCACGATTTCATTGCTGCGGGCGGAGAAGATCCAGGGCTGGGTGTTGTGGCTGTTGGCGGCGAGCGTGGCAAAACGCACGAGCTCGCGGTCCCGCGGCACCGGTTGCAGCGGCGCTCGCGACGCTCGCACCGTTTCCTCATAGGTCGTCGTCGCCGCAGCCGAGGGGCGGGCGGTGATTGCCGCCGCGGAAAGTCCGAGCGCGGTGGCCATGAGTTGTCGCCGGTCGATCGCCATCATCCGCTCCACGGCCATTTCGCACGACGCTTCTAGCGTCACCGGAAGCTCGGGTGGTTGACCGGTATCAAGGTTCGGATCGGCACCGGATCAATTTGATGAGGCGCCCACAGCGGACCGTCCCGCGAGGCTAGCAGCTACCGCGCAAACCGCGCCACCAGCTCGACATGCGGCGTGTGGCGGAATTGGTCGACCGGCACGACGCCGTCGATCCTGTAACCGCCATCGATCAGCAGCCGTGCGTCGCGGGCGAAGGTTGCGACGTTGCAGGAGACCGCGACGATGACGGGCACCTTGCTTGCGGCGAGCTTCAGTGCCTGCGCCTGTGCGCCCTGGCGCGGGGGATCGAACACGACGGCGTCGAAGTCGCGCAGCTCCTGGGGCATAAGGGGGCGGCGAAACAGGTCGCGCGGCTCAGCCTTGATTGGCTTCAGGCCGGGCGCGCGCGCGGCCTTTGCCAGCGCGGCAACTGCGCCGGCGTCGTTGTCATAGGCGGTGACGCGGGCCTTCTCAGCGAGCCGCAGCGCGAACGGCCCGACGCCGCAGAAGAGGTCGAGAACCTCCTTGGCCTTGCCGACGCGCTCGGCGACGAGAGACGCCAGCGTCTCTTCACCCGCGACGGTTGCCTGCAAAAACGAGCCCGGCGGCAGCGTGACTTCAGCACGGCCCATCTTCATCGTCGGCGGCAGGCGTTGCAGCACCAGCTCGCCGTGCCGCGTCAGCCGCGCCAGGCGATGCTGCTCGGCGACGCGCGACAGCGCCGTGACCAGCGGCGTCGGCAGCGGGCCGGAGCCGCGCACGTCGACGTCGAGGCCGTTGGCGGTCGCCGTGACCTGGATGTCGAGCGGCTTCGTCACAGGCATTTTGGACGTCAGCGGCTCGGCCAGCGCCCAGGCGGCATCGAGTGCGCCGTCGAGCGCGGGATCGAGGATCGGGCAGCGATGGATCGGGATGACGTCGTGCGAGCTCGCTGCCGAGAAGCCGACCTTGAGGATGTCATGCGTGCCGAACCGGCCGTGCAGCGTGACGCGCCTGCGCCCCACGCCATGGGCATCGACCAGCGGCGCAACCTCGCAATCGATGCCGGCCTGCGCCAGCGTCTCGACCACGATGCTGCGCTTCCAGGCATGATACGGCTCGGCCGCCCAATGCTGGATCGCGCAGCCGCCGCAGACGCCGAAATGCGGGCAGAACGGTGCGATGCGCTCGGGGCTTGCGACATCGACCGCGAGCAGCTTGCGGCGGTCGGGATGATTGCCCGCGACGTGGTCGACCTCGACGGTCTCGCCGCCGAGCGCATATGGCACATAGATCGCTTCGCCGGCGTCGAGCGCGACGCCGTCGCCGCGATGGCCGACGTGATCGATCCTCAGGCGCTCAACCACGGCGCGCGCCCAGGAAGAATTCGCTGTTGCCGTCGCCGCCGGTGATCGGCGAGGGAAACACCTCGATGTCGGTGCAGCCGAGCGAGGCGGCGAAGGCCGCGATGTCGTCGCAGATCTCCCGATGCACGGCGGCGTCGCGGATGATGCCCTTCTTGTTGTGCTTCCGCTCGGCCTCGAATTGCGGCTTGATCAGCGCCAGCAGGCTCATCGGTGCAGCCGCCAGCGACAGAGCCACGGGCAGCACGGTCTTCAGCGAGATGAAGCTGACGTCGATGACGACGATATCGGGCCGCGCCGGCAGGCGTTTGCCTTCATAGGCGCGGATGTCGGTCTCCTCCATCGACACGATCTTTGGATGACCACGCAGCGAGGGATGCAACTGGTTGGTGCCGACATCGATGGCGAACACCAGGCTTGCGCCATTGGCCAGCAGCACCTCGGTGAAACCGCCGGTGGAGGCGCCGACGTCGAGGCAGACGTGGTCCTCGATCTCGATCGGGTAGCGTTCCAGTGCGCCCGCGAGCTTGACGCCGCCGCGCGACACGTAGGGGTGCGCGGGCTCGGCCTGGATCACCGCGTCCTCGGCGATGGTCTCCGACGGCTTTGTCACCTGCTTGTCGTCGGCCATGACGAGGCCGGCCTCGATGGCCGCGCGCGCCCGCGCCCGGCTCTCGAACAGGCCGCGCTCGACCAGCAGAATATCCGCGCGCTTGCGGGGAGGGGACATCATGCTCTCATGAGACGATTTTTGGGACGATTGATGCGCTTATGGTGCAATCAATCGCGCGGCCGCCATCCGGACGCAAGCCTCGAACGCGGCGAGATCGTGCCAGACGTCGATCGGCATCGTGGCCGGCGTTACCAGCGGGCAGCCGTGCAGTTCCAGCGCATGGATCATCATGAGGTTGTCGACGAGGCCAAAATCCTCAACCGTCAGGCCTTGCGCATCGACCAGCCGCCCGTCCTCGGAGGTGACGTCCATGAAGCGGCCGACGCGGTCGGCATAGGCGGCGCCATCGTTGGAATAGGCCAGACAAAACTTGCCGCGCCCGGCCATATAGCCGAGCTCGTAGACGGTCCCGGGATCGGCGCCGGCACCGCGGAACGGCGTCAGGTTGGCGATGATCGCGTCGGCCGCATCCATCATCGCCTCGTTACCGCAAAAGATCTGCCGCGAGGCATCAGGCGAGGTGAGATCGATCGCGTTGTCGAGGGGATAGAGGCCGGTGAGCCCGAAGCGGGCGCAGATGTCCGCCTTGCGACGGCCGACCTCGACCGCATCCGGCAGGAACACGTCGGGGCCTGCCAGATAGATATTCATGGACGTCGCGCTGCTTCGCTGAAGGTCGAAGCTCGCCCCTCAGGCGAGCTTGACCGTCTCGGTCTTCACGTCCTTGCCGAGCGCTTCGAACACCTTGGCGACAATGCCCTTGGCGTCGAGACCGGCGCGGGCGTACATCGCGGCAGGGGTGTCGTGGTCCTGGAACACGTCGGGCAGCACCATCGTGCGGAACTTGACCATGCCGCTGTCGAGCGCGCCCTGGTCGGTCAAGAATTGCGCGACATGCGAGCCGAAGCCGCCGACCGAGCCTTCCTCGATCGTGATCAGGATCTCGTGGTCGCGGGCGAGCTTGAGAACCAGCTCGGTGTCCAGTGGCTTCATGAAGCGCGCATCCGCGATCGTGGTCGAAAGGCCGTGGGCGGCGAGCTCGTCGGCCGCCTTCTCGCATTCGGCGAGGCGCGTGCCGAACGAGAGCAGGGCGATCTTGCTGCCCTGACGGATCACGCGGCCCTTGCCGAGCTCGAGCGGAATGCCGACCTCGGGCATCTCGATGCCGCGGCCTTCGCCGCGCGGATAGCGCAGCGAGCTCGGACGGTCGTCGATCGCGACCTGGGTTGCCACCATGTGCACGAGCTCGGCCTCGTCGGCCGCCGCCATGATCACCATGTTCGGCAGACAGCCGAGATAGGCGTTGTCGAACGAGCCGGCATGCGTCGCGCCGTCGGCGCCGACGAGGCCGGCGCGGTCGATCGCGAAGCGGACGGGGAGATTCTGGATCGCGACGTCATGCACGATCTGGTCGTAGCCGCGCTGGAGGAAGGTCGAGTAGATCGCGCAGAACGGCTTGTAGCCTTCGCTCGCCAGACCTGCGGCAAAGGTCACCGCGTGCTGCTCGGCGATGCCGACGTCGAAGGTGCGGTCCGGGAACGCCTTGTTGAAGATGTCGACGCCGGTGCCGGACGGCATCGCCGCGGTGATGGCGACGATCTTCTCGTCCTTCTGCGCTTCCTTGACGAGGCTCTGGCCGAACACGTTCTGGTAGGCGGGCGCGTTCGGCTTGGCCTTGGCTTGCGTGCCGGTCGCGACGTCGAACTTGACGACGGCATGGTACTTGTCGGCGGAGGCTTCCGCCGGGCCGTAACCCTTGCCCTTCTGCGTCACGACGTGGACGAGGATCGGGCCTTCCTCCATGTCGCGGACGTTCTTCAGCACGGGCAGGAGGTGATCGAGGTTATGGCCGTCGATCGGGCCGACGTAATAGAAGCCGAGCTCTTCGAACAGCGTGCCGCCGTCCATCATGAAGCCGCGCGAATATTCCTCGACGCGGTTGGCGCGGTTGGCGATGATCTTGGGCAGGCGCTTGTTAATCTGCTTGGCCGCCTCGCGCAGCGTGCGATAGGTCTTGCCGGAATACAGACGCGACAGATAGGCGCTCATGGCGCCGACCGGCGGCGCGATCGACATGTCGTTGTCGTTGAGGATGACGATCAGGCGCGAGTTCATCGCACCGGCATTGTTCATGGCTTCATAGGCCATGCCCGCCGACATCGCGCCGTCACCGATGACGGCGATAACGTTGTTCTTGCCGCCGGAGAGGTCGCGCGCCACGGCCATACCGAGGCCGGCGGAGATCGAGGTGGAGGAATGCGCCGCGCCGAACGGATCGTAATCGCTCTCGCTACGCTTGGTGAAGCCGGACAGGCCGCCGCCGGTGCGCAGGGTGCGGATGCGGTCGCGTCGCCCGGTGAGGATCTTGTGCGGATAGGCCTGATGGCCGACGTCCCAGATCAGCCGGTCGCGCGGCGTGTCGAAGACGTAATGGATCGCGGTGGTGAGCTCGACCACGCCGAGACCAGCGCCGAAGTGACCGCCGGTTACCGAGACGGCATCGATGGTCTCCTGCCGCAACTCGTCGGCGACCTGCCGAACCTGCTCGATCTTGAGCTTGCGCAGGTCTTCCGGTGTCCGGATGGTGTCGAGGAGCGGCGTCTTACTGTATGCGTTCACGGCGATTTCCAATTTGTCAGCGCCGGAAGGTCGTTCCGGTGCGCGATGGGTTTGCACAATATCGGCGCAGCGCGAGTCCTTAAACCGTCGGAGCCACCTGCATGGGGCAGGGCCCCGTCTTCAAGCTTAGGTGAGCTTAAGTGTGCTCCGGTTCAGTCTCTGTGATCCCTGTCACTTAGATCGGCTTCGTCCGTCCCAGCCAATTTCATTAGCAATTTGAAGCGCTTGTCGTCGGTAATCGGTGCCCACGCAAGGCTAACAAAAAGCCACACTCCGCGCAGCTTTACACCAAAGCTTGGGCCAAAGCCAACCCGTTGGGGCGATTACGGGCATGCACCTGCAACCCCCGGGCCAGAGTGGTTAACTGCGGCGCCCGCGGGGAGGTTCCTGCCTTGCCCGGTTCCCCGGCAGGATTTTGGGCGAGAGGAAGGCTATTTCCGCTCGATTCGCGGGGCCGAATGGCTCCCGCGCGGGAACTCTTCGATCTCAGTGCCTGGCCGTCCGCCCCATGGACACAGCCAGCAGCGTGCGATCATGAAAAAATTGCAGGCGTCCGATGCCCGAAACAGGCTTTGGTCGTCGTCCCTTACTGGACGTCGAGCGGCGCGGTGCCGGTGGCCTGGCCGCTCGCATCGGTGGTGATCTTGTCGACCCGCGCCTCGGCCTGGCGCAGCAATTCCTCGCACCGGCGCTTCAGTGCTTCGCCGCGCTCGTAGATCGTCACGGATTCCTCGAGCGGCACCTTGCCGTCCTCTAGCCGTTTCACGATCGTCTCGAGTTCCTCGATCGCGCGCTCGAAGGTGAGCCTGGAGACGTCGACTTGGGTATTTTCGGCCATATCCGTTTCCGATTGCCCGATTCGCTTCACATGCAGAAGAAGCAGGGTTTTGCGGGCTTAATGTGGCGGGCTCGTCAGGCGCCCATCAGGGCGCCGACATGCGCCGTAACAGATTCTTTCAGTCCTTGCAGGTCGTAACCGCCCTCGAGCACCGAAACAACGCGGCCCCCCGCGGACTTGTCCGCAAGGTCCATCAGCTTGCGCGTCACCCAGGCATAATCCTCCGCGCGCAAATTCAGCGAGGCCAGCGGGTCGCGATAATGCGCATCGAAGCCCGCAGAGATGATGAGGAGCTCGGGGCTGAATTTTTCGAGCTGCGGCAGAATCAGGTTCTCGAAAGCGCTGCGGAATTCCGGACCACCATCTTCGGACGCCAGCGGCGCGTTGACGATGGTGTCGTGGTCGCCGCGTTCGCCCTTCGCGCCGGTGCCCGGAAACAGCGGCATCTGGTGCGTCGAGCAGTACATCACCGTGGGGTCCGACCAGAAGATGTCCTGCGTGCCGTTGCCGTGATGCACGTCGAAATCGACGATGGCCGCGCGCTCGATGCCGTATTTGCGCTGCGCGTGACGCGCGGCGATCGCAACATTGTCGAAGAAGCAGAAGCCCATGGGCTTGCCGATCTCGGCGTGATGGCCGGGCGGGCGCACCGCGACGAAGGCGTTGCGGTGCTCGCCCGCCATTACCGCTTCGGTCGCCGCGACCGCGCCGCCGACGCCGCGCATCACCGCTTCCCAGGTGCCCGGCGACATCGAGGTGTCGCCGTCGATATAGACGAGGCCGCTGGTCGGCGCGATGTGGCGCAGCTCGGTGACGTAATGCTCGTTGTGGCACAGCGTCACGAGATCGAGATCGCCCTCCGGCGCCTGGTCGCGGACGAGGAACTGGAAACGCTCATGCGACAGCGCTTCCTCCACTGCGCGCAGGCGGTCCGGCCTTTCGGGATGTCCCGGCGGCGTGACGTGGTCGAGGCAGGCCTTATGGGAGAGGAGAAGCGTGCTCATCAGGTCGGGCTCACTGGGAACGGGCTCTTGACGTCGCTTGGCGCATCCGGCGCCAAAACGCAATGCAAAACCCAATCTATGCGCTTCACCGGGAATGGCAAAGGGTTGTCCCGTTCCGGCCCGTTTGATCCGAATCAATTCACGCGCAGGATGCGGCTCGGCGGCAGCGGGCCGATCGGCCCGTGCGCCCGGAAGAACGCGAACAATGCGTCCGCGTCGTAGCCGCCATATTGCGGGGCCGCACCTTGCTTGGCGACCGTAAAACCGTCGCCGCCGACGGCGAGGTAATCGTTGAGGGTGACGCGGTAGCCGCTTCCAGGTTCGATCGGCCTGCCGTTGAGCGTCATCCTCTCGGCCATCACGCGTTCGCCGAACGGCTTCGACGCATCCCAGGCGTAGCTGAACCCGTTCGACACCTGAAGGATTCGCGGCCGCTTCGGATCGAGCCATTGCTGCTCCAGCATCTCCTTGAGCTGGCTGCCCGTCAGCGTCATGGTGACGAGGCGGTTGCGGAACGGCTGGCTCGCGAACAGCTCGCCGAAGGACACCGCGCCGTTCTCCTTCGGAACGATATCGGTGCGGATGCCGCCGGGATTGGTGAGCGCGATGACAGCGCTGCCATTCGTGGCCTCCTTCGTCGCGGCGAGCTGCGCGTCCGCGATGACGTCGCCGAGCGGGCTTTCACCGGCTTCGTTCGGAATGCGCGACAGCGTCTGCGTCACCGATCCGGCCGGCCGGTTGGCGATCGGCGCGGCGAGCTTGTCATAGGCTTCGATCAGCGCGGTCTGCTCCGCGTCCTTCGCCAGCGAGGCATTGGCGACGATCACGTTCTCGGCCTTGGCGCCGACGATGTCGCGCGTCGCCGGATCGAGCTTGAGATCGATCGCCGTGACCAGCGTGCCGTACTTGTCGCCGCTGGTCACCAGCCGTCCGTCGATATCGCAGACATAGGCGCGATGGGTGTGGCCGCTGACGACGACGTCGACGGCGCGATCGAATTTCTTCACGATCTCGACGATCGGCCCCGAAATGCCCGGGCACTCATTGTAGTCGCCGGCGGGCTCGCCGCCTTCGTGGATCAGCACGACGATCGCTTCCACGCCGCGCACCTTCAGTTGCGGCACGAGCGCATTCACCGTTTCGGCCTCGTCGCGGAATTCGAGGCCGGCAATGCCCGAGGGCGACACGATGCCAGCGGTGCCTTTCAAGGTCAGCCCGATGAAGGCGACGGGAATGCCGTCGAACTCACGGATCTCAAACGGCGGCAGCACGCTTTGACCGGTCGCTGTCTCCACGGTGGAGGCGGCGAGGTAGTGGAATTTGGCGCCAGTGAAGGGATGCGGTCCCTGGCAGCCGTCGACCGGATGGCAGCCGCCGTTCTGCATCCTGAGCAGCTCGGCCTTGCCCTCGTCGAACTCGTGATTGCCGACCGAAGTGATCGCGAGCCCCATCATCGAGAGCGCCTCGACCGAAGGCTCGTCGTGAAACATCGCCGACAGGAACGGGCTCGCGCCGATCAGGTCGCCGGCGGCCACGAAGATCGTGTTCTTGTGCCCTTCGCGCAATTGCTTCACCAGCGTCGCCATATACTCGGCGCCGCCGGCCGCCACCATGACCTTCTTGCTTCGATCCTCGGGATCGTTGATGCGGATGCCGCCGGGCGGCGGCCGCAGATTGCCGTGAAAATCGTTGATCGCAAGGATGCGCAGCTCGACCGGTGCGGCGGTCTGGGCAGAGGAGGGCAGGGCGGCGAGCGCGAGGGCGAAAGTGATCAGGCGGAGAAGATGTCGCATGGAACCAGATTAGTCGTTCAGCGCGAAGATTTCACGAAGCATTGTCGTGAACGTACCGCGATTCCTTCCTTCTCCCCGTGGCGCGAAGCGCCGGATGAGGGGTTCTATCCGCGAATGACGATGCGAAAGGGGTGCTCGCGGAAGCAACCCCTCACCGTCTCGCCGCTTACGCGGTGAGCCACCCTCTCCCACAAGGGGAGAGGGAAAGCGGGCTCTATCGCTTCTTCCTGTTCGCGAACGCGTTGAATGCAGCCACGGCGTCGTCCGACTTCAAACGCTCGCCGAACAGATGGGTCTCCTGGTCGATGCGGCGGGTCAGTTCCTCCGGTGGGGTACGCAGCAGCCTGCGCGAGATCGCGACCGCCTCGGCGGGCAGCCGGCAGATCTCGCGCGCCACCTTGCGCGCCTCGACTTCGGTGTGCCCCGGCGAGACCACGGTGTTGACGAAGCCCGCAGCGTGCGCCTCCGCGGCGGTGAAGGTCCGTCCCATCACCAGCATCGCGAAGGCGCGCTGGTAACCCATCGTGTTCGGCATCAAGAGGCTGGCGGCGCCGACCGGCACCAGCCCGAGGTGGATATAGGGCGCGGAGAAGGTCGCCGCGTTCGATGCGAGCACGTAGTCGCAATGGAACAACATCACGGTGCCCATGCCGATCGAAGCGCCGTCGACGGCCGCGATGATCGGCTTGACGTTGAGGGCGAGCGAATAGAGAAACCTGGCGCCGTTCGACAGCGTCTCCGGGCGTGCCGTGTCGGCCTTCAGAAAATCGTCGATGTCGTCGCCGGCGGTGAACACGCCG
Source organism: Bradyrhizobium niftali (assembly GCF_004571025.1). GTDB lineage: Bacteria > Pseudomonadota > Alphaproteobacteria > Rhizobiales > Xanthobacteraceae > Bradyrhizobium > Bradyrhizobium niftali. Next base: position 31,766 of record NZ_SPQT01000022.1, on the reverse strand, counting down.
GAGCCGCCGGTGATGATCATGCAGCGGATATCCGGGTTGTTCTGCGCGGTGTCGATCGCGTGGCTCATCTCCCGATACATGTCCTGCGTGATCGCGTTCTTCTTGCCCGGGCGGCGCAGGGTGATCACGCGCGTTCCACGCTCTTCGGCGACGATGATATTGCCATTCGGCATAAGGACCCCCTGCGCTCGCCGCGACGCTTGACCTTGGCGAGTCTCGCAAACATCAGCCTACATCATCTCGCAGGCGTGCCAATCCGCCCGCGCGACCTTTTCGAAAGCGATCCCGTGAGCCCGGTGGATGACACCGCTGTCATAACTTCCGTCCCGGAACCGCATCGCGTCAGATCGCGCCGGTTGTATTGTCTTGCACGCTCCATTGCGCAATGCAACAAATGGCTACAATGTTTAATTTGAAAAACCGGTGGTTGTGGTGCACGATCGCGCCGTTCCATTTGGCCGATTGCTCGATTGATGATTGCAGCAACGCGTGTCGACGAATCCTCGCTGCATTATCGCGGCTGGCGGGTCGTGCTGGCCTGTTTCCTGATGGCCTTCTTCATGTTCGGCTTCGGCCTGTATGGTCAGGGCGTCTATCTCGCCGAGCTTCAGCGCGCCCATGGCTGGCCGGGCACGCTGGTCTCCGCGGCCAGCACCTTCTCGTTTCTCCTGACCTCCGTGCTGGTCATCTTCACCGACGATCTGCTCGCCCGTATCGGGCTGCGTTCACTGATCCTGTGCGGCCTGTCGGCGCTCGGCGCATCGACCGTGCTGCTGGCGCTGATGCAGACGCCCTGGCAGCTCTATCTCGCCTATGCGCTGATGTCGGTCGGCTGGACCGGCATGGGCACCGTGGTGATCGCGACGGTGCTGAACTCCTGGTTCGATCGGCGCCGTGGCCTCGCGCTCAGCCTCGCCTTCAACGGCGCGACCTGCGGCGGCATCGTCCTCGTTCCGCTGCTGCTGTCGCTGACCGGCAGCATCGGCTTCCGTTCGGCAATGCTGTCGGCCACGATGGTGATGGTGCTGCTGGTGCTGCCGGTGGTCGTCGGCTTCATCCGCTGGCCGGCCGGGCTGCCGCCGGCATCGGGTGAGCGCCCCGCCGATGGCGATGCGCCCGCGCCGGCTCATTCCCGCAAGGCGCTGCTCGCCAACGCGGCGTTCTGGACCATGGTGCTGCCGATCGCTATCGCGCTGCTGGCGCAGATGGGATTCATCATCCACCAGGTGACGTTCCTCGAACCGCTGATCGGGCGCGCCAGCGCCGGCCTTGCCGTCACCATCATGGCTGCGATGGCGGTGGTCGGGCGCCTGTCGCTCGGCCTGTTCGTCGACCGGCTCGATCCGCGACTGGCCTGCGCGGCGTCGATGACGAGCCAGGCGGCGGCGCTGTTCGTGCTGGTGCAGAGCACGAGCCCGACGGCGCTGCTGGTGTGCTGTGCCGTGTACGGCTTCTCGATCGGCAACATGATCACGTTCCCGCCCCTGATCATCCAGCGCGAGATCGGCGCCAGTTCCTTTGCCGCCGCGATGGGCCTGGGCACGTCGATCAGCGGCGTCGTCAGCGCCTTCGGCCCGGGCATCGTCGGCCTCGTGCGCAGCCTGACCGGCGACTACACGATGGCGTTTGCGATGTGCGTGGTGCTCGACCTCGTGGCCGCGGGAATCGTGCTGTGGCGGCCGGGGAGACGGGCGAAGCTCGCAGCTTCATAGCCCGGACGGAGCGAAGCTCCAGGATGACCGACTGTGGGCCAACTGCGTCCCCAACATTCGGTGTCATCGCCCGACTTGATCGGGCGATCCAGTAGTTTACCGAGAGGCCGCGGCGTACTGGATTCCCCGCCTTCGCGGGGAATGACAGCGGGGAGGAGCGTAGACCTTACCCCAGCAACACCGCATCCGCGGCCGCGACCGACTCCGCGCTTTCCGTCACGGTGCGCTCCAGCGCGCCCGCCTGCACCGTGATGTTCTCGGCGAAGAAGCGCGCGAGCGAGACATAGCGCGGCGCATCGGCAAGGCCGTCGCCCTTCGCGGCGAGCGCCTCGGACGCCAGCAGGCAGCCGCCGAGCGTGGCGCCGAACTGCTGGAGATACGGCGTTGCGCCGGCAAGCGCCTCGTTCGGTGCGGACGTGACGCGCTCGAGCAGCCATTTGCTGGTGCGCGTCAGCGCGTCCAGCGCTTCGCGCAACTTTGCGCCCGTGGTGCCGAAAGCCGGATCGTTGGAGGCTCCGACCTGCTTGACGATGGCCGAGAGCTCGTCGAGCAGCGCCCACACCGCGGCGCCGCCATTGGCCGCGAGCTTTCGCGTGACCAGGTCGATCGCCTGGATGCCGTTGGTGCCCTCGTAGATCGCGGTGATGCGGGCGTCGCGATAGTGCTGCGCGGCGCCGGTCTCCTCGATGAAGCCCATGCCGCCATGCACCTGCACGCCGAGATAGGCGACCTCGTTGCCGATATCGGTGGAATAGCCCTTGGCCATCGGCGTCAGCAGCGCCGCGCGCGCGGCCGCGTCAGCGCGGACCTTTGGATCCTTGGCGCGGGTCGAAACGTCGATTGCGACCGCGGTCGCGTAGCAGATGGTGCGCGCAGCCGCGGTCTGCGCCCGCATCCGCATCAGCATGCGCTTGACGTCGGGGTGGACGAAGATCGCGTCCGAGCCGTCGCCCTTCTTGCCGACGGCGCGGCCCTGCTTGCGCTCCTGCGCATAGGACAAGGCCTGTTGATAGGCGCGATCGGCAACGCCGACGCCTTCGAGGCCGACGCCGAGGCGGGCCTGGTTCATCATCGTGAACATGCAGCGCATGCCCTGGTTCTCTTCGCCGACGAGGAAGCCGATCGCGCCGCCATGATCGCCCATGGTCATGGTGCAGGTGGGGGACGCGTGCATGCCGAGCTTGTGCTCGACGCCCGACGCATAGATGTCATTGCGCGCGCCGAGCGAGCCGTCGGCATTCACCATGAACTTCGGCACGAGGAACAGCGAGATCCCCTTGGTGCCGGCGGGCGCGTCTGGAAGACGCGCGAGCACGAAATGCACGATATTGTCGGTCATGTCGTGCTCGCCATAGGTGATGAAGATCTTCGTCCCCTTGATGCGATAGGTGCCGTCGGCCTGCTTTTCGGCGCGGGTGCGCAGCGCGCCGACGTCGGAGCCGGCCTGCGACTCGGTCAGCTGCATGGTGCCGGTCCATTCGCCGGAGACGAGCTTTTCGAGATAGATTTTCTTCAGCTCCTCGCTGCCATGCGCATCCAGTGCCTCGATCGCGGACGCCGTCAGCAGCGGGCACAGGCCGAAGGCGATGTTGGCGGCGCTCCAGATCTCGGTGCAGGCGGCGTTGATCGCAACGGGCAGGCCCTGGCCGCCGAAGGCTTCAGGCCCTGACACCGCGTTCCAGCCGCCCTCGGTCCAGCGCTTGTAGGCATCGGGCCAGCCTGGCGCGGTCGTGACTTTCCCCGCGTCGAGCTTGATGCCGTGCTCGTCGCCGACACGGTTGAGCGGCGCCAGCACGTCGGTTGCGAACTTGCCGGCTTCCTCCAGCACGGCGGCCGCGATGTCGGCGTCGAAATCGCCGTAATGGCCGGCTTCCACGGCGGCCTTCAGGCCAGCGCCGTGATTGAGCGACAGCAGCATGTCAGAGATCGGCGCGCGGTAGGTCATGGCTCACTCCCGTGGACTGATATTGGCGTCGTCTTCCCATGAAACGCAGGTGGTCTCAACTGCCTGGACGCCTGACGGCTCCGGCCCGGAACGGGTCTTCGCCCGGACGTATGATAGAGTGTGGTGCGCCCGGTCCCGGAAGCTGTGGTATTTTGCCCCTCCAGGCGGTTGAAATGCCGCGCCGCACCCTATAGACCGGCTGCGACCGAAGGGAATCTGCGGTAGCCAGTTCTTCCACCGACCCCGGGTCGCCTGTTGGGGCGTAGCCAAGCGGTAAGGCAGCGGATTTTGATTCCGCCATTCGGAGGTTCGATCCCTCCCGCCCCAGCCAGAGGTCCCAGTTCCCCTGAAATTGCTGCCGAAACCGGCCTGGCTGGGGCGCTGCTGCAATGGCTTTCCACATCTTTCGCCGCCAGGCCGTCTACTATTGGCGGCGCCGTACCCCTCGCGCGCTTGCCAAGGTGCTCGGCCGCCAGCATCTTTCCATGAGCCTGCAAACGTCGAACCGCGCGGCGGCTCGCCGCCTGGCTACCCAGGTCAACCTGTTCTTGGATGATGTTGCCATCCTTGCTGATGGTACGGATCAGCTGTCACGGTCTCAAATCGAGACAATGCTCCATGCTATCGTCGAGAAGCAGGTCGCCAAGCTGGATTTGGTGGCGCTCGCCGCCAAGAACGCGCCTGACTTTGACGTCGACCAGGCGCGATCCGACGATAAGTGGGCCTTGTGGACCTTCACCCTGCTCGATGCCCAAGGACATGGCGCTACCGTGCGTCCACAGGATCGCGATCGCATGATCGCCGAAGGCCTTTCGGAAGCAGACATCGAGGCGGTGAAGCGCCACCTGGGCATGCTTCGGGCCAACGACATGGTGCCGACGAAGTACCACGTCCTTCGGCAAATGATCGAGGGCGTGCAGGCGTTGCCGACCGCCATGAACATGGATGTGGCGCAAGGGACGTACTTCCGTGGAATGAGACTTGCGCTGGCTCAATCCGAGCGCCGCTATGGCGGGGCGAGGGTCGAAGACGAGGGGCTGGCGGATCGCTGCTCGCGAAGAGCGATCCACCGAAGTCGATTATCCCGGCGGCAAGCCCTGCGGTGGATCGCTCTGACGATCCACTGAATCGGTGCGCGACGAGGATCTGACGATCGAGCAACTTCGCGGGTAGCGCCGCTCCTTCGCTCCTCCAATCTTCTCATGAAATCCATCGATGGCTCATCCAAATACGGGCCAACCCTTCAGTTTCCGTCGTCGGAGCCTTGGCGGCATGCGTGAAGTTGCCTGCGGCCGCCGAAGCCTCGAGAGACATGAGATCACGGATCCAAGCCCAACCGATCTCGCGCAGAACCATCAGGCTTCCCGGATGGTCGGCAGCTGGAATGCCGCGAAAAGCCTCTGGGCAAGCGGCTGCATGAACGCCGTGAACGTCGCGATCCCGTCTCTGTCCAGCGACAGAAGCTGTAGCGAATGTGCGTTCCAGCGCCCTTCGGCGCCGAGGGTGTAGAGGGCGAAGGCCGGTTGGAGGTTAGCGCCGACCGGAACAAGCCGAAAGCCGCGATAGGCGGGCCAGACAGCCCCGAAGAAATCCCCGATCGAACCGCGGCCCCGATACCATTCTCGCCACGGAGGCATCGCATAGACGGCGTCTTCCTTCAGAAGCGCGACGAACCGTTCTAGGTCCGCGCTTTCCCAGGCCTGCACGTACCGCTCGAGCAGGCTCCGCTGGTGTTCGTCTGTCATCGGGGCCTGTCGAACATCGCGATCGATCGCGGCCAGCTTGGCCCGCGCCCGCTGCAGGGCGCTGTTCACCGACGCAACGGAAGCATCGAGCACGGAGGCGACCTCGATCGAGGACCAGCCCATGACGTCGGCCAGCAACAGCACGGCCCGCTGACGCGGCGGCAGTTGCTGGATCGCTGCGACGAACGCGAGCCGGACGGACTCACGTAGCTCGTAGCGGGCATCTGGCCCCGCAGCGGGATCGGGGAGGCTCGCCAGCTCGGCGTCGGGATAGGGCTCGATCCACAGGGTCCCGGTGTCCGGGCGCCCCTGCGGCCTCTGGGTCGCCGGGCCCTCCACCTGATCGGGCATCATCCGGCCGCGCCTCGAACGGCTCGCGATCATGTTCAGGGACACGTTGGTCGCGATCCGGTAGAGCCAGTTCTTGATCGAGGAGCGCGCCTCGAACTCGTCGAAACCCCGCCAGGCCCTCAGCATGGTTTCCTGGACCGCGTCCTCGGCCTCGTGCAGAGACCCAAGCATGCGATAGCAGTGCAGCTTGAGCGCGCGGTGGCGCATCTCGGCCGCCTTGGCGAAGTCGGCGCGACTGGGCGGAGTGTCGCCCACAGAGCTCACGAGCTCCTTATCTTTCATGACGCCCCCCTCGACTTTCCGGCTGCGCAGCTCGTCCATCTTGCCATCTTCAGCTTGCCGCCGCGAAGCCATCGGCTGAAATGGTGAAGATCGATCCCGGCTCTGCCGGTGGCTTCATCGCAATGTCGAGGACCGCCTTGGCAACATCCGTGGGCGACTGCCGCGGGCCCATGTTCTCGAGGAACTTTTCCGCCGGAACGCCGAGGTATTTGGCGTAGCCATTCACCGCGGCCTGCCCGAGGTCGGTCTCCGGCATGACGCGCGAGGGCACCAGCGCCGCGAAGCGGATGCCAAGCTCGCGGCGATCGGATTCGGCCTGACAGTACTTGGCGATGAACATCTGCATCCGCTTGGCGCCGGCGTAACCGCCGGAAATTGGCGACCCGCCAAGACCAGCGCCGCTGGAGATAATCACGACGACCGAGCCCGGCGCCAGCGGCAACCGCAACGCCTCGCGGCAGAACAGGAATGCCATTTTGGCGTCGACTTCCCAGTTGATGCCGAATTCGGCCCAGCTCAGCTCGGACATCGGACGGGTCGGCGGGGTGGCGCCGCCGCATATCACCAAGAGGTCGGGCCTCGCCCTTCGGAAGACCTTCAGCGGCGCGGCTTCCGAGGCCGCGTCCAGCGCCAGCGTGTCGACGCCCCGCATCTCTTTTTCAAGATCGGCCAAGCCGTGCGCTTGCCTGGCGACCGCCAAGACCTGCGCACCCTCGGCCGACGCATGCAGCACAATCTCGCGGCCGACGCCGCGGCTGGCGCCCAGCACGACCACGCGCTTGCCCCGCAACACCCCGTTCTCCGACGACATGATCCAGAACTCCTCTGATCGACAGCTGTTGATGTTGTGGAGACCGCGGGCCGCCCGAAACTCATCGGCCGGGCGAAGACGCAAATCGAGGTCCCGCCAGCCATCCGCACGCACACCTTAGTTCGCACCTTTGGCGTAGCCGAGCGCCTTGACGATCAAGGTGTCGCGTACCCGCACGAAGCTCACGCCGCGGATTGGAATCGTTCTGTCCGCGCCCCAGATGTTGGTCAAAGCGCGCTCCACGATTTGAGACAATGCTCCGCCATGGAGGCAGGCTGCCTTGCCGACGTACCGATCGCCGTTCGGTGCGGCGACGGTGTGTTCTCGATCACGCAATCGTCCGCTACCAGATCATCAAGCACCTCAGGCGCGTACTCCAGAAACGCCGCGTTGAAGCGTTCCATGAGGTGCGCGGTCAGAGCCGAGTGCGGGTCACTCGCTGGCGTCATCGTGGTTCCTCATGTACGGGCGCCTTGCTGAACAGGTCGGCAGGCCGCACGTCAGTGCAGATAGACGTCAATGTGGATCTTGTTGGTGGCCAGGTTCGCGTACCCCGAACCCCAGGCCGGTTTCGCGTTGACCCACGAATAGGCGGCCACGGCCGTCAGGAGATCGATTTTCACGGCCAGCTCGACGATCGGCTCGCCGTCTCGCGGGGACCCGACGCCCTCGGCGGAGAACGCGATCCGGCTCCCGTCATCGGTTTCGATGGTGCCCCTGAGTTCGAGTTCGCGGCGGCCGTCCGGACGCACACGCAGGTAATCGACGCCGCGCAGGGTGCCCGTTACGCGCCCTTTGACGGGCCCCGCGAGCGAGAGGTCGAATTGAGCGCCCTGCAGCGGCACACTCTCTCGCCCTGTAAGTATCGCCTCCATATCGGCGCCGTAGTCAGTCACGCCGGTGATATCGAGGTCGTATTCGAAGATCTTTTCGTAGCTCATGGCGTCTTCCTCTCGAGTCTAGGCACGGCAACTGGTGCCGTTGACCGGATGCGGCCAAGCAAGCCACGTTGCTGATGGTTTGGTCGCAACGTTAGTTGGGGCGGTACTTGAGGACCACGACGCCATTTCGGAACGCGTGCGTGCGGATGAGCTCCAGATTGAGCTGGTCCGCGTCGACGTCGGCGAAGGCCCGTTTGCCCTGACCGGCGCGGGTCGGCATGATCCAGACGTCGTATTCGTCGACGAGCCCGTTATCCAACAGCGTCCTGTCCAACTGCGAGATGCCGTATTTCAGGATGTGACCGCCGACCTGACTCTTCAGCGTGGCGAGCTCTTTGGCCAAGTCGCCCTTGATGAGCGACGCGTTCCACCTGACCTCGTTGAGCGTCGTCGACGCCACGAGCTTCTTCAGCTCGTTGATCCGGTCGATGTAGGCATTCCCTGTTACGGTAGTCCAGGCCGGGACAAACGCCTCGTAGGCCTTGCGGCCAAGCAGGAAGTACTCGACGTCGTCGAGCTTCCGAAGAGCATACTCTCTGCACTCATCGTCGAAGAACCGTCCTCCCCAGGCCATCGGAGCCTCGATGACGCCGTCGAGAGAGACGAAACTAGATACCATCAGCTTACCCATGACGGAAGATTCCTTTCCGGGACTGTTCTGATCGACCATCGCTCATGTTGTGGAGACCACGGACGGCGAGGAATTCATCGGTCAATCGCGATTTCTCGTCGTGCGGGGCAACTGACGTTCGAAAGGCGTTTGCCCCGAACCGGATGGGTTCGAACGTCAGGCGGCGCTCCAGGACGGCCCTCGCGACGTCTGCCCGTTAGTCGACGATCAGCCCGCCGGTCAGGTTGGCCACGGTTCCGGTCATGCCGCTGCCGCGGTCGGAAGCCAGGAAGGCAGCCATCTCCGCGACTTCGGAGACCTTGGTCGAGCGCTTCCGGTGCGTCAGACTCTCGATGAAGCCTTGGAACTGCTCGCGGGGGATGCCCATCGCGTTGGCATGCAGCCCGAAGACGACGTCGATTGTCTCCGTCTCCGGCATGCCGCTCGAGCGCACGCAGATCGCGCGGACACCCTTGGGACCGAATTCGGCGGACAGGTTGCGGTTAAAGGCTTCCATCGCGGCCCAGGCGGGACCCATCCCTCCGACCAGGGCCGCTCCGAGCCGCGCCGGTTCAGGGGTATGCATCAGCAGCACGCCGGAGCCTTGCTCGGCCATCCGCCGTGCCGCCGCCCGCGCCGTCAGGAAGTGTGATCGCATGTAGGTCGTGATCGGCGCGGTGAAGCTGTCGACCGACAGCTGAGCGATAGGAATACCCTGCGTGCCAGGCTGCGGAACTGCGGTGATGGCGTTGAAGGACACGTCCAGCCGCCCGGTTTGCTCGACGACAACGGCCACGTGGCTTTCCACGGCCCGTTCTTCCATGGCGTCGACCTGAAAGGCTTGGGCGGTACCGCCGGCCGCTACGATCTCCCTCGCCACGCGTTCGACCTTGCTGAGCGTTCGGCCAGAGAGGAAGACCTTGGCGCCCTCGCGGGCGAAGGTCCGCGCCACGGCGCCGCCGATGGCCCCGCCGGCGCCATAGATGATCGCTGTCTTGTTCTCTAGGAGCACAGCCTGTCCTTCCATCTGGCGTTTGATGCGAGGTGGCGGCTGGGCTTGCCGCCACCTGTGTGTTCGTAGTGTGAGGACCGCGCTTACCCGCGAAATTCATCGGCGCGGCCGCAAGAAAATGCTGAGGCTGGCGGCCGAGTTGCTCGCGTCAGTAGGATGCGTATTCGGGCTCGGCGACATGGCGCGCTGCCGAGCGCCGGCGAGAAGGAGCCGCCATGGCCAAGGAGCGCGAGCGGCGGGAGAAGACGGTCGCAAAGGCTCAGGCCGCCCTTGATGGCGCGAAGGCCGAGCACGACGCGACAACGCGCGCTATCGAAGCCGAGCGCGCGGCTTTGGACAAGCGGGCCGAGGACGAGGAGGTCCGCTGGGAGAAGCGCAAGGAAAAGCTCGAGGCCGCCCTGCGCCGAGCGCGGGATTAGGGTCTCGCCTACGCTCGCTGCGTGGGCCGCTCTCCCAACTCGCTCATGAAGGAAATGAACGGAACGGCCCATGCCCTAGCGTGAGCATCATGCGGACCTCCGCTGCGCGGCGGCCCAGGGCCGCCGCAGCCGCATGGGGACGCCGCCGGGTCGGGGCGGATCGTCGTCGCCGTCCAGGCGCCGCAGAGCCGCGAGGATGTCCGCGAGCCGGATTGTGTGGCCCATGCCGGGAATTTCGCGTAGCGCGGGACAGGATTCGACCGCGAACATGTCGGAGGCCCATGACGACAGTATGATCCGCTTCTCCGGCGTGGAGAGCGCATTGTCGTTCAAGACGTCCTCCGGAGACGTATAGTGCGCGGCCGGGTGGAAGAGGGGATGAAGATTGCCTGCGTTCGTGTTGGCATTGGTCATCGGTTGGCTCCCTTTACGCTCCTTTCCTCGGGACGTTTTTCGGTGAGTTCGGGCGGCGGAGACCGCCGCCCGTGATAGTCTTTACTGCGTGTTGATCGCGATGCGTTTGACCCCCGCGCGCGGGTTCTCGGACTTCGGCAGCGAGATCGTCAGGACGCCGTTCTTAAACGACGCCGCGGCCTTGTCCTCGTCGACATCCTCGAGCGCGATCTGCCGCTGGAACGAGCCGTAGTAGCGCTCGGTGAAGTATCTGCCTTCGTCGTTGCGCTCGCTCTTCTTCTCGCCGCGGATGGTCAGCACCCCGTTGGCGGTTTCGATCTGGACGTCGTTCTCCGTCATACCGGGAAGCTCGGCCGAGATTGTCAGCGCCTTGTCGGTCTCGCTGAGCTCGATCTTGGGCCAGCCGAATTGCCCCTCCATGAGCGGCGACAGGCCCGTCCCGCCGAAGCCGCGGAAGACATCGTCGAACAGACGGTTCATTTCGCGATGCAGCGTCATGAACGGATCGGTGCCGCGCGCCGGCGCGAGTTCCTGGTTTCTCGACCAAGGAATGAGATCACGAACTGCCATATTTTTTTTTCTCCTTTGTTGCATGAGCCAGGGAGCGCAGCCGCGCTTGCGCGCGCCGCGTTCCGCTGTCGAACCTCATCAGGCGTCAGGCCGCCTTCTTCTGCTCGATCTGCGAAGCGGGAGAGGCGCCGCCTCCGATCTGGATCCGGCGCGGCTTCATGGCTTCCGGCACCTCGCGGACGAGATCGATGATCAGCAGTCCGTCGCGGAAGGAGGCCTCCTTCACTTGAACATAGTCGGCGAGGTTGAACACGCGCCGGAAAGGACGCGCGGCGATGCCCCGGTACAGGTATTCGCCGGCCGCTTCCTCGGGCTTCCTGCCCTCGATCGTGAGGGCGTTCTGCTCGGCCGTCACGGCGATGTCGTCGGCTCCGAAGCCGGCGACGGCGAGCGAGATCCGGTAGTGGTCCTCGCTGGTACGTTCGATGTTGTACGGGGGATAGTGATCTTCGCTCGCCTGGCGGAGCGTGCTGTCGACGAGGTCGGCCAGATGGTCGAAGCCGATGGTGGAGCGCCACAGGGGCGCGAAGTCAAAGGTGGTCCTCATAACCAAGTCCTCCAAAGAGCAAGATGGATACAAGGAGCGCAAGGCTGGAGTCAGCGGGTCTGATACCCGGCCCGGCGCCCGCGCCGGACCCGTGAAGGCGCCCGGCACACCGCTCTCGCGGCGAAAAACTAATTAGAAAAACGAGAAGTCGTTTCAAGGGGCGGATTGAAAAAAATCCATATGCGGCGCTCGGTCGCGGTGCAGAGGTGTCAGCCATTGCGGCAGCGCAAATGCCGTTGGGTGATCCGGCCAAGGATTTGGGGTTCGACCGCCGCCGGAATCTTGACTCCCGGTATCGCCCGAATATTTTTGCGTCGGGAAATTCGCTTCCCGCTTTTCAACATCAAGAAGGACCGTGACGACCGTCAGGAGAGGCGACGATGCTCGACGAAGGCTTTGCCCGCATTCGTGCTCACCGCAACAACATCCACCGCTATCGACGCCTGCTTCGGACCAGGCTATCGGAGCTGGAACGTCAGTTCATCGAACGCCGCCTCGCCGAGGAGCAGACCGCGCTCGATGCTCTGGCCGCCGAAACCTTCCCCGTCGCTTTCACGCTTCCGGAAGGTCAGGATCCACAAGGATGGGGGGCGGGCGATGAGCGACGTCCATGAGTTCCTCATCCGCGGCAGTGGTGAGCCTACTTTCGCGCGGCTTGCCGGCCGCGGCGAAGGCATCCATCACAGGTCCTCCCGCAAATCTTCGCGAAAGGCATCGGCGAGCAGCTTGCGCCACCGGGTCACCGGCGTGTTGTTGTTGGGGGCGAACGGCCCGGCCACAGACGTTTCCTCTTTGAACCGGAACACGATGCCGTTTCGGCTCATCGCGGCTTCGCGCGGAGCCGCACACCTTCGCCCGTCCGGTCGCTCGCGCGGCGGCTCGAATTGCTAGACCGTCGTGCTCTTGCGGAGTGCGATGCCTGACTTCCGGTATCGGCCCTTAGCCGAAGGTCGATTAAGCGCGTGTCAGTCGGCTGTCGGGGCAAACCGGACGCCAATCCCACTTGGCGTCCACCGCTGCTTTGGACCCAAAGCGGACGATTTGGCCATCCGAATTCCGTTCTCCCGTGCTGTAATCGCCGAATTCGATGGGCTTTCTGTCGGCTGCGAGCGCACTTCTTCGGTGGCCTGATCAGTTGCAAGTATGGTCATTCGATGCCTTATTAAGCTACCGGAACCAAGAGGGGCGTTGTGCGTTGGCGCGCTGCTCTTGAAAGTGACGCTTGAACCTAGGCCGCATTTGCTGGGCGAGTTAGGACGGAACGCCGGGCGAGGTAGCGCAGATGCTTCGTATCCGACTCGTGATAGCAGATCGCCGTCCGATCGTTCTGCAAGGTTTTGCGTCGCTATTTGCGGCGGAGCGTGACTTCAAGATCGTTGCGTCGTGCATTAATGGAGCCGGTTGCCTCGAAGCAGTTCGGAGGTTGACGCCAGATATCGTGCTTGTAGAGGACGGATTTTCTGACGTGACGGCTTCTGAAATGCTCGCCGCCGTCAATGCCGAGAACCTTCCCACACGGCTGGTCTTCTACACCGCGTCCATTGCGCGTGGCGATCTCGCTGCTGCAATCGCAGCGGGGGCCTGCACTGCGATCCGGATGCGCGAGGAGCCCGAAACCGTGTTGCAGTCCCTGAGGCTGGTGGCGCCGACCGCGGACCGGGCGGCTACCCGCAAGGCAGGCAATGGCGCGTTTGGCGACAATGGGCTGGCAGCGCTGACGGACCAGGATCGCAAGATCATGCGTCTGGTCGCCTGCGGTATGTCGAACAAGGAGATTGCGCGCCAGCTTAAGGTCGCCACAGGCACCATCGAGGCGCGAATCGATCACATATCTGCGCAGCTTGAGACCAAAAACCGGACGGAGCTCGCAACGTTCGCCCTGTCGCGCCTTTACGGCGGGGTCGGCGCGCTTGCAGCTCTGATTTGGGCCGCGCTAGACGACGTTCAATCAGCGAGCGCGACCACAGTTTGTCATGCGTATACCGATAGTGTCACGGTAATGGCCGCAGACGGCACCGGCGCGGTCGTGACCGTCAAAATCACCTCCCAAAAAATGACCGCTGCTCCGGGCAAAACGGCCAAAGCCGGCCGCGTTGAGAATTCTGTAGGCGACATGCCGACGCGGGCCAGCAAGCTCATCGAATCCCGTGCCGATATTGCCGCCAACACGATCACGTTGCCGACACTCAACCCTCCAAGGCCGGGCTTGAGCAGCTATGGCACATTCATGATGACGGCGGTCGGAGTCTCGATTTACGAACTCCTTAACAGCCCCGCGCAGGCGTTCAATGTTTGCGATAGCCTGAGCGATCTCTTTGCGTCGGCTGCCGCAAACGGCAACAGCGAATTGGTCGCCCTCAATATTCCTGGCAGCGCCGATGCGAACCTCAACGGCTTCGACAATTTGGCCTGGCTCTACCCCGAAATACACCATGAATCGTTTGCCTTCGAGGCTGCCCGAGGCGATGCCATCGGCAGAAGCGACGAACTTCAGATCATCGATGCAGCCGCGAGCGAGGATAGCGTCAGCGGCAACGGCAACCCTCCCACCGGATCCGGTGCCATCGACGCTTTGATCGGTCATAACGGCTTCGAACAGGCGGCCGCAACGGATGCGTCGAGGAATGCCGAACACGGCACGATACAGGCGACCGCAGGAGACGGATCCAATTATGAGAAATCGCAGCGTGATTTGCACGCTTCGGAGGACGGCGCAGCAGCCGGCAAGAAGCATACCAAGCTCGCCCCACCGGGAGACGATTCCACTCATGGACAATCGCAGCGTGATTTGCATGTTTCGGAAGACGGCGCAGCAGCCGGTAAGCAGCATGCCAAGCACGACTCAACCGGACACGAAGCCAATCGTGGACAATTGCACGATTTACACGCTTCGGAGGACGGTTCCGCAACTGCCGAGCAGCATGTCAAGGATGATGTACCGGGAAGCCATGTCAATTCCGGCCAATCGCAGCGTGACTTGCACGAGGCGCATTCAAACGCTTCTAAAAATCTGCCCGCAGGGCCGAGCCAGAACGCTGGCGGCAACGACCAAGCTACCGATCACTCCGGTCCGGCACAAACGGCAGCTGCGCCCGAGCCCTTAGATTCCTTTCATTTCAAGAATGATATGGCAGGGGCCAAAGCTTCAGACAATTTTGAGGATGGCCACGGACCGGTTGAATATGGTCTGCACAAAGCCGGAGTAGCGCTGATCCAGGATGCAGACCTGATTGGCCCTTCACACGCCGAGCAAAGCGCCGTTGATCACGCAAGAGGCGTTGAGAACCATCTGACCCATGATTTGTTTGTGTAGCTGACTCGACGCCCTCGCACACCAGCGTCGGTATTCTGGTCTCGAGCGTGTTGCCGGCCACGTCCGCCGCGACTGCTGATGGCCCCTTTCCGACATGGCGGATTAAGTCAGCTGTGTCGTCTCAGCGAGACAAGGCGGCCATTGCGCTGGCGAGTGCGGAGACCCGGAAATAGCATGGGACTCGCAATCCGCGAGCCCCGCTGTGCACTCGGCAATTTCAGGCCTTGTGATGGACAGTCTGCAGGCCGTAGACCGGCGTCGGGATGCTCTCGTAGCGCGCCTTCAACTGCAGGGAAAGGAATTGCGAGTAATGTCGCGACTGATGCAGATTTCCGCCGTGGAACCATAGGCCTTCCTGCTGCGTCGGCTTCCACATGTTGCGCTGCTCACCTTCCCATGGGCCGGGGTCCTTTTTCGTATTCGAGCCGAGGCCCCAGACCTTGCCGACTTTGTCGGCCATTTCCGCACTCACGAGATCGGCGACAAAGCCGTTCATCGAGCTGTAGCCGGTGGCATAGACGATCACGTCCGCTGGCAATTCCTTGCCGTTGTCGAGCCTGACGCCGTTGGGCGTGATTTCCTCGACCTGTCCAGCGAACAGTTTGATTTTTCCGTCAATGATAAGCTGTGAGGCGCCGACGTCGATGTAATAGCCCGAGCCGCGGCGCAGATATTTCATGAATAGCCCGGAATCGTCGTCACCGAAGTCGAGCATGAAGCCGGCCTTCTCTAGCCCGGCATAGAAAGCGGCGTCGTCCTGGCGGATCTTGTCGTAAACCGGCTTTTGAAACTGATTCAAAATCTGGTAGGGCAGTGAAGCGAAGATCAGATCGGCCTTTGCCGTGGTCATTCCGCTGCGGACGGCACGTTCGGAATAAAGATCACCGAGGGTCGCCATCAGCGAATCCGAGCGCACAATGTGGGTCGTCGAGCGCTGCACCATCGTTACGTCGATGCCGGCCTCGTACAGCGCAGCGCAGATGTCATGGGCCGAATTGTTCGAGCCGATCACCACCACCTTCTTGCCTTTGTAGCCGCCGGAGCCGGGATGGCGTGAGGAATGGTGTTGCTCGCCCTTAAATGCTTCCATGCCTTTGATTTTCGGCATGTTCGGCTTGGCCGACATGCCGGTCGCGAACACAAGCTGCTTGGGCCGCAGAGCAATCTCCTTGCCATCGCGTTCGACGATGACGGTCCATTCCTTCTTGGTGTCGTCCCAACTGGCGCGTTTGGCCACGGTGTTCGTCCAATAGTTCAGCTCCATGACCTTGGTGTACATTTCCAGCCAATCGCCGATCTTGTCCTTGGGCGAGAACACAGGCCAGTTCTTGGGGAAATCGATGTAGGGCAAGTGATCGTACCAGACGGGATCGTGCAGGCAGAGCGACTTGTAGCGGTTGCGCCAGGAATCGCCGGCGCGTGCGTTCTTTTCGACGATGATCGTCGGCACACCGAGTTGGCGCAGCCGCGCCCCGAGCGCAATGCCTCCCTGTCCGCCGCCGATGACAAGCACGTAGGGCTGCGTCTTGAAGCCAAGTTGCTCGACTTCCTCGTCACGCAGTTCCTTCCAGGTCTTGGCGCCGGGATTAACGCCGTGCCTGGCGCCGAGCGGTCGGCTGAAGCCAGCCTTTTCCTCATGGGCCTTCAGTTCGGCCATGGTCGTCAAGAGCGTCCAGATCTGACCATTCTGCAGGCGGATAAGTCCATATCCGCGCGCGACATCGGTCTCGAACGTGATCCAAGATTCGGTCACGGCGCCGGCCTCGGTTGGCGTTTCACCTTCGGCGGTTTTCCAGTTGTGCGGCTTCACATGCGCGAGGCAATGCGCGAGCATGTCGCGGATCTGATCGCGGCCTTCCATGGTCCTGATGTTCCAGGTGAAGGCAACCAGGTCGCGCCAGTAGCATTCCGGAGCGAACATTCCTACGGCGGCGTCGAGATCGCCCGTCGCAAGCGCGGCTTCAAACTTGTCGAGGAAAACCTGGACGCGCGCGCTAAGCATGGTGTCGAGCATCGCTTCCTCCCGGATGTCGTTTGTAATTGTTCTCCGCAGCGTAACCTTACCCCAACCATCGCGGGAATCCAGACCGGCGCGGCAGGGTTCCCGGTCGGCTTCAGCGCCTCTCAGCGCTCGCCTGCAACAACATCGCCCTGCCCACCGGCGAGTGGTACACCAACCCCCGAGATCATCATGAAGCGTCTGCGGGACAGACCGGCACGGTGAAATGAAAAGTCGCGCCGCGGGGCAGGTTAGGGGTCACCCACAGGCGCCCGGCATGAGCTTCAACAATCGAACGGCAGATGGACAGTCCCACCCCGAGCCCGCCCGGCTTCGTCGTGTAAAAGGGGGTGAAGACGTGCTCGAGATTTTCCACTGCCAACCCCGGTCCCGAGTCCTGCACCTCGACAAGAACACGGTCAGGGCCGACCTCACCGGTGGTGATAAGCACCCTTCTGGCGTCGTCCGCCACAGTGCCCACTGCCTGGACGGCATTGACAATCAGATTGAGGACCACTTGCTGCAATTGGACACGATCGCCTTCCACAAGCGGTAAGCTGTCTGCAAGTTCCGTCTGTACCGAGACGCCGTTCTTCATCGCTTCGCCGCGGGTAAGCTCAATCACGTCCCGGATCGCCTCGTTGATATCCAAATTATCCTTCCGAGGCGGTGCTTTTTTGATGAGATCGCGAATTCGCTGGATGATGTCGCTGGCCAGAGCAGTATCGTTCATGAGCCAGCCCAGTGATTGCCTGACCCTCTCGAGATCGGGCGGGTTTCTGTCCAGGAACCGCGCGGCGGCACCAGCATTCATGGATGCCGCGGCAATCGGCTGGCTCACTTCATGGGCGATCGAGGCCGTGAGTTCGCCCATGGTGGCGAGGCGGTTGGCATGCGCCAACTCCCTCTGCATCTCGCGCAGGGCCTCCGTGGCCCGCTTCTGTTCGGTGATGTGCCGTCCCACGCCGCGATAACCGACGAACTTCCCGGACTCGTCGAAAATCGGCATCCCGGAGACGGACACGTAGCGCTTGCGGCCGTCGGTCGTCGGGCGCGCGAGCTCGAAATCACGGAACGGCAGGTGGGCATCGAGCGTCTCCCGATGCTTGCGCCAAGCCTCCTCGTCGGGCTCCAAGTAGGGCACCTCCCAGCGCGTTTTACCAAGTTCAGAGCCCGACGCGGGAGCGTCAGCAATGGTTTCGGCGAACTCCTGGCGGATGAAGCGATGGTTTGCATCTGATTCCCAGTACACGTCGAAAGAGAACTGTACGAGAGTACGAAAACGCTCTTCGCTCTCCCGCAGAGCCTCCTCGGACCGTTTACGTTCCGTCAGGTCGACGACAAAGGAGACACCTTGGTCCCGTTGCTCGTCGAACGCAGCCATTCCGATCAAGACCGGCACGCGGCTTCCGTCCTTACGGAAATACTCTTTCTCGAACGGCTGTACGCTCCCCATCTTCTTGAGTTCCGGGATCCACCATCGTTCGTGGCGGTCGAGCCATTCCGGCGGTGTCAGGTCAGTCCAGAGCAGGCGGCCGGAGGCGAGATCCTCACGGTCGTACCCCACGATGCGCAGAAACGCATCATTGGCCTCCAGAATTGGCCCTTCAAGCTCCCAGATGATGATCCCAATGATGTTGGCGTCGACAAGGCGGCGGATCTTCGCTTCGCGTTCTCTGACATCACGATACAGAGTCGCATTTTCCAGCGCGATTGCCGCTTGCGAGGCGAGTAGTTTTATAACAGCAACCCTTGCGGGTGCGAAAACGTGAGGCGTCAGTGTATTCTCAAGGTAGAGCACCCCGATAAGTTTCCCCTGGTTGATCAGGGGCAAGCAAAGAATGGAACGAGGCTTGCGCTGACCAAGGTAGGGGTCCGTAGCAAAAGGAGGTTGGCAGGCGGCATCTTCGAGAACAGCGCACTCTCTGGTCCGCATTACGTAATAGAGAACGGATTCCGGAACCAGAGCCTCGGTCACCGCTGCATCACGCAGTTCGACGGTCACTCTCTCGCCGGTTGTCGTGGCTTCCGCCTCGATGCGCGGCTCGTTGTTCTCGTGCGACAGGATCAACAGACCCCGTTCAGCTCCTGCCTGTTCAACGGCCGTGTGCATCAGCGTCTCGACAAGCTTTTCCAAGACCATCTCGCCTGATACCGCTTCAGACACCTTGATCACGGTGGCGAGATCGAGATGCTCGACCGGCGCCCCGATGGTGCTCATCGCGCCGGGCTCTGATCTCACCTCCTTGAGGTGCGGATGGATATCCTCAAGTTGCCGCACTTTTCCGTCCGCTCCCCAACGAACATAGCAATCGCGCGCTCTTTGCAGATAGATGCGCGCAAACTCTTCGAAGCCACGCGTGCCGTAAAAGCGCGCGGCCAATTCGTAAGCGAGTCCCTCGTGGTGGACGAAGCCATTGCCGCGGGCGGAGCGGATGGCTTGTTCAAAGAGACGCTCCGCGTCAAGTTCTCTGCCTTGGAGGCGGGCGATTTCTGCGCCGGCAAGGAGAGCGCGATTCGCGAAGCTCTCAGGGCAATTCTGCGCCCACAGTTCGAGCTGCTGCTGGTGGGCCGTCAGCGCTTCAAGGTGCTCTTGCTGTTCTTCAGGGGGTGCCAAATCCCAGCAGGCCGCGTGGGACAGTGCTGCATAGAACTCGTATTCCGCCGTTTCGAATAGCTGAGGTGGTGACCACGGTAGGCTCCGAGCCCTGGCCGCGGCGGCAACGGCCGACACATAGTCGCCGGCAAAGAAGCATGCTTGCAGCTTGCGGATCCAGTACCAGCTCTCAGGCAATGCGAGTGCCTGATCAGCAGCCAAATGCCGCTCGAACCGAAGCTCGTCGGACTGATTGTCGTGAAGGGCGCCGAACCGCCGCGTCAGGCCACGCAGCATCCTGATCAGCCCAAGCTGCGGCTTTATGATGTCGCCGATCAGCGCAAATTTCGCCTTCTCGGTCAACCGCAACCCGTGCTCGGCTTCGCGTTGTGCTTCTGCAAGCGGATCGCCCGCCGCAAGGAAATTGGTATTCAGGCTGGCGCAGCTGAAGGCCGCGAACGTGATATCGCCACTGTTGCTCGCCGCCTCGAATGCGCGTCGAAACGCGTCTCGCGCGTGCTGGAGGGGCTTTGTCCATGAAAGGACAAGGTTGCCATAGTTCAGGTAAGTCCGCGCTTGAACGAGCGAAAATCCGCGTCGCTCGACCAGCTCTGTGCCGATACGGCTCAATCGAAGCCCCGCCTCATAGTCGTCGAAGCGCGCGCCGGCGATGGCGCCGAACATGACGTAGGGAACGCACGAAGCATCGTTGTTCCCCCACTCCAGGCTGAAATCGACCGCCTTGATGACCACCAGCGAGCGAAGGTTCGTATCGGTGAAGAATGCAGGCGGCATGAGGGCCGTCAAAAGATCCAACATGGCCAGTGCGAGCGGGTCGGTCATCAGCGGCAGATCCAACACCTCCTCGATCGCTCGGTCTCCGAGGCGAGATCGGACGCGCTCGTATTCCTGTCGGACGTGATCATCGCTTGGGTGGGCCAGCCATCGAATCCCGAGTCGTTCCAGACAGCCGAGACCGGCGTCAACCGCGCGGTCCGGCTTGCTGAGCGCCGTATACAAATCCACCAGCCGGCGTGCGACGACAGCAAGGTCGGTTGCACTCGCGATTCGCGTCGTCAGTTCCTGTAAGCGCTGTTCCGCCTCAACGACAGCGCCGGTCACGAACTCGCATTCGGCGCGATGCAACTCGAGCGAAAAAGCAAGCCGCTGGAAGCGCTCCCAACAGTCGTGCGGTAACAATGCCGCACCGGTTGCGGCGTAATTGAGCGATGCCGCGTAGGCCGCCGACGCCCTCGCGCGCAGGCTGGCTGTCAGATTGAGCTCCGCAAGCTGCACGCGTTCATCTCGCGAGGTGATCAAGGCCGCGCCGCGGTTGAGCTGATTGACGATTGCGAAGATCGCCTTCTCGCGCTTCTCCCCGAATGTCTGCGCCAGCAACTGGCGCCCGATTCGTAGATGGAGCGCCGCGCGTTGATGATCCGGGATCAGCGAATAGCAGGCTTCTTGTACGCGGTCGTGGACAAACCTGTAGGCGCCGGTCTGTTGCTCGATCAATTCCTGGCGGACCGCCTCCCAGAGCGCCGAATGAACCTGCTGCTCGGAGCGCCCGAGGACGATCGAGAGTGTCGTGGTTTCGACGAAATTTCCGAGACAGGCCAACTCCCGCAGCGTGTCCTGTGTGTCAGCCGGCAGCTGTGCCAGCTTTGCGATCATCAAATCCACGACGTTGTCGGTGTGACCTTTTGCGTGAATGCGATCCAAATCCCAGCACCAGCACATCGCCTCATGATCAAAGCGGACGAGGCCTTCCGCGGCAAGTACGTGGAGGAACTGATTTACGAAGAATGGATTGCCGGCCGTTTTATCGTGGATCAGACGCGCGAGCGGCGCCGCATGCAGCAAATCGCAGCCTAGAGCATCAGAAATCAGGCGCGAAATGTGTTCGCCGGCAAGCGGCGCAAGGATGATCTGCTGCACGTTTGTGCCAGCGTTCTCCATGCCCTCAAGCCTACGCCGTAACGGATGGGCGGCCGTGACCTCGTTGTCCCGAAAGGACCCGATCAGCATCAGGTATTGCAGATCGGTCCGGGTCAACAGATCCTCAACCAGGTCCAACGTGGCGGCGTCGACCCATTGGAGATCGTCGAGGAAAAGTACCAACGGATGCTCGGAACGTGCGAATACCCCTATGAAGCGTCGGAGTACGTGATGGAAGCGGTTTTGTGCCTGCGGTGGCGGGAGATCAGGAACGGGTGGCAGCTCTCCCATGATCAGCCGCAATTCAGGAATCAGGTCGATAACAAGTCGCCCATTTGCGCCAAGCGCATCTTGAAGGGCTTGGCGCCAATTCGCGAGCTCGACGTCATTCTTGCTCAGAAGAGACCTCACGAGGCTCTGAAAGGCCTCGACCAGAATCGAATACGGAATATCGCGTTTGTACTGATCGAACTTGCCCGATGCGAACAGTCCGTGCGACGGAACAAGCCGATGATGGAGCTCATTGACCACTGAGGACTTGCCGACGCCGGAATATCCGGAAACCAGCACCAATTCCGGCGCGCCGCTCTTGAGCATGCGGTCGAACGCGCCCAGCAAGAGTTCAATCTCGCGGTCTCTTCCATAGAGCTTTTCGGGGATCAGCAGTCGGTCGGGCGTGTCGTATTGCCCGAGTGCAAACTCTTCGATCCGACGTCCGGTTTCCCATTCATTCAGGCAGCGGCGTAGATCATGCTCGAGGCCCGTCGCGCCCTGATAACGTTCCTCGGCGGACTTGGCGAGCAGCTTGAGTACTACGGCCGAGATTGCAGTCGGTACAGTGCTCACGCGCTCGCTGGGCGGTACCGGCTTTCTCGCGATATGGCAATGTACCCACTCCATCGAATGTGCCGCGGTGAACGGCAACGAGCCAGTCAGCATTTGATAGAGCGTCACACCAAGCGAGTAGAGGTCGCTACGGAAATCGATCGAGCGGTTCATCCACCCGGTCTGTTCGGGCGCCATGTAGGGCAGCGTGCCCACGATGAACTCGGGCGGCCCGGGCATGCGTCGCTCCCGGACCAGGCGCGAAGCGATACCGAAACCGGTGAACCGGATCCGTTCGTCGTCGCAGTTTACCAGTATATGCGCCGGTTTCAGGTCCTTGTGAACGAGGCCGCGCTGATGCACCTTGTTCAAGGCTCTCGCGATCTCGATTGCTAGTCGCAAAAAGCGTTCGATGTCCATGGGCTCACCAAGCAACTGCTCGAGTGGCTGGCCGCCAGGATACTCAAGCAGCAGAACAGGGTGACCACCGTCGTACTCCAGCCCGAGCGGGCGCATTGCCCACGCGCCATCCAGCTGGTCCTTCAGTTCGAATTCGTGAGCGAGCCGATCGAGGATGCCGGACGAAGCATGCTTCGCCTTGGGATGTACTGCCAATACAGCTCTGCAGGTGGCATCGGAATCAGGACACAAAGCCCGGCAAAAGACGCGGGCATCGTCCTCCCATAGCACTTGGAACCTGTTGTCCATGCGCGTCGAACCGAAAAACGATGGGGTCAACCGGAAGCCTCCAAGTGACCCAATGCTGGGTGAGGAGGTACTGTCCTAAGCTCTGATTCTGCCACAAACGCGCAGGTGTGCCCAGCCTAAGCTGGGGCGGCCAAAGCACCGGGAAGAAGCGACGAGGATCATCTGCTGAGGTTTTCTCGCAATCATTGGTTTATGCCCGCTCAGCGCTATCGGAAACGGGGCTGGATCGCCCAGCGTCAGCCGCTGACAGCACATCGCTTGTTCCGAGGCATCGTCAATGCAACATCGTGCCAAACGTCGCTTCGGTTTGATTGCGCGAGGGCCATTTTGACCCGGCGGCGCTGACCAGCAATACCTTCGATATCGAATGGCCCCCCGAAGCGGTCGACGGCAGAGTTTTGCTGAAGTAGACCGCGCGGATTGGTTCGACATCGAGTTCGCGCGGACTAAGATGCTGTCCGCTCAGGTCGAACTTCTCGATCGTCTTTTGGCGATCGCAGCTTAGAACGACGGAAAGTGATGTTCAGGATTGGAATCATTTCGGACACGCACGGCCTGTTGAGGCCGGAGGCGGAACGAGCCCTGACGGGCGTCGAACACATCATTCATGCCGGCGACATCGGGCGTCCCGAGATCATCGACGCGCTTCGCCGGATCGCTCCTGTCACCGCCATCCGTGGAAACGTGGACAATGGCGAGTGGGCTCGCGAATACCCCGACACGAACCTTGTGCGCTTGGCGGGAAAGTCGATCTACGTTCTGCACGACCTGAAGACCCTTCAGGCCGATCCCGGCGCCGGCATCGACGTCATCGTCTCCGGGCATTCTCACGTGCCGAAGATCGACACGGCCGGCGGCGTTCTCTACCTGAATCCGGGCAGCGCGGGACGGCGACGCTTCAAGCTGCCAATCACGCTTGCGACGCTCGAAGTCACGCCTGAGGGCATGCGACCGGAAATCCACGATCTTGGACGGGACTGAACACATGACCGCGGAGGGGATTCGCAGAGCGAAAGTTGGATTTCGAGCGCGCCAAGGACAGCTTCTGGCGCAAAGCTGCCGTTCGCAGGAATGTCCGTTCATGGGGGCAAAGCCGACTTCCCGGTCGCCCGCCCAGACTTCTCAGTTTGACCCACAACCGACTTCGTACCGGGTCGGGTTCTTGTCCGCCTTCAGGACTAAAGCAGAAAATCGCCGCTGCCCCACCTGCGCACGATTTCGGAGCCGGATGACTTTTCTTCGAAACGTCATCCCGTCACCCCAGGACGCATTGACAGCTGCAATACGCAATCGCAATCTCGTTTCTGGCGTCTTTGGCGCAGCCTGCGTCAACCGCGCCGAGAGAATTCACCAGGAGTTCCGACAGTGAACAGATCAATCCTGCTCGCCGGCGTCTGCGCTACGGCGCTCGCGGCGGCCTCGACCGCGTCTGCCAAAACCTTGATTTACTGCTCGGAAGGCAGCCCGGAGAACTTCTATCCCGGCATCAACACCACCGGCACGTCGTTCGACGGCAATGAGCCGATCTACAACCGCATTGTCGAATTCGAGCGCGGCGGCACGAAAGTGGTGCCGGGCCTCGCGGAAAAATGGACGATCTCGCCTGACGGCGTCACCTATACTTTCAACCTGCGCAAGGGCGTGAAGTGGCATGCGACGTCGAAGTCGTTCAAGCCGACGCGGGAGTTCAATGCTGACGACGTCCTATTCTCAATCGAGCGGCAATGGAAGGACGACAATCCGTATTTCAAGGTAACGAGTCCGAACCATTCCTATTTCGGCGACATGGGCATGCCGAAATTGTTGAAGTCGGTCGAGAAGCTCGACGACTACACCATCAAGATAACGCTCAACCAGCCGGAAGCGCCTTTCCTCGCCGATCTCGCGATGCCCTACGCAGCCATCCAGTCGAAGGAGTATGCGGATGCCATGCTGAAGGCCGGCACGCCTGAGAAGATCGACCAGGATCCGATCGGCACCGGCCCATTCTATCTGGTGCAGTACCAGAAGGACGCCGTGATTCGTTACAAGGCATTCCCTGAATTCTGGGGCGGCAAGGCCAAGATCGACGACCTCGTCTATGCGATCACGCCGGATGCATCCGTTCGTTGGGCCAAACTCCAGAAGGGCGAATGCGACGTGATGCCCTATCCGAACCCGGCCGACATCGACGCGATCAAGAAGGATCCGAACGTCACGATGCTGGAGCAGCCCGGCCTCAACATCGGTTATCTCGCGTTCCAGACACAGAAGAAGCCCTTCGATGACGTGCGCGTGCGCAAGGCCATCAGCATGGCGATCGACAGGAAGGCGATCATCGATGCCGTCTATCTGTCGACCGGCATCGCGGCCAAGAACCCGATCCCGCCCACCATGTGGTCGTACAACGACAGCATCAAGGACGATCCCTTTGATCCGGAGCAAGCCAAGAAGCTTCTGGCCGACGCCGGCTACCCGAACGGTTTCGAGACCGATCTATGGGCCATGCCGGTGCAGCGCCCCTACAATCCGAACGCCAAGCGCATTGCCGAGTTGATGCAGGCCGACCTCGCCAAGATCGGCGTCAAGGCCGAGATCAAGTCGTTTGAATGGGGCGAATACCGCAAGCGGTTGCAGACCGGCGAGCATCAGATGGGCATGTTCGGCTGGACCGGCGACAACGGCGACCCTGACAACTTCCTGCACACATTGCTGGGCTGCGCCTCGGCGCAAACGGCATCGGGCTCGAATATCGCCAAATTCTGCTACAAGCCGTTCGACGACCTGGTCGTGAAGGCCAAGACGGTCAGTGATCAGGCCGAGCGGACCAAGCTGTACGAGCAGGCGCAGGTGATTTTCAAGGAGCAGGCGCCTTGGTTCACCATCGCGCACGCGGTGCAGTTGAAGCCCGTCACCAAGAGAGTGATTGACTTCAAGCTGTCGCCGTTCGGACGCCACAATTTCTATGGCGTCGACGTCAAGGAATAGTAGACGACAAGGGCGGAGTGGCTTTTTGTTACTCCGCCCATTTTTCTTTACCCTTTCCCTTGGGAGGGTGGCAGGAAACGGCATGCTTCGGTTCGTCTTTACCCGGCTGAGTCTCGTGGTTCCGACCTTCATCGGGATCACGTTGCTTGTGTTCGTGCTGATCCGCCTGATCCCTGGCGATCCCATCGAGACGATGGCGGGCGAACGCGGTATCGATCCGGCCCGGCACGCGCAACTGCGCAAGGACTACGGCTTCGATCAGCCGGTGCTGGTGCAATACGGCCTCTATCTGTCGCGGCTGGTGCATGGCGACCTCGGCCGCTCGATCGTCACCCATGAGCCGGTGATTTCCGAATTTGGGACGTTGTTCCCGGCGACGATCGAACTATCGGTCTGCGCGATCCTGTTTGCGTTAGGCCTCGGGTTACCAGCCGGGATTATCGCGGCGGTCCGGCGCAACTCCATCTTCGATCACGGGGTGATGGGCATCTCGCTCACCGGATATTCGATGCCGATCTTCTGGTGGGGATTGCTGCTGATCCTGCTTTTTTCCGTGCAGCTCGGATGGACGCCGGTGTCGGGCCGGATCGCCGTGCAATACTACATCGAACCGGTGACCGGCTTCCTGCTGATCGATGCGCTGCTGGCTGGTGATTTCGGCGCGTTCCGCTCGGCCCTGTCTCACCTTGTGCTGCCGATGATTGTGCTCGGCACGGTGCCGCTCGCCGTAATCGCCCGTATGACGCGGTCCGCCATGCTGGAGGTCCTGGGCGAAGATTACATCCGCACCGCACGCGCCAAAGGGTTGCCGCGTTCCCGGGTGATCGCGATCCATGCGTTGCGCAATGCGCTGATCCCGGTGGTGACGGTGATTGGGCTGCAGGTCGGCGTCCTGTTTACCGGCGCGATCCTCACGGAGACCATCTTCTCCTGGCCGGGCGTGGGCAAATGGCTGATCGAGGGCATCAACCGCCGCGACTATCCGGTGCTGCAGGGCGGCACGCTCTTGATCGGCGCGATCGTCATGATCGTCAATCTGCTGGTTGACGTCGCCTATGGGCTGATCAATCCCCGCATCCGGTACACAAGATGACCGCCGAAGTCCTCGAAACTCCCGTCGTCGTGGCGCAAGCAAACGCGCCCCCGCATCCGCTGTTGCAATTCTGGTCAGATTTCAAAGCAAATTTCGGCGCCGTGGCAGGCCTCGTCGTGATCGTGGTTCTAGTTCTGCTCGCGCTCTTTGCCGATTTCGTTGCGCCACATTCCCCGATCCTCATCAACAATACCGCCTTTCTCAAGCCTCCCTTCTGGCAGCAGGGCGGATCGACCGCCTATCCGCTCGGTACCGACGCGATCGGCCGCGATATTCTATCCCGTCTCATCCACGGAGCACGGCTTTCGCTTCTGATTGGCATCGCGGTGGTGACGTTGTCGGTGGTCGCCGGGACGATTCTCGGTCTGGTCGCGGGTTTTTTCCGCGGCCTGATCGAGATCGCGATCATGCGGCTGATGGACATCACATTGACGCTGCCAAGCCTTTTGCTCGCCATCGTGATCGTTGCGATCCTCGGGCCGGGCCTGATGAATGCGATGCTGGCGGTCGCGATCGTGCTCCTGCCGCACTACGTGCGGATCGCGCGCGCCGCCGTGATCAGCGAAGTGTCGAAGGACTACGTCACCGCGGCCAAAGTCGCAGGAGCCGGCCGGCTTCGGTTGATGTTCAGGGAGGTATTGCCGAATTGCGCAGCGCCCCTGATCGTGCAGGCGACGCTCGGCATTTCGACCGCAATCCTGGACGCGGCCGCGCTCGGCTTTCTGGGTCTCGGTGCGCAACCGCCCCTGCCAGAATGGGGAACCATGCTGGCGGACGCGCGCGAATTCGTACTCCGGGCCTGGTGGGTCGTCACGCTTCCGGGCCTGGCGATCCTCGTGACCGTGCTGGCCTTCAACCTTCTGGGCGACGGACTGCGCGACGCGCTCGATCCCAAGCTCAAGCGATAGCTTCCTGAAGTCGATCTGATGCCGCTGCTCGAGATTGAAAATCTATCGGTTGAGTTTCCATCCCAGAACGGGATGGTGCGCGCCGTGGATGGCGTCAACATCACGCTCGAAAAAGGCGAGGTGCTGGGAATCGTCGGTGAATCCGGTTCCGGCAAGAGCGTCGGCATGTTGGCCCTGATGGGACTCGTGCCCTATCCGGGGCGTGTCCGAGCCGACAAGCTGCTGTTCGAGGGGCGGAATCTGCAGACTTTGTCCGACCGCGAGCGGTGCGCGCTCACCGGCAAGGACGTCGCGATGATCTTCCAGGAGCCGACGACATCGCTCAATCCCTCTTTCACGATCGGCTATCAGTTGGCCGAGACGTTGCACGTCCATGAAGGGATGGATCGCAAGGCCGCGCGGCGCCGCGTCATCGAGCTCTTGGAGCAAGTCGGCATTCCGGCCCCGGAGAGCCGGCTGTCGGCCTACCCGCACCAGCTCTCGGGCGGCATGAATCAACGCGTCATGATTGCGATGGCGATCGCCTGCAATCCGAAGCTCCTGATCGCGGATGAGCCGACGACGGCGCTCGATGTCACCATCCAGGCGCAGATCCTCGATCTTCTGCTGTCTCTGCAACGCGATCGTGGCATGGCGCTGATCCTCATCACGCATAACATGGGTGTGGTTTCGGACACGACTGAGCGAGTCGCCGTCATGTATGCGGGACAGATCATGGAACAGCGCCCGACGCAGAGCCTGTTTGCGTCGCCACAGCATCCCTATACAGCCGCGTTGCTGGCGGCACGCCCGGAGGCAGGTGATGGCGGACGGCTCGCCACCATTCCTGGCGTGGTGCCGGGGCTCCATGATCGACCGCCGGGGTGCCTGTTTAGTCCGCGTTGCATCCATGCAACGCCGCTGGCCGAAAAGGTGCGCCCCGATCTGCGCCCCTGGATGGACGGCCTGATCCGTTGTCATTATCCGCTCGGCGATCCGACACGGGATGAGCGCATCGCGGCCGATGGGGGCGGCGCGTCGATCCTCAAGCGCGAGTCCGTGTCATGACGGCGCTTGTCACCGCCACCGATCTCAGGCGCGGTTACGAGATCAAGCAGGGCTGGTTTCGCCCACCGGCGCATCTGCAGGCCGTGGGCGGAGTATCGTTCGCGCTTGAAGCCGGCAAGACGCTGGCGGTCGTCGGCGAATCCGGTTGCGGCAAGTCGACGCTCGCAAGGCTTGTGACTCTCATCGAGAAGCCGAGCGCCGGCACGCTGATGCTCGACGGCGTCGATGCGGTCAATCCTCCGGCCAGCGCTGTGAAGACATTGCGTCGCACCGTGCAGATCGTGTTTCAAAACCCCTATGGGTCGCTCAACCCCCGCAAGCGCGTTGGCCACATACTCGAAGAGCCGCTGATCATCAACACCAGACTTTCCAAGCAAGACCGGCGGGCGCAGGCGCTCGACATGATGGCGAAGGTCGGGCTGCGACCGGAGCAATATGGCCGCTATCCGCACATGTTCTCGGGTGGCCAGCGTCAGCGCATCGCAATCGCGCGCGCCTTGATGCTGCGGCCGAAGCTGCTCGTTGCCGATGAGCCTGTGTCCGCGCTCGACATGTCGGTGCAGGCGCAGGTTCTCAACCTCCTGGTCGATCTGCAGCGCGAACTGGGGCTGGCTTATCTCTTCATCTCGCACGATCTCGCCGTGGTGCGTCACATTGCCGAAGACGTGATGATCATGTATCTGGGGATCGTAGTGGAGCATGGGCCGAAAGAGCGCATCTTTGCGCGGTCGTTGCATCCCTATACACAGGCCTTGCTTGACGCGACGCCGGGCCTCGGTCGCAAACGCCAGCGCATCGTTCCGAAGGGCGAGTTGCCTTCGCCGCTCGATCCGCCGAAAGGCTGCGTGTTCTCGACCCGCTGTCCCTATGTGACGGATCTCTGCCGCACGCAGCGTCCGCTCTTGCGCCCGCTCGACGGCCGCCTCGTCGCCTGCCACTACGCCGAGCGTTTCCTGGAAGTACAGGCGGCTTAGAGCCGATTGGCCGAGCCAAGCGATGAACTGAGCGTCCGACTTCGCAAGCCGCTACGCCGGACAAGCTACGCTGCTTCGTGCGGGAGAACGAAAACGACGAAACAGGTGATCGCAAACATCAGCCGAGCACCTGCGAGCGGCCAGCAACCGCGCTCGCACAATATGCGCGGGTGAGCGCCAGACGGATGGCTCTCTACGACGCGCAAAGAGGACATTCACCGTCAGCGGCTTCACCTAGCTGCCGACCAATCTCGCCCATAAGAGCCCTCGGGTCCCAGTTCGTGCCGTCACTCTTGACGACTCTCTTCGCGCGCTCGAAAGCATGGCTCTCGGCCGCATCATCCCCTATGCGGATGGTCACTTGAGAATGGAAGGGGCAGACCGCGATTGCACGGGTCGTCTCTAGAGCAAAGCGCACGGTCGCGCGGAGATCATCGGCGTAATTTTCGGCGGACACGTTAGCCTCCTGTCGCACATCGCCTGCGAGATCAACACACAGTCAGGGGCGGATAGGCAGTTAAGGCGAGGCCCGGTGCGCCTAGGAGCCCAGGGCCTCATAACCTCAGAAGCCTGACAATAGGTTGTTCGGCTACGCGTCCAGTCTGTCCTACATGGCAGGATATCGCTTTGACGCTGCGCAAAGCCCCTCGGACCAGCCCGGCCCCCTTGCGGCGGTACGGAGGGGACAGTTGCGGGGCCGGGCGGTCCGACGGGCTGGCGCCGTGAGGAGGCGCCACGCAATTGGAGGCTAGTCCCCGTCGGCGATATCGCTCTGTTCACTTGTGACCCGGAACAGGTATTTGTAATGTTCCCGCACTGGAACATCGAGGCCGCAGATGAAAGACATGCAGGCCCAACTGGAGAAGCTACAGCGAGACGCCGCTGAGTGCGCCCTTATTCGCGACTTGGCGACGGACCCCAAAAAGCGCGAACTGTTTGCCAAACTGGCTGAACACCTTGCAGTGCTCGCATCCGCAGTGGAGCAGGCTATCGGTGAGAGCACGGGCAGCGACATCGCTCCTGATCTGCCGCCCAAGCCGTAAAACTGTGGACGCGTGCGCCTTATCACGCGCGGTGGCTACAATTGGGCCAGTCGCTATCCTTGGATCGTGGAAGCCGCGCGTAAAATCCGCCAGAAGCACTTCGTCCTCGATGGCGAAGCGGTCGTGCTCGGCGTCGATGGCATCTCCGATTTCAATGCACTTCACTCGCGTAAGCACGACTACGAAGTGCCGTTCTGCGCCTTCGATATTCTTGCCGAAGGCGGCGACGATCTCCGCATGCTCCCGTTGTCGATGCGGAAGAACTTGGAGCGCCTGTTGGCACGGCGTCGTGAAGGCGTTTTCGTCAATCCCTTTGAGCGCGGCGAGCTTGGGGCTGATCTGTTTCGCGCGGCCTGTAAACTGGGGCTAGAAAGGCTAGTGTCCAAGCGGCGCGACCGGCCTTATCAGGCGGGTCGGAGCAAGCATTGGGTAAAGGTAAAAAAAACCGCAGTCACCCCGCGATGGAGCGGGAGCTGCGAGGTCGCGAACAAACAAGTTGGCAGGCGCCAGCTTGTTGCACGCAAGCAACTCTTCTCTTGTTCCGTGATTTGCACCGAGTTTTCCGGCTTCACACGATAAGCCTCACCTGCGTAGATAATCTGCGCGCAAAAGTGGCTGGTACTATTATGATCGGCGGGGAAGGCCGCGCGCATTTATCCGGCGCCTACAGAAAGACCGTCTGTAGATGGTCTTTCTGTAGTCGTTTGTGAAGAACGTCTCTGAGCACCGTTTTAGGCAAGGTGTGGTTGCGATAGGTGGCGACAGAGTATCCATAACAGGCCGCGTAAAAGTTCCGCGAGCCAGCGGCGAAGCAGGCTGAAGTTGTAGCCAGCGGCGGCAAGCACGGCGTTGATGCGGTCGCCGTCGCGGCCCTTGAGATGGTTACGGCGCATCCGGTGGTCGTCCTTGAGATGGCCGATCACAGGCTCGACGGCGGCGCGACGCCGCATCTCGCGGCGGATCGCTTTGGTGACACGGCGAACCTGGCCGCTGATC
>NZ_SPQT01000021.1 GCF_004571025.1 Bradyrhizobium niftali | reverse complement strand
CGATGGACCGAAGCGGGGCCGATCGCGGCATAGAAGACGTGGAGGAGATCAAGAACGCAACCGGGCTGAACTGAAGCCCAGTGCCCGAAGTCCCGTCGCCGGGACGGTGGATCCGGTGAAGCCGTTACACGCCCAGTGGCCGTCATCTGACGAACCACGCGTATCTAGATAGGCTCACCGCTCCCTCTGACAGCATGATGTGGCGGCCAGGCGTTGACCACGGACAGAAGCATGAGTTCGGCGGCGTGACGTTCACTCGGGAGGCTTGACATCATCGGGCCCATTACAGAAGGGCGTGCACTCATAAAGGTGCAAACGCCGGCTTTTGGGATCTAAGCAGAAATTTTCTGCTCAATCAGCGTCTTGCCGGTTTTGACCCAATTTGGACATTGGTCGCAGCGCCCAGGATCGACTGGCAGTCCTTTCTCACCCCACCGCCTCGTCGGAAAGTGATAGGCTTGAGGCGTCGACGAGTTTTCCCTGAGGGGGATGTATGCGACGCCGCGAGTTCATCACGCTTTTTGGTGGTACGGCAGCGGCGTGGTCGGCTACCGCGCGGGCGCAGCGACCTAAAGGGCGGCTTTACCGTGTTGGATATCTGTCATTGGGGACTGGGGAGCGCGTCTATTCCATTAAGGCGTTCGAAGAGGGCCTCCGCAAGCTCGGCTACCAACTTGGCGAGAATGTCGCCATCGAGTACCGCTTCGCCGACGGCGAGATAGAACGACTGCCCGCGCTTGCGGCAGACTTCGTCCGGCT
The DNA here is from genome assembly GCF_004571025.1 of Bradyrhizobium niftali. Classification (GTDB taxonomy): domain Bacteria; phylum Pseudomonadota; class Alphaproteobacteria; order Rhizobiales; family Xanthobacteraceae; genus Bradyrhizobium; species Bradyrhizobium niftali. The sequence goes on along the minus strand of NZ_SPQT01000021.1, from coordinate 166,432 downwards.
TCGTGTGGACATCATCGTCACCGGGTTCAATCCGCTCACAGAAGCGGCGATGAAGGCGACCACGACCATCCCGATCGTCATGACTACCGGCCTTGATCCGGTTCGCGCCGGGCTTGTCGCTAGTCTGGCGCGCCCCGGCGGGAACGTTACCGGGCTGACCGTGGATGCGGGCGGCGAGATTTTTGCCAAGCGGTTTGAGATGCTGAAGGAAGCGCTGCCGGGCGTCTCGCGTGTGGGTATTCTGTTTAATCCGGACGTTGCGGCTACTCGGACCCGGCTGACGGCGATGATGGAAATCGCGCCGACACTGGGGTTGACGACTATCCCCGCCGAAGCCCGTGGGTTGGACTCACTTGAACAGGCGTTTGCGCTGATGGTTCGGGAGCGCGTGCAGGCGTGCGTCATGCAGGGAGATAGTGTGTTATTCAACCACCGCAGCCAGATTGCAGAAATGGCCTTGAAGAATCGGCTGCCAGCCGTCTCTACCCAGAGAGAGTTGGCAGAGGCGGGCTTCCTTCTGACTTACGGGGCCGATGTTGGAGATCTCTATCGTCGAGCCTCCGCTTTCGTCGACAAGATTTTCAAAGGTGCGAAGCCGGCCGACCTGCCGATCGAACAACCGATCAAGTTCGAACTGGCGATCAATCTGAAGACCGCAAAGGCGCTTGGCGTCATCGTGCCGCCGCTGCTGCTCGCCCGCGCGGACGAGGTGATCGAATAAGGCTTGTCGCTTCGGCTTGTGGCCCTTCTCGGACCTCGTGCAATGTCCGCCCTAGCCAAACCGCGCCGCAAGTAAATTGTACCAGGCCATAGCAGACGATCGCGATACGCCCGCCTTCCTTGGGTCGGAGTGAATAATGTCTAACAAAATTCCGAATTCGCATAAATAGAATTATTTTGATACTGGTCGCTTGACCCCGGTCTTGGGTGTCTTGCCCGACGGGCTGCCAAGGGATTGTGGCCGGGGCGGTTAGTCCGGCGCCGTCGGCACCCGCGGAGCCTGCGCGAGGGCCTGTGCCGGCTTGACGGCCGCCGGGTTGGCTACGCTCCTGGCCCGATCGCGCCGCAGCGAAAGCGGGACTGTCTTGAGCGCATAGATGATCGCGATCTGGGTCCGGTTCTGGAGGCGGTATTTGCGCATGATGTTGCCGATATGCGCCCGCACCGTGTTCTCCGAGATCTTGAGCTCGTAGGCGATGTTCTTGTTCTGCATGCCCCGCGCGATCAACATCATCAGCTCACGCTCACGCGGCGTCGGTGTAATCGAATCCTTCGGATCCGGGCTCATGACTGGCTCCTCCCTGGTCTTCTGGTTGATGCGGCCGCCCCCGGCATCTTCTCACTCCGTCTTGAGCGCCTCGATCGGGCTGAGTCTGGACGCCTTGTGGGCGGGGTAGAAGCCGAAGATCAGGCCGGTCGCGATCGAGAAGACGAGGGCAAGGCCGATCGCCTCGCCGTCGATCGAGGTGATCCATCCGGCCATGCGGGCGACGGTCATCGAGAGCGTGATGCCGCCGGCAACGCCGATGGCGCCGCCGAGCAGGCAGAGGACGAGCGCCTCGCAGAGAAACTGGAGGCGGATGTCCCGCATCCGCCCGCCAAGCGCGCGGCGAATCCCGATCTCCCGCGTGCGCTCGGTGACCGAGACGATCATGACATTCATGATGCTGATGCCGCCGACGAGCAGCGAGACCGAGGCGATGGCGACGAGCAGGAGCGCCACGGTGCGGATCGCGCCCTGCTGCGCTTCCATGGCGGCGGCCGGATCCTGGACCTTGAAGTCGTCCTCCTGGCCGGCGGGGACACGGTGGCGCTGCCGCAGCAGGCTTTCGATCTCCGATCGCGCGCCCGCCATCTGACCGTCCGCGGCCACCTTGGCAATGATGTAGGCGACCGAATCCCGGTTGATGTTGCTCGCGCTGCCGAGGAAGCGCAGCTTGGCCGTGCTGAGCGGCACGAAGGCGACGTCGTCCTGCGCCGGGCCCTTGCGATCGAGCACGCCGACCACTTCGAGCGGCACCTTCATGATCCTGATCTGCGCGCCGATCGGATCGTCGCCCGGCGCGAACAGCTCGCGTGCGACCGTGCTGCCGAGGATCACGACCTTGCCGGCGCCGGCCTCCTCGGTGCCGGAGAAATAACGTCCGGCCGCGAGCTGCCAGTCGCGCACCATGAAGTGACCGGTCGTGGTGCCGTTGATGGTCGTATTCCAGTTCTTGCTCTCGTGGATGACCTGCGCCGTCCCGGCGATCGAGCCGGCCGCGGCCTGGATCTCCGGAATCTGCTCGAGGATGGCCTGCACGTCGCTCTCGGTCATCGTCAGCTTGCTGCCGTCCTTGAGGCGCACGCCGCCCTGATAGACGGCGCCCGGCGTGATCATCAGCACGTTGGCGCCGATCGAGCGGATCTGCTCCTGGAGGCGAAGCTGCGCGCCGGACCCGATCGCAAACACCGTCACGATCGAGGCGACGCCGATCACGATGCCGAGCATGGTGAGGAAGCTGCGCAATGGATTGAGGCGCAGGGCGTGCAGGGCGATCTGAAAACCCTGGAGCATCGTCATGACACCGCGCTCCGTTTCGGCAGCAGCGGAACCAGCGTCTCGTCGCTGACGAGCTCGCCGTCGTGCAGGCGGATGGTGCGCCGGCACTGCGTCGCGATGCCGGGGTCATGCGTGATCATCACGATGGTCTGGCCGGTCCGGTTGAGCGCGGCGAACAGCGCCAGGATCTCGGCGCCGGTGCGACTGTCGAGCGCGCCGGTCGGCTCGTCGGCGAGCACGATCAGCGGGGAGGCGATCAGCGCACGCGCGATCGCGACGCGCTGCTGCTCGCCGCCCGAGAGCTGCCGCGGAAAATGATGGGCCCGGTGCAGCATGCCGACGGCCTGAAGGCTCTGTTCGGCGCGCGCCAGGCGCGCCTTGCGGCTGATGCCGCCATAGACCAGCGGCAGTGCGACGTTCTCGATCGCATTATGGCGTGCGAGCAGGTTGTAGGACTGGAACACGAAGCCGATGCTGCGGGCGCGCAAGGACGACCGGCGATCTTCCGAGAGCTCGGCGACGTTCGCTCCCTCGAGATGGACCTCACCCTCGCTCGGCAGGTCGAGCAGCCCGATCATGTTCATCAGCGTCGACTTGCCGGACCCCGACGGTCCCATCACGGCGACGATCTCGCCCTGCGCGATGTCGAAGCTGACGTTGCGCACCGCCGCCACCGCGACCCCGTCGGTGCGATAGGTCCTGGATACGGACCGGAGACTGATGAGGGGAAGGGGGGCAGTCATGATCCGAACCTGATTCCGAAAAACTCCATGCCGGCCGGCCGGATGGCCTGGCCGACGGCGACCTGGCTGCCTTCGACGAGGTCGCCGCTCTTGAGTGCGACCTGTTCGGTGCCGGCCGCGCCGACCGTCACCGCAATGCGCTGGAGCGAGCCGCCGGCAGTGCGCACCCACACGCCGCTGTGCGCGGTGGCCGGGTCAGGACGCGCGCCGGACGGTTGGAAACGCAGTGCGGCGAGCGGCACCTTCAGCACGTCGTCCTGCCGCTCGATCACGATCTTCACCAGGGCCGTCATGCCAGGCAGCAGCGCGCCGTCGAGATTGGAGGTCGACAGCACGACGGTGTAGGTGACGACGTGCTGCTGGTTCTGCGGCGCCTTGCGCACCTGCCGCACCACGGCCTCGAAGCGGCGGTCGGGGTAGGCATCCACCGTGAAATAGGCGCGCTGGCCGGAGGCGATGCGCCCGATATCGGCCTCGTCGACCTGGGCGTGAATCTCCATGTCTTCCAGGCGATGGGCGACCACGAAGGTGGTGCGCGACTCGAGGCCAACCGCGAGCGTCTGGCCCTCGTTGACGAACCTGCCGACGACGACGCCGTCGATCGGCGAGCGGATCACGGTGCGGTCGAGATCGGCCTGGGCCGCGGCGAGAACGGCCGCCTTCTCCGGCACCGCCATGCGGGCCTGTTGCAGCTCGGCTTCGATCCGGCGGACGTCGGCCTGGGCACCGTCCACGGAGTAGGCGTTGAGCGACATGAGGACCTCGGCCTCGCGCTCCTGGGCCAGACGTGCCGTGAACTCGGTCTGCGCGTCGTCGACCGTCGTCGTCGCCACCACGTTTTGCGACTGGAGCGCCAGCTTGCGCTGCAAGGTCTTCTGTGCCGAGCTCTTGACCGCCTGGGCGCTCTCGAGCTTGGCGGCGAGCACGTCGCGGCTGCCCTTTGCGTTCTGCAGATCGATCCTGGCGCGATCGAGCTTGGCGCGCGCGATGTCGACCAGGGAATTGGAGACCGCCATGGAAGCCCTGGCTTCGTCGACCTTGGCCGCGAAGCTGCGCGGATCGATCAGGGCGAGCGGCTGGTCCTTGCTGACGGTGTCGTTGAAGTCGACATAGACCCGGGCGAGCTGCCCCGACAGCTGGGAGCCGACCTCGATCGTCTTGACCGGCTGTAGCGCGCCGGTGACGGTGATCGTCTGCTCGATGCTGCCGCGCTGGATCGCGGCATAGCGGAACATCGGCGCATCCGACCCGAAGGCCGGAGCTTCGCGCCTGCCGGGCACGAGCAGCCGCTTCGTCGAGTCATAGGCGTGAGCCGCCGTGTCTGCCGCGCTACCGGCGGCGCCGGCGACGACGGCCGGCTCTGTGGCGAAGGCCGCGGCGAGGGCGCATGCAGCTCCGAGCAAGGCAATAATTGGCACAAATCGCATATCAAAAACCCGCCTGCTTGAAATGGCTTCGTTGCCGGTGCGGAGCGAGATCGCGCTATGGTTGTAAATTGTCAAAATCAATATCGATACGTTAGTATGTCGTCGCGGCCGGGGCGACGGTCGGGCGCGCTGGACGATCCAGAAGTAAAATGCGCGGGCGCGACCTTTCGTGATTTGCGTGAAGTGCATACCCGGCGTATTCCAGAGGTTGCGCGCGGTATCGAACTCGATAGCTGACTGAACGTCTCGTGTGGTTTGGTCCAAGTGGCCGGCCGCCGGCGTTCGAGTTGGCGCATGAGTGGCGACACCATGACGCAGTTGGGCGATACCTCGGTCGAGACGCCGAATTGCCGCATCCTCGATATGGCGTCTCGCGGTGACGCCGCCGTCGGCGGCATCGAGACCTTTCCATCACGAAGCCCGATATGTGAACGCCTTCACTCGTCTCGGCCGGGTGTTGGCCTTAAGACGTCAAACCGACGGGCAGACGCGACTCGACCGGTTCTCGCCGGTGCATTCAAGAACCTTGTTTTCGCTTGCAAGAACAATGGATGGCTCGTTGCTGGATCATCGAGGCCAGGTCCGGGAGTTTGATGCAATGGATTCAAATCAAGCTACAGTTTATGTCGTTGACGACGAAATCGAGATACGAAGCGCGATCGGGAGACTTTGCGAGGAGACGGGACATCAGGTGAGGCTGTTTGCCTCGACGGACGAATTCCTCAGGGAGAGGCTTTCCGACGGACCCTCATGCCTCGTGCTCGACGTCCGCTTTCCCGGCACGTCGCCGACCGGACTTGAGCTTCAGCGCAAGCTCGCCGAATCGGGCGTGCCCATTCCGATCGTTTTCATCAGCGGCCATTCCGACGTCCGTGTCTCGGTCGAGGCGATGAAGCGCGGCGCGGTCGAATTTCTGCCAAAACCCTTTCGCGAACAGGAGATCCTCGATGCGATCAGGCATGGCATTGAGCGCGACCGCAGACGGATGGAGCGCGAACGCGCCGTGCGCGAGGCCCGGCAGCGCGTCGAGGCGCTGACGTCGAGGGAGCGCGAGATCATGCTGCTGATGGCCGAGGGGCTTGTCGCCAAGCAGATCGCGGCGAGGCTTGGCGTGAGCGAAGTGACGGTGAAGGTCCATCGCGCCCGGATGATGCGAAAGATGGAGCTGCGGTCGCCGATCGAGGTGGCGCGGCTGATCGACAGCATGGGACGCGAAGCGGAGACGACGCGCGCCAGTGCGGGACAGCCGCAAATCTGAGGTTGCGAGTGGCGACATTCCGCGCAACGTCTAGTCCGTACCGATTAGCATGAACTGCAGTCTGTCGCGATTGCCGCGATCGGTTCAGAGTGATCCCACGATGTCGGTCGCATTCAGGACCAGCATCCGAAACCAGTCAGACAACTTGGCCAGAAAGGGATACTCCATGCGCAAATTGTTTTTTGCTTCCGTTGCCGTGCTCGCTCTGTCTTCCGCGGCCCAGGCCGCCAACACGTCCACCACGGTGCAGCTCGGCATCGTGAACTCCTCGAGCGTCACGCAGAACGGCCTCACCAACGACAGCTCGTCGACGACCCAGGTCGGCATCCTGAACGGTGCGTCCACCATGCAGGGCACCAGCTCGCCGTCGCTCAACAACGCCAGCACCGTGAACCAGGTCGGCGTGCAGAACACGGCGACCACCGGCCAGGTGGCCTTCATCAACAACGGCAGCTCGATCACCCAGAATTCGTTCGGGCCGGCCGCGCTCCAGAACAACTCCGCCAGCGTCGGCCAGCTCAGCGGCTTCGGCATCAACACGAGCACCGTCTCGCAGACGGCGCACTGAACCATCTCGTCGACCGGACGCGTCACAGCGCGGCGCGTCCGGCCCATTCTCGAAAGCACCGCCATCGGGCGGGCCGACCAGTCAGGGATCGCTCGCCTATTCTCGCGGAGGACATGACATGCGGATCACCTATCTCGTTGTGACGGCCATTGCGCTCAGCGCGCTGACTGCCGTCGATGCAAAGGCCGGCAACTCGGCCAGCGTGCTGCAGTTCGGCACGACCAACAGCTCCTTCATCTCGCAGACGGGCTCAACCAGCAACAGCGCCACGACGTTGCAGTTCGGCGCGACCAATACGGCGACCACCTTGCAGATGGGCTCGCTGCTCACCGTCAACACCGCGGTGACCGGGCAGGGCGGCACCACCGCGACGGCGTCCAACACGGCGCTGACCGGCCAGGTCGGCGGCGCCAATTCGAGCCTGATCGGCCAGATCGGCGCGAACAATGTGGCCGGCGTCGGGCAGCTCGGAATCCTGAACGGCTCGACGATTCTCCAGCAGACTCCGTGAGCAATTCGGAAGTGGTGAGGCATGTCATGAAACGTCTCTTGAAACGTCTCTTGGGAAGCGCGGGTGCCGCAGTGCTCGCCCTCGGCGGCGCCGGCGCCGGATCGGCCGGCGCCCAGACCGCCGACATCAAGACCATCGTGTCGGTCGGCGGACCGCCGGTCGTGCTGAACCAGAACAGTCAGCTCAACATGGCGGGTGTGTTCATGATCGGCGGCAGCACCAGTGCGACCGTTGTCCAGAACGGCACCAACAATGCCACGGGCGTCCTGCAATTCGGCGGGACGAATTCGGCGTCGATCGGGCAGGCCGGGATGAACAATTTCGCCTTCGTCGGCCAGACCGGCCAGTCGGCGACCAGTCTCGTGTCGCAGCTCGGCGCCATGAACACGGGCACGGTGGCGCAATTCAGCAAGGTCAACACTTCGACGATCGTCCAGACCGGTCCGTAAGGCGCGCGAACTCATCGGCGTCGGGAACCAGCGGGGAAGCGCGATGCGGTGCGGCAGAGAGGTCTTGAAGCGGGTTCTGGCTGTGGCGGCGTTGCTTGTCGCCGTCGGCACGGCGACGCAGGCGCCGGCCGGAACGGTCCAGCGCAGCGTGACCAACCGGAACGTGAGCATCGAGACGATCGTGCAATTCGGCAACGATGTTCAGCCTGTCACGATCGAGGAGAACAGCCGCATCAACATCGCGCGGGTGATCCAGATCGGCGGAACGGGAACGGTGGATGCGACCATCATCCAGAACGGCACGCGCAACTATGCTAATGTGATCCAGGTGGGCGGCACCACCAACGCGGCGATCGGTCAGTCCGGTCTCAGCAACACCGCCGACATCACCCAGATCGGCAATTCCACCAACGCGCTCCTGCTTCAGATCGGCGACATGAACTCGGGAGCGGTAAGGCAGTTCGGACGCTTCAACTGGCTGGCGATCTTTCAGTTCGGCCGATGATGGAGGTATGACATGAGGTTGCTCCTGCTCGCATCCGGAATAGGATTCATGAGCGTGGTTGCGATGGCGCCGGCCGGGGCCGGCGATGGCCATACCACGGTGGTCCAGGACGAAAACGGGACGGCGGCGATCACGCAAAGCGGCGATCCCGCGCAGGCCGAGGTCAGGATCGAGAAAGAGCCCGGGCGCACCACCGTGTACCGGCGCAGCGGCGGAAACACCGCGATCGTGACGCAGGGCACCGGCAATGCGCAGGACTTGCTCGATTGGCTGCGCAAGCACCAGCAAGACCACTGACACATCGCGCCGTCGCAAAAAGGCGGAATTCCGGGCGTTCTGCCGCACCGGGTTCCCCGTTAATCCCGTGTCTTAACCAATAATTAATTATACGTTTGCGGGTGGGCGACAGCCCGGCCTAGCGTGCGGTGGGGAGCCGCCGAAGCCAAACGAGTTGGTGCGTATCATGATGTCCAGATCATATGGGGCGCTGTTCGCCTCGCTCAGCGCAGCCGCGCTGCTCCTTTCGTCCAGCGACAGTTTTTCAAGGCCCGGCGGCGCCGCTCCGCATGGGTCCACTGCGGCGTCGCCGACTGCGGCAATGCGTCCGCCGATCGCGCCGGGTGCGCGGTTCCGCGGCCGCAACACGCCGTGGGTCTATTGGCCGGGCGGAGGCGGGTTCTTTTACGACGGCGCAGGCTATAGCCAGCCCTTCGCCGATGCCGGACAGCCGCCCTCCACCGACGTGCGCTACACCTACACCTATGACGTTCCCTGGGACTGGACGCATCGCTTTCCGCCCAACGTGGTGCCGTCCGATCGGCCCTATGTGCCGAGCTGCCCGACGGAGCAGGTGACGGTGCCCGGCCGTGGCGGCGGCGAGCACACCGTCAACATCATGCGCTGCTACTGAGCAGCGCGTTGCTTTTTGAGCATGATCTCTTCGGAAAACCGCTTCACACTTTTCCGGATCATGCTCTAACCCAGCTCGAAGCTGGTCACGCCGAAGACACGGTCGAGCCGCAGCGGCGGGATCGGCCCCGTGTACATTCGCGCCGTCTCGAACACCGGCTTGAGGCCGAGCTGTTCCGTGAGTGCGATGGCCTCGCGATTGACGGCGGGGACATCGAGGAAGACTTCGCCACCGTCCGCGCTCGCCAGCAAGGCCTGCACGACCGCTTCGGCCGCCTCGCGATCGTCGGCGACGAGCGGGCCGATCTTGCGACCGGTCCGGCACGGGCGGATCACGCCCCATGCGGCGAGCTTGCCGTCACGCAGCAGCGCGCGGCCGACATGGCCTGATGTCTTGATCCAGGCGCGCAGGAAGGCGCTGCGCGGCGCGGGGAACACCGTTGCGTCGTCGGCGTCGATGAGCGCGAACGGGATCGTGTCGAGCGCGACGACGTCGGCGGGCGGCCTCGGCGGCGCTGCGACGGTGCCGCCATAGCGGATATTGGCGTAGGCAAGCTGGAAGCCGGACTTTTTGTAGTTGTCCTGCTGCGCCACGACGCCGTCGAGGCCGATCACGCGGGGACGTGCATGCGCGATCGCCGCGTTCCAGATGCGCAGGCCGTGGCCGGAACCGCGGAGGTCCGCGCGCACGATGTAGAAGCCGAGAAAGGCGAAGCGGTCATCGTAATTGACGCAGGAGACGGTCGCGACCGGCTCGCCGCCGAGCTCGCCGACGAAGAAGCCTTGCGCGTCGGGGATGGCGAAACAGGCGGCATCGGAGAGGCCCGGATTCCAGCCCTCGGCTGCGGCCCAGTCGACGGCGATCGAGATCTCCTCGGGGCGCAAATTGCGGATCTGCAAATCGCTCATGGCGGATGCCTTCGACGGTGGACCTGCCGGCAAGTCTGGCGGTAGAAGGCCTCATGATAGGCCGGGCCCGCGGCTCGCCTCAAGACAGGGATGATCGGTCATGGCAGCAGAGAAAGTCGCACTCGTCACCGCCGGCGGCAGCGGCATGGGGGCAGGGGCCGCGCGGCGGCTCGCGGCCGACGGCTTTCGCGTCGCGATCCTGTCGTCCTCCGGCAAGGGCGAGGCACTGGCGGCCGAGCTCGGCGGGCTTGGCGTCACCGGCTCCAACACGTCGAATGATGATCTGAAGCGTCTCGTCGACGGCGCGATGGCGAAGTGGGGGCGTATCGACGTGCTCGTCAACAGTGCGGGCCACGGGCCGCGCGCGCCGATCACGGAGATTACCGACGAGCAGTGGCACACCGGACTCGATACGTATCTCCTCAACGTGATCCGGCCGACCCGGCTGGTGATGCCGGTGATGCAGGCGCAGAAGAGCGGCGCCATCATCAACATCTCGACCGCCTGGGCATTCGAGCCGAGCGCGATGTTTCCGACCTCGGCGGTGTTCCGCGCAGGCCTTGCCGCCTTCACCAAGATCTTCACCGACACCCATGCCGCCGACAACATCCGCATGAACAACGTGCTGCCGGGCTGGATCGACAGCCTGCCGCAGCTGGATGCGCGCCGCGACAGCGTCCCGATGAAGCGCTACGGCACGGTCGAGGAGATCGCAGCGACGATCTCGTTCCTGGCGTCCGACGGTGCAGCCTACATCACCGGCCAGAACATCCGTGTGGACGGTGGGCTGACGCGCTCGGTCTGACGCCGGCAGATTCGCATCACGTTCGCGCGGGCCTTGTCGTGATGCGACACGGCCGCGCGCGGCGCGCCGCCGATGGAGGATGAGGCGTGGCTGCCGGGTCACACTTCTGGTCCGTTCGCACCACGTGAGGCTCACACTACGTCACAGTCCCTATGAACTTCGCCGCAGCCCAAGACGGCATGAGGCCCGCAGCCTATGCCCGATCTGCGCCGGATGCCTCTCGCCCGCGCGCATTCGAAACGCGAGCTGATCGCGTGGGCATGGAGACTGGAATGAAGACGTTTTTGCTGGCGGTCGCTTCGATTGTTTTGGGCACCGCATCGGTGCAGGCGGCTGACCTCGCAGCGCAATACACCAAGGCGCCGATGATGACGCCGGCCTACAACTGGACCGGATTTTACGTCGGCGGCAATGTCGGCGGGCAGTGGGGCAGCTCCGATCCCAGCACCTCGACCGTGTTTTCTCCGACGGGCTATTTCGCCGCCAGCAGCGTCCCCGCCGTCAACACGGTGGGTGCCCAGGGCATCAACAGCTCCGGCGTGACGGGCGGATTAACCGCAGGCTACAACTGGCAGGTCAACAACGCCGTGTTCGGCATCGAAGGCGATATCAACTATTTCGGCTTCAAGGGCCGCGCCTCGGGCACGGCCGTGTATCCCTGCTGCGCACCGGACACCTTCACCGTGAATTCGTCGGTCTCGGCTGACTGGCTCGCCACCATTCGCGGCCGCATCGGTTTCCTGGCGGCTCCGACCTGGCTGCTCTATGCCACGGGCGGCGCGGCCATCTCGGAGGTGAAGGCCAATTTCAACTTCACCGACACCTTCGCCGGTGGTGCGGCCGAATCCGGAACGATCCGCGACACGCGCGTCGGCTGGACCGCAGGCGTCGGCACCGAATATGCGTTCGGCGGCGGCTGGTCGCTCAAGGCCGAATATCTCTATGTCGATCTGGGCCGCGCTACGGCAACCAGCACCAATCTGGTCGGCTCCGCCGGCACGTTGCCTTTCCCGAGCAGCGTCTTCACCCACTCGGTGGACATCAAGTCGAACATCGTGCGCGTCGGCGTGAACTACAAGTTCGGCGGACCGGTCGTCGCCAGATACTGAGCTTCATCCCGTTCCGAATCTGGCGTGGAAAGCCCCGGCTCAGCCGGGGCTTTCTGTTTAGGGCCGGCTTCAGTGCGAGGCCACGAGCTTCGCCAGCGCCGGCAGGATCCTGTAGCGCGCGATCTCGTGCGGATATTCGCCGCGATTGGCCAGCAGCACGATGCCGATCCGCCGCGACGGCACGAGGCCGATATAGCCGGAGGCGTTGTTGAGGCCGCCCGGCTTGTCGACGACGGTGGCCTCGGGAAGATGCACCGTCTCCCAGGCCATGCCTTGCCCGAATTTCTCGTCGACGCGGAAGGCCTCGTGCTGGGTCATCCGCAGCGCCTCGCGCAAATGCGGATCGACCGAGCGGCCGTCGACGCAGGCCGCAACGAAGGTCGAAAGATCCCGCGGGGAAGAGAACACCTGGCCAGTGCCGGGAAAGTCAAAATAGCTCTGCTGGTTGCCGGGCGGGCCGATCGCCATGCCCTGATCCGAATAGCCCTGGACGACCCGCTGCATCCACGCTGCATCCATGACGGCGCGATTGGCCTCGCCGCGTTCGGGCACCGAGGTCGCGGTCATGCCCAGCGGCTTGAAGATGCGCTGTTCGAACTGGGTTGCGATCGGCGCGCCGTAACAGCGTTCGAGCACGAGCTGGAGAAGCACGTAGCCGGCATGGCTGTAGATGCGCTGCTTGCCGGGCGCTTCGCCAGCCCGCGGTCTCCATGCGTTGAGCATCTCGATGAACTGTGCGCGCGAGAACTGCTCGTTCGGCCAGGGCGGATGGTCGGTCGGCAGCAGCAGTCCCGACGTGTGCGTGACGAGCTCGCCGACGGTGACGCCGCGGATGCTGTCGCCGGTGAGCTCGGGAAGGTATTTCGGCAGGGGATCGTCGAGCCGCAACTCGCCGCGAAGCGTGCCGAGCGCGACCAGCGTCGCCTCGAACGGCTTGCGCAGCGAGGCGAGGTTGAACAGCGTGTCCGATGTGACCGGCCGTCGCGTCGTGTCGTCGGCAAGGCCGAAGTTGAAAAACTCGACATGGCGGCCGGCATACAGCGCGGCGGCGAGGCCGCCCGGTTGGTCCGGCGTCGCGGTCGGCGCCAGCTCGTTGGCGACGATGTCACGCATCTGCGCGATCATGTCGGAATCCGCGGCCGCCTTGCGCGGGCTGACGAGGCTGATTGCGAGCGGAAGCAGGGCCGCCTTGGCGAAGCCACGCCGGCTGATCGAAAGAGGTCGTGAGGTGACAAGTGGGGACACGCGCTTGATGAACAGATTGCCGTCGCCCCCGGCGCCAGTCGTACCTGTAAACCGCGTCCCGCCTCAATTCACAATCGCGCGTTGGAAGTTCCGCGGCGGATCTTCCAGCCGCCGATCCCGCGTCCGGCCGCGCCGACGAATTTTACTTAGCTTGTCGGCTAACAATTGTTGACGTGGGTTGGCAGTGGGTCTATAGTTAGCTTCATGGCTAACCAATTGTCTCGACTGGACCAGATTTTTTCCGCGCTCGCCGACCCGACCCGGCGGGCGATCGTGATGCGGCTATGCGCCGGCGAGGCCTCGGTCGGCGAGCTCGCCGAGCCGTTCGACATGGCGCTGCCGAGCTTCATGAAGCACATCCACGTGCTGGAGCTGAGCGGACTGGTGCAGTCGGAGAAGTCCGGCCGCGTGCGTACCTGCCGCCTCAGCCCCGAGGCGCTCGTCGGTGCGGAAGACTGGTTCCAGCACCAGCGCGCGATCTGGGAGGCGCGTCTCGACCGGTTCGAGGCCTATGTGATGAAGCTCAAGAAGGAGAGGGCGGCTGCCAGGCAGCCGTCCAGAACGACCGACAAGACAAACAACAAGCCAAGCAAACGGAAAGGTTCTGAGTGATGACGAATTCTGCCAATCCCGCTCTGTCGCAATGGTCGCTCGACCGCGAGATCGTGATGTCGCGCGTGATCGACGCACCGCGTGATCTGGTGTTCGAGGCGTGGTCCGATCCGAAGCACCTGCCGCAATGGTTCGGGCCGAAGGGATTCAAGATCGAGACCTTCGAGATCGACGTGCGCGTCGGCGGCGTCTGGCGCTTCAACATGATCGGTCCTGACGGCACCGTCTATCCAAACCGCATGCGCTTTCGGCGCATCGAGCGGCCGTCGCTGATGGAGATGGATCACGGCGTCGACCAGGACGACGATCCCAGCATGTTTCGCTTCACCCTCACCTTTGCCGAGCAGAGCAACGGCAAGACCGTGCTGATGATGCGGCAACTGGCCTCGAGCACCGAGCAGCGCGATGGCATGATCGGCTTCGGCGCGGTCGAATACGGCTACCAGACGTTGGATAAGCTCGCGGCCTATGTGAGCGGGCTGAAGAAATAGAACGCCGGCGTGATACCGGGGGCCCCGAAGTAGCGCCCCCGGAATCAAACTCGGAAAACGCCCGGAGACGCCGTCGCCTTCGCGAATATGACAGCGCGCAGGTCAATTATGACAGCGCCATAACGTAGATTTTTGTCGCGTCGTGCTGCTGATTTATGACAGAATTGCTACCGTTAGATGTCACATCGATTACGGCGGAGCGATTCATGTTGCAGTGGCAGGCGCGGTCAAATCCCCTCGCGTGGTGGTGGGGGTCGCTCACGCTTGTCAGCAGTGCCAACATCCTCGTCTGGTTCATGCTGTACCGCGAGTTCTATCCGACCGTTGCCGGCAGCGCCGGCGGCGGTTCGGATATCGGGCTGATGTTCCTGCTGTGCGCCGGCTATGTGTTCGGCTGCGCGTTCCGATCGTTCCTACCGCGCGCCGACGTGCAGCGCATCTGTCTGTTCGACACCTGGCTCTCCAGCGTGTTCGTCGGCCGCACCGTCGCGACCGTGGCCGAACTGTGCTTCGTCGCGCAATGGGCGATCATCCTGCATCAGCTAGGTCACATGACCGGGGCGGAGACCGCGGTGAACATCGCGCTTGTGATCGTGCCCATCATCATCGTCGCGGAGTGCTTCTCGTGGTACGCGGTCGTCACCACGAACTTCCTCTACAATGCGATCGAGAACTCGCTGTGGGCGGTGACCTTTTTCCTCGCCGGCATTGCGCTGTGTCGCCTGATGCCGGAATTCCAGGGCGTGGTGCGCTGGGCGCTGATCGCCGGCATCGTCGGCATCGCCTGCTTCCTCTCCTTCCTCGTCACCGTCGATGTGCCGATGTATCTCAGCCGCTGGCGGGCAGGGCATGAAGAGGGCAACAGGCTGCTCGGCTTCCTCGAAGGCCTGCATGACGTCGCGACGCGCTGGGTGGTGACCCACGACATTGCGCACTGGAAGGGCGAGCTGACCTGGATGTTCCTGTATTTCAGCGCAGCGGTGTGGTCGAGCCTGGCGCTCTGCGCGCTCTACGCCATGGAAGGCTATCTGACGCGTTATCTCGCCTGAGCGCTTCAGGCCTCGCCGAGATCGACCTGCGTCAAGATTCCCTGGCGCAGTGCCAGGCGGACCAGCTCGATGTCGGAGTCGACGCCGAGCTTGTCCTTGATCAGCGAGTGCAGGTTCGCCACCGTCTTCGGACTGACGTGGAGCGTTTCGGCGATCTCCTCCGTCGTCTGCTCGGCGAGCAGCAGCCGCAGCACCTCGAACTCGCGCGGCGTGAGGACGTCGGCGGCCGAGCTCTCGCCGCTGATGCGGCTCAGTGCGAGCTCGTGGTCGATGTCGGGGCTGATGGCGATCTTGCCGGCGAGCACGTCCATCACCGCGCGCACCAGGGTTTCCGGCGGGCTCATCTTGGTGACATAGCCCCTGGCACCGGCGCGGATCGCCTGCACGGCGAAGCCCGCATTCTGGTGCATGGTGAAGACGAGGATTCTTGCGCCCTTGTCCCACTGCCTGATGCGCCTGATGGCCTCGATGCCGCCGATGCCGGGCATGCTCAAATCCATGATGACGAGGTCGGGTGCCTCGGATTTGAAGAGACGGTAGGCCTCCGCGCCGTCGGCGGCTTCGGCGACGACGCGCAGGCCGGGTTGCTTCTGGAGCACCGAGCGATAGCCTTCGCGGACGACGGAATGGTCGTCGACCAGCAGGATGGTCGCGTCGGCCGCGCTCATGCCGCGTGCTCCAGCACCGGCCGATCGGCGGTGACAGGGATGGTGACGCGCAGCGCAGTGCCGCCATGCGGGCCGGCCTCGAAGCTCAGTCGGCCACGCAGGGCCGCGACGCGCTCGCGCATGCCGAGCAGGCCCATTCCGGATTTCGCGGCGGGATCGCTCGACCGTCCGTCGTCGTCGATCGCAAGCGCGATCTCGTTGGTACGCATCGCCAATTCCAGGCTCACCTTGGTTGCGCCGGCATGCTTGGCGGCGTTGGTGAGGGCCTCCTGCACGATGCGATAGAGGCTGGCGCTGATCGCGGCCGGGAGGGTCTCGAAAGCGCCGTCGAACCGGATCGCAAAACGCGTCTCGCCGCGGCTGCGTCCGTTCCAGCCGGCGACCAGGCCTTCGAGGCTGGCGACCAGCCCGAGCTCTTCGACATCGGGCGGACGCAGCCTGAACAGCGTGCCGCGCAGCATCTCCATCATGCCGGTTGCGGTCCGTGCGATGCCGTCGCATTCGGACAGCAGGGAAGGGCAGTCCAGCGCGGCGGTCTGGCGGACGGATGAGGCAAGCGCGCGGATGGCGGCCAGCGACTGGCCGAACTCGTCGTGCAGCTCGCGCGCGAGATGGCGGCGCTCCTCGTCCTGGAGCGCGATCAGCTTTCGCGTCAGCTCGCTGCGCTCGGCAAGCGCGGTGTCGAGGCTTTCGGCGAGATGGTTGAAGACGTCGCGGATGGCGGAGAGCTCGGCGAGGTCGAACGGCGGCAGCCGTGCGGCGAGGTCGCCGGCCGCGATCCGCTCGAGGCCGGTGCGGATCATTCGGGTGGGGCGCAGCGCCCGCGCCAGTGCCGCATAGACCAGTGCGCAGAGCAGCGGCAGTGCGATCGCAAGCGCGATCATCAGGCGGCCGGCCTCGTGCCAGGCCTCCGCCGTCTGCACGGCCGGATCGACCGAGACCACGGTCTCGCCGAGCTTCGCTCCGCGTACGATCACAGGCCGCGCCGCCTCGCGGCCGGGGTCGAACAGGCTGCGATAGAAGGCCGCGAAGACCTGCGGCGGCGGGTTCGCCGGGGTAGGCGCGCCACTACAGAACCGCTGGAGTATGTCGCCGCTCGTGCCACGGAATGCCAGACACAGGCCGGGCGTCATCACGTAGGCCGATACGGGGTCGAGATTGGGGAAGTCCGAGCGCGGGCTTGCCACCCACTGGACCTTGCCCTGTTGCAGCTCCAGCGACTTCGCCACGATGGCGGCGATACCGTCGATGCGCGCATGCGCCTCGCGGTCCGCCGTGACAAGGAAATAGGCTGATATCGCGGCGAAGCAGGCGGCCGATATTGCGGCCACGCGCAACGTCAGACGGACCTTGAGATCGGATCTCGGGCGGTTCCACATCGGCGGGCACCTGGCGCGAACGGGTTTGTTGCCTCCGCATTAAACGGCAGAACGCAGGCGGCGGAAAGCGCTGCACTCTACCGCAGTGCAACGTCGTGAAATTTTCCCGGCACTCGCCGGGACGGACACGGGTGCACGGCCTGAGGTGACCCTCCAGTTTTTCGCGCCGCTCCGTCACACGAGGCCCGCCCATGCACCTGTCCCGGTTGATCCTATCCGCCTTTCTCCTTGTCGTCCTGCTGGCGGCCTATTCGCCAGCCGGTGCCGAGGTCGCCATCGGCGTTGCCATGGACGACTTCAGCTATACCGATACGTCGGCCGAGCCGGCCAACCAGACCGCCGCCCATGAGCGGCGGTTGTCGGCGTTCATGGCCGCGCTCAGGCGGGATATCGGTGCGGACGGGCGATACCGGCCAGTGCCGTCGACGCAGGATGGCGCGGCCTTCAAGGTGATCGGCGGCATTCAGAAGACGAGCACGCTGGTGCAATGGGCCAAGGTCGCCGTGATCGACGTCGGTGCCAAGAAGATCGTGATGGACAAGCTCTACACCTTCCGCGGCGACAATGATGAATCATGGGAGCGCGCCGAGATCTTCGTGTCGCGTGAGGTCATGGCCGCGCTCGGCACAAAAGCGCCGGTCGCGCTGGCGGTGTTCGAGTTCGAGCTCGAGGACATGACCGCGGCGTCGATGGGCGCCTCGGCCAGTTCGGATGCGTCGTACCTGGCCGAGGTCACCGGCAGCGTGCGCGAGGCGCTGGGCCAATCCGGCCGCTACCGCATCGTCGATGTCAGCGGCGAGGCGGTGAAGGCGCGTGCCTTGCGGGACTGTGGCGGCTGCGAAGCGGCGATTGCGCAAAAGCTCGGCGCGGACCAATCGCTGGTCGGCGTGGTGCGGCGGGTCAGCCGCACCGAGTACACGCTCGGCTTCCAGGTCCGCGATGCCAGGACCGGCGCCGTGGTGTCACGCGGCGACAGCGGCCTGCGCATGGGCGCCGACTATTCCTGGAAGCGCGGCGCGGTGCGGCTGGTCAGCGACCGGCTGATCGAGAGCCAATAGTGCCGGTCGTTGCCTAGAACGTCAGCTGCACCTTCATCGACTGCGAGCGGTCGCTGGCAAGCTCGAAGGCGGCGACCGCGTTCTCGAATGGCATGGTGGCCGTGATCAGCGGCTTGACGTCGATCAGGCCTTCGCCCATCAGCCGCACCGCGAGCTCGAACTCGGGATCGAAGCGGAAGGTACCGCGCAGCTGCAATTCCTTGGCGACGATGGAATTGATCGGCAGCGTCATCTCGCCGCCGAGGCCGAGCTGCACCAGCGTGGCGCCGGGCCTGAGCACGTCGAGTGCGATGCGCAGCGCTGCCTGGTTGCCGGAAGCCTCGAACAGCGTGTCGAACACGCCCTTGCCGGTGCGCCATGGATCGAGCGCGGTGGCATGGGTCGCGACGTTGATGGCATGGGTGGCGCCGAGCTTCCTGGCGACCGCGAGCGGCGCGTCGGTGACATCGGTCACCACGATCTCGGCGGCGCCGCCGAAACGCGAGACCAGGATCATCAGTGCACCGATCGGGCCGCAGCCGGTGATCAGCACGCGCTTACCGAGGAGGGGACCGGCCTGCTTGCCGGCATGAAGGCATACCGCGAGCGGTTCGGCGACCGCGGCCTCGGCCAGCGACAGCTTGTCCGCGATCGGCACGGCCTGCGTCGCATCGACCGTGAGGAACTCACGGAAACCGCCCTGCACATGGGGAAAGCGCATCGCGCTGCCGAGGAAGCGCATGTCGAGGCACTGGTTGCGCATGCCTTCCTGGCAATGCAGGCACTGGCCGCACGGCTTGCTCGGATTGACCGCGACGCGCGTGCCCGGCTTCACGCTGGTGACGCCGTCACCGACGGCTGCGACCACGCCGGCGATCTCATGGCCGAGCGCCATCGGCTGCTGGATGCGCACGACGCCGAAGCCGCCGTGATGATAGTAATGCAGGTCCGAGCCGCAGATGCCGCCATTGGCGATCTTGACGCGGACCTCGCCCGGGCCGGGTGCCGGATCGGGATAGCTGTCGATCCGCAGGTCTTTCGGGGCGTGAATGACGACGGCGCGCATGGGCTCGCTCCTCAATATGCTTCGCGGATCACATCGCGGCGATCATGCCGCCATCGACATAGATGATCTGGCCGTTGACGTAAGTGGAGGCGTCCGACGCCAGGAAGATCGCCGCGCCCACCAGCTCGTCCGGCCGGCCCCAGCGCTTCGAGGGAATGCGGCCCATCAGCCAGTTGTTGAAATCGGTGTTGTTGACCAGGGCCTCGTTCATGTCGGTGAGCATGTAGCCGGGGCCGATCGCATTGGCCTGGATGCCGTGCTGGGCCCATTCCACCGCCATCGAGCGGGTCAGGTTCTTGATGCCGCCCTTGGCGGCGGTGTAGGGCGCGATGGTGGGACGCGCGAGCTCGCTGCCGAGCGAGCCGATATTGATGATCTTGCCGTGCTTGCGCGGGATCATGCGCTTGGCCGCCTCGCGGCCGATGACGAAGGCGCTGGTGAGGTTGGTCTCGATCACCTTGCGCCATTCGTCGGTGGTGAACTCGACCAGCGGCTTGCGGTGCTGGATGCCGGCATTGTTGACGACGATGTCGACGGCAATGCCTTGCCTGTCGAAGTCGTTGAAGGCGGCGACGATCGCCGGCTCGTCCGTCACGTTGAAGGCTGCGCCCTCGGCCTGATGCCCGGCGGCGCGAAACTCGGCGACGGCCTGCTCGACGCGCTTGGGATCGACGCCGTTGATGATCAGCCTGGCGCCGGCCTTGGCCATGCCCTCGGCGATGGCGCGGCCGAGCCCGCGGGATGAACCGGTCACGAGCGCGGTGTGGCCGGAAAGGTCGAAAAGGGCGGTGCTCATCTCAAGAAATCCTCAGACGTTGGAACGGCGCACGGTGAGATCGCTGCGGTCGAATACCGCAGGCAGGAGGTCGACGCCAAGGCCGGGGCCTTCCATCGGGAAGACATAACCGTCCTTGATAACAGGCATTGTGGTGACGAGTTCATTGTACCAGCCCTTGTAGAAGGCGCGCACCGATTCCTGGATCAGCGTGTTGGGCTGGCTGAACGACATGTGGATGGCGGCGATGAAGCCGATCGGGCCGATGCAATCATGAGGAGCAAACGGCCGGTGATAGGTCTCCGCCATCGCCGCGATCTTGCGGCCTTCGGTGAGGCCACCGGTCCAGCACAGATCGGCCATCACCACATGCATGGCGTCGCGGTCGAGCATGTCCTTGTAGGGGAAGCGCGAGCCCAGCGTCTCGCTGGCGCAGACCCAGACGTCGGTCGAGCGCGCATATTCGGCGAGCGCCTGCGGCGAGTTCATGCGGATCGGGTCTTCGTACCAGGTCGGCTTGTAGGGCTCGAGCGCACGCGCGATCTGCTTGGCGGTCGGCAGGTTCCAGAGCGAATGGAGCTCGACCATGATCTCCATCTTGTCGCCGACGGCTTTCCGGATCTTCTCGAACGGTTCGATCGCCCGCTTCATCTGCGCCGCGGTGATGTAGAGACCCTTGTTCTCCTGGGCCGCGGGATCGAACGGCCAGATCTTCATCGCTGAGATGCCGCTCTCCAGAAGGTTTTCGGCGAGCGCGTCGGCGTGGTGCATGAAGCCGTCGAGATCCTCATAGGGACCCTTGGAGGCGCCGAGATTCCAGTTGGCGACCGGGCTGATATTGGTGGAGCGGACATATTGTGTGCCGGCGCAGGTGTTGTAGATGCGCTGCTTGTCGCGGCAGAGGCCGCCGAGCATCTGGTGCACCGGCTGATTGCAGACCTTGCCGAACAGGTCCCACAGCGCGATGTCGATCGCCGAGGCGGCGCGATACTCGACGCCCGTCGAGGACTGCGCCATCGGCAGGTTCAGCATGTCGCGATGGATCGCCTCGATGTGCAGGGGATTGCGGCCGAGCAGGCGGCCGGCAAACGTATCGTGGATCTGCGCCTCGACCGCGCCCGCGCCATAGAAGGTTTCGCCGAGACCGATCATGCCCGTGTCGGTGTGGACGCGCACCCAGATGACGTTGGAAAATTCCTCGGTGCGCAGCGTCTCGATCGACGTGATCTTCACGGCAACAATCCTCCCATCACAGGCGCCTCGCGCCTCAAGTCTCATTTCGCACTGCAGCATGTTGCAGGTCGCGCGGAAGTCTTACGCCTGCTTGTAATATATCACAACATGTTTTAAGGGTGCCACAAATAGGGCGCCACCCAGCAATGAGAGCGCGGCTGACAGGAGGACGACATGGCACGGCGCAAGCGCGCGCTCGAGGTGGTGAGAAACGAGGACGACGGCGAGGGCAAGCCCTCCCGGCGCAACCGGCTCAACTTCTTCGAGCTGGCTTACCAGAGGATCGAAGAGCTCCTCGTCCACTGCGAGCTCAAGCCCGGACAATTCATGACGATGCTGGAATTGCAGCAGATCACCGGCTTCGGTCGCACACCGGTGCATCACGCCGTCAATCGTCTGTCCGCCGACACGCTCATCATCATCCGTCCGCGCCACGGCCTGCACATCGCGCCGATCGATCTTGCGCGCGAGCGGATGCTGCTGGCCTTGCGCCGCGACATGGAGCGCTTTGTCGTCCGGCTCGCGGCCGATCGCGCCAGCCTGTCGCACCGCAATCAGGCGCTGCACATCGAGCGCCTGCTGCGCGAGCGCCGCGCCAGCCTGACCCTCGACGAATTCAACCACATCGACCGCCGCATCGACGCACTGGTGCTGGAGGCGGCCGGCGAGCCGTTCCTGGTGCACACGCTGCGGCCGCTGCACACGCTGTACCGGCGCATCGGCTACATCCACCACCGCTTCATGCCGGGCCAGGCCGATCTTTCCGGCACGATCGACCATCATCTCGCCATTCTCGCAGCCGTCGCCAGCCGCCGCGTCGATGACGCCGTAAAGGCGAGCGATGCGCTGATCGACTACATGGGCGAGATGTTCACGGGCATGGAGGCGGGGATCGACCCGCGCCTGCTCGACTGCAGCATCGAGCCGCTGCTCGGCGCGTAAAAGAATTTTGAAGAGAGGACCAAACATGTCGACGATGGCCATGCCACAACCGACCGCGAGCGAAGCCGCGGTCCGCTACCTGATCACGAATTACAGTCCAAAGGGTAACAAGGTCGGCTGGCTGATGATGGCCTCGATCCTGGTCGAAGCCTGGGATCTCTATTCGATCGCCTTCGTGCTGATCTTCATCAAGGAGCAGTACAATCCCGATCCGCTGATGCTGGGCCTCGCCGCGGCCGGCACGCAGGGCGGCGCCCTGATCGGCGCGCTGCTCGGCGGCTGGCTCTCCGACAAGATCGGCCGCCGCGTCATGTTCCTGGTGACGATGGTGCTGTTCATCGTGCTGGCGCTGGCGCAGGCCTTCGTGCCGAACGTCACCTGGCTCATCGTGATCCGCTTCCTGCTCGGCATTCCGCTCGGCTCGGATATTTCGACCGGCTACACCTACATCATGGAATCCATGGCCAAGGGCGAGCGCGAGGTCATGGGCAACCGCTGGCAGTTCATGTTCGCGGTCGGCGAGGTCCTGACCATCGGCGTCATCGTGATCTTCCTGCTGATCGACATGCAGCACGAGATGCTGTGGCGGGTGACGCTCGGTCTCGGCGCGGTACCGGCGCTGATCATTCTGATCATGCGTCACGACGTGCCGGAGACGGCGGTGTGGCTGGTGCAGAAGGGACGCTATCGCGAGGCCAAGCAGGTCGCGCGCGAGATGTTCAATGACAATCTCGACATGCTGCCGAACCATGACGTGGAGGTGCCAAAGGTCAGCACCCGCGCCTTCCTCGCCGACCTCAAGCAGGATCCGATCCGCTGGCGAGCGACTGTCTACGGCTGGATCGCCTGCTTTGCGCAAGGCAGCGAGTTCTCGACCTTTGCGTTCTACCTGCCGGTGCTCTTTGTCATGGTCGGCGTGTCGAGCGTGCTCGGCATCAACCTGGTGACGATGGCGCTGTTCTGCTTCGCCGCTCTGTCCGGCTGGGTCGGTCCGCTCCTGACGCCGAAGATCGGCCACCGCGGCATCGCGATCGCCGGTTTCAGCATCGTGCTGGCCTCGCTGCTGGTCGCGGCTTTCGCGCTCTACACCGACAACAAGATCCTGCTGCCGTTCGCAGCGGCCGCCATGTTGTGGGGCCATTATTGGGACGCGTCGAACTGTATGACGATCCCGACCATGGTCGCCAAGCCGAAGTACCGCGGCACCGCCAGCGGCTTCGCCTACATGTTCGTGAAGCTGCCGTCGTTCCTGGCGATCTTCCTGTTCCCCACGGTGTTCGCTGCGATCGGGCAGGCGAATGCCACGCTGATGGTCGCGATCTTCCCGATGATCGGATTGCTCGCTGCGATCTTCATCCTGCCGGAAGTCTATGGCTACGAGAACGACTAGTATGGAAGCTACCTGATCGCGGCTGCCAATGCCGCGATCAGGGCGGGCGGCGTCACCAGCATGCCCAGCTTGAGGAACGGCCAGGCCCCGACCTCGATTTTTTCGCGCCGCAGCGCGACCAGCCAGAGGATGGTGGCAAGCGACCCCGTCACCGACAGATTGGGGCCGAGGTCGACGCCGATCAGGATGGCGCTGACGACGGGCGCGGGCAGATGATCGCTGGCGGCGACCGAGCCCGCGACGAGGCCGACCGGAAGGTTGTTGGCAATGTTGGTGGCGATTGCGGTTGCGATGCCGACGCTCCAGGCCGCCTTGGGCACCGATTGCGCGACGGCTTGATGTAGCAGCGCACTGAGCTGCCCGATCACGCCTGTTTTCACCAGTGCTTCCACCATCACGAAGAGCCCGCCGACCAGCGGCAGCACGCTCCACGACACGCCCCTCAGCACGGGCAGCGGCGATTGCCGGCTCAGCAGCAGCACGATCGCGGCCGTCGCCCCGCCGCAGATGAAGGTCGGCAGGCCGAGTTGCTTGTCCAGCGCCGAGGCCGTCACCAGCACGACGCCGATCGCGACGATGCCCACGGCTGTGAGCTTGCCGCCGCGGCTGAGCTTCGGATGCGGCACGCTGCGCGCGATGGTCTCTTCCTTCAGCGCGCGGTGCTGGGTCAGGCGCAGCACGACATAGGTGAGCAGGATCGAGGCTGCCGAGGGCAGGGCGAACAGGCGCAGCCATTCTGTCAAATGCGGCATGCGCGCGCCGAACACGACGAGGTTGGCCGGATTGGAGATCGGCAGCACGAAGCTTGCGGCATTCGCGATGAAGGCGCAGACGAACAGGTAAGGCAGCGGCTTGGCGCCGGCCGCGCGCGTCGCGGCATAGACGGCGGGTGTCAGCACGATCGCAGTGGCATCGTTCGAGAGCAGCACGGTGACGAGGGTGCCGACGAGATAGATCAGCAAGAACAGCCGCTGCGGCGATCCGTCTGCATATTCCACCGCGAGCGCGGCGAGATAGTCGAACAGGCCCTCGAGCCGCGCCAGTTCTGCGATCAGCATCATGCCGATCAGGAAGAGATAGACGTCAACGCCTTTCTCGATGCCAACGAGCGCATCCTGCCACGGCAGCAAGCCGGGCAGCACGAGCGCGCCAGCGCCGATCACGGCCCAGACCGCCTCGGGCAGGCGAAAGGGCCGGATGATGACGCCTGCGGTCGCGGCGACGATGATGCTCCAGGCCCAGATGGCCTCATGCGGTGCGGTCGGCACGTTCAATCCTTGAGGTGGAATGGGTTCATTTGGCAGCGATAGCCGATGTCGGTGGCGCTGTCTTCCCCGGCGGCGGCAAGGTTCCATGCCGCGTCTCGGGCAAGGCGACAAGGCAGACGATCGCGCCGATCGCAGCGACCGCGCCGAGCGTGATGAACGCCGCGCTGTAACCCGCGCCGACTACGACGACGCCCGCAAGCGTCGTCGACAGCGCCGCGCCGATGCTCTGGGCGGTGATGACGGCGCCCTGCGCGACGTTGAAGCGGCCGGTGTTGCGCATGAGGTCGGCGACGATCACCGGAAAGATCGCCCCGAAGATACCGGCGCCGACGCCATCGAGAAGCTGCACGCCGACCAGCCAGAACGGATTGTCGGAGAGCGTGTAGAGCGCTCCCCGAATGGGCAGTATCAGCAGCGCAGCGAGGAAGAAGCGCTTGTGGCCCCAGCGGTCGGCTCTCGCGCCGACCAGCATCGCGAACGGCACCATCACCACTTGGGCCGCGACGATGCAGGCCGACATCAGGCTGGTGCCCATGTTCTTGTCCTGGAGCGCGAGCTTCTGGCCGACCAGCGGCAGCATTGCCGCGTTGGAGAGATGGAAGAGCAGGACGCAGATCGCGAAGACGAGCAGGGGGCGACAGGTGAGGAGCACCGCGAGCCCTGACGGCTGTTCGCTCCGTGTATCGCCGTCGTCCAGGCCGCGGGCGAGGTCGTGGTCGATGGCCGGTTCGGGGATCGCAAGAATGCTGACAAGGCTTGCGATCGCCATGGCGCCGAGAAGGTAGAACACCACGGTCGGGCCAAACCAAAAGGCGGAGAGGCCGGCAAGACCCGCCGCGACCGCGTTGCCGGCATGGTTGAAAGTTTCGTTGCGGCCGATCCGCCGGGTGAAAGCGGCATGGCCGAAGATGCCGAGCGAGACGGCGGCGATCGCCGGTGGAAAGACCACGGCTGCGGCCTGCGCGATGCCTTGCGAGATTGCGACCGGCACGAAGCCGGGGAACAACGGCAGCGATAGCGATGCAAGCGTCACCATGATCGCGGCGACAACCATCACCAGCCGCTTCGCCCGGGTCGCATCGACCAGCGCGCCGGCCGGTGTCTGCGCCACGATACCCGCGACTGTTGCAATCGACATCACGAGGCCGATGCGCGCCTCGTCCCAGTGCTGCTCGGTGAGGAGATAGACGGCAAGATAGGGTCCAAGCCCGTCGCGGACGTCGGCGAGGAAGAAGTTGGCCGCATCCAGCGCACGGCCGGCCCGCCTTGCCTGATCGGGGTCTTGGCTCGACATCGGTCTCTCGATCGAGGCGAGAAGCGCCCCGGCAGGAACGGTGGTCACGGCACCTTTGTTCCGCTTCAGAACTTCACCGCGAGCAGCACCGCGCCGGCGCCGATCATGGCAATCCCCGCCCAGCCCTGCGTTGTCGGACGCTCGCCGAGAAAGGCGAACGCGAAGACAGCAACCAGAACGACGCTGAGCTTGTCGATCGGCGCCACCAGCGTGGCGGGGCAAGCTTCAGCGCGCGAAAATAGCACAGCCAGGATGCGCCGGTCGCGAGCCCCGACAGCACCAGGAACAGCCAGGTCCTGGACGAGATCGCCGAGGGCACGGCGAATTGCCCGGTGAAGAACAGCAGCACCGAAAAGGCGAGCAGCACCACGATGGTGCGGATGAAGGTCGCCAGATCCGGATTGATGTTCTCGACGCCGACCTTGGCGAAGATCGCGGTCAGCGCGGCGAAGCAAGCGGACAGCAGCGCCCAGGTCTGCCAGGCGGAGAGGAGGGCGGGTTTCATGTCATCAAGTTCCGTTGCTTTAGGACGGCGCGCCAGCGCCGTCATTGCGAGCGCAGCGAAGCAATCCAGAGTCTTTCCGCGGAGGCAGTCTGGATTGCTTCGCTGCGCTCGCAATGACGGAGTCTGTGGGAGCTTCGTGCAACCATAACACTCACCGCGCCACCGACAGCTTCTCCGTGATCGCCTTGCGCAGGATGCGTGACAGCGATTCCACCGAATACGGTTTCTGGATCAGCTCGAAGCCGCGATGGGCGTTCTCGGCGAGCACGTTGCTGTAGCCGCTGGTGAGCACGACGGGTAGGCCCGGATAGCGCTCGCGGATGAGGCCGGCGAGCTCGACGCCGTTCATGCCGGGCATGATGACGTCAGAGAAGACGAGATCGACGGCAAATTCGTTCTCGCCGAGGATGGCGAGCGCCGCACTGGCATTGGCGACGCGCCGGACGACATAGCCGAGGTCCTCCAGCAGCTCGGTCGAGAACTGGCCGACGTCGTCATTGTCCTCGACCACGAGCACGCGGTAGCCGCGCCCGGTGGTCGCGGCTTCGCTGGTCAGCGCTGCGGCTTCGCTCTCGGCGGCCGGGCTCTGCGCCTGCGGAAGGTAGATCGTGAAGGTCGCGCCCTTGCGAGGTGTGCTCGTCACCGCGATGTCGCCCTCGGACTGCTTGGCGAAACCGAACGCCTGACTGAGGCCGAGGCCGGTGCCCTTGCCGACCTCCTTGGTCGTGAAGAACGGCTCGAAGATGGCGTCGATGTTCTCAGGCGCGATGCCACTGCCGGTATCCGCGACCGAGATCGCGACATAGTCGCCGCCACGCGCCGATTGCGCGCGCAGGCTCGGGATGCCCTGCACCTTGCGCACCGCGATGGTGAGGCGGCCTTCGCCGTTCATGGCGTCGCGGGCGTTGATGGCGAGGTTGATCAATGCCGTCTCGAACTGCGCGACGTCGGCGACGGTGAAACAATCGGCATCCTGAACCTCGACGCTGATCTCGATGCGGCCGCCGACCAGCGGCCGGACCAGTTGCGCCACGCCCTCGACCTGGCTGCCGACATTGAAGATCTGCGGCTTCAGCGGCTGCCGTCGCGCGAAGGCCAGAAGCTGCGCGGTCAGCTTCGAGGCGCGCTCGACGGTGTCGGAGATGGCGTCGACATAGCGGCGGCGGCGCTCCTCCGGCAGCTCGCGCCGGCGCAGGAAGTCGGTCGCCGAGCGGATGATGGTCAGGAGGTTGTTGAAGTCGTGCGCGACACCGCCGGTGAGCTGCCCGATCGCCTCCATCTTCTGCGACTGCCGCAGCGCCTCCTCGCCGCGGCGGCGCTCGGTGATGTCGACGGCCTCGGGCACTGCGCCGGTGATGTTGCCGTGGCGGTCGAGCACGGGGCGCATGCCGAACTCGAAATCGCGCTCGCCGGCCGGCAGGCGCAGCCGCATCTCCATCCGCACCGCTTCGCCCCGCAGCACCGTCTCAAAGGCCTCGCGCGCGACGTCGCTCATGCCCGGGGTGCCGGTGAACCACGGCGTGTCCCAGAACGGCTGGCCGATGACGTCCCGTGCCTCGGCGCAGATGCCGGCGAGCGTGGTCTTGTTCGCGTAGAGCAATTCGCCCTTGAGATTGACCAGCCCCTGATACTGGTTGCTGGTCTCCAGGATCGCGCGCAGCCGGGCCTCGTTGGATTCGAGCTCGGCGGTACGCTCGACGATGCGCTCTTCCAGCGTCTCGTTCAGCCGCCGCAGCTCGATCTCGGCCTGCTTGGCGGCGGTGACGTCGTGGGCGACGCCGATGAAGCCGATATGCTTGCCGGTCGGATCCCAGCGCGGCTGGGATTCGGAGCGCAGCCAGCGCCACTCGCCGCTGGCGTTCTTGTAGCGCGCTTCCAGCACGAAGGGTTTTAGCGACGCTTCACCCTGGACGGATTGCTGCAGTACATGCGGCAGGTCGTCCGGATGCAGCACCTTGCGCCAGTCGAAATCGATGGCCTCCTCGTAGGGCAGGCCGACGAAGTCGACATAGGCCTGGTTGGCGAAGGAACGCTTGCGGTCGAGTTTTGTGACCCAGATCGGCACCGGCGCGCTGTCGGCGATCAGCCGAAACCGCTCCTCGCTCTCGCGCAGCGTCTCACGGGCGAGCATCTGGTCGGTGATGTCGATATGGGCGCCGACGAGACGGATGGCGCGCCCGTCGCTGCCACGCTCGATCTTGGCGACGACACGGATCCAGCGTGTCTCGCTGTCGCTCGGACGGATGATGCGGTATTCGGCGGTATAATCCCCGCTGGTCCCGGCCAGCGCATCGAAGAAGTGTGCCACCGCGGCGTCGCGGTCATCGGGATGGATGCGGCCGACCCAGTCCTCGTGCGATTCGTCGGCGGCCTCGGGAGGCAGGCCGTGGATCATCAGGTATTCCGGCGAGCGACGGTTCTTGAAGCCCTCGCGGAAGTCGACCTCGAGGCCGCCGACCTTGCCGATGCGCTGGATGCGCGCGAGCTCGGCCTCGCGCTCCTGGAGCGCGCGATAGGCATTGTCGCGCTCGCGCGCGACGTCTTCGAGGTGCTGGCGCAGCCTTTCGGCGGCGATTGTCTCTGGCAAAGTATCGTTCAAGGCGTCGGCCGTTGTGATGCGTGTGCGCACGTGCCGGACCAATATTCACACAGACAAAGCGTGATAGCCATTGCTCAAAGGGGATAGATTGTCGGTAAAGGCCCGCGGCCAGCCTGAACGCGGAAAAGTCCGGTCAGCTAACGGCGGGGCTGGCTATTTGTTCCGAAGATTGGAACGATGCGTCTGCGGACGCGTCTTTGCGAGGCGCCACGACGCTCATTCATAAAACTCCGTTTTCGAAGAGGCTAAATCTTGAAGCTCTTTGTCTGCCAGTCCTGCGGCAACGTTCTCTATTTCGAGAACCGCGCCTGCGGACGTTGCGGTCACCGCGTCGCCTTCCTCCCGGAGAAGGAGACGATGTCGGCGCTCGAGCCGGACGGCGAGGCTCGGGCGGTGTCCTGGACGACGCTGGCCGACGAGGGCAGGGGACGGATGCTCTGCCGCAATGCCGAGTACGATGCCTGCAACTGGCTGACGGATCCGGGCGATACCAACGGATATTGTCGCGCCTGCCGCCACAACGGCATGGTGCCTGATCTCTCCGATCCGGCTCAGCTCGCCGGCTGGCGCGAGCTGGAGGTGGCGAAACACCGGCTGTTCTATTCCCTGATCCGCTGGAAGCTGCCGCTCCAGAACCGGCAGGACAATCCCGAGCACGGCCTGATCTTCAACTTCCTCGCCGACGATCCGAACAGCGGACAGAGGATCATGACCGGCCATGACAACGGCCTGGTCACGATCGCGCTTACCGAAACCGACGGCATCGAGCGCGAGCGGCGCAGGCTGGAGATGGGCGAGCCCTACCGGACGCTGCTCGGGCATTTCCGCCATGAGGTCGGACATTATTTCTGGGATGTGCTGGTCCGCGCGGGCGGCAAGCTCGACGCATGCCGTGCTGTCTTCGGCGACGATTCGGCCGATTACGGCCAGGCCTTGCAGCGCCATTATGCCGAAGGCGCGCCGCCGGACTGGCAGCAGAACTATGTCTCTGCCTACGCCACGACACACCCCTGGGAAGATTTCGCCGAAACCTGGGCGCACTACCTCCATATCGTCGACACCCTGGAGATGGCCTCCGAGTTCGGTATGGAGGTGCGGCCGCGGGTCGATCGCGACGGAGAGTTATCGACGCGGCTCCGGTTCAACCCCTACGAGGCGCGGGACGTCCAGACGCTGGTCGACGCATGGCTGCCCTTCACCTTCGCCCTGAACAGCGTCAACCGCGCCATGGGCATGCGCGACCTCTATCCGTTCATCCTGTCGCAGGCGGTGGTCGCCAAACTGGACTTCATTCACGCCCTGGTACGGGGCGTGGCCAAGGCCGGGAAGCCGTAGGCCGGCCCGGGGCTCGCCAAGCCCGTTGCCCAAGTCCATTTTGGTCTTGCGCTGGTACGCCAGAGGGACCGGATTTAGACCGTTGCCTCCGGCCTATTTTGATGTACCACGGGGCCACACGGCCCGTCCCAGAGGCCCCAACGGTCGGGGAAGGGTCCCGCCCAAGGTCGAGACTCAAGAAAAGCATGTTCAAACGCATCCTGATCGCCAATCGCGGCGAAATCGCCTGCCGGGTCATCAAGACTGCCCGCCGGATGGGAATTGAAACGGTCGCGGTCTATTCCGAGGCCGACCGCGACGCCCTCCATGTCGAGATGGCCGACGAGGCGGTGCTGATCGGCCCGCCGGCCGCCGCCGAGAGCTATCTGGTGATCGAGAAAATCGTCGAGGCCTGCCGCAAGACGGGCGCCGAGGCGGTGCATCCCGGCTACGGCTTCCTGTCCGAGCGCGAGGCCTTTCCGCGCGCGCTGGAAGCCGCCGGCATCGTCTTCATCGGCCCGAACCCGGGCGCGATCGCCGCGATGGGCGACAAGATCGAATCCAAGAAGGCGGCCGCCAAGGCCAAGGTCTCGACCGTGCCGGGCTATCTCGGCGTCATCGAGGACGACAAGCACGCGGTCCGCATCGCCGACGAGATCGGCTACCCCGTGATGATCAAGGCCTCCGCCGGCGGCGGCGGCAAGGGCATGCGCATCGCGCATTCGAAGAACGAGGTCGCCGAAGGCTTCAACCTCGCCAAGGCCGAGGCCAAGGCCTCGTTCGGCGACGACCGCGTCTTCGTCGAGAAGTTCATCGTCGATCCCCGCCACATCGAGATCCAGGTGCTGGGCGACAAGCACGGCAACGTCATCTATCTCGGCGAGCGCGAATGCTCGATCCAGCGCCGCAACCAGAAGGTCATCGAGGAGGCGCCGTCGCCGCTGCTCGACGAGGCCACCCGCCGGAAGATGGGCGAGCAGGCGGTCGCGCTGGCCAAGGCCGTGAACTACGATTCCGCCGGCACCGTCGAATTCGTCGCCGGCCAGGACAAGAGCTTCTTCTTCCTGGAGATGAACACGCGCCTCCAGGTCGAGCATCCCGTCACCGAGCTCGTGACCGGCATCGACCTCGTCGAGCAGATGATCCGCGTCGCCGCCGGCGAGAAGCTCGGCCTCGCTCAGAAAGACGTCACGCTCACCGGGTGGGCCGTGGAATCCCGCCTCTACGCCGAGGACCCGTTCCGCAACTTCCTGCCCTCGATCGGGCGCCTGGTGAAGTATCGTCCGCCGGCGGAAGCCAGCCAGGACGGCATCACGATCCGCAACGACACCGGCGTGCAGGAGGGCGGCGAGATCTCGATCCACTACGATCCGATGATCGCCAAGCTCGTCACCCACGCACCCTCGCGCGCGGCCGCGATCGAGGCGCAGGCGACGGCACTGGACTCGTTCTATGTCGACGGCATCAGGCACAACATCCCGTTCCTGTCGGCGCTGATGCACCATCCGCGCTGGCGCGAGGGCCGGCTCTCGACCGGCTTCATCGCCGAGGAATTCCCCAAGGGCTTTGCGGTGCGCGTGCCCGAAGGCGAGGTCGCCCGGCGGATCGCCGCGGTCGGCGCAGCCATCGATCACGTGCTCGGCGAGCGCAAGCGCCAGATCTCGGGCCAGATGGGCGGCCGGATCGTGCAGCGCGAGCGCCGCCGCGCGGTGTGGCTCGATCGCCAGGAGATTGGGCTCGAGGTCGCGCGCGAGGGCGAGGCGATCGCGATCCGCTTCGTCGATGCCGACGGCAAGGCCGGCAATGCGCATCTGTTGCAGTCGCCGTGGAAGCCGGGCGATCCGGTCTGGCAGGGCACCATCGACGGCCACTTCGTCGCGGTGCAGACGCGCCCGGTTCCCAACGGCATCCGTCTTGCGCATCAGGGTGTCGAGGTGCCGGTCTATGTCTGGACCGAGGCCGAAGCCGCCTCGGCGCGGCTGATGCCGGTGACCACGGCCTCCGACACCGGCAAGAAGCTGCTCTGCCCGATGCCCGGGCTGATCGTCTCGATCGCGGTGAGCGAGGGGCAGGAGATCAAGGCCGGCGAGACGCTCGCGGTGGTCGAAGCGATGAAGATGCAGAACGTGCTCCGCGCCGAGCGGGACGGCACCGTGAAGAAGATCCACGCAAGCGCCGGTGCCACGCTCGCGGTCGATGCACTGATTTTGGAGTTTGCGTAAAGAGTGCGAGTGGGGTCCTAAGCGGGCTCCACGAGCTCCGTCATTGCGAGCGCAGCGAAGCAATCCAGACTGCCTCCGTGGAAAGATTCTGGATTGCTTCGCTGCGCTCGCAATGACGGAGTATGTTGCGACGGCGTTGCACTAACCGAGACAGCACCATGGCCTTCCGTTCCCGCCGCGAAAAATTGCGATCGATCCTGTCGGGTCCGGCCTGCATCCATCCCGGCTCGGTCTATGACGCCATCTCGATCCGCATAGCCGATGATCTCGGCTTTCCGCTCGGCATGTTCGGCGGCTCGGTGGCCTCGCTCGCCGTGCTCGGCGACCCCGATATCACGCTGATCACGCTCACCGAGCTCGCCGAACAGATGCGGCGGATGTCGCGCGCCTCCGCGCTGCCGGTGCTGGTCGATGCCGATCACGGCTATGGCAATGCGCTCAACGTGCGCCGCACCGTGCAGGAGCTGGAGACGGCGGGGGCGGCCGGCCTCACCATCGAGGACACGCTGCTGCCGGCCGCCTTCGGTGAAGCGAAGACGCAACTGATCTCGCTGGAGGAGGGCGTCGGCAAGATGAAGGCGGCGCTCAGCGGCCGCAGCGATCCCTCGCTCGTCATCATGGGCCGTACCGGCGCGGCCGCGATCACGTCACTCGAAGATGCCATCCGGCGCGCGCGGGCATACGAGGCGACCGGCGTCGACGCGCTGTTCTTCACCGGCATCAAGTCGCGCGCGGAGCTCGAGGCCGTCGCGTCCGCCACGCATCTTCCGATCGTGCTCGGTGGTGCGCCGGAAGAATTGAATGCGCCCGATTATCTCGTCTCCCAGCGCGTGCGCATCGCGCT
This sequence comes from Bradyrhizobium niftali, assembly GCF_004571025.1. Lineage (GTDB taxonomy): Bacteria > Pseudomonadota > Alphaproteobacteria > Rhizobiales > Xanthobacteraceae > Bradyrhizobium > Bradyrhizobium niftali. Next base: position 132,764 of record NZ_SPQT01000021.1, on the reverse strand, counting down.
CCAGGGCCATGCGCCGATCGCGGCTGCGACGCAGGCCGTCCACGACACGCTGAAGGCGCTGCGCGAAGGCACGCCGCCCAAAGCACTCAAGGGATTGGCGTCCGCGGAATTGACCAGCCGTGTCATGCGCGAGGCCGAGACGAAGGCGCGCAGCGCCGATGTGCTCGGACTCAAGAAATGAGCCGGGCGATCCTCCAGGTCATGATCCGCGGCCGCGTGCAGGGCGTCGGCTATCGTGCCTGGGTCGAATACCAGGCCACCACGAGCGGGCTCGAAGGCTGGGTCCGCAACCGTCGCGACGGCAGCGTGGAAGCGCTGTTCGCGGGCGCGCCGAACCACGTCGCCGACATGGTGGCGCTGTGCCGCCATGGTCCGCCATCCGCGCGCGTCGACAGCGTGACCAGCGAGACCGCCGGTGCGGATGAACTGAACCTGCGCAGGGCAGGGGAGACGTTCTCGGTTCTGCCGACGGTGTAGCTGCGCCCTCAGAGAAGGTCGTCAAGCACGGTCACGACGCGGTCAGGGCGGGGAGAGGCTAAGAAAGCGGGACTCACCTCGGCAATTTCGCGATCGCCTCGCTCAGCTCGTGGATCTCATACGGCTTGCGCAGGATCGGGAAATCGCCGCGCACGTCGGCGGCGGCCTCGCTGTAGCCGGTGGCGAGCAGGATCGGCAGGCCGGGGCGGATCAGGCGCAGATGATGGGCGAGGGTGAGGCCGTCCATCTTGCCGGGCATCACGATGTCCGAGAAGACGAAGTCGACGCCGTTTTGCTCGAGCTCGCGCAGCGCGGATTCCGCGTCGGGGACGCGGCGAACGCGGTAGCCGAGCTGCTCCAGCAGACCGATGCTGACGATGGCGACATCCGGATTGTCCTCGACCAGCAGCACCGTGCCGCTGCCGCGGAACGGCATCACCTCCGCCGTTTCCCGCGCCGGCACATCCGTTCCGCGCGGCAGCAGGATGCTGAAGACCGTGCCCTTGCCGAGCTCGCTTGCGACCTTCACCGTGCCGCCGGCCTGGTGCGCAAAGCCGTGCACCTGGGACAGGCCGAGACCGGTGCCCTTGCCGATCGGCTTGGTGGTGAAGAACGGCTCGAAAATCTTGTCGACGACGTCGGCGGGAATGCCGAGCCCGGTGTCGGCGATGTCGATCGCCACGAACTCGCCGGCGAGCGGGGCCTCGTCCAGTACGACGTTGCGGGCGCTGATCGTCACCGTGCCGCCGTCGGGCATCGCATCTCGGGCATTGATGACGAGATTGAGCAGCGCAGTCTCGAACTCCGAGACGTCGGTCCTGATCGGCCAGATCTCGCGGGCGATGTCGAAGGTGATGCGCACGGCGCTGCCGACGCCGGCGTCGAGCACCTCGCGGATCGCCCCGATGCGCTCGGAAAAGTCGATCGCCTGCGGGTTGACGCTCTGTCGCCGCGCGAAGGTGAGGAGCTGGTTGGTCAGCGCGGCGCCGCGCCTGGTCGCAGTCTCGATCGCCGAGATCGCGCGCTGGAGCTTGGCATCGTCGTCGGCGCCCCGCTTCAGGGTGTGAAGGCTGCCGCTGATGATCATCAGGAGATTGTTGAAATCATGAGCGACGCCGCCGGTGAGCTGGCCGAGCGCATCGAACTTCTGGGACTCGGCAAGCTGCTTCTGCATCGCCTCGAGCTTGAGCTCCGTGTTGCGTCGCTCGGTGATGTCGCGCGTGATCTTGGCGAAGCCGATGAGCTCGCCGTCCTCGTAGATCGGGTCGATCACGACGCTCGCCCAGAAGAAGGTGCCGTCCTTGCGGACGCGCCAGCCTTCCTCCTCATAGCGGCCCTTGTCGCGGGCGATGCCGAGTGCGCGGGCGGGCTTGCCGTTGGCCCGGTCGGTCTCGGTGTAGAAGCGCGAAAAATGCTGGCCGACGATCTCCTCGGGCGAATAGCCCTTGATGCGCTCGCCACCGATGTTCCAGCTCGTGATGATCCCCTTGGGATCGAGCATGTACAGGGCGTAGTCGGCAACTCCTTCGACCAACAGCCGGAAACTGCGTTCGCTCTCGAACAAGTCTCTCTGCTGATTGGACTTTCTAATCATTTCGGCCACCCTGCCTCGACCCGTGCAAACGCCGAATGGGGCGCTTGGTTCCCGATCTCTGGGAAGTTTTTAGGCAAATGCAGCCGCCGGTATGCAGGGGGGGAGGCCGCCGGGAGCACTTGACACTCAATCTCATCCGTCAGATATTTCTGTCATGACAGAAATAACCGGAAAGAAGAAACTCCCCGCCGCCGTCGAGCGCTTCATCCTGCATTGGGGCGACATGGGCGACGGGTGGGGCGTCAACCGCTCCGTCAGCCAGATCCACGGGCTGCTCTATCTCGCGGAGGCGCCGATGACCGCCGAGGACATCGCCGACACGCTCGGCATGGCGCGCTCCAACGTCTCCAACTCGATCAAGGAGCTGCTGGCCTGGAACCTGATCCGTCGCGTGCCGATCCTCGGCGACCGCCGCGATCATTTCGAAGCCGAAACCGACATCTGGGAGGTTGCGGCCCGGATCGCGGCACGGCGCAAGGAGCGCGAGCTCGATCCGGCGATCATGGCGCTCAGGGCCTGCGTGTCCGATGCGGCCGACGATCCGACCATCAATCCGGTCGCAAGCAAACGGCTGAAGGAGATGCTCGCCTTCACCGAACTCGCCGACCACTGGTTCATGCAGATGCTGAAGGTGCCGCGGCCGCGGCTGGTCGCCCTGATGCGGCTTGGCGAGAAGATCGCCAACCTGCTGCCGCTGGGCAAGCTCAAATAGCGCGAGGGAGGGTGCGATGACGTCGGCTCGATTATCAGGCTCCAGCGCATCTCTTCCCGTTCACACCAAACTGCTCGACGACCGCCGATTCCGTGCGCTCCTGTCGGACGAGGACTGGGGCCGCCTGCCGCTCGCGACCTGGCGGCGCTTTTCCAAACGCGTCGCCGACGGCGACAGTGTCGTGTATGTCGGCGTGGTCGACGAGGTCGCCTTCAGCGACGCCGGCTGGTGGTTGGCGCAACTCGTACGCCTGGTCGGCGGGCCATTGCCGACCGGCCGCGACACCGGCGTGCCGATGATCGTGACGGTCACCGAGGACGCCGCAAGCGGCGGCCAGACCTGGACGCGCATCTGCGCGCGCAAGCGCGGCTTTCCGCAGGTGATCCATTCCGCAAAACGCTTCGCCGGCCCGACCGGGCTCGAGGAATATGTCGGCTTCGGCGTCTCGATGGCGCTGCGCATCGCGGTCGAGGACCAGGTGCTGACCTTCCGCAGCGCTGCTTACGGCCTCCAGCTCGGACGCCTGTGGATCCCGTTGCCGCGATGGCTCACGCCGGGCGACCTCACGGTGACGCACAGCGATCTCGGCGAGGGCGCCTTCCGCTTCACCCTCGATGTCACCCACCCGCGTTACGGCGCGCTGATCCACCAGTCCGCCACCTTCAGGGAGGCCGTATCATGACGCCGCTGTTGTGGATCCTCATCGCCGTCCAGATCGTGATGGGCCTGTTCGACACCTTCTATCACCACGAATTCACCGAGCGCCTGGCCTGGCGGGTGTCGCAGCGCTTCGAGCTGAAGCTGCACGGCATCCGCAACATGCTCTATGCGCTGCTGTTCCTCGTGCTCGGCTGGCTCGAGGTTCATGGCGCGCTGGCGCTCTTGATCGTGGCGGTGCTTGTTGCCGAGATCGTCATCACGCTGATGGATTTCGTCGAGGAGGATCTGAGCCGGAAGTTGCCGCCGAGCGAGCGGATCAATCACACGCTGCTGGCGATCAACTACGGCGCCATCCTGGTGCTGCTGCTGCCGGCGCTGATCGATTGGGCGATGCAGCCGTTCGGCGTGACCGTCGCGTATCAGGGCCTGCTCAGCAGCGCCGCGACCGCCTGCGCGGTCGGCGCTGCGCTCTGCGGCGTCAGGGATTTTGCGGCGGTGCGCCGGCTCGGCCGCATGACGTGCGTGCCGGCGGCAGGGCTCGTCGAGAAACTTCCGGACCGCAAGACCGTGCTGATATCAGGCGCCACCGGCTTCATCGGCAGCCGCCTCGCGGCGAGCCTCAGCGGGGCAGGGCATCACGTCATCGCGCTCATTCGCACCCCGGCGAAGGCCGAGCTGCTGCCGCCGCCGGTGACGCTGATCACCAGCCTCGATCAGCTCGCCTCGGACATGCGTATCGACGCCATCGTCAATCTCGCCGGCGAGCCGATCGGCAACGGCCTGTGGACCGAGGCGAAGCGCGCCGAGATACTGAAGTCTCGCATCGACATGACCGGCGAGGTCGTCAAGCTGATCGCGCGGCTCGACCACAAGCCCGACGTGCTCATCAGCGGCTCCGCGATCGGCTGGTACGGGCTGTGGGCCGACCAGGTGCTGACCGAGTCGGCGAAGTCGCATGCCTGCTTCAGCCATGAGCTGTGCGCGGCCTGGGAGCAGGCGGCGCGGCCCGCGGAAGAGCTCGGCGTGCGCGTGGTCTATTTGCGCATCGGCCTCGTGCTCGGCACCGAGGGTGGCTTCATCACGCGCATGCTGACGCCGTTCGAATTCGGCCTCGGCGGGCCGCTCGGCACCGGCCGGCAGTGGATGTCCTGGATCGAGCGCGACGATCTCATCCGGCTGATCGCCTACGTGATCGCGACCCCCGATCTCGCCGGGCCCGTCAACGCCACGGCGCCGATCCCGGTCACCAATGCAAAGTTCACCGAAGAGCTTGGCCGCCGCCTGCATCGGCCCGCCGTGTTCCGCATTCCCGGTGGCCTGCTGCGCCGGATCGGCGGCGGCTTTGCCGACGAGCTGCTGCTCGGCGGTCAGCGCGTGCTGCCGAACAAGGCGCTGAGCCGCGGCTTTGTGTTCCGCCACGAGACACTGCGCAGCGCGTTCGAGGCGATCTTGTGAGGTGATGTGATGTCAGGCGGCGACGCTCTTGAACGTCGCCGCCACCGCACGCAGCGCAGCCAGCTTGGCGGGGTCGCTGACCTTCGAATGCAGCATGACCTTCGAGCTGCCGAGTTTCGGCAGCCTGTGTGCGGGGCCGATGTCGATGAGGCCGGGTGGCGCGATCCGCCGCGCCAGCGGCGCGATCGCAAGTCCGGCAAGTGCGGCCGCGACCACCGCCGTGACGCCGCCGCCGACAAATCGCTCGCGCCAGGCGAGGCCGGCCTTGTCGAGCGCACGCACGGCAACGGCGCGGACGCCGCAGGGCGGGGCGAGCGTTGCGAGTGGCAGCGGCTCGCCCTTGGGCAGGGCGAAGCGGCGTGACGCGAACCAGCCGAATTCATCCTCGGCCAATTTCTCGCCGCCGCGGCGGCTGCCTTCCTGGCGAACGATCACCGCATCCAAGTCGCCCGCGTCATAGGCGTCCTGCATCTCGCGCGAGAAGCCGATGGTGACGGCGAGCGTGAGGTGCGAGGACATCGCGTGCAGCCGTTCGAGCAGCGGCACCAGCTCGGGCCCAGCTGCGTGGTCGGAGATGCCGAGCGAAAGCGACTGCGCGACGGAGGCCTCGCCGGACAATGCGCGGTCATGCGCCTCGATCAGCGCGCGGGCGCGTTCGAGGAATGCTGCGCCGTCGGCGGTGAGCCGGACCGCGCGCGGCGAGCGCTCGACGAGCCGCTTCCCCAGCAACGTCTCCAGCCGTTGCAGCTTGAGGCTGACGGCGGCCTGCGTCGTGCCGAGCGCTTCGGCGGTGCGGGTAAAGCTCTGGAGGTCGGCGACCAGCAGGAAGGCCTTGATGGTGGCGATGTCGAGCGTGGCTGTCATTATGATTTGTTATCACTGGTATCAATAGAGATAAGATACCAAAATGGAGAAGGGAGGTCTAGCTTCTCATCAGCGCCGCGCAAGACCTGCGCGACATCTTGAGGAGAACGACCATGCCCCTGATCACCGTGTCCTACACCACCTCTCGCCAGTCACCCTCGCTGAAGGCCGACATCGCGAATGCCGTGTCCGAGCTCACCGCAAAAATCCTGCACAAGGATCCCAAGGTGACCGCCATCATCGTGAAGTCGGTCGATGCCGGCGACTGGTTCGCAGGCGGCCAATCGCTCGCCGAGCAGAAGCTCGCCAGCTACTGGATCGACATCCATGTCACCGAAGGCACCAACACCAAGGACGAGAAGGCGGCCTATCTCGCCGCGATGTTCAAGCGCATGGCCGAGATCCTGGGCCCGCTGCACCCCGAGACCTATTTGCATGTCGACGAGGTCAAGGGCGACGCCTACGGCTTTGGCGGCCTGACCCAGGAGCGCCGCTACATCGCCGGCAAGCTCGAGGTTGCGCTGAAGGCGGCGTGATGTTGCAGGCCGCGGGTGAACAATCCCACCCGCGGCCTGAAGCCATCAGCTCGCCGCGCGGAACTGCACTTCGGCGTTGTTGATGAAGCACGTCTTGTCGAACAGCTTCAAATCCAGCGGGTTCGGCAAGCGGACGTCGCTGAGGTCAGGGCAGGGCTTGACCGCGGGATCATAGGATCGATCGATCTGCGAGATGAAGACGACGATCAGCCCCTTGTCGCGCGCGAACGATTTCAGTGCGCACACCTGAACGGTCAGATCAGGGTTTTCCCGTCTCTGGTCGAGCAGTTGCAGATAGTCGATCACCACGACCGTGCCGCGGGGAGAAGCGGCCATCTGCTTGACGACGTAGTCGGCGCTGATCGCGTCGGAGCAATCGACCTCGAACATGTCAGCGAATTGCGCGGGGTCCACGCCGATCGCCCGAAGGCGCTCCAACACATCTCTCTCGGTGTATTCGAGCGAGAAGAACGCGGCGCGATGGCCCGACTTCATGGCCTCCGCGGCAAGCTCGAGGCTCATCAGCGTCTTGCCCTGGCCGGGGCGCGCCCCGACCAGCACAAGGTCACCGGGGCGGAATTGCGGGAACAGCCGATTGGCCGGCGTCATCGCCGCGGCTTTCGCCGCAAGCATGCTCCAGGCGGCAAAACCTTCCGTCGTTGCGATGCGGTCAAGCGCGTCGTGGAGCGGAATGCCTTCCTCGCGGGACAGGCGTTTTGCTTTCCGCTTCAGATGGTAGATGGGTGCAGACAACTTCATCGAGAGAACCTCCCATTGCGAGCATGATCGCAATCCCTCCTTATGCCTGGCGCTCGAACAGTCGGTCCGATGATCTAGTCGCCCGGCATGACGTCTGCTTTCCCGGCGGAGGGGGGAGGCGTGGGCGGCGCCGGGATGAAGCGTAGCTGATTCCGCGCGCGCGGAGAACGCGGGCGGTGGGTCTCCAACAGGAAAGCGCCTAAGCGGCCGCTTCCGGCACCAGCGCGCGGGTCGGCCCGAACAGCTCTTCGAACGCTTGCCGAAGCGCGACGTCGACATCGGCCATGGTCACGAGCTGGCCGAGATCGACCAGCGAGGTGACGCCGTAGCGGGGATCGGCGACGCCGCAGGGCACGATGCCGGCGAAATGCGACAGCTCCGGCTCGACATTGATGGCGATGCCGTGGAACGACACCCAGCGCTTCAGCCGGACGCCGATTGCGGCGATCTTGTCTTCGTGCTCGGGCCCCTTGTCGGGGCGCTTCACCCAGACGCCGACCCGGTCCTCGCGCCGCTCACCGCGGACGTTGAAGGCGGCGAGCGTGCGCAGGATCAATTCCTCCAGGCTCGCGACATAGGCCCGCACGTCCGGCCGGCGCCGCTTGAGGTCGAGCATGATGTAGGCCACCCGCTGGCCGGGCCCGTGATAGGTCAGCTGCCCGCCGCGCCCGGTGGCAAAGACCGGGAATCGGGAGTCGAGCAGGTCGGATTCCTTGCCCGAGGTGCCGGAGGTGTAGAGCGGGGGGTGTTCGAGCAGCCAGACCAGCTCCGGAGCCTCGCCCGCTGCGATCGCGGCGACCCGCGCCTCCATGGCGGCTACGGCCTCCGGATAGGGCACCGGCGCGTCCGAGATCCGCCACTCCACGGGCGTGCCTGCGGAGGCGGAAAACGACGTCAAATCGAGGTCTTGACGCTGGTCTTGGCGGAGGTTGTGAGGCGAATTAACCATTGGCTAACCATAACGTGGTGATGATTGCAGGCGCAAATGCTAGTCTCAAGTTGCGGCGGTCCTGACAGTGCCCACTCTCGATAAAGTCACCGTGGATCTCATGGTCGTCCTCGGGACGACCACCATGCCGATCCATCAGGTATTACGTCTTTCCCGCGGCGCCATCATCGAGCTGGACGCAACCGAGGCCGACGAGGTCAAGGTTTTGGCCAACAACCTGCCGGTCGCCTCCGGCGTCGTGCTGGTCGATCGCAACCGGATCGCGGTCGAGGTCAAGCAGATGCTGCCGCGCACGCCGGGCACGCGGTAGCGGCCTGGGCACGCGGTAGCGGCCTGGGCACGCGGTGGCGGCCTGGGCACCCGATAGGGCCGATCCGGGCAGGGAGAGATTTTCCTGCCAAGCTTGTGGAATTCAGGGCCTTTGCAGGCTTGTACCCCTCTGATGGATTTGTTAGATCGGCGCCGTTGATCCGGCCGGCCCTCAAGCCTCAGGCCGGCATCCCCAAAGCGCTCGTGGCGGAACTGGTAGACGCGCTGCCTTGAGGTGGCAGTGAGTAAAATCGTGGGGGTTCGAGTCCCTCCGAGCGCACCAAAAGCCGAATTTGGCTTTGAAATCCCTGAAGTTTTTCTGATGTAAGGCCCGGGACTGGCACCACGCCGGCCCGTTTCACTGCGTCGCTTGCGTCGGTCGAAGCCGTCGCGTGACCGGTCCGGTCGAACGCGGCGAACTTCCTCATGATTCCGCCGACGCCGTCGATCGATCCCGCGATTCGCCGACGTGATGGCGTGCGCTGGCGGCGCGGGGCTTCGTCCATCGCGGATGACCGCGGAACGATGGCTGTCGGACGCGCATTGCAGCCGATGAGCTCGCCGCGGAGATGCCGTCGCGCGGCCATGCGTTTGACGGTGGAGGACGATGAGGGACAGTGCGGAAATTGCCGACATCCGGGATGCGGTTCACCTCTGCATCGACATGCAGAACATCTTCGCCCCCGGCGGTCTCTGGGCGACGCCCTGGATGGAACGGGTACTGCCGGCGATCGTCTCCATCGTTTCCCGCCGCCAGGCCAGAACGATCTTCACGCGCTTCATGACCCCTCAGGATCCGGACGATCGTCCCGGACAGTGGCGCAGCTATTTCCGTCACTGGAGCCAGGCGACCCGCAGGCACTTGCCGCCATCCGCGCTCGATCTCGTGCCAGCTCTGAGCCGGTTCGTTCCTCCAGCCGCTGTCATCGACAAGCCGGCCTATTCCGCGTTCAGCAATCCCGGCCTTGCGGGCCTGTTGCTCGAAAAGAGCGTCGGGACGGTGGTGATCACGGGGGCCGAGACGGACGTCTGCGTCCTGTCGACGGTCCTCAGCGCAGTCGATCTCGGCTTCAGGGTCGTCATCGTCGAGGACGCGCTGTGCAGCTCGTCCGATGTCGGGCACGATGCGCTGATGACCATGTATCGCACCCGCTTCCACGGCCAGGTCGATCTGGTGACCGCGGAAGAACTGGCGGAGTTCTGGCGGGAGTAGGGTGATGACCCGGCCCCTTCAGCCATATTCCTCGCCGATCCCGTATTCCTTGTAGATCTGAAGCGGATCCGACTCCGGAAACAGGCGGCACTTGGCCTGGGCGAGGTGCAGGCTCACTGCCGCGGGCTCCTTGCCGCTGGAGAGCATCTTGCGGATGTCGTCCATATGCGCGCTCGGCTGGTGCTTCGGCTCGAGCTGCTCCAGCGCGACCAGCGCGGTCGCGAGGGCCTCGGTCAGAACCCAGTCGTCGTGGCCCGTGATTCCCTTCTTCGGCATCGGCAGACCCCACGTGTGGCGGCAGCTCCAGTCTATCGCGACTTCCGCCAAATCGCCATTGAGCGTTGCGGACGCCCGCGTGCGGGACAGGCCGGCCGTCGTGGCCCGGCTTGCATTATGGCCGCGCGTGGCTAAAAGGCGGCGAGTTGTGGGCGGATAGTATCTTTGTTGAAACCAAGTTGGCGTAGACGGGCCTGCGCGGCATTCAGGCCCGCTTGCACGTCTTCTCTGGGCTGGAGCCAGTATGGTCTTTCTAAGCTTCGTCTACCGCTTCGTGACCAACTTCGCGTTCATGGCGATGGTCTATTTCAGCCTCAACTTCCTGGAGAAATATCAAAACCGGGCGATCGTCGCGATCCTGGTGCTGGTCTATACCGGCATGCGCGCGGCCTCGACGCTGCGTGCGTTCTACTTCTTCCAGAAGATCGAGAAGCTGGAAGCCGAGACCAAGCGCCTTCAGGCCCCGATCAACGACGGCTCGGGCGGAACCTCGACGCGCAAGCAGATCGTGGTCGACGTTGCGCGGCTGCGCCGCGACGGCGAGCTCAAGTCCTATATGGACCTGTTCTTCCTGGCGCTGATCGTGCTGCTCTGCGTCGCCAACATCATGCGGCAGTAGAGCTTACTGCGCGCGCTTCTTCAGGCTGGCCACGCGAGTCGGACGCGGCGCGGCGCCCTGTGCAGTGCTCTTGGGGGCAGTGTTTCTGGCGACCGTGCCCTTGGCCTGCGCGGCATGCTTCGGTGCGCCGTGCGCAGCGTGGGCGGTTCGGTGTGCCTGCGACTTGGCAGCCTTGCCCTTAGCCGCACGGGGCGTCTCGGCCGCCATTGCCAGCCGTGTCGCGGCACGCCGTGACAAGGTCGTGGACAGCAAGACCTCGACCGAGCCCTCGGGAATCGCGAACAGATCGCGGTCGGGCACGGGGAGAGTGGCGGCGACATTCGCCTGCGCCATGGTCCGGCGCGGCAGCAGCGGCTGATGCCCGGTCTGCGCATTGAGATCGGCAAGCGATGGCGCCGGAAGCGTCTGGGTCTGCGTGAACACGAAGTTCGGCACGGCCGGCCAGCGCGCGATCGGCACGGTCTCGGTCGGCGGATGCAGCAGCCATTCCACCGGTGTGGTCGGCGTCGCCGGCCGCTCCGCGGTCGCAGGCACCACATGCACGATGCGATAGCCGCGCGCCTTCAGGTCGCGGATGATCTTGGGCAGCGCCGCCACCGTGCGGGCCTGGATGTCGTGCAACAGCAGGATGCCCTTGCCCTTGGCCTCCAGCCGCTGGATCGCGAGCTGGTAGACGCGATCGGACGACACATGCCGCCAGTCGTCAGCGGGGAAATCGGCGCTCCAGACCTGAATGCCGCGCGAGATCAGATAGTTCTCGACGCCCTCGGCGCGCATCAGGCCGGGGATGCGGAAGAACGGCGCGAGCTTGGACGGATCGGTCATCGCGGCCGACGTCCATTCGATGCCGCCGTTGATCTCGGGCTCGAATTTTTCGATCGGCATGCGGTCGAACGTCAGCGGATGGTTCATGCTGTGCGTGCCGACGGTGTGGCCCGCCGCCACCAGCTTGCGCACCCCTTCAGGGTTCGCCTTGGCCTGGCCGCCGATGATGAAGAAGGTCGCCTTGATGCACTCGTCGGCGAGGATCTGGAGCACCTGGTTGGAATATTTCGGCAGCGGACCGTCGTCGAAGGTCAGGACGACCTCGTGGTCCTTCAGCGGCAGCGTCTCGCGGTACTGCATCGTGCCGATGCGCGGATGCTCGTGCGGATCGACCACGAGGGTGCGGGAGGTCCCGAGCGCATCCGGGTGGCCGGGGCAGTCGGCTGCAAAGGCCGCCGGTGTGCCAACGGTCAGCAAGCCCAAACATAGGACGATCCACGATCGCGTCCGAACAACAACGCTACTTCCGATCATGAATCCCGTCTGCCCTCATATGCGATTGCCGCCATAGTAGGTCGGAGACATCAGGAAACGGTTCAGGCACCAGAACTTTTCCCAGGACGCGCCCGCCTCAATACTTGCATGGCGTATCATGAACAGACTGTTAATAGGGCCCAAATCACCCCATTTTGCACTGGCGTGACATTCCGGCATCAGCGCGTGTCGGCATTCTTCTGCGCTGCGCCCGCCGGGACGATGTGAACCACCCGATAGCCGTTCTCCTTCAGATACCGCAGGAAGGCCGGCATGATCGCAGCCGTGCGCGCCTTGGGATCGTGGAAGAGGATGATACCCTTGCCGGCGGCGGCGAGGCGCTCGGTGACCAGCTTCAGTTCCTGCTCCGGCGTTATCTCCTCCCAGTCGCTGGCCCAGAGATCGGCCCCGAACACGACGATGCCGCGCGACTGGAGCAGGTCGAGCTCGGCTTGCGTCGCCTCGAAATAGGGGAAGCGGAAGAACGGCGTCGAGGGCGTCGTGGTCGAGGTCCCGTGCAGCGCCATCTCGTCGGCGGCGATGCCGCGGTCGATCTCGGCCGTGGCCTTGTCGAACGGGATCCGCGCCATGAACGGGTGCGACCAGGTGTGGTGGCCGACGGTGTGGCCCTCGCGCGCGATGCGCTTGACCATGTCAGGGTGTTCGGAGGCGTGTTGGCCGATCAGGAAGAAGGTCGCGCGCGCGCATTCCTGCGCCAGCGCCGCCAGCACCTTCGACGTCGTCGGCGGATGCGGGCCGTCGTCGAAGGTCAGCACGACCTCGCGATCGGCAAGCGGCAGCGTCTCCGGAAAGCTCTTCAAGCCCACGCGCGGCGTGGTCCTGGCGTCGACGCTCAGAATGCGCGAGGTGCCGAGCGCATCCTTGCGCGGGCACTCGGCGGCCTCAGTCGAGGCGACGCCGGCGAGGGCCGCGAGCACCGCGCCCGCCGACATCGATGTCCAGCTCAGTCGAAGCATCTTTGCCATTGCGCTCGGAGTTGCCTTGTGGGTATTGCCTGAACCATCAGCTCATACCACTCGTTCCAACCTGTCAAACGGCGAGGCGCGCCATGGACGAACATATGGACGGTGCCCCATCCGCCGAGGCCTCGGTACTCGACCACGTGCCGATGCGCAATGAAGACGGCGAAATTCGTCACGAATTCGTCGAGGAGATTGCCCGTGCGATCGAGGCCGGCGACAGTGCGGCGCTGCGCGCCTGCGTTGCCGAGCTGCACGAGGCCGATCTCGGCGACCTGATCGGCGCATTGGAGCCCGACGACCGCGTCCGCCTGGTCGAGCTCACGGGCCGCGACTTCGACTTTTCGGCGCTGAACGAAGTCGACGAGAGCGTCCGCGAGGAGATCCTCGATGAGCTGCCGCCGGAGACGGTCGCGGAAGGTGTCCGCGAACTCGAGTCCGACGACGCGGTCGAGCTGCTGGAGACGCTCGACGAGGACGAGCAGGAGGAGATCCTCGAGAAGCTGCCCTTGCGCGAGCGCGTCGCGCTCGAGCGCAGCCTGCTGTATCCGGAAAATTCCGCCGGCCGCCGGATGCAGACCGAGTTCATCGCCGTGCCCCAGGATTTCACCGTGGGGCAGGCGATCGACTACATGCGCGAGACGCCGGATCTGCCCGACCGCTTCTACGAGATCTATGTCGTCGACAAGGACCAGCACTGGCAGGGCGCGGTCTCGCTCGACGTCCTGCTTCGCGCCCGCCGTCCGGTGGCGCTTGCGGAGCTGACCGACGAGGATCGCCGCCGCGTCTCCGTCCTGGAGGACCAGGAGGAGGTGGCGCGGATGTTCGGCAAGTACAACCTCGTCGCAGCGCCCGTGCTCGACACCCAGGACCGCCTGGTCGGTGTCATCACCGTGGACGACGTCGTCGACGTCATCGAGGAAGAGGCGGCCGAAGACCTCAAGGCGCTCGGCGGCGTCACCAGCGACGAAGAACTCTCCGACACCGTGTTCACCATTGCGCGCGCCCGGTTCAACTGGCTGCTGGTTAACCTCGCCACCGCCTTCCTGGCGTCCTCCGTGCTCGGCCTGTTCGAGGGCCAGCTGGAGAAAATGGTCGCGCTCGCGGTGCTCGCGCCGATCGTGGCGAGCCAGGGCGGCAACGCCGCGACCCAGACCATGACGGTCGCGGTGCGCGCGCTCGCGACCCGCGAGCTCGGCTCCTCCAATGCCTGGCGCGTGGTGATGCGCGAAGGCCTGGTCGGCCTCGTCAACGGGCTCGCCTTCGCCGTGATCACGGGCATCGCCGCGGTGGCCTGGTTCAAGATCCCGGGCCTCGGCATCGTCATCGGGCTTGCGATCATCTGCAACCTCGTTGCCGGCGCGCTCGGCGGCATCCTGATCCCGATGGCGCTCGAACGTGTCCGGGCCGATCCGGCGGTGGCGTCGGGGACGTTCGTGACGACGGTGACCGATGTGGTCGGGTTCTTCTCCTTCCTCGGGATTGCGACCTTGTGGTTCGGGTTGAGGTAGGGGGCGGTCGCGTTCGTAGCCCGGATGGAGCGTAAGCGTAATCCGGGTTGCCCGCGGCGCGCGCTTCCCCGGATTGCGCTGCGCTCCATCCGGGCTACGGGCAACTATCTTTAATCCGAACTTAAGCGACCTGACGCATCATCGCCCTCGCTTGGGGGAATGGATATGCGGTTGCGGCTTAAGGCGGACGGACGGATCGTCGAGTTGCGGGACGGGCAGGAGTTTCCGGTCCAGCCGGCGGCCAATGCCGCACCGGCCGACACCGGCTCGCTCGCGGTGCGCGACCTGCGCCGCCGCGCCTGCCTGACCCAGATGGAGTTCGCGGCCAAGCTCGGCGTTCCCGTCGAGACCATCCGCAACTGGGAGCAGGGCAAGCGCGCCCCGCGGGGACCGGCCCGCGCGCTGCTCGCCGTGATCGCGCATGCGCCCGACACCGTGTTCCAGGCGCTCGCCAAAGCCTGACGACAAGGCCTGAGCTGCGAACCTCCCGTTAGCATTGCGCTGAATAACCGGCCCGATCGCTCCCGCTTCCGTTGGCAGTGTCACGGGCGAGGTCCATAATGGCGCGTGGCTGATGCTTGTGATGAGTCCTGGGGCGACCGCAACAGAGAGGATTCCTCATGCTGTTCGTCGAGGCCAATGGCGCAAGGATCCCGGCGATCGGGCTCGGGACCTGGGAACTGAGCGGGCGGCCGTGTGCGCGCGTGGTCGAGCAGGCGCTGCGGCTCGGCTATCGCCACATCGACACCGCACAGGTCTATGACAACGAGCGCGAGGTCGGCGACGGCGTGCGCGCCTCCGGCGTGCGCCGCGACGACGTCTTCCTCACCACCAAGGTCTGGACCAACCATTTCGCGCCCAACGACCTCGAACGGTCGGTGAAGGAGAGCCTTGCGCGCCTGCGGCTTCCCTCCGTCGATCTGTTGCTGCTGCACTGGCCCAATTCGCACGTGCCGCTAGCGGAGACGCTTGGTGCGCTGTCGCATGCCAGGCAAATGGGCCTGACGCGTCACATCGGCGTCTCCAATTTCACGGTGGCGCTGATCGAGCAGGCGGTCGCGCTGTCGCCGGAGCCGCTCGTCTGCAACCAGGTCGAATTTCACCCTTATCTCGACCAGGCCAAGGTGAGGACGGCCTGCGACCAGCATGGGCTCGCGCTGGTCGCCTACAGCCCGATCGCCAGGGGCCGCATCAAGACCGACCAGACGCTGGCCGAGATCGGGCGGACGCATCGCAAGACGCCGGCGCAGGTCTGCCTGCGCTGGCTCGTGCAACAGAACGTCACCGCGATCCCGCGCACCTCACGTGTCGAGCGTCTGTCGGAGAACATCGAGATCTTCGATTTTGAGCTCTCGGACGAGGAGATGGCCCGGATCGCCGGTCTGGCCAATCCCAAGGGCCGCCTGACCGACTATGGCTTCGCGCCAAAATGGGATTGAGGGCGGGCTGCCGTATGCCCAGCATGATCCGGAAAAGTGCGAAGCGGTTTTCCGATAAGATCATGCTCGAACAAGAGCCTAAAGCGCGATGACGGTTGATCCTGACTTCATCGCGCTTTAGGAGCAGGACGGCAACCCAAGATCGAGCGATGGAACTGCGGAAGATCATACGGACGGACATTGCGGCGTCGGCGGTCGCGCACCTGACGCTGGTGGCGCTGATCATCGTGATCAGCGAGGTCCATCCGTTTCGCAGCCAGCTGCCGGAAACTGTGTCGGTCGACATCGTCACGCCGGAGGAGGTGAAGCAGGAGGAGGCCAAAGCCGAGGAGAAGGCCAAGGAAGAAGCGGCGAAAAAGCCGCCGGAGCCGATGCCCGAGCTGAGACTCCCGAAACTGGATGTCACCGAAAAGGCGGATCCAGCGGCGAAGCCGGCCGCCAAGCAGCAGGCCGCGTCGCAATCATCGCAGCAGAAGGCGCGGCCCGAACCGGAGCAGCCGACGCAGCAGAAACAGCCGCCCCCCTCACAGGCGCCGAAGCAGCGTGAGACCACCGCGCAGCCGCAGCCCCAGCAGCCGCCGCAACAGCCGCAGCCGCAGGCCGCACCTCCGGCCTATCAGGCTCCCGAGCCCGACGTCACCCTCAAATACGGCGTCATGCTGGGCCTGCCACCCGAACTGCCGATCGAGCCGAAAGACGCACCCAAGGGCGACGGCGGCGACGCCAGGGATTCGATCGGCGCAAAGCTTCCACCCGAGGTCATCGCCGAGTTTCGTCGGCACTTGAGAAGCTGCGCAAAACTGCCGGCCGGGGTCGACCCGACCGACACCGTCCACATCAAGCTGCGCACGGTGCTCGCCATCGACGGCACGCTGGCGCGCCCGCCGATCCTGATCGAAGCCCCGCCATCCGCGAAGGGCGTGGCTATCGTGAAGTCGGCGACGAGCGCGCTTCAGGCCTGCCAGCCGTACAAGATGCTGCCGGCCGACAAATACGAGGAATGGAAGGTGTTGGACTTGCCGTTCTCGCCGCGGGATTTTGGCGGGGGATAGGTTGCCTGCACGCCATAGGCCGTCGTTGCAATGTACCGCTCGCTGGCGACGAGCTCGTCGTTGCGCTTCTCAGCGGCATCCAAAGCATCCATGACCCGACGGGCAAAACACCCCTAATGCTGTCAAGCCTCCTTCCCAAAAACATTCCGCTTTACCGAAATTCGGATTTGTCGTATGTGTCGCCCATCCCGGCTCATCCTTGAGGGGCGATCATGTGGTCGTCATTTTCGCGAGCCGGGCTTGCGGTGGACGCGGCAGCGTCGGGCGCGAGAGTTGCGGGCAGGGCGGATTGCTCTCCGTGAGCCCAAGACTTCGTGCCAGACGAGCGGCGCTGTGAGGTTCGTCTCGCCAGCAGGTTTCCGGCTCCGTCGACAGGGCCGGGAAAACCGCGGCGAAATGGCGGGCCGTGCGTACGGCAAAACCGTGTGGTCCTGGCCGTCGTTGCTACGGTCAAGCTCTTGCGGAGGCGGCAGTCGCGTCAACCGGCGCGGTGTCGGTGAATTCCGCGAAGGTGAGGGAGGCCAGAAGGAACTCGGCTCCCGGGAGAGCAGGCATAAGCCGTCCAACCACTGCGCAGGGAAGGCCGAGTGATTGGCTACACCTGTATGCTGCTGTGCGGTTCTTCCTGCGTGTGCTTTTCGCGCAGCGGACCGCGGGTGCCAGCTGGCACCCGGCCTTCCCTGCGCCCTCTTGGCTTAGAGGGTAGAGCGACGAAGCAAAGCTCGGGTGAATTGCGCCGCGAGGCTGCGAAGGCGTGTCTGTAACCACACACTCGCTGTCATCGCCCGGCTCGACCGGGCGATCCAGTATTCCAGAGACGGCTGTGATGGAGCCGAGAGGCCGCGGCGTACCGGATTCCCCGCCCCAGTGCGCAAGTGCGCACAAGGCGGGGAATGACAGTTGTACTTGGAGGACGAAGTCGATGCCTCATACTCCGTCATTGCGAGCGCAGCGAAGCAATCCAGACTGCCACCGCGGAAAGATTCTGGATTGCTTCGCTGCGCTCGCAATGACGATGTGGAGAGAGTGTGCCGCCTCTCTCGCTTCACCCCTGAGGACCCCGCCTCTTCATCGCCTCGCCATCCTCCACCTCCGGTGCCATCGCCGCCCATGCACTGGACGCGAACTGCCTTCGCCAGGTCACGATCACCACGGCTGCCGTGGTCACGAACAGCACCCAGGGGCTGACGAACCAGCCGAGATAGCCGAGCGCGAAGAAGAAGGCGCGCTGGCCGCGGTTGAAATGACGGCCGGCGGATTCGAACAGGCGCGTGGTGCGGATGACATGGGCTTCGGCCGCTGGCGTGTCGCGCTGGGTCGCCGGCGGCATGCCGCCGAACAGGATGGCGACATAGTTGAACAGGCGATAGGCCCAGGCGAACTTGAAGAAGGCGTAGACGCAGATCAGCACGAGGCCGACGCATTTCAGTTCCCACATTGCGGGCGAGGTGCTGAGGTCGACCGGCAGCTTGCTCAGGATCGTGATGGCGTCGTTGGTGGCGTGCAGCAGCGCCAGCGCGCCGCCGAGTGCGATGAGGCTGGTGGAGGCGAAGAAGGCGGTGCCGTTCTGGAGCGAGGCCATGATCTGCATGTCGACCATGCGCGTCTCGCGGTCGAGCAGCCGGCGCACCCAGACCTCGCGATAACGGTTCATGCGCGCCGACAGGCTGTCGCGGCCATAGGCCGAATGTTCCAGGGTCAGGGCATAGACCAGCCATTCGACGATGAAGAAGCCGACGGCGGTGATGTCGACCCAATGCCTGCTCATGTCTCTCTCCTCGCGAGTATCGCAACGATTGCCACGCAAGGCCGGGCGCAGCAACGATTGATTGACGGCAGGCGATGGCGCTAAAAGCAGCCGCATGCAGAGGACTTGGGAAGGACCAGTGACATGGCTGCACTAAAACTTGCCATCGGCAACAAGAACTACTCGTCATGGTCGATGCGGCCCTGGCTCGCGCTGCGCGCCAATGACATCCCGTTCGTGGAGACCATGATCCCGCTCTATACGGATAACCCCGCGGACAAGGAGCAGATCCTGTCCTTCAGCCGCGCCGGCAAGGTGCCCGTGCTGGTCGACGGCGACACCACGGTGTGGGATTCACTCGCGATCATCGAATACATCGCCGAGCGCTACCCGGAAGTGAAGCTGTGGCCCGATGATGCCGCCGCTCGCGCCCATGCCCGTTCGGTGTGCGCCGAGATGCATTCCGGCTTCGTGCCCCTGCGCAGCGAATGCGGCATGAACCTGCACCGGCCGATCCGCCCCGTGACGTTGTCGGCCGATGCGAAGGCCAACGTTGCGCGCATCGAGGAGATCTGGCGCGAGTGCCGGGCGCGCCACAGTGCCAACGGACCGTTCCTGTTCGGCCGCTTCGGCGCGGCGGATGCGATGTATGCCCCGGTCGTGCACCGCTTCCGCTCCTATGCGATCGACGTCGCGCCGGATACCAAGGCGTACATGGAAACGATGATGGCGCTGCCGGCATTCCAGGAATGGACCCGCGAGGGCCTTGCCGAGACGCTTGTCATCGCGAAGTTCGAGGACGCGTAACCCGCGAATGTGATCGGGCGCCGCTTGACGATACGCCAGCCGGCGGCGCTCAATCGTGCTGGAGCTGCGGCTTGGGAGAGGGCACGCCATGGGAATCCTGGACTCGCTGGAAAACAATCCCGCGCTCCGCAGCGCGCTCGGCCAGCTCGGCGCCGCCGTGCTGCCGGCCGTCTTGAGCGAAGTGCTCGGCAGCAACAACCAGGGCGGCCTCAGCGCGATCGTCGCCAAGCTTCAGCAGGCCGGGTTCGGTGACCAGGTCAAATCCTGGCTCGGCAACGGCCAGAACCTGCCGATCTCGGCGGACCAGCTCCGCGCCGTGCTCGGCAACGACACCGTCCGCCAGCTGGCTGCGCGCTACAACATCCCGGTCGACCAGCTGGGCCAGATCCTGGCCCAGGAGCTGCCCAAGGCGGTGGATCAGGCGAGCCCGCAGGGTCATTTGCCCCATACCGCCTGAGGCCCGGTTCCCGCGGTATTTACCGTGACCCGTTGTTCCCGTTATCGTCCTGAAAAGACTTCAAGATTGGTGTGTTGCCATGCTCGGATGAGGCTGGCCAAAAACGCCGCATGCGTGCTATATAGCTTGCTGGGTTTCCGGCCGGCCATCGCAGTGGGACCATGGGCGAGGCAGGCGTTGTTTGAGTAATGGAGAGGGTGTTGAAGCACAAATTCCCCGTTGGAACGCGCGTATTGTTCACGGCCAGCAACGTTGCGCGCCCGGCTGCCAGCGGCTCGTACGAAATCATCCGCCTGCTGCCGACGGAAGGCGACGACTGCCAGTACCGGATCAAGAGCTCGACCGAGGCCTTCGAACGGGTCGCCAAGGAAAGTCAGCTCGCGCTCTCCTGAAGCGCCGCCACCGCCCATTGATGTCGCGGACGAATTTGCTCCGCTCGCCGTCAAAAGGCCCGCTTCACCTTCACAAGGTGGGCCGGGGGCAGTTGCCGACTCGCGGTGCTCGCTTTGACCATTCGCTCGTTGCTCGCGTGAGGGGACGTCGCGCATGAACTGGGCATGGGCCTCGTCGCTCGACGAAATCTGGCGCTCGTCGGCCTTTCCGATGTGGATGACGCTGGCGGCTGCCGGCTTCTTCGGATTCATACTGCTGGTCACGCTGCTGCGCGCCGAGAGATCGCTCGCCAACGGTGCGCTGACCGTCATCACGCTGCTTGCCATTGCCATCGCGGTGGCTGCCACGGTGCGCGCCTATGGGCCGGCGGGGCAGGCAACTCCCGCCGAGGCGCGCGCGCAGGCCGGTTTTATCGCTAGCCTGCCGGCGCTGTCCTGCCTCGACGATCTCGCCGGCGATGCGGTGGCCGTTGGCTGCGAGAAGGCGCTGTTCGGCTCGCCGGATGCGGTGGCCGCCGCCGTCTCCTACACCGCCGTCAGGATCGACCGGCTGACCGCGCTCGGCGATGCCGCGACCGTCGACAAGAGCCTGACGCTGGACATGAAGGTGCTGCGCAAGGCACTGGAACGCGATCGCTACGGCCTCGTCGCGCAGGTGCTGATCGCCCGCGACGGCTGCACCCGGTTCGATTGCGCCGCCTTCCGCTCGCTGACCGATCAGCAGCAGGTCGTCGCCAACATGGACTCCCATCTCTACGACATGCTGGTCGCGCGCTATGTGCCCACCTGGAACGCGCCCGCAGCGGCAGCATCGGCCGTGCCGGCCGCAGGTGCGCTCGCCGCGCTGCCGCCGTCGATGCCGACGGGCAAGCCGACCAACGCTGAGTTCCCGAGCGCCTCGTCGACGCCGCCGGTGAGCATCATGAATCCGGAGCCGCCCACGACGGGCACGCGCCAGGCCGCACCAGCCGCGAACGCAGCGTCGGCTCCGCGCCCGCCGGCCGCGACTTCGGCACAGGCCGCAGCGCCCGCGGCACCGGCCGCCAAGAAGCCGCCGGCGCCGAAGGCTGCGCGCGCGCCGGCAGCTGCACCGGTTCCTCTGGCGCCGCCGCCGGGTTCGGCTCCCGCGGCTTCGGCTCCCGCGGCTGCGGATAACGAATAGTTCGGCTTTGAAAACCTGCGGCCGGCCCGCTAATGCTGGGGCATGCCACTCCATCTGATCAAGCTCGCCGTCGGCTGCGACTCCGTCAAGGAATTGAAGGAGTGGGTGGCCGAACGGATGCAGACCGCCAAGAAGAAGGGTCTGCCGCAACATCACATCCACATCACCCGCATGGTGCCCAAGCGCGACGCCGAGATCCTCTCGGGCGGGTCGCTCTATTGGGTCATCAAGGGCGAGATCGCCGCGCGCGAAAAGATCATCGGCATCGAGCCGTTCCGCGACAAGGACGGCATCGGGCGCTGCCGGATCGTGATGCAGCCGAAGGTGATCCCGGTCTCGCCGCGGCCGATGCGCCCGTTCCAGGGCTGGCGCTATCTCGCCGATGATTCCGTGCCGCCGGATCTCGGCAAGTCCGCCGCGGGCACCATCGCGGCAATGCCGGAGCCGATGCGGCGCGAGCTGCGCGATCTCGGGCTGCTCTGAGCATGACCCGGAAAAGCGCGTAGCGGTTTTCCGGAAAGATCATGCTCAAACAATAACCTGAAGCGCGATGTCGTCATCGCGCTTCAGACCGCGATATTGTCGATCAGCCGGGTCGTGCCGAGCTTGGCTGCGACCAGGATCCGCAACGGGCCGTCCTTGCGCGAGGTGATCTGTGCCAGCGTCTCGGCGTGACGGGCCTCGAAATAGTCGAGCACGAAGCCGGCCGCCTCGATTGTCGCGGCGCCGCGCGCCATCGCCGGCGCGATGGCCTCGCCGGCGCGGATGCGCCCGGCGCTGTCCTTCATGGCGCGGTAGAGCGTGGTCGCGGTCTGCCGCTCCTGCGGGGAGAGATAGACGTTGCGCGATGACATCGCGAGCCCGTCGCGCTCGCGCACGGTGCGGGAGCCGATCACCTTGACGCCGAGATCGAGATCCCGCGCCATCTGCGTCACCACCCGCAATTGCTGAAAGTCCTTCTCGCCGAAGATCGCGAGGTCCGGACCGCATTGCGTGAACAGCTTGCCGACGACGGTGGCGACGCCACCGAAAAAGTGGGGCCGGAAACGGTCCTCGAGGCCGGCCAGCGCCGGACCCTCCGGCACGATTCGGGTTGCAAAGCCCTGCGGATACATGGCCTCGACGCCGGGGTGCCAGACGATGTCGACGTCCTCGGCCGCGAGCTTGGCGATGTCGGCCTTCCACGTCCGGGGATAGGCGCCGAAATCCTCGGTCGGGGCGAATTGAGTCGGGTTGACGAAGATCGAGACCACGACGCGGCTTGCGCGCCGCCTGGCGAGGCGCACCAGCGACACATGGCCGTCATGGAGCGCCCCCATGGTCGGGACCAGCGCGATCGTGGCCTTTCGCTTGCGAAGATTATCGACGGCGCGTCGGAGCGCAGGGACCGTACGGGCGATCAGGGGGCTTCGTTGCATCGGGACTCGGGGGCTTGCGGATGGGTTGGGCGCGGCCTGCAGCGCAGCCGGCTAACCTTAACAAGCAGCCATCGTGGACGCCATGCATCCGGATGCGGCACAGCATCCCGCGCAAAGCTGCTGAGGCTGTCGCGACATCGTGGGCTGGATCACAGGCGTGATGCGGCGACGCGATTCATGATGACGACTAACGCGCTGTGATTTCGTTATCCTGTCACGCATTTCACTTGACCGCAGACGCGGTCAACTCGAAGATATTGCTTAGGGGCGTTGAGGATCACCATGCTTGTGCAGGCTAGCCAAGGCCAATCCGGCTCGGCGCACGTCGTTGTGCTGGGTAACGAGAAGGGCGGCTCCGGCAAATCGACCACGGCCTTGCATATCGCGGTTGCGCTCCTGAAGGCCGGTCAGCGCGTCGCCACCATCGATCTCGACTGCCGCCAGCAAAGCTTTACGCACTACATCGACAACCGCGCCGCCTGGGCTCGCCGCACCAAGCTCGACCTCGAGTTGCCGGTGCATCGCTGCATCAAGCTCGGCGAGACCATGCAGATTGCCGAGAACGAGAACTCCGAGTTCCAGCAGTTCATGGAAGCGGTCTCGGCGGTCGAGAGCAGTTTCGATTTCATCGTCATCGATACGCCCGGCACCGACAGCTACCTGATGCGACTCGCCCATTCGATGGCCGACACGCTGGTCACGCCGATCAACGACAGCTTCCTCGATTTCGACGTGCTCGGCACCGTCGACCCCGCCAACTATGCGGTCACCGGCGAGAGCCACTATGCCGAGATGGTGCGCGATGTCAGGCGCAAGCGTCGTCAGCTCGACGGCTCGAGCACCGACTGGATCGTGGTGCGCAACCGCCTGTCCATGCTCGGCTCGCGCAACAAGCAGCTCGTCGCCGAGGGGTTGAAGGATCTGTCGCTGCGGCTCGGCTTCCGCTATGTCGACGGCTTCGCCGAGCGCGTCGTCTACCGCGAATTCTTCCCGCGCGGCCTCACCGCCCTCGACGAGATCGACGAGGCGACGCTCGGCATGCGGCCCAATCTCGGCCATCTCACTGCGCGGGAGGAGGTGACGAGCCTGCTCCGCCAGCTCAAGCTGCCGCTCGACGAGCGCGGCCGCCGCCGCGCGGCCAATCGGGCCGAGTGGTTCAGCCAGGTCGACAAGCCGCTCGAGGTCCACGACATCCTCGGCGCCTAAGTTAGCGGTATATCGCTACTTCCGGGCAACCTCATGGGGCTGGTCCCCGTGGGAACTGAGCGCGCCTTCGGCCGTTTTCATTCTACGTTTACTGCGAAATTGAACCCAATCGAGGCCGGTTGTGTCCTATGGTGACGTACAGCCTGACGTAGTCGTATCAGAGAGGGGGTGCCCAAGAAACGTGTGCGGCGCACAATGAAAGGGCTGCCGGTTCACAATATTTGGCCTTCCTGTCACGTGCCTGTGACATATATTAGCGAATAGGCGACCAGGGGCCGAAGAGCTCCGGAACAACACGATTTTCAACAGGGATTCAGGCCGCAAGAGCCTGAGGCTGAGGACGAAAATGAAGCGTGGAATTGCCGTTCTGGTTTCGGTCAGTGCCCTCTGCGGCGTCGCCTATTTCACGGCGAGCAAGTGGGCGATCAGGCATGAGACCATCACCTTCTACGACGCTTCGCGCGACAACCGTCCGGTGCCTGTCGATATCGCGATCCGTCGCGACAAGGAAATGCAGGCCGATGCCGGCATGATCACGATGCCTGTGGCCGTGATCAACCACGGCAACACCGTCAAGAACACCGAGTACGGCTTCCTCGCCAACATTTTCGCTGCGCGCGGCTACCTCGTCGTGAGCCCGCAGCATGATTTGCCGACCGATCCTCCGATGGTGACCAAGCCCGGCGAGCTCTATGTCGGCCGGTTGCCGCAGATCCTGCGCGGTGTGGCCAACATCCATCTGGCGATGCAGGAGATGAAGAAGGTTCAGCCCAACGCCGATTACGAGAAGGTGACGATGGTCGGCCACTCCATGGGCGGCGACATCACGATGTACTTCGCCAAGCAGTATCCGGATGAGGTCAAGAAGGTCGTCACGCTCGACAATCTGCGCGTGCCGTTCGTCACCGCCGGCAAGTTCAAGATCCTGTCGTTCCGCTCCACCGATCCGCAGTTCAAGGCCGATGCGGGCGTGATCCCGAGCGACGAGGAATGCGAGAAGGCCGGCATCCAGGTCGTGAAGACCGAATTCCAGCACAACGACATGCGCGACACCGGTCCGGATGTGGCCAAGAACTCGATCCAGAGCATGCTCGACAAGTTCCTGAGCGCGACTGACAGCGAGGTGGCGCCGGTTGATACGCAATCGTCCCCGCCCAATATTCTCGAGCCCGGTCCGGTCGCCCTGATGGCGCCCGCCAAGAGCTGACGTATTCATCCAGTCAGAAACGACTTTCAAAGCCTCCGCCGGCGCCCGCCCGCGGAGGCTTTGCACATTGACCGGGCTGCACGCGCTAACCACATTAGCCGTTCACACTGGGCCAAGGCATGTCGGGCGAACCTATCAAACCGCGCGGCCGCGGTGCCGTCTCGCCGCAAGCAGGCGGCGCGGTGCCGCAGGCCGGGACGTCGACCTCGGACGATATCGCCGCCTTTGTCGCCAAGGCGCGTGCGCTGTCACCGCATGCTCCGGGCGCGAAAGGGCGGCTGATCTTCGCGCTGGATGCGACGATGAGCCGGCAGCCGACCTGGGACATGGCCTGCGCGCTCCAGGCCGACATGTTTCGTGAGACCGCGGCGCTCGGCAGCCTCGACATCCGGCTGGTCTACTATCGCGGCTTCAACGAGTGCCGTGCCACGGGGTGGATCTCCGACAGCGCCAGGCTCGCGACGCTGATGAGCAAGATCGATTGCCGCGGCGGCGACACCCAGATCGGCAAGGTGCTGAGCGAGGCGCGGCGCGAGGCGGTCGCATCGGGCGTAAGGGCCGTGGTCTTCGTCGGCGACGCGATGGAGGAGCAGGTTGACGAGCTCTGCGCCAAGGCCGGCGAGCTCGGCATGCTCAAGGTGCCGGTATTTGTGTTTCAGGAAGGGCATGACGCGGTGGCCGAGCAGGCCTTTCGCGAGATCGCGCGCCTGACCGGCGGTGCCTGGTGCCGTTTCGATCCCGGCGCGGCGGCACAGCTGCGCGAGCTGTTGCGGGCAGCCGCGACCTATGCCGCCGGCGGCCGCGAGGCGTTGTTGAAGCTGGCGAAGAGCGCGAGCGGTGCGGCCCAGCTGATCGGCCAGATGAAGTAGCCGGTCACATCCGCCAAATGCGGACGGGCGAAAGGACGCCATGCTTTTTGGCAACAGGGCGCCTATATTCCGGTCATGACCCTGATCGCCGGCGCTGTCGCCGTTATCACGCTTTATCTGCTGCTTCAGATGTTCCGCGCCGCCAATCCCGCGGTGCTGGCGCGCACCATCAAGTTCGGCGGCGGCGTGGTGGCGCTGGCGGTTGCGGCTTTCACGGGCTTGCGGGGCGAGCTGGCGGTCGCGATCCCGCTCGGGATTTTCGGCGCCGGGCTGCTCGGCTGGACGCCGTTGGCGAATGCCGGCTTCGGCAATATTGGCGGGCTGTTCGGTGGCGGCGCGGCGCCCGCGTCCGGGCAGGCCTCGCGCGTGCGCTCGCAATTCCTCGACATGCGGCTCGACCACGATTCTGGCCGGCTCGGAGGCCAGATCGTTGCCGGGCCTCACGCCGGGCACGATCTCGACGAGTTCGATCTCGCCGGCCTGCTGGCGATGGTCCCGGCGTTCGACGCCGAGAGCGTGGCCTTACTTGAAAGCTATCTGGACCGCCGCTTTCCCGCCTGGCGTCAGAACGCGCAGGGCGATGCGGCAGGGGGGCAGCGCCGCACGGCGGCGAGCGGCAAAATGACGGCGGAGGAGGCCTATCAGATCCTTGGCTTGCAGCCGGGAGCGGGGCGTGACGACATCAGCCGGGCCCACAAGTCCTTGATGAAGAAACTCCATCCCGACCAGGGGGGCTCGACGTATCTCGCTGCCCGGGTAAACGAGGCCAAGGATACTCTGCTTCGCACGCATAACGGCTAACTCCGGCACCACGCTACAAACGCTCGTACCGCGTGAGCTCCGTTGCTCTGTCTGTCGTCGCCCCGATGCCCGCCATTGTCGGCGTGGTCGATCTCTTGAGTAGAAATTTAACCGTAAATTGTTGACGAGAGGTTGTCGCGGAACTGACTTTGGCGGCCGCATGCCGAAAACAAAAATGCCCGCGCAAGGCGCGGGCATTTTTTTCGGAACGGTGCAGGAGATCAGTTGCGGACGGTGATGCAGGAGATGTCGGCGCGCTTCAGGGCGCGGCAGACGGCTTCGGCCTGATCCCGCTCGAGCCCGGCGAAGCGGGCGCGATAGAGCTTGCGATTGTCCTTGGCGACGACCGGCTCTGTGAACGGATCGGCCTTGCTGAGCAGGCCGCGGGCCGAGCTGCGCGCGGCATCGATGCGCTGCTGGGCTTCGTTCTCGCTCTCGAGCGCGCCGACCTGGACGATCCAGCCGCTGTGGGTGACGACCGGCTTGGTGGTGGCGCTCATCTGGATCGGCTGCGGCGCCGGGTCGGCGGACGCGAGTTTCGGAGCGGCCGGGGTGGGCGCGGCGGTTGCAGCCGGCAGCACGCCGAGGACGCCGTTGCCGGTGCCGAAGCCGGCCGGCTGCCGCGGCAGCTCGGTGCGGGCGACTTCCGCCTTCGGCGCTTCCGGTTGGCTCTGGAATTCGGGCTTGTTGATCAGATCGGCCCGGGCGACGACGGCGCCGGAGGTTTCCGCGACGTCGGAGCGGGACGCAACCGTGCTGGTAACCTGCGGCGCGACCTGAGCCGGAGCGGCGGAGGCGACCTTCACGGCGCCGGCCTTGACCTGCACCGTCTTGACCCGGACCGGCTTCATCGGTTCGGACGAGCCCGGGATGATCGAGAGCGGCTGGCTGGAGATCACGCCATTGGTGAGCGGCGCGGGCTCGATCTTGGATTCAGTCGGCCGAGCTTCAGGCTTGGGTTGAGCGGGCGGCATTGCGGCGGTGGCGGCCGCAAGCGTAGACAGGCGCGAGGCAAGACGCGACGGGGCCGCTTCGGGAGCAGGGACGGCGGCGGCCTGGGCCTGCGGAGCGGTGCGGGCCGGGGTATCTGACGCATCCGCGACCTCGGCAGCGGCGTCAGAGCCGTTGCGCTCGGTGACTGCGGCGACGGTGTGCGTGGTCGCGCCCTTCTCGAGATTCTCGGCGAGCAGGTTGCGCATGATGGCGTCGCGCGAACCGCCGCTGCGGCCGCCCAGCACCACGCCGATCAGGTGGCGGTTGCCGCGGCGCATCGAGCTCACGAGGTTGAAGCCGGAGGCGCGGGTGTAGCCGGTCTTGATGCCGTCCACGCCCTCGACGCTGCCGAGCAGGTGGTTATGGTTCCGGATCGACTGGCCGCGCCAGTTGAACGTCGAGGTTGCGAAATAGCGGTAGTAGCGCGGGAAGCGCTCCTGGATGGCGCGGCCGAGCGTGGCCTGATCGCGCGCGGTCGTGACCTGCTCGTCGTTGGGAAGGCCGTTGGCATTCCGGTAGACCGTCTTGGACATTCCGAGCGAACGCGCCTTGCGCGTCATCATCTGGGCGAAGTCGTCCTCGTCGCCGGCGATCGCTTCCGCGATCACCACGGCGGCGTCGTTGGCGGAGCGGGTGACGAGACCCTTGATCGCGTCCTCGACGCGGATGGTCTGGCCGGCACGCAGGTTCAGCTTGGTCGGATCCTGATCGGCGGCGTGCTGCGACACCGGCAACTCGGTGTCGAGCTTCATCTTGCCGGACTCGAGACGCTCGAACAGCAGATAGAGCGTCATGATCTTGGTCAGCGAGGCCGGATGGCGGATCCCGTCGGGGCTCGTTGCCTGAAGCACGGAGCCGGAATTGCCGTCGACGATGATCGACGCGAATTTCGGGCTTGAACTCTCGGACACATCGCGCTGCACCCGGTGGTGCGCGTAATGGCGGCGGTGACGCCGCGCCTCGGCAGCATCGGTGGTGAAGATGACCGCGGTGGTGACCGTAAGAAGCCCGAAAACCCCGACCCGCGCCAAGCGCGAGGAAGACAAGTTTTTACGAAGCATGAAACCCCGTCCCCGTTTCTGACTTGATCACCGGCCCGTGAGGCGAAATTGTGCCCAATCGACCCGGGATCATTACCTGCTCAGGCTGCCCCTCCGCGGGTGTCTGCCGCGGGGGACGTTGGGCCTGAGCCGCTGTTCTGGCTAAGGTGATGTTCTCAAACGGCTTTTGGCCGCTTGCGGAAGCTGAACACGTCCAGGGAATCAAAGTAGGGGTCCGCGGTTTCCAAAAGCTTAAGGAACCCTTGCGGGAAACCCCGGGAATCTCCACGGTTTAGATCTAATTTTTGTGCGTCGCACAAGATTCTTGACTTTTTTGTGCGTTGCACTATTTGTGGGCAATGTCAGGGAGCCGGGGCTTCCGGACGCGAGCCAGGGAAAAGGATTCCGAAATGTTCAAAGTTGAAGACTTTCAGAGCTACGGGAAAGAGCAGTTCGAGCAGTGCGTCGCCTCCGCGACCTCGGTGCAGCACGGCCTCCAGGCGATCGCCAGCGCCTATGGCGACTACACCAAGAAGTCGTTCGAAGACACCAAGTCCTTCGTCGAGAAGCTTTCCGGCGTGAAGTCGCTGGACAAGGCGATGGAAGCGCAGACCGACTTCGCCCGTTCCTCCTACGAGACCTTCGTCGCGGAATCGCAGAAGATCGCCGGCCTCTACAGCGATCTCGCCAAGCAGGCGTTCAAGCCGGTTGAGACCATCGTGTCGAAGTTCACCCCGGCCGCCAACTAACCTTTCCTGGACATCCTGGAAGCAAGAAGCCCGGCTGAACCAGCCGGGCTTTTTCGTTTGTCGCGACGGATCCGTCTCAGCGCGCGGTCTGGTTTGCCGGCGGGACCAACTAGAATTTGTCGATGTTGCGCGCACAATATGGCAGCACGCTTGGGGGCGGACGCTTGCCGGTGTTCGCCTGCACAGTGTGGATCGTGATGCTCGCCCGCCCGATGCGCACAGCGCGAATGAAGCGCACGTTGAATTGGGCCTGCGCCTTGCTGCTTAACTGCGAGGTGATGGTGGTGCCGGGCAAGTCGAGCGACGCGGCTGACACAGGGCAGGGCGGATGAAGCACGGCCATCCTCGGAATTTGCGATTTTGCCCGATTTCGCGTCACGCGATTGAACAGCAGGTACCGTAGAAGCCCGGAGATGGTCCCGCGCGAAACCGTCGCGGTCGCGTTAACGGCCGGTTCCTGGTCACCATGTTCGAGACGGCGCCGCGGAAATTTTTGTCAAACCGGTCCGGATTGACTAACCTCGGTCAGGATCGCCCGGATCGGGAATCGGGACCGCGGCAGCCGGATCTTGCACGCTTGCGGCGAGCCGGGGGCAGACCCATATTCTCGCAATCGATCTGGTTTGGACCGGATCGGTTGGAAGCGGCGATCCCAAAACGCGGTGCGCCAGCGCGAAGCTCCGAAAGGCGGGGCCGCGCGGCGGGCCGTCACTGCTTCCGTGGGGAATTTGAACGCCTGAGCCATGCCGCAATTGACTTCCAGCCTCGACCTGCCTGCGGCCGCCGCCGCCCGCGCTCCCCGGATGAGCAACGACGAGAACCGTTCCGGCAGCCCGACGGGGCCGAACACCTCTGTCATCACCAAGGTCAAGCCGAAGACCAAGCGGCCGAACCTGTATCGCGTTCTGATCCTGAACGACGATTACACGCCGATGGAGTTCGTGGTCCACGTGCTGGAGAAGTTCTTCCAGAAGGACGTCGAGGCGGCGACCAAGATCATGCTGCACGTCCACCATCACGGCATCGGCGAGTGCGGCGTGTTCACCTACGAGATCGCCGAGACCAAGGTGACACAGGTGATGGACTTCGCCCGCAAGCACCAGCATCCGCTGCAATGCGTGATGGAGAAGAAATAAGTCACCTCACGGCGCGTTCGTAGCCGGCTCTTGCTTGTGTATGTCGCAGTGGACCGCCGCGTGGTGCCTGCGCGCGATGTCCGTTGCAGCCGGCAGAACTACGGAATTCTGAACCGGCGCCGATCCCGCCCAAATCGGAACGGGTTTTGCATCGAAAAATACCGCAGATGGCTAGCTGCCGAGTCGCGGAACCGGTCTTTCGCCGCCGTCTTGTATAACTATATGTGACAAAGGTTGTTGTTGCCTGACCGGGCGAGGACGATCATGATGGTGGGGGCCATAGAGGACGCGAATGCCGACTTTTTCCCAAAGCCTTGAACAATCCCTGCATCGTGCGCTGGCGATCGCAAACGAGCGTCATCACCAATACGCGACGCTCGAGCATCTCTTGCTCTCCCTGATCGACGATTCCGATGCAGCCGCCGTCATGCGCGCCTGTAGCGTCGATCTCGACAAGCTCCGTACGAGCCTCGTCAACTATCTTGAGACCGAATTCGAGAATCTGGTGACGGATGGCGCCGACGATGCCAAGCCGACCGCCGGTTTCCAGCGCGTGATCCAGCGCGCGGTGATCCACGTGCAATCCTCCGGTCGCGAAGAGGTGACCGGTGCCAACGTGCTGATCGCGATCTTCGCCGAGCGCGAGAGTCACGCCGCGTACTTCCTGCAAGAGCAGGACATGACGCGCTACGACGCGGTCAACTACATCAGCCACGGCATCGCCAAGCGGCCGGGCGTCTCCGAGGCGCGCCCCGTGCGCGGCGTCGACGAGGAGACCGAGACCAAGGGCAGCGACGACGCCAAGAAGAAGGGCGAAGCGCTCGAGACCTATTGCGTCAACCTCAACAAGAAGGCGCGCGACGGCAAGATCGATCCGGTGATCGGACGCAATTCCGAGATCAACCGCGCGATCCAGGTGCTGTGCCGCCGGCAGAAGAACAACCCGCTGTTCGTGGGCGAAGCCGGCGTCGGCAAGACCGCGATCGCGGAGGGCCTCGCCAAGCGCATCGTCGACAGCGAGGTGCCGGAGGTGCTGGCGGCTGCCACCGTGTTCTCGCTGGACATGGGCACGCTGCTCGCGGGCACGCGCTATCGCGGCGACTTCGAGGAGCGCCTGAAGCAGGTGCTGAAGGAGCTCGAGGCGCATCCCAACGCCATCCTGTTCATCGACGAGATCCACACCGTGATCGGTGCGGGCGCGACGTCGGGCGGGGCGATGGATGCCTCGAACCTGCTCAAGCCGGCGCTTGCCTCGGGCACGATCCGCTGCATGGGCTCGACCACCTACAAGGAATATCGCCAGCACTTCGAGAAGGACCGCGCGCTGGTGCGGCGCTTCCAGAAGATCGACATCAATGAGCCGACGGTCGAGGACGCGATCGCGATCCTCAAGGGTCTCAAGCCGTATTTCGAGGATTACCACCGGCTGAAGTACACCAATGAGGCGATCGAGGCTGCGGTGCAGCTCTCCTCGCGCTACATCCACGACCGCAAGCTGCCCGACAAGGCGATCGACGTGATCGACGAATCCGGTGCGGCGCAGATGCTGGTTGCCGAGAACAAGCGCAAGAAGACCATCGGCATCAAGGAGATCGAGACCACGATCGCCTCGATGGCGCGGATCCCGCCGAAGAGCGTGTCGAAGGACGACGCCGAGGTGCTCAAGCATCTCGAGCAAACGCTGAAGCGCACCGTGTTCGGCCAGGACAAGGCGATCGAGTCGCTCGCCGCTTCGATCAAGCTGGCGCGCGCCGGCCTGCGCGAGCCGGAGAAGCCGATCGGCTGCTACCTGTTCTCGGGCCCGACCGGCGTCGGCAAGACCGAGGTCGCAAAGCAGCTCGCGGCGTCGCTCGGCGTCGAACTGCTGCGCTTCGATATGTCCGAATACATGGAGCGGCACACCGTGTCGCGCCTGATCGGCGCGCCTCCCGGCTATGTCGGCTTCGACCAGGGCGGCCTGCTCACCGACGGCGTCGACCAGCATCCGCATTGCGTGGTGCTGCTCGACGAGATCGAGAAGGCGCATCCCGACCTCTACAACGTGCTGCTCCAGATCATGGATCACGGCCGGCTCACCGACCACAACGGCAAGCAGGTCAACTTCCGCAACGTGATCCTGATCATGACCACGAATGCGGGTGCTTCGGATCTGGCCAAGCAGGCGTTCGGCTTCACCCGCTCGAAGCGGGAAGGCGACGACCACGAGGCGATCAACCGGCAATTCGCGCCGGAATTCCGCAACCGCCTCGATGCCATCGTCTCGTTCGGCCATCTCAGCGTCGAGGTGATCGGCACGGTGGTCGAGAAGTTCGTGCTTCAGCTCGAAGCGCAGCTCGGCGACCGCGACGTTACCATCGAGCTGTCCGAGCCCGCCAAGACCTGGCTGGTTCAGCACGGCTATGACGAGCAGATGGGCGCGCGGCCGATGGCCCGCGTGATCCAGGAGCACATCAAGAAGCCGCTGGCCGACGAGGTCTTGTTCGGCAAGCTCAAGAGCGGTGGCCACGTCCGCGTCGTCCTGGTCAAGGACGAGGCCGACGAGACCAAGGAGAAGATCGGCTTCGAGTTCGTCGAGGGCCCGGTCACGCCGAAGCAGGAGAAGCTGCCCGGCGCCCGCAAGCGTCCGCCGGGCAAGCCCAAGCCGGGCGGCCCCGGCGGCTCGAAGGGGCCGACCTCCAAGGGGCCGCTGGTCAAGGCTTGATCGGCGCGTGATGAAATCGAAAAGGCCGGCTGAATAGCCGGCCTTTTTGTTTGTGTCGCAATGCGGGGTTTTAAGTGCCGGTGTCAGGCGCAGGTGCCGCAGGTGGCCGCGGTTTCTTCGGCGCGGGTGGCCGTGCGCGGGCAGGGCCGGACGGCTGCATCGTCACGATGACCGGATTCGGCTTGTGATCGGTTGCCGCGCCCGTCGCGGCATCGACCCCCATGCCGACGACACCGCCCAGCAGAAGATTACCGGCAAAGCCGGCGGCGCCGCCGGTCTGGATGTCGCGGCTGAGCGGCACGATCTGCGGCTCGTAGCCTTCCTTCTGGAAGGTGATGGAGATGTCGGCATTCCGCTTGACGACCACGGAGCAGGGCGTCGTGCAGGTGGTCGGAACCTCCATTCCGCTGACGACGGCTTCGACGCCTGAAGGTGTCGATGAGATGCTGATATTCTCGGTCGTCCCGCGCGTGACGGACGCGCAGCCGCCCAGCATGACGCTGAGCGCCACAATTCCAAATGATCGCATGAAATGCCCCTTGTCCCGCCGCCAGTGAAGCGCAACCAGAGCGCGAGGGCAATACGTCATTGGTCCAGATAGTTAAGCCACGCACCGGTTGTGTGGAGATGGGTCGAGCACCTGCGCTTGGCCGGTTCTATTCGCCGCGCAGGCGCTGGTCGTCCTGCACGCGGACATGCTCGGCGCCGCGCGCGCCTGCGGGCGAGAGCCGCAGCATGCTTAGCACCGCGCCGCAGAGCGCAAAGCCGACGCCGGTGAGGAGCGCGACTCGGGTCCCGTCAACTGGATAGAGGCCGAGGAAGAGCGCCACCAGCGCCGCGCCCGTGGTCTGGCCGAGCAGCCGCGCCGTGCCCAGCATGCCGCTGGCACCGCCGGCGCGCTCGCGCGGGGCGGCGGCGATCATGGTGCGGTTGTTGGGGGTCTGGAACAGGCCGAAGCCGGCCCCGGCCAGCGCCATCCGCCAGATCACGTCGAGCGGCGTTGGCGCGGCCGGCAGGAGGGCGAGCGCGCCGAGCCCGCAGGCGAACAGCGTGAGCCCGATGCCGCCGAGCAGGCCAGCCGGATAATGTTCGACCAGGCGGCCGGCGAGGGGGGCTGCGAAGGCGAGCGCGATCGGCCACGGCGTGATCAGGAGGCCCATATGCACGGCGGAATAGCCGAAGCGGCTCTGGAGATAGAAGGGGATCGCGACGAAGGCCAGCATCTGCCCGCAGAACGATGCGATCGAGGTCGCAATCGACAGCGCGAAGACGGGGATGCGCAAGAGATCGACCGGCAGCAGCGGCGAGGCCATGTGGGTTTCGCGATAGATCAGCAGTGCGCCGGCGACGATCGCGATTGCGAACTGGACGAGGCAGGTGAGCGCGGCCTCGCCATGACCGACGCTGTCGATCGCGGCAATGCCGACACCGAAGGTAATCGCGGACAGACCCGCGCTCTGCCAGTCGAATGAATGGCTCGCGGGCTTGGTGTGCGGCAGGCTGCGCAGGCCCAGCACCAGCGTCACCGCGCCGAGCGGCACGTTGATGGCGAACAGCCAGGGCCAGCTCCCGACCGCGAGGATGCCGGCCGCGAGCGTCGGGCCGACCGCGGCCGAGAAGGCGACGACGAGCGCGTTGAGCCCGATGCCGCGGCCGAGCAGGCTGCGCGGATAGGTGAAGCGCACCAGCGCCGCGTTGACGCTCATGATGCCGGCCGCGCCAAAGCCCTGGATGATGCGCGCGACCGTCAGCAGCGGCAGCGTATGCGCCAGCGCGCAGAAGGCGGACGCGAGCGTGAACAGCACGAGCCCGACCAGATAGACTCGGCGATAGCCGACGATCTCGCCGAGCGAGGCGAGCGGCAGCAGCGAGATGGTGATCGCGAGCTGGTAGCCGTTGACGATCCAGATCGAGAAGGCCGGGCTCGCGTCGAGGTCGGCCGCGATCGTCGGCAGCGCGACGTTGGCGATGGCGCTGTCCACCACCGCCATGATGATGCCGAGCGCAATGGTCAGGACCGCCTGGTTGCGCTGGGGCTGCGGCAGGCCGTCGGCATGCACTGTGGGGGCGGACGACATGATGAAGGCGCGCTTGATTCGAGCCGTGTTTCATCTCCGGATTAGGAAATTGCAGATTGGATCGCAACCCGGCAGGACACGGACAGTTCCTGTGCCGGAAGCAGGCCTTCCGGCACAGGACAACGGGTCGGGACCGCTTTCGAGAGGGCTCAGGAAGCCGAGCGGTCGGGCCGTTGGCCGTCTCTACACCGCCGGCGGATTGCGGTCGGTGAAGGTGGTGCGCTGATGCCAGTAGGGATAGGGCAACGTCACCTTGCTCGCGGCATCGAGCTTTGCAATCTGGTCCTTGGTCAATGTCCAGCCGACCGCGCCGAGATTTTCGCGCAGCTGCGTCTCGTTGCGCGCGCCGATGATCAGCGTCGAGACCGTCGGACGCTGGAGCAGCCAGTTCAGCGCAATCTGCGAGACGCTCTTGCCCGTCTCCTTGGCGACCTCGTCGATCGCGTCGACCACGCGATAGACGTGCTCATCGGGCACGGGCGGTCCGAAATCGGCGGTCTTGGGCAGGCGGCTCACCTCGGGCTTCGGCTGGCCTCGCCGGATCTTTCCGGTGAGGCGTCCCCATCCGAGCGGCGACCAGACCACGGCGCCGACCCCCTGGTCGAGGCCGAGCGGCATCAGCTCCCACTCATAGTCGCGGCCGATCAACGAATAGTAGGTCTGATTGGCAACGTAGCGCGGGAAGCCATGCTTGTCGGCGACGGAGAGCGACTTCATCAGGTGCCAGCCTGAAAAGTTCGAGACGCCGACATAGCGGATCTTGCCGGCGCGCACGAGCACGTCGAGGGTTGCGAGCACCTCTTCAGGCGGGGTGAAGGCATCGAAGCCATGGAGCTGGAACAGGTCGATGTAATCGGTGCCGAGCCGGGCGAGCGAGCCGTCGATGGCGGCGAGCAGATGCTGCCGTGACGAGCCGATGTCGTTGGGCCCGTCGCCGAAACGGAACGTCGCCTTGGTCGAGACCAAGACCTTGTCGCGGCGGCCCTTGATGGCTTCGCCGAGAACGCGCTCGGACTCGCCGAGCGAATAGACGTCGGCGGTGTCGAACATCGACACGCCGGCCTCGAGGCAGATATCCAGAAGCCGCCGCGCTTCGCTCGCGTCGGTGGTGCCCCAGGCAGCGAGGCGGCCGACGCCGCCGAAGGTGCCGGTTCCAAGACTCAAAGCGGGCACCATGAGGCCGGACCGGCCCAAGCGTCGGTATTCCATCGATGTGCTCCTCGGCTGGCCGCGGTTTGATCCGTGCGGCCTTGGCGCCGAAGTTAGCGCAAGCAGGCGCCTTGTCCTATCACGCGCTCACATACCGGCCTTGCTCGGGAGCGCTCTAGTCGTGCCGAAGCATGTCATCGAACGCGGCATCGACGAGGCGCGGGCCGACGGTCTTCACGGGAGCCTGCGTCTCGATTGCTGCTGCGACAGAGGGCGTGCAGGCGAGTTCGACGTTGCGCGCCTGCCGCGGCAGGAGCGCAAGGCTCCAGCCCACCACGACCAGCGCGGCGAGCCGGATCGCGATCATGCCCAGCAACAGCTCCGATCCGCTTATCGTGGTGTGAGTCCTCATGTGAGCCAGCCTGATGCAGGCTGCCAACCAAGACAATCTGGAATTGCCGAGCGATGCCTTCGCTCAGGGCGAAGGCTTGCGATGATGGCTGACCGGAGTGAACGTCAGTGCCGCAGCTGGCCCTGCCGGAAATCGCGCGGCGACATCCCGAAATGTTCGCGGAAGACGCGGCCGAAATGCGAGAGGTCGTTGAAGCCCCAGGCAAACGCGATCTCGCTGATGTGGCGGTGCGCGAGCATGGGCGAGGCGAGGTCGCGCCGGCATTGGGCAAGACGCTCGGCAAGCACATGACGCTGGAACGACGTCTCCTCGTCGGCGAGGAGATCGTTCACGTAGCGCGGCGAGATACCGAGCGCGGCCGCAGTCTCCGCCAGCGAAAGGTCGGGATCGGCGAGGTGCGCGCGGATGTGGGCCTTCAGCCGGTAGAGCAGGGCGGAGCGATGTGTCGAGGACGGCAGCGGCGTCTTGCCGAGCCGCTCGCTCAGCGCCATCGCCAGGAGATCGACGGCCTGCTCCGACAGGGCGGCGGAATTGTTCGGGGCGAGCCGGTCCGCGCTCTGGCACAGCCTGAAGATGAAGTCGTAGGCGAGCCGCTCGAGCGGCGCATCAGTGCCGAACGAGATCGCGGTCAGCGTCTCGGTGCCGCCGAGCCGTCGCTGCAACATCTCGCGCGGCACCTTGAAGATGGTCTGCGTGAAGCTGCCGTTGAACTTCAGCTCATAGGGACGCGTGGTGTCGTAGAGCGCGAACTCGCCGGGATGGATCACGGTCTCGCGGCCGTCCTGCACCACGCCGCCGTCGCCGCGATTACCGAGTGCGATGAGCACAAAATCCTGGTCGGAGCGCGCGATGCGCGAGGGCGTGCGGAACACGTGCTGGCGATCGGAGCAGACGTCGGAGCACACGGCCTTGCCGAGCGTGGCCTGTGTGACCGAGCCGCGGAAGGCGCTGCCGAGATCGGACTTGCAGTCGAGCCCGACGAAGACGTCGCAGACGATGTCCTGCCAGAGGGCGAGCCGCCGGTAGCCGGGGCTGCCGTCCGTCGTGAACTGGATTGGCATCGGCAAGCCTCCCTTTCACATCCAGCAAAACCGCATGTCGGCGCAGATCCGGCCTGATTGCAGGCAAGTTCCGTACCGGGGCGGCGATCCCGCCCGGTCGAGTTTTTGTTCCGCCCTGGTCGAGCGCCCGGCCGCCCGGCTTGGCCAAATAGACTGCATCGGACGAGGTCTGCGATCAACCGGCAATGGAGGCGGCAATGGGCATCGAACATCCAAAGTACAAGGTGGCGGTGGTGCAGGCGGCGCCGGCCTGGCTCGACCTCGACGCCTCGATCGACAAGTCGATCGCGCTGATCCGGGAGGCCGCCGAGAAGGGCGCCAGGCTGATCGCGTTTCCGGAGGCCTTCATCCCCGGCTACCCCTGGCATATCTGGATGGACTCGCCGGCCTGGGCGATTGGCCGCGGCTTTGTGCAGCGCTATTTCGACAATTCGCTGTCCTATGACAGCCCGCAGGCCGAGCGCTTGCGCGATGCCGTGCGCAAGGCGAAGCTGACGGCGGTGGTCGGCCTGTCCGAGCGCGACGGCGGCAGCCTCTATCTCGCGCAATGGCTGATCGGCCCCGACGGGGAGACTATCGCAAAGCGCCGCAAGCTGCGGCCGACCCATGCCGAACGCACGGTCTATGGCGAGGGCGACGGCAGCGATCTCGCCGTGCACGCGCGGCCCGACATCGGCCGCATCGGCGCGCTGTGCTGCTGGGAGCACCTCCAGCCGCTGTCGAAATACGCGATGTATGCCCAGAACGAGCAGGTGCATGTCGCGGCCTGGCCGAGCTTCTCGCTCTACGATCCCTTCGCGCCCGCGCTCGGCGCCGAGGTGAACAACGCCGCTTCGCGTGTCTATGCCGTGGAGGGCTCCTGCTTCGTGCTCGCGCCGTGCGCGACGGTGTCGCAGGCGATGATCGACGAACTCTGCGACCGGCCCGACAAGCACGCGCTGCTGCACGTCGGCGGCGGCTTTGCCGCGATCTACGGCCCCGACGGCAGCCAGATCGGCGACAAGCTCGCGCCGGATCAGGAGGGCCTGCTGATTGCCGAGATCGACCTCGGCGCCATCGGCGTCGCCAAGAATGCGGCCGATCCCGCCGGGCACTATTCGCGGCCCGACGTCACGCGGCTGCTGCTCAACAAGAAGCGATACCAGCGCGTCGAGCAGTTCGCACTGCCGGTCGACACCGTCGAGCCCGCGGACATCGCCGCGGCGGCGAGCTGACTGCCGGATCGAGGGGAGGGCACGACCATGGAATCCGCAATTCCTCTGCATCTTGAAACTCAGCGCACGCGCCACAAGCGCGTGCCGGACGATTACCAGCCGCCATATCCGTCCTTCGTGGCGCGCTACAAGCCCGCCGTCAGCCGCGTCGTGATGGTCTATTTCGGCGTCCAGTATCGCGGCGTGGCGCCATCGGCTGCGACGGACGCGCTGAAAGAGATCGCGGCTCTCTTCGCTGCGGAGAACGGTCCGCCGCATTGGGACCGCGCGCATTATGTCGATCAATCCGGCTACGAGAACGTCGTCTCGGTCGCCTACTGGGACGACGTCGCACGCTTCGACGCCTGGTTCGCGCCGGCGCGCGAGGCGTGGACCGGAAGGCAGCGGGAAGGTGTCGGCACCTTCATCGAGGGGCTGCGTCCCGCTGTGGCGCGGCACGAGACGCTGTTCTCCTCGCTCGGCCGGCCCGAAGGTGTCGCCGTCATTGCGGAGGGCATGAGCGGCGAAGTGCAGGAGCACGCCTATTGGGGCGGCATGCGTGATCGCATCCCGCTGTCGCAGACCGACGCGATGGCACCCGGCGGGGTGCCCGAGCTGGTCCGCGATGGCGCGCGGCTGCGGGTGAAGGCGCACGACAATCTCTGCCTGATCCGGTCCGGGCAGGACTGGAGTGACACCGAGGCGTCGGAGCGAAAGCTCTATCTCGACGACGTCGAGCCGGTGCTGCGCGAGGGCATGGATTTTCTGCGCGACGACGGCCTCGGTATCGGCTGTTACGCCAACCGCTACATGAATGTGCTCGCCGCCGACGGCAGCGTGAGCGAAAAGTCCTACGGCCAGAGCTGGTGGAAGAGCCTTGCGGCGCTGGAACGCTGGGCGGAGTCACATCCGACCCACGTCAAGATCTTCGGCGCGGCGATGAAATACCTCTCGACGCTCGGGCCGTCAGCCAAGCTGCGGCTCTACCACGAGGTTACCGTAGCGGCCGCGGACGAGCAGTTCTTCGAGTATCGAGGCTGTCACTCGAAAACGGGCATGCTGGCCGCGGTGGAGACGGTCAGCGCCTAGGCCACACAATGGCCGAGCAGGTCCGGATGCGCGGCGCAGATGTGATGGGCGCCGGCGTCGCGCAGCTCCGCCTCGCTGCCATAGCCGTAGAGCACGCCGATCGCGGTCATGCCGTTGGTCCGGGCGCCGACCACGTCATGGCTGCGGTCGCCGATCATGATCGCACTGGCGGGATCGACCCTGGCCTCGTCGAGGGCGTAGCGGAGCAGGTCGCGCTTGTCGACGCGCGTGCCGTCGAGCTCGGAGCCGAACACGCGCTCGAAATACGGTTTCAGGCCGAAATGATCGACGATGCGGGTGGCGTAGACCGCGGGCTTGCTGGTGGCGACGAACATGCGCGGCGTCGTCGCGGCCAGTGTCGCCAAGGTGTCCATGATGCCGGCATAGGCCTCGTTTTCGAACAGGCCGATATCGGCAAAACGCTCACGATAGAGCAGCAGCGCCCGGTCGGCGAGCTCGTCGGTTCCCGTCAGCTTTTTCAGGCTGGCATGCAGCGGCGGCCCGATGCACCAGGTCAGCTCGTCCTCACTCGGCACCGCGAGATCCAAGCGCTCGAGCGCATACTGGATCGAGCGGGTGATCCCGGGCTTCGGGTTGGTCAGGGTGCCGTCGAGATCGAAATAGACTGTAACCATGCTGGCCGTGCCCGTGTTGATATTGCCGTCGGCTGCTTGACTAAACGACGCCGCGGGCCGAGGCAACGCCGCCCCGTCGATGTCGCGTACCGTTTTAAAGCTCGCTATTGGCGGGACGTAAGCGTAAGGTCACGGGATCACCGCCCTTTCCATGGCATCCATCGGTGACTGAGGGTCACTAGCGCTCCCGCCGAACGAGGAGGAGCGTGCATGTCTCGATTTCGTCCGGCCGACTGGATCGTGCCGCCGGTGATCGTCCCGCTGTTTCTGTTGCTCCTGGTGGCCGCTGCGGCTTTTCTGCATGGATAGGACGCCGCTCCAATATCTGGTGAGCGCGCGCGATCAAAGCGGCTATGTGAGCCTGGGTCGCACCACGACGGCTGCCGCTTTGAAGAAGGCGAGGGAGCTGTTGCAGGAAGGCTATCTCGACGTGCGGATATGCACGCCGCAAGGCCGGATTCTGCTCTCCGATGAGTTCGACCAGTTCGAGGCATGAGGTGACGCCTGCGGTTCGTCAAATGGCGCGCCCAGGTTCATCGAAAGAGAATGCCTCGTGTGAACGCCGCCCGGAAAGGTATCTGGATGAAAACGCTCCTAGTCGTATTGACGCTCGGCACATTCGCGCAAGGCGCGATCGCCGGTGAATCCGACTGCCACGCGATCGAAAGCACGAGCGGACGGCTCGCCTGTTACGACGCCGCGTTTCCTCCGAAGGTGAAGAAGCCCATTGCCGTGGAGAACGACCTATCTCGGGCCCCATACAAGGATCCATTCATTGCGGAAGAGGCCCGAACCGCGGCGAAGCTGAAGAATATCTGTCGCGGGTGTTAAGGCTTGTCACCAGACAGCGCGGGCGTGGCAGCGGGCCGACGGCGTGAACCAGCGCCATTACCAGGAGGATCTGCCATGTCACATACACAATTTGGCTTCCATGACGGGCGACCCAGCATGGTCGCGCATCGCGTCGGCGAGGTTCTACTCTCGGACATCGGGGAATGCGACGAGACCCTGAATCTCAGTGGGCTCGTTCGCGAGCCGTTGTCGCCGGCATTCCATCGGCTGGCTTGAGCCGGACGGGAGATGACCATCGAGCATGCCTCCGTAGAGATCGCCCGCAAACCCTGGGGCCGCGTCGATCTACGTCCCTGGAGCAGCATCGACGCTTCGGCTGATCCGGTCGGCGAATTGTGGTTTGGGCGTATGGACGAGCGTGCGGCCAGCCCGGCGCTCCTGCTGAAGCTGCTGTTCACCAGCCAGCCCTTGTCGATCCAGGTTCACCCGAATGACGAATTCGCGCATGCCATCGGCTTGCCGAACGGGAAGACCGAGGCGTGGTACATCCTGTCGGCGCCACCGGGCGCGCGGGTTGCGCTGGGACTGAAGCGGATTCTCACGCCGCAGGCGTTGCGCGCGGCGATCAGGGACGGCTCGATTGCGGGCCATGTGCAATGGCGTCCTGTCGCGCAAGGCGACGTCATCCTCGTTCCCGGCGGCACGATCCACGCCATCGGCGCCAATATCGTGCTTGCCGAGATCCAGCAGCGCAGCGATACGACATTCCGCCTGTTCGATTTTGGCCGGCAGCGCGAGCTGCATGAGGACAGCGCGGTGGCCGCCTCCGATGCCGGGCCGCCGCCAACGCAATGGCCTGCGCGGCGCCTCACTGATGGTCGTACGGTTCTCGTCGCGAGTCCGCCTTTCGTGCTTGAGCGGATCGATCTCCAGGCCAATTCGCATTGGGAGCTCGATACTGATCGGGAAGCCTGGCTCCTCGTGATCGACGGGAAGGGGCGCGTCGGACGGACGAATGCAACCGTCGGAGAGGCGATCTTCATCGAAGCCGATCATGCCGGCATCGACGTTGGCGTGAGCGGGATGAGCATCCTGCTCGCCTATCCGGGGCCGGATCCAATTGCATCCCTGCTGCAGGATTGCACGGGACGGACGACAAAGTCCGCCGCCGTGCAGG
The DNA here is from genome assembly GCF_004571025.1 of Bradyrhizobium niftali. GTDB lineage: Bacteria > Pseudomonadota > Alphaproteobacteria > Rhizobiales > Xanthobacteraceae > Bradyrhizobium > Bradyrhizobium niftali. Next base: position 89,789 of record NZ_SPQT01000021.1, on the reverse strand, counting down.
CGCCGACATCAAACGAAATCATCGAGGTACCGACATGACGCCGCTCCACCGTATCGCCGTCATCGGCAACTCGCTGCCGCGCCGATGCGGAATTGCAACCTTCACGACCGACCTGCAGAAGGCGATATCGATGTCGCGCGCGGATCTGGAGACCAGCATCGTGGCGATGACCGATCCCGGTCAGGCCTATGACTATCCTCCGGCGGTCGCCTTCCAGATCAAGGACGGCCATATCGACGACTACATGCGCGCGGCGGATTTCCTCAATGCCGGCCAGTTCGATATCGTGTGCCTCCAGCACGAATTCGGGATTTTCGGCGGTGAGACCGGGGCCCATATCCTGGTGCTGTTGTCGCGCCTCACCATGCCGGTCGTGACGACGTTCCATACGGTGCTGGCCAGTCCGACGGTCAAGCAACGCGCCGTCGTGGAGCGTATCGTCGACGCGTCGTCGAAGGTCGTGGTGATGGCCAACAAGGGCCGGGAGCTGTTGCGTGACGTCTACCTGGTGCCGGACGACAAGATCGAGGTGATTGCGCACGGCATTCCCGATGTCGCCTTCGTCGGGTCCGATGCAGCGAAGGCCAGGCTCGGATTTGCGGGAAAGTCGGTCATTCTGACCTTCGGCCTGCTATCACCCAACAAGGGCATCGAGGTCATGATCGACGCCATGCCGTCGATCCTGAAGCGCTGCGCGGACGCAGTGTACGTCGTGCTCGGCGCAACGCACCCGAATCTTGTTCGAAACCAGGGCGAGGCCTATCGCGAGGGCCTGATGGCGCGGGTGCGTGAACTTGGCATCCACGATCACGTGGTGTTCCTCGATCGGTTCGTCGATCTGGCCACGTTGCTCGAATTCATCTCGATGTGCGACGTCTATGTCACGCCCTATCTCAACGAGGCCCAGATGACGTCGGGGACCCTGGCCTACAGCTTTGGACTGGGGAAGCCGGTGGTTTCGACGCCTTACTGGCACGCCCGCGAGCTGCTCACCGAGGGATGCGGAGTTCTGGTGCCGTTCGGCAATGCCGCCGCTATCGGCGGCGAGATCGCAAAATTGCTCACCGACGACGTGCGACGGCAGGCGATGTCCCGGCGCGCCTATGCCGCGAGCCGAATGATGACGTGGGAATGCACGGCCGAGCGTTACATGTCGGTCTTCGAGACGGCACGGCAAGGTCACCGGCCCAAGGTGTTTGCGCGCTCCGAAATGGGCTCGCCGGGACTGCGCGGCCCCGCGCCGCCGGATATGCAGATCGGCCACTTCCTGTCGATGTGCGACGATGTCGGCCTGTTCCAGCATGCGGTGCATTCGGTGCCCGATCGCGCGCACGGCTATTGCGTCGACGACAATGCCCGAGCGTTGCTGCTGGCCTGCGCCCTCAACAATCCGGGCGAGCAGCCTCTGTCGGAGGTCTTGACGGCCCGCTTTGCTGCCTTCGTGCAGCACGCGTGGAACCCCGACACCGGGCAATTTCGCAACTTCATGGGCTTCAATCGCACCTGGCTTGAAGACAGGGGCTCCGAAGACAGTCACGGGCGAACCCTATGGGCCCTGGGTGAGGCGGCGCGCACGGACGCGAGCCCGGCGCGGCGCCAGTGGGCTGCAGCCTTGTTCGCGCAGGCATTGTCGATCGCGGAGAGCTTTCGCTCGCCCCGCGCGTGGGCCTTCATGCTGCTGGGTCTGGACGCATACTGCGCCGTGGCGCCGGACGATCTTCACGCCAGGGAGGTCCGGCATTCCCTCGCCGACAGGTTGATGTCCTGTCTGGCGTCGGTGGAGACGCCGGACTGGGTGTGGTTCGAGGAAGGGCTGGCCTATGACAATGCGCGATTGCCGCAGGCCCTGATGCTCACGGGCATGGCGACGCAAACGCCGCAATATCTCGATGCCGGATTGAGGTCGCTGCGCTGGCTCATGACGCAACAAACGACCGCGGCAGGTCAATTCCGGCCGGTCGGCACCGCGGGCTTCGGCGAGCAGCGGCAACATCCCCGTGCCTTCGATCAGCAGCCGGTGGAAGCAACGGCGACGATTGCGGCCTGCCTCACGGCGTGGCGTGCGGATGGCGATGCCGAATGGAAAGCCATGGCAACGCGGGCCTTCGCCTGGTTTCTCGGCAGCAATGATCTCTCGGTGGCGCTGGTCGATCCGCTCACCGGCAGCTGCCGCGACGGCCTGCACCCCGATCGCGCCAACGAAAACCGCGGGGGCGAGTCCGTGGTTTGCTATCTCCTCGGCCTTGCCGAGATGCGCCAGCTTGCACGCATCACCACGAGCCTGACGAGGCCCATAGCATTGCGCGCCGTGGGCGCCTGAACTTCACCTTCTCACCTAGCGAGCCGAGGATACCGTGTCTCAACCTTCTTTCCTGAACCGGCAGGGGCTTCACCTGCGCCCCGATCCAGCGCGCGTTATCGTGCGGCCGTTCAAGCCGGCGACCGAACCGCGCGATCTCAATCCGACCGACAAGATGCGCGCAAATCATATCGTCGAGCGGGTTCTCGCACTCAATTCGGAAGCCGTTGCGGCCCAACTCGCGGACGTCCTTGACAATTTCGAGGGCCGACATCGTAACCTCCTGGAGAGGTTCGAGGCCCGTGCCGACGATATGGAGGATGCTTTCGCAACGCATGGCGCCTTCTCGAAAACCCAGCGACAGCTGATCGGCGCCTATTTTCTCAGTGAGTATTCGTTCGAGGCCTCAGCCTTGTTCAATCCGAGCATCGTGCCGCACCCTGATCAATCCGGAGCGCCCGAAGGGGGCAAACGCTTCATCATCAGTCTCCGGGCGATTGGAGAAGGGCACGTGTCGTCACTGACGTTTCGAACCGGAACGATCGCGGCTGACGGGAGCCTGACCGTCGATCCGACGGCGCGCCTTGCCTCGCTCCCGCGGATCAGCCATCGCGCATCCGGCCCGGACGGCGACCGGGTCGAACTGACGTTCAGGCCCGAGGAAGATCTCAGCGAGCGTGTCATCTTTCCCGTGACCGAATCCCAGTCGAACGGCATCGAGGATGCGCGCTTTGTCCAATTCAGCGACGGCGATCGCAAGACCTATTACGCGACCTACACGGCCTACAGCGGGCGGGCGATCCGGTCCGAATTGATCGAGACCAGCGATTTCATGTCGTTTCGACTGACGCCTTTGCGGGGGGCTGCGGCACACAACAAAGGCATGGCGCTGTTCCCGCGCAAGATCGGCGGCAGCTATGCCATGATCGCGCGGCAGGACAACGAGAACCTGTATCTGGTCTATTCGGACGATCTCTCCACATGGGAAGGCGGCCAGGCCCTTCTGAAACCGCAGTTTCCCTGGGAGTTCGTCCAGATCGGCAATTGCGGGTCGCCGATCGAACTCGACGAAGGCTGGCTGCTGCTGACGCATGGTGTCGGCCCCGTCCGCAAATATTCGATCGGTGCGGCGCTGCTCGACAAGCGCGACCCATCCAGGGTGCTGGCGCGTTCGAGCGAGCCGCTGTTGCGGCCTGAACCATCGGAGCGCGAAGGGTATGTCCCCAACGTCGTCTATACCTGCGGTGCGATGAGGCACAATGACCAGATCATCCTGCCATATGCCGTGTCGGACACCTTCTCCAGTTTTGCAACGATCAGGATTTCCGCGCTCATGGAGGCGATGCGACGCTGAGCACGGCGTTCGCAGTCGTTGACGTCAATTCCGTTTGCCAACAGGGTCAGAGGAGGCGTCATGGTCCGCCAAACAACCTACGTCGTGCAGGCGTTCAATGCCGGCAAGGGCGGGAATCTCAAGGCCGACTCTCCGATCGTCTGCAAATCGGAAAGCGGCGCGCTGCGAACGGCGGAGAGACTGGCCTTGAGCAAGCTCGGCGTCGTTGCGTTCTCGTCCAGCGGCGATGCCGAAATGGGTGACTATGACGACGAGCCGACGGTGTTTTTCCGGAAAGGCGAGCTTCCGGCGGGCTTCGACTAAAGTCCCTGGTTGCGATCGCGAAGATATTTTATGGAGGAGCCTACATGAGCGAGCGACTTGAAACCCTGAAGAAGGCCCGCGATCGCATGATCGAGGACAGAGACGCGCATGCAAAAGTGCTGGCCGCTCCCTTCGTGCGCGATACGGCCGAGCGGGCGCGCAACAAGTTCGTGGAGATTCAGGCGCTGATCGACGCCCTCGACCGCGCCATCAGCGGCGAAAGCCTGGTGCCCGTCAAAAACTGACGCAGCGACAGGCGAGGCCAGCGGTCGCCCATCGCGGGTGAGCCGCGGTATGCCGATGGCCGCGACCGGTCCCCTTACTGTTGTCTCGCCCATTCGACGATCGCCGCCGCATCCGCGCCGGCCTGGGTCTCCCAGGCGGCGATCGCGTCCGTCGCGGCGTTGCGGAGTGCGGTGACGAGGGATGGCGGTGCGGGCTCGGCGATGTTGACGCGGTTGTCGTGCATGCGCGCATAGTTCTCGGCCGTGCGATGGGCCAGCAGCGCGAACTGGCTCTGCTCGGTCTCGGCCGCCGCGGCCATCACCTCGCGCTGCATCGGCTCGGACAGCGCGGCGAACGCCTCGCTGCGGACGAAGGCGATCGAGACCGGCATCGCATAGTTGATCGCCGTGAAATGCGGCAGGAAGTCCCAGAGCTTGCGTCCCGCGCCGCCGTCGCCGGAGGTGAGGAACGCATTCAACTGGTGCTCCTTCAATCCGGCGAGCGCTTTGTCCATCGGCAGGAACTGCGCATTGGCCCCGGCCGTGCGCATCACCGCGCTGGAATTGGCATCATAGGCCCGCAGGTTCAGCTTGGGCAGATCGTCGGCGCCTGCGAGCGCATGATCCGACCAGAGGCCCGTCGCCGGCCAGATCGTCAGATAGAGCAGCTTGAGACCGCGGGCGGCGAACGCCTTTTCGTAGAGCGGGCGTGCCCGCGCATTGGTGGCGCGGGCGACGTCGGCCGATTGCACCAGGAAGGGCAGGGTCGAAAGCCCGAGCACCGGGTCGAGGCCGGACAGCGCGCCCGCAAAGGCATCGCCGCCCGCGATCCGGCCGTCGAGCGCAGCGCGCGGCATCTCGCCCGAGTTGATCTTGAGCTCGTTGTCGAAGGCATTGGCCACGGTCACGAAACCGTTTGTGCGTGCCGCCACCCGATCGGCGAAAGTGGTGAGGCCGATCCCGGAAATGTTGTTTTGCGGATATTCCGTGGTCATCCGCCAGCTGACCTGCGCCAGGGCCGGCGCGGCGGACAGGACCAGGGCGGCGAGGGCAAGGATCGCGCGGATCCGCCTGGAGGGGGAGCGCATTGGGAGAAGCGGGGCAGGCAGCATATATTGGCAACTCGTCAAACCATGGCACGATGCCACAACATGGCGGATCATCTTGTCGCATGCCGCGTCGGCGTGCGCCACAGCGATGCGTGGGCAGTGTTGGCGCGAATTGCATCGCTCGTCGTTGCCGCACTGCTGGCCTCTGCGACAGAGGTCGCGGCATGGGACAGCTCGCCCGCGCGGACCAACGTCGCGGTGCCGAGCGTCGAGGAACTGGCGATGCCGCCGCAGAAGCCAGCGGATGCGCGCGAGAGCGACACGCGGGAATCGATCTGCCTGATCGTCGAGGCGGCCGCGCGGGGTGCCAATCTGCCGCTGGAATTCTTTGCCCGCGTGATCTGGCAGGAGAGCCGTTTCCAGGCCGACGCGGTGGGGCCTATGACGCGCAGCGGCGAGCATGCGCAGGGGATCGCGCAGTTCATGCCGGGCACCGCGAGCGAGCGCGGGCTGCTCGATCCCTTCAACCCGGTTCAGGCCTTGCCGAAGTCCGCCGAATTCCTCAACGAGTTGCGCAACCAGTTCGGCAATCTCGGACTTGCGGCAGCCGCCTACAATGCCGGACCGCGCCGCGTACAGGAATGGCTCGCCGGCACCGGCCCGATGCCGGAGCAGACCCGCAATTACGTCTATGCCATCACCGGTGCGACGGTGGAGGCTTGGGCGAAGGCCGGCAGCACCGGCAAGGGCCCGCCGAGCGCGCCGCCGACGAGCTGCCGCGATCTCATGGCCCTGTTGAAGCGCGCGCCGAATCCGTTCGTCGCCGAGCTTGAGCAGCATGTAGAGCTGGCCGCCGCGAAGATCTGGGGCGTGCAGCTCGCCGCCGGCTTCGACCGCAACAGGGCATTGGCGATGTATTCCCGCGCCGTCACTAGGCTGAGCGCCGTGATCGGCGAGCGCGATCCGAGCCTGCTGAGTTCGGTGATGCGCAGCCGCGGCACGCGCGCGTTCTACCAGGTGCGCATCGGCGCGGATACGCGCAGCGAGGCGGATGATCTCTGCAACCGCATCCGCAAGGCCGGCGGCGCCTGCTTCGTGCTGAAGAACCGGGGTGTGAGCGGGTAGGACCCCACTCGTCATTCCGGGGCGCGCCCCTCTTGGGCGCGAACCCGGAATCCATCGCGCAGCGGTCTCTGCGGCCCGATGGATTCCGGCCTCGTGACTTTGTCGCGCGCCCCGGAATGACAGCGGATCGTGTTAGCGCGCATGCCAGCCCCGCCGCGCCCTTCCTTGACGCGGCCGCGCGCGTTGCCCGTTATGCGGTCACGATTCTTCATTCAGGCCGGCCGTCCCGTGGCGCTTCCCCCGCTCGATTCACCTCAATGGCAAAGTCCCTGGCGCGCCTTTGCGTGGGGGCTGCGCTCGATCACGCAGACGATCCTCACCATCGTGTTGTTCGTGACCTATCTCGGCATCGGCGCGCTCGCCCACGACAGCCATTTCAGCCTGCTCTGGGCGCTCTGCTCGACGCTGTTCGTCTGGGCGGGCCCCGCGCAGATCATCCTGATCACGACGCTCGGCTCGGGCGCGACCGTGATCCAGTCGGCGATCGCGGTGACGGTCAGCGCGATCCGCCTGTTTCCCATGGTGGTCTCGGTGCTGCCGCTGATGCGCACGCCGACGACGAAACGGCGCGAACTGGTCTTCGCCGCGCATCTCACCGCCGTGACGCTCTGGGTCGAATGCCACCGCTTCCTGCCGCAGGTGCCGCGCAAGCGGCGCATCGCCTTCGTCCAAGGGCTCGGCTGCGGCCTCGTCTCGGTATGCCTCACCGCCAACACGGTCGGCTATTTCCTCGCCGCCAACCTGACGCAGACGCTTGGAGCGGCGATCCTGCTCTTGACGCCGCTGTCCTTCCTGTTCTCGACCGCGCGCAACAGCCGCGAGGTCGCCGACGTGGTCGCGCTGTCGCTCGGGATTCTGCTCTATCCGCTGGCGGCGAAGATGAACTCCGGCCTCGACATCCTCGTCAGCGGCGTGGTGGCCGGCACGATCGCCTACGGCGTGCATTGGTGGCGGGAGGTGCGCGCATGAGTTTCGCACAGCTCATCGGCGACTGGCATGCGCTCGCAGTCTTGTTCGTCGCCGGCGTCGTTCCCAACCAGATCTGGCGCATGCTGGGCCTGTGGTTCGGCGGCGGCATCGACGAGGGTTCCGAGCTGCTGGTCTGGGTGAGGGCGGTTGCCACCGCCATCCTGGCCGGCGTCATCGCCCAGATCGTGGTCGAGCCGCCGGGCGCATTGGCCAGCGTGCCTGATGTCCTGCGCTATGGCGCGGTCGGTGCCGGTCTGGTCGTCTTCCTGCTGACGCGCCGCTCGATTTTTGCTGGCGTAGTCGCCGGCGAAGTCTTCATGCTGGCCGGCAAGTGGTGGTTGGGCTAAAACCGCCGGCGAACAGCAAGGAACAGGAAATATGGTTCGCGAAAACGAGCTCCGCGAGGGCGAGGTCGCCATCGAGCTGCCGTCCGTGGAGGATGCCGGTCTCGTCTTCATTGGCCGCATCCGCACGCCCTGGACGTCGCGGCTGGAGACGCCACGGCAGGGGCGGCACGACGGCCCGATCTGCCGCCTCGAGATTTTCGAGCCGTTCGTGCCGGCCATCAAGGGCGTCGATTTCTACAGCAATCTCGAAGTGCTCTACTGGCTCGACAAGTCGCGCCGCGACATCATCCTGCAAAGCCCGAAGAACAACGAGAAGACCCGCGGTACCTTCTCGCTGCGCTCGCCGGTCAGGCCCAACCCGATCGGCACCTCGATCGTCAAGCTGGTCGGCATCGAGGGCAATGCCATTCTGGTGCGCGGGCTCGATTGCCTCGACAACACGCCGCTGATCGACATCAAGCCCGACCGCTGCGAGTTCACGCCACTGGCCGCGCCGCAAGCCGGGGATTTCCAGACGGAGTAAGGGGGCGCTCCGCTCCAACCCCGTCATTGCGAGGAGCTCTTGCGACGAAGCAATCCAGATTGCCTCTGCAGCAGCAGTCTGGATTGCTTCGCTTCGCTCGCAATGACGATGTGGAGGCGGTCAGCCCGCCTTCAGCGCCGCGATCAGCCTGGTCGCATTCTCTTCCAGCACCTTGACGTCTTCCTTGCGGCTCGCGGGCGGCAGCATTTGCACGCCGTCGTGGCGCGGCAAGACGTGCATGTGCAGGTGAAATACCACCTGTCCTCCGGCCGGCTCGTTGAACTGCTGCACGGTGATGCCGTCGGCCTTGAACGCCTTCATCGCGGCTGCGGCGATCTTGTGCGCGCCGCGGGCGACATGGGCGTAGTCGTCGGGCTTGATGTCGAGGACGTTGCGGGCAGGGGCCTTCGGGATCACCAGCGTATGGCCCGGCACGCGCGGCATGATGTCGAGGAAGGCGAAGACGTGCTCGTCCTCATAGACCTTGTGGCAGGGAAACTCGCCGCGCAGGATCTTTGCGAAGATGTTGTTGGGGTCGTAGGCGGTCATGGCAGCTCCTCGGCGGCTCCTCGGAATTTTGCGCTTACTGTCACCAGCCGCATCGGACCGTCAAGGCGCCTCGTCGGCGCCTTTCCGGAACGGGCCGAGCTCGGCGAGCTCCCGTCCGGCCTCGGCGACATAGGCGCGCTCGCGCTTGAGATAGTCGTCGATGGCGCGGCGCAGGCCCGGATCGGCGATGAAGTGGGCGGAATAGGTCGTCTTCGGCAGGTAGCCGCGCGCGATCTTGTGCTCGCCTTGCGCGCCGGCCTCGACGTGTGTGAGGCCGCGCGTGATCGCGAAATCGATCGCCTGGTAGTAGCAGACCTCGAAATGCAGGAACGGATGATGCTCGACAGCGCCCCAGTTGCGGCCGAACAGCGTGTCCGAGCCGATGAAGTTGATCGCGCCCGCAATCCAGCGATTGTTGCGGCGGGCCATCACCAGCAGCACATCCTCGCTTATGGTCTCGCCGATCAGCGAGAAGAACGCGCGCGTCAGATACGGGCGGCCCCATTTGCGCGAGCCGGTCTCCATGTAGAATTCGAAGAAGGCGTCCCAGGCTTCCTCGGTGATGTCTTTTCCGGTGAGCCAGTGGATGGTGACGCCGGACGCGAGCGCGTCGCGGCGTTCGCGCTTGATCGATTTGCGGTGGCGCGAGTTCAGGGTGGCGAGGAAATCGTCAAAGCTCGTAAACCCATCGTTGTGCCAGTGGAACTGCTGGTCGGTGCGCTGGAGGAAGCCGTGCCCGGCGAGCAGCTTCCACTCCGCTTCCCGCGCGAAGGTCACGTGCACCGAGGAGGCCTTGCTGACGCCGCACAGCGCCACCAGCCCGCTCGCCAGCGCCTCCGTGATGCGCTCGCGGTCGACACCGTCGCGGACCAGCAGCCGTGGACCCGTGGCCGGCGTGAAGGGAACCGAGACCTGAAGCTTCGGATAATATCGCCCGCCGGCGCGCTCATAGGCGTCGGCCCAGCCGCGGTCGAAGACGTATTCGCCTTGAGAATGCGATTTCAGATAGCAGGGCACGACGCCGGCGACGCGGCCGTCGATCTTGGCGACGAGATGCCGGGGTCCCCATCCGGTGCGGATGGTCGCCGAACCCGATTTCTCGACGGCGGCGAGAAACGCGTGCGAGACGAACGGGTTATAGGCAGGCTTTAAGAAACCGGCCGAATCGCCTGGGAGCCCGGATGAGGATCCCTTGCCATGCCCGTTGCAGGCCTTGCCGGGATTAGCGCAGGCGTCCCAATCTTCGGGCGACACTTCGCCAATGGACGGTACGGCCTCGAGCGTGATTTCGGATGATGCCATCGCGTCCAAGATCGTGCATTGCAGCAGCGACTTCAAGAGGGCGGGAACTCACATGTCGTCGCGACCGCGATGCTAGCGATTGCGCGAATATCCCTCAACAATCACCGTCATTGCGAGCGAAGCGAAGCAATCCAGAGCGTCTCCGCGGAGGGACTCTGGATTGCTTCGTCGCATCAGCGCAAAATTGCTTCGCAATTTTGTCGCGAGCTCCTCGCAATGACGGTGGAGGGAGCGTGCCAGCCCTACGGCACGAACCCCTCAAAGATCATCTGGTCCGCATACTGTCCGGCCCGGGTCCGCTGCTCGGGCGTGCGGACGGTCCAGCCGAGCAGGGCGCAGCCGAACACATTGCGGGCGATCCAGGGGGCGGGTGCCGGGAGGTGGTCGACCTTGAAGGCGACGAAATGCGGCTGGGTCTGGAAGCCGTGGCGCAGGTACAGCATGCCGTCGCGCTGCGCCTCGGTGAGCTTGGCCCAATACTCGTCCTCATAGCTGCGCTGCGCGACGATGCCGCGCGGGCGGGAGGGCAATAGCTCGCGCAAGGCCAGGACCTGGTCGGGATCGAAGGACATGCCGACCGCGGGGCCCTGATAGGACGCCAGCACCTCGGCCATCCGCTTCACCAGCTTGCGGTCGCCGCCAAAATGGCTCTTCACCTCGATCACGAGCGGTACGCGGCCGGCGACCATGGCGCAGAGGTCGGACAGCGACATCATCCGCTCGTCCGTGTCCTTGAACTTGATGGCCTTCAGCTCCGCGGCGGTCTTCTCGACCACCTCGCCGGTGGCCTCGGTAAGGCGGCCGAGCGCATGGTCGTGATGGACCATGGCTTCGCCGTCGGCGGAGAGCTGGATGTCGACCTCGATCGAGAAATTGCCCGCGATCGCGGCCTGGACCGCGCCGGGCATGTTCTCGACGATGCCGCGGGAAATGTCGTGCAGGCCGCGATGGGCGACCGGCCGGGCTGTCAGCCAATCAGGGGCACGCACGATGCTAGCCTCAGGCGACCTCGAACACGCCCTCGACCTCCACCGCCGCGTCCGCCGGCAGCGAGGCGACGCCGACGGTGGTGCGGGCGTGGCGACCCTTGTCACCGAAGGCGGCGACCATCAGGTCGGAGGCGCCGTTGAGCACCTTCGGCCCGTCGAGGAAGTCCGGCGCCGAGTTGATGAAGCCGCCGAGGCGTACCACGCGCGCGACCTTGTCGAGATCGCCCAGGGCCGCCTTGACCTGGGCGAGCAGGTTGACGGCGCAGCCGCGCGCCGCCGCGGCGCCGTCTTCGATCGAGACGCCGGCACCCAGCTTGCCCTTGGCGATCAGCTTGCCGGCGGGATCGAAGCAGACCTGGCCGGAGACGAACAGCAGATTGCCGGTGCGCACGAACGGGACGTAGTTGGCCACGGGGGTGGGCCTCGTGCAGCTTGATGCCCTGTTCCGCCAGTTTCTGCTCGACCGTGCCCGCCATCTTCGACCTCGTTGTCCAAAAATCATCCACCCCGGCGCGGCCCATTGGTGCCCGGGAGCGTCCTGTTTCGCCCATCGTGCCGCCACATGCAAGCAACCCCAAGGGGCTGCATTTTGTTGAGGCAGGGCAGGAGGTTCAGGGCGAGGGCCGCAACTTTACGTGAAACGGCCTCAGTTGCGACGCAATGGAACGGTCATTAAAATGTCGAATCTGCTGTCCCCAAGGACGCATCTTCAAGGAACAGACATGATGCACCTTTTCCGGACTTCGCTCGGTGTGATGGCGCTCGCGGCGGCCGCTTGTGGCCCCGGAGGCGGGGCGCTGGCCGCCAACGGTCCGTTCCTCGCGCATCAGGCGCTCTATGACCTCAGCCTCGTCAAATCGCGCTCCAATTCGGTCAACAGCGCGCGCGGCCGCATCCTCTACAACTTCACCGGAAGCTCCTGCGAGGGCTACACCTCCGAATTCCGCCAGGTCTCCGAGCTCGACAGCGGCGAGGGCAAGGTCACGCTCAGCGACCTCCGCTCGAATTCCTGGGAGGATGCCGCGGGCAAGAGCTACCGCTTCAAGATCGAGACGCGGATGAACGAGGCCGACGCCGGCCGGGTCGACGGCTCGGCGGAGCGCGACGGCGACCACATCAACGTCAAGCTGAAGCTGCCGGCGCCGAAGAGCTTTACGCTCGACGGCAAGATCGTGTTCCCGACCGAGCAGATCCAGCGCATCATCGCCGCCGCCAGAGACGGCAAATCGCTGCTCGAGCTGTCCGTCTACGACGGCTCCGACGACGGCCAGAAGGTCTACAACACGCTGACCGTGATCGGCCAGCCGATCCCCGCCGACCGTGCCACCTCGACCGATCCGTCGACCACGGACGAGCACATGAAGTCGCTCAAGCGCTGGCCCGTCACCGTCAGCTATTTCGACCGCGAGGCCCAGCAGAAGGAAGGCGAGCAGACGCCGATCTATGCAATGGCGTTCGAGCTCTATGAGAACGGCGTCTCGCGCCAGCTCGTGCTCGACTACAATGATTTCGTCATCTCCGGCGCGATGGGCAAGTTCGACGTGAAGGACAGCAAGCCCTGTAATTGAGCGTCGATCGTCATTCCGGGTTCGGTCCCGCGGACCGCCCCGGAATGACGGCGAGAGTTGTTCGTCGGCTCTCACTCGGTGTCGTCATTGCGAGCGCAGCGTAGCAATCCAGAACTTTGCGCGGAGGGATTCTGGATTGCTTCGTCGCAAGAGCTCCTCGCAATGACGGGCTAGCCCTCGGGACCCTCTCCAGCTACGCTCTCTCCCAACCACAAACTCCGGGAGGCAAGCACCATGCCCAAGCTCGACCATCTCCGCCCCAGCGGCCTGCATCACAATCCGGCCTATTCCCACGTCGTCACCGCCACGGGCGCGCGGACGATCTACATCTCGGGCCAGGTGTCGACCGACGAGGAGGGGCGGATCGTCGGCGAGGGCGATCTCGCCGCGCAGACGACGCAGGTGATGCAGAATCTCGGCCACGCGCTGAAAGCTGCCGGCGCGAGCTACGCCAACATCGTCAAGATCACGACCTTCGTGGTGAACTACAAGCCGGAACTGCGCCCGATCATCGGCAAGGCCCGCTCGGCCTTCTTCGAAGGCATGGAGCCGCCGGCCTCCACCCTCGTCGGCGTCACCGCGCTTGCCGCGCCGGAATGGCTGATCGAGATCGAGGCGGTGGCGGTCGCGGATTGAGGAGACCGCGCAGGATGGGTTGAGCCTTGTGAGGCGGTTTCGAACGAGAGGGAAGACCATGTCGCGGGAGCTTCGCATCGGAGAGGTCGCCAGCCGAACGGGCCGCAGTATTCACACCATCCGTTGGTATGAAGCTCAGGGTTTGATCCCCGGCGTTATCAGGGATCGCGGGGGACGGCGCGTCTACAGCGATTTTCACGTTGGCTGGTTGGATCTGATGGAGCGCCTGCGTGGCACCGGCATGTCGGTCAAGCAGATGCGCGAATATGCGGCGCTTGCGAAACGGGGCGAAGCAACGCTGAACGCGCGTCACGCGCTGCTCGCAGCCCACCAGCAGCGCGTGCAGGACAACATCCAGCGTTGGTCGCAGGCTTTGGCGCTCATCGAAGCCAAGGTCGAATTCTATGAGGAGTGGATCGCCGGCGGTGAAAGACCCGCCGTATCGCCGCATGGACGCCTCAAGGCTGCGCCGGCCTCATTGGCTGCCGGGCGGCCTTAGCACCCTCTCGACCAATGCGGTGTCCATGTACTCGGTCAGCTCGCGCAGTTTTCCGTCCGCCATGCGAATGACGAAGCAGTAGGTGTTGGCGTAGAGCTCGCCGGCAAGCGTCGTCGCATTGCCCCGGCACTCGGCGACGACGTAATCGCCTTCAGCAATGATGCGGGATGCCGTGAGGCTGGTGGGGGCGGTGAATTGTCGGTGGAGAGGCCTCATCAGGCGCTCCAGCACGTCGGCCTTGCCGACATACTCGCCGGACCAGGCCGTCGAGCCGGTGATCCGCCAGACGAAGTCATCTGCCATCGCGGCGATGAACGGGTTGGGGTCGCGGCGTGCGCGCGCATCCATGATGTCCTGAATGAGCGCCTTGTTGTCGGTCACTGTCATGGGCTGTCTCCTTGAATCGAGGCCAGCCATCTCTTTACAGGCTAGAGCATGCTCTAGATCAAGCTCAATCAACCCTGTTTCGGACCGAACCTGTCATGCAAGAGAGCCATCGCTTCATCGGCCCTGTCGGCAGGCACGAAAAGATGATCGTGGTGGAAGGCCGAAACCGCATTCACGCTGATGCCGGCGTCGGCCAGTCGCGCCGTGATGGCCGCCAGAAAGCCTACCGCATCGAGCGCGGAGTGAACCGTCAGCGTGATCAGGCGCGAGGCAAACGCGTGGCGTAAGCCTGATGCCTCGGCCTCTTCGCGCAGGATCGCCAGCGTCGTTCCTTCCTGCTCGCGGAACGTCAGCAGTGGGTTGACCGCTGCGGGAATGGGCTCGCCGGATGGGATCGTGCAAAACACGAAGGTGCCGGGCTGCATCTCCGGCTTCATGTTCCTCAGCAGCGCGTCGAGACCGCATTCGCCTGTCATAGTGTCAGTCCGCGAGCGGGTAGGACCATTTGAGCCCTCGCCAAGCTATCGATGCCGGAAGCTGTTGGAGCCATGGTCGACATACCTTTGTATATCTTTCCTAATCCTTCTCATACGCTGACCTTACGCTGGTACAATTGAGCGACGGCGGGAGATTCTTACAATTTGAGTCCACTCGGGTCACTGCGAAGAGGCTCAAATGAACGTCGTCATTCGAAAACTCAACGGCTTGTGGCACCTCATTGTCGGGTCTTGTCAGATCCGAACTCCGTTCCTGGAAACTCAGGATCGGCAGTTGGTCGTTCAGTATGCCAGGCGCGTCTATCCGGGTGCACGGATCTTCGAACGCGACTGAGTTGAGCAGGGCTCTATCACTCCCGCGCCTTCTCCGGCCCATCATAGGCGATGCCGCGGATCACCGCGGCGCTGCCGAACTTCTTGCGCAGGCTGTCGACGGCGCGCTCGGCGTGGGCGGCGCGGCGGTCGAGCATGTCGGTGTCGTCGGCGGGCGAGCCTTCGCGCAGCGCGCTGACGCCGGCACCCATCAGGCGGAAGGCGGTGCCGTCGATCTCCTTGGCCAGCATCTCGCGGCAGATCGAAAAGATCTTTGCGGCGAGCTGCGTTGGCGCTGCGATCGACTGCGAGCGGGTGCGCTGGCGGAAGTCGGAAGTCTTCAGCTTCAGCGTGACGGTCGAGCCGGCGAGCTCGCTGCTCTTCAGCCGCGACGACGTTTTCTCGCAGAGGCGCCAGAGAATCTTCTCCAGCGTCGCGAAATCGCGGATGTCGGTTTCGAACGTGGTCTCGCTGGAGATCGTCTTGGCGCCGCGATCGGGCTCGACGCGGCGGTCGTCGATGCCGCGGGCAAGACGCCACAGCCGGCGGCCGTCGCTCGGAAATTGCCGCATCATCTCGATCTCGTCGGCCTTCTGAAGGTCGGCGATGATGCGGAAGCCGCGTTGGACCAGGCGTTCCTGCGTCGCAGGGCCCACGCCGAAGATAAAGCCGACCGGCCTCGAAGCCAGCATCGAACGCGCTTCCTCCTGATCGAGTGCGGCAAAGCCGCGCGGCTTGTCGAGATCGGAGGCGATCTTGGCCAGGAACTTGTTGCAGGACAGGCCGACCGAGACGCTGATGCCGATGTCGCGTTCGACGTTGCGGGCAAACCGCGCCAGCACCTTTGCCGGGATCATGCCGTGAACCCGTTCGGTGCCGGAGAGGTCGAGGAAGGCCTCGTCGATCGAGAGCGGCTCGACCAGCGGCGTCAGCGCCTGCATGGCCTGGCGCACCTCGCGGCCGACGCGGACATATTTCGCCATGTCGGGTCGGATCACGATCGCGTGCGGGCAGGCTTCCAGCGCCTTGAACATCGGCATGGCGGAGCGGACGCCATAGGTGCGTGCGATGTAGCAGGCGGCCGACACGACGCCGCGCTTGCCCCCGCCGATGATGACGGGCTTGTCGGCGATGTCAGGATTGTCGCGCTTCTCGACCGTGGCGTAGAAGGCATCGCAATCGATATGGGCGATGGTCAGGCTCGAGAGCGCACGATGGCGGACGAGGCGGGGGGAACCGCAAGCCGAGCAGCGCCGCACGCCCAGCTTCTGCACGTCAACATCCAGATCGGCCAGGCAGTCCCGGCAGAAGCAGCGGGGCCCGGCCGCCTCCAGGACGCTCACGGCACGTCGCGCTCCCAGGTCCGGTCGCCGAGCGCATCGCCCAGCACCTGCCGCGCCGCTGCAACGTTGGTCGGATGCAGCTCCGAGGCCGTGGCAAAGGCCTTCACGGTCGCGTCATCGCGCAGCACGAAATCGAGGACGCTGAGGAGGAAATTCGGGTCCGAGGCGGCGTTCCGCAGGGTCTCCGGGCCGACACCTGTCTCGGCCAGGAACAGGCCCAGCCGCTCGGGCTCGCCCGCGACAAAGGACAATGCCTGAATCGCAACGATTTCAGCGACTTCGCGGGGGTTGTGAACAGGCTTTTTCAAGGGGCCGGTTTGCCTTTCCGTTAACTTTCAGTGTCTACTTTGGAATATGCCCGAGTCTCGCGCCTGAGTCTTGCGACCCCCGACAAGCAACTGGAAACCACATCGCAGAAAGTGGCCCCTCGGGTTTAACGAAACTAGAGCGAATCTGAGGCTAGTTTGAATCCAGTTTTCGAAGCGCCGGGGAGCGGCGCCTGAGGCGTCACATGTATCGGGCTTCGTGCCAATCAGGAGGACGGGATGGCTAAGACCGTCCTGATCGTGGAAGACAACGAGCTCAACATGAAGCTCTTCCGCGACCTGTTGGAGGCGCACGGCTACCAGACCACGGGCACCAGCAACGGCTACGAGGCGCTGGATCTCGTTCGGAAGATGCGGCCCGACCTCGTGCTGATGGATATCCAACTGCCGCAGGTCTCGGGCCTGGAGGTGACGCGCTGGATCAAGGACGATCCGGAGCTGCGCGCCATTCCCGTCGTCGCGGTCACGGCCTTCGCGATGAAGGGCGACGAAGAGCGCATCCGCGAGGGCGGCTGCGAAGCCTATTTGTCCAAGCCGATCTCGGTCGGCAAATTCATTGAGACGGTCCGGCGTTTCATCGGATAGGAAGTGAGTGCAAAGTGTCCGCGCGTATCCTGGTTGTCGATGACGTTCCTGCCAACGTCAAACTCCTCGAAGCCCGCCTGTCCGCCGAATATTTCGACGTGATGACCGCCTCGAACGGCGCCGAGGCGTTGGTGCTGGCCAGCCGCGCCGAATGCGACATCATCCTGCTCGACGTGATGATGCCCGACATGGACGGCTTCGAGGTCTGCCGCCGCCTGAAGACCGATCCGGCGACGCACCACATCCCTGTCGTGATGGTCACCGCGCTCGACAGCCCGTCCGACCGCAACCGCGGGCTCGAAGCCGGCGCCGACGATTTCCTCACCAAACCCGTCTCCGACGTCGTGCTGATCGCGCGCGTGCGCTCGCTGACGCGGCTGAAGATGATGACCGACGAGCTGCGCATGCGCGCCATCACCTCGCTCGAGATCGGCATGCACGCGCCGGAGCGCACTGCAGTCGCCGACACCGGCAAGGGCGGCCGAATCCTGCTGGTCGACGACCGCCAGTCCTCCTATGAGCGGCTGGCAACGCTGCTTGCCGCCGAGCACACCGTCGATGTCGAGCCGAACCCGACCGAAGCGCTGTTCCACGCCGCCGAGGGCAATTACGACCTGCTGATCGTCTCGCTCGACCTCAACAATTTCGACGGCCTCAGGCTATGCAGCCAGGCGCGCTCGCTGGAGCGCACGCGCCACGTGCCGATCCTGGCGATCGCGGACCCCGAGAACTCGACGCGGCTGCTCCGCGGCCTCGAGATCGGCGTCAACGACTATCTGCTGCGTCCGATCGACAAGACCGAGCTCTTGGCGCGCGCCCGCACCCAGATCCGCCGCCGCCGCTACACCGATCATCTGCGCGACAACGTGCAGAACTCGATCGAGATGGCGATCACGGATGCGCTCACCGGCCTGCACAATCGCCGCTACATGGAGAGTCATCTGGCGACGCTGGCCGAGCAGGCCGCGACGCGCGGCAAGCCCCTGGCGCTGATGATCCTGGACATCGACTATTTCAAGTCGATCAACGACAATTACGGCCACGATGCCGGCGACGACGTGCTGCGCGAATTCGCGGTGCGCGTCCGCAAGTCGATCCGCGGCATTGATCTGGCCTGCCGCTACGGCGGCGAGGAGTTCGTCATCGTGATGCCGGAGACCGATCTCCATGTCGCCGGCATGGTCGCCGAGCGCCTGCGCCGCTCGATCGCGGGCGAACCGTTCGCGATCCACAAGGGCACCAAGCGCATCGAGGTCACGATCTCAATCGGGCTGACCACGCTGGAGCAGAAGGGCGAGGCGGTCGCCGACGTCCTCAAGCGCGCCGACACTGCGCTGTATCGCGCCAAGCACGACGGCCGCAACCGCGTGGTGTCGCAGGCGGCGTGAGGGCCGCTCGCACAAAAGTCGCGAAAACAACCCCATGCACAGTAGCCGGCAGTAGTCGGATCAATGGCTTACGCGGGCGGCAAAAGGGCGTGCGCTGGCGGCAACGCCGTTTGACTCGTCGGGCAAGACAGGCGCATTTTAGTAGGGTCGGGTAGCGGGGCCAATGCTGCGGCCACGTACCCAGTGTCGTCCCGGCGAAGGCCGGGACCCATAACCCCAGGGAGGGGTTATGGCGCGGTCAGCTAACCACGAGTCTTCGCCAAATTCCTCCCTGTGGTTATGGGTCCCGGATCTGCGCTCCGCTTCGCTGCGCTTGTCCGGGACGACAGCGATTATTGTGGAGCGCGCTTGTGCCGCTTCACCTGCTTCACCGTACCATCACCACCATCACCACCATCCCCCACATCCACCCCCGCATTCCGCAGCAGCACCTTCGCCGCTTCCTTCGCGGCGCGCGCCATCGCGGGGTCGTCGCGCACGAGGTCCTGGGCGATGGAGCCGTCGACGAGCAGCACGAGCTGGGTGGCGAGTGCATCAGCCTCCGTGACGCCGAGCTCGTTGAGCCGCTCGCGAAACCAGACGCGGCGGCTTTCCTTGAAGGCGATTGCGATCTTCTTCACGGCGCGGTCCGCCGGGCCGAGCTCAGCGACCGCATTCACGAACGGGCAGCCGCGAAAATCCTTGGCCGCAAAGCGCCGCTCCAGCGAATCGAAGGTGGCGAGGATCTGCTCGGCCGGCGGCTTGTCGGACGGACGCGGCTGCACGAACCGGCGCTCGAGGTAAGCCGCGATCAGCGCGTCCTTGGAGGGGAAGTGGTTGTAGAGCGTGCGCTTGGAGATGCCGATCTCGGCCGCGATGGTGTCGACGCCGATGGCGCGAATGCCTTGCAGATAGAACAGCTTGTCGGCGGTCTCGAGGATCCGCTCTTTCATCGTCTGTTTGGTCGGCGGGGGAGCCATGCAACAGCGCGCGTCCTCTTCGCTTGACAGCCTGGACCTTTCATAGCCTAAGTACACAGGTCTGTGTAACCAAAATCAACTGATATTGCAGACGCTGGTGCGCGCGCCGCGCCGACGAGGGAGAAGAACATGCCCCTGTTGCAGGTCCTGCGTCCGACATTGCCCATCCTGATCGGCGCCTCGATCATGCTGACGCTGAGCATGGGGCTGCGGCAGAGCCTCGGGATCTTCATGCAGCCTTTGACACATGACATCCACATTTCGATCTCGGATTTCACGCTGGCGCTGGCCGTGCAGAACCTCGCCTGGGGCTTCCTCCAGCCGCTCGCCGGCGCGATGACGGTGCGCTACGGCTTCCGCCCGATCATGATCGTGGGCGCGCTGATGTACATCGTGGGCCTGATCCTGATGGCGACCGCGAACGGGCTCGTCAGCATCATGATTGGCGCCGGCGTGCTGATCGGGACGTCGCTGGCCTGCACGGCGGCGGCGATCGCGATGTCGGTGGCGGCGCGCGCGGTGCCCGAGACGGTGCGCTCCACCGTGCTCGGCATCGTCTCCGGCGCGGGCTCGCTCGGCGCGCTGCTGTCGGCGCCGATCGGGCAGCTGCTCAACGAAGGCTTTGGCTGGCGCATCGGGCTCGCCGGCTTCGTCATCATGTCGGTGCTGATGATCCCCGCCGCCTGGTATGCCGGGCGCGTCGACAGGATTCCGCTGCCGAAGCCGTCCGCCGACGACATCGGCGACGCCACGGCCGCGACGGCGGCGAGGACGGCGTTCGGCAATGCCTCCTTCGTGGTGATGACCTGCGCCTATCTCGTCTGCGGCATGCAGCTTGTGTTCCTGACCACGCATCTGCCGTCTTATCTCGCGATCTGCGGTCTCGATCCGATGCTGAGCGCGCAGACGCTCGGCATGATCGGCGGCTTCAACGTGCTGGGCTCGCTGTTCTTCGGCTGGGCCGGCCAGCGCTGGAACAAGCTCGCGCTGCTGGGCGCGATCTACATCCTGCGCTCGCTCGCGCTCGCCTGGTACTTCATGCTGCCGGCGACGTCGTTCTCGACGCTGCTGTTCGGCGCCATCATGGGCTTCCTGTGGATGGGAGTAGGGCCGCTGGTGGCAGGCGCGGTCGCCGAGATGTTCGGCCTGCGCTGGCAGGCCATGATCCAGGGCCTTGCCTTCATGAGCCACCAGATCGGCAGCTTCCTCGGCGCTTACGGGGGAGGGGTGCTGTATGACGCGCTCGGATCGTACACGATGGCCTGGCGCATCGGCGTGGCACTGGGCCTCGCCGGCGGTATCGTGCAGGTCGCATTCGCGCTGATCCGGCCGTCGCAACCGCCGGCGCCGGTGCTGCGGACGGCTTAACCGGACGCGAGCTCACAAGGCTCACGGTTTTGGCGCGCATCGGCGACCCTGGGAGTCGCACGTCATCCGACGCGGAGCTTCCTGCCTGAACCTCACGCGCGGGTTGATATCACAATAGGTGTTCGACCGGCCGGACGCCGATGCCAGGCACTGCTCTCTCGTCACATACATGCAGTCGCCGGAATAGCCGAGCTGGCCACCGAAGACGCACCAAGGATAGTCGCGTTCAGCGTTTGCGGCGGACGAAAGCCCCACCAGCATGAAGACAACGAACAAAGCGAGTCGCATTCGACCCTCCATCATCTAAAGCCGACAGATCATAGAGCATTCTGAAAACAATTGGAGCCTGAAAGGAGCCGGCCCGGCTTTGCTGGCCGTTGCCGCCGGCATTGTCCAGATCGCGTTTGCGCTGATCGGGCCGACTCCGCCGCCGCTGTTGCGAACGGCGTAGCCAGACGGAAGACGCCTGCCAGAGCTTGCTAGGACGCCGCGACGTTCACCTTGACCGAGACGGGAAGCGGAAGGCGCAGTCGCCGAGCCAGCGCCTGAAGTCGCGATGCCGGCTGTCTTTCCGGAAGCTTCCCGAAATACGAGAGGGTTTGCATCAGCGCGCATCTGACGAGGTGCGAGCCGTGCGGTGCGTAGCACCGCGCGGAGAGCCCGAAGGATGATGTTTTGGGCATCTATATGTTCATGCTGAAATGCAGACGGCTCCTTCTATATCGGGAGCGCGACCGGCGGAGATGTGTCCAAGCGAGTCGACGAGCACAATGCCGGTGCTTATCCGGGGTACACTTTTTCGCGGCGCCCGGTCGTTTTGGTGTGGTCCGAGTATTTCGATCGGATAACTGACGGGATCGCTGTCGAGCGGCAGCTCAAGGGCTGGAGCCGGGTCAAGACGGAAGCTTTTGTTCGCTCGGACTGGAAATCGGTGAGCCAGTTTGCGCGCCGTCGCGCTGGAGCGCCTAGGCCGAAGAAGTAAGAGGCGATGCGGCTGCCGGGGCCGTTCATCCTTCGAGGCTCTCCAAACGGCGCGTTGCGCCGCTTGGCTCGCACCTCCAGCGACAACGGCTTCGCCGTTGCGCGGGGATGACGGATCTAAAATAAAAACGGGGCCGTGAGGCCCCGTCAAAGTCCTTCAGCGTATCCCGCGATCTTACTTGATCTTGGCTTCGCGGAATTCGACGTGCTTGCGCGCGACCGGGTCGTACTTCTTCTTGACCAGCTTGTCGGTCATGGTGCGCGAATTCTTCTTGGCGACGTAGTAGAAGCCGGTGTCGGCTGAGGACACGAGCTTGACCTTGATGGTGACCGCTTTGGCCATGTTCTGAACCTCAGAATATTGGGGAATCTGGAGCCGGCCAAACGGCCCGCGTTGGCCGGCAACCTAGCCAGAAACCGCCTGATGTCAAGGTTTCGAAGCGTTTTCCAGCGAAGTGGGTACCGGTTCGCGTCGAGAAAACGCGTCAAAAACAGCAACCTAGAGCCCCGTACGGGTCTCTAGGGCTCCAAAACCACTCAAATCGGACCGATTACCCCTCAAAGAACCGGTTTTTCGGCCGCGGCAGGCCCAGATTCTCCCTCAAAGTGGTCCCTTCATACTCTTTCCGGAAGATCCCGCGGCGCTGGAGCTCCGGGACCACCTTGTCGACGAAATCGTCGAGGCCGGCGGGCAGGAACGGGAACATGATGTTGAAGCCGTCCGAGCCTCGCCCGACCAGCCATTCCTCCATCTGGTCGGCGATGGTCTTGGCGGTGCCGACGAAGGCGAGCCCGCCATAGCCGCCGACGCGCTGGGCGAGCTGGCGCACGGTGAGTTTTTCGCGCGCGGCGAGATCGACCATGCGCTGCCGGCCGCTCTTGCTGGCGTTGGTCTCGGGGATTTCGGGGAGCGGTCCGTCCGGATCAAAACCGGAGGCATCGGTGCCGAGGATGACCGAGAGCGAGGCGATCGCGCTGTCGTAGTGCACGCGGCTGTCGAGGAGGGCGCGCTTCTCCTTGGCTTCGTCGACGCTGTCGCCGACCACGACGAAGGCGCCGGGTAGGATTTTCAGGTGCTCGGGATCGCGGCCGACCTTTGCCATGCGGCCCTTGATGTCGGCATAGAGCTTCTGCCCGTCGGCGAGGCTGCCGCCGCCGGTGAACACGGCCTCCGCCGTCTCGGCCGCGAGCTGCCTGCCGTCCTCGGAGGCGCCGGCCTGCACGATCACCGGCCAGCCCTGCACCGGGCGGGCGATGTTGAGGGGCCCGCGCACCTTCAGATATTTGCCGTTGTGATCGAGCGTATGCATCTTCGAAGGATCGAAGAACAGCCCGTCCTCGACGTCGCGCACGAAGGCGTCGTCGGCGAAGGAATCCCAGAGGCCCGTGACCACGTCATAGAATTCGCGGGCGCGCTTGTAGCGCTCGGCGTGCTCCATGTGGTCGTCGAGACCGAAATTCAGCGCGGCATCCGGGTTCGAGGTGGTGACGATGTTCCACCCCGCACGCCCGCCGCTGAGATGGTCGAGCGAGGCGAAGCGGCGCGCGACGTGATAGGGCTCGTCGAACGTGGTCGAGCCCGTCGCGATCAGACCGATCCGCTCGGTGACCGCGGCGAGCGCCGACAGCAGCGTGAACGGCTCGAACGACGTCACCGTGTGGCTGCGCTTGAGCGCGTTGATCGGCATGTTCAGCACGGCGAGATGATCGGCCATGAAGAAGGCGTCGAACTTGCCGGCCTCGAGCTTCCGGATCAGCGTCTTGATGTGACCGAAATTGAAATTGGCGTCCGGCCAGGCCCCCGGATAGCGCCAGGCGCCGGTGTGGATGCTGATCGGGCGCATGAACGCGCCAAGCTTGAGTTGCCGTTGTGCCATCGCCCCGTATCCGTTCTGGGTGTCGTTCGCAAAGACATAGGGATGCGGAGGAACTCTGCCATTGGGGCAGGCGGGAAGAATTTTTTGTTTTTCGCGACACGCTCAGCACAATTGCGTCATTCCGGGGCGTCGCGGAGCGGCGAGCCCGGAATCCATCGGGCCGCAGAGAGACTGACGCGGGATGGATTCTTAGATGCGCAATTGCGCATCATAGCTCGCGCCAAGGGGCGCGCCCCGGAATGACGAAGGAGAGGCACATCGAACCATTCCGCCGCTCGCTCCGACCAAGCCATGACCCCGCGAGGAGACGTTGAATGGCAGGCGCGATGACAGTGGATGGCGGCATGGTCCGCATCGACCGCCCCCTGCCCTGGATCGGCCGGCTGCTGCCGCTGCTGGCGGCGAGCAGCTATCTGCTCTGGAATGTCGCGCTCGGCCTGCGCCAGGATTTTTCCGGCTTCGGCCGGCTCGCCGATGACCTCGTGCCGGTGCTGGTGTTCACGGGCCTCGGGCTGCTCGTCGGCATCCCCGGCCTGATCCTGCTCACGTTCCGCTATTTCGTCGTGCTCAACGAGACGCTGCGCCAGATCGTCATCACCAGCCAGTTCGGCCCGCTGAATATTCGCAAGCACCGCAATCTCGCCGACTATCATTTCATCAGCATCACCGACGACTACGACGCGGATCTGACGACCTATGACGTCAATCTCTGCGGCAGCGAGGGCACCGAGCCGATCAACCTGATGAGCTTCACCAGGCGCGAGGAGGCCGATAAGCTCGCGGGCGGGATCGGGCGGGCGCTCAAACTACCGGCGCGCGACTATGTCGGCACCGAGCCCGAGGCGGACTAGGCCAGCGCGTTCCCGTCATTCCGGGGCGCCCCGAAGAGCCGATCAGCTCAAAATATCCTTCTGCATCTTGCCGCCGTAGAAATGGAAGAACGGCACCGGCGCGTCGTGGCGAAGCGGGCCGGTGGCAAGGCGCGTGTCGAGCTCGTTGAGCACGTTGCGCGTCATCGGATGCAGATCGGCGAGCGGCTTCGAGCCGAGCTCGACCCAGACCAGCTCGACCAGCTCGGCATCCGCATGGATCACGCCCTCGACGCGATGGGTGATCGCGGAGGCATCCGCGGTGAAGAAGCGCGTGTCGAACCGCTTGACGCGGCCGGGCGGGGTGATGGCGCGCGCGATCAGGAACAGGCTCGAGGGGTCGGGCAGCAGGCCCGCATCAGCGAATGGTTGCCACGGGCCTTCGAGCCTGGCCTTGCCCTCGGCCTTGCGCCCGAGGCAGAGGCCGGTCTCTTCGCAGGCCTCGCGGATCGCGGCGATCGCCAGCGACTTGGCGCGTGAGGCCGGCGTCTTCGGGCTGCCCTTGGCGAGATTGGCTTCCAGCTCGGCGGTGATGGGGGCGGCACACGGGACGCGGTAGTCGGCCTTGTCGACACGGCCGCCGGGGAAGACGAACTTGCCGGGCATGAACACCACCTTGTCGTGGCGCTTGCCGACCAGGACTTTTGGAACGGTGCCGCTGCGATCGACCAGGATCAGTGTCGCCGCATCCTTCGGGCGGAAATAGGGATGATGGTCGGCTTCCTTCTCCTCGTGGACCTTTGACTTGTCCGCTACCTGCGCCGTATCCGTCATGTCCTCACCCAACGCTTCTTATTTGCTTACACCGGCGGAATACCATCCGGAGGGTTGTCGTCAAAGCCGTGCATGCGCAGAGCCCATTGCAATCCGACCACGGCTCCCTTGACCGGCTGGAGCAACGCGAGCGAGGCGAAGAACGTGAAGGGCAGATAGGCTGCGAAGCTGAGCCAGACCGGCGTCGTGTAGTTGGTCTCGATCCAGAGGATGCCGGGCACCACGATGTGGCCGACGATGACGATGACGAGATAGGCGGGCAAATCGTCGGCGCGATGCGGCGTGAAGTCGAGGCTGCACACCGAGCAATGATCAGCAGTCTTCAGGAAGGCGCGGAACAGCTTGCCTTCGCCGCAACGCGGGCAGCGGCCGCGAAAGCCGCGCTTCATCGCCGTCCAGACGTCGCGCTTCTCGACGAGGCCGGTCTCGCGCGTCCAGATCTTCGGGGCCGTGCTCATCGTCACCATGCCTTGCCCTTTTGGCCCTTGCCTTTTCCTTTGATCTTCTTGCCCTTGCCGGGCTTCTTCGGCTTGTGCTTCTTCGCCGGACTGCGTCCGGGATGTGCCTTGAGCGAGGGGCGGCGTTGCGGACCAGGTCGCCTGCGGCCCTGCGGCGCGGTCTCGCCGCTCGACGACAGCAGCTCGAAGCGCAGCGCGCCTGCGACGGGGGCTGCTTCTATCAGACGGACGTCGACCACGTCACCCAGCTGATGCATGGTGCCGCTGCGCGTGCCGACGAGGGCGTGGCGGCTCTCGTCATAGTTGAAATATTCCGTGCCAAGGGATCGGATCGGGATCAGGCCGTCGGCACCGGTCTCGCTCAGCTTGACGAACAGGCCAGCGCGCGTGACGCCGGAGACGCGGCCCTGGAAACTGGCGCCGATGCGGTCGGCGAGGTGATGGGCGATCAGCCGGTCGACGGTCTCGCGTTCCGCCTTCATCGCGCGCCGTTCGGTCACCGAGATGTGGGCGGCGACCTCGCCGAGGCTTTCCGGCGTCTCGCTGTCGGGCAGGGCGCCTTCGCCGAGGCCGAGCGCGCGGACCAGCGCGCGGTGCACGACGAGGTCGGCATAGCGGCGGATCGGCGAGGTGAAATGCGCGTAGCGGCGCAGGTTGAGGCCGAAATGACCGTAATTCTCGGCGGAATATTCGGCCTGCGCCTGCGCGCGCAGCACGACTTCGCTCACCAGCGGGAAGTGGTCGTGGCCTTCGAGCTGCGCCAGCACGCGGTTGAACAGGGCCGGGCGCAGCGCGCCTGATTTGGCGAAGGGAACGTCGAGCGTCTCCAGAAACTCCGCGAGCGCGTGGACCTTCTCCAGCGTCGGCTCGTCATGCACGCGGTAGATCAGCGGCAGCGACTTCTTCTCCAGCATCTCGGCGGCCGCGACGTTGGCGAGGATC
Organism: Bradyrhizobium niftali; assembly: GCF_004571025.1. GTDB lineage: Bacteria > Pseudomonadota > Alphaproteobacteria > Rhizobiales > Xanthobacteraceae > Bradyrhizobium > Bradyrhizobium niftali. The sequence continues at coordinate 62,987 of NZ_SPQT01000021.1, read as the reverse complement.
ATGAACTCCTCGATCAGCTTGTGCGCGTCGAGACGCTCAGGCACGACGACGCGATCGACGGTGCCGTCGCTCTTCAGGAGGATCTTGCGCTCGGGCAGATCGAGATTGAGCGGATCGCGCTCGTCGCGCGCGCGCTTGACGCAGGCATAGGCGGCATAGAGCGGCCTCAGGATCGGATCGAGCAGGGGGCCGGTGGTGTCATCCGGCCGGCCGTCGATCGCGGCCTGCGCCTGCGCGTAATTGAGCTTGGCCGCCGATCGCATCAGGATGCGGTGGAAGGTGTGCGAGCGCTTGCGGCCGTCCGGGCCGATCACCATCCGCACCGCGAGCGCGCCGCGCGGCTCGCCCGGCACCAGCGAGCAGAGATTGTTGGAGATGCGCTCGGGCAGCATCGGCACGACGCGGTCGGGGAAATAGACCGAGTTGCCGCGGTCGAGCGCGTCGCGGTCGAGCGCGGTGCCCGGCCGGACGTAGAAGCTCACATCCGCAATGGCGACGTTGACGATGAAGCCGCCCTTGTTGTTGGGATCGTCATCGGCCTGCGCATGCACCGCGTCGTCGTGGTCCTTGGCATCAGGCGGATCGATGGTGACGAGCGGAACGTCGCGCCAGTCCTCGCGCCCCTTCAGGTTCGCGGGTTCTGCGGCTTCCGCCTCGCGCTCTGCCGCGGGGCGGAATTGCAGCGGGATGTCGTGGGCGTAGATCGCGATCAGGCTGATCGCCTTCTCCGACTTGACCGAGCCGAGCTTCTCCTTGACGCGGCCTGAGGCGAGGCCAAAGGCGCGTGAGCGGATGATGTCGACGCTGACGAGGTCGCCGTCCCGGGCGCCGTGCGTGTCGGCCGCGGCGATGTTCAGCTCGCGGTCGGCAGACTTCTTGTCGACGGGGATCAGCCGTCCGCCGCCTTCCGGCAGCTCGCGGAACACGCCGAGGATGCGGCTCTTGGCCTTGTCGAAGACCTTGATGATGTGGCCGCGATAGGCCGGGCCTTCGGCCTCGTCGAGGCGCTCGACGCGCAGCAGCGCGCGGTCGCCGACGCCGGCGGCGGTGCCGGGCTTCGGCCGGCGCGGCATGACGATCAGGATTTTGGGCGGTTCGCCGCTTTCGACCTCGTCCCATTCGGTGGGGGAGGCGATCAGCTCGCCATCGGAGTCGCGGCCGGTGATGTCGCCGACCAGCGTCGACGGCAGGGTGTCTGGTTCCGAGACCTTGTGGCGCTTCTTCTTGATGGTCCCGTCGTCGGCGAGCTCGCGCAGCATGCGCTTGAGCTCGACGCGATCGGCGTTCTTCAGGCCGAACTCGCGCGCAATTTCGCGGGTGCCGACGTTTCCTTGATTTGCCTTGATGAAGGCGACGATGGCTTGCCTGTCGGGAAAGCCACGGTCATTCTTGCGTTTCACTTAACCTCTAATTCTTGCCGGCACTCTTCTTGGCCGGAGCCTTGGTGGCGGCGGCCTTGGTCGGCGACGTCTTTGCAGTCGACGACACGGCGGCGCGCGCCTTGCTGGTGGATTCGGATTTGGCCGCGGCTTTCTTCGCGGCCGGTTTCTTGGGTTTGGGCGTGGCATCATCGCCGTCCGCGGCCTTCGCCGCGGCCTTCTTGGCCTTGGCCGGCTTCGCGGCTTTCTTCGCCTTGGTCTTGCCGCCGCCCTTGGCTGCGCGCTCGTCGATCAGCGCGATCGCCTGCGGCAGCGTGACGGTGTCCTTTTCGAACTCGGCCGGGATCGTCGCGTTGACGCCGCCCGCGGTGACATAGGCGCCGTAGCGGCCGCTCTTCACGGTGACGGTGCCGAGCGTCGGATGATCGCCGATCGCCTTGCCGGGGTCGGCGCCGAAGCGGCGGCTCGGGCCTTTGGCGACCTTTTCCGCGATCAGCGTCACCGCGCGGTTGAGGCCGATGTCGAAGACTTCGTCGCCGGCCTCGAGGCTGGCATAGGTCTTCTCGTGCTTCACGAACGGCCCGAAGCGGCCGAGGCCGGCGGTGATCGGCTGACCGGTTTCGGGATGCTTGCCGATCTCGCGCGGCAGCGACAACAGTTTCAGCGCAAGCTCAAGCTCGACATCGCTCGGAGAGGTGCCCTTGGGGATGCCCGCGCGCTTCGGCTTCTCGCCTTCCTCATAATCCTTCTGCTCGCCGAGCTGGATATAGGGCCCGAAGCGGCCGGCCTTGACCCAGACGTCGAAGCCGGTGTCGGGATCCTGGCCGAGCGAACGGTCGGCGGTCGCCTCGCTGTCGGCGGCGAGCTGGCGGGTGTAGCGGCACTCCGGATAGTTCGAGCAGCCGACGAAGGCGCCGAACTTGCCGGCCTTGAGATTGAGCCTGCCGTTGCCGCAGCTCGGGCACTGCCTGATGTCGCCACCGTCGGCGCGGGGCGGGTAGATGTGCTGTCCGAGCATGTCGTCGAGCACATCAAGCACCTGCGCCACGCGCAAGTCCTTGATCTCGTCGACGGCGCCGATGAAGCCGCTCCAGAAATCCTTCAGCACCTGCTGCCAGGAGATCTCGTTGTTGGAGATGCGATCGAGCTGCTCTTCCAGATTGGCGGTGAAGTCGTACTCGACGTAGCGGCTGAAGAAGCTTTCGAGGAACGCGACCACGACGCGGCCCTTGTCCTCGCCGTGCAGGCGCTTCTTCTCGAGCTTGACGTAGCCGCGGTCCTTCAGGACCTGGAGGATCGAGGCATAGGTCGAGGGCCGGCCGATGCCGAGCTCCTCCATGCGCTTGACCAGCGAGGCTTCCGAGAAGCGCGGCGGCGGCTCGGTGAAATGCTGGGTGACGGCGAGCGACTGCCGCTTCAGGCCGTCGCCGGCGCTCATGGCGGGCAGGCGGCGGGAGTCCTCGTCCTCCTCGTCGTCGCGGCCTTCCTGGTAGAGCGCGAGGAAGCCGTCGAACTTGACGACCTGGCCGGTGGCGCGCAGCTCCAGCGTGCGGCCGCCCACTTTCGCGGTGATGTCGACGGTGGTGCGCTCGAGCTCGGCCGCTTCCATCTGGCTCGCGATGGTGCGCTTCCAGATCAGCTCGTAGAGCCGCGCCTGATCGGAATCGAGCTTGCGGCTCATGCTGTCCGGGCGGCGGGACATGTCGGTCGGGCGGATCGCTTCGTGCGCTTCCTGGGCGTTCTTGGCCTTGGCCTGGTACTGGCGCGGGGCCTCCGGCACGTAGGCGTTGCCGTAATCCTCGCCGATCACCTTGCGCGCCTGGGTGATCGCGGACGGATCGATCTGCACGCCGTCGGTACGCATATAAGTAATGAGTCCGGTGGTCTCGCCGCCGATGTCGATGCCTTCATAGAGGCGCTGGGCGATGCGCATCGTGTGCGCCGGCGCAAAGCCGTATTTGCGGCTGGCTTCCTGCTGCAGCGTGGACGTGGTGAAGGGCGCCTGCGGATTGCGCCGGGCGGGCTTCGCGTCGACCGTGGTGACCGCGTAGGCGGCCGCTTCCAGCGCCTTCTTGAAGTCTTCGGCTTCCGCGCCGGTGCCGATGTCGAGCCGCTGGATCTTCTTGCCGTCGGCGCCGACGAGGCGCGCCTCGAACGCGTCGCCGCGCGGGGTCAGCAGGGTTGCGATCAGCGACCAATATTCGCGCGGCACGAACTTCTCGATCTCAAGCTCGCGGTCGCAGACGAGGCGCAGCGCCACCGACTGCACGCGGCCGGCCGAGCGGGCGCCCGGCAGCTTGCGCCACAGCACGGGGGAGAGGGTGAAGCCGACCAGATAGTCCAGCGCGCGGCGCGCCATATAGGCGTCGACCAGCGCGCCGTCGATCTGGCGCGGATGCTTCATCGCGTCCGTGACCGCCTGCTTGGTGATGGCGTTGAACACCACGCGCTCGATCTTCTGGTCCTTGAGCGCGCGCTTCTCCTTCAGCACCTCCAGCACGTGCCAGGAGATGGCCTCGCCCTCGCGATCAGGGTCGGTGGCGAGAATCAGGCGGTCGGCGTTCTTCAGAGACTTGGCGATATCGTTGAGCCGGCCGGCCGCCTTGGGGTCGACCTCCCAGATCATCTTGAAATTGGCGTCGGGATCGACGGAACCGTTCTTCGCCGGCAGGTCGCGGACATGTCCGAACGAGGCCAGAACCTCATAGGACGAGCCCAAATACTTGTTGATCGTCTTGGCTTTCGCCGGCGACTCCACAATGACGATATTCATGTAGTTCCAGTAACTTACGGGGAAATTCTGGGCCGAATTCGACGAGATTCGGGTCGGCCGTTTCGAACCGAACATGGGTGGTGAGGTCGTCGCTGTCAAATCGAGGGGTGCAGAAAGCGGCCGCGATGGGAAAAGTTTCATATCGAGAAAGTTGCAAATTACCACCTTGGAGTTGCGATCGATGTGGGCGTAATGTTCCCGCGGGGCATGGATTCGGGGTGGGGTCTGGTGACTAAGCCAGGAAGGAAACGGGCGCGCGCCGCATCAGGCGCGCCGGAAGGCTCGCGCCTCGAGGAACCGGGAGAGGGCGGCGCCGACGAGGCGGTTGCCTTCATCGCCGAGCAGGTGGCGGTGCTGCGCAAGCTCGCCGAGCGCCACAGGCTCGACGTGCTGCATTATCTCTTAGGGATGACGCAGCTGGAGGCCGACGAGCACCTGCGGCTGCGGACCAGGCGCAAGCTGTCGTGAGGGATGGCGAGCCTTGCTCGTGAACTGCCGCGCTGTTGCCGGCGACTAAGCCGATGTGAAAAACGCCTTCAATCTCTCGCCCCTGGCCGAAAAACTTCGCAGCGACGCCCGCAGCCTCGTCATCGCCGCCTTGCTGATCGGAGGATTGATCCTCTGGTTCGTGATGGCCGGCCGGACGGATCGCGTCATCTATCGCGGCGTCGACCAGGCATGGGCGGAGCCCGGCATCGTCCATCTCAAGACGGATCCAGCGGGCAACTACGTGATCCAGCGCAATGCGGAATTTGCCGCAATGAAGGTCGGCTGCGTCTATGATCTCAACTATGATGTCGTGTTCGGCCGGCACCAGAGCAATGACCGCATCAAGACCGTCCGCCGGGTTACTCTCGTCGGATGCCAGACTAGCCGGACCGGCTCCGGCCAACCATCTTCGATGAGCGGCGCGGTTTGAGCGCCGTGTCGTCCGGTGCGAGCAGCCGTCCGTCCTCCGCGCGCAGCTCGAGCTTCCGCACCGGGCGACCTTTCTCGCGATCGACCAGGATGGTTGCGATTTCCTCGGGGTGATCGTCGAAGGCCTCGCTCCATTGCCGGAGCGCGACCAGGATCGGGAAGGTGCCGCGGCCCTTCGGCGTCAGCAAATATTCAGAATAGGCGCTGCCGTCGGAGGCGGGGGCGGTTTCCAGAATGCCGTGATCGACCAGCGCGCGCAGCCGCGCGGCCAGAATGTTCTTGGCCATGCCGAGCTTGCTCTGAAACTCGCCGAAGCGGCGCAGGCCGAACAGCGCCTCGCGGATGATCAAGAGCGACCACCAATCGCCGATCGCCTCCAGCGAGCGCGCGATCGGGCAGGCATCGCCCTCGAAGCTGGTTCGTTTCACCATCGTCTTGGTCCTTTCGCGTTCGCCCGATTCCGGTGGCGATCACGCGCTTGTGTGGTTGCATCATAAAACCAAATGGCCTAGATGGCAACTTAGTTTCATTATGAAACCACTGGAGGCGAACGTGAGACTGAAGAACAAGACGGCATTGATTACGGGCGGCAACGGCGGCATCGGTCTTGCGACGGCAAAGCTGTTCGTGGCCGAGGGCGCCAAGGTGGTGATCACCGGGCGCAACAAGGAGACGCTGGCGGCTGCCGCCAAGGAACTCGGCCCGAACGCGCTTGCGGTCGTTGCTGATGCCACCGACATCGCCGCCACCGAAGCCGCGATCAGGCAGGGCGCCGAGAAGTTCGGCAAGTTCGACATCGTGTTCGCCAATGCCGGCATTCCCGGCAGCACGCCGCTCGGTGCGGCGACGCTGGAGGTCTTCGAGAAGGTGATCAGCACGAACCTCACCGGCGTGTTCTTCACGGTTCAGTCCGCGCTGCCTTATCTCAACGACAACGCCTCGATCATCCTCAACGGCTCGGTGATCTCGGTGCTGGGCATCCCCGGTTACTCCGCGTACGGCGCGGCGAAGGCCGGCGTGCGGGCGATGGCGCGGATCATGGCCTCGGAGCTGTCGCCGCGCGGCATCCGCGTCAACGTCGTCGCGCCCGGCGCGATCCGCACGCCGATCTGGGGCGCTGCGATCGCAACGCCCGAAGCCGAGAAGGCGTTTGAGAAGCGGATCGCGCTGTCGACGCCGCTCGGCCGCATCGGTGAACCCGATCACATTTCCAAGACGGTGCTGTTCCTCGCCTCCGATGACTCCGCGCATATTCAAGGTCAGGAGATTTTCGTCGATGGCGGCGCAGTCGCCTCTCCGAGCGGCGCGCCGATCTATCGCGGCTGATCAAATCAAGTGCAAATTGAATCGGTCGGCGCGGCCACATCGGTTGCGCCGGCCGGTTTTCTCGTCCTGCAGGATGTATTTTCTGAACCTTGCGTGATGAGGTTGAACCTTGGTGCAAGCTGCCAAGACACTTTTACGGGCAGAGGGTCATAAGACTCATTTTCAGGGAGCCCGTGATGCCAAAGGCAGCTCGCATTTTTTCGTCGATTTCATCACCGCGCATTTTCACCGAGCGTTCCGCCATTCCCGCCAGGCGCTCCGACAAATCGGAGCTCATCGCGGTGGTCCTTTTCTCCGGCATCGGCCTGTTCATTTCGCTCGTGGCCGTCATCCTGGGCATGCAGGGCGCCTGGTTTTAGCCCGTGCGATCTGTCAGCCGCCGCCGGGTTCCGGCAGCGGCCGTTGCGGGTGGCGTGAGCCTCACGCCGCCTGAAGGCTGGTGGCTGCCTGAAGTGCACCAGCCAGCGCTTTCTCACGATGATCCGGCCCGATCTGGATGCCGTCGGCGGAGATGAACTCGGGATCGGTGATGCCGATGAAGCCGAACACCCAGCGCAGATAGGTTTCGAGATGTTCGCCGGCCGCGTATGGCGTCTCCGCGCCGTAAAAGCCGCCGCGCGAGATCGCTACGATCACCCGCTTGCCGCCGGCAAGGCCCTGCGGGCCGTTCGCGCCGTATTGGAACGTCTTCCCCGCCACCAGGATACGATCGATCCAGGCCTTGAGCTGGCTCGGGATGGTGAAATTGTACATGGGCGCGCCGATCACGACGATGTCGGCAGCGAGGAACTCGTTGAGCACGGCCACGCTCGCGGCAAGGTCCGGTCCGAGTTCCGCCGGCGCAGGCGCGCCTTGCGCGGCCGCCAGATGCGAGCCGGAGAGGTGGGCGAGCGGGGTCTGGGTCAGGTCGCGATAGACGATGTCCAGCGAGGGCGTCGCCTGCCGCAGACGGTCGACGATGGCGGCGGAAACCTGCCGGCTGACGGAGTGGGGGCCGAGCACGCTGGAGTCGATATGGAGGAGTTTCATTGAGGTCACCCATGGTATAGATTTGTAACCCGCACTACATGAGTGACCATCGAAATCCCCGCAAGAACGCACTTTTTTGAGCCATGGACACATTATTGAAACCTGCGCACATCGATCTGCCTGCTTCGCCAAGGTCGGGTCAAAGGCCCGATCCCAACCATGCGGACTGCCGCGGGGTCGCCTCCGTGCTGTCCCGCGTCGGCGACAAATGGAGCGTGTTCGTCATCATGATGCTCGGCGACGGACCGAAGCGCTTCAACGAGCTCAAGCGCATGATCAACGGCATCTCGCAGCGGATGCTGACCTTGACGTTGCGCGGGCTGGAGCGTGACGGCCTCGTCACGCGCACGATCTTCCCGACCATTCCGCCGCGCGTGGACTATGAGCTGACCGATCTCGGCCGCGGCCTGTCGCGGCCCGTTGAGGCGCTCGGCAAGTGGGCGATGGAGCATCTGGCGCAGATCGAGGCCGCACGGACGCGGTTCGACAAGCGCGGCGAGCACTAAAGCAGCGACACCAATCCGCCACCGTGGCGTTCGAGCCGGCCGGCGAGTTCGAGCTCCAGCAGCACGGTGCGGACGATGGCCGGCGAGGCGCCGGACATCCGGACGAGATCGTCGAGCGAGATCGGCACAGGGCCGAGCAGGCCGATGATCTGGTCGCGGTCGTGCGTCTGCGGATCGGTTTCGAACGGCTCGCTGTCGGGCTCGCGCGCCCGATGCATCAGCGGCCGCTCCATGATCGGTGCGACCGCGTTGATGACGTCGGCGGCTTCGGTGACGAGCGTTGCGCCCTGCTTGATCAGATCGTTGGTGCCGGCGGCGCGCGGATCGAGCGGCGAGCCTGGCACCGCGAACACCTCGCGGCCCTGTTCGGCCGCCATGCGCGCGGTGATCAGCGAGCCCGAGCGGTGGGCCGCCTCCACCACGACCACGCCGAGCGAAGCGCCCGAGATCAGACGGTTGCGGCGGGGGAAGTCGCGGGCGCGCGGCTCGTGGCCGAGCGGCATCTCGGAGATCGCCGCGCCCGCGTGGTCGAGGATCGATCCGAGCAAATCGCCGTGCTCGGGCGGATAGATGCGATCGTGCCGCTCTCGACGCTGGTGCGATGCGCGGCCTGATCGACGCCGCGGGCGAGCCCCGAGATGATGACGAAGCCGGCTTCGCCGAGCTCGCGGGCCAACTGTCCGGCGAATTTCAAGCCGGCGCCCGAGGCGTTGCGCGAGCCGACGATCGCGATCATCGGCCGCATCAAGGTCGCGACATCGCCGCGCACAGCGAGCAGTGGCGGGGCGTCATCGAGCGTCGAAAGCCGCGCCGGATAGCCGTCCTCGCCGGGCGCGAGCCAGGCGATGCCGAATTTGCGGCTGGCGGCGAGCTCGGCTTTCGCCTCGTCCGCGCTACAGATGCGCCCCGACCGCGCCGCGCCGCCGCGGCGCGCCAGGTCGCGCCGTGCCGAAATGATCGACCAGCGAGCGGAAGGTGCGCGGTCCGACATTGTCGGAGCGGATCAGCCGCAGGCGGTCGATCCGCTCTAGCTCGGTCAGCTCCACGCTGTTGTTGATGGCGTCCACGGTGTCTCCTTGCAGGCACAGCATGGAACAACCTGAGGGCGTGGGCAACAGCGTCGTGCGCTCGCGCGACCTCGTCGCAATGCTAAGGGCGATCGGGCATCAAGGAGACTGAGGTCGGGATGCCCATGATGGTCAAGCGCAGTACAGTCTTCGCAACATTCCTCCTTGCGTGCATTGCAGCGATGGAATTGGAAAGCGTGGTGCTCGAAAAAAATGGGGTTGCACGCGGCGACCACGCTCCACATCTTACCGGTGGCTGATCGTGCGGGAAGCGGAGTGTCGAAAGGCAAACCGATGACGCCGGCGGATTCCGGTGAGCTGTCTTTGACCGAGCGCGCCAAATTGGGGGTTGCTTACTTTTTTGGCGAAGCCCTTTTTTGGGTTGGCCTTTTTCTGACCGTATGGGCAGGCAGCTACAGCATCTACCTGGGAGGGGGCGTATGTTTATGCTGGGGGCTAATTTTCGTTCTGATCATGCGACGAGAACTCTCACGAGACATCAAGGCCCTCGACGATCCCAATGACAATCCGCGTGCGGACCGATTGATCGGCAAAGGCTTGCCGCGCACGGCGGCCCCAGGTCCCGATACTCGTATGCGCCGCGCTCGCGGCACTCCAAAACATATGGCACTTCGATTTGCGGTCGAATTTCTCACGTCCGTCGCGATCATAATTGCTGTGACGCTGGGAACGAGCTTGGCGGCTGAAACGGTCGTATTCGCGCTTTCCGACCGGGATGTAAGTGGCGCCTTTGGTTCTGGCCTGGCCGGAGCTGCTGGCGGCGTATTTGGCCTGGTCTTCGCAGTCGTGATCGTCATCAGGCGAATTGCCGATATCGAAGATTGATCGGTTAGTTGTGGCGTTTGCGCCATCCGCTCGAGCTCGGTCAGCTCCACGCTTGGGTTGATGCCGTCCACGGCCGTCTCGTGGCATGGAGCAACCTGAGGGCGTGGGCAACAGTGAGGTGCGCTTGATCAGGCTTTAGAGGCACGGCCGGAAGACCCGACGTGGTCGACGGGTCGTCCGCAGGGTCGTCCACTCAACGAGCGTGCGCCGCCTGAGCGACAGCGAAGCCGCTCCGCAAGAGGCGAGCGTCAAGGCTGAGCGCACCGGCGCCGAAGGCAAAAATCTGAAGCAGGCCGCCTGCCATCATCACGTTCTTGAGGAAATGGATCATCTGATTCTGGTCGGCAAAGTTGTTGTGGAACGAGACTGCCGCGGCCACAGAGAATATGGCGAGCGCCAGTGCGACAGAGCGGGCTTGATAGCCCGCGATAAGCAAGAGACCGCCACCGAGCTCGACGAGCACTGCGATCGCATAAGCCACCGGTGGCACCGGTAATCCCGCAGAGGCGATGTAAGCGGTCGTCGCACCATAAGCGGCGAGCTTGCTGAAGCCACTCATTGCAAACGGGAGGCCGATCAGCAGCCGGCCAACGAGGGAAGCATAACGGGTCGTGTCCATGGTAGTCGCTCCTGTACTTGGTTGAGGTCCGACGGCACCAAGCGTGTGGCCTGGAAGAAAGTGCGCGCCGCGGGGCCCTGCGTTGTGTCCTCAGATTGGCCGGATCGAATTGTGACCGAAATAGAAATGATTGAAAGTTACTGTTTCCATTTTTGGCCTTGGCGGCGCGACGTCGCGGAGACGAATGCTCTGGTCGCGTCGTTGGTCTCTGTTGACTGCACGCATGGATTGATCGCGCCCGCGTGCGCTTGCGCGACCTCATCGCAATGCTAAAAGCGATACCAATAAGAAGGGTATCGCCATGATCTCACTCGCCGACCTCCAGCGCCGCATCGAAGCGGGCGAGCTTTCGCCTGAAGCAGCCATTGCCCAGTCGCATGCGGCGATCGAGGCGCGGGAGAAGGAGGTCCATGCCTTCGTCCGCCACGACAAGTCAGCACGAGCGCAAGCCTCCGGCCCGCTGCGCGGCATCGCCGTCGGCATCAAGGACATCATCGACACCGCCAATATGCCGACCGAGATGGGCTCGCAGATCTATCGCGGCTGGCAGCCGCGCTCGGATGCGCCGGTCGTGATGATGCTGAAGCGGGCGGGCGCCACCATCATCGGCAAGACCACGACCACGGCGTTCGCCTCGCGCGATCCGACGCCGACGCTCAATCCGCACAATACCGGCCATACGCCCGGCGGCTCGTCCTCGGGCTCGGCGGCGGCGGTCGGCGCCGGCATGATCCCGCTGGCGCTGGGCACCCAGACCGGCGGCTCGGTGATCCGGCCCGCCGCCTATTGCGGGACGGCCGCGATCAAGCCGTCGTTCCGGATGCTGCCGACGGTCGGCGTGAAGTGCTATTCGTGGGCGCTCGACACGGTCGGCCTGTTCGGCGCGCGCGCGGAGGATCTCGCGCGCGGATTGCTGGCGATGACCGGCCGCAGCGAATTCGCCGGCATCGTCCCGGCCAAGGCGCCGCGGATCGGCGTGGTCAGGCAGGAATTCGCGGGTGCTGTCGAGCCGGCAGCCGAGCAGGGGCTGGAAGCCGCGATCAAGGCGGCCGAGCGCGCCGGGGCCAGCGTGCAGATCATCGACCTGCCCGAAGCGGTGCAGGAGGCCTGGCGCATCCATCCGATCGTCCAGGACTTTGAGGCGCATCGCGCGCTGGCCTGGGAGTTTTCCGAGCATCACGACGAGATCGCGCCGATGCTGCGCGCCAGCCTTGATGCGACGGTCGGGCTGACGCCGAAGGATTATGACGAGGCGCGCCGGATCAGCCGTCGTGGCCGCCGCGAGCTCGGCGAGCTGTTCGAAGGTTTCGACGTGCTCCTGACCTATTCGGCGCCGGGCACGCCGCCGGCCAAGGAGCTCGCCTCCACCGGCGACCCCCGCTACAACCGGCTCTGGACGCTGATGGGCAATCCTTGCGTCAACGTGCCGGTGCTGAAGGTCAATGGCCTGCCGATCGGCGTGCAGGTGATCGCGCGCTTCGGCAACGACGCGCATGCGCTTGCGACGGCGTGGTTCCTGGAGGACGCGCTGGCGAAATCAGGCTAGCGCGGGCTCTACGGAGGCGGGGCGCTGATCGGATGCAGGCGGCGGAGCTGCACTGATCGTCGCACCTTGCCCGAGCCAGCGCCCGGCGGCTTCGCGGCCGCTCCGGTGCAACAGGCGGATGAAGCCGCGGCCGAGATCGGCCGAGCTTCGCTGCGCCAGGCCTTCAATCGAGTCTTCTGCCGCGATCCTGGAGAGCCGCAGCGAGGTTGCGGCGTGCGAATGCGCCCATGCGATCGCCGCGACCTCGGCATTGAGCGCGGCGTTTGCGGTGATCTGGTCGAGCCGGCGGTCGATGGCGGCGAGCGTGATCGGCACGTAGCTGTCGCGGGACGGGGTGAGCTGGACCAGCAGCACGTCGGTCGCCGCCGTCTCCTGCGCCAGCTTCAATAGTGGCGGATTGCCGCCGAAGCCGCCGTCCCAATAGGCCTCGCCGTCGATCTCGACGGCGCAGTGGACCAGGGGCGGGCAGGTCGAGGCCAGCGCGACGTCGGTCGTGATGGCGTCATTGCGAAAGATCTGCTGCTGCCCGTCGCGGATCCGCGTCGCCGCGATCAGGAGCTTTGGCGATTTCGCCGCGCGCAGCGCCGCGAAATCGATGTCGCGCGACAGCGCCTGCCGCAGCGGATCGAGATCGAACGGATCGAACTGGCCCGAGCGCAGCGTCGGCCCGAACGCGACCGAGCTTCCCGTCGGCGAAAAGCCGCCGACCAGCATCAGCGAGCGGAACGAGGCCTCGTGCATCAGGCGGACCCAGAACCGATTCAGCCGCGAGCGTGCAGCTTCACGGCCGCCCTCGGCGAGGCCGCAGGCGAGCAGCAGCGCGTTGACGGCGCCGGCGCTGGCGCCGCTGATCGTGTCGATCTCGATATCAGGCTCTTCCAAGAGCCGCTCCAGCACGCCCCAGGTGAAGGCGGCAAAGGTGCCGCCGCCCTGAAGCGCCAGCGAGAGTTTTCGCGGTGGCCATTGTCTAGAAGGGACCTCGCGCGCGACAGGCGCCGCGACGGTCGCGGCCTCGACGCGCTGCGGCGTTTGCACGACGGGCGCGGGCGGCGGCGCTGGCGATGGGACGGCGGCGGGCTCTGGAGCCGGCGGCGGCGAGGGCGCATCGGACCAGATGTCCGTCATGGACAGCAGTCGGCTCGCCGCAGTGCGTGGCGCCGCTTGCGAACCACCGTCGATATGCGCGCCGACCATCTTCTCGCTCATTCTGAGCTACCGCGTAACGCCTTTTGTGCTGTCAGGATGACAGGCATGGAACTCGTTCGCCACTCTGGCCACGACTGGCTTTTGAGTTGCGAACAGGATTTGGCGTATAATGCGGAAGGAGCGCGGCGGTATCCGTACTTTTTCCCGGCGTCAGGTTTTGTTTTGACGCGTTTTCTTGACGCGAACCGGTATCCACTTCGCTCGAAAACGCTCTAGGCCTTCTCGCCGATCCGGCTTTCCTTGCCCGATTGCAGCCGCTTGATGTTCTCGCGATGCGCGTAGAACAGCAGCAGCGTCAGCACGGCGAACAGCGCAGACAATGCGAGGTGGCCGAACCACCACAGGAAAATTGGCGTGATGAAGGATGCCACCAGCGCCGAGAGCGACGAATAACGCGTGGTGAAGGCGGTAGCCAACCAGAGCAGGCAGAACACCACCGCGGCCGGCCAGAACAGGCCGAGCAGGATGCCGATATAGACGGCGACACCCTTTCCGCCCTTGAACTTGAGCCAGACCGGGAAGAGATGGCCGAGGAAGGCGCCGAGGCCCGCCACCATCGCGGCATTGGGGCCGGCGATGGAGCCGGCGATCACGACCGCCACCGTGCCCTTGAGCGCATCGAGCAGGAGGGTGCCCGCAGCAAGGCTCTTGCGTCCCGTGCGCAGCACATTGGTGGCGCCGATGCTGCCGGAGCCAATCGAGCGGATATCTTGCGTGCCGGCGAGCCTGGTCAGGACCAGCCCGAACGGAATCGAGCCGAGGAGGTAGCCGATGACGAGCGCTACCGGCAAAAATGCTTCAAGACCCATGGCTGCAAATCCCTTGGCCGCATCTCCATGCTGAACTGCGACGCCACGCATGATCCTGTCCCGATCCGCTGCCGCGGTGCAGGGCGACACCCAATACCGTCACCCTAGACATGCTCGTAGACCGTCCGTCCGCCGACAATGGTGCGCACCACGCGGCCTGTAAAGCGGGCCTCGTCGAACGGGGTGTTCTTGCAGGGCGATTTGAGCTCGGCGGGATCGACCACCCAGGGGACATCGGGGTCGATCACGATCACATCCGCCGGGCTACCCGTGCGCAGGGTTCCACCTGACAGCCCCAGAATCTCAGCCGGCCGGGTCGACATCGCCCGGATCAGCGTCTTCAGGTCCAGCTCGCCATTGTGCATCAGCCGCAGGCCGGCGGGCAGCATGGTCTCGAGCCCGACGGCACCGGGAGCGGCTTCCGCGAACGGCAGGCGCTTGACCTCGACGTCCTGCGGATTGTGGTCGGACATGATCACGTCGATGAGGCCGGCGGCGACGGCTGCGACCAGCGCGCGGCGGTCGTCCTCGGTGCGCAGCGGCGGCGACAGCTTCAGGAACGAGCGATAGGGGCCGATATCGTTCTCGTTCAGCGCGAGATGATTGATCGAGACCGAGGCGCTGACGGCGATCCCGGCGTCGCGGGCGCGCCTCAGGACCTCGAGCGAGTCGATGCAGGACAGCGAGGCGGCGTGATAGCGGCCGCCGGTCAGCGCGACGAGGCGCATGTCGCGTTCCAGCATCACGGCTTCCGCTGCGTTCGGAATGCCCATCAGGCCGAGCCGCGAGGCGAACTCGCCCTCGTTCATCACGCCTTCGCCGACGAGATCGGGATCTTCCGTGTGATGCACGATCAGCGCGTCGAAATCGCGCGCGTAGGTCAGGGCCCGGCGCATCACCTGGGCGTTGGTGACGCTTCTGTCGCCGTCGCTGAAGGCGATGGCGCCGGCGGCCTTCAGCAGGCCGAACTCGGTCATCTCCTCGCCGCGCATCCCCTTGGTCAGCGCCGCCATCGGCTGGATGTTGACGATCGCGGTGTCGCGGGCGCGGCGCATCACGAAGTCCACCGTCGCCGAATTGTCGATGACGGGCTCCGTATCGGGCTGGCAGATGATGGTGGTGATGCCGCCGGTAGCGGCCGCCTGGCTCGCGGAGGCAAAGGTCTCGCGATGGCTGTAGCCGGGCTCGCCGACGAAAGCTTTCATGTCGATCAGGCCCGGGGCCACGATCTTCCCGGCGCAGTTGACGACGTCGGTGCCCTCGGGGACGCCGGCGGCGCCGATGCCGCGGCGGGTCTCGCGGATGATGCCGTCGGCAATCAGGACATCGCCGGGGCCGTCGAAATCCCTGCTGGGATCGACGACGCGGGCGTTGGCAAGCAGGATGGGACGGCGGTCAGTCAGCATGAGCATCACGCGTTCGGCAAATTGCGGGCGAGCGCTTCGAGTACGGCCATCCGCACCGCCACGCCCATCTCGACCTGTTCGCGGATCAGCGATTGCGCGCCGTCGGCGACCGCGGTGTCGATCTCGACGCCGCGGTTCATCGGGCCGGGATGCATGACGAGAGCGTCCGGCTTGGCATAAGCGAGCTTCTTCTGGTCCAACCCGAAATAGTTGAAATATTCGGAGGTCGACGGCACGAAGGAGCCGTTCATGCGCTCGCGCTGGAGCCGCAGCATCATGACGATATCTGCGCCGTTGAGCCCCTCGCGCATGTCGCGCGCAACCTCGACGCCCATCCGCTCGATGCCGGGCGGCAGCAGCGTGGAGGGGCCGACGACGCGGACGCGGGCGCCCATGGTGTTGAGCAGGATGATGTTGGAACGGGCCACACGCGAATGCAGCACGTCGCCGCAGATCGCGACCACGAGGCCCTCGATCCGGCCCTTGTTGCGGCGGATGGTCAGGGCGTCGAGCAGCGCCTGGGTCGGGTGCTCGTGCGCGCCGTCGCCGGCGTTGATCACGGAACCGTCAACCTTGCGGGCCAGCAGTTCCACCGCGCCTGAGGCGTGATGCCGAACCACCAGGATATCCGGGTGCATGGCGTTGAGCGTCATCGCGGTGTCGACCAGCGTCTCGCCCTTCTTGATGGACGAGGAGGACACCGACATGTTCATGACGTCGGCGCCAAGCCGTTTGCCGGCGAGCTCGAACGAGGATTGGGTCCGGGTGGAGGCCTCGAAGAAGAGGTTCACCTGCGTCCGTCCACGCAGGACGGTGCGCTTCTTGTCAACCTGGCGGTTGAGCTCGACATATTCTTCGGACAGGTCGAGCAGGCCGGTGATGTCGGCCGCGGAAAGGCCCTCGATGCCCAGCAAATGCCGGTGGCCGAGGACGAAGGTCGATTTCGATGTCATTAAAACGAGAGCTATAGGCGGGGATGGCTGGGGGGGCAAGGGCCAATGCCGGGGCGGGGAGTTATCCCCTGAGGAGTCTGGTACACCGTCATTCCGGGATGGCGCGCAAGCGCCAGACCCGGAATCTCGAGATTCCGGGTTCGATGCTCCGCATCGCCCCGGAATGACAGGGAAGTCTGGATGCGCTCGGCCAAATCAATTTTGATCGCACTTTTAGCGATCGCTTCAATCTCGTCCGCTTCAGCCCAATCGCTCCCCGGCGGCTTCGTCTATTTGCGCGATATCGATCCAACCATCATCCAGGACATCCGCTACGCGACCGCGAACAACTTTGTCGGCCGTCCGCTCGTCGGCTACGCTGCCGGCGAGTGCGTGGTGAAGCGCGAGGTTGGACTGCGGTTGAAGGCGGTCCAGCAGGACCTCGCCGCGCAAAACCTGTCGCTCAAGATGTTCGACTGCTACCGGCCGGCGCGGGCCTCGCTCGACATGGTCGCGTGGTCGCAGAACGGCCGTGAGACGGCCGCCGAGCGGCGCTACAATCCCAGGATTCCCAAGACCGAGCTGTTTCGCCTCGGCTACATCGCAAGCCGCTCGCAGCATTCGACGGGTGCGGCGCTCGATCTCACCTTGGTCGATCTCAAAGCCGACAACTCCGGCAAATATGATCCATCGAAAACCTATGCCGACTGCACGGCGCCGGTCGAGGCGCGGCCGCCGGAGGGCAGCGTGGACATGGGCACCGGCTACGACTGTACGGACGCGAAGGGCCATACCGCAGCACCGTCGATCACACCGGACCAGCGCGCCTGGCGCAAGCGGCTGGTGGCTGCGATGGCCAAGCAAGGCTTTGTGAACTATTCGAAGGAGTGGTGGCATTTTTCCCTGCCGGGGGCAGGCGGGGCGGCCTATGATTTCCCGATCCAGCCGCGGCGGAACTGATTCCGCGCCGGGGAAGCAAGATGACCCAGCCCAGCTTCGCAACTCACGAGGTTTTCAACCAATCGCCGCCGTTCGAGGATGTCGATCTGTTCGCCGTGGACCGGCCGCTGGTCGAGGCGGTCAAGGCCAATGGCGGCGCCAAGGCGGAGCGGGAGCTGTCCGAGTTCGGCAAGCACTGGGGCTCGGCCGCGATGGCCGATCGCGGGCGCGCGGCGAACGAGAACACACCCAAACTGCGCAGCTTCGACGCCAAGGGCAATCGCCGCGACCAGGTCGAGTTTCATCCCGCCTATCACGAGCTGATGGCGCATAGCGCGCATGCGGGCGTGCACAATTCGACCTGGACGGCGGAGGGGAAGCCTGCGGGCGATGCCGCCGAGGTCATTCGCGCGGCAAAATTCTACATCGCCGCGCAGGTCGAGACCGGGCATCTCTGTCCCATCACGATGACGCGCGCCTCCGTCGCCGCGCTGGCGATGCAGCCGGATCTGCTGGCACGCGTGATGCCGGTGCTGTCGACGAGGAGCTACGATCCGACATTCGCGCCGTGGTGGGACAAGCGCGGCATGACGCTCGGCATGGGCATGACCGAGAAGCAGGGCGGCACCGACGTGCGCGCCAACATGACGCGCGCGGTGCGCGACGGCGTGGCCTATCGCATCACCGGCCACAAATGGTTCATGTCGGCGCCGATGTGCGATGCGTTCCTGGTGCTGGCGCAGGCCGACGAGGGCTTGACCTGCTTCTTCATGCCGCGCTTTGCGCCCGACGGGTCGGTCAATGCGATCCAGTTCCAGCGGCTGAAGGACAAGCTCGGCAACCGCTCCAATGCGTCCTCCGAGGTCGAGTTCGTCGGCGCTTATGCGCAAGCGGTCGGCGAGGCGGGCAAGGGCATTCGCACCATCATCCAGATGGTGCAGCTGACGCGGCAGGATTGCGCAATCGCCTCCACCGGCCTGATGCGCTCGGGGCTTGCGCATGCGCTGCATCATGCGCGTCACCGCAGCGTGTTCCAGAAGCATCTGGCCGATCAGCCCTTGATGCAGGCGGTGCTGTCGGACATGGCGCTCCATGTGGAGGCCAGCGTCGCCCTGGTGATGCGGCTCTGCCGCGCCTTCGACCGCACCCCGCACGATGCGGCGGAGGCCGCCTATATGCGGCTACTCACGCCCGCGATCAAATACTGGACCTGCAAGAGCGCGCCCGCCTTCCTCTACGAGGCGATGGAGTGCCTGGGCGGCAACGGCTATGTCGAGGACGGCATTTTGGCGCGCCACTACCGGGAGTCGCCGGTCAACGCGATCTGGGAAGGCTCGGGCAACGTGATGTGCCTCGACGTGCTGCGCGCGCTCTCGCGCGAGCCGGAGGCGGCGATGGCGGTGCTGCAATCGCTTGCCGCCGAGACCAAAGGTCTGCCGGGCGCAGGCGAGGCGGCGGCGTTCATCGGCAAGACCTTCCGCCGCGCCGACGGCGAGCGCGTCGCGCGGCTCGCGGTCGAGAAGCTGGCGCTGCTTGCGGCGGCCGCGGCGCTCAACGGCGTGTCGCCGCGCCATGCCGAACTGTTCGCGGCCACGCGCCTCGCCGCGAACCACGCCAGCATGTACGGCGCGGTGGAGCTTGAGAGCGGTGACGTGCGCGCGCTGCTGGAGAGGGCGCTGCCGTGAAAGGGACGAGCTCTCTCCATTCCGTCATGTCCGGGCTTGACCCGGCCATCCACGTCTTGCTGCGCGGCATGGATGCCCGGGACAAGCCCGGGCATGACGACCTCCCGATGTTTCGCTGCTCCTGACGAAAGCCCCCGATGGACTCCCTCAATCCCGAGCATCCGCCACTCATCATGACGCCCGCGGATCACGCGCCGCGCGTCTGGAAGTTCTTCGGCACGGCGCTGTGGGGCCTTCTCATCTTCGTCGCGATGTTCGTCGGCCAGGTCGGGGCGATCCTGCTGCTGGCCGCGCTGCGCGGCCTTCCGATCGACATGGCCTCGATCCAGTCGGTCGGCCGGGAGCCGGCAGCGCTCGCGCTGTCGGTCATCATGGGCCTGCCGGCGACGCTGGCGGCGGTATGGCTCGCCATCCGCATCAAGAAGGCCTCCTTCGTCGACTATCTCGCGCTGCATTGGCCGTCCTGGAAGCAGCTTCTGTTCGGCGTGGTCGGGCTTATCCTGGTCGTGCTGGCCTGGGAGACGATGTCGCGGAGCCTCGGCCGCGAGGCGACACCGGGCTTCATGACCGACCTGCTGCAATCGGGCCGCGACAAGGGCGCAGCCATCTTGCTGCTGTTCGCCTTCAGCGTGGCGGCGCCGATGTCGGAAGAGGTGCTGGCACGCGGCTTCCTCTATCGCGGCTGGTCGGCGAGCTTCCTGCGCGTGCCCGGCGCGATCATCCTGTCGTCGCTGGTGTGGACGGTCGTGCATCTCCAGTACGACATGTACTTCCTCGCCGAGGTCTTCACCATCGGCCTGTGGTTCGGCTACATGCGCCATCGCGCCAATTCGCTCTGGCTCACGATCGTGCTGCACGCGCTGAACAACATGACTGCGGTGGTGCTGACGATGTGGCTGGGGAGTTGAGGCTCCGCCTCAAGCCACCAGCGCAATTGCAATCGGCATCGTGACCGCCGCCAGGATCGTCTGCAGCGTGATGATCTGCGCCAGCAGCGGCGCATCGCCGCCCATCTGGCGGGCCAGCACAAAGGCGCTGGGCGAGGTCGGCACTGCCGCGCAGATCGCGACGATTGCCAGACTGTTGCCTGATAGCCCGAACCAGGCCGCAAGCGCCAGCGCCAGCACGGGCATCAGGACCAGCTTGAAGGCGACGCCGATCGTCGCGCTCAGGCTGGGACGCAGGAGGCCTTTGAGATGCAGGCCCGCACCGGTGACGAGCAGGCCGATCGCCAGGGATGACCGGCTCAGCGCATCCGCGACTTCGTGCCAGATCTTCGGCAGCGGCAGGTGCGTCAGATTGACGAGGAGCCCGATCGCGCAGGCCCAGATCAGGGGATTGCGGATCACCGTCGTCACGATCGCGCGCGCGGACTGTTTTTCCGGCGCGGCATAATGGGCGAGCACGGCGACGCTGAACACGTTGACGAGTGGAATGATCGCGACCATCGCGACGGATGCCAGCGCCAGCCCGACATCGCCGAACATGTTGGCGGAGACGGAGAGCGCCACATAGGTCTGCCAGCGCGTCGCGCCCTGGAAGATCGAGGTGAAGGCCGGCCCGTCGATGTCGAGCCGCGCCAGCGCAGGGCGCAGCGCGAGGCAAAGCAGCGACATCGCCAGCGCCGACAGCAGCAGCGCGCCGCCGACGCCGGCGACCGGCACCTTGGAAAGGTCGGCCTTCACCAGCGTCTGGATCAGCAGCATCGGAAACAGCACGAAATAGGTCAGCCGCTCCAGCCCGTGCCATTGCGTATCCAGCCGCATCAGGCTGTGCCGGAGCACGACGCCGAGCACGATGAGGATGAAGACCGGCAGCAGCGCCGCGATCACGACGGCCATGGCGGGCGCCTATTCCTTTTTCAGAACGAAGTCGGCTCCTCGCGTCCCGTAGCGGGGGCCCTTTGGCGTGATGGTGTGCTTGGGGTCTATCCAGTCGCCGCCGATCTCGTTGTCCGCCTTGAAATGCGCGACGTACAGTCCGCCGAGGACGGCGTCGTCGCCTCTCAGATATTCTGTCTCGGTCCATTTGATCAGCGTGCCGTCGACCATTCCCTTCACCCTTGTCCGGGTATTGTCGAAGGTCGGCCAGTCCATGGTGCCCGTGAATTCGGTTCCGGAGATGGCGTCGATGGTCAGCTTGACCGGGAAGCTGCCGTTGATGTCATGCGAATACTGATTGAACGTCCCGGACCACGTGCCCTTGAGCTCCGACATGGCATGGTCGTCGGCGGCGCACGAACCCGGCACGGCCAGGATAGCAAGGAGAGCGCCGATAATCGCGGCGAATGAGAACCTTGCTATCGCCGGCGATGCCATGTCGCTGCTTCCGGGGTCAGATCTGGCGCAAATTGGCGAGGCGGTCGAGCGCGCCCTGCAGGATGAAGATCGCGGCGTGCTCGTCGATCACCTCGGCGCGCTTGGCGCGGCTGACATCCATGCCGATCAACTCGCGTTCGACCGCCGCGGTCGAGAGGCGCTCGTCCCAGAGGCCGATGGGGAGCGTGGTGAGATTGGCGAGGTTGCGGGCGAAGGCGCGAGTCGATTGCGCGCGCGGGCCCTCGCTGCCATCCATGTTGATGGGCAGGCCGAGTACGAAGCCGACTACCTTGCGCTCGGTCGCAATCGCCAGGAGCCGCGCCGCGTCCTGCTTGAATTGCTTGCGCTGAATGGTCTCGACGCCGGTCGCCAGCCGCCGGTCCGGATTGGACACGGCGACGCCGATGGTCTTGGTGCCCAGGTCAAGGCCGATCAGCCCTCCGCGTTCGGGCCAGTGGGTTGCAGCATCGACGAGGGGCAGGATAAGAGCGGGCATGGCGTTAGCGCATAACACGCGTCGCGCTGCGGGGTGAACCGGTAACAATGGATGCACTGACACTATTCGGCCTGTTTGCCGTGACGGCGATGCTGGTCTGCTATGCCCTGGAGGATCGCAGCCACTGGTTCGTGCTGCTGTTCGCGATGTCCTGTGCGCTGGGCTCCGCCTACGGCTTCCTGCAGGGCGCCTGGCCGTTCGGTCTCGTCGAGGCGATCTGGGCCGTGGTGGCGCTGCGGCGCTGGTATCTCAGGCCGCGATGACGTCGTCATCCGTCTTCAGGCAGGCCGCAAAGCCTTGAAGCGCGCTGTATTGATGGCCGGCGCTGCGCTGGATGAAGAGTGTCTCGACGCGCGCGTGCGAGGTGCTCAGCGGGTGGATCGACACGCTGCCGTTCATCGCGCTGCGCTCGACCACAGTGCGCGGCAGCAGCGTCACGCCCATGTCGGCGGCGACGCAGCCGATCATGCCGTCGAGCGTGCCGAGCTCGAAGCGTGCGGCCGACGGCCAGCCGAACTCGACGAAGACCTGCTCAAGCCGCTGGCGATAGGTGCAGCCGGTGCGGAACACGAGCGCCGTCGGACCGGACTCTGGCGTGCCGGCGCGCAGCTCCGCAAGCGAGCTCCAGCGCTGCGCGCTGACCAGCACCAGCTCTTCGCGGAAGGCGCTGGTCGCGGTGAGGTCGGCATGCGCGATGGGACCTGCGACGAAGGCGCCGTCGAGCGTGCCTTCGAGCACGCCCGCGACGAGGTCGGCCGTCGTCGCCGTACGCAAGGAGAGGCGCACGGCCGGGAAGCGGCGGTGGAAATCGGCGAGCAGCGGCGGCAGCCGCACGGCGGCCGTCGTTTCCATCGAACCGATTGCCAGCGGTCCCTTCGGCTCACCGTCGTCGCGTGCGGCGAGCACGGCCTCGCGCGACAGCGCGGCCATCCGTTGCGCGTAGGGCAGGAGGCGTTTGCCGGCGCCGGTCAGCGTCATGCCGCGGCTGTGGCGCTCGAACAGCGGCGTGCCGATCTCCGCCTCCAGCGCCTTCACGCGCTGGGTGACGTTGGACTGCACAGTGTTGAGCTCCTCGGCAGCGCGGGTGATGCCGCCGGTGCGGGCGACCGCGGCGAAGGTCTGGATATCGCTGAGTTCCATGGCGTCGTTTCGCTTTTGTGATGGCAGCGTTCGCAACAATTCATTTTTCGAGAATGCTAGTCGCGCTTAGTCTCACTGTCCAGATCGGGGAGAGCCATGCCCATTGCGACGCCGCTGACGAGCTTGCTGGAAATCAACCATCCCGTGCTGCTGGCGCCGATGGATGTCGTCGCCGGCAGCCGTCTGGTGGCGGCCGTCAGCCGCGCCGGTGGCTTCGGCATTCTCGGCGGCGGCTACGGCGAGAGGACGTGGCTGGAGCGGGAGACCGTAAAGCTCGCCGGCCTGCGCGCGCCGTTCGGTGTCGGCTTCATCACCTGGAGCCTCGCCAAGCGGCCCGAGCTGCTCGACATTGCGCTCGCCGCCAGACCATCGGCGATCATGCTGTCCTTCGGCGATCCCGCGCCGTTCGCACCCAAGATCAGATCCGCGGGAGCGCACCTGATCTGCCAAGTGCAGGACGAGGCGATGGCGCGGCAGGCGCTCGACGCCGGCGCCGATATCCTGGTCGCGCAGGGCACGGAGGCGGGCGGTCACGGCGCGTCACGCACCAGCATCGATCTCGTGCCTGCCATCGTCGATCTCGCGGCGGGCCGTGTGCCTGTGGTGGCGGCCGGCGGTATCGCCGACGGGCGCGGTCTCGCCGCCATGATGATGCTGGGCGCGAGCGGCGTGCTGCTCGGCACGCGCTTCTATGCGAGCCAGGAGGCCGACGGCGCCGAGGAGGCCAAGCGGCGCATCTGCGCCGCAAGCAGCGGCTCGACGGTGCGCGGCATCATCTTCGACCTGTCACGCAACAACGTCTGGCCGGCGCCGTTTACCGGCCGGTGCCTGGTCAACGACCACGCCAGTCGCTGGATCGGCCGCGAGGTCGAGCTGATGCAGAATGTCGCCACGGTCGCGGCCGAGTATGCCGCGGCGAAGGCGGCCGGCAATTTCGACATCGCCGCGGTGATCGCGGGCGAGGCCGTCGGCCTGATCCATGATATCCCACCCGCGGCCGAGATCGTCGAGCGGATCGCGACCGAAGCCGAGCAGCTTCTTGCCGGCCGGCGCAACTCGGTTTCTTCTTTTCCTTCTCCCCTTGTGGGAGAAGGTGGCGCGGATGCAATCCGTGCCGGATGAGGGGTCTGTCTCCGCGGATGCAAACCCCTCACCCGTCTCGCCGCTGTGCGGCGATCCACCCTCTCCCACAAGGGGAGAGGGAAGAGCGAACATGAGGTGAGAACCATGTGGCCTGACCGTCGACTGATCGATCTCTTCAAGACCGAATTCCCGATCGTGCTGGCGCCGATGGCCGGCGTGATGGATGCGGAGCTGGTGATCGCGGCTGCGCAGGGCGGGGCGCTGGGGTCGCTGCCCTGCGCGATGATCTCGGCGGAGAAGGCGCGCGAGCAGGTTAGTCTCATCCGCCAGCGCGTGAAGGCGCCGGTCAACATGAACTTCTTCTGCCACACGCCGGTCGATCTCACGACGGATGCCGAAGCGCGGTGGAGGCAGCGGCTCGCCGGCTATTACACTGAGCATGGCCTCGATCCGGCGGCACCGATCGCCGCGGCCAACCGTGCGCCATTCGACGCAGCCTTCTGCGAGGTCGTCGAGGAGCTGAAGCCGGAAGTCGTCAGCTTTCATTTCGGCCTGCCGGAGCAAGCGCTGCTCAAGCGCGTCAAGGCAGCCGGCTGCCTCGTCATCTCCTCCGCCACGACGGTGAAGGAAGCCGTCTGGCTCGAGCAGCACGGCGCCGACGCCGTGATCGCGCAAGGCGCCGAGGCTGGCGGCCATCGCGCCATGTTCCTGACCGACAAGATTGCCGAGCAGCCCGGCACCTTCGCATTGGTGCCGCAGGTCGCCGACGCCGTGAAGGTGCCGGTGATCGCGGCCGGCGGCATCGCCGACGGGCGCGGCATTGCCGCGGCCTTTGCGCTCGGTGCCTCCGGCGTGCAGATCGGCAGCGCGTATCTGCGCTGCCCGGAATCCAAGGTCAGCGCGGGCGGCCGCAAGGCGCTCGCTGAAGCGCGGGACGATTCCACCGTCATCACCAATGTCATGACCGGCCGTCCGGCGCGGGGCGTGCAGAACCGCCTGATGCTCGAGGCGGGCCCGATCTCGCCTGATGCGCCTCCCTTTCCCCATGCCGCGACCGCACTGGGGCCGCTCAAGGCGGCTGCCGAAAAGCAGGGCCGGGTGGATTTCACCAATCTCTGGGCCGGCCAGGCCGTCGCCCTGGGCCGCGAGGTCCCCGCGGCCGAATTGACCCGGGATCTGGCCAAATCGGCCTTGGCTCGCCTTAAGGCGCTCGCTGGATAGGCGGGAGATAGGCGGGAGCGCCGGTTGCGGCGCAAAAGCGGCCTCTGCTATACGGCGGTTAGGTTTTGCCGTGAGAGGCCTTATATAATGTCCGTCGACGCCACTACCGTCCGCCGCATCGCGCATCTGGCGCGCATCGCGGTTTCCGAGGACGAGGTTCCGCATCTGCAGGGCGAGCTCAACGCCATGCTCGCCTTTGTCGAGCAGCTCTCGGAGGTCAATGTCGAGGGCGTGGAGCCGATGACCTCGGTCACCCCGATGCAGATGAAGAAGCGGCAGGACGTGGTCAACGACGGCGAGGTCGCCGACGATATCGTTGCCAACGCGCCCGCGACCGAGGGGCACTTCTTCCTGGTGCCGAAGGTCGTCGAGTAAGTCTCTAATTCAGGACGTTGTCCGATGTGCCTGCTTTGCGACGATGAGAAGGCCTACCAGGCCTACATGAACTATCTCGACAAGATGGAGCGGCAGGGCAAGGCTGCCGATCCCAATGTCGCCGTCAATGCCGTGCTCGACGAGATCGAGGCCGCCGCGAACGCCGCCGCCAAGAAAAAAGACGACCCGGCCAACGACAAAACCCTGTCTCCGTTCTTCTGCAGCCCGATCAATAAATGACCGATTTGACATCGCTGACGCTCGCCGAGGCCCGCAAGGGTCTCGCGGCCAAGACTTTCACGTCACTCGAGCTGACCGACGCGCATCTGTCCGCGATCGAAGCTGCGCGCGTGCTCAATGCCTTCGTGATGGAGACGCCCGATCGCGCGCGTGACATGGCGAAGGCCGTGGACGAGAAGATCGCCAGGGGTGAGGGCGGCCCGCTCGCCGGCATCCCGCTGGGCATCAAGGACCTGTTCGCGACCAAGGGCGTGCGCACCACGGCGTGCTCGAAGATCCTCGGCAATTTCGTGCCGACCTACGAGTCCACCATCACCTCGCAGCTCTGGCGCGACGGCGCGGTGATGCTCGGCAAGCTCAACAATGACGAGTTCGCGATGGGCTCGGCCAACGAGACCTCGTGCTTCGGTCCCGTCGGCAATCCGTGGCGGCGTGACGGCAGCAACACGACGCTGGTGCCGGGCGGCTCGTCCGGTGGTTCGGCCTCGGCCGTGGCGGCGCTGCTGTGCATGGGCGCGACCGCGACCGACACCGGCGGTTCGATCCGCCAGCCGGCGGCGTTCACCGCGACCGTCGGCATCAAGCCGACCTACGGTCGCTGCTCGCGCTGGGGCATCGTCGCCTTCGCCTCCTCGCTCGACCAGGCAGGTCCGATCGCACGCAGCGTGCGCGATAGCGCGATGCTGCTGCGCTCGATGGCCGGGCACGATCCGAAGGACACGACGTCGGTTGACATTGCCGTGCCGGACTATGAGGCCGCGATCGGCAAGTCCGTGAAGGGCATCAAGATCGGCATCCCCAAGGAATATCGTCTCGACGGCATGCCGGCCGAGATCGAGAAGCTGTGGAGCGAGGGCGCGGCCTGGCTGAAGGCGGCGGGCGCCGAGCTCGTCGAGGTGTCGCTGCCGCACACCAAATACGCGCTGCCGGCCTATTACATCGTGGCGCCGGCGGAGGCGTCCTCGAACCTCGCGCGCTATGACGGCGTGCGCTACGGCCTGCGCGAGCAGGGCAAAAACATTATCGAGCTGTACGAGAACACCCGCGCCGAAGGTTTTGGCGCCGAAGTGCGCCGCCGCGTCATGATCGGCACCTACGTGCTCTCGGCCGGCTATTACGATGCCTATTATCTCCGCGCCCAGAAGGTCCGCACGCTGATCAAGAAGGATTTCGAGGATTGCTTCGCCAAGGGCGTCAACGCGATCCTGACGCCGGCGACGCCGTCGGCGGCCTTCGGCATCGGCGAGAAGGGCGGCGCCGACCCGGTCGAGATGTATCTCAACGACATCTTCACGGTGACCGTGAACATGGCGGGCCTGCCCGGCATCGCCGTGCCCGCCGGCAAGGACGCGCAGGGCCTGCCGCTCGGCCTGCAATTGATCGGCCGTCCCTTCGACGAGGAGACG
Organism: Bradyrhizobium niftali; assembly: GCF_004571025.1. Lineage (GTDB taxonomy): Bacteria > Pseudomonadota > Alphaproteobacteria > Rhizobiales > Xanthobacteraceae > Bradyrhizobium > Bradyrhizobium niftali. The sequence goes on along the minus strand of NZ_SPQT01000021.1, from coordinate 35,722 downwards.
CTGTTCTCGCTCGGCGAGGTGATCGAGCAGGCCGCCGGCCGCTTCACGCCCGCGAGGTGGTGGTGAATGTCGCCGCGTTCATCGCGAGCCTCGACGGCGCAGCGCCGGCGCCGGACCTGAACGCGCCGCTCGCCGGTCTCTGGTGGGGGGCGAAGGGCGACTGGGACCGCGCGCACAAGATCGTCCAGGACGAGAGCAGCCACGAGGCCGCCTGGGTGCACGCCTATCTGCACCGCGTCGAAGGCGATCTCGGTAACGCCGGCTACTGGTACCGCCAGGCCGGCCAGCCAGCTGCAAAGGATTCGCTGGAAGCGGAGTGGGAGCGGATCGCAACGGCGCTGCTCGCAACGGGGCGCGCCTGAGCCTTCACAGGCTCGTGTTGGGCACTACGCCGGCGCGCCAGGCCGCGGCGTTGAGGTGGTCCGGCGCCGCCCTGCGCAGACGCGATGGGACCGCGACCTTTTGACCTGCGCGTGCCCGCTGGAGAACACGGCGGCGTTCGATCTCGGTGGCAACCAGCGGCTGCTTTGCCAGCCAGTCGAGATCGACGGAAGGCGGTGCAAAGCATGAGGAGAACGACGCGAGCTGTTCGAACCGCTCGAGCGCTGCAGCCACGAACCAGCCGACGACGTTGTCCCCGGGCGCAAGATGGTCGAACCGCGGACTTGCCGGCCAGAATGGTTCCAGGATGCGGCCTTTGCCGCCTTTGAGTACCTCCGCCGTGAACCGCAGTGCGTTGACGGCCATCGTGCGGTTGCCGATGTCCGAGGCGATGCGGGCGAGCGTCGAAAGGCGCGACAGCGAAGCTTGCTGCTGACAGAGCGCGCCGAGCGTATCGCAAGCGAACTTCAGCGCCGCGTAACGCTGGGGCCATGTGTGCTCCTGGGAGCGCCAGATCGCATAGCCGGCAAGAGCGTCGCGATAAATCGGGTCCTGAGCCGCGGCGCCGCCGGGCAGCGCATTGAAAATCGGTGCAAAGGATTGCGCCTTGAACTGCGCAAGCGCCCAGTCGCGTGCGGTGTCGTCGGGCTCCCACACCGGAATGGTCTCGATCAGGAAACCCTCGCCTGCGAGTGCTGCGGCGCGCTCGGGTTTGGCTGCGAACAGGTTGAGCTCGTAGGGATCGAGCGGTTCGCCGATCTTGACCGGTACCAGGACGGGGGCGCCGCCGAGGAGCCGGTAGATGCCGAAGCCCAGACTGGCGAACGCTGCCGGCAGGCCGTCATTGTGCTTCTCGCCGGCTTTGATCTCGAACATCACCAGGGGAGAGTGCTCGGAGAAAAATGCCTGCGCGCCGGCTAGAATGCGCTCTTCCTCTCCTTCCGCGTCGATCTTGACGAAGTCGATGGCGCCCCATTTCCTTGACTTCTGTTCGGCGTCGAGCGACGTGATCTGAACGTTTTCGCTGGGACCGCTGCCTTGCAGCGAGTTGAGCTCGCTGGAGCTGCCCAGCACCAGCTGACCCTCGCGCTCACCGTCGGACAGCGCGGCGGCGACGACATGCAGGTTGGTGGCCTCGTTCTTGGCCTTGCTGAGCGCGAGCAGGCGGCGCGGCTCGCTGGCTGGTTCATAGGCGAACACCTGGCCATGAGGCGCGAGCAGCCGCGCCATCGGCAGGCTGTAGACGCCGAGATTGGCCCCGATGTCGAGCACGGTCATGCCCGGCTTTAGCCAGCTTGCGAGAAACGCCGTCTCCTTCTCGAACCACGATTCCTGCTCGAGGATGACATAAGTGGTGATGGCGCCGAGCGTGGCCGGCACAACGATATGCGTCCCGTCAGTCATCCGGAGCGATAGCTCGCCCATCATGTCCCTCCCGCCTCGATCCATTTACGGTTGTCATGGCACGGATTGCATGCAGTTTCACGCCCAATTCGGCCGATCGGGGAGCGGGGGCCCAGGTTGCATCGCTTTCCGCGCCGGCTTAATTAGTTGGGCGTGGTAGCTCCCGCCCGGCCGGGGGCCGACCCGCATCCTCCAGCACAGAACGATATCTTCGCCATGAACGCTGACGCGACACCTCACAAACTGCTCAAAGGCTCAACCGGCGACTGGGAGATGGTCATCGGCATGGAGATCCATGCCCAGGTGACGTCGAACTCGAAGCTGTTCTCGGGTGCCTCCACCACGTTCGGCGGCGAGCCGAACAGCCACGTGTCGCTGGTGGACGCCGCGATGCCGGGCATGCTGCCCGTGATCAACGAGGAATGCGTCAGGCAGGCTGTCCGGACCGGGCTCGGTCTCAACGCAAAGATCAATCTGCGCTCGGTGTTCGACCGCAAGAACTATTTCTATCCGGACTCGCCGCAGGGCTATCAGATCAGCCAGTACAAGTCGCCGATCGTCGGCGAGGGCGAGGTCGTCGTCGAGCTGGATGGCGGCAAGACGGCCACCATCGGTATCGAGCGGCTGCATCTGGAACAGGATGCAGGCAAGCTGCTGCATGACCAGTCGCCGACCATGTCCTTTGTCGATCTCAACCGCTGCGGCGTGGCGCTGATGGAGATCGTCTCCAAGCCCGATATCCGCGATGCCGAGCAGGCCAAGGCCTATGTGACCAAGCTGCGCTCGATCCTGCGCTATCTCGGCACCTGCGACGGCGACATGGAGAAGGGATCCTTGCGCGCCGACGTCAACGTCTCCGTGCGCAAGCCCGGCGCGCCGCTCGGCACCCGCTGCGAGATCAAGAACATGAACTCGATCACCTTCATCGGCCAGGCGATCGAGTACGAGGCGCGGCGCCAGATCGAGATCCTCGAGGACGGCGGGCAGATCGACCAGGAAACGCGGCTCTACGACCCCAACAAGGGCGAGACGCGCTCGATGCGGTCGAAGGAAGAGGCGCATGACTACCGCTACTTCCCCGATCCCGATCTGCTGCCGCTGGAGTTCTCGCAAGACCTCGTCGACGAGCTGAAGGCGAAGCTGCCTGAGCTGCCGGACCAGAAGAAGACGCGCTTCGTCGCCGATTTCGGCCTGTCGGCCTACGACGCGAGCGTGCTGGTCGCCGAGCGCGAGAGCGCGGTGTTCTACGAGACCGTGCTCGACAAGCTCGGCAACCGCGCCCGCGACGGCAAGATGGCGGCGAACTGGGTGATCAACGAGCTGTTCGGCCGTCTCAACAAGGAAGGCCGGGATATTACGGGCGCTCCCGTCAGCGCCGAGCAGCTCTCAGGGATCATCGACCTGATCGGCGAGGGCACGATCTCCGGCAAGATCGCCAAGGATCTGTTCGAGATCGTCTGGCAGGAAGGCGGCGATCCCCGCGCGCTGGTGGAAAGCCGCGGCATGAAGCAGGTCACCGACCTCTCGGCGATCGAGAAGGTGGTCGACGACATCATCGCGGCCAATCCCGACAAGGCCGCGCAGGTCAAGGACAAGCCGCAGTCGCTCGGCTGGTTCGTCGGCCAGGTGATGAAGGCATCCGGCGGCAAGGCCAACCCGCAAAGCGTCAACGAGCTGCTCAAGTCCAAGCTCGGCGTCTAGCCTCACGCGTTCGGACGAGGTGACGGACACGCTTCGTCACCTCGCCTTCGGTTCGCGATGCGACGCTCGCGCGCGTCCTCGGCGGCAAACTTCATCCCGATCGATAGCTCCGCGGCGACCGAATCGCCGTCACGCGATTCGCGCAAAACGGCGGCTTGCACACGCTCCGACGAGCGCTCGCGCCGTTAAGCATGAAAATATTTTCGTTGCCAAAATCTCCGACTCAGAGTCCGCGAAACGCCTTCGCGAGGCGATCCCGCGCGTTGCGACACGCGTCGTCGCGCCGGTCATGCGCAATGCGTGAGTGCAGGAAAATACTTTCTGCATAGTGTTTTCTTGCAATCATTACTCTCGCAAACACCGATGATGCGCCCACTCTACGCGATCGCACGAACGCGTCATGCAGTGTGCTTGCGTCGCGCTGGCCAAGCGCACGCGCCTTGCTGCGTCAACACTTCTTTAAGCGAGAAGCTGTTTTTTTCGTCGTGTTGGTGTATTCGGGATGAGTGTGCATCTCGATCCCCGAGTGCACGCAGCGATTAAAGCCATCTCACACATCGGAGGGCAACATGGCCAAGAAAGCGAAGAAGGCGAAGAAGGCGAAGAGCGCAGTGAAGAAGACTGCGAAGAAGACCCGCAAGGTCGCGAAGAAGAAGAAGTAACTTCGACTTCTGAAGTTGCCGGCTGCTAGACAGCCGGCACGTCATCAGCGCCTCCTATAAGGTTCTGGTCGACGATAGAGGGTGTCGGCGAGACATCAGGTCAACGGTCGGATCGTTCTCTTCACGGTCCGGCAGAAGAAACGAGTTTTCTTCGTTCGGTGCGGGCTGATTCTTTCGGTTCTGCAATTTCACGAGTGGCCTCGCGGTCAAAGTGGAATCTGGTCCTGACGTGTTCGCCGACGCCCTCGTTCTCCTGAGGCCGGGGTATTGCCGGCATTCCTTTTCCCGACATTGCCGATCTGACCGCGACGTGGCCGCGCTGCCGCTGTGCATTGCCTTGGGGCAGGCGATGGCCGCGGTCTTGTCGTTGCGCGGCGTCCGTGCGCCGTTTCCCGATTTGCGGACCCATCGCCCGGTTCCGACCGGCGATCCAGGACGCCGCGGCTCTTGATAGATGACTGGCGTCTGCGGAGTACCGGGTCTCCCGCCTGCCGTTGGCTGAAGCTTCAGCGTCCCAGGACCGCAAGCCCCGGCGTGGCCGGGTCGCGGGTGACGACAAGGAGTGGCGGAATGTGCGCCGCAGCGCCCCGCCACCGCGCGCGATGGTTATCGTTGTCCGAAAATCCCAAGGTAAATCGAATCTGACGAATTGCAGAAGTGCCTGCAAAACGTAGGCTTTTTGCATTCTCCATGCGGGCGCCGGCGGCCCGCGTTTACGTCTGCTTCATCGCGATACTTAAACTGCCATTCAAATTTGCCCGCCATCATCGCCTCCAACAAGCCGGCAAACGGCATGGGGAGAGTTGAACGGCGCATGATCCCAGAAGGGATCACGCAAATCAGAGTTGGACGGGAGCCGCGCTCGGGGGAACGAGGCGGCATAAGAAAACAGGGGATGCGTTATGTTTCAGGGTACTTTCGATCTGGAGACCGCGACGCCGATCGACGCGAGCGCGCTGTCGGACGTGCTGTTCGAGCGCGGGATCTATTGGGCGAGCGGCCGCGCCGGCCTCGTCGATCTCGTCGCCGCGCACAAATGGTTCAACCTCGCCGCCCTGAAGGGCCGCAAGGACGCCGTGGCGCTGCGCCAGGAAGTCGCCGGGCAGATGTCGGACGCCGAGATTTCGGCCGCGCAGCGCGAGGCGAGGGCGTGGGTTTCCACCCACTGACCGGTTTGCTCCGCCGTAGGGAGCCGAACTGGCCGATTGGCGCGATGAGCGCCAAGGGCGCCCTCACGATGAGATTTGGACGGCAAACGAGGCCGGCGCTTCGCCGGCGCAATGCCGGCGCCACATTTCGTTGAAGGCGCTTTCGATGTGTCGGGTCATGCCGACGGTATCGAAGAGAGGCCAAGAGGCCCGATGCGCCGCCAGCTTGCTCTTGAGGGCGGTTCGAAGTTCAGCATCGTGAGCGATGCGAAGCGCCAGAACCTCATATTCGTCCAGCGATCGCGTCACCAGCTCGGGAAGGCCGACGGCGTTCAGGAGACTGGCTGCAACGCGTCCCGCAAAGGCGGTGCCGAGGCAGGTCAGGACCGGCAAGCCGGCCCAGAGGGCGTCGCTGGCCGTGGTATGGGCGTTGTAGGGCAACGTGTCGAGGAAGAGATCGGCGAGCCGGTGGCGCGCCAAGTGTTCGTAGGCAGGGACGGGTGGGGCGAACACGATCCTCTCGGCAGCGACGCCGCGCGCAACGGCTTCACGCCTCAGATTCTCCCTGGCGGTGGGGTCCCCATCGAGCAGCCACAGGACGCTGCCCGCGGTCCTGGTCAGCAGCCTCATCCAGACATCGAACAGCACGGGCGTGATCTTGGACGCTCTGTTGAACGCGCAGTAGACGAATGCGTCTTCCGGCAGACCGACCTCGCTCCGGGTCGGACCATTTGGCAGGAGCGGTCGCCTCGCGTCGGTCGCCTGATAGCTGTCGGGGAGATAAACCACCTTCTCGGCGTAATACTTCTGCTCTTCTTCAGGGATGACGATCCTGTCGGCAATGACGTAGTCGATATATGAGGCGCCCATCGTGCCGGGAAAGCCGAGATAGCTGACCTGGAGGGGAGCCGCACGGCACGCAAGGATTTTCGGCCGCGCACCGGTGGTGAAGCCTCCCAGGTCGACAAGAACATCAATGTCGAGCTGGCGTATCAGCTTGACCACGTCCTCGTCGGCGAGATCGCGGACATCTTCAAAGCGTTCGAACGCCGCCTGCAGGCGATTGCGCATTTCGCTGCGGTCATCCGGTCCGTAGGAGATGGCGCTGACCTCGAAGCGCTCGCGGTCGTGCTCCTCGAAAACTCCCGCCATCAAATTCGCGGTGGCGTGATTGCGATAATCGGCTGACAGATACGCGACCCGCAGCCGGGAAACCGGTGACGGCGCTCTGGGGATCGCGGCACCTCGTTCCGAAGCGACCTTGGCGACAAATGTCTTCGCACAGGTCAATTGATGTGCGGGAGACGACGAGGCATGAAAGAAGGTGAGAGGGTCGACCGCCACGCCGGATTCGACGGCCTCGTCCAGAGCGGCCTGTTCAACTTCGAAACTGCGCCAGTCGGCACGCTGCCGCCTGGAACCAACGAGCTTGCTCAATGCGAACGGGAACGCCTTGTCCAGCGCGACCGTTCTTTCGAGCGCTCCGATCGCTTCGTCGTGCCGACCCATCTGGGTAAGGACTTCAGACAAGAGGAAATGGTTCTGTGGATTCGACGGTCCGAGCTCGACGGCCCTTTGGTAGCTGTCATGCGCTTCGTCGAGGCGATCGAGCTGGTGAAGCGCACTACCTCGGTTTGCGAACGCTGCGCTCGACTGCGCGATCGCAATGGCGCGATCAAATTCCGCGATGGCATCGTGAAGCTCCTTCCGTGCCATCAGAATCGCACCGCGATTGAGATGCGCACCGGCGAAGTTCGGCGCCAGGGCAATCGCTTTCGCAAGCCAGTCGAGTGCATCGTCTGTCTTGTCCAATGCACGCAGCACGTTGGCATAGTTGAAGAGGACGTCGGGATTGCCGGGATCGACGCGGACAGCTTTCTTGAGCAATGGCTCGGCATCCGCGAAATTGCCGCGCTGTGCGTGCAACAGCCCAAGCATGTGGAGCGCGACGGGGTGCGTCCTGCTTCCCTTCAGGATCGCCGTGTAGGCCCGCTCCGCTTCCGACACGTTGCCCGCACGGTGCGCCGCAATTGCCTGGTCCAGAACAGTCGACGGATGGAGTGAGGAGGGGGCCGAAGCTCCCTTGTTGCGGCTGTGCTGCGACATGTGATTGGGTTTTCTGGACCCCGATGACGGGGCTGTGCTCTGGCGAAATGGTGCAAAAACTCTAGCCGCCTTCGCCGGAGAGAACAACGGCCGCGCCGCTCGCGCTTCGAGGCCGAAACTATCGCGCTCGGGCCGAGATTTCACGCATGACAATATCGATGCCGGCCAACCGGCGCGATGGCTAGCCCCTATGCGGGCGTGACGACGGCCCGCCGGCCCGGGACGTCAGCCAGTCCCGCCCGTCCTTCTTTCATCACGGCCAGAGCTTTCATGTGCAAAGAAACATGCTCGTCCCAATTCTGCCGCTTGCAGCCCGCCGCCGTGTCGGGCATACCCGGCGCGTTGGAGACGTGGCCGAGTGGCTGAAGGCGGCGGTTTGCTAAACCGTTATAGGCTTGTAAAGGCCTATCGAGGGTTCGAATCCCTCCGTCTCCGCCAGATGCATCCAATTGAAATGTCTTCCATTTTTCGCGGATTGGCCGCGCGCTCGGTTGCCCGGATGGGCTGAAGGGCGGAGCATCCCCGGCCTCGCCATCCCGCATGGTCCGCGGCGGCTGGTTTGCAGCTCGGCGAATCGCCGTAAGGGAGGGCCCGGAACCGTCAAATCCGGCTCTGCCGAGGTCCTCCCGGCCCAATGGACCATATCCCCTGCACCTTGCCTGAGAAAACATGGCGTCCGGCGTATGTTCAACCGAGCCGGCGTGAGGTACTTCACCGGTCTTTCGCTCGATTGGGCGGATATGGGCATGGTTTGGGTGCTGAGCGCGACGTCGATCCGTGGACGTAGTGGGACGCCGTGCGAGAGGTCTGTTCCCGTCGATGAAGAACATTGCAGCCATCTTCAATGAGGCGCTCTCGGCCCTCAATGCGCGCGATCTCAAGAAGGCCGAAGAGGGCTTCAGGCGGGTCATCAAGTCCGAGCCGTCGCATGTGCCTGCGCTCAACCTGCTGACCATCGTTCTCGTGAACACGAACCGGTTCGCCGAGGCCGAGCCATTCATCGCGCGCGCGGTCAAGCTCAATCAGGGATCGGATGTTTCCTTCTACAATTACGGGCTGATCGCGAAGCAGCTCGGCAAGCCCGCACTCGCGCACGAGCAATTCACCAGGGCCTTGCGGCTCAATCCAAATGTGCGCGAGAGCTGGAACAACCGCGGCGTAGCCTGCAACGATCTCGGCCAATACGAAGCGGCCATATCCGACTTCGACAGATCGATTGCCCTCGATCCGAACTACGCCGACGCTCATGCGAACAAGGGCAAGTCGCTGCTCGAACTCGGGCGCCACGCCGAGGCGTTGGCCGCCTATGAGCGGGTGCTCTCCGTCAGGCCCGAACTGGCGGAAGCCTGGCTCGGCCGCGGCACGGCGCTGGCTCGTGGCGGGCGCCGCGACGAGGCTCTTGCCGCCTACGACAGGGCACTCTCCATCAGGGGCGATCTGGCGGAGGGCTGGATCGGCAGGGGCAATGTCCTGTACGAGCTCAGGCGCTACGCGGATGCCGACGCGTCCTACGGCCGCGCACTCGGCATCGCCCCTGAATCGGCGGCCGCCTGGCTTGGCCGGGGCAACGTCAACGCGGATCTCAAGCGCTATGACGAAGCGCTCACGGCCTACGGCAAAGCCCTCGCGATCAAGCCGGATTCGATCCAAGCCGTGGTTGGCCGCGGCAACGTCTTCACGGCCCTCAAGCGCCACGACGATGCCCTCGCGCTCTACGACGCGGTGCTCTCGAGCAAAGCGAATTCGGCCGAAGCCTGGCTCGGCCGGGGCAATGTCTTCCTCGATCTGCGGCGTCACGATGATGCGCTCGCCGCCTACGACAAGGCGCTCTCCATCGCGCCGGACCGGGCGGAAGCCTGGCTGGGCCGAGGCAATGCTTTCGCCGACGTCAAGCGCTACGGGGAGGCGCTCGACGGCTACGACAAGGCGCTGTCCATCAGGTCCGACCTGGCAGAGGCCTGGTTCGGGCGAGGGAACATCTTCGCCGACCTTCGTCGCCACGACGACGCGTTCGCGGCCTTCGACAGGGCGTTCTCGCTCAATCGCGACCTGCCCGGGGTGGAAGGCGCGAGGCTCTATTCGAAGCTGAATTGCTGCGACTGGACTGAGATAGAGGCTGAAAGAACGCGCTTGATCGCATCCATTCGTGCGGGCGAGGGGGGCTGTCAGCCGTTTGCGCTGCTCTCGATTGCGGCATCGGCCGAGGACCAGCGACGAAGCGCCGATTTCTGGATCGAAAGGATGCTTGGTCTTGCCGCGCGCAAATCCGTCGACGCTGTTCCCGTTCAGGCCGACAAGATCCGCATCGGTTACCTGTCGGGGGATTTTCGCACCCATCCGGTCAGCTATCTGGCCGCAGGTCTTTTCGAGGCCCACGATCGCACCCGATTTGAAACGCATGGATTCTCGATCGGCCCGACCGACGACAGCGATCTGCGCGCGCGATTGGAGCGGAGCTTCGACCAGTTTACCGATCTCTTCGGGCGGAGCGACGATGAAATCATGGGCTGCATCAAGGCGGCCAAAATCGACATCCTCGTGGACCTGATGGGGCATACGCTCGGAGCACGGCTCGCTGTTCTCGCGCAGCGGCCAGCTCCAATTCTCGCAGGTTATCTCGGCTTTGCCGGCACCGTCGGCGGAGGATTGCTGGATTATGTGATCGCCGACGAGCGGGTCATTCCTGCCGAGGACCGCAAGCACTTTTCAGAGAAGGTCGCCTGGCTGCCGCATTGCTTCATGCCGCACGATGCCGAGGGACGCGCGATCTCGCATGCCGGGCTCGACAGGCGAGCGCAGGGATTGCCTGCCGAAGGCATCGTCTTCTGCGCTTTCAACAACGCCTACAAACTCAATCCTGCGACCTTTGGGAGCTGGATGCGCATCCTGAAGGAGGTCGACGGCTCCGTCGTCTGGCTTTCCGATCTCCAGGATGTCGCAAAATCCAATTTGCGGAGAGCGGCCGAGGCGAGCGGCATCGATCCCCAGCGCCTGGTCTTTGCGACGCGCGTTGCCTCGACGGCGGATCACCTGGCGCGTCACGGCCTGGCAGACCTGTTCCTGGACGCGCTGCCGTACAATGCCCACACCACCGCAGGCGACGCTCTCTGGGCCGGCCTGCCCGTGCTGACGCTGGCCGGAGAAACCTATGCAGGCCGGGTCGCAGCCAGCCTGCTGCATGCTCTCGGATTGGTCGAACTCATCACGCATTCTCGCGATGAATATGAGGAACGCGCGATTGAACTGGCGCTAGATCGCGAGAAGCTCCGCGGCATCAGGGAAACTCTGGCAAAGCGTCGTCATACGATGCCGCTGTTCGATACGTCTCTGCTCGCCCGAAACCTGGAACAAGCGTTTGAGGCCATGGTTCGGCGGTATCGCGCCGGATTGCCGCCCGATCACATCGAGGTGCCCTCGGTACGATCCGACTGATGGTTGGAACACCGGCCGATCGGTTGATCCGGATCCAGCCGCGAGCAGCCGATGCCGGGTTCTCGATACTCCCAGCCGTATTCCATGTGATTCCATGTGGCGATTCCGCGTTTTGCCTGAAGGAGCGGCCGCACAGATTCGGCGGGGATTCGCCCGCTCGATTCGAGTGGGACGGAGGCGCAGCAGCGCCATGGAGAGCGGTGCCCAAACCGGGGATTTTTCAAGGCGGCTGGAACCGGAGAAATTTCTCTATATTTTTCAGTCAGTTACGCGGTCGCGTCGATCACAACTGCGTGTTATTTGTGCAACACCCATCGGAAAACACGTGTTTGAGGCCCGGTCCGAAGCGTTCTTTTGTTGTGTGTGCAAAGACGTTCAGTAATTGTGAGCGAGCGACGGAGGGGGGCATCCCGAGGTCGTCCCGTTCTAGGTGGTTCGCTTAAGTCCCTCGCGTTTTCAGCGGGTGTGTCCGAAAGCGCGAAGCGGCTAAGCGGTGGTTACAAGGGACAAGGGAACCAACCTTAGGGTGTCGTCACCCAGCGGATCCGGAACCTTCCCTATAGAGCAAACTTGGAGGTTTAACATGAACTTTAAGAGCCTTTTGCTCGGTACGGCGGCGGGTCTGATCGCCGTTGGCGGAGCTCAGGCAGCCGATCTTCCCGTGAAGGCCAAGGCGGTCGAATACGTGAAGATCTGCTCCCTGTACGGAGCCGGTTTCTACTACATGCCGGGCACTGACACCTGCATCAAGTTCGGCGGCTATCTGCGCGCCGACATGCTGGGGAACACGAACAGCGACTACGGCATCGGCCAGGGCGCTCCCGGCGGTGGCAACAACCGTCTGGACAACTACTACCAGAGCCGCGCTCGTTTCGACTTCACCACCGATACGCGGACGGCGACCGAGTATGGCGTGGTGCGCACCTACGCCGATGTGATCTTCTCCTGGGATAGCCAGGCGACCACCGCCAGCAACCCGTCGGCGTTCTCGACCGGCTCGGCTACGCTCGGCCTCTACCATGCGTTCATCCAGTTCGCTGGCTTCACCTTCGGCCGCACGGTCTCGATCTTCGACGCACCGTGGCAGAGCTATCCGGCTGGTGGTCCCGACTTCCTTCCGGGCGGCAGCAACAACGTGACCGGTGTGAACCAGGTTGCGTACACGGCTGATTTCGGCCAGGGCATCACCGCTTCGGTGGCGTTGCAGGACCTGACGACCGCCGCTGGTGGCCAGTCGAACCTCTATAACGCCAGCATCACTGCTGGTGGTCTCAGTGGCTTCACCTCGGCTTCGGCTGCTGGCGCCGCCTTCATCCAGGGCATCTACGGCACCAACGATTGGGGTGGCACGCGTACGCCCGACATCGTCGGTCAGGTTCGCGTTGACCAGGCCTGGGGTCTCGCCCAGTTCTCGGTTGCCGCGCACGAACTCCACACGGCCTACTACGGCACGACGGAGCCGACCGGCCATCCCGACGACAAGTGGGGCTTTGCGGTGCAGGGTGCCTTGTCGATCAAGAACATCCCGACTGGTGCGGGTGACTCGATCAACTTGCAGGCCGTCTACACCGACGGTGCGACCCGCTACAACTTCCAGAGCCTGTTCCCGCAGAACATCTACATCTACGGTGGCAGCGGCATCGCCTATCAGAGCCTCGGCTTCGCCGGTATGGCTGATGGCGTGTTCGGCACTGGTACCGGGATCGACACGGTCAAGACCTGGGGCTTCCGCGGTGGTTACACCCACAACTGGTCCCCGAACTGGGCTTCGTCGATCTATGGTGCTTACGCTTCGCTTCGCTACGGCGACACGGGCAAGGCTCTGATCTGCGCCAACTTCGTCGCCGCCTTCGGCGCCGCCACTGCCACGTGTAACCCGGACTTCAACCTCGCGGTTGTCGGCGGCAACGTGGTCTGGACCCCGGTCAAGAACCTGGCCTTCACTGCCGACCTGAGCTACGTCTGGCTCGACCAGAAGTACTCGGGCACGATCCCGGCTGTTGCTGCCACGGGGAACGCCGCGGTTGCGAAGCCCGTCGCCACCTACGAGCTGAAGGACCAGGGCAACCTCCAGTTGCTCCTCCGCGCTCAGCGCAACTTCTAAGATCGGTCGTCTGACTGATCAGCGAACCCCGGCAGGAAACTGCCGGGGTTTTTCTTTGTGGGTCTCGCGGAGACCGTCTAAAAGGCAGATCGTTCGTCTGCGCGCGGTACGGGAGTTTCTGAGCGTGAATGTTTCGAGGATCCGGAGACGGGTGCTGAGCGTGCTGGGCGCGGCATCCATGGTCGCTGCGCTCACCCCGTTTTTCGCGCCGGCGGCTGCTGAACCCCTGGATCCCCGCTATCCCGTGTGCCTCCAGAAATGGGAGTGGGGCGGCGGCAACAGGATCTACTGCAGCTACCTGTCGTGGGAAGACTGCAGGGCTACCGCGATGGGGTTGTCGGCGATGTGCATGACCAACCCGTATTGGTCCCCGCCGGGTTCAGCCGGTCCGGCTCGCGCGCCCCGCGGCCGGTCCGCTCCGGCCGGGTGAGAATCGAAATCCTCTGCGGAATCGGGCCCCGCAGCTTCGGTGCGGTCTGACCGCCTCAACGAGAGCGATCAGACTATCACCTGGGTCCCTTCCACTCCTGGAAGGCGTAGGTTGGATTCAAACCGCAGGAATCGATTGTGCCCGAAGCAGTCGCCATACACTGGCTGTAGGTGGAAAACAGGCAGTTGCCGGGGTACCCCCAACGCCGTCCTTGCAGGCAATAACGATCCTGAATCCCGGTCGCCTGCGGCTGCGAGTAGTGGCGATTCTTGCCGTGGGCGGGCGAGCCGGCAACGACCAAGCCGGACAACGCCACGGCTGCGAACATGGGCACACCGACCACGCGGGACATGAGATCTCTCCGGGTTCGTGAGGGCTAACCAACTGCTGGTGGTCGTGCTCGTTCCAGCCGGGGCCGTCCGCCCCGTCACGACATTCTACCCCGAAGCTTTGTAGCATCGCTGCCACGGCTCAGGACCAAGCCGGGTCGATCCAGCCCCGCTATTCCACGCTGCCGGTGCCGCGGCGCAAATCGGCCTCGATCTGCAACCGCGTGCCGCCGCCGAAGCGGGCACGGTAGACCTGAAGGTTCTCCATGATCCGCTGCACGTAGTTGCGCGTCTCGGAGAATGGAATGAGCTCAACCCAGTCCACCGCATCGACCTTGGGATCGCGCGGATCGCCGTACCGGTCGACCCACTTCTTCACGCTGCCGCGGCCGGCATTGTAGGCGGCAAAGGTCATGATGTAGGAGCCGCGATAATCCTCGAGCAGTCCGCCGAGCTCGGCCGAGCCGAGCGTGGCGTTGTAGACCGAATCGTTCTTCAGCCGCCCGAGATCGTACGTCGCGCCGTGCCGCTTGCAGACATAGCGTGCGGCGTCCGGTGTCACCTGCATCAGCCCGTAAGCCTGCGCCGGCGAGACCACCGAGGGATTGAACGCGCTCTCCTGCCGCGCGATCGCATAGACGATGCTGCGCTCGACCTCGGGGCCGATCGGCGTGAACTGCGGGATGCCGTTGACGGGATAGGCGTAGAAGTCGAACGGCAGGCCGCGGTTGAGCGCGGCCTTGCCGAGCAGCAGCATGCCGCGCGCATCGCTGTGGCGCTGGGTCAGCTCGCCGAGGCCGGCCAGCGCCTCGGGATCTCCGTTCTCGCCCATGTCGGCGAGCATGGGCACCGCCATCTCGCGTTCGTCGAGCTCATAAAGCAGCTGCGCGGCGCGCACGATCTCCAGCCGTTCGGCGCCGCGGCCGCGCGGCTGGCTGTTGAGCTCGATCTGCGGCAGGCCGAGTTTCGCGCGTGCGAGCTGGCCGTAATAGCTCGTTGACTGCTCGGCCGCTCGCGCATAGGCATTGCGCGCCTCCTGCTGACGGCCCGCCGCTTCCGCGGCGCGGCCCTGCCAATAGCCGGCGCGCGCCAGCGTGGTCGGATTGACGCTGCCGACGCCGATGCGGGCAAAATGCTGGGTGGCGGTCGCGGGATCGTTGAGGAAGCGCAGCGCGATCCAGCCGGCCGTGAACTCCTGCTCGGTCTTGTAGATGTCGCGCGAGGGCAGCGCCGCGTCGCGCGCGATCAGATAGGCGCTGCGGAATTCCTCGGTGTCGATCATCTTGCGCGCGAGCAGGCGCCGCTCGATCCACCATTCGTCGAGATTGTAGAGCCGGTTCGGATCCTTCGGCGCCGACAGCATGAGCTGGGCCGCTTCCGCAAACTTCTCCTCGCGGCGCAGGAGCTGGATCTTGCTGAAGATGAAGCCGGGATCGTTGTGCAGCTCGCGCGGCACCGCGTCGAGCAAGGCGTGCGCGTTCGGCGCCTTCTTGACGGCGGCGATGCGGGCCTTGGCGAGCGCGACATAGCCGGCGCCGAGACGTTTTGCGGCGCGCAGCGCGGCCTCGTTCTCGCTGCCGTAGAGCAGGGTGTCCATCCGCGCTTTCTGGTCGCCCGGCGTCAGCAGGGCGCCGAACTGGTCGAGCGCGTTGTTCTCGGTGTCCTCCGACATCGGATCGCTGCGCCAGGCCTCGCGCACCAGCCGCTCGGCATTGGCGCGGTCGCCGCGCGCCAGCATCGCCTTGGCGAGCGTGAAGCGGCCCTTGGCGGACACTGGGGATTCGTTCTCGAACCACGACCACGCAACTGCATCGTCGCGCCTGTCGTCCCACATCGCAGCCTCGAGCCGGCGGCGCAGGAAGGTCTGCGACGGCCAGCTTGGATTGGCGGAGAGGAAGGCGCGGTAGCGTTCCACGGTCGCGCCGTTGTCCTCGCTGCGCAGGATGATCCATTCGGCGAGCTTTCGCGCGACGGGATCCGAGATCGAGGCAGCGTAATTGGTGGCGTCGGCCGCCTTGCGCTTGCGCACGAGGTCGATGACGTTCTCGAGCGTGTCCTTGTCGGCTTGCGACGTCGAGGAGGTCGCAGCGACCGCGGCCGGCGTGACCGGCTTGCGCGGCGTCGCGTGCTGGCGGGTCGCGGGAGCCAGCACGGGAGCTGCGATCGGTTTGGCGGCCGGAGCGGCGGCAGGTCTGACGATGGCCGTTGCGGCCGGCGCGGGGGCGGCCTTGGGGGCTGAGCCGTTGGCGGTCGGCTGCGATTTCGGCGCGGGCGCCGCTGCCGCGGGCTTGGGCTTGTCCTTGGCGGGTTCCTTGCCAGTATCCTTGCCGGCATTCTGGGCGGGTTTCTTCGCGCCATCCTTGGCCGGGGCGCCGGCCGCCCCCTTGCTCGCGGCCTTCGGTGCGTCCTTGCCGGTTCCCTTGGCTGTTTCCTTGGCTGTGTCCTTGGCCGATCCTTTGCCGGATCCCTTCGTGGCGTCCTTGGCGGCTGGCTTCGCGGTGTCCTTGGCGCCTTCGGCAGGTGTCTCATTGGACTTGGCCCGGGCGGCGCAGCCGACCGACAGGCCCGCCATCAGGCACACGACCAGGCCGGTGGATCGCCATGTGGCACGAGGAAATGAGGTCACGGCGTTTCGTCGCCCCGAATCAGTCAAGTGGCTCAAGATCTAGCTGAATTTGATTGAATATGCGGACAAAATACCAACAGCCGCTTACCGCGGGCGGGTTTGCACCATCACCGCGGCAAAATCGCGGCCTAAACGGTGCGTCGCACGGGAGCGGCCCTTTTACCGGCGGGATAGACCCGATATGAATGGGGCTTGCTCTCAAAACTCGCCGCGTACGGAGGAAGTCCATGGCAGCCAAGACGAAATTCCGGGGGTCGTTCACCGCCTTGGTCACGCCGTTCAAGAACGGTTCGCTCGACGAGGCGGCGTTCCGCTCTCTGGTCGACTGGCAGATTTCCGAGGGCACCAACGGCCTGGTCCCGGTCGGCACGACAGGCGAGAGCCCGACGCTCAGCCATGACGAGCACAAGAAGGTCGTCGAGTGGTGCATCGAGGAGGCCAAGGGCCGCGTGCCGGTCGTTGCCGGTGCCGGCTCCAACTCGACCAAGGAGGCGATCGAGCTGGCCCAGCACGCCGAGAAGGCGGGCGCGGACGCCGTGCTGGTGGTGACGCCCTACTACAACAAGCCGACCCAGGAAGGGATGTACCAGCACTTCAAGGCGATCAACGATGCGATCGGGATTCCGATCATCATCTACAACATCCCGCCGCGCTCGGTGATCGACATGTCGGTCGACACCATGAAGCGGCTGTGGGAGCTGAAGAACATCGCCGGCGTCAAGGACGCTACCGCCAGCATGGTCCGCGTGTCGCAGCAGCGTGCGGCGATGGGCGAGGATTTCAACCAGCTCTCGGGCGAGGACGCGACCATCCTCGGCTACATGGCCCATGGCGGCCATGGCTGCATCTCGGTGACCTCGAACGTCGCGCCGCGGCTGTGCTCGGAGTTCCACACCGCCTGGCAGAAGGGCGATCATGCCACCGCGCTGAAGCTGCACGACAAGCTGATGCCGCTGCACAACAACCTCTTCATCGAGAGCAATCCGGCGCCGATCAAGTACGCGATGTCGCTGCTCGGCAAGCTCGACGAGACGCTGCGGCTGCCGATGGTGCCGGTGTCCGAGCCGACGCGCGTTGCCGTGCGCAGCGCCATGGTGCACGCCGGCCTGATCAACTGACGCGGTAGCCTTTCCGGGGAGCCTTTCATGAGCGGGGTCGACGAAACGGGCAGGCGGATGCTCAAGGAGTTCCGCGAGTTCGCCATGAAGGGCAACGTCGTCGATCTCGCGGTCGGCGTCATCATCGGCGCGGCTTTCGGCGCCATCGTGACTTCCTTGGTCGGCGACGTGATCATGCCCTTGATCGGCGCCGTCACCGGCGGTCTCGACTTCTCGAACTACTTCACCCCCTTGTCGAAGGCGGTCACCGCCACCAACTTAGCAGACGCTAAAAAGCAAGGCGCGGTCTTGGCTTGGGGCAGCTTCCTCACGCTGACGATCAACTTCATCATCATTGCCTTCGTGCTGTTCCTGGTGATCCGCGCCATCAACACGCTGAAGCGCAAGGAGGAGGCGGCACCGGCCGCTCCGCCGAAGCCGTCGGCCGAGGTCGAGCTGCTGACCGAGATCCGCGATCTCCTCAAGAAGTCTTGACGCGCACGCTTCACCCAAACTGTTAGCGTCCGCGCGTATCTCACTCGGGTTTTTTTGCCATGGCCGACAAGAACGAACGACCAATCAAGGTCATGGCGGAAAATCGCAAGGCCCGCTTCAACTATGCGATCGAGGATACGATCGAGGCGGGCATTGCGCTGACCGGCACCGAGGTCAAGTCGATCCGCAACGGCAAGAGCACGATCGCGGAATCCTACGCCGACTCGAAGAACGGCGAGATCTGGCTGATCAACGCCACCATTCCCGAATATCTCCAGGGCAACCGCTTCAACCACGAGCCCAAGCGGCCGCGAAAGCTGCTGCTCCATCGCCGGCAGATCAACAAGCTGATCGGCGCGGTGGACCGCGAGGGCATGACGCTGATCCCGCTCAAGCTCTACTTCAACGAGCGCGGTCGGGCCAAACTGCAGCTGGCGGTTGCGAAAGGCAAGAAGCTGCACGACAAGCGCGAGACCGAGAAGAAGCGCGACTGGAGCCGGGAGAAGGGCCGCCTGCTCAGGGCGAGGGGATAGCGGGATGAATCAGAAGAACCTGCTCGAGGTCGACTGGAGCAAGATTCCGGCGCCGGCCGATGATGGCGGCGCGGCGCATCTGCCGGGCATGACGCTGCCCGCGATCGGCCTGCTCGCGACCGACGACACGTCAGTGATGCTGTCGGCGCTGTCCGGCCGTACCGTGGTGTTCGCCTATCCGCGCACCGGCGAGCCCGGCAAGATCTCGCTGGTCGACGATTGGGACATGATCCCGGGCGCGCGCGGTTGCACGCCGCAGACCTGTGCGTTTCGCGACCTGTTCGCCGAGCTGAAGGCTGCCGGCGCCGCTCAAGTGTTCGGCCTCTCGACCCAGAGCAACGCATACCAGACCGAGATGGCCTCGCGCCTGCATCTGCCGTTTCCGGTGCTGTCGGACGAGAAGCTGGCGCTGACGCGCGCCCTCAAACTGCCGACCATGGAGGTCGCAGGCCTGACGCTGATCAAGCGCCTCGCGCTGATCATCGACGACGCCAAGGTCTCGCATGTGTTCTATCCGGTGTTTCCGCCCGACCGGAACGCCGGCGATGTCCTGGACTGGCTGAAGGCCAATCCCGTCAAAGGCTAGTCCGAGGGCTAGTCCAGGTCGGCCTTCACCTTCGCGAACACGGACCGGAACATGTCCGGCGTCAGCACGCCGGTGTTCGTGTTGTAGCGCGAGCAGTGATAGCTGTCGTAGAGCCTGAACGCGCCGGCCTGATGCACCGCGCCGTGGCCGAAGGGGGCTTGCGAGGCCTTCAGGTTCAGCGGCTTGAGCACCGTGTCGTGAGCAATGCGACCAAGCGCGACGATCGCGCGCAGCTTCGGCATCGCCGCGAGATTCGCCGCGAGGAACTGGCGGCAGGTGTTGATCTCGACCGGCAGCGGCTTGTTCTGCGGCGGAACGCAATGCACGGCATTGGCGATGCGGCAGTCGACCAGCTTCAGCCCGTCATCGGGGCGCGCCTGGTAGGTGCCTTTGGCAAAGCCGTATTCGAGCAGCGTGGCGTAGAGCAGGTCGCCGGCATAGTCGCCGGTGAAGGGCCGGCCGGTGCGGTTGGCGCCCTGCATGCCCGGCGCGAGGCCAACGATCAGGAGACGCGCCTTGATGTCACCGAAGGGCGCGACCGGCGCGTTGTGCCAGGACGGCTCGCGCGCGCGGTTCGCCTCGCGAAAGGCGACCAGGCGCGGACAGAGCGGACAGTCACGGTCGGGGACGAGGGTGGGGGGCTGGCGGCCTGACCGGGCCGCCTCACTCCTCAAAGTCGTCATCGCCCCTCGGCGCCATCGTGGTCGCGCGCTGGAGGAACTGCGGGGCGTGGTGGCGGGCCTCGCGATCGCCGCGATCGCGCGGGGCGGGGCGTTCGGACGGGTCGCGACCGAGCTTGGACTGCAGCTCGACGAGGTCGGTGAAGACGTCGGCCTGGCGGCGCAGCTCGTCGGCGATCATCGGCGGCTGGCTGGCGATGGTCGAGACCACCGTGACCCGCACGCCGCGGCGCTGGACGGCCTCGACCAGGGAGCGGAAGTCGCCGTCACCGGAGAACAGCACCATCTGGTCGATGTGCTCGGCGAGCTCCATGGCGTCCACGGCGAGCTCGATGTCCATGTTGCCCTTGACCTTGCGGCGGCCGGAGGCGTCGATGAACTCCTTGGTCGCCTTGGTGACGACGGTGTAGCCGTTGTAGTCCAGCCAGTCGATCAGCGGGCGGATCGAGGAGTATTCCTGATCCTCGATGATGGCGGTGTAATAGAACGCCCGCAACAGCGTCCCGCGGCTCTGAAACTCCTTCAGCAGGCGCTTGTAGTCGATGTCGAAGCCCAGAGTTTTCGCCGTCGCGTAGAGATTGGCCCCGTCGATGAAGAGCGCGATCTTGTTGGTAGGAGAAGGTGACATTCAGTTTGCTCGCGAAGTGCTCGTGATTGATCGTTTATTGTTGGCGCTGCAGCAGGCCGCGCAGTTCTAGAGTGCCGCCGAAACCCGTCGAAACCGCAAATCCGGAGAAGTCGGGGCAATCAAGGTATAGTTATGGCGAACTCTCAAACACCCGGGGCCGCCCTCAATGGCAGCCCGGGAAATCGCCCATCCCAGCCCCAATGTGGGGGTAGCAGAGCCATTTGGCGAGGCCAAATTACAAATTGGCCTTGCGAAATTGTCTTGGTCCCTATAACTAGCCCCAATCATCCACATATTTCGTCCCACCCACAACGGAGCGACAGTCCATGGCTCGCGTCACCGTAGAAGATTGCATCGACAAGGTCGATAACCGGTTTGACCTGGTCCTGCTGGCCGCCCACCGTGCCCGCATGATTTCGTCGGGTTCACAACTAACGGTTGACCGCGATAACGACAAGAACCCTGTTGTGTCTCTGCGTGAAATTGCGGACCAGACCATCTCTCCGGAGGACCTCCGCGAGGAGCTGGTGCACTCGCTCCAGAAGTTCGTCGAGGTCGACGAGCCTGAGCCCGACACGGTGCCGCTGATCGGTTCCGCCGGCGCCAGCGTCGATGCGGACGATACCGAAGTTGCCGTTGAGCGCATGACCGAAGAGGAGCTCCTGAAGGGCCTCGAAGGCCTCGCGCCGCCGGAAGAGCAGCCCGAGGAAGACGAGTAAATCGTCCCGTCGCAATCGTCGAATTCTTGTGATCTTATCAAAGGCCCGAACCTGTGTTCGGGCCTTTGCTTTTGTTGGCGTTTTCGTGGTTACCATAGTGTTGCCGGTTCGCGCTGCGCGCCTGTCACCGAATTGATCGGACGCGCGCGGGATCGGAGCTAAGATGTATACAACGGGCCGCCTTGAGGTCCGTTTGAAGGCGGGACGGCATGGTGTATCGACGCCGCAGACCAACGCAGATGCAGGCCGCAACCGAATCGGTTGCCGTGGCCCCGACTGCGCCGGTGGCACGCCCGGCCAGGCCGCGTGCGCGCATGATGCGTCAATATGACCTCGTCGAGCGCGTCAGGTCCTACAATCCCAACACCAACGAAGATCTGCTGAACCGCGCCTATGTCTACGCCATGAAGGCGCACGGCTCGCAGACGCGGGCCTCGGGCGATCCGTACTTCTCGCATCCGCTCGAAGTGGCGGCGATTCTCACCGACCTGAAGCTCGACGACGCCACCATCGTGGCCGCGCTGCTGCACGACACGATCGAGGACACCGAAGCGACGCGGGCCGAGATCGACCAGATCTTCGGGTCCGAGATCGGCGCGCTGGTCGAGGGCCTGACCAAGCTGAAGCGGCTGGAGCTGGTGTCGCGCGAGGCCAAGCAGGCCGAGAACCTGCGCAAATTGTTGCTGGCGATTGCCGACGATGTCCGCGTGCTCCTGGTGAAGCTCGCCGACCGCCTGCACAACATGCGCACGCTGGAATTCGTGCCGACGGAATCGCGCAGGCGCATTGCCGAGGAGACGCTCGACATCTACGCGCCGCTCGCCGGGCGCATGGGCATGCAGGAAATGCGCGAGGAGCTGGAGGATCTGTCCTTCCGCACGCTCGATCCCGAGGCCTATTCGGTGGTGATGCAGCGGCTCGATGCGCTCGCCGAGCGCAACCGCAATCTGATCGGCGAGATCGAGGCCCAGCTCTCCAACAATCTGCGCCACCGGGGCCTTGGCGCGCGGGTCTATGGTCGCCGCAAGAAGCCGTTCTCGATCTGGACCAAGATGGAACGCAAATCGGTCGGCTTCGAGCAATTGTCCGACATCTTCGGCTTCCGTGTCGTCGTGAACGACGTCGAGGCCTGCTACCGCGCGCTCGGCATCGTCCACACCACCTGGCCGGTCGTGCCGGGGCGTTTCAAGGACTACATCTCGACGCCGAAGCAGAACGACTACCGCTCGATCCACACCACCGTGATCGGTCCGGGCAACCAGCGCGCCGAGCTCCAGATCCGCACCGAGGCGATGGACCAGATCGCCGAGCGCGGTATCGCCGCGCACGTGTTCTACAAGGAAGGCGCGGGCTCGCCGACCGAGTTCCTCAAGCGCGAATCCAACGCGTTCGCCTGGCTGCGCCACACCGTCGGAATCCTCTCGGAGAGTGCCAACCCCGAGGAATTCCTCGAGCACACCAAGCTCGAGCTGTTCCACGACCAGGTGTTCTGCTTCACCCCGAAGGGCAAGCTGATCGCGCTGCCGCGTCATGCCAACGTGATCGACTTCGCCTATGCGGTGCATACCGACGTCGGCAACAGCGCGGTGGGCTGCAAGATCAACGGCAAGTTTTCGCCCCTGTCCTCGGAGCTCCAGAACGGCGACGAGGTCGAGGTGCTGACCTCGGAGGCGCAATCCGCGCCGCCGTCCGCCTGGGAGACGCTCGCGGTCACCGGCAAGGCGCGCGCCGCGATCCGCCGCGCTACGCGCACCGCCGTGCGCGACCAATATGTCGGTCTCGGCCGGCGCATCGTCGAGCGCCTGTTCGAGCGCGCCAAGATCGACTACGCCGACGACAAGCTCAAGGGCGCGCTGCCGCGGCTTGCGCGCACCTCGATCGAGGACGTCATGGCGGCCGTGGGGCGCGGCGAGATCAAGGCCTCCCACGTCGCGCGCGCGATGTATCCCGACTACAAGGAGGAGCGCGTCGCCCGCTACGGCATCAAGAAGGGGCTCGCCGCCAAGCTCAAGGAGAAGGTGGCCTCCGAGCCGCCGCGCAGCCCGGTCGCGATCCCGATCCGCGGCATCAATTCCGACCTGCCGGTGAAGTTCGCGCCGAACGGCGGCGCGGTGCCCGGCGACCGCATCGTCGGCATCGTCACGCCGGGCGAGGGCATCACCATCTATCCGATCCAGGCGCCGGCGCTGAAGGACTTCGAGGAGGAGCCGGAGCGCTGGCTCGACGTGCGCTGGGACATCGAGGACACCGCGCCGCAGCGCTTCCCGGCCCGCATCAGGGTCGAGAACGTCAACGAGCCCGGCGCGCTCGCGCAGATCGCGACCGTGATCGCCGAGCACGACGGCAACATCGACAACATCAGCATGCAGCGCCGCTCTCCGGACTTCACGGAGACGACGATCGATCTCGAAGTCTACGACCTGAAGCACCTGAGCGCGATCCTGGCCCAGTTGCGCGCGAAGGCGGTCGTCGCCCGCGTCGAACGTGTTAATGGATAGGCGCCTTTCGTATTCGCCTGTCCTTCGAATTTGTGAGCCTTGCAATGCCCGCTTCTCCGCTCCGCCTCGGCGTCAATGTCGACCATGTCGCGACCCTGCGTAACGCGCGCGGCGGCCGCAATCCCGATCCGGTGCGCGCCGCGCTGCTGGCGATCGAGGCCGGCGCCGACGGCATCACCGCGCATCTGCGCGAGGATCGCCGGCACATCCGCGACGAGGACATGGCGCGGCTGAAGGCCGAGATCTCCAAGCCGCTCAATTTCGAGATGGCGGCGACCGACGACATGATGCGCATCTCGCTCGCCACCAGGCCGCATGCGGTGTGCCTCGTGCCGGAGCGCCGGCAGGAGGTGACGACCGAGGGCGGACTGGACGTGGTCGGCCAGCACAATGCGCTCGCGCCCTACATCGCGCGGCTGAACGATGCCGGCATCCGCGTCTCGCTGTTCATCGCCGCCGACCCCGCTCAGATCGAGATGGCGGCGCGGCTGCGCGCGCCCGTGATCGAGATTCACACCGGCGCCTGGTGCGACGCCGTGGTCGATGGCCACACCGAGAAGGCCGACGCCGAATGGCAGCGGATCGTGGCGGGCGTGAAGCTGGCGAAGGACGCGGGGCTGGAGGTCCACGCCGGCCACGGGCTCGACTATGCGACGGCGGAGACGATCGCGGCGTTGCCCGAGATCATGGAGCTCAACATCGGCTACTACATGATCGGCGAGGCGCTGTTCGTGGGTCTTGCCGAGACGGTGCGCAGCATGCGCGCGGCGATGGACCGCGGCCGGAGCCGGGCATGATCATCGGCATCGGCTCCGACCTGATCGACATCACCCGCGTCGGCAAGGTGATCGAGCGCCATGGCGAGCGCTTTCTCGACCGCATCTTCACCGCGGCCGAGCGGGCCAAGGCGGAGCGGCGCGCCAAGAACGAGAAGATGGTGGTGGCGACCTACGCCAAGCGCTTTGCCGCCAAGGAGGCCTGCTCGAAGGCGCTCGGCACCGGCATCAGGCTCGGCGTCTGGTGGCGCGACATGGGGGTGGTCAACCTGCCGGGGGGACGGCCGACCATGCAGCTGACCGGCGGCGCCCTGGCGCGGCTCCAGGCCCTGACGCCTGCTGGCTTCGAGGCGCGGATCGACCTGTCGATCACCGATGACTGGCCGCTCGCACAGGCCTTCGTCATCATTTCAGCCGTTCCGCTGGCCAAGCCCTGACCGTTCCGGGGTCATTTTATAATTCTTGTTAAAGATCAATATCTTATGCAGTTTTGATGCGATCCTTGATTGCGTGGTCTCCGACAACCGTCTAAAAGTCCGCGGACGCAAATCAGGCTGGGCGAATTCGGCTTTACGCCGGAATTGGCCCTCATTATCAGAATCAGGACAATCTCCTTGGGCCGCGAAGCGATGGGCTGTTCGCGGGAGGAGGGCGCTCTGTGATCGCCGGCCGGAATTGAGAGAGCAATGAGCGTGACTTCGGGAACGAAAACTGAAAGCGGCGTCGGCGAAACGATCCGGGTCGTGATCCACGCTCTCCTGATCGCGCTCGTGATCCGCACCTTTCTGTTCCAGCCGTTCAACATTCCGTCCGGCTCGATGAAGGCGACGCTGCTGGTCGGCGACTATCTGTTCGTCTCGAAATATTCCTACGGCTATAGCCACTACTCGATCCCGTTCTCGCCGCCGCTGTTCTCGGGGCGGCTCTGGGGCTCGGACCCGAACCGCGGCGACATCGTCGTGTTTCGCCTGCCCAAGGACGATTCCACCGACTACATCAAGCGCGTGATCGGGCTTCCCGGCGACCGCGTCCAGATGAAGGACGGGCTGCTCTACATCAACGACACCCCGGTCGAGCGGCAGCGCATGAGCGAATATGTCGGCGAGGATCCGTGCGGCTCCGAAGGCGGCGGCATCTCCCGGGTGAAGCGCTGGAAGGAAACGCTGCCGAACGGCGTGTCCTATGAGACGCTGGACTGCGCCGACA
This sequence comes from Bradyrhizobium niftali, assembly GCF_004571025.1. Taxonomy (GTDB): domain Bacteria; phylum Pseudomonadota; class Alphaproteobacteria; order Rhizobiales; family Xanthobacteraceae; genus Bradyrhizobium; species Bradyrhizobium niftali. The sequence goes on along the minus strand of NZ_SPQT01000021.1, from coordinate 10,181 downwards.
ACGGCTACATGGACACCACCAACGTCTACACGGTGCCGGCCGGCCATTTCTTCATGATGGGCGACAATCGCGACAATTCCACCGACAGCCGCTTCCTCGGCCAAGTCGGTTATGTGCCGCAGGAGAATTTGATCGGCCGCGCCCAGATGATCTTCTTCTCCATCGCCGAAGGCGAGCATGCCTGGATGTTCTGGCGCTGGCCGTGGGCGGTGCGCTGGAATCGCTTCTTCAAAATCGTCCGATGAAAGACGAAGCCAAGGACATCGCGACCCAACCTATCGAGGCGCAAGCCGCTCCTGAGGGCGAAGCTGCACCGAAGACGCCTGCGAAGAAGAAGCGGGTACGCAAGGCCAAGGCAACTGACGCGAATGCGGCACTCGAGGCGCGCATTGGTTACAGCTTTGCGGATCCGAACCAGCTGATCCAGGCGATCACGCATGTCTCGGCGCTGAAGTCCGGGCGCAAGCGCGGCGACAGCTATCAGCGGCTGGAATTCCTCGGCGACCACGTGCTCGGGCTGGTCGTTTCCGACATGCTCTACCACGCCTTCCCGAACGCCGACGAAGGCGAGCTGTCCAAGCGGCTCGCCGAACTGGTGCGCAAGGAGAGCTGCGCGGACGTCGCAAAATCGCTCGGGCTGCTCGACGACATCAAGCTCGGCTCGGTCGGCCCCAGCGCCGACGCCCGCTTGCGCAAGAGCGTGCTCGGCGACATCTGCGAGGCCGTGATCGGCGCCATCTTCCTCGACGGCGGCCATGCGGCGGCGGCCGAATTCGTCAAGCGCAACTGGACCGAGCGCATGCACAAGCCGCGGCGTCCGTTGCGCGATCCCAAGACCGTGCTCCAGGAATGGGCGCAGGGGAAGGGCCTGCCGACGCCGGTTTACCGCGAGGTCGAGCGCACCGGCCCGCATCACGATCCGCAGTTCCGCGTCGCGGTGGACCTGCCGGGACTGGCGCCGGCCGAGGGCATAGGCGGCAGCAAGCGCGCGGCAGAGAAGGTGGCGGCCTCGGTGATGATCGAACGTGAAGGCGTTGGCGGCGGCAATGACGGTTGAAGCAAGCGGCGAGGCGCCCGCTGCGACGCGCTGCGGCTTCGTTGCGCTCATTGGCGCACCGAATGTCGGCAAGTCCACGCTGGTCAACGCGCTGGTCGGCGCCAAGGTCACGATCGTCTCGCGCAAGGTGCAGACCACGCGCGCGCTGATCCGCGGCATCGTCATCGAGAACAACGCACAGATCATTCTGGTCGACACGCCCGGCATCTTCTCGCCCAAGCGCAGGCTGGACCGCGCCATGGTCTCGACCGCCTGGAGCGGGGCGCATGACGCCGATCTCGTCTGCGTGCTGCTGGATGCCAAGACCGGCATCGACGAGGAGGCCGAGGCGATCCTCGCCAAGGCGGCCAGCGTCAATCACGAGAAGATCCTGGTCATCAACAAGGTCGACCTGGTCCAGCGCGAGAAGCTGCTGGCGCTGGCGCAGGCCGCCAACGAGCGCATGCCGTTCGCCAAGACCTTCATGATCGCGGCGATCTCCGGCGACGGCGTCGACGACATCCGCTCTACGCTTGCCGAGATGGTGCCGCCGGGGCCGTTCCTCTATCCCGAGGACCAGATGTCGGACGCGCCGATGCGGCACCTGGCGGCCGAGATCACGCGCGAGAAGATCTATCGCAAGCTGCACCAGGAATTGCCCTACCAGTCCACGGTCGAGACCGACAAGTGGGAGGAGCGCAAGGACAAGTCGGTGCGGATCGAGCAGACGATCTTCGTCGAGCGCGAAAGCCAGCGCAAGATCGTGCTCGGCAAGGGCGGCGCCACCATCAAGTCGATCGGCGCGGACTCGCGCAAGGAGATTAGTGAGATCCTGGGCGTGCCGGTGCACCTGTTCCTGTTCGTCAAGGTGCGCGAGAACTGGGGCGACGATCCCGATCGCTATCGCGAGATGGGCCTGGAATTTCCCAAAGAATAAGCAAGAACAGATCGGTATCCGATGAGCGTGCCCACGAACGTCCGGCGCTTCGAAGCGCTGCTCTATGCGTCGTTGATGTTGGATGCGCTGTCGGTGGCGGTGCAGGACCGCACGCCCAATGCCGAGATGACCGAGCAGATGATCATGACGGCGACGCTGCTCGCCGGCGGCATGATCCTGCTGCTGGTCTATTTCGTCTGGCTGGCGGCGCGTTGGCGCAAGAACTGGCCGCGCTGGGTGCTGGCGGCAGCCCTGGTGCTGTCGGTGATCTCGCTCGGCCAGATCATCGGCGAGAAGGGAATGGAGCTCGACAGCGCCATCGAGATCGTGTCCTGCGTGCTGACGACGATGGGCCTGTATTTCTCGTTCAGCGGCGACGCGCAGGGCTGGTTCAACGCGTGAGGTTTTGCGCGGTGCCGTAGGGTGGGCAAAGGCGCGCCCTTGCGCGCCGTGCCCACCACGATCGCGGGGGATCAAAATTGGTGGGCACGCTTCGCTTTGCCCACCCTACGGTCGCTCGAAATGCTAGACTTCCTTAAATGGAATGGACCGACGAAGGCATCGTGCTGGGGGTGCGGCGGCATGGCGAGAGCAGCGCCATCGTCGAGCTGCTGACGCGCGAACACGGCCGCCATCTCGGTCTCGTCCGCGGCGGTGCCGGCTCGCGGATGCGGCCCTTGCTGCAACCGGGCAACAGCGTCAGCGCGGTGTGGCGGGCGCGGCTCGACGAGCATCTCGGTACCTACGCGGTCGAGGGCCTGAAGCTGCGTGCGGCCACGCTGCTGACATCGTCCCACGGCGTCTACGGCGTCACCCATCTCGCCTCGATTGCGCGGCTCCTTCCCGAGCGCGATCCGCACGAGGAAATCTTTGCGCTGCTCGAACATTCGCTCGACGATTTCGACGACATCGGCAGCGCCGCCGTCCACGTGATCCATTTCGAGCTGGCGATGCTCGCCGAGCTCGGCTTCGGGCTCGCGCTGGACAATTGCGCGGTGACCGGGGAGACCACGGACCTGATCTACGTTTCGCCGAAATCCGGCGGCGCGGTGTCGCGCGGCGCGGGCGAGCCATGGCGCGACCGGCTGCTGCGCCTGCCGCCGTTCCTGCGCCAGGGCGAAACCGCGAGCGAACTCACCGACCAGGATCTCCAGGACGGTTTTCGGCTGACCGGATTGTTTCTGCTGCGCCACGTGCTGGAGCCGCGCGGGCAGGTCCATTCCGACGCGCGGGCCGGCTTCATCAATGCCTTGACGCGGCAGCAGGCGAGGGCGGCGATCTCGGCGCCATGACGTCGGCGCGGCTCTGTATTGCCTGATCAGATGAAATATCCCGGAACCAAACCGGGTTTCCCGGATTGGGCCGTGGGGTTCCAACCCGGGGATAAACCTGATGCTGATCAAGGGACTTATTGTGTCGGCAGCGCTGATTGCGCTGGCGCCGGACGCCCTCGCAGGCGAGCAAACAGGACTGGTTCGCCGCGCTTCCTGCACGGTCGTCAGGTTCTACGTGGCCAAATATTCGGCAGCAGCCGCAGAGGCATGGGCCCGGTCCAAGGGCGCGACGGAAGCGGAAATCGAGGCTGCCCGGCGCTGCTTGGCCAACGCGCCGACCAGTACACAGGCTCAACACCCCCAGACCACCCAGACCGTGACCGCCGGCTGGGCGGGGCAGTAAGCCGCCCACAGGGAACCATTCCATCCTTGCCCGATTCGCTTCCACGGTTTAACCGGGCGGCATGGGAAAACGATTGATTCCGCCGGAACCGGCCGAAATCCATGAGGTGCCGCTGCGCGAGGCGCTGGAAGAGCGCTATCTCGCCTATGCGCTCTCCACCATCATGCACCGTGCGCTGCCGGACGCACGCGACGGCCTGAAGCCGGTGCACCGGCGCATCCTCTACGGCATGCGCCTGCTCAGGCTCGACCCCGGCACGGCCTTCAAGAAATCCGCCAAGATCGTCGGCGACGTGATGGGCTCGTTCCATCCGCACGGCGACCAGGCGATCTACGACGCCATGGTTCGCCTCGCGCAGGATTTCTCCTCGCGCTATCCGCTGGTCGACGGCCAGGGCAATTTCGGCAACATCGACGGCGATAACCCCGCCGCCTACCGCTACACCGAAGCGCGCATGACCGATGTCGCGCGGCTTCTGCTCGAGGGCATCGACGAGGACGGCGTTGAATTCCGTCCCAATTACGACGGCCAGTCGAAGGAGCCGATCGTCCTGCCCGGCGGCTTCCCGAACCTGCTCGCCAACGGCGCGCAGGGCATCGCGGTCGGCATGGCGACCTCGATCCCGCCGCACAACGCCGCCGAGCTCTGCGACGCCGCGCTGCACCTGATCGAGAAGCCCGACGCGAAGTCCAAGGCCCTGCTGAAATGGGTCAAGGGCCCGGACTTTCCGACCGGCGGCATCTGCGTCGATTCCAAGCAGGCGATCGCCGAAGCCTACACGACCGGCCGCGGCTCGTTCCGCGTTCGCGCCAGGTGGGAGCAGGAAGAGGGCGCACGCGGCACCTGGGTCGTCGTCGTCACCGAGATTCCCTTCCTGGTGCAGAAGTCGCGCCTGATCGAGAAGATCGCCGAGCTCCAGGACCAGAAGAAGCTGCCGCTGATCGGCGACGTCAGAGACGAGTCGGCCGAAGACGTCCGCATCGTGATCGAGCCGAAGTCGAAGAACGTCGATCCGGCGCTGATGATGGAATCGCTGTTCCGGCTGACCGAGCTCGAAAACAAGATTCCGCTGAACCTCAACGTGCTGATCAAGGGCCGCATTCCCAAGGTCGTGGGGCTCGCGGAGTGCCTGCGTGAATGGCTCGACCATCTGCGCGACGTCCTGATCCGGCGCAGCAACTACCGCAAGGCGCAGATCGAGCATCGGCTGGAAGTTCTCGGCGGCTTCCTGATCGCCTATCTGAACATCGACAAGGTGATCAAGATCATCCGCACCGAGGATGAGCCGAAGCCGGCGCTGATGAAGGCGTTCAAGCTCACCGAGGTGCAGGCCGAAGCCATCCTCAACATGCGGCTCCGCTCGTTGCGCAAGCTCGAGGAAATGGAGATCCGCACCGAGGACAAGAACCTGCGCAACGAGCTCAAGGGCATCAATGCGGTGCTCGCCTCGGAAGCCGAGCAGTGGAAGAAGGTCGGCGAGCAGGTCGGCAAGGTCCGCGACATGTTCGGGCCGAAGACGCCGCTCGGCAAGCGCCGCACCACCTTTGCCGATGCGCCCGAGCACGATCTCGCCGCGATCGAGGAGGCCTTCGTCGAGCGCGAGCCGGTGACGGTCGTCGTCTCCGACAAGGGCTGGATCCGCACCATGAAGGGGCATGTCGAGGATCTCTCGGGCCTTGCCTTCAAGCAGGACGACAAGCTCGGCTTCGCGTTCTTCGCGGAGACGACGTCGAAGCTGCTGCTGTTCGCCACCAACGGCAAGTTCTACTCGCTCGATGTCGCGAAACTTCCGGGCGGGCGCGGTCATGGCGAGCCGATCCGCCTGTTCATCGACCTCGAGCAGGAGGCGGCACCCGTCGCGCTGTTCGTCAACAAGGGTGGACGCAAATTCCTGGTCGCGAGCCACGAGGGCCAGGGCTTTGTCGTCAACGAGGACGATTGCGTCGGCACCACCAAGAAGGGCAAGCAGGTCCTCAACGTCGACATGCCGAACGAGGCACGCACGGTCACCGAGGTGGTCGGCGACACCGTCGCGGTCATCGGCGAGAACCGCAAGATGCTGGTGTTCCCCCTCGACCAGGTCCCGGAGATGGCCCGCGGCCGCGGCGTCCGCCTGCAGAAGTACAAGGACGGTGGTCTCTCCGACGTCGTCGTGTTCGACGCCAAGGCTGGCCTGACCTGGAAGGACTCCGCGGGCCGCGAATTCTCCGCGACCATGAAGGAGCTCGCCGAGTGGCAGGGCACCCGCGCCGACGCCGGCCGCCTGCCGCCGAAGGGTTTCCCGAAGTCGAACAAGTTCGGCCGGGGGATCGGGTAGGGCGGGCTCGTGTCCCGGACGCGCTGCAACGCCCTTGCGTTGCTGCGCAGAGCCGGGACCCACGCCACACGGACTGCTCGGAAACATGGGCCCCGGCTCAGCAGCGCACCGCTGAAGTAGCGTTGCGCTGCGTCCGGGGCACAAGGGAGTGTAGCGCGACGTCGCCTCTACATCGTCATTGCGAGCGCAGCGAAGCAATCCAGAATCTTTCCGCGGCGACAGTCTGGATTGCTTCGCTGCGCTCGCAATGACGAGCGGCGAGTGCATCGCTCCTCCGTTCCGCATCCCTCAGCCGTCTCTGGAATACTGGATCGACCGGTCAAGCCGGGCGATGACACCGACGGCGTGGCGCGCAAACGCTTGGCTGATAGTCGTGAGCGCATAAGTGCCTCTGTCGATCGGGCACGAACATTGCTTTTTCTTCGACTGCAAACGAACTCTCAAGAAGCAGCAAAAGGCACCAATGTTCAAACCAAAGTCTTTCATTCCGGCGCTGTTCGCCCTGGCGCTGGTGGCGGCGCCGGCGCATGCGGCGGGTAATCTCGTCGCGGTGCTCGAGGCGGAGATCGTCACGCTCGATCCGCATTTTTCCACGGCCTATATTTCGCGCACGTTCGGCTACATGGTGTTCGACACGCTGTTCGCGAAGGATTCCAAGGGCGAGATCAAGCCGCAGATGGTGCAGGACTGGAAGGTCTCGCCCGACGGCTTGACCTACAGCTTCACGCTGCGCGACGGCTTGAAGTGGCATGACGGCCAGCCGGTCACGGCGGCCGATTGCGTCGCATCGCTGCACCGCTGGGGCACCCGCAGTGCGCTCGGCCGCCGCATCTTCGCCATCACGGCCTCGCTCGAGCCGACGGACGCCAAGACGTTCGTGCTGACGCTGAAGGAGCCCTCCGGCCTCGTCATCGACGCGCTCGGCAACCCCGTCAGCCCGGTCGCCTTCATGATGCCCGAGCGCATCGCCAGGACGCCCGGCGACCAGCGCATCACCGAGATCGTCGGCTCCGGCCCGTTCGTCTACAGCAAGGCGGATCACCGCACCGGTGACCGCATGATCCTGAAGAAATTCGCCGACTATGTGCCGCGGCCGGAGCCCGCCGACTTCCTCGCCGGTGGCAAGCGCGTCAATGTCGACACGCTCGAGATCCGCGTCATCCCGGACGGTGCGACCGCGGCTTCCGCGCTCCAGGCCGGCGAAGTCGATTTCATGCAATACGCGCCGTTCGATCTGCTGCCCACGCTGGAAAAGAATCCCCGCGTCAAGCTGGTCAATTTCACCGGCGGCAACATGTTCGCAGGGGCCTATCGCCTCAACGCCGCTTCGAAACCGTTCGACGATCCCGCGATCCGGCGCGTGCTGTGGAAGCTGGTCGACCAGCGCGAAGTGCTGGATGCGCTCGGTCTCGATGCCAAATACGCCACGCCCTGCGCGACCTTCTTCACCTGCGGCACCACCTATGACAGCAAGGCCGGCACGGAAGCCGCCGCCAAGCCGTCGATCGAAGCGGCGAAGGCCGCGCTGAAGGCGACGAAATATGCCGGCGAGCCCGTTGTCGTCATGGAGGCCAACGACCTCGAAGCCCCGCGCGTCTCGGCGCAGGTGCTGGCCGAACGGCTGAAGCAAGCCGGCTTCAACGTCGATCTCCAGGTGATGGATTGGGCGAGCGTGCTGGCGCGCCGCGCCAAGAAGGAGGGCTGGAGCGTCTATGGCGTTCACGCCGGCGGCTTCGATCTCGGCTCGCCGCTGACCAACGTCATGGTCGCCTTCAATTGCGCCGACTTCACCGGCTGGCAATGCGATGCACGCATCACACCACTCATGGAAGCCTTCGCCAAGGCGCCTGCCGAGGAGGATCGCAAGAAGATCGCGGCCGAGATTCAGACGGTGATGTACGATCAGGCGCCCGGGATTCCGTGGGGCCAGTTCGCCCAGCCGGCGCTTTCTCGCGCGGCGCTGCGCAATCTGATACCGTCCGCCATCCCGGTGTTCTGGAACGTTGAGAAGTAACACGATGTACGATGTCATTGTTGTCGGCGGCGGCTCCGCCGGCGCCGCTGTTGCGGCACGGCTCTCCGAGGATCCCGCACGTCGCGTCCTGCTGCTCGAAGCGGGCCTCGACTGGCGCGCCATTGATGCGCCCTGGGAGGTGATGACGCCGAATCCCATCCCGATCATCCACAAGCGCGAGTATCAGGAGAAATGGCAGTGGCCTGATCTCCTGACGCGCCGCGTGGCCGGGCAGGAGCCGCGCTTCTACTGGCGCGGCAAGGGCCTGGGCGGCTCGTCGATGATGAACGGCCAGATCGCCATCCGCGGCGTTGCTGATGCGTTCGACGAATGGGCGGCCAATGGCTGCACCGGCTGGTCGGCGAAAGAGGTGATGCCGCTGTTCTCGGTGATCGAGGACGACATGGAATTCGGCGACGCCGGGGGACATGGACGCGGCGGACCGCTGCCGGTCTATCGAGCGCCGCCCGAGACATGGGGCCCGATCGATCGCGGCTTGCGCGATGCGGCGCTGGCGAGCGGTTATCCCTGGTGCGCCGACGTCAACGGCCCTGATGGCGAGGGCGTCGCCTGCTACCCCATCAACAGCCGCGACAGCCGCCGCATCACGACCAATGAGGGGTATCTCGAGCCCGCGCGCGGCCGCGCCAATCTGGAGATTCGCGGTCATGCGCTGGTCGATCGGGTGCTGATCAGCGACGGCCGGGCGACCGGCGTCCGCGTTCACATCGAGGGGCAGGGCACGAGCGATATCGGTGCGCGCCAGATCGTGCTGTGCGCCGGCGCGATCCACAGCCCGGCGATCCTGCTGCGCTCGGGCATCGGACCGGCCGACGAGTTGAAGGCGATGGGGATTGCGGTCGAGCGCGATCTGCCGGTCGGCCGCCACTTCTTCGACCACCCGCTGTTTCGCGCCACGATCCAGCTCCACGAAAACCTGCGTCCCACCGATCCGGACACCCGCCACACCAATTGCTGCGTGACCTATTCCTCTGGGTTCGCCAATGGCGGCAAGCGCGACATGATCCTGATCGCCTTCAACCACCGCGGCATCGGCGTGCCCGGCGCGATCGGCGCCGGACTGTTCAACGCCTATTCGCGGGGCACGCTTAAACTGGCCTCGACCGATCCCGCGATCGATCCCGTTGTCGAGGAGAACATGCTGGCCGATCCCCGCGACATGCTGCGCATGATGGATGCGGTGAAGCGACTGGCCGTGATCACCTCCCAGCCGGCGCTGTCAGGCATTGCCGACTGGATCAGGCTGACCGACACCGATCTGACGCTTCCGCAAGCCGCGGCGCTGCCAGACCACGAGCTCGACGCGCTGCTGCGCCATGAGACCGGCGACATCCAGCACGCCGCCGGCAGCTGCCGCATGAGCGGCGTCAACGACGCCGGCGGTGTCGTCAACCCTGATGGCACCGTGAAGGGCATCGCGGGCTTGCGCGTCGCCGACGCCTCGATCATGCCGTCGGATTGCCGCGCCAACACCCACTTCACGACGGTGGTGATTGGGGAAGCGATTGCGCGGATGATGATGCGATAGTTTCTACTGCGTCAAATTCCACTTATCCCGTCATCCTGAGAGCCTGACTCAAAAAGCGTAGACGTTTTCAGGGTCTGGCCAAGCGGCGAGTTAGGAGCCTCAGATGGGCGGCGAGCAACCAGGCTAGCTCGGTGGCGGCAGAGGCTTCGAAGTCTTTGGAGAGGCGACGACATCTGCCGAACCATGCAAAGGTACGCTCGACGACCCAGCGCCTGGGCAGGAGCTGGAAGCCTTTGACCCCGAGCGGTCGCTCGACGATCTCGATCGTCCATGGTCCGCAGTTGGAGAGTGCGTTGACGAGCTGTTTGCCGCGATAAATCCGATCGGCAAAGACATGCTCAAGCCTTGGGAAGCGGTCTCGCAAGATCTCCAACAGGGGAACGGCCCCATGGACATCCTGAATGTTGGCGGGATGAACATAGGCAGCCAGCAAGAGACCGTTGGTGTCGGTAACGATATGGCGCTTGCGCCCATGGAGACGCTTGCCGGCGTCGAATCCGCGTGGCCCGCCGGCCTCGGTCGTCGAGGCGGTCTGGCTATCGATGACGGCAGCTGTCGGTCTGGGCTTTCGCCCAAGCTTCCGGCGCGCCTTCCGAACCAAAGCTTCGACGATCTCCTGCCATCTACCCGTGTCGCGCCAAGCGTAAAAAT
>NZ_SPQT01000003.1 GCF_004571025.1 Bradyrhizobium niftali | reverse complement strand
TGGCGCTGCAGGGCCATGTCGACTTCGCGGTGTTCGGCGACGACTACGACACGCCCGACGGCACCGCGATCCGCGACTACATCCATGTCACCGACCTCGCCGCCGCGCATGTCGCGGCGCTGAAGCTGCTGGAACAGGGACATGCCGGCGGCAGCTTCAATCTCGGCACCGGCTCCGGCTTTTCGGTGCGCGAGATCCTGGGCGCCATCAGGCAGGAGACCGGGCGCGAGGTGCCGCACACCGTCAAGCCGCGCCGCGCCGGCGATCCCACCTATCTGGTCGCCGACCCCTCCGCCTCGCGCAAGATCCTGAACTTCGTGCCGCGCCACTCCGACCTGCCGACGGTCATCCGCACCGCCTGGGCCTGGCACCAGAAGGCGCATCCGTTCATGCGATTGTGACGCACGAGTCCATCAAGAATCCGGCTCAAGGCAGGCCCTACGGTCGCGCATACTGATCGACCGTACCTGCGACACATTATCGATGGAGTCGCAGATAGCTAATTGGCGCTTTTTTGTCGCCCGGGGTCAGCAAGACTGAGTGCCGGCTTCTTGGTCTTGCTCAGTCTAAGCACAGCATCTGGACCCAAGGCTTTCGCTTCCCGGCCAACGAGGAGCTGGCCGCGGAGTTCGGCGTGTCACGCGTCACGATCCGGCAGGCCGTCGAGTTGCTTTCAGCCGACGGCGTCATCAAGGCGCAGCGGGGCCGCAGCAGGCGCGGTGCGGCAGGACCGCGGGCTCAAGGTCGAAACTACGCTGTCGGATCTCGCCGATATGTACCGCGACACTTCGCCGGAGATCGTCAACATCTCGGCGAGCCGCAGCGACGCGCCGCTGTGTCCCGAGGACGGCAAGCCGGCCGAGAGATACGTCTTCATGCGCCGGCTTCATTCGCCACTCGGTCCGTCCGCGGCCAAAACTGGACGTCATGCGATCGGTTGCCTAACTTGGTACAAATCGGGCTAAGCCTGACAAGTTGCTGGTGTTTTGCTGTACCTAGCTCAAATTGGCCCATGATGGGTTGGAGCGAGAGTTTAAGCGGTTCAATGCGCTAGGAGGCGCCGTGTGCACGGCGTGTGCACCGGGAGATCAAGAAAAATCTTGCGTCGGCCAATCAAAGCAGACCTTGGGGCCGTAGGAACCCGACATCGTTGTTGGCGAACTCGGTCCCGCCATGCCGGTCAACCGCAAGGTGCCCAAGCTTGGCCCGCGGCTATCGATTGTGGACGCCAACCGAAAGCGCATTGCGCGGCTCGACGGCGAGGATGGTCCCGGTCTTGCTAGCGGCTAGTTTCTCGCACCGCGCGGCATTGCACTGGATTCCAAAGGCGACATGTATGCGGGCGAGGTCGGCGTAAGCGACTGGAAAACTAATCCCAATGAGGACATGCCGGCCGAGGTCCGCACCATCAGGTGCTTGCAGAAGCTGGAGATTGTTCGGCCTCGACCGCTCGTCGCGGCTTTCCGGTGTCGGTAAAAGTGGATCGACGTATCCGTGCCTCGTCTAGGATTGGGTGGAGCATGTGCGCGGGCGATGACAGCACGCCATTCAAGCTGTCGGTGAGGCCTAATCGCTCGCCGTTGATTCCGCTGCAGATGGATATTTCTCTACTCGTTCCTGCCGCGGTGCGTTCAACAGGTGTGGATCTACAGGCGTATGACTTCACCGGTTCGAACGCTCTCGTCGGCGGCAAAGACGATGCGGAGTGAGTTGATCGCGTCCTCGTGATGCTCGGACAGGTCTATCTCGCCACGGACCGCACTCAGAAACAGCCGCTGCTCGCGCTCGCAGAGCTCCTGATGGTCGGGGTCATCAGCAGTCGAGATCAACTCGTCCGGCTGCGCAAAGCGGTCTTCGGCGTCGCGCGCCGCGTGATGGATGCGAAGCGCGTTGGTCCGTGTATGCGTATCATGTTCCGCCGAATGCGCGCCCGCATCGGCACTCTCTTTTGCGACGATCGACACGCTGCCGTTTGGGCCGATCATGTCCTTCACAAAATGAGCGGTCTCGCTCATCATCGGACCCCAGCCGACCTCGTACCATCCGACGGATCCGTCGTCGAACATGATGTGAAGATGGCCGTAATTGTACATGGCCGGCGCGATCTCGCTGGTCAGTCGCGCCCCGACCGCATGGACCGCGACGGGACGCGCTCGCGTCACCTGGCACATGATGTCGACGTAATGGACGCCGCAATCGACGATCGGTGAAGTCGATCGCATGAGTTTCTTGTGCACCTCCCAGAAGGAGCCCGCAGACTGCTGGTTGAGATTCATGCGCATCACGAGCGGCTTTCCGAGCGTTCGGCCGATTTCGACGAACCGTGACCATGCGGGATGTACGCGCAGAATATAGCCGATCAGGAGCGCCTTTCGGGCCGCGCGTGCAGCACTGACGACTTGCCGCGCGACATCCAGCGTGTCGGCCAGCGGCTTCTCGCAGAAAACATGCGCGCCAGCAGCGAAAGCCTGCAACGCCATGGCGGCGTGATGCTCGGTGTAGGTGCAGATCGCGACTGCGTCGGGACGCAAACGCGTAAGCGCCTCGTCGAAGCTTTCGAAGCGGGGAAGAGTGGGAAACTCGGCCTCGAGATCGTCGCGATCGGCCGCGCGAGAGGTGCAAAGACCGACGAGTTCGAAACCCTCGACCGATCTGTAGGCGCGGGCATGGCTGGTTCCCATGGTGCCGAGGCCAACCACGAGAACGCGAACATTTTGTGTGGGGGAGAGGGAGAGCGAGGACATGGCTCAATTGTGTCCTTCAGTCAGGTATTGAGGGGCAGCCCTCGATCCAGGTTTCCAGCACCCGCAGCTCGTCGTCGAGATGCACGAGGCTCGCGAGATGGCCTGGTGCGATACGGCCGAGTTCAGTATCGCGCCGGAGAAACGTCGCCGGAACGCGCGATGCCATTGCGAGGGCATCGGCGAGCGGAAGCCTAACGACGTTGACCGCATAACGCACCGCCTCATCCATGGTCAGAACCGAGCCGGCGAGCGTCCCGTCGTCGAGCCGCAGGCAGCCGTCAACGCACGTCACGCGGCGGCCCTGAAGATCGAAATGATCGGGGCCGCCAGCCGCCGGCGGCATCGCGTCGGTAATCAGCATGAAGCGATCGCGCCGCTTGGCAGCAAGCGCGATGCGCAAATTCGCCTCGTGGACGTGATGGCCGTCGGCGATGAGGCCGACGAACGCCTCGTCTAGATCGAGCGCGGCACCGACCATGCCCGGCTCGCGCCCGGTCGGTGCGCTCATCGCGTTGAACAAATGGGTGAACGCGCGCGCGCCTGCCTCCACGGCCCTGCGCCCCTCCTCGTAGCTCGCGTCGGAGTGGCCCAGCGAGACGAGTACGCCATGCCGCGCGAGCTCGGCGATGCTCTCGGTCCCGACCCGATTGGGCGCGAGCGTCAGCATGACTGCGCCGCAATCTGCCTTGGCGATTGTCGCGATGTCGTCGCGCCCGAGGTCGCGGATGTAGCTGAGTTCATGCGCCCCCTTGCGGCGCGGATCCAGGAAGGGCCCTTCCAGGTGAATGCCGAGTGCCGCAGGGGTCAGACGCCGCGCCTCGCCCGTCGCAGCGATGGCAGCGGCCATCACCTGCGGCGCGTCGGTCACCAGCGTCGGCAGCAGCCCGATGGTCCCGTGTTTACGGTGCGCGGCCGCGATGCGGGCGATGCCTTCGGGCGTCGGGTCCTGGTTGAATAGGACGCCGCCGCCGCCGTTGACCTGAACGTCGACATAGCCGGGCGCAAGCAGGCCGCCGCCGAGATCCCGCACTGCGCCGTCTGGTCTCTCGGAGTGGGGAACGATTGCGGCAATGCGCGCTCCTTCGACGACAACCGCGCGGTCATCGAGAAAGCGTTCTCCATCGAAAATCCGCGCGCCGGTCAGAACGATCATCAGACGGTCTCCGTTACCTTGCGCAGATTGCGCGGGCGGTCGGGATCGCGCCCGAGCCGGAGCGCAAGCGCTTCGGCAAGCCGGTAGAAGCGGTGGATCATGACGATGGGCTCCAACAGGGGAGCCTCGACTCGTGCCGTAGCGAGACGATCCGACTGATCGGCGCCGCCTGCTTCGATTACGATCACCGTCGCTCCGGCGTCGGCCAACGCCGTGAGCGTCGGCAGCATGCCTTCGCGCGCCGGGTCGGACGGCAGGAAGGCGATGACGGGGAAGCCCGACGCTACAAGTTCGGCCGGGCCGTGCAGCACCTCGGCCGCGGAGTAGGCCTCGGCGTGAATCGCGCACGTTTCCTTGAGTTTGAGTGCCGCTTCCGCGGCGATCGCGAGCGTCGCGCCCCGGCCGAGCACGAAGGCGCTGCGGGCGTTTGCAAGTCTTTCCAGTATCGTCGCGGGTGGGGGCGTTGTTTGGGCGCGCAGGACGTCCGGCAGGCCGGCGAGGGCGTCTGCGAGCTGCCGATCCTCGCGCCATGCCGCGACGAGGCTCGCCCCCGCGACGAGACCGGCCACCATCGATTTGGTCGCGGCGACGGAACGTTCCGTGCCGGCGCAGAGCGGCAGCAGGATTTCGGCCTCCTGCGCGAGTGGCGAGGCCACATCGTTGACCAATGCGAGGGCCAGCGCACCGCCGTCTCGTGCGGCACGCTGCATTTCCACGATGTCCGGGCTGCGTCCCGATTGCGAGATCGCGACGGAAACGCTCCCTTCGAGCCGCATCGGCGTCCGATAAAGCGTCGCAATCGAGGGGCCGATGGAGACACAAGGCACCCCCGAAACAATCTCGACGAGATATTTCAGATAGAGCGCGCAGCAATCCGACGAACCACGGCCGATGGTTGCGACGAGCGGCGGATCGAGGGCACGCAGGCGCGCTCCGAGTTCAGCGAGCCGTTCAGCATTCTGACCGAGCTGGCGCGCAGCCGCTTCGCCGGCCTCGCCGATCTCCTGCAGCATGTGTGTCCTCATCGGTGCGTCTTTCGGGCCGGGGGCGACAGCGTGAGTTCGGAGACGAAATCATAGGCGTCGGCACGGTACCAGGACTTCGTGAACTCCACGCAGGCTCCGTCGGCGAGGTAGGCGATGCGCTGGATGTAGAGCGCCGGGCTGTCCGGCGCGACGCAGAGCAGTTCAGCATCCGCATGTTCGAGGATGGTCGCACGCAAGCGCTGCAAGCCCCGGGTTGGCTTGAAGCCCCTTGCGGAGAGTGCCTCGTAGAGCGAGGCGCCAACCGAATCCTGTTCAGGAAGAAAGCGTATTGGCACGGCGGCGCGTTCGATTGCCATGGGCGAACCGTCGGCCAGGCGCAGGCGTCCGAGCCGGAACACGCGGTCGTTCGGTCGTACGCCAAGCATCATCGCCTCTTCCGGCGTCGGCAGGAACACGCCGCGTTCGAGCTCGCGGGAGCTAGCCTCCAATCCGCGCAGCCGCATGTCTTCCGTGAAACTCGTCAGGCGCGACGAGGGCTGTTCGACGCGCGGCGTTGCGCGATGGATGAAGGTGCCCGCGCCGTGGCGGTGATACAGCACGCCTTCGGCGATCAGATCGGCGATCGCCTTTCGCAGCGTGGTGCGCGATATGTCGAGCAGCTCGCACAACACCCGCTCCGCCGGAAGCAGTTGCGTCTCCGCGAAGCGTCCGGTCTCGATCTCGCGCCGAAGCGCGTCGACCACGGCACGATAGAGCTTTTGGCCCGGCGCCGTTTCGACCGTCATGGACATGCCGCGTCCTCCGCGAGCGTTCCGCCGGCGAGAAGGATCGCGCCGTCGACTGCGTCGCGCCGCGGCTGGGCGAGGCGCTTGGCAACATCAGGCGGCAAGAACGGGCGCAAGGGCTCGCCGAAGCCGCCCGCGAGCGCAATGCGCTCGGCGCCGAGCGCGTTCAGCGCGTTCGCGAGCGCCGCGATCGCGCAGGCCGCTTCCCCGACGATTTCGCGTGCGCGCTTGTCTCCGGACCTGGCGATGTCAAGGATTTGGGGGGCGAAGGAGCCATAGTCTCTGGGTCTGGCCTCCGCTGCCCAGCGGCTCATTCGCAATGGATCATCATCAAAACGTCGCCCGAGCGCCTGGGCGAGCCCACTCATCGGCTCGAGGCCGTCGATCGCACGCAGCGTCGCGCGCAATGCCGATTCGCCGAGGCGTGCGGCGGATCCGTCGTCACCCAGCCAGAAGCCGCGTCCGCCGATTATCGTCGTTCGTTCTCCCAGGCGAGCGATGCCCGCCGAGCCCGTGCCCGCGATGATTAGGCCTCCGTCACCGACGCCATTGGCTCCCACGCAGGCGGCGACAGCATCATTAACGGCGACGATGCGTGCGAAGCCGGGCAGGGCGGCGGAAACACGCTTCGCTTCGTTGTCGTCCGAAAGCCCGGCAAGGCTCAGGCCGAGGGCGATCTCCTGCCGTGGCGCGCCGGCGCTGATCGCGGATTCGATGGTTTCACGCACGACCCGCATCGCCTCGTCGAAGTCCAGATAGATGTTCGAAGCCGGCCCGAGGCCGCGCCCGAGCTCGCGGCCAGACGAGTCCCGCAATCTCGCGCGGCAACGGGTGGCGCCGCCGTCTACTCCGAGAAAGAACCGGGCTGTCGCCAAGGAGCCTCCTAAAAAAATTCTTAACGCCTCTAGACAAGTGGTATGTCACGTGGCTAAAACGAATACAAGAGGTATCTACCATTGGTATTCACGATGTCGGTACTGCCGAACTTGGAGTCGGGCGGAGAGAGGTGCGGCGACACCACTGACGTCGTGACGACCGATGAGGCGAAGTTTGCGCACGCGATGCTCGCTTCCTACCGCCGGGCGATTGCTTCGGTCGCGGCTGCCTCCACCGACATCCGCGCGGCGGCACTTCGGCTCGCCGCCATTTGGCGAGCCGGCGGGCGTCTGGTCTATGCCGGTGCGGGGTCTTCCGGCCTTGCGGCGGCCGAAGATGCTGCCGAGCTTCCCGGTACATTCGGCCTTGACCAGAGCCGCATCGCGATTGTCTTGCCCGGCGGGACCGCCGAGCCGTTTCGCATCGACGGCGCGGTGGAGGACGATGCTGTCGCCGGTGAGGGGGCCATGACCGAGCTTGGCGATCTGTCCCGCGACGCCGTGATCGCTGTATCGGCGAGCGGCTCGACGCCGTTCACCGTCGCTGCGGCGGCAGAGGCGCGTCGCCGCGGCGCCTTCGTGGTCGGCATCGCGCACTATCCGGCCTCGCCGTTGCTCATCGGCGCCGACGCGTCGATCCTGCTCGAAAGCGGAGAGGAGGTGCTGCGCGGCTCGACGCGGCTCGCGGCCGGCGCCGCGCAAAAGGCCGCGCTCGGTATGCTCTCGTCATTGATGGGACTCGAGCTCGGTCACATCCACCAGGGGCTGATGGTCAATCTGAAGGCCGATAACGCCAAGTTGCGCGAGCGGGCGCGCGGGATCGTCGCAACGATCGCGAGCGTCAGCGACGCCAAAGCGGCAGCGGCCTTGCGTGAGGCCGGCGGCGATGTCAAGCCAGCGGTGCTGATTGCCTGCGGCGCCGCCAGCATGAGCGAAGCCGTCAACTGGCTCGCTGCTGCGGAAGGCCGCATAGACGACGCGTTGCGCCGCGCGAGGGTCAACGGAATCAAGGGCGAAGGCCCGAACAAGGGAGCGTAGCATGAGACGGACATTCAAGGCCGCATTGGGAGCTGAGGTTGCCGCGTTGGCGTTGCTCGCCGGGCTAGCGTCGGCCAAGGCAGGCTCATTGAAGATCGAGAGCTGGCGTAATGATGACGCCGACATCTGGAACTCCAAGATCATTCCCGCCTTCAACAAGCAATATCCCGACATCAAGATCGAATTCGCGCCCTCGGCACCCAAGGAATACAATGCCGCCCTCAACGCGCGGCTCGATGGCGGCACCGCCGGCGATCTTATTACCTGCCGTCCGTTCGATGCCTCGCTCGCGCTCTACCAGAAGCATCAGCTCGACAGCGTCGACAGCATCAAGGGCATGGACAATTTCTCCGATGTCGCAAAGGCTGCGTGGCAAACCGACGATGGCAAAACCACTTTCTGTGTTCCGATCGCCTCCGTTATCGCCGGGTTCATCTACAACAAGGAGGCCTTCGCCAAGGTCGGCGTAACCGAGCCGAAGACGCTCGACGAATTCCATGCCGTGCTCGATAAGCTGAAGAAGGAAGGGACTTATGTCCCGCTGGTGATGGGCACGGCTGACCAGTGGGAGGCCGCAACCATGGGCTTCCAGAACATCGGTCCCGACTATTGGAAGGGCGAGACGGGTCGAGCCAATCTGATTGCTGGTAAGGAGAAGCTCACCGACGCGCAATATGTCACGGCCTTCAAGGAGATCGCAAGCTGGGCCCCGTATCTCGGATCGGGCTTCCAGGCGCAGACCTACGCCGACAGTCAGAACCTCTTCTCGCTCGGCAAGGGCGCGATCTATGCGGCTGGCTCGTGGGACATCTCGACGTTCCGGGGCCAGGCGAAATTCGGCATGGGTGCATTCCCGCCGCCGCAGCCGGCCGGCACGACGGATTGCTATATCTCGGATCACACCGACATCGCGATGGGCGTCAACGCAGCCTCGAAGAACAAGGAGGAAGCCAAGAAGTTCCTGGAATGGCTGACGACACCGGAATTCGCAACGATCTACGCCAACGCGCTTCCGGGCTTCTTCCCCCTTGCCAAGACTCCGGTGAAGGTCGAAGACGATGTCGCTGCGACGATGGTCGGATGGCGGCAGGCCTGCAAGTCGACGATCCGCAATTCGTATCAGATACTATCGCGCGGCACGCCGAATCTCGAAAACGAGCTCTGGAACGTGTCCGCGCAGGTGGTCAACGGCAAGCTGACGCCCGAGGCTGCCGGCAAGCAACTCCAGGACGGCCTCGACAAGTGGTACAAGCCCACCAAGTAATGTAGAGGTCCCTCTCTCCGCTTTCGCGGGGAGAGGGACTGTCCTTGGTCGATAGTTGCTGCACGCTTCGCCAAGAGATGGCACGAGCCGCAAGCGGACAGCGACGATAACGCACGGTAGGTGCTCTCTTCCCGTCATGCCTGAACCGGTCTCCAACATCACCGTCCAGATGCCTCGCGCAAAACGCGCAGGCCTTCTGCTGTTCTTTCTCGGGCCTGCGGTAGCGATCTATTCCCTGTTTTCGATCTATCCGCTCCTCGCGACAATGGCGCTCTCCACCTACACGAGCGATCCGTCCGGAGCCCGATCATTCGTCGGCCTCGCCAATTTCGAAACGCTGCTCGGCGATGCGCTTTGGTCGAAGCCATTCTGGAATGCCCTCAGAAACAATCTGATATTCTTCGCCGTGCACATGTGCGTGCAGAATCCGATCGGTATTGCGCTCGCGGGATTGCTCAGCCTGCCGGGCGTTAGGCTCAAGGGCTTCTATCGAACCGTGATGTTTCTCCCGACGATGCTGTCGGTTGTCATTGTCGGTTTCTCCTGGAACCTGATCCTTTCGCCGCTCTGGGGCGTAGCGGCTGGCGCTTTGAAGGCCGTCGGATTGGGCTCACTATTTGCTCCCTGGCTGGGGCTCGAATCGAGCGCGCTCGTCACCCTATCCCTCATTTCTGTCTGGCAATTCGTCGGCATCCCGTTGATGTTGATCTACGCCGCGCTGCTCAACATCCCCGAAGAGTTGATCGACGCGGCACGCGTCGACGGGCTCGGACAGTTCCGCATCTTCTTCCACATCAAGCTTCCGCTCGTCCTCCCGACGATCAGCCTGGTCTCGGTCTTGACCTTCGTCGCCAACTTCAACGCTTTCGATCTGATCTACTCGGTCAAGGGCGCGCTTGCGGGGCCGAATTTCACCACCGACATCCTCGGTACGTTTTTCTACCGCACTTTCTTCGGCAATCAGCTCCAGCTCGGCAATCCGACGATGGGCGCCGCGGTCGCGACCGTGATGTTCTTCATCATCCTGCTCGGTCTCTGCCTCTATCTCTTCCTCGTTCAGCGGCGCATCCGCCGTTACGCTTTCTGAGGGGGAGGCATGACGACGGACCAGCGCGCAAGGAGCATCGGTGTCCATCTCGTCCTGATTGCCTACAGCCTTCTGGCGGTAGGTCCAATCCTGCTCGTCGTGATGAATTCGTTCAAGGTGCGCAGTGCCATCTTCGGGAGTCCGCTCGCGCTGCCGGACGCATCAACCTTCAGCCTGGTCGGTTACGAGAAGGTCTTTCGCTCCTCACATATCCTCACTTACTATTCGAATTCGCTGATCGTGACCCTCGTTAGCATGGCGCTCGTCCTGCTGTTCGGGGCGATGGCGGCTTGGGCGCTTACAGAGTACCGCTTCCGCGGTTCGACGGCGCTGGCGCTGTTTCTGTCGATCGGCATCATGGTGCCGATCCGGCTTGGCTCCGTCGCAATCCTGAACATGATGCGGTCCGCTGGCCTTAACGACACGCTGACTGCCTTGATTCTGGTCTATGTCGCGCAGGGCCTGCCGATGTCGATCTTCATATTGAGCGAATTTATCCAGCAGATTCCCAAGGATTTGCGCGATGCCGCGCGCTGCGACGGTGTCCCGGAAACGCGCATCTTCTTCGAGGTGGTCGCCCCGCTACTGCGACCGGCGATCGCAACGGTCGCTGTCTTCACCATCGTGCCGATCTGGAACGACCTCTGGTTTCCATTGATCCTGACCTCGAGTGATTCGACCCACACGGTGACGCTCGGCGTGCAGCAGTTTCTCGGGCAGTACATCACCGACTGGAATTCCGTGCTCGCCGCACTGTCGATGGCGATCCTGCCGGTCGTCGTGATCTACGTCATCCTTTCGCGCCAACTCATCGCGGGCCTCACCTCCGGCGCAGTCAAATAGGTTGTCAGAATGGCCAATCTGCGCATCGAGCAGCTCAACAAGCGTTATGGCGCGACGACGGTGCTCAACAACGTCAACCTGAGCATCGAGGACGGCGAATTCGTCGTTCTCGTTGGCCCTTCGGGCTGTGGCAAGTCGACGCTGCTGCGGATGATTGCCGGGCTCGATGGTGCATCGGGTGGGGATATCCATATCGCCGGCAAGCTTGTCAATGCGCTCGCGCCTGCCGAACGCGGCATCGCGATGGTGTTCCAATCCTACGCACTCTATCCGCACATGAATGTGCGCAAGAACATGACGTTCGGATTGAAGTTCACTGGCGTACCGCCAACCGAGCGCGAACGGCGCGTCGCGGAAGCGGCTCGCATGCTGCGGCTTGAGGAGCTGCTCGAGCGCTATCCGCGCGATCTCTCCGGCGGTCAGCGCCAGCGTGTTGCGATCGGCCGTGCGATCGTGCGCGAGCCCGCTGTTTTCCTGTTCGACGAGCCGCTCTCCAATCTCGACGCAGCCTTGCGTGTCTCGACACGCGTTGAAATCGCGAATTTGCACAGGTTACTGAAATCAACGATCGTCTATGTCACGCACGATCAGGTCGAGGCGATGACACTTGCTGACCGCATCGTCGTGATGAACAAGGGCCGCATCGAGCAGGTCGGAAAACCACTCGACCTCTACTATGAACCCGCCAATCTGTTCGTTGCCGGCTTCATCGGATCGCCTGCGATGAATTTCTTCGAGGCAGAGGTCGAAGGCATCGAGGGCGGACGTGCGCGCGTGGCCGGCACCGCGTTTCGCAACCTCGACATTCCGGCGGGATCGCTGAAGGTCGGCGACGCGCTGACGGTCGGTGTCCGTCCGGAGCATCTTGTCCGGGGCGAGGCCGGTTTCTTCGCCGCCGAAGGCGTCGTCGAGCTGGTCGAACGGCTCGGCGAGGCCTCCTTTGCCTATCTGCGCCGCGTCGACGGCAGGATGTTCGTTGCGGAGGTCCGCGGCCGCCAGACGCCGGCGCCGGGCGAGACGATGACTCTCGTTGCCGCGAGTCCCGATGTCCACGTCTTCGACGCCTCTGGCCTGCGTGTTGCCACATAAACCCGTTAAGGGAGGCGATGTGATGCCGACTGCAAGCAGGTGTGAGGGTGCGATCGTTCAGTCATGACAAATGTCGTACGCTATCTGACCCATCCTCAGGTGAACATCGATCCGTCGGTTCCCGTTCACTGTTGGGGCCTGAGTGAGGTCGGCAGAGCGCGTACGGAAACCGTGACGGCGACGGGACTGCTGTCAGGTACCACGCAGGTCATCTCCAGCGGAGAGCGAAAGGCGATCGAGACCGCTGAGATCATTGCAGCAAAGCTGGGAGTCGACGTGGAGGTGCGCGAAGCGATGCACGAGAACGACCGATCGGCCACAGGCTTCCTCGTCCCCGACGAGTTCGAGGCGACGGCCAATCAGTTCTTCGCGCAACCCCACATCAGCATTCGTGGCTGGGAACGAGCGCTTGACGCCCAGCTGCGCATCGCCCGCGAGGTCGAGCATGTGCTGGCCCGCAACACGCCGGGCGACGTGCTCTTTGTCGGCCACGGCGGCGTTGGTACTCTCTTATACTGCCATTACTCCGGTTTGGGGATTGATCGTGCCCATGACCAGCCCGCTGGCGGCGGTAGCTTCTTCGCGTTCGCCTCGCATGAACGCCGCGTGCTGCATGGCTGGCGCCGCCTCGAATCGCTGTGATTCCCCCCTTCCAATTCATGCATATATGGCCCTAGAAGAGCCGGCCAGCGGAAGCCTCGTCAAACCGGCTTCTCAATCGGTCCAATTTCATGTGGGATCGATCGGATGCAAAATATCTCAGTAGAATGAATGATCTCGCGACACCGCGCTCAAACTCGACCGCTCGAGAACAATACGCGCAAGTCCGCGCCCGGATCTCCAAGGCTGATATCGCCAATCTCAAGGAGTATCATAAGCGCTGGTCGCGGCAGAACGCGGCAGTCGCCGGCGCGAGGCCGTGCAAGCGAACTGGCAATTCCACTACACGCTCTATAAAGCCGCCAACGCGCCCGAGCTGCTCGAGACGATTTGGCTTCGCAACGGACCTCTGCTCAATATGTTGTATCCGCATGCGACGCCGACCTATCCCGGACGGCATCAGCATCTCAGCGTGCAAGACGGTTACTGCGAGGAATCGCCGGGCCGTGAAACAGTCCATCAAGGCCGATCTGATGGAGGGAGGCGCCAGATTGCTGCAGTTGCTTCAGGATATCGAAGCCGGTGCGACGCCCTCGAGGCGGGATGCCGCTATGACGTAGCCGGAAATGTAGGGTATTACGGAGCCACGGAAGCGTTGGGCTGGTCTGGACAAAGCTCCTCCAGTGAATATGGCCGCCGCGATCTCTCCAAGGATAGCGCCAAGTGTGCAAACCTCGTGCGCACCCGTATGAGGCTTCCGAGGAGGCAGAGACGAAGCTGCTTCAATCTCGACCGTGGCCCGCTTGGTGGAAAGGAGAGCAGCGCTTGGTCTACAGCGCGGACTCAGGCTGTGGCGAGGAGCCGTATGCGCCCCAGATTGACTGGTCATAGTTCACCATGGACCCCGTCATCAGACCTGACTCATCCGTCGACAGAAATGCAACGGCGCGCGCAACTTCATGGGGGTCAATGAGACGGCCAAATGGTTGGGCGGCCGACGCCTGCTTCAGCCAGTCCGAGCTTGCACCATGATGCTCGATCTGAGTCCGGTCCTCGCCTTCGGTGGCCATCCATCCGATGTTCAGCCCGTTGACGCGGATACGATTACGCATGACGGCATAGGCCGTATTTTCCGTAAGCGTTGCCAGGGCGCCTTTGGACGAACAATAGGCAGCGATGAACGGTTGGCCGGCTTTGGCCGACATCGAACCAATATTGACGATGTTGCCCGCGATCTTTTCACGGCGCATGATCTTGATCGTTTCCTGCATCAGGAAAAACGGACCGCGAACGTTGACATTGAATATCTTGTCAAACAATTCAGGCGACGTATCGAGGATCGTGCCGCGATCCGTCACTCCAGCAGCATTCACCAGCACGTCGACCCGGCCGAATTCGACGTCGGCTTTCGCGATGACGGCCCGGCAGTCTTCGACCTTGCTCAAATCGGCGGCGACAAACACGACCTTCGTGCCGGTTGCATCCTGAATTTCTCGGGCTTTTGCCTGTCCTTTTGCCGCAGAACGGCCGCAGGTTACAATGCCGGATGCGCCGCGATCGGCAAACAACCGCGCGATTGCCGCGCCGAGCCCTTGGGTACCACCGGTAACAACCGCAACTTTTCCAGTCAGTCCACTCATGACGATTGTCCTTCGATTTTTGTAACCGGCATTGGCAATCAGAGAACGAGGCGACGATCAGTTACGGGAGTAAGCCGCACCATGTCGGGAGTCGGATGGCGGGAGCGCGGATGAACCGAAATCGCTTGCGGTAGTCCGGTTGAAGCGGCCCGCTCGATGGCGAGGAGTGCGCGCATGTCCGCCAAACCCTCGTCGCCATCCGCTTCCGGCGGCGTTCTTGACTTGATGCAGTCCGAGAAATACGCGACCTGCGCGCCAAAATGATCGATCTGCGGAAACTGGGTCTCGGTCATCTTTCCGTCACGGCGCAGCCGCAGCCGTGTCGCAGCCTCGAATCTGAAGCCGGGATCGAGTTCCAGGTCGCCCGACGTTCCCACGACCCGGTAATTGTCGACGGCCGCTGCCCCGAAGCTGGCGACGAACTGAGCGAGGCCGCCCGAGGGAAATCGCAACGTTGCAGCCACCGAGGCGTCCACCTCGCCAAAGCGCGGATCGTCGACCGGCCGGTGCGCCGTCGCTGTGGCTTCGATCGGCTCTTCTCCAAAGATGTGACGGGCGGCGTTGATGCAATAGACGCCGACGTCCTGAAGCGGCCCACCCCAGGCCGTTGCTTGCAACCGATGATTCCCCGGCGACGCCTGGAAGCTGAACAGCGACTGAAAGAACAGCGGCCGTCCGATTGTGTTAGCGCGAATGTGTTCGAGGACGGCGATGGTTCCAGGTTCGTTGTGCAGCCGGTAAGCCGTCATCAGAAATACGTTGGCGCTGCGCGCAGCGGCGATCATAGCGAGGCCTTCGTCTGCGCTGACGGCGAGTGGCTTCTCGACCATGACGTGCTTGCCGGCACGCGCCGCCCGAATGGCGAAATCAGCATGCATGTGGTTCGGCAAGGCGATGTAAACCGCGTCGATTCCGGGGTCGTCCAGCAGGGCGTCGTAGCCATCATAGCCGACAACCTTGCCAATGCCGTAGAAGTCCGCGAGCCGCGCCGCCTTCGGGCGATCGCCCGTTACGATGGCGGCAACCCGCGAATTTCCGGACTGAACCACGCCGGGCAGAAACGCTTGCTGCGAGATCCAGCCGACGCCGACGACGGCATAGTTGATCATCAATTCTCTCCCGAGTTTCGCCGATGCAACGCCTGAAAAGGGGATGAAACGTTCCGCCTGTGGTTCGGCTTATGGGTTCAGTCGTACAACGACGGACGTGACGGGTATTTGAACGTCGTCGCACGGTCCTCGGTTAGACCTGCTGCGATCTGCTCGGCGATGGCCGAGGCCATGTAGCCGTCCCAGGCGCTTGCCCCGACCGGAGTTCCTGTCGTCACCGCGCTGATCCAGTCCGTCAACTGCCTGCGATAGGCGTCGGCAAAGCGCGGAATCCAATTGCCGGGATAGGAGACTCCGCCAATGCGGTCCTTGTTGCGCATCGTGAGCGAAGGCAGCGCTAGCGCGACTGTTCCTTGCCGGCCTACCAGTTCGGCATGGACATGATAGCCGTAGGCGGCGTTGATATAGACTTCGGTCGACACGATCTCGTCGCGGTCGGTCCGCATCGTGATCATCAGCGGTTCGCCGCCGGGCCCGCTGGCGACATGAGCCGAGACCATTTCCGATCCGGTTAGCCATCGGCTGATGTCGATTTCATGCACGAATGAATTCGTCACCGCCATCGGCCCGGTAAACCACTCCGGCGCACTAACGTTTCGGTGGACGTTGTGCAGCAAGACGGTTGCCCCCACACCGCCGTCGTCCTTTATCCGCTTCATCTCCTGATAGCCGGGATCGAACCGGCGCATATAGCCGACCTGGATCAGCCTGCGCTTCAACGCAACTTCCGCCTGAACCACGCGCAGGGCCTCCGCCGCCGAGGAAGCCAGCGGTTTTTCGCACAGCACGGGCTTTCCGACTTCGAGGCAGGCCAGGGCCAGCTCCCCATGGGTCGCGTCCGGCGTAGCAATGATGACAGCTCCAATGCGATCTGACGCAATCAGGGATCGAGGGTCAGGAAAGACAGTGGCGCCCGCCGCGGCCGCTTTCGCGCGGGTGGCGTCGGCATCGAAGACCCCCGCCAGATGCGCGCCGGGGACCTCGCGATTCACAAGGCGCGCATGTTCTGAACCCATCACGCCCGTTCCAATGACACCCACGCCAACGCCCATTTCTTAGCTCCTCTAGGCTTCTCCGACCAAACGCCTTTCGGACGCGTTCGATCCGTTCGCAATGGCCTTTCTGGGCAATCGCCGCGCCGAGCCACCGGTGTACCGCCGGGGATCACGCACTCCTTCTGATCCCGCGGTTCATTGCACGACCTCATAGCCAGCCAACGCCATCACGCGCACCAGCTCCGCGTGTCCCTTCTTTGCCATTGCAAGCGGTGGATTGATTTTTGGATCCTGCTCTGCCTCGACGACGAACCAGCCCTCATAGCCATAGGAGGCCAGCCGTCCGACGATGGAGGCGAAGTCGAGCGAGCCGTCGCCAGGCACCGTGAAGGCGCCCTTTACGACCGCATCGAGAAAGCTCTCTCTGGTGCGGTCAAGCTCGTCGATCACATCCAAGCGCACATCCTTGGTGTGAACATGCGTGATGCGCTTGTGGTGCTTGTCGATGACGCGCATGACGTCGCCGCCTGCAAAAGCCATGTGGCCTGCATCAAAAAGCAGCGGGATGCCTTCGCCCGAGTGTTTCATGAACATGTCGAGTTCCGGCTCGGTCTCGATCACGGCCGCCATATGGTGGTGATAGGATAGCGGCATGCCCTGTTCGGCGCACCATTCGCCGAACGTCGTCATCTTGCGGGCATAGATCTTGATTTCGTCCTCTGAAAGCTTGGGCTTCGTTGCCAGAGGCTTCGAACGGTCGCCCTGAACGGTGCGTGCGCATTCGCCGTAAACGATGCAGGGCGCGTTGACGGCTTTGAACAGGGCCATTTGCTGGGCAATGCGTTGCTTTTCCTCCTCCAAATCACCGTCAAGCACCAGGCCGGAGAACCAGCCGCCGCAGACGCTCATTTTGTGGGTTTTCAGGATCGGGCCGAGCACTGCTGCATCCATCGGAAAACGGCGCCCGGTCTCCATACCAGTGAAGCCGGCCACGCCCGCTTGACGCAAACATTCTTCGAGCGATACGTCGTCGCTCAGTTCCTCAAGGTCGTCATTCCACCATGCGATCGGTGCGATGCCCAATTTCGCCTTCATAAGAATCTCCGAGGAATGTCGCTGCCTATGCGCATGCAACGGTGTTAAACGCCGACACGCTGTTTCCTTCTGCCCTCGAGTTGGCCTTTCGAGGCCTCAAGAACACTCTCGCGAGCGCTGACTTGCGGCACGCCGACATCCCACCAGGCATCGCCAGGTGTCCAGGTGAAAGCGTCGGAGACGATGGTCAAGACCGTGGTACGGTCGGTGCTCATGGCCCAGTCCATCGCCGCACCGAGATCTGCGAGGCTTTCGACCTTTCGCGCGAGCGCCCCCATGGATTCGGCGTGCTTGGCAAAGTCCACGGAGAACGGTTGCGTGACGCGGCAATCCTTGATCAGGTTGTTGAAGCTCGCGCCGCCCTTGCCGTTCTGCAGGCGATTGATCACGGCATAACCGCCGTTGTCGCAAACGATCACGATGATCTTGTGGCCGCTGAGGACGGTTGAATAGATATCCGAATTCATCATCATATAGGTGCCGTCACCCACCATGACGATCGGAACGCGGGTTGGGTCAGCCATGGCCGCACCCCATCCGGCGGCAATTTCATAGCCCATACAGGAGAAGCCGAACTCGCAGTCGAAAGTATTGGGCTGTTTGACGCGCCAGTTCTTCATGACTTCGCCCGGCAGGCCCCCGGCGGCGGCAATGAGATAGTCGCGCTCGCCGGCATGCGAACTGACGACACCAACCACCTGCGCATAGGTCGGAACGGGTTCGTTGGTGGGCTTTTGGTAGGAATCGAGCGCGGCGTTCCATTTGGCGAACTCGGATTCGCCGTGATTTGTCCATTTGGCGTCTGACTTCCATCCTTTGAGGGAGGCTGCCAGTTCGGCAAGGGTTTCGCGCGCGTCGCCGATGACCGCGAGGGCCTGGTGCTTGGTTGCGTCGAAGCGCGCGGCGTTGATCGAGATGAATTTCGCGTCCGGCGCGAAGCACGTCCATGATCCCGTGGTAAAATCCATCAAGCGGGTGCCGATAGCCAGAATGACATCGGCCTCAGCCGCCAGAGCATTGGCCGAGGTTGAGCCGACGATGCCAATCGGACCGATATGAGCTGGGTGATGGTGCGTGAACGCACCTTTGCCGGCGATGGTTTCGGTAACCGGAATGCCGTGCTCCGTTGCAAATGCGCCGAGAACGTCTTCGGCGCCGGAGTAGCGTACGCCTCCGCCTGAAATGATCAGCGGTCGCTTGGCGCTTTTGAGAATTTCGAGCGCCTGAGCCAGACGATCCTTGTCGGCGCGCGGACGCGGAATGGCATGGACGGTCGGTTTGAAAAAGGCTTCCGGATAGTCCCAGGCCATCTCCTGTACGTCCTGCGGCAGCGCGATGAAAGCTGGGCCGCAATCCGCCGGATCGAGCAGGACAGCGACAGCCTGCGGCAGCGACGAGATGATCTGTTCCGGGTGGGTAATGCGATCCCAATAGCGCGTCACGGCACGGAAGGCGTCATTGACGTTGGTCGAAGGGTCACCGAAGTGCTCGACCTGTTGCATGACCGGATCGGGGCGGCGATTGACGAATGTATCACCGGAGAGCAGCAAGACCGGCAGGCGGTTGGAATGGGCAACACCGGCGGCAGTTACCATGTTCAGTGCGCCGGGACCGATAGAGGAGGTGGCCACCATGATCTGGCGGCGGCGCTTGGCCTTGGCGAAGCCTATGGCAGCCAGCGCCATCGACTGCTCATTCTGACCACGCCAGGTCGGTAGGGTGTCTTTTACGGCTTCCAAGGCTTCCGACAGGCAGGTGACGTTGCCATGACCAAAAATGGCAAAGACGCCGGGAAACAGCATCTCCTTTCTGCCATCAATGATCGTAAACTGATTGCACAGATGGCGAACCAAGGCCTGCGCCATGGTGCAGCGAACCGTCGGCATGCGCGTTCCTCCCGAAATTCTCGATCACCTTCGATGGTGCATATTCGGTTTCGGCAATATTTATTGTCATTTCGTACTTTAGCAAGATAAATTGCCAAAAGTCGGATCGCTCAATATCATCGCTTGGATGAACGCCTTTGCTGCCGTGTTTGCGCGACAGTTCGGTTGCGCGCCATTTCGGTCACCGTCGGAATTCGTGGCGTCGAGTCCTGGCCCGGCTGAAGCAGGGCAGCCGTCGCCATCGCAATGCACTGGACCAAGCACATCGGTGCCGCGAGCGACCTGGAGAACAGATATTCGTCCTCCGGAATCGTGAAGAGTGTCCGGGCGTCCTTCGCAAGGGGCGACAATTGGCTGTCCGTAATGGCTATGATGTGAGTTCCGTTGGTTACAGCCACCTCGGATATGACGACGACTTCCTTTGCATAATGTCGAAATGCGATCGCGATCAGGACGTCGCGGTCGGTCATGGTCGTCGCCATCTCTTGCGCCAGACCTCCGGCAGGGTCGAGAAGGACGACACGGCGGCGCAGCATCGTCAGAAGATACCTGAGCAATGATGCGATGGGTTCGGATCGAAGTTGTCCAGCAATGTAAATTGTTTCAGCCTGCACAAGCAGTTTGGCGGTATCGGCGAGAGTCTTTTCCGATATGACTTCGAGAAGATCTTGAAGTGCCGCCATGTCGCGCACGACCAGATCCCGCAAATAACCGAGACTCCCGTGGTCCTTATTTCGTGAAAGCTCACTTTCGAGAGCGCTGATGCGCTCGCGAAATCCGGGGGCAGCAGTGGCCAGCCTTGTCTGAAAAACCGATTGCAGCTGTTTGAAGCCGGAGTAGCCGAGGTTCTGCGCGAAGCGGACGAGGCTCGATGGATGCGTCTGGCATTTGGCGGCAACGGCATTGATCGATTCGAGCGCCACCACATTTGGATTCTGCGTCAAGAATCGCGCGATCTGCTGAAATCCAGTCGACAAATTTGGATATTCCCGAGTGATCAAGTTGACGATCCCCTCATAATTTTTCGGGATTGTCGCTGCTGGTCCGCTGCGCTTGGTCGGCATTCTCGTTCCTCGCCTGCGATTCCCTCGCCGCCTGAAAATCAACTTCTTTGGCGTTTTAGAATCCGCGTCATTCGTCAGGGCCGAAAAGTTCGTTTTGCTGATAGTGAAATTATTGTTGCAAATCTGGAATTAAGCAACGATAATTGTGAAGGCGCGCGGAATGCGCCGAAGCAAAGCTCGAAACGAGGAAACGTCACTGAGGTCGCAAGAGCAGGTTTGCTCGCTGTCCAACGACAGTAGAGCCGCACAAGCTGTTGCGATCATGGGAGGTGAGTCTGACAGACAGTTTCATCGCGTCCTGACGACCTTGCGCCAACGTGCTGGCTGCTGAGGTTCAATCGCCTCGAAGCGTTGTGCAGGACGAGGTTGCCCGCATTACACCAGTGTCCTTTACGTCAGCGCATCCAATGCGGGCTTGGCGAAGGGAATCGCTTGACCCCAGGATAGGCCGGAGCTTCCAATATGTTGCGAGTTGCAATTCTTGGTGCTGGACGAATTGGAAAAATTCATGCGGCCAACGTGGCGGGAAATCCTAAGGCAAAGCTTGTCATAATTGCCGATCCATACGGCACCGCAGCCAAGGATCTGGCCGATCATCTTGGTTGCGAGGCCTCTCTTGATCCCGTTGCGGCGATCGGGCGAGGTGATGTCGATGCCGTCATTATCGGCACGCCGACGGATACTCATGTCAGTTTGATGCTTCACGCGGTGCGGAAGGGAAAGGCCGTGCTTTGCGAGAAGCCGATTGATCTCGACATCGCCAAAGTGGATGCTGCTGTCCACGAGGTCGAGCAGCTGAACGGCCGCGTGATGGTGGCATTCAACCGCCGCTTCGATCCGAGCGCCCGGCAACTCCGCAGATCGATCGATGCTGGTGAAATCGGCGACGTGCGGCAGGTCATTATCACCAGCCGGGACCCGGGAATGCCGCCGCGTGAGTACGTCCGTCATTCCGGCGGTATCTTTCGCGATATGGCGATTCACGATTTCGACATGGCGCGCTGGCTGCTCGGCGAAGAGCCGATCGAGGTGATGGCGACGGCCAGCCGACTTGTCGATCCTGGATTGGCCGAACTCAACGATTTCGACACGCTCATGGTTCAGATGCGCACGGCATCGGGTCGACAATGTCATGTCAACTGCTGCCGCGAGGCGGTCTATGGCTATGATCAACGGATGGAAATCTTTGGATCGAGCGGAATGCTGCTAAATGAAAATCTGCGGCCAACCACGGTCCGGCGTTGGAGCAAGACTGGGACGGAGGTGCGCGACCCGCTGCTGAATTTCTTCCTGGAGCGATATGCCGAGGCCTACAAGGCGGAATTCGATCAATTTGTCGATGCAATCGAAAGCGGTTCGCCAATGCCTACCACCCCACATGACGGTCGCCAGGCGCTTCGTTTGGCTGACTGTGCGCTTGAGTCTGCCCTGACGGGCCGAGCTGTCAAAGTCTGATCAGAATAGGGATGGGGACGACATGCGTGATATTGGCGTAGGCGTCATCGGCACCGGCTTCATGGGCAAGGCCCATAGCTTTGCCTATCGGGCCGTTGCCGGCATTTTCCCGGGCAGCCTGCGTCCTGTTTTGCAATCGGTTGCAGATATCAATGGGGACGCGGCGGAGCAAGCCGCCAAGCAATTCGGTTTTCGCCGCTGGCGAACCGATTGGCAGGCGCTCGTCGATGACCCGGATATTGAGGTTGTCTCGATCACGGCGCCAAATACCGTTCATCGCGAAATGGCGCTTGCGGCCCTCGCGGCGGGCAAGCACGTTCATTGCGAGAAGCCGATCGCGCCAAATGCCGATGCCGCAAAGGACATGATGGAGGCCGCTGAAGCTGCGGGCGTCGTGACGCAGGTTGGTTATAACTATATCAAAAATCCGATCTTGAAACTTGCACGTTCCATGATTGCGGCAGGAGAACTCGGCGAAATCACCGGCTTTCGCGGCATTCACGCTGAAGATTATATGGCGGATCCGGAAGCTCCCTACAATTGGCGCGTGGATGCCAGCGGTGGAGCGGGTGCCATTGCCGATCTCGGCAGCCATATCATCGGAATGGCCCGTTTTCTTCTCGGCCCCATCAGTCACGTCGATGCTGATTTGGAAACCGTCGTCAAGAGCCGCCCCATCCGCGCCGGCGCATCGGAGCGCCGCGCCGTCGAAGTCGATGATATTGCGCGCCTTACCGTGCGATTTGAGCGGGGATGCCGGGGAACGATTGAAGCAAACTGGGTGGCGACAGGACGAAAAATGCTGCTCGGGTTTGAATTGACCGGCGCAAAGGGGTCTCTTGCCTATACGCAGGAACGCCTCAATGAACTGCTTCATTACCGCACCAGCGGCGATCCACGCCATAGCGGTTACACGCGTATCGAGGCAGGGCCCCAGCATCATCCCTACGGGCTGTTCTGCGTCGCGCCGGGTCACCAACTTGGCTTCAACGATCTCAAGACGATCGAGGTTGCGGAATTCCTGGAAGCGATTGCTGGTGGAGAGAGGCGCGGGCCGGATTTTCGCGAAGCCTGGGAAATTCAGAAGATCATCGATACGGCGGTTCGATCGTCCAAAGTGCGGGCGTGGCAAGCGATAGAGTAGGAGTGACGACCATTGCCGCCGAGGTGCAGGGGGCAGCCTGGGCTACGATAAAATAGTCGAACCGAAGGCAGCCGGAAGAGCTGCATGACAGGGGAGGTGCTGGAGTGGCTCTGCTTGAAGTTCGCAACGTATCGAAGAGTTTTGGCGCCATCCACGCGGTAAACGACATCAGCTGGTCGATCGAGCCCGGCGAGGTCGTGGGGTTGATGGGCGACAATGGTGCCGGCAAATCCACTCTGGTCAAGCTGATTGCCGGGAATTTTCCGCCAACGGATGGGGAAGTTCTCGTCGACGGCGAAGTCTGCCATTTCCATAAGCCGATCCAGGCGCGCGCCAAGGGCATCGAAGTCGTTTATCAGGATCTCGCGCTTGCCGATAATCTCACCGCCGCGCAAAACGTGTTCCTCGGCCGCGAGCTAAACAAGGGGTTCTGGCCCTTCCGAGTGCTCAACAAGCAGGCGATGATCGACCGCTCGGCCCAATTGTTCGACGAACTGAAGTCCGAAACGCGACCGCGCGATCTGGTCAAGAAAATGTCCGGCGGCCAGCGTCAGGCGGTGGCCATCGCCCGCACCCGGCTTTCCAACGCCAAGCTCGTTCTGATGGACGAGCCGACCGCCGCCATCTCGGTGCGTCAGGTCGCCGAGGTGCTCGAGCTCATCCGCCGCTTGAAGCACCAGGGTGTGGCGGTCATCCTCATCAGCCATCGTATGCCCGACGTGTTCGCGGTGAGCGACCGCATCATCGTCATGCGGCGCGGCACCAAAGTCGCCGACAAAGCCACGACGTCGACATCGCCGGAAGAAATCACCGGCCTGATCACGGGAGCGATCCGTGCAGCATGATCTCATCAAGACGACCGAAATCGGTCATGCCGCAATTTCAGATGTCGTGGAGAACAAGGAACAGACCTTTACTGCGCGCCTCATCGCGAGCCAACCGTTCTGGGTGACGATCGCGCTCGTCGCCCTGGTCATGGTCATGGCCATTAATGAACCGAGCTTCGGCACCGTCGAAAATGCCGCCAACGTCACGCGTAACTTCGCGCCGATCGGAATCATGGCGATGGGGATGACCGTGGTCATCATCACCGGCGGCATTGACCTCTCTGTTGGGTCCGTGATGGGCCTGGTGGCGATTGTCGCCGGCCTATTCCTCACCTGGCATTATTCCTGGTAT
Organism: Bradyrhizobium niftali; assembly: GCF_004571025.1. Taxonomy (GTDB): domain Bacteria; phylum Pseudomonadota; class Alphaproteobacteria; order Rhizobiales; family Xanthobacteraceae; genus Bradyrhizobium; species Bradyrhizobium niftali. Next base: position 395,327 of record NZ_SPQT01000003.1, on the reverse strand, counting down.
GTCGCCTTCACGATGGGCATGATCGCCGGGATCGCGTGCGGCATGGTCAACGGGTTTTTCGTGGCCTATGTCGGTATGCCTTCCTTCGTCGTGACGCTTGGAATGCTGTCAATCGCGCGGTCGCTTGCGGTGGTGTTTTCGGCCAATCAGATGCTCTATCAGTTCGGGCCCGACGCACCCATCGTCAGAGCCATCGGTCAGGCGAAATGGCCTTTGCGCGCGCCGGTGGGTTGGGCACCGCTCTGGATGCCGGAATTGTCTTCGCATTTCTGGGTCATGGTTGGGCTGGCTCTCATCGTCGGCTATGTGTTCAATTCGAAAGCCTGGGGCCGCCATCTATTTGCGATAGGCGGCAACGAGCAGGCTGCTCGGCTCACCGGTGTCCCGGTCGATTGGATCAAATTTCAAGCCTATGTCTTTTCCGCCTTCACCGCGTCGTTGGCCTCGCTTTTGCTGCTCGGTTACAATGGCTCGGCCATCAATGCCATGGGGCAGGGCTATGAGCTGCGCGTCATCGCAGCGACCGTGATCGGCGGCGCGAACCTGATGGGCGGGGCCGGCACCGCCTTCGGGGCTTTCATCGGTTCGGCCTTTCTGGAGGTCATCCGCAATGCCTTGTTGATGGCCGGCATCGATTCCAATTGGCAGGGCGCATTTGTCGGCGCTTTCATCATTCTCGCGGTCCTTCTCGGCATGCAAACCGGTGGCAAGTCGATCGTTGCAGCCATTTTGGAGCGGTTGTTGCCGAGAAAGCATCGTTAGAAGCCGAATTCACTGCGGGCAATCAGTGAAGGTCAACGAGGAGGAAACGAGATGAAGGGATTTCTCTTAGGCACGGCTATCGCCTTCGGCGCCATATCTGTGGCGATGTCCGGCGCGCAGGCGAAGGATATCTTCGCTTTGGTGCCGAAGAACATGAACAACCCGTTCTTCGATCAGGCTCGCGACGGCTGCAAGAAAGCCGAAGCGGAATCGAAGGGGGCTTTTGAATGTATGTATATAGGTCCCGGTGAGCACGGCGGCGGCGAGGAGCAGGTGCAAATCCTCCAGGATCTGATCGCCAAGAAGGTGAATGGCATTGCCGTATCGCCATCCAATGCCGCGGCCGTAGCTGTGGCATTGCAAGCTGCCAAGCAGGCCGGCATTCCCGTTCTTACCTGGGACTCCGATCTCCTGCCTGACAGCAAGGCCCTGCGCGCCGCCTATATCGGCACCCACAATTACGAGATCGGCACGAACCTCGCCAAACTCGCCATGCAGATCAAGCCGAAGGGCGGCACGGTGTGCATCCAGTCTGGCGGCGCGGCTGCGGCTAACCACAATGAGCGGATGCAGGGAATTCGCGACACATTGTCGGGCAAGAAATCGGCGGCCTCCCCCGGTGACCGCTTGACGGGCCAGAACGGCTGGACCGAGATTCAGGGTTGTCCGCTTTATACCAATGACGACTTCCCGGTATCCGTCCAGCAGTTCACTGACACCATGGCGAAGAACCCTAACCTCGATGCCTTCATTCCGACCGGTGGTTTCCCGCAGTTCATTCCCGACGCAAACCGCGCCGCGGTGGCACCGTATAAGGATAAGATCGCCTCGAAAGCACTTGCCCTTGTGGTGGCAGACACACTGCCGGTGCAGATCGATCAGATGAAGGAAGGCCTGTCACTCGGCCAGGTCGGCCAGCGGCCGTTCGAAATGGGCTATAAGACGATGTTGGCGCTGGAAGCGATGAAATCGGGCAAGCCCGCGCCCGCAGATCCTACTTACACCGGTCTTGATGTCTGCACGCCCGCGACCGTCGCCACCTGTATCGGCAAGTAAATCTGCTCGTTGCAATGATGGGGCGGGAGGCAACTCCGGTCCCATCGTTTTGTCGCGGCGAATTTCAGGTGCGGCTTCGATCGCCGACGTGCGAGCGTCGCGCGCCACGACCCGCGCCTAAATGCGCGAGGACATACTGCCGTCGATTCTGACAAAACGTAGCTCGGAGCCGAGTCGGTCCTCGCCAGGACGGCCCGATTGCCCTTGCCGACTTCGTCTGCATTCTCATTCTCGTTGGCCGTCCTCCCGCAGATGCGCGAAAGGCCGCGTGGCCACGGTCAGTACGTCGTCCTACCGGTAGCACATGTGTATTACGCGCCGCGCCACAACGTTCCAACGATCACGCGTCGCACTCTGTGCAACTCTGCATGCGGGCGGGCTCCTCCAATGGGTTTTTGAGCAGATTGTATGGACCTAGACCTCAGTTGCTGGAACTAGCTAGCCATTACTTGCTCAAATTGGCCCATGATGGATTGGAGCGAGAGTTCAATATTTCCAGTTGGTTAGAAGGCAGCGTGTGCACGACGTGTGCACCGGGAGATTAAGAAAAATCTCAGGACGAGAAACGTGTGCGGTCCTGTGTTGAGAGCGCGCTAATCTCGCGTGACACCGTGACACTCACGAAATCGAACGAGCTATGAGGGCATGATTAGCGATGACGTTCCGGGGAAAGGGCTCTTGTGCAAATCGGACATCGGAGCAGATGACGAGGCCGCCTAGCGGCTCAATACCGAACCTGCGCCTCCGTGGCAGACCTGATGAGCCTGAACCCTAGTCCTTCCGGATCAGTCGCCAGCGACCAGGTGTGGTACCCTCCCGCGTCGAGAATGCTCTAGTGAAGTGACTCTGATCCGAGAAGCCGCATTTGATCGCAATTTCCGTCAGTGACAATGTTGAGTTTGCCAGCAGAGCTTTGCTTTGCTCGATACGTTGGTTCATCAACCAGCGATGCGGCGGTGTACCCGTGCTGACTCTAAAAGCGCGGGCAAAATGGGCCGCGGACAAGCCACATTCGCTGGCGATCCGATGCAGAGAAGTTTGGCCGTCGAGATTCGCGCGAATCAATGCCTTGGCTGTCCGAAGCTGCCATGGTGCCAGTCCGCTGCGGGGAGAGCGATTGCCAGGTCGGCTGCTCGAGTACTTCTGTAGGAAATGAATATTAAGTGCCATCGCAACATGGCCGACGAACAGTTCGTTGGCCTCTTGAGGTCTTTCCAGGGCGGGCAGTAGGCAACGACCTAGATGAACCACGATGGGATCGAGGAAGTTTGCACCCGATGCAACCTCATATTGAACGCGACCAACTTCAAGTTCGTTCGCCAGCTCACTTAGCGCGTTATGCGGCAGATATAGATAGAGGAAGTCGAACGGATCATAGAAGTGAACGATCGTCTCGCATCGCAGATCGTAGATGCTCGTCTCGTCCTTCAAGGCGCCCTTGGGCGCGTATCGGCCATCCAGCCATGTCTCAGCTCTCTGATGCCGCAGCCGAAGGCAGAGTGCGAAGGCCTCGTCGGGAGGCGACGGCAACGTCGGATCGCCGACCGGTCCGGAATATGCCATCCGCACCGCGGCGAACGTTCCCTTCTGTAGCGACTTGACGAGGCCCGAGTTTGGATCGCGGATCATTGGAAATAGCTTCGCAAGCCGATCGCCGTAGAGGCCTTCATCGGTCATGATGTACTCCCAATGCGCGGCCGAAGACGATCGGCCCAGTCTGCGTTCCGTTTTGATGCCCTTGCCTGATTTCCTTGCAGGCTCGTTTTGATCAATCGTGGCTCAGGACATTCAAGCGCCTCGGGTCGGGTGACCCTAGATTTAGGCAACACTTCAACTTTCACGTGTTGTCTCCGGAGCATTGATGTATTTCACAACGATCAAACCGCACGTCATGTCGGCGTCGGCGCAGACCAATCTGTCCTTCCTGGAAGATCTCGTCCGCGCTGCCCGCTCCCGGTTCGCCGCGCTTGTGGACAAACTCACTGAATTGCAAGCTAGGCCGTTATCGAAGATGCCGGCCGAGCGGACGTCACATGACAACAATCCGGGCAGCCGTGCACACGGTTTGGCGGCCGCGACCGAGGATCTGATCGCGATCGTCACCGTGATGGATCGGATGGCCGGCGAGCTCCTGCTGGAATCGAAGCAATTATGGGCGTCCGTCGGATATGTCTCTGGTAACGTCCACAAGATCAGCTTCGGGCGATGGCGATTGCTCGGTAGCCGGAAGCGGGACGATCTGTTCGCCGTCGCGGTCGACGAGAGGCTCAGGCGGATGCCTCGCTTGGTGATCTCGCTGCTGGAGGTTGCTACCATATTGGAGGAAGCGGTTGCAGACCTGCATCCAGTCAAGACCGGCGAAGGGGCTGGCAACAGGTAGCGACATCCCCGCCGATCACTGCGACGTCGTGTCAGGCTTGCATGCGCGTTCGACCGAACGCGCATGCTTAGAGTGTCGCGGGAGCGCCGCCCAAATGGCGGTCGCCCCGCAACTCCGGACTTCATTCGCCCGCTCCGACAATGATGGAAACCGGCCCTTGCTCCTTCGAGAGGGCTCGGTAGATCAATCCGCCGACGCTGGCACCGATGAGCCATCCCCAGTCGCCGACGTTGAAGATCAGTCCATAGGCACCGAACAGGGACAATCCGATGGACAGCGTGCCGGATAGGGCGAGGGCGATCAGCGCATTGCGATTCCAGCCTCCGTCATAGTTGAACGCGCCGCTCCGCGACATCGTGTAGAGGTCCTCGACTGTCACGATCTGCTTTTTCACGAGATAGTAGTCGGCGATCATGATGCCGAACATCGGTCCGAGCGCGGAGCCGAAGATGCTGACGAACAGCGTGATGGCGGACGGGCTTGCCACGAACAGCCACGGGCACACCAGCACCGACAGGATCGACGTGATGAGGCCCCCCAATCTGAAATTGATTCGCTGGGGATTGAGGTTGGAGATGTCGTAAGCCGGCGAAACGAAATTGGCGACGATGTTGATGCCCATCGTCGCGACGATGAAGGTGATCGATCCGACGATGACGACGAACGGATTGCCGATCTTCTCTACAATCAGCACGGGATCCATGATCGCCTCCCCGAACACCTTCAGCGTACCGGCCGTCACGATCACCGTGATGATCGAGAAGACCAGGAAGTTGACGGGCAGGCCGAGGAGGTTGCCCATCTTCATGGCCTGTTCATTCTTGCCGAACCGGGCGAAGTCACCAAAATTGAGCAGAAGCGCCGAGAAGTAGGCCACGATCAGCATTGCGGCATTCGCCATCACGCCAATCGTGGCGGCGTTGGAAGCTGCCGGCGGGCTCAGCTGGAGAGACAGGCTCGAGAAACCGGCCTGCCATAGCATCCAGATCGCCAGCGCGAACATGACGACGTACACCACCGGCCCGCAGAAATCGATGAAGCGGCGGATGCGCTCCATGCCGCTCAGGAAGATGAGAAGCTGGAACAACCACATGAAGAGGAAGCTGAACCACGCGAGCGTAGACAGGCCGACGATGTTGTTGTGGGTGAGATCGGCGGCCGACGGCACCAGGGTGACGATCAGGACCTGCACGGCCTTCGAGGCGAAATAGGTTTGCACGCCGTACCAGACAATTCCAACGACGCCCCGCACCATGGCGGCAAGATTGGCGCCCATCACCCCGAATGAGATGCGAGCAACGACCGGGAACGGAATGCCGTAGCGCAGCGACGGGCGTCCGATCAGGTTCATCAGGAAGTAAACCGCCGTGATGCCGACCAACATGGAGATCAGCACCTGCCAGCCGGTCAGGCCGAGGAAGAACAGGCTCGCAGCGAACGTGTAGCCGCCGACGGAGTGGACGTCCGACATCCACATCGCGAACAGGCTGAATACACCCCAGGTGCGCCCCTCAGGCGCGGTTGGAGCAAGGTCGTGATTGTAAAGCTTCGGATGGGCGCCGGTGATCATCAGCGTGGGAACGTCGCCGCTCTTGGATGACATGTCCTCTACCTCGCATTTGCTGGCGCAGGTGCAACTGCCCTCGTCGGAAGCCGCAGTCCCTGCTGTTGATGCCCGCGCTTTGCGGACGATCGGATCGAAGCAAGCGATATGCCATCTCTATAACGATAGATAAAAAATAGTTTTACGATCGATAAAAGTATTTTACAAACACGAATTTGTGATTTGATGGCCGGACTCTGGCGCAATCGTTGCCAGCAACCGGAGATTGAGTTGCAGGACCAGCCGCGATAGCCGAGCAGGTTGAAGCGAGTCTGGTTTGGTGAAAGCGAGGAAGCGCCCGGAAAAAGCGGCGCCCGAACAATAGGCTAGGCGCCAGACTTGGGCGGGGCTCGCTTCGCGAGGACGGTCCGGTCCGCCGGCTTGTTGCTGCCTTCAAGGCCGAGACCGCCGAGGACGAGCTGGACGATCGTCGCCTTGGCCGCGGCGTAGTCAGCCTCTTCGAGCTGTCTCTTGCCCTTCATGATGATCATCTGGCTGGAATAATCAGCATAAGCCTGGGTCATCGCCCAGATGCAGAAGAAAAGATCGACAGCGCTGATCTGCCGAATCGCCCCGCTCGCTGCCCATTGTTCCATCGTCTCGACTTTGGCGAGCAGCAAGGGGGTCGAGACCTTCTCAATGAAGGTGCCAATGAATTGCGCGCCGCTGATGATTTCGTTGGCATAGATGCGCGACAGATGAGGATGATCTCGCGAGAAATCGATCTTCTTGTGAATATAGCGAACGAGGATGGTCTCGATGTCGGAAGTCATGTCGAGACTGTCCATGTCTCGTGCCCACATGTTCATCGCGCGCTCCAGCACTGCGCGATACAGGTCCTCCTTGTCCTCGAAATAGTAGTAGATGTGGGGTTTTGCGATAGACGCCTTCTTGGCGATCAGCGCCGTTGTCGCTCCCCGGAAGCCGAAATGCCCAAAAACGAACTCCGCGGCATCGAGGATTTTTCCTTCGATGTCAGGTCCTGGCGCCGCCTTGCGGCCGCCTTTTGGCGCGCGGCGGATGCGGAAAAGCTTGAGCTTGTCGACGGATGCGGCAGCCATAGAGCCTCATTGGAAGCTTCGCCTCCGCGAGGGAAGGCTGAGGGAGAGTCTTGTTCGGATTGAGATTTGGCGATTCCGCGCGCAAAGTGCCCTTCCTATCTAGCATTTTCAAGCGATTAGGGCGGACCATTGGGAATGAAGTGTTTTTCGAAGACAAGAGGTTGCGCTTCTGGGGTACCAGAGAAAACACGAACAAGGGGCATCGGGCCAGAACGAGATGTTTTGATGGATGGAAGCGAGAGTTCAAGTGTTTCAATCGGTTAGATAGCCGGTGTGCACGAGGCCCGAGATCAACAAAGGTCCGCCGTCATGCCGTAGACGTCTAGACCACACTTAAGCCGGCAATCAGCATGTCAGTGTGACGGGCTCGGGAAAGCCAAGTATTCCGCAACCTATAAGTCGGCGCTCTGACCCGCCGCTTGAGAGATGATGGCCGCCGGCTTACTCAAAGCCGACGGCGTCGTGGTCGGCAGTGTGGTCGAAATTACCCCGGGCATGTCGAAGCACGTCCCGCGCACTGCGCCGACACGATCCGGTAAGGGGGAGGCCGGCGGGCGGTAAGTCCAGCAACCGAACTTCAAGCTGCGCCGAAGCCTGCTCAGGCCGAGATCGCCTTGGCCGATCCGACCTTGCCGCGCAGAACGAACTTCTGGATCTTGCCGGTAGACGTTTTCGGCAATTCGCCGAACACGACGGCCTTCGGCGACTTGAACCCCGGTAGGTGCTCGCGGCAGTAGCCGAGGATGTCGGCTTCGGTGGCCGTCGTGCCCGGCTTCAGTTCGACGAAGGCGCAAGGTACCTCGCCCCACTTTGGATCCGGCTTGGCGACCACGGCAGCGAATAGCACCGCCGGATGCTTGTAGAGCACGTCCTCGACTTCGACCGAGGAGATATTCTCACCGCCGGAAATAATGATGTCCTTGGAGCGGTCCTTGATGATGACATAGCCGTCTTCGTCGACGACGCCGAGGTCGCCGGTATGAAACCAGCCACCGGCGAAGGCATCGCGCGTGGCGTTTGCGTTCCTGAGGTAGCCCTTCATCACGATATTGCCGCGAAACATAACCTCGCCGATGGTCTCGCCGTCACGCGGCACCGGCTGCATGGTTTCGGGATCGATGACAGTGACGGCCTCTTGCAGCGGGTAGGGCACGCCCTGGCGGCGGGTGAGCTGCGCGCGGCCGTCAGCCGAAAGGTCGTCCCAGCCAGGCTGGGCCGCGCAGAACGCCGCCGGGCCGTAGACCTCAGTCAGGCCATACACATGAGTGAGTTTGATGCCGATGCTCTCGGCACCAGCGAGGACGGCGACCGGCGGGGCTGCGCCGGCGATTAAGCCGTGGACGGATCTGGCCGCGTTGCCACGGGCCGCGCCCGGAGCATTGATGAGCGCGTTGTAGACAATCGGCGCGCCACTCATGTGCGTGACGCCGTGTTCGGCGATCAGGTCGAAGATCTTGGCGGGGTCGACCCTGCGCAGGCAGACGTTGATGCCGGCGGTAACCGCGATGGTCCAGGGAAAACACCAGCCGTTGCAATGGAACATCGGCAGCGTCCACAGATAGATCGGGTGCCTGCCCAGATTGGCTGCCAGCACGTTGCTGACTGCGTTGAGATAGGCGCCGCGGTGATGGGTGACGACACCCTTGGGGTTCCCCGTCGTGCCAGATGTGTAGCTGAGCGCGATGGCATTCCACTCGTCTTCGGGATAGCGAGGCACGAACTGCGGATTGCCCTGGACGATTGCCGTTTCATATTCCACCTCGCCGATCCGCTTGCCGCCATCTAGCGCCATATCATCGACGTCGAAGATTAGCGGCTTCGGCTCGGTCATCAGTGTGGTCGCCTCCGCGATCAGGTCGGAGAATTCGGGGTCGACGAAGACAATCCTAGCGCTGCCGTGGTCTAACTGAAAGGCGATTGAAGCAGCATCGAGCCTCAGGTTTAGTGTGTTAAGCACCGCTCCTGCCATCGGCACCGCAAAGTGAAGCTCATGCATGGCCGGAACGTTTGGGAGCATGGCAGCGACGGTATCGCCCTCTTTGATGCCAAGCGCGGCAAGATAGGACGCTAGCCTCCGACACCGATCGTAAGTCTCGGCCCACGTGAATCTGCGGTCTTCATAAATAACGCTCGTGAGATGCGGATACACGGCGGCCGTGCGCGCGAGGAAACTCAGCGGCGTCAGCGGCTGGAAATTGGCCGGGTTCTTGTCCAGGTCGATATTGTATGGGTTGAACATGCCGTCTCCAGTTCCTTGGACATGTGGCCGACACCGATCGGGCGCAGTCCTATCATCGCGGTGGCATCTGTAGAATCGGTCAATTGACGTATTGTCGAATGACGGTGTGCGGATGACACTTGGTCAAACCCGTCAGCGAGCAAGCAGAGTTCATTCAAACGACTTGCTCAATTGGTATGCTTGAGCGCGGATACGGTCGGGCGCTGCGATCACCTGCGTCTATTCGGCCACGCAAGGAGCTAGCTTATGGACACCGTCACCGTCTCGTCGTCTTGCACATGCGCCCCGGAAATGGGCGGCGCGGATGCCGTGAAGCATCCTCTTGATCCCTTGACGGCCGCTGAAATCGGCGCGGTGATCCGGATCGTTCGCGATGATCTCCAGTACGGCGCCGATTTTCTCTTCGAGACGATCGAACTGTTCGAGCCTGAGAAATCACTCGTCCGTCAGCACAAGCGGGGAGATCCCATAAAAAGGGCGGCGCGGGTCAATCTCTTCAAGGTCAGAGAAGACGGCATTTGGCGTCTGACGGTCTCGCTGACCGAGGGCAGGGTCCTCACATCGAAGTATCTGCGAACCGCCAAGCCGATGATCCAGCTCGAGCAGTTCACGGCCATCGAAGATGCCGTGCGCGCAGCTCCCGAGTTCATTGCGGCTTGCCAGAAGCGCGGCATCGAGGATATGTCGCTTGTCTGCATCGATCCGTGGTCGGCGGGCAATTTTGACATTCCCGGAGAGGACGGCCGCTATCTCGCGCACGTCTTCGCCTGGCTGCGTCTGCGGGAGAACGACAATCTCTATGCGCATCCCATTGGCGGCCTGAATGCCGTGGTCGACATCAAGACCTACGAGATCATCCGCGTTGACGACCACGAGATCATTCCGATTGCTAAGGCGGAGGTGAATTACGAGGCGGAATTCATCAAAAATCCGCGTACGCCCTACAAGCCGCTCAATATCGTTCAGCCCGAAGGAGTTTCGTTCAAGCTCGATGGGCATCGGCTGGAGTGGGATCGCTGGTCGGTACTCGTCGGTTTCAATTCGCGCGAAGGTCTGACCCTTCATGACATCAGCTACGACGGGCGGCCGATCGCGCACCGCGCGTCGCTGGTGGAGATGGTCGTACCGTACGGCACCACAGACAAGGGGCATTTCCGGAAGAATGTCTTCGACATCGGCGAGTACGGCATCGGCAAGCTCGCCAATTCGCTGAAGCTCGGCTGCGACTGTCTCGGCGCCATCGCCTATCTTGACGCACATCTCGCGACGATGGATGGCAATGTGGTCACCATCGAAAACGCCATCTGCATCCATGAGGAGGATGCCGGCCTGCTATGGAAGCATTGGGACTTCCGCTCCAACAAGGTCGAGTCGCGGCGTGCCCGCAGGCTTGTCATCTCCTGCATCGCGACGGTCGCCAATTACGAATATGGCCTGTTCTGGTACTTCCACACGGACGGCTCGATCCAGTTTGAGCTCAAGGCCACCGGCATCATCAACACGGCCGCGTGTCATCCGGGCCAGCCCGGCAAATACGGCAAGGAAGTCGCCCCCGGCGTCGTGGGCCACATTCACCAGCACATCTTCTGCGCGCGGTTGGACATGAATGTCGATGGCGACGACAACAGCGTCGTTGAGCTCAACACCGAGGCCGATCGTTGGGGACCCGACAATGCCTACGGCAACGGCTTCTACGAGGAGGAAACGGTTCTGAAGACAGAGCTGGGCGGTTGCCGCCAAGCGAACCCGGCGACGCATCGGGCCTGGAAGGTTATCAATCCCGGCCGCAAGAACTGGGTCGGCACGCCGACGAGCTACAAGCTCGAGGCAAGTCATCCGGTGACGCCGTTCATCCATCCGGAATCGCCGTCGGGCAGGCGGTCGACCTTCATCAAGAACCAGCTCTGGGTCACCGCCTTCGATCCCGAAGAGCGCTATCCGGCTGGCGAACACATGAACCACTCGGACGGAACGGGAGGTGTCTCCGATTTCATCAAGAAGAACCGGAATATCGAAAACACGGATATCGTCCTCTGGCACGTCTTCGGCCTTCACCATCAAGTCCGTCCTGAGGACTTTCCGGTTCAACCCTGCATCTTCACCGGCTTCAAGCTAATGCCGAGCGGATTTTTTGACCGCAATCCCGGCATCGATCTCGCGCCGGACAGCAACGCCGCAAGCTGTCATGCGCAGGCCGCCGAATAGGGCACGGTTCGTTCCGCATTGGTCGCATCGCAGCCCATCCGCCCGGAACCGTCGGCCGGTCGGCTCCCGTCCATTGGAGGGGCAGCGTGCGCGGGGTCGAGGGCCGTTGTGGCCGTCGCTTTTGCGATCTTGGTGAGCTCCGCCGCGCGCGTCCTTCCCGCGCTGCTGGCCGTCCCCATCCAGCAGGACTTGGGCTTGCAAATCTCCGACGTCGCCTGGCCGATCACGATCGGCATCGCCATCTCTGCATCCGCGTCGCCGCTCGCGGCGCGTAGTGTCGAACGATGGGGAGTTCGATCGCCGCTCGTCGTTAGCCTCGTTCTCCTCGCGGTATCGCTTGCATCGACGACGTTCGCCACGTCGCCCGGACACCTCGTTCTGGCCTGGGGTCTTGGACTTGGCTGCAGTGGATCCTTCAGTGCATCCATCCTGGGCGCGATAGTCGGCAGTCGTAGCAGCGCGGCGCATTGCGGCACGCGCTTTGGCCTCCTGACGTCGATGCAATTCGTTGGATCAGCGGCAGGACTGCTGCTCGCATCGCGCGCGGTCGAGGCACTCGGCTGGCGCATCGCGTTACATGCCGCTGCAGTCGTCGTACTGGCCATGGCCTTCGTGGTCGTCATCCTTATTCCGGCGTCTGTTCAGGAACTTACGCCGCAGCAGTCGGCATCCAGCCGGCATGCGCCGTCGTGTTCGGCGGGGCGGGCGTGGCGGTTCTTGGCGCTGGCTGCGATTTTCTGCATCTGCGGCGCGTCGACTTCCGGCTTGATCGACAGCCAGCTCGGCATCCTCTGCATGGGCGCGGGTCTCGGCCTCTCGTCGAGCGCCGACGTGATGGCCATCGTCCTGCTCGGGGGCGCGATCGGAACTGTGGCGAGCGGGTGTCTCGCGGATCGTTATCCCGCACCCATGCTGCTGGCGGTCTACTTTGTCGCCCGCGCGCTCGTCCTGCTTTGGCTGCCTTTCACCGGCCTCAGCGTTGTTGAGTTGGCGCGGTTCGGCGCATTCTACGGCCTCGATGCGGCGGTGACGTTTTCTGCGCTCGTGAGGCTGATGGCCCGCAAATCTCGGCGGCCGCTGCATCGGCGCGGCAATGGGCTGGATGATGGCGGCGCACGTGGCAGGAGCCACCATCGCTTCCGCCGGCGTCGTGGCTCTCGGCCTCGCAGGCTATGCGATCGGGTTCGCGAGCGTTGGCCTTACTTGCCTCGTGGCCGCAGGGCTTGTGGTGTTGCTTAAGGATCCGCCCTCAAGTGAAGAGCCATCCGACTGAAGCGGTCGCGAAGTCGGTCAATGGCCGGCAAGCTTCCGAGACCGTCGGGACGGGCTCTCCGCCAGCAGAAGTCCCTCGGATACCGCCAGTGCTGCGAGCCGCGTGCGCGAGTCACAGCCCATCTTTGCGAGGATGTGCTCGATGTGTGTGGAGACCGTGCGGGGCGACACGAAGAGTTGCTCGGCGATGTTGGGATTTGAAGCGCCGCTTGTGACGAGGTGCAGGATCTGAATCTCCCGGAGGGAGAGATTGTACGGCCAGCGAATACATTCTTCGGTGATCAGCAGGATATTGCCGCGGCAGGGCGTGATCGTAACCTGGTGGCAGCGGCCGGCATCGTCCGGCCAGATGAAACGTTGCGGTTTCAATGACTTCGCTTTCTCCAGCACGACTCGACGAAGCTCTCCGTGTTCCCCGAGATGCGGCCCCGGACTGCGGTTGGGTAGGTGGAATGCGAAGCCGTTCGGAGAGACGGCGAGTGCATACGAGCCTGGCGCCAGCTCGTCGGCCAGAAGCTGTGGCGTCCTGAGCTGATCGCAGATGTTCAGCAGAATCGGGCGGAAGCGCTCCGTCATCTCGCGGTGCTCGTCCTTTGCGTGCGCTTCTTTGGACCAGCTCATGTGGATTGCCCCGATGTAGCGGCCATCCGCGACGCGCAAGCACATCGTCGAGCCTTCCTTGAATCCATCCGGGATCAGGTATTCCTGAGCGGTGAACGTGTCCGGCAGATAAAGATTCCAGTTGCGCTTGAAGTCTCGCCAGCGCATCGAGTGCGTGTCCTTCTCGCGCGCGATGGCGTAGGCCGGGCACGAGTTAGGGAATCCGTCGAGCACGTAGGACATTGTTCTGTCCGTGTACCCGTCGGCGGCCAGAGTGCGATGGGTTCGGGATATCGGATCCATCGCGACCAGGGCAATTGCCTCACTCTTCACGAACTCGCGTAATAGACGGGTTACCTGCGTTGCCTGATCGACGATCTGGTCATTCAGGGCTGCCGCCGGTGTGTCGAGCCGCACGGTAGCTGACATCATATGGTCGATCGTTGCCGATTTCACGGTGAGCCTCCAACTCGTGAAAGATCTTGCCGACGGTTCGTGATCGAATCTTCTTCTTGGCCGCTAACGATCCGTTAGCCCGGCGGGATTGCGAGACCTCCGCGGCCTAAGAGCAAGAGCCGCGCCAACCAATGCGAGGTACCACATCACTATGGCGGCCATTCGTTCCTTCTGATCGCGACCGTCCTGGATCGAAGTCAGATACGGAGCTGAGAGCTGCAATTGCATGTTAGAGGCGGTCACTCCTTTAGTCAAAGCAGTGTCACACCTCGCCTCGTTCAGGGCCAGCAATTCTGACGCAAAAGGCCTGCAGCGCCGTCGACTGATGAAAATTTGGGCTTGGCTTGCTGCGCAGGTTGTCACCCCGAGCCCTTTTCGCGCCCGCAGCGTAGTTCTGGATCACTTCTGGCATCTCCAGAGCGGCTCCAAAATCGGTCAGCTGACGTATTGCTGAAAGTCGCCGACAAACCGAAGCTTCGGTTGCGCGGTTCGACCGTATTTCACCATCTCCGGTCATCCGGATGCAGGTAGAGGACCGCGATCATCCGGCGGATCGCATAGATACGCCGTCTTCATTCACACGAAATCCGGCCGGTCTCGGTTGCGATGCCGAGAACCCGCGTGCGATTGCAGGAGGTCGCTCAGATGGTTTTGAGACTCACCAGACGTTCAGTGACCGCGGGCATCGGAGCGGCTGTAGCGGCGCCATTTGTTGGACGGTCCGCGTTTGCAGCACAGCCGATCGTTCTCGGCATTCCCTACTGTCAGACGGCGGCTGCGGGGGTTGCGGATCATCAGGACTTTCTGAACGGCACGACGCTCGCGATGGAGGAGATCAATGCCGCAGGCGGCGTCCTCGGCAGGCCACTGAAGCTGTTCACAACGGACATGAACGTTCTTTCGCCTGAATCCTCCAAGCAGGCGCTTGCCGCCTGCGTGGACGCCAAGGTCGACGCGATCTCCTTTGCTTTTACCCTCGTCCCGTTGCCGGCGATGGACGCGACCGTGAAGTACAAATGTCCCTACATCAACGGCAACGCGCAACGCGGCGGCACGTCTGCTGTCAAAGCGCAGCCGGATAAATACAGCCACATCTTCCAGTTCTGCCCATCCGAAGTGAACTACGGATGGAACTACGCGCTCTGGCTTGAGGACGAAGAGCAGCGGGGCGTCTGGAAGCCTAAGAATCGCAAGGTTCATATCATTCAGGAGCAGATCGGTTATTGCCAAACGATTTCGCGTGCGGCCCAGGAAGCGATCAAGCGGCGCGGCAAGTTCGAAGTCGCCCGGATCACCGATATCCAGTATCCCGTGCAGGACTGGGCGCCGGTTATTCGCGAGATGAAGGAAGTTGATGCCGCCGCGATCATGGTGGACCATTGGGTGGCTGCTGAATACGCCGCTTTTTGCAAGCAGTTCATGGCAAGCCCGGTGCGCGACTCGCTCGTTTATCTCCAGTACGGCCCGTCCCAACCGGAATTCCTCGAGCTGGCCGGGTCGGCGGCGAACGGCTTCGTCTGGGGCACCACGATGGGCATCTACGGTGACGAGAGGGGGCTCGCCTACAGGCAGAAGTACAAGAAGCGTTTCCCAGGCATTGCGGGGCTCGCCTATACCGGCATTGCCTACGATCAGACCTACTACCTCAAGAAGGCCTGGGAAGCTGTCGGCGATCCCCGAAAGTTCAGCGAGGTCTGCGACTGGATCCGGGCCAACCCGCAGCGCGGCGTTTGCGGCTACGTCGATATGGGCAACCCATATCAGGAGGCGCTCCATTTTCCCGACAATGGTGGCGACGAATTGCAGGCGCAAAAGCTCGAGGCCGGCGTCGCGCAGCTCTATGTCCAGATCCAGGGTGGCGAGCACAAGATCGTCTACCCGGGTCCGGTCTCGGAAACGAAGCTGATCTCTGCGCCGTGGTGGAGCTGATGCTCAGACAAATCTCCCGAAACGGTGCGGCTGATCAGGGCGGAAAGCCCGTCCTGTTCTCATGCAGCGGCATCTCGCTCGATCTCGGAGGTCGCGAGATCCTCCGCGATATCAACTTGCAGGTTGAAGCCGGGGAAGTACTGGGCATCATCGGACCGAACGGCGCGGGCAAGACCAGCCTGTTTGAAATCCTGTCCGGGCGGATGCCTCCGAAGAGCGGCACGGTGTGGTTCAAGGGCGAGAATGTTACGGGCTTGCCGTTGTATTCCCGCTCGCGCCTGGGGATCGGCCGCACATTCCAGACGCCGGTCGTTCCTGACGAGTTGACCGTCGGCGAGACATTCAAGGCGGCGCGCCAGGCCCATCGGCCATTCCTCACCAAATTCGATGCCGAATATGGCGCCGACCTCGTCGGCCTGAAGATCAGCGAAGACACGTCGGCGACGCAGCTTGAGACCTTCAACCGGCGCAAGTTGCTGCTGGCTTGCCTGCTGATGCGCCGGCCGTCGTTGCTGCTACTGGATGAGCCGGCTGCGGGGCTGATCAATTCGGAGGTCGACGAGATCGACAAGTTGCTGCGCACCCTCGCCAAGGAAATGAACATCGCGATCCTGATCGTCGAGCACCGCATCGAGCTCCTCGCGACGATCGCCGACCGCATTGTGGTGATGGATGCCGGGGAGGTCATCTCCGAGGGGCTGATGGACGAGGTCATGGCGGATCCGAAGGTCCACGCGGCTTACTTCGAGGATTTCAGCGAAGAGGCCGAGGGATGAATATCTCCGTAAGCAACCATTTGCCGGGTACTCCGGCGCGTCAGCCACAGCGCGAGGTCCTAAACGTCAAAGGATTGTCCGCCGGTTATGGGCCGGTTCGGGTCATCCACGATCTCGATCTCGTCGTTCAGTGTGGGGAGCGGATCGGCATCGTCGGCCTGAATGGCCACGGCAAGTCGACTTTGTTCTATGCAATCGCCGGACTCACGGGCTGGCAGCGCGGCTCGATCAAGCTGAACGGCGGGGAGGTCGGTCGCATGCGGAGCCAGGGCCCGGGGCGCTACACCCACGAGATCGTGCGCGCGGGATTGGCGTTGATTCCACAAGGCGACGAGATCTTCCACGGCTTGACGGTCGAGGAACATCTCGATTCCGGGGCCTACACCGCGGCGGCCTGGCGCGATCGCGCCGCGCGCAAGCTCCGCATCCTGGAGATCTTTCCACCGTTGCGGAAGCTGATGGACGTACCCGTGGGGCGCCTGTCGGGCGGTGAACGTCGCATGGTGTCTATTGGCCGCGGCCTGATGACCGATGCGTCGCTCTTCCTCGTAGACGAGCCATCGCTAGGGCTAGCGCCCAAGATCGGCAAGAGCGTGATCAACGCGTTGATGGCCGTCGAGCTCGGAAATGCCGCCATGATCATTGCGGAGCAGAACGTTGCCCTGCTCGAGGGACGGGTCGATCGCGTTATCGGCATGCATGTCGGCAAGCTCAAGGGTGAGGCCTCGGCGGCCCTCGCGTTGAACGTTTATCGAAAGGCTTAAGACGTGGATATCTGGTTCATCGTCAGCAACACCATCGTCCTTGCGTGCATATACGGCACGCTCGCGATCGGAATTTCGATCACGTGGTCGAGCCTCGGCCTGCTCAACCTGTCCTATGGCTTCATATTCGCATTCGCGGGTTATGGCGCATGGCTGTTCGCCCAGCATGTCTCCACATGGGGGCCTGCAGTGCTGGCCGCGGGTATCCTCTCCGGCGCGCTCGGAGGTGTAATCATCTGCGCGGTCGGGTTCATACCGATCCACGACAAACCGAATTTCACCATCCGGGGTCTCATTGCGACGCTCGCGATCAATCTCATCGGCACACAGTTCCTGCTCTGGTGGTTCGGTCCGCGGTCGAAGAACCTGCCGGAGATCTTCGGTAACTGGTCGGTATCCTTATCGGGTGCGGTCTTCACGGCGGATAAGGTCGGGAACGTAGCGACCTCCGTTCTGATATTGGCGGTCGTTCTCAGGTGGATGCAATCGAGTCGCCGTGGCCTCGAAATCCGAGCCATGATGATGAATCCTCATGCGGCATCTATCGTCGGCATAGGCGTTCGGCGAACCTCCTTCTACGTCATGGGCATTACCGGCGGATTGGCAGGCCTCGCGGCGGTTCTGCTGTCACAGACCTACTACATCTCGCCGTTCGGCGGACTGATGCCGATGATCAAGGGCGTCAGCATTGCGCTTTGCGGCGGGCTCGGCAGCGTGCGCGGCGCGGTCATTGCCGCGATCGTGCTCGGCTTCAACGAGGCGCTGACAGGCATGTCGATCGGCGGTCGCTACGTTCTCGTCACCCAGTTCGTCGTGATCATCGTCATCCTCTTGGTCCGTCCGCGCGGCATCGCCGGGCTGCTCGACAAGGCGAGGGAGGCCTGAGCTATGTCCCTTGATAGCGGCATCAAGTGGCGCAATCCGCTCTTTGTCTGGGGCGGCAAGCGCGACGTCGAAGAGCTTCCGACCATTCCGTTCCGAAGCCATCAGGAGGTCTGGGAAAAGACGCGCCAGTCGAGAACAAAGCTGAACCCGGTCGGCCGCCTGCGCTATTACTACAAGTGGCCTAGTCATGGCGGAACGATGTGGAATCGTCTTCGCTACTGGCCGACGCGCCGCCGGGTGCTTCGCATGCCCGGGGATTACAATGCCAAGACGTTGCGTGCGGAGAAGACGATCGTCGACAAGCGGCCCATCTGGTGGATGCTGGGGCTTCTTGCGCTGGCGATCGCTCCCCTGTTCACGCCCGGCGACCTGCAGAACACGCTGCTGACGGCGGGCGCCACGTTCGGCATCTATTCGGCTATCAGCCTGTGCTGGATGCTCATCATGGGCACTGCGGGCGTCTTCTCGCTCGCCACTTATGCAGTGATCGGGACCGCCGCGTTCGTGACGGCACTGCTTGCGGTCAAGTTTGCGATGCCCTGGTGGTTGTTGCCGCCGATCGGTGCGCTGGTGGGGCTCGTCTTCGGCGGGCTCATCGCTCTGCCGGCCACGCGGCTCGACGGATTCTACTATGCGCTTCTCACCCTTGGGCTCAACGAGCTCTGCCGGGTCTACTTTGTGACGTCGAAGGAGTTCGGGTCCGCGAATGGCGGCCTGTATGGCGCGAGGACCTATATACCGGAAGACTGGTCGCAGCTCGGTCAGCTGCTGCTGGCGTATTATGCCTGCTTTGGGCTGATGCTGCTCGCGTTGTTGCTCTACCGGTTCGTCAACGGCCGCCGGCTTGGACGCATCCTTCGTATGGCCCCCGAAAAGCGCGAGGCCTTCGCCGAGGCGACCGGAGTGAACTTCCGCCAGGCGCGCGTGTGGGTATTCCTCATCTCGTCGGCGGCGCTGGGCTTCATCGGCGGATTCTATACCTCGAATTTTGGCGGCGTTGCGTTCTCGATCTTCAACTTCGATACCGTCTTGCTCGGGCTCGCCATGCTGGTGATCGGCGGCGTCGGACGTGCGGAAGGCGCGGTGGTCGGTACCCTGATCGTCGTGTTCTTCGACCAGGTCCTGAACACGTGGGGGCCGGCGCGCTTCATGATCATCGGTCTGATCATGCTGCTGGTCGTGCTCTACCTGCGCAACGGGCTGTTCGGGATCAAGGCGCAGTTCCGTGCGTGGCGCGACAAGAAGAAGAGCGAGCGACGCTCGACGCGGGCGGAGAAGGGCGGCGAGATGCTACCTGAGGAGGCGACAGAAACCCAGGACAAGAGCGTCATCTATCAGCGGCGCCACGACAAGATGACTCGCGATCATCTCAAGACGCTGGTGTCGCCGGAGATCATAGAGGAGCATCGCCACTCCCTCAACGGGCAGCACAGCGAGGCGCTCGAGCGGCTGTTGATCTATTTCCGTACCCGTCCCCAGGTGGAGAAGTACGCGATCATTACCGTGGAACGCTTCGAGGGGTACCGGATCGTGGCGCTGTCCGGTCATCGCGGCGTGGCGCCGCGCGTGGTCGAGGACAGGATCTACTCGACGCCGGATGAAGCCTGCCACGGCGTCTTCATGCGGCGCGTCCAGGACCTGCTGGAGTCCTGATCGGATCACGGATGAAGCTGCATCCGATCTGTGCAGCGGATATTGGGCTCGCAAAGAAGGGAGTTGGTGGTGACACCGGTCAGACTTTTTGGCTACACGGACAGTATCTCGGTCAAGCCGGGCGAGACCATCCAGTTTCATGTCAACGCGGAGGGGACGGACACGGCTGAGGCGCGGCTGGTGCGCCTAATCCATGGCGATCAAAACCCCATGGGGCCAGGCTTCGTCGAGGAAGAGGTGGCATGCACCGCGAATGGCAGGTGGCGGGTCGAGCCGCAATTCACTCAGGTAGGATCGTTCCTAGAGGTCGAAGACTCCGAGGGCCGGCTGGCCTTTGCAAGCAGCTTCACCCTGTTCGCCTTCATCCACCCGACTTGGCCCGCGTCCGGAAAGCGCCAAACTATTGTCGGCCGATGGGACGACGACAGAAAGCAGGGTTACGGGATCGGCATCGATGAGAAGGGCTGTCTGCAGTTCTGGATCGGATGCGGCGAAGAGATCGAGCGCCTGACCGCCAACGTGCCGCTGCAAGTGCAGATGTGGTATTTCGTAGCCGCGACCTTCGATGCCGAGACCCGGCATGCGACCTTGCACCAGATCGGGGTCGGCAACAGGTACAACGGCCTGTTGGGCAAGGTCGCGCTGGTGGATTACGAGTCCCGCACATCTGCGATCTTCCGAAGCAAGGCCGGCAACTTGGCCTTAACTCCGTTTTTGATGGCAGGTTCGCGTAGCCGCGACGCCCAGAAGCGTGCGTGCGTGTCGGAGCTATATTGGGGCAAGATCGACCGGTGCGGCGCGTTTGATCAGGCTCTGCAGCCCGCCGAGCTCGACACGATCAGGAGCGGGCTCGTCCCCGCGATGGACAGCTTGGTCGCGTACTGGGACACAAGCGCGGGGTACACCGACCGCGGCATCGGTGATCTCGTGGTCGACGTCGGTCGGCACAAGTTGAATGCCCGAGGATACAACCGGCCCGTCCGCGGTCAGACCGGCTGGAACTGGGAAGGCTTCACCGATTGTTTCCGTCTGGCTCCGCACGAGTTCGGGGGGATCGAGTTTCATGGCGACGCGCTGACGGACTGCAATTGGAAGGCGACCAAGGTCGTGACCCTGCCGCTCGGTCTCAAAAGCGGCTGCTATGCCATGAGGCTGCGCTCCGGCAGGGAAAAGAGCTTGATCGAGGAGCATGTCGTCTTCTTCGTGCGCCCGGAAAGGCCGCGGGCGCGCGTTGCATTCCTGTTTCCTACTCTCACTTATCTTGCCTTTGCGAACGAGCGCCTGAGCTTCGATCATCCGGAACGCGAGGCTTTAACGGGTCGGCCGGCTGTGCTGTCCGATATCGACATCGAAATGTACATGCGAGCCGATCTCGGGCTGTCGACATACGACATGCACGCCGACGGCAGTGGCGTGTGCTACAGCTCCTATCACCGTCCGATTATGAACATGCGGCCGAGATACCGGATGCCGAGCCTCGATGTCGCGTCGGGACTGGCTGCAGATCTATCCGTCATCGCATGGCTGGACCAGAGCGACTTCGAGTACGAGGTCCTGACCGATGAGGATCTGCATCGCGACGGGCTGGAGGCGTTGTCGCCATACGCATGCGTTATCAGCGGAACGCGCCCGGAATACTACACCGAGCGCATGCTGGATGCGACCGAGGATTATATCGCCGACGGCGGCCGTTACATCTATGCAGGCGGCAACGGCTTCAATGCCACGGCGGGAATTCGGGACGGCGAACCATGTATCATGGAGTGTCGGCGTCGCGATGACGGCTACAAGCCGTGGGTATCGCGCTACGGCGAGCACTACATGGCAACAGACGGGATGCGTGGTGGTCCCTGGAAGGTGCTCGGACGGGCAACCCAGAAGCTGGTGGGGATAGGCCTGAGCAGTTCGGGCGGTGGACGAAGCGAACCATACCGACGGATGCCCGACAGCTATCATCGCACCGTGTCCTGGATCACCAAAGGGGTCGATGGCGAGATCATCGGCGACTTCGGTCTCGCCAATAACGGCGCCGCGGGGCTGGCCCTCGACTATTACGATCGCGCCCTGGGTACGCCGCCGCACACCAGGATCATCGCATCGTCGGGGGGGCACACAGACAGCTATGTCGTGAACCAGCAGCTCGTCCTTTATTCATACCTCGGTCTCTATGGATCATATGACTGGCGCGTTCACGCCGACATGACTTACTTCACGGCGCCCGATGGCGGAGCCGTGTTTGCATGCGGCTCGGCCGCATTCGCGCAATCGCTGCCGGTCAACAATTTCAAGAACAGCGCATCCCGCGTGCTGACAAATGTCGTGGAGGCATTCGTGGGCGCCGGCAGGTTGCCCGGGTTCGCCTGGGTCAATGAGGAAAAGCAGTGGGCCTGAAACAGGCGTCGCAGAATGGCGTGCCGGTACGCCCCGGCCGACATGCTTCACGTCAGGCATTTGCGGTTCTGGAGAGTTGAGAATGTTGCCTCTCGAGTATGACAGGTCCCAGGACCGCGACATCATCGTCCGGGATCGGTTCGACGGCTTCCGCCGCGAGTTTTTGCGGACACTCGTGACTCCCGAGGTGATCGAAGAGCACCGGCGGTCGCCTCTGGGACAGCACAGCGAAAGGCTCAAGCGACTGTTGATCTATTTCCGTCAACGACCGCTCGACGAAAGATATGCGGTCAGGGCCATCGAGCCGTTCCGCCGTTATCAGGTGGTCAAGCTGTCGGGGCGTCGGGGAGTTCCACCGCGTGTGATTGATACTGCCATCTACACGTCGGCGAACGACGCCTGTCACGGCCTGTTCATGCGCTGCATCCGCGACCTTCTCGAAACCTAGAGCACACGCTGGACGGGGCAGGGCGCCTTGTTCGGCTTCTCGATTGGAAACTCCGCACCATGGCGCAGATCAAGATATTCGGCTACGCAGACAAGATCTCGGTGAAGCCGGGCGACACCATACAGTTTCATGTCAGTGCCGACGGCACGTCTACCGCTGACGCCCACCTCGTGCGCCTGATCCATGGCGACGAGCATCCGCATGGTCCGGGATTCATCGAGGAAGAGATCGACTGCGTCGCCAACGGCACCTGGCGGGTCGAGAAACAGTTCACGCAGGTCGGAGCCTTCCTCGAGGTTGCCGACCCCGATCGCAAGCTCGCGCTCGACGGCAGCGTCACGCTATGTGCATTCATCTGGCCGACATGGCCCGATGTCGGGCACCGGCAATGCCTCCTGGGCCGCTGGGACAACGACAGGAATCACGGCTACGGCCTCGGGATCAATCCGAGCGGCAGGCTGGAGTTCTGGATCGGTCGTGGAAGCGAGATCGACTATCTGCAAGCAGAGCTGCCGTTGCAGAAGCAGGCCTGGTATTTCGTCGCGGTCACCTTCGATGCGCGAAGCGGTCGCGCCACCCTCTACCAGGAGGGCGTCGCGAACCGCTACAACAGCCTGCTCAGCAAGGTCGCGCCGGTCGAATATCGCTCGCACGTGTCGGAGGTGTTCCGGTTCAGGCAGAATAACCTGCTCGATACGCCTTTCCTCGCAGCCGGTTCGCGCGACTGGCACGCACTACGCGGTCACTTTGTCTCGCAGCTCTACTGCGGCAAGATCGATCGTTTCGGTGTGTTCGATCGCCCGCTGGGTCGCGAGGAGCTCGATGCGATCCGCTCAGGCGGGCAGCCCCCATCGGACGGCATGGTGGCATACTGGGACACAACGAAGGGCTACACCGACAACGGCATCGGCGATCTCGTGGTCGACATCGGACCAAATCGCCTCGATGCGAACGGCTACAACAGGCCGGTACGCGCGCAGACCGGCTACAACTGGAACGGTCGCAACGACTGTTTCCGTCTCGCCCCGCATCAATACGGTGGCATTGAATTCCATGCCGACGCGATGATCGACAGCAACTGGAAAGTCACAAAAACGCTACAACTTCCCGAAACGCTGCGCAGCGGCGCCTACGCGATGAGGGTGCGCGGTGGCGACGGCAAGGGCCTTGCCGAGGAGTACATCGTTTTCTTCGTCCGGCCGCGCGTGCCGACCGGACGCATCGCTCTGCTGTTTTCCACGGCAACCTATATCGCTTATGCCAATGAGCGGTTCGCGACCGACGGCCAGATTGTGCAGCCAATGGCCGGTCAGCCGCCGACGATCTCCGAGGTCGACATTGAAATCTACGAAAATCCGGAATTCGGCGGGGGCTGCTACGACTCGCATGCAGATGGCGCAGGCATCTGCTATTCGAGCTATCGCCGCCCGCTGGTGAACATGCGGCCGAAATACCGGATCTCCGCGTTCGATCTGCCTTGGAATTTCCCGGCTGATCTCTCGATCTTGGCGTGGCTCGAGCACAAGGGCTACGACTACGATGTCTTGACCGATGAAGATGTGCATCTTGAGGGTGTCGCCGCAATGGCCCCCTATGCGTGCATTCTTAATTCCACACATCCCGAATATCATTCCGAGCGAATGCTCGATGCCCACGAAGATTACATCGCCGGCGGCGGACGCTTCATCTGCATGGGGGCGAACAGCTTCTGCTGCAATGTGGCATTTCGAGATGACGAGCCGTGGATTATGGAGTGCCGCAAGACCGGCGGACACTGGATCGCCTGGGCGGCACGGCCGGGCGAATACTACCTTGCCACGACGGGGCAGATGGGCGGAATTTGGACCGGCTTCCAGCGCTGGGGGCAGAAGCTGGTCGGCAACACGTTTGCCGGCGAAGGCTTCGCCCATAGCCAGCCTTACCGACGGATGCCTGACAGCTACGATCCTACGTTGGCCTGGGTCACCGAAGGAATCGAGGGCGACATCATCGGCGATTTCGGTCTGGGCAATGGTGGAGCGGCCGGCATCGAGATCGACTGCTACAAGCTGGGGTTCGGCACGCCACCCAACACCAAGATCATCGCATCCTCGGGTGGTCACCCCGACAACTACATCGCCCATGACGAGGAGGGTGCGCACGCGCATCAGGGTTTCAGCGGGACGCACAACTACATCCTGAGGGCCGATATGGTGTACTTCGAGGCGCCGAATAACGGTGCGGTGTTTGCAACCGGATCCATCGCATTCGGAAGTGCCCTTCCTATCAACGGCTTCGAGAACAACGTCTCACAGCTCCTGAGCAACGTGGTGAACGCGTTCGTCAAGCCGGGTCCGTTGCCCGGCTCGAACAGAACTAGGGAAACTACAGCAGGGCTCGAGCGAGTCGCTCCCTAGGAAGGTCCCAATGATTGACTTGCACTACGCGCCAACCCCCAATGGTTGGAAGATCTCGATTCTGCTGGAGGAACTCGGGCTACCGTATAGCGTCGTCCCAATCGATATTCGCGCCGGTGAACAGTTCAGGCCAGAGTTTCTCGCTATCAGCCCGAACAATCGTATTCCAGCGATCGTTGATCGCGCGCCGGCTGACCGCGGCGAGCCTATTTCTGTATTCGAGACGGGTGCCATCCTGATCTACCTGGCCGAGAAGACGGGACGCTTTCTGCCAGTGGATGTGCGTGGTCGTAGCCGGGTTTTACAATGGGTGATGTGGCAGATGGGCGGTCTTGGACCGATGCTTGGTCAGCACGGTCATTTCCGTCTCTATGCGCCGGAGAAGATCCCGTATGCGATTGACCGCTATCAGCGTGAGGCGACGCGACTATATGGTGTGCTTGACGCTCTATTGGGCAAGACCGGGCGCTTTGTTGCTGGCGACGAATACACGATAGCCGACATGGCCTGCTTCCCGTGGACGATGACTCATAAAGCGCAGGGTTTCACACTCGAGGACTATCCGAACGTCAAGCGCTGGTATGCGGAAGTTCGCGAACGGCCGCAAGTGCAAGCCGGCCTTGCGGTCGGCAAATTCGTGAAGGAGCCGTTTTCCGACGAAGCAGAGCGAATCATGTTCGGCGCATCCAGGGTCGTCGCTGAATGAACGGTGATGGAGGCCTCTGGCGATTGAAAATGGAGATGCAGGCTCGCAGCATCGCGTACCGCAGAGATGGAGAGTGTAACGATCGATGATCGAGTTTTTCTTCGACTGCTCAAGTCCGTGGACCTACCTCGCCTTCCACAACATTCAAAAACTGGCGAAGAAGTTTGACGAGCCGCTTTCGTGGCGGCCCGTGCTGGCTGGCGGCATCTTCAATGCGGTCAATCCGAGCATTTATGCCTCGCGCGAAAATCCGATCGCGCCGAAAGCGCAGTACATGCTGAAAGATCTCGCCGATTGGGCTCGTTCGGCCGATCTTGTGATCAAGATGCCACCGACGGTCTTTCCGGTGAACAGCGTAAGGGCGATGCGGGGCTGCGTCTGGCTCGGCAGCGACGGGATGGTCCCGTTCGCAACTGCCGTGTTCGAAGCCTATTGGGGTGAGGACAAAGACATCTCCCAGGATTCTGTGCTGACGGACATCTGCAAGAAGGTGAGTGTCGATCCTGGAGAGTTTTTCCGAGGCATCAACGAAGCGGCGGTCAAGAACCAGCTTAGATCAAACACTGACGAGGTAATCGCGCGCGGGGGATTCGGATCGCCGACAATCTTCATTGACAGAACCGATATGTATTTTGGCAACGATCGTCTGCCCATGATCCGCGAGGTGTTGGAGCGCCGGAACCGGTACCGGTCGGTCGGCAATATTGCCCCCTAAGCTAGCTAGGGGCGCTGCACAGCTTCTCCACTGTACCCGGCTGTTCGAAACGAGGGCAAGGCATGCGCATGGCGCGACACGGTCGCGATTAGTTTCGCGGTGTCACCCAATCACCACGCAAACCGGGGTTCCGGAACCTGGATCGGTGGACGGATTTCCCATTCAAGAACTGGCAGAAGAGCTCCAGCTGCTTGACTTCGGCCTCGAAAGCCGAAAACCGATGGTTAGATCGCAAGGCGAATTGAATGTCGGTACTGGTGGTTGCATCTTCCCGATTTGAATCTACTCGCCGATCGTCTTGGCGGTGACGGATCGCGCAAACGGCACAGCCGCGATAAGCCTGTGCGGTCTTGTGACCCGAGAGAGCACGGCCCTGGTCGTCCGTCAGTCGGTTTCCTCAAGTTCGCTCATGCCGCCTGTCGACAGGCATCAACGGCGAACAGCTTTGAAGCGCCGTTGATCTTCTTAGCGAGCCCAAGAGCTCGCGGGCCGAAAGTCTCTTGGTCGTGAGTTTTTCTCACACGTTCCTGCGCACTTTTCCGATCCCCGCGGCGGCCATTCGCAATTAGTGTTCAGTACAACGATCACAAATAGAGACTAGGGAGCGAACATGCTGCTGCATTGCAGCTTTGGCCAAAGGGGGGCGTCATGAGCGCAGTTCCTCAAGGCTCTATCACAGGCACTTTCGATAGCCGGGCACATCTAGGCAACGCGTTGATGCTCGTCGATCGCGCCATCGGAGCAAGCGTTGAGGCTTGTGCCGCTTTGTTGGTCGCGGCGGAAATCGTCGTTCTGTTTGCGGGTGTGGTCAGTCGTTATGTGTTCCATAGTCCGATCCTCTGGACCGACGAATTAGGGTCCTTTCTCTTTCTCTGGCTGGCTATGCTTGGTGCTGCAGTCGCATTTCGCAACGGCAGCCATATGCGCATGACCGCAGTGGTGTCGCTGAGCGGCCCACAGCTATGGCCACTGTTCGAAAGTGTTGCGCTCGCAGCGAGTCTTGCCTTCATCCTAATGACGCTGGGACCGGCGCTCGAGTTCGCGCATGAGGAAATCGTAATCACGACGCCGGCGCTCCAGATTTCGAGCGCCTGGCGCGCCAGCGCGCTGCCAGTTGGCCTCGGTCTGATGCTGATCACTGGAGTTATCTCCATGCTCCGCTCGCCGAGCCGTATGGCCAGTATGGTTGCGATCTTAGTTGTCGCTCTGGTGGCGGGCGCATTTTATAGCTCTAGCGGAACGCTTCCGAAGTTGGGGAACTACAATCTTCTCCTGTTCTTCGTCGGGCTTGTTGGCGCTCTCGTATTGGCTGGTGTGCCAATCGCATTTGCATTTGGGCTTGCGACGTTTGGATACATCGCACTCACGACGCGGCTTCCGACCCTTGTGGTTATTGGTCGGATGGACGAGGGGATGAGCCATCTGATCCTTCTGGCTGTTCCCTTGTTTGTCTTTCTTGGCCTGCTGATCGAGATGACAGGCATGGCGCGGGCAATGGTCGGCTTTCTGGCCAATCTGCTCGGACACGTACGCGGTGGCTTGTCTTATGTGCTCGTCGGCGCGATGTATCTCATGTCGGGAATCTCAGGTTCCAAAGCTGCAGACATGGCAGCTGTTGCGCCTGTGCTCTTCCCGGAAATGCGATCGCGCGGCGCAAAGGACGGTGATCTTGTTGCTCTCTTGTCCGCGACAGGCGCACAGACCGAAACGATCCCGCCCTCAATTGTGCTGATTACGATCGGTTCTGTTACCGGCGTATCCATATCCGCGCTCTTTACGGGCGGAATGCTTCCCGGAGCGGTGCTTGGTGTCATGCTCTGTTTGCTCGTCTGGTGGCGTTACCGGCGCGAAGATCTCAGCGCCGTAACGCGGCCGGCTCGCAAAGAGATCTTACGATCGCTAGGCTTTGCCCTTCCGGCTCTTGCGCTACCCTTTGTCATCCGCGCGGCAGTGGTGGAAGGCGTAGCGACAGCGACGGAAGTATCGACCATAGGCATCTTCTATGCCGTCATAATCGGTTTGCTGTTCTATAGGCAGTTTCCGCTGGCGCGCGTGTACCCGATGTTGGTTACGACAGCTGCGCTATCCGGCGCCATCCTCCTCATCATCGGCGCAGCTACCGGCATGGCGTGGGCGCTGACGCAGTCCGGATTTTCGGCAACGCTGGCGGCAACGTTCAAGAGTCTGCCAGGCGGTGCACCGACGTTCCTAATTGTGTCGGCGATCGCGTTCATCGTGCTCGGCTCCGTCCTCGAAGGAATTCCAGCAATTGTGCTGTTCGGACCTTTGATGTTTCCGATCGCGCGGCAGGTCGGCGTCCATGAGGTTCACTACGCGATGGTTGTGATTCTCTCCATGGGCATCGGCCTTTTCGCGCCACCTTTCGGCGTTGGCTACTATTCGGCATGCGCAATAAGTCAGATCCATCCGGATGCAGGTATCAAGCCGATCGGAGGCTACATCGTCGCCATGTTGGTCGGCCTGGCTTTTGTGATCGCCATTCCGTGGATATCGATAGGATTCCTGTAATGCAGGCTGAAGATAGGCGTCTCACGTTGAATTGGCCGATCTCGCCTCGCCCTCGTTCACGGCTCGCGGAGATCTGCCGTGCGACGCGACGATCCGCTGGAGTTTCATAAGACATGGTCAGCACCCGCATCGAAGTTGACTACCTCCTGGAAACGCACGGGGAGGTCCAGCGCGTCGCCGAATTCATGGCGGGCGAGCAATCGAGTGGTACATTCGTCGCGATCCCGGGCGAAACGCCGGAGCTCAAGGAGAGGGTGGCAGCGCAGGTCACGCGGCTGGAAATCCTCGACCACGCTGTGGAAGGGCCGTCGCTGCCGACCCGAGTCAAGGTCGAGTCGGAAGCGCGGTTCAAGCGCGCCTTTATCACCCTGTCCTGGCCTTTAGACACGCTTGGCCCGTCGCTTCCGAACCTGCTGGCTACCATTGCCGGCAATCTTTTCGAACTCGGCTCTGTAACGGGCCTTCGTCTTCTAGACATCCGCTTGCCGGATGCATTCGCCGCTGCTTATCCCGGGCCGCAGTTCGGCGTGCAGGGTACCCGCCGCCTTGCCGGCGTGGAAGCGCGACCGATCATCGGCACGATCATCAAGCCGAGCGTAGGACTTGGGCCGGACGAGACGGCCTCCCTCGTCAACGAGCTCTGCTCTGCCGGTATCGACTTCATCAAGGATGACGAACTGCAGTCCGACGGACCAGCGTGCCCGTTCCACCTGCGCGTCGAGAAGGTCATGCGCGTGATTGATACCCATGCTCAGCGCAGCGGAAAGAAGGTCATGTTCGCTTTCAACTTGACCGGGGATCTCGACCAGATGCGCCGGCGCCATGACACGCTTTTGAAGCATGGCGCGACTTGCATGATGGCAAGCCTCAACTCCGTTGGTCTCGTCGGGATGATCGAACTGGCGCGCTTCGGCCAACTGCCTATTCACGCGCACCGGAATGGCTGGGGCTATCTCTCGCGTCATCCGATGCTCGGATGGTCCTACACCGCCTGGCAAAAGATTTGGCGACTTGCCGGCGCGGATCACATGCACGTCAACGGTATTGGCAACAAATTCGCGGAGGAAGACTCAAGCTGCCTCGCTTCGGCCCGGGCTTGCCTCGCACCGATGTTTACCGAGAAGCCGTGCGTGGTCATGCCAGTCTTCTCTTCCGCGCAAGCGCCGCGATCCGCGCCAGCGACCTATCAAGGGCTCGGCTCGACCGACCTCATCGTGACCGCAGGAGGCGGCATACTGGCTCATCCCAAGGGTGCCGCCGCGGGAGTCGAGGCTATGCAGCAAGCGTGGCAAGCCGCTGTGGCGGGCGTCCCGCTCGACGATTTCGCACGTACCCGCCCAAATTTGCGCCACGCTCTGGAGATGGCTGCGTGACGTCGCCCCGCCCACTGCCTTCAGGTCCGCTCATCGCATATTACGGTGACGACTTCACGGGCTCGTCGGCGTCGATGGAGGCGGCAGCGTTCGCCGGCATTGAGACCGTTCTGTTCTTGACGCCGCCGACGCCGGAGCGTCTCGCCGCTTTCACCGGTTACCGCGTTATTGGCGTGGCGGGGATCGCGCGGGCTCAGTCCCCGCATTGGATGGACGAAACCTTGCCGCAGATCTTCGAGTTGCTGGCCGCGACAGGCGCACCCATCATCCATTACAAGGTTTGCTCGACTTTCGACTCGTCGCCAGAGATCGGCTCCATCGGCCGCGCGATCGATATCGCGAAAGCGCGCTTCTCTGGTTGGACACCGATGATTGTCGCCGATCCGAACATGGGGCGCTATCAAACGCTTGGCAATCTGTTCGCCGCCGCGCATGGGGCGATCTATCGGTTGGACCGTCATCCCGTCATGTCGCGGCATCCGGTCACCCCCATGAATGAGGCCGACCTAGCTCGCCACCTTGCCAAACAAACTAGCAGGACGGTCGGTTTGGTGGATTTCGTTGCGATGAAGCGAGGCCACGCCGACGCACGATTGGCGGCGGAAATACAGGCAGGGGCGGAAATCGTCTCCCTTGACGTGTTTGACGACGAGACTCTGATTGCCGCCGGACGCCTGGTGTGGGAGCACGGAATGCCGCACCGATTCTGTGTCGGGTCTCAGGGCGTCGAGGCAGCTCTGGCGGCCTATTGGCGGCATGCCAATCTTATTCCATCGACTCCCACCGTCCCTGCCGCCAAACCGGTGGACCGCATCGCGTGCGTTTCCGGATCAGTCTCCCCGGTTACTGCCACGCAGATCGAGTGTGCGCGCGCCGCTGGTTTTGCGACCATTCCGATAGATACCGCATGTGCGGTCGATGAGAGGGCCTGGTTAGGTGAAATTGAACGCACCACGTCGGCGGCAATCCACCATCTAAGCACGGGGCGTGATGTCCTGATCCATAGCGCTGCTGGGCCGGACGATCCGGCCGTTGCCGGGTTTAGATCCGCCGTTCAAACGGCGGGCGCATCAATCGAGAAGATGAATGAGCGTGTCGGCGAAGGGCTCGGAACGATTCTCGACCGCCTGCTTCTCGACGTACGCCTGTCACGCGTAATCATTTCCGGGGGGGACACGTCGGGACGGGCGGCCTCGCTCCTGGGCATCGATGCGCTTACGGCGATCGCGCCGTTGGCGCCAGGCGCACCGCTTTGCAAGGCGCATGCACGACGCGCCGATCGCGATGGTCTCGAGATCGCGCTCAAGGGTGGGCAGGTCGGAGCGGCCGACTTCTTCGTGAGAGCGAAGTCTGGCGGTGCATACAAGGGCAATTCTTAGTCGAACAGGGAGGGAATACATGAGGCTCAAAGATAAGGTCGCCATCGTCACCGGCGGCGCCCGAGGCATTGGACTGTGCGTCGCGCAAGCCTACGCCCGTGAGGGTGCGGCAGTCGTCATCGCTGACGTGAACGTGGAGGGCGCGAAAGCCGCTGCGCAATCGATCACCTCGGGAGACGCGCGTTCTCTCGGCGTGGGAGTCGACGTCGCCGATCAGGCGTCGGTGAACGCGATGATGGAGGAGACCCTTAAGACTTTCGGTCGAGTGGACATCCTCATGAATAACGCCGGTGTCGGCGGCAATACGCCGTTTCTCGACACCAAGCTCGAGGATTGGAATCGCATAATTTCCATCAATCTCACTGGGGCATTCCTTGTGGCGCAGGCGGCTGCACGTCAGATGGTGAAAGGTGGCGGTGGAAAGATCGTGAACATCGCCTCGCTCTCGGGACAACGAGGAGGCAATGGCCGCACGGCCTATGGCTCGGCGAAGGCCGGTCTTGAGCTTCTGACAAAGGTAATGGCCGTCGAATTGGCGCCGTACAACATCAACGTCAATGCAATAGCGCCGGGCGCAATCGAAACCGAAATGGCCAAGTTCGCGCACGATCAGGCGACACGCGCGGCGTACAATTATCTCATCCCGATGACAAGGTATGGCACGCCGGAAGAAATCGCCGATGCCGCCGTTTTTCTCTGTTCGGACGAGGCGCGATACGTGCATGGCCATACATTGAATGTCGATGGCGGATTTCAATCCGCCGGCCTGATGTTCGGTCCCGGTAAAGGGGTTCCACACAGTTGATCAGAGCGGCTTGTTCAGAAAACACAATTGATGGGAGGAAAGTTATGCAATCGATTTCCCGCCGAAGCTTCGCTATTCTCGGAGCATCGGCCACGATCGCCGCAGCCGTGCCGCTTCGATACGCAAGGGCCGCCGAATTCACGTTCAAGCTCGGCACCAATGTGCCGGATACGCACCCGCTGAATGTGTATGCGCGTAAAGCAGCCGACGAGATCAAGCAAGCGACGGATGGCCGGTTCGAATTGCAAGTCTTCGCGAGCAATCAGCTCGGCGGCGATACGGATATGTTTTCGCAATTGCGTTCCGGTGCTCTGGAGTTTTTCGCGCTCTCCGGTGTGAATATCTTATCGATGCTCATTCCGTCCTCGGCCATTTACGGCGTTGGATTTGCCTGGAAAGACTATCCGACCCTGTGGAACGCACTCGACGGCAAGCTTGGTGAGCATCTGCGCGGCCAGATCAACAAATCTGGCCTGGACGTAATGGAGAAGATTTGGGACAACGGCTTCCGTCAAGTCACGAACAGCGTCCGGCCGATTGTTACGCCGGCGGATCTGCACGGACTCAAGATGCGAGTGCCCGTGAGCGCGCTGTGGACCTCGCTTTTCGAAGCGCTCGGCGCGTCGCCGACTGGGATCAATTTCGCCGAGGTGTACTCAGCGCTTCAGACGAAGGTCGTGGACGGACAGGAAAATCCACCAGCCATCATCGCCGCCGCCAAATTGTACGAAGTTCAGAAATATTGTTCGCTCACGAATCATATGTGGGACGGCTGGTGGTGGCTGATCAATCGTCGTGCTTGGCAGAGCGTTCCGGCGGATATCCGGGACAAGGTCGCGACTATGGTCAATAGAAATGCTATGGCCGAACGCGAGGAGATCGCGAAGCAGAACGTGGCGCTCAGGGGTGATCTCGCGGCCAAAGGCCTCGTCTTCAACGACGTTGACCCTGCGCCATTCCGCGAAACCTTGACAAAGTTCGGCTACTATAAAAAGTGGCGGAGGAACTTTGGCGAAGAGGCTTGGGCTCTTCTTGAAGAATCGACGGGCAAGCTCGAATGAGTCTTGCTCGAACAGGCCAAATCCGATCTATCTTAGAGGATCAGAGTTGGTTGATTGCGGCACGCCATTAACCTGAGAGACTGGCGAAAGTCCCCGTGTTCGGCCGCAATTATCGCGTATCGCAAAGTTTAAGATAGCTTCGTAGGGCGAAGACTTACGGCAATTTGGAAAGCTCCCGGCACCGGGGTCGGCAGGATCGTTGCTGTCCCGCCGGTGCCGGGCTTGGCCGGTTGCAGGTGCAACCGGCTCGTTCACATGTTCAGCATGCGCCCGCCGTCGACCACGATCTCGCTGCCGACCGTCCATGCCGAGTCGTCGGACGCGAGATAGACAACCGCCTTGGCGACTTCCGCCGCGCTGCCGAAACGACCGGCCGGGATCCCTGCGATGATGTCCTTGTTGATCTGCTCGCGATAAGCATCGGGAACGCCGAGCTTATCGTAGAGGGGCGTGTCGATCGGGCCCGGGCTGACCGCGTTGAACCGGATACCGCGCTGCAGGAGTTCGGCGGACAGCGTCTTCGACAGGTTGAGGAAGGCCGCCTTAGTCGCCCCATAGACCGACGAGGTGGCAGCGCCGACATGCGCGCTGATCGAGGTGTTGAGTACGACCGACGCCGGATTGGCGAAGACGGGCAGCAGCGCCTGAATCAGGAAGTACGGCCCCTTCACATTGATCGCGAAGATCCGATCGAATACCTCCGGAGTCCACGATTCGATCGGCTGCCAGATCGAGATGCCGGCGTTGAGGAAGGCGACGTCCAACTGGCCGTAACGCTCCTTCACCGCGGCGGCAAGCGCCTGCTGCTCTTGGACGCTCGCGCTGTCGGCCTTGATGACGGGAACCTCGGAGCCGAGGACCGACTTGGCCTGCGCGATTGTATCAGGGTTGTTGCCCGTCACGATGACGCGCGCGCCCTCGTTCAGGAATTGTTTGGCGGCTTCGAGGCCGATCCCCGTTGTGCCGCCCGTGATGAGGGTGCGCTTTCTATTGAGCCGCGTCATGTATATCGTCCTTGTGATTGATATCTTTGCTACGACCCACAGGGCCGGCCATGGTCGCGGCCAAGCCCGTCGGGTATCCGGTAAATAGGCGCCGCGCAGACTGTCAGCACGCCGGATACGCTCAACTTCTTGCCCGATCGTCTCATCTTTCCGGTCGACGACGGGGCAGGCGCTGCTCGTGAGTGGCCAAGACGCGACGCGTTCGTCCACGCTGCGTCATGTCGGTCGGTTCGCTGATGTCGGGTAGACGGCGGGCGCGATAGTGAGGCCGTCAGTGCCACTTCAGAGATGTGACTGCAACGCGGTGAGTGACGCCACGGACTGGCATTGCGCGCTTTCGCGATCTTGGCCGGCGTGACGCTCGGCCGCTTGTTGCCGAAGTGCGCGAACACGCGGTTGGGATCGCGCCACCCCGGTATCGGTTTAGGACGCGCCGAATGCCGGCATCGCCAGCTGCCCTTCGAACGCCTGGATCCTCGAGCCGCGCAGGATCACCTGGATGAGGTTGGTGGCCTCCGGGTAGTTGACCGTCCGCGCGCTGCGGAGGGATGTGGTCTGGATAACCTCGCCGTTCCAGCCGTGGCTGCTCGCACAGGCGCCCTCGTAGAGCCGCAGGCCCCTAGATCCCGCCTCGTGCCTCGGCCGGTGGCGGGCTGTAGAGCGTCGAGGCGGCGAGTGCGGGCCGCGTGGGGTCGATCCTGGCGCCGGCGTCGGAGAACCTTGGCGGCACCGAACGGCGGTAAACCGCGATCGCGCACAGATCCCCGGCGTCAGCTTACTCAGCGGCAGGCTCACGACCTCCGCCATCGATCCGCTGGCGCGCCGCGACCGGGCGCATGCCCCGTCCGGAGCTAGCGCGCGATCTCGTCGGTCAACCAGCTCCCGCTCTCGCGATCGCCGGCACTGCCGTCGTGGTGCCGGGCATGAGGGGCGTCACGCGTGCGTCAGGAAATCCTGCGTGGTGATCGCGTTGGCGTAGAACGGCGCGATGTCGCTCAGGAACGCGGTCTCATGGTCGCTGGTGAAAGCCGCCGACGCGTCGTAAATGACGTTGGTGTGGTAGCCGAGGTCATGCGCGTTGCGCACCGTCGACTCCACGCACTGCCTGAGCGCGAAGCCCATCACGTAGATGTCGAAAATGCGGTTGTTGCGCAGGTAGCTGTCGAGCGTCGTCCCGGCGAAGGCGCTGCTGCCGCCGGGACGCTCGCCTACGACAAATTCGCCGTCCTGCGGTTCGAAACCGGGAAAGAAATCGGCCTGCTCGCCGAGAAACGAGCCGTAGACGGGTATCAGCTTGCGCAGGCTGTACTTGCCCTCGCCCAGCACCTTGAACGTCGGCTCGAACCGAAGAGAGACGTGGATTACGTCCATGTCGTCGCGGTGGCGGGCTTCTGCGAGGACTGTCCTGGAATTGGCGACGGCGGTGTCGAACTGCTCTCGGTCCTGGAACTGGCCGTTGATGCCGCCGGTGGGGGCCAGCCAGTCGTTCACATATTCGATAAGGATCAGGGCGCTCTTCTCGGTCCTGCCGGTTGCGATGTCGGTCATAGGTTTTGTCCTCTGTCGGAAAAGAATAGCTAGGCGCGGTCCCGCACCCGGCGACAGGCGACAGGCGTCAGGCGGCGGCGAGCGCCCCGTTCTGGCGCAGATGGTTGCGGAAGCGGTCGGCATAGTCGGGCACCACGGCGTCTTGGACGCTCGGCCGCGCCGCCAGGGCTGCGCGCCACGCTGAGACGCGCGGCAGGCCCTCGAAGACCGCCTGCGACACCGCCGGATTGATGATCCCGAAATAGCGGAAGAGCGGGGCATAGACCGCATCGACCATGCCGAAATCGGTACCGGCGAAATACGGCCCTACGCCCAGCTCCGCCTCCAACTTATGCAGCTTGTCGCGGAACGCGGTGCGCCGGGCGTCGGCGGTCGGAGCGTCGACGGCGTGGAGGAACTGCCAGCCGTCTGTCAGGGTCTGGGTCGCGAACTCGATCCATGCGCGGTGCCGGGCGCGGGCGAGCGGATCCTGTGGGTACATCGAGGCACCGTCCTGCGTTTCGTTCAGATATTCGCAGATCACCATGCTCTCGAAGAGGACCGCATCCTCTCCGTCGGGCTGGCGCAACTTGAGCACCGGCACCTTGCCGGTCGGCGACAGCGCCAGGAACCAGTCAGGCTTGGCTGACAGATCGACGTTGATCCGTTCGAACGGGACCCCCTTTTCCAGAAGGGTGATCGCGGCGCGTTGGACGAACGGGCAGAGCGGGTGGCTGATGAGGGTGAGGCTAGTGTCGGTCATGGGCGGCCCTTCGTCGAGATGATCCAGCCGGAGGCGCCGCCGCTGCGGTGCCAGTCCGATACCAGCCAGATAGATCCCGCATGCGTCGTACGCTCGCCCGATACTCTCAACTTGTTGCCCAATTGTCTCAAGAGCTTTGCCTTGGAGAACAAACGATGCCATATAGGGGGCATGACCGATCATCTTCAGCCACATCTCGACCTCGCCCTGCGTCACGCGCGATCGGGGATGACCGTGACGCCGATCCCCCGCCTTGAGATCGGCGTCGGTCAGACGACCTCCGGCACGTCGCCCTGCCTCTACCGCTCGATGATCTGCTTCATCCTGCAAGGCTCGAAGGACGTGACGATCCACGACAATCTGCTCCGCTACGATGCTGAGCAATATCTCGTCAGCGCTCTGGACTTGCCGCTGAGCGGCCAGATCCATGATGCAGGCCACGGCCGGCCGTATGTCGCAGTCTCACTCGTCCTCGATCCTGCACTGCTTGCGCAGATTGCGTCCACCATGCCGCTGATACGCGACGCCGATGCGCCGGGCAGCGGTATCGCGATCAACCCAATGACGCCCCCGCTTCGCGACACGTTGCTCCGCCTGCTGGCGTTGCTCGACACGCCGAGCGACGTCCCAGTCCTGGCCCCAATGGCTGAACGCGAGTTGCTCTATCGTCTCTTGCAGGGACCTCAGGGGCGCCTGTTGCGCCATATCGCCCGGCCCGAGGGAGCGCTTGGCCGGATCCGGCGTGCGGTCGAATGGATCCGCGAAAACCACAACACGCGGCTGCGGATCGAGGCCTTGTGCGAAGCAAGCGGCATGAGCCGTGCCAGCCTGCATCGCCACTTCGTCGCGCTCACCGG
Organism: Bradyrhizobium niftali; assembly: GCF_004571025.1. GTDB lineage: Bacteria > Pseudomonadota > Alphaproteobacteria > Rhizobiales > Xanthobacteraceae > Bradyrhizobium > Bradyrhizobium niftali. The sequence continues at coordinate 357,732 of NZ_SPQT01000003.1, read as the reverse complement.
GCTCAGCCCGATCCAGTATCAGAAGCAAATCCGCTTGCAGGAGGCGCGACAACTGCTGCTCGCTGGCGACCGTAGTGCATCCGACGTGGCCTTCGCCGTCGGTTACGAAAGCGCCTCGCAATTCAGTCGAGAATATCTTCGGCAGTTCGGCGCACCGCCCGTCCGCGACGTGCGTCAGCTTAGGCAGGCGGTCGGGAGTCCGGCAATGCACTGATTGTCACGACGCAAGCCTTTTGCCCCCACCTTCGCGCCATGGCTGGCTCAATCCTCGCAAAAGGCAAGTGGGCGGATGGGCGAGCCAGATCCTTCCTTGATTTTGAGCGGGGTGGCGACGAATAGGCTGCGCAATGAGAGCTTATGCAGATTGGTCAACATCTCGATGATCAGGATTCCGTTGGGCAACCAGTGGGTGGTATGTCCGGTGGTTTCCTGCCCGACACCGTCGAGGACGGCCATGTCGCAGGCCACGGTATCGCAACCGATCGCGCGAATGCCGCGCTCCTTGAAGTAGATGATGGCATCTTCGCGAATTCCTGGAGCATTTTTTACGAACCAGGTACTTTCGTCGTCGGTTCGCCAGAAGCGCTGCATCCAGCCAAAATTTATCAGCGGAATCTCACCTTCGCCGATCTGAACTCCTTTTTCGTCCTCATAGGCTTTCAGCATATCCAAGGTCACTAGATCGCCCGGCTGCATGTGCTTGCTGGAAAAATCGTACAGTACCGCAGGTGCGATCAGGATATCGGGTGGAAATGTATCGATCGACATGTGCATTAAGTCGTCATGGAAATGGACCGGCGCATCCACATGAGTACCGGTATGCTCCGAGATCATCAGAAGCTGGGAGTAGTACCCGTCGCGTCTCCGTAGCCGCGCCTTATCGATTACGAGTGGCGGATGCATTGGCCAATTGGGAATGCCTCGCTCCAGGGTTGGCGAAAGGTCTACCACTCGCATGCTCCTGAGCATGGCGCTTAGCTGGATCACGATACTGTCCTGGAGACGAGTTGCTGCCCCCGTCTTGGGATGAGAAGCCACAGCTTCCTCCGTGTTTAGTTCTGCGTGGAAGGAAGAGTGGCCCACCGGAAGGCCGGCCACCCGTACACGAGCTTTAACTGGTCGTAGCAAAGCGCCCGACAGGCCGCTGACGCTGATCAGGCCTTAGCGTTGAACCACCAGGGGAAGTCCTTTGTAGCCTGGTCCAGGTTTTCCTTGGTCACATTGAAATTCAGGATCTTGATCCAGGGCACGACTTTGAGCCCGTTATCCACGGTAGCGTTCGCCTCGATGGGCTTGCTGTTTCCGACAGCGTAAGCCGCTTTGGCCGCCTCGACTCCCATTTGGTCGAAGGCCGTGAAGTTGGATAGTCCCATCAGACCCTGCTTGATGAGCTCCTGGGCGCGGGGCTCGGCATCAACGCCGGTCACAAATACCTTTCCTCCCAGTCCCTGCGCCTGCAAGGCTTGAATCGCGCCATAGGCAATGCCATCGTTGCCGCACAGAACCGCGACGACATCATTGTTATTCTTGGTGAGAGCGTTTTCGACCTGCGCACGCGCGCTATCGGTCGACCAGTTCTTGTTGAACTGATCTGACACCAGCTTGATGTCGCCCTTCTCTACGTAGGGTTTAAGAACGTTGAGGAAGCCTTGGCGGGTTTCCTTGGCAACGCTCGTGGCCTCCTCGCCGGCGGCGATCACGTACTTGCCTTTTGGATGTTTCTCAACCGCAGCCTTCGCGATCTTCTCGCCCATCTCCACGGCATCACGGCCGAGGAAGCAGACGACGTCGCCTTTGTTGATCAGAAAGTTGTAGTTGATGACCGGCACATTCGCCTGCTTGGCTCTCCGGATCAATGCGTTGGCCGCATTGGCGTTTACCGGAGTCAGAACGAGGACATCGATGCCCTGCGTCAACATGTTCTCAACCTGGCTCGCCTGAAGCGACTCCGACGCATTGGAGGCTTGAGCAAACACGTCCACACCGAGTGCGGCGGCTTGCTTTTCAAAAAACGCCTGATCAGCATTCTTCCAGCGAAGCTGGTCGTAATTTGGCATGATCAATCCAACCTTGAGCCTTTTGCCTTGTGCTTGAGCAGCCTTCAGACCAACAACGGCAGCGAGCAGTGCAGACCCGGCGATGCCGAGCGTCTGCCGACGGTCGAGGCCATTCCTATAGATTTCCTTCGTCATGTCTCTCTCCCTTGGGTTGGCCGCATCAGGTTGGCGATGGTCACGTGGTTTTCGCCGCATTGCTCCGGGTTCGATCAGTCTCCGAACCTCCCGCCGCGGCTACGCAGGTCGGCGTAGACGGCAAAAAGCAGCACAAGACCGACTGTGATGGATTGATAGGCAGATGGCAGGTTCATGAGGCTCATGCCGTTGGAAAGGCTCTCCATCAAGATCGCGCCGATCACGGCTCCTGCGACAGTTCCGCGGCCGCCCATGAGGCTAGTTCCGCCGATGACGGCAGCGGCGATCACGTTGAGCTCGAGGCCCTGCATGGCGCCCGGAGGAGCGCTGTCGAGACGTGCCACGAGGACCAGGCCCGCCAGGCCGTAGAGGAGCCCCATGAAGGCGAAGACCAAGGAGGCCTGCATTCGGATGTTGATGCCGGCAAGCAGCGCAGCCTGACGATTGCCGCCGATGGCATAGAGCCGACGGCCAAAGGCAGTGAAGCGCAGGAACCACCCGGCCAAAGCCACTACCGCCAGAACGAGGACAACGGGCAGGGGCAAGCCACGATAGCTGGCCGCCATGATCATGACGCCCAGCGTGAATATGCCGACAGAAGCGGCGGGCAGGCCGACGACGGCACCGAACGACGAGCGAATCCCGGCCGCCTGCCGGGCGCGCCATTCTCGTACCTGCAAAAGGGCGAAAGCGAGCCAGAAAGCGAACAGCACGACGATGCTTAGCATCGGTGACAGAGAAGCGTCCGAGATCACCAGGATGTCGGGATTGGGCGAGATCGTTTCGGCATTGGTGATAACCAGCGACAAACCGCGAATGGCGAGCAAGCTGCCCAGCGTTACGATGAACGATGGCACCTTCATCCAGGCCACCCAAAAGGCGTGCCAGAGACCGATCAACAGCCCGAAAGCCAGCGTGATTACGATGGTTGGCCAGAGCGAAAGCTCATAGTTCGTGCCTGCGATGGCTGCTACCACGGCTGCGGCAGCGACGGTCGCACCAAGCGACAGGTCGATGTAGCCTGGGATCATCACCAGCACGGCGCCTGCCGTCAGCACGGCAGTGATGGCGACCTGACCGCTGAGATTGGTTAAGTTGCGGGCGCTGAGGAACAGACCGCCTGTGAGATACTGCAGCACCATCCAGACGATCAGGAGGACGATGATCAGCGGCAGCAGCCGAAGCCTATCTTGCGACATCGCAGCCGGCAGCTCGCGAAGCTGGAAGCCCTTGGCGAGTGCGCCCCGGTCTGTCACTGTTTTTGTTGAGGTCATGCTCCCTCACTGTATTCTTCTGCCGCGCTAATCATCACGTCTTCTTCGCTCGCCTCGCCGTGCATCCATTCGCGCACGAGGCGCCCCTCGCACATGACCAGCACGCGGTCGGACATGCCGATAACTTCCGGCAGATCGGTAGATACGATGATGACTGCTTTGCCGGCCGTGGCGAATTCGTTGACGAGTGCGTACAAATCGATGCGTGCGTTCACGTCGACACCGCGGGTCGGTTCCTCCAGAATAAAGATCTCCGCCTCGGAAAGAAGCCATTTCGCGGCCACGACCTTCTGCTGGTTGCCGCCAGAGAGCTGCGACATGGGCTGCTCAACCGAGCCGCACTTTACCTTCAGGCTCGCGACATATTGCTGTACACGCTGGAGTTCGGCGTACCGGTTGAGGATGCCGTAGCGATTGAAGCGGTTGAGCGCAGCAAGCGTCATGTTGCTTTCGATCGAATGAGCTTCGATCAGGCCGTCGCGCTTTCGTTCGGCCGGAACATAGGCGATGCCGTTGTGGATCGCGTCGCGCGGCGTCATAACCGAGATGACCTGCCCGCGGATCTGCATCGAACCGCTCACGCGTCCCGCATGAGCGCCAAACAGCGACCGGGCCAAATCGAAGGCCCCGGAGCCGAGCAGGCCAAAAACTCCTAAGATCTCTCCTGATCGGACATCCAGGTGGATGTTTTTGATAGCATGGACCCGGCCGGCTCCCGTGCTTTCTACGGTCCAGTCGCGGACCGAGAGGATCGGTTCGCCGACCTTAGCAGACGCCTTTGGATACATCTCGATGATGTCCCGCCCCACCATGGCTTGAACAATCCGACGGGGCGTGTCGCTTTGGCCCTGAAGCCTAAAATGGTCGACGACTCTGCCGTCCCGCATCACCGACACGACATTGGCGACGCGCTCCAACTCGCGCAGTCGATGGGATATGTAGATGGTGGTGACACCATGCCGGTGCAGGTCCGCGATCCGGGCGAACATGAGCTCGGTTTCGCGCTCTGTGAGGCTCGACGTTGGCTCGTCGAGGATGAGCAGCTTCACGCCTTGCGTCATCGCACGGGCAATACTGACCAACTGCTGCTGGTGCGTGCTTAGATTGCCCATCTGCTCCAGCGGCGAGGCATCGAGCTTGAAGACGTCGAGCCAACGCGCGGCATCGGTCCAAAGCTTCCTCGTGTCTACCATCCCCCAGCGCTGGGGCTCGCGGTTGAGAAACAGATATTCGCCAACCCGCAACTCCGGCACGACGCTGAGTTCCTGCGGAACCAGGAACACTCCGTGTCGCTCGGCATCGCGGATGCTGTCGAAGCGGTGGCCAACACCGTCTATTTCGATTGCGCCGGCGTAATCGCTGATGACGCCTGCCAGGATCTTCACTAACGTCGACTTGCCGGCGCCGTTCTCGCCGGCAATGGCATGCACGTCGCCCTTCTCGAATGTGATCGACACGCCGCGCAGCGCGTGCGCGCCGCCAAACGTTTTGTCGATGCCGACAACCTTAGCGGCGCTAAGTTTGGCTGCGCATGAACTGGCGATGTCAGCACTCATGGCCACGGCTTCTCGTTTCCTTGCGCACATGGGGCGCGACGAGCGAGCGCCAGTGAGAACGGGATCGTGATTTTTCCAGGTAAAGGCTCATGTTCAATAAGGCCGGCTACTGAACGATTTCAGTCGGAGTTGCGATGCTGAGATACTTCTTGAAACAGCCGCTCAGCTACCATGAGCCTGAGCGCGAGCTGACGGCGATCGGTTTCGTCCCTAACTTCCTGTTGCTTATCCGAGCCAGTGTCGGCTCTTGGTGTCGCTGACTTCGCCGCAGCCCCCACTTTGTGTGATGCGCATCTAACGTGCTGTGGGTTCGAACATGCGTGCAGCCAGTCCACCAACACTAAACATTCGCTTCCGGGACGGGACTGCACAAATTCTCAGCCGTATATGAGTTTTTGTAACGACCTGAAGCCGACCGGCGGACCGTGTTGCCTGGGCAACCAATCTCGCACTCGAGGCACGCCGCTACATTGCGACGGCGGTGGCAGCGTCTCCTCGATTCCCGCTTCAACGGATCAGGCAGCAAATTTACCTATTGCGCCTCGAAGGCGGCTGAACAGCGCATGTAAGTTTTTCTCGTATCTGCATTCGTCCCCCTGCGGATGTCGGTGCCGCCAACCTGATGCCGTGGTCGCTCCGGACAGGGCCGGCCACGGCGCAAAAAACCGGTTGCCTCCGAATAAACCGCGGCTCAAAAAGACAATCGGCTGGACTGGCCTGATATGAGATGATGTCACATAGTCGGAGGATCGGATGTCCGCATCTTTGCCTTCTTTGAACGCGCTCCGTGCATTTGAAGCGACGGCTAGACAGCGCAGCATCAGCCGTGCAGCGGTCGAGCTGGGCGTGACGCATGGTGCCGTTAGTCGCCAAATCAAGGCGCTCGAGGAAGTCATGGGTGTGTCGCTCCTCAAGCGCGGCACCAGGGAATCAGTGCCAACCCGGGAGGGCGAGCAACTCGTTGACGGCCTGTCGACGGCGTTCAACCTCATTCAGGCGACGATTGAGCGTTTGAAACCTGGTCCGTTAACGCTGTCTTGTTCAGCTTCGATAACGATGTGCTGGCTCATTCCGCGGATGCCCGGTTTATACGCCAAGCATCCCAACATGGAAATCAAGCTCGACATGAACTACGACCGAGTGGATTTCACGCGGGACAACATCAGCGTAGCTATTCGCAACAACACGTTCGAACCGCCGAAATCGGCAGTTATTCGTCCGCTGGGCACTGAGTGGATCGGTCCGGTGTGTTCTCCGGCCTATCTCAAGTCTATCTCGCTGAAGAAGCGCAAAGATTTGTCGAACGCCAGATTGCTCGCGACTACGACGCGCCCAAACGCCTGGACTGATTGGCTCGCAGCTGTGGGAGAAGAGGAGAGGGCACCGCAAGTGCATCAAAGGTTTGATCATTTCTATTTGATGATCCAAGCCGCGACTTTCGGACTGGGGATCGCCGTTGTCCCACATATGCTCGCTATAGACGACTTGGAATCCGGCAGGCTGATTGCCCCGTTTGGCTTTGCGCCTGGAAAACGTCAGCTCTCGCTTTGGATCGCGCCGCACCTTGCCTCGAGGAGCGACCTCAAGACTCTAGAGAGGTGGCTTTCGCAAGAGCTGAGGGAAGGATTGAAGCGCGCGTCGCTTTTCGGTCGTTAGGTCCGCGCCTTCCACCATAAAATACAAAGACAACATTTACGGGCGTTTTCCAATCGGCACCACGTTCCATTACTCCGCGGCACCAAGGACACGACTGCCGCCCCGGCGAGGTCTTCCAAGGCGGTTGCAATGTATTTCGCGTAGTGCACTCGATCATTTTCACCGAGGTGTTGTGCAGTTTAGCGACCTGTTGGATGGGCCAACCTCTCCAATATCAAAAACAACTCCGGTTGCAGGAGGCGCGCCAACTTTTGCTTGCCGGCGTGCATACTGCGTCCGACGTGGCGTTCGCAGTAGGCTATGAGAGCGCGTCCCAATTTAGCCGAGAGTACGTTCGGCAATTCGGCGCGCCGCCGGCGCGCGACGCTCGCCGGATACGGCAGGCGATCGCCATTCCAGCGATGACGTAAAGTGCCTTCAAGACATCCGCGCGAAAAGCGGTCTACACGCGCGGCCTTCCCCAGGGAGCCCGGATTGCCGCCACCAGTGAGGTTGCCTGCGACTTGGACAAGATTTTCCACGAGAAGCGTCGCCAATGAACTCGCCTGCGGCCATTGCGCGGGAACGCGGCTTGGCGCCGTTACGCCGCTTTCCTGCGGGGCTTCGGCTTTGCTTTTTTGTCGAGCAAGACTCTCTCCGGAGCCGGGCGCGCGCCTGGACCAGGGTGGACATGAACTTCCTTGGCCGAAAGCGGTTCGCCGCATTCCGAGCACACCATGACGGGGTCGAACATCTTGCCGCACTTGCGATGCTCGTGCAGCAGGGGGCGTCCGCGTTCGTCGACCATGTGGGTGTCGCCCCAATGCACGAGCGCCATCATGATCGGATAGAGATCGAGGCCCTTTTGCGTCAGGATATACTCGTGGCGTTTAGGCGACTCCTGGTAAGGAATGCGGCGAAGGACGCCCAGCCGAACCAGCTTTTTCAGTCGCTCTGCGAGCAGATGGCGGGTGATTCCGAGCGCTGACTGAAACCCCTCGAAGCGGCGCGTGCGCAGGAAGCATTCGCGGAGAATCAGAAGAGTCCAGCGGTCACCAATCACACCGATGGTGCGCGCCATCGAACATGGCTCTTCCTCAAGTTCATCCCATTTCATTCCTGCTCTCCGGTCGACCGGCGCCTGTTCCGCTCGAATCAGGGGGAGCGGCAGGCACCGCCCCATCATTCTAGATAGGCACTAAAGTGGATACAATACCCTGCCGGTCGTTTCAAACCAACGGAATTCAAAGTAGATTTGACAGTTCAATTTTAGAACTATAGAAGGAGGGGCAGCCTGCGTTCGGCCTATAAGATCAAGCCAAGCCTAACAACCATCGCGCTCTGCGGGAGGAGCTGACATGTCCCTGAAAGTTGAATTCCTGTTCGATTTCGGCAGCCCGAACGCTTACCTCGCGGAACTTGCCCTTCCCGGAATCGAACGGCGCACCGGCGTGAAATTCGAATATGTCCCGATCCTGCTCGGCGGCATCTTCAAGGCGACGGGCAACATGTCTCCGTTCGAGTCCCTTCATGGCATCAAGAACAAACCCGAATACCAGGCGCTGGAGACGCAGCGCTTCATTCGCCGGCATAACGTGACGAAGTTTCGTCCTAATCCGTTCTTTCCGGTCAACACGCTGATGTTGATGCGCGGCGCCGTCGCGGCGCAGTTCGAAGGCGTGTTCGAACCCTATTTCCGCGCGGCCTACCACCACATGTGGGAGGAGCCGAAGAAGATGGATGACCTCGAAACCTTCCGAGCAGCGTTCATCTCCTCAGGCGTCGATATCGATCGGTTGCTTGAGCGTGCGCAGCAGGACGACGTCAAGAAGGGGCTGATCGATCGGACCACCGACGCCGTCAACCGAGGCGCATTCGGCTCGCCGACCTTCTTCGTTGGAAAGGAAATGTTCTTCGGCAAGGACCAGCTCCGCGATGTGGAGGAGTCGATCGTCGAGCAGATCGGCCAGCCCGTTTCGAAGACGGCCTGAGGCCAGAACCTGGAGCCTTTGCAGAGCCGGGTAGACGTCCGCGCGCCTGCATGGCGAAGGCTCAGTCGGCCTTATAACAAGTCAATTCAGGGAGAATGTCATGCCAGGTCCACTCAACGGCGTTCGCGTCCTCGATCTGACAGGCGTGGTGTCGGGCCCGTTCGCGACCATGTTCCTGGCGGATCAGGGCGCCGACGTCCTGAAGATCGAGCCGATCGGCGGTGATATTACCCGGCGCAGCCGCGCCACCATCGACAAGGATGGCGAGTTTTCGGCACTGTTCATTTCGTCGAATCGCGGCAAGCGCTCGCTCGCCATCGACGTCAAGAGCGCGGCCGGCCGTGAGGTTCTGGCCAAATTGGTCGCGAAGGCGGATGTGCTGGTGCAGAATTTCCGGCCGGGCACCATGGAGCGTCTCGGTCTCGGCGTCGAAGAGTTGCGCCAGCACCATCCGCGCCTGATCTATGTTTCGATCAGCGGTGTTGGCGACACCGGACCCTATGTGAAGAAGCGTGTTTACGATCCGATCATTCAGGGCCTCTCGGGCTTTGCCGATATCCAGTCGCAGCCGGTCACGAATCGTCCGCAGATGATCCGGACCATCGTATGCGACAAGACCACCGCCGTGTTCACCGCCCAGGCGGTAGCGGCAGCCCTCTACGCTCGCGAGAAGACAGGGCAGGGTGATCACATCCAGGTCGCCATGCTGGACGCGATGATCTCGTATTTGTGGCCGGAAGGCATGATGCAATACACGGTGGTGGGTGCCGAGGCCACTGCTGCCGATCCGAACGATCGGCCCGATCTCGTGTTCAAGACCAGCGACGGCTACATCACCGCTGGTACTATTTCCGATTCCGAATGGCAGGGTTTTTGCCGCGCCACCGGCGACCCCGAGCTGGCCAAGGATCCCCGGTTTGCGACGCCATCGGCGCGCTCGGTCAACGCCACGGCACGCATCAGCAAAATGGCGGAGTATATCAGCCGGCACACCACCGCCGAATGGCTTGAGCGTCTGGATGCCGCCGACGTCCCCTGTTCGCCGATCCTGCGGCGGGGCGAGATCATTCACAATGAACAGGTGGTGGCGCGCGATATCATCGCGGAGTTCGACCAGCCGAAGGTCGGGCGGGTGCGGCAGCCGAAGCCGGCGGCGCGCTTTGCGATCAACGAGGCCGCGATCGGCGGGCCGGCTCCCCGGGTCGGCGAGCACTCCCGCGACGTGTTGCACGAACTGGGGTACGACGATGGCGCCATCGACAAGATGGTCGCCGAGCGCAGCGTGCGCGTCGCGGTCTAACCGCGAAACCCGTTGGCGACGTATTCTAGGCCTTCGCCGGCGCCGGCGTGATCGGTGCCATCGGAACATTCGCTGCAACGGCTCGCTGAAAGGCTTCGCGTTTCCGGATGCGCTCGAGATAGGGCTGAGCGTTGTCGCAAATGCCGACGCCATAGGCGATGGCCCACTCTAGGCAGGTCGTGAGCAGGATATCTGCGCTCGTAAACCGGTCGCCCATTAGGAATTTTCGGCCGTCTGCGAGCGCGACTTCGACATGGCGCAACTGCTGGCGGAAATACTCGCCGGCCTGGGCAACGACCTCAGGTGCAATGCCGTAGATCGGTCCGAGCGCGTCGGCCCGATGGCGACGCATCACGTAAAGGCTGGTGGAATCCAGCTCCGCGACGATAAAGAAGCACCATTCCAGCCATGCGGCATACTCTCGCGGGGCTTCCGGAATCAGCGATCGTTCCGGCGTGGAATACATGCGCGACAGGTAGGCAACGATCGCTGCGCTCTCGCCGATACGGAAGTCGCCATCCTGAAGCAGCGGGATCTTCTGGCGCGGATTGAGCTTCGTGTATTCTGCGGTCTTCGTTTCGCCGGTTCGCGGGCCAATGGGCCTTGTCTTGTAGGCTAAGCCCAGTTCGTGCATGGCCCAGTGCGGACGAATGGTGCGACTCGTGCCAACGCCCCACAGGGTCAGGTCTGGTGTCGCATTCATATTACCATTTCTCCACGGACGGACGGAGATCGAGCTCGTGGGTCCAGCCATCTTTGCTTTGCTGGTGGGTGAACCAATAGGCCTCGGCAATGGAAGACGTCTTGGTCAGGCTATCCGGCGGAATATCGCTTGCTTCGATCCCCTTCGCTGCCTTCATGCGTTGGTGAATCGCCTCGCTGTCCACGCCAGCGTCGATCAGGAGATGCACGACGTGAATGTTCTTCGGTCCAAGCTCGCGCGCCATCGCCTGGGCCACTGCTCGAAGTCCGAACTTCGCTGATGAAAATGCTGCAAACCCCGAGCCGCCACGCACGCTTGCCGTCGCACCCGTAAAGAAGATGGTGCCGCGTCCGCGCGACAGCATCACGCGGGCAGCCTCACGTCCAACCAGGAAACCACCATAGCAGGCGAGTTCCCAGGCTTTGAAGAACAACTTCTCCGTCGTGTCGAGCAGAGGCTTGTTGACGTTCGAGCCGGCATTGTAGAGGCAAACCTCGACGGGCCCGTGCTCTTTCTCGACCCGCGCGAAAATGCCTTGGACTTCAGCTTCCTGGCGCGCATCCACGCTGAATGCGTGAACGTCATGCCCCGCAGCCCTCAACTCGGCCACTAGTCCCTGCGATTTGGAGGCATCGCGCCTGCAGATGCAAACCGTATAGCCGCCTCGGGCAAAACGCCGGGCGATCGCCGCGCCAATGGCGTCGCCTGCGCCAACAAGTATCGCTACACCGCGGCTCGCCGCCATCCTCGATCCTCCCTTTAAGTTCTTATTTGATACTGTAGACTAGCTGTCCGATGATGCGTTGTAAACGACGGTTTTATGAGCCGCGTAAAACCATGCTCAGAGACGGATTGTCCATTCGACTCCGGAAAAAGTCCGACGACGATTTAGCGATTGACGAGTTCTAAAAAAGAACTATAAACCGAAGCCCAAGTGTGCCGCATTGCAAAGTTGGCACGGTCGGTCGGGAGGTCAGTCGTGCTGGAGCTTTCAGAGACGATCAGTGTCGACGAGATCGCTGTCGGCTTGCCGAGCCGAATCCATGAAGTAACGGCAGGACCGGTTGCCAGAGCGCCCGACCGGATTGCGCTGGTCGAGGGCGGAGCTTCGTGGAGCTATCGAGAACTGGAGCAGCGCGTTGGCGAGATCGCCACCGTGCTCTCATCGCTGGGGATCAGGGCCGGCGATCGGATGATCATTGTCAGCGAAAACTGTATTGCGCTTGCTGCTTTGCTGCTTGCGACAAGCCGGCTCGACGCCTGGGCGATTGTCGCCAACCCGCGCTTGTCGGCGCGCGAACTGGACCAGATCCGCGATCACAGCGGCGCCCGGCGGATGTTTTTCACGTCCGGTACTTCGAAGGAGGCCGCTGCTCACGCCTCACGCTACGGCGCCGAGAATTGGCGAATTGGCCCGCTGGCGGAAATTGGGGTTGGCCCGCTCAACGAAAGCGCGACAGTCCAGCCCGTGGAGACCGATCCAGCAAGGCAAGTCGCGGTTTTGATCTACACGTCAGGGACGACGGGGACTCCCAAGGGCGTGATGCTCTCGCATGACAATCTTCTGATCAGCGCAAAGACCACTGCGTACTTCCGCAGGATGAACGAGAAGGACAAGATCCATCTTGTGTTGCCGATCTCGCATATCGTCGGCATCTCGCTCCTGATCATGACGCTGATGGTTGGCGGCACGGTGCGGATGGTCAGCAAATACGATCCTGCCGCGACCGCGAAGGCCGTCGCGGAGGAGGGCGTCACCATCCTCAATGGCGTGCCTGCCACCTATCAGCGCCTGCTGGAGTACAAGAGCGTATCAGGCGTGGAACAACTGTCCCGAGGCTCGTTGCGCTTGATTGCCGTCGCCGGCGCGCCGCTGGATTTGAACCTGAAGTTGCGCGTGGAAAAAGAGTTCGGGCTTCCGTTGCTCAACGGCTACGGGATCACCGAATGCTCGCCGGGAATATCAGGCGTACGTTTCGATAGGCCACGCTCGGATCAGGCTGTTGGAACGCTGCTGCCTGGTGTGGAAGCGCGGGTGCGAACCATCGAAGGATTTCCGACTGTATCCGGTGAAGTCGGCGAGCTGCATGTTCGCGGGCGCAACGTGATGCTGGGGTACTATCGTGCCCCCGAGCTCACCGCGAAGGTGATTGACAGCGAGGGCTGGTTCAATACCGGCGATCTCGCACGTTTCGACGGCGATTGTCTGTACATCGTCGGCCGCACCAAGGAAATGATCATTCGTTCCGGTTTCAACGTCTATCCCGCGGAGGTCGAAGCAGTCCTCAGTTCACACAAGGACGTCGTGCAATCCGCTGTGGTCGGTCGTGCCGCGGACGGCAATGAGGAGATCGTGGCCTTTGTGCAGTTGCTGCCAGGATCTTGCACGACACCAGAGACCCTGATGCATTTTGTCCGGTCTCAGCTTACTTCTTACAAGCGGCCGTCCGAAATTGTCATCCTTGATGCCTTGCCGGCGACATCGACCGGCAAGATACTCAAGCACAAGCTCGCGGAGAGCTTGCGCGAAGGTGGCGCAGCCCCTGCGGTGCAGACGCCCGAATTCCGCAGGCAACATATCTAACTTACCGGGAGGACATCTTGCAGAAGAGAAACGCAACCGTGGCCGTCATCGGCGCCGGAGACTTCATCGGCGGCGAGATCGCCAAAAAATTCGCCGCAGAAGGCTTCACGGTCTTCGCCGGCCGTCGTAACGGCGAAAAATTGGCTCCGCTCGTCAGGGATATCGAGGCTGCCGGCGGAGAGATTCACGCACGCTCGCTCGACGCTCGCAAGGAAGACGAAATCATCTCCTTCCTCAACGATGCGGACAAGCACGCGCCCCTGGAAGTCTGCATCTTCAACATCGGGGCGAACGTCAATTTCCCAATTCTGGAAACCACAGAACGCGTTTTCCGCAAGGTCTGGGAAATGGCCTGCTATTCCGGCTTTCTGGCCGGCCGGGAGGCGGCCCGCCTCATGCTTCCGCGCGGGGGTGGCAACATCTTCTTTACCGGGGCGACCGCCTCGCTCCGAGGCGGCAGCGGGTATGCTGCTTTCGCAAGCGCCAAGTTTGGCCTTCGTGCGGTCGCGCAAGCCATGGCCCGCGAGCTTGGCCCGAAGAATATTCACGTCGCGCATCTCATCATCGATTCCGGCGTGGATACCGAGTGGGTTCGGCAACGCCGGCTGGAGGCTCTCGGGCCCACCGCGCTGGACGATCCGGATGCCTTGATGCCTCCGTCCTCCGTCGCAACTTCGTATTGGCAGCTCTACCAGCAGCCGAGAAGCGCATGGACGTTCGAGCTGGAGATCCGTCCCTTCGGCGAGAAGTGGTAGCGGAGCCTGCTGCGATGGAGCTCAAGCTTTCCCGCGAGGATGCCGCGTTTCGTGACGAGGTGCGCAGTTTCATTGCGGCGAACTATCCGCCGGAAATGCGCGTTCCAAATCCGGAGACCGACCTGACCAAGGAGCAATCGCTGCTGTGGCACCGGATCCTCCACAAGAAGGGTTGGATCGCCCCGCTCTGGCCCAAGGAGTATGGCGGCCCGGGCTGGTCCGTCACGCAGCGCTTCATCTTCGAGCAGGAGACCTCGCGCGCCGGCACGCTGCCGCCGTTCGCCTTCAGCGTCACCATGGTCGGGCCGGTGATCTACACTTTCGGCAACGAAGCGCAGAAGAAGAAATTTCTGCCGCGGATCCTGTCTGGCGAGGATTGGTGGTGCCAGGGCTATTCGGAACCTGGCTCCGGCTCGGACCTCGCGACCGTCAGGACCAAGGCCGTGCACGACGGCGACCACTACATCGTCAATGGTCACAAGACCTGGACCACGTTGGCGCAGCATGCCGACTGGATCTTCTGCCTCGTGCGCACCGATCCGAGCGCGAAGCCGCAATCCGGCATCTCCTTCCTGCTGATCGACATGAAGTCGCCCGGTGTCACCGTGCGGCCCATCATCACCATCGATGGCAGCCACGAGGTCAACGACGTCTTCCTCGAGAACGTCCGCGTGCCCGCCGAGAATTTGATCGGCGAGGAGAACAAGGGCTGGACCTACGCCAAGTTCCTGCTCGGCAACGAGCGCACCAGCATGGCCGGCATCGGCCGGTCCACCCGCTACATCAACAAGATGAAACAGATCGTGAGGGCCGAAATACCGGCCGAGGATCCCGCGCATCTCGAATTTCTGCGGGACATTGCCCGCGTCGAGCTCGACGTGCTGGCGCTGGAGGCGACCGAGCTGCGCGTCGTCGCCCAGATGGCGCGCGGCATAGATCCTGGCCCGGCCGCCTCGCTTTTCAAGATCCGCGGCACCGAAATCTTCCAGGCCATCACCGAACTCACCCATCGCGCGATCGGCAATTACGGCCTTGCCATCCGCGAGCATCCGGTCAGCGCCAATCGCTTCATGCCCGGTCCCGACTACGGCCATACCGCGTCGGAGAAATATCTGAACGCGCGCAAGCTCAGCATCTACGGCGGATCCAACGAGATCCAGCGCAACATCATCGCCAAAGCCGTGCTCGGGCTCTAGCCACGGCGGATCGGGAGGATCGGATGGATATTCAGTTCACGGAAGAGCAGGAATTGCTGCGATCGAGCGTCCAGCGCCTGCTGCGCGACCAGTACGACTTCGAGGCGCGGCGCAAGATCGTGGCAAGCGAGGAAGGCTTCAGCCGGAAGCAATGGGCGGCTTTCGCCGAACTCGGACTGCTGGCTGCGCCGTTCTCCGAGGGCGCCGGCGGTCTCGGCGGCGGTCCGCTGTCGACCATGATCGTCATGCATGAGTTCGGCCGCCACCTCGTCCTCGAGCCTTTCGTCGAGACGGTGGTGCTGGCCGGCGGCCTGATCGAGCACGTGGGCACGAAGGAGCAGCAGCAAAGCTTCATCCCGAGCATCATCGACGGCTCGAAGATCTGGACGCTGGCCTGGACGGAGAAGGGATCGCGTTTCGATTTTGCCGATGTCACGACGAGGGCGCGGCGGGACGGGAGCGACTACGTCCTGACCGGCTCGAAGACCATGGTGATCGCCGCGCCCTGGGCCGATCATCTGATCGTCTCGGCGCGCACCTCCGGCAACGATCGTGACCGCGGCGTGAGCCTGTTCGTGGTCGATCGCCGTGCTAGCGGCCTCGATCTCCAGAGCTTCAAGACCATCGACGGTCGCCGGGCAGCCGAGGTCAGCCTGCGCGATGTCCGCGGCCAATTGCTGGGCGCGGAAGGCGAGGGCGTTGCCGCGCTGGAAGCCTGCCGCGACCGCGCCATCGGCGCGCTCTGCGCGGAAGCCGTCGGCGCCATCGGCGAGCTGAACTCTGCGACGCTGGACTATTCCAAGACCCGCAAGCAGTTCGGCACCACTATCGGCTCCTTCCAGGTGTTGCAGCATCGCATGGTCGACATGTTCATCGCCCATCAGGAGGCGCTCTCCCTGATGCAGCATCTGAGCCTCAGCCTCGGCACCGGCGATTCCGGACTCTCGCGGCTTGCCTCCGGCGCAAAATCGAAAATCGGCTATGCCGGCAAGTTCGTCGCCGATCAGGCGGTGCAGCTTCACGGCGGCATGGGAATGACCGACGAGCTCAACGTCGGGCACTATTTCAAGCGCATCTCCTCCATCAACATCCAGTTCGGCGATCCCGCGTTCCACCTGCTGCGCTACGCGCAGCTGGACACGGCCGCGTAAGCAGAGAGGCCAGCATGACGACAGAAGCAGTCATCGTTTCCACCGCCCGAACGGCCGTCGGCAAGGCCTATCGCGGCGCGCTCAACAACACGGACGGCCCGACCCTGGCAGGGCACGTGATGGCCGAAGTGGTGAAACGCGCCGGCATCGCGCCCGGAGAAGTAGAAGACGTGGTCATGGGCTGCGCGATGCAGCAAGGCACCATGGTGATGAATGTGGCGCGCAAAGGCGCGATCCGCGCCGGCCTGCCGGTGACGGTCGCCGGCACCACGATCGACCGGCAATGCGCGTCCGGCCTGCAGGCCATCGCGGTTGCTGCGCGTTCGATCGTGCTCGACGGGGTCGAGGTCGCGATCGGCGGCGGCATCGAGTCGATCAGCCTCGTGCAGAACGAGCACATGAACAAGTTTCACGCCGTCGACGACGAGCTGATGGCGATGAAGCCCGAAATGTACATGTCGATGCTCGATACCGCCGAGGTCGTTGCCGAGCGCTACAAGATCGGCCGCGACAAGCAGGACGAATACAGCCTCGAGTGCCAACGCCGCGTCGGCGCCGCGTTACAGGCCGGCCGCTTCAACGACGAGATCGTGCCGTTCACGACCAGGATGGCGCTGTTCAACAAGGACACCAAGGAGGTCACCTACGAGAAAGTGACGCTCACAAAGGACGAAGGCCCGCGTCCCGAAACCACCGCCGAAGGCCTCGCCAAGATCAAGCCGGTGTTCGAGGGCAAGACAATCAGCGCGGGAAATGCCAGCCAGCTCTCGGACGGTGCCTCGGCCTGCGTGATCATGAGCGACAAGATTGCGGCCAGAAAGGGCCTCAAGCCGCTTGGCATTTTTCGTGGCTTCGTCGCTGCCGGCGTCGAGCCGGACGAGATGGGTGTCGGCCCGGTCGCCGCGATCCCGCGCCTGCTCAAGCGCCATAACCTCAAGATCGACGACATCGACCTCTGGGAGCTGAACGAGGCCTATGCGGTGCAGGTGATCTATTGCCGCGACAATCTCGGAATCGATCCGGACAAGCTCAACGTCAACGGCGGCTCGATCGCGATCGGTCATCCCTACGGCATGACCGGGTCGCGGCTCACCGGCCATCTCCTAATCGAAGGCCGGCGACGCAAGGCGAAGTACGGCGTGGTGACCATGTGCATCGGTGGCGGCATGGGCGCGGCGGGCTTGTTCGAAATCATCCACTGAGCGGGAACGCGGGAGATCATTCGTGAAGACAGCAATTACCGAACTGTTCGGCATCGAGCACCCGATCATCCAGGGCGGAATGCACTATGTCGGCTTCGCCGAAATGGCGGCGGCCGTCTCCAACGCGGGCGGGCTCGGCTTGATCACGGGCCTGACGCAGAGAACGCCGGAGCTGCTGGCCAAGGAGATCGCTCGCTGCCGCGACATGACGGACAAGCCGTTCGGCGTGAACCTGACATTCCTGCCGACCTTCAGCGCGCCGCCCTATCCGGAGTACATCGCGGCCATCAGAGAGGGCGGCGTCAGGATCGTCGAGACCGCCGGGCGCAGCCCCGAACAGTACATGCCGGCCCTGAAGGCGGGCGGCATCAAGGTGATCCACAAATGCACCTCCGTCCGGCATTCACTGAAGGCCGAGCAGATCGGTTGCGATGCCGTCAGCGTCGACGGCTTCGAGTGCGGCGGCCATCCCGGCGAGGATGACATGCCGAACATGATCCTGTTGCCGCGCGCCGCGGAGGAACTGAAGATCCCGTTCGTTGCCTCGGGCGGCATGGCGGATGCGCGCAGCCTGGTTGCCGCCCTGGCGATGGGCGCTGCGGGCATGAACATGGGCACGCGCTTCATCGCCACCAAGGAAGCGCCGGTGCACGAGAACGTCAAGAAGGCGCTGGTCGCGGCGACGGAACTCGACACCAGGCTCGTGATGCGCGCGCTCCGGAATACAGAGCGGGTCCTGAACAACAAGGGCGTCGAGCAACTGCTCGAGATCGAGCGCGAGAAGGGCAAGAGCCTCAAGATCGAGGACATCCATGACCAGGTGGCGGGCGTCTATCCCAAGGTGATGATCTATGGCGACATGGATGCGGGCGCCTGGAGCTGCGGCATGGTCGTCGGGCTCATTCACGACATTCCGACCGTGAAGGAACTGATCGACCGCATCATGGCGGATGCGGAAAGACTCATCCGGCAGCGCCTGACTGGTTTCCTCGACGGCGCCGGACAGCGGCCGGCTGCGGCTCGGGCTATGGCTTAGCCCGGGAGGACATACCGCTTCCGGACGTTCTGACGGAGGCTATCCGCACGCATGGTCATGCGTGCGTCGATCTTTGTTGAAGCTCAACGGGTCAGATCGACGGCCTTCGGCAGCTTCGGAGGCATTTATGGACCAGGCCGACTTCCACTACTACGAGCCTTCGAAAGGCCACGGGCTCCGGCATAATCCGTTCAATGCGATAATCGCGCCGCGTCCGATTGGGTGGATCTCATCGCGCAATGCAGCCGGTCGATTGAACTTGGCCCCCTACAGTTTTTTCAACGCGTTCCTCTACGATCCTCCGATCATCGGATTTTCCTCGATTTCGTGGAAAGACACCGTCAAGAACGTCAGCGAGACGCGCGAATTCGTCTGGAATCTGGTCACCATGGATCTCGGCGAGCGCATGAACGTGACAGCGACGCCGCTCGATCACGGTGTGAGCGAGTTCGAAGCAGCCGGTTTGACGCCGATACCCGGACGCCACGTTGCTGTGCCGCGGGTGGGCGAGAGCAGGGCCGCCATGGAATGCAAGGTCGTCGAGGTCTCTCAGCTGGCCAACGCACGCGGAGAAAAGGTCGAAGGATGGTTCGTGCTTGGTGAGGTCGTCGCGGTCTACATCGACAAAACGTTGATCGAGGACGGCGTGTACAACACGGCACTTGCGCGTCCCATTCTGCGCGCCGGCCGGGGTGGAGATTATCTCGAGGTCAGGACCGAGAACATGTTCGAGATGAAGCGCCCAGCGGGCAGCAGCAAGCCGGAATTCCACGGGACCTGATTGCGCTGGAAACAGGCTCAATTGTCGGGCCGGCCAAGCCTTGCCGCGT
This sequence comes from Bradyrhizobium niftali, assembly GCF_004571025.1. Lineage (GTDB taxonomy): Bacteria > Pseudomonadota > Alphaproteobacteria > Rhizobiales > Xanthobacteraceae > Bradyrhizobium > Bradyrhizobium niftali. Next base: position 338,327 of record NZ_SPQT01000003.1, on the reverse strand, counting down.
TTTGCCCGACAGGCCTAAGCCCGACTTCGCAAAGCCGATAGTGACTGAACGGAAACGCGTGCGGAGTCATACGCCCATCAAGACCCCCGGGCCCCGCGCGTACAGGCCAAGAGCCAGCAGGGAAAACGCGCTCATCACCACGCCCAGTGCAAACATTGCTTCATGTGACACTGTGGCAGCAAGCCATACGCCGATTGCCGCGATCATCATCTGCAAGAAACCCAGCAGCGCCGAGGCCGCGCCGGCTTTCTCGCCGAATGGAGACAACGCGCGCGCCGTGGCCAACGGACTGACAATGCCCATGCCGAGGAGATATACGCTCATCGCGCCTAGAAAGGGCAAGAAAGTCGGGTTGATCAGCGAGATGAGCAGGACCGCAAGGCTGCTGGCGGCCGTCGCGCACAAACCTGCCCGGATCGGACCATCGAGCCCGTAGCGTGGTGCCAATCTTGTGGCAAGCATACCCGCGGCGAATACGATGAAGACGGTGCCGGCAAAGAAGAGCCCGAGCTGGATCGGCGTGAAGTGCAGCGCTTCGATGAATAGGCGCGGCGCAGCGGAAAACATCGAGAACAAGCCGCCCATAGTGAGGCTCGAGGCGGCAGCGGGGGTAGCGAAGCGACGGTCTCCAATCAGACCGGCATAGGTCCTGCCGACGACAACTGGATTGAACGGCGTGCGGATCGAATTGTGGGTTTCGCCAAGAACGATGGCGTAGGCAACGGCGCCGACGGCGGCAAAGGCCGCGACCAGCGCGAATTCGGCGCGCCAGCCCAGGCTATGGTCGAGGGCGCCGCCAAGCAGCGGCGAGAACCCGGGAGCTGCGGACATCACGATCATGATGAGCGCCATCGCGCGTGCCAGTGCCGCGCCACTGAACATGTCGCGGGCGATGGCGCGAGACAGCACTGACGTCGCGCAAGCACCTGTTGCCTGCACGACGCGGCCGATGAGGAGATTGGGCAGGTCGGTTGCCAGACCACACCAAACGCTGCCGGCGAAGAACACGGCAAATCCGATCAGGACCGGCCACCGTCTTCCGTAGCGATCCGAAAGCGGTCCGACCAGGAGCTGGCCTAACCCGAACACTGCAAGAAACACGGTGATGGCGGACGTGACCTCTGCAGTCGTGACATTCAACGAGATCGCAATCTGCGGCAGAGACGGCAGCAAGATGTTGGTCGCAAGCGTTCCCATCGCGGCCAGCACGGAAAGGATCGCGATCGGCAGGACGCTGGAGCTAGGAATGTCCCGCGACGCGGTGTTCGTCATATCAGCCATGGATATTCCTCGTCGCGGGGATGGGTAGATCAAGTGGCGAGTGACGCGGTTCGCGCCGCTCGCCGAGTCCGTCTCGTCGGTCCAGCCGTCATATCAGCGGACGACGCGCTCGATCGCGATGGCGGTAGCTTCGCCGCCGCCAATGCAGAGCGACGCGACGCCGCGCTTGAGGTTTTGCGCTTCGAGCGCGTGCAGCAGCGTCACGATCAGCCGCGCGCCGGTGGCGCCAATGGGATGACCTAGCGCGCAGGCGCCGCCGTTGACGTTCAGCTTTTCTCTGGGGATGCCGAGATCCTTCTGTGCCGCCATCGCGACGACGGCAAATGCCTCATTGATCTCGAACAGATCCACGTCGCCAACGCTCCAGCCGACCTTGTCCAATAGCTTGCGAATAGCGGGGATCGGGGCCGTCGTGAACCATTGTGGCTCCTGACTGTGGGTGGCATGGCCCTTGATCTCGGCGAGCACCGGAAGGCCGTCGCGAGCGGCGAGCGAGCGTTTCGCCAAGATGAGCGCCGCAGCTCCGTCAGCATTGGCGGATGAGGCGGCGGGCGTGATGGTGCCGTTGGCGCGGAACGCGGCTTTCAGCCCGGGGATTTTGGCGGGATCGACTTTGAGCGGATGTTCGTCATTGGAGATGATCCGGGGTCCGGCCTTCTCGGTCAACGTGATTGGAGCAATCTCAGCCTTGAACGCGCCGCCTTCAACCGCCCTGCGGGCGCGGGTCAAGGTCTCGATCGCATAGTCGTCCTGGTCTTTGCGGGTGAATTGATAGGCCTCCGCCGTGGCCTCGCCAAAGTCCCCCATCGAGCGTCCAGTCTCGTAGGCGTCTTCCAACCCGTCCATCAGCATGTGGTCGATGATGCGGTCGTGGCCAGCGCGATAGCCGCCACGCGCCTTGGCCAGCAAATAGGGCGCGTTGCTCATGCTCTCCATGCCGCCAGACAGAACGATCTCGGCGGAGCCCGCATTGATAATATCGTGAGCCAGCATGGTGGCCTTCATGCCGGAGCCGCAGACCTTGTTGATGGTGGTGGCGCCGGTGGCATCCGGCAATTTGGCGCCGCGCGCGGCCTGGCGTGCCGGCGCCTGGCCCTGTCCGGCTGGCAACACGTTGCCCATGAACACTTCGTCGATCCGCTCGGGCGCCAATTTGGCTCGTTCGAGAGCAGATCCGATCACATGGGAGCCGAGCTTGTGGGCACTGAGTGGCGAGAGCTCGCCCATGAAGCGGCCAAGCGGCGTACGGGCCGCGGAGAGGATGACGACGGGATCGGAAGCGGCGGCCATGGCGAATTCTCCTGTTGATCACTTCGTTATATGACGATAGTCATATAACATGGGCGACATTGCAATGAAATATTGCCGTCGCTTCAAAAGCGCGGTCCAGAAGCGCTGGTGGATGGGATCGGTCGAACGGCCGGTCACCGAGCAGCTTGCACGGAGGGGAGATGCGTTACGTAGGAGACCATAGGCGCCAGACCCACAGCCGGATCGTTGAAAGTGCCTCCTACGGCTTGCGTCAAAACGGTGCCGAGGGGCTTAGTGTTGTCGAGTTGATGAAGCTCGCCGGTCTTACGCACGGCGGGTTCTATAACCATTTCGAGTCGCGTGCCGCGCTTGTTGGCGAGGCAATTGCGTTTGCGATGGATCAAACGGCCGAGCGGTGGAAAAAACTGGCGAACCGGAAGGCGAATGAGGATCGTTTCGGGACGTTGATCGCCGATTATCTCAGTTCCCGCCACCGCGACAATCCCAGACAAGGCTGCGCGCTTCCAGCCCTGGCCGCTGATGTCGCTCGATCGAGCCCGAGGGAGCAACGGGCGCTTGCTTCCAAGCTGGAGAAGATGATCGACATCCTGGTCGAATTGCTTCCCGCCGAGGGTCCTCAACAGGCACGCCAAATCGCGACGAGCACCATTGCGACCATGGTTGGATCAATCGTGCTATCGCGTGCTGTCGGCGCCGGGAAGCTTTCCGACGATATTCTCGACGCCGGACGGATGACTGTCTGCGGCCGGACTCACAAGCGGCAGCGTAGAACAGCAAAGGCGATGAGCTGCGACAAACCATAATCTGGGAGGTGCCCATGACGGCCGGCAAGTGGCTCAAGACAGCCTGCAACCTGTGTTACGTAAACTGCGGCATCGAGGTCTGGGTGAATGAGGGGCGCCTCGAGAAGGTACGAGGCGACCGTTCAAACCCGAAGTCGCAAGGCTATCTGTGCAACAAGGCGGCGCGCATTCCCTACTATGCGCATCACAGGGATCGGCTCACGACCCCGCTACGTCGTCGCGCCGATGGCGGCTTTGACGAAATCGAGTGGGACGTCGCGGTCGCAGAAATCGCGGAGCGGCTTCGAGACGTCGTCGACAGGTATGGCGGCAAGAGTATTGCCCTTTATGGCGGCGGCGGGCAGGGCAACCACGCCGGCGGTGCCTACGCCAGTGGCTTGTTGCGCGCGTTGGGCTCGCGCAGCGTCTTCAACGCGCTTTCGCAGGAGAAAACCGGCGATTTCTGGGTCAATGGCCACATGTTCGGCAGCCAAACCTGCCACACGTCAGAGGACGTCCATCATTGCGATCTCTTGCTTGTCATCGGGGCAAATCCCTGGATCGCGCACGGCTTCCCCAATGCGCGCAACCATCTCAATCAGATCCGCAAGGATCCAGCACGCAAGCTGATCGTCATCGACCCCCGTCGAACCGAAACCGCAGAGATGGCGGATCTGCATCTTGCGGTTCGCCCCGGTGCCGATGCGTTTCTCCTTGGCGCGCTGCTGGCCACGCTCGTGCGCTCCGACCGAATCGACCACGCGTTCATCGAAGCGCACACGATCGGCTTCGCGGAAGTGAGGCAAGCGCTATTGAACATCCCCGTTGAGGAATGGGCGGCCGCCGCCGATATCTCGATCGCGGAGCTGGAGAGCTGCGCCGCGATGATCGCAGCCGCGAAGGCCATGGTGGTTCGGGTTGAACTCGGCATCCAGCAAGGCGTCAACTCGACACTCAACTCCTATCTTGAAAAGCTCTTGATCATGCTTTCCGGCAATTTCGGCCGCGAAGGTACCAACCAATTGCATAGCTGGCTTCAACCGCTATGGGGAAACTCTCCGAACCAGACATTCGCGCCGACCGGCGACGCGATCATTGGGGGCTTGTTGCCGCCCAACATTTTCCCCGAAGCGGTACTCAAGGATCATCCAGAGCGGTTGCGATGCGCCTGGATCGACAGCTCCAATCCCGCCAACACCGCCGCAAATACCGTGGCGGTGGAACGCGCGTTGCAATCGCTAGAGCTATGCGTTGTGGTCGACGTTGCGATGACCGAAACCGCACGGCTCGCGCACTACGTTCTCCCGGCCTCCACACAATACGAAAAAACCGAATTTACTCTGTTCAACTTCGAATTTCCGACCAACTATTTTCATGTCCGCGCCGGTGTTCTGCCGCCACTTGCCGGCACCTTGCCGGAGCCCGAGATCTACACGCGGCTCGCCGTTGCCCTGGGGCTTCTGCCGGGTGACAATGTGCTCGCGCCGCTACGCGAAATAGCACGGCGCTCGCGACCTGAATTCACCGCGGCGTTTCGTGCTTTCATCGCGGAGAACCCTGCGGCAGTGCCTGCCCTGGTGCTCTACCATACGCTGGGGCAGACGCTTCCGGACGGTACCGCGGCTGCGGCGCCGATGTGGAGCGCGGCACAGGCCTGCGCGAAGCGATCGCCGCAAGCGGTGTGGCGGGCGATCGGCGCATCCGAACAGGTGGCGGACCATCAGCTCGGAGATCTCCTGTTCGACACCATCGTGGCCTCCCGGCAAGGCACGGCGGTTACACGGCACGAATATGACGAGGTCTGGTCACTGATCGGCCATTCGGATCGCAAGGTTCGGCTGATCGTCCCGCAGATGCTGGAATGGCTGGCGCGTCTCGATCCGCAAGCCGCTAGCGCGCCAAAGGAGTTCCCGTTCGTGCTGGCGGCTGGTGGCCGCCGCATGTTCAATGCCAACCAGATATTTCGCGATCCCGCGTGGCGTCGCGACGACCCGGACGGCGCCCTGTTGATCAATTCGCGCGATCTGAGCGAGTTGGGCGCGAAGGATGGTGACTGGATCGCGGTGGAGTCGGCGGCCGGGCGGCTCGTCGTCCGCTGCAAGGTCGATGACGCCATGCGGAACGGCCAATTGGCGCTGCCGCACGGCTACGGTCAGGCATACCCGACATCAGACGGAGAGCGCCTGATCAACGGACCGCGCATCAATCTACTCACCGAGAGCGGCAACCGCGATCCCATTGCGGGCACGCCCTACCACAAGAACGTCGCGGTTCGACTGGCCTTGGTGACCGAGCACGAAGCTGCCGCCTGTCAGTCGCAATCCGAGCGGATTCATAAGAGAGCGGCCGGACAATAGCTCGAAGGGAGCGTCGAATGACCGAGAAACCAATCGCAATCGTGACCGGAGTGGGGCCAGGCACGGGAGCTGCCATCGTCAAGCGCTTCTCTGCTGGCGGGTTTCGTATCATCGCGCTTGCCCGCTCAGCGGAGCTCATCAATCGACTTGCGCAAGAGCTTCCGGACGTACACGCGGTGGCCTGCGACGTCTCGGAGGAGGCTCAGGTGCGGACTGCAGTCGCTGACGTAAAGCGCCGCTTTGGCGCGGCTGACGTTCTCATCCACAACGCGGTCGGAGGGGGCTGGGGGAGTTTTCGCGAGATCGATCCGAAGATGCTGAAGGGCAACTTCGAAGTCAACGTGATGGGCCTGTTGTACCTGTCGCGAGAAGTGGCGCCTGACATGATCGATCGGGGCAAGGGCGCAATCCTGGTGACCGGCAACACCTCTTCGATCCGAGGCAAAGCCAATTTCGCCGGATTCGCGCCGACGAAGGCGGCGCAGCGCATTCTGGCCGAGTCGATCGCACGTGAAGTAGGACCTCTCGGCGTCCATGTCTCCTACGTTCTCATCGACGCCGTTATCGATACGCCCCGGATGCGCGCGCGGATGAGCGACAAACCGGATGAGTTCTTCATCAAGCCGGCGGCGATCGCCGACGAATTATTGCATCTCTACGGTCAGGATCGCTCGGCCTGGTCGTTTCTCACGGAACTGCGGCCATTCAACGAAAATTGGTGATGCGCGAACACGGGCACGGCGCGCTGGGTCACTTTGGAGAGTTCTCCGCGGGACTTGAAAGGTCAGAAACATGACTGATGGATCCATCTCGGTTGATACGGGGACGGACGAACTGCTGTGCGCGATCCGGGATCGCGTCGCGGTGATTACCTTGAACCGGCTCGAAGCCCGAAATTCGTTGTCCGATCATCTTACGCCGGCGTTGCGCCGGATGATCAAACAGAATGGAGATGATCCTGAGGTCGGGGCCCTCCTGATTACCGGTGCAGGCACTGCCTTCTGCTCGGGCGGCGATGTTAAGGGAATGGGCGGCAACGCTGCCGCGCCGGCGATGTCATTCAGCGACAAGGTTGCGCGATTGCGGGAACGTCAGCGAACCCTGACCGGCGTACTTGTTTCGGTGCGGAAGCCCACCATCGCGGCTTTGCCGGGACCGGCGGCTGGCGCCGGGCTTGCGATCGCACTCGCTTGCGACCTTCGTATTGCGGCCGAATCCACGATCATGACGACGGGCTATGCCAGGATTGCGCTCACCGGCGATTACGGCATTTCGTGGCTGTTGACCCGGCTTGCCGGGACGGCACGTGCTCGCGAACTGATGTTTCTGTCTGAACGGATCAGTGCACGGCGCTGCGAAGCATTGGGCCTCATCAATCGCGTGGTGCCTGATTCCGAACTGCAAAGCGAAGCATTCGAAATGGCGAGAGCATTGGCGAATGGCCCGGCGAGCGCCTATGCCTCCATGAAGGATAATCTCGACCTTGCGCTGTCGGCCGCCTTCCTGACGTCACTAGATCAAGAGGCCGAGAGGATGGTCCTCGCGGCGGGCACTGCGCAGCACGCCGAAGCTGTCCGGGCTTTTATTGAGAAGCGTCCGCCGACTTACAGGTGAAACTCTTTCAGGTCATGACTTCGAAGGCCTAGCACGCCGTACCCACAACCGCACAAGCTGGAGCTGCCAAGCAAATTGCTCATTCGACTGCGGCGATACGAATGGGACGCGTTCCGATCGGAGCGCCGGTCGCGCGGTCGATGGTGAGGGGATCGATCTCCGTTCCGTTCTCGGCATCAAAGAACCGGGTCACCTTGCCTCCGCTGCGATGCTTGCGTCCCCACGCACCAATCGCGAATAGGACCGGCAAGAAGTCGCGCCCGGCTTCCGTCAGCACATATTCGTGCCGTGGCGGACGGTCTGAATAACGGCGTTTCTCCAGCACTCCCTCGTCAACCAGCGCCGAAAGGCGCCCCGTCAGCATCGTCGGCGCGATACCGAGACTCCTGCGAAAATCGTCGAAGCGGGTCAGCCCCGCATGGGCGTCGCGCATGATCAGCATGCTCCATGCGTCTCCGACCAGCGCCAGGCTCCGGGCGATCAGGCAAGGCTGGGCCGAAGGTTTTTTCATGTAAGTCTCATTTTGGTAGTTACTTGATACTAAATTGATAGTAACAGATCATTCGTCGGTGTTCCACACCAAATTGGGAAGACCGGAGCCGAGGACGCGGAATTGCGCTGATGCCGGGTGCTTCCGCCAGCATTGGGCTGGCGTCGGGGCCAAGGCCAACACAGCGGCATATCAACACGTGCACCTCTTCGTGCGCACAGGAAGAACCGCGTCATCCGATATCCCTCTGATCCCAGGGATTCCGGTGTCAGCCGAACTATGGAGTAAGTGATGTCAACTTATGTCAGCCACCCAGGATCGGTCGTGCGCTATGTCGATGCGCCGAATCTCTCGATCAGTGCTGCAGGAACAACTTTTGCCTATCGCGATATCGGTCCACGCACTGGCGTGCCATTGATCCTTCTCAACCATTGGGGCGCGGTTCTCGACAATTTCGATCCACCGATCGTCGACGGGCTCGCCACCAGGCATCGCGTGATCGCGATCGACTACCGCGGCATCGGCGCTTCAGGCGGGAAAGCGCCTGTTAGCGTTGGCGAAATGGCAGAAGATACGATTGCTCTGATCGCCGCGCTGGGCTTTGAAAAAGTCGATCTGCTCGGCTTTTCCCTCGGCGGCTTCGTAGCCCAGGATATCGCGCTGAAGGCCCCTGGTCTCGTGCGAAAGCTGATTCTGACCGGCACGGGCCCGGCAGGCGGCAAAGGTATCGAGAAGGTCGGGCCGGTGTCCTGGCCGCTGATGATCAAGGGCTTGCTGACTTTGCGAGACCCGAAATTCTATCTGTTCTTCACCTCCACGGCCAATGGCCGCCGGGCCGCAAAGGCCTTTCTGGAAAGGCTGAAGGAGCGCAAGTCAAATCGGGACAAAGGAGCCACGCCAGCGGCCTTGTTGCGGCAGCTCAAGGCGATCAAAAGCTGGGGCCAGCAAGCGCCTCAGGATCTCGGCAGCCTCCGCATCCCGGTCCTGATCGCGAATGGCGATAACGACATCATGGTGCCGACCGCAAACAGCACCGACATGGCACGGCGTATCCCGGGCGCCCAACTGGTCATCTACGAAGATGCCGGGCACGGCGGGATTTTCCAGTACCACGCCGATTTCGTGCCGAAGGCGCTGTCGTTCCTCGACGCCTGACGCCGTGACCAAGTTTTCAAATTGGAGATGACATCATGAAGGCATTCGTGGTCGACAAATATAAGAAGAAAGGGGCTCTGCGCTCGGCAACCATGCCAGAACCGCAGTTGCGGGACGACGATGTCCTGGTTCGGGTTCACGCAACTGCTGTGAACGTCCTGGACTCCAAGCTCAGGGATGGAGAATTCAAGCTCATCCTGCCGTATCGTCCGCCCTTCATTCTGGGCCACGATGTTGCCGGGACGGTCGTCAGGGTTGGCCGCAATGTCAGGCGATTCAAGGCAGGCGACGAGGTCTATGCGCGGCCGGGCGATCATCGGATCGGAACATTCGCCGAATTCATTGCCATGAACGAAGCCGACGTGGCGCCGAAGCCTGAGAACATCAGCATGGAAGAGGCCGCTTCCATCCCGCTGGTGGGGCTGACCGCCTGGCAGGCGCTAGTCGAGGTGGGCAAGCTGAGGCCCGGCCAGAAGGTCTTCATCCAGGCCGGCTCCGGCGGGGTGGGGAGTTTCGCGATCCAACTCGCCAAGCATCTCGGTGCGGTCGTTGCGACGACGACGAGCGCGAAGAATGTCGATTTGGTCAAGAGCCTCGGCGCGGACTTGGTCATCGACTACAAGACCCAGGATTTCGAGAAGGTCTTGTCGGGCTACGATCTGGTCCTGCACAGCCAGGACGCCAAGACGCTTGAAAAATCTCTGCGCGTGCTCAAGCCGGACGGCCTGCTCATCTCGATCTCCGGGCCGCCCGACCCCGAATTCGCCAGGGAGCAGGGGATGAACCTCTTCCTGAAACTGGTGCTGCGTTTGCTGAGCCACGGTGTGCGGAAGAAAGCCAGAAAACTTGGTGTGCGCTTCTCATTCCTGTTCATGCGCGCGCAGGCACAGCAGCTACACGAAATCACGTCCCTGATCGAATCCGGCGTGATCCGTCCGGTCGTGGACAAGGTTTTCCCGTTCGAAGAAACCGGCGACGCGCTCGCCTATGTCGAGACCGGGCGCGCAAAGGGCAAGGTCGTGATTGCGGTGAAACAGTAGTTCCGTAACGGTGCCGCCTGCGTTGCGACGCCATACGCCGGCCGGCACCAAGTGCATCCGAGGAAACGACATGACTGAATCCAACCGCGATACACAGGCTTTCCCGCAGGACGTTGCACTCATTGTCGGCGGTGGCCCGGGCATCAGTTCGAGTTGCGCCAGGCTGTTCGCGGAAAACGGGATGCGTGTCGCCGTCGCAGCCAGGAATCCGGAAAAAGCCGTCCTTGAGACTCTCGAAAAGAGGCACGGCGTGCGTCGGTACGCCTGCGATGCAAGCGAACCGGCGGCCGTGGCGCAGCTGTTCGCGAATGTCGCTCGAGAGATCGGAGCGCCGAGGCTTGTCGTGCATAACATCGATGGCCGCGTTCCCGGCATTTTCCGCAAGGGCATTCTCGAAGCCGACCCGATGATGGCGCTCGAAACAATCCGAAACTCGGCATTCAGCGCGTTTCTGGTAGGTCAACAGGCAGCTCGGCTCATGCTCGGAAACGAACCCGACGTCAATGGTACGAGAGGAACGATAATCTTTACGAACGCCAGCGCGGCGCTCAAGGGCTTTCCATCGAGTGGTGCATTTGCGATGGCGTGCCATGCCAAGTCCGGACTCGCGCAAAGCATGGCGAGAGAATTGATGCCGCAGGGAATTCATGTGGCGAACGTGCCGATCGATGCCGCGATCGGTTGGACTCAGGAAGACGGGACCCGCGCGCACCGGCTGGCGGGAACGACCGTGGACGACAACATGGCCGACCCTGTCCATATCGCGGAAACCTATCTGCAGCTTCACCGCCAGCATCGGTCGACCTGGGCTTTTGAAGTCGTGCTGCGGCCGTGGGTCGAGAAATGGTAATTACGCTCAGCTGATCCCTCCGAACAAGTGCGCGGAGATCACCAATTCTAAATTGGAATTCGATTTCCGCACCAAGAATTCCGCCATTTGCCGGTACATTGACGTCTGCTTGTCCTTGACAGTTCTATTTTAGAACGGTTTACTCCGCGGGCCGATAAGAATGAAGGGTGCGGACCTCCCGGTTGAAGGGGGCCGCGCATGCTGCCGAAAACAAGGCGCGAGGGAGGATGGCATGAGGAGCGTGGACGAGCTCACCGCAGCCGAACTGCTGGACGGCCTGCCGTCCAGAGTGCACGAGGTTTATGCGCCGTTCGTGCGGGATATTCCGGATCATCCGGCCTTCGTGGAAGGCGGACGTTCGTGGAGCTACCGGCAGTTCTCGGATGCTGTCGACACTACTGCAAAGAATCTCGCCAGTTTGGGCATCGGGCCCGGTGATCGCGTGATCATTGCAAGCGAGAACAGCGTGGCCCTGGGTGCGATGCTCTTCGCCGCGAGCAAGCTCGATGCCTGGGGTATTCCGGTCAATCCCCGCCTTTCGCCCCGAGAGATCGACCTGATCGGGACGCACAGCGGCGCCAGACGCGTGCTGTTGAACTCGGCTCTGTCGAAGGAAGCGGCCGACCATGCCAGCCGTATCGGTGCGAAAATCGGCGCCGTCGGGCCATTTGGTGGAATCGGTGTCGGTCCTCTCAATGCGGATGCCGAAGCGAAGCCCGTCGAGAAGGATGGCGCCCGCCAGGTCGCGGGCCTTTTATACACCTCGGGCACGACCGGCGCGCCGAAGGGCGTCATGCTGAGCCACCGCAACCTCCTCTTCGCCGCAAGGACGTCGGGAATCCTTCGCCGAAGCAGTCCAGACGACCGCATTTACGGCGTGCTGCCGATGTCGCACATCGTCGGGTATGCGATCCTGCTGATTTCGACGCTGATGCACGGCGGCACGTTGCATGTCGTAGCCAAGGCCGATCCCGCCGCACTGGCTCATGCTATCGCCAAGGAGGGGATCACGAGCCTGTTCGGCGTGCCTGCCACATATCAGCGTCTGCTCGAATACAAGGCGGTCAAGGGCATCCAACGGCTCGAACGGGGCAGGCTGCGGATCATGGCGGTCGCCGGTGCTCCGCTCGACCTCGATCTCAAGAAGCGGATCGAGGACGAGTTTGGAATCCCGCTGCTGAACAATTACGGCATAACGGAATGCTCACCCGGACTCACGGGGGTCCGTTCGGAACAGCCTGTCTCGGACGAGTCCGTCGGCCCGTTTCTTCCCGGCATCGAGCACCGGATCGTGGACGGACAAGGAAAAAAGGTGGCGACCGGTGAAGTGGGCGAATTACACGTTCGCGGTCCGAACATCATGCTCGGCTACTATCGTGCGCCCGACCTGACGGCGGCGGCGATCGATGAGCAGGGATGGTTCAACACGGGGGATCTCGCGCGGGTGAACGGCAAGGGGCATCTCTACATTGCCGGCCGCACCAAGGAGCTCATCATCCGCTCCGGCTTCAACGTTTATCCCGCCGAAGTGGAGGCCGTCCTGAACGCGCACGACCAAGTCGTTCAGTCGGCCGTCGTCGGACGAAAGGTCGACGGCAACGAGGAGGTCGTCGCGTTCGTTCAGCTTCTCCCCAGTGCGAGCATCAGCGCGGAAGACCTCAAGGCGTACACGGCCGAGTTGCTGACGTCCTACAAGCGTCCGACCGAATTGATCGTGCTCGACGCTCTGCCCTCGGCTTCCACCGGCAAGATACTGAAACACAAGCTCCGGGAGATGGCGAACGAACAGGCCGCCCCGAAGGCGTCCCGTGCGGCAGCCGCTGGCTGACGGGCGTTAGGAGTGATTTGAACGGCAATATGCCGGTTCAGGAAAGAACGGTGAGCGACGGATTTGTCGCCGTAGGGAGATGACAATGTTGAGAAGCGCCATGATTGTAGCCGCGCTCGCGGCATCCATAGCCGGCGCGCATGCGCAGACGCCGGGCGTCACCGAATCCGAGGTGAAGATAGGGGCGACGTTCCCTTTTAGCGGCCCCGCTTCGCCGCTCAGCAATACCGGAAAGGGCATGATCGCCTACGTCAATTCGATCAACGAGCGTGGCGGCATCAACGGGCGGAAGATCAACCTCATCACCTACGACGATGGTTACAGCCCTCCCAAGACGGTGGAGCAGACCAGGAAACTCATCGAGAGCGACGAGGTGGCGTTCCTGTTTGGCCCGTTGGGTACGCCCGGCATCAGCGCCACCGTCAAGTACGTCAACGCGAAGAAAGTGCCGCACCTGTTTGTCGTGAGCGGGGTCAGCAAGTTCACGAACTTCACTGAATTCCCCATGACCACGACGGGATTGCCAAGCTACGACACCGAAGGACGAATCTACGCCAAATACATCACCCAGACCCGGCCCGACGTGAAGATCGCCATACTCTATCAGAACGACGATTTGGGTAAGGACTTCGTCAATGCATTCAAGGCCTACCTGAAGGACGATTTCGACAAGAAGGTCGTCGTGTCCTCCTATGAGGTGACCGAGCCAACCATTGATTCCCACGTCGTGTCGCTGAAGTCGTCTGGGGCAGAGGCCTTTTTGGTGGCCGGCACACCGAAATTCGCAGCGCAGGCCATCAAGAAAGTCGATGAGATCGGTTGGAAGCCTCTGTTCCTGATCAACTTCGTTTCGAGCTCGGTGTCGTCGACCATCGTCCCCGCGGGACCGGAAAAGGCCGTGGGCATCGTCGCCGCGACCATCACGAAGGATCCGAACGACAAGAAATGGGCAGACGATCCGGGCATTAAGTGGTACCGGGACTTTTTTGCCAAATACCTGCCGGGCGCGGATATCGGCGACAACAATTATCTGTTCGGTACCCAGCAGGGACAGATCCTGGAGCAGGTGCTCAAGCAGTGCGGCAACGATCTCTCGCGCGAGAACATCGTCAAGCAATCGCGGAGCATACGCGGGCTGTCACTTCCCACTTCCGTACCGGGTGTCGTGATCAACACGGGCCCGGAAGGCAGCATGGCGTACACGCAGCTACAGCTTCAGCGCTGGAACGGGACCACGTGGGAGCAATTCGGTGACGTACTCAGCGCCGACGGAAAGTGAATTGTACCTTCTGAACATGCGGATGATCTAAGCCCGCAAAACGGCCAACTGAACCATGGAGCACGGATGTCCAGCGACGTTCTTTTCCGGCCTTTCAAGCTGAAAGGGCTGAACTTGCCGAACCGGGTCGTGATGGCGCCGATGACGCGCTCGTTCTCTCCGGGCGGAATCCCAACCGAAGACGTCGCGCGGTATTACCGTCGGCGTGCCGAAGGAGCGGTCGGCCTCATTATCTCGGAGGGCACGGGCGTGGATCGTCCGGCATCCCTGAACGATCCGAATGTTCCCCGTTTTCACGGAGAGAAGGAACTGGCGGGGTGGCGGCGTGTGGTCGATGAGGTGCATGCCGCGGGTAGCCTGATGGCACCGCAGCTATGGCACGTCGGAGCCGTTCGTACCCGCGCCCAGGATTGGTCTCCTCCGGGCGCCTACGACAGCCCGTCTGGTTTGTCGCGACCGGAGAAGAAATTCGGCGAGCCGATGAGCGAAGAGGACATCGCAGACGCCATCCGCGCTTTCGCCGATGCGGCGCTTGCCGCGAAGCGCCTGGGGTTCGACGCCGTCGAATTGCATGGCGCGCACGGCTATCTAATCGATCAATTCTTCTGGGAAGGCACCAATCGCCGCGAGGATGCCTATGGAGGCAAGGACCTGCCGGGCCGGGCCCGGTTTGCCGCTGATATCGTTCACGCGGTGCGCAAGTCGGTCGGACCGGACTTTCCGATATTGCTCCGCATCAGCCAGTGGAAGCAACAGGACTACGAAGTGAAGCTGGCCGATACGCCTCGCGCGTTGGAAGCCTGGCTCAAACCTCTGGTCGACGCGGGGGTCGACATTCTGCACTGCTCACAACGGCGCTTCTGGGAGCCGGAGTTCGAGGGCTCCGATTTGAACTTCGCCGGATGGGCCAAAAAGGTGACGGGAGTGCCGACGATCTCGGTCGGGTCGGTCGGCCTGACCGGCGAGTTCATCGCCGCATATGGCGGGGAGAGCTCCCGTCCGGCGTCCCTCGACGAACTGATCCGCCGCCTCGATCGCGAGGAGTTCGATCTTGTCGCGGTGGGGCGGGCGCTGCTTCAGGATCCGCAATGGCTCCTGAAGATACGCGACGGCCGGACGGAGGAACTGATGGCCTTCGAACGGACTGCATTCGCTGCGCTGAGCTGAGCGATGAAGGGTTGCGAGGCCGGGTGCGTCGCCACTGAATAAAGGTTATCCAAATAATTGGTGGCCGGTATTTCGGCGATCTGACCAAGCTGGCTGCCAAAGAAGATCGGCGCATGCTGGTCGACGAGACGGGCATGCGCGTCATTGCGCAGTCGCCTGGAAGCAATTCGGAGACGAACAATGAGCGACACCAAGACCCAAGTCGGCCAGATCCGCACCGAGGTGCACGGGCATGTGTTCAAGATCATCATCGACAACGTCGCGAAGAAGAACTCCTTCAGTCCGCAGATGATGGCGCAGATGTCGGATGCGATGACGCTTCTCGATCGCACCGACGACTATTGGGTCGGGGTACTCTGCGCCGAGGGTCCGGATTTCACGGCCGGGTTGGATATGCCGAAGTTCTTCGGACCCAAGGCCGAGAATACCGAGCTAAAGCCCGGCAACATCGATGCGTTCGCCTTGAAGAGCCGGTGCCGCAAGCCGATTGTGACGGCAGTGCAGGGGATCTGCTTCACGATTGGGATCGAAATGATGCTCGCTGGCGACATCGTCGTGGCCGCCGACGACGCCCGGTTTTGTCAGATGGAATCCAAGCGCGGGATCGCGCCTCTTGGTGGTGCCCATTTCCGGTATTTGACGCGGGCGGGCTGGGGAGACGCGATGTATCACCTGTTCCTATGTGATGAGTTCGGCGCAGCCCGGGCTCACAAGATCGGATTCGTTCAGGAAGTCGTTGCACCCGGCCAGCAGATTGCGCGCGCGATGGAGATTGCGAATCTGATCGCCAAGAACGCGCCGATCGGCATTCAGGTGACGAAAGAGGCCGCGTTGAAATACATCGAGGCCGGCGAGAAGGCCGCGATCGATTACATTCCCAAGATCAAGGATCGCGTCTTCAGCAGCGAAGACATGAAAGAAGGCATCCAGTCATTCGTGGAACGTCGCTCGGCCGTGTTCCGCGGGAAATAGAAATCCGGCGGACCGCACAGTACGACTTCGCCCACGAGCCAGAGGATTTGACCATGGGAAGCATCAAGAAGGCATTCGATCTCACCGGCAGGAACGCCCTTGTGACGGGAGGCTCCCGTGGCCTTGGGTTGCAGATTGCCGAGGCGCTAGGTGAGCAAGGAGCACGGGTCGTGATCTCCTCTCGCAAGGCGCCAGATCTGGAAAAGGCTCAGGCGCATCTTGCCGGGCTCGGCGTCAAGGCGGAGTGGATCGCAGCGGATAATTCCAGGGACGAAGACGTCAAGCGCCTCGCCGACGAAACGATCAAGAAGCTCGGACGAGTGGACATTCTGGTGAACAACGCGGGCGCAACTTGGGGCGCGCCGACGGAAGATCACCCGATCGAAGCGTGGGACAAGGTGATGAATTTGAACATCCGCTCGCTGTTCCTGCTCAGCCAACAGATTGCGAAGGGCTCTATGATCCCCAACAAATATGGTCGCATCATCAACCTTGCATCGATCGCGGGCCTGTTCGGAAGCTCCGGGGACATGCAGACTGTCGCCTACAATACGAGCAAGGGCGCGGTGGTCAATTTCACGCGGGCGCTGGCAGGGAGTTGGGGGCGCTACGGAATTACGACCAATGCTCTGGCGCCCGGATTTTTTCCGTCGAGGATGACGAAGGGCACGATCGAAGCTGTCGGTGTCGAGAAGCTCGCCGCCGGTGCGCCGCTACGCCGCATCGGTGACGAGGACGATCTGAAAGGTGCCGCGGTTCTCTTCGCCAGCGACGCCGGAAAGCACATTACCGGACAGATCCTTGCCGTGGATGGCGGTCTGACTTCGGTGCTATCGTCTTCCTGAACGCTTCTGTGCAATCGCCTTACGTCCTGCGGTGATATCCTTCATGGGCGGTGGACGGTTAAGGGACCACCAATGTCAGCGTCTCGGCAACCAGAGCTGGCGTTTGGCTATTCTCGATCTCAAGTACCGCGTTGCCCTTGATCAACAAACGCCCGTTGTCCTTTGGTTCGACACTGGTCATGGAAAGCTGAAGGCGAACGCGGTTACCCGATCTTACTGGTGTCAGGAACCTGACCTTGTCCAGGCCATAGTTGAAGACGGCAGATGCGTCGACCGGAGCGAGCCCCATGTCCATGCCGAGGGGCGCGATCAACGACAGGCTCAGGAAACCGTGAGCTATGGTGCCGCCTGCGGCACTTTCCTTGCTGGCGCGCTCCGCGTCCACATGAATCCACTGCCTGTCTCCAGTACAGGCCGCGAACTGGTCAATCATGGGCTGGTCGATGGTGACCCAGTCGGATGTTCCGAGATTCTGGCCTACGAAATCCCTGATCGCCTCGAGCTTGATTTTTGCCATCGCCGTGTCCGTTGGTTCAACTGCTGCGCATATTTCCCCAAACTGCGAGGAAGGCCATGTCGATTTTGTTGAACGGGGAACGCAATATTGAATAGCGGCCAGGCTTTGATGGCTTTTTCGCTTGTGTTTCCGGGTCCTGCGACGTCGTTCGCACTCGGCGATTAGGAACCAAAAGCGCTTGCGCAAAGGACGAGAGCATGACCGAGGCAAGCTGGGATTTGTTTCGCTTGTTTTCCGTGGTGGCGAGAACTGGAAGCGTCAACCGTGCCGCACACGAACTCGGAATGAGCCAACCGACATTGAGCAGGCGTCTGAAGGAGCTGGAGCGCTACGTGGCCGCTCCCCTGTTCTTTCGCGCCTCGTCCGGGGTGAAGCTGACGCGGGAAGGCGAGGACCTGCAACGCTCGGCCGGCGATATGATGCTCGCATTCGAGTCGTTTCATCGCGATCTGCGTTCGCGCGTCGGGCAACGATCGTCAGTGGTCAGGATATCGGCGACCGAAGGCATGACCAAGCACTGGCTTCTCCCGCGGGTTGCGGAGCTGCGACGGCGCGATAGTCGAATCTACCTGGAAATCATCTCCACGGTGAACCAGCAGAGCTTGGCAACGAGCGATCTGGACTACGTCATCAGGATGGGAGATCCCGGCGAGAACGATCTCATTGGAAAGCGGGTCGCGGACGTACCGATGGGGATTTTTGCCTCCGAGCAGTACCTTGCCGGACGCCCCGCGCCTCGGTCATTGTCAGAGCTGAGGGATCACGACATCATCGGCCATACTGCCGATTTTGTCTCCTTCCGCAACGTTCGGCTCAATCAGAGACATTTGTTGGAGTATTTCTCGGAAGCGGCGGGCATCCGCAGCGTTGTTCGGGTCAACCCGGTTGCTAACCATTTCGCCGCCTCCGGTTGCGGTCTCGGGCTTGCGCTTCTTGCTGTACCATTCGCGCAAGCCGAGGGACTGGTTCAGGTCTTGCCGCAAGAGACAGTTACGATGAACGTATGGCTGCTGCGCCGGCGCGAGAGCGACCTGAGAAAATTGACTCGTGAAGTCAGGCGATTCCTGGAAGCAGAATTCGCCGCTTCCAGGGAATGGCTCGCAGGCAGCCCTCGAAATGCGAGAGTGACCAAGCGCAAGGCCTGAGGCCTTCTCACATGCTGCCTTCACCGCGTCTGGGAATATCGCGGTAAGATGCGCGAAGAGGTCGTGGTCATTCTGCGCTGAATAGCGGTAGTTCAGAATTTAGATACTTGCCGGCAGCGGTGTCGGTCATCCTCCGTCCCAAAAATCATCATGGGAGGGATGGATGTCAAAATCGGAAGGGGCCTTGCTGTCAACCCCGATCCAGACGATCGCCGAAATTCCGCGACGTTACGCGGCGATCGCTCCCGACGCCATCGCCGTGAGCTTCGAGGGGCGCGAGACAAGCTATCGGGTCCTGGATGAATTATCCAATCAAGTCGCCAATGGGCTCGTGGCGGGGGGTGTGCGACTGGGCAGCCGAATTGCGATACTCGACAAGAATTCGGATATCTTTTTTCAAGTGCTTCTCGGGGCAGCCAAGGCTCGCGCCGTCCTGGTTCCCATCAATGCAAGGCTGGCACCTCCCGAGGTCGTTTTCGCGGTCAACGATGCCAAAACCGAGATTCTCTTCGTCGGGGAATCGTTCGAGAAACTCATCACTGAAATCCAGGATCAGCTGGACACTGTTTACCAAATCATTGTGCTGGACTCTCGTTACCTGAAGTGGCGCGATGCCCACCCGCCGACTGAGACGAGACTGCCAGTCAAGCCCGATGACGTTTGCCTGCAACTCTACACAAGTGGCACGACCGGCTATCCGAAGGGCGTGCAGCTTTCTCACGCAAATTTCCCGCTACACGCGCTTGACGACTGGAAGGCGTGGTCGTCCGACGACGTCATGTTGCTCGCAATGCCGTTGTTCCACATCGCAGGGGTGGGTACCGGCGTGTTCGGTCTGGTCGCCGGCCTCAAGACGATCGTGCTTCGCGAGTTCGTTCCATCGGTGGCGCTTGAGACGATACAGCGCGATCGAGTTACGGTCACGTTCCTCGTTCCGGCAATGTTATTGGCGATGCTGGCCGAACGTAACGTCGAGACATGCGATCTCTCCTCGCTGAGGCAAATTCTTTACGGGGCGTCGCCGATCCCGCTCGAGCTCCTCAGGAAGTCGCTCCGGGTGTTCAGGCATACGGGGTTCTTCCAGGTCTACGGTCTAACCGAGACGGCTGGCGTCATCACCGTTTTGGGAGACGCGGACCACTCCGTTGGCGATGGCGAACTCTTGAGGTCGTGTGGCCGCCCTATCGAAGGCGTCGAGTTGCGGATCATCGACGCTTCGGGACAATCGCTGCCGGCTCGACAGGTGGGTGAGGTCGTGTGTCGATCATCACAAAATATGCGGGGGTATTGGAATCGGACGGACGACACCGCGAGGACCCTCAGGGACGGGTGGCTGCATACCGGCGATGCCGGATTCCTTGATGAAAACGGCTACTTGTACATTCATGATCGTTTGAAAGACATGATCGTTTCCGGCGGAGAGAACGTCTATCCCGCCGAGATCGAAAGTGCCTTGTATGGACATGCGGATATCGCCGACGTCGCCGTCATCGGCGTGCCTGACGACCGGTGGGGTGAAGCGGTCAAGGCCCTCATCGTGTTGAAGCCGGATCGTTTGGCGGACCCGACGGGCATACTGCATTTCGCGCGAGGAAGGCTGGCGGGGTTCAAGGTCCCGAAGTCGATCGAATTCGTGCGCGAGCTTCCCCGCAATCCATCCGGGAAAATCCTGAAGCGGCTGCTGCGAGAGCGCTACTGGGAAGGATACGAGCGGATGGTCAATTGAGTGCGGCTGGCCGAATTGAATGTATCGGACCGGGAGACGTTTTTGCTAGGCGACCGCTGCGTCCTGCAACTTGAGCGACTGAAGCGTCAGCACCTCGGTCAAGCGCAGATGTTCCGTCATCAGGTCGGTGGCGAGTTTCACATCCCGGCCAAGAATGGCTTGGGCCAGTGCCGAATGTTCGGCGCGCAGATCACGATCCGCGCGCGACATTCGCACATTGATACGACGATAGCGTTCGCCCTGGACGAAGAGTTGGTCGCGGATTCGCAGCAGCCAGGGGCTGTCGCAGGCAGCTACCAGGGCAGCATGGAATTTCGCGTGCGCGATCATCCAGTCGTCGCCAAGGTCGCGAATGTCATGGGGCGTATGCGAGAGCTCATGATCGGCTGCGACAATCGCAGCCTCCCATTTGAGGCCGCCGAGTTTCATCGCGCGGTGCATGCATTTCAGTTCGATGTCGATTCTGACGGCGGTCAGGTCGGAAACGTCGGCGGCATTGATGGGCGCCACCCGGAAACCCCGCTGGGGCTCCGCAATAACCAGTGCCTCGGCGGAGAGACGCGAAAGAGCCTCCCGTACAACGCTCGGGCTGACCCCAAGATATTGAGCCAGATCTTGAATTTTCAGCTTTCCGTCGGCCGGCAAGCGGCCGGCCAAGATGTCCGAGCGAAGTCGAACATAGGCTGAAACGGTAAGGCTGGTCGCGTCCTGGGGCATCCTGCCCATTTTCACAAGGATTCGGAGGAATACAAGATAGATCCAATAATATCTTTTTTATATTGACCGTATGAGTTTTTCAGGTACCGTTCCATTATCGAACCCAACGACTGACTCAAAAAAAATCCGGAGGAATTCAATGACCACATCAAACGAGTTGGTTACCGTCAGTCGGGAGGGCGATCTCGTTACCCTGACGATGACTTTCGCTCCCTACAATCTCGTGGCAAAGCCGCTGCTGACTGCGCTACTGGACGCAGTCGAAAAGGCTCATAAGGAAGGCGCGCGCGCCATTATCCTTCGCAGCGGGTTGCGACACTTCTCCGCCGGTGCTGAAATAGAACTATTCGACAATCGCGGCGAACGGCTGCCCGAAATTGATGTATGCGCCTGCCTGGATGCGCTCGAACAGGTTCCTGTGCCGATCATCGCGAGCATGCACGGATTGGCCCTCGGTGGCGGATTCGAGCTGGCGCTGGCCTGCGACATCATCGTTGCCGCGGACTCCTCGAAGGCCGGCATGGTCGAGGTGACGCTGGGCCTGCATCCGCTGATGGGCGCCATACAACGTGTGGCATCGCGCGCCGGCGTGGCGCGCGCCAAGGAGATGGCTCTGTTCGGACGTCGCTATGATGCGGCGACGCTGGAGCGCTGGAATATCGTTAATCGCGTCGTACCCGAAGCCCAGCTTGAAGAAACGACGCGGATCCTCGCGCTCGAGCTTGCGATGGGCCCGACAGTGGCGCACGGCGCCACCAAACGGCTGATCCGGGAATACACGGACGAGACCGTCGTGAAAGCCGACCGCGCAATGTCTGACGCGCAGCGTCCGATCTTCCAGAGCAACGATCTCGTCGTCGGCCTCAAGGCCTTCCGCGAGTCCGGGCCTGGTCACGCCATTTTCTCGGGCCGCTGAGGGACGTTGTCATGACAAATCGTACACCCCTTGCCGGAATCAAGGTCGTCGACTTCTCGCGCGTCCTTGCTGGTCCCCACTGCACCAGGGCCCTGTCGGACCTCGGCGCCGACGTGATCAAGATCGAGCCGCCGCGCGGAGACATCTCTCGATACGCACTGCCTGGCGACGAAACCGCGAGCATGTCCTACTACTATATCCAACAGAACGTCGGGAAACGGAACATCAGCATCGACCTTAACTTCCCCGAAGGAAGAGAAGTCGTGCGCAAGATGTGCGACAGCGCCGACATCATCGTTGAGAATTTTCGCGCCGGCACATTGAAATTCTTCGGCCTCGATTATGAATCCGTCGCCGCGCGCAACCCGAAAGTGATTTACGCCTCGATCAGCGGCTACGGCCAAGGCAGCGCGCTGTCACACCGCAGCGCCTACGCGCCGACCGTCCATGCCGAATCCGGCTTTGTCGGCGGGATGATCGACCATCTCGGCGAGGATCTCACGGTCAAGAGGCATGATGCCTATTCGCATGCTGACATTTATACGGGCCTCGAAGCGATCATCGGCATTCTGGCAGCACTGCATCACCGCGACCAAACAGGCGAGGGCCAATATGTCGATATTGCGATGGCCGCCACCATGCTTGCCGTCAATGAGCGGGTGCACGCCGATCTCTCCGACGTGGATCTCGGCGCCGAACCGGCGGCGCTCGGCCCAGCTGACTCGCCGTTCTTCAAGACAAGCTACGGTGACGTCATCACAATCGCGACCAGTGTCGTCAGCAGTCTGACGTTTCCGAATTACATCGCGGCGATGCGTCGCCCCGATCTCGCTTCAGATCCCAGATTCGCCACGCCGGCGGCGCGCCGGAAGAATCTCAACGCTCTTTACCAGATCATCCAGCAGTGGATTCTTTCCTTTGCCACGGCCGGCGAACTCGATGCACAGCTCGACGAAGTGAAGCTGGCGTTCGGGGTGGTCCGCTCGGTCAAGGACTTCGCCGGTTCGGACTGGGTCAAATGGTGGGGCGCGATAGAAGAGGTTACCGACCGCCGCGGCAAAGCTGTCAGAATCCCCGGCAAGCCCTGGCACTTCTCAAAGACGCCGCTGGCCGCTGCGCGCGAAGCTGCCTTTCGCGGCGAACACAACATCGAAGTGATGAAGGAATACGGCTATTCCGATCAGGAGATTGCTGCCCTTACCAATTCGGGCGTGCTGTTGACGAACATTCCGCCTCGACCCTCGCCGTCGATAGAAGCATCCGCGCCGCCCGATAGTGACGATGTCCTGAAGCAGGCGTCCTAGCTGGGTCGAAACCAACTGATCAAGGAATGCGGGAGGGAAATCATGCCGTTGTCGCTGTCTTCGGAACAAACGCGAAAAATCCTGTCTAATCCGTCTTTTCGGGAGCTGACCGCCGCACGGGCACGGTTGCGGTGGGGGCTCTCGATCGTCACGTTGCTAATGTTCTTCGGCTTCATCGGGCTGATCTCAGCGGCGTCGTCAGCGCTCGGGAAGAGCATGGCAGGCGGAGCCGTTCCGTTGGGCATGTCGATCGCGCTTGGCATGATCGCCATGGTCGTTGCCCTGACTGGTTACTATGTACGCCGTTCCAACACGTACTTCGACGGCCTGACACAGCTCGTTCGCCGGGAGTGTGGCCGATGATCATGCGCATTCTGCTGGCCGCCATTGCCGCGACGGTGTCCTTTTCGGCACATGCGCAGGCAACCGCTGTTGTAGCGGGCCGCGATCTGAACTGGGTTGCTATCGGCATGTTCCTGTTGATTGTCGCCGTCACGCTCCTCATCACCTATCGATCGGCTGGTCGGACCAAATCGAAGGCAGACTTCTATACCGCGGGACATGAGATCACACCCCTCCAGAACGGCCTGGCGATTGCGGGGGATTTTCTTTCGGCCGCAGCGTTCCTCGGTATCTCGGCGCTGATCTACGCGACCGGCTTTGATGGCCTCATCTATGCGTTAGGCTTCTTGACGGGTTGGCCGATCGTGCTGTTCATGATGTCGGAGCGATTGCGTAACCTCGGCAGTTACACGTTCGCCGACGCAGCGTCGTTTCGTCTTGATCGCACCTCAGTTCGTTTGGTCGCCGCCACGGGTAGTCTCGTGGTCGTGCTGTTTTACCTGATCGCGCAGATGATCGGCGCCGGCAAGGTTATTCAGCTTCTGTTCGGCGTGAACTATCTGTTCGCAGTCGTTGGCGTCGGACTTCTGATGATCGTCTATGTCGCTGTCGGCGGCATGCAGGCTACCACCTGGGTTCAGATCACCAAGGCGCTGCTGCTGCTGATCGGCGGCACCTTGATGGCGCTGGTGGTGCTGTGGCGCTTCGATTTCAGTCTTGGACGTCTATTTACCGAGGCGAGCCGGGTGCACCCCAAGGGGGCCGCAGTTCTCTCTCCCGGTGGGCTGTTCGCTGAGCCGGTTTCCGCGATCTCGCTTGGACTCGCGCTGGTGTTCGGTACCGCGGGATTGCCGCATATCCTGATGCGGTTCTTCACCGTCAGCGATTTCGCAGGCGCAAGGAAGTCGGTTTTCTACGCGACGACTTGCGTGGCTTATTTCTGCCTGGTCATCCCGCTGTTCGGCTTTGCCGCGATGGTGGTCCTTATGCCGGACGCGAGTTTCTTCAACGTCGGCGCGGGCGGTCAATTCAACAAGATTACCGATCTGATCGGCGGTCCCAATATGGCGGCGGTGCACCTAGCGGGCGCTCTCGGCGGACCAATCCTGCTTGGGTTTATCTCGGCCGTCGCGTTTGCCACCATTCTCGCCGTGGTAGCCGGATTGACGCTCGCCGGCGCCTCCGCGGTGAGCCACGATATTTATGGGCAGGTGATTGCGAAGGGTGACGCGCCGGAGGCACGTGAGGTCATGGTCGCGAAGATTGCCGCGGTGGCGATCGGCATCGTCGCGGTGGGTCTTGCCATCACTTTCGAGAACCAGAATGTCGCGTTCATGGCGGGGTTAGCGCTCTCGGTCGCGGCAAGCTGCAATTTTCCAGTGCTGGCGATGGCGATCTTTTGGCGCGGTACCACCACGCGCGGTGCGGTTGCCGGCGGCTTGGTCGGGCTGTTCAGCTCTCTCCTGTTCGTGGTGCTGAGCAAGACGGTCTGGGTCGCGGTGTTCCATTTCGCGGCGCCGTTGTTTCCATACGACAATCCGGCGCTCTTCTCGATGCCCCTGGCATTTCTGGTGATTTGGCTCGGTTCGCTGAGTGACCGAACGGCGCGTGCCACGGCGGAGCGGCGCGCGTTTGACGCTCAGTTTGTGCAATCGGAGATCGGCATCGGCCTCTCTGAAGGCAACAACGCGCTGGCGGGAGTTGCACGATGAGCGCCACGATCGACGAGACCCACGATCCGGCGCGCCGCAGTTTTGTGTCGTCCGCCAACGATCCCTCCGGCGACTTCCCCATCCAGAACCTGCCGCTCGGTGTCTTCAGCCGTGGCAAGGACGGAAAGCGATCCGCGGGGATTGGGATCGGCGACCAGATCCTCGATCTTCATGCGGCGCACAGGGCCGGTCTCCTCCCGGCAGAAATTCCCGAGTGGACCGTCGCCGACTCCTCGCTCAACTCGCTGTTTGCGCTGGGACCTCGCGCGTTGCGCACCTTACGAAAGGCAATCAGTGCCGCGCTTGACGCGGGTTCAAGCGGTGAGGCTGCGCGCCACCGGGCGTCGGACCTGCTGGTCCCAATGGGCGCCTGCACAATGTATCGTCCGACCGCGGTGCCGAACTACACGGATTTTTATGCCGGCATACATCACGCGAAGGCGGCGGGCGCACTTCTCACGCCTGAGAATCCGCTGCCCGCCAACTACAAATGGGTGCCGATTGCCTATCACGGACGGGCGTCTTCGGTTCAAGTCGGGCAGGGTGTTGTTCGCCGACCGATTGGACAGCGGCCGCCGTCGGTCGACGGAGGCACTCCGGGCTTCGGTCCGTGCGACCGGCTCGATTTCGAATTGGAGATGGGTTTCTATCTCAGCGGCGGCAACGAGCTCGGAAATCCGATCCCGGTTGCGCGCGCAAGCGAACAGATTGTCGGCTATTCACTTCTCAACGATTGGTCGGCGAGGGACGTCCAGCGCTGGGAGATGTACCCACTCGGACCATTCCTCAGCAAGAGTTTCGCAACGTCTGTCTCGCCGTGGGTTGTCACCGCGGACGCATTGGCGCCGTTCCGCATTCCGGCGATGGTTCGTCCTCACGGGGACCCCCAGCCGTTGAAATATCTGCTCGACGACGATGATCAGAAAAGTGGCGGGCTGGACATAAGCCTGAAGGTTTTTCTCACGACCGAAAAGATGCGGGCCGCAAGGGACGTTCCGGTCGAAATTCTCAGCTCGAACGCCAAATATTTATATTGGACACCGGCGCAGATGGTTGCGCACCACACGATCAATGGATGCAACCTTCTACCGGGGGACCTGATCGGCACCGGCACGATCTCCGGACCTACCGACGCTGAATTGAGCAGCATGCTCGAATTCACTTCTGCCGGAACCCGCCCCATTACGCTTCCCAACGGAGAGCGTCGCGGCTTTCTACACGACGGTGACGAGATCCGATTTGAGGGGCGCTGCACTCGTGAGGGTTTTGCATCCATCGGCTTCGGAGTGTGCGTCGGAACGATTGCGGCATCTCATCAGACCGAGCTTGAAAGCAGGGCGGCCTGATCCGCGCGTGTTAGGCGAAGAGTCGCCCCTCGAGCGATCCGCTCCGAGCGGGTTGGTACTGCCCGGAAGACGGCAGAACAATAGCTAGGAGAGGAACTGCCATGGAAAATTGCCACATGATCGCATACGCCATGATCACGATGCCGGACATCGACATGGAAGAGGTCCAATTTGGGCAACTTCTCGTCGTTCTCGTAGCCTTATCGGTCGCCGTGGTGGGCCGCTTGGCTGCGTTTGTCTTCTGAGCCCCTCATGATGCGGTCGATATCGCCACAGGGCTCACGCAAAACTCGGCGAGCGAGTGTAGGAGGATAAATTGCGGCCCGCGGGGCGCTACCGAAGCACAGCCTATGCTTGCCTGGTTTGTTCCGACCATCAGGAATGGATCGGCGAGACGATTATAGTCCCGTAAGGTCAACGAACTTCCCCGCCTAAGCAGGGTGGTTTCAATTCCAGACCCTGTATTCGAAGATCGT
This sequence comes from Bradyrhizobium niftali, assembly GCF_004571025.1. GTDB lineage: Bacteria > Pseudomonadota > Alphaproteobacteria > Rhizobiales > Xanthobacteraceae > Bradyrhizobium > Bradyrhizobium niftali. The sequence continues at coordinate 311,194 of NZ_SPQT01000003.1, read as the reverse complement.
AAAAGAACAGCCGGATCTGCTCAACTGAGGTGCCGGCCAGCAATAATCTTGTTCGGAGGTATCGCATGAACGCCCAAACTTCCCTTGGAAAAATCAGCCAGAACGCTCGGGCCGCCGACGAGCGGCTGGTCCGTGAGGACCTCGGTGCGCTGTATCATGTGTTTTTTGATCTAGGCTGGTGCGAACACATCTACAATCACATCACGGCTCGCGTCCCGGGTCCCGAGAAGCACTTTCTGATCAATTCGTTCGGGCTGGCGTACAACGAAGTCACGGCTTCGAATCTCATCAAGATCGATCTTGATGGGAATAAAGTTGTGGACGTTCCGGGTCGTGTCAATGCGCCGGGGTTCACGATCCACTCTTCGGTTCATGCCGCGCGCGATGACGCCCATTTTATCGCCCACACGCACACGACGGCCGGTGTGGCCGTTGCTTGCACGGATGAGGGGCTCTCGCATCACAGCTTCTACGGCGCGATGCTTTACGATCAAATCGCGTATCACGATTTCGAGGGCATTTCGACGGATCTCGGCGAGCGCGAGCGCCTCGTCAGATCGCTCGGCAACAAGAACTACATGATCCTGAGACATCATGGGCTTCTGACCTGCGGGAGGACTGCCGCGGAGGCGCTGTTCCGCATGACGATCCTGCAACGGGCGTGCGAGGTGCAGCTCGCGGCGGCAACGTTCGGGAAGGGCTGGCGGCCTTTGCCGGAAGAGATTTTGCGCCGTACGACGCGTCAGATGCAGAGCGAGGTTGCGAAGGGCTTCGACGAAAAGACCGCCTTTGGACAAGATTCGTTCGAAGCCTATCGGCGCGCATTGGACGCAAAGGGTTCGCGTTACAGGGACTAAGAGCGGCACCGGCGCGGTTCGCTGAATGGACCGTGAGGAATGGTGGCCGGACCAAGCGTTCCACCTGATCAAGGCGGTGCAGATCCATGGCGGCAGCGGCTACATCTGGGAGTGTCTTGTTCAGCGATAGCGCATTGAAGGGCGCCCATTTCATTCAGCTCTGCGACACGAATCGTACGCCGCTGCTGTTCCTGCAGAACATTACCGGTTTCATGGTCGGCCGCGAGTACGAGCGGCGCGTTCGGCGTGCTGCCGCTCAGCAAGCGCAGTTGGGACCGAGCGCGGCGCGCCTTTGCTAGGTTTTGTGCTGCTTGCGGCACCAACGCCGCAGCCCGTTCCTACGGTCGTTCTGAGCTACAGTGAATACCCCTTGATGGGATTCGCTGCGCGCCAGCATAATTGTCTCCGCCTCGAAGCGGCGCGCCGCATCAATGAATGGCCGAAGCCCGATCCCGATCTTTCGCTCAACGTGTCCAGCTTTTCGTCCCCGAAGATTTCGAGTGAGCGCTCTTTGATCTCGTGCGACGAATGCCCATTGTCGGTCGGTTAAGCCCAGCGGTGCGACCGGTAAGTCATTGATTGTTCTCACCCCGTCGCTGTCTCTTAATTAGCTGCTCGATCGGTACACACAAAGTTCTACGACGCGTTGGTCGTGCGTCGGCGCGGCTTCCGGAGCAGATCTCCGGATGAGAATGGCTGAGGCATTGTACTGAGGGTGACCGCTTTCACGAGCAGCATGTAGTTAGAGAGACGCGTCCTTGTTTGGAAATTCCTGCTGAGCAATTGATATTACTAGGGGCGAATTGGCCCGTTTTCTCCAAATGCGGCTTGAAATCGTTGAACAATCAAACTGATTTTGATTCCGCCATTCTGAGTTCGCTCGAGCCAATGGTTGGAACTGAAATCGAGAACTTACGGCCAGCGGTTGGAAGACTGGCATTTGGAAAGGCGCCACCCGACCGAGGAGCCGGCCTCTAGTCGCAGAACGAACCCCCAGCGGGTGGTCCTCAGTGCCTATGTCGAAGCGGTCATGCCGACAAAGGGAAAACCCTTCTCGTGAATTTTACATCGACGCACGGGCGTGCGTGGACCGCGTAAGAACGGCGGCTTCTGGCGGGCTATCAAGGCATGAGGTCGGGAGTTAAGCTGCCCTCCGGTGAGAGAACAGCGCCTCCACAGTAGTGGGTTTAGCCATGTAGCGGTCTCCCGCTATCAATAATTGCCTGCCAAAGATCGGAGCCGTCGATTTTTGAGCCAACCCTTGCGGGCCGTCGACGCCGTCTGAGGTCGCCGCCGGAAATGTTAACGAAGCACATGCCCACCGAGATGATGCCGATGAAGGCTGTGCTGGTCGGCAGTGATTTGCCGCGGCTTTTGGCTGGGTCCAGAAGAATGTAGCCGTCCTAGCCGGACCTCCGCGGCGGGCGCGTGCTGTCGCGCAGCATCAGCATGGCGGGAAGCTTAATGTCCTTCTGCGGCTCCGCCCTGCCGTTCGTCATTAGCGCGATCAGTTCTGCTGCAGCGGTGGCCCCTAGACCGCGACGGGGCTGGACGATGGTCGTCAGGGTCGGCTCGCAATAGTCGGCATAGGCGATGCCGTCGAAGCCAACGACGGAGAGATCGTCCGGGATCTGGAGGCCGGCGGCGCGCGCGGTCTTGATCAGGCCGATTGCCATTTCGTCGTTGGCCGCAAACAGCGCTGTCGGGCGCGACGCGGGCTTGAGCGCCAGAAGTGTCCGGCCGGCCTCGACACCGGTGCGGAAAGTGAAATCGCCGGGCAGGATCAAGCTCGCATCGGTCGCAATTCCTGCGTCGTGCAAGGCCTGTCGATAGCCTTCGAGACGCTGCTGCTCGAGGATGTTGAAGTTCGGCCCCGACAAATAGGCGATGCTTGTGTGGCCGAGCTCAACCAAGTGTCGCACCGCTTCGCGCGCGGTGTCGACATTATTGATCGTGACCTGCGGGAAGCTTTCTCGCGGGATGTACTCGCAGGCGGCAACCAACGGCACGCCCGCGTCGCGCAAGTCGCGGTCGGGGCTGCGCATCACGTGGCCACACAAGAGCAGCACGCCGTCGGCCTGGCCGGCGCAGACCAAGTCGACGTAGCGCGCCTCCTTCTCCGGCGAGCCGGCGAGATTGGCAATAATAAGCCCGTAGCCGGCGGCCGACAGCGTATCGTCGATGCCCTGGAGAACCTCAGCGAAGAACGGGTTGGCGATGTCCGGCACTGCCACCAGCACGACCATGGTCTTCCGGACGCGCAGGTTCCTTGCGGAAATGTTCGGCGTGTAGCCGGTGTCGCGCACGGCGGCGAGTACGCGTGTGCGGGTCTCTTCAATCACGACCTCGGGGCGCGCCAGCGTCCGGCTGACGGTCGCAACCGAGACTCCTGCCAGTCGCGCGACATCGGCGATTTTGGCCGTCTTCTGACGTATCACTCTGGTTCGCTTGGACATATTGAGGCTCGCCATCTCGGCGTCGTACCGGGACTTGCAAAATCAAAAAGTTCTGCTAGAGTTAGGATGTAATCGATTACATTTGATGTGTAAAGCCACAACGAGCCCATAAGGGCCGCACGCTGAATACACACGCCTGCAAAGGCATATCGGGAGGGAATGATGAAGCGCACACTGTTCGCATCGGTGGCGATTGTCGCCGCGGCCTGCGTCTCGGTACCGGTCTCCGCAGAAGAGATGAAGGCCGAAGTCATCCACTGGTGGACCTCCGGCGGCGAGGCGGCCGCCGTTAGGGTGTTTGCCGACCAGTTCACCAAGGCCGGCGGCACCTGGATCGACAGCGCGGTCGCCGGCGCTGCGAATGCGCGAAACGCCGCGATCAGCCGCACCGTCGCCGGCAATCCGCCGACCGCCATGCAGCTCAACACCGGCAAGCAGTTCGACGAGTTGGTGGAAGGCGGCCTGCTCGCCGATGTCGATGCGGTCGCAACCGAAGGCAACTGGAAAGGCGTGATGCCCGCCGCGATCACTGCCGCCGCGACCCGCAACGGCAAGATGTATGCGGTGCCCATCAACATCCACGGTCAGAATTGGCTCTGGTACAACAAGGCTGTGCTTGCCTCCGTCGGCGCCGATGAGCCGAAGACCTGGAATGACGCGATTACTATTCTCGACAAGCTCAAGGCCGAGGGCAAGGTGATCCCGCTGGCCTTCTCGGGCCAGAAGAACTGGGAGCAAAACCTGTTCAATTCGGTCCTGATCGGCGTCGGCGGCGCACAGATGTGGACCGGCATCCTCGGCAAGCGCGACGCGTCGCTGGCCCGGAGCGCCGAGTTCAAGGCGGTCGCCGTCACTTATAAGAAGCTCAAGGACTATGTCGATGCCGGCGCGCCCGGCCGCAACTGGAATGACGCGACCAATCTCGTCATCCAGGGCAAGGCCGGAATGCAGATCATGGGCGACTGGGCCAAGGGCGAATTCATCGCGGCGGGCAAAATCGCCGACAAGGACTATGGCTGCACGGTGCTGTCTAACGGCAGCGGCGGTTATGTGATGGGCGGCGATGTGTTCGTATTCCCGAAGGCGAAGGACCCATCCGTCACCAAGGCGCAGATGACGTTGGCGAGACTGATGCTGACGCCCGAGACCCAGATCCAGTTCGCGCTGAAGAAGGGCTCGATCCCGGTGCGTAGCGATGTCGATACGTCCGCACTCGACGCATGTGCCCAGAAGGGCATGCGCTATGTCGCAGACAAGGCCCAACAAATGCCGTCCGGCGACATGCTGGCGCCGCCGGCGATGATCGGCGCGCTGCAGGATGCCATCTCGCAATATTGGAACACCAATATGAGCGCCGATGAATTCTCCGCCAAGGTCGCGGCTGTGCTGAAGTCCCAGGAGTGATGCATCACAAAAGGCGGCTGACGAGCTGTTGGCCGCCTTTCCCACCCGTCGACCTCTTTTCAATCCGGCGATGCGATGCGTCTTTCGCTGAACTCCCGAATTTCCGCGATCACCGCGCTCTTGCCGGCGCTGCTGGTGATGCTCGTCGTCTATATCGGTGCCACCGGCTGGACCGTCTGGATGTCGCTGACCAACTCGCGCATGCTGCCGAACAACAATTTCGTCGGGCTTCGGCAATATGAGATGTTGTTCGGTAACGACCGCTGGATCACCTCGGTCCACAACATCGTTATCTACGGTGTGCTGTTCGTGTCGCTCGCTCTCTCCATCGGCTTCCTGCTGGCGGTTGCGATCGATCAGCGGGTGCGTGCCGAGGACACGATCCGCTCGATCTATCTCTATCCCTATTCGATGTCCTTCGTCGTCACGGGCCTGGTCTGGCAATGGCTGCTCAACCCGACGCTCGGCATCCAGCATGTGCTGCGCAGCTGGGGCTTCGAAGGTGCGACGTTCGACTGGATTGTACGGCCGGAGACCGCAATCTATTGCCTGGTCATCGCGGGTGTCTGGCAGGCTTCAGGGCTGGTGATGGCCATCATGCTCGCCGGCCTTCGCGGCGTCGACGAGGAGATCTGGAAGGCGACGCGAGTCGACGGCCTGCCGAAATGGCGGGTCTATGTCTCGATCATCATTCCGATGATGGGTGCAAGCTTTGCGACCGCCGCGGTGCTGCTCTCGACCGGCGTGGTGCGCCTTTACGACCTCTCGGTCGCGATGACCAACGGCGGGCCCGGCATCGCCTCGGAGGTACCCGCCAAGTTCGTCATGGATCATTTGTTCGAACGCGCCAATATCGGGCTTGCGACGGCGGCGGCCACCACCATGCTGATCACGGTGATCGCGGTGGTCGCGCCCTATTTCTACTGGCGCACGCGCAAGGGAGAAATGCGATGACAGCGGCGGCTCAGCCCTTGCCCGCCGCTCGCCGGTCGAAGCGCATGACCCCGGCGCGCTGGGGCCTCTATGCCTTCATCTTCATTACCGCGCTCTATTTCCTGCTGCCGCTCTATGTGATGGTCGTCACCTCGCTGAAGCCGATGGCAGAGATACGGCAGGGCAATCTGCTGGCCTTGCCCGTAGCTCCCAGCATCGACGCGTGGGTCAAGGCCTGGACGTCGGCCTGTACCGGTCTGACCTGCCAGGGCATCAAGATCGGCTTTCTCAACTCGCTGCGCATCATGGTGCCGTCGGTGGTCATCTCCATCCTGGTCGGCTCGCTCACCGGCTATGCGCTGTCGCTGTGGCGTGTGCGCGGCGGCAACATCCTGTTCGGCACGATGATGGTGGTCGCCTTCATCCCCTATCAGGTGTTCATCTATCCCTTGGTGCGCGTGTTCTCCTTCACCGGGCTCGGGCAGTCGCTCTTAACCATCGTGATCATCCACACGATTTTCGGCCTTCCCACCATGACACTGCTGTTTCGCAACTATTTCGCGTCGCTGCCGGTCGAGTTGTTCAAGGCCGCCCGCGTCGACGGCGCCGGCTTCTACCAGATCTATGCGCGGATCATGATGCCGATGGCCACGCCCATGATCGTGGTCGCGGTGATCTTGCAGACCACCGGCATCTGGAACGATTTCATCCTGGGGCTCGTTTTCGCCGGCCGTGACAATCTGCCAATGACGGTGCAGCTCAATAACATCGTCAATTCGACGCAAGGCGAGCGCGCCTACAATGTTGACATGGCGGCAACGCTGTTGACCGCGCTGTTGCCGCTCGTCGTCTATTTCGGTTCTGGCCGCTGGTTCGTGCGCGGCATCGCCGCCGGCGCAGTGAAAGGCTGACGCAGCATGCAGAAATCGAATGTCGACATCAGGAGCCTGCAGATCGGCTTTGGCGGCCTGAAGGTGCTGGAGAACCTCAATCTCAATGTCGAGGCGTCCGAGTTTCTCGTGCTGCTTGGGCCGTCCGGCTGCGGCAAGTCGACATTGCTCAACGCGATCGCGGGGCTGATCGACGTCAGGGGTGGCGAGATCCATATCGGCGGCCGCGATGTCACCTGGGCAGAACCGAAGGATCGCGGCATCGCGATGGTGTTCCAGAGCTACGCGCTGTATCCGCGTATGAGCGTGCGCCGGAATATGTCGTTCGGGCTGTCGGTCGCGGGCACGCCGCGAGACGAGATCGAGCGCCGCGTCGGAGAGGCCGCGCGGATGCTGCAACTCAACAGCCTCCTCGACCGCCGTCCCAGCGAGCTCTCCGGCGGCCAGCGCCAGCGTGTCGCGATCGGACGGGCGCTGGTGCGCCATGCCGGCGTCTATTTGTTCGACGAGCCGCTCTCCAATCTGGACGCCCAGTTGCGCGCCGAGCTCAGAGTCGAGATCAAGCGGCTGCATGCACGGCTCGGCGCCACCATGATCTACGTGACACACGACCAGATCGAGGCGCTGACGCTCGCGGACCGGATCGCGGTGATGCAAGGTGGCGTGATCCAGCAACTCGACACGCCGAAGAAGATCTATCGCGAGCCGGTCAACCGGTTCGTCGCCTCCTTCGTTGGCTCGCCCGCCATGAATTTCATTCCCGGCCGGATCGCACGTGACGGCGAGACTGGATTCATCGCCGGCGCCAACCGGCTCGGACTGAACGGCTACGCCTTTCGTGGCCTGCCGACCGACGCGCCGGCCGTTCTCGGCATCCGTCCCGAGCATATCGAGCTGACTGCGTCCGACGATCCATCCGCGGTGTCGGCCCGCGTCGAGATGGTCGAGCCGATGGGCGCCGACACGCTGATTTGGTGCCGTCTTGCCGACAATACCGCCTTCTCCTTCCGCCACGACGCCGACGCGCAGGTGTGTGTGGGAGACACGCTCAACGTCCGGTTCCCCGCTGAAGCCCTGTCGCTGTTCGACGAGATAAGCGGACAGCGCCTCTAGATCCTCCAACTGCCGAAAGCGCGACATGACCAAGCCGATCGACCGATTTTCTATCCAGCTGTATTCTGCCCGCTCCATCACCCCGCTCGAGGCGCAGTTCGCCCTGCTGTCCAACCTGGGCTACACGATGGTGGAGCCCTGGGGCGGACTGTTCAACGATCCCGAGACGCTGAAGAGGCTCCTCGATGTCCACAAGATGACTGCGCCCAGCGCCCATGTCGGCCTCGACCGACTGCGTGAGGATGCGGTCGGCACGGCGAGGATGTGCAAGGGACTCGGCATCGGGACCATCTTTGCGCCGGCCCCACCATTGGGCGAGCGCGAGGGCGGAGAGCAGGAATGGCGCAACATTGGGCGTGAGCTTGCCGAGATCGGCAAGGCGGTGACCGGCGAGGGGCTCAAGTTCGGCTGGCACAATCATCATTGGGAATATGGCCGCACAGGAAGCGGCAAGACCTATCTCGAATGCCTTTTCGAGGAGGCCCCCGACCTCGTCTGGGAGGCCGATCTCGCATGGATCGTGCGCGGCGGCGGCGATCCGGTCGCCGAGATCAAGAAGCATGCGCGGCGCCTGGTCGCTTGCCACATCAAGGACCTAGCACCCTCGGGACAATGCGCCGACGAGGACGGATGGGCCGATCCCGGCCACGGTATCATGGACTGGCAGGCGCTGCGCGCGGCGATGACTGAGGCCGGGGTCTCCCTGTTTGTCGCCGAACACGACAAGCCGAGCGACGTCGCCCGCTTCGCGCGCCGGGCGCGCGAGACCGTGGCGGCTTGGACGTGACGGGGAGGGGATCATGAGCAAGCTCGGAGTCGGCATTGTCGGTTGCGGCAACATCTCGACGATCTACATGCACAACCTGCCGAAATTCCGCGATCTTGAGCTGGTTGCCTGTGCCGACCTGCGGGCCGAGGCCGCGCAAGCCCAGGCGGCGCAGTTCGGCATCGAGGCGTTGTCGATCGAGGCGCTGCTGGCGCGTCCCGATATCCAGATCATCGTCAATCTCACCACGCCGAACGCGCATTACGGCGTGAGTCATGCGGCAATTAACGCCGGCAAGCATGTGTTCGGCGAAAAGCCGATCACGGTGGAAGCCAACGACGCCGCGACCTTGGTCGCGGAAGCAGCGCGTCGCGGTCTGAAGCTCGGCTGCGCGCCGGATACTTTCCTTGGCGGCGGCGGACGGATGGCACGCGAGCTCGTCGATACGGGGCGGATCGGCAAAGTGCTCTACGGTACCTGCTTTTTGATGTCGCATGGCATGGAGCACTGGCACCCCGATCCAACCTTCTTCTTCAAGCCGGGCGGCGGACCGATCCTCGACATGGGGCCCTACTACCTTGCGGCCCTCATCAACCTGTTGGGTCCCGTTGCAATGGTTCAGGGGCGTGCGAGCGCCGGCTTCGCTACGCGGCTCGTCACCTCGAAGGGGCCGATGAACGGAAAGACCGTCGCGGTTGAAACTCCGACGACTATCATGTCGCTGCTGCATTTCGAGTCGGGCGCCGACATCGTCCTTGCGATGAGCTGGGACGTCTGGAAACACGGACATCCGCCGATCGAGCTTTACGGCACCGAGGGCTCGCTGCGCGTACCGGACCCCAATTTTTTCGGCGGCGCCATACAATACACCGAGAAGGGTGGCGACTGGATCTCGGTCCCCGCCGACGACCGGCCGTTTGGGAAACCCAACTGGCGGTCGCCAAACTGGGCCGATCACATACCGAACCAGGCCAACTATCGTTGCCTGGGCGTCGCCGAACTCGCAAGTGCGGTGCTGCGCGGCACGCCACACCGCTCCTCCGGAGCGCTGGCGAGTCACGCGTTGGAGGTGAAGCACGCGATCTTAAAGGCCGGCATCGAAGGCGGAGAGATTGCAGTACGCTCGCGCGTCGAGCGACCGGCGCCGCTGTCCGACCTCGAGGCGATGGCGTTGTGGGCCGGGGAGACGTTCTGAAGCCGGGACAGTCCCCAGATGCGATTGCCCGATCTGGACATCGGAGTGAAATGCCCGCTCTGTATCCTGGAACCAGCAAGGGGAGGCGAGTTTTGATGAGGTATCGAACTCAGCGGGCGCGCGCTGCTGGAGCGTCCAGGGGAGAAGGAAGCATTCGATGAAGATGATCAAGGGACCAGCGATATTCCTCGCTCAATTTGTTGCGGACGCGGCGCCGTTCAACTCCTTCGACTCAATCTGCGGATGGGCCGCCTCGCTCGGCTACAAGGGAGTCCAGATTCCGAGCTGGGATGGGCGGCTCTTGGACCTGAAGAAAGCCTCGGAGTCGCAGGACTATGCCGACGAGGTGAGGGGGATCGCGGCCCGGCACGGCCTTTCCATTACCGAACTCTCGACCCATCTCCAGGGACAGCTTGTCGCCGTTCATCCGGCATATGACACGGCGTTCGACGGCTTCGCTGCACCTGAGGTTCGCGGCAATCCGAAGGCGCGCACCGAATGGGCCGTGGACCAGGTCAAGCGCGCGATCTTGGCCTCCAGGCGTCTCGGGCTCACGGTGCATGCGACCTTCTCAGGCGCACTTGCCTGGCCTTACATCTATCCCTGGCCGCAGCGTCCGGCCGGCCTCGTCGAGACCGCCTTCGACGAACTCGCGAAGCGCTGGCGACCGATCCTTGACTATGCAGATGAGCACGGCGTTGATCTCGCCTACGAGATACACCCGGGTGAAGATCTGCACGACGGTGTCTCTTACGAGATGTTCCTCGAGCGGGTGAATAACCACAAGCGCGCGAACCTGCTCTACGATCCATCGCATTTCGTGCTGCAGCAGCTCGACTACCTCGACTACATCGACATCTACCACGCGCGCATCAAAGCCTTCCATGTCAAGGACGCCGAGTTCAATCCGACCGGCCGCCAGGGTGTCTACGGCGGGTTCCAAAGCTGGATCGATCGTGCCGGCCGCTTCCGCTCGCTGGGCGATGGCCAAGTCGATTTCGGCGCCATCTTCTCGAAGCTCACGCAGCACGACTACGGCAGCTGGGCGGTGCTGGAATGGGAGTGCGCGCTGAAGCATCCTGAACAGGGCGCGCGTGAGGGTGCCGAGTTCATCAAAAGCCATATCATTCGCGTCACCGAGAAAGCCTTCGACGATTTCGCTGGTGCCGGCACCGACGATACAGCGAACCGTAAGATGCTGGGCCTATCCTGAGCGGGAGGAGCAAATGACGATCAAAGCAAGCAACGAGACGGGCCGTCATGCTCGTATCCGGCTCGGCATGGTCGGCGGCGGACAGGGGGCCTTCATCGGCGCGGTCCACCGCATTGCCGCTCGCATCGACGACCGGTTCGAGCTGGTTGCCGGCGCGCTCGCGTCCGATCCTGTTCGAGCCAAGGCCTCGGCGAGGGAGCTCGGCATTGCGGACGATCGCGCCTATGGCTCCTACGGGGAGATGGCGAAAGCCGAAGCCGCGCGAGCGGACGGCATCGAGGCGGTCTCGATCGTAACTCCAAACCACATGCACAGCCCGGTCGCGAAGACCTTCCTTGAAGCCGGAATCCACGTGATCTGCGACAAGCCGCTGACGACGACGGTCGCGGAGGCCGAAGAGCTGGCGGCGCTCGTCAAGAAGAGTGGCAAGGTGTTTGTGGTGACACATAACTATACGGGCTATCCCATGATCCGGCAGGCCCGCGCCATGGTCGCGAATGGCGACCTCGGCGAGATCCGGCTGGTCCAGGCCGAATATCTCCAGGATTGGCTGACCGAGCGATTGGAGGCAAGCAGCCACAAGCAGGCGGCGTGGCGCACGGATCCGGCCCGGTCCGGCGCCGGAGGGTGCATCGGCGACATCGGCACCCACGCCTACAATCTCGCCTGCTTTGTCACCGGGCTCAAGCTCGACGAATTGCTCGCACAACTGTCGACCTTCGTCGAGGGGCGGCGCCTCGATGACGATGTCCAGATCCTCCTCAGGTGGAAAGGCGGCGCCAAGGGCATGCTCTGGGCGAGTCAGGTCGCCGTCGGCAATGAGAACGCCCTCACGTTACGCATCTACGGCAGCAAAGGCGGCCTCGAATGGTCGCAGGAGAATCCGAACCAGCTCTGGTTCACGCCCTACGGTCGGCCGAAGCAGCTCCTGACCCGGGGCGGCGCCGGCGTTTTGGGCGAGGCGAGTCGCGTTACGCGTGTCCCCTCTGGCCACCCCGAAGGTTACCTTGAAGGTTTCGCGACCATCTATGCCGAGGCAGCACGCGCCATCCACGCGGCAGAGGCCGGCCAGAAGCCAGATCCTGAGGTGATCTTCCCAACCGTTGAGGATGGTCTAGCAGGCGTGAAGTTCATCGATGCTGCCGTGAAGTCCGCGACACACAAAGGCGCCTGGGTTCGGATGACGTAGCTGCCGACGCGTGGGCCATGAGGCAGTCGGTCGATACCGGCGCTCGCTGCGATGAAATAGTCTACATTGGCGTCTCGGGCGGACGCTTCGACCTCATCGCCGCCCCGTTCCTCCGAAGTCCACCATTTGCGACCCTGCAACTCGCTAGGATCGTTCGTCCATTGCCGCCGAAATGCGTCTGGTAGGAGGGGGAGAGCACGGTCCGGTCGCGGCCAGGGATGACGGGCACTTGCGCGACTAGATCTATGTTGAGCGACCCGAACACCAGGATCATGGCGGGTAGGCCGTCAGCCTTGCTCGTCCATCACGCGCAGCTTTTCTACGCGGCGGCGGAAATCCTCGTCGGTGGAGAATTCGGCGGTGAGGTAGGACGAGACGAGGTCCACCGCGAGCCAGGCGCCGACGATCTGCGCGCCGATGCACATGACGTTGACGTCGTCGTGCTCGACGCTTTGATGTGCGGAATGAACGTCGTGACAGACCGCCGCGCGGATGCCCTTCATCTTGTTGGCGGCGATCGAGGCGCCGACGCCGGTGCCGCACACCATGATGCCGCGTGCCGCCTCGCCCGACGTGACCTTCTGCGCAACGGCGCGCGCGATGTTGGGGAAGTCCACCGGCTTGTCGTCATAGGAGCCGACGTCGACGACGTCGTGGCCGAGCTTACGGATGTGGTCGATGACGGTCTGCTTGAGCGGCCAGCCGGCGTGGTCGGATCCGATGACGAGACGCATGTAATATCCTTCTTGATTGTTCATTGACCGTGACAGCCGCGAAACGGCTGTCACGGCTTCTTCCTGGCTCAGCTACGCATGTCGGCCGGGAGATCGACCCCGTGGAACTGCAACCAGACCGTTATGAGCGGCCGAAGATTGGTCAGCTCCGTTGATCTCCTGCGGTTTTGTTCGGGTCCAAGTGCTTTCGTTGCGTTTCGTTTACGCCGGTTCTGGTGCGAAGCTGGTGCGTGCTCCGAAACTTACCTGAAGGCCTAAGTCGGCGATTGGCAGCGTTTGGTGGTGCAAACCTTCGGACGAACTCGCAAGTTGCAGAATGGTCCGAGAGCGGACCAAATCGGCCATGATTGCTTTCACGATTGGCCTTTTGCGATCATCGCGGCACGGGTCTGGAGTCCGATCTAATTCGTCCATCCAGGCATGGGCCGGACAACGGCGCGCGCTTAATGGGCGCTTAATGCTTTTGCGCAACAGATAGATCACCAGCGCGGAATTAGTCCTAGTTACGAGTGCGAGCCGAGCTCCCGAGGAGGGGAATCGGATGGGACTGCTTTTTGTCGGAGTGCTGGCAGGAGTCCTGATCGGCTTTGGCTGGTTCGCGCCTTCCCGGGGGTATTTCCTCGGGTGCGCGTCACGACCCTGTTTCGACAGGGGCGCTGTCGCCCAACCCGGGCAGCCAATGCCGACTGCGTTGGCGCCAGAGCCTGCGGTTGTCAGATCGAATTCCGCGACGCAGGCAAGGCCCGGCAAGACATCAACTCCGAAGAAACGCGGATCGACCGATCTTGCCAAAGCGGCGTCCCCGCGGACGAGGATCAGCGTCCCGGCACCCGAACGGACCGCGGAGATGTCGGATCCTGCTCTGGACAAGGCGAAGGTTGCGATCGCGACGCAGATGGGGGATCCGGAAACGGTCGAACTCAGCGACGTGAAGCGCGCAATGCGAAAGAACATGCTTGGACGCCGCGTGGATACGATTTGCGGGCGCGTGAAAGGAAGAAGCGCGTCAGGCGGCGAGACTGGAGAGAGGCCGTTTCTGTATCTCGTGAAGGAGGATGAAGCATACGTCGTCGACGGTAGGTCAGGGTCGGCGGCCTCAACGGCGTATCGAAATATCTGCAATTAGGGATGCGTCGACTGCGCCACCGTGCGGTACACGCCCAAATGATTTGAGCGGAAAGAATTTCCACCCAGGTGTCAAGTGATCCCGCAGTGGATGCGGCACTAACGGCGGCACTGCGCCGCTCTCGTGATGATGCATTCAGGATGAATGCAGCAGCACGGAGACGCAATACGGAATGGGAATATAGCGGAAATTCTTTTCATCTCGAGGGCATCATGCACGACATAATCAACACTTCAAAGCGGCTCAATGAATCGCTTCACTTGCCGGTTCTGGTGATCATCGAGCCGCTCGTGTTGCCTCGTACATGCATTCTGCACGTCCTCAGGAGGGAGTTGGACGAACTTGAGATCCTTGACATGGCAACGGTCCAAGGCCTGGACTGCACGTTAGTCCGCGATGTTCGTCTGGTGATGCTGAGTATCGCGGACAAGCCCATCGGCGATCCCTCGGTTGAGGACGATCTCGCCTTCGTTGCGGAGTGCTGTCCCAACGCCGCCACTGTTGTCCTCTCAAACCATGACGACGAACCGGCCGTGCAGGCCGCGATGCAGCGGGGCGTGCGTGGCTTTCTTTCCACCTCGCTACCGATCGAGATCGCCATAGCTGGCCTGCGCCTTGTTCTTGTCGGCGGCGCCTACAGGCCGTTGCCCGTGGCCGGGATCAACAGGATACCGGATTTCGAGCCACCGGATGAGCGCGGGCTTGTGCCCGCATATCTGACTAACGAGGGAGCCAGAATGGCTATCGACAGGAGGAGCGTGACCGATCTCACGCCTCGTGAGCAACAGGTTCTGGCGGAACTGGAGCTCGGCCTGCCCAACAAGCTGATCGCCGCCAAATTGGGCCTCTCGGAAAGCACAGTCAAAATGCACATTCAGCATATCATGAGGAAATGTGCTGCGCACAATCGCACGGAAGCCGTCCTCCGCTGGCGCGGCCGGTTGCCCGCGCAGAGTCGCGATCACGACCCCGGCGCGGCTCTAATGCCGGAGACCTAAAGCATGATCCGGACCCGGAGGGCCGCGTTAGCGCAAGGTGCGCAGCGGTTTTCCCTCGCGACAAACGCGGAACGCGTTTGCGTGGAGATCATGATCCAACAACAACCTAAAGCGCGATGACGATTCATCCCAATCTCATCGCGCTTTAGTCCTCTCTGAATGCACCACGGAAGCTGTCGAGCAGGGGCCTGAGCGCGTAGAGAGCCACGGTGCCGCGCCCGGTCGTGATGAACACTTGAACCGGCATGCCGGGGACGATCTGGATGTCGTTTGCCGCGATCTGCCCATCGTCGATCCGGATCTTGGTCGCGTAGTATGGCTGGTCGGTACGCTTGTCGAGGAGCCGGTCTGCGGATACGTGCACGACGGATCCCTTCAGGCGAGGCACGCGACGCTGATTGTACGGTACGAGGTGAACCTCGGCACTGAGGCCGGGATGAACCACATCGATGTCCTCGGGCCTCAGGCGCGCAGTTACGATGAGACGGTCTTGCCGGGGCACTAGGTCCATGAGCGGAGCACCTGCTCCGATGACACCGCCGGCTGTATGAACCCGCAGATCGGTTATCACGCCGTCCTCGGGCGCCTTGACCTCCGTTCGCGATAGCTGATCCCTGGCCGCAAGCAACCGCTCGCGGAGCTGGAATATCTGGTTCTGTGCTTCACGAAGCGACTGTGCGATCTCGTTCTGCCTCTCGCTCTCGAGCTTGAACAATGTGGCCTGCTGTTCGCTGATGACCTGCCCGGCGCGGGCAATCTGCGCGGCGATCTCGCCGCGGCGGCCCTCGACGTCGGCCAGCTCCCGCTGCAGGTTCAGAAGCCGCGGCCGCCGTTCGAGCCCCTTGTTGACGAGGGTCGCGACCATATCCAGTTCCTCCCGAACGATGTCGACCCGCTGCCCGGTGGCGGTTCCCTGAGCTTTGAGACCTTCGATCTCCTTCTCGACTTGATGCCTTCGTTCGCGAATGACCGCAAGCTGCGACTCGTGAACCTGCGTGCGTGCCTGAAAAATGAACTGCTGCGCCGACACCGCAGCGGCGGCCACTCCGTTCTGCCTGCTGTCCTGTTCCAATGCGTCCGGGATTGCGATCCTCTCGAATCTCTGCTGCTCGGCTTGAAGCCGTGCGGCACGAGCAGCTGCGTCCCAAAATTGACCTTGGAGGCTTTGCATCTCCGAGCCGGCCCGGGTGTCGTCCAGCGCGATCAGCGTTTGGCCGCTGCGCACGATATCGCCATCCGAAACCAGGATCTTCCTGACGATACCGCCTTCCAGATGCTGGATCGTCTTGCGGCTCGATTCCGATTCCAGAACGCCAGACGCGATCGCGGCGCTCTCGAGAGGCGCGAGGCTCGCCCATGTACCAAGCCCCAGCATGAAGCAGAGCACCAGCAGATTGCCCGCGACGGTGATGCCGCGAAGCCTTCCGCGCGGAGAGGTCGGCGTGGGCGTCGAGCACCATGGAAATTCCAGAGGCTCGAAATCGTCGATTGCGGTCACCACGACGCCAAATCGCCGGGCGGGCGGGGGGCTCGCCGGCGCTCGCATGAGCTGGTCCCAGATCATGGGAAGCCTCGAGACGGCGGGAATCTTCCAGATGGTGAGAGAGTTCCAGATCATGGCGCAATCTGCGAAGTAACCTGGGGTCGGCTCAGGTGCTGGTCAAAGATGTCCTCGCTGTCGCCGAACGCGGCAACCGCACCGTCCTCCATGATGGCAATCTTGTCCGTGGCGGCGAGAAGACCCATCCGGTGAGTGACGACGACAAGGATGACGCCTGCGAGCTTCATGCGCGCGATGGCATCCAGGAGCATTCGCTCGCCCCCGTAGTCGAGGCTGGCGTTGGGTTCGTCGAGAACGATGAGACGTGGACTGCCGAAAAAGGCGCGGGCAAGACCGAGGCGCTGCCGATACCCGCGCGAGAAGGTCGCTTCGCTCTGAACCACCGTGTCGTAACCCAGCGGTAGGCGCATGATCGCCCCATGGATACCGGCGAGCTTGGCCGCTTCGATGACCTTCCGCCGGTCGGCATCTTCAAGGCGTGCGATGATGTCGTTGATGGTGTCGCCGAGCAGGTTGATGTCCTGGGGGAGATATCCGAGGCGGTCGCCGTTTCGGCCCTCGCGAAGCAGCGAGACATCGGTATTGTCGAGGACGACACGGCCATGCGTTGGCATCGACAGCCCGGCGATCACCTGGCCGAGCAAGGACTTGCCTGACCCGGACGGACCGATGATGCCGAGGCATTCTCCGGGCATGAGGCTGAACGAGACGCCGTTCAGGAGAAGATGGTTGGTCCCCGCAAGCCTCACGTCAACATTGTCGACGACGAGGCCGCTTCGCGCCTGCAGCGGAGAAACCTCCGCGCTCTGCTGCCGGGCGACGGGGAATGCGGCGAGAAGTGCGCCGAGCCGTTGACAGGCGCTCACGGCCGTCACGAGTGATTTCCAGCCTGCGACCGCACTTTCGACCGGCGCGAGCGCCCGGCTGAACATCAGCGTGGCAGCAAAGATGATTGCCGGACTCTTCCCGTGATCGAGGACGAGCCACGCGGCGGCCCCCATGATCAGGACCTGCGACAGCGCGCGAACCGGCTTGGCGGCCAGTGAGACGATCTCGCCTCGCCGAAGTGCCACATCGTGCTCTCTGCGCGCGTGCTGCGCGTCACGGTGGATCATACGCGCAGCGTTGTCGAGCATTCCCATGGCGCGGATCATGTGGATGTTGCTCGCTGCAGTCTGGAGGCGGCCGCAGCTTCTGGACAGCGCGGCGCCGGATCTGAGCAGAACGTCTTCCGTGACCAGCTCTCCGGCAACCGTGAGCGCGAACAGGAAGGCGACGCAGCAGGCGCCCACCACGCCAAGCAGGGGATGAATCAGAAAGAGGACAAGGAGGAACAAGGGCGCCCAGAGCGCGTCGAACAGCATCGGACATGCGCCGGACTCGACGAACTGGCGCAGCACGGTGAGATCCCGATATGCGCCCGACGCCTGCGTCCAATCGCTGCGAAGCGCCGATTCGAGGCCGGCCGAGAGCACGCAAGGACGAAGGCGATCGTCGAGCCAGGCGCCAAGGCGTCCAAGGACGGCGCGCCGCAATGCGTCGAACACGCCGCCGACGACCACCGTGATCGCGACAATGAGCGTGAGCAGGAGCAACGTGTCGCCGCTCCGGCTCGACAACACCCGGTCGTAGATCTGAAGAAGATAGATGGAGGGCGCAAACAGAAGCAGGTTGTAGCTGCAGCTATACGCGAATACGAGACCGAGCGGTCCCGCGCAGGACCGGAGGGCCGCGTGCAGTGGCGTCCCGATCTGCGGCAGGATGGGGAGCCGAATGGGCGGCATCAGCATGATCGTCACCGCCTGAAATCGAGGTCCGGCGCACTTGACCGATGGCCAACGTCATCTGCCAACGGTATCGGCGGGGTATCGGTTCGAACGTCAGGACCGGTGGCGGCGGCCACCGGTCCTGCCAGTCGGACGAGCCGGTGGTCAGAACGCATCGAGATGGAAGCTCACCTCTCCGCCCACCGCGGCGTTGCCGTCTCCGCCATTGCCGCCGATGCCGGCAACGACCTCCTGGTGCTGGTCGACCGAGACCTTGTTGATCTGGGTCGCATCCGTATTGGCGTAGACCTTGGAGGTATCGTAACCGCTGTAGGATTTCTGGCTTCCGTTCGACTCGGCGTCTCCGCCATGGGCCTTCGAGAACACCGAGGCCTTCGCGTTGGCGCCGCCGGCATCCCAATCTGCCGTCTGCTTGACGTGATCGCCGGTGCTCACGTGCACGTCGGCACCTTCCGCCTTGTTGGTTGGATCGAAGTTGAGCGTCGGCTTGCTGATGATGGCTCCCTTGAAGGTGCCGTCGCCGCCATTTCCGACGCTTTGACCACCGGTGTTGATCGATTTGAATTCGATCGAGTCCGAGATGTGGATCGCTTTGGGCAACATTTGGGGCCTCCCTGTTTCTGTTGGCTTTCGTGCATCATCCATCCCGATCAGGCGGACGCGCGCGGCAAGTCTGATCCGCCCACGCGCGATGGCGATAGATGTCAAATCGGACATCATCCGGTTTGGCGGGCCTACGTACGAAAGTACGACATTCGTCGCGCAACACCGGAGCTCGAAACATCCTGGAGGGCCCGCAGCGCGAGCTTGCATGCGCGGAGTGTCGACGCAGCTCGTAATCGGGCTTGTGCGAGCGGCGCGATGTTTCGCTATCCCAACAGGTGAAGATCCGACAGAAGATGGGCGGAAAGATCGCCACCCAGCGCGAGATTGCCGTTGCCGCCGTCCCCGCCAACACCGGCGATCTGGATCGCGCTCTGGTCGATGTGCACGTTGTTGACCTGGTCGGCTACGGCCGTCGAATGGGGACCTGCAATTGCGATATTGATGGGTGCATAGATCGCGACGCTGACATCGATCAGGCTGCCGGCAAAATATCCGTTGCCGCCATTGCCTGCGCCGTTCGAACCGGTCGCGATCGTGTCTGAGCCGCCCCACAAGCCATGGGAAAGAAGGCTTGCATGGCCGCCCGCCGCGGCGTTGGCGTTGCCGCCGTGCCCGCCAATGCCGGCGATCTGAATGATGGATTGATCCACGTAGGCGTCATTGGTCTGGACCGAATGAACGTTGGAGCCATAGCCCGCGACTGCGATGTTGATCGGGTCGTACACCACGACGGAGGAATGGACGAGCCCGCCGTAGAACGCGCCGTCGCCGCCATTGCCGGCCTGGCTTCCGCCGGTTTGAACGTCGGGGACGCCCCCTCCGTTGCTTGATCCCCAGCTGGGATCGAGCGTCATGACGCTGCCGCCGGCGGCCACGTTGCCATTTCCGCCACTTCCGCCGACGCCCGCGATCTGAGTGGCCGACTGATCGATGTCCACCGTGTTCGATTGAGTTGCATGCGCAGAGCCGCCCGAGGCCGCCACCGCTATATTGATCGGATGATAGATCACCACGGGAGCGTCCACGATCGCACCCGAGAAATAGCCGCTGCCGCCGTTTCCGGCGCCGTTGTCGCCGCTCGCGATCACGCCGGCGGTCAAGGAAGTACTGATGCTGCCTCCCGATGCAATGTTGTCATTGCCGCCATGGCCGCCGACGCCGGCCATCTGAAAGGCGGATTGATCGACATTCAAATTGTTGGACTGGTTGGCCAGGGCGACCGAGCCGTATCCCAAGCTCACCGAGATGTTGATCGGTTCATAGATCAACAGGGACGCGTGAATGATACTTCCGTAAAAGTAGCCGTCTCCGCCGTTCCCGGCCGTGTTCGCTCCGCTCTCGACCTTAGCAATGCCCATCCCGGGATGTGATGCGCCGGAAGCGGGCGTGGTGGACGAAACATCCAGGCCCACCGCAGCGTGGTTGCCGACGTGGCCGCCCGTGTCGACCCCCGATATGGGATGTTTGGATTGAATCGGGTCGGAGTCATGATGCTGGGTATTCGCGTTCGCGGGGTGCGCTCCAGGACCTGCAAACGGGCCGGGGCCATGGACCAGGGCGCTACCGCCGACCGCGTCAGTCAGGAACGGGGCGTTCGGGGCCGGACCCGCTTCGTCGTCACCATCGTACCCATCGTGCCGATGAGAGGCGTGATGCAGCCGGATCCCATCCGACATCCGCGAAAAAACCATCGTGGCCTCCCTCATCGCAATCGCTCCATGCAATCGGACGGGTTCTGCACTCCAGACAGAATGTCATCCCGGGAAGGTCGAAAGCCCAGTCGTCAGTTCGGATATAGCGCTTCGTCTGGCAGCCATTACATCGGCTACATCCGTTCGGGTAGTCCTTCCGAGGCGAGACGCTGACGGTCCCACACACCAATTGATCGCTCGCATCCGAGCGGACTAGGCCATTAGGCCTATCCCGCCTGGTTGCTGGCCAGACGGCCCTCAAGGCCGGAACGCAGTTTTCGGGAGGACAGATTCTTGTTGCTGCTTAGGAACGAGTTCGTCCCTTCAATGCCGTCTGGTTCGAGTTGGCCAACTGCGCGGGCGCGTTGTCCGCGGCAGTTTCCGACACTTGATTCGACGAAGTAGGGCAGCAGCCTGACCACGACCGAAGCTCGATACGCTTCAGATCCATCAAAGAGAATTACTCGCGCTGGCGGATTTACGCGTCGATTGTGCCGGCCGCTCGACGGCTTTTCCTATGTTTGAAGCGCGAAAAATCGTCTCATAGATGCTGGAATTCTTCATCGATGAGTTGAGTTCGACGGTGTGCGACCGTGGCTTCAGCCCCTGTAGGCCGACAGCCGTTTCCAGGTCACAACCTCTGAGAAGCGCGCCCGCCGCATCAAGAGTTTTCGCTGTCTGCGATCAATTTTGGCGTGGATGCAAAGGCAGTACTCTGAATTGCTCGAAGTGGAATGATCGAAAATCGTGGGTTTGACTCCCACTCTCTCCGCCCACTGCTTTTCAATTGGTGGAATCATGGGGCAGGGGTGACGGACGAACCTTTCTCTGATTGGGCTCCAATCGGACAGTGATTGCTGGAGCTAGCTTAAACTTGCCCATGATGGATTGGAGCGAGAGTTCAAGTATTTCAATCGGCTAAACGGCGGCGTGTGCACGACGTGTGCACCGGGAGATCCAGAAAGATCTCACTACAAGCAACGTGAGCAGTTCTGTGTTGGGACGATGTGATCTCGAGTGGAGCCTACGAAGGAATTTTCGCATCCCAATACCTGGGCGTAGGACGTGCGCTGGCGATGATGATGACGACAACGCACTTGGCAAGTGCCGGCGGAAGGCGGGACCACGTTTCATAGGTGAACTCAGCACTCTCATTTCTTGTTCGAAATAGATAGTTGAGCCTGTATCGTGAACGCGCGAACGGTTCCTGCGAACAATCAATCCTCTGGGTGGTGACAGGCGACAGCACCGTCACCATCAGCGCGCCATTCCGGAAAAGCAGTGCGGCATAAATCCGATGCGCGGGGGCAACGAGGATGAAAATGACATCCTGCCGGCGGATTGGCGGCGGAGGGAATTTCGCCGACGATCCGCGGCAGCTGGCCTCGGATGGCCGGGTCCGGGATGGGCGAAGCATCACGTAGCATGCGCGTATAGGGATGGCGCGGTGCGCCGAACACGCTTGAGACCGAGCCGGTCTCCACAATGCGTCCGAGATACATCACCGCCACGCGCGAGCAGAACCACCGCACGACACCGAGATCGTGACTGACGAATACGAATGCCAGGCCGCGCCGCGTCTGCAGATCCTTCAGCAGTAGCAGCACCTGCGCCTGCACGGAGACATCGAGCGCGGAAACGGGCTCGTCGGCAACGATGAGCTCGGGCTCGACGGACAGCGCGCGGGCAATTCCGACACGCTGACGCTGTCCGCCGGAGAACTCATGCGGATGGCGGTCGTAGGCGGAGGGCGGCAGGCCAACCTCCTCCAGCAACGCGATTGCGCGTTCGCGTGCGGCACGGCCGCGCGCGAGGCCGTGCACGCCAAGCGGCTCCGTCAAAGCCTGCCCAATCGTGCGTCGCGGATTGAGTGACGAATAGGGATCCTGGAAAACGATCTGCATGCGTCGGCGCAGTTGCTGCAGCATGGATCCGCGGGCGCCGGTCACGTCGATCTCAGCGAAACGCACGTGGCCTGCATCTGGCGGAATCAGACCCAGCACAGCGCGTGCTGCGGTCGATTTGCCACAGCCGGACTCGCCGACCAGGCCGAACGCCTCGCCGCGCGCGACTACGAAGCCGACACCGTCGACGGCACGGACCGTCGTTGTGACCGGACGAGGAAAGCCCTTGGTCACGGTGAAATGCTTGGCGAGGTCGCGAACCTCGAGCAGAGTGTGGGATGCACTCATTGGGCGTTCGCTTTCGGATCGGTAACGTCGCAGAGGCCGTCGCCGACCAGGTTCAGTCCCAGGACCAGGACAAGAATCGCCAGGCCCGGCCATATGCACAGCCATGCCGAATCGAGAATGTTCTCGAATCCGTCCCGCATCATGCCGCCCCAGGTCGGCGTCGGCGGCTTGACGCCGAGCCCGATGAAGGAGAGCGAGGCCTCGGTGCGGACCGCGGTCGCCATCCAGAGTGTGCCCATGACCAGGAGGTCGGTCACGATGTTGGGTAGCACATGCACGAGCAGAATGCGCAAGTGCGAAAAGCCGAGCGCGCGGCCGGCCTCGATGAAGGCACGTTCCTTGATCACCAGAACCGGCGCTCTCGCGATGCGGGCGAAGGGAGCGATCGCGGTAAGCGAAATGGCAATGATAAGATTGGTGACACTCGAACCAAGCAGCGCCACCATGATCATGCCGAGAATTAGGCTCGGGAACGACAGGAGGACGTCCATCACCTGCATGGTGACGAGATCGAAGCGGCCGCCGATATAGCCGCTGACCATGCCGATCGCCCCACCAACGACGACGGCACTGGCGATGGAAAGAAAGGACACGAGCAGCGATATCCGCGCGCCCCAGAGCAGCCGTGACAGCACGTCGCGACCGAATTGGTCGGTGCCGAGGAGATACTCGGAACCGGGCCCCGCCAGGCGATCGATAATGTTTTGTTCGAGGGGATCGCGAGGGGCAAGCCACGGCGCCAGCAACGCTCCGGCCAGGACGATCGCGCAGAGGATGACGCCGGCGAGTGTCACGGGGTCGCTCAAGAGCCGGCCGGCCATCACACGCCATGACGATCGTGGTTCGGAAAGCGCCACGTCGGTCATTGCTTGACCCTCGGGTCGATGAAGCCATAGCTGATGTCGGTGATCAGGTTCACGACGACGATCAGGAAACAATAGATGACCATCATACCCTGCAACATGGTGTAGTCGCGCTTGGTCAGCGCGCTGACGATCACCTTGCCGAGGCCGGGCCGGTTGAAGACGATTTCGGTGAGCACCGAATTGCCGATCAGGATGCCGACATAGAGGCCGACGACGGTGACCACCGGGATCAAGGCATTGGACAGACCGTGGCGCCAGATGATGGCGCGCCGTGGCACGCCTTTGGCGCGCGCGGTGCGGATGTAGTCTTCGCCAAGAACCTGCAGCATCGAACTGCGCGTCACGCGGACGACATAGGCTGCCATCACGACGCCGAGGGTGACCGCGGGCAGGACGAGTTTGTGCAGGCCGTCGATCCAGTCGCCGGGGCGCGGATTGCCGATCACCGGAAAAAGGTGCAGTTGCAGCGCGAAGACGATCAGGAGGAAGATGCCCGAAACGAAGACTGGGAAAGACAGCCCGAGCAATGACAAAAGGCGCGTCAGCACGTCGACAGGGCCATTGCGATTGAGGGCAGCCCAGACGCCGGCAGGTATGCCGATCAGGCAGCCGATCGCCATGGCCGCCAGCGTCAAGACGATGGTGTGCGGCAAGGCTTCGGCAATTTCGGTCCAGACCGGACGATGCGTGACCATGCTGGTGCCGAGATCCCCAAGAATGGCATGGCCGAGGAAGTCGAAATATTGCGCGCCGATCCACCGATCGAGGCCGAGTTCTGCGCGCAGGGCGGCGAGGGTTTCCGGGGTCGCACGATCGCCCAGAATTGCAATGGCCGGATCGCCCGGGACCACACGCACCAGCAGGAAGACGAGCGTCAACACGGCGAGCAGCGTCGGTATTGAGGCGAGCAGCCTGCGGATGATGAAGGCAATCACCGGTCGATCCTGTGGTTGATCCCGCTTAGCTCACTTGAAGTGGGTGGCTTCGGTCAAGAGCGGACCGAGCGACAGCGATGCCTTCAACTCGTAGCCGTAGTCGAGGTCGGTGCGATGCGCCCAGATTTGCAAGGCCTCGGCCAACGGAACGGCGCAGGCCGTTGCAACGATCTTTTTCTGAGCCTCGACCCAGAGTGCGACTTGCTTCTCAGCGTCGGGCTCGGTCTTGGCGGCGTCGATGTCCTTGTCCGCCACGTCGCAGTGGCTGAAATTGGTGACCGCCGTCGGTTTTCCGACGATGCTCGCCGAGTGGAAGAACTGGGTCAGATAGATGTCAGCGACCGGAAATCGCGCCGCCGCGTAGTAGACAATCGGGCTCAGATCCTTGCGGATCTGTTGGTGGAAGGTGGCATGATCGACGACCTGTAGGTCGAGATTGATGCCTGCCTTGCGCAGCTGCGCCTGCACGACCTGCATGCTCCCCAGCATTTGCGGCAGCTGGGTGTGAATCACCTTGATGGTCACGCCGTCCGGATAGCCCGCCTCCTTCAGCAGGGCCTTGGCCTTGGCGATGTCGGTGTTGGCGAGACCGACATCCTTCGAGAAGCCGAGATAGCCTGCCGGAATCACGCTCTGGCCCGGCCGCGCGGTGTCGGCGCCCTGCCACTTCACCAGTTCCGGGCGGTTGACCGCGTAGGCGATCGCCTGCCGCACGCGGATATCGTCAAGCGGCTTCGCTGTGATGTTGAGATTGAGATTGGCGAGTTCGCCGGGCTCGAACACGTCGACGACCGTATTCGGCAATGCGCGGATGCGGTTGATCCAGGCCTGATCCTGCTTGCCGTAGACGAGGTCGATCTCACCGTTCTGGAAGGCAAGGTCACGCGAGGAGTCCGAGGGAATGTAGCGATAGCTCACATGCGCCAACTGCGGCTCGCCACGGAAATAGCCGTTGAACGCGGTGAGCTCGAGCGACTGGTTCGGGGTGTCGGATACGAACGCGAACGGGCCGGTGCCGACCGGATTGCGCGTGAAGTCCGCACCATATTTCTCGACCGCCTTGCGGCTGACGATGTAGCCGCCGGAATAGTTGGTGAGCAGCCCGAGCAGGCTCGGCACCTGCCGCGCTAAGATGATGTGGACCGTGTAGGGATCCGTCGCCTCGATGCTCTTGAAAGCGGCGAAGTCAGCGGAAAAAGCCGAGGTCTTGGCGTCGCTGGCTCTCTTGAGGCTGAATGCGACGTCATCGGCGGTCAGCTCGCCAAAGTCGCCGTGAAACTTGACGCCGTGACGCAAGTGGAACGTCCAGTCGAGTTTGTCGGCACTCGATTCCCACTTTTCCGCGAGATCGGGCTCGATCTGCGTCGGATCCATCGTCCCCGGCTTGAAGCGCACGAGGCCATTGTACATCCACGCCACCACGGTGCGGTCGATGGTGCTGACGGCGCGATGAGGATCGAGCTGGCCGACATCCTGGGCTGCCATGCCGACTGTGAGATCGGTCTTTGGTGCTGCCGTAGCAGGCACCGCCAAGAAAGTGGCGGCCGCAAGTGCCGCGCTAAGCGTGATGCGAAGCGTCATGTCTCTGTCCCTGCTGGTTGAATGATTGGTCCGCTGCAAAACGATCGATACGGAACGGCTCGAGCGGGACATCGGTGTGTCTATCGAGGACCAGCTCACTCATGATAGCCCCGACGGCTGGGCCGAGCTGGAAGCCGTGACCGGAAAATCCGAACGCATGAAACAGGTCCGGCGTCGTTCGGCTCAGTCCGATCACCGGAATTTGGTCCGGCATTTCGCCGTCGATGCCGGTCCAGCTCCGGATCACCTGCGCGCCAGCGAGCTGCGGCACGAGCTGCAGCGCCTTCGCCATAACTGCAGCGCTTGCTTCGGGCGACGGGCGTGACGAGGGAACATCCGGATCGGATTGCCCGCGGCCGCCGCCGAAAATCACGTTCCCGCGCCGGATCTGGCGCAGATAGACGTCGCCGCCGACGACGCCCAGATTCGGCGCAATAAAGTAGGGCAGAGGTTCGGTCACAAGCATGTTGGGACTGAGCGGCGATACCGGAACCTGCTCACCGAAGGCGCGTGCAACTGCGCCACCCCAATAGCCGGCCGTGTTGACGAGATATCGAGCGCGGAATTCATGCTCGCCCGAGGTCACGACGAACTGAGTGCCGTCGTGGGCCAGATGGCTGACCGGCGTGAACTGGCGGATATCGGCGCCCGCATCGCGCGCGGCGCGCGCGAGAGCGGGGCTCAACAGACGCGGGTTGGCGGCGCCGTCGTCGGGTGCGAACGAGCCGGCCACGACGTCGGGGCCGAGCCACGGATATTGCTGATGGATGACGTTGCCGCCGATCATGATCAGCGGAAGGCCGTTGGCCTTGGCAACGTCGAGATAGGCAATGAGATCGGCTTCCTCAGCCTGGTTGCGCGCGAGCTTCAGGTGTCCGGTCACCTCGAACTCGCAGTCGGTGCCGATGAGTTTCGGCAGCTTTGCCCAGATGTCGCGAGCGCGTCGGGCGAGCGGCAATTCCGCGGGATGCCGGCCCTGCTGGCGTACGCCGCCGTAGTTGACGCCGCTGGCTTGCCCGCCGATCTGGCCGCGTTCGAGCAAAATGCATCGCGCGCCGCGTTTTGCGAGATGCAGGGCCGTGGAGCAGCCGGCCCCGCCGCCGCCCACGATCAACACGTCGGTGGACGTGGCGCTCATGCGGCCTCCGCGGGAAGGATGGGGATCGGCTTGACGGGCGGTTGTCCGCGCAAACGGCCGACTTGTTCAGCCGGGCACGAGAGAGCGGCCGCTAGCACCTCGGCGGCGGCTGCGCCGCAGACGCGACCCTGGCACCGTCCCATGCCGACACGGGTCAGGGCTTTGGCACGATTTACCTCCGACGGCGAAAGCGTCGCCAAGGCCTCGTTCGCGGCCGCGCGCAACTCGCCCGCCGTGATCACCTCGCACCGGCAAAGGATCGTCTCGTCGGCCATGTCTGCGGCGAGCTTTGCCGGGAACGGAAATGCCCGCTCCAATGCGGCGCGGAAGCTGGCGCCGGCTGCCAGAGTTGCGTCGAGGCGTGCGACCGCACGCGCATCGGCCGCCAGGCCACGCGCCGCAAGCACGGCCCAGGCAGCGCGTGCGCCAGCCGCCTCGGCGAGATCGGCACCGCGAATCCCACCGCCGTCGCCGGCGAGGAACACGCCTCCGACGGATGTTCGCCCGCTAGGATCTTTGCGCGGCACCCAATTGTGCTGCACGGGGTCGAAGTCGAATGGCACGCCTGCGAGATCGGCGAGCTGTGCCTCCGGCTTGAGCCCGAAGCCGATTGCCACGGCATCAACTGCCGCCTCGTGGTTGGTGCCGCGTGCGTCACGCCAGCTCACCAATTCGACCCGGTCGCTGCCCTCGATCGCCAGCGGGGTGACGCCCTCGGCTATCCGGATGCCGCGCGCGCGAAGCCAGGCGATGTAATATAGCCCTTTGGCGAAGGTTGCGCCGCCTCGCATCAGCCCGAACGCCTGTGCCGCCTTCACGGCGAACGGCGTCGTGTCGAGCACGGCCGTAACCTGCGCGCCGGCGCGGGCATATTGGTAGGCAACGAGATAGAGCAGGGGACCCGTTCCGAGAAAGGCAACCTTGGCACCGATGGCGCAGCCCTGCGCCTTCAAGGCAATCTGCGATCCGCCCAGCGTGAAGACCCCCGGCAATGTCCAGCCCGGCAGCGGGACAGCCCGATCCATCGCGCCGGTGCAAAGGATTGTCTGCGCAAAGGGTACCGCGCTCGCCTTGCCGTCGCAGATCGTGTCGATCACCCCTTGTCGCAAATTCCATGCAAGCGTCCGTGGGCGGAAGTCGATTGAGGGGCGTAACTGGTCGAAGACATCGTGGATGGCCCGCGCCTTTGCGGCCTCGAAGCCGTAGAGAGTGCGCGGGTCGCGGCGGAATCCGGCAGGCTGCCGTTGATAGATGCGGCCACCGTTCTCCGGCGCTTCGTCGATCACGATGGGGCGCAGGCCTGCGCTGACAAGGACCTCGGCTGCACGCGTGCCGGCCGGACCGGCGCCGATGATGAGGATGCTCATGGCTGCACAATCCTGCGCGACACGCGCATGCCTCCGGTTAGCGGCGTGGTGCAGGCGCGCACGCGGCCGCCTCCTTCGACATTCACCCAGCAATCCTGACACGCTCCCATCAGGCAGAAGCCCGCGCGGAGACCATCACCGAATTCGCTTACACGCAGGTAGCCATCATGCGCGAGAATGGCCGTAAGTAAGCTATCGCCCTCGAGCGCTGCCACAGGTGTGCCGTCGAGCACGAATGACACGGCGGCCCGGTCCGTCTCCGCCAAGCGTTGCAATCTCATAGCATGTCCTCCAGCCGACAATTGACCAAAAGCTCGGCGATGGTCGCGGTGTTGGGCAGTCGCAGAACCGTCGCGATCAGTTCGGCGATGTCGCGCGGGTCGCTCATTTTCTCGCGCGGCCATTTGGTGACATGCGCGGTCATGTCGGTCGCAACAAAGCTGGGGCAGATCGCGGTCGCTCGAATGCCGTGATCCCAGCCGTACTGGCGCACGGCATGGGTGAGCGCGAGGAGCGCAAACTTGCTCATCGCATAACCGGCATTGGGATTGCGGACGCGCTTGCCCGACATCGAGGCGACGTTGATCACGCGGCCTTCGCCGCTCTTGGCGAGATGCGGAAGCGCGAGACGAATAAGCCGCATCGGCGCCTTGACGTTGATCAGCATCATGGTGTCGAGCGCCGTTTCGTCGGGGTCGGTAAGATTCGCCTCGGGATTGACCGCGGCAGCGTTGACGAGGCTGTCGAGCCGGCCGAAACGCTCGATCGTCGCCGCAACCCAAGCTTCCGCCGAAGGCAATGATTCCGCGTCGTAGCGATGCAGCACCAGCCGCTCGGACCCGATCAGTCCGCGGGAATCGCGCACGCCGGCCGAGACGTGATAGCCGTCCGCGATCAGGCGCTCCACCACAGCGCGGCCGATCCCGCGCGAGGCCCCGGAGACCATCACGACCCGGCCATCAGCTTCAAGCACGGGCAAGCTCCTTGGCGAAGGCGTTGGTTGCGATGTGACAGCGCGCGAGGTGCCGTGGGGCCGCGGCCAAAAGAACCTGCGGCGCCTCGCACCCTTCGCGGCACAACGGGCAGCGCGGCGCGAACCGGCACCCTTTCGGCATATCGTTGAGGGGTGGCACGCGGCCCGCAATGGCTGCGAGCGACTGCTCAGTGCGATCCAGGCGCGGAATCGTCGCGAAGAGCGCACGGGTATAGGGATGGGCGGGCCTAGAGAAAATCTCCTGTACAGGCGCTTCTTCGACAATCTGGCCCGCATACATCACCGCAACGCGATCGGCGATCTGGGCGACGACGCCGAGATTATGCGTGATGAACAGCATGGCCATGCCGTGGCGTTCCTTCAGGTCGGCCAAGAGCCCAAGCACCTGTGCCTGGATGGTCACGTCGAGGGCGGTTGTCGGTTCGTCCGCGAGTAGCAGTGTCGGTTCGCACGCGAGCGCCATCGCGATCATTACGCGCTGGCGCATGCCGCCAGAGAATTGATGTGGATAGTCGTGGAAGCGCTGCCTGGCGGATGGAATTTTCACCTCCTCGAGGACGGCGAGTGCCTTTGCGTCCGCATCCGTCCGAGACAGTCCGCGATGCACGCGCAGGGCCTCGGCAACCTGCGAGCCGATGCTCAGCACCGGGTTCAGGCTCGTCATCGGCTCCTGGAAGATCATCGTCATGCGGTCGCCGCGCAGCCGTTCGAACTTCGCCTCATCGACCGTTCGCAGATCGGTTTCGTCGAGGAGGATGCGGCCTGCCGAGACGCGACCCGACGGCTCCGGTACGAGACCCATAATGGAGAGCGCTGTGACCGACTTTCCGCAGCCGGACTCGCCAACGAGGGCCAACGTCTCGTCGCGATCGAGCGTGAAGGACACACCGTCGACGGCCGGATACCACTCCGCACCAATGCGGAATTCGACTCGGAGATCTTCGACACGCAAGACCTGTTCGCGCATGGGGCCGGACTGCCGGAGCGAGGACGTCACCCGCTATTCAGGTCTTTGCTCCGCGTCGTGTCAATGCCATATTCCAATATGCGCAAACGCGAGCTGCCGTTTTTCCGCTATATGTAATGATGGCGCCGTCTTTCAAGGAGTATTTTCATCTGATGGATGATGTTTCCGACGGAAGGCCTTCGGGAAGCCTGCCGCGCGCGGTAGCCTTGCTGCGTACGCTGGCCGCGAGCGGCGGCGAGGGGATGCGGCTGACGAATGCGGCCGCGACGGCCGGCGTGACCCCGGCTTCGGCGCACAGGTTGCTGCGCATGCTGATCGATGAAGGCATGGTGGAGCAGGATGCGCGCAGCAAGTACTACCGGCTGAGTATCGAGTTCTTTTCGCTTGCGGCCCGAGCGGGGAATCCGAGCAACCTGCGCGACATTTGCCGACCTGTGCTGTTGCGGTTGTCCGCGGCGTTAGGCGACACCGTGTTCCTGCTGGTACGCAGCGGATTCGATGCGGTCTGTCTCGACCGCTGCGAGGGGCCGGTGTCGATCCGCTCCTTCACCAACGACATCGGCGGCAAGGTAATCCTTGGCGTCGGCCAAGGCAGCATGGCAATCCTCGCCCACTTGCCGGAATCGGAACGTGAAGAGGTGATCCGCTTCAACCTGCCGCGGCTTCTTCATTTCGGCCTGTTCGACGAAGTGTTCTTCCGTAATGAAATCGAGCGGGTGCGGGAAAGCGGCTTTGCTGCGCGCGGCTCGGGGCTTCTACCGGACATGGCTGGGGTTGCCGTGCCCATTCTCGATCGCGAGCGGCGACCGCTCGCCGCAATCAGCATCGGCACCACGGTCGAGCGGCTCAATGCCGAGCGCTTGCCGACTGTGGTCCAGGTGCTCCGGCGCGAGGCAGAGGCGCTTGCGCCGAAGATTAACCCGTTTGACGCAGCCTTGCGCAGGCCGGGGCAACAGGTCGGCTCGTATTGAGATCGCCCGCGCGGCGCGGAGTCTGATCGGCCGCATGCGAGGTGATCAGTACGACATCGACGAGCTCAAGAGGTTCGAGCGCATCTGCCTGGATCTGGCAGGGAGAGCGGGGTGCCGACTGAGGCCGGCGGCTGCGCGAGCTCGCAGCGAACCATCGCAATGAAGCTGCCAACACACCGTAGCTAGGACTGTAGTCTGTGCGAGGCGAGGACGGAAAGCGCGAGCAATCTCAACAAGTGTTGACAGACACCCCTTCCGCCCCACTGCTTGTCCACGCAAACCGTAGGACGGATCTCGCACGGCACGCAAAGTCCAAGCCGCTTGCGGTCGAAGCGACGGCAGCTCCACGATTTGAACGTACGGTGGGGCAGGGGAGTGGACGAACTTTTTTTGATTGGCTCCAATCGGACATCGATTGCCGGAGCTAGCTCAAACTTGCCCGTGATGGATTGGAGCGAGATCTCAAGTTTTTCAACCGGTTAGAAAGGGGGCGTGTGCACGATGTGTGCACCGAGAGGTCAAAGAAAATGTCGTTATGTGCAGCGTGCGCGTGCCTCGTCGGGTTCACTTACGCTGAGGCATGCCCGCCGGAACGATCGTTTGAACGATCGACGAATCCAAGGCTTCGTAGTCATGCAGGCCGATCGTTGGGTAGAGCTCCGCTCGTGTCTGCATCCGCTCGACGATCTTGTGGTTCCGCCGTCGTGCGCAATCGCTGCGTAGAGCTCTGCCTGGGCCTTGTTTGCCATTCCTAGCGACGACACCGGGCAGATCACCATTGCATAGCCCATCGTTTCGAACTCTGCGGTCGTGAAGAATGGCGTCTTACCGAACTCCGTCATATTAGCGAGCAACGGCACGCCGAGCATGCGCGCGGCAAAGGCGCGGAACATGTCGGCCGTGTTGAGCGCCTCGGGAAAGATCGCATCGGCACCGGCCTCGATATACAGCTTTGCGCGGGCGACCGCGCCGTCGAGGCCCTCGCTTGCGGCGGCGTCGGTCCTGGCGATGATCACGAGAGCGCAAGGCGCTGCGGCCCGTGGGGGTAGGGTCGCTTGACGGCTACGGCGATCCCATCACGGGGTTGTCATTCGGCCTGCAATATTGCCCCCCGTCAAATTTGGAAGCCGATTGACAGATCAAAACCTGGCACCATACCCGGAAGTCACCACCGGTTGTCGGAACGCATGCGACCGCCGGACACGTCGTCCAGCGAGCTGTCGCTGAGCGCGTCCTTTTCAGACGTCGAGATTTGGGACGCCTTGTTCTGAGCGGCCTCCTTGGCGTTATCGAGAGATTCCGCCTGCGCTTTCGAATTCGTGTCTTGTCTATCGGTCATATTCAATCTCCCTTTCATCAATGCTGATCGGTTAGACTCGCGTTACAACCGTAAGGCGAGCCACCGCGGCAAGGTTACCGGAGCGACCCTATGTAAAAAATACGGCAGGTGGCGTATTTCGTATTAAAGTCATCTGGCAAATAGAATTGTGGGTCCAGATTCTTGTTTGGAATTTCGTGATATCTCAACACCATTGTCGGCGGGGCGATACATGTGTGGACTGGTGAGGACGATCATTGCAGACGATCACGCCATCATGCGGGAAGGCCTGAAGCAGCTTCTGTCGACCTTGGACGAAATTACCGTCAGTGGAGAAGCGGCGGACGCTGAAGCTGTCCACCGCCTGCTGAACGAAAGCTCCGCCGATCTTCTGATACTCGATCTCGGCATGCCGGGTGTGGGCGGATTTCAGTTCATAACTAACCTGAGAGCCGCATGGCCGAAGCTGCGGGTTCTGGTCCTTACCGCAAATATTGAGCCACGTTCCGTTCGGGCAGCCCTTTCCGCGGGCGCGAATGGCTATTTGACCAAGAGCGGCGATCCATCCGAACTCATCGCTGCGATCGATGCCATCAAAAAAGGCAACGCCTATGTCGCGGAGGAGGTTCGCTTTGCGGTGGACCAGCGTGACGGCCCGAACGAAATCCCGGAGCCCACGGCGGCGATCGTATCTCCGGTCGCGCTTACAAGGCGTGAGCGGCAAATCCTGGCGATGATCCCTCACGGCGCCACCAACCGCGACATCGCCAGCCGTCTCGGCATCAGTCCGCTCACCGCCCGTAAACATCGGGAGAATCTCATGCGGAAGCTTGATCTGCACAATGGCGCTGAGTTGACCGCCTACGCGGTTCGTCTCGGCCTTCCAGCGGGCTAGCGCGACGGCAACTCGCGAACGAGGCCGCCGCACCAGCCGGCGCGCGGAGAGGTTTCATGCAAGAAGACAAAATACGTGCGGCGCTGGTCGAGCTTTTGTATCGCAATTCCTATGGGGTGGTGGTTTCCAACATCCTGATCTCCCTGGCGGCCGCGTCCGTCCTGAGGAGCGCCGTACCTGCGAGCTGGTTGATCGGATGGCTCGGCGCGGTGTATCTGCTCACCGCCATGCGCGTCCTGGCGGCTCGCCAGTTCTTCAAGCGGGTTTGGGAGCCAGCCGCGGTGTTGCGATGGGCCTGGCTTGCGGCTGCGTTTTCCTGCGTGTCAGGCATGCTGTGGGGAATGCTCGGCTGGGTTGGCTTCCGTCCTGAAGAGCCGATTCTTTTTTCATTCACTGCCGTTGTCTTGACCGGTCTGATCTGCGGCACCGTTCCATCGCTCTCGGCCTTTCCGCCTGCTCTCGTCGGCTCGATCATCGCAACGATGCTGCCGTTCACGATACGCTCGATCACAAATGGCGGCGATGTCTCCGGCGCCTATCTCGCCCTGCTTGGCGGGCTCTTGACCATCAATCTCTATTACTGCCGTACGACGTACCGCATGCTGCATGAGAGTATCAGGTTGCGCCTGGAAAATGTCGAGCTGGTTAGCCACCTCCAGGAAGAACGCGACCGCGCACAAGCCGCGGACCGGGCGAAAACACGTTTCCTCGCGGCCGCCAGTCATGACCTGCGCCAGCCGATCCATGCCTTGAGTCTGCTGATTGCCACGCTCGCGGCGCTGGGTCAGCGCGGCGCTGTCCAGTCCGGCGATGCACGCGATCTGGCCGGCAAGGCAAAATCCATTGTCGGCAACCTTAGCGCCCTTCTGAATGGACTGCTCGACATCTCCCGGCTCGATGCCGGCGTCGTCACTGTTGAGAGGGAGACGGTGAATCTGTCTCAACTTTTCAACCAGCTCAGCAACGAATTCGCGCCGACGGCGAATGATCGTGGCCTTGACTGGCGTGTCGTCGAAAGCAGTCTGCAGGTGGACAGCGATCCCATGATGTTGAAACGGGTCCTGGGCAATCTGCTGTCGAACGCCTTTCGATACACGAGATCCGGTGGCGTTCTGCTTGGCTGCCGCAGGCGCGGCGCTTCGGTGGAAATCCAGGTCTGGGACACCGGCCCGGGCATCCCTGCAGATCAGCAGGCAATGGTCTTCGAGGAATTCGTGCAGTTGCAGAACCCGGCGAGAGACCGCACGCAAGGCCTTGGCCTCGGCCTCGCCATCGTTCGCCGCACCGCTCTACTGCTGGAACATCCGCTGAAGCTGGTCTCCGTCACCGGGAGCGGTTCGATGTTCTCCGTGACCGCTCCGATAGCCAGCGCGATGCCGGCTCCGTTGCCGGATGCGAAAGGCTCACTCACGGGCATCGCCGTCAGCATCATGGTCGTCGAAGACGAGAGGGATGTTCGCGAGACCATGGTGCAATTGCTCACGCTGCAGGGGCATCGGGTATATGCCGGTCAGTCCGCCGCCGAGGTGCAGCGAATCCATGCCGAGGCGATGGCGGTGGGCGATGCACCGGTCGATCTCATCATCGCCGACTATCGCCTCGAGGACAGCGCCACGGGCCTGGATGCGATCCAGGCTCTTTGCGCCCATCTCGGCCGCCCGGTCCCCGCCGTTATCGTGACCGGCGATACCTCGCCTTCGCGCATCCGGGAAGCGACCGCCGGCGGCTATCGCATCCTGCACAAGCCGATTTCCGGCGAGGAATTGCACGAGGCGATCGTTGCGGCCTGTGTTGGCGACAGGGATCGATCGCTAGCGGCTATTGAAGGAACGTAGCCGCTTCCTCTGATCCGGGCCCCATCCGGCCAAACGTGAGAATGTGCCGCCGCTGAGCTTCCACGGCGCGCCCCTTCGTGCCGACGACGAAATACGACATCTGCCGTATCGCGCCCGCATGAATCCAGCGGTATCTGATTGCGCGCGATTTATTCGATTGACGACAATGACCCAAGCCTTCCCGCAATAACCATTTCCGGTAGCAAGATGCGAAAAGTTCTCAGCAATTTCCTCGCCTCCGCTCACGAATCGCGGCGCATTCAGGCAAAGCAGCTCATCCGCCGATACCGGCATTTGACGGCGGATGACCGCGCTTCGCCGACGTTTCGAACGCCGATAAGACGCAATTTCGATATGGCGGGGACCAACGGCTCCCATGCCTGGCGACCATCGCGACCTCTCAAGGTGTGGACAATCGCCGTCCTGATTAGTTTCGGCATTTTGCACGTCGCCGGGGGATACGCGTTGCATGACGCCACCAGTATGCGGCCGATCGAGGCGGCAGCAATGATCAATGGCGACTAGATGCATTGGTCGTTTGTGAGCTGAGCGAGCTCGGACGACCTCGCGCTGTCACCACGATCACCGTTCCAGGCGATGCGATGCCATGTCAAACATAGTGCTTTATCTGGTGCTGAGCGGCGCGGTGTTTGCCGGCGCGTTCGTTTCCGGCCTTTCCGGGTTTGCGTTCTCGGCAGTCGCCGGCGCCATCCTGCTGCACGTCTTTCCGCCCATGGAAGCCGTGCCATTGATGATGGCCTGCAGCATCACCGTGCAGGCGGCCAATCTGTTTGCGCTACGTAAGAGCATGCAGTGGAAAGCGAGTCTCGTTTTCATCGCCGGCGGAGCGTTGGGAATTCCGATCGCGATCTATCTCCTACAGCATGTTGAAACCGGGACCTTCAGGCTGGGCTTTGGGTCTTTCGTATCTCTGTACGCGGCGTATGCTTTGTTTCGGTCTGCGCCTGCCTATCTGCGTCAGATGCAGAGCCAGAGCAGGAATGCGCTGGTGGGGTTTGGTGGGGGACTGGTCGGCGGGTTGACGGCAATGCCCGGCGCACTTCCCGCGATCTGGTGCGACATCCACGGTCTCCCCAAAAACCAGCAGCGCGGCCTGGTTCAACCCTACATAGGGATCATGCAGCTGTTCGCGCTCGCTCTCATGCTCGCGCACCACAATATCTCGTTAGAGGTCTTGATCGACTTTGGCATTTCTCTGCCCGCCCTAGCTGCTGGAACGGCCGGAGGTATCTTCCTGTTCGGACGGATCAACGAAATGGCCTTCAAACGAATTGTCCTGGGCTTGCTGCTGTTTTCGGGCCTTTGCCTCGTGATTTAGGAGGCGGTCCTCGTGGAAAAGTGTGTGGTTGCAGGGGCGCCGGCCAGGTCCAGGGTTCGATCCAATCGTGTCGTGAAAAGCAAGCGATTGAATCTTGACCCGTGCTGGTAAGCATTATCCGCTTGAAAAAGCGAAGGCGTTCCGGCCAAATCGAGCCATGTCGAGGACGGCTCGGTGTTTGCGGGGGGCTGCATGAAGCGGGGCACAGAGCGAATCTTTCGTGAAGCGGCCATCGAGCGGCTTTCGAATCCCGAGCAGCTCGACCATGTTGTCGGCGTCACGCGCCCTTTTGACTGGATGGCCGCTGCGACGCTGGCGCTGGGTCTTTGCGTACTATTGACCTGGAGCGTGCTGGGCCGCATTCCCACCCGCGTATCCGGCGACGGCATTTTGCTGAGCAGTGGTGGTCGTCTGGTCGACGCCGTGTCCGCGGTCAGCGGAAAGCTGGCCTCGCTCGACGTCGGCATCGGCGACGGGGTCCGCCGCGATCAGGTGATCGCCCGGGTCGTGCAGACCGAGATCGAGCAGCGCCTTCAACAGGCGAGGGACGTCCTCGGCGAGCGCGAGCGCGAGCATGTCGAGCTCACCGGGGCGATCGCGCGGGAGATCGATGCCAAGCTCGCAAACTACTCGGCTCAGGAAGCCGGCCTTGCCAATGTGATCGCTGCCGCCGAGCGGCGCACCGCCTATCTTACGGACGAGGTGGCCAAGCTCGAGCCCGCCGCGGCAAACGGAACCGTCACGCGTAGATATCTCGAGGACCGTCGGGTCGAGCTCAACAATGCGCGGGAGCGCATCACCGACGCGAAGAACGATATTCTCAAGCTCAATGCGCAGCGGCTGGATCTCCAGAGCCAGCGTGAGCGCGATCGGCTGCAGTCGGAATTCAAGATCAACAATGCAAGGCGCACGGTCGAGCAGCTTGCCGCCGACCTGGAGCGAGGATCGCGGATCGTCAGCCCCGCCGATGGCCGTGTCGTCGAGGTCAAAGTGTCCAGCGGGGCCGTGCTCGCGACGGGGACGCCACTCGTCGAGATCGAAATTGCGGGACAGGTTCTGGAGGCGACCGTCTACATGCCGCCGGACCGCGGCAAGAACATCAGGCCGGGCATGGAGGTTCGCGTCGAGCCGACCACGATCAAGCGGGAGGAATACGGCGCGATTGTCGGCAGGGTGATGGCGGTTTCGGATTTCCCCGTGACGCCGCAGGGCATGCTGGCAGACTTGCACAATGATGCGTTGGTGAAGCGCTTCTCGCAGGATGGCGCGCCCTATGCGGCGAAGGTGACCCTGGAGCGCGATCCTTTGACCGCCAGCGGGTATCGCTGGACCTCCGGCAAGGGGCCGCCGATCCTGCTCTCGAGCGGAACGTTGACCCGCGCCGAAGTCACGACCCGCGAGCAGCCGCCGATTGATCTCGTGATCCCGCTGATGAAGCGGCTGAGC
Organism: Bradyrhizobium niftali; assembly: GCF_004571025.1. Classification (GTDB taxonomy): domain Bacteria; phylum Pseudomonadota; class Alphaproteobacteria; order Rhizobiales; family Xanthobacteraceae; genus Bradyrhizobium; species Bradyrhizobium niftali. Next base: position 272,831 of record NZ_SPQT01000003.1, on the reverse strand, counting down.
GGAATCGGCGGCTAGGATCGCCAGCACATGTCCGCGTCATCGCATCGAGCCGACCGGCAGCCTGGGTTTCTCGATCGCTTCGGCAACCGGATCGGGCAGATGCGACGGCGCTGGGTCACTCCCACGGTGTTCCAGATGGAGGCGCTGGAGTGCGGCGCAGCCTCGCTCGCGATGGTCCTGGCGTATTACGGTCTCTGGGTGCCGCTGGAAAAGCTGCGTGAAGCGTGCGGCGTGTCGCGCGACGGCAGCAAGGCCAGCAACGTGCTGAAGGCCGCGCGACAGTTCGGACTGACGGCCAAGGGCTTCAGGAAGGAGCCGACGACGCTGCACGAGCTGCCGATGCCGTCCATCATCCACTGGAATTTCAATCACTTCGTGGTGCTGGAAAAACTGGACTCGCGTTACGCCTATGTCAACGATCCCTCGGTCGGGCGCCGCAAGGTCGGCCATGACGAATTCGACGCCTCCTTCACCGGCGTGGTGCTGGCGATGGAGCCGGGACCCGAGTTCAAGCCGGGCGGGCGCGAGCCGGATTTTCTTCCGCTGCTGCTGCGACGGCTGTCGAACTCGTTGTCGGCGGTACTGCTGCTGGTCGCACTCAGCACGGCGCTTGTCGTGCCCACCATCCTGGTTCCGGCCTTCACGAAAATCTTCGTCGACGATGTGCTGATAAAACATGCCGAGGGCTGGTTCACGCCCCTGTTGATCGGCATGGCCATCACCGCTGTCGCGCGGGCGCTGATGACGGCATTTCAACAATCGCTGCTCCTACGGATTCAGACCAAGCTCACCGTAACGATGGTCAGCCAGTTGTTGTGGCACGTTCTGACCCTCCCCATGGAGTTCTTCACCCAGCGCCACTCGGGCGACCTCGCCAACCGCATCGCTGCCAGCGAACAGATCGCCCAGTTGCTTTCCAACGGGGTGGCCGCCAATGCGCTGAACCTGATCTCGGTGATCTTCATCGCCGCCGCGATGGCGCTCTATGACGGCCTCCTGGCCGCGATCAGCATCGCCATGGCGCTCCTCAATGTTCTTGTGCTCAGGCTGGTCGCTCGCCAGCGCGAGGACCTTAACCGCAAGCTGACGATCGAGCGTGCCAAGCTGAATGGAAGCACCATCGAGATCGTCCGCACGATCGAAACGATCAAGGCGGGCGGTCTGGAAGACGACGCCTTCGCGCGCTGGGCGGGCTTTCAGGCCAAGGTCCTGAACGCCGAGCGCGATCTCGGTGCCTACTCCACCTTTCTCGACGCTTGCCCAACCTTCCTGACCGGGCTGACCACCGCGATGGTGCTGGGGGTGGGCGGCTTGCGCATCGTCGATGGCGCATTGACCATCGGCGGACTGGTGGCCTTGCAGGCGCTGCTCGCCAGCCTGGTCGAGCCGGTCAACGCGCTGGTACAGCAGACCACCGCCTTCCTCGCTATCAAGGCCAACCTGTTCCGGATCGAAGACGTCTTCAACTATCCGGCCCGTCCGCTGGTGCCGATCGAGCGCGCGGCCCCGGGCATGGCCGCGAAGCTGTCGGGCCGGATCGAGTTGAAGGGCATTTCGTTCGGCTATTCCGCGCTCGAGCCGCCGCTGATCGAGAATTTCTCACTGGTCGTCGAACCCGGTCGCCGGGTCGCCCTTGTCGGGGGATCGGGCAGCGGCAAGTCCACGGTCGGACGGCTGATCAGCGGTCTCTACCGGCCGTGGTCCGGCGACATCCGCATTGACGGCTGGTCGATCGCCGAGATTCCCCAGGAGATATTCACCAACGCGGTTGCCTATATCGACCAGGACATCCTGCTGTTTGAAGGCACCGCTCGCGATAACCTCACGCTCTGGGACGATACAGTGCCCGAAGCCAGCGTGTCCCGGGCGCTCAAGGACGCGCAGATCCAGGACGAGGTCGCTGTCCGCGCCGGCAACTACGATTGCGACGTAGCCGAAGACGGCAGGAATTTCAGCGGCGGCCAGCGACAGCGGCTCGAGATCGCGCGGGCGCTAGCGGGCAATCCCTCCGTGGTCGTCCTCGACGAGGCCACCTCGGCGCTGGACCCGCTCGTCGAAAAGGCAATCGACGACAATCTCCGCCGCAGGGGCTGCACCTGCATCATCGTCGCGCACCGGCTCAGCACCATCCGCGACTGTGACGAGATTCTGGTGATGAGCAACGGGCGGGTCGTGCAGCGCGGGACACATCAGGAGCTGCTCGCCGAAGGTGGCGAATATGTCCAGCTGGTGTCGGCCGAATGAGCAGCGCTTACCAGCCGCCGTCGCTCGAAACCCCGCCTCGGCACACGGCGGCTGCCCCGATCGCACTCGAGAGCCATCGGCCGTTGCCGATCGACGATATCGATCTCGTCCTGGACGTCGTGCGCGGCTATGTGGACCTGTTCGCGGTCAGGGAGAGCACGGACGGCGGGCCGAGCCGGCGACATCATATGTTTCGGGTCGAGCAGGGCGGCGTCGTGTTCGGCCTGCCTAGTATCAGCGACGGCAACGGCAATTCGATGACGGTCATTGCGGTCGGCGGTCTCGAGACCAAGGTCATGATCGGCGATCGCGGCCATTATGGCGATCGGGACCTGATCGACGCATGGACAGGGCTGGTGTCCGGCATCGTCGCGACCCCTGCGCAAGGCGCGATCGTGCAGCAGGCCGCGATCGGGTCGCGATACACGCTGGCATCCGGCGGCGTTCTCCGGCTGCCAGGCCGGCAGGTCGGCTGGATCGGGATCGAGCGCGGGACCGTCACCGTGATGGCGATGCCGGAGGTCTGCGGATCCGGGGAGTGTCCCTTGCCGGTCCCGCCGGGAACGTGGCTCGTCGCCGGCGAGGATGCGACGCTGAAGGTCGGAGAGAGTTCGGATTTCGCGCTCGCCGAGATCTGGGCTGCGCTCGACCGATTCCACGTACGCGTCATGGAGAGCTTGTATCGCGAGATCGAGCAGGAGGCTTTCGCGGAGGCCGACCGTCTGCTCCGGCGCTCTGGTCTCAACAAGTTGCGGACCCGCAGCATCGTCGGTCGTCTTGCTGGTATCATCGCTGCCGAGTCCGGACCGTCGCTGCCCGCCGCGGACGGTGCCAACGCTCTGATTGCCGCCTGCCGGGAAGCCGGGGCGGCCATGGGCATTGCGCTTCAGGCGCCCGCAAGCCTGCTGTCCGGCGACGACGATCTCGCGAACGCAATGATCATCGCTCAGGCGTCGCGCGTGCGCAGCAGGCGCCTGCTGCTGCGCGCGGACTGGTGGATCAACAGTGTCGGTCCGTTCGTCGCGTTTCGCGGCGAAGACCGCCGGCCCGTCGCGGTTCTGCCGGGGGCGGGCGGTCGACACACCATCGTCGATCCCGGCGCTGGCCTTGCCTGCGAACTGACGCGGGCAACGGCCTCGGAGCTGGCTCCAGAGGCCGTGATGTTCTATCGCGCACTGCCGGCGCCGGCTCTGCGGGTGCGCGATCTCCTCAAGTTCGGCGCCGCGATCGTTCGTGCCGATGTCCTGCGAATCATGCTGGCTGCGCTGTGCCTTGGCCTCCTCGCGCTGGCAACGCCCCTGGTCATCAAGCTGCTGATCGATTCCGTCCTGCCGCGCGCGGAAGCCGATCAGCTCCTGATCTGCGCCGCCGCGCTCGCCGTCGTCACGCTGGTCGCCGGCGGATTTCAGATCATGCAGGGCATCGCCATGCTCCGGCTCGAGAGCCGGCTGGACTGGGTGTTGCAGGCAGCCATCGTCGACCGCCTTCTGCGGATGCCGGCGTCGTTCTTTCGCAGCTCCTCCGTCGGCGACCTCGCGGACCGCGCGTTGGGCATCGAGGCCGTGCGCACCATCATCACGGGGCGTGCCGTTCGCGGCTTCCTTGCCCTGGTGTCGTGCCTCTTCAGTTTTTCCGTGATGCTGTACCTCGATATCAGGCTCGGCATGCTGGCCGTCGCGCTCGCCGTGCTGCGCGTTGCAATGGTGGTGACGATCAGCCTGGCCCGGCTGTCGTATGAGCGGCAGAGCCTTCATCAGCAGGGCCGGCTGGAGGGACTGGTCCTGCAATTCGTCACCGGGGTCGGCAAATTGCGGATTGCCAATGCAACCACGCATGCGTTGGCAATCTGGGTCGAACGTTTTGCCGAGCAGAAGCGGAATTGGGTCGCCTCGCAGCGCGCGGGAAATCTCCAGAAAAGTCTTGAGGCGGCATTCCCGGCGACAGCGACGCTGCTCGTCTTTGCGCTGGCCCAGAATGGACATGGCGCCAGCCTGCCGCTTGGTACCTTCCTCGCATTCTATGCCGCGTTCGGGCTGTCGCTCGCCGCGGTCGGCGAGTGGGCGCAGGCTGCCGGGGAATTGCTCGTCGCAATCCCGAGGATCGAGCGGCTGAGGCCAATCATCGCCACGGCGACTGAAATCGGCGACGACCGTAAGTCGGTCGGCGATATCAGCGGTACGATCGAGTTTGCCAGGGTGTCGTTCCGTTATGGCGGAAACGGGCCGCGGATCCTCGATGACGTGAGCCTGAGCGTCGGCAAGGGCGAATACCTCGCCATCGTCGGTCCGTCGGGAAGCGGAAAGTCCACGCTTGTCCGTCTGCTGCTCGGGTTCGAGAAGCCCGAGTCCGGTGTGGTCTTGGTCGACGGCAAGTCGCTCGAGACGATCGACATTGGACTGTTGCGCCGCCAGGTCGGCGTCGTGCTGCAGAATTCAAGGCTCGCCTCCGGCAGCATCTACGACAACATCTGCGGCGCGGCCCAGCTGTCGCTCGATCGCGCCTGGGAGATCGCCCGGCTGGCGGGCCTCGACCGCGACATCGAGTCCATGCCCATGGGCATGCAAACGCTGGTCGCGGAGGGCGTGAGCACGCTCTCGGGCGGGCAGCGTCAGCGCCTCTTGATCGCGCGAGCGCTGGCACACAAGCCGCGTCTGCTCTTGATGGATGAGGCCACGAGTGCGCTCGACAACCGGACCCAGGCGGTGGTCAGCGATTCAATCTCCCGGCTCAACCTGACCCGAATTGTCGTCGCGCACCGGCTCAGCACCGTCCAATCGGCGGACCGCATCGTCGTCCTGGACGCCGGGAAGATCGTGCAGACCGGCACCTACGCCGAGCTGATGACGCAGCGGGGACTCTTTACCGATTTCGCGGAACGTCAACTGATCTAGGGGTCACCGACATGCGCAAGGTCCTCTTCATATTCGGTGTGCTCAATGACGCCGATATCGACTGGATGGCCCGTGCCGGCGTCCGCCGCGGAATCGGACGCCAGGAGGTCCTGATCCAGGAGGGCGTGCCGATCGATGCGATCGTGCTGCTGTTGCAGGGACGGATGGGCGTGAGCGTGTCCGGCGCCGGCGAGATCGCCCAGCTCGAGGCCGGCGACTTCATCGGCGAGATGTCGCTGGTGGATTCGGCGCCGCCCTCGGCCACGGTGGCGGCGAAGGTCGACTCCGTCGCCCTGTTTCTCGACAAGCAGGTCCTGCTGCGGAAGCTCGCGGGAGACTACGCCTTTGCCAGCCGGTTTTATCGCGCCCTGGCGATCCTGTTGTCGGATCGCCTGCGCGCAACCGAACGCCGGATGGCCTACGGCGAACAGGACCATGGACTGGGCGATGAAGCGGCACGCCTGAAGGACGAGCTCGATCCTGGCGTCCTCGATCAGGTGTCGATCGCGGGCGAGCGGTTCGATCGACTGCTCAAGCTTGTCGAGCATGTCGCGATGAAGGGGACGAAACCGTAGAGTTGCGGCCTCGGCTACGCGCAGAAGCCAAAAAGTCGGCAGTAAACTATTAGAGAGGTCGTGAACCGATTTGAGGTTTGCAAGCCTCATTCAGCGAAGCTACCTTGTGGGGGTTGCATTTGGAGACGGGGGCTACCTTGCCTCGGCAGGGATTGAAGGCCGTCCCAAAATTCTTTAATGGCGGACAGCATTCATGAACTCTTCGGCCGCATCGATCCGAAACGATTTTCAGGCGCCAGACGAGACGTCCGAGCGGACGATGCGGCTGTTTGAATTGGCCGGCCTGCAGCCTCCGGCGGCTGATGACATCACCCCGTTCAGCGATATCAAGCGTTTCGAGGAACGCTGGCATGGGGACCACAAGTTCAGGGCCGCCTATGCCCAGGACCCGGACCGTGTTGGCGTGACATTCGGTTTGCGAGTGGATCCCGAGGTCGTGCGCCCGATATGGGACCCGGAGCATCCCGGCCGCGATGAATCTGCTTGTCTACCAGTTTGGGTCCGGTACCGAGACTTCCAAAGGCGAGGGTCGAAACATCTCCTGGATGCAATTGCTGCGGGCAAGCCGGCCGATCCGCGCTTTGCCCGCTGGCGTCAGCGCCAGATTTATCGAGCGAACCTGGAGATCGGCGTGTCACTTACGCCCAACCCACACATTCCGGCCAGCTTCGAACTGTCGCGGGGTTGCTCTGTCGGATGCTGGTTCTGCTCGTTGTCGCCGCCGAAGCTCGACGATGTATTCCAATACACGCCTGAGCATGCCCGGCTTTGGCGCGAAATTCTTGAGGTGATCCGCGTAGTGAGCGGCCCGGCGGCCCGGCGGACCATCTGCTATAGCGGTACGGAGCCTTTCGACAACCCACATTACGAACGCTTCGTCGCCGATTTCGTCTCTGCCTTTAGCGACGTGCCGTTCACGAGCACGGCCATTCCAACGCGAGATGTCGAACGCACCAGGCGTCTGCTCGCGACCTCACCGGCCTATCGGGTGCGCTTTTCAGTCCTGAGCGTTGGCGCACTTGCGAAGATCCACGCCGCCTTCTCGCCCGAGGAGACACTTCCCGTTCTCTTCGGGCTGCGCAACGAGGGAGCTACCGACGCGCGATACGTGAATTTTGCGGGCCGGGCTCGTGACAACGTGGCCAAATATCGCAAGTATCAACCCGGTCCGCCCGTGATCAGTACGCCATCCTGCGAGTCTGGCTTCAAGTTCAACTTGGCGGAACGCACCATTAGGCTGGTCAGCCCGTGCGCGCCCGATGATCGCTGGCCCATGGGGTACCGTGTTTACGATGAGACTCGCTTCGAGACGGGCCGCGATGTGGCGCGGACCGTGGAAGATATGATGTCTCGTCACATGACGAGGACGGCAAGGGACTTGCCCGTTCTGCGCTTTCCAGGCCATCTGAGGTACCAACCGATCAACACGGGATTTGCTCTGATCGGACGGCGCTTGCGGCAACGTTTCGAAGACACATTCGACATGCCGTCAATGGCACGGTTAGGAGAACTGATTGCTGCGGGGAAGCACAGCGCAAGCGCCATTGTGACCCTGTTCGATCGAGAGTGCGGCGTCACGCAAGAGGCCGTTACGGCCACTCTGGAAGAGCTATTCCATCTCGGCGTGCTGGACGAGGACCTGCAAGAACCAGATCGAGCTTTGTCAAATTGAACCGGAAGCCATGGAGAAAATCATGAAAATCGACCAATGGACCAAATTTCTAATGACCGTTGCCGGCGATGCATCCGCGGAAGCCATCATTCGCGGTGGCGACACCGGGGAGATCATCGGCCTCGCGAAAACGAAGGGATTCGAATTCACGGAGATGGATCTCGAGGACGTCCGCGGTGGCGATGTGTCCGGAGGTCTCACCGACGAGACTCTTGAGGAGATTACCGGTGCGGTGTTGGTAAATGGCGGGAGACTGATGGTGCGATAGAGGCCGAGGGGCTTGCCGCAGCAACGAGCAGTAGTCTCATAGCGATTTGGGCGATGAAGCGGCACGCCTGGAGGACGAGCTGATCCTGGTGTCCTCGATCAAGTGTCGATCGCGGGCGAGCGATTCGACCGATTGCTCAAATTTGTGGCACAGGCCGCGATCAAGGGCGGAAAATCCTGAGGTCGAAGACATTCCCTTTCGACCCCTACCGACGACGAAATACGACATCTGCCGTATTTCTCGCAGACCAACCCGGCGATACGTTTGAGACCATGGCTCAGTCCCTTGGATTGCCGAGCCTCACAACAGATGATCGACGAAACCAATTTCAATAGCCCTCGACATAGTCCGGAAAACAGCCAAGCGCAGGGTTCGAATGTCGAATGCCCTGGCCGTGCCCTGACTGGAGATTTGAGATGACCGACACGCATGATGCGAATTCAAAGGACAAGGCTATCGAGGATACCGCTCAGAGCGCGGTGTCCCAGATGTCTTCGACATCTGACAAGGATGCACTCGGCGACAGTTCGTTGGACGATGTGTCGGGTGGCGCTTGGTCGTTCAGTAACGCTGCGGCTGCTAGCTATAGTAGCAATGGCCAGACCGGCTGACCGAGAAAGCGCCCGAGCCAACGACGGCTTCGACGTCCGACGAAACAAAGGCCGAGGCAGCGAAACCATTTTCCCTGCCTCGTGAAATGATCAGAGAATGAGCTCAGCGTAAGATTGCAGCCTCGGATTGACCCGATCAGCATTAATGAAGGTGGAGATTGCATATGACCAACGGGCAGGACACCAATACGAAGGCGCAGGCCGAACCCGGCCAGAGTCCCAAGGACGTCGCGCAGAACACCAACGTCTCGTCAACGCCAGAGAAGGATGCGCTCGGCGACAGTTCGCTGGACGATGTGTCGGGCGGCAGTTGGCCCTACTTAACGAGCAGCTATTCATCCGGCGGGATGCAGGGCGGCTGACCGTTTTAGACGGCAACTAGCCCCACAATAGTTTGCGCGCGGCATCTACTCCCCGGGCCCGAGGCAATACTAACCTTGGCATTGATTACCCTGGAGATCGAAATGACCCACAAGCAGGATACGACTTCGAAACCTGAGGCCGAAGCTCCCAAGCACGCTGCTCAGGACAAGATCTCGACGAGGTCTGAGAAGGATGCGCTCGGCGATAGCTCGCTGGACGATGTGTCAGGCGGCGGTTGGCCGTACCTGTTGAACGGGTCGAGCGCGTCGTTCATGTGACGTTTGGGCCGACCGCAAGGCGCCCCCGGCGACCTCAACGCACGACCTCTCCTTGCTCCAAGCAGTGCCGGCGATGAACCTGCCGGGTCGCCGCGCTTTCCTGGACTGTTCGCTGGTCGTGGCGATTGGTTACGTCGATTTGCGCCGCGGCGGGCCGGCCCCGACTTCTCAAACCATTTCGATCAGCGGGAGGTAGCCTCGCTCGGCCGCCGGTGCCGGAGGGCTTCATCAGTCCAATGACGTGGGGGCTTGAAAGCAACGTGATCGAGCGATTTGGCGGTGCAGGCATCTCGAAGGAAATCGTCAAGGACACATACACGTTCAGTTTTCCAGGCAAGCCGTCGGACCTGGTCGCTTTGTTCATAAGATATTATGGACCTACCATGAATGCCGTCGAAGCCGCAGAAAAGAATGGTCGAGCCGCGGATCTTCAGAAAGAGCTGGAGGGTCTATTTGACAGCCAGAATAAAAGTTCTACCAAGGACACAACGTCCATTCCTGCGACCTTCTTGCGCGTGACCGTCGCGGTAAATTGACGCGTATTCGCAAGGTGCGATCTTGATCGGCGGTGATCACAAAAGCCCGTCTCGATTTCCAGGGGGCGCTATAAACATCGAGCCAACAGCCCGGGCGAAAATGCCGGCTGTTTCCGGGCTTTTCTGGAGCACTCAACGGACGCTCCGCCGTTGATTGGGCGGAGTTGCGAAGCGACGCGGAGGGGATGTCGATGGCCGATGGGCATCACGGTTGTTGCCGGGATTCGCCTACGTGCTTTCATACCATCCGCTGGCTAAACGCATGGTCTCACGGCCCCAAACTTTCCTCGATGGCGTCAAAGCACGCGAGGGGCGTCAAAGCTCCTGGAAAGGTTGACGATCGGCGGAGGCAGGGACATCTGTGCATGTGATGGATACCGCTGATGGGCTTCTATGGCGAGACAATCCTGCCGAAACTTTGCGATCTTGCGATGCGCAACAAGGACCTCGTACCGTACCGCGAGCGGGTAATTGGCGCCGCTGAGGGGCGCGTGGTCGAGATCGGCGTCGGTTCAGGCAGGAACTTGCCTTTCTATCGGTCGCCCGTAAAACAGGTATCGGCGCTCGAGCCCGCTTCGAACCTCATTGCCATGGCACGCCGTGCTCAACATCCGAACACGCCGGTGGATTTCATCACGGGATCAGCAGGCCATTCCGCTCGACAACCATTGCGTCGATACTGTCGTGACCACCTGGACGTTATGCAGCATTCCACAAGCCGCCACGGCGCTGGCCGAGATGCGCCGGGTGCTTCGGCCTGGAGGCAAGCTCTTGTTCGCCGAGCATGGCCTGGCGCCCGACAAGAATGTGCGTTGCTGCGGCCACAACCTTGGCTGCCATATCGTGCGCATCGGCGATCTTCTTGTCGTTTGGATGGCCGCATTTCTTGCCGAGGGGGCGCGTCCGCGAATGCGGACCGAGCTCTACAAGCTGCGCTTGCCGAGTCTGCGCCTCGTCCCATCCGGGTCACGATCCCAATCGCGCAAGAGCTGCCGCGCTCCTCGCCGGGGGGCACTCGCTGGAGGGGCTCGCCCTCGGCGACCGCTATCACTGCCCATCCAGACGGGTGCCCTTTTGAACCGGTCTCCTCGCTACACTCGTCCCGCGTGCCGCCTCCGGCGTCGCTATGCTCGCGCGGCCCGGGTGCCATTTCATGGGGGCGATGCTGTCGCACGCCAGTGGGGAGCGCGTGCCCTATTCATTCCTGTTCCGCCCGCGTCGATTCGTCCTCAGCGGCCTGTGCCGGCGGCGGCTCCGTAAGGCCTAAGCCTGGCTTAGCGGCGGCTTCTTCCGTCTGGTCCGCATTGCCATCACGATCGTCGTCCTGAGGCGCTTTGTCCGAAGTAGGCTCTTCGATCCTGCCGTTGGGACGCGGATCAGCATCCGGACCATCGGTGTCGGTCTCTTTGGCCAGCGCGCTCGGTGCAGCGGGCCGGTCCGGCACGGCCGGCTCGTCCTGGGCGTCCGGCCGGGGCGGCGACGATTCGACGAGGTCCGGGGCCGGCTTAGCGCTGGCATCGTCGATCTGGTCCGGATTGTGGTCGCGATCGTCGCGCTGCGGTGCTTTGCTGGGCTCTTCGATCCTGGCGTCGGGACGCGGCTCGGCATCCGGACCACCGGTATCGCTTTCCTTGGCCTGCACGGTCGGTGCTGCGGGCTGGTCCGTCGTCGATTGCTCAACCTTGGATGTGGCTGGGGCTGGCAGGGTTTCCGCGATGCGCCCGGCGGCCTCCGCCGGATCTTCTATGCCCTGGTGCGGCTGATTGGCAATGTCCACCGCGTTCGCGGGTAGGGCTTCGGTTGCCTCGGCGGAGCGCCCGGCATCGTCTGCGAGCACGGTGATGTTCTGCTCGACATAGACATCGACCTTCTGCGTCAGGCTATTGTCGATATTCACGACCGTCGTCGTCGGCAGATCGAAGCGTTGTTCGTAATAATCGTCCGCGAGGGCACCGTAGTAGCCGTCGTAATAACCGCTCCAGTAGCCCCGGTAGAAAGCGGCCACCTCGGTTTCGACTCGCAGCGCCTCGTAATATTCCGGGTAATAGACATGGGAAACGATGGTGTAGCCGGCGATCGTGCCGTTGATAATGGCCAGCGTCAGCATCGTGCTCTGGTAGGTGTCGATGGTGATCGGCTCGCGACGTAGACGCTCGACCTGCACGTAGACGTAGTCAACATCGCGGACGAAGGTCTTGTTGTGCTCCGCGTTGGAACGCAGCCGCTGCATGTCCGACTCCAAACTCGCGACACGCTCCCGCAACTCCGTCAGCTGCGCTGGCGTGACGGCGCTGGTCCGCGTTTTCGCTGGCTTCGCCAGCGCGTAATGGGCGGAAAACGCGGCCCAACCGGAGATGAGCGCGCGCACGCCCTCGGCGACGGTACGGTCGCCGACCGCTGCCATGCGATAGGTTCCCTGGAGCCGCCCGACGGCTTCGGACATCCGGCGAACCGCCAGCGAAACCTGCTGCGGCTGGCGGTCGGCCATCGCGGTCTTCAGCCGGCCGAGCTCCGTCGCCGTCTCCTTCGCGCTTTCGAGCATTAAAGCGTCTGCGCGCGTTTTCTTGGCCGCAGGGACCTGCTCGTAGGCGACAACGACGGTGGCCAGAGCGCGGTGCATGTCGGTTAGCAATGTTTGGGCATCGCCGGCTCGGGGCGATGCCGCCAGGGCCGACGTCGCGACGCCGATCGACTCCAAGACCGGCGAGGTGGAGGCGGCGAAAAGGCTAACAGCGAGAACTTTGGACAGCTTGGCGTAGGTGCGCAATGGCATCTCCCGTTTGATGCGATCGTTGTGTGCGTCAAGCCGCGCACGGTGGCGAGGAAAGGATTGGCGAAGGTCGCCGCACATGGCGGGTGAAGATCTGACAAACGGCTTCCGCAGGATTGTGCTCGGATTGAACAGAGAACATGTGCTAATTCGCCGCGACTGTTTGATGAGTGATAGCTTCCGTCAGAGCTGCAAGTTGGGTTCAAGGCCGGCTTTTGGAGGTTGGCCTCGGGAGAGTGAGGTTATTCGCGATCGTCCCACCCACTGTGAATTGATCCACTCTGAAATACATGGAAGCTATTTGACGCTGAGAGTGGCGACGCTGAGCAAGTTGAATGCCCTCAACATTACGCGAACGTTACGTATGCCGCTGCTCCCATCAGAGGTGTCAGCTCTCCCTCTCTCTCTCTCTCTCTCTCTCTCTGCATCGATCCAGCCGCGACGCCGGCTGAATGGTCGCCGGCTCGCGGTGCTCCTAGAAACTCGTTGTAAGGGCAGTCAGAACCCATTCAAAAGCTAAGTTCCGAGGGCGTCTCGCATCGGGACGACAAACAACCCGAGCGTTCCGTTCGATCATTCCGGAAAAAGGCAGGCGACTGATCGCGGCGTAATACGATGGCAATCTAGCAGTCCGAGAAGCCGTCGCATCCGTTACGCTTGGTGGGAGGTGTGATGACAAGGCTGATGCGGATTCCGCAGGCTGGAGTCAGCTCCATTGTCAATCTGATAGGGCGGCTATGCTCTCAAGTTCGGCCGGGTCCGCAAAGGCTGCAAGTCCCGTGGTTCGCTGGCCACAATGAAATACTTCCGTTGATATTCGTGGTGGCGCTGCAAGTTTGCGTCTGGTGGATCGTCGCGCTGTTATTCCATGCTCCATCGGATATCCACAACGACATGGCCGAAGCCTTCTCGTGGGGACGCGAGCTTCAGTGGGGTTACTACAAACACCCGCCGTTCTGGGCATGGATAGCTCGCTGCTGGTTTTCGATATTTCCAGCGACGGACTGGGCGTTTTACTTGTTGTCCGTGATCAATTCCGCCGTCGGCCTTGTCGGCGTCTGGGCAATTGCGGGTCGATATGTCACAGGTGCGCGTCGTCTTGCGGCGGTCGTGCTGCTTGAGCTGGTCCCGTTCTATCATCTCCTTGCATTCACCTATAACGCCAACTCTATCGAATTGTCGGTATGGCCGTGGACGATCTATGCGTTCATCGTGTCGTTTGAAACCCGCCGTCTCGTCCCGGCCGCGAGTTTTGGGGCTCTTGCCGCCGCGGCGATGCTTTCCAAGTACTTCGGAGGCGTGTTGTTGGTCAGTTGTCTGGTCGCTGCAATCACAAGCCCCCTCGCACGTGCCTACTTCCGGAGTGCTGCGCCCTACGTGACCATTCTCGTCTTTGGCGCATGCCTCGCTCCGCATTTGGCTTGGCTGTTGGAAGTATCGAGTGGGCCAATCGATTATCTGTCGACGAAAACAGACTATTCGTTCCTGTTCGTGGCCGGAAAGGCCGCAACAGTTGTGGCAGGCATCATTTTGCAGCACGGCTTTCTTGTCGTCGTGCTAGTCGCGCTTCGGCCCAAATTGGGCGAGCCAGCATGGGGCTTGGCATCGGCGAGTCCTCGGGCACTGATCGGTCGGCCAAAAATTCGGCTCCTTGTAGCGCTGGCTGTTGCGCCGGTCTTGGTTACGGTACTTGTGTCGCTGATGGGCAATGTTCGCCTCTCCACCAAATTTGCTCTGCCGTTGTTCTCCCTAATGCCGCTGGTCTGGATCATTTTTAGTCGGGCAAAATGCGGGCTTCGGTCGATGTGCGCTGTGGGCCTTTGCATTGGTCTGGTGATGGGCGGTGCCCTGCTGGTTGCTCTTCCGGCCGCTGACTTGAAGTTCAAGCACAATCATCGACACTTTGCCGAGCCGCGTGCCATCGTCGCGCGTCAGCTGACAGAGCTATGGCATGCGCAAATGGCGGCTCCGCTCCGGATCGTGGCAGGCACCGAGAGCTACGCATTGGCGACGACCTTCTACAGCGCTGACCATCCGAGCCACTTTATCGACTTCTCGACCACACGGGCGCCATGGATCGACGACGCTCGACTGAGCCAAGACGGGTTGGCAATCATCTGTGTTTCTGACGACAAAACGTGCCTCGGTGAGACAGGCCGGTTTCAGTCGCTGAAGACGACGCGCCTTACGCTGAGCAACGTGTCCAAGACCTTTCTCGGAAATCGCGGAAAGGCGTTCTCGTTTGTCGTGTTACTGGTCCATCCAGGCCAGACTGTTCATGCTCCCGCAATCGATTGTTGCTCGGCGAGGAGAGAGCGCAATGGATCGGGCGCGGGCAATTCTTCAGCGAAGGACATAACGGGAAGCTGAAGTTGTGGTACTTGCACCGGGTCTTGTGGTCGGAAGCACGATCTGGCGAAACCGGGTCGTGCAGACGGGCAGGACAGTCCGGCATGTGTTGAACCAGCGCGTTCCCTCATAGAATTGCTCTAAATATAACAAGGTCAGCTCCTGCAGGAGCCGCTCTCTAGTGTCGTGTCCTCCAAACGAAGACGATCGCGACCAGAACAATCAGAAAGGCGATCACCATCCAGTTCTGCAGGGTGATGTTGTGAAAGGAAATCGCCCTCACCAGCCACGTGCCCATCCGAAACTCACCGCTGAAGCAATTTGCAGGGGAAGGCGGGGTCGCTTGCTTACAGTTGCCTTACGGAGAGAGAAAGCTTCACGCTCCCGAGCGCAGTCTTGAGCGACGCCATCACAGCAGCTTTTGACCGGCGTGGGGGCTTTCCAACTTCATGCATGTCTTCATCGTGCAGGTCGATCAGATCGCCAAACGTGCGAACGTTCCGCGCCGCGCGTGGCTTGGACGATCCGTTTCGGTCGATATTGCGCTCCATCTCGAGCGCCCATTCTTCGCCGTCCTTGCGCCGTCGGAATGTCTCGGCCACATAGCGGGTCTTGCGGCGGACCTGGACGCGCCAGTTTCCGGATGCCATTTGTGTGAAGGTCGCCACGCGTGTGCACTCCGACTTTCGTGTGCACTATGTGTGCACTGAGAGGTCAAAACGCGTACAAACGTGTGCAATTTCGTCTAGTTTGGAGTGCACACGTTCATGTTTCATCCTGTTGAAGCATAAGGTAAATCATTGAAATCGCAATACTATCGCTTTTCTGTGGCGCCGATGATGGACTGGACCGACCGGCATTGCCGGGTGTTCCACCGTCATCTTACGCGGCGGGCGCTGCTCTATACGGAGATGCTGACCACTGGCGCCGTCATCCATGGCGACCGGGAGCGGCTGCTCGGGTTCGATGCGTCGGAGCACCCGGTGGCGCTTCAGCTTGGCGGCTCGGATCCGCGCGAGCTCGCGCAGGCGGCGCGGATCGGCGAGGCGTTCGGCTATGACGAGATCAATCTCAATGTTGGTTGCCCGTCCGATCGCGTGAAGGATGGCCGCTTTGGCGCCTGTCTTATGGCGGAGCCGGAGCTGGTGGCGAGGTGTGTCGACGCGATGAAGCGGGCGGTCGGTGTTCCCGTCACGGTGAAATGCCGCATCGGGATCGACGACCAGGACCCTGAAGTGGCGCTCGATACGCTTGCGCGCGCGGTGGTCGCGGCGGGGTGCGATGCGCTGATCGTGCATGCCCGGAAAGCCTGGCTCAACGGCCTGTCACCGAAGGAGAACCGCGACATCCCGCCGCTCGACTACGAGCGCGTCTATCGGCTCAAGCGTGCGATGCCTGATGTGCCCGTCATCATCAATGGCGGCATCCCAGGCATCGACGAGGCGGCAGCACATCTCGAACACGTCGATGGCGTGATGCTCGGCCGCGCCGCCTATCAGGATCCCTGGCGGCTGCTCTCCGTCGATTCCGATATCTTCGGCGAAGCGGCGCCGCATGCGACGATGCAGGACGCGCTCGAAGCGATGATGCCTTATATCGAGGCGCAGCTCGCGCGCGGCACGCGCCTGCACGCCATCACACGGCATTTCGTCGGCGCATTCCACGCCGTGCCCGGCGCGCGCGCCTTCCGCCGCCATCTTGCCGAGCAGGGGGTAAAGCCGGGCGCCGGTCTCGACGTGCTGCGCGATGCGATCGCGCGCGTCGGTGTGCGTGCGCCGGTTGAGGCGGC
Organism: Bradyrhizobium niftali; assembly: GCF_004571025.1. Taxonomy (GTDB): domain Bacteria; phylum Pseudomonadota; class Alphaproteobacteria; order Rhizobiales; family Xanthobacteraceae; genus Bradyrhizobium; species Bradyrhizobium niftali. Next base: position 256,485 of record NZ_SPQT01000003.1, on the reverse strand, counting down.
CGCCTAACTGCCGCCAGGTGAAGAGCCGGATCGCAACATCCGGCTCTTCGTCGATCGATCGGTCTCAGCGGATCAGGTCGAAGTGATAATTCACGCCGACGCGGAAGGAGTGGAATTTCGCGGCGTTCCACTCCGGCAGGTCGTCGTGCTTGAACTCGGTGTAGAGATATTCGGCCTTGGCCGACCATTTCGGCAGGAACGCCCATTCGACCCCGCCGCCTGCCGTCCAGCCCATCTTCATCTTGTTGATCGGCCCGTCCTTCAATTCGCCGGCGGCAAGACCGGCGGTTCCGAAGAACAGCAGGCGTGAATCCATCGTCGCGATACCAGCGCGGGCGCGGCCGGTCATGTACCAGGGCAGGCTGACCGCGGCGCTGTTGAGCGCGTCGTGGTTCTTGATGTCTCCACCTTCGAAGTCGTTCTCGATGCCGACCACGAACATCGGGGAGAGCTGATAGTTGTAGCCGATCTGCACGCCGCCGACGGCGCCCTTGACCTTGCCGCCACTCGCGCCGACGAGATTGTTGAAGGCATCGTCGCCGCTCTCAGCATAGCCGGCGTTGAAGCCCGCATAAAGGCCCGTCCACGAATACACCGGCTGCGGTGCCGTATAGGCGGAGGCGGGCGCTGCATAGCGCGGCGACAGGTCGGCAGCGCAGGCGCTGCCTGCGGCGAACGCTGCGGCAAAGGGCAGGGCGCGCATCGTGCGGCGTAAGGCGGCTCTTGCAGTCATAATTTACAGTCTCCCACTTGGCCGCGTCCCTTCGGGAGCAGCGCCTCTCCAACCCTGATCCGGGAATATGTTATAAACCGACTAGGCGGTTTGTAAACAACGCAAATGCCACACGGGGGCGATTTCGCGGCGCACCGACTGAAGTCGTGGTCTGGATGGGGCGCAGCCCGCGCAACCGAGCCTGTCGGCAGAGGCGGGCGGCGGCTCGCGGCGGTCTAGTCGACCGCCATCCGCGCGCGGCGGGGGCTGCTCTGGAGCTCCGGATAGCCGGTGAGCATCAGCTTGTCGGCGCGCACGCCCCAGCTCTCCAGGCGGTCGAGGAAGCTCATGCCGAGCAGATTGGTCTTCATCTGTCCGCGCTGCACGACGAGGGCCGGCACCGATTTCTCGACGAGGTGGCCGACGGCAAGGCGGTCGAGCGTCAGCCGGGCCGCCTTGGTGTGGCCGCCCGCAGTCTCCAGGTCGACGTCGTATTCGAGCATCTCGAGCGGCAGCCCGATGGCTTTCGCGGTTTCCCAGGTCAGCACCACGGAGGTCGCACCGGTGTCGATCACCATCGGTGCGGCGACGCCGTTGATCTTCGCGCGCAGCGCGAATTCACCGCCCTGGCCGCGGTGGATCTGCACGGCGGGGGCCGGCGCGGCGGTCTGGGCGCGGAAGATGTGCGAAACCTTGTGGCTCGCGCGCGCGATCTGATCGGGATCGCCATAGGCGACGACGGCACCTGCGGTGCCGGCGAGCATGACGAGAACGAGCAGGAAGCGGATCATCGCGCACCTCCATATGCGCGCGGGCCGGTCAGGCGCGTTTCTGCGATCCCGCGATCGGCGCAAGTCCGGCCTCCGCCATGCGCGCCGGCAGCAGCGCCATGACCGAGAGCCGTTCCGCGCTTTCCATGGCGTGCCAGCGCGCGATCTCCGGCAAGGTGCGGCCGCAGCCGAAGCACAGCTTGGTCTTGGGATCGATCATGCAGACGGCGACGCACGGCGTTTCTTTGCTCATTCGGGTATAGTGAGGGATCGTCGGGCATTTCTGCAAGCATATCGTTAAGAGCCCGTGCCTGCGCTCATGATTGGCTTGTGGCGCGGCCGGCGCTTCTCGTCAGGCACGAGGGAGCCCTCCGGCTGGAGCGGTGGAGAATCATCCGACAGCGGCGCCAGCGCGCTCATCACGCGCTCCGGCGGGAAGGTGACGATCACCTCGGTGCCAATGCGCAGCTTCGATTTCAGCGTGAACGTGCCGCCATGCAGGTCGATCAGGTTCTTGGCGATGGGCAGGCCAAGGCCCGCGCCCTGTTCGGCCGATTTGATCGAGTTGGAGCCCTGGCCGAAGGAAGCGAGCACGACCGGAATCTCGTCCTCGGGGATGCCGGAGCCGGTATCCTTCACCGAGAGATATTGTCCGCCCGAAGCGGTCCAGCCGGCCTTCAGCCAGATCTCGCCGCCTTGCGGCGTGAACTTGATCGAGTTGGAAAGCAGGTTGAGCACGACCTGGCGGATCGCGCGCTCGTCGGCCCAGAGCCGCGGCATGGCCTGCTCGAACACCTCGTGGATGGTGATGCCGCGGCTCGATGCGCGCAGCTTCATCAAATGGTGACAGTCGGCGACGATGCCGATCAGCGACACGGCTTCCTCGTTCAGCTCGTAGCGGCCCGCCTCGATCCGCGACAGATCGAGAATCTCGTTGATGAGGTTGAGCAGGTGCACGCCGGAATTGTGGATGTCGGCCGAGTACTCCTTGTAGACCGGCACCGCATGCGCGCCAAAAATCTCGCTCTTCATCACCTCGGAGAAGCCGAGGATGGCGTTCAGCGGCGTGCGCAGCTCGTGGCTCATCTGCGCGAGGAAGCGCGACTTGGCGACATTGGCGGATTCGGCGCGGTGGCGCGCTTCGTCCGAGATCGCCTTGGCCTGTTCGAGCTCGCCGATCAGCGCGTCCTTCTCGGCGCGCGCCTCGAGCGTGGCGAAGGTCGAGGAATGCAGCCGATGCGCCAGCAGCACGAAATAGCCTTCGGCGCCGAGCGCGAGCGCGGCCAGGATGTAATTGTCCAGCGAGCCGGTCACCGCAAAGCTCAGCGCCATGGCGACTGCGACCGGTGCGGTGGCGGCAAGTGCGGCGATCGGCAGATTGGCGGCGAGCATGCTCGATACTGCGATCACCAGCAGCATCAGGAACATCATCAGTGTTTCCGTGACCATGTCGAGCACGGGATGGATCAGGATCGCCATCCAGCACAGGCCATAGAGCAGGTCGAGCACGACGAAGCGCGTCCGCCAGGCGCGCGTCGCGGCGGGCGAGGCGGGCTCGGTCAGGAAGCGCCGGCAGCTGCGGATCATCGCGCCGTGGATGCAGAGCATGCCGGCGGTCCACGCCGCGGCAGGGATCGGCTGCATCCACAGTCCGAACAGCACGCCGGTCGCAACCACCAGCAGCATCACGACATAGGAGGCCGACAGCCGCGTCTGGGCATATTGGCGCAGCATCTCGGCGTCGAAGGCCGGCCGGGTTCCGCTGGTCGACGTTAACTTATCGCGCGCCTCGCGCACCCGCTGCGCCGCAGCCCTTCGGCTGCTCGCCGATGGAGCGCTTACCGGCTCGGCCGGAAGCTGCACAACCTCAGGCTTTTCAGCGGGGTTACTCATCAAGCAACACGATTCCTGCCCACGCCGGACGCGGGCCTTCTGCATTGTCTATCTCTGGCAAGAAATCCTTAAGAGCTGACTTAAGGAGCTAAAGAATTACGTTAACCGGACGTTAATCTGGATCCGGCCTGAACGGCTCAATGCAGCGCCGCGTGCTGCGCGATGTATACCACCGCACCGGCCAGATAGCCGGCGAGCGCGGGGCCGGCGATGCGGCGGGCGTACCAGAGGAACTCGATGCGCTCGAGCCCCATCGCGGCAACCCCCGCGGCCGAGCCGATGATCAGGATCGAGCCGCCGGTGCCGGCGCAATAGGCGATGAACTCCCAGATGAAGCTGTCCGGCGGATAATGCGCGAGGTCGTACATGCCCATGGTCGCGGCGACTAGCGGCACGTTGTCGATGATGGCGCTGAGCAGGCCGAGCGCGACGACGATGACGTCCTGTCGGCCGAGCGTGGCATCGAGCCATTTGGCCAGCATCGAGAGCAGGCCGGCGTGATCGAGGCAGGCGACCGCGAGCAGGATACCGACGAAGAACACGATCGAGCTCATGTCGATCCGTGCCAGCGCGTGCACCAGCGTGAGGGGCTGGCGCACATGCTCGTCCTTGTGGCGGTGCACGATCTCGCCGACCAGCCAGAGCACGCCGAGCCCGAACAGGATGCCCATGAACGGCGCCAGATGCGTAACCGCCTTGAACGCGGGCACCGCGATCAGGGTGCCGAGCCCGAGATAGAACATCAGGTTGCGCTCGAACCGGTCGACGACCAGCAGCCCGGTGTCCTTCGACGGCGGCGCGATGGTCTTGCCCTTGAGCGAGAAGCTGATGAAGACGAGCGGCACGAGCAGATTGAGGAGCGAGGGCAGGAACACCGCGCTCATGATCTTCAGCGGCGAGATCTGGCCGCCGATCCACAGCATGGTCGTGGTGACGTCGCCGATCACGGTCCACGCGCCGCCCGCATTGGCGGCGATGACGATGAGGGAGGCGAACAGCAGGCGGTCGTCGCGACGGGCGATCAGCTTCTGGATCAGCGAGATCATGACGATGGTGGTCGTCAGATTGTCCAGGATCGCGCTCAGGAAGAACGTCACGAAGCCGATCAGCCAGATCAGCGCCACCTGGCTCGTGGTGCGGATCAGCGAGGTGATGACCTCGAAACCGTCATGGGCGTCGATCACCTCGACGATGGTCATGGCGCCGATCAGGAAGAAGACGATCTGCGCGGTGGAGCCGACGGACTCGTCGAGCTGGCGGCCGACCAGGGCGTGGTCGCCGGTCGCAACCGAGTAGATGGTCCACAGCAGCCCCGCGCCGAGCAGCGCGGAGGCGCTTTTGTTGACGCGAAGCGGGTGCTCGAGCGCGATCGCCGCATAGGCGAGGACGAAGATGGCGGCGATCGCGATCAGCAAGGTCGTTTCAGATCGTCAGGTGTCAGCGGTTGAGGCGCGCGAGCAGGCTGGAGGTATCCCAGCGTTTGCCGCCCATCTTCTCGACTTCCGCGTAGAACTGGTCGACCAGCGCGGTCACCGGCAAATTGGCGCCGTTGCGGCGGGCTTCGGCCAGCGAGATCGATAGGTCCTTGCGCATCCATTCGACCGCGAAGCCGAAATCGTACTTGCCCTCGTTCATGGTCTTGTAGCGGTTCTCCATCTGCCACGACTGCGCCGCCCCCTTGGAGATGGTCTCGATCACTGCGGCGACGTCGAGGCCACTCTTCTTGGCGAAGTGAATACCCTCGGAGAGGCCCTGCACGAGGCCGGCGATGCAGATCTGGTTGACCATCTTGGTCAGCTGGCCGGAGCCGGCGGGCCCGAGCAGTTTGCACATCCGCGCATAGGCGCCTGTGATCACCGGCTCAGCGCCGGCATAGGCGTCCTCGGCGCCGCCGCACATGACCGTCAGCACGCCGTTCTCGGCGCCGGCCTGGCCGCCGGAGACCGGCGCGTCGACGAACTTGAAGCCGGCCTTGGTGGCGGCCGCGTCGAGCTCGCGCGCGACTTCGGCGGAGGCGGTGGTGTGGTCGACGAAGGTCGCGCCCTTCTTCATGCCGGCGAAGGCACCGTCGGGGCCGATCGTGACCGCGCGCAGGTCATTGTCGTTGCCGACGCAGCACATCACGAAATCCTGGCCCTCGGCGGCGGCCTTCGGGGTTGCCGCGGTCTTGCCGCCGAACTTGTCTGCCCATTCCTTCGCCTTGGCCGCGGTGCGGTTGTAGACGGTGACCTCGTGGCCCCCTTTTTTCACGAGGTGTCCGGCCATGGGGAAGCCCATGACGCCGAGACCGAGGAAAGCGACTTTAGCCATGTGTGGTACCTTGTCGGTAGTTTGGGTTTTACGGTTCTTGCCGGGCGAGGGACGCCAAATCGGCGCCCTGGAACTTCCGCCGCGAGGGCGGATCGGAGGCGCACCATAAACCGTTAGGCCGGGAGGGCAACGGCTTCGTTTGGCGGCCCCCTGTGCTAGGATGGCGGGACTTAAGGACTTTAAAAAAAGGGAGCGAAAGCATGGGCGGCGTGAGCGTTGGCGTCCTCGATCATTTCAACATCCGGACCCGGAATCTGGCCGAGACGGTCCGCTTCTACGAGGACGTGCTGGGCCTGGAAAACGGCGCCCGGCCGAATTTCGCCTTCCCGGGGGCCTGGATGTACAGCGAGGGCAGGGCGGTGGTGCACCTCGTCGATATTTCTCCGACCTCGGAGCCACAAAAGCCGGATTCCGGCGTTGTTCACCACGTCGCCTTCGTCAGCCGCGGTTTTGAGGGCATGAAGCAGCGACTGACGTCCAAAGGGATGAAATTCGACTCCCGCCAGGTGCCCGGCGGCGACCTCTGGCAGATCTTCGTGCACGACCCCAACGGGGTGATGATCGAGCTGAACTACGAGGCGGCCATGGAGCAGGGGGCGGCGCCCGCCGAGATGGCTGACGATATCGGCAGGCAGTAGCCTTTTGGGCGTTTCCGCTCTAATGGGGCACATCTTGGACTCATGGAGATGCGCTTTGAGCGTGACGCAGCAACAGGTTCTCGACAGCCTCGCCCGGATCAAATCGCCGCGCGGGGTCGCGCTCGCCAATGCCAATGTGCTGAGCGCGATCAGCGCCTCTGACGGCAAGGTGTTCTTCTCGATCAATGTCGACGCCGCGGAGGCGCGGGCCTGGGAGTCTGTCCGGGCCGAGGCCGAGGCCGCCGTGCGCGCCATTCCCGGCGTCACCACCGTGATGGTGGCGCTGACCGCCGAGCGCAAGCCGGGCTCTGCACCACCTCCGCCGCCCACGCCAAGCCGCGGCACGCCCGGCGTGCAGCCGGTCCATGCCCACAAGCCGCCGCAGGGCGGCCAATCGCCGATGGCGCGGCAATCCGAGATTCCGGGCGTCGCTGCGGTGATCGCGGTCGCCTCCGGCAAGGGCGGCGTCGGCAAGTCGACCACCGCGCTCAATCTGGCGCTGGGCCTGCGCGACCTCGGCCTCAAGGTCGGGCTTCTGGATGCGGACATCTACGGCCCATCGGTGCCGCGGCTGACGGGCCTGCACGACAAGCCGGAGCTCAACGCCGAGCGCAAGATGATTCCGCTCCGGCGCTTCGGCCTCGCGATCATGTCGATCGGCTTCCTGGTGGAGGAAGAGACCGCGATGATCTGGCGCGGTCCGATGGTGATGTCGGCGGTGACGCAGATGCTGCGCGACGTCGCATGGGGCGAGCTCGACGTGCTCGTCGTCGACATGCCGCCCGGCACCGGCGATGCCCAGCTGACGCTGGCGCAGAACGTGCCGCTGAAGGGCGCCGTGATCGTCTCGACCCCGCAGGACCTGTCGCTGATCGACGCGCGGCGGGGGCTTGCGATGTTCCGGAAGGTCAACGTGCCCGTGCTCGGCATCGTCGAGAACATGAGCTACTTCCAGTGCCCGCATTGCGGCACGAAATCCGACATCTTCGGCCATGGCGGGGCGCGTCACGAGGCCGAGAAGCTCGGAGTCCCGTTCCTGGGCGAGATCCCCCTGCACATGGCGATTCGCGCCACTTCGGACGCCGGCAATCCCGTCGTCGACAGCGAGCCGGACGGCCCCCATGCGGCGATCTACCGCGCCATTGCGGGCCAGGTCCGGGACCAGCTCAAGGGCGTCATCGCGGCGGCCTGAGCGAGACGCGGCCAATCCATTGGGGACATGCGACTTTCGTAGAGCCCCGTCATGCCAATGTCGCGTTCCGCAGGCGGGGCTTCCGTGTTAAACGCCCACGGCAGTAAGCCCCCTTCGGTTCGACGCGGGCCAAGCGCGTCGCCGGAATGAGCGGCGGCAAAGAGGAAGTTCGGGGAAACGCCCCAGCAAGGAGAGACCTGAAGATGAAGCGTCGTGATTTCCTGAAAGTGTCGGCAGCAGGCGCGGCGGCGACCGCCGCGGTGGCCTCGCCGGCGATCGCGCAATCCTCGCCCGAGATCAAGTGGCGCCTGACCTCGAGCTTCCCGAAGTCGCTCGATACGATCTATGGCGGTGCCGAGCAGGTGGCGAAGTACGTCGCCGAAATGACCGACAACAAATTCCAGATCCAGGTGTTCGCCGCCGGCGAAGTCGTGCCCGGCCTCCAGGCGCTCGATGCGACCTCGAACGGCACGGTCGAAATGTGCCACACCGTGTCGTACTACTATGTCGGCAAGGATCCGACCTTCGCGATCTTTGCCTCGGTGCCCTTCGGGCTCAACGCGCGCCAGCAGAATTCGTGGCTGTACCAGGGCGGCGGCAACGAGCTCGCCAACGACTTCTTCAAGAAGTCGAACGTGATCGGCTTCCCCTGCGGCAACACCGGCACCCAGATGGGCGGCTGGTTCCGCAAGGAGATCAAGACCGTTGCGGATCTCTCGGGCCTGAAGATGCGTATCGGCGGCATCGCCGGCCAGGTGCTCCAGAGGGTCGGCGTGGTGCCGCAGCAGCTCGCCGGCGGCGATATCTATCCGGCGCTGGAAAAGGGCACCATCGACGCCGCCGAATGGGTCGGCCCCTACGATGACGAGAAGCTCGGCTTCGCCAAGGTCGCCAAGTACTACTATTATCCCGGTTTCTGGGAAGGCGGTCCGACCGTCCACGCCTTCACCAACCTCGACAAGTGGAATTCGCTGCCGAAGAGCTACCAGGCGATCCTCACCAACGCGACGGCCAATGCCAACAGCTGGATGGCCGCACGCTACGATATGTTGAACCCGACCGCCCTGAAGCGTCTGGTGGCCGGCGGCACGCAGCTGCGTCCCTTCACCAACGAGGTGCTGGAAGCCTGCCTCAAGGCGACCAATGAGCTGTGGGGCGAGATCTCGGCCAAGAACGCCGACTTCAAGAAGTCGATCGACGCCATGCAGGCCTACCGCTCCGACGAATATCTGTGGTGGCAGGTCGCCGAGTACACCTACGACAGCTTCATGATCCGCTCGCGCACCCGCGGCTGATCTTTCGAGCAAGTCGCAAGACGACAGAGCCCGGCCTCCTTCGCGAGGCCGGGTTTTTTCTTTGCTGCGGGCGCATCCGAAGGTGCCGAAACAAAAAATGTCGAAAACAACCCCATGCACAGTAGAAATGGGGTGAGGGCACGTTGCCCGGCGGGTGCTGCTAACAATTTGACATGCCGGCGCATTTCAGCGGGAGGCGGCAATCGTCGCGCAGCCGGGGCCCAAACGGCGATTTGCCCGGCGGCGACCGGAGCGACATCGTCATTTGGCGCGCATCTGCTTCGACACCGTCATTGCGAGCCAACGGGTCCGCGCCAGGGGCGGCCCGATGACGGGCTCCGCGAAGCAATCCAGAGTCCCTCCGCGGAAAGATCCCGGATTGCTTCGCTTCCGCCTTCGCTTTTTGAGCTTCGGCGGACAAGCCGCTCGCAATGACGGGCGGATGGAGTTTGGGCTCAGCCTGGCAGCGAACCGGTTTTGACTCGTCGGGCAAAACAGTGGCAGAAAGCAATCATCGCATAATCCGAAATTGGCGCACGGCGCCGCGGCAAAACGTTGACTGGATGGAGAAGGTTAGCGACGAGACAATATCGCAGGGGATAGGCGCGCAGAGAGCCGCTATATCGGGCTTGCGTTCTGCCAGGGATAAGGAAGCTGCGCATGGCGATCGTCTTCATCACAGGCAGCACGGACGGTCTCGGCCGGGCGGCGGCGCAAGCGCTGCTCGATCAGGGACACCGCGTGGTGCTGCACGCGCGATCTGCCGATCGCGCCGCGGCGGTTGCGGACTTCGCCTCGGATGCTGTGGCGATCGTGGTCGGCGACCTCAGGAGCGCCGTCGAGACGAAGGGCATCGCCGACCAGGTCAACGCGATCGGAAGCATGGACGCGATCATCCACAATGCCGGCGTCTACACCGAGCGGAGCCGCGGCGCGACAGCGGAGGGGCACGCCGGCACGCTGGCGATCAACACGCTGGCGCCGTACATGCTGACGGCCCTGATCGCGCGGCCGAAGCGGCTGGTCTATCTCAGCAGTGGCCTGCACCGCGGCGGCGAGGGCTCATTGCGCGACCTCGACTGGACCAGGCGAAGCTGGGATGCGGCGAAGGCCTATGCCGAAAGCAAGCTGCACGCGGTCGCGCTGGCTTACGCACTGGGACGGCGCTGGCCGCACGTGCTGAGCAATGCGGTCGATCCCGGTTGGGTGCGCACCAAAATGGGCGGTGCGGGTGCCCCCGTGGATCTCGACACCGGACAGCGTACGCAGTCCTGGCTTGCCGTCAGCGAAGAGCCGGCCGCGCTGGTAAGCGGCCGCTACTGGCATCACCTCCGTCAGGAGCAGCCGGCCGGTGAGGCGAGCGACCCGACATTCCAGGACGCGCTCATCGCCGGACTGGGGGAGCTGACAGGCGTGAAGCTTCCAGCGGCGTAGCCTGCGGCCTGCACGATGCTCGCGAGCTCCGGCGCATGCTCAAAGCAGTCGGGCGGGATCAACAAAACGGGAGATGTGAAACCGCTCACAATCGTGCCGGAGAATTGGCTCTAGAAAAGCCCAGGAGCCGGCAAGCTTCCGCTCCGCGCCGATCGCCGCGAAGCGGTGTGCGAGCCGCGGCTGGGGCGCGCAAGCCGCGAGCGGCAGGTCTGAACTCCGGTTCCGCGTCGTTTTGACGATCATTCGATTTGATTCCAATCGGGCGTGCACCATGGATGGTGCGCGTCCCGGGCGGAAAAGCGGGGTGACCGGCGAGATGCAGGCACCCGTAGATGCGGAGAACAGCACGGACACGGCGGGGTGCGGCTTGCGCCGATCCCCGGGCGGGCCGCGCGTGCAGATGTGCGGCATTACAACCGCAACTCGCCCATTGCGCGCTTTTCTGTCCGGTATAGACTTTGAGTAGGCGTGAGATTTTTGCGCTGGCATGTGCGCGGCTGAGGGTTGCGTCGTGGCGAAAGTCGTTTTCAATCTGACCATTGAAGATAGTGGCGATAGTCATTGCCGTATCGTCGCGGAATATAATTCAACGTGCCGTGAGATCGAGGTTGAGAAGCTCAAGCCGAGTTTTCGTCAGAATCTGAGGCCGTTGCAGGAAGCAATTCTCCAGTGCGCTGCCGCGCGCAGCGCCGACGTGGCGATGCGCGCGCGAAACGAGAATGCGGCTGCGGCAGGCGGTGGTGATGAGGCAAAACCCGCTCTCCGTGACGCTGCCGGAAGTCTGACCTCGGGATCGGACGAACGGATCGTGCAGGAAGTCGGATCGCAACTCTTCGAGTTCATCTTTCAGCGCAAGATCCTCGAGCTCTATCAGGAATGTTCCCATGCGGCGCGAAAGGACGATCAGCCGTTCCTGATCCGTCTGCGGGTCACCGATCCCACGCTCGCCTACGTGCCTTGGGAGACGATGTACGACAAGAAGAACCGCTTCTACGTGACGACGTCCCAAAGCACGCCATTCATGCGCGCCGTCGACGACTATGTCGAGGAGCGCCGGGCGTGCGCAGCAAGGCCGATACGGATGCTGGGCATGGCTGCGCGGGTCAAGGTCCTGAACGGATTCCCGCTGGACGAGATCGAGGTCGATGCCGAGCAGGTCGCGATCAAGAAGGCGCTGAGCGAGTTGAACGACGGCAAGCGGATGAAGCTGTCCTGGATCCCCTCGGCAAAGGCGCGGGATCTCAACCGCCGCTTCCTGAGGGGAGATGAGGGCAAGCGGTGGGACTTGTTTCACTTCATCGGGCATGGCGGCCACGATCCCGAGCGGCAGATGGGCTTCATCGTGGTCCAGGAGGAGGGCGGGTCGAAGGGCATCAGGCTTTATGCCGACTCGCTGAAGGCGTTCCTGACCCAGCCCGGTCAAACGCCGAGTCTCGTCGTCCTGAACTCCTGCAGCGGCGCGCAGGGCGAACCGGGCTCCCTGTTTTCGAGCACCGCCGCCGAGCTCATTCAGGGAGGCGTGCCCGCCGTGATCGCCATGCAGTTCGAGATCAGCGACAATATGGGTCTCGCGTTCGCCGATACTTTCTACACCTACCTGGCGGAAAACGTATCGATCCAGTCCGCGCTGGCGCATACCCGGGCCGAATTGAAGGCGCGGCAGTTCGCCGAATGGATTTCGCCGGTTCTTTATATGCGCGGCCTCGACGGGGAAATTTTCGTGGACCGGGCCGGATCGGAGTGAGTTTTCATCCATGCATGGCCTTGACCACTCGATCGTAGCTCTCTGCCTCGGTGCGATCGCGATCTGCATCGTCAGCGCGATCGACTTTCACGCGCCCTTCCAAACCGCGGACATTCGCTATGCCGTGATGCGCGATCGCTATTATTTCGCGGTCGTTGGCTACGTCATGATTGCGGTGGTGTTCTATTTCTTCGTCGCGATCCTGATGTCCCACGGAGTCGAACTTCTCGTTGCGATACCGGCGACGATCGCCTTCATGGTGCTGGCGCCCCACCTGCCGCTGCTCGGTTGGGTGATCGATTTTCTGCGGCGCATGATGCAGACGCTGGCCCGCTACCCACAGGCCGTGGAGACCGTCATCGTCGCCATCGCGCGGTCGCCCATCAGCGTGACGGAGCGGGCAGCGCCCGAGCTGCAGCGCGAGCTCGCAGGGTATGGCGTTCCCGCCGGGCTGATCGAGAAGGCGCTCAATGACGACAACCAGGTGCTCGCCGTCGGCGCGGCAAGCATGATCAAGCAGGTCGCGTCCCTCCATACCAGTTTTGTCGAACTGCGCGAGAACAAGCGGTTCGCGAGATTTTTCCGCGCCAGGAAGGCCGCCTTCGACGAGATGGAAAAGCAATATCGACGAATGCTGCGACGGTCGGCCCGTGCACTCCTGCTGACGGAGGACATCACGGTGTCGGATGTGGACGCGGTGGAGCTGGTGCTCGAGATTTCCGATTTCATCGTGGAGGAATGCGAGGACCTGCGCGTCGCGTACCAGCGTCGATTGGCCGAGGCGACGTTGTCGGTGGTCGACAGGCGCGACTCCCGGACGGAGCTGATTTCCAGCTTCGGATATCAGACCGTTCTCCCCCAGCCGCTGCCATTTGCGCCCCTGGTGATCATCTTCGTGCTCGACTTCTTGGTCTCCGTCTTGCCGCTGTTCTTCATGAACCTGACGAAGAACTATGAAGTCGGCTCGCTGACCGGAGGGCTCTCCTCCGCCGCACATGCGGTGGCCCTCACGATCTCCATCTTCTTTGCGATCTATCCGAAGGCCTCGACAAATTTCGCGCGTCCCTCGCTGTACGCCTTGCCGTGGCGCTCTTACGTGGTCTTCGGCGCATTGTCCTATCTGGCCGGCAACGCCGTCCTCTGGATAACTTACAGCACGATCCCGATCGCGCCCGGCTGGCTGGCGAGCAGTCATCCGCTTGCGGCGAGCTCGCTGCTGTCCCTGGTCTTCCTGACCAATACGCTGGTCCTGAGCATTCTTCTCGACGTGCGGCTGAGGGCCGATGCGCTGGACTATCACGAGGCAAGGCTGAGGGACGGCGCGACCCATGCGGTGGTCATGGCGTGTGCCATGCTCTGCCTTCTCATCGGCTTCACATTGGTGAGCAGGCATTTCGGTCTGAACATGCCGTACATCTCCTGGCTGGTATACGGGGGCATCGTCGCTCTGTTCGGTCTGCTCGGCTTCGTCATGGGTTATCTCGTGCCGTCGACCGCGGAAGCCTACATCGAGGCCAACAAGCTGATCCGGAAGTCGTCGGCGCTTAACGGCAATCGGCTCGAATGGGCGGCGCCGGTGTCTCAGCCGAGCACGCAGGTCAGGACTTGATTTCACGCCGGGCTCGCAAGCCCGAGCGGCGCACGAGGACGCGACGAAGCAGACCGTCTGGACAGGGGGGAAGTCATGGCTGAACTCGAAGTAGCGAACGGGATCGTGGTTCGTAGTCCCGACGATGTCGAAATCAGGATCGTTCAGGACGGTCCTGTCCGGCGGGGATTTCGCCGTGGGACTGCTAGCCAGATCAGTGGTGCCGATCAGCTCAGGGGGGCGTTGTCGGCGTCCGACTTCACCATCGCCGCCGAAGTCGAGATGGTGCCGACGCGTCCGGGAACGCGCGCGTTGCGACGGGACGCGTCGACGCCGACGCAGATCGAGGTCGAAGTCGGTCCGTCCGAAAGGGCGATGGTCCTGATCGAGGGAGCAGGCGGTGTCTATGCCTGGACCTATCCGCAGCCGGCGGGCCAACCGGCAAGGCGGCGTGGAGGTGGACAGGTTCTGGTATTTCCTCTGACGGCCGGGACGAGGGGGGCGGCGCGCGGAACGCCCGCCGCAAGCGGCAAGCGCGGCCCTGTTCTCGACTGGGTGTCCGACAAGCTGATCGATCCGGTCCGTGCCTACGTGCTGAAGTTTGCCGCCCGAACGGCGATCGATGTGGCGACCGACTATATCGAGGGGGACAGGGAAGAGGGCATCGTGGTGATGGCCGGGCTCGATCCGGCCGCATGGACGCCGGCGCGCTCGGCGCGGCCTCGACTGCCGCAGGACCGCCCGCTGAAGATCCTGCTCATGGTGCATGGCACGTTCTCGTCGACGGCGAGCGGCTTCGCGCAGCTTGCCGGTTCCGACGGCGGGAAGACGTTCCTGTCGAAGGCCAGCGCGCATTACGACGCCGTCCTCGGCTTCGATCACAAGACGCTGACCGTAGCCCCCCGAGAGAATGCGGCCGCTCTTGTTGCCGCGCTGCAGGCGCTGGACATTCCCGAGAAGTCCTCGATCGACGCCGTCATCCACAGTCGCGGCGCACTGGTCTACCGCGTGGCCGAAAACCTGCTTGCGGACAAGCGGCCGGACATCCGGTTCGGCAAGGCCGTCTTTGTCGGCTGCACCAATGCCGGAACGCATCTGGCCGAGCCCGAGAACTGGGCGGCGATGATCGACCTCTACACCAACGGGATCATGGCCGGCGTCCGCGCGGTCTCATTCCTCGCAGGAGGGGCTGCGCTGAGCCCCGTCGTGTCGCAGGGGATCAAGACCGTCGGCCGTTTCGTCCAGACGTTTTCCGAAGTCGCCATCGACGAGGGCCGGGTGCCCGGACTTGCCGCGATGCGGCCAACAAGCGATCTCGTCAGGGAGCTGAACGGAGCGGCCGGTCCTCTCGACAGGCTCGCAGCCTATTATGCGATCACGTCGAATTTCGTCGCGCAGGTTGCACCCGACAAGGGCGTGACGAAGGAGTTCGCCGAGTTCATTGCCGATCGCGTGACAAATCGCCTGTTCCAGCTCGACAACGATCTGGTGGTGGATACGGCGTCGATGACGTCGTTCGGGACCCGTGGCCCGCGCCTTGCGAAGGACGCGACGTTTGCTTTCGGCGATACGGACGACGTCTTTCACACCACGTATTTTGCGACGGATATCGTGCCCTCGAAATTGACCGAGTGGCTGGATATTGGTGAACCTCGTCCTGATCGGGTCCCGGAGCAAATCGACCTGCAGGCGCCGCCGCGGCGCTCGAGGCGGGGAGTGGCGTCCATCGTCGAACGCCTGCAGGAATCCAGCTTGGCTGCGCGCGATCCGGAGGGGGGCGGATCCGGCTCCATGTCGGACACGCTCACATTGCGACGGACGCGATCGCGCTCCGCTCCTTCGGCCAGGCCGCCCGGGCCACAGGAGGCGCCTGCCGCAACTGACACGCCGCCCCCGGCATCGACGTCGCCCGGGTCACGAACCGCCGCCTGCTATTTCGCTGCTGAGATCGAGTCTCACCCGCCGCCGAAGAAGCCGGTCCCGCTGTTCGTCACGGTCTCCCGACAGAAGATCCAGGCCGCCGAGAGCCCGGCCTCGGCCGCGTTGGATGCGCCGGTCAACGTCGATACGGCTCGCAAGATCGTCGTCGAAATCATCGCGCGCAAGAATTGCCGGGTCATCGGAGACACCACCGTCGAGATCGACACGCCGCAGGACCGGAGGGCGGAGTCACTCCGGTTCGTCGTGGAGGGCGCCGCGGAAGGCGCGGCCGACATCCTTGTCGAAGCACGGCAGGGCCCGCGCATTCTCGCGTCATTTGCCTTGGCCCCCGTGTTCGTCGACGCCGACAGCAAGACCTTGCGCCGGGGCCAGGTCGGACAGGCCATGGCGGCACATCCGGATGAGCCGGCGGTGCTGCGGATCTACGAGATCGTGGAGAGCGGCAAGGTGACGCTGCGCTTCGACCTTGCCTGCGTCGACCCGAACATCGCGGTTTCGGAATCGCGCACGCTTCCGGGCGGCTTCTCCCGCGATGTCTATGTTGCGGAGATATTCAAGGGCATCGAGAGCTCATGGCTTGCAACGAACCGCTTGTACGACCAGTTCCTGTCGCGCCTGCAGGCGAACGGAATTGTCATGGCAAACGAGCTGCTGCCGGACAGGGTCCGCGAGGCGTTGTGGACCCACCGCGATGCGATCCGCGCGATCCAGGTCATCTCGGAGGAGCCGTTCATTCCCTGGGAGCTGCTCTACATCAACGACCGGAAGTCCGGACCTGACGGGAAGGGCTTCCTCGCGGAATGGGGGCTGGTGCGCTGGCTGCACAGCACGCCGTGGCCTGGTCCGCAGCTCGCCATGGGCAATGATCGCGTCAGCTACGTGATCCCGGCCTATGTCGATCCTGCTCTGCGGCTCGAAGGCGCCGATGCCGAGCGTCAGATGCTGGTCAAGCTCTTCGGCAGCCCGCGCGAGGTGCCGGCCGAGAGCATCGCCGTGACCAGCTTCCTGCAGAAGGATGCGAGGGAATGCGACGTGCTGCACTTTGCCTGCCATGGCGAGGCGGCACAGCGCGCGGTGATGACGGCCGACCTGTTGATGACGGGCACCGAGGTTGACGGCAATTTTGCGCAGGACTCGCTCTCGGCGGATCAGGTCAAGGCGTTTGCCCGCTTCGCGGAGAGCGGGCCGAATCCGATGGTTTTCATCAACGCCTGTCAGACCGGGCGCGCCGGGCGCGGCATCGGCGGAGGTGTCGCCGGTTTTGTCGACGCATTCCTGCGGCCGTACTCCGAACGCGGCGCGGGCGCGCTGGTCGGCGCGCTGTGGTCGGTCGACGACAAGCTGGCCTACAGCTTTGCCGAGGCGTTCTATCGTTCGCTCAAGCAGGGCGATGCGCTGGTTGATGCCGTCCGCGCCGCGCGCGAGGCCGCCAAGAACCGGAAGGAACTGACCTGGCTGGCCTATTCCGTGTATGGCAATCCGTTCGCGCGCGCCTCGGAAGCTCCCTAGCCGGAGCCGGGATCCATCCGTCGCCCTCTGCGTCCCGAGCTCGCGCCGGACCGGCTTACATGGACCTGACAGGGGCGGGAGGCCGGCCTGCCCGGCGCTTTTTCGCTGGCCGAAACCGGACGAATGGGGGAAGAGAGCACGGATGCGGCGCGAGCCGTGCTGTGACACCGGAACATCCGGCGGGAAATGCGATGCGCCTTCTGATCGTCGAGGACAATGCCGAGCTGTCGCGGCTGGTTGCCAGCGGGCTGTCGGCGGCCGGCTACGAGAGCGACATCGTGAGCAGCGCGGCCGAGGCGCGCGAGGCGGTCGGCAGCGTCAGCTATGCCGCGATGATCCTCGACCTCGGCCTTCCCGACGGCGACGGCCTGTCGGTGCTGCGCGAGCTGCGCCGGCAGATGGAGCCGCTGCCGGTCCTGGTGCTGACCGCGCGCGGCGGCTTGCAGGACCGCGTCAACGGCCTGCGCAGCGGCGCCGACGACTATCTCGCAAAGCCGTTCGCGATGGAGGAGCTGGTGGCGCGGCTGGAGGCGATCCTGCGCCGGCCGGGCCAGCTGCTCGGCCGCTCGCTGCGTTTGGCCAACCTCGTCTACGACACCGAGAGCCGCCAGATATTCATCGACGACCAGCCGCGGATCATCTCCGCCCGGGAGGCCTCGGTGCTCGAGATCCTGCTGCGCCGGCAGGGGCGGGTGGTGCCGAAGAAGAACGTCGAGGACCACATCTTCGGCCTCGAGGGCGAAGTCGCCTCCAACGCCGTCGAGGTCTACGTCTCGCGGCTGCGCAAGCAGCTCAGCGAACACGGCGCCAAGGTCGTGATCCACACCATCCGCGGCGTCGGCTATCTCATGGCCGAGGAGAAATAGCGTGTCCGCCGCCCGGTCATTCGCCAGGCCGACGTTCAAATCGCTGATCTCACGCATCGTGTTCCTGCACATCGTCGCGGTCGCGGTGGTTGCGATCTTCCTGCCGCTGGTGCTGTTCTGGCTGCTCAACTCCGAGGTCGACCAGCTGCATCGCGACGCCATGCGCGCCCAGGCCGAGGTGCTCGCCGAGCGCATCGTCCCGCAGGCGGACGGCACGTTGACGTTCAATCTGCCCGACAGTCTGAGGGGCCTCTATTCGGAAGCCTATGGCCGCTACCAGTACGACATTCGCGATGCCGACGGACGCGTGCTGTTCTCGTCGCGGCGAAAGACCGGTGATACCGCCCCGCCACGCTTGTCCGAGACGATTTCCGGTGCCGGCGTCAGCCGCGTGATCGAGGGCAGGACGGTGCGCATTCGCGTCGCCGAGGATCTTTCGCATCGCGACGTCATCATCGACGACATCATCTCGAACTTCTTCCGGCGGGTCGGGTGGATCACCATCCCGATCCTGCTGATCCTGCTCGCCACCGACATCATCATCTTCCGCCGCGCGGTCGCGCCGCTATGGAAGGCCTCGGAGGAGGCCAGCAATATCGGCCCGGCGCGCACCGACATCCGCCTGCCGACGGAGCAGATCCCGCGCGAGATCATGCCGCTCGTCACCGCCGTGAACCAGGCGCTCGATCGCCTCGAGGACGGCTTTCGCGTGCAGCGCCAGTTCACCGCGGACGCCGCGCATCAATTGCGAACGCCGCTCGCGATCCTGCGCACCCGGATCGAGACGCTCGGCGACGGCGCGGCGCGGCAGGCGCTGCATGCCGACATCGAAGGCATGAGCCGCATCGTCGCCCAGCTGCTGGAGATCGCCGAGCTCGACACGCTGGTGCTCGATCCCGGCGAGACCGCCGATCTGCGCGCCGTCTGCACCGAGGTGGTCGGCGCGATCGCGCCGTTCGCGCTCGCCCAGCACAAGGACATCGCACTCAAGGGCACCGATGCGCCGGTACTGGTCCACGGCAATTCCGAGATGCTCCAGCGCGCGATCTTCAATCTCGCCGAAAACGCCATCAAGTTCACCGCAAAGGATACGTCCGTCGACGTCGAGGTCGGCGACGACGGCGTGGTGCGCGTGCGCGATTGCGGCCCCGGCATCGCGGACGCCGAGCGCGAGCTGATCTTCCAGCGTTTCTGGCGCGCCGACCGCCAGCGCAGCGACGGCGCGGGCCTGGGCCTGTCGATCGTGCGCGGCGTGGCGGCCGATCATGACGCGACGGTTGCGGTGGAGAATCTTCCCGGCGGCGGCGCGGAGTTCACGCTGCGCTTCAGGCTGGCGGACATGACGCAAGCCGCCGTCTGAGCCTAAAGTCGTAGGATTGAAATGGCGGCAAGGCCCGCCATTTCCTCTCCCGCCCCCTGATCCGGATGGAAATCGGCGCCGCAATGTTCCATGCTGGCGTCCAAGCCTCGGCAAGAAGGCCCAGAATCACGATCCATCAGGGCAGGAAATCATGAAAAGAAGAGACTTCATCAAGATCACAGGACTTGGTGCGGCCGGCGCCGCCACGCTCGCGGCTCCCGCGATCGCGCAGTCGATGCCGGAAATCAAATGGCGCATGCCGACGAGCTGGCCTAAATCGCTCGACACGCTCTTTGGCGGCGCCGAGATGATGTGCAAGATGGTCGCCGAGGCGACCGACAATAAATTCCAGATCCAGATCTTCGCGGCCGGCGAGATCGTGCCGGGCCTCCAGGTGCTCGACGCCGTCCAGAACGCCACCTGCGAAATCGGCCACACCGCGTCCTACTATTATTTCGGCAAGGACCCGACCTTCACCTTCGGCTCGGCCGTGCCGTTCGGTCCCAACATGCGCATCAACCAGGCCTGGTACATGCAGGGTGGCGGGCGCGAAGTCCTCAACGAGTTCTACAAGAGCTACAACGTCGTCTCGCTGCTTGCGGGCAACACCGGCTGCCAGATGGGCGGCTGGTTCAGGAAAGAGGTCAACACGCCCGAGGATCTCAAGGGCATGAAATTCCGCATCGGCGGCTTTGCCGGTCGCGTGCTCCAGAAGCTCGGCGTGGTGCCGCAGCAGCTCGCCGGCGGCGACATCTATCCGGCGCTGGAGAAGGGCACCATCGACGCCGCCGAATGGGTCGGCCCCTATGACGACGAGAAGCTGGGCTTCTACAAGATCGCGCCGCACTACTACTATCCCGGCTGGTGGGAGGGCGGTCCGATGCTGCTCGCCTTCGTCAATCTCGACAAATGGAATGCGCTGCCGAAATATTACCAGAGCGTGCTGGAGCAGGCGGGCCATTACGCCAACAACTACATGATGGCACGCTACGACACAGCCAATCCGCTCGCATTGAAGAAGCTGCTCGCGGGCGGCGCCAAGCTGCACGCCTTCTCGCCGCCGATCATGGAGGCCTGCTACAAGGCCGCCAAGGAGCTGCACGCCGAAGTCGGTGCGACCAACGCCAACTTCAAGAAGGTCCACGACTCTCTCGCCAAGTTCACCGGCGATGGTTACGCCTGGTTCCAGGTCGCCGAGGTCGGCTACGACATCTTCATGGCGCGGCGGTCGCAGAGCTGATCGCGCCATCTGTCGCGCGCAGCGCCCCGAAGCGACGGCTTCGGGGCGCTGCTGTCGAAGCGCGCTGCCGTTCCTTGAAACGGCAGTTCCGTTGCTTGTCGTGATGGCGTCGCAGTTGGTCTGACGATGGTGATCGAATACGTGTCGTGAAATCGCGACGCGCGTGTTCGAAGCCCGAGGTCGGTCTAATCCCCGACGTCGTACTGCTTGCTGAGGTGATCGCCGATCTGGACCAGCATGGCGACACACTCGGGATAGCCGGGCCGATCGGAAATGGCCTGATCCGCACTGGCTCGAAACTCCCAGGAGTCGCCATCGCGAACGATGGAAATCGCCATTCCATCGGGGCAGTCGGCGTGAACCTTCAATTCCGCCCTCGCCATTGCGATCAGTTCGCCTTCAGTCTTGACCGGCCTGCTCATGAAGCTCGTCCTTCCGTCCCGGAACAGAAATTTTGCCCATATCCGGCAAATTAGCAAACAAGTCCTGGATAGTAACTGATCCATATCATCGGGATCAGGCGTTCACCGGCGGTGGGCTCGGGTTTGGCATCCGGCCGTTATTTCAGCTTGCCCGTGGACAGGTCCATGATCATGCGCGTGGCCAGATAAAGCCGCGGCACGATGCTGTTGATCTGCACATATTCGGCATCGTTGGAGTGCGCGCCGAAGCCCGACAGGCCCATGCCCTCCACCACGGCTCCGCTGGTCTTGAGCGCGGCAAACGCGGCGTCGGTGCCCCCGCCGGTCGCCTTCTCGTCGACCTTGAGGGACAGTCCGATCTCCCCATAGATCGTCTTGCCGTAGGCCGCGACGCGGCGTGAGGCGTCGTTGGCTTCCAGCGGCGGACGACGCACCTCGAATTTCAGCTCGACCCTGGAGTCGGGCAGCAGGCGATTCTTGATCTTCTCCTGCAGTGCTTTCTGCAACTCGTCGAAATCGGCGACCTTGAGCGCACGCGCATCGGCCTGGGCCGCGGCGTCGGCCGGGATGACGTTGCGGTTGGTGCCGGCCTTGGAGACCGTCCAGTTCAGCTTCAGGCCCTGCTCGGGTTTGGACAGGTCCTTCATCTGCAGCACCTGGTGCGAGAGCTCGTACAGCGCGTTGACGCCGCCCTCGGGCCGCGCGCCCGCATGCGAGGACTTGCCCTGCACCGTGAGATAGGCCGAGCCGATGCCGCTGGTGGCGAGGCGCAGCGTGCCGTCGGTGCCGCCGCCTTCGAACGAGAACACCGCGTCCTGGTCCGCGGCGAATTTGGTGATGGTGCTGCGCCAGCCGGGCGAGGAGATCTCCTCGTCCCCATTGGTGAGCACCGTGAGCGTGCCGTAATCCTTGAAGTTGAGTTTCTGGAGCATCGCCACGGTATGGAGAATGAGCGCGACGCCCTGCTTGTCGTCGGCAATGCCGAGGCCGTAGGCCTTGTCGCCGTCGACGCGGAACGGTTGGTCCTTCAGCATGCCCTTCAGGTACACCGTGTCCATGTGGGCGATCAGCATGATCTTCTTGCTGCCGGTGCCCTTGAACACGGCGTGCACGGCCGGGCCGATTGTCTCGGGCGTGTCGTCGAGGCGATAGATGTCGGTGGGGTGCAAAATCTCCACCGTGCCGCCGAGCTGCTTGAGCTGGCCGGCAACGCGCTCGGCGATCTGGTTCAGGCCGTCGATGTCCTTGCTGCCAGATTCGATGCCGACGAGATCGCGCAGCGTGTCGAGCAGCGGCTGCTGCTCCTTTTGCGCCAATGCCTGGACATCGGTCATCGGTTCCGCATGCGCAAACGTTGCGGCACATGCCAACCAGAGCGATGCGATCAAGGGAGTGAGGGGCGGAGCAGGGAGCGATCGGGACATACGCGGCGGTCCATCAGTTGGAGGATGGCCCGGTATGCCCGTGTTCGCGGCGCGTGTCACGTGCGCGGACGCGCGCGTCATGAACCGCCGAAGCGGAACACGACGGCGATGGTTATGGCCGCTACTTCTGCGGCGGTCCGAGATCCAGCGGTGGCAGCTCGATCTGCGGCACCTCGATCTTGACCTTGTCGAGATCGACGTTGAGGGGCTTGTCAAGCAGGCCCGTCACGGTGACCGGGAAGATGATCACGAGCATCACCATGATCAGCTGGAGGCCGATCCAGGGCATCGCGCCCCAGTAGATGTCGGAGCTCTTCACTTCCTTCGGCGCCACGCCGCGCAGGTAGAACAACGCAAAGCCGAAGGGCGGATGCAGGAACGAGGTCTGCATGTTCACGCAGAGCATCACGCCGAACCAGATCAGCGCCGCGTCCGGTCCCACCACGGGGGCGAGGATCTTCTGCGCGATCGGCGCGATCATCGGCAGGATGATGAAGGCGATCTCGAAGAAGTCGAGGAAGAAGGCCAGGAAGAAGATGAAGAGGTTGATGAAGATCAGGAAGCCCCAGACGCCGCCGGGCAGTGAGGTCAGGAGGTGCTCGAGCCAGACGCCGCCGGATACGCCGAGGAACACCACGGAAAAGCAGGTCGAGCCGATCAGGATGAAGGTGACCATGCAGGTGAGGCGCATGGTGGACTGGTAGCCCTGCGTGATCAGGTCGCGCAGGTCGGGGATGCGCGCGGCCCGGATGCAGATCCACGCCACCGCCAGATAGGTAAGGGCGAAGGCGAGCTTGAAGATCAGATTCTCGCTGTACAGCATCGCGATGATGGTGCCGATGCCGGCAGCGATCACACCGAGGATCAGGATCTTGCGGTCGGTCGAGGTGAAGTCCTTGTGGTGGATCGCGGCGAGCACGATGGCGCCGACGGCACCCATCGCGCCGGCTTCGGTCGGCGTGGCAAGGCCCATCATCATGGTGCCGAGCACGACGAAGATCAGCACGGCCGAGGGGATGATGCCCATCAGGCACTTCTTCCACAGCGGCCAGCCGGTCAACGTGCGCGCGTCCTTCGGCACCGGCGGCACGTGGCCCGGTTTGATCAGGCCGAGGATGAAAGTGTAGCCGGCGAACAGCATGATCTGGAACACCGAGGGGCCCCAGGCGCCGAGATACATGTCGCCGACCGACTTGCCGAGCTGGTCGGCGAGCACGATCAGCACCAGCGAGGGCGGCACCAGCTGCGTGATCGTGCCGGAGGCCGCGAGCACGCCGGTGATGTAGCGCATGTTGTAGCCGTAGCGGATCATCACCGGCATCGAGATCAGCGCCATGGCGATCACCTGCGCCGCCACCGTGCCGGTGATGGCGCCGAGGATGAAACCGACGATGATGACGGAATAGCCGAGACCACCGCGGATCGGGCCGAACAGCTGGCCCATCGAATCCAGCATGTCCTCAGCCAGCCCGCATCTCTCCAATATGGCGCCCATGAAGGTGAAGAACGGGATCGCGAGCAGGAGCTCGTTGGAGAGCACGCTGCCGAACACGCGGCCGGGAATCGCCTGGAGGAAGTTGAGATCGAAGAAGCCGAGATGGATGGCGAGGAAGCCGAAGGAAAGGCCGACGGCCGCCAGCGTGAACGCGACGGGGAAGCCGATCAGCATCGCCAGAACCAGGCCGCCGAACATCAACGGCGGCATCATCTCCAGCGTAATCATTGGGTCGGCCTCTCGTACTTGGCGTCGATCGTCACATAGCCCTGGAGAGCCGCGATACGCTTGATGACTTCGGAAACTCCCTGGAGCGCCAGCATCACGAAGCCGGCGGGGATCACGAACTTGATCGGCCAGCGGATCAGGCCGCCGGCATTGGCCGACGTCTCGCCGACGCTATAGGCCTGCATGAAGAACGGCCAGGACAGATAGGCGAGCAGGAGACAGGAGGGGATCAGGAAGAACAGCGTGCCGATCATGTCGAGCCAGAGCTGGCCCCGCTCGGACAGGGTCAGGTAGAAGATCTCGACCCGCACATGCTCATTGCGCTTGAAGGTGTAGGCCGAGCCGAACATCACGAGGATGGCGAACATGTACCATTGCAGCTCCAGCCAGCCGTTCGACGAGTCGTTGAAGGCGTAGCGGATCATGGCGTTGGCCGCGCTGACCAGGCACGCCAGGAGCACGAGCAGGTTACAGACGTACCCAATCTTTTCGTTGAGGGCGTCGATGGCGTTGCTGAGCGCCAGCAATGGACGCATCTTACTTTCTCTCCGTCGCGGCCTAACACTTCACGGGAGGCTTCAGCACACATCGCTCGGCTCGCGTGCAAGATGCACACGACCGCACGGATTGCATTCCGGAGCGATTGCGGCGTCAGTCCTCCCCTCGTGCCTTGCCGTCTTGACCGCGACCGCCAACGGGCGGGCCGGCTTATGTTGCCGGGCAAGCAAAGGCGGTCGCACCAAATCAGTGGCTTCACGTGCCGTCAATCGGAAAATGGACAAATTGACGCGCCGTCAAAAGCTTAGGTTGGCGGGGAGGGGCCGATCTTCAGCCGCCGGTGACGCTCATGTGCCTGGAGACGCTGGGGCGGTTGTGGCGGCGGTCGATGATGAAATCGTGGCCCTTGGGCTTCAGCCCGATGGCGCGGTCGATCGCATCCGCAAGCAGCATATCGTCGTCCGATGCACGCAGAGGTTTGCGCAGATCGGAGGCATCCTCGTGGCCGAGGCAGGTGTGCAGCGTGCCGGTGCAGGTAATGCGCACCCGGTTGCAGGATTCGCAGAAATTATGGGTCATCGGCGTGATGAAGCCGAGCTTGCCGCCGGTCTCGGCAATGCTGACATAGCGCGCCGGGCCGCCGGTGCTTTCGGCGAGGTCCGTCAGCGTGAATTGCTGGGAAAGGCGCGCGCGCACCAGCGACAGCGGCAGATACTGGTCGATCCGTCCCGCGCCGATCTCGCCCATCGGCATGACCTCGATCAGCGTCAGGCCCATGTTCTTGCCGTGCGCCCAGCGCATCAGCTCGGGAAGCTCCTCCTCGTTGAGGTTCTTCAGCGCCACCGCGTTGATCTTCACGGCGAGTCCTGCGGCGCGCGCGGCCTCGATGCCTTCCAGCACCTTGTCGATCTCGCCCCAGCGGGTGATCTCGCGAAACTTCCTGGGATCGAGCGTGTCGAGCGAGACGTTGATGCGGCGCACGCCGCAATCGGCAAGCTCCCGGGCATACTTTGCCAGCTGCGTGCCGTTGGTGGTCAGCGTCAGCTCGCCGAGGGCGCCGCTCGACAGGTGGCGCGACAGCGAGCGCACCAGCGTCATCACGTTGCGGCGGACCAGCGGCTCGCCGCCGGTGAGCCGCAGCTTCCTCACGCCCTTGGCGATGAAGGCCGAGCAGAGCCGGTCGAGCTCCTCCAGCGTCAACAGGTCCGCCTTGGGCAGGAACGTCATGTCTTCCGACATGCAGTAGAAGCAGCGCAGGTCGCAGCGGTCCGTGACCGAGACACGCAAATAGCTGATGGTCCGCCCGAACGGATCGGTCATGGCGCTCGACAGCGCTGCGCGGGGATTCGCGGAAGATCCGTTCATACCAAATGCCTTGTCACTGACGGCGACGGGCGCATCTTTGCTTCAACGGTGCCCTCGAAGCAATCTAAGCATCGCGGTGCCTGAGGACAATTGGGGGCGATAACGGAGGTCAGCGCTTGCCCGCGTTCGGATCGGGGAAGGGCGAGTCTCCGGCGGCCGGTGCGGCTGCTGCGGGCGCGGCTGCGGCCGGTTTCGGCTTCTTCGGCCGGTGCGGCTTCCTCACCGGCTTGGGCGGGGTGGCCGGCTGGAGTTCCGCAAACACCGGATTCGGATCGGTGGTGACCGAGGCGGGCGTGGTGAGATCGCCGGGGTTCTTGATGATGTTCACTGGGATGCTCGCCGGCTGGTACTTGGGCAGCGCGAAAGCAACCGTGAACGGGGCATCGGGGGCGGGAACGGAGACCGAGCAGGGGGTCTTGCAGCCCGGGCCGAGCGAGGTCTTGGCGTCAGCCCCCGGAGGGCTGGATTCGAGCTGGACCTGGACCGTCGGCGGCGCCGACTTGAACATGTCCCAGGACATCGAGGAGCAGCCACCAAGACAAGTTGCCCCCAGGAGACTCGCTCCCGCTAACGCAATCGCGCTGACACGACGCATGACCATCCACTTCTACTGCGACGAACCGCCACATCCCCGGGCCGACCTTAGGAGCGTCGTCTGGGGCAGGCAACCGGCGGGATGCGCATAGTTAATAGTTGGTTAACGCGGGGGATCTTCAGAATTGTTACAGAATTTCAGTGGCTTGCCGAGGCCCGCGCCGTCATCAGGCTATGGGCTGCGGCCGGCAGGTCGCGCATGTGATGGATCAGCCGGTCCGGCTTCAGCTCGGCGATCGGCACGTCCGTGTAGCCGAAGCTGACCCCGATCACGGGCACCCCGGCGCGCCGGGCCACGCCGACATCGGTTCCGGCATCGCCGACCATGATGCTGGCTTTGACCTCTCCGCCGGCGCGGGCGACCGTTTCCCGGAAAATGGCCGGATCCGGCTTCTGGACGCCAAAGGTGTCGGCGCCGCAGATCGCCGCGAAGCGGCGGCTGAGGTCGAGCTGGTCCAGCAGGCGCTTGGACAGCCATTCCAGCTTGTTGGTGCAGACGGCAAGGCGATGGCCTTGCGCCGCAAAATGGTCGAGCGCGGCCTCCAGCCCCTCGAAAGGCCGGGATTCGACCGCGATATGCTCGGCGTAATAGGCGATGAAATCCGCCGTCATCCGGTCCATGTCCGAAGGCGTCACGGTGCGACCCTCGGCCTCCAGGCCCCGCTCGATCAGCTTGCGGGCGCCGGCGCCGATCATGTTGCGGGCCGACTGCATCGGCACGGGCGGCAGGCCTTCGCGGTCGAGCACGTAATTCAGCGCGGTGATCAGGTCGGGCGCCGTATCCACAAGCGTGCCGTCGAGATCGAAGACGATGGTGTGAGGGGAGGTCATGGTCCAAGCGCTATCGGTCCGGCCGGGCGGGCGCAAGGGGCGACGCCATAAGATCAGCTTATAGGCCTGTTCCCGCGCGGAAAACGAGGCTACATAGGCCGCCGCAAGCGGCCACGATCGGCGGCGCATTCGTGACTTCAAAGGCGGGCGCAAACGTGAATATGGACCAGTTGAAACGGCAGGCGGCGGGGCGCGCTCTGGAAGAGGTGCGGGACGGCATGCAGCTCGGGCTCGGCACCGGCTCGACCGCAAAGCATTTCGTCGAGCTGCTCGGCGAGCGCGTCGCGGCCGGGCTCAAGGTCATCGGCGTGCCGACCTCCGAGGCGACGCGCCTCGATGCGGAGCGCTGCGGCGTGCCGCTGACCACGCTCGACGAGATCGACCATCTCGACATCACCATCGACGGCGCCGACGAGATCGATCCCGAGCTCAACCTGATCAAGGGTGGTGGCGGCGCGCTGCTGCGCGAGAAGATCGTGGCGGCCGCATCGGATCGCATGATCGTGATTGCCGACGACACCAAATGGGTGCCGACGCTCGGCCGCTTCCCGCTGCCGATCGAGGTCATCCCGTTCGGGCTCGGGGCGACGCGCCGGGCGATCGAGACGGCATTTGCCGCCTGCGGCGTTTCCGGGCAAATGGCGGTCCGCAAGGCCAAGGGCGGGGCGGAGGACAGCCACGTTTTCGTCACCGATGGCGGCCACTGGATCCTCGATGCCCAGCTCGGACGAATTGTCGATCCGCCCGGCCTCGCCAAGGCGTTGAGCGTGATCCCAGGCGTGGTCGAGCATGGGTTGTTCATCGGCTTGGCCAGCTCGGCTGTTCTGGCGGGCGGCGAGGGAATTCGCGTGATTGAACGGCGAAAGCCGAAAGGAGACTAGGAATGAAGAGCGTTTTGAAGTTGCTGCCCGCTGCGGGCCTTGCCTTGGGACTGGCTTTTGGCGCGGTCCCGGCCGCGGCACAGCAAGCCGCCGCGCCCAAGGCCTCGCCCGCGGCGATCGCGTCGGCCAGGGAAATCCTGAGCATGAAGAACGCCACCGCGATGTACGCGAACGCGGTGCCCGGCATGGTCGAGAAGGTCAAGGCGACGCTGATCGGACAGAACCTCAACTACCAGAAGGACCTCAACGAGCTGGCGCCGGTCGTGGCGCAGCAGCTGGCCGGCCGCGAGAAGGAGATCGGCGAAGGCATGGCGCAGGCCTATGCCGCCCAGTTCAGCGAGCAGGAGCTCAAGGACCTCGTCACCTTCTACAAGTCGCCGCTCGGCAAGAAGCTGATCGAAGCCGAGCCGCGCGCCATCGACCAGAGCATGAAGGTCATGAATTCCTGGGCACAGAGTTTCTCCGAAACCATTGCGAGCGCGTTTCGCGCCGAGATGAAGAAGCGCGGCAAGGAAATGTGACGAGGACGCGAGGCAGGAAGGTCGGAGTGGACAATGGCTGAATTCGACGTCGACCTTTTCGTCATCGGCGGCGGCTCGGGCGGCGTGCGCGCCGCCCGAATCGCGGCCGGCCACGGTGCCCGCGTCACGATCGCGGAAGAGTACCGCATGGGCGGCACCTGCGTGATCCGGGGCTGCGTGCCGAAGAAGCTGTTCGTGATCGGCTCGCATGTCCGTCACGAGATCGAGGACGCCGCCGGCTTCGGCTGGACCATCCCGTCCATGAGCTTCGACTGGGCGACGCTGATCGCCAACAAGGACAAGGAGATCGCGCGGCTGGAGGCGGCCTACACGACGAATGTCGAAAAGTCCGGCGCGCAGATCGTCAAGAGCCGTGCGGTGATCGAGGACGCCCACACCGTCCGCCTGCTCGAGAACGACAGGAAGGTCACGGCGAAGTACATTCTGGTCGCCACCGGCGGCGCACCCAACCACGGCGCTTCGATCCCCGGCATCGAGCACGTGATCTCCTCCAACGAGGCGTTTCACCTCAAGAAGTTGCCGAAGCGGATCGTGATCCAGGGCGGCGGCTATATCGCGCTGGAATTCGCGGGCATCTTTGCTGGCTATGGCTCCGACGTCACCGTGATCTACCGCGGCGACAACATCCTGCGCGGCTTCGACGAGGATGTCCGCGCTCACGTTCGCAGCGAGATGGAGAAGCAGGGCATCACCATTCTCACCGGCTGCACGGTGGCGAGGGTCGATCGCCACGGCGAGGAATTCACCACGCACCTGTCGAACGGCTCGAGCGTGGCGTCCGACCAGGTAATGTTTGCGATCGGCCGCCATCCGGCCGTCGCCAATCTCGGCCTGGAGAAGGCCGGCGTCGCCATCAATCCGAAGAACGGCGGCATCGCGGTCGACCATTTCTCCAAGAGCTCGGTCGACAGCATCTATGCGATCGGCGACGTCACCCATCGCCACAATCTGACGCCGGTCGCGATCCGCGAGGGGCATGCGTTCGCCGACACCGTGTTCGGCAAGCGCGAGGTGAAGGTGGATCATTCCTCTATCCCGACTGCGGTGTTCTCGCAGCCGGAGGTCGGCACCGTCGGTCTGACCGAGACCGAAGCGCGCGCGCAGTTCAGCCACGTCGACATCTACAAGACGACGTTCCGTCCCATCAAGGCGACGATGTCCGGCCGCGACACCCGCGTGCTGATGAAGCTCGTCGTCGACGGCTCATCCGACCGCGTGCTCGGCTGCCACATCGTCGGTGACGCCGCCGCCGAGATCACCCAGGCGGTCGCGATCGCGGTGAAGATGAAGGCGACCAAGGCCGATTTCGACGCGACGTTTGCGCTGCATCCGACCGCGGCCGAAGAACTCGTCACCATGCGCACCCCGACCGCGCGCCACGTGCGTCAGGCGGCGGAGTAGGGGCGCTACCGTCTCAATGCAACGTTCCGGCCGCGGCTTCCTCGACCGCAGCCATCAGGTCGGCCGTGTTCGATTGCTGGATCATGTGACCCGCGTCCGGGACGCGGTGCATCTTGCTGTGCTTGATCTCGTCATGCAGACGGCCCGACTGCTCGTCGATGTCGATGAGGCGATCGTCCTCGCCGGCCAGGATGGTAACCGGCATGGCCAGTTCGCCGTAGGTCTTCGCAGACAGCATTGCCGCAGGGACCATCAGCGCTGCCTCGGCGGCGCCAGCACGAAGCTGCGAGGGACGCACGGCCAACGATTTTGGAAAGCCGTCGAATTTTTGCGGGACGGATTTCGGTCCGAACAGCTGCCGCAGCATCGCCGGCCACATCAGACGGCTGAGGATCGGGGAAATCGTGTGACTGAGGATATCGCCGAATCCCGGTATCGCCGGCCCGGCCATCGCCATCATGGCATCGGTGCGTGCCGTCGGGAAATAATAGCCCGATGCCAGGATCAAGGCCTCGACCGTCGAGGGGTGTCTGCTTGCCAAGGCAATCGCAACCGACGCTCCCCAGGAATGTCCGAGCACGATCGCCTTTTCGACGCCGATATACGCGAGCGCGTCCTTGAATAGATCGGCTTGCGCCGCGGGCGTCCACACCACATTGCGGGGCCGCAGGCTGTGGCCGAAGCCGGGACGGTCGAACACGATGACGCGATAGTCCTTCGCAGCGAGGTCAATCAGACCGCTCGACTCGAAATCCTGGATCATGCTGCCATTGCCATGGAGCAGGACCAGGGGGCGTCCGGATCCGCGCTCGACATAGTGCAGGCGAACGCCGTCGATGTCGATGAACCGTCCTTGCGGCGGGTTATCGCGTTGCGCCTTGTCGGCAAGCCGCCGATTGACGACCGCGGCCGCAGCCATCAGGCCGACTGCCGCGACAACGGCGGAGGCGAACGGATATTCGGCAAGAGCATGAAGGGTCGTCGCTGTCAAAGACGGCGAACGCTTTTTCAGTATACGCATGTGACACTTTCGCTGACCGCAGCCAGCTGTTGGAGAGCAGAAAGGGACTCTTCCGATTAACGTGCTGGTCTCATCGCGATCTTGACGATGCTTGCCTGGGATCCGGAACCATGTCGACCCTCGCCTTTGCGCGTGCCGACAAAGTGCACGGATGGTCAAATTCCATTCTTGGAGACGGCATGCGCATTCACGGGCATGCCGTGCAGACGCAACAGGAGGGGTGGAGATATGTTCCTAACCCCAGTTGATGCAGCAAGCAGGCGCATCACGGCCGTTGGCCGGACGCCAGGAACGGTTTCTCGGGATCGTGCTCTGGCGAATGTCGGGTGACACACCATATTCAGGAGATCACTGGCACGGACACCGCAGGCGCCAGTGACAGAGAGACGCTGCCGCGCTCCCGCCACAAAAAGGAGGCGCGCAATGAACGTCTTGCTTTATCCTCTGCATCTTTGCCGCAAGTTCGAACATCACTGGAGCGCGAAGGTGCTTCAGGACGACGGCCAATTGCCGCCGCAGCAAGGGACGGACGGCTGTACCGCCTGCGGGCGGCTCGTCATGGCTCCCGTGCACTCGACCTATTTGCCCACCGGGAAACTCATCAATCAGTGGCGGTGCCCGGTGTGCCGGAACGCCTGGCAGTCTTCGGCAGATCCCGCGAGCAGCATGGATCTCCAAGCGGGCCGGTCCGAGCATCTTCGCGAGAACGCCGGACATTGCCTCACCCTGGAAGGCACTGCTTCCGACGACACGGCGCGCCAGCAGTTCAGGCGCATGGGCGATGCCTGGCTCGCTCTCGCGGACACGCAGGATTGGCTCGACGGCGTGACGCCGCCGGTCTCGCGACCTTCGCCGCGAGGCGCGCAAGCCTGATCCCCTCGCTCCCCCGAACGCACGGCAACGACGATTCATGACTCAGACGCGCAACTGCGCCGCTTGAAGCCGGTGCAGACGCGCTCCTGAAGAAAGCTCGCCGCAACCATCTCATCCCTTCGGGGCACGAGATTCCGGTATGGGCGAAGCGCGTCCTGCCAGCGCAGGCAAACGGTCAAGCCGATCCCTCGAAATGCGATGGACAAGGACAAGAGCGGACGCATCGTCGAGACTGCGCGCGAAGCGCGCCAAGGCGAGCTCGACTTGCAATTCGCATCATAGCGGTCACGGAGATGATATTCTTCAGCGCTTGATCTCGAAGCTGACGTCACCGGGCGAAGAGGTAGGAACCAAAGCGCTGATGGCGGTTTGGCTCACTCCTTAGACACTGGAGACAATCATGAGACGCCCATCACTCTTCGTTTGCATTTCTTTATTCACAGCGGCCGCGGCATTGGCGGCGACCCCGGCTTCGGCGCAGAATCCGCCGGCGCAGTCCGGACCGAACAACGGCGCGGTCAACAGTGCCGGCCAAAACAACTCCGACACTCCCGTCGCGGGACGCAACAGTTTCACCGAAGGGCAGGCCAAATCGAAGATCGAGGATGCCGGCTACGCCAACGTCACCGAATTGAAGAAGGACGACAAGGGCGTGTGGCGCGGACAGGCCAGCAAGGGTGGATCAGCCACTGCTGTCAGCGTCGATTTTCAAGGCAACGTCAATTCGGCCAAGTAACAAGTAAGAAGGACACAAGATGACCGTTACAATTTCTCGTCTTTACGACAATTATAACAACGCGCAGCAGGCGGTTCAGCGCCTCGAAGCTGCTGGCGTGCCGCACTCCGACATCAGCATCGTCGCCAACAATTCGGACAGCTGGTTTAACACCGACAAGAAGGTGGACCGCGACCGGGATGGTGTGGATGATCGTGCCGAAGGAGCCGGCACGGGTGCTGGCATCGGTGCGGGCGTCGGTGGTACCGCCGGCCTTCTTGCCGGCCTTGGCTTGCTGGCGATTCCCGGCCTCGGACCTGTCGTCGCAGCTGGCTGGCTGGCCGCGACCGCGGTTGGTGCTGCCGCCGGAGCAGCTACCGGCGGCATCGTCGGGGCGCTTACGGAGGCGGGCATTTCGCGTGAGGATGCGGATACCTACGCCGAGGGCGTCCGTCGCGGAGGTACGCTTGTGTCGGCGCGGGTGGCGGACGCGGATCGGTCCCGCCTCGATTCAATCCTGAACGAGTCTTCTGTCAACTTGCGTGACCGCAGTGCCAGCTGGCAAAAGGCCGGGTGGAAATCGTTCGATCCCGCCAGCAAGCCTTACGGCGCTGAACAGGTCCGCAAGGAGCGACAGCTCTACGGCGGATCATTGCGCTAAGTGAGATCTCGACGGCCCGCTCCGGCGGGCCGTTTTTTTGTGCGCTACGCGTATAAATACCCGACCGCCTTGCCTTCGGTGCGCAGGGGACGGATGTCCTTGTGGGTGATGATTTGACCGGCGAGGCCGTCGATCTCGTCGCGCTGCGTCGGGGTCCAGCTGCGAAGGTCGTTCATGCCTTTGAGCAGGCCGAGCCGGAGGACCTGGGTGTTCTCCCCGACGCCGATGAGGCTGACCGAGCTCTTGCCGGCGGTCACCACGTCGCCGGCAGAGAGTTCAAACGTCTCGCCGGCCTTGTTCTTGAATTCGGCCGTGCCGCGGATGACGCGATAGATCACGACCTCGCCCTTGGCAAACGAGGTGCCGTCCACCGCCGCCGACGTGCTCTTCGGCAGCAGCGACTGGCCGGGCGGGTCGGTTGCGATGATGTGGCCGGTGACGAGATGCCCGCTCGGAATCTCGATGCCGATATCGCGCACATGGACCGGCATGGCCGATTTGACCGAGCCATCGATGAGCGGCTTGAACAGCGCATCCAGCGCTAGCGGGTCCTGAAGCCAGAAGCCTGCATCGACAGGACGATCATGCAGAGGATGGCTCCAGGCCACACGTGGCGTCTCGGCCTCGTTGATCTGGCTCGGACCGACGATGGTCGGGTTCGGAAAGGTGGTCGGATCGGTGATGAAGGCTTCGAGGAATTTGCCCGAATAGCCCATCGAGATCGGATCGGGCACCACCGTCTGCGGCGTCTTCAAATTCTCTTCGGTCGAGAGGCCCGACCAGGTGTAGAAGAGCTGGCGGTGCACGATCGCACTTTGCAGCATCACCGCGCCCGGGCCGACACTGTAGAAGCGCCCGTCGTAGTCGAAGGTGAATGCGCCCGAGGTGACCAGCACGAGCTGAAAGCCGCCGGGCGGAAGATGAAGATGGAAATCGGTGGGGCCGGTGTCCGGGCGGTAGATCGGCAGATTGGTCGCGACTTCGTGCAGCAGGAAGGTTTCGTTGTTGGCGTGAAAGCCCTCGTTGGCGCGGTTGTAGAGGGCTTGCGGCCGGTAAGTCGCCTCAAACTTCGCATTCTTGTCGCGGTCGATCGCGACGAAGTCCTGATCGTTCAGGCGAAGGGGCGTGCCATTCGGACGGGTGAGGCCGGTGAATTTGAGATCGCCCGCAGCATGCACGTTCATGGCATTCTCCGATCTGATCCGCTCGTCCCGACTGCCCTGGTGGTGAGGGCGGGGACTTGGGGCCTCATGCGGCTCTGCGAATTTTGGGCCAGTTCGGTTGCGGAGCAGCAAGTCGCCTCCGCGGCTCGGGATGGCGAGCCCGGGTAGCAGAAAATCCAGTGGTTCCGCCGAAGGTTAGACCGCGCGTTGCGCGCGATTGCCCGACCCTCCTGCCGAACCTCGCGGTCGCGCGAAGGCGACCCAGATTGTCTAATTTGTCGGCAAGCCCTGACGGGCAGCGTGCAGGTCATGGCTGCTCCCGGGCGCAACCGCGGAACGCATTCGGCTCGGCGGGATTAGGCGTCCTAGGTTGCCTTTTAACCGAGACAGCAGCTCTCGTCCGGCTCTAACCCGGGAGTTTCCATGCAAGACGGCTACGCAAGGCCGCAGGAGGCCGCCCGCTACATTGCGGAGATCTGCACCGAGCTGCGCGAGATCGCGCATACGGCCGAACTTTCATTCCTGGCTCACCTGCTCAGCATGGTGATCCTGCAAGCCGGAAGGCATTGCAGCACCGAGGCACAGGAATTCCGCAAGACGTCCGAAGCCGCTCATTCGAACGACTGAAGCGCGCTCCGTTCGGGCTTGCCGGAGGGGCTGTCCGCCCACTTCGCCATTTCCATGGTTCGCGCATCGACACCTTCGCACCAGAAGCAGCTTGATTCTGTCGCGCCCTTCTCGGACAGGATGGGCACCAGGCCGCGGCCGCAGCCGGCGCAACAGGTGATGTCGGTCATGCATTTCTCCAAGACTCTATACAGGACTCTGTACAAGACACGGCAAATTCCAGATTGCCGTTATCGTTCCCAAGGCTTGCGCGGAGGCTATGTCGGTGCAGAAGCGGTGCGTCCGACCGGAGCGCCCGTTCCTGATATCGTCGATGTAGCAATCCATTGTGACACGGCCGCGATGTCGTTGCCGCTTTCACGGTAGGCGCGAAGCTGGAATTCCGCCGAGCTGCCGCGTTCCACGATGGTGCGGCAATGCTCGACCTCGGACGCGCAATTCAGCGCATCCGCGTCCTCGGCGATGCCGTCGATCAGGCGGGAGAGCAGCTCCGAGATGGTGACCGGCCCGTCCTTCGAGGCAAAGATGCAATCGGTGCCGTAGCGCTGGGCGCGCCATTTGTTCTCGACCGCGATCGCGCGCTCGACGACCGTGACCTCTTTCGACAGATGGGGCCGCCGATACAGACGCCGCGTCAGGCAGCGATAGAGCGAGGCAATGGCAACGGCGTCGTCGACGAAGGTGCAGGTGTCGGGCGCGCGAAGCTCGAGGGTCGGATGCTTCATGGAAGGGCGCATCGCCCACCAGATGTGACTCTCGTCGGGGATCACGCCGGAGCGCTGCAATGCGCCGACATACTCGTCGTAATCATACCTGCTCTCGAACAGTTCGGGCAGACCGGTGCGCGGCAGCTCGGAATAGGCCGCCAGGCGGTAGCCCTTCAGGCCCGTCTTGTGCGAGTTCCAGAACGGGGAGGATGCCGACAGCGCGATGAACAGCGGCAGATGCGGCAGCATCGCCCGCATCACCGCCATGCGCTTCTCGGGATCGGGCAGCTGGACGTGCACATGCATGCCGCACATCATGTTGCGGTGGCCGATGCTGCGCAGATCCTCGATCATCTCCTCGTAGCGCGGCTTCGGGCTCGGTTGTGACATGCGCCAGACGGCGGTCGGATGCGTGCCGCAGGCCATGATCACGAAGCCGTACTGGGCGGCAACGTTCGCGACTTCGCGGCGGAGAAAGCGGAGCTCTTCGCGCGCGTCGTTGACGTCGACGTGAACGTTGGTGGCGACCTCGAGCTGGGATTGCAGCATCTCCCGCATGGCCTGGCCGCCGGTCGACCAGTTCGCCGACTCGAACAGCTCGTTGGGAGTCTGGATCGCGACCTCCAGGCTGCGCCGATCGGCGAGGAAGTATTCCTCCTCGATGCCGAATGAATATTCGGCGGCCTTGCCGCGACCGCCGGCCGAGCGAATGACGAGGTGCTGCTTGTCGTCGGAAGAATCGAGACGCAGCAATTTCAAAACGTCCGAAGTAAATGTCATCGTGCCACCCGGCGAAGGCATTACCTGCGGACAATAATCCTCCTGGCGGGGGCGGGTTCCGCGTCGGACCCGCTGGAAATTGCAAGGTTGAACGGAACAATTTTCGCGCTTTCGGACGCGCGCGCGATCAGGGCGTGATTCGGCGGCACCTCGGTCCAGTCCGATTCCTTGTCGAACGGCTCGGACACGACAATGACCTGGCCGCCGGCCTCGCGGAAATAGAGCGTGTTGGCGGCATCATTGACCGCAACGCGAAACGCATAGAGATCCCTGCCGTTGGCGATCGCGCTGGTGAAGCGCAGCCGCTCGCGAAGCTGGCCTTCATTGACGAGACCGACGAGCGATTGCAGCACGGCTTGCGTTGCGCCAAGCGGGTCGTTGTCGAGGCCGGCGCCCATGATGGCGAGGAACACGGCTTCGGAGTCGGTCGTCCCCAATCGCGACGGATAAAAGGCATCCGGGATCAGCGCCTCGACCTTGCGCCTCAGCCGGTTCCAGCTGCCGACGAATCCGTTGTGCATGAACATCCACTGGCCGCAGGCGAAGGGATGACAGTTCTGCCGCGTCACGGCCGTGCCGGTGGCGGCGCGCACATGGGCGAAGAAGAGGTGCGAGCGCAGATGACGGCAGAGGTAGCGCAAGTTTTCATCCGACCAGGCGGGGCGCGTTTCACGGTAGAGACCGGGCTCGGGATGCTCGCCATACCAGCCGAGCCCGAACCCGTCGCCATTCGAGCCCGCGGTGGCCTGGAGCGAGCGGATGCTTTGCGCGATCAGCGAATGCTCGGGCTCGGTGACATAAGGTTCGAACGAGGTGGTCTCGCCCCGGTATGCGATCCAGCGGCACATGAGGTTTCCTTGGGGCTTCCTGTCAGGCGGAAAATGCATTGTGAGGTGCACCAACAAGCCCGACAGCAGGATGGTTCCGGGCACGGATGCCGGGAACAGAAGCTGCCCTCAGATCGGAAGCGGGATCAGACGTGCGGCCTCGCGATCGTGCGGGTTCTCGCTCGCCGCAAGCCCCTGCGCGACGCCGACACGGTCGGCCTCGGGGCGGTTCTGGCTCATCTTGCGCTTGCCCTCGAACCGCACGACGGGAATGCGCACGCCGACGATCCCGCGCAACTGCGCGGCGATGAAATCGGCGGGCGCATCACCGACGGCCCAGGGTTTGGCGCGCGCGCCTTCGTGTCTGTTCGTGAGCCGCGTGACCGCATCGAGCAGGCGCTCCGTCTCCCAAAAGAACTCGACCGGGCCATAGGCACGCACGGCAACGTAGTTCCAGGTCGGTACGACCTTTCCGGTTTCCTGCTTGGTCGCGTACCAGGACGGGGTCACATAGGCGTCGGGACCGCCGAAGATCGCCAGCGCGTCTCCGATCGGTGGCAGATTCCATTGCGGGTTGGCCTTCGCCACATGTCCGTACAGCACGCCATGCTCGCCTTCGCTCTCGTCGAGAAAGAGCGGCAAGGGGGTGGCGACCGGGCCCTCGGCGGTGGCCGTCACCAGGCTGGCGAGGCGGGCGCCGCGGATGGTCGCCCGGATGCTCTCGATGTCGTCGTCCCTGAAGGCGGGGGGAATGTACATGGCGTGTCTCCGTATCAGGTCCCGAGATAATCGGAATCTGGCCTACGAGAAACTGCCAGTTCCTAACGATTTCATCAGTCCAGTTCATCGACGGCTTGCGCAAGAAGCTTGCAGCCGCGCTCGATCTGCGCGGTCTCCAGCGCCGAATAGCCCATGACGAGGCCGAGCGGCTTCCGCGCTCGACTACGGCCGGTCGAGCGGCCGTCGAACAGCGCGGAAACGGGATAGATGCCCACGCCCTTTGCGCGGGTCGCCTGGACCAACGCATCCTCGCGCTTCTGCGAAAGGCCATCGAACCACGCCACCACGTGCAAGCCTGCGGCCGTGCCCTCGATCCGGACGCGATCTCCGAACCGGCGGCGCAGCGCACCGAGCAGCGCCTGCTGGCGCTCGGCGTTGCGCCGGCGCACGCGCCTGACATGGCTGTCGTAAGCGCCGCTTTCGAGCATCGCGGCGAGGGCGTCCTGTTCGGCCAATGACGTGTGCCGGTCCATGATCTGCTTGGCGGCGGCGAACAGGGATCGCAGCTCCGCGGGCACGACCAGATAACCGATCCGCAAGGTCGGAGAGAGCGTCTTGGAGACGGTCCCGAGATAGATCACGTTGTCGCTGCCCTCCAGCGCATGCAGCGGCGGGATCGGCCTGGTGTCGTAGCGGTATTCGCTGTCGTAGTCGTCCTCGATCACATAGGCGTCGGCTTTCCTGGCCCAGGCGAGCAATTGGTGCCGGCGTCCGATCGGCATGACGCCGCCCAGCGGATATTGATGCGACGGCGTCACGTAGACGAGGCGGGCCTCGATGCCGTCGAGCCGTTCCGTCTGAAGGCCCTCCGCGTCGACCGGGATTGGCACCGTTTCGGCGCCGGTTGCCGCGAATGTGTACCGGGCCATCAGGTAGCCGGGATCCTCCATCACGAAGCGGTCGCCGGCGTCGAGCAGCAGGCGCGCACAGATGTCGAGGCCTTGCTGCGAGCCGTTCACGACGATGATCTGATCCGTTTCGCAGCGGACGCTGCGCGATCGCCACAGATAGGCCTGAAGCGCGGTCCGCAGCCGCAGCGAACCGCAGGGGTCGTCATAGGCGAGCCGTTCTGGCTTGCGCGCCATAGCCGCCGTCACCGCCTTCTTCCATGCCAGCAGCGGGAAGTCCGACGGCGAGAGCTCGCCGTAGCGGAAGTTTGCAATGAGCCCGCGTGGCGGCTCGGTCCAGCGCGGCGGGTCATGCCGCAGCCGCTCGCCGAATGCCGACAGCCGCGCCTTGCGCGCCGACGACCGGGACGCAGTGCGCGTGCGTCCGCGCGCGACGACGGCACGGGCAACGCGCGGCCGTGCGCCATGGCGGGTCTCGATGAAACCTTCGGCCGCGAGCTGCTCGTAGGCGACCGTGACGGTCGAACGCGCCACGCCCAGCTCGCCGGCAAGCGCGCGCGAGGACGGCAACAGCCCGTCCGCCCCGTACACAAGCGACATGATCTGATCCCTCAGCGCCTCGTAGATCTGGCGCGCGCCCACGCGGCCGGCACTACGGCCGGGATTCGTCTTCATCTGGATCATCCACATTCCAGGCCGGCATTCGCCCGGACGGACGATGTCGGAATGTGGTTCTAATCCTGTTCACCGAGAGTTTCGACGTAAGCCTTGCCGTGGGGATAAAAATACTCCTTGCTGCAATGCTCCCAGAGCTCCTCGAGTCCCGGCGCCGTGTCAGTCCGCATCAAGCTCTCCCATGTCTGTCGCAAATGTGCTGATACCTTCACAGATCGATCACGACGTCGCTTTGCGGGCGTGAACAGCAGATCAGGACATTGCCGTCCGCGGGCGGGTCGAGCGGGTCGGGTGCGTAGCTGACCTCTCCGGCCACGAGCCCGCTCTCGCAGTTGTGGCAAACCCCGGTCCGGCACGACCAGCGCACCGGGACGTCGCATGCTTCGGCCAGCTCGAGCAGGCTGGCATAGGATGGTCCCCAGTGGACGTTGAGGCCGCTGCGCGCGAATGACACCATCGGGCCCGAGCCAGATGCTCCGACCGGCACATGTACGGGTGTCCGCGGCGAAGCCGCGATGCCTGGGGTGAGCGATGGCCTTGCGCCGAACAGCTCGGTGTGGATGTGATCCGGCGCGACGCCCAACGCGGCAAGGCCGGCCGTGAGATCGCTCATGAAAGCGGCCGGTCCGCAGAGATAGTAGTCGCCATCGCGCGGCACGTTGAGCCCCTGGAGCAGGCGCTGATCCAGATGTCCGGCGCTGTCGAAATCCGCTCCCGGGCGATCGGCCGGATCGGGCGCGCTGAAGCAGACGTGGCTGTGATGGCGAGCGAGCCCGGCCAACAACTCGCACGCCTCGGCGGCGAACGCATGTTCGCGGCCGTTGCGCGCGCCGTGCAGCCACCAGACGTCTCGCATCGTCCCTTCCGCCGCGAGCGCGTGGAGCATGGCGAGCACCGGCGTCACGCCGATGCCGGCACTGAGCAAGACGACGGGCCGCGCATCCTGCCGGAGCGTGAAGCTGCCGCGTGGCGCGCCGACCTCGACGACGTCGCCAATTCGCAGCCCGTCGGCAATATAGAGGCTGGCCGCACCGTGCGCTTCCCGCTTGATGCTGATGCGATAGCACGCGGCATCCGACAGCGAGTAGCTGCGCGTGATCGCTTGTGCCGCAGAAGGCCCGAGCCGCACGACGACAAATTGACCGGGCAGGGCGGCGGCCGCGCGATGCCCGTCCGTGGGTTCGAGGATCAGTGACGTCACGTTGCCGCTTTCGGCGATCTTGTGCGAGACGCGAAACGGACGGAAGCCACGCCAGGCCGGAGGTGGGCTCGCCGCCGGGCCGAGCCCAGCGTTTCCTGCGGCGATCCTGCTTGCGCGCTGCTGCTCAAGCAGCGCCGCGAAGGAACGATTCCAGCCACGGCTCAGCGCCGGAATCCGCAGCGCGCGCTCCAGGCGGTCGCGCGGGTGAGGGGGCAGGTAAAGCAGCGCGTTGATCTCGAACACGCTCATGCTTTCAGGACCGCTGGCGACCTGCGTGATCTCGTCACCGGCCTCCACGTCGCCTTCCTCGATCACGCGAAAATAGAAGCCGGGCCGGCCGTGCCTGACCAGCAGTGCGGGCATGTCCGGCTC
The DNA here is from genome assembly GCF_004571025.1 of Bradyrhizobium niftali. GTDB lineage: Bacteria > Pseudomonadota > Alphaproteobacteria > Rhizobiales > Xanthobacteraceae > Bradyrhizobium > Bradyrhizobium niftali. The sequence continues at coordinate 215,062 of NZ_SPQT01000003.1, read as the reverse complement.
GTCCATGCGAATGCCCAGCCGGTAGCAGGTGACGCGCGGCTGCGTCACCTCGAACAGGGCGGAGCCGATCCTGTAGCGGTCTCCGATGCACACGTTCGTGTCGGCGAGGCCTTCGACGGTGAAGTTCTCGCCGAATTGACCGTGGACGAGATTCGATCGCCCCAGATGTTCCTGCCAGTGCCGATAGGACTCGTCCTGGTAGACGAAGACGGCGCGCTGTTCGCCGCCATGGCCGGCCGTATCGCCCTGGCCATCGCCGTCGATGTTGAGCCGGCGCACCCTGCGCGGCCCTTCGACGGGGGCCTTCCAGATGCCGGTATGGACGGTCTTGCCTTGCCAGGCTACGTCGCGCGGCAGGCCGACATTGACGGAAAGCAGACGTGCCATCACGGTTTCCCCGACCCTGAGGTGCAACCCGATCCGACGGGTCGCCCGCAGGCTAATCTGCATCCAAATCGAATTGTTAGCTCGTTAGCTGTTGTTAGACGTTGCGAGGGAAGCCTTGCCGCCGGAGTCCTGCGTCATCAGATGAAGGCGGCGGGAGACGGTTTCATGCAGGATCGGAGATCGAGATGGACGATCGAGCCAGATTGGCGGCGCTCCAGCGCCATTGGGACGCTTCGGATGCGAATGATTTCGAGGCGGAGCATGACATCTATCGCGACGACGCCGTGCTCGACTATCCCCAATCGGGCGAGCGCATCCATGGCCGGAGGAACATTCAGGAGAGCCGCTTCGTGCAGCCTAACAAGAAGCGCTTCACGGTGCGGCGGATCATTGGCGGCGGCGATCTCTGGGTGAGCGAGTTCGTCCTGACATATGACGGCGTGCCGTCCTACGTCGTCAGCATCATGGAATTCCGCGACGGACTGGTGGCGCACGAAACGCAATATTTCGGCGACCGGTTCGATCCGTCACCGTCGCGCGCGCATCTTGTGGAGCGGGTGGGGTAAAAGGCGCGTTCCGTCATTGCGAGCGCAGCGAAGCAATCCAGAGTCTTTCCGCGGAGGGATTCTGGATTGCTCGCTACGCTCGCAATGACGATGTGGAAGCAGCTGCTGCCACCATAGTGTTCTCGTGCCCCGGACGCAGCGCAGCGCTTGTTGGCGGTGCGCTGCAGAGCCGCGGCCCAAGTTGCAGCAGAATGCTTGGCCTCCTGGGTCCCGGCTCTGCGCAGCAGCGTTGCACGCCGCAGCGCGTCCGGGACACGAGCCGATGCTGAGCAGCTTCCATAGATAGCACCATGGAACCGATGCGGCGGCTGGTCGCAGTCGCCTCGCCTTGATTCCGACAGGCCCATCTTTATCTGTGAGCAGAACAAGAATCCGGGCCCCTCTGGCGAGGCCGCCGACGAATGTCGGCCAACCTCGCGATGTCGGATGACCTGTCCCGCGCGAATGCGATGGATCGGCCGATCGTCGGGCCTTCTCTGTTCCCTCCGACCCAATCGTCCCCATCGCAGCTCCGCGCGGCCATTTCGCAACGTTGAGGAGCATCGATGTCTGACGCCAAGTACTCCAACCCGATCGAACTCGAGATTGCCGAACCGTCCAGCCTCAATGAGCAGGCTGCGGCTGCGCTGATCATCGCCGGCGCGCTTGTCGCGGTCGCGGACCGGCGTGTCTCGCCGGTCGAGCGCGACGAGGTGATCCGCTTCATCAGGGATCGCGGTTTGGCGCCGCATATCGGCGACGACCGATTGTTCGCGATGTTCGACGAGCTGGCGGAACGTTTGGAGGAGCCGGACTTTGCCAATGTGGTGATCGACACGCTGCGGCCGGTCTCGAACATGCCGCTCTCGTCCCATCTGATGGAGCTGTCGGAGCGCGTTGCGGCCGCGGACGAGGACGTGCATCCCCATGAGGTGCAGGCGATCAAGCTGCTGCGGCTGCTGACGCTGGTCTTGCCGCGCGCCAAGCAGGTCGGACCGGGTGCGGCAGGCACCCTCCCAAAGGAGTGAGCATGAGCGCGACATCGGACGAGCGTACGACCGGAACCGCGGGCACCACCGGCCAGATGGCCGGCGGTGATCCGCGCCTTGACAGGCTCGTGCATCGTTTGCCGCCCCGCATGGGCGACACCGTCACCTATCTGCTCAAGCCGTCCAGCCGCTGGGTGAGGATTCCCTCCGGGGCGCTGCTCGTCGTCGGCGGCGTGTTCTCCTTCCTGCCGGTGCTCGGCGTCTGGATGCTGCCGCTCGGTCTCGCATTGCTCGCCGAAGACGTGCCTGCGTTGCGCTCCGCCCGCTCGAAGGTGTTCGACTGGATCGAACGCCGCAAGCCGCAATGGTTCGAACCGTCCGCACCGAAAATTGATCAATCATGACTGAGTTCATCACCGCCGACGCGCTGTCGGCGCTGCTCCAGGTTGTCCTGATCGACCTCGTGCTCGCCGGCGACAACGCCGTCGTCATCGGCCTTGCCGCCGCCGGCCTGCCGGCCGGGCAGCGCCGGCGCGCCATCGTCGTCGGCATCGTCGCGGCCACGGTCTTGCGCATCGTCTTTGCCGGCATCGCGACCCAGCTCCTGCAGGTGATCGGCCTCCTGCTCGCCGGCGGCGTGCTGCTGCTCTGGGTGTGCTGGAAGATGTGGCGCGAATTGCGCGAGCAGACCGCGCATGGCAGCGAGCTTGCATTCAACCATGGCGGCGGCGGAAGCGCGGCATCGGCGTCGCGAAAGACCTTCGGCCAGGCCGCCTTGCAGATCGTCGCCGCCGACGTCTCGATGTCGCTCGACAACGTGCTCGCGGTCGCGGGAGCGGCGCGCGAGCATCCCTACATCCTCGCGTTCGGACTGTTGCTGTCGGTCGCGATGATGGGCGTCGCCGCCGATCTGCTCGGCCGGGTGTTGCAGAAGCAGCGCTGGATCGCCTATGTCGGTCTCGCCATCATCGTCTACGTCGCCTTCGAGATGATCTACCGCGGCTCGCTCGAGCTCGCGCCTGTCATCGCGAGTCTCTAAGACGACGCTTCCTGTGCGCAATCCGGAGTGATCAATGACGTCTGAACCCAAAGCAGCTTCGGCGGCGCCCGTGCCGCCGCCGGCGATCGGCCTGGTCGCCCAGCTGATCTTCGGCTCGCGCTGGCTGCAGGTGCCGCTCTATGTCGGCCTCATCATCGCACAGGGCGTCTACGTGCTGCTGTTCCTCAAGGAGCTCTGGCATCTGGTCGCGCACTCCTTTGACGCCAGCGAGCAGCAGATCATGCTGGTCGTGCTCGGACTGATCGACGTTGTCATGATCTCGAACCTGCTCGTGATGGTGATCGTCGGCGGCTACGAGACTTTCGTCTCGCGTCTGAACCTGAGCGGCCATCCGGACGAGCCGGAATGGCTCAGTCATGTCAACGCAAGCGTGCTCAAGATCAAGCTTGCGATGGCGATCATCGGCATCTCCTCGATCTCGCTGCTGCGGACCTTCATCGAGGCCGGAAATCTCGGCACCACGCGCAGCAATTTCACCGAGACCGGCGTGATGTGGCAGGTCTTGATCCACCTGACCTTCATCATCTCGGCGATCGGCATCGCCTGGGTCGATCGCCTCAGCGAGAGCGGTCACCGCAAGGAAGCGGGGCACGGCTGAGCGCGGCGCAGCGGGTTTGACCGAAGCTGGCTCAGAGGTGCGGGCTCTCGTCCTTGAAATCACGGGCCTGCGCCAGCGTCCCGGACGGCATCTCGCCGAACGTCGCCTTGTAGAGTTTCGAGAATTCGCCCATGTGCCAGAAGCCGTTCGCGAGCGCCGCGGCCTTCACGGTCGTTTCGTTACCTCCGGTCAGTAGCTGGGTGCGGGTCGACCACAGCCGCTTCAGCCTGAGATGGTGCTGCAGGCTGACGCCATGCACGGCCTGTGTCGCGCTCTGGAGCGTGCGGACGGAGACGCCGAGCGCATCTGCGAGGTCGCCGCTGTAGAGCGGGATGCCGCCGGACAGCGTGGCCGCCTCGTCCAGCCGTGCGACCAGCTTGCGATGCTTGTCGTACGACCCGCGCCGGAGATGTCGAGCGTCGATGGGGGCAAGGGCGGCATCGAGCCCTGCGAGAAGCCTTTCCTGGATCGGCCGGTCGATGGCTTCGAATTGCCTGGGATCGTTGCAGCGCGAGGCTAGGCTGAACATGTCGAGAATGGCCGCGCGCACGCGCGCCATCGTGTCGTCGTTGAGGCGCGTGAATTCGAGCCCGGTGTCGTAGTCCGCCCAGCCGCGATGGCGCATGTCGGAGTTGAAGCGCAGCATCAGATAGGTGTTGGGGTGATGCTCGACCGCCTCGGTCGCGACCTTGCCGCGCACGACACCGATCATCGAGTTGTCGATCTCGCGCCCGTTGGTGGTGGAATGACAGGCGAGCGGGATGACGAGGCCGACGCCGTGGTCGGTGCCGACATTGGCCTCGAGGCGCCGCGCGAAGGTCCGCTGCAGCACGAACAGACCATCCTGGAGCGGCAGGATGGCGCGGTGCAGCGAGACCTCGCGCGGCTCGAGCGGCGTGCTGATGCCGCCGCCCAGCACCTCGCTCGGACGAAAGGACTCGAAATCGCTGTAGCGCTCGATGCTCAGGACTCGCGACGGCTTGAGCCAACGTACCGGCATCTCGGGATCCCAGTGACTTCAGGCGTTCGGCGTGTGCCGGCGCGTCCTCGATCTCGCGGGCGCGACATCGGCCGGGAATGCTGCCGGAGCAACCTTGCTTCAGGCAAGTCCGCAAGACCACGGGTCGCGTGGTCGCATCCACGCTGCGCCGGCTTGGCGGCGGCGCCGCGACGTCACGACGTCTGCGGATAGGCCGCGTTCTCGCGCCGCTCGCGCTCGCCCAGTTCGCGCACCAGCTCCTGGAGAAAGGATTCGATGAAGGCGGGCAGGGTGCGCTCGGCGCGAACATAGATGCCGAGGTCGGACCAGACCGGGCTGCCGGCGTTGTCGAGCGGCAGGAAGACGAGCTGGCTGTCGCGCGACAGCCGGCCGATGCCGAGCTGGGTCTGGAAGGCGACGCCGACGCCGCGTGCGGCGAGCTCGCGCATCAGGTCGATCGAATTGGCCTGAATCGCCGGCTCCGGCGTCTCGGAGAGCTGTGCGATCAGCGGCTGGAGCAGATGATAGATCGACAGCTCCGGCAGCGCATTGATGACGGGGAAGGCGAGGCATTGCTCCAGCGTCACCGTCTTGCGGCGCGCCAGCGGATGCTCGCGCGACACCACCGCGCCGAGGCGAAACCGCTTCAAGGCGACCTGCCGCAAGTCCGGCGGATGGCGGAGCGCCATGGCGATGCCGATGTCGGCCTCGCCGCGGCTCAGGGCCTCCAGCACGTCCGACGATCCCTTCACCTCGGTGGTGAAGCTGACGCGGCGGGCGCGGCCGCGATGTAAGGCGATCAGGTCCGGCAGCACCGATTCCGTCAGCGACTCGATGCAGGCGATGCTGACGGTGCCGCGCCAGGTGCCCGACAGGGACGCGACGTCCGAGCGGAAGCGGTCGAGGTCCTGGAGCACGTTCATGACGTGCCGGGCCAGCATCTCGCCGACCGTGGTCAGCGTCAGCCCGCGCGCATTGCGCTCGAATAGCGGTGATCCAACCTCTTGCTCTAGCTTGAGAATCTGGCGGCTGACCGCCGAGGAGGCAACGTTCAGGACGCGTGCCGCGGCGCGGATCGAGCCGGTGCGGCGGACGGCGTGGAAGTACTGGATGGCAGGTGAGTGAAATCGCATGGGTCCCTCGGCACGGACTATAGCCGCTGCCGAAACGGCATCAACATGTACGAAATTCTCTGCTTTTCGAGAGCGCTGGTCCCCCCTAGGTTCGCCGCCGGCTCGGCCAGGCCCCAATGAGGGCCGCGGGGCCTGCGCAACGACGCGCCAGGGGATTTCGGGGTGAACGAGAACATCGCTTGCGAGCTGGAGCACGGGCCGGACACCCGTCTGGTCGATCGCCGCCGGGCAGCCGCCTATGTCGGCGTCACCGCCGGCCGTTTCGAGCAATTGGTGCGCGACAACGTCGTGCCGCCGCCGGTCATGGTGGACAACAAGCGGCGCTGGCCGATCGCATTGCTCGACGTCGCCAAGGACGCGGTCGTCGGCAGCATGCCCTGCCTTCCTGAGGTCGTGGCCGATGCCGCGACCGAGGCGCGCCCCTGCGAGCGGGATCCGGCGCCGGCCTCGCACGAACTGCCCGACCAGGCATGGTTCGAGCAGCGTGCGCGGTTCGCGCAGCGCGTCCGCCGCTCGCTGCTCTCGGGCAACGAGATCCGTCTCCTGCGCGAGTTCAAGCTGCTCAAGCAGAACCAGATCAGCATGTTCGGCTACTACGGCAGTTTCGAAGCGCTGATGGTGCGCGGCTACATCGTCGAGATCGACCGCAAGCCGCCGTCGAGTCGTCCGCTGGTGACCTATCGCCTGACCGATCGCGGTGAGCAGGTGGTGGCGGCGCTCAAGGACGAGCCGGCGATCTGAGCGGACGCGTCGCGCTGCCGGCACCGCGCCGACGTCCGAAGTCCATGCCGTTTGAAGCCCTTTGCGGCGGTTCGAGCTGTTCCAAAAGAAGCGGCTGGACCTGATCGCACATATCGCTGTATCTTACGGGATATAGCGGACTGCCGCGTTCCGGAGCTCTCGATGGAAATTAAAGTCAGATCGCTCACGACCTGCGAGGTGGCAGCCGATGGCGGTGCGATCTCGCTGGGATTCGAGGACGTGACGGGCAATCCCGCCGCCGTCAGCGTCTCACTCAAACAGGTCGGCGCCCTGATCATGACGCTGCCGGGATTGCTGGAGGCAGCACTGAAGGCCCGCTACGGCGACCAGAGCCTGCGCTATGCCTATCCGCTGGCATCCTGGGTGCTGGAACAATCGACCGACACGACCCAGCGCATCATCACGCTTCAGACCGAGGACGGTTTCAAGATCCGCTTCTCGATCCCGAAGGCCGAGCAGAGCCTGCTCGGCGAGGCCCTGACGCAGCCGATGCCCGACACGTCGATGCGGCCGAACTAGCCGCGCTCAGGACTTGCGCGAGCGGGCGATGTCGCTCCTGAGCGCTTCCAGCTCCTTGTGCACCGCGCGCGCGGCGTCGCGCTCGATCTTGCGGTAGCGGGCAACAAGTTTCTCACCGAACGGCGTCAGCATCGCGCCGCCGCCGTTCTTGCCGCCGGCCTGCGGCTCGACCGCGGCATGTCCGCAGATGCGATTGATTTCGTCGACGAGATCCCAGGCGCGCTTGTAGGACATGTCCATGGCGCGGCCGGCCGCCGAGATCGAGCCTTGCTCGCGGATCTGCTCCAAAAGCTCGATCTTGCCGGGGCCGATCCGATCCTCGCCGTCGAGATCGATGCGAAGACTCAGCTGGGGAAGCGATTTGGCGCCCGCGCGCGACATGTTCGGATCTCGAGGGACAATGAAGGCAGATTGCCACTCTTGCCTGCCGCGGACAAGGTGAGGGCGCCGCATCGTATCAGCGCACGGCGTGCATCTCCAGAAACGCCTTCACGCCGGTCACGGTGCCCGTTTCCGACGGCACGTAGCCGGGCAGGCTGGCGACAGCGGCACGAAAATCGGCGCTGCGCATGATATCGAGGATGCGCTGCATCGGCTCGGTATCGAGGAAGGCGCGTTTGCAGACGAAGAAATAATCCTCGGTCACGATGCGAATGAAATCGAGGCCGAAATGCCGGGCGGCCGCCTCGACGCCGAAGCTCGCATCCGCCATGCCGCTCGCGACATAGGCGGCGACCGCGGCGTGGGTGAACTCGATCTGCTGCGCGCCGTTGATGCGGCTTTCGTCGATGCGGTGTGCGGCCAGCAACTGGTCGAACAGAAGGCGCGTGCCGGAATCATGGTCTCGGTTGACGAAGCGGACCTTTGGCCTGGTCAGGTCCTCGATCGTTTCGATGCCAAGCGGATTGCTGCGCGCGACCATCAGCCCCATCTCGCGCGTCACGAAGCTGATGACACGGTCCTCGCGCGGATCGAGCCATTCGCGCGCGGCCTTGATGCCTTGCGCCCGCAACGCGCCGTGCGGCAGATGCAGGCCGGAGAGATCGCAGGCGCCCTGCGCCAGCGAGACCAGCGAATGCTGGTTGCTGACATAGCGTAGGTCGACGCCGATGCCGGGCTCGCGGTCGAGGAATTCGCGCAGCTTTGCCACCGCAAAGCCGTGGCTGGCGTGCACGCGGATCACCGATGGGCGCTGCTCGAGGAACGGCTTGATCTCGCTTGCCAGCTCCTGTGCCAGGTTTTCGAGCTGCGGCCCCAGCCGTGCCTGCATGCGCTCGCCGGCCCATACCAAGCGCTCGCCGAATGGCGTGAGCCTGGAGCCCTTGCCGCGCTGGGTCTCGACCAGCGGCGTGCCGAAGAACTCCGACCATTGCTCGATCAGATTCCAGACGTGCCGGTAGGAGAGGTGCGCGTCGGCGGCCGCACTTGTGATCTTTCCGGTCTTCCGGATTTCGTTGAGCACGCCGAGCATGACCACCGCCGTGCGCGGACTGCCCTCCTGGCGAAACCGCCAAACTGCCTCGATCTCGATCTGGAGCATGAAACAATCTTATGAAGTTGAGTTCATATATCGGGTGGCCATAGGCACACCATATCATATTTACGGCAGCGAATACCGTCCTAATCTGGGATACCAGAACGGGAGAAAATATGATGTCTGTTGCATATGACTTTGCGCATTCGCCGGCGACCGAGTTCATGGCCCGGCCGCAGCATCTGCTCATCGATGGCCGCCGCGTCCCCGCAAGCTCCGGCCGCACCTTCAAATCCCTCAATCCCGCCACCGGCCAGGTCATCGCCACCGTCGCCGAAGGCGGCGAGGCCGATGTCGAGCATGCGGTGGCGGCCGCGCGGCGGGCGTTCGAGGGCCCGTGGCGCACGATGCGCGCCTCCGAGCGCGGCCAGATCCTGCTGCGCTGGGCCGATCTGCTCAAGCAGCACGCGGAAGAAATCATCGAGCTCGAGTCGATCGATGCCGGCAAGCCGATCTCCGCGACGCTGCGCCAGGACTTCCCGGCCGCGGTCGATACGCTGATCTACTACGCCGGCTGGGCCGACAAGATCAGCGGCGACGTCGTGCCCGTGCGTGACGATGCCCTGACCTACACCGTGCGCGAGCCGGTCGGCGTGGTGGCGGCGATCGTGCCGTGGAATTTCCCGTTGATGATCGGGATGTGGAAGCTCGCGCCGGCGCTGGCCTGCGGCTGCACGATCGTGATGAAGCCGGCCGAGCTGACCTCGCTGTCGGCGCTGCGCATCGCCGAGCTCGCGCTCCAGGCCGGCCTGCCGGCGGGCGTCTTCAACGTCGTCACGGGCCCCGGCCGCGTCGTCGGCGACGCGCTGGTCAATCACCCCGATGTCGACAAGGTCACCTTCACCGGCTCGCCTGGCGTGGGTCGCGGAATCATGAAAGGCGCGGCCGGCAACTTCAAGCGCGTCTCGCTCGAACTCGGCGGCAAATCGGCCAATGTCATCTTCGACGATGCCGATCTCGAAGCGGCTTCGAAAGCCGCGGCCTCCGGCATCTTCTTCAACGCCGGCCAGGTGTGCTCGGCCGGCTCGCGCGTGCTGGTCCAGGAGAAGGCCTATGATGAGGTCGTGGAGCGCCTCGCTGCGCGCGCAAAATCGCTGAAGATGGGCGATACGCTCGATCGCAAGACGGCGCTCGGGCCTGTCATCTCCGAGAAGCAGATGAAGTCGATCCTCGACTATGTCGATATCGGCCGGCAGGAGGGGGCGAGCCTCGTCACCGGCGGGACGCGGGTCGGCGAGCGCGGCTACTTCATCAGCCCTGCGGTGTTCGCGAATGTCGAGCACGAGATGCGGATATCACAGGAGGAAATCTTCGGCCCCGTCGTCAGCGTCATCAAGTTCAGGGACGAGGCCGATGCCTTGCGGATCGCCAACGGCACCGCCTACAGCCTCGCCGCCGGCGTCTGGAGCCGCGACATTGGCAAGCTCCAGCGTTTTGCCAAGCGGGCGCGCGCCGGCACGGTCTGGATGAACACCTATGGGTATACCGACGTGCGCCTGCCCTGGGGCGGCGAACGCGACTCCGGCCTCGGCCGCGAGCACGGCACCGCCGTGCTCGACAATTTCACCGAGCCGAAGGCGGTGTGGATGAACCTGGCCGTCTGATACCTCCCGAGCGGCCAAGCCTGGAGCCCGCCTGATCGTCCGGTCAGGCGGGCTCTCTTTTCGAGATCGATAAAATTGTCTGCATTCCGCTCAGCGGCGGCAAACCCTGCGAACAGGAAGCACGGCGCCTTAAACCAGAGCTTTGGAACCAATGCGCATCCTGCCCGCAACAGGGCAGGGCATCAGCATGTCAATTCTCAAGGAGATCGTCGCCGCGGTCGCGGGAGTCTACGCACTCCTGTTCGTCTGCGACGCAGTGTTCGGGGTCGGCGAGACGCGCTTCGACGACGCCTATTACAGCGCCAGCTTCTATGCGCCGCGGCCAAAGGAATTCCGCTTCGCCGGCGATACGCCGCCGGCGGTGCGCGTCAGCGATGCCTTCGCGCAGTTCGCGCCGGGCGAAGCCAAGCCGAACAGGCGCTACTCGTCGCTGACGACGATCATTCGCTAACGCATCACTCGCCCTGGATCCATTCCGCCACGCCGCGCCATAGCGTGTCGCGGTGCTCGGGGCGGAAGAAGCCGAAATGGCCGATCGCCTTGGCGCCGACGTCGGACGGCTTCACCGTCAGCACCTCCGGCTTGATCGCCGTGAACCCGCCGGCGAGCAGCTCGACCGCGGGGCGCGTCGCCCAGGGATCGTCGGAGAAGCACAGCGCGCGTAGCTCGCCCTTGAATTTGGCGAAGTTCTCCAGCGCGGGCAGCTTTGAATCGAAGAGATAGCGCGGGCTCGAGACCCAGTCGGCCCATTGCAGGAACACGCCCTTGGGCAAATCCTCGCCAATGCCGGCCCAGCCCGGGGCGTAGCCGAGCGCGTGGGCGAGCGGCACGCCAATGAGGTTCATGAAGGCGAGGACGCGGTATTTCTCCGGTGAGGTCATCAGCCGCCAGGTCGCCGCCTGCGAGGCGACGAACGCGGCGCGCGAGATGTCGCTGTTGTTCGCGATCAGCCCGAGCGCCTGGCCGCCGAAGGAGTGGCCGATATAGGCGAGCGGCAGGGTGTTGTAGCGCTCGCGCATCCAGCTCACCGCAGCGGTGACGTCGAGCGCGGCCCAGTCCGACATCGAGGCCTTGAAGCCGACCAGCGATTTCGGCTGGTTGTAGCCGACCATCGCCGGCAGCCGGGAGTCGCCGATGCCGCGATAGTCGTAGGTCAGCACCGCGCAGCCGCGATGGGCGAGATAGGAGGCAAAGCCGCGGTAGATTTTTCGCGGGACGGCGGTGGCCGAATTGATCAGGACGGAATGGCGCTTGGTGGCGCGCGGCAGGAACAGGGTGCCGCTCAGCGCATACCCGTCGGTCGCCGGGAAGCTGATCTCGTCGATGAAAACGTCGTCGCGCGCCGCGTCCATGGGCAGCCGGTGTCCCGCCAGTTTCCTTGCCGGTTCCAAGCAAATGCGAATTTGGCTTTCCCCGCAAGGGTTTGCAGCACGAAATGGATTTACAACTGGCGGTCCTTTGCCAGCCTGTGTATAAGGCGGCCCTCGCAACCCACAGATCAGGTTGTGCTTTTTGCCTCACGGAGAGATTGCGATGTCCGAGCGGTGGACGCCCGAGTCCTGGCGCAGCAAGCCGGTGCTGCAGGTGCCCGATTATCCCGACGCCAAGGCCTTGGCCGACGTCGAGGCGCAGCTTGCGACCTTTCCGCCGCTGGTGTTCGCGGGCGAGGCGCGCAACCTGAAGAAGGCCTTGGGGCGCGTTGCGGCGGGCGAAGCCTTCCTGCTCCAGGGCGGCGACTGCGCCGAGAGCTTTGCCGAGCACGGCGCCAACAACATCCGCGACTTCTTCCGCGTGCTGCTCCAGATGGCGGTGGTACTGACCTATGCCGGCGCCGTGCCGGTGGTGAAGGTCGGCCGCATCGCCGGCCAGTTCGCCAAGCCGCGCTCCTCGCCGACCGAAAAGATCAACGGCGTCGAGCTGCCGAGCTATCGCGGCGACATCGTCAACGACATCGCCTTCACCAAGGAAGCGCGTGTGCCGGATCCGCAGCGCCAACTGATGGCCTATCGCCAGTCGGCCGCGACGCTGAACCTGCTGCGCGCGTTTGCGACCGGCGGCTTCGCCAATCTCGGCAGCGTGCATCAATGGATGCTCGGCTTCCTCAAGGACTCGCCGCAGTCCCGCCGCTACAAGGAGCTGGCCGACCGCATCTCGGACGCGCTTAACTTCATGCGCGCCTGCGGCCTCGATCTCGAGAGCCATCCAGAGCTGCGCGCCACCGATTTCTACACCAGCCACGAAGCGCTGCTGCTCGGCTACGAGCAGGCCATGACCCGCGTCGATTCCACCACCGGCGACTGGTACGCGACATCGGGCCACATGATTTGGATCGGCGACCGCACCCGCCAGCTCGATCACGGCCATATCGAATATTTCCGCGGCATCAAGAACCCGATCGGGCTGAAGTGCGGCCCGTCGCTGAAGCCCGACGAATTGCTGAAGCTGATCGACGTGCTCAACCCCGACAACGAGCCCGGCCGGCTGACGCTGATCGGCCGCTTCGGCTCCGACAAGGTCGGCGAGCACCTGCCGGGCATGATCCGCGCCGTGAAGCGCGAGGGCAGGGTGGTGGTCTGGTCGTGCGATCCCATGCACGGCAACACCATCACCTCGACGTCGGGCTACAAGACGCGGCCGTTCGACCGCGTCCTGTCCGAGGTGAAGTCGTTCTTTGCGATCCATGCCGCCGAAGGCACCCATGCCGGCGGCGTGCATCTGGAGATGACCGGCCAGGACGTCACCGAATGCCTCGGCGGCGCCCGCGCGATCACGGACGAGGATCTCAACGACCGCTATCACACGGTCTGCGATCCCCGCCTCAATGCCGAGCAATCCATCGACATGGCTTTCCTGGTCGCCGAGCTGCTCAAGCAGGAGCGCGCCGGCAAGGCCAAGCCGATGCCGGCCGCCGCGGGGCTCTAAGACCTTGCTGCGGATCTGGAAGGCCACGATCAACTCCCGTAACGGTCTGGCCTTTGCACTTCGATCGGAGCAGGCCGTCCGCGAGGAGATCTTTGCGCTCCTGCTGTCGCTGCCGCTGGCCTGGTTCATCGGCGCGACCGCGATGCGCGCGGTCGAGCTGGTCTGTGCTGTCGCGTTCGTGCTGGTGGTCGAGCTGCTCAACACCGCGGTGGAAAAGCTCGCCGACCGCCTGACGCTCGATCACGACAAGCAGATCGGGCAGGTCAAGGACATGGGCTCGGCGGCCGTCGGCGTCGCGCTGCTGATGGCCGGTGCGTTCTGGATCTTTGCCATCGTCGAGCGGTTGGGTTTCGTCTAGAGCGCTCATCGCGCTTTAAGTCGTTGTTTGAGCATGATCTTCTCGGAAAACCGCTCCACACTTTTCCGGATCATGCTCTAGCCATTGGATCGGACAGGGGCGACCATGACCGTACGTCTCAACGCATTCGCGGTCACGCTGGCCCAGCTCAACCCGACCATGGGCGACATCGAGGGCAATGCCGCCAAGGTGCGGGCGGCGCGCGCGCAAGCCGCCGCCGACGGCGCCGATCTCGTGCTGTTTCCGGAATTGTTCATCGCAGGCTATCCGCCGGAGGACCTGGTGCAGAAGCCGGCCTTCCAGGCCGCCTGCCGGGCCGCGATCGAAAGCCTTGCGCGTGAGACCGCCGATGGCGGACCGGCGATGCTTGTCGGCACGCCCTGGGTCGAGGACGGCAGGCTCTACAATGCCTGCGCGCTGCTCGAGGGCGGCCGCATCGCTGGCCTGCGCTTCAAGTGCAATCTGCCGAATTACGGCGTGTTCGACGAGAAGCGGCTGTTTGCGCGCGGGCCCGCCGCGGGGCCGATGACCGTGCGCGGTGTGCGCATCGGCGTGCCGATCTGCGAGGACATCTGGCTGGAGGAGTCCGAGGATTACGAGAACGTGGTCGAGACGCTGGCCGAGACCGGCGCCGAGATCATCCTGGTGCCGAACGGCTCGCCCTATGCCCGCGACAAGAACGACGTGCGCCTGTCGGTCGCGGTCGCGCGCGTCACCGAGAGCTGCCTGCCGCTGGTCTATCTCAACCAGGTCGGCGGCCAGGACGAGCTGGTGTTCGACGGCGCCTCGTTCGCACTCAACAGCGATCTCTCGCTCGCGGCCCAATTGCCGGCGTTCGAGGAAAGCATCACCACGTTGCGCTTCACTCGCAACGGCGACGATTGGCGCTGCACCGGGCCGATCGCCGCGCAGCCGGAAGGCGACCACGCCGACTATGCAGCCTGCGTGCTGGGCCTTCGCGACTACGTCGCCAAGAACGGCTTTCCCGGCGTGCTGCTCGGCATTTCCGGCGGCATCGATTCCGCGCTGTGTGCGGCAATCGCCGTCGACGCGCTCGGCGCCGACCAGGTGCATGGCGTGATGCTGCCCTATCGCTACACTGCGGCAAGCTCGATCGCGGACGCCGGCGAACTCGCCGGCCATCTCGGCATCCGCTACGAGGTGCTGCCGATCGCGGAAGCCGTGACCGGCTTCGAGACCATCTTGTCCGGCATCTTCAAGAACCTGCCGCCCGATATCACCGAGGAAAACCTTCAGGCCCGCACCCGCGGCACGTTGCTGATGGCGATCTCCAACAAGACCGGCCTGATGGTGGTGACAACAGGCAACAAGTCGGAAATGTCGGTCGGCTACGCCACGCTCTATGGCGACATGAACGGCGGCTTCAATCCGATCAAGGACATCTACAAGACGCAGGTGTTCCGGTTGGCTGCGCTGCGAAACAGCTGGAAGCCCGAAGGCGCGCTCGGGCCCGCCGGTGAGGTCATTCCGCCTGATATCATCACGCGTCCGCCGACGGCGGAGCTGCGCGAGAACCAGACCGACCAGGATTCATTGCCGCCTTACGACGTGCTCGACGCCATCCTCGAGCGCCTGGTCGAGCGCGAGGAGCCGCTGGACCGGATCATCGCCGCCGGCTTCGACCGCGAGACGGTCACCCGCATCGACCATCTGCTCAACGTCGCCGAATACAAGCGCCGCCAGGCCGCGCCCGGCGTGAAGGTGACGGCCAGGAATTTCGGCCGCGACCGCCGCTATCCCATCACCAACCGCTTTCGCGACAGGGGCGAGCCGCTGCCCGCCCCGGACGAGACGCTGGTCTCGCGCGGAAGCAAGGCGTCGATCGACGCGTTCGAAGGCTGAGCTCCAGTCTTGAGCGACAGCGGGCCCTAAGACGGGGTTGCGAAGAACAGCACCCGAAGCAAGTGCGTGTATTCGGATTCGAGCACCATGATCGACACAAATACCAATACCGCGATCGGCGGCAGCAGGATGGCATAGGCCAAGGCCAGTCGCTCCCAGGCCATGTGCATGAAGACGGCGACGATCAGTCCGGCCTTCAACAGCATGAACAGCAGGATCAGCGACCACCTCAGATAGCCATGCAGGCCAAAGTAGTCGACGAGGTAGGAGCACGTGCTGAGGACGAACAACCAGCCCCAGACCACGAGGTAGAGCTTGATCGGGTGCTGTTGACCCTTGGCGTGAACGGCTCCCGTTGCGACTGCGCCGGACGCAGGAGCGTCGAGCGTTCCTTCCATGTGTATTGCCGCGTTTGTCATGCGCCGACCTCACCAAAGATAGAAGAATGCAAAGATGAACACCCACACGAGGTCGACGAAGTGCCAGTACAGCCCGGTGATCTCGACGATCTCGTAATAGCCCTTGCGGCTTGTGAAAAAGCCACGTCTCTCGACGTCGAAGTCTCCCCGCCAGACCTTTCGCGCGATCGCGATCAGGAAGATCACGCCGATCGTCACGTGGGTGCCGTGGAAACCCGTGATCATGAAAAAGCTTGAGCCAAACTGCGCCGCGCCCCAGGGATTGCCCCAGGGGCGAACGCCCTCCATGATCAGCTTGGTCCATTCGAACGCCTGCATTCCGACGAATGTTGCGCCAAATGCCGCTGTGACCAGCATCAGGATTGCGGTTCTCACGCGATCCCTGCGGTAGCCGAAATTGACCGCCATCGCCATTGTTCCGCTGCTGCTGATCAGGACGAAGGTCATGATGGCGATCAGGATCAGGGGGATGTGCTTGCCCCCGATATTGAGGGCGAAGACTTCGCTGGGATTGGGCCACGGCACGGTCGTCGACATGCGCGCCGTCATGTAGGAGAGCAGGAAGCAACTGAAGATGAAGGTGTCGCTGAGGAGGAAGATCCACATCATGGCCTTGCCCCAGGACACGTTCTTGAAGGCGCGCTGATCGGACGCCCAGTCGGCGGCGATGCCACGCCAGCCTTCAAGCCGCGCAGTCGATTGGCCCGAATTTGTCAGCACGGTCTCAGCCATCTGGTCTCGCCTCCCTAGCTCAGCAATTGGCGGCAGATGTCGACGAAATCATCGGTCCAGCCCGTGAGAAGACCGAGCAGGACAAGCCAGACCAGCAGCAGGAAGTGCCAGTAGATGGCACACAGTTCCACGCTCAATCGCATCTCGGCGATCTCGGCGCCACGCCACATCTTGGCTGAGGTTCGGCCCAGGGCCACCAGACCGCCCGTCAGATGCAGCCCGTGCACCGCGGTCAACAGGTAGAAGAAGGAATTCGCCGGATTGGACGCCACGAAATATCCGGCAGCCCCGAGCCGCTGCCAGGCCAGGAGCTGTCCGGCGAGGAAGATCACGGCAGATGCTCCGCCAACGAGCAGGCCGATCATGACGCTCTCGGTATCGTGTCGCCCGGCAGCCACGTACGCCCACTGCAGCGCGACACTGCTCAGGACCAGGACGCCTGTGTTGACCCACAGCAGCCGCGGTATCGGCAGCGGCCGCCAGTCCACCACGCTCATGCGCATCGAATAGGCGCTGATGAACAAGACGAATAATGTGCTCGCGACGGCGAGAAACACGCCAAGTCCGACCTTCGCTGCCGGCCAGGTCATGCTATCGCCGCCGGGGAAGTCACCGACCGCGCCTTCCTCCAGCCAGGGCTTGGCCGTCAGCCGCTGCTGCGACAGCCACCATCCGGCGATCATCGCAAGCACAGCCAGGAACAGGATGATGGCGCTCACGAAGCAGCTCCCTGAACGAGCTGCGTCGCGCGTGGCGGCTGGTTCTGCGGAATGAAGTCCTCCGCGGCGCCAGGCACACTGTAGTCATAGGCCCAGCGGTACACGATCGGGAGCTCCTTGCCCCAGTTGCCGTGCCCTGGGGGCGTCTCCGGCGTCTGCCACTCCAGCGTCGTCGCCCGCCACGGATTGCCGCCTGAGGCCTCACCCTTGAACAGGCTCCAGGCCAGATTGAACAGGAACACCATCTGGCTGAAGCCGACGGTCAGGGCCACCACGGAGATGAAGGCGTTCAGTGAATGGGCCGAGGGCGGAATGAACGCCGCGTCGCCGAGTTCGAAATACCGGCGCGGAACCCCGAGCAGTCCAAGATAGTGCATGGGGAAGAAGATCAGGTAGGCGCCGAGGAAGGTGACCCAGAAGTGAAACTTGCCGAGGACGTCGTTCAGCATCCGTCCCGTGACCTTGGGGTACCAATGATAGATCGCGCCGAGCACGACCATGATCGGCGCCACGCCCATCACCATGTGGAAATGCGCGACCACGAACATGGTATCCGAAAGCGGCACGTCCACGACGACGTTGCCGAGGAAGAGGCCGGTGAGGCCGCCATTCACGAAGGTGATGATGAAGCCGAGGGCGAACAGCATCGGCACCCTGAGATGAATGTCGCCGCGCCACAGGGTCAGCACCCAGTTATAGACCTTGATCGCGGTGGGGATGGCGATGATGAGCGTCGTGGTGGCGAAGAAGTACCCGAATTGCGGGAACATGCCGCTCACATACATGTGGTGCGCCCACACGACGAAGCTGAGCGCACCAATCCCCACGATGGCCCAGACCATCATGCGGTAACCAAAGATGTTCTTGCGCGCATGCGTGCTGATCAGGTCGGAGACGATGCCGAAGGCGGGCAGGGCGACGATGTAGACCTCGGGGTGGCCGAAGAACCAGAACAGGTGCTGGAACAGCAGCGGGCTGCCGCCGCCATATTTCGACAGCTGTCCCATCTCGACGAGGGAGGGCATGAAGAAGCTGGTGCCCAGCAGACGGTCGAGCAGCAGCATGACCGAGGCAACGAAGAGCGCAGGGAATGCCAGCAACGCCATGACGGTCGCCGTGAAAATCCCCCACACCGTCAGGGGCAGGCGCATCAACGTCATGCCGCGGGTGCGCGCCTGGAGCACGGTGACCACGTAGTTCAGCCCGCCCATGGTGAAGCCGATGATGAACAGGATCAGGGACGACATCATGAGAATGATGCCCCAATCCTGCCCGGGCGTTCCGGAGAGGATGGCTTGCGGCGGGTACAGCGTCCAGCCGGCGCCGGTGGGGCCGCCGGGCACGAAGAATGTCGAGGCCAGCACCAGGACTGCGAGCAGGTAGACCCAGTAGCTCAGCATGTTCACATAAGGGAAGACCATGTCCCGGGCGCCGACCATCAGCGGGATCAGGTAGTTGCCGAAGCCGCCCAGGAACAACGCGGTGAGCAGGTAGATCACCATGATCATGCCGTGCATGGTGATGAACTGGAGGTACTGGTTGGCATCGATGAAAGAGAAGGTGCCGGGGAATCCCAGTTGCAGCCGCATCAGCCACGACAGCACCAGGGCCACCAGCCCGATGGCCGAGGCCGTCAGCGAATACTGAATGGCGATCACCTTGGCGTCCTGGGAGAAGACATACCGTGTCCACCAGCTCCTTGGATGATAGAGCTCGACCTCAGGTACTTCGGCAGGCGGGATGCCGGTGATCCCTTCATATGGAATATCGACCATAGAACCTCCTTGGTCGGATCCATCGGGTGCGAGGCGTTGGCCTCATGCACCCGATCCATCTTCGCAGCGGCAGCTTGCTACTTGCCACCGGATTGGTACGTCGCCTTCACGAGGGCTTTTGCCGGCGACAATTCGGCAAACGTCTTTTGTTGCTCCAGCCAAGCGTGATATTCACGCTCTTCGTCGATGATGACCTTGGCCCGCATCTGATAGTGAGCAGCGCCACAAAGCTCCGCACATAGAACATCGAACGTTCCGGTTCGGATCGGCGTTATCCAGAAATAGGTCACCATGCCCGGAACCATGTCCATCTTGGCCCGGAATTCGGGCACGTAGAAATCGTGCAGGACATCAACCGAGCGGAGGAGAACCTTGACCGGCTTTCCCATTTGAAGGTGCAGGTCGCCGTTCTCGATCACGACGTCGTCCTGCGCGTGCGGGTCGTCACGATTGAGTCCCATCGGATTGTCGGGAGCGATGTTGCGGACGTCGGACGTGCCCAACTGCCCATCCTTGCCCGGAAGGCGGAAGCTCCATTGCCATTGCTGGCCCATGACCTCGACCTCGGTGGCATCCGCAGGCACCGTCACGAACTGGTGCCAGACCACGAGGCCAGGCGCCAGCATGGCCGCGACGCCGACGCCGGTTCCGACGCTCAGCCACCATTCGAGCCTTTTGTTTTCCGGATTGTAGTCAGCCCGTCTTCCCTCTTTGTGGTGAAAGCGGAAGACGCAATAAGCCATGAAGGCGATGACCGCGACGAAAACGAAGCCCGTGATCCAGAACGTGATGTTGATGGTGTGGTCGATATAGGCCCAGTTCGTGGCGATCGGCGTCCACCACCACGGGCTGTAGAGGTGAAACAGCACCGAGCCGATCGCGACCAGAAGCAGTATCAGTGCGACAGCCATCCTGATCCATCCTTGCCATCGAAGGCTGCGGATACGAATCCAGGGCGGAGCTCGCGTCTGTCGCGGTGGCGGACTCTTCTAGGATGACATCTATGCCATCGCCGCGCCTATTGCCTCGCCCATTCAACCGGTCGCGATATTTCGATCGCGACCGCCAATTTTGCGGGCGTCTATGCTTTTAAAATGATCCCCCGCGAACCCGGCGTCAATAGCATGTCAACACGCTTAGCTGGCGCGGGCGATCCATGCTGCCGTGCACGCTGGCGAGCGTCAGTCGCATTCTCGATGTGATGCATCGCACAAAATATGCGAGGCACAATTCACCCAGTCGGGAGTGCTGGTCATTCCACGTCGCGCGCGCTAAGCTTGGGGCGCAGGTCGCGACGGGTTTCGTCCGGCTAAGCTCCTTCCTCGTTGAGCCTGGAACTGCCGTACTCCGCTCGATCGCGTCTCCCGCACACAAGGGCGGATACGCGTGGCCGGAAAGCGCGCCGTTCTCCGCCGCGGCTTTCAGCAGAGGAGGGTGTGTCCATGGCCACTCTTTATCCCGACAGGATCATAAAGCGGCACCTGTTCGGTGAGGCGGTCTCTTATCCCATTCGCAAGATCGGCTTGTCCGACTTGAGAGAGGTGCTGCGCCTGGGCTGGGAAGATTTCCAGGCGATGCCGAGTCACGCGATCGTCGTCTGCGTGATCTATCCGGTTCTCGGTCTCGTCCTGTTCAGGATGGTCCTCGGCCATTCGGTCCTGCCGCTGCTGTTTCCGCTGGCCGCAGGCTTTGCCCTGATCGGTCCCTTTGCCGCGATCGGCCTCTACGAACTCAGCCGTCGCCGTGAGCGCGGCGAGGAGGTCGATGCATGGGATGCGATCAAGGTGCTGCGCGCACCTTCCTTCGGCGCCATGCTCGAGCTCGGCGTGCTCCTGCTGGTCCTGTTCGGGGTCTGGATCGGCGTCGCGAACGCGATCTATGTCACTATCTTCGGTCACGCGGCGGCTGCAAGCATTCCCGACTTCGCAACCCGCGTGCTGACCACGCCGGAAGGATGGTCGCTCATCATCGTCGGTTGCGGTGTCGGCTTCCTGTTTGCGGTCGCGGCCCTATGCGTCAGCGTCGTATCGTTTCCGTTGATGCTCGATCGGCATGCGACGGCGATCGACGCGATCCGTACATCGCTGCAGGCGGTGGCCGCCAATCCGGTCGCGATGGCGGGGTGGGGGCTGATCGTCGCGGCGTTGCTCGTGATCGGCTCGCTGCCGTTCTTCGTCGGTCTCGCTGTCGTCCTCCCGGTGCTCGGTCATGCGACCTG
This sequence comes from Bradyrhizobium niftali, assembly GCF_004571025.1. Classification (GTDB taxonomy): domain Bacteria; phylum Pseudomonadota; class Alphaproteobacteria; order Rhizobiales; family Xanthobacteraceae; genus Bradyrhizobium; species Bradyrhizobium niftali. The sequence goes on along the minus strand of NZ_SPQT01000003.1, from coordinate 193,946 downwards.
GCACCTCTATCGGCGGGTGGTCGAGCCGAATCCGAATCCACCGGACGAGCCGTCGCCGCCCCCGAAGGGAAAGCGCTACGCAGCGGACTTTCCGGCCAATCTCTTCCCGTGGAGCCGCGAGGGAGAGCAGTAACAGCGAAACGGCTGTGCCCGGCGACCGCCTGCGCCGGGCATGACGGGTGAGCGCCTACTTCTGCTGCTGCGGCAGGAAGGTCGGGCCGACCGAGCGGATCGGCTTGTTCTCCGAGCTCGTCGGAGCCGTGCCGGTATCCGCCGGTGGCGTCGCGGCCGGTGCGGTGGCCGTCGTCGGCGCGGCAGGCGCACCCTTCTTGCCATTGGCGGCAGGCGTGCCCTTGTTGAGCCGCTGCTGCTGCATCTTCTTGGCGCTCTCCTCGGTGACGATGATGTCGCCCTGCTGTTCGGCCGCGGCCTTGTCGTCGGCGGACTTCAACGCATCGGCCCAGGTCTGGCCCGCCGCCTTGCAGGAGCAGGACGGGTTGAACTCGCTGCGGAATTTGAATGCAGTCGGCAGCGCCGTGTAGGGCTGGCCGCTGACGGAGACCGCGGAGTTCATGTCTTCGCCGGGATTGCGGTGGGTGTAGAGCACGGCTTCCGCGGCGGGGCACAGCGCCTTGCAGGTCTTCTCGTCGTCCGGGAAGCGCGCCGGCACGGTGGCAAACGAGACCGGGAAATAGGCGCCGTCGCAGGTGCGCACGCATACGGTGCGGTAGGTGCCGGATTGCGGGCCGAGATCGGAGGGCGGCACGGCCTGCGGATTGTTGGGGTTGTTGCCGCCGAACAGGTTGCTCAGGAAGTTGCCGCCGCCCTGCGACTGCGCGGCGTTGGCATATTGCGGGCCGCAATTGTTCTGGGCGAGGGCCACCAGCACCGAGCGGCGCTGGCTGTCGCGTTCCGGGCTGAAGCCGCCGGGACCGCCGCCACGCAGGCGTTCGAGATTGCCGGTGATCTGGTCCAGATTGGCGCGCATCTGCTGGATCTGGGTGTTGACCGGGCCGCACTGCGCCGACTGGCCGTTGAACAGCGAGAAGAAGCCGGAGGAATCGCAGCCCATGCGCTTGGCCTGCATGGTGACGCGGTCGAGCTCGGCCTGCTGCTTGGCCTGGGAATCCTGATAGCGGCGGATCTGGTCTTCGCGCGCGGGGTCACCGCCGCCGCCACGATCGAGCGCGGCGAGCTGGCCTTCCAGTCGCACGCACATCGGATTGGGGCCGAGCCCGTTCTGGCCGGGCTGAGGCGGCGGTCCGGGCGGTCCGGCCTGCGCGAAGGCGCTGTTGGCAAGCATCACGGTGCTCAGGAGCACGGTGCAGGCAAGGATCGAGCGGGCACGGGAGAGAGTCAAAAATTCAGGCATATCCGCCATTCTAGCGAGGTCACGGCCCAATGTGACATGAAGGGCCGAAGCGCGCCCTCCCATAGCCGCTTCCCGCGGCATCGTCACGTCGTTTCAGGGGCCAAAGATTGGGCCTAAGGTCCGCCAGCTCCGAGCGAATTCAGCGCTGGCAGGTGATTGCGACATATTCGTCGCAACGGCCATGGGAGCAGTTTGTGCCGGTTTTGGGGACAGAGCCGGTAATTTCGTCGGGATCGACCCGGCGATAGGCCGAAGCCTGGGCAAAATCCCGTGACTGGCAATAGGTGCGCGCGACCTGCGCGCCGCATTTGTCGCCCTTGGCCAGGCACTGGTCGATGCCGTAGCCGTCCGCCTGGTTGGCGATGATGAAGACGCGGGTTTCGGCGAATGCGCCCGATGACGCGACGATGGAGGCACAGGAAATGAGCGCGAGTATGGATCGCATGAAAATACCGGGGCTGGGGGAACCGCCAGCATCTCGAATAAACTCAAAAGGTTAATGATGATGAACCATCATGGCGGGGCGGCCGTGCTTTGCGGAGATAGAACGGCATTTTCGCGGCTCTCTTGACGCGGGGCCGCCTCATAGCCCATATGTTCCCGCATGAACGGTCTCCTCGCCATTTGCACGATTTGCGAGATTACGAGCTAGCGATTCGCTGGCTGGAGCCGTCTTTTCTCAAAAACATTGAGAGCACTGGACGCCCGGCCAACAGCCGACGGGTGTCCATATGGAATTGCGCCTCTACGATACGCTGACCAGGGAAAAGCGGCCGTTCGTGCCGCTCGATGCGAGCAACGTCCGCATGTATGTCTGCGGACCGACGGTCTATGACTTCGCCCATATCGGCAATGCCCGGCCGGTGATCGTGTTCGACGTGCTGTTTCGGCTGCTGCGCCATCTCTATGGCGAGGCGCACGTCAAATACGTCCGCAACATCACCGACGTCGACGACAAGATCAACGACCGCGCCGCGCGCGATTTTCCGGGCCTGCCGCTGAACGAGGCGATCCGCAAGGTTACCGAGCAGACGGGCAAGCAGTTTCACGCCGACGTCGATGCGCTCGGCGCGCTCCGGCCGAGCGTCGAGCCGCGCGCGACCGAGCATATCGGCGAGATGCGCGAGATCATCGAACGGCTCGTCGCCGGCGGCTTTGCCTATGTCGCCGAGGACCACGTGCTGTTCTCGCCGCAGGCGATGAACGCGGCCAATTCCACTCTGCCGCAATATGGCGCGCTGTCCAATCGCTCGCTGGACGAGATGATCGCGGGGGCGCGCGTCGATGTCGCGCCCTACAAGCGGGACAACACCGACTTCGTGCTGTGGAAGCCGTCCAAGCCCGGCGAGCCGTCGTGGCCGTCGCCGGCCGGCATCGCTGCGCAGGGACGCCCGGGCTGGCACATCGAGTGCTCGGCCATGGCCTGGAAGCACCTCGGCGAGCATTTTGACATCCATGGTGGCGGCATCGATCTCGTGTTTCCGCATCACGAGAACGAGGTCGCGCAGACCTGCTGCGCTTTCCACCGAGAGCGCATGGCGAACTACTGGATGCACAACGGCTTCCTGCAGGTCGAAAGCGAGAAGATGTCGAAGAGCCTCGGCAACTTCATCACCATCCATGAGCTGCTGGCGGATTGGCCAGGCGAGGTGCTGCGCCTGAACATGCTGAAGACGCATTATCGTTCGCCGATCGACTGGACCATGAAATCGCTGGAGGAGAGCGCCAAGACGCTCGACGACTGGTATCGCGTCGCGGCCGACGTCGATCCCGGCCGGCCCGCCGCGTCCGTGGTCGAACCGCTGCTCGACGACCTCAACACCTCCCTGGCGATCGCGGCGCTGCATGGCCTGCGCAACAGCGACGTGAGCGCATTGGCGGGATCGCTGCGGCTGCTCGGCTTCCTCTCCGAGAGCGCTGCGTTGTGGGAAGCTCGCAAGCAGCAGGCGAGCGGGGTCGATGCCGGGGAGGTCGAGCGCCTGATCGCGGAGCGGACCGCGGCCCGTGGACGGAAGGACTTCAAAGAGTCCGACCGCATCCGCGATCAGCTCGCCGCGATGGGCGTTGCGATCAAGGACTCCAAGGAAGGGACGACCTGGGAGTTTTCGCGATGATGCGGCCCGACACGCCTTTTCCGCGGCACTGGCTCTATTACATCGCGCTGAAGATCCTGCTGCTCGCCGCCGCGGTGGCATTTGCGCTCAAGCTCTATGGGATGTGGTGAAGACGATGGGACAGACTTTGCCAAAGCCGGGCTTGCGGCCCTTCCTGCCTGATGACGTGCCGGTGCTCGCCGCGATCTTCGCTGCGAGCATCGAGGAGTTGACCGGCGACGACTACAACGAGGCGCAGCAGCAGGCCTGGATGGAGGCTGCGGAAACCGAAGAGTTCGGCAAGCGGCTCGCCGCCGACCTGACGCTGATTGCGACGCTGGAGGGCTCGCCCGTCGGCTTCGCCTCGCTGCAAGGGGCCGACCACATCCGCATGCTCTATGTGCATCCGGCAGTCAGCGGGCAGGGCATTGCCACCATGCTGGTCGATGCGCTGGAGAAGCTTGCCGGCGGCCGCGGCGCGAAAAGCCTCTCGGTCGATGCCAGCGACACCGCGCAGGGCTTTTTCGCCAAGCGCGGCTATGTCGCCATGCAGCGCAACAGCATCACCGTCAACGACGAGTGGCTCGCCAACACCACCATGAAGAAGACGCTCGGAGCATCGCAATGAGCAAGGAGCGCCTCTATCTGTTCGACACTACGCTGCGCGACGGCGCGCAGACCAATGGCGTCGATTTCACGCTGACGGACAAGCAGATCATCGCGGCGATGCTGGACGAACTCGGCATCGACTATGTCGAGGGCGGCTATCCCGGCGCCAATCCAACCGATACCGAGTTCTTCGCCAGCAAGCCGAAGTTCAATCACGCGCGCTTCACCGCCTTCGGCATGACGCGCCGGGCCGGGCGCTCGGTCTCGAACGATCCGGGCGTCGCCGGGCTGCTGGAAGCCAAGGCCGACGCGATCTGCTTCGTGGCGAAGTCCTCGGCCTATCAGGTACGCGTCGCGCTGGAGACGACCAAAGAGGAAAACCTCGCTTCGATCCGCGACAGCGTCGCGGCGGCGAAAGCCGCCGGCCGCGAGGTGATGCTCGACTGCGAGCATTTCTTCGACGGCTACAAGGAGGACGCCAGCTTCGCGCTCGCCTGCGCGAAAGCCGCCTACGAGGCCGGCGCCCGCTGGGTGGTGCTGTGCGACACCAATGGCGGCACCATGCCGAACGAGGTCGAAGCCATCGTCACCGAGGTGACCAAGCACATCCCCGGCGATCACGTCGGCATCCACGCCCATAACGACACCGAGCAGGCGGTGGCGAATTCGCTCGCCGCGGTGCGCGCCGGGGCGCGGCAGATCCAGGGCACGCTGAACGGCCTTGGCGAGCGCTGCGGCAACGCCAATCTGTGCTCGCTGATCCCGACCTTGAAGCTGAAGCAGGAGTTTGCCGACGCTTTCGAGATCGGCGTCACCGCCGAGAAGCTCGCGACCCTCGTCAAGGTGTCGCGCACGCTCGACGACATGCTCAACCGCGTGCCGAACCGGCATGCGGCCTATGTCGGCGAGAGCGCCTTCGTCACCAAGACCGGCATTCACGCTTCCGCCGTGCTCAAGGATCCGCAGACCTACGAGCACGTCCTGCCGGAACTGGTCGGCAATCACCGCAAGGTGCTGGTCTCGGACCAGGCCGGCCGCTCCAACGTCATCGCCGAGCTCGACCGCGCCGGCATCGCCTATGAAAAGAGCGATCCGAAGCTGACGCGTCTCGTCGAGGAGCTGAAGGAGCGCGAGGCGGCCGGCTACGCCTACGAATCCGCCAACGCCTCGTTCGATCTGCTGGCGCGCCGCACGCTCGGCAAGGTGCCGCAGTATTTCGAGGTCGAGCAGTTCGACGTCAATGTCGAGCAGCGCTACAACGCGCTCGGCGAACGCGTCACGGTGGCGCTCGCGGTCGTCAAGGTCGACGTCGCCGGCGAGCATCTGATCTCGGCGGCCGAGGGCAACGGCCCCGTCAACGCACTCGACGTCGCCTTGCGAAAAGACCTCGGCAAGTACCAGAAATACATCGAGGGCCTGAAGCTGATCGACTATCGCGTGCGCATCCTCAATGGCGGCACCGGCGCGGTCACGCGCGTGCTGATCGAGAGCGAGGACGAGAACGGCGACAGCTGGACCACGGTCGGCGTGTCCCCGAACATCATCGACGCCTCGTTCCAGGCGCTGATGGATTCGGTGATCTACAAGCTCGTGAAATCGGGCGCGCCGGCGTAAGATCCGCTACGGCTGTCATACCCCGCGAAAGCGGGGTATCCAGTACGCCGCAGCTTCTCGGTAGTTCTCGGGCGTCTCGGAATACTGGATCGCCCGGTCAAGCCGGGCGATGACAGTTGGGGAGGGGAGCGCAACAATGATCGACCACATCTCCGTCGGCGTCAGCGATCTCGATCGCTCCGCAACATTCTACGAGGCGATGCTCGCCGCCCTCGGCCTCACGCGTCTCGTCACGCGGCCGCGGACGGTCGGCTTCGGCAAGGCCTATCCTGAATTCTGGATCAACTTGCGCGAGGGCATGCCGCGCGTAGCCCCGGAGAGCGGCGTGCACATCTGCCTGCGGGCGAAGACAACGGTCGAGGTCGATGCGTTTCACGCCGCAGCGCTGTCCGCCGGCGGCGCATCCGACGGCGCGCCGGGCATCCGCCCGCACGATCGCGTGCGCTATTACGCGGCCTTCGTCGTCGATCCCGATGGCAACCGGATCGAGGCGGTGACGTTTCCTGCGGAGTAGGGCGTCAGAGCTTGCGCGCCACTTCCGGAGCGAGCTCTTTTTCCGCCTCGGCGAGCTTTGCCACGGCCGCCTTCAGCTTCGGCAGGATGTCCTCGACCCGATCGGCCTTGAGGATGTCGACCGAGAGGCCGGCACGGATGAACTCGGTCTGGCGCATGTGCGACAGCAGCGAGAACAGCGGCTCCCAGAAATTGTCGATATTGGCGAGCAGCACCGGCTTGGCGTGACGGCCGAGCTGCTTCCAGGTCAGCTGCTCGACCAGCTCCTCCAGCGTGCCGACGCCACCCGGCAGCGCCACGAAGGCGTCGGAGCGTTCGAACATCAGTCGCTTGCGCTCGTGCATGTCGGGGGTGACGATCATCTCCTGCACGCGCGTCAGCGCATTCTCGCGCATCCGCAGGAATTCGGGGATGATGCCGGTGACGGTGCCGCCGTTATCGAGGACGGAGGTTGCGACCGAGCCCATCAGGCCGAGCGAGCCGCCGCCATAGACCAGGCGGATGTTGTTCTCGGCGAGCGCCTTGCCGAACGCCTTGGCGCCTTCGGTGAAGCGGGGATTGGTTCCGGGGCCGGAGCCGCAATAGACGCAAACGGTTTTGATCGTGCTCATTGGTGCCATGATGCATTGCAGCGAAGAGGCGTCAAGTCCAATCGGTGATTCGGACCTCCCGGAAATCTACCGGTAAATGGCGACAAACAATCAAAGATTCGCCATCTGGCGGGGTGCGCTCGCCCCCGGAAGCTTCTATATGACGAGCGAAAATCGTTAATCGCAGCGCGCCCGCATCCGGCGGGCTTTCAGGCTTCTTGATGGACCAACCTCATTCGCCGCCCGGCGCCGACGTGCCAGATCCCGCCGGCGGGCCGCTCGAGCGGGCCACCCTGATGGGCACGCTGGCGCATCTGTGGCCCTATATCTGGCCGGGCGACCGCTTCGACCTGAAGATGCGCGTGGTCTGGTCGATGGTGCTGCTGCTCGCCGCCAAGCTGATCACGCTGACGGTGCCGTTCAGCTTCAAATGGGCGACCGACGCGCTGACCGGCGCCAACACCGCGCCGGTGCTGCCCGACAACTGGCACCTCTGGGTGATCGCCTCGCCATTGCTGCTGACCGCCAGTTACGGCGCGACGCGCATCCTGATGGCGGTGCTGACGCAATGGCGCGACGGCCTCTTCGCGCGCGTTGCCATGCATGCGGTGCGCAAGCTCGCCACCATCACCTTCATTCACATGCACGAGCTGTCGCTGCGCTTCCACCTCGAGCGCAAGACCGGCGGCCTGACGCGCGTGCTCGAGCGCGGCCGCGAGGGCATCGAGGTCATCGTGCGCATGGTGATCCTCCAGCTGATCCCGACCATCGTCGAGGTTTCGCTGCTCCTGGCCGTGCTGCTCTGGCAGTTCGACTGGCGCTACGTGGTGGCGACCCTGATCACGGTCGCGGTCTACATGTACTACACCTACATCGCGACCGAGTGGCGGATCGGCATCCGCCGCAAGATGAACGATTCCGACACCGAGGCGAACACCAAGGCGATCGACTCGCTGCTCAACTACGAGACCGTGAAATATTTCGGCGCCGAGGCGCGCGAGGCGCAGCGCTACGACCGCTCGGTCGCGCGCTACGAGGAGTCGAGCGTCCAGGCCTATACGTCGCTCGCGGTGCTCAACACCGGCCAGGCCGTGATCTTCACGCTGGGGTTGACCGCGACCATGCTGATGTGCGCGATCGGCGTGCGCGACGGCACCAACACTGTCGGCGATTTCGTGCTGGTCAACGCCATGATGATCCAGCTCTACCAGCCCCTGAACTTCATGGGCATGGTCTATCGCGAGATCAAGCAGGCGATCATCGACATCGAGAAGATGTTTGGCGTGCTGGGACGCGAGGCCGAGATCAAGGACGCGCCCGACGCGCTGCCGCTGGTCGTCTCCGCAGGCAATCTGCGTTTCGAGGACGTGCGCTTCGCCTATGAGCCGGCGCGTCCGATCCTGAAGGGCATCAGCTTCGAGGTGCCGGCCGGCAAGACGGTCGCGATCGTCGGTCCGTCCGGCGCCGGCAAGTCGACCATCTCGCGGCTCCTGTTCCGCCTCTACGACATCTCCGGCGGCAGGATCCTGATCGACGGCCAGGATATCCGCGAGGTCACGCAGGCGAGCTTGCGCGCTTCCATCGGCATGGTGCCGCAGGACACCGTGCTGTTCAACGACACCATCCGCTACAACATCCGCTACGGCCGCTGGGACGCCAGCGATGCCGAGGTCGAGCAGGCGGCGCAGCTGGCGCAGATCGACACTTTCATCCGCATGGCGCCGAAGGGCTATGAGACCCAGGTCGGCGAGCGCGGCCTGAAACTGTCGGGCGGCGAGAAGCAGCGCGTCGCGATCGCGCGCACCGTCTTGAAGGCGCCGCCGATCCTGGTGCTGGACGAGGCGACCTCCGCGCTGGACACCCACACCGAGCACGAGATCCAGGGTGCCCTCGACCGCGTGGCGAAGAACCGCACCTCGCTGGTGATCGCGCACCGGCTTTCGACCATCGTCGGCGCCGACGAGATCATCGTGCTGGAGCAGGGCCGGATTGCCGAGCGTGGCACCCACGCAAAGCTGCTCGCGCAGGGCGGCCTCTATGCCAGCATGTGGAACAGGCAGCGCGAGGCAGAGGCCGCGCGCGAGAAGCTGGCCAAGATGGCCGATACCACCGAGGCGCCCAACCGGGAGCCGCCGCCGGTCGAGGACGTCCTGACGACGCCTGCGGCTGCGGAGTGACCTTGTCTCCGGTCCCAACTCTGGCCTAAACAACTCCACCGCGCGGGACGACCTGCGCCATCAACCCTGAGCGGCAGATAGCGATGTCCATTCTCGATTCGATCCAGCGTCAGATCCCGCCGATCCACAAGGAGGGCTATCCCTTCATCGGCGGCTTTGCGCTGGCAAGCCTGGTCCTGTTCTGGCTGTGGTCGCCGCTGGGGTGGATCGGCACCATCCTCACCGTGTGGTGCGCGCTGTTCTTCCGCGACCCCGTGCGGGTGACGCCGGTGCGCGAGGGGCTGGTGGTGTCGCCGGCCGACGGCCGCGTCTCGATGATCACCATGGCGCTGCCGCCGGCCGAGCTCGGGCTCGGCGACCGGCCGCTGCCGCGCATCTCGGTGTTCATGAGCGTGTTCAACTGCCACGTGAACCGCAGCCCGATCGCGGGCAGGGTGGACCGCATCGCCTACCGGCCCGGTCTCTTCATCAATGCCGAGCTCGACAAGGCGAGCGAGGACAACGAGCGCAACTCGCTGGTGATCACGACGCCCACGGCGCGGATCGGCGTGGTCCAGATCGCAGGCCTGATCGCCAAGCGCATCGTCTGCTTCGTCAGGGAGGGCCAGGCGATCGGCGCCGGCGAGCGGTTCGGCCTGATCCGCTTCGGCTCGCGCCTCGACGTCTACCTGCCTGTCGGCACCAAGGCGCTGGTGTCGGAAGGGCAGACCGCGATCGCCGGCGAGACGATTTTGGCCGATCTGGCCGGCGAGGACCCGAGCCGCGCCTACCGCGCCAATTAACCAATAAGTCGGTCCATGAGGGCCTTCCGCCGCAATGGCGGAGGGGGACGCGGCTTGCTATATCTCGCCTCAAGGTGAGGACGAGCCATGACGCCCTATGATTTCAAAGACCCTGACGTTCGCCGCCGGCGGTTCCGCCCGATTCCGGTGCGGATGCTGGTGCCCAACGTCATCACGCTGCTGGCGATCTGCGCGGGCCTGACGTCGATCCGGCTGTCGATCGAGGGGCGGATGTCGCTCGCCGTCTACGCCATCGTGTTCGCGGCCGCGCTGGACGGCATCGACGGCCGCATCGCGCGCATGATCAAGGGCCAGTCCAAGTTCGGAGCCGAGCTCGACAGCCTCGCCGACTTCGTCAATTTCGGCGTCGCGCCCGGACTGATGCTGTATTTCTGGCAGTTGCACGAGCTCGGCAATGCCGGCTGGATCGCCGCGATGGTGTTCGCGATCTCCGGCGGCCTGCGTCTTGCGCGCTTCAACGCCACCATGGACGATCCCAACAAGCCGGCCTTCGCCGCCAACTTCTTCACCGGCGTGCCGGCGCCCGCGGGCGCGATCACGGTTCTGCTGCCGATCTACGCCGCGTTCCTCGATCTCGGCCGCGCGCCCGCGGCGGTGACGGCGGCCTATACGCTGCTGATCGCCTTCCTGATGGTGTCGCGCCTGCCGGTGTTCTCCGGTAAGACCAAGCGCATGCGCGTGCCGCCGGAACTGGTGCTGCCGGCCTTCGTCGCGGTAATCGTCTTCATCGCTATCCTGATCGCCTATCCCTGGCACGTGCTGTCGACCGGCACGGTGCTGTATCTCCTCGCTTTGCCGCTCGGCTACAAATCCTATCGCGACCAGGCGCGCGCGATGGAGGCCGCCACGCCTGCGGGAGGCGAGGTCTCCTCGCCGCCTTCGGCGCCGACGCTGGCTAACCTGTCCGAGCCGCCGCACGACGACGACCGGCCCGGACGGCTGCACTGAGCGGCCACACGCGGATATCTGCCATGAGGGCCGCCTGAGTTGGGTTGAGGCCCGATCTCGGCTATATCGCCCTGTGCCGGCGGCATCGCGTCAATCAGCCGCCAATCTGGGAGAGAACGCCGTGACTGATACCGTAACCGGGCCGCTGCCCGCTTCCGTCCTCGAAGCGCTGGGCCGCTACGATACCCCGACGATCTGCAACGCCATGGAGATCGTGGCGCCCGAGCGCCGGCTGATCGGCTACACCACCAAGCAACTGGTTTGTCCGTTCCCCGACCTGCCGCCGATCGTCGGCTATGCCCGTACGGTTGCGATCCGCTCGGTGCTGAAATCCTCGCTGCCCGCCGAAGAGCAGTCCAAGCGCCGCATCGAATATTACGAATATGTCGGCACCGGCCACGGTCCGCGCATCTCGGTGATCCAGGACATCGACGGCCCCGATGTCGGCTACGGCGCGTTCTGGGGCGAGGTGCAGAGCAACGTGCACAAGGCGCTCGGCTGCCTCGGCGTCATCACCGACGGATCGATCCGCGACATCCCGCAATGGGCCCCTGGCTTCCAGGCGCTGGCCGGCTCGATCGGCCCGTCGCATGCCTGGGTGCATGCGGAGAGCTTTGGCGGCGAAGTGCGCGTCGCCGGCATGACCGTGAAATCCGGTGATCTTATCCACGCCGATCAGCACGGCGCCATCGTGATCCCGCTCGACGTCGCCGCAAAGCTGCCGGAAGCCGCTGAGCTCTGCGGCCGCCGCGAGACGCCGATCCTGGAGATCGCCCGCAGCCCCGACTTCTCGCTGGAGAAGCTGAAGGCCGCGCTGAAGCGCTCGGCGGAGATTCACTGACGGGCTGACCGAACGACCTACGGCCGCGATGCCGGCCGTGGGCCGCCCTGTTCCATCAGGAACAGGGCAGCCTGATCCGGCTCGCCAAACATTGCGGCGGCACATCCGATCAGGGTGAAGCCACCGGCAAGATCCCACAGGGTGATGTCGTCCACCTTATCAGGACCTTGAACCAGGCGCGCTACGATCACTGCGAAAGCGGCTTCGACAAAGAGCAGGACGCTGAACGCCGGCAGGACGAGTTCCGGCTCGAGCAGATGAAGCGCCAGAACCGCAGGAAGCGCGGTGAGAAGACCGAACAGCGTCAACATTGCAAAACGGCTCCTGCGATGGAGCATGCCGTACCGGCCATAGAATACTGTATGAGTCCTGGTCACGGATGTGGCCTAGGGCCGCAGTCGGAGGACGCGCGATGACGATGAATGGCAAGACGGTCCTGATCACGGGCTCGACCGACGGTGTCGGCCGCTACGTCGCGCGCCGGCTGGCGGCCGAGGGCGCGAAGGTCCTGATCCACGGCCGCGATGCGGCGCGCGCAAAGACGCTGATCGACGAGATCGTGAAAGCCGGCCACGCTGCGCCGATCTTCTACCAGGCGGACCTGTCGTCGATGTCGGGCACGCGCGCACTCGCGGAAGCCGTGAAGCGTGATCACCAGCGTCTCGACGTCTTCGTCAGCAACGCCGGCATCGGCTCGCAGAATGACGGGCCGCAGCGTCAGGTCAGCGCCGATAGTCATGAGCTGCGCTTTGCCGTCAATTATCTCTCCGGCTTCCTCCTCGCCCATCTCTTGCTGCCACTGCTGAAGGCCGCGGCGCCGTCGCGCATCGTCAACGTCGCCTCGCTCGGCCAGCATCCGATCGACTTCGACGACGTCATGATCACCAAGGGCTATAGCGGCTCGCGCGCCTATGCGCAGAGCAAGCTCGCGCAGATCATGTTCACGATCGATTTCGCCGAGGAAGTGAAGGGCGTGGGTGTCACCGTGAACTCGCTGCATCCGGCGACCTACATGAACACCACCATGGTGCGGGCCGGCGGCATTACGCCGATCTCGACGGTGGAGCAGGGCGGTGCGGCGATCCTGCGCCTCGTCGAGGGCGACGACGTCGCAGGCAAGAGCGGATTGTTCTTCAACGGCATGAACGAGGCGCGCGCCAATCCGCAAGCCTACGATGCCGACGCGCGCAAGCGTCTGCGCGCGCTCAGCCTGGAGCTGGTGGGCATCTCGTCCTAGCCCCGCGCAAACATGGTTAGCGAAGTGTTGAGATTCCTGCCGGCGGCCGGCAAGTCCGGCGCACGTGGCGCGCCTTCGCCACGCTGTCCCGACTTAACCTTTACGCGGCTTTAAGGGCGGCGCTCTAGGGTTTCCGATGCGGTTCGGGGTTGGGCCGCGCCAGCGGCCAGGACGGCCGTTGTTGCGTACGCGTTTGGAGTCTCTCATGGATATCATGACGGGCGTTGGGCTCACGGCGGGCATCATCGTCATCGCAGCGATGATCTTCATGGGCGGCGACCTTCACATGTTCATCTCCGAACATGCGATGATCATCATCTTCGGCGGCTCGATCTCCGCCACCATGATCCGCTTTCCGCTCAGCGCGCTCCTGCACGGCCTTCCGCTCGGCGCCAAGTTCGCCTTCACCATGAGCCGGCTGTCGGCGCACGACCTCGTCGACGAGCTCGCCCGCATCGCCGAGATCGCCCGCAAGCAGGGCCCGGTGGGTCTCGAAAAGGTCGAGACCGACGAGCCGTTCCTCGCCAAGGGCATCCGCTATGTCGCCGACGGTTACGACCTCGACTTCATCCGCGACAATCTCGAGCGCGACCGCGACAACTTCCTGATGCACCTCGACGAGGGCAGCAAGATCTATCGCGCCATCGGCGACTGCGCCCCGGCCTTCGGCATGATCGGCACCCTGATCGGCATGGTGCAGATGTTCGCGAACATGACCGACCCTTCCAAGCTCGGTCCGTTCATGGCGACCGCGCTGCTCGCAACGCTCTACGGTGCGCTCGTCGCGAACCTGTTCTGCCTGCCGATCGCCGACAAGCTGCACGGCAAGCTGCTGGATGAAGAGACCAACCGCACCCTGATCATCGACGGCATCCTGATGATCCGCGACTCCAAGAGCCCGACGCTGGTGCGCGAAATGCTGCTGGCCTATCTGCCGGAGAAGCACCGCCACGCCGAAGGTGAGCCGGTGCCGGCGTAACGCCGCCCGCCGGGACAGACAGACATGGCCAAGAAGAAGCGCGGCGATGCTCACGGGGGCGGTCACGGCTGGTTCGTGACCTTCGCCGATTTGATGGGCCTGATGATGAGCTTCTTCGTGATGCTCGTCGCATTCTCGACGCAGGACGCCAACAAGCTGAAGATCGTCGCCGGCTCGATGCGCGACGCCTTCGGCGTGCAGAGCGAGGCGCGCTACGCCGGCATCGTCGAATCCGACGGCCTGCCGACGCGCCCGCGGCTGAAGAACGTCGACCATATCCAGCCCGAGGATGCCTCCAACACGCCGACCCCGGACCAGGAGGACCGCGACCGCACGTCGGGGGCGAAGATCAAGGTCGACCGCAATTTCGCGCTCGCCGCGGCCTCGCTGCGGCAGGCCTTGCAGGACATGCCGGAACTGACCGAGATGTCCAAGCACATCATGTTCGAGGAGACCAAGCAGGGTCTCAATCTCGAAATCGTCGACCAGGACGGCCGCTCGATGTTCGCCGACGGCTCCAAGGTACCCTATGACCGCACCCGCCGCCTGGTCGAGAAGCTGGCGATTCCGCTCAAGGCCACGCCGCTCCGCGTCTCCATCGCCGGCCACACCGCCGCCGGTTTCGTGCCGACCCGCAGTGACTACGGTGCCTTCGATCTGTCGGCCGACCGCGCCAATGCCGTACGGCAGATCCTCGAGCGCGAGGGCCTGCCGGCCTCGCACATCTTCGCCGTCTCCGGCAAGGCGGACACCCAGCCGCTGTTTCCGGACGATCCCTCGCTGGCCGCCAACCGGCGCGTGACCATCACCCTGATGCGCGAAGATCCGCCGCTGCCGCCGAATTTGAAGCCGTAGGGCATGATCCGGACCCGAAGGGCCGCGCTGGCGCACTTGCGCTACCATCTTACCTGAGGCATGTCGTCGCGCTGGCGACGAGAGTGGCCGCGCCGTCACAGCATTCGGCTCAGCGCCTGCTAAGGTGGGGTGCCGATTGACAGGCGCGCCGGAAGCGTCAAAAGGCGCCGGATCAAATTCAGGGACGAAGCGTTTTCCACCTTCATGACGGCGAGCATCACACAGGCCGAGACCCAGGACGGGCCGGTCACCTCAGGCTTTTGGGCGCTTACGCTCGGGAGCATCGGTGTCGTTTTCGGCGATATCGGCACCTCGCCGCTCTACGCATTCCACGAGGCGGTGCGGGGCGCGGCCCATGGTGAGCCGGTCACGCGGGGCATGGTGCTCGGCGTGCTCTCGCTGATCCTGTGGGCGCTGCTGATCGTCGTCACCGCCAAATACGTCCTGCTGCTCTTGCGCGCCGACAATAACGGGGAGGGCGGCACGCTCTCGCTGATGGCGCTCGGCCAGCGTGCGCTCGGGCGGCGAAGCTGGTTCCTGCTCGCGCTCGGCGTGGTCGGCGCCTCCATGTTCATTGGCGATTCCATGATCACGCCGGCGATCTCGGTGTTGTCGGCGGTCGAGGGTCTCAAGCTCGCGACGCCCGCCCTGGAGCACTACGTCGTGCCGCTCACCGTCCTCATCCTGGTGCTGCTGTTCGCGGTCCAGAGCAAGGGGACCGCGCTGGTGGCCTCGGCCTTCGGGCCGGTGATGGTGGTCTGGTTCACGTGCATTGCGGTGATGGGCGCCGTCCACATCGCCGACGATCCGTCGGTGCTCGCCGCGATCAATCCCTATTACGCGCTGCAATTCCTGCTGTCGCACGGCACGATTGGCCTGGTGACGCTGGGCGCGGTGTTCCTGGCGGTGACCGGCGGCGAAGCGCTCTACGCCGATCTCGGCCATTTCGGCCGCAAGCCGATCCAGGCGGCCTGGATGTTCTTCGTGCTGCCCTCGCTCTTGATCAACTATTTCGGCCAGGGCGCGCTGGTGCTGTCCGATCCGAGCGCGATCGAGCATTCCTTCTACCGCATGGTGCCCGAACATCTGGTGCTGCCGCTGGTCGGGCTTGCGACCGCCGCGACCGTGATCGCGAGCCAGGCGGTGATCACCGGCGCCTATTCGCTGGTCTATCAGGCGGTGCAGCTCGGCCTGCTGCCGCGCTTCGAGGTGCGCTACACCTCCGAAACCCATGCCGGTCAGATCTATCTGCCGCGCGTGAACCGGCTGCTGCTGATCGGCGTGATGCTGCTGGTGCTGCTGTTCCACACCCCCAGCAATCTGGCTTCGGCCTACGGCATCGCGGTTTCCACCACCATGGTCGCCGACGGCATCATGGGCTTCGTGGTGATCTGGAAATTGTGGAACTGGCGCGCGGCGACGGCTGCGGCGGTGATCATGCCCTTCGTCGTCGTGGACATGAGCTTCTTCAGCGCCAATCTGCTCAAGCTGCTCGAAGGCGCCTGGGTGCCGCTGCTGTTCGGCGCGGCCATGGCAGGGACGATCTGGACCTGGCGCAAGGGGACCGGCATCCTGCTCCAGAAGACGCGCCGGATCGAGGTGCCGCTGGACGATCTGATCCGGAGCCTGGAGAAGCGGCCGCCGCACATCGTCAAAGGCACCGCGGTGTTCCTGACCAGCGATCCTTCCTTCGTGCCAACCGCGCTGCTGCACAACCTCAAGCACAACAAGGTGCTGCACGAGCACAACGTGGTCCTGACCATCGAGACCGCACATACGCCGCGGGTCGATCTGTCCGAGCGCTTCCGCATGGAGAAGATCAGCGACAAGTTCTCGAAGGTCCGCCTGCGCTTCGGCTTCATGGAGCAACCGAACGTGCCCAAGGCGCTCGCGATTGCGCGGAAGCAGGGCTGGCAGTTCGACATCATGTCGACGTCGTTCTTCGTGTCGCGACGGTCGCTGAAGGCCTCGGCGCAGTCGGGCATGCCGCTCTGGCAGGACCATCTGTTCATCGCGCTGAGCCGGTCCGCCAACGACGCCACCGACTATTTCCAGATTCCCACGGGGCGGGTGGTTGAAGTCGGCACGCAAGTCACCATTTGAACGCAATCGGCGGACCCATGCGAAATTTGCATGGCGAGGGCCCATAAACGGGCTAGGCTATGCCGGCAGCGCAGGACTATAAGCCCGCGCTCTTCCGCCGTTGTGCAGTGAAGCATTTTTAGAGGCCACCGGGCTCTCCCATGACAAGCGACGTAGCAGTTCCCGCCCCGGAAACGGCGGCGGCCAATGGCCATGGCGAGGCCCACACCACAGCCGGTTTCGGTGCGCTGACGCTCGGCAGCATCGGCGTGGTCTATGGCGACATCGGTACCAGCCCGCTCTACGCGTTCCGCGAGGCCGTGACGGCGGCCTCCTCGGGCACCGAGGGGCTCGCCACGCCGGCGGCCGTGCTCGGCGTGCTCTCCCTGATCCTGTGGGCGCTCATCGTCGTGGTGACGCTCAAATACGTCGTGATCCTGCTCCGGGCCGACAACAACGGCGAGGGCGGCACGCTTGCGCTGATGGCGCTGGCCCAGCGCGCGGTCGGCACCGGCGGGGCAACCATCGTCCTGCTCGGCATCATCTCCGGGGCCCTGTTCTACGGCGACGCCGTCATCACCCCCGCGCTTTCGGTGCTGTCGGCGATCGAAGGCATGAAAGACGTCACGCTGCATTTCGAACCTTACATCGTGCCGCTGACCGTGATCATCCTGGTCGGCCTGTTCGCCGTGCAGTCGCGCGGCACTGCCCGCGTCGCCGCCTTTTTCGGCCCGATCATGTGCGTCTGGTTCGCCGTCATTTCGGTGGCGGCGATCCATCCGATCATCCAGCAGCCGCAGGTGCTGTTCGCGCTGAATCCGCTCTACGCCGTGTCCTTCATGCTTCACCACGGCATCATCGGCTTCGTGACGCTGGGCGCGGTGTTCCTGGCAGTCACGGGTGCGGAGGCGCTCTATGCCGATCTCGGCCATTTCGGCAAGCGGCCGATCCAGACGGCCTGGCTGTTCATCGTGCTGCCGTCGTTGGCGCTGAACTATCTGGGGCAGGGGGCGCTCGTGCTCGGCGATCCCGGAGCGATCGAGAGCCCGTTCTTCCAATTGTTTCCGCAAGGCTGGATCCGCGGCGCCATGGTCGTGCTCGCCACCGCCGCCACCGTCATCGCAAGTCAGGCCGTCATCACCGGCGCCTATTCGCTGACGCGCCAGGCGATCCAGCTGGGGCTGCTGCCGCGTTTTGAAATTCGCCATACGTCTGAAGCCCATTCCGGCCAGATCTTCATCCCGCGCATCAACCAGCTCCTGCTGGTCGCGGTGGTGCTCCTGGTGCTGCTGTTCCGCTCCTCCAGCGCGCTGGCGTCCGCCTACGGCATCTCCGTCACCGGCACCATGGTGGTCACCGCGATGATGGGCTTTGTCGTGATCTGGAAGGTCTGGCGCTGGTCGCCGCTCGCGGCGGCCGCGCTGATCGCGCCCTTCCTGTTCCTCGATCTGACCTTCCTGGCCGCCAACCTGCTCAAGGTGTTCGAGGGCGGCTGGGTTCCGCTCGCGCTCGGCGCGCTCATGATCATCCTGATGTACACGTGGCGGCGCGGCAGCCGGCTGCTGTTCGAGAAGTCGCGCAAGCTGGAGTTCCCGCTCGCCGACCTCGTTGCGATGCTGGAGAAGCGGCCGCCGCAGCGCGTGCCCGGAACCGCCGTGTTCCTGACCTCGGACCCGCTCAGTGCCCCGACCGCGCTGATGCATAGTCTGAAACACTACAAGGTGCTGCACGAGAAGAACGTCATTCTCACCATCGAGACCGCGCAGACCCCGCGGATCGACCCGGCCGAGCGCGTCAGGCTGGAGCAGATCTCACCGACCTTCTCCAAGGTGACGCTGAAGTTCGGCTTCATGGAATCGCCCAACGTGCCGAAGGCGCTGGCGATCGCCCGCAAGCTCGGCTGGCAGTTCGACATCATGTCGACCTCGTTCTTCCTGTCCCGCAGGGCGCTTAAGCCTGCCGCCCATTCCGGCATGCCGCGCTGGCAGGACCGGCTGTTCATCTCGCTCAGCCGCTCCGCCAACGACGCCACCGACTATTTCCAGATCCCTAGCGGCCGCGTGGTCGAGGTCGGAACGCAGGTGACGATCTAGCGCCGCCGCTGTCATCGCCCGGCTTGACCGGGCGATCCAGTATTCCGAGACAGTTGTGGTTGAATCGATAGGCCGCGGCGTACTGGATTCCCCGCTTTCGCGGGGAATGACACCGCGCGCGTGGTCGGATGCGAAGGAGGAGTTTCAGGCATCCTGAAAGCCGCGCTTCAAGTCGCTGCGATTTAGCTTTAACTTGCGCCACGCGGCTCAAGCCATTGTAGCGCTTGATTTTCGCTGCCCGAGAGGCGAGGTTGCCGCCCGCCGGGATCGCCCCGGCATGCGCCTGCGACGTTGGAGGATGATGTGGCAAATCAAGTACAGGATCTGGCCCCGGACGAGGTCTCCAAGGGTGTCGCGGAGGGCCGCTATTTGCTCGTCGACGTCCGCGAGCCGAACGAGGTCGAGGCCGAGGCCTATCCTTACGGCGTCGTGGTGCCGCTCTCGACCTTCGATCCCAAGGCGATCCCCGATCCCCAAGGCAAGGAGGTCGTGTTCGCCTGCCGCTCGGGCAAGCGCTCGGTGACGGCCTCGCTCGCGGCGCAGGCGGCGGGCCTGCCTTACGACAAGCATCTCGCCGGCGGCATGCTCGGCTGGAAGGCGGCGGGTCTTCCCAGCAAGGTCGGTGGCTGACCGCGCGATGACGACCAAGAGCTCGTCCCTGAACAAGGTCTTCGCCGACCTTCCCGTCACCATCTTCGAGGCGATGTCGCAGGCTGCGCGCGACAATGCCGCCATCAATCTCGGTCAGGGCTTTCCTGACGATCCCGGCCCCGAGGACATCCGCCGCGCCGCGGCCGACGCCTCGCTGAACGGCTACAACCAGTACCCGTCGATGATGGGCCTGCCAGAGCTGCGCCAGGCGATCGCGACCCATTACGGCCACTGGCACGGCCTCAAGCTCGATCCGATGAGCGAGGTGATGGTCACCTCTGGCGGCACCGAGGCGCTGACCTCGGCCATCCTCGCGGTGGTGCAGCCCGGCGACGAGGTGGTCTGCTTCCAGCCGGTCTATGATTCCTACCTGCCGATCATCCGCCAGGCCGGTGGCATTCCGCGCCTCGTCCGGCTCGAACCGCCGCACTGGCGATTGAACGAGGACATGCTGAAAAGCGTCTTCAATTCAAAGACCAAGGCGGTGCTCTTCAACAACCCCTTAAATCCCTCCGCAGTGGTCTATCCCCGCGAGGACCTCGAGCTGCTCGCGCGCTACTGCCAGGAGTTCGACGTCATCGCGATCTGCGACGAGGTCTGGGAGCACGTCACCTTCGACGAGCACAAGCACATCCCGCTGATCACCATCCCCGGCATGCGCGATCGCACCATCAAGGTCGGCTCGGCCGGCAAGATCTTCTCGCTGACCGGCTGGAAGGTCGGCTTCGTCTGCGCCGCGCCGCCGCTGCTGCGGGTGGCCGCCAAGGTGCACCAGTTCCTGACCTTCACCACCGCGCCGAACCTGCAGGCCGCCGTCGCCTACGGTCTCGGCAAGTCCGACGACTACTTCCTGTCGATGCGGAAAGACCTGACGCGGAGCAGGGACCGCCTGACCAGGGGGCTGGAGAGCCTCGGCTTCCCCGTGCTGAAGTCGCAAGGGACCTATTTCCTCACCGTGGACCTGTCGCCGCTCGGGCTCAACGAGAGCGACACCGAGTTCTGCTGGCGGATCGTTAGGGATTACAAGGTCGCGGCGATCCCGGTCTCGGCGTTCTACGAGCAGGACCCGGTGACCTCGGTGGTCCGCTTCTGCTTTGCCAAGAAGGACCAGACGCTCGACACCGCGCTGGAGCGGCTGTCGGACGCGGTGCGTGGACGCACGAGGTAGATTGAGATGACGAACGTCAGCCGCTCCAGGCTTTGCCTTGGTTTTGCAATCGCTGCAGCGCTGACGTTGCTTTCGGCCCCAGCCGGGGCCGAAGAGCGCGTCGTCAACTTCTACAACTGGTCCAACGACATGGCGCCGGATGTCTTGGAAGCCTTCACCAAGGAAACCGGCATCAAGGTCGTCTACGACACCTTCGACGCCAACGAGACGCTGGAGACACGCCTGATGGCCGGCAAGTCCGGCTACGACGTGGTGGTGCCCACGGCCTATTTCCTGCAGCGCCAGATCAAGGCGAATATCTTCCAGAAGCTCGACAAGTCGAAGCTGCCGAACCTTGGCCATGCCTGGCCCGTGGTGACGCAGCGCCTCGGCATCTACGATCCCGGCAACGTCTACGCCGCCAACTACATGTGGGGCACGACCGGCATCGGCTACAATGTCGCCAAGGTGAAGCAGATCCTCGGCCCCGACGCCAAGATCGACAGCTGGGACATCGTCTTCAAGCCGGAGAACCTCGCCAAGTTTAGGGATTGCGGCGTGCACATGCTCGACTCCGCCGACGACATCTTCCCGGCGGCGCTGAGCTATCTCGGGCTCGATCCGAACTCGACCAAGCAGGCGGACCTGGAGAAGGCCGCCGACGTCGTCGCGAAAGTCCGCCCGTCGGTGCGAAAATTTCACTCGTCCGAATATCTGAGCGCGCTCGCCACCGGCGAGATCTGCTTCGTGGTCGGCTGGTCCGGCGACATCATGCAGGCCCGTGCCCGCGCGTCCGAGGCCAAGAGCGGCGTCGAGATCGGCTACACCATTCCGAAGGAGGGCGCGCAGATGTTCTTCGACAATCTGGCGATCCCCGCGGATGCCAAGAACGTCAAGGAAGCCTACGAGCTGATCAACTATCTCTACCGCCCCGACGTCGCCGCCAAGAACTCGGACTTCCTGTCGTATGCCAATGGCAACCTCGCCAGCCAGAAGCTGGTCGACCCGAAAATCCTTGGTGACAAGAACATCTATCCGGACGAGGCCACGCTCGCAAAACTGTTCGTCATCACCGCGCGCGAGCCGGCGACCCAGCGCATCATCAACCGGCTCTGGACCAAGGTGAAGACGGGGCGGTAGAGGGGCTGAGACGGAGCAGACGCTCCCCTTGCTCGGTCGTCATGCCCCGGATTGTCCCGGGCATCCACGTCTTTCCTGCCGCGTGGTGATGCGTGGATGGCCGGGTCAAGCCCGGCCATGACAGAGAGAGTTCTGTCCGCTACCGCCACCTGCGGTGCAGCCACAGCCACTGCTCCGGATGCTCGCGCACCCAGCCTTCCACCACATTCGTGATCGCCTGCGTCGTGCCCTGGATGTCGATCTTGCCGTCGGCATCGCGGACGGGCGGGACTTCCTCCGTCAGCTCCGCGGCGAAGCGGCCGCCGGGCTTGCGGATGACGCGGACGCCGTGGATCGGGCATTCGACCTGGCGGAGCAGGCGCGCCAGCATCGGATTGGCGCGGGTCTTGCGGCCGAAGAAGGTGACCTCGACGCCGCCGGTCAAATACTGGTCGATCAGCATGGCTACGTGCTTGCCGTCCTTCAGCGCCTGCGCAAGGCGCAGCGGGGCGTCGCGGCCCGCCGGGATCAGCGTGCCCATGTTGACCTGGCGCATCTCCTGGATGATGCGGTCGGCGGAGGCGATGTTCGGCCGGCGATAGAGAATCGCGGCATCCAGCCCATGCGCGACGGCGGCGAGCGCCGGCAATTCCCAGTTCGCGAGGTGTGCGGCGAAGATCAGCGCCGGCTTGCCGTCGTCGCGGATCTGGTCGAACAGCTCGATGCTGCGCTTCGGCAATTCGATCCGGCTCACTTCCGGATGGTCGCGGTCGTAATCCCAGACGTGGTCCATATGGGCGAATTCGGCGCCGACGCGGCCGAGATTGTCCCAGACGCCCATCAGGATCTGTTCGATCTCCTCCGCCGATTTTTCGGGAAAAGCGGCCACCAGATTGGCGCGGCCGATGCGGTGCTCGCGCAGGCGCGGGCCGATCAGCTTCACAACGCGTGAGAAGAAGTCCGAGGTCTTGACCGGATCGAAATAGCGCGTGGTGCGCAGCATGCCGACGGTAGCGGCGCCGATCAGGGTGCCGCCGACCGATTTGGCAGCCTCCCGCGCGCGGGCCTTGATGCTCGCAGTCAGCAGCGCCATGCGTCCGGTCAGGCCGGTTCGCGGGTCAGGATCAGCGAGGCGTTCTGGCCGCCGAAGCCGAACGAGTTCGACATCACCGCGGTGACGCGGGCGTCGCGCGCCTTGTTGCCGACGACGTCGAACAGGATCGTGGGATCCGGGGTCTCGTAATTGATCGTCGGCGGGATGCGCTGATGCTCGAGGGTGAGCAGCGAGAAGATCGCTTCCACGGCGCCTGCGGCCGAGATGGTGTGGCCGACCATCGACTTGTTGGACGTGACCGGGATCTTCTGCGCGAGCTCGCCGAACACGGCCGATGTCGTGTTGAACTCCATCTTGTCGTTTTCGGGCGTCGCGGTGCCGTGCGCGTTGATGTGGTCGATCTGGTCCGGGGTCATGCCGGCATCGGCCAGCGTCTTGTTCATGCAGCCGATGATCGGCTTGCCGTCGGGCGAGGAGCGGGTGCGATGGAAGGAATCGGTGAGCTCGCCGCAGCCGGCGATCACGCCGAGGATCTTCGCACCGCGCGCGGTCGCCGCTTCATAGCTTTCCAGCACCAGCGCGCCGGCGCCTTCGGCCATGACGAAGCCGTCGCGGTTCTTGGAGAAGGGGCGGGAGGCCGCCTGCGGCGGATCGTTCTGGGTCGACAGCGCCGAGAGCAGGGAGAAGCGCACCAGCGCTTCCGGGTTCACCGTGCCGTCGGTTGCGACGCACAGCGCGGCATCGGTCTCGCCGCGGCGGATCGCTTCGACGCCGAGCTGGATCGAGGTCGCGCCCGAGGCGCAGGCCGTCGACAGCGAGATCGGCGAGCCCTTGGTGCCGAAAGTCTCGGCGAGATAGGCTGCGACCGAGCCGAACATGAAGCGGTGATGATAGGCGCTGTACTTGCCGCCGCCGGAGATGCGCAAGAGATCGTCATAGGTGAAGTCCGGCGAGCCGACGGCGCGGCCGAGCTCGCGGCGCTGCGGCCATTCGACCTCAACCGGTGCGACCGCGAGGAAGAGCGGGCCCGGGAAATCGGCCTTCGCGCCGATGCCGGCCTGCTCGAGCGCTTCCTGGGTCACGATCTCGGCCATCCGCTCGGACAGGCCGGTGGAGGAGAACGGATCGACGCTGACGAAATCGACCGTGCCGGCCATCGTCGTCTTCAGGCCGTCGACCGGAAAGCGCGTGATGGTGCGGATGCCGGATTCGCCGGCGACGAGCTTCGCCCAATTGTCGGCCTTGCCGGCGCCGAGCGAGGTCATGATGCCCATGCCGGTGACGACGACGACGGGACGCCCGAATTTGTCGCGTGGTGCAGTCATGTCGATCCCCCGCTAGAGCTAGCTCACGGCCTCGACCAGCGCCATGCCTTCGCCGCGCCAGTGTCCGGCCCCCACGACCACAATCTGGGTGGGCGCTCCCTGCATTTCAATCTCGGTCCCCGTGGAATCGTTCGGCGGGAACAGTGCGCCGCGCGAGATCGAGAGCGCGGCGAGCGCGATTCCGAGCGGGAATTGCGTCTCCATGGTGTGTCCGAACATCGTGCCGGTCGAGCGCACCGGGAAGTCGGCGTGGCCCTTCAGGAAGCCGCGCTCCTCGGATGTCGCGGGCTCTGCGCCGGTCGCACCCGTGATGATCGCGCCCTTGCCCTCGCGCTTCGGCAGCTTGGCCCAAAGCTTCTCCAGCGTCGCGGCCATGTCGCCGGGCTGCTTGCGCCGGGCGAGATCGGCCACCACGCTCGACAGTTTTGCGAACGGCTTGGCGCCGCGGGCTTCCGCGTGCGCGCGCGACTCCAGCACCAGGAAGGCACCGGCCGACCCCAGCGCGAAGCCGGCGTGGTCCTTGCGCGCCCAGACGGGCGCGAATTTGTCCTTCAGGTTGAAGTCGCCGAATTCGTAGAGGACCATGAGGTCCTTGCGCTCGCCATTGTGCGAGCCGCCGATCAGAGCGATGTCGCTCTCGCCCGAGCCGATGCGCGCAAGTGCGATGCGCGCCGCATCGGCGCCCGCGACCTCTTCGCCCATGAAGGTGCGCGAGGTGCCGCCAAGCCCATGCACGATGGCGATATTGCCGGCGAGGAGATTGGAGAGCTGGGCCAGAAACAGCGTCGGCCTGAGATCGCTCATCAGGCGTTCGTTGAGGAAGCCGGGCGCGTTCGCCCCCTTGGCCTCGGCCGTGAGCACGCCGGTGTCGACGTTGAGATCGCGCTCGCCGCCGCCGGCGGCCACGACCATGTCGATCTTCGACAGGATGTCCTTGTTGCCCTTGATCCCCGCGGAGTCGAGCGCGAGGCCCGCGGCATAGGTGCCGATGCGCTGCCAGGCTTCCATCTGGCGCTGGTCGCCCTTCTTCGGGATCTGGGTGTCGAAGGTAACAGGCATCAGGGGATGCATGATGTAGGGCGCAAAGCCCTTCTCATCGACATTGATGCGCTTCTCCTGGAGCGCGGCCCAGTTGGCGTCGAGGCCCTCGCCGAGCGAGGTGGCAAGGCCAATGCCGGTGATCCAGACTTCCGTCTGGCCGGGCTTCGAAGCGGTGTCGGTCATGGCGATACGGCCTGTTGCGGAAAGCCGACGCGCTCGGCGACTTTCGCCATGTATCCGCGCATGTCCGCATTGGGGAAGGGGATCAGCGTGAAGGTGAGCGCCGAATTCGCGCGCAGCTTGCCGCCGACCCTGATCTTGGCTTCGGTCATGGCGTAGCCCGAGCCCTCATGGGTGAGGCTCGCCTCGATGCTCATGAGATCGCCGGGGAATACCGAGCCGCGCACCTTGGCCTCCTTGACGGCGGCCAGGATCGGCATGCGCTCGAACTTGAACACGCCGAGCTGAAGCCAGCCCGAGGCCTGCGCCATCGATTCGATCAGGAGCACGCCGGGCATCAAGGGATAGCCCGGGAAGTGCCCCTCGAAGATGGTGCTTTCCTTCGGGACCTGGGCCTCGACGACGATCCTCTTCTCGTCGACCCTGAGGTCGACGATGCGATCGATCATGTGGAAGTATTCGAGTTGCATGGCCGCCCGATTAGGCGCTCGCGCCCTTGGCTGCAACCAGCTCGTCGATGCGCGCGCACAGGTTCTTCAGCACGAAATATTGTTCGGTGGTCGCTTTGCCGTCGTTGACCTCCTGGGTCCACTTTTCCAGCGGCAGCTTGATTCCGAACTGCTTGTCGATCGCAAAGGCGATATCGAGGAAATCGAGGCTGTCGATGCCGAGGTCATCGATGGCGTGGCTATCCGGCGTGATCGTGTCGCGCGGGATGTCGCAGGTTTCAGCGATGATCGTAGCGACCTGATCGAATGTAGAGGACATCACTAAGCCTTTGATATATTGCGGATATTTGTCAGATGTTCCAGAGTGGCATGGCGGGTGGGCATCGCGCCCCTGATGACGCCCTCAACCCCCCTCTGGCCGGGTCGAGAGCCCGTATATCGGAGCGCCGCCCTGAGTTCAATGGAGCCGGACAGGCCATGGGGACAGCAAGGCACGGAGCTGGGGATGCCTGCCGGAGCCTCTTTTCGCGAGGGACGATCGCGTCGGACTGGGAAGCCTGGGGCGCTCTGCCTCCACAGCGTCATGGCCGGGCATTGTCCCGGCCATCCACGCCTTGCCTTGCGGCACAAAGAGCGTGGATCCCTGGGACAAGCCCGGGCATGACGACCTCTGGGTAGGCGGGCGTGCCTAGATGAGCGGCGTCGTGATCTTGGCGCAGTCGCGGCGGCCCATCAGCACGCAATCCTGGGTCCGGCGCAGGTCGGCGATGCTCACGGCGAGCCAGATCCCGATCGCGGTCAGCGCGATGGTGAAGGCGAGTGCGGCGATGTTGGCGAGCATGCGGTGGCGGAAATCGTCCGGCTCGGTGCGGGGCTGCTCGTAGCGCGACAGGTCCAGCGGCTTGGGCGCGCCGCGCAGCGGCTGCACGGTGCCGTTGCCCCGGTGGACCGTCGGGGAGGGTGAGGTGCGCGGCCTGAACTGGAGCACCCGGTGCTCCTCATCAGAGCTTATGGGCCGCTGGGATTTCATGGGGCGAGGATCACTCCGAAGCAGCGATTTTTTGATAGCACAGGTGGTGAACGCGTTGCAGAAAATCTTCTCAACGCGTACGTGCATTGCGCTTTTGCACTACCTCTTCGTGAGGGCCCGCGACGGATCGCGGAAGCGGTCGTCATGCCGGCGTGAGGACGCGGGGGGTGCGTTGCAACACCAGCCATGGCGCCTGCCGCGCCTGGTCCCGCGAACATCGGCTTGTGATCTTCCTGTCCGGGCCGAACGCATTTTGTCGCCGCCGCGCCCATGGCATAATCCATGGGAACCTGGACGACCGGTTGCATCAATGTGAGAGGGCCCTTCGACCATGACCACGAACGCGCGCGAGCCGAGAGTGCATCCGGTGCCGATCCTGTCGCTTCGGCCGACGCAGATGACGGTCGGCATGCGCGAGGTCAAGGAGAAGCGCAAGCGCTGGCGCGAGCACGACCGCAGGAAGCAGGCCGATCTGCTCGGCAAGCACATGATCCCCGTCGTGTACGGGCCGGACGAGCGCTACTACGTGATCGACCATCATCATCTCGGCCGCGCATTGCACGACGAGGGCGTCAAGGAGGTGCTGGTGACCGTCGTCGGCGACCTCAGGATGGTCGAGCGCGAGGCCTTCTGGGGCGTGATGGACAACAAGCGCTGGGTCTACCCTTACGATTCCAAGGGGGAGAGGCGGCAGTTCCGGGACCTGCCGAAATCGGTTGCCGATCTCAAGGACGATCCTTTCCGCAGCCTTGCCGGCGAGCTCCGCCGCCTGGGCGGCTTCGCCAAGGACACCACGCCGTTCTCCGAATTCCTGTGGGCGGACTTTCTGCGCCGTAAACTGTCGCGCAAGGCGGTGGATGCCGATTTCGACAAGGCGCTCGAGAAGGCCATGTCCGCGGCCAAGAGCAAGGATGCGATCTATCTGCCCGGCTGGTGCGGGCCGGCGTCGGACGATTAGGCGCGGGCGCTCACATCAATCGCGTTGGAAGATCTTGGCGCCGGGGTAGACGCGCCGGGCGTACGTGACGACCAGCGCGCGGTCCTGGGTTTCCAGGAAGGGCGTTCGGATCTGACACGATCCGACAATGAGATGCCACAGACCATTGAGCTTCCGGATGACGACGTTCATTTGAGTATTCCTCGAAGACTCTGCATTCCAGCGCAGTCTTGCGATTCACGATCGCGATCGCAGGCGTAAAATTCCCAACGCCGCTCCCGTTCCGCTGCAAGACACTGCACCCTTGTTAGTTGGTTACGGCATGCGGCCCTGTGAGCCGGATCTCATCACAGCTGCTTGAGCGAAATCATTTTCCGCGCCCATGAAACCATCCTGAAACAGAACCGTCCCAACTGTTGGGGGTAGTCGAGCTCACACAGGAGGCCGAGATGCGCCGTCTGGTTTTCGGAATTGCCTTGCTCGCCGTTGCCTCAGCAGGCATCTCGGCGTCCTTCGCCGCAGTTCACCACGCCAAGACGTTGACATTTTCCGAGCGCTTTGCCCCGGCGCTCGAGTTGATGGCGAAGCGATAGCGGCGTAGCGCGTCGCAGCCGCGGGCCGATCACTTTGGGTGTTGCGGTCCCGGCGAGGACAGCAGGCGCTCCATCTCCGCGGCCGCCTCGCCATCGCGTGCCTTCTGCAACAGCGTGTGGCGCTCGGCGCCGGCCGGGAGCTTTCTGGCGGCGGCGCGGGCTTCTTGCGTGAACTTGTCCAGGCGCTCCTGGAGCGACAGAGCCGGTCGCGTGCGGTTGCGTTTCTTGGTCATGGTTTGGCCTTTCCGACACACCGAGCCAACCATGTGGACGCGAGCGGCGTCCTTAACTTTTGTTGGAACCCGCGGCGCGGATCCCGGGTTTCATTCCAGCCGGCGCCCAGCGCGCCATGATTCGAATTCATGCGAACGGAGCGACTTCGCGTGCCCAGCGATACGATCCGTGCTGCGCTTGTCAGGCGTTTGCGCATCTCTTCCGGCATCTCGGAGGAGGATGTCAGGGAAATCGAAGCGCTTCCGATCGCAGTGAGACAGTATCCGGCGGAAACGCCCGTGGTGAGAGATGGCGAGCGGGCCACCGAATGCTGCCTGATTGTCGAGGGATTTTGCGCACGCTCCAAGACGATCGCGAGCGGGAAGCGACAGATTCTCTCACTGCACATTCCCGGCGAGATCCCGGACCTGATGAGCCTGTTCCTGCACGTGATGGACCATGAGCTCTCGACGTTGACGGCGTGCACGCTGGGCTTCATCAGCCACGATACGCTGCGAAGATTGCACCAACGCAGGCCGGTCGTCGCCGAGATGTTTTGGCGGGATACGCTGATCGACGCCGCGATGTTTCGCGAATGGATCGTCAATGTCGGCCAGCGTCCGGCGCCTGCGCGCCTCGCCCATGTCATGATCGAGCTGCGCGAGCGCCTCAGGGTCATCGGTCGCGTGGACGACGAAAATTTCGAGATGCCGCTGACCCAGGAGCAGATCGGCGAAGCCCTGGGGATCACGGCGGTCCACGCCAACCGGGTGATCAAGCAGTTGCGCCAGGATGGCATCGTCGAATTTCAGCGTGGCCGCGTCACCGTACTCGACGAGGCTCGATTTTTGGAACTCGCGGATTTCGACGGTCGTTATCTCCACCAGTCGCCGACGCTTTGAGCCGCCCGATGCCGCAATTCCATTTCGAGGGGACGCCGTTCCTGAAAGTGTCGATTATGCTGGATGTCGAGGAAGCCTAGGCGGCAGACCGGGTCGAACGTGCGGCCCAACGGCGCAGGTGAATTTGACGTATCGCAAACCGACGTCGCTGCCGGCCGCTAAGGTCCGCCGGCATGACAGCCGAACCAGCATTGCGCTCCCGCCTCGCCAGGTGGGCTCCGGATCATGCCGACCTGGAGACACGACGATGAGCCTGATCCTTCGCATTCTGTTTGTCATCGCCGGAGCCATCACGGCGCTGTTCGTTGCGCGTGATGCGCTGAACTTCACCATCATCCAGACCTTCGTCGCCATACTGCTCGTGACGGCCGTCCTGCTCGCCGGAAGTCTCTGGAGCCTGCGGCGGAAGACGTGAGCGGCACGGAAGCCACGAGACCGGCCGGGCTGAGCGAGGCCGAGGCCCGGGCGCGGCTGGAAGAAGACGGCGCCAACGAATTGCCTCGGCCCGAACGACGCAGTCCCCTGCGCATCATCATGGAAGTGCTGCGCGAGCCGATGCTCGTGCTGCTGCTCTGTGGTGGGCTGGTCTACCTCGTGCTCGGCGATCTCAGGGAAGCGCTGATCCTTCTGGTCTTCGGTGCGATGTCGATCGTGATCACGGTGGTGCAGGAGACCCGGACCGAGCGCGTGCTGGAAGCCTTGCGCGACCTGAGCAGCCCGCGCGCGCTCGTGGTGCGGGACGGTGCGCGTCGACGCATCGCGGGCCGCGAGGTCGTGCGCGGCGATCTTCTCGTTCTTGGCGAAGGGGACCGGATTCCGGCCGACGCCGCGCTGGTGGACGCCCGCGATCTGCAAATCGACGAGTCGCTGCTGACCGGCGAGTCGGTGCCCGTCCGCAAGCAGGTCGCCGACAAGGCCGCGTCAGCCGATCACCGGCCGGGCGGCGAGGATCAGCCCTTCGTGTATTCCGGTTCTCTCGTCGTGCGCGGCGAGGGGCTGGCGCTGGTGGAGGCCACCGGCCCGCGCAGCGAGATCGGGAAGATCGGGCTGTCGCTGCGCGGCTTGCAGGCCGAGCCGCCCCGGCTTCAGCAACAGACCGCAAGACTGGTGCGGCTCTGCTTCCTCGGCGGTGCCGTGGTCAGCCTGGCGGCCATCGTGCTCTACGGAGTCTTGCGTGGGGATTGGCTGCAAGCGCTGCTTGCGGGCATCGCCATCGGCATGGCGATGCTGCCGGAAGAATTTGGCGTCGTGCTCACCGTCTTCATGGCGATGGGAGCCTGGCGGATTTCACAAGCCCGCGTCCTGACGCGGCGAGCCGCCGCCATCGAGGTCCTCGGTTCTGCGACCGTTCTGTGCACCGACAAGACCGGGACACTGACGCAGAACCAGATGTCCGTCGCCGAGCTGCGGCTGCTCGACGGGGCACGCATGCGTCCGGAGACGGCCGGGCGGGATGATGCGAGGCCCGAATTTGCCGAGCTGGCGCGTTGCGGTGCTCTGGCGAGCTCTCCGGAGCCGTTCGACCCGATGGAGAAGGCTCTGCATCTGTTCGCGCATGCCGTCTTGCGGGGAGACGATGCGCCGGATGGCGAGCGGACGCTGGCGCGTGGCTACGGTCTGCGCCCCGAACTGCTGGCCATGACGCAGGTCTGGCGGATAGCCGGCCGGGCGGACCTCCTCGCATGCGCCAAGGGGGCGCCCGAAGCGATTGCGAGGCTGTGCAGAATGAATGCTGCCGATCAAGAATCGGTGCGCGATGCCGCCAGCGCGATGGCGAAGGACGGGCTTCGCGTGCTGGGGGTGGCCGTTACCGTGTGCGATGACGCGTCACTCCCGCCGTCGCAGGAGGCTTTCGCGTTTCGATTTGCCGGTCTGGTCGGGCTTGCCGATCCACTGCGGCCCCATGTCCCGGAGGCGGTTGGCGAATGCCGCGCGGCGGGGATCCGCGTCGTCATGATCACGGGCGATTATCCGGCAACAGCCGTTGCCATCGCGAACCAGGCCGGGCTCGATGTTCGTGACGTCATGACCGGCGATCAGGTCAGGCTGGCGGACGACTCGGAGCTCGCGGGACGCGTCGGGCATGTGAACGTGTTCGCCCGGGTCTTGCCGGAACAGAAGCTGCGCATCGTCCAGGCGATGAAGCTCAACGGCGAGATCGTGGCGATGACCGGCGACGGCGTCAACGACGCGCCCTCGCTCAAGGCCGCCCACATCGGCATCGCGATGGGAGGGCGCGGGACCGACGTCGCGCGAGAGGCGTCGGCGATCGTGTTGCTCGATGACGATTTCGGTTCGATCGTGTCGGCCATTCGTCTGGGCCGCCGCATCTACGACAATCTGCGCAAGGCAATGGCCTTCATCTTCGCCGTTCATGTCCCGATCGCCGGACTTGCGCTGTTGCCTCTGGTCTTCGGGTTGCCGCTGATCCTCAGTCCGGTGCACATCGCGTTTCTGGAGCTGATCATCGACCCCGTCTGCGCGCTGGTGTTCGAGGCGGAGCGGGGCGAGCGCGATGCGATGACGCGTCCGCCGCGACGGCCTGATTCCGAGCTTTTTTCATGGGCATTGGTTGGCTGGAGCGTGCTTCAGGGCGCCCTCGCATTTGCCCTGACCGCCATCATCTTCGTCGGGGCGCTTCGCTCCGGTCTCGTCGCCGACGAGGCGAGGGCGCTTGCCTTCGTGACGCTCGTCGTCTGCATCGTCGCTCTGGTCCTGGTCAACCGGTCCTTCAGCGCGTCGTTCGCGTCCGCATTCTTCCGGCCAAATCCTGCATTGATCTGGATCTTCGCAGGCGTCGCTCTCGTTCTCGCCACCGCGCTGCTCTGGCCGCCGGCCTCCAGCCTGTTCCGCTTCGGTCCGCTGCATGCGGACGATCTGATGATCACGCTCGGCGCGGGGCTGCTGGTGCTGACCGTGCTCGAATTGCTGAAACCGATTTGGGCGCGGCGACTTCGGTTCTAGCGACCGCTCAGGTCTCCCGATGCATCACCGACTCGCGCGGCTCCGTCTTCCCTTACGCAGCGCCAAGGCGGTACGGATAGATTGGACGTCTGCTTCACGCAGCCGCGTCGCGATCGATCTTCCGTAATCGCACGAAGGCGGCCCAGGCCCGCGGATATTCCTTGTCCGTGGGATCGATCGTCAGCAGCGCGCGGCATGCCTCCTTGATCTCTTCCGGCGAAGGACGCCTCGTTGGCCCCTCGGCTGATTTCGACTGCTCCCAGCGAGCCTCGATATCCTTCGCAAAAGCCAGGGCCTCGGCGGTCGTCCGCTTCTGCGTCGATTTCGCCAGGGAATGGCCCGGGGGGAACGTCGGCCATGCGGCCGGCGGCTGGTCGACACGCCACGTGAGTTCATCCTTCCGTGTCGCCTCCACGCGCGAACCTGGATGCTGCTCTGCTGGCGTCCAGCCTGCCCCGGCCGAACCTGACGAGACCGCCGATCCCGGCGCGATTGCCGAACCTGGTGCGTGTGCTGCCGTCTGTCCGGCCAACTGGCCAAGCTGCTGTTCCATTGTTCCGCCGCTGGACTTGGGGATGACCTTTTCGACGGTCTTGATCATCGACAGGGCGCCGGGCGAGATCAGCGTCCTCTGGTCGGCAATTTTGTCGTCGGCCGCGATTGGGCAGGGCTTGTATGTCGAGCGCTGCGACGTGATCCGACCGTCGTCGTCGATACGGGCATAATCGATCGCGACGGTGTAAACGAAGGCGGTCTCAACATACTGCCTCTCCTTGTCCATCGCCTTCACGGAGCCGCACACGTATCTTGCGTCGTCCGCGTCGACCGTTCGCAAGCCGCTAAAATGAGCTGAATTCGGCTCGATGAGGACGCGTGCGACGGCGGCTCGCGCCATGCCGTGCTCCGATTGAAGCATGCTCCATATTTCGCCGGGGTTGATGGCGTCGGGCTGATAGTTCCATGCGTATCCAGCGGCGAAGAACGTTACGCCGATGCAAGTCGCGACGGCGAATGCTCGCACGTTCATAAGACGGATCCCCTAAGCAGGCACGACTCATCCGCGTCTCCGTTGACGGAGACTGCGCGAGTTGTGTCGAAGTATTTCTGCTAGTTGAAGGTGAGTGTCTTAATAAAACGTATCTGATTGTGAAAACGTTTTTGTTCCCGTCAAACGGGAACCCGCACGTTACATTTTCCGGTGCGGCGTCGCGTTCGCGACACGGAGCGGTCGGTCACTTCTTCGGCAGCCGGCCCATCAGATAGAATTCGTCGTTCGGCCGCATGCCGGTGAAGTTCGCCAGCCGGTTCGACAGCGCGAAGAAGGCCGAGATCGCGGCGATGTCCCAGATGTCGTCGTCGCTGAAGCCGTGCGGCGCGAGCGCGGCGAAATCCTCCTCCGAGATCCGCTGCGCGTCGGCCGAGACCTTCATGGCGAAATCGAGCATCGCCTTCTGCCGCGGCGTGATGTCGGCCTTGCGATAGTTCACCGCGACCTGGTCGGCAATTAGCGGGTTCTTGGCGCGGATGCGCAGGATCGCGCCATGCGCGATCACGCAATACTGGCACTGGTTGGCCGCCGAGGTCGCCACCACGATCATCTCGCGTTCGGCCTTGGTGAGGCCGCCGTCCTTCTCCATCAGCGCGTCGTGATAGGCGAAGAACGCGCGGAACTCGTCGGGCCGGTAGGCCAGCGTCAGGAAGACGTTCGGCACGAATCCGCTCTTTTCCTGGACAGTGAGGAGGCGCGTGCGGATGTCGTCGGGCAGCGTGTCGAGGGCGGGAGCGGGGAAGCGTTGCGCGGCTGTTTTTGTCATGAGCATGGATTCCGGCCTGGGGCCGGCAACCATAGTCGATGCGGGCGGCCGCCTCAACGTGCCACACGCTCAGTGTCATCGCCCGATTTAATCGGGCGATCCAGTATTCCAGAGACGGTTGTGGTTCAATCGAGAAGCCGCGGCGTACTGGATGCCCCGGTCAAGCCAGGGCATGACAGCGGAATTTGCGGAAGCGGTGTCAGTTCCTTACCGCAGCGGCTTCTTCAGCAGCGAGAAGCGGTCGGGATCGAGGCCCATCGAGGGTTGCAGCATCGGCGCTTCGGCGCTCGCGAGCGTCTTGCTGGGCGGGGCCGAGAACACCGGGTCGTTCGGCGTGTCGCGCTGCGAGGTGGCGCCGCGCCAGCGTTCGAGCACCGCGCCGACGAAATGCATGTCGTGACCGGAGGTGACCGACGGCACGCTGCTGATGGTGGCCTCGCCGCGCGGCAATTGGTGCGGCGGCACCTCCTTGAAGCGCAGGCGGGTCGGCAGTGCCACGCCTTCGCCAAAGGCCAGCACTTCTCGGGTGCCGAGCGATGGCACGAAGGACAGCAAGTTCGCCGCGGCATCCGACACCGCAGCGCGCAGCAGCGCCTGGTCGCGTTCGTTGGCAAGACGCATCGTGAACAGCGTGTTGCACTGGGAGATGATGGTGGCGTCGAGCTCGGCCGGGCGCTGGGTGATCAGCCCGAGATAGACGCCGTATTTGCGGCCTTCCTTGGCGATGCGCGATACCGCCTTGCGGGTCGGTCCGAAGCCGATGTTGCGATCGGCGGCGGCGTAGCGGTGGGCTTCCTCGCAGACGAACAGCATCGGCGAGACGCCGTCGCTCCACAGGCCGAAGTCGAAGGCCATGCGGCAGAGCACGGAGACGACGGAATCGATGACTTCGGCCGGGAAGCCGGCGAGTTGCATCACCGTCATCGGCTTGCCGTTGGCGGGCAGGCGGAACAGATGGCTGATCACCTCGGCCATGGTGTCGCCGCCGACATTGGCGTTGTCGAACATGAAGGCATAGCGGGGGTCGTTGCGGACCGCCTCGATGCGCGAGATCAGCTTGTGATAGATGATGCGCGAGGAGCGGTTTTCCAGCTTGCCCATGCGCTCGTCGATCAGCGATATCAGATCGACCAGGCGATACGGCACCGGCGTATCGACGGTGAAGCCGATCTGCTTGGGATCGATGCGCTTGAGGCCGAGGCGATCGGCGTTCTGGTACTGCGTGTAGATGCCCTTGGCGATCGGGATCACCTCGGCAAGGACGTCGAGCTCTTCGGGCACGCCGGCGCGGCCGCCGAACAGCACGTCGACGATTTCCTCGAAATTGAACAGCCAGAACGGCAGCTTCAGGTTCCGCGGGTTGAGCACCAGCGCGCGGTCGCCGAAGCAGCGGCCGTACTCGTTGTGCACGTCGAGCAGGAAGATGCGCAGGTTCGGCCGTGCCTTCAGGATCTCGTTGAGCAGCAGCGACACGCCGGTCGACTTGCCTACGCCGGTCGATCCCAGCACGGCAAAATGCTTGGACAGCATTTCCTCGATATCGACATAGGCGACGACCGAGCGGTCCTGCTGGAGGAAGCCGACATTGATCTGGTCCGACCCGGTCGGCGCGTAGATCGTGCGCAACTCCTGGCTGGTGATCAGGTCGACCGAATCTCCGATGGTCGGATAGTTGGTGACGCCGCGCTGGAATTTGGCCTTGTCGGCGGCGTTGAGGATCTCGCCAAGCAGGTCGACCGAGGCGATGGCGATGTAATTGTCGGCGCTCGACAGATTCTCGCAGGAGACCTCGGTGATCATCGCGACGATGACCGAGCTGGCGCAGCGAATGCTGACGAAACGGCCGACGGTCGCCCGAACCTCCGAGATCGGCATCTGGCTTGCCGCCAGAAGCCCGACCCGGGCGAGCGATCCGCGTACCGAAATCACGCGTCCAAAGGATGTCACGATGAATGAACCTGGCAAGAGCGAGGGATTTGCACCGGACTATGCGCGGCCGCGGCTGCACAAACGGTTAAACGGCAGCCGCGGCGGCTTCGTTAAATCCGCGGCAATTCGGCCGACAGGCTGGTTCCTGATGCATACTCGTGGGCGGAAACGGCCGAAAAATGCTCCTTTGTGGGGCCGGCAGGCGCTCAATCGAATTAAGGAAGATTTTACCATTCGGGCAGTCCGTCGCTGTTCGGGGGTGGTTCTCCTCACGCGCGGGGCGCCATTCGGTCTGCGATGCAAGGGTTGATTTGTTGACGGGACCTAATCATTTGTACATTAGTACAAATGAACCCGCGGCCTCGGTGCCGCCCCCGGCGCATGAGCCAATTGCGGCCCTGCGCCCGAATGCACGATCCGGTTCCTGCGGATCACAGTCACGCCCTGGAGGAAAGCATGCAGCCCGAACCGATCCTCGATCTGGCCCATCTCGGCCATATGGAGCTGCTGACGCCCAAGCCCGACGAGAGCCTGAAATTCTTCGTCGACGTCATGGGCATGACGGTCAGCGGCCGTAAGGGCGAGTCGGTCTATTTGCGCGGCTGGGACGATTACGAGCGGTATTCGCTCAAGCTGACGGCGTCGAAGACCTCGGGCATGGAGCACATGGCGCTGCGCGCGCGCAGCCAGCAGGCGCTGGAGCGCCGGGTCGCCGCGCTCAAAGGCTCCGGCTTCGACATCGGCTGGATCGACGGCGACATGGGGCAGGGGCCGACCTTCCGCTGCCGCGACCCTGATGGCCATATCGTCGAGCTCTATTACGAGACCGAATGGTATCAGGCGCCGCCGGAGCTGAAGCCCGCGCTCAAGAACCAGGCGCAGCGCTTTCCCGCCCGCGGCGTCAATGTCCGCCGCCTCGATCACCTCAACTGCCTCGCCGTCGACATCAAGGCGAACCGCGAGTTCTTCGAGAACTATCTCGGCTGCCGGCTCACCGAGCAGATCGTGCTCAATGACGGACGCGAGGCCGCGATGTGGCTGACGATGTCGAACAAGAGCTACGACTTCGCCTATTCGCTCGATCATTCCGGCACGCCGGGCCGCTTCCACCACGTCACCTACGCGCTCGACAGCCGCGAGGAGATCCTGCGCGCCGCCGACATCTTCCTGGAGAACGGCATCCACATCGAGACCGGTCCGCATAAGCACGCGATCCAGCAGACCTTCTTCCTCTATGTCTACGAGCCCGGCGGCAACCGCGTCGAGGTCGCCAATGCCGGCGCGCGCCTCATCCTCGCACCGGACTGGAAGCCGATCGTGTGGACGGAAGAGGAGCGCAAGAAAGGGCAGGCGTGGGGCCTGAAGACGATCGAGTCCTTCCACACCCACGGCACGCCACCGGTGGAGGCGAAGAAGCACGCGTAGAGCATGAGCGGCCGACAGCAGCGCTTTCTCCGTTTCCTCCCTATCGCACACTACATTGGGCGTGCCGAACGAGCTCGGCCTGCATGGTTCGAGACGCCCGCTTTGGCGGGCTCCTCACCATGAGGGTCTGATATCTCGCCGCAAAACGCGACCTCATCCTGAGGGCCCGCCGTAGGCGGGCGTCTCGAAGGATGGCCGCAGGCGAGCTTGCTGCCATGCCTGTCTTCGTATCGCCTTAGTGCGGAGGCGATCGCACGCGTGCGATCGTTTCGCGCACGCCGCTCCAGGCCGGCTTGTCAGGCGCGAATTGCTTGCGCAGGAAGGTGACGAGCTCTTCGACCTGCGCGTCGCTCATGCTGTTCCTGAACGCGGGCATGTAGCCGAGATCGCTCGATGCGGGCTCGGTGATGCCGTGCAGGATCACCTGCACGAGATTGTCCGATGTCGCGCTGTGCAGATTGCTGTTGAGCGCGAGCGAGGGCCGGCTGCCGAACAGCGGCAGGCCGCCGATCTCGTGGCAGACGGCGCAGGCGCCCTGATAGAGCCGCGCGCCGGTCGAGGCGGCGGTGGTGACTTGCGTTGCGCTCTCGAGCCTGGCGGCAAGCGCATCCGGCGCCTCGGTGGCGGCGTCGTTGAACGTGTTGAGATAGACGGCCATCGCGCGAATGTCCTGGTCGGGCAGGGCCGTGAGATCCCTGACAACAGGCGCCATCGGACCGGCGGCGACGCCGTGATAGCGCGAATGGCCGGTGCGCAAATAGGCGTAGAGATCGTCTTCCCTCCAGGGGATCGGTGCATGCGATAGTGACGTGAGCGGCGGCGCCTCCCAGCCCTCGGCAAAGCCGCCGGCGAGATAGGCCTGACGCTGCTCGGCGCCGAGCGCGTTACGCGGCGAATGACAGCCGCTGCAATGGCCGAGACTCTCGACCAGATAGGCGCCGCGATTCCACTGTGCGGATTGGGCGGGATCGGGCTTGAAGTCCTTCGCCTGATGAAACAGTGCATTCCATCCCGCGAGCAGCGGGCGAATGTTGAACGGGAAGGCGAGCGTGTTCGCGGGCGTCGTCGCGCGCACCGCAGGCTGCGCCATCAGATAGGCGTAGAGCGCCTGGAGGTCGGCCTCGCTGGTCCTCGAAAAATGCGTGTAGGGGAAGGCGGGATAGAGCTGCCGCCCGTCGCGATGCAACCCGTCGCGCATCGCGCGCTCGAAGGCGGGATAGGACCACGCGCCGATACCGGTCTCGACGTCAGGCGTGATGTTGGTCGCGTAGATCGTGCCGAACGGCGTCGGAAGCGCGCGGCCGCCGGCGTTGAGCGCGCCGCCAATCGTGGTGTGGCACTCCGCGCAATTTCCGAGCGCGGCAAGCTGCTGGCCGCGGGCGATGGTCGCCGCGGAATAGACCGATGCATCGGGCCGCGCGATCGGTGCGATGGCGCGCCCGGGCAAGAGGGCGGCGCCGATGCCGATCGCGGCGGTGCAGACGGCGGCAATGGTCGCAAAGATGCCGGCGCGCTTGGCGAATGGATTCTGCCAGATGCGGGATGGTTTGGGCGCGGCGGGCGCGGGCAGAGGCTGCGGCACGGGCGATGTTTCACCGTGCAATCCCTTCAGGATACGCTCCGGCGTGAACGGTGGCTCGCGGAAGCGCACGCCGGTGGCATCGAAGATCGCATTGGCGATCGCCGCCGCGCTCGGCACCGAAGTGGATTCGCCGACGCCGAGCGGCGGCTGGTCCGGCCGCGGCAACATCAAGACGTCGATCTTGGGCACGTCGGGGAAGGGGATGATCGGATAGGCGCCCCATTCGCGCGCCGCCACCGCGCCGCGCTCGAACGAGACCTTCTCCATCAGCGCGCGGCTGGTGGACTGGATGACGTTGCCGTGAATCTGGTGGCGCACGCCATCCGGATTGATCATCAGGCCGGAGTCCTGCCCGGCGACGACGCGCGTCACGCTGACGTCGCCGGTGGTCTTGTTCACGGCGACGTCGGCGACCCAGGCCGACCACGCCGCACCATAGCCGGGAAACTTGCTGTGGACATAGAGCGCATAGGCAAAGCCGCGCCCGTGCACGACCTCGCCGTCTTTTTCTTCGCGGACCGGTCGCGGCGTCCAGCCCGCGCGCTCGGCGACCGCATTGACGAGGTCGACGGCGCGCTGGTCTTTCAGGTAGCGCAGCCGGTACTCGATCGGGTCGACGCCGGCTTCCGTTGCGGCCTCGTCGATGTAGGATTCATGCGCAAACGTGTTCGGCAGCGCCGAGACGCCGCGAAGCCAGGACGCGCGCACGATCGGTGCCATGTCATGGGCGACGACGCGCATGTGGTCGTAGTCGTAAGGCGGGATCGCGGTGCGATCGCCCATCTGGAGCACATCGGCCACCGGCGAAACTCGTCCGGTCAACAGCAGCGCCAATGTCGGCGCAGCGTTGGAAGGGTAGCGTGTGGCAAGGTCGTAAGCCGCGACGCCGCCGTCGGCGTTGAGGCCGCCATTGACGTCGACGAGCTGCGCGGTGCCCTTGGGCTCCCAGGCGTGCTCCTGCTCGCGCGTCAGCTGCACGCGCACGGGGCGGCCGACCGCGCGCGACAGCAGCAGTGCATCCGCGGTCACGTCGTCGGCGCAGTTTCGGCCGTAGCAGCCGGCGGCCTCCAGCCGGATGACTTCGATCTCGCTCTCGGGACGCTCGATCAGCAGCGCCAGATCGCCGCGCAGCAGATGCGGATTCTGCGTGCCCGACCAGACGCGGGTGTTGCCGTTCTGGTAGTCGGCGACCGCGCAGGACGGGCCGATCGACGCATGCATCTGGTACGGCCACACATAGGTGCGCTGCATCGGCTTGGCGGCGCCTGATATCGCCGCATCGACGTCGCCCTTGTCGATCAACGTCCGCGGCGTCGACGGATTGGCGCGCAGCGCGGTCTCGACATCGGTGAGGTCGGTGAGATCAGGCGTCGGTTTCCAGCTCACCTTGAGCTGTTCCGCAGCGCGAATCGCATTCTCCTCGCGCTCAGCGACTACACCGACGAAATCGCCGATGCGCACGACGGCCATGATGCCGGGAACGTCGCGCACCGAGGATTCGTCGACTGCGATCAGGCTGGTGCCGACGAACGGGCCGGCGTCGACGCCGGCATAGGGCGGACGCACGACACGGCCGTGCAGCATGCCGGGCAGGCGGATGTCGTGCACGAAGGTCAGTTCGCCCGTTGCCTTCGCCGGCAGATCGACCCGCGGCATCGACTGGCCGACGATGGCGTAGTCGCCGACAGGTTTGACGGCG
The DNA here is from genome assembly GCF_004571025.1 of Bradyrhizobium niftali. Taxonomy (GTDB): domain Bacteria; phylum Pseudomonadota; class Alphaproteobacteria; order Rhizobiales; family Xanthobacteraceae; genus Bradyrhizobium; species Bradyrhizobium niftali. The sequence continues at coordinate 153,086 of NZ_SPQT01000003.1, read as the reverse complement.
ACGTCGTCAGCAAGCTCGAGCCGGATCGTCTCGCCGCCGATCAGCTCGCCATAGCTGACGCTGCGGTTGTCATGCCCGCGCACGAGGCCGTCTTCGATTGTGAGATCGGCCGCCGGCAACTCCAGCCGCTCGGCCGCGCGCGCGATCAGGAACTGGCGGGCCTGCGCCGCGGCCTTGCGCAAGGGCACGGCGGTGATCTGGATGGTTTCACTGGCGATCGTGGCGCCCTGGTTCGGCACCACGGCGGTATCGCCAAGCACCACGACGACGCGCGCAAAGGACACGTCGAGCTCTTCGGCGACGATCTGGCCGAGCGCGGTGCGGATGCCGGTGCCGAGGTCGACATGGCCATTGTAAGCGGTGACCGAGCCGTCTGCGGTGATGCGGACGAAGGTCTCGGATGTACATTCGTCCACCGTGTGGACGACGACGAGCGCGCCCGATTGCCGCTCAGCTCCGTTCGAGGCAGGGGAGGCCATCAGTCGGCGGCCTCAGTGAGTTGACCCGATGCGCGCATCACGGCGCGCAGGATTTCGACATGCGTGCCGCAGCGGCAAAGATTGTAGCGCAGCGCCGCCAGCGCTTCCTGCTCGGTCGGCCGCGGGTTGATCGCGAGCAGCGCCTTGGTGGTCATGATCATGCCGTTGAGGCAGTAGCCGCATTGCGCGGCCTGCTCGTCGATGAAGGCTTGTTGCACCGGATCGGGCTTGTCGCTTGTGCCGAGCCCTTCGAGCGTCACGATGTCGCGTCCCGCGCAGCCGCCGATCGGGATGACGCAAGAGCGCGCAGCGGCGCCGTCGATCAGGACAGTACAGGTGCCGCATTCGCCGAGGCCGCAGCCATATTTCGGACCGTTGAGCGCGAAGTCGTTGCGCAGCACATAGAGCAACGGCGTCTGGCGCTCTGCAGTGACCTCGTGGATCCTGCCGTTCACGGTGAGGCGGATCGGTGTCTGCGTCATCCCTGTTCCCAAGCCCCGCGACGATCGGGTCGCAAAAATTGTACGTTGCGACGATACCGTTTGTACACAAACGTGCAAGCGGCCATGCCGCAGTGCAGCGCGACTGCCCGCTTTGTGGACAAAGGCGGGAGGCAAATGAGGTTTTATTCGGCAGGCGCATCTTTTCGCGCGCGCCGCCGCTTGACAGCTATCGGGACCGCGCGCAACATCGTTCGTATACGAATGATAACCGCAGTGTCCGCTGGCTTGCACATGGTGACTGAAACGACGAGCGCCGCCACCGACAAGATCCGCTGCGATGCCTGTCCGGTGATGTGCTACATCAAGCCGGGCGCGGCAGGCGCCTGCGACCGCTATGCCAACCACGACGGCAAGCTCGTTCGCGTCGATCCGCATGTGATCCTGGAGCGCACCGTCTCGCACGGCGGCAAGCTCGTGCCGTTCAGCCGCACGGAAGACTGGGACGGCAAGATCGTCCACGAACCCTCGACCTTCGTCACTGCGATCGGCGCGGGCACGACCTATCCCGACTACAAGCCGGCACCGTTCATCGTCTCTGCGGAAGTCGACGGCGTCGACATGGTGACCGTCGTCACCGAGGGCATCTTCTCCTATTGCGGCATCAAGGTGAAGATCGACACCGACCGCTATCTCGGCCCGGAGACCGCGACCGTCCGCGCCCAGGGCGAGGCGGTCGGCCACGTCACCACAAGCGAATACGGCTCGCAGATGCTGTCGCTCGGCGGAGTGCATCACCTGACCGGCGGCTCCAAGAAGGAAGGCCGCGTCACCTGCGACACGCTGATGGACCTCGCCAATTGCAAGGCGGTCGAGTTCACCATCGACGGCGGCGCCACGGTGGTGGTGCAGGCCGGCCAGCCGCCGATCGTCAACGGCGTGAAGGAAGAGCGCATGCGCGTCGGCTGCGGCTCGGCGACGATCGGCATGTTCGCCAAGCAATGGCACGGCAAGGTCGACGAGGTCGTCGTGGTCGACGACCACATTACCGGCGTGCTCTCGGAGCACCAGGCCGGCAAGCTGCTCGACATCGCCGACACCGGCATCAAGATGAAGGGCCGGCGCTCGACGCCCGGCCGCTATTTCCAGGTCGCCGATCCCGGCACCGGCTGGGGCGGCACCAACATTTCCGATCCGCTCGCGATTCTCGGGCCGTTCGATGCCAAGGAGGCCAAGCCTGGCCTGTCCATGCTGATGGTTTCCACGACGGGCGAACACTCTTCCTATTACGTGCTCGACGAGGCCCTGAAGCCGGTCGAGACCGAGATGCCTGATGATTTGAAGTTCTCGGTCGAGCGCATCCAGGAGAATTGCGAGCCGGCGCTGTGCACCGTGCTGTTCATGGCTGGTGCGGGCGGTTCGCTGCGCGCGGGCGTCACCGACAATCCAGTGCGGTTGACGCGCTCGGTGAAGGACGCGCTGACCCGCGTCACCAGCGGCGGCGCACCGGTGTATGTCTGGCCCGGCGGCGGCATCACCTACATGGTTGACGTGACGCAGATGCCTTCAGGCGCGTTCGGCTACGTGCCGACGCCGGCGCTGGTCGCGCCGATCGAGTTCACGATGAAGCTGTCCGACTATGCCGCACTCGGCGGACATATGGATTATGTGAAGCCGCTCTCCGAGGTGCAGGGCGGCGACGATGTCCGGCAGTTGCCCTGGCAGAACCCAATTCCGGGGCCCCGGGCATGACGCGGCTCCCGCAAATCGCATGGCTGTCTGATGGTCGGCGGCTGCATTTGCAGGATGGTCCGATTGATCTGATCGTCCAGGCGAGGGGGGACGCGAGCCAGGTGCGAGCGGCCTATGACGCCGCGGCGCGCCGTTTCACCGGGCTGCTCGATGAGCTCTGCCTGGAGCTGACGGAGTTGCGCAAGGCAGCGGAACCCGGAGCGTGCGCACTGAAGGGCGTCGTTGCCCGCCGCATGTATGCCGCCGTTGCGCCCTATGCCCCCGATTGCTTCGTCACGCCGATGGCCGCGGTGGCCGGCAGCGTGGCCGAGGAGATTCTGGGCGCAATGCTGAGCGCGGCATCGCTCGACCAGGCCTATGTCAATAATGGCGGCGACATCGCGCTGCATCTTGCGCGAGGCGAGCATTTTTCGGTCGGCCTGATGGACCGGCCCGGTCGCGACGGCGTGATGCGGAGGATGAAGGTCGTTGCTGATGATCCCGTGCGGGGGATCGCGACCAGCGGGCGCCATGGCCGCAGCTTTTCGCTTGGGATCGCAGATGCCGTGACCGTGCTGGCGGCAACGGCCTCGCAAGCCGATGCGGCGGCAACGATCATCGCCAACGCCGTCGATCTGCCCGGGCATCCTGCCATCGTCCGGCAGCCTGCGAACGAGCTTCAGCCTGACAGCGATCTCGGCGCGCGCCTCGTCACCCGCGACGTCAGTGAATTGTCGCCGACCGAGATTGCGGCCGCGCTGGAATCTGGCGCGGAATGTGCACGACATTTGTTCGATCGCGGATTGATCGAGGGCGCCGTGATGCAGCTCAGTGGTGATATGCTTGTCATCGGACCGAAAGATATTGAACGGCAGCGATCGCGCCCGCCTGTGCTGGAGAACGCGGTTCATGCCTGAACAGGGACGAGCCCAAGGGAAACAATCATGAGCGCGATCATCCGCAAGATCGTCACCGTCGTCGAAGAGACGCAAATGGAGATGGGCCGCCAGGTCTCGCCGCCGACCCGGCGCGCCGCGGCCATTGCCGTGATCGAAAATCCCTTCGCCGGAAAATATGTCGAGGATCTTTCGCCGTTGATCGCGATCGGCGAGGAGCTCGGCGAGCTCCTGTCGAAGCGCGCGGTCGCGGCGCTCGGTATCGACGGGGCGAAGGCGCAGAGCTACGGCAAGGCGGCGGCCGTCGGCGAGAATGGCGAGCTCGAGCATGCGGCGGCGATCCTTCACCCGAAGATGGGCGCGCCGGTGCGCAAGGTGCTGAGCAAGGGCGCAGCGCTGATCCCGTCGTCGAAGAAGCGCAGCGGCCCCGGCACGACGCTCGATATTCCCCTGGGGCACAAGGATGCGGCCTTCGTGCGCAGCCATTTCGACGGCATGGAAGTGCAGATCAACGACGCGCCGCGCGCCAACGAGATCATGGTCGCGGTCGCCGTCACCGACAGCGGCCGTCCGCTGCCACGCGTCGGCGGGCTGACGGTTGCGGAAGTCAAGGGCGAGGACGGTCTGAGATAGAGTTTGAACCGGGGAGGCGGGCACAGCTTCGCCGACAAGATCACGCTGAAGACGTAGAGAGTTCAAAACTGGAGGTTGGGATGCGAGCAAGAACCATTTTCGTCGGCGCGGCCTTCGCGCTTCTGGCGGGCGGCATGGCTCATTCGGCCATGGCACAGGACATCAAGATCGGCGAGATCAACAGCTACTCGCTGCTGCCGGCCTTCACCGAGCCCTATCGCAAGGGCTGGCAGCTCGCGGTGGAAGAGATCAACGCGGCCGGCGGCATCAACGGCAAGAAGCTCGTCGTCGTCTCCAAGGACGATGGCGGCAAGCCGGCGGACGCGCAGACCGCGGCCAACGAGCTCGTGTCGAGCGAGGGCGTGGCGATGCTGACGGGGACGTTCCTGTCGAACATCGGTCTGGCCGTCAGCGACTTCGCCAACCAGAAAAAGGTCTTCTTCCTCGCGGCCGAGCCGCTGACGGACGCGGTGACCTGGTCGAAGGGCAACAAGTACACCTTCCGCCTGCGCCCCTCCAACTACATGCAGGCCGCGATGCTGGTGGAAGCAGCCAGCAAGCTGCCGGCCAAGCGCTGGGCCACGATCGCGCCGAACTATGAGTACGGCCAGTCGGCAGTTGCCGTGTTCAAGAAGCTGATGTCGGAGAAGCGCCCCGACATCCAGTGGGTGGACGAGCAATGGCCGCCGCAGGGCAAGATCGATGCGGGCCCGGTGGTGCAGGCGGTTGCCGCGGCCAATCCCGAGGCGATCCTCAACGTCACCTTCGGCGCCGACCTCGTGAAGCTCGTGCGTGAAGGCAACACCCGCGGCCTGTTCAAGGGGCGCGAGGTCGTCTCCTTCCTGACCGGCGAGCCGGAATATCTCGATCCGCTCAAGGACGAGACGCCGGAGGGCTGGATCGTCACCGGCTATCCCTGGTACTCGATCAAGACGCCCGAGCATGATGCGTTCCTGAAGGCCTATCAGGCCAAGTACAACGACTATCCGCGTCTCGGCTCGATCGTCGGCTACCAGACCATCAAGTCGGCCGCTGCGATCCTGGCGAAGGCCGGCTCCACCGATCCGGAGAAGCTGATTGCCGCGGCGGAGGGCCTGTCGATGCCGTCGCCGTTCGGCGAGATCACCTTCCGCAAGATCGACCACCAGTCGACGCTCGGCGCTTACGTCGGCAAGACCGCGCTGAAGGACGGCAAGGGCGTGATGGTGGACTCGTCCTACAAGAAGGGCGCGGACTATCTGCCCAGCGATGCCGAAGTCGAGAAGCTGCGGCCGAAGGATTGATCTCCGCTGCCGTAGGGTGGGTTAGCCCTGCGGACTGCGCGTAGCGCAGACCGCTTGGCGTAACCCACCACTTTCGGTGCAACACGAGAAGAGGTGGTGGGTTACGCTTCGCTAACCCACCCTACGACTTCACCCAACCCGGACCGCCTATGGCCTTTTATGTCGTACAGCTTCTGACCGGTCTCGCCAGCGCAGCGTCGCTGTTCCTGGTGGCCTCGGGCCTGTCGATCATCTTCGGCGTGACGCGGATCGTGAATTTCGCGCATGGCGCCTTCTACATGATCGGCGCCTACATCGCCTTCACGCTCAGCGAGCGGTTTTCGGGCGCATTCGGCTTCTGGGGCAGTATTGTCGCGGCCGCGCTGGCCGTGGCGCTGATCGGTGTCATTGTCGAGATGGTGCTGCTCCGCCGCATCTATCATGCGCCCGAACTGTTCCAGTTGCTCGCGACCTTCGGCCTGACCTTGATGGTCGAGGACCTCGTCGTGCTGATCTGGGGACCCGACGATCTCGTCGGCCGCCGCGCGCCGGGCTTCAAGGGCGCGATCGATTTCTTCGGCCAGAACATCCCGAGCTATGACCTGTTCCTGATCGTGCTCGGCCCGGTCGTGCTCGGCATTCTCTGGCTGTTGTTCCAGCGCACGCGCTGGGGCGTGCTGGTGCGCGCGGCAACGCAGGACCGCGACATGGTCGCGGCGCTCGGCGTCAATCAGAAATGGTTGTTCACGTCGGTGTTCGCAGTCGGCGTCTTCCTCGCCGCACTCGGCGGCGCGCTCCAGATCCCGCGCGATGCCGTGCATCACGCGATGGATTTGCGCATCATCGTCGAGGTCTTCGTCGTGGTGGTGATCGGCGGCCTCGGCAGCATCGTCGGCGCCTTCGTCGCGGCGGTGCTGGTCTCCGAGCTCAACGCCTTCGGCATCCTGATCTTCCCGAAGATCTCCATCATCCTCGTCTTCCTGGTGATGGCGGTGGTGCTGATCGTCCGCCCCTGGGGCCTGTTCGGCAAGCCGGAGGCGCCGGCGCGCAGGACGCCGGGTCTCACCGTCAACCCGTGGCGTCCGCTGACGTCGAACGAGCGGCTGGCGGCGCTGGCAACGCTCGTCATCGCGGCGACGCTGCCGCTGTTCGCCGGCAACTACGCGCTGACCGTCGGCTCGGAGATCGCGATCTTCGTGATCTTCGCCGTCAGCCTGCATTTCCTGATGTCGGTCGGTGGGCTCGCATCCTTCGGTCACGCCGCCTATTTCGGCCTCGGCGCCTATGGCGTCGCCTTCCTGGCCAAGATGGCGGGGCTGCCGATGATCGTGTGCCTGCTGCTCGGGCCGCTGCTCGGCTGCATGGGCGCGGCGGTGTTCGGCTTCTTCGCCGTGCAACTCTCCGGCGTCTATTTCGCGATGCTGACGCTCGCCTTCGCCCAGATCGTCTGGTCGATCGCCTTCCAGTGGGTGAGCGTGACCGGCGGCGACAATGGCATTCTGGGCGTATGGCCGGAAAAATGGGCGGCGAGCCCGTCGCATTTCTATTGGCTGGCGCTCGGCGTCGCGGCGCTCGTCACGATCGCGCTGCGGGCCATGGTGTTCTCGCCGTTCGGCTATGCGCTCCGCGCCACGCGCGACTCGCTCCTGCGCAGTGAAGCGATCGGCATCAACGCCAAGCGCATCCAGTGGACGGCCTTCGTGATCGCGGGCACGACCGCCGGCATCGGCGGTGCGCTGTTCGCCTATCTCAAGGGCAGCGTCTTCCCGGACAATCTCGGCATCTCGCTCTCGGTCGACGCGCTGGTTATGGTGCTGCTCGGCGGCGTCGAGACGGTGTCGGGCGCGGTGATCGGTGCCATCGTCTACAAGGCCCTTAACATCTGGCTGGTCAGCCAGACCGATCTGTCGAAGCTCGTGCTCGGCGGCTTCATCGTGCTGATCGTCGTCGTCTTCCCCAAGGGCATCGTCGGCATGCTGGAGATGCTGGCGCAGCGCCGCAGGAAGACATCGCCGCCGGGATCTCCCCTGCTTGCCAAGCCGATTGAGTCCGCCGAATGAGCGTTGCACCCCCACTTCTCGCGGTCGAAGGCTTGACCAAATCCTATGGCGGCATCCATGCCGTGCGCGGCGTCTCGTTCTCGCTGCGCGCCGGCGAAATCCTGGCACTGATCGGCCCGAACGGCGCCGGCAAGAGCACCTGCTTCGACATGCTCAACGGCCAGAACAAACCGGATTCCGGCCACGTCCGCCTGCTTGGTGAAGAAACCACCGGCAAGAAGCCGCGCGAAATCTGGCGGCTCGGGGTGGGGCGCACATTCCAGATCACCGCGACGTTCGCGACCATGACGGTGCGCGAGAATGTGCAGGTCGCGCTGATCTCGCACGGGAAGCAGCTATTCAACCTCTGGGGCTCGGCGCCGAAGTTCGATCGCGGCGAAGCCGGCCGCTTGCTCGAGCTCGTCGGCATGGGCGGCTATGCGGACCGGCCCTGCGGCGAGCTGGCCTATGGCGACCTCAAGCGGCTCGAGCTCGCGGTCGCGCTCGCCAACGAGCCAAAGCTGCTGCTGATGGACGAGCCGACCGCCGGCATGGCGCCGCGCGAGCGCGTCGATCTGATGCGGTTGACGGCTCAAATCGCCCGGGAAAAATCAATCGGCGTTCTCTTCACCGAGCATGACATGGACGTGGTATTCGAGCATGCCGACCGCATCATCGTGCTCAATCGTGGCACGCTGATCGCGGAAGGCTCGCCGGCGGAAGTGCGCAGCAATCCGCAGGTGCAGGCAGTCTATCTCGGCGAGGGCCTGCTTTACGATGCCGAGCATCGCGAGGGAGCCTCGACATGAAGCTCACGGTGCAGGACCTCAACAGCCATTACGGCCCGGCGCATATCCTGTTCGACATCGGCTTCGAGGTCGGCCAGGGAGAGGTGGTTGCGCTGCTCGGGCGCAACGGCGCCGGCAAGTCGACGACGTTCCGCTCGATCGTCGGCCTCGTGGCGCAGCGCTCGGGCCGCATCATGTTCGAGGGCAAGGACGTATCGGTGCGGCCGACGCACGAGATCGTGCGCGAGGGGCTCGGCTATGTGCCGGAGGAGCGGCGAATCTTCACCGATCTGACGGTGGAGGAAAATCTCGAAGTCGGTCGGCAACCGAAGCGTCCGAACGCGCCATATTGGACGCGCGACAAGCTGTTCACGCTGTTTCCAAACCTCGGCGAGATGAAGAACCGACCGGGCGGCCGCATGAGCGGCGGCGAGCAGCAGATGCTCACCATCGCGCGCACGCTGATGGGCAATCCGTCGCTGGTGCTGCTCGACGAGCCGTCGGAAGGCTTGTCGCCGAAGATCGTGGAGCAGATGGTCGATGCCATCCGGACCATGAAGAAGGAGGGCGTCAGCATCGTCGTCTCCGAGCAAAATCTGCATTTCGCGCGGTTGATCTCCGATCGTGCCTATATCATCGAGCGCGGTCGCATCTGCTTCGGGGGCACCATGGCCGAGCTCGACGCGCGTCCGGACATCCGCGACGCGCATCTGTCGTTGTGACAGCAAAGGGAAGGGCGGGGGAGCGGATGGCGAGAAGCGTAGCGGCGAAGAAGAGCATCAAACCGGCAAAACCGCCTTACGTGCTCGACGAGCAGGTCGGCTTCATCCTGCGCCAGGTCTGGCAGCGCCACAGCTCGATCTTCTCCCGCGACATCGGCACCAATCTGACGCCGACGCAATGGGCGGCGCTGTCAAAGCTCGCCGAGACCGGTCCGTGCTCGCAGAACCAGCTGGGACGGCTGACCGCGATGGACGTCGCGACCATCAAGGGCGTGATCGACCGCCTGACGGCGCGCGGGCTCACCGAGACCAGCCAGGATCCCGAGGACGGACGGCGTCTGCTCGTGAGCCTGACGCGCGCCGGTCAGCAGCTTGCCGAGAAACTGGCGCCGAACGCGCTCGCCATCACCCGCGAGACGCTCGCGCCGCTCGACGCCAAGGAGCGCGAGATGCTGATGGCGCTGTTGAACAAGCTGCGGTGAGCTCGCGACTAATCTCGATGAAAGCTCCATCGAGGTTTCCCGGCATGAGAGTGGTGCACTGCGTTGCGGTGGTTTTGAGTCTTGGCGCGGCGCTGGCGAGCGAGTGTGCTCCCGCCAGGGCGGCGCAAGCCTATGAAGGGTTCTGGGCGTCGACCAAGAAGGATTGCCGCAATGACGACAGCCCCAACCGCATGAGCATCGAGGGCGGCAATCGCCTCTATTGGTATGAGACGCGATGCCGCGCCAGTGCGATCACCGCTGACGGGAAGCTCGGCTGGAAGATGCGGCTCGCCTGCGAAGGCGAGGGAGACAAGTTTCGCTCCAATCCCCGGATTTCGATTGCCGCTGACGGCAAGCTGGTGATCGACAACGGCCCGGTGGGACAAGCCAAGCGCCAGGTCTATGTGCGTTGTGAGCTGCCCAAGCCGCGCTGATCGGGCGGCTTACGTCTTTCCCGGCCATTTGGCCCGGTAGCGGATTTCGCTGCCGTCGGCCTGCGATTGCCACGGGCCGAACTCGGCCGTGTGCGGTGCCTTGGCGGATATTCCGATCGGATAGAGCCGGCTCGGCTGGCCCTCGATGTTGACCGCGAGCTGCCGGTGCGAGGTTCGAAAGGCGAGTTCGACCTCGCCGGCGATGACCGGCTTGTCGCCGTCGCGGCGGAAGCGGCCGACGCTTGGCTCTCCCGGCATGGTGTTGAGATCGGTTTGCAGCTCGATGGCGATGCCTTGCGCCGATGCCGGCACCGTCGTTCCGGCTGGGAGGCGCACCTCGAACAGAAGCAGGGGATTGGCGGCGTTGGGATTGAGCCAGGGCGTGGCTGTCGTCACGGCGTAGGCGTAGTAGCCGACACCGGTGGCGGCGCAGAGAAACACGACGACGGCGAGCGATTTCAGACTGTTGCGCGCGAGGCTGCCCGCGCTTCCGTCCATGCGTGTCGCCAGCCGGGTGGCCAGCACGAGGCCGGCGAACGCGCCGAACAGTGCCAGCAGGCCCGACGTGATCAGGTCCGCCCGGTTGCCGAAGCCGCCGAGCTCGAGCAGCAGAAGCGTGGCGATGAATCCCGCCACCGCACCGACGACGCCGGCGGCAATCCGCAACCAACCTCTCATGTCCGCCTCGACGCTCCAGCAAATGAAATGCCGCCGCCAGGGCTGCCTGCGTTAGACGCGACAGGCCGGAGATGTGTTCAATGCTTTCGAGGGGCGCGCCGAGCGGCGGACCACTCCGGCTGGGTCACTTCGCCACCACTTCCGGCACCTTGCCCGCCGGCGGGGTGTTGCGGCTGCGCTGGGTCCGGACGATGCCGTCGATGATGGTCATGCCGATGCCGGGCAGGTCGCCGAGCTGGACGCTCTCCAGGATGTTCTTGCCCGGCGAGTGCTGCGCCTTGTCCATGATGACGAAATCCGCAGCGCGGCCGACCTCGATCAGGCCGCAATCGAGCTGCCGCATCCGCGCCGTGTTGCCGGTGGCGAGGCAGAACGCGATCTCGGCAGGCAGCTCACCGATCGAGGACAGCATCGAGACCATGCGCAAGATGCCGAGCGGCTGCACGCCGGAGCCGGCCGGCCCGTCGGTGCCCAGGATGACGCGATGCAGGTCGCCCATTTCGCGCGCGATGCGCAGCGTGTAGAGCGCCGAGCGCTCATTGCCGTTATGAACGATCTCGAGCCCGCGCTTGCAGCCCTCGCAGATGCAGCGGATCTGGTCGTCGGGAAGGGCAGTGTGGCCGCCATTGATGTGGCCGACCACGTCGGTGTCGGCCTCCAGCACCACATCCTTGTCGATCAGGCCGGAGCCGGGGATCGAGGGGCCGCCGGTGTGGATCGTGCTCTGGATGCCGTATTTGCGCGCCCAGCCGACCATTTTTCGCGCCGTCGGTCCGTCCTTGACGCCACCGAGGCCGACTTCGCCGAGCAGCTTGACGCCGGCGGCGGCCAATTCCTTGAAGTCCTCTTCGACCATCTCGCATTCGATGACCGGCGCGCCGGCATGAACTTTCACGCCGCCCGGACGCAACGTCCAGAACGCGCGCTGGGCGAAGATCGCCATCGCCTTCAGCCCCACCACGTCGCGGGGGCGGCCGGGCATGTGCACTTCGCCTGCCGAGATCATGGTGGTGATGCCGCCATGGAGGGAGCTGTCGATCCAGTTGATCTGGTTCTGGCGCGGCGTCCAGTCGCCGGCGACGGGGTGGACATGGCTGTCGATCAGGCCGGGGGTCACCGTGGTGCCGTTGGCATCGACGATGGTGGTCGCGCCTTCCGTGTCGAGATCCTTGTAGCGGCCGATCGCGGTGATCCTGCCGTTCTCGGCGACGATGGTGTCGCCGTCCAGGATCGGCTTTTCCAGCGCGCCCGACAGGATCAGGCCGATATTGCGGATCACGAGCTTCGAGGGTCCGGTGGCCTGGGGTGCGTCATGCGCCATGGAAGGGGGTCCTTGTCCTTAACTGCAACGCTGTCGATCTTGGGCAGCCTTGACCAAGGGATCAAGCCGGATTATTCATTAGTACACGAATGATCGTGTACAAACGACGCATAGCTGACCGCCTCGGAACCGCAACGTAGCGACACGGAAGGGTGAGATGAGCAATTTCAACCAGGAAAGCGTTTTGAGCGTCCACCACTGGACCGACACGCTGTTCTCCTTCAAGACTACCCGCAGCCCGACCTTCCGCTTCCGCAACGGTGAATTCACCATGATCGGGCTCAAGGTCGGCGAGAAGCCGCTGCTGCGGGCCTATAGCGTCGCCAGCGCCAATTACGAGGACACGCTGGAGTTCTTCTCGATCAAGGTGCCGGACGGCCCGCTGACCTCGCGGCTCCAGCACCTGAAGGAAGGCGACGAGATCATCGTCAGCCGCAAGGCGACCGGCACGCTGGTGATCGACAACCTGGCAGAGGGCCGCAACCTCTACCTGATCGGCACCGGCACGGGGCTGGCGCCGTTCCTGAGCGTGATCAAGGACCCCGAGACCTATGAGCGGTTCGAGAAGGTCGTGCTGCTGCACGGTTGCCGCCACGTCAAGGAACTCGCTTATGGCGAGATGATCACCGAGCATCTGCCGAAGGATGAGCTGCTCGGCGAGTACATCCAGAGCCAGCTCATCTACTACCCGACGGTGACCCGCGATCCCTTCCGCAACCGCGGCCGCATCACCGACCTCATCACCTCAGGCAAGCTCTTCAGCGATATCGGCCTGCCGGCGCTGGAAGCGGCGCACGACCGCGTCATGATCTGCGGCAGCCCGGCGCTGGTCGCGGACACCCGCACGCTCCTGGGCGAGCGCGGCTTCATCGAGGGCAATCACGGCGAGCCGGCCCAGTTCGTGGTCGAAAAGGCCTTCGCCGAGCGCTAGAGCGTTTTCGAGCGAAGTGGCTTTCGGTTCGCGTCAAGAAAACGCGTCAAAACTAGAATCTAGAACCCCGTTCCGGGCTCTAGACGCGGAATTCTTGCGCAAGAAGACCGCATTTTCGCCCTCGCACGGGCGTTGCGGCGCCGATTCGGCGCGCGATACACTGTGGGAACGAATCAGCGGAGTTCCCACATGGTTGCGGACAGCGACAGCAACATCGCCTGGCACCGGGTTCAGTTGAAGAAGAACCGCGCCGAGTTGAAGGCGCTCGAGACCGCGCGCTTCACGATGGGCGAGATCGCCTCATCGAAGCGGAACGGCCAGACTCAGAAGGCGGTCGCGGAACTCAAGCGCAAGATCGCGCAGTCGGAACGCGCGATCGCCGACCACGACAAGCGCACGCGCCGTCCGCTCACCACCGACCTGCAAAGCCTCAGCAGCGGCAGCTGGAGCCATTGGGACGCCTATACCAACCAGCAGCAGCGCAAGACCGGGCCGCGCTCACCGGGCCGCGGATAGGCTCTCTTCAGCGCACCGGTTCCGGCCCTTGTGCCTCGGCTCGCGCGTACCATCTGGTTGAGGCGCCACCAACCACTCCGGTGATCCCATGACACCGCGCCTCGATTTCACCAGCGAGGCCTTCTTCCGCGATCCGCCCACGGCGATCGCGGCGCTGCGCGCGTCGGGCCCCGTGGTTGCGACGCGATTTCCTCTGGTCGGCGATGTCTGGATCACCACGACCCACGACGCCACCGCTGAGGTCCTGAAGGACGGCGCCACCTTCACGCTACGCAAGGGGGACGGCAAACTCGCCGGCTTACGCTGGTGGATGCCGAAGCTCGTCACGACCGTCGCCAACAACATGCTGACCATGGACGAGCCTGATCACACGCGGCTGCGCAGTATCGTGGACGAGGCTTTTCGCCGCCGCGCGATCGTCGCGATGGAGCCGCGCATTCGCGCCATCGCCGACGGTTTGGCGGACGACCTGTTTGCCGATGGCAGCCCCGCCGACCTCGTCCAGCAATACGCCCGCATCCTGCCGGTGTCGGTGATCTGCGAATTGCTGGGCCTGCCAGCGGCCGATCGCCCGAGATTCATCGCCTGGGCAAATAGGTTGTCCTCGCTGACGAATGTCGTCAGCTTCTTCCGCCTGCTGTTCGCGCTCCGCAAGATGCGCGCCTACCTCGAACAGCAGTTGCAGATCGCGCGCGTGCAGGGCGGCGAGGGGCTGATTGCCGAACTGGTCCAGGTGGAGCGCGAGGGCGGCCAGATCACGCCGGACGAAATGGTGTCGATGGTGTTCCTGCTGCTCGCGGCAGGCACGGAGACCACGACGCATCTGATCAGCGGCTCGGTCTACGAGCTGCTCAGGAATCCCGGCTTGCGCGACTGGCTGGAGGAGGACTGGAGCCGCATCTCGCTCGCCGTCGAGGAATTCCTGCGCTTCGTCTCGCCGGTGCAGTTTTCCAAGCCGCGCTATCTGCGGCGGGATGTCGAGCTTGCGGGCGTACGGCTGAAGAAAGGCGACCGCGTCATGGTCATGCTCGCTGCGGCGAACATGGATCCGGCGGTGCACGACCAGCCGGAGCGGCTCGACCTCACGCGCAAGCCGAACCGCCACATGTCGTTCGGAACGGGAATTCATTTCTGTCTCGGCCACCAGCTTGCGCGGATCGAGGCGAGTTGCGCATTGCAGGCGCTGCTTGCGCGATGGCCGAAACTCGAGCTCGCCGTCGACCCCGCGCAAATCCACTGGCGCAAGCGTCCGGGTATGCGTGCGATCGCGAGATTGCCTGTCGTTGCCGGCGGGAACCGCCGGCCGAGCCGCGGTGCCGCCGCCGAGCCGTTGCCGGCGGATTGACATCGCGCGCGCCGTGCCGGGAACAATGGCGCGGATCATCTTGCGTGACGTGCGAAACAATCTCCATCGCGCAGGCGTTGCCCCAATGCACGTAGCAGCAAGGGAGCAGTCCATGCCCAACGGCGGCAAGACGCATATCGGATCAGGCGCGCACGGCAAGGGCGCGGGGACTGGCGCACTCACGGACATCCCAAAGGACAAGGTCGGCGATAACATGATCCTGTCGAACCGCGACAAGGCGCAACATTCCGACATTCGCGGCATGGACGGAAAGTTCATCCAGACCGAGCAGTATCAGGATCATTCGGCCAACCGGCTGCTCGACGACGAGGAGGCTGACGACTAGGCGGCAGCCCTGAGCGACAGCTTCAGGAGCCGGCCGACTTCTTCGAGGCGACGAGATCGCGCTCCCAGCCGAATACGGAACGGCCGTCGAGATCGGGAGAGGCCGCACGCTCGCCGGCGATGTAAGCCTCGACCGACGGTCCACGCGCGGTCCGCTCCAGCCGCCGCGCCTGGTCGTCGAGACGTTTGAGCGCCTGCATCTCTTCCTCGCGCCCGAGTCTTGCGTTCTGGATCGCGTCCTTCAGCACGCGGATGGTCTCGTCATAGACCTTGATCGGGACGGGGTAGGGATGCCGGTCCTTGCCGCCATGAGCGAGCGAGAAGCGCGCGGGATCGTTGAAGCGATAGGGTGCGCCGTGCACGACCTCGGCCACCATTGCGAGCGAACGCACCGTGCGGGCGCCGACGCCCGGCGTCAGCAACAGCTCCGGGAAGTCGACCGGGCCACGCTCGGCCGCTGCGGCCAGCGTGCCGTGCAGGCGCCGCGCGAACACGTCCTTCGGCCTGACATCGTGATGCGCGGGCATGATCAGATGCGGCAGCATCGCCTGCGCGGGCGCGGTCCCGGTGAGCCGTTCGAATTCGGCGACGATGCGATCGGGGCCGTGATCGCCGAGGAGTTCGAGCTGCGCGCTGCGCGAGACATCGGCGCGATGGTCGGTGAGGTTGACGATCTCGCCTTGCTGCGGCCCGTCGATCGCACTATGCGGCGCGTCGACGAAACTCTTCAGTGCCTCGGAATGCCAGTGATAGCGGCGGGCCTGCCGCTTGTCGCCGTTCATGCCCTGCTGCACCACCGTCCACTTGCCGTCGGCCGTGACGAAGAAGCCGTGGAGATAGAGGTCGAAGCCGTCCTGCACGGCCGCGCTGTCGACCTTCGCCACCAGCCGGCTGGCGCGGGTGAGCTTCACGCCGTCGAAGCCGACGCGCTCGCCAAGCTGCAACAGCTCGTCCGGCGTCTTGCGCGAATGCTGGCCGCGGCCGCCGCAGACATAGATCCCGAGCTCGTCCTGGAGCGGGCCGAGCCCGCGCTTCAGCGCGCCGATCACGGAGGTGGTGATCCCCGAGGAGTGCCAGTCCATCCCCATCACGGCACCGAACGACTGGAACCAGAACGGATGCGACAGCCGCTGGAGAAACGCATCACGGCCGTAATGATGCACGATCGCCTGTGTGACGATCGCACCAAGTGAAGCCATGCGGCTCGCAAGCCACGGCGGAACCCGTCCGGTGTGGAGAGGAAGATCGGCGCTGCCGGTACGTCGAGTCATGTGTGCCTCAAATTAGCGCAGTTTGACAGCGGTTGCACCATTGGATTGCTGCATTGCACTGGGCGGGCGGAGCGAAGCGCGCTGGAGCGCGTTGGCCAGAAGCGAATGCAATTCCGGGGACGTGAATGGATCGGCAGGCCCTCATGGCCGACATCGACAGGATGTTCGGATGGATACCGTCATGGTTTATCGGTCTCAGTCTCGTCGCGGGCGCGATCCTGCTTGCCTTGTCGGTCTACCGGCTCGCGGTATGGCTGCTCAATCGCGCCTTTGGAACCCGACTTCCTCTCCTGAGCGTGTTCATCGAGCGCACGTCTGGACCGGCCCAGCTGGCGCTGTGTCTTGCTGCCGTCGCGCTGGTCCTGCCGCTCGCGCCACTGGATGACGCGTTTCGTACGCCGCTGACGCGCCTGTTCGTCGTGGCCTTCATTGCCCTGATCGGCTGGATCTCGATCCGGGTCGTCGACATGAGCGCGGCGCGGTACTTGCAGAATTTTCGCGACGTCACGGAGAATTTCGTCGCGCGCAAGCATGTCACACAAGTGCGCGTGTTCACGCGCGTCGCCGACACCATCATAGTCGTCATTACGGTATCCACCGCGCTGATGACGTTCGACTCGGTGAGACAGTACGGCGTCAGCCTGTTCGCCTCCGCCGGTGCCGCCGGTCTCATCGTCGGTCTCGCCGCGCGGCCGCTGCTCAGCAATCTGATCGCCGGCGTGCAGATCGCGATCACCCAGCCGATCCGGATCGAGGATGCCGTGATCATCGAGAACGAATGGGGCTGGGTCGAGGACATCGCCTCGACCTATGTCGTGATCCGGTTGTGGGACTGGCGCCGCATGGTGGTGCCGCTGTCCTATTTCATCGAAAAGCCGTTCCAGAACTGGACCCGCGACACTGCATCCCTGATCGGCGTCATCGCGCTCCATGTCGATTATCGCGCCGACGTCCCGCGCATCCGGCACTGGCTGGAGGAGGCGGTGAAGGAGTCCAAGCTCTGGGATGGGGCGGTGGTCAATCTCCAGGTGATCGACGCGGATTCGCGCACCATCGAGCTTCGCGCGCTGGTCAGCGCCAGGAACGCGCCGCAATCCTGGGACCTGCGCTGCGAGATGAGGGAGAAGCTCATCGCCTTCATTCGCGACGAGATGCCCGAAGCGTTGCCGCGCGAGCGCGCGATCCTGATCCCTTCGGGACGGGGTGACGACGCAGAATTCCCGGGCCGTCCCGCCGCGCCGGAGAAAATGAGGGCGAGCGCGCGGATTTGATCGGCTCAAAGCCTACTCGCGTCTCGCCTTGGTCGCGCCGCGCAAGCCGGCCTGCTGCTGGATCGTGTCCAGCGCGCCGGACGACTGCTCTTCCGTCACGAAGCGGTTGAGCAGGGGCAGCGCGTCCTCGCGTCCCCTGGGGATCGCGATGGCCATGTGCTCCAGGCCCCAATTGCCGTCGAGGATGCGCCCGCCCGGCATCTGGTCGGACATCTCGAACAGCGTCGGCTTGTTGGTGGCGTAAAGGTCGATCTCGCCGCGGTCGAACATCCCGATGGCGACCTTGACGCTTTCGGCGGGGACGATGGTTGCGTTCTTGAATTTCGCCGGCAGCGTTCGCTCGGAGGTCGAGCCCTTGGTGACGCCGATCTTCACGCCCGGCTTGTCGATATCCTCGATCTTGCCGACCGGCGAATTCGCCGGGACGAGATAGCCGAGCTCGATCGCCAGCACGGGCTGGCTGAAGCTGACCTCGCTGGCGCGGGCCGGTGTGGCGTTGGTCACGGTGAAGTCGACCTGGCTGTCGTGGATCGCGGCGACGATGTCGGCAACGCGCTGAAACCTGACATAGTCGACGCCGACGCCGAGCCGCTTCGCCAGTTCGCCGCCGAGATCGTAGGCGAGGCCGTGCGGCTTGCCGGCCGCATCTGTGACCATCGAGGTCGGGCTGCCCGGATAGATGCCCACGCGCAGGGTGCCGCCCGGCGCCAGGAGCTTTGCTTCGCCATCCGCCTTCGCGAACGACCCGGAGAGGCCGGCGGTGGCAAACGCGAGTAGGGCTGCGAGAGCAAGTTGTCGCCGGCATGAGATCGTCATGAGAGGATCCCGTCTTACTGCGCGCGGATGTTGGCAGCTTTCAGCACCGGCTCCCATTTGGTCGCCTCGGCGTGCATGTAGGCGTCGAAATCCTTGGCGGAGGAGCCGACCGGAGCTGCGCCGATCTTGCCGAGCGTCGACAGCACGCTGGGGTCTTGCAGCGCGGCCTTGAGGTCGGTCTCGAGCTTGGACACGATCTCCGGCGGCATTTTGGCCGGCCCAAGAACGCCCCACCAGACCGAGACGTCGTAGCCTGATACGCCGGCCTCGGCGATGGTCGGAACATCCGGCAGCGCCTTGGAGCGTTCGGCGGAGGTCACCGCGAGCGCGCGCACCGGTCCGCCTTCGAGCTGGCCGATGGCTTCCGCGAGCGGGTTGATGCTGAGCGGGATCTCACCGGCGATGACAGCGGTCAGTGCCGGCGCGCCGCCCTTGTAGGGGATCGCGACGATCCTGGTGCCGGACATGTGTTTGAGCAGTTCGCCGGCGAGATGTGCGGACGTGCCGTTGCCGGACATGCCGTAGGAGAGCTTGTCCGGCTCCTTCTTTGCTGCGGCGAGGAGATCGCCGAGCGTCTTGTAGGGGCTGTCCTTCGCCACCACGATTGCGAGCGGCGAGGAGGCGACTTCGGTGATCGCGGTGAAATCCTTGAACGTGTCGTAGGGCACGCTCGGATAGATGAACTGGTTGAGCGGATGGCCGCTCGCGACCAGGATCAGCGTGTAGCCGTCCGGCGCGGCCTGCGTCAGCGCCTGCGAGGCGACGATGCCGCCGGCGCCCGGACGGTTGTCGATCACCGGCTGCTGGCCCCAGGTCTTGGCCAGCGCCTGGCCGAGCGTACGCGCGAGCACGTCGACGGCGCCGCCCGCCGCGTAGGGCACCAGGATATGGACCGGCTTGCTCGGGTAATTGTCGGCCGCCCGTGCGGTGCCGCCCAGCAGCAGACCGGCACCCAGCATCAAACCGCCGATTGTCTTGTTCAAACCCAGCATTCCCAGCACTCCTAGAGGGCGTTTGCGCGCGTATGGCGGTCTCGAAGCCGTCCGGACGCGGCCCATGGTTTTTGTTGACGAGACCTGATCTTTTGTACGATAGTACAAATCACATGGTACGCAAGCCCACCAGCAAGGAAACGGCCCGCAAGCCGAACATGCGCGAGGCGATCCTCGCCGCGGCCGAGGAGCTGTTCGCCACCAACGGCTTCAATGCCGTGTCGGTGCGCGACATCGCACAGGCCGCCGGGGCCAATCCCGGCAGCGTGACCTATCATTTCAAGACCAAGGACGGCCTGCTGCTGGAGATCTACCGGCGCCATTGCGGGCCGATGAATTTGCGCCGTTCCGAGCTGCTCGCCGCCGCCAAGCGCGTGCGCGATCTCCAGGATCGGCTTGAGGCGGTGGTGCGCGCCTATGTGGTGCCGGCTTTCACCTCGGGCAGCGATCTCGCCGGGGGCGGGGCGCGCTTCACGCGGCTGCGCGCCGTGATGTCCGCCGAAGGCAACGAGGTCGCGCGAAAGATCATCGCGCAGACCTTTGACGACACCAGCCACGCCTTCATCGATGCGGTCCACGAGAGCCTGCCGCACATTCCGCGCACCGATATCGTCTGGCGCAGTCACTTCCTGCTCGGTGCACTCTACTATTCTCTGGTGACGCCGGACCGTGTCTCGCGCCTATCGCGCGGCGAGGCCGACGGCAGCGATGCCGCCAGCGCCATCGAGCAACTGGTGCAGGCCACCGTCGCCGCGTTCCAGGCCCCGGCGCTCGATCAGGCCGCGCCGGTACGGCGGCGGCCGGTCGTCAGCAGCAAGACCTGAAAGAAGCGAGCTCGCTCGGCGGTTCAAGTGATGACGATGATGTACACGCCGACCATTCCGCCGCCCGATCCGAACACGCGCACGCCGAAGTTCAAGCTGCCAAAGCTGTCCTGCGACGCGCATTGCCACATCTTCGGGCCCGGCGCGAAATACCCCTATGCGCCTGACCGTTCCTACACCCCGCCGGATGCGCCGCTGGAGGATTTCCGTGCGCTGCATGCCAAGCTCGGCGTCGAGCGCGCGGTCATCGTCAATGCCAGCGTGCACGGCACCGACAATACGGTCGCGCTCGATGCGATCGCGCAGAGCAATGGTGCCTACCGCGCGGTCGCCAATATCGACGACACCATCACCGAACGCGGGCTCCGCGTGCTGCATGAGGGCGGCTTCCGCGGCTGCCGCTTTAATTTCGTCCGCCATCTCGGCGGTGTCCCCGACAAGCGCGTGTTCAACCGCATCATCGCGATGGTCGCGCCGCTCGGCTGGCACATCGACCTGCATTTCGATGCGATCGACCTGCCTGAATACGCGGACATGCTGACAAGGCTGCCGCTGAGCTACACCATCGACCATATGGGCCGGGTGAAGGCGGCGGACGGGCTCGATCAACTTCCGTTCAAGATCTTGATCGAGCTGATGCAGCGCGACGAGAAGTGCTGGGTGAAGATCTGCGGGTCCGAGCGTGTGTCCTCGGCAGGGCCGCCCTTCACCGACGCCGTGCCGTTTGCGCGAAAGATCGTCGAGACCGCGCCCGACCGCGTCATCTGGGGCACGGACTGGCCGCATCCCAACGTCAAGGTGATGCCGAATGACGGCGACCTCGTCGACCTGATCCCGCTGTTTGCGCCGGAGCCGGAATTCCAGCAGAAGATCCTCGTCGACAACCCGGCGCGCCTGTTCGAGTTCGATCAATGACGGCGCTGGCGATCGACAAGCCGCGCAGCCGCGCCTGGTGGAAGGAGCTCTGGATCCAGGTGCTCATCGCCATGGCGGCCGGCATTGCGCTTGGGATCGTCAACCCCGAAGCGGGCGCAAAGATGCAGCCGCTTGGGGATGCCTTCATCAAGGCGATCCGGATGCTGATCGCGCCGATCATCTTCTGCACCGTCGTGCACGGCATCGCCCATATGGCCGACATGGCACGGGTCGGGCGCGTCGCGGTCAAGGCGATCGTCTATTTCGAGATCATGACGACGGTCGCGCTGATCATCGGTCTCATCGCGGTCAATCTGCTCAAGCCCGGCATCGGCATGAACATCGATCCCGCCAGCATCAATGCCAGCGCGATCGAGCCTTATGTCAAGCAGACCGGCGCCATCGGCTTCGTTCCGTTTCTCCTGAACATCGTGCCGGCGACGTTCATCGGCGCCTTTGCCGAGGGCAACATCCTCCAGGTGCTGTTTATCTCCGTGCTGTGCGGCTTTGCGCTGGTCCAGCTCGGCGTGCGCGCCGCGCCGCTGGTGCATCTGATCGACATCGCCGCCAAGATGGTATTCGCCGTCGTCGGCTTCGTGATGTGGGCGGCGCCGATCGGGGCGTTCGGCGCCATCGCCTTCACGGTCGGCAAGTTCGGCGTCGGCTCGCTGGCCTCGCTCGGCAAGCTGCTGGGCGGCTTTTATCTCACTTGCGTGATCTTCATCATCGTGGCGCTCGGTCCCGTGGCGCGGCTGTGCGGCTTCTCGCTGGTCAAGCTGATCCGCTACATCTGGGAGGAGCTGCTGATCTGCATCGCCACGACCTCGTCCGAGACGGTGCTGCCGCGGATGCTGACCAAGCTGGAGAAGGCGGGCTGCGAGAAGAGTGTGGTCGGCCTCGTGATCCCGACCGGCTATTCCTTCAATCTCGACGGCACGTGCCTTTACCTCGCCGCGGTCTCGGTGTTCCTGGCGCAGGCGACCAACACGCCGTTCGGCCTTGCCGAGCAAATCGAGCTGCTGCTGATCCTGCTCGTGACCTCCAAGGGCGCGGCGGGGATCGCCGGTGCTGCCTTCGTCGTGCTGGCAGCGACGCTGTCGGCGACCGGCACCATTCCGGTGACGAGCGTTGCCCTGGTACTCGGCATCCATCGCCTGATGTCGCAGGGGCTGACGCCGACCAATCTGATCGGGAACGCGGTTGCGACCATCGCGATTGCCAAATGGGAGGGCGCGCTCGACGACGAGCGCCTGAGGCGCGTGCTCGACGGCGAGGAACAAGCGGCCATCACGGCCTGATGAATCGGCTGCCTGAGTAAAGCAGCGAGCCTATGATGCCTACGAACGAAAGAGGGGAGTTTGTCCCATGAAAACAGGTCTCGTGATCACCGCCCATCCCGGCGACTTCGTCTGGCGAGCCGGCGGCGCTATCGCGCTGCATGCGAAGAAGGGCTATCGCATGAAGATCGTCTGCATGTCCTTCGGCGAGCGCGGCGAGAGCCAGTTCGCCTGGAAGGAGAAGGGTGCGACGCTGGAATCGGTTAAAGCCGGCCGCAAGGACGAGGCGGAGCGGGCGGCCAAGCTGCTCGGCGCCGAGATCGAGTTCTTCGACTGCGGCGACTATCCGCTGAAGCTCACCGAAGCGCATTTCGATCGCATGGTCGACATCTACCGCGAGCTCAATCCGAGCTTCGTGCTGACGCATGCGCTGGAAGACCCCTATAATTTCGACCATCCGAACGCGGCGCATTTCGCGCAGGAGACCCGCGTGGTCGCGCAGGCGATGGGCCACAAGCCCGGCGCTCAATACAAATATTCGGCGCCGCCGGTGTTCCTGTTCGAGCCGCACCAGCCGGAGCAATGCAATTACAAGCCCGACCTGCTCCTCAAGATCGACGAGGTCTGGAAGGAGAAGTACGAGGCCTTCCAGATCCTCGCCGCACAAAAGCATCTCTGGGGCTATTACGAGCGCGTCGCGCTGAACCGCGGCATCCAGGGCAGCCGCAACACCGGCGTGCCCATGACGTATGGCGAGGCCTATCAGCGTCTGTTTCCGACGGTTGCGGAGGAGCTGGCATGAAGCCGGTCGTCGTTCGCAACATTGAGCGCGCCGATCCCGCTGGAATGGCGGAGTACGGCGTCTCGACCGTGCACGAGGCCTATGGCCGCATCGGCCTGATGAAGCCTTATCTGCGGCCGGTCTGGCCGGGTGCGGCGATCGCCGGTCCCGCCGTCACCGTGCTTTCGCAGCCCGGCGACAACTGGATGATCCATGTCGCGGTCGAGCAGTGCAGGACAGGTGACATTCTCGTCGTCGGCTGCACCACCGACAATACCGACGGCATGTTCGGCGAGCTGCTCGCCACCTCACTGCAGGCGCGCGGCGTGCAGGGCCTGATCATCGATGCCGGCTGCCGCGACGTCAAAGCGCTGCACGATATGAAGTTTCCTGTGTGGTCGCGCGCGGTCTCGGCCAAGGGTACGGTCAAGGCCACGCTCGGCTCGGTCAACGTCCCCGTGGTCTGCGCCGGTGTCAACGTCGATCCCGGCGACATCATCGTCGCCGATGACGACGGCGTCGTGGTGGTGCCGAAGCGCTATGCCGCCGAAGTCGCCGAGAAGGCGAAGAAGCGCAACGCGGACGAGGGCGGCAAGCGCAAGCGGCTGGCTTCGGGTGAGCTCGGCCTCGACATGTACAGCATGCGCGAAGCGCTGGCGAAAGCCGGGCTCGTCTATGTCGATAATCCCGAGGACGTCTGAGCGGGACAACAGAAGCGGAGCGGGCGGATGGATCGTCTCAAGCTGAAAGCCGTGCTCGGCAGTCATCCTCATGTCCAGGCGGTGAAGAGCGGCGAGCTCGGCTCCGACCTTTTCGACCTCGATTTCGTCGAGTACACGCCGACCAACACGGCGTTCAAGCCGATGGTGCGCGAGCAGGCGTTCGACGTCTGCGAGATGGCGATCGTCACCTATCTGATGGCGAAGGCCCACGGCAAGCCGCTGGTGCTGCTGCCGGCGACCATGCTCGGCCGCTTCCAGCATTCCTTTGCGCTCTATAATCCGGAACGGGGAACGCTTGGGCCTGGCGATCTCGAAGGCAAGCGCGTCGGCATCCGCTCCTTCACGACGACGACGGGCGCATGGATCAGGGGCATCCTCGCCAACGATTACGGCGTCAATCTCGACAACATCCTCTGGGTCACGTTCGAGGACCCGCATGTCGCCGAATATGTCGACGCCACCGAGCGCGCGCCGAAGGACAAGAAGATATTGCAGATGCTGATTGACGGCGAGCTCGATGCCGTCCTCGGCGAGACCTCTGATAATCCCAGGCTCAAGCCGCTATTCCCCGATCCCGCCGCGGAGGCCGCCACATGGTACGCCCGACGCGGTGTCGTGCCGGTCAATCATCTCGTGGTCGTGACCGAGACGCTCGCGAAGTCGCGCCCCGAAATGGTCGCAGGCGTCTATGATCTGCTCAAGCGGAACAAGGAGCAGGTGGGACCTGCGGCGACGCCTGACCTCGTCCCGTTCGGGATCGAAGCCAACCGAAAACCGTTGGAGCTGATCGTCGACTACGCATTCCAGCAGGCGTTGATCCCGCGCCGCTATGCGGTCGAGGAGCTCTTCGACGAGACGACACGAGGGTTGAACTGATGTCAGATCCGAGACGATGGCAGGTCGGGCTGGTCGGCTACGGCGAGGTCGGCAAAATCCTGGCCGAGGATTTGCGGCAGCAGGACATCAAGGTTGCCGCCTATGACATCAAGCTCGGTGGCGAGCAGGATGCTGCGCTGAAGCAGCATGCAGCGAAATTCGGCGTTGGTCTTGCGGCTTCTCACGCCGAGCTGACCGCGAAATCCGATTTCATCATCTCTGCGGTCACGGCAAGCCAGGCCGTTCGGGTCGCAAAGGCCTGCGCCGCCGCGATCAATCAGGGCACCTGGTTCCTCGATTTCAATTCGGCGTCTCCCGGTGCCAAGCAGCGTGCTGCCGCGCTGATCGACGGCGCTGCGGGGCGCTATGTCGAGGGTGCCGTGATGACCTCGGTGCCGCCGAATCGCATCAAGGTGCCGCTGCTGCTCGGAGGGCCCGGCGCGAAGGAGCTGGAGCCGCTGCTGAACGCGATCGGCTTTGCCGCGAAGGTCGCCAGCGACAAGCTCGGTGTGTCCTCCGCGGTGAAGATGTGCTGCAGCATCATGATCAAGGGCCTCGAGGCCATGGTCATCGAGAGTTTCACCACCGCGCGCGCCTATGGCGTGGAGGATGCCGTGCTGGCCTCGCTTGCGGAAACCTTTCCCGCGATCAATTGGGAGAAGCAGGGTGCCTATTTCTTCCAGCGCGTGATCGAGCACGGCCGCCGCCGTGCGGAGGAGGTGCGCGAGGTCGCCGAGACGGTGCGCGAGGCGGGGCTGACGCCGTGGTCGGCGCAGGGCACGGCCGAGCGGCAGGCCTGGGTCGCCGATCTCGCCGATGAAGGGTTGTTCGGCATCAGGGGCACCGGGGAGTTTGCCCGCAGCGCCGACTGGCGCATCGAGGCCGACCGGATCCTGGCGAAGATCAATCGTACGAAGTAAGGCGGCGCCGGCTCAGGACACTGCCGCGCGACAGGCCGTGAGTTCGTCGCGGGCGCGTTCAATCAATGCCATCAGGCTTTCGGCCTTGCGGACCAGCCGGTCGCTCGCAGGTTCAGTCCGGAATTCTGCGCGGATCGCCCGAATGCACTTGTCGGCGGTGTCGAGCGTCATCAGCGCACGTGTCAGGTCATCCTCAGTCTGGACATCAGCGAGAGCGAGGTCCGACAGGACGTGCCCGATGCCGTCGAGCCGCTTCACGGCGATCTCGCTGGGTGTTCTCGCTCGAACGGAATGGCTGCTGAATGCGCTGAACATGTCCATGCTTCCCCGTAGAATGCAGACTTCAGTGCAGGCCCTACTATGACCGGCACCGCGGGACTTGCAATGCGCGCACCTATCGGGAATCGGAGAGAATCTACTATCCGGGATTCTACCGTATTCGGAATTTGGGAAAGCTTGGCGGTAACATCGAACGGAAAGCGGCCGGTCGTCAGCCAGATTTCCCTACCATCCTGCCGTTCGCGGCGACGAGCCTGCCGTCCTTGTAGACGGAGCGCCCTTGCGGCACCGCGACGACGGCCTCGGGAACGTGTTCCGCATTCAGCGCCACGAAATCGGCCTTCGCGCCGATTCGCAGCCCGTAGCTTTCGAGCCGGAGTGCCTTTGCGCCTGATGCGGTGACGACGTCGAATGCGGCGCGCAGTTGCTCGTCGATGTTGAAGCCGGAGCGGTAGCCGAGCGTCGTGGCCCGGCGCAGCATGTCGCCGTCGCCATAGGGCCACCAGGAATCGCGAATGTTGTCGTTGCCGCTGAAGACGGTTACGCCGGCGTTGCGCAAGGCGAGGATCGGCGGAAACGGCCGCGCGCCCGGCGCGTTGGTCATGATCGCGACGCCGGAGCGGGCGAGGACATCGGCGATCTTCTTGAGGTAATCTGGCGAGATGTCTCCGAGCCCGTAGGCGTGACTGACGGCGACGCGTCCCTCCATGCCGAGCGCGCGCGTGCGCGCCGCGATCTGCTCGATCTCGAAGGCGCCGAGTGTGCCCATGTCGTGCAGATGGATGTCGACATCGACGCCGTGCCTATTGGCGACGCCGAACACGACGTCGAGATGCCCTTCGACGTCGCGATCGAAGCTTGCGGGATCGAGCCCGCCGACGAGGTCGGCGCCAAGGTGGATGGCCTCGTCGAGCAGCTGCGGCGTGCCCGGGCTCGACAGGATTCCGCTCTGGGGAAAGGCGACGAGCTGGATGTCGATCAGGCCCTTGTACTCCTCGCGCACGCGCAGGATCGTCTCGAGCGATTTCAGGCCGACCGAGCCGTCCACCATGACATGGCTGCGCATCTGCGTCGTGCCGTGCCCGATACAGAGATCGAGCTGGTTGCGCGCCCGCACGTCCATCGGCGCGGCCTCGGCCATATTCTCGGTCTGGAAGGCGACGCGTTCATGCACGTTGAACCCGTCGGTGCATGGCTTGTGCGGACGCCAGGCGTTGCCATAGAAACTTGTGTCGAGATGGATGTGACCCTCGACAAAGCCGGGAACGACGAGGGCATCCTTGAGATCGATCGTCTCGGCACCGGCGGGTGGCTGGTCAACCGACGTGATCGCGGCGATACGGCCATCCTTGACCGCGATGTGATGTCGGGCGCCGCCGTCGAAGCGTGCGTTGAGGAAGAGTGTGTCGAAGGCCATCCGGTTCCTCCGTTGGACGATTTGGCGCCGCTCAGCTCCGTGGTGGAAACAGCGTGGGCCGTTGCCGCGCAAAAGTTTGCCGGCCAGCCTTGAAGCCCATCATGACATCGGGGAGCTCGGCGATGGCGAAGCGGCTGTCTTGCGTGTCGAGCACGATGAGATCGGCGGGATTGCCGACCTTGATGCCGTAATCGCCGAGGTTCATCAGCCGTGCCGGCAGTTCGGTCACGAGATCGAGGCAAATGTCGAAATCGCTCACGGAGGCGTGGGCGACGTTGGCATAGAAATTCGCCATCCGCAGCAGCGAGGCGTCGCCGAACGGCGTGAAGGGATTGAGCACGTTGTTGGTCGCGACCGAGCACAGCACGCCGTCGCCCGCGAGCTTGTGGGCGAGCGTCAACCCGCGCGGCGCGTTGTGGGTGGCCTCGCGACCCATCAAATAGAGATCGGTCGCGGGCAGCACGGTGACGGCAACGCCGGCTTTTGCCAATTGCGCGGTGGCAGCTTTCAGCTGCTCCGGCGGCAGCGCCGAGAGTTTCGTGGCATGGCCGATCGCGACGCGCCCCTGATAGTTGCGCCGCTCGGTCTGCCGGCAGACTTCGTCGAGGTGCCACCAGGACGGATCGAGATCGAAATCGAGATGGAGATCGACGTCGACGTCGAACTCCTGCGCGAGATCGAAGATGCGCGCGAGATGGGCGTTCGGGTCCGTGTCCATATAGGGACAGCCGCCGATGACCTCGCCGCCGTCGCGCAGCGCCTGGATCAGCAGCTCCTCGGCGCCGGGATCGTTGGTCAGGCCCTCCTGCGGGAAGACACAGAGTTCGAGGTCGATGGCCCAGGCATAGTCGCGCTTGAGCGCCTTGACCGCCTCGAAGCCGCGTAAGCCGATGCGCGGATCGATCTCGACATGGGTACGCATGCGCGTCGTGCCGTGCACGATTGCCCGCTCCAGCACGCGAGCGCCGCGCGCGTAGACGTCCTCGACCGTAAAATCCTTCTTCATCCCGGCGACGGCGCGGATGGCCTCCGAGACGCTGCCATGATTGTGCCCGCAGCGGCCCAGCAGGCAGGCCTTGTCGAGATGGATGTGGGTGTCGACGAAGCCGGGCAGGGCCAGGCGTCCGCCGACATCGACCTCGACGGCTTCGCAGGTCAGCCTTGGCTCGATCGCGGCGATGCGGCCGCCCTTCACGCCGATATCGACGGGTGCAGCGGATGATCGCAACAGCGCGTTGCGGAAGATCAGGTCGAAGGCGGTCTGGATGGTCATGGCATCGGATTCGGGTGTGTTAGCCTAGCGGAAGCTGCCGGACCGGGCAGCTCCAGATTGTGTGCAGTTCTGCCGTCAAATTGTCTAAAAAATATGCATGCAGTTTGAGGCATGAATTGTAGTATGCCGGCGCTTCCGGAGAACCCGCCAAGAGAACCTGACATGTCCACCCCCGCAAAAGCCGAACGCCCGATGACCGACGCCGAGATTGTCGAGGCCTACCTGACGGCCTCGATGATACCCGATCCCGACGCTGCTGCGGCCTACATGAAGCCGGGCACGGTGATCACCTTCACAGGCGGACGCGAGTTCGACCATCCGCGCGGTCCGACCGGCTTCAACGCAAAACGCTATCGCTGGGTCAGGAAGAAGATGGACCGGTTCGACGTCTGCCCCGGCGCGGACGAGACTGTCGTCTACAGCGTCGGCACGCTCTACGGCGAGTGGTTGGACGGCACGCCGTTCGAGGGCAATCGCTACGTCGACCGTTTCGTCGTGAGGGGCGGGCAGATCGTGAAGATGGACGTCTGGAACGACAGTGCCGAGCGCATTCTGGTCCAGCGCGGGATCGAGGCTTAACCCCTTCGGGCGACCTTCGGTAGCTTGACGACGCGATCGCTCGTCACCTCGTCGGCATAGGGCGCGAGAATATCGAGCAGGTCGCGGCCGCGCTGCGGGGCAGGGGCGACCAGTGCGCGAGTGGCCACGGAATCGAGGTGATGGTGCATCAATTCCATCACCTTGGCCTCGTCGCCTCTGGCGAGCGCAGCAATGATGGCGCGGTGCTCGTTGATGGCGCATTCGGTCGAATGCGGCCGGCTGTAGAGCGACAACGTCAGGCAGCAGCGATAGGCGACCTCGCTGACATAGCGCACCAGGATCGGGCTGTTCGTCATGTGCGCGAGCAGGATGTGGAATTCGGTGGCGAGCCGGATCGAAACCGCATCCGTACCACCGCGCGCGCGGTCTTCGGCGTCGACATGGGCGTTCAGTTCGGCGATCTGGCTCTTGCTCAGCTTGCCCGCGAGCTGGCGGACCACGAGCCGTTCGAGCTCGATGCGGATGTCAAAGGCATCGCGCGCCTCCTGCCAGCTCGGCGTCGCGACCACCGCGATCCGGTTGCGGCGGAGCTCGACCAGGCCTTCCGCGGCGAGTTGCCCCAGCGCGTGGCGCGCAATGGTGCGGCTGACGCCGAAACGCTCGCCGAGCGCATCCTCGGGCAGCTTTGCGCCGGGCTCCAGCGCCTGCTCGATGATCGCGCGCCGGAGCGCGCGGCAGATCACGCTGACCTTGTCCGACGATTCTGAAGTCTTGCTGCTTGCGCGCCCCGCCATCGGCGAATCCTTGGAGTGGGATCGTCATCGCTCCTTTAGCACAGGGCGACGACAATCCATCGCTCCAATTGCATGCAGTTTGGGGCCCAAGCTGCCTAAATCGAATCCGGCCATTCGGCCCGGCGTTTCGCCAGCCCGTTGATTTCACAGAGGTTGGCCGCTGGCATTCAGCTTGCATGCACTTTTCTCGTGATGCGCATGCAACCCAATGATCAGTTTGACGGCCAGCCCGTCGCCGCGACCGCCATCGAGCTCTCGGACGCCTCCGTGACCTTCGGGCGCGGCGATCGGGCGGTGCCGGCCCTGTCGAAGACGACGCTGAGGATTGCCGACGGCGAGTTTGTCGCACTGGTCGGCCCGTCCGGATGCGGCAAATCGACCATCCTGCGCCTCGTCAGCGGGCTGGTGCAGCCGACCAGCGGCGTCGTCGTCGTCGGCGGCCGCGAGGTGGCGGCGCGCGCGATGCGGGTGGGCATGGCGTTCCAGAACCCGACCATGCTGCCGTGGATGACGATCGAGCGGAACATCATGCTGCCGCTGAAGATCGTCGAGCCGTTCCGCTCGAACTTCCGCAGGCTGCGCAAGACCGAGTTCCGCGACAGGGCCAATGCACTGCTGGAGCAGGTTGGGCTCAGGGGGTTTGGCAGCCGCTATCCCTGGCAGCTCTCCGGCGGCATGCTCCAGCGCGCCAATCTCTGCCGCGCGCTGATCCACGAGCCGCGCATGCTGCTGCTCGACGAGCCCTTCGGCGCGCTCGACCAGTTCACCCGTGAGGAACTGTGGGCGATCCTGCAAAATCTCTGGATGACGCATAAGCCGACCGTGCTGCTGGTGACGCATGACCTGCGCGAGGCCGGCTTCCTCGCGAGCCGCATCTGCGTGATGAGCGCGCGCCCCGGCCGCATCCTCGACGACAGCCGCGTCGAATTCACCCGGCCGCGCACCGTTGCCATGACCTTCGAGCCGGATTTCGTCGCGCTGAACCAGAAGCTGCGCGCCTTCATCGAGGATGCGCGCAGCGCGGCTGAGCAGGGGACAGGCTGATGTTCGGGATCGATATCAGGCAGAAGGCGTGGTCGGCGGGGCTGATCGTGCTGTTCTTCGTCGCCTGGGAGCTGTTCTGTCTGGTGACGGGCATGTCGGATTTGGTGCTGCCGCGGCCGTCGCAGGTGTTCGTGACCTTGTTCCAGCGCTTTCCGGTGCTGTGGCCGCATATCGTGCAGACGCTTGCGACGACGATGTTCGGCTTCGTGCTCGGTGTTGCGCTCGGCGTCGCCCTCGGCGCAATCATCGGCGTTTCCAAAACGGCTTATGACACCTGCTATCCGCTGCTGATCGGTTTCTCCTCGATCCCCAAGGTCGCGGTGGTGCCGATCTTCGTGCTGTGGTTCGGCTCGGGCACCGTGCCGGCGGTGCTGACCGCGCTGTCGATCTGCTTCTTCCCGATCGTGGTCAACATCGCCACCGGCCTTGCGACAACCGAACCCGAACTCGAGGACGTGCTGAAGGCGCTCGGCGCCAGCAAGTTCGACATCCTCTGGAACGTCGGTCTGCCCAGAACCATGCCGTTCTTCTTTGCCTCGCTGAAGGTCGCGATCTCCTACGCGTTCGTTGGCGCCGTGCTTTCGGAGACGGTCGCCTCCAACCGCGGCATCGGCAACGTCATGATGACCGCGTCCTCGAATTTCAACGTGCCGCTGGTGTTCGCCGGCCTGTTCGTGCTCGCCGGGCTCGGCGTCGCGCTCTACGCCGTGTTCTCGCTGATCGAAGGCCGTGTCACCGGCTGGGCCACGCGCAAGAACGACGTGATCGCCACCTGATTTTTCACACCGTCACGCAATGAAGCTTGAGGAGGTCTCGATGTTGAGAAAAGTAACTGTTGCGCTGCTGGGATTGGCCCTGTCCGCGGGCATCACCACGGCCGAAGACACCACGATCAAGTTCACGCTGGGCTGGAAGACGCAAGGCAGCGACGCCGCGTTCTTCTACGCCAAGGACAACGGCTTCTTCAAGGAGGAGGGCCTCAACGTCGTGATCGACCAGGGCGAGGGCTCCGGCGCCACCGTCACGCGCGTCATGTCCGGTGCCTATGATGCCGGCTTCGGCGACGTCAACGCGATCATCCAGAACGCCTCGACCAAGCCGCAGGACGCGCCCGTCATGGTCTACATGATGTGGAACCAGCCGCCTTTCGCGATCGTCGCCAAGAAGACCAGCGGCATCAACACCATCAAGGATTTCGAGGGCCATACGCTCGGCGGCGCGCAGGGCACGCCGACGACGCGCCTGCTGCCGGTGTTCACCCGCAAGAACGGGCTCGACGGCGAGAAGATCAAGATCTCCAACATGGCGCCGAACCTCCAGGAGCCGATGCTAATCAAGGGCGACATCGACGCCGCGCTGGTCTTCAACATCACCAGCTACTTCAACCTCGTGCTCAACCGCCAGGACCCGGACAAGGACTTCAAGTGGTTCTCGTTCGGTGAGTACGGCCTCGATCTCTATTCTAACGGCGTGATGGTCTCGAAGAAGCTGCTCGCCTCCAACCCGAAGGCGGTCGCCGGCCTCGTTCGCGCCATCAACAAGGGGGCGATCGCGGTGGCCAAGGACCAGAACGCCGGGATGAAGGCCGCGCTGAACTACGACAATCTGATCGACGTTGCCGTCGAGAAGCGCCGGCTGCAATATTCCTTCGAGAAGCTGATCGTCTCGCCGGAGATGAAGGAGATCGGCATCGGCGACATCAAGGACGACCGCATGACGCGGGCTATCGGCATCGTGGTCGAGGGCTACCAGCTCGCCCGCGCACCGACGCCGGCGGAGGTCTTCTCGCGCGAATTCCTGCCGCCGCGCGCGGAGCGGGAGCTGGTGTATACTGCCAACTAAACTTGGAGCGACGGTCATGGCCACGGAGATTTCGGCAGCCACCCTGTTCCGTGGCCCTGACCGCGGCGTCAGCGACAACGTCGTGCTGCGGCACGACGGCGGTGTCATTACCGGTATCTCTGAAGGGGCGGAGGCCGGTCCTCGCTCCTTCGTCGTTCCGGCCTTCGTCAACGCCCACGATCATGCCCGCGCCACCGCCTCGTCCTTCGGCGCGGTCGGCATGCCCCTGGAAAGCTGGATCCTGCGGACCGTGCTCGGCACGCCCGTCGATCCCTATCTGACCGCGGCGTCCGCGCTGGCCCGGTCCGCCAAGGCCGGCTGCGCTGCCATGATGGTGCACTACACCCGCCCGAGCGGGACGATGCCGTTGCTCGATGAAGCCAAGGCTGTTGCGAGGGCTGCATCCGATGTCGGCATCCGCATCGCTTTTGCGATGGCCGTGCGCGACCAGAATCCGATCGTTTATGGCGATGCTGAACCGGTGCTTTCCGGCCTTTCGCGCGACGACCGCAAGACCATCGAGGAGCTGTTCGTCCGCGCGCCGATGGCGCCGAAGGCCTATGTCGAGCTGACCGATGCCATTGCCGCCGCCATCGCCGGCCCGATGGTCGATGTGCAGCTCGGGCCTGCGGGCGTGCAATGGTGCTCGAAGCCGCTGCTGGAGGCGGTGGCCGAGAATTCGGCGCTGACCGGCCGCCGCATTCACATGCATCTGCTGGAGACCGTGTATCAGCGTGCCTGGGCCGACCAGAACTTTCCGGACATGGTGCGCTGGCTCCGCGACATCGGCTTCCTCTCGGAGCGGCTGACGCTGGCGCACTGCATCCACGCTCGTCCCGATGAGCTGGAGATGATCGCGGCCTCCGGCGCGCGCATCGTCACCAATTTCAGTTCGAACATGCATCTGCGCTCGGGGCTCGCCCCGATCGCCGCGGCGCACGCATGCGGCTGCGCCATCGCGGTGGGCGTCGACGGGCTGGCGCTGGACGAGGACGACGACATCCTGCGCGAGATGCGGCTGGTGCAGATGGCCCATGGCGGCCTCGGCTTCAAGGCGACATGGACGCCGGCCGAGATGTTCGCGCTCACCATCCGCAACGGGCGCCGCGCGACCGGCGCGCCGGGGAGCGGCGAGCTCGTTGCGGGCAACCCCGCCGACTACGTCGTGATCGATCTCGATCGGCTCGATCGCGACCGGATCATGCCCGTCGATCCCATGGCGCTGCTATTCGCGCGCGGCAACGCATGGTTGGTCAAAGAGGTCGTCGTTGCCGGCAAGTCGATCGTCAGGGATGGGGTCTGCGCCGGCGTTGATCTGCCGGCCATCGAACAGGAGTTGCGGGCGATGTACCGCGCCAATGTTGGCAGGCTCGCCGGCTTCCAGCGGACCTGGCCGCCCCTGTCGGAGCGACTGGGCGGCTGGTTCGAACAGCAGCTGACCTGTCAGTAGCGCGCCTGAGGCTCCCTTCGGCCCGGTTGTATATAAAAGCGCGATAGCTGGTAGACGCTGCCTCTTCTGGCGGCTGGCGGATGTCTGGGCTATTAGCTCCGCGATAGCGTCTCGACACGAGTCGATGACCCCCTTTTAGGAGCCCCCGATGCGTCTTCCCACCGTTCTCCTGGCCGTCACATGTCTTGCGGGCGCAGCTTCAGCCGAAGACCAGTCGGGCACGCTCCAGAAGGTCAAGGAGACCAAGAAGATCACACTCGGCTATCAGGAGGCCTCGGTCCCGTTCAGCTATCTGGACGGAAACCAGAAGCCGGTCGGCTTTGCCATGGACATCTGCCTCAAGATCGTGGACGCCGTGAAGAAGCAGCTCAACATGCCCGACATCGCCGTCGACACTCTCGCGGTGACGTCGTCGAACCGCATCCCGCTGATGGTCAACGGCACGCTCGACCTGCATTGCTCGGCGACCACCAACAATGCCGACCGCCAGAAGCAGGTCGCCTTCACCAATACACACTTCCTCAGCGCGACGCGGTTTGCCGCCAAGAAGGCCGCAAAGATCAACACCATCGACGATCTCAAGGGCAAGGCCGTCACGGCGGTGGCGGGGTCGGTCAACCTGACGCAGCTCGCCAAGGTCAACACCGAACGCAACCTCGGCATCAATGTGATGCCGGCCAAGGACCAGGCAGAGGCCTTCCTGCTGCTGGAGACAGACCGCGCCCAGGCCTACGCGCTCGACGACGTCCAGCTCGCGGTCGCGATCGCACGATCCAAGGAGCCGGCGCTGTTCATGATCAGCGAAGAAACGTTCTCGAAGCCGGAGCCCTACGGGATCATGCTGCGGCGGGAGGACGCGCCGTTCAAGGCGCTCGCCGATCGCGCCACGGCAGAGCTCTACGCGAGCCCGGAGATCGAGGTCCTCTACAAGAGGTGGCTGGAATCCCCGACGCCGCCGAACGGCCTCAACTACAACGTCCCGATGTCGGCGGCCCTGCGCAACGCCTTCAAGAAGCCGAGCTCGAGCTTCGATCCTGATGTCTACGTGGTGAACTGAGGCGAGGGCGCTACCGCGTCCGCGGCGTATCCAGCAACTGGCCGCCAGGAACGCGCCGATTGCTGCGATTGCCGCCAGCGCGAGCGCCCAGGTGCGAACAGCCGATGACCGATCAGCGCGCCGCTCAAGAGCGGGGCGCTGACATTTGCGCCCGACATCAGGGACTGATAGAGGCCCATGATCATGCCCTGGCGGTTGAGCGGTCGAGCGCGACAGCTCCGCGGTCACGGGGCCGGCAATGAGCTGGCCGGCAACGAGCTGGCAGACGGCATAGACCGAGATCGGCGCGCCGAGCAGGAAGGGCGTGGCGCCGAGCCGCTGCGAATAGAACGGCAGCAGCGGCAGGATGATTCCCATTCCCGTGGCGTCCACGGCGACGACGACGAAGGTCGGGACGAGCGTCAGCGCGCTCTCGACCGCTATCGCCTCCCTTGCCTCAGTCGTGGAACCCGGTCCCATGCCGCGTTGTCGCATTTGCGTGATCGATCGCACCACGCCGGATTATATAGTTGTAGCCTAATAGTTAGTGTCCTATCTAATTTGCATGGCCCCCGCGCAGGCACATATCCATTCCGAAATCGGTCGGGTCATCGCGCGTCTCGCTCGCACGTGGCGCCGCGAGTCGGATCAGGCGCTGTCCGATCACGGCCTGTCCTATGCGACCGCGATTCCGCTTTTGCTGCTGTCGCGCCAGGGCGAGAATGTCCGTCAGGGCGTGCTCGCCGACGAGCTTGGCGTCGAGGGGCCGTCGCTGGTCCGGCTGATCGACCTGCTCCAGGCCGAAGGCCTCGTGGAGCGCCGCGAGGATCCGACCGACCGGCGTGCCAAAACGCTACATCTGACGAAGGCGGGCGAGGCCAAGGTCGAGGAGACCAACCGGGTGCTGCGGCGGGTGCGGACAAGCCTGCTCAAGGATATCGGCGCGGATGAACTTGCGATAACCTTCGAGACGCTCCAGCGCATCGAGCAGCGGGCCAGTCGCCTGCATGAAGCCAAGACGTTTTCCGAGGCGAAATAGTCATGCGCGCAGACGAGCCGTTCCTGGTCCGCCATGCGGACCTCGTTTTCGCTTTGAAGACGTTCGCTGCGTCGATGCTGGCGCTCGTCATCGCACTCGCCATGGACCTGCCGCGGCCCTATTGGGCGATGGCGACCGTCTACATCACCTCGCAGCCGCTGGCGGGCGCGACCAGCTCGAAGGCGTTCTTCCGCGTGATGGGCACGCTGGTCGGCGCGACCATGACGGTGGCGCTGGTGCCGAACCTGATCGATGCGCCGGAACTGC
Organism: Bradyrhizobium niftali; assembly: GCF_004571025.1. Lineage (GTDB taxonomy): Bacteria > Pseudomonadota > Alphaproteobacteria > Rhizobiales > Xanthobacteraceae > Bradyrhizobium > Bradyrhizobium niftali. Next base: position 116,398 of record NZ_SPQT01000003.1, on the reverse strand, counting down.
TCTGCCTCGCCATCGCGCTCTGGGTCGGGCTCTGCCTCTATCTCTCGCTGCTCGACGGCACGCCGCGCAGCTACGTCTTCATGCTGGCCGGCTACACGGTCGCCCTGATCGGCTTTCCCTCCGTGTCCGAGCCCGGCGCCATCTTCGACACCGCAGTTGCGCGGGTGGAGGAAATCTCGCTCGGCATCATCTGCGCCAGCCTGGTCTCGACCATCGTGTTTCCCCGCAGCGTCGCACCGGCCGTGGCCCACCGCGTCGACAGCTGGCTGTCGGATGCGCGCCGCCTCAGCGAGGTGGTGCTGCTGCGGGAGGGCTCAGGCGAAACCCGTCGCGGCAAGCGCCTGAAGCTTGCGACCGACATTGTCGAGATCGACACGCTCTCCACCCATCTTGCCTATGACCGGTTGACCGACCGCAATGCCGTGACCGGCCTCAGTGAAATCCGGCTGCGCATGCTGACTCTGCTGCCGGTGATCGCCTCGCTCGAGGATCGGCTGGCCGCGCTGGGGGAGGAGGCCTTGCGGCGGCAACCCGAGCTGAAGCGGCTTCTTGAGGATCTCGCGCAATGGATCGCGAGCGATGTCAGCGAGCGACGGCCGGCCGAGCGGATCCGGGCCGCGATCTCGGAGCAGCAGGCGGTGCTCGACGGCGGCGCCGACTGGGAGCGGATCATCACCACAAGTCTGCTGTCGCGGCTGCGCGAGCTGGTCGACCTCTCGCGCGATTGCCGTGTGTTGACCGAGGCGATTGCCGAGAGCCGCAACGTCTCGACGCTCGAACTGACTTTCCATTCCGAGGCCGGTGCCGCGCCCGTGCGTCACCGCGACCGCGGCCTTGCATTGTGGTCGGCCGCCGGCGCGGTCGTGGCCATCCTGATCTGCTGTGCGTTCTGGATCGGGACCGGCTGGCCGGACGGTGCGTCGGCACCGATGATGGCGGCAGTCGCCTGTTCGTTCTTCGCCGCGCAAGACGAGCCCGCGCGCTTCATTCGCAGCTTTGGCCGGTGGTCGCTGGTCGCCATCGTCGTCGTCGCGGTCTATCTGTTCGCGGTGGTCCCCGCGATCTCCCATCTCGAGGTCTTGGTGGTCGCACTGGCGCCGACCTTTTTGCTCTACGGCTTCTTGATCGGCCGTCCGGCCACGGCGGGAACCGGGATGGCGCTCGCGGCCAACACTGCAACCCTGCTTGCAATCCAGTCGACCTACAGCGCGGACTTTGCATCCTACGCCAATTCCGCCGTGGCCTTCTTCATCGGCGTCGTCATCGCCGAGATCGTGACGCGGATTGCGCGCGGCGTCGGCGCGGAATGGGTCGCCAATCGCCTGGTGCTGTCGAACTGGAAGGCACTCGCGGTCGCCGCCGAACGGCGCGGCCAGCGCGATCGCGCCGAGTTCGCGGGCCTCATGCTGCATCGGCTCGGGCTTCTGGTGCAGCGCATCGCTTATCTCTCGGAGAGCGATCGCCGCGACACCGACAGCCTCGCCCAGCTTCGGATCGGGATCAACATCATCGATCTGCGCCGCGCCCGCTATGGGCTTGCGGCATCCACCATTGCCGTCATCGACGACATGCTCGATCGGCTCGCCGTAGCCTGCCGCAGTTACGCGGGCGACGGAATGCCGGCCGAGTTGCTGACGAGCGTCGACCGGGCATTGGCCCAGGCGGTGAAGGATCCCAATGACAGCGCGCGCGAAGACGCCCTGATAGGTCTCGTCGGTATCAGGCGTGGCTTGTTTCCGGACGCGCCGGCTTACCGGCCACGCGCGGGTGAGAGTGTTGCGGCATGAGATATGTGATCGACATCTACGGCGTGCTCGTGCCGTCGCTGCTCCTGTGGATCATCGTCGCTTACGTCCTCAGCGCGATCCTGCGCCGGCTCATGCAGCGCTTCGACCTCTACCGACTGGTCTGGCATCGCGCGCTGTTCGATTTCTCGATCTTCGTCTGCCTTCTCGGCGGCGTCGTCTACCTCTCGGAGTATCTTTCATGAAGGGGAATTTCGCCTGGCTCGCTCGCCTCGCAGTGACGGTCATCGCCGTCGTCGCCGCGCTCGCCGTCGGCCGCGAGCTTTGGGCCTACTACATGGAGCAGCCCTGGACCCGCGACGGCCGCGTCCGTGCCGACGTGGTCCAGGTCGCGCCCGATGTCTCCGGCTTCGTCACCGAGGTGCTGGTCAAGGACAACCAGAAAGTCCGCCGCGGTGACGTGCTGTTCCGGATCGATCGCGAACGTTTTGCGCTGGCGCTACGCCAGGCCGATGCGTCGGTGGCCGGTCATCAGGCAACGCTCGATCAGGCCAATGCGGACCTGAAGCGCTACAGCGCGTTGACGACGGATGCTGTGTCGCAGCAGAAGCAGGAACAGGTGCTGGCAACCCAGCTCCAGGCCAAGGCGGCCTTCGATCAAGCCGTCGCCGACCGTGCCGTCGCCCAGCTCAACCTCGATCGCAGCGAGGTCCATGCCTCCGTGAACGGCGTGATCACCAACATGGACCTGCGCCCCGGCGCCTACGTCACGGCCGGGAAGGGCGTGATGGCGCTGGTCGACACCGACACGCTGCATGTGGAAGGCTATTTCGAGGAGACAAAACTCGCGCGCATCCGCGTCGGCGACAAGGTGCGGGTCCGCCTGATGGGCGAGACGGCCACGCTGTCAGGCCACGTCGAGAGCATCGCCGCCGGCATCGAGGACCGTGACCGCGCCGACGGCGCCAACCTGCTCGCCAACGTCAACCCGACCTTCAGTTGGGTGCGCCTGGCCCAGCGGGTGCCGGTGCGCATCGCGCTGGATCCTGTTCCCGACGCGATGTCGCTGGTTGCGGGACGTTCGGCGACGGTGGAGGTATTGGACTAACGCGAGCGCAGATGGAGTCGCGTTTGGGTTGGGGAAAAACCGGCAACGACCGTTTCAATACCAAATGGTGGAGCTAATCCTGCCTCGCGTGTGTGAGTCGGGGGAGTTGCTTTGGGCGTTTGGTTTTTAGTCCTAGCGGCATGCGTGGTTGGCGCGTTGCTCCTTTTGGCGTTCTGCCGATAGGACCGACAGCGGATGCACTTGTTGCTGCGAAGCATCAGCGAGCCGCTGAATAGCGGTTCCGGTCGGATGGTTTTTGACTGTGCAAGGATGACCGCGTTCACTCCCGGCGTTGGAGGCGGACGTGAGTTGGTTGCTTGTGTTTCTCATCGCCGCGAGCGCGATGGTGTTGATCGCTCATGCGATTGACGCGATGCGTTCCTGAGACTCTTCGAGACTTGGTTTCGTCGGTAGCCAAGTAAGCCACGAGAATGTTCCGAGGCCGGCGAGTGTCAATTCGAGGAACTTGGCCCTGTAAGCCGAGGTTGTCACAGCAGGAGGAATACGATCATGCTTATGTTTTACCTGCCGATCATAATCTTCAACGCGTTGCTCGAAGCAGCTACGAAGCAGAAGGATGTGCCGGTATCCATCGATGAGCCGCCAAGCTTCGATTAGACGCCGATTCCATTGCGTTGGCTTCGATGCTTACTGATGGGCCAACGCCTGCTCAGGCATTTGAATATTTCCTCAACTCCAACCGCGCGATCTGGTTTCTGTGTACCTCGTCCGGGCCGTCGGCGAGGCGCAGCAGACGCGCGGTGGCATAGGCCTGCGTCAGGCCAAAATCGTTCGAGGTGCCGCCGCCGCCATGGGCCTGGATCGCCCAGTCGATGATCTGGCAGGCCATGTTGGGTACGGCGACCTTGATCATCGCGATCTCGCTCTTCGCGACCTTGTTGCCGACCGTGTCCATTGCGTAGGCGGCGTTCAGCGTCAGCAGCCGGGCCTGTTCGATCATGATACGGGATTCCGCGATGCGCTCCTGCGTCACCGTCTGCTCGGAGACCGGCTTGCCGAAGGCGACGCGGCTGCGGACGCGGCGGCACATCTTTTCCAGCGTGCGTTCGGCCAGTCCAATCAGGCGCATGCAGTGGTGGATGCGGCCGGGGCCGAGGCGACCCTGCGCGATCTCGAAGCCGCGGCCCTCGCCGAGCAGCATGTTCTCCTTCGGGACCCGCACATTGGTGAAGACGACCTCGGAAGCGCGGTCGGGCACGCCGTAGAAGCCGAACACGGGGAGGGGACGCTTCACCTCGATGCCTGGCGTGTCCATCGGCACGAGGATCATGGATTGCTGCTCGTGGCGGTCCGGATTGTCGGGGTCGGTCTTGCCCATGAAGATGCAGATCATGCAGCGCGGATCGGTCGCGTTGGTGGTGTACCATTTGCGCCCGTTGATGACGTAATGGTCGCCGTCGCGTACGATCGAGCTCTCGATGTTGGTCGCGTCGGACGAGGCGACCGCAGGCTCGGTCATGGCAAAGCAGGAGCGGATTTCACCCGCGAGCAGCGGCTTCAGCCAGCGCTCCTTGTCCTCTTTCGTGCCGTAGCGCTCCAGCACCTCCATGTTGCCGGTGTCCGGCGCCGAGCAGTTGAACACTTCGGGCGCAAGATGCGAACGGCCCATCACTTCGCAGAGCGGGGCATATTCGAGATTGGTGAGGCCCGCGCCGTGACTGGACTGCGGCAGGAACAGGTTCCAGAGGCCCTCCGCGCGTGCGAGCGGCTTCAATTCTTCGACGACGGGATAAACCTTCCAGGGCCCGAGCTCTTCGGCCTCGCGATAGAACCGCTCCTCATTGGGATAGATGTGCCGGTCCATGAAACTTTCGAGCTTGCGCTTGAGCTCGACGACTTTGGCCGACATCGGGTACAGCATCTTTCGTCTCCTTGAGCGATGGACGGCGCGGACGTCAGCGTGATCGCGTGCCGCCTCAAGCGACGCGGTAGTCCCTGAACTTCTCGCGCAACGCGGATTTGAGCACCTTTCCGGTGCCGGTCATCGGGAATTCGTCCAGGAACTCGACGGCATCAGGCATCCACCAGTTCGCGATCTTCGGGCGCATGTGGTCGAGCAGGGTCTTGCCGTCGACGGTCGCGCCCTTCTTGCGAACCACGAGGAGCAGGGGGCGCTCCTGCCACTTCTCATGCGCAATCGCGACCACGGCAGCCTGCAGCACGTCGGGATGCGACAAGGCGACGTCCTCGAGCTGGATCGAGGAAATCCACTCGCCGCCGGACTTGATCACGTCCTTGGAGCGGTCGGTGAGCGTGACGTGGCCCTGCGGGTCGATCACGGCCATATCGCCGGTGATCAGCCAGCCGTCGCGGTCGAGGCCTTCGTCGAGCTTCATATAGCCCGAGGCGACCCAGGGACCACGCGCGCGCAGATGACCGACGGACTTGCCATCACGCGGCAGCTCGTTGCCGCCATCGTCGACGATGCGCAAGGTGGTGCCGAAACAGGCGCGGCCCGAGACCTGGCGTCGGTCGAATTTCTCCTTGTCGCCGAGATGCTCGGAGCCCGGCCGCAAGCCAGGCATCGAGCAACCGAGGGCCTCGGTCATGCCCCAGGCCTGGACGTAGTCGATGTTGTAATCGCGCTTCAGCTTCTCGACCATGGCGCGCGGCGGGGCCGATCCTGACGACAGCGTTGCACGCAACGTGGAGAATTTGTTGCCGGTGCGGCCCAGCCAGTCGAGCAGGATCAGCCAGAAACTCGGCACCCCCGCCGACAGCGTCACCTTCTCGCCTTCGAGCAGTTCATACAGCTTGTCGGGCTCATAGTTGCGGCCGGGCAGCACCAGTTTCGAGCCGGTATAGGGCGCGGTGAACGGCATATTCCAGCCATTGCCGTGGAACAGCGGCGCCATCGGCATCATCACCTCGCGCACCCCTTCGGCGTGTCCCGGCAGGAAGTCGAAATTGCAACAGGTCATGGTCTGCAGGATCGCGGCGCGGTGCGAATAGATCACCCCCTTGGGATTTCCCGTCGTCCCCGAGGTGTAGCAGATGGTGGAGGCGGATTTTTCGTCGAACTCCGGCCAGGTGAAACCGGCGTCGTTCTCCCGTCCCAGAAGCTCCTCGTAGCAATGGACGTTCGCAAGCTTCGTCTCCGGCATCCGCTCGCGCGAGGACATCACGACGTAAGCCTCGATCGTCTTCAATTGCGGCGCGATCGCCTCGACGATCGGCAGCGTGGCGCGGTCGATGAACAGCAGGCGATCTTCGGCGTGGTTGATGATGTAGACGAGCTGCTCGGGAAACAGCCGCGGATTGACGGTGTGCAGCACATAGCCCATGCCCGGCGCGGCGTAGAACATCTCGAAATGGCGGTGGGTATTCCAGGCCAGCGTGCCGATACGGTCGCCAGGAGTCATGCCGAGACGCTTCAAGGCCAGCGCCATGCGCTTGATGCGCGGATGAGCATCCGCATAGGTGTAGCGATGGATGTCGCCCTCGATCTCGCGCGCGACGATTTCCGCCTCGCCATGATAGTCGGCGGCGTACTGGATCAGGCCGCTGATCAGCAGCGGCATGTCCATCATCAATCCCTGCATCATTTCCTCCGGATGGCCATGTCGTTGCATGGTGCTTGTGATTTGCGCGCGAGGTTACCGGAACGTCACGCGCCGTTCACGCAAAAAACGGCGGACGCGATTGCGTGCGTCACTTTTTCAGGGCTAACGTGAGGTGAGCTGCCGGCGAAGCAGCGTCTGCCGTGGAGGAAATGGATGTCAGCGGAAAGACACAAGACCGGCGCAGCCGGCACATCTACGATCGACATTTCCGCACTCCGCGCGCGCTATCGCGACGAGCGCGATCGCCGTCTGCGCGCCGAGGGCAAGGCGCAATATGTCGAGGTATCAGGCGATTTCGGCCGCTATCTCGACGATCCCTGGGCCGATCCGGGATTTGCGCGCGAGGCTGTCAGCGAAGAGACCGAAGTGCTCATCGTCGGCGGCGGCTTTGGCGGCCTTCTCTGCAGCGCGCGCCTGCGCGAAGCCGGCATCGCGGATTTCCGCATCGTGGAAAAGGCCGCCGATTTTGGTGGCACCTGGTACTGGAATCGCTACCCCGGCGCGGCCTGCGATACCGAGAGCTACATCTATCTGCCGCTGCTGGAGGAGACCGGCTACATGCCGGTGCGCAAATATGCGCGGGCGCCGGAGATCTACGAACATTCCCGCCGTATCGGCCGTCACTTCGGACTTTACGAGCGCGCGCTGTTTCAGACCGTCATCTCGCGGATGGAATGGCAGGAGCCGGAGGCGCGTTGGCTGGTCGAGACCGATCGCGGCGATCGCATCCGCGCGCGCTTCGTCATCCTGGCCGGCGGCCCGCTGAGCCGGCCGAAGCTGCCGGGCATTCCCGGCATCGAAAGTTTTGCCGGACACAGCTTTCACACCAGCCGCTGGGACTACGCCTACACCGGCGGTACGGCTGAAGGTGGTCTCGCCGGCCTTGCCGACAAGCGCGTCGGCATCATCGGCACCGGCGCCACCGCCGTGCAATGCGTGCCGCATCTCGGCCGCTCGGCGAAGGAGCTCTACGTCTTCCAGCGCACACCGTCGGCGATCGGCGTGCGCGACGACCGGCCGACGGATCAGAGCTGGGCGCAGAGCCTCAAGCCCGGCTGGCAACGAGAGCGCATGGACAATTTCACCGCCGTGATCTCGGGCGAGCCGTTCGAGCAGGATCTGGTGCGGGACGGCTGGACCGGCCTGCTTGGCGAGATCCTGCTGGCGCCGCGCCGCCAGCCGCAGCCGGTGACCTCGCTGGAGGAGGCGCTGAAGGTCATCGAGCAGGCCGACTACCGCAAGATGGCGGAGATCCGCGCGCGCGTCGATGCCGTGGTGAAGGACGAGGCAGCCGCGGCCGCGCTCAAGCCTTGGTACAAGGCGTTCTGCAAGCGGCCATGCTTCCACGACGAATATCTCGACACTTTTAATCAATCCAACGTGCATCTCGTCGACACCAGGGGGCAGGGCGTCGAGCGCATCACGGAGAAAGCCGTGATCGTCGATGGCACGGCCTATGAGCTCGACTGCCTGATCTATGCCAGCGGCTTCGAGGTCGGCACCGATTATGCCCGCCGCATGGGTTTTGAGGTCTATGGCCGCGACGGCATGAGCCTGTCCGAGCGCTGGCGCGACGGCGTCAAGACGATGCACGGCTTCTATAGCCGCGGTTTCCCGAACTGCTTCCTGATCGTCACGGTGCAGGCCGGCCAGAGCGCCAACTTCCCGCACATCATCGACGAGCAGTCGCAGCACATCGCCTATGTCATCGATCAGGCGCGCAAGCGTGGCGCCAGAACGCTGGAGCCGACGCTCGCTGCCGAGGGCGCCTGGGTCGACGAGGTCGTCAAGGCCGCGCTCGGTCGCCAGACCTATCTCGCCGAATGCACGCCCGGCTACTACAACAATGAAGGCGTGTTCGACCCGATTGCGGCAAGAAACAGCCAGTACTGGCGCGGGCCGGTGGCGTTCCTGCGGCTGCTCGACAAATGGCGCAAGGAGGGCAGCCTGGATGGATTGGAATTGACTTAGGGGACGGCCGCGGAGGCGGGCGGCGCCCCGTCCCGGCTTGAGCGGCGTGATCCAGCAGCACCAGAGCATCAAGGTGAACTTCCTGGCGGGAACGGGGGCTGCGTGACTTGCGGGCGTCGCGACTTGCCGGTGTCAAGAGCTTTGCTTGGATCGATTGTACCTGTCGGGACTTGAGCGATCGCAACCGACGTAGGATCATGCGCTCGCGCGAGCCGGTCGCGCCGTAAGGAGAGGAACGAGCAATGATCATGGGCAGGACAGTCGCGACGGCGGTGATCGGCGCGGCCGCGCTGCTTCTCTCTCTGCCCGCGGCCGAGGCGGCGCAATGCGGCAGCACGCCGGCCGGGTTCGAAGGCTGGAAGCGCGAGTTCAGTGCAGAGGCGCAGGGCAAGGGCATCGGCCAGACCGCGATCTCCGCCCTGATGCAGACGAATTACGCCAGCGCGACCATCGCAGCCGACCGCGGCCAGCGCAGCTTCTCGCTGTCGCTCGATCAGTTCCTCGCCAAGCGCGGGGCCACCACCATCGTCGCCAAGGGACGGCAGCTCAAGCAGTCGCAGGCGGCCTTGTTCGCCTCGATCCAGCAGCGCTATGGCGTCCCGCCCGGGCCGCTGATCGCGATCTGGGGCATGGAGACCGGCTTCGGCAGTCAGCGCGGCAACCAGAACATGCTGTCGTCGATCGCGACCCTTGCCTATGACTGCCGCCGCCCTGAGTTCTTCACCGACCAGCTCTATGCGGCGCTGAAGCTGATCGACCGCGGCACCCTGTCGGGAGCGACCCGCGGCTCCATGCATGGCGAGGTCGGCCAGACCCAGTTCATGCCCAAGAACATCCTGGCCTACGGCACCGGCAATCTAGAGGTTGCCGCCAATGCGTTGAACTCGACCGCGAATTTCCTGAAGGCCCATGGCTGGCGTGCGGGAGCCGGTTACCAGCCGGGTGAGCCGAATTTCGCCGCGATCGAGGCCTGGAATGCGGCCGGCGTCTATCAGAAGGCAATCGCGCTGATGGGACGGCAGATCGACGAAGGGGGGACCGCCGCTTCACGCTGACCAGCTCAGCAAGGCGTGATGCGCTCGCGCGAGAAAGTTGTTGCTATCAGGAACCGACGGCATGAGGTTTGCTTTGATCAGATTCAGGGCTGGGCATGAGGAGGCTCAACATGGCAACCCAGATCGTGATGGACCAGACTGGCGACACACGCCACGAGTTTGACCCCGACAATGCCGAAGCGCTGGCGCGGGCCGAACAGCGCTTTCGGGAGCTGACCGGAGCCGGCTTTACCGCCGCCTTCCGAACCGGGCCCGGCGAAGTAACCCGTATCAAGTCCTTCGACCCGACCGCGCAGGAAACGCTATTCTATCCCCGCTTGGTCGGCGGCTGATCTGAGCTGCTCATGTTCGCGGCACTCAGGTTCCGCGCGCCGGCGCGTGCGCGCTTGCATGCGCTGCGCGAACTCTACCGTCGCTTCTTCGGCGAGAATACGCCGGATGCGCGCGGTCGCCGGCTTCTGGCCGAGTGGCTGACACCGGAGCAGCGCGCCCAGTTCGAGCAGTACCGGTATTTCGACGTGATCGGCTGCGATACCGGCAAGAGGTATCGCATCCACTACGGCACGGCCGCCAATGTCCACGAAATCGACGATGCCGGCATGGCAATGATGGGGTGGTGCTTCGTCCCGTCAGGCTTCCTGGTACCCGGCGACGTGATGCTCGCGCAGAAGATTGCGCTCGAGACGGACGAAAAGTCCGCGCTGGCGCTAGCCAACAGGTTTCCGCCGGCAACGCATTCGGAGCATTTTTACCGGCGGCCGTTCTAACGCGACGAGCGCAGGGCGCTCAGGAATGCGTGGTGCGATAGGCATCCAGCGCATGCGCCGCGAAGACGCCGATGCTGCAAAGAGCGAGGATGGCGGAGATCAGCTCGATCATAGCTCATCCTCCCGCAGCGGCCGGGCGACGAGGTTTTGGCAGCAGGAATAATCCAGGATCAGATCAAGAAGGAATTGCATGGTGGCCGTCCCTGTATGATTTTGACAACTAGATAACCGGCCAACTGTTTCAGGCGTGTTTCGTCGCACCGGGAAAGGGGTTTCTTGGGGAACCCTGGGCTGGTTTGTGCGCCGCGGACCCGCTACATCGCGCATTTAGCTCAATTTCTTTGGCCGCGCGTCTTCGCAAGCGGTCTTGCATGACGAGGCAAAATCATGGCGCAGGTCGAGTGGTTCGACGATCTCAGCATCGGAATGCGGTTCAAATCCCCCGAAGTTCGGGTCACCGAAGCCGACATCAAGCGCTTCGCGGCCGAGTTCGATCCGCAGCCGATGCATCTTGACCACGAAGCCGCCAGGGGGACCCTGTTCAATGGGCTCGCCGCGTCAGGATGGCACACCGCCGCGATTGCCATGAACCTCGCGATCCAGACCCGTCCTTTCGGCCCGCATCCGCTGATCGGCGCAGGCGTCGACGGGTTGCGCTGGACCATTCCGGTGCGGCCCAATGACCGTCTGCATCTGGTCGGTGAGGTTATGAGCCTGACGCCGTCGAAGTCGAAGCCGCAGGGCATCGCGCTGGTGAAATGGACGATGTTCAACCAGAACGGCGAGGAGGTTTACACCTTCACTCCGATCGCGATCGTGCCGCGGCGGGGTTAGGATGGAAGCCGCTTGCCGCTGCCTTGCCCGCGGCCTGAAGCTCTTGCGGGCCGTCGGCAGAGGTGATCATCTCGGCTCCGGGGAATACGCCGGAGGCTGACATGAGACGATTCCTTCTCGTCGCCGGAATGCTCGCAGGCGCCTGGAGCGCCGGGCCCGCGCTAGCGCAACAATCCAAGGTCGGCGACTGGACCATCGAGAAGCGCACGCAGGATACGCATTGCAATGCGAGCCGCGGCTACAAGGACAAGGAGGACGAGAACCGCGACTACGTCATCGTCATCACCTATTCCGAGAAGGCCATCGTGATCGTGATGATCTACGACGGCTGGGAGTGGGACAAGGTCGGCGAGGTCCTCCGGGCCGACGTCGCCACCGATGACGCCGACATCATGAAGAAGGCGAAGTGGGAGGTGATGGACAAGACCACGGTACGCGGCATCTTCGAATTCGACCAGTCGATCATGGATCGCCTCTCGAAGGCCAAGCGCCTCACGCTCGATTTCGAGGACGATGACGACGACAGCATCGAGATGCAGGTCCCGCGCGCCGGCGAGGCGCTCGCTGCACTGAAATTTTGCGAGGAGAACCGGAAGTAGGCCGCGGAGGCGGGTCCGCAAGCCGGGCAGGCGACAGCAGCCGATCGTCGCGAGTGGGCGCGTGACGCTTCGCACACCGTCCGACTGCTGTTCGCATTAATCCTAGTCTTTGGCGAAAACGTCCAAGCCGCATCCTGCGGTTGACGTTACGCAAGGACGATGTTCGATATTCCAGCATTGCGCTGTCGCATTTTTTCCCCGTCCAAGGCGGCGATCGGCCGGCCGGCCTGCTTCAGTTCCCGACGCGCTCGCCCCTATCGCCACCGGGGTAATACGCAGATCCCGTCGTTCGTCCGATGACGATCCTCCAGGCAAACCGATTCTCGTCGCTCGTCGGCGAGATCTACGATGCAGCGGCTAATCCCGCGCTACGCAGCGCCGCATTGGAGCAGGTTTCGAATTTCGTCGGCGGATGTGCCGCCACCATCCTGTCCAGGGATGCAGCCGGGCTTTCAATCGAGATCCACGAGCATTTTGGCACGGATACCCGGTTCCGCCAGCTCTATCGCGACAGATATGTAGAACTTGATCCGTTGCTCGATCGTCATCTCGATCTCGCCGCAGGCCAGACGGTCGGCGTGACCGACGTCATGCCCCATTCCGACTTCGTGGCGACCAGTTTCTATCGAGAATGGGTGGAGCCGCAGGGAGCGATAGATCTCGCAACCGTCATGCTCGAAAAATCGGACGCGCGCACCACGATCTTGCAGGTGTTGCGTCACCGGTCCCGCGGGATCGTCGACGACGCGATGCGTGAGCGTATGTGCCTGCTCGCGCCCCACATCCAGCGATCGCGGGTGATGGGTCGCCAGATCAGGGCGCGCTCGCATACCGTAGACGATCTTGCCGATGTCCTGGACGGACTGAGCACGGCGATTTGCCTGCTCGACGCGGAGGGGAGAGTCGTCCATGCCAATGCGGCGTGCCGTCAGCTCTTCGCCGACGCCAATCTCCTCGCCATGGTCGGCGACAGACTCGTCGCCCGCAACACCCAGGTGGATAAAATATTCCGCAGCCTGTTCGAAATTTCCGCGGATGCAGGAATTCATTCGACCGGTCGTCGTCAGATCGAGCTCGTAACATCGTCCGAAGGACATCACTATCTGCTCCACGCTTTTCTCTTGAGGCGGGAACGCCATCTGCCGCGTGATGTAGCTGCCACCGTGCTGTTCGTTCAAAGGGCCACGATGGTGTCATCGCTCGTGCCCGATGCAATCGCGGCGGCGTTCAGGCTGACGCCGTCAGAATTGCGCGTTCTGATGGCGATTGTCGAGATCGGCGGGGTTCCCGACATTGCGGCCAAGCTCGGTATCGCCGAGACGACGGTGAAGACGCATCTCGGCCGGCTGTTCGAAAAGACCGGCGCCGGCAGGCAGGCCGACCTCGTCAAGATCGCCGCCGGATTTGCGGCACCGTTTGCCCAGCGGACCGGCGGCGACGACACGGTGTGATCCAATTCACATCGCGAAGCGCGCGAACGCGCAATCTCAATCCATTGTGATGAGCAAGGTGCGCGAGTCCTCCGAACGTATGACGCGTGTCATTTGATACTTTCGTATATGGCCGTCACTTGAAATGAGGAGGGCAGCGTGCGCCACGGAACAATGCGCGCCGGCACCGAACGCGGGTGCGGGAGACAACAGCGCGTGGTCGAGCCTGCTCGTTGGGTGGAGAGATTGCAGTGAGCGGCAAGGATGAATTTTCCATTTTCAATGTTTCAACGGACCACATTCCCGAAGACGAGCGCGTGCCGCTCCTGCGCGAATTCTACTGCCGCGGCGTGCTGAAGGCGGAGGTCGAGGCAAGGGACGGAAAGCCGGCCGCGGCGAGCTTCACGTCCCACGTCCTGCCGGAAGCCCAGTTGCTGATCGGGGGACTGTGCGGAGCGCGGGTCATTCGCACGAAGCAGCTGGTTGCAGATGGCGACGACAGTCTCGGCCTGATCGTGAACAGGTCCGGCGTTCTCGGCATATCCGAGCGCGGACACGATTTGAGGCTTCAGGCAGGAGAGGCGGTCCTGACCAGCGCGGAGGACGTCACGACCTTCGAGCGGCTCTCGCTGGGAAGTGGCTTCTCGCTGCGCGTGCCGCGACGGGTGCTGGCCCCGATGATCGTGGATGTCGACGATGCGGTGATGCGCGTCATCCCGGAGCGCACCACCGGGCTTCGGCTGCTCGTCGACTACGCGATGGCGCTGGTGCACGAAAAGGCGCTGGCGGTACCGGCGATGCGGCAGCTCGGCGTCGCGCATCTGCATGATCTGCTGGCGCTCGTTCTCGGTGCCACCGATCACGCCCGGGAATCGACCGGACGGCGCGGTATCAAGGCGGCGCGACTCCAGAAGGCGAAATTTCTCATCGTCAACAATTGCTGGCAGCAGGATATTTCGGTGGCAAATGTTGCGCATGAACTCGGCGTGACCCCGCGCTATCTCCAACGATTGTTCGAGGCCGACGGCAAGACCTTTTCGTCCTTCCTGACCGAGCAACGCCTCAAGCGTGCCCATCGCATGCTGCGCGAGCCTGACTTCGCCGAGCGGCCCGTGAGTTCGATCGCCTACGACGTCGGCTTCGGCGATCTCTCTTATTTCAACCGTTGCTTCCGTCGGGCCTATGGCGCGACGCCAAGCAACGTCAGGAGCGGCGAGGCGCTGTAACCGGCCCCGACCGAATTTCAAAGAGCTGCCATTTCAAACAGGCGAAAGGGATTTGACATGATCCTTGATCGAAAAGTCATGACCATGAAAAGGGCGTTGTACCGCAGTCTCGTTCTCGCAAGCGTGCTGCACGGATCGTCCGCGCTGGCGGGAATGCCCGACGAGATCGGGGTCCCGGGCGAAATTCCCGGCGCCGCGCTCCGCGCCGAGGGCGCGCAGATCTACGAGTGCCAGCTCGACGCCGCGAACCGGCTCGTCTGGCAGGCGCGCGAGCCTGCCGCCACGCTCATGGACGGCGACAATTCGGTGGGGCACCACTACGCCGCCCTGCGTTGGGAAGCGGTCGACGCGCGCACGCTGGTGTGGGAGCACAAGGACGGCAGCTCGGTCAAAGCCAGGATCGTGGCGCGCGCCGCGGGCCGCACGGAGGACGATCTTCCCTGGCTGAAGTTCGGTGTCATCACCCAGAGCGGCAATGGCCTGCTCTACGGCGTGACCCACGTCCAGCGCATCAACACGCAAGGGGGCGTCGTGAGAGGGCCCTGCAGCCAGGCGGGCACCTTTCGCAGCGTGCCGTATTCGGCCGACTACGTGTTCTGGCGCGCGGAATAGATCATGACCCAGTGTTGCGTGCGGCAACGGCGGCCGGAGTGTTGAATGCACCGTTTCTTCTTTGATCTCCTGGTCGGCAATATCGTGAAGATCGACCCGGGCGGCATGGTGTTCGAACATGCCAAGGCGACTTTCGTGGTGGCCGACGAGATGGCGCGGCATCTCTTCGTCTGGCGCGACGATCTGCGCGATCGCGATGCGTGGATCCGCGTCAGGGACAACACCGGGCGCGAGATCTATCGCGCAGCGGTGTGGGCCGAGAGCGCGGAGAGGGCGGGCTGGGACCAGGTGTAAGCGGCGCGGGTGGTGTCACAACTCTGCACCACCTCCCGGCGATGCGCGTTTGGTTCGTTCTGAGCCGCGACCCGGTCGCCTCCGTCCAAGTCCAATACGGCGGACATTTCTACTTTAGCGCTCGGCGAATCCAATTCGCAGCGACAGCCTCCTCCATTTGGAGGGGCTGCCGACAACGTGCCTGTGCGCCGGTGGGGCGAGATGGTGGCGACTGAGGGACTGGAAATGAATGTGACGGGTCTGGACGGTGTTTCACAATGGAGTTTGGCCTGGCGGTCGATGCGCCTTTTGGTGCCGGCCATGATCGCCATGCCATTCTTCGCGGTCGAGCGGGCCGTCGCCGCTTGCACGCCGGTGGCGCCCGTCAGCAACGCGACGATTGTCTGTTCGGGCGACGTCGACACGCAGCAGGGCGGCCGTACCGGCTATGGTACGGTCGTTGACGACAACAATACCTACAAGATCGAAGCTGGCGCCAACGTTCACGGTTTTGCGTTTGGCATCAAGAGCCGCGACGGCGGTGTATTCATCAATGCCGGCACGATCGACGGAGCTACTTCGGCCGGGATCGCGTCGGGGAGCGGTGTGACCGTCTCCAATCTTGCCAGGGCCACGATCGTGGGTTTCCACGGCATTACCGGGGCTTCCGCGACGATCGACAATGCAGGCACGATCAAGAGTGAGGCCGGCGGGCGCGGGAGCGGGATCGAGGTCAGGAATGTCACCGTGACCAATTCCGGCACGATCGCTGGAGTGGGTCCTGACACCGTCGGAATCAATGGCGACACGGTGAATCTGACCTCGAACACCGGAACGATCTCGGGAGATGCGAGCGGCATTACCGGCGGTACCCTCAACATCACCAATAATCGCTCCGGTGTCATCTCGCAGATCGCGGCAAGCGGAGGTGCCATCCAGGCCTCCGGTCTGGCGACAGTGGCAAACGCCGGCGACATCACCGGTCACGCGTTTGGCGTATCGGGACAGAACGTCAACCTGACTAATCTTGCCTCCGGCACCATCCTCGCCAGGATCGGCATCTCTTCGAGCGACGGATCGAACATCACGAACTCCGGCACCATCACCGGCACCAGCGGGACGGCGATCCAGCTTTCCAACAAGGCCGATACGCTGACGCTGCTGCCGGGCTCGAAGATCAACGGTGTGGTCGATTTCGGCTTCGGGGCCGACGTCGTCAACATCAATCTCGCGCCGAGCAGCAGGGTGTCGTCGTTGACGACGATCAGTCTGCCGACCTTCAGAAACTTCGAGGGCACCATCAATACAATCACGTCGGGAGGCGCCTTCAACGGTCCTTCGGTCGCCGCCGGCACGACCCTCGCGACGCTCGATCCGACCGCGCTTGCGCAGACCGACCGCACGCTGATGGATTTTACCAGCGGCGTCTCCTCGCTGGTGCAGGGGCGCCTGAACGGTGGCACTGGCACGGCCGGCAGCAACATGATGGCGATGGCCTATGCGCCGGAGACGGCACAGGCCGGCCCCTTCACCAAGGCGCCACGCAGCCTCTGGACCGATCCGGCGCCGATTACGGTCTGGGTCAACAGCTTTGGCGGCCAGCGCATCCAGGACGAGACGGCCTCGACCTTGCGCGCGACCTCGACGGCGTGGGGCGGAGCCGTCGGCATCGATCGCAAGGTGCAGCCGAACTGGCTGGTCGGCGCGTTCCTTGGCGGCGGGCAGGGCGGTCTCTCGGTTGCTCTCAACTCGCAGTCGGTCGACACCAACTACGTGTTCGGCGGCGCCTACAGCCGCCTCGAATGGGCCGCGCAGTTCTTCGACTTCACGATCCAGGGCGGCAATGCCGACAACAAATCGCGCCGCCTGGTGCTGAACAACGCCGCCGTCGGCGGCATGGAGACAGCGACGGCCAACTACAGCGGCTGGTACGTCAGCCCCGAGGTCGCCTACGGCTACAAGCTCGAGGTCGGCAACGGTTATGTGCTGACGCCGACGGCACGGCTGCGTTACGTCGCCGGCCGGTTCGACGGCTATAGCGAGACCGGCTCGGCACAGGGACTGTCGGTCGGTGGCCGCACGCTGCAGGATTTCGAGGAGCGCGGCGAGGTGGACCTGTCGCGCGTGACAAGCCTTGCCGGCGGCGAGCTCAAGACCAACATCCATGGCGGCGTCATCGCGCTCCAGCGCGTGGGCGACAGCACCGTCAACACCGTGCTGCTCGGACAGAACCTGTCGTTTGTCACGCCGGGCAGCCGCAGCACCGTCGGCGCGGTGGCGGGTTTCGGCTTCGATTACCGCACGACGAAGAACGTATCCGTGTTCGGCGCGGTCGAGGGCATGATGATGTCCGACCAGAGCCGCACCGGCACGGCGAAGGGCGGCGTTCGCGTCACGTTCTGAGCCGGCATTAGCCCCGGCGGCTTGAACGCGACGCCCGCCGGCCGGGCTCCATCCGCCCGGCCGGCGCGTCCTCCGATCGGAGGATGCCGCGTGTCGTGGCTGTGCTACGCTTGGTGATATTGATCACTCAGGCCATTTAAAGCGATGCACGGACCACGAAAGCTGCCCGACCTGGTCGAGTCCATCTACGACGCCGGGCTCGATCCCTCGTTGTGGAACGACGTCGTCACCGGCATCCGCGATTTCGTCGGCGGTCAGGCCTGCGGGCTGTTTTCCAAGGATTCCATCAGCAAATTCGGCGTCACGCACTACTATTGCGGGGCGGACCCGCACTACATCCAGCTCTATTCCGAGACCCACTCGAAGTTCGATCCGCTGACGGTGCTGCCGCCGCACGGCCGGATTGTCAGCATTCCGGACCTCGTCGATTTCGATGAGTATCGCCGCGGGCGCTTCTACCAGGAATGGATGCGGCCGCAGGGGTGCAGCGATGCGGCCAACGTCGTGCTCGACACGTCGAATGCGAGCTGCCCGGTGATGATGACGGTGCTGTCGGGGCGGCGCATGGTCGATCCCGCGATGAAGCGCCGTCTCTCGTTCATCGTCCCGCACGCCAGCCGCGCGCTGCTGATCAATCGCGCCATCGATGCAAAGCTGACCCTGGCGACGGCGCTGGCCGATGTTCTGGACAATCTGACATCCGGCGTCTTCCTGCTCGATGCCTGCTGCCGGGTGGTGCATGCCAATTCCGCCGGTCATGCCCTGCTCGCGGCGGACGACGTCGTCCGGTCCGTTGCCGGGCGGCTCGTAACCAGCAGCAATGAAGCCAATCAGAGGCTGCGCGAGGCATTTGCAACCGGCGGCGACATTGCCCTGCTGGCCGCAAGGGCCCACGCGATTCCGTTGATTTCGCTCCACGGCGAGCACTATGTCGCGCACATTCTGCCGCTGTCCTCGGTGCTGCGCAACGGCAGCGAACGCGTCGGTGATGCCGTCGGCGCGCTGCTGCTGCGCGCGGTGTCGCTTCGAGGGCAGTCCTACGGCGAACTGATCGCGCGGACCTTCGATCTCACGCCGGCCGAGCTCCGCGTGCTCCTGTCGATCGTGGAGGTCGGCGGTGTTCCCGAGACGGCGGCTGCGCTGGGTATCGCGGAAACGACGGCGAAGACGCATCTGCACCGCGTCTTTGCCAAGACAGGCGTGTCCCGGCAGGCCGACCTCGTCAAGCTCGCGGCGGGGTTCGCGAATCCGCTCATCAACTGATTGGTAAATCACGGTCGGAGTTGAACCTTTTGCTCCCGTGATAGACTCAACTAGGCCGCCGGGCATGAAGAACATTCCACGATCTCGATGTTTGACCACTGGCTCTTCCCATGCCCCGACCTCCGAAACATTCCGAGTTGATCGAGAGCATCTATGACGCCGGTCTCCACCCTGAGTTGTGGAGCGCGGTGATCGTCAAGGTTAATGCGTTCATCGGCAGCCAGGCCTGCGGCCTGATCTCGAAGGATCCCGTCAGCAAATCGGGCGCGACGCATTTCTATTGCGGGGTCGATCCGCACTACATCCAGCTCTATGCCGAGACCTACGCGCAGTATGATCCGCTCGCCAGGCTTCCCCGTTATGGCGAGGTGCGCAACATCCCGGATCTCGTGGACTTCGAGGAATATCGCCGCGGGCGCTTCTATCAGGAATGGTTGCGCCCACAGGGTTGTGCCGACGTCGCGAACGTGGTGCTGGAGCAGTCGCAGTCGCCGTGTCCGATGCTGCTGACGGTGATCCCGGGCAGGGAGATGCTCGATGCCGGGCAGCGCGCGCGAATGCAGTCACTGGTCGCACACGCAAGCCGTGCGCTGCTGATCAACCGGGCGATCGAGCGAAAGCAGCAGCGGGCGATCGCGCTGGCCGATGTCGTTGACCGGCTCAGTGCCGGCGTCATCCTGCTCGATGCCGCCTGCAATATCGTCCACGGCAATCCCGCCGCGAAGACGATGCTGGCCGCGGCCGACGTCCTGCGGTCGGTCTCGGGCCGGCTCGTGGCGCGATCCTCCGAGGCAAATCTGGCCCTGCGCGATATCTTCCGCGATGCGGGGCAGGTTGCAATGGCTGCGGCGGCCGGTCGAAAGATCTCGCTGATCTCCCATGGCGGTTCCTACTATATCGCGAACGTCATCGCGCTGCCGTCGCTGCTGCGCGACGGAGCGACGGAGCGGACGTCGGCCGTCGGAGCCTTGTTCGTCTGGAAGGCGGAACTCGACGGCCGCTCGTGTGCCGGCCTCATTGACCGCACGTTCGACCTCACTCCGGCGGAATTGAGGGTCTTGCAGTCGATCGTCGAGGTCGGCGGCGTGCCGGAGACGGCGATTGCGCTCGGCATCGCAGAGACGACGGTGAAAACGCATCTGCATCGCGTCTTCGCCAAGACCGGCGTTTCTCGTCAGGCGGATCTCGTGAAGCTTGCGGCGGGATTTTCCAATCCGCTCGTGCACTGACGCGCATTCGCGGCGCGGGACGAGTCGCTGCAGCCCGCAATAGGTTCAAACAGAGACATCATTAGAAAGTTATCGCGGGTCATTCGATCGAATGACGCGGTTTGCCGCGATCCCTTCTAGGAGATGTCACACGATCTCTTATTCGACGCGTTCGTATTCATGCGAAGCAACTCACAGCGGGCGCAAGTGAATCCAGTCAATGTGGAAGGTCGAGAGGAGATTGTCATGCGAATGACGTCACCGGCTCCGGCTCGCAAACTCCGCGACATCGCCGCGCGCATCGGTGCGGCGTTCCGTGAGCAGCGCGCGATCGACGCGCGGCGCGAGTTGCTGCGCTATCGCCATCTGCTGGAGCAGCCGCACGACCCATTGCCTTTGAATGAATTCATTCCGTTCAGCAGCAAAGAGGATATTTCAGGAAATGCCCACGGATCTGATGCGGGCGAGCGCGCCGCCGGCCACACCACGTTCGAATGTGCGTAACGTCAACATCGTCGCGATCGCCGTGACCGCGGCACTCGTCACTCTCCAACTGGTTGGCCTCGCGATGCTGGAACGCTCTCACGCGCACGCGATGCATGTGTCGTTTCCACGCGAACCGCAGGTTTGCTCCGAGAACGTCGACGCTGCCGTCTCGCAAATTCCCTACGATTGACCGGAGGTCGGTCCGTGCCTGATGTCACGACACTGGTTCTGCTCAGCGTTGCCGTATTCGCCGGCGCCTTCGTTTCGGGTCTGTCGGGATTCGCATTCTCGGCCGTAGCGGGCGCCATTCTGCTCCGGGTGTTTCAGCCGCTGGAGGCCGTGCCGCTGATGATGGCGTGCAGCATCGGCGTGCAGGCGACCAATCTGTGGGCGCTTCGGCGCAGCATCCGCTGGGAGGGCAGCCTGCTGCTGATCGTCGGCGGATTGATCGGCGTTCCCATCGCGGTGTCGCTGTTGCAGTCCACCGATACGCATCTGCTCAGGCGGGGCTTCGGCATCATCGTCGCGCTCTATGCCGCCTACATGATGCTGCGGCCGACGCTGGTGACGGCCGGCGAGGCCGTCGGCCGGCACTGGGTCGCGCTGATCGGGTTCGGGGGAGGGCTGGTCGGCGGGCTGACCGCCATGCCCGGCGCGATCCCGACGATCTGGTGCGACATGCGCGGCATGCCCAAGAGCGAGCAGCGTGGCCTGGTGCAGCCGTTCATCGCTGCGATGCAGGTCTTCGCCATCGCGCTGCTGGTCGGACACCAGGACCTGTCGTCAAAGGTCTTCGTCGATCTCGCGGTCAGCCTGCCGGCGCTGTTCGCCGGTTCCGCGCTCGGTGTGATCGCCTTTCGCCGCGTCAACGAGACGGTCTTTCGCAAGACCGTGCTCGCTCTGCTGCTGGTGTCGGGGATTTCCCTGATCTAGTGGCCGGCGCCTTCGTGATGAAGCCCCTGGACCGGCGCGGCGCTGATGTCGCTGCTGTGATGTACCAGCGGCTTGTTGCCGGTGATGGTTCTGAGCAGCACGTAGAACACCGGCGTCAGGAACAGGCCGAACACGGTGACGCCGATCATGCCGGAGAACACGGCAACGCCCATGGCGCGCCGCATCTCGGAGCCCGCGCCGGTCGAGAGCACCAGCGGCAAGACGCCCATGATGAACGCCATCGAGGTCATCAGGATCGGACGTAGCCGCAGCCGGCTCGCCTCGATCGCGGCCCGGATCGGCGTGCGCCCGGCGAATTCGAGCTCGCGCGCGAATTCGACGATCAGGATCGCATTCTTGGCCGAGAGTCCGACGAGAACGATGAGGCCGATCTGGGTGAAGACGTTGTTGTCGCCCTTGGACATCCAGACGCCGAACATCGCCGCCAGCAGACCCATCGGCACGATCATGATGATCGAGAGCGGCAGGGTCAGGCTCTCGTAGAGCGCGGCCAGCACCAGGAACACCAGCAGGATCGCCAGCGGGAACACCCAGAGCCCGGAATTGCCGGCGATGAATTCCTGATAGGTCAGGTCGGTCCATTCGAAGGCAAAGCCGGGCGGTAGCGTTTCCGCCGCGATCCGCGTCGCTGCCTCCTGCGCCTGGCCGGATGAGAAGCCGGGGGCAGCCGCCGCGTTGATGTCGGACGACAGGAAGCCGTTGTATCGGATCGCGCGCTCCGGACCCGCGCTCTGGCGGATCTTGAGCAGTGCGGACAACGGCACCATGTCGCCGGAGGACGAACGCACCTTCAGCTGCCGGATGTCGTCGGCCCGGGCGCGGAACGGCGCGTCGGCCTGGACGCGGACGGAGTAGGTGCGGCCAAACTTGTTGAAGTCGTTGACGTAGTAGGAGCCGAGGTAGATCTGGAGTGTGTTGAACACCTCCGTCACGGGCACCCCGAGCTGGAGCGCCTTGGTACGGTCGATGTCGGCGAAGAGCTGGGGCACGTTGACCTGGAAGCTCGAGAACACGCCGGCGATCTCCGGCGCCTTCTGCATCGCCGCCATGAACGCCTTGGTCGCCTCGTTCAGGGCCTCGTAGCCGAGGCCGGCGCGGTCCTCGATCTGCAGCTTGAAGCCGCCGATGGTGCCGAGGCCGTTGACCGGCGGCGGCGGGAACATGGCGATGAAGGCTTCCTGGATGCCGGCGTATTTCTTGTTGAGATCGGCCGCGATGGCATTGCCGCTCAGGGCCGGGCTCTTGCGCTCGTCGAACGGCTTCAGCGTCGAGAACACGATGCCGGCATTGGAGGAGTTGGTGAAGCCGGAGATCGACAGGCCCGGGAAGGCGACAGAGCTCTCGACACCGGGCTGGGTCAGCGCGACGTCGCTCATCTTGCGGATCACCTCTTCGGTGCGGTCGAGCGTTGCACCGTCAGGCAGCCGCGAGAAGCCGACCAGATATTGCTTGTCCTGGCCCGGCACGAAGCCGCTGGGCACCTGCTGGAACAGGAAGGCGGTGAGGCCGACCAGCACGATGTAAAGGCCCATCACCGCGGCCTTGCCGGAGATCACCTTTGTGACGGTGCCGCTGTAATTCTCGGATGAACGCGTGAAGGCGCGGTTGAAGCCACGGAAGAACCAGCCAAGGCTCTTTTCCATGATGATCGTCAGCCGGTCCTTCGGCTCATTGTGGCCCTTGAGCAGCAGCGCCGACAACGCCGGGGACAGCGTCAGCGAGTTGACCGCCGAAATCACGGTCGAGATCGCGATCGTCAGCGCGAACTGCTTGTAGAACTGCCCGGTGAGGCCGGAGATGAAGGCGAGCGGCACGAAGACCGCGATCAGCACCATCGCGATTGCGATGATCGGACCTGAAACCTCGCGCATCGCCTGATAGGTGGCATCGCGCGGCGACAGCCCGGCCTCGATGTTGCGCTCGACGTTCTCGACCACGACGATGGCGTCGTCGACGACGATGCCGATCGCGAGCACGAGGCCGAACAGGCTGAGCGCGTTGATGGAGAAGCCGAACATGTGCATCACGGCAAAGGTGCCGACGATCGACACGGGCACCGCGAGCAGCGGGATGATGGAAGCTCGCCAGGTCTGGAGGAACAGGATCACGACCAGCACCACCAGCGCGATCGCCTCCAGCAGCGTGTGGATCACAGCCTCGATCGAAGAGCGCACGAACTGGGTCGGGTCGTAGACGATCTGGTAGGACACGCCCTCCGGCATGTTCTTCTTGATCTCGGCCATGGTGGCGCGGACGTGGTCGGAAATCTGGAGCGCATTGGAGCCCGGCGCCTGGAAGATCGGGATCGCCACCGCCTGCTTGTTGTCGAGCAGCGAGCGCAGGCCGTATTCGGACGCGCCAAGCTCGATGCGCGCGACGTCGCGTAAGCGCACCACTTCGCCGCGCGCGCCGGTCTTGACCACGATGTCGCCGAACTGCTCCTCGTTCGCGAGCCGCCCTTCCGCGTTGACGGAGAGCTGGAGGTCGATGCCCTTGACGTTCGGGGAGGAGCCGACCACGCCGGCGGCGGCCTCGACGTTCTGCGCCTGGATCGATTTGACGATATCGCTCGCGGTCAGCCCGTGTTCCGCCGCCTTCTGCGGATCGACCCAGACCCGCATCGAATAGTCGCCGGCACCGTAGAGCTGGACGTCACCGACGCCGTCGATCCGCGCCAGCCGGTCCTTGACGTTGAGCACCGCGTAGTTGCGCAAATACGTCATGTCGTAGCGACCGTTCGGCGACAGCAGATGTACGACCATGGTGAGGTCGGGCGACGACTTCTTGGTGATGATGCCGAGCTGGCGCACCACGGCCGGCAGGCGCGGCTCGGCCTGCTGCACCCGGTTCTGCACCAGCTGCGTCGCCTTGTCGGGGTCGGTGCCGAGGCGGAACGTCACCGTCAGCGTCATGGCGCCGTCGGTGGTGGCCTGGCTCGACATGTAGAGCATGCCTTCGACGCCGTTGATCTGTTCCTCGATCGGGGTCGCCACCGTCTCCGCGATCACCTTCGGATTGGCGCCGGGATAGGTCGCGCGCACGAGGACCGAGGGCGGCACCACGTCCGGGTATTCCGAGATCGGCATCGCGAACAGCGAGATCAGGCCGGCAAGGAAGATCAGGACCGACAGCACGCCGGCGAAAATCGGACGATCAATGAAGAACTTTGAGAGATTCATGGCTTTGCCCCTGGGCAATATTCTGCGGTGCTCCGACCGCCCCACCGTCATCCCGGGGCGCGGGCGAAGCCCGCGAACCCGGAATCTAGAGGTGAAGTGGTCGGAGTTCAGTAACTTCGAGATTCTCAGGTGCACAATTGCGCACCGTAGTTCGCGCTACGCGCGCCCCGGAATGACAGAGGATGTCAGCGTTGCACGACGTCCTGGTTGCTGTGGTTGGATGCCTGCTGCGGCCCGCGCGCTCCCATCGCCGCCACCTCCGTCTTGAGGAGGGCGCCGGGACGCACGCGCTGGAGGCCGTTGACGACGATGCGGTCGCCCGGCTTCAGGCCCGCGGTGACGATGCGCAAGCCGTCGACGGCGCCGCCAAGCGTGACCGGACGGTAGACCGCGCGGCTGTCGTCGCCGACCGCCATCACGAACTTCTTGTCCTGGTCGGTGCCGATCGCGCGCTCGTCGATCATCACCAGCGTCTGCTGCTTCGGCTGGCCCATGCGCACGCGGGCGAACTGGCCGGGGATCAGGCGCCCGTCCGCGTTCTGGAACACCGCGCGGACGCGGATGGTGCCGCTCTGGCCGTTGACCTGGTTGTCGATGAGCTGGATATGGCCTTTCGCCGATAGACCGCCGGAGGTCGCCATCCCCACCGGGATCTGGTCGAGATTGCCGCGCTTGCCGGAAGCATCTGCGATCGAGTTCAGCGCGTGCAGCACGACCTCTTCATCCGCATCGAACGACGCGTAGATCGGATTAACGGAAACCAGCGAGGTCAGCACCGGGGAGGCGGTGCCGGCGGCGACGAGATTGCCGACGGTGACCTCGATCTTGCCGACGCGGCCGTCCACGGGCGCGCGCACCTCGGTGTAATCGAGATTGAGCCTTGCGGTCTGGAGCGTCGCTTCGGCCGCCTTGACGTTGGCGATGGCCTCGCGATTGGCATTGTCGCGCTGGTCGTAATCGCGCCGCGTGACGACGGCATTGCCGACGAGCTGCGCACCGCGCTCGAGCTCGCTCTGGGTGAACACCACGCGCGCCTTCGCCGCCTCGAGCTGGGCGTTGGCCTTGTCCACCTCGGCCGCGTAGGGCGCCGGATCGATCTTGAACAAGACGTCGCCCGCTTTCACCAGCGCGCCTTCGGTGAAGTTGGCCGACATGATCGCGCCCGCCACGCGCGGGCGAAGCTCGACGCGGTGGATGGCTTCGAGCCGGCCGGAGAAATCGTCCCACAGCACAGTCGGCCGCGGTTCGATCAGCGCGACCGTAACGGGGACGGCCTGCTCGGCCGCGGCCGCCGTTGCGGTTGCCTGTGCGGCACGGAAGTAATGGCCGGTCGCGATCGAACCGGCCA
Organism: Bradyrhizobium niftali; assembly: GCF_004571025.1. GTDB lineage: Bacteria > Pseudomonadota > Alphaproteobacteria > Rhizobiales > Xanthobacteraceae > Bradyrhizobium > Bradyrhizobium niftali. The sequence goes on along the minus strand of NZ_SPQT01000003.1, from coordinate 90,353 downwards.
CGGCGAGGGCGCCCACGATAGCGACGCCGCCGAGAAGGCGGCGGATACGGCCAGGGCGAGAGGTGTTTTGGGAGGGGGGCATTTGCGCGCTCCAGATATGTAGTGTTCACTACAGATGTGGAGCTGGATACCGCAGCGCAAGATACTTATGTACCGTTCGCTAAGAAAATTGTAGCCGCTTACCGCAAGAATTGGAAGGCGGAAGAGAAAATAAAGCCAGAACAAATAGATAGGATCAGGCGTTAAGCCTCAGGCAGAACGTGAATTCCGAGGAGACAGGCACATGGGCATGGGACGCCCCCGCGAGTTCGACGCCGATGTGGCGTTGGATCAGGCGATGGAAGTGTTTTGGCGCCATGGCTATGAGGGCGCCACGATTGCCCAGCTCACCGAGGCGATGGGCATCAACCCGCCGAGCCTTTATGCCTGTTTCGGCAACAAGGAAGGTCTGCTGAAGGCCGCGCTCGATCGCTACACCAAATTGCGCGACGTCTGGATGGACGAAGTGGTCGCGGCGCCGACCGCCCGCGACGTCGCCGAGCGGATGCTGATGGGTATCGCCGAGAAGCAGACCGATCCCGCCAATCCGCCCGGATGCCTGCTCGTGCAGGGCGGCATCGCCTGCGGCAGCGGCTCCGAGAACGTCCCCTTCGAACTCGCCGCCCGCCGCGGCCAGAACGAGGACCAGCTCCGAGACCGATTTGTCCGCGCCAAGGCGGAAGGCGATCTGAAGCCGAGTTCTGATCCCGCAGCGCTCGCGCGTTATGTGTCGGCGGTGTCCGTCGGCATGGGCGTGATGGCGTCTTCGGGCGCGGATCGCGAAGCGCTGCGGCAAGTGGCGAACGTCGCGGTACAGGCGGTCGAGGCGCAGTCGGCCGAGAGAACCTGATTCATTTCGCGGATGACGTTGCCGGCAGCGACGGCGGTGGGACAAACCCACCGATCTCGCGCTCGATCAGCCCGGCCAGCGCAATCGTTGTCCGGTCCTCGAGATAAGGCCCGATGATCTGCACGCCGATCGGCAGGCCCGAAGGCGTGCGCTCGATCGGAACGGCGGTTGCCGGCAGGCCGCAGGTCGATGCGGGATCAGCCCAGATGAAGCACGCATCGGAGTAATTGTAGAGCTTGCCATCGATGTCGAGCTGCCGTGCGTCGAACGGCTCGGACTGGTCATGTGGAAACGCCGGCACGGCGGCGGCCGGGTAGATCACCGCATCGAACTCGCGAAAGAGCTGCTGCCACTTCTGTTGCAGTTGCAGGCGGGCCGCGTCGGTCGCCAGCCACTCACGATGGATCATGCCCCAGCCGCGGGCGCGCTCGGCCTGCAGGCTGCGGTCGTCGGGCGAGAGTGTCGCGGCAACTTCTTGCGCCTCCGCGAGGGTGGCCTGGGTCAGGCGCGGACTTCGCGCGGCGTTCAACAGCTTCATGTACAGCCGCGCGGATTCGGCGAGATCAGGTAGCAGCGTGCTCGAGCGCGCGACCCGCGCCTCCGATTTGTCGAGCCGGTCTGCCAATCGTCCAATGGCTGAACGCACGGCGTCACCCGTCGGCATCAACGGATGCGTATCGATCACGAGGATCCTGAAATTCATGAGCTGGTCATGTCGCGGCGCCGGCAGTGCAAGGCGATAGCCGATCCCGTCCCGCGTCTCGTCGGGGCCGGCAATCACGTCGAGCGCCAGGGCGAGATCCGAGGCCGTGCGCGCCATCGGTCCAACGACAGCCAGATCGCCCTGACCAGGGACGGGTAGCGCCGGCGGCAGGCTGTATCCGCGCAGCGGGACCAGCCCGAGGCTCGGCTTGTGTCCGAACACACCGCAGAAATGCGAAGGCACCCGGATCGAGCCGCCGATATCCGAGCCGATCGAGAGCGGACCGAAGCCCGCGGCCAGCGCCGCCCCTGATCCGCCCGAGGAGCCGCCGGGTGATCGGCCGAGATCCCACGGGTTGTTCGTCGTGCCGTGGATGTCGTTGTAGCTCTGGAAATCCCGCAGCCCGATCGGGATATTGGTCTTGCCGATGATGACGGCGCCCGCCGCCTTCAACCGCGAGACGACGAGGGCATCCTCCGCCGGTTGGAAATCCCTGAAATGCGGAAAGCCCCATGTTGTCGGCAGGCCGGCGACGTTGAACGGTTCCTTGAGGGTCACGGGAATGCCGAGCAATGGCTGGCGCTCGCCGCGGCCAAGCGCCGCGTCGGCCGCGCGCGCGGCGTCTCTTGCGCGATCGAAATCGCGAACGATGACGGCATTGATCCGCCCGTCCAGCACCTCGATCCGCGCGATCGTATGCTCGAGCAGCTCCGACGCAGAGATCTTGCGGGCGTGCAGGGCAGCCAGAAGTGTGCTGATCGAGCCGTAGTCCAAGTCAACTTCCAAGTCAGCGGCATCCGAGGCCAGCCCGCGCTGCATCACGATCTCCATTGTGTGACTGCTGATACTTCGTAGCCCGGATGGAGCGTAGCGCAATCCGGGACATATCCCAATGCGGATGCAGGACCCGGATTACGCTGCGCTCCATCCAGGCTACGAAGCTGCAATTCGCGTGAGGAGGCCGCGCAGCGGTCACCAGACCTGCTTGCCAATTGGGGGGAGTACCGTCCGAAAACAGCGATGCCTTCCGAACGGTTAATGGCGTCGGCTCGACGGCGAGTTCCCAAGCGGCGATCATGCAATCCTGCGCCTGTCTTGCCCGACGTGTCAAACGTCTGCGCTGGCGGGGCTCGCGCCGCGCGGGGCGAAATTCTTCAATGATTTGTACTGTGCATGGGGTTGTTTTCGCGTTTTTTGTCTGAGCGTTCCAACAGAGACAGAACAACCCGCCAGAGTCCGTATTCAACCGGAACTCCTAAGAATTTTTACACACAGTTCTGGCACGCTCCGCGCGTCAATATCCGCAGCCTGCATCGCCGCATCGCATTGCGCGCACGAAAAGACAGGAGCCGCGGGCATCGAGGGGGCGTAACCCATGACTGCACTTGCATCTGACGCCGGTCGCGCGAAGGGTGGGATCGTGCCGATCCTGTTGTGCGTCGTGCCGTTCAGCCAGATTCCACTCGATGCCTACACGCCCGGCCTGCCGCAGATGGTGGTGGATCTTTCCGCCGATCCGGCGTCGATGCAGAACACCGTCACCGCCTACATGCTCGGCATGAGTCTGGCACTCGTGCCAGTCGGCATCGCCTCCGATACGCTGGGGCGCCGCAACGTCCTGCTCGCAGGGCTATCGGTGCTCATCGCGATGAGCATTGCCTGTGCGCTCGCCGCCAGCGCCTCGCTGCTGCTCGCGCTGCGCTTCCTGCAAGGCGTCGGCGGCTGCACCTGTCTCGTCGTCGCCTACGCGGTCGCGGCCGATTGCTTTCGCGGCCGCGAGCTCACCGCAATCTCCGGCCTGCTTGGCGCGGCTTGGGGGCTCGCGCCCGTGCTTGCGCCGGCGGCCGGCGGCTTCATCGTCGAGCTGACGTCGTGGCGCGGAGTGTTCGTCATCATCGCCATTGCCGCGGCGATCGTCGCCGCGATCGTCGTGCTGCTGCTGCCCGAAACCTTGCCGGCGGATCGCCGCGCGCCGTTCGATCCGCGCCGCACCGCCGGCATCCTCCGCGAGGCGCTGGTCCGTCCGGGCTTCCTGGCCTTCGTGCTGGTCTTTGCCGCTACCGCCAGCGCGCAGCTGGCGTTCGGCGTCGTCGCGCCGTTCTTCTACCAGACCGGCCTCGGTTATTCGGCGGCCATCTACGGCCTCGTCGCGCTCGGCCTTGGCGGCGTCAATCTCGCCGGCGAGCTCGGTTGCGCGCATTTCGCGCGCGTCATGCCGGCGCGCGCGCTGGGCTTCGGCGCCTTCGCGCTGTTTCTCGCAGGCTCCGCGGTCCTGACCGCGACCGGCATGACCATCGGTCTCGATTTCGCGTCGATCACGATTGGCGGCGCGCTGGTGCTCGGCGGCTGCGGCGTCCTGTGCCCGATGATGTACGGCATGGCGCTCGGCCTGTTCGAGCGTGATCACGGCCTGATCGGCGGCCTCATCAGCGCGCTCTGCTACCTCGCGGTGAGCGGTGCCATGGCGATCGCAGCTGTGCTGCCTGAAGCAACGCAGGCGCCGATCGGCTGGCTCTATCTCGGCCTCTGCACTGTTGCGGGCACGCTGCTCGCGATCTCGCTGCCCGCTGCGCGCCACGCCACACAGACTTAAGGAAGGAACCAGTTCATGACCACCGTCGGTATTCGCGGCACGTTCTTCGACTTCGTCGACGATCCCTGGAAGCACATCGGCAACGAGCAGGCCGCCGCGCGCTTTCACCAGGACGGCCTCATGGTCGTCACCGACGGCGTCATCAAGGCGTTCGGCTCCTATGACAAGATCGCCGCCGCTCATCCCGGCGTTGAGATCACCCACATCAAGGACCGCATCATCGTTCCGGGCTTCATCGACGGCCACATCCATCTGCCGCAGACCCGCGTGCTCGGGGCCTATGGCGAACAGCTGCTGCCGTGGCTGCAGAAGTCGATCTATCCCGAGGAGATCAAGTACAAGGACCGCAACTATGCGCGCGAAGGCGTGAAGCGTTTCCTCGATGCACTGCTCGCCGCCGGCACCACCACCTGCCAGGCCTTCACCAGCTCCTCGCCGGTCTCGACCGAAGAGCTGTTCGAGGAAGCGGCTCGCCGCAACATGCGCGTGATCGCGGGCCTTACCGGGATCGACCGCAACGCGCCGGCCGAATTCATCGACACGCCCGAAAACTTCTATCGCGACAGCAAGCGTCTCATCGCGCAGTACCACAACAAGGGGCGCAACCTCTACGCCATCACGCCGCGCTTCGCCTTCGGCGCCTCGCCGGAGCTGCTCAAGGCGTGTCAGCGCCTCAAGCACGAGCATCCGGACTGCTGGGTCAACACCCACATCTCCGAGAACCCGGCCGAATGCAGCGGCGTGCTGGTCGAGCATCCGGACTGCCAGGATTATCTCGGCGTCTACGAGAAGTTCGATCTGGTCGGTCCAAAATTCTCCGGCGGCCACGGCGTCTATCTCTCGAACAACGAATTCCGCCGCATGTCGAAGAAGGGCGCAGCGGTGGTGTTCTGCCCGTGCTCGAACCTGTTCCTCGGCAGCGGCCTGTTCCGCCTCGGCCGCGCCACCGATCCCGAACATCGCGTCAAGATGTCGTTCGGCACCGACGTCGGCGGTGGCAACCGCTTCTCGATGATCTCCGTGCTCGACGACGCCTACAAGGTCGGCATGTGCAACAACACGATGCTCGACGGCAGCATCGATCCGGCGCGCAAGGACCTCGCGGAAGCCGAGCGCAACAAGCTCTCGCCCTATCGTGGCTTCTGGTCGGTCACGCTCGGCGGCGCCGAAGGCCTCTACATCGACGACAAGCTCGGCAATTTCGAGCCCGGCAAGGAAGCCGATTTCGTCGCGCTCGATCCGAACGGCGGCCCGGTCGCTCAACCCTGGCACCAGTCGCTGGTCGCCGACGGTGCCGGTCCGCGCACGGTCGATGACGCTGCGAACATGCTGTTCGCCGTCATGATGGTCGGCGATGATCGCTGCGTCGACGAGACCTGGGTGATGGGCAAGCGTCTCTACAAGAAGAGCTGAAGCGGGCGCGATGAACGGATCACCCGATATGGCCGGCCAGCCGGTCGCCCTCGTCATCCAGCGCCGCATCGCCGACGAGGGCTTTGCCGCGTTCGCGCGGTGGAACGGCGAGGTCGGCGAGGTGCTCAAGGCGTGGCCCGGCTTCCTCGGCCAGGAGGTGGTGCCGCCGCAACCGCCGGCGCATTTGGACTGGGTGACGATCCTGCGCTTCGCCAGCCCGGCCGCGGCGCGCGCCTGGCTTCAGAGCGAGGTGCGGGCGAAGCTGATTGCGGAGATACAACGCTTCTTCGTCGGGTCGGAGGATGTCCATATTCTGCCGGACACCGGCGTGCAGCGCGACAGCGCGGTCTCCGCGGTCATCTCCTTCAAGGTACCTGACGGGCTCGAGGATGCATTCCTCAAATGGCAGCAGCGCATCCAGGCCGCGGAAGCCGAGTTCAAAGGATTTTTGCGGCACAAGATCGAGCGGCCCATTCCGGGCCTGCACGATGAGTGGATCGTCATCCTGTCGTTCGACAGCGACGCCAACCTCAATGCCTGGCTCGACTCGCCGTTGCGGCAGACCCTGCTCAAGGAGGGCGCGCGCTTCAACGCCGGCATGAACGTGAAGCGGGCGAGCTACGGCTTCAATTTCTGGTTCCCGGCCGGCAAGACGCCGGCGCCGGAGCAGGGCCCCGCGCTGATCTGGAAGAGCAACCTCATCGTGCTGCTGGTGCTCTATCCCGTGGTCTACCTCTGGGGCTATTTCATCAGCCGGCCGCTGATCGACAGCCATGGTGTGCCGGTCTGGCTGTCGCTGTTCGTCGGCAATCTCGTGAGCACCCAGCTGCTCGGCTGGTGGCTGGTGCCGGCCGCCTTCAGGGCGCTCGACTGGTGGGTGACGCCGAAGGCGGCGCTCGGCCGCCAGATCGCGGGATACGCACTGCTTGCCGCGCTCTACGCCGCGTCGATGGGCCTGTACGCGCTGCTGCTCGCGTGGCATTGGGGACGGTAAGACCGTCCACCGTGCGGGCCGCTCCGGTGCTGTCGGGAAGAGCGGCGGTCTCTGGACACTGACGCGCATGTTCGCCCTGACTTTTCTCGGGACCTCGGCCAGCGTTCCCTCGGCGGAACGCAACCATCCCGCCCTCCTGGTGGAGGCCGCGGGCAAGCGCATCCTGATTGATTGCGGCGAGGGCACGCAGCGCCAGTTGCTGCGCAGCGGCGCCGGCTTCCGGCGGCTCGATCGCATCCTGCTGACGCACGCTCATCTCGATCACGTGCTCGGCATCCCCGGTCTCTTCTCGACGCTGGGCTTGCGGCAGACCTCGGACGTGATGACCATTCATGGCGGCCCTGGCACGCTCGACATCGTCATGCGGCTGCTGGCGGGTCTGTGGGGCCCGGGCAGGGCGCCGATCCCCGTGGAGTTCGCAGCCCTGACCGAAGGCCAGGTCATCGATGCCGGCGACTTTACCATCGACTGCTTTCCGGTCCGCCATCGCGACACCGACAGCTTTGGCTTCTCCTTCCAGAGCCCAGCACGTCGCCACCTTCAGCCCGACCGCCTCGCGTCGCTCGGTGTTCCGGACGGTCCCTTGCGCGGCGAATTGGCTCAAGGCCGACCGGTCGTGATCGAAGGCGGCCGGACCATTGATCCGGAGGACGTCCTGGGGCCGCCGAGCGGCGGCCGGAAGCTCGTTGTGATCGGTGACACCGAGACCACCGAGGCGCTGTCGCAATACGTCGCTGACGCCGACATGCTGGTGATCGAGGCGACGTTCCTCGACCGCGACGCGCCGACCGCGCGGGACTATGGCCACCTCACCGCAGCAGAAGCGGCGGCCTTTGCGACCGCGAACAATGTCGGGCAGCTCGTGCTGACCCATATGTCGGGACGTTACGAGGACGAGGAGATCTTGGCCGAGGCGGCAAGGATCTTCCCGAACAGCCGGATCGCCGCCGACTTCGATCACGTCGTCGTCTAGTCGCAGCCCTCAGCCCGACAATCCCGACTTGATCGCGATGTCCTGCACTTGGCGCGTCACCTGCATCAGCCGCGGTAGCGCCTGGTCGCGAAAGGCCGGCATGTCCATGCGCATCGCGTCGATGGTGACGCTCAATCCCCCGATCACGACACCCTGGGCGTCGAAGATCGGCGTCGCAAGCGTACGCAAGCCATAGGCGTTCTCGCCGTCGGAGACGGCATGGCCTTTCTTCCTCACCAGATCGAGCCGGGCGAGCAGGGCATCGAGATCGGTCAGCGTTCGCTCCGACAGCTTGACGCGAGGGCGCGCTTCCAGTCGCTCGATCTGTTCGTCCCGCGCCAGATGCGCCAGCATGACATGGCCGAGCGCGGCGCTGTAGGCAGGAATGCGCGACCCCGGCCGCCGATCCATCTTGTGACGGTCGAGGCCGGCGCCGATGCGCGCGAGATAGATCACGTCGCCGCCGTCGAGGATGCCGAGCGAGGCCGCATCGCCCACCTCAGGCACGAGGTCGCGCAGCAGCGGCTCGACGATGGCTCGCAGTGACCCGTGCGACAGCACGGTGTAGCCGAGGTCGAGACAGGCGAGACCGAGGCGGAACCGACGGCTCTGCGGAACCGGCTGGAGATAGCCGAGCTCGATCAGGGTCTGGATCAGCCGGAACGCGGTCCCGCGATCGAGATCGGCGCGTGCGGCAACTTCACTCAAGGTGAGCTCGAAGGCCTCGCTGGTGAAACTCCTGAGCACGGCAAACGCCTTGCCGACGGAAGCGACATAATTCTTGGGATTCTTTGGGCTAGCTTCAGGTTTGCGCTTAGCGGCCCTCTTTTGGACCTTGGCCATGCTCGAATGCCCCCGTCATGACAGCATCACCCTTGACGCAGGGGCGCGCTGATTTTACTGACAGCATCAGCAAATAACAAATGTTCGCATTCCGAACAATATCGATTTGGCGACCGGAGGAAGTTTTGTCGACATCATCGCTGCACCCTCATGGCGTGTTCTGCGCCGCGCTGACGCCGCTCGACGCCGAGCTCACCCCCGATCATGCGCGCTTCGTGGAACATTGCCGCTACCTTCTGGATGAGGGCTGCGACGGCATCGCGCTGCTCGGCACGACCGGCGAGGCCAATTCCTTTTCCGTTGCTGAGCGCACCGCGCTGCTTGAAGCCGTGGTGGCCGCCGGCATCGCGCCGCAGCGGCTTCTGCCCGGCACCGGCGTTGCCGCGCTCACCGAGACCATCGCGCTGACGCGTCACGCGCTTTCGGTCGGCGTCGACACCGTGGTGATGCTGCCGCCGTTCTACTACAAGAACGTCAGCGATGACGGCATCTACGCCTCCTACAGCGAAGTGGTGCAGCGCATCGGTGATGCGCGCCTGAAAGTCGTGCTCTACCACTATCCGCAGATGTCGGCGCAGCCGATCTCGCATGCGCTGATCGAACGGCTGCGCAAGACCTATCCGGCCGTCTTCACCGGCATCAAGGATTCGTCCGGCGATTTCGCCAACATGACCGCAACGGTGGAGCGCTTCCCCGGGTTCGCGGTCCTGGGCGGCGCGGACCCGTTGATGCTGCCGTTGCTGCGCAAGGGCGGCGCGGGCTGCATCACAGCCACTTCCAATCTCGTCGCGCGCAGTCTTGCCTATGTCTACAAGCACTCTCGCGACAGCGACGACGATGCGGCGCTCAAGGCGGCGCAGGCGCGCATCGTGAAGGCGCGCGAGCTGGTCTCGCGGTTCCCGCAGATGGCATCGCTGAAGGCGCTGGTGGCCGAGCGTACCGGTCATTCCGGATGGCAACGGCTGCGACCGCCGCTGGAATCGCTGCCGCCGGCTCAGGTGAAAGAGCTGCTCGCGGATGCTGCTGCATTCGCCGCCGCCACCGTCTAGACTTGGCGCGGGCGGCGAGGCGATCCGATGTCCGATTCTTTCCAGGATGCGTTGGCCGGGCTCGCTGATATCGTCGGCGACAAGCACGTCATCGCGTCCGGGCCCGACCTGGAGCCCTATGTGATGGACTGGCGCGGGCGCTATCACGGCCGCGCCGTCGCGGTGGTGAAGCCCGGCTCGACCGCCGAGGTCGCCTCCGTCGTCAAATTCTGCGCGGCAAGGCAGCTCGCCATCGTGCCGCAGGGCGGCAACACCGGCATGTGCGGCGCGGCGACGCCGGACGATCGCGCGGGCAATGTCGTGATCCGGCTCGACCGCATGCGGGCCGTGCGCGACGTCAGCCCGCTCGCCAACACGATCACCGTGGAGGCCGGCTGCATCCTCGCCGAGGTGCAGAACGCGGCCCGAGACGTCGATCGCTATTTTCCCTTGAGCCTCGGTGCCGAGGGCTCCTGCCAGATCGGCGGCAACATCTCGACCAATGCCGGCGGCACCGCCGTGCTGCGCTACGGGCCGATGCGCGATCTCGTGCTCGGCCTGGAGGTCGTGCTGCCCGACGGGCGCGTCCTCAACGGCTTGCGCGCGCTACGCAAGGACAACACGGGTTACGCACTCAAGCAGCTCTTCATCGGCGCCGAGGGAACGCTCGGCATCGTCACCGCGTCGGTGCTGAAACTGTTCGCGCCGCCGCGCAGCTCGGCTTTGGCGTTGTTGAAGTTGCAGGGTGCGGAGCAGGCGCTCGAGATCATGCAGCGCCTGCGCGGTGCTGTCGGCGACCGGCTCGGCAGCCTCGAGATCATGTCGCGGTCGCAGATCGAGGCGATCGCGAAGACCGTGCCGCATGTCACGATCCCCTTCGAACTGACGACGCTGTGGTATCTGATCGTCGAGCTGACCGACACGCTCGCGGGCGTGGACCTGAACGAGCCGCTGGCCGCGGTGCTGGCGGAGGCGATGGAGGCGGGGCTTGCCGAGGACGCCATATTGGCCTCCAGCCTGGCGCAGGCGAGGGCCATCTGGGCGGTCCGCCACAGCGTGTCCGAAGGCAACAAGCGCAGCGGTTATGTGGTGTCGCATGACAGCGTCGTGCCGCTGGAGCGCCAGGCGGCCTTCGTCAACAATGTCGAGGCCCGGATCAAGGCCGCCGTGCCGCATGCGAATGTGGTCATGCACGGCCATATCGGCGACGGCAACATCCATGTCGTGGCCTTGATAGATCGCGTGCATTGCCAGCACCCGGATGCGACGGCCAGGCTGGTGGCCGAGATCAATGAGATCGTCGACGACGAGACCGCGGCGCAAGGCGGGGCCATCAGCGCCGAGCACGGTATCGGGATCACCAATCGCGGCCGGCTCGCCCGCGTTGCCGATCCCCTCGACATCGAGCTGATGCGCGGCATCAAGCAATTGCTCGATTCGAATGGCCTGATGAATCCGGGCAAGATTTTTGCCGCGGGAGGCGTACGGCGATGACGAGCGTTCGCCTGCTTGCCGACGACCTCACCGGAGCGCTCGACACCGCGGCGGAGTTCGTCGGCCTGTGCGGACCGTTCGACGTCACCTGGCCGGAAGCGCCAGCGGCGCAAGGCTCCCGGAGCCTTGCGATCGACAGCGGCACGCGGGAACGCTCCAGGGCCGAGAGCGTCGAGATCGTCGAGCGGCTGGCGCCGCAACTGCGCGGGGCGACGATCGGCTACAAGAAGGTCGATAGTCTCCTGCGTGGTGCGTGGGCGGCAGAGCTCGGCGCCTGCCTGCGCAGCGGCCATTGGGCATCTTGCGTGGTTGCGCCCGCCTTCGACTATCAGGGGCGCCGTACCGTCGATGGCCAGCAATTCGCGCGCACGGTGCAGGGCGAGTGGCATCGCGTCGGCGACAATCTTCTCGCCCAGTTGCAGCTCGAGGGTATCGAGGCGCGGCAGGGGCAGGCTGATACGCTGGCGCAGGCCGGCGTTCAGGTCTTCGATGCCGAGAGCGACATCGATCTCGATCGTGTCGTGGAGATGGGACGGCGCATGCCGGGGCCGGTGCTGTGGTGCGGAAGCGGCGGATTGGCCGGGGCGCTCGCCCGGAGCCACCGTGCCGATGCGCCGAGCCAGCTGAAGCTGCCGGTGCTGGGGCTGTTCGGTTCCGACCAGCCCGCCACGGCGTCGCAGCTCGCCGCATGCGGCGAGGCGACCATCGCGCTTGCGGAAGGCGAGGGCGCCGCGTGCGTCCAGCGCAAGCTCGCCGGTGACGAAATCGCATTGGTCAAATTCTCTCTCGCCGAAGGCCTGACGCGCGCCGAGGCGGCGCGGCGGATCGCGCGCGAAATGACGGCGCTGATCGCGGCGCTCGAACAGCCCGGCACATTGATCGTCGCCGGCGGCGAAACCCTGAAGGCCGCATGCGTCGCCCTCGGCGCGCATGCGCTCCAGGTGACGGGGCGTATCGTTCCGGGGTTGCCGCGCTCGATCCTGCAAGGCGGTCGCTGGGCCGGCGTTGACGTCGTCTCGAAGTCCGGCGCATTCGGTCCCAGCGAGCTGTGGCGCGACCTGCTCCGGGACAATCATTTGCTCAGAATGGAGAGTCCGACATGACCTCTCGTCATCTTGCCATCACCATGGGCGATCCGGCCGGGATCGGGCCGGAGATCATCGTCAAGGCCTGCCTCGGGCTGAAGGATCGGATCGCGACGGGCGATCTGCGCCTGCTGATCATCGGCAGCGGCGCGGCGCTGGATGGCGCGAAGGCCGCGCTCGGTACCGACGTTGCGATCCCGCTTGTGTCGGCGGACGATCGCGAATGGCCCAACCTCTGCTACCTGCAAGCCGACGCCGAGGGAGACCCGATCAAGCCGGGCGTGCTCAGCGCCGATGGAGGCCGCTTCGCCTACAAGGCGATCGAGCAGGGCGTGCGTCTGACCCAGGCGGGCCGCACCGCGGCCATCGTCACGGCTCCGCTCAACAAGGAAGCGCTCAACAAGGCCGGCTATCATTTCCCCGGCCACACCGAGATGCTGGCTCACCTGACCGGCGTGCGCGGCTCGGTGATGCTGCTCGCCCACGGCAACATGCGCGTCAGCCATGTTTCGACCCATGTCGCGCTGGAGGACGTGCCGAAGCGTCTGACGCCGGAGCGGTTGCGCCTGGTGATCGACCTCACCAACGATGCGCTGCGCCGGCTCGGCATTGCCAAACCGAAGATCGCGATCGCGGCGCTCAATCCGCATGCGGGCGAGGGCGGCCTGTTCGGCCGGCAGGACATCGATGTGTCGGCGCCGACGATCGCCAAAGCGGTCGCCGACGGCCTTGACGTCGTCGGCCCCGTGCCGGGCGACACCATCTTCGTCAAGCTGCGCGCCGGCCAGTTCGATGCGGCGGTCGCGATGTATCACGACCAGGGGCACATTCCCGTCAAGCTGCTCGGCTTCCAGGTCGATCCTGCGACCGGCCGCTGGCAGGAACTCTCCGGCGTCAACATCACGCTGGGCCTGCCGATCATCCGCACCTCCGTCGATCATGGCACCGCCTTCGACATCGCCGGCAAGGGCATCGCCAACGAGCACAGCCTGATCGAGGCCATCGACTATGCCGAACGGCTGGCCGCTGGCGCTTCCGCATCCAAATCATGAGATCGACCGCGCGATGACCAACGCCTTCACACCCATCGAAATCCAACGTCCCACCATCCTGGAGTTCGGCAACGGCACGATCACGGCTGCGGCACGCTTTGCCGAGCGGATCGGCGCCAGGCGGCCGCTGGTGATTTCCGATCCGTTCAATGCGCGCCGCATCGACATGCTGGCGTTGCCGGGTGCGGTGAAGGTGTTCGGCGACGTCAAGCCCGAGCCGGACCTGCCCAATCTCGAGAAGGCCGTGGCGATGGCGCGCGAGGCCAAGCCCGATCTCGTGGTCGGCTTCGGCGGCGGCAGCGCGATGGATCTCGCCAAGCTGGTCGCGGTGCTCTGCACTTCCGACGTGGCCTTTGCCGACATCGTCGGGCCGGAGAAGGTGGCCGGCCGCAGCGTGGCGCTGATGCAGATACCGACCACGTCGGGCACCGGCAGCGAGGCCGGCACCCGCGCGCTCGTCACCGATCCCGTCAGCCAGAACAAGCAGGCGGTGCAGAGCCGCTTCATGCTTGCCGATATCGCCATCGTCGATCCGGACTTGACCATGACCGTGCCGAAGGAGGTCACTGCGGCCACCGGCGTCGACGCGCTCGCGCATTGCGTCGAGGCTTACACCAGCCGCAAGTCGCATCCGACGATCGACCTCTATGCGCTCGAGGGTGCGCGGCTGGTCGGGCGCTATCTCAAGCGCGCGGTGGCCGACGGCGGCGACCGCGAGGCGCGCGCCGGTCTTGCCCTGGCTTCGCTCTATGGCGGCTATTGCCTTGGGCCGGTGAACACCACCGCCGGCCATGCGGTGGCCTATCCGCTCGGCACGCGCCATCATATCGCGCACGGGCTCGCCTGCGCGGTGATCTTCCCGCACACGTTGGCCTTCAACATGCCGGCGGTCGAGGCCAAGACGGTCGCGGTGCTCCGGGCGCTCGGACTGCGGGAGCAGGGCGATGCGAAACGCGCGTTCGACGCAACTTACGAGTTCTGCAAGAATCTCGGTATCGAGATGCGGCTGTCCGCGCTCGGCGTGCCCAGGAACGATCTCGGCGTGATGGCCGACGAGGCGCGCGCCATTCGCCGCCTGCTCGACAACAACCCGCGCGATCTCGGCCGGGATGCGATCCTGAACATGTACGAGGTCGCGTTCTAGCTATCCCTGCCGCGCGTGGCAGCCAATCAACAACACGTAAAACAGAGGAAACTTCGATGAGATCGATGTGGCTTGTTCTTGCCTCGGTCATGCTGCTGGCGACGTTGCCGGCGAAGGCGCAGGACGGCTATCCGTCCAAGCAGGTGACGGTGATCGTTCCCTTCGCCGCCGGCGGCACCGCCGACATCTTCGCGCGCATGGTCTCCAACCATTTGCAGATCAAGCTCGGCAAGCCCTTCGTGGTCGAGAATGTCGGCGGCGCCGGCTCGATCCTCGGCGTGACGCGGCTGGCGAAATCGGCGCCTGATGGCATCACGCTCGGCCTTGCCAGCACGTCGGCGCTCGCCATCAACCCCTCGCTCTATGGGCCGAAGCTCAGCTACCAGCCGGACAAGGATCTGGTGCCGATCGCCCAGATCAGCATCGTGCCCAACGTTCTCGTCGTGAACCCCAACAAGATCAAGGCGCGCACCGTGCCGGAGCTGATTGCCTATCTGAAGGCGAATCCGGACAAGGTCTCGTTCGGCTCGGCCGGCGTCGGCACCTCGCAGCATCTCGCCGGCGAGCTGTTTCAGCAGATGACCGGCACCAGGATGGTGCACGTGCCTTACAAGGGCTCCAGCCAGATGCTGACGGATCTGCTCAGCGGCCAGATCGATCTCGCCTTCGACAATGTGCCGCTGCTGCTGCCGCAGGTGAAGACCGGCCAGCTCGCGATGCTTGCGACCGCAACGCCCAAGCGTGCCGTGTTCGATCCGGAAGTCCCGGCCGTCGCCGAATTCCTGCCCGGCTTCGAGGCGGTCGCCTGGCACGGTTTCTTCGTCCCCGCGGGCACGCCGAAGCCGATCGTCGAAAAACTCTCGACCGAGATCCGCGCCTTCATGCAGCAACCGGAAACGGTGCAGAAGATGGCCGAGCTCGGTGCGGCTGCGGTGGCGGTGGATTCGGAGCCGTTCGCTGCCTACATCGCCGCGGAGACAGCGCGCTGGAAGAAGGTGATCGAGGCGGCGAACATCAAGCTGGAATAGGTGGGGACTCTCAAAGAGCCGACTACCCTTTCGGCTCCTTGTAGCTGCATGTGACGCCGACGGAACCATCCTTGTCGTGCCTGAGCTCCGGGCTCGAGACGGTCACGGTACGATTGGGATTCGCAAAAAGCTCGCGCATATGGATCATCAGCGCGCTGTCATCCAGCGTCAGCAAGCGTCCGGGCGCGAGTGGCCCACCGGATGATGCCCGCGCCATGCAGTATCTGAAATCTACCGAGCCATAGGCCGGAAGCGCGGACATGTTCCCGCTGGGCGGATCTGTCGGCCGCTCCACGATCCACTCCACCGACGATCCGAGTGGCCGGATCACGCCCGGTGGCCGGGCGAGAAATGAGCGAAATTCGCCGGTGCTCTGGTTCTTGATGAAGAAGAGAATGAACTGGTCCATCCGGGTTACGGGCAGGCCGGTCGTTCGCAAGCTTCATTTCCTCTTTCCGGAAGCCGATCGGTCCGCCGATCAGATCGACAACGTGGCCCCGGCGTAGAGCCGGGCCGATCCCTTTGGCGGTCAACAGCCCCGTGCACCGCCGCGCTTGCCAGCCCGGAGCCGAGCGGGTAGAACGCTGCCACGCCTGAGCCGTGATTTGCGCCAAACGCGCTTCCGGCCACAGTCGGACAAATCATTAAGTCATTGATTTTGTTCGACTATTCCGTTGGGGAATGGTGTAACGGTAGCACAACAGACTCTGACTCTGTTTGTCTTGGTTCGAATCCAGGTTCCCCAGCCAATTCCGGGCGCGTTTCCCAATGATTGCTCTGCTCGGGGGCCGCACCATTTGCGAAGCCCGGCTGGCCGCGCCGCCGCTCGCGACGGTTTGCCTCATCTGAAAGCGCATCGGCGGGGTCGGATCGCGGCGCGCTCCATCGTCCTTGGGACACACAACCCAAGGAGATCCGTGATGCCCTATGTCGATGGTTTCGTGCTGGCCGTGCCGAAGGACAAGATCGAGGCCTACAAGGCTCTGGCGAAAATGGCCTGCGCGGTCTGGATGGAGCACGGCGCGCTCGATTATGTCGAATGCATCGGCGACGACGTTCCGTATGGCGAGCTGACATCGTTTCCGCGCGCGGTGATGGCGAAGGAGGATGAGCTCGTGGTGTTCTCCTGGATCGTCTACCGCGACCGGGAGAGCCGCGATGCCGTCAACAAGAAGGTGATGGCGGATGCGCGGCTCAAGGGCGCCGACATGCCGTTCGACGGCAAGCGCATGATCTATGGCGGCTTCACGACTCTGCTGAGGGCGAACGATGTTATCAGTTGAGTGAGGCAGAGCAGGAAGACTCGTAGCGATACCCGTAGCCCGGATTAGCGAAGCGACATCCGGGAATGCTGCCGCCGCGATCCCGGGTATCGCTTCGCTCACCCGGGCTACGACTTCGCTGCTGCGCGCGAGCGGTGTAACCGCTGCTCATGCAGCATCGTGGCAATCCGTTTCACCTTGCCGGTACCCCGGCCGGCATGCCATCCTTTCATTGCCAGGCATAATCAAACGGAAGCGGGCGCCTAGCCCACGCATTCCAAAAAATCTTGGTTGGGGAAACCCTTGGGGAGGTCTGATTTCATGACATTGAAGCACATCAGCGGGCTGCTTTGCGCGGCCGCGATGTCCTTTGGGTTGGCTTCGGGCGCGCAGGCTCAGGACAAGGTCGTCAAGATCGGCGCGATCCTGCCGATGTCGGGTGGCACGGCCTCGATCGGCGCGCATGCCAAGGCGGCGCTCGAGGTCGCCATGGACATCATCAACAACGCTCACCCCGAACTCGGCAATCTGCCGCTGGCGAAGAACGCAGGCCTTGCCGGCCTCGGCGGCGCCAGGATCGAGGTCGTGTTCGCCGACAACCAGGGTAATCCGGCCACGGGGCAGAACCAGGCGTTGCGCCTGATCACGGAAGACAAGGTGGCGGCGGTGTTCGGCTCCTATCAGTCCGGGGTCACGCTGACCTCGAGCGCGATCGCCGAGAAATACGGCATTCCCTTTCTGAATTCCGAGTCGGTTGCCGCCAATCTCACCGAGCGCGGCTTCAAATGGTTCTTCCGCACCACGCCGATCGCCACCGACTTCGCCAAGATTTACACCGATTTCCTCGCCGACATGAAGGCGACAGGCGCCAAGACCGACGCGATCGCGCTGGTCCACGACAACACCGAATACGGCACCTCGGTCGCCAACACGATCAGCACCGCCTTCAAGGACAAGGGCCAGCCGATCGCGCTCGACGTCGCCTATCCCGTCAATGCGACCGATGTGCAGGGCCAGGTGCTCCAGCTCAAGGACAAGAAGCCCGACGTGATCATCATGATCAGCTACACGTCGGATGCGATCCTGTTCGCCAAGACCATGCAGTCGCTCGACTACAAGCCGGCGATTCTGCTTGCCGACGACGCGGGCTATTCCGATCCATCCTTCATCAAGGCGGTCGGCAAGATCTCCCAAGGCGTCTTCAACCGCTCGTCCTGGGCCGTGGGCCCGTCCGGCTCGCCCTCCGCCATCATCGCCGACATGTACAAGAAGAAGAGCGGCGAGGAGATGGACGACACCGTCGGCCGGCAGATGCAGGGCTTCTTCGTGCTGGCCGACGCGATCGACCGGGCCGGCTCGACCGACCCGGCCAAGATCCAGGCCGCGCTGAAAGCGACGGACCTGAAGCCCGAGCAGTTGATGATGGGCTACAGGGGCGTGAAGTTCGACGACAAGGGCCAGAACGTCCTCGCCTCCGGCCTCATCATCCAGCTCCAGGATGGCGAGAATTACGTCTCGGTGTGGCCGAAGGCGAATGCCGAAAAGGCGCCGATGCTGCCCTACAGGGGCTGGTGAGATGTTTGAAGGCGGGACCGCGCGTCCCGCCGATCCCGGGATGATCTGATCAGAGCAACGCAGCTCATGTCCTTTGTTCTCGTGCAGGTGATCGTCGGCGGGCTTCTGCTTGGCGCCGTCTACGCCCTGTTTTCCTCGGGCCTCACGCTGGTGTGGGGCATGATGAACATCGTCAATTTCGCGCATGGCGACTTCGTCATGCTCGGCATGTACGTCGCCTATGTCGTCTACACCCTGATGGGGGGAGGGCCGCTTCTCGGCGCGCCGCTGGCGACGCTGGTGCTCGCGACCCTCGGCGTCGTGGTCTACTTCGCCCTGATCCGCGACATCATGAAGGGGCCGATGCTGGCGCAGATCCTCGGCACCTTCGGGCTGGCGCTGCTGTTGCGCTACTCCGTGTTCTGGTGGTTCGGCGCCAACTTCCTGTCGATGCCGCAAAACATCGTCGGCGGCACCTTTGCGGTCGCAGGCTTGCGCATCGAGGCCTCGCGGCTGCTCGCCGGTGTCGTCGCGCTGCTTGTCACGCTCGGCCTGCATCTGCTGCTGACGCGCACCTCGCTCGGCTCCAGGATGCTGGCGGTGGCGGAGGACGCGACCGCGGCGCAGCTCATGGGCATCCGGCCCGACACCATGCAGGCCATCGCCTGGGCCATCGCGGCCGGCGCGACCGGCCTTGCCGGCGCGCTGATCGCGAACTTCTTCTACATCGTGCCGACGGTCGGCGAGACGCTCGGCATCGTCGCCTTCGTCACGGTCTCGCTCGGCGGCTTCGGCAGCGTGCCCGGCGCGCTCGTCGCCGGGCTCCTGATCGGCGTCATCGAGTCGCTCTCCGGCTATCTGATCGGCGCGATCTACAAGGACATCATCGTCTATGTCCTGTTCCTGTTCTTCCTCTGGTTCCGGCCACAGGGCCTGATGGGGAAGATGTGATGCGGCGCCTGGTCTGGCTCTCGGTCGTCGCAGCGATTGCGATCGCCTATCCGCTGCTGCTGTCCTCGCCGTTCCAGCAGCGCCTCGGTGCGCTGGTGCTGCTCTATGCGATTGCCGCGTCGGCCTGGAACATCGTCGGCGGCTATGCCGGGCAGGTGTCGGTGGGGCATGTCGTGTTCTTCGGCTGCGGCGCCTATGCCGCGATGGGCTCCTACGCCAAATTCGGCCTGTCGCCGCTGTTCGGCATCCCCGGCGGCATCGTGCTGGCGGTTGCCCTCGCTGCGATCATCGGCGTGCCGACGCTGCGGCTGTCGGGCCATTACTTCAGCATGGCGACGATCGCGGTCGCCGAGACGATGCGGCTGATCGTCACCAACACCGAATGGCTCGGCGCGGCCGTCGGCCTTTCGGGGCCGACCGTGCCGCGCAACGTGTTCGATCTCTCGTTCCTGTCGTCGCTGCCGTACTACTATCTCTTCCTCGCAGTCCTCGCGATCACGCTGCTCGTCACCTGGTGGATGACCAACAGCCGGATGGGATTTTACCTGCGCGCGATCAAGGATTCCGAGAGGGCCGCACGTTCCCTGGGTGCACCCGCGAGCCGGACCAAGCTCTACGCCTACATGCTGAGCGCGGCGCTGACCAGCGTCGCCGGCGCGCTCTATGCGATGATGTTCGGCTTCGTCGATCCGGAGTCCGGGCTCGGCATTCTGATCTCGGTCAAGATCCTGATCATGGCGGCGCTGGGCGGGGCCGGGCTGCTGTTCGGGCCGCTGGTGGGAGCCGCGATCCTCGTGCCGCTGGAGGAGATCTCCAACAGCTGGCTGGGCGGCAAGGGTGCGGGCCTCACCTTCGTGGTCTATGGCGCGATCATCGTGGTGATCGCGCGCTTCCAGCCCGGCGGCCTGCTTAGCCTGTTCACGGGACGACGCAAGCCCGGCGCAGATAAGGGAGCCGGCCATGCTCCTTGAGGCACGCGGAATTACAAAGGCGTTCGGCAGCTTCAAGGCGGTGGACGACGCCTCCGTGACGCTGGAGCGGGGCGACATCCTCGGCCTGATCGGCCCGAACGGCGCCGGCAAATCCACCTTCTTCAACTGCCTCACCGGCGACCTCAAGACCACCTCAGGCCGCGTCCTGTTCGAAGGGGGCAACATCACGGACTTCGCGCCGGAGCAGCGCGCCGGGCTCGGCCTTGCCCGCACCTTCCAGGTGCCGCAGACGTTCGAAGGCATGACGGTGCTCGAGAACGTCATGATCGGCGCTTTCCTGCGTACCGCGCATCGCAAGGAGGCCGAGACCAGGGCGCGCGCGGTGCTGGAGCGCGTCGGCATGACCAGGCTCGCGGATGCGCCGGCGCGCTCGCTCGGCACGCCCGGCCGCAAGCGGCTGGAGATCGCCCGCGCCCTTGCGACCGAGCCGAAGGTGCTGCTGCTCGACGAGGCCATGGCCGGCCTCAACGCCAATGAGGTGAAGCTCGCGATCGATCTCGTGCGCGACATCCACCGCTCCGGCATCACGCTCGTCATCGTCGAGCACATCATGGAAGTGATCATGTCGCTGGCGAGCCGCGTGATGGTGTTCCACCAGGGCAAGGAGATCGCCCGCGGCTCGCCGCGCGAGGTCACCTCGAACCCGGCGGTGATCGAAGCCTATCTCGGCAAACGCGCGGCGAAGGCCGCGGCCGGCCATACGCCGGTCGAGCTGATGGGCGGGCCGGACCTATGAGCGGCGCGTTGCTGCGGATCGAGCACCTCGAGGTGCGCTATGGCGACCTCATCGGCGTCTCCGACGTGTCGCTGGAGGTGCCGGAAGGCAATATCGTTGCGCTGCTCGGCTCCAATGGCGGCGGCAAGACCACGACGCTGAACGCGATCGCGGGGCTCATTCCCGTGCATGCCGGATCGATCAGCTTTCGTGGCGAGGAGATTGCCGGCCAGAAGGCGTTTGCGATCGTGCGCAAGGGTCTGGCGCTGTCGCCGGAAGGCTGGCGCCTGTTCGTGCAGCAGAGCGTCGAGAACAATCTCATGCTCGGCGCGACGCCGCTGCATGACAGATCGCGCCAGGCGGCGCTGCTCGAACGCGTTTACGAGATCTTCCCCCGCCTGAAGGAGCGCCGCAACCAGCGCGCCGGCACCATGTCCGGCGGCGAGCGCCAGATGCTCGCGGTCGGCCGCGCGCTGATGAGCGACCCGAAGCTGTTGATGCTGGATGAACCCTCGCTCGGCCTCGCACCGGCGGTGGTCGAGTCCATGTACGAGACCTTCGGCCGCCTGCATCGCGAGGGCCTGACCATCCTGCTCGCTGAGCAGTCGATCGAGCTGGCGCTGGAGGTCTCGGACTTCGCGACCGTGCTCCAGGTCGGCAAGAGCGTGCTGTCGGGCACCGCGGCGGCACTTGCGGAAGACCCGCAGGTGCAGAAGGCCTATCTCGGCGTCGAGTGACCCATCTCCGCCTGAAGCAGCAGCAACAGGCAACCGGCGAGCCGTGTCTCCATCTCTTTCGATGAAAGCGACAGCGGCCCGGGATCGTTGAGGATCGCGTTCACCAGCGTGCCCAGCACGACCTGGAAGCTGAAAGCGATGGTGCGGGCTTTTGCGGCCTTGCGGCGCTTGCCCATGGCCGGGAGCAGGAGAGGGGCGGCGCGTTCAGTCGTTGCCTTCGCGAGCGCCTTGAACGGCGTCCATTTGTCCGGGCGGGTGTCGTCATGCTGAAGCGCCGCGCGCAGCACGCCCTCGAGATGGCGCGGCAGTAGCGGAAGAAGCCCGTTACTTGATCTTGTCGTAGGCGGCCGCGAAATCGCCCAGCGGCATCGGGATCGCGATCGTCTCCTTGGCCATGTTCTGGAAGGAGACCTTCAGCTGCTTGCCCGACCGCAAGGCCGCGAGCAGGTCCGCCGCGATCGGCGTCGAGGCGTAGCAGCCGCGATTCTCGCAAGTCTGGATCTGGAGGTCGACGGTCTTGCCCTCGTCGACCTGGAGCTTGGCGCCGATCGGAAGGTTGAGGCCAAGCGGCAATTGCAGCAGCGCCACCGGCGTGCGGGTCTCGGGCGCGATGCGGATGTTGATCAGGACGATGGTCTGGCCGGTCTTGGTCAGCACCGCGTTCTGCTCCATCGCGCATTCGAGCGGCGCATCGCGGCTGACGCTGGTGCAGCGCACGACCCAGCCGGCCTGCTGCGCCGGAGCGCCGTCAGCCTGTGGCTGCGTCGGCGCGGGCGAGGGCTGTGCCGCCGGGGCAGAGGGAGCACCGTTCTTCTTGGCGCCCTGCTGGGCATACGCGGCACCGGTGGACAACAGGAGAGCGGCGGCGAAGGCGACAAGTCTGGATTGCATGGGCATGACGAGACTGCGTTGGCGTGAACCGGAAGCCTCGCTGTAGCGTCGCGAGAGCCGCGGCGCAAGCTTACTCGGCGGCTTGCTTGACGGTGCCGTGCGCGGACGTCTCGTGGCCTTCGCCGTCATCCGAACGGCCCCAGCCCGAGAACCAGTTGTTGAGCTCGTCGAGATAGAGATAGACCACCGGCGTGGTGAACAGCGTCAGCGCCTGGCTGACGATCAGCCCGCCGACCATGGCATAGCCGAGCGGCTGGCGGATTTCGGCGCCGGTGCCGTGGCCGAGCATCAGCGGCACGCCGCCGAGGAGCGCCGCCATCGTCGTCATCATGATCGGGCGGAAGCGCAGCAATGCGGCCTGGCGGATCGATTCCGCCGGAGTCTTGTGCTCGTCGCGTTCGGCGGCGATGGCGAAGTCGACCATCATGATGCCGTTCTTCTTCACGATGCCGATCAGGAGAATGATTCCGATCAATGCAATGAGGCTGAAGTCGAAGCCGGCCGCCATCAGGATCAGGAGCGCACCGACGCCGGCCGAGGGCAGGGTCGACAGGATCGTGATCGGGTGGATGTAGCTCTCGTAGAGGATGCCGAGGATCAGATAGACCACGACGAGGGCGGCGAGGATCAGCAGCGGCACGGTGCCGAGCGACTGCTGGAACGCCTGCGCGGTGCCCTGGAAGCTCGAATTCAGGGTCGGCGGCGCGCCGAGATCGGCCATCGCCTTCTGCACGGCCTCGGTGGCCTGGCCCAGCGCGACGCCCTGGGCGAGGTTGAAGCTGATCGTGATCGCCGGGAACTGGCCCTGGTGGCTGATCGAGAGCGGACGGACCGGATCGGTGGTCCAGGTCGCGAAGGTCGACAGCGGCACCTGGTCGCCGGTGAGCGGCGATTTCAGATAGAGCTTGTTGAGGCTGTCGAGATTGCCCTGCATCTCCGGCAGGATCTCGAGGATCACCTTGTAGGTGTTGAGCTGGGTGAAATACTGCGTGACCTGCCGCTGTCCGAAGGCGTCATACAGCGTGTCGTCGATCAGCTGCGGCTGGATGCCGTAGCGCGAGGCGGTATCGCGGTTGATCTTGAGCTGAACCGTGGTGCCCTGCGTCTGCTGGTCGGTCGCGACGTCGCGCAGCTCGGGCAGCGTCTGCATCTTGGCGAGGATCTTCGGCGCCCAGTCGTTGAGCTCGCCGAGATCGGCGTCCTGCAGGGTGAACTCGAACTGCGTGCGGGTCGGCCGACCGCCGAGCCGGACGTCCTGGGCCGCCTGCATGTAGAGGCGGGCGCCTTCGACCTTGTCGAATTTCGGACGCAGCCGCGCGATGATCTGCTGCGCCGATGCTTCGCGCTGGTCGCGAGGTTTCAGCGTGATGAACATGTTGCCGTTGTTGCCGGCGCGGCCGCTGCCGCCGATGTTCATCGCGATCGTGGCGACGTCGGGGTCTTCCATCACGATCTTGCCGAGCTCGACCTGGCGGCGCTGCATCTCCTTGAACGAGATGTCCTGCGAGGCTTCGGAGGTCGCCGTGATCAGGCCGACGTCCTGTTGCGGGAAGAAGCCCTTCGGGATCAGGACGAACAGGTAGATCGACAGGCCAAGCGTGGCGAAGAAGATCGTGAGCGTGGTGCGGCGCCAGGCCAGGGCATGGTCGAGGATGTATTCATAGCCCCGCAGCATCCCGTCAAAGGCGCGCTCGCTCCATTGGTAGAACTTGCCGTGGGTTACCTCGCCATGGGCGCGCAGGAAGCGCGAGGCCATCATCGGCGTCAGCGTCAGCGACACGAACATCGAGACGAAGATGGTCATCGCCAGCACGACGGCGAACTCGCGGAACAGGCGCCCGATGATGCCGCCCATCAGCAGCAGCGGGATCAGCACGGCGACCAGCGAGATGCTGATCGAGACGATGGTGAAGCCGATTTCCTTGGACCCCTTGAAGGCGGCCGCCATCGGCGATTCGCCTTCCTCGATGTAGCGGGTGATGTTCTCCAGCATCACGATGGCGTCGTCGACGACGAATCCGACCGCGATCGTGAGCGCCATCAGCGACAGATTGTCGAGTGAATAGCCGACGACCCACATCAGGGCGCACGCGCCCAGCAGCGCCAGCGGAACCGTGACGGTGGGAATGACGGTCGCCCAGAAGCTACGCAGGAAGATGAAGATGACCATGACCACGAGGGCGATGGTCAGCAGCAGCGTGAACTGGACGTCCTCGACCGCGGCGCGGATGGTCGTGGTGCGGTCGCTGATGAGCTCGATCTTGATCGCGGGCGGAATCGCCGCCACGAGGCGGGGCAAGGTCGCCTTGATCCGGTCCACGGTCTCGATGACGTTGGCGCCTGGCTGCTTGAATATCACCAGGAACACGCCGCGCTTGCCGTTGGCCCAGGCCGCCTGCTTGGCATCTTCAGCGCCGCTGACCGCCTGGCCGATGTCGCGGATCCGCAACGGGCCGCCGTTGCGATAGGCGATGATGACGTCGTTCCAGTCCTTGGACTGGGTCAGCTGGTCGTTGGCGTAGATCGTGTAGGCACGCTTGTCGCCGTCGATATTGCCCTTCGGGCTGTCGACCGTGGTGATCGCGATCTGGCTGCGCACGTCCTCCATCGACAGGCCCTTGGCGACGAGTTTCGCGGGGTCGATCTGAATGCGGATGGACGGCTTCTGCTGGCCGCCGATGAACACCTGCGCGACGCCGGCGAGCTGGCTGATCTGCTGGGCGAGCTGGGCGTCGACGGCGTCGCTGACGGTTGTCAGGGGCAGCGTCTCCGAGGTCGCCGACAGCAGCAGGACCGGCGCATCGGCCGGGTTGACCTTGCGGTAGGTCGGCGGCGAGGGAAGATTTTTCGGCAGTTGGCCACTGGCGGCGTTGATCGCACCCTGCACGTCATTGGCAGCGCCGTCGATATTGCGGTTGAGGTCGAACTGGATGGTGATCGACGCGGTGCCCAGATAGCTCGTCGAGGTCATCTGGGCGATGCCGGGGATCTGGGCGAACTGGCGTTCCAGCGGCTGGGCCACCGACGAGGCCATGGTCTCGGGGCTGCCGCCCGGCAGGTTGGCGGTGATCTGGATGGTCGGGAAGTCGACCTGCGGCAGCGGTGCGACCGGGAGCAGGGGATAGGCGACGAGACCGACAAAGAGGATGCCGGCCATCAGCAGCGAGGTGCCGATGGGATAACGGATGAAAGGTGCCGAAATCCCGCCCTCGGTCATTCCTGTCGTACCTTGTTCTGGGCCGGGTCCGAACTTGCCACCGCCGTCGAGACGAGGCTTCCGGGCTGTACCTTGAATTGACCGCCCGTGATCACCTGCTGCCCGGGCGTGAGGCCTTCGTCGACGACCGAACGTCCGTCGATCGCGTAGCTGACCTTGATCTTGTGCACTTCGGCCTTGTTGTCCCGGTTGACGGTATAGGCGTAGAGACCGCTGGTCGAATGCTGAACCGCGTCATCCGGGACCACGGTCGCATCCTTCAGCGTCCGCACCAGAAGCCGCGTCGAGACCGACTGTCCCGGCCACAGCGTGTGGTCCTTGTTGTCGAACACCGCCTTGAGCCGGATAGTCCCGCTGGTCGTGTCGACCTGGTTGTTGATGACGGCGAGCTTGCCCTCGGCCAGCGTCTTCTTGCCGTCGGTGGTGAACGCGATGACCTTGAGTGCCCCGGCCTTCTGGCCCTCGCTGATATAGGCGAGCTGATCTTCCGGCGCCGTGAAGATCACGGAGATCGGCTCGACCTGCGAGATCGTGACGATGCCGGTCTGCGTCGCGGCATTGACGATGTTGCCGACGTCGACCTGGCGCAGGCCGGCGACCCCGCTGATTGGCGCCTTGATCTGGGTGTAGTCGAGCTGGGTCTGGGCATTGGAGATCGCGGCGTCGTCGGCGGCGATCTGGGCGGTGAGCTGGGCGACGGTGGAGCGCTGGGTGTCGACCCGCTGCGCGGTGGCGAATTCGCCGAGCTTCATGGCGCGCTGGAGCTCGAGATTGGCGTTCGCCAGATTCGCCTCGTCCTGCGCCTTCTTGGCCTTGGCCTGGTCGAGCGCGGCTTGATAGGGGCGGGGATCGATCGAGACCAGAAGCTCGCCCTCTTTGGCGATCTGGCCTTCGGTGAAGGCGATCTTGTCGATCTGGCCGTCGACCCGGGGCCGGACCTGGACGGTGTTGAAACCCTGAACCGTGCCGAGGCCGGTCAGGTAGACCGGGAAGTCGACTTTCTGGACCGGCGCAACGCTCACGGGAACGGCCGGCGCGCGGGGCGGACCCTTTTGTGCCGTCTGGGTTTTTCCGGGGTCTGGCGAGCCGAATTTCTGCCAACCATAGTAACCCGCGGAGGCCACGGCCGCGATGATCAGAATCCAGAGGATCGGCCGTGTTGTTTTCATATCGGCTCGTGTCGGCTCTTGTGCCCTCAGCTACGAATTACCGGGCAATCATAGGGTTCCAGGGCGCTTGTATAATACACGCCAAGTTCCAGTGTAAACAGCACTATCGGTTGAGAATCCTAAACAATCGGAAAGCTTTGCACCCGTTAGGCAACCCTCTGGCGCGCCGGTGTGCAGTGCTGCATTTTCCCTGCGCGAGCGATCAGCGTGCAGAAATGAGGCAATGCTCGCAACCGGTGTGGGCGGGCGCGGCGAGTTGGGTGCAAGGCCGGCACGCGGCCGGCCAAAAGCGGTGGGACGAGCGCTTTCCGAGAACGGTTCTAAATCGCGCGGGCGGTGTTTCGGTTGTCAGGAAAATTCGCATCGTTCATATCGGCGCGCCACAACGGGAGCGCAGGATGGACGAATTGAACGGCAAGCTGATCGCGTGTCAGATTCTGATCACGGGATTGATCGCCCGCGTCGCCAACGAGCAGCGCGATCCCTTGCGCTTCCTCACCGACTTCCGCGACGAGATCAAGGCCGTGGTGAATGGCGTCAACATCGCCGGCATGGACAGCACCGATCGCGTGCGTGCCGTCGCGCACAAGACTGTCGACGAATTGTTCTCGCTGATGAAGCCGCCGAGCAGTGATTGACGCTGCGAGCGCGATCGCCGAATTAGCTGCTTTTTTCGCGCTCGCTTTAGAACGACTCCAATCTCTGTTTAGAACCGTTTGAAACTGTAGATTAGAATCGTTTTGATCTGGACTTATTCAAGCGTTCTCGCGGCTTGCCCGCATTGACCCACTATTTTGCCGTCGATACCAACAGCCCAATCGCTCATCGAAGTGAATGAGCGGATATGAAGATGGGGCGTGTTGTAATGGGTCAGGTGGTCGCACCGAAGTCGTTGCGTTCGGTGGCAGCATTCAATCCGGTGGATGAGAAGTCCGCGGGCATTTCCGGCAAGAAGGTCTCGGCAGTTGCGAGCCTGATCGCGGCGGCGTCGGTGTCGAGCGGCGCCGAGGCGCAGCAGTCGAACCTGCCGCCGGTGACGGTCGATGCTCCGGTCCAGCGTCCGCGCCCGACGGCCTCGAAGCCCACGCCGGATCAGGTCCGCGCGCGCAACGCGCTTCGCCGCGCCGCGCAGCGGCAGCAGGCTGCCCAGCAGGCCGCTCCCGCGGCACCGGCCGGCGAAGCGGACCGGAATCCCTATTCCGATCCGGTCGCGCCCTACAAGGTCGACCACGTCCAGGCCTCGGGCAAGTTTCCCGAGCCGATGTTGAACACGCCGAAGACCATCACGGTGCTCAGCAAGGAAGTGCTCGAGGACAAGAACGCCACGACGCTGAAGGAGATCGGGCGCTCGACCGCCGGCGTGACGCTGGGATCGGGCGAGGGCGGCAATGCGTTCGGCGACCGCTTCTTCATCCGCGGCTTCGACGCGCGCAACGACGTCTTCATCGACGGCATCCGCGATCCTGCGGTCTCCATCCGCGAGAACTTCTTCACCGAGCAGATCGAGATCCTGCGCGGTCCGGCGTCCTCCTATGCCGGCCGCGGCACCGCCGGCGGCGCCATCAACATCGTCACCAAGCAGGCGGGCGACGTCAACTTCAAGCGGATGGATACCGAGTTCGGCACCGACAGGACCAAGCGCGTCACGCTCGACGTCAACCAGGTCGTCGATCCCACGTTCTCGGTGCGCACGGGCGGCCTGTTCCAGGACGCCAACGTCGCGGGCCGCGACTATGTGACCGACAATCGCTGGGGTACCTTCATCTCGACCAGGTACACCCCGACCAACGACATCAAGATCACCACGAACTACGTTCACACCGACCTCAGCGGCTATCCTGATTTCGGCGTGCCTTATTACAAGCAGGGCAACGTTCCGGTGACGTCGGCCGGCATTCCGCGTGGAAACTGGTACGGCTTCCTGAACCGCGACTTCCAGACCGCACGGCAGGATTTCGGCACCGGCACGATCGAGTACAAGGTCAACGAGGCCATCACGCTGACCAGCAAGGTGCGCGGCGAGCACTCGCTGCTGAACTATATCGGCACGCTGCCGCAGAACCCGAACACGACCAGCCCCAATCCGCTGCTCTGGACCACGACGGCGAGCGCGCAGAGCCGCTACCAGAACGTGGACGTGTGGGCCAACCAGAACGAGGCCACGTTCAAGCTCGACAGCGGCGGGGTCAAGCATACCGCAGTGTTCGGCGTCGAATATTCGAACGAGAACATCTCGATCGACCGCTACGCCGGCCTCGCGTCGGAACTGGCCGGGAGCCCCTTCACCAGCAGTGGTGCCGTCACGGGGGTCAATCTCTACTCCCCGCAATACACCAACATTCCCTTCGGCATTCCGGGGCTCGCCGGAAACCCGACGCGCTACGGCGTCAACACCAGCAGTGTCTATGTCATGGACACCGCGAACTGGCAGGACACGATCATCGTCAATGGTGGCGTGCGCTATGACGGCTACAGCCAGAGCTCGTCCACGAACTCGGCCTACCTCAAGCAGAACAACGATCTCGTCAATTACAACGTCGGCCTGGTCTACAAGCCGATGTCGATCGGCAGCGTCTATGCGGCCTACGCGACCTCGGCCAATCCGTTCGGATCGGAGCTCGATGCGACCGCCACCGATTACGGTGGCATTCCGGCAAACACGACTGTTCTGCTTGGGCCCGAGCGCAACAAGGCGGCCGAAATCGGCACCAAGTGGGAGCTGGCGGATCGTCATCTCCTGGTGACCGGCGCGCTGTTCCAGACCACGAAGGACAACGCGCGCGAGACCGTCAACGGCCTGCTCACTTCGGGCGCCGCGTACAGAATCCAGGGCATCGACATCGAGGCCGAGGGCAAGATCACGGATCGCTGGAGCATCTTCGGCGGCCTCGTGCTGATGCAATCCAAAGTCACGCAGAGCGGCATCGCCTCCAATCTGGGGCTGCAGCTTGCCAACGTTGCCCACCAGTCGTTCAGCATGCTGACCAAGTACAAGTTCGACGGCGGTTGGGAGCTTGGCGGCCAGGCGGTGTACCGCTCCAAGGTCTACGGCGGCACGTTTGCGGCCAACACTGGCAACGAACTGCCGAGCTACTGGCGCTTCGACGCGTTCGTCGAGAAGAAGATCGACCAGAACTGGACCATGAAGTTCTACGCCCAGAACCTCACCAACAAGCTCTACTACGACACGCTCTATCGTAGCGCCGTGCCGTTCGTCGCGGTCGCACCGGGCAGAGCGTTCTATCTCGTGACAACGGCGAAGTTCTGATCATGTTGACGTGCCTGCCTCGCGTTCTCAGCAAGGATGATGTGGCGGATTTCCGCCGCATCATGGACGCCAGCGAATGGGAGGACGGCCGCTCCACCGCTGGGTCGCAGTCGGCCATGGTCAAGCGCAACGAGCAATTGCCGCCGGACAGCGAGGTCGCGCGCAAGCTCGGCAACCGTATCATCTCGGCGCTGGCGTCGAACCCGCGCTTCATCGCGGCGGCGATCCCGCTCCAGATCTTCCCGCCGCTGTTCAACCGCTATGCGGCGACCAGCGGCCACCATTTCGGCCTGCATGTCGACAATGCGATCCGCGGCGACCGCCTGACCGGCCTTCGCATCCGCACAGACCTGTCGGTCACGCTGTTCCTCGCCGAGCCGGACGAGTACGACGGTGGCGAACTTGTGATCGAGGACACCTACGGCTCGCACGAAGTCAAGTTGCCAGCCGGCGACTGCGTGCTCTATCCCTCGACCAGCCTGCATCTCGTGACGCCGGTGACCCGGGGAGCGCGGGTTGCATCTTTCTTCTGGCTTCAGAGCATGATACGGGACGATCAAGCCCGGAGCATGATCTTTGACCTCGACACCGCGATACAGGCGCTGGTGGAACGGCTCGGGCGTGACGATCCCGAAACGGTCAAATTGACGGGTATCTATCACAACCTCATTCGCTACTGGGCCGAAGTATGAAGATCATGTCCTTCCAAGCAAGCCTTGCCGCAGCTTTGATGCTGGCGGCCGTCTGGCTCGCATCGCCTGTTTCTGCCCAGACACAGACCCCGCCTGCGGCCCCGGCACCATCCATGGCCCGGCCGGCTCCGGCCAGCCCGGCCCCCGCGGCACAGGCGACAACCGCGCCTGCCGCCCCGGCGCCTGCGGCCTCGACGGCGACCGCTCCCGCGGCACCGACGGCGTCCCCCGCAGCCATCGCCCCGGCGTCTGCGAAGCCCGACACGGCATCCGCTGCCGCGCCGGCCATGAAGGAATTGTCGCCCTGGGTGATGTTCATGTCGGCGGACGTCATCGTGAAGGCGGTGATGATCGGGCTCGCCTTCGCTTCGATCGTGACCTGGACCGTGCTCATCGCCAAGTCGATCGAGCTGTCGGTCGCGTCCGGCAGGCTCCGTTCGGCACTGCGGAAGATCTCGGAGGCACGGTCGCTCGCGGAAGCGCAGATGGCGCTTGGCACCAAGGAGGGCATCCTGCCGTCCTTCCTGGCGGCGGCGCTGCGCGAGGCGCGGATGTCGGCCGGCCTGTCCAGCGATGCCGGCATCAAGGAGCGCGCAGCCTCGAGCTTTTCCGAGATCGTGCGCGCGGAGGCGCGGCGCATCCGCATCGGCATGGGCGTGCTCGCGACCATCGGCTCCACGTCGCCCTTCGTCGGCCTGTTCGGCACGGTCTGGGGCATCATGAACAGCTTCATCGGCATCTCGAAGTCGCAGACCACGAACCTCGCCGTGGTCGCGCCCGGCATCGCCGAGGCGCTGCTCGCCACCGCGATCGGCCTCGTCGCCGCCATTCCCGCGGTCATCATCTACAATCACTTCTCGCGCATGACGAAGGGCTATCTCGAGCTCGTCAGCCGTGCCTCGGGCGCGGCGGGACGGCTGCTCTCGCGCGATCTCGATCGCAGCCACGGCAGCCTGCATTCGCGCGCGGCGGAGTGAACCATGGCCGTTTCGCTCGCAGACAACGAGGACGACGACGACTTCTCGGAAACGCATGACATCAACGTCACGCCGTTCATCGACGTCATCCTGGTGCTGCTGATCATCTTCATGGTCGCAGCTCCGCTCTCGACCGTCGATCTGCCGATCGATTTGCCGACGTCGAGCTCGACGCCGCAGAAGAAGCCGGACAAGCCGACCTATCTCAGCATCAAGCGCGACCTGGGGCTTGCCATCGGAGAGGATTCCGTCCACCGGGCCGATTTGATCGCGACCCTCGACAGCATGTCCGACATGAGCAAGGACAAGTACGTCTTCCTGCGTGCCGATCGCTCCGTGCCCTATGGCGAGTTGATGGGCGTCATGGAGCTGCTGCGCTCCGGCGGTTACACGCGGGTGAAACTGGTCGCGCTCGAAGGGCCTCCCGCGGCGGCGGGAGCACCTGTTGCGGGCGCTGCACAGCCTTAGAGGTGCGCCAAGGAACTGCTATGCCTGACGTCGAACTCGAACCCAGACCAGCCAGGAGGCTTTGGATTTTGGCGGCGGTCGCGGCGCTCGCGCTCCATTTGGGCGGGGCCGCGCTCGCGCTCGCGAACTTGCGGGCCGACGATGGCGACGAGGGGTTGGGCGCCGCGGGGGCCGAGTTCGCGGTCGAGATGACTTCGCCGCCGGCTCAGGAGTCCGACAGGGCGCCCGGGCCTACGGACTCTGAGGAGCAGGAAGAGCGCCCGGCGCTGCCCGAGCAAAAGGCCGAGCTGAAGGAGACGGAGCTTCCCCAGGATCGGCCGCAACAGGCCGAGGATCCCGATCGCCTCGTCAGCGAAAACAAGGCGAAGAAGGAACAGGACGACGATCCGAAGGTGGCCGCCGTCGAAACGCCGGCCATGGAGGCATCGCAGAAGTCGATTGCCATGGACCGGCAAACCTTTGAAGACGCCACGCGCGAGGCCGAGAAGGCCATGGCGCCGGTTCTCGGCATCGGCAAGGACCTCCTGAAGCTGACGGCCGATTGGAACCGCAAGATCAGCGCGCACCTCGCGGCGCACAAGGTCAATCCGGAGGGCAAGGAGCCCAGGAACCAGGTTGCAAAGGTGAGCTTCGCGCTCAATCGACGAGGAAACGTGGTTTCGGTCGACGTCGTGGAGTCGTCCGGAGATGCGGCTTACGATGCCGCTGCGATCTCCATGGTCCACAAGTCAGATCCATTCCCGGTGCCGCCTACCGAGCTGATCGAGGATCGCTTCGAACGCACCGTCGAGATCAAGTTCAAGCCGCCGGACGAGAAGAAAAAGAAGAAGACGGCTCAGCGCCAGTAGAGCCGGATGCCGACATAGACCACGACCAGGCAGGCGAAGATCAGCGCCACCGGAAGGGGCCGTTTCTGGGCTCCAGCGGCCGTGCCAGCCCGGAAGAAGCTGGTCGTCTTCGGCTTCGGTGCCGGACGGCGGAAAGCGGTAACATTGTCCGCCGCCGGCTCTGCCGGGCGGGGGCGGACGTCGGGCGGAGCTCCCGCGCCCCCCATCTCGGCATAGTAGGCCCTGTAGATCGCGCCGATGGTGGCTTCGGTGGCCTCGCCCTCGCTCATCCGCGCCAGCAGGTTCTTGTAGCTCGCGAGGAACTCCTGGGCTTCCGGTGGCAGCGCGGACGAGCCGTTGAGCTTGGCCATCATCTTCCAGGTGGCAAAATCGGCACGGGCTCGGGTGTCGGCGCGTCGCGCGATCAGCATATCGGCAGCTTTGACCAAGTCGGCCTCTGGCCCTTCGGCTTGTGTTCGTTGTGTTCGGGTGTCGTTGTTCAACTACGCGTTGCCGGTCAGGAAGAGAACAGCTTGAATCACATAACCGGTCAACGTTCGCAGTATTGCTGAAATAACATCAAGATTTAGACCGAACTGCGAGCCCGCAAGCGGCAGCAGGATCAACAGGCCGATCAGGATCAGCATACCGAACGGCTCGAGCCGGGCCAGCGGCAGGGCGAGCGGTCGCGGCAGCAGCCCGACCGCGACGCGCCCGCCGTCGAGCGGCGGGATCGGCATCATGTTGAACACGGCCAGGATCGCGTTGATGAGGATCGCGTTCTTGAGGTTGTCGACGATCCAGTGCGCCGAACTGGCGGGGACCCAGGGCAGGGCGTGGACGGCGAGGGCCGCGGCGAGCGCCAGCAGGATGTTGGTGGCGGGCCCGGCAAGGGCCACCCAGACCATGTCGAGCCTGGGGTTGTTGAGGTTGCGAAAATTCACCGGCACCGGCTTGGCATAGCCGAACAGGAACGGCGAATGCGCAAACAGCAGCATTGCCGGCAGGATCAGGGTACCGAACGGGTCGATGTGGCGGATCGGGTTGAAGCTGACGCGGCCGAGCTGCCAGGCCGTGTTGTCGCCAAGCCGATGCGCGACGAAGGCGTGCGCGGCCTCGTGGAAGGTGATGGCGAGCACGAGCGGCAGCACCCACACCGACAGGTCATAGAAAGAAATGTTCACGGCTCGTCCGTTCCGGTTGTGCCTGCGGCCTTGCAGCCGTCCGGCCAAACCGGCGGTACAGCGACGCTTGCCCTGAACATAGGGTGGCCGATTCTGAAATGCCACGCTGCAATTGACCGGCGAGGCCCGCAGCCGCCGCGCCGGAACAAATTCACGCCGGGATCGTCGTCTGATATTGCGTGAGACCATCGTCGAGCTTCAGCCAGGCGAGCTTTTCCGAGACCCAGATGTGCTCGGTCGGCGTAAAGGCGTTGCGGTCGTCGAAGGTGGTGAGTGCCACACCGGCCAGCGTGCCGTTGCGCCGCCAGGCGAACAGCCGCGTGCCGCAGCGCTTGCAGAACACGCGGTCGATATTCTCGGACGACGCATAGCGCTCGGTGTCGCCCTCGACGGTCAGCGCGCGCTGGTCGAACTGCGCGCGCGCAAAATAGGGCGAGCCCATCGCCTTCTGGCACAAGCGGCAATGGCAGATGCGGACATTGAGCGGCTCGCCCTCCGCCTTGAACCGCACCGCGCCGCACAGACATCCACCTTCCCGGATCATGGCTCAGGCCACCCGCCATTCGCCGACCTGGCGCGCCATGTTCCAGTTGAGATTGTCGAGATCGCCATCCATGTCGGAATTCCTGCGTCTGGTGTTGGTGAAGGCGGCCCAGCAGAAGCCGCCATGGGTGCGCACGGCAATCGTGCTCGTGCCCGGCAGGCTGCCATTGTGCCACCAATTGCCCGACTTGTTGACGCAAAAACCCTTGGTGTAGTCCGGGCTGTAGCTGGGCGCGGTGGTCATGACCTCTATGGTGCGCGGCCGCAGGATATTCGCCGGCCTCGTGTAGCCGTCCACATGCATCAGGAACTGCACGAGATCCGACGGCGTCGCGATCCAGCCGCCATGGGAATCCATCCGCCGGACATTCATGCCGTAGGGATTTTCGCCCTGACCGTAATAGACGACTTCGCCGGCCTGGCGCTGCTCGCGCGTGTTGCCGACGATGGTCATGTCGGTGACGCCGCAGCGCGCGAGCACGTCGGTGCGGACATGCTCGGCATAGGGCTGGCCGGTGAGCTTCTCGATCACGCGGCCGAGCAGGCAATAGCCGAAATTGGAATAGGCGTAGCGCTGGCCCGGCGGCCGGTCCAGCGGCCGGTTGGCGAGCGTCCAGGCGATCAGCTCG
This sequence comes from Bradyrhizobium niftali, assembly GCF_004571025.1. Lineage (GTDB taxonomy): Bacteria > Pseudomonadota > Alphaproteobacteria > Rhizobiales > Xanthobacteraceae > Bradyrhizobium > Bradyrhizobium niftali. The sequence goes on along the minus strand of NZ_SPQT01000003.1, from coordinate 55,038 downwards.
GCATGATCCATCCGCGGGTGGGTGAACATGGGGTCGCGGTTGTCGTTGCTCCAGCCGCCGGCGGTGTGGGTCAGCAGATGTTCGAGCGTGATCTGGTCGATGCCGTCAGAGTACGGCGACTGTCCGTAATCGGTGCCGAGCAGCGCGCCCGGGCCGAACACGCGATCCGTCAGCTTGAGGCGGTTCTCCTCGACCAGGCGGAAGATCGTGACCGAGGTGATCGTCTTGCTGACGCTGGCGATCCGGAACAGATGCCGCGTCGTCACGGCCTCGTTCCGCTCGATATCGGCAAGACCGAAGGCGTCCTCATGGACAACGTTGCCGGCATAGCCGATCGCGAAGGACAGCGCCGGCACGCCGTACTTGTCCATGAAGCTGTGCGCGAGCCGTGCCATGGCGCCGCGCTCGGCCGGCGAGGGCGGCCGGATGTTCGGCGGGTTGGGTGCCAGTTGCGCGAGTGTCGTCGATGACAGCAGCGGCAGCGCGCCTGCGCCCGCTGCGAGCTTCACGAAATCCCGACGCCCAAAATCCCGACGACCAAGCCGCATGGTCTGCCCTTTCCAGGGGCGGCCACTGCTTCAGTAGGTCGCCCGTCCGCCGGAAATATCAAACACCGCACCGGTGGAGAAGGCGCAATCTTCGGATGCGAGCCAGCTCACCATCGCGGCGAGCTCTTCCACCAGCACGAAGCGACCCTTCGGGATTTTCGACAGCATGAAGTCGATATGCTGCTGCGTCATCTGGTCGAAGATCGCGGTCTTCGCGGCCGCCGGCGTCACCGCATTGACGAGGATGTCATGCGCGGCGAGCTCCTTGCCGAGCGATTTCGTCAGCGCGATCAGGCCGGCCTTGGACGCCGAATAGTGCGAGGCGTTGGGATTGCCTTCCTTGCCGGCGATCGAGGCGATGTTCACGATCCGCCCGTATTTCTGCTTGAGCATCACCGGCACGATCGCCTTGCAGACGATGAAAGGGCCGTCGAGGTTGATGCGCAGCACCTTGCGCCATTCCTCGAGGTCGGTCTCCCAGACCGGCTTGTTGACGCCGGCGATGCCGGCATTGTTGACCAGGATGTCGATCTTGCCGAAGGCGACCAGCGTCGCATCGCGCGCCTGCTCGACGGCCGCAGTGTCGGTGACGTCGACCTTGAAGACCTTGGTCTCGCTGCCGATCTCCTTGGCCGCCTTCTCGGCCAGTGCGGCGTCGAAATCCCAGATCGCGACCTTGGCGCCGGAGGTGGCGAAGCGCTGAACGATGGCGCGGCCAAAGCCCTGCGCGCCGCCGGTGACGACGGCGACGCGGCCGTTGAGATCGATCTTGTTCATCGACAAATCCCTCTATCTGTCCCTCACGGTGAGGAGCGCGCACTTGGCGCGCGTCTCGAATCATGAAGCCCGTGGCCCATCCCTCGAGACGGCGCTGTCGCGCCTCCTCGGGATGAGGAGTGATCAGAGCATGTAGCCGCCGTCGACGACGAGGTCGACGCCGGTGGTGAATGCGCTCTCGTCACTGCCGAGATAGACCGCCATGGACGCGATTTCGTCGGCGGTGCCGAGCCGGCCCATCTTCTGGCGGGAGACGAACATCTCCTTGCCCTGCGGCCCTTGCGCGGCGGCGCGGTCGAGCATCGAGGGCGTCTCGACGGTGCCGGGGCAGATCGAGTTGCAGCGGATGCCCTTGGTGATGAAGTCGAGCGCCACCGCGCGCGTCAGCAGCGACACCGCCGCCTTCGATGAGCTGTAGACGTAGCGGTTGGCCGGCGGCCGCAGCGCGGCGCAGGACGAGATGTTGACGATGCTGCCGCCGCCGCCCGCCAGCATCTCGGGCAGGAACGCCTTGATGGTCCGGTGAATCGACTTGACGTTGAGGTCGAACGAGAAATCAAAATCCTCTTCCGAACATTCCAGGATAGTGCCGTGGTGCACGAAGCCCGCCGCATTGAGCAGGATGTCGATCTTGCCGACGCGCTTGGCGAATGCATTGACGTCGGCGGTGTTGCGGACGTCGAGCTTGGCGACCTCGGCGATGCCTTCCTTCGTCAGGCCTGCGATGCCGGCCTCGTTGATGTCGGTGGCGATGACGGTTGCGCCTTCACGCGCGAATGCGATCGCGCATGCGCGCCCGATGCCTGCTGCCGCAGCCGTGATGACGGCGCGCTTTCCCTTGAGGCGGTCTGCCATTTTCTTGTTCTCCTCGATTTGCTCGGTGCCGTAGCCCGGATGAGCGCGCAAGCGCGACATCCGGGAGCGGACGTCCCGGGTGTCGCTTCGCTCACCCGGGCTACGTGTGCCTAACTCAGTGATTATCCCGCGCCACGCCAAACGCGCCGGCGACGTTCTGGTAACGGGTGGCGAGCTCCATGCAGGCGCCGGTCGATTGCTGGCCGACGGTGTTGCGGTAGATCTCCTGCCACGGCGTCTGGTTCGGCGGATGCTTGAAGCCGCCATTGGCCTTGAGCTCGGCGTGGCGCTGCTTCAGCTCCTCGTCCGAGATCAGGATGTTGGCGCTGCCCTTGTTGAGGTCGATGCGGACCTTGTCGCCGGTCTTGAGGATCGCGAGGCCGCCATTGGCCGCGGCTTCGGGCGAGGCGTTGAGGATCGAGGGCGAGCCCGAGGTGCCCGACTGCCGGCCGTCGCCGATGCAGGGCAGGGAGTGGATGCCGCGCTTGATCAGGGCCGCCGGCGGCTGCATGTTCACGACCTCGGCGCCGCCGGGATAGCCGATCGGCCCGGTGCCGCGGATGAACAGCACGCAGCGCTCGTCGATATCGAGCGAGGAATCGTCGATCCGCGCGTGATAATCCTCCGGACCCTCGAACACGATGGCGCGGCCTTCGAAGGCGTTGAGGTCCTTCGGGTTGCTGAGATAGCGGTCGCGGAATTCCTTGGAGATCACGCTGGTCTTCATGATCGCGGAATCGAACAGATTGCCCTTCAGCACCAGGAAGCCGGCGTCCTTCACCATCGGCTTGTCGTAGGCCCAGATCACATCGTTGTCGGGGACCGGCGCGTTCTTGCAATTCTCGCCGATGCCGCGGCCGTTGACGGTGAGGGCGTCCTCATGGATGCGCTTGTGCTTCATCAATTCGCGCACCACGGCCGGCACGCCGCCGGCGCGGTGGAATTCCTCGCCGAGATAGAAGCCGGCCGGCTGCATGTTGACCAGCAGCGGCACGTCGTGGCCGACCTTCTGCCAGTCGTCGATCGACAGCTCGACGCCGATGTGACGCGCCAGCGCGTTGATGTGGATCGGCGCGTTGGTCGAGCCGCCGATCGCAGAGTTGATCACGATGCAGTTCTCGAACGCCTTGCGGGTCAGGATGTCCGAGGGCTTGAGGTCCTCCCAGACCATCTCGACGATGCGTTTTCCGGTCTCGTAGGAGATCTGGCCGCGCTCGCGATAGGGGGCGGGGATCGCCGCACAGCCCGGCAGCGAGAAGCCGAGCGCTTCGGCAAGGCCGTTCATGGTCGAGGCGGTGCCCATGGTGTTGCAATGGCCGACCGAGGGCGCCGAGGACGCCACGATCTCCATGAACTCTTCATAGTCGATCTCGCCGGCGGCGAGCCGCTCGCGCGACTTCCAGACGATGGTGCCGGAGCCGGTGCGCTCGCCGGCATGCCAGCCGTTCAGCATCGGGCCGCCCGACAGCACGATCGCGGGCAGGTTCACGGTCGCCGCCGCCATCATGCAGGCCGGCGTGGTTTTGTCGCAGCCGGTGGTCAGCACCACGCCGTCGAGCGGATAGCCGTAGAGGATTTCGACGAGGCCGAGATAGGCAAGGTTACGGTCCAGAGCGGCGGTCGGCCGCTTGCCGGTCTCCTGGATCGGATGGGTCGGGAATTCCATCGCAATGCCGCCGGCCTCGCGGATGCCTTCGCGGACGCGGTGGGCGAGTTCGATATGGTGGCGGTTGCAAGGGGAGAGGTCGTTGCCGGTCTGGGCGATGCCGATGATCGGCTTGCCGGACTGCAGCTCGGCGCGGGTGAGGCCGTAGTTCAGATAGCGCTCCATATAGAGCGCGGTCATGCCCGGATTATGCGGGTTGTTGAACCATTCCTGCGAGCGAAGGTGGCGGCGGGCGCCGTTGCCGGCGGGCGCGTGCCCATTGGTTGGCCTTTTTGTCATCGGGTTCTCCTGCAATGCAAACGCACTGGCGTCGGTCTTCGTCAGTTTTGGGGTGTCGGCTTGTGCGATGCCCAGCGGCGCGAGCGATGATCTGCCTTCCCGCTGGCGGGGCGTTTCCTCACAATTCCGATATTAGTCATGGCTACTTGGTAACGCTACCATTTTGTTCGCCGTGCCCGCACCTGACGCGGCCGGCCTGCTGTCCGAACGCCGCGCCGACGAGCTTTGCCGCTCGATTACCTTGAAGCCGAGATCGAGCACCGGCTGCTCCGGGCGCCGTCCGTCGATCGCCTCGATCAGCATGGTGGCAGCCGTCCTGCCCATCTCGTAGCGGTTGGTGCGCACGCTGGTGAGTGTGGGGACGGCGGAGGCCATGAATTCGAGGTCGTTGAAGCCGACGATGGCGATCTGCTCGGGGACTGCGATCTCCCGGCGCCGGCATTCGAACAGCACGCCGAGCGCGAGGTCGTCGTTGGCGCAGAACACCGCATCGAGGTCGGGCTCGCGTGCCAGGAGGTCGGTGAACAGGGCGCCGCCGAGCGTCACGGATGTCGGCGTCGCGGTCGTGACGACGAGGCGTTGCTCGAACAGGGAGGCGTCCTTCATGGCCGAGACGTAGCCGTCCAGCCGCCGCTGCACCCGCGGGTCCATGCGCGCGCCGACGAATCCGACCTTGCGGTGACCTTGCCCGAACAGGTGGGCAATCGCTGCGCGCGCTGCCTCATAGTGGGAAAAGCCGATCATCATGTCGACCGGATTGGGGCCGATCTCCATGATCTGCACGATCGGGCAGTCGGCCGCCTCCAGCATCGCGCGCGATTCCTCGGTCTGGTCGATGCCGGTGACGATCAGCCCGGCCGGCTTCTGCGCAAGAAACAGGCGCAGCAGCTTCTCCTCCTGGAGGATGCTGTAGCGGGTGTTGGACAGCTGGATCGAGTAACGGCCGCCTTCGGAGGCGTCATAGATGCCGCGCAGCACGTCGGAAAATACGTTGTTGGTCAGTGACGGAATCAAGACACCGATCACCTCGGTGCGTTGCGAGGCGAGCGCGCGTGCCGCCAGGTTCGGCACATAGCCGAGCTCCTTGGCCGCGCTCTCGACCCGCGTCCGCTTGGCGACCGAGAGCGCCTCGGGATTACGGAAGAAGCGGGACGCCGTGATCGGGCTGACGCCGGCAAGCTCGGCGACTTCCGCCAGCCGGATTTTGCCTGACTTGGTGCGTTTTCGACCCATTGCTGCTCTTAACACAGTCATTGTCGCAAACAAAGGAACGTTGACAGCGCTACCAGCAACGACTAACCAAAGACAAATTGCCAAAACCGCACAAACTGCCGACAATGTCGCCTGTTAAGACCGGGCTTCGTTCGGCGAAGTTCAGAAAAAACAAGACGGTCACGGCGCGAGGCGCCGTGGACTTTCGAGGAGGGAGCTAGATGTCGTCTGTGCAAATCCGCGACGTGCGGAAATCGTTCGGCAACTTTGAAGTCCTGCACGGCGTCTCGATCCCGATCGAGGACGGCCAGTTCGTGGTCCTGGTCGGTCCCTCCGGCTGCGGCAAGTCGACGCTCCTGCGCATGCTCGCAGGCCTCGAGAACATCACCTCCGGCACGATCTCGATCGGCGACCGCGTCGTCAACAATGTCCAGCCCAAGGAGCGGGACATTGCGATGGTGTTCCAGAACTACGCGCTCTATCCGCATATGACCGTCGGCGAGAACATGGGCTTCTCGCTGAAGCTGCGGAACGCGAGCTCCGACGAGATCAACAAGCGCGTCAAGCGCGCCGCCGAGATCCTCGCGCTGTCGCCGTTGCTCGAGCGCTATCCGCGCCAGCTCTCCGGCGGTCAGCGCCAGCGCGTCGCCATGGGCCGCGCCATCGTGCGCGATCCGCAGGTCTTCCTGTTCGACGAGCCCTTGTCGAACCTCGACGCCAAGCTGCGCGTCGCCATGCGCACCGAGATCAAGGAGTTGCATCAGCGGCTCAAGACCACGACCGTCTACGTCACCCACGACCAGATCGAGGCCATGACCATGGCCGACAAGATCGTCGTCATGCATGACGGAATCGTCGAGCAGATGGGCACGCCGCTCGAGCTCTACGACAAGCCCGAAAACCAGTTCGTCGCCGGCTTCATCGGCTCGCCGGCCATGAACTTCCTCAAGGGGCATGTGCGCGTCAACGGCGCTGCGATCTTCGAAGGGCCGAACGGCGTCAAGCTGCCGCTCAGGAGCGCGCCGGCGGGGTCCGACGGCCGTCCCGTGGTCTTTGGCGTCCGGCCCGAGCATTTCACCATCGCCGACGACGGCGCGGAGGCCGAGATCGTCGTGGTCGAGCCGACCGGCTCGGAAACCCAGGTGTTCGCAAAGCTCGGTGGCGAGCAGGTCGTCGCCGTCTTCCGCGAGCGTCACCAGTTCAACCCGGGCGACAAGGTCCGGCTGAGGCCCGATCCGTCGGTGATTCACTTGTTCGACGAGGCGACCGGCAAGCGCCTCAACGCGTAGCCCAAGACGTAAGACAAGAAAAAGCATCACAGGGAGGACGACATGCAAGACTTTACCCGCCGGGCTCTGCTTCAAGGCGGAACGGCTCTGGCTGCCACCGGCGCACTGACCGGGCCGGCACTGTTCGACTTCGCAAGGGCTTGGGCGGCGGACTCGCCGTGGAAGGCGGAGTCCGGCGCCAAGCTGACGGTGATGCGCTGGAAGCGCTTCGTGCCGCAGGAGGACGAAGCATTCAACGCCATGGTCGCGGCGTTCAAGACCGCGACCGGCACCGAGATGAACGTGTTCAGCGAGTCTTTCGAGGACGTGCAGCCGAAGGCCTCCGTTGCGGCCAATACCGGCTCCGGGCTCGATCTCGCCTGGGGCTTGCACACGCTGCCGCAGCTCTTCCCCACCAAAGTGCTCAAGATGAACGACGTCGCCGATTATCTCGGCAAGAAGTATGGCGGCTGGACTGATGCGGCCGCCAAGACCTGCAAGCTCGGCGACGACTGGCTCGGCATCCCCGTGGCGACCAACGGCGGTTACATGACCTACCGCAAGTCGGCACTCGACAAGGCGGGCTTCAAGGAGTTCCCGAAGGATTTCCCCGGCTTCCTCGAGATGTGCAAGGCCCTCAAGGCAAACAACACCCCGGCCGGCTTCGCTCTCGGTCACGCGTCGGGCGACGGCAATTCGTGGCTGCACTGGGTGCTGTGGGGGCACGGCGCCTACACGGTCGACCAGAACGACAAGGTCATCATCAATTCGCCGGAGACGGCGAAGGCGCTGGAGTATTGCAAGGCGCTTTACGAGACCTTCATCCCGGGTACGCCGTCATGGAACGATTCCTCCAACAACAAGGCGTACCTGGCTGGCGAACTCTATTGCACGGCCAACGGCATCTCGATCTACGTGGGGGCCAAGACCGATCCGAGCAAGAAGGAGCTGACCGAGGACACCTATCACGCCCTGTGGCCGGTGGGTCCGATCGGCAAGCCGACCGAATTGCAGCTTGCGCTGCCCATCCTCGCGTTCAACTTCACAAAATATCCGAACGCAGCGAAGGCCTTCATCGCCTTCATGCTGGAAAAGGAGAACTACGAGAAGTGGTTGAGCGGTGCGCAGGGCTATCTGACGCAGACCTTGAACGCCTATGAGACGGCGCCGGTCTGGACTGCGGATCCCAAGAACGCCGTGTTCGCGCAGGCGTCCAAGCGTACGTTGCCGGCCTCGGGCATCGGCACCGTGGGCGAGAAGGCGGCAACCGCAATCGCCGACTTCATCGTCGTCGACATGTTCGCCAACTATTGCACCGGCACCAAGGATGTGAAGGGCTCAATGGCGGAAGCCGAGCGCCAGTTGAAGCGCATCTATCGTTAGCCGTCGCGGAGTGGGTGGTCTCGCCGGCCACCCACTCATCAACACTCCGATCAGGGATCCGAGCATGGCCGATATCGCAGTTGCTCCCCGCGCCAAGCCGCAGATTCAAGGCGCCTGGGACCAGCTCAAACACAACCGCAACTGGCTCGGCTTCTGGTTCATGGTGCCGGCCATGGCATTCCTGATCTTCTTCCTGGCCTATCCGCTCGGGCTCGGTATCTGGCTGTCCTTCACCGATACCCGCATCGGCCGCGTCGGGCACTTCATCGGCACCGAGAACTACGAATGGCTCTGGGACGATTCCATCTTCTGGCTGTCGGTGTTCAACACGCTGCTCTACACCTTCGTCGCCAGCGCCGTTAAATTCGCGGTCGGGCTCTATCTCGCGCTGCTGCTGAACGAGCACATGCCGTTCAAGGCGCTGCTGCGCGCAGCCGTACTGATCCCCTTCATCGTGCCCACGGTGCTCTCCGCGCTGGCGTTCTGGTGGATATTCGACTCTCAGTTTTCCATCATCTCATGGTCGTTGCGGCATCTCGGGTTGATCAGCCAGAACATCAATTTCCTCGGGGATACCACCTGGGCGAGGATCTGCGTTATCTTCGCCAATATCTGGCGCGGAGTGCCGTTCGTGGCGATCACGCTGCTCGCCGGCCTGCAGACGGTGTCGCCCTCGCTCTATGAAGCCGCGACTCTGGACGGCGCCACGCGCTGGCAGAATTTCCGCTTCATTACCTATCCGCTGCTGACGCCGATCATTGCAGTGGTGATGACTTTCTCGGTGCTGTTCACCTTCACCGACTTCCAGCTGATCTGGGCGATGACGCGCGGCGGCCCGGTCAATGCGACCCACCTGATGGCGACGCTGTCCTATCAGCGCGCGATCATCGCGGGACAGCTCGGCGAGGGCGCCGCGATCTCGAGCGCCATGATTCCGTTCCTGCTCGCCGCGATCATGGTCTCCTGGTTCGGCCTGCAGCGTCGCAAGTGGCAACAGGGAGAAAGCAATGACTGATCTTCCTGCCTCGAAAGTCGATCTCAAGTCCGTGCTATCGGCGCCGACGCGCGCCGATCACAGCGAGGGCATGAGCTATCTCCAGTCCGTGCCGCGACGCATGGTCACGCTCTATCTGCCGCTCACGATCATCGTCGTGGTCCTGCTGTTCCCGTTCTACTGGATGGCGCTGACCTCGGTGAAGCCGGACGAGCAGCTGCTCGATCTCGACAGGTTCAATCCGTTCTGGACCTGGAATCCGACCTTCAAGCACTTCTACAAGCTGCTGTTCGAGAGCTACTATCCGCATTGGCTCTGGAACACGATGTACGTGGCGATCTGCGCCACGGTGCTCTCGATCATCGCATCGGTGTTCGCGGCCTACGCCATCGTGCGGTTGCGTTACAAGGGCGCCAATCTCGTCGGCGGGCTGATCTTCCTTGCCTATCTCGTGCCGCCTTCGATCCTGTTCATCCCGCTCGCCACCGTCGTGTATCAGTACGGCCTTTTCGACTCGCCGCTGGCGCTGATCTTGACCTATCCGACGATCCTGATCCCGTTCTCGACCTGGCTGCTGATGGGCTATTTCAAGACCATCCCCTTCGAGCTCGAGGAATGCGCGCTGATCGACGGAGCGAGCCGTTGGCAGATCCTGATCAAGATCGTCGTGCCGCTCGCAATCCCGGGTCTGATCTCGGCCTTCATCTTCTGCTTCACCCTGTGCTGGAACGAGTTCATCTACGCGCTGACCTTCCTGCAGTCGACCAGCAACAAGACCGTGCCGGTCGCGATCGTCAACGAGTTCGTGGATGGTGACATCTACCGCTGGGGCTCGCTGATGGCGGGGGCGCTGGCCGGCTCGCTGCCGCTCGTCATCCTTTACGCCTTCTTCGTGGAGCATTATGTGTCGGCGATGACCGGCGCCGTGAAGGAATGATCGCGGGGCTTGCCGAGGGCGCGTCAGGAGCGGCGCGTTCCGGCCAATAAGAAGGAGTAGGCTCTTGCACATTCTGGTTCTGGGCGCCGCCGGCATGGTCGGCCGCAAATTCTGTGAACGGCTGTTGCGCGACGGCCGGCTCGGCAAGAGCGAGATCACCAAGCTGACCATGCACGACGTGGTCGAGCCCAAGAAGCCGGAGAAGGCCGGTTTTCCGGTCGAGACGGTGTCGGGCGATTTCGCCGTGCCGGGCGCGGCCGAAAAGCTGATCGCCGGACGCCCGGACGCGATCTTCCATCTCGCCGCGATCGTCTCGGGCGAGGCCGAACTCGATTTCGACAAGGGCTACCGCATCAATCTCGACGGCACGCGAATGCTGCTCGACGCGATCCGCCTCGTCGGCGGCGGCTACAAGCCGCGCGTGGTGTTCACGTCCTCGATCGCCGTGTTCGGTGCCCCGTTCCCGGATGCGATCGGCGACGAGTTCTTCCACACTCCGCTGCTCAGCTACGGCACCCAGAAGGCGATCGGCGAACTGCTGCTGGCCGACTATTCCCGCCGCGGCTTCCTCGACGGCATCGGCATCCGCCTGCCGACCATCTGCATCCGGCCCGGCCTGCCAAACAAGGCGGCATCGGGCTTCTTTTCCAACATCCTGCGTGAGCCGCTGGCCGGCAAGGAAGCGGTCCTCCCGGTGTCCGAGGACGTCCGCCACTGGCACGCCACGCCGCGTTCGGCCGTCGGCTTCCTGCTGCATGCCGGCACCATGGACCTCGCCGCCGTCGGCCCGCGCCGTAACCTGACCATGCCGGGCCTGTCGGCAACCGTCGGCGAGCAGATTGCCGCCTTGAAGCGCGTTGCCGGCGAAAAGGTCGCCGCCCGCATCAAGCGGGAACCCGATCCCTTCATCGTCGGCATCGTCGGTGGCTGGCCGCGCAACTTCAACGCAAAGCGGTCGCTCGAGCTCGGCTTCACCACCGCCGAGAAGAATTTCGACGATATCATCCGCATTCACATCGAAGACGAGCTCGGCGGCAATTTCGTCGCCTGACGCAATCGATGAACAGCGTGGATCTGGTGATGGCGAGCGTTGCTTGCATCGGCGAATGCATGGTCGAGCTCCGGCAGGCCCAAGGAGGACATTCCGCGGGACAATCTGCCGGACAGTCCGCCGGGCAGGGCGGCGGTCTCTATTCGCGCGGCTTCGGCGGCGACACCCTCAACACCGCGGTCTATCTGGCGCGGCTCGAGGTCAAGGTCGACTATCTCACCGCGCTCGGCGACGATGCCTTGAGCGATGAGATGATCGCGGCCTGGACCGGCGAGGGCGTCGGCACGAGGCGCGTCGTGCGGTTGCCGGGCAAGCTGCCCGGCCTCTACATGATCCAGACGGACGCGAAGGGTGAGCGCCAGTTCTTCCACTGGCGCGACAGTGCGGCCGCGCGCCAGCTGATGAGCCTGCCGGAGACGGACGAGCTGCTCAACTCGCTGATGAGCTACGACATCGTCTATCTCTCGGCGATCACGCTCTCGATCTACGACGCCCCCGGCCGCGAGCGCCTGTTCGCGGCGATCAAGCGCGCCCGCCTGCTCGGCACCCGCTTCGTGTTCGACACCAATTTTCGCGCGCGGGGATGGCCTGATCGCGATGTCGCCCGCGAGGCCTTCGCCACGGCGTTCGCGACCGCCGACATCGTGCTGACCTCGACCGAGGATCTGCTCGCGCTCTATCCCGGCGAGAGCCACGACCAGCTGATGGCGCGCATTCCTTCCCCCGAGCTGGTGTTCCGGCTCGCCGAGCCCGTCAGCCTGCTGCGCTTCCCCGGCGGGACGCGCGAGGTCCGTGCCGAACCAATGACCAAGCCCGTCGTTGACACCACGGCGGCCGGCGACAGCTTTGCCGCGGCCTATATCGCGGCCCGGCTCGCCGGTTCCGAGCCGGTCGAGGCGGCCCAGGCCGGCCATCGCCTCGCCAGCCTCGTGATCTGCTATCCCGGCGCCATCATTCCGGGCTATGCCATGCCGCCGAAGAAGCGGCACCGGCCGGCGACCACACGTCAAGCGACCAAGTGAAAAGATCCAAGAGATGACCACGACTGCCCAACAGAACCACCTCGTCGCGCTGTTCAAGGCCGCGACCGTCATTCCCGTTCTCACCATCGAGCGTATCCAGGATGCAGTGCCGTTGGCGCAAGCGCTGGTCGCCGGCGGCATCCGCACTTTGGAGGTGACCCTGCGCACCTCCATTGCGATCGAAGCAGCGAGGGCGATCATGGCCGAGGTGCCCGAGGCGGTCGTCGGCATCGGCACAATTCTCAATCCGGCGGACTTCACCCGTGTCGAGAAGCTCGGCGTCGCGTTCGGCATCAGCCCGGGCCTGACCCCGGACCTGTTGAAGGCCGCCACCGATAGCTCGTTGCCGTTCGCGCCGGGCATTGCCACAGCGTCCGAGCTGATGCTGGCGCTGTCCTACGGCTTCGACGTCGCAAAATTCTTCCCGGCCGAGCAGGCCGGCGGCATCAAGGGCCTGCGCTCGCTCGGCGGGCCGTTCCCGAACGTGCGGTTCTGCCCGACCGGCGGGGTGGGGGAGGCCAATGCGGCGACCTGGCTCGCCGAGCCCAACGTGGTCGCGGTCGGCGGCTCCTGGCTGTGCCCGACGGCCGAGATCAGGGCGGGGAACTGGGCCGGCATAACTGCCATCTGCCAGCGCACCCTCAAGGCCCTGAAAGGCGCGTGAAGTCTTGCCATCGCTGCGCTAAGACTTAGCTCAGTAAGAGACGCCAGGGAGAAAAGACCATGACCGCCAGCATCGTCGGATGGGCGCACACGCCGTTCGGCAAGTTCGACACCGAAACTGTGGAAAGCCTCGTCACCCGCGTGGCCAATGAGGCTCTGGCGGATGCCGGCATTTCGGCCTCCGACGTCGACGAGATCGTGCTCGGCCATTTCAACGCCGGCTTCTCGCCCCAGGATTTCACCGCCTCGCTGGTGCTCCAGGCCGACCCGAAGCTGCGCTTCAAGCCGGCCACCCGCGTCGAGAACGCCTGCGCCACGGGCTCTGCCGCCGTGCACCAAGGCCTGCGCGCGATTGCCGCAGGCGCTGCCAAGATCGTGCTGGTCGTCGGCGTCGAGCAGATGACGCGCACGCCGGGACCGGAGATCGGCAAGAACCTGCTCAAGGCCTCCTATCTGCCGGAGGACGGCGACACCGTCGGCGGCTTCGCCGGCGTGTTCGGCAAGATCGCCAGCTCCTATTTCCAGAAATACGGCGACCAGTCCGATGCGCTGGCGCTGATCGCGGCCAAGAACCACAAGAACGGCGTCGCCAATCCCTTCGCCCAGATGCGCAAGGATTTTGGCTTCGAGTTCTGCCGCGCCGAGAGCGAGAAGAACCCTTACGTCGCCGGACCCCTGAAGCGCACCGACTGCTCGCTGGTCTCCGACGGCGCCGCGGCGCTGGTGCTGGCCGACGCCGAAACCGCCAAGACCATGAGCAAGTCGATCGGCTTCCGCGCCACCGCGCATGCCCAGGACTTCCTGCCGATGTCCAAGCGCGACATCCTCCAGTTCGAAGGCTGCACGGTCGCCTGGCAGCGGGCGCTGGAGCAGGCGGGCGTTGCGCTCACCGATCTCTCCTTCGTCGAGACCCATGACTGCTTCACCGTAGCCGAGCTGATCGAATACGAAGCGATGGGCCTGACGCCGAAGGGGCAGGGCGCCCGCGCCATCAAGGAAGGCTGGACCCTCAAGGACGGCAAGCTGCCGGTCAATCCGTCCGGCGGGTTGAAGGCCAAGGGCCATCCGATCGGCGCCACCGGCGTTTCCATGCACGTGATGACCGCGATGCAGCTCGCCGGGCAAGCGCCCGAGGGCATGCAGCTCAAAAATGCAAAACTCGGCGGCATCTTCAACATGGGCGGCGCCGCGGTCGCCAACTACGTCTCCGTGCTGGAGCCGCTGAAGTAAGGCTGTAGGGTGGGCGAAGGCGCGACGCGCCGTGCCCACCTTCGTTGTTGCGCTAGATCATGGTGGGCTGATCTGGTCTCCTTAAAGCTCTTGATTGATTTGCAGGGAATATATCATGAGCAATGGTTACGAAGACTCGCTGTCGATGGACGCACTCAACGATCGCATCGCGATCCTCGAGGACAATATCCGGCAGCTCATCGAGCAGGCCGCGGCCGCATCCGGCGAGCAGAACGAGTCGCGCATCGCCGACCGGATCAGCCAGCAGAACGAAGAACTCGACCGGCTCCTGAAGATCCGCGAATCCCGCGAGAAGAAATAGCGGCCGATATTGCCGTGCGGCGCATGCGGCCATACGCCGGCCGCCCTTGCGCGCGCGACACCGCTGCCGTTAGCTGGACCGAAATCGCGGGCCGCGCTTTGCGCCCGCGCAATCGGGAGCGAACCAATGGGGCCGCTGAAGGGCATCAAGGTCGTCGACATGACCACCGTGCTGATGGGGCCCTACGCGACCCAGATGCTCGGCGACTACGGTGCCGACGTGATCAAGGTGGAGTCGCTGGACGGCGACGTCACCCGCCTGATCGGCCCGATGCGCCACGCCGGCATGGGCCCGGTGTTTCTCAACACCAACCGCAGCAAGCGTTCGATCTGCCTCGATCTGAAGAAGCCTTCGGGGCGTGATGCCGTGCTGCGGCTGCTGAGGGATGCCGACGTTCTCGTCTACAACGTCCGTCCGCAGGCGATGGCGCGGCTTCAGCTCGGCTATGACGTCGTCTCCGCGATCAACCCGCGCCTCGTCTATGCCGGTGTGTTCGGCTTCGGCCAGGACGGGCCCTATGCCGCCAAGCCCGCTTATGACGATCTGATCCAGGGCGCCACCGCGCTCCCCGCCTTGATGGCGCAGACCGGTGACGGCACCCCGCGCTATGTACCGAACGCGCTGGTCGACCGCATCGTCGGCCTCACCGCCGTCGGCGCGATCTGCGCCAGCCTCGTGCACCGCGACCGCACCGGGCGCGGCCAGCGCGTCGACATCCCGATGTTCGAGACCATGGCCGGCTTCGTCATGGGCGACCACATGGGCGGGCTCACCTTTGAGCCGCCGCTCGACAAGGGCGGCTATGCCCGCCACCTCTCGCGCGACCGCAGGCCCTACAAGACCTCGGACGGCTATCTCAGCGTCATCGTCTACAACGACAAGCAGTGGGAGAACTTCTTCAAGGCCACGGGCCGCGACGATCTGCGCGCCGACCCCAAATTCGCGACCTTCGCCGGCCGCGCCGGCAATATCGACGTCGTCTATGCCGAGCTCGCCCGCATCTTCGAGACGCGCACGACAGCCGAATGGATCGACCTGCTGACGAAAGCCGATGTGCCGGTCATGCCGATGCACGACCTCGCCTCGATGCTGCACGACGAGCATCTGGAGGCGACCAATTTCTTCCCGGTCGTGAACCATCCGACTGAAGGACCGATCCGCAGCATGAAGGTGACGGCGAGCTGGTCGGAGACCGAGGCCGAGCCTATCAGGCTTGCACCACGTCTCAACGAGCACGGCGCGGAGATCCTGAAGGAGATCGGCTATTCCGCGGACGAGATCGCCGCCTTGGTGCGCGATGGCGTGACGCGTGCAGCGCCGGAATAGGGGGAAGGGATGACGATGATTCTCCCATCCGTCATTCCGGGGCGATGCGTAAGCATCGAACCCGGAATCTCGAGATTCCGGGTTCGGTCCTTCGGACCGCCCCGGAATGACGAGGAGGAGAGAACATGAGCTTCATCACCGGCGTCGGCCTCACGCCGTACGGCAAGCACGAAGGCTCATCCTCGCTCGACCTGATGAGCAAAGCGGCGCAAGCCGCGCTCGACGACGCCGGGCTGAAGCGTTCGGACATCGACGGCGTCCTCTGCGGCTATTCCACCGTGTCGCCGCACATCATGCTGGCGACCGTTTTCGCCGAGCATTTCGGCATCCGCCCGAGCTACGCCCATGCCGTGCAGGTCGGCGGCGCCACGGGGCTGGCGATGACGATGCTCGCCCATCACCTCGTCGAAGCCGGCGTCGCGCGCAACGTGCTCGTCGTCGCCGGCGAGAACCGCCTCACCGGACAGAGCCGCGATGCCTCGATCCAGGCGCTGGCGCAGGTCGGCCATCCCGATTACGAGGTGCCGCTGGGCCCGACCATTCCCGCCTATTACGGCCTCGTTGCCAGCAGGTACATGCACGAATATGGCGTGACCGAAGAGGACCTTGCCGAGTTCGCGGTGCTGATGCGCGCCCACGCCTGCACCCATCCGGGCGCGCAATTCCGCGATCCCATCACGGTTGCCGACGTCATGGCCTCGAAGCCGGTCGCGATGCCGCTCAAACTGCTCGATTGCTGCCCGGTGTCGGACGGCGGCGCGGCCTTCGTCATCAGCCGCGAGCGGACGGGCGAGGCCGGTGTGCGCATCCGCGGCTGCGCCCAGGCCCACACCCATCAGCATGTCACGGCCGCGCCCGGCTTGAGCGAGCTCGGCGCCGAGATCTCGATCGCGCGCGCCAGGGAGGCCACCGGCCTTGCGATCTCCGACGTGCGCTACGCCGCGATCTACGACAGTTTTACCATCACCCTCGCGATGCTGCTGGAGGACCTCGGCCTCGCCGGCCGCGGTGAGGCGGCGGCCCGCGTGCGATCAGGCCATTTCGGCCGCGCCGGCGCGATGCCGCTCAACACCCATGGCGGTCTGCTCAGCTACGGCCATTGCGGCGTCGGCGGCGCGATGGCGCATCTGGTCGAGGCGCATTTGCAGATGACGGAGCGGGCGGCGAACCGCCAGGTACGCGATGCCTCGATCGCGCTCTTGCACGGCGACGGCGGCGTGCTGTCGTCCCATGTCAGCATGTTCCTGGAGCGGGTGCGATGAGTGAGCGTCTAGCCGACTGGACCAAGGGCGAAGGGGCCATCACCTACCAGACCTGCACGTCATGCGGTCACGTGCAGTATTTCCATCGCGCCTTCTGCGCGGCCTGCGGTGCGTCCGGCCCGTCCGAGCATCGCGCCAGCGGCAAGGGCAGGGTCTATGCGACCTCGCTGGTCTGCCGCGCCGCGACGCCCGAGACGCGCGCGCACGTGCCCTACAACATCCTGCTGGTCGATTGCGCCGAGGGTTTTCGCATGATGGCCCATGGCGAGAACGACCTCGCCATCGGCGACGAGGTCGATGCGGGCTTCAAGCCGTTCGCCGGGAAGCTCGTGCCGTTCTTCACCAGGAGCAGGTAGCGGGATTTCGTCATTCGGGGGCGGTCCGAAAGACCGAGCCTGGAACGGGTATTCTGAGCCTGGCCTGTGCGAGGGCCACCCCGGAACGACGAAAACTCTTACAACGCTTACAACTCTTACTAGCGCCCGTAGAACAAGATGCTGGCGATGACGAGCATCGCCGTCACCGCCAGCATATGCGCGAGCGCTCCCGAGGCCGCCCCCTTGGTGGCTTCCTTCATGCCTTTATCTCCCTAGACTTGGGCGTGACTCATCGCTGCGCGGCTAGCGCACCCGACGGCCAATTGTTTTTACTCGGAACACCCCTTGCGAGTATCCGCCGCGATTTGTCCCCACGCGGCGAATATCGACTGTGCCAAGGTCGATCAGCAATGCGGCGGGATTTTGACTCGATGATGTTGCTCTTGCGGTTGCGCAGCACAGGGTTTGCGGAAACTTTCTTCAACCGCGAAAAGTTTCACCGGACCTTCTTGGGAGCATTCGCGGGCGCCTTGGTCGTGGCCATCGATTTGGCATTCGAAGCCTCCATTAGCGCATCCCTGATGTTGGTGAGGTGGCGCGTCATGGCGAGGCTCGCCTTGCGTGGGTTCCTCGCTTGAACGGCTTCGAAGATGGCCTCGTGATCCCTGCGCCACATCGGGCGGTAATCCTCCATGCGCATATGGTTGTGAATTTCCTGCCAGATGCCGGACTCGGTTTGCGCGCGCCACAAGGAGTCGCTGATCGACACCAGCGTGCCGTTCCCCGTCGCTTCGGCCAACACGATGTGGAAACGGTGGTCCGACGTGTCGGCCTCGCGTCCCTGCGCATGTTCCCAGCGCATCATGGCGAGCGCTTCGGCGAGCTGCGCGAAGGTGGCTTCGGTGCCGCGCTGCGCCGCGATCGCCGCGATCTGCGGCTCGATGAGCTGGCGCGCTTCCAGATTCTCGAACGGCCCGAAACCTTCGAGCACATGCACGTCAGGCGCTTCCTGGCGACTGATCACGTAGACGCCGCTGTTGCTGCGCACCTTCAGCATGCCGGCCATCGCCAGCGACAGGATGGCCTCGCGCACCGTCGGCCGCGACACGCCAAAGGTCTTCGCGAGATCGCGCTCTGCCGGCAGGCGCTGGCCGATCCGGTAATTCGCCTGGATCATCGCAGCAATGCGCCGGGCGACGATCTCGAAGCTGCGTTCAGGCTTGGACGGGGGATCGTGCAACATCTTCGTGCTCATCAGCTCTTTATTTCAGTTTGACAAGCCGCCGCACGAAAGCCAAGCTGGTCAGACCAATTTGGACTGACCAGTTTCGCGCGACCGGGGGTTGGGAATGCTCCGTCGGCGGGACGATGGAGGCTGCGCGCGTGTTCGACAGCAAGCCCAATTCAGCCGAGGCGCGTGACATCGCGTTCCATCTGCACTCGCAGACCAACCCACAGCGTCATGCAGAAATCGGACCGCTGATCATGGCGCGCGGCGAGGGCGTCCATGTCTATGACGCGAGCGGCAAGCGTTATCTCGAAGCGATGGCCGGGCTCTGGTGCACCTCGCTCGGCTTTTCCGAGACGCGGCTCAAGGCGGCAGCAGCGGCGGCCTACGACAAGTTCGGCTTCTATCACAGCTTCAATCACAAGACGCCTGACAACACGATCGAGCTCGCCGAGAAGCTGGTCGAAATCTCGCCGATCCCGGATGCGCAGGCTTATTTCGCCACCTCCGGCTCGGAAGCCACCGAGACGATGGTGAAGCTCGCCTGGGTGTATCACGCGGTTCACGGCAAGCCCGGCAAGCGGAAGATCATCGCCCGCGATCGCGGTTTCCATGGCTCGACAATCGTTGCGGCTTCGATGTGCGGCCTGCCGCGCATGCACCGTGAATTCGGCCTCCCGCTCGACGGTTTCCTGCACACGCATTGCCCGGATGCCTATCGCGGCACCAGGCCGGGCGAGAGCGAACCGGCGTTCGTCGATCGCCTCGCCGCCGATCTCGAAGCGCTGATCGTGGACGAGGGGCCCGACACGATCGCAGCCTTCATCGCCGAGCCGATCAACGCCGGCGGCGGCATCGTCGTGCCGCCGAAGGGATATTTCGCTGCGATCGAGGCCGTGCTGCGCCGTCACGACATCCTGGTGCTTGGCGACGAGGTGGTCTGCGGCTTCGGCCGCACCGGCAACTGGTTCGGCTGCGAGACGGTCGGCATGAAGCCGGACATGGTGGCGCTCGCCAAGGGCATCACCTCGTCCTACTTCCCGATGTCAGCCGTGTTGCTGGGACGTCCGATCCGGGAAGCGCTCAGCGAGATGAACAAGGGCGGCGAGCTGTTCGGCCACGGTTTCACCAATTCCGGGCACCCGGTCGGCGCGGCCATCGCGCTCGAGACATTGAAGATCTATCACGAGATGGATGTGGTCCCGCATGTCCGCCGCATGGGCGGCCGGCTCCGCGCCGGGCTGGAACAGATCGCGCGGGATTCGCGCATCGTCGGCCAGGTGCGGGGCGAGGGATTGATGATCGGGGTCGAACTGGTCGCCGACCTCGCGACGCGGCAGGCCTTCGATCCCGCGCTGAAGGTCGGCGCGATGTTCGACGCCCTCGCGATCGAGAATGGCCTGATCATCCGCGCGATGGGCGACACGATCGGGTTCTGTCCGCCGCTGGTCATCGACGAAGCCGGAATCGACGAGGCGCTCGACCTTTTCGGGCGGACCTTGTTCAGCGCCGAAGCGAAGCTTGCCGAGAAACGTCCATCTGCGTAACGCCTTGAGGAGACCATAGCATGCGCCGTCGAGACCTGCTCCGATCCACACTGGGCGCCGGTCTCGGCGTCGCCTTGGGCTCGACTTTGCCGATGCCGCGGCTGGCCCGCGCGCAAGCCTCGCGCGTGCTGCGCTTCGTGCCGCAGGCCGATGCCGCAATTCTCGATCCGATGATCACCACCGGACTGGTCAACCGGAACCACGGCTTCCTGATCTGGGACACCCTCTACGGCGTCGATGAAAAATTCGAGGTTCAGCCGCAGATGGTCGCCGGCCATGCCGTCGAGAACGACGGCAAGCTCTGGACGATGACGTTGCGGGATGGCTTGAAATTCCATGACGGTGAACCCGTGCGCGGACGCGACGTGGTGGCGAGCCTGAAACGCTGGGCCTCGCGCGATGCTTTCGGCAATTCACTCTTCAATTTGGTGGACGAAGTCTCGGCGCCTGATGACAAGACCGTGCGCTGGCGTCTGAAGTCACCGTTTCCGCTGCTGCCGTTAGCGCTCGGCAAAGTGGGCGCCATCGTCGCCTTCATCATGCCGGAACGTCTTGCGCAGACGGACAGCGTCACGCCGGTCAAGGAGCTGATCGGCTCGGGTCCGTTCAAGTTCCAGGCCGATCAGCACGTGCCCGGCGCGCGTCTGGTCTACACGCGTTTCGACGGCTACGTGCCGCGCCCCGAGGGGACGCCGAGCCTGCTCGCCGGTCCGAAGATCGCGCATTTCGACCGGGTCGAGTGGCAGGTCATCCCGGACCCCGCGACGGCGGCGGCCGCGCTTCAGCAGGGCGAGATCGACTGGTGGGATCAGCCCATCGTCGACTTGTTGCCGAAGCTGAAGGGCAACAAGGCGCTGAATGTCGAGCTGCTCGACCCGATCGGCAATGTCGGCGTGCTGCGTTTCAACCACACGCAGCCGCCCTTCGACAACCCGGCCATCCGCCGCGCGGTGCTCTCCGCCATCAGCCAGAAGGAATTCATGTCCGCGGTTGCGGGAGAGGACAGCAGTCTCTGGCGGGACAAGATCGGCTTCTTCGCGCCCGGCGGCAACATGGCGAACGATGTCGGCATGGACGCGCTGACTGGCCCCCGGGATATCGCCGCCGCGGCCAAGGCGATCAAGGACGCCGGCTACAAGGGTGAGAAAGTGCTGTTGATGGCGCCGGGCGATTTCCCTGTCATCGGGCAGATGAGCGAAGTCGCGGCCGATCTGTTCCGCAAGCTCGGTTTCAATCTCGACTACGCGGCGATGGACTGGGGCTCGATGCTGCGGCGCATGGGCAACCGCGAGACGCCGGACAAGGGCGGATACAGCGCCTTCTGCACCTATTCCGCGGGTGTCACGCAGCTGAATCCTTCGGCGCATAACTTCATCCGCGGCAGCGGTGACAAGGCGACCTTCGGCTGGGCGAAGAGCGAGAAGCTGGAACAGCTGCGGGATGCCTGGTTCGCCGCTCCCGATGCCGCCGCGCAGGCCAGGATTGGCGTCGAGATGCAGAAGCAGTGCTTTATCGATGTTCCCTACGTTCCGCTTGGTGTCTTCTATCAGCCGACCGCTTACAAGAAGAGCCTGACGGGCATGCTCAAGGGCCTGCCGTTGTTCTGGAACGTGCGCGGCGCCTGAAGAAGGATTTTCGATGCTTCCGATCACCGGCTATGCGGACCGCTGGAGCGTGCGCTCCGGCGACGACATCAACTTCATGATCGCGGTCAAGGGCGGCAGCCGCTATTCAGCGCGGATCGCCCGCGTCATCTGCGGTGACCCGAACCCGAAGGGGCCCGGTTATCGCGAGATTCCGGTCAAGTGGGACCTCGAAGGCCAGCACGACGGGATCGAGCAGACCATCGCAAAGGGCTCATGGGTCGATGTATCAGCGCTGGCGTTGCCGGTAGGCCCGATCGCTTTTGCCGCGACCGTCTGGCCAACCCTGCTCGCCGCGGGCAGGCAGGCCGTGCTGAACTGGGCGGGCGTCGGCGGCTCGTTGACGCTTGGCGTCGGCGAAAGGGGCGCTTTCGTCCGGCTTGTCTCCGGCCAGGACACCGTCGAGGTCGAGACCGGCATCGCGCTGACAGAGCGGGCGTGGCACGATATCGCGTGCCTGTTCGACCCGGCGACCGGATCTCTGGCGATCGCACAGGCCCCCCGCAAGATCAGGCTCGACCGCGACGAGCGCGCGACGAAAATGCTGAGCGCGCCAAAGGCTGCGCTCGCCGGCATGGGGGCGGCGGCGATCGCGGCGGAGCGCGCAAGCCCGGGCGCAGTCCACCATTTCAACGGCAAGATCGAACGGCCGCGCATCACCGATGGCGCTGCGGGCCTTGACGGCGTCATCGCCGCGCAAGGCTCCCGAGCTGCGGCCCCGGCCATCGCCGAATGGGATTTTTCCATCGGCATTCCGACCGACATTGCGACCGATATCGGTCCTTCCAACGCGCACGGTGTTTGCATCAATTTGCCGACGCGCGCGATGACGGGATCGCGCTGGACAGGCGGCGTGACGCATCGCTGGACGGAGGAGCCGAAGCTCTGGGGCGCGATCCATTTCCACGACGACGATATCGGTGATTCCGGCTGGCAGCCGTCGCTGAGCTTCACCGTGCCGGAAGACTGGAAGAGCGGCGTCTATGCGCTGCACCTCGAAAAGGACGGAGCGCGCGACAACATCGTCTTCTATGTCCGCGCCAGGATACCGGGGTCGCAGGCCAAGGTGGCGTTCCTCGCCCCGACCTTCAGTTACACGGTCTATAGCCAGTTTCAGAAGAAGGGCAGGCAAGCCCTGATCACGGAGCGGTCGCTGGCCTGGGGCGCGCTGGCGCAGGCGCCGGACGGCCATCCCGAATACGGCGTCTCGCCCTACAATTTCCATTCGGACGGCAGCGGCGTGGTGATGTCGACCATGCGCCGGCCGCTGATCGACAAGCGCGTGAACCAGATCCATCTGGTCGATCCCAGCGATTACGGGTCCGGCCTCTACTGGATCTCCGCCGACAGCGCCATCACCGATCTTCTGACCCGCAAGGGCATCGACTTCGAAGTCATCACCGATCACGACGTTCATGCGGAAGGTGTCGGGCTGCTGTCGCAATACAGCGTCGTGCTCACCGGCCAGCATCCGGAATATCACACGCACGAGACGCTCGACGCGCTCAGTGCCTATCTCGGCAATGGCGGCCGCTTCATGTATCTCGGCGGCAACGGCTTCTACTGGAAAGTCGTGCCACACGGGACGGGCCCCTGGGCTTTCGAATTGCGACGCGCCGAGGGCGGCATCCGTCTCTGGGAAACGCTGCCCGGCGAGAGCTATCATGCTTTCGACGGCTCCTATGGCGGCCTCTGGCGACGGCTCGGCCGCCCGCCGCAGGCGCTGGTCGGCGTCGGCTTCAGTACGCAAGGGGAGTACATGGGCTTCCCCTACACCTTCCTCGACGGCATTCTCGATCCCCGCGTCGCATTCATGCGCGAGGGTATCGAGGATTTGGCAAGGCCGGGCGCCAAGCTCGGCGAGCGCGGCTTCATGGGCGGTGGCGCCGCAGGCCACGAGCTCGACCGCGCCGACACGCGCCTCGGCACGCCGCATCATGCGATCATCATCGGCCGGGCCGTGCTTACCGATCCGACCTATCAGCCGGTCAACGAGGAGCGCTACGACCATACCTGGCCGGCGTCGCGCGAGGAGATCATCCGTTCCGACCTGACCTTCTTCGAGACGCCGAATGGCGGCGCGGTCTTTTCCGTCGGCTCGATGAATTTCATCGGTGCGTTGCCGGTTGACGGCTACAACAACGTGGCGGCCCTGCTGGTGACCAATATCGTCCGCCGCTTCGCTGATTCCACGCCGTTTCAGGCGCCGAAACCTTCGACTGCGTAGCGATGCGTGATGATGTTGCGCTTGCGTCAGCGCAAGATTAGTCTTGGGAACTCCTAAAAACGACAACAAGACCAAGACCCAAGGTGACTGATGGCCCGTATCAACTACAGCGACCCGTCCAAGGCGTCCGATCGCACCCGCGAAATCCTCGACAAGAACCGCCACGCCAACATCTTCCGGATGATGTCGCATTCGCCGAGCTATTTTGAGCAGTACTGCCGGCTCGGCGGGGCCATCCGCCACAAGGGCGAGCTCGATCCGGTCGTACGCGAGCTCGCCATCACGCGCACCGGCATCTTGTGCGAGGCGCCCTATGAGATCGTTGCCCACAAACGCATCGGCAAGAATGTCGGCGTCACCGACGAGCAGAACGCGGCGCTGGAGAATTGGCAGGCGGCAAACTGTTTCAATGAGGTGCAACGCGCCGCGCTCGCCTTCACCGACGAGATCGTCAAGCTGAACAAGCCGACGGATGCGACCTTCAAGGCGATCGCATCGAAGCTGACGCCGGCCGCGCTGGTCGAGCTGCAGCTCTCGGTCGGCTTCTACATCATGACGTCGAAATTCCTGGAGACGTTCGAGATCGATCTTCAGCCGGTCACGGAAGTGGTGGGCTGATCCAAAACCGCGGCGAGGGATGCCGATGACGATCGATGAATACGCGGCCTGGGCCGCGAGCGTTGCGAAGGTCGACGAGCATCCGTCGAACGAGCGGCTGTCCTATCTCGGGCTCGGCCTCGCCGGTGAATCGGGCGAGGTCGCCGATCACATCAAGAAGCTGCTGCGCGATGACTGGCTCGATCAGGCGGGCCTCGTCGATGAGCTTGGCGACGTCATCTATTACTGGGCCTGCCTGTGCGCGGCGACCGGCCAGAAGCCATCCGAACTGCTGAAAGCAAGCGCGGCCAAGATCAATCGGCGACTGAGCGAGGCGGCGAGCCGCTAAGCGCGTATCGGCGAACTCACGTCGACGTCAGGATGTCCACCTTGGCATTGGCGACGATCAGACGGTCGGCGAGCAGCTGCGCCAGGTTGCGCATGATGCGCTCGGAGGCCCGCGGATGCTGCTCGCGGAAGCGCTCGAAATCCTTCAGCGGGGCTTCGAAGGCCGTCGCCGCCATGTCCGCGAACACGTCGGCGGAACGGGTCTGCTCCAGCAGGGCCATCTCGCCGAACGCCATGCCGGCGGTCAGCGTCGCCAGCCGCACGCCGTCAGGCAGCGTGACATGCACCGCGCCGCTACGCAGGAAGAACAGGGCGTCGGCGGGCTCGCCCGTGGTGAGGATCTTTGCGCCGGACTGATAGGTCCTGATGGTGCAGATCGCGCCAAGCTCCTTCAGCTCTTCCGCGCTCAGTCCGTCGAGCAGCGGCTGCTCGGCAAGCTCGGTGGTCTCGTGAAAATCGATCGAGCCGCCATGGCGGTAGACGATCTGGTCTTCGGCCCATTCGATCGCGGTGTCGAGCAGGTAGAAGTCGCGGACGTTCTTCAGCTCCGCGGTCCATTCCCGCAAGCTGTTCCACTCCTTGGAGGCACGCCTGACCCCTGATAGCACCACCGTGACGTTCAGCGCGGCGAGCTCCTCGAAAGCCTCGGCCACGAGCCGCGCGCCGGCGCGCGTGGTGGAGGTGACGCGGTGGAGGTCGAAGATCACGAATTGCGGCCGTGGCCGTCCCGCGAGCCGCCGCGACACGTAGTCGACCGCCGACAGCGACAGCGTGCCGACCAGCTCGATGATCCGCACCTCCTGCTCATGCGCCGCCAGAATCTCGCGCTCCTGCAGACGGCGGACGCGGCGGGACGGGCTCTTGCCGATGTCGTAGTCGGCGATGACGGCGTTGCGCGCGTCGTCGCTGCGATTGAGCATGTGCAGATCGTAATGCGAGGACAGCGCCTCGCAGACCTTGATGCCGCGCACGCTGTTGCCGTGCTTGTCGAGTTTTGGCGAATAGCTGCCGAGCCCGAGCCGGGCGGGGAGCGCCGCCAGAATGCCGCCGCCGACGCCGCTCTTGGCGGGAATGCCGATGCGGTAGATCCATTCGCCGGCATAATCGTACATGCCCGAGGACGTCATCACCGACAGCGTGCGCGAGATCGCGTAAGCGCTCATCACCTGCTCGCCGGTGACCGGATTGATGCCGCGATTGGCGAGCGTTGCCGCCATCACCGCAATGTCGCGCGCCGTGACCAGCACGGCGCATTGCCGGAAATAGACGTCCAGCACGGCGGCGACGTTGTCCGAGATCACCGCATTGGTCTTCAGGAGATAGCCGATGGCGCGGTTGCGGTCGCCGGTCTGGCTTTCGGAGGTGTAGACGGCCTCGTCCACGGCGAGATCACGTCCCGCAAAACGGCTGAGCGCAAGGCGGATCTGCTCGAAGGCCTCCGCGCCCTTGCTGTCGTAGATCAGTCCGGTGCAGGCGATCGCGCCGGCATTGACCATCGGGTTGAATGGATGGTTGTCGGAATTGAGCCGGATCGAGTTGAAGGGATCGCCCGACGGCTCGACGCCGATCGCGCTCTCGACGCGGCCGGCGCCCAAGAGATCCAGCGCCAGCGCGAACACGAACGGCTTCGACATCGACTGGATCGTGAAGGGCACCCTGGAGTCGCCGACCTCGTAGACATGGCCATCGAGCGTGGCGAGGCTGATGCCAAAATAGGCAGGGTCGGCCTTGCTCAGCTCGGGAATGTAGTCGGCCACGGCGCCGGACGTTTCGGCGGAGAATTCGTTGAGGCAGGTGTCGAGAAACCGCAGCAAAGGCGGCTTCGAGCGGGTCCAGGCGGAGGCGGGCGGCGGTGTCATCGCCCCCTTGTGCAACGCAATCAGGGCACGCGCAACCCGTCCGGTATCGGCCCCTGCCGTCGGATCAACAGAAGCGCGATCGAGATCGTTGGCGCGAGGATCGCAAGGCCCAGCATGGTGACCTGAATCTGCGACAGCGGCATGATCCCGCCGCCGGGAGTGGCCACCACGAAGCCGCCGATCACCAGCAGCACGCGGATCGGCCATTCCAGCGCGCCGGCGCCGCGGAGGTCGCCGGCGAAGGGCTGATAGCCCTGGATGCCGCCGCAGATGAACAGCGTGCCGAACGCGGCCAGCGCCATCAGGCCGAGACCGGCGAGATAGGGGCTCGGCCCTTGCAGCACCAGCGCCGGATTGAGCACGAAGAAGAACGGGATGAAGTAGATGATGCTGCCGACCCACATCGATTCCCAGCCCGTCTTCATCGCCGGCGAGCC
The DNA here is from genome assembly GCF_004571025.1 of Bradyrhizobium niftali. Classification (GTDB taxonomy): domain Bacteria; phylum Pseudomonadota; class Alphaproteobacteria; order Rhizobiales; family Xanthobacteraceae; genus Bradyrhizobium; species Bradyrhizobium niftali. The sequence goes on along the minus strand of NZ_SPQT01000003.1, from coordinate 28,040 downwards.
GGCGATGCCCGCGGCGGCGAAGGAGGCGATCGCGACCGGCGGCGTGATCGACGACAGCATGCCCCAGTAGAAGATGAACATGTGCACCGCCATCCTGTTCAGCCCGAGCTTCTCCAGCGCGGGCGCGACCAGGATGGCGAGGAAGATGTAGCAGGCCGTCGTGGTCAGCCCGAGGCCGAGAATGAGGCTGGTGAGGGCGCACATGCCGAGCAGCAGGAAGGGATTGTCGCCGGCAATATGCAGGAGGTCGTTGGCGAGGCTCGACACCACGCCGGTCATCGAGAATGCGCCGATCAGCAGGCCACAGCCGGCGAGGATGCCGACCAGCTCGACGAAGGTGCGTCCGTTGACCTCCAGGAACTTGCCGATCGTGCCGAGTGTCCAGCGCGTGTCCCTGGAGAAGAGCTGGTTGAGCACCAGCAGCAGCGCGGTGGCGTAGAACGGCGCGTGGCTCTCGCGCTTGAAGTAGAGCAGCATCACGATCAGGAGCGCGATGACGAAGACGTAGTACCAGCCGTCCTTGATCGTATCCATGATCCGCGGCAGCTCGGCGCGCGGAATGCCCTTCAGCTTGTGGCGCGCCGCATAGGCATCGACCTGCATGAACAGGCCAATGTAGTAGAGCGCGGCTGGAATGATCGCGGCGATCGCGACGTCGGCGTAGCTGACATTGAGGAACTGCGCGATCACGAAGGCGGTCGCGCCCATCACCGGCGGGGCCAGCACCGCGCCCGTGGAGGCGCAGGCCTCGATCGCGCCGGCATAGGAGGCGCGAAAGCCGCTCTTCTTCATCACGGGGATGGTCATGGTGCCCGCGGTGAGCACGTTGGAGATGATCGAGCCCGACATCATGCCGAGCAGGCCGCTGGCAAAGATGCAGACCTTCGCCGCGCCGCCGCGGAACGTGCCGCACAGCGCGAAGGCGAGGTTGATGAAGAACTTTCCGGCCCCCGTCATCATCAGCGCGGTGCCGAACACGAGGAAGCCGATCACGGTGTCGGCGAAGGCCTGGATGGGAATGCCGAGCAGGCTCTCGCCCGACAGCACGTGATAGGCGGTGGCCTGCTCCAGCGTCGATTGCGTGCCGCGGAACGGACCCAACCAGCCGGATTCGGCGAACAGCGGATAGACGGTGAAGGGAAACACGCTCAAGAGCAGGCTCCAGCCGCCGGTGCGGCGCAGCGCCTCCATCAGCATCACCCACATCACGAGGCCCGCGGCGATCACGGTGTTCGGCGCGCCGCCGAATTCCCATCCGGCCTCCGCCGCCTTGCGCACGTTCGACATCAGGAGCAGCGCGGCCGCGAAGGTCACGACGAAGAAGACGAGGTCATACCAGGGAATGCGGTCGAGCGGCGCGCGCTCGGTCCCCGGGAAGATCAGGAAGGTGAAGGGCAGCATCAAGGCGATCAGGAGATAGAAATACTCCGTGTTGAGCTGGGTGTAGCCGATGAAGAACCGCAGCGAGAACTGCTGGTTGATGCAGAGCAGGATGGTCGCCGCGGTCGCGGCCACCAGTATCCAGCGCCAGGCGCCGTGCAGCGTGCGGACGCGCGTCACCTCCGCCTCCTGCATGTTGGCGGCGGCGCCGTGCGGATCGTCGAACACGACCCGCTTGGCCTCGTCCTTGGGGCCGGTGGAAACTGAAGCAGACATGATCGACCCCGTGCGCGGGCTGTAAAGCGCTGTAGACTAGTCCTCGAACCCGTTCGGCATGTCGGCCTTGGCCAGCGCCGTGGCGCGTGCCTTCATCCAGCCGTCGAGGAATGCCTTGTCGTCCGTAGGCGGATTGGACTTGCCGAACTCCGTCCATGCTGCGCCAAGCACTTCCTGGCGCTTGATCAGCTTGTTGTTGTGCGCGTCCTGCGCGTCGCTCCATTGCCCGGCTTCCTTCAGCGCCTTCACCGCGCCGAGATGCACCGGCACCACCCAGTTCTTGGTCTGCCGGTCGGCGGCGAGACCGCCCGCGCCGGGCGCGGAGTCCTTGTAGGCGTCGTAATTCACAACCATCGCCTTGGTGATGGCGTAGACCTGGTCGGCCGGTTGCGAGGCGTAGGTCACGAAGATCGGGTAGGGGTAGTTGCCGAGCTCGATCGGCTTGTCCGGCGAGATGCCGGCGCCGCAGGTCGCAAGTTGCGGGAAGAAGAACGAGCCGACCTTCTGCATCCGCGCCCAGCCCTCCTTGTCCTTGGCCGGCAGCGGAGGCCAGATCAGGCCGCGCGGCGACGTCTCGGCCTCCTTGGCGGGGCCGGTGATGGTGGTGCCGAAGGCGGCGTCGGTGTCGTTGTTGATCAGTCCCTTCCACATCGCGCCGTAGCTGGCGAACTCGACCACCTTGACGTCCTTCTGCGACAGCCCGGCGAAGGCAAGCACCGCGAGCGAGTTCTGGTTCAGCGCCGGCGAGCCCACGACGAAACCGACGCGCTTGCCTTTCAGGTCTTTCAGATCTTTCACACCGGTATCGGCGGCGACGCCAAGCGAACCGCAATTGCAATCGACGCTCGAGAGCAGGATCTGGAGCGGCTGCGGGCCCCATTCTTTCGCGCCGAACTCGAACACGCCTTCCTGCGCGAAATAGGTGCCCGATCCCATCGCCGCCGATACGGCACGTTTGGCGCGCAGCGGCGCAAGCCGCGCGACGTCGTTGCCTGCGGGGAGCACGCGCACGTCGGTGCCGTATTTGTCCTTCATCATCTTGCCGACGCCGACCGCGATGTTGAAGCCGGCGGTGCCGGTGTCATAGGCGGTAAACGTCAAGGTCGCCGGTAGCTTGACGTCTTCGGCGAACGAATAGCGTGTAGACGCAAAAGAAATGCCCGCAACCAAGGCAGGCGCGAGCACGAGCAGCCCACGAAGCATGTTTCCCTCCAACGATCATCGCGTTTGTCGCGAAGATTTTCTTACTTTGTTTGAAACAGATTTTGTTTGAAACAGATCATGTCATCCGTATCAGGCGATGGCAACGCCGTACCGCGGATACGAAGCGGGTCTGACAGATTGTCGCGGACCACTGACGGCGATAGCGCATCGCTCGGCCATGGTTCGAGACGCGCCGTGAGCGGCGCTCCTCACCATGAGGATTTGTGATTTGCTGCGAAAACCAGCCTCATTTGAGGAGCCCGCCAAAAGCGGGCGTCTCGAAGGGTGGCAGAGAAAGATTGCGCAACCACGTCAGGCGATGCGCATGCGCTCAACTCGCGACGATCGCGATCGCTTGTCCCTCGGCGACGATGTCGTCGAGCTTCACCAGAAGCGATGTGATCGTGCCGCTCGCGGGCAAAGGCACGGGTATCTCCATCTTCATCGCCTCGACCACCACAACGTCGTCGCCATCCGCGACGGTTCCTCCAACTTGCACGGGAGTTGCGCAGACGCGTCCCGCGACTTCGGTGACGATCTTAATTTCTGGCATGCCATCGCCTTTTTGTTGTGGTCGCAAAATGCCTGAGGTAGCTTCTTCTGCAAGCGGAATTTAATTCCGCAGAGCGGAACAACTGGTAGGGATCATGGGACGACGTTCGGAGCGGTTGAGTAGACAAGGTGCGCTCGCTGGCGAAGCCGGTGAGGGTGATGTCATCCAGGTGGTGTCGCGCGCGTTCGACGTGTTGCGATGCTTCGAGGGCCACGATAGCAGGCTCGGCAATCTCGAGATTTCAAATCGCTGCGGCCTGCCGCGCTCGACCGTGTCGCGGCTCACGCACACGCTGACGCGCATGGGCCAGCTCGTCTATCTGCCGCGCGATCAGAAATATCGCATCGGTCCGAGCGCGGTGGCGATGAGCGCCTCGATGATGAAGGGCGCGCAGCTGCGCAGCATGATCCGCCAGCGGCTCCAGGAAGTCGCAGAGCAATTGCCTGGTACGGTCGGCTTCGTCGTCCCCGATCGCTTCCATCTCGTCTATCTCCAATTCGCGCGATCGGCGACCGCGCTTGGCCTGCATGAAGGCACCGGCAGCCGCATCTCGATGGCCTCGACCGCCGCAGGCGCGGCCTACACCGCGGCGCTGGCGCCCGAGATCGGCGATGCCTTCATTGCGGACATGGAGCGCGAAGCTCCCGAGGCGGCCAAGATCCTGAAGCCCCGCATCGAGGCCAACCGTCAGTCGCTGCGCGAGCGCGGCTATGTCGTGGCCTGCGGTCTGTGGAGCCCGCACATCAATGGTCTCGCGGTGCCGATCTGGTCGCCGCAGTACCAGACCTTCGTCGTCATCACGATCGGCCTTCTGTCCGCGATGTATGACGAGCAGCGGCTGCATGCCGAAGTCGCGCCGCTGATGCTTGCGCTCGGCCGCTCGCTCGGCAGCCTGATGGAAGGCGCTGAAGGCGATGTCTTCAACAACCGTATCCCGCGTAAGCCGGTCGCAATGGCCGTGCACAACAATAACAAGCCGATCAATTCGGAGGGAGTGAATGAACTGGAAGCCGGAACTCGACGAGCTCGCCCGGCGCGAAGCCTTCGCGCGGGAGATGGGCGGCGTTGACAAGGTCAAGCGACAGCATGACCAGGGCCGGCTGACTGTTCGGGAGCGCATCGACAAGCTGATCGACAAAGGCAGCTTTCACGAGATCGGTGCCGTCTCCGGCATCGGTGAGTACGATTCCAGCGGCGAGTTGCAGAAATTGACGCCGGCGAACTGCGTGTTCGGCCGCGCGCGCGTCGACGGCCGCACCGTGGTCGTCGTCGGCGACGATTTCACCGTGCGCGGCGGCTCGGCGGATGCCTCGATCTCGGCCAAGCCCTTGATGGCGGAGGAGATGGCGCACGACTTCCGTCTGCCCATCGTCCGCATCATCGAAGGCTCCGGCGGCGGCGGCTCGGTCAAGACCATCGAGACCAAGGGCGCGGCGAACCTGCCGGGCGGCATCGGCGGAACGCGCTGGTATCGCTTCACGACGGAAAACCTGTCGCGCGTACCCGTGGTCGCGCTCGGCCTCGGCTCGGTTGCGGGTCTTGGTGCCGCGCGCCTCGCCGCCAGCCACTATTCCATCATGACCCGGAAGTCGGCGATGTTCGTCGCGGGGCCGCCGGTGGTGAAGGCGCTGGGGCAGGACCTCTCGAAGGAGGAGCTCGGCGGCGCCGACATCCAGACCCGCGCCGGTGCGGTCGATCATGCCGTCGACAGCGAGGAAGAGGCGTTCGCCTGCGCGCGGCGTTTCCTGTCCTATCTGCCGCCGTCGGTCTACGAGCTGCCGCCGACCTTGCCCTGCACCGACAATCCCGAGCGCACCGAAGAAGCGCTGATGAACGCGGTGCCGCGCAACCGCAAGCAGGTCTACAAGATGCGGCCGATCATCGAGCAGGTCGTCGACAAGGGCTCGTTCTTCGAGGTCGCGAAGAATTTCGGCAAGCCTGTTATCGTCGGCCTCGCACGGCTCGAGGGCAGGGCGGTGCTGCTGCTCGCCAGCGACAGTTTTCACTATGGCGGCTCGTGGACGGCGGATGCCTGCCAGAAGGTGGTGCGCTGGGTCGATTTCGCGGAAACCTTCCATCTGCCCGTCGTCTATCTCATGGACTGCCCCGGCTTCATGATCGGCCTCGATGCCGAGAAGGCGGCGACCATCCGCCACGGCGTCCGCGCCATGGCCGCGGTCAACCAGACCACCGTGCCCTGGTGCACGGTGATCCTGCGCAACGCCTTTGGTGTGGCCGGCGTGGTGCATCAGCCGGCCGACCGCTTCTCGATCCGCTACGCCTGGCCGTCGGCCTATTGGGGTTCGCTGCCGCTCGAAGGCGGCATCGAAGCGGCCTACCGCGCCGACATCGATGCGGCCGAGGACAAGGCGGCGAAGCTGAGGGAGATCGAGGAGCGGCTGAACAAGCTGCGCTCGCCGTTCCGCTCGGCCGAGAAGTTCTGGGTCGAGGAGATTATCGACCCGCGCAGGACAAGGTCCTTGCTCTGCGAGTTCGCGCGGCTGGCCGAGCCGCTCCGCAAGGCCGGACCTCCCGGAAACATGACGATCAGGCCGTAACGGCGACCGTCATCGCGAGCCGACGGGTCCGCGCGAGGCGCGGCCCGACGACGGGCTCCGCGAGGCAGCCCAGAATCCGCGGACGGTCCGGACAAGATCCGGGACCCGGCGCGAGCGTTTGCGCTCCATCGCCCGCCCGGGACGGGGCTCCGCGAAGGTTCGGGATTACCGGCTCGCCCCGAATTCGTGACCCGACCGGGCTCATCCTCGATGATCTCGTTTAAGCGGTGTTAATGATGCTTTCTCAATATGAGACATCTCATTGGTGCGGTCCCTGTTTATAGGGTTCCCGTAAGCGTTGATTAAGATGGCTGTCGCCATATTTCGCCCGTGACGATCGGGTGGCCGGCGGCAAGGCCCTGCCTATCTCCTCCCGTCACCGGTGTTTTGGAAAATTTCTTCGCCGCAACGACGGCAACCAGGGTGAAGGCATGCTCGGCCGCGTAGTGCTTCGTTTCGCGAGAGACCGGAAGGCCAACGTCGCCATCATCTTCGCGCTCACGATGATTCCCATCATCTTTCTGCTGGGCATGGCGCTCGACTATACGCTGGCCCTGCGCAAGCGGGAGCAATTGAACGCGGCTGCCGACGCGGCCGCGGTCGCGGCCGTGAGGCCCGCGATGCTGACGCAGACCGACACCACCGTCGTCAAGGCGACCGCGGAAGCCGTATTCGCAGCGAAGGCGAATCTTCCCGGGCTGTCCGTGACGCCGACACCGACGGTCACTGTCACCGATTCCGGTCTCGCGCGGACCATCACGGTTTCCTACGTCGCGCAGTCCATCAACAATTTCCCCGGCGTTCTCGGCAAGGCGACCTGGCAGGTCGCCGGTTCCGCGACGGCGAAGGCGTCCAGCGCGCCCAACATGAACTTCTATCTGTTGCTGGACGACTCTCCGTCGATGGCGATCGCGGCGACCCAGACCGACATCGACAACATGATCGCCGCGACGAAGAGTCAGCCGTCATACGCGGCGAATTGCGCGTTCGCTTGTCACGAGGCGCATCCCAACAACGCGGCTCCAAGCTCTACGAACAAGGACAATCTCACCATCGCCCGTGCGAAGAACGTCACGCTGCGCATCGATCTCGTGACCAATGCCGTTACGCAACTGATGGTCGGACCCTGGACGTGCCCGCAGTCGGGTGTGTCGGGCGGCGTCATGCAGTGCATGTCGGCGCTCAATAACACGACTTACAATGCTGCCATCTACACCTTCGACTACGCCCTGAACACGATCCAGACACTGACCACGCCGACCGCCGCCGGCACCAAGATCTCCAACATTCAGCTCCTGACGGTCGATCACCAGAATTGCCCCATTCTCAACAGCAAGGGCGCCTGCGTCTACACCACCGACTACGGCACGGATATTTCGGGCGGCCTCACGGGGGTCAACGCCGTGATGCCTGCGCCGGGCACCGGCACCAACCAGTCGGGCGATACACCGCAGGAAGTGGTCTTCCTCGTCACTGACGGCGTCGAGGACAAGCTCATCCCGAAGACGGGGGGCGCCTGCGACGCCAATGCCACCTATGCGCTTCCGTCTGCCAACTCGACGACCTTGCGATGCCAGCAACCGCTCGACACGACGGTCTGCACGACGATCAAGAACCGCGGCATTCGCATCGCGGTCCTCTACACCGAGTATCTGCCACTGCCGACCGAAAGCTGGTACAACACGCGCATCGCGCAGTTCAACAGCCCGTCCTCGTCGACCGGCACGATCGCAACGCGGCTGCAATCCTGCGCATCGCCCGGCCTGTATGCGAGCGTGCAGACGGGCGGCGACATTTCCGCGGCTCTGACCAACCTCTTCATCAAGGTTGCGTCCAGCACAGCCAGCCTCGTGCAGTAGAGAGCGCGTCATGACCGGACCGGACGTAGCAACCACAAAGAGACGCCGCAATCGCTGCGGCGCCTTCGCTCGAGATAAATCAGGAGCCACGGCCGTCGAATTCGCGCTCGTTGCCGCACCGTTCCTCGCCCTCATCATCGCGCTCATTCAGACGTTCCTCGTTTTCTTCGCCCAGCAACTGCTCGAATCCGTCGTGCGCCAATCGGCGCGCCTCGTCATGACGGGACAGGTTCAGTCCGCGCAGATGACGAAGGACGTGTTCAAGCAGAAGGTCTGCGACCAGGTCGTGATCCTGTTCAACTGCAGCGGCCTGATGGTCGACATGCAGGTGGCAACGTCGTGGTCCGCCGCCGATACGGGCATTCCGGCCTTGACCTTCGATGGCAATGGAGGGGTCACGAACACCTGGCAGTACGATCCCGGCAATTCCGGCGACGTCGTCGTTCTCCGGGTGATGTACCAATGGCCGGTGTTCCTCGGGCCGCTCGGTTTCAATCTCTCGAATCTTTCCAACGGCAACCGGCTGATCATGTCGTCCGCCGCGTTCCAGAACGAGCCAGGAGCTACCTGATGATCGCCGTCCTGTCGTCTTGCGTACGGCACCTGCGAACCGACGCTCGCGGCGTTGCAGCGACGGAGTTCGCCATCGTCGCCCCGTTCATGCTTCTGCTCTATATCGGCGGCGTCGAGCTGGGAAACGGGCTCGCCATGAACGTCAAGGTCAGCGCGACCGCGCACAGTGTCGCCGACATGGTTTCGCAGAACACGCAGGTGAGCGCGGATCGCATGCAAGCGATTCTTGGTGCCGCGACGGCAATCATGGCGCCTTATGCCGTCAAGAATGGCAGCACCTCCCTGATGACGATCACGGTCTCTGGAGTCTCGACCGACAGCAACGGCAATGCGACGGTGCAATGGAGCACGTCGACGAGCTCGTCGGGGGCGAGAACCGTGGGTCAGCAGATGCCCTTGTCCCAGTTCACCGCGACCAATCCGAGCAATCCCAACAACGCCAACATCTCGCTCATCCTGAGCGAAGTGTCCTATGACTACACGCCCAACCTCGGCTACACGATCGCCGGCACCGTCAAGTTGACCGACAGCTACTACCTGTTCCCGCGCTGCTCGACGAACAGCCCGGCCACGTCGAGCTTTCCATATTACGACGTGAAGTATTCCTCGACGATGACGACGACGTGCACATGCGTTCAGCATCTGCAGCAGAAGACCTGCTAGCTGAGCAAAGCGGCGGCGGTTAACCGGGATACAGGGGCAATCCTGAATCGGAAAACCACGCTCGTGGGAATCCCTTCCATGGATTCACGACTTGGCTCTACAACGTCGGTGATCGCTCCGCCCAAGCCTTGGTGGCTTGGCAGATTTCCAGCGCTCGGGCGTAGGCGGGGCGTGTCGTCGTGCGGGCGAGATAGGCACGCTCGACTGAACCCGGGGTATAGTTGCTGGTTCGCAGACCAAGCAGGAGAGCGTAGCTCACTGAAATGTCAGCAGCAGTGAACTGGTCTCCGGCGAGAAATGTTCGATCTGCGAGACGCTGGATGACCAATCCCAGCCGACTGTGAAAGGTCTCCAGTGCCCAGTTTGTGACCCGGGCGTTTCGCTCTGCTTCGGGCGCGAGTGCGCGACCGACGAAGACGGCGTTCATTGGTCCAGCGAGCCCAGCCTCTCCCAAATGGAGGAACTGCAGATAGGCGCCGAAGGCCGGATCGTCCGGGGCGACGGCGAGCGGGCTCGGCCCGTGGCGGGCAAGCAGGTATTCGAGGATCGCGATCGATTCGACCATGATCATCTCGCCGTCCTGTAGCGCCGGGATAAAGCCGGCGGGGTTGATCGCAAGAAAATCGGGATCATTCTCGACAGCGCGCAGATCGACCGGGCGCAGCCGATAAGCCACTCCCAATTCCTCGAGCAGCCAAACGACACGGAATCCACGACCTTCGCCATAGACAGTGAGCATAACTGAGCGTCCTTACGCTGGCTTTGGTGCCTAAATTCGCTGGAGCGAGATTTCCACTCTGACACGATATGTACAAGGCTCGTCGAATACTCCTGCGCAACGCCTTCGGCGTCGCCGGCGGTCGCGACCTCCCGCTTCCGTCGCAACGCGAGGCTCGTCGCTCGTCGCGAGCGCTGGAAGTGTCAAAGGCGGACGTTCGTACTCTGCGAGTTAATCATTTCAGTCGCAACGTGTGGCTTATTGGGATCGAGGAGAGCGGCCCGCAAATGCAGCCATTTTCGGCCGTTCTTTAGGCCCATTTCGGCCAAACTGTTATCAGTTGCTCATTTTCCGGGGCAGGACCCTTCAACTCGGAGTCCTGCAATGTTCAAGCTAGTTCTTTTTGCGTGTTTTTTTGTTGCCGTCAGCTCTATTGCTTCGGAAGCACGACCCTACCGCATTGATCACGCGCCCGAATGCAATGTCATCATGCCCTGCGACTTCTCGCATTCGCAAACGCGCCGCGAGCGCGTTTCCAGATACTCATCACAGGCGCCCAATTCAAGACAACTCACAATGTCCGTCGCTGGCAGCGCCGTTGCGGCGGTGAATGTCACTGGCGATCGGATCGTCGGCGGTCGACCGGCCGGTTGCCCTTCGTCCTTCTGCGGTTGCGGCGCGGCCCTGCGCGTGTTCGGTCGTTTGATGCCGGAATTGAATCTCGCGGCCAACTGGCTGCGTTTTCCGCGTACATCGCCAGCGCCGGGAATGGTGGCGGCACGACGCGGCCACGTGTTCGTCCTGGAGCAGCACCTCGGGGGAGACATGTGGATGGCGTATGACGCCAACTCGGGCGGACACGCAACAAGAATGCACGCGCGTTCCTTGCGGGGGTATACGGTCGTCAACCCGCGCGGCACGACGAGTTGAGGGAAACGCCGACATCAATCTCGATATGTGACGGAAGCAGGAGCGAGACCTCGGCGGGCCGCCAGACTATTGGCGGCTCGCCTTCGCGCACCCCAACTGTTGACAAAGACAGGCTTATCAGACGTACAGAACTTTGTTCAGTCGCTCGAGCTGAGCATTGAATTTGCTTGGGAAGTAGACCTCGTCGCTTGTGACGAAATCGCACATTTCTGCAAGGGCCGTGGTCCAGGCAAGGGCCCGGCCATGATTGGACTGTGCAAATGCGACCGGGTCCATCGCCGCCCGATCTGGCGTCCGTCTGTTGACTATCTGATCGTACTTTTCCCATTCGATGGCGTTGATGGCGCCACGACCGGCCAGCACACTCGTGGTGCCACCGCCCATGAGCTTGGCCATCGTTTGTTGCACCTCGTGCATCGCTGCGGCGGCAACGTTGAGCTCGGTGCCTGCCATGATGACGAGCTTCATCGACTCGCAAGCGAGACCGGCCCACATCGCGCGCCACGCCTGGAGATCGGCGACGGCTGCGGCAATACGGGCCGTTCCGCCATATTGTTGGATTTTTCTTTCAGCGAGCTTCTGGTCTATCAAGCCGCGCGCAATGTCGGCGGCCACGCCTATCCTGTCCGTGAACTCCACATGTGCCGCGACGATCGCGACCTTTCTGCCTTCCAGCCGCTTGAACTCTTTCGCAACGGCCGTTGAGGTTGCGGCGGATACCGCTCGCCGATAGGCGTCGACGGTGGATCTGCTGTTGTGGGCTGCGTTGAGTGCGTCAGCCAGAGCGTCGAGCATGACCTTGTGGTAGGCATAGTAGGGATGCGTCGTCAGCGAGGCGCCGAGCCATTTCTTGGCGAGGTCCATGGAGATCTTGATGCCGAGCTTAAGAAGCGCGCCGTCTCGCTTCGTCTCGTCAACTGCATCCTCTACTCTGCGGACGTACTCGTAGTACTTCTTGGCTTTGTCCGCCTTGGCGAGAACTTTCGACAGAGTGCCGGGTTTGACCGGGCTCTCGTTATGCTCGTGCAAGAGCGCTTGCGCCCTGGCGAGCGGCCCAGAGGCCGGGCTTCGCCGATATTTGTCGTAAGTCTTCAGTCCCTCGGACGCGAAGGTCCAGAAGCTAGCGGTGGTATCGAGGGATTTCTCTATCTTTTTATAGAAGCGTTCATCCTCGACACTAGCTCTAACCGCCATCTCTATCTCTCCTCGCAATCGAGACCAGGCGAAATCGTCTCGTCACTCGCTGTTGGTGAGGCGGAACCTGTCGCTGCTAAATTCATGGCCGCTCAGTGGTGACTCATTATCAAAGTCACGATCCGACGCCGTCATCCGATTGAAGGATATCGGCGCTGACATCTTCATGCAGGTCGGGCGGTCGAGGAGGGAGAGACGCCGACCTCGGCAGAAGAGTTCGTGTCAGCTACGAAGGCAAGCCGCGACACGTCCGTTCGCGTCGCAATGTGGTGCAGCCGAGTTGACTCTCGTGCAGGGGATTGCGTGGTCAGCCGATACCCTGCGAAGCATCCTTCATTGAGCATCGTACGGTTGCGGCAGGATGGCGTGATGCCGCTGTTTTGCCCAACGTGCCAAATGGTTTTGCAGATGCAGGAGGCATCTGCCGCCGGCCATCGGCTACATTGCATGGGGTTGTTTTCGAGTATATCGCGGAAGGCTTGCCGCGAGCGTCGCCGCGCTACGCGCGCTCCGTCTCCCGATGCACGTCGTGCACCACCAGCCCCATGCCTTGCTCGGGCATCTTGATCCAGTCGCGCCGCTTCAGCGTGCGCTTGGTGTCCTCGAAGCCGCTTGCCCAGTGCTCGCGCATCGAGGTGCCCGAGAATTCGTGGTCCTTGGCGTCGCCCTCATAAGCCTTCTGCTGGTAGATCAGATGCAGGATCGCGATCTCGGGCATATGGCAGAGGCTGGCCTTGAGATTGCGCTCCTCGTCGGTGAGTTGCTCCTCCGGCAGCTTCGCCAGGGCCTTGTAGAGCTCGACCTTGAGATTGTGCGTGCGGCGATAGACATCGGTGTTGTGGCGCGTGCGCGAGGAATACATGATGTCCTTGTGGCGGGCCATCACGTCCTGGATCGAGCGCGGCAGCACGCCGCGGGCGCTGAACAGGTCGACCTGGAACACCAGCGAATTGAGCGCGTCCTCCTGGTCGAGCAGATGCTGGAGCGGGGTGTTGGAGACGATGCCGCCGTCCCAGAAATGATCGGTGCCGATCCGCACCATCGGCAGCGCCGGGGGCAGGGCGCCGGAGGCCATGATGTGCTCCGGCCCGAGGGCGTTGTCGAAATAGATGAAGTTGCCGGAGAGCACGTTCACCGCGCCGACCGCGAAGCGGACCTTCTTCTCGTTGATGAGATCGAAGTCGACGAGCTCGCGCAGGCTCTCGCGCAGCGGCGTCGTGTCGTAATAGCTCGTCGCGGTCCTGGCGCCGATCGGGCTGAACCAGGGATTGACCTGGTGCGGGGTGAAGAAGCCGGGCTGGCCCATGGCTGACGTCATCCACGCGCTGGTGAGGTTGCGCCACTGGCGGAAGACGTCGCCATCCGGCGTGTAGTGCCAGACCTTGCGGTTGGTGATGCGCTCCCAGAAGACGCGCAGCGCATCGAGCCGCTTCTCCGGCCGGTTGCCGGCGATGATGGCGGAGTTGATCGCGCCGATCGAGACGCCGCAGACCCAGTCCGGCTCGATGCCGGCTTCGTGCAGCGCCTGATAGACGCCGGCTTGGTAGGCGCCGAGCGCGCCGCCGCCTTGCAGCACCAGTGCGACGCGATCGCAGCGCTCGGGACGCCAGCCCCGCGCGGGAGGCTGATGGGTCTGATAAGTCGGTTGCGACGTGCGGGCGTCCATGGCGATGCCTCCTGCCTTCACCGAACGATTGCGTCCCGCGGTGACGGCGTGATGACAAGGGTGGCAGCCGATGCATCGTCTGCATGCAGGTCAATCGCAACGGGAATGGCACGCGGGTCGTGCGCCTGACGGAAATCCTTCACATCGCGGTCAATGACGGCCGCTAGCAATCTGCATCACCGCCCGACACTGCCGGGCAGGCATCCACTGTCATGAGGAGACCAGCGATGCGCAGGGAAGACGTGCTGAGACTTCCGTCCATGCCGGCCGCTGGACCGAGCTATCCGGCCGGTCCCTATCGCTTCGTCAACCGCGAGTTCCTCGTCATCACCTACGAGACCGATCCGGACCTGATCCGCGCCGGCCTGCCCGAGCCGCTGGAGCCGATCGACCAGCCGATCGTGCATTACGAATGGATCAGGATGCCGGACTCCTCCGGCTTCGGCAGCTACACCGAGTCCGGGCTCGTCATCCCGGCGCGCCTGCATGGCGAGGAGGTCAATTTCGTCTCGCAGATGTATCTCGACGACGATCCGCCGATCGCCGCGGGCCGCGAGATCTGGGGCTTTCCCAAGAAATACGCCCATCCCAAACTCGAGATCGTCAAGGACACCCTGACGGGGACGCTGGAATATGCCGGCCAGCTCGTCGCCATGGGCACGATGGGCTACAAGCACGAGAGCATGGCCGGCAACGGTGATCTCACCCGCGCGACGCTGTCGAAGACGCAGGTGAATCTGAAGATGATCCCCGGCGTCGACGGCCGTCTCGAAGTCTGCCAGCTCGTCGCGATCAACCTCACCGATATCGTGCCGAAGGGCTCCTGGATGGGGCCCGGACGTCTTCACCTTGTGCCGCACGTCAATGCGCCGGTTGCCGATTTCCCGGTTCGCCGCGTCGTCGGCGCGCATCACTACATCGCCGATCTGACGCTGCCGTTCGGCCGCGTCGTCCACGACTACATCAGGGAGGCCGAGGCGACGGCCGCGACGGGACTGGCCGCGGAATAGGGCGGCGCCATCATCAAACTGTAACAGAGCCGTAATTGACTACCCGCGTGGGTCCGGAAGATGCCGTCAGCCGTCTTCCGGAGGCGGGGCATGTGTTGACGGTTGGGGCGACCATGGCTGAGCCGGCAAAGCTTGTCAGCGCGATATCGGGGTCTGAGCCTGCCATTCCGGGCCTGGTCTGGGCGTTCCGCCTGCACAGCGACGGCAGTGCCGAGGCGCTGCCGATCGACCAGCCGATCGAGTTCAGCCATGACGGCCGGCTCTGGCTGCATTTCAACCTGACCGACGCGCGGGCGCGGCCGTGGATTGCGGCATCAACGCTGCCGCCGCTTGCGCGCGAACTGCTGCTGTCGAACGACACGTTCCAGCAGCTCCATGTCATCGACCACTGCGTCTACGGCGTGTTCTCCGACCTCGTGCGCGACATCGACAGCGCCACGGAAGAGACCGCGTTCCTGCGCTTCGCCATGACCGAGCACCTGCTGGTCAGCGGCCGCCATCAGGCGCTGTGCTCGGCGGATGCGGCGCGCCGGGTGCTCGAAGGCGGCTACCGCGTCGACAACGTCGCCCATCTCCTGGAAAAGATCGTCGACGAGGTTGCCGACACGCTCGACAGGATGGCCGACAAGCTCGGGCAGGAGATCGACGGCATCGAGGAGCGCATCCTCGCCGACGAGGCGAGGCCCGAGATGCGCCGCACCCTCGGCCGGTTGCGCCGCACCTGCGTCAGGCTGCATCGTCAGCTCACCGGCCTGCGCGTGCTGTTTCACCGGCTCGACCAGAAGAACACCGATCACCTGTCGCCGGGCTTGCGGATCCACGCCGGCAAGCTGGCGCAACGGCTCGATGGCCTCGATCACGACATCGTCGAGCTGCGCGAGCGCAGCCGCCTGCTCGAGGAGGAGCTGCGCTTCAAGAACGAGGAGGAGAGCAACCGCCACCTCCACACGCTCTCCATCGTGACCTCGCTGCTGCTGCCGCCGACGCTGATCACCGGCATCTTCGGCATGAACACCAAGGGCCTGCCGCTGACCGACGTCGAGAGCGGATTTCTCTGGGCGGCGGTGCTGATGGCCTCGTCGGTCGGTGCCGCCTATTTGTTCATGCGGCGCACGGGCATTTTCAGGTAGCGCACCAGTCGTGAACGGCACTGCCGACAGATCTCCGCTGCGAAGCGTGGCTGCAATTGCGCTGGCATGCACCTTGGCCAGCACGAGTGCGCGCGCCGGCGCCAAGGACGAAAGCGCGGCCGAATGGCTGGCGCCAAAATGGTTCAACGAATGGCATGACGGGCTCGCCAGCAAGGGCCTGAATTTCGGCGCCACCTATATCGCCGACAACATCGGCAACGTCTCGGGCGGCGTTGCGCGCGGCGCCATCCATTTCGGTCGCCTCGATCTCTCGGTTGATGCTGATCTCGACAAGCTGGTCGGCTGGACGGGGGGACGCTTCTACGCCAACGCCTTCGTGATCTACGGCCGCGGGCTCTCGCGCAACTACGTGCAGAACCTCGCCACCATCAGCGAGATCGAGGCGCTGCCGGACCGGCGGCTCTACAACGCCTATTTCGAGCAGAGCTTCTTTGGCGACAGGCTGAACATCAGGGCCGGCCAGCAGGCCGCGGATGTCGAGTTCTTCGACAGCCAGACCGACGACCTCTTCATCAACGGCACCTTCGGCTGGCCGGCGATCAAGGCGAGCAATCTTCCGGCCGGCGGCCCCGCACCGCCGATCGCGGTGCCAGGCATTCGGGTCAAGGCCGCGCTGTCGGACCAGATCACCGCCTATGGCGCGGTGTTCAACGGCGATCCGTCCGGCCCGGGCGATGCCGATCCGCAGCTGCGCGACCATCACGGCCTCGCATTCCGCGTCAACGATTCGCCCTGGGTGATCGGGCAGGTCCGCTTCAACTACGACATCGATATCGGCGGCCGTCCGCTCGCCGGCAATTTCACGCCGGGTGCCTGGAAGCATAATGGCTCGTTCGACAGCCAGCGTTTTACGGCGGAGGGGCTCTCGATTGCCGATCCCTCTGGAAGCGGCGTTCCGGCCAAGCTTCGCGGCAACTACGGCATCTTCGCCGTCATCGAGCAGGTGCTCTACCGCCCGCCGGAGGTGAAGGACAACACCACCTCCGCGTCGATCCCGGGCGTCACCGCCTTCGGCCGCATCGCCTACAGCCCGCCAGACCGCAATCTGATCGACCTTTATCTGGATGGCGGCATCGGCTTCGTCGGGTTTGTCCCAGGCCGTCCGCTCGACCGCTTCGGCGTGGCGATGGCCTATATGCGGATTTCGAACACCGCCCGCAATCTCGATCTCGACGCGCAAGCCTTCACCGGCGTGCAGAGCCCGGTGCGCAGCAACGAGACCCTGATCGAGATGATCTACGAGGCGCATATCAAGCCGGGCTGGCTGGTGGCGCCGTATTTCCAGTACGTGTTCCGCCCCTCGGGCGGCATCCCGAATCCGAACGATCCGAGCGGCGTTTCGCGGATCGGTGACGCCGCAGTCTTCGGCGTCACCACCACGATCCGGTACTAGGTTGGCTTACGCCATCGCGGCCTGCGTCTTCGGCTTCGGCTGCCGCGACAGAGCCAGCACGATCAGCGAGGCGAACACGCAGAGCGCGCCGGCGATGAAGAAGGCGGGCAGGTAGCTCTGGAGCAGCGTTCGCGACAGGCCGGCACCAAAGGCGGCCGTGCCGGCACCGAGCTGATGCCCGGCAAAGATCCAGCCGAACACGAGATTGGCGCGCTCGGGGCCGAACTTCTGCGCGGTGAGGCGCACCGTCGGCGGCACGGTGGCGATCCAGTCGAGGCCGTAGAACATCGCGAAGATCGACAGGCCGTAGAACGAGAAGTCACTGAAGGGCAGGAAGATCAGCGAGAGCCCGCGCAGGCCGTAGTACCAGAACAGGAGCCAGCGATTGTCGTAACGGTCCGACAGCCAGCCCGACATGATGGTGCCGAAGAAATCGAAAATGCCCATCGCAGCCAGCAGGCTTGCGGCCTGCACCTGCGGGATGCCGAAATCGAGGCACATCGGGATCAGGTGGACCTGCACGAGGCCGTTGGTCGAGGCGCCGCAGACGAAGAAGGTCGCAAACAGGATCCAGAACGCGCTCGATTTCGAGGCATCGCGCAGCGTGCCGAGCGCCACCGCCGTGATCGAGCCGTGGTTGACGGGCGGGGCGGGCAGGGGCTCGCTGCCTTCGTCGCCGAACGGGCGCAGGCCGAGGTCGCTCGGACGGTCACGCATCGCGAGCAGCACTGCGAGTGCGGAAACGCCGAGCATGATGCAGACGAAGCCGAGCGCCAGCCGCCAGCCGAAGCGTTCGGTGAGGCTTGCGAGCAGCGGCAGGAACACGAGCTGGCCGGTGGCGACGCTCGCGGTCATGATGCCGACCACGAGGCCGCGCCGCGCCGCGAACCAGCGCGTGGCGATGGTGGCGCCAAGCACCAGCGCGGTCATGCCGGTGCCGATCCCGATCACGACGCCCCACAGGGCGATGAGCTGCCAGACCTCGGTCATGCCGAGCGATGCGACCAGCGCCGAGACCACGATCAGCTGCGCCGTCAGCGTGACGTTGCGCAGGCCGTAGCGGTTGAGCAGGGCGGCGGCGAACGGCGCCATCAGCCCGAACAGGATGAAGCGGATAGACAGCGCGGACGAAATCTCCGCCGTGCTCCAGCCGAACTCCTTCTGCAGGGGAACGATGAACACGCCGGGCGCACCGACCGTGCCGGCGCTGATCAGCGCGGCCAGGAAGGTCACGCCGACCATCACCCAGCCGTAGTGGATATTGCGGCGGCTGAGCGTTGCCGCGAGCCAGTTCGAGATCATTGGGCCTCAATCAGGGTTGGCGGTCCCTCGCGGGACTCGCATCATCGTCGTAGTCTGGCATATTTGCTGGAAGTCTAAAATGTCAGACTTCCCTCAAATTCGGACATGGCGGCTAGTGCGTCAGCCGCTCCACCGCGATGGCCGTGGCTTCGCCGCCGCCGATGCAGAGCGCGGCGACGCCGCGCTTGAGGTTCTGCGCCTCGAGCGCATGCAGCAGCGTCACGATCAGCCGCGCGCCGGTGGCGCCGATCGGATGGCCGAGCGCGCAGGCGCCGCCGTTGATGTTCAGCTTGTCGCGGGGAATGCCGAGATCGCGCTGCGCCGCCATCGCCACCACGGCGAAGGCCTCGTTGATCTCGAACAGGTCGACGTCACCGGCGGTCCAGCCGACCTTGTCGAGCAGCTTGCGGATCGCCGGGATCGGCGCCGTGGTGAACCATTGCGGCTCCTGGCTGTGGGTGGCGTGGCCCTTGATCACGGCAAGCGCCGGAAGGCCGCCCCGATCAGCGAGCGAGCGCTTGGTCAGCACCAGGGCGGCGGCGCCGTCGGCGTTGGCGGAGGAAGCTGCCGGCGTGATCGTGCCGTTGGCGCGGAACGCCGGCTTCAGGCCTGGGATCTTGGCGGGATCGACCTTCAGCGGATGCTCGTCATTGGCGATGACGCGCGGGCCGGCCTTCTCGGTCAGCGTGATCGGCGCGATCTCGGCCTTGAACGCACTGCCCTCGACCGCCTTGCGGGCGCGGCTCAGCGTCTCCATCGCATAGGCGTCCTGGTCCTTGCGGGTGAACTGATAGGCCTCGGCGGTGGCTTCGCCGAAATCGCCCATGGAGCGGCCGGTCTCGTAGGCGTCCTCAAGCCCGTCCATCATCATGTGGTCGATGATGCGGTCGTGGCCGGCGCGATAGCCGCCGCGCGCCTTGGCGAGGAGATACGGCGCGTTGCTCATGCTCTCCATGCCGCCGGAGACGACGATCTCGGCCGAGCCGGCGCGGATGATGTCGTGCGCCAGCATGGTCGCCTTCATGCCGGAGCCGCAGACCTTGTTGACCGTGGTGGCGCCGGTCGCGTCAGGCAGGCCGGCGGCGCGCGCCGCCTGGCGCGCCGGTGCCTGGCCTTGTCCCGCCGGCAGCACGCAGCCCAAGAAGACCTCGTCAACTTTTTCGGGCGCGAGGTTTGCGCGCTCCAGCGCCGCGCCGATCACATGCGATCCGAGCTTATGCGCGGCCAGCGGTGACAATTCGCCCATGAAGCGGCCGAGCGGGGTGCGGGCGGCGGAGACGATGACGACGGGATCGGCGGCTTCGGCCATGATGGGACTCCCTGCGATGACGGCTGAGTAAGATTACAGTCATCATATGATGCGACGCAAAAAATGCAACCGCGCGGGGCATGAGAAAATCTTGTGGTTCGCATGAGATTTCCTCCTGCGATCGGAGGAGGGCAGAGGAGCAGCCGCTGTTGGCACAGCGGCGTCCACACACAGCGCTGTCATCGCCCGCGAAGGCGGGCGATCCAGTATTCCAGAGGCGGCGCGTGGATACGGAGAAGCCGCGGCGTACTGGATGCCCCGCCCCCGTGCGCAATTGCGCACTAGGCGGGGCATGACACCTTTGGTGTGGCGACGGCCTGCTGATGCAGAGGCAGCTACCGCTTCCGATCCACGAACGCCTGCATCAGGCGCGTCGGCTCGTCCGTCAGGAACGACTCGCCGAACACCTTCACGCTCAGATTCACCGACTCCGTCAGCGGCAGTTCCTCCCATTGCCGCAGCAGCGCCTTCTGCGACCGCAACGCCTCGGGGCCGCATTCGAGCAGTGCCTTCACCGTGTGCTCGACGGCTGCATCCAACCCGCTCTCGGGTGCGACCTTGTCGACCAGGCCCCAGGCGAGCGCCGTCGGCGCGTCGATGTTCTCCGCCGTCATCACCAGCCAGCGCGCGCGGGCCCAGCCGATCAGGCGTGGCAGCAGCGCGGCGTGGATCACCGAGGGGATGCCGACGCGTACCTCCGGCATGCCGAAATGCGCATCATGCGCGGCGATCCGGAAGTCGCACGCGGCGGCTACCTCCAGCCCGCCGCCGAGGCACCAGCCGGGCATGCGCGCGATCACGGGGGCAGGGAACTGACGCACGGCCTCGCAGAGATCGCGCAGGCGGCTGATGAAGGCTTCGGCCGATGTCTGGTCGAGCCTGGCCATCTCCTTGATGTCGGCGCCGCCGATCATGCTCTTCTCGCTCTGGCCGCGCAGCACCACGACGCGGATGCTGCGATCGGTGGCGAGCTGTTGCAGGCCTTCGCGCACTGCGTCTGTCACGGGCGAGCCCAAGATATTCAGCGAGCCGGCGTTGCAGATCGCGACGTGAACGACGCCGCGCGCATCGCGCGTCACGCCGCAGTGGTTGTTGAGCATTTCCATCGTGGGATCTCGACGTTTGTTGGACGTGCGCGGGCGCACCGGTCGGGATCACTTCCGGGCCGAAAGGGGCGGCTTGTCAAGCGGGCCGGGAGACGGAGTTGCCAGCGCGAAGTTCGTGACATAGTATGATGAATGTAATACAAAGAGGCCGCCATGACCTGTAACGATCAACTCGACCTGTTTTCGCCCGCGCAACGGCGCGAGCGTGTGGTGGACTGGCAGGTCCCTGCGCCGGTCGCGAAAGCGGCGATGGGCTTGTCGGGCATGGACGCCATGCAGGGCATTCGCGACGGCCGCTTGCCGCCGCCGCCCTTCGCAAAGCTGATCGGCTTCACCATGGCGGTGGTCGAGCCGGGCCGGATCGTGATGGAATTGGAGCCGCGCGAGGATCTCGAGAATACCATCGGCCTCCTGCATGGCGCGACGGCCGCGGCGCTGATCGACACCGCCATGGGATGCGCCATTTCGACCCGGCTGGAGGCCGGGCAGTCGTCCGTGACCCTCGATCTGAAAATGACGTTCCTGCGCCCGCTGTCGGTCCGGTCCGGGCTGATCTCGGCCGAAGGCAAGGTCGTCAAGCTGGGACGGCAGACCAGTTACACCGAGGGTTTCGTCCGCGACGGCAAGGGCGCGCTCGCAGTCCATGCAACTGCAACCTTTTCCATGATCGGTAATACCTTAACGTGAATTAATCCACCGTCTGGTCCATTTCTGTGTTATGAGATGATCTCCGACATTCAATGAGACTGGCATGCGCTATTCCCGGGAACACAAGCAGGAAACCCACGACCGCATCGTGAAGAAGGCCTCGGTGCGGCTGCGGGAGAAGGGCGCCCACGGTATCGGCGTCGCCGACCTCATGAAGGAGGCCGGCCTGACCCATGGCGGCTTCTATGCGCATTTCGACTCGCGTGAGGCGCTGGTGATCGAGGCCTTTGCCTACGCCATGGACCGCTCGATGGAGCACTGGCGCAAGCAGTCCGATCAGGTCGCGCCCGAAAAGCAGCTCACCCAGATCGTCGAGACTTATCTTTCGACGCTGCATCGCGACAATCCCGGCCATGGCTGCTCGATTCCTGCGCTGGGCGCAGAGATCGCCCGCGAGAGCCCGAAGACGCGAAAAGCCTTCGCCGGCAAGCTCGACGAGATGATCGAGATGATGACCGACTACATCCCGAACCTGCCGCGCAAGGCCGCGCGCAAGCAGGCGATCGCGACGCTGGCGACGATGGCCGGCACCATGCTGCTGGCGCGCATCGCCGGCTCCAGCGAGCTGTCGGACGAGGTGCTGAAGGCGGGCAGGGATAGCGCGCTGGACGGCGCGAAGCGTGAGCCGAAGGTGGCGGCGAAGAAGCCGAAGCAGAATTAGCGAGATGCCGTTGAATGCGTAGGGTGGGTTAGCCTTGCGGCTGCGCGAAGCGCGGTCGCTGGGCGTAACCCACCACTGTGTTTATCTGCCGAGACAGAAGTGGTGGGTTACGCCTTCGGCTAACCCACCCTACGGGAGCGGTGTTTGCCGCCCCGCAAATAGCCCCCGCTCGCGCTCCACGATCTCGCCGATGTAGTCCGCCACCGCCCTGATCCGGGCGAGATCCTTGCTGTCGGCGTGCATCAGCATCCAGAACGTCCGGGTGATCGAGATCTCCTCGGGCAACACCGCGACAAGCTGCGGATAGTCGCTCGCCATGAAATGCGGCAGCACTGCGATGCCGAAGCCCGAGAGCGTGGCGTTGAGCTGTGCGATCAAATTGGCGCTGCGGAAGCGGGCGGAAATCCGCGGCGACACCTGTGGTAGATAATCGAGTTCCGGCGTGAACAGGAGCTCCTCGATGTAGCCGACGAAGCGGTGCTGCGGCAGCACCTCGCGCGAGACGATCGTCGGGAAGCGGTCGAGATAGGCGGGGGAGGCATAGAGCCCGAGGCGGTAGTCGAGCAGCTTGCGTCCGACGATGCGGCCTTCCTTCGGCATGGTCAGGCTGATGGCGATGTCGGCCTCGCGCTTGGAGAGACTGAACAGCCGCGCGGTTGCCACAAGTTGCAGGTCGAGATCGGGATACCGGTCCGCGAAGGGCGCCAGCCGCGGCGCCAGGAAGGCGGTGCCGAAGCCATCGGGCGCACCAATCCGCACCGTTCCGGTCAGCCGCGCCACGGAGCCGCCGACCTGTTCCTGGTTGGCGACGATGGTCGATTCCATCGCTTCGGCGCTGTCGGCGACGCGCTGGCCGGCCTCGGTGAGGAGATAGCCGGTCTTGCGCCGGTCAAACAGCTTTGCCGAGAGGTGCTTTTCCAGCCGGTCGACGCGGCGGATCACGGTGGCATGGTCGACGCCGAGCTGTTTTGCCGCAGCCGAAACCGAGCCGCCCCGCACGATGGCCAGCACGAAACGAAAGTCGTCCCAGTCGATGCTACCTTGATCCAGCATTTTCGCACATCTATGGTGCAATATAACAGACTTGAATCCTATAAAATGCAGGTCAATAGGATTTGTCAAAGCGATCAGGCTCGACTTCCAAGGAGATTATTCCATGCGTTCAATCGGACATTTCATCGGTGGCAAGGAGGTCAAGGGTACCTCTGGCCGCACCGCCGACGTCTTCGAGCCGATGACCGGTGACGTCCAGGCCAAGGTGGCGCTGGCGTCCAAGGCCGAGGTCCGCGCTGCCGTCGAGAACGCCCGCGCCGCGCAGCCGGAATGGGCCGCGACCAACCCGCAGCGCCGCGCCCGCGTCATGATGAAATTCGTCGAGCTGGTGCAGCGCGACTACGACAAGCTCGCCGAGCTGCTGGCGCGTGAGCACGGCAAGACCGTGCCCGACGCCAAGGGCGACATCCAGCGCGGCCTCGAGGTCGCCGAGTTCGCCTGCGGCATTCCGCACCTGATGAAGGGCGAGTACACCGAGGGCGCCGGCCCAGGCATCGACATTTATTCGATGCGTCAGGCGCTCGGCGTTGTCGCCGGCATCACGCCGTTCAATTTCCCGGCAATGATTCCGATGTGGAAGTTCGCGCCGGCGATCGCCTGCGGCAATGCCTTCATCCTCAAGCCGTCGGAGCGCGATCCCGGCGTGCCGATGCTGCTTGCCGAATTGATGATGGAGGCGGGCCTGCCGGCCGGCATCCTCAACGTCGTCAACGGCGACAAGGAAGCGGTCGACGCCATTCTCGACGATCCCGACATCAAGGCCGTCGGCTTCGTCGGCTCCACGCCGATCGCGCAGTACATCTATGAGCGCGCCGCCCAGACCGGCAAGCGCTGCCAGTGCTTCGGCGGCGCCAAGAACCACGCCATCATCATGCCCGACGCCGACATGGACCAGGCGGTCGATGCGCTGATCGGTGCGGGCTACGGCTCGGCCGGCGAGCGCTGCATGGCCGTCTCCGTTGCGGTGCCCGTCGGCAAGTCCACCGCCGACCGCCTGATGGAAAAGCTGATCCCGCGCGTCGAGTCCCTGAAGATCGGCACCTCGATCGATCCGTCGGCCGATTACGGCCCGCTGGTGACGCGCGAAGCCGTCGAGAAGGTCAAGGGCTACATCGACATCGGCATCAAGGAAGGCGCAACGCTCGCCGTCGACGGCCGCGGCTTCAAGATGCAGGGCTACGAGAAGGGCTTTTATCTCGGTGGCTCGCTGTTCGACAACGTCACCAAGGACATGCGGATCTACAAGGAAGAGATCTTTGGCCCCGTGCTCTCGGTCGTGCGCGCGCACGACTACAAGGAAGCGCTGGCGCTGCCGTCCGAGCATGACTACGGCAACGGCGTCGCGATCTTCACCCGCGACGGCGACGCTGCGCGCGACTTCGCGGCCAAGGTCAATGTCGGCATGGTCGGCATCAACGTGCCGATCCCGGTTCCGATCGCTTATTACACCTTCGGCGGCTGGAAGAAGTCGGGCTTCGGCGACCTCAATCAGCACGGCCCGGACTCGGTCCGCTTCTACACCAAGACCAAGACGGTGACCTCGCGCTGGCCGTCCGGCGTCAAGGAAGGTGCGGAGTTCTCGATCCCGCTGATGAAGTGATCCTCTCAAGAGCGAGGCACCCATGCAGTTCGCTCTGAACGAGGATCAGGTCGCGGTTCGCGACATGGCGTTGGCGTTTGCGGCGGAAAAGATCGCGCCGCACGCGTTGCGCTGGGACGAGGAGAAGCATTTCCCCGTCGACGTGATGCGCGAGGCGGCGACGCTCGGCATGGGCGGCATCTATATCCGCGAGGATGTCGGCGGCTCCGCCATGACCAGGTTCGACGCGGCGCTGATCTTCGAGGCGCTGGCGACGGGCTGCCCGACGACGTCGGCCTTCATCTCCATCCACAACATGGCGTCCTGGATGATCGATGCCTACGGCAGCGACACCCAGCGCCACAAATGGCTGCCGAAGCTCTGCACCATGGAGCTGATCGCCAGCTACTGCCTGACCGAGCCCGGCGCCGGCTCGGATGCCGCGGCGCTGCGCACCCGCGCGGTGCGCGACGGCGATCATTACGTCCTCAACGGCCAGAAGCAGTTCATCTCGGGGGCCGGCGGCACCGACCTTTTGGTCGCGATGGTGCGGACCGGCGGCGAAGGCCCCGGCGGCATCTCGACCCTCGTCATCGACGGCGACACACCCGGCGTCTCGTTCGGCGCCAACGAGCGCAAGATGGGCTGGAACGCGCAGCCGACCCGTGCCGTCATGTTCGAGAACGCCCGCGTGCCTGTTACCAACCGGCTGAGCGAGGAGGGCGTCGGCTTCAAGATCGCGATGGCCGGCCTCGATGGCGGCCGTCTCAACATCACGGCATGTTCTCTTGGTGGTGCCCAAACGGCGCTCGACAAGGCGCGCGCCTACATGAAGGAGCGCAAGGCGTTTGGAAAACGCCTCGACGAATTCCAGGCGCTGCAATTCCGCCTTGCCGACATGGCGATCGAGCTCGAGGCCGCGCGCACTTTCCTGTGGCGGGCCGCAGCGGCGCTCGACCGCAAGAACCCTGACGCCACCATGCTCTGCGCGATGGCCAAGCGCTTCGGCACCGATGTCGGCTTCGAGGTCGCCAACCAGGCACTTCAGCTCCATGGCGGCTACGGCTACCTCAGCGAATACGGCATCGAGAAGATCGTGCGCGATCTGCGCGTGCACCAGATTCTCGAAGGCACCAATGAAATCATGCGGCTCATCGTGGCGCGCAAACTGATCGAGGGCGCGCGATGAATGCAGCGGAAGAGGGCGATCTGGTCGCCCGCGTCGAGGGTGCGGTCGGCGTGATCAGGCTCAACCGTCCCAAGGCCATCAATGCCGTCACCCTGGAGATGTTTCGCGAGATCGAGACCGCGCTCGACCGTTTCGAGGCCGATCCGGCCGTCGCTGTGATCCTGTTGGAGGGCGCCGGCGAGCGCGGCCTCTGTGCCGGCGGCGACATCCGCACGCTCTGGGAAAGCTCGAAGGTCCATGGCGATCTCGGCAAGATCCTGTGGCGCGAGGAATATATCCTCAACGCCCGGATCAAGAAGTTCCCAAAGCCCTATGTCGCCTTCATGGACGGCATCGTGATGGGCGGCGGCGTCGGTCTCTCCGCGCATGCGAGTCATCGCGTCGTCACTGACCGCACCAAGCTCGCAATGCCCGAGGTCGGGCTTGGTTTCTTCCCGGATGTCGGCGGCACTTATTTGTTGTCGCGCTCGCCGGGCGAGATCGGCACCTATTTCGGTCTGACCGGCCAGACCATGAATGGGCCGGATGCGATCCACGCGAAGTTCGCCGATTGGGTGGTGCCGGCAGTGAAACTCCCGCAGCTGCGCGAGGCCCTGACGAAGCTGCGCTCCGGTGCGACCGCGGCCGAGGTCGGCAAGCTCATCAACGGCTTTGCGACCGGCGAGACCGCAGGACCGGTGGCGGCGAAGGAGCCGATGATTGATGCGCTGTTTGGTTTCGATCGCATGGAGGACATCGTCGCCGCCCTCAAGCGTGACGGTTCCGAATTCGCTCTGGCCACGCTGAAGACGCTCGGCGAGAAATCGCCGCGCGGCATGGTGGTGACGCTGAAGCTGTTGCGCCTGGCCCGCGCCGCGTCGAGCCTGGAAGAATGTCTGGTGCGCGAATATCGCGCCGCGCTTGAAGTGTTCCGCAGCGATGATTTCCGCGAGGGCGTGCGCGCCGCCGTGATCGACAAGGACCGCAACCCCACCTGGTCGCCGCCGCGGATCGAGGACGTGACGCCGGAGATGCTCGCGCCGTATCTCGCCGAGATTGGCGCCGACGAATTGAAGTTCAACTAATCAGCGAAACGTTCAGCGGAGGAAACGAAGATGGCCACGATCGCATTCATCGGTCTCGGCAACATGGGCGGCCCGATGGCCGCCAATCTGGTCAAGGCCGGCCACAAGGTCGTCGCGTTCGACCTCGTCGAGGCCTCGCGCGCGCAAGCCAAGGCTGATGGCGCCGGCATCGCCGACAGCGCGCCGGGCGCGGTGAAGGGCGCCGATGTCGTCGTCACCATGCTGCCGGCCGGCAAGCACGTGCTTGGCGTCTGGAACGAGGTCGTCCCCGTCATGACCAAGGGCGCGCTGATCATCGACAGCTCCACCATCGACGTCGAGAGCGCGCGGCAGGCCCACGCGCTGGCCGCCAAGAACGGCGTGCTGTCGGTGGACGCGCCGGTCTCCGGCGGGACCGGCGGCGCCAAGGGCGCGACGCTCACCTTCATGTGCGGCTGCGACGACAAGGCGTTTGCGGCGGCGAAGCCCGTGCTGGAAAACATGGGCAAGAAGATCGTGCATTGCGGCGGCGCCGGCGCCGGCCAGGCGGCCAAGATCTGCAATAACATGATCCTCGGCATTTCCATGATCGCGGTGAGCGAGGCGTTTGCGTTGGCGGAGAAGCTCGGGCTCTCGCATCAGGCGCTGTTCGACGTTGCCTCGACCTCGTCGGGCCAGTGCTGGTCGCTGACGACCTATTGCCCGGTGCCGGGTCCGGTGCCGACCTCGCCGGCGAACAACGATTACAAGCCCGGCTTTGCCTCGGCGCTGATGGTGAAGGACCTGACCTTGGCGCAGGACGCGGCCAAGGCCGCGGGCGCGGCCACGCCGCTCGGCCAGCATGCGCAGGAGATTTATCAGGCCTTCGATAGAGCGGGCCAGGGCGGGGTGGATTTTTCCGGAATTATCAAGCACGTTCGCAGCCTCGCTGGAAAATAGCGAGGCTTTGCCCGTAGCCCGGAT
>NZ_SPQT01000020.1 GCF_004571025.1 Bradyrhizobium niftali | reverse complement strand
TTCGGCAAGGCTCGCCACTGGCAGCCGCTCGACAGAATATAGAAGATCGCCTGCACGATCTCGCGCAGATTAACCTCCCGCGGCCGGCCCAATCGCCGTCGCGGCGGCATCTTCCGGGCGATCAACGCCCACTCTGCATCGGTCAGATCACTTGTGTAACGCAGTCCACTGCGCTGATACTTGATACGAGCGGCTTTGGTCCACGGCATGGTGTCCTCCCTCGAATCTTTGCAAATCCGAAGGAATCACAGGCCCGCTAAAGCCGCTCACCTTTTTCGGTCAGGCTCTCAGGATGAGGGGAGGGACTTGCGCGCCAGAAACCGCGTAATCGCCCCACCGAGCTTTGCGTTGTCCAGCGGCTGCGCCAGCGACGCGCGCGCCGTGGCGACGACATCCTCCGGCGCCTTGCCGTCGCGCAGTTCGCAGCACACTTGTGCAAACTCCACGTCGAACTCGGGATGCGGCTGTACGGTCAAGGTCGCGCCGTTGGCGTAGAGCAGGCCGGCATGCGGGGTGAACTCGGATGAGAGGATAGTCAGCGCTTCGTTCGGCGGCTCGATCACCTGGTCCTGATGCGAGGCGGCGATGGCGACCGCGTCGCCTTCGACGACGCCGTTCTCCGGCAGCACCTGATAGACATGCCGGCCGATGCCCCAGCCCTTCTCGGACTTGCGCACGGTGCCGCCGAGCGCCTGCGCAATCAGTTGATGGCCGAAGCAGACGCCGACCATCGGCGTCTTGCTGGCGTAGGCTTGACGGACAAAGTCCTCGAGCGGCGCGATCCAGTCGAGCCCGTCATAGACGCCGGCGGCCGCGCCGGTGATCAGCACGGCTTCGAGCTTGCCAGGATCGGGAAGCGCGTCACCGTTCGGGATGCTGACCACGTCGACCGAGGCTGTTGGATCCTCGGCGCGGACCATGCGCTCGAACATGTCGGGAAACGAGCCGTGGCGCTCGCGATATTTTTGCGGGACTTGTCCCGTCTCGATGATGGTGATGCGTGCCATGTGCCCCCCAAGGTAAAAGGTTGCGAAGCTCAGTCGCTATCTGCCCCATGTTGCTGGTGCGGCGCTGTGCTTTCCAGCAGCGCGCTCTCCTTCCGCACCTCGTTGAGAAAGGCCTTGGCGAGGCGTGACAGCGGCTCGGCTTCCGACCACAGCATGTAGGCGACCGCGTGGGTCGTCGGCGTGAACGGCCGGACGACGAGGCCATTGCCGCCGTTCTGCCGCGGCGAGAACGGATCGACTACCGCGGCACCTACGCCGGCGGCGGCGAGCACGCAGGCGGTGTTGCAGTAGCGCACCTCGACCGTCGGCTGGAACGGCGCGCCGGCGCGGGCAAAGCTGTCGCGTACGGCCTCGCCGAGCCGCGTGCCGCGCTCGAGCCCGATGAAAGGCAGGCCGGACAGATCCGCCGCCGAGATCGCGGGCCTGTCGGCGAGCGGATGCTGCGGCGGCAGCACGCACACCATCTCGCCGGTGTGCACCACCTCATGCGCGATGCCGGGATGATGCGTCAGCCCGAGCGCGAAGCCGAGCTCGGCAACACGGCTGAGCACGCCCTCGATGATGCCCTCGTAGCGCCGCACGTCGAAGAAGACGCGCGTTTCCGGGCGGCGGCGCAGGAAGCTGGATAGCGCGGACGGGATGATGCTGTAGGCAAGCGGCGGGGTTGCCACGATCGCAAGATGTCCGGACCGGTTCTCGCGCAGATCGCGCACGCGGTTCTCGAGTTTTGCGTGCAGCGCGAAGATCGCCTCGCTCTCCTTGTAGAGCGCCATCGCTTCCGCAGTCGGAAACAGCCGGTTGTTGACGCGCTCGAACAGCGCAAAGCCCGCCTGCGCCTCCATCGTCTTGAGCGCGTTGCTGACCGCGGGCTGCGACAGTGCCAGCTCGTCCGCCGCCGCGACCGTGGTGCGGTGGCGGATGACGGCGCGCAGGATCTCGAGCTGACGCAGGTTCATATCACTGCCAGTTATACTCCGGGCCAAAAGATCATAACAGAACGAATTGATTTTGCAGCCCCGCTTCCGCGTAATGGAAGCGGATTTGCACGTCGCATCAAAGGGTTCATTCGCCCATTGAGGCAGCATTGCGCACAGATTGGAGGCAATCTTGGTTCGTGTCCTTCGCGCCGCCGCCGCCCAGATGGGCCCGACGCAGAGAGCAGACTCGCGTGAGCACACGCTCGCGCGCATGCTTGCACTGCTGGAGGAGGCCGCCGGCCGCGGTGCCAGCCTCGTGGTCTTTCCGGAGCTTGCCTTCACCACTTTCTTTCCGCGCTGGCTGCTCGAAGGCCAGGCGCTCGACCATTATTTCGAGCGCGGCATGCCGAACCCGGCCGTGGCGAAGCTGTTCGACCGTGCGCGTGCGCTGCGCGTCGGCTTCTATGTCGGCTATGCCGAGCTGACGCCGGATGGCCGCCGCTACAATTGCGCCATCCTGGTCGATCGCGACGGCGAGATTCTCGGCCGCTATCGCAAGGTGCATCTGCCGGGCTCGGTCGAGCCGCGCCCGGGCGCGCGCTACCAGCAGCTGGAGAAGCGCTATTTCGAATATGGCGATCTCGGCTTTCCCGCCTTCCGCGCCGGATCGGCCTGGGCCCACGCCATCATGGGCATGATGATCTGCAACGATCGCCGCTGGCCGGAATCCTGGCGCGTGCTCGGCCTGCAAGGTGTCGAGCTCGTCTGCATCGGCTACAATTCGGCGGCCTACGATCCGAATGGTGGCACCACCGAAGACGGCGCCTTGCGCACCTTCCACTCGACACTGGTGACGCAGGCCAATGCCTACATGAACGCGACCTGGGCGATCTCGGTGGCGAAGGCGGGCGAGGAGGACGGCTCCGGGCTGATCGGCGGCTCCTGCATCGTCGATCCCAACGGCCGCATCGTCGCGCAGGCGCAGACGCTCGCGGACGAGGTGATCGTCGCCGACATCGATCTCGACCTCTGCCGCCAGGGCAAGGACAAGATGTTCAATTTCGCCGCCCACCGGCGGCCCGAGCAATACAGGGTGATCACCGAACGCGCCGGCGTCATCGAGCCGGCCGTTCTCGACGCGGACTGAACAGGTGGCACGGCGCTGGCAAGCGTCGTCAAAAGGGAAAGATCGGCAAAGGAAAAGATTGGAGCTGACATGACACGCCTCTCGCTATCTCTCGGCCTTGCCGCACTGGCCGCAGTCGCCTCCGCGCAAGCCGCCGAACTGCCGGCGGAGATCAAGCAGGCGGGCGCGTTGAAGCTCACGGTCAACTCGACCTACGCGCCGATGGAATATCGTGATCCCGCGACCAACGAGCTGGTCGGGCTCGATATCGATCTGGCCAACGAGCTCGCCAAGCGGCTCGGCGGCCTCAAGATCGTCTGGAGCGAGACGCCGTTCGCCGAGCTGATCCCGTCGCTCCAGACCAGGCGCGCCGATTTCATCATCTCCGGCATCTCGGACCGCGCCTCGCGGCGCGAGACCGCCGATTTCGTCGATTATCTCGCGACCGGCCCGCAGTTCTTCGTGATGGCGGAGAGCGAGGCGAAGGCCGCGACGGATCTCTGCGGCAAGAAGGTCGGCACCACGCGCAGCACGAGCTTCCCGGTCGAGATCGAGAAGTGGAGCAAGCAGAATTGCGAGACGGCCGGCAAGCCGGCGATCCAGTACGTGCCGGGCGAGAACTCGATCGACGTGCGCAACCAGCTCAAGCAGGGCCGCATCGACGCCGCCGTGCAGGGCAGCGAGACGCTGCCTTATGCGCAGACACAAGAGCCCGGCAAATACCGCATTGTCGGCGAGGCCTTCGCCAAGGGCTATCAAGGCATCATGATCCGCAAGGACGATTCGGCCCTGCGCGAGGTGGTGACCGAGAAGCTCACCGCAATGATCGCCGACGGCGCCTACAAGGCCATTCTCGACAAATGGGGCCTTGGCGCGAATGCGGTCGCCCAGCCCATGCTGAACGCGGCGCCGCAATGAAGCCGGCGCCGGCACTCGCGGGGGGTTTCCCTGATCTGTCGGGGATGCGGGTCGCGCGCGAGCCGCACTGGTTTCGCTGGTTCAGCGCCGCCCTGATCGTCCTCGTGCTGGCGGCGATTGCGCGCGCCTTTGCGAACGGTCAGATCGAGTGGTCCTATGTTAGCCGCTTCCTGACTGTGAAGGTCATCCTCGAAGGCATCGTCAACACCATGGTGATGGCGGCGCTGGCGATGGCGCTCGGCATCGTGCTCGGCATCGTCGTGGCGATCATGCGGCTGTCGCCCAATCCGGTGCTGAAGACGGTGGCCGCCGGCTACACCTGGCTGTTCCGCGGCACGCCGCTGATCCTGCAACTGCTGCTGTGGTTCAACCTCGCGCTGGTGTTTCCGACCATCGGCATTCCGGGGCTGTGGAGTGCGCGCGCCGTCGACGTCATGACCCCGTTTCTCGCCGCGCTGCTCGGGCTCGGCATCAATCAGGGCGCCTACACCTCCGAAGTGATGCGCGCCGGCATGCTGTCGGTCGATATCGGGCAATATGAGGCCGCGCAGGCGATCGGCATGGGACGGCTGCGCGCGCTGCGGCGGATCGTGCTGCCGCAGGCGATGCGCGTGGTGATCCCGCCGCTCGGCAACGAGTTCATCGGCATGGTGAAGGCGACCTCGCTCGCGAGCGTCATCCAGTATCCGGAATTGCTGCACAACGCCGAAAATATCTACTACGCCAATTCCCGCGTCATCGAGCTGCTGATCGTCGCCGGGCTCTGGTACCTGCTCGTGGTCTCGATCCTGACCCCGCTCCAGATGCTGCTCGAACGCCGTTTTGCACGCGGCACATTGCGGCTTGCGCGATGACAAAACCCCTCGTTGCGATCCGCTCCGTCAGCAAGAATTTTGGAGAGTTTCAGGCTCTCAAGAGCGTCTCGCTCGACGTCTGGCCCGGCGAGGTGATGTGCCTGATCGGCGCTTCCGGCTCGGGCAAGACAACGCTGCTTCGCTGCATCAACCAGCTCGCCGCGATCGACAGTGGCGGCATCTGGCTCGACGGCGAGCTCCTGGGCGTGCGCGAGCAGGGCGGACGGCTTCATCGCCTCGGCGAACGGGAGATCGGGCGGCAGCGGCTGAAGACCGGCATGGTGTTCCAGCGCTTCAATCTGTTTCCGCACAAGACCGCGCTGGAGAACATCACCGAAGGCCCGACGCAGGTTCAGGGACGCAAATCTGACGAGGTGCGTGCCGAGGCGCTCGAGCTGCTTCGTCGCGTCGGGCTTGCGGCCAAGGCCGATTCATATCCGGCGCAGCTCTCCGGCGGCCAGCAGCAGCGCGTCGCCATCGCGCGGGCGCTCGCCATGAAGCCGATGCTGATGCTGTTCGACGAGCCGACCAGCGCGCTCGATCCCGAGCTCGTCGGCGAGGTGCTTGCGGTGATGAAGGAGCTGGCGAAGAGCGGCATGACCATGATGGTGGTGACGCATGAGCTCGGCTTCGCGCGCGAGGTCGCCGACCGCGTCGTCTACATGGACCAGGGCGCGATCGTCGAGCAGGGGCGCGCCTCCGACGTGTTGGGTGCGCCGCGCGAGGAGCGTACCAAGGCATTTCTTTCGGCTGTGATCTGACATTGGGGGTGTGGTGATGAAGAGGCTTTTGGTTGCGGCGGCGTTCTTGGGTGCCATGAGCGCATCGGTGATGGCGATCGAGCTGCCGGCGGAGATCGTCAAGCGCGGCAGTCTCAAGGTGGCGCTGGTACCGAACTATCCGCCGATGGAGTTCCGCGATCCCGCCACCAACGCGCTGTCCGGATTCGACGTCGATCTCGGCGAGGCGATCGGCCGCAAGCTCGGCGTCAAGATCGAATGGACCGAGACCAGCTTTGCCGAATTCATGCCGTCGATTTCGACGGGGCGGGTGGATGCCATTCTGTCCGGCTTCACCGACTATGCGAGCCGGCACGAGATCGCGTCCTTCGTCGATTATCTGCGCAGTGGTCCAAAATTCTTCGTACAGCAGTCCCGTGCGTCCGAGTTCAAGGACATGGCTGCGCTATGCGGCAAGAAGGTCGGCGCCAGCCGCCGGACCATGTTTCCGGCCGAGATCGACAAGTGGAGCCAGAAGAACTGCGCCAGCAATCCGATCCAGTTCGTCGGTACGGATGGCTCGGCAGATGCGCGCACGCAGCTCAGGCAGGGCCGTATCGACGCCGCCGTGCAGGGCAACGAGACGCTGCCCTATCTGATGGACCTCGAGCCGGGCACCTATGCGCCGGTCGGCGATCCGTTCGCTACGCAGTTCACGGGCATCGCACTGCCGGTCAAGGAAAAGGCACTTCAGCAGGCCATTCTCGAGGCGGTCGATGCGCTGATCGCCGACGGCACGTATCGTACCCTGCTTGCCAAGTGGAAACTCAACGACAACGGACTAGAGAAGGCGACCATCAATGCTGGACAGTAAGGCACTCAAGAGCATTCCGCTCGTTCCGGCCAACACCGCGGATCCCGCGCCGGACTATCCCTGGCCGCAGCCGTACAAGTCGGCGATGTTCCTGTCGTTCGACGTGGACGCGGAGAGCGCCTGGACCAGCAAGGACGCCGTGCATGCGCAGCGGCTCATCACCATGAGCTATGGCGGCTACGAGGCCCGCGTCGGCACGCCGAAACTTCTGGAGCTGCTCGACCAGCTCGATCTCAAGGCGACCTTCTTCGTCACGGGCTGGTCGGTCGACGCGCATCCGGCGATGGCGGAGTCCATTCTCAAGGCCGGTCATGAGATCGGCCATCATGGCTATCACCATCTCTTGCCCGATCCCGGCGATCCCTGGATCGAGGAGGAGCTGGAGCGCGGCTTCGAGGCGCTGAAGCGCCGCCTCGGCGTCAAGCCGACCGGCTATCGCGCGCCTTACGGCGAGTTCACCGAGGAGCTGCGCGTCGCGCTGGTGCGGCACGGCATCGTCTACACCTCCTCGTTCCGCGACGACGTCAGGCCCTACCGCCATCGCCTCGCCGACGGCAAGCCGGGCACCATCGAGCTGCCGGTGACCGCGAGCTATGACGACTGGATGCACGGCCTGTCCGCGCGCTTCAGCCCGCGCTCGATCTTTCCCAAGGAGCACGTGCTCTCGCTGTGGAAGGACGAGCTGGACGAGGTGCGCGACTGGGGCGCGATGGTGACGACCGTGCTGCATCCGCAATGCAGCGGCCGTCCGATGCGGCTGCGCCTGCTGCGCGAATTCCTGACCTACGCGAAGTCCTGCCCGGACGTCTGGATCACGACCGGCGAGAAGATCGCGGCCAACTTCCTGCGCCACGAGGCCGGCAACCGTTGAGCCAAGCCATGACCCGCCGCCGCATCCTCGTCATCAACCCCAACTCCTCGGCGTCGGTGACGGCGGCGATCGACGACGCGGTCGCGCCGCTGCGCATCGCCGGCGGACCTGATATCGAGGTGGTCGGCCTTGCCGAGGGGCCGCCCGGCATCAGCTCGCAGCGCGATGCCGACAGCGTGGTCATGCCGCTGGTCAATCGCGTCGCGCGCGACCATGCGGATGCCTTCGTACTCGCCTGCTTCAGCGATCCCGGCCTGCATGCGGTGCGCGAGGCCGCCGGCGGCCGTCCGGTGTTGGGCATCGCCGAATGCGGCATCTTTCGCGCGCTGATGCTCGGCGAGCGTTTTGGAATCATCGCGCTGTCGCCGTCGAGCATCCGCCGCCAGCAGCGCATGGCGCGGGTGATGGGCGTCGACAGCCGCTATGCCGGAAGCTGGTCGGTCGGCGCGAGCGCGGCGGAGACGGCAGGCGCCGACATCCGCGGCCGGTTGATCGACGCCGGCCGCGCGCTGGTCACGCAGTGCCGCGCCGATGTCGTGGTGATGGGCTGCGCCGGCATGGCCTCGCATCGCGCGGCGATTGCCGACGCAATCGGTGTACCCGTGGTCGAGCCGGCGCAGCAGGCGGTTGCGGCTGCGATCGGCGCGGTCTTGTTGAATACGTAAGATCCGTCAGGAGCCTCTTGTAATGCCCATCTCCCGCCGCTCGCTCCTCAAGGCCGCCGCTGCCATGCCGGCGCTTTCGCTACCGGGCATCGTCCGTGCTGAATCCCAGAGCACGCTGCGCTTCATTCCCGTCATCGATCTCGCTTTTGTCGATCCTATCTATTCGACCGCGCAGGTGTCGCGAAACCATGGCTTCATGGTCTACGACACGCTCTACGGCATGAGCTCCTCGCTCCAGGTCTCGCCGCAGATGCTGTCGGGCCATGTCATCTCCAGTGACGGGCTGCAATGGGATCTCAGCTTGCGTGACGGCCTGTTCTGGCATGACGGCGAGCGCGTGCTCGCCCGCGACTGCGTTGCGAGCATCCGCCGCTGGGCGGCGCGCGACGGCTTTGGCGGCGAGCTGATGGAGGCGACCGCCGAGCTCTCGGCCGCCGACGACCGCACCATCCGCTTTCGTCTCAAGCGTTCGTTCCCGCTGTTGCCGCAGGCGCTCGGCAAAGCCGCGATCAATGCGTGCTTCATGATGCCGGAGCGGCTGGCGAGCCAGGATCCGTTCAAGCCGCTGACCGAAGTCATCGGCAGCGGCCCGTTCCGCTATCTCGCCGACGAGCGCGTGCAGGGCGCGCGCAATGCCTACGCCAAGTTCGAGCGCTACCAGCCGCGCACCGACGGCAAGCCGGATTGGACGGCGGGACCGAAGATCGTACATTACGACCGCGTGGTCTGGACCACGACGCCCGATGCCGGCACCGGCGTCGCTGCGCTCCAGACCGGCGAGCAGGACTGGCAGGAAACCACGCCGCACGACCTGTTGCCGGTGATCAAGGCGGCCGGCGACATCGACACGCGCATCCTCGATCCCAGAGGCTATGCCTGCATGCTGCGCCTCAATCATCTCCAGCCGCCGTTCGACAATCCCGCGATCCGCCGCGCGCTGCTGGGTGCGATCGACCAGTCCGCCTTCATGACCGCGGTCGCCGGCACCGATCCGGCCTTCCAGGTGTCGCCGATCGGCTACTTCGCGCCGGGGACGCCCATGGCCAGCGAGGTCGGTCTCGACGTGTTCCGCGGCCCGCGCGACTACGCCAAGGTGAAGGCGGATCTGAAGGCTGGCGGGTACAATGGCGAGAAGATCGTGCTGCTCGTCCCCACCAACTCGCTCGCGCAGAAGCCGCTCGGCGAGATCGCGGTCGACAGCTTGCGCAAGGCCGGCATGAACGTCGAATATGCCGGGCTCGATTTCGCCGTCGTGTTGCAGCGCCAGCTCAAGAAGGAGCCGATCGGGCAGGGTGGCTGGAGTGCTGCGGTCGGCAACTGGCAGGGCATCGACTGGCTCAATCCGGCCGGCAACACCAACATCCGCGGCGAGGGCAAGGTCGCCGGCTGGTATGCGAGCGAGAAGATGGGGGCGTTGCGCAGCCAGTGGCTGGCGGCCTCCGAACTTGCCGAGCAGCAGCGCATCTGCCGCCAGATCCAGGCGGTGGCATTCGAGGAAATCCCCTATATTCCGATCGGCCTGTACAAGCAGCCGACCGCCTATCGCAAGGCCATCACCGGCATTCTCGACGGCACCGCCGTCTTCTGGAACGTACGCCCCGCATGAGCACGATCGCAATCTTCGGCAGCTATCTGCTGTCACGGAAAGACGGCGCGCAGGACGTGCTGCGCGACCATTGGGTCCTGGTTGAAGGCAAAAGGATCGCCGCGGTCACGCGCGACAAGCCGAGCGCTGATCGAACTTACGATCGCCCCGGCCGCTTCGTGCTGCCGGGCCTGTTGAACCTGCACAACCACTGCTTCTCCGAAGCGGTGGCGCGCAGCCACAGCGAGGACGGCAACGGCCGCAAGAACAACCAGAGCATCGTTTACACGGTGCTGCTGCCGCTGACCAAGCGCGGCGCCGATATCCTGTCGGCGGAGGAGCGCATGGCAGTGGCCCGGCTCGGCATCCTCCAGCTGCTGAAGGGCGGCGCCACCACGGTGATGGAGCCGTTCCGCAATTCGATCCCCGAGATGTTCGACGCCGCGGAAGAGATGGGCATCCGCTTCTATGGCGCGCCATACCTCTTCTCCACCTCCGACGCCAAGGCGGGGCCGGACGGCGTCGTGCAATATTCCGGCGATGACGGCACCGCCGACATGGCGACCTGGGATGCGCTCTATCAACGCTGGAACAATCGTGGCGACGGCCGCATCAGCCTTGCGATGAGCCCGCACGCCACCGACACCTGCGGCCCCGATCTGCTCAAGGCCTGCGCGGCGCGGGCGCGCGAGCTCGGCGTTCCCATCACGACGCATATGGCGCAGAGCCGTGCCGAGGTCGAGACCATCGGCAAGCGCTATGGCGGCCGCACGCCGGCGCAATATCTGGACTGGCTTGGCCTGCTCGCGCCCGATCTCATGGCGGCGCATTGCATGTTCAGCACCGACGACGACCTCAAGCTGATGGCCGCGCGCGGCATGACCGTTCTGAATTGCCCGCGCGTGTTCGCGCGCGCCGGCGTCACCGCGGCGTTCAGCCGGTTCGCGGAGCACGGTGTGCGCACCGTGGTCGGCACCGACGGTTACAACATGGATCTGCTCGGCGAGCTCAATGCCGCCTCGCTGATCTCCAAGATCACGTCCCAGCGCGCCGATGTCGCCAATTCACCGGAGCTGATCGAGGCGAACACGGCCGTGGCCGCCGACGTCATCAAGCGGCCGGACCTCGGCCGGATCGAGCCGGGCGCGACCGCCGACCTCACCGTGGTCGATCTCACCCACCCGCATCTCCAGCCGCTGTTCGACCCGCGTCGCGCGCTGATCGCGCTCGCCAACCGCGCCAATATCGACCAAGTCATGGTCGACGGTCGCGTGCTGGTCGATGCCGCCCGCTATCTCGGCGCTGACGAGGCTGCGATTACGGCGGCAGGCACCGCCGCGATCGGCAAGATCTGGGACCTGCCGGAGGCGCAGGCCGCGTTCAACGGCTGAGCGCCATTCTAATCCTCAAACTCCGCGAGCGACTTGCGCATGGTCTCGACCAGATCCAGCGCCACCGGCGAGGGGCTGCGCTGCGCCGGAAAGACCGCGGAGAATTCGAAGTCGATGCGCGGCAGGAAGCGGCGCACGACGACGCCGCGGGTGGAAAATTCCTGCGCGGTGAAGGGATCGCAGATGGCGACGCCAAGGCCTGACGACACCATGCCGCACATGATCTCCGACAGCGTGGTCTCGACCCTGAGCACGCGGCGGACATCGTGGCGATGGAAAACCTGGTCGACCAGGTGCCGGCTCGACGACCCCGCAGACAGCGAGATGAACGTCTCGCCCTCGAAGTCGCGCGGCTCCAGCACTTCCTTCTCCGTGAGGCGGTGACCGGTCGGCAGCACCGCGACGCGCGCCGGCGCTGGCAGCCTTTGGCTCGGCAGGCCGGAATGCGCGATCGGCACCTCGGCAAAGCCGACGTCGCACTGATTGTTCAGCACCCAGTCGACCACGATCGGCGAGATCACGCCGAAGAAGGCAAGGTTGAGGTTCGGCCGCTCCTTCAGAAAGTGACCGGTAAGCCGTGGCAGATAGCCGTTCGACAGCGCTGGCAGTGCTGCAATTCGCAATGAGCCGGTGCGGCGGCCGCGGATTTCTTCCGCCGCTGCGGTGATGCGTTCGAGTCCGACGAAGGAGCGCTCCACTTCGGTATAGAGCGCCATCGCCGCGGCGGTCGGCACGAGGCCGGTGCCCCGCCGTTCGAACAACTCCATCTTCAACAGCGCCTGGAGGTCGCGCAGCAACCGGCTGACCGCCGGCTGCGTCACGGTCATCAGCGCCGCCGCCTCGGTCACGCTGCCGGTCAGCATCGTCGCGCGGAAGGCCTCCACCTGCCGCGAATTGATCCGTACCATCCAGGATTCCATTCATAACATTTGGGCATGCAGAGGGTGCCATTATTCATTGGACGATGGAAGCTCGGGTTTGCGATCTTTTTCATCAGGACTGGAGACAGCCCGCTTTTTCGGCAGATTGGAGGGGTTCAACCCTCCAGATCGCGCCAAAATCCGCCGAACAGGGGCCGGAGCCCTGATCGGGGAGGATTTGCGCGGAAGGAAATGCGGAAGGCGCTTCGGCCGGAGATTTGTCGGCACGTCACCTCATTCCGGTATGGAGATCGGACCACATGAAGACTCTTCGCCTTCTGACAGCGGTCAGCATCGCGGCGCTCGCCGCCGGCATTTCGGCCGCCTCGGCCCAGCAGAAAACGCTCTATGTCGCCGGTTACGGCGGCTCGTTCGAGAAGACCATCCGCGACGAGGTGATCCCGGCCTTCGAGAAGGAGAACGGCGTCAAGGTCGAATACGTCGCCGGCAACTCCACCGACACGCTGGCCAAGCTCCAGGCGCAGAAGGGCAACCAGCAGATCGACGTCGCCATCGTCGACGACGGCCCGATGTACCAGGCGATCCAGCTCGGCTTCTGCGGCAAGCTCGACGGCCTGCCGGCCGATCTCTACGACACCGCCCGCTTCAAGGACGATCGCGCCGTTGCGATCGGCATCGTCGCGACCGGCCTGATGTACAACACCAAGGTGTTTGCCGAGAAAGGCTGGGCGCCGCCGACCTCGTGGAATGACCTGAAGGACACGAAATACGCCAAGCAGCTG
This sequence comes from Bradyrhizobium niftali, assembly GCF_004571025.1. Classification (GTDB taxonomy): domain Bacteria; phylum Pseudomonadota; class Alphaproteobacteria; order Rhizobiales; family Xanthobacteraceae; genus Bradyrhizobium; species Bradyrhizobium niftali. Next base: position 163,337 of record NZ_SPQT01000020.1, on the reverse strand, counting down.
GTGATCCCGCCGATCAACAACACCTACGGCCTCGAAGCGCTGGTGATGCTGTCGAAGATGAACGGCGGCGGCGAGACCAACGTCGATTCCGGCTTCAAGATCTTCAAGGAGCAGATCAATCCGAACGTGCTCGCCTATGAGCCGTCGCCGGGCAAGATGACCGAGCTGTTCCAGTCCGGTCAGGCCGTGATCGCGGTGTGGGGCACCGGCCGCGTGCAGAGCTTCGCCAACACCGGCTTCCCCGTTGACTTCGTCTATCCGAAGGAAGGCGCGGCGACGCTGCTGACGACCGCCTGCCCGATCACCAAGCCGAACGCCTCGCCGCTCGCGTCCAGCTTCGTCAAGATGCTGCTCGATCCCAAGATCCAGCTCGTGATGCTCAAGGATTACGGCTATGGCCCGGTGCTGAAATCGCTGGTGATCCCGCCGGAGCTCGGCAAGATGGCGCCGATCGGCGAGCGCGCGGCGAAGCTCTATAATCCGGACTGGACGGTGATCAACGAGAAGCGTGAGGAGTGGACCAAGCGTTGGAATCGCGAGGTCGAACGCTGATCGTTCGCGGCGGAGACAGCGTCATGGCCTATCTCGAGCTCGATCGGGTCGCCAAGCAGTTCGGAGTGCAGACTGTGGTCGATGACTTCAGCCTGTCGGTGGGGAAGGGGGAGTTCATCTCCTTCCTCGGCCCGTCCGGCTGCGGCAAGACCACGACCCTGCAGATGATCGCGGGCTTCCTCGATCCCACGCGCGGCGCGATCCGGCTGGAGGGCAAGGACCTGACCGCGATCCATCCGGCCAAGCGCGGCCTCGGCATCGTGTTCCAGAGCTACGCGCTGTTTCCGCACATGACCGCGGCGGAGAACGTCGCCTTCGGCCTCGAGATGCGCAAGGTGCCGCGCGCTGAAAGGGCCGAGCGCGTCCGTGCCGCGCTCGCGATGGTCGGCCTTGCCGGCTACGAGGATCGTCATCCGCGCCGCATGTCCGGTGGCCAGCAACAGCGTGTGGCGCTGGCGCGTGCGCTGGTGATCAAGCCGAGCGTGCTGCTGCTCGATGAGCCGCTGTCGAACCTCGATGCAAAACTGCGCGAGGAGATGCAGATCGAGCTGCGCCAGATCCAGCGCACCATCGGCACCACCACGATCCTGGTCACGCACGACCAGAACGAGGCGATGTCGCTGTCCGACCGCATCGTGGTGATGAGCCAGGGCAAGATCGAGCAGATCGGCACGCCGCAGGAGACCTATGAGCGGCCGGCCTCGGCCTTCGTCTCGCAATTCCTCGGCAAGACCAACGACTTTGCGGCGACGATCGACCGGACCGCGACGCCCGCGCGCGTGGTGGCGGGCTCCTGGAGCGCGCCGGCGCCGGCGGGCCTCAGTGGCCCCGTCACCGTCAGCATTCGCCCTGAAAGAATCGGTTTTGGCGACGCCGGCCTTGGCGCAAAGATCGTCACGCGCATCTTCCAGGGCAATCACTGGCTGTTCCAGTGCGACAGCGAATGCGGCCCGGCGATCGTGATCCGCCAGAATGACGGCAAGGCGCAGCCGGCCGAAGGCGAGGCCGTTCGTCTCGCCTGGCGGCCTGAGGACATGAGCGTTCGCGGAGCCGCCGCATGAGCGCGGTCGCAGACACGGCTCCGCCGGGGGCCGCCGATGCGCGCATCGCACGCGCGCCATGGGTACTCTCCGCCCCTGCCTTGATGCTGTTCGTCGGCGTGCTGCTGATTCCGCTGGCGATGACCGTGATGCTGTCGTTCCACGATTGGGGTCAGTACAAGGGCATCGAGCCGGTCTTCATCCTCAAGAACTGGCACGAGATCGCGACCGATCCCTATTACGCCGAAATGTTCTGGCGGACGTTTCGCATCGCGATCCTGACGACGCTGCTCACCGCATTGTTGGGCGCGCCCGAGGCCTACATCCTCAACCGCATGAGCGGACGCTGGAAGAGCTTCTTCCTGCTCGTCATCCTCGGACCGCTGCTGATCTCGGTGGTGGCGCGCACGCTCGGCTGGGCGCTGCTGTTCGGCGGCAACAACGGGCTCGTCAACAAGCTCCTGATGTCGGCCGGGCTGATCCGTGCACCGATTCCCTTCATGTTCACCGAGACCGGTATGGTGATCGCGCTCGCGCATGTGATGATGCCGTTCATGGTGCTGTCGGTGTGGGCTGCGCTTCAGCGGCTCGATCCGCAGATCGAGAACGCCGCGATGTCGCTTGGCGCAGGTCCGATCACCACGATTCGCCGCATCATCATGCCGCAGATCATGCCGGGCGTGCTGTCGGGAGCGATCATCGTGTTCTCGCTCTCGGCCAGCGCCTTTGCGACGCCCGCGATCATCGGCGGCCGCCGGCTCAAGGTCGCGGCGACGCTGGCCTATGACGAGTTCCTGAACACGCTGAACTGGCCGCTCGGTGCGGCGGTCGCCACGCTGCTGCTGGTTGCGCTGGTCTTGATCGTGGTCGGCAGCAACGCCCTGATCGAGCGGCGCTATGCGGAGGTGTTCCGATGAGACGGAACGGCCCGCTGGCACTGATCTTCCACACCGTCTTCGTCATCGTCATGGTGGCGCCGATCCTGGTGGTCTGCCTCGTCGCCTTCACGCCGGAAGGCTTCCTGTCGCTGCCGACCAACGGCTTCTCGCTGCGCTGGTTCAGGACCATCGCGAACTATCCCGAATTCATCCACGCCTTCTGGGTCAGCCTCGGGCTCGGCGCGCTGTCGTCCTTGGTGGCGCTGTTGTTCGCGGTGCCCGCGGCGCTTGCGATCGCGCGCTATCGCTTCCGCGGCCGTGACGCGCTCGCAGCCCTCTTCCTGTCGCCGCTGATGATCCCGCATGTCGTGCTCGGCATCGCCTTCCTGCGTTTCTTTACCTCCGCGGGCCTCGGCGGCAGCTTTGCGGCGCTGATCATCGCGCATGTCATCATCGTGTTTCCGTTCGCGCTGCGGCTGACGCTGGCGGCCGCGACAGGCATGGACCTCTCGGTCGAGATGGCGGCGGTCTCGCTCGGCGCCGGTGGCTGGACGCTGTTCCGGCGCGTGACCTTGCCGCTGATCCTGCCCGGCGTCATCAGTGGCTGGGCGCTCGCCTTCATCCAGTCCTTCGACGATCTGACCATGACCGTCTTCCTCGCGGCGCCCGGTACCGAAACGTTGCCGGTGCGCATGTTCCTTTATATCCAGGACAACATCGATCCGCTGGTGACGTCGGTCTCGGCCTGCGTGATCGCGATCACCATGACCGCCCTCATTCTGCTCGACCGCTTCTACGGGCTCGACCGTGTGCTCGCCGGCAAGGGCGATACGGGACGATAGGAGAACTCATGTCAGGAGAATACGACGTCGCCGTCGTCGGCGGCGGGTTGCTCGGCTCCGCCATTGCCTGGGGCCTCGGCCGACTCGGCAAGAAGGTCGCCGTGCTCGACGAAGGCGACATCACCAAGCGCGCCTCACGCGCGAATTTCGCGCTGGTCTGGGTGCAGAGCAAGGGCCTGGGCATGCCGGCCTATACGGTGTGGACCGTGCAGGCGTCGCAGGCATGGGGCCGGCTTGCCTCCGAGCTGAAGCAACAGACCGGCCTCGATGTCTCGCTCCAGCAGAACGGCGGCTTTCACCTCACGCTCGGTGAGGATGAGTTCGGCCAGCGCGCCGAACTGGTCAAGCGCATGCACAACCAGGTCGGCGCCGCCGACTACAGGATGGAGATGCTGCCGGCGTCCGAAGTGAAGAAGGCGCTGCCGCTGATCGGGCCGGAAGTTTCCGGCGGCAGCTATTGCCCGCTCGACGGCCACGTCAATTCGCTGCGCACGTTCCGCGCCTTCCACACCGGCTTCAGGGCGTTCGGCATCGATTATCTTCCGGAGCAACCGGTTTCGGCGATCAGCAAGAGCGGCGGCGAATTCCGCCTGACCACGCCGAAGGGCGAGCTTCGTGCCGCCAAAATCGTGCTCGCCGCGGGCAATGCCAACCAGACGCTGGCGCCGATGGTCGGCCTCTACGCGCCGATGGGCCCGACCCGCGGCCAGATCGTGGTGACCGAGCGCACCATGCCGTTTCTGCCGCACCCGCTGACCACGATCCGCCAGACCGACGAGGGGACGGTGATGATCGGCGACAGCAAGGAGGACGAGCTGGACGATCGCGCGCTGAAGCATTCGATCAGCGCGGTGATGACCGACCGCGCGCAGCGCATGTTCCCGCATCTGTCGCGGCTCAACGTTATCAGAAGTTGGGCCGGCATCCGCGTCATGCCGCAGGACGGCTTTCCGATCTACGACCAGTCGGAGACCCATCCCGGCGCCTTCGTCGCCTGCTGCCATTCCGGCGTGACGCTCGCCTCCAACCACGCCTTCGAGATCGCGCGCATGGTGGCGCAGGGCGCGCTCGAGCTGGAGCTGGTCGGCGCGTTCTCGGCCAGCCGTTTTGGCGGCGCTGGCGCAGCCAACAATAGCGGCTACTAGAGATATCAAGGAGCCAAGAGGCATCCCATGTTTAGACGATCCGAACAGGACAAACGCCCGCAAGTGCAGATCTTCGTCGACGGCGTTGCCGTCGCGGCGCGTCAGGGCGATACCGTCTCCGCTGCGCTGCTGGCCTCCGGCCAGGATGCACGGCGTTCCACCGCGGTGAGCGGCGCGCCGCGTCTGCCTTACTGCATGATGGGCGTGTGCTTCGACTGCCTCGTCACCATCGACGGCGTCGGCAACCGTCAGGGCTGCCTCGTGCCCGTCGCCGAGGGCATGCAGATCGAGATCCAGAAGGGCAAGCGGGAGATCGGAAGATGACTGTGGCTCCCAAGCACGAAGATTACGATGTGGTGGTGATTGGCGCCGGACCCGCCGGCCTCGCCGCCGCTGCGATATCCGCCGAAGCCGGCCTGTCCACGCTGCTGCTCGACGAGAATATCGGCCCCGGCGGCCAGGTGTTTCGCGCAATCGCTTCGACGCCGGTGACTGAACGTAGTCAGCTCGGTGCCGACTACTGGGTCGGCGCCGATCTCGTGCAGTCGCTGCGTGCGAGCAATGCCGAAGTCATCCAGCGTGCCACGGTCTGGAGCCTCGATCGCAACCTCGACATCGCCATTTCCGTCGGCGGCGCCTCGGCCTTCGTCAAGGCAAAGCGCGTGATCCTGGCGACCGGCGCGCTGGAGCGGCCGTTCCCGATTCCGGGCTGGACGCTGCCGGGCGTGATGACCGCCGGCGCTGCGCAGACCATGCTGAAATCATCGGCGCTGGTGCCCGATGGTCGCACGGTGATCGCGGGGCAGGGGCCGCTGCTCTGGCTGCTCGCCGCGCAGATTTTGCGGCTTGGCGGCCGCATCGACCGCATCCTCGACACCACCGAGCGCGGCAATTATTTCGCCGCGCTCCCCCATGCCTTCGCCTTCCTGACCTCGCCCTATTTCGCCAAGGGCCTGTCGATGATGCGTGAGGTGAAGGCGAAGGTGCAGGTCGTCTCCGGCGTCACCGAGCTCTCCGCGTCGGGTGACGGCCAGCTTGCGAATGTGAGCTATGTCGCCGGCGGCAAGCGCGAGACGCTTCCCGCCGATCTCCTGCTGCTGCATCAGGGCGTCGTGCCCAACGTCAATCTGGCGATGGCGGCCGGCGTCGAGCATCGCTGGGACGAGCTGCAATTGTGCTGGTCGCCGGTGCTCGATGCGAACGGTTCATCGTCGGTCGCGGGCATCGCGATCGCCGGCGACGGCGCCGGTATCGGTGGTGCCAATGCCGCCGTGGTCCGTGGCCGCATCGCGGCGCGCGCGGCGGTGGAGGCGTTGGCGCCCGCGGCTGCTGCGAAGCTTCCGGCAATGGCGACTCTCCGCGCCGATCTCGCCAAGGCCCAACGCGGCCGCATTTTCCTCGACACGCTGTTCCGCCCGGCGCCGCAGTTCCGCATTCCCTCAGGCGACACCATCGTCTGTCGCTGCGAAGAGGTGACGGCAAAGGACGTTCTCGACTCCGTCGCGATCGGCGCGACCGGGCCGAACCAGCTCAAGGCCTATCGCCGCACCGGCATGGGCCCGTGCCAGGGCCGGCTCTGCGGCCTCACCGTCACCGAGCTGATGGCGCAGGCCCGCGGAAAGAGCCCGCAGGAGATCGGCTATTACCGGCTGCGTGCGCCGGTGAAGCCGATCACGCTCGCTGAGCTCGCCGCCGTCCCGAAGAGCGAAGACGACGTCAAGGCGGTGGTGCGCGGATGACTGAGAACGTGGATGCGATCGTCGTCGGCGGCGGCATCCACGGATGCTCGACCACGCTGCATCTGTGCCTTGCCGGCCTGAAGCCGGTGCTGATCGAAAAGGACTATGCTGGCCGGCATGCTTCCGGCGTCAATGCCGGCGGCGTGCGCCAGCTTGCGCGGCACGTCCCCGAAATCCCGCTCTCGATCCGTTCGATGGGAATCTGGGAGAAGATCGCCGATCTCCTCGACGATGATTGCAGTTTCGAGAGCCACGGCCAGGTGCTGGTCGCGGAAAACGAGGACGAGCTTGCGGTCTGCCGCGCGCGCGTCGCCGAGCTGAACGCGCTCGGCTTCACCCATGAGGAGCTGATCGACGCCACCGAATTGCGGCGGCTGGTGCCCGCGGTGGCCGACAGCTGTCCCGGCGGCGTGGTCTCGCGCCGCGACGGGGCGGCCAATCCTGCGCAAACGACGACCGCGTTCCGGCGCAAGGCCGAACAGCTCGGCGCGACCGTGCGCGAGGGCGTGGCGGCCAGCAACATCCGCTACAGCGACGGCCTCTGGTATGTCGATGTGGGCTCCGACACCTATGCCGCGCCGGTGCTGGTCAACGCTGCCGGCGCCTGGGCCGGGACAATCGCGGCTGCGCTCGGCGAGCCGGTGCCGGTCGAAACCGTGGCGCCGATGCTGATGATCACCTCGCGCGTGCCGCACTTCATCGATCCCGTCGTGATCCTGCGTGGCCGAAAGCTCTCCTTCAAGCAATTCAAGAACGGCACCGTGCTGATCGGCGGCGGGCATCTGGCAACGCCCTATCAGGACCGCAACGAGACGGTGCTGGACTGGAAGAGCCTTGCGATCAGCGCGCGCACCGTGTTCGAGCTGTTTCCGGTGATGCGCAGCGCGACGATCGTCCGTGCCTGGGCCGGCATCGAGGCCAAGATGAAGGACGACATCCCCGTGTTCGGGCCGAGTTCGCGGCACAAGGGCCTTTACCACCAGTTCGGCTTCTCGCTGCACGGTTTTCAGCTCGGCCCCGGTGCCGGCGCCGTGATGGCGGAGCTGATCGTCAACGGCGGCACCCAGACCCGCATCGGCGATCTCGGCATCGACCGCTTCCACCCTTCCACGCTCTAGCAACAAGAGGACATCATGAGCATCACCCGCAGCATCCGCACGCCCATCATGCACCGCGCCGTCGAGGCCAATGGCTTCGTCTTTCTCGGCGGCACCATTGCCGACGACACGTCGGTCTCGATGGGCGATCAGACCCGCAACATCCTCGGCAAGATCGCTGGCTATCTGAAGGAGGCCGGCACCGACAAGAGCCGCGTCGTCAGCGCCTCGATCTTCGTCACCGATCTCTCCAAGAAGAAGGAGATGGACGCGGCCTGGACCGAGTTCTTCGGCGACAACCTGCCGACCCGTGCCACCGTCGGCGTTGCCGATCTCGGCGGCAGCGCGCTGATCGAAGTCGTGGTCACCGCGCTCAAGGGCTGACGGCACCTGCCGATGGGGGACGTCAGCGCGCGACGCGCTGTCGTCCCCTCGGCTTGATCTTGCGCCTCTGCCGGACTAGTTAGAGGCATCTCAATCAGGAACTTCACAGCCATGGATTTTACCCCGACCGCAACGCCGATCCGCCTTGCTCACGGGGAATTCCATGCCTGCTTCCATCATCCTGTCGAACCTGTCGCTGTCCACGCCTGACGGCCGTTCTCTTTTTTCCAATCTCGATCTGACATTCGCGGCTGAGCGAGCCGGTCTCGTCGGCCGCAACGGCGTCGGGAAAACCACGCTGCTGGCGTCGATCTGCCGGGAACATGTTCCCCAGTCCGGGCGCATTCTGACCAACGGGACCATCGGCCTGCTGCGCCAGGACGTTCAGCTGCTCGCGGGTGCCACCGTGGCCGATCTGTTCGGCGTGCGGGAAGCGCTGGCGCTGCTTCGCCGTGCGGAGCGGGGCGATGCCTCCGCCGACGACATCGCCGCGATCGACTGGACCCTCGAAGCGCGGCTCGCGTCCGCGCTGGCGCGCGTCGGGTTCGATCTTGCGCCCGATACGGATCTGTCCTGCCTGTCCGGCGGCCAGACGACGCGGGTTCGTCTTGCCGCACTGGTGTTCGCCGAGCCCGACTTCCTGCTGCTGGATGAGCCCACCAACAATCTCGACCAGGACGGACGCAAGGCCGTGATCGACCTCCTCGCCGCCTGGCGCGGCGGCGCGATCATCGTCAGCCACGATCGGGGCCTGCTCGAAACGGTGGACGCGATCGTCGAGTTGACGTCGCTCGGAGCAACGCGATACGGCGGCAATTGGAGCCGGTACCGCGAGCAGAAGGCCGTCGAGTTCGCAGCCGTCCGGCACGACCTTGCGCATGCCGAGAGGCGGCTGTCCGAGATCGACGGCAAGGCGCAGGACGCCGTGGAGAGGAAGGCGCGCAAGGACAGCGGCGGCAGGAAGAAGCGTGCCAAGGGCGACATGCCGCGCATCCTGGCCGGCGCGCGCAAGGATCGCAGCGAGGGCACCGGCGGAAAGACCGCGCAAGTCGCCGAGCGGCGGCGCGCGGAGGCGCTCGAAGCCGTCGACACGGCGCGCCGGCGCATCGAGATTCTCCAGCCGCTGTCCGTGAAATTGCCGCCGACAAACCTGCCGGCGGGCAGGGAGGTGGTTTGGCTCGATCGGGTCAGCGCCGGCTATCATCCGGAGCGCGCGATCCTGCGGGGTCTGTCGTTCACGATCGTCGGGCCGGAGCGTGTTGCGGTGGTCGGACCAAATGGTTCGGGCAAGACGACGCTGCTGAAACTCATTGCCGGCGAGATCTGCCCCCTTGTGGGGACCGTGAGGGTCAGGCCCGACTTCGCGCTGTTCGACCAGAAGGTCAGCCTGCTCGATCCCGCGATCTCGATCCTGGACAATTTCAGGCGTCGTAATCCAAAGGCAGGCACGAATGAGTGCCATGCCGCTCTCGCGCGCTTCATGTTTCGCGCCGACGCTGCCTTGCAGATCGTCGGGAGCCTGAGCGGCGGGCAGCTGCTTCGTGCCGGCCTTGCTTGCGTGTTCGGCGGGACGACGCCGCCCTCACTGCTGATCCTGGACGAGCCGACCAACCATCTGGACATCGCGTCCATCGAAGCCGTCGAAGCAGGCTTGCGGGCCTATGACGGCGCGTTGCTCGTCGTCAGTCATGACGAGACGTTCTTGCAGGCGATAGGGATTACGCGGCGGCTCGATCTTGGCGGTGACCTTGCGGGCTGAGGCCGACCGCTCGGGCCTGCGGAATGATAATGCCGGTCCCGGCCACCGGCGGCGTACCATCCTGGCGCGTCGCCCCTCGCAGTGATTATCAAAAGCCCGACGCCCTGCCCCCAGCGCGTCGGGCGGAAACATTGATTATCAATCGGTGATCCCAACGCCATTGTTGTGGCGCGTATCTCACCAATTATCCACTCCGGGAAACTACCGCGTCGGAACCGGGTTGCTCCTGCCGTCGATCGGTGTCGCTTACCCGCCGCCACCCGGTTCCAGCGCCTCGCCGATCTCCAGCGGATGGGCCATGGTCTCGTGCAGCGCGTCGCGGTCGAGCTCGCCTTCGGAGATGCTGATGACGACGCAGGCGACGCCGTTGCCGATCAGATTGGTCAGCGCGCGGCACTCGCTCATGAACTTGTCGATGCCGACCAGGATCGCGATCGACTGGATCGGGATGTCAGGCACGATCGAGAGTGTCGCGGCGAGCGTGATGAAACCGGCGCCGGTCACGCCCGAGGCGCCCTTCGAGGTGATCATGGCGATGCCGAGGATGCCGAGCTCCTGCCAGATCGTCAGATGCGTGTTGGTCGCCTGCGCCAGAAACAGCGTCGCCAGCGTCATGTAGATGTTGGTGCCGTCGAGGTTGAAGCTGTAGCCGGTCGGGATGACGAGGCCGACCACCGAGCGGGAGGCGCCGAGATGCTCCATCTTCTGGATCATCTGCGGCAGCACGGTCTCCGACGACGACGTGCCGAGCACGATCAGCAGCTCGTCCTTGATGTAGGCGATGAAACGCAGGATCGAGAAGCCGGCGAGCCGTGCGATCGCGCCCAGCACGATCAGCACGAACAGGATGCTGGTGAGGTAGAACGTGCCGATCAGGGCGGCGAGGTTGAGCAGCGAGCCGAGGCCATAGGCGCCGACGGTGAAGGCCATCGCGCCGAACGCGCCGATGGGCGCGACGCGCACGATGATGCGGATGATGCCGAAGAACATCTTCGCGGCCTTGTCGACCGCCTCCGCGATCGGCTCGCCGGCCTTGCCGAGGAAGGCGATGGCGAAGCCCGAGAGGATCGAGATGAGCAGCACCTGCAACAGGTCGCCGCGCGCAATCGCGCCGAGATAGCTGTCGGGGATGATCGCCATCAGATGGGCGACGATGCCTTCCTCCTTGGCCTTGGTAACGTAGGTCGCGACCGATTTCGGATCGATCGTGGCGGGATCGATGTTGAAGCCGTGTCCGGGCTGGAGCACCTCGCCGACCAGGAGGCCGACCGCGAGCGCGACGGTCGAGACCGTCTCGAAATAGATCAGCGACTTCAGCCCGACCCGGCCGACGCGCTTGAGATCGCCCATCGAGGAGATGCCGTGCACCACGGTGCAGAAGATCACCGGTGCGATCATCATCTTGATCAGTGCGATGAAGCCGTCGCCGAGCGGCTTCAGTTCCTTGCCGAAATCGGGATAGAAATAGCCGATGAGTACCCCGAGCGCGATCGCGATCAGAACCTGGATGTAGAGAATCTTGTACCAGGGCTGGTGCCGGCGACGGACGGCTGGCTGGATCGCGATCTGTGTCATAATGTAGACCCCGGAACGTACTGATCTCGCATGATTTGCATCATGTGATGGCCGCCGCGGAAGCAACAATCACATTTTTGTCGGATCGCACGAAGATCGATCGCTGCACCGCAATTGGGGGGAACATGTCGACTGCAACAGGCTCCGACGGGCAGGCGCAAGGCCGTTCACAAGGCTATTTTCCGCGCTGGACGTTGAAGACCTCCGGCGTGATCATGCCCGAAGAGCGGTTGCCCCTGGGCCAGACGATCGTCGCGGGTCTGCAGCACGGCGTCGCGATGTCGGGCGGCACGATCATCGCGCCGCTCTTGATGGGGTTCGATCCCAATGTTGCGCTGCTGTTCTCCGGCATCGGCACGCTGATCTTCTTCGTGGTCGTGGCGGGGCGCGTGCCGAGCTATCTCGGCTCGAGCTTCGCCTTCATAGCCGTCGTCATCGCCGCCACCGGCTATGCCGGGCATGGTCCGAATCCGAATCTTTCGGTTGCGCTCGGCGGCATCGTCGGGGTCGGCGTGCTCTACGGCGTGATCGCGCTGGTCGTGATGTGGTCGGGAGTCGGCTGGCTCGAGCGCCTGATGCCGCCCGTCGTCACCGGCGCCGTGGTCGCGGCCATCGGCCTCAATCTCGCGCCGGTCGCCGTCAAGTCGGTGAGTGCTGGTACGTTCGACACCTGGATCGGGCTCGTGACCGTCCTCGTCATCGGTGTGATCGGCGTTGCGGCGCCGGGGATGTGGCGCCGGCTGCCGATCATCCTCGGGGCGATCGGCGGATATCTGTTGTACTGGCTGGTTGCCAACGGCTTCGGTCTCGGCAAGCCGATCGACTTCACCCGGCTCGCGGCCGCGCCGTGGATCGGGTTGCCGGGTTTCACCACGCCGACTTTCCAGGCCGATGCGATCGTCCTGATTGCGCCGGTCGCGCTCATCCTCGTCGCCGAGAATCTCGGACACATCAAGGCCATCGGCGCGATGACGGGGCGGAGCCTCGACGGCTTTCTCGGCCGCGCCTTCCTTGGTGACAGCCTTGCCACGATCGCTTCAGCCTGCGGCGGGGGCACCGGCGTCACCACCTATGCCGAGAATATCGGCGTCATGGCGGCGACGAAGGTCTATTCGACGCTGCTGTTCGCCGTCGCCGCCCTGGTGTCGATCCTGCTCGGCTTCTCGCCGAAATTCGGCGCGCTCATCCTGTCGATCCCGGGTCCCGTCATCGGCGGTCTTTCGATCGTGCTGTTCGGGTTGATCGCCGCGATGGCTGGGCGGATCTGGGTCGAGAACAAGGTCGACTTCGCCAATCCTGCGAACTTGATCACCGTGGCCGTGGCGCTGACCGCGGGCGCTGGCGACCTCACGCTCAAATTCGGCGCGTTCACGATCGGCGGGATCGGAACCGCGACCTTCGGCGCCATCATCCTCTATCAGATCCTCACCTCTTCCCTTGCGCAACACGCGGAATGAATCCCAGGGCTGCGCTGGTGGGATGGAACAAAACGTCGCCTCCGTCGATGATGAGGCACTCCGGAGAAAGCTCATGCCACAGACCGACCGCTCGATCCCGTTTCCCTCGCGCCTCGTTGGCCAATACGCGCTGGTGACCGGCGCCTCGCAAGGCATCGGCCGTGCCGTCGCCATCCGCCTCGCCCAGGAAGGCGCGACCGTCGCCATCAACTATTTCGATCACCCTCAGAAGGCCGAAGAGACGCTCGCGCTCGCGCGGACGGCATCGGCCGATCGCGGCCACGGCAGGCTCGATCATGTCGTCGTCAAGGCTGACGTCGGCAACGAGCAGGACATCGCCGCGATGTTCGAGACCATCCTGGCGCGCTGGACGCGCCTCGACTGTCTCATCAACAATGCCGGCTTCCAGCGGGAATCGCCGAGCGATGCGCTCGACGTGGAAACCTATCGCCGCATCATCGACGTCAATCTCAATGGCGCCGTGCTCTGCGCGCAGAAGGCGCTGGCGCATTTCGTCGCGCGCGGCGGAGGCGGCAGCATCATCAATTGCTCCAGCGTCCACCAGATCATTCCGAAGCCCTTCTATCTCGCTTATTCGATCAGCAAGGGCGGCATCGCCAACCTGACGCGCACGCTCGCGCTCGAATTTGCCGGCCAAGGCATTCGTGTCAATGCGGTCGGTCCCGGCGCGATCGACACGCCGATCAACGCGGCCTGGACCGGTGATCCGGAAAAGCGCGGCGTCGTCACCAGCCACATTCCGCTCGGGCGCGTCGGAACGCCGGAGGAGATCGCGGCCGTGTTCGCCTTCCTCGCCTCTGATGATGCGAGCTACATCACCGGGCAGACGATCTATGCCTGCGGTGGCCTGACGCTGTTCCCGGAATTCCGCGAGAACTGGGCAAGCTAGAAACGTAGGTTCACGGGCGAAATCACCAACTCATCACCCCGTGCCGACCGCTTCAGAAATCTGCTGCGAGCAGGTCGTAGGAGCCTCTGCTGCCGCGGACATACTTCCTGGCCGCGGTGGCACATATCAAGTCGCGATTGCAATCGAACGCATTCAGGAATCCCGATTCGGTGGCATTGGCGCTCGGTTGAATCTGCTTCAACGCGCCTTCATCGATGAAGAACGAGGCCTCGATGGCGCTGTCGTGTCCCCAGAACCGCACGGCATGCCGCGTCCGGTCGTATGAGCGACTGTGATTCGGAAAATCAATCATGGGTCGGGCCGATCAGGTTGCAGGTGCCATGCGCCTTCACGCCGTTTGAGTCGGGGCACGCTGGGTGGCCGACGCCCGGCTTGCGTACGTCAGGAACACGGACGTTTAGTCGAGACCTGACTTGAGCGAGCCGGTTGCGCCTCTTTCAAATGATGCTTTGACGACAGGGTTACAACAGGATTCGGTGCCGATCGCGACAAATAGTTCTTCGCAAGCCTCGCTATTCGGCGAAAGGTGACTATATCCCGTTGATCACCGCTCGCTCCTCGGCCGTTATCGGTGACTGAGAGCATCGCGCTCCCGCCGCGACCAAGAGGCGGTCAATATGTCGGATTCCCCCGGATTCATCCTTCGTGAGTGGCTCGTACCTCCGGTCTTGCTGCCCATCTTCTTCGTGCTGCTGATCGCCGCTTCCATGCTCATACAATGGTAGTCGGTTTCGGCGCGCCTTCGCCGTCGGATCAGGCATCGGATTCAATTCAGCCGTCGTTGGCTTGCGAGCTGAACTCCAGGGCGATCGACGCCTTGCGTCGCGCTCGCGAATTGCCGTCAGGAAATAAGCGCACGGCGGCAATGCGCAGGGCGGCGATTCTTGGAAATGCCGCCGAAATCCACGCGTATTTCTCGGCAACGAAGGCGCCGAAGCAAGATCGCGACGCCGCTGAAATCCCGCCTTCGTGACGAAACGTTCCACTGAAATCAGGTCGGGCAGCCAACCCTCGTGATACAGTCGCCAACGCTCGAGATCGATCTCCGCACGGGCCAGCATCCCGGCGACGGAGAATCGCATGAGGATGCTTTGGCGGCAGAGAATGTCAGCCTGCGGCTTCTCCTTGCCCAGGCCGAGATCAACACGAGGGGCCTGCTCGCCAGGGCGGGCATCGATGCAAGGGAGCGAGAGACCTCCGACAAGCTGCAAAATCTGATCCTTGAAGAGCTGCACCACCGCATCAAGAACACGCTCGCGATCGTTGCCGCCATCGTCTCCCAGAGCCTGCGCAACCTGCAAGGTGTGGAACACGCACAGCAGGCTGTCGATGGTCGGCTATTGGCACTCGGCCGCGCGCACGATCTCCTTGTGCGGGCGAGTTGGTCGAGCGCCGACCTCGGGGCGGTCGTCCGCAGCGCCATCGAAGCTTTCGACGATCCCGCCGAATCGAAGTTCTCGATTTCGGGACCCGATATCCGGATCAATTCGGGTGCCGTGATCGCCGTCGCGATGACGCTCAATGAGCTTTGCACAAACGCCACGAAGTACGGTGCCTTTTCGGCTCCAAAGGGGGGCGTCGATCTCCACTGGACGATCGATCCGCAGACGCAACGCTTGCGCCTGACCTGGATCGAGAAGAATGGTCCGTTGATCCACTCACCCGCAAAGCGCAGCTTCGGAACGCGATTGATCGAGACGCTGGGTCGCCAGCTCCAGGGCGACGTGCAACTGACCTATGAGGAGAGCGGCTTCGCGTACACGTTCGACGCTCCATTGGCGTCTCTGAGTGTCCCGACGCCGGCAGGCTGAAATACGCGGAGAGTTTCAACGAAAGGAGGCGGCATGTTCAAATTTCTACAGTATCGTGCAAGAGCGGCCGCGTACGGCGAACTGGCCAGGAGTTCGCCCGGCAAGGATGACACCAGCAAATTCGAGAAGTTGCAGGACAGCCTCGCATCGCGCGCGGACAACGAGCAGGTGCTCGCGGACCAATACGTGGATGCAGTCAACGCCGGGGAGACGGAGCGACTGCGCGGCGCAGCCCTCGCGGCGGAGGAAGAGCGCGTTTTGCGATGTCTCGGCGCGGCCGTCATCATGCAATGGAATTCTCTGCCAACGACGCTTCAGCGGGAGATCTTCGACACCGCCGGATCGGTCGGAACATTGTTGGACACAGCGGCGCTCCGTGGGCAGATCGCCCGGTTTCTTCACAAGCACAGGCATGACACCGATCCCAGCAAGATCTGACGGGTGATGTGTTCGGGCGGGACAAGCTGGTGCGCGAGCATTCGCCGCCGGCATTTCTCCGGCACGGATCAACCCATCGCCGGCTTCGAGCCGCCGGTCCGGGAGTGATCTGGCAAAATGTCGCGGCACGGACTACATCTGCGCCATGTCAAATGCTCCGCTGGCAAATCGACCGCTCCAGGATTTCGTCGCCCGGCACGAACGTCTGTTCGTGCTGACCGGCGCCGGCTGCAGCACCAATTCCGGCATTCCCGACTATCGCGACAGCCATGGCAACTGGAAGCGGACCCAGCCGGTCAATTTCCAGGCCTTCATGTCGGAGGAGCACACGCGCCGGCGCTATTGGGCGCGTAGCCTGATCGGCTGGCGGCGGTTCGGCCAGGCGAGGCCGAACGATGCGCATCATGCGCTGGCCCGGCTCGAGGCGAACGGGCGCTGCGGGATGCTGCTGACCCAGAATGTCGACCGGTTGCATCAGTCCGCCGGCCACCGGCAGGTGATCGACCTGCATGGCCGGCTCGATCTGGTCCGCTGCATGGGCTGCGGGGCGAAGACGCCGCGCAACGAATTCCAGGATACGCTCGGCCGCGCCAATGCCGAATGGCTCGCGCTCGATGCTGCGGATGCGCCTGACGGCGATGCCGATCTGGAGCACGCGGATTTTTCCTCGTTCAAGGTGCCCGCCTGCGACTCCTGTGGCGGCATCCTCAAGCCCGACGTCGTGTTCTTCGGCGAGAACGTGCCGCGCGACGTCGTCGCCACCGCGCAGGACCATCTGTCGCAGGCTGACGCGATGCTGATCGTGGGCTCCTCGCTGATGGTCTATTCCGGTTTCCGCTTCGTGCAGGCTGCCGCGCAGCGGCAGATCCCGATCGCCGCGGTCAATCTCGGGCGCACCCGCGCCGACGATCTCCTGACGCTCAAGGTCGAGGAGCGCTGCGAAGCGGCGCTTGCATTCCTGCTCTGATCGCCTGCGAGGCGAACACGCCTTGCGTATTGCATGGGTGCCAAGCAGAATGGCCGGGCGCGGCGTTGCCGGCATGCCTGATGGCACGGAAATTGCTGCGTTTTTGTCCCCAGTCTTGACGATCAGCCGGAGAATTTTGGAATGCTTGAGGGAGCCGAGGTGCGGCTTGCCGTCGATATCGGTGGCACGTTCACCGACATCGTTCTGGACATGGGCGAGGTGCGCAAGACGCGCAAGGTGCTGACGACGCCGCAGCGGCCCGAACAGGCGGTGCTGGACGGGATGCGTCTCATTCTCGCCGATGCGCGCGCCCATATCAGCGACATCGACGTCTTCATTCACGGCACCACGCTCGCGACCAATGCGATCATCGAGCGCCGTGGCGCCAAGACGGCGCTGATCGCGACCGAGGGCTTTCGCGACGTGCTCGATATCGGCACCGAGAGCCGCTACGACCAGTACGATCTCGCCATCGACAAGCCGACGCCGCTGGCGCCGCGCAGCCTGCGCTTCACCGTGCCCGAGCGCATCGACGCGCACGGCGCCGTCCGTCTCCCGCTCGACGAAGCCTCGGTGCGCGCACTCGCGCCAAAATTGCGTGAGTTGAAGGTCGAGAGCGTCGCGATCGCCTTCCTGCACTCCTACGCCAATCCCGAGCACGAGCGCCGCGCCGCCGCGATCCTCAGCGAGGAGATGCCCGGAATTTCCGTGACGGTGTCATCGGCCGTGTGTCCGGAAATCCGCGAATATGAGCGCACGTCCACCGCAGTCGCGAACGCCTATGTGCAACCGCTGATCGACGGTTATCTCGCCCGCATGGCCGATGCCCTGCAGGTCGAGCAGTTCCGTGGTGCCATCTATCTCGTCACGTCCGGCGGCGGCGTCACCTCGATCGAGACGGCGCGGCGCTTTCCCGTGCGCCTCGTCGAGTCCGGTCCTGCCGGCGGTGCGATCTTCGCGGCGCAGATCGCAGCGCGTCTCGGCGAGAGCAAGGTGCTGTCCTTCGACATGGGCGGCACCACGGCCAAGATCTGCCTGATCGAGAAATACCAGCCCGAGACCTCGCGCGTGTTCGAGGTCGATCGCGCGGCGCGCTTCCTGAAAGGCTCCGGCCTGCCGGTGCGCATTCCCGTGATCGAGATGGTCGAGATCGGCGCCGGTGGCGGCTCGATCGCCCATGTCGACGCGATGAAGCGCGTCACCGTCGGCCCCGAGAGCGCGTCGTCCGAGCCCGGCCCGGCCTGCTATGGTCGCGGCGGCCAGCGTCCGGCCGTGACCGATGCGGACGTTGCGCTCGGCATGATCGATCCCGACGCCTTCGCAGGTGGCACGATCAGGCTCGACCCCGAACTCTCGAAGCAGGCGCTGCTGCGCAGCGTCGGCGAGCCGCTGGGCCTGTCGGCGGAAACCGCGGCCTATGCCGTGCACGAGGTCGTCTGCGAGAACATGGCGAGTGCCGCACGCGTGCATGCGGTCGAACGCGGCGCCGTGGTCGGCCAGCATACGCTGATCGCGTTCGGCGGTGCCGCGCCGCTGCATGCGGCGCGCGTCGCCGAGAAGATCGGCGTCTCCCGGGTGATCGTGCCGTCGAATGCCGGCGTCGGCTCGGCGGTCGGATTTCTAGCCGCTCCCATCGCCTATGAGCTGGTGCGCAGCCGTCACGTCCGGCTTGACGATTTCGACACCGGCGCGGTTTCCGACCTCTTGCAGGAGATGGCGACCGAGGCGCGTGCGCTGGTCGAGCCCGGTGCTGCCGGTGCCCCGGTGCGCGAACGCCGCGCGGCCTTCATGCGTTATGTCGGTCAGGGCCACGAGATCAGCGTGGAGCTGCCGAACCGGCCGCTGACATCAGCCGATCTCGCCGGCCTGCGCCAGAAGTTCGAGGCTGATTATTCCGCGATGTTCGAGCGCCCGATCCCGGGTGCCGCGATCGAGGTCCTGAGCTGGTCGGTGCTCGCCACCACCGAGCCGCGCAATCCGTCCGTCGTCGCGGCCGTTGCACGCAGGCCCGCGGGCAAGGCGTCCGGCAGCCGGAAATTCTTCGACGGCCGGGCCGGAGAGGTGATCGAGATTCCACTCTATCGCCGCGAGGACATGGCGCCGGGGGCGACGATTGCCGGCCCCGCCGTGATCGCGGAGGATGAGACCTCGACCTTCGTCTCCACCAGTTTTGACGCCCATATCGACGGTGCCGGCAGCATCGTCATGGAACGGAAGGCGGCCTGATCATGAGCAAGGCAAATGGCGCGAGCCTGATCGACCTTCAGATCATGTGGCACCGGCTGATCGCCGTGGTCGAGGAGCAGGCGCAAGTGCTGCTCCGCACCGCCTTCAGCCCGATCGTGCGCGAATGCGGCGATCTCTCGGCCGGCGTATTCGACCTCAAGGGGCGGATGCTGGCGCAGGCGGTCACCGGCACGCCCGGTCACGTCAACTCGATGGCGGAATCGGTCAAGCACTTCATCGACCACTTCCCGATCGAGACGATGAAGGAGGGCGATGCCTACATCACCAACGATCCCTGGATGGGCACCGGCCACCTCAACGATTTCGTCGTCACCACGCCCTGCTTCAAGGACGGCAAGCCGGTCGCGCTATTCTCCTGCACCAGCCATCTCATGGACATCGGCGGCATCGGCTTCGGGCCTGACGCCACCGACGTGTTCATGGAGGGGCTCTACATCCCGATGCTGAAGCTGATCGACCGGGGCGTCGTCAACGAGACGCTGATGGCGATGATCCGCACCAACACGCGGCTGCCGATCGACACCGAGGGCGACACCTATTCGCTCGCCGGCTGCAACGACGTCGGCTGCGAGCGCCTGGTCGAGATGATGACCGAGTTCGGCATCGACACGCTCGACGAGCTCGGCGACTACATCTGCGAACGCTCGCGCGAGGCCGTGCTGGCCGAGATCGCCAAGCTGCCGAAGGGCAGCTGGCGCAACACCATGGTCGTTGACGGCTACGACGCGCCAGTGACGCTGGCCGCGACGCTGACGATCTCGGATGCGGGCATTCACGTCGATTTCGACGGCACTTCGACCGCCTCGAAGTTCGGCATCAACGTGCCGTTGTCCTACACCACGGCCTACACCGTGTTCGGCCTCGGCTGTGTCGTCGCCTCGCAGATCCCGAACAATGCCGGCTCGCTGTCGCCGCTGACAGTGTCGGCACCTGCCGGCGCGATCCTCAATGCGCCGAAGCCCGCGCCCGTCGCCTCGCGCCACATCATCGGCCAGATGCTCCCCGACGTGGTGTTCGGCTGCCTGCGCCAGATCATTCCCGAGCGCGTGCCGGCGGAAGGCACCTCGTGCCTGTGGAATCTCAACGTGCGCGGACAGACGCGAAGTGGCGTCGGCGGCAATTACGGGTTCTCGATGGCGGTCACCAGCAATGGCGGCACCGGCGCGCGCTTCGGCAAGGACGGCCTGTCGGCCACCGCCTATCCCAGCGGCGTGCGCGGCACGCCGGTCGAGATCGCGGAAACACAGACGCCGCTGATCTTCTGGCGCAAGGAGCTGCGCCCGGATTCCGGCGGGGCAGGGCGTACCCGCGGCGGCCTTGGTCAGATCATCGAGGTCGGCAGCGGCGTCGATGCGCCGTTCGACATTCTGGCGGCGTTCGACCGCATCGATCATCCGCCGCGTGGCCGCGACGGCGGCCGGAACGGCGAGGCCGGCTATGTCGGTCTCAAATCCGGCAAGAAGCTGCGTGGCAAGGGCTTTCAGCAGGTGCCGCCGGACGACCGTCTGGTGGTGCTGACGCCCGGCGGCGCCGGCATCGGCGATCCGACCGAGCGGGCACGCTCGGCCGTCAATGGCGACATCGAAAGCGGCCTCGTGTCGGCGGACAACGCGGTTGCAGTTTATGGGTACACGCGGTGACGCGTCAGGCGTCGTGAACGGAGGGGCTCAATGATCACGCGACGGAACTTCACCGCGGGCGCCGCGACGCTGCTCGCCGCCGGCCAGATCTCGACCCGCGCGCGGGCGGCAACGACAAGCTGGGACATGTCGACGGTCTGGCCCGACGGCAACTTCCACACCCAGAATGCGATGGCCTTCGCCGAGGAAGTGAAGAAGCAGACCGGCGGCACGGTCAACATCACCGTGAAGGCCGGCGGCCAGCTCGGCTTCAAGGGCCCCGAGCACCTGCGCGCCGTGCGCGATGGCCTCGTGCCGCTCGCCGACGTTCTCAACATCCAGCAGGTCGGCGACGAGCCCTTCATGGGCGTCGAGAGCATCCCGTTCCTGTGCGGCTCGATGGACGAGCTCAAGGTGCTGCACAAATATGTGCGGCCCGAATACGAGAAGGTCGCCGCGCGCAACAACCAGAAGATCCTCTACATTGTGCCGTGGCCGACGCAGTACCTGCATCTCAAGGTCAAGGTCGCCGACGTCGAGGGCCTGAAGAACATCAAGATCCGCGTGCCCGACAAGAACGCCGTCGACATGCTGGCCGTGGTCGGCATGGCGCCGGTGATGATCCCCTGGGGCGAGACGATCCCCGCGCTGGCGTCCGGTGCGGTGTCTGGCGTCTCGACCTCGGCGGTGTCCGGTGTCGACGGCAAGTTCTGGGAATTTCTGAAGTACATCTACCCGACCAACCACGTCTGGTCGTCGCAGATGCTCACGGTCAATCTCGACTCGTGGAAGGCGCTCAGTGCGGATCAACAGCAACTCGTCTCCGGCGTTGCCGCCAAGATGGAGCCGGGTTTCTGGGCGAACTCGCTCAAGGCCGACGCCGACAGCCTCAACCGCCTCAAGGAAGGCGGCATGGAGGTGATCCCGGTCTCGGATGCGATGATAAGCGACATCCGCAGCAAGACCGCGCCGCAGCTCGACGCCTTCCTCAAGCGTGTGCCGGCGGCCGACAAGCCGGTGCGGGCCTATCTCGCCGAAATGAAGCGCTGAGGACGAGGTTGTGACGAGCGTCCTTCCCGCAGCTCCGCAGAGCCTCAATGCAGCGGCGCCGGCGCCGCTGCGCATCCTGCTCGACGGCATCGACCGTCTCGGCCGGCTCGACGGCTGGATCGGCGGCGGCTGTCTGCTCACGCTGACGCTGTTGATGCTATGCGAGGTCGCAACCCGCTTCCTCTCGAACTTCCTGCCGTTCTTCCCGCCGACCATCTCGATCGCGTGGGAATATTCCTCCTACCTGATGGCGGCGTCGTTCACCTTCGGCGCCGCCATGACCCTGCGCGTCGGCGGCCACATCCGCGTCGTGCTGCTCCTGAAGAACGCGCCGGCGCCGGTGCAGCGCGCGCTCGAGATCCTCTCCGCAGCGGCCGGCTTCGCCTTCATGGCGTTCCTGACCTCCGCGATGGCGAAGTTCGCCTTCGGCGCCTATGTGCGCGGCCAGGTCTCGACCTCGAGCGACACGCCGCTGTGGTTTCCGGAAGCCGTCGTCACCTTCGGCATGCTGCTGCTCACGCTCCAGTTCCTGGCGCGCGCGATCCAGGCCGCGCTCGGCCTGCCGCTGGAGGATCACCGCATGAAGGCCTCCCCCGTCGAATGACCGCCTTGCCCGCCAACGGATTCAAGATCGCATGACCATCGAAGTCGTTGCCCTGTTCGCGATCCTGTTTGCACTGCTGGCATGCGGCGTGTGGATCGGCCTCACGCTCGCGCTCACCGCAACGCTGCTGCTGGCGATGTTCCGCTCGATCCCGCTCGACAAGCTGTTGCCGCAATACGCCTGGAACATCCTGACGACGCAGGAGCTGCTGGCGCTGCCGCTGTTCATCCTGATGGGCGAGCTGCTGTTTCGCACCCGCCTGTCGCGCTCGCTGTTCCAGGGACTTGCGCCCTGGGCCGGGCTTCTGCCGGGCCGGCTGCTGCATGTGAACGTGATCGGCTGCACCATCTTCGCGGCGATCTCGGGCTCGTCCGCGGCGACCACGCAGGTGATCGGCCGCATGTCACTCAACGAGCTCTTGCGCCGCGGCTATTCGCGCGACATCGCGATCGGCTCGCTCGCCGGCGCAGGCACGCTCGGCTTCCTGATCCCGCCGTCCAACATCATGATCATCTACGGCGTGCTCGGCGACGTTTCCATTCTCAAGCTCTTTACGGCGGGCGTGCTGCCCGGCCTGCTGCTCGCCGCCACCTTCATGGGCTGGGTGATGCTGCACACGACGCTCAAGCCCTCCATGGTGCCGGAGACGGAAGCAAAGCTCTCGCAGGTGCCGTGGGGCGAACGCTTCGCCGCGCTGAAGGACCTCGCGCCGGCGCTGTTCCTGATCGCCTGCGTGCTCGGCTCGATGTATGGCGGCCTCGCGACGCCGTCGGAGGCCGCCGCCGTCGGCGTGCTCGGGGCGGGGCTGGTGGCCTGGGCGCAAGGCTCGATGTCGCAGCAGGTGATCCGCGACGTGCTGATCGGGTCGGTCGTGACCTGCTCGATGATCGCGCTGATCGTGCTGGGGGCGTCCATCCTCGGCAACGCCGCAGCATTCCTCGGCATTCCTCAGGCGGTGGCCGCCTTCGTCAAGGGCCTCGGCCTGTCGCCCTTCATGCTGATCGTGGCGCTGATCGTCTTCTATCTCATCCTCGGCTGCTTCCTCGACGGCTTCTCGATGATCGTGATGACGCTGCCGATCGTGCTGCCGATCGTGAAGGGCGCAGGTTTCGACGAGATCTGGTTCGGCATCTTCCTCGTGCTCGCGGTCGAGATGGCGCAGATCACCCCGCCGGTCGGCTTCAACCTGTTCGTGATCCAGGGCCTGACCGAAGATGGCCTTGGCTACATCGCGCGCGTCACGCTGCCCTATCTGATGATCATGATCGGCTTCGTGCTGCTGCTGACGCTGTGGCCCGGGATCGTCACGATCCTGCCGCGGGTGCTGTACGGATAGAGTCGCGCCGCCCCGGCCTTGAAGATTTGTCGATTGGGACGAAACGGTCAGTGCGGCTGCCGTTTCAATTTTCCTCGTGCGTCAAGTTCACGCCGTGGGTGCATTCCGTCTTTGCACTGCCAATGATCCGGCGTACTCTGCGACGGCGAGCAGAAGTGCAATAGCAACCACTCCAGTGAACGTAGCTCCTTTGGCGACATGCGCCGAGAGAGGGAGACATCTGTTGGCAGCTCATCTTCGACGGAAAACGATCGACGCGCACTGAACTGCAAACGTCCCTCGCGGCGGCGCTCATAAGACGCAATCACACAGAAGCGGGAGGAAGTGCATATGAGGAAGCAGTGGCTTAGCTCAGGTTTACCTGTTCTTGTCGGCGCGACATTTGCGGCGTCGGCGGCGTTTGCTCAATCGGTGGATACGGCCCGGATCGAGGCCGCCGGTCAGAACGATTGGCTCACCTATCACGGTTCATACAAATCCCATCACTACAGCCCGCTCGCGCAGATCAATGCCAACACCATCGGCAATCTGGGCGTAGCCTGGATGCACATTCCCGGACGATCGACGCGCGGCCTGCAGTCGATGCCGCTCGTGGCCGATGGCGTGCTCTATTACTCGGGTTCTTACAGCCGGGTCTTTGCGCTGAACGGCGCGACGGGCGAGGTCATCTGGTCGTTCTTTCCGGAGCTCGATGAGGCGCTCATCAGCCGGCAGACCCACTCGCCCTACAATCGCGGCGTAGCCCTCGGTGAAGGCAAGGTCTTCGTCGGCACGATGGACGGTCGTGTCTTCGGGCTGGATTCGAAGACGGGAAAGGTCCTCTGGGAGACCAGGCTGATCGATTCGCAGAAGCTCACGGTCGGTTTCACCGGCGCACCGCTTTACGCGAAAGGGAGCGTGATCATCGGCTCGCAAGGTGGCGAATGGCCGGGCCGCGGCCCGATCTTCGCGCTTGATGCCACCACCGGAAAGAAGAAGTGGGAGTTCCTGACGGTCGCAGGCACCGACGAGGCCATGAAAACCTGGGGCAACGATTCCTGGCGGACCGGTGGTGGCGGCGGCTGGATGCCGGGGACCTACGATTCCGAGACCAACACCATCCTGTGGGGCACCGCGAACCCGGCGCCGCTCTATGATTGGTCGGGCTCCGACTACAAGACGCAAGGCGCGCGTCCCGGCGACAATCTCTATACGAGTTCTGTCATCGCTCTCGATATCGATACCGGAAAGCTGAAATCCTACCATCAGGAACTGCCGCACGACGCCTGGGACTTCGACAGCGCCGTCGGCGAGTTCGTGATGCTCGAACGCGACGGCCAGAAATACGTGGTTCATCCGAACAAGGGCGGCTTCGTCTTCGTCTACGACCGCAATCTCGGCGTGAAGAACGTCTGGCGGCTGGTTGAGAACATCAACTTCGTCAAGGATATCGATCCCAAGACCGGCGCGCTGATCGGTCGACGCGATTTCGCGGCCGGGAAAGTCGCCGAACCGCCGTTGTGTCCATTCATCGGCGGCGGCATCAGCTGGAATGCCGGCTCATACAGCCCGAAGACCGGTCTCTACTACAAGCTCGGCCAGGAATGGTGCATGACACTGGAAGTCCAGAAGACGACGCCGGTCACCGCGCCGCAGGTCCAGCTCAACATCGGCGCCGACTTCAAGATGGCGCCTCCTCCGGGCGGCGAGATCTACGGACATCTTGACGCGCGCGATCCGATAACGGGAGCGAAGAAATGGGAGGTCCGCTATCCTGAGCCGCCGCTTGGGAGCGTACTGTCGACCGCGGGCAATCTCGTGTTCGTGCCCGACTCCCGCGGCGTCCTTCACGCCTACGATGCCGAAACCGGCGCCGAGCTGTGGAAACACAACAATGGCACCGGCCATCAAGGCGGCATCGTCAGCTACTCCGTCGGGGGCAAGCAATATATCGCAGTGGCCGCAGGCTTCGGCGGGATGCTTGCGGATGAATATGCGCCAAACTTCGGCGGCGCCTACAAGAGCATGCCGCGTGACGACGGCGCGCTCATCGTCTTCAGCCTGAAATAGTCTGCCGCAAACGTTCGGTCATGGAGTGGACGCAAGCCCACACCATGACCGATCGAAGCTGCGACGCGTGATTTCAGGAATGGAGCGGACGTGTTGAGACTGCATTTGAAAACGATTCCTGCGGGACTGGGTGCCGCGTTGCTGTGCGCTGTGATGGCTCAAGCACAATCCGCCACGCCCGCGCCCGAGAACGGGTCGTTCGAGGTCGAACCGGTGTTCGCGGGAACTTGCGGCTTCTGCCACTCCGACGGTGGCCGGGCGCCCGGCAAGGGGCCGCAGCTGATGAACTCGCCGCGCGACGACGACTTCATTCGCGACCGCATCAAGCACGGCAAGCAAGGGGCGATGCCGGCATTCGACGGCGCCTTCACCGACACCCAGATCGACCAGATCGTCAAATACATCCGCGCCTTGAAACCGCGCGCGGGCTGAAGCGCACGGCGCGATCCATTCAGATGAGAACGCCGAATGAAGGCATTTGTCCCGCTCATTGCCGTTGCCGCCATCGGGCTATCCGGACCGGCGCAGGCGCGAACCCTGGACGCGATCCGCTCGAGCGGCGCGATCGGGCTGTGCGCGCATCCCAACTCGCTTCCCTTTGCGCGCAAGGCGGGCGATCCGCCCGGCTTTCAGGTCGAGCTCGGTCAGGCGCTGGCACGCGAGCTCGGTGTCTCGCTGCGGCTCGACTGGATCATCACGCAGTACCAGATGCGCAGTGCCGGCTGCGACATTCTTCTGGACGTCATCGCTGATCGCGAAGCGCAAGGCGAAACCCGCCTGAGGATATCGAAACCGTACTATCGCACAGGCGTCGCGCTCGCGGTGCCGTCATCCAGCACGCTCAGCTCGTTCAAAAGCCTCAACGGGGCCACCAAAGTGGGAGTGCAGGTTGGATCGGTCGCGGCCATGATCATTGGTCAGCGGCGCGTGCCTACATCGACCTTCGGCTTCGAGAGTGACAGCCTCGATGCCGTGTCGAATCATGAGATCGATGCCGCAGCGGTCACCCCCACTGCGGCGAGCTATTTCAATCTGACGCATCCGGACAAGGTACTCCGGATCCTGGATCGCGACGAGAGCGTGGCCGATCTCAACTGGAATGTCGCCGTCGGCATGATTCGCCCCGATGATGCGTTGCGCGAAGCCATCGACGGAGCGGTGGAACGGCTGCGCAGCGACGGCACGATCGATCGGATCTACGGTCGCTACGGGATCGCGCTGCAAGCGCCGAGATAGTCGAATTGCAACGAAGGAACGACGTCGTCCCGGCCCAGCCGGGACGACGTCGCCGTCTTGACTTAAGCCGCCGCCTTCTTCCTGGCGAGTTCGGCCTTGTACAGCTCGAACTCCTCCGCGATCGCCTTTGCGACCGAGGGCCGCTGGCGCAGGCGTTCGTAATAGGCCTTCACGTTCGGCCATTTGGCGAGCTCGATCGGCGGTGTCGCCATGGTCCAGTTGATGACCGTGACGAGATAGGCGTCGGCCACACTGAAATGGTCGAGCAGGAAGTCGCGTCCCTTCAGGTAGTTGTCGAGATAGTCGAGCCGCGACAGGTTCTTCTCCAGCGCGTAGGCCTTGGTCTCCTGCGGCGCCTTGCGGTCGAGCACGGGGATGAAGAGGCCCTTGTGCAGCTCGGTGCCGATGAAGCAGAGCCATTGGTGCAGCCGCGTGCGCTCGATGCCCGCCGCGGCGCCGAGGCCGG
Organism: Bradyrhizobium niftali; assembly: GCF_004571025.1. Lineage (GTDB taxonomy): Bacteria > Pseudomonadota > Alphaproteobacteria > Rhizobiales > Xanthobacteraceae > Bradyrhizobium > Bradyrhizobium niftali. The sequence continues at coordinate 136,115 of NZ_SPQT01000020.1, read as the reverse complement.
ATTGCGGAAAGCGGTCGGCGACATATTGCAGGATCGCCGCGTTCTCGGTCAGCACCACGCCCTCGTCGGTGCGCAGCGTCGGCACGAGGCCGATCGGGTTCACGGTGCGGAAATCGGTACCGTCGTTCAGCACCTTCTTGGTCGGCGGATCGACTTCGAGATAGTTCGCTTCGGCACCGGCTTCGTACAGCGCGACGCGGGTCGCCATCGAGCAGGCGAGCGGCGAGAAATAGAGATCCATCTGTAGCCTCCTTGGGCAGTTCCTCTTTCGGGTATCGCTCAACCTGGCCAGATTGATTTTTGTACCATCTTGCATAATATGGCGAGGGTCAAGGATTAATTTGCGAAATGGTACAAAAATCGAAACCGCCAGCTGCTGCCAATGAACCGAAGCGCCGTGGCCGGCCGCGCGCCTATGAGCCCGAGGTCGCGCTCGGCAAGGCGCTCGACCTGTTCCGCCGGCAGGGTTTTGCCGCGACCTCGCTCGACGATCTGAGCGAAGCCACCGGCATGAACCGCCCGAGTCTCTACGGGGCCTTCGGCGACAAGCGCGAGCTCTACATCAAGAGCTACCAGCGCTACCGCGAGGAAGCGCGGGCATCCATGGCTGCGATCTTTCGCGACGAGATGCCGCTGCGCCAGCGCCTGGAGCGCATCTTCGCCTCCGCGCTGAATATCTATCTCTCCGGCGAGACGGGCCCGCGCGGCTGCTTCACCGTGGTGACGGCGGCGTCCGAGGCTGTCGGTGATCCCGACATCCGCGCCATGGTGCTCGACGGTCTCGCCGAGCTCGACAAGGCGTTTGCGAGTTGCTTCCGCCGCGCCAGGGAGAAGGGCGAACTGCCGGAGAGCGCGGACCCGGCCGTGCTGGCCCAGCTCGCATCAGCGACAGTGCACTCGATCGCCATCCGCTCGCGCGCCCGCGTCTCACGGAAAGATCTGGAAGCGATCGTGAAGGGTGCGATTGATGTGATGTTGGGGGTCAAGCCCTAGCTGTCGTCCCGGACAAGCGCAGCGAAGCGGAGCGCCGATCCGGGATCCATAACCACAGGGAGTGGTTTAGCGAAGACTCGGAGTTATCAGTCTCGCGCCGCAACTTCTCCCTGGGGTTATGGGTCCCCGCCTTCGCGGGGACGACAGCGAGAATGTAGCGCGATCCTTCGCCCGACTAGGCCGCGCGAATATGCGCCAGGAAGCGATCGACCTCGTCGCGCAGACGTTGCGACTGCTTCGATAGCTCGATCGCGGAGCCCAGCACTTCCTCGGCTGCCGTGCCGGTCGCGGCGATGCCGGCGGTGACGCCGGAAATGTTCTGCGAGACCTCGCCGGTGCGGGCGGCGGCCTGCTGGACGTTCTGCGCGATCTCCTGCGTCGCGGTGCCTTGCTGCCCGACGGCGGCGGCGATCGCAGCCGAAATTTCGTCGACCTGCTGGATCGTCGCGCAGATCGACTGGATGCCGTCGACCGCGCCGGTCGTCTCGCCCTGCACCGCTGTGACCTGCGCGCCGATCTCTTCGGTTGCCTTCGCGGTCTGGGTCGCCAGCGCCTTCACTTCAGAGGCGACCACGGCAAAGCCGCGCCCGGCTTCGCCCGCGCGCGCCGCTTCGATCGTTGCATTGAGCGCCAGCAGATTGGTCTGGCCTGCAATGCCATTGATGAAGGCGACGACGTCGCCGATCTTCTGCGCGGCATCCGCCAGGCTCTGCACGCGCGCATTCGACTGCCGTCCGTCGCTCGCGGCCTTGCCGACCACTTCGGTCGCGTGCGCAAGGCGCCGGCTGATTTCGGTCATCGACGAGGACAATTCCTCCGCTGCGGCCGCGACCGTCTGCACGTTCTCCGAGGCCAGCGCCGAGGCCGACGACACCGTGCGGGTCTGCTCGCGCGACTGCTCGACGATATCGGACATCGAGCGCGCCGTGTGCTCCATCTCGACCGCGGCCGCGGACACCGTGGTGACGACCTCGCGGATGCTGGCCTCGAAATTGTCGGCAAGCGCGGCGAAGGCGCGCCGCTTCTCCGCTTCGGACTGCGCCTTGGCCTCGAGCTGCTCGGCCTGGAGCTTGCCGAAATTCACCGCATTGTCGCGGAACACCGCGACCGCCTTCACCATCGCGCCCACCTCGTCATTCGACTTGCTGGTGGGTACAGTGACGTCGAGACGTCCGTCCGCGAGCTCGCGCATCACGTTGGTGATCGACAGGATCGGGCGCGAGATGCTGCGGGCGATGAGATAGCCGACGATCGCCGCTAGAACGAGCCCGAGCGCGGCGATACCGATCGCCAGCAGCCAGGCGCGATCGGCGGAGGCCTCGTAATCGGCATTGTCCATCACGAGCTCGACCGCGCCGAGCGGCTTTCCGGAAAAGTCCCTGATCGGTCCGAGCAGCGCGGCGACCGGCGTGGTGTCGAGCTTGGCCCGTCGCACTGTGAAGCTGCCCCCGGCGGCGCGGCCGTAATCGGTGGCATCGAAGAAGCTCTTGCCTTTCAGCGTGCCGCCGAACAGCTTGAAGCCCGAACCGTCGGCGAGATGGAAGGCGACGTCGACATGGCGGTTGTTCCTGAAATCGTCGAGGAAAGGCTGGCCGAAGGTCAGGCCGAATTCGACCGTGCCGAGGTGCTTGCCGTCCTGCGCGATCGGCACCACGCCGCGGATGCCGAGCCCGGCCATGCCGCCCTCGAGCCCGACCACGACCTTGCGGTCCTGGTTGGCGACGACGACGGTCTTGCGGAAGCCGGAGAGGTCGTCGCCGAATTTGGCCGGCTGGTGCACGCGCAGGTAGGACGTCGCCGGCGGCACGTGGAACTGGAACTGGTCGACGCCGTAGTCGGATTTGATGGCCGTGAACACCGGCCCGAACAGGCGCACCAGCGTCTCGCGGTCCTGCTTCGCCATCGCCTCCTGCGTCGCCGGCATCGCGGCCACCACGGCGCTCATCGCGGCGGCGCGGTGCGATTCCTCCGCGATGCGCGATTGCAGGGCGTCGTAATGGCTGCGCAGCTCGCGCTGGTCGGCGCGGTCGATGATGCCGGCGATGATCCACATCGCGCCCAGCACGGCAAACAGCGCGGTCGCCGCCGCCGTCACCGCCAGCGCAACCGTGATCCGCATCCTGAGGCCGAGACTCGTCCGCATGTCCGACTCGTTCTTTGAGCGTTGGTTAACACCGCTTATCAACTTCTCGCTAAGAGAGGGTGAACGGGATACCGGCGGAGCGGGGTGGTTGTGGGGTGCGGGCTGCCGGCCCAAACAAAAGGTGTCGTCCCGGCGAAGGCCGGGACCCATAGCCACAGGATGTGGTTTGGCGAAGACTCGTCGTTCGGTACTGCGACCGGCCACGATCGGTAGATCACGCGGTATGGGTCCCGGCCTTCGCCGGGACGACATGGAGTTTGTAGAGCCAGGCGAGCCCTAATACCCCCGTGCCCGGTCCACCACGTTCTCCAGCTCGCCGCCCGCCTCGAACCGTGCGATCTGCTCGGCGACATAGGCCGAGATCGCGTCCGCGTCGGTGTCCGCGGCGTTGTGCGGGGTCAGCAGCACCTTGGGATGGGTCCAGAAGCGGCTGTCGGCCGGCTGTGGCTCCTGCACGAAGACGTCGAGGGAGGCGGCGCCCAGCGTGCCGTCGTCGAGACAGGTGAGGATATCGGCCTCGTTCTGCAAGCCGCCGCGGCCGGCATTGATCAGCACGGGTGCGCCGAGCGGGCTCTTGCGGTTGAGCTTGGTGAAGACGTCGCGATTGAGGATGCCGTGCGTGTCCGGGGTCAGCGGCAACAGCGAGACCAGAATGTCGGTCGCGCGCAGGAACGCATCGATTCCGGCGACGCCATGGAAGCATTCGACACCGTCGATCGTGCGCGGGCTGCGGCTCCAGCCGACGACGCGGAAGCCGAGCCGCCGCAGCACGTCGGCCGCATCCGCGCCCAGCGTGCCCAGCCCCATCACGCCGACCGTCACCGCGCTCGCCGGCCACTGATATTTCGGCTCCCAGCGTTTCTCACGCTGCGACTGCCGCAAGTACAGCTCCTGGCGGTGGTGCATCAGCACGTGCAGCACGACATATTCGGTCATGCGATTGGTCAGGTCGGGCACGGCGACGCGAACCAGCGGCACGTCCGGCAGGCTCTTGTCCGCCATCAGCGCATCGACGCCGGCGCCGAGATTGAAGATCGCGCGCAGATTGGGGAACGAGCCGAGATCGCCCGGCACCGGCTTCCACACCGCGGCATAGTGCACCTCGGCCGGATCGAGCCCGGCATCGGGCAGCAGCACCACGCGGCGACCGCCGCAGACCGAATCGAACCGGGCCTTCCAGCGCTCCGGCAGCCAGTTCTGCTGCGTGCTATTGATCAGGACGGCCAGTGTGCCTTTGGTCATTCGAAGTGCCTCGTCGGGGTTCCGCTTTTGAGGGCTCTCCTTGGCACGATCCGCCGGATTTTTCTTGCAATTTTTTTCCGCAGCCCTGTCGGGGCAGGGCATAGTGGATCGTCTTCAAAACAAGAGGTCAGGGAAGGTACTGCCCATGCTTTATGCGATCCTTTGCTATCATGACGAGGACTTCGTCGGCTCCTGGAGCAAGGACCAGGACGAGGCGGTGATGAAGAAGCTCGCCGTGGTGCAGGAGAAGCTCACGAGCCAGGGCCGGCTCGGTCCGGTGGCGCGGCTGTTGCCGACCACCGCGGCGGCGACGCTGCGTAAGGAAGACCCGCCGCTGGTGCTCGACGGCCCCTATGCCGAGACCAAGGAGCAGTTGCTCGGCTTCTACATCGTCGATTGCAAGAACCTCGACGACGCGCTCGACGTCGCGCGCGATCTCGGCTCCGCCAATCCCGGTGGTGCTTATGAGGTGCGCCCCGTCGGCGTGTTCAGGCCGGGAGGAAACCTGACGTGAGCGAGACCGACACCGCCTGGATCGAGACCGCGCTGACTTCGGCGCGACCCCAGGCGGTCGGCGCGCTGCTGCGCTATTTCCGCGATCTCGACACCGCCGAGGAAGCCTTCCAGAACGCCTGCCTGCGCGCGCTCAAGACCTGGCCGCAGAACGGGCCGCCGCGCGATCCCGCGGCCTGGCTGATCATGGTCGGCCGCAATGTCGCGATCGACGAGGTGCGGCGCGCCCGCAAGCAGCAGCCGCTGCCCGAGGACGATCAGGCGATCTCCGATCTCGGCGATGCCGAGGGCGCGCTCGCCGAGCGGCTCGACGGCTCGCATTATCGCGACGACATTCTGCGCCTGATGTTCATCTGCTGCCATCCGCAATTGCCGGCGACGCAGCAGATCGCGCTCGCCCTGCGCATCGTCTCCGGCCTCACGGTGAAGCAGATCGCCCGTGCTTTCCTGGTCTCGGATGCGGCGATGGAGCAGCGCATCACGCGCGCCAAGGCGAAGGTCGCTGAAGCCGGGGCGCCTTTCGAAACGCCCGGTGCAGTCGAGCGCTCCGAGCGGCTCGCCATTGTCGCGGCGATGATCTACCTGATCTTCAACGAGGGTTATTCGGCGAGCGGCGACACCGCCGAAATCAGAAAGCCGCTCTGCGAGGAGGCGATCCGGCTGGCGCGGCTGCTCCTGCGGCTGTTCCAGAGCGAGCCGGAGATCATGGGGCTGGCGGCGTTGTTGCTCTTGCAACATGCGCGCAGCGCCGCGCGGTTTGCGATCGACGGTTCGCTGATCCTGCTGGAGGACCAGGATCGCTCCCTGTGGAACGGCACCATGATCGCGGAAGGGTTGGCGCTGATCGACAAGGCGATGCGCCATCGCCGCAGCGGGCCCTACCAGATCCAGGCCGCGATCGCCGCACTGCATGCCCGAGCGGCGACGCCGGAGGAGACCGACTGGGCCCAGATCGACCTGCTCTATGGCGCCCTGGAACTGGTGCAGCCTTCGCCGGTGGTGACGCTCAACCGCGCGGTCGCGGTGTCCAAGGTGCGCGGGCCACAAGCCGCGCTCGACCTGATCGAGCCGCTGGCGCCGAAGCTTGCCAACTACTTCCATTTCTTCGGCGTGCGCGGCGCCTTCCTGATGCAGCTCGGCCGCAACGACGAAGCCCGCATCGCCTTCGACCGCGCCATCGCGCTCGCCAACACCTCGGCGGAAGCCGCCCACATCCGCATGCACATTGATCGCCTGATCCGGGACAGCCAGCCGAAGAGTGGCAACGGGAGCGCCCGGCAGGGTGCGAAGGCGAAATAGTACGGGCTCCCTCCAGTCCGTCACGGCCGGGACAAAGGCGAGCGGCGCGAAGGGCAATCGGGGACTAACCAACCGGCTCATCGCGGCATAATTCGCGGCGCAGGACATCGCGCAGCCAGCTTTCGTAATCACTGGCCGGCCATCGCGATTCGATCACGAGCAACCTGAAGAGCTCCCGGCTCGTCAGTGTCCACATGATATCGGCGGCGCGCGCGACGGAGAGGCCGGGGCGGAGCTGGCCTTGCCGACGAAGGTCCTCGATCAGCGGGCGCTGAGGCGTCCGGCGGCTTTCTTCGCGCGCATCGACCAGCGCGGCGAGTTCGGGCGAGACGGCGGCCGCTCCCCGCACGAGATCCAGAGTCGCCTGCTCAGCCTCGTAGATCTGGCGCGCAATGCGCGCCGACACGGCAAGGCGCGCGCGCGCATCGCCCGTGTCGTTGGCCTCTGACACGAGGGATTTGTACGCCTCGCCGAAACGGGCCTGGTCCAATAGCGCGAGGACGATGCCGCGCTTGGATTTGAAGCCGGAATAGACGGTCGGCGCCGCGACGCCAGCCTTGCGGGCAATCGCCTCGATCGTCGTTCCGTCAAACCCTTCGATGCTGAACAGGGTTTCAGCAGCGGCGAGAATGCGGCGCTGCGTGTCCGCCGCCTGCTGCTGGCGCGCCGAAGAAACGTAACGACGAGACTTTTCCTTTGACATCGGCACCGCGATTTAAATATAGTAAGCTATATTGAATACCGATGACTATCGTAACCGATCGAAAGCGACGCGTCTTGCCCGGGCCAAACGTTCGCAAGCGCCGTCATGGGCTCGGCTACTGCAAGCGAAACCTTGGAGAGAAAACATGACCAGCGCCCATCAGCTTGCCCTGAACGAAGAGATCGTTCGCGAGCTCTACACCTGCATTCAGGCTAATCGCGCGGACCGCTTCGAAGCGCTGGTCTCGACCGAGCATGTCGATCATTCCAACGGGCGGCACGGACCCGCCGGCTTCGCCGCGGCCGTCGCGAATCTTCACAACGCGTACTCCAATTTCCGGATCGAGCTGGAGACCGTCGTTGCAGCAGACGATCTGGTCGTCATCCAGTGGCATGAAACGGGGTTGCACACGGGCCAGTTCTTCAATCTCAAGCCGACCAACCAGCCGTTCGAAGCACGCGGCTTGAACATGTACCGGCTGGCCCACGGAAAGATCGTGGATTCTTGGATCGCAGTCGATCCGAAGACGTTCCGCGCGCAGCAGCTGGCCCAAGCCACGCTCCGAGATGCGACCTGATCGAGCTTGGGGGGCAGGTCGTGGCTCCGGCGGACGATGAAAAAATCGTCCGGCTGTGTCGGTCCCAGCCCATTCCCTTCGTCCTTAGCCCGTATCCACGGAGCTACCTATGCTGAAAGCCATTGCCATCATCGCCATCATGCTCGCGGTCGGACTAGCGGGCGTCCTCGTCTTTGCATTGACAAAACCCGACACCTTCCGTGTCGAGCGCTCGCTCGCCCTGAAGGCGCCGGCCGATGCGATCTATCCGCTGGTCGCCGATTTCCATCGCTGGACCGCCTGGTCGCCCTATGAGGATCGCGACCCCGCCATGAAGCGTATCTTCGGCAGAACCGCGTCGGGCAAGGGCGCGACCTATGCCTGGGACGGCAACAATAATGTCGGCGCCGGGCATATGGAGATCCTCGAGGCGAGCACGCCGTCGAAGCTCCGCATCAAGCTCGATTTCGAGCGCCCGTTCGAAGGCCACAACACCGCCGAGTTCACCTTTGTGCCGCAAGGCGATGCCACACTGGTCACATGGGCGATGTATGGTCCGGCGCCGTTCATGTCCAAGGTGATGCAGGTGTTCATCAACATGGACAACATGATCGGCAAGGACTTCGAGGCCGGCCTCACCAGCCTGAAGAAGCTCACCGAGAAGAAATGAGCCTCACTGCCCAAGGAAAGAAAAGGAGAGAAACGATGCTCAATCCCTATCTGTTCTATCAGGACACCTGCGAAGCGGCGTTCAACTTCTACGCCAAGGTTCTCGGCGGCAAGATCGACGCGATGATGCGTGCCTCGGACGCGCCGCCGGACATGCCGGCCGCACCCGGCCGCGAGAAGACGATCATGCATGCGCGGATGTCGCTGCCCGGCGGCAGCGTGCTGATGGCCTCCGACGCGCCGCCCGAGCGTGTTCAGAAGCCGCAGGGCTTCTCGATCTCGCTGACGATCGCCGATGTCGCGGACGCCGAGCGCAAGTTCAACGCGCTCGCCGACGGCGGCACCGTCACCATGCCCTTCAGCAAGACGTTCTGGGCCAAGGGTTTTGGCATGTGCGTCGACAAGTTCGGCATCCCCTGGATGGTGAACTGCCCGGCGGAAGGCATGTGACAGGCGCGACCGCCTGATACGTGGCGCCCCTCCCTCGATTGTTGCGGGTGAGGGGCGCGCCCAAGACGGTCACGCCATCGCCGGGTCGGCCGCTCGCTGTCTCAACGGACCGATCCGGTCACATCCTCGCCGGGTGACGGCGACTGGACGCAGCGGGGGCAGATCACGAGCTTCGTGCCGAGCTGCCTGTCATTCTCCGCCTCGATTTCGTCATGGACCGCCCACCACGCTTCGGAGTAGGGGCGCAAGGTGCCGAGCACTCTTTCCCGTTCCTGGTTGGGATTTTCCTGTGCAGGTGCGGGGTTCGCTGCGCGCCGCTTTGTGACAGGTGGCCGGTTCGGGTTCTGTCCGAGGCCGTCCCATGCGATCGGACGACGCTCCTGCGCCGGCGCCGCCGCGCAGCTCATGAGCGCTGCGCAAAAAGTGAGCAAGACGAAGCCGTGTCGCATCATGCCGAACCCTCAGTGCGGTACGCGACACGCAAAATCCGCGTGAGAGACTTTGCATCGCGTCGGTTAAATGGAACCTAAGGGAAAAGACGTGGCCGGCACGGCCGAATATGGAGTCTCGATTCGCATGACTTTGCGCGAGCAGTGGGGCCGCTTCGTGAAATGATCGGGACCGCATCGCACAACAACTGGCGCAATAATAGGCTGTGAACAGCCCGTCAGAATCGCTAATCATTCCTTCATAAATTGTACAAACTGGGATGGGCGCGACTTGGAAGGGGAGCGACCGATGGCGGCGGCGCTACAGATCAACTTTGCACTTTGGGGTATGCTCATCTGCGCGAGCATGGAATTGGCGCAGATGATCCAGGGGTTCTTCTAGAACCCGATGGCGCGCAAGACCGGCGCAATTTCGCCGGCGCGCTTGCGTGCCAGCTCACGAGCGCCCTTAGCTCACAAGCAATGCGATGAGCGTGAAGCTGACGCTTGCGATCACGATCATCGAAACGACGTAGCCGCGCGGCCGCGCCGTCCGCGAGGGCGGCGGTCTCTTCGGTCGCGACGGCGCGATCTCGTGCCAGGCGGGTTCCGTCGGCGCGAGCCCGGCTTCCGCGCCCGAGCCGACATACTTCACGTAGAGCTCGAGCAGCCGCAGCTCGGACGGCAGGTCCATCAGGCCCTCGCGGTCGCGCCGTGACAGGAGTTCGAATTCGACGGTTTCCTCGGAGCTCAGTTGGCCGAGGACGATCCGTCCCTGGTCCGACAGGCGGTAGCGAAAGTCGATGGGCTGCATGGCAAGCGCCCCATTTGAAAATGAGTAATCTTGAAAAAGTCGAACCATTCTCGTCTGTGACCATTGCTGAGATTGTGACGACGCCGCAGCCTCAGTCTGGCCGCAACCATCATAGACTGCAGGGAAAAGCTGCAAACCGCGTAAATTGTGCAGGCATTGCGAAGCGGATGAGCGGATTCAGCGTCCGGAGAGGCGAAATTCCGCAAAATTGCTCAATCGTCGGACAGCGGCGAGCTCAAGCTGCTCACACGGCCGATGGCCGCCCGATCCTCACCGGCAGCGCGGATAGATCGCGGCGAGGTCGCGCCCCTTCAACAACAGCAACCGTGAGGTGAGGCCGCCGCGGCGGCCGATCCAGTCGCGCACCGGCCCCGGATAGGCTTGGAGCACCGCGTCGGAGGCTTCCGGCTCGGCATAGAAGCGCCCGCGCCGGTCGACCGAACGCGCTGCATGGAATCCGAGCACGGCGCGTTTGGTGACACAGATGCGCTCGCCCGGCACGATGCTCAGCACCAGCGTGCAGGCGGACAGGCAGGGGCCGTCGATCACCACGCGCTCGCCGCTCTCGCGCACCTTCTCGAACAGGTCGAGGAACGGCCCGACCTGTCCGCCCGGTGACTGGATGATGCGGATTTCGGCGGCAACGGGTGTTGAGGCGAGCAGGGCGGTCGCGAGCATCAGGGCTTTGACCAAAGCAGCATGTTGCATCGTACTCTCCGCACATTCGACGTCGTAGGGTGGGCAAAGCCACCGGGTCGCGCGAGTGCGCGCCCGATGACAGGCTCCGCGTGCCCGCCAATGGCACCACAAATCCGCAGAAGGTGGCGGGCACGGCGCGTCGCGCCCTTGCCCATCCCGCAAATCCCGTGCCTACCCGTTGCGCCGTTGCCCGCGCAGCGTCGGCAGGCCAATGCCGGCTGCATCAAAGCCGCCATCGACGGCCAAAATTTGGCCGGTGATATAGCTCGCGCTTCCCGAGCACAGAAAGAAGACCGCCTCCGCGAGCTCCTCCTCGAGACCGTAGCGGTTGAGCGGAATGGCGTCGTGATAGTCGGCGCGGATCTCCTTGGTGTGCACCTGCTTCGCCATCGCGGTGTCGACCGGCCCCGGCGCAACCGCGTTGACGCGGATGTTGAGCGAGGCGAGCTCGACCGCGAGCTGCTTGGTCAGGTGCGCGAGCCCCGCTTTGCTGGTGCCGTAGGCCGCGCGCAAGGTCGAGGCGCGCACCGCCGAGATCGAGGTGATGTTGACGATGGCGCCGCCGTCGCTGTCGCGCATCAAGGGCACCGCGGCCTTGGTGCAGAGGAACGGGCCGGTAAGGTTGACCTCGAGCACGCGGCGCCAGTCGGTATCCGGCGTCTCCATCAGCGGCGCGAACACGGCGATGCCGGCATTGTTGACGAGCGCATCGAGCCGGCCGAACCGCCGCTCGATCGTCGTCATCGCGGCGCCGACCGCGGCCGCGTCGGAGACGTCGCAGGTCAGCGCGAGCGTCGCCTCGTCCTGGCCGATCTCGGCGACCGCGCGGCCGAGCAACTCCCCCTCGATGTCGAGCAGCGCCACGCGCCAGCCCTCGCCAAGGAACTTCTTCGCGGTCGCAAGCCCGATGCCGCGCGCGGCTCCGGTGACGAGGGCGACTTTTTGCGGGGCCTGCGGCATTTGCTAGTCTGTCCTGTGTTCGAAAGGCTGTTCCCACGCGAGGGCCGGCCCCTTTTACTTCGCTTTCGTCCTCACAAGAAAGGGCCTGAAGCCATGCCCATCGATCCCGGAGCGACCCCGCTCGAGGAATGGCGGCCCGTGTGACGACCCGCATGGTGACCTCCGCGCGCAATGGCGCGGCAGCGCTCTGCATCTTCGAGCAATGGGTCGCCCCCGGCGCCGGCGCGCCGACGCACAGCCATCCGGTCGAGGAGGTGCTGACCGTGCGTGAGGGCGAGGCTGAGATGTGGATCGAGGCCGAGCGCGTCACGGTGAGGGCCGGCCAGTCGCTGCTGATTCCGGCCGGCCGCAAGCACGGATTCCGCAATTCGGGCACGGCGACGCTGCACGTGCATGCCGTGCTGGCCGCGCCGGTCTTCGAGGCGCTGCCGGAAGGGGCGACTGAAGCGACGCGGCGGTGGGAGCAGTAGGGTAAGGGCGTCGTTATCTATCGCCGTCACCCTGAGGTGGCCGCTTCTTCAGCGGCCCTCGAAGGATGACGGGGATCGTGATAAAGCCAGAGCTTACGCCAGCTCCGCCGATGTGCGCTGCATGTTCGACGATATGTCGGAGGTCACGCGAGGCGTGCTGGAACCTGGCCTTGCTGTTGAAATTGAACACGTGAAGTTCCCCGGAATGGTTCAATTTCGCATCGTCTCTGGTGAAATTCCGCAAGCAATGTCGGCGCAAGCGTGCGTGCATCGTCTTCAAGAGGATTTTCTCTACGGAGGCCGATCAATGCCTGACGACCGCGAGCGACTGATTCGAAACCTCTTCGCAGCCTATCTCGGCAACGACCGGCAACGGGTGAGCGAGGCGCTCGCCGACGATTTCCGCTTCACCAGCCCGTTCGACGACGACCTCGACAAGGCGACCTATTTCGAACGCTGCTGGCGGGACACCGGCTGGATCGCGCGCCACGATATCGAGCGCATCTTCGTCGTCGGCGACGAGGCCTTTGTCACCTATCGCTGCCTTGCGACAGATGGCAGGAGCTTTCGCAACACCGAGTTCTTCACCTTCGCCGGCGGCAAGGTTCGCCGGATCGAGGTCTATTTCGGCGCTGCGTTCCAGGACGGCCGGTTCCTGCCGCAGCCGCGCTGACGCAGGAACTTCCGAGGCATGACCTCCGGAATAATTTTCGCCACGGTGTCGATTCCATAGCAAGGCGTTCGTCTTACAGGGCAGCGCGGGCTCGTTCGGCCCGCTCATCGCCCCCGGATTTCGGGCCTGCGCCTCGCGGCGCATCCCGGACGGACCAGGTAAGCAAGGAACTGCCCATGCGATTCATGATGCTGATGATCCCGCTCGGCTACGAGACCGCGCCGCCGGACGTGCAACTCGATCCCGAGCGCGTCGCCGCGATGATGCACTACAACGAGGCACTGAACGATGCCGGCGTCCTGATCACGCTCGACGGCCTGCATCCGCCCTCAATGGGCGCGCGCGTTTCGTTTGCGACGGGCGAGCCTGTTGTGACCGACGGCCCCTGCACTGAAGCCAAGGAAGTGCTGGGCGGCTACTGGATGATCGAGGTCGACTCGCGTGCCGAGGCGATTGCGTGGGCGAAGCAGTGCCCGGCCTCGGCCAATGAAGTCATTGAGATCCGGCAGGTGCAGGAGATGGCCGACCTTCCGCCGGACGTGCAGGCCGCGGCCGCCGGCTTCGACGGTGTGAAGAACTAGCCAGAGCGGCCGCGATTGGAATTCGCGGCCGTCATCAACAAAGTCATCAACAAAGGAGAGAACCAATGACCGACACCTATCTCGCCGTGTTCCTCGGCAGCAAGACCAGCCCGAAATGGGCTGCATGGAATGCGATGTCAGACGCCGAGCGCAAGGCGAAGGAACTGGAGGGCATCGCGGCCTGGAAGGGTTGGGTCGAGAAGCATCAAGGCGCGATCCAGGCGATGGGCGGTCCGCTCGGCAAGACCAAGCGGGTCGACGACAAGGGCACTGCCGACACCGCCAACGAGATGGGCGCCTTCACCGTGGTCCGCGCCGCGTCCCATGAAGCGGCTGCGAAGATGTTCGAGAACCACCCGCACTTCGCGATCTTTCCCGGCGAGCGCGTCGAGATCATGCCGGTGCTGCCGATCCCGGGCGGTTAGTCAGCTTCGTCATTCCGGGGCGCGCGCAAGCGCGAGCCCGGAATCTCGAGATTCCGGGTTCGGCTCTTTCGAGCCGCCCCGGAACGACAGTGAAAATACGGGTTCACCAAATCCCGCCTGCGCTAGTGACCTTCACCCCCGGCTCATGTAAAAGCCGTTCACATGAGCTGGCGCAAGGAGACGCGCCGCGCCGAGCGCGGCTATCACCACGGCAACCTGAAGGAAGCCTTGTTGCAGGCTGCCCTCGGGCTGATTGCCGAGAAGGGCGCGGCCGGCTTCACCTTTGCCGATGCCGCGCGCATGGCCGGCGTCAGCGCGGCGGCGCCCTACCGGCACTTCCGCGACCGCGATGAACTGTTGTCCTCGATCGCCCAGCGCGGCTTCGAGCAGTTCGAGGCGCGCTTGACCGCGGCCTGGGACGACGGCCGGCCCGATACGGTCACCGCGTTCGAGCGGGTCGGCAGGGCCTATCTCGCCTTCGCCCGCGAGGAGCCGGCATTCTACAACGCGATGTTCGAATCCGGCCTGCCGGTCGATGCCAATCCCGCTTTGCAGGCCGCGAGCGAACGCGCCTTCAACATCATTCGCGCCGCGGCGGAGCGGCTCGCGGCACTCGCACCGCCCGGCACGCCGCGGCCGCCGGCGATGATGATGGCGCTGCACATCTGGTCGATGGCGCATGGGGTGGCCTCGCTGTTCTCGCGCGGCGATGCAGCGCGACGAAAACTGCCGATGTCGCCGGACGAACTGTTAGAGGCCGAGGTGCTGATCTATCTGCGCGGTCTCGGCTTCCCGACCGATCGCCGTCCGCCCGCGAAAAGCGCCGAGCCGCCGCCGGTACCACCGGAGGCGTCCTCCGGTTCTGGCGTGCCGCCCGGTGGCCCCTGGGGCAAGCCGAAATAAAATTGCGCAAATAATTCGCCCGGCCTGTCGGGCGGCCGGCTTGACAAAATCGCGGGATGGGCTAGCTATGTAAATGTTATTTACATTCACAACGGCGCTGGTGCCGTGATGGAGATGGAAATGGCCTACACCGCTGATGTCAATCGATGGCGCGGTTCCTCTGACGAACACTATGAGCGCCCCCACATGCTCGACACGCCCTGGCATCCCGGCTGGATCGCCGTGACCATCCTCGGCTTCATCATCTGGTGGCCGATCGGACTCGCCCTTCTCTTTTTCACACTCGGGAGCAGAAAAATGGGTTGCTGGAGCCACCAGGATCGCTGGCAGAACAAGATGGAGCGGATGCAGTACAAGATGGACCGCATGCGCGGCCGCATGGAGCGCCGCGGTTTCGGCTTCGGCTTCGGCCCGCCCTCCAGCGGCAACCGCGCCTTTGACGAATATCGCACCGAGACGCTGCAGCGGCTCGAGGAGGAGCAGGTCGAGTTCAGGAACTTCCTCGACCGTCTGCGTCACGCCAAGGACAAGGAAGAGTTCGACCAGTTCATGGCGCAGCACAAGACGCGTCCGACCCCGCCGCCGACCGACCAGCAGCAGGGTTGATCTGGACACTTCTCAAAGCCTTCAGGCGCATGCCCCCAAAGTCCTGATGGCCCCGAGCCGCTCGCCTGCGTACCCCGCAGGCGGGCGGTTTGGTTTTGGGGAGAGCTCCGTTCCACGCAGATGAGAGGTCGTCATGCCCGGGCTTGTCCCGGGCATCCACGTTCTTCATACCGCATGGCAAGGCGTGGATAGATAGGCCAGCGCTTTTGATTCAGAACCGGCGCACGGTTCAGCGACACCAAGACTTGCGCGCGCTGTCCCACCGGGCCGCGCTGCTCTTGCATGGACGAGGCGCATCATGGACCCCTGGACCCGCCTGCTGCTTGGCGTGACCGCCTTCGCGGCGCTGGGCTATATCAGCGTCGTCTATGGCAGCTGCGCGTCCGATCCCGACTGCCATTTCCGCCTGTGCCCCGGCCGGCATTCGCTATGTGGCGTTGATCACGCACATGTGCAGGACCGGTAGAACCCGATTCGCGCCAGGCCCGACCAAGCCCTGACAGCGCGCCTCCCGTGCGCGCCAACGGGTACGACCATGACCGCCGAACGCAACGAGATCAGCCAGCGTATCGCGCTCCTCGAGCGCGCCTCGGCGCTATTCGACCGGTTCGGCGTCTCAGTGCCGCTCGCGATCGCGTTCCTCAACCACTGGCCGACGGAGATCAAGTCCTATCAGGACCTCGTGACCACCGATGCCTGGAAGATCTTTCTCAGCTGCGCCCTCTACGAGCTTGCCGCGTTCGCGCTGCGGCGCGCCGTCAAGTTTGCGACAGCGGACCTTGCCCCATGATCCTGCTCCGCGATTTCGCGCTTTACGTCCTGCCGGCCCTCGTCGCAGGCGGCGGCTGGCTGTATGCGCTGTGCCTGCGCAAGCGGGCGCGGTCGGGTCGCGCCCCCGAGCGGCGTTACGTCCCTCCGGCATCACTGGCGCCTTGATGCGGACCGCCTATATTCGCAGCTACAAACGCGGATGGGCCGGAGGCGACAATGGCGGAAGCTGCGATCATGACGAGCGACAGGCTCTGGCAGCAGGTCCGCGGCGAGGCGCAGCGCGTGGCGGACGCCGATCCCATCTTCGGCAGGGCCCTTGCCGGCACCATTCTCGCTCATGATGATTTCGCCGCGGCCTTGTCCGATCTGATCGGACGTCGGCTCGGCGGCAGTGAAGCCGAGCGCGCGCGCGTCTCGGCCTTTTCCCTTGCTGCCTTTCGCGGCTCGCCCGATCTGATCGAGCTGGCCAGCCGCGACTTGCAGGCCATCGCGATCCACGATCCCGCCATCGCCGACCTGTTGCCGCCACTGCTGCATTTCAAGGGCTATGTCGCGCTGCAAGCCTGGCGCGTCTCGAACTGGCTCTGGCTCCACGATCATCGCGATGCGGCGCTGCTGTTCCAGAACGAGGCCTCGAATGCCTTGCAGGTCAGCATCCATCCGGCCGCCAGCATCGGATCATCGGTCTATCTCGACCATGCCACGGGCATCGTGATCGGCGCCAATGTGGTAATCGGCGACGAGGTCACCATCCTCCAGAACGTCAGCATCGGTCGCGGCAGTGAACTGCCGACGCGCTCACCGCGGATCGGCCGCGGCGTCTATATCGGCGGTGGTGCGACCATCCTCGGCGACATCAGCATCGGCGATTTCGCCAAGATCGGCGCCGACGCGCTCGTGACGTCAGACGTGCCCGCTGGCTGCACGGCCGTCGGCAATCCCGCGCGGCTGACCAACTGCCCCGAACCTGCCTCGGCGGCCTGATCCCATCATTGTACGGAGCCACCCCATGAAGACGGCAATCGTGATCGGTGTCGGCCCGGACCGCGGGCTCGGGGCCCGGCTCTGCAAGCGCTTTGCGGCCGATGGCCTCAAGGTGATCGTCGCGGGCCGCACGCTGTCCGCGTTGCAGGCGGTCGCAGACGACATCATCAAGGCGGGCGGAGCGGCCGTGCCCATCGTCGCGGACGCGACCAGCGAGAGCGAAATTGTCGCTCTGTTTGATGCCGCCGGCGAAGACCTCGATCTCGCCATCTACAACGCCGGTAACAATACGCCCGGCAAGATCATCGAGATGGAAGCCGACTATTTCGAGAAGGCCTGGCGCGTCGTGTGCTTCGGCGGCTTCCTGTTCGGCCGCGAGGCGGTGCGTCGCATGGTGCCGAAGAAGGCAGGCACGCTGCTCTTCACCGGCGCCAGCGCCTCGCTGCGCGGACGCTCCGGCTATGGTGCGTTCAACTCGTCAAAGGCTGGCCTGCGCACGCTGGCACAGGCGATGGCCAAGGAATATGCGAGCGACGGCATCCATGTCGGCCATGTCGTGGTCGACGGTGCGATCGCCGGCGACAAGATCCTTTCGCGCTTTCCCGATGCGGCGAGCCGCGAAGACAGCCTGATCGACATCGAAGGCATCGTCGATGGCTTCGCCTTCCTCTACCGCCAGCCCGAACGTGCCTGGTCGTTCGAGCTCGATGTGCGGACCTCGAAGGAGAAGTGGTGAGGGAAGGGCGCCGTAGCCCGGATGAGCGAAGCGATATCCGGGATCGCCCGAAAATCCCCCATGCGGGCTACGAACTGAATACCCCGCTTTCGCGGGGTATTCAGTCGTAAGGGTGGGGAAGGCGATCAATACCCGGCCGCCAGTCCACTGTTGCGGCGTGGATCATTGGCCCCGTAGTAGCGGTTATTGCCGACTTGCTCGCCGTTCAGCGAGGGCGCGCCGACGATGATGACCGCGAGGTGGTTCGCCGGTTGCGGCGGCCCGAATTTGTGCCCCATCCCCTCTAGAATCTTCTGCGTGTCCGGTGACAGCGCGTAGTTCTCGACGTTGGTGAGGTCCGGCAGCCATTGCTGGTGGATACGCGGCATGTCGACGGCCTCCTGTGCGTTCATGCCGTAGTCGATCGCGTTGATCATGGTCTGCAACACGGCCGTGATGATGCGGCTGCCGCCGGGCGTGCCCACGACCATGACGGTCTTGCCGTCCTTGGTGACGATGGTCGGGCTCATCGAGGACAACGGCCGCTTGCCCGGAGCGATGGCATTCGCCTCGCCCTGCACCAGGCCATAAAGGTTCGGCACCCCGACCTTGGCGGTGAAGTCGTCCATTTCGTCGTTCAGCAGCACGCCGGTCTTGGCCGCCGTCACCTTGGCGCCGAACCAATCGTTCAGCGTGTACGTCACCGATACGGCGTTGCCGTCCTTGTCCGCGATTGAATAATGCGTGGTGTTGCTGCCCTCGTGCGGCGCGACGCCCGGCTTGATGTCCTTGGAGATCGCGGCCTTGTTCGGATCGATCACGGCGCGGATCTTGGTCGCGTAATTCTTGTCGAGGAGGCGGTCGAGCGGATTCTTCACGAAATCCGGATCGCCGAGATAGCTGTTGCGGTCCACGTAAGCGTGCCGCATGGCCTCGATCTGCACGTGCACGGCCTGCGCGGAATGATAGCCCAGCTCCTTCAGCGGATAGCCCTCCAGGACGTTCAGGATCTCGCAGATGATGACGCCGCCCGAGCTCGGTGGCGGCGCGGAGATCACGTGGTAGCCGCGATAGTCGCATTCGACGGGTGCGAGCTCGCGCGTCTTGTAGCTGTCGAGGTCGTCCTGCGTGATCAGGCCTTTGCCAGCCTGGCTCGATGCCACGATGGCGCTGCCGACCCAGCCCTTGTAAAAGCCGTCGGTGCCCTTGCTGCTGATCTCGCGCAGTGTCTTGGCGAGTTCCGACTGCGCCAGCTTCTCACCCACTTCGAACGGTTTGCCGTTGTTGAGGAAGATACCGGCGGACGCGGGGTCTTCCTCGAAATCCTTCGTCGCCGTGCGCAACAAGTCGATGTCGCCTTGGTCCAGCGCAAAGCCCTGTTCGGCGAGCTGGATCGCGGGGGCGAGCAGGTCGGCGCGCTTCATGGTGCCGTATTTTTCGCGCGCATATTCCATCCCCGAGACGGATCCTGGCACGCCGACAGCGAGATGCCCCTTGGTCGAGATGCCCTTGATGACGTTGCCATCCTTGTCGAGATACATATTGGCCGTCGCTGCCTTGGGCGCCGTCTCGCGGAAATCGAGGAAGGTCTTGCGGCCGTCGGCGAGCTGGATCGTCATGAAGCCGCCACCACCGAGATTGCCGGCGGCCGGATAGACGACGGCCAAGGCATAACCGACGGCCACAGCGGCATCGACGGCATTGCCGCCGCGCTTCAGCACATCGACACCGACCTGGGTCGCCAGATGCTGCGCGGACACCACCATGCCGTTTTGCGCGGCGACCGGCGCGACCGATGCCGCGCGCGCGGCGCCGAACGTGACGAGGCCGACCGATACGATCGCGGCGGCCATCCACCGCATATTGGTTTGTGGTTTCGACATGGGATGCTCCTCGGGCTGGCCGGTGATGCCGGCACATTGTTGTCCGCGAGCTCAGCCTATCAGCTCGTGCCCGCCGCGAGATGCGAGATGGAGCATGTGGGCGTGGTGTAGCTGTGGCGCACACGACGCTCCCTGCGATTGCGGGCTGGGCGGGGGAGGAGGTTCCAGAAGGGGCGGTCGGTTGCGCAGTGTCGTAGCGCCACGAGTCCCCCTGTGCGGCACCCCTCCCTGGCCTTCCCTGGCAAGGGTGGTGGGAACCCGCCGCCAGTGGGATCCGCTCCGGTCCGTCGGCCGCCATGCACCGCCCAAAGCCGCCAACCGCCTGCACCGCCTACCTTTCCCGCAGCCAAATTCAGCTCCGGTAACCCCGCATTAACTATCGCCGGGCTCTGGTAAGAACGGACAATCGCGCCCATAGCCGTCGTCGAGGCCCATAGTTTTGACATCTTGGCAGGGAAAGCAGGCGGCCGGCTTTGGACGAGCCCCCTGCACCCCAGAAAGACAAGGCTTTGAGCGGGCTTGCCGGCCGCGCCGGTTCTAGCGCGGCAGTTGGGGAACCGGCGGTCATTTGCTGCCGCGGAGCATCAGGTAACGATCGCCTTGAGAGGATACTGCTTATGAATCCGGCCGACGTGGCTCAGTCAGCCCTTCCGGTTGCCGCTTCCGCGGACGTGTCGCTGATTGCGCTGTTCTGGCAGGCTCACTGGATCGTGAAAGCGGTGATGCTGGGACTTCTGTCCTGCTCGGTCTGGGTCTGGGCGATCGCCATCGACAAGATCTTCCTGTTTGCCCGCACCCGCCGCTCGATGGACCGTTTCGAGCAGGCCTTCTGGTCCGGCGAGTCGATCGAGGAGCTCTACCGCACCCTCTCGGCCAAGCCGACGCATTCCATGGCTGCCTGCTTCGTCGCGGCGATGCGCGAGTGGAAGCGCTCGTTCGAGAGCCACGCCCGCTCGGTCGCGGGCCTTCAGATGCGCATCGACAAGGTGATGAACGTCTCGATCGCCCGTGAGGTCGAGCGCCTGGAGCGGCGCCTGCTGGTGCTCGCCACGGTCGGCTCCGCCGGTCCCTTCGTCGGCCTGTTCGGCACGGTCTGGGGCATCATGTCGAGCTTCCAGTCGATCGCGGCGTCGAAAAATACCTCCCTTGCGGTGGTCGCCCCCGGTATCGCCGAGGCGCTGTTTGCGACCGCCGTCGGCCTTATCGCCGCCATTCCTGCCACTATTTTCTACAATAAGTTCACATCCGAGGTGAACCGGCAGGCCCAGCGGCTCGAAGGCTTCGCCGATGAATTTTCAGCCATTCTGTCGCGTCAGATCGACGAGCGGGGCTGACGGACGGCATGTATAGTGTGAAGGGCAATTTGGGCATTCGATCATGGCGATGAACGTAGCCAGTTCGTCCGGAGGCGGCGGGCGCCGTGGTCGGCGCAAGCCCGTCGTGGCCGAGATCAACGTCACGCCGATGGTCGACGTGATGCTGGTGCTGCTCATCATCTTCATGGTCTCGGCGCCGATGTTGACGGTCGGTGTGCCGCTCGACCTGCCGCAGACCCAGGCCAAGAGCCTCGAAAACAACGACCAGAAGCCGCTTCAGATGTCTGTCGACATCAAGGGCAAGGTCTTCATCAACGACGCCGAGGTCGCGATCAACGAGCTGGTGCCGAAGCTGAAGGCGATCACGGATGCGCGCGGCGGGCTCGAGGAGCGCATCTATCTGCGCGCCGACAAGAAGGCGGATTACGGCACGGTAGCCAGGGTCATGGGCCTGTTGTCCGGCGCCGGATTCAAGAAGCTGGCGCTCGTCACCGAAGCGGATCAGGGGTCCTAGGCCGGTGAAGGTGAACGTCGACAAGACACTCGTTGCGTCGATTGCCCTCCACGTCCTCGTGCTTGGATGGGGCCTCGTCACCTTTAGCAGCAGGGCCTTTGTCGCGCCGGAAGAGTCGCTCCCGGTCGACATCATCTCCTCCGATCAGCTCGCCAAGATGATGGCGGGGCAGAAGACCGGCAAGAAGGAAGAGCCGAAGCCCAAGGTCGAGAAGATCGCGGAAGCCAAGCCCGAAGAGGACGCCGTCGGCAAGGTCACCGAGAAGAAAGAGCTGATCAAGACCAACTCGACGCCCGAGCCGCCGCCCAAACCCGTCGAGAAGCCGGTCGAGAAGAAGCCCGAGCCGCCGAAGCCCGTGGCCGAGGCGAAACCGAAGGAAGAGCCGAAGCCGCAGGAGAAGAAGCCTGATCCAGCCAAGGAAGATCCGATCGCTGAGCTCCAGAAGAAGCTGGACACCAAGAAGCCGCCGCCCAAGCCCGTGGAGCAGAAGGTCGCGGCGGTGCAGCCGCAGCAGCAGCCGAAGCCCAAGGAGCGCAGCTTCGATCCCGCGCAGATCCAGCGCGACCTCGACAAGCGCGCTGCGACCCGGCACGAGCTCACCGGCTCGGCGCTGAATGCGTCCGCCGCGCTGGGATCGGCGACCGGGACGGCCGCCAACAACGTCGCGACCTGGCGAGGTGCATTCCAGGGCGCGGTCAAGCGCTGCTTCACGCCGACCTATAACGGGCAGGACGCCGACCAGTACGAAGCCGACATCGACATTCCCATGAAGATCGACGGATCGCTCGCGTCCGAGCCCGTCGTCGTCGCGGTGCGGGGGCCGTCGCGCTCGATCGCCCAGGCGGTGGCCGAGAGCGCCAAGCGCGCCATCGTGCAGTGCCAGGTCTATTCATTCATGCCGAAGCAGCAGTACGAGAGCTGGAAGCTCATTCCGATGACTTTCGGCCTGAAAGATATGTTGTGACATCCGAACAAAAGAACTTTGCAATGAATGACGTCCGCTCGATGAACCGCCGCCGCTTCATGACCCTGACAGGATCGACGCTCGCGATGCTCGGAGGCGGACAGGCCTTCGCTCAGCAGCCGCAGGGACGGCTTCGCATCGATCCCACGGAGTTTCGGCCGATCCCGATCGCGATCAGCAATTTCGTGCCAGGCTCGCCCGCCGACGGTGACGTCGGCAACGGCGTCACGCAGGTCATCACCAACAATCTGAAGCGCTCGGGCCTGTTTGCCCCGATCGACCAGGCCGCCTTCATCGAGCGCATCAGCAACATCGACGTCGCGCCGCAATTCGAGAACTGGAAGACCCTCAATGCGCAGGCGCTCGTCACCGGCCGCATGACGCGGCAGCCGGACGGCCGCCTCAAGGCCGAATTCCGCCTGTGGGACGTGGTCACCGGCCAGCAGCTCGCCGGCCAGCAATATTTCACCTCGCCGGAATATTGGCGCCGCATCGCCCACATCATCTCCGATCAGATCTATGAGAAGTTGACCGGCGAGAAGGGCTATTTCGACAGCCGCGTGGTGTTCGTCGACGAGTCCGGGCCGAAGGAGCGTCGCGTCAAGCGGCTCGCGATGATGGACCAGGACGGCGCCAATGTGCGCTATCTGACCCGCGGCTCAGACCTCGTGCTGACGCCGCGCTTCTCGCCGAACTCGCAAGAGATCACCTATATGGAGTTCGGGCAGGGCGATCCGAAGGTCTATCTCTTCAACATCGAGACCGGCCAGCGCGAGATCGTCGGCAACTTCCCCGGCATGACCTTTGCGCCGCGCTTCTCGCCCGACGGCCAGCGCGTCATCATGAGCCTGCAGCAGGGCGGCAATTCCAACCTGTTCGTGATGGATCTGCGCTCGCGCTCGACCACGCGCCTCACCGACACGCCGGCGATCGACACCTCTCCGTCTTACTCACCGGATGGCACCCGCATCTGCTTCGAGTCCGATCGCGGCGGCAGGTCGCAGATCTACGTGATGGGGGCGGGCGGGGGAGCTGCGCAGCGCATCTCCTTCTCCAAGGACGACACCAACGCCAGCTATTCGACGCCGGTGTGGTCGCCGCGCGGCGACTACATCGCCTTCACCAGGCAAGGCGGCGGGCAGTTTTCGATCGGCGTCATGAAGCCGGACGGCTCCGGCGAGCGGCTCCTCACCTCCGGCTTCCACAACGAGGGCCCGACCTTCTCGCCGAACGGCCGCGTGCTGATGTTCTTCCGCGATCCCGGCGGCAATGGCGGGCCATCGCTGTACTCCGTCGACATCTCCGGCCGCAACGAGCTGAAGGTGCCGACGCCGGGCTTCGCCTCCGACCCGGCATGGTCGCCGCTATTGTCTTCGACGGCGGGTCAATAGATCGCGTCTTCGGACGCGCGATCTTTTCGAAAAATCACACCGATTTTTTCGCTTTCTGGGCGGAAGGCAAGCTTTCCTTCACCTTGCGCCCGGCAAGGCTTGCCTAGTTGATTGATATTTCAGCAGAAACAGGTTCGCTATTGCCGAAAAACAACCCGCCTTTAACGATGTTCCCTCAGGAAAGCTTCACCTGGGCTGGGTAAAAGTACGCGCCAAACAGGACGCGTAACAAGCCGATGCAGCTGGCCGACCAGAAGCAGAGCGATCGAGACGAGCTGGAGCCGATACTCCACGCCGCTCTCATCAACTCTATGGTGCAGAATTTCTGGGCGATTTTCCTGGGCTCGGCCTCTGCGGCCGTGGCCGCGGTGATGACTGCGCTGAAGACCGGCGATGTCTGGCTGTGGCCGCTCGCATTTCTGCTGATCGCCATCGGCACAGCACGCGCGTTCCAGATGCGCGGATACGAAAACCGTACGCGCCCATTGTCATTCGAAGAAGCCAAGCATCTGGAGCCGCGCTACTGGATCGGCGCGCTCAGCTATGCGGCGGTGCTCGGCATCTGGGCCTTCGTCGTCATCTACAACAACGAGGATCCGGTGGCCGACATGCTCTGTGTCGCCATCGGCATCGGCTATACCGCCGGCGGCGCCGCCCGCAATTACGGCCAGCCCCGGGTGATCCAGTGGCACGTCGCATTGGCGTGCGGTCCGATGTCGCTCGCGCTGCTCCTGCACGGCGGCTTCTATCACATCGGTCTTGCCATCCTGCTCGTGTTCTTCTTCATCGGCCTGAAGAACATCAACCTCAGCCTGCATGCGATCTTCGTCAAGGCGCTGACCTCGAGCTTCCGCGAATCCGCGCTGGCGAGCCAGTTCGATACCGCGCTCAACAACATGCCGCACGGCCTGTGCATGTTTCGCGCCGACGGGCGCCTTGCGGTGATGAACCATCGCTTCGGCGAACTGATGAGCTTGCCCGAGGACCTGGTCAAGCGCGGCGCCACCGCCGCCGACATCGTGTCGGCCTGCGTCGCAGCAGGCTCCATCTCGGCGGAGAGCGGCAACCAGATCCTGGCCGAGATCGAGCACGCGCGGATCCGCGAGATCGTCACCGCCGATCCCAATCCCACGCGCGGCCGCTCCCTCTCCTGGACCTTCCAGCCGATGACCGGCGGCGGCACCGTGCTGCTGCTGGAAGACATCACCGAACGCACCAACGCGGAAGCCCGGATCAGCCATCTCGCCCGCTATGACGAGCTCACCGCGCTGCCCAACCGGGTCTCCTTCCGCGATGAGATCGAGCGGCTGCTGGCGATTTCGCACCATGCCGAACGGCTCTCCGCGCTGCTGTTCATCGACCTCGACCAGTTCAAGCAGGTCAACGACACGCTCGGTCATCCCTGCGGCGACCAGCTGCTGTGCGCGGTCGCCAACCGCCTGCGCGAGATGCTGCGGCCGGAGGATTTCGTCGCCCGCTTCGGCGGCGACGAGTTCGTCGTGTTCCAGCAGGACATCAGCACGCCCGAGGATGCCGCGAGCCTTGCCCGCCGCATCGTCGAGCGGCTGAGCGAGCGCTACCGCATCGACAATCACCTGGTCGAGATCGGCGCCAGCGTCGGCATCGCGCTGACCTCGCCGGAGGGCATCAGCGCCGATACGCTGCTCAAGAACGCCGACATGGCGCTCTACCGCGCCAAGGCCGACGGCCGCGGCACCTTCTGCTTCTTCCGCGACGAGATGGCGGCGACCGTCGAGGCCCGCCGCATCCTCGAGCTCGACCTGCGCAAGGCGCTCGCCAACGAGGAGTTCGAGCTGTTCTACCAGCCGCTGGTCAATCTCAAGTCCGGCAAGATCACCACCTGCGAGGCGCTGCTGCGCTGGAATCATCCGGTGCGCGGCACGGTGTCGCCGGTCGACATCATCCCGGTCGCCGAGGACATGGGCCTGATCGTCGATCTCGGCCGCTGGATCCTGCGCCGCGCCTGCATGGAATGCATGAAGTGGCCGGAGGGCGTCAGCGTCGCCGTCAACTTCTCGCCGCAGCAATTCCACCAGCGCGACGTGCTGAGCGAGATCCGCTACGCGCTGGAGGTCTCGGGCCTGCCGGCGCATCGGCTGGAGATCGAGATCACCGAATCCTCGCTGCTGCGTAACACCCAGCTCACCCACGACATCCTGTCGCAGCTGCATGCGCTCGGCGTGCGCATCTCGCTCGACGATTTCGGCACCGGCTATTCGAGCCTCAGCTACCTGCATAATTTCCCGATGCAGAAGGTGAAGATCGACCGCTCCTTCCTCGAAGGCATCGACACCGACCGGCCGCTGACGCTGTTGCGCGGCGTGGCGCGGCTGTCCGCCGATCTCGGCATGGCGGTCGTGGTCGAGGGCATCGAGACCAACGAGCAGCTCGAGCTGATCAGCGCCGACGGCACCGTCTCCGAGGCGCAGGGCTATCTGTTCAGCCGTCCGGTGCCCGCCGTGCGGATGCGCCAGCTCCTCAACGCCTCGCATGGCCGGCGCGACGAACCCGTGCTCCAGGTCGTCGGCTCGCGTTCCTTCGCCTAACGCCGCTTCCGAGATTTTCCCGCCATTTCAGTCTGTTGCCGGGCACCGTAGTGCTACGGGGAGTTAACCCTAACCATTCGATTGCTTTGCTTCATTGTTAAGAAGCTGTTAATAAATCATCACGCGCGTGGAGGTTGTTCCGCGCGCATGCGTTGAGTGGTGATGGGTAAGGAGTTGGAATGCAGTCCTCAGCCAGAGCGATCATTTCGGCTGTTGGACGGGGTGCAGAGCTCCTCACCGACGTCGATTATCATCTCGCCGACACGGCGGCCGAGAAGGAGAAGATCTACAATCTCCGCTACCGCGCCTACCTGCGCGAAGGTGCCGTCAAGGAATCTGCGGACGCGCGCGTCACCGACCAGTATGACGAACTGCCGAACGCGTGGACCTTCGGCGTCTATCTCCACGGCGAGCTTTGCAGCTCCGTGCGCATCAGCGTGCTGACGTCGGAATGGCGGCAGTCGACCTCGGCCGATGTCTTTCCCGAGATCCTGCTGCCGCGACTCGATCGCGGCGAGGTCATGATCGACCCCACGCGGTTCGTCGCCGATCCCGACCAGGTGAAGCGGGTTCCGGAATTGCCCTATCTGACGACCCGGCTCGCCTACATGGCCTGCGAGCATTTCAATGCCGATCTCGGCCTCGCGATCGTGCGTCCCGAGCATCAGGCCTTCTACCGGCGGGTGTTTCTGCATGAGACCATTGCCGAGCCGAGGCTGGTTCCCGGTCTCACCAAGCCGTTCGGACTGATGGCGGCGGATTTCCCGACCTTCCGCAAGAAGGTGTTCGAGCGTTATCCGATCATGCGGTCCACCGCCTTCGAGCGGCGGATGCTGTTCGGGCGCAGCGCGCAGCGCCAGTTGTCGCCGCAGCAGCCGCTGCTGGTGCCGGATGCCGCTCACGCCTGATTCCGGCGGGGCCGACTGATCGAAGGCGCTCCGGGATTTCCCGGGCTCAGGCCAAAATTCAAGCAAGTCCAGCCAATTTGCCGGTTAACGCGGCTTGCCTTCACCCTCGCGCCACATTTACAACCCATTAACCATGACGGGTGCTTTTCGCCGGGTGGGGGGCATTTGACCGGCTCTGGCAACATCCCATCAAGGTTGACGGAACGTTCGCTTAACCAACCCCCTGTAGACCGGACAGCAGTGGACTAACGTGAGCGTGGAGGCTCCGGAATGAAACATCCTATGCGTATCCTCCAGGGATTGAAGCTGGCCGCGGTGCTTGCTGTCGCGCTGTCGATGGGCGCCTGCGCCAACAAGAACTCTGCTGCGGATGCGATGGCCAACGCGGCGACGCCGGGCAGCCAGCAGGACTTCGTCGTCAACGTGGGCGACCGCGTGTTCTTCGAAAGCGACCAGACCGATCTGACCCCGCAGGCGATCGTGACCCTGGAGAAGCAGGCGCAGTGGCTGCAGACCTATGCGCGCTACAGCTTCACCATCGAAGGTCATGCCGACGAGCGCGGCACCCGCGAATACAACATCGCCCTCGGCGCCCGCAGAGCCCAGTCGGTGCGTTCGTTCCTCGCCTCGCGCGGCATCGATCCGAACCGCATGCGCACGATCTCCTACGGCAAGGAACGCCCGGTCGCCGTCTGTAACGATATCTCCTGCTGGTCGCAGAACCGTCGCGCTGTGACCGTGCTGAACGCGAGCTCCTGACGTTCAGTCAGGCGCCGTTCATCTTCAGGAATCGATCATGCCGGCGCCCTCACGGGCGCCGGTTTCGTTTCAGCGATCTGTGACAGAAACCCCTTTGTAGCAGTCACATTTTTGGCGTACTCCCCTTCAATGTGTGGCGCGTCGAATGTTCCGTCGCAGGCCATTTCGCTTTCGTCGTCAGGGCAAGATGTCATCCAGATTTAAGGTATTAACCGGCACCGTGGCGACCGCCGCGCTGCTCTCCTTGTGCTCGCCCGTCTTCGCGCAAACGGACGATGATCCCGAGATGCGGATCGAGCGGCTGGAGAACCAGCTGCGCCAGCTCACCGGCCAGAACGAAGAACTGCAATACCGCAATCGCCAGCTCGAGGAGCGCCTGCGGGCGCTCGAAGGCGGTGCGCAAGCCGCACCCGGGCAGGCGCCGGTCCAGCCCAATGTCGCTGCCGTGCCGCCCGCCCAAATTTCGCCCTCTCAAGGCGCGCCGGGCTATCGCCAGCAGCAGCCCGCCCAGCCGAACTACGAGCAGCCGCAGAGCGCTTCTCCCGCGCCGATCGTTCAGGAGCAGCCGGCGCCCGGCGCTCCCGGCTCGCGCCGCCGCGGCGATGCCTTTGACCCCAGCCAGAATCCGAGCGCGCCCGGCGCGCCGCGCGCCCTCGGCGGCGGGCAGCAGCCGATGCAGGGAGGAGCCCCCGGCGGGCGCAACGCCGGCGAGCCGCTCGATCTCGCCAATACCAGCCCGCGCTATCAGCCGCAGGCCGCGCCCCCCGCAGCCCAGCCCGGCTATCCGCCGGCCCAACAGGGTTATCCCGCGCCTGCCGCAGGCGCTGGCCTGACCACGCTGCCGCCCTCGGCAACGCCGCGCGACGAGTTCGATCTCGGCATCGGCTACATGCAGCGCAAGGACTACGCGCTCGCCGAGCAGACCATGAAGAACTTTGCGCAGAAGTATCCGAGCGACCCGCTGCTCGGGGACGCGCAATACTGGCTCGGCGAGAGCTACTTCCAGCGCCAGCAATATCGCGACTCCGCGGAAGCCTTCCTCGCCGTCACCACCAAATACGAGAAGTCGGCCAAGGCGCCGGACGCGCTGCTGCGGCTCGGCCAGTCGCTGGCCGCGCTGAAGGAGAAGGAGGCCGCCTGCGCCGCCTTCGGCGAGGTCGGCCGCAAATATCCGCGCGCCTCCGCCGGCGTCAAAGCCGCCGTCGACCGCGAGCAGAAGCGGGTGAAGTGCTGACCACGCGGCGTTGCTCGCTGACAACGCGGACGGCGCTGCGCTAAAACGTGCCCGCCATTCGGTGGTGATTGCTGGGCAGCGCCATGTCAGACGACGATAATTCTCCGATCTCGGTGCGCGAGGCGAAGCAGCTCTTCGCCGAGTTGAAAAGTGCGCCCGCACTGGTGCTCGCGGTGTCCGGCGGGCCTGACTCGATCGCGCTGATGTGGCTCGCCGCGCGCTGGCGGCGCAGCCTCGCGCGCGGCCCGCTTCTCACCGTCGTCACCGTCGATCACGGCCTGCGGGCCGAGGCGGCACGCGAGGCGCGCGAGGTGAAGCGGCTCGCCACCGAGCTTGGCTTGCCACACCGGACCCTGCGCTGGCGCGGCGCCAAGCCGAAGACGGGACTGCCCGCGGCCGCGCGCGAGGCCCGCTACCGCCTGCTCGTGCAGGCCGCGCGCAGCGCCGGTGCGAGCCATGTGCTGACCGCCCATACCCGCGACGACCAGGCCGAGACCCTGTTGATGCGCCTCGTCCGCGGCAGCGGACTTGCCGGGCTGTCGGCGATGGCGCGCCTCACGCCGCGCGACGGCATCGTGCTGGCGCGCCCGCTGCTCGACGTCCCGAAGGCGCAGCTGATCGCGACCCTGAAGCGCGCGAAGATCGGCTTTGCCGATGATCCCACCAACCGCGACACCGCCTTCACCCGGCCGCGGCTGCGCGCGCTGTTGCCGCAGCTTGCGGCCGAGGGCGGCGACGCCCGCAGTCTGGCGCGCCTCGCAGGCAGGCTGGCGCGCGCCAATGCAGCAGTGGAGGTGCTGACCGATGGGGCCGAGCGCTTCCTTCGTTTGAGGGATCGCGACGATGCGCCGCATGGGCCGGGCATGCGAAGTTTCGAGGCCGGCGCCTTCGCCACCCTGCCGGAGGAGGTCCGGCTGCGGCTCCTGCTGCGGGCCATCAACGCGCTCGGGCACGAAGGGCCGGCGGAACTCGGCAAGGTCGAGACCCTGATGGCCGTGCTCGATCAAGCCATCCTTGATCAGGACATGGCCGCGAGCCCCCGCGCAGCCGCAAACGGCCGCCCGGTCCTGAAGCAGACCCTTGCGGGAGCCTTGATCAGCCTTGCCGGCGGGCGTATCCAGATCGCACCGGCGCCGGCCCGGCGGCGCAGGGACAGATGAGGGCGGATCATGACACCGGCTGTTTCGAGGCAGCGCCGTCAGGTCACCTTAACCAGGCAGGAAAAACCCCGGGTAGGTCGCCATTATTTCAGCGGGAATCGCCCTAAGATGGGATAAATAGTCCCATCTCGTTCCCTTGGCAGCGACCGGGGCGGCACCTAAATTGTATGCGTCTAACCGAGAGGATTCCTTGGGGATTTCCTCGTACTGCCCAAGGATTCAGGCCGCGATCCGCGCGACCACGAAGGAAGATCGATGAACGCCAATCTGCGCAATTTCGCCCTCTGGGTCATCATTGTCTTGCTGCTGTTGGCGTTGTTCACGCTCTTCCAGAATCCGGGTCAGCGCGCCTCTTCGCAGGACATCGCCTTCTCCCAGCTGCTGAGCGAGGTTGACCGCGGCAATGTGCGCGACGTCGTGATCCAGGGGCCGGACATCCACGGCACCTTCACCAACGGCTCCAGCTTCCAGACCTATGCGCCGAACGACCCGACGCTGGTCAAGCGCCTCTATGACAGCAAGGTCCAGATCACCGCGAAGCCGCCGGGCGACAACGTGCCCTGGTTCGTCTCGCTGCTGGTCTCCTGGCTGCCCTTCATCGCGCTGATCGGCGTCTGGATTTTCCTGTCGCGGCAGATGCAGGGCGGCGCCGGCAAGGCGATGGGCTTCGGCAAGTCGCGCGCGAAGATGCTCACCGAGGCGCATGGCCGCGTCACCTTCGAGGACGTCGCCGGCGTCGACGAAGCCAAGCAGGACCTGCAGGAGATCGTCGAATTCCTGCGCGACCCCGGCAAGTTCCAGCGCCTCGGCGGCCGCATTCCGCGCGGCGTGCTGCTGGTCGGCCCTCCCGGCACCGGTAAGACCCTGATCGCGCGTGCGGTCGCGGGCGAGGCCAACGTGCCGTTCTTCACCATCTCCGGCTCCGACTTCGTCGAGATGTTCGTCGGCGTCGGCGCGAGCCGCGTCCGCGACATGTTCGAGCAGGCCAAGAAGAACGCGCCCTGCATCATCTTCATCGACGAAATCGACGCCGTCGGCCGTCATCGCGGCGCCGGTCTCGGCGGCGGCAATGACGAGCGCGAGCAGACGCTGAACCAGCTGCTGGTCGAGATGGACGGCTTCGAGGCGAACGAGGGCGTGATCCTGATCGCCGCCACCAACCGTCCTGATGTGCTCGATCCCGCGCTGCTGCGTCCCGGCCGCTTCGACCGTCAGGTCGTGGTGCCCAATCCTGACGTCGTCGGCCGCGAGCAGATCCTCAAGGTCCACGTCCGCAAGGTGCCGCTGGCCCCCGATATCAACCTCAAGACCATCGCGCGCGGCACCCCGGGCTTCTCCGGCGCCGACCTGATGAACCTCGTCAACGAAGCCGCGCTCACCGCCGCCCGCCGCAACAAGCGGATGGTGACCCAGGCCGAGTTCGAGGAGGCCAAGGACAAGGTGATGATGGGCGCCGAGCGCAAGTCGCTCGTCATGACCGAGGAAGAGAAGCTCTTGACGGCCTATCACGAGGGCGGCCACGCCATCGTCGGCCTCAACGTGCCCGCGACCGATCCGATCCACAAGGCGACGATCATCCCGCGCGGCCGCGCGCTGGGCATGGTCATGCAGCTGCCCGAGCGCGACAAGCTGTCGATGTCGCTGGAGCAGATGACCTCGCGCCTCGCCATCATGATGGGCGGCCGTGTCGCCGAAGAGCTGATCTTCGGCCGCGAGAAGGTGACCTCGGGCGCCGCCTCCGACATCGAGCAGGCGACGCGCCTGGCCCGCATGATGGTGACGCGCTGGGGCCTCTCGGAAGAGCTCGGCACCGTCTCCTACGGCGAGAACCAGGACGAGGTTTTCCTGGGCATGTCGGTGTCGCGCACGCAGAACGCCTCTGAAGCGACCGTCCAGAAGATCGACTCCGAAATTCGGCGCCTGGTCGAGGAAGGTTACAAGGAAGCGACCCGCATCCTCACCGAGAAGCATGCCGACCTCGAGGCGCTGGCCAAGGGCCTGCTCGAGTTCGAGACGCTCTCCGGTGACGAGATTGTCGATCTGCTCAAGGGCAAGAAGCCGAACCGCGAGTCCGTGCTCGAGCCGACCACGCCGCGCGCCTCCGCCGTGCCCCCGGCCGGCAAGTCGCGCCCGCGGCCCGATCCGGATCCGGGCCTGGAGCCGCAGCCGCAGGCGTAAAGCCTCCGTGGCCGGCTATTCCGGCAAACCGCTAGTGCAAAAGCTCGGCATCAAGCCGGGCTTTTGTATTTTTGTGGACGGCCTTTCGACGGCCTATCGCGATGTCGTCGGTGAATTGCCTGATGACGTGAAGATCGCAAGGACCGCCAAGGCGCCGCTCGACATGGTGCATGTCTTCGCGACCGAAGCGACGGGCTTTGCGGTCAAGCTGCGCAGCTACCGCAAGGCGATCGCACCCGACGGGATGATCTGGGCGTCATGGCCGAAGAAGGCCTCAGGTGTCGTCACCGACGTGACGGAAACGCTGGTGCGCGTGACCGCGCTCGCAAACGGTCTCGTCGACATCAAGGTCTGCGCCGTAGACGACGTCTGGTCCGGCCTGAAGCTCGTGATCCCCGTGAAGGATCGTCCGCCTAAGAAGTAGGGTGGGCAAAGGCGCCATAGCGCCGTGCCCACCATCTCCAGCGCGTCCGGGCGACGAGAGAGAGGCGCGCTGTAGCTGCAAGCTCCGTCATTGCGAGCGCAGCGAAGCAATCCAGAAATCCCGCCGCGGAAAGACTCTGGATTGCTTCGCTGCGCTCGCAATGACGTTGTAGTTGCGCCGTGCCCGTGCTCACGAGGGTGGGCACGCTTGCGCTCTGCCCGCCCCACGATCTTCTCACTTCGCGGCCCCGTCACCGCCACGCTCAAGAAAACGCATCACATCGTCGTTGAATTGCTCCGGATCCTGCAGGAACGAGAAGTGGCTGACCTCCGGCTGGATCAGCAGGCCGGCCCCCGGAATGTTCGCCGCCATGAACTCGGTGTTCTCGCGCTTGATCGCCTCGTCGTGATCGCCATCGACGATCCAGGTCGGGATCTTGATCGTCGCGAGGTCCGACGCCGTCCATTTCGGCTGGCTCTCCCACATCTTGGTGATCTCGTCGACGAAGCTCTTGTACTCGGTCGGGGTCGGCGAGAGGCGCTTGTATTCGTCTCCCGCCCTGGCGATGTAGGCGTTGAAGACGTCGCTCGTCGCGATATCCGCAACGCCTGACGGGTCCGAGTTCGCGGCGAAGGCGAACAGCCTGCTCACCCGCTCCGGGTGCTTCATGGCGATGTCGAGGCCGATGATCGCGCCGTCGCTCCAGCCGACGATCGCCGCCTTCTTGATCTTGAGATGGTCGAGCAGCGCGACCACGTCCGAAGCCATCAAATCGGAGCCATACGGCTCCTGGTTGCGGCTGCTGCGCCCATGCCCGCGGCTTTCCATGACGATGACCTGATAGCGCCGTTGCAGCGCGCGAACCTGGTGACCCCAGTAGTTGGCGTTGGCGAGGCCGCCATGCAGCAGCAGCACCGGCTCACCCCGGCCGAACATTGCGTACCAGACCTTGATGCCGTTGACGGGCGCGAAGCCGCTCTGCGTTGCCCTGGGTAATGTTGGCGTCGGCGGCAGGTTCAGCCATCGTGGCGCCGCGTCGGCGGCGCTGAGCGAGACCGTGACGAGAAGCGCGATGACGAGACTGCGAAGCAGCATGATGTGCTCTCCTGTTCAACCATCGGCTATTACCGCACGGCAGACGGGTGCGTCACTTCCCAACGCGGTGAAGCACGTCCGGGGACAAGGGTGGGACGCGCCTCAGTTTCACGCTCCTCGCGTCGACGACGCGGGAATTGCCGGCCCGCCGGATCTCGCCGGGCTGCGCAACGCGCCGAAGACGAGGCCAATGAGTGCGACGGTGAGGAGCGGTGACAGCCTTCCCGCCGGGACATAGACGGCCGGGCTGAGCAACGGCACCATCCAGATGCCGAGCCCGATCAGCCAGTCGCGAAAGCGCGGAGCATCGATCGATGCGGCAAGCCACAGCACGACGGCGACCGCCAGCAGCGTCGCATCATAGGGGCCCGAATGCGGGGCCGCCAGCACGGTTGCCGCAAGCAATACGATCAGCTTGTTGTCGGTGCTGAGCGAGGAGCGAAACGCCACCAAGGTCGCCGCCGCGCTCGAGAGGATCGCGGCCAGTTGCAGCATCGAGGCCAGCCGTTCCGGCACGCCCAGCAGCACCGCGCAGGCCCAGACGCTGTGGCCCCAGATGCGGCCATAGCCCAGCCATTTCGCATCGGGGCTGACCAGATTGTTGAGCGCCTGCGGTATCCACCACAGCCACAATTCGACGCCAAAAACCATGGCACTTGCAACCGCCAATGCGAATGCCGAGCATGCAGCAGCGCACAGGCTGCGATATTGGCGCAAGCCCAGCAGCGCGAGCGGGACGAGCAGGAAGAATTGCGGCTTGAAGCTCAGAAGCCCGAGGATTGCGCCGCCAAGGAGCGGCCGCGGTCCGAGCAGCCTGACGCCCGCGACCAGCAGCGCGGCAACGAGAAAGGCGCACTGTCCATCGGCCAGGTTGAGGGCTGCGGCTGGCGAGACCAGAACCGCCGCGATGATGTAGGGCGTCAGTTGCGGCTGATCGGCCCGGTTGCGAAACGCCCAGGCCAGGAAGCCTGCAGTCGCGGCCTGGAATGCGACATAGGAGCCGACAAAACCAAGCGGCGCGACGGGTAGCAGCAGAACGAGGAAGCTGGGCGGATAGAACCACGGACGGAACTCCAGCGGCACCGTCAGCCATGATGCGAACGACCGGTTGAGATAGGCGGTGAACGCGTCGCCATCGATGACCAGTGCAAGATTGCCGGCGAGCATCGACCTGACGGCGCCGTAGAACACCATCCAGTCGGTGCCGGGGCCGATGTGGTTCAGGCCGATCCAGCCGGGATGGACGAGGGTGGAGATCAGGATACCCCAGCCGAACAGCGTTGCGATCGCCATCGCCGGCAGGAGCATGAGGGGAATCCCGCTCCAGCTGCGCGATGGACCGGGCATCGGCCGCTGAACGGACACGCTCACTTGAAAGCTTCCCGCGATGTCTCCGCTTGCGGCGCCGCACCGGCCTGTGCGTCGGCGGTTCGCACATGGATCACCGCGATGTCGTCCGTATAGATCCGCTTCCAGCCCTTGAGCTGATCGAGGATCTGCGGGCCCGGCGCATCGGCGACCAGGAGCGTCGCGTCGATCTTGTACTCATCCAGCAGGCGCGGAAGCAGCTCGGGCTTCTTGCCCTCCGTCGCCTTGAAGAAATCCATGACGAATGTCTCGCCATAGAGCTCGGCGCGGCCGTCGACATAGACAGGGATGTCGCGCGAGATCAGATAGCCGCCGAACTGATAGGCGTTGAAGATGCGCTGGGCCTTGCGTTGCTCGAGCAGGTCGACGGCGGCAACCGGCGTCTGCGTCATCGTGAAGGTGAAGCGGTTGTGCCCCATGTAGAGCGAGGTCGAGGTCCAGCCCGCGGCCACGATCATCAGTGCGCCAAGCGCGGTGACATAGCGGGCCGGCCAGCGGTCGGTGCCGGTGGCGTCCGGCTGCGGGCGCGTAACCATCTGGCCGAGCGGCTTCGCCAGCACCAGCGGCACCAGGAAGGCAAATGCCTCGATGCTCCTGACATGGGTCAATGCGCTCCAGGTCAGGAACAGGATCAGGAAGATCCTCGGCGCCGAGAGCACGAGGCCGCGATAATAGCCGAATGCGATCAGGCCGAGCAGCGCGCCTTCGAACGAGCTGAACGTGGCAAAGTTCGCCGGCATCCATTCGAAGATCAGCGACAACAGCTCGCCGAGACTGAGGATGTTGGTCGCGCCCAGCAGCGTCTTCCAGCCGTAGGGCGTGCAGCAGCTCGCGATCAGTGCGCCGATG
The DNA here is from genome assembly GCF_004571025.1 of Bradyrhizobium niftali. Classification (GTDB taxonomy): domain Bacteria; phylum Pseudomonadota; class Alphaproteobacteria; order Rhizobiales; family Xanthobacteraceae; genus Bradyrhizobium; species Bradyrhizobium niftali. The sequence continues at coordinate 99,908 of NZ_SPQT01000020.1, read as the reverse complement.
CCGAACAGCACCCAGCGCATGAACAGCTGAAGCCGCCGCCCTTTTTCCGCGTGCTCGACGGCCTCGAGCGAGATCGGACCGATCAGCGCCAGGCCGAGCACGAAGCCGCCATGCAGGTTCGCCCAGAGCGCCATCAGCGGCAGCCAATACCAGGACGGCGCGCGCCTGCGGTCGGCAGCCGCCATTAGCAGGCCGACCCACGCCACCATGACGGGCAGCGCCAGAATATGCGGACGCGCCAGGACGTGGTGCAGCGACAGCAGCAGCGCCAGCATCGCAAACAGCACCGCACGCGGCGCCTCGATCTGCGCGTCGAGCAGATAGACGAAGATGGCGGCCGTGAGCGCGACCGCCATCGTGGTGAGGATGACGGGACCTGCCCAGTCCCATTGCGCATGGGAGAAGGCGAACAGCACTTGCGACAGCCACGACGTCGAAATCCACGGCGCGCCCGTCCGCGTGAAGGAATAGAAATCCGTGGTGGGGACAGTGCCGTGATCGAGGATCCATTGCCCGATCTTGATCTGCCAGAACGAGTCGGAGTCCTGAAGCAGCGTGTCGCCGACATGGAGGAAGAAGAGATAGGCGCCGGCACCGACGCAGAGCGGCACCAGGGCTCGCGCGCGGCTCTGCATCGCGATGCTGTTGGCAAAGGAAAGGGACATTCCGCCTCGTCGTCCTGTTGTTCTTGTCGGTTGGCCGAGCGGCGGGCATTGGACCATGGCGGTCATAACTTCGGGTAAACCGGCGGCGGGGGCCGTTTCATGTCCGGACAATTTAACGGATTGTTTTGGATTTCGGTTTACCATCGGCGAATACGTGCAAACCGCTCTGTGTTTACGCAGTCGAATTAACTGCGGCGAAATTCTTTGCCACTACGTTCGGTTCCATGGTCGGGCGGCGCTGGGAAGCCGAAAAGACCAGATCAGTTGTAGCCTCGTGTACCCATTTGGAGCACTCTATGAAGAACCTCGTTGCGCGCTTTGTGAAGGATGAATCCGGCGCCACCGCCATTGAATACGGCCTGATCGCTGCCGGCATCGCGCTGGCCATCATCACCGTGGTCAACAATCTCGGCACCACGCTGAACACCAAGTTCACCTCGATCTCGACCGGCCTCAAGTAAGGCCGGACGACCTGAGAATTCTGAGAGCCCCGTCCTCGACGGGGCTCTTTTCTTTTGGTCGGCGATTTCAGTTCGGAGATGGGCATAGCTCCGTCATGGCTTGAAGACCGAAGGCGGAGCCCACCATCGAGACTTCGGGACATTGAAAATTCCGCGTGGGCACGGCGCTACGCGCCTTTGCCCGCTCTACGGCAACTTGTCTCCGACCGCGACGATCGCGCCGTCATTCTGCGAGGCTGGTCTGCCAGACTGGCGATAGCTCAGGTGCGGCAGACACGGGCGCCGTGCGGCCGAGCCGTTGAACATAGAATGTCGTCACCCAGATCGATGCAGCGGCGACCGCGATGCCGCCGGCGACGTCGATGAGGTAATGCGCACCAATCGCCGGCGTCGCCGCGATCATCAGGAGGTTGAGCGCGGCTGCGATGCCGCCGATGCCGCGCACCGGCCACAGCGCCCACATGTAGAGCACGGCGGAAGCGGCGTGAAAGCTCGGAAACGAGACGATGCCGGAGAGGAAGAACAGCCGGAGCTCGTGCAGGCTGCCGTCGCGCAGTGCCAGGATGTCGCGCAACTGCCCGGCATAGACCGCGGTGTTGATCTCGGGGAAATGCGCGGCCGGCAGTTGCAGCCCGTAATAGGTGCCGATCGCCGGCACGACGGCGGAGATTGCGATGGTGACCGCGAGCGCAAGGCTCATCGCGAGCATGAACACTTGCAGCCGCACATGGCGCGCTGTCAGTGTCAGCACGACGGGGATGCCGAGCAGCGGCCATTTGATCAGTCCGTAGCCGCGAGCCAGGCAGTCGGCGAGCCAGGGATGGTCGTTGACGTAGCGCGCGATCGCTTCGGGATCGAGGCCGAGCGCCCGGTCGATCGCCAGCAGTGCGTCGTCCTGGAGCGGCCAGTTCAGCTTGCCCGCGACATAGCTGAGCGGTCCGACGATGGCGCAGGTGAGAATGGCCTGTCCGATCGTGCCCAGCGAGAACACCAGTTTCGGATCGGCTAACTCGCCCTTGGCGAGCCGGTGGCCATAGGCGACTACGACCAGGACGGCGGCGATCACCACCGTGATGGCGTAGGCAACAGGCTCGAGGCTCAGACCGGTAAGGGGCAGGCCGAGCGCCAGCAGGGCGCCCATGGCTGCGACAGGAAGCCAGTTCAGATTGAAGAGCTGCCAGGCGGTCCGGGCGTCCGAGTCGATCATGCTGCACCGAGGAGGGATCGCAGTACTGCGGTACAGTCGCCGGGCTGCTTTTAAGATCGCGGTAACAATTGTGGTTAGCCGTTTACCAACCGGCTCTGCGCATTTGAGCGAATCTGTCTCGCCGCTTTGATATGACGCTTCGCGCAAATGCATCTTGTCATCCCCCCTGAATAGTTGTTCAGTCCTTGCGGGGCGATTTGCAATTACTGCAGTGACGAAGCGTTCGGCCGCAGGGCGTGCGGCAGGCGTGTGGGACAGGAAGCGCGCCATGGTTTATCGGCGGACGCATCAAGTGGTTAAGCGCCTTGCGGCCCGGCGCAGTGCGATATTGGCGGCGGCGCGGGAGGCTGCGGCGGAAGGCGGGATGGCGGCGGTGCAGATTGCGCCGGTCGCGGTCCGGGCCAATGTCGCAGCCGGCACGGTCTACCGCTACTTCCCCTCCAAGGCAGAGCTGATCTCCGAATTGATCGCCGAGGTCTCCCGCGACGAGCTCGCGGCGATCCGTAGGGCGGCCGACGCCGCGCCGGGGCCGTCCTCGGCGCTGGCTGCCGCCGTCACCACGGTGGCGGTCCATACCCTGTCGCAGCGCAGGCTGGCCTGGGGCATCCTGGCCGAGCCGGTCGACGTCGATGTCAGCGCCTCGCGCCTTGCGAGCCGGCGCGAGATCGCCGGCGAGATCGCAGGCCGGATCGATGCGGCCGTGCGCGCCGGTCACCTGCCGGCGCAGGACACCGCGCTGGCCGCCACCGCGCTGCTCGGTGCCCTGCATGAGGCGCTGGTCGGGCCGCTCGCGCCTGACAATCTCGAAGATCCCGTCAAGATGCGCGATGCGGTGCAGACCGTGACGCTGCTCGCGCTGCGCGCCGTCGGCGTCATGGACGCCCGCGCCCGCGGCCTGGTGGTGCAGCAGACGCTGCTCCCGACGACGAAGGCGCTGGTTGGGGCTTAAATCGAGGGTGCAGCCGGGGCGGCGGCCTGATCGCGCTCAGGCCGTTGTCCGAACGCGCCTTTTCGAACAATCCGAGCAGGCTCGCCGGACCGGCCGGCCACTGTGCATGGGGTTGTTTTCGACGTTTTTATTTGCCGGACGCCCGCGGACCTAGATATCCGCGCCGCCCTCGGGGCCGACCGAGGCGATGCGCACCATGTTGGTGGTGCCGGGGATGCCGAGCGGCACGCCGGCGACGATGATCACGCGCTGGCCGGCGCGGACGAAGCCGTCCCGGAACGCGATCTGGCCGGCGCGGCTCACCATGTCGTCCTGGTCGCGCGCGTCTTCCGCCACCACGCAATGCACGCCCCAGACCACCGCGAGCCGGCGTCCGGCCGCGATGTTCGGCGTGATCGCCACGATCGGCGGCTTCGGCCGCTCGCGCGCGACGCGCACCGCGGTCGAGCCCGAGCTGGTCCAGCAGATCAGGGCCGGCAGGTCGAGCGTCTCGGCGATCTGGCGCGCGGCGTCCGCGATGGCGTCGCCGGCGGTGGATTCCGGCGCGGGGCGCTGCGCGGTGAGCACGGAACGATAAATCGGGTCGCGCTCGACCTCTTCGCCGATGCGGTTCATGGTCGAGACCGCCTCGACCGGGAATTTGCCGGCCGCCGATTCCGCCGACAGCATGATGGCGTCGGCGCCTTCATAGACGGCGGTGGCGACGTCCGAGACCTCGGCGCGGGTCGGCACCGGCGACTGGATCATCGATTCCAGCATCTGGGTTGCGATCACCACCGGCTTGCCGGCGCGGCGCGCCATGCGCGTCATCTGCTTCTGGAGGCTCGGCACGCGCTCCAGCGGCAGCTCGACGCCGAGATCGCCGCGCGCCACCATCAGCGCGTCGGAGGCCTCGATGATGTCGGCGAGGCGGTCGATCGCCTGCGGCTTCTCGATCTTGGCCATGACGGCGGCGCGGCCGCGGATCATCTTCTTGGCCTCCAGCACGTCGTCGGCGCGCTGCACGAAGGACAGCGCGATCCAGTCGACGCCGGTGACCAGCGCCGCCTCGAGGTCGGCGCGGTCCTTCGGCGTCATCGCCGACACCGGCAGGTCGGTGTCGGGCAGGCTGACGCCCTTGCGGTCGGACATCCGGCCGCCGACCACGACGCGCGTCACCGCGTGCTCTTTGGAGGTCTCCTCGGCGATCAGCCGTACCTTGCCGTCATCCAGCAGCAGCGCATGGCCGGGCCGCAGCGCGGCGAGGATCTCCGGATGCGGGAGATTGACGCGCGTGGCATCGCCCGGCGTCTTGTCGGAATCGAGCGTGAACGTCTGGCCGTTCTGGAGCTGGACCGCGCCTTCCGCGAAGGCGCCGAGCCTGAGCTTCGGCCCCTGAAGGTCGACCAGGATGCCGATCGGTCGGCCGTAGCTGCTCTCGACATTGCGGATCGTCGCCACCAGCTCCCGCATCTTGTCATGCGGGGTGTGGCTCATATTGATGCGGAACAGGTCGGCGCCGGCCTCGAACAGGCGGCGGATCATCGCGAGATCCGAAGAGGCAGGTCCAAGGGTCGCGAGAATCTTGATACGGCGAAGACGCCTCATGGCTTATTCCCAGGCGGGGGCGGAGCTGCGGCCGGTGGCAGGCCGGGCGAGCCCGGGGGCGTAGCACCGGGCGGGCCATTGGGCAAACCCGGAACGCCGCCACCGGGGCCAACCGGGCCGGGCATGCCAGGCACGCGCGGCTGTGCCGGCTGCTCGTTGGCATCGGTGAGCTGCACCGTCCAGGCGCGCTGCTCGCCGGTGTCGACCTCGAAATAGCCGGTGCGGTCATAGCCGCGCGCCAGGCAATCCTCGGTGCCGCGGATGGTGAATTCCTTGTCGCGCGAGCACATGAAGGCCTGGCCCGACCATTCGCCGCCGCGGTCATAGTCGATCGCGTAGATGTAATAGTAGCGGGCGACCAGCGTTCCCCGCAGCAGGGTCTCGCAGGAGCGGGAGGAGATGTTCCACCAGCCCTCGGTGGTCCAGCCCTCGGCGTCCTTGTAGCCGAGCGCAATGCCGACCCGGCTCGAGGTGTTGTTGCACAGGCGGAAATCGGCGGAGGCCGGGCTGGTCCAGAGGCACAGCACGGCAATCGCCAGCACCGGGACCAACCGGGCGAGCAGGCGAAGGGGAGCGCGGGGAGATTCGGCGATCATTGTCGCGGAAGCTATATCAGATCATTGACGATTTGGCGTAGAGGCGGGGAACTGCCCCAAAGCTTGGCTTGCGCCCGTTTGCGCCGCGATGTGGCAAAATCTGTGACAGGACCCCACCTGATCCCGTAAGGGTGACCGCCATCGGGGTCAGGCCGGGTCGGAGCTTAAGGAATTCAGCTATGGCAATCGACGACAAAACCAGAACGGAGCTCGAAGCGGCCGCTTTCCGGCGCTTGGTCGATCATTTGAAGACGCGAACGGACGTCCAGAATATCGACCTGATGAATCTGGCCGGCTTCTGCCGCAACTGCCTGTCCAACTGGCTCAAGGACGCCGCCGACGCCCAAGGCGTCGCCCTGAGCAAGGACGAGAGCCGGGAGGCCGTCTACGGCATGCCCTACGAGACCTGGAAATCGAAATACCAGGGCAGGGCCACGCCGGAGCAGCTCGAGGCCATGAAGAAAGTCCATCCTCACGGGCACTGAACGGCGCCGGCGCGCATCGGCTGAGTCGCACCACACAACAGCTTTCTTCGAGCAGCCGCACGAAGGTGTGGGCGCGCTGTGGACGAGCGTGATGCTTGCTTGAACGCGGGGGGCACCAACCCTAAGGGTCTTCCAGCACGCGCGGTGAGGGATGCCGGCGTCACCTCGTTTTGCCAGTTCCATTGGGAGTACCAAGATGGCCACCTCCGCCGCCGTCCGCGACGACGAGCCCGCGACGAAATTTGCCAAGGACCAGCTCAAATCCATCATCGAGCGCATCGAGCGGCTGGAGGAAGAGAAGAAGGCGATCTCCGACGACATCCGCGACGTCTATGCCGAGAGCAAGGGTAATGGCTACGACGTCAAGGCGCTGCGCACCATCGTGCGCCTGCGCAAGCAGGACCCCAACGAGCGTGCCGAAGCCGAGACCATTCTCGAGACCTACATGCAGGCGCTGGGGATGATCTGAGGCCTGTGCTGTCGTCCTGGCGAAGCCAGGACCCATCGTCACGGGATGTGGTTGTTGCGAAGGCCGGCAGTTGCATTATCGTCGCGCGGGATCGGTACCGCGCGTCACCGATAGATTCCGCGGTATAGGTCCTGGCTTTCGCCAGGACGACACCGGTGTTGTGGACCCATCGAGGGAGACCGCCGTGGCCGCGCCGCCAATGCCGCGCGAGGTGAGCCGCGCCTTCGACGCTCTTCCGGCGTCGATCGGCAAGCGGCTGCTTCAGGTGCGTGCGCTGATCTTCGCGACCGCTGCGGCGCATGACGACGTCGGCCGGCTCACCGAGACGCTGAAATGGGGCGAGCCCGCTTACCTGACCGATGAGACCGGCAGCGGCTCTACGATCCGGCTCGGGCGCGTGAAGGGCGCCGAGCAGCCGGCCATTCTGTTCAACTGCAAGACGACCCTGGTCGACACCTTCCGCGAGCGCTTTCCCGATCAGTTCGAATACCGGCAGACGAGGGCGTTGCTGTTGCCGGTATCCGGCGCGCTGCCAAGGCAGCCGCTGTCGATCTGCCTGTCGCTGGCGCTGCGCTATCATCTGGACCGGCGGGGTCGGAAATAAAGTCGTCGTCCTGGCCAATGCCAGGACCCACTACCCGAGGCAGCAGTTCGGCGAACATTCGTCGCCCGGTATGACCATCGCGCGCAGCAGATAGATCACGCGGGATGGGTCCTGGCCTTCGCCAGGACGACACCGGAGATTCTGGAAGCAGCAAAATGTGGAAGCGTTAGCGCAACGCCGCCGTGCGCACGACGAAGGAGGTCGTCTCGAGCTTCGAGGTCGCGGCGCCCGAGAAGCTGTCGCAGGACAGGCCCTGCATCGGATCGTCGGTGAAGCCCATCGCGATCACGGCCTGCGGCTTGACGAAATAGCCGCGCATCGCGGCCATATCGAGCTCGCCCATCAGCGTCACCGACATCGCGCGGCTGGCGCTCGGCGACAGCATGACGATCTTGAGCCAGATGCTCTCGCCCTTGGCCGCGGAGAGCCGGGTCGCGGTTGCGACCATGCCGTCGACGCTCTTGCCGACCACCGTGTTGATCTCGGTTGCCTGAGCGACGTTGCGCGACGCGGCGGCGGGACGGGCGGAGCGCGGGATCGGCGCGGAGGCGGCGACGACGTTGGCGCGGTCGACCGGGGAGGCGGCGGCCGGCGCATAGGCCAGCGCCTGATAGGCTGCGTTGGAGACACTGGCGGTCGGCTGCGGATCGGTCGCGGCGGCAAGCGCCTGGCGGGCCTTCAACGCGGCGACCTGCGCCGGCGTCGCCTGTTGCGGCGTAGCCGGGATGTCCCAGAAGCCGCGGGCATTGATGATGTCGGCCGGGGTTTCAGGCTTGCCGGCGGCCGGCTTGTCGGCCACGGGCGCGGGCTTCGGCTTGGGCGGCGCAACGATCTGCGCATCGGCCGAGGCGAGCTGGAGCGTGGCGGCGATCTGCGGCTTGGCGCGCGGCGTCGGCACCGGATCGGCCGGCTTGGCCGCGGCGGCGACCACGGTGGGCGCCACGGGCTTGGCGGCCGGGGCAGGTGCGCCCTCGTCATCCTCGTCGCTGGTGGCGGCGGGCGGGGCCGACTTGCTCTTGAACAGGGCGGCGAAGAAGTTCGGCTTGCTGCCGGAATCGTCACCGTTGCCGCGGCGCTCGATCTCGGCCTTGGCGAGCTCATAGCCCTTCAGCGGCGTGCCGTCGGTCGGCAGATGTACCGTCTTTCCGTCCGGGAACACGCGGGCGAGCTGGTCATGCGTCATGCGCGGCCAGTGCCGGATGCTTCCGGTATCCAGATGCACGAAGGGCGAGCCGGAGGTCGGGTAGAAGCCGACGCCGCCGCGCTGGAGGCGCAGGCCGGCGAAGCGGATCTGCTCCAGCGGCACGCCCGGAATGTGGAAGTCCATCGCATGCCCCAGCATGTGCTGGCTGAAGCGCGCCACGCCGGAGGAGCGGCGGCGGAGCATCGCGTTGGTGGCGGGGGAGCGGTAGGAGGAGATGATCTGGATCGGCTGCTTGCCGTCGACGTCGCGATAGACTTCCCAGAGGATGTCGAAGAGGTGACGGTCCATGACCGTCTCGTCCTGGGTGCGCCAGTCGCGGAGGAAGTGGTTGAGCTGCTTCAGCGCCGCCTCGTCGTAGCGGCCGTCGCGCTTGAAGGTGACGGTGAGGTCTTCGCCGGAATGGGTGTGGTGGAAGGAGAGCGTCTTGGTCTCGTTCAGCGCGGCGGCGTTATGGACCGAACCCGCGGCAGCAAGCAGCAATACGGCAGCAAGGCCGATCCGGGATCCGGCCTTCACTCCCGCATGGGACGACGACAGCACAGCGAATTGGCGTGCGAGTCCAGACAGCACGTATGAGCCCACCCAGTCGACGAGCGTTCAAAATGGACTCTCCCGCCAACCCCGTTAGCGCGCGAAAGAGGATGAACGCTTTCTTAAAGCGAGAAGGTTAATTCGAGGTTGACCTTCCCGCGCCCAAACCAAGTCAGAATACAAACCTAACCGGTTGAGTGTGGCAAAAAAACGCCCGCTGCCCGAGGCCAGGTGGGGGAGTGGTTAACGTTAAGCGACCCCATCCAGGGGACGGGGTCGCTGATTTCATTGCAGAATTTCAGGAAACAAGAGGCCGGGCCGGGCTCAGCGGGTAAACACCCGCTGCGGCCGGCGGCCCACCGGAGCCGGCGGCGGGGTCGGCGCCCCGAACAGCCGCTCGAAGAAGTTCGGACCGGACGAGCCGAAGCCGCCGCCATTGTTGGCCACCGCCACGCCCGAGGGCAGCGTCGTCGCCGGGCGCGAATAGCTCGGCTGGGAGTGGGCGACGATGTTCTCGAGGTCCTTGCCGCGGCTGTTCTTCAGGATGTTGATCATGGTCGCGTCGCGGCCATAGACGTCCTTGCGGAATTGCAGCTTGCCGGCATCGTCCACGAACGCGGTCTGGTAGGTGATGTTGACCGGGATCGGCGTCGGGAATTTCAGGTCGATCTCGCTCTTGCCGTACATGCTGCGCACGCGCTCCGGCGTGTACTTCTCGTTCGGCATGGCGATGTTGAGCAGCACGGAGGCGTACTGATCCGGGTTCTGCACGCGCATGCAGCCGTGGCTGAAGGCGCGCTCGTCCCGGGCGAACAGGTTCTTGTCCGGCGTGTCGTGCTGATAGACCAGGAACTTGTTCGGGAAGTTGAAGCGGATGCGGCCGAGCGCGTTGGCTTCGCCGGGCGGCTGCGAAATGTGCACCGAACCGTCGCGGTTCTGTTCGAGCTTGAGGCCCATGCGCTGGAGCACGGTCGGGTCCTGCTGAAGCGCCGGCAGGTATTCGTTGTAGACGATCGACGGCGGCACGTTCCAGGTCGGGTTGACCGTGATGTACTTCATCGTTTCGGTCAGCAGGGGCGTCGCGTGCTGGCCCGGCTTGCCGGTGACGACGCGGGTGGTCCAGACCTGCTGGCCGCGCTGCATCACCTTCAGCGTGTAGTCGGGAATGTTGAGGATGACATAGGCATCGCCCAGCGAGGGCACGCCGAGGTCGCGCGGCAGCCAGCGCCAGCGCTCCATGTTCACCAATACCGTGTCGATCTGCCTGTCACGCTTCGGCGTGTTGATCGCCTTGACCGTCTTGTCGTCGAGGACACCGGTCGCCTTGAGCTCGGCGCTGTTCTGGAATTTTCGGACGGCCTCGGCGACCGTGGCGTCATAGCGGGTGTCGCTGGCATTCTCGGTGATGCCGAGCTTGGCGCGGAGCTGCGGCACGCGCGGATCTTCGACGACGACCTCAGCCTGCTTCTTGCCGGCGGGGGTATATTTCAGCGCCGGGCCATCGGCGACCTCGATCGCCGGGCCGTTGCCCTGGCCGCGGAGCTCCGCGAGCTTGGCCTTCAGTTCCTTGTAGAGCTTCTGCGGCGGGTTGTAGCTGTCGAGCGCCGCGGAGGCGTCAGCCGCGGTCGTGACCTTGGCGAGCACCTCGCTCGGGTCGACCGGGTGCTCGGGATAGAGGATGTCGGCGCTGACCTGCGACCAGTGCATGCGGCCGCTCTGCGCCTGGCGCGCATAGTCGAACATGCTGGCGGTCAGCTTCAGCTCGGCGTCGGCGAGCGCATCGGGGTTCGTGGCGGCGGCGAAATCCGGCACCGGATAGTCGGCCGGATTGAGGCCGTCGGAGGCCGCATCCTTCAGCCGCGCGATCACGCCCTTGGCCGCGGCGGTCAGGCTGCCGCCCTGGGTCCAGACCGGGGCGAAGTCGCGCCCACCGTAGAACTTCTCGACGGCGGCGCGCTCGTTCTTGCGGTCGAAATGGCGCGAGGTCTTGGCACCGATGATGTCCTTGAGCTTGTCCGCGACCGGCTGGTCGGCGGCGGGAACGGCGCTCGCGGCCTTCACGGGCTCGGAGGCCGGTTGCTCCTTGGCGACGTCCTTCGGCGGCTCGGCCGTAGTCGCTGCGGCGGCGGGGGCCGTCGCAGTGTCGGCCTTGGCAGGTTCGCTCTTGGCAGGTTCGCTCTTGGCGGGTTCGGTCTTGGGAGGTTCGGTCTTGGCCGTCTCGCTCTTCGGCGCCTCGCTGGCGGGCGTGGTGGCGACGTCGGCGGGCTTGGTCCCGACCTTGTCGGGCGCAGGTGCGGCTTCGGCCTTCGCAGCGTCCTTGGCCGGCTCCTTCGCGGAATCCTGGACCGTGGCGGTGGTGTCGAGCTTGATGTCGGACGCGGTCGGGGGCGGGACGTTGGCGGGCTCGGGACGCGGGATCGCGGCTTCGATCGCCAGCTCGGCGGCGCTGCTGCGCGCCTGATCCTGCGCCAGGGCTGAGCTGGCCGACACCGTGAGGAAGGTTGCCGCGACCGTCATCAAGACACGGTCGAAGCCTGCACGGTGGTTCAAACAGTCACGCATTGTGTCGCACCCCTCGGGTGAACTGTCCCTCGTGGAACAGCTTTGTTATCGCCTAATTGAGCTTCGGCTAAACCGCGCCGGCCTCTCGAAAGTTGCACGCCTGCACGCAACGATTCATACGCAGACGATATACAGGCCCCGGTTTTGCAGCCAGCGCTACCCGAGACAACTCACGACAAACTGACTTCAAGGGAGCCTCTTGGCAACGGATTGTGGGCCTTGGCCACACGCTTTTCCCTCTGTCTGTCACTTCCAAGTCACGGTTCAAATCGCAGTCGAATTCTGTCGTCATGCGAACGGCTTACAGCGTCACCGTGCCGTCGCGCGAACCTCCGTTCGCATCAGGCTCAGTGCGTCTCCTCACCGCTTTTCCCGCCATGTCCGGGAACCCCGGCCTCGTCGAGTTTTCGGTAGAGCGTGGACCGGCCGATTTTGAGACGGCGGGCGACCTCGGACATCTGCCCGCGATAATGCGAGATCGCGAAGCGGATGATCTCGTTCTCCATGTCCTCCAGCGGGCGGACGTCGCCGGTCGCGGTCAGCATGGGAAGAGTTCCCACCGAGGGGAGCGGTGCAATCGGTATTTCGCTACCCGACGACACGACGGAAGGCGCCGCGATCGGCTCGAGCATCAGCGGCGCGGTCGGGATGTCGGTCGCGGGATGCGGCTGCGAGGTGAGCAGGGGGAAGTCGCCAAGGCCAAGCTGGTCGCCCTCGCTCATCACAACGGCGCGGTACACCGCATTTTCGAGCTGGCGGATGTTGCCGGGCCAGTCGAGCTGGGCGAGATGCGCCACGGCCTCGCCGCTGATGCCGGTGATGGGCCGGTTCTCCTCGGCGGCAAAGCGCGCCAGGAAATGCCGGAGCAGATGCGGGATGTCCTCGCGCCGGGTCCGCAGCGAGGGGATCGTCAGCGGCAGCACGTGCAGGCGATAGAACAGGTCTTCGCGGAAATGGCCCTGCTTCACCCGTTCCAGCAGCCTGCGGTTGGTTGCCGAGATGATGCGGACGTCGACCTTCACGGGCTTGCGGCCGCCGACGGCCTCGACCGCGCCTTCCTGCAGCGCGCGGAGCAGCTTGACCTGCGCGGCCAGCGGCAGCTCGCTGACCTCGTCCAGAAACAGCGTGCCGCCATGGGCCTCGACGAACTTGCCGGTGTGGCGTTCGGTGGCGCCGGTGAAGGCGCCCTTCTCATGGCCGAACAGGATGGACTCGACGAGGTTGTCGGGGATCGCGCCGCAATTGACCGCGACGAACGGCTTGGCCTTGCGCTCGCCGCTGCCATGGATAGCGCGCGCGAACATCTCCTTGCCGACGCCGGACTCGCCCTCGATCAGCACGGGGATCGAGGAGTTCGCCGCCTTCTGCGCGGTGCGCATGACGCCCGCCATTGCTTCCGCGCGGGTGATGATGTCGGAGAAGGTCAGCCGACCCTCGCGGCTGTGACGGATGCGCTGCAATTCGCCCTTGAGCGCGGAGGCGTTGAGCGCGTTGCGAAGCGAGACCTGGAGCCGCTCCATGCCGACCGGCTTGACCACGAAATCGGCAGCACCTGCACGCATCGCCGAGATCACGTTGTCGATGCCGCCATGGGCGGTCTGCACGATGACGGGCACGCTGAGGCCGGCTTCGCGGATCTTCGCCAGCACGCCCATGCCGTCGAGGCCGGGCATCACGAGATCGAGGATGACGCCGTCGATAGCAGGTGCATCGGGGGCGGTGAGGGCGGCGATCGCGGCGTCGCCGGAGTCCACGACGACCGTCTCATAGCCGCATTTCTGCACCATGTTCTCGATCAGCCGGCGGGCTACTGCGTCGTCGTCGGCGATCAAAATACTGGCAGCCATGGTGTTCCCCGCACGCTACTACTATCTGTCTCGAATCGGGGCACTCTGGCCGAAGCCGATTAACGCACTCTTAAACCTTGATGCCCCCGCCCGCCGTCGCGCTTGTTGAACACAGGTTTCCCACAGAATGACTTCGCGCTCCAAATCTGCCTTGAAGAAGCCCGCTCCCAGCAAACCCGCTCTCCGCAAGCCGAGCACCAGGAAATCCGCCGCCAAGAAATCCATCGTCAAGGCAAAGCCCTCCAAATCTTCACTCGCCAAATCTTCACTCGCCAAGTCGTCACTTGCCAAGTCGTCACTTGCCAAGTCGTCGCTCGCCAAATCTTCACCCGCCAAGCCTGCGCGCAAGACCGGCAGGCTTCCGGAATGGAACCTCGCCGATCTCTATTCCGGGATCGACGCGCCGGAAGTGGCGCGCGATCTCGAAAGGATGGATGCCGATTGCGTCGCGTTCGAGACCGACTACAAGGGCAAGCTCGCGACAGGGACAGCAAACGAAGATGGCGGAAAATGGCTCGCCGAGGCGGTGCGACGCTATGAGGCGATCGACGATCTCGCCGGCCGTCTCGGCTCCTATGCCGGTCTCGTCCATGCCGGCGACAGCGTTGATCCCAAGATTTCAAAGTTTTACGGCGATGTCTCCGAGCGGCTGACGGCGGCGTCCACCCACCTTCTGTTCTTCGCGCTCGAGCTCAACCGTGTCGATGACGATTTGTTGACCCGCGCGATGCAGGCGCCGGAGCTGGCGTATTACCGTCCCTGGATCGAGGATCTGCGCAAGGAGAAGCCCTATCAGCTCGACGACAAGCTCGAGCAGCTTTTCCTGGAGAAGGCGCAGACCGGCTATTCCGCCTTCAACCGGCTGTTCGACCAGACTATCTCCAGCCTGCGCTTCAAGGTCGGGCCTAAAGAGCTCGCGATCGAGCCGACACTCAATTTGTTGCAGGACCGCGACGGCGCCAAGCGCAAGAGCGCGGCAGAGGCGCTGGCGAAGACCTTCAAGGCCAATGAGCGCACCTTCGCACTGATCACCAACACGCTGGCCAAGGACAAGGACATCTCCGACCGCTGGCGCGGCTTCAAGGATGTCGCGGATTCCCGCCACCTCAACAACCGCGTCGAGCGCGAGGTGGTGGATGCGCTGGTCGCCTCGGTGCGCGCGGCCTATCCAAGGCTGTCGCATCGCTATTACGCACTGAAGGCGAAGTGGTTCGGCAAGAAGCGGCTGGCCTATTGGGACCGCAACGCGCCCTTGCCGTTTGCGGCGACCGACATCATCGGCTGGCCTGATGCCCGCAACATGGTGCTGACGGCCTATCGTGGCTTCTCGCCCAAAATGGCCGACATCGCCGAGCGCTTCTTCACCGACCGCTGGATCGACGCGCCGGTGCGTCCGGGCAAGGCGCCGGGCGCGTTCTCGCATCCCACCACGCCGTCGGCGCACCCCTATGTGCTGATGAACTACCAGGGCAAGCCGCGCGACGTGATGACGCTCGCCCATGAGCTCGGCCATGGCGTGCATCAGGTGCTGGCGGCCAAGAACGGCGCGCTGATGGCGCCGACGCCGCTGACGCTGGCGGAGACCGCGAGCGTGTTCGGCGAGATGCTCACCTTCAGGCGGCTCCTGGCACAGACCAAGAGCGCCAAGCAGCGCCAGGCGCTGCTCGCCGGCAAGGTCGAGGACATGATCAACACCGTGGTCCGGCAGATCGCCTTCTATTCCTTCGAGCGCGCGGTCCACACCGAGCGCAAGAACGGCGAGCTCACCGCGACGCGGCTCGGCGAGATCTGGCTGTCGGTGCAGGGCGAGAGCCTGGGACCGGCGATCGAGATCAAGGCCGGCTACGAGAACTACTGGATGTACATCCCGCACTTCATCCATTCGCCGTTCTACGTTTATGCCTATGCCTTCGGCGACTGCCTCGTGAACTCGCTCTACGCGGTCTACGAGAACGCGGCCGAGGGCTTTGCCGAGCGCTATCTCGACATGCTCGCCGCCGGCGGCACCAAGCACTACTCCGAGCTGCTGCGGCCGTTCGGACTCGATGCCAAGGATCCCAAATTCTGGGACGGCGGCCTCAGCGTCATTGCCGGCATGATCGACGAGCTGGAGGCGATGGGCTGAGCGGCGCGGACGCTTCGCGCTAGCTGGTCGGGTTGGCCCTGCGGCCGAGGCTATTTTGCCCGGCCGCAGGTTCGTTCACGTCGGCGAAGGCGAGCATCGCGCCAAACCGGTCGGTCGCCGGCTTGTCGAAGCCGACCGCGCCCTCGAAGCTCGCGGGATTGCGAAAGGTGCCGAGCAGCATGTCCCAGATCGGCAGGTCGCCGTAGTTGAAGGCGTGCACGTCACGCTGGTGATGGATGCAATGCGCCTCCGGCCGTTGGATGATGAAGCCGAGCCATTGCGGCGTGCGCACATTCATGTGCTGGAAGTACCCGTAGAAGGCGGCGATGTAGCCGGTCGCGGCGGCTGCGACCGGATCGAGCCCGAGCACCAGCGTCGTGACCACGGATGCGATCGCGAAGAATGCGATCGTCTCCAGCGGATGGAACAGCGCCGCGCCCGACATGTCCATGCGCTCCGGGCTGTGATGGATCTGGTGGAATAGTCGCCACATCAAGGGGAAGGTGTGGGCGCTGCGGTGCCAGCCGTAATTGACGAGCGAGAGCACGGCATAACCGAGCACCGCGCCGCCGGCGACGCCAAGGCCGGTAAGGTCCATCAGCCTGTGCCGCTCCAGCCAGGCTTCCGGGATCAGCAATGGGGTCAACGTGGCAAGCAGGCCCTGCACGGTCAGGAAGCAGAAGCCCCTGAGCCGCCAATAGGGAATATCCGGGAATTGCCGCGCCGGGATCAGACGCTCGATTCCGAGCATCACGAGATAGGTCAAGGGCACCAGCAGGCTGAACAGGTCAATCGCAGACATCGCCTCAGCTCCAACCTTACAGTGTAAGTTCTACTTCACAATACAGCCTTTCAGTGTAAGGTTGCAAGCGGGTTCGATTCGGATGTCATGATCAAGAAAGCCAAAGCGCGCCGGAAAGCTCCGCCTGCGCCGCGCAAGCGCCGCGCCGCGGGCCACGGGGGCCGAGGACTGTCGCGCGAGCGGATTGCGGCCGTCGCGATGGCGCTGGTCGATCGCGATGGGTTGGCCCAATTCTCGACGCGCAGGCTCGGCGAGGAGCTCGGCTGCGAGGCCATGAGCATCTATCATCACTTCCCGAGCAAGGCGCACCTGATGGATGCGCTTGTGGACCTGATGCTTGCCGAGGCGCAGGTTGCGATGGAGCCGCAATGGGACTGGAGCGAGCGCCTGCGCCGAGCCGCCCACGGCTTCCGCGCCATGGCGCTGAAGCACCCTGCGTTCTTCCCGTTCTTCGCGGTGCATCGGCTCAACACGGCTGCCGGCGTCGCCTATATCGACGGCATCATCGGCATCCTGCGCGACGCCGGCTTTTCCAACCGCGAGGCGGCCGTCTATTTTCGGGAACTCGGCTATTACCTCACGGGCGCGGCACTCGATGAGACGGCGGGCTACGCCCGCGGTCCTTCCTCGGCCGAACCGGTCCCGGACGAAACCATCGCCACGAACTTCAAGCATCTTGCGGCCGCTGCGCCGTATTTTCAGCCTGCGCATTTTGACGCGACGTTCGAGACCGGCCTCGAGATCCTGCTCGCCGGCATTGAACGTTCGAACCAGAGGCAAGACTAATCCTGTAGATACTTGATTGACTTTTTCAACCGCTGATTGCCGATTGCTTCTTATTGCTCGGGGGAGGCTCGCATGCCCGATCAGGGACAGGTCCCGCGACCTGGAGCGGCGCGGAACGCCGCAGCCTTCGAGGAGGAAACGCCCTGGTGCGAGAAGCATCAGCAGATCGTTCGCGACGAGATCGCGGCCATCAACACGCGCCGCGAGGAAGCCCGGCAACTCGACCCCGACGGCATCGTCGCCTGCCAGATGCTCGACGTCGTCGGGCTCGCCTTGTCCGGTGGCGGCATCCGCTCCTCGGCCATGTGTCTCGGCGTGCTCCAGGCGTTGAACCACCACGATCTGATCAGGCGGATCGATTATCTCTCCACCGTATCGGGCGGCGGCTACATCGGCACCTCGCTCAGCACGACCATGACGGTGACAGGGCGTTTCGTGTTCGGCGAGCGGCCGGCCGGGGAAACCGTGACCGCCAGCGAGATCAGCGACACGCCGTCGGTCGGGCACATCAGGAATTATTCCAACTACCTGGTTCCGGCCGGCTTCCGCGATCTCCTGACCGGGATTGCGATCGTGGCGCGCGGCCTGATCGCCAATATCGGGCTGACGCTGCCGGCCGTGCTGCTGCTCGCCGCCGTCACCATCTGGTCGACGCCGCTGCGGAGCTGCCTGACCGTCGCGAACTTCTTCGGTGTCGATCTTGCCGACGGCGCTTCGCCGCAATGCGAGCTGCACCATTTCGGCTGGATCGCGGACCGTTTCGGCTTCACCGCCATCGGCGCGATCGTCGCGCTGGCGCTGCTTGCCTGCGGCGGAATTGCCTATCTGCGCTCACGGGCAGAGCGGGGCATCGGCCCAACCGTCTTCCTGACCTATGCCGCAGGCATCGCGTTCCTGCTCGGCATCGCGTGCGACTTCGCCCGCGTCCTGCAGATCAGGAATTTCGCGCTGACGCTGGCAACGGCGATCATCGGCGTCGCCCTGTTCTTCGGCTGGGCGCTCAAGCAGTCGTTTGCAAGTCCCGAGAAACGCCAGGAGTTTCGCTCGCATTGGCCGACCGCCGGCGCGACCTTCCTGGTGCTGCTTGCCGTGATCGCGTTCTTCGAGTTCCAGCCCTTCATGCTGTCCCAGATGTTCGATGTCGTCGACAGCAACACGATCGGCGGGCCGGTCGGCGGCGTCGCCGTCAACTGGATCAAATCGCTCGCCGCGATTGCCGCGCCGATCGGCGTATTCGTCACTGCCTTCAGGCAGCAGTTCGCCGAATTCCTGAAGGGCAACAGCGTATCCTCGCAATGGGGCTCGCTGGTGCTCGCGATCATCGCCAAGATCGCGCTGTGGATCGCGGGATTGGCGCTGCCGCTGATCATCTGGGTCGCCTATCTCTATCTGTCCTATTGGGGCATCGCCAACGATCCGATCGAAAAATGTCAGGCGCCCCTGACCGCGATTGCGCAGAAAGGCTGTCTCGCGGCCAATAAATCGACCGTGCCCGCGTCGGGAAACCTGTCGGGCAAGATCGAGTTCGACGCTGCCGCCGGCACCTTCACGGCCGAGATCACGCCAAGGCCCGCCGCAACGACGGCGGCGACGGACTGGTTGACGCCGGTATCCCATGTTCCGGCCTGGCTCGTATTTGCCGCGGGCAATGTCGCAAGACAATTCGATTGGACGGATCGAGGCTCCGGCTACGCGCACAGCCTGCCCGTGGTGATCCTGTACACGCTCGTCGGCATGCTGCTGTTTGCGATCTCCTGGTCGCTGACGCCGAATGCCAATTCGCTGCATCGCCTCTACCGCGATCGGCTGAGCAAGGCGTTCCTGTTCGACCCCGGCCGCTCGGCGGACGGCAACATCGCCCGCGCCGAGGCGAGCCTCGACCAGGGGCGCGATCTCAAGCCGCTCGATCGCATGAAGTTGAGCGAGCTCTTCGCGGTCGCGGACGACGGTGCCACGACGAACGATCGGCCGGCCGCGCCGAAGCTGCGGGCGCCCTATCATCTCATCAACACGGCGCTCAACATCCAGGGGTCGGACTTCGCCAACCGGCGCGGCCGCAATGCGGACTTCTTCGTGTTCTCGCCGCTCTATGTCGGCAGCGAAGCGACGCGCTACGCCGGGACCCCGGCGGTCGAGCGTCTGGAGCAAAGCCTCGACCTCGCCACCGCCATGGCGATCTCGGGGGCGGCCGCGTCGTCGAACATGGGCTCGAACTCGATCAGGGCGCTGACGCCGACGCTGGCGCTGTTGAACGTGCGGCTGGGCTACTGGCTGAGCAACCCGCGCTATGTCGGGGCCAACGCCCGGCCGCAGCGCCGCTCCACGCCGCTGTTCCTGTGGTCGGAAATCTCGGGCCGTCTCTACGAGAACAGTGACGGCGTCTATCTCACCGACGGCGGCCACATCGAAAATCTCGGCGTCTACGAGCTGCTCCGCCGGCGCTGCAAGGTGATCGTCGCGGTCGACGCGGAAGCCGACGCACCGATGAATTTCTCCTCGCTGATGAAGCTCCAGCGCTATGCGCGCATCGATCTCGGCGTCCGGATCGATCTGCCCTGGACGCCGATCCGCGACCGCACGCGCGCCATCATGGCGGAGAATGCCGGGAAGTCCGCACAAGCATCCCCTGATGCATCGGACGAGGCCGCGAGGGACCATGTTCACGTGGCGATCGGCATCATCGACTATGGCGGCGACGACAAGGGCTATCTCGTCTATATCAAGTCCTCGCTCTCCCGCGACGAGAACGACTACATCCGCGACTATGCGCGGCGTAACGACACCTTCCCGCACGAGACCACCGGCGATCAGTTCTTCTCGGAGGAGCAGTTCGAGGTCTATCGTGCATTGGGGTTCCACATGACCCATGGTTTCCTGGCCGGCGACCATTCCGTCGCGGTCGGCCCCGGCACGAATCCGCGCATGGCTCGATTTACCGAGGCGGGCGAGAAGGCGATCGACGCGGTCCGCGAGGCGCTCGGTCTTCCGGAACCCCGGCGACCGACCGCGAGCGCCGCCACCACGATGATCGACCAGGGCTGAGCGGCGCCAGAGCCGGATTCCCGGCAATCGGAATTCCAAATGACCTGATTTGCGGGAAAACCGCGCCTGCCTGCCGTTGCCCTGCCCGGCGGTTTGCGCTATTGCCAGCCGGGAATTCGGCTTTCGACTGGGGACAATCCATGGCTGACCATAGCGAAGTGGCGTACACCACTGCCGACGGCAACGACTACGTTGCCCACGAGCAGACCTATGAGGGCTTCATCAAGCTGGTGAAATACGGCACGGCCTCGGTCGCGCTCATCGTGATCCTGATGGCGATCTTCCTCACCTGATCCATCGTCTGCCGCACCGCCAGCGTCGTCGGTGCCCATAAAATTTGCATTCAAGCCGGATTGAAAACCGGTATCCAACGTTGCGGGAGTAACGCTAAGTTCGCGTGCGCGCTTTTGCCCGCGTCGCCGGAGGGCCTATGAAGATCGCCGTTGCCAAGGAAATCGATCCGTCGGAGCCGCGCGTTGCCGCTTCGCCTGATACGGTGAAGAAGTTCAAAGCGCTCGGCGCCGAGATCGCCGTCGAGCCGGGCGCCGGCCTCAAATCGGGGCTGCCGGATTCCGAGTTCACCGCGGTCGGCGCCACCGTCAGCGCCGATGCGCTGAAGGACGCCGACATCATCATCAAGGTGAAGCGCCCCGAGGCATCGGAGCTCGCGCAGTACAAGCGCGGGGCGCTCGTCATCGCCATCATGGATCCCTACGGTAACGATGCCGCGCTGAAGGCGATGGCCGATGCCGGCGTTTCCGCCTTCGCGATGGAATTGATGCCGCGCATCACGCGCGCTCAGGTGATGGACGTGCTGTCCTCGCAGGCGAACCTCGCCGGCTACCGTGCCGTGATCGAGGGCGCCGAAGCCTTCGGCCGCGCCTTCCCGATGATGATGACCGCGGCCGGCACCGTGCCCGCCGCCAAGGTGTTCGTGATGGGCGTCGGCGTCGCCGGGCTCCAGGCGATCGCGACCGCGCGCCGTCTCGGCGCCATCGTCACCGCGACCGATGTGCGGCCCGCGACGAAAGAGCAGGTCGAATCGCTCGGCGCAAAATTCCTCGCCGTCGAAGACGAGGAGTTCAAGAACGCGCAGACCGCCGGCGGCTACGCCAAGGAAATGTCCAAGGAATACCAGGCCAAGCAGGCGGCGCTCACCGCCGAGCACATCAAGAAGCAGGACATCGTGATCACCACGGCGCTGATTCCGGGCCGGCCGGCGCCCAAGCTCGTCTCGGGCGAGATGGTCAAGTCGATGAAGCCCGGCTCGGTGCTGGTCGATCTCGCCGTCGAGCGCGGCGGCAATGTCGAAGGGGCCAAGGCCGGCGAGGTCGTCGACCTCGATGGCATCAAGATCGTCGGCTACACCAATGTCGCAGGCCGCGTCGCGGCCTCGGCCTCCAGCCTTTACGCACGCAATCTTTTCAACTTCATCGAGACCATGGTCGACAAGACCAGCAAGTCGCTGGCCGTGAACTGGGACGACGAACTCGTGAAAGCGACCGCGCTGACCAGAGACGGCGCCGTGATCCACCCGAACTTCCAGCCGAAAGCATAAGGAGAGCCGCCATGGAGCATGTTGCGCAGGTCGTCGACCCCTTCGTCTTCCGGCTGTCGATCTTCGTTCTCGCCGTCTTCGTCGGCTATTTCGTGGTGTGGTCGGTGACACCGGCATTGCATACGCCGCTGATGAGCGTGACCAACGCGATCTCCTCGGTGATCGTGGTCGGCGCGCTGCTCGCCGGCGGCGTCGCGAACGTCTCGAGCGGCTCGGGCTGGGCCCGCGCCTTCGGCTTCGTGGCGCTGATCTTCGCCTGCGTGAACATCTTCGGCGGCTTCCTTGTCACCCAGCGCATGCTGGCGATGTACAAGAAGAAGTCGAAGTAAGCGGCCACCTCGGGCTGAAGGGATCAATGGGGACCTGAGATGAACGCCAATCTCTCTGCATTCTTGTATCTCGTAGCGGGGGTGCTGTTCATCCTGTCGCTGCGGGGATTGTCGAGCCCGGCCTCTTCGCGCCAGGGCAATTTGTTCGGCATGATCGGCATGGCGATCGCGGTCGCCACGACGCTCGCCAACCATCCGCCGGCTGACGGCCTGGCCTGGGTGCTCGTCATCGTCGGCATCGCCATCGGCGGCGCCATCGGCGCGGTCATCGCACGCCGCGTGCCGATGACCTCGATGCCGGAACTGGTCGCCGCCTTTCACTCGCTGGTCGGCATGGCCGCGGTGCTGGTCGCCGCCGGCGCGTTCTACGCGCCCGAGGCCTTCGACATCGGCACGCCCGGCAACATCCATGCGCAGAGCCTGGTCGAGATGTCGCTCGGCGTCGCCATCGGCGCGCTGACCTTCACCGGTTCGGTGATCGCGTTCCTCAAGCTGTCGGCGCGCATGAGCGGCGCGCCGATCATCCTGCCGTTCCGCCACATCATCAACATCGCGCTCGCCGTGGCGCTGGTGTTCTTCATCGTCGGTCTCGTCCTGACCGGCAGCGCGATCGACTTCTGGCTGATCGTCATCCTCGCGCTGGCGCTCGGCGTGCTCATGATCATCCCGATCGGCGGCGCCGACATGCCGGTCGTGATCTCGATGCTGAACTCCTACTCCGGCTGGGCCGCGGCCGGCATCGGCTTCACCCTCGGCAACTCCGCACTGATCATCACCGGCGCGCTGGTCGGCTCCTCGGGCGCGATCCTGTCCTACATCATGTGCCACGCGATGAACCGGTCCTTCATCTCGGTCATCCTCGGCGGCTTCGGTGGCGAGACCGCCGCGGCCGGCGGGGCGACGGGCGAGCAGAAGCCCGCCAAGCTCGGCTCGGCGGACGATGCCGCCTTCATCATGAAGAACGCCTCCAAGGTCATCATCGTGCCGGGCTACGGCATGGCGGTGGCGCAGGCCCAGCACGCGCTGCGCGAAATGGCCGACATGCTGAAGAAGGAAGGCGTCGAGGTGAAGTACGCCATTCACCCCGTGGCCGGTCGCATGCCCGGCCACATGAACGTGCTGCTGGCCGAAGCCAACGTGCCCTATGACGAGGTGTTCGAGCTCGAGGACATCAACTCCGAATTCGCGCAGGCCGACATCGCCTTCGTGATCGGCGCCAACGACGTCACCAACCCGGCCGCGGAAGAGGACAAGACCTCGCCGATCTACGGCATGCCGGTGCTTCAGGTCTGGAAGGCCGGCACCGTGATGTTCATCAAGCGCTCGCTCGCCTCGGGCTATGCCGGCATCGACAATCCGCTGTTCTATCGCGACAACACCATGATGCTGCTCGGCGACGCCAAGAAGGTCACCGAGAACATCGTCAAGGCGATGTAGCGCGCGAAGGAAGTGGGACCGTGGCCATCAACAAGGAATGGCACCGGTCCCATCGCATGCCGCCCAAAGCGACGCGCGCGCAGCGCGTCAAATGGCACGTCGCGCATGCTGCGGCGTGCGGCTGCCGCGACATTCCCGCGAGCATCCGGCTCGACGTCATGAAATTGCTGCGTAGCCGGCGCAAGCCCTGAGCCGGAGACCGGCCGCATCATCATGACCATCGTCAAGTGGATCGCCATCCTGCTCGCGGCCGTCTATTGCGCCGGTCTCGTCGTGCTGTATGTCCGGCAGCGCGAGATGCTGTTTCCGATCCCGCCGGTCGGTCGCACCGCTCCGGATGCCGCAGGCCTGCCCGAGGCGGAAGAGCATGTCCTGACCACGTCCGATGGCGAGAAGGTCATCGTCTGGCACGTGCCGGCCAGGCCCGGCCGTCCCGTGATCCTGTATTTCCCTGGTAATGGTGATTCTCTCGCGGGCTGTGTCAGCCGCTTCAAGGCGATGACGGCAGACGGCACCGGCCTCGTCGCGCTGTCCTATCGCGGCTATGCCGGCTCCTCCGGCGCGCCGAGCGAGGAGGGCCTGCTGCGCGATGCCGCGGCCGCCTACGCCTTCACGACGGCGCGCTACGCGGCGGAACAAATCGTCGTTTGGGGCTTCTCGCTCGGAACGGGCGTTGCGGTCGCCATCGCCTCCGAACATCCGGTCCGCAGACTGATCCTGGAGGCGCCATACACGTCGGCGGTCGATGTCGCCGCCTCGCTGTACCGCTTCGCTCCCGTTCGCCTCCTGATGCGCGATCAGTTTCGCTCCGACGGGCGGATTGCGCGCGTCACGGTGCCGCTATTGGTGATGCATGGCACCAATGACCTTGCCATTCCGATCGGGTTCGGAGAGCGTCTGTTCGCGCTCGCGCATGAACCGAAGCAGTTCGTTCGCTTTGCGGGCGGCGGACACGACAACCTTGATGCTTTCGGTGCGATCGAAACAGCAAAGCGCTTCATTGCTTCCTAGACGGCTCGTGACGTTGCGCGGCGGCGTGCCCGCCGCCGCGATCCTGGCGATGTTGCCGCAGCCCGCATGGGCGGCGGCCGGGCTCGACGGCGCGGCGATGCGCTGGCCCTATGCGCTGCCCTTTGCCGGCCTCCTGCTGTCGATCGCGCTCGGGCCGCCGCTGTTTGCAAAATTCTGGCACCATCATTACGGCAAGATCGCCGCGGCCTGGTCGCTGCTGGCGCTCGGCTCGCTGGTCTGGCTCGCAGGAGGCATGGCGACGCTGGCCGCACTCGTCCATGCCATGCTCGCCGAATATCTCGGCTTCATCGTGCTGCTGTTCTCGCTCTATGTCGTCGCCGGGGGCATTCTCATCACGGGCGACATCAGGCCTACGCCGTCGGCCAATACCGGCATCCTCGCGCTCGGCACGCTCATGGCGAGCATCGTCGGCACCACGGGTGCCGCCATGATCCTGATCCGTCCGCTGATCCGCGCCAACCGGCCGCGGCGCCACAACGCCCACGTCGTGGTCTTCTTCATCGTCCTGGTCGCCAATGTCGGCGGTGCGCTGAGCCCGCTCGGCGATCCCCCGCTGTTCGTCGGCTTCCTGCACGGCGTCGACTTCTTCTGGACCACCCGGACCATCTGGCTGCAGACGGCGATCGTTGCCGGATTGCTGCTGGCGATCTTCGTCGTCATCGACGTCTGGCGCTTCCGTGGCGAGCCGGTGCGGGGAGACGCCGGCCCCGCGAAGCCGCTGCGGATTCGCGGCCTCATCAACCTCGTGCTCATCGCGGCCATCGTCGCGAGCCTGCTGGCCTCGGCGATGTGGAAGCCCGGAATTGCCTTCGACATTCTCGGAACGAAGCTGGAGCTGGAAGACATCGCCCGCAATGTGGCGCTGCTCGCGATTGCCGCTCTGTCGGTGTGGCTGACGCCGGAGGAGCACAGGCTTGCCAACGGCTTCACCTGGGAGCCGATCCGCGAAGTCGCAAAGCTGTTCGCGGGCATCTTTGTCGCCATCATCCCGGTCATTGCTATGCTCGATGCCGGGCATCACGGCGCCTTCGCCTGGCTTTTGTCCGCCGTCACGGCACCGGACGGAACGCCGCGCGAGGTCGCCTATTTCTGGTTCACGGGCATGATGTCGGCGTTCCTCGACAATGCGCCGACCTACCTGCTGTTCTTCGAGCTCGCCGGCGGCGACCCGCAGGTGCTGATGCATACGCTCTCGGGCACGCTCGCCTCCATCTCCATGGGGGCGGTCTACATGGGGGCGCTCACCTATATCGGCAATGCGCCGAACTTCATGGTCGCCAGCATCGCCAGCGAGAACGGCGTCGAGATGCCGAGCTTCTTCGGCTATTTCCTGCGCGCCGGCGCCGTGCTGATCCCGCTGTTCCTGCTGCTGACCGTGCTGCCGGTCGCGCCGTTCCTGCACTGGCATTGAATCTGCGGGCTTGCTACTGCTCGGCTGACAATTGGAGCCGGTGGATGAGCGCGCATAATCCGATGCCCCGGTCGGCCTGGATATTTCCGGCGCTGGCCGTGCTGATGTTCGCGGCCGTCAGTGCGACGGGCTACGTCTTCACGCTCTCGCTGGGCGGGCTCGTCTTCGCCGTCGTCCTTCTGGTCATCCTGTTCGGCACGGTGTTTGCCGCCGTTCATCATGCCGAAGTGATCGCCGAACGGGTCGGCGAGCCCTATGGCACGCTGGTGCTGACGCTCTCGGTGACGATCATCGAGGTGGCCCTGATCACCACGATCATGCTCGGCGACAAGCCGGCGCCGGAACTGGCGCGCGACACCGTGTTCGCCGTCGTCATGATCGTCTGCAACGGCCTCGTCGGGCTCTGCATCTTTATCGGCGGCCTGCGCTATCGCGAGCAGGGGTTTCAACTCTCCGGGGCCAACGTCTATCTCAGCGTCCTGTTCGCGCTCGCGACCATCACGCTGATCATGCCGAATTACACGACCACCACGCCGGGCCCGGTCTATTCGGCGGTTCAGCTCGGCTTCGTCGATGTGGTGACGCTCGCGCTCTATGCGGTGTTTCTCTACACCCAGACCGTCCTGCACAAGGACTACTTCGTTCATGAACGCGCGAAGGGCGAGGGCGACGAGGCGCACCTGTCGGTCGGGGCGCTTGCGCTCACCGTGGGGCTGCTCCTGGTCTCGCTCCTGGCAGTCGTGCTGCTGGCCAAGAAGTTCTCGCTCGTGGTCGATGCCGTGGCCGCCAGGATCGGCGCGCCGCCGGCCTTCGCCGGGCTTCTGGTCGCGCTCCTGATCCTGATGCCCGAAGGTGTCTCGGCCATCGCGGCGGCCCGCAAGAACGATCTCCAGAAGAGCATCAACCTGGCGCTGGGCTCCTCGCTCGCGACCATCGGCCTCACCATCCCGGCCGTCGGCATCGCCACCTACGCCTTCGACAAGGAGCTCGAGCTCGGCCTCAGCGGCCAGGGCAGCGTCCTTTTGCTCCTGACCTTCTTTTTGAGCATGCTGACCTTCGGCACGGGCAGGACCAATGTCCTGTTCGGGCTGGTCCATATGGTGGTATTTGCCGTCTACGTGTTCATGGTTTTCGTGCCCTGAAGCGATTCTCCAGGAGATTTCCGATGCTTGCCGCCAAGTCCGAGGTTCAGATCGACAACGAAGAGGTCCGGGTGACCGAATGGCGGCTCGCCCCGGGCAGCGCGACCGGGCACCACACCCACGGGATGGACTATGTGATTGTTCCCGTCGTTGCCGCCGAAATGACCATCGTGGCACCCGGCGGTGAGCGCTCCAAGGCGCAGCTTGCGGCCGGAAAATCCTACTTCCGCAAGGCCGGCGTCCAACACGACGTACTTAACGAAACCTCAACTGAGATCGTGTTCCTTGAGATCGAGCTGAAGCCGTAAGTCTGGCTTACCGTTTGCCATCGATCTGTCGCAGTTGATCCCTTACAATGCCCCAAAGTTCCCGCATCAGATCGCGCGGGGAGTGGCCGAGAAATGCTGAAATACCTCGCTAAAATCTCGATGGATATTTTCCCCTCGGTGCTCGCGACGATCATCGGGGCGTACATCGTTAACCACTACATCAACGCCAAGCCGGCGGCCGATACCCCTGCGGCCGTGGTGGCACCTGCCGAGGCCGGCAAGAACGGCAAGCCCGCCGACGTCGCCAACCTGCCGGCGTCCGGCGTCAAGGCCAAGGGCGTCTCCGAAAAGAGCGTTTCCGAGAAGAGTGCGACGGAGAAGGCTGCGGCCGAGAAGCCCGCCGACAAGCCTGAGACCAAGGCTGCGGACGTCGCTCCCGCCGATACCGCCTCGCATGGCCGCCCCCCGGCGCGCGAGAAGGCGGCCGCGAAGTCGATCCCGGCAGCTACCGCCCCGGTGGTGGAGGCCAATTCTGCGCCGGCCGCGGCGTCCCCGGCTGCGACCCCCGACGCCAACGATCTGGCGCGTGCCGCCATCGAGCGCCTGCGCAAGTCGCCTGAGGGCAAGGCTGCCGAAAAGGCTGCCGAAGCCAAAGCCGCCGAGACCAAGCCGGTCGAGCGGACCCCCGAGCCCGCGGTGCGTGAAGCCACCCGCGTCCCCGAGGCCCCGCGTGTCGTCACGACGGAGCCGTCCGCGGTCCGTCCGCTGCCGCCGCCGATCACGGTGTCCACGCCCTCACCCGAGGCGTATGGCAATGGCGGTTCGTCGCCGTCCTACACGGCCTCGGTCGGCAATGACGACCCGAACCGGATCACGCCGCCGGCTGACATTCCCGTGCCGGTGATCGCGCCGCCGCTCGACCTGCGTGCCGATGCCGGCGCAACCATGCCCCGGCCGAAGAAGACCAACGTCGCGGACGAGATGCTGTCGGGCATGAAGTCGATGTTCCACTCCGTCTTGCCGAAGAGCTCCACCCCCGATTAAGGTGGTGGCTTAGAGCGTTTTCGGGCGAAGTGGACCACCGGTCCGCGTGAAGAAAACCCCTCAAACCGAGATCCCCCAGCTTCGGGTCTGATCCAGTCAGAACCGAAGCTGTGGCTGCTTGTCAGCCGCCGACGCGGGCGAGGCCGCTGCGGGCGGCATCGTCGCGTGGGCGAAGTGCGACCGCCTTGGTGTAGGAGGCCGCCGCCTTGGCCTTGTCGCCCAGCCGCTCATAGGCCTGCCCCCGCGCGGTCCAGACCTGGGCATTGTGCGGATCGGCCTCGGAAGCCTCGTCGAGATCGGCCGCAGCCTCCTTGATCTTGCCGAGGGCGAGATGGCTGATGGCGCGGCCGAGCAGCGGCTCGGCCTTTTGCGGGTTGAGCCCGCTCGCGGCGGTGAAATCGGCGATGGCGAAATTGTGCTCGTTATTGCCCTGGTAGATCAGCGCGCGGCCATAGAGCGCCTGCGCGTTGTAGGGATCCAGCCCGACCGCGCGATTGAATTCGTCCAGCGCTGCTGCCGTCTCGCCTGACTTGGCCAGGGTCTGGGCCTTTGCGGTGCGGGCCTGGGCCTCAGTGACGTTGCCGGGGCTGACCGCGCTCTCCGTGGCGACGGCCGGCTTGGGGGCCTCCTGCGGCTTTTCCTTCTCCGGCATCAGCGATCCCAGATCGAAGGAGCAGCCGCACAGTGCGATCCCCATCAAGGCCAGCGCGAACGGCTGCCGCCAAATCTGGCGCAGTCGCGCCAAGCCACGCTCGGGGAAAGGGGAGGCCATCTACGGTTCGCTCGCGCTAGAGCATGATCCGGAAAAGTGTGCCGCGGTTTTCCGAAAAGATCATGCTCAAACAACAATCTAAAGCGCGATGACCAACCTCATCGCGCTTTAGCGCCGCATCTGTAGTGCCCCGTCCCAGAAAGGCACCGCTCACAAACAATAACGCGGGCCAGCGGCCCGCGTTATCGAAAACTGAGGTCTTAAAAATTCGGCAAATCAGCGCGGTCCGCGCGGACCTGCACCCGGGCCGCCACGGCCGCCACGCTCACCACCGGGGCCAGCGCCGAACACCGGCTTCGGCTTCATCGGCAGCAGGCCTTCACGCTGGAGCTTCTTGCGGGCCAGCTTGCGCGCGCGGCGCACGGCTTCGGCCTTTTCGCGAGCCTTCTTCTCGGAGGGCTTTTCGTAGTGACCGCGGAGCTTCATCTCGCGGAAAATACCCTCGCGCTGCATCTTCTTCTTCAGCGCCTTGAGGGCTTGATCGACATTGTTATCGCGAACGAGAACCTGCACGCGGCATCCTCTTCAGTGGACAGGATTTGAATTCTGGTAAGTCAAAGGGGATGACAAAACGCACAAGCCCTTAGCCTTGAGCGCGCGGATGTATCAGACAAAACCCTGGATGTCCACCTGCCAAGCGGGGTTTTGGGCCAAGTTCAGCCATTAAATAAGGCGAAAAGACCTCTGTGCGGCCCCGATTTGGGAGATTTGGCGTCCTTGACGGGGCCGTGACCGGAGCTTTGCTCCGGAAACTTTGAAATCAGGGGACGACACATGGATATGAAGAAATATGCTGCCGAGGCCATCGGCACCTTCTGGCTCACATTCGCAGGTTGTGGCAGCGCGGTGATCGCAGCCGGCTTCCCGCAGGTCGGAATCGGCCTGGTCGGCGTGTCCCTGGCTTTCGGCTTAAGCGTCGTCACCATGGCCTACGCGATCGGTCACATCTCGGGCTGTCATCTCAATCCGGCCGTCACGGTCGGCCTTGCCGCCGGCGGGCGCTTTCCGGCCGGCCAGATCCTGCCCTACGTGATCGCGCAGGTCTGCGGTGCGATCGTTGCCGCCGAACTGCTCTACGTCATCGCCAGCGGCGCCCCAGGCTTCGACGTCACCAAGGGCTTCGCGTCGAACGGATACGATGCGCATTCGCCCGGTCAGTACAGCATGGTGGTCTGCTTCGTCACCGAGGTGGTGATGACCATGATGTTCCTGTTCGTCATCATGGGCGCAACTCACGGTCGCGCGCCCGCGGGCTTCGCGCCGCTCGCGATCGGGCTCGCGCTAGTGATGATCCATCTCGTCAGCATTCCCGTCACCAACACGTCGGTGAACCCGGCGCGCAGCACGGGCCCCGCGCTGTTCGTCGGCGGCTGGGCGCTGGCGCAGCTCTGGCTGTTCTGGGTCGCGCCGCTGATCGGCGGCGCGCTTGGCGGGGTGATCTATCGCTGGCTCAGCGAGGAGCCCGCCGGCGTCGTCGCAGGCGTGAAGACGGCCTAGAGCGTTTTCGAGCGAAGTCGATACCGGTTCGCGTCAGGAAAACGCGTCAGAGCAAATCTAGTCGGCAAGCGGAATCGCGGCGGTTGCCGCGGTCCCGTCACTTCTCCTGGGGCGGCCGGACTTCGGTGACATGGCCCATCTTGCGGCCGGGGCGCGGTCCGCCCTTGCCGTAGATGTGGATGGTCGCGCCCGGAACGCTCAGCCACTTCTCGTAATCGTTGATCTCGTCGCCGATCAGATTGGTCATGGTGACGATCTCGCCGTGGCGCACCGGCTTGCCGAGCGGCCAGCCGGCGATGGCGCGGATGTGCTGCTCGAACTGCGAGATGGAGGCGCCGTCGAGGGTCCAGTGCCCGGAATTGTGCACGCGCGGGGCGATCTCGTTGACCAGCACCTTCGGCCCGGTGCCGTTGGCGAGCACGAACATTTCCACCGCAAGCACGCCGACATAATCGAGCGCGCCGGCGATCTTGCCGGCGATGCTGCGCGCTTCTTCCGCGAGCGCATCCGGAATCAGTGCGGGGGCGCGGGATATCTTCAGAATGTGGTCGCGGTGCTCGTTCTCGGTGACGTCGAAGCACTCGACCTGGCCCGTCGCCGACCGCGCCGCAATCACGGAGATCTCGCGCTCGTAGGGGATGAATGCTTCGAGGATCGCCGATTTGGTGGCGAGGCTGGTCCAGACCTTGGCGATGTCGTCGCCCTCGCGGATGATGGCCTGGCCCTTGCCGTCATAGCCGAAGCGGCGGGTCTTCAGCACGGCCGGAAGACCGATCCTCACAATCGCCTCGCGCAACGAGGAGACGGAGGTGACATCGGCATAGGCTGCGGTGCCGATGCCGAGCCGCGTCACGAAATCCTTCTCCGCGAGCCGGTCCTGGGTCGTCTCCAGGATCTTGCGGTTGGGCAGCACGGGGCGGCGCGCATCCAACACCATCGCGGCCGCGGCCGGCACGTTCTCGAATTCGTAGGTGATGACGTCGACGTCGTTGGCGAACAGCTCGAGCGCCTCGACGTCGGCATATTCGGCGCAGGTCGCGTTCAGCACGACGTCGAAGGCCGGCGAGTCAGGATCGGGCGAGAACACCTGGCAGCGCAGGCCGAGCCGCGCCGCGGCCATCGCCAGCATCCGCCCCAATTGTCCGCCGCCGAGGATTCCGATGGTGTCGCCGGGCTTCAGCTTCACCTGCTTTGCGTCAGTCACGCCTTGTCCTCCGGGCGCTCGGCAACCGCCTCGGTCTGCGCCTTGCGCCAGGCGGCGAGGCGGTCGGACAAGGCCGGGTCGGACAATGCCAGCACGGCGGCAGCAAGCAACGCCGCGTTGATCGCGCCGGCCTTGCCGATGGCAAGGGTGCCGACCGGGATGCCCGCGGGCATCTGCACGATCGAATAGAGCGAATCGACGCCCTTGAGTGTCTTCGATTCGACGGGAACGCCGAAGACGGGGAGTTCCGTCAGCGCCGCCGCCATGCCCGGCAAATGTGCAGCGCCGCCCGCGCCGGCGATGATGATCTTGTAACCAGCCGCCTTGGCGCCCTTGGCGAAAGCGACCAGCCGGTCGGGGGTGCGGTGGGCCGAAACGATGCGGGTCTCGGCGGCAACGCCGAGCGCTTCAAGCGTGTCGGCGGCATGCCGCATCGTGTCCCAGTCCGACTGGCTTCCCATGATGATGGCGATCGGCGCGGTCATGACGTTAATTGTGCTCGGGAAAACAGAAACATAGGCCAGATTAACGGTTCCGGCCGGCGGCTCGCAAGGCGGTGGCAAGGAGAAGGGAATGCACTATCCTGTCTTGGTGAATCCCCGCAAGCCTTCATTGAGCAGGATGCCCATGAAGAAACCAAAAAGGGCAAGTGCTGCGAAGGCCAAAAAGGGCCGGAAGACCAGTGCCAGCCGATCCAAAGCCGCCCCCAAGCGTTCAGTCAGGCGTGGGGTCAAGGCGCCGCGGCGCGGGGCGTCGGCCGATGATGGGGGCAACGACGGTGCCAAGGTCATCCGCGGCCTGCGGACCAAGCTCAAGCAGGCCTTGCAGCGCGTTGCCGAACTCGAGGCCGCCGCCGACACCGATTTCCTGCTCGAGATTCCGAACCGGCGCGGCTTCGAGCGCGAGCTCACGCGCGCCATTGCCTACATGAAGCGATATCACGCCAGCGGCGCGCTGATCGTGCTCGATGTCGATCGGCTGAAGCCGATCAACGATTCCTTCGGCCACGCCGCCGGCGACGAGGTGCTCAAGGCGATCGTCGGCGCGCTGACGCGGCAGGTCCGCGCCTCCGACGTGGTCGGCCGGCTCGGCGGCGACGAGTTCGCGCTGCTGCTGTGGAATCTCAACGAGACCGATGCCAAGGCGAAGGCCGCGGTCCTCGAGCAGGCGATCGACGAACTATCCTTCGTCTTCCACGGCCAGCATGTGACCGCGGGCGCCTCTGCCGGCGTCGCATTGCTGGGGGCGCAATCCGACGCAGGCCGCGCCCTGGAGGAGGCGGACGCCGCAATGTATGTGCGCAAGGCGTGCCGGCGGCACGAGCCGCGGATCAGGCTCGTCAGCAACTGACTCTACAACGTGGCCAGATCTTCCGGCACGTTGCCGAATTTGCGCAGCAGCGTAGCGTCGCCGAATTCGCCGGTCATGGGATCACCGCTGCGGCAAAACGCGATCGCGCCGATGTGGCCGGCGCCGCGCGCCAGAATCTCGGCGCGCCGCAGCGCGGCCGTCGAGGACTGACATTCCTCCGCGGCGCCCGCGACCGGTGATCCGTCGTCACCGATCAGGAAGGGCATTGCAACGTAGTAGGTGACGTCCGACATGGCGTTGCTCCGGTCATCAACATCAGGCGGCGCTGCTCCGCGCCTTGCTGCGAGAGGTCTCCGGAATGCAGCCGGCTGAAATCGCCGCCTGCAATTCCTCGAGCTCCGCCTCCAGATATTCGTTGGCCATGATCAGCGCCTTGATGGTGCTGCGCAGATTGCCGTCGCACATCGCGATCGCCTGATCGCAGGCCTGTTCATAATGGCTGTTGTCCAAAAGGGCGGTTGCCGACATCTGCTTTGTCCTTGCTGGTTCCTTGGGCGCTTCTCTGGGCGTTTCCTGGGGGGCGTTGGATGCTGAAATGTTCCTATTTTGTTCTTTTGGAGTCAAGCGGATTCACCCGCGGCGCCCTGCCTCGAAAAGCCCGCTGGGGATCAGGCGATGATGTCGGGCGTGATCTGGTCTTCGATGAAGGCGATGCGGTCGCGCAACAACAGCTTGCGCTTCTTCAGCCGCTGTAACCGCAATAGGTCGGGGGCAGGCGATTGATGCAGCGCATCGATCGCGGCATCGAGATCTCGGTGTTCCTGCTGCAACCGGGCGAGCTCGGTTTCGAGTTCGCGCTCGTCTTCATGGGTCATGTCTGCGGTGGCCGAAAAACCGATAGCGTGAGATTTAAGGCTGTGGATGCCCTGTGGAAATTATCGTCCTTGCGCGCCGTGACCGCAAGCGATCTCGGGCCGTCGCGCACCGAATCTCTCGCGAGATATTTTCAACGGTTCGCTGCGGCGCTACGCAAGCACATTGATATCATGGATTTTTCCCAGCGTGGTTCCTTACTCACGCTTCGTTACATATGAATTTTCAAAAATGACATTGCGACGACGGATATCCATCGACAGAACGAATCGGTGATGTACACTTGCTCGTCCGGATCGAATCCAAGGTCACCCCTACCGAGGAGGTTTCGAATGACAATTCAGGCACATCTGGTTGAATTGGAACGGAAGCACAAAACTCTCGAAAACGAATTGCACGAAGCTCTCGTGCACCTTTCAACAGACGACCTGCAAATTGTTGAGTTGAAGCGCCGGAAGTTGATGGTCAAGGACCAGATCGAGCGTCTGAAGCAAACTAGCGACACGCTTCACTAGTAAACCCCGTAACAGTGCAAAGTTTGATCGCACCCTTTCAGGCAGGGGTGAGCGCTGTTGCGCTCATCCCTGTTGGAAGGTGCGAAGCCGCGCAAGGACATTTGCGCGGCGCCTAGATTCCTGCGAGCTCGGCGACGTGATCCGCGATCGCGAGCGAGGAGGTCAGTCCCGGCGATTCGATACCGAACAGGTTGATCAGGCCTGCGACGCCGTGATCGCGCGGGCCCTGCATCAGGAAATCCTGCGTGGCGACCGCCGGCGGCACGATCTTCGGGCGGATGCCCGAATAGCTCGGCATCAACGCGCCGTCAGGCAGCGTCGGCCAGTATCTCCGGATTGCCGGATAGAAGCGATCGGCGCGTGACGGATCGACCTCGTAGTTGATCGTCTCGATCCACTCGACGTCAGGGCCAAAGCGCGCCTGCCCTGCCATGTCCAGCGTCAGATGTACGCCGAGGCCGCCGGGCTCGGGCACCGGATAGATCAGGTGCGAGAACGGCGCCTTGGCATTGCAGCTGAAGTAATTTCCCTTGGCGAGATAGGCCCGCGGAATCCGGTCCAGCGGCATGCCGTCGATGTTGCGCGCCACTGTTGTCGCCGCGAGGCCCGCAGCGTTGACGAGCAGGCCGCATTGCAGCGCCATCGGTGCCTCGCCGCCGGCCTCGACCTCGATCACGCCGGCGGCCGCCTTGGCGCGGATCAGCGGGGTGTGAAACGCGAAGGCCGCGCCGGCTTCCTCGGCCTCACCGCGCAGCGAGAGCATGTAGGCGTGGCTGTCGATGATGCCGGTCGATGGCGAGAGCAGCGCGGCGTCGCAGGCGAGCGCCGGCTCCAGCGCGCGTGCGGCCTCACCGGTGAGCAACTGCATGTCGAGCACGCCATTGGCCTCGGCGTGCGCCTTGATCGATTGCAGCTTCTCGGTTTCCTTCGCATTGGTCGCGACGATCAGCTTGCCGCAATTCTTATGCGGGATGCCGCGCTCGCCGCAGTATCGGTAGAGCGCGTGCTTGCCGCTGACGCACATGCGCGCCATCCAGCTCCCGGCGCGGTAGTAGATGCCGGCATGGATCACCTCGCTGTTGCGCGAGGAGGTGATGGTGCCGATGGCCTCGGCCTCCTCGAGCACGATGACCTCGCGCCCGGCCTGGGCCAGCTTTCGAGCCACCGCGAGCCCGACCACGCCGGCTCCGATGACGATGCAGTCGACCCTATCCATGGTTGTGCTGGAGGTCCGCTGGAAGCGCCGGTGGCATCAAGCCCGGGAACGACGGCGCGGGGTCATTTTCCGTTAAGGAGCCATTTATCATGTCAGGGCAATTGCCGTATTTCACGTCACATTTTTTTGTTGCGCGTACAGGCGTTTACCCGATCCAAACCCGTGAAGCCAGACAATCCGACGTTGAAATCGCGGGTGGCTGATGGCTGAGAAGAACTGGCACGCGGACAGCACGATGCCGATTGCTGTGCAGGCCGTCGTGTGCCTGATCGGCACGGTCGCGCCTGCGCGTGCCTTTGCGCTGTCGGACAGCTTCGCTCCGCCGAGCTCGCTCGACAACCTCGATCCCAACCTGATCTGGGAAGCCCTGATCGGGGGCATCGTCGTCTGCGCGTTCCTGGTGGCAATCGCGTTGTGGATCCACTCCGCGCTGCGCCGGACCAGGCGGTCGCAGCTGCGGCGCAACGCCTTCGTCTCCTCCGCCATGAACAATCTCAACCAGGGCGTGGTGATGACCGATGCGCAGCGGCGCGTCATCTTCTGCAACGACCGCTATCTCGAGATCTATGGCCTGTCACGGTCGGATCTGTGGGCCAACATGAACGGCCACGACATCCTCGAGCTGCGGCGCAAGCGCGGGGTCCTCGGTGGCGTCTCCGACAAGGAGTTCTATGAGAAGGCGGCAGGCGGCAACGGTCTGAACACCGAACTGCCTGATGGCCGGGCCATCCTGGTGAAATATTTCGTGCTGCCGAACGGCGGCTCGGTGGCGACGCATCTCGACGTCAGCGAGGAGCGCAGGCTGTCGCGGCAACTCGCCTCGACCAAGCAGTTTCTGGAAACGGTGCTGGACAATGTGCCGGCCTGCGTCGCCGCGAAGAACATCGACGACGGCTGCTACATCTTCGCCAACAGCGCCTATGAGCGGTTCTGGGGTTTCACGCGGGACCAGGTCGTCGGCAAGAACGCGCGCGAGTTGTTTGCCCCCGTCTCCGTGGCCGCCATCGAGACGGCCGACCGGGCAGCGCTCAATTCGCCGGACGGCCAGTTCCGCAACGAGTTCGAGGTCGACCGCAGCGGCGCGCGGCGCATGGTGGCCTCGATCCGGATCACGGTCCGCAACGAGAACAACAAGCCCGAATTCCTGCTGATCGTGTTCGAGGACATCACCGACCGCCGCTCGCTGTCGCAGGAGCTGGAGAGCACCAAGAAATTCCTCGAGCTCGTCGTCGACAACATCCCGGTGGCGCTGATCGTCGAGCAGGTCAAGGACGGCCGCTATCTGCTCGCCAACCGCAGCGCCGAGACGATCCTCAACCGCAGGCGCGAGGAAGCCACGGGCCTGACCGCGTCCGACATCTTCAATCCCAAGGAAGCCAAGCTGATCATCGCGCGCGACGAGGCTGCGATCAAGAAGCGCGGGACGATCACCGAGGAGCATCCGATCTCCACCAAGGACGGCCTGCGCCTGTTCCTGACCCGGCGCGCCACCGTGCTCAGCGACGCCGGCGAGCCGCAATATCTGATCAAGACCCACGAAGACGTCACCGACCGCCGGCAGACCGAGTCGCGCATGGCGCACATGGCCTATCACGACGGCCTCACCGATCTGCCGAACCGCGCCGCCTTCCTGCAGGCGCTGACCCAGATGATCGAGGCCTGCGAAGGCACCGGCGAGGAGTTCGCCGTCCTCTGCGTCGACCTCGACGGCCTCAAGGAGGTCAACGACGTCTTTGGCCATGCACTCGGCGACAAGCTCCTGGTCGAGGTCGCCCAGCGGCTCCAGGATTCCGCGCGCGGCGGCGTGGTGGCGCGCCTGTCCGGCGACGAGTTCGGCCTGATCATCGACGGCAAGCAGCCGGAGGCGGGTCTTGCGCTGGCGCAGCAGCTCGGCGAAGCGGTCGCGCGGGAATTCCAGATCGATGGCCGGCCGGTCCGCGCCGGCGTCACCACCGGCATGTCGATCTTCCCGCACAATGGCGCCGACGGCGCCTCGCTGCTCGCCAATGCCGGTGCGGCGCTGTTCCGCGCCAAGCAGAAATCGCGCGGTACGATCAGCCTCTACCAGCCGGAGATGGACCAGCAGATCCGCGATCGCCGCGTGCTGCATCAGGACCTGTCGATGGCGATCAAGAACGGCGAGCTCTCGCTCGCGTTCCAGCCGCAGGGGGCCGCCGGCCATAGCGTCGCCGAGAGCGAGATCATCGGCTTCGAGGCGCTGGCGCGCTGGCAGCATCCGGTGCGCGGCCAGGTCTCGCCGGCCGAATTCATCCCGATCGCCGAGGAAAGCGGCCTGATCGTCGAGATGGGCGAGTGGATCCTGCGCGAGGCTTGCCGCGAGGCGGCGTCCTGGCCCAAGCCGCTCCAGGTCGCGGTCAATTTGTCGCCGGCGCAGTTCATGCACGGCGACGTGGTCGGGCTGGTCCATTCGATCCTGATCGAGACGGGGCTGGCGCCCGGCCGGCTCGAGCTGGAGATCACCGAGGGCGTGCTGATCGAGGATTTCGACCGGGGCCTGGCGCTGCTGCGCCGGCTGAAGGCGCTCGGCGTGCGCATCTCCATGGACGATTTCGGCAGCGGTTATTCCTCGCTGAGCTATCTCCAGGCGTTCCCGTTCGACAAGATCAAGATCGACCGCGCCTTCATCATCAATCTCGGCCGCAACCCGCAATCGGCGGCGATCGTGCGCGCCGTGATCGATCTCGGCCACGGCCTCGAAATGTCCATCATCGCCGAGGGCGTCGAGACGCTCGACCAGCTGGCCTTCCTCGCCAAGGAGGGCTGTGACGGCGTGCAGGGCTATCTGCTCGGCAAACCACTGCCGATCGGGAAGTATGCCGGCCTCGTCGGCCGCGCCGAAGCCATGGAGCTCGCGCTCAAGACCGGCTAGAGCGTTTTCGAGCGAAGTGGAAACCGGCTCGCGTCAAGAAAACGCGTCAAAACAGGAATCCGGAGCCGCGTTCCGATACCATCGGAACGGAAATGGCTCTAGTGATGAGAGCGCTTCGCTTCGCTCCTTCTCGACGGCTTCATGGCGGATTACGACCTTGCGATCATCGGCGGCGGCCTGAACGGTGTCAGCCTCGCGCGCGATGCGGCCGGCCGCGGCCTGCGGGTCATTCTGTTCGAACAGGGCGATCTCGGCGGTGCCGCTTCGTCGGCGACACCGCGGCTGATCCATGGCGATCTGTCGGTGCTGGAGCGCCGCGGGTTCTGGCGGGTGCGCCGGGCGCTGGCCGAGCGCCGCACCTGGCTCCGGATCGCGCCGCATCTGGTCCGGCCGATGCGTTTCGTGATCCCCGCCCATTCCGAGGAGCGTCCGCCATGGCTGCTGCGGGCCGGCCTGTATGTTTATGACGGCCTCACGAACCGGGGCGGCCTGCCGCCATCAGCGACCCTCGACATCACGCATCATCCGGTCGGCAACGCACTGAAGCGCCCGTTCGGCACGGCGTTCGAATATTCTGACTGCGTCGTCGATGATTGCCGCCTGGTGGTGCTCACGGCGCTGGATGCCGCCGAACGTGGTGCCACGATCCGGACCGGCGCGCGCTGCGTCCGCGCTGACAGAACCGACACATGGCGCCTTGCGGTGGTCGATCGCGGCCACCGCCGCGCTATCACGGCCCGGGCGCTGGCCAACGCCACCGGCGGATGGACGTCGATGGTGGCGGACACCGTGCTGCGGCAGCCGCTGCCCGCCATGGCCGCCATGCAGATGAGCCAGATCATCGTGCCGCGG
The DNA here is from genome assembly GCF_004571025.1 of Bradyrhizobium niftali. Classification (GTDB taxonomy): domain Bacteria; phylum Pseudomonadota; class Alphaproteobacteria; order Rhizobiales; family Xanthobacteraceae; genus Bradyrhizobium; species Bradyrhizobium niftali. Next base: position 60,634 of record NZ_SPQT01000020.1, on the reverse strand, counting down.
CTGTTCGATTCCGGGAACGTCTACGTCTTCCAGAACAATGATGGACGGCTGATCTTCGCGCGGCCCCTCGCGCGCGACTTCACGCTGATCGGCACGGTCACCCACGCTTTCACCGGAGATCCCGCGATCGTCGCTATGGCGGGCGCTGACGTCAGCTATCTCTGCGAAGCGGCCAGCCGCTATTTCCGCGAGCGCGTCGCCCCGACCGACGTGGTCCGCACGGTCTCGGGCGTCAACCTGACGCTGGCGTCCGCGCGGGGACGCGACGGCACGACGCTGTTCCATGCGCGCCGGCGCAAGGCGCCGCTGATCACGCTGTTCGGCGGTGATGTCACCACCTCGCGCCTGCGCGCGGAGCGGGCGGTGACACGGCTGACGCCGTTCTATCCGATGTCGCCGCGCTGGACCGCCGGGGCAGCGCTGCCCGGCGGCGATTTCGCCTGGGACCGTTTCGATACTGAAGTCGACCTCGCGCGCGACCGCTGGCGCTTTCTCTCGGAGCCGGAGGCCCAGCGCCTGGTCGCGGCCTATGGCTCGCGACTGCCGATGGTGCTCGGCGAGGCAAAGAGTCGTGACGAACTCGGTCCCGCCTTCGGCCCCGAACTGACCGGCGCCGAGGTGCGCTATCTGATGGGCCATGAATGGGCGCGCTTCCCCGAGGACGTCTTGTGGCGCCGCTCCAAGCTCGGTCTGACCATGCCGGCAGCGGACCGCGACGCGCTGGCCGCGTTCATGGCGGATGTGAACGATCGCCCCGAACCGGTTGAGCAAAGGCCGATCGGCCGCTAGCGTGCTGCGGAATCGGGGTTGGCAGGGACCATGGCGGAAGAGTTGCCCGGAACGGACGTCGCGGCCGATACGGCCGCCGGAGATGCATTTCCCGTAGCGGGTCAGCCTTTGCTGCGCATTGAGGGCGTCGCCAAGACGTTCGGGACGTTCCGGGCCGTGGACGGCGTGTCACTCGACATCAAGGCCGGCGAGTTCTTTGCCCTGCTTGGCCCGAGCGGCTGCGGCAAGACCACGCTTCTGCGCATGCTCGCCGGCTTCGAGGCGCCGGACGAGGGGCGCATCCTGCTCGGCGGCAAGGACATCGCGCAGGCGCTGCCGCACGAGCGCCCGATCAACATGATGTTCCAGAACTACGCGCTGTTTCCACATCTGTCGGTGCGCGACAACATCGCCTTCGGCCTGAAGCGTGCCGGCATGGCGCGTGCCGACATCGCCACGCGCGTCGCGGAGATGGTCGCGCTGGTGAAGCTCGAGGGGCTCGAGAAGCGCAAGCCCGACCAGCTCTCCGGCGGCCAGCGCCAGCGCGTGGCGCTGGCCCGCGCTTTGGCACGCCGCCCGCAACTGCTGCTGCTCGACGAGCCCCTTGCAGCGCTGGACAAGAAGCTGCGCGAGAGCACGCAAGGCGAACTGATGGAGCTCCAGCGCCGGCTCGGCATGACCTTCGTCATCGTCACCCACGATCAGGAGGAGGCGATGACGATGGCGAGCCGGATCGGCGTGATGAAGGCCGGCAAGCTGGCCCAGGTCGCTGGCCCCCGCGAGCTCTACGAGGCGCCGCGCTCGCGCTGGATCGCGGAGTTCGTCGGCGACGTCAATCTGTTCGACGCCGAGTCCAGATTGCGCGACGGCCATCGTCTGGTCATCGGCACGCGTGATGCGGGGACGCTGGTGGTGGCCGAGCCGCGCGAGCCGGTCGGCGCGGGAAAATTGTCGGTCGCGATCCGTCCCGAGAAGGTCAAGCTGTCGCGCCGCGGCCCGGTGAGCGAGGCCGGCCGTGAAACGGCAATCAACCGGCTGGACGGCGTGATCGCGGACATCTGCTATCTCGGCGGCACCACCACCTACAAGGTGAAGCTCGACACCGGCGGGATCGTGCAGGCGTCCGTCGCCAACAGCGCGCGCCTCGACGTCGACGCCTACAGCGTGAACCAGAACGTCGTCGCCTGGTTCACGCCCGACGACTGTATGGTGCTGCCGTCATGAGCTCCCGCCGCATCTTCGCGCGACCGGCGCGCTTTGCCGCGATCGCCCCCTATATCTGGATGGTGCTGTTCTTCCTGGTGCCGTTCGGCTTCGTACTGAAGATCAGCCTGTCGCAGACCGCGATCGCGCAGCCGCCTTACGAGCCGGTGTTCGACCTGACGGCGGGGTGGGAATCGGTCAAGGTGGCCTTTGCCGCGCTGTCGTTCGACAATTTCAGGCTGCTCGGCTCCGATGACATCTATGTGTACGCCTATGTGCGCAGCCTCACCGTCGCGGTCACGGCGACGGCACTGCTGCTCCTGATCGGCTATCCCATCGCCTATGGCATGGCGCGGTTGCCGAAGCGCTGGCAGGCGGTGGCGATGGTACTGGTGATCGTGCCGTTCTGGACCTCGTTCCTGATCCGCATCTATGCCTGGATCAACATCCTTCAGCACGACGGCCTGCTCAATCAGATCCTGCTCGCGCTGCATCTGGTCAGCCAGCCGGTGGTGTGGCTCTCCACCGATACCGCGATGTATATCGGCATCGTCTACTCTTATCTTCCGTTCATGATCCTGCCGCTCTATGCGACGCTCGCCAAGATGGAGCCGGCGCTGGAGGAGGCGGCCTCCGATCTCGGCGCGCCGCCCTGGCAGGTGTTCTGGCTCGTCACCTTCCCGCTGTCGCTGCCCGGCGTCGGCGCCGGCGTGCTCTTGTGCTTCATCCCCATCGTCGGCGAGTTCGTGATCCCCGACCTCCTGGCCGGCTCCAATTCGCTGATGATCGGCCAGACCCTGTGGCTCGAATTCTTCACCAACAAGGACTGGCCGGTCGCGTCCGCCGCAGCCATCGTGCTGCTGGTGGTGCTGCTGGTGCCGCTGTTGCTGTACGAACGGCTCCAGAAGCGGCAACTGGAACAGGGACGGTGAGCCGATGCGCAAGGTCTCTCGCCTGTCCCGCTTCAATGTCGCCTCGCTCGCGCTGGGGCTGGCATTCCTCTATCTGCCGATCCTGATCCTCGTCATCTATTCCTTCAACGCCTCGCGGCTGGTGACGGTGTGGGGCGGCTGGTCGCTGCGCTGGTATCACGAGTTCTTCAATGATCGCGCGATGATCGAGGCGGCCTGGATGAGCCTGCGGGTCGCGGCCTCCTCCGCGACCATCGCCACGCTGCTCGGCACGCTCGCCGCGGTGGCGCTGTCGCGCGGCGAGAGGTTTCGCGGCCGGACGCTGTTCTCCGGCATGCTCTATGCGCCGCTGGTGATGCCGGAGGTGATCACCGGATTGTCGCTGCTGCTCCTGTTCGTGGCGCTGAACGCCGAGCGCGGCTTCTGGACAGTGACGATCGCCCATACGACGCTGACGATGTGCTTCGTCGCCGTGGTCGTGCAGTCCCGCCTCGGCTCGCTCGACCGCTCGCTGGAGGAGGCTGCGATGGACCTCGGCTGCAACCCGGTGCGCGCGTTCGTCGCCGTTACGCTGCCGTTGATCGCGCCCGCGATCGTCGCCGGCTGGATGCTCGCCTTCACGCTGTCGCTCGATGATCTCGTGATCGCGAGCTTCACCACCGGGCCGGGTTCGGCGACCCTGCCGATCCGGATCTATTCGGAGGTGCGGCTGGGCGTGAAGCCCGAGATCAACGCCATCTGCACGCTGGTGATCGCCCTGATCGCGGTCGTCATCGTCATCGCCTCGCTCGCCTCGAAACTGTCGAGCTCGCAGGGCGAGAGCGCGGCGCCGTTGTAGCCATCCGACGTGTCGTGTATGGCGCCCGGGCCCTGCCCGGAATCTAGGTTAACAATTCATATAGCGTGCCGCAGCCGAGACGGAACGCGCGGCGATGATGGCGCAGCTCGCCGACCGCTTCGATCGCGGCATGGAGGGCGTCATTGGCGGCGTCTCGAGTCGTGCCGAAGAGATGGGGCGGAGCGCCGGAAGTCTTGCTCGCATCGCGGAGCGGGGTCGCTCGCTTGCCGAGCAGGTCGCCGCGACATCGGCCCAGGCATCCTCGAATGTGCAGACCGTTGCGGCGGCGACGCATCAACTCGCCGCCTCGATCAAAGAGATTTCGAGCCAGGTCTCGCGCTCCGTATCGGTGTCGGATCAGGCAAAGGGTGAAGCGTCGCGGACCGAGGCGCTGATGCGCGCACTGTCGGATTCTGCCGAGCGGATCGGGACGGTGGTACAGCTGATCCAGGCGATCGCGAGCCAGACCAACCTCCTGGCCCTCAATGCCACGATCGAGTCGGCGCGGGCCGGGGATGCCGGCAAGGGCTTTGCCGTGGTCGCCAACGAAGTGAAGAGCCTCGCAACCCAGACCGCGCGCGCCACCGAGGAGATCGCGGGGCTCGTTGCCGAGATACAGGGCTCGACCGGACAGTCGGTCGCTGCGATCGGCCAGATCGGCAGAACCATCGCCGAGATGACGGAGATCGCGACGACGATTGCCTCAGCCGTCGAGGAGCAGGGAGCGGCAACCAGCGAGATCGCGCGCAATGTCGAGCAGGCCGCGAACGGGACATCGGCCGTGACCGACCAGATCGGCGCCGTCCGCACCGTCGCCGGCGAGACCGATGCCGGCGCCGAAGCCGCACTCACGACCGCCTCGGCCTTGCAGGATCAGGCACGTGCGCTCAAGAAAGATGTCGCAGAGTTCTTGCAGACCGTGCGCAAGGCGGGGTGAGAGCATCTCCCCGCGGCTGCCCTTCTACGGGCGCACCGCGGGAAGCGCGCATCTGACATTCAGGACTTCACCGCACCCGCCGTGAGCCCGCCCACCATGTAGCGCTTGAAGGCGTAATAGACCGCGGCTGGCGGCAGCGCGTAGATGAAGCCGGTGGTCATCAAGAGCTCCCACGGCGAGTCGTCGGCGGCGAGGAAGTTGCCGAGGGCCACGGGCAGCGTAATGTTGGTGTCCTTGGAGAGCAGGAGGAATGCGTAGAGATACTCGTTCCAGGCGAGCAGCACCGCATAAGTGCCGATCGCGACCAGCGACGGCATCATCAGCGGCAGATAGACCAGGCGGAACAGCTGCAGCGTGGTCGCGCCGTCCATCACGGCGGCCTCGTCGAGCTCGACCGGCAGCTTGTCGGACGCCTGTTTAAGCACCCAGATCGCGTAAGGCGAGGCGATCGTCACCATGGCCAGGATCAGCGACCAGTGATTATTCAGGAGGCCGTAATTGCCCATGGTGCGGTACATCGGCACGGCGAGGAACGCCGCCGGGATGAAATAGGTGAACAGCGCCAGGTTCATCACCCAGCGGCCGCCCGGCACCTTGAGCCGCGAGATCGAGAATGCGGCGGCGGTCGCGATGAACAAGGTCAGCCCGCCTGCGGCCAGCGCGATCACGGTCGAATTCCAGAACTGAATCCAGAAGTCGCGCAGGAAATAGTGCTCCTGGTAGAACACAATGTGGAAGTTGTGCAGCGTCGGATGATCCGGCCACAGCTTGCCCGAGAACGCGTCCTCCTTCGGTGAGATCGCGAACAGGAACATGTGGTAGATCGGAATCATGGTCCAGATGAAGACCGGGATGCCGATCAGCAGCAGCTTGGCCTCGTTGCCAATTTCGCGGAGGGTGGGAAGCTTCATCGCGACAACCGTTTCATCATGAAATAGACCAGCGGCAGCACCAGTGGCATCGCGACGACGATGGAAGCCATCGCCAGCGAGAGCTGGTCGAGCCGGAGATAGCGGATGCCGAGCGTCGACAGCACATGCGTCAGGTCGGCCGGGCCGCCGCCAGTGAGCAGATAGACGCTGTTGAAGTCCCCTAGCGTCCAGATCATCGAGAGCAGCGTGCAGGTGACATAGAGCGTCTGCATCGACGGCCAGGTGATGAAGCGGAACTTCTGCCACCAGCTCGCGCCATCCACCTCGGCGGCCTCGAACAGATCGTGCGGTATCGCAAGGCGTCCGGTGATCAGGATCAGCGTCCAGAACGGCAGCGATTTCCAGATGTGGACGCCGATCGCCATGGTCAGCGCCACCGTCGGGTCGTTCAGCCAGTTCGGGCCGTCGTCACCGGTGAACGAGAAGATGAGGTGGTTGATCACGCCCCATTCGGGATTGAGCATGAAACGCACCGACAGGATGGTCGGGATCGACGGCACCGCCCAGGGCAGGATGAAGATCACCGAGAGCCATTTGATCCAGGTGCGCTGCTGGGCGAAGAAGCCGGACAGGAACAGCGCGATCAGCATCTTGATGTTGATGCCGATGACCAGGAAGATCAGCGTGTTGACAGCGGCGCGCGCGAAGATCGGGTCGTTGTAGAGCGCGACATAGTTCGCCGGCGCCCGCGCCAGCCACAGCCCGTAGCAGACGGGATAGACGACGAAGGCGAGGAAAACCAGCAGATAGGGCGCGAGCAGCACGATGCCCCAGACCTGCGCCGGGGTCAGCCGCGACGACAAGGGCGGCGCGGGGATTGCCTGATCGCCAGAGAGCGTGATCGCCATTCTTTTCGAACTCTTCAAAGAGATGCCGGCCGCGAAACGCGGCCGGTGTTGTTCTTATACCTCTCCCCGCAAAGCGGGGAGAGGGGAAGGGTGATTTAGCCCGCGACCTGCTTGATGCGGGCGATCAGCTCGTCGACCGCCTTGTCCACCGGCACCTTCTCGCTGACCACGCGGTTCATCGCCTTGGCCCAGACGTTTTCGTTGTTCAGGATGGTGAACTTCCAGTTCTTGGTGAAGTCGAACGCGGCGGTGCCGCCCTTGAACTGCGCATAGACCGCCTTGCGATGCCGGTCGGCCTGCCAGAACGGGCTTTCCTGGCTTTCCTTGGTCACCGGGAACCAGCGGCCAAGCGCACCCTCGATATAGGGCCGGACGTTCTCTTCCTGGAGCAGGAAGGCGATGAACTGCTTGGCCTCAGGCTTGTTCTTGGCCACGTTGAAGACCAGCCCGGTCTTGACGTCGGAGCGGTAGCGGATCGTCGTGCCGTCCGGCGCCTTCGGGAAGGAGGCGGTGATGATGTCTTCCTCATACGCCTTCTTGCCGGCCGCGCGCTGTTCGGGCGTCAGCGTCTGGTTGTTGGAGTCCTCGAACCATTTCGCCGCGATCGAGATCGTGAAGTTGTGGGTCATCACGATGGTCTTGTTGTGGAATGCGACGTTGTTGTCCGGATCCTTCCAGGTTGTGGAGGAGGGCGGGGTGCAGCCCTTGATGTAGGTGTCGGTGTAGTCCTTCATCGCCTTGATCAGGTTCTCGCGGACCTTGGGATCGTCGACCAGCAGCTTGCCGTCGTCGTCGACCAGCCTGACGTGGTAGGCGTCCATGAAGGTGTAGAACGACTGGAAGGCGTCGGTGGATTCCACACCCATCGGCTGGCCGACGGCGTAGATGCGCTGACCGGTGGCCTTGCGGATCGCGGGCTGCACCTTGTCGCACCAGAACGTCCAGTAGCCTTCCCAGTCGTTCGGGATGTCGCTCTGCTTGAAGCCGGCCTTGTCCAGCATGTCGTTCCAGATCTGGACGTGCATGCTCTGCTGCTTCAGCGGGAAGCCGTAATAGGCCTTCTTCTTGGTGACGTCGTTATAGAGGATCGACGCATCCAGCGTGTTCTGCACGAACCGATCCTTGATCGGCTCCATGATGTCGGTGAGGTCCTCGAGCTTGCCCTCATAGGCCCATTTGCCCTGCACCTGCACGTCGTAGGTGTCGGCATAGGCAACGTCCGGCACGGTGCCCGAATCGAGCGCGGCGACCGTCTTCGGAATCATGTCCTGGATCGCGTACTGCGACAATTCGACCTTGATGCCGGTCTTGGCCTCGAACTTCTTGATCGTCTCGATGAGCGCGTCGTCTTCGGACCGATAAAATCCCTTGCCCCACCAGACCGTAATCGTCTTCTGCTGCGCAAATGCGGGTGCAGCGGCTGCGAACAGCCCCGCCGCAGCGACCGCGAGTGTGACTGCGCCAATAACCTTGGATCTCACGTTTTTCTCCCTCAAACGGCCGGTGTTTTTAACCGGTCGTATAAAACACTAGCGCATGGCCGTCAGCCGATCTAGCGGCATGTTGTCAGACCTAGGTCGTGGGGACGGGGCCTGTGGAGATGATTAACGTGCGCATCGATCCAATCGCCGCATCAATTCGGCCGGATCAATTCGCAATGGTCGGACACCGCCGTTCGATCGCGGTCCTCAGTTCGACTTCGCGTTTTCTTTGGCGTTCTCCGCCGTCGGCGAGTCTGCCGGGGCGGGACGCTTGCCGCCGCCGGTGATGCGCTCGATCGCGGAGCGCACGGCGTCGCCCGCCTTGCGGTCCTTGAGCATGTCGAGCAGGGGTGCGGAGGCCGGCGAGCGGCGGATCAGGCTTTCCGGATCGGGGAAGATCAGGGGATCATCCCAGGGACCCTGCACCACGAAGGGCAATTCGAAGCCCGAGGCGCTGTTGAGGCTGGCCACGCCCTTCATGTCGTATTCGCGCGTCGGCACCGAGGCGGTGCCGGTCATCGTGATCTTCGCCGCCGGCCCTTCGACGCGGATGTCCTCGGCGGTGGCGACCCCGTCTGAGAATTTCACCGCGATGGTGAGATTGTCGTAAGGCGTCGAGCCGTTGCGGAAATTGCCGCCGCCGGACAGCGGCCGGCGCTCCAGCCGCTTCAGGAGCTGTTCGGCGTTGAAGCCCGAGATCGCGCCGTCATGCCCGGTGACGGTGGCGCTGCCGTCGAGCGACTGTACGAGGCCGAACGGGCTCGAGCCGGAGGCAACGAGGGAGACGTTGATGTTGCCGCGGCCGGACAGTTTGTTGAGGCCGAACAGTTCGGAGGCGCAGGCCTGGAGGTCGACGTCGGTGAACTGGAATTGCGCCTTGATGTCGGCGACGGTGTCGGCGCGCGCGATGCCGAACGAGCCCTTGGCGATGCCGCCATAGATCTGGGCCTCGCCCACCGAGAGCGCCAGCGTGCCGTTGCGCAAACTGGCGCCGATCGCGGTGCGGCCGAGCTTCGACGGTCCGACCGTCAGCCGCGCCGCCGACAGGCGCATGTCGAGGTCGGTGGTCGAGAGCCCGTTGAGATCGAACAGCTGCCTGTTCCAGTCGCGCGCGCCGCTCGCGAGCAGGCGGAAGGTCGAAATATAGGGTGTGAAGTCGAGCGTGTCGGCGGCGAGCGTCGCCTGGAGCGTCTGCCGGCCGTTGTTAGCGTAGGTCATGACGCCCTCGGCGGCATTGCCGTCGAGCTCGACATTGACGTTGGTGAGCGCGATCGAGGCGCCGACGACATTGGCGCGCGCCTTCAGTGCGAAACGGCCGAAGCCACCGCTGGCGGGCTGCGGCTGGCCGGTCCAGCGCAGCGCGTTGCGCAAGGACGGGCTGTCGATCGTGAGCGTGCCTTCCATCATCGGGCTGGTGCGGTTGGCGACGCTGCCGTCGAAGGCGAGCTTGAGCGGGGCGCTGGCGATCCGCGCCTTCAGGCCGGAACGATCGCCGGAGAGGGCGGCGACGAAATCGGCGAAGCTGATCGAGCCGTCGACGCGTTCGCCGCGCCAGTCGAACTGGCCGGTCGCGGCGAAGGAGCGCGAGATCGAGGGCCAGGCCAGCGACAGGTCGATGTCGTCGAACTGCTCGGTGGCGTGCGTGGCGGCGTCCTCGTAATTGAGCACGCCGTCCTGGATCCGGATCTCGGAGAACGAGACCTGGTTTTCGGCGCCGGGCTTCATGGTGCGCGCAATGGTCTGGATGAAGGGCGTCCAGTTGCTCTCGCCGTCCGGCCTCAGGCTGACATGGATGCGCGGCCGCAGCAGCGTCAGGTCGGCGATCTCGAACCGTTGCAGCAGCAGCGGCAGCAGCCGCAGATTGGCGGTGAGCACGTCGACACGGAGCGCGGGATCGCTGGTGCCGCCGCCCTTCAGGCCGACGTCATGGAAGGAGATGTAGCTCGCCGGCAGCAACGAAATGTCGATGGCGCCTGCGACATTGAGCTCGAGCCCGGTGACATCGCGGATCTGCGCTTCCACGGCCTTGCGCAGCGCGTCGCGGTTGATGAGCCAGGAGGTCGCGATCAGGGCGATCAGCGCAACGCCGAGCAGCGCCGCGATCGGCGTCCCGAGGCGCTTCATTCCTTGGGCCATGGTCAATGGCATGTCCTGATCGGGTTGGTCGTTGGAGCCAGAAGGGCGGGCCGGGAAACCCGCGCGCCCCACGCCCAAGTCCTGTTAGGTTAAGTGCCGCAACTTGATGGGTTTTCTTGTCGCTTTCAAGGCCGCGGGCGGTCTTGCCCACGGCGTGGGCAGCTTCTACCACCGCCCCGCGGTGCGGAGAACCCCGTATCATTGACGGCTTCGGACGATTTCGCCTAATAATCGCCGCCAATAAGGCGCGACGCCCGCAAGCCGAAGGTTCAGTCGAGGTTTTTTGCATGAACAAGGTCTATCCCGACGCCAAGTCGGCGCTCGACGGCATTCTGAAAGACAACATGATGATCATGTCGGGCGGCTTCGGCCTCTGCGGCATTGCCGAGGAGCTGTCGGACGCGATCCGGGAGTCTGGCGTCAAGGGGCTGACGGTCGTCTCCAACAATGCCGGCGTCGACGGCATCGGGCTCAGCCGCCTCCTGGAAACCCGGCAGATCAAGAAGATGATCTCGTCCTATGTCGGCGAGAACAAGCTGTTCGCCCAGCAATTCCTCGCCGGCGAGCTGGAACTCGAATTCAACCCGCAGGGCACGCTGGCCGAGCGCATCCGCGCCGGCGGCGCCGGGATCCCGGCCTTCTACACCAAGACCGGCGTCGGCACGCTGATCGCCGAAGGCAAGGAAGTGAAGGAATTCGACGGCGAGAAGTACCTGATGGAGCGCGGCCTGTTCGCCGACCTCGCCATCGTGCACGCCTGGAAGGGCGACACCGCCGGCAACCTCATCTACCGCAAGACCGCGCGCAACTTTAACCCGATGATGGCGACCGCCGCCAAGATCACGGTGGCCGAGGTCGAGCATCTGGTTCCGGCCGGTGAACTCAATCCCGACCACATCCACACGCCCGGCATTTTCGTGAAGCGCATCGTCGAGGTCGGCACGGCCAAGAAGCGCATCGAATTCCGCAACACCCGCCCGCGCACCGCCGCTTAAGCGTCAGGAGACTCACATGGCCTGGACCCGTGAACAGATGGCTGCGCGCGCCGCCAAGGAACTGCGTGACGGCTACTACGTCAATCTCGGCATCGGCATCCCGACGCTGGTCTCGAACTTCATCCCCGACGGGGTCGATGTCAGCCTCCAGAGCGAGAACGGCATGCTCGGCATGGGACCGTTCCCCTATGAGGACGAGGTGGATGCCGACCTCATCAATGCCGGCAAGCAGACCGTGAGCGAGCTGCCCTCGACCTCGTATTTCTCGAGCGCGGATTCCTTCGGCATGATCCGCGGCGGCCACATGGACCTGTCGATCCTCGGCGCCATGCAGGTGGCCCAGAACGGCGATCTCGCCAACTGGATGATTCCCGGCAAGATGGTCAAGGGCATGGGCGGCGCGATGGACCTCGTCGCCGGCGTCAAGCGCGTCGTCGTGGTGATGGAGCATTCGGCCAAGGACGGCTCGAAGCTCCTGAAGAAGTGCAATCTGCCGCTGACCGGCGAGCGCGTGGTCGACATGGTCGTCACGGATCTTGCCGTCTTCACCATCGACAAGCACGGCGACGGCGGCATGGCGCTGATCGAGCTCGCCGACGGCGTGACGCTCGACGAGGTCAAGGCCAAGACCGAAGCCGAATTCCGCGTCGCGCTGAAGAACACGTAAGGTCGTCGCAACGGGGGCGCGCATGACGATACGGTCTGCGCGTCCCGAAGACGCCGGTTTCATCGTACAAACCATCCTGTCATCGCAGCGTGGCTACCGGCCGCGCGGCTGGTTCGACATCGCGCTCGGCTGGCCAGACGCGCAGTGCCGCGATTTCATCGCGCGCATCACGGCCGCGCACGCGGTGTCGATGTGGCATGTCTCGCAATTCCTGATCGCCGAGGTCGACGGCAAGCCTGCTGCCGCGTTGTGCGCACTGCCGGCGGCCGGCACGGGACCTGCGGCCTGGCGTGCCATCGAAGAGGCCGGTGCCGCGACCGGGCTTGCCGCGCCAGAGTTGGAAGCCATCCGTCGCCGCGGCGCCTACACGCGCGCCTGCTGGGTTCAGGGCGGCGAGGGCGATTGGATGATCGAGCACGTCGCGACCGATCCCGCCTATGGCGGTCGTGGCCTCGTGCAGTCGCTGATCGCGCACGCACTGGATAAGGGGCGAACGGCCGGATTTACCCGGGCGACGATATCGTTCCTGATCGGCAACGAGCCGGCAGAACGCGCCTACGCCAAGGCCGGTTTTGTCTTCGCCGATGAGAAGCGCGATCCCGCCTTCGAGGCGATCATCGGCGCGCCGGGCTTTCGCATGTTTGCGCGCGCGATTTGAGCAAACTTGGTTGCCGCATTTGACGCTGTCACGCTGCGGTTCCTCGGTTCTATCACTGCGCATCGGAGTACTGGATCGCCCGATCAAGTCGGGCGATGACACCGCGGGTGTGGCATGTGCGTGCGGGCTACGCGATCACGACCTCGCCGCCCACGTCTTGCTCCACCGCGCCGACACGCTCGCGACCCACGACGGCTCCTCGCGCACCAGGCGGAAGCCGAGATTGGCGGGCGGCACGCCTTGCGCGCAACCGCCGGCGCGGGCGTCGCGGATGAAATCGGTGACATAGGCGCGGTGCGCGCCCTCGGCGATACGCACGCCGCAATTCACAGTCGGTTTGCCGGCATTGCCGGCCTCGTCGGTCCGCGAGCGCACGAAACAGGTCGAGGTCCACTCCCAGACGTTGCCGGCGAGATCTTCGATGCCGTGCTCGTTCGCGCCGAACTTGCCGAACGCATAGGCCGTCGTGTCGGAGAGGTCGCGTTCGGATTCCCGCTCATAGCGGCTGATCCAGCGCTTCGAGGGATCGTTCGCGTCCACCGGCGCGCCATCGTCCTTGAATCGCGAGCCCGCCGCAAACGCCCATTCCGCGTCGCTCGGCAGGCGCCACGTCTTGCCGGTCTTGTGCGAGAGCCAGCCCGCATAGGCCTGCGCATCGTGCCAGCTCACCTGCACCGCGGGGCGATCGGTGGCGATCGCCACGTCGCGATCGAGCGCACGGCAGGCGCCGTCCTGCACACAAAGCTGGTAGTCGGATGACGAGACCTGATGCCGCATGACGTGCAGCGGCCTGGTGAACCGCATCGCGCGTAGCGGCGCTTCCGCCTGCTGCCAGCCACGCGTGAAATCGCCGGCCTCGCGGTAGGACAGGCTGCCCGGCGCGATCTTGATGATCGCAGGCTCCGCCGTGCCGCGGACCGCCATGTCCGAGACCAGCGGCGCCACCGCGATCGGCCCTGCGAGCCCGGCCGCGCAAGCCAGTAGCAGTTTCAGCTTGAATGCGAGCAGCATCGTCGTCTCCCCGAAAGGAAGAAGGGGCCGGTGATCACCGGCCCCTTGTCGCGTCTAGTTGGTGTTGGCCGGTATTTCCGCAGGCGCCTTCACCTGGGTCATCAGATCGTCGTTCCACTTGCCTTCGACCTTGAAGTGCGCGGTGGCGCCGAGGTCGGCGGCCTCGATCAGATTGTGCGTGACATAGGCGTAGATGCCGGGCTGCATGAACTTGTACAGCGCCGCTCCCGCCGAGCCGCCGCGGATGAACCAGGTCTCCAGCCCGACCTCGGGTGCATTGCCGAATTTGCCGGTCTCCCAGACATAGTCGCCATGGCCGCCGATCAGATGTGGACGGCTGTCGCGATTGGCCTGCGAATGCACGATCAGCACGTTCTCGCCGACATTGGCGGTGAGCGCATTCTTGCCGGTGAGGGCGCCGGCCCTGCCGTTGAACACGACGTGGGACGGGATCAGCTTCTTCATCACCTCTTCGGTGTCGGTGAAGGCTTCGCCCGGCGAGTCGTAGGACTTGAAATTGCCCTTCTCGTCGCGCGGCACATACATGTCCTGCTCGCCGATATAGTAGACCTTGTCGTATTTCAGCGCGTGGCCCTTGCCGTCGTTCAGTCCGTCGCGCGGCAGCACCATCACGGCACCGTTCATGCCGGAGACGACGTGCCAGGGGATCATCGGGCCACCGGGCGCGCAGTGATAGACGAACACGCCGGTCTTGGTCGCCTTCCAGCGCAGCACGACCTGCTCGCCGGGATTGATCAGGGTGAGCGCGCCGCCGCCGAGCGCGCCGGTCGCGGAGTGGAAGTCGATGTTGTGCGGCATGGTGTTGGTCGCGGGATTGATCAGCGTCGTTTCGACGTAGTCGCCCTCATGCACGACCATCAGCGGGCCCGGCATCGAGCCGTTGAAGGTCATTGCCTGGAAGGTGGTGCCCTTCTCGTCGATGACGACCTTCTTCTCCTCGATCGTGAGCTTGAACTCCACGATCTTCGGGCCCTGCCTGGTCGCCTGCTCGTGCGCATGCACGAACGGCGGAGCGACCAGCTCGACCTTTTGACGCGGCAGTTTGAGATCCTCGGCAGCCAGGGCGGGGGTCGCCAGCATCAGGGCGGTCGCGGCGGCGCTGATCAATGCGGCTCTGCGGGTGAACATCGTAAAGCATCCTTCATCTGAAAGGGTTTTGATGACGGATGCAGTGTGCGCCTGTTGCGGCAAGCGTGTTTGCGCTGCGACAAGCTTTGGCCGGATTCGCCTCCGTGAAATTCCCCAGGAGGTATGCCGAAGGCAGCATCGACGATGTGAGCGGCACGACGGCACATGGCACGGCATCGGTTGCGCCAGCGGCAACTCGTTCGCATGTTCGGTTGCGGTTGATCGTGAACGTATGGATGCGCCGAACTAGAGCAACTGTATCGCGATCCAGACAGTGCCCCAGACCGCGAGCGACAGCGCGGCAAAGACGGTGGCCATGATCGTCAGCACGCGCACGAGATGGCCCGCGCCGACCGGGGGCGCGGAGGGGACGGGACGAAAATCGTCGAAGCGCGGAATATGGCCGCGAACGCCGGTGAACCAGAGAACGAGATCGAGCGCGAACGACGCCATGGCCTATCTCCAGGGAGCAAGGATTAAACGTCATCATCGTCCCAATCCGGGCTCGGACTTTGAGCGAGCGCAAGGTCGCCGGCCCGAAAACGGGTAATTCAATGCCATCCGGGACTTGCCGCGGCGATGCGCGGCTGAAATTTACGAATGGGTAAAATATGAGGACTGATCTTGCAGCGAGCTACGGCGAAGAGAGATTGCCGCGCTACACGAGCTATCCGACCGCGCCGCACTTCTCGCCCGTCATCGGCGCCGACACCTACGCCCGGTGGCTGGCCGAACTTCCCGCAAGCGCCAGCGCGTCGCTCTATCTGCACGTGCCGTTCTGCCGCGAGATGTGCTGGTATTGCGGCTGCCATACTCAGATCGTCCGGCGCGACGAGCTGATCGCGGCCTATCAGCGGACGTTGCGCAGCGAGATCGCGCAGGTCGCCGAGACCATCGGCCGCCGCATCAAGGTCGAGCATATCCATTTCGGCGGCGGCACGCCGACGATCATGGCGCCGGAGGCTTTCGCCGAGTTGATGGCGGCGATGCGCCAGGCGTTCTTCGTGCTGCCTTCGGCCGAGATCGCGGTGGAGATCGATCCCCGCACGCTGACCGCCGACATGGTCGAGGCCATGCGGCTTTCCGGCGTCAATCGTGCCAGTCTCGGGGTGCAGAGTTTCGATCCCATCGTACAGCGTGCGATCAACCGCGTGCAGAGCTTCGAGCAGACGGCTGATGTCGTCGACATGCTCCGGCGTGCCGGCATCGCGGGAATCAATTTCGACCTGATCTACGGGCTGCCGCATCAGACCGTCGCCTCGTGCCTGGACACGGTGCGGCGCAGCCTCTCGCTCGCGCCCGACCGCTTCTCGGTGTTCGGCTACGCTCACGTGCCTGATTTCAAGAAGCACCAGCGCATGATCAGCCAGGGCGCGCTGCCCGACGGCCTGGCGCGTCACGACCAGGCTTGTGCGATCGCGAATGCGCTGAAGGAGGCCGGCTACGTGCAGATCGGGCTCGATCATTTCGCCCGACCCAGCGATTCCATGGCCGCTGCCTTCGAGGAGCGGACGCTGCGGCGCAATTTCCAGGGCTATACCACCGACAAAGGTGAAGTCCTGCTCGGTTTCGGCGCGAGCGCGATCGGGCATCTGCCGCAGGGCTACGTCCAGAACGAGGTGCAGATCGGCGCCTATGCGCAGAGCGTCAGTGCCGGCCGTCTCGCCACCGCGAAGGGCTATGGACTCACCGGCGACGACCGGCTGCGCGCCGACATCATCGAGCGCATCATGTGCGAGTTCGGCGCCGATCTCGGCGACATCTGCGCGCGCCATGGCGCAGAGGCCGAGACGATGCTCAAATCGGCGTCGCGTCTGAAGCCGCTGATCTCGGACGGCGTCGTGAGGCTGGACGGCGACCGGCTCGCGGTCGCCACCGACTCGCGCTTCCTGGTCCGCAGCGTCGCCGCCGCGTTCGACGCGCATCTGGACCCGGGCAAGCAGCTGCACAGCCGGGCGGTGTAACTGCGTCATTCCGGGGCGCGCCTCCTGGCGCGAACCCGGAATCCATTTCACCGCACAGGTTGCTGCCCGATAGATTCCGGGTTCGCGTTACGCGCGCCCCGGAATGACGAGTTGGTGACCTTGCGCCAGCTTGCGCTCCAACAAAGAAACCGCCGCCCGCTCCGCTATCGTCGTTTCGGAACGGAGTTGTCCATGCCCTTTCGATCCGGCGATCTGGTCGATGACATCATGCGTACGGCGCCGCACACGATCCGCGTGTTTCTCGCCTTCAGGATGGCCTGTGTCGGCTGTCCGATCGCAACCTTCCACACGGTGGACGACGCCTGCCGCGAGCATGGCATCGATCGCGAAAAATTCCTCGCCGCGCTGTGTGACTGCGTGCCGGCGTGAGACGGTCTGGAATTCGCGCGGGTCGCGTGCGGATTCCCGGGTGAGGGAGCGCTTTCGCCGTAAGCGGGAGCGTCCCTCGCCCCTATCTTCGGGGGCAGGGTTGTCGCAAAGGCTTTGGGTAGGCCTGAGCGCGCGCCTCGTCCTTCGAGACGACCGCTTCGCGGTCTCCTCAGGATGAGGCTAATCGGCTTCGGTGCCTGTTGAAACTGCTGCCGCGCACTCCGTCGTCATCCTTGAGGAGCCCGCCCAAAGCGGGCGTCTCGAAGGATGGGCTGCGAGGAAAATGCTTTCACATGTGATAGCCCGACGATCTCAGGAAACGTCCTGGCTCAGCTCTCACGCCGCGCCGCTGTCGGGGCTGCGCTCCGCCAGCACGACGATCCCATGCGGATCGCGCAGGATGATGCGCTGGCGGCCGCTCTCGACGAGGCCTTGGCTCTCCCAGGCGCTCAGGATGCGGCTCACGGTGTGCAGCGTGGTGCCGGTCATCTGCGCGATGTCCTGGCGGCTGATCGGGAAGTCGATCTCGATGCCGTGGTCGAGCTTCTTGCCGGACTGCTTGGCGAGGCGCAGCAGCGCATGTGCGATGCGCTGCTCGACCTGCTGGGTCGACATTTCCAGGATGCGGGTGTGGCTCTCCTGGAGCCGCGTGCCGACGGTCTGGAGCGTGTTGGCGGCCAGCGCCGGAAACCGCTCGACCAGCCGCGGCCAGGCCGAATTCGGCCAGATCAGCACCACGCTGTCATCGACGGCCATCGCAGTCGCCGGGTAGCGCGCGGCTCCGATCGCCATCGCGAGCCCGAACGTCTCGCCGGGCGCGACGTAGCGCACCACGATCTGCTCGCCGGTCGGCGTGGTCTTGGCCGCGCGGACATGTCCGTGCAGCAGCAGGAAGAAGGACTGCGCGTCCGCGCCCTGCTCGAAGATGGCGCTGTTCTTGGGATAGCGCGCCGAGCGGGCCTCGCGCAGGATCTCATCCATGGCTTCCGGCGTGACGCCGGCAAACAGCGGCAAATGCGCAACCAGCGATGTGTCGACCTTGGCCATTCTGCCTCCTTGGCGCTCGGGAGTGTGATGGCACCTGCAATCGTCCTGGTGTTTGCGATAGCGCAAAACCGGCCGGTCGGGACGGCAGTATTTTTCCAGGCAGCGATCTGAATATACAGGAGTTGCCCCATGGCTGGCGCCCGATCCCGCAATTTTGCGGGCTGGCCGCTGTTCGCGAACAGCTTTCGGCCCTTTTTCCTGTTCGCGGCCATCCAGGCAGGCCTGTCGATTCTGGCCTGGCTGCCGCTGTTCTACGGCGAATTGTCGGTGACATCGGCCTTCGCGCCGCGCGACTGGCACGTCCACGAGATGCTCTATGGCTTCCTGCCGGCTGTGATCACCGGCTTCCTGTTCACGGCGATCCCGAACTGGACCGGGCGGCTGCCGATCCAGGGCACCTCGCTGGGCGCATTGCTGGTGGTGTGGCTGGCCGGCCGCGTGGCGGTGACGCTGTCCGCCGAGGTCGGCTGGGCGTTCGCGCTTGTCGTCGATGCGGCGTTCCTGGCGCTGGTCGTCGCCGCCGCGACGCGCGAGATCATCGCGGGCGGCAATTGGCGC
The DNA here is from genome assembly GCF_004571025.1 of Bradyrhizobium niftali. Taxonomy (GTDB): domain Bacteria; phylum Pseudomonadota; class Alphaproteobacteria; order Rhizobiales; family Xanthobacteraceae; genus Bradyrhizobium; species Bradyrhizobium niftali. The sequence goes on along the minus strand of NZ_SPQT01000020.1, from coordinate 42,141 downwards.
AATTTGCCCGTGGTGGTCCTGGTGCTCGTGCTGCTCGCCGGCAATGTCGGCTTTCATCTCGAAGCGCATCACGCGGGCGCGGCCGACGTCAGCATCCGCCTCGGCATCGGCGTGGTCGTGCTTCTGATTTCGCTGATCGGCGGCCGCATCATCCCGAGCTTCACCCGCAACTGGCTGGTCAAGTTCAATCCCGGTCGCCTGCCGGTGCCGTCCGGCCGCTTCGATGGAGTGGTGATCGGATTGAGCGCGTTGGCGCTGATCTCGTGGATCGTGGCGCCGTTGAACGTGATCACCGGTGCCGTGATGGCGCTCGTTGGCGTGCTGCATCTGGTGCGGCTTGCGCGCTGGGCCGGCGACCGCACCTCGCGCGAACGGCTGCTCCTGATCCTGCATGTCGGTTATGTCTTCGTGCCGCTCGGCTTCCTCCTGCATGCCCTGGCCGTGTTCGGCGCGTTGCCGCCGAGTGCGGGGATTCATGCCTGGATGGCAGGCGCGGCCGGAACCATGACACTCGCGGTGATGACCCGCGCGAGCCTCGGCCACACCGGACAGGCGCTGACGGCCTCGCCGGCGACGCAAGGTATCTATGTCGCGATCGTCGCCGCGGCGCTGGCGCGGGTTGCTGCCGTGGCGTGGCCTGCGCATGGCGATGCGCTGCTGCACGTTGCCGCCTGCGGCTGGGTCGTCGCCTTCCTCGGCTTTGCGATTGCGTTCGGCCCGCTGCTCGCCGGCAGCAATCGGCGCGCACTTGCCATCATGGGCGTGCCCGCTCCGGCACGATAGAGTCAGGCCGCAGATGCCGAAGGCACGTCGGCGGGCTTGGCCAACGGCCGCACGCCCTTGCGCCATGCGGTGATGGTGCAGCCGAAGCGGCCGCGGAACCAGCGGGCCATGGCGCTTTGCGCGGAGAAGCCGAGCTGTGCCGCGATATCGGCCAGCGGCCGGCCGGGGTCGTCGATCAATTCGACGACGAGATCGGCGCGCTGCGCGTCGAGGATGGCCGAGAAGCTGGTGCCTGACGCGGCGAGGTGACGGTGGACGGTGCGGCGGGTGCAGGCGAGATGCTCGGCCACGCGCTCGACCGTGCAGTCGCCGCTGGCGAGCAGGAGGCGCACGACCTCGTCGACCTTCTCCTCCCAGCTTGCCGGCCGGATCCCGATCGCCTCGATCCGCTTGCGCAGATAGCTCGCGATCAGCGGATGCGCGCTCGGGATCCGGCGCTCCATGTCGTGCACCGACAGCAGGATTGCGTCGTCCTCGGCGTTGAACGTGACGTGGCAGCCGAAGAAGTCGCGGTAGCGCCTGCGGTCGCGCGGCGGCGGATAATGCAGATGCACTTCCTGCGGCCGCCAATCGCTGCCGAACAGCGACTGGATGATGCGGTGGACGCTGCCGAGCGCCATGTCGATCGACTGCCGCGGCGCGCTCGGCTGCCGGCCGCGCAGATGCAGCGCGACGGTTACGGTCTGCTTGTTGCGCGCAACGTCGAGCCGCATGCCGTCATGATGGACATGGATGAAACGCGAAAACGCTTCGATCGCTTCGCCGACGGTCGCCTGTTCGCGCACGATCAGGCCGACCGCGCCGAAATTGGTCAGGCCGCCGCGTTCGGCGAGGCGCAAGCCGAAATCTTCGGCGCCGGACATTTTCGCCGATAGTTCGAGCAGGCGGCGCAGGCCTGTCACGGCAATGGGGGTATCCGGCTTGTCGAGGCAGGCCAGCGGCAGCCTAACCTTGCGCATCATCTGTTTGGGGTCGAGCCCGACCGACCGGGCGACCTCCGGGTAATAGCTCAAGCCTGCGCTGCGAATGAGGTCGGTCATGCAAACCGTTCGTGCCAGCCATTCCCGCAGATGTCCCGAAATGTAAAGTTTCTGTCCCGATCCGTCAAATCCGGGAACGGGATGGAACATACATAAGGAAAACCGAAGCACTGGCGTGAATGCCGTGCTCATGACGCCGGGCGCGACGAGGCCCCGCCGTTTCGGATCATTTGACCAAGACATTGCTGGATCGGGATTATGCCGGGGAACATGCTTTCCAAGCGTGAGGTATTCGTCATCGACACCGATGCCGCCTCCCGCGAACAACTTTCCACCGCGCTCCAACAGAGCGCCTATGACGTGATCTGCTTCGCCGACGGTGCGTCTCTGCTCTCGGAAGCGAGGGCGCGGATGCCGGCCTGCGTGCTGCTGGAGATGCCGCCGGATCGCTCCGCCCTCGACGTGCTCAAGCGGCTGCGCGAGGAGAATTGCATGGCGCCGGTCCTTGTGACTTCGGCGAATGGCAGCATTGCCATGGCGGTCGACGCGATCAAGAGCGGCGCGGCCGACTTCATCGAAAAGCCGTTCCGCACCCATGACATCGTGGACCGGATCGATGCCGCCATCGACGAGTTCGGGCAACCCAACTCGAACCGCCAGCGCTGGTTGCCCGGCTGCGAGCCCCTGACGGCGCGCGAAGGCGACGTGCTCGAGCATCTCGCCGCCGGCCTGACCAACAAGGAGATCGCCCGGCGCATGCATCTGAGCGCTCGGACGGTCGAGGGCTACCGTGCCGGCATTCTGAAGAAGGCCGGCGCCAAGAACGTGACCGATCTGCTCCGCCGCATCTTTGGTCAGGGTTCGCCCACCCAAGTCTGAGGACTTGTCTAAGGACTTGGGTTAACGGCTCCGCCGCGGCGTGCGACGCGTTCCGCGGCCATGGTGCCGCCGCAGCGGCGCCCCACGGAAACCCCAATCGAACCAGTTCCTTCCCTGCCGCGTCCAACCATGTTGGCGAGGCATTTGATCGCGCGTCCGGCTGGCGGCGCGGCGATATCGGCAGGAGGGACTTCATGCGCATCACCGCAAAATGTTTGGCAACGACGAGCCTGGTTCTGGTGACCACGGCACTCGCGCTGCCGTCGTGGGCCGGCGATGTGGACGCCACATCGGCCATCGACACCGTCACGGTTTACCCGGATGGTGCCACCGTCACTCGCGTCATCACGGTCGACCTGCCGTCCGGTGACTCGACGCTGGTTGCCAAGGACTTCCCGCTTGGTCTCGATACCTCCTCCATCCGGGTGGAGGGTGAGGGTGGTGCAAAGCTCACCATCGGCACGATCGATGCGCGAACGCCGCGTGCGGCGCCGGTCAACCTGCCCGAGCTGGACAAGCGCATCGAGGCCCTGAACGACCAGCGCGCCGACCTGCAAGGCGCGATCGACTCGGCCAATGCCCGGCGCAAATTTGCGGAGCACTTTGCGGAAGCGTCCCCCGCGGGCATCGGCGACAAGGGCGAGGCGCGGCCGATCGCCGAATGGCGCACGGCCTTTGCTGCGGTCGGCGAGGAAATTGCGAGCGCCGATACCGCCGTTCGCGACGCCACGCGCAAGATGCGCGAGATCGACCGGCAGGTCGCCCAGCTCGAAGTCGAGCGCAAGGCCAAGCCGCCGAGCAAGCTCGAAGTCCGCATGGACATCGCCGCGCCGGCCGCGACCAAGGCGACGTTGCGGGTCACTTACAATGTGCGGAACGCGCGCTGGCTGCCGCTCTATGACGCCCGGCTCGACACCGGCGCCAAGGACCGCAAGCCGCAGCTGGAGCTGGTCCGCCGTGCCGAAATCACGCAGTCGACCGGCGAGGACTGGTCGAACGTCACGCTTGGCGTCTCCACGGTCCGCGTCAGCCGCGGCGGCAGTGCGCCAGAGCTGGGCTCGCTGGTCGCGCAATATCCACAACCGCCGAAACCAATGGCGCTCGGTGCGGCCTCCGATCTGGCGCGGCCTGCGCCGGTCGCACGTCAGATGCAACCCCATCTTTCGAAAATGGCCGAAGCGCCTGAACCGCGCGAGCGCGCCGACGAGCAGCAGGCAGTTGCCGAGATCGGCGACTTCCAGGCCACCTTCAGGATTCCCGGCCGCGTCAGCCTCGGCGCTGCCGAGGGCGCCAAGGCGTTGCGCATCGCCTCGATGACCGTGCCGGCCGATCTCGCCGTCCGTGCCGCGCCGGTAATGGACCCAACCGCCTTCCTCGAAGCGAGCTTCAAGCAAACCGACGATACGACATTGTTGCCGGGCAAGGTCGCGATCTATCGCGACGGCGTCTTCGTCGGCCGCGGCAAGCTCTCGGCCTCGGCCAAGGACGACATCGTACGGCTCGGCTTCGGCGCCGACGACAAGGTCAAGATCGAGCGTGCCGTGCTCAAGCGCAACGAGGGTTCGGCCGGCTTGCTCGTGACGACGTCGAAGACCGACGAGCGTTCGTTCAAGACCACCGTCCGCAACGGTCACGACTTCCCGATCAAGGTCGCGATCGAGGACCAGCTGCCGGTCAGCGAGAACGAGGACATCGTCGTCGAGATGCTGCCGTCGACCACGCCGCCGACCGCGAGCAACATCCGCGATAAGCGCGGCGTGCTGGAATGGTCGTTCGACGCCAAGCCTGGCGAGGCCCGGGACTTCAACTTCGCCTGGCGCATCCGCTGGCCGAAGGACAGGAGCATGGTGATCGTGCCGGCGGGCTAGGAGCCTGAGGCGCGATGCCTTCTTACCTCTCCCCGCAAGCGGGGCAAGGGAGCGCATCTTCAACGCGGCGGCAGCTCAGCTTGCATTGCTGCGCGCCGCCGCCCGCATCGATTGCGGCAGCACGTACGGCACGCCGTCGGCTTGGTGGACGACGGCGTCGATCTCGAAGATGTCGCGGATGGTCTCGTGCGTGACGACCTCGGTGCGCGGGCCGTCGGCGGCGAGCTTGCCTCCGTTTAGTACCACAAGCCGGTCGGCGAAGCGGATCGCCAGGTTGAGGTCGTGCAGGATCGCGATGACAGCGGTGCCGCCAGCCGCGCGGCGGCGGGCGGCCTCGACCAGGTCGATCTGATGGCGCAGATCCAGGCTCGAGGTCGGCTCGTCCAGCAACAGAAGTCCAGGTCCATGCTCGGCCTCGCCGCAGGCGAGCTGCACCAGCACGCGGGCGAAATGCGCGCGCTGCTGCTCGCCGCCGGACAGCGTTGGTAGCTGCCGCTCGCGAAAATGGGCAAGGCCGACCTCGTCCAGCGCGGCATCGACGAGCGCGCCGGCCTCGCGCGGGCTGCGATCGCCTACGCCCATCAGCACGATCTCTTCGACGGAGAAGGGGAAGGTGACGTTGATGTGCTGGGACAGCATCGCGCGTCGCGCGGCGAGCTCGCGCGGCGTGAAGCTGTTGATGTCACGCTGCTTGAGGCGTACCTCGCCCCCGCTCGGACGGAGATCGCCGGACAGGAGCCGCAGCAGCGTCGACTTGCCGGCGCCGTTCGGGCCGATGATGGCGACCATCTCGCCGGCCGCAACCGTGAGCCCAACGCCATCCAGCAGCCTCGCGCGGCCGGCGCGCTTGCTTAAGCGTCGCGCCTCGATCACCGCGCTCATAATGAGGTGAGCCCGCGCTGCCGCAGCAGGATCCCCAGGAAGACCGGGGCCCCGACCGCCGCGGTCAGAATGCCGATCGGCATCTCCGCCGGCGCCACGATGGTGCGCGCCAGGGTGTCGGCGCCGACCATCAGGATGGCGCCGAGCAGCACCGAGGCCGGCAGCAGCAGGCGATGCGCCGGTCCAATGACGAGGCGGAGCAGATGCGGCACGACGATGCCGACGAAGCCGATGACGCCGCTGATCGACACCGCAACCCCGGTCATCGCGGAAACCATGACAATCGAGATTCGCTTGAGGCGCTCGACGTCGACACCGCCGTGAAAGGCGTCGGCCTCGCCAAGCACCAGCAGATCGAGGCCGCGTGCGATGAAGGCGCAGGCGCCAAGCCCGATGACGAGGATCGGCGCGAGCACCGCGGCCTTGGTCCAGGTCGCGCCGCTCATCGAGCCCAACATCCAAAACGTAATGTCGCGAAGCTGGCGGTCGTCGGCGATGAACACCAGAAGCCCGATACCGGCATTGGTGATGGCGGTGATGGCGACGCCGGCGAGCAGGAAGATCGCGATCGAGGTCCGCCCCGAGCGGCTGGAGATGCCGTAGAGGATCGCGGTCGTTGCCAGCGAGCCTGCGAAGGCGGCGAGCGGCAACAGCTCGGTCTGGAGGAAGCGCAACGTCTCGCCGAAACGCGAGTCCGTGAAGACGATCGCGCTCGCAGCGGCCAGCGCGCCGCCGCTGGAGACGCCGACCAGGGCGGGATCGGCGAGAGGATTGCGGAACAGTCCCTGCATGATCGCGCCGGCCGCGGCGAGCAGGCCGCCGACCATCGCGGTTGCCGCAATCCGGGGAATGCGGATCGACCACAGCACGAGCTGGTCGCGCGCCGTCATCGCATCGGCTGTCGTGGTGCCGGCAAAGCCGAGGGCAGCGGGCAGCCGGGAGAGCGGAATGCCGGCTGCGCCCACGGTCAGCGCGACGACCGCGGTGGCCGCGAGCACCGCGAGCAGAAGAGGAATCGCGAACGATGCGGATCGCCGTCTCGCACCAGCGTGTCGCTGCGGGCGTCGTGCCTCGGTCTCGATCGCCACGCTCATTGCCGGCAATTCGCCGCCGACAGAGCCGACGGGAATGCGCCACCCTGGTCGGCCAATGCCGGATAGAGTTTTACGGAGAGGTCGCGCGCCGCCGCCGCCGTGCGCGGCCCGAAGCCGAGCAGATAGAGGCCGTCCATCGTGATGAAGCTCTTGTTGGCCGCGACCGGCGTCAGCGCAAAGCCGGGATGGGCATAGACCGCGTCGGCCTGGAGCGACTCCTTGCCGCGTTCGATCGACAGCACCACGTCGGGTTTTGCGGCCACGATCGCCTCGTCGCCGATGATCTTGTAGCCGTCGTAATCGTCGACGGCGTTCGCGGCGCCGGCGAGCTGGATGATCTCGTCGGCTGCGGTCTTGTGGCCCGCGACCATGGCACGCCCGTTCTGCAGCGACATCACGAACATCACGCGCACCGGCTTTTTCACCTTGGCGCGCAGCGCGCGGAGCTGGGCGAGATCGGCGCCGACTGCGGCGCTGAGGCATTCGGCGCGTGCATCGACGCCCATGGCGTGGCCGACCAGCCTGATCTTCTCGATCAGGCCATCCTCGGAAAAGGTCTCGGGCACCAGCACCAGCGGCACCTTCGCCGTCTCGAGGATGTCCATGGTCTCGCGCGGGCCCGACCCCTGGATCGCGAGGATCAGCGTCGGATTGAGGCCGAGCACGCCCTCGGCCGAGATCTGGCGCATGTAGCCGACATTGGGTTTGTCGTGCAGCGCCGCCGCCGGATAGAGGCTAGTGGTGTCCACGCCGACCAGCCGGCTCTCGAGCCCGAGCGCATAAAGGATCTCGGTGATGGCGCCGCCGATCGAGACCGTGCGTGCGACGTCGGCAACGGTGACATCGCGATTGCGGGCGTCATGCACGGTGATGCCGGCGGCGTGCGCGGTGGACGCGAGCGCGATCGTGCCGGTGAACAGGAACGTTGTGAGGGTGCGGCAAAATGTCATTGCATGTTACTTCGTCAGGATCAGCTTGTTCTGCGAGGTCAAACGCAGGCGATAGGCGTCCTCGCCATGCGCGATGATGATCTCGCGCTCGTGCGCGAAGAGCTCGCGGCTGTCGATCCGGCTCCCTCGCATGGTGAGGGTTCTCGTTGTTGCGGAAGGGCTTTCCGACGGCCCTGCCGCGCCGTTGCCGCTGTCTCCGGACATTGCTGACATTTTTGGTGTGATGCGCCTTCGAAATTTCAGATGCTGCCTGTTTGTATAGGCGGCAACTGGCGCATTCCAACGGCGGCAATTTTACAATCGATATAAACTGCAACCTGATGTCATTGACCGTCAGAGTGTTGCCACGTTACCAATCATGGCAGCAGGCAACATGCCTGCGTCTTGAAAGATCAGCCAGCCAGTCGCCGCGTCGAGCGGCGCACGCCAGCCAAAAGACACCAAAAACTAAAGTGAAGTGCAGGCTGGGGCTGATATGGCTGACGGGGCTAGGTATTCGCGGGCCCTGATTTTGGGCGCGTCGGTGGTTTCAATCGCGGCATTGGTGACGGAGAGCGGTCTCGCGCAGACCGCATCGCCGCAGGCCGAACATGCGTCGTCGCCGGAACGGCCGAAACAGGCCAAGCGCAAGCCGGCCAAGCCGCTGGCCGCGCAGCAGGCAGCGCCCGACGTCTTGAACGCCCGTGCGCAGGCGGGTGGCGCCGCGCCGGTGCAGGTGCTCGACACCATCACGGTCGCGGCGACGAAGACCAAGGAGCGCGCGATCGATGCGCTCGCGCCCGTCAGCTCGATTTCGCTCGACCAGATCCAGGGTCTTCAGCCGAACCGGCTGTCGGATGTCTTCTATGCCGTGCCCGGCGTGTCGTTCCAGGAGCGCGGCGACGATCCCGCGACCGTCATCAACATCCGCGGCTTGCAGGACTTCGGCCGCGTGGCGGTCGTCGTCGACGGCGCGCGGCAGAACTATCAGCGCACCGGCCACAATGCCAACGGCTCCTTCTTCCTCGATCCCGAATTGATCGGCGGCATCGACGTCGTGCGGGGACCGACCGCCAACATCTACGGCTCCGGCGCGATCGGCGGCCTGGTCTCGTTCCGCACCAAGGACATCAACGACGTGCTGCGTCCCGGCGAGCGCTGGGGTGTCGATCTCTCCGGATCCTATGGCTCCAACAACAATCGCGGCCTCGGCTCGGTATTCGGCGGCGTGCGCGCCACGCCCGATGTCGATATCTTCGGCGGCGCGGTCTACCGCACGCAGGGCAATTACAAGGACGGCAACGGCACCGAGATCGGCAACACCGGCAACCAGGTCGAGGCCGGGCTGATGAAGCTCACGGTGCGGCCGGCCCTCGGTCACGAGGTCAAGTTCGGCGCCGTGTTCCAGGACTATCAATACGACATCGGCCAGTTCAATCGCGGTCCGACGACCAACCAGGCATTGATTGCGCTCAATCGCGGATCCTCGGTCTACGCGTCCGATGCCAAGAACTATACCGGGACCATCACCTGGAACTATGCGTTGCCGAGCGACAATCTGTTCGACTGGCACATGTCGGTCTACGGCAATCGCACCGACAACGATCAGACCAAGACCTACCACTACGGCACGACACCGTCGGCCTTTTGCAACGGCGGCCTCGGCAACAACGTCTCGGGCTGCGTCGGGGACAAGCGCGGCTACGTCCTCAACACGTATGGCATCGACGCCAACAACACCACGCGCTTCAACGTCGGCGACTGGCGCAATGCCCTCACCTGGGGCGTCGACGCGTTCCAGGATGACGTGATCACGACCGACAGCCGCGGCAATTCCAACATCACCACGCCGAGCGGCATCCGCACCGTGTCAGGTGGGTTCCTTCAGTTGAAGCAGAACTACAGCACCTGGTTCGAGGCGGTGAGCGCGATCCGCTATGACCGTTACGACCTGGACTCGGGCAACACGCACGCCGGTGGTGACCGCTTCTCGCCGAAGATCACCCTTGGCGTCACGCCGGTCGCGGGCTTCCAGCCCTATGTCAGCTATGCCGAAGGCTACCGTGCGCCCTCGATCACGGAGACCGTCATTTCCGGCGCGCATGCAACTGGCGGCGGACCGGTTTTCTTCCCTTGCCCTGATGGGACCAGCGGCCTGTTCTGCTTCCTGCCCAACCCGAACCTTCGCCCCGAAGTCGGCAAGAACAAGGAGGTCGGCTTCAACCTGAAATATGACAACATCTTCAGCGCGTCCGACTCGTTCCGCGGCAAGATCAACCTGTTCCGCAACGACGTCTCCGACTACATCGACCTCGTCGCCTCGACGCCGGTGGCGACGCCGTTCGGCATGGCGAGCCAGTACTACCAGTATCAAAACATCGCGCAGGCCCGCATCCAGGGCTTCGAGGCGGAGACGATGTACGATGCCGGCGTCTGGTTCGTCGGCGTCGCCGGCCACTACATCCAGGGCAAGAACGTCGCGACCAATATCGGGCTCGCGACCATCACCCCGCGCAAGGTGGTCACGACCGGCGGTGTCCGCCTGCTCGACCGCACGCTGATCCTGACGGCGCAGTGGGCCTCGTACGGTCCCAACAACGACGTGCCCGCCGGCTATCTGCCGGCGACCGGGTACGAGCTGGTCAACCTGTACCTGACCTATAACGCGACCAGGGACATCGTGTTCTCGGCCTCGATCGACAATCTCTTGAACCAGTACTACCGGCCTTACGCCATTCCCGGCAGCTCGACCGACGGCACCACGCAGAACGACGTGCTGTGGTCGAGCCCGGGACCGGGCCGGGTCTACAAGGCCGGCATGAAGATCCACTTTGGAGGTGCGTAAGCCGACAGGCGCCGCAACGCCAGCCATCTCCGCCGGGCCGCGCTGATGCTCCAGCGCGGCTTCGGCGCGTTTTCGTCTTGATCAGAAGGAGAGACTTTTATGTTCATCGCCATGAATCGTTTCCAGGTGAAGAAGGGCGCGGAGACCGCGTTCGAAACGGTCTGGGCCACGCGCGAATCCTATCTCGGCAGCATGCCGGGCTTCGTCGAGTTTCACTTGTTGAAGGGCCCCGAGGCCGAGGACCACACGCTCTATTCATCGCACACCGCCTGGGTCGACAAGGCGGCGTTCGAGGCCTGGACGCGCTCCGAGGAATTCCGTCGCGCCCATGCCCGCGCCGACAACCGGACCGGCGAGAGCCTCTATCTCGGCCATCCCAAGTTCGAGGGCTTCGAGGTGATCCAGAGCGAGCGCAAGGCCGCGGCCGCCTGAGGTGGCGACGCAGGAGAGGAGCTGGACATGCTGAGCACCGACCTCGCCGATCTCAAGGCGTACATGGCCGACAATCCCGGCGCGGTGATTGAGGACGTGGCGCGGAAGCGCAAGGTCACGGCGCGTGCGGTGATCGAGGCGCTGCCCTCGTCGATGGTGCGCATGGGAGGCGGCGAGCATTTTGCCGCCGCCATGCAGGACGTCGCACAATGGGGCGAGGTCACGCTGATCGTGCACACGGATGACGCGATCTTCGAATTCACCGGCTCAATCCCCGCGGGCGAGATCGGCCGCGGTTATTTCAACCTGATGCAGCCGAAGGGCCTGCATGGCCATCTCCGCCACGAACGCTGCGCAGGCGTCGCCTTCGTCGAGCGCCCCTTCATGGGCAAGAATTCGGCCTTCATTGCCTTCGTCAATGCCGACGGCGGCATCATGTTCAAGGTCTTCGTCGGCCGCGACGAGACCCGTGCGCTGCGTGGAGACCAGCTGGCGCGGTTCCGCCAGCTTGCGGACCGGATCGCGGCGCCGCCCGCGGCATAGCTTCCCTCTGTCTGTCGGGAGATCAGGATGCAAGGCAATTCCAGGCTTCGGCACGTGATCGTAGCAATCGCGCTGGCGCTCGCGCCGGCTCCGGCCTTCGCGATCGACGAAGCGCTGTTGCCGCGCAATCTGTCGCCCTGGGGCATGTTCGTCAGCGCCGATATCGTGGTGAAGGCGGTGATGATCGGGCTGGCCGTCGCCTCGCTGGTGACGTGGACGGTGTGGCTCGCCAAGACCGTCGAGCTGCGCCGCAAGAGCGCGCTCGCCGTGCAGCGGACGCGCGCGCTCGAGGGCAAGATGAAGCTGGCGGAGGCGGCGGAGCGGACCTCCGACGCGCATGATGCGGTCGCCCAGCTGATCCAGTCCTGCGCCAAGGAGGCGGAGCTCTCCGGCGGCATTGTCGATGACGGTCTTCAGGAGCGCGTGGCGCTGCGGCTGGAGCGGGTCGAGGCGGCGATGTCCAGGCAGATCGCGCGCGGCACCGGCGTGCTCGCGACCATCGGCGCCACTGCGCCGTTCGTCGGCCTGTTCGGCACGGTCTGGGGCATCATGAACGCCTTCATCGGCATCTCCGAGAGCCACACCACCAGCCTTGCGGTGGTCGCGCCCGGCATTGCCGAAGCGCTGCTCGCCACCGCGTTCGGCCTCGTTGCCGCGATCCCGGCGGTGGTCATCTACAATCATCTCGTCCGCGGCATCGCCAATTACCGTGCGCTGCTTGGGGACGCCTCGGCACAGCTCATGCTGCTGGTCAGCCGGCAGCGCGACCACAGAGAGTTCCGCCTGTCGCGGGCGGCGGAGTAGGCCATGGCCGCAAAGCTCGGCGCAGGTTCGGGATCGCCGCTCAAGCGCGGTGACCCCAGTGATCTCGACCTCACCCATGAGATCAACGTCACGCCGTTCATCGACGTGATGCTGGTGCTGCTGATCATCTTCATGGTGGCAGCCCCGCTCGCCACCGTCGACATCGGCGTCGAGCTGCCGGCGACCGCGGCCGAGCCGGCGCCGCGGCCGGACAAGCCGGTCTTCGTCACCGTGAAGCCGGACCTGTCGATTGCCGTCGGCGAAGACGTCGTGGCTCGGGAGGCGCTCACCTCGTCGCTCGACACCGCCACCGGGGGCCGCAAGGGCGAGCGTATTTACCTGCGCGCCGACAAGGCGGTCTCCTACGGCGATCTGATGGACGTGATGAACACCCTGCGCAACGCCGGGTATCTTAAGGTCGCCCTCGTCGGCCTCGACGGACGCAGCTGATGACCGCGAACGCCTTTGCCCTGCATGAGCCACTCGGCGAGCGCGAGGGCGCACGCTGGGGTGTCTCGGCCGCGGTGATCGTGGCGTTGCATCTTGCCGCCGTGCTGCTTGCGACGAGCTGGCTCAGGTCGCAGCCGGAGCAGGGCGTCAGCCTTCCGGCGATCTTGGTCGATATGGCGCCGGTGACCTCGGCGCCGCAGCCAATGCCGGACGACGTCGCGCCCGGGCCGGTGATGCAGGAGGCCGACGCTTCGCCGCCGGAGCCAGCGCAGCGGCAAATGACAGAGGAAACCATCGCGCCGACACCGCCGCAGGACAAGCCCGACGTCGTGGCACCGCCTGAGCAGAAGCTGGAGCCGACACCAGCCAGGCCCGAACCCGCGAAGATCGCGCCGGTCGAAAAGCCTGCGCCTGACAAGCCGAAGATCGTTCGCCGCGAGGCAAAGAGGCCCTCGGATGCCACGCCCGCGCCGCGCACCAGCGCGCCGCCGCGCGCCGAGCGGGAGGCGCCGATGGCGTCGGCGATGAGCACGGGCGCGGTGGCCTCGGCGATCGCGTCCTACAATCAACGCGTCCGCGCGCATTTGATGCGCTTCCACCAATATCCGTCAGCAGGCGGCGGTCAGCGCGGCGTTGCCAGGCTGAGCTTCACCCTCAGCCGCAGCGGGCAGGTCATGTCCAGCCGTCTCGGTGGCTCCTCCGGCGTCGCCGCCTTCGACGCCCAGGCCATGTCGATGATCCGCCAGGCCTCGCCGTTTCCGCCGATTCCCGACGAGATCAAGAACGGCGCGATGAGCTTTTCGATCCCGGTGGAGTTTACGGTGAGGTAGCTCCGCTGTCATGCCCCGCCTGGTGCGCAATTGCGCACGGGGGCGGGGCATCCAGTACTCCGCGGCCTCTCGATTCAAGTACTCCTGTCACGGAGTACTGGATCGCCCGGTCAAGCCGGGCCATGACCGTGTTGAGAGAGAGAAGGGCCTTACTTCGCCTTCAGGAAATCCGCGACCTCGAGCAGCATGAACTCGTCGTCGTCGGCCTTGTTGGGATCGCGGCTGGACGAGAACGGCAGGTTGTTGTCGTTGCCGACGATGATGTGGGTGTCGTCGACGCGATCGACGTTCTCGATGGTGAAGAACGGGAAAGTGTAGACGCCGTCATTGAGCGGCTTCTTCGCCTTCTTGTCGGGATCCCGAATCTTCATGAGGTCGATATAGCCGATCTTGCGCACGGGCCTGCCGACATTGGCGTCCGAAAGCTCGATCTTGTAGACGCGCTTGAACTTGGCGAGATCGGGGAAGCAGTTGTCGCCGCGCTGGCCTTGCGGGCAGGCCTTGTCGGCCGTGCCTTCGCCATTGTCGCGCTCGATGACGAGGCCGGCCGTGGGATCGATCATGTTGAAATCGCCGATGGCATTGCCGTTCTGCTCGAACACGTATTGCCAGTAGCGGCCGGTGAACTTTTCAGCAGTGACGTCGAACTCGAGGATGCGGGAGGCTTCCTTGCCGTCAACCTTTTCCCAGTCCTTCTTCTCGGAGTCCCACAGCGGGCCCTCGAGCAGGCCGTAGAGGAACTTGCCGTCCTTGGACGAGGCAAAGCCCTCAAAGCCCTTGGAGCGGCGGAGGTTGACGTTGGTGTAGGTCGCACCCGGCGCGCCCGGTGTCGCCACCGCCCAATGATCGGGCGAGCGCACCGGCTTGCCGTCGGCAACCGTCTCGAACAGCCCGAGGATCTTGCCTGATTTGTCGGCCTTCAGGATGTAGGGGCCGAACTCGTCGCCGATCCAGAACGTGTCGCCGATGATCTGGAACCCTTCGGTGTCGAAGTCGGAGCCGGTGAGGTAGCGCTTCTGGGTATCCTCGTGCACGATGCGGAACGGCACCTTCTTGTCGGGGTCGTGCAGGAAGATCGTCTCCTGCCGCTCGATCTTGCCGCCCGCCCAATCCATCTTGTAGCGATTGAGATACAGCATCGAGTCCGGCGAGTTGGCGCGCGCGCCCATGCCGTTGTCGGTGATCACCCAGAAGCTGCCGTCGGGCATGTGCTTGATGCCGGAATGGCCCTGGAGCGGCTGGCCCTTGAACGGCAGCGACACGCCGGTCGCCCGCTCAGCGGACTTGCCCATCACGGTGCCGAGCGCGTCGACGCGCTTGCCGGTGGTGTACTTTCCGGACGTCTTGAGATCGGCGGGCGCATCCGCCGGCGCGTCGATGAAGGTCTCGGCCGGCATCACCACGTGGCCGGCGAGCTTCGCCGGGAATTCGCCCTCGCTCTGCGCGAGCGCCGTGCTGGCGGTGAGAATGATCGTTGCGACGGTGCTGAGAAAAATCGCGCGCATGTGCGTCTCCTGTTGGCGGACGCACGCGTTATGCGGATCGCTTGTTGCAGTTTTGTGAAACCGGGCCAAACGCCGCAGCGGCCGGCTACTCCTTTACCGCGCCGGTCAGCGAGGACACGTAATAATCCACGAACAGCGAGTAGAAGACCGCAACCGGCAGCGAGCCGAGCAGCGAGCCCGCCATCAGCGCGCCCCACTGGTAGACGTCGCCGGTGACGAGCTCGGTCAGGATCGCGACCGGCACGGTCTTGTTGGCGCCGCTCTGGATGAAGGCGAGCGCGTAGATGAACTCGTTCCAGGACAGCGTGAACGAGAAGATGCCGGCCGAGATCAGGCCGGGCACCGCGAGCGGCAGCGTGATCCGGCGCAGGATCTGGAGCCGCGTCGCGCCGTCGACCAGCGCGCATTCCTCGAGCTCATAGGGGATCGACTTGAAATAACCGATCAGGAGCCAGGTGCAGAACGGCACCAGGAAGGTCGGGTAGACCAGGATCAGCGCTATCGGTGAGTCGAACAGGCCGAACTGCACCACCACGGTGGCGAGCGGGATGAACAGGATCGACGGCGGCACGAGGTAGGCGAGATAGATGCCGAGGCCCACATAGGGACTGCCGCGGAAGCGCAGGCGCTCGATCGCATAGGCGGCAAGCGTGCTCGCGACCAGCGACAGCGTGGTCGAGCCGATCGCAACCAGCATCGTCGTCCACAGCCAGCGCGGATAGGCGGTGTCGAACAGCAGATGCTTGATGTGCGCCAGCGTCGGCGAGGAGATCCAGAACGGATTGTGCGCCTTGTAGTTCATCAGCTCGGCGTTCGGCTTGAACGAGGTGATCGCCATCCAGTAGAACGGAAACAGCAGGATCAGCACGAAGCAGCCGAGCGGCAGGTAGATCATCATCAGCCGCCGCAGCCCGGAATCCCAGGCCATGGTGTCAGGCGCCGCCTTCGCGTCGGCAGTGGGTTGCGCGACGGTGTCAGTCATTGCTCTCTCCCTGCTGCCATTTGCGGCGCGCCAGGCCGAAATAGGAGAACAGCGTCGCGAACACCAGGAACGGGATCATCGACACCGCGATCGCGGCGCCTTCGCCGAGCTCGCCGCCGGCAATGCCGCGCTGGAAGGCCAGCGTTGCCAGCAAATGGGTCGAGTTGCCGGGGCCGCCACGGGTGATGGCGTAGACCAGCTGGAAGTCGGTGAAGGTGAAGATGATCGAGAACGTCATCACGATGGCGAGGATCGGCATCATCATCGGGAAGGTGATGTAGCGGAAGCGCTGCCAGGCGCTGGCGCCGTCGAGCATCGCGGCCTCGTACAGCGAGGGCGAGATGGTCTGCAGGCCCGCCAGCAGCGAGATCGCGACGAAGGGAATGCCGCGCCAGATATTGGCGGCAATCAGCGAGAAGCGCGCCGGCCAGGGCGAGCCGAGGAAGTCGACATTGCTCGATCGCCAGTGCAGCACGTCGACCAGGAGATAGGAGATGATCGAGAATTGCGGATCGTAGATCCACCAGAACGCTAGCGCCGAGAGCACCGTCGGCACGATCCAGGGCAATAGTATGATCGCACGCAGCAGGCTCTTGAACGGAAAATGGTTGTTGAGCAGCAGCGCCAGCCAGAAGCCGAGCGCGAACTTCCCGAACGTCGCTATGCCTGTGTAGACCACACTGTAGAACACCGCGTTCCACCACAGCGGGTCGGTGAGCAGATACTGGAAGTTCTCAAGACCGACGAAGACGCCTTTGCGGCCGATCGTGGTGTCGGTGAAGGCGAGCCAGATGCCGAGGCCGAGTGGATAGGTCAGGAACACCGCGAGCAGCCCGATCGCGGGCGCAAGGCACATCGCGATCAGGAACGGCTTGTAGTCGAACAGACGGACCAGCCAGCTTGGCTGCCGGTGGGCGAGGGCGAGAGGGGGAAGTGTGGTCACGGACATCAGGGTTTTGTCCTGTCGTTGAACGTCGTCACACCGTCATTGCGAGCGTAGGGACTTGTCCGCCGAAGCGGAAGGCGGAAGCAATCCAGTCTGTCTCCGCAGTGGAAGTCTGGATTGCTTCGTCGCTCTGCTCCTCGTAATGACGATCCGTTACTTCTGCCGCCGGAAGTACCGTTTGCAGCGCTGTTCGGCTTCTGCGGCCGCGGCCTCCGGCGTGGCAGCGCCGGTCGCGACGGACGCGCACATCTGAATCAGCACGTAGTCGGCGCTGACGGCACCGGTCGCCGTCGAGATCGGCCCCCTGTAGCCGTCATAATAGGTGCTGTTCATGGTGTCCTTGAACAACTTCACCTTGGGGTCCTGCGACCACACGGCGGCATCGGCATAGGCGGCCAGCGGCTGGGACCAGTAGCCGGAATTGGCATTCAGCCACGGCTCGTACTGGTCCTTTTCCAGCATGTATTGCAGGAAGGCCTTTGCGGCGTTGGGATACTGGCTGTGCTTGAACACCATGGCGTTCAGGGTCAGGCCCGCCATCGGCGAGATCTTGGCCACGCCCTTCGGCAGCAACTGATGCTCGCTGTCGTCGGCAATCGCCTTGGTCGCCGGATCGTTCTTCAGCGAGAAGTACAGCGAGACGCCGTTGGCGGTCAGCGCGATCTCCTGCGAGGAGTAGGCGCGGTTGTTGCTGACGTCGTTCCACGACGTCGTACCGGCGATGAAGGTCGGGTAGAGCTGCTTGACCCAGTTCAGTGCGGCGATCGTCTCCTTGCTGTTGATGATGACGTTGCCCTCTTCGTCGAGCAGAGCGGCGTTGTGTGACCACAGTGCCCAGTTCGCAAAACCGTTGCCGTCGCCCTTGGCGTTGCCGAGCGCGAAGCCGGCTGGCTTGCCGGCCTTCTGCAGCTTCTGGCAGAGGTCGACGATGCCGGCGTGGTCTTCCGGCACCTTGTCGAAGCCGACCGATTGCAGGATCGACTTGCGGTAGATCAGCGGACCTGCGGTGGCGCCGAACGGCAGTCCGATCCAGGCGTCGCTCTTGTTCCTCTTGCCGTAACGCTGCGCCAGCGGCAGCCAGCCGCCGTAACGCTTGCCGACATAGTCGGCGACGTCGGTCAGCTCGATCAGCTTGTCGATGTAGATGTGCGGTGCATCGGAGAAGCCGATGATGATGTCGGGACCGGCACCGGAATTGGCTGTTACCGCGGTCTGCTGGTTGATGTCCTCCCAGCCGACGAAGTCGACCTTGACCTCGACCCCGGTCTCCTTGGTGAATTTGGCTGCATTGGCGCGGAATACGTCTTCGTCGGCCTGGACGAAGCGCACCGGCCGCAGCATGCGCAGGGTTGCGCCCTTCTCGATCGGCAGTTTCGGTGCGGGGACGTCCGCGGCCTTGATCGTGGATTGGGCGTGCGCTGCAACACCGGTTGCCGCGAGTGTCGCAGCGGACAGGCCCAGCGCCAAGGCGTCACGACGTGTGAGGTCGTTCCTCATCAGTTCCTCCCTGTTGTCTCCCTTCCCGGCGTTGATCGCCGGTGAAGGGCCGTTCCGGTTTCCGGCGCGTCGTGCGGCCGGCCGCCTAGCTGTTCGGCCCGCGATCCATGCTGACGGGCTGCCAGCGGCGGAGCGCGGTGCTTTGCAGCACCGACGGATTGACGCAGCTTACCGGCCACATGCCCTGAAGCACCAGTGACAATTCGTAGCCCACGCGGCGCTTGCGTGCCTCGTCGAACCGTGCCGAGGCCGAGGCGACATGGGCGGTCAGGGTCACGTTCTCCATGCTGAGGATGGGATTGTTGTGCGAGGGCGGCTCCTTCTCCAGCACGTCGAGGGCGGCGTGCGCGATCCAGCCCTCTTGCAGCGCCTTGATCAGGCTCTCCTCGTCCACCGTGGCGCCGCGGCCGGTGTTGATGAAGATCGAGCCCTTCTTCATCTGCCGGAAGTGCTTCTCGGTCAGCATGTGATGCACCTCGGGCCGCGCGGGCGCGTGCATCGACACGAAGTCGGATTGCGACAGCACCTCGTTCAGCGTCGCGGGGATGACGCCGTGGTCGTACATCAGCGTTTCCTGGATGAAGGGATCGTAGGCCATCATGCGCAGGCCGAACGGCGCGGCGCGCTTCGCAACTGCACGCGCGACGCGACCGAACGAGATGAAGCCGAGCGTCTGGCCCATCAGCCGCGGGATCTTCAGCAGCGCCGGCCGGCCCTCGGCCCAGCGTCCGTCGCGCACCATCCGGTCCTGCTCGACCAGGCGGCGGAAGCCGGCAAGCAGCAGCATCATGGCGTGGTCGGCGACCTCCTCGATGAAGGTGTCGGGGATGTTGGTGACGGGAATGCCACGTGCGGTGGCGGCCTTCACATCGACACTGTCCACGCCGACCGAGCCGAGCGTGATGACCTTGCAGCTCTCCAGCGCGTCGATGATCGACTTGGTGATCGGGATGCCCTTGGCGTAGATGGCGTCGGCGTTTTTCGCGGCGGCGATGAACTCAGCCTCGTTGGCCGGGGCCTCGACGATCTCGGCGTCGATCGGATCGAGCGCCTCGCGCTCGTAGGAATAGTCGCTGCCCGCGACCGTGAAGCTCGCGCCCTTCGGCGTCACCACCCTGTATTTCGGCATTTCCTGCTCCCGATTTGGTTTGTCGGTTCTTGTTACGACCCGGCCTTCTGGGCGGGCCTTTGCGTCTTTTACGCGAAATCGGGGTGCATGCGTACAATCGCCGGTTGCTCGCTTGACCATTATTCGCAGCTTTCCGTAGCGCCGTCAGGGCTTCTACGGAGGCACGTAAGTAACTTGCTAAGGGATCGCACACTAAAAGTTGATTCAAATAAAAAGGTCTGCGCGCGAGTCCGCGCCACCCGAGGAGCCCATCGTGAAGTTGAGCAATCTGAAGATCGCGCCCAAGCTTGGCATCCTTGTCGGTGTGACCCTGTTCGGCCTGTGCATCTCCGGAGTTCTCGCCGGATATCTGATGAAGCGCGAGATGGTGAATGCACGCATCGACCAGACCAAGGCGATTGTGGAGATGGCCCGCAACTATGCGGCTGCCGTGATGAAGCGCGTCAGCGCCGGCGAGATGACCAAGGATGCCGCGCTCGCGGATCTCCGCCGCTACGGCAACTCCATGACGTACGACAAGAACTCCGGCTATCTGTTCGGCACCACCTATGACGGCATCACGCAGCTTGCGCCGGATCCGAAGGTGATCGGCCAGAACCGCATGGACGTGGAGACGAACGGGCGCAAGCTGTCCCGCGAGATCATGGACGGGGTCAAGGCCAGCGGCGAAATCCTGCTGTTCTATGAATACATGAAGCCCGGCCAGGAGAAGCCGATCCGCAAGCTCGGCTACGCGGTCGCCGTCCCCGGCTTCGACATGTATCTCGGCACCGGCGCCTATCTCGAGGATATCGACGCCAAGATGGGGCCGATCTACTGGCTGCTCGGCCTCGCCATGCTCGGCATCGTCATCGTCGCCGGCAGCGTCGCCTGGCTGATCGGCCGTAGCATCAGCCGTCCGCTGGCGCTGCTCGGCGCCCGCATGAAGGATCTCGCCGACGGCAAGCTCGAGGGCGACATTCCCGGCGTCGGCCGCGGCGACGAGGTCGGCGCGATGGCCGCGACCGTTCAGATCTTCAAGGACAATGCGGTCCGTATTCGCGACCTCGAGAAGACCGAGGCGGACGCCAAGGAACGCGCCGCGGCGGATCGTCGCAGCGCGATGGAAGAGATCGCCAAGGACTTCGAGCGCAGCGTCAACGGCATCGTCCGCTCGGTCTCCTCGGCCGCGGCCGGCATGCAGAGCACGGCGCAATCGATGACGGCGACCGCGAGCGACGCCTCCTCGCGCGCGGCGACCGTCGGCGCGGCCTCGCAGAAGGCCTCGGGCAATGTCGGCACGGTTGCCGCGGCCGCCGAAGAGCTGTCGAGCTCGGTTGCGGAAATCTCCCGCCAGGTGACGCGTTCGACCGAAGTGGCGAGCCGGGCGGTCAACGACGCCGAGCGCACCAACGCCACGGTGCAGGAGCTCTCCACCGGCGCGGAGAAGATCGGCGAGGTGGTCAAGCTCATTCATTCGATCGCGGCGCAGACCAATCTGCTCGCGCTCAACGCCACCATCGAGGCGGCGCGCGCCGGCGAGTCCGGCCGCGGCTTCGCCGTCGTCGCCTCCGAGGTCAAGGCGCTCGCCAACCAGACCGCGAAGGCCACCGAGGAAATCTCCGCCCAGGTCGCGGCGATGCAGACCTCGACCAGCGATGCGGTCGCGGCGATCGGCGGCATCACCCAGACCATCGCCGAGATGAGCGAGATCACGGCGGGCATTTCCGCCTCGATCGAGCAGCAGGGCGAGGCGACCCGCGAGATCGCCCGCAACATCCAGTCGGTTGCGGCCGGCTCGAGCGAGATCAATGCCAATATCGGCAGCGTCACCTCGGCCGCGGCAGCGACCGGCTCTGCTGCCACCGACGTGCTCACCAACGCCCGCGAGCTGGACAGCCAGTCCGGCGCGCTGCGCAGCGCGGTGGACGGCTTCCTCGCCAAGGTGCGTGCGGCGTAAGTCTTGCTATCATGCCCCGCGAAGGCGGGGCATCCAGTACGCCGCGGCCTCTCTGTTCGAGCCTCGCTGTCTCTGGAATGCTGGATCGTCCGCCTTCGCGGACGATGACAGCTACTGCTTCTCGATCTTCGCGTTCGTGATCAGCTTTTCCCACAGCACCAGCTGCTCGTTCACGAAGGTGCCGAGCTGTTCCGGCGTGCCTGAGAAGGCATCCATGCCGAGGGTGGCGAGTTGCGCCTTGATCTCCGGCTTCTCGACGATCTTCCTGATCTCGGCGTTGAGCCGCGTCACGATCTCCTTCGGCATGCCGGCCGGACCGAAATAGCCCTGCCATGAGGAGATGTCGAAGTCCGGCACGCCGGCCTCCTGCATCGAGGGCAGGTTCGGCACCAGCGGAGAGCGGTCCTTGGTGGTGACGGCGAGCGCGCGCAGCGCGTTGCCGTTGACGTGCGGCAGGCCGGTCAGGATGTCCACGAACATCATCGAGACGCGGCCGCCCATGACGTCGTTGAGCGCCGGCGGCGAGCTCTTGTAGGGCACGTGCAGTAGGTCGAGCCCGGCATTGTGCGCGAACGTCGCACCCGACACGATCGCCGAGGACGAGCCCGAGGCGTAGCTCAGCTTGCCGGGATTGGCCTTGCCATAGGCGACCAGCTCGCCGACGGTCTTGGCCGGCACTTCGGGGTGAACGACCAGCATGAAGGGCAAGTCGCCGGTGCGCGCGATCGGGGTGAAATCCTTGACCGGATCGTAAGTCAGGCTCTTGAGCAGGTAGGGATTGGCCGAATGTGTGGTGTTGGTCGTCACCAGCAGCGTGTAGCCGTCGGGTGCGGCGCGTGCGACAAAGGTCGCGGCGATCATGCCATTGGCGCCCGCCTTGTTCTCGATCACGATGCCGACGCCGAGTGCCTGCGACAAATGCTGCGAGATCAGCCGCGTCGTGGTGTCGGTGCCGCTGCCGGCAGCAAACGGCAGCACCAGCGTGATGTTGCGGCTGGGGTAGTTGTCGGCCTGTGCGGCGGTCGAGGCGGCAAGGCAGAGCGCGGCCGTGCCGATGGTGCGCAGGTTTCGCATCAGCGCTGAAAGCATGTGTGGTCGTTCCCTCTTTTTCGTTGGCGGGGAACCTAGCTTCTCTTTGCTGGAATCGGAAGGCGGGAGTTTGCCGCCAGGTCTCGCGTCCGGGACACGAAAGGGGAGCGTCCGCGGCGCGGAATTACTTCACCACCGAGCCCTTGCGCGAGGCGATCACGACGCCGGCGAGCACCAGCGCGTAGCCGATCAGGTGAAACGGCTGGAGCTTTTCGCCGAGCAGCAGGATCGCCATCGCCGAACCGAACACCGGCACGAGATGGAAGAACGGCGCGGCCCGGTTCGGCCCGATCAGCGCTACGCCGCGGTTGAAGAAGAGATAGGCGAGCGTCGAGGGGAAGATCAGGATGTAGCCGAGCGTCGCCAGCGTCAACCCGTCGAATTGGATGACGTTGCCGCGCCAGGCCTCCCAGACGGCGGTGGGCAGCAGCATGATCGCGCCACAGCAGGTGGTGAAGGACAGGAAGGAGAGCTGATGAACCTTCGGCCGGCGCGGGATGAATGCTGAGTAGAGCCCGAATGCCACCAGCGAGGACGCGAACATGATGTCGCCCCTGTTGAAGCTGATGCTTGCCAGCGCCGCGAGATCGCCGCGCAGGATGATGATGAGCACGCCGAGAAGCGAGATCGCGATGCCGGCGAGCTGAGCACCGGTCAGCCGCACGCCGAACAGCGCCAGCGACCACAGCGCCACGAACAGCGGCCCGGCCGACTGGATCAGCAGCGCGTTCAGCGCCTCCGTGTATTGCATCGCCCAGTACGAGATCGCGTTGTTGAAGGCGAAGCCGACCAGCGACAGGAACAGCATCAGGGGCAGGCTCTTGCGCAGAGCCGGCCAGTCGCGCTTCAGATGCGGCCAGGCGAACGGCAGCAGGATGAGGAACACGCCGAACCAGCGGATCGTGGTCATCGTCAGCGGCGGCACATGCGCGCCGACATGGCGCGCGAGCACGATGTTGGCCGCCCAGAACAGCGAGCTCAGGCTGAGCAGCAGATAGGGCTGGTTGTTGAGCCAACTGGCCGGATTCGAGGCTGGTGGCGCGGGCGAAGCGATCGTCATTGGGGTCGGATGCAACTTGCGCCCGATTGCCGTCGTGACACAAGTCACGCGACCGCAATGCTACAATGCAGGCATGACCTGAGGAGGTGCCATTGGCGGTCAATATGTTGAACATCGCTGCGCCCGGCGCGTGATCGTCGCGGCGAGGCGGAAGGACGAAGAGCCGCCGCGGCCTACGTCTTCCGCCCGGCGCGCGCATCCGGCATCGACGCATCGACAGCGGCGTGGCAGGCCGTCTGCAACAGGCGGCAGACTTCCTCGGTCGACCGCTGCGGGCTCAGCGCTGCGAAGGTCGGATAGCTCGTCAGGACGAAGATCAGGTCCACGGCATCCTGCACGGCCCGCTTTGCGGCACGGCTCTCCGTGATGCGTGTCACCAGTCCCGTCACAAGCTCACGCCGCCGCTCGTTGCGCGCGACCAGCGCATTGCCGAATTCGGGATCGGTTGCGATCGCCTGGTTGAGGCCGCCGATCGCGGGGTCGTGCGCCCAGAAGGTACAGAAGATCGCGACGACGCGATCGAGCGCGGCGCGGGGGTCCGGCAACGCCATCACGTCGGCCAGCTCGAACAGGCCGCCCTGCCGCGCGATGTCGTCGAACACGGCCTCCAGCAGTCCGCGCCGCGATCCGAACTGGTTGTAGACGGTCAGCCGCGTGACGCCTGCCGCCTTCGCCACCACGTCGAGCGAGAAGTTCGCGATGCTCGCATCCTTGCGCAACAGGCGCGCACCGGCCGCAATGATGCGTTCGCGCGTCTCCGCGGCCGCGGAGGCGCGGACCGAGCTCACATAGCTGCGCTTCGGCATCGCCCTGCCATTGTCTTGACGCATTGATTATACATGATGTATATCCAATTTAGAAGCCGGTTTGGAGCTTGCCATGCAGACTGCCCTCGTAATCGCACTGTCGCTTCATGTGTTGTCGTCCGTGTTCTGGGCCGGATCAAGCTTTGCGCTGGCGCGAACCGGAGCAGCCGGGGGCGAGCAGCTCGTCGGTCCACAGCTCGGCGCGGCGACGGTTGCGATCCTCACCGGCGGCTATCTCGGGCATCTCGTTCATTCCGGCAGCTTTGGCACGGCCGAGCGGGTGCTCGCGCTTGGTGCGGTTTGCGCGCTGATCGCAGCCGGCATTCAGGCCGCGACCGGCCCCCGTGCGCTGCTGGGCTTGCGCCGTGGCACGAGCGAGGCCGCGGATGTGCGCTCACGCATCGCGACCGCCCAGCGCGTGGCCGCCGCTCTGCTCGCCATCACCGCGCTATGCATGGGCGCGGCGCGCTACGTCTAGGGTCTCATTCATTCAAGGTAACAGCTGACGGCGAAGTGCCGCAACGGCCTCGAGGCCGGCAGGCAATTTCGCAAGTAGAGCTTTGCAAGAGCGCGGCATCCCGCCGCTGAAGAAGGAAAAGCAATGTCCAGGATGATTCTGTTGAACCTGCCCGTGCGCGATCTCGCTGCATCGACGGCGTTCTATGTGTCGCTCGGCGGCACGGTGAACCCGCAGTTTTCGGGCGAGAATTCGACCTCGCTCATGGTCACGGACGCGATCGGCGTGATGCTGCTGACCCACGATCACTATCGCCAATTCACCAAACGTCCGATTGGTGACCCGCGCCGCGACAGTCAGGTCTTGATCGCCCTCACGGTCGATGACCGCGACGCCGTCGATGCAACGCTGACTCGCGCGGTGGCGGCGGGTGGTCGCGCCGATCCCAACCCGGCACAGGATCTCGGCTTCATGTACAACCGCCACATTGAAGATCCGGACGGTTATGTCTGGGAAATCGTATGGATGAGCCCATCGGCGAGCACCTGAACGCAGAAGATTGCGCGACGAGCTTACGAGGGGAGTCTAACTCGTCTGCTTCCTTGACGCCGCGAATACGCCCGACAGCACCAGGGCAAAACCAATGAAGTGGAACGCCTGCGGGCGTTCGCCGAGGAAGACCATCGCCATGATCGAGCCGAACACCGGCACGACGTGGAAGAACGGCGCGGCGCGGTTGGCGCCGATCAGGCGCACGCCGCGATTGAAGCAGAGATAGGCGAGCGTCGAGGGGAACACCGCGACATAGAACAGCGTCAGCAGGTTCGGCCCGTCGAGCTTCATCACCGGCCGCGCGGACAATTCCCAGATCTCAAGCGGAATGAGGCAGGCGGCGCCGGCACCGAAGGTGAAGGCGAGGAACGACAGGCCGTGCATCGCCGGCCGCTTCAGGCTCAGCACCGAATAGAGCGCGAAGATCAGCAGCGCGAGCAGGAAGATGAGGTCGCCCTTGTTGAACTCGATGTTCGACAGCGTGGTGAAATCGCCATGCAGCAGGATCGTCAGCACGCCGCACATCGACAGCAGCACGCCGAAGGCCTGTGCCGCGGTGAGCCGGACGCCGAGGATCGCCAGCGACCACAGCGCGACGAGCAGCGGCGCGGACGACTGGAGCAGCAGCGTGTTGAGCGCCTGGGTATGCTCCAGCGCCCAGTATTGCAGCGTGTTGAAGGCGCCGATGCCGGTGATCGAGAGCGTCACCATCAGGCCGAGCTTGCCGCGGATCGCGAGCCAGTCCCGCGCGAGATGTTTCCAGGCGAATGGCAGCACGAGGAGGAACGCGAAGAGCCAGCGCAGGAACGACAGCGTGACCGGCGGGATGTGGCCGGCGGCAAGCCGCCCGACGATGGCGTTGCCGGCCCAGCACAGCGCGGTGATGCTGAGCAGCAGATAAGGCTGGTTGGCGATCCAGTTGTGGCCGGGCGTCGCGGCGCTCGTGGTCTGGTCGGTGGCGGACATTGTGATTGTTATGGCCCCGCGTCATGCGCCGAGGCCCCGGCCCGGCGACGTCCGGGCCGGCTGGTAGCCCGGCCCGTTCAAAGACACGGAAATGCGCCCGATATCAATGGCGCGAGGTGCATCGCGACCATGCGTCGGTCGTAACAATGGAACATCAGGCCTTATTCTGCCGCGACGCATCGCGCGCCATCGCGTCCGGACGCATGGCGGCCCGCGCGGCCCAGCCCCCGCCGAGAATCGCTCCGGTAAAACCGCCACCATGGGTGAAGGCTGATGCGAGATAGAGGCCACAGATCGCGGTTGCGGCGATCGGCTTGAAGCCGCGCGTATTCGGCGCAAAGCCGTAGATTGAGCCGTCGGGCGTGTTGAGGTAGTGGGCAAAGGTTTCTGCCGTCGACATCTCGCGCTGCGTCACCGCACCGGCAATGCCGGGGAAGTGCCGGTCGAGATCGGCAATGACGCGGTCCATCCAGCGCTCCTTGCGAGCGCCTTTTGCGGCGCTGGAAAGGCCGGCCCAATTCTCGATCCGATCGACGCCGACGAGCGAGGCCAGATGAGGAGGATGCTCGTTCAGCCCGGAATCGATCTGATCATAGGCGACGAAACCATAAGGCGTAAGGCGACCGGACGAATCCTCGCCCAGAAGCGCGCCGGCCTCGCGAACGCCGGAGAGCGTGGTGAGCCAGGCCGGCAGGATGCTGGTCGAATAGTGCGACACCCCGAAATTGCGGGAAGGGCGGCTCAATCCGATCGACACGGTCCACAGTGAGATCGACGGCAGCTTGTCCTGATAAGGCGCCTGGAAAGCGGCGCGCTTGTCCTGCGGCAGCATCGCGGCCAGCACCGAGGGGGCCGCATTGCCGAACACGATCGGGGCCAGCTCTTCGCTCGCCTCGTCTGTTCCCGCCGCGCGATGGCGCACGCCGCGCACGCGGTCACCGTCCATCAGGATGGTCTCGACCTCGCGACCCGTCTCCGCCACACCGCCGGCGTCGCGGATGATTGCGACCAGGCGGTCGCTCAGCACTTGCGAACCGCCGCGTATATAGTGGCCGCCACCGGAGAGATACGAGGCCTGCGGGATCGCGAACGGGATGAAGGGCATCGTGTCCGGATCGTCGGTGTAGTAGACGAGGTTCGAGGCCAGTGCGAGCTTCACCGGCTCGTTGTCGCCGAACAGACGACAGAGCACTTCACTCAACGTGGCATGGCGGTCGCGGATCAGTGGCCACAAACGCCATGGCAAGGTCGGTGCATTCCAAAGCCACCAGTTGCGGTCGTCCTGATGCTCGCTCATCAATGAAACCGCCTGCCGCACCGCGTCGATACGTTCAAAATACTGCGCGATGCCCTTGGCCTGCGCAGGAAATTGCGATTTCGCCGCGGCCGACGCGGCATCGATCCCGCGCGGCATCACAAACGGGCGCTCGAACAGGGGGCTGCGCACCTCGTGCAGTGCGCCGACCTCGACGAAGGGCATGTCGCGGTCGATCCCGAGTGCCCGCAGGATCGGCAGCTTGGGATCGCCGGCATCGAGGCCGTCGATCTCGTGCAGCGACGCCTCGATCGCGAGCTGGCCATGACGATACACCGTGGCTGCACCGCCGAAATTGTGATTGCGTTCGAGCACCAACACCTTGTGGCCGGCCCGCGCGAACAGCGCCGCCGCGGTCAGGCCGCCGAGTCCGGACCCGATGGCGATGGCGTCGAAGCTGCGCATGGTCGTCTCCACGGACTGATTGCGGCTTCGCAACCCTTGGCTCGCGAAGCAGACGCCGCGTTGACATGCGTCAAGCAGGCCGCGCGAAAACAACCAAGGCCCTGGGCCGGTCTGACATATTGCCGTCACAGATCATCGGCTATTCCGCCTCGCGCGGATCGCAAACGGCTTCAACAGCTCCGCGCAGGCGAGATAGACAACGACTAGAAGCGCGATGCCGGCCATCATCAGCGGCGGCGGCGCGACAAAGCCGAACCAGGTGCCGACCGGCGTGAACGGCACGACCATCGCGACCAGCAAGGCGATCAGCGACGAGGCCGACAGCACTGGATCGGGCCAGTTGCGCCACGGTCGGCCGTTGGTGCGGATGACGAAGATCACCAGGATCTGCGTCGCCATGGATTCGATGAACCAGGCGGTGCGGAACTCGCCGGGCGATGCGTGAAACAGCATGATGAGGGCGCCGAAGGTCAGGAAGTCGAACACCGAGGACAACGGTCCCATGATCGCGGCGAAACGCGCCAGCCGCGTCATGCTCCAGACCTGCGGCTGCGCGGTGGCCGCGCGCGAGACCCGGTCGAAGGGAATGCCGAGCTCGGAGAGATCGTACAGCAGGTTGTTGAGCAGGATCTGCGTCGGCAGCATCGGCAGGAACGGCAGCACCATCGAGGCGATTGCCATCGACAGCATGTTGCCGAAATTCGAGCTCGCGCCCATGCGGACATATTTCATGATGTTGGCGAAGGTGCGCCGTCCTTCCTCGACGCCGTCGGCGACGACCTCGAGATCCGAAGCGAGCAGGATCATGTCGGCGGCGGCCTGCGCCACGCCGGTTGCGCCGTCGACCGACAATCCGACGTCGGCAACCTTCAGGGCCGGTGCGTCGTTGATGCCGTCGCCGAGGAAGCCGACCACTTCGCCGCCCGCCTGAAGCGCCTTCACGATGCGCGACTTCTGGTCCGGCGCGAGGCGGCCGAAGGCGTCAGTGGAACGCACCTGCACGGCGAGCGCTTCGTCGCTGAGCCGTGCAACGTCGGCCCCCGACAGCACGCGCGCGGGATTCAGCCCGACCAGGCTCGCGAGCCGCTTCACCACCACGGGGTCGTCGCCCGAGAGGATCTTCAGGCCCACGCCGCTCGCCGCGAGCCGCGCGATTGCGGCCGCGGCCGTCGGCTTCGGCGGATCGGCGAAGGCGCAAAAGCCCTCGAAGGCGAGATCGGTCTCGTCCTCCGTCTCGACCTCGCGCGGCACGCCGCTCCACACCCGCGAGGCGATCGCCACGGTGCGCAGGCCCTCGCTCGCGAGCTCACGCACGCGTGCCAGCGCAGCCGTGCGCGCGCTCTCGTCCATCGTGCACAATGCGAGCACGGCTTCCGGCGCACCCTTGACGACGAGCAGCGTGCCTTCGGGGCCGGTCGCGAGCACCGATCCCAGCCGGCGCGAGAAGTCGAAGGCCTGCCTCCCGGCCAGGGTCCAGCCCTGCGCGGCGTCCGGCCGGCCGGCGACGAGCGCGGCATCGAGTGAGCCGCGATCGCCGCCGAGCGATGCCGCGATGGCGCCGAGCTGCGCAGCGCGGGCATCGTCCTTGCCCTCGGCGTCGAGGCTCCCAGCGAGAGTGATCTCGGCCGAGGTCAGCGTGCCCGTCTTGTCGGTGCACAGGACGGTCATGGCGCCGAGATCGTGGATCGCGGCCAGCCGCTTCACGATCACCTTGCGGCCGGCCATCCGCAGCGCGCCGCGCGACAGCGTCACCGTGGTGATCATCGGCAACAGCTCCGGCGTGAGCCCGACCGCGAGCGCGACTGCGAACAGCAGCGAATCAAGCACGGGACGGCCGAACACGACGCGGACGGTGAGCACGACCAGCACCAGCGCGAGCGTGGCCCGCGCGATCACGAGGCCAAATTCGTGCAAATCGCGCTCGAAGGGGGAGGGGGCCTGCGTCTCTGCAAGCGCGGAGGCCGCCGCGCCGAACACGGTGTCGCGGCCGGTCCTGACGACGAGCGCGACCGCCTCGCCCGTTTGCGCCACGGCGCCGCGGAATAGTGCATTCGACGTGTCGTCGGGGTCGGCAGCGGCGCCGGCGCGCTTCTGCACCGGATAGGGCTCGCCGGTGAGCGCGGCCTCTCCGGCCGTGAAGGCGGTGCTCTCCAGGATCAACGCATCCGCCGGGATGATGTCGCCGGCGCGGACGCGCAGGAGGTCGCCCGGAACGACGTGGTCGACGTCGATCTCGCGGAAGGCGTCGTCGCGCCTGACCTCGGCCTTGAGCGCCACCGAGCGGCGAAGGATCTCGGCGGCGCGGACCGCATGACCCTCCTGGATGGTGTCGAGCCCGATCGAGAGCACGAGAATCAAGACAATGATGAGCCCGCCGATGTCGTCGCCGGTCAGCATCGAGACGATGCCGGCGACCAGCAGGATCAGCGACAGCGGCTCCAGCAGCCGGCGCAGGATCGCACGCGCGGCCCCCTCGATGCGCGGCGGCGCGTCGCTGTTCGGCCCGAAACGGCCGAGGCGTGCGGCGGCCTCGGTCGCAGTCAGGCCCTGCAAGGTGCAGCCGAGCTCAGTGCAGAGCGCATCCGTCGGCAGGCGCCAGAACTGGCTCGTCTGGCTGTTCGGTGGCTTGGTCACGGCATATCCGGCATGGAGGCCTTGGGGCCCGGGAAGGGTAAGCTGCGGAGGTGACAGCCATCCTTGGCGCAATCGCGGGCCGGAACGGTTGATGCGTGTCAATTCCGCTGCCGCCGGGCCGCCAACCTTTCAGGATTTTAAGGGGATATCAAAGGCTTGGAGTGCCTTCCCGACCTCGAAAAAGCCCCGTTCTTGCTTGCCTAGAGAGGCTGCTTCCTTTATCCGGTTGGCTGCCTTGCGTGCGAGCGGCCTTGGGCCGCAGAGAGGGCTTGGCGCAGGCATGATCCCGGAAAAGTGGGCACCGGTTTTCCGCGAGGATCATGCCTCCTAGAGACAGATTGAATAGGGATTACCCGCGAATGGCCAATGTTGTCGTCGTCGGCGCCCAGTGGGGCGACGAAGGGAAGGGCAAGATCGTCGACTGGTTGTCGGAGCAGGCGGACATCGTCGTCCGTTTCCAGGGCGGCCATAACGCCGGCCACACGCTGGTGATCAACGGCAAGACCTACAAGCTCGCGCTGCTGCCCTCGGGCGTGCTGCGTGAGCACAAGCTGTCGGTGATCGGCAACGGCGTGGTGTTCGATCCCGCCGCCTTCCTCGACGAGGTCACCAAGCTGCGCGCGCAGGGCGTTGCCGTCTCCCCGGAAAATCTGCGCGTCGCCGAGAACGTCACCCTGATCCTGCCGCTGCACCGTGAGCTCGATGCCTTGCGCGAGTCCTCCAACGCGGCGACCGCGATCGGCACCACGCGCCGCGGCATTGGTCCTGCCTACGAGGACAAGGTCGGCCGCCGCGCCATCCGCCTGATGGACCTCGCCGACCTCGACACCCTCCCGCACAAGATCGACCGGCTGCTGGCTCACCACAACGCCTTGCGCCGCGGCCTCAATCTGCCGGAGTTCGACGGCAAGGATATTCTGAAGGAATTGACCGCGCTGGCGCCGCAGCTTCTGCCCTATGCCGAGACGGTGTGGCGGCTGCTCGACATCAAGCGGCGCGAAGGCAAGCGCATGCTGTTCGAGGGCGCGCAAGGCGCGCTGCTCGACGTCGACCACGGCACCTATCCCTACGTCACCTCGTCCAACACGGTGGCGGCGCAGGCCGCGACCGGCTCGGGCCTCGGCCCCGGCGCGGTCGGCTACGTGCTCGGCCTGTGCAAGGCCTATACGACCCGCGTCGGCCAGGGCCCGTTCCCGACCGAGCAGGACAACGCGATCGGCCGCAAGATCGGCGAGCGTGGCCGCGAGTTCGGCACCAATACCGGGCGGCCCCGCCGCTGCGGCTGGTTCGACGCCGTGCTGGTCCGCCAGGCGGTCCGCACCTGCGGCATCAACGGTCTCGCGCTGACCAAGCTCGACATCCTCGACGGCTTCGATTCGATCGAGGTCTGCACCGGCTACAAGCTCGACGGCAAGGAGATCGACCACTTCCCGGCCGGCGAGGGCGCCCAGGCCCGGGTCGAGCCGATCTACGAGACCATCGAGGGCTGGAAGGAGCCGACCGCCAGTGCGCGGTCCTGGGCCGACCTGCCGGCCCAGGCCATCAAATATGTCCGCCGGATCGAGGAATTGGTGGGGTGCCCCGTCGCGCTGCTTTCCACCAGCCCCGAACGCGAAGATACTATCCTGGTACAAAATCCGTTTGAGGCTTAACGATCTCTTACCGGGAGGCGCGTATAGTTGAGTAGAAATGGCTGATTACTATCCGCTGATCGCCCGCGCTATTGCCGCCCTGGACCCCAACGCTCCCGGCGAAAGCCGTCGCGCGCTCTATGAGCGGGCGCGCACGGCGCTGATCGCACAGCTCCGCAGCGTGCAGCCGCCGCTTTCCGAATCCGAGATCACCCGCGAACGGCTGTCGCTGGAAGAGGCCGTCCGCAAGGTCGAATCGGAGGCCGCCCAGCGTGCCCGCGAGGCCTCGCGCCCCGGTGGCGGCACCCGCAGCAGCGGCAGCGGCGATGCCTTCCGCCGGGCCAGCACCCGTGCCACCGAGGGCAACCCGGCCGCAGCCCCTCCGGCTGCTCCGCCGCGCACCCGTCCGGCGCCGACGCCGCCGCGCGCCGACCGCCCGTCCTTCAACGTCGATGACCAGAGTGACGCCCAGCGTCCGCCGCGCGCGCCCCGTTTCGACGCGCCGCGCCAGCCCGGTCCGCCGGCGATGCCGGAGCCGCCGGCCCCTCCACCTGCCGGACGCGAGCGCGCGCCTGGGCGCCGCCCGCCGGACATCGGACCTCCGCCGCCGCTGCCGCCCGCACCGGGCGTGCGCGGCTTCCGCGATATCACCGCCGACGTCAACGATCTCGGCGGCGCCGCCGCGCAGGCCAATCGCGCCGCGCGCCGCACCTATGCCAACGTGCCCTCGCCCTCGCCGGAATTCGACCGGCTGGAGCCGAGCCTGGAGAACCGCGCCGGCGAGGGCGATGCGCCCTATTCCTATGACGAGTCGATCGAGGAGGCCGAGCGCTATGCGCCGCGGGCCGCGTCGACGCGCCCGCACATCCCCGTCCTCGACCGCGACACCAAGAAGCCCAAGCGCGCCCGCTCCGTCTTCCCGTTCAAGAGTGCGATCGCCGTCGGCATCGTGCTGATCCTGGTCGGCGCCGGCATTCTCTGGGGCAAACAGCTGGTCCAGATCGCGAACGGCCTGATCAAGTCCTCGCCGACCCAGGTGGTTGAGGCGCCGAAGGATCCGTCCCAGCCGCAGAGCAAGCCGAAGATCCCCGATCGGGTCGGCCAGCCCTCGGCCAGCGACCAGCCGGTCGCGCCGGTGGCGCAGAAGGTCGTGCTCTATGACGAGGATCCGTCCGATCCGAAGGGCAAGCAATATGTCGGCTCGGTGGTGTGGCGGCTCGAGCCGATCAAGGCGTCGGGCAACCAGAAAGCCGACGTCGCCGTGCGCGCCGACATCGAGATTCCCGACCGCAAGTTCAAGATGACGATGTCGTTCCGCCGCAACACCGACTCCTCGCTGCCGGCGAGCCACACCGCGGAGCTGACCTTCATCCTGCCGCAGGATTTCCCGGGCGGCAGCGTCTCCAACGTGCCGGGCATCCTGATGAAGTCGAACGAGCAGGCGCGCGGCACGCCGCTCGCAGGGCTAGCGGTCAAGGTCACCGACGGCTTCTTCCTGGTCGGCCTGTCCAATGTCGACGCCGACCGCGCCCGCAACGTCCAGCTCCTGAAGGAGCGTTCCTGGTTCGACGTGCCCCTGGTTTACGCCAACCAGCGCCGCGCCATCATCGCGATCGAGAAGGGCGCCCCCGGCGAGCGCGCCTTCAACGACGCGTTCGCGCAGTGGGGCGATTAGGCCGCCCCGTCATTCCGGTGCGTGCGCAGCACGAGCCCGGAATCCATTGTGCAGCACGTGACGTAGAGAAATGGATTCCGGGCTCGACGCTACGCGTCGCCCCGGAATGACCTGCAGACCTATTGCGCGGCCGCTTCCCGCTTCCGTGCCGCTGCTGCGGCTGCGTGCTCGCGGTCCATCACGGCGCGGCAGCCGGGGCTGACCTGCGCCTTGTTCCGCACCATGCAGGCGGTGATCCGCGGGATATCAGGGATTTCACTGGAGCACAGCCGCATCGCATCGCCCGAGCACATCTGCTGCGCTTCGGGCGAGAAGGCGAAGCCGGGCGATGTCTGGAATGCGACGGCGGTGGTGGCGAGGGCGAAGAGAGTTGCGATGGTCCGGTTGCGTGTCATGCAGAATGTGTCCCCGTGGGCTTGAGCCGCTTGGTTTTGGGGCGCCTCACGCGGCTTGACCTGCCACATGTCTCAGCCATCACGCCGGGAACCTCATCCCGCATGTGGTTGCTCGATCTCTCGTGATGTTCGAATCGAAAAGTGCTGCGCCGCCCGAGCCAAGTATGCGCCATTGTCGTATGGCTGCAATGGGCCGCACGAACGAATTCGCAGTTGTTGCGCGCACGTCACGCAGAAAGCGACGCGCTCCGTCAGATGAGGCGATAGGATGGCGTGCTTGTGGCGTCGCTCTCGCCAAGTGCGGCGGCGTGTTCCTCGACCGCGGTGATGCCCTTCGCGGTGAGCTCGAACAGATCGCCGTCCTTCATCACGTAGCCGTCGGCGATCAATTGTCCCATCTTGCCTTGCCGGTCGTCGGCAAAGGCGATGGATTGACAGATGTCCCTGAGGATCGAGAGCTGTTCGTCGCGCAACATGGCTTCACCTCTCCGTTCACAGGGACTGTGTCCGATCCTCACATGCCGTGACTGGCGAACACCTTGCTGCATGATTTCGACAGCTTGGCCCGGTTGGCCTGCAGGCAGCTCTGCACCGCGCCGTCATTGCCGAGGTCCTTGCGGCACAACCGCGAGGCATCGCGCGAGCAGGCGTTCTGCTCCTGCGGCGTGCCCATGTGGCCTTGCGCGAGAGCGGGCGCGCTCGACAGGCCACCGAGGGTTGCAAGCGTGATCGTCGCCAGAAGAAATTTGCGGGACATCGGCGGCTCCAGTCCAAGAGGGGTGATTCAGGTCCTGTCTGAACTCGTCGCCGTGCCACTTGTTCCCCTTGGGGGAGGCGCCGGCGCCCGCTATTCAAGGTTCCCGAGGCGCTGCTATAACAGGGGCGAAGTGTGAGGGTCTTTGATGAAACGCTATCTGGTGTTTGCGCTGGTCGGGCCGTTCGTCGGCGGGTTCCTGCTGCTGCTGACGACGACCTACCAGTCCGGCTACTGGACCCAGACCAACCTCGGCGAGGTCGGCAAGCTGTTCGCAGTGTTCTTCAAATCCCTGCAATACAGCTATCTGTTCGGCTTCCTGCCGTCGCTGATGATCGGCGCGGTCGATGACATCCTGGTCCACATCCGCCGGGTCGGCCCGGTGCTGCGGATGCTGCTGGTCGGCCTGTTCGCCTTTGTCCTGGCCTCGCTGACCTACAGCTCGCGCGGGCCGGATTCGGGCGCGGTTCAGTTCATCCTGTACGGCATGGTCGGCTTCGTGCCGTCGGTGATTTCCTCCTGGCTCGTGCATAGATATCTCGAGGAGCCGCAAGCGGCGGCGGCACCGACCTGACCGCGCGACGTTCGGACGCGGTGCAGCAACCTCCGCCGCGTCGGCGAGTTTTCCCTGGGCCATGACCATGTCCGACGACGATATTCTTGCTCCGCGCAAATCCCGTTCCGGGAGCCGTTCGCGCGCCAGCTTCTCAGGCACGGAAGCACGCGGGCCGATCATCGACCAGGACGGCCGCGAGATCCGGCCCGAGACGCTGGAGCAGGGCTTTCGCGAGTTTCGTTTCGAGTTCGGTCAGGGCAATCCGCTTGGAGGCAATCCGCTCGGAGGAAATCCGTTCGGCAACCTGACGCGCGAGCAACGCATCGCGCGGCTCGAGGCGATCGCAAAGCTGCTCGACGTCGCCTTCATCCTGCCCGGCACCAACATCCGCTACGGCATCGACGGCCTAATCGGACTGATCCCCGTCGTCGGCGACATCATCACCACCGCGATCTCGCTGTGGCTGGTGCGCGAGGCCCGCGCGCTGGGCGCGCCCTGGTACCTCACCGCGCGCATGCTCGGCAACGTCGCGGTCGACGGCGTGGTCGGCATGGTACCGCTTGCGGGCGACGCCTTCGACGTCATGTTCCGCGCCAACATGCGCAACATGCGCCTGCTCCGGCGCTGGCTCGACAAGCAGCCGCGGATCTGAATCCTCGCTCTGCGCGTGAGGGGGAGTCTCCGCGAGTCTCGCTGTCACCGTCCTTGCGGAGACTCCCCCTCACCCTGACCCTCTCCCCGCAAGCGCGGAGAGGGGAAGAAAGGTGTCAGAAACGCAAAAAGCGCGATGGCCTTTCGGCCATCGCGCCTTCTGCGCACATTGGGCTTAGCGAAAAACTTAAGCCGCGTCGGCGTCGGTCTCGGCGGCCGGCTCGGGCTTGCGGCGACGGGGCAGCGGGAAGGCTTCGCTCTCATAGAGCGAGCGGATGCCGTTCTGGTCGAAGCGCGCTTCCTCGACCTGGAGATAGGCGCCGTTCAGCGAATCCGTCGGCAACTGCTCCATCGCGAACTGCACGGCCTCGGCCGCGGTGCCGAACCGGCGATAGGTGAAGCCGGCACGCTTCTTCTTCCGGATCGCGGCGGGGAAGAGCTCGGCGGAGGTGTTGAAGTTGAACGGACGCAGTGGACGCATGGTCAAAGACCTCGTGATCTTCTCTGGGGCTTTAAGCGCGTGGGGTTTGGGAGGGCGGAGGCCACAAGCGCGTGGGCCCGCCGCACATGTCATTTTCGCCCTCTAATATAGGCCGTTTTGACAAAATTGCGACCCCTGCGATGGGAGATGATGAATCCGCGCATGGCAGCCCCGCAAGGGCTATAAACCGAGTAATTTCAAATAGTTGTATGGTTTATAGTTTGCCAAGAAGCAACAGCACGACCAGCACCACGAGCACAACGCCGCCGATCCCCATGCCGGAATGGCCCATGCCATAGCCGTAACCGCCGACACGGCCGGACAGGCCGCCGAGCAGGTAGATGATCACCAGGATGATCAGGATGGTCCCGAGTGTCATGGCATCCTCCCTGGCGGCCGCCAAAACGCGATGATTGGCCACACCGCCAGAGAAGAAAAGCACATCGCGCCGCCGGGTTCCATGGCGGAACCCGGCGGCGCGCAACGTTTATTTCGGCTCGAGCTTCAGCGCCGCCGAGTTGATGCAGTAGCGCAGGCCCGTCGGCCCGGGGCCGTCGGGGAAGACATGGCCGAGATGGCCGCTGCACTTGGCACAGAGCACCTCGGTGCGGACCATGCCGTGGCTCACGTCCCTTTCCTCGTCGACATGGCTCTCGGCGGCGGGCTGGGTGAAGCTCGGCCAGCCGCAGCCGGAATCGAACTTGGCGTCGGACTCGAACAGGACGTTGCCGCAGCCGGCGCAGACATAGGTGCCGGCACGGTGGTCGTGCTCATACTCGCCGGAGAAGGGACGTTCGGTCGCCTTCTCGCGCAGCACCGCGTACTGCATCGGCGACAGCTCGCGCCGCCACTGCTCTTCGCTCTTGATGACTTTGTCGTCCGTGGTTTTCGTCTTGGCGTCGGGCATGGGTCTCCCGTTTTTTGGTGATCTTGCGATCAGTTGGTGGCCTTGCTGGCATTCACCAGCGTCGGCTTCTCGATGTAGTTATCCGCGAACAGCTTTTTCAGGTTCTCGATCTTGGGCAGGTCGTTATAGGCGATGTAGGGCTGGTTCGGATGCAGCGTCAGATAGTCCTGATGATAGGCCTCCGCCGGATAGAACGCCTCCAGCGCGCCGACCTTGGTCGCGATCGGTTTGCCGAACACCTTGGCGCCGTTGAGCTGGGCGATATAGGCCTCCGCCACCTTCTTCTGCTCGTCGGAGGTGGTGAAGATCGCCGAGCGATATTGCGTGCCGGCGTCGGGACCCTGGCGGTTGAGCTGGGTCGGGTCGTGCGCCACCGAGAAGTAGATCTGGAGGATCTTTCCGTAACTGATCTTCTTCGGGTCGTACTTGATCTCGACCGATTCCGCATGGCCGGTCCGGCCGCTCGAGACGGTCTGGTAGTCGGCGGTCGCCTTGGTGCCGCCGGCATAGCCGGAGACCGCGTTGACGACGCCCGCAGTGTGCTGGAATACGCCCTGCACGCCCCAGAAGCAGCCGCCGGCGACCACGGCGGTCTGGATGCCGCTCGCCGGTGCCGCGTCCATGGTCGGGGCCGGGATCACGACCGCATCCTCGGCGGCCCGGGACGGCACAGCAAAGGCCAGCGTCAGGGCGGTCGTGGCAGCCAGCAGGGACAGGAGGGCGGGACGGCGCATGGCAGATCCTCTTTCCGGAAGGTGGATATTCTAGGTCGGTTGGCGCCGCGCGAACAGCCTGCCCGGCGGCATTCGGTCACCTGAGATACGGGGACAGGTGCCGATTGTTACGCCGCGGCGGACACGACTCTGTGAGAAACGCGGCCCGAGACAGCCCGGCTTGGCGCGGTGAGGAACTCTGCGCTAGATGAACCCGCGCGATCGACGATCGACCTAAAAAGTGGTGGCTGGAGCTGGCCTGACAACATGCTGCGCGTCGTTTCCCTGACACTCGTCATCCTGGCCGCCTGCGCATCGATCGCCGCGGCCGATCCGCAAACCGGCGACGACCTTGCCATTTGCCGCGACCGCCAGGCGGAGGCGCAGGCCCGCGCGGTGGCCTGCGACAATCTGCTCAACGCCGACCGGCTCACCGGCAAGGACAAGGCGGTCGCGTTGTCCGTGCGCGGCAACACCCTGATCAACAAGCGCGACCACGTCCACGCGATCGAGACCTTGTCCATGGCCGTCGATCTCGATAGGGACAACGTGATTGCGCTCAACCTGCGCGGTCTCGCCTATGAGCGCAGCGGGCAGGACGACCTCGCGATGGCCGACTACAACCTCGCGCTCCAGAAGCGCCCGGCCTACGGCGTCCCCTACAACAACCGCGGCATCATCCAGGCGCGCCGGGGCGCGCTGCAAAGCGCGCTCGACGATTTCAACATGTCGATCAAATACACGCCCAAATTCCTGCTCGGCTGGACCAATCGCGCCCGCGTGCGCACGCTGATGAAGGATTTCGACGGCGCGATCGCCGATTTCGCGGAGGCCGAGAAGATCGATCCGACCGCGCCGCAGATCGCCGGCAACCGCTGCATCACCTGGGGCATGATGGGCAAGTTCGACCGGGCCCTTGCCGACTGCAACGGCCTGATCGAGAAACAGCCGAAGAACGTGTTCGCGATCAACAATCGCGCCGACGTCAACATGATGAAGGGCGATCTCGATGCCGCGCTGAAGGACTACAACACGGCCATCCAGATCAGCCCGAACAATGTCCGGGCACATTCAGGCCGCGGCCAGATCTACGAGCGGAAGAATGATCTCGCCCAGGCCCGCGCCGACTATCGCGCCGCGGCCTATTCGCTGACCAAGTTCGACGAGACCGAGGTCGCGCGCGCCCGCGCCATCGCGCAGGAGCGGCTCGCCGCGCTGACGCCGCAGGCGCCGGCCGGGGCGACCGGGCGCCGCGTCGCGCTGGTGATCGGCAACGGCGCCTACAAGAACGTGCACGCCTTGCCCAATCCGCCGCGCGACTCGAAGTTGATCGCAAACGCGCTGCGCGACGTCGGCTTCCAGACCGTGATATCCGTCAGCGACCTGACCCGCGACAAGTTCTTCGAAGCACTGCAGACGTTCGCCGCCGAAGCGGAGAAGGCCGATTGGGCGGTGGTCTATTACGCCGGCCACGGATTCGAGATCGGCGGGGTGAACTATCTCGTTCCTGTCGACGCCAAGCTCGCCGCCGACAGGGATGCCGAGGCTCAGGCCGTCGCCCTGGAGCAGGTGATCGCAGCGGTGGGCGCTGCGAGAAAAGTGCGTCTGGTGATGCTGGATGCATGCCGCGACAATCCGTTCGCGCCGACCATGCAGCGGACGCTGTCACTCAAGCTGGTCGACAAGGGCTTTTCCAACATCGAGCCCGGCGCCGGCTTCATGGTGGTCTACGCCGCCAAGCACGGCGAGACCGCGATGGACGGCGACGGCGGCGCCGACAGCCCGTTCGCCACCGCGCTCGCCCGCGAGATCAAGCAGCCGCGCGTCGAGATCAGGAAACTGTTCGACATCGTCCGCGACGACGTCTGGTCCGCGACGAGGCACGGGCAGCAGCCGTTCACCTACGGCTCGCCGCCGGGGCGCGAGGATTTCTATTTTGTGGCGGGGAAATAGTTGCGCATGGGGCGCGACTGCGGAGCCTTACAACCGCTGTCGTCCCCGCGAAGGCGGGGACCCATAACCACAGGGAGGAGTGTGGGGCAAAGCGCCCGCTCAGAGCCTTCGCCAAACTTCTTTCTGTGGGTATGGGTCCTGGATCTGCGCTTCGCTTGTCCGGGACGACGCGCGGAGGTTGAGCCGGCGGCGTCGCCAAAGCATCGACGCTTAAACGACAATACTCAACCTTTTCGCCGCGCGCGTAATCCCCGTGTAAAGCCACCGCGCCCTCGAGTCCTGAAACGCAAAACTCTCGTCGAACAGCACGACGTCGTCCCATTGCGAGCCCTGCGACTTGTGCACGGTCAGCACGTAGCCGTAGTCGAACTCGTCATAGGGCTTGCGCTGCTCCCAGGCGATCTGCTCGACGCCGCCCTCGAAGCAGTCGGCGCGCACCGAGACCTTGGTCACCTTGTGGCCAAGATCCTCGTCCGGCGACAGCCGCATGCTGAGGATGCGCGATTTCGAGCGCGAGGTGTTCCGCGACTTCACGCGCCACAGGCCGCCGTTGAACAGGCCCTTCTTGCGGTTGTTGCGCAGGCACACCAGCTTGTCGCCGGCGACCGGAAAGGCGTCCTCGATGTTCTGGCGCTGGCGCACCCGCATATTGTACGCGCGTCGCGTGTTGTTGCGGCCGACCAGCACCTGGTCGGCGCCCATGACGCGGTCGGGATCGAGCTCCTTGCGCGACACCACCTCGCTCTCGCCATAGCGGCCGATGTCGAGCTCGCGCCCTTCGCGGACGTCCATCGACATCCGCACGATCGGATCGTCCTGGGCCTGGCGGTGCACCTCGGTCAGCATCGCGTCGGGCTCGGTGTTGGTGAAGAAGCCGCCGCCCTGGATCGGCGGCAGCTGCGCGGGATCGCCCAGCACCAGCAGCGGACAGTCGAACGACATCAGGTCGCGCCCGAGTTCAGCATCGACCATCGAGCATTCGTCGATCACGATCAGCTTGGCTTTGGACGCCGGCGCGTCGTCCCACAATTCGAAGCTCGGCTGCTCCTCGCCGGATTCGCGGGCGCGGTAGATCAGCGAGTGGATGGTGGAGGCCTCGTCGCAACCCTTGTTGCGCATCACCAGCGCCGCCTTGCCGGTGAAGGCGGCGAACTTCACCTCGCCGTCGACGCCCTCAGCGATGTGCCGTGCCAGCGTGGTCTTGCCGGTGCCGGCAAAGCCGAACAGGCGGAACACGGGCGGCGTGCCATTGCGGCCGGGCTTGGCCTTGAGCCAGTCACCGACGGCCTTGAGGGCGGCATCCTGATGCGGGGTGAATGTGGGCATATCTGTCTTGAGGAGGGGCGAGCCGAAGCGATTCGCCATCCCTCAAAACTAACCATTCGGCCCGCCGGTTCAAGCGCAGGGCAATCGCATTTGAGGCCGTTGCTCTGCAGCCCATCCTTCGAGACGCCCGCCTTTGGCGGGCCCTCAGGATGAGGACGGAGTGCGCGGCAGCAATTTCGACCGGCAAAGATGCCGCTCAGCCTCATCCTGAGAGCCTGACCGAAAAAGGTGAGCGGCTTTAGCGGGCCTGTGATTCCTTCGGATTTGCAAAGATTCGAGGGAGGACACCATGCCGTGGACCAAAGCCGCTCGTATCAAGTATCAGCGCAGTGGACTGCGTTACACAAGTGATCTGACCGATGCAGAGTGGGCGTTGATCGCCCGGAAGATGCCGCCGCGACGGCGATTGGGCCGGCCGCGGGAGGTTAATCTGCGCGAGATCGTGCAGGCGATCTTCTATATTCTGTCGAGCGGCTGCCAGTGGCGAGCCTTGCCGAA
>NZ_SPQT01000019.1 GCF_004571025.1 Bradyrhizobium niftali | reverse complement strand
GCTGCGCGGGCGACTTGAAGATGAGGCGCATACGGCCCTGAGCCACTACTGCTCACCGCACCATCAGACCAGCCCGCTGCATCCGGTGATCGGGCTGTTGGAGCGGGCGGCAGGATTTGCCGCGGATGACCCCGCCGCAACGCGGCTCGACAAGCTCGAGGCGCTGCTTGCGCTCTCGAGCAATGATGTCAGCGTGGTGGCCCCGCTGCTCGCAGCATTGCTGTCGCTCGAGACCGGTGCGCGCTATCCGCCGCTCGACATGAGCCCGCATCGGCAGAAGGAGCGGACGCTCGAGGTGCTGGTCGATCAGGTCCTGGGCCTCGGAACGCGCCGGCCCGTCCTGGCCCTGTACGAGGACGTGCACTGGGCCGATCCGACCTCGCTCGAGCTGCTCGATCTCCTGATCGACCGGGTGCAAGGCGCCCCCGTGCTCGTCCTCATCACCTTCCGGCCGGAGTTCGAGCCATCCTGGACGTGCTATGCCCATGTCACCGCGCTGACCCTCAGCCGGTTGAGCCGCCGTCAGGGGGCGGCCATGGTCGCGCGGCTGAGCGGCAGCAAGGCGCTCCCCCCCGCGGTGCTCGACCAGATCGTGGCCAAGACGGACGGCGTGCCGCTGTTCGTCGAGGAGCTGACGCGGACCGTGCTGGAGACAAATCTGCTCCGGGATGAGGGCGACCACTACGCGCTCGCCGGACCGCTGCCGCCGATGGCGATTCCGGCCACGCTCCAGGAGTCGCTGCTGGCCCGGCTCGACCGGCTGGCCCCGGCCCGAGAGGTCGCCCAGGTCGCGGCCGCGATTGGCCGGGAGTTCTCTCACGAACTGCTCGCGATTGCGGCGGCGCTGCCGGAGAGCGAACTGCAGGCTGCGTTGGACGACCTCGTCGGCTCGGGCCTGGCGTTCCGGCGCGGGACGCCGCCCCTGGCGACCTACAGCTTCAAGCACGCGCTCGTGCAGGACGCCGCCTATGCGACCCTGGTGCGCGCGAAGCGGCAGCGCTTGCACGCCCGGATCGCCGCCGCGCTCGAGCAACATTTTCCAGAGTCCGTGCAGGTGCAACCCGAGCTTCTGGCCCACCATTACATGAAGGCGGGGCTCGCCGAACCGGCGATCGATTATTGGCTCAGGGCGGGACGGCGAGCCATCTCCCGCTCGGCTATGATCGAAGCGCTCGCGCAGTTGCGGAACGGGTTGGATCTGCTTGCCGGCCTGCCGGAGGCCGATCGACGGTGGCGAGAACTCGACCTTCAGGTGGCGTTGGGCGTGGCGCTAATGGCAACGCAAGGCTGGGCGGCGCCGGAAGCCGGGCGGGCCAACACCCGTGCCCGCGAGCTCTGCGAGCAGATCGGGGCCACCACCCAGCTCTGGCCCGTGCTCTACGGTCAATGGGTGTTCCACGGCGTGCGCGCCGAGCACAACGCGGCGCGCGAAGTGGCAGACGAGTTTGCACGCCGAGCGCAGGACCAACAGGAGGATTCCGTCACCTTGGTGGCTCACCGCGTCCGCGGGACTGGCGCCTTTTGGCGCGGCGAGGCAGCTGCTGCCCGTGGTGATCTGGAGCGGACGCTCGCCCTCTATGATCCGGAGCGACATCACCCG
This sequence comes from Bradyrhizobium niftali, assembly GCF_004571025.1. Taxonomy (GTDB): domain Bacteria; phylum Pseudomonadota; class Alphaproteobacteria; order Rhizobiales; family Xanthobacteraceae; genus Bradyrhizobium; species Bradyrhizobium niftali. The sequence goes on along the minus strand of NZ_SPQT01000019.1, from coordinate 184,959 downwards.
CTCGCATTTCTCTATGTGCAGGATCCTCGGGTCGCGGCGCTGTCGGGGCTGTCATGGACGTTGTTTGCGCTGGGCTATCCGGAGCAGGCCCGGGCGCGGAGCCGCGAAGCGATCGAGGCCGCCCTCAAACTCGCTCACCTCAACACGCTGGGATACGCCCTGTTGTTTGCGTCATTCTTCGAGCAGTTCCGCCGGGCCGGGCGTGAGGCGCGGGACCGAGCCGAGGCACTGGTTGAGTTGGCGATCGAGCAGAATTTTCCGCATTTCCTCGCAGCGGCGTCGACCATCCGGGGATGGGCTCTGCTCCAGTCGGGAGAGACTGACACAGGGCTGGCGCAGCTTCGGCAGGGCCTCCCAGCCTGGCAAGCCACCGGGGCCGGACTCTATGAGCCGTATTTCCTCGGCCTTCAGGCTGAGGCCCTCGGCCGTTCCGGCGCAGTGGAGGAAGGCTTGGATCTGATTGCAAAGGCGCTGGGCCGAGTGGAAGAAACCGGCGAGCGGTGGTTCGAGGCCGAGCTCCATCGGATGAAGGGCGAGTTGATGCTGCGGCTGCGGAAGGCCGATCCGGCCGCTGCGGAAGCGCGGTTTCGGCAAGCGGCGTCAGTTGCACGACAGCAGGGCGCCAAGCTGTGGGAGTTGCGTGCAACAACATGCCTTGCAGGACTGTGCAGAGAACAGGGGCGGCATGGCGAGGCTCACGACCTCCTCAGCCCGCTCTATAGCCAGTTCACTGAGGGCTTTGGGACCCCGGATCTACAGGCTGCCAGAGCAATGCTTCGAGAGATCATTGCCAGCTCCGAGCCGAAGAACAATACCAGTAGTTGATCCAGCATACGGGCACAGCAGTCTCTTGGCCAAGTCGCCTGGACAAGTTTTCATTCAGTCGTGGTGTGAAGCCGCTCGCCGCTGAAATGGCGGCTTAGGGTCAAAAGCTGCGGTAGGCCCTAGGCTGAACCGACGCCCGGTTTGCCCCTGGGAGCCGACATGGGACGGGCTCGAGCGAGCTTCGGCTAAGGGCTAAAACCGGAACTCAGCCAGGCAGTCACGGGGCGAGGCCGCCTAGGCGGGCTTGCTACGCTTCGCCGTCTCGCACTGCTTGTTGCAGCCGGCATCGAGCCGCTTGCAGCGATTCCTTTATGCGGCTCGCCGTGGCGTCAACCGCGGAATCCAGCGCGGCACATTAGTCCGAAAGCTCTCGTACTCCGTGCCGAATGTTTGCTTGAGCGTCGGTTCTTCGTACATCACTACAAAGAGATGAAAAAAACAGCCAGAGTAGCGCGCCGTACCAGAGGAGACGCCAGTCACCAAACAAAAGGGCCTGACCAAAAATGACTGCGACGACCGCGATGTAGATGGATTTCGCACGTAGCGATAAAGGCCAGTCACTAAGAGCTTTTGTGTCGGCGCGATCGGGGCTGGCGCCCCCAGCCCCTCCAGCGCAAACCGGGCAAATGAATCCACAAGTCCGGGCACTCCGACGATGATCAATATACCGCCGAGGATCCGGGTTAGATCGACGCCGAAAAAAGCTGGCCGAAATTCCCACTGCGTGACCCACCAGGGGACGAAGCCTGCCAGCACCAACGGCGCAATGACGAAGAACAGAGCGGAGCCCAAGACAGCAATTGCTTTCGACATTGCGTACTCCTACGACCCGACAAGAATAGCTCGGCAAATCACTTTCTGCTTCGAGCATTGAACGTGGCTCCGCAATTAGTTGCGCCGGCCGTCGAGTTCTCTTCACCTCGCTTCTAACTCGCGGCTCATCTTGTTTGCGAACGAGCTGACAAATATCTCCAGCTTCGATTGCTCTTCGCCCCGACAGGGCCGGGCGTCCGTCCCACGCTCACCTTGCCCGCCGCCGGCGGGGTTGGGGCAGGGACTATGCCCCATCGCGCCGCAATAATTTCACAGTTTGAGGAACCAATACCCATGCCCGCTGGGGGATCAGCGCATGGGGGAGCCATGACTGACAGCGAGTGGAAGGAGCGCTGGCACGAGGTCGAGCGCTTTCGATTGATGGCGCATGAAACGACAGACCCAGTGGCGGCGGCTCTGCTTCTCGATATCGTGTTGGACTTAGAAGCGGACCTGAATGAGTTGGTCGACATAGAGGCGCAAAGGCTGCCGTGGCTTGGAGCAGTGGCATGAGTGCAGGCCTCGTCGATTGATCCAGCTGGGCAGCCGCTGTCAGGCGACATGGCACACCACAGCAAAAAAATCCCGGCGCTTGGCCGGGATCGATACTTCACGCCTTGTTCGTAAACCAAATCGTTGGGGCTCCCGCCACTCCCGCATTCTGCATGGCATTCTTCAATTCAGCACTCTCCGCGAAGGCTTGCGCAGCTTCAATCGTAGCGAACTCGTGAGTTACTGTGATGTCATTGGGATTTTCGACTGCTCGGTAGACAGCCTCGGCTGTTACGCCCTTCGCCTTCTGAACCGGAGCAAAATCGTCGTAAACCTTCCGCCAGGTCTTGTAGTCGGAAACCGTGTGCCTAACAAACATAGTCGTCATCAGATGTTCCTCCCTGACTGGTCGTAACAATCTTTCCACGAACGCTTGAAACAGCACTTCCAGTAGCACCAGTATAATACTGGCCGCCGCTTGGAGCTATTTCATTTCCGGGTTGCACTGATGCCATCGGACGTTTGCCCTTTGTCCGATCGAACGGCCTCATCAGTCGGATGTCCGCAGCGGGTCAAAAGCGGCGGTCCGGCGCTCGCATACGGCAGGTCCGATCTACCCTTGATAGCGGGCCTCCCTACGCCAACGACGCCGGTCCGATATCCCCAATAGAGTTCGCGCGATAATCGGGACGCCGCGCACGCCCATCTCGCGCGCGCCAAAGCCGCCGCACCGCTCAGCCTTGTGGTGGCAGGCACCACCTGTAAATTTCCCAAGTGTTGGCAACTAGGCGCACCGGTTAAGTGGTCGGCAGGTCTTGAGCGCTGCACGCACCATGAAAACACCGAAGCCAAAGCAATGGGCCGAGCAGGAGGTCCGACGATTGGTCGGGCTGGCCCGGCAGGGAATTGGCGCATCGAAGATAGCCGCCGAACTGGGCCGCCATGCCGGGTCGGTGAGGCGCATGGCGCGAACGATGGGACTACTGTTGAAGAAGTAGTTGTCAAGCGACCCTGAGCGCAGCGCGGCTGACTTACAGCCCAAAGCCTGGTAGCTCATTTCGATGCACGCGTCGACGGGACGATCGAGATGCAAACCACCACAATGGATATCGCGGATTACCTCAAGCAAGGCGGCCAAACCCCTGGGCACCGCGAACTATGGCGGCTGCTGAAGACGCTCTTCAAAGACACTGGTGACACCGACGAGCTGATCGACTAGCCGCAGCGTTTGGCCAGCCTTTTGGGCCGCTTGAGCAGCATCCGCCTGGCCTTCGCCTCTGAACGCTTTTTGATCTCGGCCTTGATCTGTTCGATCAGGGTTTCTTCTGACTTTTGGATCTTAAGGGTGGAGTTCACATTCGCGCCCTCCGATGAGCCGTGCAGCTCAACAGGCTAGTCCAATTTGGCCCCACGCAAAAGCCGCCAAGGTTTCCCTCGGCGGCTTGTGCCGTTGCGCTGCTTTTGCGTAGAGGTTTGCCGCGCCGAGCGGTACTCGAACGTGGCCCAAGCCTGCTAGCCGCAGGTCGCACCGCCTTCATCTGAATGAGGCGGTCAATGCGTTGCCTGTGTGTCGGGGCCAACGTGTCCCCGATGACATATGATGTGGTCACCGGCACGATGCTAATCAAGCCAGTGCTGTTGTCCTATAGATGAAATCGATAGTCCCGTCGCCCCCGGGCCGCAGAAGTCTCACCTGCGGGCATCGCGACCATATCTTTCGTTGGTCCGTTAGAACCCCGCAATCGGACATCAGGGCGTCGAAGCAGAGAGGCAGCTACGGGCCAAGAGCAGCCGTTCAAGCACGGCATTTCCAGCTAAAAGTCTTCGTCCCACTTAACCGGTCCCCACGGTTGAGAAGCGGCCCACGCCTTTAATTCTTCGAGAGATAAATGCTCGCCCGAGTTTCCAAACAAGCAATAGTACAAAAAACCGTCCTTCGTTTCAGGTATAGGTCGGCTCTCGGCTATTGATGGCTCTTGGTCGGTATTCCGGTCAAATCGAGACGCCGCGAGACGCGCTTCCTTCCGGTAAGCTGCGATGCGCTGCGGAATGTTTCCATCATAATACCAAGTCCCTTCCGCAACTTTTTCACTCATGTCGGCACTCGCAAGCTAAAGCCGCCTCTCTTGTAACGAACAACGCAGAATGACTGCAATGGGTCAAACTGAGAAGTCCGGGCGCTCAGCCGGCAGGTCGGCTTTACCCCCCAACTCCAGACAAACCGCTGCATCGGACCAACTGAGCCATGGGCCGGACATCCCGTTCGTGACGCGGCGGCGGCAAAACAGGCGACATAGAACAGGCGGATGGCGCACCATACGTCCGGAACTTGATTTAGCGCAAAAGAGCTGAGGCGACTTGGGGCTAGGCTTTCGAAGCTTCTCAATCGGTCACCTTGTGGATCGCAGCAATGATCATTGAGCGCTTAAGCCAAGAGCACCGCAATATCGAGAAACTGCTCGCCATCCTTGAGCGGGAACTTCAGGTTTTCGATCGGGGCGACCGCCCCGACTATGAGGTTATCGGCGCGGTTATCAGCTACTTCGAACTTTACCCGGAGGTTTACCACCATCCTCAGGAAGACCTGGTCTTCGACAAGCTGAAAATTCGCGATCCCGGTGCGGCTGCGAAGGTCGGTGATCTCGCTCGCGAACACCAGAAGGGGGCCGACCTTTTGCGCCGCGTCGCTCATGCGGTCGACGATGTTCTCGCGGATCGCGAACTGCTTCGGCAGGATGTGCATGCCATCGTTCGCGATTTCATAGAGCACGAGCGGCGCCACATCATGAAGGAAGATCGCGATTTCTTTCCCGCCGCCCTGAAGGCTCTCGAGCCTGAAGATTGGACGGAGATCGCTTCGGCCATAACCAATCCTGAGGATCCACTGTTCAGCGAGGCGGCCGAAGAGACGTTCGACGCGCTACGGGCGCGCATCTTGCAGTTGGAACAAGAAGCCGAAGCCGGACGGCACTAGTCAAGCTCATTCGCATTGCGCCGATCGGACTCAATGTCCGAAAGGTCAAAAGCGTCGTTCTCATCGCCGCCGGTCACTTCCGGCGTGCCAGGCGGGCCGGCCCGCCCATGAGCGTGGGGTTGGGCTTGGGGCCGTCCGATCGCGTACCGCCCTATTTTGTGCTACCTAGTTGGACAAAAGGTAGCAGGAGGAAGCCAACGATGACTGACGATCAAGTCAATCGCGTCGTTCAGCACCTTTGCGAGCAAATGCACCTGGCGCTCCGATTGAAGGACAGCGAGGCACATCCACCAAACGCCAAGGATATTGGGTTTGATCCTGCCTTTGTAAGAACTGTCTTGCTGACCGGGTTGCGCACGGCGGGTGTCGCGATCAACCACGAGGCAGCCGGGGCCGGCGAAGAGCCGCCGTGGTCCTGAACGCAAAACGCGAGACAGAAGCTCGCGCCAATGTCTGGGTTGGGTCAGAAACGGTCATGGCTGCCGGGCGACCGCCCTCATCCCCGGCCCGCCGGCGGGACGACATAAAGCGTCAGCGCAAAGACCGCATAAATGAAGATCATCAGCGCGCCGACGAACCATGCTGAGCGCCCGCTGGCCGTGATGAAGGCCGACGTGACGGTGGCGATCATCACCATGGTGACGGCGCCCGGCCAGAACTGCAGGTTCATCGGCGTTGGCCCCACGACGTAGCTGAGCAGCACCAGCGCGGGTGCGACGAACAGCGCGATCTGGGAGGCGCTGCCGAGCGCAATGCTGACGACCATGTCGAGCCGGTCCTTGCGCGCCGCGCCGAACGCCACCGCAAATTCGGCGGCAGCGCCGACCAGCGAAACGACGATGAAGCCGACGAAGGCCGGGCTCATCCCGAACGTCTCCGCCGCCTTCTGCACCGATTCCACGAAGATTTCACTCACGAGCGCGACCAGCACGGTGACGGCCAGCAGCGTGCCGACGGCGATGCCGATCGGCCAGTGCGCCTCCTTGTCCTCGCCATGATCGGCGCTTGCGAACAATTCCTTGTGCGTCCCGAGCGAGAACAACAGGCCGAGCGCATAAGCGATGATCAGCAGGACCGAAATGCCGACGCTGAGCGTGTTCAAGATGCCCCCGCCCTGCGGCAGATGCTCGAGATCAGCGACCGCGGAAGGCGCAAGCAGGGCGACGGTCGCCATCAGCAACAGGCCCGACGAGAGCCGCGCGCCGGCGCGGTTGTACTCCTGCACGTGGTAGCGCAGGCCGCCGAGCAGCAGGCAGGCCCCCAACATGAACACCGCGTTGGTGACGATCGCCCCCGCAATCGAGGCCTTAACCAGCATGTACTGGCCTGCACGCAGCGCCGTGATGGCAATGATGAGCTCCGTCAGATTGCCGAGCGTTGCGTTGAGCAGTCCGCCCACGGCATCGCCGGTCTTCGCGGCGACCGCTTCGGTGGCGTGGCTCAGCAGGGCCGCCAGCGGCACGATCGCAAGCACCGCCAGCACGAAGAGGAGCGTGTGGGAATGCGGGGCAGCCGCCTCGGCCACCAGCACGATGGGCACGAAGACCAGCATCCAGAGCAAAGGGGTATCCCGGATTTCCCTGAGCAGGGTTTGCATGACGGCCGCCCTTTCCATGGATGCGCTGATGGAAGGGTCTGGCGGGCCTGCGAGGCGAGTATTGATCTGCCTCAACGTGGGCCGGAGGAGACGCGCCGCTTGATGGCATGACGCGGACATCGCGCTTGACGAGAATGCGCTCCGGTCCTGTCACCGGTCGCCGCCACGATAGCATCATGCCAGTGTTTTGCCCGACGGGTCAACGTGATCGCGGTCACGAATGTCGTCGCGGCGCGGCTCGAAAATCCCTTGTCGATCAAGGGGCCTTCTACTGTGCATGGGGTTGTTTTTCGACTTTTTGTTTTGGGCGGCAGTGCACAGGTGCGCTCCCTCTCCCGGCAGGCGGCAGGGCTATCGCATATGACTTTTGGCAATGCCTGACCGCGCGCCTCGTCCTTCGAGATGACCGCTTCCAGCGGTCTCCTCAGGACGAGGCTAAGCGGCATCTTGCCGGTCGAAATTGCTGCCGCACACTCCGTCCTCATCCTGAGGGCCCGCCAAAGGCGGGCGTCTCGAAGGATGGCCGCAGCAACCTCTCTTGAATGCGTTTCCCCTGCCGCAGGCGGGAGAGGCGAAGAGCCCTTACTCCCCCTGCAACATCTCCGCGATCGCAGCGCCCGCCGCGATCGTGCCGAGCCTGCCGCCAACATCGCGGGTCGCCCTGCCCTCACCGATCGCCTTCGCCACCGCCGCCTCGATCGCCCGCGCGGCCTCCTCGTAGCGGGCCGCGCCGCTCTTTTCGCCGTACCAGCCGAGCAGCAAGGCCGTCGACAGGATCAGCGACACCGGATTGGCGATGTCCTGCCCGGCGATGTCGGGCGCCGAGCCGTGCGCGGCCTGCGCCATGGCGTAGCGGTCGCCGACATTGAGCGAGCCGCCGAGGCCAAGGCTGCCCGACAGCTCCGCCGTGAGATCGGACAGGATATCGCCGAACATGTTGGTGGCGACGATGACGTCGAAGCGATCGGGGCTCCGCACCACATGCGCCATCATGGCGTCGACCAGGATGTCGTCGACTTCGAGGCCGGGATAGGCCTTGGCCGCCTCGCGGCAGATGTCCAGAAACATCCCGTCGCCGATCTTGAGCACATTGGCCTTGTGCACGATGGTGAGGTGCCTGCGCCGCTTCATGGCGAGACGGCAGGCCGCGTGCGCGATGCGCTCGCAGCACAGACGCGTGATCCGGCGCAGCGAGATCACGACGTCAGGCGTGACCAGCATCTCGCCATTGCCCTGCTCCATGTTGCGGTCGGCATAAAACCCTTCGGTGTTCTCGCGCACCACGACGAGATCGAATTCGCCGAGACGGCCGGGCCGCCCGGCATAAGTGCGCGCGGGCCTGACATTGGCGTAGAGGTCGAGGCTCTTGCGGAAGTGCCTGGACGGATTGATCTCGCCACGCGCCTCGTCCTTGAAGTCGAAGGTCGCGGTCGGGCCCAGGATCAGGCCGTCGGCGGCGCGGACGATGTCGAGCAGCTCGGGGCGCACCGTCGTGCCGAATTGTTTCAGGCTCGCATGCCCGACCGCATGCTCCTCCAGGCGAAGATTGAGCTGGAAGCGTTCCGAGGCCGCGCGCAGCACGAGCGATGTCGCGGTCGTGATCTCGGGTCCGATGCCGTCACCGGGCAGAACGACGAGTTGCATGACGATCCCCTGAAATTGCAGCAGCTCGCGCGATCATACGCCAGCGCGCAGGCGCATCGCCTGACCTTCGCGCATACACAGCATGCAGGCATGTGCCTGTGGCAGCGGCCTCAAGCGTAGTACATGCCGAAAAGTCCCCTATGGCCACGCCGCCGGAGCAACGCGCCAACGCAATGACGATCACGTTACCTGCCGCCGCGCGCGAGCCCGACCACCCGATCGCCGACGGCCTGCCGGCCGCGCAGCGGCGCTGGGCGATCGCCGCCATCTTCACCGCGCTGGCGATGGCCTCGCTCGACACCGCGATCGCCAACATCGCACTGCCCGCCATTGCTGCCGATCTGCATGTCACGCCGGAGCAGTCGGTCTGGGTGGTCAACGTCTACCAGATCGCGCTGGTGGCGACGCTGCTGCCGTTAGGGGCGCTCGGCGAGATCGTCGGGCACCAGCGCATCTATCTCGGCGGCCTGATCCTGTTCACCATCGCCTCGCTGTTCTGCGCGGTGGCGTGGTCGCTGGACAGCCTGCTGGTGGCGCGCACGCTGCAAGGCCTGGGGGCCAGCGGCATCATGAGCGTCAACACGGCGCTGGTGCGCTTCGTCTATCCCGGCCGGATGCTGGGCCGCGGCCTCGGCCACAACGCACTGGTGGTCGCGACCGCCTTCACCTTCGGGCCCTCGATCGCCTCCGCCATCCTCGCGCTCGGCCCGTGGCCGTGGCTGTTCGCCGTCAACATCCCCTTCGGCCTCGTTGCGATCGGCATCGGCTTTGCGATGCTGCCGAAGACGCCGCGGGCCGATCACGGCTTTGACTTTCTCGGCGCGATCCTGGCGTCTGCCTGCCTCGGCCTGTTCATCACGGGGATCGGCAGCGCCGCGCACAATCTGTCGCCTTTCGTCGTCGGCATCGAACTGGTCGCGGCCCTCGCGCTCGGCTTCATCCTGACGCGCCGGCACGCCGATCATCCGGCACCGATGCTGCCGATCGACCTGTTCAGCCGGCCGATGTTCGCGCTGTCGGCGGCGACCGCCGTGTGCTCCTTCGCGGTGCAGGGCCTCGCCTTCGTCTCGCTGCCGTTCTATTTCGAGGATGTGCTGGGGCGCTCGCAGGTCGAGACCGGCTTCTTCATGACGCCCTGGCCGCTGGTGGTCGGCATCATGGCGCCGATCGCCGGGCGCCTGTCCGACCGGCATGCGGTCGGGCTGCTCGGCGGCATCGGGCTCGTGCTGCTCGGCCTCGGCATGGCCCTGCTCGCGCTGCTGCCGGCCAACCCTGCTATCCCCGATATCTTCTGGCGGATGGTGATCTGCGGCATGGGCTTCGGCTTCTTCCAGGCGCCGAACATGAAGGCGGTGATGTCGAGCGCGCCGCCCCACCGCAGCGGCAGCGCCTCCGGCATCGTCGCCACCGCGCGCCTGACCGGACAGACGACGGGAGCCGCGCTCGCGGCGCTCTGCTTCGCGCTGGCCGGTCATGACGGTGCGACCGTCGCGCTGGCGCTCGGTGCAGGCTTTGCCGCGCTCGGCAGCGTGATGAGCTTCCTGCGGCTGGCGGTGAAGTAAGGCCTTCAGGCCAGGTGCCGCGCCGCCGTCACATCGATCGTTGCCGGCGGGATGATCGTCCCGTCGTCCAGCGCAGCGAGACGCGCGTCGATGGCTGCGATGACCTTACGCGAGTACGGCCCGAGATGCGCATAGGCCGCGATCATCTGCACCGCGATCCGCGCCGATGACGTGTCGCGCTTGGCGCAGTTCATGAAGGTCTGCCAGAGCGGCCCGCGCGCTTCCGGAATCGCGGTGACCACGCGGTGCACCGTCTCCATCGCCCCGATCTTGGCGCGGATGTCGCCCTCCGCAAGCTCGTGGCGCTGCCGCGAACGGTCGAGCAGCGTCATCAAGCGGTCGATGCGTCCAGCATAGGCAGTCGGATTGTAGATGCGCTCCAGCACCCGCTTGTAATCCATCAGGATGTCGCGCAGCGGGCGCACCGGATCGAAGTTGATCCCATCCGTGCACTGATCGGCGCCGATGGTCGGCGCCAGATCGTGACCCGGGTGCAGCCGGCCTTCGCGCTCCAGGCGGCGCGTCAGCTGCGTGTTCGGCAAGGCATAGAGCAGGCCGACCATGCTGACGGGGATCGCCGCCTCCTCGATGAATTCGATCATGGCCTCCGCCATCGAGACCTTCTCATTGTCGAAGCCGACGATGAAGCCCGCTGTGACGAGAATGCCGGCGGCGTAGATCTTGTGGATGCTCTCGGCGATGTTGCGCCGCGTGTTCTGCTTCTTCCGCATCGCGACCAGCGTCGCCGGATCCGGACTTTCGATGCCGACGAAGATGCCGAAGAAATTGGCCGCCCCCATTTGCTCCAGCAGCTCCGGATCGTCGGCGAGGTTGATCGAGGCTTCGGTGGAGAATTCGAACGGATAGCCGTGGGCCCGCTGCCATTCGGCGAGCTGCGGGAGGAACAGCCGCAGCGACTTCTTGTTGCCGATGAAATTGTCGTCGACGAAGTCGAGATGGCCGCGGTAGCCCATCTGGTAGAGCGTCTCGAGCTCGACGAACATCTGCTCGGCCGTCTTGGTTCGCGGCACGCGTCCGTAGAGCTCGATGATGTCGCAGAACTCGCAGGTGAAGGGGCAGCCGCGCGAATACTGCACGCCGAGATAGAGATAGTCCTCGAATTTGAGCAGGTCGAACCGCGGCACCGGCGTGCTGGTGACGTCGGCCTGGAATTTCGGCGCGGTGAAGACACCGGAGCGCACACCGCCCTCCCAGGCCGCGATGAATTCGTCGATGACACTCTCGGCCTCGCCGAGCACCCGGAAGTCGGCCTTCTCATAGATGTGGGGGCTGGAGGTCGGATCGGGACCGCCGACGACCACCGGCTTGCCCGCCGCGCGGCATAGCTCGATCAGGCGCAGCGTGTCGGCCTGCTGCGGCAGCATTCCGCCGGTGAAGACGACGTCGGCCCAGGCGAGATCCTCGTCGCTCAGGGGCGTCGTGTTGCAATCGATCAGCCGGACCGTCCAGCTGTTGGGCAGCATCGCGGCAACGGTGATCAGGCCGAGAGGAGCAGCGGGGCGCTTCACGCCCATCAGTTCGCAGGACTCACCAAAACTCCAGAACGACTCCGCCGTGAACAGCGGATAGAGCATCAGCACGTTGGGGCTCGGCACGTTCATGGAACTCCTTCTGGCTTCGGCCCAGTGTAGCAGAGCATCTTCGTCTTGCACCCCGGCAAAAGGGACAAACTGTCGATCGCTCCTGCGAGGGGAACACGCCGGACGTCGTCCCAGGCCCTGGATTGGCGCCCGGGGAGGGGCCGCGCCCCGCCGAAAGGGGGCACCGCACAACACCGCCGGCCCCTAAATCATCCTGCGACCGCGAAAATCTTCGACGGCCACCCCGCGGACTGTTGATTTGAACCGTCCCAGATTGCCGGACACATTGCGCCCCTGAGTCTAATCGGTGGATTGGGCCAATCAGGGGACTTGCGATGGCAAATCTAACAATAAACGGAAAAACCTTCACACTCGACGTCGAACCGGATACGCCGCTGCTCTGGGCGATCCGCGAGAATGCCGGCCTGACCGGCACCAAATACGGCTGCGGCATTGCACAATGCGGCGCCTGCACGGTTCACATCGACGGCGTCGCCACCCGCTCCTGCGGCGTTTCGGTCGCCGAGGCCGAGGGCAAGAAGATCACCACGATCGAAGGGCTCGCCTCCGGCAAAACGCTGCACAAGGTGCAGGAAGCCTGGATCGCGAAGGACGTCCCGCAATGCGGCTATTGCCAGAGCGGCATGATCATGGCGGTGGCGGCCCTGCTGAGCGAGAAGCCGAAGCCGACCGATGCCGACATCGACGAGGCCATCACCAATATCTGCCGCTGCGGCACCTTCCAGCAGGTGCGCGAGGCGATCCACACGATCGCAAGCGCGTAAGGAGCCGCCCCATGAACAAGCACGTCTCTCCCAAGATGAACCGTCGTGCCTTCGTCATCGGCAGCGCCGCGGTCGGCGCGGGCCTCGCAATCGGCCTCGACCTTCCCTTCGGCGGTCCCGCCGTGGTGCGGGCCGCCGACGGCTCGCCCGAGATCGGCGCCTGGGTCGTGGTCAGACCCGACGACACCGTGGTGATCCGCATCGCCCGCTCCGAGATGGGCCAGGGCTCGCTGACAGGCCTCGCCCAGCTCGTCGCCGAGGAGCTCGAATGCGACTGGTCGAAGGTCACGACCGAATATCCGACCCCCGGCCAGAGCGTCGCCCGCAAGCGCGTCTGGGGCGATTTCTCGACCGGCGGTAGCCGCGGCATCCGCTCCTCGCAGGACTATGTCCGCAAGGGCGGCGCCACCGCGCGCGTGATGCTGATCCAGGCCGCCGCCGATTCGTGGAAGGTGCCGGCCTCCGAATGCACGGCCGCGAGGAGCGTCATCACCCATACGCCGACGGGCCGAACCACGACCTACGGCAAGGTCGCCGAGGCCGCGGCGAGGCTGACGCCGCCGGCCGACGTCAAGCTGAAGGACCCGAAGGACTGGAAGCTGGTCGGCAAGGGCGTGCTGCGCCTCGACACCGCCGACAAGACCACCGGTACGATGGTCTACGGCATCGACGTCAAGGTGCCGGCCATGCTGAACGCCGCGATCAAGGACTGCCCGGTGTTCGGCGGCAAGCTGAAGAGCTATGACGAAGCCAAGATCGCCGGCATGAAAGGCGTCAAGAAGGTCGTCAAGGTCGGCGATACCGCGGTTGCGGTCGTTGCCGACACCTGGTGGCACGCCAAGACCGCGCTGGAAGCGCTGCCGATCGTCTGGGACGAGGGCGACAACGCCAAGGTCTCCAGCGAGTCGATCGCGAAGTGGCTGGCGGAAGGGCTCGACAACGAGCAGCCGGCTTATGTCGGCAACAAGAACGGCGACGTGAAGGCAGCAATTGCCGGCGCCGCGAGGAAGGTCGAAGCGGTCTACAACTACCCTTACCAGAACCACGCCACGATGGAGCCGATGAACGCCACCGCGCTCTACACGGCGGACAAATGCGAGGTCTGGTGCGGCACGCAGAATGGCGAGGCGGCCTTCGCGGCGGTGCTGGAGGCCTCCGGCCTGCCGGCGGAGAAGTGCGACGTGCACAAGGTAATGCCTGGCGGCGGTTTCGGCCGGCGCGGCCAGACCGACTACGTCCGCCAGGCGGTCATGATCGCCAAGCAGATGCCGGGCACGCCGATCAAGCTGTTGTGGTCGCGCGAAGAGGACATGGCGCACGGCAGGTATCACCCGATCACCCAGTGCAAGATGACCGGCGCGTTCGACGCCGACAACAATCTGGTCGCGCTGCACTACCGCCTGTCCGGGCAGTCGATCCTGTTCTCGCTCCGCCCCGAGGCGCTCCAGAACGGGATGGATCCGGCCGCATTCCAGGGCGTCGCCCAATCCGGCGAGGCCGCGTTCGGCTATTCGGTGCCGAACCTGCTGATCGAGCATGCGATGCGCAACCCGCACGTTCCGCCGGGCTTCTGGCGCGGCGTCAACGTCAATCACAACGCGATCTACATGGAATGCTTCATGGACGAGCTGGCCAATGCCGCAGGCCAGGACCCGCTCGAATTCCGCCGCAAGCTGATGGGCAATCACCCCAAGCACCTGGCGGTGCTCAATGCCGTGGCCGAGAAGATCGGCTGGAGCAAGCCGGCGCCGCAGGGCGTCTATCGCGGCATCGCGCAGGTCATGGGCTATGGCAGCTACGTCGCCGGCGCCGCCGAGATCTCGGTGACCGACGGCAGCAAGATCAAGGTGCATCGCATCGTCGCCTCCACCGACCCCGGCTACGTCGTCAATCCGGCGCAGGTGGAACGGCAGATCGCGGGCTCCTTCGTCTATGGCCTGTCCGCGCTGTTCTACGGTGGCTGCACCGTCAAGGACGGCAAGATCGAGCAAACCAACTTCGACACTTACAATTCGATGCGCATCAACGAGATGCCGAAGGTGGAATCGGTGATGGTGCCGAGCGGCGGGTTCTGGGGCGGCGTCGGCGAGCCGACCATCGGCGTTGCGGCGCCGGCGGTGCTCAACGCGTACTTCGCCGCGACAGGCAAGCGCATCCGCTCCGTGCCGCTACGCGACCAGAACATCACCTTCGCCTGAGAGAGGCCGCGGCGGCCACGACGGCCGCCGCGTCATTTTGCCTGGATGATCCCAATGAGTACGCGCCCGGTGACACGGCGGAATGCCGTGCTCGGCATCACCGCGGCAGCCGCAACGCTGGCGCGGCCATCGATTTCAAGGGCGCGGTCCGCGGGCCTCGTGGTCGTGGTCGGCGGCGGCTTTGGCGGTGCGGCCTGCGCGAGAGCATTGAAGCGGGCCAATGCGTCACTCGACGTCACGCTGATCGACGCGAACAGGGTGTTCACCGCCTGCCCGTTCAGCAACGAGGTGATCGCGGGTCTACGCGACATCCAACTCCAGCAATTCAGCTATGACAAGCTCGCCGCCGACGGCGTCTTTGTCGTCAGCGAGACCGCGACGAGGATCGACCCGCAGCAACAAAGCGTCACTGTCGAAGACAGCACCTCGTTCTTCTACGACCGCCTCGTGCTCTCGCCCGGCATCGACTTCCACGTCGAAGCCCTGCCCGGCTACGACGACGCGGCGTCGGAAAAGATGCCGCATGCCTGGAAAGCCGGCGCGCAGACGCTGCTGCTGCGCAGGCAGTTGGAGGCGATGGACGACGGTGGCACGGTCGCCATCGCAATCCCCGCCAATCCCTCGCGCTGTCCGCCGGCGCCCTACGAGCGCGCCAGCCTGATCGCGCATTACCTGAAGACGAAGAAGCCGCGCTCGAAGGTGCTGGTCCTCGATGCCAAGGACAATTTCTCGCAGCAGCGGCTGTTCGAGAAGGCCTGGAAGGAGCTTTACGGCGACATGATCGAACGCATCGCGCTGTCGCAAGGCGGCCGCGTGACCTCCGTTGACGCACCGACGAAGACCATCGTCACCGAGTTCGGCAACTACACGCCCGACGTCGCCAACGTCATCCCGCCGCAGCGCGCCGGCCACCTCGCCCAGATCGCGGGCGCGGCGGATGCGACCGGCTGGTGCCCGATCGATCCTGTGACCTTCGAGTCGAAGCTCGCCCCGAACATCCACGTCATCGGCGATGCCTGCCTCGGCGGCGGCATTCCCAAATCGGCGTCGGCCGCGAGCGCGCAAGGCAAGGCCTGCGCCGCCGCGATCGTCAGCCTGCTCGCAGGCCGCGCCCCGGAGGCGCCACGGCTCACCGGTGTCTGCTACACCACGGTCGCGCCCGGTTACGGCTTCTCGCTTGCCGGCAACTACCGGCCCAGAGGCGATATCTTTGCCGAGGTCGAGGGCGGCGCGACCAGCCCGGTCGACGCCCCGCGCGAGCTGCGCGCCCGCGAGGCGACCGAAGCCGAGCGCTGGTTTCAAACCATCACGGCGGACACCTTTGGCTAGATTGACCGTCCATATCGCAGCAATGATCGCTGGTCTCACATTCGCCTGTGGAGCAGGTGCAGAGGAGCTCGCACCTTACACGGTCGTCGGCGACGGCATTCCGGCTTCGCTCACCGGCACGCCCGGCGATGCCGCGCGCGGACGCGCGCTGGTGCTGGCGCGCACGACGACCTGCATCCTCTGCCATTCCGGCCCCTTCCCGGAAACGCGGTTCCAGGGCGACCTCGCGCCCGATCTGACCGGCGCCGGGAACCGGTGGTCGGTGAGCCAGTTGCGGCTTCGTCTGGTCGATGCGTCACGCTTCAACGCGCAGACCATCATGCCGTCCTATTATCGCAATGACGGCCTCGTCCGCGTCGGACGCAGTTTCGCCGGCAAGCCGATATTATCGGCGGCGGAAATCGAGGACATCGTGGCCTATCTTGCAACGCTTCGGGACTAGGACTGCTCATGCCAACCACGCGACGACAATTCCTGAGCCTTGCCGGCGGCATCACCGCCGCCGGGACGATCCCGATCGTCACGCTGCGACCGCTGGAGGCGACGCCCGCGATGCTCAACGCGGCGATCCGCAACGTCGTCGGTGAAGCCCAGATTCGCACCGGCAGGGTGAAGCTCGACATTCCGCCACTGGTCGAGAACGGCAACACCGTGCCGATGACCGTGAGCGTCGCAAGCCCGATGACGCCTGACGACTACGTCAAGAGCATCCACGTCTTCAACGAGAAGAACCCGCAGCCGAACATCGGCAATTTCCATCTCGGCCCCTCCTCCGGCCGCGCCCAGGTCTCGACGAGGATCCGGCTGGCCGACACCCAGAAGGTGGTCGCAATCGCCCGTCTCTCCGACGACACGTTCTGGCAGGTCGCCGCCGACGTCGTCGTGACGCTGGCAGCCTGCACCGAGGAGCTGAACTGATGGCCGCGCTGATCAACGTACCCGCAAAGGCCAGGCGCGGCGACGTCATCGAAATCCGCACGCTGACCTCGCACATCATGGAAACCGGCTTCCGCCACACCGCCGACGGCCGGCTCGTGCCGCGCGACATCATCACAAGCTTCACCTGCCGCTACAACGGCACCGAGATCTTTCGCGCCGATCTGTTTCCGGCGATCGCCGCGAACCCCTACCTTTCGTTCTTCACGGTCGCCAAGGAGAGCGGCAAGTTCGAGTTCGAATGGACCGGCGACAACGGCTATTCGTCCACCGCGTCGGCATCGATCACGGTCGAATGAATTTTTGGCGCGCGATAGCGGTGGCGACGCTGTTGGCGGCGGCCCCTGCCCTGCTCGCCGGCGAGATTGCGCCCGAGGCGCGCCGGTCCGGCTACGCTTTCATGGGGCCGGACACGCGTGCCATGCAGGATGACGACACGTCCAATCCGGGCATGCTGTTCGTGCTCGACGGCGAGACACTGTGGACGAAGAAGACCGGCAGCGCGGAGAAGGCCTGCGCGGATTGCCACGGCGATGCGCGAGGCAGCATGCAGGGCGTCGCGGCGCGCTATCCCGCTTTCGACAAGACACAGGGTCGCCCTGTCACACTCGATCAACGCATCAATCTCTGCCGCGCCAATCATCAGCAGGCAACGCCGCTCCCCTACGAGAGCCGCGACCTGCTGGCGCTGTCCGCCTTCGTCGCCCACCAGGCGCGCGGTGTCGCGATCACGGCTGGCGAGGATCCGCAAGTCAAGCCGTTCGTCGAACAGGGCCGCGACCTCTTCATGCAGCGCGAGGGCCAGCTCAACCTCGCCTGCACCAATTGCCACGACGACAACTTTGACAAGCATCTCGCCGGTGCGCCGATCACGCAGGGACAGCCGACCGGCTATCCGATGTATCGGCTGGAATGGCAGACGCTGGGGTCACTGGAGCGGCGCCTGCGCAGCTGCATGTCCGGCGTCCGCGCCCAGGCCTACGATTACGGCGCACCGGAGCTCGTCGCGCTCGAGCTCTTTTTGATGTCGCGGGCGCGCGGCCTGCCGATGGAAACACCGGCCGTGCGGCCTTGATTCCTTCGAATTAGGACTAGGCAGGCGCGGCACGGTCGCTAGTATCCCTCCCAAAGACGATGAGTCACAGGGAGGACTTGAAGTGGTCGACTACAGAATCTCGCGCCGTACGCTCTTGACGGGCACGGCAGCGGCTGGCGCGCTCAGCCTGACCGGATTGCCGGCGCGCGCCGAGGTCAACTGGAAGAAATATGCCGGGACCAAGCTGGAGGTGATCCTCGCCAAGGGTCCGCGCGGCGACAACCTGCAAAAGAACATCAAGGAGTTCACCGATCTCACCGGCATCCAGGTGGAATCGGAGCAGATCCCCGAGCAGCAGCAGCGCCAGAAGGTCGTGATCGAGCTCACCTCGGGCCGGCCGAGCTTCGACGTGGTGCATCTCAGCTATCACGTGCAGAAGCGGCAATTCGAGAAGGCGGGCTGGCTCGCCGACATGACGCCCTTCATGAAGGATCCGACGCTGACCGCGCCGGATCTCGTGGAGAGCGATTTCTCGGCCGCCGGCCTGCAATATGCCAAGAACGACAAGGGGCAGATGCTGTCGCTGCCGTGGTCGGTCGATTATTTCATCCTCTATTATAACAAGGAGCTGTTCCAGAAGAAGGGCGTCGCTGTCCCGAAAACCTTCGACGAGATGATCGCGGCCGCCGAGAAGCTGACCGATACCAAGGAAGGGACCTACGGTTTCGTCGGACGGGGCTTGCGCAACGCCAACATGACGTTGTGGACGAACTTCTTCCTCAATTGCGGCGGCGAATTCCTCGACGCCAAAGGCAACATCCTGACCGACGGTCCGGAAGCAATCGAGGCGACAAAAATCTACCAGACGCTGCTGACGAAGGTCGCTCCCCCCGGCGTCGTCGGCTTCAACTGGATGGAGTCGATGGCTTCGTTCACGCAAGGACGATCGGCAATGTGGATCGACGGCGTCGGCTGGGCGCCGCCGCTGGAAGATCCTGCCGCCTCGCGCGTGGTCGGCAAGGTCGGCTACACCGTCGTGCCGGCCGGACCGAAGGGGCAATATTCGGCCACCTATGGTGACGGCATCGGCATTGCCGCGGCGAGCAAGAACAAGGAAGCCGCCTATCTGCTCTGCCAGTGGGTGGTCTCGAAGAAGCAAGGCGCGCGGCTTCTGCAGGCCGGCGGCGGCGTGCCGTTCCGCAACTCGATCCTGAATGACGCCGAGGTACAGAGCGGCGTGAAGATGCCCAAGGAGTGGCTGCAATCGGTGATCGATTCCGCCAAGATCAGCAAGCTGGGCCTGCCCGTAATCATCCCGGTCGCCGAATTCCGCGATCTTGTCGGCGCCGCAGTGACCTCGACCATCACAGGTACCGACCCCGCCACGGAGCTGAAAAAGGCCCACGAGCAGTTCCGGCCGATCCTGGAGCGTAGCGAAAAGACGTGAGTGCGTTGACACAAGCTGATCCGGCCGCGGCACGGTCCGATGCCGCGCCGGAGAAAGAGTTGCGGCCTCCGTCCTACTGGCCGTTCGTGGTGCCGGCGCTGGTCGTCGTGCTCGCCATCATCATCTTCCCGTGGGTCTTCACCATCTGGATGAGCCTGAACGAGTGGAAGGTCGGCTCGCCGACCACCTTCGTCGGGATCTCCAACTATCTGCGGCTGACCAGCGATCCGCGCTTCATCGAGGCGGTGGGCCACACCATGGTCTACACCGCGCTGTCGGTGCTGCTGCCGCTGGTGCTCGGCACGTTCGCAGCCGTGGTGTTCCACCAGAAATTCGCCGGCCGCGGCTTCCTGCGCGGCGTCTTCATCATGCCGATGATGGCGACGCCCGTCGCCATCGCGCTGGTCTGGACCATGATGTTCCACCCGCAGCTCGGCGTGCTGAACTACCTCTTGTCGCTGGTCGGGATACCCGCGCAGCTCTGGGTGTTTCATCCCGCGACCGTCATCCCCTCGCTGGTGCTGGTCGAGACCTGGCAATGGACGCCGCTCGTGATGCTGATCGTGCTCGGCGGCCTCGCCGCAATCCCGACCGAGCCCTATGAAAGCGCGCAGATCGACGGCGCCAATCTCTGGCAGGTGTTCCGCTTCATCACACTGCCGCTGATCATGCCGTTCCTGTTCATCGCCGGCATGATCCGCATGATCGACGCGGTGAAGAGTTTCGACATCATCTTCGCGATCACGCAAGGAGGACCCGGCTCGGCGTCGGAGACCATCAACATCTACCTCTACAGCGTCGCCTTCACCTATTACGACCTCGGCTACGGCTCGGCGATCGCGGTGGTGTTCTTCCTGCTGATCATCCTGCTTGCGGCTGTGATGCTGTATGCCCGCCAGCGCATGGTGTGGACAGAAATCGCGAGTGGCGCATGACACCTCGTCAGATCATCGGCAAGATCGGCCTGTGGCTTTCGGTGTTCGTCATCGTGTCGCCGGCAATCCTGTTCTTCCTCTGGATGCTGTCGCTGTCGCTCAAATTCGAGATCGACAACGCCGCCTACCCGCCGGTTTTCTTCCCCGAGCGTATCGCCTGGAAGAACTATGCCGACGTGCTCGCCTCCAACCGCTTCCTGACCTATTTCGTCAACAGCCTGGTCGTCACCGGCAGTGCGACCGCGCTGGCGTTGATCGTCGGCGTCCCCGCCGGCTACGGGATCGCGCGCATGGCTGCGCATAAATCCGCGATCGTGATCCTGATCGCGCGCATCACGCCCGGCCTGTCCTATCTGATCCCGCTGTTCCTGCTGTTTCAGTGGCTCGGATTGCTCGGCACGCTGGTGCCGCAGATCATCATCCATCTCGTGGTGACGGTGCCGATCGTGATCTGGATCATGATCGGCTATTTCGAGACGACGCCGCTCGAGCTGGAGGAAGCCGCGCGGATCGACGGCGCCACGCGCTGGCAGGTGTTTCGCCACGTCGCCCTGCCGATCGCCAAGCCGGGGATCGCGGTCGCCTTCATCCTCGCCATCATCTTCTCCTGGAACAACTTCGTCTTCGGCATCGTGCTGGCCGGACGCGAGACGCGCACCCTGCCCGTCGCCGTCTACAACATGATCTCGTTCGACCAGTTGAGCTGGGGGCCGCTCGCGGCTGCCGCGCTGATCGTCACCCTTCCGGTGCTGCTGCTGACGGTGTTTGCGCAGCGGCAGATCGTGGCCGGGCTCACCGCGGGCGCCGTCAAGGGCGGGTGATCACCCGATGCCTCCAATCGTGGAGATGCGATCCTGGTGGGCTCGCCAGCCCACGCGCAGGCCCACGCGTCCGCCAGCGACCTTCTCGTCCGGCCCGTAGCCGATGCCGCCGTTGAACTGCATGTTCCGATTGAGGCGGAGCGCCGCATTGAAGGCGAGACCGTTGGCTCGCTCGAAGGTCCCGTAGTTCATCGTCATGGCGAAGGTCTCGTCCGGCAGCAGCAGCGTCGGCACGCGAAGCCGGCGGTGGTGTTGTTGGCGACGGCGTTGGCGCCTGCGTCCGGAAAGAAACGGCCGGACGACTCGCCCACATTCCACTTGGAGTTGACGCACGGTTTGCGCGCACATATGCTACGGTTCGTAGCGTTACTCAGTGTGACGAAATTCGCATCCTGCGTACGAAACGCCAGCGAGACGCCAAATGTCAGCTCGTCCCCTGATCCCGCGCCGGAAGCTGTTTGGTAATCCGACCTACGTCGGCGCCAAATTATCGCCGGATGGACAATTGCTGTCCTGGCTCGCCCCGGTCGACGGCGTTCTGAACATCTGGGTATCCCCGGTCGACAGCATTACGGCAGGCCAGCCCGTGACGCGCACCAGGGGCAGACCGATCAACTGGCAGAGTTGGAGTCCGGACGGTCGCTACATCATGTTTCTCAACGATGAGAACGGGGATGAAAATCTGCACCTGTTCGTTGTCGATCCCCGCAGTTCGGAACTCCGGGATCTCACGCCCTTCGCCAATGTCCGTGCGCTGCCGACGCACTGGTCGCACATTGTCCCCGACAAGATCGCGATCAGCCTCAACGATCGCGACGTGCGATGGCACGATACGTTCCTGCTCGACCTCGCAACCGGCGAGCGCACACTGGCTTGGGAGAATCGCCAGGAATTCCATTTCGTGGGACTCGACTGGCGGCTCAAGCCGCGCCACGCCCACAGCAACGCGCCCGACGGAGGCACACGCTTTTGGCGCATCGACGAGCAGAAGGTCACGCATTGGCGCGACGTCCCGTACGAAGCCTACACGAGCACACGGCTCTGGGCGTTCGACGCCGGATGCAACCACCTCCACATGAGCTCGAGCCTGGAGCACGACAAATCGGCGCTTCTGCGGATCAACTGGTCAACCGGTGAGGAGCGCGTCCTGTTCAAAAGCGACCGCGCCGACGTGACGGGCGCCATATTCAATGCACGGACCTTCGAGCCGGAAGCGGTCTGCATCGACCCCGGCCGGCAGGAATGGACGGCTTTGACGCCAGCGGTTGCAAGCGAGCTCGATCTGATCAAGGCGAGACTTCCTGGCCACGCGTTCCATGTCGAAAGCCAAAGCGATGACGATCGCCGGTGGATCGTGACGAGCCACACAGCGGATCAGCCCGCCACATATCACCTTCTCGACCGCGACAGGCAGACCATCACCGAGCTGTTCACGGCGCGGCCCGAACTCAAGCCTTATCGCCTGGCACCAATGCAGGCTGTGCAAGGCAAGTCGCGCGACGGCTTTACCCTCGTCTCCTACCTGACCCTGCCGGCGGAGATCGAGGCCGACCGCCCGCCTCGTCCGCTGCCGATGGTCCTCATCGTCCACGGCGGTCCATGGGGGCGCGACATCTACGGCTATCGCAGGGATCATCAGTGGCTGGCCGATCGCGGCTATGCCGTCCTTTCGGTCAACTATCGGGGATCGACGGGCTTCGGCAAGGCGTTCGTTGCCGCGAGCGAAAAGGAGCATGCGGGAAAGATGCATGACGACCTCATCGACATGGTCGATTGGGCTATTGCCGAAGGCATCGCGCAAAAGGACAAGGTCGCGATCTTCGGCGTGTCGTACGGCGGACTGGCCTCATTCGTCGCCGCGACCTTCACGCCAGAGGTGTTCTGTTGTTCGGTGCCGGTGGTCGGCATCTCCAACCTGCAAACGCTGCTGGAATCGATGCCACCCTATTGGGCCGGTTTCGCGGAGTTCATGTATCGCAGCTACGGTGATCCGCGCACTGAGGAGGGCCGCAAGCTGCTCGCCGAGCGCTCACCGATCAACAAGGTCGACAATATCAAGAAGCCCATGCTGATCTTTCATGGCGCCAACGACGTCCGGTGCAAGATCGCGGAAAGCGACACCATCGTCGCCGCGATGCAGGCCAAGAACATTCCGGTGACCTACATCGTCTACCCCGACGAGGGGCACGGCTTCCAGAAGCCGGCCAATCAGCTGTCCTACATCGCGATTGCCGAGGCGTTTTTTGCACGGCATCTGGGCGGTGCGTGCGAGCCCATTGGCGAGGACTTCGAGGGATCGAGCCACGAGGTTCGCGCGGGGGCCAATATCCTGTCCGACCTGGGCGTGGCTTGAAAATTGGCGGCCGGGCGACCTTGCGCCACCCGGCCGCGATCATTGCTGGCGACGACCTATTCCGCCGGCGCGGCGTGCATCTCCGGATGCGCGGCATAGTGCTCGGTGGTGCCAAGCTTGCTGGCCGCGAACAGGCCGGCGGCCATCACCGCATAGGCGAACGCGACCGCCGGCGTGACGCCGAAGCCGCCGCCGATGCCGACGGCCTCGCCATGCATGAAGCCGAAATAGGTCAGCACCGCGCCGACCAGCGCGAAGGCGGAGGCCTTCTCGAAGTCGCGTTCGATGATGAAGACACCGATCGCGCCGAGGATGAGGCCGCCGAGGATGGAGCCGCCGCCCATGACTTCGAGCCCGTGATAGAACACGCCCTGCTGTGGCAGCGCGGCGATCGCTGCCGCCTTGACCGCGTCGGCCTTGTCGGCGGCGAGCCCGCCGACGCTGGTCGCCGCCATCATGGTCGAGCCCAGCATCGTGTCGATCTGGAGCTTGGCCCAGGCGGCCAGATGCGGCGTCAGCGCCAGCACGATCGCGGGCGCATGCTTGACCGGCGTGGTCTGGAACGCCTGCGCGCCGATGAGCATGCCGATGTAGAGCAGGATCGGCGAGATCGCGACAACAGGCACCAGCGCAAGCAGCACCGAGATGATGCCGAACCAGGCCAGCACGACCACCATGATGCCGGTCGCGGCCGAATAGCCGATGCGGCCGCCCATCGCCTTCCAGCCGGGATGACCGATATAGACGGCGTTGATGAAGGGATTGCCCATCAGGCAGCCGATCAGGCTGACGACGCCGTCGGCGGTGAGCACGCGCGTGGTCGGGTATTCGTCACCGGCGGCTTCCGCGCTCTCGACATTGTCCATGGCCTCGACGAGATCATAGATGCCGAATGGAATGGCCGTGACCAGGATGACGCCGAGGAATTCGAAGCCGGAGAAGACGTAGCCCACCGCCGGGATCGGCACTGAGAAGCCGAAATTGGCGAACGCTGCGCCGACGCCCGCGATGCTCAATCCGCCGAGGCCGAGACCGAACAGGTTCGAACCCCAGGCGATGATCATGCCGGCCGCGATGGCGACGAGACCCGCCGGAATGCCGCGCCAATATTTCACGCCACCGAACCAGCTCACCAGGATGATGGCGAAGCAGACGAGACCAATCTGCGGCGTCATGTACATCTCGAGCGCGGGACGCATCGAGATGAAGGTGACGGAGACGCCGGCGAGCGTGCCGAGCAGCGCCGCGCGCGGCGTGATCTTGCGGATGAACGGCGCGATGAAACCGCCGATCATGAGAATAAAGCTCTGGAAGAACACCCAGACGAGGCCAGCCGACCAGCCCTTGAGCGGATCGCCGGTCTTGATCGTGATCGGCAGCATGATCACGAAGGTGACGATGAACATGTGCGGCACGCTGACGCCCGAGGGCAGCGCGCAGACATCGCTGCGGCCGGTCTTCTGTGCCAGACGATAGGCGAGGTAGGCGTAATAGAAGGTCGACAGGCACATCATCAGCCCGAGCGCGGGCAGGATGCGGCCGAACACGAGGCTGTCAGGCATCTTCAGCACGAAGCGCAACAGGCCCGTGAGCACCAGCATGTTGACGAGGATGTTGGTGCCGAAGCCGAAAAACGCGTTCCAGTCGCCCGATGTCCATAGTGCCGGCTTGAACCCGGACGTGTTCAGATCAGATTTGCCGGCCGTCCCCGTCATTGTGCTCATGGTGATGCCCCTAAGCTGATGTGGAAATCTTCATCGCCTCCAGTACTGCGGCTGAGTCCGCGACCCAGCCGAAGATGCCGCCCTGGGCCTTGATCATCTTCAGGCCCATCTCGTGAAACTCGGG
The DNA here is from genome assembly GCF_004571025.1 of Bradyrhizobium niftali. Classification (GTDB taxonomy): domain Bacteria; phylum Pseudomonadota; class Alphaproteobacteria; order Rhizobiales; family Xanthobacteraceae; genus Bradyrhizobium; species Bradyrhizobium niftali. The sequence continues at coordinate 159,763 of NZ_SPQT01000019.1, read as the reverse complement.
AAAGTAGGATGCGCAGCCGTCCGAGATGACGACGCAGCGATAGCCGCGGTCATTGGCCTCGCGCACGGTGGTGTTGACGCACACTTCGGTGGTGACACCGCAGACCAGCAGATTCTCGATGCCGTATTTCTCCAGCACGTCGGTGAGCTCGGTGGCGTAGAAGGCGCCCTTGCCCGGCTTGTCGATCACGACTTCGCTGTCGAGCGGATAGAGCTCGGGGATGATGTCGTGACCGGCCTCGCCGCGAATGAGAATGCGCCCCATCGGGCCCGGATCGCCGATGCGCAAGGACGGCGCGCCGCGTTCGACCTTCGCCGGCGGCGCATCGGAGAGATCGGGCAGATGACCCTCGCGGGTGTGGATCACCAGCATGCCGGTGTCGCGCGCCGCCTTCAGCACCGCGCCGATCGGCTTCACCGCACGCGCAAGCTGGCTGACGTCGTTGCCGAGCGTCTCGCCGAAGCCACCCGGCTCCATGAAATCGCGCTGCATGTCGATGATGAGAAGCGCGGTGGCGGGCCAGTCGAGCCTGATCGGCTCGGGCTCGGCGCTGATGACGCCCAATGTCGGCTTGGTCGAGTTCAACATGACTCAAGGCCCCCGCGAGAACTCTCTTTGCCAGGAGTTCTGCAAACGCCGTGCCATTGTGTACAATAGCGGTGGGGCACAGCCTGCGAAGGAATTCGTTGTGCCGTCAGAAGGTTACATCAGAGATCGATGATTGCTTATTCCCTGTGCGACGGCTTTGCGACGTGCAGTTGCTTAAAGGATGAGCGGGCGGCGATGGACTCCCGGTCGTCATTCCGGGGCGACGCGACAGCGTCGAGCCCGGAATCCATCGGGCCGCAATGTGTGAGGTGAAATGGATTCCGGGTTCGCGCTTCGCGCGCCCCGAATGACGAGCTGAGACTACCGCCCCGCCCCATACAGCCGCCGATACTCGTCCTCATACGGCGCATAGGAATCCTTCAGCGTCGCCATGTTGAGCAGCATGGTGGCCACCATCGTGCCCGTCTTGTCGAACACGCGCGTCTTGACCCAGGCGCTTTCGGTGCGGCGGCTGCCGGACAGCGCGACCACTTCGCGCTCCACCTCATACGCGTCGTCGACGAAGAGCGGCCCCTTCACCAGCCTGATCTCCTGGTCGGCGAACAGGCCGACTGCCGGGCCCTTGGCCGGCAACGGATCGTCCTTGGAGCGGTACTGGAACAGCACGCTCAGCATCTCCATCGGGATGATCGGCTTGCGCCATGGGTTGTCGGCACTGGAATAATACGGCGAGTTCTCGGTGATGACGGCGAGCTTCTGCCGGAGCGAGAACGGATAGAGGTCGCCCATGGTCTGGTCGAACGCCATGCGCACAGCTTGACGCTTGCTGGTCTGCGCGATCTTCACCTCGCGCAGGATCACGGGATCGGCGAGCGGCTTCAGCTCGGTGAGGCGGGTCTCGAGCGCGGTTGCCGCGTGCGGTTCGCCGATCGAGGCCGTGCCGCGCAGCACTTCGGTGCCGTCGCGCTTGACCATCTGGATCTGGCACTGGCTCGCACCGGCTGGAGGTTTCGACAGGATCGCCTGCACCTCCTCGCCTTCGAAGCAGGCGTTGCGATAATGCGCGGAAAGACAGCCGCTCTCGAACCAGCCCTGTCCCCACAGCCGCGCGCCGAGCGGGGCGAACTGGCTGAAATGCGTCGGGCCTTCGATGGTGCCGCCCTTGAAGCCGAGCTTTTGCGCGGTGGCGTCATCATGGATCGAGGCGTGCGCATCGTAAGTTTGCGCGTGAAGCATCTGACGCGGCTGGCGCCACGGCCCGATCAAGGCCTCGGCCGTCTCGGTGATCTCGGTGTCGAATGCTTTTGCCGTCATGGTGTCCTCCGCAAGCAAGCCATGACTAGCAGGAGCGCCACGGATGCGGCCAGCGATATTGACTTCGCCGGCCCATGCTCTTGACTGCGATCTCCCGCTTCGCACAGCCGCAAGCCTCCCGCGGCGCAAAATCCCTCGCCCGACCAGGACAACAAGGACTTCCGAAATGACGCTGATGCAGGTCGAGCTGGACGATAAATACCGGCTCGAATCGAAGCGGATCTTCCTGTCCGGCACGCAGGCCCTGGTTCGACTGCCCATGTTGCAGCGCGAACGCGACCGGCTTCAGGGGCTCAACACCGGCGGCTTCATCTCGGGCTATCGCGGTTCCCCGCTCGGCATGTACGACCACGCGCTGTGGCGGGCGAAGTCGCACCTCCAGCAGCACGACATCGCCTTCGTCCCCGGCCTGAACGAGGACTTGGCTGCGACCGCGGTCTGGGGCAGCCAGCAGGTCGGCCTGTTTCCCGGCGCCAAGGTCGATGGTGTGTTCGGCATCTGGTACGGCAAGGGCCCCGGCGTCGACCGCTCGGTGGATGCGCTGAAGCACGCCAATGCGGCCGGCACCTCGCTCAATGGCGGCGTGCTGGCGCTCGCAGGCGACGACCATGGCTGCCAGTCTTCGACGCTGGCGCATCAGAGCGAGCAGGTGTTCGCTGCGGCGCTGATTCCCGTGATCAATCCGGCGACGCTGCAGGATTATCTCGACCTCGGCCTCTATGGCTTTGCGCTGTCGCGCTTCTCCGGCTGCTGGGTCGGGTTCAAGGCGATCAGCGAGACCGTGGAAAGCTCGGCGTCGATCGACAGCGATCCTGAACGCATCAAGATCGTGCTGCCAGATGATTTCGAGATGCCGCCCGGCGGCCTCAACATCCGCTGGCCCGATCCGCCGCTGGACGCCGAGAGACGCCTGTTCGGCCCGAAGATGGCTGCCGTGCAGGCCTTTGCCCGCGCCAACCAGCTCGATCGCATCGTGCTCGACTCAAAGCCCGCGCGACTCGGCATTGTCGCAACCGGCAAGGCCTATCTCGATCTGCGCCAGGCGCTCGCCGATTTGGGCATTACCGACAAGGACGCGCAGGATCTGGGCCTGCGCATCTACAAGGTCGCGCTGACCTGGCCGCTGGAGGAAAGCGGAGCCAAGCGCTTCGCCGAGGGGCTTCAGGATGTCCTGGTGGTCGAGGAGAAGCGCGGCTTCATCGAAGACCAGCTGATGCGCATTCTCTACAACATCGACGCGTCCAGGCGCCCGACCGTCACCGGAAAGCGCGACGAGCGCGGCGCGCCGCTGCTGCCGAGCGAGGGCGAGCTGACGCCGACCATCGTGGCGTCGGCGCTGGTCGCGCGGCTGCGCAAGCTCGGTCATCACAGCCCGGTGCTGGAACAGCGCCTCGCGCGGCTCGAGGCGTTCGACAATCCGGTCACCGCCAGCGCGCCGATCAAGCTCGCGCGCACGCCGTTCTTCTGCTCTGGCTGCCCGCACAATTCCTCGACGCGCGTGCCGGAAGGCAGCCGCGCCATGGCCGGCATCGGCTGCCACGGCATGGCCCTGAGCATGCCGACCCGCCGCACCGACCTGATCTCGCACATGGGCGCCGAGGGCGTGAACTGGATCGGCCAGTCGCCCTTCACCACCGAGAAGCACATCTTCCAGAACCTCGGCGACGGCACCTATACACACTCGGGCTTGCTCGCTCTTCGTGCCGCTTCAGTCGCCGGCATCAACATCACCTACAAGATCCTCTACAACGACGCCGTCGCGATGACCGGCGGCCAGCCGGCCGAAGGCGGCTTCAATGTCGCGCAGATCGCGCACCAGGTCTGGGCCGAGGGCGTCAAGCGTCTCGCGATTGTCTCGGACGATCCGAGCAAGTACCCGGAGGGCAATTACTTCCCACAGGGCGCGACGATCCATCACCGCCGCGAGCTCGATGCCGTGCAGCGCGAGCTGCGCGACATCAAGGGCCTCACGGTCGTTATCTACGACCAGACCTGCGCGGCCGAAAAGCGCCGCCGCCGCAAGCGTGGGCTCTATCCCGACCCCGCCAAGCGCGCCTTCATCAACGAGCTGGTCTGCGAAGGCTGCGGCGACTGCTCGCAGGCCTCGAACTGCGTCTCGGTGCAGCCGCTGGAGACCGAATTCGGCCGCAAGCGTCAGATCGACCAGTCGAACTGCAACAAGGACTTTTCCTGCGTCGAGGGCTTTTGCCCGAGCTTTGTCACCGTGCATGGCGGCACGCTGAAGCGGATGAAGACGTCGGCGGTCGATTCCGGACAGTTGTTCGCCGACCTGCCGCTGCCTCCTGCCCGCGAGCTCGAGGCGCCGTACAACATCCTCGTCACCGGCATCGGCGGCACCGGCGTCATCACCATTGGCGCACTGCTCGGCATGGCCGCCCATGTCGACGGCCGCGGTTGCTCGGCGCTGGACTTCACCGGCCTGTCGCAGAAGAACGGCGCGGTGATGAGCCATGTCCGCATCGCACCGAAGCCCGAGGACATTTCGGCGGTCCGCATCACCACCGGCGGCGCCGACGTCATTCTCGGCTGCGACATGATCGTCTCGGCCGGCCCCTCCGCCCTCAGCCGCGCCGAGCGGGGGGTGACGAAGGCCTACATCAATGCCGATCTGCAGCCGACCGCGAGCTTCGTGCAAAACCCCGATCTCGATTTCGAGATGGGCACGATGCAGACCGTGCTGCGCGACGCCGTCGGCGACAAGAACCTCGACATCATCGACGCCACAGGCATCGCCTCAGCCCTGATGGGCGACTCGATCGCGACCAATCCCTTCATGCTCGGCTTCGCCTTCCAGAAGGGCGCGATCCCGCTGTCGCTCGAGGCGCTGCTCCGCGCCATCGAGATCAACGGCGCCGCGATCGAGATGAACAAGCTCGCCTTCACCTGGGGGCGCCTGGCCGCCCACGACATGTCCCGAGTGCGCAGCGTGCTCCAGTTCAAGAGCCGGACCTCCGCCCCACCCAAGTCGCTCGACGATATCATCGCGACCCGCGCGGAATTCCTGACCGGCTATCAGGACAAGGCGTATGCCGACCGCTACCTCGCAGCCGTCGCCAGGGTGCGCAAGGCGGAGAGCGCGGCCTCGCCCGCGTCCACGGAGCTGACCGAGGCCGTGGCCAAGAACCTGTTCAAGCTGATGTCCTACAAGGACGAGTACGAGGTTGCGCGGCTCTATACCGACGGCAGCTTTGCCAAGAAGGTGTCGGAGAAGTTCGACGGGGACTTCACGCTGAAGTTCTACCTCGCCCCGCCGATCTTCGCGCAGCGCGACAAGACGACCGGGCATCTCCAGAAGAAGGAATTCGGCGGCTGGATGATCCACGTCTTCCGCGTGCTGGCCAGGCTCAAGTTCCTGCGCGGTGGCGCGTTCGATCCGTTCGGCCGCACCGAGGAGCGCAGGACCGAGCGGAAGCTGATCGAGGATTATCTGGCGATGATCGACCAGCGGATCACCGGGCTGAACGCGGCGCAGATTCCGCTGCTGGCACGGCTCGCGCGCGTGCCCGAGACGATCCGCGGCTTCGGCCACGTCAAGGAAGGCAATATCAAGCAGGCGATGGTCGAGACAGCGCGGCTGGAAGCGGAGCTGGAGAATAGCCGGTTTGCCGCCGCGGCGGAGTAGAGGTCAGGAAGGCGAAAGCCTGTCCTCGTCATTGCGAGGAGCCCTTGCGACGAAGCAATCCAGAGTCCCTCCGCGGAGGCAGCCTGGATTGCTTCGCTGCGCTCGCAATGACGGAGAATATGGGACGCGCGCGCCACACACGCGGCGTCATCGTCCGGCTTGACCGGGCGATCCAGTACGCCGTGACAGTTGTTATGAACCTCGCTGTCTCTGGAATACTGGATGCCCCGCCTTCGCGGGGCATGACAGCGGTGGAGACGGCTAGACCGAGGTCGTGGCGACGCTTGGTGCCAGCGCCGTCACCCCACCCTCCGCCAGATGCCGCCCCGCGATATACCCGAACGTCAGCGCCGGCCCGAGCGCGATCCCTGCGCTCGGATAGTTGCCATTCATGATCGAGCCCATGTCGTTGCCGCACGCATAGAGCCCCGCAATCGGCGTGCCGTCGCCCCGCAGCACGCGGGCCTGGGCATCGACCTTCAAGCCGATCGCCGTGCCGAGATCGGCCGGATAGATCCTTAGCGCGAAGAACGGCGCTCGAAGGATCGGCGCGACGCAGGGGTTGGGCTTGTGAGCGGCATCGCCGAGGTGACGTTGATAGATCGTGCTCCCCCGGCCGAATTCGGGATCGCGCCCCTCCTTTGCTCCGGTGTTGTAGCTCGCGACCGTCGCGGCGAGCACGGATGGCTTGATGCCGATCTTGGCCGCAAGCTGCGCGATCTCGGGAGCCTCGATCAACTCACCGCTCGCCACATAGCGCCGAACGTTGAGGGTAAACGGCTTGATGCGGCCGAGGCCATAGCGCCACAAAAACTGACGATCGCAGATCAGGTAGAACGGCCGATCGGGCTCGCCATGGCCGTCGCGCAGCATGGCGAGCACGAACTCGTGGTAGGACAGCGCCTCGTTGACGAAGCGCCGGCCCGCGGCGTTGACGGCGATCACGCCGGGCTTGGCGCGATCGGTCACCATGTGCGGAAAGACGCCACGGCTGCCGTCAGCGCGGCAGAACAGCGAGGCCGGCACCCAATAGGCCGGGCTTGTCGCCTCCGTATTGAGCGCAGCCCCGGCCGTCGCCGCGAGCCGAATCCCGTCGCCCGTGCCTGATGGACTGCTCGCCGAGACAAATCCGGCCGCAGGCGGGAAGAACCGCTTACGCAAAGCGGCATCGTGCGAAAAGCCGCCGGCCGCCAGCACCACCCCGCGGCGCGCCGCGATCGCACGGTCGCGGGAGCCGTGACGGATCACCACGCCGCTGACGCGATCGCCCTGCATCGACAAATCCTCGACATCCGCGCTGAAGAGGATCTCGACCTGCCGCGCCAGCAGCGAGGCGTAGAGCCGCGCAGCGAGCGCGTTGCCGAGATGCAGCGTCGTGCCGCGCGGGCTGCGCAGCCGCTGCAACATGTATTCCGAGATCAGCCGCGCCGCGCGCAGGGTCGAACGCAGCGACCTGCCGATCCGGCGCAGATGCGGAATGTCGAGAGGATTGACCATCATCCCGCCGAACAGCGTGAACTCCGGCAGCGGTGGCCGCAATCGCACGAAAGCCCGGCCCAGCCGCGTGCCATCGAAAGCCACGGGCTCGAGCACGCGCCCGCCTGATGTCGCGCCCAGCCGTTCCGGATAATAGTCGGGATAGGCCTTCACCGGCTGGAGGCGCACTTCCGTGTTGGCTTCGAGCCAGGCGACCGCCTCTGGTCCGCGAGCCAGAAAGGCGGCGCGCAAGCCGGCATTGGCGGGCTCGGGGACCGTACTCGACAGATACTGGACGGCGTCAGTGACGCTGTCGGACAGCCCCGCCTGCTTCATCTTCGGGTTGGCAGGGATCCAGACCATGCCGCCGGACCACGCCGTGGTGCCACCGACGAAGGCCGTCTTCTCGATCACAAGCACACTCAGGCCTTCGGCGGCCGCGACGGCCGCCGCCGTCATGCCGCCGGCACCGGCGCCGACGACAATGACGTCGTAATTCTCGTGCGCCGGCATCATGCGGCAAGTTTCCGGAGGCGAGGCATGACATCGTCATACCTCGCCCGCGGGCTCTCAGCTAGCGGGCGGGCTTCCGCTCGATCGGGTCGATGTCGATCGCCCGCAGGCGGCCGAGCCGCAGCACGTCCATGGCGAGCCGCCGGCCGATCCGGTCGCGGTCGAGCACGCGGATCAGATCGTCGACGCCGTTGATCTCTACGCCGTCGAGCCTGATCACGACGTCGCCGGGCAACAGGCCCGCCTTCGCCGCCGGCCCGTCCGCCTCGATCTGCATCAGAAGCGCGCCCATCTTGTTCTCGACGCCGGCCAGCACGGCATGCCGCCGCGGAACCGGCGCGGTCTGTCCGGCGACGCCGATATAGGCGCGCCGGACATAGCCGTGGCGGATGATCTCCGCGAGCACGAATTGCGCGGTGTTGCTGGCAACCGCGAAGCAGATGCCCTGCGCGCCATTGATGATGGCGGTGTTGATGCCGATCACCTCGGCATTCGACGACACAAGCGGCCCGCCGGAATTGCCGGGATTGAGCGCGGCATCGGTCTGGATGACGTCCTCGATGGTGCGGCCGCTGACCGAACGGATCGAGCGTCCCAGCGCCGAGACCACGCCGGCGGTCACGGTCGATTCGAATCCGAGCGGATTGCCGATCGCGATCACGAGTTGGCCGCGGCGCAGGGTCTTGGAGTTGCCGAGCGCGGCATAGGGCAAGTCGCGGACGCCGTTGGCGCGCAGCAGCGCAAGATCGGTGTCGGGATCGACGCCGAGCACGCGGGCGTCGCCGACATGGCCTTCCACATCCCGCAGCCGGATCTCTTTGGAGGCGCCGACCACGTGGCTGTTGGTGAGGACGAGCCCATCCGGCGAGATCACGATGCCCGAGCCGAGCCCGCCGCGCTCGCGGCCGTTCGGCACCTTGGGCCCGGTCTCGACGCGCACGACGGCAGGGCCGACGCGGTCGGTGACGTCGATCACGGCATTGGAATAGGCGTCCAGCAGCGGCCGGTCATCGACCGGCGCAGCCGCTGCCGTTCGCGATGACGAGGCGTCATCGACGATATCTGAAGTGAAATCCAGCATGGCAAGAGTCCTTGAGGCTCACACAGATGGTGGCCTGTTCCTGCCAGCGCAAGGGATCCGCCTGGGGCGCAGGGCTGGACTGCCCAGGTGGCTAGGGCGCCCGCCGCAGCGCGCCCCCTCTTGCCTTGACCGGGTCGAGCAGCGACCAGTCGCCGTCCGGGAGCACATACCCCCTGGGGAACGGCGCGCGCAGCTCCAGCCCGAGCGAGCGCAACACGCGGTCGTCGCGGTAGTAGCATTGCAGCACCACGCGGACGAGAGTTGCCGCGCCGCCGGAGCTGCGGAACTGCTGCACGACGCCATCGCGCGCGGCGGCTTCGAGGTCCGCCAGCGGCATGCCGGCAAGCCGCGCCAGATGATCGAGCGCAGCCACGACCGGCCTCGTGTCGCGGCCGAGGGTTGCAAGAATGTCGGCCTGGATGATCTCGTCATCGGCGCCGGGGACCCGGTATTCCTCGCTCGGTGGAATGATCATCGCGGCGATGGTGCGCAAATCCTGGCGCTGTCGCGGCGTGAGGGTGATCTGTTCGGTCATAAGAATCCTCAGTCGAACAAATTGGCGAGGCGCTGCTTCATCTGGTCGGCGATGTACAGCGCGAGGGCCTGGATGGTGGACGTCGGGTTCACGCCGCCCGAGGTGACGAAGATGCTGCCGTCGACGATGAAGAGGTTCTTCACGTCGTGCGAGCGGCCCCATTCGTTGACGACGGAGCGTTCGGGATCGGTGCCCATCCGCGCGGTGCCGAGCAGGTGCCAGCCGCCCCACGGGATCGGCGAGTTGACGCAGATGTCGGTCGCCCCCGCGGTCTCGAGCACCTCCCGGCCGCGCGCCAGCGCATGCTCCATCATCTTCCGGCTGTTCTCGCTGATCGTGTAGTCGATCTTCGGCGCGGGAATGCCGTGACTGTCCTTCAGGACGGGATCGAGCGTGACGCGATTGTGCTCTTCCGGCAGGTCCTCGCAGATCGCGGAGAAACCTAAGCGATGGCCGTTGAGCTTGCGGAACACGCGGTGATGATCGGCGCCCCAGGGCAGAATGCCCTTCTGCTCGCTGACGACGGCCTCGAACACCGGCCCTGCCCCGCGCACGAACTGGACGCCGTAGCCGCGCACGAAGCCGCGCGACAGGTCGGTGTCATACCATTCCTTGCTCCACAGGCAGGTCGGTGGCGCGCGGTTGCTATCGGTCGGCTCCTTCACATAGCCGTAGATCTGCGCATAGGGATGGAACATCAGGTTCTTGCCGACGAGACCCGACGAATTGGCAAGTCCGTTCGGAAAGCGGCCCGACGCGGAGTTCAGCAGCAGCCGCGGCGTACCGACACCGTTACAGGCGATGATGACGACATGCGCCGGCTGGAACTGCTCGACACCGTCCTTGTCGTAATAGACCACGCCCGAGGCCATGCCGCTCTCGTCGGTGGTGATCTCGCGCACCCGGCAATGGGTGCGCAGCTCGACACCGGCGCGGACCGCGTGCGGCCAATAGGTGATATCGGTCGAGGATTTGGCACCTTGCGCGCAGGCCGGCGTGCAATGGCCAAGATTGATGCAGCGCGCCCGGCCCTCATAATCCATGGTCGCAACCGTCGTGTCCGACGGCCACCAGTGCCAGCCGAGCTTGTTCATGGCCCTGCCGATGATCGCACCGGACAATCCCATCGGCTGTTGCGGCATCGGCGGATGCGTCAGCGGCGAGAGCGGATCGCCCGACAGGCCGGACGTGCCCATCATGCGATCGTTCTCGTCGAAGAACGGGGTCAGCGCGTCGTAGTCGATCGGCCAGTCGTCGGCGACGCCGTCGAGCGTCTTCACCTTGAAATCGGAGGGATGCAGCCGCGGCCAGTGCGCGGTGTACATCACCGTCGAGCCGCCGACCGCATTGTAGTTGACGACCTTGATCGGCGAATTGTCGTCGTTGATCGGATAGTCCTCGGGCCGACCGCGGACGTTCGGGCTCGACGACCACTCGCCGTAGAACTTGGCTTCCCAATCCCGGCCCGTGCTGGGATATTCCGCCGGGTTCATCCAGCCGCCCTGCTCCAGGCAGAGAATGTGCATCTTGGTCTCGGCCAGCGACCACGCCACCGCCGCGCCTGAAGCGCCGGCGCCGATGATCAGGACGTCCACGGGGTCTTTCATCGCGACCTTTTCCTCCCCCTCGCCGCTTCCCGGGCGATTCGGCCTCCGCAGTCCGCAAGGCCGGCGCAAACGATAGGGTCAGAGCGACGGCTGAGTAAAGCCGCGGGGCCGGAATGTCGCACTTCGCAGGGCGCAGACCATTGGTATCGCCACATCCGGATGCTAGGAACGAGACGAGAGAGCAATCGATAGCGAGACCGTATGTCCTTCGAGAATTCATTTGCCGCCGCCCGCGCTTTCGCGCTTGTTTTGTTTCTTGCTCTGCCCGGATTTCTGGCCTCCTCAGCGCCTGGGTTCGCACTGACCGCGACGGCGACCGTCCGGGACGCCAATTCCATCCAGCTTGGCGACGTCACCTATCGGCTCGACGGCGTCGACGCGCCCGAGCTCGACCAGGTCTGCATCGACGATCACGCCGATCCCTGGACCTGCGGCATCGAGGCCCGCGATCAGCTGGCCAAGCTGATCGGCAAACGGGCGGTACGCTGTGACGATGTCGGGCCGGAAAAGAGCTTCGGCAAACGCCACCGTGCGATCTGCACGGCCGAGGGCGACAAGGCCAGCCTGAACGAGCAATTGGTGAAGCTCGGCTTCGCCATCGCCCGCGAGCCGATCAAGGCCAACGTCAAGCCGGCGGCAGCCGAAGCCAAGACCGCCTCGTCCGGAATCTGGAAGGGCTGTTTTGTTGCACCGCAAGAATTCCGGACCGGCAAGAAGGACGGCGCACTCCTGGGCGCCGCCTGCCGGCCGGACCGCGACAAGGAAATCCGCGCCGTGCTGTTTCCGGACGAACTGACCATGCCGCCGAGTTGCGGCATCAAGGGAAAGCTTGCGGTGCGCGCCCGCGTCACCGGCAATATCGGCATCTATCATCTGCGGGGCTGCCCGAGCTATCCGGCGACCACCAAGCCGGACCGCTGGTTCTGCTCGGAGGACGACGCCCAGGCCGCCGGCTTCCGCAAGGCCTATAATTGCCGCCGGCCGAAGTGAACGCGTCGTTCACGCGGCCGTGAGCGGTACCCGGAGACAGTATTGATCCGGAATTGAACTCCATGGCGAGTTGCTGCACTTATCAACGTGCGCACGCGCTTTGCGCGAGCGCTTCCTTGGCAGACGATCCTCATTGGATTGTCTTTGCTCGGGCGTTTCCTCCCTAGACTTGGGCCGCTTGTCACAAACAAGCGGCTCTTCTTTTTTGTGCCCCTACTTCCGCATCGGCATGATCTGGTCCATCGGCGGCATGTTCTGGTTGAGATGTGCCATGATCCACACGGTGCCGCCGACCACGAGGAAGACGACCAGCAGCCCGAAGGCGAGCGCCAGCACGTTGTTGGTGTTGTCGGGGCCGGTCGTGATGTGCAGGAAGAACACCAAGTGCACGCCCATCTGCGCGATCGCGAGCACGATCAGCGCGACGGGAATGGAAGGCTGCCAGACCAGGTCGGTGCCGGCGATGAAGAACGACGTCGCCGTGAGCAGCAGCGCGAGTGCGAGGCCGACGACGTAGCCGAGGATGCGCGCGCCGACGCTATGCTGCTCTTCCTCGCCCGGCGCGAGATCGTGCCCGGCCGGAACATGGGTCTGATCGCTCATGCGCCACCCCCAAGCAAATAGACGACAGAGAACACCCCGACCCAGATGATGTCGAGGGCGTGCCAGAACAGCGCAAAGCACATCATCCGCCGCAACACGTCGGCGCGAAAGCCTTTTGCAAAAACCTGGGCCATCATGGTGAGCAGCCACAGCACGCCGGCGGAGACGTGCAGGCCATGGCAGCCGACCAGCGAGAAGAACGACGTCAGGAACGCGCTGCGCGAGGGGCCGTAGCCGCGCGCGACGAGATCGGCGAATTCGCGGAACTCGATGGCGAGGAAGATGAGCCCGAGCACGCAGGTCACGGCCATGCCGAGATAGAACCAGAACCGGTTGCGCACGTCGGCGGCGATGCTGGCCATGCCGCAGGTGAAGCTCGACAGCAGCAGGCAGACCGTCTCGATCGCGACGTTGCGCTGCTCGAAGATTTCCGAGCCCTTGGGGCCGTCGGCGGTCTGGCCGGACAGCACCGCATAGGCCGCAAAGAAGCAGGAGAACATCACGATGTCGGAGAGCAGGAAGACCCAGAAGCCGTAGGCGGTCACGATCCGCTTCGACGCCGGCCCGGGATGCTCGACGACGAGCCCGATATGATGGGGATCGGCATGCGCACGGCCGACAGTCGCGGTCATCGACATCAGAGCGCCCCCGCCATGCTGACGAGGCTGCGACGTTCCTCGAGATTGATGCGGTCGATGCGGGCGACTTCCTCAGCCGGGATGACGTATTCGTCATGGTCGCGCCAGGCGAACACGACGAAGGTCGCGAACGCGCCGATGCCGCCCAGGATCACCATCCACCAGATGTGCCAGATCAGCGCAAAGCCCATGATGGTGGCGAAGAACGCGCAGACGAAGCCGGTCGGCGAGTTCCGGGGCATTTCGATGTCGTGATACTCGGGCACCTCGTGCTCGAGCGATTGCTGCCGGGCATGGGTCTTCATGTCCCAATAGGCATCCTCGCCGCGCACATCGGGACTGAAAGCGAAGTTGAAGACCGGCGGCGGCGACGAGGTCGCCCATTCCAGCGAGCGCCCGTCCCAGGGATCGCCGGTACGGTCGCGCAGGGCCTCGCGATTCCTGATGCTGACGACGAGCTGCATGATCTGGCAGATCACCCCGATCGTCAGCACCGCCATGCCGGCCGCCGCAACCAGCATCCAGGGCCGCCACGCCGCGACGTCGTAATGCTGCAAGCGCCTGGTCATGCCGAGCATGCCGGCGACATAGAGCGGCATGAAGGTGACGTAGAAACCGAGGAAGGTGAACCAGAACGCGAGCTTGCCCCAGCGCTCGTCGAGGCGGAAGCCGAACGCCTTCGGAAACCAGTATTCGAAACCGGCGAACGCGCCGAACAACACGCCGCCGATGATGACGTTGTGGAAGTGCGCCACCAGGAACATGCTGTTGTGGAGCATGAAGTCGGCCGGCGGCACCGCGACCAGCACGCCCGTCAGGCCGCCGATGATGAAGGTGACCATGAAGCCGACCGCCCACAGCATCGGCGTCGCGAAGCGGATGCGGCCGCCATACATCGTGAACAACCAGTTGTAGATCTTCACCCCGGTCGGCACCGCGATGATCATGCTGGCGATGCCGAAGATGGCGTTGACATCGGGGCCGGCGCCCATCGTGAAGAAATGGTGCAGCCAGACCATGAAGGAGATGACGCAGATCGCCATGGTGGCCAGCACCATGGAGCGATAGCCGAACAGCGCCTTGCCGGAAAAGGTCGAAACCACCTCGGAGAAGATGCCGAAGGCCGGCAGCACCAGGATGTAGACCTCAGGATGGCCCCACGCCCAGATCAGGTTCATGAACATCATGACGTTGCCGCCGGCCTCGTTGGTGAAGAAGTGGAAGCCGAGGTAACGGTCGAGCAGCAGCATCGCGAGCGTGGCGGTGAGGATCGGAAACGCCGCGACGATCAGGAGATTGGAGGCCAGCGTGGTCCAGCAGAACATCGGCATGCGCAGATAGTTCATGCCCCTGGTGCGCAGCTTCAGTACGGTCGTGACGAGATTGATGCCGGCGACCAGCGTGCCGACGCCGGAGATCTGCAGCGACCAGGCGTAGTAGTCGACGCCGACGCCCGGCGAATAGGACAGTCCCGACAGCGGCGGAAAGGCGAGCCAGCCGGTGCGGGCGAACTCGCCGATCACGAGCGAGAGATTGACCAGCAGCGCGCCGGTCGCGGTCAGCCAGAAGCCGACCGAATTGAGCGTCGGAAACGCGACGTCGCGCACGCCGAGCTGGAGCGGAACGACCAGGTTCATCAGACCGATCACGAACGGCATCGCGACGAAGAAGATCATGATGGTGCCGTGGGCCGAAAAGATCTGGTTGTAATGCTCCGGCGGCAGATAGCCCTGCGACTGGTAGGCCACAGCCTGCTGGATCCGCATCATGATCGCGTCGCTGCCGCCGCGCAGCAGCATCACCGAGGCCAGCAGGATGTACATCACGCCGATGCGCTTGTGGTCGACGCTGGTGATCCACTCGTGCCAGAGATAGGGCAGATGCCCTTTCACCACGACCCAGATCAGCACGCCGAGGATCGCGACCAGCACCACGGCGCCGGCGATGAGCGGAATGGGCTGATCAAATGGAATGGCCGACCAATCGAGCTTACCGAGCATCGTGGCCTCCACTGTGCGGCCGGCCGGCATCGGAGAGCAGCTCCGGGCCGGGCCCTGGCGGAATGTGCTGGGTCGCGATCAGGTCGAACAGGCGGGGATCTTCGAGGCGATAGGTCGGCCTGCCCCTCTCGATGCCCTGCTGCATCAGCTTCGTGTAGCTCTCCTCGTTCAGCACGGCATCGGACTTCGCCGTGGTCGCGACCCAATCCGGAAAGGCGAGCGGCGAGATCACGTTGACGTCGAACATCATGTCGGGAAAGCCGTCGCCGGAGAAATGCGCCGACAGACCTTGCAACTTGCCCTCATTGTCGGCACGCAGGTTCAGCTTCGTCACCATGCCGTTCATGGTGTAGATCATGCTGCCGAGCTGCGGGATGAAGAACACGTTCATCACGCTCGACGACGTCAGCTGGAAATTCAGCTCGGCGCCGGCCGGCACCGTCAGCGTGTTGACGGTGGCGATGCGCTGGTCCGGATAGATGAAGAGCCATTTCCAGTCGAGCGAGACCGCCTGGATGCGGACCGGACTGCCGGTGCCCGGCACGGGCGCGGCGGGATCGAGCTGGTGCGAGCCGATCCACGCGACGCCGCCGAGCAGGATCACGGTGAGCGCCGGGATCGCCCACACCACCATCTCGACGCGCCCGGAATAGACGAAGTCGGGCTGGAAGCGCGCTTTCGTGTTGGACGCGCGAAACCAGAACGCGAACGCCAGGATCGCGATGATGGTCGGCACCACGATCGCCAGCATGATGAAGACGGAATCGACCAGGATGGTGCTGTTGGCGGTAGCCACCGGCCCTTGTGGATCGAGCAGATTCATCGGCAAGCCACTGGCGATTGGGAAACCCCAGGCGAGAGCCTAGCGCGGAAAAGCCCCCGCAACAAACGCAAGCTCGGTAGAACGGTTCCGCAACACGCCCGCTCAATCGCGCGCCGTGCCGTCCGGCGGCATGCAATTCCATGTGATGTCAATGACATCTACGCGGGACGGCCGGCCTTCTCACCTCCGCACTCCATTGCTAGTTTGCACGAAATTATCAGGATGAAACGCGATGCAGGGCCCTGAGGACGATGCCGGCCTCGCCGGCAAGGTGGCGCTCATCAGCGGCGCCGCGGGCGACGGCATCGGCAACGGCCGCGCTGCAGCAATTCTGCTGGCCCGCGCAGGTGCCGACAACGAGCCCGCTTACAAAGAGGTACTCCAGCAGTACCCGATCCCCGGAGTGAACTGACATGCGCTTGAAGGACAAGGTTGCAATCGTCGTCGGCGCCGGCCAGAGCCCCGGCGAAGGCATGGGCAACGGCCGCGCCACCGCGCTGACCTTCGCGCGCGAGGGCGCCAAGGTGTTGTGCGTCGATCATCATCTGGAATCGGCACAGGAAACCGTCGCGATGATCGCCGAGACGAACGGCACCGCCGCAGCCTTCAAGGCGGACGTGACCAAGGCCGCGGACATCAAGGCGATGGTCAAGGACGCCCAGACACGCTGGGGCCGGATCGACGTCCTGCACAACAATGTCGGCGTCAGCCTGTCCGGCGGCGATGCCGAATTGCTGGAGATCACCGAAGAGGCGTTCGACCGCGTCGTCGCCATCAATCTGAAGAGCTGCATTCTCGCTGCGAAAGAAGTGATCCCGATCATGCGCGCGCAGCACAGCGGCGCCATCATCAACATCTCCTCGATGGCCGCGATCACCACCTACCCTTATGTCGCCTACAAGGCGACGAAGTCGGCGATGATCGCCTTCACCGAACAGCTCGCCTACCAGAACGCCGAATACGGCATTCGCGCCAACGTCATCCTGCCCGGCCTGATGAACACGCCGATGGCCGTCGATACCCGCGCCCGCGAATGGCACAAGACCCGCGCCGAAGTCGAAGCCGAACGCGACAGCAAGGTGCCGCTGCGCAAGAAGATGGGAACGGGATGGGACGTCGCCAATGCCGCGCTGTTCCTGGCGTCGGACGAGGCGAATTTCATCACCGGCGTGACGCTGCCGGTGGACGGCGGGGCGAGTGTGAGACGGGGGTAGGTCGAGGCAGAGCGCAGTGCCCCTTCCCTTCTCCCCTTGTGGGAGAAGGTGGCATAGGCGGCCTTCGGCCGCCGTTCTTAAGAACGCCGAAGCGAAGCTTCGGCTATGGCGCCGGATGAGGGGTCTCTCTCTGCGAACTCAACTGGCGAAGGGACTCGCGGAGAGAACCCCTCACCCGTCTCGCCGCTACGCGTCGAGCCACCCTCTCCCACAAGGGGAGAGGGAAAGCACTATCACTGCCGCGTGCTTGTCACCCGCCAGATCGTGCCGTTGCCATCCTCCGACACCAGCAAGGATCCGTCCTTCGCCACGGCTACGCCCACCGGCCTCCCCCACACCTCCGTGTCACTCACCACAAACCCCGTGACGAAATCCTCGTACTCGCCGGTCGGCTTGCCGTCCTTCATCCTGATACGGATCACCTTGTAGCCGGTGCGCTTCGAGCGGTTCCAGGAGCCGTGCTCGGCGGCGAAGGCGTCGCCCTGGTATTCGGACGGAAACTGCGCGCCCTGATAGAAGGTCATGCCGAGCGAGGCCGAGTGCGGCTGTATCAGCACGTCGGGAATCGTCACCTTGTCCTTGAGGCCGGGCCGCGCGCCGGCATGGCGCGGGTCTTCGTTGCCGCCGATATAGAACCAAGGCCAGCCGTAGAAGGCGCCCTCCATCACGCTGGTGACGTAGTCGGGCACGAGGTCGTCGCCGAGGCCGTCGCGTTCGTTGGTCGAGCACCACGGCAGGCCGGTCTGCGGCTGGATCGCGAGGCCGACGCAATTGCGGATGCCGGTGGCGTAGATCTTCCGCTCCTTGCCATCGGGATTGAAGGCCAGCACGGTAGCACGCTCGGTTTCGCTGGCCCAGGCCGCACCGAGCGGCTGCGTTTTCGACCACGCATCCATCCCGCCCGGCGGCGTGCCCATGCCCTCGGCGACGTTGCTGAGCGAGCCGACCGAAATCAGCATGCGCTTGTTGTCAGGCGTGAAGACGATGTCGCGGGTGGAATGGCCGCCGTCATGCGGCAGGCTCGCCACGATCGTCTCGGCCTTGCCGCGCGCCTTGAGGTCACCGGCCTGATAGGGAAAGCGGACGACGCTGTCGGTGTTGGCGACATAGACCCATTGCGGATTGTCGCCGTTCGGAAGGAAGGCAATGCCGAACGGCTGCCGCAGGCCGCTGGCAAACACCTCGTTGGTCGCGACCTTGCCGCCCTCGCCGGCGCGCAGCACGCGGATGGTGCCGGCCCGCGTCTCCGCGACGAAGACGTCGCCGTTCGGCGCCACGCGCACGATGCGCGGCGCACGCAGGCCTTCCGCGAACAGCTCGATCTTGAAGCCCGCCGGCACCTGAAGCGCGGCCTCCGGCGGACGCGGCACCACCTTCGAGAAGCTTGCGACCGAGGGCGTGGCATTGGGCCGGGCGAGATCCTGCGGCCGGATCAGCCTGACCGTGCCGGGCTTGTCGGCCTGCCAATTGCCATAGGCGTCCTGGCCTTGCAGCACCGGCTCGGCCCGCGCAAATGTCGCAGAAGCGACCAGCAACCCCGCGGACATCACCGCTGTCGAAATCCGGTTCTTCACGTCGTCTTCCTCCCGGCCTGCACGTCTCGAACGTCAACGCCGATCGATCCGTAAACGTTCTGCGGCGGGTCAAACGCCTGCCGAATCCCACATCAGCTCATGCCCGCACGATGTGCATCACCCGCGCCCCATCGTACTGGAAAATGCCGTTGATCGGTGCGACACATTGTAAGGGCACGACCGCCGGTTGCGGTCATCAAAGCTGCGGCATTTGTGTCGCACCTGATGGGGTGATCATGTGGGGATCCATCATATCGGAATGGGCGAGCCTGCTGCTCCGCTGGCTGCACGTGGTGGCGGCGATCGCCTGGATCGGCAGTTCCTTCTATTTCATCGCTCTCGACCTCAGCCTCAAACCCAGGAGCGATCTGCCTGATGGCGTGCAGGGCGAAGCCTGGCAGGTCCATGGCGGCGGCTTCTACCGGATCATGAAATACCTCGTCGCGCCCACCCGGATGCCGGACGAGCTGACGTGGTTCAAATGGGAGGCCTACACCACCTGGCTGTCCGGCTTCGCGCTGATGGTGGTGGTCTATTATCTCGAGGCCGATCTGTTCCTGGTCGACAAGTCGATCCTCGACCTCACGCCATTCCAGGCCGGGCTGTTCAGCTTCCTCAGCCTGGCTCTGGCATGGGCGCTCTACGAGGTCGCCTGCCGCACCGGGCTTGCGCAGCGCGAGCTGCCGTTCGCCATCGGCGGCTACCTGTTCCTGGTCGCACTGACCTACGCTTTCACCCATGTGCTGAGCGGCCGCGGCGCGTTCAACCAGATCGCAGCGATCATCGGCACCATCATGGTCGCCAACGTCTTCACGCTGATCATCCCGAACCAGAAGAAGATCGTGGCGGCGCTGATCGCGGGACAGGCGCCCGATCCGAAGCTCGGCAAGACCAGCAAGGAGCGTTCGGTCCACAACAACTACCTGACGCTTCCCGTCGTCGTGCTGATGATCAGCAACCACTATCCCCTGCTCTACGCCACCCGCTTCAACTGGATCATTGTCGCGATCATCCTGGCGCTCGGCCCCGTGATCCGCCACTTCTTCAACGAGCGTCACGCCGGGCGGAAATCGCCGTGGTGGGTGTGGGGTGTCGCCGCCGCGGGGGTGATCGCGATCCTTTTCCTCTCCGCAGCCGGCCCGCGCGAGGTGAAGACCGGCGCACTGTCGGTGCAGCCCACGGTCGCCAATGTCGAGGAGATCGTGATGTCCCGGTGCAGCATGTGCCATGCGGCCGAACCGGTCTGGGCCGGGATCGTCACCGCGCCGAAGGGCATATTGCTCGACGCGCCCGAGCACATCCAGCGCAACATCCGCCTGATCGGCCGCGTCGCGGCCTGGTCCACCGCGATGCCGCCCGGCAACATCACCGAAATGACCAGCGAGGAGCGTGCCATCCTCGCCGCCTATATCGAGCAGGCGCGCTGACGCCATCACGCGTCGATATCGCGTTTCGCGGAATGAAATTTCCGCATGTCCCGCCGATTTGAAAATGACTTGATCGTCCATCCGGCGTAGACAGGAACAGCGGCCGCTCGTGCCGTCCAAATCCAATCTGCATCTGCCGCGGGGAAATCACAGTGGCCCTCAAGAACGTCATCGGTATCGACCACGCCGTGGTCATGGTGAAGGACCTCGACAAGGCCGCTGAGAACTACCGGCAGCTCGGCTTCACGGTGTCGCCGCGCGGCACCCACAGCGCGCATATGGGCACCGGCAACTACACCATCATGTTCGACCCGGACTACATGGAGCTGCTCGGCGTGCTGGCCGCGACCGAGCACAATGCGCCGGCCCGCGCCTTCCTGGACACGCGCGGCGAAGGCATCGAGCGCATCGCCTTCACGGCGGTCGACAGCGCCGCCGGCGCGGAGGAAATCCGCGCGCGTGGCCTGACGCCGATCGGCCCGACCGATTTCGAGCGGCCGGTGACGCTGCCTGATGGCACGGTCTCGGCGGCGAAATTCCGCACCTTCATGTGGCCGACCGCCGAAGCGCCGGGCGGCGTGCGCATCTTCGCCTGCCAGCACAAGACCCGCGAGACCGTGTGGATTCCCGAGCTGATGAAGCACGCCAATGCGGCAAAGCGGATCAGGCAGACGCTGATCGCAACGCCCGAGCCGGCGAAGGAAGCCGCGCACCTCGCGCGCCTGATCGACCGCGAGCCGCAGGCGGAGGCCGACGGCGCGGTCAGCGTGCCCTCCGGCGGCGATCGTGCCGACTTCGTCTATCTGACGCTGGACCAGCTCGGCAAACGCTATCCCGGCGTGCCGCTCGCGGGCCTCTCCGAGCGCGGCGGCGCGGCGCTGGTGCTCGTCAGCGGCGATCTCGCGGCAACCGAGAAGGCGCTGGGCGCGGCGGCGCTGCGCAGCGGGTCTGCCATCGTCGTGCCGCCGGCCAAGGCCAACGGCACCCTGCTCGCCTTCGTTGCCGGCTGGTTTGAACTAATTCTTTAACAAGCGTTTACCGGGCGGCTCTAGGCTTCCAGCCTATCCAGCCGCCCGGGGCCAGACGCATGTTCAAAGAAGGATCGCCGATCGTCTATGACGCACCGGCCGAACTGAAGAAGTGGCCGTCGCTGAAGGGCGAGAGGCAGAAGGACCGGGGTCCGCCCTATCTCGTCTACAACGGCACGCTCGCCGACTGCGTCCGCGAGCTGATGGGCAAGCCCATCAAGGGCATCTCGCTCTACGACATCCTGACGAGGCCGCAACCGGCCTTCGAACAGACCGTGCTGTCGCCCGGCGATGCCGCCGAGATCGCGATGCGCAAGGATTTTCCGAAGGATTAGTTCGCTGCGCGCCTGGCGGCCGGCCTTCCCTGCTGCTTCGACGAAGAGTCCGTCGGAGCATCGAGGAAGACGACCGGCGTGCCGCGCTTGACGCTGTCGCCCAGCGCCCGAACGTCCCAATTGGTGAGCCTGATGCAGCCGTGGGACGCGGACTTGCTCACCCTGTCGGGCTCCGCCGTCCCGTGAATGCCGTAGCCCTGCGCCGACAGGCCGATCCAGTACGAACCGACCGGATTGTTGGGCCCGGGTTTGACATCGAACGGCTTTCTGGATCTGACGCTGCTGAACCTGTACTCCGGATTGTAGTGATAAGTCGGCTTGTCATTGGTCGAGGTGATCTTGAGCGTCCCGCTCGGCGTCGGCCGATCCGGACTGCCGATTGACGCCGGATAGAACGCGACCAGGCGGCCAGTGCCGTCGAACGCCTTCAATGTCCCGTTCTTCTTGTCGACCTCGAGCCGCGCAGCACGCGGCAGCTCTCGCCGTGCCGGAACATTCGCGACGATGATGGTCTCGCCGGCCTTGTCGAAGGACTTGCCGGGATTGAGGGCCTTGAGCAGATCCGCACTCACGTGGAATTTCTCGGCGAGCCCCTCGAGAGGGCTGGTGTAGTTCAGCGCCTCCAGTGACTTCATGTCGTCGAGCTTCGCCGGCAGCGCCTTCAGGAACGGCCCTTTCACATCCGCATCGCCGATCCTGTAGTCGACGACGACAGGGCTTTCGCTCGCGGCATTCAACTTGTCCCACAGCTCCGGCGCGATACCCTTGTCGGACGCGATGCCCTTGTCGGACGCGATGCCGTTCTGCTCCGCGAATGCCTTCAGCGCCTTCTGCGCGTTCTCGCCGAATTTGCCGTCGATCTCGCCGGGAGAGAATTGCGCACGATCGAGCAGGATCTGAAGCTTCACCACGGATGCATCGACCTTGTCGGCGGCCGGCTGTCTTGCAGGGCGCGCAGCGTCATTCACGGCTGCGGCGCCAAGATTGCCCGCGACGGCCGGGACCGCAAGCCACAGCGAAATCACCGCACCGAAGATCCATCGCATCATGTTCACTCGTCCCGCTTCGCAGATGCCCGCAAACGCACGGGAAGTTTCCCTTCGGGAACACCGTAGTAGCACCGACGCAACCTGTGAGATCGCAGCTTTGCCGCAATCGGTCGATTAAGAAACACCGTATCGCCGGGCGTATCGCCGGCCGTTCATCCCACAGTTCGAGGTTGTCCACGCAATGCGATTTGTCGTCGCGGCTTGCGCCGCGTTTCTGATTCTGATGTGCGACCTCGATCCGTCGGCGTCGCGGCAAACATCAACCTCGACCACGCCATTGTTGAGAACAACCGAGCCTCCCCGCTTGTTCCAGTGGTGGAGCTCTTCCTCGCAAGCGTGCAGGCCATCGAGCTCGCCAACGCCCGCGCGGCTTATGAGGAGACGATCGAACCGCCACGCGCGGTCGAGCCCGTAGCGCAGGCCCCGGTTTCACCGACTGAACGGTTCTGCCGCGCGCTTCGCGAAGCCGCCGAGGCCAGCGGCATTCCCGTGCCGTTCTTCGCGCGCCTGCTCTGGCAGGAGAGCCGCTTTCGTTCCAACGAGGTCAGCCCGGCCGGCGCACAGGGCGTCGCGCAATTCATGCCGGAGACGGCGGCCGAGGTCGGGTTGGATGATCCCTTCGATCCCATCAAGGCGCTGCCCGCATCGGCAAGGTTCCTGCGCAAGCTGCGTGACGATTTCGGCAATCTCGGCCTCGCAGCGGCCGCCTACAACGCAGGTCCCGGCCGCATCCAGAAATGGCTCGCCAGAGAGAGCGAGCTGCCGCGCGAGACGCGCGACTATGTCCGTATCATCACCGGCACCAGGGCCGAGGACTGGACCGAGCGCGCAGAGGCTCTCGCAATCCGGATCGACCTGCCGCGCGAAGCGCCTTGCGAAGGTGTCGGCAGCCTGTCCAAGACGAAGGACGTCGCCTGGGTTCCGGTGAACCTGACACCGTCGGTCGTCACCATCATGCGCAAGGCCGAGCAGCTGGCGGCGCGACTCTCGGCGAGCCGTGCACGCAAGCGGTTCGCAATCCTGCTGCGCAAGAACGCCGGGGCCCACGGCAAGGCACGGAGCATGATCGCGGCCCGCGCCGCCGGAAAGAGTGCAAAAGCTCGTGCGATCCGCTTTGCGGCGCGCGAACGCTCCTCGAGCTAGCTCACACCGGCCACGCTCTTTAGTGCCACGGGCGCCTCACTCCGCCTTGATGTTCGCCGCCACCACGACCTCGGCGAGCTCCTTGGTCTCCTTCGCGATCTTCGCGGCGTACTCGGCCGGGCTGAGCACGCTGACGACGCCCTGCGATCCGAGCTTCTCCTCGACCGCCGGATCCTTGGCGGCGGCGACGATCTCCCGGTGCAGCGTCTCCAGGATCGGAGCGGGCACAGCCTTCGGCATGAAGAAGCCCACCCAGAACGACAGGTCGAAGCCGGGGTAGCCTGCCTCCGCAACCGTCGGCACGTCAGGCAACGACGGCAGCCGCTCGGCGGAGGACACCGCGAGCGCGCGCAGCTTTCCGGCCTTCACCAGCGGCACGGCGGAGAGCGGATCGAACACCGCCAGCACCTCCTGCGCGAGAATGCCGACCTCGGAGGCGGCACCGCCGCGATAAGGCACGTGGATCATCTTGATGCCGGCCTTCTGG
Organism: Bradyrhizobium niftali; assembly: GCF_004571025.1. Classification (GTDB taxonomy): domain Bacteria; phylum Pseudomonadota; class Alphaproteobacteria; order Rhizobiales; family Xanthobacteraceae; genus Bradyrhizobium; species Bradyrhizobium niftali. The sequence goes on along the minus strand of NZ_SPQT01000019.1, from coordinate 135,734 downwards.
CCGAGCAGCTCCATGGCGAGATGGGCGAGGTTGCCGTTGCCGCCCGAGCCGTAGGCAAGCTCGCCCGGCCGCGCCTTCGCCGCGGCAACGAGATCGGCCACGGTCTTGATGTCGGCGGTCCTGGGGTTCTCCGGATTGACCACCAGCACCAGCGGCGCCGACACCACGGTCGTGAGCGGCGCGAAGTCGCTTATCGGGTCGTAGCGAATGTCCTTGAACAGCGTCTTGTTGAGCGTGATGGTGGAGGAGTTGCAGGCCAGCATCGTGTAGCCGTCCGCATCCGCACGCGCCACGCCCTCGGCGGCGATCATGCCGTTGGCGCCGGCGCGGTTCTCGACCACAAAGGGCTGCCCGAGCTTGTTGCTCAGCCTGTCGCCGATGATCCGCGCGACGACATCGACCGGCCCGCCCGCGCTGAAGCCGACCATGACCTTGACTGGCCGCGTCGGATATTTCTGCGCGAGCGCCTCTGTCGACAGTGCGCAGGCGCACAATCCGGCGATCACTGCCAGCAGGCGAGCCGTTCGTTGCATTCCTTCTCTCCCCAGACTTCAGTGCCGCTTGTGCATGTTTGTTGGTGCGGCGCGTTCGGCGATCATGATGAGCGGCCGCACGGGATTCCGCAATCGCGTTTCCGCGCAGTCAATTCCGCGGCACGGCACGTAAGCGCCGGCTCAAAACAAAAAGTGCTAAAACAACCCCATGCACAGTAGCCGGCGCCTGAGAGAACAAGATTCGCAATGCCGTTTGACTCGTCGGGCAAAACACCTGCAGAATGGCATCATCGCAACAATCGTAAGCGTGACGGCCGGCCTGATCAGGCCGCCCCGACGTGGTTGCGCGTAAGCCCTTCATCGACATCTGAAAATTCGCATCCGCGCGCAGCAGCGAACGGTCGTTCGCGCGCGCCTGCGCCGGCAAAGGACACAGCATGACGACAGCACCGAACCGCCGCATCACCTCGCCGCTTGCGACAAACGATCGCGGCGGCCCCGCCGCGAGCCCGCGGATCAGACTCTACAAGCGCAGCATTGCGATCAGCCATCCGGACCCGCAAGCCGGCGAGCGTCTGCTGGCCGAAGCGCTCGGTGTCGCCGACCGCGACGCGCTGCACGGCATGCTGAGGCAATTGGTCAAAGCGAGCGCGATCGGGCAGAAACCTGATGAGGCCAATCTCGCCTTCATGGTCTCGATGATCAGGAGCATCGCACCGAAGGATTCCATCGAGGCCATGCTGGTGTCGCAGATGGTTTCCGTTCACGTGGCGACGATGCGCTGCGCCTGTCGCCTCGCCTGCACGGACAACCTTCCGCAGCAGGAGAGCGTCACGCGCGCATTGACCCGGCTGACCCGCACCTTCGCCGCGCAGGTCGAAGCCCTGAGCCGCCACCGCAACAGCGACGAGCGCGCAATCACGGTGCAAAACCTGTCCGTGCAGGACGGAGGACGAGCGATCGTGGGCAACGTCACGCAGCATGCGAACGTGCTTGTTGCGGAGGCGAGCCCGCGCGAGGCAACGCAAGGTGCCAACCCATGACCGGCGGCCACACCCGCAACACCGTCCCGATGCGGGCCAGTCCCCGCTGCGGCGCCCGAACTCGCGATGGCGATGCCTGCCGCGCACCGGCCGCACACGGCAAGGCGCGCTGCCGCATGCACGGCGGCGCGCTGAGGACCGGTGCGCCGAGGGGAAACCGGAATGCGCGAAAGCATGGGCTATTCGCCAGGGAGACGATCAGCGAGCAACGACAGGTCCGGATGATGCTAGATGAGGCGCGGAAGCTTCTGCGGGAGTTGCGGTGATGCCCAATAATTGAAAAAATCAGCTGTCGCCCACGCCCCGTCGTGACCGCCGACGCCCCCATTTGGCAACCGCCCCCCCATTATGTACCCGCCTCTTCTCGGTACGGGCCGCTCATTGGGATCGCTGCTACGGATAGCGCTGAGTCCATACTCACTGACAGTCGCTTGAGCACCCGCCGAGTGTGTGATACATGAATTGCTCGGGACATTGACAACCGCCCGATGAGCTCCCGCAGCCAAGTGTTGTTTCGCTCCAGTATGGAGGTGAAACATGTCTTGCGGCAGCACTACTTCCAACTCCGCTTACACCATCAACCCGCCTTCACTGCCTCTTCCCGACGTGAGAGGGTGGAAGATTCCACTTGCGTGGCTGGCTGGAATAGCGTGCGCGTGGGAACGACGGCGCCAGTACAGGGAACTTCTCGAACTCGATGATCGGCTGCTCGCCGACATGGGCCTATCGAGGACCGCTGTTGAAGAGGTGCGCAGGTCTCCGTTGTATCTCGAAGCGTGGCGCCACAGTCTATGAGGGGCCAATGTCCCGAAATGGAGTCACAAGCGCCTGACAGCGACGACTAAGTTCGTTGGATGGGCTGAGTTCTTCGCGAAACTCATCCTCGTTGGAAACGGGTTGAGGGGTTTCGTGTTGCTCTACCCACGAGCTGAAAGTTCGAACGCCAGAGTCTCGAATAGCCGGGGAGGCGCCACCCGCGCGCTGATCTTCGCGCACGGCAGCGCTGGCGCTGAGGAATCCGCAACGGCCGGTTCAAATGGCCGCCGCTATCCTCGCATCGTAGAGCCTGTTGCCGCGCCTCGAATGGTTTCGAAGCTGGTACGTTGCAACGCGGCTCGCCTCTCGGCAATGGCATTGCTCAAGAGGTCGAGCACCAGCCCAAAAGCGGCGAGTTCCTCCTCCTCGATCGCGCCGTCATCGTAGCACTCGAGCGTTTCAGCGATGATGGCGTCGGCCTCACTCTGCAGGGTCAGCAGTTCCTGGTTGGATTCCGCGGTACGCGCGCTCGAGACCATGGCCAGGATTCTCTTGCGATGGATGGTGTTGTCCTCCCTTTCGTCGCGGTTCAAATAGCGGCGCAACCAGGCGGCGGCCGAGCCTATCCCGGAGAGAAGCAGGAGCCCGAACCAGAACAGATCGCCGTACCGGTCGAGAAAGGTGCGTTCGTTGCCGTCGATGACGGCCGCCGCTCCTCGATGTACCGGCAGCTCGGTGTCCTTCTCGAGGTCCGGCTTGGTGATGTGTGCAGCGCCAGGGACCTGCTTCGCAATCGCCTGACGGACGGCAAAGAGCTGCCGGAAAAACGCCGCTACCGTGGTCTCCGACATGCTCTTTCTTGCCACGATGAGGTGGCTGACGCTGACCGTCTCGACCTTGTCACCCGGCCAGGCCGGATCCGCATTGAAGACGCTCGGCGGAATTTCCTCCGATTCATACCGGGGATGCCTCAGGGCGATCGCTTCCGATGTCTCGATCTCGAGAAACTTCGGTTCGCCGCGGGCCCGCGCCGTAGCAGCAACGGCGTCGGATGTGATCTTGCTGTCGAGTGGCCCGACTGCCATGAATGCATCGAGGGTGAGATCGCGCGCCAGCTCCCCGATCTGTTCAGTGCCAAAGTGCGTCACCGCGACCTTCTCAACGTCCACACCGGCGGCGCTCAGGATGACCCGCAGCAACGCGGCATTCACGGGGGTCCGCCCAATCACGCCGACACGGTGCCCCGCGAGATCGGCGACCTCCTTGATTTTCGGCGACCGCTTTCCTTTCGAGCCCTTGCCCGCAGGCGCGGAGGGCGCCCACAGCACAACGAAGTTCTTACGCACGACGGCGACGGTCTGCGCCTCGGCGGGCATTTCCAGATCACCGCGGCCGACGGCAAGGTCCGCCTTGCCGGCCCCAAGCAGGGCGAGAGACTCCACCGCCCCGTTGGTTTTGATCAGAGACAGCCTGACGGTTCGACTTTCGCTCCTGAAGGCATCGGCCATTGCCTCGATGACTTTGGAATCGTCGCTGCCGGGCGGTCCAACGGCGATCCGGAGAACCTCCGGCCGCAATGCGTAGTAGAGTGCCCCCGCGGCCGCGCCAAAGACAAGAAATCCAACGGCGAGAGCCAGCAGTAAGGAATTGCTCCTCCTCCGCTCTCGGCGGGCCGCGTCGCTGGTCGTCTTGCTTGTACTCTCGGTGGAAGACATTGCCGCCGCCAGCTGCAGATCCTGGTCCCCATGATACCACATCTTCCCGGGAACAACGTCCTGACGGCCGGCTTGGTTCATGGTCTCAGACAGCGGCGTCAGACCCGCTTTGATGGGCAACGTGCCTGCCGTCACGGCGCGCGGGCACCACTTTGCGCTGACGGCGCCGCCATTCCGGAATGAGGGGGTCGCGCTGCCGCCATTGGCGGCCGCCCCGCGATCATGTACCCCCATCCAAAACCTTCTCGGGACGGGACACTCATGGAGACCGCAGCCACTAACGACGCGGGAGGCGCCACCCGCGCGCTGATCTTCGCACTGGTGGCACTTGCCTGCGGGCATATGCTCTCGACCTTGCTGCGCACGATTCCCGCCATCAGCCTCGACCTGATGGCGGCGGATTTCCACGTCAAGCCGCAGGCGCTGGCGAGCCTGACCTCGGTCTATCATTTCGCCTTTGCCGCGGCGCAGATCCCGGTCGGCGCGGCGATGGATCGCTTCGGCGTGCGGCCGGTGTCGCTCGGCCTGCTGGCGGGAACCGTGTTCGGCGCGGTCGCATCGGGCTTTGCGACAGGCCCCGAGAGCTTTGCGGTCGGCCAGCTGATGCTCGGCGTCGCCACCTCGGGCATGCTGATGTGCCCGATGACGCTGGCGGCCAAGCAATTGTCGGCGGCGCGCTTCGGGCTGTGGTCGGGCGCGATCCTCTCGATCGGCAATATCGGCATGCTGCTGTCGTCGAGCCCGCTCGCCTTCGTCGTCGACACCTGGGGCTGGCGCGCCGGGTTCTGGATCTCCGCAGCTGGCGGCGTCGCAGTCGCGCTCGCGGTGTTCGCACTGGTGCCGAACCAGCCGGCCGAGCACAAGGACCATTCCTCACCGCTATCGCAGATGATCGAGGTGCTCAGGCTCGGCCTGTCGCGGCCGCTGCGTGGCCTGATCGCGCTGGCGCTGGTGTCGCTCGCGACCTCGCTGGTGCTGCGCGGCCTGTGGGGCGGACCGTGGCTCATGGACGTCAAGGGACTGTCGCGGATCGAGGCCGGCAACCAGCTCGGTGCGTTCACGCTGGCGATGATCGTGGGGCCGCTGCTCATCGGCATGATCGATCGCAGGCTCGGCCGCCGCCGCGAGCTGGTCGCCGGCTCGCATCTCGCCGGCGCGTTGCTGCTGGCGCTGATGGCGCTCGGCGCGCCGCATTTTGCGGTCTCCGCGCTGTTCGGCGTCGCCGTGATGCCGCCGCAATACGATTTGGTGCTGTTCGTGCTGATTGGGCTCGCGACCTCCGCGCAGCCGCTGCTGTTCGGCATGTCCAGGCAGCTGGTCGACGCGCAGGTTGCGGGCAAGGCGCTCGCCGCGATCAACCTCGCCTTCTTCCTCGGCGCGGCGTTGATGCAGTCGCTCACCGGCGCGGTGGCGGCGCTCGCGGGGCTGCCGGCAGTGCTGCTGTTCATGGCCGCAGCGCTCCTTTTCGGCACGCTGATCTTCCTGGCGTATACGCGGACTGCGTGAAGCAGCGAAATTCCCGATTCTTCCTGTCGCGCCAGCCTCTGTGAAAAGTCGCAACCTGCAGTGGCCGTTATTTCCACTGTGGCCAGGTGGTTACAGCCGCCGCGTGCCTCGCCGCGTACTGTGACCAGATCGCGAAGTCGGCCAACTCATCAGATGAAGTCGCTGGCCTGTGCGATGCCGACGCGCACGATACGCTTCAGGCGCCATTGCCGTTAGTTGAAGGAAGATTCTCCCATGACCACCAAGACCCTTGTCAGCGCCATCGCGCTGGCCGTTTCGACGTTCACCTCGGCCATGGCGGCGGACGTGTCGATGCCGTACAAGGCGGCGCCTGCGGCCCCGGCCTTCTCCTGGACCGGTTGCTATGTCGGCGGCAATGGCGGCGGCGGTCGCGGGGTCAACGAGCAGCAGCCCCTTGTCGGGATAACATTCAATGCCGACCACAACAGCGGCTGGCTCGCTGGTGTGCAGGGGGGCTGCGATTATCAGGTCGGCTCCCTCGTGGTCGGCCTCGAAGGCCAGTTCGATTGGGCCGACATGAAGGACACCACCCCGACACTGATTCCGGGCGGCGGCGTCGGCCTCCTGCTGACGACCCAGCTCGATCGCGTCGCCACCGCGACGGGCCGCATCGGCTACGCCTTCGATCGCGTGCTGTTCTACGCCAAGGGCGGCGCCGCCTTCGCCCACTTCAACCATCAGATGACGCAGACCGATTTCGCCGCCTTCACGGTTGATTTCAAGGGTTCGCGCGATGTGGCGGGATTCGTCGTCGGTGCCGGTATCGAGTATGCGCTGCTGCCAAACCTGTCGTTGAAGGCCGAATACAATTATTTCGACTTTGGAACGAACGGCTACACCCTGAACTGCTCCGGCAATCCCGCATGTGCCGGCACTCCCTTCTTCCCGGTCAGCGTCCGGCAGAACATGCAAACCGTCATGCTCGGCGTGAACTGGCGATTCAACACGGCCCTCGCCCCGCTCGTCGCGCGATACTGATTGGCGTGCCGAAGGCGGGCGCGTCGTGTTCGGCGCGCCGCGGCCGTGGCTTTGATGCGGTCGTCCCTGCCCCGCCCCAGCTTCATCTGACTGTCCGAGAGGCCTTGCGAAACACGGCGCAGCGAAGGATGCTGACACGTACCTTGCATCAAAGGACCATCTCATGCCTGTCGATACCAAAGCCGCCACCGATCGCCTCATGCGCTTCCTCTCTGTCGAGGGCGTCACCGGACAGGAGGCGGCGATCGGGCGTGAGCTCACGGCCGCGCTGAAGGAGAGCGGCGTGCCGGCCAAGGCGATCCGGCTCGACGACGCCAACACCCGCATTCCGGTGCCGACCGAGACCGGCAACCTCATCGTCGACCTGCCGGGCCGCGGCGCGCTGCACAACCAGCCGCGCATCATGTTCATGACCCACATGGACACCGTGCCGCTGTGCGCCGGCGCCAAGCCGAAGAAGTCAGGCCGCAAGATCGTCAACGAGGCCAAGACCGCGCTCGGCGGCGACAACCGCTGCGGCTGCGGCGTGCTGGTGACGCTGGCCGCCGAGCTCGCCACGCAGAAGCTCGATCATCCGCCGATCACGCTTTTGTTCTGCGTGCGCGAGGAGAGCGGGCTCTACGGCGCGCGCCACGTCAAGCTCGACGAGCTCGGCTCGCCGGTGATGGCCTTCAACTATGACGGCGGCTCGGCCTCCAACGTGATCATCGGCGCGGTCGGGGCCGACCGCTGGACCGTCGAGATCTTCGGCCGCGCCTCGCATGCCGGCGTTGCGCCCGAGCGCGGCATCTCCTCGACCATGATCATGGCGCTGGCGCTCGCGGACGCGAAGGCCGGCGGCTGGTTCGGCAAGGTGGTGAAGGGCAAGCAGCAAGGCACCAGCAATATCGGCCCGGTCACCGGCGGCGAGGGCCGCCCGGCGGGCGATGCCACCAACGTCGTCACCGACTACGTGCATGTGCGCGGCGAAAGCCGCAGCCATGACGGAAAGTTCTTCAAGGAGATCACCAAAGCCTACAAGGCCGCGTTCGAGAAGGCCGCCAAGAAGGTGACAAACGCGCAGGGCAAGTCCGGCAAGGTCAAGTTCAAGGCCGAGACCGACTATTATCCGTTCCGCATGAAGGACAACCTGCCGGTCGTCAAACGCGCAATCGAGGCGGTCTCCGCGGTCGGCGGCACCCCGAATGTCCGCGCCGCCAATGGCGGCCTCGATGCGAACTGGATGGTCCGCCACGGCGTTCCGACCGTGACCTTCGGCGCGGGGCAGAATGAGGCGCACACGGTCGACGAATGGATCAATCTCGACGAATACGACCGCGCCTGCGCGCTGGCGCTCCAGCTTGCAACGATGCGGTGAGCCGCGTCGCATGAGCTCTGAGAGATCGTTTGTCGCCAATGACGGCACCGTCATTGGGTATCGACAGCTCGGTTCAGGTCCCGGACTTGTGCTGCTCCATGGCGGGCTGCAGAGCGCAGCAAGCTTTGCCGACCTTGGAGCTGCGCTGGCTGACCGCTTTACTGTCATCATCCCGGACCGTCGAGGTCGGGGTCTGAGCGGCCCCTTCCGGCCCGATCACTGCATGGCGACCGAGATCCACGATCTCGGTCGGCTTCTCGCCGAGACAGGAGCCCGCAATGTGTTTGCACTCAGCTCCGGAGCGCTGGTTGCCTTGCACACCGCGCTTGTCAATCCGGCGATCTCACGCCTTGCCCTCTACGAGCCTCCGCTCGAGTTCGGCTCGGTCCAACCACGGTACTGGGCCTCGAACTACGAGGCGGCCCTGACAAAGAAAGACCTGGCCGCGGCCTTTGTTGCCGTGGTCAAAGGCACCGGCGACAACGGGATCATGACAAAGCTCCCCGCGCCTGTGCTGAGATCGTTCTTCGCCATGGTGATGCGCCTGCGTCGAGATGCAAGCGCGGGCGATCGCCCACCTCTGGCTACGCTCATCCCGCTGGTCCATTACGATATCGAACTCATCAAGGAGATGGCCGGCGACCCCGATCGCTACAGGAGCCTGGGCACGAAAACGCTGCTTCTCGGTGGCGATCGCAGCCAGGGCTATCTCAAGGCCGGGGTCGATGCTCTCACTGCGATCCTGCCGAACGCGACACGAATTGAACTCAAGGGCACCGGCCACATCGCGGCAGACAACGAAGGCGATCCGACCCGTGTCGCCGCAGAGCTGCGTCGTTTCTTCGCTTGATGTCGCTCGCAGCGACTGGAACGGGCTGGCGAAGCTGGCGTGATACCCATTGCTCGTCATTCCGGGTTCGCGCCAAGGGGCGCGCCCCGGAATGACAGGCAGAGGGGGCGCGCATTGCTGCACGCGAGGCATTCCAAGGGGCTTGATGCGCCGCGCGGATAATCGGCTAGAGTGGCCGCTAGCTGACACCATTCGAGAGAGCCGCGCCTTGACACCCGAGCTGCACCAGAAACTGACCGCGTGGCGCCGCCATTTGCATGCCCATCCCGAACTGTCCCTCCAGGAGAAGGCGACCGCGGCCTTCGTGCAGGACAGGCTCACCGAGCTCGGCATTCCCTTCGAGGCTGGCGTCGGTGGCCACGGCGTCGTCGCGACCTTGACGCGCGGATCCGCGCAAGGCCGCGTCGGCCTGCGCGCCGACATGGACGCGCTGCCGATCACCGAGGATACCGGCCTGCCCTATGCCTCGAAGACATCAGGCGTGATGCATGCCTGCGGCCATGACGGGCACACCGCCTCGCTGCTCGGCGCCGCGGCGCTGCTCGCCGCCGACACGAGCTGGAGCGGCACGGTCGATTTCATCTTCCAGCCGGCCGAGGAAGGCTATGGCGGCTCGCGCGCGATGGTCGGGGCCGGGCTGTTCGAGCGCTTTCCGATGGACCGGGTGTTCGGCTTCCACAACTGGCCGGGCCTTGCCGCCGGCACCATCGCGGTCCATGACGGCGTCGTCATGGCCTCCGGCGGGCGCGTCACCATCACCATCGAGGGCCATGCCGGGCACGCCGGCATGCCGCATCTGACGCGCGATCCGGTCATGGCGGCCGGCCATCTCATCGTCGCGCTGCAGTCGATCGTGTCGCGCAGCGTCGATCCGCTCGACACCGCCGTGCTCTCGCTCTGCACGATCGAGGGCGGCACCGCACCGAACCAGATCGCGGGACGCGTGACCATCCGCGGCACGCTGCGGTTTCATCGCGAGGCGGTCAAGGACGTCCTCCTCGCGCGGATCAGCGAGATCTGCGCCGGAATCGCCACGAGCCTTGGCGTCAAGGTCACGCCCGAGATCGTGATGGGCGTCGGCGTCGTGGTCAACACGCCTGATGAGGCGAGCCTTGCGCGCGCTGCCGCGGAGAAGGTGCGGGCCGAAGTCAGGCGCGACCTCGCGCCCAGCATGGCCGGCGAGGATTTCGCCTTCTACCTCCAGAAGCGGCCCGGCGCCTTCGTCTGGATCGGCAACGGCGAACTGCGCGACGGTGCCGAGCTGCACGGCCCGCGCTATGATTTCAACGACGCGATCCTTCCCGTGGCATCCGGCTGGATGGCCGAGGTCGCCAAGACGGCGCTGGCGTCGAACTAGGAACGCCCCGTGGCTCCCCCGGACCGGTTGCGCTAGGATAGAGGCTCGTTCGAGCCCGCGAGATCCGGATGAATCGGCGCGAATTCGTTTCGGGATTGACGGCTGCAGCCGCGTTTGCCGGCGTGACGCCGACGGCTGCAGCAGCGGAAGGCAGGCGGGTCGCGCTGGTCATCGGCAACGGCGCCTACGGCAACGTTCCCGCGCTGCTCAATCCGCCGAACGACGCGAGCGACATCGCTGCGGCGCTGAAGCGGCTAGGATTCACCGTGTCCCTGGCCACCAACGCCAGCTTCGATGAGATGCGCCGCGGCCTGATCGCATTGGGACGCGACGCCGCCGGCGCCGACATGGCAGCCCTGTATTTCGCTGGCCATGGCATGGAGATCAACGGCGAGAACTGGCTGATCCCGATCGACGCAGCGCTGAAGCGAGACACGGACGCGGCGAATGAAGCCATCAGCCTGCAAAGCGTGATGTTGCAGGTGTCCAATACCACGAGCCTCGGCCTCGTCATCCTCGACGCCTGCCGCGACAATCCTTTTGCCTTCAGGATGAACCGCTCGCTCGCCACACGGGCGGCTACGATGGGCGGGCTCGGCCGCATCGAGCCCACCGGTAACGTTCTCGTCGCCTATGCCGCGCGCGACGGCACCACGGCGCTTGACGGGGACGCGCGCAACAGCCCGTTTGCAGCGGCGCTCCTGCGCAACATCGAGGCGCCTGGTGTCGAGGTTACCTTCATGTTCCGCAATGTCCGGGACGACGTGATGGAGGCGACCCGCAACCAGCAGCAGCCGTTCGTCTATGGTTCGCTGTCACGCAAGGCGATCTACCTTGCTGGCCCGCCGCCCGCCGGTGCCGACGGTGCGGCGCTTCCGGCCGTCGTCTCCCCTGCTGCGCCGCGCGGGCCGTCGTCGACGATCGATCCCGCGCTGGTCGGCACCTGGGAAATCATGGTGCCGAATGGCCGCGGCCAGTCGCGCTGGATCTGGGAGATCATGGGCGACGGTACCTACAGATTCCACGCCGAGCCGCAGCGCTCGGCCCGTCCGCACGAAGGCACGATCACTGCCGCGAACGGCCGCTGGACGTTGCGTGCCCTCAGGGGCCTGTCAGGCTATAGCGACGGTGGCGCATACGAGATCCACGATGCGATGGCTGTGATCACCGGCAAGCTCGGCACCGGCGCCTGGAAACGCAGCACCGAATAGAGGCGCCTCGGCTGGTGCTCCCCATGCCCTCTCGGAAACAGTCGGGATTTCAGTGTCTGCCGCTTACTTCGCCGCGTCCATCCATATCCCCGGCTCCGAATGCTCGCGGATATGGGTGACGAGGAAGTCGGAAAAGGCCCTGATCTTGGCCGGCAGCCCGGCACGGTTCTGGTAGGCGATGTTCATGGTGAGCAGAGGCAGCTCCCAATCCAGCAGGACCGGGACGAGACGGCCCGCCGCGATATCGCTTTGGACGATGTAGAGCGGCTGGATGAGGATGCCGAGACCCGCCAGCGCCGCGCCGCGGATGACCTGGCCGTCATTGCTGTCGAGCGTCGGCGTGATGCGGACCGTCTGTGCGCCATTGCCTTTGCGCAGGCGCAGCGAATAGGGATCGTTCGCCAAATTGTAGACGAGCATGTTGTGGCGCGCGAGATCGGCGGGCTGCTCCAGCTCGCCTGCACTTGCGAGATAGGAGGGTGCGGCCGCCAGCACGCGGCGCATCTGGCCGATGCGGCGGACGATGATGTTCGAATCCGGCTCCTGCTCGCGCGTCCGGATCGCCACGTCGATGCCCGCCTCGATGAAGTCAGGATAGCGGTTGGCGGTGGTGATCTGCATGTTGAGCTTCGGATAGCGCGCGCGGAACGCCGGCAGCATCGGTGCGAGATAGATCACCGCAAAGGACAGCGAGCTCGTGACCCGCAGCATGCCCTGCGGCGACAGCGCGCGATCGCTGACGATGTCCTCGGCTTCCGCAAGTTCGCTCAGCACCCGGCTGGACCGCTCAAGCAGCTCCTGCCCCGCCTCCGTCAGCCACAAGCGGCGCGTGTTGCGCTCGATCAGGCGAACGGCGAGGCGCTCCTCGAGCGCGCTGAGATAGCGGCTCGCGGCCGCATTCGACATGCGCAAGGCCTCGGCCGCCTTGGACAGGCTGCCGAGTTCGGCCGTCTTGGCGAACACCTCCAATTGCAGCAGGCGATCCATTTTTCCACTTTTAGGAAAAGAGACTTACGATTATTGGCCTTTATTTCCGTATCCCGCAAGCCAAAATGGGCCCAACACAAGCAAGATGACAGGCGAGGAAACTGGGAAATGTCGGGCCCGATCAGGCACATCGTGATGTGGCGGCTGCGCGGCGAGACCGCCGAGGAGCGGTCCGCCGCCCGGGCCAAGGTCAAGACCCTGTTCGAGGGCCTGCGCGGCCGGATCGACGGCCTCACCCACATCGAAGTCGGCGTCGACGTCAGTGCTGTCGATTACGCCTGTGACGTCGTGCTGTTCTCCGAATTCACCGACCAGGCCGCGCTCGCGGCCTATGCCACCCACCCGGAGCACCTGCGCGTGCGCGAGGCGCTCGGCGACTTGCGGATCGGCCGCTTTCAGGTCGATTATCCCATCAAAGGGACCGGCGCATGATCGGTTCGTTCACCTTTGAAAACCTGCCCTGCCGCGTCGTGTTCGGCAGCGGAACCTTGGCCAGCGCCAAGGCCGAAGTGGAGCGGCTCGGCGGCAAGCGCGCACTGGTGCTGACGACGCCGCAGCAGGAGGCGCAAGGCAAAAGCCTGGGTGCAGCGCTCGGCCCGCTTTATGCCGGCATCTTTCCGGGCGCGACCATGCATACGCCGGTCGACGTCACCGAGCGGGCGCTCGTGGCGATGAAGGCGTGCGATGCCGACTGCGTCGTCTCGCTCGGCGGCGGCTCGACCACCGGCCTCGGCAAGGCGCTGGCACTGCGCACCGGCGTCAATCAGCTCTGCATCCCTACCACCTATGCCGGCTCGGAGATGACGCCGATCGTCGGCCAGACCGAGAACGGCCTGAAGACCACGGTGCGCGATGCGGCCGTGCTGCCGGAGACCGTGATCTACGATGTCGATCTCACCTTGACGCTGCCGGCGAGCCTCGCCGCGACGTCCGGCATCAACGCGATCGCGCATGCGGTGGAAGCGCTTTACGCGCGCGATACCAATCCCGTGACATCGCTGATGGCGGAAGAAGGCATTCGCGCACTCGCGCGTTCCATGCCCGCCATTGCCGCCAAGAGCGACGACCGCGAGGCCCGTACCGAGGCGCTCTACGGCGCCTGGCTGTGCGGCGTCTGCCTCGGCACGGTCGGCATGGCGCTGCATCACAAGCTCTGCCACACGCTCGGCGGCACCTTCGATCTGCCACACGCCGAGACGCACACCATCGTGCTGCCGCATGCGCTGGCCTATAACGCGCCCGCCGTGCCCGATGCGATGGCGCGCGTCTCGCGCGCGATCGGCGCCGCCGATGCGTCGCAGGGACTTTACGAGCTCGCGAAGCGGCTGGGGGCAAAGTTGGCGCTGCGCGACGTTGGCATGCCCACGAGCGGCATCGACAAGGCGGCTGATCTTGCCGTCACCAATGCCTACTGGAATCCGCGGCCGCTCGAGCGGGGCGCCATCCGCGACCTGATCGCGCGCGCCTGGGCCGGCGAGCCGCCCGTTGCCATCAAAGCGGTGGCCTGAAGCGATGCGGCGCACGCTGATCAGATCCGCCACGATCATCAGCATGGATGATGCGATTGGCGACCTCAGCACCGGCGATCTGCTGGTCGAGGGCAGCCGCATCGTCGACGTTCGGCCATCGATCGAGCTCGGCAGCGGCGCGGCCAAGACCGAGATCGTCGACGGCAAAGACCGCATCGTCATCCCCGGCCTCATCAACGCGCATATGCACACCTGGCAGACGGGCTTGCGCGGTTATGCCGCGAACTGGACGCTGCTGGAATATTTCCGCCGCATGCATGCCGGGCTCGCGACCGTGTTCCGGCCCGACGACATCTACATCGCCACGCTGGTCGGCGCGCTGAACCAGATCAATTGCGGCACCACCACGCTGGTCGACTGGTGCCACAACAATCCGACGCCCGACCATACCGATGCCGCCGTGCGCGGCCTGATCGAGAGCGGCATCCGCGCCGCCTTCTTTCACGGCTCGCCGAAACCGGAGCCGAAGCCCGGCGAGCCGCATTTCTCGGAGATCCCGCATCCGCGCCGCGAGGTCGAGCGGCTGCTCGCTGGCCCCCTCGCCGACCGCGACGGCCTCGTCACGCTCGGGCTCGCGATTCTCGGACCGCACTATTCGACGCTCGACGTCGCCATGCACGATTTCCGCCTGGCGCGGGAGCTGAAGCTGATCGCCTCGATGCACCAGGGCGGCGGGCCGGCCAAGACGCCTGATGGCTGGGAGAAGCTGATCGCGGCCGGCCTCGTCGGCGCCGGAATCAACATCGTCCATGGCAACGATCTGCCCGACGATCTCCTCGACCGGATGGTCGATCTCGGCGTGTCGTATTCGGTGACACCCGAGAACGAGATGATCCAGGGCCACGGCTTCCCGATCACCGGACGGCTGCTGAAGCGCGGTGTGCGGCCGACGATCGGCATTGATCTGGAATCCGTGCTGGCCGGCGATCTCTTCTCCGCCGCCCGCGTCGCGCTGTCGATGCAGCGGGCGCTCGACAATGCGGAATCGCGCCGGGACAGCGGCACCATTCCGGCGACCACCACCATCCCCGTGCGCGAAGCGTTGCGCTGGATCACGACGGAAGGCGCCCGCATGCTCGGCCGCGAGAGCCAGGTCGGCTCGCTGACGCCGGGCAAGCTCGCCGACCTCGTCATCATCAACGCATCCGATCTCAACCTCTTCCCGGTGCACGACCCCGTCGCGACCGTCGTGATGCAGACGGGCCTCGCCAACATCGAGTCCGTCATGATCGGCGGGGCATGGAAGAAGCGGAACGGCCGGCTGCTGGTCGAGGGGCTGGAGGCGAAGAAGGAGCTGCTGGCGCAATCCGGCCGGCGGCTGGTGCAGGACATCGAACGACAGGGACGCGCCGCCTGAAGGCGCCAATGGACAACAACCATGACTGACGCTGCAAAAAATGTCGCTTTCATCGGGATCGGCAAGATGGGCCTGCCAATGTCGGTGCTCATCGCCAAGGCCGGTTATGCCGTCACCGCGTTCGACCAGAGCGCGGCACGGGTCAACGAGGCACGCACACAGGGCATTTCGATTGCCGCCTCGCCGGCCGAGGCCGTGAGCGGCAAGGCGGCTGTTATCACGTCGCTGCCGGATGACACCGCCTTGCGCGGCGCGCTGCTCGGCCCCGCGGGGCTCATCGCCGCGATGGCGCCCGGAGCCGTCCTGATCGAGACCAGCACCGTGAGCGTCGAGGCCTCCGCCGAAGTTGCGGCCGCCACGCAAGCCCGCGGCGTCGCCTACCTGCGCGCGCCGGTCTCCGGCAATGCCAGCATCGTTCACACCGGCGCGCTGACCTGCTTCGTCTCGGGCCCGAAGGACGCCTTCGACAATGCAAGACCGCTGTTCGCAGCCTTCACCCGCGCCCAGACCTATCTCGGGCCCGGCGAGGAAGCGCGCTACGCGAAACTCGCGGTCAATCTGATGATCGCGGTGTCGGCCGCGATGATGGCGGAGAGCCTGGCGCTCGCGCGCAAGGGCGGCATTGCGTGGCAGGATATTTTGAAGGTGCTCGACGACAGCGCGGTGGCCTCGCCGATGGTGAAGTACAAGACCGCGCCGCTTCGCACACGGGATTTCGAGTCCACCTTCTCCTGCAAGCAGATGGCCAAGGACCTCGATCTCATCCTCGGCGCCGGCCACGCCGTCGGCGTGCCACTGCAGCTCGCGGCGCAAGTGCGCGAGACCTATGGCTCGCTGGTGGCGCAGGGCGACGGCGAGGCCGACTTCATCGCGACCGTCAAGCATCTCGAGCGGCTGTCCGGCCTCGGCGAACCGAAGCTCTGATCAACGGAGACACCCATGCGCAACTTCAACGAAAACACGATCACGGACGCGGTGCTGGAGCGGATCGCAGGCGCAACCGATCCGCGCATCAAGGAGGTCAGCGAGGCGCTGGTGCGCCACCTCCATGCCTTCATCCGCGAGGTCCGCCCGACCCAGAAGGAATGGGAATACGGCATCGACTTCCTGACCCGCACCGGCCACATGTGCGACGACAAGCGCCAGGAGTTCATCCTGCTGTCGGACACGCTCGGCGTCTCCATGCTGGTCGACGCGATCAACCATCCGGTGCCGGAAGGCGCAACCGAGACCACCGTGCTCGGCCCGTTCTTCGTCCAGGCCGCGCCGGAGAAGGACATCGGCGCCGACATCTCGGGTCCGATGGAAGGCGACCCGATGCTGGTCACCGGCTCGGTCTCGACCGTCGACGGACGTCCGCTCGCGGGCACCATCGTCGACGTCTGGCATTCCGACGATGACGGCTATTACGACGTGCAGCAGCTCGACGACATCGGCGATCTCGCGATGCGCGCGCGCTTCCACACCGACGCCAACGGCCGCTTCCATTTCTGGTCGATCAAGCCGGCGGCCTACCCGATTCCGCATGACGGGCCGGTCGGCGAGATGCTGGAGGTGCAGGGCCGCCATCCCTGGCGTCCCGCGCACGTGCATTTCATGATCTCGGCGCCGGGCTTCGAGCAGCTCGTGACCCATGTGTTCGTCGCCGGCGACCAATATCTCGACAGCGACGTGGTGTTCGGCGTCAAGGACAGCCTGATCCGCGAGTTCGTCCGCCACCCGGCGGGGCGTGCGCCGGATGGTCGCATGGTGGACAGCGAGTATTTTCATCTCAACTACGATTTCGGCCTGAAGCAGGTTGCGAGCAGCGCAAGAGCCGCCTAAGCCGAACCACAACGCAGCGGACCGGCAAGAGTCCGTCATCGGGGCAGACAGGGAGCAAGGATGGGACCGCGGGTCAGCACAGTAGCATTGGCCGATCGCCTCACGGGCATGATCGGTCCGCGCGCGAGCGTCGCGCGCGGCGTGCTCGATCACCACGGCCAGAGCGAGTCGCATTATCGCAACCTGCCGCCTGACATCGTCGTCTTTCCTGAAACCACGCAGGAAGTCGTCGAGATCGTGAAGCTCTGCGCTGCCGCCGGCATGCCGATCGTCCCGTTCGGCGCCGGGACCTCGCTCGAGGGCAATGCGGCCTCGGTCGCCGGCGGCGTCTGCTTCGACTTCGCGCGCATGAACAAGGTGCTGGCCGTGCACGACAGCGACATGGACGTCGTGGTGCAGCCCGGCATCACGCGAAAGCAGCTCAATGCGGAGCTGCGCGGCACCGGTCTCTTCTTCCCGATCGATCCGGGCGCCGACGCCTCGATCGGCGGCATGACATCGACGAGGGCGTCCGGCACCATGGCGGTGCGCTACGGCACCATGAAGGACAATGTCATGGCGCTGGAGGTCGTGCTGGCCGATGGGCGCGTGATCCGGACCGCCAGGCGCGCCCGCAAGTCGGCCGCCGGTTACGACCTGACACGCATGTTCGTCGGTGCGGAAGGCACGCTCGGACTCATCACCGAGATCACGCTGAAGGTGCATCCCGTGCCGCAGGCGATCTCGGCCGCGGTTTGCAGCTTCGACACCCTGCATGACGCCGTGGACACCGCGATCTCCGTGATCCAGTCCGCGATCCCCGTGGCGCGCATCGAGCTGCTCGACGACGTCATGATGCGCGGCATCAATGCCTACGCAAAGCTCGGCTATCGCGAGGCTCCGACCCTGTTCTTCGAATTCCACGGCTCCGAGGCCTCCGTCGCCGAGCAGGCCGAGGCCGCAGAGGCGATCGCCGCCGACCATGGCGGTCATGGCTTTGCCTGGGCCAAGGCGCAGGAAGACCGCAGCCGGCTCTGGCACGCCCGCGACAACACGCTCTATGCGGGCCTGGGCTTGCGGCCCGGCGCGCGCGCCGTGATCACCGATGTCTGCGTGCCGATCTCGCGGCTGGCGGAATGCCTGACCGAGACGCGGCGCGACGCGGATGAGCACAGTTTCACCGCGCCGATCGTCGGCCATGTCGGCGACGGCAATTTCCACATGCTGATCCTGATCGATCCGGCAAAGCCGGAGGAGAGCGAAGGCGCCAAGGCGCTCCAGGCGCGCATGGTCGCCCGCGCCATCGCCATGGACGGCACCTGCACCGGCGAGCACGGCATCGGGCTCGGCAAGATCGACTATCTCGCCGATGAGCTCGGCGAGGCCGTGGACGTGATGCGATCGATCAAGACCGCGCTCGACCCCAACGGCCTGATGAATCCCGGAAAGATCTTTGCGAGCGGAGCCAAGGCATGAGCGACGCGCTTCCGATCGAGGTCACCTCGCCCACGCCACTGCTCGAGCTGCGCGGCATCAGCAAGGAGTTTCCCGGCGTCAAGGCGCTCGATGACGTGTCCTTTGCCGTCTTCCCCGGCGAAGTCCACATGCTGCTCGGAGAGAACGGCGCCGGCAAGTCGAGCCTGATGAAGGTGCTGTGCGGCGCCTACAGCGCCGATGCCGGCGAATTCTACTACAAGGGCCAGAAGGTCGCGATCGGCTCGGCCGCGGATGCGCAGAAGCTCGGCATTGCCGTGATCTTCCAGGAATTCTCGCTGGTCCCCCATCTCGACATCGCCCAGAACATCTTCCTCGGCCGCGAGCCGAAGGGCCGCATCCCCGGCACCATCGATCGGCGCAAGATTCTTGCCGACGCCAAACGCGTGCTCGGCACAATCGGCTTCGACATCGACCCCTCCACTATCGTGGACAAGCTAGGGGTGGCGCAGCAGCAGATGGTCGAGATCGCCAAGGCGATCAGCCAGAACGCGCGCATCCTCGTCATGGACGAGCCGACCGCGGCGCTGTCCGACCGCGAGACCGAGCTGTTGTTCGCGCTGATCGCGCGGCTGAAGGCCGACGGCGTGTCCATCGTCTATATCTCGCACCGCATGGCGGAGGTGTTCGCGCTCGGCGATCGCATCACGGTGCTGCGCGACGGCCGCCGCATCGACGGCGTCCGTCCCGCCGACGTCACGCCGGACCAGCTCGTCCGCATGATGGTCGGCCGCACCGTGGACATGACCTATCCGCGCAATTTCGCCGACAAGCCCGGCGAGCTGCTGCTGGAGGTCAAGGGCCTGAGCTCGTCGACCGGCATCTCCGACATCAACATCGAGGTGCGCCGGGGCGAGATCGTCGGCCTGTGCGGCCTGGTCGGCTCCGGCCGCAGCGAGGTCGCGCGCGCCATCTTCGGCGCCGATCCCGTCAGCGCCGGCGAGATCATTTTCGACGGCAAGACCATTTCCGGCGAGCCTGATCTTGCCGCCCGCCGCGGCATCGCGCTGATCCCGGAGAGCCGCAAGAGCGAAGGCCTCGCACTGCTGCGGTCCGTAAGTGACAATCTGGTGGTGTCGGCGCTGCGAAAACTGTTCCCGAGCGGCCTGTTCGACCAGCGTTCGGCGCAGCGCACCTCCGACGGCCTGATCCGGCAGCTGAGGATCGCGACGCCCAGCGCGCGCCAGACCGTCGGCCTGCTCTCGGGCGGCAACCAGCAGAAGGTCGTGATCGGCAAATGGCTGGCGGCCGGCTCGAAGCTCTTCATCTTCGACGAGCCGACCCGGGGCATCGACATCGGCGCGAAGTCCGAGATCTTTGCGCTAATCGACCGCCTGGTCGCGGAAGGCGCCGCCGCCCTGATGATCTCGTCCGAACAGGTCGAGATCTGCCATGTCTGCGACCGCGCCTATGTGATGCGCGAAGGGCGCATCGCCGGGCACCTGACACGCAACGAATTGACCGAGGAGAACATCGTGCGACTGGGGATGCATCATGCGTGAAGCCGCGGTCGTTTCCGAGCCCAATCCGCTGCAACGCATTCCCGGCGTTGCCATCGTGCTGGTGCTGCTGATCGCGCTGTTCAGCGCGATCGCACCCGGCTTCCTGTCGGTCGCCAACCTCTCCAACGTGCTGGTGCAGTCGACCATCCTGACCATGCTCGCGCTGCCGATGACCCTGATCATCATGACCGAGGGGCTCGACCTGTCGATGGGCGCGGTGCTGACGCTGACCTCGCTCTGCGTCGCGATCGTGTCGCTGGCGACCAAGTCGATGCTGCTGGGCCTCGGCGCCGGCCTGCTGGTCGGCGCCGCCTTCGGCACCGTCAACGGCTGGCTGGTCGCGATCCTCGGCATCCCGCCCTTCGTTGCGACGCTCGGCACGCTTGGCATGGCGCAGGGCCTGTCGCTGATCGTCAGCGACGGCCAGAGCGTGGTCGGCATCCCCCACAGCGTGCGCGACATCTACTCGGCGACGCTGCTGGGCGTACCCTTGCCGATCGTGATGGCGCTGGTGACCTATGCGGTCTTTCACGGCCTGCTCTATCACACCCGCTTCGGCACCTACATCTTCGCGCTCGGCGGCAACCGCGAGGCGCTGCGCTATGCCGGCCTCTCGCCGAACCGGCTCTTGATCGCGGTCTATGCGATCGGCGGCGCCATGGCCGGTATCGCGGGCCTGTTGATGACCGCGCGGATGAATTCAGGCCATCCAACGGCCGGCCTCGGGCTCGAATTCGACGCCATCGCCGCCGTCGCGGTCGGCGGCACCTCGTTCGAACGCGGCAATGGCTGGCTGCTCGGCACGTTGCTCGGCGTGATCGCGGTCGGCGTGCTTCGCAATGGGCTGAACCTGATCTCGATGCCCTCCTCGGTGCAGGTCGCAAGCGTCGGCGTCCTCGTCATCGTCGCCCTGTTCCTCGACGGCCTCAGGAGCCGCGCATGACCGACATCAGCAAAGAGGCGATCGTGCCGCCCCGGTCCTTCCTGTCGCAGGACGCGATCCAGGTGTTCTACCGCCTGCTCGCGGCGCTGCTGATCTGCGCCGTGCTGGCCGTGCTCAGCGATTCCTTCCTGAGCCTCGGCAACATCCTCAATGTGCTCAGGCAGGCGAGCCTGACCTTCTTCATCGCCTCGGGCCTGACGCTCGTAGTCCTGACCGCGGGCCTTGATCTGTCCGTCGGCGCCAATGTCGCGCTGTCGGCCTGTATCGCGGGGACCGTGATCCACAAGACCGGCTCGCCCGCGCTCGGCATCCTCACAGGGCTTGCCTGCGGCGGCATCGTTGGCCTGCTCAACGGCGTCATGGTTACCGCGCTGCGCATCCCCTCCTTCATCGCCACCTATGGCATGCTCTGGGTGCTGAACGGCCTCACCTACTGGTACATGGCGGGCGAGACCCTTCACGGTTTTCCGGCAGGCTTCCGCCAGATCGGCAGCGGCTATCTGTTCGGCCTGCCGATCCCGGTTTACCTGCTGCTGGTCTTCCTCGGGATCGGAACGCTGTTTGCGCAGCGAACGATCTGGGGCCAGGAGATCTATGCAATCGGCGCCAATCCGGTCGCCGCCCGCCTCTCCGGCATCCCGGTCGCGCGCCGCCTGCTGCTGGTCTATGCCGTCTCCGGCACCATGGCCGGCCTTGCCTCGATCATCTTCCTGTCGCGGCTCAATTCGGCCGAGGCCGACATCGGCGAAAGCCTGACGCTGCCTGCGATCGCGGCCGTGCTGATCGGCGGCACCTCGCTGTTCGGCGGCGTCGGCACCGTGTTCGGCACCTTCATCGGCGCGCTGATCCTGACGCTGGTGCTGAACGGCATGAACCTGCTCTCGGTCAGCGCCAACTGGCAGCCGCTCGTGACCGGCATCATCGTCATTCTCGCGGTCTGGCTCGACATGAAGACCCGCCGCCGCGCGCAATGAGTTTCTAGAGTTTCAACAAGCAAAACGAGGGATGGAGGCAACATGAAACGGAAACTTGGCAATTTGGCGCTGCCGCTGCTGATGGCGGCCGCGCTCACCACGGAGGCGCGCGCGGACGGCGAGACCATCGCCGTCTTCACCAAAAACCAGACCAACCCGTTCTTCCAGACGGTGCGGGTCGGCGCCGACAACATGGCAAAGGCGCTGAACGCGAAGACGCTCCAGTACATTCCGACCAAGCCGGACTCGATCCCCGAGCAGCTCAGCCAGATCGAGGACGTCGTGGTGAAGAGGCCGAGCGCCATCGTCTTCACACCGGTCGACTACAAGGCGATGGTGCCGGGCGTCGAAAAGATCAACGAAGCCAAGATCCCCGTCGTCAACATCACCGACCGCTCCGCCGGCGGCAAGTTCCTCTCCTTCGTCGGCGCCGACGATTACAGCCTCGGGCTCGAGACCGCGCGCTTCCTGCTCAAGACGCTGGGCGGCAAGGGCAACATCGTCATCATCGAGGGCGTCAAGGGCTCGCTGACCAATGTCGACCGCGTCCGCGGCTTCAACGACGCGCTGAAGGAGAACGCCGGCGCCAAGCTGTTGGCCTCGCAGCCCGGCAACTACCAGCGGCTCCAGGCGCTCCAGGTGATGGAGAATCTGATGCAGTCGAATTCGCAGATCGACGGCGTGCTCGCCGCCAACGACGCCATGGCGGTCGGTGCGATCGAGGCGCTCGACGGCGCCAACCGCAAGGCGCAGGTGATCGGCATCAACGGCACCAAGGAGGCGATCGACGCGATCAAGTCCGGCAAGCTGCTCGCGAGCGGCGACTACAACGGATTTGCGCAAGGCTGCCTCGGCACCATGATGGCGATCCGCTCCTTGCGCAACCAACCCGTTATCAGCGAGATCGTGCTGAAGCCGACGGTCATCACCAAGGACAATTACCAGCCGTTCGACGTGCCGCTGGAGCAGCGGACCTGCCCGACGTTCGAGGACGCCGGCAAGCTCGGCGGCAAGTAGATCAACAGGTCACGGCAAACCCGGACGGCCGCCCCTCGCGGCCGTCCCAAGAACCGAAGCAAGAAAACGGAGACCACCATGCTGTTCGCCATTCACGCCATCGATCGCGCCGGCGCGCTGCCGACGAGGCTCGCCAATTACGACGCCCACAAGGCTTTTCTCAGCGACACCTCGCGCTACGGCGTCAAGATCGTGATGTCGGGGCCACTCGTCTCCGACGACGGCGCGGCCATGATCGGCAGCCTGTTCCTGATCGAGGCGCCGGGCCGAGCGGAAGTCGAAGCCTTCAACCGCGCCGATCCCTTCGCCGCGGCCGGCATCTGGGACAAGGTCACGATCACGGGCTTTCTGCGCCGCCAGGGTTGAGCGGCCTCCGCATCGGCCGAACCGGCAAGTTCAATTCGCCGAACCTGCCACTTGCTCGGGGAAAGCCCTCAACCGGTCTGCCCGTTCGTACGCAGCGATCTCGCGATCGGAATAGATGACCTCGGCGGTGCCCGTGAAGTCCTCTCACGCGGCAAGCTTCACCCCGTGGGCAAAGTCCCAATACAGCTCTCGTGCCCGCGCATAAAAGCGCCCGGGCCTGAGTTGCCGATCGTCGATCCGGATCACCGGAGCGACCTTGGCGAAATTGCCGGTCGAAAAGATCTCGTCCGCAGTGACAAAATCCGAGTAGCGCAGCGTTGCCTCCAACACCGTGATGCCGTCACCGCGCAAGAGCTCGATCACGCGCTGTCGCGTGATCCCATTCAGGAAAGTGCCATTCGGCGCCGGCGTAAAGACAACGCCGTCTTTCGCCATGAACACGTTCGAATTGCCGAACTCCGTGACGTTACCGAGCATGTCCAGCATGAGGCAATTCTGGAAGCCGCGCGAGACCGCCTCCCTGAGCGCACGGGAACTGTTCGGATAAAGGCAGGAGGCCTTGACGTCGGCCGGCGCGCATTCGGCGGTCGGCCTGCGGAACGGCGACAGTGTAATCGCACTGCCGACGGGCTCCGGGATCGGCGATTCGTAGATGCAAAGGCACCAGTCCGTCGTTTCCGGATCGAACAGCACACCGCCGCCGATGCCGTTCTGCGGCCAGTACATCGGGCGGATGTAGAGTTCGGCATTGATCGGGAAACGGGCGATGCCTTCGCGCACCAATCCGAGCCACGTGTCGAGATCGACGACCGGTTTGAGCCCGAAATTGACCGCAGATTGATTGACGCGGGCGCAATGACGATCGAGGTCGGGCATGACGCCCTCGAAAGCCCGCGCACCATCGAAGATGGTTGAGGCGAGCCAGAGCCCATGGGTGCGCGGCCCCATGATCGGCACGTTGCCCTCGTGCCACTGGCCGCGGAAGAATGTCCATGTCCTCGAATGGCTGACGGACTTGGTATCGGGAACCATGACGAACCTCCGTTCCGGAACGACTGAGTTATGGTCCGTAGATCACCAGCTCGGAATCCGACAGATCGGCAAGCCGGGGGCAATGCGGGCCCTTGAAGTATTTGCGGCCGACCGCCCTGTAGATGCCGACGAGGCCAGCCACAGGGCCATTGGCGTCGAGCGCAATCGATATCCGGCCGTGCCGCAGCAAGAAGCGGCCGATGGCGCCGGCGCATACGACATAATCGGGCACATCGGGGCAATAGATCATTTGCATCGCCGGCAGCCTGATGCCGCCGGCGCGCATCTGCTGCAGGACGAACGGAAAGGCGCGGCCATCGGCGGCGCGGCAGACCAGGCAGAGGCAGCCGTAGGCTGCGTGACGCGCCAGCAGCGCAACGTCAGCCTCGGACAAGCCGTCGATCGCCTGCGTGTCCTGCCGGAAGATCTCCACGCGCATAGCCTTGACCGGATGCGACAGCGCCGGAAAGGAGAAGAACAAGCCGCCGCAATAGCGCTGGAATCCCTGCGCTTCGATGGTTTGCCAAGTCCATTCCGCCGGACTGATATTGACGTAGGTAACGTCCTCGTGGCGCTGCGCGACCTTGGTCAGCATCGGTGCGTAGGTGCGAAAGGCGGGTTCCACATACCAGCTGGAAAGACTGCAGCGGATGGAGGTGCTTCCACCATCGTTCCTTGCGGTGTGGATCAACAGCAGAGCACCGACGGGCGCCCGGTCGTGCTCGAGCATGTAGCCGAAGCGCGGGAAGCTGTCGGGCGTCTCGCGCACGGACAGGCGCCGGAGTCCGTCGATCCAGTAGTCGCGCGAACGGATCGGAAAGCCGCGTGTCAGAAGATCGGCGATGGCATCGAGATCGGCAATTCCTATCTCACGGCATCGGATCATGGTCCGAACTCTCACTCGTAGTATCCGAGCCGCCTCTTGCTGGCCGGGTTTGACGAGCGCGCCAGACGAGCGGATCGAGCGGCAACCAACTTGCGTCCGTGGCGATGCGCCGGATTTCCGGCGGCAGACAGGGTCGCTTCTCGGGCTCCCAGCGGCTTTGAGCGTCCGGCGCGCTGCGACACCATGTACAGCAACCAGTTGCGGTATATGCGCTGGGCCGGCAGATGCCAGACATTGCGCAGGTCCTTCGTCAGCCGGTCGACCGGAAACTCGGCAAAAAGCTCCGGGTTTCTGTCGGAAAGGGCTTTCTGCCGGAAAGCGATCATCATCTCTTCCGCGCCCTCGTTCAGATAGCCCGTCGGTATCGTCGGACAGATCTCGTTCTCTCCCCGGAGGAAGCGACCCATATCCCTGCGATATTCACCCAGCAGGCTCTGGGTTTCGTATTCCGGGTGCCCCTGGAAATGGACGAAAAGACTGTTCTTCTGCTGCTTGACGAAGCAATCGACGCCAGCGTCCGCCGACCAGGTGAGAACCGAATATCCGCAGTCCGAGAGATCCTCCTCCTGCACTTCGTTCCACCGGGCGTGCGGAATTCGGAAGGTCCTCGGCACATCTTGCATCAAGGGATGATGTCTCGTCTTTGTTTGGGCGAAGACACCGAAGCATTTGGTGGGGAGCTTGTGGCGCGTAACGCCGTCCAGGTGCAGGACGACCCCATGGACGGCCAGACAGGAAAACACCGACGACACCGTATTGTCCCTGGCCCAGTCAGCGATCTCGGCGAAGGTGGTCCAGTATGGCTCCTCCGTCAGACTGGCGGCTCTGGGTTCGGCGCCGGTCACGATCACTCCATCCAGATGCCTGTTCAGCAGATCGTCGATGCTGCGGTAGTAACGACGAACGTAATCGCGCCCCCATTCCGAACGGGGGGTCGCCTCCATCGTATAGAAATGCAGCCTGACGCAAAGTCGTCCGGAAGCCGCAGCCAGCAGGTCGAACAGCTGGCGCTCGGTCGACATCAAGGCAGCATCCGACATGTTGTTGATGAGCCCGATGTCGAGGCACTCCGCCCGGTTTCCCGACGACGCCGTCGCGTGGGCGCCTCTGCCCGGCGCTCGCGACAAGAGATGGTGCTCGTGTGAATCTACGTCGATCAAGACAGTCATGCGAGTGCCTTCATGCTTGACGAAACGTCAACGGCGCAAAGGGCCTGATCGAGATCCGCGACGATATCGTCGATGTGCTCAATTCCGACGCTCAGCCTGATCATCTCGGGCCGCACGCCGGCTCTGTCCTGTTCTCCGGGAGACATTTGCCGGTGCGTTGTCGATGCGGGGTGGCAGGCGAGCGTTTTCGCGTCGCCAATATTGACCAGCCGCTTGCAGAGCTTCAGCGCGTCGTAGAACCGCTTGCCCGCCTCGAAGCCTCCAGCCACGCCAAACGTCAGCAGCGAACACGCCTGACCACCTAGATACTTCTGCGTCAGCACGAAATATGGGCTGTCGTGAAAGCCGGCATAATTCACCCACTCGACGCGGCGGTCATTGCGCAGGAACTGCGCGACCTTTGCGCCATTCTCGACGTGCCGCTCGATCCGGAGCGCGACGGTCTCAATGCCCTGGAGCAACAGAAAAGCGTTCATCGGCGCCAGGACGGCGCCGGTGGTCCTCTGGGAGACGGCGCGGCAACGCGCAATGTAGGCGGCGGCGCCGTAGCGCTCGGTAAAGACCAGTCCGTGGTAGGACTGCTCCGGCTCGTTCATCATCGGGAAGCGCCGGCGATGCTCCGCCCACGGGAACCTGCCGCCGTCGACGATGATTCCACCGAGCGTCGTGCCATGCCCACCCATGAATTTCGTCAGCGACTCCACGACGATGTCTGCGCCGTATTCAATCGGCCTGAGCAGGATCGGTGTCGGCACCGTGTTGTCGACGATGAGCGGGACGCCGTGCCTGTGCGCGGCATCGGCCATCGCCTGGATGTCGCAGACGTTTCCGGCCGGATTCCCGACGCTCTCGCAGAACACCGCCCGCGTATTGTCGTCGATCAGCCTTTCGACGCTTTCCGGCCGGTCGTCTTCCGAAAAACGGACCGCAATGCCCTGCCTCGGCAGGATGTGCGCGAACAGCGTATGCGTGGTGCCGTAGAGCTGCGGAACCGAGACGATGTTGGAGCCCATCTCCGCGATGTTCACGACCGCATAGTTCACCGCGGCCTGACCACAGGCCACGCTGAGTGCCTCGATGCCTCCTTCCAGGGCGGCGACGCGCTTCTCCAGTACCGCGTTGGTCGGATTGCCGATCCGGGTGTAGCGGAAGCCGTCCACTTCAAGGTTGAAGAGCGCGGCTCCATGGTCGGCGCTGTCGAATGCGTAAGAGGCTGTCTGGTAGATCGGCACGGCAACGGCTTTCGTTGCCGGATCGCTTTCGAAGCCGCCGTGAATGGCGAGAGTTTCTCTCCTCATGGAGGCGCACCCTTCTGCTCTTCGAGCCCGGGCTAGCTCCCGACTTCCTTGGCGCATCGGTACTCCTCGAATGCAGGCGCTGTCCCGCGGTCGGTCTGCCCCAGGCCAAGCAGGTCCCGCACTGCGATCGGCCACTGAGCGACGTCTTTGCCGTGGGTATGGAACATGGCGACGGCGAGACGGTCCATTCCGAAGGCGACGCAGGCAGTGTGGGCCGGCTCGCCGGCCGCATCGACGATGCCCCAGGTGGTGCCGAAATGATCCCGGTGGTAGTTGAAGCTCATGCAGGCGGTCGGTCGCTCCTCGGAGCGCAGAGGCACCAGTAGTTCGAACTTCAGCGACAACTGCTTTTGGCTCACCGCCATCATCTGCCCAACCCGGCCGAAGAACGGGTCGTTGGCATGGTCGACCCTGAAGGTCAGCCCGAGATCCCGGGCGATCTTCTGCGCGCGTATGATCCAACGATCCCGGAACGCCGAGACGTGATCGGCACTGCCGATGCAGACGAATTCGCGCATCCTGAAGGACTGCAGCCGGTCGAGATGGCGCGAGGGTTCACGACGGAAACAGTCGGCGGCCACGTCGAAGCTCCAGCCGGCTGCCGGCACCGGCCCTCGGCTCGCCGCGATCGGATAGACCGGATAGCAGGCTGCCGGCGACAGCACGAGATCGGCCGGTGATAGCGATGCGGTCCAGTCGCCACCGGCATCGAAGCGGCTGATCGCCGCGTCGATCTCGCTTTCTATGCCGTGCAAGCCACAGACGCAGCCAAGAAGATTGGGAAAGCTCTTCAGATAGCCCGACCTCTCAAGCTGGGCGCGATTCATGACGGGCGGGAAGCGCATCACCTCGGCGTTCGGCTCGCGATTCCGCGAGATCACCGCCGCAATTCGCTCCACAACGTCTTCGTAGAGTGCGGTGCGGGCATAGACGCCGGGAGAGCCCATCTCGTGGAACAGCGCATCCGCAAGATGGTCCAGCGGATCGGCTGGAGGGGTAGTGGAGTCCGCGGATGCTTCGACAATGACCACGTTCATCAGGCCGTTTCCTTTTCAGAAGAAGATCAATCGCACAAAGAGTCCGGAACCGTGCTCATCAGCGTGGCGGTCCCCATGCTGGCGAGGATGCGATCGTTGTTGATCATGATCGGAGCGGAAAGCACGTCACGCAGGTGGCGGCCGATACTTACGTCGGTGTCGTTGCGGTATCCGGACAGGCCGCAGGCGCGCATCGCGTGCATGACGGTCGCAACCGCGAGTTCGGAGGCCTCCACCTTGAGAAGATTGATCGAGGACTGGAAGTCGACGGACGAGAGCGCGCGCACATCCCGTTCGCGGACTTCGAAGAAGTGGAGGTTCGCAGCGATGACGGCGCGCAATTTCGTCAGGCTCATTTTGGCGGCGGTGAAGTGCGCCGCGCCGGGAGGCATGTTGCCGCCCGATCCGCGGGCGGCCTTGCGGATGAAGAGCTGCGCCCGGTCCACCGCCGCAGCCGCGATCCCCGCCCAGACCGAGGACCAGCACAGATGGGCGACGGGCGTCATCGTCTGCGCATGGATCTTTTCGTATGCCACGGGGAATATCTGCTCCGCAGCGCCCCTGAAATTCAGCTTGAAACCGGCGCTGCAGGTCCCGCGCATGCCGAGCGTCTCCCACGCGAGAGTGGGCTCCAACGTATAGTCGTCACGGGTGATGGCCAGCAGCACCTGATCGGATCCGGCGGCCTCGTCCGAGCGGCGGGCGATGGTGATGATGCCGTCCGCCTCGGCGCCGTACGAAATCACCGTCGCATCGCGCACCAGCGAAATCTCGGTGCCGGCGCTCTCCACTGCGGCCGAACTGAAGCGTATGTTTCCGCCGTTCTGGCCTTCCGTGGTCGACGATGCCAGCAGCATCTGCTCGGCAGCCACGCGGCGCATGAGACTTTCGTGCCAGCCACTGCCCGCGCCGTGGCGAACCAGGCACGCGACCTTGGTCTGATGCATCGCGAAGATCATCCCGACCGAAGCGCAGGAGCGGCCGAGCGCGTAACACATATCGGCCACCTCGGAGATGGACGCAGCGTCTCCGCCGAACTCGACCGGAATCTGAGCGCCCAGAAGTCTCTCCTTGCGCGCCGCGTCGATCGCCTTCCGCGGGAAGCGCGCCTCGCGATCGACCGCCTCAGCCTCCGCCGCAGCGACCTGCGCGACATTTGCCGTTCGCTGCTGGAACGAGGGGCCTTCGGGAGAGAATGCTACTCGGCCAATTTCCGTGGCGACGTTGCGGAACTGAACTTCCTGCACAGTCATGGGCCAGAGCCTCCCGTTTCATGGTGGTCATGATTGGTCGATGCGAGCCAAATCGAGACGAATTCCGCTCCAAATCGACAACTAGCCCACTTCCGCTGGCGCGTCGTTGGCGCAGAAGTGGGTATCAGGAAGCTGTGACTCCCGGGCGAGGTACCTCCGAAGCAGAGCTGTTGGCCGCAGGAACAGTTGGGTATCGTCGCCCCGAATGTGATCACGCCTGGCCACGGCGGGAGACCGGCTGAAATGCACAACATTGCCATCAACGTTCAGAACCGCGTTCTATCGGTCGTCAGGAGCGTCCTGCAGCAGAACGCGATCACCGCCGATGTCCACCCGGAGTCGCGACTCGTGGATATCGGGCTCAGCTCGATGGGCATGGTCGAATTGATGCTCAAGGTCGAAGCCGAGTTCGATCTCATCCTTCCCCAATTCGAGATCACCCCTGAGAACTTCCGATCGGTAAAGGCAATGGAGCGGATGATCCTCAACCAGCTGGGATCCGGGTCCGGATGAAGCCAGTTGAACAGAGGTTCTGCTTCGACAACCAAGCGAGCAGCATCGAACCGGTGCGCGCGCACGTCGAGCCAGCTCAGCCGGATGATCACGTCCCGAAGAAAGCCGCGATCCAGCGGGCGACCAGCCGTGACGCTCCGCGGCGCAGACGGTCCGCCGCCAAGACCTGGCTGCAAGCCATCGCATTAACCACACGGATCGAAGCCCAGCCGCATCGGTTGTTCGCCGACATCGTGGAGGATTGGGCACAGCGTCAGCCCGGACGGCCCGCCTTGCTCGCGGATGGCCAATCCTTCACCTATGGCGAACTCGCTGCCCGGATCAACCGGTATGCGCGCTGGGCGCGGGACCTCGGCCTCCATGCCGGAGGCACCGTCTGCGTGCTGATGCCGAACCGGCCGGACTACCTCGCCTGCTGGCTCGGCATCAGCAGCGTCGGCGGGACGGCGGCGCTGATCAACACCAGGCTGGTCGGCCAGTCGCTCGCCCATTGTATCGACGTCGCTCATGCCGATCACCTCATCCTCGCCGCCGAATGCGTGGATGCGTTCGAGAGCTCGCGTCCGCACCTGCACCGCGTGCCGCAAATTTGGAGCCTCGACACCGGCGATCCCAGCGGCGATCTGGATGCGGCGCTCGCCGCCTTAGACCCACGCCCGCTGTCCTCCGCCGAACGTGGCGACGTCGCGATCGACCGACGCGCGCTCCTCATCTACACCTCGGGCACGACGGGCCTACCGAAGGCGGCGAACGTCAGTCATCGCCGCATTCTCGCCTGGGGCGGATGGTTTGCCGGACTGACGGACGCGTCCATCGACGATCGTCTCTACGATTGCCTGCCGCTCCATCACTCCGTGGGCGGCGTCGCCGCTCCCTGCAGCATGCTCTGCGCGGGCGGCTCGGTCGCGATTGCGGAGAAGTTTTCCGCTGGCAGCTTCTGGGACGACATCGAGCGTTTCGACTGCACCGTCTTCCAGTATATCGGCGAGCTTTGCCGCTATTTGCTGAAGGCGCCGGCGTCTGAACAAGAGCCGCGACACCGGCTGCGGTTGGCCGTCGGTAACGGATTGCGCGGCGACATCTGGGAGATGTTCGCCAACCGGTTCGCGATTCCGCAGATCCTCGAATTCTATGCCGCAACCGAAGGCAATTTCTCGCTGTTCAATGTCGATGGAAAACCGGGCGCGATCGGCCGGATCCCGCCGGTTCTGGCACATCGCTTTCCCGCCTCGATCGTCAAGATCGATGCCGACAGCGGCAGCCCGGTCCGGAGCGCCGCAGGACTCTGCATCGCCTGCGCACCTGGCGAGATCGGCGAGGCTGTCGGACGTATCGGCGCTGGCGATCGCGACGGCCGGCCTTTCGAGGGCTACACGGATCCCGAGGCAACCAGGAAGAAGATTCTGCACGACGTCTTCGCTGTGGGCGATGCCTGGTTTCGCACCGGCGATCTGATGTTGCGCGACGAGCAGGGGTACTTTCACTTCATCGACCGCGTCGGCGACACCTTCCGCTGGAAGGGCGAGAACGTAGCGACCAGCGAAGTGAACGACGCAATCAGGGACTGCACCGGCGTTCTCGACGCCTCAACCTATGGAGTTGCGGTGTCCGGGGCGGATGGCCGCGCCGGCATGGCGGCATTGGTGGTCGGCCGAGATTTCGACTTCGGGATACTCAGAGAACACCTTTCGTATCGGCTGCCGCGTTATGCAGTTCCAGTCTTCGTCAGGCTGTGCCGGGCGTTGGAGACGACCGACACCTTCAAGCAGCAGAAGCAGCGGCTGATCCGCGAGGGATTCGATCCTTCGGTGGTGGACGATCCGCTGTTCCTGCGTGATCCGGCGACCGGTGACTATCGTTCGATCGACCGGGCCGTCTACGCGCGCATCGTAAAGGGCGAAATCAGGCTCTAACACCGGCTCGGAAAGCCGAAATGTGAGGTGTATCATGTCGGTCAAATCGAAGATCTTCTCCGCGATGAAGCAGATCGCCGAAGAACAGAAAGTCACGCTTCCGCCGCTTGAGGACGATCTGTCGCTGAACGAAACCGGGTTCGATTCGCTTGCATTCGCCATCCTGGTCGCGCGGCTGGAGGACGAGCTTGGCATCGATCCCTTCACTGTCGCCGAGGACGCAGCCTTCCCGTCTACCCTCGGTGAGTTTGTCAGAGCCTACGAGAATGTTCCCGCCTGACATCATCGCGCTCCGCCAATATCTCGGCGCGGGGCCGAAGGACCGCACGATTTCCGATGCCCGGCACAGTGTATCGCTGACCGACATGATCCAGCACAGCTGCCTGGCTGGCGGACCGTCCGAGCTGTCCGGCCGCTCGGTGCTGCTTGCGACGTCGGGACAGCTGCTGTCCGCGCTAGCCATGATCGAGCTCGACGGCATTGCCCGCCGCATGCTCCTATGCCCGCCCGACCTGGATTGGGATTGCCTGCAGGTCCTGCTCGAGCGGGCCGATATCGACACCATCGTCACCGATCGGCCCTTGCACCGAAGCAGCGCTGGCAAGTACGTCGTTATCGGCGTCGACCTGCCCGAACGGAGGGCCATGGGATCGGAGGTTGATCGCACGACCGAGTGGCTGATGCTGACCTCGGGGACGTCAGGACTGCCGAAGATCGTCCGACACACGCTTGATGGGCTTTCTGGCGCGATTATCGCCGAGGGGCCCGCGCGCCACCGGAACGCAACCTGGACGACGTTCTACGACATCCGCCGCTATGGTGGCCTGCAGATTTTCCTGCGGGCCGTGATCGGCGGCGGATCGATGGTGCTTTCGGAGCCCGGGGAAGCCATTGCCGCCCATGTGGCGCGGCTGCGCGCGGGCGGCGTTACCCACATCTCAGGGACGCCGTCGCATTGGCGCAAGCTCCTGATGAGCGGCGCGTCCGCCAATTTCTCGCCAGACTATGTCCGCCTGTCCGGCGAAATCGCCGACCAGGCGGTGCTGGACGGCCTGGCCAGAGCATTTCCGCGTGCGTCAATCGGGCACGCCTATGCCTCGACCGAGGCGGGCGTCGGTTTCAGCGTGGACGACGGGCGCGAGGGTTTTCCTGCCCACCTGATCGGGCAGAATCACGCCGGCGTCGAGATGAAGGTGGTCGACGGCTCACTGCGGATCCGTTCCCGGCGTACTGCGCGCGCCTATGTCGGCGCCGATGCTCCGCCGCTCGCCGACACCGAGGGCTTCGTCGATACCGGCGACATGGTCGAGCTGCGCGGCGAACGATACCACTTCGTCGGCCGGCGAGGCGGCATTATCAACATCGGCGGGCTGAAGGTGCATCCGGAGGAGGTGGAAGCAGTGATCAACCGGCACGCGTCCGTCCAGATGTCGCGCGCGCGGTCGCGCAGGAGCCCGATCACCGGCGCCATTGTGGTCGCCGACGTCATCCTCACCAACGGTACCAATGCGGAGCGCCACGAGAGGATTCGCACGGAGATTCTCGGTCAGTGCAAAGATTGCCTGGCTGCATGGAAGGTGCCTGCGGTGATCCGCTTCGTCGAGCGGCTCGACGTCACCGCGGCGGGAAAACTGGCTCGCACCGATGCGTAACGTCATCGTCACAGGCGGCAGCCGCGGTATAGGTCTTGCCATCGCGCGCAGGCTCGCCGCATCCGGCGAGTATAATGTGATCGCCGTCGCGCGCCGCGAGAGCGAGGAGCTTGCAGCCGCGGTCCGCGAAGCGCAGCGACGCCTGCATTTCCGCGCCTGCGACCTTGCGGTGACCAACGCGATCCCGGCCTTCGCAAAATCGCTGCGCGACGAATTCGGCGCGATCTACGGCCTCGTCAACAATGCCGGGGTCGGTCCCGACGGACTGCTGGCGACCATGCACAATTCCGATATCGAGGCCTTGATTCGCTTGAACGTATTGTCGCCCATGATCCTGACCAAATACGTGGCGCGCCATATGATGGCCGACGGCGCGGGGCGGATCGTCAACATTTCCTCCATCGTCGCCTCGACCGGCCACAGCGGTTAGTCCGTGTATGCCGCGTCCAAGGCCGCGGTTGTCGGCTTCACCCGCTCGCTGGCCCGGGAAGTTGGCAGGGTCGGCATCACAGTGAACGCGATCGCACCCGGCTTCATCGAGACGGAATTGACCAGGTCCCTGGACGACGAAGGCCGTCGACGCATCGCTCGCCGCAGCGCATTGCGCCACCTGCCCGAAGCCGACGACGTCGCTTCCGTGGTCGAATATCTTCTCGGTGAAGGCGGCCGGAACATCACCGGCACCGTGGTGACGGTCGACGCCGGTAACACTGCCTGAGCGCCGGGAATCGGGCATTCGCCGTCGAGGGCGACCTCTCCTCTCGGCTCAAAGGTACTCGAAGTCGACCTGGCCTGACGGCAGGCTGGGCACTTCAATTCGGCGATAGCCCCTTCAGATACTCAAGCATCGTGTTGCAGGCCTTCTCCGCCTCCGCGAAGGTTGAAAACGCCGAACCGCCAATCTTGATCGCGCCGTTACCCCGATAGAGCGGTCGCCACGACGCCACGTAGCCGGCACGTCCGTGAAAGCCGGCACCGGCAGGCGTCTCATACGTGATCACAAAGGAAAAGCCGTCGCCGGCCGCACTCCAGATTTCCATGTCCTCGACGGCACGGTGAAACAGAAGGGACATCAAGATGCGCCCGCGCACTCGCTTTCAGCTCAACGACAGAGTTCCGGTCCTGACGGCAGGCCGTCAGGAGGGAACGACCCTGACCACTGGGGGGGCAGGAAGGTAGGGCCAGGGCCGTCGCTCCGGATGTGCCGAGATCCAATCGGCACATCTCTGCGATCATGTCTGGAGCCGTTCGTCATAGCCCGCGACTACGTTTTACCTGACAGCGGACAAACTGCGATCGACCCAGAGCCGCAGATGACGAATAAAGTACACTTCCCGCCGGACGCCTTGGCTGCGATTTTGGATCAGGCGCCAGGCCTGAGGGACTACCCCATTAGGTATCCCGGACATCGACCTCGCCAATCAAGCGGCGCTTGAAATCAGGCTTCAGCCCCTAACACTACTTGTTCCAGTCGAATGGTTGCGTTGCCGGGGCGCCGCCGTGACAGACGCAGCTTCATCACCGGCATCTTTCGGATCGGGTCGCTGCATCCAATAGAGCCGCCTGCCCATTGCAGTGGGAGCGTCGACCGGGAATGGTGGTGCGTGACGAGCCTCTCCTCAGCGCTCCCCACTCGTCGGACTCAATCCTGAGTCTTCTCCCGCGGGGCGGTCGCGCGATCATGTTGCGAGATGGCGAGGGCCGCGAGCACCGTCCGATTGCTGATTTCCAGTTTTTGGAAGATGTTGTGCAGGTGCACCTTGATGGTGCCGTCGGTAGTATTCAACCGGCGCCCGATTTCCTTGTTCGACAATCCTTCGGAGACCAGCCGCATGATCTGACGCTCGCGTTCCGTCAGCGCGGTCAGTCCGGTCTCCGAAGTCATGCCCTGCTCGCGCGACACGATCGAGTCGGATGGGGTCGATGGCAGCACGTTGTGACCATTGGCGATATGCCGCAACGACTGCACCAGAGCCTCGGGATCGGTATTTCTCAGGATGATACTGCAGGTCACGGGCGTCGCCGAGAACACCAGTTCGCAATCCTCACTCGCGACGAAAAACACCAAATGCGTCGAACGATTTTCTGAATTGACGGTCGAAAGAATTTTCGCGGCGGCGAGCTCGGGCATTGCGGGATCGACAATCGCCATATCGGGCGCCAAGCTCCGGATCGCTTCGATGCAGCTTGCGGCATCGCTACAAGATGCAACGATATTGAAATCGGCCGCGGCGCCGAGCACCTTGCTCAGCCCCTCCAAGACCACCGGATGCCGGTCAGCAATGACTACACTGATACGTCGCATTACGCGCTCCTCAGCCAGTCCCCCCAACATAAACTCCGCGCACCTTCTTCTGTTTCACCCACACCATACAGCATACATGCAACGCTGGAATCGCAGCATAGCATACAAGCAATGTTGGAATCGCAGCGCAATACTTAGGTTAATCCAAGCCCGGATCTGTTCGCTTCCCGTATCTTCACGCAGCAATGCAACGCGAATGCCCGTAAGACTCCGGTGATCTGACGAGGGCGAGCAAGCCCCCAGCACCCATCCAGTCCGCCTAACGGCGTAATCCTCAACGGTGCACCCTTCGATATTTCCGCAACGTTCAATATATACCGCGCCGTTAACTCGCTCGCAGAATGCGTTCGCTTATACCTAGTATAGAAAAGCGAGTACAACCAACAAATCTTTCAATGTTGAATGAACATCCTCACCTAATTCACGCAGAGGCTGCGCCGGAAGGCGGGTTTTTATACCGCAATTACACGGGTATACGCAGTCCCGCGTCTATAACCAACGGTATATAGGGCGATCGCGAATTCGCATCTAACATTCATAAAAGCTTAAGCACGATGGATTGCTCGAAATCCACCAACGAGACGAGGCAAAGAACGCCAGACCAGAACGGAGGAACACGATCGAGGTAGCTCAATATACCTAAAAACCACAAGTCATATCAGTTCAACCGCCCATCGCTGTTGTGTCATTGCGTAGTAGGCTGGAGGGTAAAATGAGGAGGCGGCAGTCTTGCGAGACCGTTCTTATTGGAAAGAACGTTTTGATTAGAGAAGGTATTGCTAAAATCCTGCACGCGGCAAATTTTCACATCCCGGCCTCAGTATCGAGCCCCGAGGAATTGCCGAACTCACTTCAAGCAGAGAAATTGATGTTCCTCATCGTCCATACCGGCGATGGCTTCAATGTCGCGATAGAACAAATCGGATTCGTGAAAGATAGGTACCCGGACGCGCGCATCGCCATCGTGTCCGACAATTATCGACCAGTCGATCTTGCCTCAGCATTTCGAGCAGGGGCCAACGGATACTTCGTGAACGTCAATTCGTGCGACGCGTTCATCAAATCCGTCGAACTCGTGACGATGGGCGAGACCGTCTTCCCGCCTGCATTCCTGTCATTCGCCCTTGATGCCGGTCGCGATCGCGAGCCTGAAACGGCGGAGCCCGGCGAATGCAGACAAACCATCCTCGCTGCTGCGGACGAAGCGATCCTGCCGCAGCTCTCTCCCCGAGAAAAGGCAATTCTATCCTGCCTTATCGAAGGCGATTCCAACAAGTGCGTTGCCAGGAAGATCAATATCGCCGAGGCGACCGTGAAGGTTCACGTCAAGGCGATCCTGCGCAAGATCAGGGTCCAGAACCGGACACAGGCCGCGATCTGGGGAATGAACCACGGGTCGCTGGTACGGCCGGCAAACGATCGCGCCCCCTCAGCCGTCGATGCGGGCAGAGGGATCGCCAAGCCCATCGAGGTGATCTCCGAAATGGCGCAGCTCAACGAGCCGGCGCCATTGGTTCCTCACTCCAGCCACGTCGTGGTACCCCGTATCGACAGTCTGCTCCGCAAGGGCGTCGACTCAGGAGCTCACGCCGCGGTACGGCTCTACAAGTAGATGCAGGGACTCGTGAACGGCCCCATCGCGGAGTGAAGCTGCGACACTTTCGTCGACTCCGCGACGGCCAGGCGCCCGACAGCAGATTCCCTGCTGCTCTTGCATGCATAGCACTCGAGGTCGTGCGGACACTCTCGTCGGCCTCGGGTTGACGACGCGGACTGCGGGAGCGGGCTCTTTACCGCTCTCGCAGCGATTCCTGCTTGTACCTCGCCAACGGCGAGAGAAGATAGCTGATGATCGTGCGCGCGCCGGTCTTGACCTCGACCGTCACCGCCATGCCGGGACCGAGCTTGACGAGCTTGTCCTCCACCTGCATGTGCGTGCGGTCGAGTGAAATCCGCGTCGCATACTCCAGCTCCTGCCCTTTCGGCTCGCTGCTGCCTTGCGCCGTGCCCGACGCGCGGTCGTTCGGTCCGCCCTGCCTGTCCCGCGTGATGGCGTCGGTCGACACGCTGAGCACGTCCCCATGCAGGAGCCCATAACGCGTGAAGTTGAACGTATCGATCTTGATCTCCGCCTTCTGTCCGGGATGGACGAAGCCGATGTCGCGGTTGGAGAGCATGGCCTCGATCTCGAGCTGACTCTCGCTTGGAACCACGATGGCGAGTGACTGCGCCGGCGTCACCACGCCGCCCACCGTGTGAACGGCGAGTTGCTGAACGACGCCGTCCACCGGCGCGGTCAACTGCTGAAGCTTCGTGCGCCGATCCGCCTTGACCACTTCCTGCGCGGCGCTCGCCGCCTTCTGCTCGGCTTTCGCGAGTGCGTCATAGGTGGCACGCCGATACTCCGCGGCAGTCCTTTCCTTCGTTTCTTTCAGCAGGGCGATGGCGGCGTCGGCTTCGCCGAGCCGGCTCTGCTGGAGGACCAGATCCTGCTGAAGGCCGACCAGCTCCTGATACTCGGAGAGATAGACAACCCGCGAGGCCAAGGCCTTGTCGACCAGAGTCTTGCGAATATCGACCCGCTCCTGGAGCACCGGTATCGTCGCCTGGAGCTTCGCCACGCTCGCCGATGTGGTCGCCCGCTCCGCTTCCTTCTGACCCTGCTGGCGCTCGATCTCCGCAAGCTTGGCGCCCTGCTCGGCGCGCTGGCTGATCAGAAACTGGCGATGCATCTCGATCTCCGCGGCGCTTGCGCCCTGCGGTGATCGGAAGGCGGCAAGCGGATCGCTGGTGAGCGCTGCTCGCAGCCGCGCGACGTCGAGTTCGGCCGCAACAAGATCGCTTCTCTGGCGCTCCTGATCGGCGTCCGTCATCGTCGGGTCGAGCTCGATCAGCACATCGCCGGCCTTGACGCTCTGTCCGTCACGTACGTGAATGGCGCGAACAACGCCTGTCTCGAACGGCTGGATCAGCTTGGTGCGTCCGCCGGGCACGATCTTGCCCGTCGCAGTAGCGACGATGTCGACGCTGCCCAACGATGCCCACAACAGCGCGACGCAAAAGACCGCGATGATGCTCGCCCCGATCGCGCGACCGATCGGCGACGGCGGCGATTCGGTGATCTCGAGTGCCGCCGGCAGAAACGCGATCTCGTGCTCGCGCCGTCGGACCTCGGCTCTCGGAAACGGAACGATATTCCGGTTAGCGGACGTCATGGATACCGGCCTGCAGATAGTGGAGATTTGCGTAGCGCCCGTTCGAGCGAATGAGTTCGTCGTGGCTGCCGTCCTCGACGATGCGGCCATGCTCGAGAGTGATGATCCGGTTCGCATTGCGCACGGTAGAGAGCCTATGAGCGATGACGATGACAGTCCGGCCGGCGGAGATCCTTTTCATGTTCTGCTGGATGGCGCGCTCGCTTTCGTAGTCGAGCGCACTGGTAGCCTCGTCGAGGATAAGGATGCGGGGGTTGGTAATGAGTGCGCGAGCGATCGCGACACGCTGGCGCTGCCCGCCGGATAGACTGCTGCCGCGCTCGCCCACGATGGTGTCGTAGCCCTCGGGCAGCTCCAGGATGAAGTCGTGTGCGCCGGCGAGTGATGCCGCCTCGATGACGCGCTCCATGGGCATGGACGGATCGGCGAGTGCAATGTTCTCGCGGATCGAGCGATTGAAGAGCACGTTCTCCTGCAAGACCACGCCGATTTGGCGCCGAAGCCAGGTCAGGTCGACCGTCGCGAGATCGACGCCGTCGACCAGCACGCGTCCGCTCTCCGGCACGTAGAGACGCTGGATCAGCTTGCCGATGGTGCTCTTGCCCGAGCCCGAAGAGCCAACGATACCGATGACCTGGCCGGGCTCGATGCCGAAGGACACATCGTGCAGCACCTCGGGGCCGTCGACGCGGTAGCGGAAGGTCGCGTGCTCGAATACGACCTTGCCGCGGATCGCCGGCAGCGCGGCGCGGGCCGAACTGAAGCTTGGCTCCGGGATGGTGTTGAGAATGTCGCCGAGACGATCGACCGACAGCCGGGCCTGATGGAAATCCTGCCACATCTGCGCGAGCCGAAGCACCGGCATGCTTACCCGCCCCGCCAGCATGTTGAACGCGACGAGCTCTCCGACGGTCAGGTCGCCGCCGATCACGAACTTGGCGCCGAAGTAGAGCGTTGCGGCCGTGACCAGCTTGTTGATCATCTGGACCGCTTGGCTCGCCGTGTTGTTCAGGCTGAGTACGCGGAAGCTCGCCCCCACGTAGCCGGCGAGTTGCTCCTCCCAGCGGCGTTGCATCTGCGGCTCGACTGCCATCGCCTTCAGCGTCTCGACGCCCGTGACGCTTTCGACCAGGAAGGACTGGTTCTCCGAGCCGCGATTGAACTTCTCATCGAGGCGGCGGCGAAACAGCGGCGCGGCGCCGGCGGAAATTCCGATGTAGAACGGGAACGACGCCAGAACGATCCACGTCAACGCGGCCGAATAGTAGAACATGACCGCAAGGAAGACGACAGTGAACAGAAGATCGATGACAAGGGTGAGCGCCGAGCTCGTCAGGAACTGGCGGATGTTCTCAAGCTCGCGAACGCGTGCGACCGAATCGCCGACGCGGCGTGTCTGGAAATATGCGATCGGCAACGCCATCAGGTGACGAAACAGCCGGGCGCCGAGCTCGACGTCGATGCGGTTCGTCGTGTGCGCGAACAGATGGACGCGCAACGTGCCGAGAACGGTCTCGAACAAGGTCAACGCGACGAGACCCGCGACCAGGACGTCGAGCGTGCTGATGCTTCGATGCACGAGTACCTTGTCGATGACGACCTGGAAGAACAGCGGGGCGACGAGGGCAAAGACCTGAAGGAAGAACGACGCGATCAGCACTTCGCCGAGAAGACGGCGATACTTGTGGACCGCACCGAGAAACCAGCCGATATCGAATCGCCTGGACAGATCCGTCAGGGCCGCACGCCGGGTCATCAGGATGATGTCGCCATCCCAGACGGCCTCGAGTTCGGCCTGCGTCATGGATTCGGGTCGGGAAGACAATGGGCGCTGAACGAGAATCTTGTCGTCGATGACCTTGCCCAGGACCAGGAAGCTGCCGTCGCGCAGCGCGGCGATCGCCGGCAACGGTGTGACGGAAAGCCTGTTCCAGCTTGACCGCTGTGCCCGCGCCTTGACGCCGAACTCCTTGGTACAGCGCAGGATTTCGGTCACACCGATCCGCGAGGTGCCCATGCGATGGCGAATTTGCTCCGGGTCGGCCGCAATGCCATGGCAACGCAGCAATATCGCCATCGCAATGAGTCCCGACTCATCGCCATCCGCAGGCCCAGGACCCGGCTCCTGGACGGGCATATCGCGACGTTCGGCGGACCGTGCAGAGGCCAGTGCATCGCCGGCGAGCGCAACCAGATCACGCCCGCGCGCAATCAGACCGGCAAACGCATGCTGCGCGCGACCGGCGAGGCCATGAGATCCGGCCAGGAGCAAGCGGCCGTCCCAGATTTCTTCAAATTCCGCACGCGGCATCAGCTTCGGATGTGCCGAGGTCGGATGCAGCACAAGCGCGGCGTCGTCCTCGACCTTCCCGAGCAGCAGGAAGCCGCCATCGCGCAGCGCTGCGATTCCGGGCAGGCCGATGCCTGCAAGCTGTTTCCAATGTGTCGTGCGCGAACCGACCTTCAGTCCGAAATCGCGGGCGCAGCGAAGCATCGCACGGATGCCGATTGCGCTCTCTCCGCAACGGTCGCGGAGCTGGTCGGGCTCGGCGTTCACGCCATGAAGGCGCAGGAACAGAGCAAGGGACCGAAGCCCGAGATCTGCGGCATGGGCATTTCCATTCTGGATCGCCATTTAGTACTCAACCCTTCGCGGCTACCGGCCGCGTATGATGTTCCTTCTCATGCATTCCCAAATATTGACGGGGCCGCACCCAGGCGCTGAGCCTGGGTGCGGCTCGGCCTTAGTGTTGCGGTCGGGCCAGCAACGAGTCGTGCCCCCAACCGGTCGCCTGCGACAGAGCCGCCACGAACTGACCGGGATCCACGTGGCCGGTGTGAGCGGCCAAGTACTGGTTCAGCAGCGCAAAGCTCTGGCTTGCGAACGACGCCATCGTGGTGCCGGTCGCAGCCGGATGATCCGCCGCCATGATCGGATGGGCAGCGGTGGTTGCCAGGGTGCTGGCGGCCGGGTCAAAGTGCTGCCGGAGCAGCGCAAAGCCCTGGCTTGCCATGGACCCCGTGCTTGCAGCGGCCGTGTGCTGATGATCCGTGGACTCGGTCGTCTGCGAGGTCGTCGGGGCCACGGCCGTCGTGGTGGTAACAGGCTGCTGATTCGTCGCGGTGTGGTGGTGGTGGTGCGACGACGTCGTCGTGGTCGTGGTCGTCGCAGGTCGGGGATCCACCACGGTGATGGTCTGCGGCGAGGCCGTCGCAACCGCACCGGTGGTCGGATCCTTCGCACTTGCAGTCAGCGTGAGCGTTGCGGTCGGATGGGCGCCGCCACGATAGTACGAGTGCAGTTCCAGTCCGCTGTCGACCTGCGCAGCCGTCAACGTGATGTTATCTCCACGGAACGTCTGACCGTCGAGCTTGTCGGTGATGGTCTCGTACCTCGGCAACCCCGTGATGTTTACCGTCACCTGATC
Source organism: Bradyrhizobium niftali (assembly GCF_004571025.1). GTDB lineage: Bacteria > Pseudomonadota > Alphaproteobacteria > Rhizobiales > Xanthobacteraceae > Bradyrhizobium > Bradyrhizobium niftali. Next base: position 92,773 of record NZ_SPQT01000019.1, on the reverse strand, counting down.
GTTGGAGTCGGTCGTCGTCACCTTGGTCCCGAGATCAACCTTGCCGCCTCTTCCGGCCACCCAGAGCGAGTGATCCGCGACGGTGAGGACCGGCTTGGTCGCTGACGGCGTCGGTGGTGTCGTCGGCGTGGTCGGCGTCGTCGGCGTGGTCGGCTGGGTCGGCGTCACCGGTGCCGTCGAAACCGCCAGGCCGGAGAAAGTCTTCACCGCAGCCGACAGGTTCGCCGCAATTCCGCTCGCGTCCTTGATGGCCGTACCGCTCGGCAGATTCACGCCGGTGATGGCGAGCGCCGAGGTGCTGGTGTCGGTCGACGCCACAGTCGTTTTGAAGGTGAGCGTACCCGTGCCCGAGCCGCCAAAGTAGGTGGCCTTGCTGCCGTCATTGAGCGACAGCGTGGGCGTGCCTGTTACCGTCACGGCCTCGTTGAAGGCGAGCGACAGCGTGATCGTGTCTCCGACGTGCTCGGTACCCGTTCCCGGAGTGGCCGTGGCCTGGGTTACCGCCGGCAAGATCGGGTCGATCTGGAGACCGGTGAACGTCTTCACCGCACCCGACAGGTTCGCCGCAGTACCGCTCGCGTCCTTGATGGCCGTACCGCTCGGCAGGTTCACGCCGGTGATGGCGAGCGCCGAGGTGCTGGTGTCGGTCGACGCCACAGTCGTTTTGAAGGTGAGCGTACCCGTGCCCGAGCCGCTGACATAGGTGGCCTTGCCGCCGTCATTGAGCGACAGCGTGGGCGTGCCTGTTACCGTCACGGCCTCGTTGAAGGCAAGCGACAGGGTGATGACATCGCCGGCATGCTCGATGCCCGTTCCCGGAGAGGCCGTGGCCTGGGTTACCGCCGGCTGGACCGACGGCGTCGTCGGTGTCGTCGGCGTAGTTGGGGCTGGGAGAGATCCTGTGGTTATCGTCAAGTTTCGGAAATCGGCGGCCATAACTTCGGGTGAGGTATGCCGATAGAGCCCTTCTTCCCAATACGTGCGAGAACCATAGCCCAACGGGCCGTTGTAGTTCACAACCTGATTCCCGTTGATGTAGACGTCCAGAAACCCGCTGCTGTTGTTGGCTACGCTGGTCTGTATCTGAATATTGTAATACTGGCCGCGCACAATGGGATTGGGGTCGGTCCACAGCGTCCTGGTGGTGACGCTGCCCGTCGCGGGGTTCCCGTATCGGGCCACGACTGCCATATGTTCGCCCTGCATTTCGATCGCGAAGGGAGGCGAGGTGGACACACCAAGGTCACCGTCATTGCTGTGCAGTTCCGCAGTCACAAGCCACGGCGCGGTGTTCGTGGCGCCGGGCTCCACCATGAACTGATAGGAAATGTTGGTGGGCATGCCGACCGCAATCAGATTGTTCATCTGAACCTCGGAGCGATCGATAGTCGAGCCATCGAACCAGGCCGGATCACCTGCGTGAATTTCGAAGCGCAGGGTCTGGCTGTCGGGCTCGGTCAGGCTGTAGCTCTCGCCCGCCGTCTGGACGTTGTAGGGGTTGCCGTCGATATACAGATTGCTTTGCGGCTGAGACGTAAACGACGTGATTGTGCCGGCCATTCCATTATCCTTTTACCGTTGAAGACAGGGAATTCCATCGCCGCGCATCACGAGGCGCACGACGTACCGCATGCTCGGAGTGCGTGACACTGCGAGCCGATTCCAAAGCAGCGGGATTTGATAGTGCCCCCCCAACTGCTGGGGTCGCTGGTTAATTAGGAAGTATGGCGAAAAAAGCCTCAAAATGTGATTTATACCCATGTATAGAGCCTCCTTGTTCCCTTCTTGATGATGACGAGTGGTGGGAGAACTCGAACGGGGCGGTCGTCATCCTCGCGAGTGTCGGAGTGTCGGATCTTCCGTGCCATCCCAATGGTCTAACGCCGGGGCGGACCTCGAAATTGCGATCGTCGCCAAGCTCCTTGCTTGCGCATGGGCTGTTTCGCAAATCCCATTATAGTTTTCCCGATCACGCCTCTCCTCGCTACTTTCATAACTTCGCTGCAGCAACGTCGGCGCGGTATCGCCCAGGCGGCGCCTTAACGCTTGATCTTCGAGCAATCGGTTATGCGCATGGCAAGCGCCTCGGCGTGCCCCACAAGTGACAGGAGCCCGTTGGTTCGTGAGCAACGGCTTCATCGACAAATGGGAGCGTGAGAATATCGGTCTGCTGGAGCTGCGCACGGTTTCCGCAGGGCCGAGTCAGCTTGGGAAGTCTACGCATCAGCGATTTTGAGCCATTGAGCCTGATCGCGGGTTTGCTCAATTTCGACGCTTCCAGCTATGGTCGCGGTCCAGTCACTCACCAATACCCGCTCTTCCATCCCTGGTTACCAGTCGCTTGGGCTTGCGCCAAGATTTCCGCGTCCATCGACTGTATCGATGATGGGATCCGTAAGGCGAAGACGTTACTGCTCAGTTGGACTCCGCGGGCAGGACAGACCGTGGCCTGTTATAGTGACAGCCTGACAACACACGATTGCTAAGCATTCCAGCGGTTGGCCCGGACGTTCGCCCGACCTGCTCTACTTAACATTAGCCGCCTTTCTCGAGATTCGTACTGCCCCGCCGCCTCAACGCCGCGGCGACCAACTAGCGGCAACCGACCTTCGCGCCGCACCAGCCAGCTGCGTGGAGGCTTGCGAGCCTCCGCAGCGATCGCGGCTGTATTCGAGCTCCGCTTCTCACGCCGCGGGATCAGGCGGCCGGCGACGACCCCGAATCTGTTCAACACGGACTTACTCACAATTGGGTAGCCACTCAGCCCCAGGTACCAACCCTTCTGCTTTCACTTGCTCAGCAGGCCCTGGGCTATCATCGCTTTGATGAGAATAGAGGTGATCAGACTTGCTGCGCCGCCTGCACGGCGGTGAGCGGAGGGTGGCGATGCGTGCGTCATTTCTGGGGTGCCCCATTGATGTCCTGACGATGGCCGATACGGTCGAGCTCGCGCGCACAGCAATGCATAGCCAGCAGCGTTTGCAACATGTTGCGCTCAACGTCGCCAAGTTAGTCAGCATGCGCTTTGATCCGGTGCTCGCTGCCGACGTCGCTAGCAGTGATGTGATCAGCATTGATGGCATGGGCATAGTGTGGGGAGCTCGTGCAATCGGGCTGCCGGTCCAGTCGCGCGTGACCGGCATCGATCTGCTCAACGAGATTCTTGCACTATGTGAAAGGGACGGCTTCAAACCGTATCTTCTCGGAGCGACGCCTGGTGTGTTGCAACAGGCCGCGCGGCGAGTCCTCGACAAGCATCCCTCGATCGCGTTCGCTGGCCTCAGGGACGGCTACTTCACACGCGAGCAGGAGGCCCAAGTGGTCCGCGAAATTCGGTCTAGTCGCGCCGACTGCCTTTTTATCGGCATGCCTTCGCCGCGCAAGGAGCGCTTTCTCGCGTCGTATCGCGATACGCTCGGTATACCTTTCATCATGGGTGTCGGTGGTTCGTTCGATATTCTTGCCGGCGCGGTACGGCGGGCGCCAGTTCGCATGCAGCACCTCGGGCTCGAATGGCTTTACCGCGTCTATCAGGAGCCAGGACGCATGTGGTGGCGATATGCCAAGACCAATACATTGTTCGCCGGCATTCTGGCCCAAGCCATTGTACGCCAGAGGTTGGGCATAGCACCGCGAGAAAACATTGGGCTGCCGCCTCGAGCGGATGTAGGCCATTCAGTCCAAGGTGTTCATCAAGCCCCGCTAACGTACTCACCAAGCCGCGAACGGCACACTGCTATGCCTTAATTGGAGTCGACGCCGCCGGCCCGCGCTAATGCGAGCGATCTCTCGTCGAGTAACCGTGTTTCAGCCTTCTGACCTTCAGTTTGATTGATAGCTCAAATCGGAGCGGTAGCCAGAAACAAGCATATGACCTGACGAGTAGCATCAAACTATCGTCCAGATAAGGCATCTTGCAATGTGTGGGATCTTCGGATGGGTTCTCGGGCCCGCGAAGCATCAGGATCGCGACACTCTCATCAAGCTTACCGATTTGATGTTACATCGGGGGCCGGACGGCTCAGGCTACCGGCTTTACGAAACGGCGGAGCGATATCAAATCGGCTTTGGCCACCGCCGGCTTTCCATCATCGACATCGGTGGCGGCGCCCAACCGATGGCGACCGAGGATGGCCGCTTTAGCTTGGTTTTCAATGGCGAGATCTATAATTACCTTGAGCTGCGGAAGCAGCTCGTTTCTCTTGGCCATCACTTTCGTACGGACTCGGATACCGAGGTGCTGATCGAGGCATATCGGGCCTGGCAACTCGACTCGGTGCGCAGATTGCGCGGCATGTTCGCCTTTGCGCTGTGGGACGACGCTGAGCAGCGGTTGGTGCTTGCCCGCGATGCCTTTGGCAAGAAGCCACTGTTTCTCGCCGAGGCGCAAGGGGCTGTTCTCTTCGGCTCAGAGATTGAGCCGCTCGTTCAGTTCCCGGGCTTCAGCCGCGCCTTAGATTCCGATGCGCTCGGCCACTATCTTCTTAATCGCTATGTTCCGGGGCCGTCGACGTTTTTTCAGTCGGTGAAGAAACTACAGCCTGGTCATTGTGCGGTATGGCAAAATGGCATGTTGAAGTCGACACGCTATTATACGCCGCCGTTCGCGACGACGGTGCCGGACGTCAAGGAGTTCAACGATGCAATTCGATTATTCGAAGGTGCGTTCGACGAGGCCGTCCGAATTCGCATGCGCAGCGACGCGCCGTACGGCGCTTACCTTTCGGGTGGCATCGACTCGTCGGCGGTCGTGGCAACCATGGTCAAACACAGTACGGAGCCGGTGCGGACGTTCTCGGTAGGCTTTCGGGAGGCCGGATATTCGGAGCTCGATCACGCGCGGGTCATTGCAGGTCAGTTCGGTACCATTCACAATGATCTGATTGTCGAGCCTGGCGCGTTCATGGACCATTGGTCGACCGCCATCCTTCGTCGCGGTGCTCCGGTGAGCGAGGCGTCTGACATCCCGATTTTCATGCTTTCGGAAATGGCTTCTCGTAGCGTGAAGATGGTACTTACGGGAGAAGGCGCCGATGAGCTGATGGGTGGATATCCGAAGTATCGGGCCGAGCGATGGATCGGCCTCTATCAATGGCTCATCCCGCACCTGTTGCACGAGCGGCTGATCCGTCCGCTAGTCCGCTCGCTGCCGTATGGCATGAGGCGTGCAAAAATTGTTGCGCTGGCCGCAGGCGAGCGCGATCTCGCAAACCGTATGAGAGTATGGTTCGGCGGTCTTTCGGTCGGCGAAAGTGAAGCAATGCTGGGGCGACTGCTTTCAGCAACCCCGCCCGACCTGTTTCCGTATTCGTCGCAGATTGGATCCAGCCTGCGACGTATGTTGTTCTTCGATCAGACGTCTTGGCTTCCGGATAACCTTTTGGAACGCGGCGATCGAATGATGATGGCAGGATCAATCGAGGGCCGGATGCCGTTTATGGATACGGTGCTGGCGGGCGTCGTGGCTAGATTCCCGGACGACTTTCTGACCGGGGGCAAGGGAGGCAAGAGAGTTTTGCGGGCGGCGATGGACAAGATTCTGCCCTCGGAAATCATACGGCGGAAGAAGATCGGCTTCCGGGTACCGATCGAGGAATGGTTCAGGGGTCCCTATCGTGAGTTCTTGCGGGACATGCTGGTGAGCGAAACGTCCTGCGTGGCACAAATGGTAAGCGGCGATAGGCTCCGTCAACTTGTAACGGAGCACCTTGACGCTCGGCAGAACCACGAAAGACTTCTTTGGTCGTTCGTGAATCTCGAGATCTTCTTGCGTGCGTTCAAGGTGGCATCATGAGAATGGTCTACCTGGCGCTTCGAAGGCAGCAACGACGAAACGTGGGACGACCGCCACTACGACGGGGGCCAACCTCACAGGCCCGCCGTTTCGGGCCGATCCCCGTTAGGCCAGCACGATCGCGGCCTCTCGTTATGGTGGAATCTAGCGACGACATGCAGGTGAGACGATTCTTTTGAGATCCGCTTTGGGACGAGTTGCCTGGTACCGAGACCGTCTGGCGGCAATGAACACGTCGGAGATCGTCCACCGGGTAGTCGAAACCGCCGCCAAGCAAATCGGGCGCCGGCACAACGGCGGCTGGGATAGGATCGAACCATTTGGTCCACTAGCGGCGATACCTGGCGTTGGTGCCCGGATTCACGCGTTGCCTTCGGACTTGTTGGCTCTCATAGCCAGCGAGGCCGACAGGGTCCGTGCCGGGAACTTTGACCTTCTCGGTGCTCGCTGGCCGACGCCTTCGGCGATCCCCCCGACTCCGAGCTTCTGGCGTATCGATCCCGAGGACGGCGAACCCTTTCCGCAATGGGACGCCTATACCTTCGATATCTCGTTTCGGCATGGAATAAACACGCGAGAGATGAAGCGCGTCTGGGAGCTCAACCGACTGCAATTTTTGGTACCTCTCGCCGCGGGGGCAGTGCTGGAGAACAGCAACGCGTCCATGCTTTTGACCGGCATGATCGGATCATGGATGGCGGGCAATCCACCCTTTCGTGGGCCCACCTGGACCTCCGGCATCGAACTCGCACTCCGTGTCATTTCAGTCGCAATGGCGCTCTCCATCGCCGGGATTGATAGCCTCGACAGTGTAGAACGTCGGGCCGCGCTTCGCTTCTTCTTTGCGCATGTCGATTGGATACGACGCTTTCCATCGCTCAATTCGTCCGCCAACAATCATCGCATCGCCGAGCTTGCGGGACTGATTGTGGGTTCTATCATGGCGCCAGGATTTCCAGGTGCAGTCGCTTTGCGCGAGAATAGCTGGCGCGCGTTGCTTGCCGAGATTGATCGGCAACTTTATCCGGATGGTGTGGGTGCCGAACAAGCAGCCGGCTACTCTGCATTTTCGATTGAGCTGCTCCTCGTTGCGGCTACTGCACTCGGACGCGAACGCAGCTTGCCGGCAATAACCGTGGATCGGCTTTCGGCATGGGCTGAGCATTCCCTTTGGTTGATGGACGCTGGCGCCAAAGTGCCCGCGATCGGCGATTTTGATGACTGCCGGGTTATTGCGACAACACAGGCGCCTGAACCGAGATATGTTTCGTCCATTGTAGCCGCTGTCTCGGATTGCGTCGGCCGCCAGCATCTTGCTCCGCCGGCCAAGGATCCGAGCATCCGTGATGCCATTCTAGGGTCCGCGAAGGCATCGCCAAGACAACTCGTTGGAGTACGCTCATTTCCGATCGGGGGCTACTCGGTCATCCGAAGCAAGCAGAAAGATCCCGTCGTACTCACGTTCGATCACGGACCGATCGGCTATCTGTCGATTGCTGCGCATGGTCATGCGGACGCGCTTTCCATTTGGCTCTCCGTTGGCGACCAGCCCGTTATCGTAGATGCAGGAACGTATCTTTATCACTCAAGCAGGGACCTGCGGGACCTGTTCAGGGATACCGCGGTCCACAACACGCTGCGGCTCGATAGTGTTGGATCAAGTCGCCCATCTGGACCATTCAACTGGGGGAGCAAGGCGAATACGCGCCTCATATCGTCCGAAGACACGCCGGTTGCGCGGATCGTGGCAGAACACGACGGATACCTTGCGCAATATGGCGTGAAGCACCAGCGGACAGTAGAATTTGATGGCTCATCGCGGTTCACGATCATCGACGAACTTCTCGAGGGCGCCGAAGATAGAAGCGTTACCGTATCGTTTCTCCTGGACCCGGCCTGCCGTTCAACAATCGAGCCGGATCCGCGCGGGGTGATGATCGCCCATGACAATCGTCAAATCATTCGAGTCGCAAGCGCCGGCCCATTGAAGCCGAGAGTGGTTCGCGGCGACCAAGCAACGGGCCGTGGGTGGCTGTCGCCGTCTTTCGGCGTCCGCATGCCTACCGATCAAATCCTTTTCGAGGGCCGTCTCGACAAGCCTTCGACTATCACAATTGACGTCCTCGATAGCGTGGTGGCGTCGTGCTGAAGCACATCCCGGGTTGGTCAAAGAGCGGGCGCATCCCTGTGGCACCAGGCAGGTCAGCAGGGCGCCGACGCACCTCACGGTGTGTCCGGCCTTTTGACAGCAATGAGGGCGCCCTCGGCTCCCGGAAATCGCCTGGTCGAGATGCCCACGGCAGAGACCTCCGATGGCAATTGCACCGAAAACTCGTTAAAGATAATCTGAACTTGAAAAATGCGAACTCAGCGGAGCACCCCGTGTGATGCTTGTCAACGCGCTGTTCTCGTTCCTCATGTTTAGGTGCGCTATCGACATTCTCAGTCCCGGGGACAAGGGGACGGCGGTGGTGGCCCTTTACGTCTTTTTGGCGTTAGGACTGACAGCCCTGAAGATTGCAACGTCCGGGACGTCCCGCGGAGACATGGTCATTTGTGCCATCGTCCTTTCGCTGCTGATTGTTAACCTGCTCTGGATACCTGCCGACGCCACCCCGCAGTTCTATTTTTCGATAACCGTCTTTCTCCCGATTATTTTCCTGCTGATCCTGTCGTGCTGTGAGCCGCTAACCTTTGTCCGCTTGCGAAAGCGCACTTTGATATTAGGTACACCTGTTGTCTGCGGCCTGCTGCTCATTTTCTTCTCGCGTATGGGTGGGCTGCAGGCAGATCTGTTGACCGTCCTCAATGAGCAACCGTTCCATGTCGTCGCCCAAACGGTAGCGAAGTTCTCGCTGTTGATGATCAATCAATGGATCGGCTTTCCCATAGTTGCTCTGATTTTGCTAACCGTTCTCAATATTCGATCCGCGCTCCTGGGTTTCCTCCTCGCATTCTCCATCAAGAAATTCAGCTCGTTCAATTTGAGGACCTTTCTCGCGATGCTGGTCGTTTCCGCCGTCGCGACAGCCTATCTTCTGTCGAACCCCGAATTGACCGACGCCTTCCTGCAACGAATTCTTTATCGCGATCGAGATTTCTTCGAGCTGGACGCCTCCAATTTGACCAGCGGGCGCGACGAAATCTGGCGCTACTATGGTCAAGTGCTGGAAAACTCATCGCCGATGGAGCTGCTGTTTGGGCATGGAGCGATCTGGCTGTATGGCGCTTTCCCGCTGGCTGCTCATAACGATCTCCTGAGCTTGATGGTCTGCTACGGATTCGCCGGCACGACAGCGACCCTCTATGCCTGGTACGTGATCCTGTCGCGTCTGGACCCTGAATACAGGACGGCCTGCGCTGCACTGTTCCTGGTGCTGCTTTTCACAAACGGCGTGGTCTTCCATCAATCCAATCTCTTGTTTCTGCTTTTCATGGCCGGGCAAACACAACGAATGCCACGCGGGATCCTGGATGATGCGGCGATGAGGCAGCGTGGTTTGCCGGTACATGGATGAGCGTGGCTCGCCGAAGCTCACATCTTGCTTCGGACATTGCGGCTCGATCCGCCGACCGCAGGTCCATCGCAGGCTTGAACCTCCATCTTGGCAGTTCTACTCAGGCAAGCGCCCCCGCGCCAATGCAGCGAACGAGCCTGATGCTGTGATGGGGCGAGCCGGCTGGTAAGCACAATGCCGGCAAGGGCTGACTGGATCGATCAGCGGTAATCCGCATAGTAAAGGCCCAGTTGTGCCCTGCACCTTGCGCTGTCAAACGATTTCTTCTTTCTAAATTCGGCCATGGTCCCGTAGAGGGCGGTACGATCAGCGAACTCCTCGATTATCTCGTATGGCCGCCCGGGATAGTCATCGATTAGAATCTTGGTTTCTTCCCCGATATGAAGAAGCGATTCGAGCGCACAAGCCACCCTGAAACGGCCATCGATGAGAAGCAGATCGGGAGAGAAATCATACGACTGCCACGGGGCTTGGGGGTATTTTTGCCAGCGGCGGATTCTGCGTTCTGTCGGCCGCGAGAAAACCGGATATCCCCACTGGCGGGTCAGCCCGATATCGACGTGGATGAGGCTTATGCCGGCGCGCTCCGGAAGCATCTTTCTCACGGCACGGCAAAAGACGGCATCGCTCTCGACGCTTACTATTCTTTGCGCAAACTTGGCGGCGAGAACGGTTGAGCTGCCGCTGCCATATTCCAGATAGCATTTCGAAGATTGGACGGCCTTGCTGAACGCAGACAGTCCTTCTTCCGTGTCGAACGTCGAGCTTATCGAGTAACCACGGATGTACTTCCGTGCAATGAACTTAGCGGCTGACAGAGAAGACGCGATATCGGTCATGTCACAACAACCTCCAGCACAGTCTCGTCGCACGTTCTGGGTTAATCCGCAGAGATTTTCATCGCTACACTACATCTGCACCAGTCATTTCGGAATGGTCAACCCAGGCTCACACGGCACGCCATCTCCGCAGGGAAATCCATCCCATATTTCAATCTCGTCCACCCACTGATATTTAGGCACAGCTCCACCGGCATAAACTTGCGTCAGCATGATCCGGTCGATCGGGTCGTTTCCGCCAAGCAATGGCCCGAAGCGATCAAATACCACCCGTCCATCGATCGCCTGCCATGCTCGCCCCTCGCCTAGCGCACTCCGATGCCAAAAAAACTCGAACTTGAACCATTTCCCGATCGGCACGGGGGCGATATGATTCGCGATTTCCCAGAAGCTTTTCGTCACACCACCCGACAGGTCGTCCGTTTTCAAAAACCAATAAGGCTTATTCAAGCGGTCGGTATAAATATATGTAATGAGCCTGCGTTGAGCAGTCGTCTTCCATTCGAAGAGCGCCCGCCAGTTGTTTGCCCCAAGCCTCTCCAAGCAGTCAGGCTGTAGTTTGATCCAATAGCTCACGTAAAGGTCTTCCTGCAGCGCAGCCGTGGAAGGCGTCAGAAGGTAGGGGGTTTGCGTGGCACCGCCGCCGCGCTGCCGTATCTCGCTGTAGAGAACGGAGGTTTGCTGCCCTCGCGGTCCCACGACTTTCTGGATTTCGTTGAAAACATAAGTGCTCACCGTACTTGGCGTGACTGGCGTGTCTGCGAGAAGTTGAAGCTTTCCGCCGCCCCGCCAGATTTCTGGCGCCCAGCGATAGCCGGTCACTGGATCAGAACCTTCGATATCCTGCCAACATGATGTTCCACAATCATATGGCCTGCCCAATAGAGGCCCTTCGAAGCTCGACTTGAAGAGGAGCTTGGCGCCGTAACTGGACGACGCCGATCCAAGCAAGAGAAGAAGGACGCCCAAGCGCAGAAATACGATTGGGATCGAGCAACGTCTTCGGCTGCTCAGTGACATGTCGATTAAAGAATTTGTCGCAAGGCTGGAAGAGCGCTCTGATGGGCACAGGGTCGGCTGGTCGCCGACGCAGTCGGGGCCAACGGGGTGATGATGACTCTTGAACTCACCGTCCATACGCAAACCATTTCACTTCGAGGAGAAGACGCCTCAAGAACGACAAGCGAGATCAAACTACTCCATCGGAACGGCCTGTCAGCAAATTCCGAATTTTCAGAGCCATAGGCCGATCCGCGACCATGATATGGACCCCATATGCAATTCCACCGACGACAATCGCCGCCAGGAGGCGGCCCGTTTGTGTCACGGGAATGATGGTCTGCGCCACAACAAGATAGGCTGCAAGGCTCATCCAAGCTGTTGCCACAACAGCCGTCCTTATCGACAATAGATAGGTCGGCCATTTGAGGTGGATCATCCATCTCACCAGGCCGAGCATGCAGGCTGCATGGCAGCATGCCACGATGGCAAAAGCCACCGCAACGGCCTGCAGTCCCATCTCGACGACCAGCAAGAAGCCCACCAGGGTGCCCAGGGCAACTAACAATCCCGACGCGAAGGCCAGATCAGCTCGCCCCTTCGCCAACAGAAGTGGGACGACTGGAACTATCACCATCTTTCCGATGCCAACGATCGTCAGTAGCTGAAGTATTGGAATTGACTGTTCCCACCCAACTCCAAACACGACTTGCACCAGCAGGGGCGCAGTTATCAGGGCGCCGACAAGCAAAGGCAGCGTCAGGACGATTGAGAGTTGCAAAAAACTCAGATAGCGGGCCCGCAGAACGGCATCGTCCGTCTGCTGCCTTGCGAACATCGGAAATGCGACTCGCGTAAGAATGGGACCAATCTTCTGAGGCGCAAAAGTTGCTACTTGATAAGCCAAGGCATAGTAGCCCAGCTGGCGGGCGCCCAGGTAATATCCAATGAGGAGATAGTCGATGTTGGTCGAGATATAGGTCAGAATGCTTTCTACTGTCGCGTAAAAGCTGAATTTCAGATGCGGCGAGAGACCTTCGACCTCCCACACTTGCGTCAGCGGATATTGTCGCCATCCGACAAGCGCGAGAAGCGAATATTTTACCCAACTGTTGCCGGCCCAGCCCCAAACGATCGCATAGGCGCCCTGGTCTAGAATGGCTGCAAGAACAGCTATTACAAGCCCGACTATGGAGCCCACGATTTCAAAAACAACCAGTTGCTTGAAGCGAAGATCTCTCGAAAGAAGGCAATAAAATTGGTGTCCAATGGGGACAATCAATAGAGAAACGGATCCCCAGCTGAGGAGCGATGCAAGCTCCGGTGCCGCGTAGTAATCGGCCAGCGAAGGCGCACTTGTCCAAACCAAGAGCCAGACCGCGAAACCCAAGATCAGTTCGAGAGCATAGAGAAAGGTCCTGAGCCCGGGGGTTAGATGTTGCTCCTTGATCAAGACCTTGTTTATCCCAAAGTCGGAGATAACCGTTGCGAATCCCAGGATCATCATTGCCAGCGCGGCGATCCCCAATTGCGATGCCGACAAGAACCGACTGACAACCGCAAGCTGAACGGCCACGGCCAATGCCGATATGATCGCCGACAGGAAAGTCCACCGTATCGGGGAAACAGCGGAAATCGAGGAGACCTCGAAGTCACTGTCCCTGAGTCTATCCTTCAGATTGGTGGTACTCAATTGCATGGGCGACTGCCAAGTCCGTTTTCAGGATCGCTGTCGATCTCGAACTGGTTCGCATCGAGGGTGAACTTGGCCGCCCAGTTCGGAAACCCCAACGGGACATATTCCCCATCGAACGGGCAGGATCCTCTTATGCCCCCGACCATGTTGATATCTCCCGTTACCGGTATCGTTCGCCGGACAAATTGGTTCAGCTTGCGCGCAAGCACCTGATACCCGGCCCGTTCCGCGTTCTTGCCAAGAAACATAAGTGACCAGGCGATCTGCGATGAGCCTGTCACACACGCCCAGTCGACCGCTGGAGACCAATCGCGGCGCAAACGTCCGGCCAGATATCCGTCTTGTCCGATACAAGTGGCCAGTCCATCCGCGAGGCGAACGGCGGCTTCGAGAAAAAAGCGGTCGTTTGAGAAGCGATATGCTTCCACGATCCCCTTAAGTGCGTAGCCCAGCGTATGCGTCAGCGGTGCCTCAGGATCCGACAGGCAGCAGTCTGCCATCCAACCGTTGGGCTGCAGCTTGCCCACCGCCCAGCGAACCTGCCGCAATCCCGCCTCCCCCCAGGACCGTCTGCCGGAAATCCGGGCGGCTTCGAAAAGCCCCCACGACACGTGAGTTTCATAAGCTTTTTCGCCGGGAGCAGCCAACGGAGTAGGAGCGCGTCGCCAACAGCCGTCCGCATCCTGTGTTTCGACCAGCCAATCTGCTGCTCGGGCCATGGCATCTCGATAACGATCGCCGAACACCTCCGTCCCCCGCGCCAGGCCCAGTAGTATCTGCCCTGTATTGAAGGTTACCGGCACCGGACGCGCGGTATCGATCAGTCCACTTTGAAATCCGCCTTCAGGAAACTGTATCTTCACCAGCCAATCCAGCATCAGACGGGCACGATCGAGAAGACTATCGTCACAGCGCTTGAGTCCTTGATCAATGAAACTGCAGACGATGTATCCCGTTGTCTCCGGGTAAGATGCGGACCACCCCCATCCAAGCGTATAGAAGCCTGAAACGCCTCCGTCGCGACCCGGGCTCATGTCTTGAGCACGGCATAGCCACTCCAGGGTCAGTTCGACTGCCCGCACTGGACCGCAATCCAAACGGGCTTCTAACTGTTGATCCCCTCGCAACAGCTCCTTCGCTGATACTGGCGGAAATCTTTTAATCAGCCGAAGCTTGGCGGATCGTGCCATATCTCGAACTATCATTTCTGAAATCTCTCACGGTTGGGTTCGTTCAGAACGACTCGTATTGTGATTTCTCCGCGGATTGCGACCGGGCACCCGATGAACCGGTGCCGCTCGACGATGATCATCATTGATGATCTCTGAGCTCAGGGACGACACGGCGCTTCGCGAGCGCCTGCATCCCCTCGATGATGCCGCTCATTCGCGCTCTGAGCGCAGAACGACTGGAAATGCCAATTCTGGGAAGCGCAAAATGGTTCGTCTTGTGGTCGTACAATCGTCCCTGTCGCGTTGTCGTCGCAGTCTGAAAGCCTGCTTGACTTGCCAGATCCTCTTCGCGAGGTCCGCACGCGCCATAAGGATATGCGACGTGTCGAACGGGCAATTGCAGCAAATTCTCAAGATAGATTCGATTATCGGCTAGCTCGGCTCGCGCCGAGTCGCTGTCCAGGGTTGAAAGCGCCTGGTGTGACGTCGAATGGCCGCCGATTGACGCGAGCGGATGGCGCGCAAGAGTGCAGAGTTCACGCTCGTCCAGGAAGTACTCGTCGTTCAACTTCGCTAACGAAATCCCGCTCTCGTTGAACGCCGACGAGAGCATCGCACCGCGCCGATAATCCTGGTGGACCCAGCGGGTCACCTCAGCCAACGCGGATGTCTTGCTCGGAAGGTCGGAACATTGGAACTGGCGACCTAGCGCATCGATTGAAACTTTATCTCTTGAGAGAAACAACCTTCGCAGCCCCAGCCACCAAGATTGCATCGATCGTGTTGGGGCGCCGGTGGGCACGTACACCATGAACGGCGCATTGTGCCGTTCCATTATTGGAAGCGCTACGGAGGCATTATCTCGGTAGCCGTCGTCAAAGGTCAGCACTGCATAACGTTCCGATCGATCATTGCGCGCTAGCCTCTCGATGCATTCATCGATGCTGACGATGACCCATCCCTCTTGCCGGAGCCAGTTGAGCGAATACTCGAAGAGCGCAACCGGCGTTCCGGTCATCAACTCTGATCGCGCATCGCGCTGTATTTCATGAAACAGAATTATGGCCGCTCTCGCCGCAAGGTGTGCCCGCAAGAACGGCAGCTCGCCGATTCGGCTCGCGCCGTAATATAAGCAATCCTTCACAATCGGGATCATGTGCAACGCTATCCTGCGGGTTGCAGAATTCCCATCCGAGAGCGCGAGATCACAGACACGGTGCATCGCGGCCGGTCAATCGCACACCGCAATCTCCATGATCAAAGCCATTAGCTGTCATAGCGAGTCGTCCTTAAATCCACGCCGGGATATCCAGAATTCGAAACAGCCTATCCAGAACAGGAACATATCGATCGAGTTCATAGGGGACTGCGTTCTACCAATTGTGAGTACCTCCGAAGTAGAGCGTTGGACGCGGTTACCACGAGCGCTTGCCACGCCATCGCTCGACGCAGCGGCGCCCATTTTCCGGTCGTTAGCCCGACGCTACGGAACTGGCGTGCGCCGGCTCCAGTGGCATCCGGAAACCTCTCATCCTAGCGATCGACCCACGCCGGTCGTCATTGCGCTCCGAGCGTCGTCTCGCCCCGATCTTGGCCGCGAAGCCCCTCGCCACACACCTACCAATCTGTCGACGTAGGCGTTGATCTCAAATCTGCTTGCATGCAGCGCTCGCGCTCGAAGCCCCAAGCTGGTACGAAGGGCGGGACTGCTTAGAAGCCGCTCCAAAGCCGAGGCCAGAGCCGGTGCATTGTTCACGGGCACCAAGAGTCCCGTCTTTTCGTGCTCCACAATCTCCGGCAAGGCTCCCACCGGGGTGCAGACGACAGCCAAGCCATGAGCAAACGCTTCCACCACGCACATCGGTAGGTTCTCGACCCACGAGGGCAAAACGAGAATGTCGGCGGTCTGCAATTCAGCGGCTACAGATACGTCGTCGAGCCATCCCGGCACTTTCACACGCTGGGAAAGTCCAAGGCGTTCAACCAACATACGTGTCTCTGCTACTGCTCCGTCACCCGCCAAGATTGCCTGCCAATCATTGCGATGCTGAATCATCTCGAACGAATCAAGAAGATTCCCGATTCCCTTGGCTTCGCAGAGACGACCGAGAAACAGGATTTTGACCGGGCCATTGGGATGGAAAGTGCGACGCCGCGCTTTGGTCGAGTTTGGCATGATAACTGTGCGACCTGACAATTCCGGCAACTTTCCAACGACCAAGTCAGACCATACCTGACCAAGAACGATTACCGCTTCGGCTCTCGCAAAGAGCGTCTCTATGTGACGGCGGGTCACTCGATTACACGACTCCCAGAACCGGCCGAATTCACCCGAATGTAGGTGGACGATGTAGGGAATTCGCAATAGGGACGCGACCGCCGCAATGGCGATCTTGCGGTACGTGCTTGCGTTCGCAGAGAGGTTTATGTGAATGAGGTCGATCCCCTGCCACGCGTGGAGCCACAGTATCCTGAGAAGGGCCCATACCAGTGCGATAGGCGACGCATATATGTTCGCCCCGCGACTGACCACGAATTGAAGCGAAACATCTGCTCGCGGACATTCGCGAAACCGCTGTCGAATCGCATCCATCATACGATCGATACCGCCGCGTCCTCCTTCGCCGAGAGGCGTTACCACCACGACATTGAGGCACGACACCGATTGCCTATGAACTCTCTTGAACATCTTTGGCCGCAGGATATTGATCATGGTCCGCGTGTCGCGATTCTGTCGGGAAATAGTCTGTGTCAGCGAGGCCGGGCGCCCTCAGCCAGCGAGGCGCCCCGGCGTCGATAAGCTTGTCAAAGGAAAGCAGCGGAGACTCGAACCTCTGCGAAGCGTAGACCTTATGATTTGAAAGAATGACCAATACGTCCGCCCAACCATCGACCTTGTCGATCGGGAACAGCTTCAAATCCCGATCCTTCACAAAAGGATCGTGACAGCGGACTTCGTATTCTCTCGAGAGGAGCCTTGCGATCTCCAACGCCGGAGACTCGCGGGCATCGTCGACGTCCGGCTTGTAGCTAACGCCCAGGATCCCGATTTTCCGCACGGACGGAGCGATCTTGTTTTGAATTCGCTCGGCGGTATGCTTCGGCATCGCATCGTTCAGTTCGCGGGCGGTTCTAATGAGGGTTAGATCGCCGTCGACATCTTCGGTCAGGAACCAGGGATCGATAGCGATGCAGTGCCCCCCGACCCCTATCCCCGGCTGCAAAATGTTGACGCGCGGATGCCTGTTTGCAAGTTGAATCGCGGCCGAGATGCTGAACCCGAACTTGTCAGCGATCAGAGAAAACTCGTTGGCGAGAGCGATGTTGACGTCGCGGAAGGTGTTTTCCATAAGCTTCGCACATTCGGCGGTCACGAGGTTGGTCCGATGTATCGTCCCCTTCGCAAATACAGAATAGAGCCTCGCCGCTCTTTGTGCCGCTTCCGGCGAAGTCGCGCCGATGATGCGATCATTGTGCACTATTTCGTGAAGCGTATTGCCAGGAAGCGCGCGCTCCGGGCAATGCGCAACCTCGACATTCAGATTCTTCGACTTCAAAATGGGCAGCACGACGTCCTGGCAAGTATTCGGCTTGATGGTCGATTCGATGATAAGAAGGTTTCCGTCGTTCAAGACAGGGAGCAGACTGTTCACAGCGGAGATAACGTAGGACAAGTCGCACTTCTTGCTTTCATGCGGGGTCGGTACCGCCACAACGAAAACGTCCGCCGCCACGGGCTTCGTCAGTGCTTTGAAGTTTCCTGTTTTCAGGGTCGCCGCCAATAATTCCGGAATATCCTTCTCCTCGAACGGACAGTGGCCGCTACTGATCTCATTCACCTTCTTTTCGTTGAGATCGACGCCGGCGACCTTTACGCCGGCGTTCGCAAGTAAGAGAGAAGTCGGGAGTCCCATATAGCCGAGGCCCACAACGCACACCGTATCGAGCGTTTGCAGGACCGGCCGCACCTCGTGTTCCGTGACAATGTCGAGTATCCTCTCGGCGGTGTGGCCGTCTCCGAATGGATTCTCCCAGGGCGCTATCGGCCGATTAAGTGCCTCGAGCATCGCTCCTGCGTCTCGGTGGACCAGTACGTTTGCGCCCACGTCGACGGTCTCGGGACGTTCTGTCCGGTCACGAATCGTCACGCAGGGGACGCCGAGGATGCAGGCTTCTTCCTGCACTCCACCCGAATCCGTAACGACGGCGATGCAATTGGACAGCAACTTTACAAAATCCGAATATCCGACAGGTTCAGTCCAAATCAGGTTCGAAGGCAAATCAATCTTGGCCTCCTTGAGGACCTTCTGTGTACGATAGTGTATGGGCCAGTACACCTTGCCGGGAATCCTGGCGATTAGTCGGATGATCTCGATCAGCGCGTTCGGATCATCGACGTTTGCGGCCCGGTGCGAGGTAAGAAGGTAATACCCTTTTTTCTGCAAATTTAGCGCACATAGGATCTGGCTCGTTTTTTCCGCCTGACTTCGATGAGATAGCAGGGCGTCGACGATCGTGTTGCCTACCTTGAATATCTTCGAATCCGGCAGGCCTTCCCGTTTTAGTTGATCAACTTGCAAGTCGGTGACGGCGAACAAATAGTCCGAGATATGATCCGCGATGATCCGGTTGCTTTCCTCGGGCATCGTTTGATCAAAAGAGCGCAATCCGGCTTCGATGTGCCCGACCTTGATGTGAAGCTTGTGCGCGGCGAGCGCGCCGGCCACCACCGTGTTCGTGTCGCCTTGCACGAGCAGGATACTGGGTTGTTCCGACACCAAGATCGGCTCCAGCTCGATCAGTATGCGGCCCGTTTGGTTCGCATGCCCGCCGGAGCCGACATTCAAATTGTACTTTGGTGCGGGGAGATCGAGTTCGGAGAAGAAGATCGCGTCGAGCTTCTCAGAGTAGTGTTGCTTCGAATGAATGATGAAGTAGTCGATCTTTCGCTTCCGGCATTCGCGAATGACCGGCGCCATCTTGATAATCTCCGGGCGAGTTCCAACGAGAATCGCGATCTTCATCTTTCCACCATGAGCGGCAAACCGATTTCCGCTTCCTTTGATTTGGACGCCCTCACGGGACGTCCTGCCTAGAATTGCGCTGCTACTCGAGATATTTCGTTGCCAAGTTTCGATTTCGTTCAATCGCCCCGGCCCGCAACGAGCCAACGCACGGATCGGCGTTGACGGCATGCAAGTGGGTGACGGCGAGCAATGCATCGACAATCGCAAAACTATCGTGAGGAACGCATATTCCTTTTTCGCCCCCCCCCGGCGTGATACCAACGCCGGGCTGCCTCCGTGTGCCAGAAACGAAAACCCAACGATCAGAGCTCGTCAAAACATCCGTAAGCTTGCTGGGAAGGAACGGGCTATCCTTGATGTCGGCTTCAACGATCAGATTCGCCAATGCCCTGCTCGCGATGTACCTGCTAAACTTGTCGGGTAACGGCCCCAAAAGACATACGCTGTTCCCGAACTCACCGCTCTCAAGGCTTTGCTTTAGCTTCTTGCAAACGCTGCCGATGAACGTGAACGACATCCCGTGCGAATGGATACACTGGGCCATCGCCTTTTTGAGTTGCGGCGAGAATCGTTCCTTGGACAAATCACCAAGATGAACCACTGACGATCGGACTCGCTCAACTACTTCTGTCGACGGAATGTCAATGAGTTCATCTGCGAGATGCGCCGCCACAGCCAACTTGCCGGAGTTGCGCTTGAGCTCGGGATAATGATCAAGCATGAACTCCACGGCGGACGAATTCGTGTATATGACTCGATCGAAGTTCGAGTAGACCTGCGAGATCAACTTCCTGTTGTAGTTGCCTGCCAAAGGAAAAGCATGTCTGTTGTAAGGTGAAGGTAGACCCCGATACGGCCAGGGATCCGAGAAGAAAGCGACTTTTCGAATTTCATCGAGGCATTCCAGTTGCAGTCCGAGCAGTGGTACAAAAAACGGCTGTGCGACGAATATCGCGAGCTCGGGTTGGAACTCCTCCACCCGACGGCGAAGAGCGCCGATCAGCAGATTCGATTTTGGGTACATGAAGTTGCAGGTGAACTCCGTGGCAACTCTGTTGACGATCGTCGAACGAACCAGGTTTAGCTTCCGGACGATGCCCTGGATCGCACTCGAGAGAGGGAACCGCACCACTTCTATCTCATCGTGGAATTGCGAGTGATCCGGCCGCCCGCCCACCTCGGCATCAAAGGAAAGAACGGATACAGTGTTCTCATTGACGGCGGCGAGAGTTCTGGCCAACCGTCGGTTTTGAACAGCTCTGGCACTCATTCCGTAGAGGAATGGTCCGCAGACAATCAGGATTCTCAGAGTTCTCGCTCCTCGATATTGATTGAGGGGGCCGATCGAAACAACATCACTCGACTAGGCGTCCGGGCCGCGTCTGAAACCGCCCTGCACTCCTAGTGCTCCAGGCTCGTCCCGCGCGTCTTGCCGTCGAAGCCGCGACAAGACAGCCAACGGATAGTTCTGATTGACCACAGCCGGTTGTGCCGGTTCACAAGCGCCCCCAGATGGCACCCTGGTCGCGTCTCCGACGACGAGGATGTCTCGAACAAATAGATCGCGCAGCATTCCGAGCGCGATGCCAAGAAACAGCCCTCCAACGATCGATATTCCAAAAACGATAAGCGGCTTCGGAGAGCTGGCTTCCAAGGGACGAGACGCCTCGATCAACAAATGCGCTTCGGTATTGGAGGATTGCTGCTGTGCCTCCATGTAGCGGAGCATGCGGACAAAGTTCTCATAAGCCTTTGTGGAAGTTTCCGCAGCAGCTTCCAGCTCGCGGAGATTGCCCTGCGCATTAGCCGGGGATTGCGACGATGACTTACCTGCGCCCCCGGCTTGATATTCGGTCACCGCCTTCTGGGCGGCTGACGCTTTGATGCTTAGTTCGGCGATCCTATCCTTGACCCATTTTTCTTCGCCCAGGCCCGACTTGAATTTCGCCTCCATTTGAGCCGCAATATGCGTCTCCCCGATGGTGTTCAGAATCTTTGCAGCTCGCTGGGGATCTGCCGAGTCGAATGTAATCTCGATGATGTAGGTAAGACCGACACGCTTAGCCGAGAGCCTGCGATCGAACGACCGCAGAGCTCGGCGCATCACGTCAAATTCCGTTTCTGGTTCCATTAACCCGAACATTCGCAATATCGACTTGATCGTGCCGCGCAAGCCGCCGGATGGCGCGCCAAACTCCGCATCTTCCGCCAGACCTAATTTCCTTATTACAGCGCGTGCCAGGCCCTCCGATTTTATGATGGCGATCTGACTTTCGACCATCGTTGAAGCAGACGCAGCGTCGATCGGAGGCGCTTTCGCATCTATGACGAGCTTCGAAGTGGCGGTGTAGGTCTGCGTTGCGGTGGCGAGGTACAGAGTAGCACCGCCAACCGTAACCAAAAACGCAAGCGACATGATCGTGAGGTGCCGCCGTACGAAAGCCAAGGCGGCCGCCAAGGACTCGGCTGGCGAACGGAATTCTTCCGAATCTGTCGAATCTTCCGTTCTACGCGTCTGTGCCATGTTCTCGTACCTGCGCTGCTAGACATTACCCAAGGCGACACACAATCCGGCGAAACGAACGCATGGCGGCGGGCACTAGCACGCTCCGTGCGCTACACTAAGTTGAAGGCCACTAGTGAAAGCTAGTATGCATTCCGATACACCTTTCTCGAGAACAGGGTCAGGATGACGATCTTGACGTCGAGGAGAAGCGACCAGTTGTCGATGTAGAAGAGATCATGCTCAACACGCCGGCGCATCTTCTCAAGTGTATCGATGTCGCCACGATATCCGTTGACCTGAGCCCAGCCGGTAATGCCGGGCTTGACGTTGTGACGACGGTAAAACGACGCAATGAGCCGGGCAAACGTCTCGTTCTGCGAGGTCGCGTGCGGACGGGGGCCAACGAGGGACATGTTGCCCATGAGCACGTTGAATAGCTGCGGAAGTTCGTCGAGATTGGTGCGGCGCAAGAAGCGGCCGACTCGGGTTACACGTGGATCGTTTCTGACGGCAGGACTGAACTTGTCGCCATCTTCCATTACGATCATTGATCTGAATTTCAATACGCGAATGGGCTCATTGTTGTAACCATGCCGCGTCTGGCGAAACAGTACCGGTCCGCGGGAATCCAGCTTGATCAGGATAGGAATGAGAACGAAGAAGGGAATAGCCAAAACGAGTCCTGCGATAGAGGCCGCAATGTCGAACACTCGCTTGACTGCTCGGTTGAACTGAGTGAGGGGACACTGGAATATCCGCATCGTCACCACGTTGCCGAATTGGTTGATCCGCGACATGGCGATCAGATCGATAGCGCCGACCGGGACGACGTGAACGTCGACCGGCAGCTCGGATAGAGCCCTAGCCAGCGCAAGGGCAGCCGGGACATCGGACTCCGAACTTAGAATGACAATGTCGTCCGCTCGGAGAGGTCGGCAATCCGCGAGCAGTTGGTGCGCCTGAGGAAGAGCTCCGCCGGCAGACACCATTGCCGAAGAACTCGGGCCAGCCGTCGGGAATTCAAACGAACGAATCGTCCTGATTCCGCTGACGAACACGCGAGCAGAGAAATCCGAACAGTGAGACGGGTCTCCGATAAGAATGACGCGCCTGGCATCTATCAGCCCGGACGCAATGGCCGGCTGCAAAAGAGAGAACCACACCGTCCGCGTGCAGAGTACTGCAAGAAGAACGCTCACCGCCTGGGCTATGACGGTGGCTCGCGAAAAGCTGTCCGAGATCTTGAGAAGAAATATAGTCGAAATGAAAAAGGAGAATACGAAGAAGACGGAGCTAGCACCGCTCCATAGGAACACGTGCCGGGGCTGCGTCTGGATCCGCGAATATTGACGCAGCCCTACGGAAACGAGCAGCTGCAACGTGGAAATGAAGATTGATTGCTGGATGTACTTGGAGGCATCCGGAGCGTCGAGCAGGACAAGCCGATGATAGAGAACAGCCGCGGAATATGCGGCAATAGCTACGAGTACAAGTTCAGCACTTGCCGCCAATACGAGCAATGCAGCCAAGCGGTTCTTACCGGTGCCCGCCGCAACTGCCCTGCTTCCAGCGACAAAATGCGCTTGGCGCTTCGCTGGAGCGGGCGAATTGGAAAACGCATAACTCACCTGTAACTCCCAGTCCGCCGACCGTTAAAAACAGTAGCATTCGATCACGCGGCGGAGTTGGCAATAAATGGGTAGAGTGGAGTAACCACGATGGTCGATTGAGTAGGGGCGGCCCGGGACTAAATTGTACGGACAGATCAGTCCAAGACGAGGCTATGAGCGGCCCAGCGCGCCGAGGAAACGAGCGTTAGTTTCAGACCACCCTTTGAAGCGATTGCCCCTACGGTGGTGGTGCCGCGTCGTCGCCATAGACCGATTTGAACGACCTCGCTGGATGACCACGTCCGTATGGAGAGTTTGCTGCCATGCCGAGCTTCACACCACGCAATCGTTTCCGTGACGCAATGTTTAGCAGGCCGCGCAATCGATGCATTAGATGGAGCCTGATCGCGTTCAGTCTGACGATTTCGGCTCATGCGAAGGCCGAATATCGAGTGAGCGTTGGAGATGTTCTTGAGGTTACGGTCGCAGGCGTCCCCGAGCTACGACATCGGGCTCCCGTCCAGATGGATGGCAATATTTCCTTGCCGCTAGTCGGGCTGCTCCAAGTAGCGGGCCTGCCCGTGCAGCAGATTCGAGCCAAGATCGGCGCTGCACTGACAAGCAAGGTCTTTCGACAGAGGACCCCAGATGGCCGCGAGGTTATCGTCGTCATCGACGGAGACGGGATCACGACGACGGTCGCCGAGTATAGGCCGGTTTACATAAACGGAGACATTTCGAAGCCGGGGGAATACACCTATCGCCCGTCCATGACTGCGCGCCAGCTTGTCGCCATCGCGGGCGGCTACGACATCATGCGCATCAAGATGAACAACCCCTATCTCGAGTCAGCCGACCTGCGAAGCGAATATGGATCCCTTTGGACCGAGTTCGCCAGGGAACAGGCGCATATGTGGCGCATCAAGAGCGAACTCGGAGAGGCCACTCAGATTAGCCCAGGCGCACTGACGGACGTTCCCGTGGCTCGGTCGGCGATTTCAGAAATCGTACATGCAGAAACGGAATACTTGAAGATCAAGCAGAGCGATCATCAGCAGGAGAAATCGTTTCTTGAGCGGGGAGTCCGACAAGGAGACGAGGAGGTGCGCGTACTGTCTGAGCAACAGAAGAGAGAGGAAGAGGGATTTCAGTCAGACCTGGAAGAGCTGCAAAAGGCGCAGGACCTATTCGCCAGGGGAAGCTTGACCAGCCCTCGCGTTACAGATGCGCGCCGCGCGGTGTTGTTGTCCTCAACCCGGAAGCTGCAGACTTCCGCACAACTGATGCAGGTCAAGAAGCAGCAGGACGAACTCGTCAGAAAGCTGACAAAACTCGATGATCAACGGCGCCTCGAGCTATTCCGCGAGCTACAGGACACGAGCTTAAAGCTCAACCAAATTCGCGAGAGGCTACAGAGCGTCGGTGAGAAGCTTCAGTATACTGCAATGGTTCGATCGCAGCTCGCTGGAGGAGGCGGCAGCAAGCCGGGCATCGCTATCATCCGGAAAGGCGAAAACGGGCCGGAACGGATTGCTGCGAACGAAGACACCGAGTTGCAGCCCGGTGATGCCATCGAGGTCACCCTGCGATACCAGGATGGTCTTGAGGCACCTCCCCGAAAGAAACTAAGCAATTTAAACGCCCCAGCGGCGACGGGACGCATCGACGTGACCTCAGCTGAATCGCTGCAGCCGGCAGCAGATGACGAGGCCACAAGCGGCGTGACCTCGCACCGTAACACGGACGACTCGCTCTCGTTCCAGCGGAAATGAAACTGGTCAGCCTGCTTCGGTAGGCCACGGAATTGGAAGAGCTCCCTTACTGACCGCCTCGAGACTTGAGCATTGGGAGCCTTTGCAGTTCTCGGCGCGCTCCTCTGCCCTGCGTATCCAAGGCGCACTCCTGCAGTCCTCGCCCTCGTTCCGTTTGGACAGCCCGCAGACCGATTGCAGAAACCAGTGAAATTGAACGAAGTGTCTGAATGCCCATCAGAGGTAGTTCTTAAAGCCCAAAATCGTCGCTTCCGGCGGTACGACTTGCAAGTAGAGTGGTGTCCACGGTGGACGGAGGCCGGTTGAGCGAAAGGTGTCCGAAATGATCTTGGTGACCGGAGGTGCCGGCTACATCGGGTCCCACGTCTGTATCGCATTGCTGGACGCCGGGTTCGACGTCGTCGCCGTCGACAACCTTTCCAACAGCAACAAGGCCTCGCTCGAGCGGGTCCAGTCCATCTGCGGGCGATCGCTCATCTTTCGGCATGCCGATATCCGGAATGAAGAGCTGATCTACGACATGCTTCGTGCCTGCGCAGTGACTGCGGTCATTCACCTTGCAGGACTGAAGGCGGTGGGCGATTCCAACGTACGGCCCATGATGTATTACGAGAACAACGTCCTTGGAACGATGCGGCTGGTGTCGGCCATGAAGAGGGCGCATGTAAAGACGCTCGTGTTCAGCTCGTCGGCGACCGTCTACGGGATGCCCAGATACCTGCCGCTCGACGAGAAGCATCCCCTCGGTCCGACCAATCCGTACGGCCGCACAAAGCTCGTCATCGAAGAGATGCTGAAGGATCTCTGCAGGTCCGACGACGGCTGGCGGATCGGCAGTCTGCGCTACTTCAACCCGGTTGGCGCGCACGAAAGCGGGCTCGTCGGGGAAGACCCGCTGGGCGTTCCCAGCAATCTGTTGCCGTTTGTGGCGCAGGTGGCGATTGGACGGCGGGAGACGCTGCAGATCTGGGGAAACGACTATGACACGCCTGATGGCACCGGAATCCGCGACTTCATTCATGTGGTCGATCTCGCATCCGGGCATTTGAGTGCCCTGCGCCAACTCGGACAGCCCGGTCTGATCACGGTCAATCTTGGAACGGGCAACGGCAGCAGCGTTCTGGACATCGTCCGTACGTTTGAATCGGTGAGCGGGCGATCAATCCCCTATGAAATCAGGGAGCGCCGAGCCGGTGATGTCGCCGCCTGCTATGCCGACCCGACGTTTGCGAAGAACGCGTTGGGCTGGGCATCGACGCGGTCGTTGGAGCAAATGTGTGCGGACCATTGGCGTTGGCAATTGCAGAACCCCAACGGTTATCAGGGCAGCGAGCTTCCGAAGGTTCGGGAGCGGTCCAGGCATCTTCGTCGTCATGCCTGAGCGTGCGCGTCCGAGGTGTTGAAACGTGCACCGGCGGGTCTGGCCGCATGAGTGGAGTTCGGGACGAGCTACAGCAGCGTGCATGTCGCCCATCAGAGGTAGCTCGTAATGACCCAAAATCTTTTCACCGCGGAACAAGCCTGCAGGTAAGATGCAGTCGCGCCTGGGGATTTGCGATGCCACACTATCGTGCGTACGTTCTGGATGAACATGGCCAATTGGGAAGCGTCGTCAACCTTCACTGCCCTGACGACGCGTCCGCAACCAAGCGGGCCGGACGGTTGGCCGATGGTCACGAGGTTCAGCTTTGGCGACTGGTTGCCGAGCTCAAATTCGACGATCCGCAGCACCGATCCAGGCGGCGACGAAGTGTCCGTGCACCAATGCACTGAGCTCGATTGACGGTGCGCTTCGTCTCGGTCAGCTCCACGGATAATTTGCATTGCGGTTCGACTGCGAACTGCTCGCCGGTACGCGCTCCCCCAAGGCGTCGAGAGCGACCTGCTCCGGATGAGCAAGCGGCCGATGAGGCCGGCGCTGGCGGTACGAGGACGGTGGAGCAATAAATCAACTACGCGGCGCCCCCCACGCATACGCATCGAGCCTGCCTGCACGCCATTGTGCATAGGCAATTCGTGGACGTCCTGCAGAAATCGCGCAGCAGCGGCCCGAATGCCCTGCTTCCGATGATCAATCCCTCACCCGCGGATAACTCACCTGGCCCACGAAGTCGGTAGACTCGGCGTCACAAGGCCATCGCGCCCGGCTTCATCATTCTTGGGATGCGACGGCCACCCGCACATCGCCGGCCGTAGCGCGTCGCGCCACCTGCCGGAGGCCGGGGACGTTGCTTCCATGGCGAACTATCTCCTCGGCAAAGGCGGCAGGAGAAACACCGG
The DNA here is from genome assembly GCF_004571025.1 of Bradyrhizobium niftali. Lineage (GTDB taxonomy): Bacteria > Pseudomonadota > Alphaproteobacteria > Rhizobiales > Xanthobacteraceae > Bradyrhizobium > Bradyrhizobium niftali. The sequence continues at coordinate 65,560 of NZ_SPQT01000019.1, read as the reverse complement.
TAACACCGCATGACCGTCGCGGGGGCTGACGTGCGCTTTTGCAGCTCACCGTGCTTTAGCGATTCCGCGCGTGGTATGTGACGCGCAAGAAGCTCTGGGTGAGGCTGATCAGCCTGCTCATTAAGGACGTTCGCGTGTCAACGGGTCGGAATCTTGGCCAACATGTGCTATCATCCGAGCGGCCGCGGCGGTCAGCGCGAGGCCAACGCAGGCCGAGAGCGCATCGACCACAAAATCCTCAAACCTCGCGTGCCGTCCCGGCGCCCATAGTTGCATAATCTCAAGCAGGCCGATCAGGACAACGGCGACCGCGGAAGCAGTCCAGCGCCGCTGCGGATAGGCTAGGGCAAAGAGAATCCCGACCAGAAGAAAGGCAAGCGCGTGATCGCCTTGCTGCCCGAGAACAGGGTGAGGCCGAACGCCCTCAGGTCCGAGCGTTACGAAAGTGACGATAGCCGTGAGCAGCCACGCGACAAGTCGAAGAAGAGCGATACGAACCATTAAGGCGCCCCGATTGGTAGCCCCAGCCGGGGCCCTTCATTTCCGAGACTCGATACCCGCGTGCAAGACATCATTGGACACTCGATGTATAATTTCAAATAGCGCTTGGCACAGGCTGCCATGCATAGGGAGTACCCATCCATAGCAGTTGTTCTGACGGGCTGCTCTTGGCAACAATGGCTGCTTTCCTCAGGGTTGAAGGCAATGCAATGGCGACCCAGGAAGTCGCTACTCGGAGGCGAGCTTGTCGATTAGTCGCACGCAGACCATTGAATGGGACGGCAAAGCCCTCAGCGGCTGGGTAGACCTCTGCGGAACGCCGACGAAAGTCTCGGCAGACCGGGAAACAATCCATACCCATGCGCCTGGCTTTAGTGACGCACTCAACCGCGAAATCGACCGGCATCGGGATGAGATTTTCGAGAAGCTGCTGCCGTTCTTCAAGCAGCAAAAGCGAGATTTCTAGCGCGGTTGGTTGTGGTTGCACGTAAGAATTGTTGACCCGTCGGCCGAAGGCAGTAGCAGCCAGTAATGCTTGCTCCGCGCCCCTATCGGGGCGCGATAGAAGCGCGCTTGCCGTTCTTGTTCTTTGTCCATTCCTGAAGGCAGGCCCGGAATGGGCGGCCCCAGTCTCCAGCTCACTGGAGCCGCTCATTGGCGAAGACGGCGGGCCCGCCACCGTTCGTTGGCGATCAGTTCCATTCGCGAAATACAGATACACGGAAGAGAGCTTTGAGCCCTTCACGGCTTCGATGATTGGAACACAATCTGTGGCCTAACCCAAAAGTGGTGGGGAGGGTCCTCCATGCGAGCTATATGATTCGCGTAAAGATGCAGGGCATAGTGATGCATCCGGGGCAAATCGTATCGCCACGCGACAGGTGATTGCAGATGAGTCGCACAGTCATGTTTACCGAGAAAGTGGTGAAGACCTCTCTCACGCGGGGAAGATGCGTCCCCCTGTGGATGGCAGCGGTCATGCTCGCTATGACATGGGCGTCGGAAACGGAGGCTTCCCAGGATCAGGCGCGGCACCTCGCAGACGCGCAACAGGCGACGACTGCCCGCGATCGCGGTTCTGACGAGTTCAAGAAGTTGCTGCCGCGCCTGGGCGGCAGCGACAAATCGATACAGGTTGCGCAAGCGACGACGAGCGACACAGGGGCCCTGCAGCAGCCTCCGAAACAGCAACGCGACTGGGCGGAGTCGCTGTCGTGCGAACTTGGCTTCGCAAGGCGCGACATAGAGTTGCTGCAACATCTCGAGCAGGAGCATGATCGGGTCGAGTGGCTGGTACAGGCACTTGACGATGTGCGGCGCGAGGCCGCCGAAATGCAAAAGGCGTTGGCGGCGAAGGCCGTCGAGGAAGGCTTCCGACTGAAGGAAGCTTCCCGGCCGAATCAAGCGGGCGAGAGTGGCGCCGCTGAGCTGCAGGCATTCCTGCAGGAGGAGCGCGAGCGGTCGGCGCGGCTGGAGCAGGATCTCGCAGCCGCGCGGCGCGATGTCGAAACCCAAACCGCGCTGGCGACGAAATCAGGTGAGGAAGTATCCTCGCTGAAACAGGCGGGCGAGAGCGTCGCCACGGAGCTGCAGAAGACGCTGCAGCAGGAGCGTGAACAGTCGGCGCGGCTGGAGCAGGACCTCGCAGCCGCGCGGCGCGATGTCGAAACCCAAACCGCGCTGGCGACGAAATCAGGTGAGGAAGTATCCCCGCTGAAACAGACGGGAGAGAGCGTCGCCACGGAGCTGCAGAAGACGCTGCAGCAGGAGCGTGAACGGTCGGCGCGGCTGGAGCAGGATCTCGCAGCCGCGCGGCGCGATGTCGAAATCCAGACCGCGCTGGCGACGAAATCGGGTGAGGAAGTCGCCGCGCTGAAGCAAGCGGGGAATAGCGTCGCTACGGAGCAGCAGAAGACACTGCAGCAGGAGCGTGAACGGTCGGCGCGGCTGGAGCAGACTCTGGCAGCCGCGCGGCACGATGCCGAAACCCAGGCTGCGCTGGCGGCAAACGTGAACGAGGACCTTTCGCAGCGCAGTCGGGCGGCGGAGGCCAGTGCCGAGGACTTGGGGCAATTGGTGCAGAAGGAACGCGAAAGGGCCGACACGCTTGCGCAGGATCTCGCCCTGACGCGAAGCGCCATTCATGCATATCAGGCGCAAACAGCGCTGTTGGCGAAAGCCAGCGAGGGCCCCTCCCTGCTGAAAGCGGCAACAGGGGACGATGCGGTGGAGTTGCAGAAATCCCTGCAACAGGAGCGGGATCGGACCGGCCAGCTGGAGCAGGCGCTTGCGGCTGCGCGACGAGATATTGATGCGCAGACGGCGCTGGCTGCAAATTCCGGCGACGAAGTCGCCAGGCTGACGCAAGCAGCAAAAGCTGGCGCCGCGGAGCAGAGACGGTCGATGCAGAAGGAGCACGAGAGAGCCGAAGCGCTGGCGCAGGATCTCTCGATGGCACGCAGCACGATCTACGCATACGAGGCTCAAGCGGCCAAAGCCAGCGGGGAAGCAGCACAGCTCAAGCAGGCTGAGGCGAACAATACCGCGTCCCTGGCGCAATCGGAACGCGAGCGCCAGCGGGCTGACCAACTGGCCCGGGATCTCGCGAAAGCAAGCCGCGATCTCGACGCGCAGACCGAGCGCGCGTCCAAGGCAACCGAGGAAACCGCAAGGATCAAGCAAGCTGGAGAGCGCGACTCGGCCGAGCTGCGCAGCTTGTTGCAGCGTGAACGTGAGCGGGCCGAGGGACTGGAAAGGGATCTGGCATCGGCGCATCGAGACAACGGCGCGCTTGCGGCGAAGATTCCCTCCGCCGCGTCTCCGCCGGCTACCACCGGCAAGGCCGTGCGCGAGGAGCCGCTGGCAGCGCCCGCACGGCCAATCCAGAACCGGCCCGTCCAGGACAAACCAGTCCAAGACAAACCAGTCCAAGACAAACCGGTCAGAGACAAGCCAGTCCAAGACCAGGACATAGCGGCGCGCAGCCAGGGCGGCGCCCAGGTCAATCCTAAAGAAGTTAAGCCTAACGAAGTCAATCCCAACGAAGGGGTGCAAGCGGCGAAATTGGTTGCGCGCGCCAGCGTGCTGCTTGAACAGGGAAACATCGGCGCGGCGCGAATCGTGCTGGAACGTGCCGCTGAGATGGGCAGCGCTCGAGCAAGCTTCGTGCTCGCAGAAACCTACGATCCGCTGATCCTTCCGAATTTCGGAACGTATGGAACGCAAGGCGATCCCACGAGAGCGCAAAATCTCTATGCGCGGGCCGAAGCTGGAGGAATCAAGGAAGCGAAGGCGCGATTCGAAGCGTTGCGCCGATAGCACGGTCTTATGAGGCGATTTTCCAGGCCGACATGCGCCATCAAGGATCGAAAGCGCAGACACGGATGCAGTGCGCGTCAAGGAGTTCGTTGATGAAAAGATTCATGGAATTGCAACGGCTGCTGTTGCTCGTGGCGCTCGCATCATTGCTCCTGGCCATTCAACCCTGGGCGGATGCGCGGCCGCAAGACATTCGGCCTCACAAGGTCCGTCTGGCACGGCCCGAGCCGCCGCAGCCAAGGCCTGAGGTGACCGCCATGAACGCCTGGACGATCGGCCTGGCCGGAGGTCTTCTCGAGGGCGCGCCGATCCGCCTCGCGGCGGAGATCGCGCGTGTGGTCGACGATGGGGATAACCTCCATGTCCTGCCGGTGGTCACCCGAGGGGCCACTGAAAACGTGAATTCCCTGCTCTATTTGCGAGGCATCGATGCGGCAATCATCAACTCCGACGCGCTCGAGGAGTACAAGAGCCAGGTGCCGGACATCCAGCGGCGAATTGCGTATGTCCTGAATCTGTTCCCGTCCGAGCTGCATATCTTCGTTCGGCCGGAGATTCAGAGCTTGAGCGATCTCGCCGGCAAGAAGGTCAATTTCAATACGCAGGGCACCGCTGCGGCCTATTCGGGGCCGCTGATCTTCAGCCGCCTCAACCTCGAGGTGGAAAAGACGTTCATTCCGCATCAGGTCGCGCTCGAGCAGATGCGCAAGGGCGAGATGGCAGCCGTCGTCTTCATTACATCGAAGCCGGTGGATGCCTTCGTGCGGGGGCGCTGGGAGCCGGGATTCAAGTTCCTGCCCCTCCCCTACGACGGCAGATTCGAGGACTACTATCTTCCCGCTGCGCTCGGTGAAGCCGACTATCCCGGTCTGATCAAACCGGGCGAACGGGTTTCAACGATCGCGGTGCCGACCGCTCTGGTCGCGTTCAATTGGCCGGCCAACTCGAACCGCTCCGAGCGCGTCGCGCGCTTCATCGACCACCTGTTCTCCCGGATCGACAGATTGCAGGCGCCCGGGTTCGATCCGAAGTGGAAATCCATCAACCTCGCTGCGACAGTCCCGGGTCTTGCGCGCGTCCCTGCGGCGCAGGCGTGGCTGGATCGCCAGCCCCGTGCAACACAAGCATCGCAATGAAGCGCGCGGCGGTCCTTCTTCTTATCGCACTCGGCGGTACAGGCGGCACCGCGTTGGCCCAGGATCCCATGACGCAGCTCCGTTCCTGCCTTCAGAAGGACCACGCGGAGCGCCTGGCGTGTCTGAATAGATTGACGCGTACCACCGCGCCTCAGCCTCGCCTGACGCCCGAAGACGAATGGATCGTCAGCCAGACGACCTCCCCCATCGACTACTCACCGATCGCGACCGCCACGACATCGTCGCGCGGCGAGACCGGCGAATCCGCGATGCAATTATCGATCCGCTGTCGCGGCGGCCGGACGGAGCTGGCCCTCGCGGGCCCCGGCATCTCCCGCGGAGGCGGTGAGGATGCAATTTCCTATCGCGTCAATGACAACCCGGCGGTGCAGGTTGCGGCAGCGGTCCCGGCATTCGGTCCCGGCGTCGCGTTCACCGGGGACGTCGTTCGCTTGCTGCAGTCGCTTCCAGACGGCGGGGAGCTTATTGTCCTGCTCTCACCACGGGGCGGCGTTGCCCGTGACGGAATGTTCTCCCTCGCCGGGCTGGACGCGGCGCGCGCGAAGATCGCCGCGGCTTGCAAATGGCCGCGCGCGATCGCGACACCAAATCGTTGATGGTGCGCTTATGATTTTCTTCGATGGAGGTGGTAATGATCAGATTTCAACATATTGGCAAAGCGGTCGTGATGGCAGCGATCGTCGTTCTGGTTTCCGCATCGTTTTCGGCCGCTGAGCAGGGCGGAAAATACTGGACGCCGGCAGACGGGCAACCCGTCCCGCATAAGGCGAGCCATGCAAGGCAACAGGCAGCGAAGCCGACGACGGCGACGCGGAAACACTCCGCGTTTGCCCGCATGGAGGATGCGGCCGCAGCGAAGAAAAGAGAACATCATTTGATCCTGCAGGTGAATACCAACGACCCCGCAGCGATGAATCTCGCGCTCAACAACGCAACCAATGTGACGCAATACTACAAGGACGCCGGCGAGAAGGTGAAGATCGAGGTCGTCACGTTCGGGCCCGGCCTGCACATGCTGCGTGAAGACACCTCGCCGGTAAAGACGCGCATCGAAGAGATGGCCCTGAGCACGCCCGAGGTTTCGTTCAAGGCCTGCGGCAACACCCAGGAGAAGATGCAGAAGGCCGAGAACAAGGACATACCGATTGTTCGGCAGGCGGAGGTCGTGAAGTCGGGCGTCGTGCGCGTGATGGAATTGCAGGAGTTGGGCTGGGCCTACGTCAAACCGTAAGCCAGCCATGTCAGGATCGACCCAAACCAACCCCAGGTTTCCACCGGGGTCGCGTATTCAGGTGAAGCCCACGGCGGGCCCTCGCTTGGCTGGAAAGACTGGGAGGGTGGTTGGCGTTGGATATTACCCGAAGAGTCTCCGTGTGGTTCTCGACGGATCGAAGGCTCCGATCACTCTTCATGCAGACTATGTGGTCGTGATTGACGAGTGAATCGACAATCCACGGCCGTCACGCCGCAACTTCGATGGGCGCCCGCGCGCCGGTCATGAAGGCGACCGCATCCGACATCGTGTATGCCTTGGGATCGATCACCGTGAGCCGCCGACCGAGTCGATGGATATGGATGCGATCGGCGATCTCGAACACATGCGGCATGTTGTGGCTGATCAAGACCACCGAAACGCCGCGCCGTCGCACATCGAGGATCAGTTCCAGCACACGACGCGATTCCTTGACCCCGAGCGCCGCGGTCGGCTCGTCCATGATCACCACGCGCGAGCCGAATGCCGCGGCCCTTGCCACCGCCACGCCCTGGCGTTGACCGCCCGACAAGGTCTCGACGCGCTGGTTGATGCTCTGCACGGTCATGAGGCCAAGCTCGGTGAGCTTCTCGCGCGCGATGCGCTGCATGGCCTTGCGATCGAGCATGCGGCAGATCGTGCCGAGCGGACCCGGCCGGCGCAGCTCGCGGCCGAGAAACATGTTGTCGGCGATTGACAAACTCGGAGACAGTGCGAGCGTTTGATAGACCGTCTCGATGCCGGCCGCCTGAGCGTCGAGCGGCGAGCGGAATGCGACTGGCATGCCGGCCAGCTTGATCTCGCCGGCGTCCGGAACGAGTGCGCCCGAGAGCGCGCGGATCAGCGATGATTTTCCGGCGCCATTGTCTCCGATCACGGCCAGGATTTCGCCCGGATAGAGATCGAAGTCGGCGTGATCGAGCGCCGTCACGCGGCCATAGCGCTTGTTCAATCCGCGCGCCTGCAGGAGCGGTGTTACCCCGGGAACGTTCGGTTTTGCGCTCATGCCGACACCTTGCGAATCCATTGATCGAGTGCGACTGCGATGATGATCAGCCAGCCGACGGCGAATTCCTGCCAGAGCACGTCGACATCGGACAAGGCAAGCCCGTTGCGAAATACGCCGACGATGAGGGCGCCGATCAGCGTGCCGACAATCGAACCACGCCCGCCGAACAGGCTGGCACCACCGACGACCACCGCCGTGATGCTGTCCAAATTGGCCGTCTGGCCGGCCTGCGGGCTGATCGACCCAATGCGCCCGATCAATGCCCACGCACCGAGCGCGCAAATCACGCCGGCGATCACATAGACGCTGAAGAGGATGCGGTCGGTTTGGATGCCGGCAAGCCGCGCCGCATCGGGATCGTCGCCCACCGCATAAAGATGGCGCCCGAAGGCCGTACGATTCAGCACGAACCAGATCAATGCCACGAGTCCGAGCATGAAGAAGGAGCCGTAGGTGAAACGGGCGCCAAAAATGTTCACCGACGTTCCCAGTGCCTGGAGCAACGGGGCGATCTTCGCGACTTCCTGCGAACGGATAGTCTCAGACGCTGAATACCAAAGGTTGAGAGCGAAAAAGATCGACCACGTCCCAAGCGTTACGATGAAGGGCGGCAGCTTGAGCCGGGTCACGAGTGCACCGTTGACCACGCCGCAGCCGGCGCCTGCGGCGACACCGACAACGAACGCGATCGGAGCCGGCAGTCCCATCGTGACCGCGAGCTTGCCCATGATGACGGAGCACAGCACCATGATGGCCCCGACCGACAAATCAATGCCGGCGGTGATCACGATCAACGTCTGCGCCGCCCCGATCACGCCGATGATCGTGACCTGCTGGATGATCAGCGACAGGTTGAACATCGACAGAAAACGCGAGCCGACGGTAAAGCCGAACGCGGCAACGCTGAGCAGGAGCACAATTGCCGGCACGGCCGTCGGATTGGCGTGCAGGAAGTGCTGAAGCTTCTGCAGCGGAGATCTTGCACGGACTTCGAATTCGGCGACACGGCTCTCGCCCTTGTCGAGCACAAGCTCGAAGGCCTGGGCAGCCGGGCGGCTACTGCCGATATCAGTCATGGCCGTTTTCCTCGTTGCATGTGGAGACCTGCCAATCTCGGGCGAGCTTCGCCGGCGTTATCTGGCGCCCAGATCATGGGGCGCCAGTCCTTGCCATCGGCAACAAGTCAGGAGTGGGATCAGCCCCAGCACTTCTTCAAGGCGGCGGCGCTGTCGATCGACGGCATCTCGCCGACCGGCTTGTCGGTAACGAGCTCGACACCGGTGTTGACGAAGTCCAGGCCCGGCGAGGCCTTCGGCTTGCCGCCGCCAGAAGCGAAGGCCTTCACTGCTTCAACACCTTTCGCCGCCATCAGCAGCGGGAACTGCATGGAGGTGGCGCCGATGACGCCGTCCTTCACGTTGCGCACGCCGGGGCAACCGCCGTCGACGGAAACGATCAGCACGTCCTTGTCGCGCCCGACCGAGCGCAGAGCCTCATAAGCTCCCGCCGCCGCAGGCTCGTTGATGGTGTAGACGAGCGAGATGCCGGGATCCTTCTGCAGCAAATTCTCCATCGCCTTGCGGCCGCCCTCCTCGCTGCCGAGCGTCACATCATGACCGACGATGCGCGCATCCTTCTCGTCGCCGATCTTGGCGGGGTTGCCGAGGTCAATGCCAAAGCCTTTCAGAAAGCCCTGGTCGCGGGCGACATCGACCGAGATCTGGTTCACGTTGAGGTCGAGCAGCGCAATCTTCGCCGATGCCGCCTTGGCCCCCAGCGTCTTGGCGGCCCATTGGCCGATCATTTGACCCGCCAGGAAATTGTCCGTTGCAAACGTCGCATCCGCCGCACTCGCCGGATCGAGCGGGGTATCAAGAGCAATGACCAAAATGCCGGCGGCGCGTGCCTTCTCGACAGCCGGAACGATGGCGCGGGAGTCGTTCGGTGTGATCAGGATGCCTTTGGCACCGGCGGCGATCAGGTTCTCAATGGCCGCCACCTGGCTCTCGTTGTCGCCGTCGACCTTTCCGGCAAACGAGCGCAGCTCGACGTCATTCGCCTTCGCTGCCTCGTCGGCGCCGGCCTTCATCTTCACGAAGAACGGATTGGTGTTGGTCTTGGTGATGAGACCCACGATCGGTTTGTCGGCAGCGAAACTGCCGGTGGTGCCCAGAGCAAGCGCGAACGCTGTGAACAGTCCAAGTGAATGACGCATCTATTCCCTCTCCGTTGGACGTTTTTGTTGGCCTGCGCGGTTTCGACCGCGTGTAGCTGCCCATCCTAAGGAGCTGCGAACGGCCCTGTCAATAAATAAATCATCCCGATTTATTAATTGACGCAGCTCTCGACTGCGTCCATTGTAGCGTGCCAACTGCCGGGGAATGGCCAACAGAACTGTCGCGACGACAGATTCCCGGAGTTTGGCGGAGCCGAGGATGGAAGAAACAGCACCGCTTGCGGGCGCACCGGTGGCTTTGCCCGGCGACAGCCGCGGCACCACCCAGACGGGCGTGAGACTGTACAACGAGCGCCTGATCCTTTCCCTCATTCGGCGCCATCGCAGTCTCGGCAAGGTCGAGATCGCACGCCTCACCGGCCTTTCGACTCAAACCACGACCGTGATCATCAATCGGCTGGAAGCCGATGGGCTGCTGCTTGCGGGCGAACCGCAGCGAGGCCGCATCGGCCAACCCTCCGTCCCCTATTCGCTCAATCCGGACGGCGCTTTCGGTCTCGGGCTCATGATCGGCCGGCGCAGTTCCGATCTGGTCTTGATGGACTTCACCGCCGGCATCCGAGCCAGGCGACGCATGATCTATTCCTTCCCGGCGCCCGAAGAGATCATGGCATTTGCGGAACGCGAGATGCCGGGCCTTGTCGCCGAACTGCCAGAAGCCCAGCACGGCAGGATCAGCGGCATTGGCGTCGCAATGCCATTTGAATTGTGGAACTGGGAAGCCGATCTGCAGACACCACCCGGCGCGCTCGACAAGTGGCGTGACTTCAACGTTGCCGCTGAACTGTCGCGCCGCTTCGCCCCTTGGCCGGTCCGTGTGTGCAACGACGCGACTTCGGCATGTGCGGCCGAACTCACCTTCGCTGCCGGCGCGGCGTACCGGGATTTCGCCTACTTCTACATCGGCGCCTTCATCGGCGGCGGCATCGTTCTGAATGGCAGCCTGTTCCCGGGTCGCAGCGGCAATGCCGGCGCGCTCGGGTCCATGCCGATCATGCGACGGGAGGAAAACGGTGAGACAAGCCTTCAGCAGTTGATCCGCACCGCCTCCATCTATCAGTTGGAGCGCCGAGTGATCGCCGCCGGTCAACGCGGCACCGACATCTGGCTCTCACCGGACGATTGGTCGAGTTTTGCGGATCCGCTCGAAGCGTGGATTGCTGCGGCAGCGGAGGCCCTGGCGCAGGCAGTCGCTGCATTACTCGCCGTGATCGACTTTGAAGCCGTCATCATCGACGGGGCCTTTCCGGTCGATGTGCGCCGCCGTCTCGTCGAGCGCACAAACGAACATTGGGCCCGCATGGACCGACAGGGCCTCACCGACGCTGCGGTGGTGGAAGGCTCAATCGGCCGTGATGCACGCGCAATCGGCGGCGCGGCCTTGCCGTTGCTCGCGGCGTTCGCCCGCGATTACGACGTCCTCTTCAAGGATTGAGCATGGTCAACGACATGGCTCTCCGCTTCGAGCGCAGCAACGTGCCTGGCGCGGATCCCGTTTCCCGCAAGTGCCCAACCGCCCAGAGGCTTGTCGTGATGAACCAGGGTGACGCATCGTGATTCTTGTCTGTGGCGAAGCCCTGATCGATCTGTTTGTGAGGGTGCCCGGCGGGCCGGAAATGTCGACCCATGCCGTTGCCGGTGGCTCTCCCTTCAATGTCGCTGTTGGCCTTGCTCGCCTCGGTGTTCGAACGGCCTTCCTGAGCGGCATCTCGCGCGATCATTTCGGCGCGTTCCTCGCGGACCGCCTCGCTCGCGAAGGTGTGGACGGTCGTTTTCTCGTGCGCATCGATCGGCCTTCCCCTATTTCGATCGTGGCGACCGCCGATGACGGCCAGCCGAACTACACTTTCCATGGCGAAGGTGCAGCAGATCGCTCGCTCCTGCCCGCTCATCTGCCCGGCGCGTTGCCCGACGACATCAGGGCTTTGACCTTCGGCTCCTATTCCATGGCCGTCGAGCCGGTCGGCACCACGTTTGCCGCACTCGCCCAACGCGAACATGGGCGCCGCGTCATCAGCGTTGATCCGAACGTCCGTTCGACTGTCGTCGGCGACATGAAAAGCTGGGTCGTCGCCGCGGAACGCTTCTACCGGACGGCTACAATGATCAAGGCGAGTGACGAGGACGTTCGCCTTGCGTGGGGTGGTCGCGTCTCAATTGCCGATGCAGCCGCCTACTGGCAAAAGTGCGGCGCGCGGCTGGTCGTGGTGACCGAGGGAGCGAAGGGGGCAACCGCCTTCTGCGCCACTGGAAGCGTATCGGTCCCCGGTCGCTCAGTGGTCGTGCGCGACACCGTGGGCGCCGGCGACACATTCCACGCCGCGCTGCTTGCGCAGCTTGCCAAAACCGGGCGGCTCCATCCCGACGCCATCGCGGCGCTCGACGAGGCGGCAATCCGCGAACTGCTCACTTACGGGATGGCCGCCGCCGCCGTCACGGTTTCACGCGATGGCGCCGACCTGCCGACCACCGCCGATATCGATGGGAGCACGCAGCCATGCTTGACAGAGTGACGGACGCAATGCGGCACATCAGCAGGGATCGAATTGAGCAAGGCTCCGGTCTGACCAGCCGCGTCATCCCGGTGGCTCCCTTCGTCCTGACGGTTTTCGGCGCGACCGGCGATCTCGCGCGCCGCAAGCTGTTGCCGGCGCTGTTTCGGCGCGATTTTGCGGGCCAACTGCCGGATGAAGCAGCCATTCTCGGCGTCGCGCGCGGCGCGATGTCGCGGGATGATTTCCTCGCTCTGATGCGCGCGTCTATCGTGAAGCATGTGCCTGAATCGGAAACGACGGGACCCGAACTCGATCGCTTCCTGGCCCGCATCTCCTACATGGCTGCCGATGCAGAAGGCGAGAACGGTTGGACCGAACTCGCAGCCGCCCTGTCGGCCTACGCCGACCGCGTTCAGGTCCATTATCTGGCGACGGCCCCGCATCTATTCGGACCGATCTGCGAAAGGCTGGGGCACTACGGTCTTTCGAAAGGCGATTCCCGCATCGTTATCGAGAAGCCGATCGGCAAGGATCTCGAATCCGCAATCCGGTTCAATCAGACCGTCGGCATGATTTTTCCGGAGGAACGCGTCTACCGGATCGATCACTATCTCGGCAAGGAGACGGTGCAGAATTTGATGGCACTACGGTTCGCCAACGCATTGTTCGAACCGCTATGGAATGCCGCCCACATCGACCATGTGCAGATTACGGTCGCCGAATCCATCGGCGTGGAGGAACGCGGCACGTACTACGACAAGTCCGGCGCCCTGCGCGACATGGTTCAGAATCACCTTCTACAACTGCTCTGTCTGGTGGCGATGGAGCCGCCACATTCGCTCGAAGCCGACGCCGTACGCGACGAGAAGCTCAAGATCCTGAAATCGCTCGAGCGCATCGATGAGACAAACGCGGCATTCCTGACCGTGCCGGGTCAATACCGCGCCGGCGCATGCAGCGGCGTTGCGGTTCCGGGTTATGCGGACGAGATCGACAATCGCCAGAGCTCGACCGAAACCTTCGTCGCGCTCAAGGTCGCCGTTGCGAACTGGCGCTGGACCGGCGTTCCCTTTTACCTGCGCACGGGAAAGCGACTGCAGCAGCGCAGTTCCGAGATCGTCGTGACCTTCAGGAAAGTTCCGCATTCGATCTTCAATTCGGATTGCGGAAAGGCTTTGCAGACGCGGCTCGTGATCCGCCTGCAGCCGGACGAGGGAATCAAGCTCTGGCTGATGATCAAGGAGCCTGGATCGGGCGGCATGCGGTTGCAGTATGTCCCCCTCGACATGAGCTTTGCGGAAGCGTTCGACGTCTCGGTGCCTGACGCTTACGAACGGCTGCTGATGGATGTGGTCCGCGGAAACGCCACCTTGTTCATGCGACGGGACGAAGTGGAAGCGGCATGGCGCTGGATCGATCCGATCCGTCAGGCATGGAGCCAGATGAATGATCTCCCGCGTCCCTACGTCGCCGGCAGCTGGGGCCCCTCCGCTGCCGTCGCACTGATCGAACGCGACGGCCGGACATGGATGGAGGACGGTCCGTGACCACGGAGCAGCGCATCGCCGATGCTCAGTCCGCAACCAGGAGGCTTGTATGACCATCGAAGCAAGGATCAACGCGCGGGTCGCCGAAGTAACGGATCGCATCGCTCGGCGCAGTCACGACAGCCGAGCACGCTATCTCGACCGCATTGCGAACGCGGCGAGCACGCCAGTGCGGCGACGACTGGGATGCGCCAACCAGGCTCATGCCTTCGCGGCTTGCGGGGGGCGCGACAAGCAGCTGATGCAGGATGGCCACGTCCCCAGTCTCGGAATTGTCACGGCCTACAACGACATGCTCTCGGCCCACCAGCCCTACGAGCGTTTCCCTGAACTCATCCGGCAGAGCGCACGCGCAGCCGGTGGTGTTGCCCAGGTCGCCGGCGGCGTTCCGGCGATGTGCGACGGTATCACGCAAGGCGAAGCTGGAATGGAGCTCTCGCTGTTCTCGCGCGAGGTCATCGCCTTGTCCACCGCGGTCGCGCTGTCGCATCAGACCTTCGACGCCGCGGTGTTTCTCGGCATATGCGACAAGATCGTGCCAGGTCTCGTCATCGGCGCGCTCTCGTTCGGGCATTTGCCTGCGGTCTTCATTCCATCCGGTCCGATGACTTCGGGCCTTGCCAACGACGCGAAAGTGAAAATCCGGCAGGCTTACGCGGAGGGAAAGCTTGGTCGCGAGGCTTTGCTGGAAGCGGAGGCGAAGGCCTACCATGGCGCGGGGACCTGTACCTTTTACGGGACCGCAAATACCAACCAGATGCTGATGGAGATCATGGGCCTGCAGCTGCCGGGCGCATCATTCGTGAACCCGAACACACCTTTGCGCGATGCGCTGACTGTCGCAGCGACCGAGCGAGCATTGGACATCACCTCGCTCGGCAATCAATACATCCCGATTGGCCGCGTGCTCGACGAGCGCGCATTCGTCAACGGCATAGTGGGCCTGCACGCCACCGGCGGCTCGACCAATCTGACGCTGCATCTGGTTGCCATGGCTGCGGCGGCCGGCCTCACCCTGACCTGGGACGACTTCGCCGACCTCGCCCGGGTGACGCCGCTGATCGCGCGGATCTATCCCAACGGCTCAGCAGACGTGAACCATTTTCATGCCGCCGGCGGAATGAGCTTCTTGATCCGGGAATTGCTTGCTGCGGGGCTCCTGCACCGCGACGTCCTGACCGTTTGCGGCGACGGGCTCGATGCGTACTTGCAGGAGCCGCTGCTCGATGCCGAGGGCAAGCTGACCTGGCGCGACGGACCGGCTGGAACCGGCGATCCAACCGTGCTTCGCGGCACCGCTGACCCGTTCCAGACGGCCGGCGGCCTTCAGGTTCTGACGGGCAATCTCGGGCGCGCGGTCGTCAAGACGTCTGCGGTCGCACCGCAACGCCATGTCATCGAAGCCCCGGCTCGCGTCTTCGATTGCCAGGACGAACTGCAGCGGAGCTTCGCCGCGGGTGAGCTCACGGGTGATATGATCGCGGTGATACGCTTCCAGGGTCCAAAGGCGAACGGCATGCCGGAGCTGCACAAGCTGATGCCGCTCCTTGGCGTGCTTCAGGATCGCGGACTGAAAGTCGCGCTTGTCACAGATGGGCGGCTTTCAGGCGCCTCGGGTAAGGTGCCTGCAGCCATTCACGTCACTCCTGAAGCAGCGGATGGCGGTACGATTGCGCGGATCCGTGATGGCGACGTCATTCGGCTCGACGCCGTCACCGGTCGGCTTGACGTACTCGTCACCCCGAGCGAGTTGGCCGCGCGAGCCTGTGCGCAAGCCGATCTCTCCACGATGCATGTCGGGATCGGCCGTGAACTCTTCGGCTTCTTCCGCGAGCGCGTCAGTTGCGCGGATCGCGGCGCAAGCGTTTTTGTAGCGTAGGTGCAAGAAGGCAGGCTCAGCGAGCCCGCTGATGACGAGACGTATGATTTGCTGGAAAAATCAGCGTCCATTCCGACAACTGAGCCCCCAAGCCAGCATTGAAATCGCAACGGGTTCTCTCTTCGTCGGAATGCTGCCGAGGCGTCACTCTTTCAGACCGCTCGCGGCCACGCCACGCACGAAATTTCGACGCATCAGCGAGAAGAAAAGCGCACTCGGAACCAGAGCCAGAGCGGCGGCCGCGCTGAGACGGCCGATATCCACGGTGAAACCGGTCTGAAACAATGCCAGCCCAACCTCGAGCGTATAGGTCTCCTTGTTGGTCATGACGACGAGCGGCCACGCGAATGCGGTCCAGGCCTGGAAGAACGCCAGCACGGCGAGAGCGCCCAACGGGCCACGCATCAGCGGCAGCACGATCCGCAGGAAGATCCAGCCCTCTCCGGCGCCATCCACTCGCGCGGCCTCCAGGAGCTCGTCGGGGATCGACGTCATCACGTATTGCCGCACCAGGAAGATGCCAAAGCTCATAATGAGATAGCCGACCAGAAGCCCGGGCCAGGTGTTCAACAGTCCGGCAGACTGGACGTTGAGGTAGAGCGGGATCATGTAGACTTCGAAGGGAACGACCGCCGTCGCAATGATGATGCCGAAGATGACCGGCACCCCCGGCAGATCAAACTTGCCGAGCACATAGCCTGCTATCGCCGACGTGCTGACGATGCTCGCGGTCGAGAGCGTTGCGAAGATGAGCGAGTTGCCGATCCAGCGAAACAGCGGCGTTTCGCGCAGGACGCTGACGATGTTGTCCAGCGTCGGCTGGTGCGGAATGATGGTCGGCGGCCAGGCCAGCAGTTCCGGCGGCGTCTTGAACGCGTTGCTGATCAGGAAGACCAGCGGCAACAGCATCATCAGGCTGACGGCGCAGAGAACAGCGTCGATCACGAGGCCGACGGCACGGTGCTGACCAACGACGGACGGACGATCGGGCTCGCTCATGCCCGGCTCCGATCGCGGAACAGCCTGAACTGGGCGCCGGTCAGGATGAGGACGATGACGAGCAACACGACGGCTTCTGCGGCGGCGTAGCCGACCCGGTAGTTGCGAAAGCTGTTTTCGAGCATGTCGAGGACGAGGACACGAACGAGGTGTCCCGGCGCACCCTGCACATCGGATGCCAGCACGAAGGCCTGCGCATAGATATTGTAGGACGAGATCAGCGTAATGACCGATACGTACAACATGACCGGCTTCAACAGCGGCACCGCGATGTAGCGAAAGGCCTGAAGTGACGAGGCGCCGTCGAGGCGCGCGGCCTCGTAGAGCGCATCCGGAACGTTCTTCAGTCCGACAAGGAAGATCAGGACGGCATAACCGATCGCCTGCCAGGAACAGAGAACAATCAGGCACACCAGTGACAGGATGGGGTCGAACAACCACGACTGGGCCGGGATTCCGACCAGTCCGATCAAGGCGTTGAGCGGTCCGAGCCGGGCGTCGAAAATCCATTTCCAGGCCATCGCCGCCGGAACCAGCGAGACGACGTGCGGCAGGAAAACCGAGGCTTCATAAATGCCGCTGCGCCGCAGCCCCTGCCGGCTGTTGATCAGCGTTGCGAGCGCAAGCGCAACGGGAATGGTGATCGCCACGACGCTGAAGGCGATGATTGTTGTATTGAATATCGCTTCGAGAAACAGCGAGTCGCTCGCCAACTCGATGAAGTTGGCGAATCCGACGAATGGCTTGCGCCGCGAGATGATATTCCATTGGAAGAGGCTGAGCCGCAACGTCTCGATGATCGGATAGACGCGGACACAGCCGTAGAGCCCGAGGACCGGAAGAAGCGCAAGAACTGGAAACAGCCATTTTGGCGTGGTGCGCATCGATCCTCCAGCAAGCGCCAGTCAGCGGCTGGCGCCTGGATTGGGTCGCCCCTGTCGGAAGCTCTAGGGTTTGGCCAGCAGGTCTTCCCGGGCGAGGATCTTGTCGCTTTCACCAGCCGCAGACTTCAGGAACGCATCGATCGTAGCGTCGTTGCCCGCCAGCGACTTGTCGGTGAAGGCCTTCTCCAGCCGTGCCGCAAGCCTGGTGAGGATTTCGCTCGCCGGGCTGATCGCCGGCACGGTGAAGAAGACGTGGTCGGCCGGAACGTTGACGAATGCGCCGAGCTGCGGGACTTTCTTGAGGACCGCGGAGTAGTCGAGGCCCTTGCGGTTGGGGACCCAGGCCGTGTTCTCGAGCAGCCAGAGCAGATTTTCCGGCTCATTCGCCTTTTGAACGAAATCCCAGGCGATCTGACTCTTGGGTCCCTTGTTCGGCACATAGAGGTCGACCGGGACCATCAGCGTGCCCTTCGGTAACGGGGCGGTGGCGTATTTGAGGTTGGGCGCCTTCTTGGCGACGTCGCCAATCACCCAGGATTCCCGGATGAACATCGCGGTCTGGCCGAGTTCGAAGGCTTCCGCATCCGCCTTCATCTCGGGCGTCACCGTCCGGTAAACCACGACGTTGTCGAGATACTGCTTGAGCGCGGCGCGGCCGGCCTCGCTTGCATAGGCGGCGCGCCACTTTCCGCCCTTCTCCTGCAACAGCGTCCCGCCATGGTTATAGAGGATGGTCCAGTACTTCTCCGCGATGCCCGAGCCGCCGCCGCTGAGACGCAAGCTCCATCCGCTCACCGTCGGCACGCCGGACGCATCGCGCTGCGCAAGCTTCTGCGCATAAGCGGTATAGTCGGCCATGGTCTTGGGCGGGCCGTCGAGGCCGGCCTTGGCGAACATCTCGGTGTTGTAGTACAGCGCGCCCTGCCCCTGGAACAACGGCACACCGAAGATCTTGCCGTCGTACATGGCGGTCTTCACACGCGTCATGTCGTAATTGGCTTTGACGAAATCGACGATCGACGCCGGCGGCTCCGGAATGACGCCAGCCTCGAGATACCTCGCTGCCTCGACCTCCATCTCGATGACGTCCCCGGCCGCGCCGGATGGCAGCGACAGCGCCAGCCGCTTCTCGTGCTCACGCAGGGCAATGGCCTCGACGCTGATTTCGAGATCCGGATATTTGCTCTTCAGCTGGTCGCCGACGCGCTTGTAAAACGGGGCAAGGTCGGGCCAACCACTCCATATCGTCAGCTTCTCCGCCGACGCGGGCGAAGCAAACACGGGGGCAGCGACAACCAGCGCCAGCGACAGCGCTGCCGACATCCATGACCGACGATCCGGCGTCGCCGGGCGAATTCTGTTCTCGGGGAGCGTCATGTAGCCGAACCTGCCGACGGGTCTCATCATGAAGGTCACTCTCGCATCCGGAATTGAGCAAATCCTGCGAAAAAGCTCGCATGCAACCGGTTGCGTGTCAATTGCGATCCATTGCCGCTTTCTGAGGCCGTTGACTAAATCGTCAGCGGCTTCTCCGCTTCACCGGAGCCGGGCCGGTGCTGGCGCGAATGACAAGATGGGAATTCAGCTTGTGGCGGATCTCGCCCGACACGCCGCCCTTCATCTGGCTGAGCAGGAGACCGACCGCGACATCGCCCGCATCGGCGCAGCGCGCCGACACGGTGGTGAGCGGCGGATAGGTGGTTTCACCGAGGACATCGTCGCAGCCGACGACACTGAACGATTTCGGCACCTCGACGTCGAGCGCCGCGAGCCCGGCCAACAGACCCTGAGCGACAAGATCGTCGAACGCGATCGCCGCGGTGACGCCGCTGGCGACGATCTGGGTGGCCGCTAGCCGGCCCGTGTCGTAGGATGGCGGGCGCGCGGGAACGGCAATCACCTTGAGCCCGCGCTTCTCCGCTTCACGCCGGACGGCGTTGCGCCGCTGCTGGTTGGACCACGATGTCGTCGGGCCGCTGACATAGGCGATGTGCCGGTGCCCCAGCTCGGCAAGATGCGCGATCGCAGCAGCGACGCCCGGCGCCGTGTCGATCAGGACCCGCGTAATGCCTTCGATATCGCGATTGATGAGCACCAGCGGCCGGCGCATCGCATGGCGGCGGATATGCTCTTCGTCCAGGCGGGACGAGGCGAGGACGAGCCCTTCCACCTGGCCGATGAAGCGGCCGACCAGCAATTCCTCACGCGCGGGATCCTCGTCCGAGTTGCCGAGGAAAACGCACAGCCCCGCCTGGTCGGCGCGAAGTTGCGCGGCCCTGATCAGCGGCGGAAAGAACGGGTTCGCGACATCCGAGACAATGAGAGCGACATTGCCATGGCGCCCGGTCGACAGTGCGCGGGCGACCTGATTTGGCACGTAGCCGAGCTTGTCGGCGACCGCCTTGACACGCCGGACGGTCTCCTTGGTCAGCATCTCGGGCCGCGAAAAGGCGCGCGATACGGTCGCACGGGAGACCCCGGAAGCCTTCGCCACCTGACTGATCGTCGGCACGACCGATGGACGCCCCTCCCCGCCGCTATCAGGATCGCGCTTCACCGCGGGCCGCCTCCTCTGCATCGCATCCAGCTACACATGCCTCGGTCGGGCCCGGGGTGCAAGCTTGACATGCAACCGGTTGCATCACATTCTCTCCGCTTGGGGTGACGGGCAGGCCCGACAGAACCATGGATGAGCATGACGGCTTCGGTTACTCCCTCGATCGCGACATCTAAGACGCGGGATGCGATGGGCCGTGCGGCTGCTGCGGATGTCGGTGTGGCGCTGCGCGACCGCCTCGCGCGACAGAGCACGGCGCGGATGATATTTGCCGCGGCGCCGAGCCAGGCAGAGATGCTGGATGCCCTTGCACGCGAGCGCGATATCGACTGGCGGCGCGTCACAGCCTTCCACATGGACGAATATATCGGTCTTCCTTCGGGCGCGCCGGAGCGCTTCGGGGCCTGGCTGACGCGTCACCTCTTCTCGCGTGTCGCCTTCGGCACCGTTCACTTGATCGGACAAGAACCGGATCCGGACCGGGAAGCGGCGCGCTATGCGGCCCTTCTTGCAGAGGCCCCGATCGACATCATCTGCCTCGGCATCGGCGTCAATGGTCACCTCGCCTTCAATGACCCGCCGGTCGCCGACCTGCACGATACGAAACAGGTCAAGGTCGTCGAACTCGACGCGATCTGCCGACAGCAGCAGGTCGACGATGGATGTTTCCCGACCCTGGGGCACGTCCCGACACATGCGATCACGCTGACGATTCCGCGGCTGCTGGACGCCGGCCAGCTGTTTTGCGTCGTGCCTGGCGCATCCAAGCGCACCGCCGTCGAGCGATCGCTGTACGGCCCGATCGGAACGGCCTGCCCGGCGAGCGCGCTCCGCACGCATCCGCGATGCGCGCTGTATCTCGACCCGGATTCCACGCCGCCGCAGCTCTCACCGCAAACACCGGCACGCGCATGACGGATCCGGCAACACGCGTCTGGGGCCGCGATCCGGAGACTGGACAGAATCGCACCATCGTCATTCGGGATGGCCGGATCTCGGACATCCTTGCTGGCGGACACGATGACGGGCTGTGGCTGTCGCTCGGCCTGTTCGATCTACAATTGAACGGCTTTGGCGGCTACGATCTCAATGCCCGCCCTGATCCCCAGACGGTCCGCGATCTCGTCTCGGCCGTCCACAGAAGCGGCGTGTCGCGCTTTGCCCCGACGCTGATCACGGCATCGCACGATGCGATCATCGACGCGCTACAGGCCATTGCGCAGGCACGCGACAGCGATCCGCTCATCAAGCATGCGATGCCGTTCGTCCATCTTGAAGGACCGCATATCGCGCCGGAGGACGGTCCACGCGGCGCGCATCCGGCCGAACATGTGAGGCCGCCGAGCCTCGACGAGTTCGACGCGTGGCAAGCCGCCAGCGGCAACCTCATCGGCCTCGCGACGATGTCGCCGCACTGGCCAGAAACAGAAGCATATGTACGTGGCCTTCGGACGCGCGGTGTTCGCGTTGCGCTTGGCCATGCCAATGCGACGCCGGATCAGATCTCCGCTGCTGTTGCCGCAGGCGCAATGTTGTCGACGCATCTTGGCAATGGCATCGCAGCCACGCTGCCGCGACATCCCAACCCGATCTGGTCTCAACTGGCCGAAGACAGGCTGTGGGCGAGCTTCATCGCCGATGGCCATCACCTCCCTCCTGAGACCTTCAAAGCCATGCTGCGTGCAAAGGGACTGGAGCGATCGATCCTGGTGTCGGACGCCGCCGCGCTCGCGGGGTGCACGCCAGGAATCTATGACGCGCCGATCGGCGGCAAGGTCGAACTGAAGGCGAACGGCCGGCTGGAAGTCGTCGGCACATCCTTCTTGGCGGGCGCGGCCGTCAGCCTCAAGTTCGGAATAGCCATGGCCAGGCGCATGGCCGGATTGACCCTGGCAGAGGCGCTGAGGCTCGCAACCATCAATCCGCGCCTGCTGTTCAACCTTCCCGCGCTGACGGTGGGAGCACCGGCCGATCTGCTGCGATTCCGTCTCGGCGAGGATGGCTCTCTTGTGCCTGAGACGGTTTACGTCGCGGGCCGGCCTTACCCGCTCCCCCCTGAGGAATGAGACATGAACTGGCTTCGCATCGGGTTGATCGGCCCAGGGGCAATCGGTGAAACGCACGCGCGGGCGATACGAGCGCTCGACGAAACCGTCTTGTCGGCGATCGCCGGCGGCACGCCCGAGCAGATTGCAGCGTGCACGAACGGCGAACCTGTTCCGACATTCGCGACCACCGAGGCGATGCTCGCAAGTGCCGAGATCGACGCGGTCGTGGTCTGCACCCCGAGCGGCGCGCATCATGACGTCGCGCTTGCTGCGATCAAGGCCGGACGGCACGTGCTCGTCGAAAAGCCGCTCTGCGTCGATCCGGCCGAGGCCGCATCGCTGGTCCGCGCGGCCGCGCGCTCGCAACTGACGTGCGGCGTTGTTTCGCAGCGCCGTCTCGAACCGCAACACCAGGCGATCAAGGCTCTGCTCGACGCAGGTCATCTCGGACAGGCGCGCCTGATCGAGACGGCGATCCATTGGTACCGCTCCGACGCATACTACGCGGAGAAGCCGTGGCGCAGAGAAGCGGAGCACGGCGGAGGCTCGCTGTTCAATCAGGGCGTTCACAATCTCGACCTGATGCTTTGGTTGTTCGGGACTGTGGACAGTGTTCAGGGCAAGATGGCAACGCTCGGGCACACACACGCCGTCGAGGACACGACAGCGGCGCTGCTCTCCTTCGCGTCCGGCGCGCTCGGCGTGATCGTGACGAGCACGGCACTGCCTCCGGGACGGCCGGCCATGCTTCGGCTGTTCACGGACCGCGGCAGTTGCGAACTCGGAAACGACAGCATCGTCCGCTGGGATTTTCCCGGCGTCGCGGAGCCGCCAAGTGCGGCCGGGGTTGGCAGCGCCGCCAGCGATCCCAGGGCCATCGGGATCGAAGGACATATCGCGCAATGGCGCGACTTCGCTCAAGCCGTCCGGGAGCGACGGTCACCCGCGAGCTCGTTCAGGGACGGATTCGAAGCTGCGAGATTGGTCGACGCCATCTATCGATCGGCCTCGGAAGGTCGGTCCATCAGCCGCAACGAAATCGCAGCTGAGGTCATTCATGCCGACGAGTAACTCCGAGACGCTCGACATCGCCATCATTGGCGCGGCCCACCCACACGTCGAATATGTACTTTCGGAGATTGCGAACCGAACCGACGTCAAGGTCGTGGCCATCGCCGATCATGACGCGGCGCGACGCGCCGAGCTCGAACGACGCACGATGGCGCCCGGCTACGCCGATCCACATGCGCTTTTGGACGCGCATCAGGTTCGAGCCGCAGCGGTCTTCACCGAATTCGGCCTTCGCGCTCCGATCGTGGCCGAACTCTTGCGCCGCGGCATCTTCGCGATCGCCGACAAGCCGATGGCGGTGACCCTGCCCCAGCTCGCAGCAATCGAGGAAACTCTCGCCGGGCGCAATTTGCTGACGCTTCTGCTGGAGAAACGCTTTTATCCGGTCACCCTCGCGCTCCGCTCGATCATCGACAGCGGCGAACTTGGAGACGTCGTATCCATCACCGCAACCGGGCCGCACAAGCTCGTCCCGAGCCGTCGTCCCGCGTGGATGTTCGAACCATCGACCTATGGCGGCATCCTCGCCGACCTCACGGTTCACGACATCGATCTCGCACTTTGGCTGACGGGATATACCAGCGGTACGGTCAGCGGCTGGATATCACCGATCGCGGCTGCCGGCACGACGGACTTTCCCGCGCTGGGGCGCGCCATCCTCGCCTGCGACGGCGGCCCGCAATTCGCGATCGAAGTCGACTGGATCCAGCCCGAAGCTTCGCCACGGCATGGCGACTATGCCATGCGGATCTCCGGGACAAAGGGGCGCGCAGACGTTCTATTCGCTGAAAACAAATTGCTCGTCGAGACGGCGACGAGACCCCTGCGCGAAGTCGACCTGCCCGCGGGCGTCTCGCCTGCCGGCTTCGTCTTCGATCATCTCGCCCGTGGCGAGACCTTGCAAATTCCAGCAAATGAAGCCCTGCGGGCCACGCGCATCGCGATACTCGCTCAGGAGAGTGCGGCAAATGGCGGCAAGCCGATGCGATGGAGTTGAGATTCCTCGCGGGCAGGCAGAAATACCACCCAGCTTATGAGTTCCCAGGCGGAATGCGCCAGCGCGTCGAACCTGTCGATCTCGTCGATGCGGATGTAGTGCTGGCCGGCGTCGTTCCAGATCTCAACGCAATAGTCGCGCTCTTTGACGAGACAGCGCCAACAAGAACATCCGCAAACATCGTCGAGACGTCGCACCGTGCGACGTCCGACCACGAAAAGCGTCGCACGAGACGCGCTTTGTTCCAGGGCCCGAAGTGGAAAAACCCTGCGCTAGCGGGGCTTTGGGATGGTGGGCGCACCAGGGCTCGAACCTGGGACCCGCTGATTAAGAGTCAGCTGCTCTACCAACTGAGCTATGCGCCCGAAAGGCGATAAGTGCCTTGCGAGGCCGGTCGTTTAGCAAAGCGATCCGGGTCTGGCAAGCGATGCGACGAATGTTTTCCAAGGCTTCGTCGATAAGCCCTGAAATGCGAAAAGCCGCCGGATTCCAGCGGCTTCGCCAAGCTTAATCCCGGGAAAATCCGGGGTGGCTCAGAGCCGGCCCTCGCGATCCCGGTCCGGGCCGCCGTCACGGTCGAAACGGTCGCCATGGAAGCGGTCCATGCCACGCTCCATCATGCGGTCCATCCCGCGTTCCATGAAATGACGGTGCGGGCCGTCCTCGCCGCCGCCGAACGGGCCGCGGTGACGGGTCAGTGCGGCGAGGCGCCGCTTCTGGCCCTCGTCCAGGGTCTTGTAGAGGGGATCGGCGGCATCGGCGATCTTCTTCAGGGCCGCGGAGGAAGCCCCCATGTCCTCGGCCTGCTGGCGCAGGCGGGCGACCGGATCCTCCGGCTTGTCGGCGGCCCCAGGGGCGGCATTCATGCGCGCATTGGCGCGGTCGATGCGCAGCTTGGCGAACTCGCGCACGGCGGCCTCGACCGGCGGCCACAGCTTCTCCTGGTCGGCGTTGAGCTTCAGCCCGGCATGGACGGCGGCGATCCGCGCGTCGACGAAGGCGGCGCGGTCCTCGGGGTTCATGCGGACGTGGCGGAAGTGCTCCATCCACGGGCGGTGAAATTGGGCATAGACCGCGCCCGAGCCGGCGATGCTGAGCACGGCGATGGCGGCGATGGTGAACTTCCTCATCCGAACCTCCTCTGGAAGGATGCCCTGAAGATGGGCGCCGCGCGCCTCGCGCGCAACTTACAACTTGGACAGGAAGGGCGTCCTGACGAAGATGTAACGCCTGATTTTACCTCCAGCCGCAACCGGAAATCATTCGCAACAAAAAGGGCTTCCGCGCCTGGCACGGAAGCCCCTTCATTCATGCATCGTTTGGGTCAGTTGGTCGTGCTCTTCGATTCCTTCAGGAATTCGTCGATCAGCGGCTGGCCGACGCGGCTGGCGGCATCCTTGTAGACCGGCTCCATCGCCTTGCGCATCGCCTCGTCCTGCTCCGGCGTGAGCTTGATGATCTCGCTCTTGCCGCCCTTCTTGATCTCGGCCAGCGCGTCGTCGTTCTCCTTCTGCGACTGCGCGTTGTTGAAGTCGGTCGCCTCCTTCATCGCCTTCGACAGCTGCTCGCGAATGTCGGCCGGCAGATCGTCCCAGAACTTCTTGTTCACGATCACGACGTAGCCGATGTAGCCGTGATTGGTCTCGGTGATGTACTTCTGCACCTCGTGCATCTTCTGGGTATAGATGTTCGACCAGGTGTTCTCCTGACCGTCGACCACGCCGGTCTGCAGCGCCTGGTAGACTTCGCCGAACGCCATCACCTGCGGCAGCGAGCCGAGCGTCTTGAACTGGGCCTGCAGCACGCGCGAGGACTGGATGCGGAACTTGACGCCCTGGTAATCGGCTGGCGTCACCAGCTTCTTGTTGGCGCTCATCTGCTTGAAGCCGTTATCCCAATAGGCAAGGCCGGTGATGCCCTTGGAGTCCAAAAGCTTGAGCAGACGGAGGCCGAGCGGGCCTTCCGTCACTTTCCGCAGCGTCTTCAGGTCGGGAAGGATGTAGGGCAGATCGAACACCTCGAACTCGCGGATGCCGAGCGGGCCGAATTTCGAATTCGACGGCGCCAGCATCTGCACGCTGCCGAGCTGGAGCGCCTCGAGCTCTTCCTTGTCCTTGTAGAGCGTCGAGTTCGGATAGACCTCGACCTTGACCTTGCCGCCGGTGTACTTCTCGGCGAGCTCCTTGAATTTTTCCGACGCCTTGCCCTTCGGCGTGTCGGTGGCGACGACGTGGCTGAACTTGATGATAACAGGCGATTGGGCCGATGCCGGCCCGGTCAGCGCCAAAGCCGCTATCGATGCCGCAGCCCAAATGAGTTTCCGCATGCTTCCTCCAGTACGTTTTTGTGGGGCACGGACCGCCGGCCCCAAGCCTTAAATTCTTGGGAGGCAGCTTTATAGAGAAGCAGGCTGAGGCGCCATTGCCCCTTAGCAGGGGTCTCCTTGCAAAAATGCTGTATCCGGGCGGAAACAGCCGCGGCGGCGATCAACGAAAAACGCGGTGCCAAGGGCACCGCGTTTCCGCCGTTTCATCCGGAGCGTGAACGTTCAGCTCGCCGCGGCCGTCGTAACCGTGTCGCGCTGGCGCTTCATGACGATCTTGTTGAGCGCACCGAGATAGGCCTTGGCCGAGGCCACCAGCGTATCGGGATCGGCCGCGCGCGCCGTCATCGAGCGACCGTCATGCGACAGCCGCACCGAGACTTCGGCTTGAGCATCGGTGCCTTCGGTGACGGCATGGACCTGGTACAGCTCGAGCTTGGCCTCGTGCGGCACCAGGCGCTTGATGCAGTTGAACACCGCGTCCACCGGACCGTTGCCCTCGGCCTCCTCGATCTTGATCTGGCCGTCGACGTCGAGCTTCATGGTCGCGCGCTGCGGGCCATGGGTGCCGGCGATCACGGTCAGCGAGGTCAGCTTGATGCGGTCGTGCGACGCCGCCATCTCCTCGTCGACCAGCGCCTCGATGTCCTCGTCGTAGATGTCCTTCTTGCGGTCGGCGAGCGCCTTCATCCGCGTGAACGCATCTTCCAGCTGGTTGGGGCCGAGCTTGTAGCCCATCTCCTCCAGCTTGTGCACGAAGGCATGGCGGCCGGAGTGCTTGCCGAGCACCAGCGAGGACTGCTTCAGGCCGACCATCTCGGGCCGCATGATCTCGTAGGTGGAGGCGTCCTTCAGCACGCCATCCTGGTGGATTCCGCTCTCATGCGCGAAGGCGTTCCGGCCGACGATGGCCTTGTTGTACTGCACCGGGAACGAGGTCGCCGCCGACACCACCTTCGAGGCGCGGGTGAGCTGCGTGGTGTCGATCTTGTTCCACCACGGAAACACGTCGTTGCGGACGTTGATGGCCATCACGACTTCCTCGAGCGAAGCGTTGCCGGCCCGCTCGCCGATGCCGTTGACGGTGCATTCGATCTGGCGCGCACCGCCGGCGATGCCGGCCAGTGAGTTCGCCACGGCCATGCCGAGGTCGTTATGGCAGTGCACGGAGAACACTGCCTTGTCCGAGTTCGGCACGCGCTCGATCAGCGTCTTCATGAAGCGGGTGTATTCGTCCGGCGTGGTGTAGCCGACGGTGTCCGGGATGTTCACCGTAGTGGCACCGGCCTTGATCACGGCCTCGACGATGCGGCAGAGGTAGTCCATCTCGCTGCGGGTGGCATCTTCGGCCGACCATTCGACGTCGTCGATCTGGTTGCGGGCGCGGGTGACATTGGCAATCGAGAGCTCCATCACCTGCTCGGGCGTCATGTTCAGCTTGACACGCATGTGCAGCGGCGAAGTCGCGATCACGGTGTGGACGCGGCCGCGCCTGGCGAATTTCACCGCTTCGGCGCAGCGGTCGATGTCCTTTGGATTGGCACGCGACAGGCCGGCGATGACGGCGTTCTTGGAGCGGCGGGCGATCTCGCTGACCGCCTGGAAGTCGCCTTCGGAGGTGATCGGGAAGCCGGCTTCGATGACGTCGACGCCCATATCATCCAGCAGCTCGGCGACCTCGAGCTTTTCCTCGAAGGTCATGGTGGCGCCGGGGCACTGCTCGCCGTCGCGCAGCGTGGTGTCGAAAATGATGACGCGGTCCTTGTCGGACTTGTTCACGGGGGCCATTGCAAATTTCCTTTTGAGCTTTTGCGCCGTTCAATGCTGGGCGCTTGAGGTGTCCGGTGATCTCGACCAACCCCTGAGCGCCCAGGCGCGTGGCGCCCAGCCGGCCCTCAGGGGCAAGTAAGAAGAAGCCCGCCAAGAAGGTGGGTGGGCAGCAGCGCGGCCGGGATCGTGGCGGCGGCCAGAGCCACCTCCCCCGAAATCCCATCGATTTGGCCGCGAATCAGCATTGCCAGACCCTTTTGAGCCCTCAAATCCTCGGTCAAAACCGTTGACGGTTGGTTGCCGGGAGGCCCAATGCGGTTGTTTCTAGACGAGAAACAGGCGCAACTGCAACGCCAAAAGATGGTCAGTGGAACTGACCTACCATTGGACGCGAGCTTGCTCCCGGCTATTGGGAAAAGCGAAACGAAGCCACGTCATTGGTGTCGTCCTGGCGAACGCCAGGACCCATAGCGCGAGGTCCGTCCGTTGAGACCGATTGCAGTACAAGACGAGCCTTCGCCAAACCACTCCCTGGGGTAATCCTGGCGTTCGCCAGGACGACGATGGGAGACATTTGCGCACAATTGCTTCAACGCCGTCATTGCGAGCGCAGCGAAGCAATCCCGAGCCTTTCCGCCATGACGGTCTGGATTGCTTCGCTGCGCTCGCAATTGTCGATGTTCGCTAATTCCCTGATTGGATCGCGGTGGTCTTGGTAGCGGTGAAGGCCTTGAAGCTATCCCGTGCGGCGGGCGCGGGCTCGGCTTTCCCAGCGGTCCAGCATCTGACCGAGCTCGCCGGTGGCGGTCGGCACCGCCTTGCC
This sequence comes from Bradyrhizobium niftali, assembly GCF_004571025.1. Classification (GTDB taxonomy): domain Bacteria; phylum Pseudomonadota; class Alphaproteobacteria; order Rhizobiales; family Xanthobacteraceae; genus Bradyrhizobium; species Bradyrhizobium niftali. The sequence goes on along the minus strand of NZ_SPQT01000019.1, from coordinate 36,694 downwards.
GGTTTTTGCGATCTCGTTGGTGTTGGCCGGCGCGTTGGCGTGGAGCCAATCCGGCTCGGTATAATCCCGCCAGCGGCGCGCCTCCGCCCGGCGTTTGCGGGAGACGTAGACGCGGGTGAAATAGCCGGCCACGAATGCGATCGCGAGCAGCATGACCAGTATGACGACAGCTAACACCATGAGTTCCGGCCTCTTTCCCCCGAGGAATGTTCTGCCAGCATCGCGCGCGAGGTCAAGGCTTGACAGGCCGTAAAACCGGTCCCGGTTAGCGGCGCACGGGCAGGACGAAATTGTCGGCTCGGACTTTGCACAGCCGCAATGCGGCGATGTTGCGGCGTTCGCGACATCGCACGGAGGATGCGAACCTGCCCCTCGCAACCGGACGCGGACCGGACTAACCTCCGACCCGCTCGGCCGGATCAACCGGCCAGCCGAACATGACCGGGAGGACGCGATGACACGCCAGGAGACTCGTGACCACGAGCAGCGTGACCAGGATGCTGCGCTTTCGCGACGGACACTTGTCCGGGGGCTTGCGCTCGGTGCCGCCGCCACGATGGCCGGCCCCGCGCTGGCCCAGACCGGACCGGCCGCTCCGCCGACGACGATCACCACCCCGCCGCGCGATTTCGGCCCCAACGGCGCGCCGACCACGTATTTCTGGGACCCCGACATCATCGCAGTCGATCCGTCCTTCAACGACCTGGCGCAGCCCAACACCGCGATCAAGCGCCTTCACACCGGCCTGTTGTGGGCCGAGGGCCCGGCGTGGAGCGCACAGGGCCGTTACCTCCTGTGGAGCGACATTCCCAACAACCGGCAGATGCGCTGGACCGAGGACGATGGCCGCGTCAGCGTGTTCCGCTCGCCGTCCAACAACTCCAACGGCAATTCGTTCGACTTCCAGGGCCGTCAGCTCTCCTGCGAACATTTGACCCGGCGGGTGACGCGCTACGAGCATGACGGCACCGCCACCGTGCTCTGCGACAACTACAACGGCAAGAAGCTGAACTCACCAAACGACATCGCGGCGCATCCCGACGGCAGCTACTGGTTCACGGATCCGCCCTATGGCGGCCAGTTGTACGAAGGCGAACCCGATGTCGCCGGCGGCGCGAGCAATTCGGGCGGCAAGCTCAATCCGCGGATCGGACAACCGGCCGGCTTCACACCGGGCAAGCGCGAGCTGCCGACCAACTGCTATCGCATCGATCCCTCAGGCCGCATCGACCTCGTTGTCACCGAGGAGCAGGTGCCGGATCCGAACGGCCTGTGCTTCTCGCCCGACTTCAAGAAGCTCTATGTCGTCTCGACCGGCAAGGGACCGGGCGACACCGGCCCCGGCGGCAAGGACCAGATCTTCGTGTTCGACGTCGGCACGGACAACAAGCTCTCCAACCTCAAGAAGTTCAGCGATTGCGTGATCGACGGCGTGAAGTGCGGGCCGGACGGCGTGCGCTGCGACGTCAATGGCAATGTCTGGGCCTCCAGCAATGCCGGCCGCGCCGTCGGCTATAGCGGCGTGACGGTGTGGTCGCCGGAGGGCAAGCTGCTCGGCCGCATCCGCCTGCCGGAAGTGTGCGGCAACGTCTGCTTCGGCGGCCCCAAGCGCAACCGCCTGTTCATGGCCGCGAGCCAGTCGCTCTACGCCGTGTATACGGCGACGCAGGGCGCGGGGCCGGGTTGAACGGCACAAGCCTTTGAATTGCACCACGGCGCCGGCGTGCCTCGCCGGCGCCGAATTGTTTTTGGTCGCCTTGTCGATGCTTGAACCGGGCAACAGAGGTGACTTCCGGAGAGAGCGCGTGATAATTGAACCATGGCAGACAAAATTCGCGTCGTCGTTCTCTATGGCGGCAGGTCCGGTGAGCACGAGGTCTCGCTGAAATCGGCGGCCTCCGTGCTGGGGCATCTCGACCGCACCCGCTTCGAGGTGATCCCGGTCTCCATCGACAAGACAGGCCAGTGGCAATGGAACGACCTTCGGACGCTCGATCAGGCGCACGCGGCGGCCTTGCCGATCCTGCCCGATGCGCCGGAGATGCGGCTCGCCAGAGGACCTGATGGACGCGGCGTCCTCATGCCGATCACGCAAGGCGCCGCCGACCCGATCGAGATCGACGTCGTCTTTCCGGTCATCCACGGGCCGCTTTGCGAGGACGGCACCGTGCAGGGCCTGCTGGAATTGGCCGACGTCGCCTATGTGGGATCGGGCGTTCTCGCCTCCGCGGTCAGCATGGACAAGGATGTCGCCAAGCGGCTCGCCGAATTCGCCGGCATTCCGGTCGCGCCCTATAGCGTGCTCACCCGCAAGGCCTACGTTCAGGACCGCAACTCATCGCTTGCGAAGGCGGTCGAAGGCTTGAGCCTCCCGGTCTTCGTCAAGCCGTGCAACATGGGCTCCAGTGTCGGCATCCACAAGGTCAAGACGCCGGATGCGCTCGGAGCGGCGCTCGATGATGCGTTTCGGTATGACGTCAAGGTGCTGGTCGAACAGGGCATCGACGCGCGCGAGATCGAGGTCGCGGTGCTCGAGGGCGACACGCTGTTCGCGAGCGTCGCCAGCGAGCTGAACCCCAACGCCCATCACGAGTTCTATTCGTACGAGGCAAAATATCTCGACCCCGATGGCGCGCGGGTTGACCTTCCGGCCAAGCTCGACGCAGCACAGATGGAGCGCGTCCGGTCACTGGCCACCCGGGTGTTCGCGGCGCTCGAATGCAGCGGCTTCGCCCGCGTCGACTTCTTCCTCGACCGGAAATCCGGCGAGTTCTGCTTCAACGAGATCAACACCCTGCCCGGTTTCACGTCGATCAGCATGTATCCGAAGATGATGGAAGCCTCGGGCGTACCGTATGGCGAGCTGCTGACGCGCCTCGTCAATCTGGCGCTGGACCGGCACCGGCAGCGGCAGACCCTGGAACGGGGCTACGCGAGCTAGTCGATCTCCGGTCGCTCCATGCCGTGCACACGGCCGCGCAAGGCGCGCGGGGCCGGGTTGAAGTAACACAGCGCGATCATGCCCATCGCTCCGCAGCGAGCGGTGTGGGCTTTGTCTTGTCTTTCGCAGATGCGTTGTGCGGCGGCGCACCGCGTATCGACCTTGGGCGATGTTGACTTTCCGCCGTCCCGCTCCCCATACTTCGCAAAAAGATAACAACCAATCAAAAGACGGTCTTGAGGGAGGATAGGATGCCGACTTCACGCAGGCAGCTGCTGAAGAGCTCGGCGGCTGCTGCCGCCGCACTCAGCCTCGATTGGACACGGGCCCAGGCGCAAGCCGAGACGTTGCGCATCGGCCTGATCTACGACCTCACCGGCCCGTTCGCCGCCGGCGGCTCGGTCGCCTCGTCAATCGGGGCGCAGATCGCGATCGATCTCGTCAACGAGAAAGGCGGTGTCGGCGGCAAGACCAAGATTGCTCCAGTCGCCGCGGATTCCCAGAGCAAGCCCGACGTTGCGATCAACGAGGCCGAACGCCTGATCAGCCAGGAGAAGATCGACATCCTCAACGGCGTCTATGCGAGCTCGCATGCGGTGCCACTCGCGGCGAAGGTCGAGCAGCAGAAGAAGATCCTCTGGATCACGACCGCGGTCTCGACCGCCGTGTTCAAGGACAAGAACCTGCAATACGTGTTTCGCGCGCAGATCCATTCGGATCAGTACGGCCAGGCTTTTGCCGGTTTCCTCGCCGAGCATGCGAAAGCAAAACTCGGAATGGATCCCAAGGAGGTCAAGGTCGCACTGATCCATGAGGACGGCCCCTACGGTGTTGGCGTCGCCGCCGCCGACGAGGCCTATGCCAAGGAGGCCGGCATCCAGGTGGTGCTGCGCGAGGGTTATTCGGCCTCGGCGCCCGATCTCTCGGTGCTGGTGACCAAGATCAAGCGCGCCAAGGCCGACGTGATTTCGCATGCCGGCTATAACCCCGACATCACCCTGTTCCTGCGCCAGGCCCGCGAGAGCGGTCTGCGCTTCAAGATGCTGTTCGGCGCCGGCGCCGGCTACAGCCAGCTCGACAAGCTGCGCGCCACTTTTGGTCCCGACATCGACAATTTCTGCAACATCGATCCGGTACCGGCGCAGCTGCTCGATCCGGCAAAGCTCGCACCGGGTATCGGCGATCTGACCAACGCCATGGTCGCGCGCTACAAGGCCAAGACCGGCGCCACCGACGTGCCGCCGCACTGCTCGATGGGCTTCAACCAGACCTGGGTGCTGCTCAACAACGTGCTGCCGGTCGCCAAGGAAAAGTACGGCAGCTTCGAGCCCGAGGCGATCCGCAAGGCCGCGCTCGACGTCGACATCCCCGCCGGCGGCACCATCCAGGGCTATGGCGTGAAATTCTTCCCGCCGGGCACGCCACTCTCCGGCCAGAACGAACGCTCGACACCGGTGGTGATGCAGAACGCCGGCGAGCACATCTCGGTGGTGTGGCCGACGAACATCCGCACGCAGGACCCGGTGTTTCCGCTGCCGAAGGGCTCGACTTACGGGACGTGAGGCGACGACGGTGCACCCTCTCCCCCTGTGGGAGAGGGTGGCTTCGCAAAGCGAAGCCGGGTGAGGGTTCTATCCGCGAGTCCAACTCTTAGCGAGCGCGCGGAGAGAACCCCTCATCCGGCGCTTCGCGCCACCTTCTCCCACAGGGGGAGAAGGGATCGCAGCGTGCCTGTGGTCTCTTCAGCCGCCCTACAACACCACCCGCCGCCCCTCTTCCGCGGCCCAATACCCGGCGTAGTTCACCTTGATCGTCTCGTAGGCCAGGGCGAGGTCCGACAGCGGCTGCCGGCCGGTCGCGGCGCATTCCATGAAGTCCTGGATCTCCTGCAAATACCCGCGCGTCCACTCCTCCTCGAGGCAGACATATTGCCAGCCGGTTTTGCGGTCGACCTTTTCGGTGATGTAGACGTTTGCGAGCTTCTCCTCAGAGGTCTGGTAGCTCATCAGATGCGTGTTCGGCGTGATGTTGGCGAACAGCGAGCCGCCGGTCGTGTAGGTCTCGACCAGATTGCGCACGCCGCCCATGATCATGTCGCCGGAAAACACGGTGGCCTTGGTGCCGTCGGAGAATGTCGCCGTCAGCGTGCCCCAGTCCTCGACATCGACGGGGGTGGCCTTGATGTAGGTGCGCTCCTCCGGCTTCAGGCTGGCTGTGACGTTGCCGACGTCGCCGGTGACGCTGGCGACGCGGATGGTTTCGCCGCGCGCTTTGGCTTCAACCTGTTTCAGATAGAGCACGGCGGAGAGCGGGTGGCAGCCCATGCGGATCAGCGAGCCGCCGCCGGTCATCGCCCATTGCGCGGCATGCGCCGCGTGCGAGCCGGAATGGCTCTCCTCGCCCTTCATGAACAGGATCTTGTCCCTGGTCGCCTTGATGATCTCCGCGGTCTTGGTCACCGCGGGCGCGTAGATCCAGTCCTCGGCATACATGAAGAGTTTTCCGGTGCGCTCGATCGCGGCGCGCATTGCGTCCATCTCCTCGAGCACGCGCTCATACATCAGCGCCTTCGGCACGTGCTTGCCGATTGGCTGCTGGTCGCCCTCGCGGCCGAAATAACCGGCAAAGGGCTTCTCGCAGATCACGTGCTTGCCGGCCTGCATGCTGGCAACGATCATGCCGGCGTGGAGATTGGGCGGGGTGCAGATGTCGATGACGTCGAGCTCGCGGTCGGCGATCAGCTCGGCGAAGCTGCGATAGACGCGCGGAATTGCGTGGCGGCCGGCGAATGCGACGACATGGTCGCCGCGCGCGGCCACCGCCGCGACCTCGACGTCCACGCCATAGACGCGCCGGAACGCGTACATATGCAGCTCCGACACGAAGCCGCAGCCGACGAGTCCCACCCTGATCCTGGCCATAGCGCCCCCTCACCCATGCTTGGGCGGCACTATAGCGCGCTAGGAGGCCTATTCCACCGAGACGCGCACCACGCCGGCGCTCATCATGCCGAGCGCGCGGGCTGCGGGCACCGAGAGATCGACGATACGGCCGCGGATGAAGGGGCCGCGATCATTGACGCGGCACTGGATCGAGCGGCTGCCGTAGGACACCCTCAGCACGGTGCCAAATGGGCGCGTGCGGTGGGCACAGGTCAGCTCGGAACCTTTGCCTTTTCCGTACCCGTAATATGAGGCAAGTCCGCTTTCGGCATGCGCCAGAGAAAATGTGGCAAGGCAAAATAATAAAGTGGTCAACGCTCGCACGGCACCGCTCCCCGGTTGGCCCTGCCCGTGCTGCAAACGTCGCCTTGTTCCCCGAAGTTCCAGGAACACTGCCGGGGTCACCCCGGCAGTGCGATCACACATTGTTACTGTTTGTGGAACACCAACGTGCGCAGCTCGATGCTCTCACGCGGCGGCGCATCGGCGGGCGTGGTCGGATCGACGAAGGCGGTGTGGGGCCCGAAGCGGGTGCGGCCGTCGGTCGCCGAGTCGTAGCACTTGAGCAGCAACGCCTCGTCCGGCGTCATCTCCGGGAAATAAAACCAGCGATGGTTCGGATTGTATTTCACCGAATAGGTCTCGCCGCGGCGGTTGGGATAGATCAGGTCGGAGGCGATGAGATCCTCCGGCGCGACCGTGGTGCCGTCGGCCATCGCGAGCGGCGAGTCGCGCAAGGGACCGCGGATCGGCCGCCACAGATTGATCACCTGCACGCGCCCCTTCAGCAGCTCGTCGGCCTCGTCAGGCAGATGCTCGCGCACGCGGTTGGCGCCGGAGACGGCGGTCTGGTCGACATGGACGCGCGTCGCCGGCTGGCGCGGGCCACCATCGCGAATATCGGCAGCGCCTGCGACGCGCTTGCGCACGGTATGGTCGAAAATGAAAACGCGATCGGCCTTCAGCGTCGCCCGCAAGAAGGCCTCGACGGCGGGATAGTAGACCGCCCTCAGCTCCGCGTCGTCGTAGAAGTCCTTCACCTGGGTTGGATGGCGCACCAGCGCAAAGCCTTCGCGATCGAGCGAGATATTGCTCGCGATCAGCCGCGCGTCGAAGATCGGCACCTGATGCGGCTCCGGCAGCGACGTGCTCTTCGGCTCGCCCGGCGGCGGATCGAACGCGTAGGTGCGCGGTTTGCCCGGTGTCGGCGCAAGGTAGTTGAGTTCGGCGGTGACGAAGGGAAGCGATTCGATTTTTGTTTCTTGCAGGCCCATGGCCGGTCTCCCGATGTGGTCGTCGGATTGATTTTTGGCGGGGTGCGTGCGGCTGCAAGGGAGGTGATGCAAATAGCAATGGGGGTGTTGTTGAGCGGAGGGAACGCAGAACGAATCTGTCGAGAACGGCGGTCGCTCTGGCTACGTTCTTCTCGCTTCACGGATGCTTGAAGGGTTCGTCAGCCCTCGCGCCCCGCCGCCGTCATTCCGGGGCGCCCGCAGGGCGAGCCCGGAATCCATCGGGCCGCAAACTTTGTAGATCAATGGATTCCGGGCTCGCGACTTCGTCGCGCCCCGGAATGACGCCGGTGCAGCGTTTCACGCTGCAGCGCGTCCGGGACACGAACGCTGCCTACAGCCCCGCCTTGGCGAGCGCGTCCGCAAAGGAGCGGTCGACGATCTCGGCCGCATCGAGCTTCTGCTTGATCAGGCCCCAGCGGAAATAGAGGTCGATCGTGCCCTGCTCGTCCACGACCACGCCGTCATCGATCGGCGCGATGCGGATCTTTGCGCGCGACAGCCAGTTCAGCGGCACGCCGGTCGGGATGTTCATCAGCCTGCCCCAGGTCGCGGCATAGCTATCGACGTTGTTCAGCGACCAGGCCCGCGCGGCGGTCAGGCGGCGGATGAAGTCGGTCAACTCGGCGCGCTTGTCGCGGATGGCGTCGGGCCGCGCCACCTGGAAGCTCAGGCCCGGCGTCAGGCCTTCCGAGGTGATGATGCGGCGCGATTTGAACAGCACCTCCTCCTGGCTGACATAGGGCTCCCAGGTCGACCACGCATCGACCGAGCCTTGCGTGTAGGCGATCTTGGCATCCGATGGCGCCAGGAACGCGATCTGCACGTCGGACGCAGCCCAGCCGTTCTTTTCCAGCGCGGCGAGGATCAACTGATGGCCGATCGAGCCGCGGCCGGTCGCGATCTTCTTGCCGCGCAGGTCGGCGAAACTCTTGATCGGTGAGGTCTCGGGCACGAGGATGGCGAGCCCCTCGCGCGTCTGCCGGATCGCGGCGATCGCCTTCACCGGTGCACCGGAGGCGGCGGCGAAGGTGAAGGGCGCATCGCCAACGAGCCCGGTCTCGATCGCACCGGCGCTGAGCGCCTCGAGCAGCGGTGCGGCCGCCGGAAACTCCTTCCACTCGATCTTGTAGGGGACGTCCTTGAGCACGCCTGCCGCTTCCATCACGGCCTGCGCATTGCCCTTCTGGTCTCCGACGCGGAGCGTGGTCTGCGCCGCCGCCAGTTCCAACGAACCGAACAGCAGCGCGCCGGCCAGCATGAGACGGATCATTCCGCGGCCTCGCCGCGAACGGCCCGGCGCTTGGCGACGAGTTGGCGCGTCAGCGGGATCAGCTCGCGGCCGTATTCGATGGCATCGGGAAGCGGATCGAAGCCGCGGATCAGGAAGTGGCTGACGCCGAGGTCGTAGTAGTCGCCGAAGACCTCGGCGACCTGCTCGGGGGTGCCGACCAGTGCCGTGGTGTTGCTGTTGGCGCCGGTGAGCTTTGCGATCTCGGTCCAGAGCCGCTTGTCGATCCGGCTGCCCTGGTCGGCGAGCGCGAGCAGGCGCCGCGCGCCGGCCGTGGCATGGCCGTCGGCCGGCTTGCGGTAGCCGGTCTTGTCCTGAAGCGCGGTGGCCCGCGCCAGGATCTCCTCCGCCTTTTCCCAGGCCTGCTTTTCGGTGGGCGCAATGATCGGCCGCACCGAGAGGCTGAAGCGCGGCGTCGGCCGCCCCTGCCTGACGGCGGCGTTGTGAACGCGGGAGGTGACGTCGCGCACCTGCGCATAGGACTCACCCCACAGCGCAAAAGTGTCGGCATGCTTGCCGGCGACATCGATCGCGGCGTCGGAGCCGCCGCCGACGAAGGTGTAGATGCCACCCTTCTGCAGCGGCTTCACCTGCGAAAAGCCGTTCTCGACGTTGTAGTACTTGCCGCTGTAGTTGAACGGCTTCTCGCTGGTCCATTCCAGCCGCACCACATCGAGGAATTCGCCAGTGCGAGCGTAACGCTCGTCCTTGTCGTCGAGCGTGTTGCCGTCCTGCCTGAGCTCGGCCGCATTGCCACCGGTGATGACGTGCAGCGAGACGCGGCCACCATAGAATTGGTCAAGCGTCGCGAGCTGGCGCGCCAGCAGCGTCGGGGCGGTGAAGCCTGGACGCTGCGCGATCATGACCTTGAGCGATTTGGTGATGGTTAGGACATGCTGGGCGACCTGCAACGCATCCGGCGTCGTCGAATGGAACGCCAGCAGCGCACGATCGAAACCGGCAAGCTCGTGCGCCTTCGCCACTGTCTCGATATAGGCCGGATCGAGCACCGGACCCTGGCGCACGATGGTCTCGGAAGCGTTGCTGTTAGCGATGAAGCCGATGAACTCGATCGACATGATCGTCTCCCTGATTGTTTTGCGGAAAGGCTAGAGGCCCAATGCGGCGCGGCCGAGGCCGATGCGCGTGGAATCGTCCTGCGGCGTGTGCACGCGACCGCACAGCACGTCGCGATAGTGCCGCTCCAGCGGATTGGCGCGGGAGAGGCCGTGATTGCCGGTGAGCGACAGCGCATCCTCGACGGCGGCCACCGCATTGTTGGTGACGGTGAGCTTGATCACGTTGGACTCGGCCGCCGAAAGCTCGACACCGTCGTCGAAGTCGCCAGCAAAGCAGGCGATCAGCCGCGCATTAACCGCGAGCCGAGCCTCGATGGCGCCGAGGATCTCCTGCGCGCGGGCTAAGGTCGCAAGCGGCGCGCCGAGACTGGCGGGAACGCGTTGCTTCAGGAACGAGATCAGCCAGTCGCGCGCGGCGCGGGCGACACCGTCATAGATCGCGGCAACGAAGATGGTGTGGACGGTCGCCTGCGTGACGTCGGGCGCACGCCAATCCGCCGGCTTGCGAACATCGACCTCGGCATCGAGCGGGATCACGACGTCGTCGAAAATGACGTCGTGGCTGCCGCTGGCACGCAGACCGTGATGATCCCAGGTCTCGACGATCCTGGCGCCCGGCAGTCCTGCCGGCACCAGGAACTGTCCGACCCGCGGCTCGGCCTCGTCGGTCCGGGCCCAGACCAGATACCATTTCAGGATCGGCGACCCCGTCGAATAGATCTTGTGGCCGGTCAGGCGCCAGCCCGTCTCGGTCCGCCGCGCGATCGTCGCCGGCAGGCCGCCGCGCGCGGGCGAGCCGAGTTCGGGCTCGACGCGCAGCGCATTGACGAGCGCGACGCCTTCGACGGTCTCGCGCGCAAGCTTGCGCGACAGCCGCGCCGGCCAGGTCGGGCTGCGCGCCATGACGAGATGGTTGATGTAGTGCATCGACAGCACCAGCGCGGTCGACGGATCGGCCTTGCCGACGATGCCGATGACGCGCGCGGCGTAGCGTGCGCCGGCGCCGGCCCCGCCATGAGCTGCCGGAACCGTCAGCGACAGCAGGCCGGCCTCGGAGAGCTCGCGAAAATTCTCGAACGGAAAGCTGCCGGTGCGGTCGTGCTCGGCCGCGCGCGCGGCAAAGGCTTCAGCGAGCTCCTCGGCGCGTACAATGTAGTCGGGCTCTCTACGAGCCGTGCGGCCTTTGGCTATGGAGGTCACCACGTGGCATCCAATCCCAGAAGGCCGAGGATCTGGCGGCGCAGGTCGGCCAGATACGGATCGCCGCGATGACGCGGATAGCGCCGGTCGACGCGGATGTCGGCCTTCACGCGTGCGGGGCGATCGCTGAAGACGATGACGCGGTTGGCGAGCACCAGGGCCTCCTCGGCATCATGTGTCACCAGCAGCGTGGTGAACCCCTTGCGCTGCCACAGCGAGACGAGCTCGGCCTGCATGGTGATGCGGGTGAGCGAATCGAGTTTTCCCAGCGGCTCGTCGAGGATCAGGATTTTGGGATCGTTGACCAGCGCACGCGCCAAGGCGACGCGCTGCGCCATGCCGCCGGAGAGCTGGTGCGGATAGGCGTTGCGAAACGACGACAGCCCGACGAGATCGAGCGCATCGTCCACGCGCTGCCGCTGGCTCTTGAGGATGCCCTGGGCCTCGAGGCCCAGGGCGACGTTGTCCCAGACCGACCGCCAGGGAAACAGGGTCGGATCCTGGAACACGACCACGCGGGAGGGATGCGGCCGGGTGATGCGGGCCTCGTCCTCACGCAGCGTCCCTGCCTTGGGCTTGTCGAGGCCCGCGACGAGGCGCAGCAAGGTCGACTTGCCGCAGCCGGACGGACCGAGCAGCGCGACAAACTCGCCGGGCTCGACCGCGATGCTGACGTCGCTGAGCACCGGCAGCTCGGCACCGTCGATGTCGAAGGCGTGGCTGACCTGCTCGATGTCGAGCGCGGCGCCAGTGGCGACTTCGGCCAGCGCGACTGTGGCTACCATTTCACGGTCCCCTTCTGCCAGACCAGCAGGCGGTCGCGGATCGCGAACAGCAGCGTGATCGCGCCGGAGCAGAGCAGCGACATCACGATCAGCGCTGCGTACATGTTGGCGTAAGCGGCCCAGCCCTGCGCCCATTGCAGGTACCAGCCGAGGCCGGCCTTGACGCCGATCATCTCGGCGACGACCAGCACCGCGAAGGACGAGCCGAGCCCCATGAACAGGCCGACGAAGACATGCGGGAGAGCCGCGGGGATCGCGACCTTCAGCACCAGGAAGGACGGCTTTGCGCCCAGCGTGCGCGCGACGTCGTAATAGGCGTTGCTGACGCTCGCGACGCCCGACCAGGTCAGCACGGTGACGGGGAAGCCGGTCGCGAGCGCGATCAGGAAGGTCGAGGCACTCCAGCTCGACGGGAAGGTGAAGAAGGCAATCGGCAGCCAGGCGGTCGCCGGCAGCGGGCCGATGAAGCGCAGCACCGGATGCACCCAATAGCCAACCGCGCGCGACCAGCCGATCGAGACGCCGGTCAGGAAGCCGACCGTGGCGCCGATCAGATAACCGCCGAGCTGGAGCTTGACCGAGGCGAACACGCTGTCGAGCAGCTTGGGCAGGTCGTCGGTGTAGACCTCGATGATCGACTGCGGCGGTGGAAAGAACGGCAGCGGCAACCAGGCGAACTTTGCGGTGGCGACTTCCCACAAGGTCAGGAAGGCACCGAGCGCGACGAGCCAGGGCGCACGCTGGTGCAACGCCTTCCCCGCCGAGCCGAGATAGTCGGCACCGACGGTGCCGAACAGCGCGACGGCCGCGATGACGAAGGCGGCAATGCCGAGCGAATGCGTGCGCGACCAGTCGCCGACATCGTCCCACCACAGGCAGGACAGGCCGAAGGCGATCCAGGCGACGCTGGCGAGAACGCCGACGCCGGATTCCCGGAGCCAGGTCGCAAGCAGCGGTGCGCGCGAGAGGCGCGGCGCGCCGGAGGCGAGGCCGTCAGACAGCGAATACGTCGACATAGATGCGCTCCGCGAATTTGGCTGTATCGGTGCTCTGCTTGAAGACCTGCACGCTCTTGAGGTCGTCGGCATAGGCCTTGAGCTCGCGCTTCAGCACCTCGCCGACCGGATGATGGTGGTGGGTGTGGTAGCGCACCATGCCCTCGATATCGGCGAGCGTCGCCGTCTTCGGCGCGTAGGGCTGGAACGACTTCGCCGTGACGGACGGATTTTGCGAGGTGAACATCGCGGCATCGAGCAGCGCCTGCGTGATGGCGCGCGCGACCTGCGGCTCCTCGCGCACCAGGCTGCCGCGCAGGCCGAGGATGCAGCAGCTCTTGTCGCGATATTCGCCGTCGAGATTGGAAGCAACCTCCTTGTACTGGCTGTCCTTGAGCCAGAGATAGCCAAGCGGATCAGACGACAGGAAGGCCTGCACCTCGCCCTTCTCGACCGCGACGTTGAGAAGGTTGCCGGGATAGGCGCGCCAGTCGACGTCCTTGACCGGATCGATGCCGAGCCGGGCGAGCTGGATCGAGAAGAAGTTCTTGTCGGGACCGGCGAGATCGCCGACCGCGACGATCTTGCCCTTGAGATCGGCGAGCTTGGCGACCCCGGAATCGGTGCGCGTCAGCACGCGCATGCAGCCGCCATGGGTGCCGGCGGCGATCTTGACGTCAAAGCCCTGCTCCAGCGGCTTCAGCCAGCGCAGCGCCATGCCGAGGCCGGCATCGCTCTTGCCGGTCGCGATCGCCTCGAGCAGTTGGTCTGTCGAGCCGGAATAGTTGACGAGATCGACGTCGAGATTGTGTTTCTGGAAGAAGCCGTGCTCGATGGCGACCGGGACCGGCGCGAGGCACACCGCGCCGGCGTTCCACGACAGTTTCAGCTTGCGCGGCCCGCCGGTGAGCGCTGGGCTATCTGCCGCCGTCCGGCACAGCGGGAACTCCGAGAGGTCGACACCGGGCGCGATCGCCTGTGGCGCAAAGGCCTGCGCGCCGAGGGCACCCAGCGGCGCTGCGAAAGCAGCAGCGAGCCCCGCCTGGAGCAGGTGACGTCGATCGAGGCTCGATCCGCCGCGCTTGTTGTTCTTGTTCATCGGCCCCTTGCTCCTGCGCTGGCACGGCTCCGCCATTCGCGCAACGCTTCACGTTGCGCATATTCCGTGCGGAGCTGCGTTGAGAGAATATCTTTTCGGCGGCGCTTCCCGTGCCGCGTTGATGCGATGCGCAAATCATGCGGCGCGCCTGGCCCATCGTCAATGAAATGGAATTTCGAATGTGGCGCGAGGCAAAGTCATTCTCTCCACCGGCGCGTGCAGGAACGATGAAACGATTTCCGTCGATGCATCGGTTGACAGAGAGCCCTTGCGACTCCCTCCCCTGCTTCATTCTTGCGCAGCATCGGCCGCGCACGCCGCACGTTCTCGAAAACAACGCTTCACTGAAACGTCGTTGCCTGGCGCAGGCGCAATACGGACGGTGATTTCATTGACTGCACGTCGCGCGCTCATAGACTTGATCGTCCCGCTGCATCGTTCGCTCACGCGCCGTGAGCAAACCAACAAGACAGATCACATGAGCATCAACTCCTCCTCTCTCGATCATTCGATCACGCGCCGACTTGCGGCCTCGCTGTTGGCCGCCGCCATCACCTTGTCGACGGCGGCCGCATCGCTCGCGGCCGACGCCGTCGTGCTGCGCGTCGGCGACCAGAAGGGCGGCAATCGCTCGCTGCTGGAGATCTCCGGCTACGCGAAGGACCTGCCCTACAAGATCGAATGGTCGGAATTCCCGGCTGCAGCTCCAATTCTCGAAGCGCTCAACGCCGGCGCGCTCGACGTCGGCTACACCGGCGATCTCTCCTTCCTGTCGGTCTATGCGGCGGGTGCGCCGATCAAGGCGATCGGCGGCACGCGCTCGGATGCGAAGACGCAGGCGATCCTCGTGCGCCAGGATTCGCCGATCAGATCGGCGGCCGACCTCAGGGGCAAGCGCCTCGCCGGCACGCGCGGCGGCTGGGGCCAGTTCCTGATCGACGCGACGCTGGAGAAGGCGCAGATCAAGCTGGAGGACGCGACCTTCGCGCCGCTCGGTCCCGTGGATGCCAAGATCGCGCTGGTCGCCGGCTCGATCGACGCCTGGGCGGTGTGGGAGCCCTACGTCTCCTTCGCGACGCTGAAGGACAAGGCCCGCGTGATCGCCGACGGCGAAGGCCTGACACCGACCATCACCTTCATCGTCGCTTCCGACAATGCCATCGCCATCAAGCGCGCGGCCGTGCACGACCTCGTGCAGCGGTTGAACAAGGCACGGCTGTGGTCGCTGGATCATGTTGCCGAATACGCCAGGAGCACGGCCGAGCTGACCAGGCTGCCGGAGGACGTGCTGCTGTCGGCCTACACCGCGCAGCGCACCAGCCCGATCGTGATCGACGAGAACGTGGTGAAGGAGATCCAGGCAGCTTCGGACCGCTCGACGCGCTACGGCATCCTGCCGAAGAAGCTCGACGTCAACCAGGCCGTCGACCGCAGCTTCACCGCCGCGGCCGCGGGATCGAACTAGGCGGAGACGGCGGGATGCACAGGCTTCGCCTCAAGGCCGGCCCGCTGCATCTCGCCGCGATCGTGCTCGCGCATTTCGCCTGCATGAGCCTGATCGTGTGGCTCTCGCTCTAGCCCTCACCAATAGGCGCGGTAGTACGGCCGGTAGTAACCGTAGTAGGGCCGATAGTACCGACGATAGCCGTAATAGCGGGGATAGGCTGGCCCGTAGCCGTAATAGGCCGGCGCATAACCATAGCCATATCCCGGATAACCATAGCCACCGTAATACGGGCCGCCGCCATAATAGCCGTAGCCGTAAGGCGCGCTGCTGGCGATGGCGCCGCCGATGATCGCACCGGCCGCGAGGCCGCCGAGACCCCATCCCCAGCCGCCGCCACGCCAGTGCACCTGCGTGACGTCGTCGCCGGCCGCTGCCTTCATGGCCGCGACGTTGGTCGGCAGCGGGGCTGCCGCCACCTGCTCGATATGGCTGGCGATGACCACGCCCGCCAGCGAACAGGCAATTGCCGTTGTCCAGATCCTCATCGTCTTGCTCCTTGTCTGACGTTTCATTTGGAAAAGGAACACTCACCATGATCGGGCATCCCGGCGCCAAGTCAAAGCCTCGATTTTGCGTGCGGCGCACAAGAGAGCCCGTGCATGCCTCAAATATGATCAGCGGGGCGCCGGGAGGCGGCACGTGGCGCGACGACGCCGACGGCCGATGACCACGGCAAAGCATTAAGCTTCCCGCGCGTTCGCAACCAACAACCTCCTTCCCGATTTACTATTCGTACCGTTACTATCGGTTCCAATGGGTGCGCGGCCGAGAGGCATCTCGCGAGGGCTCCGGCTTGCGCCAGAGAAGAGTGGGAGGATGACATGAGTGCCGTCGGAAATGAGCCGCTCGCCCGTCAGGCGCTGGCGTTCGTCCTGGCTGGCGGACGCGGCAGCCGGCTTCTGGAGCTGACCGACCGGCGCGCCAAGCCCGCGGTCTATTTCGGCGGCAAGTCCCGCATCATCGATTTCGCGCTGTCGAACGCGGTGAACTCGGGCATCCGCCGCATCGCGGTCGCCACCCAGTACAAGGCGCACAGCCTGATCCGGCATCTTCAGATGGGCTGGAACTTCTTCCGCCCGGAGCGCAACGAGAGCTTTGACATCCTGCCCGCGAGCCAGCGTGTCTCCGAGAACATGTGGTATGTCGGCACGGCGGACGCGATCTACCAGAACATCGACATCATCGAGTCGCACAACGCCCGCTTCATCGTCGTGCTCGCCGGCGACCACATTTACAAGATGGACTACGAGGTGATGCTGCGCCAGCACGTCGACAGCGGCGCTGACGTCACCGTCGGCTGCCTCGAAATGCCGCGCGCCGAATCCTCCGGCTTCGGCATCATGCATATCGACGAGAACGGCTGGATCCAGGAATTCCTGGAAAAGCCGAAAGATCCGCCGCCGATGCCGGGCAAGCCGGACGTCTCGCTCGCCAGCATGGGCATCTACGTGTTCGATGCGAAATTCCTGTTCGATCAGCTCAAACGCGACGCCGAGGATCCGAAGTCCAACCACGATTTCGGCAAGGACATCATTCCCTACATCGTCAAGAACGGCCGCGCGATCGCGCACCAGTTTTCCAGCTCCTGCGTCCGTTCCGGCAGCGATCCCCGCTCCTATTGGCGCGACGTCGGCACGGTCGACGCCTATTGGGCGGCCAATATCGACCTTACCGACGTGGTGCCGGAGCTCGACCTGTTCGACCGGGCCTGGCCGATCTGGTCCTACTCGGAGATCACGCCGCCCGCCAAGTTCGTCCATGACGAGGAGAGCCGGCGCGGCCAGGCCGTCAGCTCGCTGGTCTCGGGCGGCTGCATCATCTCCGGCGCCTCGCTGCGCCGTTCACTGCTGTTCACCGGCGTGCGCATCAACTCCTACGCCAATGTCGAGAACGCCGTGATCATGCCCTATGTGAATGTCGGGCGCGGCGCGCGGCTTAAGAATGTCGTGATCGACCGCGGCGTCGAGATCCCCGAGGGGCTCGTCATCGGCGAGGATCCCGAACTCGATGCAAAGCGCTTCCGCACCACCGAGCAGGGCATTTCCCTCATCACCCAGCCGATGATCGACAGGCTCAATACATGATGCCTGTTCGCGTCCTCGCGGTCGCCTCTGAAGTCTATCCCATCGTCAAGACCGGCGGCCTCGCGGATGTCGCCGGTGCGCTGCCGATTGCCCTGAAGGCGCATGCTGTCGAGATGCGCACCCTGATGCCGGGCTATCCCGAAGTGATGCGGCTGGTCTCCGGCGCGGAGGAAATCCGGCGCTGGCCGGACTATTTCGGCGGGCCGGGCCGGCTGCTCGCCGGCGCGCATGACGGGCTCGACCTGTTCGTGCTCGACGTGCCGCATCTCTATGCGCGGCCGGGCAACCCTTATGTCACGGCCGAAGGTGTCGACTGGCCGGACAACGGCGTGCGCTTTGCGGCGCTGTCGCGCGTGGCGGCCGACATCGGCCACGGCCTCGTGCCGGCCTTCGTGCCCGACATCGTACACGCCCATGACTGGCAGGCCGGGCTCGCGCCGGCCTATCTGCACTACGACAATCGGCCGCGGCCCGGCACCGTGATGACGATCCACAACATGGCCTATCAGGGCAAGTTCGCTCCCGAGCTGATCAGTGCGATCGGCCTGCCGTGGAGCTCCCTCGACGTCAACGGCCTCGAATATTTCGGCGGCATCAGCTTCCTGAAGGCCGGCCTGCAATTCGCCGATCGCATCACGACGGTGTCGCCGACCTATGCGCGGGAGATCCAGAGTGACGAGGGCGGCATGGGGCTCGGCGGCCTCTTGCGCGCACGCGCGGGCGCATTGAGCGGAATCCTCAACGGCATCGACATCGCAGTGTGGAATCCGCAGGCCGATTCGCACATCGCCTATCGCTTCAGTGCGGAAGATCTCGCATTCCGGGCTGCGAACAAGGCGGTGCTTCAGCAACAATTCAATCTCGATTCCGCGGACGAAGCCCCCCTGCTCGGCGTCATCAGCCGGCTGTCTTGGCAGAAAGGGCTCGATCTCCTGCTCGAGGCCATTCCGACCATTTTGGGCGAAGGCATGCAGCTCGCACTGCTCGGCAGCGGCGACCGCGATCTTCAGGACCGCTATCAGGCGGCGGCGCGCGCCAATCCCGGCCGGATCGGGGTCGTGATCGGCTACGACGAGATCCTCGCTCATCTGATCCAGGCGGGCTCGGACGCGCTCATCGTGCCGTCGCGATTCGAGCCGTGCGGCCTGACCCAGCTCTGCGCGCTGCGCTATGGCGCCGTGCCGATCGTCTCCCGCGTCGGCGGTCTCGAGGATACCATCGTCGACATCGGCGAAGCCGATGCGTCCGGCCGCGATGCCACCGGCTTCAAGTTCGCACCCGTCACGGCGGATGCCCTCGCCGGCACGCTACGCAAGGCCAACACGGCCTTCCACGACAAGCTGACCTGGCGGCGCCTGCAACGAAACGGCCTTGCGACCGACGTCTCCTGGCGCAACCGCGCCGGGGACTATGCTGCGCTGTATCGGAGCCTGATCGAATCACGCCGCGCCTAGCACGTACCGGCTGAGGGCGCGCCGAATCCATGTTATAGGATCGGCATGGACCCGTTCTTGATCAAGCTGCTCGGCTTTGCCGCAGCCACCTGCACCACCGTCGCCTACGCGCCGCAATTCATCAAGCTCTGGAAGACCCGCTCGACCGAGGATATCTCGCTCGGCATGTTTCTGGTCATGGTGCTGGGCCTGGCGCTCTGGCTCGCCTACGGCCTGCTCAGCGGCGACGCCCCGCTGATCGCCTCGAACGCCGTCACCATGCTGCTCGCCGGCGGCATTCTGGTGATGAAGCTGAGATACGGGTGAGCTTGCTCGCTCCGCGGATCGTTCTTCAGTCGGAAAAACGAAGCCGCTTGTATTGCAGCTTCACCGCACGGTAGCATTCGCAGGTGGCCTTGTTGAGCTCGGCGGCGTTGACGATCTCGATGTGACCGCGGCTGAATCGAATGACGTTCGCTTCCTGGAGAGCATGGGCGACGAACGAGACGCTGTTCCGGCGAACCCCGATCATCTCGGCCATCAATTCCTGCGTGAGCTTGAAGCGGTCGCTGCCGGATAGATCCCGAACACGCAAGAGCCATCGCGCCAATCTCGCCTCGACGGTGTGGGATGCATTGCAGCCCACGGATTGCTGGGCCTGAACGAACAGGGCCTGACTGTGACGCGTCAGGCCATCCCGGAACTCGACACTCTGCTGCGCGAGAGCGCGAAGGCGGGCAGCTTCGACCTGCAGAGCCATACCCGGCACCAACACGACCGCGTGAACCAGTGCG
Source organism: Bradyrhizobium niftali (assembly GCF_004571025.1). GTDB lineage: Bacteria > Pseudomonadota > Alphaproteobacteria > Rhizobiales > Xanthobacteraceae > Bradyrhizobium > Bradyrhizobium niftali. Next base: position 17,252 of record NZ_SPQT01000019.1, on the reverse strand, counting down.
ACGGGCTCTCCCAATACGCCAAAAGTACCCAAGATGCCGTCAGGGCCGACCAACGCCACTTCGATCCGTTCTCCCGCTTCAAGTTCGACAACGAGAGACACGACGGCGGTCAGCGGAAAATGAGCCCACGCAACGGTTTGGCCAAGCTCGATCACCGAAGCCCCCTCCAGAAGCTCGACGGCCTTGAGATGCGGGCGCATGGCCGCGAAGTCGGCTGGCCTCAGCGACTTGAGAAAAGCGTTCCGGAATGGATCCGCAGACACCATCTAATTCTTCGGGAAAATCGCATATCAATAGACACAACCATAGCGCGAAAATGAATCGAGCGAAACGGACAGAAATGCCCGCATGAGCAATTTGGCGTGTGCATGAGCCGTTTTCTGCCGACGGCGCGATGCCCCTACTCAACTATCTCGAGGGACAATCTGGAACTTTCCGCCGATTTCACTTGCAGACGCGCGATTCAAGGCTGGCCGCCGAACATGTACGACGCCATCGCGACGTTTGCGACCTCGTCGACGAAGACGCGGTGGCCGACGTCGCTGCCGGCGGCGCCGGCCGCAACCATCAGCGGCAGCAGATGGTCCTCGCGCGGATGCGCCAGGCGCGCGCTCGGCGCGTTCTCCCAATCGACCAGCATCGCGTTGCGGCGCGCCGCATCAGGCGCGCTGATCGCCTCGTTGAGATAGGCCTCGAAATCGTAGGAGACCGGCTTGGACTCCGGCCGGTTGAAGCCGCGCATGTTGTGATAGGTGAGCCCGCTGCCGACGATCAGAATGCCTTCGTCCCGGAGCGAGGCGATCGCCTGCCCGACCTTGATGTGCTCGGCCGCATCGTAGGTCGATTTCAGCGACAAGAGTACGATCGGCATGTCGGCGTTCGGATACATCAGGCCGAGCGGCACGAAGGTGCCGTGATCAAAACCCTGATTGGCATCTTCGCGGCAATCGAGGCCGGCACGCGCGAGCAGCGCCTTCACCTCTGCGGCAAGCTCGGGCTTGCCCGGCGCCGGATATTTGAGGTGATAGGTATGCTCGGGGAAACCGTAATAGTCGTACACCATCGGCGGATGCGCCGAGGTCGACACGGTGAAGGCGTCGGCCTCCCAATGTCCGGTGATGACGAGCACGGCCTTTGGTCTTTCGGGGAGAAGCTGCGGCAGCCGCCCGAACTCCTCGGCGGTCCTGGCATATTGCACGCGCCGGTCCTCCATGAACGGCCAGGGGCCGCCGCCATGGGACAGGAACAGGGTCGGAAATCGCGTCATGGGCGAAAGCTCGTCTCGTTGACAACATGCGCGTGCGAACTGGCCGCACGATCGGCGGCGAGCATAGGCAAACCCCTATGGTTAGCAAGCCGTTAACGATTTGCCTTTCAAAATCCCCGCCATGGCCGAAGGAGTCGGCCAGAAGACGAGGACGTGAGATGAAGAAGTTTGCGCTGGGGGACGTCGTCAACAGTGACAAGGGCCGCCGCGGCGTCGTTCGCGCCGCCTTCAAGTCGCGGGAAGGCCAGCAGTTCTATGCCGTCGAGAAGGACGGCGCGATGGACTATCTGGAGGAAGACCGGCTGAGCCCGGCGCCGCGCGTCGAGCTCGCGGCCTAAGTCCAGCTCATTTTCTACTCTCACTTGCGAGCCGGTCGAGACGCTCCGCGAAGGGATCGTCTCCGCTCGCAATGCGATCATTCGTGATCAGCAGCAGGCGATCGCCGCCTGCCGCCGCGTCCCAGCGTGGCAGGTCAGGCCCGTTGGGATCGCCGCTCCTGGCGAAGTTGATCCAGTAGCTGCGCATGCGGCTTGCGAGCTCGCGATCGCGCCGCGAGAAGATGCCGGCACCGGGCACGCCTTCCACGCCGAAGATGAACTGCAATTCCCGCCCGTGACCGCCCTCCGGATTGGTGCGCCGGGCCTCCGGCACGTAGGCGAAACGATAGCGGAAGGTCAGCGCACCGCTTGCGGCGTGCAGACGAGCCAGCAGTCTCACCGGCTCGGAGAAGACCTTGTCGGTATAAAACCTTGCCGCAAGGTCCGAAGCTCTGGCGAGGTCGGGATAGAGCTTGGGCAGGTCATCGCTGGTGATGCCAGACGATGCAAGCGCCTCCGCGATGTCAGGTTCGCTGTCGAAATCCGTCTCGTCATCGTTGGAGCCGATGATCAGGGGAATCCGCCCTTCATGCCCGGCCGCAAAACCTGCGGCGATATCTTCCGTCACGAGGCGTCCATCGATCGTTGGCGCAAAGCCGTGCGGGAATTTCGCGAGCAGCTTCGTTTCGGCGGCAAGCAGCCGTATGGCCTGGATCGTACGCGCGTTGATCTCCTTGCCATCAGGGCCGAGCGTCGCGACGAATTGCCGGCCCCAGGCCTCCGCCTCCTGCCGCGCGCGCAGGCGCGCCCGGCCGGGCACCGATTGCAGGATGGCCTTTTGAAACAGATCACGCACCTCGTTGCATAGCATCAACAGCGCGATCGACGTCGCGCCCGCGCCACTGCCGAACAGGGTGACGTTCCCGGGATCGCCGCCGAACGCTGCGATGTTGTCGTGGACCCAATGCAACGCCGCGATCTGGTCCATCAGTCCGTAGTTTCCGGAGCCGCCTTCCGACAGCGCCGGATGCGCGAGCCAGCCGAGCGCGCCGAGACGGAAATTCACGGTCACCACGATCAGGCCGGCCTGCGCGAGTTTCGCGCCGTCGAACATCGGATCGTTCGCAGTGCCGCCGACGAAGGCACCGTCATGAATGAACACCATCACCGGCAGCGGGCCATCGACGCCGAAGGGACGGAACACGTTGAGCGTGAGGCAATCTTCGCTCGCCTTCGGCAGCGACGGCTGGAGGCAGGGCGCGCCGTACTCATAAGCGGTGCGCATCTCGGAGCTCTCGGCCGTTGCCTCCGGCGGGCGCCAGCGCAGCGGGCCGACCGGCGGCGCTGCATAAGCGAGCCCCTTGAAGAAGGCCACCTCGCCTTCGACGCCGCCGAGCATCTGGCCCTCGCGCGTCAGCGCGAACGGAAACTGTCCGACCTGCTGGGCCATGGCCGAACCGGCGAGGCAAAGGAATCCGGAAACCACTGTGAGCGCAAGCAGGGACCGCATCTTTGGGGGATCTCAATGCGCGGAGAAGCTCCCCGGAAGGTTACGTCTACGACTGACGGAGAAGCAAGCTCCGGCCTTGCTTCTCCTCGTAAGAGCGGGGCGAGGGAGCGCGCCGCGGCCAGAGCCCAACTTCATCGCAACAGCGGCTAGCCGCCCTTGCCGACGAGCTCCGCCAGCGCGCGCCGCGCGACGATGCCGAGCTCACCAAGAGTGGAGTGTCCCGCTTGCGCCGCCTCGATCAGGCGCTCGGCGATGAATCTGCGGCTGTCGTGATCGCCGCCGTGCGGCAATTGGCGGCACGTCTCCTCCAGGACGACGTCCATGTTCGCTTTCGTCCGCTCACTCAACTCTGTCATGTCGCCCGGTCGGTACGCGTGGCTTGTAACCGCAAGCATACACAGGCGGATCGTGCCTGATTAGACCGGTAAATCACGGCGATTGTGCATCGCGGTGCGTGCATTGAGGTAAGCTTCGCGCGGTCACGATGACGCCGCAAACAGCTACCGAAGATTGCACTTGTTCTAATGACAAGCCCGGCCTGTGGCGATAGCGTGCCGGCAAAACAAAAGCACGGGAGGAATGGATGCCTGACGCAATGGTTGCTGCGCGTGCCTCTGACGCGGCGCGTGGAACACCCCGGCAGGTCGACGTTGCCGTGGTCGGCGCCGGATTTTCCGGCCTTTATCTTCTCCATCGCCTGCGCAAGGCCGGCTTCACGACCGTCGCCCTCGAAGAGGCCGGCGATGTCGGCGGCACCTGGTACTGGAACCGCTACCCCGGTGCGCGCTGCGACATCCAGACCATCGATTACAGCTACACTTTCGATCCGGAACTCGAGGCGGCCTGGACCTGGTCGGAGAAATACGCGACCCAGCCCGAGATACTGCGCTATCTCGGCTTCGTCGCTGACCGGTATGAGCTGCGCCGCGACATCCGCTTCGGGACCAAGGTCACCGAAGCGAGTTGGGACGAGGCGGCTGAGCGCTGGCAGCTCACCACCGACAATGGCGCGCCGGTCTCCTGCCGCCATTACATCATGGCAACCGGCTGCCTCTCCGCGCCAAAGCCGCCGGAGATCGACGGCGTCAAGGATTTCAAGGGCGAGGTCTATTTCACCGGCCGCTGGCCGCATGACGGCGTCAATCTCGCGGGAAAGCGCGTCGCCGTGATCGGCACGGGCTCGTCGGGCATCCAGTCGATCCCGCTGATCGCCGAACAGGCCGCGCATCTGACCGTATTCCAGCGCACGCCGAATTTCGCGCTGCCGGCGCACAACGGTCCCGCGCCCTCCGACCGGATGAGCCTGCTGCAAGGCGACCGCGCGGCCTATCGCGAGCAGGCGCGCCAATCGATGGCCGGCGTGCCCTATCCGCAGCAGACGGCCGTGAGCTGGCAATTGAGCGATGCCGAGCGCCGCGCGCGGTTCGAGGAGGCGTGGGGCAAGGGCGATCTCGTCTATATCCTGACGCAACTCTGGGCCGACCAGGCGGTCGATGTCGACGGCAACAGGCTGATCTGCGATCTCATCCGCGAGAAGATCAGCGCCGTCGTGAAGGATCCCGAGACGGCGGCGGCACTGATGCCGCACGACCATCCGTTCGGTGCGAAACGCCCCTGCCTCGACACCAACTATTACGCGACCTACAACCGGTCGAACGTCACGCTGGTCAATCTGCGCCAGGAGCCGATCAAGGCGATCACCGCAGCCGGCATCACCACGGCCAGGCGCAGCGTCGACGTCGACGTCATCGTGTTCGCGACCGGCTTCGACGCCATGACCGGCGCGATCCGCGCGGTGCATCCGATCACCGGGCGCGGCGGCAAGTCGCTGTCGGGTGTCTGGGCACAGGGGCCACAGACCTATCTCGGGCTCACGGTCGAGGGCTTCCCGAACTTCTTCATGATCACCGGTCCCGGCAGCCCCTCGGTGCTGTCGAACATGGCGGTGTCGATCGAGCAGCATGTCGACTGGGTCGTCGACCGCCTTGCCGCGCTGCGCGATGCCGGCTTCACCACGATCGAGCCGACCGAGGCGGCGCAGGCCGGCTGGAACAGGCACATGGCCGACTGCTCGACGCTGACGCTGCACCGGCTCGCCAACACCTGGTACACGGGCGCGAACGTGCCCGGAAAGGTGCAGGGCGTGATGCCCTATACCGGTGGTGTCGGCCCCTATCGCAGCATCTGCGACGAGGTCGTCAGCCGCGGCATGCTCGGCTTCAGGCTCACGGGCCCCAATGTCGCCGCGCAGTGCAATGACGGCAAGGTGGTGCGGCTGCAACCGGATGTGCGGCTGGTGCTGAACCTGCTGGCAACGCTGAACCTGCCGCCGATCGAATCGATGGGCGCGCTCGGCGCCCGCGCCTTCGTCAACGAGTTCAACAAGGGCCGCCCGGCGGGACGGCCGATCGGCGATGTCGTGGACGGCACGCTGCCGGGCACCGACGGCCCGCTTCCCTATCGTGTCTACAAGCCCGCAGCGCCCGGGCCGCATCCGGTCGTGGTCTATTTCCACGGCGGCGGCTGGGTGCTCGGCGACGAGCAGTCGGACGATCCGTTCTGCCGCGACATGGTGCGCCGGACCGGGATGATGTTCGTCAGCGTCGGCTACCGCCATGCGCCGGAGCATCGCTTCCCGACCGCGGCTGAGGACGGCTATGCGGCGACGCGCTGGATCGCCGAGCACGCCGCCGAGCTCGGCGGCAAGCCGGGCCCGGTGCTGGTCGCCGGCTGGAGCGCCGGCGGCAACATCGCCGCCGTCACCTGCCAGCTCGCGCGCGACCGCGGCGGGCCTGACATTGCCGGCCAGCTCCTGGTGTGCCCGGTCACCGACTGCGATTTCGATCGTCCCTCCTACAACGACAATGCGACCGGCTACTTCCTGACGCGCTCGCTGATGGACTGGTTCTGGGACCTCTACTGCTCGCCGGCCGACCGCATTGACCCGCGCGTCTCGCCGCTCCGCGGCAAGGTCGCGGGCCTGCCGCCCGCCTTCGTCGTCACCTGCGAGTTCGACCCGCTGCGCGACGAGGGCATCGCCTATGCCGAAGCGATGGCCGCTGCCGGCGTGCCGGTCCAGCAGCTCAAGGCGCGCGGCCATTTCCACTCGTCCTTCACGATGGTGGACGTGGTGATCACCGGCGCGCCGGGCCGGGTGCAGATGGCCGAGGCCCTGCGGCGCTTTGCCGGGCTTCCGCCGGAGGTCAGCCTCGGCGACGAGCACAGCCACGGTCACACCAGCCCGGGGCACACGATCGCAGCGGCCGCAAGTTGACTACAATAAGGCAGCCGGGAACCTTTCCCCGACTGCCGCGTTGTGTGCTCATAGCATTGAGATGCAGCGTTTGGATGTAGGCCCCGGCGCGCAGATTTGCGTGCTGGGGTTCTTTTTTGCGTGAGGCCGGGCGATGGGGGACGTGGTTGCGGATTCAAAGGTCGATTTCGGCGCACTTGCGGCGCTGTATAAATGGCCGTCACTTGCCAACCAGCGCCGGCCGGACCGCGAGTCCTACCAGGTGAGCGAGGGCACGCTCGACGAATGCATCTCGGCGTTCATGCAAAAGCCGGCGGCGACCAGGCATCTCTATGAGATTCGCACGGCGGCGCAGCCGCCGCTGGTCACGGATATCCTCTCGCCCGAGCACATCATCGAGCTCTCGCGCTTGAGAGAATTTCTCTGATTGTGTGCAGACGCCAAAGCTGCACGTGCACGACAAGCTTCATCCACACCCATAGGAACCTTCTTCCGGTTTTTCCCGTTAACGGGGATCGGAAGCCAAGGCGTGAGTGTCCAAGATGCTTAGAGCTGACGTGCCATCTCCGGTCGTGCCCTACGGCGCAGACCAGACCCTGTTCGTGGTGATCGACCGCCGCGACGAGGCCACTGAAATCCGCATCGAGCGGAACGATCTCGAAGTCACGATCAATGAGCTCGTCGCCGGCTGCTTCAACGATCCGATCAAGGTGATCTCGTTCAACACGCTCGAGCACTGGGTGAAGGATATCTCGCCCGAAATCGCCGCCGAAATCCGGGCGCGCTGTGACATCGACCGCATCACGCTCCCCGACTATCTCAGCGATTTCGTCGAGAGCCACACCTGACCGCGCATCGTTGTCGTCGACGCGCTGCAAATCGCAGGCAAAGCCCCGCTCTCGCGGCGTTCGTGGTGGATTAAGCGCGACGATACTTGCCGGCGATGACGTCGATCTCGCGGCGGCGTTCGTCGGCGAAGGCCAAGAGCTTTTCGATCGTCAGCGTATCCGTGATCCGTTTGGCGAGCCGCTCGGCACGCGCGGCCTGATCTTCGAGATACTGGATCGTATTCAAGCGTCCGCCTCCCCAAAAGCCCTGAATTGTTGGGCATCCATGGTGCGTGAGAAGCGGCTAACAGGCGGTTAAGCGGCGGCGCCTTGCAGCGACGAAGCGGCCTTACCGCACGACGTCGAGCCTGACATTGGCGAGGCCCTTGTCCACCATGCCGAGCGCCTCGGCCGCGGACGGCGAGATATCGACCACGCGCCCGCGAACGTAGGGTCCGCGATCGTTGACCCTGACGGTCACGAAGCGGCCGGAGGAAACATCGGTGACGCGCAGCTTCGTGCCGAACGGCAGGCTGGGATGGGCTGCGGTCAGCTCGTTCTTGTCGAACCTCTCGCCGCTCGCAGTCTCCGTATCCGAATAGAAGCTGGCGACGCCATGCGAGGCAGTTCGCTTTGCATCACCGTCGGGGATGCGCGCCCGGCTGATCGGCCGTGGATGCAGCGCGGCCACGCGATGCGGCCGCTCGACAGTCGCCTGCCGGTTGGTGCCAAGATCGGCCTTCTGGCGGCCGACCGGAGATTGTGCGCAGGCCGCGAGCGAGGCCGCGCCAATGATGGCGAGCAGCAACCGGAACGAAGTTGCGGGGGAAATCCGGGCACTTTCGGCACGTGCAAAGCGAGACATGATACGCCCCTCCGAACGCCTCAAGTTTCGGCGGGCAATGAGGGCAGAACCTTGTCGGAAGAAAAGCGGGCCTGAGGCCGGGGTTTTTTCGCAACCCGCTGTGACGATTCCACCACACCGGCGTGTCCTGAATCGGGACAAATCTGCGAAATATCAGCCTGATACGATGCGCCAGACCATCGGGCGCGGTTCCGGTTGAGCATCGCTCGCCTCGGCGCCCCCGTTCAGCAGCCGCGCCAGCTCAAGCCGATAGAGCCTTCGCCAGCCGGTTTTCAGGCTGGCGAGAAAGTCGAGCTCCCGTTGTGTCAGTGTGCCCATGAACCCGATCCGGTTTCGAGAGGCGCCGTCAGCCGACGAGGCCTGGCATCGGTCTGACGTCTGCGCTGCCGGGGAAGACCGTCTCGGCGAGCACCTTCTCCTCCACGCGCAGATGATCCCTGAGCAGACCCTTCAGCACGGCGCGCAAGTCGGTGGTCGGCTTGAGATCGCGGTCCTCGAACAGCTGCGCCGGCTTCAGGCCCGGCCAGTCCGCGATCACGCGGCCACCGGCGAGCCCGCCACCGATGAGGAAGGCGACCGTGCCCGTACCGTGGTCGGTGCCCTGCGTGCCGTTGATGCGGGCGGTGCGGCCGAACTCGGTGACGACCACGACCACCGTCTCGCGCCAGGCGTCGCCCATGTTGGTCTCGATCGCGGCGAAGGCGCCGTCGAGCGCGCCGAGCAGATTGTAGAGCTGGCCCGAGGCCGCGCCTTCGGCGATGTGCGTGTCCCATCCGACGAAGCCCATGGCGCCGACGCGCGGGCCGTCGGGCTTTGCAAGATAGCGCGCGGCGGTGCCGGCCGCTTCGGCGAAATAGGCGCGGACGCGTGCGATGCCGGGAGGCGCCAGCGTCGGATCGTCCGACATCGGATCGCCGGTCCCCACCGCTCCGTCGAGCGAGGCGAGCTTCATGCGCGCCTGAAGTACGCTCGCAAGCTTCGGGTCGGTGTGCTGGTAGAGATCGAGCAGGCGATTCTGCGTGTCCTGGCTTGCCGGCAAGAGTTTCTGCGGCACCCATGTCATGACCGGCGCCGAGCCGCGCACCACCAGCGGCGTCACCGAGCCGATGCCGAGCGCGCGACTGCCGCGCGGATCGACGCGGCCGCCGGATTCCAGCGCGAGCAGCGCGCGGTTGAGCCATCCCGATGCGGTCGCGCCGGGTCTGGTGAACCCGCTCTCGAGCACGTCCTGGCCGTCGAAATGCGAACGCTCGCGATAGGGCGTCGCAGTGGCGTGGACGATCGAGGCCTTGCCGCTCTTGTAGAGCCTGTGCAGGTTCGGCATCGCCGGATTGAGCGCGAAGAAGGCATCGAGCGGCAGCGCCGGCGACTTGCCGTCCAGCACCAGCGCGCGATCGCCGCGCAAGGAGATCCAGTCGGCATCGCCGACCGGCGCGACCGCACCGAGACCATCGAGTGCGCCGCGCAGGACGATGACGAGCAGGCGCGGATCGCGCCCTTCGGCGCGCGCGATACGCGGCATCTGACTCCAGGCGAACAGGGTGCCGGAGCCGATCAGAAGCTCGCGCCGCGTGGGCAAATGATTGTCCGAGCCCATGGTCACCTCCTCTGGAAATCCGCCGACATGAACAGCAGCGCGAGCGCCTGCTGCCGGCTTTCGGCGCGGCCAACCGCCTGCTTCACCTCGGGCGCGATCTCGGATCCGAAGACGTCTTCGATGATGACTTGCGGATCGGCCATGCCGGTGATGCGTTCGGCAAAATAATTGGCGACGTCGAGCCGCCGACCGACCCCGTCGATCCAGCTCGCCTCGTCGTCCGGATAGCCCTTCGGCGCCGGCGGGCGCCACAGCGCCTCGCCGAGAAGTTCCTGGCCGCCGGTGTAGCGGACAGGATCGACGCTCGTGATGCCGGTTGCGCGGACCATGCCGACCACCCATTCGCCGGGACGCTTCAGTTTTAACGCCGGCCCGCGCCAGGCCTCGTCCGACGACACCATGGCGATCGCGACCTGCTTGAGATCGCCCTCGGTGTCGCGAAAGGTCTTCGCCATCTGCGCGACCAGCGCCGGCGGCGGCTCGTCGGCGACGAAATGGCGCGCGAGCTTCGTTGCGACATGGGTCGCCGTCGCCGCATGCGCGGCGAGATCGCGCAGCACGGCGCGGCCCTGCTCTGCGTCCTCCTGCTCATAGCGCTTGCCGAGCACCGTCTGTGCGCCGGGTTCGTGCAGCCGCGGATTGAAGGTGAACGCGCCGCCGTGCTCGGGATTGTCGCCAGGCGGAACGAGCGTCCATCCCGTCATGACATTGGCAAAGCTGATCACGTCGTCCTGGGTGTAGCCGGTGCGCACACCTAGCGTGTGCAGCTCCATGATCTCGCGGGCGATGTTCTCGTTGAGGCCGCGGCTGCGGTTGATGCCGGCGGTCGAGTTCGCGCCCATCGAGGCGAGATTGTCGAGATAGAACAGCATCGCCGGATGGCCCTCGACGGCCAGCAGGAGATCGACGAAGCGGCCGAGTGTGTTGGCGCGAACGGCTTCACGCTCATAGGCGCCGGACATGCTCTGGATCTTGTTGGCCGAAACGCAGAAATGGTTGGACCAGAACCACACCAGCCGCTCGGCGAAGCCGATGTCGGCTGCGAGCGCAGCTTCGGTGCGCAGCTTGGCTTCCTGCAGATAGATCGGACGCCCGGGATCGGGAATGGCCTCGGCCGCTTGTTTGGCCGCCATCTCGGCGGCGTCCTTGTCGGCACTCTGGCCCTGTGCCTGTCCTTGCGTCTGATCTTCGGACATGACGGGCGCCGCAGCCATCTGCTGCTTCTTGGCCTGCTGCTGCGCCTGTTTGGCGCGGGCCGTGCGCCGCGCATTGGCGTCGGCCACGGTGCGGTACGCCTTTGCGCTGCTGGGAAGGGCGGCCGCGGCGGTCAGCACCAGCGGCCTGTCGAGTTCGGCGATCAGCGCGCCGCGCGGGTCGGTGCCGACGGCGGCGATCGATCCCGGTCGCGGCCCCATGCCGAAGCGATGAAGCGCCAGCACAGAATCGGCCTTTGCGGAATTGCTCATGGCGAACGCCCAATTCTTTCGCGCCTGCCGGTGGCGCCTTGCTAGGCTACGATCCGTAATGCTACGTAACGTAGCATTGGCGGTACGGGCCGACAAGCGGAGATTGAGGCACTGCCATCAAGAACTCGGAGCCGCCGGTCTGACGGACGGGCGGCTCCAACAATCCTAGAAGTTGGGCCCGAGCGCGATCTTGGTGATCGTGCCGTTCCTGACGCCGATGCGCCACTCCGCCGAGCCGTTCGCGAACTGGGCGATGTAGATGTCGCTGTCGAGCGCGGTGACGCCGCGGAACGAGACCGCACGCAGCGCCCCGAGTCGTGCCAGGATCGCCTGGTCGAACGGAAGCTGCTGCCGGGTGATGTCGGCGACTTCCGACGTCATGTGCTCGTAATCCGGCTGGCCCTTGCCGACGCCCTCGATATAACGGCGCAACATCTCCTCGCCGTTGGCGATCGGAACGGCGCGGCGCGCGGCACGTCCCGGCTTTGCACCGATGTTCGAAGCCTCGACGTTGTGGAAGCGCGTCTGCCGCCCCGGCATCAAGACTTCGAGGCACCGCCCCGACTTGTCGGCGATCACCCAGGGATTGTTGACGGTGGTCGTCGCCGCCCAGGACATGTTGGGCCTGACGACGCTCTGCGACTTGCGATTGCCGTCGGCATCGAGATTGAAGACGCGGATGTCGTCGCCCATCTCGTTGTAGACCATGATCCGGATCGGCGAAGTGCCGGCGTGGCCGCGCACATTCGCCTCCTCCGCGCAAGGCACGATGCCCCCGAGCTCGTCATTGCCGTCGGCGCGGAAGATGACGTCGCCGGCCTTGCCGTCGGGCTCGAGCAGCAGGCGGAATTCCGCCGTGCCGTTCTCGAACTTGGCGCCATAGATGTCGTAGCCGCCAGGCCCGACGCCGCGGAAGAACAGCGACTCCACCGGGCCGAGAGCGACGAACGTCGCGTGCAATTCGTCGACCTGACGGTGGACCTTGGCAGCGAGCGGCGCGCTCATCCGATCGTAATTCGGCGTGCCGTGGCGCAAATCCTCGATCCCGCGCAGGATCATCTCCTTGCCGCCGGCGACCGGGACCTGCTCGCGGAAGCGATCCGGCACTTCCGCGACACGGCGCGCGAAGTCGGCCTCGATCGCCTGCGCCACAGCCGCATCGATCCGCGGCGCGAGACGGGCGCCGAACACCGCGTTCTGGACCAGCACGCGCGAGACCTTGGCCTGGTCGTCACGCAGGAAGACCAGGAGATTGTCGCCATGGATCGAGAAGACGTCGGCACCTTCGGCGAGGAGCGCCGCCCGACCCTGCACGGTTTCCTGCACCTGGAGCCGATCCCCGTCGCGGCGCACGGTGAGCACGCGGTTCGGCGCGACCCTGTACCAGCCGACATACTGGTCGAGCGATACGGAATCGGTGGCCGCCGTCGGCACCTCGGCGACGCGACGTGCGCGAATGTCGCGGCCGTTCATGCGCAGCATCAGCTCCGCGGAGCGGCGCTCCGCGTCGAGCGGAAACGTGATCTCGCCGGACGAGGCGGCGTAGGAGGCGGTGCCGTCATTGCCCACCGCCAGGCGCAATTTGCGCTGCCCGGTGAGCTGGCCATAGAGTTCGTCGCCCTCGCGGAAGATGGCGAACACCGAGGCCGGGCCCATGGCGTAGAAATTGACGAAGGGGCGGTAGTGCTGGGCCGGCACGTCACCAAGACCCGCCGCGACGGGCGCGGGATCCGGCGTGCGATAGGCGATCATGCCGGCGGACACGACCACGACCGGAACGATCGCGGCCGCGATCCACAGCCGCTTGCGCCAGCCGACCGCGACGGGCATCGCGGCAGCCGCAATGATGCGCTCGATGCGGGCGCGCACGGTGGAGGCCCGCGCCATCGCGAGCTCCATCGGCCGCGGCTTCACGCCGGTTGCGACATCGAGCAGGATTTCGGCATAGGACAGCCGGTCGTCGATCACCGCGATCGCCTGGGCATCGCTGATGATCTCGGCAAGCTCGGCAAGGCGCGCAAGCTGCCACCACGAGAACGGGCTGAACCAGAACACCGCGCGGTTGAGGGACGCGAGCAGGAGGACGTAGAAATCGCGGTTGGCGACATGCGCGCCTTCATGGGCGAGCACCGCGAGGCGCTTCTTCGCATCCCAGCCGGCAAATTGCGGCGGCACCAGAATGGTCGAGCCGAAGGTGACGGGGCCGCCGACGTCGCGGCTGACGCGCACGTCGGCGTCGATCAGCTGCACACCCTTCACCGGCTTCGCCGCGCGCGCCAGGCGCCAGGTCAGGCCGAGGCCGATCGCGAGACGCAGCAGCAACAGGCTGGCGACGCCGGCATAGACCACCGTGGCCACCAGCCACCAGTCTATCGACGCGACGCTTTTCACCGGCGGCGCAATGGCCGCACCGGGCGCAATCGGCAACGCCGGCTGCGGCGTCTCCAGCATCGAAATGTCGGCCGGCCACAATTCGTCCGGCACCGGCACGGACAAGGGCAGCCGGTCGATGGTGAGCGTCGGCCAATGCATCACGAATGGCATCGCGAGCGAGGCCAGCAGCACGACGACCCACGCCGTCATGTGAACGTGCGGATTGCGCACGCGAAACAGGTTGAGACCGAACCAGACGACGCCTCCCAGCACGAAGGAGCGCAGCGCCGCCTCAGCCAGAGTTGCGATCATTCTTTCTTCACTCCCCTCGCCTTCTTCGCCTTGGCCACCTGGTCGGCCAGCGTGCGCAATTGCTGCTGGTCGAGCATCGCATTGTCCACCATGCCGACGAGGACCTCTTCCATCGAGCCGTTGCAGAACCAGTCGACGATGCGCTGCACCGCCTTGGCGGCAACCCGCGAGCGCTCTTCGGCCGCGTGGTAGACATAGGTGCGTCCGTCCACGGTGTGGTGAGCATAGCCCTTTTCCTCGAGCCGGCGCAGCACCGTGCGGACGGTGGATTCCTTCAGACGCCGCGACAGCCGCTCGCGCACGACCTCGGCCGTAACGGGACCATGGGCCCAAACCAATTGCATGACCTCGTGCTCGAGGTCGCCCAGTTCGGGCATACGATCGTCCATGGCATCTGACCTTGCGGATTGAGTTCTTCTTGTAACGCTACAGAGCGTCGCATATAGGGCCGCGCCGCGCAACGGCGTTTCCACCTGAAATGGTATCGCCGTGCTGACCTAACCGGCGGCCAGGCTGGGCGAGAGCATGAGAGGCCGTCATGCCCGGGCTTGTCCCGGGCATCCACGTTCTTCGTCCCGCGCGGTAAGGTGTGGATGGCCGGGACATAGGCGAGCGGGAAGCGACGCCGTCCTTCGGACGGCTATGCCCGGCCATGACGACGTGGAAGCATTCAGTACTTCGGCTCGTACATCTGCGACTGGACCAGGCCCTTGACGTCGTTGGGCGCCGGACCGTCGGCGAGCCCGCGCTGATAGGCGACATCCGCGACAGCGACCGCAATGCGGGCCGAGACCTCGCGGATGCGGGGCAGCGCCGGATAGAGACTTCCCTGCGCGAGGTCGTCCTTGCCGACGCAATCGGCCAGCGTGTGGGCGGCCGCCATGAACATCTCGTCCGTCACCAGCCGCGAGCGGCTGGCGATGACACCAAGCCCGACGCCGGGGAAGATGTAGGAGTTGTTGCCCTGGCGCGGCACGAAGGTGCGGCCGTTGAGTTTGACGGGATCATAAGGGCTGCCGCAGGCGAACAGCGCGCGGCCCTCGGTATAGCGATAGGCATCCTCCGCCGAGCATTCGGCCTTCGAGGTCGGGTTCGACAGCGCGAACACGATCGGCTGCTCGTTGAGCTCGGCCATCGCCTTGAGCACCTCGGGCGTGAAGGCGCCGCCGACCGCGGCAACGCCGATGATCGCCGTCGGCTTCAGCGTCTTGATCGCGGTGAGGAAGTCGGCGATCGGCGCCTGATCGGTATGGGCATAGCGGAGCTTGTGACCGGAGAGGCCTTCACGGCCGCTGACGACGAGACCGCGGGAATCCACCAGCCAGTTGCGCCGCAGCGCTTCCGCTTCCGACGCGCCCTCCGCCATCATGGCGGAAACCACGAGATCGGCGATGCCGGTCGCCGCCTCGCCCGCGCCGAGGAACAGGATGCGCTGGTCCCTGAGCTTGCCGCCGTTGAGACGCAGCGCCGAGAACAGACCCGCAAGCGCCACCGCCGCGGTGCCCTGGATGTCGTCGTTGAAGACGCAGGCCTCATCGCGATATTTGTGCAGCAGCTTGAACGCTGAGTGATTGGCAAAGTCCTCGAACTGGATCAGCACGCCGGGAAAAGTCTTTCGCGCGGCGACCATGAACTCATCGACGAAGCTGTCATAGGCCTCGCCCGTGAGCCGGCGCTCGCGCAGACCGAGATAATAGGGATCGTTGAGCAGTTCTTCGTTGTTGGTGCCGACGTCGAGCACAACAGGCAGGCAATGCTCGGGATGCACGCCGGCGCAGGCCGAATAGAGCGAGAGCTTTCCGACCGGAATGCCCATGCCGTTGGCGCCGAGATCGCCGAGACCAAGGATGCGCTCGCCGTCGGTCACGACGATGAGCTTTGCGGGATTGGGCCAGTTCTTCAGGATGTCCGCGATCTGGCCGCGATCGTGCGAGGAGATGAACATGCCGCGCGGCCGCTGGTAGATCAGGCCGTATTTCTGGCAGGCGAGCCCGACGGTCGGCGTGTAGATGATCGGCTGGATCTCGTCGATATTGTCGACGACGACGCGGAAGAACAGCGCCTCGTTGCGGTCATGCAGCGCGTTCAACGCGACGAATTTTTCCAGGTCGGTCGGCAGCGTGCGCAGATTGACGAGCACACGCTCGACCTGGGTCTCCATCGTCAGCACGCAAGGCGGCAACAGGCCGCGCAGGCCGAGCGTGGTGCGCTCCGCTTCGGTGAAGGCGGTGCCCTTGTTGAGCAAGGGATCGCGCAGCAGCGTCATGCCATGCGATTGATCGGACGATGTCGGCTGGGCCACGACCCGGGCAGGTCTATTCACGAATTCCCCCAAGGAGTTTCTTATTGAACCACAGGCATTGTCGGCCACCGCTCCCCCGAGATCAAGGACGTAGCACCCCGCGCATCGATTGTGATCTCGCACCGCAGCGAGGTTTGCGAACGACAAAGGTTAACGCTGCGAGGCTATTCCGGCTTGATATCGGCGGCCTTCACGATCGGCCACCATTTCTCGGTCTCGGCCTTCTGGAAGGCGGCGAGCGCCGCAGGCGATTGCTGGTCCGGCGGCGGAATCTCCTGCCCCAATTCGCCGAAGCGCTGCTTGACCGAGGGATCAGCGAGCACGGCGGCGATGGCCGCGTTGAGCCTTGTGACGATGTCCTTCGGCGTGTTCTTCGGTGCCCAGATGCCGTGCCAGTAGGAGATGTAGAGGCCGGGCAGCCCCGCCTCGTCGACGGTCGGGATGTCGGGTGCGGATGCAAGCCTTGTCGGCGAGGTCACGGCAAACGCCTTGATCGCACCATTCTTGTATTGCGGCAGCGAGTTCGAGGCCTGGTCGAACATGATGTCGATCTGGCCGGCCACGAGATCGATCATGGCGGGCCCTGCGCCGCGATAGGGCACGAACTGGAAGTCGGTGCCGGTCTTCGCCTTGAAGAAGACGCCGGCGACATGGGCGCCGGTGCCGGCGCCGGCCGTCCCGGCGGTGGCCTTGCCGGGGTTGGCCTTCAGCCACGCGATCATCTCTTTCAGACTGTTTGCCTCGAGCGACTTCCTGCCGACGATGAGCTGCGTCCCCGTCGCAATCGTCGCGACCGGCTCGAAATCGGCGATGACGTCGTAGGGCAGCTTGAAGATCGCACCATTGAGCACATGCGTGCCCCAATGGCCGATGGTGATCGTCGTGCCGTCAGGGGTTGCGCGCGCGACGCGGGCGCCGGCGATGCTGCCGGAGGCGCCCGCGACGTTCTCGACCACCACCGTCGTGTGCAGCTCGGCAGCGATCCGTTCGGACAGGATTCGCGCCAGCGTGTCGGTCGGCCCGCCCGCCGCAAACGGCACCACGAGCGTAATGGGGCGCGATGGAAACGGCTGGGCGCCTGCCGGCGCGGTCCCTGCCGCGCATCCGACCAACACGCCAATGACGATCAGATGACCGCGTAGTCCGCCCCACAGCCCCCGCAT
>NZ_SPQT01000018.1 GCF_004571025.1 Bradyrhizobium niftali | reverse complement strand
TGATCCGGATGCTGGTCGTGGGATATGTCTTTGCGATCCGTTCGGAGCGGCTGATCTGCCGTGAAGTGCAGGTGAACCTTGCCTATCGCTGGTTCTGCAAGCTCGGGATCGAGGACGCTATCCCGGATCATTCGGCGTTCTCGCGCGCCCGCAACGAGCGCTTCCGCGAGGGAGATGTATTTCGCCACATGTTCGAGCGGGTCGTGGAGGCGTGCATTGCGGCCGGCCTGGTTGGCGGCGATGGCTTTGCTGTCGATGCGAGCCTGATCCAGGCTGATGCCAACAAGCAACGCTCGATCGCAGGTCAGGATTGGCGCAAGGACCGCGATCCGCAAAGGTCCAGCCGCGCGGTGAAGGAGTATCTGGCGACCCTCGACGATACAGCGTGGGGCGCCGCCAGCGACGTTGTGCCGAAGTTCGTCTCCCCATCCGATCCCGCGGCGCAGTGGACCGGAGCTCACAAGGGACCGGCATTCTTCGCGTACTCCGACAATTATCTCATCGACGTGAAGTTCGGCGTCATCGTTGATGTCGAGGCCTCCCGCTCCATTCGCCAGGCCGAGGTCGGAGCAGCGAGGACCATGATTGAGCGAACGGAGGAACGCTTTGGTCTCAAGCCGGAGCGGCTTATCGGGGATACCGCTTACGGGGCCGCTCCAATGCTGAACTGGCTGGTCGAGGAGAAGGGCATCGCGCCACATATCCCCGTGTTCGACAAGTCGAAGCGGAATGATGGCACCTTCTCGCGCAGCGACTTTCGATATGACCCGACCAGCGACGTCTACCATTGCCCGGGCGGAAAGCGGCTTGGGACGAGCGGTACCGCGCACGAGGGCAAGACCCTTCTGTATCGCGCAAGCAAGCTCGACTGCAATGCATGCCCGCTCAAACCGCAGTGCTGCCCAACGGAGCCATCACGTAAGATCCCACGCGATATCCATGAGCATGCCCGAGACGTTGCCCGGTCGTTGGCTGGCACCAAAGGCTTCGAGCGGTCGCGGCATGAGCGCAAGAAGATCGAGATGAGGTTCGCATACTTGAAGCGCATCCTGAAGCTTGGTCGGCTCCGACTGCGTGGTCCACGAGGCGCGCAGGACGAGTTTGTTCTGGCCGCCATCGCTCAGAACCTGCGGCGGCTCGCATCGCTAGTTGCGCGACCGCCACCCGCCCAGGCTCTGTGTACTGCGTAGCGTAAAAGTTGCGTAGAGAGCGTCGGGGTCGCGGGACCAGCCCCGTTACCCCAAGTGAAATGGCCGAACCACATCACCAGTCACTGCCGACTTCTGCAACAAAATCGGCCCGAAGGCGAACTGCGGTTTGGCTCAGATATGGTCTGCTAATCGGGGCGGACCGGAAGTGAGGCAGCGCCCATCAAGTTGGCGTTGTTGACCCGATGCAGACCTTAATTCTGAGGCGCGCAGGTGTATGTCGCTGCACCGTTTGCAGGCTGCTTGCCAGTTCCCTAATTCAGTCGCGCTCACGTTGCATCAAAGACACAATGCCTGTTTTTGCTTCGACTAACGCGCAGCGTCGTTGTCGAACCCACCTGCGTCATTTACCGTAGTGGTCGATAACAGGTCGCGATCCGCTTGTGACTACAACCGCGCGGCTCGTTGAGAGGCTGAGATAAGATGCGCGAATGCATCGGGGCTGCAACGACTTCACGACCGATCGATGACAAGCGGCAGTTGTACCAAACGCGTTCACTACTCTCTCGCAGAGGCGCTCAATTCCGTCGTCTGCTGCTGACGAGTGTCTCGGTGGCCATGCTATCGGCGCTGCTGCCGCGATCTGTGGCAGCACAAGGCTGGAGCGGCAGCACGAGTTCCGACTGGACCGTCGCTGCCAACTGGATAGGCGGAATTCTGCCCAGTGCCGGTGCCGCGGCCGGCATCAATACAGTGTCCCCCAATCCGACCATCCTCGGCGTCAGCGGTGCTGCGTCGGCTGCGGTGGGCACCTTCGGCGTCGCTGTGTCAGCTGCAACGTCCGGCAGCCTGACAATTCAGAACGGCAGCACGCTGACGAGCGGCGGCACCCTGTCTCAGGTCGGTTCGGGCACGGGAAGCACCGGCATCGTGACGGTGACCGGCGCCGGATCGCGGTGGATCGTATCCAGTACGACGTTCCTCATCGGCAATGCCGGCAACGGCACACTCAACATTGCGGATGGAGCGACCGTCGTCGCCCAGAACGGGATGAGGCTCGGCAACCTTGCCGCAGGTTTCGGCACGCTCAACATCAGCGGCGGTGGCGTCCTGGAGACAACCGGTCTGGTTGCGGGCGCCGGAGCGCGGCAGATGAATTTTGACACAGCCACCGTCCGCGCCCTGGCCAGCAACAACACCTTTTTTGGCGGATCAATCACCCAGATCAATGTCGCCGCCGGCGGGTTGACGGTCGACACCAACGGATTCACCGTCGGCACTCTCGGATTCAGCGGCGTCGGCGCGCTGACCAAGACGGGTGCCGGAACGTTCAGCCTCCGCTCCGGGAGCACCCGCACCGGCGAAACGGTGATCCAGCAGGGCACGCTTGCGCTGGCCGGCCCTGCCGGCTCTGCCACTGATGCCCTCGCCAACTCGAGCCGGGTGGTCGCGAACGCAACATTCGATATTTCGGCGATAATAGGTGCCGGCTCGCATATTCAGAGTCTGGCCGGCACCGGCACCGTCAACCTGGGCGCCAAAGACCTGATCGTCACCAATGCGAACGATACGTTCGCCGGAGCCATCAACGGCAGCGGCGGACTGACGCTCGCGAGCGGCACGCAGACGCTGGCGGGGGGCAACACCTATACCGGCGCGACCACGTTGAGCGGGGGCACGCTACGAGCCGGCGCGGCGGGCGCTTTCAGTGCCGCTTCCGCCACTGTCGCAAACGCTGGCACGACATTAGACCTGAACGGCTTCAATCAGACGGTGGCCTCGCTTGATAACGCCGGCACCGTGCGAACCGGCGGCACGCCGGGGACCACACTGACGGTGACCGGGAACTATGTCGGCAACGGCGGCACGCTGCTTCTCAACACCGCGCTCGGCGGCGACAACTCGGCCACGGATCGCCTCGTGGTGCAGGGAAACACGTCCGGTTCCTCCACGCTGCGGATCACCAATGTGGGCGGCGCTGGCGCGCAGACGATCGAGGGCATCAAGGTGATCGACATTGCCGGTAGCTCAAACGGGAGCTTCGTCTTGCAGGGCAATTACGTGCTGCAAGGCCAGCAGGCCGTCGTCGGCGGTGCCTACGCCTATACGCTGCAGAAGAACGGGGTCAGCACGCCGGCGGATGGCGACTGGTATCTGCGTTCAAGTCTCATTAATCCGCCGACATCGCCACCTGCCGGACCGCTCTACCAGCCCGGTGTTCCCCTCTACGAGAACTATGGACAGGTGCTGCTCGGCATGAACCAGGCGCCGAGCCTGCAGCAGCGCGTCGGCAACCGTTATTGGAACGGCACCGAGGCGATGGCGCGCGCCGGCGTCAACACGGCGCCGGCGGCGGATGGCTCGTGGACGCAATCGGCATTCTGGGGCCGCATCGAGGGCGGGCAGAGCGAATTGCGGCCGTCGAACACGACAGGCTCGACCTACAATGCCGACGAGATGAAGGCGCAGGTCGGTCTTGACGGCGTTGCGCTCGACAACGATCGCGGCCGGTTGATCGTCGGCCTCACCGCGCAATATGGCCTGACGACGGCCAACATCAATTCGTTCTTCGGCAACGGCCGCATCCGTGCCGAGGGAACGGGGGTGGGAGCGACCGCGACCTGGTATGGCCATGACGGCTTCTATGTCGACAGCCAGGCGCAGACCATGTTTTACCGCAGCGACCTGTCATCGGCGCTCGCGGGCAGCTTGACGCATGGCAATGAGGGCATCGGCTACACGTTCAGCGTCGAAGGCGGCAAGCGGATTGCGGTCGGCAACGGCTTCTCGCTGACGCCGCAGGCGCAGCTTTCCTATGCGAAGGTCGACTTCGATGCCTTCGCCGATCGGTTCGGCGCGCCCGCCTCGCCGGGCAATGCCGACAGTCTGCTCGGCCGCGTCGGGCTGTCGCTCAATCATCAAAATGTCTGGAACGACGCCTCGGGCATCATCCGCTCAGACGTCTACGCGATCAGCAATTTGCACTACGAGTTCCTCAACGGCACCAGGATCGATGTCGCCGGCACAGGCTTCGCCAATACCAACGACCGGCTGTGGGGCAGCATCGGCGGTGGCGGCACCTATAGCTGGGCCAACGGCCGCTACGCCGTGTTCGGCGAAATCACCTATCGCGCGAGCCTCGAAGACCCCAGCGAAAACCACAGCTACAGAGGCACTGGTGGCTTCCGCGTCACCTGGTGAATGTCGGACTCTGCTCGCTTCGCGTTCTTAGCCGTGACACACGCAGGTCCGGAATTGGCCCGTCGCTTCCGTTGGCAGGGTGCCGCTGCATATCCGCTCACAGCGGCAGACCGGAAGTTTGCAGCCGGGTGCCAGTTCGGCGGCTTGTGCCCCAAAGCCGACGTCGTGATTCAGCGTTGAGGGGAACGCCGCATCTTCGGGAAACTTGCAATCCCCTCTCTGTGCTCTCCCTGCGGGTACAATGCTCAGAATTTATTTTGAGACGGCCTCGGCACCCTCACAGCAAACCTAGGTATGTCTTGCGCGGCTCGACTTGCCGTGCCCTCACATACCCTGTGTCTAATAAGTTGCAATCGGGGCGGGCTGGCAGGAGATGATCAGAGCAGCACGGCAAGCAGTCGATCTGCTACTGCGAGCGGAGAATACTTGGCGTTTTGAAGATCCTCAGCACGGATTGAGTGATCAAGAATGGATGGTGTTGCGCTTTTTGGCTCGTGCGAACAGCTTCTCCCGCAGCCCTTCCGCATTGGCCCAATTCGTTGGGACCACTCGATCAGCCGTGTCGCAGCTACTCAAAGGGCTTGAAGCCAAAGGTTACGTGGAGCGCAGACCGTCCGTCGAGGACAAACGCTCTGTAAGCCTCCGTGTGACTCCGCAAGGCGATAAGATGCTGACCCGCGATCCAATCGGGCCGCTTGTGAACGCGATCAGTGCCCTTGAGCTTGGTGCCAACAATTTTCGAGACGCGCTCCGAGACGTTTTAGGTCGACTAGGCACCAATCAGCACCGTCACCACGCCGACAATTGCGGCGAGTGCATTTTCTTGAGCAGTGCGAGCGACCCGGCCAAAGGCAAAGCACAAATGGAATTCACATGCCGATTCTTCCGGAGTGGCATCAACAGCGCCGAGATGGATCTCTTATGTTTTAAGTTTGAGCAACGACGACTCGATCGTGCTGGCGGATAGGACCGCTCATGGCCCATCGGCGAAGTTGCGCCAAGTCTGACGGAGGTCCGCTCATGGCGGCAGAGCGGTCCAGATTTGCTCAACCTGAGTGCTTCGCATTTTGACCCTATCCGGACTAGCCGCACAGTCCTGAATCAAGCCTCTTTGCTAATCGACGTCCCAGGAGTCGCTATCTTTCGCCAGACGAGCATGTACGAAACCGGCTTGTTTACATAGCGCCGCCAAGCAGGCCGCTCCGCGATCCAAGACCTATCAACGACAGCTTCTTCGACCTCGGCCAACGTGAAGTCGTTGGCGGTTGCGGCGGTAAAGTGATCGCTAAAGAGATGAATGTAGTTTCGAATTGCGACTTGGCTGCCGTCACGGCGATCGAAGTGGGTTGGAATACCATTCAATAGAAAATATTGATGAAAGCCGATGGTGACGAGAAGACCATCGGCTTTGAGAAGTCGACTACTCTCGGCATAGTACACTTCTAAATCTTCCACATGCTCTACCGCCATCGAGTTTATGATCAGGTCGTAAGAAGTGCTGGGAAGACCACTGAACAACATGTCGGCTAGTTTCAACGCTCGATAGCAACCCTTGCGGGAGGCTTGCTCCAGCATTCGTTCGCTTAGATCGATGCCGTCGATGTTCTCGATGAGCCGCTGCTTAAGCCAGCAGCCAATCCGTCCGGTGCCGCAGCCGAGGTCCAACGCATCGCGAAACGTTGCACTCTTAAGGCTGAGAGACTTTTCAAGAAGCGGCAAGTCCAATTGCTCGCTGACTGTGGCATCATAGAATTTAGACCATTCATCATACCCGGCCGCTGCTGAAACTGTTTGGTATCCTCGTGTATCATGAGAGGAAAAATCCATGGGTTTCTCCGGTTTCTGCCGGCCCAACTCGTGACGCCGACCGCTGTAGATGACCGACTCGATGATCACCATTGGAAAGCTGAATCTAGCTTGGGTGCCGCGCCTGGATTTATGTTAGCTGCCGTTTGGCCACTGAGCCAATGTCTCTTTGTGGCCCGAAGGCGAAGGTCGGCTGGCGTCCCGGCACGTCCGCACTTGGGGCCAGACCGGAAATGTCCGATATACGGCTCACGGAATCCGCGACCGCCAGCCGCGTCTAAGCCTGAGGAAGGGCGATGCCCGTCAGCTCGCCGAGACGCGCAATGAGCTGATCCTGGAACTGAGGATCGACCGCCTCGCCGGCCGGCTGCTCCTGCCGTAGGTGATGCCAGTACCGGCCGCTCTCCATCGCGGCGGGATCGTCGCTTACCGCCAGCCAGGCCTGGGTTCGTTGTCCGGTCTCGAGGTCCACCGGTGCGCCAGGGCCGCCCATCTTCGTATGCACCCAGCCGGGATCGACGGCATTGCTCAGCACTGTCGGCCAGCGCCGCGCCAACGCAAAAGCCAGCGCCACAGCATGAAGTTTGCTTTCGGCGTAGGCCTTCGCTGGATCCCAGTTACGCTTCGTCCAATCGAGGTCGGTGAGCGAACCTTCGCCGCCGCGATGCAGGCCGCTGCTGAGATAAATCAGGCGACCAGGGCGCTCGATCAGCGCCGTCAGCATGTACGGTGCCAGCGTGTTGATCGCGAGAATTCCGGCGTGCCCCTCGGGTGTCGAGCCGCGAATTGTCTGCGCGTAGACGCCCGCGTTGTGAATGATCGCATCCATGCGACCGATGGCGTTGACCTGATCCGCGATGCTCCTGGTATCAGCCGCGCTGAAGGCGCTCATCGTGGCCAACGACTTCCTTCGAGGCTCAGCTCGTCGAGCTCAGCGCGCGGGCGGCTTCCAAGGGCGCGCGAACCCAAGGATGAGGCAGATGTCTGAAGTGACCTACTATGTCGCTCTGCCGTTCGTTTTCTCCGACGACGGCATAGCCGCCGGCGAGGCGGCGGAGTGCCTGAGTGCCAACGCCGCGGTGATGCGGGCCGAGGCCCTCTCTCGCAAGCCAGGGCATGCCGGCGCCATCGCCTTCTCGCGGACCGGCGACCCGTCGTCCGGCGACTTCAGCGACGCCAGGCTGATCCGCAAGTTCGGCGACGTGCCGGATGACCTCAGCTCACTGTGAGCGCGGAGCTGGATCATTACTCAGCCGAGGTGTCGGCGTCTCCTGGAACGAGGAGGCTGAGCGCGGTCTCGATCTGCGCCAGCAGCCGTTCGATTTCCTGGCGTTCGTTCGGGCCCGGATCGCCCTCGAGCTGCTCCAGCAGCCGCTCCTTCCGCGCAAGCAGCTTTGCGACCGTCGACATCGCGTCCCCTCACATCTTCGCACCTACAAACGAGTTGGTGCGGCGACGACGAACTTGCCAGTCCTGCTATTGCCGTCCTAATTCGTTCTCGGAAGCATCCTAACTCGTCTGAACCGTTGATCTAGCTCAACGGCCGGTCTGCATCCCGACGAACCATCGGCCATGACTGAGCCCGAGAAACCAAAACGGGTTGAGGAAGCCAAGCCCTCCCGGGTCGAGGAAGCTCGGCGCGTCATCGAGGAGTACGCGAACGACCTTCGCGAGATCATCAGGAAGCTGCGCCAGAGGCTGCATTAAGGCCGCCTCAGATGGTGGCCTCTACCTCCTGATTTGCGAACGTCTAAAAAAGACCGTCTAAGTTCGTGTGGCAGGATCTGCGCCCGAACCAACGATTGCTCTTCCGTTGTGCTGCATCGTGACGCCACGTGCGCCGGAGGAAATCCATGAGGACCGACCCGCGCCAGCATCTCGATCCCGGCAGCGAGGGGGACCCGACCTATCTCGAGTCGCTGATCCGCGAGGATTACGCGCGATGCCATCCCGGCGAGACCTTGGACGATCTCAAGCGGCGCGCGTCCTTTTCGAGAGAGGACCGAGGACTGCTGCGGGACTGGATGGCGGTAGCGGCGGCGCGCGCTGCGGCCCCATGCAGGGCTAAGGGATAGCGCCAGGCCGCGCCCTCGTGAAAGAATCGGCGGCTTGTGCGTGGCGCCGTACCGGGTCAAACTACGGAGATTGCCGCTCGCAAACGGAGCAACCACATATGAATCCTTTCAGTCGCTCGCTCATACCCATGCTCTTGGTCGCATGTGGAGCGGTCTCAGCACGCGCAGACGATAAGGCCGACGTGCTTGCAGCGAACACGCAGGTCGAACAGGCGTTTTCCAAGCTGGACGTCAAGGCTATCGAGGCGACTTGGGCCCAGGACGGGTCTGTTTCTGTCATACACCCCGCAAGCAAAGTACCGATCGCGGGTTGGGAGGCCGTCCAAAAAAGTTACGCGGACCATCCGGTTCGGTACAAGGACTTTTCCGTTGTGATGGACAATCCGCAGATAGCGGTCAACGGCAACATCGCTTGGGTCGTAGGTGTTGAAAAGGTGTACGCGCACCGAGCGAACGGCGACGTACTCGACATTTCGGCGCTTGCGACTAACATATTCGAAAAGCGCAGTGACAAGTGGCTGCTGGTGCACCATCACGCGAGCCGTATGCCTTAACCGCTGAACACGCGCTGGCAGCGCCGTTGACCACGTCAATCAGGCTGTGGCTCCGCTCTAACGGCGCCCTGGCACTCGACGATCCGCTGCCCACCGTTGCCGGCCCGACCGAAGGACTGAGCTTACAACAATCCTGGTTCAACTAGGCGAGGCCCTATTGTCGAGCAGCTGCGAGACGGCGGCAGCCAATTGCACCGGGGCAAAGAGCTTCTGAATCAGGACGCTGCCGTCGACGCCCTGCGATTGCTAGTCAGGGGCGCTGGCGCTCGTCATGTAGACCACAGGAAAGCCAGGCGTGATTTCCCTGATCTGCCGCGCCAGCTCCCAGCCGCTGATGCCGTCACCCAGGTTGCGTCAGCAGGACCCGACATCCCTCGCGGCCGTCGCAAAAAGTGGACATGGCCTCCTCCCCCGAATGAACCGAGTAGGCCTCGAAGCCGACGTCAGACAAAGCGTCCTGGACGAAGCTGGCGATGAGAGCCTCATCCTCCACGACCAGAACACGAACGGCATCACTCACTTTCAAGTCCCCTCGGCGACCGAGCCGGGTCGCCTCGCGTGCGGCGGTGCGTTGGTCCGCGGTCCGGCGGAAGCGACCTCCGCCGTCAGCCAGGCGGGCACCGGAGTACGCCGTATCAAGCCACTGGCACACCGTAATAGGCGTTCACCGAGCGCGTCGTCGCGGGGTCGCTCCAGTTCCAAGTGCTCTCATCGGCGTATTTGGGGGCGCCGCGGAGCTGGTCCTGGGTGATGCCGGTGACGTAGCCGCCGAGGTTGGTGTCGTATTTCAGCGCCTGCCAGGGCAGCGGATAGTGATCGTCGCCGATGCCGAGCAGGCCGCCGAAGCTCAGCACCGCGTACGAGACCTTGCCGTTGACCTTGTCGATCATGACGCGCTCGATGTAGCCGACCTTTTCCCCGTCGGCCCCGTAGACATTCGTGCCCTCGACCTTGTCGCTTCCGATCAGGCTGAAGGTCTCGCGATCTTCCATGGCCATGTTGACCTCCCAGATGTTGTCTTCTGGAGTCAACGGGAGGACGATGGCTCCGTTCCTGGCAAAGCCTCGGTGGCCTTGTTCTGGGCGAGTGGAGTTCGGGATGGAACTAACCGATCTGGAGCGCGAATTTTTGAGGAAGCTGCTCGGCGAATCCTGGGTCAGCCCGCCGATGTTCGACCATGAGATTGTGGCACGGCTGGTGGAGCTCGGTCTCGTGGAGACCGAACCGCTTCCATCCGGCGATATCGAATACCGGATCACTGACGCGGGGCGAGCGGCGGCCACGTAAAACGCAATTCGGCAGTTCCCGGCTGGACGATCGATCGGATGACCTGGGCCGCAACGCTTGCCTGCAAGGGCGGCCCAGGTCCAAGGTTCCTGCGAGGCAGCGGAATGCCGCGGCGGCACCCTGGAGGTCTCAAGTTCGGAGGAACGATAATCGTTGTATCCAGGATCCTGCAGAACTTAGCCATCGGCCGAGGGCGCCTCACAGGTTAGAGGAACGCCCCCGAATCGTCGAAGTTGGCATCCGACATGTAACGAGAAGCTCCGACAACTGCCGCCGCCTCGCCAGGTCACTCCGGAGCGGCGTTGTGCCAGTCTTACTCGACGACAAAAACGTGCGTGGATGGAGCTTACGTCAGCGTCCAAACTCGTCCGTAGTGCGAGGGAATGTCCAGCCAGACCTGCTGCAGCGCAGGAACATTCTTCAGATCTAGAGCGCCCCCATGCAGCTCTTCGACGTAGTCGCCGGCCTTAGGAAACCAGAACGGAACGGTCCGGTCGGTGTCGCCGAAATTAATGGCGATCAAGGTGTACCTGGCGCCGTCGTAACGCGCGAACAGCAGGATGCCGAACTGCTGGTACCGGTCCCAATCATTGAAGAAGAAGTACGTGCCTTGACGAATGTGGTCTCTCTGCCGCCGAATGCGCAGCAACCTGCGCACCAGGCTCACGATCGGCCGGCCTGACTCATCGTAGAAAAAGTCCCAACGCATGGGCCGCAGCAGCGATACCCGGCCCATTCCGAGATCGGGCAGAAAATAGTTCTCCGCAAACTCCTCGCCTTGCCAGAGCATCGGAATGCCTTTGCTCATCAGCAGACAGATCAAATAGGGCTGCAGAAGGTACCAGCGCCTGCGGTCGCCCTCCGCGAACAGTGGATTGCGTGCTTCGTCCGGATTGGAGGTACCGAAGTTGCACAGAAATCGTTCGTGGTCGTGGTTTTCGATATACTGGAGCGCGGTCTTGGGAATGTCGTCGCCGTTGACTGTTTCCCGGTCAGGGTAGCCAAACAGCCCGAGCTTCATGCCGAGGTCTGCGAGCTGGCCGCGGTCACCCTGGGCCACCGCGCGGGCCGCGCCGAAGGTGCCGTTCTGCCAGGTGCTGTTGGAGTAGCTGGACCGCAGCACGTCTTCCGGGGCTTCGAGCTGCTCGGCCATTTGAACCAGCGCCAGCGGCTTGCCGGGGCCTCCTTCGAAGCGGCTCCAATACGGATGGCCTGACGCGATGTTCGCCTTCGTGAGTTGGTACGTTTCATAAACGAGGCTGGCGTAACCGACGCCCATCGCCCCGTCCCAGTAATTTGGAACGCAGTCGTAGCGGAAGCCGTCGACGTGATACACATCGAGCCAATGGTGATTGGCCGTATAGAAGTAGTCTCGCGTGATCTCTCGATTGAAGTCCGTGCTCTTGCCGAAATTGCTGAAGTAGTCCTTGGCAAACGGCCCCATGAACGGATTCTCTCGGTACTGCAGCCGCGTGTAGGCATCGTAGTACGGGAAATCCACGCCGGCGTGGCCATAGACGACGTCAACGATCACGGCGATCCCGTGTTGGTGGCAGATGTCGACCAGCTGCTGGAAGTCCGACCGCTTGCCGAAGCGCTCGTCGACCCCGAAGTAGCCGATCGGCAGATAGCCCCAGTCGACCGAGCTGCCGACATTGGACAGCGGCATGATCTCGATGGCGTTGATCCCGAGGTCAGCCAGGTAGGCGACGAGGCCGCGGGCGCGGTCGAGATCATCGCCGAACTCCGCGATGTTCACCTCATAGAGGATCAGATCCGCCAGCGCCGGCGTTCGCCACTGGGCCTCGCCGGCGCTCCAGACGTACGGTTGGTATCCCAAGGTGAAGGCGGATTGTTTGCCTACACCGAACTCGCGCGCAAAGGGGTCGATGATCCAATCCAGCGTGCCGACGTCCGGATTGGTGATCGTATAGCGGTAGACATAACGGCCCGGACTGCCCCAGGCGGAGCCAAGCACCGCGGGCGGAGTCCCGGCGATGGGGACCGCGACCGACCAGAAATCCCCGTAGGGCGGACGAACACTGTGCACGAGCTGAAACTCGCGGGCCGGCATCTCCTGCAGAAACTGGTCCGCCTCATGGATGATCTTCACGGTGACGACGTTGCCGTCGGCCGCCGACACCCAGGGGAGCCAGAGTCCGAACGTGACGGTGCCGTTCGTCTCCACGGCACCCAATGATCCCAGCGGCATCAGGTTCATCGGTCACAGGGCCTTCCACTGGATGTTGCGGAAGAGCACGCGGCCCGTATGCGTCTGCAGGCCGATGAAGCGCGGGTCCTGTGCGGTCGATGGAAGTCCGCGGCGCGGAGACTGAGGATCGCCCGCAAAATGGAAGAGATTGATCGTCTGTCCATTCAGGACGACGGTGATGTCGGCGCCATCGACGGTGATCTGGTATTCATTCCACTCTCCCGCCGGGCGAACGACCGATGGACCATCGGTCGGCCCCTTGAAGCCGTAGACCGCACCTGTCCGATGGATAGGCGCGTTATCCGGACGGGCCAGTTCGTCGATCTGGATCTCAAAGCCGAAATTGACGCCGACATAGGCCGTGTTGTCGTAGCCTTCGTTGCGGGGATCCGGGAAACCGATGAACACGCCGGAATTGTTGTCCGCCGCGGTCATCATCCATTGCAACCGCAAAACGTAGCGGGCGGGTGTCGGTCTCTTGAGCCAGAGCAGGCCCAGATCTGTTCTGGTTCGTCCCTCGAGCACGCCCCGCCGGACCCGGAACGAGCCGGGATCGTCCCGCCCGGGCTGGTTGCTGATCGTCGACATCGTCCAGTCACCGAGCGAGGTGCCATCGAACAGCGTCTCGAAGCCCGCATCGGCCGCGAAAGGCGGCGGCGTCATGATGAGGTCGCCGGTGCGGCGCGACAGCGCAATGCCGGTCAGCATCGGGTTGGGTGAGCCGATGCTCGGGAACAGCGCCGGGCCGGCCGCATAGAGATTTTCGGTGTGATGGAAACGCCCGTTGCCATCCGTGACGCTCGCGGTCGGGTCGGTCCCCATCCAAAGCGTCCCGGCTTCATGATGGGTCGTCCCGAGACCGTCTTGATTGTTCTGGAGTACCTGCATCGGCTGCCCGTTGGCAAAAATGGCGGCGACCTGTTGCATGGCCGCGTCCATTGCGCCCCAGAGCTCCTGATCCCGTGGCGTCGTCGTGAGCGCGACCGATGCGCGACGAATTCCGTATTCGTCGGTGCGCGAGCTCAAATCGACACGGCTTGGGTGGGCAGTAAGGTTAGCCGGATCGACGGGCTCCATCTCTCCGAGCCCCCTTATTGCGATAGCCACGTGTGTATCGTTGGAGGTACGAAGCTGGTCGTAGAAGTCGACATCCGGAACCTTGCGGTAGAGTTCATCCTCTCCGCCAACCGTATTGCCGCCGCCGCTCGCTGAAATCTGAAGATGGAAGCGGCCGATCAGATCCCCGTTCGGTCGGGTCGCTCGCCCCTTCACGAAGAGCGCGGCGGTTTGCAGTTCATTGACGGTCGGCGAGAGACCGGAAATCGCTGCGCGAGGCACGCGGATGACGAGATTTGAGCGAAGGTGGGCGATCAGATTCTCGCCGATGAGCGGCAAGGTCGGAAGTCCCGTTGTGTCAAACGACGCCAACGCAAGCCTAGCGTTCTCAATCGTCCCGAGCGCCATGATAACGGCACCGCCCGGCGCCAGATCGATTGGGCCGCGGCTTGTATCGATGCCTGCAACGCGCCAAGTACCGCCAGCAGTCGGAACTGTACGGAGCGACAAGACGTGCGTGTCCGGCAGTACCATGAACTCCTTAACTGCATCATTGCCGTTGGAGTCGCTTGCCGCCGTCCGGGCCGCCTTCATCAGGAGTGGAACGACGCTGAATTTGTTCAGCGGAAAGAATCCCGCATGGGGCGGCCGCGCCTGTACCGCGAGGGGCGCCTCCAGCTTCAGTAAATTCAGCAGATCGTTTTGAGAAAGTCCGCCAGTAGACGTCAGACCGAGTAGCTGTGCAGGCTCAGCGCCGGGCTTCAAAAGCGGCGACGGCGGAAGCGCGTCGAGGGAAAACACACCTGGGACGCTGGCAAGATTGTCGAAAAGTCGACGTCGCAAGGCGTTCTGTAGTTCGCCGGCGATGAAATCGTTCGCCTCGTCGACACCGATCTGCCGGGAGCTCTCGTCAAAATAACGGGTGTTCAGATCGGCCACGGTGCTGGGCGGCCATGTCGCCATTTCTTCATCGAGGAGACGCGGCGACCACCCGCCCCAGTAAAGCGATCTACCACCCAGCGTATATGCGAGCCCCTTGAAGGGAATGGTCGACTTCCAGGGGATGCCCCAGACCTCGTTGCGTGGCGGCTCCGGCTGCGGCAGGTTTTCGTTCAGGAAGAATGGATTAGCCGGGTCGGCGAACCCCTGAATTCCGGTGTTCTGGACGTGCTCGGGCACGGTGAACATCCCGGCCTCGACGATCAGCGTCCGCAATCCGCCGCCGGTCTGTTTTTGACGGAACCACAAATGCTCGGCGATCGCCGAGCCGAACGTTCCACCTCCCACAATAATGAAATCGAACGGACGCCCGCCTGCGGATTTCCAGGCATCAACCTCCGCGAGGTTGTTGCAAAGATAGCGGCCCTGAACGTCTTTGGTGAACGAGGTCGTCTCCGTACTGATCGGCATTGCCCGCCTCCTGGTGCAAACCTCGAACTTGCCTTCCCTCAGTGAGGCACGATCTCCTT
Source organism: Bradyrhizobium niftali (assembly GCF_004571025.1). GTDB lineage: Bacteria > Pseudomonadota > Alphaproteobacteria > Rhizobiales > Xanthobacteraceae > Bradyrhizobium > Bradyrhizobium niftali. Next base: position 172,731 of record NZ_SPQT01000018.1, on the reverse strand, counting down.
CAACCTAAAATGAGCTAGTTCACAGATTACTCCTTTTTTAAGTGCCGTAGCGTGTCAAGCTCGCTGCGGCAACAAAGGGTTTTCAGGACAGGGGGAGTCCAGTTCGACGACGTACTTCGGCAAATGATGGTCGCAACCCAATGCCAACCCGGCGGTCGGCGCGTGCCGCTCAGCGCCTCCATCGCCGCGCGTGACTTTTCCAACTCCGAGCTCGCACCTACTCTTGGCAAGCGGTAAGCGGACAGCGTGGGACCAATTGTTAACCTTGGTCGGCCTTCTCTGAATTCCTTCACGAAGCGGGCGACAACAGATCTTGGTACCAAATGGCACCGGCTGAGGTCAGAATTCCAGCTTATCCCTTATGGCGTCGATACCGGCCCGCGCACACGCTTCGTCAGCGTCACCGCCGGGAGCTCCGGAGACCCCTATCCCTGCGACCAGCGAACCGCCCGCTTCGACCATCAGCCCTACCCCAATGATGACCACTTCAGGAAGGTCGCGAATGCCCGACTGCATCATGCCGGGCTGACTGATCGCATTCAGCTCTGTCGTGCTGGTCTTGAACGAGGCAGCCGTCCAAGCCTTGCCCGACGCCGTTGGCGGTGTGTGGGGACCAGCAAAGCGATTACGCAGCATCACTTGCGGCACGCCGAAGCGATCGACAACGGCGACTTGGTAACCACGGGCGCGGCAGCTGCTTAACGCAGCGCGCGCGAGATCGAGCGCCAACTCCGGAGTTAGTAATTTGTAGGCGATCACGCCTTCTTCCGCCCGCAGTGGGTAGGTGGACGCAATCACCAGGGCCATCGGTACCGTCAGGCATCGAAAGCTCGTGATTATTTCCAGCCAGGCGAAGAACACCTATTTAAGCTCACCATACGTCAGATCATCGAACAGGGTCACACTATCCGCCTTGGTCCATAGGCCGATCATGCCCGAGTGAGCAATCGTGGCGTCCTCCACCTCGAACAATGGCCTTCCGTCATACGTCACCTTGAACCGGGTTCCTGCGAAATCACAGCGCAGCGCGTGCCATTGCCCGGACAGCACGGGCGTGTTGACGCCGTAGCCGCCTTTCCGACCCACGATCTCCAGAGGCGATCGAACGCCTTTGATCGTCTTGTAGAGCACGACGTTGTCCTCCAGAGCATTTGCCCTGACCACGTAGTAATTGTCGGCATCCGTCGCGCGCCAGATAATCCCCGCGGCGCGATCCTCCGACCCGGTCACCGCCTTGAATTTTACCTCGACGAAGCCGTCGCGGATGTCGGTATCGCTTTTGATCGCTAACGGAAAAGTCGCCCGTCCGGATTGCTTGAGGACATTGGGCTTGCTTGGCGCCGTGGGGTCGGCCTCAACGGTCCATTTCGGTTTTCCCTTCCCCGTCATCGTAAAGATCCACCCTTCGGGCGGGCTTCCCACAGTAGCTTGGTCAAAATTTAGGATTTCGGCCATGGCTTTCCCTCCCGTTAACGAAGCCAGCATGGAGGCTAGGGCAAGACTCGCCAGTGCATGTCTCACGATCTTCACGCACCCCTCCTCGTCTCATTCACTCGATCAGCGACACATGCGCGTCGCCTCTCAGGTTTCTCCAGCGAATTGTTCGTAAAGTCTGGCGGCGTTATCCCAGCGAATGGCCTCCATGTAGACGTTCACGTAGCGGGCGGCCGCCGCGCCGAAGTCCAGGTGGTAGGCGTGCTCATGCTTGTCGAGTATCAGCACGGGGTGACGGCCGGCGAGCGTCGTCGTGTGATCGGCGCCCCACGCCGCCTGTCGCGAGGGGAATACGAAAGTATCACCCACCCGGAGCCGCCGCCTTCGGCCTTCGATCGCGTCCGCGAGAGCGCCGCTCGGTCTGCCCGCCCCTCCTAGGCCGTCGAATTAGACCTATGCAAGATCATCGAATTCGATGCGATCAACTCCTCCCGATTCAGGCCGTTGATGACGAAATTCAGTGCTTTGGCGAAGTCGAGGTCGGCAAGCTGGGCTTGCCGATAGCGCTGAGCCGCTTCACCGCGCCGACCTAATTGTTCTCGTAGTGGCTGACGAGTATCTTTTCGGAGATGCCGCTGATCGAATTCGGATGAACGGCATCGGTTTGGCTTGGTAAGGCATCGCTACTAATCCTTCCTCCAATCTTCGACTCAGCTCTTCATGCTGGCGGTCTTATCAAGCGCCGCGCGCAGGCCCTCGGCCAGCTTGACGGCGTCGTCGTTCGCCCAGAAATGCATGAAGAAGAGTCGCGGCTGTTCATCCAACATGTGGCTGTGCAGCGCTGTCACCTCGATGCCATGCGTCCGCAGCGCCACGATGACCGGGTTTACCTCGTCGCTGGTCAACACAAAGTCGCCGGTGATGGCCGCCTTACCTCCTCCGGTGGGTTGGAAATTGATGCCGATCGCGACGCCCATCGCACCGACGGGCGTCAGCGGCATACCGTCTTGCGTGATCGGATCGCGCCGCTTCACGTTGTACTGGTAGACGCCTCCGTTGGCCTGCCCCTTGACACCGATGATTTGGTCGAGCTTCGCCGTGTCGAGATCGACGGCGAGCGGCGGATTCGCCGCCACCGGGACCGTCAACGGCGTCTTGCTTTCGGCCAGCGCGTCGTGGATGGCCGAGGCCAGCTTGACGGGGTCTCCATGACCGGCGACATGCATGTAGAACGTCGCCGGGCTCGCCCTCAGCAGGTGGTTGTGCACGGCGGTGATCTCGAGACCGCTCGCGATCATCTTGGCCATGACGGGATTGATCTCCGTCTCGAGGAGCACAAGGTCTCCCATTACCATGGCACCGCCATGCGCGGGCTTGAACGCGACCCAGCCGCCCAGCGCCAGCGCCGGCCTGATCGTCACTCCGTCCAAAGTCACCGCGAGGTCCGTGCGCGGGAAGCCGTAGCGGTGAACGTCGTCCGAGACCGCGGGCTTGCGGCCGAGCGTCTCATCGACCCTCTGCCAGTCGACGCTTTGCGCATGGGCCGCCGGGATGAACGGTCCGGAAACCGGCGACAGTACGCACGCGCCGATGCCGATCAGGGCCGGAATTGCCGTTCTCATCGCGATGCTCCTTCCTCGGTCTTTTGTTCTTTGATCTGGCCGCTGCTGTCGACGACGAGCGTCACTGGCTTGCCCTCCTTCACTGCCTTGGCGGTGGTGCCTTCGGCCGTCGACTTGATTTCGCTCACCTGCGAGTAGCCAGCCGCCTGAATCTTGGCGACCAACTCCTCTTGGGTCAGGGCGTGAACCGGCGACAGCCCACCCGCGATCGCCAGCACTATGGCGGCCCAATAGATCATTTGTGCTCGCATCCTCGTTCTCCCTGGTTGTTCCCGCCCCAGGTGAAATTCCGTCCGCGATACTTCCTGATTTGGTGCTCGCCAGCCGCAGCAGGATGTCCGTGACGTGTGAAGCGACGAGAACCACACGAGATGCCCGATCTTCGCCGAGATGCGAGAGCGCTGGGCGCCCGGAATCAAGCGCATGTCGCGGAGGGGTCCTCGACGATGCACGCATCTGAGCGCAGGCGCGGCCGCCGTGCCTATCAGTCGAGACAGTTTGTCGGGTGAAATGGAAGAGTATGATGAAGACATGCTGCGCCCTCGGTAACTAAGGACGCGATTCTTGGGCATGTCGCCTCACGGGGAGATCGCAAATCCCCGTGGACCGAATTCAAAACCCTGAAGACGAAGCTGTCAACCCGCGTGAACTCGACACTACACGCTGGGAAGTCACGAAGATTTCACTGGTTCCGACTGCGACACCGCGTGGGCGGCACCAGGCAGAATTCCTGTCCCGTCGCCTTGAAAGGTCCAGGCGTTCTCACATAGAGTGTTTTCGAGGGGACAAGCAGACTCCCCGTGAGACCTCGGTCCAAACGCTGCGCAGCACGTAATACGTGGAGCTTGCGCATGACCAAACGTCGATCCTCATCCCAATATTCCGTGGCCATTCTCTCGCGAGGCGACGCTGCCACCCGCCGCGATGCCACCCCTCAGAACAGCCGCTTCGTGCATGTCTTCGAAGCGCTCACCGCCGTCGGCATCGAGGCACGCCCGGCGATCTACGATGAGAGTTTCGCCGAGGAGGTCCGCGAACAGTTGCTCACGGTCGACGGTGTGCTCGTCTGGGTCAATCCCATCCAGGATGGTCGAAGTCGCGCCGGCCTTGACGCCCTGCTGCGCGATGTCGCCGTCCGGGGCGTGTGGGTCAGCGCTCATCCGGACGTCATCCTCAAGATGGGCACCAAGGAGGTACTCTACCGCACCCGCTCGATGGCGTGGGGAAGCGACACTGCGCTCTATCAGACCGCCGAGGCGATGCGCGCCGAGTTGCCAACGCGGCTCGCCGCCGGTCCGCGCGTGATCAAGCGCAACCGGGGTAACGGCGGCCAAGGCGTTTGGAAGGTTGAGAGGCTGCCGACTTCTCCCATGCTGAGGGTGCTGGACGCAACAAAGGACGCCTCCGAAGAATTGACGCTGGACGATTTTCTCCGTCGCTGCGGGGAGTATTTCGAAAACGGCAGCGTGGTTGATCAGCCATACCAGCCTCGCCTGGGAGAAGGCGTGGTGCGCTGCTATATGGCGGGCGATCGCTGCGCCGGGTTTGGTCATCACAAGGTCAAGGCACTTGTCGACTCGCCGGCCGTACGTTCCGAAGCTAGACCGCGGCTGTACACATCCAACGCAGACCCGCGCTTCCAGCGGCTGCGCCGGTTTATGGAAGGCGAATGGACGCCGCAGCTCATGTCCTTGTTGGATATTCCGCGATATGATTTGCCTATGATCTGGGATGCTGACTTCATGCTCGGTCCAGACTTGGCCGACGGGACCGACAGCTACGTCCTCGGCGAGATCAATGTCAGCTCGGTGCATCCTTACCCGGAGGAAGCGCCCGCAGAGATCGCCAGGCGAGTTTTCGATCGGCTGCAGCGCAAGCTTTGACGCCATGCTGACGGTTACCGGGCTCAAGCGCCTGCACATCTCCGTGTCATTCAACTTGCAGGACGGCGAATGCGTCGCATTGCAAGGGCCCTCTGGGGTCGGGAAGACTCTGTTGCTGCGCTCCATCGCGGATCTCGATCCCAACGAGGGAACGGTCAAGCTGGACGGAATACTCAGGGAGGCGATGCCCGCCCCAGCCTGGCGAAAGCGAGTGACCTACCTAGCCGCCGAGCCGGGCTGGTGGTCCGACATCGTGCAGGAACACTTCAAGGGCTGGGATGATGCGCTACCACTGGTCGCACGCTTAGGGCTGCCGACCAGTTGCGGCTCCTGGTCGGTCCAAAGACTTTCAACCGGAGAAAGACAACGGCTGGGGCTTGTGCGGGCACTCATGTTGCGATCGCGGGTGCTCCTGCTGGATGAGCCGACGTCGGCGCTCGACTCGGCATCCGCAGCGGCCGTCGAATCCGTGATCGCCGAACGCGTTTCGAATGGAACGAGCGTCGTCTGGAGCACGCACGATGATGCCCAGGCAAGGCGCGTCGGGTCAAAGGTCTTGGTCATGAGTGCCGAGGGTGGCATCGAGGAAAAGCGGCCATGACTTACATCCAACTGACGTACGGTGATTTGATCCTGCCCGCGCTCCTCGTGCTCATGGACGGGGTTCTCTCCCTTGCTCTGCGCCTCAAGCTTGAAAAACAACTCGCCATCGCGACCGTACGGATGGTGCTCCAGCTAGTGCTCGTTGGTTACGCGCTGACGTTTCTGTTCGCCGCGGTGTCGCCGCTCTGGACCGCCCTCGCCGCCTTCATCATGGTGCTCTTCGCTTCACGGGAGATCGTCGCGCGACAGAAGCGGCCCCTACCAGGTTTTTGGAGCTACGGCCTGGGCGCGGGATGCACGCTGCTCGCCGCCGGCATTGTTACGATATTTGCGCTCCTGACGGAGCTACGTCCGGTTCCCTGGTATCATCCACGCTATGCGCTGCCTTTGTTGGGCATGATCCTGGGCAACACCATGACGGGTATAAGTCTGGGCTTGGACGTACTGACAAATGGCTTGGTTCGTGAACGGGCGGCCGTAGAAGCTTGCCTTGCGCTCGGCGGCACCCGGTACCAGGCGCTGCTGCCGATCCTGAGGGATGCAATGCGGAGCGGGCTGATGCCGACCATCAATGCGATGGCCGCGATCGGTCTTGTCTCTCTTCCAGGGATGATGACCGGCCAAATCCTTGCCGGCGTCGAGCCAATAGACGCGGTTAAATACCAGCTCTTGATCATGTTCTTGATCGCTGGCGGGACAGGATTGGGGACGCTCGCGGCAGTGATGGGAGGTGCTCGCCTGCTCACGGATCATCGACATCGACTACGCCTCGATCGAATTCCCGCTGAAAAGTCCACTTAGACGCTTACAGGATTCCGAGATCCTCGGGAGCGGTGAAGGCATTCTTTGACGCCCTTTGATTCTTTCGAGGCAACCGCTGCTCCATCAACGCTCCTCCCCTTGCGCGACCTTGCTCCCGTCGCTTACGTGGTTGGTCGGGCGTCCGGTTGCTCGGGTGCCCACAGTCACCGCGAGAATTCGGCCAGCCGATCTCGGCTAAAATGGCCAAGTCGCCCTTCCGAAACCCTTGCTTTGGGGAGCGGTTGGCTGATCGCGGCCCGCTCCGGAAGGCCTCCCACAAGCTGAACGTACACCTGAAGGCCTGTCCAGGGCTCGCGGCGCCAAGCCGCAGAAGCGCTGGTCCAGGAGCCCTGATTTCGGACGGGCCGACACTTTTGTGCTGGCCGATCAGACGTCAAGACTCTTTTTGCCCCGGTCGGGGAGCGATGGGAAGATAAGCCTTTAAAACTGCTCGGTCGGTCCGCCACGAAGCGTCAAATGACAGGGTCATTTGAGCTGCGCTGAAGCTGACACGCTGGAGACGCTCAGGCACTCGGGCACACTCCTGAAAACCTGACTCGCCATTCTTTGTCGACAACTCTACAAAACTAGGATTATAGTTGTATTCCGCCACACCTTTCGGTATGTGGGGACATGAATCGCAAGCTTGCTGCGCGCTGCCTGGCCGAATTGGGCAATCTGACCCGATTGGACATTTATCGGCTCCTGGTTCGGGCCGGGCCGCCCGGCCTTAGCATCACCGATATCCAGACCCGTCTCGACGTGCCGGCCTCTACGCTCTCATTTCATCTGCGCGGGCTGGTCGGTGCAGGCCTCGTTGCGCAGGAAAAAATCGGGCGCACGGTGATTTGCCGTGCCCAATACGATCGTATGGACGGGGTAATCGAGTTCTTGCGCGAGCATTGCTGCGAGGGATTCGAGAGCGATTTTCCGGCGGCGGCAACGCGCCGGGTGAGTTGATCACTTGCGGGCGGTAAGCCAACGAACTTTGGCTTTCCATTATGGCTGGATCATATTGGGCGCGGGCACCTTCGGCTCGTTCATGACCCTGCCCGGCCAGACCGCAGGCATTTCGGTTTTCTTCGATCCCATCACCACCGATCTTGGCATCTCGCATACTTCAGCCTCAATCGCCTATGCGGTTGGTACGTTTGCAGGGATTCTGCCGGCGCCTGTGATCGGCCGCTGGATCGATCGGCGTGGGCCTCGGCTGACGGCGACCATCATCGCCGGTGGCCTCGCCCTCGCCTGCGCTTTAATGGCGACAGTTCAATCCGCAATGATGCTCCTCGTCGGTTTCGCCTTATTGCGTGGCGCCGCGATCGGCGGACTTAGCCTCGTCAGTCAGCAGGTCGTCAATCTGTGGTTTGTGCGGCGGCGAGGGATTGCCGCCGCGGCGGCCAGTCTCGGACTTGCGGCCGGTTCCATGAGCTTCCCGAAGCTGATGGATAGTCTCGTCGCGCTCTATGGCTGGCGAGGCGCTTACCTCGCCCTTGCCGGTATTGTCGCACTCACCATTCTGCCGGTTGCTGCCGCGTTGTTTCGAGATCGGCCCGAAAAATTCGGCCTCAGCACGGACGCAGGGTTGCCACCAGCCGCAGACGATCCGCAGGAGGAGCCTTCGTTTACGCGCGAGCAAGCGCTCCGCACCGGCGTGTTCTGGCTGTTATGCGGAGCCGGCTTTCTGACCAATGCCATCGGCACCGCGCTCTTGCTCAATCACTTCTCAATTATGCGGACGGCCGGGATCGCACATGACGACGCGCTGCTATTACTGTCGCTTCTTGCCGGCGTACAGGCATTTGCCACGCTCGGCACGGGATTTCTGGTGGATCGCTATGAACCCCGGTATCTCATTCCACTTGCGATGTTGATGCTCGCGCTGGCGTCGGCTCTTCCCGCGTTAGGAAGCGGAATAGTCATCACCGTGCTGTACGCGCTGAGTCTGGGCGGGGCCTACGGCTCGCAGCAAGCCATCAACGCCGCCGGTTACGCGCAGTATTTCGGCCGCGACCATCTTGGCGCGATCAGGGGGGCGTCGTTCGTTTTTGGCATCGCCGGCGCGGCATTCGGGCCCCTGCCTTTCGCGGCAAGCGTCGATTGGACGGGGAGCTATACCGCTGTTCTGTCTAGCTGCTGTGTGCTTTGCATTGTGTGTGGCGCCGTGGCGTTTGCCATCAAACGACCGTCCACGCCGTCGGCGTCAATGATCAATTCCAAGATGGAAATAACGCTGTGACCGGCGGACAAACCACCATCGTGGCTGGCATCGAAATTCCTTCGACCGATCCCTTGTTTCTAGCGGTGGTTCTCGGAGTGCATATCCCTCTCGGCATCGCGTGTGTTGCGATCGGCGCAATCGCGATATTGAGCCCAAAGCGTCGAGGGAGCCACTCAAGGTTCGGATCGATCTATTTTTGGTGTTTGCTGGCGCTCAGCGCTTCCGCGACGTTCCTATCGATTATCCGTTGGGACGAGAATTATCACTTGTTCATTCTAGGAGCCTGGTCGTTGGCTTGCGCATGGCTCGGTCGCACAGCACTCCAGCATCACTGGCGGCACTGGGTCAGAGTCCATATCGCAGGGATGGGGCTGTCATACATCCTAATGCTAGTTGCTTTTTACGTTGATAATGGAAAGCAGCTACCGGTTTGGAAGGACCTGCCTCATTTCACGTACTGGCTAATACCACTTGTCGTGGGGATTCCGTTCGTGGTTCGCGCGCTTCTGTGGCCACCGCTGGCGCGAGAGCGTTCCTAAACTTCCGCTTCGATAGAAATCCTACAAGTGGAAGATGCGACAGTCGCGAAAGCTGAGATCGAGCGTTGGCTTCCGCCATCGATCAGCCGAGGAATGGTAACGCGACCGCCGCATTCGGTTCGGCACCCGGTTTGTGGAGGCACGCTTCTCGCGGAGCCCCGCTTGATCAGCGCCAGGCCTTCTCGTTCTTCTGTTCGTAGTCCTTGAAAGCTTTCTCGAGCCCGCCGAGAACTTCGGCAGACGTCTCGAACATCGCCTTCAACTGCGGTTCATCGACCTTCTGGATGTCCTCGCGGAGATGGTTCCGAATTTCCTGCAGCGCCTTCTGCATCTTCTGCGTATGGTGCCGGGGATCACGATCTGCCGCACTTGCCATGGTCAGTCTCCTCGCTGTCAGTATGACCCCGCCGGGCACAGGAGCTTCCGGCGGGACGGAGAGTTAACGGACCGTCGAGAGCGTCGTTCCAATTACGGAATCCGATAAAGACGGCCTGAAATACAAGGATTTACTTACAGGATTCGTCAGACTGCACATTCTGCACCATGCAGCGGAGCATGAAATCTACAGCCAGTGGATAATCGAAGAGCTTGCCCGCCACGGCTACAATCTGAGCCCCGGAACGCCTACCCTCTGCTTCATGGGATGGAACGAAAAGGTTACCTGCGGTCGCGCAAAGAGCATCCGGGACGAACCGCACGCATTCTCTACCGCGCCACGCCGCTCGGCAAGCGCGGGCTGGCACAGGCGAAGTTGCGGGTCCTTGAGTTCACTGGCGAAGCCATCAAGGAATAGCCGATCAGGTCATCCGTACGTGATCAGGCCGGCGAAGCCTTCGTCCATGTGGTCTTGATGATGACAGTGGAAAAAGGTCAGTCCGGGGTCGTCGGCGACGAAATCGACCTCGGCCGTCGAGTATCTGGGCATGCTGATCGTGTCTTTGATCACGCCAGACGTGGGCTTGTCACCCACCTTCGTGATCTCAAATGAGTGGCGGTGCAGGTGTACGGGATGCTCGTCTCCGCTGTTGTTGTTCAGTACTAGACGATAACGCTTGCCCTCGGCGACGGTGAAAAGCGGGTTCGTGTCCGGCCAAGATTTTCCATTGATGGTCCAGCGGTTGTATCCGCCCCTTCCGCCCGGAATCTTCTCGAACTTGAGGTCGATCGTCTCGTCCGGCGCAGCGGCCGGCGCATCCGAGTGTCCGAATGCGGTGTAATCCCATTTGGATTTCCCCGGCGCCGACCAGATAGGCTTGCCATTGCGGCCGGCGTATTCGACGACCACGCCCATTCCCATGTTGCGGTCCTCGTCCTCCGTCGAACCGAAGACCCAGACTCCGGGATTGTTCATCTCAACGATGACGTCGGCGCGCTCCGCGACGTCGAGTTTCAGGATGTCGACGGTCGAGGAGAGCGGGACCGGATTGCCGTCCAGCGCCAGCACCTTGAAGCGATGGCCCGGCAGTGCAAGCGAGATGCCCATGTTGCCGCTCGCGTTGAGCACACGGAAGAGCACGCGCTCGCCTTGACGCACCCTGATCGGCTCTCCGTGGCCGAGCATGCGATCGCCGAGTGTCGCTGCGTGATACATGACCTCCAGTCCGTTATCCGGCGGCGGTCCTTTCTTGACGTCCTGCATGCTGACCCAGTGGCCGTCCCAGTGGTGAGCGGCAAGCAACACCTCGCGGTCATAACCACCGGGATCGCCGGCGGCTGGCTCCACGATGAGGAATCCGAATTCGCCCGTATAGGTACCCTTATTGAGATCGGTCATGGACATAGCGTGGCTGTGGTACCAGCGGGTCCCTGTGGGTTTCGCAACGTATTCGTAGGTCAAGGATTTGCCGGGCTCTATGATCGGCGAGCCTTCTTCCGTCGCCCCATCCTGCTGCGACGGGATCATCAGCCCATGCGAGTGGATCAAGTTGGGATAGCCTGAATCGTTGGCGACCTCGATCCGGACGGGCTGACCTTCCCTGACGCGCAGCGCGGGCCCAGGAACGGTCCCGTTGTAGGCGGTGGTCTTGATGATCTTTCCTGGCGCGATCTCGAGCGAGATCGGCGCGATTCTGATCTTGTGGTCGGCGGTCTCCCTGGGCAGGGCCTGAGCACGAACGAGCGGCAGGGTCTTGGCCGTCAGAAGCGAGATTACGCTGGCCTGGGCGCCTCGCAGCAGAGTTCTCCGGCACATTTGCGGCTGTCTGCAAGGTCTGTCTCCACGTCGATCGCTCTCCGTCATGGCTCTACCTCTCATCGGACGCCATGAGGTAACACTCGTCGAACGCCGCGGGACAGACGGGCAAGCGATAGCAGCCAACAAAAGAAGTTGAGTTCTATTAGGCCGCTTGATTTGGAACTGTCGAGTGAACCGCTCTTTTATCGATATTCGGTAACCGCTAGAACAAGATCCGAATGATGCATGGCGAAGGAAGAGTATGACGGATGATGCGATCGACGAGAACACAGGTACCACCTCGCCCGCCGAAGTACTCCTGATCTTCCTCAGATTGGGGCTGACCTGTTTCGGCGGTCCGATCGCCCACATTGGTTACTTCCGCGACGAGTTCGTCTTGCGGCGGAAGTGGATCGACGAACATGCCTACGCCGATCTGGTCGCGCTGTGCCAGTTCCTGCCGGGCCCTGCCAGTAGTCAGGTCGGCTTTTCGATCGGCCTTATGCGGGCCGGCTACCTGGGCGCGCTCGCGGCGTGGACTGGCTTCACGCTTCCTTCGGCCGCCCTTCTTGTCCTCTTCGCGTTCGGCGCCGGCACGCTGACTGGCCCTGTGGGCGCCGGCCTGCTGCACGGACTGAAACTGACGGCGGTGGCCATCGTCGCACAGGCGGTCTGGGGAATGGCGCGCAACCTCTGCCCGGATCGCGAGCGCGCCTCAATTGCGGTGGTGGCGGCGCTGATCATCCTCTTCAGCACTTCGTCTATCGCTCAGATCGGGTCGATCGTCCTCGGCGGGATTGCCGGCCTGTGGCTGTGTCGCAGGGAGGCGCCGTCGCCGTCCGGACACGTCGAGATGCCGGTGTCTCGGACCTTGGGCTTGATAACTCTCGCAATGTTCTTCGGTCTTTTGGCGGGGCTTCCCGCCCTGCGCAGCTTGACCGGATCGGCGGGCGTCGCCCTGTTCGATGCCTTCTACCGCTCGGGCGCGCTCGTCTTCGGCGGCGGCCACGTGGTGCTCCCTCTGCTCCGCGAAGCTTTCGTCGCGCCGGGTTGGCTCAGTGACGATGCCTTCCTCGCTGGCTATGGCGCCGCTCAGGCGGTGCCGGGCCCGCTCTTCACCTTCGCGGCTTATCTCGGCACCGTGGTTTCCCCCGAGCCGCACGGGCTCGCCGGAGCCGCCCTCGGTCTCATCGGCATCTTTCTGCCGGGCATCCTGATCCTGCTCGGCGCACTGCCGTTCTGGGACTCGTTCCGGAGGCGCGCCGACACCCAGGCGATGATGCGAGGAGTCAACGCCGCCGTGGTCGGCGTGCTGGGCGCTGCGCTCTACGATCCGGTCTGGACCTCGACGGTCCATACGGCGAGGGATTTCGGCATCGCGCTTGTCGGCTTCGTGCTGTTGGTCTCTTGGCGCGCCCCTCCGCTTGTCGTCGTCGCCATCAGCGCCGCCACCGGTGTGGCGATGGCGCTGATCTGATGATGGGCACGCGGAATAGCCGGGCCCGCCCCGTTTAAGCGGTCTGCTATTACGACGCCAATTTGATTGTCGGTCATCGCAAAGTCAGCCGGGACTGATCGACCTCGAGTTCGTCGCGCTTTTCCATCTGCGCCAACGTACGATAGAGCGCTTCGTGGGTCAGGCCGAGCTCGGACGCCCAGTCCTTCTTGGACTGGTTCAGGTCGACCATGCCCCCCTCACCCTCGGTCTCGATGAAATGGACGATCCGCTCGCGCGCAGTCTTGAGGCTCAGCCTTTCCGAGTGGGCGCGTGCTTTCCGGAGCTCCCGCGCAAGATGGGCGATCCACCTGTCGCGGAAGCCCCGGACCGCGAGCGCGTCGGTGAATGCCCTTCTCCGGATCGCCAACAGCCGTGTCGGCTCGGCGGCCACCGCATCACAGTGGTAGGTCGACTGATCGAGGCTCGCTTCGGCGAGAAAGCCGCGCCGCGTTCGCTGCAGAACAACTTCACCGCCTGCCTTGGATCGACGGAGCAGCCGAATCTCTCCCGAGACCACGAAGAACATCGCTTGGGGGCCGTCGCCGCGGCTGAATAGCGTGCTCTCGCGCTGGAGTTCCAAGGACCGCGTGAGACGCCGGGCCGACTCCGGCAGAACCGCCAGAAGCGGCGATTCCAGTGACAAGGACTTCCAGTCCAGAGCTGGACGCGATGGAGTCACGAAGTCTTTTTCGAACCCAGCCATATGATCTCGATCATACGCCGTCGGTAGCGACCGGTCTATGTTCTCCCCACGATTCAGGAAAACTCGATATGCGCGCAATTCTCCTTCTCGCGGTCGCCGGTGGCGTGATGCTTTCGGCGGGCTTCGCCGTCGCTCAACACCAAGGCCACCTGGGCAAAGCGGATCACAGCCACATGGAGCACGGCGCCCCCGTGGCCGACACGCGCGAATTCGTGAGGTTTCCTCCGGGGCTGGTCGAGCACACCATCGCGAACATGCGCGATCACCTTCTCGCCCTTCAACAGATCAACGAAGCTCTCGCCGCTGGCGAGCCGGAGAAAGCTGGCAAGATTGCCGAGGAGCGTCTGGGCATGAGCTCGCTGCGCCTGCACGGCGCTGCGGAAGTCGCCAAGTACATGCCGCAGGGCATGCAGGAGGCCGGGACATCGATGCACAAGGCGGCAAGCCGTTTCGCCATCGAGGCGCAGAATGTGGGAGTGACCGGAGAGATGAAGCCCGCCCTCGGTGCCCTTGGGCAGGTGATGGCCGCCTGCGTCGGCTGCCACGCAGGCTATCGATTGAAATGAGCTCTGTTGGGAGAGAAGAAGGCGGCGCTGATGCGCGGACCCGCCGTACGCTTTGTCATGCGGCAGCGATGGGAAGGACGTCAGCTCGGTCCGATGCTTGGCGAGCCCGAATACAGCCAGCTAATCGGGGCGTGCACTCAGGCTATCGATGACCCGACATTCGGCTACGCACCCGCCGTGACATTCATCCAGCATCCTTTTGAGTTCGTTCCGGAGCAGGGTCAGTTGCCTGATACGCAGATCGACAGCGTCGAGGTGGCGGGCCGCGATCTTGTCGGCGTTTTCGCACGGTCCACTGGGCTGCGCGCTCAGGGACAGTAGTTCCCGGATGTCGTCGATCTCGAACCCAAGTTCGCGGGAGTGACGGATAAAGTTCAGCTGGCGAACCGCCTCCGCACCGTAGCGGCGCTGCTGGCCGTCGGTACGTGGGGGCGCCTCGAGCAGCCCTATCTGTTCATAGTAGCGAATGGTCGGAACCTTTACTCCGGCCTCCTTCGCCAGCGCGCCGATAGAAAGCATGGTCTAGTTTCCACTTGAAGCTCTAGTGACTAGAGGGTTTATAATTCTCATCCGGACGATTGGGAAGGATCAAACCATGAGCGCGGCCTGCTGCGGTCACCATCACAACGAGCCGCCTTCGGAGACGAACACGGCGTATCGCCGTGTGCTGTGGGCCGTTCTGGCAATCAATGCGTCAATGTTTGCCGTAGAGATCGGCGCCGGGTTGCACGCGGGGTCGGCGTCGCTCCAGGCCGACGCGCTCGACTTCCTGGGCGACGCGGCGAATTACGGGATCAGTCTCTTCGTCGTGGGCATGTCGTTGCGCCATCGCGCCGGCGCCGCGCTCGCCAAGGGTGGTTCGATGGGTCTTTTCGGTCTCTGGGTATTGGGCGTCGCCATCTGGCACCTCTATTCCGGCACCCGGCCCGAAGCAATCACGATGGGTGCGATCGGCATCGTGGCTCTCGCGGCTAATGCCCTCTCCTTCGGATTGCTTTGGGCCTATCGCGGCGGCGACTCCAACATGCGGTCGGCGTGGATCTGCACCCGCAACGATGTCTTGGGAAATTTCGCGGTGCTGCTCGCGGCCGCCGGCGTCTTTGGGACTGGCACCGGCTGGCCCGATATCATCGTGGCCGTCGTCATGGCCTGTCTCGCCCTCCAAGGCGCTTGGCTCGTCGTCAGGCATGCCGCGTCGGAGTTGACGCTTGGGAATTCCAGACACGCTCCGGTAGGTGGATGAAAAGAGCATCTCCAAGATCGGCGAAGGAGGAGAGCGGCAACCGGTGGTCGCGGTTGCCGCTGGTCCTGATGTTGACGGTCGGGCTGCTGCTTTCGTTGCTGCACTGCGCCTGCTGCGATCTTCCCTTCGCAAACGACGGACCGACGATCATCGTTTCCACCTCGGCGCCGGACACAAGTCCGGATATTCCGGAGCAGCGGTTGCCGCCTCAATGCGGCCAGTGTCTTTCGCACGTCACGACGCCGCGCTCCGCATCGGCGCTGGCTCCGGACGATGCGGTTCGTGTCGCGCTGTCCTTGGAGCATGTTCGCCCGCTCGCCGGACTTGCGGACCTGCCCTTGTTCAGACCGCCCCGCGCCTGAGGGCAGCGGTCGAATGGGCGCCGCCCGGCGACCGGAGCGGTCATCGACGATTTCGAGTGCGGTCATGCACCAATGAGGACGGGCGGTTAATGCCGTCGGCTTCGCATCAGAAAAACATCATGGCAAACAAGCCAACCATCATACTCATCGCATTTCTGGCAGGCGCCGCAATCTTCGCGCTCGCCCCGGGTCTGTCGACCGGAGTTCAGCGCACCCTCGGGATAGGTTCGCAGACCCGACCGGCAGCCGCCGCAAAGCCGGCCGCACCCGAGCCCTCCGTCAGGTCGCTGACGATGAACGAGGAACGGATCGAGCTCGCGCAGATCGAACTGCGGAGCGTCGGCTCTGCGACCGTGGCCAAGCGCCTTGCCGTGCCTGGCACAATCGTGCCCGATGCCGCGCGCGTCGCGCACATTTCCGTCAAGCTGTCCGGCACCGTTGCGGAACTGCGCAAGAACATCGGAGACGACGTGGTCAAGGACGAGATCCTGGCCGTCATCGAGAGCCGGGAGGTCGCGGAGGCCAAGAGCGAGTTCCTGGCTGCCCGCCTCTCCAATGAACTGCAGCAGGATTTGACGGCGCGAGACAAATCTCTGTTGGAAGGACGAGCCATTCCGGAGCAGCAGTATATCCGCTCCCGTAACGCGGCGGCGCAGACGGCGATGCGCTTCGGGATCGCACGTCAAAAGCTGCTGGCGCTGGGCGTACGCGACGACGAGATCACCGAGCTTCCACAGGCTCCGGATGCTTCGCTGCGCAGCCAGAACGTGCGTGCGACCATCTCCGGGCGGATCGCCGAGCGCAAGGTCGAACTGGGCGCAGCCGTTGGGCGAGACAATCTCGAGACCGAGCTTTTCGTCGTCGTCGATCTCGGCCGGGTATGGGTGGAACTGTCGGTTTCCTCGCCGGACTTGCCGATGATCCGGGAAGGACAATCGGTCGCCGTGACGCTGCGAGGCTTTCCGGATGCGACCACAGGCAGGATCGTGTTCGTCAGCCCCCTGCTCGACAAGGAGACCCGCACCGCACGGGTCATCGCGGCCATCGACAACGCCGACGGGCGCTGGCGCCCGGGATCGTTCATCACCGCCGCCATCGCGATCGAAGAGCATCAAGCCGGGGTCGTCGCGCCGATCAGTGCCGTCCAGACCGTAGACGGTCGCAAGGCAGTCTTCATGCGCACGAAGGACGGTTTCGAAACGCGCGACGTCGTGCTGGGCCAGCGCGACGGTCCCTCCGTCGAGATTGTTTCCGGTCTCGAAGCCGGCGAGATCATCGCCGTCTCGAACACCTTCTCGCTGAAGGCAGAACTGGCCAAGCCTAGCGAAGAGGACTGAACGATGATCGAGGCCATCGTCGACTTTTCGGTACGACGCAGGTGGCTCGTCCTGCTCGTCACCATCGCCATCGCGGCCTCCGGCATCTGGTCCCTGACGAAGCTGCCGATCGACGCCGTTCCGGACATCACCAATGTCCAGGTGCAAGTGAACGCCGTCGCGCCGGCGCTCACGCCGGTCGAGATCGAGAAGCAGGTCACGGTGGCCCTGGAGACCGCGCTGGCGGGCATTCCGGGAATGGAATCGACGCGCTCGTTCTCCCGGAACGGATTCGCGCAGATCACCGCGGTGTTTACCGACCGCACCAACATCTACTTCGCGCGCCAACTGGTGGCGGAGCGGATCAACGACGCGAAATCCGGCCTGCCGCCGGGGGTGGACGTGAAGATGGGACCGGTGTCGACCGGCCTCGGCGAGATCTACTGGTGGGCCGTCGAGTACGAAAAACCAGGCGCAACCGCCCCGGTGCGCGACGGCCAGCCCGGCTGGCAGACCGACGGCAGCTATCTGACGCCCGAAGGCGAGCGCCTAACCGACGACTTCCAACGCACCGTGTATCTGCGCACCGTCCAGGACTGGATCATCCGGCCTCAGATCAAAACGGTACCGGGTGTCGCCGGCGCCGACGCGATCGGCGGCTTCGTCAAGCAATTCCAGGTGCAACCCGATCCCACCAAGCTCATCGGCTACGGCCTCTCCTTCAGTGACGTGATTGCGGCCATCGAAGCCAACAACGTCAGCCGCGGCGCCAACTATATCGAGCAAAACGGCGAAGGCTACGTCGTCCGCGCCGCCGGCCGGGTCGAGAACCTGGACGACATCTCGAACATCGTCGTTGCGACGCGCGCCGGCTTCCCGGTCCGCGTGAAGGACGTCGCCGACGTCGCCATCGGCCGCGAACTGCGCACCGGCAGCGCCAGCATCAACGGGCGCGAAGTGGTGCTCGGAACGGCCTTGATGCTGATCGGCGGCAACAGCCGCACGGTCGCGGCGGCTGCCGACGCGCGGATCAAGGAGATTGGCCGAACTCTGCCGCCAGGCGTCTACGCGCATCCCGTGCTGAACCGGACGGAATTGGTCGACGCGACGATTCACACGGTCGCGAGCAATCTGGCGGAAGGGGCGCTCCTCGTTATCGCGGTCCTGTTCGTCATGCTGGGCAATCTGCGGGCCGCGATCATCACCGCATGCGTGATCCCGGTGACGATGCTGATCACCGCCACAGGAATGCTTCAAGGGCGGATCAGCGCAAATCTCATGAGTCTGGGCGCCCTGGACTTCGGTCTCATCGTGGACGGCGCCGTCATCATCACCGAGAACAGCCTGCGCCATCTGGCAGATCGGCAGCGAGAGCTCGGACGTGCCCTGTCGCTCGAGCAGCGACTGTCGACGGTAACCGCATCGACCTCGGAGATGATCCGTCCGACGGTGTACGGGCAGATCATCATCATCCTGGTGTACGTCCCCCTCCTCGCCTTCACCGGCGTGGAAGGTAAGACGTTCGAACCGATGGCCTTGACCGTGATGATCGCGCTCGCGACCGCGTTCGTCGTGTCTCTGACTTTCGTTCCGGCGGCGATCGCAGTCGCTCTTTCGAAGCCGGTGCGCGAGGATGAGAACGTCATCGTGCGGCGCCTGAAGTCGGCATACGCGCCGCTGCTCGGCGCCTCCGTCGCCAGGCCGACGCCGGTTTTGGCTGGGGCCGCGCTGCTGTTCGCCGCTGCGGTTGTTCTCTTCGGCCACCTCGGGCAGGAATTCACGCCGACGCTGGACGAGAGGAACATCGTCATGGAAGTGCGGCGCGTGCCGAGCACCGCGCTCGCGCAGTCGCAGGCGATGCAGCTCCTGATCGAGCGTCAAATCAGCATACTTCAGGAGGTCGCTTTCGTCTTCTCACGTGTCGGAACCCCCGATTTGGCGGCGGACCCGATGCCCCCCAACGCCGCCGATACCTACATCATCCTCAAGCCGCAGAACGACTGGCCGGACCCCGGCATGACGAAGGACGAACTCATCAAGCGCATCGAGGCCGAAGCCGCCGAACTGCCCGGCAACAAGGTCGGCTTCTCCCAGCCGATCCAGATGCGGTTCAACGAACTCATCGCCGGCGTCCGAGCGGATCTGGCCGTGAAGGTCTTCGGCGACGACTTCGCGGATATGCAGCGGACCGCGGGACGGATCGCGGACGTGCTGCGGAAGATCGAAGGAGCCGAAAGCGTCAAGGTCGAGGAAACGGCCGGATTGCCGTTCCTCGAAATCCGCATCGACAAACCTGAGATCGCCCGCCTCGGCATCAGTCTCGTCGCCGTCCAGGATCTGATCGAAACCGCGGTCGGCGGCCGCAACGCCGGCCTCGTCTTCGAGGGCGACCGCAGGTTCCCGATCGTGGTTCGTCTCAACGATGCTCTCCGCAACGACATCTCGGCATTAGAAAACCTTCCTGTGCCGCTTCCTCATGCCAATCCGAACGCGGCGGCGGCTTCGATACCGCTGCGGACGATTGCGTCTTTCGAGCAGACCGAGGGCGCCAATCAGGTCAGCCGGGAAAACGGAAAACGCCTCGTTGTTGCCACCGCTGAAGTCCGCGGCCGTGACGTCGGCTCGCTGGTGGCGGAAGCGCGGGACAAGGTCGACGAGCAAGTCAAGCTTGCACCGGGCAGCTTCTTGACGTGGGGCGGCCGCTTCGAAAACTTCACCGTCGCGCGCCAGCGACTGATGATCGTCGTCCCAGGCTGCTTCTTGTTGATCTATCTCCTTCTGTTCGGCGCATTGGGCTCGCTGCGGGATGCGCTTCTCGTCTTTAGCGCGGTCCCGCTGGCTCTGACCGGCGGAATCGCGTCCCTATGGCTGCGTGGCATGCCCTTCTCCATTTCGGCCGCCGTCGGATTCATAGCGTTGTCGGGGGTCGCCGTGCTCAACGGCTTGGTGATGCTGACTCAGATCCGCAAGCTCATCGAAGAAGGCACCCCGTCAAGAACAGCGATCCGGGAAGGCGCGCTGACCCGCTTCCGCCCCGTCGTCATGACCGCCCTCGTCGCCTCGCTCGGTTTCGTGCCGATGGCGCTCGCGACAGGCACCGGTGCGGAGGTCCAAAAGCCCCTCGCCACCGTCGTGATCGGCGGCCTTCTGACAGCGACGCTCCTCACTCTGCTTGTGCTGCCCGCGCTCTACTCGCGCTTTTCGACCGCGCACGCTCAAGTGCCGAGCGAAGCCGCGAAGTTCGCGCCTGACCGGGCCGCCGAGTAGGTGCGCTGTCTGGCGCCTAGACTTTACGTCGATTGAGCGCGAATCCGAGGGCCAGTGCCACTATCATGACGATCTGAGCGGCGACGGTCTGTGTGGTCGGAAAGAAGCCGACGAGCGAGAGGCGCGGCACCGCGTGCAGCGGAGAGATGCCGACGATGCCCGCTTCCTGTAGCGCGGAGATTCCTTTTCCGGCCAGCACGACGGTGAGAACCGCCATGAGCCAAGAGCTGTAGATGAAGAACTTGCCGATTGGCAGCCGGCTGCTGTAGCGCAGCATCGCCCAGGCCATGACCGTCAGCGCGGTGCAGGCACTGAGCGCGCCGGCGAGAATCGCGCCGCCGTTCCCCTGGTGCCAGAGCGCCGCGTAGAACAGGATGGTCTCGAACACCTCCCGATAGACGACGACGAACGCGAGGACGAACAGAAACCAGGCCGACCCGCCGGATAGCGCCTTCGACATCCTCTCGCGGATATACCGCTGCCACTGATCCGCCTGCGCCTTGCCGTGCATCCAGATGCCGACCGACAGCAGCACCACAGCGGCGAAGACCGACCCGAACCCTTCCGTCAGTTCGCGGCTGGCGCCGCTGATGCCTATCACCCAGGTCGCGACGGCCCAGGTCAGGAGACCCGCGAGGAGCGCGCCGACCCAGCCTACGTGCACGTACGGCATGACCTCCGTTCGTTCGGCCTTGCGAAGAAATGCTATCATCGCGACCACGATGAGGAGCGCTTCGAGACCCTCGCGCAGCAGGATCGTCGCCGCCCCAAGGAACGTCGAAAGGGCGCTCGTCGCATCCGGAGATAGCGCAGCTTGCGCGTTGTCGAGGAGACCGTCCAGAACCTGAACCCGCTTCGAGAGCGCGTCGACGCTCTCGCCCTGCACGGCCGCGCGATACTCGCCCATCAGCCCTTCGATCCGCTCCATCAGGGTCCGGTCGCTCGCGGTCAGCGCCGGTTCGATCGGCTCGAAACCGTCCAAATAGGCGGACAACGCCAGTTCGCCGGCGCGTTTGCGGTCGCCTGCCCGGACGGCGTCGACGCTCTCGGTCAGGCGTGCGCGGACCAGCGACAGCGACCCATCCTGCTGCGTGAGGGCCTCCGGATGGCGACGCAGGTACGCCATGAGAGCATCAGCCTTGTCCTGCCCGATCCTGGCGGCGAACGCAGCGGGCGTCGTTCCGATCAGTGCCTTCAGATCGGGAAGAAGCCGGTGGAGCGAGGGCTCCTGCTTCCAAAGACGTTCACCTTCTGCTGCGGCGGCATCCGAAAAGGCAAACTGTCCGGCGTAGAAGGCCAGCGCCCAGCGCTCATCGGACGGCAGCCCCTCAAAACTTGTCATCGCCGTTCCATCGAGCCCCTGCGTAATGACCAGGTAGAGCCCGAAGACGCTACGCTGACGGGCACGATCGGCATCCGTGAAGGCGATGGGGGGCGTATCCAGCTTGGCCGCCTCCGGACCGTGGCCGTCCCCGGCTTCTCCGTGGCACCCCGCACAGTTTCGCCCGAACGACGCCGCGCCGCGCGCGAGATCGGGAGCTTTCGCCGGTGCGAGCGGCACGGGATAGGCCGCCAGGAGGGCGGCTGCCAAGCGGTGCGCGATCTCCGCGACCTGTTCCGGCTCGGCCTTGTCGGCGATCGCGCGCTTCAGCCTGTCGGCCTCCCCGAGGAGCGCCGCCTTCTCAGGCTTCGCCGGAAGCCCATGCAGCTTTTCGGCGACGGTGGCCGCGAACTCGTTCTGCTCGGCGTATTCCGAAGGGCTCGACACCTGTCCGTGCGCCACCGCGCCCGCGTAGTCGACCGCGATGTAGTCGAGCAGGCGCCACGTGGTCTCGACATCGCCGGTTTCGGCCTTGGCCGGCCCCAGCAGCACGACAGCGAACACGACAAACAATACGAATCGCAGCGGTGTGGCTCTCACAGTGGTCCCTGCTGGAATGACGGCCTGAACTTCGTAACCCCCTGGGTACGGTCCGCTCAATTGGAGCTGCTCTAATCTGGGTGCGGATCACCTCTTGTTGAGAATTTCCGCTTCATCTCTCAGGCATTCGTTGCGGAGGCGACCACCGCGAGCTTTGCCATGGCGCCATCCGCCTAGCCCTTTTCGAAGTCGTCTTCGGTCTGCGCCTTGGTCGGCCCAAAGGGGACGCGGGCTCGTCGTCGGCCTGAACGAGTTCGCCGGCTCCTTCGCCCGCGGCGTGACGGCCCTCCTCACGGGATATCTCGCCAGCCGCTAAGGCTGCGGCCCGTGCCGGTCTATCTGGGCGTCTTCTATGCCGGCGGCCTCCTGTTTTCGATCCTCATCGTCAGGGACACCCGCCAGCACCTCCTGCTCGATCGACGAAATCGCGCGGGAGTTTGGCAAACGGCGGGCGGGACGGGTGCCCAGCGTAGCCCCCTCAGTGCCCTTCCCGGTGCGCGATCCTGCCTCCGTCAGCAACCCGGTCGCTGGGGTGCAGCACGACGCGGTCCCCCGCAGCGAGACCGGAGAGAACCTCAGCCAGCCGGTTGTTCCGGTGGCCGATCTGGACCGGGACGGTTTTGGCGCGGCCATTGTCGTCGGCAAAAACGGCCCACTGGTCGCCATTCCGGAATAAGGCGCTCACCGGCACGGCCAGCCCATCCGGGGCGCCCCACGTGGTCACGTGGACGACGACCCGGTAATCGTGTCCAAGCGCGGTCCAGGTCTCGGGAGGATCCGCGAAATCGATGGTCACCCGAACCCGCTGCTCCTCGATGCCGAGGGCAGAAACCTTCAGGAAGCCGGCGGGGTCTACACGGACCACCTTCCCCTTGATGGGCTGTCCGCCCCACCCGTCGATCCGGACGGGCGCGCCCACCTTGATCTGCACGGCATCCGTCGAGAGCAGGTCAGCCACGACCTCCAGATCGAGTGGGTTGCCGATGTCGACCAGCGACGTCCCGGGCAGCACGGTCGCCTCGCTGTCCTGGATGATCTTCAAGACACGTCCGCTCGCCGGCGCGAGCACCCGGACGCAGCACGTCGGCTCCGCCGACGGCGCCGCGTTGGCCGGGTCCATCAACCGGGCCGCCAGGCTAGTCCGCACCGCGCGACGCAAGTCGACCTGAGCCTTGGCGCTCGCCAGGGCAGCCTCGTTGTTGGCCACGTCGAATTTCGCCTTGTCGAAAGCCTGAGCCGAGGTGGACTGCGTGCGCAACAGCGTCTGCGCCCGCTGGAATTCAGTCCGGGAGAAGTCCAGCGCGGCTTCGATCCGCTGCACCTCGGCTTCCTGTTGCTGAATGGCGGCATCGGCCGCCAGGACTTCGGCCTGAAGCTGATCCCGGGAACGCACGTCGATGAAGCCCGGCAGCGTTGGCTGCATGAGGGCGACGACGGTCTGGTTGGCGGCGACCTCGTCGCCGACGTGAAGCGAAGGCCCCTGCTCGCCGAGCGGATGCGAGATCCTCAGGACCTTCCCCGCGATCGGCGCCGAGACCGTGTAGACGTGGCGGACGCGCGTCTTGCCGTCATCGTCGGCCGTGACTTCGATCGGGCCTTTCGCGACGGTGGCGAGATCCACCAGAACCGGCCGGGGCCAGGCGAACCACGCCAGCCCGCTCGCGATCGCGGCCAGGGCCGCGGCACCGATGATCCGTTTGGTCCAGTTTGCCGGCATGGCTAGTCTCGCGTCTTGAGGACCGCGACGAGGTCCAGTTTATCGATGCGTTCGCGGATCACCGCTGCGGAGGCGACCGCAGCCAGCACCACAACGGACGTGGCGATGACGTAGGTCGAATGCTCCACCACCAGCCGGACGCGCATCAGTTCGCCGGCCAGGTTCGTCTTCATGACCCATGCGAGGCCGTAGCCCATCAGCCACCCCGGCGGCTGGGCGATCAGCGTGAGGATGGCGAGCTCGAGCAGCAGGATGCGGAGAACCTCGCCGCGCGTGAAGCCGAGCACCCGCAGGCTCGCCAGCTCACGGGCGCGTTCCGACAGCGAAATCCGGGCGTTGTTGTAGACCATGCCGAACGCGATCACGGCGGCGAGCCCGGTGTAGATGCTCGCCATCGTGGTGATGAGGAGTGCGACGGTCTTGCGGAAGTTGGCCAGGGACACGCGCTGCAGCGCCACGCCGCCGACCGTCGGCATGGACTTCACCGCCGCGTAGAAGTCCTCCTTCCGGTTCTCGTCGAGGCTGAGGTTCACGCTGTTCACGACGGGCGCCTCCCGCATCAGCTTCCGGAGCGCCTCGATGTCCATCATTCCCCTGATGCCGAAATAGTCTTCGACGGTGGCCACGATCGGCATCGTCACGGTGCGACGGGCTCCCTCGAGCAGATCGAGCTCGACCGTGTCGCCGGCCCCCACCCCGAGAATGTGACCGAGCATGCTGGAGATCGCGAGTCCCGTCTCCGGAAGCGCGACGGGCCGGAGGTCGGCGTCGATGATGCGCCTGAGATCGGCATCGGCGGGCCGACCGCTGATCGTGATCCGCCGTTCGACGTTGCCGTGGCGGATCCGGACGGGCACCTCCCGAAACGGCTCGGCGGCAAGGACGCCCGGAAGCCGGCTCACCTGCTCCACCACGTTCTCGATCCGCTTCTCGGAAAAGCCGATGGTCGCGTCCTGCCGGTCGGCGAGGAAGTACGTCACGTCGATCAGTTGCTCCATGGTGTCCCGCGTGAACAGCGAGACGACAAGGATCGCGGTGGCGAGCGCCATGCCAAGCGTCGTGAACGCGGCCCGGACGGGATGCCGCGCGATGTTGCGGATCATCATGAGCGTCGGCTGCGACACGATCTGGTCGAGCTGGATGCTCGCCGGCAGCAGCCGCCGATAGACCGGCGGGGCCGGCGGTTGCATGGCGACGGCCGGCGGTAGCTTCACCACTTCGCGCAGCGCCCGCAGCGCGCCGATCGCGGCGGCGGCTGTGCTAAGCGCGCCTGCGGTGACGTACAGGTCCGGCGCCGTCGCGAACACCAGGAACGGGAAGTGGAAGAAGTCGCCGAACAGCGCGGTGACGCGCAATCCGAGCCATGTGCCGACGATGCCGCCCAGGGTGATTCCGATCACCACGATCAGCGCCACGAACTTGAAATAGTGAAGCACGATGCTGCCATCGGAATAGCCCAGCGCCTTCAGGAGCCCGATCTGCTCGCGCTCGAGCGCGACCAGCCGGGTCAGGGTGAGATTGACCAGGAACGCCGCCACCAGCAGGAAGATCGGCGGCAGCGTGCGGCTCATGTTGTTGAGCATGTCGAGCTCATGATCGAGCCAGGCGTGCGAGGTCTGGTCCTTCCGGCCGTTGGCCGCCTGCCCGCCGTACGGGTCGAGCAAAGCGTCGAGCCGCGCGATCACCTCGCGCTCGGATGCGCCGGGCTGAAGCTTGACCGATACCGCCGAAAAAGCGCCATCGAGATCGTAGACGCCGGCGAGCGCCTTCTCCGACATCCAGACGATGGCGTAGCGGCGGTCATCCGGCATCAAATCGCCCGGCCCGACGGTGTAGACAAACTCGGGGGATAGCGCCGTGCCGACGATGACGAGCTCGCGCTTCTTTCCGTTCAGGATGGCCGAGAACCTCGCCCCTTCCGAGAAGCCGTGGGCCCGTGCGAACGGTTCGTTGACCAGGACCTCATCCGTCCGTCCCGCCTCCGGAAGGCGTCCGGAACGGATGTAGAGCCGGTTGAGATGCGGCTCGCCGCTGTCGGGCAGCGAAACGAATTGCGCGCTGGCGGGCTCCGAGAACCCGGGAATATCCAGCAACGCGAGCTTGGCGATTCGGGTGTCGACGGCGGCGACGCCGGGTATCTCGCCGATCCTGCCGGCGAGCGCCTTGGGTGCGCGCTTGGCTTGAGCGAATACGTCGCCGAAGCCGTAGCGTTCGTAGTACGCGATCCGGGTCTCCTCCATCGATCGATGGGAGCCGACCGCGAGCACCAGCGTCGCCACGCCCCCTCCGACGACCAGCGCGACGGCGAGCACCTGGGCCCAGAGCCGCCTGACGTCCCGGAACAGCTTGATATCGAGCGCCGTCATGCCGTCACCACGTAAGCTCGGCCGCTTCCCGCCGGGTCTCGTTCTTCTGGATCCTGGAGATCCGACCATCGGCGAAGAACAGCACCCGGTCGGCGACCTCCTGGATGCTGGCGTTGTGCGTAATGATGACCGTCGTGGTGCCGAGCTGCCGATTCACGCCGAGCAGCGCCTCGATGACGCGAATGCCGGTTTTCGAGTCCAACGCCCCGGTCGGCTCGTCGCAGAGCAGCACCGCCGGGCGCTTCGCGATTGCGCGGGCTATCGCCACGCGCTGCTGCTCGCCGCCGGATAGCTGGGCCGGAAAGTGGTGCATCCGCTCTTCCAGCCCCACCAGAGCCAAGGCATCCGCGGGACGCATCGGTTGATTGGAAACCTCCGTCACCAGCGCCACGTTTTCAGAGGCGGTGAGGCTCGGCACCAGATTGTAGAACTGGAAGACGAAGCCGACGTGGTCGCGGCGGTACTTCGTGAGCTCGCGGTCTTCCAGGTCGGTCAGGTCGAGGTCGCGGAAGAACAGCCTGCCGCTGGTCGGCCGGTCGAGACCGCCCATGATGTTCAGCAAGGTCGTCTTACCGCTGCCGGACGGACCCAGCAGCACGACGACTTCCCTCTCGGCGATCTCGAGATCGACATCGTTCAGGGCATGCACCCT
The DNA here is from genome assembly GCF_004571025.1 of Bradyrhizobium niftali. Taxonomy (GTDB): domain Bacteria; phylum Pseudomonadota; class Alphaproteobacteria; order Rhizobiales; family Xanthobacteraceae; genus Bradyrhizobium; species Bradyrhizobium niftali. The sequence goes on along the minus strand of NZ_SPQT01000018.1, from coordinate 145,844 downwards.
CACTTCGCCGGAGACGTAGGTCTTGGTCAGTCCTTTCGCCGTGAAGACAGGATGCGTCATGAACGGACCGCCTCCCACGCGAAGGCTGCCAGGTTGAACGCCCATACCAGCGCCATTCCCAGCAACACCCACTTGAAGTCGGAATCGATCACGAAGTTGACGGCCGCCATCCAGCCTATCGACGCTGCGCCGGCGACCGTGGCTCCGGCCGCGGCGAGCGGATGGTGGTCGCGGAAGGACGTGGCCGCCAAGCTGATCGCGAGAACGCCGGTGGCGGCGATGTAGCCACCCATCACGCGAAACACGTGAACGAGCCACGATCCAAGTCTGCCTCCGACCAGTTGCAGCTCGGCCGGGCTCAGCTTCATGAACCTGACGTCCTCGGGCAGCAGCGAGGGCCGGACGAACAGGAAATAGAGGCCGACGCCGATCAGCAGGACTCCCGATCCGGCGAGCAGGAGCGAGGAAAACGTCCACCGAGCTCCTGCCTTGCGCATCGGGCCGCCTCCATCAGCCGTGGCGGTAGTCGCCCGAGGGGGCCCGTCCCAGAACGCGACCGGGCTTCGGAATGAACGCAGGCACCTCCGCGGCATACCGGTCGTAGGCGACGCCGAATTGCGCCCGCGCATCCCGCTCCTCGCCGCGCGCCAGCTTCACGTACATGACGGTCAGCACCGGAAACATCGCCAGCGTGAGGATGGTCGGCCACTGCAGCAGGAAGCCGAACATGACGAGGATGAAGCCGACGTACTGCGGGTGCCGGACGTAGCTGTACGGACCGGCGGTCGCGAGGCTGCGGGTCTGCTGCGCATCGTACAGCACTCTCCACGCGGCGGAGATCAGCACGAAGCCCGCGCCGATGAAGATGAAGCTGAGGATGTGGAACGGTCCGGCATGCGGATTGGTCTTCCAGCCGAACATCATCTCGAGCAAATGGCCGGCGTCGTGCGAGAACCAGTCGACGTTCGGGTAGTGCGACTGCAGCCAGCCCGAAAGGAAGTAGATGGTGAGCGGGAAGCCGTACATCTCCACGAACAGCGCCACCAGGAACGCGCTGAAGGCGCTGAACGAGCGCCAGTCGCGCGAGGTCTGCGGCTTGAAGAAGCTGTAGGCGAACAGGATGAAGACCACCGAATTGACGATGACCAGACCCCAGAGGCCGTAGGCGGGCGCCGTGTCGTGCATCACTTGCTCCTTCCGTCCGTCGGCTGGTTGTCGGCGTGATGATGGCCGTGGCCGCCGTGGTGCATGAACAGGTGCATCAACGGGCAAGCGAGCAGCGGCAGCCAGATCAGAAGCCCGAGCACGTGCGCCCTGTGCTCGGTGAACAGCAGCGCGCCGGCGATGATCAGGAATCCGATCAGGACCAGGCCGGCCCTGGATTTCGTGGACATGCCCTGCCGAGGGCGCTCTCCATACGCGGGATGATCCTGCACCGACATAGGCTGGCTCCTATCGTTGACCGGAGCTTAGCGGCGCCGTTGCCATCATTGTTGCGCTAGATCAACCGCGGCAGGTCCGTGAGACTTACTGGCCTTGTTCGTGGACGCCCGGCCAGCCAACGAGGGCCACTGGAGGTCCTGCCCAACAGGTCATTGCATCGGCTTGCCGGGCTGCATTCCCATGCCCGTTGTCGCTCCGCCGCGCATCGCGGACATCATCGGCATCATGCCCATCTGAGGCGCGAGCAGCTCGTCCGCGGCCTTCTTCTGCTCGTCGGAAAACGTCGAGACCAGGTTCGTGAGCGTCAATTTCATCGCGCGGGCGCCTTCGAGCCGTGCCGCGAGCCATTTCTCCTGGAACGCGAGCTTTTCGACCAGCCCGGCACCTCCGGCGCCCTGCTGCGACATCATCGAGCCGCGCATCTCCCCCAACGTTTTGGCGTTGGCCCGCAGCGCATCGGCGAACGCGTTCCAGACGAGCTTCTGCGCCTCGGTGATCTTGAGCTCGGTGCGGAGGAACGCGACCCGGCCCTCGATGTGATCGATCGTATCCATGCCCATTCCGTCGCCGGACTGCCGCATCATCTCCATCATCTTCGCCATGTCCATCATGGGCATCCTCCCACCCATCATTCCGCCGCCGTTCATGCTCTGAGAGCCGGCCGGCGCCCGCTGGTCTGCCTTTGGCTTGGCCTGTTCCTGCTTCTGGTCGGGGTGATGCCCCTCGTGTTCCGCGGCCGATTGAGCCCAGGCGGCGTGCCCGAGCGTCGTGACGAGTAGCGCGGCGGCAAAGGTCAAAGCGCGCATGGCAAGCTCCTGATCGTGGGTGGCCAACACTCAGGATGACTCGTTCCTGCCGTCGGCCGCTTGATGCACGTCAATCCGACAAGCGATGGAGGTCGGGCTCGGCGCGGCCGCGATCATTCCTTGCGATGTACCAAGTCTCCGTCCGCGGTTCTCTGCTTCGATGTCCCACCATTGACCGGGAGAACGGACATGATCACCAGAACGCTGATTGCCATCGTAGCCGCCGCCGCGCTTGCTGTGCCCGCGATGGCGCAGAGCACGGATAAGGAAAAGAACGGTCACCACTATAGCGGCGGCCCGAAGACTGAAGTCCCTCATCACATGGGCAAGAAGGAAACCACCGTAGGCGTCTCCAAGGGGGCCGCGTCCGGCGGTCATCACTACACGGGCGGGCCCGGCACTTCGTCGCCCCACCACATGGGCGACAAGAAAACCCAGTGATGGGTTGCGTCCACTAACGAGTGCCGTAGGAGCAAAGAATTCGACAATGTGCGGATGACATACGCCTATACCGACGCGTCTGGTTGGGTATGCTTCATGCGGATCCACGAAGGCTTGGGATGGGAGAACAGCCAGCTTTGAGCGGCACCTGATCCACCGCACCCAAGCGGTCAGGCCGGACTCATGGCGGCCAGACGCGCGACCACATCATCGACTTCGTCCGACGTCGTGGATCTTCCCAAGCTGAAACGGATCGCTCCCATTCCAATTTTCTCGGGCACGCCCATCGCGGCGAGAACGGGCGAGAGTTCGACGCGCCCCGAGTGGCACGCCGAACCCGTTGATGCCGCCACATCGCTGAGCTGGCCCAGGATGTCCGCGCCGATCCTGCCGACAAACGACACATTGAGGGTGTTGGGCAACCGATGCGTCGCGTGGCCATTTAGCACGACGTGATCGCTGAAACGATCTTGCAGCCCGTACCAGAATTTATCTCGCAAGGCCCGGATGCGCTCCATGGGAGCGAGGTCCTGCCCTAGCGCGGATGCTGCTCCGAGCCCAACCGCGAGCAATGCGCTCTCTGTCCCTGCACGGCGGCCCAGCTCGTGACCAGCGCCGTGGATCAATGGCTCTAATTCGAGACCGCCGCGCACGTAGAGCGCGCCGACGCCCTTCGGCGCATAGAGCTTGTGACCAGCGATCGACAACAGGTCGACGCTGAGTTCGTTGACCCTGGTCGGGATCTTGCCGACCGACTGCGCTGCGTCGGTGTGGAAACGGATGCCGTGCTCCCGCGCAATCGCGCCGATCTCCTGGATCGGTTGGATGGTGCCGACCTCGTTATTGGCATGCATGATGCTGATCAGAGCCGTCTGCGGAGTGACGGCGCGGCGGATGTCGTCCGGATCGACGCGGCCGGTCCGGTCCACCGGGATATAAGTAATCGAGGCGCCGAACCGCTGGACAAATCGACAGGGAGCGAGAACAGCCGGATGCTCGATTGCCGAGGTGATGATGTGCGTCCCGTTCCGGCTCGCCCCGAAGAACGTACCCTTGATTGCGAGATTGTTAGCCTCGCTGCCGCCGCTGGTGAACACGATCTCCTCGGGCGCGGCGCCGATCAGCGTGGCGATCTGGCCACGGGCGTGCTCCAGGGCAAGCTTGGCCGGGGTGCTGGCCCAATGGCCGCTGGAGGGGTTGCCGAAGGCGTCGCCCAGAAGCGGACGCATCGCCGCCGCGACTGCCGGATCCACCGGGGTGCTCGCATTGTAGTCTAGATAAATCGGCGGCATACCAGCTCCTTGCGGGATTCAAAACACCAAGACCTTCTGAGCAGAAACGGTCACGGTCGCCAGTTCGGCCATGGTGTTTGCGTTGGGTCAACCGAGCCAGCCTTGCGCTCGCGCATGACGACCGCGACGACGACACCCGAGACAAACGTGAGAGTTGCGATCGAGGAAATTGCCGCCGAAAGCCCGAACCGGTCGGCGATGATGCCGGCCGACAGCGCCCCGATCGCGTAGCCGAGATCGCGCCAAAAGCGGTAGACGCTGAGCGAGCGCGCCCGCCAGCTCGGATGCGAGGCGTCTGATACGGCGGCGATCAGACACGGGTACACCATGGCGGTGCCAAGTCCGAGCAGCAGGCTGCCGACAAGCCACCACTCGAAATAACTCGTCGTCCCAGTTAGGAACAAACCAGCGGCCTGTACCCACATGCCGGCGACGATCAGACCCTTGCGGCCCCACCGGTCGGACAGAGGACCCGTGGCGACCTGAAGGATGCCCCATGTCGCTGGATAGACGGCCTTCAATATGCCGATGCGATCGACTGCCAACCCAAAGGAGACGAAGAACAGCGGGAAGATGCCCCAGCTCATCCCGTCGTTGAGGTTGTTCACCAACCCCGCCTGCGAGGCGGCGAACAAGTTGCGATCCCTGAACGACGTGAGGACGAAGATCTCCCGGAAACTGATCGGAGATGCTTGACGCGCATGCGCCGCAGTCTCCAGCCGGACGTGTTCGCGCGTGTCGCGCACCAACAGGATCGAGAGCGCCGCACCGAGGATCGCATAGGCCACACCGAGGTAGATCGGCGCCGGCCGCAGCCCATACTCTGACGCGAGATATCCGGTGAGGTAGGCGGTCACGCCGACCGCAAGATATCCAGCGAACTCGTTCAGGCCCACCGCCAGGCCGCGCGATTTCGGTCCGACGAGATCGATCTTCATGATCACGGTCATCGACCAGGCAAGGCCCTGATTGATGCCGAGAAGGGCATTGGCGGCGATCACCCATTCCCAGCTCGGCGCCCAAATGATCATGAAAGGCACCGGAAGGCCGACCAGCCACCCGAGGATCAGAACCCGCTTGCGCCCCCACTTGTCGGCGAGCTGGCCGGAAACGAGATTGGCGCACGCCTTCACGACGCCGAAGCTGACGATGAAGGAGACGACAAGAGTCGTCGAGCCGATCTTGAACTCCTCGGCGCCGATCAGCGGCACGACGGTTCGCTCGATCCCGACCATCCCGCCGACGAAGGCGTTGATCAGGACGAGGAGAGCGAACTGCGGCCAGTTTTCCTTCAGCCCCAAACTGACCGATGGTGGGCCTTGCGGGGCGGCTTCCGCTTGGCTCATGGCATCAGGCCGCAGCGGCAGTGGCGCCCGAATTGGCGGCTCTGATCTTGGCGGCTTCCGGTGGCGCCGGCGGAATCTCGGCGACCATGAACCGGATAAACTCGGCTTCGTCCTCGATCGCGAACGCCTGATTGTGCCGCTTTTCGAAGCCGATCGTGGACCAGGGCTTGCCGCTCAGCCGGCGACCGCAGACCGAACCCGCATAGGCGCCGGGCAGTACCTCGACATGGTCCGGCAAGCCCTTCAGCTTGCGCACACTGCGGAACAGTTGTTTTGCGCCTTCTTCCGCGCTGACGGCGAGCTCGGTACGGCCCAGGTCGCCGACCATCAATGTGTGACCGGTCAAGACGAACCAAGGCTCGTCGGCGCGCGTCCGGTCCGTCACAAGAATACAGATGTGCTCGGGCGTGTGACCCGGCGTGTGGAGAACCGTCGCCGTGACGTTGCCGAGCGGAAGGACGTCGCCGTCGCGCACACTCTTGAACGGAAACGACACGCCCGCGGTCGACGAGAGCACGTAGGGAGCCCCTGCCGCCTCGGCGAGAGCCCGGCCCGCCGACAGGTGGTCGGCATGGACATGCGTATCGATGACAAACTGAATCCGCATGCCGGCATTGTCGGCGGCTTGCAAATAGGGCTGGATATCGCCGACGGGATCGACGACCGCGCCGGCCGCCTTGCCGCCGCAGCCGAACAGGTAAGAGATGCCAACGGGATCGTTATGCAAGAACTGGCGGAGGATCATGGACTTGCACTCCTCTCTAAGAGCGGCTAAATAACATTCAATCGATCTGCTGAATGATATATTCAGGAGCTGCCGTGTCAAGTACCGGACCGAAACACGCGATCTATGAGAACCTTGCCGAGGTGGCGCAGGCGTTGGGCCATGCGCATCGGCTCGAGCTGTTGGAGCACCTCGCTCAAGGGATGCGCAGCGTCGAGGAGCTATCGGCCCGTGCGCATCTGACGTTCGCCAACACATCCCGCCATCTGCAGATCCTCAGGCGCGCGCGTCTCGTCGAGACGGAGCGGCGGGGTAAACATGTTCTCTATCGCTTGGCCGGCGATGCCGAAGTGGTCGCGCTGATGAAGGCGTTGGGTCGCGTCGGCGAGCGGAACGTCGCCGAAATTGGCCGTATCGTGACCGATTACTTCCACGCCCGCGATGCACTCGAACCGGTGTCGCGAGATGATCTGGTCGCACGATTGCACGACGACTTGGTCACGGTGCTCGATGTTCGCCCCGAAGACGAATTCGCGCTGGGCCATCTTCCGGGGGCTCTCAACATTCCATTCGCCGAACTGGAGAGACGTTTGAGCGAACTGCCGAAAGGTCGCGAGGTGATCGCCTATTGTCGCGGCCCCTATTGCGTCCTTTCGTTTGATGCGGTCGCAGCGCTCCGGGGGCGAGGTTATCGCGTCCGTCGACTCGAGGACGGGTACCCCGAATGGAAGGCCGCCGGATTGCCGGTCGAGGCGGTCGCTTGATCAGGTAAGTCCAGGAAATCCCATGGATCAGAAGGCAGATCACACGAGCTCGGCGTGGCCGATCGTGAACGGCAAGGAGCATGCTTCTCCTTCCGTGTTTCAGCCGGAAGCACTGCTGCGCGAGGCGCGTCGGCAGAAAGGCGTCCCCCTGCTCGACGTCCCCCAAATTTGCATGCTCGACCCTGATGGCGATGTCGTGCGACACCTCCGGCGAACTGGTGCCGGACGGCTCCACCAAGGGTGGGCCTGTTACCACACCGAGCTGCTCGCCTTCGATCTGGAAGGCATTGGCGAGGTCGGTGTCGTCGGTTGCGCAGTCGGCGCGCCCTTCGCCGTGCTCGTGGCCGAGCAGCTTTTTGTCTCAGGTTGCCGGTTATTGATCAGCGTGACCTCGGCGGGACAGATCACAGACAGCGGGCCTCCGCCTTACTTTGTGCTGATCGATCGTGCCCTACGCGATGAGGGAACGAGCTATCACTATCTTCCGCCGGCGAGGTTCGCCGAGGCACCCGACGCGTCGTTGCTTGCGCGCGTCGAAAGTGCCCTGACGGCACTTCCGGGCATTGCGGTCCATCGTGGAGCGACCTGGACAACGGACGCGCCCTATCGCGAAACTGACACAGCGATTGCGTCAGCGCGTGACGCAGGCGCGCTCGCCGTGGAAATGGAGGCTGCCGCGCTCCATGCCTTCGCGACCGCGAAACGTCGATCGGTTGTCTGCTTCGCGCATGTGACGAATACCATGGCGCAGACCAATGGCGACTTTGAAAAGGGCGAGGCGGATGGAGCCACGGCAACCCTTGCCGTGGTCGCTGCAGCAGCGCGCAGTTGGCGATCTACGGCGGAGCGGTAGATCCCTGTCGCCGCTGTGTCAAACTAGGACGTGGCTCATTAGCGCCGAGCCATAGCCTGATTGACGCGAGTTGCACGAAGGCAAGGTAATTGGCGGCAAGTTTGTCGTAGCGCGTCGCTACCCGACGACATTGCTTGATCCTGTTGAAGAACCGCTCAACTCGATTGCGAGCGCGATACAGATAGGGACTGAAGCAGATCGGTTCGCTGCGATTGCTTTTCGGCGGGATGTTGGCCCATGCTCCTTTCTTGATCGCAAGTTCTCTAATCCAATCGGCGTCGTAGCCACGGTCCGCCAGCAGCATCGATCCAGGCTTCATGCGAGATAAGAGTTTTCCAGCAAGCCGATTGTCGTGGGCTTCCCCAGGCGTCAGCGCAACTCGGACCGGTAGGCCGTTTGTATCCAGGACCGCAGAATCTTACTGGTCAACCCGCCCCGTGACCGCCCCATGCATTGTCTTTTATTCCGGTCGATGCAGGCTCCATGTTGATGCACGCGGACAATCGACGTGTCGATCATTTGCACAGCGGCATCGTGAGCGGCTGCCAAGGCCTTCATAATCGCCGTCCACACACCTGCTCGTCGCCCAACGAACGAAGCGATTGTAGCAAGTGGTATACCGGCCGAAAGCATCTGGTAGATCGCGCCATGGCGCCCCCGGATCGTAGCACCCAGAAGATACCATTGAGGACGCGACGATCATTCACCCGCGGTACGCCGCGCGGCTTGTTTGGCAGCATCGGCCTGATGGCAGTCCATTTCTCGTCGGAGAGTTCGTAGCGCATGATTCGCCCCCCTTTTGAATCATGGCTCGGCAGTCTGGCTCAATGGGCGCCAGCCGACGGGATGGCCGCGATGTGCCCGAAAGCGGACGCATTATGCTCACTCCAATGCTGGGGCAGCCGGGACAGCGTCAGAGTGCGATTGTTTCCTCGACTACATGTTTCAGCGGCGTCCCCTCAGCGGACAGGGTCATTCGCAGTTTGAGCTTGCCACCTTTCACTGCCCCGCTACGCACCAGGTTCTCAATTTCACGCTGCGATGTAACCCCGACATGCTTCAGAAATTTACGAATAGCCATATTGAAGCGGTCTTCATCGAACTCGGCGGTCATGGCTGCTCTCCCTGGTCGGGCGGGGAAGTCTAACACGAGGCGAGCAAAGACCAAACATCGAGGCCCAACTCGCTTCGACTGCGGGAACACAATTCACTTCGGAAACAACTTGTCCCGAATGTAGCGCGAAGTCGGCGTCAGCCTGATTCCTCGTGGCTTGCACCAGACTGCCCTGTCGATCTCCTTCTTGTCGCCGATCTTCAGCGGGCCGGACGCGTTCTTGGCTAAGAAGATCGCGTCACTCATCTTGCGACCGGACCGACGATTCTTTGCCTTCACTTCTTTCCAGAGCTTCACCGGCCCCAGCTTGAGCTTCGGCAGTTCTTCCCCGATCTCTCGGCGGAGGCACTTCCTTTCACTCTCACCTGCACGCTTGCGACCGCCCGGAAACATCCAGAGCCTATCGCGTCGTCGTCTGACCAGGAGCACGCGTCCCCTCTTCGCGACAACAAGTTTTGAAGACTTCGCCATTTCTCTTCGAATCGATTTGGCAGATCAGCACCAGTCTAGACCGGCTGGTTCGACCTGCAATGGATGAGCGTCAGCCCGCCCCCGTAGTATCACGGAGCGACCCCACAGGTCGTGACCATGTGTTCATGGCGCACTATCCTTACGAAACATGCTCGAAATCTTCGACATCCTCCAAGAGCCCAAGTTCTGGGTCGCGATGGCCTTTGGACTGGCTCCGATCGTCATCGGCATCATCATCCTGCGGTCAAGCCGCTGAAGTCGCCAGTGACACCTTCCCGTTCCGGCGGCAGTGGGTAGATCCTCTCCGGTGGCCGTGCGCATGTCGGTTGTTGGCCCATTTGCGAAGTAGCAACCACCTTCGCGGATGTCCGCTGAGTGAGGCAGGGCAGACCAGATTGCTCACGTTGAGTTCTCCGCATTTTGACCCATCTGCGACATGGGGCAGGTTCAGCCGACCAGCTGGCAGTGCCCGCTGATGAAAGTACCGTCGCGTTTATGCGCCTTAAACGTGCCGTCGACGCGGTTGATGAAACCTTGCCAGACAGCGGTCGGGTCGAACAGATGTTGCCAAATGTTGCCGAGCGTAAGCGCCGTCTCAAAGAACAAGTGCGTATCCGTGACGCGGACGGCCAAATTGCTTCCGAATGTCCGAGAGTGCATCGTCCCCTCGTCTAGATCAACGGTGACCTGTTCCCCGTTTATGTAGACCGAGTTGCGCTCGCTAGCCGTAAGGCCCCGCGCCCAGCATTTCAGCTCGATCGTCTCGGCATGTGCAGCCGTTGCAGCTAACAGCGCTGCGACGATGATGGTTGCTTTCAGCTTCACAGTTATCTCGTCGCTTTGTGACGGCCCTGCCGGGGGTTCGGACAATGCAGGACATTCGATGACTTTGCCGAAATTTCGGTGTCGACTTCGAAGGAAGTGCAGAGGACTCAGTCGTTCAGAGATGAGCACGCGGCAATAGCCATCCGATGATCTTCTGATACGGATCGCGACGACTGCGGACGAATGCGTCTTCGTTCTGCTGAGCGGCGGTCCTGGCGAATTCAGAAATCCCCTGCACAAACTGCCGTTTATCCTTCGGAAGCTTCGCCCATTGGCGAATGATCTTCCGGCGGGCTTCGCGTTGCTTTTCCCTTACATCAGGCATCGGGACGCTCCTTGAAGAGGATTATTCCGGTCGACCTAGTATTGTTTGGGCTCGCTAGAACTTCAACGTTCAATCAAGAACTCTTAGCCCCTCTGATCGTGCAGCGCTATACACGGGAGCTAGTCTCATATTGGCTTTGCAGGCCCGCCGCCCTAGAATTGCGGCGATCGCAGGACGGGCGAAATGCAGTATGTTTGCGACGCGCCGAAGGGCAAGACCTGGTTCCGTATCGAGACCGAAGGTGAAGCGATGCATGAGTCGCGCCTGATGGGCCACACAGTTGAGAAATATTTCCGCCGCGAGCGGGAGAAGGCAGTCCAGTCCTGGCGTCCCGAGCGGCCCAACGCGATCGAGCGCGACATCGGCCTCGAGGCCCATGTACAGCGAGAGATGCCGCTTTTCCTCACGCTGCGCGACAGGGAGGGCAATGCACTAACTACAGCGATGCTGCCACCGGGTGGCAAGGATCGCGGCGGGTTCCCGATCATCATCGTTGCCGCATCCAATGCCGATCCTTATCCTCAGCAGGACGCGGCCATCGCTGCACTGGGAGCGCATTTCGGTCTCACACTCGATCGCAACCGCTGCTTCCCCTACGGCCGCTAAGGAGCCTGACAAGTATCGCCGCTTGATTGGAGCGATGTCGGCTCATCGCCCTTCAGCGACCTCGGCAGACGTCCGCTTTCCCGCCGCTGTTAGGGGTTGAGCGGACATAAGGCGGCCAGCTGCCTAGCCCGGACTCGCGCTGCCTTCATACATATATGTCATTGGCTTCGGCCCCGGCATGTAGCCGGTTTCCACGCGATCAACCCGGAATCCCGCATCTTCGATCATCAATTGGATGGGGCGATTAAGATGACAACCGCCGCTGATGCGGCTCCAAGCGGGCGTGAGCCAATCCTGCCATCTACGCACATTCTTGTCTGGCGCCAGGCCATGCTCAGCGAACAAGAGCCTGCCTCCAGGCCGAAGCACCCGGCGCATCTCGGCCAGCGCCGTGGCGGCTTGTGGAATGCTGCATAACGTCCAGGTGGTCACGACGGTATCGACGCTGTGGTTGTCGAGTGGAATGGCCTCGGCTGATCCCGTGATGAAATCCACCGGCATGTTCGGATGTTGAGCACGGCGTGCCATGGCAATGAGATTCGGAGCGGGCTCGAGCGCCAATACCTGTTTTACGGGCGACCGATAGAAAGGCAAGTTCCTGCCTGAACCGACGCCGATCTCGACCACTCGCCCCTCAGCGGCGCCAATGACCCGCTTGCGATACGGTACGAGGTCTTTGTTACGCATCGCAAGATCGCAAAGCTTCGGCAGGATCGTCTCGCTATAGAAGCCCATCAGCGGTTCTCCATCAGAGTGCACAGATGTCCCTGCCTCCGCCGATCGTCAACTTTTCCAGAATGCCGTCTCCGGCAACTCCTGCCAAACTGGCAAGTTCTTTCCGTTGTGTACGTAGAACGCGGTCAGGACCAGGACATAGGACGATCCCATTTCAATGACATGCAGATAAACCGACTTCCACCATCGCCGTCGCAAAGCGAGGCGTCCCCCGGAGGCAGCTCCAAAGGAGAGAACTCCCAAAATGAACAGGTGGTAGTCTTCCGTCCATCGAACCGCCGCCAATACGCTTGCCGACAAGAAAACCGCGAGCAGGCACCAGTAGTAGGTCGTACCGAAGCTCGAATGGCGTCCCCTGCCCTTGGTGCTCAGCATTGCGAGGACGCCAACGACGATACAGGCTATCCCAACCACGACGTGAAAGGCGACTCCGACAAGAAAAGCTGGGGAGGTCGACGGAATGGGAATCCCGGCAACAACCGTAATGCCATCGGCCATCGACATCCCCTCCGCGTCGCCTCGCAACTCCGTCTTTGAACAATCAACGGCGGAGCGTCCGTTGAGTGCTTCAGAAAAGCCCGGAAACAACCTGCATTTTCGACCGGCTGTTGGTCGATGTTTGTAGCGCCTCCTGGAGGTCGAGTCGGGCTTCTGTGATCACCGCCGGTCAAGATCGGAACTTGCGAATACGGTCAATTTACCGCGACGGTCACGCGCAAGAAGGTCGCAGGAATGGACGTTGTGTCCTTGCTAGGACTTCTGTTCTGGCTGTCAAATAGACCCTCCAGCTCTTTCTGAAGATCCGCGGCTCGACCATTCTTGTCTGCAGCTTCGACGGCATTCATGGTGGGTCCATAATATCCTATGAACAAGGCGACCAGGTCCGACGGCTTGCCTGGAAAACTGAACGTGTATGTGTCCTTGACGAAGGAGATGTTTTCCTTCGGAATGCCTGCACCGCCAAATCGCTCGATCACGTTGCTTTCAACGCCCCACGTCATCGGACTGATGAAGCCTTCCGGCGGCGGCGGCGCGTAAGCCGCGCTGATTTTCAGGATCTGCGCCACCAGCGTTGGATCATTCGGAATCCAATTCCCCATCACGATGCGTCCACCGGATCGCGTCACGCGCACCATTTCCTTTGCGACATCGAACGGCTTTGGCGCGAACATGGCGCCGAAGATGCTGACGACGAGATCGAACGTGTCATCCTTGAGTTCGTGCAGATTTGACGCGTCGCCCTCCTGAAATCTGCAATTCGTCAGGCCGAGCTCCCTGACGCGCCTGTTGCCCGCTTCAACAAGATTGCTGGCAATGTCGACGCCGAGCACATCGGCTCCGCGCCTGGCCTCCGGCAGTGCGGTCGTTCCGTCGCCGCATCCGAGATCCAGCACTTTCAGCCCCCTTGTCACCCCGATACGCTCAACGAGCGCCTCTCCGCTTTCTCTCATAGTCTGGGCAATACGAGTAAAGTCGCCTTTTTCCCAAAGCGCTTTGTTCGGATTCATTGAATTCCTCCCTCTCCATCCGTCACGCGTTAATTTGTATTCCAACCGAGAGTCCTGGTTGCAGTGGTCAACGTCCTAATGATGGTGGTCCGGCTGGCGGCCGGGCTCATAGCCCCGCAGCTCGGCGTACGCCTTGAGCTGCGTCGGAGCGAGCAAGGCAGACGTGGATAGATGATATTTCAAATGAGACGCGCGGGCCTCCCCTCCGTAACGGCAATTGCGGCTGTGCTTTCAGCCAGACTTTCCGGCGCTAACTGTCCGGTTTGCAAAATGTCCGTCCCGTTCGCTCTCCTCGCAATCAGCGTGGCCCCTCAAAGGCATCGCTTCCGCCTTCATGGCGTCGAATAGCGCCAGCACGCGCGCTGCTCCGTCGTGAGGTCGAGCTTGTCGGCTAACTCTAGCACATGCGACGGGTCGGGATAGCCGTTCAACTCCGCGGCCAGCGCAAGGCCTAATGAAAGGTCGGCGACCTGCTGCTCCGAGAGCGCCTTGATTGGACGCATTTGCAGTCCGGCATAGGACATCTGCGCCTGAGCTTCAGACAAGGTCAGGACATAGGCCGCGATCGCCAATTTCTTCATGATACTGATGCGCCTAAACCAAGAGCAAAGTCATTGACTTGCCGCGAGGCACGGCTGGCGAGTGCGCTCGCCATGGGAGCCGTAGATATTGCGGCGCTTGCCGCTAATGCCGCCTCGTTCGCGCTGCTGTGGGCCTATCGCAAGGGCGATGCCAACATGCGCTCGGGATCTGCACCCGCAACTATGTGCTCGGGAACCGCGCGGTAGCTTCTTGCCGCACTTGGTTCGGAACCGGCACCGGCTGGCACGACGTCATCATTGCCGTGATCATGGCCGGCCTTGCCCTGCAAGGCGCAAGCATTGTTGCTCAGCAGTCCACCCTGGAACTGAGGGCGCATCCGGCTTAGTTCGAAGCACCTGTTTCTCTACGACAGCAACAAACAGCGACTGCCAGCGAATATCGGCCTGCTGCTCTGTCTATTGCTAACGCTGCTAACGCAGCGGGACAATGAGCAAGCGTACAATGGGCAGTTATTCAGCGGAGCCAAAGCTGGCGCGAGGCGCATTTGTGCCGTCAGCCTGATGAACGCCGCCAAAGCGCTTCGCGCGTGAAGCAGACGCCGTGCGTGAGCTGTTGCAGGGCGCAACAACGGCAGCGAGATCACGACCTCGCAGGTACATCATTTTTGGTGTCAAACCGCCGCGCCGTGTGATCCAGGCGCGCACGGGAGCTGGATACGTACTCATCAGATCTTGCGTTCCGGATGCGCTGACGACGCGTCTGCCGGAGTCATCGAACGTCCATGCGGCATGGAAACCCAGCACCGCATTCGGGGTCGCGCAGATTCGGTCGCTAGGCACGAGTCCGAGCACCATGGTGCAGGCCGAAACGCATGTGCCGGCAATGACAACAGGCTCACCTGAGTCGCGCACCTGTCGGAAGTGCGCTGTGTAGTCCTGCATCTTGCCGCCGGGGTCGCCGCTGATAATGACGGTCGCAGAAGCCGGCGTCACGGTCAGCGCAGCCGCCACAACGGCAGCAATGAGGCACGCTCGCATGTCCTTTTCCTCGGCGGGACCAATCTTGCGTCAGATGTCGCAAGTTGCGTGCCACGAGCCGAAGCATTTAGGATCGCTAGCTAAGCCATTGATTGGAGAAAGCTTTCTTAGAAGGCGAAGCGCTTCCGCCGGGCCAAAGCCTAAAAATTAGGCGATCCTGCGCGTCTTGATGAAGATCGATGCAACGAGCTAGGACTCACCGCAGCACATGCGCGATCCCGAGCGGTCGCTGAACGATGTCTCGGACTATGAGCAACAGCCGCCCGCTTGAATCGGCGGACAGGGTACCGAGCCGAACGAGCAAAACACGCAGCAATCGCCTGCTCTCGGCTTCAGCCGCGTGCCGCAGCCCTTGCAGTCATAAAAGAATTGGCACGCGTCCGTCGGCATGGTTTCGGCCGCTTGATGGCCGCACTCGGGACAGGTGAGGGTCGATCTCAACTGCATCAACAATGCTCCGGACCCGGTCGCCTCAGCAGCGGGCTTCGACGGTTTTAGCAATTTCGTCCGGCGCAGCAAAGATCACGGATGATCATGCCGGCCGGCATCAGCGCGGGCGCGCCTTTTCTGGCCCGGCCGAGCTCGAGTCGGTTCTGAAGCGCAAATTGCGTTCCCAAAATGCGCGCGTCTTCCCGTCTGCCGTGGTCACGCGATAGGTGTCGTGACAATAGGTCAGCGCCGTAACGTGCTTGGAGGGCTCGAGCTTCTTCAGGTCGGGATCACGTCCGCCGGCGCCCATCATGCCTCTCATCATCCCGCCCATGCCACCCTTGCCGTCCTGTTGCGCTATCTGCGGCGGTGCTCCCGGCCTCGTGGCCTCCTTGAGAAAGGCGAGCAGGTCTGCGCGCACGCGCGCATCCTTAATGCCATTGAAAGTCATTTCGTTGTCCGGGACAATTTGGTCGGGATCAGTGAGCCAGCTGTCCAGCGAATGATCGTCCGGACAACTTAAGTGCATCCGAGTAGCGCTCGAAGCTTGCGAGGCCACCGGCCTTGCACCCCCACAGTCCGGCGAGGCTCGGGCCCGTCATGTTGCGGTCGGGCTCAAGCGAATGACAGGCGGCGCAGACGCGGAACGCCTGCCGACCGCTGGATGCGTCGCCTTGCTGGGCGGAGGCCGGCGTTTGAAACCCAACGATCGCCAGAGCAAGAAGACCAAGTTTGCGCATGGCCATTCCCTCTGTCGTCACGAACGGAGGTACTTAATGAGTGCAGCCGCCGCGAGAACCAGGACGACAACGATCAACAGCCAGATTAGGCTCATCGCCCACATCATTCCAGGCATCGTACCGTCCATCATGCCTAGCCTCGTTCTTGCGATCCGAAGGGCTGATTCCGCACTTCAAGCACTTGTACATCATGAGCATGCAGGCCGGTGCAGTCAGCGCGCGCACGACTTCGGCCGTGGTCAGCCAGTGCCAATTATAGGCAATGCCAAGAGCGACAACGGTCCGAGCGTCGCATACAACGCAGCACCATATTGATCCAGGTTATCGCTCAATCTGCTGCGCAGACCATCGAGAAGGTTCGTCACTGTTGCGACGCGCTCACTCACAAACATCAGGGAGCTCCTTTCTTTTTGGTCCGCTGCAGCAAACAGGAGACACCGCGGGAAACAAATGCCCACAGCTCCCTTGTACGCAGGTGTCGTCGGCCTCGCCTCTAGTGGCCTTTCGGGCCGCCCTGATAGCGCGAGGCCGGCCGATCCTCGATCGCACCGATCGCAGGCGCCACAACGCGTGCCCTGCGGTCGTACACAATTGCAGAACGTCCGGGGTCTTGCGCGTAGACCGGGGATTGTGCGCTGCGTCCTGCCTCGTTCGGCCAATAGCTCTTGTCGGTGATCGTCGATCCCGCGTGGGCGGTTGCCGACACCGCGGCCAGCGGCAGCAAGAGCGACATCGTGAGAAGACTCTTCTTCAACATAGTCCCGGCTCCATTTTGATCGGAAGCGCGTTGTGCGCCTCTAATAGGGAGTTCGGGTCAACTCTTCCGACGGTTACAAACTCACGCTGACGTGAAGGATACTCAATACCTACGCTTACCAGCGGAGCAATCGCGGTCCCAAGGCTGCGCCGGCCACGGTGCAGAGCACAATCGTGCCCCCGTACCAGACGGCAACGAACGGCAATGAATCACTGGTGCAGTGCAGCGCATAGGCCAACGCACTGATGCCGCCGGCGACGAGGCCAGTGAAGGCACCGGTGCGAACGAGATGGGTCGGAGCGGCCTTCCGCACCGCCCAAACAAGGATGGCAAACGGCACGATCGCTATGATCGGTATCGACAAGAGGCATTCTAGCCATTCATCGCCCAGCATCATCCTGTCCCAATGCGAGCTCGGCGCCGATCCGAGGCTGATGATGGCGAGCAATATGACGGCTCCGAACGGTAGCACGGCCCAAATCGAGGCTGTCTTGTGCTCCCCACCAGGACGCGCCAGCCGAAGCAAATAGATCGACGCGATACCAATGATCGCCATCGCAAAGGCGGCCTTTGCGCCAAGGAACACGACGGCACGTGCCGTCATGACGTCGGCACGCAGGCCGAACCACACTGCCATCAAGCCAAGCGCGAACACGACGGCGGTGACGAGGGCCAAGCCGACCGTCCGGCGGATTGCGCTATGATCTACGGGCTCGACGTGTCGGCTGAGTGCAGCGACTAGTTCATCCGTCCTCATGCTTTGACCTCCTTGGCAATCATGTCTGCCAATGCCTTGAGCCCGCGGTGAATGCTGACCTTTATCGTGGGCTCCGAAAGCTGATATTTCTGTGCCGCCTCAGCGATGCTCAAACCCTCCAGTTTCACGGCGCCGATGGCGTATTGCATGTTTTTCGGTAGTCTTCCAATCAAGCGCCGAATGTCATAGCTGTTCTCCGCGGCAACGTGGTCGTCATGCGCCATGATGTCGTCGGCCTCATCAATGGGCACGTCGGCACGCGATGTCCGCGACCGGCGCAAGAAATCGATCAACTTGTAGCGCGCGATGGCATGCACCCATGGTGTCAATGGTTCTGCTGGGTCGTAGCTGTGTCGCTGAATATGAATGGCCAACAGTGCTTCCTGAACCAAATCCTCCGCTTCCGTCGCACCCTTGCCGAAGCTTGCGAGTTTGCGTTTGTAGTAGGCCCTTAGATGCCGACTCAGCCGCTCGAGCAGAGCCCGGTGTGCGGCCGCATCGCCGGCCTGGCTGGCAAGCATCAAGGCCTTCAGTTCCGTCTCGGGGCTCGTCATGCCTGCCTATCTTCCTAGTTCGCTTGCGCGATCGATTTGGTTACAGCCGCGAGTGACGATCGGCGCAAAATGTCTAATTTGTTAGAAACTGCATCGGTATTCATTCAGCGGGCTCCGGAACCCGCTCAGGCTTGACTGTAGGCTCGAGGCGGGTCGGCGGCGGCCGGCCGCTATCATCGTTCGCCGGCAGCCCAATGCCCTTTACCAGCCCGAAAATGGCTGGGATAACGATCAGCGTCAGCAACGTCGATGAGATCATACCGCCGATCATCGGCACGGCGATGCGCTGCATGATCTCCGAGCCCGTGCCGGTACTCCACATGATCGGCAACAGACCGGCCATGATCGCGACCACCGTCATCATCTTCGGGCGGACGCGCTCGACGGCACCTTCCATGATCGCGTCGTAAAGGTCACTCCGCGACAACACCTGGCCCTGCACCCGACGCAGTTCCTTCATCTCGGCCAACGCCTGGTTGAGATAGATCAGCATCACGACACCGGTTTCGGCAGCCACACCGGCGAGCGCAATGAAGCCGACGGCGACGGCAACGGAGAGGTTGAAGCCGAGCCACCACATCAGCCAGAGGCCGCCGACGAGGGCGAACGGCAACGAAAGCATCACGATCAAGGTTTCGGCCACCGTGCGGAAATTGAGGTAGAGCAAGAGGAAGATGATCAGGAGCGTCACCGGCACGACGATCTTCAATCGTGCGGTGGCACGTTCCAGATATTCGTACTGACCGCTCCAGACCACGTAATAGCCCGACGGGAACTGGATGCTCGCCTGCACTGCGCGCTGCGCCTCAGTGACATAACCGCCGAGGTCGCGGTCGCGGATGTCGACATAGATGTAGGTGGCGAGTTGCCCGTTCTCAGTCCGGATCGAGCTCGGCCCGCGCGCCGGCGTGACGCTGGCGACCTCGCCGAGCGGCACGGCGCCGCCGCCCGGCATTGGCACCAGGATGTCGCTGGCGATGGCTTTGGGATTGTCGCGCAGGTCGCGCGGGTAGCGCATGTTGACGGTGAAGCGCTGCCGGCCCTCGACGGTCGTGGTTACGGTCTGGCCGCCGAGCGCGGTTGCGATCGTGTCCTGAACATCCTGCACCATGATGCCGTAGCGCGACAACGCTTCGCGGTTCGGTGTGATCTCGAGATAGTAGCCGCCGAGGCCGCGCTCGGCATAGGCCGACGACGTGCCGGGAACGGCCTTGAGCACCTGCTCGATCTGCTTGGCCAGCTTGTCGATGACGGCAAGATCGGTGCCGAGGACCTTTACCCCGATCGGCGTGCGGATGCCGGTCGAGAGCATGTCGATGCGCGCCTTGATCGGCATGGTCCAGGCGTTCGAGACGCCCGGGAACTGCAGCGCCCTGTCCATCTCGGCGACGAGGCTGTCGACCGTGACACCCTTGCGCCATTCTTCCTTCGGCTTGAGATTGACCACCGTCTCGAACATCTCCGACGGCGCCGGATCGGTCGCGGTCGCCGCGCGGCCGGCCTTGCCGTAGACCGAGGCGACCTCAGGGAAGCTCTTGATGATCCGGTCCTGGGTCTGCATCAGCTCGGCCGCCTTCGTCACCGAAATGCCGGGCAGTGTGGTCGGCATGTAGAGCAGAGTGCCCTCGTTGAGGTTGGGCATGAACTCCGTGCCAAGCTGCCGCGCCGGCCAGGCCGAGGCCGCGAGCACGCCAAGCGCAAGCACAATCACCAGCGTCTTGGCGCGTAGCACACCCTTGATCACCGGACGGTAGATCCAGATCAGGAAGCGGTTGATCGGGTTCTTGTGCTCGGGGATGATCTTGCCACGCACGAAGATCACCATCAGCGCCGGCACCAGCGTCACCGACAACAGCGCCGCCGCCGCCATCGCAAACGTCTTGGTGAAGGCGAGCGGGCTGAACAGCCGCCCCTCCTGCTGCTCCAACGTAAAAATCGGCATGAACGAGACGGTGATGATCAGCAGGCTGAAGAACAGCGCAGGCCCGACTTCGGCTGCCGCCTCGATCAGGATCTCGACCCGTGACTTGTCCGGCTTGGCGCGCTCGAGATGCTTGTGCGCATTCTCGATCATGACGATCGCGGCGTCGATCATAGCGCCGATCGCGATCGCGATGCCGCCGAGGCTCATGATGTTGGAGCCGATCCCGAGCAGCTTCATCGCGCCGAAGGCCATCAGCACCCCGACGGGGAGCATCAGGATGGCGACCAGCGCGCTGCGGACATGCAGCAGGAATACGATGCAGACCAGCGCCACCACGATGCTCTCCTCGAGCAGCGTGTGCCTGAGCGTCTCGATCGCGGCCTTGATGAGGTTCGAGCGGTCGTAGACCGGGACGATCTCGACCGATTTCGGCAGGCTGGTCGCTATCTCCTTGAAGCGTTTCTTGACGTTCTCGATGACGTCGAGCGCGTTCATGCCGAAGCGCTGCAGCACGATGCCGCTTGCCACCTCGCCCTCACCGTTGAGCTCGGCGATGCCGCGCCGCTCATCCGGCCCGAGCTCGACGCGCGCGACGTCGCGCAACAACACCGGCGTGCCATTGTCGGTCTTGAGTACGATGTTGCCCAGGTCGTTGATGCTCTTCAGATAGCCCCTGCCCCGGATGACATATTCGAACTCGGAGAGCTCGACGGTGCGCCCTCCGACGTCGGCATTGCTCGCTCGGATGGCATCGCGCATCTTCTGCATAGTGATGCCGAGATCGCGCATCCGCTGCGGATCGAGGATCACGTTGTACTGCTTGACGAAACCGCCGACGCTGGCGACCTCGGCGACGCCTTCCGCCTTGGCGAGCGCGAATTTCAGATTCCAGTCCTGGATCGTCCTGGTGTCCGCAAGGTTCAACTCCTTGGACGTGACAGCATACTGGTAGACCCAGCCGACACCGGTGGCATCAGGCCCGATCGTCGGCGTCACGCCTTGCGGCAATCGCGACGTCGCGGTGTTGAGGAATTCGAGCACGCGTGAACGCGCCCAATAGATGTCAGTGCCGTCCTCGAAGATGACGTAGACGAAGGAGACGCCAAAGAAGGAGAAGCCGCGCACCACCTTGGATCTCGGAACCGTCAGCATCGCCGTCGTCAGGGGATACGTGACCTGGTCCTCGATCACCTGCGGCGCCTGGCCCGGATACTCAGTATAGACGATCACCTGGGTGTCCGAGAGGTCGGGAATTGCATCCAGCGGCAGATGGATAAGCGCATAAAACCCGGCGGCAGCGGCAAAGCCTGTGCCGAACAGGACCAGCAGCAGATTGCGCGCCGACCAGGCGATGACTCGCGCGATCATGGTTTACCTCCCATGGTCCTGTCAGCGGTGGGATCGGCGCCTTGCGCGTTGCCGGCCTCAGTAAATCCCTTCAGTGCCGCCTTCAGGTTGCTTTCGGCATCAATCAGGAAATTGGCTGAGGTGACGATCGCATCGCCCTCGGCAAGGCCGTCGCGGATTTCGACATAGCCGTCGCCCCGCCGCCCGAGCTTGACCTCGCGCGGCTCGAACCGGCCCTGTCCCTTGTCGACCAGGACGGCCTGCCGGCTGCCTGTGTCAAGCACCGCGCTTTCGGCGACGCTAAGGACTGGTGCCGCATTTCCAGTGTCGATCTCGGCATCGAGATACATGTCCGGAAGCAGGGCAAGGTCGGCGTTCGTCAGCTCGATCCGCACCCGTGCCGTGCGTGTCTCTTTGTTCACTTGCGGATAGATCACGCCGATTGCGCCCTTGAATTCGCGCCCGGGATAGCTGCGTGCCCGCACCGTCACGAGCTGGCCGACTTGGATGCTGCCGAGGTCGCGCTCGGCGACATCGACGATTGCCCACACCTGCGAAATGTCGGCGATGCGAAACAGCACGTCTCCGGGCTGCGCGCGCATGCCCTCGATCGCGTTGCGCTGGAGTACGATACCGTCGCGCGGCGACGACCATTGAACGGTGATCGGCACCACGCGACTTTTTTCCATCTCGGCGATGGCAGGCTCCGGAACGTCGAGATTGACCAGCCGCTGCCTGGAGCCGCGTCCGTACGGCTCGATGCCGGCCGTTGTCTTCGACGTGATCGTCGCAAGATATTCGGCTGCCGCGGACGAGACCGCCGGGCTGTAGATTTCCATCAGCGCCTGTCCCTTCGCGACCCGGCTGCTGGTCGTCACGTCGGCGACCTTCTGCACATAACTCTCGGCGCGCATCGCGATCACAGAGATGCGCCGCTCGTCGAGCTGAATGGTACCCGGGGCACGGACCGGCATCCTGATCCGGCGTAGTGTGGCTGGCTCGGACTTGACGCCGGTGCGCTGGATCTTGCCGAGTGAAAGATTCACTAAGCCATCGTCGCTGTCGTCGCCTTCGTAGACGGGGATGTAGTCCATTCCCATCGAGTCCTTCTTCGGCACCGGCGAGGTGTCCGGCAGGCCCATGGGGTTGCG
Organism: Bradyrhizobium niftali; assembly: GCF_004571025.1. GTDB lineage: Bacteria > Pseudomonadota > Alphaproteobacteria > Rhizobiales > Xanthobacteraceae > Bradyrhizobium > Bradyrhizobium niftali. The sequence goes on along the minus strand of NZ_SPQT01000018.1, from coordinate 123,352 downwards.
GTAGTATTTGATCTTGCGGTCACTCTTGGTGTGTGCCGTCTTCATGTCCGCCGGCTGCTCCAGCTCGTCGAAGCTGACCTCTGCGCCCGCTGGCACGGCGCGGTAGTCGCGGCCGTCCGCGGTCCTCTTCGGCGTCAGCGAGTAGAACGGCTTGCCGTCGGGATCCTGAAAATAGATTGGCGCGCCCCCGTCCGCTGCACGCGCGGCGGATGCAAGGGGACTGACGATCGGCTGCGGTCGCAGACCGAAGCCGGTGAAAAAGGCGGCACCTGACGCTGCGACGATCGCAGCGGCAATGCCAGCAAGGCTAAGGCGGGTCATTGCTCCGCCGTAACGACGAGCTTGTTTTCCACCGTGCCGGTTTCGCCCTGCACCTTGGCGCCGAGCGAGAGCTGCCAGCGGCCCGCCATGCTGAAATTGGCCTTGAAGCGGTAGGTGCCGGGCTCCGTGCCCGGCATCCACGTGACCTTGGTGACCATCTCCTGCATGCCGTCCGGAGCCATGTCGAGCCGGCTCGCGAAAATCACCGCGTCGGATACCGCCTTGCCGGTCGCCTTGTCGACCAGCCGCACCATGACGATGCGGTCGGCGCCAGCTTTGAGCGTCGGCTGGACGAGCTGGAATTCGTAGTTCTTGATTTCGGCATGCGCAGGCAGGGCCGAACCTGCGAAGGCAACGCCGATCAGCGCCGCCATGGCGGCGTGCCCAACTTTAGAAGTCGTCATGATTTCAGTTCCTCGATACATCTGAATAACCGCCAATGCGGCATGGAACGACGGCGCGCGCCACCTGGGCACGCGTACCAGCGATCAGGCGCTCACGCGCCTCAGATGTTGGCTCGAGGGGGGTGGTCTGGCGGTGCCTGGTCAAGCTCAGCCGGCAATGCGTCATTGCCGAGCGGGATCACGGAAGCCAATTGCGGTACTTCCGCGCATCCGTTGGCAAGTGTCGGCTGCGAATACTTCATCATGCAAGTCGCAAGCAAACACTTCTGGCAATCGAACGGCGACGGGGCCTTTTTCGGGCAGCATGGCATGTCGTCGGCCAGTTCAGCCGAGGTCATCGCAACCGTAGCCTCATCTTGCGCGGCAATCGATACTGATGAAAAGGGCATCGTCAACGGCGATAGGGCAACTCCCACCGCTATAACGAATGCCAAAAGCTGTCGCATGATCACCGTGCGATTCATGGAAGCCAGTCTCTCATAGTACCATATTGACGGAAAGCCGGATTGCCTTCGTTGGGTTAGCGCTCGATTGATGGCTACACGTAGCCGCAGCCATTGAAACGACGCGCCTATAAGGCAGTTCGATCCCGCTCGCTTCGGGGTTACATTCTCACGCTGACGTGATCGCGAGAAAGCAGGCAAAACTCAGTTCATAATCAAGGCTACGCCATCGGGTTCACGCCGAGAAACCGCATAAAGGTTTGCCGGCCATCCGGGCCGAAAAGAACAACATCGTATGGCTTCGGAGCGCCGCCCTCCATTCCGGGCGACCCAACGGGCATTCCCGGGACCGCCAATCCTGTGGCGGCCGGTCTCTCGGTCAGGAGGCGACGAACTGCGACCGCGGGGACATGCCCTTCCAGGACATACCCATCGGCTTCAGCGGTATGGCACGCCGCCAGATCCGCCGGCACATCCAATCGGATCTTAACGGACTGAAGATCAGTGGCTTCAACCGCGGTCACCACGAATCCTGCATCTCTGAGGTGGCGCACCCAGCCCGTGCAGCAAGTACAATTGGGGTCCTTGTGAACTAGAATCCCGTGATTGTTGGCTTGAACCGGATACTCGGAAGATGCCAACAGCCCCGCCGCCAGACCACCCAATACGCCTCGTCGCGTTAGGCGCAGCACCGCTTTAGACATCCGAACCCTCCTCCGCTGGTCGCATCACTTTGCAGGAGTAATCGATTGAACCGTGTACGAACTGCCCGAGCCGCTTAGGGTGAAATCGACCTTCTCGCCGGTTGTTACCTTGGAGAGATCAACATTGGGCGCGACTGCGAACTCCATCTTCATAGGTGGCCACTTGATGGCGGGAATTGCTCCATGATCGAGAGTTACTTTGCGATCGGCCGCATTGAGCGCCGTGACCGTTCCTGTCGCTTTGGCGGTCGCCGAAGCCGCAGGCTTGGAATTTTCCATGCCGCGCATGTCCTTCATTCCTTGCGCAACTGATTTGCCCGTGGTTAGCGGCACGAGGCCTACCCCAAGCAACAACATCAGTGCACCTAGCGGTGCGCGCGGACCTCGGAACGAGTGACGGAAGACAGACATTAGTGCTCCTTCATTTCCGGTGCGAAAATGGACTTGGGGGGATAGCAGGCCCCTCATTCAGCTTAACCCTGCCCCTCATGCAACGCTTGCCGTCCGTCTTACTAGTTCCCGTCGGCCGAAACGTCGCAGGCGTTTGACTTGCTCATCTTTTAGCGAGGGCACATTTCTCAGTTCGAGAAGAATCGCAATTCGGTTACAAGCTCACGAAATCGTGAGCGCCATGGGGGCCGCCAACGAGCGAATTATTCCGCCGCACGTTTCGGAACGAAGGATCACTCACTTTCCTGCTGCGCGCGATGCGGCGCTAAATAGGATATAGCGCCGGCAGGACGAGCAGCGTCATCAGCGTCGCCGTGAGCAGTCCACCGATAACGACGGCAAGCGGCCGTTGGACTTTGCCCCCGTCCGATTAGCCAGCGTCATCGGCACAAAGACCAACCGAAGCAGCAAGTGCGGTCGTGATCGCCGGCCGGAAGCGGGTCATCGCACCTTCCTTGATCGCCCCCTGTGAGACCAGGCCATCGCCGATCAGCTTGCTGATCTGGCTCAGCATCACAACCCGTTCTGCACCGCAACCCCAGAGAGCGCAATGAATCCGACGACGGCCGAGATTGAGAACCGCATGCCGCGCGTGCCACAGCGTAACGATGCCGCGTCAAGGCCAGAGGGACCGCGCTGAAGACGAGCAGCGCATCACGCGCCGAAGGAAGGCGAGATCACGAAAGATGTCTTCGGCTTCCTCACCGCGGAGGCGAATGCGGAGGTCGGCCGCGTCCATCCGAAGGCGATGGCGGTGATCTGACTACCCGGGAGGAATATGACGCTTGGGTGCGCGGCCCGTGGGCAGAAGCCAAGGCGCTGCAGCGGCCGCTTCCGGACGGCGCGCTGCAGATAGTCGCGACGGGCGGGAAGGAAGATCTACACAAATCCACGCCGCACCAGACGGGAGCGGTGGAGTACTTGCTGCATGGCGCTGATACTCCGCAATCAAAACGCGAGAATGCATCAAGAGTGAGCCAGAGCCAACGTTGGGCGCCGGCCAGCGATCAAAAGCCACGCCGGTCCACACTCTGCGCTCCACACCGGTCTCCGCGTCGTGGAAGTTCGGAGTGCTCGCGAAATCGGAATGCATGTAGATAGCCAGCTATCTTGCTATTGACAACGCCAGATGTTCCTGATTTGTTCTCAATATGGCGTATCGTTCCGGCGTCGAGATTGGTGCGATTGCGCGGGCGGCTCCGGCATCGACCTAATCCGCTATCCGGATGGCTACGAGGTACAGCCCGGCCGCGATCTTGAAGGGCATCGAGATGGTCACGGGACCATCGACGAGCCTGGTCGGGAAGAGCGACGGAACCGTATGCGTCACCGGAGCGATCGTATGGATCGATGCCGCACGCGAGCGGGCAGTCCGTCAGGACGCCTTCTGGTGGACGCCGGCGGAGGAATAGAGATGGCCAGATTTCGGTGCCGCGCCTGCGGCCAGGAAGGCGAGTTCACCTACGATCCGACGCGGCACGAATGCCCGCGCTGCGGCTCGCCCGACGTGCAGTTCGCACTCGGTATAGACGAGATGCCCGAAGAGCTCATCGACCGGATCGTGCAGGCGCTGAGCCAGGCCAAGCCGCTGGACGATCATCCAACCGATGAGGATTGAACGGTGTTGTTGTGGATCCTGTCAGATCTGCATGTCGAGCTAACCCGCGGCTGGGACCTGCCATCCGGCGACGCGCGCCCTCGGTTCGACGTGCTGGTGGTCGCCGGCGACCTCATTCCGCGCGCTGAGCGCGGGGTGAAATGGCTGCGCGAACGCGTGCCGGATCGACCTGTCATCTACGTCGTCGGCAACCATGAGGCTTATGGTTGCGACATCGATCGCACGGTCGAGAAGGCCAAGGCAGCAGCAGCCGGCACGAACATCCACGTGCTGCAGCACGACTCCTTCCGAATCGGCAATGTCACCTTCGCCGGTGCGACGCTATGGACGGACTTCGATCTGTTCGGTGATCAGCATCGCGCAATGATGATCGCGGCCCAACGGATGAACGACTTCCGCAAGATCAGGATCAACCGCTATCATGATCGCTTCCGGCCGGGACACGCCCTGGCTCGGCACCTCCAAGCTCGCGCCTTCCTTGAAGCCGAAATGCGCAAGCCGCGCGGTGGGCCCCTAGTGGTCGTCACGCATCATGCACCGATCCCGAGCCGAGCGCGCCGCCTGGGCCAGTACGATCCAGGTGCGCGGCTGTCCGATGAAGAGGTCCTGACCGCAGCATATCGCAGCGCCCTGGGCTCACTGATGTGGCCGGAGCCGGGCGCAAACGGCAGACCTCAGCTGCGGCCGGCGGATCTCTGGATCTACGGACACACCCATGAGTCCGAGGACACCGTGATCGGCGCGACCCGCGTGGTGTCAAACGCAAAGGGTTACGGGCCTTGGCTTCCGCGGCAGCGCACCTGGGACAACCCCCGCTTCGATCCGAACTTCGTCATCGAAATCTAAGGGAGGCCAGCCATGACCAACATCGACGATCGCGCAAACCGGTCGACGCGACGCGCCTCGTCTCTTCCCTCCGGTTTGGAGTACCCATTCATGTTCAACAGAAAAGTAGCTCCGGTTCGCCTGGATCAGTTCATTTCCGCTAAGGCAACCTCCCCGATCCCGGCGCGACATCCTGCGCTGCGCGACGCGCTAATTCAAGCGTCGCTCGATCCGCACGTGCGCTCAATCGTTCACGTTCCATCTGCGGACGCCATCGCCCTTCAACGCGACGATGGTCGCTTCCTGCTCGACGTCGTTCCAGCGAGACGCATCCGCACCTCTGAAGAGCAACAGCTTGCGCAAATCGCAGTGGCTGACCTCGGGCTCAAGTCGATGGTATTGACCGCCGAAGAGGTGCGGCGGGAGCCGCGATTCACCAACGGTCGGCTGGTCTGGTCCCATCGAAACACCCCCGTCCCGGTCGGCTTGCGCCTGCGCATCCTGTTGGCGCTTCGTGATGAGGGACCAATGCCACTGGGGGAGCTTCTTAAGAGTATCCTGAGTGAGGTTGATCCAGCACCGGCCGTGATGGCGCTCGCCTGCGCCAATCTTGTCGAGCTTGATCTCCTTTCCCAGCCGTTGGGACCGACCACCATTGTCAGCTACTCCGCCCAAAGTGAGATCCCATGACCGCTGCCAACTTAGGCACCACTGCGGTTGAGACGAGTGTCCAGCTCGGTACGCGGTCGCGCCGTCGGCTATTCGCAACAAGGATTGGAAGGAATGGCGCATGAGCGCGACTGAAGATGACGAGTCCGATATACCGGGCGTGGCCGAAGATGCCGTCTCAACAGGCGCGGCTGCCGATTCGGGCGAAGACAATGAACGGCGCAAAGGCCTGCCACGGGTCCTGCGATATGCCATGCTGATCATCGATCACGCCCGTCACATCGAAGAGCGGCTGATCGCCGAGATCAACGAGCTTTGCCCGCAATTACCCGAGAACGCGGTCTGGGCCGCTGTCCAGGAGAGCGATGCCGGCTTGGCACTTGCCGCCGAACTCGACCGGCGCGCCGCCCTTCAGAACGAACCGAATCTCAGGAGCCTTGCGGATTGCGTCCGGCTGGTGTGCTTGCCGACACCGCGCGACGCCGTCCATTTTGATGAATACCGCAGGGTCGGCAAGGCGCTGGTTCACGCCTTTCTTGTGACCTCCCGACACGCGGAGCAACAGCTTTGCTGCGATCTCGAGCGCTTTACCTTCGGCTGGGCAGCGCTGCCGGCCTGCACCGACTTGTTGCCGAAAGGAGCTTCTGCGGCATTGAACGCAGCATCCCTGGGGAGCCGTATCGCGGAGCAGCGCATCACTGCGATCAAGGCGGCAGTCTGGCGAGAGGCGAAGGAGGATGAAGAGCGCCGGAGAAAGCTGGAGGCCGAGGAAAAGCAGGCCGTGCCCAAGGAGCCAGCCTCCGCTGCGCCGGAGAGCATTCCTGACAATCATCTCATAGTCGCGCGTCTCTCCAGCGAAGAGATGAAGAATCCCAAGCTCAAGGATATTTTGGGTCCGCTAAAGAGCGTCATCAACACGCCATTGCCGCTGGTCGAGGTGCCGCCCTTAAACGAGGTCCGCAACGCTCTTGTGTTCGAATTTCCCTACGCAGTAAATGCGATCGACTTCGCTCTTTCCGAACTCTCGGGCCGTGTGACGATCCGCTTGCGACCACTATTGCTGGTCGGCGATCCTGGCGGAGGCAAGAGCCGGTTTGCGCGGCGCCTGGGCGAGACCCTGGGCGTCAGCGTCTGGCGAGAGGACGCTTCGCGCGCCGACGGCGCGGTGTTCGGCGGGACCGATCGGCGCTGGTACTCTGCCGAACCGTGTCATACATTTCTGGCGATGGCGCAGGGCAGAATCGCAAATCCGCTTGTGCTGATTGACGAGATTGAGAAGGCCGGCACGCGGTCAGACTATGGACGGTTGTGGGATTGCCTACTTAGCTTTCTCGAACCTGAGACCAATGCCCGCTACCCCGATCCCGCACTGCAGACGACGCTCGATCTGTCGCAGGTCTCCTACGTCGCCACCGCCAACAGCCTGGATCCGCTCCCCTCGCCGATCCGTGACAGATTCCGCGTGGTGAGGTTTCAGAAGCCGGCTGCTTGCGATCTCCATGCACTCTTGCCGGCCGTTGTTGCCGACCTCGCGAGAGAGCGTGGTCTCGACCAGAGCTGGATTCCGCCACTGGACGGTTTCGAGTGCGCCGCGATCGCTCAGCACTGGCACGGCGGATCGATGCGTCGGCTCCGCCGCATCGTGGAAGCGATCCTACACGAGCGCGACGTGCGCGCAGTAAGGAATTGACCATGGCTTACCTGCGGGGGAGCGCTCGAGGACGGGTCCGTCGGAAGCCATCTGCCGGTCGGTGGTCTGGCCTTTCGGTGTTCGGGGCATTGGCTCAGCGCAGTGTTCGACGCCGAGCTGGGCTGGCTCAAGATCAACATCTGCGGGCCCTGCCTGTATCGCGCGGTCGAACGCTGCTTCGCTTTGCGCGGAGACCGCGAGAGTCGGCGTTCACCAGCAAGGTATGAGCTCTGGCAATTGCCGAAACCGCGGTGAGAACACGCGCTAGTCGAAGGCTTCGATGCATGAGGGAATTGGTAACTGCAGGAACCCGGCTTCCGAAAGCGCATGACCGATGCCGCGGGTCGCTGACACTCCGGCGCCCCCTCAGCGAGCGGGGGCGATGACAATGAGCAAAAAGAAGTACCCATATTCGATCCAACTGACGGCTCACGAACGAAACACCATTGGGTCCATTCACATGGCCACGATTTCGATTGCGCGTGATGGGAAGGCCTATGTCTGGGCGGACGGCCAGTTCACGAAATTCACGATCGATCCCCCGCCGGAAGGCGCCATCGCCGAGCAACCGCTGTTGTTCGTGATCCAAGCCATCGCGATGGCCATGCGGTTGAGGTGGAAGCTACAGTGATATCTGCACCGACGTGTGGCCGACTTAGCACCCAGCATCTTGCGGCGCCAAACGAGTAGCTGTGATAAGGAGTGATCGCCTATTTCTTCCGCCTATCTTTCGAAAGCCAATCCCTGATCGCTTCCTCAACCAATTCGTAGGCAGGTCGTTCATCGGTGATCGCGGCCCGCTTAAGCTCTCTGATGATGTCGGGCTGCAGATAAACAAGCAGCTGACGCCGGCCGTCCGCCCTCCTACGAGCGCTGGACACCTTTTCCTTGGGCTTTCGCACTCCGATCTCCCGGACGGCTGCAGATAGCTGGCCATTCGAATCGTTCGTAACATCTTGGCCGGCAAGGGGAAAGTCAGAATTCTTTGCTTCTAGGAGGCATCCACAACCTCGCCCTCATAGTGACCGGGAATGGAATCATCTTAGATAGCTAGATAGCTAGCTATCTTGACTCGTCGATTTCACCCGTGCTTAAGTTGGGCAACACGCGAGGACGTATGTCGGAAGGAGCGACCAAATGGCTACTGGGCGCGATCACGCCCGAGGTAACAGGGCTCTGCGGACGCTGCTCCCGAGCGAACTCCGCCGACGCCGCTCTGCTCGAATCCAAATTCGAAACCTGCTTGAGAATTTTACAAGCACATCCGAAAAGCTCTCCCAGTTTGCCGTCCAACTGTTGCTCGACCCGGCAATCCCGGCCGTCAACTTCATCCGGGGGCTCCCCTTTCTCAAACGCGAAGTTCCGATAGACATGTTGTGCGTCAACACCGAAGCGAGCGGTCGCGTCGCCTTCGACGTTTTAAGCGAACGCCGTTATTGGGATCTCGACCACGAAGGCCTCGTGCAACTCACGCTTCAGCATCATAGAATACGGCTCGTCGAAGTCGATCGGGCCGACATTGATGCGGAGCCACGCGCAAGTAATTGCAAGCTCATCTGGAGTCACCGAGACCATCCCGTGCCGACGCCACTCGAAAAGGCCATCACTCGCGCTTTGACGGCCCATCCGGGTCTGACCGCGCGATCCTTGGGCGACATGATCGGGGTGCGAGATCCCAGGCCGGAAATCTCCGCCTTGATTTGCCAGGGCATGCTCGTGACCGACCTGTCGGTGAAATTTGGCCCCAGTTCTGCTCTCCGCTTGGTCCCCAATCCCTGGCGGCCCCCTACTCGCTTGGAATGGCTAAAAGGTTCGGAAAGGCCAGCGCGCGATGGATAATACTTGGCAAGAGCGCCTGATAGATCTGCATCCGCACCTCTTCATCCGCATCTGCGGCGGTCTTCCCTTTTCACCGGCATACCCGATTTGCCCCGACGGGTGGCAGGAGCTAGTAGCTACCGTGGTCGAGCGAGTTTCTGAAGTTGCAAACGACCACCCGGTACAGTTCCGTGAACTTTCGGAGAAGTGCGGCCGTTTGCGGATCTATTGGAAGACTGAATCCATCCTTCCCAAGCGGATCGAGCGCTCCATTGAAGATGTCATCGCCCGGGCAGAGGCGCGTTCCGCCGTTACCTGCGCAACCTGCGGAGCTGAAGGTCGCCTCTTCGCGAGCAGCGTCGGACGTCTTCTACCCCTGTGCTCCGAGCATGCTCAAGGCACACCGCTGCCCACACACGCTGGGTCGGAAAACGTCCACCTCGTTCGGGTCCTCGCTGCGGACAAGATCGGCACTATCGAATGTCGTCGATACGATCGACGCCTAGATGCCTTCGTGGACGGTCGCAATCCGATCGTTGAAAACCTGCCGATCACCAAGTCGAACAGCGTTAGAGAAAATTAGGACCGACAGTCTTGCGAAGCCTTCCTCTGGATACAAATGCGTGTGGCTTTTCGAAAGTGGAGCTTCCGTTTCTGCCAGAGAGCAACGAATGGCTCGCAAGCCTTCGCACAGGCGGCAAATCGGCCTCGACACTCCAGTGCTACGCTCGCGATCTACGGCACATATCGATCGCGATGCGCAGCAACCAAACATCCGTTCTAATGGCTAGCCGACTACGTGATCACGCTGCACATAAGAGGTTCGCTGCCACAAGAACTGCTGAACACCTTCCTAGAACGAGCGCCCGCCTCCGCCCGGCAGGATGTCATGCGCCTGGTCGGTCTGACGATCGGAGCGAATACCAGCTCCGCGCCTTCCAGCTTTCGCGATCGTGCCCGGGCGTATTGGGTACATCGGCTTTCGGCGGCCAAGGCAAGCAACGACCGAAGCCGCTTCGCCCGCAAGGTCGGCTCCATAGGCCCTTGGTTTCTGTGGGGCGTCGATAGCGATTGGCTAATGGAACAGTTGCTCGACGCCTTGGCCGGAGGCTACGCGCCAAACGACCTCTACACCGTCATAGGCGGCCTCGCGAAGCTTGGCGACGACAAGATCGACCGCGTCGTCGAGGTGATCGAAGCCCTCGCCACAAGTGAGTCTTATAATCGGTACGCGTTCATGGTGCAGCCCGCCGAACTGCGAAAGATACTGAGCGCCGGCAAAAAGAGCGGCTTCGAGCAGACGCGCAGTCGGGTCGAGCGCATCGTGAACGTTCTGGCCGCGAAGGGAGAGGATTCATTCCTCGATCTCCTCGAATAGCCGAAGGCGTCACGCCGTTTCGCATGCGCGCTACCTCAGCGTCCGGCCTAACTCGGCGCGGCGCACGCGCCGGCGTCACGATAACGAAGCCACCGTTTCGACCCTTGGACGGCAAAACGGACGTCCTTCTTGAGCTTTTCCACCGATGCAGCCGCATCGACCAGTCCGCTGTCCAAAGTGGCACCGATGCCATGCTGACCGGGTAGCCCAACATCAACCCCGGATCCTCCGGAAAGCCGGTCCCGACCACGGCACAAACCGCCGGCTGACTGAGCCGCCGACGGGGGCAAGCCTGCCCTTCGGAGCGTCAGTTGGGCAGCCTCCGGCGGAACGGGCGAACGACCTCACGCAGATCGTTCGCTGAGATCGTCCGGCACGTCGCCGACCTATGTCGCCGCCGGTTCGGCTATGAAGAACAGCCCTGCCGCATTTTTCATCAGCAGATAGTGGATTCCGTTCAGATTGGCATGGCTTTCTGACTTATCCTTCAAGCCATTGAGCAACGAGATCACCATTTCGCTTTGCCTCTGCCGATCGCCTGAGGGATTCAACAGTCGCGCGACGATCATGAACGTTGTCACGGCCTGCACCGTGGCGACCGAGACGGTGCCGTCGGGATCGTGCAGGACGGTGATTTCGGTCGCGAGCGGGTCGTCATTCTCCGAAGCGGTCGTCACGAAGACTCGCTCGTTCACCTTGAATCTGCACGCGGTCTTCACTTGGGAACTGCAGCCCAAGCTCAAGGCGCGCAGATCGAAATTCATGGAAGCGGACATCTCGTTGAACCGGAGGTGGAAGTCGCCGGCGATGATCCCCAGTTTTCCGCCCTCGGCTTCGCGCGCGCCCCTCGGCGCCCGAGCGCCTTCCGCGGCTTGCGCTTCGGCAAAGGCCTTGCGGCGCTTTTCCTCCTCGGCGCGGAGCCGGCTCCTGATCTCGGCAAGCCGCTGCTCCGCCGCCTCGCGCTCTCGCCGTGCCGCGTCGGCCTCCTTCGCCACCTCCGCGATCTTCGGTTCTTCGGCCTCCGCGCGCCGAAGCGCCTCCTCGGCGGCGGCACGGTCGCGTTTCGCCTGTTCCTGAAGCCGCTCGCGGTCGCGACGTGCGCGGTCTTCCTCCAGCCGGCGGAACTCCGCCGCCGCCTCACCGTCACGCTCGGCCTGTCTGGCGACCTGCTCCTGTTCGCGCAGCGCCCGTTCCTCGGCCAGCTTGCGCCGCGCTTCGGTCTTCGCGCTCTCGGCGCTCGCCTGCGCCCGAGCCGGCTCGATGAAATTGCGCTTCAGGCGTCCGACCTCCTCCGCGACGCGGGCCTCGATCTTTTCCGGTGTCGGGTTCACCATCCCGGTCGCGAAGGAAGCGAATCGTCGGACGCAGGCCGCGTAGACGGTTCGATACTCCTCCACATCCTCGTCGGTCCAATCTTGGGCCGGCCTGCCGAGGAACGCCCGGTCGCCGGGCCGCACGTAGTCGCCCATCAATTGCAGCGGCCCCGGCTGGCAGCCGCCTTTGGAGTCTAGCCACGACTGGACATAGCCTGCGTCCGCAATATTTGCGCTCGCGAGCAGTGCCATCGCAGCGCTCGACGAGATCATCAAGTTCCGAAACATCATCCGAATCCCCAACCCCTTCCGAAGCGAAGCGAACAACATGATTCCGGCGCAATGTCAGTTAGACAAAATATTGATGCGAGGTGCACATTCTCGATTCCTTCGCGCGACGCGTGTCGCCCCATCTCGTCCGGACATCACTGGCAGGCCCGCGACGTGACGACGCTCCGTTTGCAGAGCGCCCAGGCGATCAATCCAGTTTTTCAGCCCATTCGCCGATTTCCCGATCGATCTGCTGGAACAGACTTCCGGAGACGATATCGTCGAGCACGATCGCGGCGCTCACGAAACCTTTCTCGCCCTTCTTCGCTGCAGGCAGGCGCCATGCCTCATAGCGGGTCACCCCGGCCCGGGTCCCCCTTGGGCGGCATCCGATCCAGCCCCAAGCGGTTTGCGCTCGCGGGATACAGCCACCGGAAGTCGCTGACCGTGCCAAACGTGGGCACGAAATGTGGGATTAGATAGTCCCGCACGATGTTGTCCATGTCGTGCAGCACGCCCTTCGGCATGCCCGGACCGAGTCGGACGACAATCGGAGTCCTTGCGCATGTGCGCGACAATGGCTTCCATGGCCGGGGTCTCGTGCCCCCCTTTCAACGCCGTCACAGCATCAGCTGCTGCGCGTGATGACATGCAGGGCGTCCTAACAAGGTCCTCCACGGCCTTAGTAACCGCTGGTGGCACGGCACTGGACGCGACGCGAACAGGAATGGTCTCGCGAGCCAGATAAACTGCTGGCTTAAGATCGATGTCAGCGAGCTTGGGTTCGGTGACCATCTCGCCGCATCCTGGGCGCAGCGAGGCTATCCGAGTCGTGGCCCGGGTGAGAAGCCGCCTAGGAGCCGTCCGCAGCCGCGACCTTGCGAAGGACCGCCAACCGGCCGCGCGGCCCGACCAGGTCGGGGGCGGCGACTTCGAATTCCGCCCGGTCCATCTTCGCGAAGCCGTCCCACCACTCCGCCGCCCATCGCTGCTCGATGACGTTGCCGAGCACAAGAACGAACTGCGTGGCAACGACGTCGTTCTCGCGGAGCCGGTCGCGCAGCACGGGCACCCTCCCGGCCGCCTCGCCGATGGCAGCCGGCCCCGAGGACTCGTCCTGCAGCGCCTCCCGGATTTTCTCCTCGATGAAGTCCAGAAAGTCGAGGACGAAGGCGGAAAATTCAGCGCGTCGGCCGGCTGTCACGGCTTCCTTCGTTGGTCGCGGGCCGGAGCGCGGTGTAGGCGCCGAAGGTTATTCTTCGCGACGCTGCGCAACGGTGTGCCGGCCGGAGTCCAATCAACTCTGGGCGGTGAAGCGGAGGTGAAAGCGGGATCGACCGCGCATTAACCGTCAATTCAACCGGGCAGCGAGGCGCGCAAGAAATCAACGACTTTAGGGGCCTGCATCTGTCCGCCATGTGCTACGCCAATCAAGATGACCCTCAGTAAGCCCGTCAATGGTGAACGCCGAGGCCGGATTTGGCAAATCGAGATCACAACCCTCGACGTGCATGGCGAACCATTCTTGGCGATTGCGGTCGACCGCTATTCGCGGCTCGCTGTAGCATCCGCGGCGTTCGAAGCACCCGGGGATATCCAGGCGATGTTGGAGAAAGCCTGCGCGGATTCGGGATGCCCAGATGAAGTCTGGATCGATCATGGCTTCAAATTCTCCTCAGCGGCGATCGAGGAATGGGGCACGCAGCACTCCGTCGCGATAGTCTGGACCTCGCTCAGTAGAGAGCACGGCGACTGACCTGGGTTGAGAGTCGTTTCGACTACTCCCCACTTCATCGACACGGCCCCTCGAGGGGGCGATATCTAGTGGGGCCGCCGACGGCAGGCACCCAACATCCAGCATATTTTATAGATCGACTCGCGACTCTTTGGAATCGCGTCAAATCGACTCAAGATTCTTTGGTTTATCGACTCATGAATTTTTGGTGCCGTATACAGAATCAATGACTTAGCCGACTCGTTTCTGTTTGGTCCCGACAATCAAACTATGCGGACACTTTGAAAACGACTCGATCTCAGATCTCCCTGAAACGCCTGTCAAATTTTTCCTCGATTTTTTTCGCCGAATTTGCGACCCGAAAAAAGTGAGGGGGTCTTTTCTCGTCGAGGGCTGTCCGCTGCATCTCCAAGGAAGATGGGTGCCCCGCCGATTGACCGGACGCCCCTTTTCTTCCCAATTGACAAGAGCGGGTGGGCGCGCAGGAATCATCGTGCGGACTGGTATCGCAACCGATAGTTCAACAAGCGTATTTTTCCGCGATCTTGTCGCCAATCGAAAGCTCTTCAGCCTCCATGATTTTCAAACCGGTCTCGGTTATTTTGACAACATCGGTCACGCACGATTCAAATTTTGTTTTTTGACCTTGGGGCAGGCAAATATCCGCCCACGTGGTCGTTGCCGCCGTGCGCGGCGATGAACATGGCGACGGCCGACCGGCAATAGGATTCGATTTCGTTGTCGTCCTCTGCTCTCGCCTGATCGAAGCGCGCGATCATCAGGAGATCGGATCCTTTGAAAAGCGCGGCAAACAAGCGGGCGGACCGGAGAGGATCGGGCACGTTCAGAAGCGCCTTCGCGTGCAACTGACGCAGCAGGGCCTCGATTTGGGCGATGACATGGGCGGGGCCGGCTTCGAAATGGAGCTTGCTTAACGCGTTTTGACTCGTCTTGTCGGCCATGACCATGGCTTCGACACTGCGGACGTCTGATCTCAACAGCGTGCGAAGGAGTAATGATCCCACCGCCATGAGCTGGTCTTCGACCGGACCGTCGACGCCTTCAAGCAGGGCCTGTGGTGCAAACAACTGATGGCAGCCGGCCGCCATGGCCGCGCCGAACAGCGCCTCCTTGTTCTCGAAGTGCCTGTAGATGCTGAGCTTGGATATCTTCGCTCGCTGGGCGACCTTGTCCAAGGTCGTCGCCTGAAAACCCAATTCCAAAAAGAGTTCGCGCGCGGCGTCGACGATCGTTTGGCCGAGCGCTTCGTTGGCGGGTCGGCCGCGCCGGCCCTGGCTGTTTTCGGTCACGACAATTCCAGTACTTGACAGTATCTCAATACTAGCATTACGATACCATATGGTATCGGAAATGTGCAAGCCAATGGGTAGGTTGCAACCTGTCCTCCAACGGAGCCATCACCATGGATGACGTCATCATCATCGGCGGCAGCTTTGCCGGTCTCGCCGGCGCCCTGCAGCTCGGCCGTGCCCGCCGCAAGGTCACCGTTCTCGATACCGGCCTGCCGCGCAACCGCTTCGCCGGCCACTCGCATGGACTGCTCGGCCACGATCACAAGCCGCCGCTGGACATCCTGGCCGAGGCGCGACAGCAGTTGGCGCGTTATCCCGCGATCAAGCTGGTCAGTGCCCGGGCCGACGGCGTCTCGGGCGCCCTCGACGATTTCAAGGTCCTCACTTCCGATGGCGAAAGCCTTCGGGCGCGTCGTGTGATCCTGAGCTATGGCGTCGTCGACCAGATGCCTGACGTTCCGGGCTACGCCGAAAGCTGGGGCACGTCCATCGTGCCCTGCCCGTATTGCGACGGCTTTGAAGTCGCCGGCCGGCATTGGGGCCTCGTCTGGTCCGGCCCGCAGTCGCACAATCAGGTCAGGCTGTTCCACGATTGGACCGACAAGTTGACGCTCTTCGCCGATGGTCACGACATTCCGCCCGATATCCAGGCCGATCTGGCGCGCCGCAACGTACCTGTCGTCGATGGCCGGATCGTCGAGATCGCCCATCACAAGGGCCATATCGCCACCGTCAATCTCGATACCGGCCGCAAGGTCGCGGTCGACATCCTGTTCGCCAATCCGCGCAACAAGCCGTCCGCAAGCCTGCATGAATTACTGGGTCTCGCCACCGTGGCTACGCCCGCCGGCATCGCCCTAAAGGTCGACGAGCGCCGCCAAACCAGCATGCCCGGCATCTACGCCGCCGGCGACCTCACCACTCCCTTCTTGCCCTCGGTCACCCAGGCATCATCGCAGGGCGCGATGGCGGGTATCTTCGCCCAGCAGTCGATGGTGGTTTGAGAGCACAGATTGGAGATGAGCATGGCCGTCGAACCGGACAGCGCGGGTGTGCGCTTCCCTCCGCCCTTCGTCTATCTGGGAGCGCTGCTGTTGGGGCTGGCGGCGGAGCGGTTCGTCACCCTGCGCTCTTTCGGCATCGACTGGCGGTTGCTGGTCGCGACGGGCGCGCTGCTGTTCGTTGCCGGCGCGGCGATGATGCTTGCGGCGGCGGGGCTGTTCCGGCGGCTGGGCACCAACGTTCCGCCGTCGCAGCCAACGACCCTCATCGCAACGACCGGCCCTTATCGGTGGACCCGCAATCCCATGTATCTCGGCATGGCGCTTATCTATGCCGGCCTTGCGATCGGCTTCGACGGGCCGATCGCCTTCGCCTTGTTCCCGTTGGTGCTGATCGCGATCCAGACGCAGGTGATCGCCCGCGAGGAGCGCTATCTCGAAACGAAGTTCGGCGACGACTACCGCCGCTACAAGGCCGAGGTTCGCCGCTGGCTCTGACTATTGCGCCGCTGCCGTCTGCGTGGCCGCCCGTCAGTCAGCTTTCCCAACAGATCGCCGTCGTTACCCGGAGCAGCTTTCAGTATCTGGAAAGTATCCATCCGTCTTGCAGAGCCGTCGGCTATCCAACAACAGGGGGCATCAATGGTCTACAGTCTAATTGTCAAAAAAGAGATCCGCAGGAGCTTCGATCATGTCAACAACCAGCATTGGGATGATGCTGCAAAAGGCCTAACACCAAACGCGTATCACTGGGTTGCCGGAGATCATGCGTTGGGGGGTGAGCGACATGGAAAGCAATCGGTGAAGCAGTGGTTCGAGCGCATGGGCCGTGTTTTCCCGAAGCTGCACATAGATATTGAGCAGGTCGAGGTGACGGGTTGGCCATGGAATACAACAGTGTTCGTCAAGTGGCGGGCCAACGCGAGGCTACTTGACGGCCAAAGCTCGTATGTGAACAGGGGCGTCCACGTCTTCAAGTTGCGATGGGGCAAGGTTTATTCGATTGAGGAATACTTCGACTCGCAGGCTGCAGAACGAAGCCTCGCTATCCAAGCTCGTGCCGGTTTGGATGAAGCTGCGGCTGGACCAATCGTGAGCTAACGCGGATCATTCGTGTGATGCCGACATCAGCTTATCAGGTCGCCGACTGGAATGGCCAAAGCGGGGAGCGCTGGGTCGCTAACCAGGCCCGGCTCGATGCCATGGCGGCGGTGTTCGGCCAGGCCGCGATCGAAGCTGCCGCCCCCGCCACTGGCGAACGCGTGCTGGACATCGGCTGCGGCGCGGGCGCGTCGAGTCTGGCTCTGGCCGCCCGCGTCGGCGCGGGGGGCCAAGTGCTGGGCGTGGACATATTTGAACCGCTGATCGGCCGAGCGCGCGCGCTTGCGCCACAGGATACGCCGGTCCAGTTCCGGGTGGCCGACGCTGGCAGCGCCGAGCTGCCCGAGGCCGCGTTCGACATCCTGTTCTCGCGTTTCGGGGTGATGTTCTTCGACGATCCTACGGCGGCGTTCGCTCATATGCGCCGTGCGCTCAAGCCGGGCGGGCGGGTCGCTTTCGTCTGCTGGCGCGGCATGGTCGAGAACGATTGGGTGCGATTGCCGATGGACGCGATCAAAGGCATCGTCCCGCTGACGGCGCCGCCCGATCCCGAAGCGCCCGGCCCATTCTCGTTCGGCGACCGGGGGCGGGTGGCTCGCATCCTGACGGCGGCCGGCTTCACCGATATCGCTATCGCGCCCTTCGATGCTTCCATCCCGTTTGGCGAGGGCGCGACGCGGGAGGCGGCGCTCGACGACGCGGTGAAGATGACGCTCGAGGTCGGCCCGCTGTCGCGCGCGCTCGCTGATCAGCCCGACGACATCCGCGCTCGCGCCTCGGCCGCGGTTCGTGCCGCCTTCGCGGGCCGCCCCGGCGAGCGGTCGGTGATGATCGACAGAGCGACGTGGATCGTCACGGCGCGCAATCCGCCAAGCTGACAGGGATTAGCAGGGGAGACGCCCCCTCGATGGAGGGGGCCGTCTTTGGCCGGTCAGCGGGGCCAGATGAGTAGCCCTGACGCGCCTTCGGTTGACCCTGGCGAGCCGGAGCGAATTCGATCGAGCGATCGCCGGCAACATCGTGCGAATACGGCTTTCAACTTCGTCCTGAACCAGGGCTATCCGCGACTAAGCCGAAGCTGCCGGACCGAGCGCCCGCCGACACAAAAAACGGGGCGAATTCCGCAGCGTCTCGAACGACTTGCAGGATCGAGTCGTTTTCAAAACGAACGCGGACGAATTCGCGCAAAATGACGATCATATAGTTGGCCGTCTGAGACGGCGTGCTCGTACGTCATTCAACAGGTGCTACGATGTCTGCTTCTGCGCGACAATCGGACATTGGCTGGCGACGTTCGCAGGTCCGAGATGGGCCACTTCCAGACATTGCCGATGGGTGTGTCATCGTCCACCCCGGAGAACAGCAAGTGGCCCGAATAGAAACCTTCGTATGGATCGTAACGACTTTCATAGTCATTATGGCCGCCACTCCACTAAGGGCTTTGGCAACACCAGAAGCGTCTGCATGCGGGTACCTCGCTGGTCTAATCGATAAGGCACCGCCAGGGCCGTTGTTCTTGCCCAGCTATCCGACCGTGGAATCGGGGCCTCTCCATGGCGCCGCATACCTTTATGACAATGCGGTGGCCGCCATCGCATTAGTCGGTTGCGGCGAGCGAGACAAAGCATCTCGGATCGGCGCGGCGATTCTTTGGGCCATCGATAACGACCGGACCTGGCATGATGGACGGCTCCGGAACGCTTACGCCGCGGGTGTGGTGGCGAGTGGCTCCGCCAAACTTCCGGGTTGGTGGGACAATACTCAGAACAAGTGGTTAGAAGATCGATATCAGGTCGGCAGCGATAATGGCAACGTTGCATGGGCAATGTTGGCTTTGCTGTCGATTGACGATGTGAGCGCCAGCTCTCGATTCCGCGATGGTGCGGCACGGCTTGGCACCTGGGTCGCGCAATGGGCCGACACGCGCGGTACTGGCGGTTTCACGGGCGGTACTTTTGGGCACGAACCGATGCCCGACGTACGGACATGGAAATCGACTGAACACAACACTGACCTCGCCGCCGCGTTTGGCCTTCTTGCAACCCGCACAGGCGATTCGCGCTGGCGTGACATGGCAACGGCTGCTGAGCACTTCGTAGATACGATGTGGGATCCGGCATGCGCCTGTTTCGCCGCAGGCACCGCGGAAGACGGCGTCACGCGCAATCCGATTTTGGCCCTTGATGCTCAAATCTGGCCCTTAACGGCGCTCCCCGGAGCGGCCAAGAAATTTGCATCGGCAATTACGACCGCCGAACAGCGAATGAGTGTCGACAAGGGCTTTTCTTACGGTGAAGACCGAGATGGTGTGTGGACCGAAGGGACGGGCCAAATGGCTCTCTTGCTGAAATTGCTCGGCAGGACTGGAGAGGCAAAATCGTTGGTCGCTGTAATCGAATCCCAGAGGTCGCCGGATGGCGGGTTCTATGCCACAAGCGTCCGAGGGCTACCGACCGGGTTCATGTTGGATACCGATCCGGCCAAGCCACGACTCTATTTCCGATTGCCACATCTTGGCGCAGCTTCGTGGGCTGCTCTCGCAGAACGGGGGTTCAATCCCTTTACGGCGACAAAAAGACTTCCGTAGTTAAGGCCGCAGTGGCGCACGTCTCAGCCCTTCAGGTCCATCCAAGTTAAGTGCTTTGTCGATTTCGATAGGTCCCAACTGGGTCAATCGCGTCGTTTCTGTCGACGGCGCATGACTTCCGGTCTCCACGCGAAAGCCGACAAGATCAATGGGGCCGCAGCCGCACGCCCACCATCAGAACCCCGTGAACAAACGCGCACGAACGCGCGCAAGAATGCACGAGCTTTGTTGAAAATACTCAGATATTCCGGATATTCGCTGCGCTCATAACGGTCTGGTTGCAGGTTGGAGTCCTGCCGGGCCCACCAGCCGATCAATCACTTATCGGACCTCCTTTCGCTGACCGCTGGGCAAGCGCACCAGAAACGCCTCACCCTCATTGCTCATTGCGGTTCTCTCAGCGGTCCGCAACTGCCGCACCACGCTCCCGAAAGGAGAGCTGCCGGATCACTGTGAATTTCGATCCTTGCTTGCTCCCCTCAACCGCGTCGCAGTTGATGGCGATTTCGCCCACTCTGCCATCTGGACACAGGTGAGAAGATCGACATAGCTCTGGCTTCCGCCGGCTGTGGCTTCACCCTCGCAGCGATCACGAAGGGCAACGGGAGCAGTCCCCCAAACCGTGCTGAGCTGCTCCTGCGCAGTGGTCTCATCGCGCATGCAGTCGGCAAAGCTCTGAGGCAGGGCAAGCCCCATAGCCTTGTCGTCAGCCGCGGTGGCTTTGCACATTACCTCCACCTTTAGTTCGGGAACGCGATCGGAGACGGGCATCACAAGCAATTGGCTTCCGAGGAGCGCTGCAGATAATGCGGCTATTGTCATCTCGACCTCCTTCACGCTTTAAGCGCTGCGAATGGAACGGCTCTGAAATGCCACAAAGAAGCGCTGCGTCAGAACTGGCCTGGTTGAGCCGGAGGACCAGGCCAATCGGACCGCAGATTATTCCTGTTGTTGCGATCAAATAGGTCTTGCCTGCCGACAAAGCCGCCCCGGCAACTATCCACCAGAGGTCCGGCTTGGCGAACGTCGGCGGCGGTCATAACTTTTGGGCGCGACGTCTTGGCAAAGGCGGCCGTTGCCAAGGCCACCTCGAGGGCGCAAAGTACGGCAGCCAAGCACATCTTCCTCATGAGATGGGCCTCCTCCGATTGCCGACGACACCAGGCGATTGTCCGGCAGGCTCCCTGCTCAGTCGCCATAGCAACCAGCGTACGCCCGGTGAACGTCACGTGCAGCGAGCCACGACGTTGCGGAAGCGTCGTTGATCCAGATCAAGCTGGCGCCGGCGCTTCTCCATCACGCACATCCTCGCATCGCGATGGCCCGAAGGCGCCAGACGACCGCGCCCCGCCTGCTGCTAGTTTGAGCGGGAACGGCTGTTTCGTGGAGCCGAGGGTAGCTCGAGCGAGCGGCTCACGTCGCTCATTGCCGGGAATTCTCCGACCAGGAGCCTTGCGAAATAGACTCTCAACAAGTGGTCGAAGGTCAACTCTGCTTCGCTGCCGTCGCGGCCCTCAAGGCTGGCGTTATCGGCAAGCCCACCAAGTACTTGTTGCGCCATGGCCTGCCCCCTCGAAGCAGCACACCACCCGAATGCCTGTTTTCTTTGTTGTTGTCAGTAAGAGCTGCGCCGCGATCGATCGGTTTGATCCATCTCAAATGACTCGCGCATTTTGAACGAGAAGCAAAGGCCGATCGCCGATCGGGGTCGGCCTCGATGAAGCGCGCAACAGGTGTTGCCGCTGGCTTCCAGAGAGACCGTCAGCGCTATGTGGGTATTACTTTGTAGTCATCCGCTTCGGTGGCGCGGTCGGAGCAGGCGCTGCCGGCGAGATCACGAACGTCGATGTTCCCGTTCACCAGGTCAGAAGCACGCCCGGTTCAGCAGCTGCGGCCCAGGCAAGAGCGCCTCGGCCCCAGAGCGCGGCACCAGATCAGCACCAGAAACGGCGAGAACCAATCGCAACGAACGCGATCGAACCCGAACGAAAACGCAGGAAAATCAACGAACGCGTCCGATACCCCCGCAGCTCATAACGGTCTGGTTGCAGGTTCGAGCCCTGCCGGGCCCACCCGCCGATCAATCACTTGACCCGATCGCAATGCTCGATCAGCAATTCCGTGAGGACCCGGATCTTCCGCGCGGGATGCTGGCCGGGCGGACGGATGACATAGGCACCCGCCGGAGGCGGTGGATGACGGGTCATGACGGAAACAAGCCTCCCCGATGCCAGCAATTCATCAGTGAGGAAATCGGGGAGGTAGGCAATCCCGAGTCCTGCTGCTGCGGCGGCCACCAGAGCTGTGCCGTTGTCGGCCTTGAAGCGACCCTGTGGACGAACCGTGATGATCTTGTCGCCATGAGCTGCCAAGCTTCCGTGCCCTGCATCAGAGCTTGATGGGCGATGAGTTCCTCGGGTGTCTCAGGCGACCCGTGCTCTTTGACGTAGCCAGGCCTCGCGACGAACTTGCCGTAGATAGGTCCGACGCGCTTGGCGATCAAATTTGAGTCTTGAAGATGGCCAATTCGAATCGCGCAGTCATAACCTTCTGCGATGAGATCGACGAATTGGTCACTGTAGCAGGTGTGGATTTGGAGCTGGGGGTGTCGTCGCGCCATTTCCGCCATCATGGGGGCGAAGTAGTTCGAGCCGAAGGACAGCGGCACAGCAACTCGCAAGCGCCCACGAAGCTCGCCGGCAGGCAGGATCGTCTCTTTGGCCACGTCGATCTCGGTGCAGACTCTGGCAGCATAGTCACGGAACGTCGCGCCAGCTTCCGTTAGAGCGGCGCCGCGGGTGGTTCGTGCAAGGAGCTGGACACCAAGTTCCGATTCAAGCCGCAAGAGCCGTCGACTGACGATTGACTTGGCAACGCCGAGCCGAAGCGCAGCAGGCGAAACTCCGCCAGCGTCGGCAACTTCTACGAATGTCCGCAGCTCTTCGATGTCCAATTTGGCGTACCTCATTTCGCGACACAGCTTGCCACGAAACGGTACTACCGCATCGAACGCGGGAACGGCAATAAACCCTCCAGGTGACGCCGCCTCTGGCGAGCGTCTCCCCAAAACCGATGCCGCATTCAACGGCAACAAAGGGATGTCATGATGAAACTTCGTAACGGCCTTGCTTCGCTTCTTCGCCCCGAAGACTCAGTGCTCGTTCTGATCGACCACCAGCCCTACCAGCTTGCGAACGTGAACAGCCATGAACCGCAGATGGTGATCAACAACACGGCAGCTCTCGCGAAGGCAGCAAAGGCCTTCGGTGTCCCCACGATCCTGACGAGCGTGATTGCCGAGCGTGGTGGCCTCCTCTTCCCTCAGATCACCGAAGTGTTCCCCGGACAGGAGGTGATCGATCGGACGTTCATCAACACCTGGCAGGACAAGAAGGTGGTGGACGCGGTCAAGGCCACGGGCCGCAAGCAGCTGATCATCGCCGGTCTGTGGACCGAGATATGCGTCGCGATGCCGACGATCCAGGCCCTCGGCGAAGGCTGGGACGTCACTGTGGTCACAGATGCGTCCGGTGCCGTCTCGGTCGAGGCCCACGAGGTCGCCATCCAGCGCATGATTACGGCCGGCGCCAACATGATGACCTGGTTGGCAGTGGCGGCCGAATGGCAGCGCGACTGGGCCAGGGCCGACCAAGCCGTCAAGCTGACGGAGGTGATCCTGCAGCATGCCGGCGGGAGTGGCATCGCGTTCCTGTGGGAGCAGCAGCTGCTCAACACACCGGTCCCGAAAAGCGCGGGCTGAGCTGAGCCGGGTGACGAGGATCCTGGAACCGTTGCGGGCCTCGTCACCCTCGCCTGGTGGCGCGACGGGCGTAACTACAACACCAGCAACAGTCCCGAAACCAGCAAGATGCTGAGAATAATTCGCCGGAACAGGGCGTCATTGACGCAGCGAAAGACGAAAATCCCGAGCGCCGTTCCTACAAGGAGCGCCGGGATGGTGACGGCGAAGTCAACCAGGACCTTTGTCGACAGATCTCCTCGGATCAGCATGAGCACAAGTGCCAATATCTGCATGGCGGCGATGAAGGGTTGAACCATTCCGCGCTGCTCGGTTTTTGGCACGCCGTGGATGTCACACCATATGGTCGGTATTGCACCCGGCATTGCCGTCAACCCGCCGACAAAGCCTCCGCCGAAGCCGATTAATGCATTACGTCCCGCATTCATCTGCAAGCGATGAGAAAGCACCGGCCGGAATAACGTGTAGGCCGCGTAGCAGGCGACGGCGATACCAAAGCTCTCTCTGAAGATCCGCGCGTCTGCAGCTTGCAGCAACCACACGGCGATCGGAACGCCAAGCAATCCACCGACGACCAGTCCCGAGCTCTGTTTCCAGCGGATGCTTTTTCTCAAGGCCCAAAGACCCGCCGCTTGCACGGTGATGCTGCAAGCCATCATCAGCGGGACCGCCTCCCGTGGTGGGAGAACGTGAAGGAGAATCGCGCCGGCCACCGCCGAAAAGGCAAAGCCCGCGAGGCCCGAGACGAAAGCTCCGCAAAACACAGCGATACTGAGCAGGCAAAACGACGCCATGTCGCCCATGAGCTAACCCTTCTTCTTGTCTGTCAAATGCTGGAATAGCGACCTGGCGATTAGTCCCCGGACGACAGTCCGGGCGGCTCGGGCGGTGCCCCGGCATCACTCTGGCGGATCGAAGTCAACATCGTGGCCGCGAGGATGTGAAAAATGACAACGCAGATGGCGATCGTTGCGAGCAGCGTATTCTCGCCCGGCGCCGAAATCCGATGCTTGCGTTCGGACGACTTTTCACTGACCGGCATTGTCGCTCCCTCCAACATCCGACCGAGAGGCAAACTGGGGCCACCTACTGTCGACCAGGTGACGATTCTGTCGAAGGGTGCGCCCTGCCTGCAGGCGTCGCGAATGGTGGAGCGCTTGAAGGAGGTGCCCAAACCAGCCGTCTTTTCGGGAAGAGCCCGTGGAGACGCCAAACGAACTCGCTGAAAATAACGCATCGCTTCTGGTTGAAGCTCTGCTGTTAAACAATGGTACGGAGGATGCCGCGATCGACTGAAACATCTTGTGAAGCAACAACCTATAGAACACGCGGGTGAGACGCCGCGCCTTTTCTTCCAAGCGCATGACACGAGCACCTTGTGTGAGTGACTGGATACGGCTGGAAGTATCGGGCGGGACGCCGCGCCACGCTTTAAGGCGAGCTTAATTTGTTCTTATCGTTTCCTTGATTCTGAAGGGTGTGCTTGATTTCGGGCCGGTGTACCGGTTGAATATCCGCCACGCGCGCACCTCCGAAGGCATTGTTTTGCTGTATCTATTTGACGAGTTTGTCCTCGACACCGACCGGCGGGAATTGCGCCGTGACGGACGTACGATCCCGTTGCAGCCTCAGGTTTTTGACGTCCTCGAATATCTGATCCGCCACCGCACCCGGGTGGTGACGAAGGACGATCTAATCAGTGCAATTTGGGGCGGGCGCATCGTCTCGGAGTCAGCGCTCACCACCCGCATCAACGCAGCCCGCACGGGAATAGGCGATTCCGGCGAGATGCAGCGGCTGATCAAGACCTTACCGCGCAAAGGCGTCCGCTTTATCGGCACGGTGCGGGAAGCGGCCAGGGAGGTCGAGAACGCGGTCGTACCTCTGAAAACCGAAATCTCCACCCTGGTGGTCGGCCGGACACCCTCCTTCGAGACGATCGACCAGATGACACGGCACGTCTTGTCCGGCAAACGGCAGATGGCTTTTGTCACCGGAGAAGCCGGAATTGGCAAGACGGCCTTCATCGCCAAGGCGGTCGAGCAGCTAACGGACCAGGGCTTCGATCAGCTCTATGGGCGCTGCACCGAACGTTTCGGAACAGACGAAGTTTTTCTTCCACTCATCGATGCGCTGGTGAGCCGTTATCGCGCAAACGGTCCGGAATTGATTTCGGCAGTTCGCGCCCACGCCCCCACCTGGATCCTGCAATTGCCCGGCGTCATCGACGCATCGGAACGCGCGGCTTTCCAGGAGGAAGTGTTCGGCGCGACGCGCGAACGGATGCTGCGCGAATTCTGCGATCTTCTGGAAGCGCTGAGCATCGACCGCCCCTGGGTTCTTGTTCTCGAAGATCTGCATTGGAGCGACTTCGCGACCCTCGACGTACTGTCTCGCTTCGCGCGCGGGAACGGCAAGGCGCGCGTGCTGGTCCTCTGCTCCTATCGTCCGGCCGACAGTTCCGTCGGCGGGCATCCCATTCCTCGCCTGCACCGGGATCTCGAGATTCATGGATACTGCAGCGAATTGCGCCTCGATCGGTTGTCGCGCTCGGAGGTCGAGCGTTACCTGGCATTGCGCTTCGACGACGAGGAACTTGCCTCCAGCCTGTCAAAGCCGGTGTTCGAGCGAACGCTGGGACATCCCTTGTTTGTTGCCACGCTGCTCAAACACTTGATCGACCAGGAGTCGATAGTCGAAATGGACGACGGATGGCGCCTGTCCTCACAGGCGGCATTTACGCAGGACCGCATTCCAGACAGCCTCGTGAACATGATCGGCCATGAGCTCGATCGCCTCACCGACAACGAGCGGCGTCTCCTTGATGTCGCCAGCGTTGCCGGCGAGGAATTTTCTGCGGCCCTCGTTGCGGCCGGCCTGTCCGACGATGCGATCGACGTTGAAAGGGACATCGAAGCGTCGATCCGGAAGGATCAAATCCTCGTTCGTTCGGGGGTTTCCGAGTGGCCCGATGGCACATATTCGGGCTCCTACGCCTTCCGGCACATTCTCTATCAGAACATCATTTACCAGAATCTTCCGCCCGGGCGCCGCGCACAAACGCACAAGCGCCTGGGCAAGAGGCTGGAGGAGGCCTATGCCGGCCGCACCTCCGAAATAGCGCCCGCGCTCGCACTTCACTTTGAGCAGGGTCGCGACTTTCCGAGGGCGTTGCGCTACCTCCAGGAAACGGCAAAGAGCTCGACGAAACGCCTCGGCCATGCGGAGGCCGCAAGCTATCTCACCCGCGCGCTTGGCATACTCGATCGTTTCGATGCTGCCGACAATTTCTCAACCCGCGTCGCTCTTCTGCGGCAGCGAAGCTGGGCGCATCGCTCGTGCGGCGACCTCGTCGGCTCCATCCGTGATCTGCGAGACATGATTGCCTGCGCCGAACAAGCGGGCGATGTCCAGCAACAGCTCAACGGCCTCACGGCTGTGAGCAGTCTCTGCTTGCGCGTGGATCGCCACGCCTGCCTTGAGGCCGCCGAAGATGTACTGTCGCGAAGCCAGGCGCTTGCGGACGACACGTTCAAGGCCCTGGTCCAGGGCAGCAGCGCGAGCGTCAACCTGTTCCTCAACGGCTGGCGCAAACAGGACGCCACGCTCTGCGACAGGGCGATCGAGCTGAGCGCGAATGCCACGAATTATGGCATCTTGATCAGGCGCAACGGAATATCCGGTATCGTTGATTGCTGGAGGTCGCGGTACCAGGAGTGTCGGCGCGCCGGCACGGAAGGCAAGCGATTGGCGCGTCTGGCTGGCGACGTTTACACTTTTGTTCTGTTCAACGTTCTTGAGTCAATCGCGCTTATTCATCTCGGCGAATGGCGCGAATTGCGACGTGAAATCACGGCCGGCCTCGAACTGGCCGTCAGGAACGCGAACGGCCCCAGCAGCGCATTGTGCCGGCTGACGCTTGCGTGGCTGCACGTCGAAGCGATGGACTTTGATGGAGCCCGGGAGCTCTGCGAAAGCGTCGACGATAGTCTGCTGGTCGGCGATCAGTCGACGTACTTCCACAAGCGGGCCGTCCTTGCCAAGGCCTATGTCGGCCTGAACGATCCGTCGGGAGCTCGCAGGCAATTTGACGATATTGAGCGCCGCCGGCTTGAAGAAGGCATCGACATCGAATTTACCGCCGCGACGCAGGTGTATCATTGCCTCGGCGAGTATTACTTGCAGGTTGACGACTTTACGCAGGCTCAGAGCTGTGCTCGCCAGCTCCACGACTATGTGGCCACGGCCCCGGATCTCAATCACCTGGCCCAGGCCCACGGACTGCTCGCGCGTACTGCGCTTGCCTTGGGCAATTCAGCGGAGGCTCACTTGCAGCTGTCCCGCGCGCTGGAGATCGTCGACGGTGCCGACTTCCCGATTGCTTCCTGGCGGGTGTACCGCACGGCCGCCGAGATCTTCGCGAGGTACGGAGACGTCGACAGAGCGGCGACGTATCGCATGCGATTTGTCGAGACCGTCCGAAGGCTCGCGCAAAATTTCGAACCCGGGGATCGGCTGCACAAGAGCTTGCTCGCCATGTTGGCAACGCGAACAGCGCAGCTGGAAGCAATGACCTCTCTGCCTTCGCGACCCGACAGCGCACTCCATTGACCCAATCTGCCTCGGATTGCGGTGACAGTGCACTCAATAGCGCAGGCCGCGTTCGCATGGTTGTAAGCTCGTGAATCAAGTGCACCATCACCGTAACAGCCGCCCTTCGAAGCTTTGACGGCGAGACCATAGCCGAGAACGCGCATGGACCCGCGCCGCGCATAGGATCATACTCCCCGGGCATCACTTTGTTCGACGAGCAAGGGAGCCACCGAATGTACGCCAACATTCTCTTGAGCACGGATGGATCGGACGTCGCGAGAAAAGGCGTTGAGCACGGCATTGCCCTGGCGAAGGCCTTGAACGCCAGGCTGACGATCATCACGGTGACGGAAGCGCTGCCGGTCGACTATGGGGGCGGACACGACTCGGGATGGATTCCGACGCGGGACGAGATCGACAGCTTCGACGCAGCCTGCAAGGCCCGAGCGGGCAGAGTGCTAGATGAAGCGCGCGCGATGTCGGAGCAGATCGGTGCGCCTGCAGAATTCTTGCATGTTCCGAATGCGCACCCGGCGACTGCGATCGTTGAAACGGCAAAGTCCAGGGGCTGCGACTTGATCGTCATGGCCTCTCATGGGCGTCGCGGCCTCAGGAAGCTGTTTTTAGGCAGCCAGACAACCGAAGTCCTGGTGGACGGACGCGTCCCGGTGCTGGTGGTGCCGAAGCCGACATAAATGACCGTGCAGGGTTGACCCGGCGACGCTCGGCTGTTCCGCTGGGCTACCGCACATGACCGCTCTCTCGCGGCAGGAGAATTTCATGGTTAGTGAAAAAGGCCCGAACATCAAGAAGAAGCAGAAATGCAAGAATTGCGAGGGCAAAGGTTTGCTCAAGAAGGGCGACAAGGTGGTGAAGTGCCAGCGATGCAAAGGCACCGGGGTGCGGTGATGTTCGGTTGACGGCCTCTCCATTGCCGCGGCCGCTGCATTGCCTCGGTGATCGCTTTTATTTTCGATCAGCAGGGCTGGATCGGGCCGAAGTCACGGCCTCACCGATTCGCCTCAGCGTATTCGTGTTGCGCAACGTGCCGACGCCTTGCAGGCGCCCGGCGCCTAACGCCGAAAGCAAACGCGATCGCGCTGGATCGCCCGTAAAATGGATCCAGAGATCGCCACCGGCGACGGCAATTCGTTCATCGCTGATATAGCGTGTCAGGGCGTTTTCGCCACCTTTCGGAATTGGACTGCGCATCACGCGAACGGCGACCCTTTGCGGATCAGCGGTCGCTTCGGCACGAAACGGGTTCGCGCGTAGCAGGCGTCGCCACGCGTCGGCGTTGCGAACGATGATCGCGATATGCTTGCCGAACCGCGCGTTGAGGGCCGCTTCGAGGTTTTTCTCCAGCTTGCCAATCGACGCCTCGTCGCTCTCAAATGTCAGATTTCCCGTCGCGCCGATGGTTCGGGGGTCATGGAGGCCGAGGCCTTGCGCCATGGCACGCAGCTCGGCCATCGCCAATCGCCGGCCGAGCGGGAGAACCACACTGTAAAGCAGGGCCACGTAAGTCGTCATCGCGGGATGGCTCTCGTTTTCGGTCGGCTGTCCCGACCAGTCATCTTAAGGGGTGCAGTTGGGTGACGATCCCTTTTGTAATCCGAGTTGCGAGGTCAACCCCCTTGCTTCGGGGGCGGATGTCCGGTTTCGGGGTAGAAGCGGCCACCCCGAGAGCAAGCGCGGAAGTCACACTTTGACCCAGAACGGACCTCGCGCTGCTTTGGCTTAGGTGCGGACATCAAGAATTTTGCACCAGAATTGCCGTCGAACAATTCCAGCGGGTTGCGCAGCGGCATCGTGTGTTGGTGGGGTGCGCCGCCGCATCAATGCGTTACCACGATGAAATCCGTGTCATTTCCCGTCTCATGGCTAAATCCGTCGTCGGAAATAATCAATGAAGAGGCCGGCGTCAGAAGTTTAGAGATCCTCTCAACGGTATCCTGCGGTATTTCGATGCGGTTGAGGACAGCGTTGGCTTTATCGGGCGACGGTACCGATAGGGCGGTTTGCTTCGCGGGCGCTTCGCGCTCGTTCGTGGCACCCACGATGCGAGGAAATTCGTCCGGAATCGACACGACGGTCCAGCGAATAGCCGCTCCCTCGTTCTGGAATTCCATTGCGGTAAACACGTGCGTTCCCAGGGGCTCCTCCGGATTTTCGATATTGACCCCGACATCAAACAACGGCGAGAAGCCCTGACGCACGAAGAGCTTGCTCAACTTACGACTCACGAAGACGGAGATCGGCACCATCTTTCTAGGTGCGCCTTCAGCGGAAGCCGAGCTTGGACCCTGGAGACTAGTGGCTTCTGGAGTCTCGGCCTTGGACACCGGTGATCCATGCGTTGCCGCGGCTGTGCTAATGCTCTTACCCGCGACTGTGGCAGCCTGAAATTCCGGCGAACCGGACACGGCTTTCGGCTCAAAGAGGTGCGGATTGTTTATCTCGACCGGCTGGACATCGTCGTGCGCAATGATCACGCGCGTGCCGCGCTTCGTGAGATGCCAGAGTCGAATGGCAAAGTCATTTTTCAAACGGATGCAGCCGTGTGACGCCGGGTGCCCAGGCACGACACCGGCATGCAACGCAATCCCTGACCAGGTGATGCGCTGCATGTAGGGCATGGCGGCAGCGCTATAAATATTTGAACGGTGCCATCGTTGTTTGCTGATCACGCTGAATACGCCGAGGGGTGTAGGATGGCCCTGAGTTCCCGTGGACACCGATGAGCGTGCGATCAGGGCCCCGTTGTCAAAAAGCGAGACCCGTTGGTCAGCGATCGAGATGATGATCTGGAGCGGGCCCTTCGGAGGGTCCTCGGGCCGAGCGTTCTTCGCAGATCCAGAGTTTGTCTGCCGGTGATGGTGCTTGTGTTTGAACGGAGCGTAGTGGCCTGGCCAGAACCTGTCCTGCGGCCAAAACAGAAACTGAGCGTGTGCGATCCCTGTAGAGAGCATGAAAGCGGCGAAAGCTATTATTGGAGTCTGCTTCCTCATCCAGTGCCTCATGCAGTGAAGTTGCATGCGAGGTCCAACCAAAAGCGTCGCGTTACCGATCATAGCCTCGTCTTCAAATCTGGTCGCAGTGGGTCGAAAATTGGACCAATTCCAATGACGAGGCCAATCTGCTGGAAGAAGACAATCGGCAATAGCCGTCGCGCCGATCGCCGGGCCGATCAATGTACGGTGTGAGGGCCGTTGCGACGGACGCTTTGATCTCGGGCAATGGGGTCGGTTCGCTCGAAGATCCCATAAATCGTCAACGACAGACCGCTCGAGGGGCCGGCATCCGCGACTACGGCCACTCAAGCGCATCTGTTGGTCCGACATTCACCATGGCGGGCTCGCCCCGAACTGGCCGCATGGGTCCGAAACTTCCCTACACGCTTACGTCGGAGAACAATTGCTTGCCGGCGGCGCGTTGCATGCGGGCAACACTTCTTGGAAAAGTTGATGAGCTGCGGTTTGCGCCATTGCGCGGCCACGTCTCGACCCGAAAATCAACCCGTCGCGTGCTTGCCTGTGGAGCATGGCTCAGGCGGAGCCTTTGGAGGCGACGGGATCATGAATCCGCGGCGATTTGCGGCAGTGGCGCCCACGTTTTGCGGAACGGTCGTTCTCGCAGGGTGGATCGTTGGCTGGCTGGCTGGCTTCGGTTCGGCCGGCACCGAGAACACCCGCGCAGTGCCAATCGAGGACCGCGCAGCATCTCTCGCCGCCAACGCCAGGCTCGCGGATGAACCGCAGGCAATCGCAATTGGTAACGCCGTTGTCGCTAACACCGTTGTCGCGAACGCCGCTGTCGCCAGCGCCGAAGTGGCGACGGCCGCCGAACCCGCGGCGGGGACGGCCACCGACACGACCGCGGCCCCGGATAAGCCGGAATCGATCGTCGTGGCCGCGTTGCCCGATCCGTCGCAGACGCTGTCGGCCGATTTACCGCCTGTGCAGGAATCGGTGGGCTTGGGCCACCATGATGTCGCCCAACCGGTGCCGACAACGCGCAATGCCTCCAACCCGGCGCTGGTGACGCAGGATTTTCGGTATCTCATCTATTACGTCTGGTCCGAACTGCCGCCTACCGAGAAACCGGCGGAAATCGTCTTAAGGTCACTCAAGGACACCCCGGTCGGAACGCCGGTCGAGGAGATCAAGCGCGCTTCCGACGCTTTCGGTCTCGATTCCAATTTCATGAAAGCGGTTGCCAGGATCGAGTCCGGTTTCGACCCCAAGCAACGCACTGGGTCGTATATCGGCCTGTTTCAACTGAGCGAATATGAGTTCAACAAATTCGGCTCCGGACAAATTCGTAATCCCCGCGACAATGCCGTTGCGGCGGCCTACAAGGTCATTACCGAAGGCATTCTGTTCGAGTGGGTGACACACCAGAAGCCGACCTTGAGCGATCTTTACTTGATCCATCAACAAGGCTGGGAAGGCGCCGCCGAACACATCAGCCAACCTGTTCGCATCGCTTGGAAATCCATGTGTGCGACCAGCGAAGGCAGGGAGAAAGGTGAAAAATGGTGCAAACGCGCGATCTGGCGGAATACTCTTCCGGCCATCAAACACGCGTGGAAATCGGTGGATAAGCTGACCTCGGAGGCGTTCGTCGGAATGTGGCGCGAGCGGGTTGCTGAATTCTATTCGAAATACATGGCCACCGCCGCCGCCGAACGGGCGAACCAGTAAATTTCCGTTGAGTGGTTGGTAGGAGTTGCCGCACCCGCGGGTCGAGCGGGGCCTCACCGCCGCTGCGGCACGTGGTGCCGCTCATCGCTCAATGGTCGCGCGGACGCACTTTGCGTCGTCAACGACGCGCTCGGATCGTTCCTACTGCGCGCTAACGAGGTGATCGATCAGGTGCCGATGTCTGCTTGTGGCCCGCAGGCGAAGATGGAGGCGACGATCAGCACGACCGTAGCCGGGGCCAGACCGGACATCGCGCGCTCGCGGCCAAATCGACGTTTCTGACCCTCAGCGGACGTCTAGTGGCCTAAGTTGAATTTCGCAGTCGGCTAATTTGAAGGTGAGCAATTTTGACCAGACGACCGCAGTTACGCGCCACTATCGTCGAGCACGCCGTTGCGAGCGATCGAGCCGGCCGCAATTTGAAGCGAAGAACCAATCGCCCAACAGCATGCGATCACAATGATCGAACCTTCAGAAACGACCTGATCAACGACAATCATGCTGACAGACAGAAACGCCGCAATCGCGGCAACGAATGTGCCTGCCGCACTGAAGATCTGAGCCGCATCGGTGCCGCGGTTCCGCTCTTCCGGGAGTCTTGAAGTCGCTCCCTGAACAGGACGGCCAGGCAGATCGATGCCGATATAGAAGCTGAAAGCTCCGTAGAGCATCATCAACAAGATGAACCAGCCGCTTCCAAATAGTTCGTTTTCCAGGCGCATCAATGCTGCGGCCACGTACAGGCCGCACGAGCCTCCAACCGTAGCGAGTCCAATCCTTTCAAAGAGATGCGCCGATTTTATGAGAGCAGCAGGAGCTACCCATATGGTCGCCGCGACATAAGTATGCCTTGCGACAGATAATGCGCTGGGAACTACATTGCTCATTTTCATGTTGTTCCTCCTTTAACAGGTAGCCTACGGCACGCGACGCGGTCAGCAGACTGCGCGCGTGGGTGCATTCACGTGTTTGGAACAGCAATTTTGGAAAAAGTCTGCCTACCGACGGCACTGGGCTGCCATTTAGATGGAGGCGGAGACTTCGGCGCGTCGCCGTTTTGGCAGTCTGTCAGGCAAGCAATCCGCTTGACCGCTACAACGACGCTACTCCGTTTCCGGTCCAAGACCTAATGATTAGTGACTACCGGTCGAGGTGGTGTGAAAATTCTGCCGATGTTACGCCACCAGCCGCCGAAGTGAGCAATTTTGCTCAGACCCTACGATGTTGGACATGCAATTGGTGCCCTACCGGGGTTTTGCAAATCCACCCGGGGCTGGGAAGCCGCCGCCCGCGACACAGATTAAGCGGGCGGCGTTTTTCCATGAAGTAAGGCACGCCTCAGGTATCGAGTTGCCCGGCATAGATCCGGATTCGTCCCGGCGTCGTCATTCTCAGCCTGCCCTGAAGAAAGACCATGTAGCCCAGCGCGATCAATCGGGCGCGATGTTTGGCAGGGATCGCGGGCGCAGCGCTATTTACAAACGCATTCCCGACCGTGAGCAAGGAAGCGAACTCTTCATGGGTGAGTTTTTCATGGGTGAGTTTTTTCGCTGTTGCGGTCATAACGTGAGCATGGACCGCTTCGGCAATCCTGCATGTTCAATTTTGATCAAATCTCGAAATAAAGGCCGCCTCAGCTGGCCGCCTCTTTCATTATAGACCCGTCCCCGGGCCCGCAGAGTATGATGCGCAAGGTACTCGGCCTTTGTTCGCCAATGTCGCCCTTTTGGCCCTTAGCCGAAGGTCGATTGAGCGCGTGTCACGTCGGCTGTCAGGGGCAAACCGGACGCCGATCCAACTTGGCGTCCACCGCTGCTTTTGACCCTGAGCGGCCCTCAGGGTTGACACCTCTCTCGCTGCGACCTTGTTTCGCGGGTCACGGGTGGGGATAAGCGTGTATCGTGCCGTTGCACAGGCGTAACGCACCTTCAGGAGGAGCGTCGCATGATCGATAGACGAGGCCTCGTCGCAAGCGGGATTATCACTGTGCTCGCGCCGCGATCGGTTAAGGCGCAGAGACCAGGAAAAGTATGGCGAGTGGTTTTCTTTTCGGTTGCGGCAGGTCCGAACCCTCTTGCTGATTCCTTCAGGCGAGGATTGAAGGAGTTAGGTTATAGTGAGGGGCGCGACATCTCGATCCAGTACCGTTGGATGGCTGGTCATGAGAGCCAATATCACGATGTGGCGCGGGAGTTGGTCCAGAGTGAGCCGGACGTGATTGTCACGGCTGGCCATCCGCCAGCGGTTGCTATCAAGAAGGCTACAGCACAGATACCAATCGTCGCGCTTGCTGTCGTTAATCCCGTAGGAGGTGGCCTCGCTGCCAGCATCTCTCATCCCGGGGGCAACGTGACTGGATTTTCTTTAGAGGTCACGCCGGAAACAAACGCCAAAATGCTCGAGCTTCTGCACGAAGCAGCCCCTAAACTCACTCGAATTGGCGCACTTTGGAATTCTGCGAATCCTGGCAGCCGTTTCTACCTCGATGCGGTGAAGCAGGCAGCACAATCGCAAAAGCTTACTCTCAACGCTTACGATGTGCGGCGAGCCGAGGACATCGACACTGTGTTCCGTTCACTTCCCGGAAACGTCGAGGGGCTCATTGTTTTTCCAGAGGGGCTCCTATGGACGTATCGGCGTAATATCGTTGATGCTGCGCGGGAGGCACAACTAGCGACGATTTTTGGTTATCGCGATGCGGCCGAAATGGGAGCACTAATGAGCTACGGCCCCGATCTCGTCGATCTCTTCAGGAGAGGCGCAGCATACGTCGATAAGATTATCAAAGGCGTCAAACCTGCCGAGCTTCCGATTCAACAGCCGGCAAAGTTCGAGTTGGTGATTAATGTCAAGACGGCCAATGCCTTGAACATCGGGGTACCGCCAATGTTGCTCGCCCGCGCGGATCAGGTGATTGAATAAACGTATTAGTCGTCCCGGCGCACTAGTCCGCTTGTGGCACTTTTCGGACCTCCGCTTTCGTCCTCCAGATGTCTGCTATTGGGGTAAACTGAGAAAGGACGTTTGGGCGGCCAGCCCTTCGGTCGGTCACGCTCCAGTCTCGGGCAAAGATCCGCGACCGGAGCCACCGCTCACCGGTGTCTCCGCCCATTCGGGTAACGATCGTTACCGCCCGAGCTTTCTGCGCGTCACTGGCCGAGCTACGCGGGCGTCGCTCCCGGGCGCCACCCGCCATATTTCGGATGCTCCTTGCCGATCGGCAGCGCCACCGCCGTGCCGGTTTCCGCGGCGTGATAGAGCGCAGTGATCAGCTCCAGCGAACGCCGCGCGTCCTCTAGCGTCACCGGCAACGGCCCGTTGCTTTCCAGCGCCTGATGATAGGCCGCCATCAAGCCTTCGAACCGCGATGGCACGAACGTAAAACCTTCCAGCGCTTTAGCGATACGCGCCTCGGCCTCGGGCGAGGTGGCGATGATCTGCCAGGGATCGTCGCCAGGGGCATAGGGCGCGAGCGAGCTCTCAAAGGTGACGTGCTCGAAGCAAAGCCGAAGGCGGCTGATCTCCCTGGCCGAACCCAGCGTTGCGACCAAGGAGGCCAGCGCGCCGCTTTCCATCACAAGGCTTGCCACGGCGCAATCTTCAACCTCGATCGTGTTAACGCGCGTTGCGGTGCGCGCAAACGCCGAGGCGACGTCGCCCATCAGCCAGGTGAGGATGTCGTGGGAGTGGATGGCGTGGGTGAGCAGCGCCCCGCCCAGTTCGGTCTCGAAGCGGCCGCGCCACGGCACTGAATAGTATTTGGCGCCGCGCAGCCACGCGGTCTCGACGGTCGCGAGATACGGCTTGCCGGCGAGGCCGAGCTCGATAATGCGCCGCGCCTTCTGCAGGCCGTTGCCGAAACGATATTGGAACACCGGCATGATGCGCCCGCGCGCCCGGGTCTCGGCGGCGGTGAGTTGGTCGATCTCGTGCAGCGAGCCGACAAGCGGCTTTTCGCAGACCACCTGCTTGCCGGCGGCGAGCGCCGCCATAACTTGCGGAAAGTGCAGCGTTGGCGGCGTGCAGATATCGACGATGTCGATGTCGCCCATGGCCAGCACCTCGTCGAATGAGGTGGTACGACGCGGCACCGAGAACTCATCGCCGACAGCGGTAAGGCGCTCCTGACTGAGGTCGCAGATCACCTGCAAATCGAACTGATCGCGCAAGCGCGCGTAGCCCTCGGCGATATGGTTGCGGCCGATGCCGCAGCCGATAACGGCGACCGTCTTCGGTTTCGACTTGGGTTTCGACTTGGGTTTCGACATGCCTTAAGCCCTTCCTTCCGCCATCGCCTGCGCGGTGAGCGCCAGCTCCATGGCCTTGAAGCAGCGTGCCTGCGGAATCGCGGTCTCGGTGCGATTGAGCACATCGGAGATGAGCTGGCGGCCATAGGGCAATTCGACATTGGAACAGTCGATCCGGTGGACACCCTTGCGGTCGACCATGATGAGATGCTCGATGCCGGGCTGCCCGGCGACGTCGATATATTTGCGCAGCTCCATGTACCCCTCGGTGCCGAGAATGGTGATCCGGCCGTCACCCCAATTGGGCAGACCGTCGGGGGTAAACCAGTCGACGCGGACGTAGCCGGTGACATCACCGGTCCGCAGCAGCATTTCGCCGAAATCCTGCAATTCCGGCCGGTCCGGATTGGCGCGGTTGGCGACTGTCGCGCTGACGACCTTGGCATCGAGCGCGTCGGCGAAGAACAGGAACTGTTCGCATTGATGCGAGGCGATGTCGGTCAACACGCCGCCGGTGCGCTCGCGCGAATAGAACCAGTCGGGCCGCGGCAGATTCTTCAGTTTGTGCGGGCCGAGCCCGACGGTGTTGATGACCTTGCCGATGGCGCCGGCCGCGATCAGTTCGCCCGCCTTCACTGTGGAGCGGGTCTCGAAATGCTCGGAGTAGCAGACCGAATAGATCCGCTTTGTCTCGGCCTGGACCCGGCGCACCTCGGCCAATTGCTCCAGCGACGTCATGCCCGGCTTGTCACTCATATAGTCCTTGCCGTGGCGCATCACCTCGATGCCGAGCGGAGCGCGGTCGGCGGGGATGCCGGACGAGAGGATCAGTGCGATGGTCTTGTCGTCGAGCAATCTCGCCCGCTCGGCTACGCGCGGGACTAGCGGATATTTCGCCGCGAAAGCCCTGGCCAAATCGTCCTCGACGGCATGAAAGCCGACCAGCTCGGCGCCGGCGCGCAGCAGGCAATCGACCTGGCCATAGATGTGAGCATGATTGATGCCGATCGCGGCGAAGCGCAGTTTGCTCATGACTTTTCTTCCCTGGTTAGCAGTCGATGCGGGGATGCGTCCGATATCGTCACCCCTTCATCCCTGTGGTGGCGATGCCGTCGATCAAGAGACGCTGGAACAGCAGGAAGAGGACGAACAGCGGCAGCAGCGTCAGCGTCGACATGGCGAACAGGCCGCTCCAGTCGGATTTGCCGGTGGAATCGACAAAGCTGCGCAAGCCGAGCTGCACGGTGTAGGAATTCATGTCGTTGAGATAGATCAGCGGCCCGAAGAAGTCGTCCCAGGTCCAGATGAAGGTGAAGACCGCGGCAGTGGCAAGCGCCGGCACCGACAGCGGCAGGATCACGATCCAGTAGATGCGCCACGGCCCGCAGCCGTCGATCATCGCGGCCTCGTCGAGTTCGCGCGGGATGGAGCGGAAGAACTGCACCAGCAGGAAGATGAAGAAGGCGTCCACCGCCAGGAATTTCGGCACGATCAGCGGCAGGAAGGTGTCGACCCAGTCGAGATTGAGGAACAGGATGTATTGCGGGATCAACGTCACGTGGTACGGCAGCATCAGGGTGCCGAGCATCAGCGCGAACCAGAACTTCTGGCCGCGGAATTTCAGTCGGGCGAACGCGTAGGCCGCGAGCGAGCACGACATCACGTTGCCGACCACGCTGCACAGCGAAACCACGAGCGAATTCAGGAAGAACCTTCCGAAGGTCACCTGCAGCCCGGACCAGCCGCGCCAGTAGGCGTCGAGGCTGAAATGGCGCGGCCACAGCGAGGCGTCGCCAAAGATGTCGCTGTCCGGTTTGAACGAGCTCGCCAGCATCCACAACAGCGGATACAGCATGGCAATCGAGGCGAGGCACAGCACGACATGATAGATCAGCGCGCGGCCGCGTCCGTTGCGAGGGTGCGGAATCTCATCCGATGTCGCGAGATCAACCATCGTAGTGCACCCAGTAGCGCGATGACAGGAAGGACAACGCGGTGAAGGCCGCGATGATCACCACCAGCACCCAGGCCAGCGCGGAGGCATAACCCATGCGGAAATAGGCAAAGGCTTCTTGGTAGAGATAGAGCGTATAGAACAGCGTCGCATCGATCGGGCCGCCGGTGCCCCCGCTGATGATGAAGGCCGGCGTGAATGCCTTGAAGGCGTCGATGGTCTGCACCACGACGTTGAAGAAGACCACCGGCGTCAGCAGCGGCAGGGTGATCCGCCAGAATTGCTGGCTGCGGCTGGCGCCATCGATCTCAGCGGCCTCATAGACGTCCTTCGGAATTTGGCGCAGGCCGGCGAGGAAGATGATCATCGGCGAGCCGAACTGCCACACGCTCAGCGCCACCAGGGTGTAGAGGGCGGTGTCGGGATTGGAGATCCAGCTCGGTCCATGAATGCCCACGAGCTTCAGCGCCTGGTTGAGCAGGCCGTCGCCGGCGAACAACTGGCGCCACAGCACCGAGATGGCAACGCTGGCGCCGATCAGCGACGGCAGATAGAAGATTGCCCGGTACAGCGGCAGGCCGCGGAGGCCCCGGTTCAGGATCGTTGCCACCAGGAGCGCGAAGGTGAGCTTGAACGGCACGGCCAGCGCCACATAGAGGAAGGTGACGTGCATCGCCGCGCTGAACTTGGGATCGCTGGTCGCGATGCGCACGTAGTTGGCGGCGCCGACCCAGCGAGGATTACTCAACAGGTCGTAATCCGTGAACGACAGATACAGCGAGACCAGCGCCGGCCCCAGCGTGAGCCCGAAAAAGCCGATCAGCCAGGGCGCGAGAAACAGATAGCCCGCGGCGCTGTCGCGCCAGGAGGATTCGGGCGCGCGTGCGGCCGCGACGGGTGTGGCAGCGTCGATCAGTGTATCCGCCACCGCTTCTATCCGCGGGCCAGCACGGCGGCCGCCTCGGCGACAAACTGCTTGGCACCGTCGGCGGGGGTCAGGCGGCCGAAACCGACCTGCTCATTGACGCGCCGCAGCACGCTCTGGATTTCGCCGGCGCCGCGCGGCGGCGGAGGCGGCAACGGCCCAACCTTGTCGCTGACCAGGCTGATGTAGTCGACCATGGCGCGACCGAGGTCGTCGAGCGTCGGCGTCACGACGTTGCGCACCGCTGATGACGGCGGCACGCCGCGTTCGACGCCGAGCACCTTGCCGGCTTCGAGGTCGGCGACGAAGTAACTCACGAGCTTGACCGCCGCCTCGGCCTGTTTCGACTGCGCCGCGACGCTCCACATCATGGCCGGCTTCAGATACTGGCCGGGCTTCGCGCCTTTTCCTCCATCGGGATAGGTGGACAGGCCGAGCTTGCTCTTGCTGATGGCCTGGAAGCCGACCAGCTGGTTGGAGTGGGCAAACGCCATCGCCGTCTTGCCGATCGACAACAGGTTCGAGTCGATCTCGCCGCGGTCGAGCGCCTGGGTATCCGGCGCGGCGCTGGCGCCGCGTTTGCGCAGGTCGCTCCAGAACGCGAACCATTCGGCCATGTCCTTTTCGTCGTAGCCGACCTTGCCTTCGCCCGTGTACAGCGACTTGCCGCGCTGGGTGAGCCAGACCTCGAGAAGCGGCTCGTTGCGGCCGCCGTCCTCCATGCCCGTAAAACCGTCGCGCTTGGCGGCCTTGGTGATCTCGGCGGCGAGATCGCCAATCTCGCTCCATGTCATGTTCCAGACCGGCTCTCTCAAGCCGAGACTCTGGATCAGCGCCTTGTCGTAGACCATCGCCGTTGAGTTGAGGCCGAGGCTGACGCCGTAGATCTTGCCGTCGACCTTGCCGCTGTCGACCGCGGCCGGGCTGAAATCCGTCAGGTTGAGAGCGTTCGGCACGTAATTGTCCAGCGGCAACAGCGCGCCGCGGCGGGCGTATTCGTAGATGTAGCGGTAATCCATCTGCAGCACGTCGGCTGCATTGCGGCCGGCGGTTTGCGTCGCAAGCCGCGCCCAGTAGTCGGTCCAGCCTAGCGACTCGCCGGCGATCGTCACCTCCGGATGGCCGCTCACATAGAGCTTGTTGACCTTGTCGGTGCGCTCCGCCCGTTCCTTGGCGCCCCACCAGAACATGCGCAGCCGCAACTCCCCCGCCACAGCGGAAAAATCGCCGAGGCCCGCCAGCGTTGCACCGCCGATACCGGCTCCGATCAATGAACGACGCGAAAGCGCAAAGCCGCTCATGACTTGTCCTCCCTGACCTCGTGTCGATCAAGGCGCGTATACGGCCCGGTCGATGACACCAGTTCACCGCGTGCCAATGCGCGAATTGCGCAACGTGCCGCTTTTTTACCGAACGTAGCGGCGCCATGTCGACTTTGTCAAACGCGAGCTCGGTTCCTACGCACAACGAACACGATCGAACGCAGACGAAAGCGCAGCAAAATCACGGAAGCATGACGGACGCTATCCTGCCGCTCATAACAAGCCCCCTCACCCCTCCACCCGCCACAGCCGCCACTTCTCCGGCACGCCCTTGAGCTGATGCACCCCGTGGTCCCTGAAGCTGATCGCCGACTGGGTCTTCAGCAAATCCTTCACCGCACTCGACACCAGGACCTCGCCGGCGCGCGCCTTGGCGGCGACACGGGTGCCGATGTGAAAGGCGAGACCGACCATTTCGCCGCCGCTGATGGTGTATTCGCCGGCGTGCAGGCCCACCCTGATGTCGAGGCCCAGCGTGCGCACGGCTTTCTGGATCGCAGTCGCGCAGCTGATGCCGGCGGCGGCCGCCTTGAACGTCGCGAGCACGCCGTCGCCGGTCGTCGTGACTTCCTTGCCGCGCGAGGTCTTCAGCTCCTTGCGGACGGCCGCGTAATAGTGGCCCATGATCTTCGTCCAGCGCGCATCGCCCAGCTTCGCGGCCTTTGCGGTGGAACCGACGATATCGACGATCAGGATGGTGGCGAGTGCCTGTTTGGGCTCGGCGCTGCCGCCGGTCGACCGGCGCCGGTTCGCAATCGGCCCGGCCAGCGGCTCGTAACGATGGTTGCGGCGCCGCGCGATCGCGGCCTTGGCATAGTCCTGGGCACGCTGCGCCGTGCCGCAACGAATGGTCTTCTCCTGCGGCAGACGCGACCAGTAGACCTTGCGCCCGTCTCCGGCGCCATGGACCTCCACGGCGCCCCACTTCAGGAAAACCGCCGAGCCAACGCGCCTGACACACCAGGCCTTCGACGTGTATCCGGAGACGTTGGACTGATGGACTCCGATGCGAAGAAATTTTGGCATGAACGCGCGGCCAATCGTAGGAACGTTTGGGCTACCCAGGGTAAAGGGTAGTCGGACATTCCCGCGTTGGCAACAAGACTCCCCGATCGAAGATTTTGCCGATGGCGCTTGCGTCAGCTCGCGATCACGTCGTGGGGCCCGGCTCGAACGCAAACAGCTCGATCGGTTCGCTGAATCCCCGCACCTCGTGTTCGCCTACCCGCTCCAGCTCGAATCTCGGCTCCACCAAATCGGCGAACGCGCGGGACAGCAGCACCTTTTTTCCCAGCTGCTTGGTGAGCGCCTCGAGACGCGAAGCCATGTTGACGGCGGGGCCGATCACGGTGAAGTCGAGCCGGGTGGTCGAGCCGATATTGCCGTACATGACGTCGCCGACATGGACGCCGATGCCGTAGTTCAGCGGCGCGCGGCCGCTGCCGTTATTCCGCTCGTTCAGCGCGACCATCGCCGCTCGGGCCTCGGTCACGGCATGCAGCAGGTTTGCGCAGGCATTGGGCTGGCTGAGCGGGAAGATCGCGAGCAGGCCGTCGCCGATGAACTTTAGGATCTCGCCGCCGTGCCGCGCGATCGGCTCGGACATCGCGTCGAAATAGTCGTTGAGCAGGTCGATGACGTCGTCGCGCGGCCAGTTGTCGGAGATTTTCGTGAAATCCCTGAGGTCGCAGATCATGATCGCGGCGCGCACCGTGGTGCCGGTGCCGCGCCTGGTGGCGCCGGCCAGGATCAGCTCGCCGGCATGGGAGCCGACATAGGTCTCCAGCAGCGTTCGCGCCAGCCGGTTCTTGATGCGGATTTCGCTGACCAGCGCCAGCACCGGCAGCAGTTTCTTCAGCGCAGCGATGTGCGCGTCGTTGAAACCGCCGGGACGGTCGGTCGCGAAGGTGACGAGATGGCGCTTGCCGAGGGTGTAGTAGAGCGGCCAGGCCACATAGTCGGTCAGGCCCTTGGTCCGCATCTCGTCATAGAGGGCGTGCTTGCGGCCGAGCGCCGGATCGCGTTCGAGGTTCTCGCGCACCTCGGTCGCCCCCTCGAACATTTCGTTGGCGGGACTGCCGATGAATTCGGACCGCTCGCGCACGTCATAATCGACCCGCGCGATCTCGGCCTCGCGCATGCCGTCGGACCACATGAAGCGGGCCCCCAGCCATTGCGGATGATGGATCAGGACGTGAAGCGTGGACCGCTTCAGCGGAATGCCGGCCTGCTGGAGGCGGAGACACATCTGCGCAAAGATATTGTCGATGAAGCGCTCGTCGCGCGTACCGTTGGTCAGCCAGTCGACGACGCCGTCGGACAGCGTGGCGGGCGGATTTTTGTCTGGCGCGTTCATATCCTGGCCCTTCGCGGCGGTCTGCACGTGAGGAGATATCGTGCTCCGGCGCGACCGCGTCAACCTAGCCAGTTGCCCGGATTGTGCGCATCGGCCGCGCGGCTGCCGCCTAGCCGGCGAGCCGGATCGATCCCAGCACCGCCAGCCCCGAAACGAGCGCGAGTTGCGATGCCTCGGTCAGCTCGACCTTCAGCGTGCTGCCATCGGGGATGACAAACTCCTCGCTATTGAGACGAATGCTGCAATTGCCGGAAACCGCGTAAACCAGATGCGTGCCGGCGGACAATGGCCGATCGCCGGGCTCCCGGAGTGCCAGAAGCGCGATCTCCGCCG
The DNA here is from genome assembly GCF_004571025.1 of Bradyrhizobium niftali. Classification (GTDB taxonomy): domain Bacteria; phylum Pseudomonadota; class Alphaproteobacteria; order Rhizobiales; family Xanthobacteraceae; genus Bradyrhizobium; species Bradyrhizobium niftali. The sequence continues at coordinate 79,516 of NZ_SPQT01000018.1, read as the reverse complement.
CACCGCGCCGGGCCATCAGGTTCACGACCTCGACGGGACCGGCCTCGAGCTCGGTCACGATCTCGAGCTCGCCGGTGAAGCGCACGGTCGTGAACGGTTCGCGCTCGTCGAATTCCTGCCCCGGTGCTTTCAGCACCAGCCCGCGCCCCGCGACGACCATCTGCAAGCGGTCGATGCCGGGCATGTAGGAGAACGGACCGGGCGCCACGATCGGCGTGGACGCAAAGCGCCAGAGCAGGCTGTCCCAATCCTTCGCCGGGCTACCTGCACGATGGGCGTCCGCGATATCGGTGAAGATGCCGCCGCCGTTCTTCCAGGGCGAGCGGGTGTAGTCTTCGGATTTCAGCAGGGTGGTTTTCATGTCCTGGAGTCCGTCCGGAAAGGCCGTGGCCCGATATCACAATGGACCAAGGCTTGCGATCCTGGAACAGCAAATCGCGATGTCGTCCTGGCGAAAGCCAGGACGACATCGGGGAGACATGCCGGCGCGGTCGACGGCCCACATCCATGCAGGCCGCCCGGTCCTCGCCTCCGCGACTATTTTGTCGTCAGCGCCGCGATCGGGCGCCACGCAGCATCGGGCGCGGCGGCAGCAAGCTGCCGGCAGCGGTCGCGCATGAGTTCGGCCGGGCGATCGGCGCCGCGCTCGCTCAGAACGGCTTCGAAATCAGCGAGCGCGTCGGCAAACCGGTGCGAGCGGTAATTGGCAAGACCGCGTTCGTAGTCCGCGATCCATCCCGCCGCGACCGGGCCTTCATCCGCGTTTCCGACGAGCTCGTGGACCGAGAGCCCCTCCTCTCGTCCGTAAACCGCAATGCGGTCGATCTCACGCGAGACGATGGCACCGCGCGCCAGACGTTCGGTCGCCTCGCCGATCAGGATTTGCGTTCCGTAGGATTTGTTGGCGCTCTCCAGCCGGCTGGCGACATTCACGGCATCGCCGATCACGGTGTAGTTCAGCCGCAGCTCCGAGCCGATATTGCCGACCAGCATGCGGCCGGAATTGATGCCGATGCGGATCTGGAGCGGCTGGCCGAGATCGTCGGCAAGGCCAGACTGGTCGATCACCCTGCGGCAGGCCAGCGCCGCGCGGCAGCATCGCGCAGCGTGGTCCTTTTGCGGCTGCGGCGCACCCCAGAACGCCATGACGGCGTCGCCGATGAATTTGTCGATGGTGCCGCCATTGGCGACGATGATTTCCGAAGTGAGGTCGAGATAGCGTGACAGCAGCGGCACCACGCGGTCGCCCATCCGCTCGGATAGTCCGGTGAAGCCGGCGATGTCGATGAACATCACGCTGAGCTCCTGGATGCTGCCGCCGGGCCTTGCCTCGACGCCCTGGCGCAGCAGGGCGCGGACGAGATCCGCCGGGATGTACTTGCGGAAGGCGGAAAGGCCGGCCGCCATCTCCGCGATCGCACCCGACAGGCTCGCGATTTCCTTGAGGCGCGACGGGTGGCGGCGGACCTGCTCCAGCGCGAACGCTTCGACATGGCGGAGCTCGCCGACGACGCGCGACAACGGCGCGGCGATGACGGAGCGCGCCAGCATCGCCGACGCCAGCGCCGCGAGCACCGCGCCGACGGCAAGGCCGAGGATCAGACGGCGAAGCGTGGTCTCGACGGGCCCGAGAAATTCGGCCTCCGGGATCACGGTGGCGAGCGACCAGCCGGGAAACGGCAGCGGCGTCAGCGCGACCTCGTAGGCCGCGCCGCGTGAGGTCAGGCGGCTCCGCCTGGCCTCCTTGCGGCCGGCCTCGCCCGCCTTTTCGAGCGCTGCGCGCGCCAGCGGGAGCAGCGTGATATCGCCGCGCGCCGGATGCAGCTCGTCGGCATCCTTGTCGGGGGCTGCGACGAGCTCGCCGCTGCCATCGACGATGAAAGCGGTTCCGGTGCGCCCGACCTCAAGCTGCGACAGGAAGCGCGCGAGCCTTGTATATTCGATGACGACGGCCAGAACACCTTGCCGCTCCTGGTAGACGTCGATCGGTCCGGCAAAGGCGATCGACGGCCGCTCGCCGGTCGGATGGCCCATGACCCTGAACCATTGCGGGTCGTCCGCGGTGAGCCCGGCCTTGAACCAGGCCTGGTCGGCGACGCGGAAATCGGTCGGCTCGAAACGGCGGTTGGCGAATTCGATGTCGCCGGGCACGACGTCGTATTCGTCGACGCGGCGCTGACCCGGATGGTCGGTCAGCGAGATCTCCATCATTTCCAGCCGGCGGTCGCCGAGCTTGTGCGCAGCAAAGAACGAGCCGTCGGGCCAGCCAAAGGCGACCCAGGAGATCGTCGCCTGCGACTGCAACTGCGAGAGAAAGACGAACTCGCGCTTGTCGGCCTCGCGGGTGTCGAGCACATTCTGGAGGAACAGCGTGCGAATGGCGGTATGCGCGGCGCGCGCCTCGTCGACGATGGCCGAGACCTCCTTGCGCACCGCCGCCACGATCTGCTCGTTGATGGTGGAAGCGAGTTGCCGGCTGGTCGCCTCCGCCGTGCGCCACCACAACAGGCTGGAAAGGGCGGCCGTCAGCAGGATCGCTGCCAGGACCAGCGCGGACACGGCGAGGCGGATGCTGACCGTCAGCCGTGCGATCGCCTGAATCCGCCGTGCGGGATCAACGTTCATCGCGGTTTCGCCTTCGCGGGGCCAGCGCATCATCTGACATCGTTCTACGCCGCCGCCCGTCAATCGTTACCTCTGACAGCTGCGGGCCATCCTTGCCAATGCCCTGTAGCTAACGTCTCGATAGAGCCAAGGCATTGGATTTGCGCCGGCGCTTGCCCGTTAATCCCGGCCCAAGCGCACCAACCGGGCGCCCCGACCAATCGGTCTCACGGATTCGTGAGCATCCCGACCGTAACGCCGGCTGCGCGCGAGGCGAATGAGACAATGCGCCCTCGCCTGCCAGGCGATGCCATCTCGAACAGGAGAACTGCGATGTCTGCCAAACACGTTGTCACCACGCTCGCTCTCGCCGGCGCCATGTCGACCGCGCTCGCGACCCTTGCCGCCGCCGGCCCGCTGACCAAGGCCGAGGCCGATGCCGCCGTCGCCGCCAAGAAGGAGAAATGCTTCGGCGTCGCGCTGAAGGGCCAGAACGATTGCGCGGCGGGCCCGGGCACGACCTGCCAGGGTACCTCGACCGTCGACTTCCAGGGCAACGCCTGGAAATTCGTGCAGGGCGGCACCTGCACCAGCATCGACCTGCCGGGCGGCAAGAAGGGCTCGCTCAAGCCGGTCTGACGGCCCGGCCGATCCATCACGCCACACGAAGGAAGCGGAGAGGTATCATGATCACGGCCATCAAGCCCGCCACCGTGCCGCTCCGCTTTTCACTTCCGATCGGCGGTGTCGCCGGAACCAGCTTCAAGCCCGAGCACCTTCCCGCGATTCTCGAAGCCGGCCCGCAAGCCGGCTTCTTTGAGGTGCACGCCGAGAACTACATGGGCGCGGGCGGACCGCCGCATCGCGCGCTGGAGACGATCCGCCGCGACCATCCGCTATCCCTGCACGGCGTCAGCATGTCGATCGGCGGACCCCAGCCGCTCGACAAGACGCATCTGGCGCGCTTCCGCAGCCTCGTCGCGCGCTACCAGCCCGCACTGGTCTCAGAGCATCTGGCGTGGTCGACGCATGAGACCAGCTTCTTCAACGATCTGCTGCCGCTGCCCTATACCGAGGCGACACTGGCCTGCGTCTGCAATCACATCGACCAGGTGCAGGAGGCGATCCGCCGTCCGCTGCTGCTGGAGAACCCGTCGACTTACCTGACCTTCTGCGAGTCCGCGATGAGCGAGACCGATTTCATTCGCGGTATCGTGGCGCGCACGGGATGCGGCCTGCTGCTCGACATCAACAACGTGTTCGTGTCAGCGACCAATCACGGCTTCCCCGCGCTCGACTACCTCGCCGATTTCCCGCTTGCTCACGTCGGAGAGATTCATCTCGCCGGCCACGCGGAGCAGACCGATGATGACGGCAACCTCCTCCTCATCGACAGCCACGACGGCCCGGTCGCGGACGCCGTGTGGAAGCTGTTCGAGATCATCGTGGCGCGGCGCGGTCCCGTGCCAACGCTGATCGAATGGGACAGCAGCATCCCGGCATGGCCGATCCTGCGGGCCGAGGCCGCCGCCGCGCAGGCGATCCTCGATCGCTGCAAGCTGGCCGCAGCAACGGAGGATCGCCATGCGGCGTGATGCTGACCTTGGATTTGCCGCAGCCTTCGCGCCACCGCTGCTCGACCCCGCGCGCGAGGTGCCGACGGCCGTGGCCGGCCGGAACGGCAAGCCGGCGGGCCGACGCTACGACGTCTACCGCAACAACGTCACGGTCAGCCTGATCGAGACGCTGGCTGCGATCTATCCGGCGGTGCAGCGCATCACGGGACCCGATTTCTTCCGCGCCATGGCGCGCTTCCATGTCCGCAGCAGCCCGCCGGCCTCGCCGCTGCTGTTCGAATATGGCCACGACTTTCCGGACTTCATCGCCGGGTACGAGCATGCGCAGGATATGCCCTGGCTCGCCGACGTCGCCCGCATCGAGCGCGCCTGGCTCGATGCCTATCATGCCGCCGACGCGCTAACGCTGGCGCCGATGCGGCTGTTCGCCATCGCGCCGGAGCGGCTTGGCGATCTCGTTCTCGCGCCGCATCCGGCCACGCGAATCGTACGATCGCCATATGCGGCCGTGACGATCTTTGCCGCCAATCGCGACAGCGCGCCCGTGGCACGCATCGACGCGTCCACGCCGGAAGACGCCCTGATCACCCGGGCCGAATTCGACGTCGTGGTGCGCCACCTTCCGCCCGGCGGCGCCGTCTTTGCCGCCAGCCTGATGTCCGGCCAACCGCTCGGCGCGGCCGCAATGGCAGCGTTCGACGCATCGCCTGAATTCGACATCGCCGCGAACATCGCCGGCCTGATCGAGGCGGGCGCATTCACCTCGCTTGCTGCTGGAGATGCATGATGATCACGGACCAACGCATGACGACCAGCGGCAGCCTGCCGTCACTCGGGCTGCTCGTCGACAAGGCCAATCAGCTGGTGCAGACGATTGCGGCTCCCTCGCTTGTCCAGCTCGTGCTGCGCGTGGCGCTGTCCGTACCGTTCTGGCGCTCGGGCATGCTGAAATGGGGGGGCTTCCTGCGGCTCAACGACACCGCGGTGACGCTGTTTAGCGACGAGTTCATGCTGCATCTGCCCGGCGGGCCCTACCACTTTCCGGCGCCGGCGGTGATGGCTTTCCTGTCGGGCTGCGGAGAGATCATGTTCCCGATCCTGCTGGTGCTGGGACTAGGCACGCGGTTTGCGGGACTCGGACTATTGTTCATGACAGTGATCGTCGAGCTCACGGTGCCCGACGGCTGGCCGATCCACCTCACCTGGGCGGCCATGGCGCTCGGCATCATGGCCTACGGGCCGGGGAGCCTCTCGCTCGACCATCTCATCTGTCGTGCACGATCGCACGGGCGATAGGCACTCGCCGCCGCTCGCGTCCGTAGCCCGGATGGAGCGCAGCGCAATCCGGGTCAGCTCGGGCGATGAGGCAGCGCTCCCGGGTTACGCTTTCGCTCCATCCGGGCTACGGGATCAGATCCTACATCCCGCTCAGGCCGCTATCCACCGCGAGCGTCTGCGCGGTGACGTAGACGCTTTCGTCCGACAGGAAGAACAGCACCGCATAGGCGATCTCCCACGCGGTCGCCTGGCGGCCGAAGGGGACATGGCCCTTGCCGCGCGAGGGGCGGCCGGCGCCGGCTTCGCGGCCGTTGGGAGTGTCGACGAGGCCGGGATAGACGAGGTTGGCGCGGATGCCGCGGCGCGCGCCGAGATGGGCGATGTTGCGCATCAGGCCACCGAGCGCGGCCTTGGAGGAGTCATACACCGCCATCTGCGATCCGGCCTTCAGCGCCGCGATCGAGGAGATGAAGACGATGGCGCCGCCATTGTCGAACTTCGGCAGAGCGGCGCGGGAGCACAGCATGGGGCCGCGGACATTGACGTCGTAGATCCTGTTCCACTCCTCGGGGCTGACGGCATCGAGACCGACCTTGCCGAAGGTGCCGATGTTCAGAACCATGCCGTCGAGCCCGCCCAGCGCGCGGTGCGCATCGTCGACCATGCGCTGAACGTCGGCCTCGGACGTGACGTCGGCCGCGATGGCAAAAGCCTCGCCGCCTTCGTCGGTGATGCGCTTCACCGTCTGTTCGGCGGAGCTGCGGTTGAGATCGGCGACTGCGACCTTCGCGCCTTCACGGGCGCAGAGGATGCTCATGGCGCGGCCGTTGCCGATCGGATCGGTTAAGGCATCGAACACGCGCTGGCCGCCGCCGACGATCAGGATGCGGCGTCCGCTGAGACGTCCCCTCCCCGGCGCCTCGCCGAGCGACTCGGCGCTTGGCGGACGGACGTAACGCTCCGGCTTGATCTCGGAATTCTCAGCCATGCGCTCCGCCTATTTCTTGCCGCCGTCATAGACCTTCATGCCGGCCGCGGGATCGAGGTCGGTCTCGGTCGCCTCGGTGAGGCGCGCCATCATCATGTAGAAGCCGAGCGCGACGATCGATTCCACGATCTCCTGGTCGCTGAAGTGGCGGCGCATGCCGGCGAAGGTCGCTTCCGCAACGCGGACGTTCTCGACGACCTCGCGGCCGAATTTCAGCAGCGCGCGCTCGGCATCGCTTAAGCCGGCAGCATCGTACTCGCAGCGCTCGACCGCATCGATCTGTCCTTTCGTGCAGCCGACGCCGAGCGCGATCGGCACGTGCTGGCGCCACTCATACGCGCCGCCTTCGAGCTGCGCGGCCTGGAGGATCAGGAGCTCGCGGTTGACCGCCGAGAGCTTCTGCTTGTGCAGGATCGAATTGCCGAGCCGCATCGCCGGGATCATGTTGGCCTCGGCATGCGCCATCATGCGAAAGATGTTGAGCTTGACCGGCATGCGGTCGAACGAGGCGCGGATGTCGCCGCTCGTCGTCTCCGGATCAATCAGGGGCAGCCTTGCCACGCGTTTCTCCCTTGGGTTTTCGTTTCTTGTCGTCGCCGTTGCCTGCCGCGATCAACGACAGGAAGAAGGCGAGATAGCGGTCGATCGCCTCGATCACCTTCGGCCGCGAGGACGGCGTCGCGCCCATCACGTAATGTTCGAGGCGGATATAGATGAGGCCCGCCGCGAACAGCCGTGCGGTCTCGCGCGGATCCGGCGTCGCGACGAGGCCGGCGAGCGCGAAGCCGCGGAAGTAATCGGTCATCAGGCTCTGCTCGCGCGCGTAAAAATGGTCGGCGAACTTGGCACGGATGCCGGGCACGCGGTTGCGCTCGGCGGTGATCACCTTCTGGAACTGATGCTCGCGCGGATCGGACCATTGCTCGACGAGGTCCAATGCAAACTGCCGGCAGAACGCGGCGGGCTGGCGCGCGAGCTGCTTGTAGCGCGGCTCCTCCAGCCGGCTCGCCGAGCTGGCCGGGCCGTGCTCGGCAACGATCGCTTCGAGGATCGCGGCCTTGCCGGCGAAATGATTGTAGAGGCTGCTCTCGCGGATGCCGACGCGGCGCGCGAGCTCGCGCATCGAGGCGCCGCCATAGCCGCTCTGCGCGAACAGATTGAGCGCTTCGATGAGGATGCGCTCGCGGGTGGTGGGCGCGGCCGCTTCCGCCGCGCTGGAGGTGTGGACAACCATGCGCTTGACTAACGAACGATCGTTCGCTAGTCAACCGGACCAGCGATCGCCGCCGGGCTTCCTGTACGAGGATCGCCGGCCGCGGCTCAGCAACAACTCCGCCAGAGCGGTCGCATTCAACTCCGCTGCCTCGATCAGCGGAGAGCAATTTGGGAGACGACGTCATGGCGCGCTTCGCTCGCCTTTTGCCCGCGCGGCAAACCATCACGAAGCTGCGCATCATCATCTTGTCGTTGCTTACCTTATCGGTGTCGCTGCCGGCGCGCGCCGAGGACCCGGCCGCCTACCCCAGCCACAAGATCAGGATGCTGCTGCCCTATGCGGCCGGCGGCGGCGGCGACGTGATCGGCCGGCTGCTCGCGGACAAGATGGGCAAGACGCTCGGACAGAGCGTCTATATCGAGAACCACACCGGCGCGGCCGGCACGCTCGGCACGCAGATGGTGGCGGCGGCGGCGAACGACGGCTACACCATCACCATCGGCGGCATGACCACGCATGTGCTGGCGCCCGCGATCTATCCAAAGCTGGCTTACGATCCGATCAAGGATTTCACGACGATCGGCCGCGTCGGCACCTCCTCGATCATGCTGGTGGCGACCAAGGATTTTGCCGCCAATGACATCAAGGGCCTGATCGCGCTCGCCAAGAAGGGCGAGCCGATCCAGTACGGCAGCTGGGGCGTCGGCTCGACCGGGCAATTCTGCGCGGAGATCTTGATGCAGCAGGCCGGCATCAAGATGGACCACGTGCCCTTCAACGGCATCGCAAAACTCGCTGGCGACCTGCTCGGCGGCCACATCTCGCTTGCGACACTCGACATGGCGACCGCGACGCCGCTGGTGAAGGACGGCTCGATCAAGGCGTTGGCCGCCTGCGGCGAGCGCTCGCCGAGCCTGCCTGACGTCGCGAGCTACAAGGAACAGGGCGTGGCGTTCGACCGCAGCCTGTCCTGGGCGATGTATGCGCCGGCAGGCCTTGCCGAGCCGGTCGCGAAGAAGCTCTCGGCGGCCCTGAAGGACGCGCTCGGCGATGCCGAGGTGAAGGACAAGCTGCTGGCGCTCGGCATTACGCCGCAATTCGTGCCCGGCGAGGAGCAGCGCGACATCAACGCGCGCGACATCGCCGCCTGGAAGCAGGTTGCCAAGGACGCCGGCATCGAAGTCAAGTGAATAGCAAGGCTATCGCATATGAAGAGAACATGGCGAGAAGCTTGCGTGCGGCCCATCCTTCGAGACGCCCGCCTACGGCGGGCCCTCAGGATGAGGTCGCGTATTGCGGCAAGATTTCAGACCCTCATGGTGAGGAGCCCGCCAAAGCGGGCGTCTCGAACCATGCAGGCCGAGCTCGTCCAGCAGCCTCCCGCTGCCATATGCGATAGCCCCGAGGTGAATAGGCCAAGAAGAGGAGCGCGGGCATGAGCCGCATCTTCGGCGCGGTGCGCCAGAACGGATATGTGGTGCGGGACATCCACGCCGCGATGAAGCACTGGATCGAGGTGATGGGCGTCGGCCCCTGGTACTACATGGACCGCGTCCGGATCGACTGGTTCCGTCATCGCGGCCAGGACTCTGCCGTCGAGATGAGCATTGCGCTGGCCAATTCCGGAGACCTCCAGATCGAGCTGATCCAGCAGCGCAACGATGCGCCTTCGATGTACAAGGAATGCCTCGACGCCGGCCACGAAGGACTCCAGCACATGTCGTACTGGAGCCACGACTACCAGACGCTCTACGACAAGGTGCTCGGACTTGGTTACAAAGTGGGCCACGAGGGCCAGATCGGCGGCGACAAGGGACGCTTTGCCTATTTCGACACCCAGGCGCATCCGGGAACCGTGATCGAGATCTCCGACATCAGCGGCACCAAGGGGCCGTTCTTCGAGAAGGTCCGGCAAGCGGCGATGAACTGGGATGGATCACGGCCGATCCGGGAGGTTGTCGCGAAATCGTAGGACCGGTCACTGGCCGCCGCGTCCGCATATGAGGTGGGCGTTCCCGTGCACTGAAGCTTCCGCAGCGTCATGGCCGGGCTTGTCCCGGCCATCCACGTGCCAGCCAAGCGGAAGGAGAAGGTGGATGCCCGGATGCAGGAACCGGCGGGGTTCACGTCGCTGCTCGCGCGGTAGATGGCGTTCCATGTTAGCTTGATCCCGTGTCCGAACCTTCAGCGAGGCAAACATGTCCTCCACCGACAAGGTCTTCGCCGGCTCGATCCCGAAAATCTACGACGAGTATCTCGTCCCGCTGATCTTTTCCCACTACGCCGCCGACATCGCCAGGCGTGTCGCCGCGCTCTCCCCGTCTACGCTGCTGGAAACCGCCGCAGGCACTGGCGCTGTCACGCGCGCCGTGGCGGCGGCGCTGCCTGCCGGCATCCGTTACGTCGCAACCGACCTCAACGAGCCGATGCTCGCGGTCGCGGCGCAGCACCAAAGCGAAGACGAGCGCATGTCCTGGCGCCAGGCGGATGCCACCGCGCTGCCGTTCGACGATGCCACGTTCGACGTGGTCTGCTGCCAGTTCGGTGCCATGTTCTTTCCGGATCGCATCATGGGTTACGCCGAGGCGAAGCGGGTCTTGCGGCCGGAGGGCACGTTCGTGTTCAACGTGTGGGACCGCATCGAGGAGAACATGTTCGCCGACGAGGCGACGGCCGTGCTCGGAAAGATCTTTCCCGACGATCCGCCGCGCTTCATGGCGCGGACGCCGCACGGCTATCACGACAAGGCCGTCATCAACGCCGATCTGGAGCGGGCGGGCTTTCGTCACATCTCGATTGAAACGCTTCCCGCGGTGAGCCGCGCGCCGACGCCCGAATATGTGGCGTTCGCATACTGCCAGGGAACGCCGCTGCGAAACGAGATCGAGGCAAGGGATGCGAGCAAGCTTCAGGCTGCGACGGACGCCGTTGCCGAGGCGATCCGAACGCGCCATGGAGCCGGACCGGTCGAGGGCAAGATCCAGGCGCTGGTGATCACGGCGCAACCGTAGTTGCGGGACGCTTCAGCTTGCGTCCCGCGTCCTACCAGAAGCTCCGCGGCATCGGCTGCGCCGGCTGATAATACGGGTAGCCGCCGCGCTGGCGGCGCGGGTTGACGGGTTGCGGGTTCGGATCGCGCTGGAAGAAGAAGCCGAAGCCGTTGCCGCCATTGTCCCAGCTGTCGTCGCTCGCAATGTCCATCGGCGCGGTCGGCTTGCGCGTGATGAACCCGCCCTGGGGCTGGTTGCTCAGCACCGCGACGAATTCGGTGCGGTAATTGGTCTCGCTGCTCAGCGGCTCGTCCGAGATGATGATCGACGAGCGCGGCAACGCGGTCGGCGCGATGCGATCCCACACGTCCTGCGGAATGGTGATACGGTCGAGCGCGTCCTTGGCGTCGTCGCCGTTTTCGATCGTCACGACGCTCCAGCGCAGGCCGGTATCGTTCTTCGCCATCGCGGTGAAGATATGCGTGCCGAGCGGCCGGTCGGGATTACGGATCGTGACCGGGACCTCGATGCTGGTGTCGAACACCTCGCCGCCGCCATCCGGCGCCGGCTTGTGCGTGTTCCGCCGCACATAGAGCCTCTGCGTCGCGCGGCTGATGTAGACCGATACCGGCTCGAGCGCGAGTTTGGCGTCGGTCGCCGCCTTGACCGCATCGGCCTTTTTGGTCGCAGTCGCCTTCGCGGCCTCCTTCGTGGCAGCGACCGCGTCGCGCTTCGGCTGCGCAGCGGCCTTGGCGGTGTCGAGCTGCGTTGCCGCATCGGCAGCCCTGGTGGCGGCCTTCTGCTTCAGCTCCTCGGCCTTGGCGCGGGCCTGATCGGTCTTTGCGGCCGCCAGCGTCTTGTCGGCGAAGGCGAGCTCGGCATCGGCGCGGGCCTTCTGCTGTTCCAGCTTGCGCAGCGAGGCGGGAAGCGATGCAGCCTCCTTCGCGGCCATTGCCGCGGCCTTCTTGGCCTCGTCGGCGGCCCGGGTCGCCTCCTCGGCCTCGGCGGAGAGCTTGTCGGCCCGGCTCGGCACCGCCGCAATGGCTTCGCGCTTCGGCACGAACAGCGAGGGATGGGTGAAATCGATCGGGGCCGCGTCGTTCGGCGAGATGATCACGCGCATGCCGATGTTGGTCTTGTCGAACAGCCCCTCCGCAAAGCCGAAGGGCATCCGCACGCAGCCGTGCGAGGCGGCATAGCCCGGCAGCGGCCCGCCATGCAGCGCGATGCCGTTCCAGGTGATGCGCTGCATGTTCGGCATCCAGGCATCGTCATACATGGTCGAGTGGTGGTCCTTGTCCTTCTCGACGACGGCGAAAACGCCGGCCGGCGTCTCGCGCCCGGTGGTGCCGGTCGAGACCGGCGCGCGCAGGATCCAGCCGTCGGCGTCGTAGAAGGTGACCTGCTGGCTCTTGATCGACACGATCGCCATGATCGGCTCGCCGGCCTCCCGCGGCGCCACCGCCTCGGCCGGCTGGCGCGCCTGCTTGGCCGCGGTCGCCGGATTCGCCACGGCAAGCACGGCCAGCGCCGCAAGCGCGATCGTGCAGGGAGGGGCCCAACGCCGCATCGCCAGGGTGGATTGCGCCGTCGTCAGTCGGTTTTTCATGCCATGCCCCGGTCGAAATGCCAGTCCGCGCTCATGTCGATCACGTCTCAGATTGCGATCTTTGGATTAAGAAATCGCAGCCGCCATACGTTCCGTCTGTGGCGATATTCGGCACGTTCCGGCGACAAATCTCTCATATACGACGGCTTGCGCAGGCGGAAGAGTGGCTCGCGGCCGGGGCTGGCCTGAGGCTGGCGGCGATCGCTGCGGCAGAATGTCCGCCTTGGAGGGGGCGGATCCGCCGGCTTTTGTCCCCATTGCGGAAATGGAGCTCCCGGCGATCACAATCCGGGTCACGCGATGCGGCCGGAAACCGGCCTATATTCTTTGGACCGACAGGCTTTGGTCGAGAAAGGTGGCTAAACGCCCAGCACCGTCCGGCCGAACCTCAGCCGCAAACGCAGCTGGGGGCGCGTGCATTCACGACCTTCAGCGACCCCGCCGCGAGGCGACCGCCGTCGGCGAGGCGGTTGAGGTCAAGGCAGCCTCTCCAAAGGAAACGAGTTGCAGCCGCTCCTCATCCCACAAGGTCAGCCGCACGGTCCGCAGGCTCTGCAGCAGCGTGATCCGTCCGACGCCGGCGAGCTGCGGATGGTCCCGCAACACGTCCGGCAGGCGATAGCAGGGAATTCGGCTGCTCAAATGATGGATGTGGTGGACGCCGATATTTGCCGTGAACCATCGCAAGACAGCCGGCAATTGGTAGTGCGAGCTGCCGTGCAGCGCAGCGTCGTGAAAATTCCAGGTCTCGTCATGGGACCAGTAGGTGTGCTCGAACTGGTGCTGGACGTAGAACAGCCAGACACCGATCGACGCCGCCAGAACGACGATCGGCAGGTGGACCAGCAGGAGTGGCCCATAGCCGACCAGCCGGATCATCACAGCGACGAGAATCGCGATCGCGACGTTCGTGCCCATCGTACTCAGCCAGGGCTTCCAGCCGCCGCGCATCAGCCCGACCGGCAACCGATGCTTCAAGATGAACAAATATGTGGGACCGACGCCAAACATCACGATGGGATGCCGATACAAACGATACAGCATCCGGCGCCATCGCGATTGGTCGCGAAACTCGCGCACGGTCAACGTATCGATGTCCCCCGAGCCCCTGTGATCGAGATTGCCGGAGTTCGCATGATGGCGGGCATGGTTTTGCCGCCAGTAATCGTACGGTGTCAGTGTCATCACGCCGATGGCTCGGCCGACCCAGTCGTTCGCAACGCGGCCGCGGAAGAACGAGCCATGTCCGCAATCATGCTGGATCATGAACAGACGGACCAGCAAACCCGCCGCAGGCACCTCGAGCAGCAGAGCAAACCAATAGCCGTGGTCAAGAGCAGCCCAGATCAGAGCCCAGATGACGCAGAGCGGCACCGCCGTGATCACCAGTTCGAGAACACCGCGCGCACTGTCGGCCTCGCGATAGCGGGCGAGCAACTGCGCCGACGCGCGGATCTCCGGCGTTCCTTGAGTCATTTCTGGTCTGCTCCCGATGTCCACCGAAGAAGTACTGTTATCGCCCACGGACGCCTCCGGCAGCAGTTATGAGGTCGTGCCCCGCACGCGCTCATATTGATCCGTACCAGGATGTCCTGCTGAGCAATATTGCTCACGCCGGGAGCCGGCGTTGTCGCCGAATTAGCCTGCCCCCCATGACACACCGCGACTGAGATGGAAAGGGTTAGGTCGGACGCATTCGCCGGTCGGCCGGCGATTTTCCGGCAATGTGAGCAATATTGAACAGAGGCTGACACGCGAGCGCGGCATGCTCATCGCGACGCAGCCGTCGATTCGGCTGTCATCGGCGGCGGCTTCGGGTCCAGCGTACCCCGCCATATGGGCAGGAGCTTCATATGTCCGAGGTCTATGCTCGTCCAGAACCGACGCTGATTCCGATACCCCGGCCACTCTGCCCGGCCTGCCAAAGCCGCATGATTCTGGTCCACGTCGGGGCAAATTGCGACGGTCCCAATCTGCGAATCTTCGAATGCTCTAGGTGCGGGAACGTCCGCAAAATATCCATGGACGATCCGATGAGATCAGCCAGGTAGCAGCTGAAGGGAAACGCGCGAGGAAGCGGCCCCAGCACGGGGGTGCGAACCGGGGCCGCCATTCATCAGATATGATGAGTGGGCATCACATCCGGTCGCCATCACCAAGTCACCCCGGTGACGTTCGTTCCAGGCAGACTCTCACGACGCGCGCCTACCAGCGTTTGCGCCAAACGCCGCCGCCCCAGCTTCCACCCCACCCTCTTCGTCCGCGGACGAGCCCGATGATCATCAGCAGCAAGACCGCGCCGACCGCAGCGTCGATGATCTGCGAGACGATCCCCGAACCGAGATGAATTCCCAGTTGTGGGAATATCCAGCTCGCAATGAAGGCGCCCGCTATTCCCACGACGAGATCGCCGACCAGACCCAAGCCCGTGCCCATGACGATCTGGCCCGCAAGCCAACCGGCCGCGATGCCCACAGCCAATATGACGAAAAGGCTTTCACCAGAGATGTTCATTTTCACATCCTCACCAACGGACGACCAAGCGGTGTTCCATCGCCGGTCAGCCTAGACCTGAGCAGGGGTGGATGATGTGCAAAAGTGCTCAGATGCCGATCGCGTGATCGGCGCGCGGCTCACGATCAATTGCGGACCATTCCTTCAAAGGTGAGCAATTCTGCTCTGCGGCAGAGCGAGCCAACCGATAGAGTTCTCTAACGGCCGTCTCCCGCCCGGCACGACGAGCAGCGTCGGCAAGTGACCGGTATGCCTCTGCAGGTTCGTCCAGGAGATCTCATATTGACCATCAGAACAACGCGGACCACCGTTTCGTTCGCCAATCCCTTCGTCCTTCAGGGCCTCGAGGGCGCTCAGCCCGCCGGTGAATATGTCGTCCTGACTGACGACGAGCAGATCGAAGGGTTGTCGAGGGTCGCCTATCGGCGCGTGGCGACGCTGTTTCAGACGCCCGCGAGGTCTGCCTCCCAACTGCTGATCCAGTCTTACGCGATCAGCCAAACAGAGCTGGATGCCGCACTCATGAAGGACCGGCATCAGACGGTCGTACGGCATTGAGCGCAGGCGAGGCTTATGGCGAGCCGGCCGAAGCCGCCGCCACAATTGTGTGGTCGGGATCATCGGCAGGTCCGAGGGTGTAAGCAAGATTTGCCTAACGCGCCCGGCACCGGACCTGCTAAACTGACCTTCCACTAAACTGACCTTCCACCAGGCTCTCGACGACGTCATGCCAAGAGCGGCGAAAAGCGCGTTCGACCCAAAACTCTTTCTCGCCAAGGTCGGCGACGGCAAGGCCATATTGAATTTCGACAAGAACCAGGTCGTGTTCTCGCAAGGCGACGCCGCGGATACCGTTTTCTACATCCAGAAGGGGAGGATCAAGGTTCTCGTCGTCTCCGAACAGGGCAAGGAAGCCGTGGTCGGGATCATGGAGCCCGGACAATTCTTCGGCGAAGGCTGCCTGAACGGCCATCCCTTGCGGATCTCGACGACGATGGCGATGGAGCGGTGCGTGATCACGTCCATCGCGAAATCGGCGATGCTTACGGCACTCAAGGGTGAACCAAAGTTCTCCGAGTTGTTCATGGAGTATCTGCTCAGTCGAAACAGCCGCATCGAAGAAGACCTGATCGACCAGTTGTTCAATTCGAGCGAGAAGCGGCTTGCGCGTCTTCTCCTGCTGCTGGCGAATTTTGGCAAGGATGGCGCCCCGCAGCCCATCTCGGCGCAGGTCAGTCAGGAGACCCTCGCAGAGATGATCGGGACAACCCGCTCACGCGTCAGCTTCTTCATGAACAAGTTTCGCAAGCTCGGTTTCATCACCTACAACGGCAAGATCGAGGTTCACAGTTCCCTCCTGAACGCGGTCTTGTATGACAAGCCTGAGATCGTGAGGGACGACTGAGACAGTTGGGGGCAAGAACGCCTCGAGCCGTCTACTGCAACGATATGAAGGTACCCCATGAAAAAGCCGACAGCGCACGTCGACGAGATCGCGCCGAGAATCATTCAAAGGGCTGACGTCGCACCGGCCGATGGCTTCACGCTTGTGGTCGATGGCCACTTCAAGACCCGCTACGACAGCGAAACGGCTGCCCGAGAGGCCGGCGCCGAGCTGCTCGGCAGGTTCCCGATGTTGCAAATCCTGGTCTACGATGCTGCGACCGGGGCGCGGTCGCCGCTGCAATAGATTCCCGGCCAACGGTCCGGGACGGCAGTTCGCGACTGCCGGCCTGCGCCGGGCGCCTCGTCAGATCCGGCTAGACGCCCAGCGCCTTCCGGTTGAAGGTCCGCAGGAGGCGCAGCGACAGCGTTCGCACATTTGCGACATTGAGGAGCCACGCCGCGGCGGCGTAAGCGAGCCCGCCGGCGAGGCTCACGATGATCAGCGCGACGAAGCCGGTGCCGTTGACCTGCGATCGCGCGATCAGGATCGCAGCCGCCATCGCGGCGGCGGAGGCGGCCACGCCGGCGAGACGGTTGACGTCGAACGGCACGGGATGGGCGCGGTGCATCAGCACGACGGCGACGACGAAGCCGATCGCTTCGGTCGCAAGCGTCGCCAGCGCTGCGCCGTTGAGACCGTAACCTGCGACCAGCGCGAACATCAAGGCGACGCTCACCACCAGCGTGAGGAACGACTGCGCCGCGAGCATGAAGGGCCGTTCGGAGAGCTGAAAACTGATCTGGACGTAGAACTGATTGGCGATGCCGAAGAAGCGGGCGAGCACCAGGGTCGGCAGCAGCGCCGACACGCCGGCGCGGAAATCGACGCCGACCAGCGTGCCTGCGACCTGATCCGCCGCGAGCGCCAGCCAGATCGCGACGGGCGCGACGACGACGAGCAGCAGCTCGAGACTCTCGGTGAGCCGCTCGCGCGTGGTCTCATTGTTCTTCTCCGCCAGCGATCGGAACACGAGCGGCACGGTCGCCGCGGCGACGCTGGAGGCGATCATCACCATGAACTGGCGCGGCAGATCGGCGGCGACGCCAAAGATGCCGGCGGCGTCCCTGCCGAGGAGATAGGCGACGATGAGACGGTCGCAGGTCGAGTACAGCGCGACCGAGAGACCGGCCAGCGTCAGCGGCAGGCCATAGCGCGCCAGCTGCATGAACTGGCTACGCTGGAAGCCTGCGATCCTGGTGCGGTCGCCGACGAGATTGAGGATGATGCCGGTCAGCGAGCCCAGCCCGAACGCCGCGAGCAGACCCATGCCGCCCCAGCCGAGCCAGATCCCGAGCAAGCCGAAGCCGACGCTCGATACGCTGCGGACGATCGAAATCGCCGCGAACCGGTAGGGGCGCAATTTGGCGCGCTCGAACTCCTGGCCGACATCGACCGCATTGGCCATGATCGCGACGAACATGCTGGCGAGCAGCAGCTCGACGCTGACGTCGCTGCGGAACAGGAAGACCAGCGGGGTCGCGGCACAGAGCACAGCGACCGTGAGCCCAAAGGCGACCATCGCCGTGCCGCGAAAATCCACCTCCGCCGACATCGCCTGATAACGGGACACCGACAGCTTGATCCAGGCGAAGAAGATCGCGCCCAGAATGCCGGCAAGGCTGATGCCGACGACATAGACGCCGTACTCTGCGGGCGTCAGCAGCCTCGTGTAGGCGGTGACCGCGAAGAAGCCCACCGCCGCAGGCAGGATGTAGGCGACCAGGTAGATGGAGAAATGGCGGTTCAGCATGCGGGCACGGGACCGGAAGCGGTCATGCGAGTTTTGCGGCCGTTAATCAGTCGGACCTTGGCGAGGCGATCGACTGCGCCGCAGCATCCCCGAAGAGTGTCACATAAGTCTGGAAATCGGGCCGCGAATGGAGCAACGCGGCGGATTTCGCGCGTTAGCGTTAAATTTGCCCTTTCCTCGAACCGGCTGCCGCGATCACCGAAAAGAAACCATGACGCAGGCGTCGTGCAGCCTTTTCCAGCGCGTGACCGCGCCGGAACAGCGATGCGGCGGTATAGGCGTTGATGCGCCGGATACCCGGCAAAGGTTAACCCAACACGACGAAACCCCGGCGTCGCACGGCTTCGCTTGGTACGGTAGCGCGTTGGTTCCCGAGGGAATGCCGTGGCCAGGCTCGACAGACGCGAATTCCTTCTCGGCACCGCCGCAACGCTTGCGGCGGGCGCGTCCGCGTCGGCCCTGCCGGCGTCGAAACTTGCCCGGCGCCGTCCCGGCTTCGGCGCTGCGGCAACGCTCTGGGACTTGCAGGCCGATCCGCGGCTCGGCGATGCCATCAGCACCTATTGCACGCAGGTCGTGCCGGTGCTCGAGCTGAAATGGCCGATGCTGCGGCCGAACGCACACACGTTTTCGTTCGAACGCGCCGACGCGATCCTGGATTTTGCGCAGGCGAACGATCTGACGATGCGCGGCCACGCGCTCGCGTGGTATCATGACATTCCGGACTGGACCAGGCAGATCAAGGACGCCAAGGGCGTCGAGCGTGCGTATCTCGACCACATCGGCACCGTCGTCTCCTACTACAAGGACAAGCTGACGTCGTGGGACGTCGTCAACGAGCCGATCCCGGACAATCCCCGCAGTCCGAAAGACCGGCGCGACACGTTCTGGACGCAGCATCTCGGCAGCAACTGGATCCCGCTCGCCTTCCGCACGGCGGCCGCGGCCGATCCCTTCGTCAAGCTCGCGATCAACGAATACGACATCGAATCGGCGAAGGACTCCTTCATCGCCAAGCGCGCAGCCTACCGCAACCTGATCATGGAGCTGCTCGACCAGGGCGTGCCGCTGCACGCCGTGGGATTGCAATCGCACCTGCATGCCGAGCTCGAGATCGACACCCATGGTCTGGCCGAATTCGTCACCGAGCTACGCTCATGGGGGCTGGACGTTCTCGTCACCGAACTCGACGTCGACGATCAGAAGCTGACGGGCAATCCGGCCGAGCGCGACGCCATCGTCGCCAAGCGCGTCGACGATCTGCTGACGGCCATTTCGGCCAGCGGCCCGGTGCGCTCGATCCTCACCTGGGGCCTCTCGGATCGCTACAGCTGGATCAACGGTACCTTCGCCCGCGCGGACAAGCAGCCGAACCGCCCGCTGCCGCTCGACGGCGAGTTCAAGCCGAAGCCGTTCATGGACGTCATCAGCAAGTTCACAAAGGACGTTTGAGGGCAGCTTGCTCTAGCGCGTCTTCGGCGTCTCGAATTCGGCCGTGTCCCCCATATGATCGGGAGACAGGCTCGGTCCGCGACGGTCGCGCGAGCTGAGACGGAACACGTCGCGGATGTCGTCGATCGAGGTCGACGAATAGGACTGGATGCAGAGCGCGACCTGCTCGGGCGCGGCGGCGTGCATCATCGCCTCGATGGCCGGACGGTCGAGGCGCGTGTCATCCCAATGCGAGACCGCGATGCTGTCTTCCGTCACCCGATGCGCTGCCAGATGCTTCGGCGAATTCGCGACGAAATGACCGTAGAGCAGGTACTCGGAGAACTTCTTCTTCCGGCACAGTGCGAGAGCCCAGCCGAGGCCCGTCGCCGACTTGATGGCGTCGGTCATCGCTCGCGCTGTGTCCTTGTCCCAGACCAGTGCGTTGCCGACATAATCGTCGGCCGGGAACGCACGCTCCTTGACACCGAGAAGCTGGTCGACGGTGCGCAGCCACAGCACATGCAACGGATGGTCGGCGTCGATCCCCCTGCGCGTGACGAACAGCGGCGTCTTCTCGCCGCCGGCATAGTGGCCGACGTCGAATTCGCGGAAGAACAGATTGTCCGAATCCAGGATGCAGACGCGCTGCTCGGGCGCGTTGAGGACGCCGGCGATCTTCAGGATCTGCTGGATGTGCCAGCCGTGCACGGGCGACGACAGCAGCGACAGCCAGACGCGTCGTTTGCTGATGAACTGGAGCGCCGGCGGCAACGCGAACAGCCATTTCGGCAGATAACGCGAGGCCGGAACGATGACGCGCTTGTCGGACGCGAACCGCTCGAACAGCGGCACGTCCTCATCGTTAACGAGAACATAATGCCGCGTATATCCCGTCAGCCAGGTGTCGATGCTCTCGCTGAGCAGCGAAAAGCGTTCGATATCCTTGGCATAGCTGGCAGTCAGCAGTGCAACGGAATGCATGGAGCGTGCTCAAATGGCCATCAAGCCACAGTCATAGCCGCACCGGGAGGTCGGGGAAACTCACAACCCGAATCAAGGTAAAGTGAAACGAAGCATCAGCCATCCGACGGCAGCCCCTGCTCGATGGCGCGAAACCGCAGCGGCGCCAGGGCAGAGGCGCGCTGCCACCAGTCGGCGACGCGGTCGTCGAGCGCGGTCGTGCCGCGGCCCTGGCCGGGGAAGATCCGGACTTGCTGGACCGGCTCGGCCTCGAACCCCTTGCCCTTGCGCGTGATCCTGATGACCGCGCCTTCGCGGTCCCGCTGGGTCAGCGGCACCAGAAGGCGACCACGCGGACGGAGCGACTGGAGCCAGAGCGGATGCGGATGCGAGAAGCCGGCATGCACGATGATCACATCGGCGGGCTCGCCGATGTCCTCGCACCCGTCGCCGTGGACGACCTCGACATTGCGATAGGCGCGAAGATAGATCGCAGCACGAACCGCAAGCCGCCCGTCGCATTCGATTGCACGCACCCTGCCCTTCGGACCGACGATCCTGGACAGCACCGCCGAGAAATAGCCGAGCCCGCAGCCGATCTGGACCACGCGGTCCTTCTCCCCGACATCGAGCAAATCGATGAAATGCGCCCACAGGCTCGGCAGACCGGTGTCGAGCTTGCGGCGCGCGTCGATCGCGACCAGCACATTGTCCTGGAGATGAACGGGATCGGCGTCGGGTGTCAGCCGGTAGCTGCGCGACGCCTCGCTCTTGATGCGCCAGGGGCCTTTCGCCAGAAAATCCTCGCGCGGCACGGCGGCGAGCGCTTCGAGCAGGCGCTTCGAGGAAATCCGCTCGCGCTTTGCGATTCTTTCCACGTAGCGCGCACGCGCGGCGGCGAGATCGCTCATGTCAGGGATCGGCCCGTTCACGAACGGGCGCGTCCGACCCGAGCTCGTTGACCAGCTGCATCGCCTGCTTCAGGTCCGGCGTGTAGAACCCCTCACTGAACTTGCCGACGATCGGCACGAGCAGGAGCCTTGCGTGCTCGCGCTTGCCGGCCTCGAGCGACAGGCGCGCGAGGCTGACGGCGGTGCGAAGCTCCCAGGACAGCGCGCCCTGCTTGCGCGCGATCTCCAGCGACAGGCCGAACAGATCCTCGGCCTCCTGCACCGAGGCCGGGTCGCCGTCCGACAGCGTGATCTCGCCTTGCAGGCGATAGACCTCGGCGAGATAGGAGTGATCGCCGGTCCTTCGGGCGGTCGCGAGCGCGCCATCCAGCGCGCGCAAGGCGGCATCCCGCATCCCGACCTTGGCGTAGGCTTCCGCGAGCAGGCAGCGGAACCAGCAGCCGGCGAGCCAGGAATCCATCGCCTCATATTCGTCGAGGCCGAAGCGCATCTGGCTGAGGCCTTCGTCGGCTTCACCGAGCTGGGTCAGCGCCCAGCCGCGCAGGATCGCCGCCTGCTGCTTCCAGTGCAGGAAATTGTGTTCGGTGGCGATGATCATGGCGCGGTTGGCGTGGTCGCGCGTGCCCTCGACGTCGCGCAAATGCTGGCAGAGATAGGCGCCGAACACGAGCGCGAAGGCGAGCGTGAAGGGATGGCGGATCTTCTCGGCGTTCGCGATCGCCTGCTCGCTGTGCTGGCGCGCCGCGTCGGGCCGGCCGAGGAACCACAGGAGATAGCCGAGATAGGACAGCGAGACCACGCCGGGATCGGTGCCGTGGCGCTCCATCAGGTCGGAGTGCAGATCGGGGCTGTAGAGGTTGATGCAGCGGTGCAGATGATGCTGCGAGGCGGCGAAGCGGCCGCGATAGAGCATGGTCATCGCGATCGAGCGATGCGCCTCGATCAGATAGCCGGTCTGCTGTGCCGGCTGCGTCCGCTCGTTCAGCCGCTCGCGCTTGGCGAACTTCAACAGCTCGACGCTGAGATCGTGCGCGCGGGTGAGATCGGCACGGATGAAATGGCAGACCCAGAGGCCGCGCGTGGCGGCAAAGGCCTTTTCGTCGTCGTCGAGCTGCTGGCCGAGCTCGAGCGCGCGGATGTAATTCTCCTCGACCTCCTGCACGGCATAGCCCTTGGCGGCGATCAGCGCGTTGCCGAGCGCGATGCGCAGCTCGAGCTCCATCTCGTCGGCGCCCTGCATGCGCGCATTGGCCTGCACGACGCTGAGGCCGCGGCGCAAATGGCCGATCGCCTCGAGATTGGCGCCGCTCTTGGCCGCCTGTTTGCCGGCCTTGAGCCAGAAGCTCGCGGCACCCTCGCTCTGGCCGGATTCGGTCAGATGATGGGCGAGCAGCTCCGGCTCGCGCTCGGTCTTCTCCGGATACATCTCGGCAAGCACCTGCGCGATGCGGGCATGTAGCTTGCGCCGCTCGCTGTGCAGCAGGCTCGCATGCGCGGCGTTCTGGATCATCACGTGCTTGAACGAGTAGAGCGCATCCGGCGGATGGCCACGGCGCATGATCAGCCCGGCTTCCTCCAGATGGTTGAGCGCGGCCTCGATCTGCTCCGCCGACGTGTCGGCGACGGCCTGAAGCGTCTCGTAGGAGAACTCGCGGCCGATGGTGGCGCCGATCTGCGCGATCCGCTTGAACGGGCCCATCCGGTCGAGCCGCGCCATCAGCGAATCCGTCAGGGTTGCCGGGATCGCGAGCTGCCGCCACGGGCCCGACAGCACGTAGCGCCCGTGCCGCTCGGTCAGGAGGTTGGATTCGAGGACGGTCTTGGTGAGCTCTTCAAGGAACAACGGCACGCCGTCGGTCTTGACGATGATCTCCTCGACGACCTCCTTGGGCAGCTCCCGTCCGGCGACGCGCTCGACCAGCGTCGCGCGCAGCTGCCGGCTCAGGCGGTTCAGCACCAGGGTGGTGATGTGCGAATGCGCGTTCCAGCTGGGCTGGAATTCGGAGCGGGCGGTGATGACGACCAGGATCGGCCGGTTCTGCACCCGGTCGACGAGGAGGTCGATGACCTCGCGGGAGGTCGGATCGATCCAGTGCAGGTCCTCGAACGCGATCACCAGCGGCATCTCGCGCGCGAGGCCAAGGAAGTGATTGACCAGCGCCGCGACCGTCGCATCCTTCTGCTGCTGCGGCGACAGCTCGAGCGGCGGATAGCGATCTCCGGTCGGTATGGACAACAGCGCGGCAAACAGCGGCGTGACCTGCTCGATGTCGCCATGAGCAGCTACGATCGCGGTCTCCAGGCTCGCCAGCGACAGCGCGGACGCATCCTCGCGGTCGAGGCCGAGCGAGAATTTGAGTTGCTCGGCGAACGGATAGAACGCGGTGGACGTGTAGTAGGGCGAGCACTGGAACGAGACCTGTCCGTGGCGGTCGCCCGCGATCCGCTCGAAAATCTCCTGGATGACGCGCGACTTGCCGATACCGGGCTCGCCGAACTTGACCACGACCTGGCCGTCGCCGTCCTTGGCCTGCTGCCAGCGCCCCATCAGCAGCGCGATCTCCTCCTCGCGGTTGACGAGCGGGGTCAGCCGCGTGCCCATCGCGGCGGCGAAGCGGGTCTCCACCCGCGAGGCGCGCACCACGTGCCAGGCTTGCGCCTTCTCCGAGATGCCCTTCAGCGCATGGACGCCGAGATTGCGGTAGTCGAACTTCCCCTTCAGCAACGACTGGGTCGAGGCGGAAATCACCACGCCGTTGGGCGGCGCCAGGCCTTGCAGGCGCGCGGCGAGATTGACGGTTTCTCCGACCGCGGAGTCGCGCTCTTCGGTGCCCTGTCCCACGAGATCGCCGACCACGACGAGACCGGTCGCGATCCCGATGCGGACGGCGGGTGAGTGGCTGAGCGCGCCACGCGGCTCGATCGCGCGAGCGGTCGACAGCACCCGCACGATCTCGAGCCCCGCACGCACCGCGCGCTCGGCGTCGTCCTCATGTGCGGTCGGATAGCCGAAATAGACCAAAATACCGTCGCCGACGAACCGGGCGGCAAAACCCTCGTAATGCTTGACCACGCGGACGCAGGTCTCGCGGAAGCTCGCGATCATGTCGCGCACGTCTTCCGGATCGAACTGCGCCGAGAGCGAGGTGGAATCCACCATGTCGCAGAACATGGTGGTGAGCTGGCGCCGTTCGGCTCCGACCTCCACCCGGGTCGGCGGAGGTGCCGCCGCGGCGGGCGCCACCGCCGTTTCAGCCCGGAACAGCGCCGCCATCGCCCGCTGGAGCCGCTTGCGATCGCCAAGCGGCAATCCGAGCTCGACCAGGTCGGATTCGGTCAGATCCCCCATGACATCGAGATCGAGACGGTGCTGCGCGAAGAGATCGGAGTAGTGCGCAAGGCCGATACCTTCGAGCCAGCGCTTCAGCCCGCCATCCGCTTCCGTGCCCGGCTCATTCTCCAGCATGGTGATTCTGCCCAACCCTCACTCCGTCGAAGGGCTTTAGGCCCCTCAACCACAGATTTTGGGGCCCGAACTTCACCTCAGACTGGACGCATTCCCTAACTTCTAGGAAGAATAGCTCAATCAGATCAAAAAGGAATGGCATTGTCGGACATTGCATCCGGAGCGGGATCGGTCGGCGCGAGCGGCGAAACGAAGATCTTTTCCCATATCGGCGGCCTTCTCGACTTCTACGCCCGCAGGACACCCGCGGCGCCCGCCCTGCTCGCCCCTGGCCGGCCGGCCCTCACCTACGGCGCGCTTGGCGAGCGGACGCAGGATCTGGTCCGCACGCTGCGCGGGCTCGGCATCGCGCCGGGTGACCGCATTGCGGTTGCGCTGCCGCGCGGCGCCGACAGCGCGCTGGCACTGATCGCGGTCGCCTCGACCGGCGCCTGCGTCCCCGTCAATCCCGATCTGACTGCGGACGAGCTGCAACGCTATTTCAGCGAATTGAAGCTGACGGCGCTCGTCACCCGGGCCGACATGAACTCGGCCAGTCGCGACGTCGCCAGGGCGCTCGATATCGCTGTGATCGATTTCGTGCCGGGGCCGAAAGACGATCTCGGCGGCTGCGCGTTCGTGGGCCCCACGATCGGCCCGGCGCGCACGAGCGGCGCCTCGCGCGGCGACGACGATGCGTTCATCCTGTTGACGTCGGGCACGGCGGCGCGGCCGAAAATGGTGCCGCTCACGCATCGCAATGTGTGCCTGTCCGCCACCAATGCCGGCCGCGTGCTGTCGCTCACATCCCATGATCGCCTGCTCAACGTCCTGCCGCTGTTTCACGCCCATGGTCTGATCTCGGGTCTCCTGACGGCGCTGGCCGCGGGCTCCAGCGTGATCTGCACCGACGGTTTCGACGCCTCGTCGTTCTTCGGCTGGATGCGGGAGCTGCAACCGACCTGGTACACGGCGGTGCCGACCATTCATCGCGCGCTGCTGACGGCGGCGGAAGCGAATCCGGACCGCGCCCGGGCCTCGTCGCTGCGCGTGATCCGCTCGGCCTCGGCCTCGCTCGCGCCCGCGATCCTTGGCGGACTGGAGGCGACGTTCGGCGTTCCCGTGCTCGAGACCTACGGCATGACGGAGGCGGCCTCGCAGATCGCCGCCAATCCGTTCGAGTTGCGCAAGGTCGGATCGGTCGGCCGCGCCGCGGGCCCCGAGATCGCGATCATGGACGAGACGGGCCGCGCGCTTGCGAGCGGTGAGCACGGCGAGATCGTGCTGCGCGGAGCGAACATGTCGCGTGGCTATCATAATGACGAGGCGGCGACGCAGGCCGCATTCCGCAATGGCTGGTTCCGGACCGGCGATCTCGGCTATCTCGATGCCGACGGTTATCTCTTCATCGTCGGCCGCATCAAGGACGTCATCAATCGCGGCGGGCAGAAGATCTCGCCGCTAGAGGTGGAAGAGGTCCTGCTCAGCCATCCGGCGGTGCTGGAGGCCGGCGTCTTTGCCGTTCCGCACCCAAAGCTCGGCGAGAACGTCGCCGCCGTCGTGGTGTTGCGGGCGAATTCCGAGGCGACCTCGGACCAGTTGCGCCAGTTCGCGCGAAAGCGTCTCGCGGCCTACAAGGTACCGAGCCTGATCCGCAGCGTGGCGGCGCTGCCGAAGGGCGCCAGCGGCAAGGTCAAGCGCAATGCACTGGCCGATCTGATCGCGACGGCGGAGGACGCCGACGCGGCGCGCCTGCCGCGCACCACGCTGGAAACGCAGCTGGCGGAGATCTGGGCCGGCCTCCTGGAGCTGCCGCAGGTCGGCATCGATCAGGACGTCTTCGCGCTCGGTGCGGACTCGCTCGCGGTGACGCAGATGCGCTCGCGCCTGCGCGAACGCTTCAACGTCGACTTCTCGTTCGAGGACATTTTCGATTGCGCCACGGTCGCCTCGCTTGCGGCCCGGCTGGAGACTGCCGCAACCCATCGCGAAGCGACACTGCCGGCCTGGCGCCGGGCCCTAGCTGCGACAGCGGACGCGCCGCTGTCGTTCCAGCAGCAGCGGATGTACGTGCTCTCGCGGCTCGATCCGACCCGCTACAACTATAATGTCGTCGAAGTCGCAGTTCTCAAAGGCCTGGTCGACGTCGCCGCGCTTTCTGCGAGCCTCACCGCAATCTGCGCCCGCCATGAGGCGCTGCGCTCGGTCTTCATCGAACGGCAGGGCGAGCCGGCGCAGCTTGTGTTGCGATCGCCGCCTAAATTCGAGCGGATCAAGCTCAAGCCCCGCCCTGCGGACAAGCAGGCCGCCGTGATCCGGCGTGAGGCGCTCAAGCTCGCGCAATATAAGTTCGACCTGGCGCACGAGCCGCCGCTGAAGGTCACGCTGCTGTCGTTCGACAAATCCAGCCATGCGCTGGTGGTCAATTTGCATCATCTCGTCACCGATGGCTGGTCGCAGCGGCTGTTCTGGGAGGAGCTCGCCGCCCATTATGCCGCGGCACGCAAGAGCAGCGTGGCGGCGCTGCCCTCGCCCAGTTTCCAGTATCGCGACTTTGCGCTGTGGCAGCAGAGCTGGGCGCGAACGCCGGCAGCAAAGGAGCAGCTCGATTACTGGCGGCCGCAACTCGACGGCCTCACCACGCTGCCGCTGCGGACCGACCGGCCACGTCCGGAGATCTGGAGCGGTCACGGCGCCCGTCACTATTTCGAATTCTCCAGAACCCTCTCGGGCGATGTCCGCGCGCTGAGCCAGGACCAGGGCGTCACGCCCTTCATGACCCTGCTCGCGGTGTTTCAGTGCCTGCTCTTCCGTCACACCTCGCATGAGGATGTCGCGACCGGATCGCTGATCGCCAACCGCAACCAGATCGAGAGCGAGCGCCTGATCGGGCTGTTCGCCAACACCCTGATCCTGCGCAACGATTTTGGCGGTGATCCGAGCTTCGGCGAAATGTTGCGACGGGTGCGGCAGGTCACGCTGGATGCCTACCGCAATCAGGATCTCCCGATCGAGGAGGTGCTGCGTGCGCTCCAGATCGCGCGCCGGAGCGACGGCAATCCGCTGTTCCGCATCATGTTCATCCTCCAGAACGCCTCGATCGAGGCGGCACGCTTCCCTGGCCTGTCGACGCGGCGGCTGGAGGTCGATCCAGAAGTGGCGCGCTTCGACATCACGCTCGAGCTGGTCGAGGCCGACGGGCGATTCACCGGGTTCTTCGAGTACGCCACCGATCTGTTCGACGCGGCCACGATCGAAGACATGGCTGCTCAATTCAAGACCCTGCTCAGGGCCGTCATCGCCAATCCGGAACAGCGCGTCTCGCGCCTGCCGCTGCTGACCGAAGCCGAACGCCGGCAATTGCTGGCGAAAGGCCACGGCGTGCCGGCCAATTTCACCACCCGCGGCAACTTAAGCGAACGCTTCGACCGTCAGGCCAGGACGACACCGAACGCTGTTGCGGTGTCGGACGGACACGCATCCCTGAGCTATCGCGAACTGGCCCGGCGCAGCCAGGCGGCTGCGCGCTGGCTGGCCCGCGAAGGCGTCGGGTCCGAGAGCGTGGTCGCCTTGCTCGCGGAGCGCGGACCCGATCTGCTCGCCGCAATGATCGCGGTGCAGCGCGTGGGCGCGGCGTTCCTGAACCTCGATCCCGACCAGCCGCCAGCGCGGCTTGCGACCATTCTCGGATCGAGCTGCGCCCGCGTGCTGCTGACCGGGCGCGCCCAGTCGGCCATGGTCGCGGCGCTGATCGAGCCGCTGGTCGAGCGCATCCAGGTGGCCGAGCTCGAAGACGCGATCGCGCCAGGGGCGACCAAGCCGGCCCGCGCGGCGCGGCGCGCAGCATCCAGCCTCGCCTATCTCGCCTATCTCGCCTATCTCATCTATACGTCCGGCTCCTCGGGCGCGCCGAAGGGCGTCATGATCGAGCAGCGCGGGCTGTCGAACCATCTGGCGTCGCTCATTTCCGGGCTGAACCTCTCGGCCAGGGATGTGATCGCGCAGACCGCGCCGCAGAGCTTTGTCATCTCAGTCTGGCAGTTCCTCGCCGGGCCGATGGTCGGCGCCCGTGTGCACATTTGCGGCAACGCGATCGTGCAGGACCCGATCCTGCTCGCGCGGGAGATCGAGCGCGAGCACATCACCGTGCTCGAGATCGTCCCGTCGCTGTTGCGGGTGATCCTCGATCGCATGGACGAGGCGAAGATCCAGCGCGCCTTTGCAAGGCTCCGCCTCCTGATCTCGACCGGCGAACCGCTGCCGGTCGATCTCTGCCGCGCCTGGTTCGCCCGCTGCCCGAAGGTGCCGCTGATCAATGCCTATGGTGCGTCGGAATGTTCCGACGACGTCTCCCTGCATCGCCTGACCAAGCCGCCGGCGACCGCGACGGGCAACGTTCCGGTCGGCGCGCCCCTGCCGAACACCCAGCTTTACGTGCTCGACGCCAACCTTGAGCCGCAGCCAGTCGGCGTGACCGGCGAGCTCTGCATCGGCGGCGCCGGCGTCGGACGCGGCTATGTCAACGATCCCGCGCAGAACAAGCAACGCTTCCTGCCCGATCCGTTCTCGCGCCAGGCTGCCAGCCGGCTGTACCGGACCGGCGACCTTGCCCGCCGCCGCGCCGACGGCACGATCGAGTGCCTCGGCCGCGCCGACCATCAGGTCAAGGTTCGCGGCTACCGCGTCGAGCTCAAGGAGATCGAGAACGCGCTGGCCGACCATCCGAGCGTGCGCGCCGGCATCGTCGAGCCGCGCCGCGAGGCCAGCGGCGATGTCAGGCTGATCGCCCACATCGTCGCAAGGCCCGGCAGCCCGGTCAGCGCCAGCGAGTTGCGCGAATTCCTGAAGGGCCGGCTGCCCGGCCACGCCATCCCGTCCGCATTCCTGTTCCTGGATCAGGTGCCGCTCAACGCCCATGGCAAGATCGACCGGCCCGCGCTGCTGGCGCCCGCGCAGCAGGACGCGTCGGGGCCGGATGCGGCCGTGCCGGCGCGGCGTTTCACCGAAAAGGTGCTCTCCGACATCTGGATCGATCTGCTGAAGGTCGAGAGCCTCGGTGTCACCGACAATTTCTTCGATCTCGGCGGCCATTCGCTGCTGGCGGGCCAGGCGATGGCGCGCGTCGCCCGTGCGCTCGGCGTCTCGCTGCCGATCAAGACCGTCTTCGAGGCGCCGACGATCGAGGAGCTCGCCCGCCGGGTCGACGAGGCCGTGGCCGCCGAGCCGCACAAGCCTGCCGCAAGCGTGTCGCGGTTGATCGAAAGCCGCCCTCCGACGCTCTCGATCGCGCAGGACCAGATGATTCGCATCGAGCAGAACTTGCCGGGCTTGCCGCTGTTCAACCTGCCCTTTGCCTTTCGCCTCCAGGGCCCGCTCGATCCGGCCATCCTCGCCCAGGCGTTCGGCGACATCGTGCGCCGCCACAAATCGCTGCGGACTGCGTTCGGCTGGAACGGCGGGGAGCCCATCAGCCGCCTCGCCACGCCCGGCGAACTCGGGCCCGTCCTCACCGTCGAGGTCATCGGCGACGGGCGGCCGCACAACAACAAGCGGCGCCAAGCCCTCGAACTCAGGAAGATCGATCTCCTGATCGAGCAGGAGACCTACACCCCGTTCGACACCGCGCGGCCGCCGCTGTTGCGGGCACGGCTGTTGCGGCTCCATGCCGGCGACCACGTGCTGCTGCTGACGCTGCATCATGCCGCTGCCGACGGCTGGTCGATCGGCGTGCTGTTCGAGGAATTGTCGAGCCGTTATGCGGCGCTGGCAGGACGTCCCTCGGCGCCGCTGCCGAAACTGCCGCCGGCCTTTTCGGACGTCGCACGCTGGCAGCGCTGGTGGTGCGGCACCGACGCCGCCCGCCGCCAGGCTGCCGACTGGACGGAGAATCTGCGCGGCGCGGCCCCGATCTTTGACGGCGACGCAAGCCCGGGCGCATCCACCGGTCACCAACCGCTCAGGCTCGAGCCCGATCTGATCGCGCGGCTCACGGCGTTCGCCGGCCAGCAGAACGCCACGTTGTTCATGTACCTGCTCACCGGCCTGAAGGCCCTGCTGCTGGCACGGACCGGCCACACCGACATCTCGGTCGCCACCGCCATGGCCAATCGCGCCCAGCCGGACACCGAGCGAATCGTCGGCCCGTTCGAGAATACGGTGATCGTCCGCACGAAAATCACGCCGGATCTGTCGTTCGCGCAAGCCTTGGTGCGGGTGCGGCAGAGCGTGCTCGATGCGCATGCGCGGCAGGAGCTGCCGTTCAACATGCTGGCCGACCATCTGGAGCAGGAGGGGATCGACCCGGCCGCACTGCTCCAGGTCTATTTCACGCTGCAAAATCCGCTGCGCCAGCCGCTCGATCTGCCGGAGATTGCGGTGCAATCGATCGGAAACGTCGCGCGCGAGGGGCAGCCGGTGCTGCCGATCGACCAGACCTGGCTGTCGCTGATGCTCAAGGAGCGCCCGACCGGAATCACCGGTTCATGCAATTACAAGGGCGAACTGCTCGACGGCCATATGGTCGGCGAGTGGATGGAGGATCTCGTCGCGCTGCTGGGGACCGCCGCCGCCCAGCCCAACACGCCGCTCGGCCGGTTGCTCGATCGCAGGGCGGCTTGACCGGCTGTACAGGGCGGGCGAATAATGGTTCACTCGTCAAAGCTGTGAATGACCAAGTTGCATCTTGATTATTTGGCGCCAGCGCGCAAGATTATTCTCGCGTTTTGATTTGGACGAAAATTTTCAACCGGGGGAGTGTTATGGGTTTCATCAAATTTACCAAGGGCACCTCGTTGAGTGACAAGGACCGCAAGGCCCTGCAAAAGTTGCTGACCGACGAGAAGAAGAAGCTCCAGTCCGCGCTGAAGGACGTCGACGCCAGCCTTTCCATGCTGGGCGGCTCGAAGAAGGCCAAGAAGAAAAAGTAAGATTAGTCGGCCGGGACGCCGCACGAATCTTTCGGACAACGGGCCGTTCGCCTGCGAGTTGGGGTCTCGCACAAGCTTGAGCTCGTAAACCGGCCTGCAAATCGACAAGAATTCGCCCGGGTGGACCGATATCAACGGTCCGCTCAGTTGGTTCTTGCTCAATTGATTCTTCCGTCAGGACCGGGGGATTTGGCCTCCGCCTGACGCCATGGGCCTGATTGATGGCAGACGACAGAATTGAACTGTTTGTCGGACTGATCGAGACTATTGATGCGCCGCGCGCGGCCGATGCGTGCCGGCGCCTGCTCTCGGTCGACGAACGGGTCCGCGCCGACCGCTTCATGTTCGAGCGGCACCGGCGGCAATATATTTTCGCCCATGCCATGCTGCGCCTGGCGCTATCGCAGGTCGCACCCAACGTCGCTCCCTCCGACTGGTCCTTTGGGGCCGGCCGCTACGGGCGGCCGTTTGTCGCTGCACCCGCAACCTCGACCGCGCTGCATTTCAGCCTGTCGCATGCCGATGGCTGTGTCGCTTGCGTCGTGTCCAGGCATGAGGCCGTCGGCGTCGACGTCGAAACCGTGTCACGGCGTGTCGCCCCGCTCTCCACCGCGAATCGCTTCTTTGCGCCGGAGGAGGTCGAAACGCTGCGCAGCCTGCCGGAGCCGGCGGCGATCGAGCGCTTCTTCGACTATTGGACGCTCAAGGAGGCCTATCTGAAGGCCAGGGGCTTTGGGCTCAACTTGCCGCTCGACGCCTTCGCGATGCAGGTGTCGCGCGAAGCCATCGAGATCAGCTTCAAGCCCGACATCGCCGACGATCCGCAGGGATGGCGCTTCTCGCTGTGCTCGCCCTCCCCCTCGCATCGGCTCGCGATCGCCGACGGCTCCCGTGCGGACGGCGGCCTTCCCATCAGCCGCAATGCCTGGCCGCTCCAGGAAGCGGCTGAATGACGACCTCGCGGCTGCGCGTCTTCCCCGCGATCTCGCGCAACCGCGACCCCAGGACATATGTCGGCGAGCTGATGCGGGTGGCGCAGTTCGCCGACCGCAACGGCTTCGAAGGCATTCTGCTGTTCGAAGGCAACGACGTGTTCGTCGAGCCCTGGGCCATGGCCCAGCACATCATGGCAGGCACGACGCGATCTTCGCCGCTGATCGCCGTCAACCCGGTCTACATGCATCCGTTCACGGCAGCGAAATTCGTCTCGTCCTTCGCGCAGCTCTACGGCCGCAAGGTCTATCTCAACATGATCACGGGGACCGCGGTCAGCGACTTGCAGGGCCTCGGCGACGACCAGTCCCATGCCGACCGCTACGTCCGGCTCGGCGAATTCGTCGCGCTGATGCGGCAATTGCTCTCGAGTCCGCGGCCGGTGAATGTCGAGGGCCGGTTCTACCGCGCGAGTAATCTGCAACTGCGCCCCCGCCTGCCGGCGGAGCTGATGCCGGAATTCCTGATCGCGGGCCAGTCCGAGGCGGCACGGCGCGTGGCGAAGGAGACCGGCTGCATCAAGATGCAGATGCTGCCGCCGGACCTCGATCGCGGGCTCGACGTATCAGGCATGAATTTCGGCATCTTCGCGCGCGAGAGCCGCGACGAGGCGCGGCAGGCAGCCAAGGCGCGCTTCCGCGACAACCCCGATGATCGCGAACTGCTCGCGCTCACCGTGGGGAACAGCGACTCCGTGTGGAAGCGGCGGCTGTACGAGGGTCAGAGCGGCGAGCTCGCGGACAACGGTTATTGGCTGCTGCCGTTCCTGACCTTCCAGGCCGACTGCCCCTATCTCGTCGGCAGCTATGCCGAGATCGGCGCGAGGCTGAGGGATTTTGCGGCAGAGGGCCTGACGACGGTCATGCTCGACATGGTCGCGGACGAGGCCGAGATGCAGCACGTCTGCAAGGCGCTTGCGGCGAGCGGGATGTTTTGAATTCTTGCGAGCGATTGTACTCTCGACGTCATGGCCGGGCTTGACCCGGCCATCCACGCCTACCACGGGCACAAAGAACGTGATGTCCGGGACAAGCCCTGGCATGACGATCTACGCGGAAGCTGTGAGCCTCACCGCGCCTCTTCGAATCCTGCCAGCACCGAGGTCAGGTTCGCACCCAGGATGTCCGAGAGGTAGCCGCCCTCCTGCACGAACACGGTCGGCAAGCCCATCCTGGCGATGGCCTGGCCGATACGGCGGAAGCCCGGCGTGGTGACGGCAAGGCCCTTCAGCGGATCGTGCTCGGAGGCATCGAGCCCGAGGGCGATGACGAGGGCGCCGGGAGCAAAGGACTCGATCGCCTTGCGCGCAACGTCCATCGCCTGGATGTAGCCATCGTCGCCGGTGCCGATCGCCAGGGGGATGTTGAGATTGGTGCCGAGGCCCGGGCCTTCGCCGCGCTCGTGCGCATAGCCCCAGACATAAGGATAATATGCGACGGGATCGGCATGGATCGACACCGTGTACACGTCCGGCCGCGCGTAGAAGATTCCTTGCGTGCCGTTGCCGTGATGGACGTCGACGTCGAGGATCACGACGCGCTCGTGCTTGAGCCGCAGATGCGCCGCGGCGATGGCGCTGTTGTTGAGGAAGCAGAAGCCGCCGGCCATGTCGCGATAGGCGTGATGGCCGGGCGGACGGCAGAGCGCGTAGGTCGCGTCCTCGCCGTCCATCACCATCTGCGCGGCGGTGACCGCAACGTCCGTCGCAGCGCAGGCCGCGGCCCAGGTGCCCGGGCCGATCGGCGCCGCAGTGTCGGCTGTGTGCCAGCCGAGCTTGCCGACGATGTGGGTCGGATAGGTCGCGGCGTGGCGCACGGGATGGATGTTGCCGATCATCTCGGGGCCGGAATCGCCGAGTGCGGTCCAGGCGTCCCAGGCCTCGCTCAGGAACGACAGGTATTCCGGGCTGTGAATGCGCGCGCGGGGCCCCTGCCCGAATGTCGTCGGCTCGACCAGTTGATGCTTGCCGTCCTTCAACCCCTTGAGCAGGCGGTCGGCGCGCTCGGGCTGCTCGGTGGTGCGCTTGACGACACCGCGAACCAGGAAGAATTGCGGATCATGGCTGCGGTGCAGTTCGGTATGGACGGCTTTCACTCAAACACTCCGTGGTCGCTTTGACGGTGCCACAGATTCTTGAGCGCTGCGGCGGCCAGATGCAAGCAAGAAGAATGCCGCCGCTGTCGCACCGCCCTCTGCCGGAAGCAGATCGCCCCTGAGGCTCAGCAGCGCCCGCGCTGGAGACAGTGCTCGCGCCCCGGCTGATCGGTGCGGAAGGCCTCGACGAAGCCGCCCTGGCGCTGCGTGACGAAGACGGTCTTGCCGTCATTGCCGCCGAAGGCGAGGTTGGTCGGCTCCTTGCCTTTCAACGCGATCTCGCGCTCGATCGCGCCATTGGGCTTCATCAGCGCGATCGTGCCCTTGAGAATGCGCGCGACGTAGAGGCGGCCGGCAACGTCGGTGCGCAGCCCGTCGACGGTGTCGGGCTGAAACGACTTCACCAGCCTTGCGCCGGTGAGCTCGTTGCCGCTGATCGTGTAGGACCAGATCTGGCCGCTGCTGGACTCGCCGACATAGAGCGTCTTGCCGTCGGGGCTGAGGTCGATGCCGTTGGTGGTGCCCATCGCACGGGGCGCCGGCATCACCTGCCCCTGCACCGTTCCGTCGGCGGCTTTCGCGATGCGCCAGATGTGGCCCTCGCGGCCCTTCCAGTTCGGATCGCTCGCATAGATCGTGCCGTCGCGCGCGACCGTGATGTCGTTGGGCTGGTTCATCTCGTCGGAGTGAAACCAGACGGCAGGCTCGGCGCTTCCCTTCGCAATGGTGAAGATGTTGTGCTTCTTGTAGTCGGCAATGAACATTGCGCCGCTCCGATCGAAACGGATCGCGTTGCCGACGCTGCCTTCGGGGAGTGTCGTGAACAGCTCCGAAGCGGCAGCGCCCGCAGGCAGCCTGCCGATGGTGCCGGGCTTGCCCAGATTGACGACGAACAAATTGCCATCGAGATCGGCGGCGGGTCCTTCGATGCCAAACGTGTATTCGCTGGCGGGCGTCACCTGCACGCTGTCGAACAGCTTGGTTTCGGCAGCAGCCGGGGGCGTCGCGATGAGCAAAATGCTACTGCACAGGCACCAGAAATTCCTGCCGGATGTAATAGCCATCGTCGTCGGTGCACTCGCCGTTCAGATAGGGATCGGCCGGCCGGAAGAATCGGCTGAAGCCGGGTTTGTCTACAGCGCTCCTTTGTGTCACGACAACGACCTTGGCAGCCGGTATTTCGCCGCATTCCTTGTTGGTCTTGCCAAAGAACTTGCGTTGCGGCGGACCGGCCTTGATCCGCATCCGCGTTCCCGGAACCATCCTGGCAGCGAGCAGGTCGGCGGTGTCGACCAGACGCGCATAGCCGGGCTCGGTCTTCGGCAGGCTTTCGCCGCCCGGCGGCATCAGCTTCTCCGCGCCGAGACCGCGAAGGCGCGTATGCAGCCTGCCGGCATCAGGGTCGCCCGGATAGATCCAGCCGTCCTGCGCCAGCATGAAACGGAGCACGGTTGCGTCCTTCTCCGCATCCGGCTGTCCTGCCTTCAGGCCGAAATCCGAATGGCAGCCGAGGCAATGCTTCTCGACAAGGCCCTTGCGCAGCGTGGTGAGGCGAATGCTGTTCTGCGCGTCCCTGGTGACGAAGGCCGCGAGCTGGTCGATCATCGCCTGGCTGCGCGTGTCGCAAGGCAGCGGCGCCGGCGGATCGCCCGCAGCGCGGTCAATGCGGATCACGGTCTGGTTCTTGTCCTCGACCAGCCAGATCGCGCCGTCCTCGGCGACCGTCATGCCGACCGGCGCGCCTTGCGGCCGCGCGCCGTTGACGCGGTGCCAGCCTGCAATCAGCTCCTCGAACGGCGCAGCGGCGGCCTCGCCGGCGTCGGTCTGGAAGCTGTGGGTCGGATCTGCCGCGCAGCTGACGTGGTAGCGCACCGGCGCCGGGCTCGGCTTGGGGAAGCCGTGATCGTCGACATCGTAGACGAGGACGCGGCTGCCGGTCGGGCGATAGCCATGCAGGCCGACCAGCAGCTTGCCCTCGAGCTCCGGGAATTTCGCACCGTGATAATAGAGCATCGCGAGCGGCGCGCCGTGCGGCGGCAGCAGCGAGAACGGCGGCTTGTAGAGCGCGTTGGCCGTGCAGAGCGATTTGTAGGCCCCGGATTGCAGCACGATCCTGAATTCGGGGCTCGGCGTCGACAGGTCGTAGCAATAGGGCCAGCCATAATGCCTGCCCTGCTCGATCGCGTTGATCTCCTCGTTGGGCTTGAAGATGTCGGGCAGGTCGCGGCCATTCTCGCCTTGCAGGAAGGCGTAGCCGGCATCCGGGAAGTTCGGATGCAGTGCCAGCGCCATCGAATTGCGCAGACCGCGCGCATAGACGGCGTGCGGCGGGTCAGGGTCGTTCGGCTTCAACGCCGGGAAGACGCCGCCTGACGGCGGCGTGAACAGCCAGATC
This sequence comes from Bradyrhizobium niftali, assembly GCF_004571025.1. Classification (GTDB taxonomy): domain Bacteria; phylum Pseudomonadota; class Alphaproteobacteria; order Rhizobiales; family Xanthobacteraceae; genus Bradyrhizobium; species Bradyrhizobium niftali. The sequence continues at coordinate 42,385 of NZ_SPQT01000018.1, read as the reverse complement.
GCGGCCATCGCGGAGGCGCCCTCGGCCGCCGCACAGGGTCTTGTGATCGGCGCACGCGTGATACAGTCGTCGCTGTGCGAGCCGACATTGACGAACAGCCGGCCGTCGCGATCGAAGACGAACTGCTTGAGTGGATGCGCGCTCTCGTCGAGCCTGGTGCCATCGGGCAGCGTGATCCGGCGGCCGGGCAGGTGACGAATGATGGTCTCGACCGTGCCGCGCGGATTGTCCGCGAGCGGATCGAACCGGAAGATCGTCTCCGCAGTCGAGGCATAGGGCTTCTTGTCCGGGCCGATCACGAGGCCGAACGGGTATTCGAGGCCGGTCAGCAACTCCTTGAACCGCTGGCCCAGGGGCGCATGCGGATCGAGCAGCAGCAGCCGTCCATCGGTGTGGCCCCAGCCGCCCATGTCGGCGACCACGAACAGGTCGCGGCCGGGCACCTGGACGATCGAGCGCGGAAATTTGAGGTGATCCTCCTCGCTGGCGACGAGGCCGGCGCAAAATCCGGCCTTCATGTCGATCTGGAGTCTTGGAAAAGCGAGATCGCCACTGCCGCAGCTTTCCGTGCCGATCGCATAGCCGCTCCTCCTGAGCGACTCGGACGAGGCCGGGGCCAGGCCGAGCAGCACGCCGACGACGGCCACCGCGAACAAGCGCAGGCTTGGGCGTTCACAGCAGAATGTGAAGCAGTTCACAGCGGCCTCCCGGAGGTATCCTCCAGGGTTGTTCCATGCCGCCTCAGCGCCGTCCAGTTGCCCATCACCCGCCTGTGATTAAACCTATAACGACCTTGGTGCCGACCAATCTCCGTAGATTCCCTTACCGGGCTCGTCCCGAATGTTTCGCGAATGCCTGGGGTGGTATCGGTTTGCCGTCCCAATCGCTTTCTACAGGAGGCGTGTATGGTCCAGATGTATTTCCACTGCTCCAATACCGAAGGCACACTGATCGATCGGTACGGCACGGCGGTAGCCAATCTGACCGAGGCACGCGACCGCGCCGCCCAGATCATGCGCACGATGATCCTCACGCCCGGTGCGGAAGACTGGCGCGACTGGGTGATCCATGTCAGCGGCGACGACGGCGAGGAGATCTTCGACCTCCCCTTCACCGCCATGCTCGGCAAGCCGCATTGAGGTGATGCCATGCTGCTTGCTTCACTGACCCTGCTCCGCCAGCCCCTGAACTTCGTTGCCACCAAGTGGCAGACGCTGGTGAAAGTCGCCGGCGACCCCTACCGCCCCGAATTGCACTACATGCGCGGGCCGGGCCCGAAATGGCGCGCCAAGTATCAGGCCAGTCGGCTGAACCGCACGCTCTGAGCGCTGCGGTTCGGCCGTTTTCCCAACAGATCGGTCTCTCCACTCGTCATGCCCGGGCTTGTCCCGGGCATCCACGTCTTGGCCCTCACGTCAGAAGAACGTGGATAGCCGGGACGTAGGCGAGCGGAAGCGACGCCGTCCTTCGGACGGCGATGCCCGGCCGCGACGACGTGGCGGCAGGTCCTCATCTCCCCGTAAATCTCGCATTACGCTTCTCGACAAAGGCGTTGCGGCCTTCGATCGCGTCTGGGCCCTTGCGGATCGTGGCCTGAAGCTCGATCTCGCGGCGGAACTGGGCCTCGTAGGTCGAGCGCACGCTGGCGGCCGATCAGCCGCGGCAACAGCCAGGTCGAGCCGAGATCGGGCACCAGCGCGATGCGGCTGAACACCTGGATGAAGCTCGCCGACCGCGCCGCGACGATCATGTCGCCGGCCATCGCGAGGCTGAAGCCGCCGCCGGCCGCCACCCCGTTGACGGCGACGACGACGGGCACAGCGCATTCACGCAACGCCCTGAAGGCCGGCCAGTAGAAGCGCATCACGCCGGCCGCGATGTCCTCGCCGAGCGCTGCGGAGGCCTTCAAATTCTGTCCCGAGCAGAAGCCGCGCCCGGCGCCGGTGAGGATCAGCGCACGAACACCCTCGTCCTGCGTCATCTCGCCGACGGCGACCGCCAGCGCGCCTAGCAGGTCCGGCGTCATCGCGTTCAGGCTCGCCGGCTCGTCCAGCGTCAAGATCCCGACCGCGCCATCCCGCGCCTGTTTCACACCAGCCATGCCGCTTCTCCCATTGGATGTTCTCGTTGGCCGCAATGTGCCATTGTCCGCGCGCTTCGCCAATTGCGGAGCCCTCAAGTCGGCGCAACGAAGCCAAGTCCACGAAGACAAGTCCACCGAAGACAGACACAAGACCGCATCATGCCTCACCAGTTCAGCCTCGCCCAAACCGTCCGCAAGCCTGCCGTCAAGACCAAGGGCGGCATCGTCGCCGCGCAGTCGCGCCGGGCCGCCGAAGTGGGGGCGCAAGTGCTGGCGGCGGGTGGCGATTGCGTCGACGCGATCGTCGCGACCACCATGGCGCTGAACGTGCTGGAGCCCTGGAACAGCGGCATCGGCGGCGGCGGTGCGATGGTGCTCTACCGCGCCAGGGAAAATCGCTACGAGGTGATCGACTACGGCATGTGCGCGCCGCAGAGCCTGCGCGTCGCGGACTATCCGCTCAGCGGCGAAGGCGCAGCCTCCGATCTCTTTCCCTGGCCGCGGGTGAAGGACGACCGCAACGTCCATGGCCCCGGCGCGATCGCCGTGCCCGGCGTCGTTGCCGGCATGGAGGAAGCGCATCGCCGCCACGCCAAACTGCCGTGGAAAGACCTGGTCGCGCCGGCCGCCGCACTCGCCGGCGAAGGCCTGCTGGCAGATTGGTGGACCACACTGACGATCGCAAGCTCGGCGGCCGATCTCCGGCGTTATCCCGCAAGCGCAGCGGCGTTCCTGAAGGACGGCCTGCCGCCGAGTGCACCGTGGGGCATCAAGTTCGAGACGCGGCTGCCGCAGGACAAGTTGAAGGCGACGCTGGCTCACCTCGCCGAAGCCGGACCGCGCGATTTCTACGAGGGCGATCTCGCCAAGAGCATCGCATCCGACATCAAGGCCGACGGCGGCTCGCTGTCGGTGGAGGATCTCGCCGCATTCCGCGCCCATCCGCGCGAGCCGCTGGCGATTCCCTATCGCGGCGGCAAGGTGTTTGCGACGCCGGAGCTCACGGCCGGACCGACGATGGCACATGCGCTGCGCCTGTTGCAGCAGAATCTGAAGCCGGGCGCCGCGCCGGATGCGGCGGCCTACGCCGAATATGCGCTCGCACTGCAAGCGGCCTATCGCGAGCGGCTCAAGGACATGGGCGATGCCGACGGCAAGCGCTCGCTCGGCGCCGAATATCTGGCACCGGCCTGCACCACGCATTTCTCCGTCGTCGACCGCCACGGCAATATCGCCGCGGTGACGCAGACGCTGCTCTCGTCCTTCGGCTCGAAATACGTGACGCCGCACACCGGCATCGCCATGAACAACGGCATCATGTGGTTCGATCCGACGCCGGGAACCACCAACTCGCTCGCACCTGGCAAGCGCTGCCTCACCAACTATACGCCCGTGATCGCCGAGACCGGGGTCGGCAAGCGTCTCGCCATCGGCGCCTCCGGCGGCCGCCGCATCCTGCCCGCGGTGATGCAGCTCGCATCCTTCGCGATGGATTTCGGCATGGACCTCGACGCGGCGATCCATCAGCCGCGCATCGACGCCAGCGAGGGCGCGGTCGTGATCGGCGATATCAGGCTGCCGACGGACACACGCAAGGCGCTTGCGGCCCGCTTCGACTATGAGGAGACGCAGGTGCAGGCCGTGCCGATGAAGTTCGCCTGCCCGAGCGTGGTCATGCGCGACGGCGACACGAATTCTGGCGCAGTCGAGATCTTCCACCCGTGGGCTGACGCGGTCGCCGAATCCTGAGCGTCACGACTCCTCCACATTCGCAGGGAACTTACCTACGCACCGTCCGTTCATTGAATGGACAAGTGCGCTCGCCCCTGTGGAGGACACGATGAAGAAACTTGCGCTCGCCGCATCGCTGATTATTGCGGCCGGCCTCACATTTACCAGCCCTGCCCTGGCCAAGGGCGGGCAGGGACACGGGCACGGTCATGGCCACGCGATGGGCCATCATTACCATGGCACGCCGCCCGGATGGTCGCATGGACGCAAGGTCGGCTGGCGCGGTTACGGGTGCCCGCCCGGACTGTGGAAGCAGGGCCGCTGCTGACGCGATCTGCAATTCCTGCAAGGCGCCGCCCTGACGAGGCGGCGCCTTCTTCATATACCGAGACGGTCCCGCACGCGCCCTGTGATGACCGCGGTCGTTACCCCGACCGGCCAGAATGCATGCATCGGGATCGGCTTGATGCCGGTGACGGGCATGTCGATCTCGGCCCTGGCGCCGCCGATCAGGCGGCGGGCAAGCTGCGCGCCCATCGCGGTCGAGAGCGCGACGCCGCGGCCGTTGCAGCCGAGCGAGATCAGGATGCTTTCGGCGGGCTCATGCACGTGCGGATAGTGGTCCGTGGTGATCGCGAGCCGGCTGTTCCAGCCATGGGTCCAGGCGACGCCTTTGAGTTGCGGCCATAACCGCTCGGCGTAGCGGATGAGATAGGCGACATCCGACGGCGAGTTGATCCAGCGCATCGGGCCGCGGCCGCCCATCAAGAGGCGGTTGTGCTGGTCGATGCGGTAATAGACCGTGATGTGGCCGCTCTCGTAGAGCACGGGACGCGTCGGCATGATCGAACGGGCGACCTCGTCGGAGAGCGGCGCGGAGGCGACGATCGAGGAGAACACCGGAACGATGGTGCGGCGAAGCGCCGGCCAGAGATCATCGGTGAAGCCGTTGGTGGCGAGCAGCACCTTGTCTGCACGAACGACCGCGCGCGGCGTCTCGATGCGCCAATGCGCACCGTCGCGGCGCAGCGACAGCGCCGGCGTCTCGCCATGCACCTTCGCGCCCGCCGAGATCGCGGCGCGCGCGAGACCGCGAGCGTAGCTGAGGGGATGCAGATCGCCGCCGCGCGTGTCCAGCATGGCGCCGATATAGCGGTCGGTGCCGGTCATCTCGCGCAGCTGCTCGCGATCCAGATATGTCACCGGCATGCCGCGGCGGATGCATTGCTGCGCGGTCTTCTCGATCGCGGCGGCACTGGCCTCGTTATAGGCCGCACGCAGCGTTCCGTTCTGCCGCGCCTCGCACGGGATCTGGTAGCGACGGATCAGCTCGTGGGTAAAATTGGTGGTGCCGTACGAGAACTCGATCATGCGACGGCCGAGTTCAGTGCCGAAATCGGCCTCGATCTGATCGGGGTCGTGCTTCAAGCCGGGATTGGTGTGGCCGCCATTGTTGCCGGACGCGCCCCAGCCCGGCTCCTGCGCCTCCAGCACCAAGGCCTCGACACCCTGCTCCGCGAGATGCAGCGCGGTGGACAGGCCGGTGTAGCCGCCGCCGATAATCGCGACGGAGACGGTCTTGTCGACGTCGAGCGGCGGCGTGGCGACCGGCGCCACGGCGGTGTCGGCATAAAGCGATGGCGGCAGGGGCAGGCGCGCAGTCATGGCGAAGACCGATCAGAGCGGATGCAGCACGCGGCGCAGGAAATCCTGCGTGCGCGGGTGCTGGGGTTGGTTGAGCACCGATTTGGCCGGCCCCTGCTCGACGATGACGCCGCCGTCGATGAACAGCACGCGGTCGGCGACGTCGCGCGCAAAACCCATCTCATGGGTGACGACGACCATGGTCATGCCGTCGTCGGCGAGCTTGCGCATCACGCCAAGGACGTCGCCGACGAGCTCGGGATCGAGCGCCGAGGTCGGCTCGTCGAACAGGATGGCCTTGGGCTGCATCGCGAGCGCGCGTGCGATCGCGACGCGCTGCTGCTGGCCGCCGGACAGCTGCGGCGGGTGCGCGTCGGCTTTCTCAGCGAGGCCGACCTGGGCAAGCAGCACGCGGCCGCGCTCGAGCACCTGCGCACGCGGCTCCTTCTTCACATAGAGCGGCCCCTCGACCACGTTCTCCAGCACCGTGCGATGCGGAAACAGGTTGAAGCGCTGGAACACCATCGAGACCTGGGTGCGAACTTTCACGATCGACGCCGCATCGCGGTCGACCTTCAATCCTTCGACACTGATCTCGCCGCGGTCGTAGCTTTCCAGCCCGTTGATGCAACGCAAAATGGTCGACTTGCCGGAACCGGAGGGGCCGACGATGCAGACCACCTCGCCCTTCTGCACGGAGGCCGTGATGCCCTTGAGCACCTCGTTCTGGCCAAAGCTCTTGTGAACGTCAGTGAGCTCGATCATTTCTTGCCCGCCCGCTTTTCGAAGTGACGGACCAGCAGGATCAGCGGAATGCTCATGGTGAGGTACATCAGCGCGACCAGCGTGAACACATTGGTGTTCTTGAAGGTCGAGGACGCAATCAGCTTGCCCTGCAGGGCGAGCTCAGCGACTGTGATCGTGGAGGCTTGCGAGGAATCCTTCAGCATCATGATCATGACGTTGCCGTAAGGAGGCAGCACGATGCGCACCGCCTGCGGCAGCACCACGCGGCGCATCGTCAGCCACCAGCCCATGCCGATCGACTGCGCCGCCTCGATCTGGCCCTTGTCGATCGCCTCGATGCCGGCGCGGAAGTTTTCCGCCTGGTAGGCCGAATAGGCGATGCCGAGCCCGAGAATCGCGGCCTGCAACGCGGAGAGCGTCACGCCGAGATCGGGCATCACGAAATAGAGGTAGAACAACAGCACGATGATCGGGATGCCCCGGATCACGTTGATCAGGCTGGCGCTGAGCATCGACAGCACCTTGATGCCGGAGACCCGCATCATCGCCCAGATCAGACCCAGCACCGTCGAGAGCAGCAGCGAGCCGATGGTGACAATGATCGTCAGCGCGACGCCGCTCATCAGGATCGGGAAGAACTCGGCCGCGTCGTGCCAGAAACCTTTCATCGGACAGCCTTACCAGCCTCTGTCGTCAACCCTGCGCCTTCTGACCCCACTTCTCGAGGATCTTGTCGATGGTGCCGTTGGCCTTCAGCTTTACCAGCGAAGCGTTGATCTTGCCGAGCAGCGCCGTCTCGCCCTTGCGCACACCAATGCCGACCGAGCCGACGGTGACGGGCTTGTAGCCATCGACGAGACGCACCTCGGGGAAGCCGCCCTGCTTCAGATTGTAGGCGAGGATCGGATAGTCGGCGTAGCCGGCCTTGAGGCGACCGGTGTTCACGTCGCGCAGGATGTCCGGGATGGTGTCGTAGGCCTTGACGTCGGCGAACAGCCCGGACTTCTTCAGCGCATCGACGAAGGCGGTGCCGACCTGGGCGCCGACCGTCTCGCCCTTCAGATCATCCTGCGTGGCATAGGCCTTGGTGTCGCTCTTCGGGACCACCAGGCCTTCGCCGTAGGTGTAGATCGGATCGGAGAAGTCGATGACCTCCTTGCGCGGCGCGGTGATGAACATCGCAGCCGCAATGATGTCAATCTTGCTCGAGGTCAGCGACGGGATCAGCGCCGAGAACGCCATCGGCTCGATCTGCACGTTGAGGCCGGCGTCCTTGCCGACTTCGGTGACGATGTCGACCATGATGCCCTGGATGGTGTTGGTCTTGGTGTCGAGGAAGGTGAAGGGAATGCCTGTCGGCGTCGAGCCGACCTTCAGCACCTGCTGCGCCGAAGCCGGCATCACCGCTGCCATCGCGAGCGCCGCGAACGCGGCCAGACCAAAACGCTTCAACGCCATCGCATCCCCCTTGGGTCCGGCCGACGGCGGCGCTCGCAGATGTCTTGATCGCAGACGTTGCGGGCCAAGCCGTTTCGGCCTATTTTCACCAATATGAAAATTTGGTCACACTTTCGCAGATGATGCAAGCGGTTTTCATGCACATGAAGGAAGCGGTTTGACGTGAGCGGTGGCAAAAGAATGCGCAAACCGGCCGCCGCAAAGCCGGCCAGGAAGCTGAAGGCCAAGAAGGTGCCGGCCAAGGCCGTCACCAAGCCGGCCGAGCCCGCGATGGATGTCGCGGTCGGCCGCCGCATCCGCGATATCAGGCGCGTCAGGCAATTCTCGCTGGAAACGGTCGCCGCGCGCACGGACCTGTCGATCGGTTTCCTCAGCCAGATCGAGCGCGGCCTGTCGTCGCCGTCGCTGCGCGTGCTGACAACGCTCTCCGACGTGCTCGGCGTCAGCCTAGCCGCTTTGTTCGGTGCCAGCCCAAGTTCCGAAGGTGCCTCCGACCAGGTGGTGACGCGCGGGCTTCAGCGGCCGGAACTGAAACTCTGGCGCAACGGAATTTCGAAACAATTGCTGAGCGCTGCGGGCAGCGACAACCGGCTCAACCTGTTCCTGGTGCATATCGATCCCGGCGGCTCCGCGGGCGACGAACTCTACACCCATGATGGCGAAGAAGCCGGCCTCGTGCTCGAGGGCGAGATGATATTGACGGTGGACAGCGAGACCTGGTCGCTGAAGACCGGCGACAGCTTTCGATTTGCGAGCCGCAGGCCGCACCGGTTTTCCAATCCGGCGCAGGATGCGAAGGCGGTGGTGCTGTGGGTGAATTGCGTGACGGGCGCGGGGTAAGCCCTCCTTCCACGGAAACACTCTCCGTCCCGTCATCCTGAGGTGCGAGCCATGAGGCGCGACGCGCCACATGGGGAGCCTCGACGGATGAGCGGCCCCGATGCAGCCGGGCCGTCGCCCTTCGAGGCTCGCCGCACGGCGCTCTTGCGCCACGCAGCTCACACCTCAGGGTGACGGGAATAGAATAAGTGCGCGCTGCCTCCACACCGTCATTGCGAGCGAAGCGAAGCAATCCAGACTCTCACCGCGGAGACACTCTGGATTGCTTCGTCGCAAGAGCTCCTCGCAATGACGAGCGGATAGAGCTTTAGCCGAACCGGTGTGCGTAGCGGTCCACCGTCAGCGCGCTGACGTCGATGTCCGGCTTCTTGCCCGACAGCATGTCCGCGAGCACCCGTCCCGAGCCGCAGGACATGGTCCAGCCGAGCGTGCCGTGGCCGGTGTTGAGGTGGAGGTTGGCGTATTGGGTCGGGCCGATCACCGGCGGGCCGTCCGGCGTCATCGGGCGCAGGCCGCTCCAGAACGTCGCTTTCGAGAGATCGCCGCCGCGCGGGAATAGTTCGGTCAAGGAGTGATCGAGGGTGGCGCGGCGCGCATCATAGAGCTTGCTCGAATAGCCCGAGATTTCGGCGGTGCCGCCGACACGGATGCGATTGCCGAGGCGCGTGATCGCGACCTTGTAGCTCTCGTCCATCACGGTCGATTCCGGCGCGCCCGAGGCGTCCTTGATCGGCACCGTGATCGAATAGCCCTTCACCGGATAGACCGGCAGCGAGATGCCGAGCGGCGCAACGAGCCGCGACGACCAGCTTCCGAGCGCGAGGACGTAGGCGTCGGCCTGCAACAGGCCGGCGCTGGTCGCGACGCCGCTGACGCGCGCGCCGTCGGTGACGATGCGGTCGATGCCGGTGTTGAACATGAAGCGCACGCCGAGCGCCTGGGCGTGCTTGGCCAGCGCCTGCGTGAACATGTGGCAGTCGCCGGTCTCGTCCTGCGGCAGGCGAAGTCCGCCGGCGAACTTCTCCTTCACGCCGGCGAGCGCCGGCTCGACCGCGATGCAGCCCTCGCGGCTCAGCACCTCAAAGGGCACGCCATATTGCTTGAGCACGGCGATGTCTTCGCCGGTGCCGTCGAGCTGCGCCTGGTAGCGGAACAGCTGGAGCGTGCCCTGCGAGCGCTCGTCATATTGAATTCCGATGTCGCGGCGCAGGTCGCGCAGGCTGTCGCGGCTGTATTCCGCGATCGGGATCATCCGGCTCTTGTTGACCGCGTAGCGCGCGCTGGTGCAGTTGCGCAGCATCTTGAGCAGCCAGACCCACATCACGGGATCGAGCTTCGGCCGGATCACCAGCGGGCCGTGCTTCATCAAGAGCCACTTGACCGCCTTCACCGGCACCCCGGGCCCGGCCCAGGGCGAGGAATAGCCGGGCGACACCTCGCCGGCATTGGCGAAGGATGTCTCCAGTGCCGGCTCCGGCTGACGGTCGACGACCGTCACCTCGTGGCCGGCACGCGCAAGGTAGTAGGCCGAGGTGACGCCGATGACACCGCTGCCGAGGATCAGAACTTTCACGCTTCGTCAAACTCCTGCGGCATCACGCTCGCCGCTGCAAGGAAACCACTCGCAACGGCGAGAGCAATTATCAGGCCACCCGCTTGATGGCGTCGCCCAGGATCGACACGATGTCGTCGATGTGGCTCTTCTCGACGATGAGCGGCGGCGACAGCGCGAAGGAGTCGCCGCTCATACGGAAGTACAGGCCGCGATTGAAGCAGTCGACCATCACGTCGTAGCCGCGCGCGCCGACCGCGCCGTCACGCGACGACAGCTCGACCGCGCCCATCAGGCCGCAATTGCGGATGTCGACGACGTTGGGCAGGCCCTTCAGCGAATGCAGCGCATCGCGCCAGTATTCGGCGATCGAGGCACCGCGCGTGAGCAGGCCCTCGTCCTTGTAGATGTCGAGCGTCGCGATACCCGCGGCGCAGGCGGTCGGATGCGCGGAGTAGGTGTAGCCGTGGAACAGCTCCATCTGGTTCTCGGGGCCGACCATCATGCCGTCGTGAATCTTGCGGCTGGCGAACACCGCGCCGCAGGGAATGGTGCCATTGGTGATGCCCTTGGCCGTCGTCATCAGGTCCGGCGTGACGCCGAAGAAGTTGGCGGCGAACGGCGTGCCAAGGCGGCCGAAGCCGGTGATGACCTCGTCGAAGATCAGGAGGATGCCGTGCTTGTCGCAGATCTCGCGCAGGCGCTGGAGATAGCCCTTCGGCGGCGGCAGCACTGCGGTCGAACCGGGCACCGGCTCGACGATGACGGCGGCGATCGTCTCGGCGCCGTGCAAGGCCACCAGGCGCTCGAGATCGTCGGCGAGCTCGGCACCATGCTCCGGCTGATCCTTGGCGAAGGCGTTGCGGCTGAGATCATGGGTGTGGCGAATGTGGTCGACGCCCGGCAGCAGGGTCGCGAAGGCGCGGCGGTTGGCAACCATGCCGCCGACCGACGTGCCGCCGAAGCCGACGCCGTGATAACCGCGCTCGCGGCCGATCAGGCGGGTGCGGCTCGCCTGGCCGTTGGCGCGATGATAGGCGAGCGCGATCTTGAGCGCGGTGTCGACCGACTCGGAGCCGGAGTTGGTGAAGAAGATCCGGTCGAGGCCCTTCGGCGCGATCTCGGCGAGCCGCTCGGCGAAGTCGAACGCCAGCGGATGGCCCATCTGGAACGTGGGCGCGAAGTCCAGCGTCATCAGCTGCCGCTCGACCGCGGCGGCGATCTGCTTGCGGCCGTGGCCGGCATTGACGCACCAGAGACCGGCGGAACCGTCGATCACCTTGCGGCCGTCGACGGTGGTGTAGTGCATGCCCTCGGCCGAGGAGAACAGGCGCGGCGCCTTCTTGAACTGCCGGTTGGCCGTGAACGGCATCCAGAACGAGTCGGTCTTGATGGTGTTCGGAATCTGATGAAGGGTCACGGCCGCGCTCCTTTGCTGACCTGCTAGCAGAGGCACGGCTTCCAAGGCGCAACAAGTCCTTTTCTGGTGAGCTGCAAGCCATTGATTTTACTGGGGCCGCTGGTCCATATTTGCGCGATCCGCAACACATGCAACAGGGACCAGGGGCATGAGCGTCGACATCGGTGGACGGCTGCGATTCATCCGGGCGCGCCAGAAGCTGTCGCAGCGCGAGCTTGCCAAGCGCGCCGGCGTCACCAATTCGACGATTTCGCTGATCGAATCCAACCAGATGAACCCGTCGGTCGGCGCGCTCAAGCGCATCCTCGACGGGATCCCGATGGGCCTCGCCGAGTTCTTCGCGCTGGAGCCGGAGTCACGGCGCAAGATCTTCTATCGCTCCGAGGAGTTGACCGAAGTCGGCAAGAAGCCGATCTCGTACCGGCAGATCGGCGACAATCTGTTCGGCCGCAGCCTGCAGATACTGAAGGAGCGCTACGAGCCCGGCAGCGACACCGGGCGCGTGCATCTCGTCCATGACGGCGAGGAAGGCGGCATCGTGATCTCGGGCAAGCTCGAAGTCACGGTCGAGGACGAGCGCCGCATCCTCAATCCCGGCGATGCCTATTATTTCGAGAGCCGCCGCCCGCATCGCTTCCGCTGCGTCGGCGGCAAGCCGTGCGAAGTGATCTCGGCCTGCACGCCGCCGACATTTTGACGCACATCAAGATCCCCCGGAATGTTACGGACGGCCCGGTATCTTACGGAGCTTGAGCCATCTCAATTTCGGCGAGCCGAGCCGCTATATATTACGAACCGTAGCCGAGCAGCCTGGCGCAAAGGTGCTGAGGTTATGGCCCCGGACTCCTAGGCATTCCGGGGCCGCTTCGTAACAGGGCTTGCCGATGAAGATCACGCTCGCCAATGCAGAAGCCGCGCTCGACGAAGTTCGGCGCGATGCCGATAAGCTCCACTCGCGCGAGCTGCGCGAGGCCATCGCCCAATACATCGAGACGCAGCGAGAGGCGATCAAGGCCCTGCGTCGGAAGATGAACTGACGCTGCGACGCGGGTCGCTGGCCGCGCGGCCTTCTCCGCGCGGCTCTCATTTGACATCGCCGCAGCGTTCAAGACTGCGTCAGCAATTGCTCGATCCGGATCGGAAAACGCCGCACCCGCACGCCGGTCGCGTGCCAGACGGCGTTGGCGACTGCGCCGGCGCTGCCGGTGATGCCGATCTCGCCGACGCCCTTGATGCCGAGCGCATTCACATGCGGGTCGTGCTCCTCGACCGTGATCACGTCGAGCGGCGGCACGTCGGCATTCACGGGGATGTGGTACTCGCCAAGATTGGCGTTCATGATCCGGCCGCTGCGGCGGTCGGTGATGGCTTCCTCGTGCAGCGCAAAGGACATGCCCCAGATCATGCCGCCGAACAGCTGGCTCTTCACCAGATGCGGATTGACGATGCGCCCCGCGGCGAAGGCGCCGACCATGCGCGTGACGCGGACCTGGCCGAGTTCGGGATCGACCTTCACCTCCGCGAACACCGCGCCATGGGCGTGCATCGCATACTCCTCCATCGCCGCGGGATTCGGCGCGCCGGTGCCGCGCGCCTCGACCTCCGCGACGCCGGCACGCGCGAGGATCTCGGCATAGCTCTCGCCGCGACTCTCGTCGTCGCGCCGGAACAGCTTTCCGTCACGCGCGACCACGCCGGCATTGCCCGCTCCGAACAGCGGCGAGCGCTCGTCATTGGTGGCGAGATCGGCGAGCTTTGCAATCACGGCCGCGCCGGCGCTGTGGATCGCAGCGCCCGCGGTCGCCGTGTGCGCCGAGCCGCCGGCAATGCCGGCGTCGGGCAGGTCCGACGTGCCGGCCTTGAATTCGACGTGGTCGATATCGAGACCGAGACCGTCGGCTGCGATCTGGGCGAGTGCCGTCCAGGCGCCCTGCCCCATGTCGTGCGCGCCGATCTCCATCGCGCCGGTGCCGTCGCGACGGATCGCCGCGCGCGCTTCCGCCTGGAACATCAGTGCCGGGAAGGTCGCGGTGCCCATGCCCCAGCCGACCAGATGACCGGCATCGTCGCGCATTTGCCGCGGCTGGAGCGAGCGCTTGGCCCAGCCGAAGCGTGCGGCGCCCTGTTCGTAGCAGGCACGCAGCGCCTTGGATGAGAATGGCTTTCCCGTGATCGGCTCGACCTCGGCGTAGTTCCTCAGACGGAACGCGAGCGGATCGATGCCGCAGGCCCAGGCCATCTCGTCGATCGCGCTTTCCAGCGCGATCGACCCGGTCGCCTCGCCGGGGGCGCGCATGAACAGCGGCGTGCCGGTGTTGACGCGCACGGCATCGTGCGAAGTGCGGATCGCAAGGCTCGCATAGAGCGTGTGCGAGGCATCGGCCGCGGGCTCGTAGAAATCGTCGAACGTGCTCGACACGGTCCTCGCATGATGATCGAGCGCGGTCAGGCGCCCCTCGCCGTCGGCCCCGATGCGCAGCCGCTGGCGCGTCGGCGCACGATGGCCGACCGGGCCATACATCTGCTCACGGCGCAGCACGAGCTTCACGGGCCGGCCGACGAGCTTGGCCGCCATGATGCCGAGGGTCTGCGGCCCGGCCAAGAATCCCTTGGAGCCGAAGCCGCCACCGAGGAACGGGCTGCGGATGTGGATCTTGTCCGGCGCGATGCCGAACAGCTCGGCGATGCGCCCGAGCGACAGCATCAGGCCCTGGGTCGGCATGTCGACCGACAGATTGTCCCCGTCCCAGCTGGCCACGATCGCATGCGGCTCCATGGCGTTGTGATATTGCGGCGGCGTCTCGTAAGTCGCGTCGATCTGCTTCTCGGCCGAGGCAAGCCCCGCCTCGACATCGCCGTGGCGATTTTCCGTCGGGTTGCCGACGCCGACGACCGGCGGCACGAAGCTTTTGCCGGCATCGAGGCCGACGAGCGCAGGCAGCGTCTCGTAGCGCGGCGCCAGCAGCACCGCACCTTCCGTCGCGGCCTCCAGCGTTTCGGCGATCACGACGGCGATCGGCTGGTTGGCGTAGCGGACCTCGTCGCTCTGCAGCACCTCCATCCGGAACACGAACGGGTTGGTCTTGATCTCCGGGTCGACCGCGAGCGGCGGCTTGTGGTCTGATGTCATCACGTCGACGACGCCGGGATGGCGCTTGGCAGCCGTGACATCGAGCGAGGCCACGCGGCCGCGCGAAATGCTCGAGACCGCCATCACCGCAAACAGCATGCCGGGCGGATGATTGTCGGCGGCATAGGTCGCCTGCCCCTTGACCTTGAGGATGCCGTCGCGCCGGGTCAGCGGCTGGCCGATGTTCGAGCCGTGGCGCAGATTGGCGGGAGCGCTGGTGAGATTAAGCTCAGGCATGGATGGCTCCGGAGGTCGAGGCAAAGGGAGAGGCCGGCAGCGCCGGCAGGCGCGCCGGCGTACCGGCGGCGGCGAGGGTCAGCGCGCGCACGACGATGCGGCGGGCGAGCTCGATCTTGAAGGCGTTGTCGCCGGACGGTTTTGCGTCGGTGAGCGCGCGCCAGGCGGCTTCCTGGAAGGCGTCGGCCGTTGGCGCAACACCCTTGAGAACGTCTTCCGCGGTGCGCGCACGCCAGGGCTTTGCGGCAACGCCGCCGAGCGCGATCCGCGCCTCCTTGATCTTGCCGTTCTCGATCTGCAACGCAGCGGCGGCCGAGACGACGGCAAAGGCGTAAGAGGTACGCTCGCGAACCTTGAGGTAGCGCGCATGCGCCGCAAAGTCGCGTGCCGCAGGCGGCAGACGCACCGCCGTGATCAGGTCGCCGGGTTCGAGCGCGGACTCGCGCTGAGGCGTATCGCCGGGCAGGCGATGCAGTTCGTCCAGCCCGATCTCGCGACGGCCGTTCCTGCCCTCGATCTCGATGATGGCATCGAGTGCGACCAGGGGAACGCAGAAATCCGAGGGATGCGTGGCGATGCAGCTCTCGCTCCAGCCGAGCACGGCATGGGCGCGGTTCTCGCCGTCGCGGGCGTCGCAGCCACTGCCCGCCTCGCGCTTGTTGCAGCGGCTCGCCGTGTCATAGAAATACGCACAGCGCGTCCGTTGCAGCAGATTGCCGCCCACGGTCGCGGCATTGCGCAGTTGCGCGGATGCGCCGGAGAGCAGCGCTTCGGCGACCGCCGGATAGGACCTTGCGAAGCCGGCATCGTGCGCGAGATCGGCGTTGCTGACCAGCGCGCCGATGCGCAACGACCCGTCGGCGAGATGCTCGATTCCGTCGAGCCCCTCGAGATGCGTGACATCGACCAGGCGATCCGGACGGCTGACGCCGCCCTTCATCAGATCGAGCAAATTGGTGCCGGCGGCGAGATAGGTCGCGCCCGGCTGGGCGGCGGCGGCAACGGCCTCGGCAACCGTGGCCGGCCTGACATAATCGAACGGTTTCATGCGGAGCGCCTCTGATTGGATTCGTCCATGCGTTCTTGCGCCTCGCGCACCGCATCGACGATGCCGGCATAGGCGCCGCAGCGGCAGAGATTGCCGCTCATGCATTCGCGGATGCGTTCGGGATCGTCGCCGGCCTGGGCCTCGCGC
Source organism: Bradyrhizobium niftali (assembly GCF_004571025.1). GTDB lineage: Bacteria > Pseudomonadota > Alphaproteobacteria > Rhizobiales > Xanthobacteraceae > Bradyrhizobium > Bradyrhizobium niftali. The sequence continues at coordinate 26,348 of NZ_SPQT01000018.1, read as the reverse complement.
ATCATGCCGATCGCGCTCATGATCTGGCCGGGCGTACAGAAGCCGCACTGGAATCCGTCATGGGCGATGAAGGCGGCCTGCACCGGGTGGAGCTGGTCGCCGCGCGCGACGCCTTCGATGGTGAGGATATCGGCGCCGTCATGGCTGATGGCCAGCGCGAGGCAGGAATTGATGCGCTTGCCGTCGACGAGAATGGTGCAGGCGCCGCACTGGCCGCGGTCGCATCCCTTCTTGGTTCCGGTCAGATGGAGGCGCTCACGCAGGAGATCGAGCAGCGTGACGCGCGGATCGTCGAGGACGAAGTCGCGCCGCGCACCGTTCACGGTGAGGCTGATGGAGTGGTTCATACAAGGCTCCGATCAGATATGGACATGAGTGATCGCGCAGCGCGCCACCGCCGTGGCCGCCGTCGACTTGCGCTGGCCAGGCGGAAGCCGGCCAACATCCCAGCGAAGATACGGAGGCACCCTCCGCTTAACAAGGGCCGCGGAAAAATTTTTGGAAATCGTCAAAAGCCCATGCGCCACCAACGCGATGCAGCCCTGCAAGGGTTCAATCTAACCAATTCGTGATCTACATTGCGGGCATGGACGACCACACCGACCAGACCCGAAAGCCCCGCGCCGATGCCGTGCGCAATCGCGAACGCGTGCTCGAGGCGGCCAAGGCCGTATTCAACGCGGGAGGTCCGGAAGCGAGCCTGGAGGCGGTGGCAAAGCGTGCCGGCGTCGGCATCGGCACGCTCTATCGGCATTTCCCGACGCGCGAGGATCTGTTCGAGGCGGTGTACCGGCGTGAGGTCGAGCAGCTCAGCGAGCTCGCCGAGCAATTGAAGATTGCGAAGGACCCGGTTGACGCACTGCGGCGCTGGCTACGTTCCGGCGTCGAATTCGTGGCCACCAAAAAAGGCATGTCGGCGGCGCTGGCGCTGACGTTCCAGAGCTCGTCGGAACTTGCGGCCTTCTCGATGGACAGGCTGACCAAGGCGATCGGCTCGCTGCTCGACCGCGCGGTCGCGGCCGGCGAGATGCGCGCCGATGTCAGCCCGGAAGACCTGCTCAGGGCTCTGATCGGCATGTGCTACATGCACGACCAGCCCGGCTGGCAATCCTCGGTGCTGCGGATGCTCGACGTATTCGTGGACGGGCTGCGGGTGCAGCCGACCGGCAAGCCCAAGGCGCGCAGCGCCAAGCCCGCGAAGTCGGCGGTGAAACGGAAGCGATAGCGCGTCCGTATCTTGCCAGGGTCGTGCTAGGATCAGCATCGCCGGAATTTGAACGCGGAGCCTGTCATGCGCATTGCCGCCCTGCTCGTGGCTCTCGGTATTATCTTCAGCTCCGTCTCAGCATTCGCCGACGATGTCACCGCCGCGCAAGGCGTCATCCGCGCCCAGGAACAGGCTTTTGCGCGCGACGATGCCACGGCCGCCTATTCCTATGCCGCACCGGCGATCAAGGAGATATTCCCCGCCCCCGACATCTTCATGTCCATGGTGCAGAACGGCTACGCCCCTGTCTATCGTCACAAGAGTTTTGAATTTGGCGAGAGCAAGAACGAGGGTAACTGGATCGCGCAGCGCGTCCACATCGTCGATGCCAATGGCGAAGCCTGGGAAGCTCTGTACACGCTCGAGCAACAGGCGGACGGCAGCTACAAGATCACCGGCTGCTCGCTCCTAAAGGCGGGACAAGCAGTTTAAGTTGCAAAACCGGTCTTGACCGAACCCATCCGCGAGCGGATCAGCAGCAGCACGACGATGGCGATATTGAGCGCGTTCCAGGCCACGCCATTCGCGAACGCCGCGGCATACGAGCCGGTGGCATCGAAGATGACGCCCGACACCCAGCCGCCGAAGGACATGCCGAACACCGAGGCGAAGATCACGATGCCGACGCGCGTCGCCGCCTCGCCTGCGGGCATCGCCTCGCGCACGATGATGGCGTAACTCGGCACGATCCCGCCCTGGAACAGGCCGAACATCGCGGAGATCAGGTAGAGCGAGGCGAGGCTGTCGAAGAACAGGTAGAACACCAGCGCAAAGCCCTGCGCCAGCGACCCGACCAGTAGCGTGCGGACGCCGCCGATCTTGTCGGCGAGGAAGCCCGAGCCGATCCGGCTGACGATGCCGCAGGCCATCATCAAAGACAGCATCTCGGCGCCCCTCGCCACGCCATAGCCGAGATCGCCGCAATAGGCGACGATATGCACCTGCGGCATCGCCATGGCGACGCAGCAGGAGATGCTGGCGATCGAGAGCAGCACCGTCAGCGTGTTGGTCGAGAGCTTGAGATCGACCCTCGGCGGCGGCGCATTGGCATGGTCGCGGACATGGTCGTGGCCCATCTGCGCGCGCAGCACCAGCACCAGGATCGTCATCAGGCCCACGCAGACGAGGCCGATGCCGATATGGGTGTGGCGCCAGCCGATCGACTGCATGCCCCAGCTCACGATCGGAGGCCACATCGTGCCGGCGAAATAATTGCCGCTCGCGACGATGGTCACGGCGAGGCCACGATAGCGCTCGAACCAGTGCGAGGCCTCCGCCATCAGCGGCGCGAAGGTCGCCGAGGTGCCTAGCCCGATCAGGAAATACGCCGCCACGAATTGCCAGAGCTGACCAGACAGGCCCGCGAGCACGTTGGCGACGCCGAGGAAGGCGATGCTGATCGCCATCGCCGGCACGATGCCGAACCGGTCGGTGATCTTGCCGGCGATCACGCCGCCAAGCCCGAAGCCGAACATCATGAGGGTGAACGCCAGCGACACCGCGCCGCGCGTGGCGGCGAATTCGGCCTGGACCGCGGGAATCATGACCACGATCGCCCACATGCCGACGCCTCCGATCGAGCCGATCAGAAGCGCAATGACGAGCCGCACCCAGGCCTGACGGGAATCAGGGCTGAATGAGTCTGAGGTGTGTCCGGGATGATTTGGGGCGTGCACGGGCCGGACCATGGCCCGCGGATCGGAACACGGTCAAGCTTCGTGGCGTGATATTGGGCATGCGCGGTGCACTGCGGTAAGAAGATGCTTGGCGGATGCGCGTTTTGCCATTAGTTTGCAATCTGCGTGTGCAAGACTGCCGCGCGAGGAGCCTATCGGCGGATGCTGTTGCGATTGACACGATCGATGCGGATCAGGGTGGGGCGAATCATCGCCCTCGCCTATCTGTTCTGCGTGCTCGCGCCGGCCGCAAGCCTTGCCTGGGGCAGCGGTCCGGCGCCGTGCCTCGACGACCCGCTCCTCGCCGATCTCGTGCCGGTGCATCATCAGATGCAGGCCGGCCACATGCATGACGGCGTGCCGCATGACCACGCCGGACCGCATGCGCATCCCCAGACCGCGGCGCAGGACGCTCCTGCTCCGCATCATCATGACGGCAAGGGGACAGTGGGCCCGTGCTGCGCGATGATGTGCGTGAGTGCGCTGCCGGCCGATCTGCCTGTCGTCGCCAAGCCGCTTCAGCCGATCTCCGCCTGCGCGCCCGAGATCGTGGTCAGCCTGTACAGCGCGGCGCCGCCCCTTCTCTACCGTCCTCCCATCGCCTGATCTGACGCGACGACGTCAGGCCTAGCGCGCGTCCGCGCGCGCGAACCTGTGGTCTCAAGACAGATCAGGGATGAATCATGCTTACGCTTTCCGGGGCGAAGTCCGCCGCCGCATCCGCGGCGCGTGGACGACACTTCTCATTTCATTGGCCGCTGCTGGCCGCGATAGCACTGGCGTTGTCAGGCTGCATGCCGGCAGCCACGCAGCTCGCCGGTGCCGATCCTGCCGATCCGGCGACGAAGGTCGCGCCTGTCGGCTATCGGCCGACCGTCGCGCCCTATACCAGCCTGCGGCCTGCGACGCCGGCGCCATGGCGCGACCGCAACGACGCCGTCACGCCGCAGCCGAAGCAAGACCGGTAGGAACCCGCCATGACACACCATTTTGCGCGGGGCCTGCTCGTCCTCATTGCGCTCGGCCTTTCCGGCTGCGCCGCATTCTCGCCCGACAGCGGCATGACGGCGGTCTCAGACCTGACCAGCCAGACCATCAACAAGGACGTCGCCTTCGTGCGGTCGGCCGACGGAGCCGGCGCGGTCGATGCACGCGTTCGCCTGCTGCTCTCGCGGACACTCAGCGCAGAGACCGCCGTCCAGATAGCGCTGCTCAACAACAAGGGGCTCCAAGGCGCCTATAACGAGCTGGCGCTGTCCGAGACCGAACTGGTGGAGCAGAGCCTGCCGCCCAATCCCGTGTTCTCGGTCTCGCGGATCACGGGCAATGGCGCCAGCGAGATCGAGCGCCAGGTGGTCGGCGACATCCTGGCGCTGGCGACCCTGCCGTTCCGCTCCGAGATCGCCCGCGACCGCTTCCGCCAGGCTCAATTGCGTGCGGCGCTGGCGACGCTGCGGCTCGCCGCGGACGTGCGGCGCGCTTATCTCCGCGCAGTCGCCGGCAACGAGATGGTGGTGCTGCTGACGGACGCGAAGGCGACGGCGGAATCGACCGCACAGCTTGCGGTCAAGCTCGGCGAGACCGGCTCAATCAACAAGCTCGACCAGGCCCGCGAACAGGTGTTCTACGCCGAGACCACCGCCGACCTCGCAACCGCGCGGCAGTCGGCAACCAGCGCACGCGAAAGGCTCGCGCGGCTGATGGGGCTGTGGGACGACGGCCTCGATTTCCGCCTGCCCAACCAGCTGCCGCCGCTGCCGCGCCGGCCGCAGGCACTGCCTTCGATCGAAGCCGACGCGGTTGCCCATCGCATCGACCTGCAGATCGCGCGGCTCGAGCTGACGGCGCTGGCGAAGTCGTTGAATCTCACCGAGGCGACGCGCTTCGTGACGCTGCTCGATCTCGCCGGCATCTCCCGCCGCACGCAGGATCCGGAGGGCCCGCCGTTCCGCGAACGCGGTTTTGACGTGCAGTTCCAGATCCCGATCTTCGACGGCGGCGAGGTGCGCATGCGGCAGGCGGCGGAGACCTACAACCTCGCCTTCAACCGCCTGACCGAGCGTGCCGTGAATGTTCGCTCCGAGGCGCGCGACGCCTATCGCGCCTACCGGTCGACCTACGATATCGCCAGCCACTATCAGCGCGAGATCCTGCCGCTGCGCAAGATCATTACCGAGGAGATGCAGCTTCGCTTCTCCAGCATGCAGGTCGACATCTTTGCGCTGCTGACCGAAGCGCGGCAGCGCCTCGCGTCACTGCGCGGCGCCATCGACGCCAGGCAAAACTTCTTCCTCGCCCAGGCCGACCTGCAGACCGCCATCAACGGTGGCGGCGCCCCTGCGGCCGGCGGCGACAATTCAACCACCATCGCCGCGGCAGCGCCTGCCGATGGCGGCCACTGAGACGGAGGCCAGCATGTATTCCCGCCGAGGATTTTTGGGCACAGCGGCGCTTGCCAGCGCGTCGGCCATCAGCGGCCGCGTCCAGGCCGCGTCGATTCCGGAAGCACCTCATATGGACAAGGTGGTGATGCAGCCGCCGCTGCATCCGACCAGCGGCCCCGACTATCGCCCCGTGGTCACGCTGAACGGCTGGTCGCTGCCGTTCCGCATGAACGGCGACTGGAAGGAATTCCACCTCGTCGCCGAACCCGTGGTGCGCGAGTTCGCCGAAGGCATGAAGGTGAACCTGTGGGGCTATAACGGCCAGTCGCCGGGGCCGACGATCGAGGCGGTCGAGGGCGACAAGGTCCGCGTCTTCGTCACCAACCGACTGCCCGAATACACCACCGTGCACTGGCACGGCATGATCATCCCGAGCGGCATGGACGGCGTCGGCGGACTGAATCAGCCGCACATCGAGCCCGGCAAGACCTTCGTCTACGAATTCGAGATGAAGAAGAGCGGGACCTTCATGTACCACCCGCATTCCGACGAGATGGTGCAGATGGCGATGGGCATGATGGGCATGGTCGTCGTGCATCCGCGCGATCCGGGCTTCCGCCCCGTCGACCGCGACTTCGTCTTCGTGATGAGCACCTATCGGGTCGATCCCGGCACCTATCTGCCGCAGGTCAACGAGATGACCGACTTCAACATGTGGACCTGGAATTCGCGGGTGTTTCCCGGCATCGATCCCTTGCCGGTGCGGCTCGGCGACAAGGTGCGCGTGCGCATCGGCAATCTCAGCATGACCAACCATCCGATCCACCTGCACGGTCACAGCTTTGCGGTGACCTGCACCGACGGCGGCTGGGTTCCGGAGAGCGCGCAATATCCGGAGACGACCACCGACGTGCCGGTCGGCGCGGTGCGCGTGTTCGACGTGCTCGCAGACAATCCCGGCGACTGGGCGTTCCACTGTCACAAGTCGCACCACACCATGAACGCGATGGGGCACGAGGTGCGCAATCTGATCGGCGTGTCGCGCAAGGATCTCGCCAAGGCCGTCGGCAAGCTCGCGCCCGACAGCATGGCGATGGGCTCGACCGGCATGGCGATGGGCAACATGGAGATGCCCGCGCCCGACAACACGCTGCCGATGATGACCGGCACCGGCCAGTTCGGCCCGATCGAGATGGGCGGCATGTTCACGGTGATGAAGATCCGCGAGGACCTCGCGCGCGACGATTACCGCGATCCCGGCCCGTACAAATTCCCGCAAGGCACCGTCGCCTACGAAGTGACGCCGCCGGCCGCGGAACCGGCGCGGCAGCAGGGCGGCACTCCGCCGATGAAGAACATGAAGATGTGAGCGTTTCGATGAACCACCAACTGGAGAACAAGATGAAGAAGACTATCAAACTCGGACTCGCGCTGGCTGCACTTTCGATCGCGCCGGCCATTGCTCATGACCAGCACGGTCATGCGACCTTTTCGGCCGGCGAGCCCGGTGATCCCAAGAAGCCCGCACGTACCGTCGAGATCGCGATGAGCGAGATGTCCTACGAGCCGTCGAACATCACGGTCGAACGCGGCGAACAGATCCGCTTCGTGCTGCGCAATACCGGCAAGGAAGACCACGAATTCCTGCTCGCCAGCACCAAGGAGAACCTCGCGCACGCCGAGGTGATGAAGAAACATCCGCACATGGAGCACGACGACCCGAACGGGGTCCGGCTCGCCCCGAGCAAGACGGCCGAGATCCTCTGGAAGTTCAGCAAGGCCGGCACGTTCGAATTTTCCTGCCTGATCCCGGACCATCGCGACTACGGCATGGTCGGCCACGTCACCGTGAAGTGAAGCAATGGAGAGAGCCATGAAATCGATCACCCGCATCGCCGCCGCGCTCGCGCTGACGCTCGGCCTGACCTTCGGTGCCGCCGCGGCGCAGGGCGCCTCGATCAGCGGCGAGGTCAAGAAGATCGACGAGAGCGCCGGCAAGATCACGCTCAAGCACGGACCGGCCAAGAGCCTCGGCATGGACGAGCCCATGACCATGGTCTACCGCGTCAAGGACCCCGCTTTGCTCAAGCAGGTGAAGGTCGGCGACAAGGTCACCTTCGAAGCCGAGGAGGCGGCCGCCGGGTACATGGTGACCAGGATGGAGAAGGCGAAGTAGGGGGCTCCCACCCACGCCGTCATTCCGGGGCGCGCCTCTTGGCGCGAGCCCGGAATCCATTTCCCCACGACACCTGCAGCACGACGGATTCCGGGTTCGCCCTCCGGGCGCCCCGGAATGACACCCCTGGAGGCCCGAAACACGCTCCCGCGCTCTTGCCGCACCCTCCGTTAACCCTTTGCTAACCATACACCCGGCAAGAATTGCCGGGTGAAGTCGAGTGTCGTCAGCCGCGTAAAACGGGAGGTCCCCCGTGGACGCCAGTGCGGTGCCTCACTTTCGGAACGGCGGCCCTTCGGCCGCCGCGCAGACGTTTGGGGCGCGCGGCCGGCAGTCGCGCGGGGAGGCAGCTACCATGGTCGACGTCACCGCGGGACAGGGCGTAGGGAGCACAAACGCCGGCGTCCCGACCCTTGCCGAGATCGTCAACATCCTCAAGCGCGGCGACATCGCGCTCGCGCTCGGCATCCTCACCATCCTGGTGGTCTTGATCCTGCCGCTGCCCGCGATCGTGCTGGACCTGTTCCTGGCGATCTCGATCACGCTCTCGATCCTGATCCTGATGACGTCGCTGTTCATCCAGGCGCCGCTGGAATTCTCCGCCTTCCCGACCATCCTGCTGATCTCGACCATGCTGCGGCTGTCGCTCAACATGGCCTCGACCCGACTGATCCTGTCGCACGGGCACGAGGGCACGGATGCCGCCGGTCACGTCATCGAAGCCTTCGGCAGCTTCGTGATGGGCGGCAATTTCGTCATCGGCATCATCGTTTTCGCCATCCTGATCATCGTCAACTTCGTCGTCATCACCAAGGGTTCGGGCCGCATCGCCGAAGTCGCCGCGCGCTTCCACCTCGACGCCATGCCGGGCAAGCAGATGGCGATCGACGCCGATCTCTCCGCCGGCCTGATCGACGAGAAGGTCGCCAAGGAGCGCCGCAAGGCGCTGGAGGACGAGAGCGGCTTCTTCGGCGCCATGGACGGTGCCTCGAAATTCGTCCGCGGCGATGCCATCGCCGGCCTTCTGATCGTCTTCATCAACGTCGTCGGCGGCATGATCATCGGCGTGGCGCAGCAGGGCCTGTCCTTTGCCGACGCCGGGCGCAGCTACACGCTGCTGACAGTCGGTGACGGCCTCGTCACCCAGGTGCCGGCGCTGATCGTCTCGACCGCGGCCGGCCTGCTCGTCTCCAAGGCCGGCGTCTCCGGCGCCGCCGACAAGGCGCTGATGAAGCAGTTCTCCGGCTATCCGCAGGCGCTGGCGATGTCCTCGGCCGTCATGCTGGTGCTGGCGGCGCTGCCGGGCATTCCGACCATTCCCTTCCTCGCGCTCGGCGCCGGCGCCGGCGCGCTGGCCTGGACCGCGCGCAACCGCAACCGCGCCACCGCCAAGGCTGACGAAGCTGCCAAGGCCGCGCCCACTGCCGGTACGCCTGGTGCGCCGGGCACGGCTGCGACCGAAGAGCCGATCTCGGCGGCGCTGAAGATCGACGACCTCAAGATCGAGCTCGGCTATGCGCTGCTGCCGCTCGTCAACGGCCCCGACGGCACCGACCGCCTCACCGAGCAGATCAAGGCGCTGCGCCGCTCGCTCGCGATCGAGATGGGCTTTGTGATGCCGGCGGTGCGCATCCTCGACAACGTCCAGCTCGAAGCCAACACCTACATCATCAAGATCAAGGAGGTCGACGCCGGCACCGGCAAGATCTGGCCGAACCAGTTCATGGTCATGGACCCCGGCGGCAGCCAGGTTCAGGTGCCCGGCATCCACACCACCGAGCCGACCTTCGGCCTGCCCGCGACCTGGGTCGATGCCAGTCTCAAGGAAGAGGCTTCGCTCAAGGGTTACACCGTGGTCGACGCCGCGACCGTGCTCTCGACCCACCTCACCGAGCTGCTCAAGGCCAACATGTCGGACCTGCTCTCCTATGGCGAGGTGCAGAAGCTGCTCAAGGAGCTGCCGAAGGAGCAGAGCGAGCTGGTCAAGGACATCGTCCCCGGACAGGTCACGGTCTCCGGCATCCAGCGCGTGCTGCAGCTGCTGCTCGCCGAGCGCATCTCGATCCGCGATCTCTCCACCATCCTCGAGGGCATCGCCGACTCGCTCGCCTTCTCGCGCAATCCCGCCACCATGGTCGAGCACGTCCGTGCCCGCCTGGCGCGGCAGATCTGCGCACAGAACACCTCCTACAACGGCTATCTGCCGCTGATCGCGCTGTCGGCGCGCTGGGAGCAGGCCTTCGCCGAATCCATCATCGGCCAGGGCGAGGAGCGCAGCCTCGCGATGCAGCCCTCGAAGCTGTCGGAATTCATGACCGCCGTACGCGAGGCGTTCGAGCGCGCCGCGCGCGAAGGCGAGGCGCCGGTGCTGGTCACGTCTGCGGCAATTCGTCCCTTCGTACGCTCTCTCGTCGAGCGGTTCCGGGCCCAGACGACGGTGCTGTCGCAGGCTGAAATCCACCCCAGGGCGAGGCTGAAAACGGTCGGAAGCATCTGATTTGCCTTAAGAAGCCGTGTGTTTTTCGGCCACAGGCAAATGGTTTTTGAGTTCCTGGCGCCTTGTCGACCAAATGCGGACAAGACGCCTCACAGGCACGTTACGACTTTGAAATAATTATAGAATTGCACGATCGAAGGACGCCTTTGATCGCGATCCTTCACGTCCTTTCACGCTCTTGTGACCGCCCCTTGGGAACGAATCCCCCCAATACTAGGTTGTTGGGCACCGGAAGCATGAACCTGCCTCAACAGGGTGGCGACTACTTCGGGTAGATGGCGGCAGGAGCCTTCCATGAACCACTCGATTTACAGCGCAGATCGCTCGACCCACCTGAAGATCGTGGTCGTAGCCCTCGTCGCAGGGATCGCGGTGGCAGGCTTCGGCATCACGGCACGCACGGGTTCGGATGAAGGTCTGACCCAGACGGCTCGCGTCATCAAGGCCGGCAAGCCGGTTGTTATCACCAGCTCGAACGCATCCCTCGTTCGCTAAGGAGATCTGACGAGTTTTATGAATTCACGCGGCTCTTTACCAGCCCCCCAAAGGCCACGTGGATATGTAGACGACCCCAACCCCAAGTCGACTACAGAAAGCGCCCGCCCCCCACGGGCGCTTTCTCATGTCTGGGGTGGTGTTGCGGGAATGAATTCGGCGCGGATGTAGCCAGCAATGCTGCTCCAAACACAACTGTCATTCCCCGCGAATACGGGGAATCCAGCACGCCGCGGCCCCTCCGTATCATCTCATCGCCTCTGGAATACTCGATCGTCCGCCCCAGTGCGCAATCGCGCACAAGGCGGACGATGACACCGAAATTGGCGTGAGCGATCGCGAGACAACGATCGAAGCCGAGCACTCCTACTCCTAACGCGTCCTATCCACCCCATACGTCGGCGGCGGCGCCTGCACAGTCGGCGCGGCAGCGGCGAACAGCTCCTCCTTGCTCCCGTTGAGCGGCGGATAGATGCGCTTGCGGTTGATGGTCTGCTTCGTCGCCTTCGCGGCCGCGCCGGTGGCGCGGACCTCGCGATCCCACCCCTCCGTATAGAGCGCGCCCCAACTGCCGAGATCGAGCACGGTGACGTACCAGTCGATCCGCAGCGGCAGCATCGGCAGGCGCAGGAGATCGGCCACGACATTGTGGCCGGCGAAGCGGCCCATGGGGCGGGCGAACTGGCAGGACATCACGGTCGGATGCAGTCCGTCGACCACGCTGGAGGCGACGTCGCCGGCCGCGAACACGCCACGCAGATCAGCAACCCGCATGAACGGATCGACCACAAGGCGCCCGAGGCGATCGCGCGCGCCCGGAAAGCTCGTGGCCAGCCGACTCGCGCGTAGCCCAGCGCACCAGATCACCGTCTGGGCCGCGATGAATTCGCCCGAGCTCAGGTGCACGCCGGCCGCCTCGACCGATGCGACACGCGCGCCAAGGCGCGTCTCGATGTCGAGCGACGACAACGCCGTCTCGATGACGGGACGCGCATGCGCGCCGATGGTGGCGCCGACCGTCGGATTGGGATCGACCAGGATGATGCGGCGGCTGCCGGTGATCCCGGCACGTGCCAGCCGGTCCGGCATCTCGGCCGCGACCTCGATGCCGGTAAAGCCGGCGCCGACCACAACGACCGTCGAACGCCCCGGCGACGGCACGCTGCGCCCGAGCGAGACGAGATGATCCTCCAAGCGCAGGGCCGCAATGTAGGTGTCGACGTCGAAGGCGTGGTCGGCAAGGCCCGGAATGTCGGGACGCATCACCTCGCTGCCGAGCGCGAGCACCAGCCGGTCGTAGCCCAAGGTCTCCTCGCCGTCGCTCGTGACCAGCGAGATCTCGTGCCGTGCCGGATCGATGGCTTCGACCTCGCCGATGCCGTGAGTGACGCCGATCGGATCGAGCAATTGCCCAAGCGGAAGCGCGACCTCGCTGAGGTCGAGCTCGTAGTTGCGTACCCGGATGTTGTGGTAGGGATTGCGGTCGACGATGCGGATCTCGATGTCGCGGCCGGCAGCGCCGACCTCGTCGCGCTTGCGTGCAGCACCGATGGCCGCCCACAGGCCTGCAAACCCGGCGCCGAGCACGACGATACGCGCCATGTCCGCCTACTGTACTTTCCAACGGAATCCTGCGGCCTGCCCGCGCAGGCAGGTATAGCTCAATAACCCCTGCCGACCAACTGTGCGGGCGCGCGCCGCTGCACAAAATCCCGGCTCACGCCTCGCGCAGTTCCGACGGCGTCGCACCAAAGCGCTTGCGGAAGGCGCGGTTGAAATAGGACAGGTCCGAGAAGCCCGAGGAATGCGCGATGTCGCTGATCTTGCGCGCCCTCGCGCGGGGATCGCCGAGCAGCTTGCGCGCCAGCAACAGGCGCTGCTCCAGCACGAATTCGGTGAAGGTCGTGCCGGCCTGCTCGAACAGGCGCTGCGCCTGGCGCGGGCTCAGGCCCGAGCGCGTCGCAACTTCCGACAGGCAGAGATCGTTGCGGCCGAGTGCGGCCATCACGTCGGCGCGCATGAGTTCGAGACGGGCGGCCGCCTGGCCGCGGCCGCGCGCGAGGCTTGCGTGCTCGGCATCGGTCCCGAGCAGGAGGCCGACGAGATCGACCATGTGCTGCGCGGACAGACGCTGGCCGACGGCGTCGAGATGCGGGCCGTGATTGGCGGCGAGCGCATGGTAGCGGAAGATGGTTTCGGCGACCGCACCGTCGCAGAGCACTCGCGACAGCTTCTCCTCGGCGCGCGGATTGATGTCGAGCAGAGCTCGGCGCGGCATGCGGATGGTGGTGAAGCGATCTTCGTCGGTGTGGCCGACGGTGCCGGTGACGCCCATGTCGACGAGCACCATCTGCGCCGGCGCGAGCTCGACGGTGTGGCCGTTCTGCCCGACGCGGACGAGGCCCGCATGTGCCGCGATCAGGACGAGATCGTCGCTGCCGTCGGCAAGGTGGCTCTGGTTACGTGAATATTGCGCGGAAGCGCCTTCGGGAATAGCCAGCGCGATGTTGTCGACCACGCTGATCTGGAGCCGGCAATCGATGCTGTCGCCATGGCTCGGCCCGATGTCGAGACCGCAGGCCCCGAAGGCCCGATCGCGCCAATGTTCGAAGGCCGCGCCTTGCGGCAGGCCCGCATACTGGTGAACGAAGATGCCCGGCGTTTTCGCTGCATCCATTTGATTTCTCGCCCCTCTCCGGCACCATGATTGGCGGCGCCGACTGCAAATTCCGGGCATTTGACGCCGCCAATTGCGGAGAGGTTCAAATCGGGGCTGGATTTGGCCGGGGTTGTCGGAATGCGACGGCGGGATGGACCGGGGCGACAAAGTTACACGCCTCGCGCCAAACCCGTCCCGGTCATACCCCGCGCAGGCGGGGTATCCAGTACGCCGCGGCCCATCAGTTCATCACAGCCGTCACGGAGTCGCCCGCCTTCGCGGGCGATGACGGCTGGCGCTCGGGCGCAGACTACTTCTTCGCGGGCGCTTGCGGCTGGGACGGCGGCACGGTCTCGATCAGCTTGCCGGTAAAGACCGGCGCCGAGGTCGGCTGGCCGCTGGGCGAGCCGCCGGCCTGCTCGACGGTGACGGCGTAGGTTGCGCCGTTGACGACGTCGGCATCGTAGGAGGCGAGCAGCGGACGCGCGGTGAAGTCGCCGCCGCCGATCACGCCGAGCGAGCGCGGGCGCGGCAGCTTGTCGGAGATCAGCCAGAGCTCGAAGCTCTTGCCGGGCTCCGGCGTCGCGCCGACCTTGCGCACGGTGAAATTCCGCGTCGCGCCGTCGATGGTGAGGATGAAGGCCGGGCCGCCGGCCGGGCCCTGCAACAGCGCGACATATTGCGAAGACGCCGCGAGCGGCGCCGGTGTCTTCACCTCGACCGTCTGGATGCGGGGTGCAGGGCGCAAGCCGCCGGGCAGCGCATCGGGCAGGAAGATCTGAAGCGACAGCGTCACCAGCAGCGCCGCCGCAAGCGCGCCGACGGCGGATGCGATCGAGCGCCAGCGCTTCACGCGGCGCTCGAGCCGGATCACATTGGTGTTGTCCACGACCGGCGCCGGCGGCGCGCGCGCGACGTCGGGATCGGGCGCATGGACCTGCGGCATGAAGATCGGCGCGACGTCGGGAAGCGCATCGGACGGCGGTCGCGCGGTTTCGGGCGGCGCGGCTTCGGAAAGCTGCGGCTCCGGTTGCTCCGTGCGCTCCGATGACGTTTCCGGCGTGACAGGGTCGAACGAGGACGTCTCCGGTACAGGTGGTGGTGGCGGCGGCGAGGCTTCGGACAGCGCGGGCGGCTCCTGCGCAAAGCCCGTCCGCGCGAGCTCGGACCTGATGTTCTCCCACACGATCGGACGCGGCTCGATCGTGCCGACCATCTGGTTGAGGACGCCGAGCCGGTAGGCCCAGGCCTGCACGATTTCGGCGAACGCCTTGTCCACCGCCATCATGGTCTCGACCTGCGCGCGCTCGTCGGCGTCGAGGGTGCCGAGCGCATATTCCGCGGCGAGCGCGATATGGTCCTCCGTGTTGGCCATCACTTGCAGTCCAGAACCACCCTCACAGTATAAACTCTCATAATCCGAGGCACTCGCGGATATCCAACATGCTGCGCCGCAGCCACGTCTTCACCGTGTTGACGGGCGCGGCGAATTTCTCCGCCAATTGCTCGCGGCTCCAGCCGTTGTAATAGGCGAGAAGCACGAGCCTCTGACGGTCCGGCTCGAGCCGGCCGATACATTCCAGGAGCCGCTTCAGCTCCTCGGTCATCTCCCGGCGCGCCAGCGGATCGGGACTGTCGGCTGCGACCTCCATCGCCTGAGGCTCTTCCTCGATGGAGACTTCCGACTTCTTGCGCACGATATCGATCGCACGGTTGCGCGCGATCGACGCCATCCACGTGATCGGCGACGACAGGGCCGGATTGAACTGGCCGGCGCTGTTCCAGATCTTGACGTAGGTCTCCTGAATGACTTCCTCTGCGATATCCTGCCGACGCAAGATACGAAGCACGACGCCATAGAGTTTCGCGCGCGTGGCGACGTAAAGGCGCTCGAACGCGGCCTGATCGCCCTTCGCCACCGCCTCAATCAGCCCGACCAGCTCTGCTGGCGTCAGCATTCAGCCCCCCAACGCGTAGGCTCGGGCGCGTTCCGCGCAGGCCCGGCACTTGCACTACCATAGCGCGCAGCAAAGCCGACCACCAAGGGGCGTGGCGCCACGCTGTGGACAGCACATACGAAAACCCGGACCTTGCGGGTCCGGGTTCTGCGAATTATCGGCAGTCTGGCTGCTAACGCCTCAGGCGACGGCGCCGATGCGGGCCCGCATCAGGCCGATGCTGTCGAGGTCGGCCTGCTCGCGGGCGTTTTCCTCGGCGCGTTCGCGGGCCTGGTCGCGCTCGTCGAGGAGCTCGACCTTTTTCAGCTCCTCGAAGGCCTCGGCCAGCGCGGCCTTGGCCTCGTCGAGCTGGCCCTTGAGCTCGTCGGCCGAGCGGGTCAGGTTCTCACGGCGCTGGATCGCGGCCTTGGCATAGGTCGGATAGGCGAAGTGCGAGGGATCGTTGATCCCGGCACGCTCCTGCTCGGTCTGGATCTCGCGTTCGAGATCGACCGACATCCGCTGGAAGTCGGCGATCATGGTCTCGATCTGGGTGACCCGGCGGCGCTTCTCGTCGACCTGAAACTTCTTCAGGCGGATGAGGGTATCACGTGACTTCATCGACTCGTACTCCCCAGAAGTCCCCTGGCTGCACGTGGGACAACACCGGTCTCCCCACTGGCCCAATTGGGGCCAAGACCGGCTCTGCTACTCTGTGAGAGCGGATGATGAACTGACAAAGTTAGCGTTCCGTTTCCAAATTACCGAGGATTTGCGCCAACTGGCGATAGCCGTCCGCCAGCGAGGCATTTTCGTCCTTGCGCTGGCGCAGGAAGGCTTCCAGGGGCTCGTGCAGGCGGATCGCCTCGTCGACCTCGGGGCTGGAGCCGGCCCGGTAGGCGCCCAGCCGGATCAATTCCTCCATGTCGGCATAGGTCGCCATCACCGCCCGCGCCTTCTGGATGGTCGGCCAGAACTCCGGATCGGCCGATTTCGGCATGGTGCGGGAGACGGATTTGAGGATGTTGATGGCGGGGTAGCGGCCGCGCTCGGCGATGGAACGCTGCATCACGATGTGGCCGTCGAGGATGCCGCGGACGGCGTCGGCGATCGGCTCGTTGTGGTCGTCGCCGTCGACCAGCACCGTGAAGATCGCGGTGATCGCGCCCTCGCCCAGGCCCGGCCCGGCACGCTCGAGCAGCTTCGGCAGCTCGGTGAACACGGTCGGCGTATAGCCCTTGGCGGTCGGCGGCTCGCCGGCGGATAGACCGATCTCGCGCTGGGCCATGGCGAAGCGCGTCACCGAGTCCATCAGGCAGAGCACGTCCTGATCCTCGTCGCGAAAATACTCGGCGACCGCGAGTGTCAGATACGCCGCCTGGCGGCGCATCAGCGCCGGCTCGTCGGAGGTTGCGACCACGACGACGGAGCGCGCCAGGCCCTCCTCGCCGAGATCGTCCTGCAAGAATTCCTGAACCTCGCGGCCGCGTTCGCCGATCAGTCCGATGACGCTGACGGCGGCGTCCACGTTGCGCGCCAGCATCGACAGCAGCACCGATTTGCCGACGCCGGAGCCTGCGAAGATGCCCATGCGCTGGCCGCGGCAGCAGGTGAGAAACGTGTTCATCGCGCGCACGCCGAGATCGAGCGGCGCTCCGACGCGCTTGCGCGAATGCGCCGGCGGCGGCGTATTGCGGAACGGCATCGGCGAGGACCCCTGCGGCAACGGCCCCTTGCCGTCGATCGGCTCGCCCAGCGCGTTGACGACACGGCCGAGCCAGGCCGACGACGGCCGCACCTGATTGGCGGCATTGGCGATGACCGCCTTGCAGCCGCGGCGCACGCCGTCGAGGCCGGCGAACGGCATCACGACAGCATTGTTGCCGGAGAAGCCGATCACCTCGCAGGGGATGGAACGGTTGGCGCCGGTCTCGATCACGAGCCGCGCGCCGACCGACATCGCATGGATCGGGCCGGCCACCTCGACCATCAGGCCGCGCACACCGACCACACGGCCATAGATATTGATGCCGTCGATATCGCCGATCTGTTCGGCCAGAGCCTTCATAGGAGGGCCTTCATGAGGTGGTCGTCTTCGTGATCCCGGGCCTTCACGGGGAAACTCTTAAGTTTCGCCATATTTCTGAACGGCGCTTAACTTCGTGTTTACCCGCATCGTTAATCATTGCGTCACTGTCTTTGTGACTGAGCGTGACTCCCCTTCAGAAGAAGGCTGAGTCGCGGGAGTCGGTTAGGCCCGTCTCTTAAAGTGGAACTTGAACGGAGCCGGATAACGAAAGCTGCTTCCTACGCAAGACCTTAGGGCGATTCGACAAAAATTGCACCGGGGGACTTGCGTTCCAGAATCAGGATTTGTTAACCATCTGTTGTCAGGATCCGAATCAGTTGTTCAAAGGCGTTTTGTTGAGTGCCGCGAATGCGGCCGACCTGACGCCCAGGAGCGGCGACTATGGGGAACTGGCATGCGCGTTTTGCTGATTGAAGATGACAGCGCCGTCGCGCAGTCGATCGAGCTGATGCTGAAGTCTGAGAGCTTCAACGTCTACACGACCGATTTGGGGGAAGAAGGCGTCGATCTCGGTAAATTATACGATTACGACATTATCCTTCTCGACCTCAACCTGCCTGACATGTCCGGCTACGACGTGCTCAAGCAACTCCGGGTCTCCAAGATCAAGACCCCGATTCTGATCCTCTCCGGCCTCGCCGGCATCGAGGACAAGGTCAAGGGTCTCGGCGTCGGCGCCGACGACTACATGACCAAGCCCTTCCACAAGGACGAGCTGGTGGCCCGCATCCACGCGATCGTGCGCCGCTCCAAGGGCCATGCCCAATCGGTCATCCAGACCGGCGACCTCGTCGTCAACCTCGACACCAAGACGGTCGAAGTCGGCGGCCAGCGCGTGCATCTGACCGGCAAGGAATACCAGATGCTGGAGCTTCTCTCGCTCCGCAAGGGCACGACCCTCACCAAGGAAATGTTCCTCAACCACCTCTATGGCGGCATGGACGAGCCCGAGCTGAAGATCATCGACGTCTTCATCTGCAAGCTCCGCAAGAAGCTCGCCAACGCCTCCGAAGGCCGCAACTTCATCGAGACCGTGTGGGGCCGCGGCTACGTGCTGCGCGAGCCGCACGAGCACGAAGAGCGCATTCCCGCCTGATCCTGGGTTTACGTCGCGGGCCCTTCGGGGCTTGCTCCTCCCAGCCTGGACCCCGCCGCAAATGGCGGGGTTTTGTTTTTTTGGGGGACGCGAA
Source organism: Bradyrhizobium niftali (assembly GCF_004571025.1). Taxonomy (GTDB): domain Bacteria; phylum Pseudomonadota; class Alphaproteobacteria; order Rhizobiales; family Xanthobacteraceae; genus Bradyrhizobium; species Bradyrhizobium niftali. The sequence continues at coordinate 7,978 of NZ_SPQT01000018.1, read as the reverse complement.
GGCGGCTTCATCGCCCTCCTGCCGTTGAACCGCTATCCTTCCCCCGCCGACGAATGGTCGCTGCACGATGGGGGAACGATGATCCTGCAATCACTCGCCGGCCTGCCCGCCTTCCTGGTCTATTTCTGCACCGGGCTGATCGCGATCGTGGCGTATCTGTTCGTCTACACCCGCATCACCCCGTACAACGAGTTCCAGCTCATCCGCGACAACGAGCCGGCCGCGGCGATCTCGCTCGGCCTCAGCCTGCTCGGCTTCGTGGCACCGCTGGTCAGCGCCATCGCGCATTCGGCCAACGTGCTGGACTGCCTGATCTGGGCGGTGATCGCCCTGATCGTCCAGGTCATCGTGTTCTTTCTCGTGAAAGTCCCGGTGCCGAACCTGTCGACGCGGATTGCCGACGGCGAGCTTGCCCCGGCGATCTGGCTGGGGCTGTCCTCGCTCGCAGCCGGTCTCCTCAACGCCGCCTGCATGATCTACTGACATGGCCGACAAACCCTCCAAGGAGTTCGGTAAGCGCCGGCCGGTGCAGCCGACACCGCGGGCGCCGGCGAAGCGCTCCGGCCATGTCGCCCTCCTGGTGATGGGCACGCTCGCGGTCGGCACCACCGCCTACACGCTGATGCCGCGGCAGACCTGCGAGCCCTCTCCTCCCGGGACGGATCCAGCGGTGCAGACGAGCACCGCGTGCAGCAGCAGCAGAAGCAGTTCCTCGGGCGGCAGCGGCGGCTCGGGCTCATCGTCGAGATCGAGCTTCTTCAGCAGCGATTCCTCCAGCCATTCCTCGTCGGGAACGTCGTCCGATTCCGGCCACAGCAGCGTGAGCCGCGGCGGCTTCGGCTCGTTTGGCCATGGCTTCTCGGGCGGGGGCTGATCCATGCGGCGCATCACCTGCCTCGAGCGTGCCGACTGGCGAGAGACCGCGGCGCAATGCGGCTTCGTCTTCCACACCAACGGCGGCGAGCGCTATTGGGACGAGCGCGCCTATTACGCCTTCACCCTCGACGAGATCGAGCGCGGCATCGAGACGCCGACCGGCGAGATCGACGCGATGTGCCTGGAGCTTGCCGGCCGCGTCATCGGCGACGAGCGCCATCTGCAGCGCTTGAAGGTCCCTCAGGCGTTCTGGGATCTGATCAGAGCGAGCTGGCAGCGCGACGACCGCAGCCTCTACGGCCGGCTCGATCTGAAATTCGACGGCCATGGTCCGGCGAAATTGCTCGAATACAACGCGGACACGCCGACCTCGATCTTCGAGACCGCCGTGTTCCAATGGACCTGGCTCGAGCAGGCGATCGAACGCCGCATCATCCCGGTGCGCGCCGACCAGTTCAACTCCATCCACGAGCGGCTGATCGAAGCCTGGAAAGAGATTGCCGCGGGCCGTCATGTCCATCTCACCGGCACCACCGGCAACGAGGAGGACGCGGGCACGCTGGCCTATCTCGAGGACACCGCGCGCCAGGCGGGGCTATCGACCACGCTGCTCGACATTGAAGCGATCGGCTGGCGCGACGAGGCGGGCGGCTTCGTCGATCTCGATAACAGCGACATCGCACTCGCCTTCAAGCTCTATCCCTGGGAATGGATGTTTCACGACGCCTTCGGCGCTAAGCTTGACGGCGCGCCGACGCGCTGGATCGAGCCGCCATGGAAGGCAGTGCTCTCCAACAAGGGCATCCTGCCGCTGCTCTGGGAGATGTTTCCGAACCATCCCAATCTGCTGCCCGCCTTCTTCGAGGACGATCCGCGCGCCGCCGAGCTCGGCAGCTCCTATGTGCGCAAGCCGCTGCTGTCGCGCGAAGGCGCCAACGTCACGCTGGTGTCCGGCGGAATGCCGCTCGACGAGCATGCAGGTCCTTATGGTGCAGAAGGCTTCGTGCGGCAGGCGCTCTCGCCACTGCCGAACTTCTCGGGCTTCTATCCGGTGATCGGAAGCTGGCTGGTGAACCACGAACCCTGCGGCCTGTCGATCCGCGAAGACGAGAGTGCGATCACCGGTAACGGCTCGCGGTTTCTGCCGCATGCGATCTTGTGAGGCCTCCGTCATTCCGGGGCGCGACAAAGTCGCGAGCCCGGAATGACGAGAATGGGCCTCACCTCGCCGCGGCGACCCTTAGCGGCTGCGGCGTCAATCCGCCCATGGGGCGGCCGGAGCGCGCCGGGTTGAGCTGATAGAGACCGCGGCGCTCGGTGACGGGACGGAACGCGTCGGTGATGCCGACGACGGATTCGGCAGCGCCAAGCAGCAGCGTGCCGTCGGCTTCCAATCCCTTCGCCATGCGCTCGAAGATCACCGCCTTGGTGTCCTGGTCGAAATAGATCAGCACGTTGCGGCAGAAGATCACGTCGAACGTGCCGAGATGGGAGAAGTCCTGCAACAAATTGAGCTGGCGGAACTGCACCATCGCGCGAATGTCGGCATTGAGCTGCCAGAGCTCACCGACTTGCGTGAAGTACTTCATCAGGTGCTGGATCGGCAGGCCGCGCTGCACCTCGAACTGGCTGTAGACGCCGGCCCTGGATTTCTCCAGCACCTCCTGCGACAGGTCGGTGGCGACGATCTCAGTGCGCCAGCCGGCCAAGGCCGCGCCCATCTCCTTCAGGCACATCGCGATCGAATAGGGCTCCTGCCCCGTCGACGACGCCGCCGACCATATGCGCAGCGATTTGCGCGCCGCGCGCGCCTGGATCAGGCCCGGCAGGATGGTCTCGCGCAGATGATCGAACGGGATCTTGTCACGGTAGAAGAAGGTCTCGTTGGTGGTCATCGCTTCGACCACATCGGTCGCAAGCCGGCCGTCGCCGTTCCTGATCTTCAGCACGAGATCGGGGATGCCTGATAGACTCGCCTTGCGGGCAAGCGGCAGCAGCCGGCTCTCGACCAGGTATTGCTTGTCGGCGGAGAGATCGAGGCCGGAGCGCTCTTTCAGGAATTTGCGCAGATACTCGTAGTCAACCGGCGTCACGAGCGGTCTCCCGCGAACAGGCGGTTGACCTTGGCGCCGATCTGGTTGAGCGGCAGGATCGCCGCGCAGATGCCGGCATGGGCGGCCGCGCCCGGCATGCCCCAGACGACGCTGGAGGCTTCATCCTGTGCGATCACGCTGCCACCGGCGGCAACGATGTCCTTGCCGCCGCGCATGCCGTCCGAGCCCATGCCCGTCAGGATCACGGAGAGAATGGCGCCGTGCCAGATGTCGATGGCGGAGGTGAAGAGCGGATCGACCGCGGGCTTGCAGAAATTGACGGCGGGGCCGTCGTCGAGCGCGATCGCGACGTCCGCACCACTGCGCACGACACGCATGTGCTTGCCGCCGGGCGCGAGATAGATCCGTCCCGGCTTCACCGGCTCGCCATCGACCGCCTCGGCCGCCGGCCGGCGGCTCGAACGCGCCAGATGCTCGGCAAGAATGGTGGTGAAAGTCGGCGGCATGTGCTGGGTGATCAGCACCGGGAAGCGGTCGATCACCGGGCCGAGCTCGGTGACGAGGGCCATCAGCGCCTGCGGTCCGCCGGTCGAGGAGCCGATCAGCAGCACCTTGGGTGCCTGGGTCGAGAACGGGCGCGTGGACAGCGCCCCCGACGACGGCGCAAGCGCGGCCGGCGCGGGCGCGGCGGGCCGCGCGACAACCGGTGCACGCGCAGCCGGTGCGGGGATCGCAGGCGCCAGCGGCGGGCTCGCAACCGCGGGCTTCCGGCGCAGCCGTGCGCCGAGGTGACGGATCTTCTGGATCAGGTCGTGATGGAAGGTGTCCGCGGCCGACGCCTCGCGCGTCGATTCCGGCTTCGGAATGTAGTCGGCCGCGCCGAGCGACAGCGCCTTGAAGCTGACTTCCGCGTTGCGGCGCGTCAGCGTCGAGGCCATGATGATGACGAGATCGCGCTTCTTCGCCAGCAATTGCGGCAGCGCAGAGATGCCGTCGAGCTCGGGCATTTCGATGTCGAGCACGGCAACGTCGGGATTGATGCGTTCGAGCTGGTTGACCGCCTCGAGCCCGGTACGCAGCGAGGCTGCGACCTCCATGTCGTGCTCGGCGCCGACCCAGCGCGAGATCAGACCGCGGATGACGACGGAGTCATCGACGATCATCACCCGCAGCGGCCCCGCTTCGCGCGACGAACCCGTGGTCGAACTACCTGCGAACGCAACACTCATTACTCACCAACTCAGACTGAAACGGTTCAGTTGAAAACAAACGCCGAAGGAGCCGTTCAGCCTCCGGACGGTCGCTCAGATCAAGCCGACTTCCTGGAACTTCGCCGTCACGATGTCCTTGTCGAAGGGCTTCATGATGTACTCGTTGGCGCCGGCATGGAGTGCGCGCGCGATGTGCGCAACGTCGTTCTCGGTGGTGCAGAACACCACCTTGGGCTGGTCGCCGCCGGGCATGCGCCTGAGATGGCCGAGAAACTCGTAGCCGTCCATCACGGGCATGTTCCAGTCGAGCAGCACCGCGTCGGGCAAGCCGCGCTTGCAGGCCTCCAGCGCCTTCTCACCGTCCTCGGCTTCGAGGATCTGGAAGTCGAGGCCCTCCAGGATCCGGCGCGCAACCTTGCGGATGACGCTGGAATCATCAACGACGAGACAAGTTCGCATGTGAACCTCTGCTTCCTGTCCCCTTTGCGGGGACACTTCCAATTGCAAGTCCGTCGGCGGCGTTGCCGCCGTATCAGGCCGCCATCATCTCGGGCGCGAGCTCGAGGACGCGATCGACGTCGAGGACGACCATGAGCTGGCCGTCGAGACGGTGGACACCGCCGGCGAGCTTGGCCATGCGGGGGTCGAGGTTGACGGGGTTCTCTTCCTTGCCGTCCTCGGGCAGGCGCAGCACCTCGCCGATCTGGTCGATCAGCAGGCCATAGGATTCGCCGCGCAGGTCGACACCGACCGCCATCGGCGCCTTGCCGTCCTCGGGACGCGGCAGGCCGAGACGGGCGCGCATGTCGACCACGGTGACGATGCGGCCGCGCAGGTTGAGGACGCCGGCGATCTCGCGCGAGGACAGCGGCACGCGGGTGACGCGCTCGGGCATGAACACGTCCTGGACGCGGGAGATCGGCAGGCCGAACAGCTGGCCGCCGATCATCGCGGTGACGTATTCGACCATGGCGCCTTCGGTGGTCTGCATCTTGTTGGCCATAAGCCTATCTCCTGATCCCGCTGGTTACGCCGCGGCCCGGCTCAGCTCGGAGGCGCCGGCGGCGCCCGCGGTCTGTTCCTTCAGCGCCGCGATCAGACCGGGACGGTCGAACTTGGCGACATAGTCGTGGAAGCCGGCCTGACGGCCGCGCTCGATCGCCGCCGGCGACACCAGCGCCGACAGGCCGATGATCGGCATCGAGCCCAGATTGTTGTCGGAGCGGATCACTTCGGCGAACTCGAACCCGTTCATGTCAGGCATCTCGATGTCGGTCAGCACTACGTCGAAGCTCTGGGCGCGCAGCGCGGCCAGGCCCTCCTGCGCGGTCGGCGCGGTGCGGACGCGGTAGCCGGCCGCCTTCAGCACCGGCGCCAGCATGTTGCGGAAGAACGCGGAGTCGTCGACCAGCAGCACCGACTGCGAGTGCATCGACGGCTTCATCTCCTTGCGGGTGAACCAGTCGGCGAACGCCATCGGCAGGAAGTGGCCGACGTCGATCACCTCGGTGGCCTGGCCCTTGATCACGGCCGAGCCCAGGATGCCCTGGCTGGAGCCGCCGACCTCGATGTTGAGGCGCTCCTCGACGATGTCGATGATCTCGTCGACGACGAGGCCCATGGAGCGGCCGTCGTCGGCGAACACCAGGATCGGCTGGGCGCCCTGGCTGGCAATGGTGACGCCCTCCATGGCAACCAGCGGCATCAGCTGCTCGCGGTACTGCACCATGTAGCGGCCGTTGGAGAACTCGATCTTGTCGGCGGGGAGCTCTTCCAGGCGGGTGACGAGCCCGAGCGGGACCGCCTTGGGCTGGGACGAGCCGGCGCGGAACACCAGCAGCGAAGTGGTCTGCTCGCCGCTTCCGATGTGATGCGCCCCGTTCTCGTCGCCCATGTCATGGGCCGAGGAGCCGGCGGCGCCGAGCGCCTTGGCAATGCCGTTGGGGTCGATGATCATGATCACGGCGCCATCGCCCAGGATGGTGTTGCCGGAGAACATGTCGATGTGACGCAGTTTCGTCGACATCGGCTTGACCACGATTTCCTCGGTGTGGAACACGCCGTCGACGACGATGCCAAAAGTCTGGCTGCCGACCTGGGTGACCACGATGAAGCCGTTCTCGGGATCGCTGGCGGCGCCGTCGTCGATCTTGAGCAGCTTCTTCAGATGGATCAGCGGCAGCAGCTTGTTGCGCAGCCGCAGGACGGCGGTGTCCTTGATGCGCTCGATGCGGTGCTCGCTGTTGGCGCGGGCGCGGACCAGCTCGACCACCGACAGCTGCGGGATGGCAAAACGGTCGCCGGCGGCTTCCACGATCAGCGCGGAGACGATGGCGAGGGTCAGCGGGATCTTGATGGTGACGGAGGAGCCCTCGCCGGCCACCGACTTGATGTCGATGGTGCCGCCGATCTGGTCGATATTGGTGCGGACCACGTCCATGCCGACGCCGCGGCCCGAGACCGAGGTGATGGCGGCCGCGGTGGAGAAGCCCGGCGCGAAGATGAACTTGTGGATCTGGGCTTCGCTCATCTTCTCGAGCTCGGCCTCGGTGACGAGACCGGAGGAGATCGCCTTGGCCTTGATCCTCTCGGTGTTGAGGCCGCGGCCGTTGTCGGCGATGCAGATGATGATGTGGCCGCCCTCGTGATAGGCGGACAGGCGGATGGTGCCCTGCTCGCCCTTGCCGGACGCGAGCCGCTCGGCGGGGGTCTCGAGGCCATGGTCGGCGGAGTTGCGCACCATGTGGGTGAGCGGGTCCTTGATCAGGTCGAGCACCTGGCGGTCGAGCTCGGTGTCGGCGCCGTGCATCTCCAGCTCGATCTGCTTGCCGAGTTCGCTCGAGAGGTCGCGGACGATGCGGGGCAGCTTCTGCCAGGCATTGCCGATCGGCTGCATGCGCGTCTTCATGACGCCTTCCTGCAGCTCGGCGGTGACGTTGGACAGGCGCTGCAACGGCACCTTGAACTCGGTGTCCTCGTTGCGGCGGGAGATCTCCAGCAGCTGGTTGCGGGTCAGCACCAGCTCGGAGACCATGGTCATCAGATGCTCCAGCGTATCCACGTTGACGCGGATCGACTGGTTGGCGATGCGGTCGCCCTCGGAGGCGCCCTCGTCGGCCATCGACTTCTTCGGCGCGGCCTTGACGGCAGGCTTGGCAGCTTCCTTCGTAGCCTCTTTGGCGGCAGGCGCCGAGGCTTCCGCGGCCGGCGCCGGTGCGGGTTCAGCCTTGACTTCGGCCTTGGCGATTGGCGCGGGGGCCGGCGCTTCGATCGCGGTCTCGCGGAAGGCGCGCTCGAGCTCGTCGAGCGAGACTTCGCCCGGGCGCAGCGGGCGCTCCAGCGTCTGGTCGATCAGCGTGCCAGAGGTCATCTCCTTGGCGGGCGCAGCGGCGGCCGGCGCTTCCGGCACCAGCGGCGGCGCTTCGGCAACGGGAGCAGCGCCGGCCGCCATCGCGGCCATGCCCTGCTCGACCATCGCTTCCAGCTTGTCGATGAGATCGCGGTCGGTGCCCTCGGGCTCGGCTTCGGTCGCCTCGAGGCCGGCGAGGATTTCCTTGATGCGGTCGATCGAGGACAGGATCACCGTCACCGCCTGCCCCGTCACCGGCATGCCGTCACGGAATTTGCCCATCAGCGTCTCGCCGGCATGCGCCAGCGCTTCCAGACGCGGCAAGCCGAGGAAGCCGCACGTACCCTTGATGGTGTGGACCAGGCGGAAGATGTTATCCAGGATCTTGGCGTTGTTCGGCTCCTGCTCGAACTTCACCAGCTGATTGTCGACGGTGTCCAGGCTCTCGCTGGTCTCCGTCAAGAACTCCCGCAACAGATCATCCATGA
>NZ_SPQT01000017.1 GCF_004571025.1 Bradyrhizobium niftali | reverse complement strand
CGTCCCGCCAGGAAGTCCCAATCGATCTCCGCCGCCAGACGCACCAACGGATGGCGAAGGTTGATGATCTTCTCCAGAGATGGACGAAACAGATCGTCCTGACGATCGTCGCGCGGATGGCTCATGGGTTCTCCCCAACAGCGAATCTCGCCGTCAAAGGAATCACGAAGTCGCCAAATCCGGAATCTTGAAACGCAAGAAAACCAACACCTACCCACGGCTTTCTTGCACAATCGAATACTTGCTCACGACAAATCACAGCGACAGATCAATCGCTTCCGAATTCTTCACGGGCGACTCTGTAACGCGCGGCTTCGCTAGGTAAGCCGTGCGTCCTGCCATTAGTCGTGCAGGCGAATTAGTCGGAAGCTTCTCGCGAAGCCTAAGCCGCTACTCTTATACTATTGCGATCTTCTTATTCTATAATGGGGACGCCTATGTTGGACGACGAATTCAATAAGCAACGTGCGGAAATATTACGTGAACTCGCAGAGCAAGCCGACCCATTCATCAAAAAGCGCCTTTTGAACTTAGTGCAGCGCTACGAACCCCGGCGGCAGCCAACGCCAGTTGACGAACGGTTCGCAACCCGCGGGGATAACGTCGATAGGTAGGCCGCCGCCTGTTGAGCCGACCAATGCAGGCGGCTTCCGTCGGCTAGGTAAACAAGCAGACGGCCCCGGCTGTGTTGCACGTCGGGCCCTTCAAGATCCTGATAGGGGTACCTCCGCCGTGCCTCTTATCATTGATGTCGCCGATTACACCATCCGATCTGGCGCCGACTGTGACAAGGCTGCGGCATCGGGATGATCACATTCGGCCTGAAAGCTGATGGCCGCCAGTTCTGTGGCCAGCTCGCCAGCGTGGGGCGGGGCGAGCAGATTTTCTGGCTGTCTCGATGCGGTAGGGCATCGCGATCGGTGCAGCGGTTATCGAAGCTGAGGCGCCGTCGATTGCGTCGCTCGATGCGCCGCTGGTCGACGGAGGCCGAGGTGTCGGCGATCGCCCCGGCCGAGGAGCCGGATGAAGCGGAGGCGGCGGGCCCGCCCACGCAAACGGGGAGTCCCGGCTGCTAACCGGCTGATGACTTGTCCGTTCCGTGTGCTGCCGCCCCGCCGCCCGAGGCGGACGGGTCGCGCGCTACCTAAAGAGGTCGTCGGAACACAGGTTCTTACTGGCTTGCGAGGTAGCGCACAGAGCTGCTACACACTCCTCGTCTCGCTCCGATTTCTGTAGTGATTTCAGGCCCCTGAGAGGGTCGGCGAGCTGGCTGAGGACCCTCCCGCCCCAGCCACAGCCAACGCGCTGATTCGACTAAGTAAATTTCGTTACTCGAATTGGAAGCTGCAACGCGTCGGGAAATTCATGTTGCCCCGCATTTGGCAATTCTGTGCTGGGTTCGTTTTCGTCGAGCCCATGGAAGCGTTCGCGGAATTACAACGCGGCTCGATTTCTCAAAAAGCGAACTGAGCGACTGAACGCCATCTGCGCGTGGCGTTCCCGCCTCTGATGTTCGCGGACAAGGAGCCGTCGACCTTTGCATCGGTTAAGCGTACTGCGCGAATGATGAACGATCCGCCATAGCAGACGCCAGACCCGCTTCACCGCATCACTATCAGCAGCAACGCGGTAATCAACGCAGCAAGACACAACGATAGCTTCAAGTAGAGCGGTAAGCGGACGGGGTTGGATTCTCTTACCGTTTCGTACTTCCTGGCTTCTCGAATGACGGTCTCAATGGCATTTCGAGTTTCGGCGGAAGCTCCCTCGGCCAAAGCACGCGCCGTCTTTTCAAGTTCTTTGATGTTGCTCTTTTGCATGCAACGACGGACCTCGAGAGTGACACATCCACAAATAACAAGCCGCGGTCGGAAACCAACGACTTGGCTGTCATGTTAGTACGGATACCTGCGTGCTGTGGAGCGAGAATTTCCGGAACGTGCGACGGATGCCCATTTTCGGCCGGATAAGCCCTGGGGGCGACCGCGGCAAGCCGTTGATTGTCCTTAGCCCGTAGCTTGCTCTCGTTCCGCGGGCCCCAGGTTCGAGCGCTGGTGCGCCGCCCGGGCTTTAGAGCATCGGCTCGAACTGGCAGTGCACGAGCATCTCGGATCCGTCGCCGATCGTTCCGCCACAGATCCCCACCTGCCTGCGTCGCGCGCGGGAGCCCAGCGTTTCCGTCAACCCTGATCTCGACGACATCGGGACGTGGATCGGTATACTGCCGCCATGTACCGGAACAAGGATCAGACGATGGACGATACGATTGGCTTCCCCGACCCCGGCCTCGACCTGTCCGACGGCTTCAAGCCGCACACCTCGCATTGGGGCGTGTTCTCGGCTCGTAATAGTGCAGCCGGCCTTGAGGTCAGGGCCTATGCAGGCGATCCTGATCCGAACGGCATCATCGACAATTTCCCCGGCGCGCTGCGGCACCAGGCGCGCATCGCCCAGCCGGCGATTCGCCGCGGCTGGCTCGAGCGAGGTCCCGGCCCGGACGATCGCCGCGGCCGCGACGAATTCGTCTCCGTGAGCTGGGAGAAGGCGCTCGACCTCCTCGGCGACGAACTCGGCCGCATCCGCGACACGCGCGGGCCCGGCGCCGTGTTCGGCGGCTCCTATGGCTGGTCGAGCGCGGGCCGCTTTCACCACGCGCAGAGCCAGGTGCATCGCTTCCTCAACATCGCGATGGGCGGCTATGTGCGCTCGGTGAACACCTATTCCTCCGGCGCGTCCTCGGTGCTGCTGCCGCAGATCTTGGCGGGCTACGAGGACATCACCAAGCGCAACGTCACCTGGGAGCAGATTGCGACTGAGACCGACATCGTGCTGGCGTTCGGCGGCATGGCGCTGAAGAACTCCATGGTGGCCGGCGGCTCGATCAGCAAGCATGTCGAGCGCGGCGCGATGGAAACGGCGCGCCGGCGCGGCTGCGAGTTCATCCTGGTCAGCTCGTTGCGTGAAGACCTGCCGGTCGAGGCCGGAGCCGAGTGGATGACCTGCTTGCCCAGCACCGACACCGCGCTGATGCTCGGCATCGTCCACACGCTGGTCAGCGAGAACCTGCACGATCAGGCCTTCCTCGACCGCTACACCGAGGGCTGGCCCGTCTTCCTGCGTTATCTCACCGGCGACAGCGATGGACAGTCGAAGAGCGCCGAGTGGGCTGCCGCGATCTCCGGCGTCGGCGCGGACACGATCCGCACGCTCGCCCGCCGCCTTGCCGGAAAGCGCGCGCTCATCACCGTCTCGCATTCGCTGCAGCGCGCCGAGCATGGCGAGCAGCCGGTGTGGATGGGCATGGTGCTGGCGGCAGCCCTCGGCCAGATCGGCTTGCCCGGCGGCGGCTACGCCTATTCATTGGGGGCGATCGGCTATTACGGCCGCCGCGTCAACGACGTGCCGGGGCCGACGCTCGGCCAGGGCCGCAACGGCGTCCGTGATTTCATCCCGGTCGCGCGCATCGCCGACATGCTGCTCAATCCCGGAACCACCTATCGCTACAATGGCGAGACGCGCACCTATCCGGACATCCGCCTCGTCTACTGGGCCGGCGGCAATCCCTTCCATCACCATCAGGACATCAACCGCCTGCGCAAGGCCTTCGCCAAGCTCGACACGCTGGTCGTGCACGAGCTGGCCTGGACCGCCACCGCGCGGCATGCCGACATCGTGCTGCCATCGACCATGACGCTGGAACGCGAGGACATCGGCTATTCCACCAACGATCCCCTCATGGTTGCGATGCACCGGATCGCCGAGCCGTTTGGCCTGGCGCGGGACGACTACGAGATCTTTGCCGATCTTGCCGAACGTCTCGGCGCGCGCGAGCCCTTCACCGAGGGACGCACGTCGCGGCAATGGCTGGAGCATCTCTACGAGCCGACCCGGGCCTCGCTCGAAGCGCGCGGCCTCGAGGCGCCAGGCTTCGACGAATTCTGGCAGCGCGGCAGCCTGGTCGTGCCGCAACAGCCCGACGACGGCGGCCGGTTGCGCCGCTTCCGCGAGGATCCGGTCGCTCACGCCCTGCCGACGCCGAGCGGCCGCATCGAGATTTTCTCTGCGAAGATCGAAGGCCATGGCGATGCGGATTGTCCGGGCCATCCGGTCTGGCTGGAGAAGACCGACATGCCCACGCCCGGCGCGCCGTGCTTCCTCGTCGCCAACCAGCCGGTGACGCGCCTGCACAGCCAGCTCGACTTCGGCGGACATTCGCTTCAAAGCAAACATCGGGGACGCGAGGTCGCGCGCATGAACCCGCGCGATGCCGACGCGCGCGGCATCAAGGACGGCGACATCATCCGCCTGTTCAACGCGCGCGGCGCCTGCCTCGCCGCGGTCCACGTCACCGACGGCATCGCGCCCGGCGTGGTCCAGCTCCCGACCGGCGCCTGGTACGACCCGATGGATCCCGAGGACGACGCGCCGCTCTGCGTCCACGGCAATCCGAACGTGCTCACCCGCGACATCGGCACATCGTCCTTCGCGCAGGGCTGCACGGGGCAGCTGACGACGGTGGAGGTGGAGAAGTTCACCGGCAATCTGCCGCCGATACGCGCGTTCGATCCGGTGTAGCGGAGTGTGGTCGTAGCGACGTAGCTCGGACGGAGCGCAACGAAATCCGGGGCCGCTCGGTCGGCGTAGCACTTTTCCCGGATTGCGCTCCGCTCCATCCGGGCTACAGATCCTTGCGTTGTGTGAGGCAACATTTTCGTGTCCCGGACGCAGCGCAGCGCCCTTCAGCGGTGCGCTGCAGAGCCGGGGCCCACCGCGCCCTACCGTGTCGCCATCCGGGTCCCGGCTCTGCGCAGCAACGCTAAGGGGCGTTGCAGCGCGTCCGGGACACGAGAGCGGCGTAGCCCACCCGTGCGAATTTGAAATCGGCCCGGGCATGACGAAAGAAAGCTCGCGCGCCGCGCTGCTAAGGATTCGTGATTCCAGGCAAGGATCAACGAACATGACAAAGGCAGACCTCCAAAGCCCGACCGATCTCGGCGCCAACGCGAACCGGGACATTCCCGCCGCGCTGCGCGCCCTGCTCGCCGATGTCTTCGCGCTCTATCTGAAGACTAAGAACTTCCACTGGCACATGTCGGGCAGCCATTTTCGCGACTATCACCTGCTGCTGGACGAGCAGGCCGACCAGATCTTCGCCATGACCGACGACATCGCGGAGCGCGCGCGCAAGATCGGCGGCACGACGCTGCGCTCGATCGGCCACATCGCGCGCGAGCAGCGCATCCTCGACAACGACGCGGACTATGTCGACCCCCTGGACATGCTGGCGGAATTGCGCAGCGACAATCAGCAGCTGACGCGGGAGATGCGGCGCGTACATGAGCTCTGCGACGAATATGGCGATGTCGCAACCGCAAGCCTGATCGAGAACTGGATCGATGAGGCCGAGCGCCGGGTCTGGTTCCTGTACGAGTCCGGCCGCACCGGTCCGCATGCGTGATGCCGCGCGCCGCGGTGGCGGTTGCAGCGATACAAAGAAAAGGGGCCGTCCTGTGGGGGAGCAGGGACGGCCCCGAGTGGCTCGTAGGCCCGGGAGGAGGGCGCGAGCCGGCGCAAGTGGAGGGGCACTTGCGTTCGAAACGTTGCAGACCAAACCAGAGGCGTATTCCGCAATTCCAATGTCGCGCGTGTCGATAAGGACGCGCTACGCGGCCGCGCTGGCCATCCAATCCCTGTCCGCAGCAGGACGGCGCCGCGGCAGCGCTTCGACTGCGAGAGGCTCGGCCTTGCTGGCGAGGCGCCAGCGTGCCGGAGACTGGCCGCTGATGCGCTTGAAGACGGTCGAAAAATGCGCCTGCGTGCTGAAACCGACTGCAAGCGCGATCTCGGCCAATGGCCGGCCGGTCGTTGCGAGCAGCGTCTTCGCGTGCTCGATCCGGTGATTGAGCAGATATTCGCGCGGACGGTAGCCGGTCGCCGCGCGGAATTGTGCTGCAAAGTGCATCCTGGACAGGCCGGCGACATTGGCGAGTTCGGACAGGCTGATGCAGCGGTCGAAATTGTCCGCGATGTATTGCTCGACGCGCCGCAGCCGCCATTTCGGCAAGGCGTTGACCCTGGCGCGCGGCGGCTCCAGCCGGGCCAGGTGCATCGCAAGGGTCTTGCCGATGCAGCGTGCGAACTGCTGGTCCGCGGCATCGCTGTGCTCGGTCAGCGCCTTGGCGAGCTCGGCGGCGAGCGGGTCGCGCAGCAGGACGAGGTCGCCAAGTCCTTCAGCGGCAGGCAATGGCGCCGGGAAATGATCAGCGGAGATGTGGAAGTGCAGGAAGGCGCAAGGCGCCTGGAATTGTGCGGCGAGAGGCTTCGACGGCGCGCTGACATAAAGTGTCCCTGCGGGCATGGTGCCGTCGAAGATGACCTGGCGGTCGCGGGTCAATTTCGCGCGCGTGGTCTTCAGGGCAATGCCGACGAAGTAGCGATCCTCCGGCGTCGTCGCGTCGTGCGACGAGCCGTCTCTGAGATCCTCCCACCGCGAAATCGTGATGTCCTCGACCGCCGCCTCCGGGCTGCGGTCGATGCGGCGCCATCCGCGTTCCCTGAGGATCGCCTGTGCCGCCTGGCGGACCTGGTGATCGCGTGGGGCGGCCTGAAGATCAATCCAGGCAGGCGCCGCATGCAAGTCGGTAAACATCGCTCGTCCTCTCTTGGCACCACGGCCGCTGGCGGCGACCGGCAAACTCTCAAGCCCAAAGCTTTCAACAGGGCTTTCAGGAAGGTTTTCGATGCTCGGAGGATAGGCGTGAGCCGGACAAGAAGCCCGTTAGTGATGATTAGGATGTGTTAGATTTTGTGTGCGCGAATATGGTGTGACAGCCCGTCGCAGAGAGGCCGACTTTGTCAGCTTTTTCAATTCTTTGCGCCGATTGGCGTAGTGCGAGGGCAGGCGGGACGCGACGCGGCGATCGACACACTGGTGTGAGTTTCGTGCTCTGCGTTCACTGGGCCTCGCGTAGACATTGCGAGGGCGGCGTGTCGCCGCTGCTACTCGAACACGGCGTCGAAGATCTCGACGTCCATCAGCACGGGCTTGGCAATCTGGGTTCCATCAGCCTGCAGCGTCTGCACGCGCCGAAGCGTCGGCACCACAATGCCGCCGAAATTGTCATGGGCCCAGGAATGATGCGCGACCTTCATCCCGAAGAGATCGTGATCCGTCCGCCGCTGCAAAGCGTTCTGGTCGAAATAGAAGATCTGCTCGGGCGCGAGCGTGATCAGGTGCGCGGGGAATTGCGCCCGCAGCCGCCGCCAGGTCTCAGTGCCTTCAGACCGGGGCGACAGTTCCTCCAACACGACATCGGGATGAGCAAGCAGGAATGGAATCGTCAGGTAATTCCAGATCGCGACGCCGCAGAAGAAGACGAGATGCAGTTCGTCCGCAAGCGCGGGGGCACTGGCCGCGGGAAACGCAAGGCTCGGATTGCGCCAGGTCCGCAGCACCTCGCCATCCAGGCTTTCGATCGTGATCGCGTCCGGCTGAAAGGAGCCTGAGTGTTCTCCCCCGGTGATGCCGGTGAAGCGGACGGATTGCGTCCGGGTCGAACCTTCCGCGGTCACATCCTTGAATTCTCTGGCGTGTCCGGCACTGGAGAACAGCGTTCCGCCGACGGAAAGGTGGAGCGTGAAACGGTTCAAGCTGCTCCAGCGGTCCAAACCGCCGCTGGCATCGATTACATCGTCAAGGAGAGCCATGTCCCGCCATATCCACCGTGAAACGCCACCACCATGGCGGGGCGCATGCGGCTTGGCGTGTTAGAAGTTGTTAGGAGTTGCGAGCAGGCAGTATGGCGGTATCTCGTTGAAGATACTCTCAATTCAGGGTACCCAGGAGCTCCCTGGCAGCTAACAGATCGCGGGTCTGGAGGCCCTCCTGGTACCGCACGAGGAGCGGCGCGAGCAGATCGCGTGCCTCGCCAGCCTTTCCGGCATGACGCCAGACGCGGCCGAGGCTGATCGCCCCCCGCAGCTCCCAGCCGAGCGCGCCTTGCCGGCGTGATAGATCGAGCGATTTCCGGAAGTAATTCTCGGCCTCGGCGGCATTGCCCGATCGGGCCAGGATGTCGCCCTTGACCCTGAGCATCTCCGGCATGTCGAAGGATTCGCCGTGATCGGGAATCTGGGCGATGGCCTCATCGATCGTGCGCAAGGCCTCGTCGGGCCGGTTCTCGGAGGCAAGCCCCTCCGCGAGCGCGGTCGCAAACACCGTCGTCATGATCCGGTGCCGCGTGGCGTAAAGCGTGGCCTGGCTGCGGCGAAGATGCTCGATCCCGCCGGTGACGTCGCCGCGGCGCAGCAGCAGCTCGCCCTTCTGGCCGATGCCGACCGCGTGATAGGGGCCGAGAAAATGCCGCGCCGAATGGTCGATCAGCCGCTCGATCAGGCTTTCGGCACTGGCCCAGTCGCCGACCCAGAGGAACACGTAGATGGTCCAGATCAGGGCAATGCCGAGGGTGAGCGGCTGTTCGAGCAGCTCGGCCTCGCGCACCGTGTATCTGGCCGCCTCGATCGCCCGATCGGGCCGGCCGGTGAGCCAGAGCCCGCGCGCCAGCGCCACCAGTGCAACGATGCGGTCGTCATAACCGAGATGGCTGATGTTCAGCCGCTGCGAGCCGGGATTGTGCACCACCGCGCTCTCGCAGAACTGCACGGCCTTGTCCTGGTTGCCGATCAGATGGTGGGCGACGCCGAGCATCCATTCCACGTTCAGTGCGGCGGCTGGATCATTCAGCTTCCGCGCGACGCCTTCGCCCTGCTCGCCGGTTCCGAGCGCGCCGTGAAAATCTCCGACCCTGGTCAGGTAGATGTGCAGGCCGCGCAGCAGCCAGAGATGCCAGTGCAGGTCCTCGAGCTCTCTGGCAAGCTGGAGGCTGCGCGTGAACGCGGAGCGGACCGCCTCCGTATTGCCCTGCGTGAACATCACGGAGACGCCGAGCGCGGCCTGCAACGTCATCTCCTGGCGGCTGTCGATCGCGCCCGTATCGAGAGACACCAGCGCCTGCTGTGTCCAGCGGTAGCATTCCGTCAGCAACGTCAGCTCGAGGAAGAACTGAGCCGCCGAGGCCGCCAGATCCACGCCGATCGCCCGGTCGCCGCCGTCCGCGAAGCTCCAGGTCAGCGCGGCCCTCACATTGGGCAGGTGGTCGGCATAGGGAAGGAAGCCGCCCGCGCTCTGCATGCCGGTGGATTTGAGCGCGATGTCGCGCAGGAAATCGCGGAAATATTCGGCATGGGCGCGCGCGACGCGGGCCGCTTCCGCGTGCTCGACGAGCTTGTCGCCGACGAAGGCGCGGGTGGTGTCGAGCAGGCGATAGCGCAGCCGCCGTTCCGCGGGCGAGGTCGCGATCAGGGACTTGGCGAGCAGGTTCGAGATGGCTTCGACGGCCTCGGATTCGCCGATGCCCTGGCAGGACGCGACGGCAAGCGCGGCTTCCAGGGTGAAGGGTCCCACGAATACCGACAATCCGCGCAGCGTTGCGCTTTCGGCTGCCGGCAGCAAATCGTAGCTCCAGGCGAGTGCCGCGCTCAGGGTCTGGTGCCGCGGGATTGCGCTGCGCCGTCCCCGCCACAGCAGCGAGAAGCGGCTGTCCAGCAGCGAGGCGGTCCCGGCAATGCCATAGGCGTTCACACGTCCTGCCGCGAGCTCGATCGCGAGCGCGATGCCGTCCAGCCGCCGGCAGATCTCGGCGACGAGCGGCGCGTCCTCCTCGCTGAGCTCGAATTCGCTCAGGCTCTCGGCAATGCGTTCTACGAAGAGTTGGCTTGCGGGATAGGCAAGGATGTCGGCGATGCCGAGCCCGTCGCGCTCTGGGGGACAATCCAGCGGAAACAGCCGATGGACGCGCTCACCTTCGCTGCGAAAGGATTCGCGGCTGGTGGCGAGAATATGCAGCTTCGGCGCCTCCTGAACGAGGCGTTCGGCCACCGGCGCGAGCTCGTCGAGGATGTGCTCGCAACTGTCGAACACCAGCAGCGTCCGCCGGCTGCGCAGGAACGCCAGCAGGCCCGGCATCGGGTCGTCGGAATTGACGGTCAGGCCCAGGGTGGCCGCAATCGTTCCGGGAACCAGCCGGGCATCCGTCAGCGCTCCGAAATCGACGAAGCTCACCTGGCCGTCGAAGGCCGTGAACTCGCGATGCGCGACGGCAAGTGCGACCGAGGTCTTGCCGATCCCGCCGGGGCCGACGATTGTGACGAAGCGATGCAGGGCAAGCTCGGCCGAAATCTTCTCGACGGCCTCGTCCCGCCCGATCATCCGCGCAAGCGGCGAGGGCAGCGCGTGGGGCGACGAGACAGGCGGGCTGGTCCGGCTCTCCGAGGGTGCAGGGTGATGCAGCGGGGCGGCGAAACAATAGCCGCGTCCTGGGACGTTGACGACGTAGCGGGCACCTTCGCCGGCATCCCCCAAGGCCTTGCGCAGCGTCGTGATGTGGAAGCGCAGGCTGCCTTCGTCGACCGTCACGCCGGACCAGACCCGCTTGATCAACTCTCGTTTGTCAACGACCTCGCCGGCGCGCTCGGCGAGAAAAATGAGAATGTCGAGCGCACGGCCGCCAAGGTGAAGCGGCGCGCCGTCCTTCTCCAGCAGCCGCGACTTTGCAAGCAGCCGGAATGGACCGAAGGCAATGGCCGAATCCTGGTCGTTAGTGTCCGGCAAGGGCCAATGATTCCAGTGAAAGGGCTGGCGTCTGCGCTTTGATTGAACAGAGCGAAGTTATCAGTAAACGGACCGAAAGTGGCGAAATCGCGTGGGTATCGCCGAACGCAGGCGGCATATCCGTCGCAAATTTTGCTTAAACGCGAGCGGTTTACGACGCGACTGCGACAATTCGTCAGCAGGCTTGACCGTCGCGACAACAGCTTCTGCCGACAGGTGTGATGCCGCCGATCATAACAAAATCTTGCAACGTCTAACGGGCAAATCGCGCGCGATGCATCCAGTATGGCCTTCGAGTTAGGTCCTGTTCCAACGGGGAGGCTATCATGTCCGCTATCGGCTCCATGTCGAACGGCAGCGCCGCGCGATCGCAATTCGTCGGCAGCCTTGACGATCAGTCGCGCGATTGGGAACTCGTGCTGCGGGAGTCCCACCACCGCATGAAGAACACGCTGACGCTGCTGGGTGCGTCAGTCCGTCGCGACTTCACGCGGGCCGGCACCAGGGACGTGTCGCTTGCGGTGGATCGGTTCGAGCGGCGCGTCGTGGCGTTCGGCAGGCTCTATCAGCTTCTGTCCGACAACGGCGATCAATCGATGGTCCCCGTCGGGGCCTTCTTCGAAAATCTCTGCGGAGCGATCTCCGAGGCCGTGCTGGAGCCGGCGGGCATCCGCTGCGAGGCCGCGATCGAGAACGGCGTGCTGCCGGCATCGCAATGTCATCGGCTCGCGCTGATGCTGACGGAGCTGGTCACGAACGCGGCAAAGCATGCCTTCCCGAACAAGAATGGTGCGCTGATCCGCATCGACCTCGCCAACTGCGACGGCGCCTGGGTCTGCACGGTGGCCGACAACGGGATCGGCGCCATCGGGCCGCTTCAGGGCACCGGCAGCCGCATTCTCGAAGGGCTCGCACGCAGCATCCACGCGCGGCTGCATGGCGAGGCGGGGGAGGGCGGCACGCGGGTGACCATCGTGATGCCGGCTGCTTGAAGTTCGACTGTGTCCGGAACCGCTAACGAGCCCAGGCATTCGATAACGAGCGGCATTCGCCATTCTGCGCAAAGTTGAGCCTGTAAAGCAAAGTTGAGCCTGCATTGAATGGGTTCGGTTGCGAACCCGTGCCTCACACCAGGGAGTTCGACATGGCTACACTCGAAATCGATCGCGAAGCCGGGACCAAGCCCTCGCCATCGCGCAGCGTTGATCTGAAGCTCGAGGTCGTCGTCATCCCGGTGTCCGACGTCGACCGCGCCAAGGCGTTCTACATGCGCCTCGGCTGGCGACTGGACGCCGACTTTGCCTCTGGCGGCGACTGGCGCGTGATCCAGTTCACGCCGCCGGGCTCGGCCTGCTCGGTGATCTTCGGCAGGAACGTCACGGCGGCAGCGGCCGGCTCGGCGCGAGGCCTGTATCTGATCGTCTCCGATCTGGAGGCCGCGCGACAAGATCTGCTCGACCGCGGCATAGCGGTCAGCGAGCCGTTCCACGGCGGCGGCGACGTTCATGCCGGGCCGGACGAGCCATACCTGTTCGGCAGTATCCGGGTCAGCGGCGCTGACCCGATGCGCGGCAGCTACGGCTCCTTCGCCGCGTTCAGCGATCCCGACGGCAATGGCTGGCTGTTCCAGGAGGTCACCACACGACTGCCCGGACGCATCGCAGGCGACGGCACGAATTTCCCCTCGCAGACCGATCTGGCGGCGGCACTGCGCAGCGCGTCAGTGGCGCATGGCGAGCACGAGAAGCGAACCGGCGGACACGACGACAACTGGGCGGACTGGTACGCCGACTACATCGTGCGCGAGCAGGCCGGTCAGCCGCTGCCGTCCTGAAATTGCGGCATTCTCCGTTCGCGGCGCGCGATGACTTGGTCATCGCGCGCCGGCGACAGGCGGTCACGCTGATGTCGCCTTCGGCCGGTACCGAGCGCCGGTGCTGAAATTAAACAAGGAGAATTGAGATGATCCGCAAGGCAACAGCAGTCTGGAAGGGCACCGGTCGCGATGGCACGGGCCAGCTGTCGAGTGAATCCGGCGTGCTCGCCGGGACGCCGTATTCGTTCAAGACGCGCTTCGAGAACGAGAAGGGCACCAATCCCGAGGAATTGATCGCAGCGGCCCATGCCGGCTGCTTCACCATGGCGCTGGCCTTCGGTCTTCAGCTCGCCGGTTTCACGCCGGACGAGCTCTCGACCGAAGCGGCCGTCACGCTCGAGCCCGAAGGCAAGGGCTTCAAGATCAGCAAGTCGGCGCTCACGCTGCGCGCCAAGGTGCCGAACCTTGACGACGCCGGTTTCGCCAAGATCGCCGGCGAGGCCGAGAAGAACTGCCCGGTGTCGAAGGTGCTCAACGCCGCGATCACGCTCGACGCCAAGCTGACCTGACCGCGTCGTCAAACAAGTTGCCCATCCGGCCCTGATCGGGAAAACTGAAGCTGCGCAAGCTTCGGTAGCCCGAGAAGAGCCGGATGGAGATTTGCGGGAATGCCCGGCTCACGCCATGTGATATAGAGCGTATCGAATGGCTGGTGCGAGCGAGCCGAACGATCAATTGGGAGCGGAGATATGACGACAGAGCGCGCAGTGTTGGCGGGAGGCTGCTTCTGGGGCATGCAGGATCTGATCCGCAAGCAGCCCGGGGTGATTTCGACTCGCGTCGGCTACACCGGCGGAGAGGTGAAGAACGCGACCTATCGCAATCATGAGGGCCACGCCGAGGCGATCGAGATCATCTTCGATCCGGCGAAAACGAGCTATCGGACGATGCTGGAGTTCTTCTTCCAGATCCACGATCCCACCACGCTCAACCGTCAGGGCAATGACTGGGGCACGAGCTATCGCTCCGCGATCTTCACGACGAGCGACGAGCAGAGGCGGATCGCGGAGGACACGATCGCCGACGTCGAGGCCTCGCATCTGTGGCCCGGCAAAGTGGTGACCGAAGTCACGCCCGCCGGCGATTTCTGGGAGGCCGAGCCGGAGCACCAGGATTATCTCGAACGCTATCCGGACGGCTACACCTGTCACTTCATCCGGCCCGGCTGGAAGCTGCCGCGGCGCGCGGCCGCCGTGGGAGGCTAGACCGCATCGTCGCGCATGGTCGGGGGACAGGCCGAGCGGTGAGCCTCAGCTCCGGAGCTGCGCAATCAGACCTTGGGCTTCGCGCATGTCGGCGGTGCGGGATCCCTCGGTCAGCGGCCGGCAAATGGTTTCCAGAACCTCCAGCGCCTCTGCATCGCGGCCTTGTCCCAGCCTGAACCGGGCAATGCTGATGGCGCATCTCAGCTCCCACGATCGCGCGCCCTGCTGCGTTGCGATGTCCATCGCCTCGCGAAAAGCCGCTTCGGCGGCGGGCAGGCCCTTCGTCTGCTTGAGCATCAATTCGGCCTTGATGCGGATCAGCTCCGGCAGATACCAGCGCTCCTGGCGGTCGTTGCAACGCGCCAGGATGTCCTCGATCATCTCCAGGCCGCGATCAGCCTGGTCGGCCTCGCCGAAACACGCGGCGAGTTCACCAAGCAGAGGAAGAAAGCGCGGCAGGAAGCGCGCATCGCCGGCGCGGTTGAGCTCTTCGCGCAGCAGCGGCAGGCCGGTCGCGGCGTCGCCGCGCTTGGCAACGACTGCCGCGTTGAAGGCGCGTGCCCACAGGCCCCACAGCCGGATCGCGTGCCGCTCGGCGTGTTCGAGCAGCTCGGTGCCGTGGCGTTCCGCGGCGTCGAAATCGCCGGCCCAGAAGGCGATCGGGCAGGCCGCCTGACCCAGCACGCTGCAGAAGGTCAGCGCGTGGCCGTTGGCGAGGCCTTCCTCGATGTTTCGCGCGGCCAGCGCCTGCGCCTGGTCGGCGAGGCCTTGCAGCCAGAGAATGCGGGCCCGGAAATATTGCGTCGATATCCTGAGATCGAGCGGGAAGATCTTCGGCTTCTCCGCCAGCACATGCAGCGACGCGTTCACCCGGTCGATATGTTCCCGCGCGTCGTTCTGGTCACCGAGATAATGCAGCGCGACGGCCATCAGCCGGTCGCCCAGCATGAGGTCGGACTTGTCGTGAGAATTCGCCGCCGCGTTCGCAAAACGATCGGCGAGTGCGCGGGCCTTGCCGAACTGTCCGTTGTTGAACTGGTCGATGCACAGGCCCCAGAGCGCGCGCAGGCGAAAGTCCTTGTCGTCGAGCCTGTCGGCGAGCTCGAGAGTCGTCTCGAGGATCGGACGCGCTTCGCGCGCACGGCCCTCGCCATACATCAGCGACCAGCCGAGCGCCGACAGGAGCTGCATGCGGACGCGGTCGTCGCCGCCGTCTCCGAGCGCGGCGAGTGCCGTTCTCGTGCGCTCGCGGCATTCGGCGAACAGCGAAAGCCGCACCCACAGCGTGACCGCGGCGGCCGTCAGCGCGATTCCCAGCGCCGGATCGCCGTCGGGCCCGAAGGCCCAGTTCAGCGCGGCGCGCACATTGTCCAGCTCCGCGCCGTAGACGTGCAGCCATTCGGGCAGCGGCGTCGACGTGTCGGCCTCGGCGCGCTCGAAGAAATCGCGAAAATGCTCGGCGTGGCGCCGTGCGAACTGCCTGGTTTCACCGAGCTCGTTGAGCTTGCCATGCGCGTAGGTGCGCGTGGTGTCGAGCAGGCGATAGCGCAGCGTGCGCGAGCCCGACGGCGAGATCAGCGATTTGGTGACCAGGCTGTCGATCGCCTCTAAAGTCTCCGATTCGCTGACGCCGTCGCCGGCCGCGACCGTGGCAGCGGCCTCCGGCGCGAAGGGCCCGGCGAATACCGACAGTCGCCGCAAGGTGGCGCTCTCGGCCGCGGGCAGCAGGTCGTAGCTCCAGTCGAGGGCTGCGGCGAGTGTCTGGTGCCGCGGCACGGCCGTGCGCCGTCCGCGCCATTGCAGCGAAAAACGGCTGTCGAGCAGGGAAGCCGTGCCTGCGATGCCATAGGCATTGACGCGGCCCGCCGCGAGCTCGATCGCCAGCGCAATGCCGTCGAGGCGCCGGCAGATGCTCGCGACGAGCGGGGCCTCTTCTGCGCTGAGCTGGAACGGACCCGAGCTCTGGGCAATACGCTCGACGAAGAGTTGGGCCGCGGGGTAGGTGAGGACCTCGGCGACACCAAGGTCTTCGCGTTCCGGCGGACAATCCAGCGGGAACAGCCGGAAGATCCGCTCGCCATCGCTCCGGAACGACTCGCGGCTGGTGGCGAGAACACGAAGCTGCGGCGCTTCGCGAACGATGCGCTCGACCAGCGGGGCCAGATCATCCAGCACGTGTTCGCAGCTGTCGAAGATCAGCAGGGCCGGCCCGGTGTTGAGAAATGTCAGCAAGGCCGGCGTCGGATCCTCCGCGTTGATGGTCAGCCCGAGCGCGGAGGCGATGGTGGTTGCTATGTGGCTGGCATCCCTCAGTGGGCCGAAGTCGACGAAGAAGACGCGGCCGCCGAAATCCTGGGAACGCCGATGCCCGACGGTGACGGCGACCGCGGTCTTGCCGATCCCGCCCGGGCCAACCACGGTCATGAAGCGATAGAGCGACAGTCCGTTGGAGATCTTCTCGATGACCTCCTCTCGTCCGATCATCTTCGCGAGCTGAACGGGCAGGCGGGGAGGGGCGATGTCGGAGGAGACCGGCGCGACCGGAGGGGCCGCCTTAGCGAGCGAGGCGACGAAGCAATAGCCGCGGCCGGGCACATTGACGACATAACGGGCGGACTTGCCGGTGTCGCCGAGCGCCTTGCGCAGCGCTGCGACATGGAAGCGCAGGCTGCCTTCGTCGACATTGACGTCGGCCCAGATGCGCTTGACCAGCTCCCTCTTGTCGACGACTACACCGGGGCGTTCGGCCAGGAAGATGAGAATATCGAGCGCGCGGCCGCCGACATGAAGCGGCGAGCCCTCCTTCTCCAAGAGCCGGGACTTTGGGAACAGCCGAAAGGGCCCAAACGAAATGGCCGAGTCTTCGTTATGCTCTGGCACGCGCCATCGCCCCCACCACGGGAGTCAAAAGGTATTACTTTTTGGTCTACCAGAACGAAGCGTACAGTAAACTGTCCGAAAGCAGCATGGCTGGCAGACCTGCGCAGATCGCTTGGATCGTCACCGGCTCGCCGAAATAAGACTTGGAACGTAAGGGGTTAGGTCGCCATGCCATGGCGACCGCGCCGGGACTTGTCGGGGCGGAGCATTGACGCCGGTGGCGGATTGCTGCGATTGGTTGGTTCGGGAGCCGGTCCCGCCTCGACAATGACAACCGACTTCCGGAATTCGGACATGCCTTCCTTCTCGCGGCGACGATTCGTCCATGCGTTATCAGGCGCAGCGGCGCTGGCGGCGATTCCGCGCAGCGGGCAGACCGCCGACTATCCATCTCGCTCCATTCGTCTGGTGCTGCCGTACGGAGCCGGCGGAGCGGGTGACCAGATCGGGCGTCCCTGGGTGGACAAGATGTCGTCGTTGCTCGGGCCGACCTTCGTGGAATATATCGGCGGTGCGGGCGGCGCGATCGGGGCTGCCGCGGTGGCGCGCGAGGATCCCGACGGCTACTCGCTGCTGCTCGGAAACGGCAGCACGCAGGTCATCATTCCCCTGACCTCGGCAAATCCCGGCTATTCCGCTGACGATTTCCGCGCCATCTACCGCCTGATCAGCAGTGCGCTGGTTTTCGCCGTCCATCCGTCGGTCCCTGCCGCGAATTTGCGCGAGCTGATCGCCTACGCGAAGGCCAATCCGGGAAAGCTGTCCTACGGGACGCCCGGCATCGGCACGGGAAATCATCTGGTCGGTGAATCCTTCAAGCAGCAGGCGGGCGCGCTGGACATGGTCCATGTGCCGTACCGAGGCGTCTCGCAGGCGACCAACGACCTCGTCAGCGGCCAGATCTCGCTCGTCATTGCCGTGATGTCGGTCCAGTTGCAGCAGCTGAGCGAGGCCGGCAAGATCCGGCTGCTTGCGGTCACGACCGAAAAGCGGCTGAGCGGCGCGCCTGATATTCCGACCGCCGTCGAATCCGGCATGCCGGATCTCAGATATGAGGGCTGGTTCGGCATCTTTGCTCCCAAACTCACCGACGATGCGATCATCGATCGGATCGCGCAGACGACGCGCCTCGCCATGGCCGATCCGGCGCTTCAGGCGAACTACCGCGCCCAGGGCATGGAGCCGGACAGCGATTCAAGTCCGGATAAATTCCAGCGCATTATCGATGCGACAACGGCAAGCCTGGCGCCCGTGATCAGATCGATTGGATTGAGCAAGTCATGAGCTCACGCGTCGACTGGTGATACCTCGCGCTGCTCCGCCGTGACGATGCGCGCCGACAGCGTGACCAGTCCCATCAGCACAGCCAGGAGCCAGAACGCCGTCGGCAATCCGCCGATACGTGCGACGAAGCCGACGCCGGCGGGACCAACGAGGATACCGGCGTAGCCTGCGGTCGTGATCGCCGCGACAGCGAGCCCCGTGGGCATCGCCGTCTGCCGGGCTGCCCGGCGGAACAGCACCGGCACGAGGTTCGAGGCGCCGAGGCCGATGAGCAGGAAGCCGGCCATGGCGACCGCCGCAACCGGAGCCGTGAGCAGCACCGCGAAGCCCGCAACCGCGATGATGCTCCCCCAGAACAGTGTCGTGCGATCCCCGATGCGCGCGACCACGGCGTCGCCGCCGAGCCGACCCATCGTCATCGCGATCGAGAACACGATATAGCCGATCCCGCCTTGCGACTCGGAGACGAGGCCCGCACCGATGACGAGCAGTGCGCCCCAATCGAGCACCGCGCCTTCGACCAGGAACGTGATGGCGCCGAGCAGCGCGAGCAGAAGCACGGAGCCGTGCGGCAGCACGAACAGCGGCCCTTCCTGCACCTGCACGGAGCGGAGCAGGCGCGGCCAGGTGACCAGCATCGCAATCAGCATCAGGACGGAGCAGATCAGCGTGCAGGCGAGGGCGCCGAACTGCAAGGAGAGCAGCGCGGTCATCAGCGCGGATCCGGCGAAGCCGCCGATGCTGAACAGCGCATGGAAGCCGGACATCAGCGGACGTCTCGCTGCGCGCTCCACCTCCACCGCGTGGATGTTCATGGCGACGTCGATGGAGCCGAGCGCGGCGCCGAAGCCGAAAAGTGCGAGCGCCAGCGCTGCCGGTGAGCTCGCGATGGCCAGCAGAGGCAGGACCAGGGCGAGACCGAGCCCGCCGGCGATGATGATCGGCCTGCTGCCGTAGCGCGCGTTCATGATTCCGGTCAGAAGCATTGCGACGACCGAGCCGATGCCGAGGCTGAGCAGCAGCAGGCCGAGAACGCCGTCGTCGACGCCGAGCCGCGCCTTCGCAAACGGCACCAGCGGCGCCCAGCACGCGATGCCGAAGCCCGCGACGAGGAAGGCAAGTCGCGTCGCAAGCCGTGTCGCCGGCCGGTCGGCAGAAATCATGAGAACTCCGGAAAGCAGGGGGCAAGGAGGGCGCGGTCGACAAGCCCGACGATTGCCGCGACTTTATGTCCTGATGTGCACGATTTGTCGCAGCAGTTCCCCGAACGCTGCAAGGGAGCGCAGGTCCCCGGGCTCGCCCGTCGGGCATAACACCGGCCCTGTCTCGCCGCCCGGTCAATCCCCTTTCACAAAAATATTCCACTTTACCGAAATTCGGATTTGTCGTATGTGTTCACCTATCCCGGCTCATCCTTGAGGGGCGATCATGTGGTCGTCATTTTCGCGAGCCGGGCTTGCGGTGGACGCGGCAGCGTCGGGCGCGAGAGGCGTGGGGCAGGGCGGATTGCTCTCCGTGAGCCCCAAGGCTTCGTGCGGACGAACGGCGCTGTCAGGTTCGTCTCGCCAGCAGGTTTCCGGCTCCGTCGACAGGGCTGGAAAAACCGCGGCGAAATGGCGGGCCGTGCGTACGGCAAAACCGTGTGGTCCTTTCCGCCAGCTATTTCTTCGGTCTGTTGAAAGCGGCGGAAGTACTGAAAACGTAGGCATATTCCGTCTGGCTCCGTTCAACTAAAGGCCCTCCCGAACCTGCCGGGCCCTAATAGGCCCTAGTTTCACATGGCGCTGGCGGTCCCGGTTTGCCCGGAGCGGCCTTTCTGCGGCCTCGACGCTGGCGCGATGGTGGCGCGCTCGACGCCGGCGTGGCAGCTTCTAATCTTCGCGGACAGCAGGGAGATAATCATGCCTGATAGCTATCGCGCCATCGAACATCTCCGCGATGGGCGTCCGATTGAAATCCGGGCGCTTCTGCCGGATGACGAGGACGACATGCTCGCGGCAATCGGGCGCACGAGCACGGAGGCGCTACGGCGGCGTTTCTTCGTGGCGAAACGCGGCTTCCCGCAGAAGGAAATCGATTTCTTTATGAGGATCGACTTCCGCAATCACGTCGCCCTGATTGCGCTGGCTGACGAGGATGGCCGCCCCACCATCGTCGGCGGTGGGCGCTACATCGTTGTTGAACCCGGCAGTGCCGAGGTGGCTTTCATGGTCATGGACGGCTATCAGGGGCAAGGCATCGGGTCGCATCTGATGCGGCATCTGGCGGGCATTGCGCGCGACGCCGGGTTGACGGAATTGATCGCGGAAGTGCTGCCGGAGAACACCGCCATGCGGAAGGTGTTTAGCAAGTTCGGGTTCCAGCCTGCGCCCAGCCGGGAGCCGCAGGTCATTCACCTTGTGATGCAGCTCATTTGACAACGGCCCGTTGTACGGCCTCGCGCCTGACGCCAGACGCCTGCCCGTCGCTCCCGGTCGCCTGTCCGTCGTCGTGATGCTGGCGCGCTCGACGTGACGCGATGCCGTGATGCCGCGCCTGTCCGCGCCGTGATGGCGCTGTTGTCGTCGTCGGTCGCGATGACGCGATTTGCGCGCGAAGGGTGGGTTAGGCCGTCGCCGAGTTAGATTTTGACCACGAAGGATTTCGATCTATCGCACCTTTCGCAATCAAAGGTCCTTAGATCGTAGCCTTCCGCACCGGGCGTGATGCAAGTCAGCCTCATGGGCTCGCTGCAACGCGGACAGGGTATAATTCCGGTCTCAGCGCGACTGAAGAGTACGTCGGAATGCGTCGTGGGCATAATGCTCTCCCCTAGTTGGGCGGGAGCGTTACCGATCTCTCAGTCACCGATGGATGCCGATGGCGGGGCGGTGATGGCCTCAGCATGCGCTTCGAGTTCCGCCGCCGCTGGTCAATATTGCTCAGATCGCCGAATTGTTAACAACCAAATCAGGCGATGCGCGCGAGCGCTGGCGATGGTGACCCGGTGGCGTGATGCCGTTCCGCCGGAAACCAGCGGGAGGGATTGGTGAGGGTCGTGCGCTTGATGCTGACGCACGGTCGCGTCGTGGTGACGATGCGTGGCGACAAGACAAGAAGCGACGCAGTGTCCCCTCAGAACGGGATCGATGGTGCGCGGACCCGGTTAATGAAAAGTTAACGGAACAGGTAAGCTTGGCAGTGTCGTGATCGTGATGACGTGCGGCGCGTGACGCTGTCCGGGCGCGTGAAGTTGTAGCGGTCCCTCCGCAATCGGTCGGCAGGGTCCCTTGGAGAGCGCACCAAAGCGCGGGGACCGCGCGATCGCGCCGCGTAAATATATTGCAAATGCTCGCAGCGGCCTAACTTATGTACCATCTCGTACACAATGGCCTTGCGCGATGTGAGCGCGATGGCAGTGGGCCGGGACAAGTACGAGCAGAGCCGCGCTCGACCTCACACTGCTCTGCGGACGTGACGGCATACACAAAAAGAAAGGCTGCCTGCGTTGCCACAAGCGGCCCAAGTCTAGGGAGGAAACGCCCAAGGAGGGCAGCGATAGCGAAGCGCTACCGCATACCCTAGCTAAGAGGATCGCGATCAGCGGTTCAATTGAACAAACGTAAACGTCGGGCATCTAAAGGGGCCACGGAACCATACGAAGGTTGCCCTTGAAGCCGACCACTTCCGCACTAAGCCCTGTTCTTCATCGCGCTGGTCGTCGTCATGGTCGCGGTGGCGCTGCTGCTGGCGCGTTGACCCACAGCGGCACTGCTGGAGGGCGCTGGGGTAACCCTCAACCAACTCGCCGCCGATGCCCAAATCAATCCCCAAATGTGAACTGGTTCATAACCACTTGCGCTCTTCCGGCAGAATACGGCTCGCGGAGGGAACAAGCCATGACCCAGCAACCCGCGAAGCGCATACCCCAGTGGCTCATGATCGACCTGCTGGTGATCGTCGTATCGCTGGCGACTATCGGCCTCTTTATGGCCATACATGACCCAACAACCCGCGAAGCGCATACCCCAGTGGCTCACGACCAGCCTGCTGGTGATCGTCGTATCGCTAGCGATTATTATCGGCATCTTTATAGCCATTGATTAAGTCGCCCAATCAGTGCTGCCACTTGCTGGCTTGCCCCGCGTCCGGTCGGTCGACGCCTTAGCCGCCATCGGCCTCGTCCCTGTTCGGCCCGGCGGCAGCTTCGCCCGCCGCCCGCAGGAGGCTGGCAATGTCGGGGAAAACTGCCGCAGAAAATGCGGGAGGTCAGATTGTCGGATCGAACAAGCCGCCGCTAACTGTCAGCGGCAGGGCTCCCGCGCACAACGATGATGTTCGCGGGAGCAACGTGGTGCCGCCAACAAAGGTGATGTTGGAAGGAGCAAAACGTGGTCCTGCTTGTGTCCAGGTCTTACTTGCTGCGCCGTTTGATGTCCCGCAACCGATAGGCTTCATCCTCGTAGGGATCATTCACCCTTCGGCGGCGGGATCAGCTTGGCGCCCTCCTTGCGGAAGTGATCGAGGCCGCGACCCATCTTGCGGCCTTGCAGTGTGTGCTGATCGTTGGCCCAGTCGGGGATCGTCGGCGCGAAATCCTCAAGCATTGACCGCAGTCCGATCGCGGCGGCGAAGTGGCAGCCCGCGCGGCTCTTGGGAGCCCTGCACATGATCCTGGTGCAGTTGCCGACCATCAGCCGGGCCTCGCCGATCTTGCTGCTGTAGCGCTCTCTGGACCGCGCCAGCGCCGTCGCGACGAACGGCACGACCCATGGCGCCGCAACGGTGTCGAGGTCTTCGTGGCAGATCACTTCCAGTCTGTTGCAGACCATCGAGTGAAAGCCGCGCGACGTGTGCATCAGTTCGACGGCGAATACCATCGCCTCGCGCTCAAGACTGCGCCTGATCGCCTTCTGCATCGCCGAGACGCAGGCCATTTCCGGAAGGCCGCTCTTGGTGTCGGGGATCATCGGCTCGCACCGCTGCGCGCGACCGGGCCGATAATGATAGTCTCGCCCGCGATCGTGGCCGCAACGAGCGCGCGGGCCTGTTCCAGCGAATACCGGTCAACGAAGGTGGTCAGAAACCACGCAGAGCTATCAAATTGTTTGGGCAAAGAGCCCGCCGAAACGGGAGCGAAACTGATTGTAGATCCGAGGGCTAAGTCGGCTCGCGTAGGTGCGGACTGAAGGGCTGTCTTTAGATGCACAAATGCCGGAAATACCGCGAATTGAATATTCGACATTTGCGGCATTTGATCCCCCCGACGAAGTGGCAACAACTCCAACCGAGGCTAAGATGGCCCTTTAGGAGCAAAGGCGTTTAGGTTTAGCATGTGCCATGTTCACGGCATGGAGGCCTAAATGCCTCGAACCTCTGGATCAGGGAATGCTGCGTGGCATGGATCTGTCGCCAAGTACCGGTTCAAGCCTGGACGGCCGGGGTTCCGGAAGTGTGCAGCACTAAAGCGGACCGGTGCACCTTGCGGCAATCTTGCCATGCGTTGGGTTAGCGTGTGTTGTACAGCTCGACCTGGACTATTCCCGATTGGCCGCAATTGCCCATGGCAAGGCCTTCTTCAGCGACGGCAACGAAATAGCGCAGGTGCCGGAGCTCCATGATCCCTCGTATATCTTCCAGGCATAGCTCGAAGCCTACAAGGTCTTGGTCAGGAGCCAAAGAGGGAATTACCGTTTCGCAGTCTTCAACCAAAAAAAGGACAACGAACAATGTCTTCGCCGAAGCATAGTATCGTCTTCAGCAAAGTGATCCCAGCACTCCAGGCCGATAGGCACGGCGTGATCGCAATTCAGTACGGCCTCGACAATTCTGCAGCGCGATCGAGAGGGGCGTCCCTCATTTAGCGGGAAACGCGCGCGAATGCGCAGGAGCGGAATAGCGCCGCGCCGGATCCGGCGATAACGCGTCGGCGATCGGGTGTTGCCACGGCAAGGGCTCGCCGGCGAGGCCGCTGAACATCGTGTCTTTTGGAAAGCCAGGGGGCGCGATCTGTGGCCTGATCAGCTTGGGACTGCCGGCTTTTTTTAGACCCCCGTCCGCAAACTTTTCAACAAAGATCTAACAGCGCAGATGGAGCGACTCGATGTCGACGATCACGACTACAGACGGCGTAAACATCTTCTACAAGGACTGGGGCTCAGGACAGCCGATCGTTTTCAGCCACGGCTGGCCGCTGACAGCGGACGACTGGGATGCCCAGATGATGTTCTTCCTTCGCCACGGCTACCGGGTGATCGCCCACGACCGGCGCGGCCACGGCCGGTCCGACCAGCCCAACACCGGCAACGACATGGACACTTGGGTTGCCGACCTCGCGGCCCTGACTGAACACCTCGACCTGCGCGACGCGATCCACATCGGCCACTCCACGGGTGGCGGTGAGGTGGCTCGCTATGTCGCTCACCACCAGGCGCGCGTCGCGAAGGCGGCGCTGGTCGCTTCACTGACGCCGAACATGTACCGGAGCGATGACAATCCGTCCGGTCAACCGCCGGAGTGGTTCGAAGCGATCCGGGCAGGCGTGCTGGGCAACCGGTCGGAGTTCTACCGTTTCGTCCCTGAGAATCCGTTCTACGGCTACAACCGAGATGGAGCGAAGCCTTCGGAGGCGATCATTGCGAACTGGTGGCGTCAAGGCATGGCCGGCGGTGCCCTCGCTCATTACGCAACCGTCGACTCTTGGCTCGAAGATTATACCGAAGACCTGAAGAAGATCACCGTGCCGGTGCTGGTGATGCATGGCGAGGCTGATCAAGTCGTCCCGTTCGCAAGTTCGGTGCCGCGTGCGGTCGAGCTGCTTAAGAACGGGTCGCTGAAAACTTATCCAGGCTACCCCCATGGCATGCTCACCACACATGCGGATGTCCTCAACCCCGACCTGCTTTCGTTCATCAGGTCTTGACGACATCGCTCATCCATCATCGCCTCCCGCACGAAGGAGATGCCGTTTGCAAGGCGGCCTCTCCTTCCAGTTCAAGAGACGGTAAGCATGCTTTATCCGCAAGACCTTGGGCAGGAATCGGCAACCCAACGAGGGAGGGAAAAACTCCCCGGCAAGCATGAGTGTTTTCGGCAATTGGGAGCGTCACGCCCAGCGAGGCCGCCGAGTACAGCAAAGTCGTTGACGCCTTTGCGGGCCTGCCACGCCGCCGAACTCGACGAGCGCGTCGCGCGGGTGGAGCAACCGGAGTTGATGCGCATCGCCACTGGCAGCCGCGCGCCGATTACGGTCGGTTCAAGGCTGGTGGGTACCGACCGCTAAGTTCAAGGAAGACTGAACGCAGCGCTACGCTGGCATATCGAATGTCTCGAGCCGAATGCGGTCCGTGAGCACAATTTCGCGGTGGTTCTCACCGACGAAGCCGATGACGTTTTCGGCTTTCAAGCGCGAGAGTGCCCGCGAAACCGTTTCGAGCGTTATGCCTAGATAATCAGCAATGTCCCGCCGGGACATCGGAAGCGACATTTGGCTCCCAGGTACCATTCGCCGATCCATTTCCAATAAGAAGGCAGCGACGCGTTCCAACGCGTTCTTGCGACCAAGAAGCAACATGTGGGTTTCCGCGTGCTGTAGATTATCGGTCGTCATGGTGATTAGATTACGGGTGACGACTGCATCCGTCTCCGCTCCCGCTTCAAGACTTTGCCGCCGGACCAAGCGGACAGTGGTTTGGGTGACGGCCTCAGCGGTAAAGCGATGGACCGCTCCGTTCTCGAGTCCGAAGATGTCTCCAGCTAAGTGAAACGCGCTGATCTGGCGGCGACCGTCGGAAAGAAGTTTGTAGGTGCGCACCGCTCCTTGCTTGACCTGAAACACAAATTCAGCGGGCTCCTTCTCACCGAAAATTTCTCGGCCCTTCTTGTAGGTGAACTCGCTTAGGCTGACGATCTGATTTGTACTGGTCGTCATGCCGAAGTCTGAGAGAGAATTAGGGCGGTAAGTCCTATCTGTGATGCGAACAAACACTGTTGCCTCCAAAATCGAATGCGATTTGGTGCGCGGATTGAGAAAAACGTCGCCACGTTCGCTGGAGAGGTTAGATGATGGATGTACTTTGGATCAACATTGTCCCAAAGGACAATTACAGCGCGAAGTGTTAAGCTCGTTGAAGCGTCAAGTTGCCTGGCGGATAGCGGCGTACATTGGCGTGTCACACACCGCCGCAGTGAACCACAGGCGCAACTTTAATGCGTCTAAAGGGCACAAGGCGAGCATCGATGCCGCGAAGATCAGGGAGATGAAGGCCGATGGCGTTGGGATTCACGACGCGCCTCACGACTGCACTTGATACGAAAACGGCGTCAAAAAAGTTGGCGGTTTGCGCCCCTCCGAATTGCAGAGCGTGTATGCCGACGGCACACCCAGGGACTACGACACCGAGGCGTAATTAAACTTCCGCTTCTGGCCCGAAGCTGTCCCGGCTGAGCGCGGAGCAATGGTCCGCCTTCAAGGCAGTTGCTGGCCTAACTTCGATCGTCCGCCTGTAACCCAAAGGCGACTATGCCTACATCAAATAGATACTCACAATCGCCACCGCGATGAGCAGCGCGCCACCGACAACCGCAACGGCAAAACAGATGCGTGCTGGGACCGAGTAAGGGTCGAAATGAGGTTGTTTGATCACGACTCCCTCCCTTGCTGGGCAGGCGGGAATGCAACCGGCTTTCAGTAACCAAGCGCCGACCGATCAGTTTTGTCCTCGTTCCTCATCCGCGAGTGTATGACGCGCAGCGACCCTGCCTCGCTTCGCGCGTGGTAGGGCCGCCTGCCTCTCCGGGCTGGGGCTGGAAGGGGCTGAACCGGCCCGGCTGGCGAGTTAAATATACGCCGATGAAGTGGAAAACATGACTGCCCAAAAGGGGCTACTCCGTTGGAGACCCGCGGGCCTGACCTAGCGGACTAGGCGCCGCAGCGACGAATCGACTGAGCTGGCTTGTTCGAGACATCCCTGTTCGATCTCACGATGTCCGCTTATCCGGTCAGACTGGAAGTCGTCACCTCAGAGGCCAACCGACGCTCATGACCCGAACCGGAAGTTCGCGTCGCCTTGCGCTCGTGCGTCAATCCTCCTGACCGTACTTCTCCGGAACGGCAATGCGCCGGTGCTAAGTCTTGTCTGGTGTCAATCACCGGTCTAATAAATATTCGTTGTCCCGCGAGCCATGAGCAATGGATCAGGGTTCGGCAATGACTGACCTGATCCTGAGATCATTTCCGTTCGCTTGCTGAATGCGAAGAGACAAGAGATGAAGCCGAAGGTGTAGCCGCGGCTCAAAATTTTCTAAACGACACCTCCGTACTCCGCCTTTCTCGGAGCCCATTCTGAATCATGTGTTCGTTTGCCACGTGGCCATTGAGGCTCCGATGAAAAGCATCTGGACAAGCTCCAGCAGTACGCTCGAAGCGCGACGCGGCACTGGCATTTCTAGAGGTAACCACATGCAAGGAGTGCAAGCCATGAACAAAATGCTTTGCGTATTGGCAGTGACATTCGCCGTTGTCGTACTCGCCTTCGCGGACGACGCCAAAACAATTGCACAGCGTGTCGACGACAAGTGGATCGAAGCCTTCAACAAGAAAGATGCCGCCGCTCTCACCGCGCTATACACGGCCGACGCCGTGTTGTTGCCGCAAGGTGTGGATCAACCCATCATCGGCACTGAGAATATCCGCAAATTCATGGATCAGATGGTGAATGAGAAACTCGAAAACATGGTTCTGCCGGTCGCGCAGGCGAACATGATAGACCCAAACTCACTTTATCAAGCCGGTACCTGGTCTGCTGATGCCGGAAGCCAGCAGATCAAAGGAACCTATATGAGCGTCATCGTCCGGGATGGCGCAGATTGGAAATATCGCGCCGACACCTGGAACATGATGCCGCCCCCTCCGGCGACTGTCGGTTCAAGCTCAGCAAACAAGTAGTCCAGCTGCGGTGGAGTTGATAGACAACAGCCAGCAAACTGCTGTTTTGTCCTGGTCCACGGGAAATGGTCGGCCTGGTGTCCCGCTTTTTGCGCGAAGTAAGCCGGGCCGATCAGCCCAGCCTCGATCCGCTTATGACCATATCACCAGAATGCTGCGGCGGCAGCGCATCGTCCTACAATCGACCGCGCAATTTCCGCTGTTGGCCCTTTCGAGACCTGCCGCCTGCCTCTGAGAATGTCTGCTATCAGGGGATGAGCGGTAGAATTTTGCTGATGTATCCGACGGATACGCTGGGCGCAGCTTACTCGGCGCGAAATCACAGGCGCCGCGAAATTATCGAATTCCGTTGCCATAAGCATGCTTCATCCGCTCGACCTTGGGCAAGGATCAGCAATCCCAGAGGGGGAGAAAAACTCCCCTGCAAGCATGCTTATTTTCGGCAAGGCCCCTGACGAAGTCACCGGTCGCCCGTTATTGCCGAATGAACACCGTGGCAAGCGGGGGTCGCGGCGCGACGTAGAAACGCGCTTCGCATGTCACGCAGGTCAGGTGCTCGGCGATATCAACACGCAACCCGGATCGCAATTTGTTCGATCCGCAATCCGGACATTTTCCGACGTTTAGTGCTTCAAGGGTATCTGTCTCGCTCATGACGCCACGAAGGTCAGACGCCGAACGAACGCGTGATCTGCTTCGCCATGACGATAACCGCGTCAGTATACTTGCCATTTGATACTTCATGATCGCACAGCATCAGAAAAAGCAGCGCGAAAGCAGCAATCATGCAACCTTTGAGCATAACGGTCTCTCCCATGAAGAGACTGCCAACCGAGCACGTCTAGACAATAGTTAGCGAGACGGGCGTCGCCGCCGCGACGATTGCAATGCTCTCAACGTTGGCAACGATCCATTAAATTTCCGTAAAGCAGAACTAGAGAGGCAACCGCCCCTGATCTTCGGACCAATCAATAATCTCGAAGAACATACCCCGCCGAAGCATTTCGGTCTCTAGATTGGCGGCATGTTCTTGCCAATCAGACGTTTCGCGAACTTGGAAGCGAGGTTTCTCTCCGGCAGCCTTCTGAGCATCGTCCGACGCGAGAGCGCCGCGAACACTCTCATACATCATGGTGATACTGTCGTTCGTGAAAGCTCGATAGTCCATCGGTCCAATTAACAGAAGGGCCGTCGCCGGGTTGAGATCAGCGACGGCTCCTGTGTGAGTTCGTTGATAACGACTATGCGCTAGACAGGATAATGACGGACATTGGGGGTTAATGGGCCGTTTCCTGCAAAACTATGGCGGGCAAATTATCGGAGAGCGGGCCCCGGCGCACGCTCGCTGCCTCGCCCTGTGCTGAGGCCTAAGCTCCGCGCCAGACGCGCAACACGCTTTCGCGAAAGCCCCCGACGAACTGATCAGATACGTCCGATGGCAGAAATTGGCTGAGATCGTCGAACGAGCCGCTCACCATGGTCGCAAGCTCATGTGCCGGAGCGTGCTCCGCCCAGCGGCGGCCCAACTCCAAACCGCGTTGTCGATCTTCCTCCGCGTCCATCGTCCGGGCCATCCAGCGTTAACCAGCCGCGGCGAAGCTCCGAGACCTTCTATGTGCTCGCCTATCTGGGAAGGCAGCTTGGGGGCTGGAAAGATCGGCAAGGCGCGCTCCAGACAAGCAGAACCACAGCGTTTGGCTAGTGCACTTGGTGCCAATCCTTGGTGCGACCGCAGGCGAGACGTCCGACGTGATAAACCCGGCGCGTCTGCAAGCTGGTTCGCGCCGAAGGCAGGAGGCGACTTAGTCGGCACCGATGATGACCGTGTAACTTAAGATCCTTCCCCCGCCGGCGGCGGGTCTTCGGTCGCGACAATCTTCAGAGCCCCATCCCGCAGTGGACGCTGCAGCGCCTTTGCGTCGTCCCAAGGTGCGCGCAGCCAGGCGTCGTATTCTTGGGGCGGATGACCGGCATGGCCTTCGGGTGCACGCGCTTCACCTCCGCGTTAGGCTCGCAGGTCAGGAAGGGGCTTATTTGATCGTTGATCTGTGCGCGCCTTCCCAAACTATGGCCACGTCGGAACGTCGCTCCGGGCAGTCGTCGGCAGCTTCAGGATATGCTAGACCCGCTACGTGCCACCAGCCGCACATACGTGCCGCTCTCATGCAGTTCCAACCAGCCTCGCTCCTGCGCCAACGCGACTGCGGTACGGAATTCTTTGCCGGTCCCGCCCTGCTTCAAGAAGGGGACGTTGATCAGCTCAATGAAGATGCGTCCGTCGTGCACGGGCTGGATGCCGCTGGCAATTTCAACCAACTTGCGGGCGGCGACTTCTGGGTCAGTTAAGGGGCGAGCAGAGGCGTGTTTCATGGCGGACAAATCGATATATTGAGTCGCCGTCGATGACCAAGCACATCTGCGGTGTCAGAATGTGAGGCTACTTCGGCTTCTGCTTGTCCGCTAACTCGCGAGCGGCCAAGCCAAGCTCCAGCTCTCTGAGCTGTTCGACCAGCCCTTTGACGATTTCATCGTAGTCAGAAGGCGTCAGTGAATGTACGCCTCGCAATACCATTTGCTTCTGAAGGATCGTTGCCATCATGGCTCTAACGCTCATGGGCCGCTCAAATTCAACTCGCTACAAAATCAATCTGAAGTAGATGCCAAACGCTGCGGATGCGCAATCTCCGTAGAATTACGGCCCATGGCGAGGCCTTGCGGCATCCAAGAACCACTTTGGCAGGTGCTCGACAATTGAGCGCGAAATAAGAAGCGCGGGATTGCGTTCCGTTGTTTCGGGACGCGATCTGAAGCGTAACGAAAGCCGAATCGCGCTTCGGAAAGTAAAATTTGGTTCTGTGTCATAATCATAATGACTCCGACGTAAAAATAGAAAATAGGGTGCAAAAAACAAAAAAATGATGGGAGGAGTAGATGGATACTGTGTGTCGCCTGCGCGCGATGGCATCGCTGTGCCGTCAGACTGCCGCGCATCACCCCGACAGAAGTTGGAAACTGCTCGCCGAAGCTGAGTATTGGGAGCATTTAGCCAACGATGCGCTGCGCTCAGTCGTGCACATCTGCCTGCCCGCTCCCAGCAATCGGAGATGATGCGAACACTACGCAATCGGCCCACAGTATGGCGGCATGAGCGCTCTTGGCGCCGGAGTCCCCTTGAGGGTCACGGCGACCCTTTGCAGATCGTCTTGTTCTGGAGGAGCAGGTCTCAATTTTCCTCGCGGCGTACGTGCGAGGCAGCGGTTGGAATAGCGGTAAATCACGAAAAAGCTGGACTAATTTTTTTGGCAGGGGGGCGTTCATGGATAGCGTAGAGCGGTGCTTCGCCGCCGTGACGGCAATCGGTTTCTTTTTGACCGTCGTGGGGGTCATATTGCTGCAGACGATCTAAGTTCTAGCTCCGCGCGAATTGCAGGCCAGCTCGCGGCGGCCGGGCTTTGGGCTGTAGGTCAGCCGCGCTGCGCTCAAGATCACTTTGGGACTACTTCTTCAACAGTATCCCTAGTGTTCGCGCCATTCGCTTCACTGATCCTGCGTGACGGCCCAGCTCGGCTGCTATCTTCGATACGCCAGCGCGTGCCCGGGCGAGCCTGACCAATCGTCGGACTTCCTGCTCGTCCCATTGTTTTGGCTTCGGTGTTTTCATGGTGCGGCGCTCAAGACCTGCCGACCACTTAGCCGGTGCGCCTAGTTGCCGACACTTGGGAAATTTACGGGTGGTGCCTGCCCGCCACGAGGCTCAGCGGTGCGGCGGCTGTGGGGCTCACGAGGTGGGCGTGCACGCCGTCCCGATTATTGCGCGAACTCTACTGGGAGATGGGCGCACGGAGTGTATGCGAGCGCTGGACCGCCGCTTTTGACCCGATGCAGCACAGTTAGGCAAATGCCCGCAGCACGCTGCAGCGCTGGTTGCCAATTCATTAACTCAGTCGCGCTTACGTTGCATCAAAGATACAATGCATGTTTTTGCTTCGAATAACGCGCAGCGTCGTTGTCGAACCTACCTGCGTCATTTACCGTTGTGGTCGATAACAGGTCGCGATCCGCCTGTGACTACAAGCGCGGCTCGTTGAGAGGCTGAGATAAGATGCGCGAATGCATCGGGGCTGCACTGGTTCGACCCCAATCGGATCAGATGAAGAGAATGAGTCCGCATGGGACTCGGCGATCGCCTAAGCGCATTGGACATCACCGTCTGCTGCTGATGAGCGTCTCGGTGGCCATGCTATCGGCGCTGCTGCCGCGACCTGTGGCAGCGCAGGGCTGGAACGGCAGCACGAGTTCCGACTGGACCGTGGCAGCCAACTGGGCAGGCGGAATTCTGCCCAGTGCCGGTGCCTCGGCCGGCATCAATACAGTGTCCCCCAATCCGACCATCCTCGGGGTCAGCGGTGCTGCGTCGGCTGCGGTGGGCAGCTTCGGTGTCGCTCAGTCATCTGCAACGTCCGGCAGCCTCACAATTCAGAACGGCAGCACGCTGACGAGCGGCGGCACCCTGTCTCAGGTCGGCGTGGGCACGGGAAGCACCGGCATCGTGACGGTGACCGGCGCCGGATCGCGGTGGATCGTATCCAGTACGACGTTCCTCATCGGCAATGCCGGCAACGGCACACTCAACATTGCGGATGGAGCGACCGTCGTCGCCCAGAACGGGATGAGGCTCGGAAACCTTGCCGCAGGTTTCGGCACGCTCAACATCAGCGGCGGTGGCGTCCTGGAGACAACCGGTCTGGTTGCGGGCGCCGGAGCGCGGCAGATGAACTTTGATAACGCCACTGTCCGGGCATTGGCCAACAGCGCCGCTTTTTTTGGTGGAAGCATCAACCAGATCAATATTGCCGCCGGCGGACTGACGTTCGATACCAATGGGTTCAACGTCAAAACGCTTGGATTCAGCGGCGTCGGTGGATTGACCAAGATCGGCGCGGGGACCTTCACGCTGGGCGCCGCCAGTACGTATACCGGCGAAACGGTGATCCAGCAGGGCACGCTTGCGCTGGCGGGCCCGGCCGGCTCTGCCACTGATGCCCTCGCCAACTCGAGCCGCGTGGTCGCGAACGCAACATTCGATATTTCGGCGATAATAGGTGCCGGCTCGCATATTCAGAGTCTGGCCGGCACCGGCACCGTCAACCTGGGCGCCAAAGACCTGATCGTCACCAATGCGAACGATACGTTCGCCGGAGCCATCAACGGCAGCGGCGGACTGACGCTCGCGAGCGGCACGCAGACGCTGGCGGGGGGCAACACCTACACCGGCGCGACCACGTTGAGCGGGGGCACGCTACGAGCCGGCGCTGCGGGCGCTTTCAGTGCCGCTTCCGCCACCGTCGCAAACGCTGGCACGACATTAGACCTGAACGGCTTCAATCAGACGGTGGCCTCGCTTGATAACGCCGGCACCTTGCGGTTCGGCAGCGCGCCGGGGACCACGCTGACGGTGACCGGAAACTATGTCGGAAACGGCGGCACGCTGCTCCTCAACGCCGCGCTCGGCGGCGACAGTTCGGTCACGGATCGCCTGGTGGTGCAGGGAAACACGTCCGGTTTCTCCACCCTGCGGATCACCAATGTTGGCGGCGCTGGCGCGCAGACAGTCGAAGGCATCAAGGTGATCGACATCGCCGGTGCCTCAAATGGGAGCTTCGTCTTGCAGGGCAATTACGTGCTGCAAGGGCAGCAGGCCGTCGTCGGCGGTGCCTACGCCTATACGCTGCAGAAGAACGGGGTCAGCACGCCGGCGGATGGCGACTGGTATCTGCGTTCAAGTCTCATTAATCCGCCGACATCGCCACCTGCCGGACCGCTCTACCAGCCCGGTGTTCCCCTCTACGAGAACTATGGACAAGTCTTGCTCGGGATGAACCAGGCGCCGAGCCTGCGCCAGCGCGTCGGCAGCCGCTATTGGGGCGGCAGCGAAGCGATGGCGCGTGCCGGCGTATCCAACACGCAGGCTTCGGATGGTTCGTGGACGCAATCGGCGTTCTGGGGCCGCATCGAGGGCGGTCAACTTGCGTTGCAGCCCACGAACACCACAAGCTCCACCTATAAGGCTGACGAGGTAAAGGCACAGACCGGCCTCGACGGCATTGCGCTCGACAACGGCCGTGGCCGATTGATCGTCGGCCTGACCGCGCAATATGGCCTGACCAACGCCGATGTCAGCTCGTTCTTCGGCAACGGGCGCATACGTGCCGAGGGAACGGGCGTCGGAGCGACTGCCACCTGGTACGGATATGACGGCTTCTATGTCGACGGTCAGGCGCAGACCATGTTCTATCACAGCGACTTGTCGTCGGCCCTGGCCGGCAGCATGACCCACGGCAATGAAGGTTTCGGCTACACCTTCAGCGCGGAAGGCGGCAGGCGCATCGCAGTCGGCAACGGCTTCTGGCTGACGCCGCAGGCGCAACTGTCCTATTCGAAGGTCGACTTCGATGCCTTTACCGATCGGTTTGGCGCGCTCGTCTCCTTGAGCAGGGCCGACAGCCTGCTCGGCCGCGTCGGATTGTCAGTCGATCACCAGAGGACGTGGAACGACGGTTCGGGAATCGTTCGCTCGGACCTCTATGCGATCGGCAATCTTCACTACGAGTTTCTGGACGGCAGCCGAATTGATGTGGCCGGCACCGGTTTCGGCAGCGCCAACGACCGGCTGTGGGGCAGCATCGGCGGCGGCGGCAGCTATAGCTGGGCAAACGGTCGCTATGCCGTGTTCGGCGAAATCACCTATCGCGCGAGCCTCGAAGACCCCAGCGAAAACCACAGCTACAGAGGCACTGGTGGCTTCCGCGTCACCTGGTGAATGTCGGGGCCTCTGTTCGCTTCGCGTTCTTGGTCGTGACACACGCAGGTCCGGAATTGGCCCGTGGCTGACCTCAGCTTTTGGCGCCGTGAGGTCTGCTTTCCGATGGTGACCCGAACAGGGTATGCAAGCTGGGCCAAGGCAGCCGATGACCAACAACCGACCTCACGGCGAATCCAGATTGCGACCGGCTTGCAATCACCCCACGGTTGCGATTAGAAATCGAACTCTACATGTCCTAGATCATGCGGATGCCGGAGGAACCTTGGCTAACGGTTTCGTAGTCTGGTTCAATAAGTTTAAGGGTTACGGATTCATAAGGCCCGACGGCGGAGGCAAGGATG
The DNA here is from genome assembly GCF_004571025.1 of Bradyrhizobium niftali. Classification (GTDB taxonomy): domain Bacteria; phylum Pseudomonadota; class Alphaproteobacteria; order Rhizobiales; family Xanthobacteraceae; genus Bradyrhizobium; species Bradyrhizobium niftali. Next base: position 159,365 of record NZ_SPQT01000017.1, on the reverse strand, counting down.
TATTCGTTCATATGTCCGCTGTCGAGGAAGCCGGCATTCCGACGTTGATTGAAGGGCAGAGAGTGAGCTACGAGCTCGCTTCCGTTGCAGGCAAGGTAACAGCCAGTCAGCTGCGAGTCGGCATCCAGGAATCTAAGGAATCTAGTCAGCTGATCAGCGGATAGACCGTCGCGGCTTTCTTCCGCGCGGTCGCCGGCCATTTCCGAAGTTGCGGGTAGACCGGACCTGACTGGCTACCGCCGAAACCGGCGCTGTTGACCCGACTCGGACATGGAGCCTGATCAGTTTCCGACACCGGTTTCGCGACATTTGGCCGCTCGCTCGACGGTTCGAAGCTGCTATAGTTTCGGGATTGCGCAAGGCCCGCTCTCGGAGGGGCACATGCGACGGCGTGAGTTCATCACATTGCTCGGTAGCGCGGCCGCGACGTGGCCGCTCGCGCTGCACGCACAAGCGCCGGGTCGCATCCCAAAAATTGGCGTTCTCTGGCATGCCGCAAACATAGAACAAGAGACTCCGTACTATCAGTCACTGGTCGAGGGTTTCAGGAAACTCGGCTACGTCGACGGACAGAACATAACGCTAGAACATCGCTTTCCTAATGAAGTACCCGAGGTTTTCGGCACGATGGCGGCCGAGCTTGTATCTTTAAAGTGTGATGTATTGGTTGGCGCTGGGGCAGCTGCGTCGCACTTGAAGAAGGCGACAAAAACAATTCCAATAGTATTCATGTTCGGTTTTGACCCTATCGGAGCCGGTCTAGTCGAAAGCATTGCACGACCCGGTGGGAATGTTACGGGATTGTCGAATTTTTCCGTCCAGCTAAGTGCGAAGCGGTTGCAGTATCTCAAAGAGATTGTCCCGACGGTTACGCGCGTTGGATTACTCATCAACCCAAATGTCAAAATATCGAGCCTGTATGTTCAAGAGGCGACGGAGGCCGGGATCAAGCTCGGCGTTGATACCCAAAGTTTCGAGGTGCGCTCGCTCAGCGACTTCGAGCCCGTATTTGATGCGATGGTAAAGGTTGGCATGCAAGGCGTAGTCGCTAACGGCGAAAGCTTGATCTTTCAGGCCAGGAAAGTGATCGCGAACCTGGCACTTGCGCGTAATCTGCCGAGCTGCGGCTACGTAAGGGAGCTTCTTGAGGCTGGAGGTCTTATCTCCTATGGAGTTGACCAGCGTGCGATGGCTCGCCGTGCGGCGGTTTACGTGGATCGCATCTTAAAGGGTAAAAAGCCCGCTGAATTGCCCGTGGAGCAACCCACCAGATTTGAGCTCCTCATCAACCTAAAAACCGCCAAGGCGCTGGGTGTGATGGTGCCTCAGGAATTGCTCGACAGCGCGGACGAGGTAATAGAGTAAGAGTCCTTAATGCTGCAATTGCAGGAGTCCGCTTGTGGCCCTTCGCTACCGTTGAAGCGGTGCCGATATATGTCGGTTCAGAGGGGTAGACCGGAAGTTTGCAACCCTGCGCCAAACCGACGCTCATGACCCATCGCGACATTTGCTGCAATTGCACCAAACGCGGTCGGTATCGGACGAAGCGGACATCCAGCTGGCCACAAAAAGACCCACAGTGTTTTCAACACTGCGGGCCTTTTAATGGGCTGGCTCATGCGCTGCCTAGCGTACTGAGCCACCTCGCGACTCCCAGTAACTAGGTGTCCCGTAGTACTGGTGGGTCCGCGTTTCCCAGTCTCGATCCTGCCACGAGTCATCACTGAACTCAGGCGCATCCCTCAACTGTTGCTCGGTGATATTTGTTCGGAAACCACCAAGCGACGAATCATATGTCAGAGCGCCCCAAGGTATGGGGTAATGGCTGTGGCCTAACCCAACAAATCCGCCAAAGCTCATGACGGCATAGGCCACACGACCTGACACCTTGTCGATAATGAGGTGATCAATCTCTCCGATATTCTTTCCACCTGCCCCATAAACTTCGGTTCCTTGAATGTCTTCGCTTGAGATGCAGTGATGATCTGGATGGGCTGTTGCACGGGCCATGGCTTCCTCCCTCATAGTGAGTTTGTCGCCATAACTCGGCCGCGACGAGCTCGTTCCTAGTTCCGACAAATCACGGACCGATACCCGCCGACCATCGTGGCCGGTATGGGTTGAAGCAGCGCCCTGCGAAGGGCTCATCCGCGAGTAAATGACGCGCAGCGACCCCGCCTCGCTGATCGCGCGGTAGGGCCGCCTGCCTCTCCAGGCTGGGCCGGAAGGGGCAAGCCAGCCCGGCGGGCCAGTTCAATTTATGCGAATTATGCGAAGCAGCGTCACGAAGGTGCCGCTCTCATGCAGTTCGAGCCAGCCTTTCTCGACCGCGTAGCGAATGCCGGCGCCGAATTCCGCGCCGGTGCCCTTGCAGCCGTTCTTCGACAGGAACGGCGCGTTGATCTTCTCGATGTGGATGCGCCCGTTTATAGGCTCGACGCCGGCGGCGAGCTCGAGGAGCTTGCGCGCGGCGACTTGCGCATCTGCGAAGGGGCGATTCTCAGCGTGCTTCATGCACTGGCGCAGGCGAGCTTGTCACGTTCGATGCGTGCCAGCTCCTTGGCCTTCGCCTCGGCCTCGCTGCGCGTCAGCAGATCCGGCCGCAGCGCCGCCCGGTCAGGTCGTCCCAGTAGAAATAGACGCTCGGCCGACCGTCCGCGAAGTGGACCTCATAGCTGCCGGTGTCCGGGACGGCTTCGTGGCGTTTGATCGAGATGGGAGCAGTCATGCCAAGCGTTTTGGGTACTGGCCGGAATAGGTACTGGCCGAGGGCGACCTTAATGCCTTCGACGTTCGACTTCGAATGTGAATTTGAGGTGGAGTACCGGACCGCTGTCGTCCCGGACCTCAATCGACAGCTGATGGCTACCGCCCCCTAGGCTGCGCACAGAATCTCGGGCCATATCGGCCAGCGAGCGAGCCGCCTCTTCTTGCACCTTCGCTAAGCTTGAGAGTTCCAGACCTTCCTCATCCGGGAAAATCTCGTCACCCTCTCTGAGGTCAAAATAGTACCGTTTCATAAGGCCAGAACGACGCCGACCTCAAATTGTTCTTTCCGCCAACATAAGGGCGGCGCAGCGCCGACCAGATGGGTGGACAAGAAAGCGAGCCCCAACTGGGCCGGCCTTACTTCGGCGGCTGCAAACCGGGCGACGTAAGCCACTCAGTTATGTGCGCGCCGACTTCGTCTTGTCGCGCTTTTCGTAATAAAGCTTCTCGCTGGGCCCCCGGCGGCAGTGTCTTGGCTAGTTCACGTAGGCTTTTCGCTTCTTCGGCAAGTCGCTCCCCGAGAGGGGAAGATTGCTTAGATCTCCGGCGCGATCCCATGGCCTTTCTCCATGAAGATGAACCAGCGATTCAACTGCAAATGCTCGGAACGGGTTCCGCGCAAATTGAGGCGGCGCGCTCCCGAGAGAATACGGTGTCCGGTAACCGATACATTCGCGTTCGCAACTTGTTCGATGAGACTAAATTCCTTTACAAACGCTTCGGCCAAGTGTGGAGCAGAGTGTATATCAGCCTTTTGCTGGCTCGATAACAGGCTGAATAATCGACGGATTTTTTGGGCGTTTGGTGCGGAGACGCTCCCCAGCGGAGCCGATTGTCCGGCGCTAGTTCTGATCCGGCGGAGCAGGAGTTCGTTCATGGCCGCCTCGCATGGGGGTAACCTTTAACTGCAAGCCCATGGCCGTGAGCACCCCGAGGACGGTAGAAAAATTAGGAAGCTGTTCGTTGCCGAAAGCACGATAGATGCTCGTACGCTGCACTCCGGTTTTTTTGGAGATTTCTGAGACGTTGAAATCTCTGAGTGCCTGCCCGATCGCCCTGCAAATTGTGTGAGCTTCAGCCGATGCGAATGCTTGGTTTAGCTCATCGGCGAGCTGCGAAGGGATGACCGGCTTGTGAGTCTTTGTCACGCGGGGTTTCCCAAAAAGCAGAAGGCCGGCTCAAAGAGCCGGCCCTTGTTAATGCGATGAGTTACTCAGTACCTGGCGATCGCGGGGCCGCCCCAACGGTAGTTCACGCGGACGAGAGCCATATCGACGTCCTGGCGGACGCGTTCGGTCTGAACGAACGCGCCGGCGAAGTTGAAGTCGACGTTACGATCGCCAAGGAAGATGTGATTGTACTCGACGCCCACCGACCAGTTCGGGGCGAAGCCAAATTCGACACCCGCGCCGACCGTTCCACCCCAGCGGGTGTCGCGGGCCGAACCGAAGACAGTGCCTGCACCCACGAATCCTGGCGCGACGATGAGGTCGTATTTGTCGTCGACCACGGCGGCGCCACCCTTCACGTAGAACAAAACGTTATTCCAGGCATAGCCGATCTGGCCGGTAATCAGGCCGAAGGCATCGATCCGCGTACGGTTCTGCTGACCCAGGGCAGTCGGGCTGATGTTGTTTCCGCTGAAGTCGGCCCAGTTACCCTGGCCTTCCACGCCAAACACCCAATTGGCTGACTGCCAGCGGTAGCCGACCTGACCACCAACCGTGCCGCCCGATGAGTCATGACAGCCGTCGTCGACCAGCGTGCCGACGACGCCCGTCACAACGCCAGTCGTATCCACGAAGTCCCAGCAATTTCGGCTCGTACCCCAGCCACCGTTGATGCCGATGTAGAAGCCGCTCCAGTCGTAGATGGCGGCGACCATCGGGGCCGGAGCCTTGGTGTAGGGACGCGCAGCTAGATCCGCCGCGCTTGCGGGAGCCGCCAGTGCCAGAGCCAAAGTTCCGGCCGCAGCCGCAAAAAGCTTTTTCATGCGAGTATCTCCCCAGACTAACGAGTTCAATTATCGGCGTGTTCGCCCGCTTGCCCGCAAAGAGTAAGTCGCTCGCCTTGAAATTGCTGTAGCCGCCATACAACACCTGCTGCCAAAGATGAGAGGAAATTCCCAATACATGTTAAGTAGTTGGATGGAACTGAATGCCCGCGGGGTGCGCACGGGCGGTGTTGGGCGCTCCAGAGGCGGGAACGCAATCAGGCAGCGACCCGTGGCTCCTTCTGCTCCAGGGCCTTAGCGAGAGGCACGCCGACGATTCGCCTCAGCTCGGCCGCGACGCCGTCCAACACCGCGCGTTTCTCCTTCATCCGCTTCGAGTGGCTGTAGACCTTGCCGGTAACGGTCGGCACGATCTGTTCCGATTTTTTGCTGGCGACGTGGTCGAGGCACTTCGCAATCCACGCGTCGTCGAAGCCGAGGTCGCCGGCCAAGGTCGCTGCCGTCCGGCGGAGGTCGTGTGGCGTGAACGGCTTAAGCCCCAATAGCTCACAGAGCCCTGGTGTCTTGGTCTTGTCTTTGTTTGTCTCGTGCTTGGTGCCTCGCAGCGCGGCGGCCATCGCTTTCCGATGGATCGGCTGGCCCTTGTACACGGGGCTCTCGAAGATGAACTGCTGGTCCACGGAGGCTAGCGCTTCCCTGATGATCTCCACGGCGAGATCCGACAACGGCTGCTGAATCACGCGCCGCTTCTTGACGCGTTTGAGCGGTACGTCAAAGCGGGGATTATCGCCATCCAGGTCGAACAGTTCATCCGGGTGGGCGCCAAGCAATTCACGTGAGCGCAGCATGGTGACCAGCTCGAACTTGAGCGCGAGGCGGGTCTTGCGATCCCAAGGCAGGTCGTTGCGGTCGAGGCCATGCCAGAACATCCTGATCTCATCCTCGGAGAGGACTCGGGTGCGGGGATGCTCGGGGTCTAGCTTCGGCAGGTTGACGCAGGGACTGGCCGTCACATAGTCGCGGCCCGCTTCTGCCGCCCAGTTGAAAAGTCCGGAGGCGGCTTTTCGCATGTGCCGCGCATTACTGAGCGACGGAACGCCGAAACTGCCCTCGACGATGTCGTTCGACAGTGTCGCGATGTCGTGCTTGGTGACCTCCATGGCCAACTTCTTACCGAGACGGGGGCGGATGAAGCGGTTGAGGTGGCTTGCCGTGTTCTCCCAGCTTTCCAGTCGGGGCCGCATCTCGCCATCCGGCTTTTTGACCAGCGTTTTCATCCACGCGATGCGCTCGTCGATGATCTCGGCGACGGTCTTGCCGCGCTTGGCCTTTGCTGCCTTCTGGTCGCGGAACGTCTCAGCGAGGGAATTGCCGCCCATGCCCTTGAGGCCGTAGACCTTGCTGCGGGCGTCCTCGACCGTGAAGGTCTCCGGATTGTAGATGCCAAGCCAGCCGGTGCGCTGCTTGCCGGTCTGCCGGTCGGTGAACTTGAAGGAGAAGGTCGCAACCCCCGCCGTCGTGATGCTGACGTAGAGACCAGGGCATTTGCGGTCGTAGAACTTGGTCCGTTTGGCGACCCGCTTTTCGCACGTGCGGTCGGTCAGAATGACGCTGCTATTGCGGCCCCGCTTGCCGGCTAGGGAGGGGACAATGCTAGTATCCATGTGGTTTCGGCTCCTAAGGCTTGAGACCAAAGGGCTCGGCTTTGGGGCTTTCAGTTTGTCGTGCGGACGCTGAAAGGCTTAGGGCCGGGCCCTTATTTTGGTGAAGCCCGCTGAAACAGCCCGCATCAGGCTATTCGAAAAGCGCTTGTTTTAAAGTGATTTCTTAGTTTCGGCGTGTTTCACCGAATGCCAAAATATAGACGTGTGGTCCTGGCCGTCGTTGCTACGGTCAAGCTCTTGCGGAGGCGGCAGTCGCGTCAACCGGCGCGATGCCGGTGAATTCTGCGAAGGCGAGGGAGGCCAGAACGAACTCGGCTCCCGGGAGAGCACGGCATAAGCCGTCCAACCACTGCGCAGGGAAGGCCGAGTGATTGGCTACACCTGTATGCTGCTGTGCGGTTCTTCCTGCGTGTGCTTTTCGCGCAGCGGACCGCGGGTGCCAGCTGGCACCCGGCCTTCCCTGCGCCCTCTTGGCTTAGAGGGTGGAGAGACGAAGCAAAGCTCGGGCGAAATCCGCCGCGAGGCTGCGAAGGCGTGTCTGCATCCAACTGCTCGCTGTCATCGCCCGGCTTGACCGGGCGATCCAGTACTCCGAGACAGTAGTGGCTCAGCCGAGAGGCCGCGGCGTACTGGATTCCCCGCCCCAGTGCGCAAGTGCGCACAAGGCGGGGAATGACAGTTGTATTTGGAGGACGAAGTCGATGCCTCATACTCCGTCATTGCGAGCCAACGGGTCCGCGCGAAGCGCGGCCCGATGACAGGCTCCGCGAAGCAATCCAGACTGCCACCGCGCAAAGATTCTGGATTGCTTCGCTGTGCTCGCAATGACGGTGTGGAGACAGTTTCGCCCCACACTCGGTGTCATCGCCCTGCTTGACCGGGCGATCCAGTACTCTGAGACGGTGGTGATTGAATCGAGAAGCTGCGGCGTACTGGATTCCCCGCCGCAGTGCGCCAGTGCGCACAAGGCGGGGAATGACAGCGGTACTTGGAGAACGATGCTCTTGCCTCATACTCCGTCATTGCGAGGAGCTCTTGCGACGAAGCAATCCAGACTGTCTCCGCGGGCGCATTTCTGGATTGCTTCGCGGAGCCTGTCATCGGGCCGCGCTTCGCGCGGACCCGTTGGCTCGCAATGACGATGCCGCGCGAATCCCGTTACCACCGATAGCTCAGCGTCCCGATCACCTGACGCCGCGCGCCAGCGTAGCAATAACCGGACTGGCAAGTGTCATACTTCTTGTCGAACAGATTCGTGGCGTTCAAGCGCATGTAGGCCCCCTGGAATCTCCGGTCGAGCTTGCCGACATCATAGTCGATGACGGCGTCGAACAGCGTCACGGCCGCATTCTCGAACGTATTCTGGTCGTCGCCGAAATTGGCGCCGATGTAGCGCCCGCCGAGGCCCAGTCCCAGTCCTTCCACCGGCGTGCCGGACTGGAACGTGTATTTACCGAAGGCCGCGAACGAGTCTCTCGGGATGCCGGAATACTCGTTGCCCGTCGTATCGGTATTGCCGCGCGTGATCACGACGCTGAGGTGGGTATAGGCCGCGGTGAGATCGAAGCCCGGCTTGAGCGCCAGCTTGGCCTCGAGCTCCACCCCCTTGGACTCGATCTGTCCGGTTGCTGCCAGGAACGCAATGGCGTTTGGATCGGTGCGCAGAACGTTGTCCTGCTTGATGTTGAAGACCGCGCCGGTCAGCAGCAGCGGGACATGAGGCATCTGATATTTGATGCCCGCTTCCGTCTGCTCGCCCGTGGTCGGCTTGAACGTGGCCCCCGTCACATCGACGCCGGTTTGTGGGCTGAACGACGTGGCGTAGCTGACATAGGGCGCAACGCCGCTGTCGAACAGATAGCTCAGGCCGGCGCGACCGGTGAAGGCCGAAGGCTTCTGGGTGACCGGAGTTCCGTCGAGAGTCGTCGTCGTGCTCTGCGAGACCCAGCTCTGGCGGCCATTGAGCGTCAGAATGAATCTTCCGAGCCTGGCCTGCTCCTGCACATAGACCCCCATCTCGTCGATCGACTGTTTGGTGAAGATCGAGAAAGCCGGCGAGGCGATCGCCTGCGCGCCGTAGTTCATGGTCAGAAGGTCGAGATCTGGCGCCGCTCCCCATCCGATCCTGTCGTCGTAGTAGGAATGACTGTAGTCGGTGCCGAACAGGACGGTATTCTTGACAGAGCCGAGCGTGAACTTGGCTTCGGCCTGATTGTCGAGAGTCGCGGTCCTGAAATTGTCCTGGATTCGCCAGGCCGAACGCGTCGCGGTGTGGGTCGCGTCGTCGATCTTGTCAATCTGGACGTATTTCGCGTCCGTGTTGACCTGATAGAACCGGAAATTCTGCCGTACGGTCCATGTGTCGTTGACGTTGTGCTCGAACGCATAACCGATACGGAACTGTTGCTGGTCCATGGCGCTGAACGCCGGGTCGTTCGAGTAGATGTTGGTCAGCTTGCCATCGGCTGTACGAGCGTTTCCGATGCTCGCAGCGGTGCGGCTGGTCTGATATTCGCCGAGGATCGTGAACGACGTATCGAGGTTCGGCTTCCAGGTCAGGGCAGGTGCAATGTAGGCGCGGTCGTCGTCATTGCCGGGAAACCAGGTCTTGGCGTCGCGCAGCAAGCCCGTCAGCCGGTAGTACAATTGGTCGCTGCCGGGGACCGGTCCGCCGACGTCGAAGCTGCCCTGGTAGCGATCGTAATTGCCGGTCTGCAACTGGACTTCGCCGAACGCTGTCATCGGCGGCCGCTTCGTCGTGACATCGACGATGCCGCCCGGAGAGCCGAGGCCGTAAAGGCCGGAGGCCGGCCCCCGGAGAATCGACACGCTCTCGAGCCCATAGGGCTCGATCTTGGGAATGGCGAAATTGCCGCCGCCCTGACGCAGGCCATCCCTATAGATGCCCGTATAGGTCACGTCAAAGCCGCGAATGTAGAAGCTGTCGAAGCGCGGATCGTATCCGAATGCCGAGGTCGTGACGCCGGGCGTGTAGTTGACGGCGTCCTTGAGCGTCTGGACGTTGCGATCCTCGAGCTCCTTCCTGGTCACGACCGAGAGAGACTGCGGCGTCTCGATCAGCGGCGTGTTGGTCTTGGTGCCGGCAGCGCTGCTGGTCGCGACATAGCCGGTCGTCGCACCATTCGCGCCTCCGGCCGCCTGCGGAGTCCGGTTCGGATCGGCCGCCGCGTTGGCGCGCCGGCTCGTCGAGGCCGCAGGCGAAGATCGTGGGCGCCGATTGGACGCGGCGGTGCTGCGCGTCTTCGGTGCGTCCGGCGCTTCGACGGTGACCGGTGGCAAATTGCTGCTCTGGGCCTGCGCCTGGGAAGGCGAGAGTTCAACAGATACGAATGCGACCGAACCAAGCATCGTCATGTTGATCGCAGCTGCGGTGCCAAACCAACGATGTTTCCTTTCCCACAAAGCAACGCCCACCGATGATGATCCCCAATTTCGCCGAACTGACATCGCGCGAACGCGCGCAGTTGCATGCTGGCGCGCGTCGAACGATGCGGACTTCTATTGGTGAAGCGATCGGAATTCCACACGCGCAGAATAGAATTGCTTGAACGTGCGGTGAGCGAGATTGGAATGGTTCAAGATGCGTTTGGAAAACTCGAGGCGCTCGCATGTCGCATGCGGCAGATGTGCGCACGCGGGCGTCGTCTCCGCTCGCGAGCGATCGCGGCCTTGCTTCGGCGGAGCATTGCCGCATGCGGCATGATCATGACGACGGCAACGTGGTGCGCTCGTCGGTCGGCGTCGGCCTGATCTGGGCCTCGCCGTTCGGGCCGCTGCGCTTCGACTATGCCGTGCCGCTGACGAAGGGCGGCGGCGGCACCTCGTTCTAGCGCTGCGATACCTGCACGGGACGTCGCGGCATTTTGTCGTGCATTTGTGAAAATGCGTGATCGGCTTTCCGGATGGGCGAAATATGAAACCAGGTTGAAGTTGCCGCGAAATCGTCGTGTTTCGCTGATGGTGAACGTGCCGAAGCGACTGCTGTTTGTCTCGCGCGCGTGTGGACAGCCATTGGCGGATGTCGGATAATGCATTTCCGGTAATTGTGGGGCGCTGTGGCCTGCGCTCTTCCACAGAAGGAATGGCCCGATGACACAGGCAGGCGCCTACGGACAGAGGCTCGGGCAGTTCCTGCGCTTGAAGGATGCGCCGCCCTCGCTGGTCACCCGCTCGCTGCGCAGCGCCGAGCTTGCGATCACCGAAACCCGGAATGACCACCCCGAGCCTGGCCTGTCCGGATCGCTCGCCGCCGAAGACGCCTTTCTCGTCAGCCTGAAGCTCCACGACTACCCGGATTGCGAGCTCTGGGAGCGCGGCAAATGCATCATGACCGCGGACGTCCATGCGGGGACGACCTATTTGTACGACCTCAAGCGCGATCCGCGCTACGTGATCGACAAGCCGTTCCACTCCCTGTTCTTCTACATTCCACGTTCGGCGCTCGACAGCGTCGCCGAACAGTGCAACGCGCCGCGGGTTGACGAGCTCGACTGCCAGATCGGTGTTGGCCATGACGACCGAATCGTCCGCCACATCGGCGCCTCGCTGCGGGAGGGCCTGCGCCGGCCGGACGAGGCCAATCAGCTCTTCATCGATCACATGATGCTCGGGCTGACCGCCCATGTCGCCCAGACCTATGGCGGGCTCCAGCGCACGTCCGGGCTCGCGCGCGGCGGTCTCGCGCCATGGCAGGCGAAACGCGCCTGCGAGAGGCTCGAGTCGGACCTCGGCGGCAAGCTCTCGTTGCAGAGGATCGCGGCCGAGCTCGACCTTTCGGTCAGCCATTTCTCCCGCGCGTTTCGAATCTCGGTCGGTGTGCCGCCGCACCAATGGCTGCTTCAGCAACGCGTGAAGGCCGCCAAGCAGTTGATGAGCGTCCGCGACCTGCCGCTGTCGGAGATCGCGATCTCGGCCGGGTTTGCCAACCAGAGTCACTTCACGCGCGTGTTCTCCTCGATCGTCGGCGTCAGCCCGGCAGCGTGGCGCCGCGAGTCGCTCGGCGCGTCGAACGGCGAGACGTGAAGCCGGGCGCCTTCCGTCCTCAGCGGCGTTTCGCGAGTGAGATCGCGTAGGCGGCCCGCCGCGCCGCAAAGATCTCGTCCGGCGGATGACCGATGCCATCGGCGAGATTGGCCGGATTGAAGATGGAGGCGTCGCAGGCCTGGTCCGGCTCGAGGCCCGTGATCACGATCGTGCCCAGGCGCACCTCTTCGCGATGATCCTCGTCCGGCCAGCGCATGGTCACGTCCATGGTGGGGTCGCCGGGGCGGTCGAGCAGCGCCATCACGTTGAAGCGGACATTGCCCGCAGCGATCCGCGTGCCGAGATCGTCGTGCAGGAAGTCGGCCGGCTTCGTCCTGGCTTCGTCCTCGGTCAGCGTGATCTCGCCGCGGGCCGGGACGACCTTGAACTTGATGAAGCGCGTCTCATTCTCCGCATTGGTCGCCGGAAAGGAATGCACGCCCCAATAGGTCGTGCCGGCAAAGCTTCCGGGCAGCGGACGCGCGGCGACGTAGTTGGCCTGGTTGAGCGTTTCGGGATTGGCCGCCGAGAAAGCCTTGACCTTCGCCATGTCCGGCTTGCCATCAGGTCCCGGGATGCGCGCCTCGAGGAAGGCCAGCATCTGGTCGAGCGTTCGAGCAAAGTGCACAGGCGCGCTTTCCGCGAGAATATCCGAGCGGTGATCGCCATCGCCAAGCTTGAAGCTGAAGCCGCGCAGCACCAGATTGTTGGTGTCGGCTACGCTGGGATTGCCGCCGCCGACCGAGAAGCGCGCCAGCACCCGCGATGGTCCTGTGAAGCTCTGCGATCGCGTGACTTCTCCCGCCCGGTCCGACGGGGTGTAGGTACCGCGAACGCACCAGCCCTTGGCGAAACTGGCGCGCACCTTTGGCGGGTTGCCGGCGACGGCCTTCAGAGCGTCGACGATGGAAGCGGGCGTTGCGGCATCGTTCGGGCTTTCGGCCATGGTGGATCTCTCGCATCTGCGAGCCGGATTCTAACCGCAATGCGGACCCGCGATCTTTCCCAAAGCGGTCAGGTTTTGCCCGATCCTGCTCAAGACACATGCCTCGCGCCGGCCCGCGTGCCGATGCTCGCAATCGCCAGACCAATCAGGGAATGTCGGGTTGCGTCGCCGCCAGCGGTATCCAGCCGCCCTCGCCACGTTGGAAGAGCGGGCAGCCGAAGACTGCGCGCACCGGAAGCGCCGTGGTCGAGGCCTGCCAGCGATTGGTTTGCTTCATCGCGACGACCATGCCGGCAATTTCGACGCCGACCTTCTGCAACAGGCGCACCGCCGCGAGCGCAGTCGCGCCGGTCGAAATCGCATCGTCGATCAGCACCACGCGGCGGCCCTCGATCAGGGGCAGCAGGTTCGGATCGAGCCGCAGCTTTTTGCCGGCGTCGGGGCTGGTGATTGAACTCACGGGCTCGGACAGCGCGTCGTCGTACCAGAATTTGCGCGAATAGCCGAGCGGGACATAGCGCGGCTGTCCGAGCCGTTCGGCGACCTCCGATGCGAAGGCAAGACCAAGGGTCGGGAGCCCGACAACGATTTCGGCATCGAATGTGCGCGCCTGCGTCGCCATATGGTCCGCCAGCGCCGCCACAACGAGGTTTGAAGCTTGATTGGCAATGAGTGAGGCGACGGCGCGATCGCCATCGGGCAACTCGCGCAGCGGCAAGACGAGGGCGCGGCCGCAGGGCAGGGTGGCGGGATACCCGAAGCGATAGGGGGGCGTCGCCGGGAAACGTGCAGGGATCTCCGGCGTCAGATCCTGCCAATAGCCCGTCGTAGCCTCGGTATAGGGTTCACTTGCGGTCATGATGCCGGCATCAGACGCCTAACCCCCGAGGATTCGCCGGCAGGCGTCGACGAACACCTGCGCGCCCGTGACGATGTCGGCGTCCGCGGTGTTCTCGGTCCAGTGATGGCTGATGCCGCCGATCGACGGCACGAACAGCATCCCCGCGGGCATGATGGTCGCGAGCAACTGCGCGTCGTGGCCGGCGCCGCTGGGCATGCGGATCGACCGTCCGCCGGCGACGGCCTTGCTCGCAGCTTCGATCGCGTCCTGAAAACCGGAGTTCATCATGGCGGGTGCACCGGTCCGCAGTTTCTCCACGCTCACGGTACAGCGACCGCTCGCGTTGACCTCGTCCGCCATGGCCTTCAGCAATCCCTCCAGCCGCGCGATGACCGCCGGGTTGTCGTCGCGGATCTGGAACAGCATTTCGGCGCCACCCGGAATGATGCTCGGCGCGCCCGGGTCGAGTGTGATGCGGCCCGTGGTCCAGACCGTGCGCGGACCGCACGCGGCCGGGAAGCGCTCGTCGATCGCGACGCAGAATTTGGCCAGCGCGAGGCCGGCATCCTTGCGTGCAGCCATGCGGGTGGTGCCGGCGTGGTTCTGCTCGCCGACGAAATTGATCTGGTACTGCCAGATGCCGACGATCGAGGTCACGACGCCGACCGCGAGCCGCCCGCTTTCGAGCGTATCACCCTGCTCGATATGCGCCTCCAGATATCCGACGTGCCGTCCCGGTTCGGCGGCGATGCGTGGGCGTCCGGCGAGCCCCATGTCGGCGAGCGCATCGCGCATGGTGCGGCCGCTGGTGCGGTCGCGCGCAGCATCGATATCGGCCTCGGTCACTTGCCCGACATAGGAGCGCGAGCCGAGGAAATGCCCGAAGTGTCCTTCCTCGTCGCACCAGGCGGCGACTTCGACCGCGCCCTTCACGGAAGGATCGGCATTGAGCACCCGCGCGGCCTCGAGCGCGTAGACGACACCGAGCGGACCATCGAGCCAGCCGGCGTAGTTCTGGCTTTCGAGGTGCGAGCCCGCCAGAAGCTTCGCGCCGGGCTTGGTGCTTGTCCCGAACACATTGCCGATGCCGTCAACAGCGGCGGAGAGACCCGCATCGGGCAGCTTCTGCGCCAGCCAGTCCAGTGAAAGCTTGTGCGGCTCGGAGAAGGTCGGCTTGTGCACGCCGGTCTTGTAGGCGCCGATGGCACGGAGCGCATTGAGGTCGGCGAGGACGCGCGCGCCGTCGAAGGAGGGACGATTGTCAGGCATGTTCGGCAACCTTCAACGCCTCGGTACGGATTTCCTCGACCAGCCGTTCCTTGAGCTGGACGAATTCCGGCGTGGTCTTGATCTTGTAGGAGCGCGGATGCGGCAGGTCTATGGCAATCTCGGCCTTGATGCGGCCGGGGCGCGCGCTCATGACGACGACGCGGCTGCCGAGGAAGATCGCCTCCTCGATGTCGTGCGTCACGAACAGCACAGTCTTCTGATCGCGCTCCCAGATCCCAAGCAGCATTTCCTGCATCAAGGCGCGGGTCTGGTTGTCGAGCGCGCCGAAGGGCTCGTCGAGCAGCAGAATCTTCGGATCATTGGCCAGCGCGCGGGCGATTGCCGTGCGCTGCTGCATGCCGCCGGAGAGCTGCTTGGGCCAGTGGTTCTCGAAGCCGGACAATCCGACCTGGCGGATGAAGGCGTCGGCGATCTTGTGCCGCTCGTCCTGCGATACGCCGCGCTCGCGCAGGCCGAAGGCGATGTTCTCGCGCACGGTGAGCCAGGGAAACAGCGTGTAGGACTGGAACACCATGCCGCGATCCGCGCCCGGGCCGGTCACCTCGCGCCCGTCGAGCGTGACGCGCCCGCCGGTCGGCCGGTCGAGGCCGGCGACGATGCGAAGCAGCGTGGACTTGCCGCAGCCGGAGGGGCCGAGGATGGTGACGAAGTCGTTGTTGCCGATGGTGAGGTCGGTCGGCTCGAGCGCTCTCGTTGGCGCATTGCCGTGGCGCGCGGGGAAGGTCCGTGAGACCTGTTCGATCTTCAGCGTCGTCATGCGAGCTTCCACGGAAACAGCCAGGCATTGAACGCCTTGAACAGGAAGTCGGAGACGAGGCCGATCAGCCCGATCACGATGATGCCGAAGATGATCTGGCCGGTGTTGAGCAGCGCCTGGCTGTCGGTGATCATGTGGCCGATGCCGGAGGACGAGCCGATCAGCTCGGCGACGATGACATAGGTCCAGGCCCAGCCCAGCACCAGCCGCAGGATCTCGGCGATCTCGGGCGCGGAGGAGGGCAGCAGCACACGGCGGATGATGCCGCGGTCGCTGGCCCCGAGCGTATAGGCCGCTTCGACCAGGTCGCGGCGCGTCGCGCCGACGGTCACCGCGACCATCAGGATCACCTGAAACACCGAGCCGATGAAGATGACGAGCAGCTTTTGCAGCTCGCCGATGCCGGCCCACAAGATCAGCAGCGGGATGAAGGCGGAGGCGGGCAGGTAGCGCGCAAAGGAGACGAACGGTTCGAGAAAGGCCTCGACCGGCTTGTAGGCGCCCATCAGCACGCCGAACGGCACTGCAATGATCGCGGCGAGCGCGAAGCCGCCGACGACGCGCCAGATCGTCATGCCGATGTCGAACACGAAGCCTTGCTTCGTCAGCAGGTCGAAACCTTCCTGCACCATCGTCAACGGGTTGGCGAGAAAGGTCTTCGACACATGGCCGCCGAAGGTCGCCCACGACCAGAGGGCAACGAACAGCACGAAGAACGCGAGGCCATAGGCCACGCGTTGCCTCGATGTCACGGGATCCAGGGGACGCATCAAACTGTCTATCCGAATAGTCGATCAGGCGCCGGCTCCGCCTCGTGGCGGAACCGGCAGCTTGCAGAAGTTACTTGATGAAGCTGGCGTCGTAGAGGTCCTCGACCTTCGGCGCGGCCTTGATGATGCCGATCTCGAGCAGGAGCTCGGCCGCGTCCTTGTTGAAGGTCAGGAAGTCACCGGCGAAGAACTTCTGGTTCGCGGCCTTGTCCTGCCAGCGCAGGTACTTCGCCGAGTTGCCGAACTGCTCGCCGGTCTGCTTCACGTCCGCGCCCATGATCTCATAGGCCTTGGCCTGGTCCTTGGCGATCATGTCGAGCGCCTCGAAATAGCTGTTGGCGAGCGCCTGCGCGGCCTTCGGATTCTCGCTCAGGAATTTCGGCGTGCAGCCAAACGTGTCCATCACGATCGGATAGTCCAGCGTGGTGGCGATGATCTTGCCCTTGTCGGGTGCGGCGCGCACGGTCGACAGATACGGCTCGTAGGTCATCGCGGCGTCGTTCTGGCCGGAGACGAAGGCCTGCGCCGCCGCGGCGGGCTCGAGATTCACCACGGTCACGTCCTTCGAGGTGAGGCCGTTCTTCTTGAGCATCCAGGCCAGCGCGAAATACGGCGAGGTGCCGGGCGCGGAGGCCGCAACCGTCTTGCCCTTCAGATCCTTGATCGCGGCGATGTCGTTGCGCACGGCCATGCCGTCGGCGCCATAGCTCTTGTCGAGCTGGAAGATCTGCTTGGTGGCGACGCCGTTGGCGTTCCAGGAGATCCAGGTCTCGACCGTGGTCGCCGCGCACTGGATGTCGCCGGAGGCAATCGCAAGGTGGCGGTCCTTCTGCGGGATCTTCTTGATCGTGACGTCGAGGCCGTTCTTCTTGAAGATGCCGGCTTCCTTGGCCAGCGTCAGCGGCGCGAAGCCGGTCCATCCGGAGATGCCGACGCCGACCTTGACGTCGTCGGCGAGCACCGGGGTGGAGGCCGCAAGGGCAATGATTGTCGCAAATACCTTTGAACTACGCATGATTGTCGTCCTCTTGCCGATCGATGGATTGACGTCCTGTTGATCTGTTCGTGTCGGTCCATGCAGACCGTTGCCCGAAGCGTTGCACGAATTGTGCCGACATTGGTCTCTCAGCCTCCCTTGAATCGGGCGACAAGGCGGTGAGAGTCACCGGGATAGAGCAGCCGCACCGCGGTGATCGTGCGTGTGCTGCGCCACGTGTAGCGGTCGATCACGAGGCAGGGCGCGCCGACGGCGATGTCGAGCGCCTGCGCCGCGCGATCGTCCGCAACGATGGCGCTGATCGTATGCTCGGCCTCTGTCCATGGGACATGGTGAAGCAGCCACGAGCCAGGCGGTTCGCGCGAGAAGTCCGCGGTCGCGGCATTCGGCACGGACGAGAGATCGATCAGCCTGTCCTCGACGGCAAACGGCACGTTGTCGGCGCTGTGGCGGCAGGCGATCGCGACCACCTTGCCGGCCTTCTTCACGCCGAGACGGTCGCGGTCGGCGGCGGTCGCCATGCGCAGCTTGCGATGGATCAGCTCGTAGCCGTAAGCGCGGCCGAGTGCGGTGATCTCGGCGCGGATATCGGCAATCTTGAGCACCGCCGACTGATGCTGCGGCCGGCGCACGAAGGAGCCGGCGCGCCGCCGCCGCTCGATCAGGTCGGCCTGCGCGAGTTCCGACAGCGCCTTGTTTACGGTCATGCGCGAGCAGCCGTAGCGTGCCACCAGTTCGTGCTCGAACGGAATGCGATGACCCGGCGGCCACTCGCCGGTCAAAATGCGCTTCTCGATGTCGGCGCGGATGCGCTTGTAGAGCGTCGGCTGGTCGGCGCCGTCCGTGGCGAGGCTCATGCGAGGAGCCTCCGCACCGATGCGTTGAAGCGCTCGCGCGCGGCCTGACGCAGCCGGTGCCGTCCGCCCTCGACGACCTTGTCGCCGCCGGCCCAGACGCAATCGATCGCGCCGCTGCCTGCCGCAAAGATCCAGCCATCGATGGCCGCATCGCCCTGACGCCCTGCGAGCGACGGATCCGCGGAGTCGAGCGTGACGATGTCGGCGCGCGCGCCCGGGGTCAGACCGGCGGTCGGCTGCGCAAGTGCCTGCGAGCCGCCGGCGAGGGCTTGATCGAACAGCGTGCGTCCGGTCGAGGCGCGCGCGCCGCCGGAGAGCACGTTGCGCTGGCGATGCTTCAGCCGCTGGCCGTATTCGAGCTGGCGCAGCTCGTCGGCGACACCGACCAGCACATTGGAATCGGTGCCGACGCCGAACCGGCCGCCGGCATCGAGGAATTCGCGGGCTGGAAAAATGCCGTCGCCGAGGCTCGCTTCGGTGATGGGGCAGAGGCCGGCAACGGCGCCTGTCTTGGCGAGCGCGATGACCTCCTCGTTCGTCGTGTGGGTCGCGTGGATGAGGCACCAGCGTTGATCGACCGGTGCGTGCTCCAGCAGCCATTGCACCGGGCGCCGGCTCGACCATGCCAGGCAATCCTCGACTTCCTTGACCTGCTCTGCGGCGTGAATGTGCACAGGGCCGCCGTCGGCGAGCGGAATGATCGCCGCGAGCTCGTCCGGCGCCACCGCGCGCAAACTGTGCGGCGCGATGCCGATATTGGCTCCTGGCAATGCTGCGATCGCTCTACGCGACGCAGCCATCAGCGCCGCGAACCGATCGACCGAGCAGATGAAGCGGCGTTGGCCGGCATGTGGTGCCGCGCCCCCAAAAGAGCCATGCGCATAAAAACTCGGCAGCAGCGTCAGCGCAATACCCGACGCTTCGGCAGCCTGTGCAATGCGCGTAGCCATTTCGGCGAGGTCGGCGTAGGGCGAGCCGTCGCGATCGTGATGCAAATAATGGAATTCGCCGACGCGGGTAAATCCCTGCTCCAGCATTTCGACATAAAGCAGCGTTGCGACGGCCGCGACATCGTCCGGCGTCATCGCCAGCGCAAAGTGATACATCGTCTCGCGCCAGGTCCAGAACGTGTCGGTCGAATCGCCGCGCTGTTCCCCAAGTCCCGCCATGCCGCGCTGGAAGGCGTGGCTGTGCAGGCTCGCCAGCCCCGGAAGTGCGATTTGGTGGCGCTCGTCACCGACGGCCGGTGCCACGCCCTGTGTCACCGCCGCGATCGCGCCGGCGGCGATCACCACCTGCACGTCATTGGCCCAGCCCGAGGGCAGGAGCGCGGAGGCGAAATGCAGTCGGGTCATGATTACACGCCGGCTGGACAGAACCGGCTTACGATTATATGTCTAGACATATAAGTCAAGCATCCCAGGGCGCAGGGACATCCGCGAAGGGACAGTTGCATGGCAGAGCGCTTCGACCGGATCTGGCACAATGCCCGCCTCGCCACGATGCGGGCCGATCGCCCCGATCTCGGCGAGATCGAGCACGGCGTGATTGCCGCGCGCGGCGGCCACATCGTCTATGCGGGTGCCGCGGCGGACTTTCCGGCTGACGCCGATGCCATCAAGCGGACCGATTGCGCAGGGCGCTGGATCACGCCGGGCCTCGTCGACTGCCACACCCATCTGGTCTATGGCGGCAACCGCGCACACGAGTTCGAGCTGCGTCTGAAGGGTGCAAGCTACGAGGAGATCGCGCGCGCCGGCGGCGGCATCGTCTCGACGGTGGCCGCGACGCGCAAGGCGAGCGAGGCCGAGCTCGTCGCAAGCGCGCTGCCGCGGCTCGATGCGCTGATTGGCGAGGGCGCCACCACGGTCGAGATCAAGTCGGGCTACGGCCTCGATGCCGAGACCGAGATGCGGCAGCTCGCGGCTGCGCGCAGCCTCAGCCGCCAGCGGCCGGTTGCGATCCGCACGTCCTTCCTCGGCGCCCATGCGCTGCCGGTGGAAGCCGATGGTGACAAGGATCGCTACATCGATCTCGTCTGCAAGGAGATGCTGCCCGCGGTCGCAAAGGCCGGCCTTGCCGATGCCGTCGACGCTTTCATGGAGGGCATCGCGTTCTCGGCCGAGCAGACCGTGCGGGTGT
Organism: Bradyrhizobium niftali; assembly: GCF_004571025.1. GTDB lineage: Bacteria > Pseudomonadota > Alphaproteobacteria > Rhizobiales > Xanthobacteraceae > Bradyrhizobium > Bradyrhizobium niftali. The sequence continues at coordinate 139,335 of NZ_SPQT01000017.1, read as the reverse complement.
TCGAGACGGCGAGGGGCCTTGGGCTGCCGGTCAAGCTCCATGCCGACCAATTGTCGAACCTCGGCGGTGCTGCGCTCGCGGCAAAATTCTCCGCGCTGTCGGCCGATCATCTCGAGCATACCGATGAAGCAGGTGCGGCCGCGATGGCGAAGGCCGGAACGGTGGCCGTGCTGCTGCCCGGCGCCTTCTATTTCATTCGCGAGACACAAAAGCCGCCGGTCGAGGCGTTCCGCAAGCACGGCGTTCACATGGCGCTCGCAACCGACTGCAATCCCGGCAGCTCGCCGCTGACCTCGCTGCTGCTGGCGATGAACATGGGGGCGACGTTGTTCCGGATGACGGTGGCCGAATGCCTCGCCGGCGTCACCCGCGAAGGCGCGCGGGCGCTCGGCCTGCTCCAGGAGACCGGTACGTTAGAGGCCGGCAAATGGTGCGATCTCGCGATCTGGGATATCGAGCGTCCCGCCGAGCTCGTCTATCGCATCGGCTTCAATCCGCTGCACCGCCGGGTATGGAGGGGACAGTGACGGACCAGGGCACCGCGATCGTCGTCAAACCGGGAACGGTCAGCCTGGACGATCTCGCGCGCGTGCTTGCCGGACAGCCCGTCGTGCTCGATCCGTCGTTCTGGCCGCGTGTCGAGGCGGCCGCGGCGATCGTCGCCAAGGCGGCGCGAGCAGACGCCCCCGTCTACGGCATCAATACCGGCTTCGGAAAGCTCGCCTCGAAGCGCATCCCGCCTGACCAGACCGCGCTGCTCCAGCGCAACCTCATCGTCTCGCATTGCTGTGGTGTCGGTCCGGCGACGCCGGAGCCGATCGTGCGGCTGATGATGGCGCTGAAGATCATCTCGCTCGGGCGCGGCGCCTCGGGCGTTCGCCGCGAGGTGATCGAGCAGTTGCAGGGAATGCTGGCGCGGGGTGTCTGTCCGCTGGTGCCGCAGCAGGGCTCGGTCGGTGCCTCCGGTGACCTCGCGCCGCTCGCGCACATGACGGCCGTCATGATCGGCGAGGGGCAGGCGATTGTCGACGGCAAGACCGTGTCGGGCGGCGAGGCACTCGCTGCCGCCGGGCTTGCGCCGCTGACGCTCGGCCCCAAGGAGGGGCTCGCGCTGATCAACGGAACGCAGTTTTCGACCGCCTATGCCATTTCGGGCGTGCTGCGCGCGTTTCATCTGGCCCGTGCAGCGCTTGTCACTGGCGCGCTGTCGGTCGATGCGGCAATGGCCTCCACGGCGCCGTTCCGCCCTGAAATCCAGGCGCTGCGCGGCCATGCCGGGCAGATCGCCGCGGCCGCGACGCTGACTGCGCTGCTCGACGGCAGCGACATCCGCCTGTCGCATCTCGAAGGCGACGAACGTGTGCAGGATCCCTATTGCCTGCGCTGCCAGCCGCAGGTCGCAGGTGCCGCGCTCGATCTGATCACGCAGGCTGCGCGAACCCTGATCGTCGAGGCCAATGCCGTCACCGACAACCCGCTCGTCCTGGTCGAGACCGGCGAGATCGTCTCCGGCGGCAATTTCCACGCCGAGCCCGTGGCGTTTGCGGCCGATACACTCGCGCTGGCGCTGTCGGAAATTGGCGCGATCAGCGAGCGGCGCATCGCGACGCTGGTCGATCCCGCGCTGAACTTCGGTCTGCCGCCGTTCCTCACGCCCGATCCCGGCATCAATTCCGGCTTCATGATCGCGGAGGTCACGGCGGCTGCGCTCTATGCCGAAAACAAGCAGCGTGCGCTCGCCTGCTCGATCGATTCGACGCCGACCAGCGCCAACCAGGAAGACCACGTGTCGATGGCCGCGCATGCGGCACGGCGCCTCGCCGATATGACGGACAATCTCGCCGCCATCCTCGGCATCGAGCTCCTGGTCGCCGCGCAAGGCATTACGCTGCGCGCGCCGCATGCGACCAGCGCGCCGCTCGTCGCCGTCATCGCCGCGCTTCGCGAACAGGTGCCCGCGCTCGGCGCCGACCGCTACATGGCCGGCGATCTCGCCAAGGCAGCCGCACTCGTCGAGGCCGACGCGCTGCCGGCGGCTGCGATCGGCGTGCTTTCATCTGATCCATTTCCGAGACTTGCCTGATGAGGTGTTCCGCATGAACCGCCGACTGGACAACGACCGCACCATCCGCGCGCCCCGGGGCAGCGACATCAGCGCCAAGAGCTGGCTGACGGAAGCCCCCTTGCGCATGCTGATGAACAATCTCGATCCTGATGTCGCGGAGCGCCCGAGCGAACTCGTCGTCTATGGCGGCATCGGCCGCGCCGCGCGCGACTGGGAGAGCTTTGACCGGATTACGGCGGCGTTGCGCAAGCTCGAAGACGACGAGACGTTGCTGATCCAGTCCGGCAAGCCGGTCGGCGTCTTCCGTACCCACGCCGATGCTCCGCGCGTGCTGATCGCGAACTCCAACATCGTGCCGCATTGGGCGACGCTCGACCATTTCAACGAGCTCGACCGCAAGGGCCTGATGATGTACGGCCAGATGACGGCCGGCTCCTGGATCTATATCGGCAGCCAGGGCATCGTGCAGGGCACTTACGAGACCTTCGTCGAGGTCGGCCGTCGCCATTATGGCGGCAGCCTGGCGGGCAAATGGATCCTCACCGCCGGCCTTGGCGGCATGGGCGGCGCGCAGCCGCTGGCCGCGACCATGGCCGGAGCCTCGATGCTCGCGGTTGAATGCCAGCCGAGCCGCATCGAGATGCGGCTGCGCACCGGCTATCTCGATCGCCAGGCTGCAACGCTCGACGAAGCGCTCGCGATCATGGCCGATGCTGCCAAGACGCAGAAGGCGGTCTCGGTCGGCCTGCTCGGCAATGCCGCGGAGATTTTTCCCGAGCTGGTGCGTCGCGGCGTCAAGCCCGACATCGTCACCGACCAGACCAGCGCCCATGATCCGATCAACGGCTATCTCCCCAAAGGCTGGACGCTCGCCGAATGGGAGGCGAAACGCGCCTCCGATCCGAAGGAAGTCGAGCGCGCGTCGAAGACCTCGATGGTCGAGCATGTCCGGGCCATGCTGGACTTCCACGCGCAAGGAATCCCGACGCTCGATTATGGCAACAACATTCGCCAGATGGCGCAGGACATGGGCCTGAAGAACGCCTTCGATTTTCCGGGCTTCGTTCCCGCCTATATCCGCCCCCTGTTCTGCCGCGGCGTCGGGCCGTTCCGCTGGGCTGCGCTGTCGGGCGATCCCGAGGACATCTTCAGGACCGACGCCAAGGTCAAGGAGCTGATGCCTGACGATAAGCACCTGCACAACTGGCTCGACATGGCCAAGGAGCGCATCAAATTCCAGGGCTTGCCGGCGCGGATTTGCTGGGTCGGCCTCGGCGATCGTCACCGGCTCGGCCTTGCCTTCAACGAGATGGTCGCGCGCGGCGAACTCAAGGCGCCGATCGTGATCGGCCGCGACCATCTCGACAGCGGCTCGGTGGCAAGTCCGAACCGCGAGACCGAGGCCATGAAGGACGGATCGGATGCGGTGTCCGACTGGCCTTTGCTCAATGCGCTGCTCAATTGCGCCAGCGGCGCGACCTGGGTGTCGCTGCATCATGGCGGTGGCGTCGGCATCGGCTATTCCCAGCATGCCGGCATGGTGATCGTCGCCGATGGCACGCCGGAAGCTGCAAAGCGGATCGAGCGCGTGCTCTGGAACGATCCGGCCACCGGCGTCATGCGCCATGCCGATGCGGGCTACGAGACCGCGATCGATTGCGCCCGTGACAAGGGGCTCGACCTGCCGAGCCTGGCCAAGTAGCCGCGCCTCAGGCCAGGACCTTGGTCCCGTGCGTCGCTCCGTCGAGGCGCTGCCATTCCTTCGCGAGGTAGTCGTCGATCGCATCGCGCGGCATGGGTTTTGCGAAATAATAGCCCTGAATGTAGTCGCAGCCGAGCCGGCGCAGGCTGTCGAGCTGGGCGCGGGTCTCCACGCCCTCGACGACACAGGCGATCTCCATGTCGTCGCACAGGCCCGTGAGCGACTTGATGATCTTGTGGCTGACCGGATTTTCGTTGATGTCGGCGACGAAGCTGCGGTCGACCTTGATCTTGTCGAGCGGCAGCCGGTGCACGTGGCTGAGCGAGGAATAGCCGGTGCCGAAATCGTCGAGGGAAATGCCGCAGCCCATCGCCTTCAGCGCGGCGATCGACTGCTGGGCGCGCACGAAGTCGAAGGTGACAGCGGTCTCGGTGATCTCGAAATCGATCCGGCGCGTCGGCACGCCGCTCTTCTCGATGATGGTGATCAACGGCAGGATGCCTTCGGGCGAGCAGATGTCGTGGGCGGAGAGATTGAACGACAGCCAGAGATCGTCGGGCCACGTCTTCGCAGTCGCCAACGCGCGCACGAGCAGCGCCTGCGTCAGCGGCCGGATCAGGCCGATGCGCTCGGCGGCGGGGATGAAATCAGCCGGTGAGACCTGGCCGAGGCGAGGGCTGTGCCAGCGCGCCAGGGCCTCGAAGCCTGCGGTGTGCTCGCTCATGGCATCGACGATCGGCTGGAACACCAGCTCCATCTCGGTGTCGAAGTCGGAGGTGCGCAGCAGGTTCTCGATGACGCCGCGGCTGCGAATCTCGGCCTCCAGCTCGCTCGAGAAGATCACGGTGCGGCCGCGCAGGTGGCGCTTGGCGTGATAGAGCGAATAGTCGGCGCATTCACAGAGCGCTTCCGCAGTCGTCGCCGAATGTGGGAACAGCGCGAAGCCGATCGAGCACGACAGCCCGGTATGGGCGGTGTCGAGCTGGTAGGGCAGCTTGACCAGGTCGCCGATCCGCTGGCCGAGCCGCATCAGATCGTCGTCGTCGGGATCGCCGCACACCACGAGGCCGAACTCGTCGCCGCCGAGCCGCGCGAACTCGACGCGGTGCGGGCCGAAACCTTCGCAGACCTCGCGGATGCGCCGGCCCGCCTCGATCAGGACGCGGTCGCCGACGCTGTGGCCGTAGTTGTCGTTGATCGGCTTGAAGCCGTCGAGGTCGATGATCCCGACCGCGACGCGAACATTCCTGCGCTCGGCATCGGCGAAGGCGCTCGACAGCTCGGCGAAGAAGCGGCGGCGGTTCGGCAGCTCGGTGAGGGAATCGAGATTTGCGAGGCGGAAGTTCTCGTCCGAAAGCGCCTGGGTGGCCGCCTGCTGCGCCAGCAGCGACTTGCGGCTCGACACGAGATCGGCAAAGTCGCGGTAATAGATGAACAGCACCGTCACCATCGCGCCGGAGACGAGCAGGTTGTTGACCGCGATCGCCTTCAATGTCGGCTCGCCCGTGGCGAAGAAGAACAGCACATAGGGCACGTCGACGATCAGCGTCACGATCAGCGCCGCCGAGCGCAGGTGCATCAGCGAGAAGATGCAGCCGATCACGGTCACCGCCATGTAGAAGGCGACCTGACTCTTGGCGAAGGGATCGCCGTACGGGTAGAGCGCGAAGGACCAGGCGGTGAAGCCGGCACCGATCGGCACGGTCAGCCAGTTGGTGGCGCGCAGATTGCGCAGGATGTCGGCATCGCTGCGCACGAGGTGACGCTGGCGCAGCCACCAGTAGGTCCGGAGCGCGGCGAGCACGGTCAGCACGCCCGGCACGATCATCGTCAGCCAGTCCGGCGCCACGTTCACATACGTATAGGCGACCGCGATCGTGTTGCTCATGAGGATGAAGTAGAGCAGCGGGATCTGCTTGGAGAAGGCGTCGAACTGCGCGCGCGTCAGATCCGGGTTGTCGGCCGGCACGCGAAACAGCTGCATGGCGGCGGCAAAGTGTGATTTCAAATCGACAGCAGGCATTGCAATACGCGCCCCGGATCCTTTCAAAACGCGGAGGATCTTGCATGGCGGGGTAAAGGGCGCGTTAGATCGGGTTCCCGGCGATGGCCAGCGCAGGTTGCACGCTACCGCAGAGTTTCCGGCCGCGTGCATTGGTGAGGCGGCGTTAACGATATCCAGCGGCGGTGGCGGGTGTCTCGGGCACTGTTTCGCCCGCAATCGCCGCAGCTACGATCTGTTAAGCATGCGCGTCAGTGACGGCGGGGTGCAGATGATTGCCGCGCGGTCAGCCGACCCACGCGATTCACCTCTCCCCCGCGGGAGGAGAGGTGAGAGCGCGCAGGGCCGCTACTTCTTCTCCAGTGCCGCGGTCTGCTTGGTGAGCTGCTTGTCGAAATCCTCCGACAGGCCGGTCGCGTAGGTCACGATCTCGCCCGGCTTGACGAACGGGTTCGGCGCGCCCTCCTTCATCTCCGCGCGCTTGGCCTGCATGCCATAGACTTCCGGATGCGGCCCGAGCAGCACGTCGATCTTCATCGCCTTGGCCTTGGCGAAGGTCGCGCGGTAGTCGTCGACGATGCCGGGGTAGGTCGGTTGGCCGACCAGCCGGTTCAGCGCCACCGTGCCGCTGCAGAAGAACAGCACCTCGCGGTTCTCCTTGCCGTCCTTGACGGTCAACTCCCAACTCGTGCAGCCCGGCGAATGGCCGGGCGTCGCATGTGCCGTCAGCGTGGTGTCGCCGAGCGTGACCTTGTCGCCTTCCTTCACCGCGCGATCGACCTTCACCGCGGGGAAGGCGAGGTCCTCGTTCTTCTCGTCGCCCGGATAATAGCCGCCTTCGAGCAGCGGCTTGTCGCGTTCGCCGGCGATGAGCTGCGCACCGGTCTCCTTCTTGATCTCGGCGAAGCCGCCGGTGTGGTCGAGATGCGCGTGCGTGTTGAGGATGATCTTGATGTCGGCAACCTTGAAGCCGAGCTTCGCGATGTTGTCCTTGATCATGCCGGTGGACTGGGGCATTGCCGTGTCCATCAGGATCAGCCCCTGCGATGTCTTGATGACATAGACGGCAATACCGTCGGTTCCGACATAATAGATGTTGTCGATGAGCTGGAACGGCTCGAACGGCGCCGTCCACTTCTTCATGGCCACTGCCAGAAAGTCCTTGATGGTTTGCGCCTGCGCAGCCGGTACGAACAATACCAACGCGCATAGCGCGGCCGTGAGCTTTCTCATAGTTTGCCTCCCAAAGTGTTCTTGTCGTTTCGATCGGACGCGACATTTGCGTCGACCGGTGCGCAAGCTACGTCGTGCGCGGTGCGGCAGCAACGACTTCGTGGCGGGAATATTTCGGGGACCGCGCGGGAATAGCGGCGCACTTTTCATCGCGGCGCCGGGCGTCAGCGTGTCACCGCCCGATCGTGACGCCGGCGGTCGAGCGCATGGCGTCCCGGAGGCTTCTCGCGTTCATGTCGTCGAGGACCTGCCGCGTCAGCACGGTGGTCTGGCCCGGCGTGTTCAGGATCGTCTCGCCGCGCGAGGACGAGAGCCGGTCGGCCTTGTAGTGTGCGGCCGGATCGGTGGCGGGCGCATGGCGCGGCCGCTTGCTGGAAGCGGCAAAGGCTCCCTGCGAGACGCAGAGGGCGACGATCACAATCAATCGCAATGATTTTGTGGGCATGCGAGCTCCCAGATCCAGGACATCAGCCTAGCATATGGCGAGCGTCGTCGTTGACGAAAAGGTCAGGCGAGAGCGGCCTGGCGTTCCCGCACCGACTCGCGGACCCGGTCTGGCTTCCCAGGCTCGGCGAGCCGGGTAAAGCTGCGATGGCTCGCCTGTGCGGGCGCCTCGACGATGACGCCCTCGCAGACGATCTGCCCGCCCAGCATCCTGAACTCGAGCTTGTCGTACCGCGGCATCGTCTCGCCGGGCGCGGGCGGCAGCAGCTCGACACGGCCCTGGATGTTCAGCGTGGCATCGCCGGTGCCGTGAAGCCGCGGATTCCACATCCTGATCCCGGTCTCCGCCCAGCGCTGCCGGATCAGCTCCGCGCGATCGGCGGGTTCCGTGGCCCTTGCGCGAACTTTCGCTGCGCTACGGATCTCTGGTGCGGGAGACGCAAGGATCGGCTCCGGCGCGATGTCCGCGACGACGCCGGAGGTGTCGGCAGAAGCGTCCTCCGTAGCGACCGCTGTGACCGGTGCGAGATCGCTTGCAGGGACGGGCTCGATCTCCATGGCGACGTCGGCGGATGGACCGCTGTCGATGCTCACGGCAGGGATATCAGACATAGAGACTTCGATGGCGGCGAGGGCGACATGCGGGTCGTCTACGATGGCCGGCTCGATATCGACGAGGACGTCTGAGGATGGCTCGTGGCTGACGATGAGGTCGAGCGTAGCAACCGGAGCGGTCTCGCCATCGTCAGACGAGACCGCTGTTTCCTCCGTGACGACGGGCTCAACGTCGGTCGCGAGCTCGCGAGCTGGACTGCCGCTGACGGCGAGCTCGGGAATGTCGACCGGCGCGCTATCGATGGCGACTGGCCGGACTGAGGCCTCTTCCGTGCCGACCGACTCGACAATCGTTGGGAGTTCCGCAGGCAGGACGTTGCCGGCGGCGAGTTCAGGAACAGCAACGGGCCCAGTCTCCGCCTCCACAGGCAAGACGTCGACAGGCGAGACCGAAGCCTCCTCCACGACGGCCGGCTCGGCTTCCGCCGGCACCGCCGGAGATGGATCGTCACTGACGCCGGTCGTTTCTGTCTGCGCCGCCGGCGGGTTCTCCGCGATGACGGAGGTCGCGGTGTCGTCCTCGGCGACCGGCGCCGCGACCGCGACTCCTGCGTCGTTGAGCAGTGGATTAGCGTTGATGCTGATGTCGGGAGTGCGCGCGGCTTCTGCAACGTCGACGGCGATGGCAGGCGAATCATTCGTGGCGATCGGCGAAAGGTCGATGCTGCCGCCGAGCGGCAAGGGCCGAAGCCTCGTAAACGCCCATTTCACCGCAGGGATGCGGCGCAGCAACGATATCAGTCTCGAAAGCACTGGGAGTTGTCCAAGAGGTACTCGGCGTGAGGCAATCGCTGATTCGCCAGCAATGTGAAAAACTGCCCCGGCCGTCACACCGATGTCAATCTGGGTGGGACCAATTGCAGAACATCCGCACACCATCGCTCGCGAGAGAAGCTGCGATCGTCATGAGGCCACGGTGTGGACGACCACAGTGCAACTGCACGGAACGCGGACACGCGCCGCGAGGCACCTCGCCATGGGCGCGTTGCACCAAACGTCTGGGTTCCCTGCGCCGCTCAGTCGAGGGTAGATTGGAACATCCGGCATCTGGTGTAAGGACGACGCATGAGAAAAATAGTCGCCATCGGAGCGGTTCTGCTCTGGTCCACCATCGCATTCGCGCAGGATCGCACGATCACCGTGGCCTCGACGACGTCGACGGAACAGTCGGGCCTGTTCGGCTATTTGCTGCCGCTGTTCTCGAAGGCCGAGGGCATCAGCGTGAAGGTCGTTGCCGTCGGCACCGGCCAGGCGCTGGATATCGGGCGGCGAGGTGATGCCGACGTGGTGTTCGTCCATGACAGGCCCGCTGAAGATCAGTTCATGTCCGAAGGGCAGGGCGTGAAGCGTTTCGACGTCATGTACAACGACTTCGTCATCGTCGGGCCGAAGAGCGATCCGGCGCAGATTGCCGGCGGCAAGGACGTCGCTGATGCGCTGCGCAAGATCGCGGCAGCCAAGGCGCCGTTCATCTCGCGCGGCGACAAGTCCGGCACGCACGCGGCCGAGCTGAGATTGTGGAAAGAGGCGGGCGTCGATCTCGGTGCCGGCAAGGACAGCTGGTATCGCGAGATCGGCCAGGGCATGGGCCCGGCGCTGAACATGGCCTCGTCCTCGAACGCCTATCTTCTGTCGGATCGTGGCACATGGCTGTCGTTCAAGAACCGCGGCGAGCTCGCCGCCCTGACCGAGGGCGACAAGCGGCTCTTCAACCAGTACGGCGTCATGCTGGTGAATCCGGCAAAGCATTCCAACGTGAAGGCGCAGGATGGGCAGGCCTTCATCGACTGGCTGGTCTCCCCGAAGGGACAGCAGGCGATAGCCGGCTACAAGGTCGGCGGCGAGCAGCTATTTTTCCCCAACGCGGCCAACTAGCAAGAATGCGACGGTCGACACCGCCACACTGAGCGCGAGCAGGATCAGCCCGAGCCCCAGCGCCAGCGGCAGGTCGCCCTTGCTGGTTTCCAGCGCGATGGCGGTCGTCATCGTGCGCGTGAAGCCACGGATGTTGCCGCCGACGACGATGATGGCGCCGACCTCGGCGATGGCACGCCCGAAGGCCGCGAGAAAGGCCGTCAGCAGCGAGGTCCGTCCCAGCGCGAACAGGAGCCCCATGCTGCGCAGGAACGACAGCCCGTCGATCCGCGCCAGGTCGCCATACTCCGCCCAGAGCAGGCTCGCAGGCCGATGCACCAGCGCCACCACGATCGGTGTCGCGAGCAGTGTCTGCGCAATCACCATGGCCGCCGGCGTGAACAGCAGGCCGGCCGCCCCGAGCGGGCCGGACCGTGATAGCAGCAGATAGAGCGCGAGCCCGACCACGACCGGCGGCAGGCCGAGCAGCGCATTGGTCAGCACAATGATGACCTGACGTCCGCGGAAACGGGCGATCGCCAGCAAGGCGCCGAACGGTGCACCGATCAGCAGCGCGACGATGCTCGCGGTCAGGCTGACACGCACCGACAAGGCGACGATGCCCATAAGCTCGGAATCGGCCTCGCCAATCAGTGCAAAGGCGGCACCCGCGGATCGTGCGAAGTCGTTCATCCGCGCCTGAACATCAGCGGTCGGGCGTAGGCCTCCGGGGCGTCGAGGTCGAGGCTGCAAAAGCGCATCACGGGCTGGTCCCTGCAAGTTTCGTCGTCTGGAGCAACAGCAGCGAGGCACCGCCGCCATGGGAGGCGGCTCACAGAATACCTGGCAGGAGCGTTTTGAAAACCCGCTTCATTCGGCCGCAAATGCCGCAGCTGCGGGATCGGGCGTCAGGACGCGAGCGGCCGGGCGTCCCGCTTCGCCGGGGCACCGCCCCACAGCCAGCCTGCGAGCGGAACGGCGAGAAGTGCCCCGGCGATCTGCGCAGCGATGAAGGCCGGCACGCCCTGCGGGGCGATCCCTGCGAAGGTATCGGACAGCGACCTGGCGATGGTGACCGCCGGATTGGCAAAGGACGTCGAGGCCGTGAACCAGTACGCCGAGGTGATGTAGAGGCCGACCGCGTAAGGAACGGCGGCGGGCGTTCGAGACGCGACGCCGAGGATCGTCAACAGCAGACCGAAGGTCGCCACGGCCTCGGCAAGCCATTGTCCGGCTCCCGAGCGCTGCGTCAGCGAAAGCTGGAGAAGTGGAAGCTCGAACATCAGATGTGCGATCCACACACCGATGATCGCGCCGGAGATCTGTGCGGCGATGTAGATCGCCGCGTCCCTCCAGGCTGTTTCGCCGCGCAGGGCGAAGGCCAGCGTCACCGCCGGATTGAAATGGGCGCCCGACATGGCGGCGAAGGTGAGGATCAGCGCGACCAGGATGGCGCCGGTGGCGATCGTGTTGCACAGGAGCGCGAGCGCGACGTTTCCGCCCGAGAGCTTCGCGGCCATGATCCCCGAGCCGACCACCGCGGCCAGCAGGAACGCGGTCCCGAGCCACTCGGCGAAGGCGCGCTGCGCAAGCCCCGGCATCAGGCGCCGCGGTCCAGCCGGACGCGCTCGCCGTCTTCCTTGACGAATTCGCCCTGCTGCGCCGGCAGGAGGTCCAGCACCAGCTCCGAGGGGCGGCAGAGCTTGACGCCTTTCGGCGTGACCACGATCGGCCGGTTGATCAGGATGGGATGCACCATCATCGCGTCGAGAAGCTGATCGTCGGTCAGCGCCGCGTCGCCGAGCCCGAGCTCGGCATAGGGCGTGCCCTTTTCCCGAAGCAACGCGCGCACGGGCAGTCCCATGCGCGCGATCAGTTGTTGCAACAGCGCCCGCGATGGGGGCGTCTTCAGATACTCGATTACATGCGGTTCGATGCCGGCGCTCCGGATCATCGCGAGCGTATTGCGCGAGGTGCCGCAAGCGGGATTGTGGTAGATGATCGCATCCATGACCAAGCACTTCGTTCCTAGCAGCAGGGCGATTGTTGCTTTGGCGCCGCCTGCGGCGCGCAGCAAGCCGATTGCTTCTCCGGTTGTCTTTCATGGGCAACCCGCGCGCCATTCTCACCGGTGCCGTCGCCATAGTCGGTGCTCTCGCCCGTGGTGTGGAAGGTCTCCCAGGCGATTCCAGCGGGATCGTCGATCCAGGATTTCTCGGACCTCGCATAGCAGCAGGTCGTCTGGCCCTGTTCGATGATGTCGCCGCCGGCCTGGCGCAGCCGCGCGTAGACCTCCTGAAGCTCGTCACCGGTCTCGACCTGGATGCCGAGATGGTCGAGGCCGGGCTCGCGTCCGCGCGTCGAGATCGCGAAGTTCACGCGGGGGTCTTCGAGCATCCATTTGGCGTAGTCGGATTTCACCACCGAGGGCTGGGTCGCGAACAAAGCCGAGTAGAAGCCGATGGAGCGGGGGAGATCCTCGACGGACAGGTGAACGTGCAGGCGCTTCATGGTTCGTCCTTTCAGGCCGGAATTTTGCTGCGCTTTCGCGCGGGCTTGCAGGCGGCGGCCGGAGCGCATGACGTTCCGCCGCAGCAATTTTCGGTCAGGAAGCCGACGAGCTCATTCATGGTCTCGAACCGCGCTGCATAGATCATCGAGCGGCCCTCGCGCCGGACGGTGGCGAGACCCGCCATCCGCAGCCGGTCGAAGTGGAACGTCAGCGTGTTGGGGGCGAGATCCAGCGCTTCCGCGATCGAGCCGGCAGTCATGCCGTCGGGGCCCGCCTGCACCAGCAGACGGAAGACGTCGAGGCGATTGTCCTGGGCCAGCGCGGCGAGCGCCGTGACGGCGTCTGTCGTTTCCATATTTCAACGATTATTGAAATAATGGGGCCCTGTCAACCGGACGGACGGCGTCCGTCACGCGCCCTTGGATCAGATCAGGCCGCGCAGCGCTTCAATCAGCCGGCCACATTGCTCCTCGGTTCCGACCGTGATGCGCAGGAAATCCTCGATGCGCGGCTTCTTGAAATGGCGGACCAGAACGCCGCGCTGGCGAAGTGCGGCCGCCAGATCGGCTCCGCTCCGGCTTCGGTGACGCGCGAACACGAAGTTTGCGAGCGACGGCAACACCTCGAAGCCGAGTTGTCCGAGATCGCGGGTCAGTGCTTCGCGGCTCGAGACGATACGGGCGCGGGTCTCGAGGAACCACCCGTCGTCCTCGATGGCGGCGACGGCGCCGGCGATGGCGAGACAATCGACGGGATAGGAGTTGAAGCTGTCCTTCACCCGCTCCAGCGCCTCGATCAGCGGCGGTTGGCCGATGGCAAAGCCGACGCGCAGACCGGCGAGCGAGCGCGATTTCGAGAAGGTCTGGATGACGAGCAGATTGTCGTGGCGCGCAACGAGCTGCACCGCGCTCTCGGCGCCGAAATCGACATAGGCCTCGTCCACCACCACCAGCCGGTCTGGATTTTCGGCGACCAGCGCCGCGATCGCCTCGCGCGGAAGGGCGATGCCGGTGGGCGCATTCGGATTGCAGAGAAGAATGGCGCTCGATGGCCGCCTGTAGCCGGCGATCTCGATCCTCATCGCGGCATCGAGCGGCACCTCCTCGTGAGCTACGCCATAGAGGCGGCAATAGACAGGGTAGAAGCTGTAGGTGACGTCGGGAAACAGCAGCGGCCTGTCGTGCTTGAGAAGGGCCGGGAAGGTGTGGGCCAGAACCTCGTCGGAGCCGTTGCCGACGAACACCTGCTCGGCCGCAACATCGCAATACGCTGCGATCGCCTCGCGCAGGCGCGTGGCGCGCGGATCTGGATAGAGACGTAGCCGCTCCGCAGCCGACGCAATCGCCGCCAGCACGCGCGGCGAGGGCGGATAGGGATTCTCGTTGGTATTGAGCTTGACGATGCCATCCTGCTTCGGCTGCTCGCCCGGGACGTAGGGCGAAAGCGTGTGGACGACCGGACTCCAGAAGCGGCTCATGATCCCCAATCCAGGTTGATCGCGGCACAGTAGGGCACGGCGGGCGTCGACGGAAGTGCGCTTCCGGTTCGGCAGCCGAGGCAGGTCTGCACAAGCGTCGCAGCCGGGGACGTTCCCGCAAACGCGACCTTCATGCTAGGTTCATCGCGCAAACGTCCAGAATCGAAAACAAGAACGAAGGCCGGCGCGCCCCAGGGCTGCGCAGAAGAGCCGCAAAGCGAGGAACACATGCCGGGTGCAGCCCTTGTCACCGCTCCCTCCATTCCGACCGCGCCCGTGACGCCAGCCATTCTCGACCGCTTGCGAGCTATCGTGGGCGACAAGGGCCTGATCCTGGACGAGCAGGACAAGCGCCCGTTCGTGACCGATTGGCGCGGCGAGCTGGCGGGGCAGGCCGCGGCGGTCGTGCGTCCGGCCAACACCGCGGAAGTCTCGGCTGTCATCAAGCTCTGCTACGACAGCGGCATTGCCGTCGTGCCGCAGGGCGGCAACACCGGCCTGATGGGCGGTGCCACGCCGTGGCCCGCGCACCGCGGCATCGTGCTGTCGCTCGGTCGCATGAATCGTGTGCTGAATGTCGATCCCGTCGGCTACGCCATGACGGTGGAGGCGGGGTGCATCCTTCAGACGCTCCAGGAGACGGCCGCGCGTCATGATCGCTTCTTTCCGCTCAGCCTGGGTGCCCAGGGCTCGTGCATGATCGGTGGCAATCTGTCGACCAATGCTGGCGGCGTGCAGGTGCTGCGTTACGGCAATGCGCGAAATCTGGTGCTGGGTCTCGAGGTCGTGCTGGCGAGCGGCGAGGTCTGGGACGGGCTGCGCGCACTCAAGAAGGACAATACCGGATATGACCTCAAGCATCTGTTCATGGGCGCCGAAGGAACGCTCGGCATCATCACCAAGGCGGTGCTGAAACTCTGGCCCGCGCCGAAGGACGTCTGCACGGCATGGCTCGCGATCCGCGATCCCAGGGCGGCGATCGAGCTCCTGTCGGAGGCGCATGCCGCCTCCGACGACAATGTCGGCTCCTGCGAGCTGATGAGCCGCGCCTGCACCGACATGGTGCTGCGCCACATTCCCGGCACCCAGGACCCTCTCAAGGCCGAGACCGAATGGTATCTCCTTCTCGAATGGTCGTCGGCCCGGCCGCGGCAGGACGGCGCGGGCATGTCGGACAGGATGGAGCAGTTCTTGGCCGATCAGCTCGAGGCGGGCCGGGTGCTGGATGCGGTGATTGCGCAAACCGAAGCGCAGTCGCGCAACATGTGGCGCATTCGCGAGAGCGTGGCCGAGGCATCGCGCGCCGAGGGGCCGGGCCTGAGCTACGACGTGTCGGTCGCAATCTCGGGGATTCCCGAGTTCATCGACAGGGGTCTCAAGGCCGTGCTCGACATCCTGCCGACGATCCGCCCCTATCCGCTTGGCCACATCGGAGACGGCAATTTGCACTTCTCCTTCATGGGCCCGAAGGGCATGGATCGCGACACGCTCACCCAGTACTCTGCGGCGATCACGCGGGTCGTCAACGACCTCATCACCTCCATGGCCGGCTCGATCTCCGCCGAACACGGCATCGGCATCGAGAAGCTCGACGAGCTCCAGCATTATCGCTCCAGGACCGAGCTCGACATCATGCGCACGATCAAGCGGGCCCTTGACCCCAAGAACATCATGAATCCCGGCAAGGTGCTGCGTCTCGAATGAGGCGAGGCCTGACACCGCAGCTTCCCCCGCCGATCGACCCCGGTCGCCGCACCCGCGGCGCTCTTGGGCCGGCGCTTGCGCCGCATGGCTCGGGCCAAACGGGCTGCGAGGCCGCGAAATCATCCCCTTCTGCGGCTTTATTCCCGCCATGGATGGTTTAAGGAAGGGGCAGGATCAGGTCGCACCCGGCGACTGGCGGTGCTAGAGCCTGATGCAGGAACAATGGGGCCGGGCCGCTAGCGGCACGCCCGCAAGGATGAGAAGGATGTGACGCAATGATCCAGACCGTTGGCATCATCGGGGCAGGGACCATGGGGAACGGCATCGCGCAAATCTGCGCCGCGGCCGGGCTCTCGGTCGTGATGGTCGACATTTCCGATGCGGCGGTGAACCGCGGGATTTCGACCGTCGGCGGCAGCCTCGAGCGCCTGGTCAAGAAGGAGAAGATGTCGGCGGCCGACCGCGAGGCGACGCTCAAGCGCATCACCGGCACCACCGACCGGGCGAAGCTGGCCGATTGCGACCTGGTGATCGAGGCCGCCACCGAGAACGAGGAGCTCAAGGTCAAGATCCTGAAGGACCTCTGCGCGACGCTGTCGCCGCGCACGCTCGTTGCAACCAATACCTCGTCGATCTCGATCACGAAGCTTGCCGCCGCGACCGATCGCCCCGACCGCTTCATCGGCATGCACTTCTTCAATCCTGTGCCGGTGATGGCGCTGCTCGAGCTCATCCGCGGCCTGCAGACCTCCGACGACACCCACGCCAAGGCGCTCGATTTCGCCCAGCGCGTCGGCAAGGTGGCGATCACGGCCAAGAACAGCCCGGGCTTCGCGGTCAACCGCATCCTGTGCCCGATGATCAACGAGGCGATCTTCGCTCTCCAGGAGGGGATCGCGACGGCGGAAGAGATCGACGCCGGCATGAAGCTCGGCTGCAACCATCCGATCGGGCCGCTGGCGCTGGCCGATCTCGTCGGGCTCGACACGATGTTGTCGGTGATGGAGGTCTTCTACAAAGGCTTCAACGACCCGAAATACCGTCCGGCCCCCTTGCTGAAGGAAATGGTCGATGCCGGGCATCTCGGCCGCAAGACCGGGCAGGGTTTTTACACTTACGGCGCCTGATGACACGGCGTAGGCGGCGGGGCGTTCGAGCCCGCCGCCCGTCCCGCAATTTGCGCTGCGACAAAGACGCCGCGCGCAATTGGCTCCACTATGGATGCGGGCGCGTTCTTCCTTCTCCCCTTGTGGGAGAAGGTGGCGCAAAAGCGCCGGATGAGGGGTTGGTTCCGCGAGCTCCAATGGTTGAGGAGTGCGCGGACATAACCCCTCACCAGTCTCGCCGCGCTTGCGGCGAGCCACCCTCTCCCACAAGGGGAGAGGGGAAGACGAAAACGGACGAAGAGCATATGTCGGATCGACTGAAGGCCGAGCGCGAAGCGGCGGCCGCGCGCCGGAACTTGCTGACCCAGGATGCGATCGAGCGCACCGGGATCACCGAAGAGATGATCGCGGAACTCGTTGCGCGCTTTTACGGGCGCGTGCGCGAGGACGCGCTCCTGGGGCCGGTATTCGCGGTCGTGCAGAATTGGGACGAGCATCTCGCCAAGCTCGGGGATTTCTGGTCGTCAGTCGTGCTGATGAGCGGCAGCTATCATGGCTCACCGATGCGGGCGCATCTGCCGCTCAGCCTTGTCGGCGATCATTTCGACCGCTGGCTCGATCTGTTCGAACAGACCGCGCGCGACGTCTGTCCGCCCGCGGCGGCCGCGCTCTTCATCGACAAGGCACGCCGCATCGCCGACAGTTTTGAAATGGCGTCGGCAACGGTCGCAGGCCGCATCGCTTCGCCGCGTCACGTGCTCAGATCGTGAAATACCAAATGCCTGCCTGAGAAACGTGCAGCTCACATCGCGCGATGGCGCGTCGCACCAATTCCAACATCATCGGTCTGGTCTGCAAAATCATCATGCCGCTCGCGTGGTGCGATGTAAAACTGTGAAAATACGTTTGAACGCGTTCACTCTCGTTCAATCAAAGCGAGCATAGCCATATTGATGCACTGCGGCGCCAATTCTTCGCCTTGTTTTCGGCAGAGTTCCAGCGCCTGCTAACGTGCATGTCGCGCGCATCGTTCAACATCAATTCCCCATCCTCCGAGAATTCTGCGGAGCCTGAAGTTGACGCGGCCATGGAGCAGACGCGGCGAACGCTGCTGCTGGGTGCGCTCGCCACCTCGGCCTGCCTCGGCTGTTCCACATCGGCGCGCGCAGGCGAGGATCCGCCCGGCTCCGACGAACGGCCGCAGAAGGGCGATGTGCTCGTCTTCTCCGACGGTGACCAGGAGGGCAAGCTGATCACCGCGGCCGACCTGCCGGCCGGCGGGCCGCCCGTGCATGCCTGGCCGAAGGACCCCAAGACATCGGTGGTGCGCAGCGCCTCGCGGCTCAACGAGATCCTGCTCATCCGGCTCGATCCCGCCGAGCTCGACGAGCAGACCCGCGCGCGCGCCGTCGACGGCATCATCGCCTATTCGGCGATCTGCTCCCATGCCGGCTGTCCCGTCACCGCCTGGGTGAAGAGCGACGTCGGCGACAAGGAGGTGCTCAAGTGCATGTGCCACAACTCCGAATACGATCCTCGCGCGGGCGCGCAGGTCGTGTTCGGGCCGGCACCGCGACGGCTCGCGGCGCTGCCGCTGGCGTTCGCTGACGGTTCGCTCAGCGTCGCCGGAAACTTCGTCGGAAAGGTAGGTGGCGCGCAGCCAGGATGATGGACGGTGGCGGGTCATGCCCGCGTCACGAGAGGCCGCATCCGCCGATGGGCGGACGACGGGACGAACGACAAGAATTCAACGCAAGAATTCAAACGGATGAAAAAGGGGAACGTCCATGACCAGGAAGCAATGGTTACTGTC
The DNA here is from genome assembly GCF_004571025.1 of Bradyrhizobium niftali. Taxonomy (GTDB): domain Bacteria; phylum Pseudomonadota; class Alphaproteobacteria; order Rhizobiales; family Xanthobacteraceae; genus Bradyrhizobium; species Bradyrhizobium niftali. Next base: position 120,808 of record NZ_SPQT01000017.1, on the reverse strand, counting down.
CGGCTTCGTCGCCTTCACCTGTCTTGCCTCGACCGCCGCCGTGTCTGGCCCGATCGAGAATTATTCTCCGGTCACCGCGCAGCGCCTGGAGAATCCGGAACCGAGCAACTGGATGCTCTATCGGCGCACCTATGACGGGCAGGGCTACAGCCCGCTCGACCAGATCAACACCTCGAACGTGAAGGGTCTCACGCCGGTCTGGACGTTTGCGACAGGCGTCGTCGAAGGCCACGAGGCGCCGCCGATCATCAACAATGGCGTGATGTTCGTGGCGACCCCGATGGGGCAGGTGATCGCGTTGAACGCGAAAACCGGCGACGAATACTGGCGCTACAAGCGGCAGCTCCCCGACGATCTGTTCCAGCTGCATCCGACCAGTCGCGGCGTCGGCCTCTGGGAGGACAAGCTCTATCTCGCCACCACCGACGATCATGTCGTCGCGCTCGACGCCAAGACCGGCAAGGTGGTGTGGGACACCAAGGTGCAGGACTACAAGAAGGGCCAGTACATGACCCTGATGCCGCTGATCGTCGACGGCAAGGTCATCGTCGGCGGCTCCGGCGGCGAGTTCGGCGTGCGCGGCTATGTCGCCGCCTATGACGCCAAGGACGGCAAGGAGCTGTGGCGGACCTACACCATTCCCGGCGAGGGCGAGCCCGGTCACGACACCTGGCAGGGCGACGACTGGAAGAACGGCGGCGGCTCGGCCTGGATGACCGGCAATTACGACAAGGACACCAAGACGATCTATTGGGGCGTCGGCAACGCGGCGCCGTGGCCGGGCGAGACGCATCCGGGCGACAATCTCTACACCTCGTCGGTGCTTGCGCTCGATCCGAACAACGGCAAGATCAAGACCTATCACCAGTACCACCAGAACGATTCCTGGGACTGGGACGAGGTCGAGGCGCCGATGCTGATCGACCTGCAACGCGACGGTCGCAACATCAAGAGCCTGGTCCATCCGGGGCGCGACGCGATCTTCTGGGTGCTCGAGCGCACGCCGACCAAGATCAACTACGTGGCCGGCTGGCCGTTCGTCTCCACCGACGTCTGGAAGGGCATCGATGCCGAAACCGGCAAGCCGATCGTCGATCCCGCGCACAAGCCGGTAATTGGCAAGCGCGTGGAGTTCTGTCCGTCGCTGTGGGGCGGCAAGGACTGGCCGTCGGCGGCCTACAGCCAGAAGACCGGCCTCGTCTACGTGCCCGCCAACGAGAATTTCTGCGGCGGCTTCACCGGCGAGAAGGTCGCACTCAAGCCGGGCGAGCTCTGGCTCGGCACCAAGCCGGAAGACATTGGGCTGAAGACAAAGCCGGGCGCGGATCATTTTGGCGAACTGCAGGCCTGGGATCCCGTCACGGGCAAGAAGGTGTGGCAGCACAACTTCCCGAAGTCGCAGCTGTTCGGCTCGGTGACGGCGACCGCGGGCGATCTCATCTTTGCCGGCGGTACCAACGATCGCAACTTCCGCGCCTTCAACGCCAAGACCGGCGAGCTGCTGTGGGAGCAGAAGACCAACTCCGGCATCATGGGCATGCCGGTCTCCTATGAGATCGACGGCACCCAATACATCGCGATCCAGTCGGGATGGGGTGTGGACGCGCAGCGGATCCAGGATGCGCTCGTGACCAACAACATCGGCATCGAGGCCAACGTGCCCCAGGGCGGCGTGGTCTGGGTGTTCGCGCTGAAGAAATAGCTCCGCGGGCGGATCGAAAGAAGCGGAGCAGCAAGGGGGGTGGCGAATGCGGCGGACGGAAACGTCCGCCGCATTTTGTGTGGGCGTCTTCCCTTCTCCCCTTGTGGGAGAAGGTGGCGTACGCTTTGCGCGCGACGGATGAGGGGTTCTATCCGCGCATCATGATGTGAGAGATTCCCGGAGACAAACCCCTCACCCAAGCGAGGTTGTATCAGCCAGCGTCGCTGCCCTCTCCCACAAGGGGAGAGGGCACATCGATGTCGACTACTTCCCCTGGCGATCCACCTTGTCCTTTTCCTTCTGGTTCATCTCCTGAACTTTTGGATCGGTGCTGCTCTGCCCGGTGGTCTGGGTGGTCGAGGCGGGCGGGGCGGTGGCGTTGGGCAGTGAGTTCTGGTCCGGCGCGGTGGGGCGGGTGGCCGTGGTCGGCGGCGTCGTGTTGCTCTGGGCGAAGGCGCCGCCAGCGGTCAAAAGAAAGGCGCCCGACAGCAGCGAGACTGCGAGCGCCTTCGTGATGTTGATCATCGATCTGCTCCTGTGAGATCGATGCAAACGGCGCATGGCCGCCTGATGTTCCTAAGCGCGATAGACTTCTATCGCGCTCCTTCTTGTTTGAGCTTCCATGCGCTCACGCCTCCAATTGCTTGCCGATCGGCAGCGCGCGGATGCGTTTTCCGGTCGCGGCGAAGATGGCATTCATGAGAGCCGGTGCGAACGGCGGAACGCCGGGCTCGCCGACGCCGCTCGGTGGCGTGCCTGACGCGGGCGGCACGATGTAGACGTTGGTCACCAGGGGAGACTCGTCGATCCTGACGAGCTGGAAGTCGTCAAAGTTCTTCTGCTGCACCTTGCCGTCCTTGAAGGTGATCTCGCCATATTTGGCGAGGCTGAGGCCCATGATCGCCGCGCCCTCGATCTGCGAGGCGATGCGCTCGGGGTTGACATAGGTGCCGCAATCGATCGCGGTGTCGACCCGCGGCACCGTCAGCTTGCCCTTGTCGTCGACGGCCACCTCGACGATAGTCGCGATGTAGCTGACGAAGCTGCGGTGTACCGCGATGCCGAGACCGTGGCCCTTGGGCACCTGACGGCCCCATTCGCCCTTCTCGGCCACCAGCTCGACCACCTTGCGCAGGCGCGCGGTGTCGATCGGGTAGCTGTCCAGGGGCTCGCCGTAGTTCCACAAGTCCTTCACCGCGGGCTTGACGATCCGCGGGCTGCCAATCAGCGCGAGCAGCGTCTCCTTCTGGTCGCGGCCGGTTGCGTTCGCGATCTCGCCGACCATCGACTGCACCGCGAAGGCGCGCGGGATGTTCGAGACCGAGCGGAACCAGCCGATGCGGGTGAACGCCGCGGCCTCCGGGTTCTCGCAGGAGATGTTGGCGATCTCGAACGGCATGTCGACGAGGCCCATGCCGAGCTCGAAGGGCGCCTGGTGCACCGTACCGGCCGCAAAGGTCGAGGCGATGCTGGGCGCCACGCTGCGGTGGCGCCAGGCGATCACCTTGCCGCTCTTGTCGAGGCCGGCCTCGATCCGCTCGACCGAGACGGTGTGCAGGAAGCCGTTGTGGATGTCGTCCTCCCGCGTCCACTGCACCTTCACCGGCGCGCCGAGCTCCTTCGACAGCAACGCGGCTTCGAGCGCATAGTCGCATTTCGACTTGCGGCCGAAACCGCCGCCGAGCAGCGTGACGTTGACGGTGACGTTCTCCTCGGGGATGCCGAGAGTCTTGGCGACGTCCTCGCGGGTGCCGCCCGGGCTCTGCACCGGCGCCCAGATCTCCGCCTTGTCGCCCTTGACGTCGGCGACCGCCACCGGCGGTTCCATGGCGACATGGGCGAGATGCGGGACGTAGTACTCGCCGACGATCACCTTGTCGGCGCCTTTCAGGGCGGCGTCCGCATCGCCCTCCTTGCGCACGACGAGGCCGGGTTTGCGCGAGGCCTCCTCGAGCTCCTTGCGGTAGGCGACGGAGTCGTATTTGCCGTTGGCGCCGTCGTCCCAGACCAGTTTCAGCGCGTCGCGGCCCTTGATCGCCGCGCCGGTGTTGCGCGCGATCACCGCGACGCCGCCGAGCGGCTGGAATTTCGACGGCCACGGCCAGCCGCGCGCCTGCATCACCTTCTCGACGCCGGGCACCTTCAACGCCGCGTCCGGATCGAACGAGGTAAGCTTGCCGCCGGTCACCGGCGGGCGCGCGATCACGGCATATTTCATCCCCGGCAGGCGCACGTCGGCGCCGTATTGCGCCTTGCCTGTGGTGATGTCGTGGAGATCGACGATGCCGATCTGGCCCTTGGTCAGGTAGCGGAAGTCCTTGGGGTCCTTCAGCTTGAGACCTTCGATGCTCGGCACCGATTCCTTGGCGGCGTCGGCGGCGAGCTCGCCGAAGCCGAGCTTGCGTCCGCTGGCGCTGTGGACGACCTCGTGATTGACGGCCTTGACCTCGGTCGCGGGTACGCCCCAGCGCTTGGCGGCGGCCTGCTCCAGCATGGTGCGGGCGGCAGCGCCGATCTGGCGCATCGGGATCAGGTAATGCCGCGTGCTGCGGGAGCCGTCGGTGTCCTGGTTGCCGAACTTGACCTCGTCGCCATGGGCCTGCTGCACCTTGACCCTGGACCAGTCGGCCTCCATCTCCTCGGCCACGATCAGGGGCAGGCTGGTGCGCACGCCGGTGCCCATCTCGGAGCGGTGGGCGACGATGCTGACGATGCCGTCGGGCGCGACCGCGACGAACACGCGCGGATCGACCACGACGCCGTGCGGCATCTTTCCGGCGCCGGTCTCATAGGCAAACGCCTGGCGCGACATCACGGGCGCGGCGAGCACGAAGCCGCCGGTGATGCCGAGCCCCTTCAGGATGCTGCGGCGCGAGACCTTCTCGACACGGATGTTCTTTTCGAAGCTGTGAAGCTTCCGGGGATTGTCGATGAAATTCATGTCACACTCCCGTCGAGGCGAGATGGACCGCGTTCTCGATGCGCTGGTAGCAGCCGCAGCGGCAGATGTTGCCGGACATGGCCTCGCGAATCTGGTCGTGCGAGGGCTTCGGGTTGTCCATCAAGAGCGCCGCGGCCTGCATGATCTGGCCGGCCTGGCAGAAGCCGCATTGGGGCACGTTGACCTGGCGCCAGGCTTTTTGAACCGGGTGATCGCCGTTCGGATGCAATCCCTCGATCGTCGTGACCTCGCGTCCGGCGACGTCGTTGACCGACGTGATGCAGGAGCGCACCGCCTCCTTGTCGACGATGACGGTGCAGGCGCCGCACAGGGCCTGGCCACAGCCGAACTTGGTGCCGGTCAGCCCGGCCTCGTCACGCAGGAACCAGAGTAGCGGGAGATTCGGGTCGCCGTCCCAGCTCTGTTCCTGGCCGTTGATCTTCACCTTGATCATGATCGTCCCTCGCTCTTCATAAGCATGAATTGAAATACGCCGGCATGCGCCGGCGGGGCTCGTGCGTCGTCGCAACGTCCCGCCGTCATCCCTCGCGGGCAAATCCCGGAGGGAGGCAGGAACGCCATAGCGATGTCTGGATGTACTCGATACCTCCCGTTTTGTTCTTCTTTGATTGAACTTCGCGCGGCATCGTGACGGCGCGATCGTAGCAGCGATCGCGCCGGCCCGGCGTTCACAGCCGGGTGTTCTCAGCGTCCGGAGATTGCATCTGTGGTTTGTCAAAAGCAGGGCGCGGCATTGCGCCGCGCGCATTGCGCAACTGCAAAGCGGATCGCAACAAAAAAAGCTTCGTCCGCCAGAAAGACTGTACGGACGAAGCAGGATGCCTCAGTCGAGGGAGGGAGAAACGCAGCTGCCGCGGGCTTCAGGCGGGAAGCGGACGGCACTGCGCAGTCATTCAGAGACCAGGACTGAGGGAGCACGTGGCCCTCGCAGACGCAGCTCGTAGACGCAGAGTGCAGAAGCAGCGGCTTCGCTGCGATCATGGGAAGGCACCTCCGTCCGGCTCGCTGGTGCTGGTCGGGACCAGCGAGCGGACGTGGCGTGGGTCTGGCGGCCCTGCTCGGGCCGCCTCGTTCAGGCGGCCCTCGTCAGGCTGCTTTGGCTTTCGCCACGTGGGTCGCGATCGCGTCCATCAGCGCCGGCGACAGGCAGTCGTAGGGCTCGAGCCCGATCTCCTTCAGCCGCGAACGGATGCCGGCCATCTGCTCCGGCTTCACGCCGGCTTCGATCACCGAGGAGACGAAGGCGGCGAATTGCGGCGCCTGCGAGCCCTGTTCCTGGAACAGTTCGGGATGGATGAAGTCGAGGCCGTAGAACGGATGGTTCTTGTTCTCGATGCGGCCATACATGTGCGTGCCGCAGGCCTTGCAGGCGTGGCGCTGGATCACCGCGGAGGCGTCGACGATCTGGAGCTTGTCGCCGTTCTCGAGCACGGTGACGTTCTGGCGCGGCACCACGGCCACGACGGAGAACGTCGCGCCCTGCGGCTTCCAGCACTTGGTGCAGCCACAGGCGTGGTTGTGGGCGACGTCGCCCTTGATGCCGACCTTGACCTGATGGTCCTTGCATTTGCAGGCAAGCGTGCCGCCGGCGAAGCTGCCGCTGCCCTGCTTGAGGCCGTTGTCGATCGATGGGTGGAGTGCAACAGTCATGGGACGATCCTCCTGGGGGGTTGGCAGTGAGCTAGTAGACGACGACGGAACGGATGGATTTGCCCTCATGCATGAGGTCAAAGCCCTTGTTGATCTCTTCGAGCTTGAGCACGTGGGTGATCATCGGATCGATCTGGATCTTTCCGTTCATGTACCAGTCGACGATCTTCGGCACGTCGGTGCGGCCGCGCGCGCCGCCGAAGGCCGTGCCGCGCCAGTTGCGGCCGGTGACGAGCTGGAACGGGCGGGTGGCGATCTCCTTGCCGGCTTCGGCGACGCCGATGATGATCGAGGTGCCCCAGCCGCGATGGCAGGCTTCCAGCGCCTGGCGCATCACGGTGGTGTTGCCGGTGCAGTCGAAGGTGTAGTCGGCACCGCCGTCGGTGAGGTTGACGAGATGCGGGACGATGTCGCCGGTGATCTTCTTCGGGTTGACGAAGTGGGTCATGCCGAACCGGCGGCCCCAGTCTTCCTTGGAATCGTTGACGTCAACGCCGATGATCTTGTCGGCGCCGGCCATCTTGGCGCCCTGGATCACGTTCAATCCGATGCCGCCGAGGCCGAACACGACCACGTTGGCGCCCGGTTCGACCTTGGCGGTGTTGACGACGGCGCCGACGCCGGTGGTGACGCCGCAGCCGATGTAGCAGCTCTTGTCGAACGGCGCGTCCTCGCGGATCTTGGCGACGGCGATCTCCGGCAGCACGGTGAAGTTCGAGAAGGTCGAGCAGCCCATGTAGTGGTAGATCGGCTTGCCCTTGTAGGAGAAGCGGCTGGTGCCGTCGGGCATCACGCCCTTGCCCTGCGTCGCGCGGATCGCGGTGCAGAGATTGGTCTTCTGGCTCAGGCAGCTTTTGCACTGCCGGCATTCCGGCGTGTAGAGCGGGATGACGTGGTCGCCCGGCTTCACCGAGGTCACGCCGGGGCCGATCTCGCGGATGATGCCGGCGCCCTCATGGCCCAGGATCGACGGGAAGATTCCCTCGCTGTCGAAGCCGTCGAGCGTGTAGGCGTCGGTATGGCAGATGCCCGTCGCCTTGATCTCGACCAGGACCTCGCCGGCCTTCGGTCCTTCCAGGTCGACCTCGACGATCTCAAGCGGCTTCTTCGCCTCGAAAGCGACGGCGGCACGTGTCTTCATCGTAAACTCCTCAGATTCTCGCAGGGCGCCAAGACGTAGTCTCGGCAGTCCTCGTAGCGTTCATTTCTTGCCCATGCAGGCGTCTTCCGCCTTGGTGTAGGTCTCGTTCTTCTCCTCCTTCTTGGAGGGACGCTGCCGACCCCACGCCTCGTCGGAGCGGGCGCGCAGATAGACGTAGAGATCGTCCATGTAGCAGGCGACGTTCGGGTTGTCGCCGAAGGCAGGCATGACGTTCTCCTGCGCGGTCGAGATGTTCTTGCGACCGGAGGCGACGACGCCGAGGAAGTCGCCATAGCTCATGGTCTTGACCGAATCCTTCAACGCCGGTGCGTAGGTGGATCCCATGCCGTCGGGGCCATGGCAGACGTGGCAGTCGGAGTGATAGCGGCGATATCCGGAATAGGTGAACCAGTCCACGGTGCCGTCGGCCGAAATCTTGTAGGTCGGATTTCCTTCCTTATCGAGCCACTTTCCGTCGTCTTCCTTCTTGACGGCGGTCGGGTCGCCCGGACCGTCCGCAACAGCAATTCCCCCCGAGGTTACGAAGATCATCGCAGCAATGACAAAGCAGATTTTACGCAAGAGATTATCCTCGAAGGCATCAGGTGGAGACGAGCCGGCGCGTGGAGTTGGTCCACGCGCCGGAGCGACACGAAGGTGAGGCTAGTTCGCCGCCGGCAGCGAGAACACGGTCAGCGTACCGCCGAGTGCCGTGTAGTTGCTGAGAGCCGCGTAGCCACCGACTGCGCCGAGACCGGCGGTCGGATCGGTCAGACCAGCTGCCAGACCGATGCCGGCCCAGCCGCCGACGCCCGAGAGCACTGCGACATACTGCTTGCCGCCGTTCTCATAGGTCGTGACGTTGCCGATGATGCCGGAGGGAGTCTTGAACTTGTAGAGCTCCTTGCCGGACTTGGCGTCGACCGCCTTCAGGTAGCCTTCGAGCGTGCCGTAGAACACCACGCCGCCGGCGGTTGCGAGCGCACCCGACCAGACCGAGAACTGCTCCTTGTTCGACCAGACGATCTTGCCGGTCTTGCCGTCCCAGGCGATGAAGTTGCCCATGTGGCTTTCACCCTGCGGCGGATACATCGAGAGCGTCGCACCCACATAGGGCTGGCCCGCGGTGTAGCTCACCTTGAACGGCTCGTAGTCCATGCAGACGTGGTTGGTCGGAACGTAGAACAGCTGCGTGTCCGGCGAGTAGGCTGCCGGCTGCTCGTCCTTGGTGCCGAGCGCGGCCGGGCAGATGCCCTTCACGTTGTGGTCTTCGCCGGCCTTGTCGGTCGAAGCTGCGTCGAGCACCTTCGGACGGCCATAGGTCGGCGAGTTCTTGTCCATGTCGACGCCGGAGGTCCAGTTCACCTTCGGATCGTACTTTTCGGCAACCAGCAGTTCGCCGTTCTCACGGTCCATCGTGTAGGCGAGGCCGTTGCGGTCGAAATGGGTCAGCAGCTTGCGCGGCTGGCCGTTGATCTGCTGATCCGAGAGGATCATCTCGTTGACGCCGTCATAGTCCCACTCGTCATGGGGCGTCATCTGATAGACCCACTTGGCCGAGCCGGAATCCGCGTCGCGCGCGAAGATGGTCATCGACCACTTGTTGTCGCCCGGACGCTGCTTCGGATTCCAGGTCGAGGGGTTGCCCGACCCGTAATAGACGAGGTTCAGAGCCGGATCGTAGGACATCCAGCCCCAGGTGCAGCCGCCGCCGATCTTCCACTGATCGCCTTGCCAGGTCTTCAGCGAGGAATCGGCTCCAACCGGCTTGCCGAGCGACGTCGTCTTGGCCGGGTCGACCTTGATCTGGTCGTCCGGACCTTCGGAGAAGGCGCGCCAGACCTGCTTGCCGCTCTTGAGATCGTAAGCGGTGACGTGGCACTGCACGCCGAATTCGCCGCCGGAGATGCCGACCAGGACCTTGTCCTTGACGACCAGCGCCGCCGAGGTGCCGGTCTGGCCCTTGCTCGGATCGCCGTTCGTCGCCGACCACGCCACCTGGCCGGTCTTGGCGTCGAGCGCGACGAGGTTGGTGTCGGCCTGATGCAGGATGATCTTGCCGTCGCCATAGGACAGGCCGCGGTTGACCGTGTCGCAGCACATCACCGGGATGACGTTCGGATCCTGCTTCGGCTCGTACTTCCAGACGATCTTGTTCTCGTTTGAAAGGTCAATGGCGTAGACCTTGTTCGGGAACGGGGTGTGGACGTACATCATGTTGCCGATGATCAGCGGTCCGCCTTCATGGCCGCGCAGCACGCCGGTCGAGAAGGTCCAGGCGACCTGGAGCTTGCCCACGTTTTGTGCGTTGATCTGGTTCAGCTTGGAATACCGGGTATTGGCGTAGTCGCCCGCCGGCATCACCCAGTCTTTCGGGTTCTGCGACATCTTGATCAGCTCGTCATTGGCTGAAGCGCTGCCGACGGCGAGAGCCGCCGCGGAGCCAAGATAGGTCGCCAGTAGCACCTTGCGCATAGTCATTTCCTCCGTTGGTATCGTTTATTGTTTCCGAAGCGTTGCTCAATCACCGGGCTTCTCGTCCGGCGTCTGCTCGTGCAGGGCGGTCACGATTGGGACCAGAAACGATGGTGTGGTGTTTCCTCCTCCTGATGAGAGCCACGGGTCCACGTGCAGGAGCGGCCCGTTCTTGTTGTTCCTGCCGCAATCCCTAACGACTTCGTCAACGGGAAACTTGCCCAAGAGAGAAGCCGGTTTGCTTGACAGCGCACGGACGCGAAGATTTTGATTTTGCAGTAGCGAATTCAGCGGCTTCCGCACCGCGTCGGGACCACGTTCAGCGCTCAGGTTCCCCTTGACGGCGCTGCAACTAAGGCGGAGGATTAATGTTCAAGGGTGGCAATGAAACGATGGCGCTCGTTGCAAAAGACCGCTCACATTCGAGGTAAACGTCACGCAATCTCGGCCGAGGGCTCCGGCAGCGCTGGTCGCGATTCGCGTCGAATTTCCGAATCAAACCAGTGGCTGGATTAATGTCCGACACAATTCATACGCTCTCGACGACTGGAATGACGCCGAAGCGCCAGGTCCAGAGCTGGATCGACGGGCTGACCAGCCTGTGTGGGCATTTCGACGTCGATCCGCTGGAGGCCTCCTCGCTCGAAGGCCGCATCGACTACACCTCGGTCTCGCGCCTGAAGCTGTGCCAGATCGAGGTCAGCCAGCATCGCATCGCGCACACGCTCGCGCGCGCCAAGGCCAACGAGCACCCGTACATCAAGATCCACTTCCAGACCTACGGCGTGTCCTATTTCGAGCAGGAAGGCCGCCACATCGAATTGAATCCGGGCGACATCATCGCCTATGACGTCTCCTGCCCGCATTCGATCATCAGCCCCGCCTTCACCCGTCACGACGTGGTGATCGTGCCGAAGTCGCTGCTGCGCGACCGCGGTTTCCCATCACAGCGGATGCCGGCCTGCAAATTGTCGGCGAAGACGGGTACGGGACGGATCGCCCACGATTTCGTCCACGCGACGTTCGACGAGGCGGCCAAGCTGTCGGCGAACAGCGCGGTCGGCGTCGCCGATTCGCTGATCGACCTCTTGCTGCTGCCGCTCCGCGAAGCCGACACGATGTTCGATCGGGTCGGGCCCGAGGCGATGTATGTGCGCGCCCAGTTCTTCATCCGCGAGCATCTGCGCGATCCGGATCTGTGCATCGACCAGATCTCCGCCGAGCTAGGCTGCTCCAAGCGCTATCTGCACATGCTGTTCTCCGAGCGCGGCACCACGGTGAGCGATTACATCTGGCAGGCGCGCTTGCAGAACTGCCGCCAGGAGCTCGAGGCCCACGCCGGCAAGACCATCACCGACGTCGCGTTCTCCTGGGGCTTCTCCAGCTCATCGCATTTCAGCCGGGTGTTCCGGAAATATTTCGGCGTGGTGCCGTCCTCGATCCACAAGGCGCAGCAGGGCACTGCGGCCTCGGGCGAGCATTAGGCGAGCGCCGCGACCGACGCAGGCCGCGCGGCGATATCTCTCAGGCCGATATTGCGACGTAGGGAATGCTGGTCACGAGAGCGACGAGCAGCACCGCGTTGCCAAGCATTCCGCTCCAGTGCAGCCGCCGCAGCCGGTGCGGGGCTTCAGCGTCGCCCGCGTCCCTCGCGCGGAGTTGGTCGTCGATCCGTTGCATGAACCAGCGGCGCCCCCAGATGGCCAAGGCTGCGATCAGGCCAACGCCCATCGCGGCGATCAGGCGACCGTCGAGCAGGAAAGCCAGCGCCCCGATCACGCCGGCAACGCGCATTACCAGAAAATGGGCGTTGAACATCCCACGCAATAGCTGGGCGACGGGCTGGATATCGAGCTTCACCAGCAGAAAGGCCGGCGAGGCCAGGGTGAAATAGCCCATCGGAAAGAGCAGGATGACCATAACGGCAATTGCGACTCCGTCCGGTGTCATACGATCGGCCCTTCTTGTTGTCGGCCCCGGTGAGGGCTTCCGGCAGCGCGCACAATCATAGCGGGAAAATGCGCTTCCGACACTAGGCTTTGGTCGGACGCCGGGCCGCGAAGGGAGCACCCGGCGCGCCGCGCCATGGCTTGCGGTTCAGGCCGGCTCGAGGCCGAGCGACCGCGCGCTCTCGATCCAGATCGGCAGCTCGCGCTGATAAAGGGCGTTGCTCTCCTTGAAGCCGATCGCCGGTTCGAGCACGAAGGTCGCGAGCACTTCCTTCACTTTCGGATCGTTGTTGGCGGCGACGCAGAGCTCGGCCAGGCGATCGACCACCGGCTGCGGCGTCGCCTTCGGCACCGCCCAGCCGGTGAAGCCGCTGACGGTGAAGAATTTCGACGTCGCGCCCTGTTCGGGGAGGGTCTTGATCGCGGGAATCGCGTCGACCTTCTTCGAATGCACCGCGAACACAGTGCCGCGATCGCTTTGCAGGACGGATTGCGCGGCTGTGTAACTGCCCATCGCGGCATCGAGCGTGCCTTCCAGCATGCCCGTCCACATCGGCGCTTCGCCGCGGTAGTGGACCGGCTCGATGTTGAGGCCATACTGGTTGTTGAGCTCGTTGATCGTCATGTGCGGGGCCGAGCCGGCACTGTAGGTGCCAAAATTGACCTTGCCGCTCTTGCGCGCGAAGGCGACGAAATCCTCCAGCGTCTTGACGCCGGTCTTGGGGTTCGCGACCAGCAGGAGGCCGGCACCGGGAATGACGCTGACGAGCGCCAGGTCCTTGTCCATGTCGTAGCCCGGATTCTTCATCACCACACGGTTCATGATGTAGGTGGTCGAGATCGAGCACAGCACGGTGTGGCCGTCGGGCTCGGCGCGGGCGACCTCAGCCGTGCCGATCGCGCCGGAGGCGCCCGGCTTGTTCTCGACGACGACGGTCTTGCCGACCTGCTTGGAGATGAATTCGCCATAGGCGCGCGCGAGCAGGTCGGTCTGTCCGCCGGCGGGATAGCTGCAAATCATGCGGATCTGCCGCGACGGCCACGCAGCTTGTGCGGAGGCGCTGCGCGCGACGAAAGGCATCGCGAGTGCGCTGGTACCGGCGGCGATGAAATGGCGGCGATCGAGTTCTTCGGACATGATTCTCTCCCGGATTTTTGTCGAAAGTACTGCATCATGCCGCCGCTGCCATGGGCGACAGGCGAGACAGATTGGCGCATTCGACGTCGCCGATCCTCGCGTCACCCGGACGATCGGGCCTTCCGTATCACGCGCAGCCAGACGATCTCGGTCAGGGCCACCGCAACGAGGCCGAACGTGCCGCCGATCAGCACGTTGACGATGCGCTCCTCCGCAATGCCGCTGGCGCCGCCGGCAAAGGACGCGGCGAGCGCAATGAAGAAGCAGCGCAGGCCGAAGCCGACGATGTAGCGGGAGAAGGAGATCAGCGTGAGGGTGGCTGCGAGCACCGCGAGTGCATAGCCGATCCGACTTTGCGGCAGCACGATTCCGGCGAGGAAGCCGAGTGGCACGCCGACGAGCGCGCCGATCGCCCGCTGCTTCAGCTTGCCGGTGGACGCCGAGAGATCGCCGACCACGACGCTTGCAGCCGACCACATCACCCATTGCCCCTGCGCAAGGTCGAGGATCTCGACCAGCGCCGCCGCGGCGAACACCGCCATGGCGGTCGCCGCCGCGGGCAGAAACCATTCGGCCGCGGGCGGTCCGAACGAGGTCGCCGCGCCAGCGTCACGTCGCCGCTGGTCGTAAACCTGGATCGCGCAGACGAGCGCCAGTGCGATCGGAGAGGAGACGATGATCACGCCGGCATGGCGGAGGGCTTCCGAGGCGCTGACGCCCTCCCGCACCTCGCAGGCGAGATAGACGGCGGGGATGAACACCCAATTGCCGAGCGTGCGGAAATGTTCACCATAGCGCGTCACCGCCACTGCAAGGAAGCCGGCAAGCGCCGTCAGCACCACGAATAGCGGTTTGACGGGCGCTGCAAGGAAAAGCGCGGCAAAGGTGACGAGGATCGCGAGACAGTGCCACGCGATCACTCTTGGCGGCAGGTGCAGCCTCAGCGCGGGAATGAGCAACGAGACCGCGACCAGCCCCAGGTTCAGCAGCGCCGTCTCGCGCGCGATGAAATAGGCGGCCACCATCGGACCAACGACGATCAACGCGCGCAGCAGCTCGCCGGTCTTGATTTCGCGGGAAAGGGCGGCGCGCAGACCGGTCGCGGACGGGATGGTCGGGGAGTTCACGATGACACCAGCGCGTCGAAATGAAGCACGACACATAACACGGAAACGAAATCAGTGCTTTGGCGTGGGACGACAGTCTCGCCACATTCTCGCTGTCATCGCCCGGCTTGACCGGGCGATCCAGTACTCCGAGACGGTTGTGTTCGGACCGATGGGCCGCGGCGTACTGGATGCCCCGCCTTCGCGGGGCATGACGGCAGAGAACGAGGCGCGACCGCTCTCGCTGAACAGGCGTCACCGCTGAATGATCTTCATCCAGACGTCGCCGAGGATCGCGGGCTCGCGCGGCGGCAAATAGGTGAGGCCGGCCTGCTTGCCGAATTCGGCGATCTTGCCTTCAGCGGCGAGCTCGGTCAGCGCCTTGTTGACGGTGTCGATCAATGCGGGATCGCCGGCGAGCCCGACATAGCCGCGATTGGCGCCGATCGGATAATAGTAGCCGGACGCGGTGATCGGCGCATCCGGATGCGCGGTGCGATGGGCATCGAAGCGGCCGAGGTCGATCAGTGTCGCGTCGTAGTCGCCACGTGCCAGCGCGCCAAGGAGATCGTCGCGGCCGGGGACAAGATGCGTGATGTTGTCGATCAGGCGCCCCTTGTCGAAGGTCATCAGGATCGCATCGCCCAGCGATCCGCTCTCGATGGCGAGGCGGAGTCCGGCAAGATCGCCGATGTCGGCGATCTTGCGCCCCTTCGCCTTCGGCCCGAGCACCACCGTCATCGGCGAATAGACGTAAGGCTGGCTCGGCGCGAGCACGCCGAGCGCGACGCGGCGCCGCCGGTCCTCGCGCGTGGCGCCAGCGAAATCCGGCAGGCGCGCCGTCTTCATGCCTGGTTTGACGAGGGAATCCGTCGTCAGCGCGTAGCCGCCGACCAGCGAGCAGCGTCCGTCGGAGAGCAGCGCATTGGCCTCGAGCTGCGGGCTGGAATCCTCATCCAGCTTGCTCTCGAACCACTGGATCTTCAGCGGTCGCCCCATCCGCTCCGCGATCGCCTGCGCCAGCAGCACGTCGAAGCCGGAGTCCGGCTTGCCCTTGTGATGCACCGAGAGCGGGGGCCGATCCTCGTCGAGACAGACATTCAAGGGATCATCGGCCGCATGCGCAGCACTGGCCGCGAGGATCGCGGCGAGGCTCCAGGCGGCGAGCCAGCGCCTCATGGCTTCCTCCGGCTCGAGATGAAGACCCAGAGATCACCGATCTCGTCGTCGCTGAGGATATCGCCCCAGGGCGGCATCTTGTTGTTCTTGCCGTTCTTCACGGTGGTGATGAAGCGCGTCTTGTCGTCGGGAAAGGCGCGCAGGTCCGGCGTGATGGTGCCGGAGTTCATCATGTTGGGACCGTGGCAGTGCGAGCACTTTGAAGCATAGGTCGACTTGCCAAGGTCGATCTGTGCCTGCACGGGATTGCCGGCTGCGTCGTCCGCGGCACGAACGGTCGCCGCAAGCGCGACCGTCAGCACCGCGACGGTGGCGATGGTCGCCACCGTCTTGTGAGCTTCGTCCTTCAGCATCGTGCCGTGGTTACTGCTTGACTGCAAAGACCCACAGCGAGCCGCCGGGCGGCACCTTGGCAAGCCGCTCGTCGCCGGAGAACAGCGAGTAGACGCCGCCATAGCCGCTGGTGACGGCAACATACTGCACGCCGTCCTGCTGCCACGTCACCGGCTGCCCCTCGATGCCGGAGCCGGTCTGGAACTGCCAGAGCTTCTTGCCGGTGTCGGCGTCGAAGGCCTCGAACTCGCCGGTCAGCGCGCCCGAGAACACGACGCCGCCCGCGGTCGACAGCACGCCCGAGAAGCGCGGGATGTCGCTTGGCGCTTCCCACTTGGCCTTGCCGGTCATGGGATCGATCGCCTTCAGATGACCGCGCGGGCCGTCACCCCATTCCCAGAGATCGGTGAGGTCCATGCCGAGATACCATTCGCCCTGCTTGAAGGTGACGGGCTCGGTCTTGTACCTGCCGCCGAAGGCGAGCGTGTTGGCGTAGGCAAGGCCGGTCTGCGGATTGAACGACATCGGCTCCCAGTTCTTGCCGCCGAGGATCGACGGATAGACCGTGACCTTCTTGCCCTCGCGCGCGTCCTTCGAAACGTCGGTCTCGATGGGGCGACCCGTCTTCATGTCGATGCCGGTTGCCCAATTCACCTTCACGTAAGGATTGGCCGCGAGCAGCTTTCCGTTGGTGCGATCGAGCACGTAGAAGAAGCCGTTGCGGTTGGCATCCATCAGCACCTTGGTCGGCTTGCCCTCGACATTCATGTCGGCGAGGACCATTTCGGCCACGCTGTCATAGTCGAACGGATTGTTCGGCGAGAACTGGTAGTGCCACTTGATCTTGCCGGTCTTGGGATCCATCGCTAGCACGGAGCAGGTGTAGAGGTTGTCGCCGGGGCGCACCGCCGAGTTGAACGGGCCGGGATTGCCGATGCCCCAATAGACCGTGTTCAGCTCGGGATCGTAGGAGCCGGTGATCCAGGTCGAGCCGCCGCCGAGCTTCCACGTGTCGCCCTTCCAGGTGTCGCCACCGGGCTCGTCGGGCGAGGGGATCGAATGGGTGCGCCACAGATGCTTGCCCGTCGCCGGATCCCAGCCGTCGATGAAGCCGCGGGTGCCGAACTCGGCGCCGGAGATGCCGGTGATGACGACGCCGTCGGCGACCAGCGGGGCCACCGTCATCGAATAGCCTTCCTTGATGTCGGCCGCCTTCTGCCGCCACAGCTCCTTGCCGTCCTTGGCGTCGAGCGCGATCACGTTGGCGTCGAGGGTGGTGCGGAACACCTTGCCGTCGTAGAGCGCGGCGCCGCGGTTGATGATGCCGCAGCAGACGATGCGCGGCGTCTCGGCGGGATACTCTATCTTGCTCTTCCAGATCTGCTTGCCGGTCTTGGCATCGACCGCCATGGTCGCGTTGTGCGAGGTCACGTAGATCACGCCCTGGTACACCAGCGGCTGCGATTCTTCGCTGCGATCGTCGTTGAAGGAGTAGTTCCAGACCGGGACGAGGTTCTTGACCGTGTCCTTGTTGATCTGCTTCAGGGTCGAGAAGCGCTGGAGATTGTAGCCCATCCCGTAGTTGAGAACGTTCGATGTATCGGTCGCACCCTTGACCAATTGCTCGGTGGTCTGGGCGTCTGCATACGTTGATGCAAGCATGACGAGGCTCGCGGCCATCGCAAAGCGTTTCATCCGTTCCTCCCAATATGCGCGCCTTTTGACGCTGCGACAGCAACACTCCGCCGGAATGCAAAACGCGTCAATACGAAAGTCGTAATCGAGACGCCGATATGTTAGACGGCAGGTGCCGGTCACCTGACGGAAACCTTACAGGCGCCTCTCACTTGTGCGCAGGCGCTGGAAAAATTCCGTGGCATGAAGCGGTGCCGAGCGCAGGCCGCCGGGTTAGGGCAGTCTGGTTCCGCGAGTTGTGCGGCGCGCAGGTTGCAATTCCGGACTTGAACCGGGGCTTGCTTGTGGACTTATGTCGTTTCGATCCCGCTCGAATCGGGGCTCTTGGTCAGGGAGGTTTTGATGATTTCGCGTCGCTCTGTTGCGCTTGCGCTCACGATTGCACTGCTGTCCGGTCCGGCGTGGTCGGCCTCCGGCAACGCGATCAAGATGTTCGATACCGACAATGACGGCACGCTCGATCTTGCCGAGGTGAAGAAGGCGGCCGCTGCATTGTTCGCCAAGCTCGATCCCGATCGCGACGGCACGCTGGATGCCCGCGAGCTGCGCGGACGATTGACGGCCAAGGAACTCGCAGCAGCCGATCCCGATCATGATGGGACTCTCACGCTCGACGAATATCTGTCGGTGGTGGAGCAGCGCTTCAACGCCGCCAATCCGGACAAGGACGGGACGCTGGATGCGAAGGAATTGAACTCGCGCGCCGGCCGCGCGCTGCTGCGCCTGTTGCGCTGAGAGCGGCAGTGCTTGACTGGGAGCGAAGGTGATTTGCCCGAGAGGGAAATTCGCGGGCTAAATGCGACAGTTCGCTGTATCTGCCGTTCAATTCCAGGCTTGCGCTGCTCCTGACGCAGCCCTAGGTTTTGCCCCGCGCGATGTCGCGCTCAATACCTTGGGAGACCCCGGATGGCTTGGAAAGCTCCGAAGATCGTGGAAGTGCCGGTCGGCATGGAAATCAACATGTACGCCTGCGCTGCGCGCAAGTAAGACTGACGGACCTGCCACGGCTTCGATGGCACACGCCGTCGAAGCCGTGGTAGTGTCGGCGATGCGCATTGGAGCCCTCACAATCTGGACGGCGGTTACGTGTGGTGTCGTGCTTGCACCGGCATGTGCCAGCGCCGAGGAGGGCTTCGATACCGAGCACATCTTCGGCTTCATGATCGGCACCGATGTCGGCAATCCCGGCGAGCGCGAATTCCAGACCCAGACCACGGGGCGGTTCGGCAAGGGCGGCGGCACCTATCGCGCCCTCGCGCAGGAGGTCGAGATCGAGGTGGTGCCGTTGCCGAACTTCCGCGTCGAGGTCGGTGGTACCGCAAGCCTGCACGACATCACCGGCGTCCCCGATATCGACGATCGCCGTCAGTTCAATTTCCAGGGCGCGTCGCTCGACCTGCGCTATCGCCTGCTCGACCGCGAGCACGCGCCGTTTGGCCTGACCGTCGCCGCCGAGCTCCACGGCGACCGCATTGACGAGACCAGCGGCGCCAAGGGGCGGATGTACGGCACCGACTTCACGCTCGCCTTCGACCGCGAACTGATCCCGAACTTCGCCATCGGCGCCCTCAACCTGATCTATCAGCCCGAATGGGCGCGCTTCGAGGTGGCGGGACTGTCCGAGAAAAGCTCCACGATCGGCGCGGCCTTCGCCGGCCTCGTGCGGGTGAGGCCCAACATGCTGCTCGGCGGCGAGCTGCGCTACTTCCGGCAGTACGAGGGCATCGGTCTCGGCGAGTTTTCGGGCCAGGCCCTGTTCGTCGGCCCGACCGCCTATTTCCAGCTCTCGGAGCGATCGCGGTTGACACTAAGCTGGAGCATGCAGGCCTGGGGCCGTCCGGCCGGATCGGGCGCCAATCTCGACCTCGTCAATTTCGAGCGCCATCAGGCGCGGCTGGTGTTCGGGGTGAATTTCTAAGGTGGGTTGAAAGTGCTTGGGCTCGTGGTTCGAGACGCCCGCTTTGGCGGGCTCCCCACCATGAGGGTCTAAGATTTCGGCTCGCAACAAGACCTCATCCTGAGGAGCCCGCCAAAGCGGGCGTCTCGAAGGATGGTCACACGGAAACCAGCCCATCCATCCCTCACGCCGGATTGAAACTTCCTTCTCCTTGAAACGTAACCTTTCGTGCTAAATTCCATCGTCCCGCGAGAGGATTCCGGCATGAACCCGATCGACCTGGTGGTGACCGTGTGTGCGGTGCTGTCGCCTGCGACCTGCGAGGAACAGCATCTGGTGTTCAACTATGCGGGGTCGCCGCGGCAATGCGCGATGGCCGCGCCACCCTATATCGCGCAATGGGTCGGCGAGCATCCGAAGTGGCAGGCGGTGCGGTGGCGCTGCGAATATCCGCACGCGAACGACAAGGCGTGACGCGGCCGTCCTATTTCGTGCAGTCCTTCAGGTCCTTGTCGGCGATCGAGAACACAGCATCCGCCTTGATCTCGATACCGAGGACGAAGCACTGGCGCGCATTGGGAAAGGTGACCTTGGCGTCATAGCGGCCAGGCTCGATGCCGGTGATGCGCAGCCGCTCGTCGTGATCGACCTCCTTGTCCTTGTCGTTCAAGGTCTGGTTCGGGCCGAACTCGGGCTTGCCAACCGGCGATAGCTGGAAGCCGGTGATGGTTTCCGTGGTCAGATTCCAGAGCCGGATGCCCTTGCCCTTGCTTTGTGCGGCGGCTTCGCCGGCAAGCGCCAGCAACGTGATCAGCACCAGACCCCAACGCATCAAATCGTCCTCCCAAAGATCGTCCACCCAAGGCGACGCCATTATTGTCTGATCAGGCGCTCGCGGTTCTTTGCCTTGTCGAAATTCCGGGCGCGGTCAAGGCCGATCGGCGCGATCAGCTTCGCTGAGGTAAGATCAGCGCCATCGAAATCGGTGTCGGTGACGGTGGCTCCGGTCAGGTCGGCGCCGCCGAGCTGAGCATTTTTGAGCGACGCACCGGTCAGGTCGGCTCCCTTGAGGGAGGCAAATTCAAGATCGACGCGTGACAAATCGGCGTTGCGCGCGTTCAGCCGCTCCAGGTTGGCGGATCTCAGCACCGCGCGCATCAGCCCCATCGACTGGTTGCGCATATCGGCGCCAAGATGCGCGTCCGCGATCGAGGCGCCGACCAGGCTTGCGCCGGTGAGGTCGGCAGCGATGCGCGCTCCCGACAGGTTCGCGCCGTCGAGGCGCGCGCGGGCCATTTGCGACGCGAACAGATTGGCGCCCTTCAGGCTTGCGCCGGTAAGATCCGCATCCAGCAGCCAGGCCTGATCGAGGATCGCACGGTCGAGCCTGGCGTCCCGGAGTATTGTCTTGTTGAGCCGCGCGGCGCGGAAAATCGCGTTGGACAGGTCCAGCCCCGACAGATCGAGGCCCGACAGGCGCTTGCCGGTGAAATCGGCAGGCTGCGCGGCGCTCGCTTTGGCCAGCACGGCCTCGACCTCCGGCCTGGTCATTTCGGCTGAGACCATCGCGGGGGAGGTGAGGTCGACGTCACGCATCATGTCCTGCGCGCGCGCCGTCATCGCGACGAGTGCGAGGCCAAGCGTCGCAAGACCAAGCGTTGCGAGGGCGACCGTCCGCGTCATCATCAACTCCGCCGCCGGCCTGTCTAGCACGTCTGCCGGGCGACCGGCTATGAGACATCTCGCTCGGCGCGGTCGCCTTGAGTTCGTCGGGCGAGGTCGGCCTTGATCGCGGCAATCTCGGCTTCGCCGCGCGTGTCGCGCGGGATGCCGATAGGCACCTCGGCCACGATGCGCGCCGGCCGCGGCGACAGGAAGAACAGGCGGTCGCCGAGGCGGATCGCGTCGTCGATACTGTGGGTGACGAGCAGCGTCATCACGGGGCGGCTTGCCACCAGCGTGGCGATCTCGTCGCGCAGGCGGCCTGCGAGCGCGTCGTCGAGCGAGGCGAGGGGCTCGTCGAGCACGAGCAGATCGGGCTCGACCGCGAAGGCACGGGCGAGCGCGACGCGGCGGGCAAGGCCCAGCGACAATTCGCCGGGAAAGTGGCTGCGGTGCGCCTCCAGCTCCAGGATCCTGAACAGCTCCGACAGCTTCGCATCGGAAATGCCGGGCGCAGCCAACCGCACGTTCTGCTCGACCGAGCGCCACGGCAACAGCCGCGGTTCCTGGAACACCATGCCGATCCGCGCCTCCGGTGGTCGCGCGATGGTCCCGTGAAAGTCGCGGTCGAGCCCGAGGAGGATACGCAGCATCGTGCTCTTGCCGCAGCCGGAGGGTCCGATCAGCACGCCGACCTCGCCGGATTGAAGCGCGAACTTGATTGGCGCCAGCACGTCCTGCGTCCCGCCCGCCGCGTTCCTGAACGCCTTGCCTGTGATGTCGACCTCAAGCCGCACGGGGCCGCCACCTTGTTGCACGGGCCTCGAACGGCTGCACCAGCACCGTCTCGATCACGAGCACGACGGCCGCGAATGTCAGGGAGTAGGCGAGCAGCCGCGGGGTGTCGAACAGCTGGAAGGCGACCCCGATCTCGAAGCCGACGCCGTTCGGCCGTCCCAAGAGTTCGGCGACCAGCACGATCTTCCACACCAGCGACAGGCCGGAGCGGGCCGAGGCTGCGATATAGGGCGCAAGCTGCGGCAGCACGACATGGCGGAAGGCGCGCCAGCGCGGCATCGCGAACACGCTCGCCATCTCGTCCAGCGAGCGGTCGAGCGCGCGCGTGCCCTCGCGCAAGGTGACGATGGCGGTCGGCAGCTTGTTGATGGCGATTGCGGCGATCGCGGCCGCCTCGGTCAGACCGGCCCAGATATAGGCCAGCACGATCACGACCAGCGCCGGCAGGTTGAGCAGCAGGATCAGCCAGGGATCGCCGAGCCGGTCGGCAAGCTTTACCCGTCCCATCAGGTAGCCGATGGCGCTGCCGAGCGACATCGCCAGCACGAAGGCGAGTGCGACGCGGGCCAGCGTGGCGCCGAGATGCAGGAACAGCGCGCCGCTCGACGCTTCCGCGATGATGACGTTGAGCACGGCAGGCGGGGAGGGCAGTTTTGCGCCGCCGACGAACAGCGCTGCAATCCACCAGGTCGCGAGGAACAGGGAAAACGAGAGAAGACGCAGCACCTCAGTCTCCGGGGACTGCGTGATAGAAGGTGCCGGGATCGAGCTCGGCCGCCGGCCCGACCAGGTCGCGGCCGCCGGTCTCGGCCAGCACGCGATAGAGCACGCGCGCATCCGCCTCCTCGTCGGCGATGCTTCGGCGCGGAATGCCGTCGCGATAGCGGTCACGGTAGGTCTTGAGCATGACGGCATCGCTCGTGCCGGTGAGCGGCGCGATCTTCTCCCAGGCCGCGTCGGAGGTGACCAGCAATTGCTTGGCCTTGCGGGTCATCGCGATGAAGCGCGCCACCGCCTCGCGATGGCTTGCCGCCCAGCTCTCGTCGAAGACATAGCCGACCGCGGAGACTGCTCCCTTGGCGCCCAGCTTGGGAAGGATGTCCTCGATGCCGGCGAGGCGGCGAAAGCCCTTGGCCTCGAGCTGGGCGCAGAAATTCCAGAAATTGAGGCTGGCATCCATCTCGCCGTCGAGCGCCTTGGCGGCGATCAAAGGCGGCGCGCCATAGACGATGGTCGCTTCCGACTTCAGGTCGATGCCGTCCTGCTTCATCCGCGCCTGCAGCAGCAGCCAGCTCTTGTCGATCGGGCCGCCACCGACGGCGAGCTTGCGGCCCTTGAGGTCGGCGAGCGTCTTGATCGGCGAGGCCGCGGGCACCATTACCGCGCCGAGTGCGCTGGAATAGGGGTAGAAGGTGAGCTTGGCGCCGAGGGCGCGCTCGCGCGACACCCACAGCCAGTCCGACAGGATGATGTCGGCGCTGCCGGCGCGGAGCGCGATCTTGCCGGCTTCGGGGCTCGCAAGCTCGGTGACCTCCAGCGACAGGTCGGCGTCCTTGTCGAGGCCGCTGGCGCGGATCGCGGCCAGTTCCCAGGAGAATGTTCCGGTCTTCTGCACCGCAAGGCGGATGCTATCCGCGGCGCGGCCGCTTGCGACCTGTGTCAGCGCCAGCGTCACCGCGAGCGCCAATGTTCGACCAAGTGCTCTCATCACCTTGTGAGCCGTTTCCTCGAAGGGAGTGCTTTTCAGGACAATACGCATAGCATAGCTTTCGTCGCAACCAGCGGGAGGACGCTCATGAATCTGGCGGGACAGCTACGACCGATTGTCGCCGCATTGGCGGTGCTGGTGGCGGCCGTGTCCACGGCGCGCGCCGAGGAGGCCAACGACTATCCGACGTCGGCGCGTGCGGAGTACGTCTATGGCTGCATGAAGGCCAATGGCGAGACACGGGCCGCGATCGAGCAATGTTCCTGCTCGATCGACGTGGTTGCCTCGATCGTCACCTATGAGCGCTACGTCACCGCCGAGACCGCGCTCAGCATGTCCCAGGTCCGCGGCAATCTCGGCGTCCAGTTTCGCACCTCGGAGCAGGCGAATTCGGCGGTGAATGATTTGAGGCGGGCGCAGGCCGAGGCCGAGGTGAGGTGTTTCTGATTTAGCGCCGCATAGACGGTGCAATCCCTTCTCCCCTTGTGGGAGAAGGTGGCGAAGGCGGCCTTCGGCCGCCGTTCTTGAGAACACCGATACTTCGCATCGGCTATGGCGCCGGATGAGAGGTATCTCTCCTCACGCCCAGTCGTTTGAGAGTGTCGCTCGCGGAAGCATACCCCTCACCCGTCTCGCCGCTACGCGGCGATCCACCCTCTCCCACAAGGGGAGAGGGTAAGTCAGCGCAAGCCTCGCGACTACGTCCCCGGCTTCTCCACGTCCCACTCATTGCGGAACACGTGCCCATCCGTGTCCTTGGCTTCCGCGCGGAAGCGCTTGGCGCCGTTCGACACGTAGATGAAGCGCAGATTGGGATCTTCGGAGATCGAGATGCCGCCTTCCATCGACAGAACGGGGCTGTCGTCCTGCGTCAGCTTCAACTGGTTGACGAAGAAGGCGGGAATATAGAGCTGCGTGACCTGGTCCATTTGCAGGCCGGAATTGTTGGGATGGCCGATCATGATCTGCGCCTCGCGGACGCGGCTCGCCGGCGCGTCCTCGCGCGCGAATTGCCGGTAGCGCATCTGCCCAAGCCGGTTCTTCGCTTCCTCGACATTCTTTCCAGCCGGCGCGGAGCAGCCGCCGGAGGCCTTCACATAGGTCTTCGACACGTAGAGCTGGCCGTCGCTGAGCTCGGCCACCGCGTGGACGTCGGTGTAGTTGTTGACCCGCACGCGCGTGGAGATCTCGCTGACATTGGCATCCGGCCCGAGCTCGAACTTCGCCGCCATCGGTGCCGGGTTGCGGTCGATGACCAGCGTGATCGAACGGATGCGGCGGGCATCGCCCGGCGAGAGCTTGCTGCGCAGGGTCACCGGCACGATGGCCGCATCCTCGGCGCGATACGGCATCTCGATGCCGATCACGTCGGCGCCGTCGTTCATCGGGCGGTTGCTGAAGATGTCCTGCACCAGGCCCGGCCAGGGATCGTAGGCCTCTTCGGCATTCGCCGGCGCGGCGAAGGCGATGCCGAGGAGCAGGGCGATCAGGGGCAGGCGGCGTATGCATCCCGTCATGGTCATGGTCCCGTGCGGACGAAGCAGTCAGGGTCCGCGAAGCTGATCCTGGCATAGCGTAGCGCGCCCGCTACTCCCATTCAATTTCCGAAAATGCTGCGGTTGCGTTGCGGGCGTTGTAGTCGTCGAACAGCTGCCAGTGCGTCCGTTCCGATTCAGCTGCCTTGTCCGCGGCGGTTCGGATCGACGCGCCCTTCTTGTTGAGTGTGCGGACGTCGGACAGCATCGTCGTGAGATAACGTCGTTCATCGGCGAGCGCCGCAGGCCAATCGCTCACGGGGCCGTGACCGGGAACGACGCGGGTTGCCGGAACCGTTTCAAGCTCCTTGAGCAGGGCAAGCCAGCCGCGAATGCTGCCGTCCATGACCGGAATGTGGCGGAGAAAGACGAGGTCGCCCGTGAACAGCGTTTTGGTCGTCTCGTCGAACACCGTCAGATCGCTGTCGCTGTGCGCGGCGGGCCAGGCCCGCAAGGTCAGGCGGCGCAATCCAAGATCGAGCGTCATCGTGTCCGACACGAGCAGGGTGGGCGGTACGATCTTCACGGGATCGATCAGCTCGCCGCCCATGATGCGTCTGAAATTGTCGAGATAGTAGGGCCCGCGCGCTGCCAGGGCCTGCGGCAGCTTGCTGTTGCCAACGAAGCTGGTTCCTTCCGCAAGGAAGGCCGCATTGCCGAAGACATGGTCGGGATGGCCGTGGGTGTTGATGACGTAGCGGATCGGCTTCTCAGTGCGGGCCCGCACGGCCGCCAGCAACGCCTCGCCTTCGCGGAGGCTGCCGCCGGTGTCGATTACGGCAACCGCATCAGCGCCCACGATGAAGCCGACATTGGCGATGTCGCCCTCGTTCTCGCGCGTCATCAGGGCGATGGTCCCGGAGTGTACGAAGATTCCCGGCGCGACTTCGCTTACAGGCAATTCGGCTGCTTCCGTGCGTGCTAGCGTCGCTATCCCGAGCAGGGTCAGGGCGGCGATCCTTGAAGCGATGTGAGACACTTTTCCGCCTCAGTTCAAAGGGTTTGCTGCATTGCACTGTAACAAAGGGAAGCCAGCACAAAGTTTGGCAAAACATGGCGCGTCATGCGTTGCATGGATAACATTCAAACAAAACGAGGAGGAAGCGCGATGACGGAGGCCGGACGACATCGTCGCTGGTTGTTCTTGCTGTGGGGTCTGGTTGCGTCCTGTGCGCTGGGCGACGTCGCCATGGCGCAGACCAGCGAGACCGGAGACCTCTCGTTCGAGCTGGTCGACCCAAAGGTGCTGCGGGTCTGCGCCGATCCGCGCAATCTGCCGTTCTCAAACGAGAAGGGCGAGGGGTTCGAGAACAAGCTCGCCAAGCTGTTCGCCGACAAGCTCGGGAAGAAGCTCGACTACGTCTTCTTCCCGCAGGCCACAGGCTTCGTGCGGATGACGCTGGGAGCGCATCGCTGCGACGTCATCATGGGCTTCCCGCAAGGCGACGACCTCGTGCAGGGCACCAATCCCTATTACCGCACGACCTATGCGCTGGTCGCAAAGGCCGGCAGCGGGCTCGAGGACGTCGACACGCTTGAGGACCCGAAGTTGAAGGGCAAGCATGTCGGCATCGTCGCCGGCACGCCGCCTGCGACCAACATGGCGATCGCCGGCCTGATGGGCGACGCAAAGCCCTATCCGCTGATGATCGATACGCGCTTCGACAATTCCGCGCAGGCGATGATCGATGACCTCTCGGCCGGCAAGATCGACGCCGGCGTGCTGTGGGGACCGATGGCGGGCTTCTATGCCAAGAAGGCCGGCTCGCTCCACGTCACGCCGCTGGTGAAGGAAACCACCGGTCCGAAGCTGGTCTACCGCATCGGCATGGGCGTGCGTCCCGCCGACCAGAACTGGAAGCGGCAGCTCAACAAGCTGATCCAGGAGAACCAGGGCGAGATCAACAAGATCCTGCTCGACTTCGGCGTTCCCTTGCTGGACGAGAGCGACCGGCCACTCGGCGCGGAGACGGCCAAGAAGGCGCCATGAGGCGGCGCGTTGCCGCTGCGCTGATCGCCGCCGTTCTGGCGGCGCCGGCATGGGCGCAGCAGGAGCCGTTCGAGCCCGAGGGCTACCGCACCGACAATTACCGCGCGCCGGTGCCGGCGACGCTCGCCGGCGCGCGCGTGCTCACCACAGCCGAAGCCGAGGCGATCTGGCGCGCGAAGAGCGGCACGTTCATCGACGTGATGCCGCGCGCGCCGAAGCCGAAGAATCTTCCCGAAGGCACCGTCTGGCGCGATGCGCCGCGCAGAAACATTCCCGGCAGCCTGTGGCTGCCGGATACCGGCTACGGGAATTTGCCGCCAGCCATGGACGATTATTTGCAGCGCGGCCTCGCGCAAGCGTCGCGAGGCGACAAGGCCGCGCTGCTCGTGATCTATTGCCTGGCCGACTGCTGGATGTCCTGGAACGCCGCCAAGCGTGCATTGGCGTACGGCTATTCCAACATCGCCTGGTATCCCGATGGCACCGACGGCTGGGAGCGTGCGGCATTGCCGACCGAAGAAGCGCAGCCGCAGCCGCGCCCGGATCAATGAAGGTGTTCTCCCTCGCCCCGCTTGCGGGCGCCACGAGCTTCGCTCGCGCTGAGAGGGTTGGGGTGAGGGGGAGTCTCCGCGGGAGTGGTGTCAGAGAGAGACACTTTGCCTCCTCCTCGTCATTGCGAGCGGAGCGAAGCAATCCAGAATGTTTCCGCGGAGGGACTCTGGATTGCTTCGCTCCGCTCGCAATGACGATGTGGGTGGAGCTTTGCGCGGACGTCGACTGGACGGACTCGCGGAGGCTCCCCCTCACCCGGATTGCATCTTCGATGCAACCCGACCTCTCCCCGCAAGCGGGGAGAGGTGAAGGTGACACTACTGCTTCTGCAGCTTGGTCAGCGTCCCGGTGCCGTTATTGTCCGTCGCAGAGTAGCTCACCCTGTCGCCGGCATGGACGGAATCCAGCATCGCGGCGTCCTTGGTCTTGTACTCCTGGAGCGCGCCGGCGCCGCCTGCGCTGCCGCCGACCGTTCCCTTCTGCGTCTGCTGGATCGAGATCGTGCCGTTGAGACGGTCGATCCTGGTGACCATTCCGGTCATGTCGTCAGCAAAAGCGCTGGATCCGAGCATGCTGAGGACCGCAGCGCCTGCGAGGATAAATCTGGTGGTTCCCATCGAGGCCTCCCGGCATTTCGAGATTCACATCGACAAGACATCCTAGAGCGATTTGGTTCCGGCAGATAGCGTTGCAAACGTTAATAGTTGCAATGAGATCGCGGGAACTTCTGCGGAGTCGTCAGCGAGATTGACGCTATTCCAATTCCTGCTGGATCACGCGGCCGAGCGCGAACAGGCGCTGGTCGATCGAGGTCGGAACCTCGCACACGAACCGCACCACCTTGTGGCGGTCCTCGAAAATGCGCGTCTTCCAGATCAGCTCGTTGCTGAGCGCCTCGACCTTGGCCTCGTCGCGCGGTGTCACCCCCTGGAGGGCCTGGAGCGCCAGCGTTTCCTCGCGGATCTTGTCGGCGGCGTCGCGCTGCTTGCGGCTGACACGTTCGAGCCCGATCATGACCTGGGCGCGCTGGGCGTTCAGGGTCTCGAACAGGCCGGCGAAGAGGAGCTTTGCGTTCGTGGTCTTGTCGGTGGCGGAGCCGGCCAGGAATTCCTTCACCGATTTCTCGGCCTCGTCCAGCGGCGTCTTGCGCGCCGACAGCTTTGAGACCAGCGCGCTGACCTTGGCATCGTCCTTCCACTTGGTCTGGACATCGTCGAGCGCAGGCCCAGCCCAGACCGCGGCGAGCGAGATCTCCGGCACTTTCGCCTGCGTGCAGGGCCAGTCCGGATAGCGCGGATCGGCCGCGTGCGCGGCCGTCCCCGTGGCGGCGAGCGCCAGAACGGCCATGGTCACGATCCGAACCTTCATCCTTCGCCTCCCGCAGGGCCCCGTCGCGCCAGCCCGCGCGAGGGATCATAGGCCAGAATCGCACCGATCATGAAGACGATTGTGCAGCTCGCAACCACCGCCAGCGAGATCCAGTTGACCTGTCCGTACAGCGCGAAACGGATCAGCTCGACCGCATGGGTGAACGGATTGGCCTCGCAGAGATAGTACAGATACGGGCTGCCCTCCTGCACCCGCCAGAGCGGGTAGAGCGCCGACGATGCAAAGAACATCGGGAAGATCACGAAGTTCATCACGCCGGCGAAGTTCTCCAGCTGCTTGATGCCGGAGGAGATCAGCATGCCGAGCGAGCCCAGCATCAGTCCGGACAGGATCAGCGCGGGCAGCACGGTGAGGTAGCCGGATGATGGCGGGGTGATGTCCCAGAACCACGCGATCAGGAGGAACGCATAGACCTGGAGCAGCGACACCGCGGTGCCCGCGAGCAGCTTGCAGAACAACAGGAAGCCGCGCGGCAGCGGGCTCACGAGCAGCGTGCGCATATTGCCCATCTCGCGGTCATAGACCATCGAGAGCGAGGACTGCATGCCGTTGAAGAGCTGGATCATCGCCATCAGCCCCGGCGCGATATAGACCTCGTAGAGGATGTAGGTCTCGTAGGGCGGGATGATGGAGATGCCGAGCACCTGGCGGAAGCCGGCGGCGAAGATGAACAGCCACACCAAGGGGCGCACCAGCGCCGAGACGAAGCGTTCGCGCTGATGCAGGAAGCGCAGGCCCTCGCGCCAGACAATGCCGGTGAGGCAGGTCATGTACTCGGCGAACGAGAAGCCGCGCGGCGCCTCGCGGGTGGTGATGCTGCTCATGCGCCGCCTCCCGGCATGACTTGCGCGCCGGTCAGGCGCATGAAGGCGGTGTTGACGTCCTGTGCGCCGGCTTCGGTGACGACGCGGCTCATCGGCCCCTGCGCCAGCACCTTGCCCTGGTGCAGCACCACGAGATCGTCCCCGGCCATGATCTCGTCGAACAGATGCGTGGCCCAGAGCACGCCGATGCCCTGCTCGGTGACGAGCTGGCGGACGTGGCTGATGATGTCGGCGCGCGCTTTGACGTCGAGGCCGACGGTCGGCTCGTCCAGCAGCAACAGGCGCGGCCGGTGCAGCAGCGCGCGTGCGATCTCGAGCCGCCGCATCTGGCCGCCGGAGAGATCGCGCACCTTGCTGCCGGCGCGCTCGGAGAGGCCGATGCGGCCGAGCAGCTCGGCGCTGCGCGCGGCGGCCTCGCGGCGGCTGATGCCGTGCAGGGCTGCGTGATAGAGCAGGTTCTGCGTCAGCGACAGATCGAGATCGAGCGTGCGCGGCTGGAACACGACGCCGAGCAGCCGCAGCGCCTCGCCGGGGCTCTTGCTGACGTCGTGACCGAAAATGCCGACGCGGCCGGACTGGATGCCGAACAGCCGCGTGATGAGCGAGAACAGCGTGCTCTTGCCGGCACCGTTGAGGCCGAGCAGCGCGGTGAAGCTCGCGGGCTGCACGTTGAAGGAGACGTCCATCAGCGCCCGGCGCTGGCCATAGGCGTGGCTGACAGCGTCGATCGACAGCGCCGGCACCGCCGCCGGATCTAGCTTCGGCGCGCTCTCGCGTGGTTCGGCGATGGGAGCGGGACTGGTCATGGCGCGATCGTGATGCCCCAGGGCAGTTCGCCCACCTGAATGGTCTTGATCACCTTTTGCGCGGCGACGTCGATCACGGAAACATCGTTCGACACGCCGTTGGTGGTGAGCAGGTATTTTTCGTCCGGCGTGAACGCCATGTGCCAGACCCGCTGCCCGACCAGCAGGTATTTCGTCACCTTGCGCGAGGCGACATCGACCACGGCGATACGGTTGGCGGGACCGAGTGCGACGAAGGCGGTCTTGTCGTCCCTGGTCATGCCGATGCCGACCGGCTGGATGGCCTCTTTCCGCAGGCCCGGAATCTCGAACGTGACCTTGCCGATCACCTCGTGCTTCCTGGGATCGATGATCGAGACCGTACCGCCGATCTCTGAGGACACCCACAATTCGGACGCGTCGTGCTTGAACTCGGCAAAGCGCGGCCGCGCGTCGACCAGCACGTTGGCGACGATCTGGCGCGAGGTGGTGTCGATGAAATGCGCCATGTTGGTCGTCTCGGACGTGTTGATCAGCATCTTCCCGTCGGGGCTGATGGTCATGCCCTCGGGCTCGACGCCGACCTGGATGTCGCCGAGGCGGGCGCGCTTTTCGAGATCGATCACGGTCACGGTGTTGTCGTTCTCGTTGGCGACATAGAGGATCTTGCCGGCGGCATCCTGCGCGAACAATTCGGGGTCGGGGCCGGAGGGCAGGCTGTCCACGATGCTCTGCGTCTTGGCGTCGATCACCTGGATGGTGTCGTCGTCGCCGACCGCGACCATCACGAACTTGCCGTCGCGGGTGAAGTCGATGCCGCGCGGGCGCTGGCCGACCTTGATGGTCTTGGTCACCGTCCAGCTGTCGGTGTCGATCACCGAGACCGTGTTGCTCTTCTCGTTCGAGACATAGGCGATGAAGGCATGCGCAGGCGCCGCCGCAAGCGCCAGTCCGGAGAGAAGCCCAACACGCCACGTGCGCGACATCCGTGTCCTCACTTCAATTTGCATTTGCTCTCCGGACGGTCATAGCCGAGCGTGTCGAGCTCGGAGACCTGGTGCAGAAAACCTTCCTGCGGCGACACTGACACCACCATGCGGCCGTCGACCAGCAGGATCGGCTGGCGCAGCTGGAGATTCCAGTCACGCAGCGTCAGCCGCGTGCCCTTGAAGGCGGCGACGGAAAAATCCGGCCCCTTGATGAAATCGGCGACCTTTTTCACATCGCCGGAATTGGTGCGCGAGGTGGCTTCGCCGATCATGCGCACCGCCGTCCAGGCCTGCATGTCGAGCGCCGTCATCCGCCGCGAATTCAGCTTGATGAAACGGTTCTGCATCTGGATCGCGCCCCATTGGTCCTGCGCGGCGTCCCAGCTGCGCGGCACGAGGCCCGCCGAGCCCGCCACGGGCCGCGGATCCCAGGTGCGGTAGGGCAGGTAGGCGCCGAACACCTCGCTCTCGTCGGCGGCGACCAGCACGTCGTAAGCCGGCGCCTGCTGCGTGAACACCGGCATCTGGCGCTGGATCAGCGTCACGCCCGAGTCGGTGCGGCGCGCACCGCCGGCGTCTTCAAACGTGCGCTCCTGCACGATCTTGGCGCCGAACCGCGTGGCGGTGCGCCTCAGCGCGTCGGCGAACAGCTTGTCCTCGTCGTGCGAGCCGACCACCAGCAGCCAGCGCTTCCACTGCTTCCACACCAGATACTGGCCGAGCGCATCGGCCAGCATCGCGCGCGTCGGCGCAGTGTGGATGACATTGGCGCGGCAATCGGCCTCGCGCAGCCGCTCGTCGATCGCCCCCGCGTTGAACAGCAGCGTGCCGCGATCGCGCAAGGCATCCGAGACCTTCAGCAGCGCGTCGGCAGGCAGGTCGGCGATGATGAAGCCGTTTTTCTCGGCAAGCGCAGTCGCAGCCTGGACCGGATCTTCGCCTTCCCTGATGCGGCGCTCCTCCAGCGCAAAGCGCTGGCCCAGCAATTTTCCCGTCGTGTTGTTGTCCTCGATGGCGAGGCGCGCGCCCGCAACGCCGTCATTCTCCGTGGGCTGCTCGACCAGCGACAGCGTCGATCTGGTGCCGGCGATTCCGAGATAGCCGACGCCGATCATGACAGGGTCGGCCGCGGACGCGCTCGTCGCAGCAAGACCCAGGCCGATCAGGCCGACCAACCATCGGATCATGTTTCCTCCAAACGTCCTCCCCGGCTTGACCGCCGATGGAGAATTGTCTCTGCTAAAGCATGACCGATTTGTCAGGCCATGCAACCCCGCATTTCGTCCTCGCGACGCGAGGACGCGGAATCACGATCATGCGAGCGCTGCTGTGTTTCGCCGCTTTGCTGTTGACGGGCTCGGTCGCGCTCGCCGATCCGCCGAAGCTCGCCGTGTTCGATTTCGAGCTGATCGACACCAGCCTGCCCGGCGAGTTCTACGGCTCCAAGCCGGAGCTGGTACGGCTCGATCGCATCAGCGAGCAGCTGCGCAAGGAGCTGGCTGATTCCGGCCGGTTCCAGGTGCTCGACATCGCGCCGGTCAGGGACGCCGCCCGTCGCGCCAATCTGCAGGCCTGCGGCGGCTGCGACCTCAAGCTCGCCGGGCAGCTGGGTGCCGACCTGGAGATCACCGGCATGGTGCAGAAGGTCTCGAACCTGATCATCAACCTCAACATCTACCTGCGCGACGTCAAGACCGGCGCCATGATCACGGCGGCGAGCGCCGACATGCGCGGCAACACCGACGAATCCTGGACGCGCACGATGAGCTACCTGATCCGCAACCGTTTGCTGGCGCCGAATTACGGCAGGCCGTGAGATCTTCTCCCTCTCCCCGCAAGCGGGGAGAGGGAGAAGACATCACCCCTTCAATCTCTCCGCATGCCAGTTGAGATGATCGCCCATGAAGGTCGAGATGAAATAATAGCTGTGGTCGTAGCCGGCCTGCCGTCGCAGCGTCAGCGGGATGCTCGCTTTCGTGCAGGCGGCTTGCAGCAGCTCCGGCTTGAGCTGCTCCTTCAGGAAATTGTCGGCATCGCCGACGTCGACCAGGAAGCCCGAGAATTTCGCGCCGTCCTCGATCAGCGCCACGGTGTCGTGACCGCGCCAATTGTCCTTGTTCGGCCCGAGATAGCCGGTCAGCGCCTTGATGCCCCAGGGCACCTGCGACGGTGCCACGATCGGCGCGAACGCGCTCGCGGCGCGATAGCGGTGCGGATTGCGCAGCGCCACCGTCAGCGCACCGTGGCCGCCCATCGAATGGCCCATCACCGACTGCCGCCTGGCATCGACCGGAAAGTTCTCGGCGACCAGCTTCGGCAGCTCGGCGGTGACGTAGCTCCACATGCGATAGTTGCGTGCGAACGGCTCCTGCGTCGCGTCGACATAGAAGCCGGCGCCCAGGCCGAAATCATAGGCATTGTTGGGATCGCCCGGGACGTCCGGCCCGCGCGGTGAGGTGTCGGGCGCGACGAAGATCAGGCCGAGCTCGGCGCAGGCTTTGCGGAATTCACCCTTCTCGGTGACGTTGGCATGCGTGCAGGTGAGGCCGGACAGATACCAGACCACGGGAAGCTTGGCGCCGTCCGCATGCGGGGGAACGTAGACCGAGAACACCATGTCGGTTCCGGTCGCCTGGCTCGCATGGCGGTACACGCCCTGCACGCCGCCGTAGGATTTGTTGGTCGAGACAGTCTGAATCGTCATGCCCTAAGCTCCAGTGGCACTTAACCACATCAACATTGCAACGCTCGTGTGACCGAATGTGTGGCGGCCGCCCGCGCGTCAGGCGACGCCGCTGTCGATCGCCAGCCGCACCAGCTCGACCGAGGTCTTGACCCCGAGCTTCTGGCGCATGATCGACGAGGTGTTGGCGACCGTCTTGTAGGACGACTGCACCAGCCAGGCGATCTCGGACAGGCTCTTTCCGGCGCTGAGCAGCCGCAGGATCTCCATCTCGCGCGCGTTCAGCTTGGACAGCGGGCTTTGCGCCAGCGCCGGCCCTGCGAAGGCGATGCTGCGCGCGATCGCGCTCGGAAGGTAAGTGCCTCCGCCTCCGACGGTGCGGATCGCCTCGACGAGATCGTCGGGGTCGCCGGTCTTGGAGACGTAGCCCTTGGCGCCGCACTCGATCGCGCGCGCGGCGAAAGCGGGGTCGTCGTTCATGCTGAACATGATGATGCGGGCCTCGGGCGCGCGCTCGAGGATGCGGCGCGCCAGCTCGAAGCCGGAGACGGTCGGCAGGTTGATGTCGATGACGCAGAGGTCGGGGCGCTCGACGATGAAGACGCACTCGCCGTCTTCGGCGTCGGCGGCCTCCAGGATCTCGATCTCGCCCTCGTCGGCCAGCACGGCACGGCAGCCGGAGGCCACGATGGGATGATCGTCGACGATCAGAATGCGCATAGGCGTTCCCCGCGACAGCGCGTTCCCCGTGATAGAACCTGCCTGTTTTGCGCCGCATGATACCGGACAGGAGAACCACGCGCGTCTCATGTCGCCTCATGCAACCCGGCCGGGATTGCTGTACGCTTTCGATTAGATATCGGGCGCTTCGCCTCTGTCAACGTCATCGGACAGGTGCGGGCCAGGCTTCGCGAGGCACAGGCGACACCAATGTGGCAAAATCTATCCTTGCGCGCGCGCATCAACCTGCTGCTGGCGCTTTTGCTGGCGCTGGGGCTCGCCGTCAACATCGGCCGCCAGGTCACGGAGGCGGGGCCGCGGGTGCAGGCCGAGGACCAGAGCGTGATCCGGCTCGCGCGCGAATTCATCGAGATGATCGTCGCGGACCTGAACGAGGCGCCCGATCCGGATGCGAGGCTGAACCAGATCGCGCGCGATCTCAGCCGGCTGCGCCATGTCAGCATCGCGCTTCACGATTCCGGCGGGAACCCGCTGACGCCACCCCGGCCCGACGCCGATGACGATACGCGCGGGCCGCCGGCCTGGTTCGTCAGCCTGGTTCATCCCGAGCAGACCGCGGTCAGCGTGCCCGTCTCGATCCATGGCAGGCCCGGCTCGCTGCGGATCACCTCGCATCCGGACGACGAGATCGCCGAGATCTGGGACGGCATCGTGACCCAGCTCGAGGTCGGCTCGGTGATCGCGCTCGCGCTGTTCCTGGTGATGATGAATGTGGTCGGCCGGGCGCTGGCGCCGCTCCAGTCGCTGGCGGAGGCGATGACCGAGCTCGAGGGCGGGCACTATGAGGCGCGCGTCGCGCCGGGCGGCGCGCCCGAGCTCGCGGCGATCTGCACCAAGCTCAACCATCTTGCGGCAACGCTCGGTGAGGCGGTCGAGGACAAGCGGCGCCTTGCCGAGCGCGCGGTGTCGCTCCAGGACGTGGAGCGCAAGGAGATCGCGCGCGAGCTGCATGACGAGTTCGGGCCGTATCTGTTCTCGCTTCGCGCGCATGCCAGCGCGCTGGCGAAGCTCGCGGACGGGCGGGCGCCGAGCGCGGAGGCGGTGCGCAAGCACGGCAGCGCCTTGCTGGAGCAGATCAACGCGCTGCAGCAGTTCACCCGCCGCGTGCTGGAGCGGCTGCGTCCCGTCGGCCTCGCCGAACTCGGCCTCGACCAGGCCCTCGAATCGCTGTCGCGGCTGTGGCGGGAGTCGCATCCCGACGTCACGATCCAGACCACGATCTCGTCCGGGCTCGGGGCGACCGGAGAGACCGCCGACCTCACCATCTACCGCGTCGTGCAGGAGGCGCTCACCAACGTGTTCCGCCATGCCGGCGCGACGGCGGTCAATGTCGTCATCGAGCCGGCAGAGCAGCTCACGCGCGATGGCCGCTGCTGTGCCCGGGTGCGGGTCAGCGACAATGGCCGCGGCATGGAGCCGGGCCAGAAGCTGGGCTTCGGCCTCGTCGGCATGCGCGAGCGGATTCTGGCGCTGGGCGGCACGCTCAACGTCGTCTCCGGCGACGGCGGCTTGACCGTCGAGGCGCTGGTGCCGACGGCGGCGACCTGATCGGGAAAAATTCCCGATTTCGTCGGGAAAACGGGTGCGGATATCGCCCGATCTTTTGTGGCTGGCGCGTGAGCTGCCGCCGAATACACTCGTCTCGACCAAACGGCGAAAAATCAAAACAGCCGGCGGTCACGGATGGGAAGGCTGGGATGGGCACGCGTCTTTGGTTCAAGCGTCGTTTGTGGATGGCCTCGGTTTCGACGGGGCTGCTGTCGGGCCTGGTCTTTGCGGGCCCTGCCGGGGCCGCCCAGGACGAGGAGACCAACGTTCAGAACCTGCCGCCGGTCGAGGTGACGGCACCGCCGCCCGCGACGACAAGGCGCAACGTGTCGTCGCGGCCGGTGGCGCAAGCGGGGGCATCGTCGTCGAACCGCCCCAAGACACGCATCTACGTCTACCCGACCGCGCCGGGCACCGGCAGGGGTCTCGATGTCGACAAGGTTCCGTCGGCGATCAACGCGGTCGATGCCAACCAGATCAAGCGAACCGGCTCGCTCAACGTCACCGACGCGCTGCGCGACAACATCGCCGGCGTCAACATCACCGAAGTCACCGGCAATCCGTTTCAGCCGGATGTCGAATTCCGCGGCTTCGTCGCCTCGCCGGTGACGGGCACGCCGCAGGGCCTTGCCGTGTACCAGAACGGCGTCCGCATCAACGAAGCCTTCTCGGACGCCGTCAACTGGGACCTGATCCCGACCGCCGCGATTAGGTCGGTGACGCTCGTGACCAACAACCCCGCCTTCGGCCTCAATGCGCTGGGCGGCGCGCTCAACCTGCAAATGAAGGACGGCTTCACCTATCAGGGCGCCGAGCTCGACGTCATGGGCGGCTCGTTCGGCCGCATCCAGGGCGCGGCGCAATGGGGCAAGCAGATCGACAAGAATTACGGCGTCTACGCCGCGCTCGAAGGCCTGCGCGATAATGGTTTCCGCAACTTCTCGCAATCAACCGTGCGGCGCTTCTACGGCGATGTCGGCTACAAGGCCGGCGACAGCGAATTCCACGCCAACATGGGGGTGGCCAAGAACGATTTCGGCGCCAGCGCCACCGTTCCGGCCGAGTTGCTCGACAAATATTGGGGCGCGACCTACACGACGCCGCAGACCACCTCCAACCGCGTCGGCTATCTGAACCTTACCGGCAAGGTCGATGCGACGCCGACCTGGACGCTCGAAGGCACCGCCCATGTGCGCCGGTACGAGCAGAAGCTGGTCGATGGCAACCCGACCGACGTGCAGGAATGCGCGATCGCCGGTCTGCTGTGCTTCGGCGACGATACGACGCCGGCGAATGGCACGAACGGCGTGCAGCTTGCCAATCCGTTTCCTTCGGGGACCATCCTCGGCGAGATCGACCGCAGCTCGATACGGTCGATCACCTTCGGCGTGTCGGGGCAGGCCACCAACACCGATCAGCTGCTCGGGCACGACAACCGCTTCGTGGTGGGCGCAACCTATGACGCCAGCGTCACGCGCTACGACGCCACCGCCGAGATCGGTTCGATCGGAGAAAACTACGTCGTCAGCGGCAGCGGCGTCTTCCTTGGCGCGACCGGCACGCCAGCCCCCGTTGCCGGTCCCGTCTCGCTGCGGACCGTCAACCAATATAACGGCCTGTACGCGATGGACACGTTCAACATCACCGATGCCTTCGCCGTCACCGGCGGCGGCCGCTTCAACGTGGCGCGCATCACGCTGGAGGACCAGCTCGGCACCGATCTCAACGGCGATCACACCTTCACCCGCTTCAATCCGGTGATCGGCGGCACCTACAAGATCACGCCCGAGCTGACCGCCTATGCCGGCTATTCCGAGGCCAATCGCGTGCCGACGCCGCTCGAGCTCGGCTGCGCCGATCCAATCCGTCCCTGTCTGATCGCGGCGTTTCTCGTCTCGGATCCGCCATTGAAGCAGGTCGTGTCCAAGACCGTGGAAGCGGGCCTGCGCGGCAGCAAGGAGCTGAACATCGGCACGCTCGGATGGAAGATCGGCGGCTTCCGTGCCACCAATTATGACGACATCGTCGCCGTTCCTGCGGTCGGACGCACCGGCTTCGGCTACTTCTCCAATGTCGGCCGGACCAGGCGGCAAGGCCTCGAGGCCGAGGTCAACATCAAGTCGCCCACTCTGCAATTCCAGGCGAGCTATGCTTTCGTCTACGCACGCTTCCTCGACGCGCTCGAACTCGGCTCGGAGAGCCCGTTCAGGGACCCTGTGACCGAGACCATCCACGTCTCGCCCGGCAACCAGATCCCGGCGATCCCGCGCCACCGCGTCAAGCTGGGCGTCGACTACAACGTCACCGACGTCTGGAAAGTCGGCGGCAATGCGCTGTTCGTCTCCGGCCAGTATCTCGTCGGCGACGAGTCCAACCAATACACGAAACTGCCGTCCTATACGGTGTTCAATCTCCACACCTCGTACCAGGTCACCAAGAACATCCAGCTCTACGGCAAGGTCGACAACATCTTCGACAAGCGCTACGCGACCTACGGACAGTTCTTCGACACTGGTGCCGTGCCCAACTTCACCAATGGCGGCAACGCCTTCACCGACCCGCGCTCGCTGAGCCCGGCAAGGCCGCGCGCGTTCTATGCGGGGATGCGGGTGACGTTCTGAGCTCGGCGCGGCGAAGCGGATCTACCTGTCGCCCAGCCTGTCATGGGTGTCGGCATCGGCCCGTTCTACCTTAGGCCGATTGACACAATGTTCATGATTTGTTCTTATGCTGGCCGTCCAGCCAAGGAGCGAGCCATGGACAACCGCATCAATGAAATCCGCAGAGTCATCAGAGCGTTACGTGTCAGCATGCGTGAGGCCGAAGCGATCATGCATGAACAGATCAACCGGGACGAGGACTGCACTTTCGTGGCCCACGAGGTCATGAAGATGCGCACCGTGATGAGCGGGCTTGTCCAGGAGCGGGCCGCGCTTGGTGACACCGACCCGATTGTCGTCGCCAGCCTCTTCATTCCCCGCCGGCGGCCAACGCCGCCGCGCGGCCATGTCGAGAAGCGCCGTCTTGTCCCGCCGCGAGAGGTGGCACAGGCATGAAGGGCGAGAGGCCGACCTACTTCTCCGACATGCAAGAGCCGCCGGAATTCCTGAAGGCGCTCGATCATGCGCGGCGCCTGTCATGTTACGAAGGCTGGTGCCGGATGCACATCGAGGCCATCCAGGTCGCGATCGATCAGTATGCGGAGGCGGCTCTCGGCAATCGGGAGTTCTTCCTCAACAAGCCGCACAGCATCGGCGGGAGTCGCAAGGCCGGCGACGTGCCGTGAGGTCAGGCATTCGCTCGGGCCTCTCAGGATGCGGCGCAGCCGGCCGCCTGCGAGCTCGTCGGCCACGATTTCCTGCGGCATGAAAGCGATGCCCATGTCGAGCAACGGTCAACAACAGGGCGGAGGCCATCCTGCCCAGCCCGTCAGCCAGGGAACCGTCCTATGCGGCCGCACTGATGGCGGCGTCCGACCGCACGCGTTAACCGTTCAGAAACCACAGCAAATGATCCGAAAATTTTAACGAAACTGTTCGGCTGTCTCCGCGTCGGTTTACCGGAGGGCCCGTCTGATGACAGAGCACCAGTTGAGAGAACAGGAATCCCGGATCGCGCGTTATCGGCATCTGGAACGGGAAGTGACCGACCCGCTTGCCGCGTGTCTGCTTCATAGCATCATCGAGGACCTTGAAGCCGAGCTGCGCAGGGACCGACCGGATTGGCACGGGCCGCGCGATTAACGCTTTCTTAGCGCTAATGGTGCGGATTGTTTGCGGGGGAATACCAGGGAGACGCCTCCCATGCTGAAGGATGGCACCTACACGGCGTGGTACAAGACGCCCCTCGATCAGGGGACCGGTATCGTCCATGTCGCCGACGGCCAGATCTGGGGCCGTGACAGCCTGATGACGTATCACGGCTCCTGCAAGGTCGACTGCGATCGCTTCACCGCAACCGTGTTGACGAAGCGTCATACCGATGGACGTGCGACGGTCTTCGGCATCGATGATGAACTCACGCTGGACATCGAGGGACACTGCCCCGGCAAGATCGCGACTTACACGGCGACGGCACAACAAGTGCCGGGAATGATCCTGCAGGGAACGCTCATTCTGACGGAACAGCAGCAGCCGGCACCTGAACAAGCCGGACAGGTCCCCGCGTTCAATCCCAGCAAGCTTCCAAAGCTGCCGAAGCGCTCGCGCTGATCGCGGGAGCCATTGCCGGCTGGCCGGGGCGCCCGCATCCATATGTCGCGGCCCTTGCAGCGCAATTCTGCATCCGGCGCGGGCCCTTATGCAGGCTTGGGCGCGACGTTCTAGGACTGCGGGGTCCCGATCATCCCCTAAGGTCCTTCCGCTAGACCCGCGAGCGCCATGGCTGCTCTGAGTTCATGCACCGTCGCTGTTTCCGCGCCGGTAGCCTGGAACGCCAGAGGGGCCGGATTCAGCGGAAGCCGCGTCACGTTGGCCGGGCCGCGCGGCGGCTCGAATCTCATCGCCTGGCTTGCGCTGAATGGAATCCGATCGAGCTGCCGAATAGCGTTGCGCATTTCGCGCAATCCGGCATTCAGAGGCATGGCGAGGGGCCGCTGATCGGATCGGACGCCGAGTGCGCGGGCTGCATCCGGCAACCCGGCCCCGGTCTGCCATGGATGGCCAATGGGCTGCGCAGTATCCTTCAGAATTTGGAACAGCCGTTCGACCCGGTGGCCATCCTTTGCGGCGAAGCTGCCCTTGAAGTCGGCGTGGTCGGCGAGGATCAAGGCTGCAAGCGCGGCGACGTAAGCCGCTGCAAGCGAGGTGCCGTCGCAGACCGCGTAGCCGTCCGGCGACTGGCAGGCAATGACGGCAACACCGGGCGCGCACAGGTCGAGTTCGGACCCGCGGCAGGAAAACGGCGGTACAAACAACCCACCCGCCGCCGCAGTGGCGGCTGCGGCCTGCGCCGCCTGGAGACTGTCTTCCGGGAAGCTTCCCACCTGTCCGACCGCACCGACCGCTACGACATGCGGAGAACAGGCCGGAAACAGTATGCCCTCTCCGGAGTTGCCGGCGGCAGCGATGATGCTGACGCCTTGCTGCTTGGCCATGGCAATGTGCTGCTCAACCAGCACGGAGCCGCGCTCGCAACCGACTCCGATGCACGCCACGTCGATGCCGTATTGCAGGCAATCATCGAGCGCCGCGATCAGGTCGCTGCAACGGGCATCTGGGGGAAGCTTGCAAACATGCAGCTCGCTGTCCGGGGCGTAGCCGCGGATGCCGTAATCTGCCTGTGCTGCCGCATTGATGATGCCTGCGCAAGGTGTGCCGTGGCCAGTGACGTCCTTCGACCATAAGCGATCTTCGCCACTTCGGGCATCGATACCGTGCTTGATGTGCGCCAATTGCTTGTGGCTGGTCGTCACGCCGCTGTCGATGAGCGCGATCTTGACGTCGGCTCCACGGCAGTGGTCGGGAACCTGACCGAAGCGCATCGCTTCGCCGCCCCAATCCAGCCGGCCGGGTAGCGGCAACGGTTTCAGGGTGAGGGTGTTCACCGCATCGGCCTCGATATAGGGCTGCTGTTGCCACAAGCCCCAATGGCCGGAGCGTGGGCTGACGAAAATGGCGGCGACTGTTTCCGGCACTTCGTCGCGCAGCGCAAGATCGACGTTGCCATCACGGTCCGTCCGTCCTTGAGCTGACGCCTGCCCGCCAACGAGCCGTACAATTGCCTGTTCCACAGGCGCTCCGGCTTCACTGAGGACCCGGATCGTCACCGTCAAGTCCGGCCCGAGCGCGGTCATCGTCGTGGTCGGGATCAAAGAGGAGGTTGGCCCGGCAAAGGATGCTGCTCGCAGATGGCTGTCCGGCTCGATGATAAGGCTACCTCCCGTGGAACGGCGCAGGGCCTCGGCGGTTTCGTCAGGCATGCGCACGATCGCAATTGGCGGGCCGCTGACGCCGCGCTGGTCGTGGGTCCACAGGATGTTGCCGAACCGATTCAATTGTTCGGCCAGCGTTTGAGCACTGATGCCGGCGCCCGCTGGCGCGATCATGTATTGAGTGGTGCGCACTGGCTTGCGTCGATTGTCGCTCGAGGTCGGTCGCGCATCATCTGGACTTGTTGCCATGGCGTGGCCTCCGTTGATTTCAGTGGATAGAAGATTGCGTGCGATCGATCGAAGCCTGTCGCGGTAACGGAAGGCGGGGATCGGCTGCGCGGGCGGCTTCGATCGCGCGATAGGCGAAATAGATCAGGTTGAAGGCCTGCGGAAAATCCCGCTCGGTAAACTTGTTGGCTGCCTGGGTGACGATCGAGACGCAGTTTTCCAGGCCCGCATGCTGTGCCGCGTTGGCCTCGAGATAGGAGGAGAGCGAGCGCAGCGATTCCGCGATCATGTCTCCGATCATGTTTTCCGCAGCCTGATGATCGAGCACCGGGTTCGGCATCAGGAAGTTGCCGGGCATGGTTCGGAACGGCTGCTCGAACGGTTGCGACTGCAGGCGCAAGAGCAGCGGCATCAAATTGCTGAGCAGGCCTACGAGCTGCTGAATGTCTGAGGAGTGGCGATGTGACGCGGATGCCGCGGAGGGATTGGAATCCGACATGAGGGTTCTCCTTCGGAGGATGCGCGGCGCGACCGCCGCTTTTGGCGGCGGTCGCGCCTTACCGCGCGGTCAGATCATGCGCTGCTGGCCGTAGGCCTGAAGGTTGCCGATGACCTGGGGTATGACGCCGATCAGCTGGCGGGTGATTTCGGCGACGTCTTGCTGCGTCAGTTGTCGCTGCTGGCCCAAGCCCGTCTGACCGCCGAATGCCGCTTGGAACTGCGGCGCGCCGAACTGCGAACCCCACATCTGCGCTGGCTGAGTCTGCGTGGGATAGCCAAGACCGAATTGACCGGGGCCTCCGAATTGACCCTGACCGGGACCGCCGTGCATGGCCGAATGCTGCATTTGGGGCTGGTTTTGCAGCATTCCCACGATCTGCGGCACGATGGGCAGGATCTGCCGCACGACCTCGCTCACGTCTTGCGGACTTAGCTGCCGCGGCGCCTGGCCGTAAGCCGCATAGCCCATTCCTGCGAACGGAGTCTGAGCCTGCGCGAGAATTTGAGGCAGCGCCGGTATTAATTGCCGCACGACCTCGCTCACGTCCTGCTGCGAAAGCTGGCGCTGTTGTCCGCCCCAAGTCTGCTGAGCCGGCTGCTGACCCCAGCCCATTTGCCCGCCCCCGCCGGGGCCATATCCAGACGCGCCAAAGGTTGGCTGACCGCCGAACTGTCCGTATTGCTGTCCATAGGCCGCCTGGCCCAATCCAAGGCCGCCTCCTCCATGCTGTTGGCTGCCTTGCTGTTGGCCGCCTTGCGAACCGAATGCTCCCGGTCCCCATTGCTGCGGACCGGACTGTCCGAATGGTGAACCTTGCGCTTGGTTCTGTTGCGGGGTGTCATAATACGTCATCGCTTGGTCTCCTTGCGATGGTGGTGCCCTCAGCCCAAGATTCTGCCAAGGCCGGTCGCATGCGCGACCCCTTCGCTGGCAATAGCGGTTCGTCACGCCGGTGCGACGGCGTTGGAGCTTCAAGTTCGAATGCTTGGCACGGAAGTCTCGGCCGCAGGCAATGTCGCCCGCCTGGGAGGCGCGAGATGCGTCCCCTCAAGGTGACAAGCCGACGGTGAGATGTTTTAGAGCGGCAAAATCATTGCCGTCGAAAAAGGTGGGAGCGGATTTTCCTCGCTGGCACGATGGCCAGCCATTTATCATTTATGTCTCACGTCCGCTCGAACGCTTGGCAATTACGCTGGTTTCTCCCCAGTGCTGCAATGAGCAGAGACGCGGAAAACGTACTCACGTCGAAATAGTTTCGCGAAAGCGCGGCGATATTTTGGCGGCGATCAAACTCCGCAGAAATTTCAAGCCGCGCGGATTCTTCGTCAGCACTCTTTGCCTGGTCAGCGAGCCTTCCGATGTGCGCAGATGCTCACTTAAGCGAGTGCTTAATAGGCGAGGTTGAGCAATGTGCCGACGCGCTCGGAGGTGGCGGGATGGCTGCGAAGCAAGTGCATCGGATCATGCACGAATGCGGACGTGCGGCTTGGTGCGGACCCGGTGTGATGGCGCTCCAGCTTGTCGAGTGCGGCGATCAGCGCTCGCGAGTCGCCGGTCAGTTCGAGCGCCGTTGCATCTGCATCCAGTTCGCGAACTCGCGACAGAGCAAGTCCAAGGAGCTGGCCGAGAGCTGGTGCTGCGCTCAGCAGCATCGCCAATGGCCGGCTTGATGTCATGCCACCGTGATGATGGCCGGTTCGCAGCAACGCGAGACCAGCGAGCGAGGTCCAATCGATCGCGCGTCGCAACGCTGTCGCCCAACCCATCGTCCAGGCATCATTGTTGCGGATATGAGCGACTTCATGGGCCAATATCCCGGCAACTTCGTCGCGCGTCATGCCGCGTAGCAGGCCTTCGGTTAACACGATGGCACTGCGTTCCGGTCCGCCGAGCGCATAGGCAT
This sequence comes from Bradyrhizobium niftali, assembly GCF_004571025.1. Taxonomy (GTDB): domain Bacteria; phylum Pseudomonadota; class Alphaproteobacteria; order Rhizobiales; family Xanthobacteraceae; genus Bradyrhizobium; species Bradyrhizobium niftali. The sequence goes on along the minus strand of NZ_SPQT01000017.1, from coordinate 75,872 downwards.
TCATGTCGCGCGGTGCCGGCAGACAGTAGAGATCCGGTAATCGCACCAGCCCGGCCCTGCTGCAAACTTTTGTCAGAACGGCGAACAGGTCCGGCACCTCCGCAGGGGACAGCAGGCGGGCGCCGAACCAGCGATACACGTTCTCGCGCGAGATGACCGTTTCGTCGGGACGGGGCGTGCTTCCCAACAGCGCCCGCTGCATGCCCTCGGCTCCGCCGACGCTCCAGCCGCAGACGGCGAGCAGCAATGTCATGGCAAGGATCGCCAATTGAGATGATTGATGGTTCACAGTCTGATGGGCGTGCCGCCGATGCCGTAACCGCCACTGGTCTCTCGAGCTCAGCTCGATACGGCATCGTAGGAAGAGGCCTGCCTCTCCCGACGGCCAATGGATCTCCACGGCGACGGCAGGGCCACACCGTAAAACGCGCAGCATCTCCCGCGGCGCATGGCGCACCAGAGCGAACGAAACGCTCGGCGTGAGGTCGGCAGCGACATCTTGGCCGTGCCGATCACCACGCAACGCCATCGGGCTTACGCCAGCGTGAATCACCCTTGTCCCCTCGTGCGCGTTCAAAGCAAAAGTTACGGATATCCCGGTGCCATGTCATGCGAGTTTCATGCCGTGAACACAGGAAATCCCGGTATCCACACGGGGGCATCCGATTCGCTTCGGTGTGAACCGTCTAGATGAGACCTCGGGAACCGGGTTCCATTCAAGCTAAACAATGGTTTGGTTCGATAACGCCTTATCGGCGCTCCACGTCGGGGACGACAGATGTGAGCGTCGGTTGCAGTCGTGACAACCAGGGACACTGCTTCTCAAATCGGCCGGAACTCGTCATTGTGCCGGTCCGAAACCAAGAGAAGTGGAGCAGCATCAATGTCGGACAAGGTCTCGCGTCGCCAGTTCGCGAAAATCGCGGGGCTGTCCGCAGCCGGAATGACAGGTCCGCTCGAGCTCGCGGACGCCAAGCCGGCGGCAGCGGCCTCGCGCGACAGCGGCTTTCCCGTCGGCTTTGTCTGGGGCACGGCGACCTCGTCCTATCAGGTCGAGGGCGCGGTCAACGAGGACGGGCGAGGGGCCTCGATCTGGGACAGGGTCGTCCGCATTCCCGGCAAGATCGAGGACGGCTCGACCGGCGATCGCGCCAAACCACGCGAAGCGTCATGTCGGCGCTGCGCGGCAAGCTGCCAGGAGATGCTGAAGAGTAGGCCCAATCTGGCGCGAGACCGTCCGTCCCTCACTCCACCTTCACCCGCTCGAGCGGCGCGGCCGCCACACTCGTCTGCCCCCGGCCTTTGGCCGGGCTCACGTGGTGTCGTCGCTGCACAAGATACTGATCGGCGAGCACGCCGATCAGAATCACCGCGCCCATCACTGCGAAGTTCAGAGAGCTCGGGATGCCGAGCAGATTGACCAGGTTTTGCAGCACCTGGAGCAGCACGGTGCCGAGCACGACGCCGATGATCGAGCCTTCGCCGCCGCGCAAGGAGCAGCCGCCGAGCACGGCCGCGGCGATGGCATAGAGCTCGTAGAAGGAGCCGTGCACGGCCGGCGAGATCGAGCGGGTGTACATCGCGAACAGGATGGCGGCAAACGCGGTCAGTCCTCCGCAGATGACATAGGCCGAAATCATCACGCGCTCCGAGCGGATGCCGGAATAGCGCGCCGCCTCCTCGTTCTTGCCGACCGCGTAGAGATATCGGCCGAACACCGAGCGGTGCAGCAGCACCCAGGCCACGCCGGCGACGATGACGAGCGCTATCACGCTGTGCGGCAGCGGAAAGCCCAGCACGTTGGTGCGGCCCGCGGTCAGCCATTCCAGGGTCGGGAAGCTGGCGCCGAAGCCGAAGCCCGCGGTCGCATCCTCGGTGTAGTAGCGCGCGGCACCCCGATAGATCAAAAGACCGCACAGCGTCACCACGAAGGGCTGGATGTGCATACGGGTGACCAGCGCACCGTGCACGAGGCCGATGACGAGGCCGCCTGCGATGACCGCGGCGACGGCGATGACCCAGTTGACGTCGTGATTGACGATGAGATCGATGAAGATAACGCCGAGCAGCGCGATCACCGATCCGACCGAGAGCTCGATCCCGCCGATGATGATGACGAAGGCCTCTGCGATCGAGAAGATGCCGAACATCCCGACCTGGTTCAAAGTATTGGAGAGATTGCCGACATAGAGGAAGCGCGGATTGATGAAGGCCACGACCGCTCCGACGACGAGGATCAGGACCAGAAGGCTCAGATCTTTCTTGTTCAAGGCACCCTCATCTCAACCGCGTGGCCGACGGCCAACTGGAGCACATTGTGTTCGCTGAACTGGCTGCGATCAAGGAAGCCCGAGATCGCGCCCTCGTGCATGACGGCGATCCGGTCGCTGACCCCGATCACCTCCTCCATGTCGCTCGAAATCATCAGGATCGCGACGCCGGCGTCGGCCAGACGGCGCAGCATCTCGTAGATCTCCTGCTTGGCGCCGACGTCGACGCCGCGCGTCGGCTCGTCGAAGATCAGGACCTTCGGACGCATCGACAGCCATTTGGCGAGCACGACCTTCTGCTGATTTCCGCCGGACAACGAGCCGACGGTGGTTCCGACGTCGGGCGCCCGGATATTCAGCCGCTCGCGTTGCGTCCGCGCATTCTCGGTCTCCTGCGCGGTGTTGACCAGGAAGAAGCGCAGATAGGACGACAAGTCCGGCAACGAGATGTTTTCGGCGATGGATACGTCGAGCAAGAGCCCGCAGCCCTTGCGGTCCTCCGGGATCAGGTAGATGCCGTGGTCGATCGCCGCGCGCGGGCTCGCGACCCGGATTGGGTCGCCTTCGAGCCTGATCACGCCGCCGCGCAAGGGATCGACACCAAAGATCACCCGCGCCAGCTCGGTGCGGCCGGAGCCGACCAGGCCTGCCAGCCCCAAGATCTCGCCGCGGCGAAGCGACAGGCTCACCGGGCGCTCCGGATAGGTGTCGGTGACGGCCTCGACTATGTCGAGCACAGCCTCGCCCGGCGGGGCGGCCGGCGGTACGTAGAGTGATTTAAGGTCGCGTCCGATCATCAGACGGATCATCGCCGCAGGAGATAGCTCGGCACGGGTCAGCGCACCGACCATGCGCCCGTCGCGCAGGACCACCGCGCGGTCGGCGCATTGCATCACCTCGTTGAGGCGGTGGGTGATGAAAATGATGCTGACCCCGTCGGCCTTGAGGCCGGCGATGACCCGCATCAGCCGATCGGTCTCGGACAGCGTGAGGCTCGAGGTCGGCTCGTCCATGATGACAAGGCGCGCCTCGAGCGACAGTGCCTTCATGATCTCGACGAGCTGGCGCTGTGCCAGCGACAGATCGGCAAGCAGCGCGTCCGGTGCGAAATCAGTCCCCAGGCGGTCCAGCAGCGGCTGCGTCCTTGCGTAGAGCGCCTTGCGGTCAATCAGCCGCAGCGGCCCGCCATGCACGGGCTCGCGGCCGATGAACACGTTGCCGGCGACGTCGAGATTGTCGAAGAGATTGAGCTCCTGATGGACGAAGGCGATGCCCGCGGCGATCGCCTCAGCCACCGTGAGCGCGCTCCGCTCGGCGCCATCGACGCGGATCGTGCCGCCGCTCGGTTCGACGACGCCGCCGAGCACCCGCATCAAGGTGGACTTGCCGGCGCCATTTTCGCCGATCAGCGCGATCACCTCGCCCGGCGACACGGCAAGGCCGACGTGGTCGAGTGCGACCACGCCGGGATAGCTCTTGCTGATATCGACCAGTTCGAGAAACGGCTCAGGCATTGACGCTTGCGGGCAACGCCGCACGTCTCCTACTTCTTGAGCATCGTCTTCATCGAGGCCATGAAGTCGTCGACATTGGTTTTGTCGATGACCTTGCCGGGAACGATGATGATGCCGTTGGCGGGCACGCCGGACTTGTCGCCCTCGATGTACTTCGCCATCAGCTTCATGCCCTGATAGCCCCACTCGAATGGCTGCTGCACGACCGTGCCGGAGATGGCGCCTTCCTTGACGCCGCCGAGCGTGATCGGATCCTCGTCGAAGCCGATGATCTGGATCTTGTTGAGCTTGCCGGCCTCCTTCAGCACTTCGTAGATACGCGGCGTGTTGTAGGAGTAGAAGCCCACCATGCAGCTGATGTCCGGCATGGCGGCGAGGATGTCCTCGACGTTGCGCTTGGCGCGGGTCTGGTCGATCTCGTCGCCGCGGACGTCGACGAGCTCGACCTTGGAGCCCTTGATCGTCTCCTTGACGCCCTCGATGCGCTCGCGGGCATTGTCGGCGCCGGGAAGGCCGACGAAGCCGACGCACTTGCCGCCGTTCGGCAGCGCCTTGAGCATGAGCTTGCCGGCGTCCTTGCCGAGATCGACGTTGGAAGAGCCGATATAGGCGATGCGCTTCGAGTTCGGCGCGTCGCTGTCAGTGGTGAACAGCAACGCCTGCGAGGCGATCTTGTTGAGATGCTCGACCTGATTCTTCGGATCGACCGCGCTGACCATGATGCCGGCAGCGCCAGCCGCGACGAGGTCGTCCATCATGCGCTGCTGGACGGCAGCCGCCGCCTGCTCCGGATATTTGAGCTGGAGGTCGTAATTGGGCAGCTCGCCCTGGGCTTTCTTCACGCCGGCCTCGGCGATCTTCCAGAAGTCGGACGCGCCGTTGACGACGAAGGCCAGTACCTTCTTGTCCGCCGCGACGGCCGAGCCGGTACCCAGTGCAATTGCGAAAGCAACAGATACACCTGCAACCAAGAGTCGCTTCATTACCATCCTCCCTTAGGTGGCCGGCCCTTGATGCAGGCCAACTCTGCTTGAGCGCATGCCCCCTCTCCACGGTGCACGCGGAACGGCCGCCATCCGCTTCTTTTGCGGCGGTGGCCCGTCAACGGGCAATCCGCGAGGTGAAATGAGGCGCGTACCTCAGCGTAGCAGAAGCCCACCACGCGTGCAAATTGAAGGCGGAATACGCGACGGGGGACCGCAGTGCTCGGCGCCGCACCGCCGACCATCGTGCAGGCAAGGGGGCGCAGCCGCATATGGTTGCATCGCAATATTTGAAGTCAGGGAATTGTCAGGGAACCCTGGACGACCCGGCATGTCGCGACACCGGCAGCGCAATTCTGCATCCTCAAGCTTCGGCGCCGGCGCTTTTCAAACCGGTTGCGTGCCGTCATTGTGCCGCCGCATCAATCATCTCGGGGCAATATCAATGTCGGACAAGGTCTCGCGTCGCCAGTTTGCGAAAATCGCGGGGCTGTCCGCTGCCGGGGTAGCAAATCCCTTAGTCGCCGACGCCAAGCCGGCGGCTGCGGCCTCGCGCGACAGCGGCTTTCCGGCAGGCTTTGTCTGGGGCACGGCGACCTCGTCCTATCAGGTCGAGGGCGCGGTCAACGAGGACGGGCGAGGGGCCTCGATCTGGGACAGGTTCGTCCGCATCCCCGGCAAGATCGAGGACGGCTCGACCGGCGATCGCGCCAACGAGCACTATCACCGCTACAAGGACGATATCGCGCTCATCAAGGAGCTCGGCTGCAAGGCCTACCGCTTCTCGATCGCCTGGCCGCGGGTGTTTCCCGACGGCGACGGCAAGCCGAATCCTGCAGGGCTCGACTTCTACAATCGCCTCGTCGATGAGCTGCTGAAGAACGGCATCGAGCCGTGGATGACGCTCTATCACTGGGACCTGCCGCAATCGCTCCAGGACCGCTTTGGCGGCTGGCGCTCGACGGAGACCTGCAAGATCTTCGGCGACTATGCCGCCTATGTCGCCGAGCGTTTGACCGATCGCGTCAAGAATGTGTTCACGCTGAACGAGAGCGGCCGCTTCGTGCACTTCGGCTATGGTATCGGCATCGATGCGCCCGGCGTGACGCTGCCGCAAGCAGAGGTCAACCAGGTCAGGCACAACAGCGCGCTCGCGCACGGGCTTGCGGTGCAGGCGGTGCGCGCCCATGGCCGCCGCGGCACGAGGGTCGGGCCGGCCGAGAACATCGACGTCTGCGTTCCCGCGATCGACACGCCCGAGCACGTCCGTGCCGCCGAGATCGCGCTGCGCGAGATGAACGCCGGCTATCTCAACGTCATCATGACCGGCAGCTACACCGACGCGTTCCTGAAATACGCGGGCGCCAATGCGCCGAAATACACCGATGCCGAGCTGAAGATCATCTCCTCGCCGGTCGACTTCCTCGGCCTCAACATCTACGCGCCGCAGCACTATGTGGTGCCGTCCGACCAGGGCGCCGGCTTCATGCCGCTGCCGATCCCGAAATCCTTCCCGCACATGAACTCGGATTGGCTCCGCGTCGCGCCGGAGACGATCTACTGGGTGCCGAAGCTGGCTGCCAAGATATGGAAGACGGATGCGATCTATATCAGCGAGAACGGCACCTCCGGCGACGACGTGGTGACGCCCGACGGCAAGATCTACGACACCGACCGCATCATGTACCTGCGCAACTATCTCGCCCAGCTCCAGCGCGCCACCGCCGAAGGCGTGCCGGTGCGCGGCTATTTCCTCTGGAGCCTGATGGACAACTTCGAATGGGTGTTCGGGCTCAGCAAGCGCTTCGGGCTCTATCACGTCAATTTCGACACCCAGGTCCGCACGGCAAAGCTCAGCGCGAGCTACTACCGCAACGTGATCGCAAGGAACGCGGCGGGGGTGTGATTGCTCCCTCGTGTAGAGGTCGTCATGCCCGGGCTTGTCCCGGGCATCCACGTTCTTCGTGCCGTGCGGCGAGGCGTGGATGGCCGGGACAAGCCCGGCCATGACGTCGCAGAGGCTTTCGCGCAGCGGAAAATCCGGGTGAGGGGCGCAAAGGTCCCGCATTGACTCCACTCTTCCCGTTATTCAAAACCGTCCTCAACACTCATAACAAGAGGACAACGCCAATGGCTGATGCGCTGATCATCGATGCTTGCAGGACACCGCGGGGCGTCGGCAAGGCCGGCAAGGGAGCGCTCTCGGGCATTCATCCGCAGCAACTGGGCGCAACCGTGCTGCGCGCGCTCGCCGATCGCACCGGCATCAATACGGCCGACGTCGACGACATCGTCTGGGGCTGCAGCGCGCAGGTCGCCACCCAAAGCGGCGATCTCGGCCGCATGTCGGCGCTCGATGCCGGCTACGACGTGCGCGCCAGCGCAGTGACGCTCGATCGCTTCTGCGGAAGCGGCATCACCAGCGTCAACATGGCCGCAAGCTCGATCATGGCGGGCGCCGAAGACCTCGTCATCGCCGGCGGCTGCGAGATGATGTCGATGGAGGGCCGCCGCGGTGGCGGTCCGATGATGATGGATGGCGGCAATCTGCGCCTGCGCGCGCGGCATCCGCAGTCGCATCAGGGCGTCTGCGCCGATGCGATCGCGACCATGGAAGGCATCACCCGGCGGGACGTCGACGCGCTCGGGCTGGAGAGCCAGAAGCGCGCCGCGCATGCGATGGCGAACGGGCACTTCAAGAAGAGCCTCGTGCCCGTTCATCGCGAAGACGGCAGCCTTGCGCTCGACCACGAAGAGTATCCGCGGCCGCAGACCACGATGGAAGGCCTCAGCAGCCTGAAGCCGGCTTTCCCCGCCGTTGCCGACTATGCGCTCGACGACAAGGGCACCACCTATCGCAGCCTGATCCTGCAGAAATATCCGGACCTCGACATCGACTTCGTGCACCATGCCGGCAATTCGTCCGGCGTCGTCGACGGCGCCGCCGCGATCCTGCTGGCCTCGCCCGCCTACGCCAAGGCGCACGGCCTCAAGCCGCGCGCCCGCGTGGTGGCGATGGCAAACATGGGGGACTCGCCGACCTTGATGCTGAACGCGCCGGTGCCGGCGACGCGCAAGGTGCTGGCGAAGGCGGGGCTGACCATCGACGACATCGACCTGTTCGAGATCAATGAGGCCTTCGCGGTGGTGGCGGAGAAATACATCCGCGACCTCAAGCTCGACCGCGCCAAGGTCAACGTCAATGGCGGCTCGATCGCGCTCGGCCATCCCATCGGCGCGACCGGCTCGATCCTGATCGGCACCGTGCTCGACGAGCTCGAACGGCGCGACCTCAAGCGCGGCCTCGTCACCATGTGCGCCGCCGGCGGCATGGCGCCGGCCATCGTCATCGAGCGCATCTAACCTTCTTTCTTCACCTCTCCCCGCTTGCGGGGAGAGGTCGGATCGTCTCGGCGATGCAATCTAGCCTTATTTTTCAGGGTGAATCGCGACCGGCCTTGCACAAAGAGGCCGGTCGTCGCTTGTCGAAAGCAGCGAATCAGCTTTAGCAAGGCTGCGTGCGGGCCTTTGAAACAAGGTAAAATCCGCTGCCAGAGGCTCCTCCCGCTCCGGAAGTAGCTAAAAAGCAGGGTTTTTTGCCACAGAGGGCCAAAAAAGCCCGTAAAATCGCGACAAAACTGTGCAGAAGGCTCTAGGCCTTCGCCGGTTGGTCTAATATGCAACCGGCAACGAATCAGAGGAGACACGATGCCAGCCCAAATGTCCAAATCGCAGTTGATCGAAAAGATTGCGACCGCCACCGAGCTTTCCAAGCGCGACGTCAAGAGCGTCATGGAGACGCTGACCGACGTCGGTCACAAGGAGCTCAAGAAGAACGGCCTGTTCCTGGTGCCGGGCTTCGCCAAGTTCGTGGTCATCAAGAAGCCCGCGACCAAGGCGCGCAAGGGCACCAACCCGTTCACGGGTGAAGAGATGATGTTCAAGGCCAAGCCGGCCCGGAAGATCGTCCGCGCCCGCCCGGTCAAGGCTGCCAAGGACGCCGTGGCCTGATAAAGCAAAGGCCCCCTCGCAGGAGGGGGCCTTTTATGTTCGACGACCGCGAGGGCTGAAGCGGAGGGGTTCAGCTCTTGCGGCGCCTGCCCCGGACCGGGACCGGCTGAAGCCGCGGCTCGGGTCCCGCGAGCGCATCGCGAATCCCGTCGATGGCGCGATCGAGCAGCTGGCGCAGCCGCTGCGTCTTGCGCGATTTCTTCGCTCTTTCCAGCAGTTTCTTCATCGCATTCACTCCGCCGCTTCGACCTTGGCCTCGGCCGGCTCGAGCGCCGCGGCGATGGCCTCGTCGACGCGCTCCAGCCAGATGAATTCGAGGTTGTCCCGCGCGCTCTTCGGGACGTCGTCGTAGTCCCGCTTGTTGCGCGCCGGCAGCATGACCCGCTTCAGTCCGGCGGCGGCCGCAGCCACCACCTTCTCCTTGATGCCGCCGACCGGCAGCACCAGGCCGCGCAGCGAGATCTCGCCGGTCATCGCGGTGTCGCTGCGCACCGTGCGGTTGGTGAGCAGGGACGTCAGCGCCGTGAACATCGCAACGCCCGCGCTCGGCCCGTCCTTCGGGGTTGCGCCCGCCGGGACGTGAACGTGGATGTCGCTCTTCTCGAACAGCTGTGGATCGATGCCGAGCTGGCTGGCCTTGCTCTTCACCAGCGTCATCGCGGCCTGCACGCTCTCGCGCATGACGTCGCCGAGCTGGCCGGTCAGGATCATCCCGCCGCGGCCCGGCACGCGCGAGGCCTCGATGAACAGGATGTCACCGCCGACCGGCGTCCAGGCAAGGCCGGTGGCCACGCCCGGAATGCTGGTGCGCTGCGCGATCTCGCCTTCGAAGCGCGGCTGGCCGAGCACGGTGGCGATGTCCTTCGGGCTCACCACGATCTTGGCGGCCGTGCCTTCGGCGACCTGCACCGCGGCATGGCGGAACACCTTGCCGATCTCGCGCTCAAGATTGCGCACGCCGGCCTCGCGGGTGTAGCCCTTGACGACCAGCTTCAGCGCCTCCGGTTCGATCTCGGCCTGCTCGGCCGTCAGGCCGTTGGCCTCGAGCTGACGCCGCACCAGATAGCGCCGCGCGATCTCCAGCTTCTCCTCCTCGGTGTAGCCGGCGAGGCTGATCAGCTCCATGCGATCCAGCAGCGGACCCGGAATCTGGTCCAGCATGTTGGCGGTCGCGATGAACACCACGCGCGACAGGTCGAAGGGCACGCCCAGGTAATTGTCCCGGAACGTCCCGTTCTGCTCGGGGTCGAGCACCTCCAGCATGGCAGCGGAAGGATCGCCCTGCACGCCACGGCCCATCTTGTCGATCTCGTCCAGCATCATGACGCAGTTCCGCGTGCCGGCCTTCTTGATGCCCTGGATGATGTTGCCGGGCAGCGCGCCGATATAGGTGCGCCGGTGGCCGCGGATCTCGGCCTCGTCATGCACGCCGCCGAGACTGACGCGCACGAACGGGCGATCCATCGCGCGTGCGATGGACTGGCCGAGCGAGGTCTTGCCGACGCCGGGCGGGCCGACGAAGCACAGGATCGGCGCCTTGCCCTGCGGGGCGAGCTTGCGCACCGCCAGATATTCGATGATCCGGCTCTTGATCTTCTCCAGGCCGAAATGATCGGCATCCAAGATGCGGCGCGCTTCCTTGATGTCGATCGGCTTCTCCGCGGGCAGCTCCCAGGGCAGCTCGATCAGCCAGTCGAGGTAGGTGCGGACCATGCCGGCTTCGCCGGCAGCCTCCGGCATGCGCTCGTAGCGGCGCAGCTCCTTCTTGGCGTGTGCCTCCGCCTCCGGCGGCATGTTGGCCTTGGCGATGGCAGCGGTCAGCTCGGCGACCTCGGCCGCCTTGCCGTCGCCTTCGCCGAGCTGGCGCTGGATGGTCGCCATCTGCTCGCGCAGGATCGCCTCGCGCTGCCGCTCGTCGAAGCTGGCGCGGGTCTGCTGGCCGATCTCGTTGGAGATGCGCAGCACCTCCAGCCGCTCGGCCAGATGCTTCGACACCTTCTCGACCCGCAAGGCGAGATCGATGGTCTCCAGCACCTCCTGCTTGTCCTGCGGCTTGATGTCCATGAACGAGGTCGCCAGGTCCGCCAGCGCGCCGGGCGCTGTCGTGCCCTGGAACATCGCGGCCAGCTCGGGCGGCGCCTGCGGCAGCAGCTCGACCGCCTCGATGGCCTGGCGCTGCAGGTTCAGCGCACGCGCCTCGATCTCGGGCGAACTCGTGGTCGGCTCGGGGATCTGCTGGAAGCGCGCGGCCAGGAACGGCGTCCCCGGCAGGAAGTCGAGGATGCGCGCGCGCTGCACGCCCTGGCAGACGATGTGATGCGTGCCGTCGGGCGCGGTGATGTAGCGCACGATGTTGGCGATGGTCGCGACCCGGTAGAGATCGTCCGGCCCGGGCTCCTCGATCTCGGGGCTGCGCTGCAGGACGATGCCGACCGGCCGCTGCTCGCGCAGCGCCTGCTGCGCGGCGGCGATGGACTTCGCCCGGCCGATCGCGATCGGCGCGATGGCGCCGGGAAACAGCACCATCTCGCGCACGGGGATGATGATCAGCGCGTCGTCGGGAATCTTCACGTCGGAATTGTTTTCGGAATTGGTCTGGGTATTCATCTGTTCGGTGGCCATGATCGACCTCAGGATTTGGCGAGGCGCAGCGCGACGCAGCCGTCCATCACGAAGCGGCTGATGGCGTAGCGGCCAAGGGGAAGCGCGATGCGCCGCTCGAAGCGGCCCTGCGGTAGCTCGAGCCGGTGGATGCGGGCGTTGCGAAGCTCCGGCGGAAGCGTGCGCTGGCCGGAGATCACGAGCGCGCCGTCATGGATCACCGTCTCGACATTGTCGGGATTGACGCCGGGAAGCGCGACCAGGATCAGGAGCTCATGCTCGGTTTCGAGCACGTCGATCGGCGGCTCCCAGCAGGCTTCCTGGCGGCCGAACTGCTGCCGCAGCCGGTCGGCGCGGGTCAGCGAGTCCAGGGCTTCGGACAGCATCCAGTCGAGGGGATTTTTGGGTTGCATGGCAAGACTCGGGAAAGGCGCTGCGTTTGGAAGACCAGCATATGGGGACGGTTCCCCGGAATTCCAGCATCGCGCGTTTGGAGCATGCCTGTCCCCTCGAACCCGAGGAGGCCCTTGCAGTCAGACGCCACGACGCCGCGGAGATGTTCCGCGGCGTCGAAGGCAACAGTTAGGCGCGGCGCGCCGATCAGGCGGCGGCGCGGTATTCCTCTTCCGCTTCGAGGTTGATGACGGAGGTGGCGAGCTCGGTCAGCGTGCGATCGGTCGCCTCTTCCTCATCGAGCGTCGCCTGGAGCAGCCTGGCGGCGTCCGGCATGCCGAGCTCCTCGGCCCAGGTGCGTAGTGTGCCGTAGCGGGAGATCTCGTAGTGCTCGACGGCTTGAGCCGCGGCGAGCAGGCCAGCGTCGAGGGCGGGGGCGTTCTTGAAATCCTTCATGATCTCGGCGCCCTCGTCGGTGATGCCGTTGATCGCTTCGCAGGGCTTGCCGCGCGCGGGCTTGCCCAGCATTTTGAAGATCTGATCGAGGCGTTTGACCTGGCCCTGCGTCTCGCGCAGATGCTTGTTGAAGGCAGCGGAGAGCTGCTTGGAGTGCGCCGCCTTCGCCATCTTCGGTAGCGTCTTGATGATCTTGTTCTCGGCGAAATAGATGTCCTTCAGCGTCTCCAGGAACAGGTCGCTCAGCATCTTCGGCGCCTGACGTGGGCGGCGCGCCGCGGTCTTTTTCGCGTTCGCACGTTTCTTTGTTCGTTTGGCCATAAAAACCCTCCTCTCGAGGTGACACGGGAAGGCGATGCCCTCCTCAATCCTCGCGCGACCAAGACTCTGGGAGGGCAAATGTTCCTCGCGAAGGCCGCCTCGAGCCGATATGGATTGCGGCTCCACCTCGCGTGAGACCCACCCGCATGCTCGACTTCGCTCTGTCCGCCTTCGTGACGCTGCTGCTGGTGGTCGATCCCGTCGGCCTTGCGCCGGCTTTCCTCGCCGCGACCGGGGGCATGTCCGACACGGTCAAGCGTACGATCGCGCTGCGCGCGCCGCTGATCGCGGCCTCGATCCTGGTGGTGATCGCGCTGGTCGGAAACTGGCTGCTGCGGCGGCTCGGGATCGGCATCCCCGCGTTCCAGATCGCCGGCGGGCTGCTGCTGTTCGGCGTCTCCTACCAGATGATCTTCGGCGACCGCCCGCATCGCGAGGCCCGCGAGGCCGACAAGGCGACCTCGGAGCACGCGTCCGCTCTGCATGCTGTGCTTCCTCTCCGCGAGCCTGATCGCCCGCACCCTCGGGCGCACCGGAAATGCGGTGCTGTCGCGCGTGCTCGGCATGCTGCTCGCCGCCTATTCCGTGCAGTTCGTGATCAACGGCATCGCGGCCGTCCGGGCGAGCCTGCCGTAGGATTGCGACGATCCGTTAATCCGTTGATTCCACGGTCTATTTCGTGGAGCCGCGGCCCAGCCGGCGAAACGACGGGCGATCCGGTCGCTTTCGCTTGCGCTGCCATATTGCTTTGACGTACTTCCGGTCTGACAAACGCCCATCGCCAAGAAGCCGAGAAGAAATCGAGATGTCGATGATCGCGGACGAGCCCGCCAAGAGACAGGCCATCATCGACGCCTGCCGCCGCATGAATGCGCTCGGCATCAACCAGGGCACCTCGGGCAATATCAGCGTCCGGCATGTGGACGGGCTGCTGGTCACGCCGACCAGCGTGCCCTATGAGGCCATGACGCCCGACCAGATCGTGTTCATGGCGAAGGACGGCTCGCACGCGCCCGATCAGAGGCCGTCCAGCGAGTGGCGCTTCCACCGCGACATCCTGAAGGCCCGGCCCGACGTCAACGCCGTGGTCCATGCCCATCCGACCTATTGCACCATCCTGGCCATCATGGGCATGGAGATCCCGCCCGTGCACTACATGATCGCGGCCGCAGGCGGCGACAGCATCCGCTGCGCGCCCTATGCCACCTTCGGAACGGAGGAACTGTCGGAACACGCGGTGCGGGCGCTGGAGGGGCGGCTTGCCTGCCTGCTCGACCATCACGGCATGATCGCGATCGGCAAGACGCTGGACAAGGCGATGTGGCTCGCCGTCGAGGTCGAGACCCTGGCGCGGCAATATCACGGCTGCCTCCAGATCGGGAAACCGCCGCTGCTCTCTAGCGCCGAGATCGAGCGGGTTCGCCAGCGCATGGCCGGCTACGGCATGTCGGAAGGGTAGGGCGAGCAGAAGGTGTTCGTGCGGATCAGACATCTCGTCGATCGCAAGGGATCGAACCGCGTCATGGTTCGCCTGCGCGCGCTCCTGCGCAGCAACGAATTCTACCTGATCCCGCTCGCGCTGGTGATCGGCACGCTGGCCGGCGCCATCGTGACGCTGATGGCCGAGATCGCGCAGATTGCCCATATGCTCATCTACGGCATTCCCGTCGACGTCCGCCTGTCGGCCAACGCCTGGGTCAGCCCCTGGGCGGCGCTGATCGCGCCTGCGCTCGGCGGATTGGCGCTCGGCATCATGGAATGGTCGCGGCGGCGGATGAAGATCTCCAGCGCGGTCGATCCGATCGAGGCCAATGCGCTGCGCGGCGGCAATCTGTCGATGCGCGACAGCCTGGTGGTATCGAGCCAGACGCTGATCTCCAACGGCTGCGGCGCCTCGGTCGGCCTCGAGGCCGGCTATACCCAGATCGGCTCCGGCATCGCCTCGCTGCTCGGCAAGTTCTTCAATCTGCGCCGCAACGATCTGCGCCTGATGGTCGGCTGCGGCGCGGCCGCCGCGATCGCCGCGGCGTTCGGCGCGCCGATCACCGGCGCCTTCTACGCCTGCGAGCTGATCGTCGGCGTCTATTCGGTCAGCAGCGCCGCCCCGATCCTGGCCGCCTCGCTCGCCGGGGCCCTGACCGCGCAATGGCTCGGCGGCGCGCCGTATTCGCTGGAGATACCGAAGGTCAGCGCCGTCGGCGTCGAGCAGTACCTGGCCCTGATCGGTCTCGCCCTCATCACCAGCGGCGTCGGCATCGCCGTGATGCGGTCGTCTTCGATGTTCGAGCGCCTGTTTGCCTGGCTACCGGTCTGGCTGCGCCCGGTGATTGGCGGCCTCATCGTCGGCAGCTTTGCCATCGTCACGCCGCAGGTGCTGGCGGCCGGCCACGGTGCCATGGTGCTCGACCTCTTTCACGACATGACGATCGGCCTGGTCGCGATCATCATCGCTTTGAAGCTGACGGCCTGCCTGATCTCGCTCGCCTCGGGCTTCCGCGGCGGTCTGTTCTTTGCCTCGTTGTTCGTCGGCAGCCTGATCGGAAAGTTCTTTGCCGGAATCCTTTTGCTCATCAGCCCGGAATTCGTGATTGATCCGCTGGTCGCGATGCTGACGGGCATGGCGACGCTCGGCGTCGCCATTGTCGGCGGCCCGCTGACCATGTCGTTCCTCGTGCTCGAGATGACCCGCAATGTCGACGTCACCGCCGTCGTGCTCGCCGGTTGCATCGTCACCTCGATCTGCGTGCGCTTCATGTTCGGCCATTCGTTCTCGACCTGGCGCCTGCATCTGCGCGGCGAGACCATCCGCAGCGCCAACGACGTCGGCTGGCTGCGTAATCTGACCGTCGAGCGCCTGATGCGCTCCGACGTCGGCAAGGTCCCGTCGACCACGACAATCGCTGCCGTCCGGCGCGAATTCGCGCTGGGCTCGCGGCCCGGAATCGTCATCGTCAACAATGCGGATGAATATGTCGGCCTCGTCCTGCTGCCCGATCTGTTCTCCAGCGACCTCGACACCATCGCCGACGACATCCAGGTGATCGAGCTCGCCCGTCTGATCGACATCGTGCTGATCCCGGAAATGAACGTGAAGTCGGCGATGGCGGTGTTCGACGAGGCGGAAGCCGAGATGCTGGCGGTGGTCGATTCCACCGACAGCCGCAAGGTGGTCGGCTTCCTCACCGAGAACTTCGCCCGCCGCCGCTATGTCGAGGAGATCGACAAGGCGACGCGCGGCGTGCTCGGGGCGCTGTCGTAGAGCGCGATGCCAAGCGCTTTTCCGGTTCACTGAGACGGAGAAGCAACGACGCACGCCACGATGCGGCGGACCAGTGGCAACACCATCAGCAGCGTTGGAAAGGCGACCAGCCATGACAGCGCCCAGGCGCCCGGCCAAGTCGCGAGGAAGGCCGGCGTTGCGCCGAGGCTTCGAAGCGTCGAAATGACCGACACCACGGCCGTCATGAGGATGGACAGCACAAAAGGCATTACGATCGGCGCATAGCGCGCCGGCAGTTTGCGAACCGCAATCATCTGATTTCTCTTACGGAAAAGGACGCGTCAGTCACGTTGAACCCTGCAAATGGCATCGATCCCGACGGCGTCGGTTGATGCGTTGGTTCACGTGAAACGCTTACGGCGACCGAAAAACGGCGCGGCTGTTCATTATCCGCTCAGGTTGAGTGGTTCAAGCTGCATCTGGTCGTTCGGTTTACAATCGTTCAAAGCGTGGCAGATTGCCGCGATCACGAACCATTTCAGCGGTTTGCGCATTATATATCGTTTGCATAGGTCAATTTGGGCGAGAGCAGAGGAAGGTCAAAACAAAATGAGTGATGGACCGATGAATTCCGCGGCTGGCCGCAGCATTGTACTGGCCGCGGTCGCCAGCCTGGCACTGGTCGCAACCTCTGCATCGCCCTCGGCTGCCGCGTCCGCGGGACCGGCCAAGGCGGTGTCCGCAAAGGTCGTCACGGCGGGGCAGGCCGCCTCCGACGTCACCGATTTCAGCGCAGCCCGACGTCGCTACTATCGACGCGGACCGAACGCTGCGGGCCTTGCGGTCATGGGTGCCGCGGCGGGCATCATCGGCGGGGTGATCGCCGAGCAGCGGCGCCGCGAGTACTATGAGGACAACTATTACTATGGTCAGCGTCCTTACTACGGCGGCCCGGGCTACTACGGCGGCGGTCCCTACTACGGCCAGCGCTATTATTATCAGCCCTACTAGGCGGTCGTTTTCGCCTTGGCCTGGACGGAGTGCAATCCGAGGTCATCGTCAGATCCGCGGGAAGGTTCACCGATTTCGCCAAAGGGGCGGTGCTTTGCACCGCCCCTTTGTTGCTTCGGGGACGGGCTGGCCCGCCGTCCGTCCTGTTTCGCCCGCCTGTCAATGCCCTTCCATGAATATATTCCGCTTTACCGAAATTCGGATTTGTCGTATGTGTCGCCCATCCCGGCTCATCCTTGAGGGGCGATCATGTGGTCGTCATTTTCGCGAGCCGGGCTTGCGGTGGACGCGGCAGCGTCGGGCGCGAGAGGCCAAGGGCAGGGCGGATTGCTCTCCGTGAGCCCAAGGCTGCGTGCCAGACGAGCGGCGCTGTCAGGTTCGTCTCGTTTGTAAGTTTCCGGCTCCGTCGACAGGGCTGGGAAGACTGCGGCGAAATGGCGAGCCGTGCGTACGGCAAAACCGTGTGGTCCTGGCCGTCGTTGCTACGGTCAAGCCTTGGCGGAGGCGGCAGTCGCGTCAACCGGCGCGGCGTCGGTGAATTCCGCGAAGGCGAGGGAGGCCAGAACGAACTCGGCTCCCGGGAGAGCACGGCATAAGCCGTCCAACCACTGCGCAGGGAAGGCCGAGTGATTGGCTACACCTGTATGCTGCTGTGCGGTTTCTTCGCACCACCTCGCGCAGCAGACCGCGGGTGCCAGGTCAGCACCCGGCCTTCCCTGCGCCCTCTTGGACAAAGAGGGTGGAGCGACAAAACAAAGCTCGGGCGAAATCCGCCGCGAGGCTGCGAAGGCGTGTCTGCATCCAACTGCTCGCTGTCATCGCCCGGCTTGACCGGGCGATCCAGTACTCCGAGACAGTTGTGGTTCAGCCGAGAGATCGCAGCGTACTGGATTCCCCGCCTTCGCGGGGAATGACAGTTGTATTTGGAGGACGACGTCGATGCCTCATGCTCCGTCATTGCGAGCGAAGCGAAGCAATCCAGAATCCCTCCGTGGAAAGACTCTGGATTGCTTCGCTCCGCTCGCAATGACGGTGTGGAGACAGTTCGCCCAACACTCGGCGTCATCGCCCGGCTTGACCGGGCGATCCAGTACTCTGAGACGGCGGTGATTGAATCGAGAAGCTGCAGCGTACTGGATTCCCCGCCCCAGTGCGCACAAGGCTGGGAATGACAGTTGTATTTGGAGGACGACGTCGATGCCTCATGCTCCGTCATTGCGAGCGAAGCGACTTGTCCCGAAGCTCTAGCGAAGGCGGAAGCAATCCAGAATCCCTCCGTGGAAAGACTCTGGATTGCTTCGCTCCGCTCGCAATGACGATGTGGAGGCGGCGAGTCCCAATTCATCACGGTCACCCCCGCGTTGCGCGGGGGTGACCGTGATGGAGATGGTGAGATCGTCCACCTTCTACCGTCCCGCCGGTGCCGACATGGCGCCGTTGGTGTAGCGCGACCAGTCGGGCGTAGTTGGCTGCGACGGCCAGAGCGCGGCGTTGGAGTCGCGCACCGATTGGGTGATGGGGGCCGGTTGTGCCTTGCGGCCGTGGTGGCGGTCGCTCGCAGCGGCGGTCTGGATGGTGGCGGCGGCAATCAGCGTGGCGCCGAGAATGGCGAAAGTTTTTTGCATCGTTGTTTCTCCCGTGACGACGCTCCGGCTGTGAGAAATGTGTTCGTCGTCGCGGCTGACATGGCGATGGGACCTGGCGAATATCAGCGGCGCCACCTTCACGTTGCGGCGAGCCATTTTTCTGGTCCCGGCTAAATATTCGGCAATAGGCCGGTCGGGCCCGATGGACTTGCCCCCGGCAATCCGGTTGAATGGGGCGAATTGGTTTTCAGGCGACAACGATGTCGAAATATCTGCTGGTCCTTCTCCTGATCGCGGCGCCGGCTGCGGCGCAGGTCAAGCCCACTCCGAGGAGTTCGGCGGCGCATCCGGACCCCTGCGCGCCGATCGGGCGGACCGCGGACGGCAAGCTGGTCTACTCGATGAAATGCGAGAACCTTCCCGCACCGCCTCCACCCCCGCCGCAGGCGGAACTCAAGGAGGCGCCGCCGCCTGTCGCCGAGCCCGAGCCGGAAACGCGGCGGAGCGGCATTTTCGGCTGGTCCTACGACCGCAGGTGAGGTGTCGCGCCCCTTGCGCGAAGCCCGATGGAATGCTCTTTGCTTGAAAGTTCCCCGTGGGGCCTTTAGCCCCCGATCCAGAGAGATGAGATGAGCAAACTCGTTATCCGTGCCGGCGACTACACCTTCGATGCCCGCTTCGAGGAGCAAGCGGCGCCCAAGACCGTTGCCGCGTTCCGCAAGGCCATGCCGTTCGAAAGCCACATCATCCACGTGCGCTGGAGCGGCGAGGCGGTGTGGATGCCGCTCGGCGACCTCGATTTCGGCGTCGGCTATGAGAACCACACCAGCTATCCCGCGCCCGGCCAGATCATCCTCTATCCCGGCGGCATCAGCGAGACCGAGATCTTGATGGCGTATGGCGGCGTGAGCTTCGCGAGCAAGATGGGCCAGCTCGCCGGCAATCACTTCATCACGGTGACCTCGGGGCTGGAGAATCTCGCGACGCTGGGCAAGAGCGTGCTGTGGAAGGGCGCGCTGCCGATCCGCTTCGAGGAAGTCTGAGTGACTGATACCCGCTACCCGCGCGATCTCCGCGGCTACGGCCGCAACCCGCCGCATCCGCAATGGCCGGGCAACGCGCGGGTTGCGGTGCAGTTCGTCGTCAATTTCGAGGAGGGCGGCGAGAACAACATCCTGCACGGCGACCGCGCCTCGGAAGCCTTCCTGTCCGACGTGCTCGGCGCGCAGCCCTGGCCGGGCCAGCGCCACGCCAATATCGAATCGATGTTCGAATATGGCTCGCGCGCCGGCTTCTGGCGGCTGTGGCGGATGTTCAACGAACGGAAGTGGCCGACCACCGTGTTCGGCGTCGCCACCGCGCTGAAGCGCAATCCGGACATCGTTGCCGCGATGAAGGAGTCCGGCTGGGACATCGCGAGCCACAGCCTGAAATGGATCGAGCACAAGGACATGACCGAGGCGCAGGAGCGCGCCGAGATCGCCGAGGCGATCCGCGTCCACCTTGAGGCGACCGGATCGCGGCCGCTCGGCTGGTACACCGGACGCTCCTCGATCAACACCAACCGTCTCCTGATGGAGGAGGGTGGCTTCCTCTATCTCTGCGACTCCTATGCCGATGATCTGCCCTATTGGGTCAAGGGCGCCAGGGGCAAGCAGCTCATCATCCCCTATACGTTAGACGCCAACGACATGCGGTTCATCAACCCGCAGGGCTTTGCCGAAGGCGAGCAGTTCTTCACCTATCTGAAGGACGCCTTCGACGTGCTCTACGCCGAAGGCGAGGCCGCGCCGAAGATGATGTCGGTGGGGCTGCACTGCCGCCTCGCCGGCCGGCCCGGTCGCGCCGCGGGGCTGATCCGCTTCCTGGATTACATCGGCAAGCACGAGCGCGTCTGGGTGCCGACGCGGCTCCAGATCGCGCAGCATTGGCACGACAAGCACGCGCACCTGGCCGCCGACGCGTTCGAGATCGGGTAAGCTACGATGTCGCAAATCCCGCTCGCCGATCTCAACGCCGCTGACAAAGCCGGCTTCGTCGCGGCGCTCGCCAATGTCGTCGAATATTCGCCGTGGATTGCGGAGAAGCTCGCCGGGCAGCGGCCATTCACCGGCATCAACCAGTTGCACACCGCGCTGATGGCAGCGATCCAGAGCGCCGAACCCGACGTGCAGCTGGCGCTGATCCGGGCGCATCCCGATCTCGCCAACAAGACCCAGCGCGCCGCGGGCCTCACGGCGGAATCGACCGACGAGCAGAACAGCGCCGGGCTCGACCGGCTGTCGGACGCCGAATATGCCGCGTTCGAGCGCGTCAACAATGCGTACCGTGAAAAGTTCGGCTTCCCCTACATCGTCTGCGTGCGCCGCCACACCAAGGATTCCGTGCTGCGCGACTTCGAGACGCGGCTGCTCAATATTGCCAAGACCGAGACGCGACGTGCGATCGAGGAGATTGGCCGCATCTCGGCGCTGCGGCTCGATCAGCTCGTCGTCGCCGACGACAAGCTCAAGGTGCACGGCCGGCTCTCGACGCATGTGCTGGACAACCACGCCGGCAAACCTGCGCCCGGCATCCCCGTGGAGCTGATCGAGCTCGCGAGTCTCGGCGAGAGCCGCGTCATCGCGCGCACCGTCACCAATGCTGATGGGCGGACCGACCAGCCGCTGATCGGCGGGCGCCCGCTTCCGATCGGCCGCTACGAGCTTCGCTTTCGCGTCGCCAGATATTACGCCGAGCGCAACGTGCCGCTGTCAGAGCCGGCGTTCCTCGACGAGATCCCGCTGCGCTTTGCGATCAGCGAGCCGGAAAACCACTACCACGTGCCGCTGCTGGTCACGCCCTGGAGCTACGCGACCTATCGCGGCAGCTAGCTAGACATGTTGTGCCGATGATGCGGCTGCCGCTGCATCTGTCTCGGCCGCAGCGCCACCGCTCAAGCCGTTGAAGAAAGCATTGAGCAGCACCGAGACCACCGCACAAAGCAGAATGCCGGACTCCAGCAACGGCTGGAGATCATGCGGCAGGTTCCGAAAGAATCCGGGCGCGGCGAGCGGGATCAGGCCGAAGCCGATCGAGATCGCGACGATGAAGAGATTGTAGCGGTTGGTGCGGAAATCGACCGAGGTGAGGATGCGCGCGCCTGTTGCCGCGACCATGCCGAACATCACGAGGCCCGCGCCGCCGAGCACGACCAGCGGCACCGCCTCGACCAGCGCCGCGAGCTTCGGCAGCAGGCCAAGCCCGAGCATGATGCAGCCGCCCGTCACCGTCACCCAGCGCGAGCGCACGCCGGTGACTGAGACCAGGCCGACATTCTGCGAGAACGAGGTGTAGGGAAAGGTGTTGAAGATGCCGCCGAGCAGCGTCCCGACGCCGTCAGCGCGCAGGCCCCGGCTCAGGGCTTCGCGGTCGACCGCCTTGCCGGTGATGTCGCCGAGCGCGAGGAACATGCCGAGCGACTCGATCATCACCACGATCATGACGACGCACATGGTGACAACAGGCACCAGATGAAATTGCGGCATGCCGAAGCGGAAGGGGATCACCAGCGCGCCCCAGGAGGCGGCAGTGACCTTGTCGAAATGCATCACGCCCAGAATGGTTGCGAGTACGGCGCCGGCGACGATGCCGAGCAGCACGGAAACGTTGGCGAGGAAGCCGGTGCCCCATTTGATCAGGCCGAGGATGAAGAGCAGCACGAACAGCGAGATGCCAAGGCCCTGCAATTGCCCATAGGCTGGATTGGGAAAGCTGCCGGCGACGCCATCGACCACCTTCGTCAGCGTCGGCAGGCCGCCGCCGGCCCAGTTGATGCCGACCCGCATCAAGGAGATGCCGATGACGAGAATGATGCTGCCGGTGACGACGGGCGGAAACAACGGCAGCAGCCGGCTGACGAAGGGCGCGGCGACGATGCCGAAGATGCCGGCGGCGATGACGGAGCCGTAGATGCCGAGCAGGCCGATATCGGGTGCGACCGCCATCGAGAGCATCGGTCCGACCGAGGCGAACGTCACCCCCATCATCACCGGCAGGCGGATGCCGACGCCGGGAAAGCCGAGGCATTGGACCAGCGTCGCGATCCCGCAGGCGAACAGGTCGGCGCTGATCAGGAAGGCAACGTCCTCCGGCGGCAGCTTCAGCGCGCGTCCGATGATCAGCGGCACCGCGACCGCGCCGGCATACATCACCAGCACGTGCTGGAGCCCGAGTGCGAGCAGGCGCGGGACCGGCAGGACCTCGTCGACGGGATGGACCTCGCTGCTCATGAATGAATCCCCCGAAACAGCCTAACCAAATTTGTCGTGCAGCGCCGGAAACAGCCGGTCCGGCTTGAAAGGCGGCGCCGTGAAGCGGATGCCGGTGGCGTCTGCAATCGCATTGCCGAGCGCGGCGGCGACCGGGTTGTACGGACTCTCGCTCATCGACTTCGCGCCCAGGGGGCCGACCGTGTCGGATGTCTCGGCGAAGAGGACCTCGGTGCGCGGCACGTCGGCGAAAGAAGGCAGGTGGTAGTCGCGGAACTTCGGGTTGGTGACGCGGCCGGTCGCGTCGATCACCATCTCCTCGTAGAGCGCAGCGCCAAGCGCCTGCGCGACGCCGCCCTCGACCTGGCCGCGGCACTGCATCGGGTTGGCGACGATGCCGGCATCTGCCGCCTGCACGCTTCTGAGAATCTTGAGCTCGCCGGTGCCCTTGTTCACCGCCACGCGAAAGCCCTGCACGTTGAAGCCGACCGAGCGCGGCGTGCCGCCGGAATTGCCGCTGGCCTCGAGCGGTTGACCACGCTCGCGTGCAAGCGTCGCCAGTTCAGCAAAGGACATCCGTCGTACGCCGCTGACGACGGTCTCGCCCTCGAGCGAGCAGCTTTCGACGTCGCAGAGCCAGGCGTCTGCGGCCGCGGCCCTCAGCTCGGTCGCAAGCTGCATGGCGGCTGCATGCGTCGCCTTGCCGGCGACGAAAGTGCCCGCGCTGCCATAGGCGCCGGTGTCGTGGCCGCCATGGGCGGTGTCGGACTGGCGCAGGCGAATCCTGTCGACGGTGGTCGCAAGCGTCGTCGCCGCGATCTGGCGGTGGACCGTGCTGGTGCCGTTGCCGAACTCTGCGGTGCCGACGGTGAGGTCGAAGCCGCCGTCGTCGTTGAGCGCGATCATGGCGTCCGCGATGTGGCCGGCCGGCGGCACCGTGTCGATCATGGTCAGCGCGACACCGTCGCCGATCAGCCATTCCGGCGACAGCTCCGGCTGCGGGCCATCGGCCTGCATCGCGCGCTCGACGAGATCGAGGCACTGGTCGAGCCCGTAGGAGCCATAGAGCACGTCGTGAAATTCGGACGGCGGCGGCGACAGCATGGGGTCGCCAGGCTTGACGATGTTGCGCCGGCGCATGTCGTAGGGGCTGATGCCGAGCTGCCTGGCCAGCTCGTCGATCGCGGCCTCGATCGCGATCAACGTTTGCGGCAGGCCATAGCCGCGAAACGCGCCCGATGGCACCGTGTTGGTGTAGACGGCGTAGCCGTCCACTCGCTTGTTTGGGCAATTGTAGACGGCGATGGACTCCGACAGCGAGTGGAACATCACCGGGCCGGCGTGATTGCCGTAAGCGCCGGTGTTGGAGAGCACGTCGAGCTGGAGTGCGGTGAGCATGCCGTCGGCATCGGCACCGGCCTTGATGTGGACCCGCATTGGATGCCGCGTCGAGGTCGCGATGAACTGCTCCTCGCGGGTGAGCTCGAGCTTCACGGGCCGTCCGGTCTTGAGCGCAGCGAGCGCAAGGATGTCCTCGACGAACATCTCTTGCTTGCCGCCGAAGCCGCCGCCGACGCGCTCGCAGAACACGCGGACCTTGTCCATGGGCAGCTGGAAGATGTCGGACAGCGCGCGCCGGGTCAGGAACGGCACCTGCGTCGAGGTGCGGACGTTGAGCACACCGGAAGCGTCGAGCCAGGCGAGGCCGCCATGGGTCTCCAGCGCCGCATGCTGCACGCGATGACTGTGGAAGGTGGCCTCGTAGGTGACGGCGGATGTGGCGAGTGCTGCTGCGACATCGCCGAACTCGCCATGGGTCTCGGCCGCGAGGTTGCGCTGGGCGTCGGCGACCCGGTTCTCGGTGGTCCGGTCGGGATGAATGACCGGCGCGCCGGACGCCATCGCCTGCTCTGGATCGATCAGCGCAGGCAGGATCTCGTAAGTGACCTTGAGCCTCCGGCAAGCCTCCTCGGCAGCGCCCTCGCTGTCGGCGACGACGGCGGCGACCTTCTGGCCGATGAAGCGCACGACGTCGTCGAGGATGCGGGTGTCCTCCGGGTCCATCCAGTCCTTCTCGTGCCGCGCGGTCGAGATCAGAACGGATGGCGCATCCTCATGCGTCAGCACCGCATGCACGCCGGGAACGCCGAGCGCCGCGGACTTTTCGATCGCGGTGATCCTGGCGTGGGCGTGAGGCGAGCGGAGCAGCTTGATGTGCAGCAGGCCGTCAATCTGCGTGTCGAAGGTGTAGCGTGCCTTGCCGCGCACGACATCGGGACCTGCTGGCGCCGGAAGGCTGCGGCCGAAGGCGGCACCGGCCTCGACGCTCTCCTCGACATTGATCTTGCCGAGCAGCGCGTCCTCGATCGCGCGATAGCCGGTGCAGCGGCAGATATTGCCCTTCAGCGCGGCGCCGAGATCGGTGCGCTGCGCCTGGTTCAGCGCGGCGCAGGTCAGGATCATGCCGGCGGTGCAGAAGCCGCATTGAAAGCCCTGCGCATCGAGGAAGGCCTGCTGCAGCGGATGCGCGCCGTGGTCGCCGCCGAGGCCCTCGATCGTGGTGACGGTGCGCCCCTCGGCGCGGAATGCCGGGATCAGGCAGCTGTGCACCGGCTCGCCGTCCAGCAGCACGGTGCAGGCGCCGCAATCGCCGGCATCGCAGCCCTTCTTGACGCCGAAATGACCGAGCTCGCGCAGGAACGTGCGCAGGCACTGGCCGGCGCGTGGCTGCTGCGGAAACGTCTTGCCGTTGATCTCGAAGCTCATGAGGGCGTTGCCCCCAGGAGTTCGCCGCGAATCTCCTCGGCGAGCCGCACCGTCATGTGCTTGCGCCAGAGCGGCTTGCCGTGGATGTCGGTGTGGTAAAGATCATCCGTGATCTGCTGCACGATCGCGTCGCGAAGCGCGTTCGCGTCCGGCGGTTTGGGGAAGGAGAGCCGGATCGGCCGCACCGTCGATGCGGTGACGGTCAACGCCAGCGTGCCATCGGGATCGAGGCTGCCGATCAGGAGCGCTGCCGAGCGGCCGACCGGGGCGAGCGAGATCTGACGAAACGCCGTGCGGCGCTTCAGCGCGGCAATCGGGATATCGATCTGCCGCAGCAAGTCGCCCGGCGTCAGGCGGTTGCGCTGGTTGCCGGTGACGAAGTCGATGACGGGAATCTTCTGTTCGCCGCCGCCGGCCTTCCAGATCGTGCAGACGCCGTCGAGCGCTGATGTGAGCGAGATCATCGGACCCGCCGGCAGCGACATGCAGAGATTGCCGCCGACGGTTGCGGTCTTCCAGATCTTGAACGAAGCAAGGAAGGCGCGGCAGCACTGGTTGATCAGCGGCGCCGCGAGCCAGTCGGGCGGACAGGCGAGCCCATCGATCTGCGCGACAGTGCAAGTTGCGGCTATGCCGAGATGGCTCTCGGTGATCGTCAGCGCCGGCCATTTCAGATCGGTGAGATCGATCAGCCGTGTCAGCTGCGCTTGCGGCTCCGAGAACAGCCACGTGCCGCCTGCGAGCCAAGCATCACCTGGCGTCCAAACGGGCAGCTGCGCGCGCGTTTGCGGATGGGCTACGGCTGTGATGGTATTCAAGTCCATGGCTGCGCCAGCGCTTGCACCGAGTGATTTGTACCGAGGGAAAGTCTTGCAAGACCAGAGCCAAGTCGCAACAAGAAGTCGCAGCTGGAACGCGATCGGGCTGGCCTCCGGCTTGCCGGTCTGCCGTCAGCGGATGTGGGGAGAAGCAGGATCATGAGCGACGCAAAGCCGATCTGGATCAGGGATCCGCTGGCCATCCTCGCCGACGGCGCCGGGCGCGGGATCGTGGTGAAGGATGGCCGAATCGTCGAGCTCGTGCCGGCCGGCGGCGTGCCTGCGACCACGGATGTCGCGGTGTTCGACGCGGGCGAACACGTCGTGCTGCCGGGCCTCATCAACACCCATCATCATTTCTACCAGACGCTGACGCGGGCGCTGCCGGCGGCGATGGACCGCGAGCTGTTTCCCTGGCTCCAGGCGCTCTATCCGGTGTGGGCGAGGATGACGCCTGATGCGCTGGAGCTCGGCGTGACCGTGGCGATGTCCGAACTGCTGCTGTCGGGCTGCACCACCACGACCGATCATCACTACGTGTTTCCGGCGGGGCTCGAGGAGTCCGTCGATATCGAGGTCGGAGTCGCAAAACGGCTCGGCATGCGCGTGCTGTTGACGCGCGGCTCGATGAACCTGTCGCAGCGCGACGGTGGTCTGCCGCCCGACAGCGTCGTGCAGGACGAGGACACGATTCTCGCCGACAGCGCGCGCGTGGTCGCAAAGCATCACCAGCGCGGTGCGGATGCGATGGTGCAGATCGCACTCGCGCCTTGCTCGCCGTTCTCGGTCACGACCTCCCTGATGCGCGCGACCGCCGATCTCGCCCACAAGCTCGACGTGCGCCTGCACACCCATCTCGCCGAGACCGAGGACGAGAACAAGTTCTGCCAGCAGATGTATGGCTGCCGTCCGCTCGACTATCTGGAGCAATGCGGCTGGCTCAATGCGCGGACCTGGCTCGCCCACGGAATCTTCTTCAATCCGGACGAGATGAAGCGGCTCGGCAAGGCCGGGACGACCGTCAGCCATTGCGCCTGCAGCAATCAGCTTCTGGCATCCGGTTGCTGCCCGGTCTGCGAGATGGAGGAGGCCGGTGTCGGGATCGGCATCGGCGTGGACGGCTCGGCCTCGAACGACGGGTCGAACCTGATGCAGGAGGTACGGGCCGCGTTCCTGCTGCAACGGGCGCGCTACGGGGTGACGAAGGTCAGCCACAAGGATGCGCTGCGCTGGGCCACCAAGGGCTCGGCGGCCTGTGTCGGCCGGCCGGAACTCGGTGAGATTGCCGTCGGCAAGGCGGCCGATCTCGCGCTGTTCAGGCTCGACGAGCTGCGCTTCTCCGGCCATGGCGATCCCCTGGCCGCATTGGTGCTGTGCGGGGCGCACCGGGCCGACCGGGTCATGGTGGCAGGACAATGGGCCGTCATCGACGGCGCGATTCCGGGACTGGATGTCGCCGATCTCATCCGCCGCCACGGTTCCGCGGCGCGGGCGATGCAGGCCGGATAGGGGCAAAATAGAAAGAGGGGGCAACCACAAGTGCCGGGTGCTTGTGGCTACCCCCTCCGAACCTCCTCCGGGAGGAGCAGGTGATCCAGGCAATGCAAGAAGCGTGCTACTTGCCCGGCAGCTTGTCGTCGATGCCCTTGACGTAGAAATTCATGCCAAGGATCTGGCCGTCAGCGAGATTGGCGCCGCCCTTGCACTCGACCTCCTTGCCGTCCTGCCCAACGATCGGGCATTTGAACGGATGCAGCTTGCCGGCGGTGATCGCGGCCTGGGCATCCTCGGCCATCTTCTTCACGTCGTCGGGCATGTTGGTGTAGGGCGCCATCGCGAACATGTGGCTGTCGAGGCCGCCCCAGGTGTCCTCGGACTTCCAGGTGCCGGCGAGCTCGGCCTTGACGCGCTCGATGTAGTAGGGGCCCCAGGTGTCGAGGATCGAGGTCAGCTGGGTCTTGGGCCCGAACTTGATCATCTCGGAATCCTGGCCGAAGGCGAGCTTGCCGCGTTCGCTGGCGATCTGCATCGCCGCCGGCGAGTCCGTGTGCTGCATGATGACGTCGGCGCCCTGGTCGATCAGCGCCTTGGCGGCGTCGGCTTCCTTGCCCGGATCGAACCAGGTGTTGGCCCAGATGATCTTGACCTTGATGTTCGGGTTGATCGTCTGCGCCGCGACGATCGTCGCGTTGATGCCGGAGACGACCTCGGGGATCGGGAACGAGCCAATATAGCCGAGCACGCCGGACTTCGACATCTTGGCCGCGATCAGGCCCTGGATGTAGCGGCCCTGATACCATTTGGCCGAATAGGTCGACATGTTCTTGTCGCGCTTGTAGCCGGTGGCGTGCTCGAAATGCACGTTCGGGTATTTCTTGGCGACCTTCAGCGTCGGATCCATGTATCCGAACGACGTCGTGAAGATCAGCTTGTTGCCGGCGCGAACGAGCTGCTCGATGGCGCGCTCGGCGTCGGGACCTTCAGGGACGTTCTCGAGCGTGGTGGTCTCGATCTTGTCGCCCAATTCCTTCACCAGCGCCAGACGTCCCTGTTCGTGCTGGTAGGTCCAGCCGAGGTCGCCCACCGGGCCGAGGTAGATGAAGCCGACCTTCAGCTTGTCGGCGGCGGAGGCGGCACTGACGCTTCCGGCAAGCAGAAGCCCGGCAGCCAGTGCAAGAAGTGATTTTCTCATCATCGATCTCCAGATAGTCGGGGAAAGCCACGATCCGCAGCGTGCGCGCCCCATCGCGCCCGCCGCGGAATTGAAAACTCAGCGGTCAGGCACGAACACGGTGCCGAGCGCAGCGGGTGCGGTCGAGCCGCCGGTGCGCGCCCGGGACAACAGGACCAGGACGATGACGGTCGCAAGGTAAGGCAGCGCCGACATGAACTGCGAGGGAATGCCGACGCCCCAGCCCTGCGCGTGCAGTTGCAGGATCGTCACCGCGCCGAACAGATAAGCACCGACCACGAGACGGCCGGGCCGCCAGGACGAGAACACCACCAGCGCCAGCGCGATCCAGCCGCGGCCCGCGGTCATACCGGGAATGAAGAACGGCGTGTAGGCGAGCGGCAGGTAAGCGCCGGCAAGCCCGGCGCAGGCGCCGCCGAACATCACGGCGAAAGTGCGGATGCGCAGCACGGGATAGCCGAGCGCGTGCGCGGAGACGTGATTGTCGCCGCAGGCGCGCAGGATCAAGCCCGCCCGCGTGCGGTACAGGAACCACCAGACGCCGATGATGAGCGCGATGGAGAAGTAAACGAAGGCGTCCTCGCCGAACAGCACGCGGCCGATCAGCGGGATGCCGGTGAGGCCGGGAATGGCAAGATGCACCGCCGGCGTGATGCGCTCGCCGACGAACCCGGCGCCGATCAGGCCGGAGAGCCCGATGCCGAGGATGGTCAGCGCCAGGCCCGTTGCGACCTGGTTGACCGCGAGGCCGAGCGCCATCAGCGCGAAGATCAGCGACATCAGCGTGCCCGCGACGATGCCGAACAGCGCGCCGATGAAGATCGAGCCGGTCAGCCAGGCGCCGGCAAAGCCGCAGGCCGCGCCGACGATCATCATGCCTTCGACGCCGAGATTGAGCACGCCGGAGCGCTCGGTCACGAGCTCGCCGGTCGCCGCGATCAGAAGCGGCGTCGAGGCGGCGAGCACCGCAAGGATGATGGCTTCAACCAGTTCCACGGGCCACCTGTCGGTTCGGGAAGACCAGCTTGAAGCGGTAGAGAATGAGGGAGTCGCAGGCGAGCACGTAGAACAGCAGGATGCCCTGAAATACCTTGGTGACGTCCAACGGGATCTTCATCGCGATCTGCGCCTGCTCGCCGCCGATAAAGGTCAGTGCGAGAAAAAGGCCTGCAATTAATATTCCAAGGGGATTCAGCCGGCCGAGGAAAGCGACGATGATCGCGGTAAAACCGTAGCCTGGCGAGATACCGGGCTGGAGATGTCCGACCGGGCCTGCGACCTCGATGATGCCGGCAAGGCC
Organism: Bradyrhizobium niftali; assembly: GCF_004571025.1. Lineage (GTDB taxonomy): Bacteria > Pseudomonadota > Alphaproteobacteria > Rhizobiales > Xanthobacteraceae > Bradyrhizobium > Bradyrhizobium niftali. Next base: position 45,680 of record NZ_SPQT01000017.1, on the reverse strand, counting down.
GGCCAGCGCGCCGGACACCGCGAAGGTCAGGATGATCAGCTGGTTGGCGTTGAAGCCGCCGAACCGCGCCGCGCGCGGCGCCGCGCCAACCACCCGGATTTCGAATCCCTTGATGGTTCGTCCGAGCAGGATCGCCGCCGCCGCAACGACGAGCAGGGCGATGATCGACCCGAGATGCAGCCGGCCGCCTTCGATCAGCAGCGGGACCGTCGCCACCGGATCGAATTCGGCGGTGGTCGGGAAATTGAAGCCTTGCGGATCGCGCCAGGGGCCGCGCACGAGATAGTCGAGAAAGAGATCGGCGACATAGACCAGCATCAGGCTGGTCAGGATCTCGCTGGCGCCGAACTTCACCTTGCAGATCGCCGGGATCAGCGCATAGAGCGCGCCTGCCGCGGCTGCGAGCACGAGCATGGCCGGCAACACCCATGCCCCGGCGTCGGTGCCTTGTGTCTTCACCGCAATCCAGCTTCCGGCGACCGCGCCGATGAGGAATTGCCCTTCGGCGCCGATGTTCCAGGCATTGGCGAGATAACAGAGCGACAGGCCGATCGCGATCATCACCAGCGGTGTCGCCTTCACCGCGATCTCCTGGAGCGAATAGCTGTCAGTGAGTGGCGCGATGAAATAGGCATGCAGGGCGAGGAGCGGATTCTTGCCGAGGATCGCGAACAGGACGGTCATGGTGACGATCGTCAGCCCGATCGCGATCAGCGGCGAGACCAGCGCGATCGTGTTGGAGCGCTCGGCGCGCTTCTCAAGCACCAACTGCATGCGCGGCCTCCTTCGGCTCCAGGCTGCTGCCGCCCATCAGAAGGCCGAGCTTTTCGCGGGTCGCCTCGCTTGTTGCAAGCGGCGCGGACAGGTGGCCGTGGAACATCACGGCGATGCGGTCGGCGATCTCTGCGAGCTCGTCGAGATCCTGGCTGGTCACCAGCACGGCAGCGCCGGCGGTTGCGAGATCGAGCAGCGCCTGGCGGATGACGGCGGCAGCGCCGGCATCGACGCCCCAGGTGGGCTGGCTCACCACCAGCACCGCCGGATTGCGCAGGATCTCGCGGCCGACGATGAACTTTTGCAGATTGCCGCCGGAAAGGCTCGCAGCCTCCGGATCGCGCTTGGCCTTGCGCACGTCGAACGTTTCGGTCGCGCGGTCGACGGTCTTCAGCGTGGCCGCGGTGTCGATGAAGCCGCGATGGACCATGCCGCTGGCGGCGTGCCCGGTCAGCAGCGCGTTCTCCGACAGCTTCATGCGCGGCGCGGTGCCGTGACCGAGCCGTTCCTCGGGAACGAAGGCGGCCCCCAGCTTGCGCCGCTGCGTGATCGACAGATGCCCGGCGGCGATGCCCTCGATCACCACCGTGCCGGGGTCCTTGGACAGCCGCTCGCCGGAAAGCGCGGCGAACAGCTCGTCCTGGCCGTTGCCAGCGACGCCGGCGACGCCGAGAATCTCGCCGCCCTTCAGCTCGAACGAGATGTGCTCAAGCCGAACGCCGTGCGCTTCGCTCGGTGCGAGCGTGAGGTCGTTGACGACGAGCCGCGGCACGGTGGTCTTGCGGCCGGCGGGCGCTTTGACTTCCTTGATCTCGCCGCCGACCATCATGCGCGCGAGCGAGGCGGCGGTCTCGAGCCGGGGATTGCAGGTGTCCACTTTCTTGCCGCCGCGCAGGATCGTGGCGGTGTCGCAGAGGCGCTTCACCTCCTCCAACTTGTGGCTGATGTAGAGGATGGCACGGCCTTCGGCCTTGAGCCGCTCCAGCACGATGAAGAGCTGGTCGGCCTCTTGCGGCGTCAGCACGGCGGTAGGCTCGTCCAGGATCAGGAATTTCGGATCCTGCATCAGCGCGCGAACGATCTCGATACGCTGGCGCTCGCCAACCGACAATTGCCAGACCTCGCGTTTGGGATCGAGCGGCAGTCCATAGGTCTTCGACACCTGCTCCAGCCGCGCCGACATGTCCTTGAAGGACTCTTTGCCGTCGAGGCCGAGCGCGACGTTCTCGGCGACGGTGAGGTTGTCGAACAGCGAGAAATGCTGGAACACCATGCCGATGCCGCGGCTGCGAGCTTCCGACGGACCGGACAGTACGATCGGCTGGCCCTGCCAGCGAATCTCGCCGGCGCTGGGCTGGATCAGCCCGTAGATCGCCTTGACCAGCGTGGACTTGCCGGCGCCGTTCTCGCCCAGCAGCGCGTGGATTTCCTTCGGCCAGATGTCGATGTCGATGGAATCATTGGCGAGAAAATCCCCATAGCGCTTGGTGAGCCCGAGCGTCTGAAGCAGCGGGGACTCGCCAGAATGCAGGCCGTTAGGCGTCGGATCTAACATTCGCTGATGCGCTTGCATGGGGTGAAGTGTCTCAATAGTGAGCTAGTTTGAACCGCCGCGTAAGGTGTGAAAAGCGTCATCCCTTGCTCAACGCTTCGGCAGGCGGTTGATATCGGCGAGTCGCCGCTCCGGCCGGTGCGGATCGTGCTCCAGCGCCTCGCGACTGTCCTTGCGGGCGCGGCTTGCGCGTGACGTCTGTTGCAAATTTGTGACGGTTCAAACCAAATCGGAACCGGCTGTGCAGGCTTGACCTGAAGTTGAGCAAAGTCGCGCCACCGCGCGTATGCATTTGCGGACCGATGCGACGATGGCCGTCGGTCATCATGCCTTGCACGCTCGCTCCGACATGAAAGCCGAACAAAATCAAACGGGAATGTCCGGCAATAGCCCGCCTTGCCTTGTCGTAGGCCGGCGGAAGGGAGCGCGCGAGAATCCCTGGAATTCCGCAGTGAAATGCCGCCGCGTGCCGAAACAAGCGGCATGCCTTGAAAGAAGTTGAGGCTTCTCACCCCGGGAGATCGGCGCAAGTGTCGCACCCAAGGGACGTTCATTTTTACGTGTCCAAACTTGGGGGTATTCAGGATGTCGTTTCGCTTCAAGGCAATTGCAGCCGCCGCGCTGTCACTTGCTACGCTCGCTACCTCTGGCCTGGCCCAGGCGGCGGATCTGCCGGTCAAGGCTGCCAAGAAGGCGGCCGACCTCCCGTTCTTCCTGGTGATCGACAACCGCGTGTCCTTCTCGTGGATGCCCAAGGGTACCGACCCCGGCATGTGGAGCGTCCGTCCGGACGGCAGCATCAACGGCACCACCGCCAAGCAGGTCTACTCCTTCACCCACTTCGACCTCTGGGCCTACGGCACCAACTTCTTCACCATCTCGATGTTCAAGTCGGGTCATAACGACCCTGCCTCGCCTTGCGTTGCGCCGGGCGTGAACATCGCCGGCACCGCCAGCGATTGCGCGGGCGCCACCGAAATCTACGGCCTGTTCCGTTCGACCTTCGGCTGGAACGAGATCTTCAACACCAAGGCCTTCACCATGGGGCCGCTGCACAACATTTCGTTCGAAGTCGGCATGGATGCCAACACCGAGAACAACTTCCTCGCGCCCGCCAAGCGCGACGTCGTCGCCGGTCTCCAGTTCGCCTTCGACCTTCCCTACAAGGGCTACATCAACGTCGCTCCGTTGATGTACTGGGAGTTCTCGAACCACAACGCCTTCACCCAGTGCGGCCTGTTCGGCGCCGGCGTCCCCGGCGTGACCTGTAACTCCGACGGCAATGTCAGCTACAACCCGACCTGGGCCGTCGAAATCAACTACTACATGGACCTCGGCTTCCTGCCGCCGAACATGCAGTTCTGGTCGATCAGCGGTCGCGCCGGCTGGTACGGACCGAAGGGTGACTCGAACGGCCTTCCCGCGCTGTCGGGCACAGGCATCTTCAGCACCAAGTCCAAGACCGAGCTGAACAGCGAGCCGATCCGCCTGACCTTCGATGCCTCGAAGGCGGTCTGGGGCGACAAGTACTCGCACTTCGTCGACCTGTGGGTTGCCTACCGCTACTGGCAGAACAAGTTCGGCCTCGACCACAACGCCATGGCTGGCGTCTGCACGATCGCGCCGACTGGCCAGAGCACAAAGAGCTGCACCGAGTCCACGGTCTACGGCGGCATCACGGTGAAGTTCTGATCGACTGAAGTCTCCAAGCTAGAACGATGGCGCCGCGCATGACCCGCGCGGCGCCATTCGTTTTTGGAGTGCTGTGATGTAGGGTGGATTAGCCGAAGGCGTAATCCACCACGGTTCTTGTCTGCGGAAACAGAAGAGGTGGGTTACGCCTTCGGCTAACCCACCCTACGAAATCGAGCTACTTCGTCCACACGCCGTCGTGCAGCGCTTCGGCCTCGGCCTCCAGCAGCGGCCCGACGACCTCCGTCGGTCGCTGACCGCTGGCAAAGACCGCGCGGCAGGGCAGGTCGAGGGTCGGGTTCTCCGGATGGTTGCCGGTAACGCCGCGCAGGCGGTGCTCGCTGAGGCCGTAGACGACGCGGCCGATGCCGGCCCAGTAGATCGCCCCGGCGCACATCGCGCACGGTTCTGCCGAGGAGTAGAGCGTGGCCTTTGCCAGCACGTCCCGGCCGAGCGAGCGGCAGGCCTGCGTAGCCGCAAGGCGCTCGGCATGCGCAGTGCCGTCACGGTCCGGCAAGTAGCCGTTCTCGGTTTCGATCAGCACCTTGCCGTCCGCATCGACGACGATGCAGCCGAAGGGATGGTTGCCATGGGTGAGGGAACGGCGGGCGACCGCAAAGGACAGACGCAGAAAGTGCTCGTCGCGTTCGTCTGCGCCGTCCATCGGTCCTCCCAACGCATGATCCGGAAAAGTGTGCAGCGGTTTTCCGAAAAGATCATGCTCAAACGATTGGTCAGTGTCCCGCCATGTGCCGGCCGACCACGGTGAGATCGGCCTCGCTGGTCCGTGCTTCATACACGAACGCGCCGTGGAACATTACCACGAGGCGATCGGACAATTCGAGCAGTTCATCGAGGTCTTCGCTGACGAGCAGCACCGCCGCGCCGCGGTTGCGCGCCGCCATGATCTCCGCGTGGATCTGCGCCACCGCCGCGAAGTCGAGACCGAAGCAGGGATTGGCGGCAATCAGCACCTCGACGTCGCCGCCGAGCTCGCGGGCGAGCACGGCGCGCTGGACGTTGCCGCCCGACAGCGCCGAGATCGGCGTATCGGGCGTGCGGGTCTTGATCTTGTACTGCCCGATCTTCTTCCTGGCGTCGTTGCGGAAGGCGCTGCGATTGAGCCACCAGCCGCCGCTGGCGAACGGCGCGCGGTCGAACTCGCGGAAGGCGATGTTGTCGGCGACGCTCATGCCGCCGACACAGGCGTTCTTCAGCGGCTCCTCGGGCAGCAGCGACATCTTGTGGCGCCGCATCTCCTCGCGGCTGGCGTGATAGGGATCGCCGGCGACACGGATCTCGCCGCTCTCGGCCTCGCGCTGGCCGGCCAGCACCTCGACGAGCTGGCGCTGGCCGTTGCCGGAGACGCCGGCGATGCCGACGATCTCGCCGGCGCGCACGGTCAGGGAAACGTCGTGGACGGCAATGGCGCCGGCGTCATCGAGCGCGCGAATTTTTTCCAGTTCCAGCCGCGCCTGGCCGGCTTCGCCGGTGCGTGGCGGCTGCACGGTCAGTTCCTCGGCCCCGATCATGGTGCGGGCCATCGCGTCTGGCGTGAGCTCAGCGACCTTGCCGGCTCCGGCGAGCTTGCCGCGGCGCAGGATCGTGACCTCGTCGGCGAAGGCCATGACCTCGCGGAATTTGTGCGTGATCATCAGGATCGTCAGCTCGCCCCTGACGACCATGTCGCGGAGCATGCCGAGCACCTCGTCGGCCTCCGCCGGCGTTAGCACCGAGGTGGGCTCGTCCAGGATCAGGAAGCGGCGCTTCAGATAGAGCTGTTTCAGGATCTCGCATTTCTGCCGTTCGCCGGCCGAGATGTCGGAGACCTTTGCGGAGAGCGGGACCTTGAAGGGCATCCGCGCGAGGAAGGCCTCGAGCTCCTTCATCTCCTTCGACCAGTCCACCACGGCCGGCACATTGTCGCGGGCCAGCACGAGGTTTTCGGCGACCGTCATGGCTGGCACCAGCGTGAAGTGCTGGTAGACCATGCCGAGGCCGAGGGCGTGAGCGTCCTTCGGGTTGGCGATCGCCTGCTCGCGGCCGCCGACGATGATGTCGCCCTCGGTTGCGTGGTAATAGCCCATGATGCATTTGACGAGCGTCGACTTGCCGGCGCCGTTCTCGCCGAGCAGCGCATGGAATGACCCCGGCCGCACCTTCAGCTCGACATTGTCGAGCGCGAGGAAATCGCCGAAGCGCATGGTCATGGCGATGGCGTCGACGCCGAACGCACCTGAGGGCGGGGGCGTTTCGCCGATGATCACGAAATCGCTCCGATGAAGGCGTCGGAGGTGGAGACCGCACCGAACACGCCGCCCTGCATCTTGATCATCTTCAGCGCATGATCGTGATTGCTCTTGTCGGTGGCGCCGCAGCAATCGTGCAGCAGCACGCATTCGAAGCCGCGGTCGTTGGCCTCGCGCATGGTGGTGTGGACGCAGACGTCGGTGGTGATGCCCGTGAGAACGATGTTCTCGATGCCGCGCACGCGCAGGATCAGCTCCAGGTCGGTGGCGCAGAACGAGCCCTTGCCCGGTTTGTCGATAACAGGCTCGCCCGGCAGGGGGCTAAGCTCCTCGATGATGTCCCAGCCGGGCTCGCCGCGCACGAGGATGCGGCCGCAGGGGCCGGGATCGCCGATGCCGGCGCCGATCTGGCGCGAGCGCCAGCGCTTGTTGGCGGGAAGGTCGGAGAGATCGGGGCGATGGCCCTCGCGGGTATGGATGATGTGAAAGCCCTGAGCGCGCATGACGCTGAGCAGCTTCTTGATGGGCTCGATCGGTGCCCGCGTCAGCGAGAGGTCATAGCCCATCTTGTCGACGTAGCCGCCGACGCCGCAGAAATCGGTCTGCATGTCGATGATGATCAGCGCCGTGTTCTCGGGGCGGAGGTCACCGTTATAAGGCCAGGCGTAGGGCTCGGACTTGATGTAGCGCTCGGGCATGACTTCGCTCTCTAGCGGGTGATCGACAATTCGGCCGGGGCTCCGGTCAGTGTGCGTTTCGGCGAGCAGGTGATGATCATGATCGCCAGCGTCAGGATGTAGGGCGCGGCGTTGAAGAGGTGATAGCCGGAGGTGACGCCGACCGATTGCAGCGCCGGTCCCAGCGCCGCGGCGCCGCCGAAGGCGAGCGAGGCCCACAGGCACAGCAAGGGATCCCAGCGCGCGAAGATGACGAGCGCGACGGCCGTGATGCCCTGTCCGGAGGACAGGCCCTCGTTCCAGCTGCCGGGATAGAACAGCGACAGGAACGAGCCGCCGATGCCGGCGAGAAAGCCGCCGACCATGGTGGCACGCAGGCGGATCAGCAGCACCGAGTGGCCCATGGCGCGTGCGGCGTCCGAGCTTTCGCCGGCGGTGCGGATCAAGAGGCCCCAGCGCGTGGTGCGGAAGGCCCAGTACAGGATCGGCGCGAGCGCGACGCCGATCAGGAACAGGACATTGACGCGTAGCGCCGCGCGCACCTGCGGGATGTCGCTCCACCAGCCGAAATCGATTGCGGGTAGTCGCGGTGCGGTGGGCTCGATCAGCGGCTTGCCGAGATAGAAGGCAAGCCCGGTTCCGAACAGCATCAAGGCGATGCCGACCGCGACGTCGTTGACGCGCGGCAGCGAGCAGATGCCGGCGTGCAGTGCGCCCAGCAGCGCGCCGGTGATGCCGGCGGCGAGCACGCCCAGCCACGGTGATCCCGTGAGGTAGGAGATGCCGTAGGCACTCATCGCGCCCATCACCAGCGTGCCTTCGAGGCCGAGATTGATGCGGCCCGAGCGCTCGGTGATGCATTCGCCGAGACTCACGAACAGGAACGGGGTGGAGACGCGAATGGCGCCGCCGAGCACGGCGAGCGGGACGGTCCAGAGTCCGATCGATCCGTCTGCCATCAGGACTTGCCTTTCAGAAAACCGATGCGGCCGTAGAGCGCATCGCTGGCCAGCACGAAGACGAAGATGATGCCCTGGAGCACCAGCACGGACGCGTCGGGCAGTCCCAGGCGACGCTGCAACAGGCCGCCGCTGGCGCTGATGCCGCCGAGCAGGATCGCGACGGGGATGATGGCGAGCGGATTTTGCCGCGCGAGGAACGCGACGAGAATGCCGGTGAAGCCATAGCCGGCCGCGAGATTGGCGTTGGTGCGCCCCTGCACGGCGGCGACCTCGACCATGCCGGCAAGGCCTGCCGCACCGCCGGCGAGGAAGCAAACGGTCAGGATCAGCTTGCTGACGCCGAGGCCGACGATCTTCGCGGCGCGGATGTTGCCGCCGGCGACCCGCGCGGCGAAGCCGAACACGGTGTGGTAGATCAGGATGTAGGCGGCGATCGCGGCGATCAGGCCGAAGACGAGGCCCCAATGCACGTCGGTGCCGGGAATGCTGCCGATCATGTTGGCGGCGCCGATCTCGCGGGTCGAGGGCTTGTTGAGGCTGGCAGGATCGCGCATCGCCCCCTCGACGAGATGGTTGAGGATCGCGAGCGCGATATAGACGAGCAGCAGGCTCGAGATGGTCTCGTTGACGCCGCGATACTGCCGCAGCGCACCGGACAGCATGATCCACAATCCGCCGCCGATCACGCCGGCGATGATCATCGCGATCTGCACGACGAGCGGCGGCATGCCTTGGAGTGCGAGCGCAGCACTCGTCGCGGACAGCGCGCCGATCAGCAGCGCGCCTTCGCCGCCGATGATGACCATGCCGAGCTGCGCGGGCAGCGCGGTGCAGAGCGCGGTGAGGATCAGCGGCGCAGCACGCGTCAGCGTGTTCTGCCAGGAGAACCAGGTGCCGAAGGCGCCGTAGTACATGTAGAAATAGAGGTCGAGCGGATTCTTGCCGAACATCGCGACGAAGATGCCGAAGACCACCAGCGCGCCGGCGAGCGCCGCGCCCGGGATCAGGACATATTCGATCGTGCCGCCGTGGCGTTGGAGAAAGCCGGGGTCGGCGGCCGGGGCAATTGTCCCGGCCACCTCGGCAGAATCCGCCGCTTCCGTGGTCACGAAGTCGCTCCGATCACGCCTTCGACGAGATAGTCCATCTTCTCCAGTTCGGGATCCTTCTGGCCGCGATCGGTGCCGGCAGGGATCGCCGTCTTGCCCTTGTTGTCGACGAGGCCTCCCTTGAAGATCGTGTAGCCTTCGGCCGACAAGAACTTGGCCTTGACGTCGTCGGCATGCTTGCGCGCCTCGGCGGAGACGGCTTCGCCATAGGGCGAGGTCTTGACGATCTCTTCCTTGAGGCCGCCGCGAAAGAAGTTCGGGATGCTCTCGCCGGCGGCGATCATCTTGACGAACTTCGGATAGAGCGCTTCCCAGTTCCACTCGGCGCCGGTGAGATACGCCTTCGGCGCAAGCGGCGACTGGTTGGTGTGATAGCCGCAGACGAAGGCGCCGCGGCGCGCCGCGTTCTCGACCATCGTCTTCGGCCCGTCGACGTGGCAGGTGAGCACGTCCACGCCCTGGTCGATCAGGCTGTTGGTGGCTTCGGCTTCCTTGACCGGCATCGACCAGTCACCGGTAAAGATCACCTGCGTCGTGGCCTTCGGGTTGGCGAGCCTGGCGCCGAGGGTGAAGGCGTTGATGTTGCGCAGCACCTGCGGGATCGGCTTTGCGGCGACGAAGCCGAGCTTGCCGCTCTTGGAGGTGTAGCCGGCGACGACGCCGGAGATGTACTGGGCTTCGTCGATATAGCCGAAATAGCTGCCGGCGTTCTTCGGGTCCTTGTCGGTCCAGAGGCCGCCGCAGTGCTCGAAGCGCAGCTTCGGGTACTTGTTGGCCATCTTGACCATGTGTGGATTGTAGTAGCCGAACGAGGTCGGGAAGAGCAGGGTGGCACCGTCGAGATTGATCATGGACTCGATCGTCTTCTCGACCGCGTCGGTCTCCGGCACCTTCTCTTCCTCGACGACCTTGAGGCCGGGAATCTTCTTCAGCGCTGCCGCACCCTGCGCATGCGCCTGGTTGTAGCCGTAGTCGTCGCGCGAGCCGACATAGATGAAGCCGATGGTGGTGTCGGCCGCGAAGGCCGGGCGGGCGCCGGCCGCCGCGCCGAGGGTGAGGGCCGCGCCGCCCTGCAACAAATGACGTCGTGAAATCCTGCCAAAATCCATTGCTTGCTCCCCTTGGGCGGATGTCCCGCCTTGATCTCGCGGCCACCGCCGGGTTGGCGGAGCCCTGGATAAGTTGTCGCAAGCTTTGTGCCAGAGGCTACGAAGCGTGCATTTAGGGGCAAGTATTTGAAAAATAATGGATATGGTTCTCTCGAGATTCCTGCTGAGGAAAAAATGGCAGATTAATTTATAGGCAATATTTTCTGGTTGTATGCAGTTGAGTTAAGCAGTCTTAACCAGCGTTCGCATGTGTATGACCGGCGTCGGACGGTCTGCCGGCAAGGCGCATTCATGCTAACCACGCGCTGATCGGGACTGCGCCGGGCGCGATTTTGCTGGCACCGAACTTGTATCGATTGTCGCCAGGACCGCCGCCGCCGCGGTCCCAGAAGATGGAAAGCTCGACCGAGATGGGTGCTGCCACCGCCGTTCAAGATGCATCGCTCGGCAAGGAGATCGTTCGCCGCATCAACGAGCTCGCTGCGATTTCGGAAGAGACCGACAAGCTCACCCGCATCTATCTCAGCAAGGAGCTGCGCGCGGCTGCGGATCTCATCCTCGGCTGGATGCGCGAGGCCGGCATGAGCGCGCATCTCGATGCGATCGGCAATGTCTGCGGCCGCTATGAGGGCGAGCGGCCGGGGGCGCCCTGCCTGATGCTCGGCTCGCACTACGACACCGTGCGCGACGCCGGCAAATGGGATGGGCCGCTGGGTGTGATCACGGCCATCGCCTGCGTCGCCGATCTCAACCGCCGCGGCAAGCGACTGCCGTTCGCGATCGAGGTCATCGGCTTTGCCGACGAGGAGGGGGTGCGCTTCGCCTCGACGCTGCTTGGCAGCCGCGCGGTGGCCGGCACTTTCGACGAGAGTGTTCTCAACACGCGCGATCGCGATGGCGTGTCGATGCGCGATGCGCTGGTCAGGTTTGGCCTCGATCCCGATCATATCGGCGCGGCCGCGCGGGCCCGGCGCGAGCTGCTCGCCTATCTCGAATTGCACATCGAGCAGGGTCCGGTGCTGGAAGCCCAGAACCTGCCCGTCGGCGTGGTCACCGCGATTGCGGGCGCGACACGGCTGGCCGCACGACTGAACGGCATGGCCGGTCATGCCGGCACCGTGCCGATGGCGCTGCGCCGCGACGCGCTCACCGGAGCTGCCGAATGCATCGGCGCGATCGAGCAGTTCTGCCGGACCGACGAGAGCGGCCTGGTCGGCACCGTCGGCTACATCCAGGCGAGGCCCGGCGCGACCAACGTCATTCCGGGCGAGGTGTCCTTCACCATCGACATGCGTGCGCCGACCGACATGCACCGCAAGCGCGCGGTCGCCGACGTCGTCAGGCAGATCGAGGCGATTGCAAAGCGCCGGCAGTTGGCGCTGCAGCTCGATGTCACCCACGAGAACCGCACCGTACCCTGCGCGCCCTGGCTGAAGGACCAGATCGCGCAGGCGATCGCCGCGGAAGGCGTTTCCGTGTTCGAGCTGCCGAGCGGGGCCGGGCATGACGGCATGGCCATGATCGACATCGCCGATGTCGGCATGATCTTCGTCCGCTGCCGCGGCGGCGTCAGCCATCACCCGGACGAGCATGTCGAGCTCGCCGACGCCGACGCCGGCGCCCGGGTGCTGCTCAGGGTGATCGAGAATTTCAGGCCGCGGGAGGATCGCGCCGGCGCGATCTGACTTTCGGGAGCCCGCATGTCATCAGGGCGAGATACGAATCAGTCATCCTGAGAGTGGTGACCGGCCATCGCCGGAAATCACGAGACACCAGGCACGAATGAATAGCGATATCTCCTTGCCGTCACATCGCGGAAATCGGTTTTACCAGGGTGTCGCTGCGACCTTTGTCGCCAATGCCCTTCAGGCGGTCAACTTCCTCGGTGATCGTTTCCTGAGAAAGTCGCATCATTCGTTGTCGGCCATCGAAGACCTTTACCGACACTCGATGGACAGCGCCTTTTCGGTGACAGAGGCTTTCCTGGTCACCGGCGCACCGCACGCCTCTGCCTATTACCCGCGTGACTTCGCCTGGTTCTACCCCGACGTACTCGACCCCGAGACCATCAGGGATTCGCAGGACGCGGTGCGGCGGGTGCGTCTGCTCGAAAGGAGCGTCCGCCTGTTGCTGGAGGCGGTTCGTGCCAACGTCGTCACGACGACCATCGTCCCGGCGGGACGCGCGCGGTATCTCGGCGTGAACTATTTCTCGCGCCCGTCGGACACGCTGCTCGGCATTCTCGCCGGTCTCCGGCAGATGATCTCCGCCGAGGAGAGAGCGTCGTCCTATCTGGCGATGTCACAATGCGCCCATGCCGGCCGCTTGTTGCTGGCCGAGTATGGCACAGACCTGAAGCGTGCGATCCTGAAGCTTGCAAGCGAGCTAGAGCCATTCGACGCTGACGGCACCAGGTATCTGTTGTGTGATGCCAGTGGCCCTCGGTCTGCGGCGACGGACACGCGTGCCGAACGACGGCGTTTCGTCACCAACGCCTGCGTCTACACGACGTTCGGGTGGGCCGTGCAGCTCGGGGTCGTCGACGAGAACGAGCTGAAGCGGCTGCTCGGACGCGACCTCGCGCAATACAAGAAGGACCTGCTCCGCCTGTTCGGCAAGGGCGGCTATATCAGGCACTCCCTGGATGGCCCCGCGAGCTCGCCGGTGTCATCGGTCGCCCTCGACTTCGTCGGCGTGCATCGCGGATTTTGGGATATGAGCGAGGCCAGCGAGCGCGCGCTGTTTGCGGCCACGACGGATCTGATCATTGCCGAACCGCGTTTCCGCATCCCCAGCACGTTTCATTTCCTGGTGTCGGCAGATAATCCCCGGAACAAGATGATCCACAAGATCGCAGCTCCCGCCTATCAGGGGCGTTCGTCCTGGCCGACGTTCAACGTCGAATTTGCCGATCGCATGCTGGACTATGATGAAGTCTCGGGAGGCGATACCTATCGGGCCTGCGCCCAGGGAATATTGAAGGACATCCGGACCGCGACCGAGGTCCACGGCGGTTATCAGGAGCTGATCTCGGAACATGGCCTGAAATATCGCACCTGGGCTTACAAGGGCGCCGTCGCCCACTCCTGGTTTCCGCGCTTCCTGTCCGTCTGGAGGAGGGCGTATGGAACGCCGCTCCTCCAGTGGAATGACTGATCCGCAGGCGCTATCCCGCCGTCACGTCCACCAGCTCGCCGCCTTCGAGCACCTTGACCGCCTTGGCGCGGTCGAGGTCGCCTTCCCAGGCCGCCACCACGACCGTCGCAACGCAGTTGCCGACGAGGTTGCCGAGCGCGCGGGCCATGCCGATGAACCAGTCGACCGAGAGCACCAGCACGAGGCCGATCGCCGGAATGCTCGGCACCGCATTGAGCGTCGCGGCCAGGATCACGATGGCCGAGCCCGGTACGCCGTGCGCGCCCTTTGAGGTGATCAGGGACACGCCGAGCACCAAGAGGAGATCGCCGAAGGACAGCGGCGTATTGGTCGCTTGCGCGATGAACACGACGGCCAGCGTGAGGTAGATCGAGAAGGCGTCGAGGTTGAAGGAATAGCCGGTCGGAATCACGAGGCCGACCACGGAATCCTTCACCCCCATCCGCTCCAGCTTCTTCATGATCTGGGGCAGCACCGCGTCCGACGACGCCGTCGCGAGCACGATGGTGAGCTCCTCGCGCAGGTAGGCAAGGAATTTGAGGATGTTGATTCCGGCGAGCGCCATCACGCCCCCGAGCACGCCGAGCACGAAGATGCCGACCGAGACGTAGAACAGCATCACCAGTGAGACGAGCTGCTTCAGCGAGCCAACGCCGTATTTGCCGACGGTGTAGGCGACTGCGCCGAGCACGCCAAGTGGAGCGACACGGACGATAAGCCCCATGACGCGGAACAGCACGGTGGAGGCCGCGTCGATGATGGAGGTGACGAGCGCGCCCTTCTCGCCGCCGACGAGCGCAAGACCGACGCCGAACAGGACCGCGAAGAACAGCACCTGAAGCACGTCGTTGCGCGACAGCGCATCGAAGGAGGTGGTCGGGATCACGTTCATCAGAAAGGCGCCGATGCCGCCGCCGGACAGCTTGTGGGCGTTGTCGGCGTAGGTGTTGAGCGCCTTGGCGTCGAGCGTCGAGGGATCGATGTTCATGCCGTGGCCGGGGCCGAAGAGGTAGGCGAGCAGCAGGCCGACCACGAGTGCGACCGTCGTCATGATCTCGAAATAGACCAGCGCCTTGACGCCGACCCGGCCGACCTTCTTGAGGTCGCCGGCGCCGGCAATGCCGTGGACGACGACGCAGAACACGATCGGCGCCACGATCATCGAGATCAGCTTCAGGAAGGCGTCGCTGAGGATCTTGAGCCCGATGGCGAAGTCCGGGACCGCCATCCCCAGGATGACGCCAAGCGCCAGCGCGGCCAGGACCTGGACGAACAGCGAGGCGTAAAGCGGCTTGCGCTCGGCGGCCGGGGCCGCGGCAATGCTCGACATGGTGAACTCCCCCAATTTGACGCGTCTTGGACGTCAAAAAGGAGCAACTACCGTGCCAGAATGTCGCGGTCGGCGCCGAAAACGGCCCTATTCCGCCGCCTTCGCCGTCTTGCCGAACATCCGCGTCGGTACCGGGAAGCCACAGGAGCTGCCGTCGGTGACCTTGACCTGGTCTTCCCACGGCAGGCGGAAGGTGCCGGCGACCATGTCCTGCATGAAGGTATAGGGGCAGTCCATCGCGCCGCCCTTCACGGCGACATAGCCGCGGTGCCAGAGCTGGTAGATGTTGTTCTCGACGCCCCAATTGATCCGCGCCTCGCGCACGAGGTCGGGCCGCACCTCAGCGGTGATGATCTCGTCGGCGCGACCGGTGGTGCCGTGCGCCAGCACCGTGCCGTCGAAATTGACGATCATGCCTTCGCCCATGGAATCGAACGAGCCATCGCTGCCGCACATGCAGACATTCGCCGTCACCATCAGATTCTGGAACGAATTGGCCTGGTTGGTGAAGCGCCAGGCTTCGCGGATCGGCGCGGTGTAGCCGGCGGTGCGGATCATGATCTCGGCGCCCTTGTAGGCGCATTCCCGCGCCATCTCCGGGAACATGCCGTCG
Source organism: Bradyrhizobium niftali (assembly GCF_004571025.1). Taxonomy (GTDB): domain Bacteria; phylum Pseudomonadota; class Alphaproteobacteria; order Rhizobiales; family Xanthobacteraceae; genus Bradyrhizobium; species Bradyrhizobium niftali. Next base: position 30,457 of record NZ_SPQT01000017.1, on the reverse strand, counting down.
TGGCAGATGATCAGTGCGATCCTGGCGCCTTTCGGCCCCTCGATCACGGGAATGCCGATGTCGCCGGGCTCCCACGGCTCGACCGGAATCCAGGGATGGAGCTTGCGGTAGTACAGCTTGATCTCGCCGTGATCGTCGATGATCAGGCCGGAGTTATAGGGATTGCCGTGCGGGTTGAACTCCATGATGGAGAAGCAGCCCCAGATCCCGTTGTCGACGCAAGCCTGCTTGAAGGCCGTGACTTCGGGCCCGTCGAGCCGGCACATGATCTCGGGATTGGTGTCCATCGAGAGGCCGTGCAGCGAGTATTCGGGGAACACCACCAGATCCATGGTGGAAAGGTTGCGGCGCGCCTTGCCGACCATCCAGACGATACGCTCGGTCTGCCTTGCCAGATCGGCCCGAGTGACGACGTTCGGCAGTTGCAACTGCACCAGCCCGATGACCACGCCCTCAGGCGATTTGTTCAGCCCACCAAGCCCGTTCATGATCAGCTCCCTTGCTGGAACCAGAGCGCCGCGCCGTTGCGTGCGATCGTTTCGTGGAAGAGCAAATCCGATTTTGACGACGCGCAAAAGTCCATTTTTCAGGCGGGCGGCCGGGCGAGCCGACGCCCATTGCTGCGGCGCGGCGTGCCTCAAATCTCGGCTTGACCCTCCAAATTGCCTGATGTCAGACTTCTGACATGAGTACAGCAAAGCGACATATCGCCAATCTTCGCGACGAGTACGCCGAGATGACGCGGCAGCGCATCGTTGCGGCTTTCGTCGAGACGCTGGAGGACGAGGCGGCCGACGATATTTCCATGGCGGCAGTGGCCAAGCGCGCGAAGGTGGCTGAACGAACCATCTATCGGCACTTCAAGACCCGCGCGGAACTGTTTGCTGCGGCCGGCGAGTGGATCGAGGACAATGTCTTCAGCTACATTCCCTTCACCTCGCCCGACGAGCTGCCGGAGATCTTCCGCAAGCTGTGCAAGCGGTTCGACCGCCATCCGCATCTGGCGCGCGCCATTGCGATGACGCGGGCCGGCCGCCGGGTGCGCGCCGGCTTCCGGCGGCACCTGATCGACCAGCATCGCAAGGCGATGGCGCCGCTGGTGCAGCATCTCCCTGCGAAGGAGGTCCGTCAGGCGGAGGCGCTCGCGTCCTATCTCAACAACGTGCTGGCCTGGAATGCGATGCGTGAGGATTTCGGCATGACCAGCGGCGAGATCGCCGATGCCATCGAGTGGGCGCTCACGACCCTCCTGAAGGACGTCCGGCAGCGCGATGCCGCCGCGGCGCGCAGCGGCAAGGCCGGCAAATCTCCGCGGAAGCGAACCACGATCCGCGAACGTACCGGCGTAGAGTGAGGCAGGCCATGAATGCGATCCCCGACGACCTCCTGATCAACGCGCCCGACGAGGTTCGCATCCGCCAGGACCTGGTGCTGACGGCGCTCGGCCACCGCCCGGCCGATCGCTCCTTGCGGGTCGGCAGGTTGCTCGATGTGCACAGCCGCACCTGGAGCGAGGATCAGGAGATCGTCTTCAAGGGCCGGCGTATCGCCTGGGTCGGGCCTGCCGGCGACTATCCCGGCGAGGTCCGCGAGCGCGTGCATCGGCCGGATCTTGCCGCCGTGCCCGGCTTCGGCGAGGTGCACAAGCATATCGAAAGCTCGCACCTGACGCCGGAATGGGAGGCCGCGCTGGTGCTGCCGCATGGCAATACCTGGACCTGCGAGGCAAGCCACGAGTTCTCCAACGTCAACGGTGCGCGCAATCTCGAGTTCTGGTTCGAAGCGCGTCGCCGCGGCTCGCCGCTCAAGATCTTTCCGCAGCCCGGCTCGGCGGTGCCGCCCACGGCCTATGAATGGGGCGGCGGCTGGTATGGCCGCGATGAGCAGGCGCGCTTCATGAGCGAGAGCCTGATGGTGACCGGGCTCGACGAGGTCATGGACTGGCCAGCGGTCTGGAATCCCGACAATCCGTCCTACAAGCGGCTCTGGGGCATGATCGAGGCGACATTCGCGGCGCGCGGCGTCGTCGAAGGCCATGCCTCTGGCTTGCGGGATCTACCCTCCATCAACGCCTTTGCCGCGGCCGGGCTCGCGTCCGACCACGAAGTGCAGACTCCGGAGGAAACCTGGGACAAGCTCACCCGCGGCCTGTTCGTCGAGCTGCGCGTCTATGCCATGGACGAGATCGTCAAATGGCTGCTCGCGAAGGGTCTGCAGGACTGGTCGCAGATCGCGTTCACGACGGATGACCGCAGTGCCAGCCACACGCTCGAGCTCGGCGCCAGCGACCACAATGCGCGGGTCGCGATCGAGGCCGGCCTTGCGCCGGAAATCGCCATCCAGTGTCTCACCATCAATCCGGCGCGCCACATGCGCCTCACGCCGTTCGTCGGCAGCCTGGCTCCAGGCCGTTTCGGCGACGTGGTGCTGCTCTCGGATGTTGCCAAACTCACGATCGCCGAAGTGTGGGCCGATGGCGCCCAGATCTCCGAGGGCAAGCGTTACCTCGGCCAAGTGCCCGAGATCCTCTGGCCGGACTGGGCAACGAAGACGGTCAACATCAAGCGCTCGATCAAGCCTCAGGATTTCGAGCTGCGGGCCGAGCCCGGCCGTACCACGATGAGGGCGGCCGTGATCCGTCCCTTCCATTGGCATCCCGAATTCTACACCCTCGAACTGCCGGTGCGCGACGGTGCCGTGCAGCGCGACGAGAGCGAGGCCATCACCAAATTTGCGATCGTCGACCGCTTTTCGGGCGACGGGCGCATCGCAAAGATGTTCTGGCGCGGTTGTGGACCGCGCACGCCGGAGACGGCAGTTGCCTGCTCGGTGGCGCACGACAAGCACAATATCTGGGTGGTCGGCTCGTCCGACGCGGCGATGGCGAAGGCGGTGAACGCGCTGATCGAACTTCAGGGCGGATGGGCGCTGGTGCGCGAGGGCGAGCTGGTTGCAACCGTGCGCTTCGAGGTCGGCGGGCTGATGAGCTGCCGCTCGGCGCAAGCGCTCGATGCCGAGATGCAGGCGCTCTACGCGGAGGGACGCAAGGTCGACTGGATGTATGAGCCGACCTACCGGCCTCGCTGGTATCCGGGATTCCCCGAGCGGCTGATGTTCGCGACGCTGACCTGCGCGCCCTGGAGCTGGGTGCTGGTGGCGCCGTGTGAGCAGGCGCCGCTCGGCTTCATCAACGTGCAGACCGGCGAAGCACACCCGGTGGTCTGGTAGGGGAGGATTGGGATGAACGAGATGACGAAGCCGCAAGCCGCCTCCACGGAGCCGGCGCCGCGCGCAGCCGCTGGACCGCTCGATCGCATCTTCGGCCTCACCGAACGTGGCACGAGCGTCGGCCGCGAGGTGATGGCCGGCGCGACGACGTTCGCGGCGATGGCCTATATCATCGCCGTGAACCCGGCGATCATGTCCAACGCCGGAATGGATCGTGCCGATCTGGTCAGCGCCACGGCACTCGCCGCGATTGTCGGCTCGGTGATGATGGGGCTGTGGGCCAATCTGCCGCTCGCTGTTGCGCCGGCGATGGGATCGAACGTCATCTTCACCTATGTCATCGTCAAGCAGATGGGCATGCCCTGGCAGGGCGCGCTCGCCATGGTCGCCTTCACCGGCGTTCTGTTCCTGATCCTCAGCCTGTCGAAGCTGCGCGAGAAAGTCGCGAAGGACGTGCCGGAGGCGCTGAAGATCGGCATCCAGGCGGCCGTCGGCACGCTCATCGTCTTCATTGCGTTGCGCGGCGCCGGCTTCGTGGTCCAGAACCCGTCGACCTACATCGCGATGGGATCGCTGCGCAGCCCGCCGGTGCTGCTGACGCTGTTTGGCCTCCTGCTCACGCCGGTGCTGGTGGCGCGCCGGGTGCCGGCGGCGCTGATCCTGTCGATCGCGGTACTCACCCTGATCGGCTTCTTCGTTCCCGGCGGCAACGGCAAGATGGTGACGTCGGTGCCTTCGGCGATCATGTCATGGCCCCGCTGGCCGAGCAGCACCTTCATGGCGCTCGACTTCGGCTATCTCTTCAGCCATTTCGTGGTGGCGCTGCCGCTGCTGTTCTATTTCCTGTGTGCCGAGTTCTTCTCGACGCTTGGCACGCTGATCGGCGTCACAGGCGCCGCCAATCTGCGCAAGCCCGATGGCTCGATCCCGAACGCCACCGCCGCATTTGCAACCGATGCGACGGCATCCATCGTCGGCCCGCTGCTCGGCACCTCCGTCGTCACGGCGTACATCGAGTCCATCACCGGCGTGCAGGCTGGTGGCCGCACGGGACTGACTTCGCTGACCGTTGCGGGACTCTTCTTTCTCGCGCTGTTCTTCTGGCCGGTCTTCGTCATCATCCCGCCACAAGCGACTGCGCCCGCGCTGGTGCTGGTCGGTGTGCTGATGATGCAGGGGCTTGCCCGCATCGACATGACCGATCTCGGCAACGCAGTTCCGATCGTGCTGACGCTGCTCGTCACCGTTCTGACCAACAACCTCATCAACGGAATGGCCCTGGGCACGCTGAGCTATATCGCCCTGGAAGTGGCTGTCGGCCGGCGGTCGCAGATTCCGGCGATGGTGTGGGGGCTCGGCGTCGTGTTCGTCGCTTACGCGATCGTGATCGCCCAGATCTTTTGATGCGCGGGCGCTACGCCGCGAGATCCAGCAATTTGCACGATCCGCGCACCAGCGCCTTGCGGCCGGCCGGTGTCATTGCGGGCGCGCCGTCATCGACGACGACGAGGCCGAGCTTGACGAGGCTTTCGACGACATAAGCCTTCGCGAGGCGACCGTTCGACACCGGGTTGCGAAGCGCCTTCAGCGCTTCCCACTGGCCGGGTGAAAGATCGAAGTCGAAATCGTTGCTCATGTTGCCTCAAGCGATCGTACCGTTCGCGCGCCTCTGTTAACGGCGCTGCATGAAGACCATGCGACGACAATGAGTCGGGAATTCGGTGGGCGGTTTAGAACTTCTCTTCACGAATTGCCGCACTTCGTTGCGCCACAAGAGTTAAGATCGTTCGCGCACGAATATCGTCCCGACCCGCGATCACTAATTGATGATTGGCTCTTGATCGTGGGGTGAAAGCTACCGCAGTGCACGGGAAGGATTGCTGTCCCATTCTGCGTCGCGATATGCACAGAAATCGTGAGGCGAGGGGTACGGGACTCTGCTAGGTTGATTCGCAGGGGATTGGCTTCACACAGCAGGGGTGTGAGTGCATGAACAGGCTGGTGGAAATTCGCAGTCAGGAATTTCTTTGCCGGGAGCGCGCCGCGCTGGATTCGGAGCGCCGGATGTTCTGGCTCGCGCAGGCCCAGGAATGGGAGCAGCGCGCGCTCGACGAAATCGCCTATCACTTTCGAGAGTGCAACCTCGTCCAGGCCGAGTTGGCTGCCGCCTGACGCCAGACGACGGATGTGATCGCCGTCTACTGATAAGTCGCCACGATGTCGGACACTGCGCGCTCGAGCTGCTGCGCCGTGGCGCATTGGCGCACCACGCTGCAAAAGGTCGCATAGCGCGGCATCTCGGAATCGCCAAAGCCCCAGGCGAGTCGCCCCTCGGGATTGAGCCAGACCAGCCGCTTCGAGCGCTCGGAGATCCGGCGCAGGATGTCGGCGCGCGGATCGAGATTGTTGCTGCGGGCATCGCCGAGCACGATCACCGTCGTCTGCGGCGTCAGCGCGCTCATGAAATCCTTCTCGAAATCGACCAGCGACGAGCCGTAGTCGGATGAGCCGAAGCCGACTTTGGACATGATCTCAGCCATCGCCTCTTCCGGCGATTTCGCTTCCAGGATGTCGCTGACCTCGATCAGGTGCGAGGAGAAGGCAAAGGAGCGGACGTCGTCGACCACCTCGTGCAGCGAGTGGATCAGGAGCAGGAAGAAATCGGAGACCTGCGCGACCGAGCCGGAGACGTCGCAGAGCGCAACGATTTTCGGCCGGTCGCGATGCTTGCGCTTCCACGCCGTGAGGAAGGGCACACCGCCCCAGGCCGCGTTGCGACGCAGCGTGCGGCGGACGTCGAGATGCCCGCGGCGCTGGCGCTTGCGTGGCTTGGAATAGCGCTCGCGCAGGCGGCGCGCGATCTGGTGGATGAGGGCGCGCATCTCGGCGACCTGGCGCCGCTCGATGCGCGCAAGCGGCGCATTGCGCAGGATATCGTTGCGGAGGTTCTCGGCTTCTTCGCGGGCATAGAGCGCAAGCCCCTGCGAGACGGTGTCGCGGACCGCTTCGCGCAGGGCGTCGAGCGCGGCGCGCAGGCGCTCGGCCAGCGCGGGATTGGTTGCGGTCAGCTGGTCGAGGTCGTCGCGCAGGCGCTGAAGGCCCATGGCGTCGAGGATGCGGCTGGAGAAGATGCCGCGCTGCGTGGAATAGCGGATGTCGGACAGGGACGCGGCGCCGGCCGCGCTGGCGATCGCGGCCGCGGTCGCATTGCGATCCTGCGACAGCAGCATCTGCGCGAGCGGGCCCAGTTCCTCTTGCGGCGAACCGCCGCCCGCATCACCGGCCGCGGCGGAAGAGGGGGCTTGATCCGTATCCTGCGACGGATCCTCGTCAGCGCCCTCAGGCTGCTCCTGCCGCGGCTCCGGCTGGCTGAAGAACAGGTCGAAGCAGTCGCCGAGCGCGAGTTTCTCGTCCTGCGATTTGGCGAGCGTCAGAAGCAGGGTGTCGCGCAGGATGGTTCGGTCTGAAAAACCGACCTGCGCAACCGCGCGCATCGCATCGATGCTTTCGGCGGGCGAGACGTGTACGCCGGCGCCACGTGCTGCCCGAAAGAAACGATGGATGTTCTCGCGCATCGGCGTCAACCGAAGACGTTGGATCGTGCTGCCTTGGCAATGAAGGTCGTGATCTGGGGCTGGGCCGCCTCGATATCGGCTTCGTATTTCAGGAGCACGTTGAGCGTGTCCTTGACGATCTCGGTGTCGAGCTCGGAAGCCTGAAGCAGCACCAGCACGCGCGCCCAATCGATGGTCTCGCTGACCGAGGGCAGCTTCTTCAAATCCAGCGAGCGGATCTCGTGGATGAATCCGACCATCTGCCGGCGCAGCGTCTGCGAGATGCCGGGCACGCGGCTCTCGACGATGCGCTCCTCCAGCCGCTGCTCGGGGAAGCCGATATGCAGATGCAGGCAGCGCCGCTTCAGGGCATCGCCCAGGTCGCGCTCGCTGTTGGAGGTGAGGATCACCGTCGGCGGTGTGATGGCGGAGACGGTGCCGAGTTCGGGGATCGTGACCTGGAAGTCCGAAAGGATTTCCAGCAGCAGCGATTCAAACTCGGCGTCCGATTTGTCGATCTCGTCGATCAGCAGCACGCAACCGCCCGGCTGCTCCAGCGCCTGGAGCAGCGGCCGCGGCTCGACGAACTCCTTGGAGAAGAACACGTCGCCGAAATCGTGGAGCTGATCGAGCGCAGCGTGCAGCGTCTGCGCGCCGCCGAGCACCTCGCCGAGCTTGTCCTTGAGGATCTGCGTATAGAGAAGCTGCTTGGCGTATTTCCACTCATAGAGCGCCTTGGCCTCGTCGAGGCCCTCGTAGCATTGTAGGCGGATCATCTTCATGCCGCGCCAGGCGGCGATCGCCTTGGCAAGCTCGGTCTTGCCGACGCCCGCAGGGCCCTCGACCAGGATCGGCTTCTCGATCTGCTGCGACAAATAGACGGCAGTCGCGATCTGGCGGCTCGCGATATAACCCTGCGCGGCGAGGCCGCTCTCCACTGCCTCGATCGCGGTCGAGGGCTTCTGTTCAGCCACGAATGGGCGCTCCCAAAGGTCTTGCTTGAAGCCTGTTCTGCCTGCGTTCCAGGCAAAGAACAAGCCTCCTTTGGGAGACATCAGATCCGCGTGAACGGCGTTTTTTCCGCTTAGCGCAAATACTTGAGCGGTCTGCCGATCGCGCGGTCAGTGCCGCAGCGGCCCCGGCTTCCGGATCGTCTGCCGGACCTCGGCGCCGCAATCGGCGCATTCATAGACGAAGTCGATCTTGGCAAGGCTCCAATGCGGTTCGACCTCGCGCACATACATCGGCAGGAACCCCATGCAGGTGGGGCAATTCACGGGCGCGATCTCGACATCCTGATGATGCTGTACATAAGCCGGCATCTCGGTTTCTCCTTCGCAGGCGACCACCAAACCCCGCGCAAAAGCTACTGCCGGTTGCTCCGAGGCCGTCATCAACTCTTTCGAACAGAGGCGGAACGGCGGGCATTTGTCGTTCGCTGTGACATTCTTGTTACGTCTCTGTACTGTAACGGGCAGATGAAATGCCTATTTCACAGGCCGATCCGGTTCTCGGACCTTCACTGCAACGATAAGGGAGCAACCCCATGACGCATGCCATTCGCTTTCACAAGACCGGCGGGCCGGAAGTCCTGGTCTGGGAGGAGGTCAGTGTCGCCAAGCCCGGACCGGGCGAGGCGCGCATCCGCCACACCGCCGTCGGTCTCAACTTCGTCGACATCTACAACCGTTCGGGTCTTTATCCGGCGCAGCTGCCGAGCGGGCTCGGCAGCGAGGCGGCGGGCATTGTCGAGGAGATCGGGCCAGGTGTCACCGATCTGAAGCCGGGCGATCGCGTCGCCTATGGCGCCTCGCCGCTCGGCGCCTATTCCGAGGCGCGGCTGATCCCCGCCGACCGTCTGCTGAAGCTGCCTGACGGCGTCGACGACAAGACGGCGGCGGCGATGATGCTGAAGGGGCTGACGACGCAATATCTGATCCGGCAGACCTATCGGGTGAAGGCCGGCGACACGATCCTGCTCCATGCCGCGGCCGGTGGTGTTGGCCTGATCCTGAGCCAATGGGCCAAGCATCTCGGCGCGACCGTGATCGGCACCGTCAGCAACGACGAGAAGGCAAAGCTGGCCAAGGCGCATGGCTGCGACCATGTCATCATTTACACGCGCGAGGATTTCGTGAAACGCGTCGACGAGATCACCGGCGGCAAGAAGGTGCCGGTGGTCTACGACTCCGTCGGCAAGGACACGTTCCTGAAATCGCTGGACTGCCTCGCGCCGCTCGGCGTCGCTGCGCTGTTCGGCCAGTCCTCCGGCGCGGTCGAGCCACTCAATCTCGGCCTGCTCGCCCAGAAGGGCTCGCTCTACGTCACCCGTCCGACGCTGTTCACCTATGCCGCCAAGCGCGAGAGCCTGGTGGCGATGGCGGGCGAGCTGTTCGACGTCGTCAAGTCCGGCGCGGTCAAGATCGAGGTGCACCAGACCTATCCGCTGAAGGACGCGGCCAAGGCGCATGCCGATCTCGCGGCACGCAAGACGACGGGATCGACCGTGCTCCTGGTGTGATGCTCTGCCGGACGCTGACGCAGACCTCCGGGTCTGCGTCACGTCCGTTCGTGCTTGCGCAGGTCGCGGACGTGATCGAGGCCGATCGCCTGGAGGTCGACATCTTCAGGCGGAACGTGGGGAAGGGTGGCCTCGGTCAGGATGGCCTCGGTGACGTCCTCGACCGAACTCTCCGCGATCTCGTGGATGAACGAGATGTTCTGGTATTCACCGAGGCAACGCGGGCGATGACCTCGCGCCTCGTGATTTCAGGATCGACGACGGCCTCGCGGCCGCGCCGCCCGTAGTCGATCATTACGACGAAATACTGCATGGAGACGATCCTGCCGCGCCCCAATGGTCGGGAGCGCGGCAGAGTATTTCCGAAAAACAGAATTAAGTCAAGTTCGATTTCCAAAAATCGGAAATCGGCGACCTATTTGCCCTTCTTGCGGGGGCGCGCCGACTTGGCGCGCAGCCGTTCGAGCTGACCCTTGGGCATGGAGAGGCAGATCTCCCCGACCCAGTCGAGCTTGACGCCGACGATCGGCTTGGCGTTGAAGCTGGTGAGATTGACGACGGAAGGGGATTTGCCCCGCTCGATGGTCTTCAAATAGCGTTCGCCGGTCTTGAGCCGGACCACGGCCTCTTCGCCGTAGAAGCTCGACAGCGGATGACGCTGGTCCTTGTAGACCACGATCACGTCGCCGCTCTCGTATTTTGGCAGCATCGAATCGCCGACGATCTCGAATGCAATCGTCTCTTCCATGATCGGGAAGGGCAACGCGATGTCGCCGAGACCCTCCGGAGGAACCTGCTCGTAGTCCGGCTCAATCACGGCGCCGGCACCCACGCGCCCCATGATCGGCGCGAGATTGAGCTCGAGATATTCCATGATCGGAATGATCTCCGAGGCCTTCACCAGGCGCTCGCCACCAAGAATCTCCGAGACCGCGCCGGGGCGCACGCCCATCGCTGCCGCCAGGCCCCCCTTGCTTTTGCCCGTCTTCTCCAGGCCCCGCTCGATCATTGCAACGTCCAACATGGTGATTCCCTCGATTGCCCATCGTCTCGCCTCTTGTAATCCGAAATTCGGAATTGATGCAATTATGAATATCAGAATTACGGCTTGACTCTCGCTTCGGAATACCGGAATGTGTGTCTCGCCTCCCGGTCGTGCGATCGGACGAGGTGCATCACAGGACAGCAGCATGGAACCGGGTCATTGGCCGTCGGAGCACTCCGACGCGCTTCGCGACTATTTTCTCAAGGGAATATCTTATGCGGAGATCGGAAGACGGATTAACGCAAGGTTTGGAACGGCTTATACGCGCAGCGCAGTGGCTGGCCGCGCCAAGCGGCTCGGGCTCGTTGCGCCGGAACGGGTGACGAGCCCGTCGATCGTGCCTGCGCTGCCGGGCGAGACCGGTCTGCTTTCGCCGCGACGGCCGGCGTTAAATCTGCCGCCGAAGTCTGCACTGAAGCCCGCGCGGGCCAAGTTGCGCTGTGTCGGCGTTCAGCCGCGCCTCGTCCAGCTGGTCGATCTTGCGCCGGCCGACTGCCGTTACCCCTATGGAGGTGACAAGGACGGGGAGGAGATCGCCTTCTGCGGCCACCCGCGCCAGCCGGCCTCCAGCTATTGCGCGCCGCATGCGCGCCTGACGCGCCGCTCCGGGGCTGCGTCCGCCCGTGTCGCGGGTCCCGTCGTGCTGAGGCTGGTCTCCGCCGCCTGAGAGTGCGCTCGCCCGTTCAATCGTCAATCTTGCAAGGAGTATCCGAGTGGGACGTGTCCGACGCAATAGATCCTACAAACTGGCACAGATCTACGACCGGCGGTCGCGCGAGGTGCCATTCAATGCGGAAGTGGCGGAGGTCGAGATCGACAATCCGCTGGCGCTCGATCCCGGCGAGAAGATCATGGCAATCCGGTCGATCCGTAGCGATCCGCTCGGCCGCCTGCACTCGCACCACCAGATCGACGAGGCACAATACCGCGGCGGGCGCGCCTTCCAGAACGATTGGGAGCGTCAGGCGATGGACCCAACCCACGAATATGTCGATGGCGCCCGCACGCGCGAGCCCGTCACCGAGAGCCAGCGACAGGCGGTGCTGCGGCTGAACCGGATCGAGCGCGAACTCGGCACCGACGGCGCCGCTCTGGTGCACGACGTGCTGGTGCTGGGGCTGACCATGGATCAGATCGGGCAGCGTCGCGCCGTCCGCACGCAGCGCTGGAACGACTATTTTGCGCGGCGGTTTCGCGAATGCCTGGACCGGCTGGCGCTGATCTACGGCTTCGCGACGGAGGCGGGGACGCAGCGTGCAGACCAGCGCAGATGATTGCGGCCCGCCGGCGGTCTCGGCCGCCGGCGGGCCGGTCTGCTGCTTACGGATGCGGTACAATCTGGTAAGGCGTCGTGTAGGGCTCGACACGCAGCGAGGCGTTGGCCAAAAGCCCGATCCTGGCGGTCGGTGCCTGCTGCAATTCGCCGTTCGGGCCGCGATGCACGTTGTATTGCCAGACGGTGAGGTCACCCTTCTGCGCCAGCGCGTGCGCAACCGCGCTCGCATCATTGCCGCCGAGCGCCTGGAGCTCCTCCGCCGACAGTCCGACGACAATTTCGTCCTTGATGGTGACGATCTTGAACAGATTCATCTTGGCCTCCTGCGCCCATGCGCCTTGTATCGAGAGGGTGAAGAGCGCAACCGCGGCGCCCTTGATGAGATCGCAGCGAGAAAGCATGCCGTCGTCCTTTGGTGCTGACGCGCGCCCGAATCGGTTGAGTCCGTCAGCCATGGCGCCCGTGATCTGCGTGGCCGTATCGCAACGCTTGGTCGTCCGATCTTGAACGATGGTTCATCGGCGGCAACATGTCGGGAGCGATGAACCTTGATGCGAAGAAGCGAGTCCAAAGTGGGCTCGAGGGGATACGTCAGATGAAATTCGCCCGCATTGTTTGCCTTCTTGTGTCTGCCGGTGTCGCAGGCACCGTCGCGGCGGCAGATCCCTTCTACATCGGAAGCTGGACATTTGCGGCTGCCGTGGTCGCGCCATGGGCCGATGCGCAACGCAAGCCTGACGACACGGAGCGGGCGCGGCTGATGGGCAAGACAGTCGTCCTGAAGGCGAAGGAAATCTCGGGGCCGCGCCCGTTTGCCTGCGCCAGGCCGCAGTACAAGGTGACGGATTATGGCCCCGACATGATCTTCCAGGGCGCATTCGACGAGATGCAACGTGCCGACAAGAAGGCCGATCCCAAGGCGCTTGCCGCCTCGCTCGGCTTCGCTGGCGTCCCGATCAGGACTTTGGAGACCGGCTGCGAGATCGACGTTCATTTCGTCGACGATACAACCGCCGAGGTGGGACTCAACAATTACGTGTATACGCTGAAGAAGCGTTAGATCGCCTGCGTCAATGCCCATTCATGCCGGAACCAAGGCGAAATGCTGTGCTGGTTGACAGCAATCAGGGCCGTGTGCGTGACTGATGCCGCTTCTTGACGCAGGTGGGTGACGGCGGTCCATATTCCTGTTATCCGGAATCGCGGTGGTGCGATGCAGACGAAGCATCGCTAAGCCGTTGGTCGGGCTTGCCGGAAGGGTTGTTTCTTGGCATAACTACAACCTGTTCGGTTGAGCCCGAGCGTGCTAGCCCGCCGGACCCCCCAACCGAGAGTTCGTCCTCTCCATGGCACCCGGTTATGGTGTTCGGCTCTCGAGTGGGACGATCAGGAAGGCCGATGCTTGTGATGGGTGCGAGATGAAGAACCTCAACTTCGCGGCTGAACTGCACCTCAAGCTCGGCGCGCCTGCGAGCGGCACGGTCGAAAGCCTGCGCCTGCTCCGCGCTTTTTTGAAGCTCGCGCCTCGCCAGCGCTTCGAGGTCATCAAGCTCGTTGAAGACCTCGCCACCGAAGAAACCCTTTCCGAACACCCCCTGTCCTGAGCCGGGCGTACGTCCCAACGCCTTTTCCTTCGTTTTCCTGCCCAAGCCGGACCGCCGGGGGACGTTTGCCCCCGGGTTCGCCGCTGGAATGCGGTCCGGCAAGTGTGGTATTTAGCTAAGAAAAAGGGAGGAGTATGACCATGATCGAACCGAAGCTCGAAGTTCCGGCCGAACTGCGCGACTTGGCCGAGAAGACGATCGACCAGGCGGAACAGGCTTTCGGCATGTTTTTCGATGCCGCCACCAAATCGATGTCATCCGTTCCCGGAGCAGGGACGGAAGTGTCGAAGCAGGCGCTCGCTTTCACCGAGCAGAACATGAAGTCGGCGTTCGAGCATGCGCGCAAGCTCGTTCATGCCACCGACCTTCAGGAAGCGATGCGAATCCAGTCTGACTTCCTGCGCAGCCAGTTCACCAGCGCCGGAGACCACATGCGCCAGATGACCGGCAGTCTCATGCAGTCAGGCAAGGGCAAATCCTGATTCCCGGTCTGTGCGCTGCGTGCCTACAAATTGATCTTGCGCCGCATGGAGATCCGGATTTCGATGCTGGCGCAGGTCCATGATGGGCCACCGAATGGTTTCTCATTCGCCGTCCATCATCCTTTCTGCTGATCCCTGTCGGTCCTCCGGCAGGGATTTGCATTTTGTGACAAGTTTCGCGATTGGCCGGCGCTCTATGGACGCAGCGATCCGATATAGGCCGCGATGTCGCCGGCTTCGATCCGGCTCAAGGGAAAGCTCGGCATCTTCGGATGCGGGTCGAGCAGGAAGAAGGCGAGCTTCTCCGGACTGAAGTCCGGCCGGCGCGCAACGGATGCGAAGGAAGGGACGTCGGCGCTGGCTTCCGCCTGGCCATTGGCCACGACATGGCAACTTGCGCACCAGCGCTTGGCCAGGTCGGCACCGTGACCGGCATCGGCGGCGAGAGCGGATGAGGAATTCGAGGCCACGGCAAGCAGCAGGCAAATTCGTCTCAAATGCTGGTGCATCGGGCAACCCTCATGCGTTCGCTTGCGGCCACCATGCTCATCCGCAGCATGATCCCGGAAATTGGGAGAGATCGATGCGGGCGATGATCGACCGCAGCAGCCTGCGGGTCGAACGATAGAGATGCCGCACGAATCCGGGCGTCCTTGTCGCCGGCAGGCCCAGCCGTTTCGTATCAAGGCTTTCGATGTAGTGCGACACGTGCCTCTCCGAGATTGTGAGACCGTGTCTATCGTGGCCGGCCCGGAGCCGCCTTGATCTGCCGCAAGGCGTCCCCGGCTAGTTAATAGTCGCCGGGGTTCATGATCATCGGACTTTTCGTTTCGGCCGGCGCGAGCGCGCTGCTGGCGCTGTCACGCAGGAAGCGGTCGAGCGTCGCCTGGATCTTCTCCTTGACCGCGTCGGGTCCGCGATCGCTCATCTCGGTGTGCTGCGCACCGGTGTGGACGATGTCGATGCCGCGCGCCTTGGCCTCTTCCGGCGTCGGCAGCACGCCTGGGTCGGTCAGGAAATGCGGATCCTTCGAGCGGAACGACAGGATCTTCAAGTTGTCGCTGAGCACGAAGGGCACCCGAAGATTGTCGAGTGTGATCACTTTCGACACCAGCTCCGGGTGCTGATGGGCGACATACATGGACACGTCGCCGCCGTTGGAATGACCGACGAGGGTGATGTGGTCGTAGTCGGCGTTCTCCTGCCGCCTCTTCAGTTCGCCCAGGGTGAAGAGGATGTTGGCCTCGCAGCGGATATAGACTTCGCGCCGGCCGACAAATTGCTGGCCGACATGGGTCATTAGCGGCGGATCGCTGGGCAGGTCCTGCTGGATGCTGGCGACGAGATAGCCCCGCGCCGCGAGCCCGTTGGCGAGGAAGGAATACTCGGTGGCCTTGACGGTATTGCCGTTGCTGATGATGGCGAGCGGCAGCTTCCAGAGACCGAGATTGGCCTTGGTCTCGTAATCGCGCCGCACCGCGATTTCGACCGAGATTGGCCGCTGGCGCGAGGCGTCGAACAGGGTCCAAACCTCATGGCGGATCGCGAACCGGCTGACGACGAAATATTCGCCGACGCCGAGGACGCAAAGAAGCGCCAGAATTGCAAACACCCTCTTCATGGTTCCGTCCCGATCACATTCGACTGAAGATGGTCATTGGAAGCCCCCGGATCGAGCGATCGTGACCAGGTTACGGGATTAAATTTAGGCAAGTCTGTGAGCAAGGCCGGAAAAGGGCCGCATGCCGGGTACGCGGCATGAGGGGTTTGCAGCTAGAGGCAGCCGCTCCTGCCGCGTTCGGGGCAGAGCCGGAATGCGCTCGACAGCGTGAACAGGAAACGCGGGCTGCGGCGCTCGTTGTCTGGCGCCCGGTAGCTCAAGGGGACGGCCACCCCGAGGTCGGCCTGGAGATCGTCCCACAGGAAGAATCGCGCGCCGATTCCGGCCGATGTCAGCGACAGGCCGTCGCTCAGCCGGTAGCCGTCGTTCCAGACTGCGCCGGCGTCGCCGAAGGCGTAGAGCTGGTAGCCGGTCCAGTAGCGGAAATTGAGCTTCTGGTCGAAGCGCAGCTCGAGCGAGCCGGCAAGACCGTTGTCGCCGCTGATCTCGGCTGCGCCGTAGCCCCGGCCGAAGGCCGGGCCGCCGAGATAGAACTGCTGCGAGGTGAACAGCGGCCGCGATGCCGTCTGGCTCGCCGCCGCGAGCTTGAGCGACCAGGCGCCGTTGAGCGTCTGGTAGCGCGTGAACCAGAGATTCAGCACCGAGAAGTTCGATGAGGCACCGTCGCGCGACAACAGATCGTCGTCGAAATGCGATGCGTCGAAGACGTCGAGGCCCTGACGGTAGGTCAGGGTTGCGAAATTGGTGCCGCCGAAGCGGTCCTGGAGCCGGTAGTCGGCGGTCAGGCTCGCGGTCCGGATGTGGTCGTTGTACCAGGGTCCGTAAAGATCGTGCTCGGACACGTTGCTGAAGGCCCCAGCCACGGTAAGTGTCAGTGCCGACGATTGCGACATGAAGGGCACGGTGCTTGCCCGCACCTCGAAAGCTTCGGTCGTCGTGATGTCGCTGTCGAGGCGGCGGGCATCGCCCGGCCGGACCGCGCTGTAGAGGACGGACGCGCCGAGGCGCACGCCGTCGACGCCGACAGGCGCGTCGTAGGACAGCCGTGCGAAGCCAAGCTGGCGCGGGTCGTTGGCAATGGTCGACAGGTTGACCGCCAGCGTGTCGCCAGGCGTGAGGTAGGAATTGAACGCGCCGGTCGCATAGGTCTGCCAAGGGCCGACCGAGGACGAGCCGAGATTGTCCAGGCCGAACGATGTGAACACGTGCCAGGTTTTCAAATAAACGGTGAGGCGGAAGCGGCCGGTCGCACCGCCGAGCTCCTCCAACGCGGTATCGGCGATCCGGACGCCCGGCCTGCCGCTGATCAGGAAAAGCTGGCGTTCGAGCG
The DNA here is from genome assembly GCF_004571025.1 of Bradyrhizobium niftali. Classification (GTDB taxonomy): domain Bacteria; phylum Pseudomonadota; class Alphaproteobacteria; order Rhizobiales; family Xanthobacteraceae; genus Bradyrhizobium; species Bradyrhizobium niftali. Next base: position 13,796 of record NZ_SPQT01000017.1, on the reverse strand, counting down.
TTGCCAGGCGCGATGGCTGCTCGGCCAGAACCGGCTCCAGCATCGGCCTCACGCCGAACTGCTCGGCGCCGTCGCCTTTCAGTTCAGCCTGCACGATGGCGCCCTCGATCACCTGGATCCGGACCATGCCGTCGGCAATGTCCTGCGGCGGCACGACGGCCCTGCTCAGATGGAATCCATCGGCGCGGTAGAGGTCGCTGATCGCACCGGCGATCGCGGCGAGGTCCGCCTGTGAGACCTTCTTGCGGAGGTAAGGCTGATAGACCGCGGCGATGCGATCACGGGAGACGATGTGGGCCCCGGTGACATTAATGCCGCGCAGCACGAATTGAGGCTTGGTATCGCCGCCGGTGTTGGGCTGGCCGACCGTCGGTAGCTTGACCGGAGGCCGGCTCAGCGTTTCCCGCTCGGTTTGGTTTTCAAAGTATTTCTCAGGCTGGCGCGGATCAAAACCCGGCTGGTTCGCCTGTTGTGCGAATGATTGCGGAGCTCCCGTGAAAATAGGTGCCAACAGCACCAGCGCGGTAACGAGGAACCGCTTCTCAGCACGCGCCGCGAACCCCTCTCCGTAGTTTGACGGAGATTTGCTCATAGGGTGGTAAGGGTCCGTTAGTCGCATGATTTTTCTTAGTTTTTTATGGTCAATGATTGGTTAATGCGGCCGCTCGGCTCGCCAGTTCCCGCTAATTCTCTCTTGAGTGATTTCGGATACGCCTCAGGTCTGGCTGTAACGCGGACTGAGGATCGGCATGCTCGGCAGAATTGGAATGTGGTGCGCCTTCGCGGCGGTGCTGAGCCTGGGAATGGCTTCCGGTGCGCTCGCTGCGGAGGATGGCGTCTGGTCAGTCAGCAAAGCCGCAGGCGAGGTCTGGGTCGCCACCAACGGCGCGCAGCAAGTGTCGTTGAATCAGCAAGACGCGCTCAAGCCCGGCGACACCATTCGCACCGGACGTAACGGGCGCGTGCTGCTTGTCCGTGGCGAGGAAACGATCCTGATCTCTCCCAACTCGGTGGTCGGCTTGCCGGCCGAGACGAAGGAGGGTCTCTCGACCACCATCATCCAGCAAGCAGGTTCGATCCTGCTCGAGGTGGAGAAGCGCAACGTCAAGCATTTCGAGGTCGAGACGCCCTATCTCGCCGCCGTGGTCAAGGGAACGCAGTTCAGCGTCACCGTGAATGCGGGCAGCACCCGGGTCGGCGTGCTCCGCGGCCAGGTCGAAGTCTCCGACTTCAAGACGGGACAGATCGCTCAGGTCATGCCCGGACAAGCGGCCATCGCCTTCGAGCATGGCAAGCCCGGCCTCAGCCTGAGCGGTGCGGGGACGTTCAACCCGATCGAACATGGCAAGCCGCGGGCCTCGACGATCGAGCGAATTCCTGTGCCGAAATCGGGACTGTCGGCGCCGCGCAATGCGGCGAGCGGCCATGCGATCCATGCGCTCGGTCCGATCGACAAGGGGACCAAGGCAAACGGTGCGCCGAAGCCATCGCACCTGACGGCCGGAGGTCAGCCACCCAGGGCCGGTGTCGTGCGCATCTCGAGCTCGCTCGGCGAGGTCAGGCTGAACGTCCATAAGGTCACGCACGGGCTCGCCCACGACGCAATTGCACCGGGGCGCGTGCGCAACGCGAACACCGGTACCGAGACGGTCTGGAGCGATACGAAGGCGAGCACGACGACCACGGCTGCCAACAGCTCCGTGAGCAGCAGCGCATCTGCGGCCGGTGCCACATCCTCGTCGTCAAGTGCGACGACGACCGTTGCGACCACCGCTGGGGCGACCAACGATGCGTTCGGAGGAAGCTCCGGAAAGGGCGGCAACGGGGATAGCAAGGACAGCAACGGTCACGACAACAACGGTGCCACCGGTAACGGCAAAGGCAACAACGGCGGCGGTAACGGCAGCCACGGCCACGGAAATGCCTACGGTCACAACAGACACTAAGGCGATTTCCTAGGGGATGAGGGGGCGCACTCGCCGAAGCGGGTGTGCAGGAGGATCGGGTGAAACGCTACAGGCCGCATATTCTTGTCGTGATCGCGCTGGCGGTCGTGCTGTCCACGGGATGGCATGGTGCGCTTCGCAACGCGCTCACCGATTTGCGATTCGCCTGGCAATCGCGTGCCGCCAGCGGCAATGTCGTCGTGGTGGCCATCGACGCGCCCTCGATCGACCAGATCGGGGTATGGCCCTGGCCGCGCCGGCTCCACGCGGAGCTGTTGCACAAACTCGAAAGTGCCGGTGCGCAGGACGTGGCCTTCGATGTCGATTTCAGCACGCCGTCGGATCCGGCCTCCGACGAGGCGTTCGTCAAGGCGCTTCGAGAGGTCGGCGGCTCGACGATCCTCCCGTCCTTCAGGCAGCCGGCGCCCAATGGTGGCGCGGCTCACATCAATCGCCCCCTGAAGCCGTTCAGCAACCAGTCGTGGCCCGCCGTCGTCAATGTCGCGGTTGAATCCGACGGGCTCGTTCGCCGTTATCCGGTCGGCGAGAAGCTTGGCGACGCGTTGATGCCGTCGATGGCCGTCGTGCTGGCTGGGCAGGACGCCAGTCGGCGGTCCCCCTTCCTTATCGACTTCAGTATTCGAGCAGCCTCCATTCCGCGTGTCTCCTATGCCGACGTGCTGCACGGCGATGCCGCCACACTCGACAAGCTGAGAGACAAGAAGATCATCGTCGGTGCGACTGCGCTCGAGCTGGGTGATCGGTTCAGCGTTCCAAATGGCGGCATCGTCTCGGGGCCCGTCCTGCAGGCGCTGGCCGCGGAATCGATCCTCCAGCACCGGATGCTGCGCTGGACGTCCGATGCCGGCATGATCCTCGGCCTGGGTGTGATCTGCCTGCTGATGATGTATTCGTGGCGCCGCTTGGCATCGGGATATCGAGTTGCGGTCCTCATCGCAGCCGGGGCGGCGGTCGAACTGACCGCGGCCCTTGTGCAGGCAAGATGGCCCTTCGTCGTCGACACATCGCTATTCCACATTGCGATCATCGCCTATCTGACCGCGATCGCGCTGGACGAGATCGATTTCCGCGGTCTCCTGGGACGTATCGCCGAGAGCCGCTTTCATCGTATCGCCATGTCGCTCGGCGACGGTCTCGTCTGCACCGACGCAGATCACCGGATCACGGTCTGGAATCCCGGCGCGAGCGCGATCTTCGGCTATATGCCTGCCGAGATCATCGGCCGCCCGTTCGACACCCTGTGCGCCGCGCCGGCGGACGGCGCCGCAAGGCCGTCCATGCGCGATGTCGCGCGCCAGGCCCTCCTCGTCCCCGGCGGGGCGGTCGTCGTCGAGTTCGAGGGCCGGCGCAAGAATGGCGAAACCTTCCCCGTCGAAGCGAGCTTCTCGGGCTGGCAGGGAACGGACGGCTTCCAGTATGGAGCGATCCTGCGCGACATCTCGGTCCGTAAGCGCGAGGTCGAACGCGTCAGATATCTTGCCGAACACGACGCGCTGACCGGGCTTGCCAACCGCAATATGCTGCATGCCGGCCTTGCCAGCCTGATCGCAGCAGCCGAGCGGCGGTCATCCGGCGTCGCGCTGCTCGTGCTGGGGCTCGACGGCTTCCAGCAGATCAACGACATGCTTGGACATTCGGCCGGCGACCTCGTGCTGCGGGCCGTCGCCGAGCGGCTCCGGTCCGAAGCCGATGGCAAAGCGGTCGTCGCCCGGCTCAGCGGCGACGAATTCGCCATTGCGCTCGATTGCGCGGAGGCTGGCGAGCCGATTGTGGAATTCGCCGAGCGGATCGCGCTTGCGTTCGAAGCGCCGCTTGCAACGGGCACACGGCAGCACCGCGTCCGGATCAGCATCGGCGTCGCCGTCTATCCCGACGGTGGATACAACGCGGACGACCTCCTGAGCAACGGCCATCTCGCGCTGAGCCGCGCCAAGGCGACGCGACGCGGCAGCCACGTGATCTTCGAGAGTGCGATCAGGCAGGAGCTGGAGAACCGCTTGACGCTCGAGAGCGAGCTGGCGCTTGCCGCGGACCACGGCGAGTTCGAACTGTTCTACCAGCCGCAGGTTCGCCTGGTCGACGGCGACCTGGTCGGGGCGGAAGCGCTCATCCGTTGGCGGCATCCCGTGCGCGGCTACGTCTCCCCCGGGGAGTTCATGCCGGTGGTCAATACCTCAGCGCTGTCCGAGCGGATCGCGAACTGGGTGATGGAGACGGCCTGCCGGCAGGCGCGTGCGTGGGAATTGTCCGGCAACAGCGTGCGCGTCGCGATCAACCTCTCGCCGTCGCAGTTGCACTCCGGCGATCTCGCGCATGCGGTCGCGGCCTTGCTCGACGCGACGGGGCTGACGCCGGCGTTGCTCGAGCTCGAGGTCACCGAAGATATCCTCCTCCATGACGAGGGCCGCGTGCTCGACATGTTCAAGCGGATCCAGGAGCTCGGCGTCCGCGTCCTGTTCGACGATTTCGGCACCGGCTACGCAAGCCTGAGCTATCTGAAGAAGTTTCCGCTCGACGGGCTCAAGATCGACCGGTCGTTCGTGCTCGATCTGCTTACCGATTCCGACGATGCCGCGATCGTCGGTTCGACCATCGGCCTCAGCAAGCAGCTCGGGCTCAGCGTCGTGGCCGAAGGTATCGAGAACCGGGCTACGGCCGATTTCCTCATCAGCATGGGATGCAAGGAAGGGCAGGGCTATTTCTTCGGTCGGCCGATGCCCGCGGATGCCTTCGAACGGCAGTTCCTGGCGCAGCCTCAATCCGTCAGCGCGGCCTAGCTGGCTCACGTCACGCGGGTTGTGATTGCTAACGCCGGCGGGCGATGGCAACGCCGAACAGGAAGGCGACGAACAGGCTCGCGAGCGGCGCTTCACGTGTGATTGCGGCGACCGTCGCGAGCGGTTTACCCGGCTTTCGAGCTTCGTCGATGACATGGGTCAAGCGGTCGACGGCGGCGCGTAAGCCGCCCGCGACCTCACCGATCGTGTGGGAGACGTCGGTCGCGGCGTCGATGGCGCGCTCGGCCATGCCGGGCTGGGACGGGGGCTGCGGAATTTCGGTGCTCAAATTCGCGAACTCCGCTCTTGACGAAGTGAATGAGGCCGGCACCTTTGGCTATCCGCGCGAGCGCTCGTTAGCGGGTCCGAAGACCTTTGGCTATCCGCGACAGGCGCCGTGATGTACGGCGGGTGCCGGCCTTGCAGGGGAAATGCGGGGCAGGGGATTTAGTTCCAGGACGGTTTCTCGCGCGGCGTCTTTGCACCGGAAATACCCGTGAAACGACGGGTCCGAATCTCTGTTAGGCTGGCACCACCTTGTGGATGTCAGGAGGCTGCCGTGACCGATCGGACCATGCCGGATCGAGCCCGGCGCATCGCCTTGCTCGGCGCGCCCATCGACATGGGGGCCTCGCAGCGCGGCACACTGATGGGCCCGGCGGCGCTGCGCACCGCCGGCCTTGCGACGCTGCTCGAGAGCCTGGACTTCGAGGTCGTCGACTACGGCGATCTCTCCGTGGCCGAGGTCAGAGACCTCGCCGACAGGCCGCCAGAAAAAGCCAATCATTACCGTGAAATCCAGCGCTGGACACGCGTGCTGAGCGGCAGAGGTTATGAGATCGCGAAAACCGGTGCGCTCCCGATCTTCCTCGGCGGCGATCACACGCTATCAATGGGCTCGGTCAATGCCATGGCGCGCCATTGGCAGGAGCGCGGACGCGAGCTGTTCGTGCTCTGGCTCGATGCGCATGCCGACTACAACACGCCGGAGACGACGATCACGGCGAACATGCATGGCATGTCGGCCGCGTTTCTGTGTGGCGAGCCGGGCCTCGATGGCCTGCTCGGCGATGACCCGCGTGCGTCGATCGATCCCGACAGGCTCGATCTGTTTGGCGCGCGGTCAATCGACAAGCTCGAAAAGGAGCTGATGCGCGCGCGCCGGATCAGGGTTGTCGACATGCGCCAGATCGACGAGTTTGGCGTCGCCGTGCTGATCCGCCGTGTCATCGAGCGGGTCAAGGCGAGCAATGGCGTGCTGCATGTCAGCTTCGATGTCGATTTCCTCGATCCATGCGTGGCGCCTGGGGTCGGCACCACGGTGCCGGGTGGCGCGACCTATCGCGAAGCACATCTGATCATGGAGCTGCTGCACGATTCCGGCGTGGTGGGGTCGGTCGACATCGTTGAGCTCAATCCATTCCTGGACGAACGTGGTCGAACCGCGCGCACCGCGGTCGAGCTGATCGGTAGCCTGTTCGGACAGCAGATCACCGACCGGCCGACGCCAAGCAATGCGATCGCGCCGGGCGAGTGACGTGCGCGCCGTTTGTGCATTGCAAAGAAGGGAACTGCTGTCACTGCGGGCGGATTTAGATCAGTCGTGATCGAAATCGACTGCTTTTGAAACAGCTGCGAATTGCAAATGCAGTTCGCCGAGGGTTTCATGCGGGTCGAGCTTCAGCCGAGGATCCGCAATGAGCAGCCCGATCGACGTCGACGATAAATCTGCGCCAACAACACGCCGTCGCTTCCTGAAAGGCGGCACCGCAGTGGCGAGCGGCGCCCTTCTTGGCGCGGGCGCGGCCGCGGGGGCAGAGACGAATAACCTTCCTCCCGGCATTCCCGAATGGATGAAGGCGCCGGGCGAGCCGACGGGAGGCCAGCTCTATGGTGCGCCATCGCCCTTCGAGGAGGGCGTCGTCAAGAACATCTCGAAGACTCTCAAGCAATATATCTCGGCGTCCAGCCGGACGCCCCTGCAGGAGCTCGACGGCATCATCACGCCGAACGGGCTGTTCTATGAGCGGCATCATGGCGGCGTCCCGACCATTGATCCGGCGCAGCACCGGTTGATGCTTCACGGCCTTGTCGAACGGCCCCTGATCTTCACCATCGACGATCTGCGGCGCTTCCCGTCGGAGTCGCGCATCCACTTTCTCGAGTGCTCCGGCAATCCCGGTTACACCAAACCCTATGGCAAGACGGCATCGGACCTCGTCGGCCTGGTGAGCTGCGCGGAATGGACCGGCGTCAGCCTGAAGCTGGTGCTTCAGGAGGCGGGGTTGAAGCCGGAGGCCAAATGGGTGGTTGCCGAGGGCGCCGACGCGGCCGCGCTGACGCGCAGCATTCCGATCGAGAAATGCCTCGAGGACGCCATGCTGGTCTACAGCCAGAACGGCGAGCGGCTGCGTCCGCAGCAAGGATATCCGCTGCGGCTGTTCCTGCCGGGCTTCGAAGGCAACATGAGCGTGAAATGGCTGCGCCGCCTGCATGTGACTGCCGAGCCCGTGTATTCGCGCGAGGAGACTTCGAAATACACCGATCTCCTGCCTGACGGCACGGCACGGGAGTTCTCCTTCTACATGGAAGCGAAGTCGATCATCACCCGTCCATCCGGCGGTCAGCGTCTGAGCGCGCCCGGCTTCCACGAGGTCACCGGCATCGCCTGGAGCGGGCACGGCAAGATCGCCCGCGTCGAGGTGTCCGTCGACGACGGGAGGAACTGGCAGGACGCGCGATTGCAAGAGCCGGTGCTGACGCGTGCCCTGACACGCTTCCGCTTGCCGTGGCAATGGGACGGCAAGCCCGCTGTGATCCAGAGCCGCGCCATTGACGAGACCGGCTATGTGCAGCCGACGCTGGCCGAACTGCTCGCGGTGCGCGGCGAGAATTATTTCTACCACAACAATGCGATCTGGCCCTGGCGCATCGCGGCGGACGGCGAGGTGACCAATGCGCTTGCGTGAGATGTGCGGTATCGCATTAGCAATCGTGCTGTGTGCCTGTGGGAGCGGAGCGCAGGCGCAAAGCCCTTATGGTATCGGTCGGCCGGCGACGCCCGCCGAGATCGCGGGTTGGAATATCGATATCGGGCGCGACGGCAGCAATCTGCCGAAGGGGAGGGGTTCAGTCAGCCGTGGCCGTGAAGTGTTCGCCGAGCAATGTGCCTCGTGTCACGGCGAGAAAGGCGAGGGCGGCCTGGGTGATCGGCTTGCCGGCGGTCAAGGCACGATCGGAGCGGCCAAGCCCATTCGTACTGTCGGCAGCTATTGGCCTTATGCGCCGACGCTGTTCGATTATATCCGTCGCGCCATGCCGCAGAATGCGCCGCAGTCGCTGAGCGATGAGGATGTCTATGCGGTTTCCGCCTATGTCCTGAACCTGAACGGGCTGGTTGGAGCGGACGCGACGCTCGACGCGAAATCGCTTGCGGCCGTGAAGATGCCGAACCGCGACAGGTTTGTCGGCGATGCGCGGCCCGACGTCAAAAAGTGAACGGGCGCGGGGGCGAGGTTCCCCTGCGCTGGCTTGGAACTTGCTTCGGCGAAGCTGGAACTCGCGGGACGTCATTGAATTAACCTGCGAGAGGAAAAAGCACGGATCCTTCGATGGCAGCTGATCGCTTCGCTAACTCCATGTCCACGGCGCTTCGTCATCCCGGCGTGATCGCGTTGATCGTGGCCGCCTTGACGATTGCTGCGATGCTGATCGTGGATCACGGGCCGTGGAGCCGGGCCAAGACGCAGCCGGCCCATGTCGCGATGTATGCGACCACAGGTGAGGCGGCACATGCTGCCGGCGCCAAGGTGCTTCCCACCGAACCGAAATCGCCGGTCGAGCCGGAGCGGCCGGGACCGAAGACGTCCCCGACCGTCAATCCCGTGACGCCGTAGTTCTCGTCAGCTCTTGCGACCATAGTTGAGAAGCCCCCCGCTCGTCTTCGGCGGATGCGCGCGCAGCGCCTCCTCGTTCGGCTCGGTGCCCCAGCCGGGCCGATCCGGAATGATCAGATGGCCATTCTGGATTTCCGGCTCGTGCGTGAACAGCTCGCGATCCCAGGACAGGCGATCGATGTCGATCTCCATGATGCGCAGGTTCGGAACGACCGCGCAGAAATGCGCGTTCATCAACGAGCAGAGATGGCCGTAGAAGTTGTGCGGGGCGACGTTGACCTCGAACGCTTCTGCGGCGGCTGCGATCTTCATCGACTGCCAGACGCCGTTCCAGGGCGTGTCGATGATCGCGACGTCCATCGCCTGCTCATGGAAATAGGGCAGGAATTCACGCAGGCCCAGCAGGGTCTCGCAGGACGAGATCGGATGCGGGCTCTGCCTGCGGATGTAGCCGAGCGCCTCCGGATTGAAACTATCGATCTCGATCCAGAACATGTCGAGGTCCGCGATGGTGCGCAGGATCTTCAGGTAACCCTCGGTCTTGGCGTTGAAGTTGCAGTCGAGCAGGATGTCGACGTCGGGGCCCGCGCCGTCGCGGATCGCTTCCAGATGCATGCGCAGGTCGCGCAGGATCTTGCGGTCGACGTTGATCTCGGGTGCGAAGGGCGAGCCGAAGCCGGGCCGCCAGCCGGTCGGCTTGCCGTCGTCGTAGGAGAAGATGTTGGTCTTGAGCGCGGTGAACTTCTTCTCGCGCACCTCGCGGCCCATCGCCTTGACGCCGTCGAGGCTTTCGATCGGCGGCTTGTACCAGGACGGATGATTGATCCGCCACGTCGCGCAATGCGACCAATACACCCGGACGCGGTCACGGATTTTGCCGCCGAGCAGCTCATAGCAGGGCACGCCGAGAGACTTCGCCTTGGCATCGAGCAGGGCGTTCTCGATCGCCCCGAGCGCTTGCGCTACCACCCCGCCGGCCGCGGGACGCGTGGCGGCGAACAGCTCGGCGTAGATGCGCTCATGCTGGAAGATATTCTGCCCGATGATGCGGGTGGACAGGCGCTGGATCGCCGCGCCAACACCGGGTGAGCCAAACCCTTCATCGAACTCGCTCCAGCCGACGACGCCGTCGTCGGTCGTCAGCTTGACGAAGTGGTAGTTTCTCCAGCCGGCATCGCAGGCGAGGATTTCAAGGCTTGTTGCTTTTGATGATTTGGTCATGTCGCTCCCTGTCGTCTGGTCGGGCTTCTTTTCTTGTGGCCAATCGCAGGCCCGACCCTGGCCAACTGTTAAGCCAACCACGGACCGGCGTGAAGCCCGCAGCAGGTGGGGACAGCTATGATCTGCTTTCGATAGACCAGTTTTTGCGGTTCATCAGCGTGCCGGCCGTGTTTGCGGCCTTCGTCGTCGCATCGCAGATTTCGGCGGCATTGTCGCAAGGTTAGTCAGCCCATCGCCGACGAGCCGAGCAGAGCGAGGACGGCCAGCGCCATCAGCGCGGTGCCGAGCCAGCCCAGCGCGACCAGCCACGACCGGGCCCTGAAACGGCCCATGATCGTGCGGCTCGAGACGATCAGCATCATCATCGCCATGATCGGAACGGCGACGATGCCGTTGAGCACGGCGCTCCAGACCAGCATGTGGATCGAGTCGATGCCGGTGAAGCCGAGGCCGAAGCCGATCGCGGTCGCGGCCGCGATGATGGTGTAGAAGCCGACCGCCTTCTCGGGCTTTGCCTCGAGCGTGGCGCGCCAGCCGAAGATCTCCGCAACCCCGTAAGCGGCCGAGCCCGCCAGCACCGGGATCGCGAGCAGGCCCGTGCCGATGATGCCGAGCGCGAACAAGGCGAAGGTGAAGTCGCCGGCGAGCGGCCGCAGCGCCTCGGCCGCTTCGGTCGCCGAACTGATGCGGGTGACGCCGTTGGCGTTCAGCACCGACGCCGTGGTCAGGATGATGAAGAAGGCGATGCCGTTCGACAGCAGCATGCCGAGCGTGGTGTCGGCCTTGATGCGCGCGAGCTCGGGATCGCCGCCGCGCCGCGTCTCCTCGCGCAGCGGCTTGTCGCGCTTGCCCTGGTTCATCTCCTCGACTTCCTGCGAGGCCTGCCAGAAGAACAGATAGGGGCTGATGGTGGTGCCGAGCACGGCGACCACCATCATGAAATAGTCGGCGCTGACATTCGCCTTCGGCCACACCGCGGCGAGCAACGCCGTGCTCCACGGGATCTTCACGGTGAAGGCGGTCGCGACATAGGCGAACAGCGCCAAGGTGAGGAATTTCAGCACCGGCGAATAGCGGCGATAGGGCAGGAACACCTGGAGCAGGGTCGAGCCCGCCGCGAAGATCAGCGCGTGCTCGTGGTTGAGACCGCCGATGACGAGCGAGAGCGCCTCGGCCATCGCGGCGATGTCGGCGGCGATGTTGAAGGTGTTCGCGGCGACCAGTAGGCCGACGAGCGCCAGCACCGCCCAGCGCGGCGCGATCCGCATCACGTTGGCGGCAAGCCCTTTTCCGGTAACCCGGCCGATCTGCGCGCTGACGAGTTGAATGGCGATCATGAACGGCGTGGTCAGAAACACCGTCCAGAGCAGCCCGTAGCCGAATTGTGCGCCGGCCTGCGAATAGGTGGCGATGCCGGAGGGATCGTCGTCCGCCGCCCCGGTGACGAGGCCGGGGCCCAGTCGTTGCAGCAGCGTCGGCGCGAACTTCGTCGGTGCGTCGGCGCTGTCGTTCTTGGCGGGGCGGTGTTTCAGGGCGGACCTTCCGGAATTGCGAATCCAGATCTTTAAGAATCCAAGTCTTAAGAATCCAGATCTTAAGCGCGTTCATGGCCGCAAAGTTCCTGCGGTGGCCGGAGTCGTGCCGTCCGCCGAAGCCGATGCTGCGCCGTCTTGTTTGACGCGCCGGGCAAAACATCTCCAGAGTGGCACCATCACAGACATCGTCGAGCCCGCGCCGTGACCGGTGGCGGGCTTTTCTTTTGCGCCTGTGCAGCTCCGTTCGAAACGGACCGCACACTGGTGGGCTGACGCCTTCTCCGGCACCCGCGAGGTGTTCATTCCCTTTGAGCGATAATTCCGGACGCGGAGGAACGCCGCTTCGCCGCGCATGTTGACTTTGTGGCGACGCCTCTTCGCGAGGAGCGGGACGGTCACCATCGCGACGGCGGCGCGTCATGTTCGCTTTGTCGCAGTTCGGCCCCATCCCCTCGGCAGCAGAGACGCACATGAACAGGCTCAAGCCGGTCAATCTTCGCAATTCGCTCGACTTGAGCGACAAGGTGCAGGTCAAGACCCTGCGCAAGCGCCTTAAGCTGTCGCCCGATCAGTTCGCCGATGCGCTTCGGAAATCAGGCAATTCGATCTCGGCCCTCGTCAAGGAAGTGGCCGCCGCGAGACCCGGCAAGCTGGAGGCGTAAGCCGCCGGCCGGATTTAGGAACGGCGTGCCGATGACGACGTTTCCCGTTTTCAGGAAGCGAGGAATTGGGCGATGGACAATCTGACGAAGCGCGCGCAGCCGGACCGCAGCAAGATCAACATGGACGAGGCCTTCGAGGTCAAATACTGGACCCATGCGCTCGGCGTGTCGAAAGAGGAGTTGCAAAAGGCCGTCGACAAGGTCGGCAATTCGGCCGCGGCCGTCCGCAAGGAGCTCGCGGTGTAGCTGATATAGCCGGAGGGGCCTGGAAGCCGTCGTCTTCATCGGCGCCTTCGTCCTGCTGGCGGCGCTGATCTATGGCGTGCTGCGCAACCGCTACCGCAGCCGCACCGAGCGGCATGTCGCCGACAGCATCGTGCGCGAGCGCTATGAGAACAACGAGACGTGAGGCGGCGTCCGGCTACTTGATGCTGACGAACATGCCCCAGGCCGCGGCCAGCGCCGCGCCGGTGAAGACGACCACGGGATTGTCGCAGAACGCGCCGCCGTAGCGGCACACGTCCGCGCCGAACTGGCCGAGCTCGTGATGGCTCGCGGAATAGAACAGTCCCGACAACCCCAGCAATGCGGCGGCGACGTAGTACATCGACGTTCTCTCCGAACCTTTCCGGTTGCGCCCTCATGGGAGGGCATGTCCCATCCTGGCGCGAACAGATTTCGTTCCGCCAAATCCGATTTGCTGCATTTGAATAAAGTTGCGCCGTCGGGCAAAACACTGGCATGATGGCAACATCGGGCATTTCCCAGAGAGCCCCGCAGGGCCGCTTCTGACCCTTGCGGACTTTAGATGCTGCGACTGCGACGCCGGCTTTTGACGCTGGGCAGATTAGGTAAGCCCGCCTCGGAAATTTGAATCTATCCCGGGAACAAGTTGCAATTCCATGCGTTAGAGGGCGTCGTTGGGGGAGAAACCATCGTGCCGACCGCCGAGTACTATTTGAAGCAAGCCGAAATTGCGTCCCGGATGGCACTGGCAGAAGCCGACCCAGAAAAAGCGAGGGCCATGCATATCCTCGCCTTGGCGTATTACGACAAGGCCTACCTTGCGCAGGTCCAAGACGCGTCGCCACCGCAGCCAACCAACTCGCCCGACATCATCCAGAGGCAGTGAGAGCGCTATCGTTGACGGTTTGTCTCACCTCTTTGATTACGGTGACCGTACACTTAACTTGCTATTGCGAACAGGTTTTGCGCCTGACGAGCAGGTGATTGAGTGCACTGTCACCGCAATCCCGCGATTGCGCCCTTGCGGAGAGCATGTCCCTTCGCTGGCGCGAAGAGATTTCATTTCTGCATTTGAACAAAGTTGCTCCGTCGGGCAAAGCACTGGCATGATGGCAGCATCGGGCCTTTCCAAAGAGGCCCGCGTGGCCGCTTCCCACACTTGCGGACTTGGCCGTTGCGACTGCGACGCCCAGCTTTGACCCACATGTATGGTCCGGCCGTGCGTAGCAAGAGGTTCGTCGATCAGGTGGTGAGTGGTCTTGCATCAATGTATCCGGCCTTTGATTGGAGCATTTTCTCCGGGCCATCATGGATATCAGCGCGCGTGCGTTCTCATTAGCGGACAGGCCTCGATTGGGCCATTTGGGTCACCAGTGTTCGCATGCGCCGGGAAGACCGAACCTCCATCTCGTCTCATCCTCTCGCAGACCTCGGCTGGAACCTGTTGATGGGGTTACGTCATCGCATGCTCCTCCTACCTCGCAGTTCCTGT
>NZ_SPQT01000016.1 GCF_004571025.1 Bradyrhizobium niftali | reverse complement strand
GCAAGCCGTCGATATCTCTCAGCAGATCCAGGAGGACATATCGGGCTATCTGGTGACGATCACGGCCATGAATGCCGCGGTGGGCGCCGCGACGGCGGCCGCGATGTATCTTTGCGGCCTGGGAGATCCCTTGTTGTGGGGCACCACAGCCTTCCTGCTCAACTACATTCCAATTATAGGGCCGCTATTCGGGGTCTGCATCTTCGTGTTGGTCGGATTGCTGAGCTTCGAAAGCTTATGGTGGGCCTTGCTGCCACCGGCCATTTACCTTGGAATTCACCTGGTGGAGGGCGAAACACTGACGCCCATGTTGCTTGCGCGGCGCTTCACCCTGAACCCGGTGTTGATCATCTTGTCGCTGGTGTTCTGGTTCTGGATGTGGGGCGCGCTTGGGGCGATCCTGGCCGTCCCGATGCTGGCCATCCTGAAGATCATTTCTGATAGGTTGCGCCCGTTAAAGGCCCTGGGACACTTCCTTGAAGGGGAATAGCGACATCGGATGTCCCTGGAAACGCTTGTGAAGGCTTAGGCTTTACGCAATCAATAAGAGGCTATGTCGCCCATTGGCCCGAAAGAAGACGGCTATCGTGTGCGGACCGATGCCGGGGACGCTCATGAGGCGCTGGCAGTTGGCTTCCTTCTCGCCGATCTGGTCGATCTCGCCGGCGAGGGCCTCGATCCGCTCATCGAGATGTATCCAGTCTTCGTAGAGACCCACGATCAGATCGCGCATTCGCGGCGATATCTCGTCCTGCCGGATCTTCAAGATCGCCAGGAGCGAGTTCCGCAGAGCCGTCGCCCCAGTCCCTGACCGCGATGCCTTGCTCGATCAGAAAGGCACGGATCTGATTGATGGTCGCCGTTCGCCGAGAGACCAGGCGGGAGCGAACCCGATGCAGAGCCTCGAGGTCTAGCTGGTCCTGTGTCTTCTCGCGCACGACGCGCAGGTTCGGCCGTAGGGCGGCCTCTGCAATAGCTTCGGCGTCGTTGTAGTCGTTCTTCTGTCCCTTCACGAACGGCTTCACATAGATCGCAGGGATGATCCTTGGCTGATGGCCAAGTTGGCGCAGAGCACGGCTGACAAAGTGCGCGCTGAGACAAGCCTCCATGCCGACGATGCTGGGAGGCAGTAGTTTGAAGGCCTCAATGAGTGCCAGTCTCTTGATCTTGCGACGGAAAGCGATGTTGCCGTCAGTGCCGAAACCGACGACGTGGAAGACTTCCTTGCCGATGTCGATGCCGATCGAGGCTAGATGTCTGAATCACCGGGGCAGAGCAGACATGCTCTGCCCCTCGGCCATCGGCTGCTTCGGGCCAGTAGGCGACGTCGGGGCCGCCGACCTTACTCCTCTTAGCGATCAGGCCTTGCAGATATGATCTCGCCCGTCTTGGGGTCGGCGTGAAACTTCATCTTTTGGCCATCCTTGATGCCTTCGCCTTCCCATCGCCCGTCGTCGGCTTCAATTTTGCTCACCAGTGTAAAGCCCGACTTGAGAACCTTCTCGATGACTTGCTGGATTGGCATCCAGTCCGCCTCCGGTCGATCGGCATGAGCGAAGTTTGTCGAACCCGCCGACAGAACCACCGCGAGAACGACAGGCGCAATCCTATTCATGCGGAACCTCCTTGTGGGTGGGACCAACTAGTTTCGCAGCATTGTGGAATCAGGACACTCCTAAATTCAACTTAGGACGCTGAGGGAAAATACGGACATCAATGAGCTGCTGCCGGTTTGATGGACACCGGGTTAAGCTAATCCCACCTTGCGCTCGAACTCAACCGGGCTGAGATAGCCGATGGTCGAGTGCCTGCGGGTCGTGTTGTAAAATCGTTCGATGTAGTCGAACACATCGGCGCGTGCCTCGTCTCTGGTTCGATAAATCTTGTTGCCCGTACGCTCGGTCTTGAGCGAGGAGAAGAAGCTCTCCATCGCCGCGTTGTCCCAGACGTTGCCGAAGCGGCTCATGCTGCAAACGATGCCGTGGTCGGCCATCAGGCGCTGGAACTGCTCGCTGGTGTACTGGGCGGATCCAATCGGTCGTCGCAACACCGATTGTGTTCACTCACGACAGCAACTCGTCAAGCGCCTCTGCCGGCGTTTTCCAACCCAGGGTTTTTCTCGGCCGGGCATTGAGGGCCGCTGCCACGGCAGCGAGCTCGTCGGCGCTGTGGACGCTCAGGTCGGTGCCTTTCGGGAAGTACTGACGCAGCAGCCCATTTGTGTTCTCGTTTGTGCCACGCTGCCACGGGCTTTGCGGATCGCAGAAGTAGACTTGGACACCCGCGTCGATCTTAAGACGATCGTGCTGAGCCATTTCGGCTCCCTGATCCCAGGTCAGCGAACGACGCAGCTCTTCGGGCAAGCTGATGATGGTGCGTGTAATCGCGTCGCGCACCGCTTCAGCTCCGTGTCCTGCAACAGCAGGCCCATTCTTCATGCGCGGAGCTTCGCCATGCCCCGCAAGCCGGGGAAGATGCAGCAACATCGTGAAGCGTGTCGTACGCTCAACCAGCGTGCCGATCGCCGAGCTGCCAAGACCAAGGATGAGGTCTCCCTTCCAGTGACCCGGCACCGCGCGATCGGCCGCTTCGGCGGGGCGTTGACTGATCATGATCTCCGGCGAGACAAAGCTCTTGCCTCGCCTGCGTACGCGCGCCCTGGGGACCCGCAACACGCGCCCCGTTCGCAAGCAGGCCGACAGTTCGCGGCGTAGCGCTCCCCGACCCTGAACGAAGAGGGCTTGATAGATGGCTTCGTGGCTGATGCGCATCGTCTTGTCGTCCGGGAAGTCGATCGGCAAGCGTCGGGCAATCTGCTCCGGGCTCCAAGCCCTGGCCCATCGCCGATCCTTTCGGGGGCCATGCCGGCGGCCCTTCCACAGAACGGCGGGACCAGGAACGGCAGCGCCACTCGGGGTCGTGACGACGCCGGCCAGTCGCTGCTCCACATAAGTGCGCAAGGCTGTGTTGAGCGCAAGCTTGGTCGGTTTGGGTCGACGGGCCGATCGCTCGGCGTGCCATTGGGCTGTCGACGCACGATACTCCAGGCCGCCACTGCGCGTCGCGGCATTGCGTCGTAGCTCACGGGAGATGGTCGAGGCGGATCGGCCAAGTCGGCGTCCGATCTCGTGTCTCGAATGGCCCTGAACGCGAAGAAGTGCAATCTCCTCACGTTCCGCAAACGAGAGGTACCGCCCGGACGGCGGCTTGGTCGAAGATCTGAACATCGCTGGTGCCATGCCGCCCGCCTGTCGGAACAATCTGGCTCCGACAGGCTGCGACATACCAGCCGCCAATGCAGCATCCTCGCTGGTCATCCCCTGCGCGATCCCCAACCAGAATCGCTGGAGTGCAGATCGCCCCGCTACCGGCGGTCGTCCCGGTGACGGCAACGGCGCTCGTCCAGAACGGTGTGATCGTCGCTTTCGAACGCTCATCGCAACCTCCTTCGTTCAGGTGTTGCGACGACCGCTTGGATCCGCCCTGGCTGCCCTGGTCGGAGTGATGCAACAGCGCATCCGGCTTGCCGCGTCGCCAGACGGCCATCAACAATGCGTCCGTGACGAGCTGTGCCGTCATGGCCGCACTCATCGACCAGCCCACCACGCGGCGTGAGAACAGGTCGATCACCGCTGCGACATAGAGCCAGCCTTCGGCCGTCCAGAGATAGGTGAAGTCGGCGATCCATTTCTGGTTGGGACGCTCGGCGACGAACTGCCGGTCAAGCAAGTTCGCCGGTACGGTCTCGAGCTGTCGATCGCCGCTGTCCTTCGGCTAGCGCCGACGTCGCGGCCGCGCTCGCAAGCCTTGCAGGCGCATCAGCCGCTCAATCCGGTGCAGGCCGCAATCCGCCCCGCCGGCGAGCAGGTCACGCCACACCCGACGTGCGCCATAGGTGCGGTCGCTGGCGACGAAGCTGGCATTGACCTTGCCGCCGAGCTCCTCGTCGCTGCGGGATCTGGCACTGGGAGAGCGGTTCAGCCAGGCATGGAAGCCCGACCGCGACACTCCCAGCGCATCGCATAGCCATGCCACCGGCCAGATCGTCCGGTGCTTCGCGACGAAGGCGAACTTCATGTCGCTTCCTTCGCGAAGTAGGCTGCGGCCTTTTTTAGGATATCCTGCTCGGCCTTCAGCTTGGCGACCTCGCGGCGCAACCGCTCGATCTCTTGCTGCTCGGGCTTCATCTGCCCATGGCCGGGAAAGGCCTGCACCGGGTCAGAGCCGAACTCCTTCACCCCTTTTGCGCAGTACGTTCTCATGCACCCCCAGGTCGCGGCCGGCTTGCGCCACCGACACCCCGCGCTCCCTGACAAGCTTGATCGCTTCGATCTTGAATTCTCGGCTGAACTTCCGTCTCTGCATGACCAACCTCCGGCTTGATAAAGCACCCAATCTCGGTGTCCATCAAACCGGCAGCAGCTCACCCGGGGGCTCCTGGCGCATAGGAACGTTTTGATCCCAAGCGCGTCCTACAGGCGCATCGATCCTTAGTTTCTCGTGGATCGGCCAATGGAGAAAGCACTCGCCTACGCCATTTCGGCGCTCATTGTGGGCTTTGGTGTCTGCATCTTTGTTGCTGGCCTGGGCTCCAGCTCGCCCGCCCTATGGACCATCGTGGGGCTAGTCCCCATTGCGATCGGACTGATAAGCGCTTTCGGTCCTTCTTGATTGGCTCGGTTACATCGGGTGGATCGACGCCAGGTCGTCTGGAGTTTTCTCCAGAGAGGCAACCGTGGATCTAATCGAGATCGAGCGCGCGTTCTTAAAGCAGCTGTCTCCCGAAAAGTGGATCAGCACCCCGATCACAGCCGAGAGCTCGATCGTTCAATTCATGGCATTACTGCCGCCGCCACAAGATCGCCATCGGCTACACCTGGACCTGCTGCGGCGAGGCAAATCGCGGCGAGCGCAAGCACAGCGAACGCTGAGTATCCGAGGAGGATCAAGCTATCGTAATTGCGAGCCGTTGGACCGTAGGAAGTGCTTTGGATTCGATCGGTAATCGTCATGTCAATTACTCCGTGTTGGAACAATAATGGTGGTCACGTGGCAACAGTGCGGAGAAGTGGGTTCGCACGGAACGCTAGTTCGGGGTTGGCGCGCGAACTCATTTCGATCCGCCAAATCGCACGATCTGCGCGTGCTGTCCTGGCGAGCTAGACCGCGCGATCTCGGTGTCCTTGGATCCAGCCAGAAGGTACCCCACGCCGATGAGCACGAGCAGAACGGCGGAGTAGGCTAAAGACCAGCCAATCTGCCATCTGCGCCACAGTTTGCGGTCCCCGGGACTTAGCTCGTCCAGGTATTTTCTCCGATGAGGCTCCAGATAGTCGACCATATGCCCCTCCATCATCAGCCTCCGTCCTGCGGATCCCTGCTCGCCTCCACATCGTCAGACCAACAATGGTCAGACATCCGAGAGTGTTAAGCGCGAAAATGATCGCCATCGCAGCGTCACGCGAAACGATCATCGCGTAGCTTACAGTCGCTACATTTGCGGCGGAGAATAGCATCCAGGTACAGACTGAAACAGCCTTGGCGCCATTATCGTCGCGGTGAACGCGCACGATCTGGGGAAAATAGCCTAACAACCTCGCTGTGTTCAAAAATGCAAATGCGCCAAATGAGTAATCTGCCAAAGTCATTTCTGCACTCCAATACCTGAGTATCCTGGCTCGCTCTTCTGTGAACCAGCTCATAGGGCTTCGGAAGCGAGGGAGCTAAAGTTGTCTCCCACGCTGCCCGTTCACTCCCGGCAAATCATCGGCAATGGGTATTCTCAAATGTCTTGTGATGATTGGCCTCTGCACAAGATCGATCCGGGCACGGAACGTGCCAAAAGAAAGATCGATCCTGGCTCCCACCCTTTGCGCGAGTCTTCGCATCGGCCAGTTGTCGCTCGTGTAGATAAGATCAACGCTTCGGGCATCCATATCCAACGCTTGAAGCATCGACGTATTCAGCAGGCGCCGACCCATTCCACGCCGACGAGATGCTCCCTCCACCACGATCAGAAGCTCCATCACACCCGAGTCGCCCTGCCGATAAAGCTCCAGCAGCCCGCGAAGCCTCTGTTCAGAGAAGATTCCGAGCATGAGTTCAGCGTTTTCGAGCGCGGTGATCGCCTGCAGATCGAGCGCCGCATCCGAGAGCGGCGCTCCAAACCGACGGCAACGGGTCTCTGCATCGAGCCTGGACAAAAATGCCTGCACCGACGGAAGCTGCCCAATGTCGAGCTGACGGATGTCGAGATCAGACTGTTGTGGGTTGGACCACAACGACACGTCCCTCTCAGCTCGCGCGATTCCACTAACCGCCGCCATTGGCGTTCCTTTGTGCGAATGCCCGAATTGTCCAAGTGTACCGATGTTCAGTTAACTTGGCCCAATGCGAAAAAATTCCCGGGGGCTACTCGAAATCTTTTTCCTTTGACGGTCGGAATAAATGGCGATGTTTTCGAGTCTATTTCTGCCGTTGGATTCCAGCGACAAGTAATCCGTTCGCGCTACGCCTCGATCCCGGCAAGCCGATTGGCGCTGTAAATTGTTCAGCAGGAGCCATTGAGCGGTGGGATGCGATTATCTCATCGCGGTGCCTCAATTGCAGCGAAATGGTCCATTTGGATAAAGTTGGCTGCCGCTGCGACTGATGCACCGAGTTGCGAGGCTGCTTGTCCTTTGGAGGAAGCTTGAAGCGTCCACCTATTTTTCTGATGGCCGGGAATATTTGGTTCCATATTTGAGTTCATTAAGCAGGGGACGAGGTTGAACCCTAACGACGACAGGAAGAAGTTCACGACTGTCGTTGCGCCCTATCTGGCCGATGCGCATGCGTTTGCGCGCTGGCTCACGCACAACCGTGCAGACGCCGAGGACGTCGTGCAGGAGGCGTGCATTAGGGCGTTTCGAGCATTGCCGCGGTTCTCGGGACCGAATGCACGTGCTTGGCTGCTGACAATAGTGAGGAATACCGCTTTCACCTTGCTCAAGGAAAAAAAGGCCGCGGCTTTGGTTGGCCTTGACGAGCTGAGCGAGACCGATCGCTTCAGCGTCGAGCGGGGAAACGAAAGGGATGCGGCAGGATCACCGGAAGCAGCGCTAATTGCGGCCGCCGATGCGGCGAAACTTGAGGCCTTCATCGCGGCCCTGCCGGCCGAATTTAGGGAAGTACTGGTCTTGCGGGATATCCAGGGACTCGAATATCGCGAAATTGCGGGCATCACCGGTAGCCCGATCGGAACGGTGATGTCGAGGCTAGCGCGAGCCCGCCACAGGCTGATTGCACGAATGAAGCAGGAGAGTTGCTAGTGCCACTCTCGGACGACAATGATCTGCATCTCATTCACGCCTATCTCGACGGGGAACTTGACGTCATGGCCGCGCTCGCAGTCGAGCGCAAGATCGCAGCCGACCCCGACTTGCGGAAGCTCGCAGATGAAATCGTCACCTTAAAGAAGGTGCTGGCCGAGAAATTCCCGCCGGAACCGTTTCCGCCACGACTGCGATCGCGGATCGAGGCCGCCTTTGCGCTCGAAACGACACGACGAATGCCCAATTGGGCAAAGATCGCGGCGTCGATCTTGGTCGTGGCTGCCCTGTCCAGCACCTTGACCGGAATCGCACTCCGCAGGATCGCGTCGCAGGAGATCGTGGTAGCCGAACTCTTTGACGCCCACCTCCGCTCGCTGATGGCAGCACAGCCCACGGATGTCGCTTCCTCGGACCAGCATACGGTTAAGCCTTGGTTCAATGGTCGGATCACCCAATCGCCACGGGTCGTTGATCTCGCTGCTCAAGGCTTCGAACTTGTAGGCGGACGGGTCGATGTCGTCGGCAGGACACCGTTGTCGACCCTGGTATATCGCAGACGCGAGCACGTGATCAGCCTGACCGAAATCACCGGGCGTGATCAGCTCGACCTGCCATTCGATTGGCGGGCGGAGAATGGCTTCAACATGATCAGATGGTCAAACCGTGAGCGATTGTATGTCGCGATTTCAGATCTAAACGTGAATGAACTCGAAACTTTTGCGAAGGTGTTCCGAGGTAGTACCAGCTAGTGGCCGGCCTCTCGGCCTCGCTCACTGCCGCTCTGCCCGTTTGGCCCGAATATGCGGCAAAGAGAAACGGGCAAAAGCCGAGGCAGCGCCTTGGGCGATCACATGGAAATCTTCGTCATGGTCGCCTGCTTCACGGTCGCTAATCAGGCAGACAACAACCCCACTGCAAACTGATCAATTCCGGCGATATCTTGCGTTGGGCAACACGGCGCTGCTAAACGATAGTCGTTGTCGAAGGGACAGGCTGGTGCCGAATATCAAGCTGAGGCAACGCGGCGTTTGGCTTCCAACATGGGGCATGTTGTCGGCATCCCGATCTTCGGGTTACGCTGCCAACCATGATCCGTGTGTCGCCAGACCGAGCCTTCAGATTGGCTCAGATCTTCGCCTGGCTCTTGCCCGCGGCGGTGGTCGTATATGCCATTGCGCTCTGGATTGCGAGGAAAGGCCCGCAGGGGCCATCGCTAGCCGCCTGAGAACAAGCGTCTGATCTTCTATGCCGTCATGGCAGGTTGGCTTTCGCTCGCCACGTTTGTGGTTTCCGCAATAGGCACGGCCTCGACCATAGTACTAGGTTGGCGAGCGGATAGACGTCAGGTCGCCGAAGCCAAGTTGAAGATAGCGCAGCTGGAACTTGAGCTGTTCGAGGCGCGCGAGAAACACGCCCTCAAGGCTGGCGAACAACCCAACTAAGGATGAAGATAGCCAAATGAAGTGTGCCGGCGGCCACTCAAGGGCGAACATTCCATTCTGCTCCCGCCGTACGACGCATTTCAAACGAGGCTTTGCGTACAGCAGATTTGGTCGCACGATGCTAATAGCGTCCGCCCTCGACCAAATTGCCCAAAACCTCGCCACGTCCCTTGACTTGCTCAATCTGACGGCTTGGAATATGTATATACATGTCAGATCGAGGGTTGAACGGCATGGACGATCGCGTGCTGGTGTTCGACAGCATTGGACAAGACTTTCCGTCGCCGGGGCAGCGCACGCCGGTGCGAGTGCTGGACGGGATCAGCTTCGAGGTTGATCGCGGCAAGTTCATCGCGGTGATCGGGCCCAGCGGGTGTGGCAAGAGCACGCTGCTGCACATGGCTGCCGGCCTGCTGTTTCCGACGCGCGGCTCGGTGCATCATCGCGGGCACAACGTGACGTCCGTTAACACCGAGGTTGGCTTCGTGCCGCAGCAAGCGCAATTGCTGCCCTGGAAGACGCTTTTCGAGAACGTCGAATTGCCGCTGGTGTTGCGCGGAGTCTCTGCGCCGGAACGGCAGAAGCGTGTTACTGATGTTCTCCGCTCGGTCGGCCTGTTGGGTTTCGAGCAGCATTTTCCCAGCCAACTTTCCGGCGGCATGCAGAAGCGCGGGTCAATCGCGCGCACGCTGGTCTATCGGCCAGACGTCATCCTCATGGACGAGCCGTTCGGCGCGCTCGATGCCCAGACACGCATGGTGATGCAGAGCGATCTGCAGACATTGTCAGTGGAAGCCGGCGCCACCGTCATCTTCGTCACGCATGACATCACCGAAGCCGTGCTGCTCGCCGACAATGTCGTCGTGCTGAGCCAGCGGCCGTCGAAGCTGCTGGCCAACATCGCCATCGACCTGCCGCGGCCGCGCAACATGTTTGAGCCATTTAAAAACCCGGGCTTTGATGCCGCCTATGACGCGGTCTGGACCGAGTTCCGTTCCCAAATTCAAGTCGGACAGATACATTGAACGAGCAAAAGGCAATCAATGATGTTGCCTACCAGTCGTCGACTGCGTCGAACGGACTGGCTGCGATTGGCTCGAAAACCGTCCAAGTAGCGGTCAAGCTGCTGCCGGGCATCGCACTCCTGATCTTCTGGCAATGGGCATCCGGCCGGCTAATCAAGGAAATCTATGTCAGCAAGCCGACAGCGGTCATCGCGCGGCTTTACGAGTTGTTCGCCTCCGGAGAGATCTACCCGCATCTGTGGGTCACCGGACAGGAGCTCGTGCTCGGCTATGTCATCGGCGTCGCCGGCGGCGTGTTCGCGGGCTATGCACTCGGCCGCTCGCCCCGGCTGGCGCGGATCTTCGAGCCCTATGTGATGGCCTTCTACGGCATTCCCAAGATCGCCCTGGCGCCGCTCTTCATCATCTGGTTCGGAATCGGCATCGGATCGAAGGTCGCGCTTGCCTCGATCATGGTGTTCTTCCTGGTCTTCTATAACGTGTTTGCCGGCGTCCGCAGCGTCGATCGCGAGCTCGTCAATCTCACGCTGGTGATGGGCGCCAATCAGCGCCAGTTGACCTATCACGTGTTCCTGCCTGCCGCGGCGCCTTTCGTCATGCTCGGCATGCGGCTTGCAATTCCGTACAGCGTCATCGGCGTGATCGTCGGCGAGTTCACGTCCTCGATCCAGGGGCTCGGCCTCTTCATCCACGAGGCGTCCTCAACCTACGATCCTGCCGGCGTATTCGCCGGGATCGTGATCCTGCTCGGCTTCGTCACGATCGCCAATTTGATCGCCGGCGCCATCGAACGGCGACTGCTACGCTGGCGAACATTTTCGGGCTCCGGCCCAATCGATGCCTAAACCGAAGAGGATGGTGCAATGCGCGTGACGATGAATTGGGCGAAGATCGCTACACTCACTGCGGCGCTCGCATTGTTGCCCGGTCTGGCCGAAGCCCAGCAAGCCGTGAAGATCGGCCTGGGTGCACCGACGCTGAGCTTCCTGCCGATCTGGTCGGGGCGCGCGCTCGACACGTTCAAGCCGCAAGGCCTCACTGCCACAGTCGCAGCGCTGCCGGGCGGCGATGCGTCCGCGCTCGCGGCGCTCGATGCCGGCGATATCGATCTAGCCGCAGTCGGCCCGGATTCGATGCTGCGCGCGGCCGCGAAAGGCCAACCATTCGAGATCGTCTACTCCCTGATGTCGAAGGTGACGCTGCAGCTCGTTGTTTCCAAGGACTTCCTTGAGCGCACCGGCGTGAAGCCGACCGATCCGATGCAGAAGCGCTTGGCAGCGCTCAAAGGCGCGACCTTCGGCGCCACCGCGCTCGCCGGCGCCCAGGAAGCCGCGGCGCGCTGGCTCGCGGGACAAGGCGGCCTCGACGCGAAAAACGACATCAAGGTGGCGCAGATCGGCAATCCAGTCGCGATCCAGGCGGCGCTCGAAGCCAAGCGGATCGATGCTTATGTGCTGTCTCCTCCCGAAGGCTTTCTCTCGGAGAAGGCGGGGAGCGGCGTCGTCCTCGTCTCGATGGGCGATGAATTCCCGCTGCTCGCCAAGCAGCCCTATCTCGTGCTGGTTGCGAAAAAGCCGATCAGCCCGGCGACGTCGGACCTCATCACCAAGGCAGTGGCGGCGATGCAAGCTGCCAGCAAAGCGGTGCTAGAGAAGCCTACCGAGACGGCCGATGCGATCCAGAAGCAGTTCTTCGCCAAGGCTGATCCGCAGGCGATCAGCTCGGCGGTCAAGAGCATGAGCAACGGCGTCGCCGACCTCGGCAAGATCGACGTCGACGGCATGAAGAACGCGCTGAACTTCAACAAGGAAGTAGGCAACAATTTCGGCAAGGATTTCGACGCCGCGGCGACCAAGGACGATCTGTGGACTAACCTCTTCGTCGACGGTGCGAAGGCGAAGTAAGGGCGCCGTCAGCGGGGCTGCGCGTAGCCGACGCAGCGCGCCTCGTTATCCCAGCGCAGCATGAGATCGTAGACGGCGATGTCGACCGGCGCGAAAGTGTCGAGACAGAGCCGATCGCGCAGGGGGGCGCAGGCTGGCGCTGCAGCAAGTGTGAGAAGCGTAGCCTGCAATCTTGTGATGATCTCGTCGGGGCAATCGGCCGCCGCGACCAGGAACGGAATCGGCGCAAGATCGGTCGTTGCGACGACGCGAATCTGCGAAGCGAGCGCCGGATCGTGGCGCAGCATCAGGTCCAGCGCATAGCTGTCGAGCGGCCCAACATCGATATCGCCGGCTAGAAGCGCCTCAATCACCCGGCGCGGTGTCGTCAGCGGCCCGACGCTTTTCTGGTACAGCTTCGCTCCGTGTCTCTTGAAGTACGGCAATAGATGATGGCGCAGCGCGTTGTAGCCGGAATGCGAGTCGGAGGCGGTGTAGCCGAGCCGGCCGCCGAACGTGTCCTCAAGCGATTGAAAGCGCGTGTTTGCGCCGACGGCAAGCCTGGTCGCATAGACCGGTTTCCCGCCATAGAGCGCACCACTTGGGATGGGCGCCGCAACCGGCCGCGGACGATCGCCTGTGAGCATGAACGGAAATCCGCACATGAAGGCTGCGCCGAGATCCTTGCGCGCCCAGAGATCTGAGAGCGCAAGCGGGAAGGCGTGATCGACCACGTCGAGATCAACGCCGCTCTCGCGCGCGAGCCACGCGAATAGCCCCTTCCATGCCGCGGCCGCCCCTGGCGCCGGCGAATACATCCGCGCATTGGCGACGTATCGCGGCGCTGGCGGCCGGCCGGTCATGCAAAGCGCAGGCGCTGGCCGACGCCGATCCGCTCCGCCTTTTCAAGCATCGCATGGCCCAGGGCGATATCGGAGAGCGACAATCCGCGATGCCAGAGCAGATTGGTCTCGTTATCGCTCTGCCGTCCCGGCTTCAGCCCAGCAACGATCTGCCCGAGTTCGGCGTGAAGCGTTGTCTCCGACAGTTTCCCGGCTTCGACATGGGCGCGGAGGCTGCCGAACTTGCCGCCCTTGCACTGTCCCCAATCATCGACCACGAGCTTGCTCATGATATCGGTCAGCGAAAGTTCGATCGCACTCATCGTGCCATAGGGCACCACGAACGCACCCTTCTTGATCCATTCCGTCTTGAGCATCGGCGTTGGCTTGTCGAGGCGCGAGGCCTCCACGACGATGTCCGCGCCCTGGAGGCAGGATTGCCAATCCTCGGTCGCAACAACCTTCTTGCCGAGATCCTGACTGAGCTTCTCGGCAAAGCTATTGCGGCTTTCCTCGCGGCGCGAATGCACCCGGATCTCGTCGAAATCGAAGAGGTGATCCAGCAGCCGCACGTTCCAATAGGCAGTGCCGCGTGCGCCGATATGGCCGAGCACCTTGGAGTTCTTGCGGGCGAGGTATTTTGCGCCGATCGCGGTGACCGCGCCCGTGCGCATGTCGGTAATGCCGCTTGCGTCCATGATCGCCTTCGGCGCGCCGTTGGAGGGATCGAACAGCGCCAGGATGCCCAGCTCCGAATGCAGACCTTGCTTATAGTTGTCGACGAAGTCGCCGACGATCTTGATGCCGGCCCGGTCAATCGGCGCCTTGATCGCGCCGCGCAGCACGTTGAAGTGGCCGTTGGCGACGCCAGGCTCCAGATGGACGCGCGGCTCGATAACCGTGTTGCCGCGGCCCTGCGCCGCGAGGCTGGTCTCGATCGCCGTGAGTATCTCCTCGTCGGTGATCTTCAGTTCCTCGATGTCGAGGCGGTTCAGGTAGGAGATGTAGATCGGCGGCATCATGGCGGTGGCTCCCGATAATATGTCTATACATTAAGCGGGGCACAGAGACTGTCAATCTGGCGGATTTGCAAACCGGATCAGTCGGCAACGCCGACCGGATCGGCGATGCACGACCAGCCCGCCAGCATCATCGGAGCTGCTTTGCATTGCGCTGCGAAGACCCGTCGCTTGCGACGCGTGTTCTATTTCTGACGGCCCGCCCGGAACGCTCGTCTGCAGGATCCCACAGAACCGTACATGGTTTCCCCCAGTGACGGGACGGAGGGAGGCGGAGCCGACCGGAGGGCCCCGGCGGGCAGCGCCTTGATGAGGCCGCTCTTCCGTTTGGCGCGGAGCCGGTAGCTGTCGCCGCGGATCGTCAGCACGTGGCTGTGGTGCAGGAGCCGATCGAGGATTGCGGTCGCGAACGATGTCGGCGACGCACCCGAGCCAGCGAAGCTTAGGCGATCGCCTCTGCAATTGCCTTAAGCGATTTTAGATCGATGGCGCGAATGGTCAAAAGTTGGCCTTCAGCCTGCAATCGGCGCAGATCCCAAACCTGTACTCCGGCCGTGCGGAGCGGCCCGTATACGGTCTCAATCTCAATTCTCCCCCGGATACCGAACATGATGGCGGCAGCGTTCATCGGGAAGACAAGATGCACGAAGAGATATTCGGTCGGCTGCGTAGCATGTACATGGCGCTCACTACGATAGAACTGGTCGCGCAGGCCCGGCGTGAACAACTCCGCATCACGCAACAGTATAAGCACCTCCCGGAGCGCGTCCGAGAAGGCGTGGTGCTCTGGCAAGTTGGCTAGCGGAATATCGACTCGCCACAGTTCGTGGTGAGGCCGTTCGTTGCTGCGCATTCGAATTGATGTCCGAGGAAGCGACCGCAAGCATTCAACCGTTTTGACACTATCCTTAGTTCTGTCGCTGCCGGCAACCGCGAGAAGAAGGTTGAGCGCATCGTCCGGGTTCATGTCCGCAGCACCGCCGCCTTTCTTGGCTTTTGTAATATGGCCGGCCTCGCGCAAATTGCGGAGATGTACGTCGACTGACTCCAACTGTTCGTGCAGGCCTAGCGCCTCGGCGACCGCTTTTCTCAATTGTCCAGGTTTTGCCATAGGGAGAAGTTGACCGCCCAAGTGATAATAGCACGTTAACCATCCGTTCGGGATAATACACCGAACGATTGATCATTGACGTTCAGAGTACTATCCCGAACAGATGAAGTTTTCAGGAATTTCGGCCAAGGACACTGACGATTCCGCCGCGAATCTGCCGGGTGCCCAGTCGGTGATTAATCAGGTAAACGTCGATGGCCCTGCAATAGCTGGCCCTTTGCACCAGACCCGCCGGCCTAAAACGGCGGCCGAACGACAACGCGCCTGTCGGCAGCGCAAGCGGCAGCAGCGCCAGATTGCGCTGGCTGCTGTCCTGCCCGAAGTCCTTCAAAGCAACCTGCCTGTCACGTCCGCCGATAAGTTAGCAGTCGCGGCCGACGCCACGTTAGCGGCCCCTGCCGCCATCACGCCCACCACTCTTGCCGTCGCATTACCGGCCACGGCCGACGTCACGTCCGTCGCTCCGTCCGTGGCGCTGTCCGTCGCTCCCTCGGTGGCGCTACCGGTCCTGGCCGACGTCTCGCTCGGCGTCCCCGACGTCACGTTACCGGTCACGGCCGGTGTCACGCCCAGCGCTCCCGCCGTCACGTTACCGGTCACGGCCGGTGTCACGCCCGTCACGTTGTCACACGTTCTCGCAACGCGCGGACGGTGGGTCATCTCGCACTGCTTGACGGCAGTTGCTCTCGTCCTCTGCGGCGTTGCCATCGCGATGAATGGTCTGTTTGCCCAGTCGCTGGCGTCAACCGACCGCTCCGGGCGGTTGTTTCTCGCCCTTGGCGTGGCCGCTGATCTCGTTGTCCACACCGTGCCTTCAACTGCTGCGCAGATTTGGCGGGCACGTAAGCGGATTACGGCTGCGGCAGCTTGGCTGGTATGGTTGATCGCCTCAGTGTTCGCCTTCATCGGCAGCATCGGGTTCGCTTCAATTAACGTCACCGACGTGACGCTTGCGCGCGCGTCACGCGTTACGCCCGCGGTGACGACAGCGCGAGCTGCGCTAGATGACGCCATCACGGCACGCAACCGGGAATGTGCCGGTGGGGTGGGCCGGTTCTGTCACGAGCGCGAGAAAGTAGTGACCGAGCGCCAGCGCGCGCTCGATGCGGCATTGAGTTCGGTCGAACAGGCCAGCGACCCCCAAAGCGACGCGGCCATCAAGATCGTGGCTTGGATCAGCGCCGGAAAACTGAAACCGACTGCCGAGGACTTCAATATGCTGCGCTTGGTGCTCTTGGCTTTACTCCCTCAGCTCGGCGGCGTCTTGCTGATGATCGCTGGGCGCGCAAGGAGGAACAGCCAGCTTGTCCCAACTGGCTGCCAATCGAAATAACCCCGACGTGCGCATCGTGCGCTGCGCTGCACAGGACCAGAAGGTCGTCGCATCTCGTTAGGCAGCTCAAGTCCCGGCGCGCCCGCCTGCGGTGCACCTGAGGGATGTGTCGCGGTGGGTCCTTGAATGTTGAAGCGGCGAGCGACCCTATGTCGCGCTCCTGACCAGGCCTCTAGGCGGCCAGATCGCCCGGATGGTCCCTGAGAAGCAGTCGGTAAGCGCGGTCATCAGATTCGTCTGAGCCAACTGTGTTCGCGAACACCGGCACGCGACCGCAGCAGAAATCCACATTTTTGCGATTAGCGCATGCAACTAGCAAGCGCGCCGAAGTCGGATTTTCGATTTTGATACACTCTTATGTGTCGCAAAATGCCAGCCGATACAGTCTTTTGAGTCGCACGCGACATTTTTATGTGTCGCACAGGCTCCGGAATCATTGAGGATTCTTGGTTAATTTGACAGGCTTATGTGTCGCAGCACATCCACTCACACCCCGATCGCGTTCCTCGCCACCACGTCCCGATAGAACGCGGCACTCAGCTTCGGCACCCTCGCCTGCGTCTCGAAGTCGACCCGATACAGGCCGAAGCGTTTCCCGTAGCCGAAGATCCATTCAAAGTTGTCCATCAGGCTCCACAGGAAGTAGCCGCGGATCGGCACCCCTTCCGTGACCGCGCGCTGCATCTGGGTCAGATAGTTGCGCAGGAACATGATGCGGTCGAGGTCGTAGACCTGGCCGTCGGCGGAGATCTTGTCTTCCGACGAGGTGCCGTTCTCGCTGATGTAGATGGTCTCGATGTTCCAGATCTTCGCGGCGAGGCGCGGCGCCCAGTAGATCACTTCGGGGCCGATCCGCAGCCATTCCGAATTCATGTGCGGGAACGAGGTGGGGAACGGCAGCACGTGGAAGCCGGGCGCGCGGTCGGAGGCGGTGACATAGAACTGCGGTGCGTAGATGTTGAGGCCGACGAAGTCGTTCGGCGTGCCGATGATCTTCAACTCCTCGGCGGTGAATTTCGGCGCGTCCGCGCCGGCATAGGCGAGGAAGCCGTCGGTATACTTGCCCTCCAGCACCACGCCGAGGAAGCCGGCGTTGAGCTCGCGCGTTGCAATCTCGGCGGCACGGATGTTTTCCGGCGTTGCGATCGCCGGCACGCAGGCCGCGATATTCTCGGCTGCGCCCACCCTTGTGCCGGCGCGCCCTGAGGCGCGGATCGCCTGCACGGCAAGCCCGTGCGCCAGCGCGACGTGATGGCGGACCTGGTTCAACTGCGCCGCCGGCAGCTTGAGGCCGGGCGCGTCGATGCCCCAGCCGTAGCCGAAATTCACGAAGCGCCCGACCTCGTTCACGGTGAAGATGTTTTTCACGCGATCGGTCAGGCGTGCGGCGACGTACGCGGCGTAGTCGGCAAAGGCCTTCGAGGTGTCGCTCGACTGCCAGCCGCCGACGCGGTCCTGGAGCGCCTGCGGCAGGTCCCAGTGATAGAGCGTCGCATAGGGCTCGATGCCGTTTGCGAGCAGCTCGTCGACCAGGCGATTGTAGAAATCGAGCCCATTGGGATGGGGCTGCCCCGCCCCATCGGGAAACACCCGCGGCCACGCGATCGAGAAGCGGTAGGCCTTGACGCCGAGCGCCTTGATCAGCGCGACGTCCTCCTTGTAGCGGTGATAATGCTCGTTGGCGCGGTCGCCGGTGGAGCCGTCCTCGATCTTGCCGGGCGTGTGGCTGAAAATGTCCCAGATCGATTTGCCGCGTCCGTCCTCGTTGACGGCGCCTTCGATCTGGTAGGACGAGGTCGCGGTGCCCCACAAGAAATCCTTCGGGAACGGCGCGCCGTGCCCGGCCGATGCTGGCGTTTCGCTCTCCGCAGCGCCGACGCCCGTCGCCGCTCCCAGCGCGGCAAGGCCGGCGAGCTTGGCAAGATGACGCCGCGAGAAATCCGCCGACATATCTATCTCCGCGCCTGCTCCATCTCGATCTGATAGGCGGAAACCCGGTCGATCTCGAATGCGACGGCCGGCGGTGATTCCGCATCGACGGGACCGACGCCGAGAAAGAACTTCGATCCGATCGCGAGATTGACGATCATGTACATGGGATCGTCGAAGCCGATCGGCACTTTGATGTCGGACACCGGCTTGCGGTCGATGAAATAGACCAGGCGATCCTCCTCCCACAGCACACCGTAATTGTGGAATGAGCTCGAAGCGTCGCCGACCGCGAAGTCGAAGCCGCAGGACTGGATCTTCTGGGTCGACGGAATCCGCCAATGCGTCGTCATCACGAGATCGCCCGGCCGCTCACCGCGGCCTTCCAGCACGTCGACCTCCGGCGGCCAGCCGCCGTCGTCCGCCAGCATCCAGAACGCCGGCCACACCGCATGGCCGACCGGGAGCTTGGCGCGGATTTCGAAATAGCCGTGCTTCTGCGCGAACGTGCCCTGCGTCGTCAGGATCCCGGAGATGTACTCGTTGTTGAACAGAACGGACTTCAATTCCGGCGGTGTACGGCTCGCGACGATCGAGAGCACGCCGTCCTTCACCTTGAACGGATCGAGCCCGAGCGGCGCCGCGGCGCGCCCCGAATAGCGCGGATCGACATAGATCTGCTGCTCGCCATTGGCGCTGGTCTTGCGCTTGAAGTCGGAGCCGTCGCCGCCCCAGTAGCGCGCCTCCGGCCACGCCGCGCCGCCGGCATAATGCGGCACCCAGCGTCCGCCCGACAGCGGATGCTCGTCGAAATCCTCGTTGAACGTCCGCCGCAGCGGCCGGAAGATCAGCGAGGCAGGATTGACCGTTTCGAGCTTGCGGCATTCGATCGTGGACGGATCGGTCGTCACCTGCAGCGACATGGTGCCGGGCGCGTCGTCGAGATCGTCCGGCACCGCGCCCAGCGCTGGCACGGCGGACAGACTGATTGCGACCAGAGCGCTCCTCGTCCAACGGCCGATCATCGCTGCACATCGAAGGTATAAGGAAACGGACCGAGGCTAACGCGCCCGCATTGGAGCGAGCAAGAGCGGCCAGGCGGCCGCGGACGAATTTGGGGGCACCGGCCGAACGCGCGACCCATATTTTCGTGCACTTGCACAAACTGGACACCGCCATGGACCGCGGTCGGCTTGTGGCGCGGCCGATCGCCGGGGACGGAACCCGGGGCGCCCGGATCCGTTCAAGGTGGAGGCCGGCCGGATGTATCGCGACAGACGTATCCGGGCCCGTCACAGCACAAGGGGAGACGCGCCATGCCCACAGCCGAGAAGGATCACGTCTACAAGATCCTGGAACTGGTCGGATCATCCGAAACTTCGATCGAGGATGCGATCAAGAACGCGATCAGCCGCGCCGCCAAGACCATCCGCGAGATGAAATGGTTCGAGGTGGTGCAGACGCGCGGCCACATCGAGAACAACGCCGTGCGCCACTATCAGGTGACGCTGCGGGTCGGGTTTACACTGGAATAGTGAGGCAGGGGACGCCAATCCGACGTGAGGTCAGCATGGTTAACATCCTCCGACGATAACCCGTCGAAACATCGAGGACTGGTTCCGGCCGGATACAGGATTCACACAATCAGCGCGGATGACGCAACAGCCCGTTAAGACCAAAGTGCGAGGTTTGCACCGAAATGGAGCAAGCCTGATGAGTACGGGCCGCGACCTCGGAAAGACGCGTCTTCCGCTCTGGGCGGCGGGCTTCGTCATGCTGACCTGCTTCGCCATCCTGGGCTTGAGCGGCTGGCGCGAATGGGAAACGCGCAATGCCGAGCTCAGAACCGCCGAAATCGACGTGGCCAACCTCGCGCATTCGCTGGTCCAGCATGCCGACGACACGTTCGAGCTCGTCGATACCATCCTCGTCGGACTGGTCCATCGGCTCGAGCTCGACGGAACGGGTCCGGACACGATCGCAAAGCTCCAGACCTATCTGCCGACCCGCAAATCATCGGACCGCATCCACGGCATCTTCGTCTATGACGAGACCGGCCGCTGGCTTGCCACGACCGAGCAGGTCGACTTCTCCAAATTCAACAACAGTGACCGCGAATATTTCCAGCGCCATCGCGACTCGCCGGACCCGGGCACGCTGATCGGACGACCCATCAAGAGCCGCTCCGGGGGCCAATGGATCATCACCGCGTCTCGCCGGATCAACCACCCCGACGGCAGCTTCGCCGGCGTTGCCCTGCTCACGATCGACGTCAGCTATTTCGTCAGGTTCTACGAGCGCTTCGACCTCGGTCCGCACAGCTCGGCGTCGCTGCTGAACAACGACGGCATCATGCTGGCGCGCAGCCGCGACGAGAGCGGCGCCTTCGTCGGACGCGACCTGTCCAACGCGCCGTTGTTCAAGCAATGGAAAACCCGTCCGGCTGCGGCAGTCTACTATTTCAAGTCGCCGCTGGATGACGTGCAGCGGCTCAGCTACTACCAGCGCAGCAGCCGCTATCCCCTGATGGTGCTGGCGAGCAAGTCGCAGGACGACGTGCTGGCCCCTTGGCGCCGCGCGGCGGTCGCACGCATGACCATAGTCCTCGGCCTCGTCCTGCTGATCGCGGCGATCGGCTTTTACCTGGTCCGCCAGCTCTTGCAGCGGCAGCGCATGGCACAGGCTCTGATCGCCAAAGAAGCCCATTTCCGCCTGCTGGCCGAGCAATCCAGCGACATGGTGACCCGGATCGGACTGGACAACCGGCTGATCTACGTTTCTCCGTCATGCGCGCGCATCATCGGCTGGTCTTCCAGCGAACTACTGGGGACGTCGGCCGTAGCCGGGGTTCACGCGGACGACATGGAACGGGTCGAGCAGGCGATTGCCGCGCTGAAGAACGGCGAGGCGGAGGAGGCAAGGTTCGTCTACCGGCAGCGCCATCGCGACAAGGGCGAGATCTGGGCCGAGTCGGCCCTGCACGTGACCCGGGCGTCCGACAGCGGCGAGATCGACGGCGTCGTCGCGGTGGTGCGCGACATGACCGAGCAGAAGGACTTGCAGGACAAGCTCGCCTCGCTCGCGGCGACCGACGGCCTCACCGGGCTCGCCAACCGGCGCGCATTCGATGAGCGCCTCGCGGACGAATGGGCCCGCGCCCGCCGCGACGGCACCCCACTCTCGCTCCTGCTGATCGACGTCGATCATTTCAAGGCGTTCAACGACCA
This sequence comes from Bradyrhizobium niftali, assembly GCF_004571025.1. GTDB lineage: Bacteria > Pseudomonadota > Alphaproteobacteria > Rhizobiales > Xanthobacteraceae > Bradyrhizobium > Bradyrhizobium niftali. Next base: position 175,914 of record NZ_SPQT01000016.1, on the reverse strand, counting down.
TTACGGGCATTTGGCCGGCGACGGCTGCCTGCGCGCGCTGGGGCGGATCCTGTCCGCTCATCCCCGGCGGCCGGCCGACCTCGCGGCGCGCTACGGCGGCGAGGAGTTCGCCGTGCTGCTGCCGAACACCGATGCAGACGGCTGCGCCAGGGTCGGCGAGGAGATTCGCGGCGCGTTGCGCGACCTCGCCATGCTGCACGCGCAGAATCCGCCCTCACGGCTCGTCACGGTGAGCGTGGGCGCCGCGACGGGGTTTCCATCCGAGACCACGACCGACTCCAGCGCGCTCGTGGCGGCCGCCGACCGCGCGCTCTATGCCGCCAAGGACAGCGGCCGCGACCGGCTGATCGCATCGGGACAGGTCGTGCCCTGGCCCGCGAAGAGCGCGTGACGCAATCGCCAACCGCCCAGGCGTAGCGAACGCTTGCCCCGAGCATAGCCGCGGGTGACGTTCGAGAACTCGCCTTCGAAACGCGCCGCCGCCGACCAGGCAGCATCGCGGCGATCGGCCCTTTCCCGGATTTGTCGCCCGCGTTCGGGCGGGATATGACTGCGATCACGGCCGGAGGTTCGGCCGATCCGAGAGTGTTGCTGTGCCCGATGGGATCAAGCTCGTCCTCTTCGACATGGACAATGTCCTCTGCAACTACGACAGGGGACAGCGTGTCGCGTGTCTGGCAGAGCTCGCGGGATCGACCAGCGAGTTCGTCCACAACGCGATCTGGGACAGCGGCTTCGAATCGCTCGGCGATTCCGGCGCTCTCGATGCCGGGGATTATCTGCGAGGCTTCGGCGAGCGCATGGGCTACCCGCTGTCGCTCGACGAGTGGGTGGAGGCGCGGCGCCGTTCAATGCAGGCCGATCGCGCGATGCTGGAGATTGCCCGACGTCTGCGCGAAACCGTCGATATTGCCGTCCTGACCAACAACACCACGCTCGTCGCCGATCACATCGACACGCTGCTGCCGGACTTGCTGCCGCTGTTCGGCTCCCGGATCTACACCTCGGCCCAGTTCAAGACGGCAAAGCCGGACCCGCGCTGCTATCGCCTCTGCCTGACCGAGCTCGGCGTGATGCCGGAGACCGCGCTGTTCGTCGACGATCTCCCGGCCAATGTTGCCGGCGCGCGCGAGGCGGGCCTGTTCGCGCATCACCACACGTCGGTGCAGGCTTTCAGGCAGGCCCTTTCGGCGTACGGCCTGCTTCAGGGCGAATGAATACGCGTCCTGCTTTGCCCGGCGTCAGGCCAGATGGCACGCCACGAAATGGCCGCCCGCCCCCTCCTTCAGCTCAGGCGCGCTTTCCGCGCAGCGCGGCTGGGCGATCGGACAACGGGTGTGGAAGTGGCAGCCTGACGGCGGCTTCATCGGGCTCGGCACGTCGCCCTTGAGGCGGATGCGCTCACGCTTGAGCTTGGGATCGGGCACCGGCACCGCTGACAACAGCGCCCTGGTGTAGGGATGCTGCGGGTTGCGGTAGAGGTCGCTGGCTTTCGCCAGCTCGACGATGCGGCCGAGATACATCACCGCTACGCGGTCGGAGATGTGCTCGACCACCGAGAGGTCATGCGCGACGAAGAGATAAGTGAGGTTCAGCTCGGCCTGGAGATCTTCCAGCAGATTGATGACCTGGGCCTGGATCGACACGTCAAGCGCGGAGACCGGCTCGTCGCAGACGATCAGCTTCGGCTCGACCGCGAGCGCGCGCGCGATCACGATGCGCTGACGCTGGCCGCCGGAGAATTCGTGCGGGTAGCGGCGCATGTGCTCGGCCTTGAGCCCGACCTTGACCAGCAGGCTCGCGACGCGCTCCTCCCGCTCTTTGGCCGATGAGCCGAGCTTATGGATGATGAGCGCCTCGCCGAGAATCGCACCCACCGTCATGCGCGGATTGAGCGAGGCAAACGGATCCTGGAACACGAGCTGCATGTTCCGCCGCATCGCGCGCAGATCGTTGCCGCCGAGCTGGCGCACGTCCTGACCGTCGAACACGACCTCGCCGTCGGTCGGCTCGATCAGGCGCAGCACGCAGCGCCCCGTCGTCGACTTGCCGCAGCCGGATTCACCGACGAGACCGAGCGTCTCGCCGCGATTGACCGAGAACGACACGCCGTCGACCGCATAGACGCTGGCGACCTGGCGCGACAGCAAGCCGCCAAAAACGGGGAAATGCTTCTTCAGACCGCTGACGCGGAGCAAGGGTTCGCTCATGGCGCGGCTCCCAACTGCGTATCCCCCAAGTGACAGGCCATGCGGTGGCCGGGCGAGACCTCGCGGAGCAGCGGCTCCTTCTCGGTGCAGACGCTCATGGCATGACGGCAGCGCGGCGCGAAGCGGCAGCCGACCGGCGGATTGATCAGGATCGGCACCGAGCCGCCGATCGCCTCCAGCCGCGTCTTGTGCTCGCTGTCGAGGTCGATGCGTGGGATCGAGCGGATCAGCCCTTGCGTATAGGGGTGCCGCGGATCGCCGAAGAGCTCGTCGACGCCCGCCTCCTCCACGACCTTGCCGGCATACATCACGACGACGCGCTGCGCGGTCTCGGCGACGACGCCCATGGCATGGGTGATCAGCATCACCGCCATGCCGAAGCGCTCCTTCATGTCCTGGAGCAGGTCGAGGATCTGCGCCTGGATGGTGACGTCGAGCGCGGTGGTGGGCTCGTCGGCGATGATCAGCTTCGGCTTGCAGGCGAGCGCCATCGCGATCATCACGCGCTGGCGCATGCCGCCGGAGAACTGGTGCGGATAGTTGTGCACGCGGCCCTCGGCGTTGGGGATCTGCACCAGCTTGAGCATCTCGATGGTGCGCTCGAGCGCCTGCTTCTTGGTCACGGCTTCATGACGGCGCAGGCTTTCGGCGATCTGCTCGCCGACGGTGAGCACCGGGTTGAGCGAGGTCATCGGCTCCTGGAAGATGAAGCCGATCTCCTTGGCGCGGATCTCGTCGAGCTGATTGCTCGTCAGCGGCACGAGATCGCGGCCCTCGAAGATGATCTGGCCGGCCGCGATGCGCCCGGGCGGCATCGCGATCAGCTTCAGGATCGACATCGCCGTCACGGTCTTGCCGCAGCCGGACTCGCCGACGACGCAGAGCGTCTCGCCGCGGTTGATGGAGATGTCGACGCCGTCGACGGCCTGCAGGATGCCGTCGTCGGTGGAGAAATGGGTTTTCAGGCCCTTGATCTCGAGCAGCGGCGCCATCAGATCACCCGTCGCGCATCGAGCGCGTCACGCAGGCCGTCGCCGATGAAGTTGATTGCGACCACCGCGATGAAGATCGCGCCGCCCGGAAACAGTGCCCAGTGCGGGCCGATGTCGAGGAAGTCCTTGGCGTCGTACAACAGCCGCCCCCAGGTCGGGGTATCCGGCGGAAAGCCGAGGCCGAGGAAGGACAGCGTCGATTCCGCGATGATGGCGGCGGCGACGTCGATGGTGCCGGCGATAATCACCGGACCGAGCGCATTGGGCAGGATGTGGCGCACCACCTGCCGCACCGGGCTGGCGCCGAGCGCGCGCGCGGCTTCGACGAACTCCTTTTCGCGGATCGACAGGAACTGCGCGCGCACGAGGCGGGCGACCGGCATCCAGCGCAGGCCCCCGATCACGAGCACGATCAGGATGAAGATGCCGCCCTCGGGTCCGAACGCGGCCTTGAGCCCGTCACGGAACAGATAGATCAGCAGCAGCAGCAGCGGCAGCTGCGGCAGCGACAGGAAGAGATCGGTGAGCCACATCAGCCCGTGACCGAGCGCACCGCGCGACATGCCGGCAAGCGCACCGATCAGCGTACCGACGAACACCGAGACCAGCATCGCGGCAAGGCCGACCGCGAGCGAGATGCGCCCGCCGTAGATCATGCGGGCGAGGATGTCCTGCCCGAGATCGTCGGTGCCGAAGGGATGGGCGAGCGAGGGCCCCTGCATGCCCGCCACGATGTCGATGTCGTCGATCTTGACCCGCCAGACGAAGGGGCCGGCGACCACCGCCAGCACCAGAATGAGGAGCAGGAACGCACTGACCACGGCAAGCTTGTGGCGGCTATAGCGCCGCCACGTCTCGCGCCAGGGCGAGTAGACGCGCCGCTCAGCGGAGGGAGATGCGAGGGTCAAGCCAGCCATACAGGACGTCCGCGATGAGATTGAACAGGACCACAAGGCACGCGAAGACGAAGGTGACGGCCATCACCACCGGCGTGTCGTTGGAAAGGATGGAGGAGATCAGCAGCGAGCCGATGCCGGGGATGCGGAAGATCTGCTCGGTGACGATGGCGCCGCCGAACACCGCCGGCATCTGGAGCGCGATCAGCGTGACGACCGGGATCATCGCATTGCGCATCACATGCTTGACGATGACCTTGGCCTGCCCGAGTCCCTTGGCGCGCGCCGTGGTGACGTAGTCGAGCCGGATCACGTCCAGCATCGCCGAGCGCACGAAGCGCGTCATCGACGCCGCCTGGAACAGGCCGAGCACCGCCACCGGCATGATCGCCTGCCGGATCATCTCCAGCACCCAGCGGATGCCGGTGGCCTTGATGTCGCTGGAATAGACGAAGGGCAGCCAGTCCAGCGTGACCGAGAAGATCAGGATGAACAGGATGCCGGTGAAGAAGGTGGGCAGCGAGAAACCGACGAAGGCCAGTACGTTGGCGATCTGGTCAAACAGCGAATACGGCTTGGTCGCCGCGTAGACGCCGACCGGAATCGCGATCAGGAGCGCCAGGATCTGCGCCGAGCCGATCACATAGAGCGTCGCCGGCAGGCGCTGTAGGATGAGCGCATCGACGTTCATCCGGCTGACGAAGGAAAAGCCCCAATCGCCATGCGCCATGGCGGAGAGCCAGTGCAGGTAGCGCAGATAGATCGGATCGTCGAGGCCGAACTTCGCCCGAAGCGCGGCAGCGACTTCGGGCGGTACGTTCGGATTGGTCGCCAGTTCCGAGAACGGATCGCCGGGGGCGAGCGCCAGCACGACGAACAGCACGAGCGAAATGCCGAGCAGGCTCGGAATGGCGATCAGCAGGCGACGCAGGACATATTGACTCATAGGGAAAGACCCCGCCTAGGCCTGCGCGATCATGCCTCCCGGTACCAGTCGAACAGGTTGTCGGTCTCGTTCGCCCAGCCGCTGATCACGCAAACCAGGTTGTTGGCAGCGGCCTCCACCTTGAGGCGATGCTGCACCGGGATGAAGACGGTGTCTGCGATCAGGATGTCGTTGGCCTTGATGTAGAACGCCGCGCGCTTGACGGGGTCCATCTCGCCTTCCGCGGCCAGGATCGCCTCGTCATACTCCTTGTTGACGTAGCGCGGGAAATTCTGTCCCTGCCACTTGTTCTCCTTGGTCGCCACGTTGGCCGACATATAGCGCCGCATGTGCTGGGACGGATCCGGCTGGCTCATCGGGATCTGGAACATCTCCATGTCGGCATAGAACTTCGGGTAGATGTCGGGATTGCCGGCGTCGGAGGAGAAGAACACCGAGGCGACGACCGATTTCAGCTCGACGTCGATGCCCGCCTTCTGGCAGGCCTGCTTGACGATGGCCTGGGTCTTCTGGCGCGGGCCGTTGATCGAGGTCTGGTACAGAAGCTTCAGCTTCTTGCCGTCCTTCTCGCGGATGCCGTCCGCACCCGGTTTCCAGCCGGCGTCGTCCAGCATCTTCGACGCCTTCTCGATGCTGAATTCCCAGCTGGTGTTCTTGGAGACGAACTTTTCGGGGCCGTTGAGGAAGTTCGCCGTGGTGCGGCCTGCGCGGCCGTAGATCACCTTCTTCACCGCTTCACGATCGACCAGCAGCGCCAGCGCCTTGCGCACGGCGGGATCGGAGAACAGCGGGTGCTTCGTCTTCATCGAAGAGCGCTCGCCGTCGACCTCGGTGTTCGGGTCGGTGAAGTTCAGCGCGATGAACTCGGTATCTCCGCCCACGGCGTAGATGGCCTTGCCCTTGCCGCCCTTCTCCAGGCGCAGCAGCACGTCGTCTTCCACCTGGATGTTATAGCCGAAATCGTATTCGCCGGTCTGGATCACCGCGCGCGCCGCCGAGACGGCATCGCCGCCGCCCTTCATTTCGAGCGTGTCGAAATACGGGCGGTTCGGCATGTGATAGTCGGGATTGAGCTCGCCACGGACGATATCGCCCGGCTTGAACTCGAGGAACTTGTACGGGCCGGTGCCGACCGGCGAGAGGTTGTTCGGCGCCTCGCGGGACTTGGCGCCTTTGTAATCCGCGAACAGATGCTTGGGGATGATGGAGTTCGGAGCCCCGACGAAAGCGTCGGCCCAGAACGGCGTCGGCTTGTTGAAGAGGATGCGGACGGTGAGGTCATCCACCTTCTCGACGACGATGTCGCGATAGGTCGCAATCGTGACCGCGGATGTCGCGGGATCCTTGGAATATTCCCAGTTGAACACGACGTCGTCGGCTGTGAACGGCTTGCCGTCATGCCATTTGACGCCGGGCTTGAGCTTCCAGGTCACCGACTTGCCGTCGGCGGCGAGGCCGCCGTTCTGGATCGACGGGATTTCCGCGGCCAGAACCAGCTTCATGTTGCCGTCCGGATCCCAACAGGCAAGCGGCTCGTAGAACAGGCGCGAACCGTCCTGGTCCTTGGTGCCGGTGGCGAAATGCGGGTTGAGCAGGGTCGGCCCCTGCCACCACAACAGCTTCAGCGCACCGCCGCCGCCGCGCTTGGTCGGCTTGTAGGTTGAAACGCCTTCCGCCATGGCGACGCCGCCCAGCGCGAGGATCTGGTTGGCCAGCGGGGCAGTCAGACCGACAGCGGCGAGACGCTGGATGAAGGCACGGCGATCCATCCGTCCGTCCTTCACTTGGCCGATCATCGAACGCAGTTCTTTATCCAGCATGGTTTGTCCCCCGTCTGGTTCCCGAATGGATGCAGGCGGCCGCGATGCGACCGCCGGGTTTTGTCTGGCCGTAGATGGCACACTGAATAGGCCGCCCGTCAACTGCGACCGTGTGTATGCAAACGGTGTTCTGGCTGTCCGTTGGGCAAAACTGCGTTCTGCAGCCCAAGCGTTCGGCAATCCGGCGTCAAAACACGCCGAAATCCACGTTGCACTGCGGAAAATTTGTTCGCCGGATCAGACGAAGTATCGAGACGAAATTCTACACCACGGACATAGTCAGCGGTGGCGCGACGTGGTCCGGCAGCGGACAGACATAAGGTGTCTTGGCCGTTCGCCTCGCAAGGTCGGCTTTCGCGGCCTTGATCAGCTCCGGTTCCGTGAGCGCCTTGATGCCGATACCCGCCATCGCCTTGGCCGCCTGCACCATGGCCTTATGGGCGTGCGGGCTCTTGCCCTGCGCCACCACCTGCCAGGTGTGGAACGGCGTGCCGATTGCAACCGTTGGTGCGTGAACCTGCACCGTCGGCACCACCCAGCTCACATCGCCGACGTCGGTCGAGCCGACCAGCGGATTGCGCTTGGCATCGAGCGGCACCAGGAAGTCGGCCAGCGGCCGATCGGTCGGCTCCATCCCGATCGCGTAGTAGACCGAGGCGATGTCCTTGTCGCTCAGCGTCGATCGGATCTGGGTGGCAAATCCCTTGTCCGCGTCGTCGAAATGCGGCGGTCCGAGCTCTTCCATGACCCGATGCAGCGCCTGCTCCAGCGGCGTATTCGGCAGGATGTTGGAGACCGCGGAGATGATCTTCATCTCGACCTTGGTCTCGGTCATCAGCGCCGCGCCCTCTGCGATCTTGCTGACGCGTCCGACCAGCTCGTTCATTCCGGGCAGGTCGCGGGCGCGGATCGAGTAGCGCACACGCGCATGCGCCTGCACCACGTTGGGCGCAATGCCGCCCGTGTCGAGCAGCGCGTAATGCACCCGCGCGTCGCTCGGCATGTGCTCGCGCATGTAGTTCACGCCGACATTCATCAGCTCCACCGCATCGAGCGCGGAACGGCCGAGATGCGGCGAGGCCGCGGCGTGCGAGGTGCGGCCGGTGAAGATGAAGTCGGCCCGCGTATTGGCGAGCGACGGCGTCACCGCCACTTCCCAGAAGCTGTGCGGATGCCAGGTGATGGCGATGTCGGTGTCTTCGAACGCACCGGAGCGCACCATGAACGCCTTTGCCGCGCCGCCTTCCTCAGCCGGGCAGCCGTAGTAGCGCACGCGGCCCGGCACCTTGTTCTCGGCGAGCCAGTCCTTCACCGCGGTCGCGGCCAGCAGCGCCGCGGAACCGAGCAGATTGTGACCGCAGCCATGGCCGTGGCCGCCGGTCTCGACGGGACGGTGTTCCGCAACGCCTGCCTCCTGGCTGAGGCCCGGCAGCGCGTCATATTCCCCCATGAAGGCGATGAGCGGTCCGCCCTCGCCCCATTCGCCGATCAGCGCGGTCGGGATGCCGGCGACGTTCTCGGTGATACGGAAGCCCTGATGGCGCAACTCGGCGAGATGCTCGGCGGCCGACCGCGCCTCGGTGTAACAAACCTCCGGCATGCCCCAGACCTTGTCGCTGAGGTCGATGAAACGCGTCTTGATCGTGTCGACGCCACGCCAGATGTCGCTGCGGTTATCCATGCTTCGGTCCGTGATCTCTTGGTCAAACGAAGCGGCAATCGTTAGCAGCTTCAATGCACGGCGCCTAGCACCTCGCCGGACAGCAGCCATGCGGCGGATGCCGGATCGAAGGGCCGCCGGGCCGCCGACCGCGCGCGAAACGATCCCGCGACTTTCGAAGATTTCACGCCGCGTTCTGCGGAATAGTTGAGGAACGAGGCTTTCAAGACGGCCTTCTCCAGCCTAAATTATGCGTGCTTCGCGCGTCGTCCCGCCGGCCACGGCGGAGCGATGCACTAGCCAGGAGAACTCCATGCCCGCCCTGACCGAATGGAGAGTGCCGCCGGCCAATCAGCCGCGTGCGAGCGAATACGGTTTCGATCTCGACCGCGCGCTCGCGTCCGTCGTCGGCCTGCACGCCATCATCCCGCCCGACGCGTTCAGCGCCGAGACGCTGGGCACCGAGCGCGCCGGCAACGGCGTCGTGATCGACGACGGGTTGGTGCTGACCATCGGTTATCTCATCACCGAGGCGGAATCGGTGTGGCTGCACCTCGCCGACGGGCGCGTCGTCGAAGGACATGCCCTGGGTTTCGATTCCGTCACCGGCTTCGGCCTCGTGCAGGCGCTGGGTAAGCTCGACGTCGAACCCTTGCCGCTCGGCAACTCGGCGCAGACCCGGGTCGGCGACCGCGTCGTGGTCGGCGGCGCCGGCGGCCGCACGCGATCGGTTGCGAGCCAGATCGTGGCCAAGCAGGAATTCGCCGGCTACTGGGAATATCTGCTGGACGAGGCTGTCTTCACCTATCCCGCGCACCCGAACTGGGGCGGCACCGGCTTGCTCAACGAGCGCGGCGAGTTGATCGGCATCGGCTCGCTTCAGCTCGAGCGCGAACGCGACGGCAAGGGCGAGCACGTCAACATGATCGTGCCGATCGACCTGTTGAAGCCGATCCTGGAGGATCTGCGCAAGTTCGGCCGCGTCAACAAGCCGTCGCGGCCCTGGCTCGGACTCTATTCGACCGAGATCGACAACCGCGTGGTGGTGATCGGAATCTCCGCCAATGGTCCGGCCGCTCGCGCCGAGCTCAAGACCGGCGACGTCATCCTCGCCGTTGACGGCGAGAAGATCACGAGCCAGACCGCCTTCTACAAGAAGATGTGGGCGCTCGGCGCCGCCGGCGTCGACGTGCCGCTCACCGTGCATCATGAAGGCGTCACCTTCGACGTCACCGTGACCTCGACCGACCGCTTCAAGCTGTTGAAGGCGCCCAAGCTGCACTGACCGGCCGAACTGAAGCAAGGAAGCGGCGATGACCGAGGCCGTCGTAGACGACATCGTGGCCGTACTGCCGCCGCTGCTCGATGCGCTGGAGGCGCTCGGCTTCTTCGCCCGCCACCTGCATCCGCCGGCCTTCGCCTCCGTGATGAATGCGATCGGTGCGCCGGACGACGCGCTGCAAGCGGCGCGCGCCGCGATCGGCGCCTGGCCTGAACAGTTCGCCGGCTTGCGCAACCGGTTCGATGGTGCCTGCAACGAGACGCTCGCCGCCTTTGGCGGCATTCGCGAGGTCGAGCGCGGCAACGGCGATCTCGTCGCCCTCTTCCGCGCACTGCGCCACGTGCCGCGCGCGCTGGAGGCGCTTTATCCGCTTGCAGTGCAGTTTCCGCCGGTAAGCAGCTTCTTCCTCAACGCCGCGGGGCGCGAGGATGAGAACCTGCTGGCACGGCTCGCGGCCGGCGCGGGCGAGCACACCGGCATCTTCCACGATCACAACGAGCCCGGCAGCCGCGGCGGCTTCTCGGTCTATGTCCCCGAATATTACACGCCCGATCGTGCCATGCCGCTGGTGATGGCGCTGCATGGCGGCAGCGGCAATGGCCGTGGCTTCCTGTGGAGCTGGTTACGCGATGCCCGCAGCCTGGGTGCGATCCTGGTGGCGCCGACGGCGACCGGTCAAACCTGGGCGCTGATGAGCGACGACACTGATACGCCCAACCTCATGCGCATCCTCGAGACCGTGCGCAGCCGCTGGACCATCGACGGCTCGCGCATGCTGCTGACCGGCATGAGCGACGGAGGCACTTTCTGCTACGTCAGCGGGCTCGATGGCGCCTCGCCCTTTACGCATCTCGCGCCGGTGGCGGCGACCTTCCACCCGCTGATGGCGGAGATGGCGGATGCTGCGCGCCTGCAGGGCCTGCCGATCTTCATCACCCACGGCAAGCTCGACTGGATGTTTCCCGTGCAGACCGCGCGGCAGACGCAAGCGGCGCTCTCCGCCGCCGGCGCCGACGTCACTTATCGCGAGATCGACGATCTCAGCCACACCTATCCGCGCGAGATCAATGCGGAGCTGCTGGCGTGGCTGAACGGAGAATGAACAACCTCTCCTTAGATGCGCCGCATGGCCGCGGAACCATCGCGCCGTGCCGACGTTATCGGCGCGACACCGGAGGTTCGCTATGAAGACTTTTTTCGGAATGATTTTGGGCGCGCTGCTTCTTGCGGGCGGCGTCTATGTCTATGATTCCATGCAGACCTCATCCGTCGCCAATGGCGAGGTCGCGACCGCCAACCGCACCATCGTGAACTGGGATGTCGCCAAGGCCGACTGGGATGCTCTGCGCGATCGCGCGCACAAGGACTGGGTCCGCATCTCGTCGAAGTAACGTTGCCGACATCATGAACAAGGCGCCGTCGCGGTCTGCGGCGGCGCCTTTGTGTTGGCCAGTCGGTTGCGGCGGGCGCCTTAGTTCATCTTGGCCTTGCGCGCGTCGGCGATGACCTGCTCGAACTCGGTCATGCTGAGCGCGCCCGGCACGCGGTACTTGCCGACGATGAACGACGGGGTGCCGCGGAAGCCGAAGGCTTCGGCCTGCTCGTTGTTGCGCTTTAGGATGGCGTCGATGTCCCTGGCATGGTCGGCGAGATCGCGCTTCAACCGGTCCATGTCGACGCCGGCAGCCGCCAGAAGCTCATTGATGCGCGGCTCGGTCAGGCGGGAGCTGACGCCCATCATGGCGTCATGGGCCTGGTGGTACTTGTCCTGGAATTTCGCCGCGAGCGCGATCCGCGCCGCCGTGACCGACACCGGCCCGAGGACCGGCCAGTCCTTCATCACCAGCCTCACCTTGCCGTCGTCCTGGACGACCTGGCGCAGCTCGGGCTCGAGCTTGCGGCAATAGGGGCAATTGTAGTCGGACCATTCGACGATGGTGATATTGCCTTCGGGATTGCCGGCGACGGGCGTGTCCGGATCGCGCAGCACCTTGGTTTCGGTCAGCACCTCGTCATCGGCGGCGGCGGCCCACGCCGAGGTGATGCCGCCCGCTGCGAGCGCGCCCACCCCGATCAGCGTGAGCGCCGCACGCCGCGTCGGTACCAAGAGGCCCTTATTCCTGAATCCAGTCATATCTCGTCCCGTTTCGGTCCCATCCCCGCAAATACGGTTGGAGACCGGGAAGTGTTACGCTTCATATAGAGCGTCGCGGCGGCGATGTCATCGCACCAGCAGCGTGACCGCCAGCGGGACCAGGAACGAGGTCACCAAAGCGTTCAGGCTCATGGCGATGCCGGAAAAGACGCCGGCGATCTCATCCACCTGGAACGCGCGCGCGGTGCCAATGCCGTGCGCGGCGAGGCCGGCGGCAAATCCGCGCGCGCGGAAATCGGTGACGCCGGTGCGGTTCATCAGCGGCGTCACGATGATCGCGCCCATGATGCCGGTGAGGATCACCGCGACCGCCGCCAGCGAGGGATCGGCGTGCAGGGATTCGGCGATGCCCATGGCAACGCCGGCCGTGACCGATTTCGGCGCCAGCGACAGCACGACGTCGCGCGGCAGCCCGGCGAGTTCGGCCAGCAGCACGACCGACACCACCGCCGTGACCGAGCCGGCCACGAGCGCCACCAGCATCGGCACGATGGACGACACCACGCGCCTGCGGTTCTCGTAGAGCGGCACGGCGAGCGCAACGGTGGCGGGCCCCAGCAGGAAATGCACGAACTGCGCACCGGCGAAATAGGTGGTGTAGGAGGTGCCGGTTACGAGCAGGAACGCTCCGATGATCCACATCGCATGCAGCACGGGATTGGCGAGCGGATGGCGCCGGCTCGCCAGCGACACCGCATCCGTGCTCGCATAGACCAGCAGGGTCACGGTCAGCCACAGCAGGGGGGACTGCGAGAGATAGACCCAGAGCGAGAACGGGTTGTCCTTCATCGCGCGTCCTGTTGCCTCAGGAGACGGCTGACGAGGCGGAAGGTCAGCACCGTCGCAAGCAGCGTGACGACCACCGAGAGCGCGAGTACGAGAATGATGGCGACGCCGTGGGATGCGAGCAGATCGAGCTTCTGCACGACGCCGACACCGGCCGGCACGAACAGAAGCGACAGATGGGCCAGCAATCCCTTGCTGGCGGTCTCTACGCCGCCGTTGCGCAACGGCCCGCACGCAAGCAGCGCAAAGCGGTCGCGTGCAAGCAGCAGGATCAACAGCAGCAGCAGGCCGAGCACGGGTCCCGGCAGCGGCAGGCCGAGGCCGCGCACGACGGCTTCGCCGATCAACTGGCAGAGCAGGATGAGGCCGAGACTTGCGAGCATGACAAGCGCATCAAGAGATGCGCCGGCAGGCTTGTCAATCGCCGCTATGCACGGGGCGCGCGCACTTCGGGCGAAGCAACGCGGGGCAGCATCGCCATCAACGTTCCGGTCATGGTGGCGATCAGCGTGGTCTTGCCCTCGTGCTCAGCAAAGGCCCTGGCCTCGCAGAAGGTCAGCGTGCGGCCGGGCTTGACCACCTCGGCCTTGAAGACGAAGCGCGCGCCGCGGGCGGGCGCGAGCAGCGTGGTCTTGAATTCGACGGTGAGGATATCGGCCTTGTCAGGCATCAGGGTGAAGGCGGCAACGCCGCACGCATTGTCGAGCCCGGCCGTGATGATGCCGGCATGGACAAATCCGTTCTGCTGCGTGAATTTGGGCGAGTGCAGCATCGCCAGCTCGGCCTCGCCCGGCGCAAGGCGGACGATCGTGACGCCAAGCGTGCGCATCGCCGGCTGACCGTCGAACATGGCAATGGCCGCGGCGCGATAGCCCGGGTTCTTCGGCTCGAACGCGGTCATGGCTCAAGCCTCGGCCGGTTCGGTGAGATATGTAAGAGCGACCTCGCGGATCCCATCCTCGAACGGCGCTGATTTGCGCTTGCTTCGGTCCATATGCACGCCGGTAATCTCGCAGAAAGCGGCGATCTCGCCGGTCTCGGCATTGATCATATCGTGCCGGAAGCGGATCGATTTTTCGCGGACGTCGAGCAGATGGCTGCGGATCTCGACGATGTCGCCGGCGAGCAGCTCGCGCTTGTAGCTGATGTTCTGCTGCACGGCGGCCATGCCGCGGCCGGAGGAGCGCAAATAACTCGGCGTCAGTCCGAGGCGGGCGAACAGATTCCAGTTGGCCTCATCGAATTTGCCGACGTACCACATGATGTTCATGTGGCCGACATGATCGCACTGCCACGGATAGACCGTGCCGCGATAGGTCGCCTCCCGCTCCATCGCCATTCCCTGCCCTGCTTGTTGATCTTGATACGGTAGCGTATCAAGCGTCAGACGCGTTAGCAATACGGCACCGTATCAAGAACCGGTGAGGCTTCCTTCATGAGCGACGGCAAGGGCGATGTCTGGGTCGAGGCAGGGTTTACCGAGCTCGCCCGCTCGGGGGTCGAGGGCGTCAGGGTCGAGGTGCTCGCCAAGAACCTCGGCGTCACCAAGGGTGGCTTCTACCGCCGCTTCGCCGACCGCGCCGCACTGCTCGGGGCCATGCTGGAACGCTGGCGCGAGGGGCGCGCGGCGTCCATCGCACAGCAGACGAGCCTCGACGGGCAGGCGCCCCGCGAGCGGCTGAGGGCGGTGATCCAGCTTTATTCGGAGCGGCTCAACCCGGAGGGCATGGCGATCGAGCTCGCGATCCGGCAATGGGCCCGTTCGGACGAGAATGCCGCGGCGGCGGTGGCGAGCGTGGATGCCGCGCGGCTCAAGCACGTCGCCGAGCTCTATCGCGCGACCGGCCTCGAGGCCGAGGAGGCCGAGGCGCAGGCCTTCCTGTTCTACTGCTTCATCTTCGGCCAGAGCCTGCTGTTCGTCGAGCGCGGTCCGCGCAAGCGATCGCAGCTCGTGGCGAAATCGGCAGAGAAACTATTGGACTGAGCGGAATGGCCGGAGCTCTGCCCCGGCCATCGCATCATGCCGAAGCCTCAGGCGGCGCCCTTCAGCTTCTTGTTGCATTCGCTGTAATAGCCGCCGCCCTTCTCGATCCACTTCATGCCGCCATTGCCGTTGGTGGTCTTGTTGGCGTTGTACTGGTCGACGCAGGTGTGCAGGCGGGCCTTGCCGGCCGTTTCCTTGGCGTATTTCGGATCGACCGCGTTCGGATAGATCGCGGGACCGGCCGGCAATGTCGGCGCCGGAGCGGCAGCGGGGGCTGCCTCCTTCTTCGCCTGCTTCGGCGCTGCCGGAGCGGCGGGCGCAGCCGGAGCAGCCGCGGTCGGCGCGGCGGCGGGCGTCGCGTCCGCACCGCACTGGGCCTTGCGGAAGTCATTCCACTTCATGGTGCCGAGCGAGCCGTCCTTCTTGGCTGCCTGATATTTCGCGCTGCACTCCTGCGAGGTCAGCGCCTGCGCCGGTGCGGCGGCCACCAATGCCGCGACACCCGACGCCATAATCGCACACAACAATTTTGTCTGAATGGTCATCCCTAGGTCTCCTCCTTGGTCTTCCCCGACGGAAGTTAAACGAGGATTGCTATCCTAGCGTGCCGATCGCTTGCGACAAGGATACGATGGCTTTCGCCGGCAAAATATAGTGATCCCGTCGCTCGGCCCATTCATGTCGCGTTCAGCAACGCGAGCCGACGTTCCACCCTTCGCCATTTTCCCAGGAAGAGTGCAACACCATGACCCTCGCCTCCCGCCTCGCCGCCGTCGCCCTCGCCTCCCTGCTCGCCACCGGCACCGCCTTTGCGCAGACCGCCGCTCCGGCAGCCAAGACCGACACCAAGACCACAACCGCCGCGCCCACGGACAAGAAGGCGCCAAAGGAGCACTCGGCCGAGTCGCTCGAATGCTCCAAGCAGGCGGATGCCAAGGGGCTGCATGGCAAGGAGCGCAAGAAATTCCGCTCCGAATGCATCAAGACCGCCAAGACCGGCATGGCCGCGCCGGCTGCCGCGGACAAGAAGTAAATCAGTCCCCCCGGCTTCGGCGAGAGGCGCGCGCATTGCGGCATGACGAGCCTGCAATTGTGCGCCTCTCGCTGATTTGCAATAAGGTGGCGTGAAGCAAATCACCGCCTCCCTGCCGTTCGAATGGCCGAGCCGTGCCAAGATCCTGAGCACGGTGGAGACACTCGTCATCGGCACTGCCGGCGGCCTCGTGTTTCTCGTCGCCAATCTTCCCGGCGGGCTGATCTCGGGCTCGATGATCGCGGTCGGCATCGCCGCGATCGTCGGCCGGCAGCTGACGCTGCCGCCGATCCTGACCCAGACCGTGCTGGTGCTGCTCGGCATCTCGCTGGGCTCGGTCGTCTCGCGCCACCTGATCCAGCAGGTCAGCGCCTATCCTCTGACCATCGGCCTGCTCGCACTCGCGACCTTCTGCTCGACCTTCGGCTCGAGCTATTACCTCCAGCGCGTTCATGGCTGGGATCGCACCTCGGCCTTTCTTGCCGGCAGCCCCGGCGCGCTGTCGCAGATCACGATTTTGGCGGTCGAGCGCGGCGCCGACCTGCCGGGCATCGCGGTGGTGCAGACCATGCGCGTCATCATCCTCACCGCCGCGCTGCCGATGGTGCTGGCGCTTGCGGGCGTGTCGTCTTCTGCTGCGCCGTCCCTGACGACGGCCATTGCCTCGCCGCTCGACCTCGTGGAGCTGGTTGCGGCCTCGCTGGCCGCGGCGCTCGTCCTGCGGCTGATCAAGTTTCCGGCGAGCTGGATGTTCGGCGCGATGATCGCCTCCAGCGTGCTGCATGGTGCCGGCTGGGTCGAGGGCGGCCTGCCGAACTGGGTGCGCGGCGTGGCGCTGATCGGCATCGGCGCCCTGATCGGCAGCCGTTTCGCGCGGATGCGGATCAAGACCCTCGCCGGCCACATCAACGCGGCGCTGGGATCATTTACCGTGGCCATCGCCGTCTCCGCGATCTTCGTCGGCATCGTCGCCCTCACCACGCAGGTGAAGTTCTCGGACGTCGTCGTCGCCTTCGCGCCGGGCGCGATGGACGCCATGCTGGCCTTGGCCCTGACGCTGCACATCGACCCGATCTTCGTCGGCGCCCATCATCTGTCGCGCTTCGTGTTCGTGACGATCGCGACGCCCGGCATCGTGCACCTGTTCGGCCGCACGCAGGACGACGTGGACGATTAAGCTTCAGCGCTTCGCCGTCCGCACAAATCCCCACGCCGCGATCGCGGCCATCAGCAGCGAGATCAGCACGTTGTAGCCGGCGAGCGAAAGGCCGAGGAAGCGCCACTGCACCTCGTCGCAGCGCACCACCTTCACGGTGTCGAGCTTCGACAGGAGGTCGGCGGCATTGCCGAGATTGACGACGGGGCCGGAGCAGTCGGTCGGTCCCTTCCAGAAGCCCCATTCGACGCCGGAGTGGTAGGCGCCGAGCCCGGCATTGGCGAGCGTCGCGAGCGCGAGGATCGCAAGCCCCGCGAGCAGCAGTGGCCGCGGCGCGCCGCTCCTCGCCGCAAGCGCGGTGAGCGCGCCGAGCGGGATCGCGAGGTAATAGGCGTAACGCTGCTCCAGGCAAAGCGGACAGGGCACGATCTCCAGCACGAGCTGGAAGAACCAGGCGCCCGCGATCGTGGCTGCCGCAATCAGCGTGACGAGAAGGGAGGCGGCCAGCGCGGGGCTCGCCGCCGCCGGCTTGAACGCAGGTATTGCGGCACTCTGGGTCGTCACGGCAGCCTCTTCCGCTGGGTCGCTTTCCTTAGCCTCTAGCCCCAGCCCAAGCGGCTGTCGAGAACGGCCGGGATCACTTTGGCGCGGGTTGACCCTGCCCCGTCCATGGCTATAGTCCGCCGGCTTCGCGACGCCCGCACTGGGGCCGACCGAGGGCCCCTGTGGCGGAACTGGTAGACGCGCTCGACTCAAAATCGAGTTCCGCAAGGAGTGCTGGTTCGATTCCGGCCAGGGGCACCAACTAGGCTGTTCAAGCCAGTTCTAAAGCGTCCGCAACCGTCCGCGCAGCACGCAGAACCCCTTGAAAAATAGGCCCTTCCGCGTACATCGGTGTTCGTCACCGTTTGTTCTCATCCAATCCCAGCCGCCCGATTTGTCGGTATTTTTGTCGGTATCTAGAGAACAAACGTTCACGGCGACTTTCGCTTCTCCGGATGAAGGGATTTTGAGCTGATGGCCGGCAAGAACGATGGCGTGTGCGCCAACCCCAAGCAGATCAAGACAGACGTCGACTGCCGAGCCGCGCGACCGAAATTCGACAACGGCACGTGGAGCCCCGCCAAGATCTCCGACGTGACCGGCGGCGGTCTCTATCTCTTCGTCACACCCGACCAGAGCAAGCCCTGCAACGCTGCCTCCAAGCTCTGGCGGATGGACTACCGCTTCCACACCCGTCGGAAAACCTACTCCATCGGCCCTTACGGCAACGGCAAGGATGGCACGTTCTCGCTCGCCGACGCGCGGCGAGAGCGTAACAAGGCCAAAGACCTGCTCAAAGAAGGCAAAGACCCGAGCACCGAGAAGCAGCTCGACAAGCACCGGCAGACGGCCGCCCGCTCGTTCGGGCAATGGGCCGACGAGTGGCTCGCAAAGAAGAAAATCGAAAAAGTCAAACGCGGCAGGATCGTCGCGGTGCGCGACCCCAAGACCATCGAGGTGCTTGAGCTGCGTGTCGGCTACGTCAAAGCTCGCTTCGGCAAGTTATCTAGGCTGGACATCAAGCGTCCGGACGTTCTCGCGTTCATGCGTTCATACGAAACCGAGGGAAAGCTGGAAACGCGCGACCGCGTGCGCAGCATCGGTGAGCAAATCTGCGACTATGCCGATGTCGAAGGCGACGGCTACAATCCATTCCGCAACCTGAAGGGGCAGATGATCGCCAACATTTCGACGCCACGTCCCGGCGTCACCGAACCACGTGACGTGACGCGCGTCTTCAAGCTCATCAACGCACCGTGGACGAGAGCGAGGTTTGGTGACGTTGTTGGCCTCGCCTTGCGCTTCGATGCGCTGACCATTCCCCGCCCCGGCATGGTCAATGAAATGGAGTGGAGCGAGGTCGATTGGGACGCCGAACGCTGGACTGTTCCAGCCGCGAAGATGAAGACCGGCTGGGACCATGTCGTGCCTTTGTCACGGCAGGCACTTGCTATCCTGCGAAGCGTTCAGAGGCTAACCGGACATCGCCGATACGCGTTTTCCTGCTCGAAGGACGCGCCGCTATCAAACAACACGCTCAACAAGCGCTTGCGGCTGCTTGGCATTGATACCAAGACGGATCATTGTGCCCACGGCTTCCGGACCACCTTCTCAACCCTGTCTCATCACGAAGAGATCAAGGACGCCAAGGCATGGGATGGCGATGTCGTCGAGCTGCAGCTCGCGCATCTCGATAACTCTACCGTGGAGGGTCTCTACAAGAAGCACGGACCGCTCGCGCTGATCGGCTCGCGCACGAAGCTAATGCAGCATTGGGCCGATCGGATCGACCACTGGCTCGATCCCAAGAAGGTGAGGCCGATCAAGGGAGGCGCGCAGGGTTGAGTCACCTTAGCGTCAGGCCGGTTAAGATTGTCGACGCTTGTGCATCTCGTCCTGGAAGGGGATCGATTTTGGCGGATCTAGACAGTCGCGCTCCTGATCTCGACGATGTCATGCTGGTGGCTCGATGTGAGTAATCGCAATTCAGACATATCGCCTGATTCAGAGGCCTATGATTTGCGCAAGAACTATCTGCACTGAAGCCCAGCAGTTCCTCCCCATTGACGGAATGCATGCGCCGAGCGTTAGATCGGGCTCCGCCGCATTGATCCGAGGTTTGAGGGCTCCTGTACCTACCGGTGGCGGCGTACGCCCGAGGCGTGACGTCTTTACCGGGGCAACGCTTGCCCGTAGAGATAGTGAACGGAGAGTTCCGGTACCGCAGCCTCAGGAAGTGGTGTTGAGGTGATATAGGCACTATGCTGCAATCGCTAATGCGGGAGAGAAATGATGCGCCAGGATGCGATCGATCAAAGCGCCCTTTGGCTGGCGGACGGGTTGAGCCGCGCGGCCGATGACAAATCAAGTCGATTGGCTCTGGATCGCATCAGGAGAGGAATAGAGGCCGGGACGACGACCCTCGACCAGACTGTGCAGGAATTGTCGGGCGGTCAGAAGGCTCAGCCGGGCGAGTTTGGATTGGAATTAGCCGGCGCCGCTTTGGTAACCTTCCTGCTCACTACAATGCAGGAGTTCTTCAAGACGTATATTAAGAAGTTGACGGAAGACGCGGCCAACAAGGGCGTGCAGATCACCCTCGAGGAAGTGAAGAAGCTATTCCGAAAGGACGCCGAAGACCACCCAGACCGACTTGGAGGCCAATTCGCTCAAGCGTTGGAAAAATATGGAAAAGAGGCTGGCATCGATCCGGATAGCGCCCAGCGATTGTTAAAGTTGGTGAAAGACGAGTCGGCCCTCAAAACTGTAGCCAAAGCGGATTGAGCGCTCCTCCTGCGGAATATGACCCTACTCTCCTCGACGCAGCGTCGATGTTCGAGAGCAGGATACACACTGCGGTCTTCTATGCCGTTTACCTACTCTTGTTCGGCTACGGTGTATTGCTGCCACCATACGCAGTCTATTGGGCCGAAGGGATCTCGGGTCCCGGTTGGGCCGTGCTCATGCTTGGAGTGACAACCAGTTTTTTCGTGTTTGCCTCTCGCTTCCGCGTCCTGACCACGCCGCAAACTCGTGGCGTTTCAAATCTTTTGAACAAATTTCGCTCCGGCGCGCTCGGAGTATCGTTGCTAGGCCGCCCAACTCCGGTACTTGAACTACTTCCGAGAACTGGAGCCGGCGAAGACTATTATCCCCTATTTGATCGTTGCTACCGCAGAATGCTGGCTTGCACGCGCGACCAACCGCCGATCTATTGGTCAATGAACGCGCGCGCCTCTGCACGCGTTATCGGTACGAACTCAAGACCCATCGTTACGATCAGCCTCGGGCTGCTTTCTCAACTTTACATTACGCCCGCACTTGTTGAGATCGTGACGCTCCACGAACTTGCCCATATCCGACATGGCGACCCGACACAATTTGCGGTCTTGAGGGCCCTGCTCGCAAGCTGGCCAATCTCGAGTGCGGCTGTCGGGCTTGCCTGTCTGGCGAGCTTGGTGGGTGTCGCCGACCGGCCGTTGTATCTCGGCTTGGTCGTGCTTGTCGCGGTAACTTGGGGACTCTCTCTTCTTGCAGCTTGGATCTTAATGCTTCGCTATGCGGGCGTGGTATTCTCCCTCCGCGAGCTTCGAGCTGACCTGGCTGCTGCTGCGGTTGCGGACAGCAGGAGCGCAGTCGTGTCGACGCTGCAGGCCTCGGTGGTCCCACAGCTGCAATTCAAGGCCCGGCTCAAATCGCTCTTCAGCCTGAGCTTAACCCACCTGTCCGGACCGGAGCGGCTATCGTTCCTGACCCATCCCATCGACATCGTAATGCCCAAACTTCGTTACTTCGCATTGGGCCTTGGGATTTCGCTGATTGTTCAATCCAGTCCATTTCTCGAAGGGTTCGGTCACACTCGGCTGATCGTGTTCTTCTCATTCCTTTCCTGGTTCATTTCCACTGCCTTGGTGGCCTCAGTGATGGGCACACTTTGGTTCGCGCACAAGGCGGATATGCGGCTAGAGATGTCACGGTGCGCGGTCCTGGCAATCGCATTGGCCGCAGCTTATCAGCTTCCACTTCTGACGATGGGTAGCACGAATAATATTATCGGTGGGCTCATGCTGGGTTTCGGTTTTGACGCTCCCACGCTCTTCATCGAAGCTGGGGGGTGGATCGAGAGAACCGTCTTCAAATCGGCGTGGATATGGCTACTTGCCTTCGCGGCGATCTTCGTGGTCGCGAGTCGACTGCTGTTGCGGTGTGATAGGGAGCGAAAGGCCGGCATCTCAGTACTCTTGCTAGCTATAGCATGCGGCTCGCTTCTTCACCTCGCGATCATCATCGCGCTTCGATGGGAGACGGAGACACCATCAATTATTGATCAGGTTGCCGATCTTGCATATTCGCATCGTAATGTTTTGCCGTTCGGCTTCTTCTGCATCATATTAGCTGTTCTCGGCGTCGGCATCTTCATAGCCAGCTTGAAAACGCTTCGGCAGTTCGCCAAAAAATGACGGCAGGTATCCGCAAATAGTCGCTCACTCGCTCGCACCCTTCTGGGGGGGTCTGCGGGGGTGCCCTGACTCCATCATCTTCACGCTGTCCTTCACTGCCCATACTGCCCGCCGAGTAGGTTCAAATCCCGGATTGGATTTGAACCTATGATCTTCAGGTTGTGAGCCTAATGATTGCCGAGAGCTATTCAACACGCTGGCCCGCGCGCCAGCCCATCTCCCAGAAGTCTGCCTCGAGTCGGGTGGCTTCCTTGAAGATTGCAATCAGCTCTGCCTCGCGGGCCGGCGTGGCGTAGAGATCGGCGAGATGTTCGATGTGCGCCCGCGCTTTTGCGGCGACCTCCTGGTACGGCACGCCGGCGTACTCGGCGATCCAAACGCGATAGGAGTTTGTCGCAGCGTCCGCATCGGGTCGCGAGGCGAGCCGCGCTGCGATCTCCGCGTACCCGATCACGCAGGGAGCAAGCGCCACCTTGAGTGCCAGCAGATCGCCGCGCATTCCCGCGTCGAGCACGTAGCGTGTTCCGCCGGAGGGGTTTGTTCAAGGTCGCTCAGGGATAGACCCCAACCGGCACAGAGTTTCACATGCAGGTTCATCTCGACATCAAGGATGGCCGAAAGGCCAGCCGCTGCTTCACGCATGTCGGCAAGTTTGGGCGACTTGTAGACTGAGAGCCCGTAGGCGCGAGCAAACTCGATGAGAAACAGGTAGTCCTGAACGAGGTAGTGACGAAACGCCGCTTCGGGGAGCGAGCCGTCTGCCAATCCGTTCGTGAAGGGATGCTCGGTGAAGGCCCGCCACTCAGCGGATGCTTTCGTCTTTAGACGCTCGAAGAAACTCACGGTACTTTTCGCCTGACTTGCTTTTCCATGAACGTCTTTGGCTCGCTACCGATAGCGCACTGCGAACCTGGTGGACGCCGACCTTGACAGGCCGCCGCGATCAGCCGGTTCGACGGCGTAGGGAATTCGCTTCCCATGGGTCACCGGCACTGACTTGAGTTCCCACGTTATCACACCGCGAATCGCGCAAGGATTCGGAAGCGATTTCATCAGATCGAGCGACGTCGCAAACGGTACTCGAACCTGTCACCTCGTCATTACGAATGACTGCTTTTACGCGTTTCGATCGCCGCGGTAGCTATGCGGTAGCTAGCGTTCGTCGGTTTCGAGTGAGCAGTTGAGTAAGTTACTGATTTTGCTGGTACAGTTGGGTGGGCTCGAACCACCGACCTCCTGTTCCACAGACAGGCGCTCTAACCAACTGAGCTACAACTGCATCCTTGCGAGCCGCCCTGGGGGCGCCCTGACGGGCCGGTCACCGAGGGGGGCTGGACGGGGCGGAAACTAGGTGCAACGGGCGTTTTTGGCAAGGCCGCAAAACCCGATAATCGCGCCTCAAACAACGTTATTTCCAAAGCAAAACCCGGGCGCTGGGCCCGGGTTTCCTAGTCAAATCAGGCCGATCGCTCAGGCGGCGGGCGGGTAGAGCTTTGCGGCGTTGGCCTTGATCGGCTCGGCGGCGGCGGTTGCGGCGCGCTGGGCGATCTCGGCGAGCTCCTTGGCCTGGGCCTGGAAGGTCTCGAGCTGCTTCTTGGAATGGCCCGTCCACAGCGCGAACGCATCCGACGGCGACTTCACGCCGAGCAGCTCCTGGGTGAAGTCCAGATGGGCCGTGGTGTTGGCCTTCATGAACTCCATCAGCTTGGCGGTGTACTCGTTCGCGCCCTTGCTGGCGGACGAGAACACGGCCTCGATGGTGCCGTTATGGCTTTCGGCCGCGTCCTTGAACTTGGCGTAGCTCTCACGGGCCTGCGAAACGCCCTTTTCGGCGAACGCACGCATCTGCTCGGGAACCTCGAACGGGATGATCGAGGCAGAGAATGGATCAGTCGCACCTGTCATGGTCGTCCCTCACGCTTATGAAAAAAATGGAGTGAGCCTTCTGGCGCGCCCGCCGGCCAACCGGGGCCCTTCTGTTGGCGGGTACGAAGTCTGGATACGCGTAACGAAAAAGATGGCTCGTCCAACGCCCAGCAGTATCACTGGGTAACATGTCAACATTGTGCAGCGCAACGCGATCCGGGGTGCGCAGGGAAAATTTAATCCCGGAGAGGATGAGGTTCCTGCCTGAGGGAACCCATGGTTGAGGTCATTCCGGGGCCGGAGCGGAGCGAGGGAGCCCGGAAGCCATCCGGCCGCGGAGATTGAAGGGACATGGATTCCGGGCTCGCGCCAAATGGCGCGCCCCGGAATGACGGAGGGGCTCGCGTGTTTCGGCCGGGCCGCATCCATCGCGGCTTGGCTGACACTGGCTCCCCCCGCGAATCCTGCGGATGTAGCGCCTGCGCGGCTTGCGGGTCTGGCCGGATTAAGGTTATCGCGGCTTTAGGGCCTTCCCCGTAGGCTGGGGCCGTGGACCTGCCCGCGCCTGCGCGCGATACTAACCCTTTCTTAAGGCTGTCATTCCCGGCAGCCTTGCGACCAGACGCGTGTCAGCGAGTACCTAAAGCCGGTTGGATGAGTCATTCGGATTTCCAGTTGCGAGGCGTGGGCGATCCCCGGCTGGCCGTGCATGCGACGTCCCCGCTGCCCGCGTGGCTCTGGTCGGTCGACGGCACGCGCGTGCTGTGGGCCAATCCGGTCGGCGCAAAATTCTTCGGCGCGGCCCATGCCGCAGCGCTGGCGGACAAGGTTTTCGGCCCGGCTGACAGCCATCGCCGCCAGGTCGCCCGGCTCGCCCGCCAGCTGCCGGCGAACGGCACTGTCAGGCTCGAACGGCTGCGCGGCTTCGGTGCCCGGCTCGGCATGCTGATGACCTGCGCCTGCACACGGCTGAGCTTCGCCGATGGCGGCCAGGCCGTGCTCGTCACCGCGATGGATCCATCGGTGCGCACCATGCCGCTGGTCGAGCGCCTGCATCGCCTCGTTGCGGGCGCCAGGATGCCGATGGCGGCGTTCGCGCCCGACGGAATGTTCGTCGGCGCCAGCGAGGCCGCCCGCGCCCTGCTCGGCTTCCGCGATCTCGGCGAAGCCGGACTCGAACAGGCCCGCAGCGATGCGCTTCGCAGCGGCCGCGCCGAGACGCCGATCGGCATCGGCCAGATGGTGCTGCAACGGGTTGGGCTCGGGGCCGATATCGGCCTGGTCGCGCTGATCGAGCCGGCCGCCGCGCAAGCGGCAGCGCCGAGCGATGCCGCGCCGGTGGCAGCGGCGAGCGATGCCGCGCCGGCGGCATCCGCGCCCGCGCGCACGCCTGATGTCACGCCCGCGGCGCCGGCTCAATCCACGCCGCAAGCCGCCGAGGCGCCGAACGCGCCGCCGCCGAGCGACGCGCCGGTCACCATCGCATTCTTCGACGCCTTCGCCGAGCCGGCCGAAACGCCCGCGCCAGCCGCGACGATCGCCGAGCTGCCCGCGCAAGAGGCGGCGCCGGAGATCGCAGCAGCCCTGCAAGCCGTCGACGAAGCGGTCCAAGAGACTGTCCAAGAACCGGACGACGCCGCGCCCAAAACTCCGGTTGAAAACCACCCCCAAGCCATTGTGTCGCCGCAGGCCGCGCCGATCACATCCGGCATGGTCGAGCCGCCGTCGGGTCCCACAGAGACGCCCGCGCCGCATCAGCATCCGCTGCGCTTCCTCTGGCAGATGGATGCAGAGGGCCGCTTCGTGCTCGCAACCGGCGAGTTCATCCGCCTGATGGGCGCGCGCACGGCCGCCGGCTTCGGCCGCCCCTGGCGCGAGATCGCCGAGCAATTCTCGCTCGACCCGGAGGGACGCGTGGCGCAGGCGCTGGCCAGCCACGACACCTGGGCCGGGATCACCGTGAACTGGCCGGCCGATGGCGGCGAGCATCTGCCGGTCGAACTCGCGGGCCTGCCGGTCTACGACCACGCGCGCAATTTCGCCGGCTTCAAGGGCTTTGGCGTCTGCCGCGATCTCGACGGCCTCAACCGGCTCGATGCGCTGAGGCGCTTCGAGCAGCTCGCCGAACCGCACGCGCAGCACCGCCTGCCCGCCGACATCGTCGAGCCCGAGCCGGAGCCCGTGGCAGAGGCGCCGCCTCCGCCGGCCGAGCCGCCCGCACCTGAGCCTGAGCCCACGCCTGAGCCTGAGCCCGCACCTGAAGCTGAACTGCCCGCACCCGACGCGACTTCACACCCAACCGATCCGGAAACGCCAGTGGAAACGCCCCCCAACGTCGTGCCGTTCCGCCCGCCCGGCGATGCCAGATCGCCGACGCTGACGCCGATCGAGAACAGCGCGTTCAACGAGCTCGCCCGGCAATTGTCCGAGCGCCTCGAACGCGAGCGGGAGACGATCTCAGCCAGCGCGACCGAGCCTGCGGCGGAGACCGCACCCGAACCGCCGATCGAGGCGCCGGAGGCGCCGCACACGCCGGCCGAATGGCTGACCGAGCCGGCGCCGCCGGCGCGCGGCCACAGCATGCGCGACCGCGCGCTGCTCGACCTGCTGCCGACGGGCATTTTGATCTATCGCCTCGACCGCCTGCTCTACGCCAACCCGGCATTCCTCGCGCGCATGGGCCATGCCAGCGTGAGCGCGCTGGAGCATGCCGGCGGGCTCGATGCGCTCTATGTCGAGCCGGGCGTGTCGACCGCCAGCAGCACCTCGCAAGGCGGCACGCCGGTGACGATCAGCGCGACGCTTGCCAATGGCGAGGAGCCGCTGCCGACCACCGAGGCGCATCTGCACACGATCGACTGGGACGGCGAGAGCGCGCATGCGCTGATCTGCGCGCTGCCCAATCCTGCACCTGTTGCGGCTGCGCCCGCGGTTGCCGAGCCTGTCGCCGCGCCGCCCGTTGCCGCCGAGCCCGTTGCCGCCGCGCCTCTTGTCGCCGAGCCTCTTGTCGAGGAGTCCTTCCCCTACGCCTCCGAGCTCGAATCCCAGGCCGGCGATGCCGACGCCGAGGATCTCGCCGCGATCCTCGACACCACCGCCGAGGGCATCGTGATGTTCGATGCCGAAGGCAACATCCACGTCTGCAACCGCAGCGCCGAGGCGCTGTTCGGCTACGACGGCGAAGCGCTGCTCGAGCAGAATTTGGTGACGCTGTTCGCGCCGGAGAGCCAGCAGGTCGTCGCCGACTATCTCGAAAGCATCAAGAGCCAGGACATTTCGAGCCTGCTCGACCACGGCCGCGAGGTGCTGGGGCGCGAGAAGAAGGGCGGCGTCATTCCGCTCGCGATGATCATGGGCCGCACCAGGCCCGACGGCCCGAACTTCTTCGCCGTGTTCCGCGACCTCTCCCAGAGCAAGAAGGGCGAGAGCGAGTTGACGCAGGCCCGCCGTCTCGTCGACGGCGCGGCGAACGCCAAGGCCGACATGCTGGCGCGGATCAGCCACGAGATCCGCACGCCGCTCAACGCCATCATCGGCTTTGCCGAGGTGATGATCTCCGAACGCTTCGGCGCGCTCGGCAACGAGCGCTACGGCGAATACATGAAGGACATCCGCGCCTCCGGCGAGCGCGTCATCGCGATCATCGACGACCTCTCGGAGCTGTCGCGGATCGAGACCGGCAAGCTCGACCTCGACTTCGCCAACCTCAACCTCAACGATTTGGTCGAGGCTTGCGTCGTCGTGATGCAGCCGCAGGCCAACCGCGAACGCATCATCATCCGCACCTCGCTCGCCCATGCGCTGCCGCAGGTGACGGTGGACGCGCGCGCGATGCGGCAGATCACCATGAACCTGATCTCGAACTCGATCCGGCTTGCCAGCGCCGGCGGCCAGGTCATCGTCTCGACCGCGCTCACCGATCGCGGCGAGATCGCCCTTCGCATCCGCGACACCGGCCATGGCCTGTCCGAGCGCGAGGTCGCGGCCGCGATGGAGCCGTTCCGCACCCCGCCGCCGGGCGATGCCGCGGACAATTCGGCGCTGAGCCTGTCGCTGACCAAGGCGCTGGTCGAAGCCAACCGCGCCCGCTTCAACATCAAGAGCGCAGGCCAGGGCACGCTGATCGAAGTGGTGTTCGCACCCGCGCTGGCGCGGGCTTGAGGGCGGCGGGACGAGTTCGGCCTTCATGGTTCGAGACGCGCCGTAAGGCGGCGCTCCTCACCATGAGGATTTAAAATCCCACCGCGGAACAAGACCTCACCTGAGGAGCCCGCCAAAGCGGGCGTCTCGAAGGATGGGCCGCAAAGACGCTGCTCCTCAGCCTCCTCGCGAAAGTCCAACGCACGCAACCTCACGCCGCGCGGACGGTGTCCAAGAACCTGCTGACCTCGAGCTTGAGGTTGGTCTGGCCCGCGATCGCGTTGATCAGCTCGACCACGTCGCCGATGCGCGCGGCCGCGCGCGACAATTCGCTGACGCGAGCGGGCACCTAAGACTACGTGTATTGTGACACAATGCACGCAGGAGTGCACGGCAGGGATCAGGGACATCCGCGCGCCGTGGGTTCGCCGAACCAGCGCGACGTGGCCTGGGCTGCTTCGTCGTCATCAGTTGCGCCGTCGCTGGCCCACGCGACAACGCCGTCGGGGCGCACCAACACAGCGCTCAAGCCCAGCCGATCCCTGGGCTGACTTGCAAAATAGGCGATCCGATCACCCCAGCGGCTTGCAAGCGCTCGAAGCGATGCGCGCGCGTCGAAGTCCAGCAATACGCCTTTCCCCGGCCTGAGGCGCCCTGCGATCGTCGCACCGTCCGAGAGTTCAAAATCGGGAACACTCCGTCCCACGAGCGGATGGCTGCCGCCAAGATCGCAACGGAGCGAGACACCGCGGACGCGTTCCGCGACATAAGTCGCGCCGTCCCGCGTCGCGATGAGATCGCGCATGATGGCCTGGAGCGCGCGGGCACTCGGCGTCGGCCGCATGATCGCGACCTGCGCGCGCGACCAGTCGAGGATATGCGCGCCGACGGGATGCCGCTCATGCGAATAAGTATCAAGCAGATTTGCCGGCGCGTGGCCGCGGATCGTGGCAGCCAGCTTCCAGCCCAGGTTCATCGCATCGCCAAGACCGAGATTGAGACCCTGGCCGCCCAGCGGCGAATGGGTGTGGGCGGCATCGCCCGCGAGCAGCACGCGCCCCTTGCGATAGGTTGTGGCCTGACGAGCCCGGTCCGTCCAGGTGGCGGCCAGGTGGAGCGCGGTGATGGTGACATCAGTGCAGGCAACACGTCGCAGGACGCTCTGCACATGGTCTATTGTCATCGGCGCAGTGCGGTGGAACGCGCCGCCGTCGAAATCGACCATCGCGATCGTGCTTGGCTGCGCATAGGTGTACACGCCCGTCGGCGTGTAGTTGCGGCCGGGGCTGAGTTTCTCCGGATCGGCCAGCTCGACCTCGATGGAATAGCCGGTGAATTCGGGGTCGGTGCCGACGAAGTCGAAGCCGCTCTTCTTGCGCACCGTGCTGCGGCCGCCGTCGCAGCCGACGAGCCAGCGCCCCCGAAACGTCTCGCCGGCCGCTTGCACGGTCACGTCGTCGTCTGAAGCGTCAATGGCGATGACGCCAAAACCGCGCCGGAGCTCGACGCCCATACTGTTTGCACGCGCGGCCAAGACCGTTTCGAGCGTTTCCATATTGACGGCGACGCTGGCATCGGCCGGCGTCGGCAGGCGCCAGGGCCATCGCGCGGCATCGACGTCGTCGTGATAGAACTGGATGCCGGCGAAATGACCTGCGGGCCGTCGCGCCTGCTGCATCCAGTGTGCAGCACTCCTGATCGCGCCTGACTTCGTGCGCTGCGCGGCGACGATCTCGTCCAGCAAGCCACGCCGGTGAAAGGCCTCGGTTGTCGGGGTCGAAAGGCCGCGCAGCCCGAACGGCAGTCGCTTCAGCGCAGAGTGCGGATCCTGCGCTTGCTCCAGCACCAGCACCGAGAGGCCGGCAAGCCGCAGCTCGCACGCGAGAAACAGGCCGACGGGGCCGGCACCGGCGATGATGACGTCGTAGATATCAGTGGATTGGGTTTGCATGAGACGCTCCTGTGGTCGATGTTCGACCGGAGCGTTCCCAGCGCGGCAAGGATCACACGGACGAACGGTTGAGCGCCTGCGTGGCGCCCGCGGTTCGTCGTGGGGATCTCGTGCACAAGGCCAAAGACCAGAGCTTTCGTTACCGAAAGGATTTGGGCTTACCAGACCAAATCTGCCTTTTCCGACGGCGTCTATATAGTTTCGTCGCACTGGTTCCGCAACGAAAAAAGCAGGACGCTTAACGCCTGCGCGAGCGATGCCGCTCGCGCGACGATTGTTAGCGTGCAGAGGACCGTTGCCGGACTCAGCTAGCGCTTGGCTGGCGGGCCGCTCTTGTTGCCGGGCAGGCCCTTGACGTTCGAGGGATCCTGCTCCTGCACCGACATGTTTTGCGAGCTCGAGCCGACGGTTCCGGTATGCGCGGGCGGGCCGTTCTTGTTGCCCGGGGCTCCCGCGATGCCCGCCCCTGAATTCTGCGCGCTGGGCGAGGTGGCAGCGCCACTGGCGTCGTTGGCGCGATCTCCCGGCATGTTCGCGGCCGAGCCGGGCTTGTCCTGCTCGCCGACATAACCCGAGGCGCCCGAGTTCTGCGTCTTAATGCCCTTGTCGGCCTCACTCTGCAAGTTCTGGTTCGGCGCCGCCTGCTGCGCCATCGCCGGCGCCGCTATGAGCGGGACCGTCATAAGGATTGCTGCCATTGTTGAGCGCATGAGCGTTCTCCTCCATCTGCCCCGTCGCGCTCAACGCTTTGCGAGCCAAAGATTTCCTTTAGGCGCGCGAATAAGCCTGGGGCGCGAACCTAAACAAAAAGGGCACGGCGCGCGCCGTGCCCTTTCGCATTCATCTCGCTTCGCCTCAGCTGTAGATCTCGAACAGGCCGGCGCCGCCCTGGCCGCCGCCAATGCACATCGTCACCACACCCCACTTCGCCTTGCGCCGCGCGCCTTCCTGGAGCAGGTGGCCGGTGAGACGTGCGCCGGTCATGCCGAAGGGATGGCCGATCGCGATCGAGCCGCCGTTGACGTTGTACTTGGCGGGATCGATGCCGAGCTGGTCGCGGCAATACAGGCACTGGCTGGCGAAGGCCTCGTTGAGCTCCCACAGATCGATGTCGTCGATCTTGAGGCCGGTGCGCTTGAGCAGCTTCGGGATCGCGAACACCGGTCCGATGCCCATCTCGTCGGGCTCGCAGCCGGCGGTCGCCCAGGCGACGAAGCGGCCGAGCGGCTTGAGGCCGCGCTTCTCGGCGTCCTTGGCTTCCATCAGCACCACGGCGGCGGCGCCGTCCGAGAGCTGGCTGGCATTGCCGGCGGTGACGAACTTGCCGGGCCCCTTCACGGGCTCGAGCTTGGCAAGGCCTTCCATCGTGGTCTCGGGCCGGTTGCACTCGTCGCGGTCGACGACGTAGTCGACGATGCTCTCGGCCTTGGTCTGCTTGTCGACGACCTTCATCTTCGACTTCATCGGGACGATCTCGTCCTTGAACTTGTTCGCCTGCTGGGCCGCGGCCATGCGGCGCTGCGATTCCAGCGAGAACTCGTCCTGGTATTCGCGGCTGAGCTTGTAGCGCTCGGCGACGATGTCGGCGGTGTCGATCATCGCCATGAAGATATCAGGCGCGACCTTGAGCAGCTCCGGGTCGATCGATTCCTTCGGCGTGCCGCCGCCCGGCATCGAGATGCTCTCGACGCCGCCGGCGACGATGCAGTCGGCGCCGTCGGAGCGGATCGAGTTGGCGGCCATCGCGATGGTCTGCAGCCCGGAGGAGCAGAAGCGGTTGACCGAGACGCCGGCGGTGGTCTTCGGCAGGCCGGCGAGCAGCGCGGCCTGGCGGCCGATGTTCGGCGCGCCGTGGGCGCAATTGCCGAGGTAGCAGTCCTCGACATAGTCCTTCTCGACGCCGGCGCGATCGACCGCGTGGTGGATGGCATGGGCCGCGAGCGACATCGGCGGCGTGATGTTGAACCCGCCGCGGCCGGATTTCGCGAGGCCCGTGCGCGCATAGGAAACGATGACGGCTTCACGCATTGTTTTCTCCCTTGTCGAACAATTTTGAACGGAGCGTCCTGGTCGCCATTGGTACACAAAGTCGGCAGGCTGCGGGAGAAATAAAAACGCCGCCTCCGGTGAGGGAGGCGGCGTTGTTCCGCGGGTCGGAATATATGATACGCGTCATTCCGGGGGCGCGCGCCCCGCTCTATCCACGCGTCATGCCCGGGCTTGTCCCGGGCATCCACGTTCTTCGTGCCGAGCGGCAAGGCGTGGATGGCCGGGTCAAGCCCGGCCATGACGGCAAGTGGCGAGAGCGCGATTAAAACGTCAGCGCCTTGGCCTGCTTGACCTGCGGCAGGGCCAGCACCTTGGCGAGCACGTCGGCCGGCACCGCGCCGTCGACCTCGACCAGCGCGATGGCGTCGCCGCCCTGCTTGACGCGGCCGAGATGGAAGGTCGCGATGTTGAGCTTAGCGTCGCCGAGCAGGCTCGCGAACGCGCCGATGAAGCCCGGCTTGTCCTCGTTGGTCACGTAGATCATCGACTTGCCGAACTCGGCGTCGACGCGGATGCCCTTGACGTCAACCAATCGCGGCTTGCCGTCATGGTACACGGTGCCGGAGACCGAGCGCTCCTGGCGTTCGGTCGCGACCGTGACGGTGATCAGGCTCTCATAGTCGCTCTGCGCGGCGCGCACGATCTCGTCCACCACCATGCCGCGCTCCTTGGCGACGACGGGCGCGGACACCACGTTGACCTCGCCCAGCATCGGCCGCAGCAGGCCCGACAGCACGGCGGAGGTGATCGCCTTGATCTTCATCTCGGCGACATGCCCCTCATAGGTGATCTCGACCTTGAGGATGCCGCTCTCGGTGAGCTGGCCGGCGAACGAGCCGAGCTTCTCGGCGAGCGCGATGAACGGCTTCAGCCTCGGCGCTTCTTCAGCCGTGATCGAGGGGAAGTTGACCGCGTTCGAGATCGCGCCGGTGAGCAGATAGTCCGACATCTGCTCGGCGACCTGGAGCGCGACGTTCTCCTGCGCTTCGGTGGTGGAGGCGCCGAGATGCGGCGTGCAGATCACGTTGGGATGGCCGAACAGCACGTTGGCATTCGCGGGCTCCTCGACGAAGACGTCGAAGGCGGCGCCGGCGATGTGCTTGGAGTTCAGCGCATCGACCACCGCCTGCTCGTCGACGAGGCCGCCGCGGGCGCAGTTGATCAGCCGCACGCCCTTCTTCATCTTGGCGATCGCGGCAGCATCGATGATGTTCTTCGTCTTCTCGGTGAGCGGAGTGTGCAGTGTGATGAAGTCGGCGCGCTTGAGCAGGTCGTCGAGATCGACCTTCTCGACGCCGATGTCCTTGGCGCGCTCCGGCGACAGGAACGGATCGAACGCGACCACCTTCATGCGCAGGCCGAGCGCGCGGTCGGCGACGATCGAGCCGATGTTGCCGCAGCCGACCACGCCGAGCACCTTGCCGGTGATCTCGACGCCCATGAAGCGGTTCTTCTCCCACTTGCCGGCCTGGGTCGAGGCGTCGGCCTGCGGGATCTCGCGGGCGAGCGCCAGCATCAGGGTGATGGCGTGCTCGGCGGTCGTGATCGAATTGCCGAACGGCGTGTTCATCACGATGATGCCCTTGGCCGTGGCGGCGGGGATCTCGACGTTGTCGACGCCGATGCCGGCGCGGCCGATCACCTTGAGGTTGGTCGCCTTCTCGAGGATCTTGGCGGTCGCCTTGGTTGCGGAGCGGATCGCAAGGCCGTCGTAATTGCCGATGATCTCGGCGAGCTTGTCCTTGTCCTTGCCGAGATTGGGCTGGAAGTCGACCTCGACGCCGCGATCCTTGAAGATCTGCACGGCAGCGGGCGAGAGCGCGTCGGAAATGAGAACTTTGGGCTTGGTCATGGGGATGATCCGTGGTGCGAGCTGCATTTACGGAACGTCACCCGCGGGCCTGACCCGCGGGTCCATCTCTCAATCGATGGATGGCCGGGTTAAGCCCGGCCATGACGAAAATGAGTTAGAACGCGTTAAGCCGCCTTGGCGAGCTGTGCCTTGGTCTCGGCGAAGGCCCAGTCGATCCACTGGGTCAGCAGCTCAACGTCCTTGGCCTCGACGGTGGCGCCGCACCAGATGCGCAGGCCGGCCGGCGCATCGCGGTAATAGGCGAAGTCGTAGCCGGCGCCTTCCTTCTCGACCAGCGCGACCAGCTTCTTGCTGAAGTCGGCCTGCGCGTCGTCCGAGAGCGCGGTGAGCGCGGGATCGGTGAACTTCAGGCATACCGAGGTGTTGGAACGGATCGAAGCGTCCTTGGCCAGGAAGTCGATCCAGGGCGTCTTCGCCTTCCAGTCGGCCAGCACCTTGGTGTTGGCGTCGGCGCGCGCGATCAGCGCCTTGAGGCCGCCGATCGACTTGGCCCAGTTCAGCGCATCGAGATAATCCTCGACGCAGAGCATC
Organism: Bradyrhizobium niftali; assembly: GCF_004571025.1. Lineage (GTDB taxonomy): Bacteria > Pseudomonadota > Alphaproteobacteria > Rhizobiales > Xanthobacteraceae > Bradyrhizobium > Bradyrhizobium niftali. The sequence continues at coordinate 141,581 of NZ_SPQT01000016.1, read as the reverse complement.
GACGGCGTGTTGATGGTCTCGCCGACGAAGATGCCTTCGTTGATCTTGCCGCCCTTGGTCATGCGGAAGATCTTCGGCAGCGGCCAGGCCGGCTTGTAGGTCTCGAGCCGCTCCACCGCGCGCGGGGAGAGGATCAGCATGCCGTGCGCGGCCTCGCCGCCGAGCGCCTTCTGCCAGGAGAAGGTAACGACGTCGAGCTTGGGCCAGTCGAGGGGTTGCGCGAATGCCGCCGAGGTGGCGTCGCAAATGGTCAGGCCTTCGCGGGTCGCGCTGATCCAGTCGGCGTTCGGCACACGGACGCCCGAGGTGGTGCCGTTCCAGGTAAAGACGACGTCCGACTTCGGATCGACCTTGGAGAGATCGGGGATTTCACCGTAGGCCGCATTGAGCTTGGTGACGTCCTTGAGCTTCAATTCCTTGACGATGTCGCTGACCCAGCCCTCGCCAAAGGATTCCCAGGCGAGCGTGGTGACGGGCCGTGCACCGAGCAGCGACCACAGCGCCATCTCGACCGCGCCGGTATCGGAGGCCGGCACGATGCCGATGCGATAATCGGCGGGCACTTCAAGCACTTCGCGCGTCAGATCGATCGCGAGCTTGAGCTTGGTCTTGCCGACCTTCGCGCGATGCGAACGGCCGAGCGCTGCGTCCTTGAGATTTTGGGCGTTCCAGCCGGGGCGCTTGGCGCAGGGGCCGGAGGAAAAATGCGGCACGGTGGGCCGCGAAGCGGGCTTCGCTACAGTCATATTCTACCCTTCCAGATAGTAAGCCTCCCGTTGGGGGGAGGTGTCCCGCCGCGGCTGATACGGGAAACGGGAAGAGTCGTCAAGGAAGTTCCGGGACCTCACGCGCGAGTGATGGCGCTTCCGGCGCGATATCGGGGGATTCGACCGTAGCGAGCGCGTTCAGCAAGTCCGTGGCCTCGCTGATCAATTGCGCGGCTTTGCGTCGGCTGCCGACCTTCAAAATGCACTTGTCGTTGGCCTGCACAACGTAGCCGTTGCCGACCTTGATCATCGAATAGCTTGTCATCGAAATCCCCGAACCGACCGAGCTCGGTGTCTGACGCTGCCGTAGCACCGATCGTTCCCACCTCAACGTGAACGACGGCTGGGTAGTTTACCGGCTCTTAACATGAACGAATGCGCGATCCGAATTTGCTGATTGCGCAAGGTGCGCGGCGAGCTGCCTCAAAAGCGGACAGTCATGCCGACATGACTAGCTGTGAATCCGAGCCGCTTGTAGAAGCGCTGCGCGTCCACTCGCGTCTGATGCGTCAACAGTTCGACCAGATTGCAGCCGCGCGCTTTCGCTTCCGCGATGGCCCATTGCACCAATTGCTCGCCGATGCCGCGGCTGCGACAATCAGTGGCAACGCGCACGTCTTCGAGCAGACCGCGGGTGCCGCCTTGCGAGCTGATGCCTGACAGCACAGCAAGTTGCAGGCAGCCGACCACCCTGCCCTCGCTCTCGGCAACCACCAGCGTGAGATTTGGATCGCGCTCGACCCGCTCGAACGCTTCGTAATAGGCCGGGGGCAGCGGATCCTCCACCCGCTCACGGGTGCGCCCGAGATGATCGTCGGCGAGCATCGCCACGATCGCTGCGACGTCCTCGCGGCGCGCGCGACGGATGGAAACGGTTCCGGCGTTCATGAAATACTCCGGACTCAGCGCGCCGGCGGAAGGCCGAGAAAGGCCTCGGTCTCGCCGATCCAGCGGCGAACGGCCGCATGACGGCCGAGATCGAAGCCGCCTTCATGCGCAACGCGGGTATAGGCGAGCAGCGTGACGTCGGCGAGCGAGACCGCTTCGCCCGCGAAGAAGCGGTTGCCGGAGAGATGCTGCTCCATGCGGTCGAGCGCCGCATAGCCGCGCTTGACCTTTTCGGGGTCGAGCTCGGAGGCGTCCTTGCCGAGATAGACGAGCTGGAAGCGGCACACCGCGATATAGGGCTCGTGGCTGTACTGCTCCCAGAACAACCATTCATCCATCTTGGCAGCAACAAAGGCGTCGCGCGGAATCAGCGCGCTGTCGCGGGCGAGATAGCGGATGATGGCATTGGATTGCGCCAGCGTACGGCCATCGTCGAAGGCGACGGTCGGCACCTGGCCGGCGCCGTTCATGGCAAGGAATTGCGGCGTGCGCGTCTCACCCTTACGGGTGTCGATCTCAATCCAGTCGTAGGGCAATGCGAGCTTGTCGCAAACCCACTTCACCTTGAGACAATTGCCGGAATTGGTATCGCCGTAGATCTGCATCGCTGCCGCCCCCACTGTCTGGCGACAGAGCATCAGGGCTCGCAGGGCCTGTCAATCGGCGCCATGCGCGGCGCTCAGAACTTGTATCCGAGCCCGGCGCGGACGCTATTGACGTTCGACTCGATGTCCGACGTCACCCGCAAATATTCGTATTCGACACGGACGAACAGGCCGCCGACCAGCATGGCGTCGAAGCCGAGGCCGCCGGAATAACCGTAGACCAGCTTGCTCTTGCTCGCGAAGGTCGTCGCAGGCTGCACCGACGACGGAGACGCCGAGGCGTAGCGATCGACGGTCTGGCTGCCGACCCCGCCACCGATAAAGGCGTAAGGCAGGAAGCATCCCCAGGCATAGCCGGCTCGCGCGCGCAGGGATCCGAAGTCAGACACGCCGACGACTGCGGATGTCACGGTGGTGGCAATGACCGCGTTGAGGTTGTTGAACGTCTGTCCGACCGAGTTCGATGTCGACTTGAAACCACCATGAATGTAGTTGGCCTCGACGCCGAGCACGACGTCGTCCCATTGCCCATTATAGCCGGCAAACGCGCCATAGCCGGCGCTGTTGCTGTGCGCGAACGCGAGCGGTTGCCAATTGTAGGCCGGGCCCGGTGTGACGAAGGTCGACTGGATGTCGCTGTTGATGGTGGAGGAGATCTTCGACGTGATCGCGCCGTACTCGCCCTGACCGCCGACATAGTAGCCTTCCCAGTTGACGTTGGATCTCGACAGACCGTCCGTAAAGCTGCCGCGCAGGAACGGCAGATCCGGCATGTCGGCCGCGTGCGCGGCAGACACCGTCCCCAACATCGCCGCCGCCAACAAAAGCCTACGCATCGGAACGCTCCATCGAACTCGAACTTTCGCCATGATCATGGCTCGTTAACCTTAACCAATGGTTGCGTCGGAGCCCTTCGTTGCCACGAGCAATGAAAAATACGCAAAGCAAAACGGCGCGGGAGGGTCCCGCGCCGTTAAGAGAGATTAAGCGATGGGGCTTGCCGATCAGCCCTTGGTGACGAGCGGCGGCGCGTAGACCGGCGGGCTGCTGAGGTCCCAGCGCACGCCGAACTTCAGGTCATGCGAGGTGATGTCCTTGAACTGCATGGTGCGGCCGCGGGTGAAACCGGTGAAGTCGGTGAGAGCGCCGGTGACGCCGTCTCCGAGGTCGACATAGCGATACGCGAGTTCGAGCGTCAGGCTCGGGTTGACCTTGTAGGCAAGACCGGCGTGCGCGGCCCACGCGAAATTCCACTTCGAAGCGTTCGGCGCGTAAGCGACGCCGCCGTTCACCGTGTTGATGTCCTGGAAGTTTGAAATGGTGTTGCGCGAAGCACCCACGCCGGCACCGATGAACGGGGTGATGCACCACCAGGTGCCGAGGTCAACGTAGGCGTTGGCGAGCACCAGCCATTCCGACTTGCTGCCATGATACTCGTCGGTAAAGGCCGGGGCGCCGTTGAAATTGATGATCTGGAGACCATGCAGATTGGCGTTGCCGCGATATTCACCGGTCACGTCGGCGCGGAACCAGCTGTTGAACCTGTAACCGGCGCCGAGGCCGAAGATGCCGGCCGTGTCGAAACCGAGCCCCTGGGTGGACGCAATGCTGATGCCGGGATCGACGAAGCTCGGGTTGAGCTGCTTCACCTTCTGATTGCTGAAGCCGATGTCGCCGCGCAGATACCAGCCGCCGAAGTCGGCCGCAGGGGCCGGCGGCGCGTACATGGGAGGGGGCGCCGCGATCGGCATATCGGCGGCGAACGCCATCGACGAGATCAGGGTTGCCGCACCCGCGGCAAGGAGAGACTTAACGCTACGCATTGGCTTCGTCCTTATGGCCGGTGAGGCACAATGCAGCCGCCTCACGTTCTGGAAACTCACGGGCGGACGATGGCAGCAAATGTTTAAGCGCCACTTAACCCTAATTTTTAAGGTTGATTTTTTGTGACTGCACACGCGGGGATGCGGCGGTCGCATTGCAAAAATGCAGCGCCTCGCGTCCCAATTACTAACAATGTATGAAGCCGCAATGCAGCGAAACAGGATCCGTTAACGCGTCTGCCGCGGCAGCTTGGGCAGGAACACCGCGAGCAGCCCGATCGCCGGCAGATAGGCGCAGACCTGATAGACGAACTCGATCGAGGTGTGGTCGGCGAGCTTGCCGAGCACGGCCGCGCCCAGGCCGCCGATGCCGAAGGCGACGCCGAAGAACACGCCGGAGATCATGCCGAAGCGGTGCGGCACCAGTTCCTGCGCGAACACGATGATCGACGACGTCGTCGAGGAGATGATCAGGCCGATGATGACGCTGAGCACCGCGCTGGCGTAGAGCCCGGCATAGGGCAGCGCCAGCGTGAACGGCAGCGCGCCCAGAATCGAGATCCAGATCACGATCTTGCGCCCGAAGCGATCCCCGAGCGGACCACCGAGAAACGCGCCGACCGCGTTCGCGGCAAGGAAGACGAAGAGATAGATCTGGGCGGCCTGCGTCGACACGCCGAAGCGGTCGATCAGATAGAAGATGTAGTAGCTCGACAAGCTCGAGACGTAGAGCTGTTTTGAGAACAGCAGCGCCACCAGCACGGCGAGCGCGACCGCGACGCGGCGCGAGCTCGGCGCATCAGGATGGGCTTGGACCGCCGCCGTCTTCTTCGCCTTGATCTGCGGCGCGTACCAGCGGCCGATGCGCCAGAGAACGACGATGGCAAGGAACGCGATCGAGGAGAACCAGGCGATGCTGCCCTGCCCGAACGGCACCACGATCAGCGCCGCCAGCACCGGGCCCATCGACGTGCCGAAACTGCCGCCGAGCTGGAACACCGATTGCGCAAAGCCGTAGCGGCCGCCGGAGGCGAGCCGCGCGATGCGCGCGGATTCCGGATGAAACACCGCCGAGCCGAGACCGACCAGCGCAGCGGCAACGAGGATGACGAGATATTGGTGCGCGGCGCTGAGCAGCAGGAGACCGAAGAAGGTCGAGGCCATGCCGATCGCCAGCGAATAAGGCTGCGCCTTCTTGTCGGTGTAGTGCCCGACCACCGGCTGAAGCAGCGAGGCCGTGAACTGGAAGGCCAGCGTGATCATGCCGATCTGCGCGAAGTCGAGCGCGTAGGTGTCCTTCAGGATCGGGTACACCGAGGCGATCAGCGACTGCATGGTGTCGTTGAGGAAGTGCGAGAAGCTGATGCCGGCGAGCACGACATAGGCCGGCCCCGCAGCTCTGGCGGCAGCGGGCGCGACGTCGCTGACGACGACGGGCTCGGTCAGCGTTTCCTCAGAGACGACGACAGGCTTGTTCAACGGACCAATCCCAGGAGGCGCGGCGAACCGCCGCATCCGCCTAACTACGATGCAAGTGGCGGTGGAACCACCGCCAAACGTCGATGGCTGGGATGCGCTTCGCGGCCGGTTTCACCGCGAAGCCGCGCGGCTTGCATGGTTCGAGAGGGCTCCTCACCATGAGGGTTTCAGATTTCGCCGAGAAACAAGACCTCATCCTGAGGGCCCGCCAAAGGCGGGCGTCTCGAAGGATGGCTACGAGCTCAGGCCGCCGCCTGTCCGAGCGCCGAGACGATGGTGTCGACGACGTCCTCGACCAGGATGCGGTCCTCGCCTTCGCCCATGACGCGGATCACGGGCTCGGTGCCGGAGGAGCGGATCAGCAGGCGGCCATGGCCGTTGAGGCGCTTCTCGCCGTCGGAGATCGCCGATTTGACGTCGGAATCGTCGAGCGGCTTACCGCCCTTGTGGCGGACGTTCTTGAGGATCTGCGGCAGCGGATCGAAGCGGTGGCAGACTTCCGACACCGGCCGGCGCGACTTCTGCACCACGGCCAGCACCTGCAAGGCGGCAACGAAGCCGTCGCCGGTGGTGGCGTAGTCGGACAGGATGATGTGGCCGGACTGCTCGCCGCCGAGATTGTAGCCGCCGCTCAGCATCTGCTCGAGCACGTAGCGGTCGCCGACCGGCGTGCGCACGAGATCGAGCCCCTGCCCTTTCAGGAAGCGCTCGAGCCCGAGATTGGACATCACGGTGGCGACGATGCCCGGCCGCGACAGCCGGCCGTCTTCCTTCCAGCTCTGCGCGATCACCGCGAGCAGCTGGTCGCCGTCGACGACATGGCCGCGCTCGTCGACCAGGATGACGCGATCGGCGTCACCGTCCAGCGCAATGCCGATGTCGGCACGCATCTCGCGCACCTTCTTCGACAGCGCTTCCGGCGAAGTGGAGCCGCAATCCTTGTTGATGTTGAAGCCGTCGGGCTCGACGCCGATCGGCACCACGTCGGCGCCCAGCTCCCACAGCGCTTCGGGCACCACCTTGTAGGCGGCGCCGTTGGCGCAATCGATCACGACGCGCAGGCCCTCGAGCGACAGATCGCGCGGCAGCGTGCGCTTGGCGAATTCGATGTAGCGGTCATGCACGCCGTCGATACGGCGGGCGCGGCCCAAGCTGGCACTTTGTGCCAGCCGCTTCTCGATGGGCTCGTCGAGCAGCTGCTCGATCTGCTTCTCGACGTCGTCGGAAAGCTTGAAGCCCTGCGGACCGAACAGCTTGATGCCGTTGTCCTCGAACAAATTGTGCGAGGCCGAGATCATCACGCCGAGATCGGCGCGCATCGACTTGGTCAGCATCGCGACCGCCGGCGTCGGCATCGGGCCGACCAGCAGCACGTCCATGCCGACCGAGGTGAAGCCGGCGACCATCGCGTATTCGATCATGTAGCCGGACAGGCGGGTGTCCTTGCCGATCACGACCCGGTGGCGGTGGTCGCCGCGCTGAAACGCAAGGCCTGCGGCCTGGCCGACCTTGAGCGCGAGCTCCGGCGTGATCAGTCCGTTGGCGCGGCCCCTAATCCCGTCCGTCCCGAAATATTTGCGGCTCATATCGTCCCCCACGCAACAACCAGGGAATCCCCTCTACAACCACGGAGTGCCAGAACGGGCCCCGCATCCCTGATTTGCTGAGGTCTTATAAGGCCATCGCGGCTAACTTGGCTTCAAAAAATGTGATTAATCATTACGGAATAGGGGCCAGCTTCGCCGCGCTAACTGATTGTTAACACTATATTTCCCGTTAGGGAACTAGGAACGGGGCGGAACCCGCCCCTATTTGGAGCGCTTCACATGGCCGTCGGCGCGGCTCGGCGCCGGCTGGGTGACGTTGACGGGATCGGAGCCCGGGAAGGTCTCTTCCAGGCCCTCTTCCAGGGCGTCCTCGAGGTCCTTTTTCTCCTTGATCTCTTCCGGTGTCGGTGCGGCGTGCGGCCTCGTCATGGCACCCTCCTCGCAAACGATTTGGCTGAGCATCCAACCATGCTAGATGACCCCTCGATCTTCCGATGCAAGACTTTCGGATACGAGACGGGCCGGGGACACGTTCATGAAGCACATCACCTGTATCGACGATCTTCGCGCGCTGCATCAGCGCCGCGTGCCGAAGGCGTTCTTCGACTATTGCGACCGCGGCTCGTATGCCGAGGAGACGCTGCGCGCCAACCGCGAGGACATGCAGGCGATCAAGTTCCGCCAGCGCATCCTGGTCGACGTCTCCAAGCGCGACACCTCGACGACGATCCTCGGCGAGCCCTCGACCATGCCGCTGGTGCTCGCGCCCGTGGGCCTCCTGGGCATGCAGCATGGCGACGGCGAGATCCACGCCTGCCGCGCCGCGCAGGCCGCCGGCATCCCGTTCACGCAGTCGACGATGTCGATCTGCTCGATCGAGGACATCGCCGCCAGCGTCGAGAAGCCGTTCTGGTTCCAGCTCTACGTGATGAAGGACCGCGGCTTCATCAAGGCGCTGATCGAACGCGCGATCGCGGCGAAATGCTCGGCGCTGGTGCTGACCGTCGATCTCCAGGTGATCGGCCAGCGCCACCAGGACATCAAGAACGGCATGACCGTGCCGCCGGAATGGTCGCTCTCGAAGCTGATCGATTTCGCCACCAAGCCGGCCTGGGTGTCGGGTGTGCTGCAGGGCAAGCGCCGCACCTTCGGCAATCTCGCCGGTCATCTGAAGGTCAGCGACGACATCACCTCGCTGTCGACCTGGATCAACTCGCAGTTCGACACCTCGCTGAACTGGAGCGACATCGATTGGATCCGCAGCATCTGGCCGGGCAAGCTGATCCTGAAGGGCATTCTCGACGTCGAGGACGCCGAGCTCGCCGCGAAGACCGGCGCGCAGGCGATCGTGGTCTCCAACCATGGCGGCCGGCAACTCGACGGCGCGCCGTCCTCGATCGAGGTGCTGCCCGAGATCGTCGATGCCGTCGGTGACAGGATGGAGATCATGTTCGACGGCGGCATCCGCTCCGGCCAGGACGTGATGCGCGCACTCGCGCTCGGCGCAAAGTCCTGCATGATCGGCCGCGCCTACGCCTATGGCCTGGGCGCCGGCGGCCAGGCCGGCGTCGCCAAGGCGATCGACATCATCCAGAAGGAACTGCTGACGACCATGGGCCTGTGCGGCGTCAACAGGATCGAGGAGATCGACGATCACATCATTGCGGTGTGAGGCGTTGAGGCGCGAAGAACGCGCCACAATCACCATCGTCGTCCCGGACAAGTGCAGCGAAGCGGAGCGCTGAGCCGGGACCCATAACCACAGGCAGGCGTGGTTACGGGGACTCGGAGTGACCTGCTTTGCGCAACAACTTCTCCCTGTGGTTATGGGTCCCGGATCTGCGCGCGCCTGAGGGCGCGCTTGTCCGGGACGACGGCGGAAAGTGTGGCGACGGTTGCGCGCAGCGCCCTCACATCGGCGGCGTAATCCCGTCCCTGCCGACGTTGACGCGGTTTGCCTCCAGCGAGCCGTCCTCCTTCTTCGCCGCGCCGAAGATGATCAGCCTGGCGCCCGGCTTGATCTCGGACCTGTCGCTGGCGACGAAGGTGACGATCGGGGTGTCCGGCGGCACCACGACTTTCTTCTCGCCGTCCTTGTATTTCACCGTGATGTTCTGACCGTCGGTGCCCTTGATCGTCTGCGAGACCGTCGCGTTGGTCATGGTCGAGTTGGCGCGCGCGTCCCAGGGACGGAAACCTTCGGCCGCGCCGCGCTGGTTCTCAGGGAAGATGTGCACGGCGATCGCCCTCTGGGTGCCGTCGGGCTCGGGCATGGCGGTGACGCCGATATAGGAGCCCTCCTTGATCTCCGACAGCTCCGTCTTCACCACGGCGAAGACCGCGACGTTGTCGGTCATGCGCACCCTCACGTCGCTGCCTTCGCGCGTCTTGATGTCGAGCATGTTGCCGTCGACGCTCGCGATGGCGCCGCGGATGCGCACCGTCGGCGCCTGCTGCGCCGAGACAGAGGAAACAGCGATAAAGGTCGCGAAGGCTGCCACGACGGCGCGCGGCATCCAGTTTTTCAGCTTCGGCATGATTGTCCCCTCCAGGGCGTTGCGACGGTCAAACACGGCAACCCCGTGTGACCGCCGCTATTCCCGGCCGTGACGATCACATCGGCGGCGTGAGGCCGTCGCGCCCGACGCTGACGCGGTTGGTCTCGAACGAGCCGTCCGGCAACTGCTTCATGAAGGCGATCACCTTGGCGCCGGCCTTCAGGTCGGTCTTGTCGCCGGGCACGAAGGTCACCACCGGCGTGTTGTCGGGGACGAACACCTTCTTCTCGCCGTCCTTGTACTTGACCAGCAGCGTATGGCCGTCATTGCCGACCACGCTCTCCGAGACCGTGGCGTTGGTCATGCTGGAGTTGGGCTTGAGGTCATAGGGGCGCGAGCCTTCGCCGGTGCCGCGCATGCTCTCCGGAAACACATGCACCTCGACGGCGTTGTCGCCGCCGTCAGGTCCCGGCACCGTGGTGGCGCCGACGAAGGAGCCTGGCTTGATGTCGGCGAGTGAAATTTTGGTGATGCCGGACACGCGCACATCGGATGCGATGTGGAGCTTGACGTCCTCGCCGCTGCGCGACTTGACCTGCAGGGTGTCGCCGTCGACGCGCTCGATCGTGCCGCGCACGCGCGTCGGCACCGGCGCCTTCTGCGCGAAGGCATAGAGGGTGGAAGCGGCCACCATCGCGACGGCGATGAGCGGACGTGTGAAAGTTGCACGTTGAACAGGCATGATTGTCTCCGATTGTCCCCACGGATAGAGAACTCCGAAGATCGCCTGCTATTCTTTCAAGTCTTTGTGAGATCGGCCTCGACCAATGCGCGCAGCTCGGCCGTGACCCGCGGCCGCCGGCCGAACCACAGCTCGAAGCCGCGCACCGCCTGGTGCAGCAGCATGCCGAGCCCGTCGGCGGTCTTGAGGCCGCGTGCCTTTGCTGCGGCGAGCAGCGGCGTCACCAGGGGGACATAGACGAGATCGGCGACGACGGTCCCCTCCGGCAGGCGTGCAACATCAACATCGAGTGAAGGCTGCCCGTGCATGCCGAGCGAAGTCGTGTTCACGAGAAGTTTTGCACGCGGCAGCACGTCGTTGATCCCGTCCCACGTAACGGGCTGCACGTTCGGCCCGAACTCCTTCGCCAGCGTCTCGGCCCGCGCGATGGTGCGATTGGCGAGATGGATGCGCTTGATGCCGCGCTCGCGCAGGCCGAACACGACCGCGCGCGCAGAGCCGCCGGCCCCGAGCACCAGCGCCTCCTCGGCCGCGTCCCAGCCCGGCGCGCTGGCATCGAGATTGTTGATGAAGCCCTCGACGTCGGTGTTGGTCGCGTGCAGCTCGCCGTCCTCGAACCACAGCGTGTTGGCGGCGCCGACGGCCTTGGCGCGCGCATCGGGCGTCGACAGCTCCAGCACGCCCTCCTTGTGCGGGATGGTGACGTTGGCGCCGACGAAGCCGCGCAGCGACAACCGCAGCACGAAATCGCGGAGATCGTCGGGCGGGACCGCCTCGATGACATAGCCGCCGGCGATACCGAGCGTGCGCAGCCAGTAATGATGGATCAGCGGCGAGCGCGAATGCGCGGCCGGCCATCCGATCAGACAGGCTGCGGGAGCCTTGGTCACTGTCATCTTCTCCCCGGATCGTATCCGAGGCGATCCATTTCGCGTCCCGCGGGCTCTGTCAAGCGCGCCAGCGCCGCTAGTGCGCGGCGGCACCATCCGGGGCGGCCGCGCGCTTTGCCGCACCGCCCTTGATGTCGGCGACCGCGCGCTCGATGGTCTCGCGATAGCGGGCGCGCGGCGGGGTGACGCCATGGGTCAGCAGCGCGCGGCGGACCGCGGGCGAGGCGCCGGTGATGAACAGCCTGATGCCCTGGCGGTGGGCCTTGGCGGCGACGCGGCCGAGCACGTTGGCCGCCGTCGAATCCAGGAACGGCACCGCGGCGAAATCGACCACGAAACCCTTGCGCTTGTCGGCGATGCCGTCGAGCACGCTTCCGATCGCGGAGGCAGCGCCAAAGAAGAACGCGCCGGTGATGCGATAGACCAGCACGTCGCGATCGACCGCAAGCGCGGGATCGTAGGGAACGCGCTCGCCATTGCCGTCGTCGGGACGGTCGGCGGCCACCAGCGGCGTGCGCTCCTCGATGCCGGTCATCTCCGACATGCGATGGATGAACAGCACCGCGCCGAGCGCGAAGCCGACCAGAATGCCTTCGGTCAGGTCGCGGAAGATCGTGAGCAGGAAGGTTGCGAGCAGCACGACGGCGTCGCCCCAGGAGGAGCGCAGCAGCGTCACGAACTCCTGCTTCTCCGCCATGGTCCAGGCCACCACGACCAGCACGGCGGCGAGCGCGGCCAGCGGGATGTAGCTGGCGAGCGGTGCTGCGATCAGCATGAACAGCAGCAGGAAGACGGAGTGCAGCATGCCCGCGAGCGGCCCCCGCGCGCCGGCGCGGATGTTGGTCGCGGTGCGCGCGATCAGGCCGGTGACGCAGATGCCGCCGAACAGTGCCGAGCCGACATTGGCGACGCCTTGCGCGACCAATTCGCAATTGGAGCGGTGCCGGCGTCCGGTCATGCCGTCGGCCACCACGGCGGACAGCAGCGATTCGATCGCGGCCAGCAGCGCGAAGGCGATCGCGTCCGGCAGCACCGCCTGCACCTTCGCAAGCGAGAACGCGGGCAGCGCCGGCGACGGCAGTTCGCGCGGGATGCCGCCGAAGCGCGAACCGATGGTCTCGACCGGCAGCGACAGCACAGCGCTCGCGAGCGCAGCAAACACGACCGCGATCAGGATGCCGGGCCAGGACGGCCGCCAGCGCCGCAACACGGCGATGATGACGATGCTGCCGATTGCGACGGCAAGCGCCGACGGGTTGACTGTGTGCAGGCCTCCGGCCAGCGCGGCGAGTTTCGGGACGAATTCGCTGGGCTCCTTGCCCGCCAGCGTGATCCCTGAGAGATCGCGGAGCTGGCTGGCGAAGATGATCACGGCAATGCCGGCGGTGAAGCCGACCGTGACCGGATAGGGAATGAATTTGATGTAGGTGCCGATACGCAGGAGGCCCGCGGCGATCAGGAACAGGCCGGCCATCATGGTGGCGAGGATCACGCCGTCGACGCCGTGCCGCTCCGCGGTCGCCGCAACCAGCACAATGAAGGCGCCGGCCGGCCCGCCGATCTGGAACCGGCTGCCGCCGAGCAGCGACGCGATGAAGCCGCCGACAACGGCAGTGTAGAGGCCGCGGTCCGGCGTCACGCCCGAGGCGATCGCGATCGCCATCGACAGCGGCAGCGCGACGATCGCAACTGTGAGACCAGCAAAGACGTCGGCGCGGAAATCCGCGAGGCCATAGCCCTCACGCCAGACGGTGACGAGCTTTGGCAGGTACAGTTCGGCAAAGGTCGGCTGACGCAGCTGATGCAGCCGGCTTGCGTGATCGCTTGTGATGCTCATGCCCCACAATGCTCCGAAGCATCGTGCGTCCCGCGCCCCCGCGTGCGCGACGATGCGCTAGGTCATTCTGATCCCGAGCACGATCAACGCTCGATCATGCTCCGACGCGACGCGGCGGCCCGGGCTCCCGCAGGCGAACACCGCGTCCGCCGCTGTCGCTGCGCGCCTGCTCGCCGATCAGTTCGACGCCGGCCCGGTCGAACGCCTCGACCACCTTGATCAAGGTCTCGACCACGCCGCGAACATTGCCCGTGCTGGCCTCCATCCGCTGGATGGTCGGCAGCGACACGCCGGCGAGCTCGGCCAGGGTTTTCTGGTCGATGCCGAGCAGCGCGCGGGCTGCCCGCATCTGGAACGACGTGATCACCTTGGCCTCACGTATCAGAGCTTATAAATGATATCTGGAGCATGTACAATGATGTAAAATACATCATTGAGGGGCGAATGCAAGGGGCTGCCCGTCAGTCTCCCCCGTCATTGCGAGGAGCTCTTGCGACGAAGCAATCCAGACCGCCTCCGCGGAGACAGTCTGGATTGCTTCGCCACGCTCGCAATGACGAAGAGGAGGAGGCGGCGTGAGTCCAACTTTCGCCGTGCGCTCGGACGCAGCCCCTCACTCCCTCTCCCCATAAGAACGGGGAGAGGGAGTGAGAGAGCGGGGGCCTCCTTACCGAGCGAACTACATCACGCCGCGTGCTGATGCGCGGCGATGATCTGGTCGGCGGCGCGGCCCGTGACTTCGGCCATGTGGTCGAACTGACGGGTGAAGCTGCCGGCGCCGGCGGTGGCCGAGCGCAGCTCGACGATCAGCTCGCCGATCTCGGCTTCCGGCATCATGGCGCGGACGCAGTCCCAGCCGCTCCAGCCGTCGCGGGTATCGAAGCCGAGGATCTGGCCGCGCCGCGCCGACAGGATCGCGTTGATCTTGGCGGTGGCATCCGTCGGGCAGACGATCTCGACCACGTGGATCGGCTCCAGCAATACCGGCTGGCATTGCGGCAGGCCTTCGTTGAGTCCGACCCGCGCCGCCGTGCGGAAGGCGAGATCGGAGGAATCGACGCTGTGATAGGAGCCGTCGGTCAGCGTCACCTGCACGTCGGTGACGGGGAAACCGAGCGGACCGCGCGTGAGCCCGTCGACGACGCCCTCCTCCACCGCCGGGATGTAGTTGCGCGGCACCGCGCCGCCCACCACCTTCTCGGTGAATTTGAAGCCGTCGCCGCGCGGCAGCGGCTTGATGTCGAGCACGACATCGCCGAACTGGCCGTGGCCGCCGGACTGCTTCTTGTGACGGCCGCGCTGGGTGATCGGCTTGCGGATGGTCTCCTGATAGCCGATCGCGGGCGGATGCGAGGCGACCTTGACGCCGAAGCGATCGCGCAGGCGTTCGCTGGCGACGCGCAGATGCATCTCGCCCTGGCCCCACAGCACGGTGTCGTGGGTCTTTGCGTTCTGCACGACCATGAGCGAAGGATCCTCCTCATGCAGCCGCATCAGCGCCTGGCCGAGCTTGACGTCGTCCTTGCGGTCGGTGGCCGCAACCGAGATCGCGAGCACGGCCGACGTCGGTTCTGCGGCGACAAGCGCTGCCGGCTGGGTCTTGCCGCTCGAGACCATGTCGCCGGTCTTGACCGGATCGACCTTGGCGAGCGCGACCGTGTCACCGGCTTCCGCCGCGGCGCGCTTGGTGTCGTAGGCGCCGTTGACGGCGAGGATGCCGGAGATGCGCCCCGCGCCGCCGGAAGAGGATTGCAGCGTGGCACCGTCGTCGAGATGGCCGGCGAGCAGCCGCGTCAGCGACAGCTTGCCGCCGTGCTGCGAGTGCAGCGTCTTGAAGACGTAGCCGAGCGCGTCCTTGCTCTCGGAGGCGCCGAGACGTTTGGCAGTCTCCGCAACACCCGGCGCCTCGTGGCGCAACGCCTTCATCAGGCGCAGCACGCCGTTCTCGCGGCCGGCAGCGCCGAGCAGCACCGGACAGATCAGCCCTTCGCGCAATTCGCGGGCGAGATCGTCGAACACGGCATCGCGCGGCGGCTGGATATCCTCCAGCAGCTGCTCCATCAGCGCATCGTCGTGGTCGGCGAGCTTCTCCAGCATCGAGAAGCGCGCCTCCTTCTCGCGGTCGAGATCGCCGCCTTCGAGCGCGATCACCTCGGAGGCCTTGTGCTCGCGATAGATGAAGGCGCGCTCCAGCGCGAGATCGACGAAGCCCTCGATCAACTCGTCCTTCCAGATTGGGATCTGGCGCAGCACCAGCGGCACGCGCGAGGCGGGCTGGAGCGTTGCGAGCGTCTCGCGGATGCGCTTGTTGGCGCGATCGATCTTGTTGAGGAACAGGAAACGCGGAATCTTCAGCTCCTCCAGCTCGCGCAGGATGATCTGAAGCTGGGGCAGCTTCTTCTCGTCGGCTTCGCAGACCACGACCGCGGCATCGACCGCGGGCAACGCGGCGCGCATGTCGTGGGCGAATTCGACGGAACCGGGACAGTCGAGGAAGGTGTAGCTGTCGCCCATGAAACTCGTGGTGGCGGCAGTGAGGCCGACGGTCATCTTGTGATGACGGGCCTCGGGCGTGGCGTCGCCGACGGAAGTTCCGGCATCGACGCTGCCGGCACGCGGGATTGCGCCCGTTCGTGCCAATATCGCTTCAAGAAGTGTGGTTTTACCGCTTTGGAATGGGCCCACCAGCGCAATGCACCGTGGACCTCGGGGACTTCTGACGTCTTGTCCCATTCGCCGTCTCCTTGGTGTGGAGCTCGGCCCATGATTGGGTCGGCAAACGCGGATGCTCTGCCCGTCCCCGAGATTTGGCAAGCGTCAAACGTCGCTGCGGTGCGTCGTCGTGATCGCGCCGGTGGAACGGCGCGATCACACGCATAATTGTTAGCGGCCGGGGCGGAGTTCCAGGCTCTCGAGGCCGGCGGCGACGTTGAGGCCGACCTGGCCCTGCACGCTGAGCGGCTGGAGCGCGATCGAATTGTTGGAGCCGCCGACCAGCACGTTGCCGCCGAGGCCGACGCCTACCGACGCACTGCCTTGCGCGCCCGCATAGGTGCCGGAGAGGTCGCCCGGTCCGAGTCGGTCCACCGGCGCGAACACGCCCCAGGCAAGCGCGGTCTCCTGGGTGATGCCGATGTCGAGACCGACTTTGCGGATAGTCGCGACGTAGCGATCCTCCGGCAAACCGTCGGCACGCAGGACGCAGCCGAGATTGGTCACCGATCCCACGATGAAGCCAACGCTGGCACCGCCACGGCATTCGAGCACGCCGACCCGCACCATCCGCTGCTGCTGTGCGCCGCCGTTTGCGACGGAGGCAACGAGGCCGGCGGCGGCGAGCCCGGCGAGGAGGAATGAGCGGCGCATGAATGTCTCCGGCGATGAATGTGATGCGAGCAGAGCGGACACCCTACCCGTGGCGCGCGATGGTCTATGCCACAAGAGTCCTGGCGGTGCCAGATCGGACAGGTCTGAAACCGAACGCGCGGAGAGAGCCCCTCACCCCACCCTCTCCCCGTAAGAACGGGGCGAGGGAGCGAGCGACCGGCGCGTCCCTCACGACGCAAGCGCCCTAACCTCTCCCCGCTCTTTGGCGGGGAGAGGTCGGATCGCCTCGGCGATGCGAAGCATCGTCCGGTGCGATCCGGGTGAGCGGCATGGCAGGATATCAATCAGGGCAAATGTCCATCCGACTCAGCGCGATCGAAATGCAAATAAAAAAAGGCCCGCGCGAAGCGGGCCTTTTCAATCATTGTAGCGAGCGGCTCAGCGCAAATTGCCGCAGAAGCGCTGGATGCGCTTGCAGGCATCTTCGAGGTCCGAGGTCTTGGTCGCGTAGGAGATGCGGAACGCCGGGCCGAGGCCGAAGGCCGAGCCCTGCACCACGGCGACGCCTTCGGTCTCCAGCAGCTCGGTGACGAACTGCTCGTCGTTGGAGATCAAATTGCCCGACGGCGCTTTCTTGCCGATCGTGCCGGCGCAGGACGGATAGACGTAGAACGCGCCTTCGGGGCGCGGGCACTCGATGCCGTTCGCCTGGTTGAGCATGGAGACGACGAGGTCGCGGCGCTCCTTGAACACCTTGTTGTTGGCGGGGATGAAATCCTGCGGACCGTTCAGCGCCTCCACCGAGGCCCACTGTGCGATCGAACACGGGTTCGAGGTCGACTGCGACTGGATGGTCGACATCGCCTTGATGAGCTGGGCCGGGCCGCCGGCATAGCCGATGCGCCAGCCGGTCATGCAATAGGCCTTCGACACGCCGTTCACGGTGAGCGTGCGGTCGTAGAGGCTGGGCTCGACCTGCGCGACGGTGGTGAACTGGAAGTCGTCATAGACGAGGTGCTCGTACATGTCGTCGGTCATCACCCACACATGCGGGTGCTTGACCAGCACATCGGTGAGCGCCTTCAGCTCGGCGCGGGTGTAGGCAGCGCCGGTCGGGTTCGACGGCGAGCACAGGATCACCCATTTGGTCTTCGGCGTGATCGCGCGCTCGAGCGCTTCGGCCCCGAGCTTGAAGCCGGTCGCCGCGGTGCAGACCACCGGCACCGGCTCGCCGCCGGCGAGCGCCACCATCTCGGGATAGCTGACCCAGTATGGCGCGGGGATGATCACCTCGTCGCCCGGATTGATGGTCGCCATCAGCGCGTTGTAGAGCACCTGCTTGCCGCCGGTGCCGACGATGATCTGGTTCGGCTTGTAGACGACGCCGTTCTCGCGCTGAAACTTCGCGATGATGGCTTCCTTCAGCTCGGGGATGCCGTCGACCGCGGTGTACTTGGTCTTGCCGGCCTCGATGGCGTGGATCGCCGCCAGCTTGATGTTGGCGGGCGTGTCGAAGTCGGGCTCGCCGGCGCCGAGGCCGATGACGTTGCGGCCCGCCGCTTTCAGCGCACGTGCTTTATCCGTGACCGCGATGGTCGCGGACGGCTTCACACGGTCGAGCGCAGCGGCAAGGAAGGACATCGTCATCTCCTGACAAGCGTCGTGAACCCATGGGTCGTCACGACTCTGATTGTGGGAATGGAGCTACCCTAAAACGTGCGCCGCTGCGCCGCAAGAAACTTCGGCCCGATCTCGCAAAAGTTTACGGATTCCGCGTTTCGACGCGCGATTTCCCGCAATATTCCGTCACTTTGCCGTCCGAATCCCTCATATCCGGCAAGGCCTGTCCTCAGAGCAATTTTGCGTGTTGGCCGTCATGAAATCAGACCGTCGTCATGCCCGGGCACAGCCGTCCGAAGGACGGCGTCGCTTTCGCTCGCCTATGTCCCGGGTATCCACGTTCTTCGTGCCGCGCGGCAAGGCGTGGATGGCCGGGTCAAGCCCGGCCATGACGATTGCGGAGGCGTCAACGCCCTACCCCGACTGGATCGCTCAGCGATCTCACACGAATGCACGGCGCAATGCGTCGCCCACGTTGACGCAAGCGTGATCTGATTTGCGTCGTCGCGTGGAAACGATCTTCCGCGGCGTTGCAGTGCGGTAGGGTTTTCGAGTTTTTCTATTGGCTGGCTCTTGCGGCGGATTCGCATCGGCATCATTGTTTAGCCGCGGTGCGGGGCAACAAGCGCCGCGCCTTCCCGTCCTCGGTTTAGAACTCCCAGAATGTACAAGCTCTATTCGATGCAACGCTCCGGCAACAGCTACAAGGTCCGCCTTGCGCTGGCGCTGCTGAACTTGCCTTACGAAGCGGTCGAGGTGGACATTCTGCGCGGCGAGAGCCGTACGCCGGACTTTCTGTCCAAGAACCCGTCAGGCCAGGTGCCGCTGCTCGATGTCGGCGGCGACCGTTATCTCGCCGAGTCCAACGCCATCCTCTGGTACGTCGCCGTCGGCACACCGCTCGCGCCTGAGAACCGCATCGATCGCGCCGAGGCGCTGCAATGGATGTTCTTCGAGCAGCACGCGCTCGAGCCGAACATCGGCGCCGCCTATTTCTGGCTGTCGCTGGTCAAGGGCGGCCGCGACCTCCAGACCCATTCGCTGGAGGACTGGATGGAACGCGGCTATGGCGCGCTCCAGGTGATGGAGAACCATCTCAAGACCAACGCCTATTTTGCCGCGCGCCAGCTCACGGTCGCCGACATCGCGCTGTACGGCTATACCCATCTCGCCGACCGCTGCGACTTCGACCTCTCGACCTTCCCGGCGATCCGGGACTGGCTGAAGCGCGTGGAGGCCGCGCCCGGCTTCGTCTCGATGGACTGGCGGCCGGCCGACGTCGACGACCCCGCCAGCATCGCCGCCAGCGCCTGATGGCGCGCCCCCGCCCTGGCGAATAGCGGGCATAAGGGTCGTCTTTGCCGCAATCCCGCCATTTTCGTTGCGGCAGCCGCCGCAATATTGCCGGTTGAAACTGGGAAATTCTGGAAAGTCGCGGGTGATTCGCTCGCACGTTGAAGGATTTAGACCCATGACTCGGGCGTCCGGCACGGCAGGCTTTCAGGGCCAACCCGCTACCGTTGCGTCTTCCCGGCTGACCAACGCGGTCGCGGCCTCGCTCGCCGTCGCCGCGCTCTCGCTGTGCCTGATCGTCACCCTGACGGTGCTGTCGACCAAGGCGACCATGGCGATGGGCCTGCCGGTCTGATTCCCGTTTCATCCTGGACCAGCCTTCAGGGCGCCGCGTGACCCGCGCCGACCGGCATCGCGACAGGACGTCGATGAAGTCACCTGTGGTAGTCGTTGCAATCACCCTGACTGCGGCCATCCTGGTCGCGGCGTCGCTGTTGATTTTCACCGGCATGCGCAAGAGCTCGGGCACCTCGACGCTGAATGCGCCCGCGTCGCAGCAACGCGTCAGGCACGCGCACTTGGTCTAAAATCATCCGAAAGCTTTGCGCACCGCCGCAAGCCGCCCTTAAGCACTTCGCACGAATTCGCACCGCACCGGCGCAACGATCAGTCAGTATCGCCGCCTTACCTCGTTCAGGGAGGAACGAGACAGGCCATGCGATTCGGATGGCGTGCGATCTGCGGTCCGGTGCTGACAGCGGCGACCCTGTTGCTGGCGATCCTGCTCGATCGCTCTGTCCCCTCGCCCGCGCCGCTGTTGGTCTGCATCGTTGCGCTTGCCGGCGCGCTGTCGGGTTTCGCCTCCGCCATCACCAGTGCGGCCCTCGCCGTGACCGGCGCGGCGCTGCTCCTCTTCTTCCACCGCGCCATGCCCTTTGCGATCGCGGATCTGGTCCAGCTCGGCCTCCTCGCAGTGACGACCGCCGGCACTGCCGCGATCACCGGCCTGATGCGCGAGCGGCTGCTCGGCACCTTTGCCGCCGAGCGTCAGAGCCACGCCACCGCCGCGCGGCTGTCGGCCGCGCTCGACCAGGTCGATATCGGCATCGTGCTGCTCGATGCCGAGACGCGCGCCGAATTCATCAATCGTGCGTTCCGCGATTATTTTGCTGTGCCGGACGACATCGCCGACGGCAAGCCGCCGTTCGTCGCGCTGATGTATCATGGCCGCGACACCGGCGCGTTCGAGCTGCCGGAGGACGAGCTCGCCACCTTCATCGCGCAGCGCATGGAGATGGTGCGGATCGGCGATGCCACGCCAATCAACATCGCCTTGCGCAGTGGCGAGGTGCTGCGCTTCGTCTGCGCCGCGCTGCCCGATGGCGGGCGCATGCTGAGCTACACCCCGGTGACCGACCTCGTACGCCACACCGATGCGCCCTCGCGCGCCGACTACTACCGCGCGCTGCGCGATCCCACGGGCCGCAGGCTGATCCGATACCTGCGCGTCGCCGAATAGCGTCACAGCGCGATTGATCGACGCGCCCTTCATCACGTATGAAGGGCACTTCATCGATCGCGGAATTTCCAGATGTCGCTCACCGTTCGCTCCGTCACCAAGCAGGACTACGATCAATGGCTGCCTCTGTGGGACGGCTACAACGCCTTCTACGGCCGTTCGGGTCCGACCGCGCTCGCGCCCGAGATCACGCGGATGACGTGGCAGCGCTTCTTCGACGCCTATGAACCCGTGCATGCGCTGGTCGCCGAAAGCGACGGCCGACTGCTCGGGCTGACGCACTACCTGTTCCATCGCAGCACCACCGCGATCGAGCCGTCCTGCTATTTGCAGGACCTGTTCACGCTGGAGGCCGCGCGCGGCAAGGGCGTCGCCTCGGCGCTGATCCACGGCGTATACGAGCGGGCGAAACTGGCGGGATCGCCACGCGTCTACTGGCAGACGCACGAGACCAACGTCACGGCGCAGCGCCTGTACGACAAGGTCGCGGAGCGGTCCGGCTTCATCGTCTATCGCAAGCTGTTTTAATTCTAGCGCGCAGCCTGTGGATAACTCCCGATGTCACCTGTGCGTTACATAGCGGGACTAGGCTCCACCTGCGTCTGATCAGGCCCCCCGTCACCGATCAAGCGCCCCAAAGCGGTCCCCGTCAGTCGCCGCGTCTGACAGGGGCCGCACTTTTTTGTCCGCTCTGCCGGCATGGCAGCAGCGCGGCGGGCAGCTTGCTGGCGCGGTGCACCGCGGTCACAATGCGCTGCTGCTCATCTGACAGGACCTCCCATGGAAATTCGCAATCTCGGCGCCTCCGGCCTTCGCGTTTCCGCGGTCGGGCTCGGCTGCAACAATTTCGGCCAGCGCACCGACCTCGAGACCTCGCGCAAGGTGGTCCATCGCGCGCTCGACCTCGGCATCACGCTGCTCGACACCGCCGACATCTATTCGAACATGGGCGGCTCGGAAAACGTGCTCGGCACCGTCCTGGGCGATCGCCGAAAGGACATCGTGCTGGCGACGAAATATTCCAAGCCGATGGCGGAGGACGGAACCAAGCAGGGCGCCTCGCGCCGCTACATCATGAACGCGGTGGAAGCGAGCCTGAAGCGGCTGAAGACCGACTACATCGATCTCTACCAGCAGCACGACTATGACCCGCTGACGCCGATCGAGGAGAGCTTGCGCGCGCTCGACGATCTCGTCCGGCAGGGCAAGGTCCGCTACATCGGCAATTCGAACTTTCCGGCCTGGCGGGTCGCCGAGGCGGAGTACGTCGCACGCGCGACGAATGTCAGCCGCTTCGTCTCCTGCCAGGACGAATATTCCCTGGTGGTGCGCGACATCGAGAAGGATCTGCTGCCGGCCGCGCAGGAATACAGGCTCGGCCTGTTGCCGTTCTTCCCGCTCGCAAGCGGACTTCTGACCGGCAAATACCGGAAGGGCGAGAGCGCGCCTGATGACACCCGCTTCGGCAAGGTGCCGCGGCTGCGCGACCGCTACGTCACGCCGCGCAACGAGGACATCGTCGAGAAGCTCCAGGCCTTCGCCAAGGCGCGCGGGCACAGCATGCTCGAGCTCGCCTTCTCCTGGCTCGCCGGACGCCCGCAAGTGTCCAGCGTGATCGCCGGTGCCACCCGCGTCGAGCAGATCGAGGAGAACGTCAAGGCGATCGCCTGGAAGCTCAGCACTGATGATCTTGCCGAGATCGACAAGATCACGCTGGGCTGACGTCTGAAGCGCGGCGCTATTTGGCGCCGCGCCCGACCGTCTGCATCACCTCGAAGCCTTCGAATTGCGGATGGCCGAGATAAAGCGGCTTGTTGTCCCCGGCCTTGTGATGCGCGGCACGAAACGCCTCCGACTTGGTCCACGCCTCGAACGCCGCGTGGTTCGCCCACACGGTGTGCGAGGCGTACAGGGTGTGGTCCTCGAGTTCGGGCCCGCGCAGCAGATGGAATTCGACGAAGCCCGGCACCTTGTCCAGATGCGTGTCGCGCGAGAGCCACACCTGCTCGAAGGCGGCCTCGGAGCCCTTGGCGACGCGGAAGCGATTCATGGCGATGTACATGGATGGTCTCCTGATGTTCGGCTCATCATGTCGTCATTCCCCGACGCGCCGCAAGGCGCGGGCCCGGAATCCATAACCCCGATCGGGAGTATGGATTCCGGGCTCGCGCCAAGGGGCGCGCCCCGGAATGACGGCGTTTGTGGATTAGGCCACCAGCCCCTTCATCGGCCTTGCGCTTGCGCTGTCCGGAAACACCGTCTCCGCCAGCACACGGTCCGACAGACCGAACTGGCCTTGCAGAACGCCCTTGATCACGGAGCGCAGATCCGTGGTCGGCTTGAGGTCGCGGGCCTCATAGAGGTTGGCGAGCTTGAGGCCGGGCCAGTCGGAGATGACGCGGCCGCCCTTCACCGCGCCGCCGGCGAGCAGCGCGACGGTGGCGGTGCCGTGATCGGTGCCGTCGGTGCCGTTGATGCGCGCGGTGCGGCCGAACTCGGTTGCGACGACGACGACGGTGTCGCGCCAGCGCTCGCCGAGGCCGCTCTCGAATTCGGCGAGCGCGCCGTCGAGCCCGCCGAGCAGGAAGGCGAGGCGGCCGACCGGGCCGCCTTCATTGGCATGCGTATCCCAGCCGTCGAAGGCGAGCGCGGCAATGCGCGGGCCGTCGTCGGCGGCCATCAGCTTTGCCGCGCCGCGCGCGACCTGGCGCATCTGCGCGACCTGATTGCCGCCCTTCGGCTTCATGTCGTCGCCGCTCGCGACCTTGTCGAGCTGGAGGCCCTGCGACAGCGCCATCGCCAGCGCGGGATCGCGGTGACGGTAGAGATCGACGAGGCGCATCGCGGTGTCGTCGTCGGCCTGCGGCAGCGCAACCGGCGCCCAGCCGACGGTCGGCGCGTTGCCGCGCAGCACCAGCGGCGTGGTCGGTCCCACCGCAAGACCGCTCGAGACGCGCTCGCCGCGCGGCAGCGCTTCCAACGCGCGGTTGAGCCAGCCCGACTGCACCCGGCCCGGACCGGCATAGCCGCTTTCGAGCACGTCCTGGCCGTCGAAATGCGAGCGGTCGCGATAGGGCGTCGCCACCGCGTGGATCACCGCGGCGTGCTTGTCGCGATACATCCGCGCAAACTCCGGCATCGCCGGATGCAGCGCGAAGAAGGAATCGAGCATGATCGCGGGATGCGCGCCATCCGACGCGAGCGCGATCGATCCGTGCAGGCCGGCATAATCGGGATCACCGACCGGCGCGACGGTCGAGAGCCCGTCGAGCGCGCCGCGCAGGATCACGACGATCAGCCTGGGATCGCGACCGTCGGCCGCGCGCGCGAATTTCGGCAAATAGGCCCAGGCCGCGAACGAGGCGCCGCCGAGCAGGAGGCCGCGGCGCGAGGTGAGGAGGCGGTTCTCGACGCAGTCGATCATCATCATCTCCTCTGCATTTCCGGCGACATCAGCAGCAGCGCCAGCGCCTGCTGGCGCGATTCCGCGCGCTCGATGGTTCGCCGCGTTTCGATGGAGGCCGCGTCTGCTGCTGCGAATTCCAAGAGGTCGAGCGGGTCGATATTGTTGCCGAGCCGCGCGCCCATCTGCGCGGCGATGTCGAGCCGCAGCTTCATGCCTTCGGGCGCCGCCCATGCGGCGGTGGTGTCCGGGAAACCGTTGGGACCGGCCGGCGACCACAGCGGTTGACCGAGCAGGTTGAGATTGTTGAGATAGCCGCCGGGATCCTCCGGCACGCGTGCGAGCAGCCGGCCGCTCGCGACCACGAAGTCGTAAGGTGAGCGCATCTTGGTCAGCGGCGCCTTCCAGGCCTCGTCGGAATCGACCAGCGCCGTCGCCATCGCCTTGAGATCGCCGTCGGTCTTGGCGAAGACGTCGCGCAGGCGCGCGACCAATGCCTGAGGCGGATCGTCGGCGACCAAATGACGGACGAGCTTGGTCGCGATGAAATTCGCGGTCGACGGATGCCGGGCGATGTCGGCGAGCGCCGCCTCGCCCTGAGCCAGCCCCGTCGGCTCGTAGGTCCTGCCGAGCAGCACTTGCGGCCCGGGCTGGTGCGCATTGACGTTGAAGGCGAAGGAGCCGGGTGTGCCGAGCCCGCCTTGCCTTCCGGCAAAGGTCCAGCCCGTGATGATGCGCGCGAGCGAGGTGACGTCCTCCTGCGTGTAGCCGCCGCCAACGCCGAGCGTATGCAGCTCCATGATCTCGCGCGCGAGATTTTCGTTCAGCCCGCGCTTGCGGTTTTGCCCCGCGCGCGAGTCCGGCCCGAGCGATTGCTGGTTGTCGAGGAAGAACAGCATGGCCGGATGCTGCTCGACCGCCTTGAGCATGTCGGCGAAACGTCCGAGCACGTGCGGCCGGATCGCCTCGCGCTCGAACGCGCCGGCCCAGATCCGCGCCAGCTCGCCCTTGCTCGCGGAGATGCAGAAATGGTTGGACCAGAACACGACCAGCCGCTCGGTGAAGCCGCATTCGACCAGCGTCGCACGCTGCAAGCGCGCCAGCGCCTCGGTACGAAAGGTTTTCTGGATCACGTTGAGCGGCTGTGGCGCGGGCTTGGCGGCCGGCGGTGCGGCCATGTTCGGCTGCATGGTGTCGGGCTTCGCCATAGTGTCGGCCGGCTTGCTGTCAGTCGGCTTGGCCTCGGCCATCTGGCCGGCGATTTCCGTCGCCGCGGCGTTCAGCGAGAGATTGCGGCGCAGTCCGGGCTTTTGATCGGACGGCGCTTGCGGCGGCGGCGCCTCAGTCGGCGCGCCGGCTTTGGCGGCGGCCTCGCGCGCCTGCTTGACCTGGTCCTGATAGGCGAACACGGCTTGCCCGAGCTGCGGCGTGGATTGCAGCCCTGGCGCCTCCAGCAGCACGCCGTTGGGTCGGCTCAGCTCCGCCTTGACGAATCCGCGCGGATCCGAGGCCGCGTTGATGAGATCGCCGGATGCCCCGCCGCGGGCGCCGAAGCCGAACCGGTTGAGCGCAACGAGGGCGGCTTGCGAATCGCGGGCCATCGATTTGTCCTTCGCGGATTGCCAACCGCTTTCCTGGTCTGTGCGCGGCGGATAATATACCGCAGCGGGAGATGAACCCGACATGAAAATGACGAGACACCTTTTGCGCAAATCATGACAATTCCGAAAGAATCCTCAACGCAGGAACCGCGCCGCCTCGCCTGTTCCCGCTGCGGCACCGAGTTCGGCTGCGATCTCTCGGGCACCTGCTGGTGCGCGGAGGAAACCGCGCGACTGCCGATGCCGGTCAAGGGCGAGGATTGTCTGTGCCGGGACTGTCTGCGGGAGGCGGCAGCGAGCGCGGCAAAGTAGGCCGCAACATCGTCGGTGAGACGCGAGCACGCGCTACACTTTCGGTGTCGTCCCGGCCTGGTGCGCAATTGCGCACCAGGCCGGGACGACGTTACGGAGAGAGTGTGCGCAGCAGCTACACCGCAGCCCCGAGCGGCTTCCGCGCTATCGGATATTTCCTGCCCGATGTCGTCACGGGCCTGATCATGTCAGTCTCGACGCCGTTGCTGAGCACCGGCGTGACATTTCAGGGACAGCCCATCGACCGGCCCCCTGCTATTGAACTACCTGAGATTTCATCGGTCAGGGGCTTCCATGTCACGAATTTGCTTCTCACGACTCGCGCTCTTCGCGGCCATCGGGGGAATGGCGTCCGTCTCCGCGGCGGTGGCAGCCGACATGCAGGCCCAGGCCTACAAGGCCTTGCCGGCGGTCGCGCCGTTCAGCTGGACGGGATTTTACGTCGGCGGAAGCGCCGGCGCGAGCTGGAACAAAGCCGATCCGAGTCTCAGCGCTGTCAACGGGCCGGTTGCGCTCTACTTCCCCGCCGACATTCCCGGACTGAACGCCATCGGTTCGCCGGGCCTATCGGGAACCAGTGCAATCGTCGGCGGCAAGGCCGGTTACAATCGGCAATGGGGCAGTTTCGTCGCCGGCGTCGAAGGCGACATTTCGTGGCGCCACTTCGACAAGACGGTCGCGACGGCCGGCAGTCCGTTCCTGACCTTCCCCGTTGGCACCGCGGCGTTCACAACCACCGTCTCGACCAACTGGCTCGCGACCATTCGCCCCCGCATCGGTTATGCGGTCGACAAGGCGCTCTTCTACGCTACCGGCGGTGTCGCCATCGGCGACGTCAAATATTCGAACAGCTATGTGGGCTTCTCGCCGCTCGGATTCGGCTCGGAATTCGAGACGGCCGCGGTCAGCCAGACCCGGGTCGGCTGGACTGTCGGCGCCGGCATCGACTATGCGATCACGCCACATTGGGTGGTGAGCGGGGAATACCTGCACGTTGACCTCGGCTCGGTCTCCACCTCCGGCCTGGTCACAACCGGCAACACGCCTACCGCGACCTTCAACGTCTCGACCAAGCTGCGCAGCGACATTGGCCGCTTCGGCATCGCCTACAAGTTCTGACGCAAGTCGGGCTCGCGCCTTCGGCCGAGCCCGCCCTCCGATCTGCTACACCGCGTGCCCCGGCGATGTCCGCGCCATGCCGTCGAACGCATCGAGCAGCTTCTCGCGCCACGCATAGACCGGATCGTCCGCCTCCAGCAGCTTGAACGGGCTCACCACCCGCGCCCATTGAAAACCGCCGAACACGATGTAGTCGGCGTAGTTCGGCGCATTGCCGCCAAGATAGGCTTGCGTCTTGAACGTCTGCCGCATCACTTCGAGCGATTTGCGGAAGGCGACCACGCCGGCATCGCGGCTGGCCATGATCTCTTCCAGCGTCTTGCCACCGAACCGCGCCTCGCGCGACCTGCGGAAATAGGCGGCATCGGCGTCGGCGAGATTCTTCGGGATGTCGGCGATGATCAGCGGAAAGATGCCGCCGACGATGGCGATGTCGCCGAAGGCGTTGATCATGCGCGCCATGGCGCGGCCGCCCTCGCCGCCGAACAGCGACGGGCGATCCGGAAAGGTGTCTTCGAGATAGTTCGCGATCGCCCAGGAATCGACGACGGGCTTGTCGTCGTGCAGGAGCACCGGGACCTTCTCCGAGCCGTGCGGCGCGATCGCGCTCTTCTCGGTGAAGCGCCAGGGCAGCGATTCCGCCGCCAGGCCCTTGTGCGCCAACGCCATTCGCGTGCGCCAGCAATACGGGCTGAAGGGACGCGAGGCGTCGGTGCCGACGAGTTCGAACAGTTTGAGCGACATGGCTGGTGCTCCGTCATTGCGAGCGCAGCGAAGCAATCCAGACTGCCGCCGCGGAGACATTCTGGATTGCTTCGCTGGCGCTCGCAATGACGATGTGGAGAGAGATGCGCATACCAAATTCCGTTGTCATGCCCGCGAAGGCGGGGCATCCAGTACGCCGCCGCGGTCGTGAGATACATTGCTGCCGGTGTTTACTGGATCATCCGCCTTCGCGGATGATGACAGCTGCGCTTGGCTCACCGCCCGTTAGTTCGCAAAAACCTTTCGCCGTCCTCCGTCACTGCGATGACCAGCCCGAGGCCGGCAACCGTCTCGCGCGCGACGTAGCCGCGGTCGGCGGCGTCTTCCCAGATGGTGAGGCGCGGGCACGACGTCTTCCAGGTCGAAATCACCTCGGCATAGGCGCGCGGCTCGCGCGCGACCCATTCGACGAAGTCCAGCACCAGCGGATCGGCGGTCTCGCTCATTGCAAACCTCCCTTGTCGAAGGCCGCCAGTACCGGGGTCCGAACCAGGAGCCAGCCGCCATAGGCGACGTAGTAGCAGGCGATGGTGGTGATCAGCTTGTTCGACCAGGCGATGAATTGCTGGTCGGTCATGGCTTCGAGGATGCGCCGCGCCAGCGTGGTGCCGAGCATCGAAGCTGCGATCGCGACGCCGGCGAGCACGGGATCGAGGCTCGCCGCCTGGTCGATGATGCCGCCGAAATAGATCAGCTTGGTGAAGTGGCTGACGAGCTGGCACATCGCCTTCGTCGCCACCTTCTCACGCCGGCCGAAATCGCCGCCGAGGAAGAAGGTATCGAGCAGCGGGCCCGACACGCCGGTCATCAGCATCAAGCCCATGCAGATCGTGCCATAGACGGTGCCCTGCCAGAGCCTGTCAGGGTCCGGTTTGATGTTCGTCGGCAGCAACCGCGCCATGAACGGGGTGATGCCGAGCAGCAGCAGCGCCGTCGGCTTATCAGGCACGTAGCGGGTCAGCGACCAGGCCGCGAGCGCGATGGCAGCGCCGACCATATAGTTCGCGACCGGCCGCCAGCGGATATGCGCGCGCCACAGGAAAGCGCGCCAGCCGTTCGAGGCCATCTGCGTGATCGCATGCAGCACCATCGCGGTCGGCAGCGGCATCAAGGCCAGCAGCACGCCGATCAGGATCAGCCCGCCCGCCATGCCGAACAGTCCCGACAGGAACGCGGTGGCGACCATCAGCAATCCAAGGGCAGCGATCATCGTGGGCGTCACGTGGGGTCTCCTGTAGCGAGTGAGGGACGGCGGGGAGAGGCGAAGGGGAACGTGCCTCGCTTGCCCTGACTTCGCAAACTGAGTTATCTTGCCCTGGCATCAGCTTTCCTGAGGGTCGGTCAATTGCGGCGGCTGCTGTTTCTCAACGGCATCAAGGCATTCGAGGCGGCGGCGCGGACCGGCAGCTTTGCTGCGGCGGGCGTCGAGCTCAACGTGTCGGCGGCCGCCGTCAGCCGCATGGTGCATCTGCTCGAAGAGCGGCTCGGCGTCGCGCTGTTCGAGCGCAAGGCCAACAGGCTGGTGCTGACGCAGGCGGGCCGCGCCTATCAGAGCGGGCTGACGCCGATCTTCGATGCGCTGGCCAGCCTGACCGCGCAGGTGACGGCGCCCTCCAGCGTCCGCGTTCTCACCATCGGCGTCGGCCACACCTTTGCGATGCGCTGGCTGATCCCGCGCCTGTCGGAGTTTCGCAACGAGGAGCCCGACATCGAGGTGCGCTTCACCACTGGCGGCGCATCGGTGCCGTTCGGCGAGGACTGGAGCTGCGGCATCAAGCTCGGCACCGGCGACTGGCCCGGGCTCGTCGCCGAGCCGCTGTTCGCCGGCGATCTCACGCCGGTCTGCGTGCCCCGTCTCGCCGCCTCATTGAAGCGGCCGGCCGATCTCAGGGGACCCAGCCTGATCCGCGTCGCGCATTCAGCCGAGGACTGGCCGATCTGGCTGAAGGCCGCCAACCTCGCCCGGATCAATGCGCGCGGGCCGGAGTTCCAGTTCTACGGCCAGGCGCTCCAGGCCGCCGCCGACGGGCTCGGCATCGCCATGGGCATCCGGCCCTATATCGACGACGATCTCGCCGCCGGACGCCTGGTGGCGCCGTTCGACCTCTCGGTGCCCAAGGGCATGCGCTGGTATCTGGTCTATCGTAGCTTCCAGACCGAGCAGCGCGATTTCGCCGCGTTCCGCCGCTGGATCATGCGCGCGGCGTCGGAACCTGCCGCCCGCCCGGTGAGGCGGACCGGCCGCACCACCACGCGGAACTGACACTCAGCGGTTCCGCCGGCAAAAAACCCCGTCCCTTGTGAACGGCTTCACATCCTGAAATCCGCAAACGTGGTCCCCTGACCCTCCAACAAGGCACTCGAGCAAGAGACTCGAACTAGACACTCTGGGGACTACCAATGACGACCATTTACGACGGCTTTGACATCGAATCCTTCGAAGCTGGCAAGGGACTGTGGCACGCCCGCATCCGGCGCGCCGATTTCAGCCCGGTTGCCATCGACGGCGTGCTGTTTCCGGCCATGGAAGTCGGCTTCGCCTGGCCCGATCGCGACGCGGCGATCGCCGACGCCAAGCACCATATCGATCGCTTCCGCCGGCGGGCGGACGACAGCGACGACGAATGATCGGTCAGGGACAGCACGCAAAAGGGGAACCGGTCATGTCAGTCATCGAATTCGACGACGCAACACGGCCTCGGATCTACGACCGCACCGTCCTGTCGAATTGTCCCGAATGCGGCAACGATCTCACGGTGGTCCGCGTGATCGGCGGCCGCGCCGGATGCGAGTACTGGACCATGCGCTGCACCGGTTGCGGCGGGATCCACCTCGACATCCTCAAGCCGCAGCGGGCGGCCGGTGACGACGAGGGCCCGCCGCCGGTGGCGTGATCCTGCGGCTGCTGCCAACCTGCTGTCAGCAGCCTGAGCACGGACGGGCATTCGCCCTTTCCTGAGGGGCGGACTCGTCCCATATTCGCCTCATGGCGAAGAAACCTGCATCCTCCGAAAAATCCGGCAAATCCCCCAAGTCCAAGGCCCCGAACTCGAAGGCGCATCGCCCTGACGTGCAGCCGATCGGGCCGGCGCTGGCCGAGCTGCTCAATCCCGCCATCAACCGTGGCGATGCCGGGCTTGGATCGGGCACCGGCCTCCAGCCGCCGCCGGACAATTCGCGCGACCGTCGCGCCGGGGGCGAGGCCGCCGCGCATCGCGCGCGGGCCTCGACGCCGAAGGACTTCTCCAGTGACCGCCCGGCGGGACTGGACGAGGCGCCGCAGGCCAATTACGGCACCGCGGCCACGATCCCGACGCTCGATCCGGAACTGGCACGGCAGCTTGGTCTGCCTACCGAGGAGGACGACGCCGAGGCGCTGGCGCGCCCGCCGCGCACCAAGATGGAAGCGCTCGGCGTCAAGGCCACCGCAGACGCGCTGGAATCGCTGATCCGCGAGGGCCGACCGGAGTTCCGCAAGGACGACGGCTCCACGAAGGTGTGGACCCCGCATCGGCCGCCGCGCCCGGAAAAGTCCGAAGGCGGCGTGCGCTTCGAGATCAAGTCGGCCTACGAGCCGCGCGGCGACCAGCCGACCGCGATCGCCGAGCTGGTCGAGGGCATCCAGCGCAACGACCGCTCGCAGGTGCTGCTCGGCGTCACCGGTTCCGGCAAGACCTACACCATGGCCAAGGTGATCGAGGCGACGCAGCGCCCCGCGATCATCCTGGCGCCGAACAAGACGCTGGCCGCCCAGCTCTATGGCGAGTTCAAGAGCTTCTTCCCGGACAATGCGGTCGAATACTTCGTCTCGTATTACGACTACTACCAGCCGGAAGCCTACGTCCCGCGCACGGACACCTATATCGAGAAGGATTCCTCCATCAACGAGCAGATCGACCGCATGCGCCATTCGGCGACGCGCGCGCTGCTCGAACGCGACGACGTCATCATCGTCGCGTCGGTGTCCTGCATCTACGGTATCGGCTCGGTCGAGACCTACACCGCGATGACCTTCGCGCTGAAGAAGGGCGAGCGCATCGACCAGCGCCAGCTCATCGCCGACCTCGTCGCGCTCCAGTACAAGCGCACCCAGGCCGATTTCACCCGCGGCACGTTCCGGGTCAGAGGCGACGTCATCGACATCTTCCCGGCGCACTATGAGGACCGGGCCTGGCGCGTGAACCTGTTCGGCGACACCATCGAGACCATCGAGGAATTCGATCCGCTCACCGGCTACAAGCAGGACGAGCTCGAATTCATCAAGATGTACGCCAACTCGCACTATGTGACGCCGCGCCCGACGCTGGTGCAGGCGATCAAGTCGATCAAATCAGAATTGAAGATGCGGCTCGACCAGCTGCACGACCAGGGACGCCTGCTGGAGGCGCAGCGGCTGGAGCAGCGCACCACCTTCGACCTCGAGATGATGGAGGCGACGGGGAGCTGCGCCGGCATCGAGAACTATTCGCGCTATCTCACCGGGCGCCTGCCCGGCGAGCCGCCGCCGACGCTGTTCGAGTATGTCCCCGACAACGCGCTGGTGTTCGCCGACGAGAGCCACGTCACCGTGCCGCAGATCGGCGGCATGTTTCGCGGCGACTTCCGCCGCAAGGCGACGCTGGCCGAATACGGCTTCCGCTTGCCGTCGTGCATGGACAATCGCCCGCTGCGCTTCGAGGAGTGGGACATGATGCGGCCGCAGACGGTCGCTGTGTCGGCGACGCCAGGCGGCTGGGAGCTGAACGAAAGCGGCGGCGTGTTCGTCGAGCAGGTCATCCGCCCGACCGGGCTGATCGATCCGCCCGTCAACATCCGCCCCGCCCGCACCCAGGTGGACGATCTCGTCGGCGAGGTGCGCGCGACCGCGCAGGCCGGCTATCGCTCGCTCATCACGGTGCTCACAAAGCGCATGGCAGAGGACCTCACCGAATATCTGCATGAGCAGGGCATTCGCGTGCGCTACATGCACAGCGATATCGACACCATCGAGCGCATCGAGATCATCCGCGATTTGCGGCTCGGCGCGTTCGACGCGCTGGTCGGCATCAACCTCCTGCGCGAAGGCCTCGACATTCCCGAATGCGCGCTGGTCGCGATTCTGGACGCCGACAAGGAAGGCTTTCTGCGCAGCGAGACCTCGCTGATCCAGACCATCGGCCGCGCCGCGCGCAACGTCGACGGCAAGGTGATCCTCTACGCCGACCAGATGACGGGCTCGATGGAGCGCGCCATCGCCGAGACCAACCGCCGTCGCGAAAAGCAGGTCGAGTACAACACGGAGCACGGCATCACGCCGGAGAGCGTGAAGAAGCACATCGGCGACATCCTCAACTCCGTCTACGAGCGCGACCACGTGCTGGTCGAGGTCGGCGGCCACGACATGACCGACGACGTCATCTCGATCGGCCACAATTTCGAAGCCGTGCTGGCCGATCTCGAAACCCGGATGCGCGAGGCCGCCGCCGATCTGAACTTCGAGGAAGCCGCGCGCCTGCGCGACGAAGTCAAGCGCCTGCGCGCCACCGAGCTCGCGGTCGTCGACGACCCCACCGCAAAACAACGCACCGTGCAGGGCAAGGCCGGCGCCTACGCGGGTACGAAGAAATACGGCGATGCCGCCAACCTGCCCGTCAGCGCCATGAAGAAGAAGACCGTGAGCTCGGCGCTGAAAGCCAGCGGCGGCGGCAGCGGCTCGAAGGTGCACAAGCCGCATCTCGACGAGATGCACGGCCCGGAGTCGCTGCCCTACCGCGAGAACCGCGCGCTGCCGTCAAAACCGTTCGGCGGCGAGAGCCGGATCATCCAGCCGACGGATTCACGGCAGTCGGGGCCGGAGTTCGGGCCCACCCCGCGCTCCAGCGGCGGCGCGCCGGGTCATCGCGGCGGGTGGAAGAAGAGGTAGGCGGCGCAGTATCACCCGCGCCAGTCGTGGCTATGGATTCCGGGCTCGCCGCTTTGCGGCGCCCCGGAATGACGGGGGATTACAACTTCCCCTGCCCGTTCACCTGGCTCTGCTGTTGCCGCTGCCTTTCCTGCTCCTTGGCGTGGTGGCGGCCATAGAGGCAGCCGGCAGCGGCGCCGAGGACGCCGTGATGACCGGCGTAGTGGCCGGCGACGCCGCCGACGACGGCGCCCTTGATGCAGCCTTTGGCATTGGCGGTGGAGGTTGCGCCGAGCACGAGAAGGGCGGCGGCGACGGCTAGAAGCGGGGATTTCATGGATCGATGTCTCCGGATGCGGTGTCGGCGTCTCAACGGGCGCGGGCGCATCGCGGTTCCACGCGCCTGCGCGGGCTCGGCATTGCGCATTCGTCCACACGCCTCGCGCGCCAGGCAGCCGAATGCAGCGTGAATTCGTGCAGGTGCGCAGCTTCTCAACCCGTAATTGCAGCCATGAACCTGGCATTGCGCTTGCGCGTCATATCGACTGCAACACCCCTGTGGTTTTGCGGATTGCCGCTACGCGAAACCGCGCGTTAGCGTTGCGCAACGCCACGCGGCCAATGAGGACGGGCGGAATGACGGTCGAGAAGCTTAATCGCCAGCGCGTCGTGCATCTGCTCGACGCCTTCGCGCGCGGCGACATCGAGGCCGCGCTGTCGTGCTGTACCGACGACGTCGACTTCCTCACCCACGCGCCGATCGACATCCTGCCGCATATGGTGCCGCGCCACGGCAAGGCCGAATTGCGCGCGCTCTGGCAGACGGTCTGGTCGCGCTATTCGGAGGTCCGCTACAAGGCGCCACACATCGTCGCCGAGGGCGACGAGGTCGCGACCTACATGCACACCTATTTCAGAAAGCGCAGCAACGACCGCGTCGTGCAGTTCGACATCGCGGTGTTCTACACCTTCCGCAACGGACAGGTGGCGCAGATCCGCGAGATCATCGATTCCTACGATCTGGTGCAGCAGGTGCTGGAGCGCGAGATCGGGCCGCTGATCGTGGGAGCGGGGGTGGACGGGGGCTAATCCCGACCGCGCTCTTCGCGGCGTCGTCCTGGCGAAAGCCAGGACGACACCGAGGATGTGGCGCACTTCGGGTTCCACAAGCCAACGACCGGAAGATTACGGGGTTCTATTGTAAATCTCACAAAACGCGGTCAATTGTGCATTGCGAAAACGTGAATTGCGTTTCGGCTGAAATCTCCTATTTTGTTCGTATACAAATGAGTTGAACGGCCCCGCGGCACGTTTCCGGTGCATCGGGCTGTTTTCCGTTTTTCGCAAGCCAGCGTCAGGACTGCCCAAAATGACAGAGCACAGCCTCTGGCGTTTCTCGCGCGCGTTGCACCGCGCGATCAACGACCGGCATTTCGAGGATATCGAGACCCTGATCGACGAGGACGTCGAATGGGCGCTCTACGGCCCGATCGACATGTTTCCGTTCCTCGGCGCGCGCCAGGGCAAGGACGCCGTGCTCGACGTCATCCGCCAGCTCGCCGACAATTTCCAGGTCCGCCGCTTCGACCGCGAGAGCATCATGCTCGGCGTCGATTCCGCCGCCTCGATGGTGCGCTATTCGCTGACGGCGCTGGATTCCAACAAGCCGATTTCCTTGCGGGTCGCGCAGTTCGCCCAGTTCAGGGCGGGCAAGCTCGTCAGCTTGCGCGTGCTGATCGACACCTTCGACCTGGTCGAGCAGGCACTCGGCCGCGCCATTCATCTGCCGAAGATGAGCAGCGTCGGCTGAGGGGAGACGCCAACGGGCCCCGCTCTTCGGGACCGATGACGACGCGTGGCGCGACGTCCTGGCCTCCAGCCCCGCCGGATGCCGTCGTGCCGGAAGCCCGTCGTCGGGCGCGCGCCTTTCGCGCGGCCCGTTGGTTCGCGTCTCCAGGCGAGCCGCCACAATTTCGCAACGATAGATCAGCATCCTTTGCGCGGAATGGCGCATGGTCATTGCGGAGGGCCGATATATATTATCGGAGGGCATGCGCTGGGGTTCGCGGGCAGGACGATGGAATTCTCGACAGGTTTTGGCTGGACCAGGCTGCCGGTGCTGGCGGCCGCGTTCGTTTTCGGCTCGGTTCTGACGGTTTCGGCGCAGATCATTCCGCCCTTTTCCCCACCCGCGGCCACGCCCGACGACGAGGCCGAGGCAGCCGAAGCCCCCGACGTCAACGACCCCGACGTGCTCAAAGGCATCGACGTCGACAAGCTCGACTGGAGCCAACTCGCGATCGACGCCGGCACGCTCAACGACCTCATCGCCGCCAAGAAGCGCGCGCAGGCGGCCGCCAATGACGGGATGAACTGGTCGTCGAACGCCAAAGCCAACGGCTCCTCGGCGGTGACGGTGAAGCAGTCGGTCTCCTCGTTCTGGGACGCCCGCATCGGCG
Source organism: Bradyrhizobium niftali (assembly GCF_004571025.1). Classification (GTDB taxonomy): domain Bacteria; phylum Pseudomonadota; class Alphaproteobacteria; order Rhizobiales; family Xanthobacteraceae; genus Bradyrhizobium; species Bradyrhizobium niftali. The sequence goes on along the minus strand of NZ_SPQT01000016.1, from coordinate 105,206 downwards.
CCGACATGACGGTGACGAGCGAGCCGCGGACCATGTCCGAGCTCTTGGCGCAGAAGGCCGCCAATGGCGGCAGCCTGCCGCAATCCTCCGGCAGCGCCTGGGCGGCCGCGACCGCGCCGGGCGCGGGCCCGATCTGGGACAAGACGGCGGTGGAAGCCCGCGTCGATCCAGGCGCCGAGCAGAGCAAGATCGGCGCCTCCCTCACCAAATCGATGCCGCTGTCGGGCGACACGTCGCTGACGCTCCAGAACGGCTACAGCGTCAACCAGCAGGGCACGACCGCGGTCCCCGGCATCGGCGGTCACATCACCCGCAACTACGAGACCGATCAGTCCGCCAAGGTCACCCTCACCGATACCGGCACAAGCGTCACCGCGGGCCAGACGCTGTCGACCACCGACGACAAATGGCTGCGCAAGTTTGGCGCCGAGCAAAAGCTGTTCGACAATGTCACCGTCTCCGGCTCGGTCGGCGAGACCTCGCAGGGCGCGATCAACAAGAGCCTGACAGCGGGGTTCAAGAAGAGCTGGTAGTCGCTAACCCAGCGCGTCACTCGCTCCTCATCCTGAGGAGCGCTCCAAAGGAGCGCGTCTCGAAGGATCGAGGCCCCCGCGGCGAGTGCCGGGCCTGCATGGTTCGAGACGCGCGCGAAGAGCGCGCTCCTCACCATGAGGGGATATGTCTGTCGTCGCCGCAGCCGCCGTTCAGACATTCCTAACCATACGCCACGGCAAAACCCCCGAATGGTCCGCCCTTGCCGCATCTCGGCCCAGTTACGGTCAAAATCCGACGCCCTGATGCGGATTGCCTTACAGACATCGTCGTGCGGGGGACACTCGCGCTGCGCTCAACGCGAACAGGGGAACAACGATGAACGCCATTCGTCCGGACAAGATCGAAGCCACCGAGACCGAGACCGCCGTCGACAGCAATCTCGCCGCGGTGACGGAAGTCGAAGCCGGCATCCGCGATTTCGTCCGCAACGACATCGCCTATCTGCGCCGCCCGGCGGCGACGACCACCGACGCACCCGCGCTCGATCCGAGCGCGGAGGCCACCGTCACCAACGTCAACTCGCTGATCCAGCGCGTCGCCGGCACCTCGCTCGCCGAGATCGAGAACCTGATCTCCGAACTCGAGAGCCTGCGCGACCTGCTCCATGCCGAAGGCCAGCGCGTCCAGCGCGAGATCTCCGGCTACGCCCAGCTCAGCCAGGCCGCGATGAAGTCGACCCGCATGATCGCCGACAACGTCGCGCAGTGGAAGCGCGCCGCCGACGGCCTGCGCAACAGCTGATCGGTTAGCACCAGGCATCACCGGCCGCCGCGTTCCGAAAGGGGCGCGGCGGTTTTGATTCTGGGGGTGTGATGGGTGCGCGCACGCTCCTCACGCTAGGCGTCATCACCCGCGAAGGCGGGTGATCCAGTATTCCAGAGACAGTGAGGCAAGAGCCGAGAGGCCGCGGCGTACTGGATGCCCCGGTCAAGCCGGGGCATGACGGCGGAGGATTTGGCTTTGAACCCGCCGCCCCTCCCCCGCGACCAATGCCAAGCGCCCGTCGGTGTTACGGCCGGGCCCGGGGGATATTTCAGATGGAAAGCATTCGGCCCGACACCACGGACCCCATACCGCTGCGCCCCGCGCCGAACCAGTTCGGCACGATCATGCTGCGCTTCGTTGGATTGTTGGCGGTTGCGATCGCGGTGCTGGCGTTCGTCTATAGCCGATGAGCGGAGGCCGGACGCCGGCCCCGAATAGTTAACGAAGTCTTACCGGGCGGCTTCCACGGTCGAGGCTTCCAGGGTGTAGGCGCCATCGGCATAGCCCTTCACCACCATGCCGGCGACCAGCATCACGGCCAGCGTCGCGGTAGCAAAGATAAATCCAACAAACTTGAGTGCGCCGCGGTCAGCCATGGTCCTCGTCCCCTGTCCTCTGCCTATTCGTTCAAATAGACAGCGACAGGTTCATAATTGGTTAGCAACTCGATGGTTCCGCCAACTGCTTCGCGGGTAACCATGTTGCGCAGGCTTATGGCAGCCGTCCGGAATAGCGTCCATAGCGCGCGGGCAACACTCGACGCCAATTCGGCGAAGGTGTTCCCTCTCCCCCTGTGGGAGAGGGTGGCTCGATGAATTCTAAACTACGCGCCCTTCACGCGCAGCGGCACGAAGGCTGAGGCGGTGATGGCGTAGACCTCTTCGCCGCGCTGGTTGGTGCCGGTGGTGCGGGCCGTCAAAATGCCCCAGCCGGGGCGCGAGGCGGAGGTGCGCTTGTCGATGACGACATTGGCGTAAGAGACGGTGTCGCCGGCGAGCACCGGCCTGATCCAGCGCAGGTCGCGAAAGCCCGGTGACGGGCCCCACACCGCGACCTCCTCACCGCGCTCTGCGGCCTCCCGCGCCAGACGTTGGCCGTCCGCGACAAGCAGGCTCATGCAAGCCGAGCCGACATGCCAGCCCGAGGCCGCGAGCCCGCCGAACAGCGAGTTCTTGCCCTCCTCCTCGTCGAGGTGAAAGCGCTGCGGGTCGAACTTTGCGGCGAAAACCTTGATCGACTCCGCCGTGAACGTGTAGGCGCCGATCTCGCGGCGATGGCCGATCTCGATGTCCTCGAAGAACCGCATCAGACCGCCCCCTCGCGCCGCTTGATCAGGATCGGCGAGGTCATCTCGCACAGCGCCTGTCCCGTCGCGTTGCGCACGGTGCATTTGAACTTGACGATGCCGAGTTCGGGGCGGCTCTTCGACGTGCGCGCCTCCAGCACATCGACGTCCAGCATGAGGTCGTCGCCGGGCCTGAGCGGCGACAGCCAGCGCACCTCGTCGACGCCGGGCGAGCCGAGCGAGGCGGCTCGGGTGATGAAGCCGTCGGCCATCATCCGCATCATCAGCGAGCAGAGGTGCCAGCCCGAGCCGGACAGGCCGCGCAGCATGCTTTGGCTGGCGGCGTTCTCGTCCAGGTGCATCGGTTGCGGATCGAACTCGGCGGCGAAGGCCAAGATCTCGTCGCGGGTGACATGGCGCGGGCCGAACGTTCCGAACCGGCCGGGCGGGAAATCTTCGAAGGTCAGGGTCATCTTGGGATTGCTGGCGGAAATGACAGATTGTGGCCGCACTTTGCGGCAATCTCAACCCGCCGGCCCGCATGGCTCGTGCTACATTCGACGCGGCGATCCTGGCCTTGAGTCGGATCAACCGAGGGCCGAAGCCCGATTCGACAAGGCCCGATTTGTCCTGGGGAGAGCGATGTTTTCATTCAGCGACCTGTTTCAGTGGGACCGCTTCATCACGCCGACGATCATCAAGACCTTCTACTGGCTGGTGATCGCGCTGATCTGCCTGTTCGGCCTCTCCGGCATCTTCTCAGGGCTCGCCGCGATGGCGATCAGCCCGTTCGGCGGCTTCCTGGTGCTGCTGTCGTCGATCGCGAGCGTCGTCGTCGGCATCGTGTTCTCGCGCATCGTCGCGGAACTGATCCTGATCGTCTTCCGCATCAACGAGCATCTCGGCGCGATCCGGGACCAGGGCGGCGGCATGAAGTGAGGCTCTCGTGTCCCGGACGCGGCGCGGCACGCAGTGACGCGACGCAGAGCCGGGACCCATGCATTCGCAATCCGGGACCCATGCATCCGCAATCAAGACTCCTGGGCCCCGGCTCTGCAGCGCACCGCTGAAGAAGCGCTGCGCTGCGTCCGGGGCACGCAGTTTGCGTCTTACGTATTGAACCGGAAATGCATCACGTCGCCGTCGGCGACGACGTATTCCTTGCCTTCGAGCCGAAGCTTGCCGGCATCGCGGGCGCCGGCCTCGCCGCCGAGCGCGACGTAGTCGTCATACGCGATCGTCTCGGCGCGGATGAAGCCCTTCTCGAAATCGGTGTGGATCACCCCGGCCGCGCCCGGCGCCTTGGTGCCGCGATAGATGGTCCAGGCACGCGCTTCCTTCGGGCCCACCGTGAAATAGGTGATGAGGTCGAGCAGCGTGTAGCCGGCGCGGATCAGGCGGTCGAGGCCGGCCTCTTCGAGACCCAGCGTCTCCAGGAAGTCGGCGCGCTCTTCACGCGAAATGGTGGCGATCTCGGATTCGATCTTGGCGGAGATAACGACGGCGACGGCGCCTTCCTTGGCAGCCTGCTCCTGCACCGCCTTCGAGAACGCATTGCCCGTCGCGGCCGAACCTTCCTCGACGTTGCAGACATAGAGCACGGGCTTGGACGAGAGCAGGCCGAGCATCCCGAAGGCACGCTCCTCCTCCGCCTTGCGCTCGACGAGGCGTGCGGGCTTGCCCTCGCGCAGCAGCACCAGGGTGCGGTTGACGAGGTCAAGCTGCTCCTTGGCGTCCTTGTCGTTGCCCTTGGCCTTCTTGCTGAGGTTGTCGAGGCGCTTCTCGAGGCTGTCGAGGTCGGCGAGCATTAGCTCGGTCTCGATGGTCTCGATGTCGGCGAGCGGGGCGATCTTGCCCTCGACATGGGTGATGTCGGAATCTTCAAAGCAGCGCACGACATGCGCGATGGCGTCGACCTCGCGGATATTGGCGAGGAACTGGTTGCCGAGGCCCTCGCCCTTGGAGGCGCCGCGCACGAGGCCCGCGATGTCGACGAAGGTCAGCCGGGTCGGAATGATCTGACCGGACTTGGCGATCGCCGCGAGCTTGTCGAGCCGCGGATCGGGCACGGCGACTTCGCCGACATTCGGCTCGATGGTGCAGAACGGATAGTTCGCGGCTTGCGCCGCGGCCGTCTCGGTCAGCGCGTTGAACAAGGTCGACTTGCCGACATTGGGCAACCCGACGATCCCGCATTTAAATCCCACGAGCGTTATTCCTTGCCGTTGTCGTCCTTGGTCAAAAATCCCTTCGCCTGCATGGCAAGATGCACCCTGTTGGCGAAGGTCGCGTCCGTGCCCTTGGCGATCAGCGCGGCGTGCTCGGCGACCGCGTCGCAGAGCGTCGCCACCCAGTCGTTGTCAGCCTTGGCGAAGTCCGACAGCACGTGGCCGTGCACCAGTTCCTTGACGCCGGGATGACCGATGCCGAGCCTGACACGGCGGTAGTCGTTGCCGATATGCGCCGAGATCGAGCGCAGACCGTTGTGGCCGGCGATGCCGCCGCCGATCTTCACGCGCACCTTGCCCGGCGGCAGTTCGAGCTCGTCATGGAACACGGTGACGTCGCCAGGGGCGATCTTGAAGAAGCCTGCCGCCTCCTGAACGCTGCGGCCGGAATCGTTCATGTAGGTCATCGGCTTGAGCAGGATCACGCGCTCAGTGCCGAGCGCGCCTTCCGAGGTCTCGCCCTGAAACCTGCGGCGCCATGGCGAGAAACCATGACGCCGCGCGATCTCGTCGACGGCCATGAAGCCGATATTGTGCCGGTTACGTGCGTATTTCGCGCCGGGATTGCCGAGCCCAACAAAGAGTCGCATGACGCGGCGCGCCCCTCGCTCGGCGCGCGATCAGGGACCGCGCGCCAGCCTTGAGAGATTACTTCTTCTTGTCGCCGCCGGCGGGAGCCTTGGCAGCCGCTGCCGGAGCAGCCGCGCCAGCCGCCGGAGCAGCCGCACCAGCCGCCGGAGCAGCCGCAGCGCCCGGAGCCGCACCACCAGCCGCGGCCGCAGCAGCAGCCTTCTGCTCTTCGGCGTAGCCGGACGGCGGCACGATGGTGACGAGGGTCGCGTCTTCGCGGGTCAGCGCCTTCACGCCGGCCGGCAGCTTGACGTCCGACAGATGCAGCGAGTGACCGATTTCGAGCGTGCCGACGTCGGCCTCGATGTACTGCGGGATGCTCTCGACACCGCATTCGAGCTCGATCGCGTGGGCGACGATGTTGATGGCGCCGCCGCGCTTCACGCCCGGGGAGGCTTCCGCCTTCACGACGTGCAAGGGCACGCTGATGCGGATGGTGGCGCCTTCGCCGAGCCGCATGAAGTCGACATGGATCGGGAAGTCCTTGACCGGATCGAGGTGGTAGTCGCGCGGAATCACGCGGTGCTTCTTGCCGTCGAGGTCGATGTCGACCAGCGTGGTCAGGAACCGGCCGGCGAGGATGCGCTGGCGCAGTTCGCGATCATCAACCGAGATCGGGAGCGGGGGCTGCTTGTTGCCATAGATCACTCCGGGCACTTTCCCGGCGCGACGCTCAGCCCGGGCGGCCCCCTTGCCGCTCTTCGGACGTGCGGTCGCCTTCAATTCCTTGACGGTCGTCGCCATAACGTTAAGTCCTTGTTTTTGCAAAAGTTAATGGGCCGCAACGCGGCCCATGGCATAGTTCGCAGCAAGCCTCCAGGGGTGCGGGGGCCGCGAACGTGGCGGGCTTTTACCCGGAAGACGCGGAAATGACAAGGAGAATGGGCTGCCGGGCTGCACCGGGTAGCCTCTTGTAGCCCGGATGGAGCGGAGCGAAATCCGGGAACTCGTGCAACAGGTGAGAGCGGCCCGGATTGCGCTGCGCTCCATCCGGGCTACGGCATTGGTGCTATCCGCCCAGCTTGGCCTCCAGCGCCGTGATGCGCGCCTTCAGGGCCTCGTTCTCCTCACGCGCCAGGCGGGCCATGTCCTTGACCGCCTCGAACTCCTCGCGCTTGACCAGGTCCATGTCGCGCAGGAATTTTTCGGCCTGGGTCCGCATCACCGTGTCGAACTCGCGCTTGACGCCCTGGGCCGCGCCGGCGGCGTCGTTCATCAGGCGGCCGATCTCGTCGAAAAACCGGTTGTTGGTCTGGGTCATTTCGGTCTCCTGGCAGCTCCGATAAACTTTGCGCGAACGCTCGAAAAGACAATGGCAATCCGGGCGGAACGGATCAAGGGCCGATCGGCGGTATCCTTGTCATGCCCCGGTTTCCTTGCAATCGTATTCAACGTCCCGGCATAAGAAGAATCACAAGGCGCACGAGATGATCGACCAGCAGATCGCGATTCCCACCAGGGACGGCCACACCGCAACCTTCATCACCCATCCCGAACGTGGCGGGCCGTTTCCGGTCATCCTGTTCTACATGGATGCGCCGGCGATCCGCGAAGAGCTGCGCGACATGGCGCGCCGGCTCGCGACATCAGGCTATTACGTGATGCTGCCGAACCTCTATTACCGCTCCGGCGCGATGGAGCTCGGCGCGCTGCCGACAGACCCGAACGCACCGGAGCGCAAGCGCATGTTCGCACTGATGGGCTCGCTCACCATTCCCATGATCATGGACGACACACGCGCGCTGCTCACCTATGCGGAGGGCCAGGCCGCCGCCAACACGAAGATGGTCGGCACCGTCGGCTACTGCATGAGCGGCCGGTACGCCGTCAACGCCGCCACGCATTTCCCCGATCGCGTCAAGGCCGCCGCCTCGGTCTACGGCACGCAGCTTGCGACGGACCAGGACGACAGCCCGCACCTCGCCGCAGCCAAGACCAGGGCCGAGCTCTATTTCGCCTGCGCTGAGACCGACATCTACGCGCCGACCGAGATCATCGAGAAGGTCAAGCAGGGCATGAGCGGCGCCAAAGCCGAGGTCGAGATCTATCCCGGCACGCATCACGGCTTCGCCTTCCCCAAGCGCCCGGTCTACGACCGCGACGCCGCCGAGCGGCATTGGGAGCGGCTGCTGGCGCTCTATCGCCGCAATCTCGTCTAGACATAGAAGGCGTGATGCCCTTTCTGCTCATCGACTTTCCCGCCTTCAAGCCGATCGCGCTCGAGATCGGCCCGTTCGCGATCCGCTGGTACGCGCTGGCCTATATCTGCGGCATCGTGTTCGGCTGGCTCTATGCGCGCTCGCTCCTGAAGAAAGAGCGCCTGTGGGGCGGGCCGGCGCCGATGTCGCTGGTGCAGATCGACGACTTCATCCTGTGGGTCACGCTCGGCATCATCCTGGGCGGCCGCACCGGCTACGTGCTGTTCTACAATCTGCCCTTCTTCATCGATCACCCCGCCGCGATCTTCCGGCTGTGGGAGGGCGGCATGTCGTTCCATGGCGGCTTCCTCGGCTGCGTCGTTGCGGTGATGTGGTTCGCCTATCGCAATGGCATCCCGATCCTGTCGCTCGGCGACATCACCACCGCGGTCGCGCCGGTCGGGCTGCTGCTCGGGCGCATCGCCAATTTCATCAACGGCGAATTGTGGGGCCGCGCCACCGATGCGAGCCTGCCCTGGGCGATGGTCTTCCCCAACGACCCGACGCAGCTGCCGCGCCATCCGAGCCAGCTCTATGAGGCCGGCATGGAGGGCATCCTGCTGTTCACGGTGCTTGCGATCATGATCCGCCTCGGCGCCCTGAAGCGGCCCGGCATGATCCTCGGCGCCTTCATCCTGATCTATGGTCTGACCCGGATCGCCGGCGAGCATTTCCGCGAGCCGGACGTCCAGCTCGGCTACTTCTGGGGCTGGTTAACCATGGGCATGCTGTTGTCGATCCCGATGCTTATTGTGGGCGGCATACTTATTGTATTGGCTATCAGGCGCGGTGCGCCGAGGCCCATCGGGGCTATCAGTTAATTCATTTCGAGAAAGCCGTCCGTGACCGACTCGCCGCTGTTGAACGAGATCAAGGCGCTGATCAAATCCTCAGGCCCCATGCCGGTCTGGCGGTACATGGAACTGTGCCTGATGCACCCACGCTACGGCTATTACGTCTCGCGCGATCCGCTCGGGCGTGAGGGCGACTTCACCACCGCGCCCGAGGTCAGCCAGATGTTCGGCGAGCTGCTGGGACTGTGGACCGCCTCGGTATGGAAGCAGATGGGCTCGCCGCAATTCTTGCGGCTGATCGAGCTCGGCCCCGGCCGCGGCACCATGATGGCGGATGCGCTGCGCGCGCTCCGCGTGCTGCCGCCGCTCTACCAGGCGCTTCATATCCACCTGGTCGAGGTCAATCCCGTCCTGCGCGAACGGCAGAGTGCGATGCTGTCGGGCGTGCGCCACATCGCCTGGCACGACAGCATCGACGACGTGCCCGAAGGCCCGAGCATCATCCTCGCCAACGAATATTTCGACGTGCTGCCGATCCACCAGATGGTCCGCCACGAGAACGGCTGGCACGAGCGCGTGATCGAGATCGATCCCAACGGCAAGCTTCAGTTCGGCGCGGCCCCCGAGCCGACGCCGCGCTTCGACGTGCTGCTGCCGCCCCTGGTGCGCGCCGCGCCCGTCGGCGCCGTGTTTGAATGGCGTCCCGACGGTGAGATGATGAAGCTCGCCACGCGCGTGCGCGACCAGGACGGTGCGGCGCTGATCATCGATTACGGCCATTTGCGCAGCGATGCCGGCGACACCTTCCAGGCGATCGCGCGCCACACCTTCACCGATCCCTTGAAGGCGCCGGGCCAGGCCGACGTCACCGCCCATGTCGATTTCCAGGCGCTGGCGCGCGCGGCTGAGGATGTCGGCGCCCGCGTGCACGGGCCGGTGACGCAGGGCGATTTCCTCAAGCGCGTCGGCATCGACACCCGCGCGGCCGCATTGATGCAGAAGGCGGCGCCTGAGGTCGCCACCGACATTTCCGTGGCGCTGAAGCGCCTGACCGACACCGGGCGCAGCGGCATGGGCTCGATGTTCAAGGTGCTCGGCATCTCCGAGCCGCGGCTGTCAGGCCTTGCCGGCCTCAGCGATCTCGAACAGGCCGGAGGGAACTGATGACTCTCGCTTCGTCGCTGCTGTCGGCGGTGCCAGGCCTGCGCCATTCCTTTTTCACGCGCGAAGGCGGCGTCTCCGGCGGCATCTATGCCGCGCTGAATGGCGGGCTCGGCTCCAACGACGATCAGGCCCTCGTCGCGGAGAATCGCCGCCGCATGGCCGAGCATGTCGGCGTGGCGCCCGAACGTTTCCTCAGCCTGCACCAGATCCATTCGCCCGACGTGCTGGTTGCCGAGACGCCGTGGCCGAGCGGGCCGCGGCCGAGGGGCGACGCGCTGGTGACCAAGACGCCCGGCATCGCGCTCGGCGTCTCCACCGCCGATTGCGGGCCGGTGCTGTTCGTCGATCCCAATGCGCGCGTCATCGGCTGCGCCCATGCCGGCTGGAAGGGCGCGCTGACCGGCGTGCTGGAGGCGACAATTCTAGCGATGGAAAAGCTCGGCGCCACGCGCGGCGGCATCATCACGGCGATCGGCCCGCTGATCCGGCAGGAGAGCTATGAAGTCGGCAACGAGTTCGTGGCGCGCTTCATCGAGGCGGACGCGGAGAACGCGATGTTCTTCATTCCGTCGGCGCGCGAGGGCCACGCGATGTTCGACCTCGCCGGCTTCATCCGGACGCGGCTGGAAGCCGCCGGCATCCTGATGATCGACGATCTCGGCCTCGACACCTACGCCGACGAGCGCTTCTTCAGCTATCGCCGCTCGGTGCATCGCAAGGAGCCGGACTACGGCCGGCACGTCCACGCGATCGCGCTCGAAGCGTGAACACAAGGGCAACACACCGTCATTCCGGGGCGATGAGAAGCATCGAACCCGGAATCCATCGTGCAACAGTTTGCGCGGCAAGATGGATTCCGGGCTCGCGCCAAGTGGCGCGACCCGGAATGACGGTGGTCTGTGTCGCCTCCGCCCTAGACGTTAATGCGTTTTAACGATATCGCTGCCCTCCATAATGAGGGACGCGTCATCCATCTTGCGCCGCGCGGGTTCGCGCGTGCTGGCGGGCATGTTGCTGGCAGCGGCGACCGCGCTTGGCGGCTGCGCCGGCGGCGGTGGTGCCGCCAACTCCTATGCGATGGCGCCGAGCGCCGGCTCTGGGGCCACGGTAGCCTTCGAATCCATCGACGGCCCCCCGCCCCAGGTATTCGACCGCATGGTCGGCGTGCTCGACAGCGAATCCAAGCTGCGCAGCCTGTCCGTGGTCTCCCGCGAGGGTTCGGCCGCCTACCGCGTGCGCAGTTACCTCTCCGCCCAGATCGTGCGCGGCAGGACCGTGATCGCCTGGGTCTGGGACGTCTATGACGCCAACCAGCAGCGGGCGCTGCGCCTCTCCGGCGAGGAACCCACCGCCAGCAAGGGGGGCCGCGATCCCTGGGGAGCCGCCGACGACCTCGTGCTGCGGAAGATCGCCCAGGCCGGATTCAGCGGACTTTCCAACATGATCAACGGGACGCCGGAGGCGCCGAGCGCTGCTCCGGGCCTGCGCGGACCGGCGGTGGCAAGCGTCACCCCGGAGGCTCCGGCATCGGACATGCCGGCCTCGGCGCTCGGCTATGCCGAGCGATAACCCCCGCTAAACCACGGCCTCAAGTTGCGGCCAAGCCGTTGGCCCGACTCAGGATTTTCAAAGGGAAAAGTAGCATCCCGGGTTGCCATTGCGGCCCCCGGCCTGATATTTCCTCGCCCGTCGTAACCGTGCTTCAAGTGGGTATTCCCAGATGTTGAACGTCCTATCCAGCAAAGCGCGGGAGGAAGCGTCTATGTCGGCCAAGAACGGCTCCATCAAGCTTGTCGCCGGCAACTCCAATCCGGCTCTCGCCCAGGCCATTGCCCAGGGCCTGGACATGCCGCTGACCAAAGCGGTGGTACGGCGCTTCGCCGACATGGAGATTTTCGTCGAGGTCCAGGAGAACATCCGCGGCTCGGATGCCTTCATCATCCAGTCGACCTCGTTCCCGGCGAACGATAATCTGATGGAGCTGCTGATCATCACCGATGCGCTGCGCCGCTCCTCGGCGCGCCGCATCACCGCAGTGATCCCCTATTTCGGCTATGCCAGGCAGGACCGCCGCTCCGGCTCGCGCACGCCGATCTCGGCCAAGCTCGTCGCCAATCTGATCACCCATGCCGGCGTCGACCGCGTCATGACGCTCGACCTGCATGCCGGCCAGATTCAGGGCTTCTTCGACATCCCGACCGACAATTTGTTTGCTGCCCCCCTGATGGTGCGCGACATCCGCGAACGTTTCGACCTCTCCAAGGTGATGGTGGTATCGCCCGACGTCGGCGGCGTGGCCCGCGCCCGCGGACTCGCCAAGCGCATCAACACCCCGCTCGCTATCGTCGACAAGCGCCGCGAGCGGCCGGGTGAATCCGAAGTCATGAACGTGATCGGCGACGTCTCCGGCTACAGCTGTATTCTGGTCGACGACATCGTCGATTCCGGCGGCACGCTGGTGAACGCGGCCGATGCGCTGATCGCCAAGGGCGCCAAGGACGTCTACGCCTACATCACCCACGGCGTGCTCTCCGGCGGCGCGGCCGCCCGTATCACGAATTCCAAGCTGAAGGAGCTCGTGATCACCGACTCGATCCTGCCGACGGAAGCGGTGAGCAAGGCGCCGAACATCCGCACGCTGCCGATCGCCAGCCTGATCTCGGACGCGATCGCGCGCACCGCGGCGGAAGAGTCGGTGTCGAGCCTGTTCGACTGAACAAGCTGGCTTCGTAGGGTGGGTTAGCCCTGCGGACTGCGCGAAGCGCAGACCGCTCGGCGTAACCCACCTCTTTTGTTTCCGCAGAGACAGACAGTGGTGGGTTACGCCTTCGGCTAACCCACCCTACGGTCCGATGCGCCGCGGCACACCGCGCCCGCCCACGGGTTGTTGCCAACCGCGGCCCATGACATCATCCGGACGCCGAGTCATCTCTGCCCTCTGGATGCCTGATGCCACGCCGGAAATTTGCCTGGGAGAAGCTGTCGGATGACGAATTGCTCGAGCAACGCCTCAGCAGCCTGAGGGTTACGGTCGAAGGTACCTGGCTCGAGGATTGCGTCGGCACGCTCCACGAGGAGCTGGAAGAGCGGGGCATCCGGCTGCGGCCGCACACATGGATCTCGAGCGAATGGTTCAGTCCGGGAGATGTGCCCGGCATCGCCATCCCGTTCTATCTCGCCCATCCCCGCCTGATGAAGCTCGAGAAAAGGATGATGTTCGACGTCGAGGGCGGAACCTGGCGCGAGTGCATGGCCATCCTCCGTCACGAGGCAGGCCATGCCATCCAGCACGGCTATCAGTTGCAGCGCCGCCGGCGCTGGCAGCAGCTGTTCGGCCCATCGTCAAAGCACTATCCGCGCTACTACCGGCCCAATCCGGCGAGCCGCCGCTATGTCCAGCATCTTCGGCTCTGGTACGCGCAGAGCCATCCTGACGAAGACTTCGCCGAAACCTTTGCGGTGTGGCTGCGGCCGCGCTCGAACTGGCGGACACGATATGCCGGCTGGCCGGCACTGAAGAAGCTCGAATATGTCGACGAACTGATGGGCGAGATCGCAGGCAAGCGGCCGCTTATCACGACGCGAGAGCGTGTCGACCCGCTGAGCAAGCTCAGCCAGACGCTCGACGACCACTACAAGAAGAAGCAGGCGTTCTACGCCTTCACGCCGCCGAAGACCTACGACCGCGACCTCTCGAGGCTGTTTTCCGCCGATCCACGGCATTACCGGTCAAAGCCGGCTTCGAGCCTGATCAGGCGGCACCGCGCCCAGATCAGGCAATTGGTCGCGCGGTGGACCGGCGAGAACCAGCTCACGCTCGATGCCGTGCTTGACGATATGATCTCCCGCTGCCGCGAGCTCGATCTGCGCGCCGTCGGCCCCGAACAGAAGCTCGTTCTCGATTTCACCGTCCTCGTGACCGCCAAGACGATGCACGCGCTGTTTGGCCCGTCTCGGCGCAAATGGATCGCGCTATGAGACGCTTGCGCATTCTGGTCCTGATGCATCCGGACTTCATGCCTCCGGACTCAAGCGACGGATACTCCGCGCAGGAAATCAACGCGTGGAAAACGGAATACGACGTGGTGAGCACCTTGCGCGCGGCCGGCCACGAGGTTCGCGCCCTCGGCGCGCAGGACGAAATCAAGCCGGTGCGCGAGGCGATCGAAGAGTTCAAGCCGCACGTGGTTTTCACGTTGCTGGAGGAATTCCACAACAACGTCGCCTACGACCAGCACATCGCCAGCTATCTCGAGCTGTTGAAGGTCCCCTATACCGGGTGCAATCCGCGCGGCCTGATCCTGGCGCGCGGCAAGGATTTGTCCAAGACGCTGGTGCATCACCGCCGGATCGCGGCGCCGGCCTTCGCCGTCTTCCCGATGCGCCGCAAGGTGAAACGCCCGACGCGCCTTGCGCTGCCGCTGATCGTCAAGAGCCTGAACATGGACGGGTCCTTCGGCATCTCGCAGGCATCGATCGTCGATACCGACGAGAAGCTCGCGGAGCGGGTCGCCTTCATTCACGAGCGCGTCGAATCCGCCGCGATCGCCGAGCAGTTCATCGAGGGGCGCGAGCTCTATGTCGGCGTGCTCGGCAACAACCGGCTGCGTGTTCTGCCGGTCTGGGAACTGAAATTCGGCAGCATGGGCGGACGCAGCTCACGGCACATCGCCACGGAGAAAGCCAAGCACGACACCGACTATCAGGAGAAGGTCGGCATCGTCGACGGGCCGGCGAAGGACCTCGCGCCCGAAGTCACCGCGCGCATCCAGCGCGCCGCGAAGCGCATCTACCGGGCGCTCGGCCTCGACGGCTATGCGCGTATCGATTTTCGTCTCGCCGCCGACGGCACGCCGTATTTCATCGAAGCCAATCCCAACCCCGAGATCGCCAAGAGCCAGGAATTCGCCACGGCGGCTCAACATGCCGGGCTCAAATATCCGGATCTCCTGCAGCGCATCCTGACGCTCGGGATCAGCCGGGCCAAGGCGGGGGTGTCGCTGGGGTGATGCGAGATGGCAGCGACCGTAGAATAGCCCCTCATCCTTTGAGACGCGCTGCGCGCTCCCAGGGATGAGGGGTGATGGTCGCTACGCTGCGTTACGCAATTCCCGCCGCGACCTGGCCGCGCAAGCGCTCCAGACCGAGCAGCGTGTTGGCGCAGGCTTCTGCGACCTCGACGCCCTTGATCGCGAAATGCCTGCGAAAGAAATCGTAGTGCACTTCGGTCTCGTGGAATTGCTGCGGCGTCAGGACCGCGGAGAACACCGGCACCTCGGTGCGGAGCTGCACGTCCATCAACGCCTTGATCACGGTATCGGCGACGAACTCGTGCCGATAGATGCCGCCGTCGACGACGAGGCCGGCCGCGACGATCGCGGTGTAGCGCCGCGTCTTGGCGAGGATCTGCGCGTGCAGCGGGATCTCGAACGAGCCCGGCACCTCGAACACGTCGACATGGGTGAGGTGACGCGCCTCGGCCTCCTTCATGAAGGCGATGCGGGCCTCCTCGACCACGTCGCGGTGCCAGCAGGCCTGCACGAAGGCCACCCGCTGCGGTTTTGCAAAACGCGGATGCTCGATGGCCGGTGGGTCCACGGGAACCGGCGGTTGGGTCGTCTCGGCAGTTTCAGCTTGGGAAGTTTGGACTTGGGGATCTTGCAACATCTGATTCATGGCTTTCCTCAGTTAAGGACCAGAATCAGGGCACACGGAACGACAAGCAGCCGCACCTTGCGATGCGTCTGCCACCGACCGTTCTCTTTCATCCGGACTTTAACCGTCGGCTTCGGAGTTGCACCGAATCTGCTGACCCTTCCCTTCGGATAAAATCCCTTTTCAGGACAAATCCCGGGGAAGGCGCTCGCGGGCTTGGGCCTTTCGGCCCTTACCGCCGGTGGGGACTTCCACCCCGCCCTGAGAACTTATCCACCCGATATGGGTGGACTATTTCGAATTATGACGAACCGGGAGACGGCCAGCAAGAACCTTCCTTATGGGTACTACGCATGTGCCTATGACGTCAGAGCGAAACTCTGCGAAAATCCTGCGGGGCGGACTTCGAACAGGGCGGGACCGATCCGGACCCGCAAGGAGGGCACCGGCACATGGAACGCAGCAGGCGCCGGCCGATCCGATTCCGGTTTGTTCTCCTCCGTTAAGAATTGTGGCGGAGATGAGCTGTGGACGAACGAGTCCTGACTTGTGGACGGACTCGGCAGCCAGTTGCGCAGATTCCGCAAATCACATCAGTTGATCCGCGACAAGCCCGCGCTGATCCCGGGATCGCGAGAGCGACGCCAAGGGGATCGCCTTAGCAATATTAAGGGAGCGCGCGCCGGACCAACCGCGTGCGTATCAAAGACAACAAGAAGGCAAGAGGTCGAGACGGCATGTCCCTGCTCGAAGGCGCTATCGATTCCCGAAGTCATCCGCTCGCGGTGGTCGAGGATATCGCTGCCAGCAACAACTGGCCGTTCGAACGCTCCGGCGAAGACGAACTCACGATTGTCTCGAAGGGACAATGGACCGACTACCAGCTCTCCTTCACCTGGATGGGCGGGATCGAGGCGCTGCATCTGGCCTGCGCGTTCGACATGAAGATTCCGGTCGCGCGGCGGAGCGAAGTGCAGCGGCTCGTTGCCGCCGTCAACGAGCAGTTGTGGGTCGGCCATTTCGACCTGTGGACCAACACCGGCATGGTCATGCACCGCCAGGCCCTGGTGCTGCCGGGCGGACTGACCGCCTCGACCGCGCAATGCGAAGCCATGCTCGCCGGCGCCATCCACGCCTGCGAGCGCTACTTCCCGGCGTTCCAGTTCGTGGTGTGGGCCGGCAAGACCACGACGGAAGCGATGGACGCGGCGATGTTCGATACGGTTGGAGAGGCGTAAGGTTCTCGTGACGTAGGGAGCCGCCGCTCCCTCCCCACCGTCGTCCCGGCCTAGTGCGCAATTGCGCACGGGGGCCAGGACCCATACCGCGTGATATCGCTTGGGGCACGCGGCTTGTTGCCAACACCTGCATCCACTAGAAACATTCGTGGTTATGGGTCCCGGCCTTCGCCGGGACGACACCGAATTTGTGGTGACCACAGTGGCGAACAGCACCCTTCAAAACATCACCGGCACAATCCTTCTCGCCGGCGCCGGCAAGATGGGCGGCGCGATGCTGACCGGCTGGCTGGCGGGCGGGCTCGATCCGCGCCGTGTCGCGGTGGTCGACCCGCATATCACGCCCGAGATCAGCGCGCTTGCCGCCAAGGGCGTGGCGCTCAATCCCGATGCGAAGGCGGCAGGCCAGGTCGAGACCATGGTCGTCGCGGTGAAGCCGCAGATGTTCCGCGAGGCCGGCGCGAAGCTGAAGTCCTTCGTCTCGGAGAAGACCTCCGTGGTCTCGATCATGGCGGGAACCACGATTGCCTCGCTCCAGGAGGTCTGCGGCGGCGCCGTGGTGCGCGCGATGCCGAACACGCCGGCCGCGATCGGCCGCGGCATCACGGTGGCGGTTGCGGCGAACAACGTCAGCGCCACGCAGCGCGCGGTCGCCGATGCGCTGCTGCGCGCCACCGGCTCGGTCGAATGGGTCGAGGATGAGAGCCTGATGGATGCGGTGACCGCGGTGTCCGGCTCGGGGCCGGCCTATGTGTTCCTGCTCGCCGAGGAACTTGCGCGCGCCGGTGTCGAAGCGGGATTGCCCGAGGCGCTGGCGACGAAGCTCGCGCGCGAAACCGTCGCCGGCTCGGGCGAGCTGCTGCATCAATCCGAGCTTCCCTCCGGCACGCTGCGCCAGAACGTCACCTCGCCCGGCGGCACCACGGCCGCAGCGCTCGGTGTGCTGATGGGTGAGCCCGGCCTGCGCGACCTGATGATCCGCGCGATTGCGGCCGCAACGCAGCGGTCGAGGGAATTGGCGAAGTAGCAAGCCCTCATGGTGAGGAGGCGCGTCAGCGCCGTCTCGAACCATGCAGGCCCGGCTCTCGCCCGCGGCCATCCTTCGAGACGACCACTTCGCGGTCTCCTCAGGATGAGGTCAGAGCGAGTGGCAGCTACGTAGCGCCGAGGCGCTTGTTGAACATCTCGACATTGACGAGCCCGCGCGCGTGGTGGCCCTCGCCGAGCTTGCGCGTGCCCTCGAACGCCTCGACCTCGAAACGGATGACGCGGCGCTCGACCGCGACCACCTTCGCGGTGGTCCGCACCGTCGCGCCGACGAGGGCGGCGGCGAGATGGCGGATGTCGACCTCGGTGCCGACGGTGACCCAGCCCGGCTGAAGCGCAGAGCGGATCGCGTCGCCCGCGGTCATCTCCATCTCGAGGATCATCATCGGCGTCGCATAGACAAAAGGCATGCCGGGCACGAAATGTCCGACCGTGCGCTCCACCGGGACCACCAGCGTGCGCTCCGCGCTCATGCCTGTCGTGATGAAGTCGCGTGCGTCCATCGTCCCTCAAACTCCGCTGTCGTCCCGGACAAGCGAAGCGTAGCGAGCGCAGATCCGGGACCCATAGCCTCAGGGAGTAGCTTGGCGAAGACTCGTAGTTAGCAGCTCGCCCACAACCGCTCCCTGTGGTTATGGGTCCCGGCGTTCGCGGGGACGACAGTTGTGATTGCTGCTGCGACTGTGGCTACCCGCGCCCGCCGAAACTACTTCTTCGCCGCCGCCGCGCGCTCCACGAAGGTCTTGCCGCCCTTCATCTTGTGGCGGAGCGGGGCTTCGTTGATCTGGATGACGACGGCATCGGCGTCGACGCCGAGATTCTTCACCAGCGCCTGCGTGATGTCGCGCATCATGCCGGCCTTCTGCTCGTCGGTGCGGCCTTCGGCCATGCTGACGGTGATCTCAGGCATCGTTTTCTCCCTGCTGCTGTCGTCATGATCGGGCTTGTCCCGATCATTCAAAGTCGTGTGCATCAAACAGGACGTGGGTGCCCGGGACAAGCCCGGGCATCAGGCGATGCGCGAATGGCTAGCCCCAGCTCACGTCATGGCGCGCCAGCACCTCGCGCACCTTGGCGACGAGGTCGGCTTCGCTGCACGAGAACTGCGCCGGGCGGCTCTCGCGCCATTCCTGGTTGGAGGCAATGGCGGCGGCCGCTTTGGCGCCCTCGATCAGATCCTTGATCTGCAGCTCGCCGCGCGCCTTTTCATCGGAGCCCTGGATGATCACGCAGGGGCTGTTGCGACGGTCGGCATATTTGAGCTGGTTGCCCATGTTCTTGGGATTGCCGAGATAGAGCTCGGCGCGGATGCCGGCGGTGCGCAAGGACGCGACCATCTTCTGATAGTCGGCGACGCGGTCGCGGTCGAACACGGTGACGACGACGGGACCGAACTCGGGCCGCGTGTCGAGCTTGCCGAGCAGCGTCAGCGCGGCCTGGAGGCGCGAGACGCCAATCGAGAAACCGGTCGCCGGCACCGGCTCGCCGCGGAAGCGCGAGACGAGACCGTCATAGCGGCCACCGCCGCCGACGGAGCCGAAGCGCACCGGGCGGCCCTTCTCGTCCTTGGTGTCGAGCAGGAGTTCGACCTCGTAGACGGGGCCGGTGTAATATTCGAGGCCGCGCACGACGGAGGGGTCGATCCTGATGCGGTCCGCGCCATAGCCCGACGCCGTGACCAGCTTGGCGATCTCTTCCAGCTCGCTCACGCCGGCCTGACCAACTTCGGTCTTGGCGAGGTAAGTTTCCGCCGCGGCAATGGCCTCTTTCCAATCGTCGCGCGGTTTGGTGATGGCGAGAACAACGTCAGCCTCGGCCGCGCTCAAATTGGCGCCCTTCGTGAAGTCGCCCTTGCCCTCTTCGCCACCATCCCATCTGCCGGGACCGAGCAATTTGCGCACCTCGTCGGCGGGAAACTTGTCGAGCTTGTCGATTGCGCGCAGCACAGTCAGTCTGCGTGCGGCATTCTCGTCACCAGCGAGCCCGATTGCTTCCAGAACACCGTCGAGCACTTTTCGGTTGTTGACCTTCACCACGTACTGGCCGCGCTGAACGCCGAGCGCCTCCATCGTGTCCGCGGCCATCATGCAGATCTCGGCATCCGCCGCCGGCGTTGCCGAGCCGACCGTATCGGCATCGAACTGCATGAACTGGCGGAAGCGGCCGGGGCCGGGCTTCTCGTTGCGGAAGACGTAGCCGACGCGGTAGCTGCGGTAGGGCAAGACGAGAGCGTCGGTCCCGTAGCGCTCGCCGACATAGCGGGCGAGCGGCGCGGTCAGATCGTAGCGCAAGCTAATCCACTGCTCGTCGTCATCCTGGAACGAGAACACGCCCTCGTTCGGGCGATCCTGGTCGGGCAGGAACTTGCCGAGCGCGTCGGTGTATTCCATCGCCGGCGTCTCCACCGGCTCGAAGCCGTAGAGCTCGTAGACGGCGCGGATCTTCTCGACCATCTCGCGCGTCGCCCGGATCGCGGCGGGATCGCGATCCTCGAGCCCGCGCGGCAGACGCGCCTTCAGTTTCTGGGGTTTTTTGGGTTTCTCGGCCATGCGCGGCGTTTACCAGCCGACGCGCGAGGCGGCAACCGGTCTTGCCCTCTCCCCTTGTGGGAGAGGGTGGCTCGCCGCGGTAGCGGCGAGACGGGTGAGGGGTCTCTTTCCGCGGGTCATTCTCTTCCAAACACGCGGAGAGAACCCCTCATCCGGCGCCATAGCCGAAGCCTAGCTTCGGCGTTCTTAAGAACGGCGGCCAATGGCCGCCTATGCCACCTTCTCCCACAAGGGGAGAAGGGAAGAGACCCTACCGCTACGGCTGCTCCATGCGCGCCCGGAGGGCATCGGCATCGGCCTTTGGCAGCGACTTCAGCGTCGGCTTGATGGTCTCCCCGCCGACGATCTTGCCGTTGCGCATGAACATCCAGTCCGAGATGTCGGCTTCGCTGAACTTGACCTCGTCGCCCGCGTGCTTGCCGGGCAGATCGCGCGGCTCATTGGCGAAGCGGCCGGAATAGGCCCCGTTGGGCAGCTTCTTCACCTCGGCGATCCAGATGTGCTCGCCGCCCTTGCGGGTGGAAAAGCGCACTTTCAGGGCGTGCCCGGCCTCCGACGGCTTGGGCGCCTCGTACGAGGCCCAGAAGGTTGGGAGCGTGCCGCGGCCGCGCGCGATCGCGGCGTTCATTTCGGGATCGGTGGTGCGCACGTCGACGATCGGCGAGCGGTCTTGCGCTGCGACCTCGGGCGCGGGGCCGATGGTCAGGATGCCGAAAACACTAACGCCGGTGATTGCGGCGAGAACGGCCCATTTCAGGGGCTGGGAGAGTTGCGTTGCCATGATAGCGATGTCCAGGATGCTTCGATGTCTCCTGGCTTTGTCGCGTGTCGGCAGCAGCACGTTCATAGCGCAATAAGCCACAAACGTTGCGTGTTTCCCCTCTCCCTTGCGAGAGGGGAAACGTAATCGCCGTCGATCAAAACACCTTGCGGATCCAGTTGTGCGGATCGTTGGTGCGGCCGTACTGGATGTCGACGAGCTGCTTGCGCAGGCCCATGGCGACGGGGCCGGCGGCGCCGCCGCTGATCTCGAAATCGCCGCTCACCGAGCGCACCTTGCCGATCGGCGAGATCACGGCCGCAGTGCCGCAGGCGAAGGCTTCCTTCAGCTTGCCGGAGCCTGCATCCTTGCGCCACTGGTCGAGGGAGTACGGCTCCTCGCGCACCGTCTTGCCGGCATCCTTCGCCAGCGCGATGATGGAGTCGCGGGTGATGCCGGGCAGGATCGTGCCGAGCGGCGGCGTCGAGAGCGAGCCGTCGTCGAACACGAAGAAGACGTTCATGCCGCCGAGCTCCTCGATGTAGCGGCGCTCGACCGCGTCGAGGAACACGACCTGATCGCAGCCGTGCTGGATGGCTTCGGCCTGGGCGCGCAGGCTCGCCGCATAATTGCCGCCGCACTTGACGGCGCCGGTGCCGCCGATCGCGGCGCGCGTGTAGTTCTCCGACACCCAGATCGAGACCGGCGCAGGTCCGCCCTTGAAGTAGGAGCCAACAGGCGAGGCGATCACCGCGAAGATGTATTCGGACGACGGCTTGACGCCGAGGAAGGTCTCGCTCGCGATCATGAAGGGCCGCAGGTAAAGGCTGCCCTCGCCGCCCGGCATCCAGGCGCGATCGATACGCACGACCTGCTCGACCGCCTCGATGAAGACGTCTTCGGGCAGCTGCGCCATCGCCATGCGGTCGGCGGAGTCCTTGAAGCGGCGCGCATTGGCGTCGGGGCGGAACAGGTTCACGCCGCCGTCGTCGCGCTTGTAGGCCTTGAGGCCCTCGAAAATCTCCTGAGCGTAGTGCAGGACTGCGCCGGCTGGATCGATCTGGAAGTTGGCGCGCGCCTCGATCTTCGCCTCGTACCAGCCGCCCTTGGCCTGGTTATAGCGGACCACAGCCATGTGATCGGTGAAGACGCGCCCGAAGCCGGGGTCCACCAGCTTGGCGACCCGATCCTTCTCGGGCGTCGGGTTGGATGCGGGCTGGATGTCGAATTTCATGCTCATGTCCTTGCCTCCCGCTGCCGGTAGCGGCGCTGTTCGGGCGCCCGCCTGCCCGTTCCGGGCCCGGCTGGCTTGATTAGATTGTTGGCCGAACCACCGCCAGCCTTGTTACGGCCGGTTTCCGTGACCAGCATGTCGCCGAGGACATGCTTTTGCGGAAGGCGGAAGTCCAGTATGTTTTGCCGAAATGCCGCTCGACAATCGCACGGTAGATCTGATCCGGCCGTTGCCGCCTGTCCGGCTCTCTCCGGCCGCTCTTAGAAAATGCCACCCGACGCGAAACGATCTAAAATTTCGTGCGGGCTGATCGTTTTGTAACATTGAACCCAAGATACGTCAATATGCCTGACATAAATTTCGCGACTCCCTCTCAAGACGCTGCCGAGCTCCGGCCGGCCGCAGGCGAAGGAGGCAATTTGCGCTGGGATATCATCGAGCTACTGTTCTTCGCCTATCGCGACTTCGTCGGCGATCCCGACCAGGAGCTGGAGGCATTCGGCTTCGGCCGGGCCCATCACCGCGTCATGCACTTCGTCTACCGCTATCCCGGACTGAAGGTCGCCGATCTGCTCGACGTCCTGCGCATCACAAAACAGTCGCTCGGCCGGGTGCTCAAGCAGCTCCTGGACGAGGGCTATATCGTGCAGAAGACCGGCGACAATGATCGCCGCCAGCGCCTGCTCTATGCCACGCCGAAGGGCGAGGCGCTGGTGCAGAAGCTCGCCGGGCTCCAGACCACGCGGATCACCAAGGCGCTCGCCGAGATGGCGCCGCAGGATGCGGAGACGGTCAAGCGCTTCCTGCGCGCGATGATCGACCGCGACGATCCGGACAAGGTGCTGGAGACGATCTTCGCCTCCGTCAATCAAGACGCAAAGGAGTGACCGTGCCGCTCGCTGCCACGCTCGCCCGTCCGCCGGTGCAACCGGCCGATGACGCCCCGCATCTTCTGCTGGTCGACGACGACCGCCGCATCCGCGATCTGCTGTCGCGCTTCCTCGCCAGCGAAGGCTATCGTGTCTCGACCGCGGCCAGCGCCAGCGATGCGCGTTCGAAGCTCATGGGCCTGCATTTCGACCTCTTGATCCTCGACGTCATGATGCCCGGCGAGACCGGCTTCGACCTCGCCCGCTTCATCCGCACCTCCTCCTCGGTGCCGATCGTGATGCTGACGGCGCGCCATGAGGCCGAAGCCCGCATCGAGGGGCTCCAGATCGGCGCCGACGACTACGTGGCAAAACCGTTCGAGCCGCGCGAGCTTGCGCTGCGCATCAACAATATCCTCAAGCGCGCCGCCCCGCCGCCGCAGGCCGCGGTGGTGGAGAAGATCGCGTTCGGTCCCTACGTCTACCATCTCGATCGCGGCGAATTGCGCCAAGGCGAGGAGGTCATTCACCTCACCGACCGCGAGCGCGAGATGCTTCGCATTCTCTCGGAGACCCCGGGCGAGACCGTGCCGCGCAGCGCACTGACCGGCAATGGCAGCGTCAACGAGCGCGCCGTTGACGTGCAGATCAACCGCCTCAGGCGCAAGATCGAGACCGATCCCGCCAATCCGCTGTTCCTCCAGGCGGTGCGCGGCATCGGCTACCGGCTGGTGGCATCGCCATAAAGCAGTGAAGCGCGACCGATGAGCACGATCGATACCGGCCTGACGCTGCTGAAGAGCGCCGCCGGCCGCGTCTCCGCCGCCAATGGCTGGATGGGCAACGCGTTCAAGGGCTGGATGCCGACCGGCCTCTATGCCCGCGCGCTGCTCATCATGATCGTGCCGATGGTGATCCTGCAATCGGTCGTCGCCTTCGTGTTCATGGAGCGGCACTGGAATACGGTGACGCGCCGCCTGTCGGCCGCGGTGGTGCAGGACATCGCCGCGCTGATTGACGTCTACAAGGGCTATCCGCAGGACAAGGATCGCGACCAGATCCGTCGCATCGCCCAGCAGCGTTTGGGCCTCGTCGTCGATTTCCTGCCCGCCGGCGACATGCCGCCGCCGGGACCAAAGCCGTTCTTCTCGCTGCTCGACCAGACGCTGTCGGTGCAGCTCGGCCGCCAGATCGGGCGCTCGTTCTGGATCGACACGGTCGGCCGCTCCAACCTCGTCGAGATCCGCATCCAGCTCGACGACGCCGTGATGCGCGTGTTCGCACAGCGCAGCGCGGCCTACGCCTCGAACTCGGAGATCTTCCTGTTCTGGATGGTCGGCACGTCCTCGATCCTGCTGATCGTCGCGGTGCTGTTCCTGCGCAACCAGATCAAGCCGATCCTGCGTCTTGCCGATGCAGCCGAGAGCTTCGGCAAGGGCCGCGAGGCGCCGAACTTCAGGCCGCGCGGCGCGCGCGAGGTGCGGCGCGCGGCGGTCGCCTTCCTCGAGATGAAGTCGCGCATCGAGCGCACGATGGAGCAGCGCACCGCGATGCTCGCCGGCGTCAGCCACGATCTGCGCACCATCCTGACCCGCTTCAAGCTCGAGCTGGCGCTGATCGGCGACAACCCGGAGCTCGAGGGCATGCGCAAGGATGTCGACGAGATGTCGATGATGCTGGAGGACTATCTCGCCTTTGCCCGCGGCGATTCCGGCGAGCAGTCGCAGCCGACCGACATGGCGCAGGCGCTCGAGGAGTTGCGCAGCGATGCCGAACGCCACGGCCACGCTGCGACCGTCGCATTCAACGGACTGCCCGTGGTGACGGTGAAGCCGGCCTCGTTCAAGCGCTGCCTCGCCAACCTCGTCACCAATGCAGCGCGCTACGGCAAGAGCATCGCCATCACCGGCCAGCGCGATCACCGTTATCTGACCGTCACGGTCGACGACGACGGCCCGGGCATTCCCGCGCATCTGCGCGAAGAGGTGTTCAAGCCGTTCCTGCGGCTGGACAACGCCCGCAACCAGGACGAAGGCGGCACGGGCCTCGGCCTTGCCATCGCCCGCGACATCGCCCGCTCCCACGGCGGCGACATCACGCTTGGCGACAGCCCGATGGGCGGATTAAGGGCGAGCGTGAGAATACCGGTGTAGGCCGCTCTTCCCTTCTCCCCTTGCGGGAGAAGGTGGCGCGAAGCGCCGGATGAGGGGTTGCTTCCGCGAATTCAGAAGCGAGAGAGTACGCGGTGAGATACCCCTCACCCGTCTCGCCGCTACGCGGCGAGCCACCCTCTCCCGCAAGGGGAGAGGGGAAGACAACCTACTTCGGCAGCAACGCCTTCAACTTATCCATGTCACGCACGTTCATCTTGAAGCCGCCGGGCATGACGATGTCGCCGGGCTTCTGATCGGGCTTGCAGGCGCCCAGCCATTTCGCTTCGAGCGTCATGGTGGTGTCGCGCCCCGCCGTGCCGGCGGCGCCGCCTTGCGCGTGTGACGAGGTCTTCACCGTATAGGCCGAGTTGAAGTCGCCGGTGATCTCGGCATGCGAGGTGGTGCTGATGCCGGCGACGCTGCACTCGGAATCGCTGACATAACCGGTCGCGGTCTTCTTGATGTCCTGCTTGGCGCAGATCTGCTTGGCCATCGGGGAGACGTTGTTGTTCATCTCCTTGTCGACGGTCTCGTCGGTGCAGTGCTGCATGGTCATTTCCGGCATCGCAGAGCCGCTCCTGACCATCTTCAATTCCCACAGGCCGGCCTTGCGCACCGGCAGATCGTCGGCAGAGGCGCTGCCGGCCGACAACACGAAGCAAACGGCCGAGCCGAGCAAAGCAAGTTTGCGCGTCATGTGGGATGCTCCCGGCTGAGAGATCGCTGCGTTACGAAAACGCCTCAGTACAGCGTGCGGATCGGCTGGTTGGCGGCGCCATAGGGCACCCAGCGGCAGGAGAACGAGATGTAGCCGCCCTCATAGGCCTGCACGCCGAGGAATTTGACGACCTTGCCGTAGCGCGCGCAGTGATCGACCGCGACCTGCCGCGCATCGACCTGGGTGGCCATCGAATAGGCGATGATGCCGCCGGTGTCGTTGCCCTTGAACGGAGGCACCGGAAGGAGATCGGCGCGCGCCGGCTGGCTCGCCATCATACCCAGGGCAAGAAGGCCCGCGGCCGCAATGATTCGCATTCCCGTTACTCCAATTGGTTGGCGCCAGTTTACGGTGCCGGGACGGAAGTGAAAAGAACTGAAGCCCTGTCGGATGCGACGTTTAGATCAACTCCTGGCCAAGTGTTGCCGCGCTGCACTTGACCTCACCCGCCCTTCGCGGCACCGTCCGACCTTCGCAGATCATTCTGTCTGGATTGCCCATGCGCGCCTCGACCTCCCTGAAATCGCTCCGCTTTGCCGCCGTGCTCGGCCTCATGTTCGGGGCGCTGTCGCTCGGTGAGGCCAGGGCGGCCAATCCGCTGGAGCTGAACTTCTGGCTGAGCGGACCGCGCTATGACGGCGGCGTCGCCGATTGTGACAAGGCGCTGCCGACGATCGCCACCCAGTTCTGGGAGAAGGAAAGCTCCTTCTGGAACTCCTCGTTGAAGATCACCGGCTTCTCCGCCGTGCGCGAGACCGCGTTCCGGCCCTGGCAGTCCGACAACATCCCGCGCCGCTATTGCACCGGCGAGGCCATGCTCAACGACGGCAAGGTCCGCAAGGTGCATTTCTCGATCATCGAGGATGGCGGCTTCGCCGGTTACGGCAATGGTGTCGAATGGTGCGTGGTCGGGCTCGACCGCAACTGGGCCTACAATCCGGCCTGCCGCGCCGCCAGGCAGTAATTCGACGAGCCCTGATTCGGAGCTAGCCCAGCGGCCTGACGGGGGCCGCCCGAATTTTGTTCTTGAAATGTTCTTCTCGCCTGCTAGGCTCGACTGCACAGTCTAGTTGAGGGGCGTTGCCATGTTTCATTCCAGATTGCACTCGTTCTCCCGCCTGATGATCTCGCTGGTCCTTGCCCTGCCCCTTGCCGCCGGGCTGGTCTCGCTGACGGGCGCCGCGCAAGCCCAGGACAGGCGACAGAACGCGCCCGGCGAGTTCGATTTCTATGTGCTGTCGCTGTCGTGGTCGCCCTCCTTCTGCGAGGAGGCGGCCGAGCGCGGCGGCCGCTCCCAGATCCAGTGCAGCGGCCGGCCCTATGCTTTCGTGGTGCACGGATTGTGGCCGCAATACGAGAACGGCTTTCCGGAATATTGCCAGCGGCCGGCGCCACGGCTGAACCGCAGCATCGTCTCCTCGATGCTCGACCTGATGCCCGCGCCGGGCCTGATCTTCAACGAATGGGACAAGCACGGCACCTGCTCGGGGCTCGCCGACCGCAGCTATTTCGAGACGATCCGGAAAGCGCGCGCCGCGATCAAGATTCCGGCCGAGTATCTCGACCTGTCGCAAGCCAAGACCGTGGCGCCGGCGGAGGTCGAGGAGGCCTTCATCAGGGCCAATCCGGGCCTCGGCAGCGCCGCCATCTCGGTCACCTGCAACCGGACGCGGCTTTCCGAGGTCCGCATCTGCCTCAGCAAGGACCTGCAATTCCGCGCCTGCGAGGAGATCGACCGCCGCGCCTGCCGCCGCGACCAGGTGACGATGCCGCCGATCAGGGGTGGGTAGACCGGCTCTCGTGCCCCGGATGCGGTGCAATGCGCCGCGAAACGCGGCGTGGTGCACCGCTGATCCGGGGCCCATCACGAACGAAGAAGCTGGGTCCCGGCTCAGCGGCGCAGCGTTACACGCCGCACCGCGTCCGGGACACGCATTAGTGCCTCTTTGCTCAGGCCGTGACGTGGCGTAGTGCTCTTGCATGAACTACCGTCACGCCTTCCATGCCGGCAACTTCGCCGATGTCATCAAGCACATCGTGCTGGCGCGCATCCTCACTTACTTGCAGGACAAGCCGGGGGCGTTCCGCGTCATCGACACCCATGCCGGCGCCGGCCTGTACGATCTCGAAAGCGACGAGGCGCGGCGCGGCGGCGAATGGCTGACCGGCATCGCGCGGCTGATGCAGGCGCGCCTGTCGAACGAGACCGCCGCACTGACCAAGCCTTATCTCGACATCGTCCGCGCCTTCAATCCGAAGGGCGAGCTCAAGGCCTATCCGGGTTCGCCGCTGATCGCGCGCGGCCTGCTCAGGCCGCAGGATCGCCTCGTCGCCTGCGAGCTCGAGCCGAAGGCGCGCAAGGCGCTGATCGACGTGCTGCGCCGCGACGAGCAGGCCCGCGTGGTCGATCTCGACGGCTGGATGGCGCTGCCGGCCTTCGTGCCGCCGAAGGAACGGCGCGGGCTGGTGCTGATCGATCCGCCGTTCGAGGCAAAGAACGAGTTCGAGCGGCTGGGCGAAGCCTTCTCGGAGGCTTTCGCAAAATGGCCAACCGGTATCTATGTAATCTGGTATCCGGCCAAGAGCCGGCGCGCCACCGACACGCTGGCGCAACTCGTGGCGCGGCTCGCAGCCGCAGCAAAGCCGCCGGGCAAATGCCTGCGCCTCGAATTCAGCGCCGCGCCGCAACTTGACGGCGCAGCCCTCACCTCCACCGGACTGCTGATCGTCAATCCCCCTTACACGCTGCACGGCGAGCTCAAGACGATCCTGCCCGAGCTCGAAATGCCGCTCGGCCAGGGCGGCGCTGCCAGATTCCGATTAGAGGTGCCGAGGCCGTAACACTCCGGCATTCTTGGGAAAAATATGCAGGAGCCGTAGTCAATCTGCAAAGAACCGTATTATGCTATTTCGGTGACTGGCTTTACGTTCCGCTTCCGCGAATGGTTGCGGCGGAGTGAAGGCCTAATAAAGATCCGGCCGGACCGAAACGTCCGCCCAAGGATGGCCAGCTCCCGGGCTCCGTACGGCCCGGTCATGTCGTGACGTGAGTCTGCGTCGCGACGGAGGAGCAATGAGGGGGAGTTTCCCGATGGCCATGACGGGAACGGTCAAGTTCTTCAACGGCGAGCGCGGCTACGGCTTTATCAAGCCGGATGACGGCGGTCGCGATGTCTTCGTTCACATCACTGCTGTGGAGCGAGCGGGACTGAAGGACCTTGCCGAAGGACAGCGTATTACTTTCGAAGTCGAACCGGACAAGAAGGGGAAGGGACCGAAGGCGGTCAATTTGGTCATCCTTTCCTAGCGGGCCTGACTCAAAAAACCTGGCGCAAAAAAAGTCCCGGCCGCGAGCGGCCGGGAGGTTATTGTCCGGTATTTTCTTAGTTGGCTTTCAGAAGTGATAGTTCACGCCTGCACGCACAACGCTGGCGCTATAGCCGTTTGACACGCCTGTGATTGCGAACTGGCTCGTCGACAGATCGATGTAGAGATATTCGAGCTTGGCGGTCCAGTTGGGCGCAAAGCCCACTTCCGCACCGGCACCGATGGTCCAGCCGGCGCTGGTGTGCGACTCGGTCCAGCCGAAGGTCTGCGCACGCAGCTCGCCGAAGGCGAGGCCGGCGGTGCCATAGACCAGCACGTTGCTGAAGGCATAGCCGGCACGGCCGCGCAGAGTGCCGAACCACGGATTGGAGAACTTCCACGGCGCGAAGGTGTCATCAGCGCCGGCGGCCTGGATATCGCCCTCGACGCCGAACACCCATGGACCGTTCTGGAAATTATAGCCGGCCTGCACACCGCCGACGAAGCCGGAGGGCTTTACGGGTGAGTTACTCACCGACCCCCACTCATAGCCGAGATTGGCACCGAGATACGGACCGGCCCAGCTATAGGCATTGAGCGGCTGATTGACGGTATAGGGCGCACGCTGCCCGTAATTGAGATCGGCGGCCTCTGCCGAAGCTGTCCAGCCGGCGGCAACCAACACGGCCGCGCCCACAACGAGCCTCTTCATCACACACTCCAACGCAACCGCCGTAAACCGGTGCGATGCCCGCGCCGCCGCGCCGCGCCATGTCGCATGGTTACGGAACCAAGACCTTTTCGCGTAAGATTTATCGAGAGTTTTAAGTTAAAGGGCTGTTAAGACCCGTTACCGCGCGCTTAACAGACTTAAGGAAGCGTTACCGGGAACCGCGCCCGCCATCCTGTGCGTGCAGCATGGCCGGAACTTCAAATCGGTATCCCCAGCGCCTAAATTCGCCCCATGGTTCACGATTCCACCGACAATCCGGACGACGCCCGCGCGCGCAAATCCAGGCGCGGCATGGCACCGGACGCCCCGTCCCAGGAGACGGCACCGCCTGACCTCGATCCCGCCACCACAGGCGGCGACGACGAGGACGATGCTCTGCTGCCCGATATCCTGGAAGAGAGCGGCGCGGTCGGCGAAGAGCCGCTGGCGAGCGGCCATGAGGCAATCGAGCGCGCCGTCCGGCTCGCGCCGACCTCGCCCGGCGTCTATCGCATGCTCAATGCGAATGCCGACGTGCTTTATGTCGGCAAGGCCAAGAACGTCAAAAAACGCCTCTCCAACTACGCGCGCCAGAGTGCGCCGCAGCCGGCGCGCATCCTGCGCATGATCGCCGCCACCGTGACCGTGGAGATCGTCTCGACCAACACCGAGACCGAAGCGCTGCTGCTGGAAGCCAACCTCATCAAGCAGCTGCGGCCGCGCTTCAACGTGCAGCTGCGCGACGACAAGTCGTTTCCCTATATCCTGATCACCGGCGACCATTGGGCGCCGCAGATCCTGAAACATCGGGGCGCGCAGACCCGCCCCGGCCGGTACTTCGGCCCGTTCGCCTCCGCCGGCGCCGTCAACCGCACCATCACGGCGCTGCAGCGCGCGTTCCTGATCCGCTCCTGCACTGATTCCTTTTTCGAGAGCCGCACCCGGCCCTGCCTGCTCTACCAGATCCGCCGCTGCGCCGGTCCCTGCACCCGCGAGATCGATTTCCCCGGCTATACGACGCTGGTGCGCGAAGCGACCGACTTCCTCTCCGGCAAGAGCCATGCGGTGAAGCAGGAACTCGCCGGCGAGATGGAGAAGGCGGCCAATGAGCTCGAATTCGAGAGCGCGGCACTCTACCGCGACCGCCTCGCCGCGCTGTCGGCGATCCAGTCGCAACAGGGCATCAATCCGCGCACGGTGGAAGAGGCCGACGTGTTCGCCATCCACCAGGAGGGCGGCTTCTCCTGCGTCGAGGTGTTCTTCTTCCGCACCGGCCAGAACTGGGGCAACCGCGCCTATTTCCCGCAGGCGGAGAAGACCTTTACGCCCGAAGAAGTGCTCGGCTCCTTCCTCGCCCAGTTCTACGACGACAAGCCGCCGCCGAAGAACATCCTGCTTTCGCATGAGATCGAGGAGAGCGAGCTGCTTGCCAACGCGCTCTCGATCAAGGCTGGGCACAAGATCGAGGTCGCCGCGCCGAAGCGCGGCGAGAAGAAGGAACTCGTCGCACACGCGCTGACCAATGCGCGCGAGGCGCTGGGCCGGAAGCTCGCGGACACCGCGACGCAGGGCCGCCTGCTCGACGCCATGGCGACGACGCTGAGCCTGCCGCATGCCCCCAAGCGCATCGAGGTCTACGACAACAGCCACATCCAGGGCACCAATGCGGTCGGCGCCATGATCGTCGCCGGCCCGGACGGCTTCGTGAAGAATCAGTACCGCAAGTTCAACATCAAGTCGGAAGGGCTCACGCCCGGCGACGACTACGGCATGATGCGCGAGGTGCTGGAGCGCCGCTTCAAGCGTCTCATCAACCCGCCCGAGGAGGGGGCCAAGGTCAAGGACGACGATTTTCCGCAATGGCCCGACCTCGTGATCATCGACGGCGGCCGCGGCCAGCTCAATGCCGTCCGCGAGATCTTTGCGAATCTCGGCCTGACCCA
The DNA here is from genome assembly GCF_004571025.1 of Bradyrhizobium niftali. Lineage (GTDB taxonomy): Bacteria > Pseudomonadota > Alphaproteobacteria > Rhizobiales > Xanthobacteraceae > Bradyrhizobium > Bradyrhizobium niftali. The sequence continues at coordinate 73,403 of NZ_SPQT01000016.1, read as the reverse complement.
GGTATCGCTGATGTCGGTCGCCAAGGGGCCGGACCGGGATGCCGGCCGCGAGACCCTGTTCATGCCGGAGCGCGAGGCGATCAAGCTCGAGCCGCGCGACCCCGTGCTCTATTTCATCCAGCGCCTGCGCGACGAGGCCCACCGCTTCGTCATCGGCTCGCATCGCAAGCTGCGCAAGAAGGACATCCGCGAGGCCGGTTTGCAGGAGATTCCGGGCATCGGCCCGTCACGCAAACGTGCCTTGCTGCATCATTTCGGAACCCTGAAGGAGATCGAACGGGCCTCGATCGCCGATCTCGGCAAGGTTCCGGGGGTGAGCGCCGAAAGCGCCCGCAGGATTTTCGAGTATTTCCATCCCCAGCCGGGGTGAACTAAAGGGGGCCGTGGTCATATGGTCGTCGCATCTCGCACCCCATTTGAGGAGCGGAACGGTTGACCTTCGGGCCACAGCGGTATTGGTAGGACGGATGAACATCGCCACGACACGAGGGACGACCAGCCGCGCGATGTCCCTCCCGAACATCCTGACCTATGGCCGGATCGCCGCGATCCCGGTCGTGGTCGGGTGCATCTATGCGCAGTCGATTCTGGATCAGCCGCTGTGGCTGCGCTGGGTCGCGGTCGCCATTTTCATCGCGGCAGCAGTCACCGATTACCTCGACGGCTACTACGCGCGGATCTGGAATCAGCAATCGGCGTTCGGCCGGATGCTCGATCCGATCGCCGACAAGCTGCTGGTCGCCTCCTGCCTGCTGATGCTGGCCGCCGACGGTATCATCCATGGCTGGTCGCTGTGGGCCGCCATCGTGATCCTGTGCCGCGAGATCCTGGTCTCGGGCCTGCGCGAATATCTCGCCGCGCTGCGCGTCAGCGTGCCCGTCACCAAGCTTGCCAAGTGGAAGACCACGGTCCAGCTCGTCGCCATCGGTTTCCTGCTCGCGGGCGAGGCCGGCGACCAGGTCGTGCCTGTCGTGACCCAGATCGGCCTGTTGCTGCTGTGGGCCTCGGCGATCCTCACCATGTACACCGGCTACGATTATTTCCGCTCCGGCATCCATCACCTCATCAAGGAGGATGAGGTATGAAGGTGAAGTATTTTGCCTGGGTGCGCGAACGGGTCGGCAAGGCCGAGGAGACCATCGAACCGCCAGCGACCGTGCGCACCGTGGAAGAGCTGATCGCCTGGCTGTCCGGCCGGAGCGAGGCCTATGCCTATGCGTTCGAAAAGCCGAAGGTCATCCGCGCCGCGATCGACCACGCCCACGTCAAGTCGGACGCCGCGATCGCGGGCGCCCGCGAGATCGCGTTCTTCCCGCCGATGACCGGCGGCTAGGCCCATGACTTCCCCTGCGACCACCGGCCCCGTCACCATCCGTATCCAGGAAGACGATTTCGACATTGCGCGCGAGATCGCGCTCCTGACCAGGAGCCGGACCGACATCGGTGCGGTCGTCAGCTTCTCCGGCATCTGCCGCGGCGACGAGGACAGCGCGAAGATCGCCGCGTTGACGCTCGAACATTATCCCGGCATGGCCGAGGAAGAGATCAAGCGTCATGTCGACGAGGCGACCACGCGCTGGCCGCTCAACGGCGTCACGGTCATCCACCGCGTCGGCCGGTTCATGCCCGGCCAGAACATCGTGCTGGTGCTGACCGCATCGCAGCATCGTCAGGCGGCATTCCAGGCAGCCGAGTTCCTGATGGACTATCTCAAGACCAGCGCGCCGTTCTGGAAGAAGGAAGAGAGCGCCACCGGCACCGGCTGGGTCGAAGCCCATGCCCGTGACGACGAGGCCGCCGCGCGCTGGACGAAGCCCTGATGGCAAGAGCTTCCAAAAAGACCGCGCGCGGCCGCGCCGCGCCAAAACTTGCGAAGGTCGGCCGCGGCGAGCTTGTCACGCTCATCGACTTCGTCCGCTATGCCGTGAGCCGCTTCAATGAGGCCAAGCTCGCCTTCGCGCACGGAACGACCGATCCGGTGGCGGAAGCGGCCTTCCTGGTCTGCGAGGCCCTGCATCTGCATCCGGACCAGTTCGAGGCCTTTGCCCACGCGCGCGTCACGGCTGCGGAAGGCAAGACCATCCTCGATCTCATCCATAAGCGCGTGACCACGCGCAAACCGGCCGCCTATCTCGTCAACAAGATCTACCTGCGCGGCCTGCCCTTCTATGTCGACGAGCGCGTTATCGTCCCGCGCTCCTTCATCGGCGAGCTCCTGGATTCGCATTTCGGCGGCGATGGCGAGGCCGGCTCGCTGATCGACGACCCCGCGGCCGTCGAACGCGTGCTCGACCTCTGCACGGGATCTGGATGCCTTGCCATCCTCGCCGCGTATCACTTCCCGAATGCAATGGTCGATGCCGTCGACATCTCCAGGGGCGCGCTCGAAGTCGCCGCGCGCAATGTCGGGGAGCACGGGCTCGATGAGCGGGTCACGCTCCATCGCGGCGACCTGTTCGCCCCGCTCGGCGACAACAGATACGACCTCATCATCACCAATCCGCCTTACGTCGATGCGGAAGGCATGGCGGCATTGCCGCCGGAGTGCCAGGCCGAGCCGAAGCTCGCCTTCGACGGCGGCGCCGACGGTCTCGACGTGGTGCGCCGGATCCTGCGCGACGCCCCCGATCACCTGACGCCGGATGGCGGATTGATCTGCGAGATCGGCCGCGGCCGCGAATTGGTCGACGAGGCCTTTCCGGAGCTGCCGCTGCTCTGGCTCGACACCGAAGCCTCCGAAGGCGAGGTGTTCTGGATCGCTGCCGCCGATCTCGGCTGATCGGTCACCGCGGCGGCGTCCCGCGCGGAACAAGTCAAATCCCGTCACGTTCATCCCCGACGAATGTCTCGCTCTCGGAGGATGTCCGCATGCTCGCGCCATCGGGCGAATTGCTGCGCGCCGGCGTGGCGCTGAAACTCAACCATCTCAAGCGCGCCACCCGGTCTTACTTGCGTGACCGCACCAGCCAGGCCACGGGACGGGCGACGTCCTATGCGGTCGCGGCCGGCCTGTTCGCCGTGGCCGGGCTGTTCCTGATCGCGGCCTTCTTTGTCGGTCTGGTTGCCTTGTACCGCTGGATCGCAATCACCTACGGACAATTCTGGGGCTTTGGTGCCGTCGGCGCGGTCCTGCTGGTTCTGGCTGCGTGCTGCGCCGGCGCGGCTCTGGCTCAGATGAAGCGTCGGGACAAGCCGATCGTGCCGCTGGCCAGCCGCCTGCGCGTTGCGATCGCCACCCCGCGGATTCCGCGTGGAACGGTCAAGCAGGCAGTGAAAGAGGTCGCGACGACGATTCCCCTGGCACCCCTCGCGCCCGGCGAACGCCGCCATGGCGGCAACATCCGGCCCGTGCGCGCCAACCGTCCCGTGCAACTGGGTCTGATGCTCGCAGCCGTCGGGCTGCTGGGCTTCACGGCCGCGCGTCGAAGACGGCACGGGCACAGGTTGGACGCGTGAGATGGCGGCGCGGCGCTCAGGACAGCTCGACTCCTGGCTGCTGGTCGCCGCCACCGTCGTCTTCGTGCTGACCGCCGAACGCTACTTCCAGGACCCCGGCTTGATCCGGCCGGGGCCGCCGCAAGACCACCGCAACAACGAAGCAAGCTCTCCGGAAACGAGCGTAACCCGTGCCGCGACGCAGCCCGGCCGCGGGCGCCGTTCCAGTAGCCCCTTCGCGATCCCCTGGGCCGGCTGGAAGGATATCTTCTGGCGCACCTATCAGCGCATCGACGACGATCGCTTGCTCGCCACTGCCGGCGGCGTCGTGTTCTTCGGGCTGCTCGCGATCTTTCCGGCCGTCACCGCGCTCGTCTCGTCCTATGGGCTGTTCGCCGATCCCGCCACGATCAGCGCCAATCTCCAGACCCTCGCGACGATGCTGCCCGAGGGCTCGTTCCAGATCGTCGAGGACCAGGTAGGGCGCGTGGTGTCGAAGGGCAATACGACGCTTGGCGCCACCTTCCTGCTCGGCCTCCTGCTTGCGATCTGGAGCGCCAATGCCGGCGTCAAATCGATCTTCGACGCCCTCAACGTCGCCTATGAGGAGCGCGAGAAGCGCAGCTTCATCCGGCTGAACTCGGTGTCGCTGGCCTTCACGGTCGGCGGCATCGCCGCACTGCTGCTGATGGTGGGTGCCGTCGTCGCCTTCCCGCTCGCGCTCAATCACCTCGGCATGGCGCCCGAAAGCAAGTTGATCGTGGCGCTGGCAAGATGGCCGCTCCTGTTCCTCATCCTGCTCGCGGCGCTCGCCATCCTCTACCGCTTCGCACCCAGCCGCGACGCGCCGCGCTGGCAATGGCTGAGCCTCGGCGCGGTGACGGCCGCCCTGCTCTGGATTGCCGGCTCCGCCTTGTTGTCCTGGTATCTGTCCGAGTTCGCCAATTACAACGCCACCTACGGCTCGCTCGGCGCGGCGATCGGCCTGATGATGTGGATGTGGATGTCCGCGATCGTCGTCATGTTCGGCGCCGAGCTGAACTCGGAGATCGAACGGCAGACCCTGCGCGACACGACCACCGGGGAGCCCAAGCCGCTCGGCAGCCGCGAGGCGGTCTCGGCCGACACGGTCGGCGCCGCCGCCCCGGCCTGATGTTGAGGTCAGGCCGAACGCCGGCCTGACCTCAAGCCGCATCAGCGCTTGGTGATGACGGCTTCCAGATATTCGCTGTGCACGACGACCGTGCCGTCGTCGGCACGGTTGAACTCGCCGAGCAGCGTGATGAGGTCGTGCCGCAGCGCAGCCTGACCGGACTCGTCGAGTACGGCGAAGGCTTTGAGCATCGGCCCGTAATACGACTTGAAGATTTCGAGCCAATGCTCCGGCGAGCGATAGCGGAACACGAACATGCGCGGCTCGGCGGTGATCTCCGACGCCTGGTCTCCAAACATCTCCTTGAGGCGGGCCGGTGTGCCCCACAATGCCGGCGACTTCACGCCGGCCGGCGGCGCCACATGCCCGCCGATGGTCTTGAAGAGCTGACCGATGAAGCCTTGCGGCGTCCAGTTGGCGAGGCCGATCTTGCCGCCCGATCTGCAGACCCGTGCGAGTTCGGCAGCAGCCTTGTCCTGGTCCGGCGTGAACATCACACCAAAGGTCGAGACGACGACGTCGTAGCTGCCATCGGCAAACGGCAGCGCTTCGGCGTCCGCCTCGCGGAATTCGACCATCAGATGATCGGCTGCCGCGCGCTCGCGGCCGCGCTTGAGCAGCGCCGGAACGTAGTCGGTCGATGTGACGTCACACCAGCGCCGGGCCGCCGCCAGCGTCGCATTGCCGTTGCCCGCAGCGACGTCCAGCACTTTGCTGCCGGCGCGAAGATCCAGCGCCTCGCAAAGCTGTTCGCCGACGATCTGCAAGGTGGTGCCGACGACGGCATAGTCGCCGGACGACCAGGCGCCGTGCTGGCGCTGCTTGACGGCAGCGAGATCGGGTTGGGCTGGCGCCGGCTTGAGCGCTGCGGATGTCGACATGGCAAATCTCCTGCGGTTGAACACGCCGGGACGATAGAGCGCATGCAGCTCGCTGGCCTTGAGAGCGGCCTTATTTTACGCTGAGAGTACCTTGATTTCCGGACGGGAGCCGAGGGCAGATTGACAATTCATTTCGAGGATTTCGTGCTCGATCCCGAACGCCGCGAATTGCGGCGGATGGAGACGCTCGTCGCGCTCGAGCCCCAGGTCTTCGATCTTCTGCTCTATCTCGTCCGCAACCGCGAGCGCGTGGTGACGCGGGACAATCTGCTCGATGCGGTCTGGAACGGCCGCGTCGTCTCGGAATCGACCCTTACCAGCCGGATCAACGCAGCGCGGCGCGCGGTCAACGACAATGGCGAGGAGCAGCGGCTGATCCGCACCATCGCGCGCAAGGGTGTGCGCTTCGTCGGCGATGTCACGGAACTTTCCTCGGCCGCAACGCCCGCGGCGCCGGCCCAACCGTCCAACGCGCCACCAACGGCATTGCCGCTGCCAGATCGTCCGGCCATCGCGGTCCTGCCCTTCACCAACATGAGCGGCGAGGTCGAGCAGGACTATTTCTCCGACGGCATCAGCGAGGACATCATCACCGCGCTGTCGAAGCTGCGCTGGTTCTTCGTCATCGCGCGCAACTCCTCCTTCATCTACAAGGGCCGCCCGGTTCATCTGCGGCAGGTCGCAGAAGAACTCGGCGTGCGCTATGTCGTCGAAGGCGGCGTCCGCAAGGATGGCGACCGCGTCCGCATCACCGCTCAGCTCAACGACGTCGCCACTGGCAGTCATCTCTGGGCTGAGCGCTATGATCGCGAGCTCGCCGACGTCTTCGCCGTGCAGGACGAGATCACCGAAGCCATCGTCGCCGCGATCGAGCCACAGCTCTACGCCGCGGAGAGCTTTCGCGCCCAGCGCAAGCCGCCCGACAGCCTGGACGCCTGGGATCTCGTGATGCGCGCCCTTTCCCACTACTGGCGCGTGACGCGGCAGGATCATGTCGTGGCGCAGGCGCTGCTCGAGAAGGCCATCGCGCTCGACCCGAACTACGGCAAGGCGCTCGGCCTGCTCGGCACCAGCTACATGTTCACGGCGCATATGGGCTGGATGGAGATGGCCACGGCAATACCCCTCGCCGAGCGCGCGGCGAGGGCCGCGATCCGCGCCGACGATGAGGATGCCTGGGCCCACAATGCGCTCGGCCATGTCCATCTGTTCGCGCGGCGGTTCGAGGACTCGCTCGCCGAGTTCGAGACCGCGCTCCGGCTCAATCCGAATTTTGCGCTGGCGCAGGGCTATTATGGTTTGGCGCTGGGCTATTGCGGCCGCTGGCAGGATGCCGACGAGGCCGCGCGCCGGGCGATCCGCCTCAGCCCGCGCGATCCCTACGCGCCGGTCTATTTCGGCATCGCCGCCTTCGCCCGCTTCCTCGGCAGCGACTACGCCGAAGCGATCCGGCTCGCACAGGAGTCCCTGCGCCAGCGTAGCGACTTCGTCGGCGGGCACCGGGTGCTGGTTGCCGCTGCCGGCATGGCCGGACAAACCGAGACCGCCCGGGTTGCCCTGAAGGAACTCCACCGAACCCAGCCGAACGTTTCGCTGACCTGGATCGCCGAATTCATGCCGATCAAACTCGCCTCCGACCGCGAGCACTACCTCGAAGGCTTTCGCCGGGCTGGCCTGACTTGAAGGGCAAACGGACCACTATCCCCTCGAATCAACAATGATGTTAGGGTCATGCGGCTTGGGGGAGCATGAGGCGTGACGGGTTCGCACAGTAACCCGTGTTTTCCCGGGTGAGGCAGTCAGCTCTTGAGGCGTAACGCGCGGCATGATTCGCATTTCGACGATCTTCATCGCCATCTGCATGGTTCTGGTCGCGGCCTCGCTCGGGCTTGTGCTCTACGCGGTCGCCGGCATCAGCGGAACCGAATCCGCGATCGTGGCGCTGACCGCGCTGACCTTCCTGATCCTCTACAACGCGGTGTCGATGCGGCTGCGCGACCGTAGCGACGTCGGCGGCCAGATCGCCGACCTCTCGCGCGGCACCGCCGACCTCGCCCGCCAGGTGGCCGAATTCGGCCGCCGGTTAGCTGCGATGGAAGGGCGCATCGCCTCGTCCAATTCGACCAATTCCGACCGCATCCAGTCGGTGGTCGGCGAGATCAACGAGCTCGGCGGGCTGGTCAGGCAGCTCGCTTCCACCGTGTCCACCCATGAGGACCTGCTGGCTGGCGCCGCGCCTGCAGCTGCGGCGGCTCCGGCCGCGAGGCCGGACCTGGAAGCGCCGATCGACCTGATCGCGCCGCTCGGGGAGCGGCCGGTGGCGCCGCCACTGCTTCCCGCGGCTCCCCCGCCTCCCGCAGCGCAGCCGCGGCCGGCACCGGCAGTTCAGGCCCAAACCGCCCATCCGGTTCAGACCGCCAACGGACGCAACCAGACCCAATTGCTCGCTACGCTCCGCAACGCGATCGACGAGAACCGCATTGACATCTTCCTCCAGCCGATGGTGACGCTGCCGCAGCGCAAGGTGCGGTTCTACGAGGCGGTGACTCGCGTCCGCGACGAGCGCGACCAGTTGATCGCCGCCGAGGAATTCATCAGCATCGCGGAGGCCTCGGGCCTGATCGGGCGCATCGACAACATGGTGATGCTGCGCTGTGTGCAGGTGCTGCGCCGCCTCATGGTCCGCAACAAGGACGTCGGCGTGTTCTGCAACGTCGCGGCCTCCACGCTCGGCAATTCGACCACCTTCGCGCAATGCCTCGACTTCCTCGAAGCCAACCGGGCGCTGGCGCCGTCGCTGGTGCTGGAGTTCAAGCAGTCGACCTTCCGCAATCTCGGCCCGGCCGAGTCCGAGAACCTCGCCGCGCTCGCCCAGCGCGGCTTCCGCTTCTCGATCGACCATGTCACGGATCTGCGCATCGAGCCGCGCGAACTCGCCGACCGCGGCGTGCGCTTCATCAAGGTTCCGGCCACGCTGTTGCTCGACCCGAGGCAGGCCTCGACCTCCGACATCCACCCGTCCGACCTCTCAGACCTGCTCGGCCGTTTCGGCATCGACCTGATCGCCGAGCGGATCGAAGGCGAGCGCGCCGTGGTCGATTTGCTCGACTATGACGTTCGGTTCGGCCAGGGGTTCCTGTTCGCGCCGCCCCGGCCATTGCGGCCGGAGGGGGCATCTGCTACCGGCGGGGCCTCGCCGAACCAGGCGCAGGATATTCAGGGATCCAATGGCTTCGCTCCACTCGGCCAAGGCGCGACGTCAGCCGCGCCTCCGGCACAACGCATCACCGGCAACGCGGCGCTCGCGCGCCGGATCTGATCGGTCGCGCGCATCATGACTACGCTGCATTTCGCCGAAAGCCTGCGCGAGCTCGTGGGCGATGTGGACGTCGTGCTCAGCGACATCTGGGGCGTGGTCCACAATGGCCTCGAATCTTTCCCCGAAGCCTGCGAGGCGCTGCACACCTATCGCAGCCGCGGCGGTACGGTGATCCTGATCACCAATGCCCCACGCCCCGCCGACTCCGTGCAGCGGCAATTGCGCAAGCTCGGCGTCGCCGACGAGACCTATGACGCGATCGTCTCGTCGGGCGACCTGACCCGGCTCTATGTCGCCGAACATCCCGGCCGCAAGATGTTCTGGCTGGGCCCCGAGCGCGACAACTCGATCTATCGGGGCTTAGATGCGGTGACCGCGCCGCTGGAACAGGCCGACTACATCGTCTGCACCGGCCTCTATGACGACGAGACCGAGACGGCGGAAGACTATCGCGGCATGATGCTGAAGGCGCGCGAGCGCAAGCTGACGCTGGTCTGCGCCAACCCGGACATCGTGGTGGAACGCGGCGACCGGCTGATCTATTGCGCCGGCGCGATCGCCGAGCTCTATCGCGAGCTCGGCGGCGAGGTGATCTTCTACGGCAAGCCGCACCGGCCGATCTACGAGCGCGCGATGGCGCTCGCCGGCGAACGCCAGGGCCATCAGATCGACCGCAGACGCGTGCTGGCGATCGGCGATTCCGTCCGCACCGACCTCACCGGCGCGCGCGAATTCGGCATCGACTGCCTGTTCGTCACCCGCGGCATCCATGCCGAGGAGTTCGAAGGTCTCGACCAGCTCGACCCGGCGTCCGTGATGGAATTGTTCGGCCACCCGCCGAAGGCGCTGATGCGCGAATTGAAGTGGTAGTGATCTGATCGTCATTCCGGGGCGATGCGGAGCATCGAACCCGGAATCTCGAGATTCTCAGGTGCGCAATTGCGCACCATAGTTCGCCCTTCGGGCGCCCCGGAATGACACTCCCAACGCAGAAAGCCCGGGACAAAAGCCCGGGCCTTCGAATTCAGCTGAAAGCTTTAGCGCGCGCCTTACGCGCTCGCCATGTCCGGGAAGACCGCCTCGATCTTGGTCTTCAGCGTCGCCGCGTTGAACGGCTTGACGATGTAGTTGTTCACGCCGGCCTTCTTGGCCGCGATCACGTTCTCGGTCTTCGATTCCGCCGTGATCATGATGAAAGGCGTGGTGGCGAGGTTCGGATCCGCGCGCACTTCGCGCAGGAGGTCGTAGCCCGTCATCGGCTCCATGTTCCAGTCGGAGATCACGAGGCCGTACTTCTTGCCGCGCATCTTGTTCAGCGCCGCCGAACCGTCGCTGGCATCGTCGATGTTCTCGAAGCCAAGCTGCTTCAGCAGATTCCTGATGATACGGATCATGGTGCTGTAGTCATCCACCACCAGAACCGGCATCGACAAATCAACCGCCATCTCGACTCCCCCAACGCAAACCCAGGAATATTACGATTGAAGCTGCCAGGCCGGAGGCCCGTGCAGTTCCACTGCTTCAAGGACTAGCATCAAGGCGTTAAACAGCCCGTTAACTGGGGCGGCCCCCGAAGAATTGAAATCGTGTTCAATGCCGCCGCCTCCCCCGCTTGACTTCGCCGGGCGGGTCAAGCCACGGTCCCGGCCGGTCCCGCCCGGCTCGAGAATTCCCCTGATGGCCCCGCATTTTACCGTTATCCGCGACACCACGCCGGATTCCGCTATTCCCCGGGGTGCCGTGGTCGCCATGGGCAATTTCGACGGGGTCCATCTCGGCCATCGCGCAGTGATCGCAGCGGCCCTGGAGATGGGCCGGGCGCATGGCCGCCCTGCGCTGGCGTTGACCTTCGAGCCGCACCCACGGCGATTTTTCAGCCCCAACACCCCGCAATTCCGCCTGACGGACGAGCGGGCCAAGCTGCGGCTTCTGGCCGGGACCGGGCTCTCCGGCGCCGTGGTCATGACCTTCGACAAGGCAAGAGCCGGCACCAGCGCGCAAGATTTCATTCACCATGACCTGATCGGGCGTCTCGGCGTCAGCGCAATCGCGGTCGGCTATGACTTCCATTTCGGCAAGGGACGGGTCGGCTCGCCGAGCCTGCTGGTCAACGAGGCGCCCCGGCTCGGCATCGAGGTCGACGTGCAGCCGCATGTCGATTTCGATGAACGGCCGGTCTCCTCCAGCGCCATCCGTATTGCGCTCGCCGAAGGCCAGCTTGACGAAGCCACCACCATGCTCGGCGCCCCCTGGTTCATCACCGGCGAGGTGATCCATGGCGAGAAGCGCGGCCGCGACCTCGGCTACCCCACCGCCAACATCCGCCTCGACGCCAATTGCGGCCTCAAGCACGGCATCTACGCGGTGCGGGTCGGCCGCGGCACCGAGCGCCTGGACGGGGTGGCCAGCTTCGGCCGCCGCCCGACCTTCGACAATGGCGCCCCTCTCCTGGAAATCTTCCTGTTCGACTTCAAGGGCGACCTCTACGGGCAGGTGCTCGACTGCGCCTTCGTCGGCTTCATCCGCGAGGAGCTGAAATTCGACGGCATCGAGACCCTGATCCGCCAGATGGACGACGATTCCGCCCGCGCCCGCGCCATGCTGGCCGCCGCCCCGGACGCATTTCCGCGGCTTGGCGTCATCGATTGAGGCCGAAAACCGGCCAAGCCGGACCTTTGCGCTTCCCTTAGCCCCCTGCTATGGAGAGCCCATGTTTGCGCGGCGCATCATAGGGATTAGCGGCCCGGCTTCCGCCTGAGCCTTTGGCTCGGCGCAAGACCGGGATTTCGTCGTTTCACCCCGCGATTCCGCATCGCCATCCGTTTTCCCGCGCCCTTCCGAGCCAGTCAGCCTCATGTCCGAAAAGCCGCAAAAGTCCCAAAAGTCCGAAGTCAAAGACTATTCGAAAACCCTGTTCCTGCCGCAGACGGACTTCCCGATGCGCGCCGGCCTGCCGCAGCGCGAGCCGGAGATCCTCAAGCGCTGGTACGAGATCGGCCTCTACGAGAAGCTGCGCGCGGGCGCCAAGGGCCGCGACAAGTTCGTGCTGCATGACGGCCCGCCCTACGCCAACGGCAACATCCACATCGGCACGTCGCTGAACAAGATCCTCAAGGATCTCGTCACCAAGAGCCAGCAGATGCTCGGCTTCGATTCCAACTACGTGCCAGGCTGGGACTGCCACGGCCTGCCGATCGAGTGGAAGGTCGAGGAGGAGCACTATCGCAAGAAGGGCAAGCAGAAGCCCGACTTCCGCGACTCTGCCGCGATGATCGATTTCCGGAAAGAGTGCCGCGCCTATGCCACCCATTGGCTCGGCGTGCAGCGCGAGGAGTTCAAGCGTCTCGGCGTGATCGGCGACTGGGACCACCCCTACGCCACCATGAGCTTCCCGGCGGAAGCCCAGATCGCGCGCGAACTGATGAAGTTCGCCGCCAACGGCACGCTCTACCGCGGCTCCAAGCCGGTGATGTGGAGCGTGGTCGAGAAGACCGCGCTGGCCGAAGCCGAGGTCGAGTACGAGGACTACACCTCCGACATGGTCTGGGTGAAATTCCCGGTGACCTCGCCCGCGCACGGCGCGCTCGCCTCCGCAAGCGTCGTGATCTGGACCACCACGCCCTGGACCCTGCCGGGCAACCGGGCCATCTCGTTCTCGCCGAAGATCGCCTATGGCCTCTACAAGGTGACGGACGCACCGGCGGACAACTGGGCCAGGAACGGCGACCTCCTGATCCTTGCCGACGCGCTCGCCGACGAGGTGTTCAAGCAGGCGCGTGTCACCGCCTTCGAAAAGCTGCGCGACGTCCCCGCCGACACCATGGACGCAATCGAATGCGCCCATCCCCTGAAGGGTCTTGCCGGCGGCTATGAATTCGTCGTGCCACTCCTGCCCGGCGACCACGTCACCGACGACACCGGCACCGGCTTCGTCCACACCGCCCCCGGCCATGGCCGCGAGGACTTCGACGCCTGGATGGCACATGGGCGCGATCTCGATGCGCGCGGCATCAACACGGCGATCCCCTACACGGTCGACGAGAACGGCGCCTACACCGACCATGCCCCTGGCTTCGTCGGCAAGCGCGTCATCAACGACAAGGGCGAGAAGGGCGATGCCAACGAGGCCGTGATCAAGGCCCTGGTCGAAAAGGGCATGCTGCTCGCGCGCGGCCGGCTCAAGCATCAATATCCGCATTCCTGGCGCTCCAAGAAGCCGGTGATCTTCCGCAACACGCCGCAATGGTTCATCGCGATGGACAAGGATATCGCGGCAGGCGGCAAGACCAAGTCCGGCGACACGCTGCGCGCCCGCGCGCTGCACGCGATCTCGGTGACGCAATGGGTGCCGCCGTCCGGTGAAAACCGCATCAACGGCATGATCGAGGCGCGCCCCGACTGGGTGATCTCGCGCCAGCGGGCCTGGGGCGTGCCGATCGCCGTGTTCGTGCGCGAGAAGGCTGACGGCTCCGCCGAGATCCTCCAGGACGAGGCCGTCAATACCCGCATCGGCGACGCCTTCGAAAAGGAAGGCGCCGACGCCTGGTACGCGAAAGGCGCGCGCGAGCGCTTCCTGGGCGCGCATGCGAACGAGGGCTGGCAGAAAGTCGACGACATCCTCGACGTCTGGTTCGATTCCGGCTCGACGCACGCCTTCGTGCTAGAAGATCCCGTGCACTTCCCGGGGCTGTCAGGCATCAAGCGCAAGATCGACGGCGGCACCGACACCGTGATGTATCTTGAAGGCTCGGACCAGCATCGCGGCTGGTTCCACTCCTCGCTGCTGGAAAGCTGCGGCACGCGGGGCCGCGCGCCCTACGACATCGTGCTGACCCACGGCTTCACCCAGGCCGAGGACGGCCGCAAGATGTCGAAGTCACTCGGCAACACCATCGAGCCGCAGGCCGTCATCAAGGAATCCGGCGCCGACATCTTGCGGCTCTGGGTTGCCGCCTGCGACTACACCGACGACCAGCGCATCGGCCCCGAGATCCTGAAGAACACGGTCGAGACCTACCGCAAGCTGCGCAACACCATCCGCTGGATGCTCGGCACGCTACATCATTACAAGCCGGCTGACGCGGTTCCGCCGGCCGAGATGCCCGAGCTCGAGCGACTGATGCTGCACGAGCTCGCGATGCGCGCCGAGCTGGTCGGCAAGGCGTACGAGACGTTCGACTTCAAGAACGTGGTGGCGACGCTGTCCGCATTCCTGAACAGCGAGCTCTCGGCGTTCTACTTCGACATCCGCAAGGACACGCTTTATTGCGATCCGCCGTCCTCGCCGACGCGCAAGGCGGCGCTGACCACGATCGACCTGTTGTGCTCTTCGATCCTGAAGTGGCTGGCGCCGATCCTCAGCTTCACTGCGGAGGAAGCCTGGCGCATGTACCGGCCGGATGCGGAGCCTTCAGTGCACCTCACGCTATTTCCGGGGGATCTCGAAAAGCTCCGCGACGACAAGCTCGCCGCGAAATGGGAGGCGATCCGCAACGTCCGCCGTGTCGTCACCGGCGCGCTCGAACTCGAACGCGCCGCCAAGAACATCGGCTCGTCGCTGGAGGCCTCGCCGGTCATCTATGTCGCCGCCCGCGACATGCTGGCGACGCTGTTCGACACCGACCTCGCCGAAGTCTGCATCACCTCGAACTACGAGGTGCGCGAGGGCGAGGCGCCGGCTTCCGCGTTCCGTCTCGATGCCGTGCCCGGCGTTGCCGTCGTGGTGGAGAAGGCGGTCGGCACCAAATGCGCCCGCTCCTGGAAGATCTCGCCGACGGTCGGCGAAGACCCCGAATACCCCGACGTCACCCCGCGCGATGCCAAGGCGCTGCGCGAATGGAAGGCGCTGGGGGTTGGCGTTTGATCTAGCGTCGTCCTGGCGAAAGCCAGGACCCATTACCACCGTCGCCAATTGCAGCGAAGGCTGATGACCACGAGTCTTTCAATCAACGACCGCCTGGGGTTATGGGTCCTGGCATTCGCCAGGACGACGGCGGAGTGTGCCGCGGCGGCGTTGGGTCACTCACGATGACCCCGCTCCGCGCCGGCATCGTCTCGGCCATCGCCACGGTCATCCTCGACCAGGCCTCCAAGCTCTGGCTGCTGAACGTGTTCGACCTCGCCCGTCGCGGCGCGGTGAAGGTGACGCCGTTCTTCGACCTGGTGCTGGCCTGGAACATCGGCATCAGCTTCGGCTGGCTCCAGAACGACAGCCAGGCGGCGCAGCTCGCGCTGATGGCCGTCAAAGGTATCGCAGTGGTCGCGCTGGCGATCTGGATGGCCCGCTCGCACACCCTGCTTGCGACCATCGCGCTCGGCCTGATCATCGGAGGCGCCATCGGCAATGGCATCGACCGCCTGGCCTATGGCGCGGTGGTGGATTTCGCCCTATTCCACATCGAGATCGGCGGAAATACCTATAATTGGTATGTGTTTAACCTCGCCGACGTGGCCATCGTTGCTGGGGTGGCGGCGCTATTGTATGATTCCTTCCTGGGGGTACCCGCCGCAAAAGCGCCCTGATCCCGGCCGATACGACCGGCAGGTGGAACCCGCTTTTTGCGAGAGTTTGAGCCGCGTGCGAGCGGCAATCTGCCACAATATGGAACAGGTACACTGATGCGCAGCTCGAAGACCAGCGGTTCGATGGTTCGAGACCCCCGGTGGGAGTTCTGGCGGGCGTTGAAATTATCCGCTGTCGCGCTCGGCATCGGTGTCGTCATGGCAGCAGGCGCGGCCCGCGCCGGCGACGATGACGAAGACGATCGGACCTTCGAGGAAAAGATCATCGATAATTTGATGTCGGGTCTCGGCGCCAAGAGCATGGAAACGCCCGGCATTGAATACCGCGAACGTTCGCCGCTGGTGGTGCCGCCGAAGCTCGACCTGCCGCCCCCGGCATCGGCCGCCGAGGCGGCTCCTCCGAACTGGCCAAAAGACCCGGACGAGAAGCGCCGCAAGGAGGCTGCCGCCGCCAGGAAGAAATCGGGCACCAAGTTCCTGAACCCCTGGGAAGCGGCCCGACCACTCACTCCGGCCGAGTTGAACGCCGCCAAGACCAACGGCAGCAGCCGCACGTCGAGCAACGACTCTGTCCAGCCGGGCGGAAACAATCCAACCATGAGCCCCAGCCAGCTCGGCTATAAGGGCGGTCTGCTCGGCATCTTCAAGAGTGACAGCGAAGAATCCAAGCAATTCACATCTGAGCCGCCGCGGGCATCCCTGACCGAACCACCGCCCGGATACCAGACGCCCTCGCCCAACTACGCCTATGGCGCCGGGGGACCGGATAAGTCCAAAAGGACATATTTCGACGTGCTCAGTGGCAAGGAAAAAGAGAAATAGCGCTCTTGCCGAGAGGCGTCCCCATACGAAACTGCCGCAATCGACCGGTGTAGGCCGGACGAAGCACATGACTTATCTTTAACTTCACGATGACGGCGTTCTCTGCTTCGTGACGCGAAGCCTCAGCCGCACGGTGTAGCATGCCGTGCCGCCGAGCCGGACATCCGGACCTCGGCCTTTCACTAGGGATCATGATGTCCTCTTACCGATCGGCTGCCTGCCTCCTTGCCGCGCTGCTTTCGACGAGTGTCCTCTCAGCCAGCGCGGCCCTCGCCCAGACCACGGTGACATCGGCCCCGCCCGCCAGCTTCACGCTCAGCAATGGCATGCAGGTCGTGGTGATCCCGGATCACCGCACGCCGGTGGTCACGGAGATGATCTGGTACAAGGTCGGCTCGGCCGACGAGACGCCGGGCAAATCCGGGCTCGCGCACTTCCTCGAGCACCTGATGTTCAAGGGCACCTCGAAGCATCCGGTCGGCGAATTCTCCCAGACCGTGCTTCGTGTCGGCGGCAACGAGAACGCCTCGACCTCGGTCGACTACACCAACTATTACCAGCGCGTGCCGCGCGAGCAGCTGCCGACCATGATGGAGTTCGAGGCCGATCGCATGACCGGCCTGATCCTCAAGGACGAGAACGTGCTGCCCGAGCGAGACGTCGTGCTCGAAGAGTACAACATGCGCGTTGCCAACAATCCGGACGCGCGGCTCAACGAGCAGATCATGGCCGCGCTCTATCTCAACCATCCCTATGGCCGGCCGGTGATCGGCTGGCATCAGGAGATCGAGAAGCTCGATCGCGAGGATGCGCTGGCCTTCTACCGCCGCTTCTACGCGCCGAACAACGCGATCCTGGTGATCGCCGGCGACGTCGAAGCCGCCGACATCCGTCCGCTGGTCGAGCGCAATTTCGGCTCCATCCCGGCCCAGCCCGCGATCCCGGCACGCCGCATCCGTCCGCAGGAGCCGGAGCCGGCGGCACCGCGCACCGTCACGCTGGCCGACCCGCGCGTCGAGCAGCCGAGCCTGCGGCGCTATTATCTCGTTCCCTCGGCGACCACGGCTGCGGCCGGCGAAAGCGCGGCCCTGGACGTGCTCGCGCAGCTGATGGGCAGCGGCAGCAATTCCTATCTCTACCGCGCCCTCGTCGTCGACAAGCCGCTCGCGGTCTCCGCCAACGCCAGCTATTCCAGCATCTCGCTCGACCCGACGCAGTTCGCGATCTCGGCCGCGCCGAAACCCGGCGTCGGCTTCGCCGAGGTCGAGCAGGCGGTCGACGGCGTCATCGCCGACATCGCGCAGAACCCGATCCGCGCCGAGGATCTCGAGCGGGTCAAGACCCAGCTCATCGCGGAAGCGATCTACGCCCAGGACAACCAGGCGGTGCTGGCGCGCTGGTATGGCGGCGCGCTGACCACCGGCCTGTCGATCGAGGACATCAGGAGCTGGCCCGACCGCATTCGCGCGGTGACCGCCGAACAGGTTCGCGCTGTTGCGCAAAAATGGCTCGAGAAGAAGCGTTCGGTGACGGGCTATCTGGTCAAGGACACTGCGACCACCAAGCGCGAGGAGAAGCGTTCGTGACCTATCCCTTCCTTCGCGCAAAACACTTCCCACGCACAAGGCACTTCGCGCTGTCCTTCGTCACCGGCGCGGCGCTCGCGCTCGCCGCGGTCTCGCCGTCGCAGGCCGCAGCAAAGATCCAGCGCCTGATCTCGCCGGGCGGCATCGAGGCATGGTTCGTGCAGGACGCCACCGTGCCGCTGATCGCCATGGAATATTCCTTTGCCGGCGGCTCGGCCCAGGATCCCAAGGACAAGTCGGGCGTCGCCAATCTCGTCGGCGACCTCCTCGACGAAGGCTCCGGCGATCTCGACTCCAAGACCTTCCACGAGCGGCTCGACCGCCGCGCCATCGAGCTCTCCTTCAGCGCCACCCGCGACACCTTCCGCGGCAGCCTGCGCATGTTGCGCGACAACAAGGACGAAGCCTTCGACCTGTTGCGGATGGCACTGACCTCGCCGCATTTCGACACCGCCGACGTCGAGCGCATCCGCTCGCAGGTGATCTCGGGCCTGCGCCGCGAGACCACCAATCCGTCGTCGCTGGCGAGCCGCCAATTCCTGGAGGTCGCCTTCGGCGATCATCCCTATGGCCGGCAGACCAACGGCACGCTGGAAAGCGTGCCGACCGTCACCGCCGCCGACATGAAGGACTATGTCGGCCGCGTGCTCGCCAAGGACACTTTGAAGGTCGCAGTCGTCGGCGACGTCGATCCCGCGACCCTCGGCAAGCTGCTCGACCACACCTTCGGCAGCCTGCCCGCCAAGGCCAATCTCGTGCCGGTCCCCGACATCGAGGCGGCCAAGCCGCCGCAGCGCGCCTTCGTGCCGCTCGACGTGCCGCAGACCGTCATCACCTTCGGCGGCCCCGGCGTGAAGCGCAGCGACCCGAACTTCATGGCGGCCTATGTCGTCAACCACATCCTCGGCGGCGGCGGACTGTCCTCCCGGCTCTATCGCGAGGTTCGCGAGAAGCGCGGGCTGGCCTATTCGGTGTTCGAATCCCTGCTCTGGATGGAGCATTCGGCGGTCTTCATCGGCAATACCGGCACCCGCGCCGACCGCGCCAACGACACCATCGACGCCATCGAGAAGGAGGTGCGCCGGATCGCCGAGGAGGGCCCGACGCAGAAGGAGCTCGACGAGGCCAAGTCCTACCTCAAGGGCTCGCAGATGCTGGCGCTGGATACGTCCTCGAAGCTCGCCCAGGCGCTGCTGCAATATCAGCAGGACAAGCTTCCGATCGACTATATCGAGAAGCGCAACGCCATCGTCGACGCTGTCACGCTGGACGACGCCAAGGCAGCCGCCAAGCGCCTCTGGGGCCAGGGCCTGCTGACCGTCGTCGTCGGCCGCGCCCCGCAGGCTGCGGCGCAGCCGGCGGCAGCGGCGCCCAAGTCGAACTGAGGTCTTCCATCCTCTGTGTCAAATGGCCGGGCTCGCCCCGGCCATTTGCGTTTCGCATGAGCGCCATTGCCGAACGTGGACGTCCGGGATATGTCCGGACATCACGAATGGTGCCATCATGCTGCGGATATCCCGCGATCTCGTCATCGACGAGGACGACATCGAGATCGGCTTCGTCCGCGCCTCCGGCCCCGGCGGGCAGAACGTCAACAAGGTCGCAACCTCGGCCCAGCTGCGCTTCGACACGCGCAAGCTGACCCTGCCGGAGGATGCCACGATCCGGCTCGCCCGCATCGCCGGCCAGCGCATGACCAAGGACGGCGTGATCGTGATCCACGCGCAGCGCTTCCGCACCCAGGAACGCAACCGCCAGGACGCCATCGACCGGCTCGTCGAGATCCTGAGCGAGGCGATGATACGGCCGAAGCCACGGCGCGCGACACGGCCGACCTTCGGCTCCAAGCAGCGCCGGCTCGAGGGCAAGAAGCGTCGCAGCGACGTCAAGGCCGGACGCGGCCGGAGTTTCGACGATTGAATGGACAAACACCTCCGGCCGCCAAGCGACCGGAGGTTTGCAGGTTCACGTTCCGGCGTCAGTAACGCTTGCCGGTGGCGGGACTGCCCGAGGCGGAATCGTCGACCGTCCCCTTGTGCGCTGCGCTTCCCGTAGTGCCGACCGCGCCCTTCGTTCCCTTGGTCGACTTCATGCCCATCTTCTCACCCGCAGCGCCCTGCTGCGTGCCGAGATCCTCATCTTCGCTGGCTGACGCGCCCCCCTGCATGGGTTTGCTTTGCACGGTGCCGCCGGGCTTGGTGCCAGCTGACGTGCCTTGCGCGAAAACGGGCGTCGCAATGAGGGCTGCAAGAGCGCATGCGATTGCAGAAGTCTTCACCAACTTCATCCATTTCTCCTGGATTTTTTGCGATGACCGGGTCGGCTGCGTCCTGCGCCGTTCGCCTGCACCGGACCGGTTCATCGCATAGAGAGTTCGAACGGCGCGATCGCGATGCAATCCGCTTCGTGTGGTGATCGTTTAGGGATTTCGAGGCGGTTTCGCGGAATTGTCCTCCGCATATGCGGCAGCGCGGAACACGTTCCCCGCGTGCATAAGAAGTAAGCGAGGATAGACGCGCCACATTTGCCATGTGGGAAGCTCGACCTTCCCCATGCATTTGTGCCCACGAGGCATTAGACTGGGATATTCGCCGAGTGAGCCCATGCCCGTCCGCCAATTGCCTGAGCAAGTCGTCAACCGCATCGCCGCCGGCGAGGTGGTCGAACGGCCCGCGAGCGTGGTCAAGGAACTGGTCGAGAATGCGATCGATGCCGGTGCGAGCCGGATCGACGTCTTCACCGATGGCGGCGGCCGGCGGCGGATCGGCATCACCGACGACGGCAGCGGGATGACGGCGAAGGATCTCGCGCTCGCGGTCGAGCGCCACGCCACCTCCAAGCTCGACGACGAAGACCTGCTCCAGATCCGCACGCTCGGGTTCCGCGGCGAGGCCCTGCCCTCGATCGGCTCGGTCGCGCGTCTCTCGATCACCACGCGCCATGCCGGCGAGCCGCATGCATGGGCGCTCACCGTCGAGGGCGGCGCGAAGTCCGAGATCATGCCGGCGGCGCTCGCGCATGGCACCCGCGTCGAGGTCAACGACCTCTTCTACGCCACGCCGGCGCGGCTGAAGTTTCTCAAGACCGACCGCACCGAGGCCGAGGCGATCCGCGAGGTGGTGCGGCGCCTCGCGATGGCGCGACCGGACGTCGCCTTCACGCTTGCGGGCGAAGAGCGCGCGCCGGTGACCTGGGCCGCGGCGCTGCCCGGCGCTGCCGGACGGCTGACACGGCTCGGCGACATCCTCGGCGCGGAGTTTCGCAGCCACGCCATCGAGGTCCATGCCGAGCGCGAGGGCGTCGTCGTTTCCGGCTATGCCGCAGCCCCGGCGCTGACGAAAGCCAATGCGCTCGGGCAGTATCTCTTCGTCAACGGCCGCCCGGTGCGCGACAAGCTGATCTTAGGGGCGGTGCGCGCGGCCTATTCCGACTATCTGCCGCGCGACCGTCATCCGGTGCTGGCGCTGTTCGTCACGCTGGATCCGCGCGAGGTCGACGCCAACGTGCATCCGGCCAAGACCGAGGTCCGCTTCCGCAACGCAGGCCTCGTGCGCGCGCTGATCGTGCATGGATTGAAGGAAGGGCTCGCACGCGAGGGCAGGCGCACCGCCGCCAACAGCGGCGAGAGCGCATTGTCCTCGTTCCGGCCCGCTTTCACGCCGCGCCCGGCGAGCTGGGACTGGCGGGCCTCGCCATCCGCCCCAGTCGCGCCGATGCCGTCATTCGATGGCGCGGCAGCGCCTGCCTTCTCCGAGCGCGCCCAGGCGGCGTTCGACGTCGGCGCGCCCAGTGCCGACGTGCGGTTCGAGACGCAGCCCGTCAGCGACCTCGTCGATCGCCCACTCGGCGCCGCGCGCACGCAGATCCACGAGACCTACATCGTCTCGCAGACCCGCGACGGCCTCATCATCGTCGACCAGCATGCCGCGCATGAACGCATCGTTTATGAGCGGCTGAAGGCCTCGCTGGCCGCCAACGGCGTGCAGCGGCAGATCCTCTTGATCCCCGAGATCGTCGAGATGGACGAGGCCACGGTGGAGCGCCTGCTCGAGCGCAGCGACGAGCTTACCTCATTCGGGCTTGCGATCGAATCCTTCGGCCACGGCGCGGTCGCTGTGCGCGAGACGCCGTCGCTGCTCGGCAAGACCAATGCCGGCGGCCTGTTGCGCGATCTCTCCGAGCACATGGCCGAATGGGACGAAGCGTTGCCGCTGGAGCGCCGCCTGATGCACGTCGCCGCCACCATGGCCTGCCACGGCTCGGTGCGCGCCGGCCGCAGGCTCAGGCCCGAGGAGATGAACGCCCTGCTCCGCGAGATGGAGGAGACGCCAAACTCCGGCCAGTGCAATCACGGCCGGCCGACCTATGTCGAGCTGAAGCTGTCGGATGTGGAGAAGCTGTTCGGGCGGCGGTAGCCCTCGAACGCGTAGGGTGGGTTAGCGCAGCGTAACCCACCCCTTTCTGTTTCCGCTGAGAAAGACAGTGGTGGGTTACGCCTTCGGCTAACCCACCCTACGCACTGAACACGAAGCTACGGCCTCTTCAAAAACACGAACTCCGTGTCGTCATAGGCGCGCCGCTCCAATTCCTCGAAGCCATCAAGCGTCACGAACTGCGCGGCCTTCGCCTCTTCGACCACGAGCAGCGCACCCGGCGTGAGCCAGCCGCCGTCGCGCAAGCTCGCGAGCGCCTTCTCCGCAAGTCCCCTGCCATAGGGCGGATCGAGGAACACCAGCGAGAACGGCTCGACGGGATGCGCCGGGCCGAGATCGGTCGCATCGCGGCGATAGACTTTTGTCACCCCGCCGAGGCCGAGCGATTCTACATTGTTGCGCAACAACGCCCGCGCCTCCGCACCGTTGTCGACGAACAGCACGAACTTCGCGCCGCGCGAAGACGCCTCGATGCCGAGCGCGCCGGTGCCGGCGAAGAGATCGAGCACGCGCGCGTCCTCGATCGGATCGTCATACGCGTGCACGAGGATGTTGAACACGGACTCGCGCAGGCGGTCCGCCGTGGGGCGGATATCGCGCGAGGACGGTGAGGCGAGATTACGCCCCTTCAAGCGACCGCCGACGACGCGCAACTAGTCCTCCCGCGGCGTCAGGTCGCGCTTGCCGTGATAGCCGCGCTTGGGACGGCGCGGCGGGCCGTAACCGCTCGCCTCCGCCTCGTTGCGCTCGCGCGCCTCCTCGCTGCCGGTACGCTGCACCAGCACGCGGCGGCCCTTGCGATCGTTGATCACGTCCCGCTTGCTGGCAGGCTTCTTCTCGCGCGGCGCTTCGCCATCGGGTGAAGAAGATTTCTGCGGCACGTCGAACTGCGCGCCCGACTTCTCGATCACCTTGTCGCCGAGCTGTTCGCGCAGCACACGCGACTTGATCTCCTCGACCTGGCCTTCGGGGACTTCGCCGAGCTGGAACGGGCCGTAGGACACGCGGATCAGCCGGTTCACCTCGAGCCCGAGATGGGCGCAGACGTTGCGCACCTCGCGGTTCTTGCCTTCG
The DNA here is from genome assembly GCF_004571025.1 of Bradyrhizobium niftali. Classification (GTDB taxonomy): domain Bacteria; phylum Pseudomonadota; class Alphaproteobacteria; order Rhizobiales; family Xanthobacteraceae; genus Bradyrhizobium; species Bradyrhizobium niftali. The sequence goes on along the minus strand of NZ_SPQT01000016.1, from coordinate 50,178 downwards.
CGGATCGCGAACACCAGCCAGACATTGGCGCCCTGGTCGCGCTCCAGCGTGGCATCGATCGGACCGTACTTCACGCCCTCGACCTCGATGCCACCCTTGAGCACGTCGAGCTGTGCCTGGGTGACGTCGCCATGGGCGCGGACGCGGTAGCGACGCAGCCAGCCGGTGTCCGGCAGCTCGAGCGTGCGCGCGAGGCCGCCGTCATTGGTGAGCAGCAACAGGCCTTCGGTGTTGAAGTCGAGCCGGCCGACGCTGATCAGGCGCGGCAGACCTTCGGGCAGATTGTCGAACACGGTCGGACGGCCCTCGGGGTCGTCATGCGTGGTCATGAGGCCGCGCGGCTTGTGATAGAGGAACAGGCGCGTGCGCTCGCGCGGCGGCAACGGCTTGCCGTCGACAGCCACGACGTCGTTCGGCGTCACGTCGAGCGCGGGCGAATTGATGACGCGGCCGTTGACGGTAACCCGGCCCTGCGTGACCATCTCCTCGGCGTCGCGGCGCGAGGCAAGCCCTGCGCGCGCCAGAGCCTTGGCGATGCGCTCGCCGACCTTCTTCGGCTTCGGCGCGTCTTCGCGGCGCGGCCGCCCCTCGAAATCCCGATCGCGCTCGCGATAGGCGCCGCGGCCACCGAAGGCCGGGCGCTTCTCGAAGATCCTGCTCTCGTCCTCGTTTTCACGGCGCGGACGATCACCGAAGCGGCCTTCGCTGCGCGGATGCTCGTGCCAGTCGGAGCGGCCTTCCGAGCGCTCGCGCGGGCGATTGAATTTCGGACGGTCGCCGCGCTCGCCATCGCCGTCACGACGGGGACGATCGAACTTGGGACGATCATCGCGCGGGCGATCAAACTTGGGCCGATCGAATTTGGGCCGCTCGCGGAACGGACGATCGCCCGAGGGACGATCGTCGCGCGAACGCGAGAACCGGGGACGATCCTCGCCGCCTTCGCGCTTCTGCCAGGGCTTGTCCTCGCCGCGGTCGCGGCCGCCGAAATCCTTGCGCGGGCCCTTGCTGAAATCCTTGCGCGGCGGCCGGTCGCCGCGCGGACCCGCATCGCGCTTCTGCCACGGCTTTGAATCGCTGCGCTCGCCACGATCGCGCGGCCGGTCGCTGCGATCCGGCGCACCACGCGAAAACTTCCGCTCGCCGTCGAACTTGCGTTCCGGACGATCGCCACGCGGCGCGTAGGGCCGCTTGTCGCCGAACTTCTTGTCGCCGGTCCGGCCGGCGGGGCGGGAATCGTCGCGATCCCGGCTGCGCGGCGGACGGTCGTCACGGCCATAGGACGGGCGATCGCCGCGCGGCTTGAACGGCCGCTTCTCGCCGTCACGCGCGCCGCGATCCGAAAACGGACGGTCGCCACGCGGCTTGAAGCTGCGCTCCTCACCACCGCGGTCGTCGCGCTTGAAGCGCGGGCGGTCGCTGAAATCGCGGCGCGGCGCATCGCCCTCCTCGCGGCGGCGGAACGGACGGCTGTCGCGGTCGCCGCGGGGCGGACGGCTGTCGCCCTTGCCCTCAGAGCCGCGCTTGGCGAACTTCTTCTCGGGGCCGCGCGGCTTGCCGGACCGGCCCTTGGCCGGGCCACGATCACGCCGGCCGCGGGAATCGTTGTCTTTGTCGCTGTCGCGAGGCATGAATAATCTCACTCAGGGGGTGGCCAGAAAGCATTGTGCGCGCTCGTTTCGAGCCGCATGCTCAGGCAAAACCGGTATTCACTCTTGCTGAAGGCGGAGCTACTAGCAGGTTTCTGGCGATGATACGAGGCTTGAAAGCCCCCTCTTTCATGGATTTGGCGCTCAAAACGGCCGAAAATGCCGGAAAGGCGGGCGAAGTTCCGATCGGATGCGTGGTCGTCCGCAATTACGAGGTCATCGCCACCGCGGCGAACCGGACGCTGACCGACTACGACCCCACCGCCCATGCCGAGATCGTTGCGCTGCGCGAGGCCGCGAAAAAGATCGGCAGCGAGCGCCTGGTCGACTGCGACCTCTACGTGACGCTGGAGCCCTGCACCATGTGTGCGGGCGCGATCTCTTTTGCAAGGGTCAGGCGGCTCTATTACGGCGCCGCCGATCCCAAGGGCGGCGCGGTGGAATCAGGCGTGCGGTTCTTTGCCTCGCCGACCTGCCATCACGCGCCGGACGTCTATTCCGGTGTCGGCGAGAGCGAAGCAGCGCGGCTGCTGCGGGAGTTCTTCCGGGAGCGGCGGTAAATTCACATATTCCGCCGTCATGCCCCGCGAAGGCGGGGGCATCCAGTACGCCGCGGCCTATCGACCACCACCGTCGCGGAGTACTGGATCGCCCGGTCAAGCAGCTGTGTGTGTCGCGACAGCGCAGTTCAGCCTGCGAAGAACTCGCGCAACGCCTGCGCGGTGACGTCGGGGTTCTCCTCGGTGAGGAAGTGGCCGGAATCCACCGGCATGCCATCCACGTTCGTGGCCCATTGCTTCCACGTATCCAGCGGTGTCGCGGCGGCTTGCGCCACGCCGGCGTTGCCCCACAGCGCCAGCATGGGAATGGTGATCTTCTTGCCGGCCTCGAAATCGGCCTTGTCGAGGTCGTAGTCGAAATAGGCGCCGGCGCGGTAGTCCTCGCACATCGCGTGCACGCGGGCGGGATCGCGAAACGGGGCGATGTAGTGCTCCAGTGCACCCTCGTCGATGGCGTCGAGCGTCTTCGATTTGGTCTGGCTCGCCATCTTGAAGCGCAGGAAGAACTCGCCATTGCTCGAGATCAGCGTCTCCGGCAGCGGTGCCGGCTGCGCCAGGAAGGTCCAGTGATAGATCTTCAGCGCGTAGGCGCGGTTCATCCGCTCCCAGTAATTATAGGTCGGCAGGATATCGAGCACGGCAAGGCGCGACAGCCGCCCGGGATGGTCGAGCGCGAGGCGGTAGGAGACGCGGCCGCCGCGGTCGTGGCCGGCCAGCGCGAAGTGCACGTGGCCGAGGCGCTCCATCGCCTCCACCATGGCCTTGGCCATCGCGCGCTTGCTGTAGGGCATGTGCAGCGCGTCGCTCTCGGGCATGTCGGACCAGCCATAGCCCGGCAGGTCGGCGATGATCAGCGTGAACTTGTCGGCAAGCTGCGGCGCCACGCGGTGCCACATCACATGCGTCTCGGAGAAGCCGTGCAGGAGCAAGAGCGGCGGTCCCTTGCCGCCGACGCGGGCAAAGATACGGCCGAGGGAGGTGTTGATCCACTCGGAGGCGAAGCCGGGATAAAGATCGGCGAGATCGGACATCTTTCTGCATCCTTGTCTGGTCAGTCGCGGAGCGGCTCCCAACAAAAATGTCGAAAACAACCCCATGCACAGTAGCACGCGTCCTCGGCGAAGGGCGCTAAGCCCAACAGCCGACTACGCATTTTTGAAATGTCGATGTGGCGGAGCGATGGCGCAAGGTTCCCTGCGCGTGCAGCGGAAAAAAGCCTGTCAGCCCCTGGCCTTCTCGGCTTCCACCGCCTGCCAGCCGATGTCGCGGCGGCAGAAGCCTTCCGGCCAGTTGATGCGGTCCACGGCCTGATAGGCGCGGCCTTGCGCCTCCGTCACGGTCGCCCCTAACGCGCAGACGTTGAGCACGCGGCCGCCATTGGCGAGGATCGCGCCGTCCTTTGCGACCGTGCCGGCGTGGAATATCTCGACGGTGTCGACCTTGGCGGCCTCCTCCAGCCCCTCGATGCGCGTGCCTTTCTGATAGTCGCCGGGATAGCCCTTCGCCGCCATCACCACCGTGAGCGCGGATTCCGGATACCAGCGCAGATCGAAATGCTTCAACTCCCCGTCGCAGGCGGCAATGAACGCCGGCACGATGTCCGACATCATGCGCAGCATCAGGACCTGGCACTCGGGATCGCCGAAGCGGACGTTGAACTCGAACAGTTTTGGGCCCTGCGTGGTCAGCATGATCCCGGCATAGAGGATGCCGCGGAACGGCGTGCCGCGCTGCTTCATGCCGGCCACCGTCGGCAAAATGATCCTGGCCATGATCGCGTCGTGGATCGCGGGCGTCACCAGCGGCGTCGGCGAATAGGCGCCCATGCCGCCGGTGTTCGGGCCGACGTCGTGGTCGAACACACGCTTGTGGTCCTGCGCGGAGGCCAGCGGAATGGCGGTCTCGCCGTCGCACAGCGCGAAGAAGCTGATCTCGCGGCCCGGCAGGAATTCCTCGATCACGACTTCGGCGCCGGCTTCGCCAAAGGCGCCCTCGAACATCATGGCGATGGCGTCCTCGGCCTCGCGCACGGTCTTGGCGACGACGACGCCCTTGCCGGCGGCAAGACCGTCGGCCTTCACCACGATCGGCGCGCCCTGGCTCTGGACATAGGCACGCGCGTCATCGGCGTTGGTGAAGCGCTTGTAGGCGCCGGTCGGAATGCCGAATTCGGTGCAGAGCGCCTTGGTGAAGCCCTTGGAGCTTTCGAGCTGGGCGGCCGCCCCGCTCGGCCCGAACGCCTTGATGCCGGCGGCAGTGAGGTCATCGACGATGCCGGCCGCCAGCGGCGTCTCCGGGCCGACCACCACCAGCTCGACCGCGTTGGTCTTGCAGAAGTCGATCACGGCCACATGGTCGGCAACGTCGAGCGCCACGCACTCCGCCTCGCGCGCGATGCCGGCATTGCCGGGCGCGCACCAGAATTTGGTCACGAGGGGAGAGGCTGCGATCTTCCACGCCAGGGCATGTTCACGGCCGCCAGAACCGAGCAGGAGAATGTGCATCGAAGGCTCGAAATGAGGGGTTTGCTGGGGGCGGAGGTCGCACGAATCGGGGTGGGGCTCAAGGGGGGCGCCGTTCCAATTCCCCGTCATTCCGGGGCGCGCGTAGCGCGAGCCCGGAATCCATTGGCCCGCGGCGTTGGTAGTGAAATGGATTCCGGGCCCGTCGCTGGCGCTCCGACCCGGAATGACGGGAGAGCTAGCCCTGCCTCCCCGCAATAATCTCCTGCAACGTCGCCACATGCCGCGCAAACGCGCCGCGGCCGGTCGCGGTGGCGGTGACCGTCGTCTGCGGCTTCTTGCCGACGAACGCCTTCTCCACGGACACATAGCCCGCCTTGGCCAGGGTCTCGATATGCGCGCCGAGATTGCCGTCGGTGGCGCCGGTCAGCTTTTTCAGCCGCGCGAATTCGAGGCCAGCGGACACGGGCAGTGCGTTCAGCGCCGCCATGATCTTGAGCCGCAGCGGCTGGTGGATGATGTCGTCGAGCTCGGCCATCGCGCTAGATCCGCCGCATCCAGAGGCCGCCGAGGATGAGCCCGCCGCCATTGACGAAGGCCATCCAGAGCGGAAACGCCTCGCCGATGAAGAAGAAGCCGATCAGCGTCAGCGCGGAGATGCCGAGACCGATCGCTACGAACGCGTAACCAAACCAGAGGCCCGCCAGCGTGTAGAACAGCATGAAATAGATCGGCCAAAACGTGCCCAACTGGCGCGGACCGAAATGACCGATGACTGATGTCACGAGGTAGCCGAACGCGAAGAACAAGGCGAACACGAGGACCAGCCTGATATTGAAGGCCGCGCCATGGGGCTGATGCGGCGGATTGAGCAGGCGGATCGCAACCAGACCGCCGACGCCCAGAAAGTCCGAGGCAACCCAGGCGTAGACGGCATAGACCGGCCAGAGCCAGGTCACGAGATTGGCGGCAAACACCAGGACGCCCCACCAGACAGCCGCGAGGCTCGCGAGCTCGTAGAGCTGCGACTGCTTCAACCGCTGGACGATATCGTCGATATCGGCCAGCGCCGCGGACGCCTCCTTGCTGTCGATCATGTCGTCCCTTTCTGTCCCTGGGCTATCTCGTATGACGCTCGGTGACACCTGAGCGCGCGCCTCGTCCTTCGAGACGACCGCTTCCAGCGGTCTCCTCAGGATGAGGCTCAGCTGCACCAGGACCCGTTGAAGCGGCTGCCGCAAACTCCGCCCTCATCCTGAGGGCCCGCCGCAGGCGGGCGTCTCGAAGGATGGCCACGGGGAAACCGCTCCCATCTGCGATTGCCTTGCCGTCAACGGGGCGCATCATGACTGCCCTGCTCCGCGCGTTGCCACGTCCTCGGCGATCACCGAGATCGCCTTCGGGTGGGTGACGATGCCCATGTGGTTGATGCCGTCAATCAGTTTGACGTCGACCGACGGTTTGATCGCCTGCACCGTCTCCGCATATTTGTCCGAGATCATCATCTCGTCGTCGGCGCCGCCGAAGATCGTGATCGGACGCGTCGTCGCCGGAAGGTCGACGCGATAGCCGCGCGTCGCGAAATTGCGCATCAGGCGATCGGAATAGGTGGAGACGAGGTACTTCGCCGAAGTCGCCGGCACGGCCAGGGCGAGCACCGGAAGCTGCGAACAGCAGTCGATGCCGAGCTTGCGCAGCGCAGTCAGGCCCAGCAAGCGCGGGACATCGACGATGGCCCAGCCGCCGGCGTGCGGCCTGTTGGTCGGTGCGTCATGGCCGAGATAGGGCGCGAGCAGCACGGTTCGCACGAACATGTCCTGCATGATCGGGGTCGCGGCGACGCGCAGCGAGAAGCCGGCGCCGGCGGAATGGCCGATCAGGGTGAGCGGCAGGTCCGGCGCGGTCTTACGGACTTGGGCGACGAAATCGACGAGGTCGTCCTCGAGCTGGCCGACATAGCCGATGTCGCCGCGCGTGCCGGAGCCGCCGTGGCCGCGGATGTCGAGCGCCCAGGTCTCTACCCCGCGCGAGGCGATCGCATGGGTCAACGCATGATTGACGGTGCCGCTGGAGCCGGACGAGCCATGGATGAAGATCGCACCGTGGCCCGTCGCGGGGCCATTCGGCGTGTAGTGGCGATAGCCGATCCAGGTGCCGTCGCGGGCCTGGAAGCGCTCGAGCGGCGGCATGGTCGAGAAGTCGACGAGCTTCACGGACTCCGAGACCGATTTCATCTCGGGCGGCCGCTCCAGCGGCGTTGCGATCATTGCGGCCACGATCAGCGCCACAGCGCCGACCACACACAGGGCCCATTTCAGTCCGTGCAAAACGCCGCGCAGCAGCCGGATCGCCATCGCTCAACTCCCTGGAACACATCAATCAATAGAGAACTCTATATTGCAGAGTACTCTCCCGGTCAATCCCCGGATTGGCGCTCTCAGGCGAAAATCCTTAACGTCGGGCCCGACCCCAAAATGCCGAATCGTTTGCCGATGCCGCCCGCGGAACCCCTGCTCAACGCCCCAGAATTCACCGTCTCCGAGCTCTCGCAGTCCCTGAAGCGGACGGTGGAGGATGCCTTTGGCCATGTCCGGGTCCGTGGCGAGATCTCGGGCTTTCGCGGCGCCCACTCCTCCGGCCACTGCTATTTCGCGCTCAAGGACGAGAGCGCCAAGATCGAGGCGGTGATCTGGAAGGGCGTGCACGGCCGCATGCGCTTCAAGCCCCAGGAGGGGCTCGAGGTCATCGCCACCGGCAAGCTCACGACCTATCCGGGCTCCTCGAAGTACCAGATCGTGATCGAGGCGCTGGAGCCGGCCGGCATCGGCGCGCTGATGGCGCTGATGGAGGAGCGCAAGAAGAAGCTTGCCGCCGAGGGCCTGTTCGACGAAGCGCGCAAGCAGCTCCTGCCGTGGCTGCCGGAGGTGATCGGTGTCGTGACCTCGCCGACAGGCGCTGTCATCCGCGACATCCTGCACCGGCTGGAGGACCGCTTCCCCCGCCATGTGCTGGTGTGGCCGGTCAAGGTGCAGGGCGAAGGTTCGGCCGAGCAGGTCGCGGCTGCGATCCGCGGCTTCAACGCGCTGCCGGAGGGCGGCAGGATCCCGCGGCCCGACGTGCTGATCGTCGCGCGCGGCGGCGGCTCGCTGGAGGATCTCTGGTCCTTCAACGAGGAGATCGTGGTGCGGGCAGCAGCCGAGAGCATGATCCCGCTGATCTCCGCGGTGGGGCACGAGACCGACATCACGCTGATCGATTTCGTCGCCGACAAGCGCGCACCGACGCCGACGGCCGCCGCCGAGATGGCGGTGCCGGTGCGCAGCGATCTGTTTGTCGAGGTCGCCGATCTCGCCCGCCGCACCCGCGCCTATTGGCAGCGTGCCCACGAAAGCCGCCGCAACGAGCTGCGTGCTGCTGCGCGCGCACTGCCCGCGGCCGGCGATCTTCTGGCGATCCCGCGGCAACGGCTGGATTCGGCAGGCTCCGCCCTGCCCCGCGGCTTGAAAGCCAACACGCATGCGCATTTTCGCAGGTTCACAGCCGCCGGCGCCAAGCTGACGCTGCGCGTGCTGCATGGGCAGATATCGCAGGCCGATCACCGGCTCACCGTGTGCGGCGAGCGGCTCGGTCTCTCTGCGCGGTCGCTGTTGCGGCAGCGGCGCGACCGCTTTGCCGGGCTGGAGGTTCGCCTGCGCGCCTCGAAGCTCGCCAACGCGCAGGCACAGCGCAACGCGATTGCCCGCCAGCGCGAGCGAACGCAGCGTCTTTCCGAGCGCGCGCAACGCGCTCTCGTCACGTTGCTGCAGCGGCTCGATGCCCGCGTCGAGAACAGCGGCAAGCTGCTCTCCGCGTTGTCATACCGCGGCGTGCTCGCCCGCGGCTTCGCGCTGGTGCGGGACGAGGCCGGCCATCCCCTGCATTCGGCAGACAGCATCGGTCCCGGCGCGCGCGTCGAGATCGAGTTCGCGGACGGACGCGTCGGCGCGACAACGGACGCAGATCGCCCGGCGCCTCCCGCAAAGCGCGCACAGCAGCCGAAGCCGGCCGCGCAGGAGACAAAACCCGCGCCAAAGCGCGTCGGCAAGCCGGTGGATCAGGGCACTTTGTTCTGAGTTGGCGGCGACGCTGCTCCGCCCTCAGTGTCATTCCCCGCGCAGGCGGGGAATCCAGTACGCCGCGGCTTCTCAGTAAACCACGGACGTCTCGGAGTACTGGATCGCACGGTCAAGCCGGGCGATGACAGCGAGAGTGTAGCGTGCACGTGCAGCTCCAACCTCGTCATTGCGAGCGCAGCGAAGCAATCCAGAATCTTTCCGCGGAGGGACTCTGGATTGCTTCGCTACGCTCGCAATGACGGCGTGGAAGCAGCTAAACGTTACCGACAGGACAATCCCGCGTCGATCGTGGTCCAGAAGCCGCAATGTTCCGGCGCGAGCATTGGCGCGCCGGCGTGGGCTTCGAACAGGAAGATCGCGACGGTGAAGACGATCAGTGCGGAGGAAAAGAGGATGATGCGGTTGCGCATGTGGGATGCGTTTAACCGACATCGTGGTCGAATGATGGCACCGCCACATGCTGAAACCGCCGCCGTGTGCGATCCGTAGATTCACGGTCGGCCATTATCCGTGCAGGGCGGTGGTCGATGCGGGGCTGTCCGCATCAAACTGTTCCTCGGGCGGCCCCGCTTGGGAATCCGTCGCCTCGTAGCCCGCATGAGCGCAGCGATATGCGGGAACAGTCTTCCCGGATATCGCTTCGCTCATCCGGGCTACTGGATCTTCATCACCGCGCCAGCCACTCCGCGACTTCCTTCTGCGACTCCGCGCGTGCGACCGCATCGGTGCCGAGATGGCCGTGCTCGGGCACGGCGGCGTCGCTGCTGCCGCTAGCTGCGTGCAGCGGCGTGTTGGCGTGGTCGAAATCGTGATAGGCGCCGGGATAGACCACGATGCGCGCGAGCGCGCTGCGGCCATGCGCACCCTCGACCATCTGGCGGCAGGCCGGCGGCGACGACACGTCATCATTGGCGCCGATCAAGACCAGCGTCGGCACCCGCGTGCTCCAGCCGAGGCCGGCAGAAATCCGGCAATCCGGATAGAACGCGATCGCCGCGCGGAAATCCGGGCCTGCGTCGCGCGTCGCATTTTGCGGGCGCACCGCCCACAGCAGCGTGCTCGCGCCGTTGGCCCAGCCGATGAGGCTGACGCGGTCGCGCGCGACCCAGGCCTGCTTCATCAGCCAGGCGCGCGCGGCCGCGACGTCGGCGACACGCTCGCGCCGCGCCTTGACGTGCGTCTCCTTGACGCGGCATTGCGGCCCAAGCTCGCGCGAGCCGTAGCTGTCGGGCAGCAACACCGCGTTACCCGCCTTGAGCAACCGCTCCGCCCAGTCGCGATAGCGCGGCAATACGGGATCACCATGGCCGCCAAGGCCGCCGCAGCCATGCAGCGCGATCACGGTCGGAAACGGCCCCGCGCCCTCGGGCTTGTAGAGCTGCGCATGCAGGACGCCGGACGACAGCGGAATCTCGACCTGCTGCGGCGCAGGCGCGGCGCGCGCGGCCGACATCAGCAGCATCAGGAACAGGGCGGTCAGTCGAAGGCGCATCGGACTCTGCCGTATCAGGTGCCGGCCGCTGGCGCCGGGACGATCCTTCGCCCGAAGCACTATCATGCGAAAACGGCGACAAAACATCACAAACCGGTGGGTTTACCGGGCGGACAGGCCGCCCTATCTATGCTACATCCCGTCCAACACATCGTGCCCTCCAGGTTTTTTTTACGGAGAGGCCTTCCACGGAGACTTTCGTGTGCTGAACAAGTTCGGCTCTTCCGGCAATGGCGAAGCGCAGGTGCAGTATCTCGACGGCGATTTCCGCGTGATCTCGCCGGGGACCTATGTGCGCTGCGCGATCACCGACACGCGGATCCCGCTCGACGAATTGAAATACTGGAGCGTGGACCTTCAAGAAGCCTATGCCACGCCGGCCGCGGTGCTGCAGCGGCACTTCCCCGGCGCGCCGAAGCCGCAGCCGTGAGGCCGCGCCTGCGCTTCTATTGCTGCTCGGTGGCATCGCCGCCCACGCAGGTCTTGATGAAGGTCTTCCTGGGCTCGCCGACGACCTTCTGATCGATCGCCTGCTTCAGGCAATCGACCCGCGCCTGTGCCATGCAGAGCTGCAGCTGGTCGCGCTTGTCCTGCCCCTTCAGGTTTTGCGTCGAGCCGAGGCATGTCACGCGCTTGGTCGCGGGAACCGGCACCGTGCCGGTCGAAGCGGCGGGCGGCGGCGTTTGTGCAAACACCGGCGCAACAATCAGACACACAAGGCTGGCGGCGACGGTCGCGGACGGCAGTTTCATCGAATTCTCCTGATCGGTCCCAGACCGATAGGCGTTTTGCGATGAATGTCGCGTGAATGATGTCGTCACGCTGGAAAGCCATTCCTTGTCGTCCTGAAGCGGCACCTCCCGGACTCCATCGCAAGGTGATCCGAGAAAAGTGGAGCGATTTCGTCGAGCCGGGAAGCACGAACAATACCGCCTATCGCGAGGCATGGGAATGGATGTGTCGGCGTCTCAATTGCGCGTCTCCAAAATGATCTCCTCCGACCGATCCGCGTTGCATCGCATGGTGCTTGCACTCCCTGGTGAGTCATTTCGCGCTGTGGTTGGATTCTTTGTTGCGGGTCGGCGCCCTTAAGTTGTTTGACGAAGTCTTGGTGAAACAGAGGGCTGCTATGCTGCATGTTAGGTAACTGGCCCTGCTCTTTTTATCGCGCAGACAATCAAGTCAACCAAACGGCCATCGAGCTTTGGAATTGGCGCAGTCTGTGAACGGGCTCATATCGAAGAGCCATCCGGCGGGTTACGATCACCTCGAAAATTTGCGGTGGAATGTCTGTAAATCGGAAGCCAAACGATGGGGGTGATCATGCCCACCATACTGGACTTGCTCTATCGTGAATATTGCCGCGCCCGCCTCGCTGAAATGCGGAAACAGCTTCTGATCGCAGCTGAACGCGCCGAAGCTCTCGAAGCGCATTATCATCCTGCGGATCAGGGTGACGATGAGAGGACGGACGCACAACGCAAGACCGGTCGCGGCGTGCCGAATTGAATCGGCCCCAGGACCGGCGATCTCTCCCGCGTAGCAGTGGCCAAGCAATTGGCAGCAGTTTGGGAGCAAGCAATGAATACACCCGAATGCTATACTGTCATGGTGGCCTGCGTCTCGTGCCTGACCATTATCGGATTGATGGCCGTTGGAGCGTGGTGAGCATGACTGATTGCCGAGCCGCGATCGCAGGCCGTTACCTGGGCGCCGCCGATGATTGCCGGGAGTTCGGCACGTCCCGGTGACGGCTCTCATGCAAGGCTACATCAACTCCCGAATGTGCGGACGAGACTTCATCGGCCGCGACATGTCGCCCGGTCAATGGCGCGCGGTGCTGGGCTACGGCGGAGCAGCTTTGCCCGCCCTGCAAAATCATCGCCTGCCGAACCGCCGCTCGCGCGCCTTGTAGAGATGGTCGCTGATCAACTGCCGCAGCTTTGCCGGGTCATCGAATTCGAGCTGAACCGCGAACGGCACGATGCCGTCGGGCACACCTTCGTGGCTGCGCAGGCGCGCGATGTCCTTTTCCGTCGTCACCAGCGTGAGCTGTTCGCGCCGGGCGTCCGCCGCGAGCGCGGCGATCTCCTCGGGCGAGAACACGTGATGATCGGCGAAGGAACGCGTGCGCACGACCTCGACGCCGCAGGCGCGCAGGGTGCGGAAGAAGCGCCCGGGATCGCCGATGCCGGCGAAGGCGAAAACCCGCTTGCCGAGCAGCTGCGCGACCGAGGCAGCATCCGGCTTCAGGCGCGCGCGCAGCTCGGGCTTGTTGCGCTTGGCAAGCTCGGCGGCGACATCGTTGGCGGCACGGCCGTCGCCGATCAGCACCAGCGCGTCGGTGCGCGCGATCTGGGCCTTCAGCGGCGCGCGCAGGGGACCGGCGGGAAACACGTTGCCGTTGCCGATGCCGCGCTCGCCGTCGATCACGATCAACGAGGTATCCTTCAGCAGACGCGGGTTCTGGAAGCCGTCGTCCATCAGGATCACGGTCGCGCCTTGTGACTTTGCAAGGGCCACACCGTCGAGGCGGTCGCGCGCGACGACGACCGCAACGTCGCGCGCCATCATCAGCGGCTCGTCGCCGATGTCGGCTGCGATGTGACGCGCGCGATCGACCACGACAGGACCCTTCAGGCGCCCGCCATAGCCGCGGCTGAGCACCACCGGCGTCTCGCCTAGCTCGCGCAGGAGCTTCGTCAGCGCCAGCACGGTCGGCGTCTTGCCGGCACCGCCGACATGATAGTTGCCGACGCAGATCACGGGGATGCCGGCGTCGAAACCCTCGAGCGCCATGCGGCGCGCCGTGATCGCGCCATAGATCGCGCCCAGGGGACGGAGGATTTGGGACTGTGGGGAACGCGGCCGGTACCAGAAGGCCGGCTCACGCATTGGCGGCTCCCATCTCGATCCGCAATTGCAGCAGATACGGCTCGAGCGCGGTCATGGTGCGCTCCAGCGCGCCGCCGAGCTGCTCGACCACGCCTGCGCCTGCGTGCTGCAGCTTGTCGCGCGCGGCGGGATCGGCCAGGAGTTGGCCGAGCTGCTTGACCAGAAGCTCCTGCGTGTCGGCCTGGCGCGCGCCGCCGCTCGCATCGAGCGCTTCGTAGACGTCGGCGAAGTTGAAGACGTGCGGACCGTGGACGATGGCAGCACCGAGCTTGATCGCCTCGATCGGATTCTGGCCGCCATGGCGGATCAGCGACCCGCCCATGAACACGATCGGCGAGAGGCGGTAGAACAGGCCGAGCTCGCCCATGGTGTCGGCGACATAGACATCGGTGGTCGCCGTCGGCAGCTCCTCGCGCGAGCGCAGCGCCGGCTTCAGGCCCGACGCGGTGATCAGGCCCGCAATCGAGGAGCCGCGATCCGGATGGCGCGGCACGATCACCGTCAGGAGCTGCGGGAAGAAGCCGACGAGGCTGCGATGCGCCGCCACCAGCATCTCGTCCTCGCCCGGATGGGTCGAGGCCGCGACGATGATCGGCCGCCCGCGCGTCATCGCCATCAGCCGTTCGAGCTTGGCGGGATCGGCCGGCGGCGCCGGCACGTCGAGCTTGAGATTGCCCGTGGTGAGGACGTCGCGGCCGCCGAGCGCGGAGAAGCGTTCGGCATCGGTCTTGGACTGCGCGAGACAGATGTCGAAGCGCGACAGCAGCGCCGAGATGGTGCCGTACATGCGCTGCCAGCGCGGGAAGGAGCGCGGCGACATCCGCCCGTTGATCAGCACCATCGGTACCCGTCGCGTTGCGCCCGCCAGGATCAGGTTCGGCCACAGGTCGGATTCGATGAACAGCGCCAGCGACGGCTTCCAGTGGTCGAGGAAGCGCGCGACATAGCGCGGGGAATCATACGGCACGTATTGGTGGATGACGTCGGGCGGAAAACGCTTGGCCGCCACCGCGGCCGAAGTGACGGTGCCCGACGTGAGCAGGATGCGCAAGTTGAGATCGCGCAGGCGCTCGATCAGTGCCGCCGCGGCCAGCACCTCGCCGACGCTGGCGCCGTGGATCCAGACCAGCGGACCATGCGGCCGCACGTCCCGGGACAGGCCGCGCCGCTCGCCGACGCGCGCGGGATCTTCCTTGCCCTGCTTCAGCCGCCGCTTGATCAGCGCAGGCGCGAGCGGCACGAGGCCGGAGGCCAGGCGTTGATACATCCGCAGCGTCATCGGGAGCGTGTCAGGCATCTTCCGGCCCCGGGCGGCCGAGCTGCGCATAGGCGCGCCGGGTCGCCTCGTTCAACGTCTCCTCCAGTTCCAGCCGCAGCGCTTCCATCATGGCGGCGTCGGCGTCCGGCGGAACGTAGATTTCCTTGATGCCGACCAATGCGCCCCGCCCGAATGGCAAATTGATGGTGGTGCGGTCCCAGTTCTTGAGCCGGATGAAGCGGCTGGTCGCCATCGCAAAAGGCATGATCGGCCGCCCCGATTCCCGTGCCAGCATGATGATGCCGAGCCCGGCCACGCGCGAGCGCTTGGGGACATCGGCGGTCAGGGCGACATTACAACCGTCCTGAAGCGTCCGCACCATTTCCTTGAAGGCGCCGACGCCGCCCTTGCGGTGGAAGGCGCCGCCATGGTCGCCGGAACCGCGGATGGTGCCGATGCCGAGCCGCTCGGCGGCGATCGCGTTGAACTCGCCGTCGCGATGCCGCGAGATCAGGACCCTGGCCTTGTACCAGTCCTTGTTCTTGATGAACGGGGTGAGGAAATGCTGGCCGTGCCAGAAGGCGAAGATCGCCGGGATCTGCGGCTCGACGATGTCATAGACGTCGGGCGGATCGAACGTGAATTTGTTGGTCCGCCAGACCAGACGCAGATATTCGGCCGCCAGGACCCCGACGGCACGCTGAACGAAGCTGCTCCGCAGCGTATTGCGAAGCAGCCTTTTCAACGCGCCTTCGTTTCTTGATTCGGGTCGAGCAGCCGGTGGAGATGGACGATGAAGTAGCGCATCTGCGCGTTGTCGACCGTGCTCTGCGCCTTGGCGCGCCAGGCGACGTGAGCGGACGCATAGTTCGGATAGAGGCCGACGATCTCGACGTCGTCGAGGTTCTTGAAGGTGTTGTGCTCGAGATCGAGCAGTTCGCCTCCGATGACGAGATGGAGCAGTTGTTGCGGGGCACTATCTGGCATGGGTTCTGTTCCTAACGGGCTGCCCGGCAAAGCAGTGTTCGACAAGCACAGCGAAAGCGCTCAGGGCAAGGGACGATTTCGAAAATGCGCGACAATGCTCGCATGACGATCGCGACCCGCTGCCACCAGCACCCCGTGCGCCACTTCCCGGCGGTTATAGAGGATGGGATCTCCGGAGAGGTCGCTCATCCTACCATCCGCTTCCTGCACGATCAAATCGGCCGCCGCAAGGTCCCAATCATGGCTGTTGCCGCCCGCAAAAGCCGCATCCAGCGCGCCATGGGCGACCCGGCAGAGTCGGAGCGCGAGCGAGCCGATTCGCGGGTGCAGCTTGATGTCGCCGCCGGAGCTGTTCAGCCGCTCGACCATCGGCTTGGGGCCGGCCATGCGGGAGAAATCGAGCGTTGACCCGGGCGTCGCCCGCACCGGCTTGTCGTTGAGCAGCGTGCCCTGGCCCCGGGCCGCGAAGAAGAACTCGCCGCTGGTCGGTGCGAACACCGCGGCCAGCACCGGCGCGGCGTCCGCGACCAGCGCCACGCTGACGCACCATTCGTCATGGCCGCCCAGGTAGTTGCGCGTACCGTCGATGGGATCGACCACCCAGACAAGCCGCCGCGACAGCCGCGTGGCATCGTCGGCGCTCTCCTCCGACAGCCAGCCATAGTCGGGCGTGGCACCGCGCAGGCGCGCTTCGAGCAGGTCGTTGACGGCGATGTCGGCTTCCGACACCGGCGAGGACGCGCCCTTGGTCCATGTCTTCAGCTCGGTGCGGAACATCGACTGCGCGAGCGCGCCCGCTTCCCGCACCGTGTCCTTCAGCAGCGCCGCGTCGCGGGTCAGGATCGTCGCATCGAGAGAGTTCGCGTCAGCGTCCGCCAAGCGTCAAACCCTCGATGCGCACCGTCGGCGCATTGATGCCGTAGCGGAACTCGAGATTGTTGGCGGGCTGCATCGACTTGAAGATCTCGAACAGGTGGCCCGCAATCGTCACCTCGCTGACGGGATAGGTGATCTCGCCGTTCTCGATCCAGAAGCCGGAGGCGCCGCGGCTGTAATCGCCGGTGACGCCGTTGACGCCGGAGCCGATCAGGTCGGTGACGTAGAAGCCCTGCTTGATGTCGGCGATCAGCTCGGCCGGCGTCGGCGTGCCGGCCTCGAGATGCAGATTGTACGGCCCGGGCGAGGGCGAGGACGAGACGCCGCGATGGGCGTGGCCGGTGGTGGCAAGGCCCAGCTCCCGCGCGGTCGCGCAATCAAGCAGCCAGGTCGTGAGCACGCCCTCGTCGATCAGCGCGGTCTGCTTCACCGCGACGCCTTCGGCATCGAAGGTCTGCGAGCGCAGGCCGCGCTTGCGCAAGGGGTCGTCGATGATGCGGATGTTCTTGGCGAACAGCTGCTGGCCGAGCTTGTCCTTCAGGAAGCTGGTCTTGCGCGCGATCGAGGCGCCGTTGATGGCGCCGACGACATGGCCTACCAGGGAGCCCGCAACGCGCGGATCGAACACGACCGGGACCTTGCAGGTCTCGACCTTGCGCGGATTGTAGCGCGCCACGGTGCGCTCGCCGGCGGAACGGCCGACGATTTCCGGCGACAGCAGGTCGGCCCCGTGCGGCGCCGAGGTGAAATCGTAGTCGCGCTCCATGCCGGTGCCCTCGCCCGATATCGCGGTGGCCGAGATGCCCTGGCTGGAGCGCAGATAGGAGCCGTGAAAGCCGGTGCTGGTGACGAGCACCATGCCGCCGATGCCGGCGGAGGCCGAGGCGCCGCCGGACTTGGTCACGCCCTTCACCGCGAGCGCCGCAGCCTCGGCTTCGAGCGCGCGGCGCTCGAGCTCGGCGGTGGCCGGCACATCGGGATCGAGCAGATCGAGATCGGGGAAGTCGCGCGCGAGCAGCGCGGGATCGGCGAGGCCGACATATTTGTCGCTAGGTGCGACGCGCGCCATCGCGACCGCGCGTTCCGCGAGCTTGGTCACGGCATCGCCGCTGACGTCGTTGGTCGAGACCACCGCCTGGCGCTGGCCGACCAGAACGCGCAGGCCGACATCGTCGCCCTCGGACCGCTCGGATTCCTCGACACGTCCGTCGCGCACCTCGACGCCTTGCGAGACGCCGCGCACTGCGACCGCATCGGCCGCATCGGCGCCGGCGCGCCTCGCCGCCTCGACCAGCCGCTGCGCGAGATCGGACAGCGCGGACTGATCGAACAGGTCACTATTGGCTTTGGGCGAAAGCGTCGAGCTTGGTGAAGGGTTCACAAACGAAATCCTGTTGGGGCGGGGTTCGGGACCGGAACCCACAGATGTGCCCTGGTAGCGCGGACTTCAAGCATTTTCAGCCCGCCAAAAGCTCAGATTCGCGACTTCGGCGCAACGTCTCGTCAATCATGCGCGCCAAGGTCTTGTCAATCATGAGCCGCGGTGACGCTGGGTTAACCAGCCTTTTTAAGCGGTTTCCGAACCGGGCGCGCTAAGGTCCTCGCATCGACCGGGAACATAATCCTGGCGGGGAGAACTAAAGCCGTGAGGCGTCAAACAGCAACAAGCGGGATCGCTCCCGCCGGGTCGAGCCGCAGCTTGCGGCTCGACCCCCTTTCCCTTCCGGTCCGCTTCGATGCACATGATCCGCGCGCCGACGGATACACAAGGCAGATCGAGCTTCATCGCGAACGCGTCGTGTTGCGCCGTGCCGTCCGCGGCATGCAGATGGCCATCAACGTGCGCGTCAGCGACTTCACTGGCGTCGCGCTGCGCGGCAACAACGAGGCGCAGGCCCTCATCCTCGTCCATCGCGACCCCTCGCTCTCCGTTCCGCTGCTGGTCGGCGCCGACGGGGACGAGCTCACCGCAGCCTGGGCGGTCTGGAGCGAGATCTTCGCGCTTCCGCAGCTCGACGAGGGCGCCCGCAAGCCCGCACCGCGCCGCCGTCGCGCCAACGCGATCCAAGCCCGCCGTCCGAAATTCCTGATGCGCCGGCGCACCGCCATAACACGCGAGCTGCCGGTTCACCGCGAAGAGCGTGAGATCATCGCAAGGAACTAAAGGTGCCGTAGGGTGGGTTAGCCGAAGGCGTAACCCACCTCTTTGCTCTCGATGCGGATAGACGTTGGCGGATTACGCCAGCGGACTGCGCGTTGCGCAGCCGCGGGCTAATTCACCCTACGCATTTGCGTCAGGCGGCCCGCATCGCCGCGTCGGCCAGCAATCCCGCAAACAGCAACAAGCCCGCATGCTTGTTCGAATAGAACAGGCGCTTGCAGAGCAAGGGATCATCGATCCTGAGCCGCACGATCTGCCACGCCAGATGCGCGGCGAAAGCGGCAAGCCCGAGCCAGGCGGGCCAGCGCACGTCGCCTGACGCCAGCGCGACGCCGATCAGCATCACCGCGAGCCCATAGAACAGGATCAGCGCCTGGTGCGTGTGCGCGCCGAACAGGCGCGCGGTCGACTTGATGCCGATCAGCGCGTCGTCCTCGGCATCCTGATGCGCGTAGATCGTGTCATAGCCGATCACCCAGGCGATCGATCCGCCATAAAGCACGAGGGCGGTGACGTCGATGCGGCCGAAGGTGACGGCAAAGCCCATCAGCGCGCCCCAGGAGAAGGCGAGCCCGAGCACGATCTGCGGCCACCAGGTGATGCGCTTCATGAAGGGGTAGATCGCGACGATCACAAGCGAGGCGATGCCGGTCAGGACCGCGAAGCGATTGAATTGCAAGAGCACCACGAGACCGATCAGGGCCTGCGCGACCATGAAGGCCAGCGCCTGCTTCGTGGTCACCTGCCCCGACGGCAGCGGCCGCGAGCGGGTGCGCTCGACCTTGTCGTCGAGGTCGCGGTCGGTGATGTCGTTCCAGGTGCAGCCTGCTCCGCGCATGACGAAGGCGCCGATGAAGAACAGGACGATGGTGAGCGGCAGGCGGCTGGCGTCGTGCGCGATGCCGGCGGCAAGCGCCGCCGACCACCAGCATGGCATTAGGAGAAGCCAGGAGCCGATCGGACGATCGAAGCGGGACAATCGCAAATAGGGCCGCGCCCATTGCGGCGCGAGCGTATCGACCCAGTTGCCGGTGGAGTCGGCAACGCGGGCGCTCGTGTCGCTCATCGGGTGAGGACGTTGCCGTTGAGCGTATCGAAGGTGCTGCCGCCTTTCTTGCCGGCGTTGGCCTCAGGCGCCGAGCCCGATCCCAGCACCTCGCTCAGCGACGGGCCGGCCGGACCGCGCGGCTGGTTCTGCATCTGCTGCGCAACCGTACAGACCTTCTTCTGCATGGCCTCGGTGTTCTTGTGGCCGTCTTTCATCTGCGCGCCGATCTGCGGCGGGATTCCGCATTTGGCGCCATTCGCCTCGACAAACTTGATCATCTTGAGCTCGGCCTGGCTGAAATTGCCGATCAGCTTGCAGGCCTCGTCCGGCATCGCGTGACGGTCGCTCGCGGCCTTGATCAGCTTGCCGCGCTTCTCGGCCTCTTCGCGCAAGGGGACGAACCCCTTCATGCAGTCCTCGCCCGGCCCTTGCGTCGGCGGGGCCGCGCTGAAGGCGCCGGCGCCGCCGATCGGCGCAGCGCCGTTCGCGGGAAACGAGGATTGC
This sequence comes from Bradyrhizobium niftali, assembly GCF_004571025.1. Classification (GTDB taxonomy): domain Bacteria; phylum Pseudomonadota; class Alphaproteobacteria; order Rhizobiales; family Xanthobacteraceae; genus Bradyrhizobium; species Bradyrhizobium niftali. The sequence continues at coordinate 30,171 of NZ_SPQT01000016.1, read as the reverse complement.
GGCGCCGCGCCGACGGATGCGGCCGGCGCGGAGCCGTTCACGGGCGGAAATGCCGAGCTGCTCGCGGCCTGGTTCGGCAGCGGCGCCGGGAAGGCGCTTTGCGCGTAGGCACCCGCGGCTCCCATGGTGACCATGGCGGCGGTGATCGGAACCATCAAATGACGGATCATCAAGGCAGTCTCTCCGGCAGGAGCTTACGGGGTTCGGCGTCTTCCCAATTGAAGCGCAACCAGCGTGTTCGCGTTTTTACGATTCCCGCCGGCGCTTAACAACCCGTCGAATAGGGCAGGAGCGCGGCGCGCCGCCGCACCGGTTTGGCAATATTTACCCCCGGAATGGCGGCTTTCGGTTAATAACGGCGGCAAAACGGACCTTTGAACGATGCCCTCCCACGATTTTCGCGCCCCCCGCCTGTTCGTCGATGGCCCCCTCGCCCAGGACGCCAGGGTTCCGCTCGACCGCGACCAGAGCAATTATCTCGGCAATGTGCTGCGGCTGGCCGCGGGGGCCGAGGTCCTGGCCTTCAACGGCCGCGACGGCGAATGGCAGGCCGCCATCGAAGGCCGCAAACGGCCGGACGGCCTGGTGATCCTCCAGCCGACCCGGCCGCAGGACCGGCTGGCGGACCTCACTTACGTCTTCGCCCCACTGAAGCACGCCCGGCTCGATTACATGGTCCAGAAGGCCATCGAGATGGGCGCCGCCAGCCTGCAACCGGTCCTGACCCGGTTCACCCAGGCCTCCCGGGTCAACACCGAGCGGATGCGTGCCAACGTGGTCGAGGCGGCCGAGCAATGCGGCATCCTGAGCATCGCGACCGTGGCCGAGCCGGTGCCGCTGGAGCGCTTCCTTGGCCAGCGCGCCGCCGGTCGCCTGCTCATCTTCTGTGATGAGGCCGCGGAGGTCGAAAATCCCGTCCAGAGCCTGAACGGCGCACGCGAGGCAGGACAAGGTATCGACGTGCTGATCGGCCCCGAAGGCGGCTTTGCCGAGGAAGAGCGGGCGCTGCTGCTGCGGCAGCCGAAAATCCTGCGGCTCGCCCTGGGGCCCCGGATCATGCGGGCCGACACCGCCGCGGTGGCTGCGCTGGCGCTGGTCCAGGCGGTGCTGGGCGATTGGGGCGGCAAGGCCGCTTAGCTCTTGTAGTGTCACATTTGAGACCGCAGGAGGTCGTCATGGCCGGGCTTGTCCCGGGCATGACGATGGCGTTGGCAGGGGAGTTGGCAGGCCGTTAAGCGATTGATCCTTTGGAGGTCGAAACCGGTTTCCGGCCATGCTAAGGGCTGCGCCAACTACCGTGCCTCCCCTTGCCCTGCCCGGTTCCGCCGGGACGATGGACCCCTGAGATGACCGCGACTGCCACCTCAAATGCTGCCGGCTCCGCCGCCTGGGCGGATACGCTGCTCTTGTCGTTCGCGCAGGCCGGCTATGTCAGGGCCGAGCCGGCGATCCTGCAACCGGCCGAGCCGTTCCTGGACCTTTCCGGCGAGGACATCCGCAAGAGCCTGTACCTCACCACGGACCTCACCGGCGAGGAGCTCTGCCTGCGGCCGGACCTGACCATACCGGTGGCGCGCGATTACCTCGCCTCCAGCCGCGCCGGCCAGCCTGCCGGGTTCAGCTATCTCGGGCCGGTGTTCCGCTACCGCAGCGGCCAGGCCAGCGAATTTCTTCAGGCCGGCATCGAATCATTCGGCCGCCAGGACCGCGCTGCGGCCGATGCCGAGATGCTGGCGCTGGCGCTGGAGGCGACCAGCGCCTTCGGCGTCCGCGACGTCGAGATCCGCACCGGCGATGTGGCGCTGTTCAACGCGCTGCTCGACGCGCTCAACCTCTATCCGGTCTGGCGTCGGCGCCTGGTCAAGGACTTCAACCGCAAGATCAGCCTGGAGCAGGATCTGGAGCGGCTGGCGGCCGCGACGACCGCCACCCGCAGCGAATATGAGGGCGTGCTGGCCGCGCTCGCCGGCTCCGACCGCAAGGCGGCGCTCGCCTTCGTCACCGATTTGATGTCGATCGCCGGGACCACCAATGTCGGCGGCCGCACCACCGCCGAGATCGCCGACCGCTTCCTCGAGCAATCGACGCTGAAGGGCGGCGCGCTGCCGCGCGAGGCGATCGCCGTGCTCAAGCGCTTCCTGTCGATCGCAGGCAATCCCGACGACGCCGTCGCCGAGCTGCGCGCGCTCACGACCGACGCCAGGCTCGACCTCACGGCTGCGATCGATCAGTTCGAGAGTCGGGTCGGCTTCATGGCGGCGCGCGGCATCGACGTGAAGCAGACGCGCTTCTCCACCGCGTTCGGACGCGGGCTCGACTATTACACCGGCTTCGAATTCGAGCTGCATCACCGCGGCAACGGCGCCGAGCCGCTGGTCGCCGGCGGACGCTATGACGGGCTGATGACCCAGCTCGGCTCGGCCGAGCCGATCGCCGCGGTCGGTTTCTCGGTCTGGGTGGACGCGCTGACCCGGATCGGCCGCAAGGTGGGAGCTTAAGTCATGAGCGCGCCATTCGTTCTGGCCGTTCCCTCCAAGGGCCGCCTCCAGGAAAACACCGAGGCCTTTTTCGCCCGCGCGGGCCTCAAGCTGTCGAAGGCCGGCGGCGCACGCGACTATCGCGGCACCATCGCGGGCCTCGACAACGTCGAGGTCGCCTATCTCTCGGCGAGCGAGATCGCCGCGCAGCTGTCGCGCGGCTTCGCCCATCTCGGCGTCACCGGCGAGGACCTGGTGCGCGAGAACATCGCGGACGCCGACAAGCGCGTGTCCCTGATCGAAGGGCTGGGCTTCGGCTATGCCGACGTCGTGGTGGCGGTGCCGCAGGCCTGGATCGACGTGCGCACCATGGCCGACCTCGACGACGTCACCACCGGCTTCCGCGAGCAGCATCACATGCGGATGCGGGTCGCGACCAAGTTCGTCAATCTCACCCGCGCGTTCTTCCAGAACCACGGCATCACCGATTACCGCATCGTCGAAAGCGCGGGCGCGACCGAAGGCGCGCCGGCGGCCGGCAGCGCCGAACTGATCGTCGATATCACGACGACCGGCGCGACCCTCGCCGCCAACGGCTTGCGGGTGCTCGACGACGGCATGATCCTGCGCAGCCAGGCCAATCTGGTCGCCTCCAGGGATGCCGACTGGTCGCCGCAGGCGCGGGAGACCGCGCGCATCATCCTCGACCACATCGCGGCGCGGGCGCGGGCCAACAAGTACCGCGAGGTCCGGACCCGTTTCCGGCAGTGCGACGCCGCCCTGCTCGGCGAGGCCTACAGCCGCTTCGGCGTCGAGGCCCCGTTCGGCGGGCCGACCTCGTCGGGCATGCTGACGCTGCACTGCCCGCCGGGACAGCTCTATGCGCTCGCAAGCTTCCTGCGCGAGCATGGCGCCGAGACCGTCTCGGTGGTTTCGCTCGACTACGTGTTCGACCGGGAGAACCCGCTGTTCGCCAAGCTCGAGGCGTTCCTGCGGCGGTGAGCCTCAGGTCCGTTCAGCGTAGCGACAGCAAACGGCAGCTACCATATGCTGTTGAGATGACCTTGAACGCCCTCTGGAACCTTGATCGATGACGCTGGGCTCTGACGTTTCCGGCCTGACGACCACCGCGGCGAGCGCCGCCGCGAAGGGGTTGTCGATCGTCGTCCCCGTCTACAACGAGGCGGCGGGCCTCGCCGCCCTGCACCAGCGCATCTGCGATCTCGCAAGGACCCTGCGGCAGCGCCATCGCCTCGCTTGCGAGGTGGTCTATGTCGACGACGGCAGCGCGGACGCGACGCTGTCGATCGCACGCAGCCTGCCGGCCGACGCGATCGACGTCCAGGTGGTCTCGCTGTCGCGCAATTTCGGCAAGGAGGCGGCGCTGATGGCCGGCCTCGACCATGCCCGCCTCGGCGCCGTGATGTTCATGGACGGCGACGGCCAGCATCCGCCGGCTCTCATCGAGCAGCTCGTGCGACACTGGATCGATGACGGCTATGACGTCGTCTATACGGCCAAGGCGCATCGCGACAACGAAACCTTCCTGCGGCGGCTCGCCGTGCACGGCTTCTACGCCCTGATCAACTGGGGCGCCCGCCAGAAGATTCCGGAAGATGCCGGCGACTTCCGCCTGCTTTCGCCGCGCGCGGTTACAGCGCTTCGGCAACTGCCGGAGCGCAACCGCTTCTTCAAGGGCCTGGCAAGCTGGATCGGCTTCCGCCAGATCCGCGTCGACTACGAGCCCGCGCCGCGCGCCCATGGCGTCACCACCTTCAACGCCGCGCGCCTGCTCGGCCTGTCGATCGAGGGCCTGACCTCGTTCTCGGTGGCACCACTGCGCTTCGCCAGCCTGCTCGGTGTCGTGCTCGCCGGCATCGCTTTCCTGTTCGGCCTCTCCATTCTTTGGGAGGTCTTCACCACCGGCAAGCAGGTCCCCGGCTATCCCTCGCTCGTGGTCGGCCTGATGACGATCGGCGGTGTCCAGCTGATCATGATCGGCATCGTCGGCGAATATATCGGCAAGATCCTCTCCGAGCTGAAGGCCCGCCCGATCTACTTCGTCGCCGAACACAGTGAAAAGCACTTCGACACCGACAAGGCGGAGGACGCCTCGAAGAGGACGGCGGCGGAATGAGCGCGGCGGCGCCGCCGCGGCGGATCTGGCTCTGCGCCGACGATTACGGCATCAGCCCGGGCGTCAACCGCGCCATCCGTGACCTGATCGAACGCGGCCGCCTCAACGCCACCTCGGTGATGATGGTGGGCCCCACGATCGCTCGCGGCGAGATCGAGGCGCTCCAGGCCGCAGCGAAGACGAGCCCGCGCTGCGCGATCGGGTTGCACGTGACGCTGTCCGCGCCGTTCCGGCCGCTTACCATGCATTTTCGCCCGCTCGACGGCGACATGTTCATGCCGTTTCCGAAGCTCTTGTGCGCGGGTGTTTTGCGGCGGCTCGACCGCGAATTCTTTCGCAATGAGGTGAAGGCGCAGCTCGCGGCCTTCGCTGATGCTTTCGGCCGCACTCCAGACTTCGTCGACGGACATCAGCATGTGCAGCTCTATCCGCAGGTGCGCGACGGCTTTGTCGACGCGGTTATCGAAACCGCGCCAAACGCCTGGGTGCGTCAGGGCGGCCGCGACCTGCCGCTGAAGCAGCGGCTGGCCTCACCCAAAGCCATGGTGCTCGACATCCTCAGCGCACAATTCCGCCGCCGCGCCGCCGGTGCCGGCCTCGGCTTCAATCCCGGCTTCGCCGGCGCCTATGACTTCAGCCGCGCCGCCGATTTCGGCGAAATGATGCGGCAATTCCTGGACGGCCTGCCGGATGGCGGCCTCGTGATGTGCCATCCCGGCTTCGTCGACGACGTCCTTGCCGCGCTTGATCCGATGACCGACGTGCGCGAACGCGAATATGCCTATCTCGGGAGCGACGAATTCGTGCGGCTGCTGGCGCAGACCAATACCACACTGGGGTGAAAGCCGGCGAAAGCGCCGGCCCGACGAGGCAGCTTGTCGCATACCGAAATTTAATCCGGCCGGCACTGTTGGGGCCACAATGGAACCCTACATCTCCTGCGCGCTTGGTTTTGCGCGAGGGAGATTGATCATGACGCCGCAGGAACGCCAGCTCGTCGACGAGCTTTTTGACCGGCTTTCGAAACTGGAAAATGCACCGCGCGATCCCGACGCGATCGCCGCGATCTCCGACGGCCTGCGCAAGGCGCCCGGCGCGATTTACGCGCTGGTGCAGACCACGCTGTTGCAGGACGAAGCGCTGAAGCGCGCCCATAACCGCATCCAGGAGCTGGAGGCCGCCCATGCGCCCGAACAGGCGCAATCCGGCGGCTTCCTGGATACCATGCGCGACACGCTGTTCGGTGGGGGCCCCTCGCGCGGCTCGGTTCCGAACGTGCCGCCGCGCGATTCGCGGCCAGTCTGGAACAGCGGCCAGGCGATGCAACAGACGCAACCCGGTTACGGCGCCCCGCCGCCCTATGGACAGGCTTACGGTCAGGCTCCGGCCCCGGGCTATGGTGCCCCTCCGGTCGGCGGTGGCGGCGGCTCGTTCCTCGGTACGGCCGCGGCGGCCGCGGCCGGCGTCGTCGGCGGCTCACTGCTGCTCTCCAGCATCCGCGGCATGATGGGCGGATCGCACCAGCAGGCCTTCGGCGACACCAACGCCCTGGGCGACCGCAGCGCTGGTGGAAGTCCTTGGGGCGGCAGCGACCAGTCCGGCGGCTCGCTCGCGCGCGATGCCGGCCTCAACGACATCGGCTCCAGCCGCGACCGCGGCGGCGATTCCCGCCAAGGCTTTGTCGACCAGGCTTCGAACGACGACCAGAATTACAACGATCAGAACGACAATGACGACAACGTCGACATGGCCGACGACAGCGATTTCGGCGGCGGTGACGATGGCGGCAGCGATTATGCGTAAGGCGGCTCGATAGCGCGCAAACAAAAACGGCCGCCCATGGGGCGGCCGTTTTCATTTCGAAACTCGGACCTCACATCACCACGACCTTCGTGCCGACATTGACGCGGCCGTAGAGGTCGATGACGTCCTCGTTGCGCATGCGGATGCAGCCGGAGGAGACGTTGGTGCCGATGGTCCAGGGCTCGTTGGAGCCGTGGATGCGGTAGAGCGTGGAGCCGAGATACATCGCACGGGCGCCGAGCGGGTTTTCCGGACCGCCTTCCATGTGCCTCGGCAAGTCGGGGCGGCGCGCGATCATTTCCGCCGGCGGGGTCCAGTCCGGCCACTCGCGCTTGGCCGTGATCGACTTCACGCCGGACCAGGTGAAGCCGGGACGGCCGACGCCAATGCCGTAGCGCATCGCCCGGCCGTTGCCCTCGACGAGATAGAGGAACTTGTTCGGCGTATCGACCACGATCGTGCCGGCACTTTCCTTGCCGCTATAGTCAACGAGTTGTTTCTCGAATCTCGGATCGAATTGACGCTGCCGCGGATCGACCGCCTCCTGCTGGAGACCTGCGCCTTGCTGATATCCACCCTGCATCTGCGGCTCGCCCATCGGCGGCAGGCGGCGCGGATCGTTGTAGCCCGGCTGCTGCTGATACACCGGCGGCGGAGCGTAGGCCGGACCGCGGCCGGGCCCGTCGCCGAACAGGAACTCGATGAAGCCGCCGCCCATGTTCGCGTTGGAGGCGACGCGCACCGGCGCCGGCGCCACTTGCGGCTGGTAGAGCACTGCGGGCGGATCGTTCGGCACGGTATTGTCGAAGGCGCTGGCGCTTGTTGCGCCGGCAACGAGGGTGCAAGCGCCGCCGAGCAGCGCGACAGACATTTTCTTGAACATCGACGTACTCTGTACTGTTTCGTCTAGATCACATGCGTCGTGCAGAGCTGATGGCTGATCGGCGTCCGCGACGTGGTCAATAAAAAGCAAAAGGCGTTTTGTTTGGTAAACGGAAACGCCGTTTTGATTCACCACGTCGCGAGCGACGGCCCAATTTGGCGATCAGCGTTTATTTTCGATGAACGCCTCATGCTCATGGTTAATCGCTCGTTTGCGGGCCGTCGCGCGCGGCCGCGCAACAGTTCCGGTCGTGAACCTCGTGTTAAATTGCTTCTGCCTAAAAAGACGCGTGAGTGAGGTGGGGGGAGTTCCTGATGGCGATTCACCGCAAACGTTTTCGTGTCGAAGAGGCTATTGTCGGCGAGATGCCCAGCCCCGAAATGATTGAGGAGGCTGCGCCGATGCATAACGAGATCATGGCGGAGCTGCGCGCGATCCGCGCACAGATGGCGAAGGGCACCGCTGCCCCACTGTCCGCCAGCGCGGCGATGGCGGCGATCGATGCTTCCACGGCCCATGAGCTTGCCGAGACGCGCACCATGCTCGACACGTACCGGGCGCAGATCGAGCAGTGCGAGAAGCTGAAGGTCGAGCTCGACCTCATCCACGACGCCATCGACCGCACCAAGCGCGAAATCGCGACGCTGCATGGCAAGAGCTTCGACGGCGGCGAGATGGCCAAGGTCAATGGCGAACTCGGCGCGGTCGTCGGCGGCACCGAGCAGGCGACCCAGCAGATCCTGGAAGCCGCCGAGTCGATCGACCAGGCGGCCAGCGCGATGTCCAAGGTGCAATCGGCCGACCAGCAGAAGCGGCTCGCCGACGACATCCAGGAACGCGTCATCTCGATCTTCGAGGCCTGCAACTTCCAGGACCTGACCGGCCAGCGCATCAGCAAGGTCATGACCACGATGAAGTTCATCGAGCAGCACATCAACGCGATGATGGAGATCTGGGGCGGCGTCGACGCGATCAAGGCCCATGTGCCGGCGCCGGTCGACGCCCGCAGCGACGACGAAAAACTCCTCAATGGTCCGAAGCTCGCCGGCGACGTCGGCCACGCCTCGCAGGACGACATCGACGCGCTGTTCGACTGAACGGACGCGAGATCGCGGACAAGCAAAACGCCGGCGCGAGCCGGCGTTTTTGTTTTTGGGGATTTATCTCACGCTGTCATCGTCCGCCTTGTGCGCAATTGCGCATTGGGGCGGACCATCCAGTATTCCAGAGACAGCGAGGCTAGAGCCGAGAAGCCGCGGCGTACTGGATGCCCCGCCTTCGCGGGGCATGACGGAGGCGAGAGACTACGCCCTCGGGGCGCAGCGGACGTAGACCATGTTGCCGTAGCGGGTGGCGGCGTCCTTGTCGATGAAGCGGGTGATCAGGACGCGGCCGTCGAAGGACACGATCTCGCGGTCCTGCTCGCCGGGGGTCGGACCGGCCGGCCCGATATAGTTCTTGCCGCTGGGCGAACCCTTGAGCCGCAATTCCTGCGGCGTCGCCTGGTCGGCCAGATGCATGACCACGCCGCCGGAGGTTCCGGCGCCGATCACGTAGGGATTTTTGCACTGGGACCGCGCCGCAGCCTCGGTGCGGGCGCGGTCGGCCGGGTTCTGGAACGAGGCAAGACCCCAGCGGCCGACGATCTCGTCGGCGCGGATGCTCGCCGGCATTTCCGGGCCGGTACCGGGCTCGGCTTCGGGCGGCGGAGACGACGACGAGAAGGACGGCAGGCTCATGCCGCCGCCGCAGGCGCCCAGCAACAGCGCCAGAGAAGACGCGGCCGCCAGATTGGCTACCGTGCGCGCGCGAGCTGAACTGATCATGGCATTCCCCCGAACAAGACCATGGCCGCACCCCTCCCGCAGCCAAGCGCAAAACCGACGCCGGGGCAATGACGTCCTTTGATACGCCGGCGCCCCGAACACGTTTCCAATGCCACCATCCTATATCCGCCTCACCAATCGCTTAACCACCTTTGCTTGACAGGATCGCGGCCAAGCCATATTTCCGGGCGCACTATTAGCACTCGGAAAGCCCGATTGCTAAGCGCGCCGTTCGATCCTCGGGAAGAGGACGGACGGAAGCGCCGCCCCACCCACTTCATTACTTCCGAAGCGAGCCTCCAAAGGGAAACGTCATGGCTAAATCCAAATTTCGTCCGCTGCATGACCGTGTCGTGGTCAAACGTATCGACGCCGAGGAAAAGACCAAGGGCGGCATCATCATTCCGGACACAGCCAAGGAAAAGCCCTCCCAGGGCGAAGTCGTCGCCGTCGGCCCCGGCGGCCGTGACGAGACCGGCAAGCTGATCCCGATCGACCTCAAGGCGGGCGACCGCGTGCTGTTCGGCAAGTGGTCGGGCACCGAGGTCAAGATCGACAACGAAGAGCTCCTGATCATGAAGGAGTCGGACATCATGGGCGTTCTGGCCTAGGGCCATCCGCCTGAACAGCCGCTGAATGTCATGCCCGGATCGCGCGATCCGGGCATCCATCATTCCGCCGCCACATTACGAAACAAGACACGTCACCAAACACGAGGGATTGCAGAAATGGCTGCCAAAGACGTCAAGTTTTCCGGAGACGCGCGCGAACGCATGCTGCGCGGCGTCGACATTCTCGCCAACGCCGTCAAGGTGACGCTCGGCCCGAAGGGCCGCAACGTCGTCATCGAGAAGAGCTTCGGCGCGCCCCGTATCACCAAGGACGGCGTCACCGTCGCCAAGGAGATCGAGCTCGAGGACAAGTTCGAGAACATGGGCGCCCAGATGGTGCGTGAGGTCGCCTCCAAGACCAACGACCTCGCCGGCGACGGCACCACCACCGCGACCGTGCTGGCCCAGGCCATCGTGCGCGAAGGCGCCAAGGCGGTTGCCGCCGGCATGAACCCGATGGACCTCAAGCGCGGCATCGACATCGCGGTTGCGGCGGTCATCAAGGACATCGAGAAGCGCGCCAAGCCGGTTGCCGCCTCCTCCGAGGTCGCCCAGGTCGGCACCATCTCGGCCAACGGCGATGCCGCCATCGGCAAGATGATCGCGCAGGCGATGCAGAAGGTCGGCAACGAGGGCGTCATCACCGTCGAGGAGAACAAGTCGCTCGACACCGAAGTCGACATCGTCGAGGGCATGAAGTTCGACCGCGGCTATCTCAGCCCCTACTTCGTCACCAACGCCGAGAAGATGACCGCCGAGCTCGAGGACGCCTACATCCTCCTGCACGAGAAGAAGCTCTCGGGCCTCCAGGCCATGCTGCCGGTGCTCGAAGCCGTGGTGCAGTCGGGCAAGCCGCTCGTCATCATCGCCGAGGACGTCGAGGGCGAGGCGCTGGCGACCCTGGTCGTCAACCGCCTGCGCGGCGGCCTCAAGGTCGCCGCCGTCAAGGCGCCGGGCTTCGGTGACCGCCGCAAGGCCATGCTCGAGGACATCGCGATCCTCACCGGCGGCCAGCTCATCTCCGAAGAGCTCGGCATCAAGCTCGAGAACGTCTCGGTGAAGATGCTCGGCCGCGCCAAGAAGGTGGTGATCGACAAGGAGAACACCACGATCGTCAACGGCGCCGGCAAGAAGCCCGACATCGAGGCCCGCGTCGGCCAGATCAAGGCGCAGATCGAGGAGACCACCTCGGACTACGACCGCGAGAAGCTCCAGGAGCGCCTCGCCAAGCTGGCCGGCGGCGTCGCGGTGATCCGCGTCGGCGGCGCGACCGAGATCGAGGTCAAGGAGAAGAAGGACCGCGTCGAGGACGCCCTCAACGCCACCCGTGCCGCGGTGCAGGAAGGCATCGTCCCCGGCGGCGGCGTCGCGCTGCTCCGCGCCAAGAAGGCGGTCGGCCGTCTCACCAACGCCAACGACGACGTCCAGGCCGGCATCAACATCGTGCTGAAGGCGCTGGAAGCCCCGATCCGCCAGATCTCCGAGAACGCGGGCGTGGAAGGTTCGATCGTCGTCGGCAAGATCCTCGAGAACAAGTCCGAGACCTTCGGCTTCGACGCCCAGAACGAGGCCTATGTCGACATGGTCGAGAAGGGCATCATCGACCCCGCCAAGGTGGTGCGCACCGCGCTCCAGGACGCCTCCTCCGTGGCCGGCCTGCTGGTGACCACCGAAGCCATGGTCGCCGAGACGCCGAAGGAAGCTCCGCCCGCGATGCCGGCCGGCGGCGGCATGGGCGGCTTCTGAGCCGACCGTTCCGTGACAATGTTGCGAAGGCCGCCTCCGGGCGGCCTTCTTTTTTGCCGACCATGGCTCACGCTTTCCGATTCAACCGACGGCCAAAACCCACTACGGTGGCGCCGATTCTAAAGCGCGATGAGATCGGAAAATGAGTCGTCATCGCGCTTTAGGTTATTGTTTGAGCATGATCTTTTCGGAAAACCGCGTCACACTTTTCCGGATCATGCTCCCTTGCTCGAGGATTTCGTCGATGCGCGCGCTTCTGGTTTGCTCCACGGCCCTTGCTCTGCTTGCTGTTTCGCCGGAGGTCGCATCCGCCCAGATGAAGCTGTCGCCGAAGGCGACGGCGCCGGGCGGACCCGAGACGCGCTATTTCACCTCGATCGACGGGCTGATGGACGGCAATGCCGACGTGATCCTGAAGGAGACCCGCCAGGGCAAGACGGTCACGGCGGCCGTGCTCGACGTCTGCTATCCGGTCGCGAAGAATTCCGACCGCAAGGATCGCTTCGTCGTCAATCTCCAGGTCGCCGGCCAGATGCTGACCGGCACGACGCAGAGCCTCGGCGCGAAGGCGCCCGTCACCGTCAAGCTGCTGCGCAAGCAGGCCGGAGACACTTTCGAGTTCCGCGGCCAGATTGGAATCGGCCAGGCTGTGACCGAGGTCACCTCGCCCGACAATTCCGATCTCAGCGAGAAGGAGTTTCTGGACAACCAGACCTCCGACGACGGCATCACGCCGCAGCCGAAGGATTTCACCGACGTCTCGCCGGAGGCGATCGCGGTCAAGGTCAAGCTGGATGCCGCGACCGAGTTCCTGAAGAGCCTGAAGGGCCAGGAGGTCGAAGTGACGCTGGCGAGCCTCAGCGTCGGCTGCGACGCGTTGCGCGCCGGCGAGCAGACCATCAACATGTCGGTCGACCCGGAGCGGGCCGGCGCGCTGCTGGCTAAGTTCAAGGCGATGCCCGGCGTCGTCGCCGCGGGCTGGACCGCGGGCATGACCGAGATGGACCGCACAATCCGCTTCGCCGGGGCCGACTGGCGCGACGGCGACAAGATCAACCGCGACAAGCTCGCGGCCGCGGTGGCGGGCGTGCTGAGCCGGACGCTCGCGGCAAAGCCGGTCTCGCAAAGCTTCAACCCGGCCACCGGCAAGCTCAAGCTGGTCTTCAAGCGGCCGAACCAGGATTTCCCGGCGCTCGATCTCACCGACACGATCGAGGTCGCAGGGCTCATCTCGCCCGACAAGCCGGGCACGACCGACAAGCTCATGCTCTGGATCGGCAGCCCCGCAACCACCACCGCCGACGAGAGCGGCGGCGCCAAGCTCAATCTCTCGGACGAGGCTTCGGCCGACGAGGAAGGCGACCAGCCCGACGACAACGGCTCGATCGAGGCGCTCGCAAAGGAGCTGAAGGGCCAGCGCTGGGACGCCGACAAGTCGGTGTGGAAATAGGCCGGGCTATCGTGCCCCGGACGCAGCGCGTAGGCGCTGCAGAGCCGGGGCCCAGAGGCCGCACGCGAGATCGTCGAAAGAAAACTGGGTCCCGGCTCTGCGGCGCAGCGCTTACGCGCTACGCCCGCGTCCGGGACACGAGACCTAATTCCCGTTGACGCGGAAGCGCAGCGGCTTGGGGCCGAGAAGCGTCAGCACGTCGCCCTGGCGCTTCCAGGTCTCGACGCTGCCGAGCGCCGCGACGAGATCGTCGTCGGCCTGGGCCCTTGCAGGCGGGCAGGACCGGTCCTGGATCTGGCCGGGCACGAAGATCACGGTGTTGCCGGCGACCGAGAACTGGCCCTTGCCGCCCTTGCACCACAGCTCCAGCACGACCTCGCCATTGTCGCCGATCTCGATATTCGGAATCCGCTTCGAGCCCGGCTGCGGCAGCGCCTCCAGCGTCATCTCGGTGCCGAAGGGAAAACCGTCCTCAGCACGCGCGACAATGGACATCGCCAGCATTGCAACCGTCGCACACACCACCTGCCTGAGCGAAACCATGAAACCTCTCGACCGACCTGATTTGCCGCACCTTCTATAAGACGGCGGCGCAATTGAGAAGGTTCGCCCACACGCGATGCAAAAATCCCCGCGGGGACGAGCCCGCGGGGATTTGCGTCGAAGTAGGGCCTGTTACTTCAGCACCATCGCCGTGAACGGCCAGACATAGGCCTGCAACGTCACGAGCACACCGACGAGGCAGGCCAGCACGATCGAGTGCCAGAACACGAAGCGCAGGATGGTGCCTTCGTGGCCGTACCAGTTGGTGGCCGTGGAAGCGACGACGATCGATTGCGCGTCGATCATCTTGCCCATCACGCCGCCGGAGGAGTTCGCCGCGCCCATCAGGATCGGCGACAGGCCGAGCTGCTCGGAGGTGATCTTCTGCAGATTTCCGAACAGCACGTTGGAGGCGGTGTCCGATCCCGTCAGCGCCACGCCGAGCCAGCCGAGCAGCGTGCCGAAGAAGGGATAGAGCACCCCGGTTGCGGCGAAGGCGAGACCGAGCGTCGCGTCGACGCCGGACAGCCGCGTCAGCGTGCCGATCGCGAGCATCGCCGAGATCGTGATCAGCGAGATCGCGCACAGCCGGATGGTGCGGCCGTACTCGGTCACGAGCTTGCCGGGACCGACGCCCATCAGGAAGCCCGAGATGATCGCCGCGATCAGCATGCCCGTGCCGGTGAAGGACAGGTAAGTGAAGCTGAACACCGCGTTCTCCTTCGTCGGGCCTGGTGCGACCGGCGGCATCTTGTTGATCATCTGGTGCAGCTCGGGAACGGGATAATTCCAGACGAAGATCGAGTTCGCCCAGGTCTTGAAGGCGCCGTTGCCCCAGATCAGCATCACGATGCAGACGATGATCCACGGCAGCAGCGCGCTGAAGAGCTCGCTTTGCGTCAGCGGTGTCTTGTCGAGCGGCTTTGCCGGCGCCATGGTGGCCGCCGATTCATCGCGGCCGCGCAGCGCCGGCGACAGCCAGAGCTGCCTGGGCTGCCACACCTTCAGGAACAGGATCAGCGCGCCCATCGAGATCAGGGAGGCGCCGATATCGACGATCCATGGATTGATGAAGTTCGAGATCACGAATTGCGGGATCGCGAACGACACGCCGGTGACGAGGATCGCCGGCCAGACGTCCTTCATTCCCTTCCAGCCCGCGAACGCCCATACCACCCAGAACGGCACGATCAGCGAGAAGAACGGCAATTGCCGTCCGACCATCGCGCCGAGGATGTAGGGATCGAGCCCGGTGACCGAGGCAAGGCCCTGGATCGGCGTGCCCAGCGCGCCATAGGCGACCGGCGCGGTGTTGGCGATCAGCGACAGGCCGCTAGCCGCAAGCGGCGAGAAGCCGAGCCCGATCAGCACCGCGCCCGTGATGGCGACCGGCGTGCCGAAGCCGGAGGCGCCCTCGAAGAAGGCGCCGAACGAGAACGCGATCAGCAGCAATTGCAGCCGCCGGTCCTCGGTGACGCCGCCGATGGCGCGCTTCAGGAGTTCGAACTTTCCGCAGCCGACCGTGACCTGGTAGAGGAAGATGACGTTGAGGACGATCCAGCCGATCGGGAAGAAGCCGGTGACGATACCGAGGATCGAGGCGCGGATCGACATGTTCGCCGGCATGGTGAAAACGAAGATCGTGATCAGGTTGGCCACGATCACGGCGATGACGGCCGCGATGTGGGCCTGGACGCGGCCGCTCGCAATCAGGACCAGCAGCGTGATGACAGGCACCGCCGCCGCGATCGTCGACAGCACGGGGCTGTGCAGCGGGTCATAGATTTGATTCCACATGGTCTTCCTCCCCCACGCATGTTTGCGGCAGGCGGCCCGCGTGGACAGCCGAACCTGCTTGACGCTGGAAGCGATAACCCCCGAGCTGGACGCGAATTCCTCGCGAATGCGGCGGTTCCCGTCCGCTCACAAGCTCGCGAAGTCCCGAAGGCCCCCACCCCGCGCCGTTACGGCCCATGCTAGGGTTGCAAGCCGCGACAAGCCAACGCAAATTGCAGAACTTGCGACTTTAGTCTAAGCGCGCCCATTTCGGCCATTGCCTCGGCCATTTGGCTCAAGGCATTTGTGCACATCCCCTCAGGAGACAGAGCTCTGTGAAGAACATCAGCGCCACGCTCGCGATCGTCTGGCGAATCGCCGCCCCCTATTTTCGATCGGAGGACAAATGGGCCGGCCGCGGCCTGCTCGGCGCCGTGATCGCGATGGAGCTGGCCCTGGTCGCGATCGACGTGCTCGTGAACCAGTGGCAGAACCGGTTCTACAGCGCACTCCAGGCGAGCGACTGGGACGCGTTCGTCACGCAGATCTGGATTTTCATCGCCCTCGCCTCGATCTATATCGCGCTGGCGGTCTACAAGCTGTACCTGAACCAATGGCTCCAGATCCGCTGGCGGCAATGGCTGACCCGGCACTATCTGGGCGAATGGCTGCAAGACGCCACGCATTACCGCATGCAGCTCAAGGGCGATGCGGCTGACAACCCGGACCAGCGCATCACCGAGGACGTCAAGAACTTCGTCGAGCAGACCCTGACCATCGGACTCGGCCTGCTGTCGTCGATCGTGACGCTGTTCTCCTTCGTGATCATCCTCTGGGGTCTCTCCAACGCCGCCCCGCTGCACCTGTTCGGCACCGACCTCGTGATCCCGGGCTATCTTTGCTGGGGCGCGCTGGTCTACGCGATCTTCGGCACCGCGCTGACGCACTGGATCGGCGCTCCGCTGGTCAACCTCAATTTCGAGCAGCAGCGCTATGAAGCCGACTTCCGCTTCAACCTCGTCCGCGTCCGCGAGAATTCCGAGCAGATCGCGCTGCTCAAGGGCGAAGGCGCCGAACGCGGCCGGCTGCTGGACCGCTTCGGCTTCGTGATCGGCAACTGGTACGCCATCATGAGCCGGACCAAACGCCTTACCGCGTTCACCGCGAGCTACCAGCAGGCCGCCGTGATCTTTCCCTATGTGCTGGTGGCGCCGGCCTTCTTCGCCAAGAAGATCCAGCTCGGTGACATGATGCAGACCGCATCGGCCTTTTCCAGCGTACAAGGCGCATTGTCGTTCTTCGTCACGGCCTACCGATCGCTGGCGGAATGGCGCTCGATCGTCGCGCGTCTCGACGGATTCGAGATGTCGGTCGATTCAGCCGCGAACCTGCCGGCCCATGAGCCGGCGATCGCCCTCAAGGCCGCCGGCGGCAACGGCAGCATCGCCCTCGATCAGCTCTGCGTGAACCTGCCCAGCGGCACGCCGCTGGTCGCCGCCGACGCCTTTGCCGTCCAGATGCCGGAGCGCGTGCTGGTGACCGGGCCGTCCGGCTCCGGCAAGTCGACGCTGTTCCGGGCCATCGCCGGCATCTGGCCGTTCGGCACCGGCACCATCTTCGTCCCCGAGAAGGCGAAGCTGATGATGCTGCCGCAGCGCCCCTATTTCCCGGTCGGCGTTCTGCGCGATGCTTTGGTCTATCCCGCTGCACCAGGCGCGTTCGAGACCGCACGGATCCGCGACACGCTGATCGCGGTCGGACTGCCCGACCTCGCCGAGCGGCTCGACGAGGACGGCCACTGGAACCGGATGCTGTCGCTCGGCGAGCAACAGCGCCTGGGGCTCGCCCGCGCGCTGCTGCACGTGCCGGACTATCTGTTCCTGGACGAGGCCACCGCCTCGCTGGACGAGCCGTCCGAGGCCCGGCTGTACCGGCTGCTGACGGAGAGGCTGCCACAAGCCACCATCGTCTCGATCGGCCACCGCTCGACCCTCGACGCCTTCCACACCCGCAAGGTGACGATGGTGAAGGAGGGCAAGATCCACGTCCTCGGCAAGAGCGGCGTGCCGGCCGAGACGGAGCCGACCGCGGCGCGCTGAGCGCGCAAGGCGATCGCTATCGTAGTTGAAAGACCTCGATAGGCGCCTTTCCTTGCGGCCCAACCTTCGAGACGCCCGCCTTTGGCGGGCCCTCAGGATGAGGTGGGATTTTGCGGCAAAATCCCAGACCCTCATGGTGAGGAGCGCCGCCTGACGGCGCGTCTCGAACCATGAAGGCCCGGCACGGCCGCAGCGCTCCAGGCCGCAAAAAGCAAAAGGGCGGCAGATTGCTCTGCCGCCCTCGTAAGCCGTTTCGGGAAGAAACTTACTTCAGGTTGCTCATCGCCGTCAGGTCGAACGACAGCTTGGCGATACCCGCCGCGCCGCACCAGTTGGAGCCAGCGCCGCCCGGGTTGATCGCGGTGACGTTGGTGGTGCCGGTGGCGTTGAACGCGCTGGTGAAGGCGTTGCAATCACCCTTGTTCAGGTCGGTGTCGGAGTAACGCAGATCCAGCGTGAACACCTTGTAGGTGAAGCCGATGCCGATGTTCCAGGTGTTGTAGTCCTTGTAGGGAATGCCGTTGGCAAACACGGTGCCGGCGCCGGTGCCGTAGAAGGCGTCCGAAGTGCCGAACCACTGACGGCCGAACTCACCCGACACGTACATGCCGACGCCCGAGGGGCCGAAGACCGTGCTGGGCGCCGTGTACTTGGCCGTCAACGAAGCGTAGTTGCCCCAGGCACCCGAGTTCAGGAAGTTCGGCGAGTAGTACTCGGTCGCGCCAACGGTAAAGCTGTCGTTGATGGTGTAGTTCACCTTGCCGTAGACTTCGAAGAAGCTGACGTCCTTCTTCATGACGTTGCCGTCGGCGAGGAAAATCGTGGTCGTGCTGACGCCGCAGACGTTGCCGCCGGGAATGCCGCCGGTGAGCACGTTGTCGGCGCAGCTCCCGCCCGGATACAGGTAGCCCCAGACGCCGATGTCGAACGCAAAGGCGCCGAAGGTCGGGCGGATACCGCCGTAGACGTCGACTTCAGCCGCGGCGCGATTGGCGAAGGAGATGCTCTCGGCGGACACGCCGACGTAGAGCTGGAGGTCCTTGGTGACGTTGTAGCGCGGCTCGAAATAGGCGGTGACCGAAGGCTGGTGGTTCGACTGGGTGACGCCGCGGAAGATGTAGTCGCTCATGATCGCGCCGCCGAAGGCGATATCCCAGGGGTCGAAGGCAACGACCGGCGGAGCCTTCTTGGCCTTCACCGCCATGTCCGCCGCGAAAGCGGAACCCGTCGTCACCATTGCCAGCGCCGTTGCCAACAAAGCCACTTTTTTCATTTCGATCCCCATCACCAGTTCTCACCCAGTCGGTTTCCCGGAAGCCCCCCGGGGCGTACGACCCATATGCAAAATTGCGTTACTGCGACAATCTGGATTGAGGGATGCAAACCGTGAAGCAAAAAACGCGAGCATCTGCCGACTTTTTAGGCGTTCTGGCGATTCCAAAGAAGGTTGTCGGCCTGTGTGGCTTCTCGATCACATTATTTGCATTCCAACGGGCACTGGAGGACCGGGTTAGTACGGGAGTCCGGCGGTGCGTGCTGCGCTCGCCACGAATCGGGCGGTCACCGTGGAAGGCGGCCTCCGGGGGCCGGCGCTTGAGATGCAAAAAGGCCGCAGCGTCGCCGCCGCGGCCCTCCTGCTGTCGATCATGGTCGCTGGACTGGAGCCGGCCTTCGGCCTGACCCCAGGCAGCCCGGGCCTGACGCTGGGCCTAACCTTGCCCCTCGGCCGGCGTCGGTTCCGCAGAAGACGAAGGCATCGCCCAGCTTGTCTCGGCGACAGGCTCGGGAGCCGGAGCCGCCACCGGCGCTGACGGCTTCGGCGCGGGAGCTGCCTTCGCCTTCTTCGGTGCCGCTTTCTTCGCAGCCTTCTTGGCGGCCTTCTTCGGTGCAGCTTTCTTTGCAGCCTTCTTGGCCGACTTCTTCGGCGCGGCCTTCTTAGCGGCCTTCTTGGCAGATTTCTTCGCGGTCTTCTTGGCTGCCTTCTTCTTCTTCGTCGCCTTCTTCGCGGTCTTCTTCGCCGCTACAGCCTTCTTGGCCTTTTTGGCCTTCTTGCTTTTCTTCTTCTTCGCTTTCGCCATCGTGGTCCTCCTGTTGCCGCCGTACAATGATCGATCGGGCGTCTTTCCGCCGTCACCTTCGGACGAAAGCTCAGCTCGACGCGTTCAATGCCGGCCGCGACCCGCCCGTAGCCCAATCGAGAAGCTCAATCGTGTGTACGACCGGAACTGACGTGCCACTGGCAATCTGCACCATGCAGCCGATATTGCCCGCGGCAATCATGTCCGGCTTGACGCTTGCGATGTTGGCGACCTTGCGATCGCGCAACCTGCCCGCAAGCTCGGGTTGGAGAATGTTGTAGGTCCCCGCCGAACCGCAACACAAATGGCTCTCGGGCACATCTTTCACCACGAATCCATTCTTGGAAAGCAATTCTTTCGGAAGGCCCGTGATTTTCTGTCCGTGCTGCAACGAACACGCGGAGTGATAGGCGACGACGATGTTGTCGCCTATCGCAGTGGTCGGAAGACTGAGGCCGGCAACGTATTCGGTGATGTCCTTGGCAAGTGCGGACACCTTCGCCGCATCGGCCGCGAACGCAGCATCCTCGCGCAGCAGATAGCCGTAGTCCTTGATCACCGTGCCGCAGCCGGACGCCGTCACCAGGATGGCGTCGAGCCCCTCGCCGGCCGCCTCCGCGCGCCATGCCGCGATATTGGCGCGAGCCCGCGCCAGCGCATCGTGGTCGTTGCCGAGGTGATGAGTCAGCGCGCCGCAGCATTGCTCGTCCCTGACCAGGACGACCTCGATGCCGTGGCGGGTGAGAAGACTGATCGCAGCCTGGTTGATGCGCGGCGCCAGCACCTGCTGGGCGCAGCCCTGGAGCAGCGCGACCCGGCCGCGCTTCTTGCCGAGCGCCGCGAACACGCTGCCCGGGAGGGGGCCGGGCGACGGCAGCCGGTTCGGGGCCAGCGCCAGCATCGCCTTGAGGCGCTGGATCAGTCCGGGCGTGGCCGAGGGCCGCGGCGTCGGCAGGAATACGGCCAGCGGACGGGCCAGCCGCGCCAGCCACATGCTGGCGCGGAAGCGCTGCGGGTCCGGCAGGACGAAGGCCAACACCTGGCGGAGCAGCCGCTCGGTGAGCGGCCGCTGATAGCGCTGCTCGATCCTGACCCGGGCCTGGTCGACGAGGTGCATGTAGTTCACGCCGGAGGGGCAGGTCGTCATGCAGGCCAGGCACGACAGGCAACGGTCGACATGCTTGACCACCTCCGCCGTCGGCGCCTGGTCCTTCTCCAGCATCTCCTTGATCAGATAGATGCGGCCGCGCGGGCTATCGAGCTCGTCGCCGAGCAGCACATAGGTCGGACAGGTTGCAGTGCAGAAGCCGCAATGGACGCAGGCGCGCAGGATCTTGTCGGCCTCCGCGATATCGGGATCGGCGAGTTGCGCCAGTGAGAATTCGGTCTTCATGCCGCAGCGCCCCGCGTCAGCCGTCCCCGGTTGAGAATGGACTTCGGATCGAAACTGGCGCGTACCCGCTCGCTCAAGGCGGCAATGCCGGGCGCCTGCGGTTGGAACACATCGACCTCGCGCCTGACATCCTCGGCCGCCCGGATCAGCATGGCGTGCCCTCCGACCGCATTCGCACACGCGCGCACGGCCGGCTCATGCGCATCGCCCTTCGGCGGCAATGCGGCCCAGATCAATCCGCCGCCCCAATCGAAGATCATGTCGCCGCCGGTCTCGCGCGCCAGCTGCGTCCCGAGCGCCGCACCCGATGCCGGCGGACAGACGATCCGCCACACCGGCCAGGCCCCCAGCGCGCCACTGGCCGCGAACGGCAGGACGTCGCGGATGGTAGCCCATAGTGCCGACGACTCGGCGTCCTCGACCAGGGTCGCGGTTCCGAACGGCGCCAGCAATTCGCGCAGCGAGCCGGCGCGATGCGCGGCGGAGGCGGTAATGCCTTCGAGCCGGAGAACGGTCAGCGCCTCGCCCTGGCCCGCGATGTCGCCGAGCCCGTCGGTCTTCGCCCGGAATGCGGATTTCGGCAGGTGTGCGGCGCCGGAGACGTCGAAGGGCGAGCCGAGCGCCGCGGTCATCGCCTTGTTGGCGACGGCCTCGTCGAGCCCGCGCAGCAGCAGCGTCCGCTCGGCCTCCGGCTTCGGCATCACCTTCAGCGTGACCTCGGTCATGACAGACAGCGTGCCCCAGGAACCGGCGAGCAGCTTGCAGAGGTCGTAGCCGGTGACGTTCTTCACCACCTTGCCGCCGGTCTTGAAGCTGTCGCCGAAGCCGGAGACGGCGTGCGCCCCAAGCAGGTGATCGCGCGCCCCGCCCGCCCTGATGCGCCGCGGGCCGGCGAGGCCCGCCGCGATCATGCCGCCGATGGTGCCTGATACGGGCGTGCCGAGCAGCGGCGCGGTGTTCATCGGCTCGAAGGCGAATTGCTGGTTCTTGGCATCGATCAGCGACAGCACGTCGGCCAGCGGCGCACCCGCCTCAAGCGTCACGATCAGCTCGTTGGGCTCGTAGGAGGTGACGGCATTCAGCGCGGAGACGTCGAGCACGGCGTTGGTCGCCATGGCGTGGCCAATGCTGCGCTTGCTGCCATGACCGATGATCTCGAGCGGCTGCTCATTGGCAATCGCCGCGCGCACCACCTCTTCGACGTCTTTGGCGTCTCTGACCCTAAGCGTATCCACGGGAAAAGGCGGTAGCGAAATTCGCCGCCAAAATCAAATGCAGCGTGACGCGGCGACCACCTGTCGGCGCGACGACGGTCCGACATGCGACGAAAATCCGTCAGGCCGGCTCCGCGAAATCCGACAGCAACGGTTCGATAAATATCGAAGCGTTCACGACATCGACACTTCGATCACCGGCGAACCAAAGCCGGCAGGCCATCGCTACAAGCTTGCGCCGATCGCGATCGAGCTCAGCCGATGGAGACAGACATGAAGCGATCGACATATGCGCGGCCGCCGGCGCCGCGCGTCCACGAAGTGTTCAGCCGGAGGTCGGTGATCACCGCCTTCGGAGCCGTCCTGGCAATCTATCTCTCGCCATGGACGTCGTCATCTCAAGCCCAGCAGCAAGGAGGAAGGACCATGAACCACTACGCCACGCAGAAATCCCTCAGCGACGCCGTCGACGGCGGCGGCCTGCTCGTCGTCGCGCAATGGGAGGCGAAACCGGGCGAGGCCGACAAGGTCGCTGCGATCCTCGACCGCTTCCTGCCCGAGGCGCAGCGCGAGGACGGCGTCAAGCTGTTCCTGATCTCGCGCGCCAAGGACAATCCGGCCCAGTTCCTGTTCTACGAACTGTTCCGCGACGAGGCCGCCTTCAAGGCGCACCAGGAGAGCGCACATTTCAAGACCTACATCGCCGGCGAAGCGCTGCCGCTGCTGGCGAAGCGGGAGCGAGCGCAATACGGATTGCTGTGAGTGCTCTTCTTCCTTCTCCCTTGTGGGAGAAGGTGGCATAGGCGGCCTTCGGCCGCCGTTCTTAAGAACGCCGAAGCTAAGCTTTGGCTATGGCGCCGGATGAGGGGTTGCTTCAGCGAACTCAACTGCAAGCGGTTTGCGCGGAGAGATACCCCTCACCCGTCTCGCCGCTCTGCGGCGAGCCACCCTCTCCCGCAAGGGGAGAGGGTGCACCGTCACCGCTGCCTTCAGAACCGCGGAATATCCGGGAACGCCAGCTTGCCCGCGTGCACATGCATGCGGCCGAGCTCGGCGCAGCGGTGCAGGGTCGGGAACACCTTGCCAGGGTTGAGCAGGCCCTGCGCGTCGAAGGCGCATTTCAGCCGCTGCTGCTGGTTGAGGTCGATCTCGCTGAACATCTCCGGCATCAGGTCGCGCTTCTCGATGCCGACGCCGTGCTCGCCGGTGAGCACGCCGCCGAACTCGACGCAGGCGCGCAGGATGTCGGCGCCGAACGCCTCCGCACGCTCGATCTCGCCGGGCTTGTTGGCATCGTAGAGGATCAGCGGGTGCAGATTGCCGTCGCCGGCGTGGAACACGTTGGCGCAGCCGAGCTGGTATTTTTCCGACAGCTCGCGGATGCGCGCCAGCGCCTTCGGCAGCGCGCCGCGGGGAATCGTGCCGTCCATGCAGAGATAGTCGGGCGAGATGCGGCCGACGGCCGGAAACGCGGCCTTGCGGCCCGCCCAGAACAGATTGCGCTCGGCCTCCGAGGTCGATATCTGGCAGGTGGTCGAGCCGCAGGCGTTCGCGATCGTCTCGACGCGCGTGATCAGCTCGTCGACCTCGATCTTGGGACCGTCGAGCTCGATGATGAGAAGCGCCTCGACGTCGAGCGGATAGCCGGCATGGACGAAGGCTTCCGCTGCGTGGATCGCCGGCTTGTCCATCATCTCCATGCCGCCGGGAATGATGCCGGCGCCGATGATGCGCGCCACGCATTCGCCGGCCGCCTCGACCTCTGCGAAGCCGACCATCAGCGCGCGCGCCGTCTCCGGCTTCTGCAGGATGCGCACCGTGATCTCGGTGATGACGCCGAGCAGGCCTTCGGAGCCGGTGATGACGCCCATCAGGTCGTAGCCGGCGTTCTCGCACCCCTTGCCGCCGATCCGCAGGATCTCGCCGCTCATCAGCACGATCTCGCAGCCCAGCACGTTGTTGGTGGTCATGCCGTATTTGAGGCAGTGCACACCGCCGGAATTTTCCGCGACATTGCCGCCGATCGAGCAGGCGATCTGCGACGATGGATCGGGCGCGTAATAGAAGCCGGCATGCGCGACCGCCTGGCTGATCGCCAGATTGGTGACACCGGGCTCGGTGACGACGACGCGGTTGTCGAAATCGATCTCGCGGATGCGCTTGAACTTGCCGAGCCCGAGCAGCACGCCGTCTTCGAGCGGCAGCGCACCGCCTGAGAGCGACGTGCCTGAGCCGCGCGGCACCAACTTGATGCCTTGGGCGGCACAATATTTCAGGACGAGCGCGACCTGCTCGGTCGTATCGGGCAGCACCACGACCATCGGCGGCTGCCGATAGGCGGTCAGCCCGTCGGATTCATAGGCCCGCATCTCGGCGGCGCTGTCGATCACACCCTCGCCGGATACGATCGCGCGCAAGGCGGCGACGATCTCGCTGCGACGCGCCAGCACCGCCTGATCGCTCGCGGGCATCATGATGGCCATGTTACGAAACCTTCGTCCGGCATTGGAATTTGTTCCGGCAAATCAAGCACGTCTGCCCGCTCTTGGGTAGGTCCTCCGAAGGTCCCATTGCTTTGTTGCAGCGCAAGTTCTCTCTGGGGCAAGTCTGCTACCATGAAACCTGTCAAGATCTCGCGGCTTGTCCACTTGCAGCGGACCTGCCAAAACCACGCCCCTCAATCTGACCCGGGAAGAGACGAAGAGCATCCTATGACAAAATTGACTTTCGCCGCGCTGGTTGCCCTCACCGTGACTGCCACCGCACCCGCCGCGATGGCGCAGGATGTCGCGGCCGGCAAGACGTCGTTCAACAAATGCCTGGCCTGCCACGCGATCGGCGAAGGCGCCAAGAACAAGGTCGGCCCCGAGCTCAACGGCATCAACGGCCGCAAGTCGGGCAGCGCCCCGGATTACAGCTATTCGGACGCGAACAAGAATTCCGGCATCACCTGGGACGAAGCCACGTTCAAGGAGTACATCAAGGATCCGAAGGCCAAGATCCCCGGCACCAAGATGGCATTCGCCGGCATCAAGAACGAGACCGAGATCAACAATCTCTGGACCTTCATCTCGCAGTTCGACAAGGACGGGAAGATCAAGCAGTAAGCGCGCGAGAGGCGGCCGCCAGAGCTTCGGTTCCGACTGAATCAGAACCGAGGCTCAGGCTTCTTGTCTTGGCGCGTTTTCTTCACGCGAAGTATCCAATTCGCTCGAAAACGCTTCAATCGGCGGCCGCCTGCGCCGGGACGATTGTAGCGATCATCGTCTCGATCTCCGCCTTCACCAGATCCGGCACTGCGTTCTGCACCATGTGGCCGAGATCGGGCAGCACGATCAGCTTCGCATTCTGTACGGTCGCGGCGAACGGTCGCGCGTGGATGCTGGTCTTCACTGTCTTGTCGGGCTCGCCGGCGATGATGGTGACCGGCGCCTTGATCTCGCCATAGCGCGCGACTTGCGCGGCGACAGCTTCCTTCAACGTCACCAGATCATAGGCATTTGCGATGAACTCGCGCGGCCGCAGCAGCAGCGGCGTCGCGGAGTCCTGCACGAAACCATCGGGCATGGTCTGCGGCAGAAACACGTTGCGCGCCCCGGACTCGGCGACGACATAGCCGAGCGGCAGCGTGATGGTGTAGGCGAGCAGCGGGCCGATCACGGGCGTTGCGATGAGCTCGTTGTAGCGGCCGACGCCGCCGCGCCAGGGATGGGTGACGGGCGCCAGCATCACGAGGCCCGCGACGCGGCCCGGATGATCGAGTGCGAGGCGCGCGCCGAGCGCCCCGCTCCAGGAATGCACGACGAAGACCGCACGATCGACTCCGAGCTTGCCGAGCGCCTCGTCGATCATCCGCGCCTGGATCTGCGGCGTCGAATCCTGCCGCCGAGCGCGCGTGCTCCAGCCATGACCGGGACGGTCGATCAGGATGACGCGATGGTCTTTTGCGAGGAGATCGCCGAGCGGGCGCCGCATCGCTTCGAGATTGGAGCTCGCGCCGTGCAGCATCACGATCGGCAGGCCTGAATCGCGCGGGCCGATGTCGACGACGTGAAGCGTCGCGCCATCGACCTCGATCATCCGGCCCTGAGGTGGAAAGGCGCGTTGCACGGCGACGATTCCGGCCTGCGTGGCCAGCGCCAGCAGAACCAGCGCCGTCACGACTGTCATCACGATCATGGATTGAATCCGGACGATCCAGGGCACTTGGTCATAAGCCACCTGGTGATTACGAGCGTGGCACGCGGCAGTTTCGCCCCAGGCGCCTCAGCACTTCCACCGGAAATGAGGGGCTGTGGATATGTGCATAATTGCAGGTCGGAAAAACTCAATAGAATCAATGATATTCCCGATGGCACGCAAGCTTCGGACCAGCTTCATGCGGTCGTCATCGCGGCTTCCATATAATCGCCATGGTCGGTTCCGCCATTTAGGCGCGGGTGGGCGCCGATCCTCCTCGCACCTCAGGAGATGCGGGAAAGACCGGCAAGATTTGTCCTGGTTTGAACCGGAGGATTCTTCGATGAGCTTGAGATCGAACGACACTGCAATCGACGAGATCGTCGCGAGCTGCAACGGTGACCTGCGCGGTGCCGTGCGGGCGCTGCTCCTGATCAACGAGCATCTCGAGACGGAGCTCGCCAAGGCTTACGCCGCTGCAGCTGATCGCGGCCTCGCAGAGCGCGGCGGCAGCGTCCTGCACTAGGCGGGCCAGACTCTAGTCCGTCTTGTCCTCGTCCTTTTGGTCGTCGGGGTTGACCGCGGGACAGGCGCGGATGGTCGAGCGGGCAAGCTTGGCGTCGGCCATGGACTTGTAGGGACCATCGCCGAACCAGATGTCGCCGACGATGACCGGATTGCTGGTCACGATGTTGCATCTGCCGGTGGCGCGGTTGCCGACCACCCAGAACAGTCCGTCGGCGAGACTCATCGTTCCCGACGCGAGCAGCAAGCTACCCGCAAAAATCAAACGCTTCATGGCTTTGCTCCTGCCATGCAGGTAGGCCTGCGGCCGCATGGACGATACCCCAGCTCATGCGACGCGTGTGATCGTGGTTAATCCGCGTGCGCCGCAATCGCTCGGGAAATGATCAAACTATCCCTTTGCGCTGGCGCGGCCCTTCGGGTCCGGATCGTGCTCTAGATGTCGCGGCCTTCGACCTTCTCGGTCAGCGACTTGACCTGATCGGGGATCTTCTCGAGGTGCGGATTGACGGCGAGCGCCTTGCGATAGGCCTCGAGCGCGCGCTTCTCGTCGCCGACCTCCTGCATGATCATGCCGAGCCCCGCGAGCGCGCCGAAATGGCGGGGTTCGCGGATCAGCACCTGCTGGATGTCGGCGAGCGAGCGGCCGTAATCGTTCTGCATGTAGTAGAGCGTGGCGCGCCGGTTCCAGGCCTCGATGTAGTCGGGCCGCAGCTTGATGACCGAATCCAGCAGCTTGATCGCGACGTCGATCTTCTGCGCGTCGACGGCGGTCTTGGCCCGCGCCATCAGCAGCGAGGCGGTGTCGCTCGGGGTCTGGAGCCAGATCGCCCAGATCCGCGCCTCGACATGCTTGGCGCTGGCATCGTCGGGCGCCGCCTTCAGCGCGCCGAACAGGAAATCGAGATTTTTGCCGCGATCGACCTTGGGCAGCTTGGCCGGCGCTTCGGGAAGCTTCTTCTGCTTGCCGGGAGGGGGCGGCGGCTCAACCTGCTGCGCCGCGGCCGGAGCGAGGCCGGCGGCTCCCAGAGCAAGGGCCAGACACAGGGTGCGCGCGAAAGGGAATCTCACTGCCATGACTGAAGTCTAGACGCGCAAAGCCGCCCTTGCAAAGCAAAGGCGGCGTCAAACTCGTGTGAGACCGTGGTCTTGCGGGGCGCGCGGGGCGTCCGGCAGGGCGAAATCAGCCCTGACGAGCCTTGAAGCGGCGCTGCACCTTGTTGATCACATAGACCCGGCCCTTGCGGCGGACCAGGCGGTTGGCGCGATGGCGACCGCGCAGCGACTTCAACGAGTTACGGACCTTCATGGCAGAATCCTGAACGTTCGAAAGGCCGTGTTCGGCACTACCGTTTCGGCACGCGCGAATGTGGCAAAATGAGATTTTTCCCGCTGGCGGACCGACCGCCCGGGACGGGGCGGTTCTTAAGGCATCGCGGGAGGGGATGTCAATGTTAACTGCCCGGTTCCGAACCGGCAATTTCGCGAAAACAACCCCATGCACAGTAGAAGTGGCCGGATCGGCCCGATCGGCGAGATCGATAAGCTACGGCGGCAATGCCTTGCCAAATTCGTTATATCATATAATCAATTTGGCAACCCGTCGGGAGGAAACCAATGCCGAAGCTGAAGCTGCCCAATATCGACGATGTCGTCGCGATCGACATCCACACCCACGCCGAAGAGCCCTGTGGCTGCCACGCTGACGACGGCTATGACGACTTCCAGGCGCAGATGGCGGAGTACTTCAAGTCGCCGAACAAGCATCCGCCGACCGTGCCGGAGACCGCGGCCTACTACCGCTCCAAGAACATCGCCGCCGTGATCTTCCCGGTCGACGCCGAGCGCGAGACCGGTTTCCGCCGCTACAACAATTACGAGATGCTGGAGGTTGCCTCCGACCATCTCGACGTCCTCATCCCGTTCGTCTCGATCGACCCGCACAAGGGCAAGCTCGGCGCCCGCGAGGCGCGCAAGCTGATCGAGGAATACGGCGTGCGCGGCTTCAAATTCCATCCGACCATGCAGGGCTTCTATGCCAACGACCGCATGGCCTATCCGCTCTACGAAGAGATCAACAATGGCGGCGCGATCGCGCTGTTCCACACCGGTCAGACCGGCGTCGGCTCGGGCATGCCCGGCGGCATGGGCATGCGGCTGAAATATTCCAACCCGATGTACATGGACGACGTCGCGGCGGACTTTCCCGACCTCAAGATCATCCTCGCCCACCCTTCCTTCCCCTGGCAGGAAGAGGCGCTGTCGGTCGCGACCCACAAGCCGAACGTCTACATTGATCTCTCGGGCTGGTCGCCGAAATACTTCCCGCCGATCCTGGTGCGCTACATCAACTCGATCCTCCAGGACAAGATGCTGTTCGGCTCGGACTGGCCGGTGATCACGCCGGACCGCTGGCTGTCGGATTTCGCCAAGATCGACATCCGCGACGAGATCCGGCCGAAGGTGCTCAAGGCCAACGCGCGCAAGCTGCTGGGGATCTAGGCGCGTCCTCATCGCCACGGCGCATTGAGGGCTTCGCGGTTGCCGAAGCCCTCACGCTAACGCGCTCAAGGCCCCGCTGAGGCGGGCAAGGCGGCCCTAAAACTCGAGCTTGTCGCGTATGGCGTCGATTCCGGCCCTGGCGCAGGCTTCGTCAGCATCGCCGCCAGGCGCCCCAGACACACCGACGGCTCCGACCAGCGAACCGCCCGCTTCGACAATCAATCCGCCACCTATGATGACCGCGCCGGGGAGATTGCGGATACCGGCCTGCATCATGCCAGGTTGGCTGACGGCATTCAGTTCGGTGGTGCTGGTACGGAATGTTGCTGCGGTCCACGCCTTGCCCGAGGCCGTCGAAACGGTGTGAGCGCCCGCGAACCTGTCACGAAGGATCACCTGAGTCCCCCCGAAGCGATCGACGACCGCGACGGCGACCTGGTACCCGCGTGATCGGCAATCGCCAAGCGCTGCCCGGGCCAGATCAAGCGCCAGCTCGGGACTCAGGGATTTGTAGGTCGCGAGCGGCTCCTGCGCCATTGCCGGGTGCGCGAGCATCAACAGGACGGTGGCCGCAAACAGGGTTCGAGCGAGCATGTTTCTCCGACGTGAGCGGGTCGACGCCGACTTTAACCTAGATGCGGTAATGGGCCCGGCTCCGAGCAAGGGGTGATGATGGTGGCTGTCCCCCGATAGATGATGAAACGGGGTCACGACTTGAGTCGGCCCCAAGCATCTGGAGACGGAGGACAGCCGTGGAGAACTATGCCGGAATTGACGTGTCATTGGAACTGTCGAGCGTATGCGTTGTGGATGCCCAAGGTAAAATCCTGAAGGAAGCGAAGGTCACGAGCGAACCCAACGCCTTGGTTGAATTTTTCGAGACGCTTGGCTTTGCAGTGAAGCGGATCGGGCTGGAGGCTGGGCCGCTG
>NZ_SPQT01000144.1 GCF_004571025.1 Bradyrhizobium niftali | reverse complement strand
TCCGATGCGATTCGGAGATGGTGCGTGCGCGGCGGCGACAATCGAACAGGAGAGCTGTTTAGCTACGTTGATCTGGAGGCGCGGGTGCGGCGTGATCATCCGCTGCGAGCGATCCGGACAATCGTGAACGAAGCGCTGGCGGTGCTGGAGCGCGAGTTTGCCGCGCTCTATTCGCCGATTGGGCGGCCGTCGATCCCACCGGAGAAGCTGCTGCGGGCGATGCTGTTGCAGGCGTTTTATTCGATCCGGTCTGAGCGGCTTCTGATGGAGCGGTTGGAATATGACCTGTTGTTTCGCTGGTTCGCGGGAATCGGCGTCGACGACACGGCGTGGGACCATTCGGTGTTCTCGAAGAACCGCGACCGGCTGCTGGAAGGCGACATCGCGGCCAAGTTCATGGCGGCGGTGCTGGCACAGCCCAAGGTGAAGAGGCTTCTGTCGAGCGATCACTTCTCAGTCGATGGCACGCTGATCGAGGCCTGGGCCTCGATGAAGAGCGTCAAGCCCAAGGACAGCTCGGGCGAGCCGCCGGCGCAAGGCGGCGGGCGCAATGCCGAAGCGGACTTCCATGGCCAGAAACGCTCGAACGATACCCATGCTTCG
>NZ_SPQT01000143.1 GCF_004571025.1 Bradyrhizobium niftali | reverse complement strand
TCCATCTTCCATGACTCTGTTACGATCGGAAATGGATGCGCGGGTCCCGCCTGCGCCGAAGGTCTTCGAGGCTTCTCGGTATTGGGCCGGCGTAGCTCTAGCAGAGACGGCAAGCCCGTGCATGACGAGTTAGGCACAATGACCATCCACCTCGAAACCCAGTCCGATCTCGAAGAGGCCGTCCAGGCGCTGGTGAAGCGCGACCCGCGGCTCAAGCCCGTGCTTGCGACTGCGGGCATGCCGGCCTTGCGGCGGCGCTCGCGGTCGAGAGCTGCTGCCCGCAGACGATATGCGCAAGCCCCGTAAAACCCGGCTCGCGCCGCCGCGATCTGGGGACGGCTGTCGGACGCCTTCGATCCGTTCGATCATGAGGCGGTGGGCCGCGCGCGCACCGACCGGCTGGGACGGCTTGGCCTCTCCGCCGCCAAGATCAAGACGCTGAAACATCTTGCGCGCGAGATCACGGCAGAGCGGCTGAACCTCGACGTGCTCGCCGAAGAAGACGCGGACGCCGCGCATCACACGCTGATCTCGCTGCCCGGCATCGGGCCGTGGACGGCGGACGTCTATCTCCTGTTTTGCCTCGGCCATGGCGATGCCTGGCCGGCCGGCGA
>NZ_SPQT01000142.1 GCF_004571025.1 Bradyrhizobium niftali | reverse complement strand
CGCCGGCGAGAGCAGCATGCCGTTGCCGAAGACGTCGCCGGACATGTCGCCGACGCCGACCACGGTGAAAGGCATGGTTTGAATGTCGGTGCCGAGCTCGCGGAAATGGCGCTTGACCGCCTCCCAGGCGCCGCGCGCCGTGATCCCCATCTTCTTGTGGTCGTAGCCCTGACTGCCGCCGGAGGCGAAGGCATCGCCGAGCCAATGGTGCTTCTCGGCCGAAATCGCGTTGGCGACGTCGGAGAACGTGGCAGTGCCCTTGTCGGCGGCGACGACGAGGTAGGGGTCGTCGCCGTCGTGCCGCACGGTCAAGTCGGGCGGCACGACGACGTCGCCGTCGAGATTGTCGGTGAGTTCGAGCAGCGAGCGAACGAAGATGCGATAGGCTTCGGTACCTTCCGCGAGCCACGCCTCGCGATCGGAGGGCGGCGGCAGGCGCTTGGGCACGAAGCCGCCCTTGGCGCCGACCGGCACGATCACGGCGTTCTTGACCTGCTGCGCTTTCACTAGGCCGAGGATCTCGGTGCGGAAATCCTGCGGCCGATCGGACCAGCGCAAGCCACCGCGCGCAACCTTGCCGAAGCGCAGGTGAATGCCTTCGACGCGGGGTGAATAGACGAAAATCTC
>NZ_SPQT01000141.1 GCF_004571025.1 Bradyrhizobium niftali | reverse complement strand
TTCTTTATTGCCTCGATTGTGGGAGCGCACCTGATCGGAAAGCTCCGCCAGGAAAGAGAGGCTGCGCGTGTCGTTGCGGCCAAGCTTCAGCAGAGTGCGGCCGATTTGGAGGATCGCGAAAAACGCTGGCGCGCCATCTTCGAGCACAATCCGGCCATGTACTTCATGGTCGATGAAGCCGGCATTGTCCTCAACGTCAATACGCTCGGCGCGACACAACTAGGCTATCCTCGTACTGAACTGATCGGTCGATCCGTGCTGGACGTATTTCTCGAGGAGGATCGCGCTTTCGTTCGCGAATGCGTTCGGACGTGCCTTGAGGATGTCGGACAAACGCGCACGTGGGACGTCCGGAAAGTCAGGAAGGACGGCTCGGTGTTGTGGGTGCGTGAAAACGCCAAAGCCATGCTCTGGGGCGATGAGCAGCCCATTGTCCTTATCGCCTGCGAAGATATCACGGAGCGAAGGCGGACCGAACTTGCCCTGCAGCGGAGCGAAGCACATTTGGCCCAGGCGCAGGAGTTGAGTCACACAGGCAGCTTCAGCTGGAACCCCACTACGGGCGAGGCCTTCTGGTCAAAGGAAACATTTCGCATTTTCCAATTAGATCCTGACACAGTGCCGCCGGG
>NZ_SPQT01000015.1:162500-278670 GCF_004571025.1 Bradyrhizobium niftali | reverse complement strand
CGCGGAAGGGCTAGCCCCGCTCGCGGGGGCGCTGCGGCGACTGAGGATTGTTGGCGGGATTGGTATCGTACTTGGATATTCGCGTGATCAGCCCGCTAGTGGCGAGCGGTTGCAAGTCCGCCTCCAGCGCCTCGGCAATCTCTTTGGTATAGACCTCCCGATCGTCCACGTAGAGTGTAAAGGATTTCAAATACTTTTCCTTTTTCGTCGGATTCTCGATCGTCGCCTTCGTCCATTGGTAGAGCGGATAGTATTCGACGCCGTGCTCTTCTGCTACGGTGACATACTCCGCAAAGGCGTCAAACTGGCATTTCAGCGCAGCGCGATGCGCTGCGAGGATATCGAACAGCGGCGCCAGTGCCGGATCACGGAGTTGTCGGTGTACCGATTCCGCCGTAGCAGAATCGTTCACATCGAACCTAACTTGATACTGCCACTGAGAAGTCACGCTATTCTCGCCTTCTGGTCGCACCCGATTTACCCCATTTCCGATCGCAAGGCGCGACCGCTCCCTCACGAGCAGGTTTACCATGTCGATCTTCATCTCAATGCTCGCCTTCTCCGATCAAGGACTATTGAGGGCGGCGAAACTGGGCGTACTCTTCGGTTCGCTTGTCGCCGCCACACTCGGCCTTGGCTGGGGCGCCATCTACGTTCGACGTCAGTGAGCGGCTCCAATGCTTTTCAAAGCTCCGCACGTATCGTTCGCCGTTGAGGTTCTACCCTCCGGGATTACCCGGTGAGGATCGTCGAAACTGGCTTGCACGTAAATCCGAAACATCCCCGGCGACTTCCGCCGTTGGCCGATATTGTTGCAAAAGTCTTTTTGGGGTGGCGAACGAAAATTTTTAGAGCCGCCGATGCGTTTTACGCGCGGCGACGTGAGGGACCATATCGTTTCACCCAAAATCGATGACGGACCTCCGTACTGGCGTTGAAAAAGCGACGCAGCGGCAGAGAAGTCCAAAGATCAACTTTCGCGAGATTTTCCGGGTCGCTCGATTTTCGACTTTTGCAACAATATCGGCTCCAAGCCGCCAATAAAAGACGGGCAGAGCATGTCCGCTCTGCCGGGTACATCAGACGTCTACTTGTTCAACGATTTCGGGTTCAGGACCTCGGAAGACATGGCTCTGGTTCAACTTGCTCTATGATGCGTATAAGAGTCCGTCGCGGTGAGCCGCTTTGACGGCTACCATGCCTCATCGAGGCCGAGTTGCTCGAACACCTCGCGACGAAGCTCAACGAAGTGCGGATCGCCCCGGTGGCGAGGATAGGGCTGGCTGTTGACGACTTCGGCCTTGATCCGTGCAGGTCGGTCGCTCAGCACGATGACGCGGCCGGCGAGCAACAGCGCCTCCTCGACATCGTGCGTGACCAGCAGCGCCGTGAAGCTCGAGCGCTGCCAAAGTGATACAAGTTCCGCCTGCATCGCGATGCGAGTCAGCGAGTCGAGCTGGCCTAAAGGTTCGTCGAGAATGAGCAGCTTCGGGTCGTTGACAAGCGCACGCGCCAGAGCCGCGCGTTGCGCCATGCCGCCGGAAAGCTGGTGCGGGTAGGCATTGGCGAAGCCCGTGAGCCCGACCAAGCGTAGTGCGTCTTCAATGCGTCCGCGATGGGTGCGCAGCAACCCGCGGGCTTCCAGACCGAGCGCAACGTTGCTCCATACCGTCCGCCATGGATAGAGCGTGGGGTCTTGAAAAACGACGACGCGCGACGGATCGGGTGCTTCGATCTCCCTTCCCTCCGTTAGCAGGGAGCCGGCCGTTGGAGTGTCGAGCCCCGCGACCAGCCGCAGCAAGGTCGATTTTCCGCACCCACTTGGTCCCAGGAGAGCGACAAATTCGCCGCGGCCGACCTGCAGGCTGATGCGGTCCAGTACCGGCAGGGGCTGCCCTTCGAGATCGAAGCGATGGCTCACCTCGCGGAGCGTTAACGTCGATCCACGGACCGCGTGATCGCTTGCGATCGCCGCTACCATCGCACCAGACCTTTCTGCCAGGATAGCAAGCGATCCCGCAAGCTGAACAGAAGCGTGATCAGCCCGGAGCACAAGAACGCCATGAGCAGCAGAGCGGCGTACATATTGGCATAGGCCGCCCAACCCTGCGCCCATTGCAGATACCAGCCGAGCCCCGCCTTCACGCCCAGCATCTCGGCTACGACAAGAACCGCAAACGAGTTGCCGAGACCCATAAACAGGCCAACAAAGACATGTGGCATTGCCGCCGGAATGGCAACCTTGAGCACGAGGAAGCGCTGGGTTGCGCCCAATGTCCGCGCAATATCGTAATAGGCGCTCTTCACGCCGGCGATGCCCGACCATGTGAGCACGGTAACCGGAAACCCGGTGGCGAGCGCAATCAGGAAAATGCTAGCGCTGAAGCTCGACGGGAAAACGAAAAATGCGAGCGGCAGCCAAGCCGTCGCGGGCAGCGGCCCGATGAACCGCAAAACTGGGTGGATCCAATAGCCGGCGCGCCGCGACCAGCCGATCGCCACGCCGGTCACGAACCCCACCGCCGCACCGAGAAGATAGCCGGTCGCGAGCAGACGAGCTGAGGCGAAAATACCTTCAGCCAACCGCCCCCAATCGTCGATTGCGACTTCGACAATGGCCTGCGGTGGCGGGAAAAACGGCAACGGCAGCAATCCGAGCTTTGCTGTGACGGCCTCCCAAGCAGCCAAAAACATCGCGAGCGCGAAGAGCCACGGAGAAAGCCGCTGGAGACGCTGAAAAGCAACGAAACGAACGCCGGCTAAGGCTGCCACGGCAAGGGCAAGGGCCAATGCGCCGCAGGCAATGGCGAAGCCGCCCGTGTAGGCCCAATCACTCTCGGGCCTATCCGGCCAGAACGCAGTGAACGCGGCGACCATGGACCATGCCGCGGCAACAGACAGTCCGCCGATCAACGACCGCGTGGTCGAACTTTCAAAAAAGCCGAAACCCGATTGCTCTGATGGCCTCGGCACTTCATCGATGACCGAGCTCACTGCGGATCGTCCCAATCGGCTCAGCTTAGAACGTCAAGATAAATCCGGTCGGCGAACTTGGCCGGGTCGGTGCTTCGCTTGATGACGTTCACTGCCCTGAGTTCATCGGTGTAGAGTAGAAGTTGCTTCTTGAGCTCCGCCCCGACGGGATGCCTGTGGTGCGTATGGCTACGATACATAGTAGCGAGATCCTCTAGAGACCCTCTCCCGCCGTAGCCCGAATAGATTGCTGCGGCATCGGCGGGATCGCTGGCAACTCGATCTGCCGCTTCCAGTATTGATCGTGTCAGAGCGGCTGCCACCGGCATTTCGCTTCGGGTGAGGCTGCCACGTATCGCGAGAACGCAGCAGGTGCGGTCGGCGAATTCACCCGTTAAGTTCGTCGCGATCTCGTTGAGTTTGCCTTCCTTAAGCCAAAGATAGGGCAGCGGATCTATCTCGGCCAGCGCCTGCACTTCGCCCTTATCGACGGCAAGCGC
Source organism: Bradyrhizobium niftali (assembly GCF_004571025.1). GTDB lineage: Bacteria > Pseudomonadota > Alphaproteobacteria > Rhizobiales > Xanthobacteraceae > Bradyrhizobium > Bradyrhizobium niftali. The sequence continues at coordinate 275,197 of NZ_SPQT01000015.1, read as the reverse complement.
GAGCAGATTGGCCGGGTACTGGCGCCACTCTACCTCTTGGGCCGGATCGATGCCCTTCTTGGCGAGGTAGATCGAAAAGAAGTTCTTCGCTGGGCTCGCTTGATCGCTAATCGCGATAGCCTTGCCGCGCAGCGACTCCAGGCTGTCAATATTCGCTGCCTTGGAGCCGAGGAGCCGGATGCAGCCGCCGTGCACACCCGCAGTGATCCGAACGTCGAAACCTTGCTCCAGCGGTTTGAGCCAGCGCAGGGCCAATCCCAAACCAGCATCGGCCTTGCCAGTTGCAATCGCCTCCAACAACTGGTCGGTCGAACCGCCGAAATTGACGAAATCGACATCGAGGTTGTGCTTCGCGAAGATACCCCGTTCCTTTGCGACTGCCGCAGCGACCGTGCACGCTGCGTTCGCGTTCCAGGCGATTTTTAATTGGTGGGGTGGGCCCTGCAGCTCTTCACTGTTCGCTGCGGCGCGGCAAATAAAAGGCCCGCCAGGAATATAAGACAGCGATCCAGTCCCGGATGCCGTCAGCGCGCGAGCCGCTCCGAATCCGAACGGCGCGGCGGCGCCGAGGGTGCAAACCAACGTCAGCACCGAGCGGCGGGAGAAGGCGCCCCGCTTCGCTTCGGACAGACCTTTCGTTAAGCTGGTGCCAGTTTCACGCTTTTCCATGTGTCGCTCCCAAACTCGCGTGTGAATGAGAACCGGGTGGCGCTTTGCGGGGCCTTAGCTTGCCTCTCTTTGGGCATCATCCGAGCCCGTCTGCTACACAGGTGTGAAGACGCTCATATTAACGCAAAAAATTGGAAGGAGATAGCTGCGGCGATGAAAGGCTCTTGTCAATCGTGTTGACCTACTCACGGCATCGTCTGTCGCATGTGATCGCGATCGGTGCGGGTAGATGATCGATATTTCGGTCGTGCGCGCGCGCCCGCAATGGAGCCTGCATTGCGCGAATTGAGCGACGCCTGTACCGCTTCGCTTGCTTGATCGCGGGCATGTCATCAATGTTGCGCCCCTGACATCCTTACAAGGAGATCGCATGATTACCGCCGTTGTACGATACAAACTGCCGCCGCAGATCGACTACGCCGCGTGTCGCGAGCACTTTCACAAGATCTCACCCAACTTCCGCGAGGTGACGGGGCTGATCAGCAAGCACTTCATCTGGTCCGAAAGCGGCTGGGCGGGCGGCGTGTACCAGTGGGAGCGCATCGAGGACGCCAAGGCGTTCTACACCGGGCCGTGGCTCGAGGGCATCATCCAGCGCTACGGCAAGAAGCCGCAGATCGATCTATACGAGGTTTTTGCGGTGACAGACAACACGTGCGGCAAGGTTGAACTGTTCAAGGAGACCGTCGCCTCCAAATGACCCCGAGCAGATCGAGCTCATCTGCTGCGCTAGCGCGTCGAGGTGGCGGTTGCGTTCAAGATGGCACGCAGAGCCCTCGCGTCGTCGTAGATGCGAATCAACGCCGTGACCGAATGCGCGGATCACTTCTGATTTTGGCCCATCGCGTCAGTTGGTCCGATGCAGCGGTTTGTCTGGAGTTGGGGGTAAAGCCGACCTACCGGCTGAGCGCCCGGACTTCTCAGTTTGACCCAATTGAGACATCGGTCGCGTTCCAGCGTACCCTATATGAAGGGCTACAACCCGCCGACTCAGGCACCGACCAAATTTGACTGGTGATCAACTTCAAGACCGCCAAAAAGCGCTCGACCTCGACGTGTCGTTGCATCTCCAGCGGCCCACCGACGAGGTGACCAAACAATTGGAGATGCTGTTTGCCGCCGGTTCCAGCCAGCCGATGATCTCTTTGTTGACGTGGTGAATTGCGAGTGCGAGGTGCGTTTCGGTGGACTTAACGCAGCCGAAGCAGATGACTCCGCAATCAGTGTGGATTGGTGCAGTCATCCGCCCAGGGACCTGGTTACGCGCCAGTTGTCACGATGCAGTTGATCACAGACGGGTAATCACTTTGCTCCTGTAAGCGAATAAATTCTTTGATTGCGCGATAACACGTCGGCATCGACGAACTTCCACCCATGCTTTGGTTCGCCCAACGATCCAACATGACATGCGTCTTGACAATTTCTGCGTTCGCCGCGCGCAGTATACCGATGGAAGGCGAAGCCGTTTCAAACAGATACTTGTGGAAGCTGATCACGAAAGTATCGCTTCTCGGTAACCCGTTGCCATACGGAAGAGTGTCCACATCCCGCACAGTCTTTATATTTTTGTAAAGCCACTGCGAATCGATCAACGCTTTGCCAATCCCTCTTCCCTCAACGCCAAGCGGAGCAACCCACTCGGGCCCCGGGGCTATGCTGGACCAAAAGATCACGCGATCATCACGGCGGTTCTCCATCGCCTTGAGCATGCAGAGGAATCGTTCCTTTTGTGGATCGTTCGAATGCTCCACCTCGTACTGGAGCTTCTTGAGTTTGTCGGGCCAGGGTATGGGTTTAGGTGGGGGCGGAGGCGGCACAGCGGGAAGATAGATTTTGCGCAGCTTCGGGTCAGCCCCGATGAACGCGTAATTGCGCCCCCCGTCACGGCTGTGGCGGCAACCCACGAGCTCTCGCAAATACCAATTCACCTCCTCAGGAACGTGCGTTTGGAAATTGAACTCGATTAACGCCCACGCATCTATGTGCTCGCGCGCCGCAATTTTCCACCAGTCGTCCGTATCTAAGACTGGATATTCGCGCCCGCCTTTGGGCGGCCACAAGCCGCGTTTCTGCACTGGATTAAGAGGAACTTTGATATTGACCATTCGACGCCTCCCGCACAGTCCGAACCGCAGCGCCATACGCACCGGCCACGGTAGCGAAAGAAATGAAGTTTCGCCGGAAACATCGGAATGGCAACACGTCGGCGACGCGCCGGGTATGAACTATCTCACATTTGTTTTGGCACCAGCCGCTCGCGAACAATGTCGCCCCTTGGCCCATCGCTTCCGTTGACGCGGCACAACCACATGTCGGTTCATAGGGGCAGACCGGAAGTTCGTAACCGAGCGCCAAACCGACGCTATTGAGCGGACCTCATTAGGAGGCCGATTTCGCGCCGGATGCTCCAAGGGAAACGCGGCAGCTCCGCTGACCAGTCCAACGGTAGGAGGTTTCGCACGGCAACTAGGGGTAGTTGATACTGGTTTACATCCTCCGTTCCCAAGGCTTATTGTCTAGCGATATTCGCTGCCCGCCCTCTCTTTGTGATCGAGGGCATGCGCACGGAATAGTATCATGCGCTATTTCTTTGACGATTGTGTATTGGACACTGAACTGCGTGAGTTGCGGCGCGGATCTGATGTCGTGCATACTTCGCCGCAGGTCTTTGATTTGCTCGAATATTTGATCCGCACCAGGGATCGCGTCGTCAGTAAAGATGATCTTATAAGCGCGATTTGGAATGGTCGAATTGTATCCGATGCGGCGCTGACGACTCGGCTTAACGCTGTCCGACGTGCGATCGGCGACTCCGGCGAACGACAACGTTTGATCAAAACGTTTCCACGGAAGGGATTTCGTTTTGTAGGCGCGTTGCATGACGCGGGTCGGTGCACCCCAACCGCGATGATCTCTTCTACAGATGAGCTAGAGGTCGCGCGTCCGACCGGAAAGGAAGCGGTTTTAGTCCCAGTTTCTTCTGAACAACTAACAGGCAAACGCCGATCCCATCACAGACTGGGTCACGTCAAAGGACCTTTGAAGTTTGTCGGCGGTGCGCTGGCATCGATGGCTGCCGTCGGCGCAATCGCTGGCGGTCTTTATGGCTATTGGAGTTTCTGGAAGACGCCACGTACCGATGCAGTTCGGGAAGCTCAAGAAACGGTCATATCCGAAATTAAGTCTCGTCTCTCCATCGTGGTGCTGCCCTTCGCCAACCTCAACAACGATCCAAAGCAGGACCAATTCGCCGACACCATCACAAGAGAACTGACGATCGACATCGCGCGAACGCCCGCCACTTTCGTTATCGGATACGAGACCGCCGCCTTGATCTACAGGGATAGGCCGACCGATCTGAAGCAGTTTGGAGCGGTTCTCGGCGTCCGCTGGGCCGTACAAGGGGCGGTGAAAAGTTACGGAGATCAAGTACGGATCAACGTATCGCTAACCGATCTTCAAACCGCTCGCGACATTTGGTCAGATTGGTTCGACGGTGACCGAACAAATCTTGTTGCTCTGCACAATAACATCACGGCTCGGCTTCTCTGCGTCGCCCACCTGCACCTCCGGCAATATGAAGAGGCCATCGAAAAGTGTAGTCGCTCGTTGAATATCGGCGCAAACCTTCACGCTTACACAAGTTGATTGCTCCGGAGGGGCGAACATACCGCGATGCCCGCACTCGAGCAGGGCCCGCTGCTGCATCAGACAAAGATCAATTCGACGACGGCGATTTGCTCAAGTTTTCATCGGTTCGTGACGAATCTCGCCGGTCGGTGCCTGGTGCTTAGATCGCACTCTGCTGACAGTCGAGAAAATAGAAAAGTAAGTCACTGGTGAGGGAAATGTGAGCGGGGCATCAAGCACGCTCCGTCGTGCCTTGGCAAGGTCGCCCATGGGTAGTTGCCCTAGGAGTTAGCCATGAGCACGACCTATACTGCTGCGGGATCGGTGCAGGCGCCTGCGACGCAGACACGCCGTCGTCCAAACTTTATCGGAAGATATTTCAACGCTTTTTGTGCCTGGCGTATCCGCCAGAGCTTGCGCGAGACGCTGGACGAATTGAGCGACCTAGAACTTAGAGATATCGGGGTAACGAGGGGCGAGATCGACTATCTCGTTCGTGCCGATCTTTCGACCGATCCGCGCGGTTGCCTCGAGCGGGAAGCGAAGTCTGTTCCATAGCGGCTCTGGTCGAAGAACCTCTCGCATCCGCCAAGGGGACTTGTTTAAGGTCCGAGCAAACCTCGAGCGACCTGCGTGCCGCCGAAGGTCTGCTTGTGGCCGATATTGTCGCAAAAGTCGATTTTCGCCGATGACCAAAATTCTACGGGCCGTGGGCGCGACTTTCGCGTACAAGATGCGAGGGACCTCACGGCCTCACGCAAACTTCACAGGCGACTTCGGTAACTCGATTGAGGTCATACGAATCAGCGATCGCTCGCTGCTTAGTGTTTTCGCGAAAAATCTTGAGCCCTGCAACTTTCGACTTTTGCAACACAATCGGCCCTTCGCGGACCTGAACAGCGGGTCCGCTGATGTCCGCTTCATAGTGGCAGAGCAGAACATCTACCTTGGGCTCGAGTTTGACCCAACTCTCGGACCTCCGGGGAGGTCCGCTATTGCGCCGCTTTCAGGGACAGAGCGGACCTCACAAGCCCTGTCTGCGGCGCGGACTTGCCCTCTTTCGCCTTTAATGAATCTCCGCCGAGCGCATCAGCGCCGCCTTCAGCTTCTCCAGCGAGAAGTTGGGGCTGCGAGCGATCCCCAGAATCGGGGTCTCGCGGCGGCCGCAGAGTTCGGTGGCCTCCGGCAGCTTGGCGGCGACGCCGAGCGGGATCACGATCGCGCCATGGCGGTCGGCATGGATCAGGTCATCGGACTTCGCCGTCAACGGGCGGTCGGCGGTCGAGCCCGTTAAATTTGCGACCTGATTTCGCTGGCCTGACGCGGAATGAGGTGCAACACTCGCGCCGCGCAGTCTTGTCACGCAGTAGGCCAACATGGCTGACGTCCCAGCCACTCACTACGTTAAAAGTGACGATGTCCATATTGCCTATCAGGTGATTGGCGATGGTCCGCGCGACCTGCTGTTCGTCCCGGGTTTTGTCTCCAATGTTGAAGCGCTCTGGCAATCGCCGGCGCGCACCTCCTTTTTCCGTAGGCTTGCAACATTTTCTCGAGTCATCATGTTCGACAAGCGCGGCACCGGAATGTCCGATCGCGGTTCCCAGATCTTCACACTTGAACAGCGGATGCACGACGTGCAGGCAGTGCTGGATCAGGTTGGTTCCAAGCGGGCCACCTTGTTTGGCGTGTCCGAGGGCGGTCCGATGTCGCTGCTCTATGCAGCGACCTATCCCGAGCGCACGTCGGCTCTGGTGCTTTGTGGCACGTATGCGCGGCGCTCGTGGGCACCTGACTACACATTCGGATGGACCGATGCGCAGTGGAGCACTTTCCTCGAGGACATTGAGCACCACTGGGGCACGACGGATGCAATGAGTTTGCTGATGTGGGCGCCCAGTGTTGCAGGCAATAAGCAGATACTTGAGCAAATCGCCGCCTACTTCAGGGCTTCAGCAAGCCCAGGCGCGGCATCTTCGATCATGCGCATGAATCGGGAGATCGATGTCAGAGACATCCTGCCCGTCACGCGCGTACCGACTTTAATTTTGCATCGAACCGATGAGCGCGTCATTGATGTGAAGCATGCGCGTTACATGGCGCAGCAGATTCCTTGCGCCAAACTGGTTGAGCTCAGCGGTCAGGACCATACGGTCTGGTTTGGCAACCAGAACGCAATTCTTGATGAGGTCGAAGAGTTCGTCACCGGGCATCGGCAAGCAGCCGAGCCAGACAGGGTGCTTGCGACCGTGCTGTTTGTCGACATTGCGGGATCGACGGAACGCGCCGCCGCATTCGGCGACGGCGCCTGGCGCGCGTTGCTCGACGCGTTCTATGCCAAAGTTCGGGATGTGCTCGGCCAGTATCGCGGGCGCGAAATCAACACCACCGGCGACGGTTTCCTTGCCACGTTCGACGGGCCAGCGCGCGCCGTGCGTTGCGCCAGCGCAATCGGCGATGCGGTGGGTCCGCTCGGCCTGAAGGTCCGTTGCGGTTTGCATACTGGCGAGTGCGAATTCGTCGCTCAGGATATTGTTGGCATTGCCGTTCATATTGGCGCGCGTGTTGCGGCGCTAGCTGCGCCGGGTGAAATTCTGGTATCACAGACGGTTCGCGATCTCGTAGCAGGCTCCGGATTGACGTTTGAAGAGCGCGGCCGTCACGTTCTCAAAGGCGTGCCCGACGAATGGCGTCTGTACCGTGCGGTGACCACCTAGCACGATTTCACCCGCCACGCGGTCAGCGGAATGCCCTCTTCTGGCCCGGCCGCGAAGTGGCATCATTCCTTATTGAGGTCCGTTTACGGGGGCGGAGCGGACGAGATTTGCTCACTCCGAGTTCTTCGCATTTTGACCGATCTGCGACATCGATGCGTCGAGTTTGTTGTGATGCACAACACAGGGATATGCGGCGCGGTGGGTAAGCCGGCGCGTAGCTTGAAATCGCCAGGCTTGTTGATGGCTACCAACTCGTCGTGCTGGCGTCGGCGCAATAATGACCCGAGGAAGCTGAGCCCCCCGGTTCTTTGGTGGATCACGATGAATCCAGGTCTCCGCTGGGACCCGACCTATCGGGTCAAAGGTGATCGCGCGCGAAATCACGATCCTTGACGTCCGGCAGGAGCGCTGTGGTGACAATGCTGATGGTCGCGCAGCCGAAAATGTAGAGCGCGATGGCATAGCCCGAGCCGGTGGCGGCCAAGAGCGCTGTCGCGATCATCGGCGCCGGCCCGCCGGCGACCACCGCGGCCAGTTGAAAGCCGATCGAGGCGCCGCTGTAGCGCAGGCGCGGCGTGAATACTTCGGCAGTCAGCGCCGCCAGCGGCCCCCACATCAGGTCGTGGAAAAAGATTGCGACGATGGTCGCCAGGATCACCAGTCCGGGCACCGTGCTGTTGAGCATCGCGTAATAGAGAAACGCGAAGAGCCCGGTGGCGGCCGCGCCGAACACATACACCCGCTTGCGGCCGAGCCGGTCAGACAGATAGCCGGACAACGGGATCGTGAAGAACGATGTGAACGAGCCGATCAGCAGCGCGATCAGAATGAAGTCGCGCGACAGGTGAAGGACCTGTGTGCCGTACGGGAAGATGAAGGCGATGTAGACGAAGATCGGCGCCATCTCGCCCATGCGCGCGAGGGCGGTGAGGGCGATCTCCCTCGGCTGGCGTTTGAAAACCTCGACGACGGGCGCGCGCGCCACCCGCTGCTCGGCGATCACCCGCTGAAAGATCGGCGTTTCGAGGATGCCGAGACGGATCCACAAGCCGATTGCGAACATGACAATGCTCAGCCAGAACGGGACGCGCCAGCCCCAGCTCAGGAATTCTTCTCCCGACATCTGACTGAACGCCAGGATCGCCAGGGTCGCCAGGAAGAACCCGGCCGGGCCGCCGAATTGCGGCCAGGCTGCAATGAGCCCGTGATTCCGGTTGGTGCGCGCCCACTCCATCGACAAAAGGACCGAGCCGCCCCATTCACCGCCGACGCCGACGCCCTGAAAAAACCGCAGGACGACCAGCAAGACCGCGCCCCAAATGCCGATCTGCTCGTAGGTCGGGACACAGCCGACCAGGAACGTAGACAAGCCAGTCAGCAGTAGCGTCGCGATCAGCGCCGCCTTGCGGCCGATGCGATCGCCGTAGTGGCCGAAGATTGCCGCGCCGATCGGTCGGGCGACAAAGCCGACCGCGAAAGTGGCGAACGCCTGCAGCGTCCCGGTGAGCGGCTCGGACAACGGAAAATACAGTTTCGCGAAGATGATTGCGGCCATCTGGCCATACAGCAGGAAATCGTAATATTCGATCGTCGTGCCGACCGTGCTGGCAATGACCGCACGGCGCAGCTGGGTGCGGTGCTCGAGGTCGGACACCGATCCGGCGGCGATTTCGGCAGCGGTCATTGACGATCCTCCCCGCGGGCATCGGCCGGCCGAGGTCGTTGCCGGCCGACGATAACATTGGCCGCCGGCGAATGCACTCGGCTTACCATCCCGCCCGCGCTGCTCGCCCTCGCTGACGAGTCGATCGAGTAGGACCGACCGCAGCGCACGCCCTTCGCTGCACATGCTCAGGTCCCAAACTGGCACGACCCCGGAGATTCGGTGCGCTTCCCTGACGTCGGGGCGAGCGGAAAAACACTTTCTCAATCTGAGCCTTATGGGTCATGATCCGATTCGGGCCTTGGCTCTGGTCAGTGCTATCGTCTCGCCGTTGCGATGGCTACGGTGTAATTTAATAACGACTGCTCGGCGACGGGAGAGGCGGAGTGTTTGCCTCGATTGTTCTGCTTTTGGAAGCAGTGCTCGCAACGCGGAATGGTTTGGATCCATTCCCGTCGGCGGATTGAGTCCTATCCGAGGCAGCGAGCCCCATGCACCCTGATCGGCAATTGGAGTTTCTAAAGCGCGTCAAAATCCTGGATGCTTTATCGCAGGTATCTTTGGAGGACCTCGCCAAGACGTGCAGATGGCATACTTACAAACGCGGTGAAGAAATACTCGGGTACCGCGATCCTTCGAACAATGTATTCTTTCTTGTCTCCGGCAGGGTCCGCGCAATCATCCACTCGGCACGTGGGAAAGCTATCATCCTTAGGGATCTTAGGACGGGCGACATTTTTGGTGAGATTTCTGCCATCGACGGGAGCCCACGATCAGCATCGATCGAGGCACTGGAGGCGGCCACCGTCGCGACCCTGACCTCTAGTCAGTTTGAAAATCTGCTGCTCAAGGAGCCAAGCGTCGCGATGGCAACGCTGCGCCACATCGCGGGCGAACTGAGAAGATTGTCGCAACGCGTGCTCGAGTTCAGCACACTTGTTGTGCAAAACCGAATTCAGGCGGAATTGCTCCGTCTGGCGGCTGACGCTGGTAGAGACGGAGCGCAACCGTTGTTGTCGCCGGCCCCATCGCTTTCCGACATCGCCAACCGTGTTAGCACTCATAGAGAAGCAGTTTCTCGGGAGGTAAGCCGTCTCACTTCGATCGGTCTGTTGCGTCGAGAGGGACGCAACCTGCGGGTCACCGACATCGGCCGTCTAGAGAAGCTTGTGCGCGACATCAAGGGCGAGTAGCCCATTCCTGGCCTCCTGGTGCGACGTGGCATGCAATGCCGGCGATCGGCCGATCCCACCGCTCAGATTTTTTTCATACATTGGCAAAACTCAACGACCGGTGCGGTTCCTGGGCGTAGCCTCGCCTCACCGCGGCGACGACCATCATGTCCCAATCGGCTCACCGGAAGGCAAGAGTAACGAACGGAGCAAGCCGATGCATAGGTACTTTGCACTGGTAGCCCTCGGTCACACTTGGACTTAAAACGGGCCTCTAATCTCGACCGGTGGAGCTAGCTTGTGAAGGGGCTCACATTACGCGCGGGCGAATTGATTTAGGTCATTTTGGAAGTTGTGGTGCGAATATTCTGTTTGTTTCGGAGGAGGATTGCCATGAAGAAAATGTTCGTGGTGGCCGCTGTTGCGGCGACGGTAGTCGGCTCCCGGGCAGGGGCCGCAGAGCTTCCAAGCTTTGAATTGAAAGGCCTTCCGATCACGCGACATCAGGTCGCAGTAATGGGAGCGCAAGATGTTAAGGAACAGTCGGCGATCCCAACGCTGATGTACGGCGGGATGCCGGCGTCTCCGCATCAGCTCGCGGTCCTGACGCCGCGGCCCAGCATGACGGCGAAGGCAACGGCCGTGAAGCTGACCACAGTCGGCTTGTCAGAGCGATAAGGCGACGGCGGCGCTTGCTGGTGTAATGTCCTCGGTGGTCATCTGCTCCGCTGCCATCACAACCTATCTTTAGGACTGCACCCGCAAACAAGGCGGCGGCGATGATGCGTCTGCCGGCCGAGTTGGGACTCCGGAGATTGCGCGATGAGCACGATCTATAGCGCATTAGGGGGGGACAGACGGCTCGCTTCTGGACGGCGCGTCGTCAGCTTTTTGGAAAGATATTGGGAGGCGTTTCAAGAACGGCGCGAACGGGAGAGGCTACGCGCCGCTCTGTCCGATCTAAGTGACAGGGAACTGATGGACATCGGCACGTCGCGTGGCGAGATCGACTACGTCGCCTCGAATCGAGGTAGCGACCCGCGAGGCGTCCGATAAACGCAAGGAGAGTGCCATGCCAACTCGTTGTTCGGATCGCGCTCCCGCAGACCACGACCTCGCGATGCGCCTCCTTCAAGTCGATCGCTCCTGCTGTGAAAGCTATTGGCTCGAGGAGCCCAAGCGGCAACCGGCCGGCATGATCGCTCGAAATGTTACGACCGCAGCGTCGTGCCTTCGCCCAGCTTGGGACCGCTTGGCCTCAGTCCGGCGAGCGGTGTTGGCGATTGTCCTAACGACCAAAACCAGTCCCGGAATACGACAGTCGTGGATCTGCATTTCGTCTCCCCGGCGAGGACGGTCGTATGCTATGTTTTCAGCACATCATTCCTCCTAGGTCTGATGTGGGCGGGCGGTCAGGCTTACAGACTGCCGCCTGTCATTTGGTATTGGAATACTTGAGCCATTCGGCCCCGCCTCCGGACGCATTTCAAAAGTCGGCCGGGCGATGTTTCATTGATGCATTTCCCTCCGTTCTTCCCCTTGACTCGGAGGCGGGCTTTTTCTGTCAAGTGTTACCACGAAGCGATTTTCGCGCGTCTATTATCAAAAACCGAGCCGCTCCTTATTCGGGTGCAAGGCGGAGTAGCGGTCACTTCATCCTTTCGATGCTCTGTGCAGCCTGCATGCTTCAATCCGCGAATAACGCGTGGGCTCAATGCACCGCCCGCGATGTCTTGCAGAACCAGCTAAAACTCAAGACGCGCTCCGCCCAGCCGCCCCAACAGCCTATCAAGTCCGCCCGCGATGTTGCGACATGGAAGACGATTACAATTGGCACCTTCGCTGACTTGATTAGGCTGCGCAACGACATGGACCGTATGGGCTGCAATATCGGTGGGCAAGCCGCTGAAATTCTTGCTCGACCGACGTTCACCGTTACCTCTCATAAGACAGATGTGGACCTCGTCGCCCTATCGCCAGCCCAGCTAGGATTCACGTCCGATACCGTGAGCTTGGCCACGGTTTACGCGCGCGCTCGACAGCTCGGCTTTGAACTTGCTGCGGCCGAGGTCGGCCCGCAATTGCGAATCCAATATCTCGACCAACCCATGGGTGAATTTCTCATTATCGGAATGGAGCCAATCAAGAAGTGGAGCGGCGAGCCGATTATTCTGAATGTGGCAAATGGCGGAGCCGGATTGATCCTAATCGGCCAAGACGGTAGAGCCGGAGCGGAAATACCCGTGACATCTCGTTTTGTTTTCGCGCGGCCCCATCGACCCGCACCCAGCACCGAACTCGAGCAGGCAGCAACGTTTCCACCGTGAACAGGAGCGTCCTCAAGCTGAGAAGTTTTACCGGCAAACTGAGACCTCCACGGGACGTGGCCTGCCGTCCGGGCGCTGTTCTGAATTTCGGAGAAGTCAGCCGATCAGCCGTCAGACCAAAGCTTAGGCTATCGAAACCGCAACCTAGGAGGGCGTTATGTTTGATCGTGTCCTCGCATTGGTTTGTTTTTTCTCGCTGTTGTTGTCTATTCCTGCACGAGCACAGGAGCACGTGGATGGATTGAGCGCTCGGATAATAGCGGTCGGCATACCTGGTGCGAGCGCGGTCGCGCCTGTCGGGACATTCCACAAGGGTGGACCAATCCACGACAAACCGGAATTCGCGGCATTCACTCAGCCTGGCCAAGTTTTGGATCCGAAACGGATCCTGGTCACAAGTCATTCCAATTTTGGTGCACCGCTCGCACGGCTGGAGGCTGCCGAAGGTGCTGTGCTTTCGCTTGATCCAAACGGCCCCACGCTAATCATCCCCAAGCAATTCGCAGCCAATGGGGAACAGGCACATGCGTTGGAAGGGCGGATTCAACTCTTCACCGCACAAAGTCCTAAGTTCCTGAATAGTATCCACTCCCCTGGCGCAGCGAGCGCAACCTTTCCGTCGGTTAGCAATCCCATCGGGATCTCGATCAATAATGGATTCGGCCGATTGTGGTTTTCCAACACTCCCTATGGGGCGCAGCAGATCGGAGCGGAGTCGATTGTCGATCCGACGGGAGAACCTTTGAACAACGCGCCGAGCAAGTTGCTCGGGGGAGTATTTGCGGGAAGTTTGACCAATCGCGCGGAACAAGTAATACCGGGCGCGTTAAATTCCGGCGCCGTTGCCAGTGCATTGCTTGGCATGTCGCCTGACGGCAGCAAGCGCGCAGTATTCGCGGTGTTGGCGGCAGATGGCTCAGTGGTCCAAACTCATACCGAATTCGCGCTCGATGGACTTGCTCCGCCGGCCACCATCACGCCGATTGCTGTCCCCGCGCCTGCAGTCGCTGTGACAACGATGCGGACTCGGGCGGGGATGATCTTTAACTGGGTACCCGATCGGGTCCTGTATATCACGGACGCGTCGCGTAACGCGGTTGTGGCGCTTACGCTTACCAGCGACGAAAAGGTCTTCCGGATCAGGGATAATCGGACGTTCACCCCGCCGGAGTTGAATGTACCAGTCGACCTCGCTCCCGTCGTTTCTGAAATTGCCAACCCAGGATTCGCCAGCAACACGACCCTTGCCGGCAATTCGGACATGTATGTGCTGAATCGCGGTAATGGCACCATTGTGCGCATGCGCCAGGATGGCACGGTTGTTGCCGCTAGAAAGGTCACCCTCGAGAGCGGTGAGGAATTCGGCCCAGGACAGCTCAATGGCATAGCTGTGTCGCCCGACGCTCAGCGCATCTGGGTGACCGTCAGCGGAGCGATTCCCAGCTATCCCGACGACCCTGGCGTTCTGCTCGAACTTCCTGCATTCGGGTCAGATCGTGCAAGTCTCGCTGACCCCGCAAAACTCACGTCGAGCGAACTTGGGGCTACCCTCTTTCGCAAGGAATTCTCGCCACTAGACGGACTAGGTCCGCTCTACAATGCCCGATCGTGCCTTGCATGCCATCAAAGTCCAGCACCGGGCGGCATGGGACGTAATGGTCTTGCGTTGGTGTCCCGGGTCGGACGCATCGACGAGGGACCGACCGAGTTCCGCGACGTAGTTCCAGTCGCCCGTTCGGCCTCAGTTGCCTGGCTCGGCGTCCCTTGCCGATTGGCACGCGGTCCCCCAGCCTCCGCAAATGTGATTTCACTTCGCAATGCGTCCCCCCTTTACGGCCTTGGATCGATTGAAGAGATCACCGACGAAGTGATCATTGCCAACGCGAATCTGCAGCGCAGGCCGAAAGGTCGGCCAAACTGGGTAAAGGATAGCCACGGCCAGGAAAGGGTCGGTCGCTACGGCTGGAAGGCCGACGTCGCCCGTCTTGAGGAATTTGTTGCGCTTGCCTTTCGCAATGAAATGGGCATCACGAGTCCACTGGCTCCGCGAGACACTGCATATGACGATAACAGCTGCGGCAAAGCCGGTCCCGGATTAGACGATGATGGATCAATCATTCGCGCGGTGACGGCCTATCTACTAGCTTTGCCTGCGCAATCGCCCGATCCTTCCAAGGGCAGCGACGCGATATCCGTGGAGCAAGGCCAGAACCTGTTCTCGTCCATTGGCTGCGCAATGTGCCATACGCCAGCGCTCGCATCCAGGGGGGGTGATGTTGCGCTCTATTCGGACTTGCTTTTGCACGACATGGGACCTTCTTTCAACGATGGAATCATTCAAGGCGCTGCCACCGGCGCCGAATGGCGAACAACGCCGCTTAGAGGTTTTCGTCTGCGTGCCCGATTTCTGCACGACGGCAGGGCCGAGACTCCGGTCGATGCTATTTTGGCGCACGATGGCGATGGTGCGGCCGCGGCACGCTCATTCCGTCAGCTACCTGAGGCACATAGAAAGGCGCTGTTGGCTTTCATGTCCACGCTTTGAAGCGTGTTTTCGGATCAGAGCCCAAGGGAGGCGCCTTATCTCCGCTTTGCGCCGGGGACTGCCGGCCCCGCGACATCGCCTGCGATTGGAAGCATTCTTATCTTTCGACGGATCTTCCAAGGACGATGGGAACAGATATTCTGGACCTCTTTCCTTGTCGTGATTGCCGCTTTTTACCTAAGCTTCGCTGCCTATTTCGGGGCCTCAACTCATGCCTGGCAAACTGAAGTAGTCGGCGTTGCTACGTCATGCATGGGCTCTGGGATCTATCCCATTGTCTGTCCGGCTCGTCACTTGCGGGCCTGTCGATAACAGAAATTCCACTGGGTTACGGTATCTTTTGCTCAACGTACGATTTTGCGGTCGCGTGTTATCTCATGATAAGTGACACTGCATGGCACGAGTCGGGCAAGTTCGACCTTTACTTCTGGCGACATCGCCCGTGAGCCTGCACTCCCGGTCGGCATCTTTTATTGTGACTTCAAAACTCGCCCATTTCCGCACATGGCCCCATTGCGTCATTTCGCTGCGATGCGGAATTTGGTCGCCATCCGGGGATAGCGGACATAGCTGGACTTGCTGGCGGCCAGACCCCGACGCGAATGACCCCCGTTGCAGACATCCCGTGATTAGAGATACTCCGTCCATGAAGCTATCCGGAAGATGGCTGTGGGTGCCTCTCTCTACGAACCAATCAACGTATTTAAGCCGATGGGGCCGGACATCGGAATAGTCGATGGCCCATTCGAGTATTTGACCGTGGCTGGCGTCACGTTGCCGCTGCCTTTCACCACGCGGATGACGGTCGTGCGCCTTTCGAATGGTGATCTATTCCTGCAGTCGCCGATCAAGTTTGATGAGGCGCTGGCAAGCGAGCTGCAGCGGATGGGGACAATCCGACATCTCGTGTCACCCAACCAGTTTCACTACGCTCATATCGGGGAGTGGTCGAAAGCCTTTCCCGACGCGATCTCATGGGCTTCACCGCGTGTACGCCAAAGAGCGCGCGCTCGACACATCGAGGTCACGTTTGCGCGAGACCTCGACGTCAATCCGCCGGAAGAATGGCGGCAAGACATCGACCAGACGCTATTTCCCGGTGGGTACTTCAAAGAGTTCATTTTCTTTCACAAGAAATCGAAGACGCTGGTCCTCACGGACACGATTATCAACATCGAGCTGGATAAGATGCCCGAACCTTGGCGAACGGCGACAAAGCTCAGCGGGATGTACCATCCCCGCGGGCAAATATTCTTTGGCATGCGGCTGCCGCTACTACTGCAGCCGCGAAAGGCTAGAGCAGCATTCGCAAAAATCCACTCGTGGCGACCGGAGCGCATTATGCTCAGCCATGGCCGGTGTTTCGAGTGTCATGGCGACGAAGTCATCAGGAGGATATTTGGAACGCCGGCGCCTTGAAGGTAAAACTCATTCGGCCGCGCCGAGAGCCCATTTCCGCCTTTGGGCCCAAGCGGTCCTAACCGCAGCGCAGCAGTCTCCCGCCTTACACAGATGTGCTATCCTGTCGGTCGGAGGCGCCGACCGCGCCCACCTCGATTCAGGACCTCCTCGCCTGCGGCGAGGTGATCCGATGAAACGACGCGAATTCATCAGGCTTGTCGGCGGCGCGGCGCTCGGTCCCGAGGGAATGATGGCCTACCAAGACACTTTGTTCAGCGGCACCAACACCGGTGGATCTAGGGTCATGTGTGGCACCACTTCGCTTCCTCTGAAATGGTGAAGTAGCGGATGCCAGTCTCGGCTTACCTCAAGGCAGGCTTGTTCGTGGTCGCGGCGGCCGCCGCATTGTTCGCAGCAGCCGGCACGGTCGCCATCCCGGGCTTTTGGGCGTATTTCGCAATCTTCGCCGTCGTCATGATCGTTTCGTTCGCGGCGCTCGATCCGGACCTCCTGCGCGAACGCATGCGGCCGGGCGGCAAGAAGCCGCCGCTCGGGTTGAGGGGCTTCTCGCTCGTTCTGTTCATGCATTGGATCGTTGCCGGACTCGACCGTGGCCGTTTCCATTGGAGCGACGACGTGCCCGGCAGGCTGCAAGGCATTTGCCTGTTAACGGTCGGGTCCGGTTACGCCCTGGCACTATGGGCTATGCGCGTGAACCGGCTTTTCTCGTCAGTCATTCGCATCCAGACCGACCGCGGCCAGCACGTCGCCCTACGCCTTCGTCCGCCATCCCGGATACACCGCCGGGACTCTGATTATAGCAGCAAGCGGACCCGCACTCGGATCTTGGCTCGCTGCCGCGCTCGTTGTGATCTTCAGCCTGCCGTTTCTGCTCTATCGCGCTATCACAGAGGATCGAATTCTTCAGGTGGAGCTTGCGGGCTATTCGGATTACGCCGCGCGGTCCGTTGGCGGCTCATTCCGGGGATTTGGTGAGAGCCAAACCTCTTGGGAAAGCATGCTCCTCACCAAACCGGGCCGTTGCCATCTCGGAGAGGAAGCAAGCGAGCCATGTCTGAAAGTGGCCGATTCTGTTGAAAAAGGCGGCTGTTGCGACGCAGATAGATCAGTGATTCAGTCTGTCTAGTTGGCAGGACTGAAGATCATGATGGGGCATCGGCAAGTCGAGCAGGCCGCTTTGTTCTACGAGTTCTCACTTGAGAAGCATATTCCCGCCGATCACCTGCTCAGGTCGATCGACAGGTTTGTTGACCTCGAAGAGATCAAGCGGGACCTGGCACCTTTCTACAGCAACATCGGTCGGCCTTCGATCGATCCGGAGCTCATGATCCGGATGCTGCTGATCGGTTACTGCTTCGGCATCCGATCAGAGCGGCGCCTGTGCGATGAAGTTCACCTTAATTTGGCCGACCGGTGGTTCTGCCGGCTCAGTCTCGACGGGGCGGTGCCGGATCACTCGACGTTCTCCAAGAACAGGCACGGCCGCTTCCGGCAAAGCGATCTCTTCCGACGCGTGTTCGAGTGCGTGTTGCGCCGCTGCATCGAGGAGCGGCTGGTCGGCGGTGAAGGGTTTGCAGTCGATGCGAGCCTGATCAAGGCCGATGCCAATCGGCAGAAGGGCATCGAAGGCGACAAGGGACTTTCGCCGGCGGCTGCCGGACGAGCCATCGATGAGTATCTAGCTGTCCTCGACGATGCAGCCTTCGGGGCAGCGACCGAAGTCCCCCCGAAGTTCGTGTCGCCCTCCGACCCGGCGGCGCGCTGGACCGGGGCTCACGGTGGCCAAGCCTTCTTCGCCTACTCCACGAACTACCTGATCGACGTCGAGAACGCTATCATCATCGATGTTGAGGCGACGACGGCGATCCGGCAGGCGGAGGTGCTGGCTGCCAAGCGCATGATTGAGCGCTCGCTCGAACGGTTCGATCTCTATCCAAGCCGGCTCCTCGGCGACAGCGGTTATGGCTCGGCCGAGATGCTCGCCTGGTTGCTCTATGAGCACGGCATCGAGCCACACGTTACAGTGTTCGACAAGTCGGCGCGCACAGACGGGATCTTCTCGCGCGACGACTTTACCTATGACCATACCGGAGACGTCTATCGTTGCCCCGATGGCAAAGTTCTGACCACGACCGGAACGCTGGTGAATGATGGTGCCACCATGCTTTACCTCGCCAGCAAGCGCGATTGTGATCGCTGCGCATTGAAGCTCCGGTGCTGTCCCACGCAGGCCTCACGGAGGATGCCACACTCGATCTACGAGGGCGCTCGCGACATGGCGCGCCAGATCGCAAGATCATGGGAGGGCCGCACTTCTCGCCGGCTCCGCAAGAAGATCGAGATGCTGTTCGCGCACCTCAAGCGCATTCTCAAGCTCGATCGCCTGCGACTAAGAGGTCCGAACGGCGCGCGCGACGAGTTCACCCTCGCAGCCACCGCCCAGAACATCCGCAAAATGGCCAAGCTGATCCCAATGCCAACCCCAAGGCTCGCATAAGAGCTGGTGAGCCCTTCGGCCGCATCGGCGCTCGCACCGTTACAACGAACTACTTCCGGCCTTTTTCAACGGAATCGGCCCCTAGGCCGAAGAGCGCTTAAGCCATCGTGATGTCGGCTGTTCGTGGTAAACCGGTCGCCGAGCCGCGCTTGCCTCGACCGCCGCTTTTGACCCAACTGTATGGTCCGGCCGCGCGGTGCAAGAGGTTTCGTCGACCTGGTTGACGCGGTCTTGCAATACTGTATCCGGCCTCTGATTAGAGCGTGTGCTCCGGGCCACCATGGATATCAGCGCGCATGCGACCTGATTCTCGGATAGGCCTCGAACGGGCTAGTTGGGTCACCAGTGTTCGCAAGCGCCGGGAAGACCGATCCTCCATCTCTACTCATCCTCTCGCAGACCTTGGCGGGTAAAAGCTGTTGGCTAAATCATCAATAGCTCCTCCTGTTATGCTGTTCCTTTGTTTGCGCCGAGGACCGTTCCTTCGTCCCGGCCTGCGCGTGGCTTCGCGTCGCGCACAGGGGTCGTCAAGGTTGGCCGTCGCGCTTGTCTTGCCTCTCTTGTCCTGCTGCCAGGCCACGCCTTGACGGGCCCGAGCACGACGTCGAGGATCACGCTGGACGGGACGCCATCGCGTCGGTCTTGATGCACGCGAAGGCGCGTCCCTTGTTGAGAACCGCCCAGGCGATGCGGGCGAGTTTGTTGGCCAGCGCAATGGCGAGCACGTTGTGGTGGAGTCGCCTCTTCGCCGCCTCGATCCAAGACTTGAGCCCATAGCGTTCCCAATGCTCCGGCCCGAGCTTGACCAGCACGACCCAGGCTGCCTGAACGAAGAGGACGCGCAGATAGCGATTGCCGCGCTTTGATATGCTGCCGAGGATCGTGCGGTCTCCCGTCGAGATCTGTTTCGGGACCAGCCCGAGCCAGGCGCCGAAGTCGCGGCCCTTGGAGAACACATCGCCGGTGCCGATCGCGGCCACCATCGCACTCGAGATGATCGGGCCAATGCCGGGCACCGTCATTAGGCGCTCGCAGTGCTGATCTTGATGGGCAAGCATTTCAATCTCGCTGGTGAGGCCCTCGATTCGCGTATCGAGGCAACGCCAGTCTACTGACAGGTCTTCGAGGATGCGCACCATGCGATGGGAGATGACATCGGTGCGCGACGCCAGGATGCCCGGAAGCTCAATGCGCAGGAAACGCAGTCCCTGCCGTACGGCAATGCCGCGCTCCAGCAGAAAGGCCCGGATCTGATTAATGATGCCGGTCCGTTGACTGACCAACCGTTCACGCACGCGGTGCAGCGCCTGCAGGTCGAGCTGGTCGGAGGTCTTGGTCGCCACGAACTTCATGGTTGGGCGCTGCACGGCCTCGGCGATCGCTTCAGCATCGCGATAGTCATTCTTGTCACCTTTGCTATACGGCCGCACGTATTTCGCCGGCATCAGCCGGGCGTCGTGACCAAGCGCCTGAAGTTTGCGACTGAGATGATGCGCCCCGGTGCAGGCCTCCATGCCGATGAGGCACGGCGGCAGGTTGGCAAGCCGCGCTTCCACCTGGCCGCGCGACCACTTCTGGCGCAGTACTAGGGCTCCACGCCGATCTTGGCCGACAATGTGGAACGAATTCTTGCCGATATCGATGCCGATCGCGGCGATCTTGCCGTTGAGTTGTCTGGGACATGGCATACTCCCTTGTCTTCGGTGCCCTTACCAGTTTGGCTCGCTGGCAGGGCTGGAGCACGGCCGGACCATCCCATCCTCGGCAATCAAGAGGCGGTACGAACCGAACGGCGGGGGAAGGGCGATGGGCAGCGCGCGACCTTTTATGGCGGCAATCGGCATCTCGCTATTCATTGCCGCAGGGTTTCCGGCCCGCCAGACCAGGGCACAGCAGGCCACTGCATCGACGGCGGAAACACTTGCCAAGCTCTCGGCGACAATCGCCGGGCAATGCCCGTCGGCCAGGGCGCTGGTGCTGGCGCGCGGCAACTGCATCCTTCATGAATACCACGCCAACAATTCGCCCGACGTGCAATGGCCGGTGCATTCGGCGACGAAGAGCGTGTTGTCCATTCTCGTCGGCATTGCCATCGACAAGGGCCTCTTGCGGCTGGATCAGAAGCTACCCGAACTGGTTACTCAGGATTCGAAGTTGTCGTAGGCGACACGATGTAATACGTTTTTGAACCAGGCGTCAGAACGGTGGGGGATAAGATGCGCATGCTCGCAGCTATCCTACTGTTGCCCATTGTCGCGCTTGCCGTTCAACCGGCACGCAGCGAAGGTCCGCCCGCGTGGGCCTATCCGGTCAATCCGCCCGGCTTCAAACCGGCGCTCGACGATGGCAAGCCACGATCGGTTCCGGACAGCGGCGCGTCCTATACGGTTCCGCAAACCCGAGATCTATTTCTGGCACCGGTCTGGCATCCCGAAGACCATCCTGCGCTTCCCGATATCGTTGCGCACGGGAGGAAGCCCGACGTGTTCGCTTGCGGTTTTTGTCATAGGGCGAATGGTCAAGGCGGTCCGGAAAATGCTGACCTCGCCGGACTGCCAGCGAGCTACATTATTCAACAGATGGCAGACTACAAAAACGGAATGAGAACGACGGCGGTGCAAAATCGCGCTCCGCAAACGCTGATGATCTCGCTTGCGAAAAGCGTAAGTGATTCCGAAATCGCGGTAGCGGCGGCGTATTTTTCGTCACTAAAACCGCGCGAGCGCATCCGCGTCGTGGAAACGGATGTCGTGCCGAAGACTTTCGTCGCCGGATGGTTCCTCGCCGATCTTGGTAATGGGGAGAAGGAACCGATCGGAAGCCGTATTATCGAGGTGCCCGAAGATCTCGCGCAGTTCGAGAATCGTGATAGTCGCGCCCGGTTCATTGCCTATGTACCGCCCGGCGCGGTCAAAAAAGGAGAAGCGCTGGTCGCGAGCGGCGGCGGCAAGGCGGTGTCTTGCGGTGTTTGCCACGGGCCAACGCTGCACGGGCTCGGTCCGATCCCGCCCCTAGCGGGCCGTTCGCCGAGTTATATCACTCGCCAGCTGTACGAGTTTCAGCACGGAGTGCGGACCGGAGCATGGAGCCCGCTGATGTCCAATGCCGTCACTAACTTGACTGAGGATGATCTGATTTCGATCAGCGCCTATCTGGCGTCACTAAAACCCTAGCGCGGCCTACGGGTCTAGCAATCTTCGTGCGGCATCGGCGGTATTCTTCACAGGCGTGAATCAGAAATCCCGCCATTTGGCCATTCAAACGTCGCTCAGTTCGTCGGCGAAGTATCCGACGTGTCGCGGGCATCCGATCCCGCAACGTTATGAAACAGCCGGAATATCCGCTGATGGCCCGTTTGAGACATGCCGGGGCGGTTTGACGATGTCCGTTCACAGGGGTGAACCGGAAGAGAGCGGTACGCGGCCAAAGTGACGCGATCGATCCGGAACGGACCTCGTCAAGCGAACGCACCCGTTGCAGACGATCTGTACAACGCGTACCGTCGCCGATGCCGACGCAAGGAACCCCAATGACTGATCGAGAAAAGATTCTAATTGCCCTTCGCGAGAAGCCTTTAAAGGCTTTCGAAATCATGAAGCGCGTGAACATAAAGCATCAGGACGACTGCCAATCGCTCCTGTTGAAGATGCGTGACGACGGCGTCGTGAAGTTCGATATTCACAAGGGACATTGGCTCGCTGCGTGACAACGTTCGCTTGGTCACCGGCGGCTGGGAGAGTTGCTTCCAAGTTCCTTTCATCGGAGAGAACGACTAGCCGCCTTCGGGCGGCTGTTCTTTTGTGCGGCGGCTGTCCACCGACGCTGACAATGTCGGTTCATCGAGGAGGACCGGAAGTGCGCGGCTGATCGCCAAACCGACGCGATTGACCCGAATTGGACATTCGCCTGTCCACGGTCCACAGCGTCGACTGCTGGACCAATATTCGTTACTCGCGCTTACGGTTAACTATTTATTAACCACAGAAGCCCAGCTTGCCCAGGGGCACCGACGATAGAAGCGCATGCAGGTTCAACCCGTAGTTTAGAGTCAACCAAACAAATTCAGCCTGCGAAAGTCGCTTCGTTTACCGATGGAGCCACTGATGTTTCGCGCAGTTAGCCTTCTTCTAGTAGTTTCAACTTTCACGCCTTCTTGGGCAGCAGACCTGCCTGTAAAGATACCCCCAAGCCGCATGATTTATAGTTGGACTGGCTTCTATGCGGGTCTCAGCGGGGGCTATAACGACATTCGCACGATACCAACGACAACCTTTACCGATCCGAACGGCGTCATTGGATCCGTCATCGATGCCGGCATTCTCTTACTTCCCAAACCGCAAAATGGCTTCGGCTTCATTGGCGGCGGTCAAATCGGTTACAACTTCCAAACTGGTATTTGGTTGGTAGGTGTCGAAAGCGATCTATCAGTCACAGCTGCAAAAAGCAGTGAAACCATGACTGGTATCGCATCGTCGTTTGCGCCGATCATCGCGACGACCCTAACGCAACGCTTGAACGTCCTCGGGACAACCCGTGCTCGATTCGGCGTAGTCTCAAATAATGTGATGCTCTACGGAACAGGCGGCCTAGCATACGGTCACATCGAAGATTCTCTTTTTATTCGCAACACCGATGATCTCACGCAAAACTTTTCGTCGGCGCGATCTGGGATGCAGGTTGGCTGGACCGCAGGTGCTGGCGTTGAAGTTGGCATGGACCAATGGTCGGCGAAATTCGAATACCTCTACTATGATCTTGGCAACAGGACGTCAGTGGCACTGCCGTCTGACAGCGTGGGATTGCCAGGGGCGTTCGCGACGCTGGATCAAAGCACGCGAGGCCAGCTATTGCGTGTTGGTTTGAACTACCGTTTCACCTCCGGCGAGGTCCGATAGATCCTATCAGGACGTTCGATATCGGCGCCAACTCGAAATAGCCGAGTGCGCGCGGTGCGTGAGTGTTGCACCTTCGGTCCGTTAGACCGTACCAAAATGCGGTGCATCTCTGCGCGTGTCTCTTCATGGCCCTTAACCGAAGGTCGATTGAGCGCGTGTCATGTCGGCTGTCAGGGGCAAACCGGACGCCGATCCAACTTGGCGTCCACCGCTGCTTTTGATCCATCAGCCGACGCAGGCGGAGTTCTCAGTTGCCGGTACGTTCCCATAGCTTTTCGGGTGCTGGCCTGTTTTGAGCGCGGTGGCCTAGTTTGAAAGTAGTGGTGGCCTAGTTTAAATTTTTCTGGCTTTCGATGGTCCTATAGGGGAGACCGTCGGAATGCCTGTCGTGCCCCACCAGAACGAGCGCGTTGAACTCGCAATGCGAATTTTGGAATGCCGCCAAAAGCTGGGCGTCTGAAGCGGATCTTGGAGAAGTGGTGCCCGACCTTCCCAGGCTACTGTCTCTATCATCCCAGCAGAAGGCAGACGCCTCCCGCATTGGCTGCACTCGTTGCAGCGCTTCGCTACAAACCCTAGCCGGTTGGACACAACGGAACGATTAGGCGCTAACCGATATTTGCAGCTCGGCGCCTGATGGCCTTTACGGCAACGCCGGATCACCGCAGCCCGGGACGTTCGATTTGAGGTCCGAGTGAAGCTGCGCGTATCAGCGATTGAATTCGTTGACGTCTCCGCCCCTTCTGGTGGCGGTAGCGCGCTGCGGGAGTTGCGGCGCGCGTATCTCGCTGCGCTCGCGCGGCGGGCGGTCGAGGCGGAGCCTATCTGCTATTGCGGTGACGTCCGCTTTTGGGGGCGAGTTCAACCGACCGCTGCAACACATTCTGCGAACTTCTCAGCCGGCGTTGGCAAAAACCTAGAGATTTGCTAAGTTGGGGTATTCTCAATCAAGTATTTGGAGGAAGTAATGCTTGTCAGGTACTTACTTTCCACCGCCGTAGTCATGTTGGCGATGACCGGTATCGCTGCCGCTTAGCAGCATCTGCCAGCGGCGACCCAGCAAACCGCGACGATAAAGCGAACGCCACTACAGAAGTTTGATGTGCCCGGCACGAACTATGAGACGGTGATTGGAATTGCTGAAGTCGTGCCCAATGCGAATATTGGGCGCCACACGCATCCTGGTCCGGAGTCAGGCTTTATGCTTGATGGCGAAATGGTGCTCATGGTCGATGGTCAACCAGACAAGACGGTAAAGTCCGGTGAGAGCTACCAACTTGCACCTGGTGTTATTCACGATGCAAAAGCCGGACCGAACGGCGCGAAAGTGATTGCTACTTACGTTGTCGAGAAAGGAAAACCGCTCGCCTCTCCGGCTCCATAGTGCATCGGGTCAATCGCTTCGTCTCCGTGAGGTTCGGTCCAGCCTCAATCGCTGCCGGGCCAAGCGTCGTCGCCATGTTCGTCTTCGGGCCCACAAGCAGAGTCAGATTCATCCGATGAAGTTTCCCTCGGGGGTCGATATTCGTTTGCTGGTGGGAACCAACATCAGCCAGAGGTGCGTTCATGAAATTGCGCTGGAGGATAATCGCGTCAATCTTTGTTTTGGTCGCATGCGGAGATGCAAGCGCGCAGCAACCGAACCGGCAGTTCCGGGTTGGAATCATGTCGAATACGACTGCTGCCGTCTTCTTTGATCAACTCCGCAAAGATTTTGCAAATCTGGGATATGTCGAAGGTCGCGATATTACTTTCGAGCCAAGATGGGCTCAGGGGCAGTTGGACCGTCATCCCGGTTTTGCCGACGAGCTTGCTCGCCTTGAACTCGACCTGATCATGACCTACGGCGGGGTAGCAACCGCTGCTGCGCAAAAGGCAACCAGCAAGACCCCGATCGTGTTTACTATTGTTACTGATCCGATCGCGCTTGGCCTTGCTCGTGACATGAGTCGTCCGGGCGGCAATGCAACGGGAATTACCAGTCTCGACACGCAGCAAGCCGCAAAGCAATTCGAACTCCTCAAAGAGGCAGTGCCGAGCATCTCACGGGTAGCGATTCTGAGCGACGACACATTGCCCGGAGCCGATGCGAGTGGGTTCGTCCCGATCGAGAGGGAAAATCGCGCCGCAGCAATTGCGGTTGGGTTCGAGCCTTTCGTCGTGAGGGTCAAGGGCCCGACCGCCGAAGCGAAACTGGATGAGGCCTTTGCGGAGATCATGAAGCACGATGTGCAGGCGATCGTGATCGTCGAAGCGCCGGTTGTTTTCCCGCATGCAAAGCGCATCGCGGAGATTGCCGCTGAGAGAAAGTTGCCAACCGTGTTTCCCGGAAGCCAGGGAACCGCGGGCGGGCTATTCGCCTATGGTACCAGCGTGATCGACACATTTCCCAGAATGTCAATCATTGCGGATAAAGTTCTGAAGGGGACAAAGCCCGCCGAACTGCCAATTGAAATCATGAGAAAGCGAACGTTGATCGTAAATCAGCGGGCAGCAAAAGCTATTGGAATCACTGTACCCGCGAGCATTTTGCAGCGAGCAGACCGCGTCGTTGAGTAGGTGTCCAAGACGATGTCACATGTCTGCAAGGGGTCAAGATGCGAAATACTCTGCGCGAGCAGATATATTCCGCTTCGCCCCCAAACTCAGACATTGCTCGATGCGGTCGGTACTTCGCATTTGGGGCCATGTGTGGAAGTCGAGTCTCACCTAGCGGCCGCCTCCCGCGATGGTCATTCGGGCAGCCCGGCTCTCCTCAATCCTTCTTCGTACCGCGAGATGTCTTCGGCGCGTCGGTAGGGTCCCAACAAATCCTTGAGATTGGAAACACGCAACGTGGGATTCATCTGCCGCAGCCGCAGTAGCGCCTGATGTGCTTGCTCCGATCGACCGGCCATTGCACCGCTTGCGGCCTCCATGCGTAACGCAGGTTGAAAATCCTGATTATCCTGCAACGCCACTGCCGCCCACGATACTGCCTCATCATAGTGGCCGAGGAAGAAATGGGCATGCGAGAGCCCAGCTCGCACTCCGCTAATTGAGGGATCGAGCGGATTAAGGCGGATGGCACGTGCGAAGCGCTCGATGGCGGCTTCCGGCTCGCCTAGCCAGTTTTTCACCCACCCACCCCAGAACCATGCCTCCGCCCAATTAGAATTGAACGCAAGCGCGCGGTCAATCAAGGCGGCGCCTCCCCCAAGATCGCGCGCAACAAACGCTAATGTATATCCGCTCGCAGCAAGGGCGATTACATCGTCTTTTCCCAGCTCAACCGCCCTCTGAGCGAGCTTCTTCACTTTGGCAATTTCGGTGGGTGTGAATGAAATCCAGCCGTTCGTCTTGGCCCACGCGTAGCAAAGGGCGGCACGACCGTAAGCAGACGCAAAACCTGGGTCGAGCTTGATCACCTTATTGAAGAAGCGCAACGCCTCTTCGTTGGCTTGCCGATTAGTAATCCGATAAGAGCTGGCCAAACCCCGCAAATAGTGATCATAGGCGTCGAGACTCTCGGTCGGCTTGCGTTTGGCGCGCTCGATCTCGGCTTTTTCAACTGCCGGCGCGATCGCTCCGACAATGCTCTCGGTGACCTGGTCCTGAAGATCGAAGATGTCGCCTAGCCCGCCATCAAACCGGTTTGCCCAAAGATGCGCGCCAGCAGCAGTATCGACGAGCTGCCCCGTGATACGCACTCGGTTAGCCGCTCTGCGAACGCTCCCTTCCAACACATAGCGCACCCCAAGCTCGCGCCCAACCTGCTTCACATCAACAGCGCGTCCCTTGTATGTGAAGCTGGAGTTGCGGGCGATAACGAAGAGCGTTTTGAAGCGAGACAGTGCCGTGATAATGTCCTCGACAATGCCGTCCGCGAAGTAGTCCTGCTCTGGATCGCCGCTCATGTTCTGAAACGGGAGCACGGCGATAGACGGCTTGTCGGGAAGCGGCAGCGTCTGATGTTGGCTCACAGCCGAATCCGATTGTACGACGGAGCTGGTTTGACCAGTCAGCCGAACCCGCCACGCGCGCATAGGCTCAGCAATATTCTTGAGGGGCTGCGGCCCCATATCATCATAGGCAATGTCGACCTTGCCCCGGACCTGCCGATAGGCGTCATCGGACATGCAGACCCCACCCGGTTCGGCGATACCCTCGAGGCGGGCAGCAACGTTGACGCCATCGCCAAAGATGTCGTTGTCATCGAAAATGATGTCGCCGACGTTAATGCCGATTCGAAACTCGATCCTTTGATCCTGCGGCACGGCGGCATTTTGCTCGGCCATTCTGCGCTGGACTTCAACCGCATTGCGCACCGCATCGACTGCGCTGGCAAACTCGACCAGCATGCCGTCCCCAGTCGTCTTGACGATGCGGCCTCGATAGGAGGCTATGGCGGGGTCAACGATGGCCTTCCTAACAGCCTTAAGCCGGGCCAGCGTCCCTTCTTCGTCAGTCGTCATCAGGCGGCTATACCCGGCGACGTCCGCCGCCAGCACCGCTGCCAATCGCCGTTCCACGCGCTCGCTCAAGACGCACCTCGGCCCGGGAAATCGAAGCCAATTTAGCAGAAAAACCGGCCGATGTCCGATTAGGCCCAATGTTAGAGATGGTAGAGTCGAGGATGGGCGCGGTAGCTTGGGGCCTATGGCCAACGCCCCGTTTCCCATCCCCGCTCATCAAACCGGGCGTGCCGATTTCCGGCACCCGGCTTTCCGACTGGCTTCACCGCAAGGCACACGGCTTTGGCACGGTTAGTAACTCTCCTTCGCCGCTCGACACAGCAATCTCCGGCGGCGCCTGTCATTAGTGGTGTTTGCAGGCTCATCGCCAATCACTAGGACCTCGCCATCTTCAAAAGCGCACCAGAAGTCGGGGCCCTTTGCTCCACCGGCATTACCCGGCATCAACGCTCCTATTGCCCCGTCCGACTCCCACCATGGCCGCCGCCTTTCGCGACGTTGAGGCCGCTACCCTCGCCCTTGACGTGGGTCTCCCCCGTGACTACGAAAACCCCGGCGGATCGCGTGGGTGCGCGTGTCGATTACTTCCCCACACGTACGGCCTTCCCCAAATGACCGGAGGGTCGGCATCCGCATTAGAACTTTCGAGGCCTGCTCGGGCTTCACTTTGTTACGGCCCATCGGATCGCTCAGCAGCCCAAGGCCGCCTTTGTCGCAGGGCTCCGGCCCAGGCAGTTACCCGACCGTGCCGCCTGCCAGCTTCCGGACCAATCGACAATTATCCGGGAGAGAACCTCCCTCACTGATAGTTCGCGCCCTCGGGGCGCACGGTCAATTGCGTCATTCTGACAGCTGGCCGATAGCAATTCTAAGTGCGGTTGGCTCAAGGTGCCAAAAACCGGCCTCCGGACCCTCGCGAACGAGCGCGATTTAAGAGTTTAACACTGCATTGGCTGGCTGATCCTATGCTAAGCTGACACCCAATGCCAAGCCGGTTCGGACGGGTCATGAGCGCGCCCCGGAAGCTTGCTGCCATCCTTGCCGCCGATGTGGCGGGCTATACCCGGCTGACCGGTATTGACGAAGAGGGCACGCTTAAGCGCCTGCGCAAGCTTCGTCGCGAACTGATCAATCCCGCCGTTTCTCTCCATCGCGGCCGGATCGTGAAAACCACAGGCGACGGCATTCTCATCGAGTTTCCCTCCGTGGTGGACGCGGTCAGGTGTGCCCTTGATGTTCAGCGCGGGATGGACAGCCGGAATTCCGATTTCCCTGCGGAGCAGAGGATGGAGTTCCGCATAGGCATCCATCTCGGTGATGTGGTGATCGAGGGTGAGGACCTGCTCGGCGATGGTGTGAATGTGGCGGCTCGGTTGGAGGGGATTTCGGAGCCCGGTGGAATCTGCATTTCGGATGCAGCGTATCACCAGGTCCGCGATAGGCTAGATGTGAATTTCGAGGATGCTGGCGAGCAACAGCTCAAGAATATTGCTCGGCCGGTACACATATTTCACTTGCGGCTGGCTCGTAGCCTCACGCAAGCCAAGCCGGCCCTGCCGCTACCGGATAAGCCATCGATCGCAGCCTTGCCGTTTCAGAACATGAGCGGCGACCCCGAGCAGGAGTATTTCGCCGACGGCATCGTAGATGACATCATCACGGCGCTGACGCGGATGCGCTGGCTCTTCGTCATCGCTCGAAACTCGAGCTTCACCTACAAGGGCCGCGCGGTCGACGTGAAGCAGGTGGGTCGTGAGTTGGGGGTACGCTATGTGCTCGAAGGCGGCGTGCGGAAATCGGCGAACCGCGTCCGCATCACGGCGCAGCTGATAGACGCAATTACTGGAGCACACATCTGGGCCGAGCGGTATGATCGAGACCTCACCGATATCTTCGCCGTGCAGGACGAGATCACGGAGTGCGTTGCGGGCGCTATCGAGCCGGAACTACTCAAGATCGAGGGAGGTGCGGCAATCAGCCGAACGGAAAATCTCAACGCGTGGGACTTGGTGCGACAAGGTATGTGGCATTTCCATCAGGTCAGGCGTGAAACCCACTTCCGCGCCAGAGAGCTGTTCCGAGAGGCGCTCAAGCTCGACCCCAAGCTGCCGGAAGCGCATCTTTGGCTCGGCCGAGTCAACGGAGGGCTCCTCGCCTATGATTGGAGCAATGATCGCGCGGCCGATCTACGAGAGGGAACCGAGGCAGCACTGAAAGCCGTTCAGCTCGATGAGCGGAACCCCTACGCGCATTATGCCTTGGCCATCACCAGCGTATTTGCTGGCGCGGTGGAGCGCGCGATTCTCGCCGCGGAAACCGCGATAGCGCTGAGCCCGAGCTTTGCCCTTGGCCACATGGCGTTGGGTCTTGCGCGCCTCAATGCTGGCAAAGCCGTGGAGGCCATCGACCCAATTGAGCACGGCCTGCGACTGAGCCCATTCGATCCGCAAAATTTCGTCTGGCTTGGGAGCTTGGCCCTCGCCCAATACTTTGCCGGAAATCGAGAGGCGGCGCTCCAAACCGCAACGCGGGCATTGAGCATTCGACCCGACTGGGCGAACACGCTGGAGACGCTGGTAATTTGCTGCGCAGCCCTCGAACGACTCGATGAAGCGCGGGCCTTTGTCGAGCAGATGCGCCCACTGGAGAAGCCGCCTGACATGTTCGCTCAGATGAAGGCCCGTAGACCCGAGTGGGCCGCAGAGATGACGTCGATGCTGCGCAAAGCCGGGCTGCCGGAGTGATCAGCATGGCCGCGTGCGCCGAAGTGATCGAATGCCTAGGCGGGGTTGGCTTCGACGTCGATTTCCGCTGGGCCGAACACGAAGTCGGCTTTAGACGCTGCTCCGGCCCGACGTCCGTTCAGGGGTCAAAAGCAGAGTCGTGCACCGCAACTAGCAGCCTGAATTTCCGTAGTGCTTCCGTTTTGATATCCGCAACGGATTGGGGAGCGCGCTACGAGGCCTTATCGAAACCATCTGGCAGCGTAATCAGAATGAGGCTCTGGCCGTCCACAGGGTGACGTGAGACATGGCCCTTTCCATGCGTGTCCTCCACCAGCACAAAGCCACCGGCCGATACCTGCCGCATCTCCCCATCACTTGTCTCGAACTCCACGATGCCGTCGAGCCAGACTGCGAGCACCCGTCCTGGCGGCGTGTGCCAACCGGCTTCGCGCACGCCGGCCGGAACATGGACAAAGCGGATGCGTGACGCCGAATAATGAACCGAAAGCCCAAACGGCGCTTCGTTGGGGAAAAGCGGCGCCATGGTTACTGGGATATCGACTTCACCGAAATGGGACTCGCCATCCGGCGAGGCATAGATGCGTAGACATTTCATCACGATCCTCCGAAAGCCGAAGCGTCGGACAGCTTAGCGGACCGGTCGAGCAACTCCAGAGCATCTGAGGGAAACGCTATCGAAACGACTTGTCCACGCTACGTCGGCTTTCCCACTGATAGCGCCGAGGAGCGGACATCGCGCGAGGTCCAAAAAATGCCCACAAAAGATTCATGCAATGCAGCGAGAGCCACCAAGAGCCCAGTCTAAGCCCCAGCATTGGGCAGGCTCGAAGTCCGGTGGGTCACAAGCGGTCCTCGACCGGCTGCGCGCGGCAGGCCAGCAATGGGCCAATCGGCGACATCAATGACGACGTGATGACGTCCGACCACAAGCCGGTTGCAAGCCGCTTGTGTTTATTCGGGCATTCCCGCCTTGCGACCCGCCTCGCGCATTTTCGCGATCATGTCGATAGACCGGATCGGGGTGGAACCGCCGGGTCGAAGACGCCAGTTGGGCGCAATCCGGAGAAGTTGCGCTTTCACTTTTTGGGCATCTTCCATCCTTCCTGCCTCGACATGGCAAGCAACCGCTGTTGCGAGCCCGGGAATAAAATAAGGAAATGCTTGTATGGATTTATCCGCCCAATCTGCCGCTTCGGCAAAGCGGTTAGCGTTGAAGTGACCAAGCGCAAGGCCAGTCATCGTGGCGAAGGTGAATGGATCACGCGGACTGAAACGCATTGCCTGCTCAAAATCGGCAATTGCCGCGTCCGACATACCGTCACAAGCTCGAAGCCATCCTCGCGTATTATATGCTTGGCCAAAACTGGGATTTGAGCGAACAGCCCGCTCCACCATTTCGATAGCTGCTTCGCAATCCACCCGATTATGGAAAAGAGCCCAACCAAGGCCGACTAGAGTGGGCGCGTCATCGGTGCCGAGTTTTTTGACGCAGTCGGCAAAACGCGATAGCTCCGCATCGTCACTCGACACATCGGTTGGCCAATAATTGGCCCGTCGCCACATAAGGCACACAGCGGCAGCTCCGTATGACTGCGAAAACGTCGGATCAAGGGCCATCGCATTCCGAAAATGCTGGAGGGCGATGTCATTATTTTCCGGTGTCGTCGGCCAACTGATATGAGGAAGTCCACGATAGAGTTCGGTAACCGCATCGATGTTGCTGGGCGGCTTTCGTCTTGCTCGCTCGATCTCGGCGCGGTCGACTTCTGGTTCGATGGCTCCCACGACGTGCCGCGTAAGTTCGTCCTGCAAAAGAAATATATCGTCCAGCGTGCCCTCAAAGCGGTCCGCCCACAAATGGGCTCCGGTCGCGGCGTCTACAAGCTGCCCTGTGATCCGTACGCGAGCGCCGGCCTTGCGGACGCTGCCTTCGAGCACGTACCGCACTCCAAGCTCACGCCCAACCTGCTTGATATCGACAGCCCTGCCCTTGTAGGTAAAGCTGGAATTGCGGGCGATCACAAAAAAGGCCTTGAATTTCGAAAGCGCCGTGATGATGTCCTCGACCACCCCATCTGCAAAAAATTCTTGCTCGGGATCGCCGCTCATGTTCTGGAACGGCAGTACCGCGATTGAAGGCTTGTCGGGTAGGGTTAGTTGAGGCGCCAGTTCGATGACTTTGGTTGAAGGCAACTTGGCACCGGCCAACGCAAACACTCGCACAGGACGCGCGATGTTTTTGAGCGCGATCTCCCCCTTGTCGTCGAATGCAACATCAATACGGTCGCGGATCTGACGATAAGTATCGTCGGAAATACAGACACCGCCCGGCTCGGCTAGGCCTTCAAGGCGCGCTGCGATGTTGACGCCATCGCCAAATATATCATTGTCGTCAAAAATAATGTCGCCGACATGGATGCCGATGCGGAATTCGATCTGGGTATCGGGTAGTCCGGCAGCGCTTAGCCCAATCATACCGTCTTGCACTTCAATCGCACAGCGCACCGCATCCACCGCGCTGGCAAATTCGACTAGCATCCCGTCGCCGGTTGTTTTGACGATGCGGCCTCGATGCGCAGCGATGGTTGGATCAACGAGGTCCTTCCTGACCGCCTTGAGCCGGGTCAGGGTGCCTTCCTCATCGCCCCCCATGAGACGGCTGTACCCGGCGACATCAGCCGCCAGCACCGCTGCCAATCGCCGTTCCACCCGTTCGTCCATCAAGGAACGCCCCTAGATTGGTGATCTCGGTTTGCAGGACATGAAAGCACATTTGGCGGCGGCTGGGCTAGGCTCGTCGACTTCCGAGATGGGTCAACCTGAGAAGAACTCACCGTGAGCAAATCTAGTCCGCTCCAGCACGCTGAGCGGACTTCAACGAGACGTGCGGCCACTTCGCTGACGGGCCAACAGGTGACATTGAGCCGAAACGCCAGTAAGCTTCGGCTTTCGGGACGTGGCACGTTGGAGGTGGCGACCCATGAACTGCCAGTCAGCTACTTACGTCTTTGGAGGCAATCAGAACGAGCTGGAACGCCTGCTGGGGCAAGCTGAGGATCTGAAGCCTGAATCGACGTGGCTGCTCGATCACGTCGGCATCGAGAAGGGCTGGCGCGTCGCCGACATCGGCTGCGGGCCAATCGGCGTTCTCGATCTGTTGTCAGAACGTGTTGGGCTAACCGGCACCGTCATAGGAGTGGAGCGCGAGCCCCGCTTCGCCGCCATGGCCCGCGCGGAGATCGCCAAGCGCGGCCTGCAGAATGTCTCTCTTGTCGAAGGAGACACGCTTAGCACGGAGCTGGAAAAGGGCACTTTCGATCTCGTTCATGAGCGTCTCGTGCTCATCAATGTGCCGGTCGCAAATCAGCATGCGATCGTGGCTTCAATGGTCGCGTTGGCGCGTCCTGGCGGCATCATTGCCACCGAAAGTTGGGATCGAGCCTCGTTTGCCTGCCATCCCGAGCATCGCTCGTGGCAGGTGCTGAATGATGCGTACCGCGAAGCCGTTCGGTCGACGAACGGAGACGGCACCAGCGGTCGGACCCTGCCCTGGCTCCTGCGTACGGCCGGCGTAACGGGCATTCGCACCAAGGTGCATGTCAGGGCTGTTGAGATCGGGGATCCGCGTCGCATCCATCGCCTGGGCATCTTGGACGTGACGAAAGACAAGATCCTGGCCAACGGCCGACTGACTGAGGCCGAGTTTGACGCTCACAGAAACGCCTTGGCCGCGCATCTAGCCGACCCCGACACGCTCCTGATCGATCAGCTTTTTGTGCAGGCCTGGGGCAGACGCCCGGCCATAACGTAATGACGGCTTCGGGTCAAAAGCAGCGGTGGACGCCAAGTTGGATCCGCGTCCGGTTTGCCCCTGACAGCCGACATGACACACGCTCAATCGACCTTCGGTTAAGGGCCATGTGTGGACGTATATGGACCCCGCCCGATTGCAACGACCGGCTTGATCAGGATCGACGGTCACAACTGCTGACGTATATCCGGCTTCTTGATGCGGCTGGACAACGTCTCCGCCGCGAGCCTCGATGGTTTTCGCCCGCTTCCACCTCAACGGCCCCGAGACATCGGCGCAAGCCGTGCCGGTCCACACATCAGGTTCGGGAAGCGACGGGGGTGACCGTTTCGCCATCTCCTGCCATTTGTTGCAATTGCCGGGTGAGACCTCCTTTCCTTGATTGCCGCTTCGCTTCAGGCCGCCTTCACCGACAGCGCCGGCTCATAAGCCGCGTCGCCTGTGAGCATAGCCCACACGATCCGCGCATTCTTGTTGGCAAGAGCCACGGCCACGACATTGGGATGGCGCCGTTGCCGCATCTTGCCGAGCCAGAGGCTTCGCGGATCCTGCTTGCCAGTAGCCCGGCTTAAAGCGGCGCGAGCTCCGTGAATCATCAGCGTCCGCAGGTATCGATCGCCGCGTTTGCTGATGCCGAACAAGCGGGCCCGCCCTCTTCATCGCACTCGTCAGCAGCGCGGCGGCAATCCGACCGCTCGGCGCGCGTGAAGAGCGCCCGCCAGAACGTGTCCTCTATTTCACCTACTCGGCCGGCTATCGGCACGACGTCATACCACTTTCCGAAGCAATCCTGACGCAGCTTGGAAGGAATTCCGGTACCTTTGAAGTCATCACAACGGAAGACCTGTCTGAATTTTCGACCGGAAACCTCGAGCGGTACGCCGCTGTGATGTTCTACACAAGCGGTGAAATTCCGATGAGCGGCGCCCAAAAGATAGCACTCCTCAACTTTGTGCGCTCGGGCCGTGGCTTTCTCGGCGTTCACTCGGCCACGGACACATTCTACACTTGGCCAGACTATCTCGATCTGATCGGCGGCTACTTCAACGGTCATCCCTGGCATCAGGGTGTGACCATCGAGGTGGCTGATGTTGCAGATCCACTGGTGGCGTTTCTGAGGAATTCGGCAGTTGAACGATGAAATCTACCAGATCAGCGACTTCGACTATCGCGGATCACGCGTGCTCTTGCGCCTCGACCAAAGTTCGGTGGACCTCAATAAGGCCGGTGTGCATCAACGCTTCTATGGTTGGCCGCTCGCCTGGAAACGATTTTACGGCGAGGGGCGAGTATTCTATTCGGCGCTTGGCCACGAGGCGTCGGTCTGGCAGGACCCGCGCTGCCAGAAAATCCTCACTAACGCTATCCTCTGGTCTACGAGAAGGTCGGCCTAGTGCAACCGGATTGCTATGCCGCTTGTGCCCTTCCTACAGGCAAGTATTGTGGCGGCTATCGACAATGCCGCTCGCCTTGATCGAGACTGGCTGTCGCCCGGCATGTCGGATTCTCGGAAGTATCCGACGCTGCAAAGAACTGAAAGGCAAGAACATAGGCCACTGCCCGCTCAATGCGGTTATCACTTCGGGTTTGGGTCAACATGCGAAGAACTCACTGTGAGCAAATCTAGTCCGCTTCACCCTGCTAAGCGGACCCACGTGGGCCGCGCCGCAACTTCGCAAACGGGCCATTTCCTGACTCCAAAGCGCGCCACGACAAACGCCCTTTTCAACTGGTTGGCACAGCGGTAGCCTTTACCGCCAGGGCTGAGGAAAAAGGGGGGTACTCATCATGACTGAACTCAAAATTTCTCGCCATCTGCTCGGGAGTGCCGCAGCCGGGGGCCTCGTCGCGGCAACGGGAATCGGCTCCGCTCGCGCCCGATCAGCGCAAAACACATTCGTCTTTCTCAGCAGGGCTTATATGAAACCATTCAGTCGCGTCCTCATACCCTTGCTCCTGATGGCATTTGGGGCCGTCTCAGCACGCGCAGATGATAAGGCTGACGTGCTTGCAGCGAACACGCAGGTCGAACAGGCCTTTACCAAGCTCGACGTCAAGGCTATTGAGGCGACTTGGGTCCAGGACGGATCTGTTTCGGTCATACACCCCGCAAGCAAAGCACCGATACTGGGTTGGGAGGGCGTCCAAAAAAGTTATGCGGACCATCCGGTTCGATACAAAGACTTCGCTGTTGTGATGGACAATCCGCAGGTAACGGTCAAAGACAACGTCGCTTGGGTCGTAGGTGTTGAAAAAGTGTACGCACATCGTGCGAACGGTGACGTCCTGGACATTTCGGCGCTTGCGACGAACATATTTGAGAAGCGCGGTGGCAAGTGGTTGCTGGTGCACCATCATGCCAGCCGCATGCCTTAGCCGCTGAACGCGCTGGAACTACAAATGCAAGGCAGCGTGACGCCTCGATATTCCGTTCGTAGGTGGGTCAGCAGCTGATACTCACGCCGTTGCCGCCGGACCATACATCTGGATCAAAATGCGAAAAACTCAACCTGAGCAAATTCAGGCCGCTATGCTCTGTTGAACGGACCTCAAGGAGGCGTGCCGCCACTTCGCTGATGGGCCATTTTCGGAAGTGCTCTTTTTAGCCAAGAGTCAGTTCGATGCCGCCCCAAACGTGTCTCGCCGGCCGACCGGTGAGGTCAGGTTCCGCACGGACGTGACATTTACCGACGCAGCGTGGAGCGATGTGCTATTTGATGCCCAACGAAGGAGCTATGTCAAAGCCCGCGGCGCGCACTGAGATGGGTGTTCAGATGATCACAATTCCAGAACTGGTAGCGCAGACTTTAGCATCGTTTTTGACTTCAGATACACGAGATCGGTTTGGTTCTTCGCATGCCCGACTGGCTGAAGTTCTTCCCTTCGCGGCCAGGCTCACATTGGAGTGCATTGGTAACAGCGACGCCCTATATCACAACATAGAGCACTCAATGCTCGTTACGCTTGCCGGGCACGATATCCTGATGGGACGAATGCTGTTGCGGCCAACGACAGTCGTCGACTATGCGAATTTTACTCTGGCGTGCCTCACCCATGACATCGGGTACGTGCGCGGAGTGGTTCAAGGAGATAACGACGATTCCTATGTCGCCGATTTAACTGGTCGCATGGTTCGTCTGCCACGGGGGGCGTCTGACGCCGCGCTCGCACCCTATCATGTGGACCGCTCAAAATTGTTTGTCCTGGAACGCCTCGACGACGTCGAAGAGATCGACGCAAGCCGAATTGCCCGAGCCATAGAATTTACGCGCTTTCCCTATTCGGAATCCTCAAACGACAGTCTGATGGAAGAGGAGGGTATGTTGCTGCGCGCTGCCGATCTTATCGGTCAGCTTGGCGATCCCAACTACCTGAGAAAGTCAAATGCCCTGTTCTACGAGTTTGAGGAAATCGGTTTAAACAAAAAGCTCGGCTATGAAACGCCTGCCGACGTCGTCTACAAGTACCCGCAATTTTATTGGAATAACGTTGCTCCACAAATTCAGACCGCGATACGCTATCTCAATATCACCTCGAGCGGTCGGCAATGGATAGCAAATCTTTATAGTAATGTTTTCCGGGCCGAGCGCGAGCCGGGTCTATCGGGTCCGCAACCTTGATTACGTCGGTCGGACTTTGTTGAACGCGAGCCTTGGGAGAGGCGTAGCGCAGATCGCCAATGTCCGCTCAGGGGCATTCGCGTTGTTTTGATGGTCGGCTTGTCACTTCCGGTCTACCGTCAACTTCAGACATGTCACTGCGCTGGCCGACGCTACGTGCCAACAACTGACCTTTGTTTTGATTTGCTTTAGCCTACGCAAGTCCCGCGATGATCTTGTCAACGTCCGCTTCCGGGAACACCTTGACCGAAGTCGTCCGTACGTTCCCGATGGCGGCCAGCGATAAGAGAAACTTGGCCATAGCCTCGTCGTCGGTGGCCTCGGTGTGGATAATGAGGTCATATGTTCCCATGGCGAGATAGCCGGCCTTGATGTCAACGCCAAACTTTTTGCCCAACTCCCTGGCGGCCGCTCGACGCTGCGGCATTTCCTTGATGGTCCGAACACCTTGCTCGGTGAAATTGCAGAGAAGCATGTACGTGGACATGACAATTCTCCTTTGACAAAGAAGCAATGGACTTAATGGGTCCACGTCGTGGATTATGCCACACTGCCTGCCCCCGCCCAACCACCAAGATCCCCTCAGGGCGGCTCGACGCGGCTAGGGGTCAATCTCGACCGAATTGGGCTGTCCGCGTGGCGTCCGGTTTTAGCGCCGTTAGCAGCCGAAGTGCGGACTACCTCAACTTCGGAAATATTCAGGCGTCGCGCAAACCGTCGTGAAGGGCCATTAGCGACCATACCCTTCCACAGTCTGATGTATCCTAGAGTTGAACTGCTTTTCGGGACGTGCCGAGGTCGTACCAGAATTGAGGCCGATCGGTTAAGGCCAGAAATTATCCGGTATCAGGAGCTCGCGCCGCAATGAGGTTGAAAACCAAGGTTTGGACGGCCGCCTTCGCCGCCGCAATGGTGATCGTCCTCGCCCTGGGCGGTCTGGAAGTTGTCGTAAGCCGGACAAAGGTCAGCCCAGAGACAATTGAGTTATCGGTGATCCACGCAGATGATGCTGTCGAACGCGCGTGGAAGTTGCCCGCTGCCGCATCATTTGGGCATGAAGTTTCTTGGCAGTCCAACGTTTCTCTGTGCGGCCCGTCCAGTCTAGCCAACGTGTTTCGGTCGTTCGGCGAGGATGTCATAAGCGAGAGGTCGGTTTTGGCCGGAACGGGCCTTTGCTGGACTGGCTTCTGCATAATGGGCCTGACGTTAGATGAGCTTGCTGGTCTCGCGCGCGCTAAGACACGTCGCAACGTGACCGTACTTCGGGACATGAGCGCAGAAGACTTCCGAGAACATCTGAAGCGCTCCAATGATCCAGCGCACCGTTACATCATTAATTTCGATCGGAAGATGATCTTTGGAGCGGGGGGTGGCCATCACTCTCCAATAGGCGGATATCTCGAAAACGGGGATCTGGTTTTCGTCCTGGACGTCAATCGCGATTACCGTCCATGGCTTGTGGAGCGCACGCGCTTGTTCGATGCAATGAATACACGGGATGGGGATAAGAAGCGTGGCATGTTGCTGATCGAGTAACTGCCCGCTTGACCCAGAAGACGCGCAGTGACGTGTGACGTCCCGGTCTCGAAGAGTCGGAGTGGGTTATTCGCGGCGGACGCAGCCGAGGAACCCCATGATGTAAGCGAGCAGGCTCGACTTCGGCTTGGGGTCAATCGCGTCGATCGGCGACCGTGCCGCCCATGTCCGGTCTACCTAACACAGCGGACTTCTGTGACTGCCCGAGCCTTCTCGCCTTTGGGCCGATATTGTTGCAAAAGTCGATATTCGCCGATGACCAAAATTCTGCGGGCCGTGGGCGCGACTTTCGCGTACAAGATGCGAGGGACCTCACGGCCTCACGCAAAATTCACAGGCGACTTCGGTAACGCGATTGAGGTCATACGAATCAGCGATCGCTCGCTGCTTGGTGATTTCGCGAAGAATCTTGAGCTCTGCAACTTTCGACTTTTGCAACAAAATCGGCCACAAGCGGCCTCGCTGCGGCCGTCGTCCCGAGGAGGGGAATAGTCACCTACCTCCAACACGTGGTAGGCTTCGCTGCCGATGGATTTCGGGAGGCATTGCGTCATGATTAGCAAAGCCGACGTTATTGTGATTGGTTCCGGCGGCCTCGGCGCTGCCACAGCATATTACTTGAGCATACACAAAGGTATCAGCGTCGCCCTCCTTGATAAGCATGATATCGGATCGCAAACATCGCCCCGCGCTGCAGGCATGGTGAGCTGTGTTCGTAAGAGCGACTTGATGATTAGCCTCATCAAGGACGCATGTCGCAAGATTGAAGCGTTCACGGAGGAAACTGGGCAGCCTCTCGATTGGGTGCATTCGGGCAGCCTGAAGATCGCGCGTCGACCGCAAGACGCCGAGGTTATCAAGACCGACTTTGAGCGCGGGCGCCGTATGGGCCTTGATGTCGAGCTAATATCTCCGGAGCAGGCGAATCGACTCAATCCATTTATGAAGCCAACCGGCGTCAAAGCCGCTATTAGAATCGGTGACGACAGGTATTTCGACCCGGCGCAGGTGGCTATCGGCTTCGCCAGAGCAGCGGCGGCCCGGGGTGCGACCTTACTGCCGAAGACAGACGTACTCACCGTGAACATCAGCGCAGGCAAGGTGATCGGCGTAACTACTGCGAAAGGCACAATTGAAGGGCCGGTCGTTGTCGATGCAGCCGGTGCATGGACGCGACAGGTGGCGGAGGCAAGTGGGGTTCGCGTGCCGTTGGTACCAACCCGGCAGCAATTGATCGTCACGGAGCCTTTGGATGGCGCGCGTGCCGACCTGCCGATGGTTCGGATAATGGATGCCGCCGTGTATACGCGCCCTTGCCAAGGCGGCTTTCTTTGGGGCGTCTACGAGGAAACGCCGCGATTTTTTGACATGCTATCGCTCGGGGCGAGTTTCGATGTCAAGGACATGCCACTCGACATCGAGGTGCTTCGCTCAGCCGCCATTGAAG
Organism: Bradyrhizobium niftali; assembly: GCF_004571025.1. Lineage (GTDB taxonomy): Bacteria > Pseudomonadota > Alphaproteobacteria > Rhizobiales > Xanthobacteraceae > Bradyrhizobium > Bradyrhizobium niftali. The sequence goes on along the minus strand of NZ_SPQT01000015.1, from coordinate 234,045 downwards.
TAAAGGATCAACTACCAATCCTGCAAACCGCTAAGGTGCGAGAATTTCGCGGTGGCATTCCGACGGTGACCGCTGACGGCCATCACATTCTCGGCCCAGCCCCCGGGACGACGGGCTTCCATTTTGCGAGCGGATGCAATGTCGCCGGGCTTTCAATCTCGCCAGCAATCGGAGAGGCTCTTGCAACCTGGATTGTCGACGGCAAACCGTCCATCGATCTATCGCCCATGTCTGTCACGCGCTTCGAAGACCAGTCGTGGTCCGAATCTCAACTGGAGAGGGAAGCCGCTTGGCAATATCGGCATTTCTACGGCGCGGTCTAAAGGCGAGTAAGGCGATCACCAGGGAGTGACGCTTTCGGCTCCAGAAGCGCACTGTATGTCTGGCGGACTGTTTCGTCACATTCCATCGAGAATGACCAAAGCTCCGCGCGTACTCTCGAGCCTAAGGTTTATTATTCTTTGGGAATCGGGCGACTTGTACCAGTCTTCGGCAGACTCTCGTGTCGGAAACTCGACAATCACGGTCCGGGGAGGCTGCCACTGACCTTCAAGAACTGTCAGCTTACCACCGCGAGCGATAAACGACCTCCGAATGAAGCCACTGTATCAACAACCTGCTTTCTATAACTGCTAACATCGCCTCATCGTGAACCGTCTCCGCTGCTATCAAGTATGCCTTCATCTGAGTCTTCTCCCATTTGGCTCTCGTGCAATGAAAACCAGTCAGCACTTTGGAGAATGATCTCCGTTGGCTGAACAGCTCTCCGACGTCACTGATGCAAAGCAAACAAAAGCGTCCAGCAACTCATAAAGATCAAAATCAAAGAGCCCTAGGTACAGAAAGTCGTGCGTGTATCGTGAGTTCTGAGGCCGCAAAATGTAGCATCCGAGAAACGACGTAACCATAAAGCAGCCATTAGGCGAGCACTATGGATGGCTCGGTTAAGATCAAGAGAAATCCAGCAACGAGGAAGAATGGTAGATTTTCAAGATCGTTCACCTGAATTCACCGGATGCGATCCACGTATTCGTTGGGTGTCAGTTGTTCAGCGCTCGGATTGGGGTTGAGGATCGTCCTTTTGACGTCCTCCGGCACCGCCCTTTACCTGCATCATCCGAGCAACCGTCAACCATGAAATCATGACGGCTTTGAGAGTCATTGTCGAGGCGGCGACCGCATAGGCGTTGAAAAGCGGGTTCTGAAAGCTGAGCTTCATCGCCGAAAGCGCCGACCTCTTATTCCGTTTGTCGTGGTTGGCATACCGCTCGGCGCTTATCTCATTCGTCGGCTGAATGCCGAGACGTTTCGTCGGATATGCATGAGCTTTGATGCGAGGGTCGTGGGATTCGATCTCTCGCGGGTGTCGATCGAGCTGAACTTGATGAAGAGCCCGTGGGCTTGTTGTACCTCTTTTCCATTCCGCTCGAAGCGATCTACCTGGCATAGGCCGCATGACAATGTGCCATGGGATAAGAAGAACTCGAAAACGCACGTCCGCTGTCGCGGGTACAACACCCGGAGCTAACGTCAAACCGTTCCTCCTGCCATAAGAGAGTAGGCCCCCGCTCCGGCAGCGACGTCGAGGTTCACGTTGACTTTCGGACTACCCGGGCCCACTGTCGGCTAAGAGCGCGCGCATTGCAGCGCGTACCAGTTCATGAGGTGTCCCACTGGCGTCTGGCCGGAGGCGGCAAACAGCGTTCGACCACCTCCAGCGCAAAAAACATCAACGCGTTCGGTCTGATGCCGGTCCTTCACGGGGGATCGCAGATGACTCCTCTGAGCCGTTCTTTGGCAGGCAGCGTGGCTGCCGGGTGGTTGGTCGTAGCTGCGAGCGGCGGTCTAGTTGAAGCCGCGGGCGAACAACCGACGTGGATCTTGTCCAGTGTTGGGGACCTCAAGACTGCGCCACCGCCGACCGGCGAGGCCGCGGCGGGCGAACTAACGGCCCTTCGGACGATGGTCGCCAACCGCGATGCCTCCGAAATCGCGCAGGCGCGCTGGTGGGACGTCGGCGGACCGGTGTATCGTTGGAATGAAATCGCAGTGAGAGAGATGCTGACGCGCTCGGTTACAGTGCCGCTCGCGCCACGAAATCTCGCCCTTATTCATGCCGCCATCCACGATGCCGTGGTGAGCGCGCTTGCCAACAAGAAGACCTACGCACGCCAGCGCCCGTTTGCCGTCGATCCACAGATCGCCGGGGTACTGCCAGTCCAGAGCAGTGGATCATATCCGTCTGATTTCGGCGCGGCCGCCGGTGCTGCCTCCGAGGTGCTGGCCTATCTGTTTGCGACCGACGCAGACCGATTTAGGAAACTTGCCATGGAGGCCGCCCAATCGCGAGTGATCGCTGGCCTCGAATATCCGAGCGATGCCGAGGCGGGGCTGGATCTTGGACGCCAAGTCGCGGCCCGTGCCATCGAACGCGCAAGTCAGGATGGATCCGACCAGAAGTGGACCGGAACTGTGCCCTCCGGGCCCGGCAGGTGGCAGGGGACAAATCCAATCAATCCGGCTACTGCGACTTGGAAGTCTTGGTCACTGAAAACTCCGGATGAGTTTCGGCCGCCGCCGCCGCCTGACTACGATTCCGCCACCGCGCTGGCCGAACTCGCCGAGTTGAAATCGTTCACGAGGACGCCACGGACAAATTCGATTGCCGTCTATTGGGAGACCTTCGGCGGCGTGCGCTCGTTTCAGCTCTGGAACGAGCATACCGGCCGCAAGGTCCTCGAATACGGCCTCAGTCAGGACCCTGCAGCCGCCACATACGCCTTCGCGGCCATGAACATCGCCATGCATGATTCTTGTATCGCTTGCTGGGATGCAAAGTACGCCTATTGGCGAATCAGGCCCTCCCAGCTCGATCCTGAGCTCAAGACGTTATTCCCGCCGCCGAACCATCCCAGCTACCCAGCGGCTCATGGCTGCATTTCGACCGCAGCGGCCGTCGTCCTCGCTCATTTGTTTCCCGGCGATGCCGACACGCTTTTAGCGATCGGCAAGGAGGCAGCAGACGCACGCATGTATGCAGGCATTCATTACCGGTCTGACATCGACGCCGGGCAAGCGCTCGGTCGCGCCGTTGCGGAAAAGGTTCTCGCACGGGCGTCAGGCCGTTGACGTCGCGCGAGATCGGAAGGCAGTGAGCGCTGGCCGCGCAGCATTGCTTCCCATCCGGACCAGTTCGATTCCGAGCGCAGTCTGCCGCGTTACCGCCACCTGAGGAACTACTCACAGTGGAGGAGACACACATGAGAAACTTCTTTGTCATTGCGAGCTTGATCGCGCTCTCACTTCCGGCGATGGCGCAAGACGCGCCGACGCAGGTTACTCCTGATGCACTCGCGTGGAAGGAGAACCCGGCCTTTCCTAAGGGCGTACAGATCGCAACTCTGGTCGGCGACTCAACGAAAACGGGGGATGTGGTTGTCTTGCGGATCAAGTTTCCGCCTAACTTTCAAATGCCGCCGCACACTCACCCTTATTCCGAGGTCGTGACGATCATAAGCGGCAACATCGGGACCAGCCACGGCGAAAAGTTTGAAAAGAAGGGCGAGTTGTTGAAGCCGGGCTCGTTGTGGGTTTATCCGGCAAAACATCCTCACTACGCCTGGACCGGAAATGAGGAGGGAATTCTCCAAGTTCAATTTGTTGGCCCTGGAGGCATCGATTACATCAACCCAGCAGACGATCCGCGCAAAAAGTGATGGCAGCTCGAATTTTTCCGATCGTGCTGTTGATTGCGTTCCTTTCGACGACAACGGTCGCCGAGGAGACGGCACGGGTCACGATGAGCGGAATCGGGAGTATGAGCTGCGCTCATTGGCAGTCCTCCAGAAGTAAATATGCGGAAGGCGTCGTTTGGCTCTACGGGTTCTGGACCGGGCTAAACTACGCCGCCGCTGTTCAGCAACTCACCCAATCCGAGCTGGATAGCAGTTCAATCGCCAAGGAGGTCGCAAAGACGTGCGCGCTGTCGCCCTCGACGACGCTGGCTCAAGCCGCCTGGCAAACGTTCGCGACACGAACAGGGGAGCAGCCGCATTAGCGGATGGCAGCAACACCGGTCGCTGGGTTGTTCGCATGCGGCGAGAGCCCGGGTCTCTTCGGTTTCGCGGCGCGCCATTGCAGGACTGTTCTGCCCGGAACCGGCGGGTTTGGCGGCGCATTATAGCGTTGGCGTATGAGGGGCTTGTCATGGACAGGCAGCGGACAGCGTTGGCTTTATTTGCCGTTGCTCTTGCCGTCGCGATTGTAGTCGCGTCCGTCACGACGCTGGAACGCGTGAACACGCGCCAGGCTGCGAACGACGCGCCGCCTGGTACGACCGGCCTCGCGCGGCCGCACCCGCCGCTTGATCGTGCAGCGGGAGAGCCGATCCAGAAAGAGCATTAACGCATCGCCCGGAGATGCACAGCAAGGTAGCTGCGAAGGTTGCACATTAGCAGTCCGGAAGAGCGCGCAAGCGTGGACCTCGCCACGGGAGGGGGACGTGAATATCATCGCCACGCGCTCGCCTGCTGTAGGGTTCACTTGTCATGAGCGAAAGCATCTCGTCGGTATTGCTCGATGCGCATTGCGCAAGAAGGCAAGGTCTCGACGCCATCGCGCAGCGACAACGCGCGCGGCTTGGCGAGGCCGTCGCCTTCGCTCGTGCCAACTCGCCCTACTATCGCGAACTCTATCGGGGGCTACCGGAGCGGATTGAGAGTTCGTCCGTGCTGCCGATGACTAATAAGCAAGAGCTCATGCGTCATTTTGGCGACTGGCTCACCGACCGCGAGGTTAGTTTCGCGGCAGTGCGAGGGTTCGTCGACAACTCCGAGCTGATCGGGCAACGCCTCTTTGGCAAGTATTCGGTGGCAATTACTTCTGGCAGCACCGGGACACCTGGAATATTTCTGTTGGACACACACAATTGGACGGTCACACTCGCTTTCTCGCTGCGCATGATAGCGGGCTGGCTTAGCGCGAGCGACATGTTGCGTCTCCTCGTCGGCGGCAGCGCGGCGTCGGTGCTGGCGATGGGCGGCCATTACATCGGCGCAACCAGCTTTGCTGCAATTCGCACAAAACGGTCGGCGCGACGATTACGGGCGCTTGCGGCGCAGGCGCCGTTGCGCAATTTGGTCGCCGAACTCAATCGGTGCCGCCCGGCTCTGCTCATCGGCTACGCCAGCGTCATGGTCCTATTGGCCGCCGAGCAGGATGCTGGTCGCCTGCATATTCAGCCGCTGTTGGTTCTTCCGACTTCCGAAGGACTTTCGCAAGACGGATGCGACCGGATCGCAAGGGCATTCCGCGCCAAGGTCCGGACCGTTTACGCTGCGACGGAATGCCTGTTCATGGCCATCGGTTGCGAACACGGTTGGTATCATGTCAACAGCGACTGGGCGATTCTCGAACCCGTCGATGCGAGCTATCGGCCGGTTCCGCCTGGCGAGGAGTCCCATACGGTCCTTGTGAGCAATCTCGCCAATCGCGTGCAGCCGATCCTCCGCTATGATCTAGGCGACCGCATCCTGCAACGACTTGATCCTTGTCCCTGCGGCAACCCGCTTCCGGCGATCCGTGTGCGCGGCCGCACTGCCGACATCATCACCTTTCCAACCGAACGCGGAGAGCAGGTCGCAGTGCCATCGCTCGCGCTTGAGATTGATCATGTCCCCGGTGTAGAGTTGTTTCAGATAGCGCAGATTGCGCCAACACAATTGCGCGTTCGCCTCCATCCCTCAGCCAACGCCGACCCACATCGGGTTTGGCGGGCGGTGCATTCCGAATTGACCAAGTTGTTGAATGAGCATGAGCTTGGTCACGTCTCTATTGAGTTAGCCGCTGAACCGCCAATTCCGTCTTTCGCCGGGAAGTACCGCACCGTCATCCCACTGGTTCCGAGCGCTTGAAGACTGATGAGAGCTTAGGGCGGATCGCGCTGCTGCCGAACGGCTACACCCGTACGCGGCCGCGCGTAGGACATATCTCATCAGAATGCAGCCGCGGCCGCGCACGGGCGGGTCGCCTATGTAGTGCAGTTGGTTTTCTGCCCCTTATTTCTTTGTACTGCTGGTATCTGGCTTCGAACTCGATCCTGTGGTCGTCTGCTGACCAGGCGCGCTTTCAGAATGACCAGGACCGGCTGTGGTGTTCTTCTGGTGGCCTGGAGCATACTCTGAAGCGCCAGGTGCCGTGGACTTGGCGTTGGGTTCCTGCATCTGTTGGCCGGGTGCATACTGCGAAGCTCCCGGCAATTCCTTCTTATCCGTTTGAGCGAAGGCTGACGTGGCAAGCAGCAGAGCGCCAACTACAACAACTGTTTTCATCATGGCTTGATCATCCTTGACTTGCGATCAGCTCCAACGGTTGAAGATGGTGGTCGTTCCAGGTCTTCTGCTCGGCGCTGGATGAAAGATCGGTTTCGATCCCGCCGTCCTAGGGCACATCGGTTCGCACGCCGCTAGTCAGCCCGATTAGGTCAGGCCATCGAGCGGACGCGGAGCTAAATGTCGGCACCCTTGTTTGGGTCGCCACGCTCTTCTGCGCCCTGCAATTCCCTCTGCGCGCTTCGTGCCAGTGCTCGTCTTCGCGCCCTTCGGGTTTGCCCGCTGCTCTTCTGTTGGTGAGCCATGATGAATTCTCCGAGAGCACAGGTCCCGCCTTCGGGAGGTACTAGGCGCGGGGCCGTCGGCCAATCTTACTTGTGGCCCAAGAGCCAATTCCGGGCTGAGGAGAGTTGTTCCTTGGTTCAGCTATGTCGCTGTCCGATCTTGCTCGTCCTCGCCTCGCATCACAATCTTGAGCGCGTCATCCGGCAATGGCCGCTGGAGCGCTCCCCCTCATCCCGAGACGATGCCGGTGATCCTGATGACCGATGAAGAGCGCGGCGCCTGCACGCGCGGCCCCTGCCGTTGCCGGCTGCAACCCCGGCGGCTGGTGGGAGGATGGCAAAGTCCGCTTGTAGCCGATCGTGTTGAAAAACTCGAAAGTCGCGGCGCTCCAGAAATCTCGCAAATGCAGGGCATTGGCGATTTCAGCCGCTGCAAGGCTCCGTAGAATCGATACGATGGCCGGCGATCGCTTTTGCGGCGAGAGAAACGCACCGGCGGTCCTGAGAATTTTCACTTATCAGCGAGAGAAGTACTTTTTCAACACGATCGGCCAAAGTCTGGACTCACGTACGGTAGTAAGAGGCTATTCGATTTCCTCGTCGCGCAACTAGGTGCTCCACCGGCCGGTGTCGCCCCTTTAAGGTTGCCCGTTGTTCGAAGGTGTCTCCAGTGGAAATTGGTGATCAGTCGTCGGTCGGCCACAGTAGTTTCTCATGAGCGATAATGCCCACCGCTAGAGATGTAATCCTGCCGGAGGCAACTGGAGTCCCTGCAAAAGTGTGCCTGGTCAACACAATGCAGATGTTCGAAGTGCAACCTGATCAGCCTTGAATTGTCGAAATAGGTTCCAAAGTAATGAGCAGCTTGCGCCGTATTTCCCATGCGGGTCACGGCGCTCCGAACCTCCGGCAGTAAATGATCGATACGTTCTGAATTCGACGGATCGTCGTGCCTATTTGACTGCCGCGAGCGAACGTACGTGGTTGATTGGCAAACAATGGCCAATGGCAGCACAATTCCGTAAGCCTCCGGTGGAGACCGCCTTCCCGGATTGCGTTCGAGCGTGAGATGGTTTGCTCACTAATTTGCAAGCAAATGAGCAAACGTGACGACGGTTACGGTTCTGTCCGGTCCTGAGCGGCGACGGCGGTGGACCACCGCCGAGAAGCTTCGGATCGTGGAGGAGAGTCTGGCGCCCGGGGCCAGTGTTGTCGAGGTTGCTCGGCGACATGATGTTCACCGCAATTTGGTTACGGCTTGGCGGCGGCAGGCGCGCACAGGCATCCTCGCTTGCGGGCCTGGGCGATGCAGCGGCAGGATGACGAGGTCCGTTTTGCGACGGTCTCCATTGCGCCAGACCGGCAACCGTTGACGGCGCCCTCCGGAAGCTGCGGTGCGATCGAGATTGAGTTCGCGGCCGGAGCTCGGATGCGGATCACGGGCGCGGTTGACGCGGTGACGCTGACCGCGGTCGTGGCGGCGCTGACCGATGGACGGTTACGATGATCCCGTTGCCGGCCGGCGTGCGGGTATGGCTCGCGACCGGCTATACCGACATGCGGAAGGGCTTTCCGTCGCTGGCATTGCAGGTTCAGGAGATCTTGCATCGCGACCCGCTGGGCGGCCACCTGTTTTGCTTCCGCGGTCGTCGCGGCAACCTCTTGAAGGTGATCTGGCATGATGGCCAGGGCGCCTGCCTGTTCACGAAGCGCCTGGAGCGGGGTCGCTTCATCTGGCCGAGCCCGGCTGAGGGTGTGGTGACGATCTCGTCGGCGCAGCTCGGTTACCTCTTGTCGGGGATCGATTGGAGGCACCCACAAGAGACGTGGCGGCCGACATCGGTCGGATGAGGCTTTGAGCTTGCGGATCGTGATGGATGTGATTCCATCATCGCCGTGACCACATCTGAATCGCTTCCCACCGATCTGGCCGCCGCGCATGCGATGATCCTCGCGGAGCGAGCCGCGCGCCTTCAAGCGGAAGCGGTCGCGGCGAGCGCCAAAGCGGAGGCTGCGGACGCGAAGGCGGCCGAGGCCCTGATCAGTTACCTCAAGCTCGAGATCGAGAAGCTGCGTCGCCAGATTTATGGCACTCGCTCGGAGCGCAAGGCAAGGCTCCTGGAGCAGATGGAGCTTCAGCTCGAAGAGCTCGAAGCAACCGCAACCGAGGACGAACTGGCAGCCGAGCAGGCCGCGGCCAAGACACAGACCGTGCGGTCGTTCAAGCGCACGCGGCCGTCGCGCAAACCGTTCCCCGACCATTTGCCGCGCGAGCGCATCGTGATCACGGCTCCGGAGAGCTGCCCCTGCTGCGGCTCATCGAAGCTATCAAAGCTGGGCGAAGACGTTACCGAGACGCTGGAGGTCGTTCCCAGGAAGTGGAAGGTGATCCAGACGGTGCGCGAGAAGTTCTCGTGTCGGGACTGCGAGACGATCACTCAGCCGCCGGCGCCCTTCCACGTGACACCGCGCGGCTTCGCCGGGCCCAACCTCCTGGCCATGATCCTGTTCGAGAAGTTTGGCCAGCATCAGCCCCTGAACCGGCAGAGCGAGCGCTACGCCCGGGAGGGCATAGATCTGAGCCTGTCGACACTGGCGGACCAGGTCGGCACCTGTGCGGCGGCCCTGCAGCCGCTTTATCGGCTTATCGAGCGCCACATCCTGGCCGCCGAGCGACTGCACGGCGATGACACCACGGTGCCGATCCTGGCCAAGGGGCAGACGGTCAAAGGGCATGTCTGGACCTACGTCCGCGACGATCGGCCGTTTTGCGGACGGGCGCCGCCGGCCGCGCTCTATTACGCCTCGCGCGATCGACGGCAGGAGCATCCCACGCGGCATCTTCAAAGCTTCACCGGCATCCTGCAGGCCGACGCCTATAGTGGCTATAACGAGCTGTATGACGCATTGCGCGCGCAGGGACCGGTCACGCCCGCACTCTGTTGGGCTCATGCCAGGCGGCAGTTTTTTGAGCTCGCGGACATCGCCGCCAGTGCGAGGGCCGGCAAGAATGCCGCGGCGATCTCGCCGATCGCGCTGGAGGCGGTCAAGCGCATTGATGCGCTGTTCGATATTGAGCGCGCCATCAACGGCCAAAGCGCCGAAGAGCGGCTGGGGGTGCGCAAAGAACAAAGCGCTCCGCTTTTGACGGCATTGGAAGCATGGCTGCGCGAGCAGCGCGCCCGGCTATCGAACTCCTCCGCGGTCGCCAAGCCAATAGACTACATGCTGCGCCGCTGGGACCGGTTCGCTCGCTTCGTCGATGACGGACGGATCTGCCTGACAAACAATGCGGCGGAGCGCGCGCTGCGTGGCTTTGCCCTCGGCCGCAAGTCCTGGCTCTTCGCCGGCTCCGAACGTGGTGCCGACCGCGCCGCCATCATGGCGACGCTGATCATGACGGCAAAGCTCAACGACGTCGATCCGCAAGCCTGGCTGGCGGACGTCCTGTCCCGTATCGCCAGCACCCCGCAAAGCCGGCTCAATGAGCTGCTGCCCCGGGAATGGAAGAAGACCCCCGTCCAGTCCGTTGCCTGATCGGACCATCGCGCCGCGCGATTATCCCGCGGCCCTCACCGGACGGTTACACAATTCCTGCCACGATTGGCGAAAGGCGACGTGTGTAACGCATCCGCATGCCCGCAACCGATCCAGGTGAAAGATTTGGCAAATGCAGTTGCGAAGCAAAGATTGTCAGGAATGCCAATGAGCGCCAGCGCTAATGTGGCGCGCACTAATTTGATTACCTTCCTTGGCCTCGACGTGAGTTCCGGGTCAAAATGCGAAGAATTCAGGCGTTGAGGTCACGTCGGACTTTGTTTTTCGGCCCCTGAGGGCTCCGATCAATTCTCGGACCTCCTCCAACTCATCACGGCAACTGCTCTCGCGACGGCCATAAATGAGCTCGCCGGTTTCCATTTGCGGCAGGAGCCGGGAATCTTTCCGATCACGCTAACCCTGCGATTTGACGTTCATTTTTAATCGCCTGCCGCTAGTAAGTCTGATGCTCTTCGAAGCGCGGATTCAGGTGAGACTATTATTCAGGACACCAACTCGCGAGCGATGATTCTAGCGAGCATCCAAACTCGCCGGAGAGTTTTGGTGTCACCCCAAGTCGCCCGCGTTTAGCTAAAATTTTCCTACGCTCATTGAGGCGTCCTTTATCCGATTGTACCTATCTAGATCAGGAAAAAGTGGCAAGTCTTCGGGGGGAACATGACCTTTAGGAAGATCTGCAGTCGCTCCTTCAGCGCTTCGCGATATCTAAACGAAGGTGCACGGTGGTGCCTAAACCGTAGCAGCCTGATCCGGAGATTCTCACGAGACCAGTCCGGCAGCTACGTCATTCTATCTGCGTTGTTGATGCCTGTTCTGGTTGGCACAGCAGGTCTCGGCACCGAGGTCGGATGGTGGTACTATAAGCATAAGAATATGCAGAGTGCGGCGGACTCAGGCGCGGTGAGTGCGGCAACCGCTGTAACTGCCGGCACTGATTTGCTCTCCGAAGCCAACGCAGTCACGGCAAGCTACGGCTACGCGAATGCGGTGAGCAACGTTACTGTTGCGGTGAACCAGCCGCCGAAGACAGGCAATTATACTTCAAATCCGCAAGCGGTCGAAGTCATCGTCAGCCAGCTGCAACCGCGGCTGCTATCAGCATTGTTCGGGTCAGATCCGATACTTATCACCGCACGTGCTGTAGCACTGCCAAATTCCGGGACAGGCTGCGTGCTCGCGCTCAATTCGACGGCGAGCCCAGCAGTGAACGTGAGCGGAGGCAACCAGCTCAATCTGATCAAATGCAATCTCTACAGCAACTCAAGCGCGAGCCCATCACTCAACGTCGCCGGTAGTGCCTCCGTCGCCGCCAACCAGGTCGGCGTGGTGGGTGACGTTTCCGGGGCCAGCAATATCACCGCCACCAATGGGGTCCGAACTCACATGAGGGCGGTGGCCGATCCCTACGCAAATGTCTCGCCCCCAGCGGAGCCGAGTTGCACCAACGCCAAGATCACAGTCAACTCCAATGGAAAGACAAATTCCCTCAGTCCTGGCTGCTACAGCGGCAGCATTACTGTCAATGCAGGTGCGACTCTAAACCTCGATCCGGGGATCTACTACCTGGACGGTGCTAATCTAAGCGTGGCTGGCAATGCCACGATCACCGGCACCGGTGTGACTCTGGTCTTTACGGGGTCGGGCAGCAACTGGGGCACAGCCTCCATTGGCAGTAATGCCATCATTGATTTGACGGCCCCGACCGCCGGATCCACCAAGGGCATCGTAATCTACGGCGACCGAAAAATGCCTGCGGGAACTGCCTTCAATCTGACCGGTGGTGGCACGCAAAATGTTGGCGGCGCCATCTACCTGCCAAAGGCCAATCTGAGCTTCAGCGGCGGTAATGGCACGAGCACCTCCTGCACCAAGATCATCGCGGATACCTTGACATTCACTGGTACATCGAACGTTCAGGTTAACTGCTCTGCGCTCGGCACCGCCACGATCGGCGGCCAAACCGCGCAGCTCATCGAATGAGGTTGGCCTCAATGAGACAAAATCTATCTCTTAAGAGCCGAGTTCGACCGTTTGACAGGGTCCGTGACCTCGTTCATGCCGCTGTCCGCGATAAAAGCGGCGCAGCTGCAATCGAGTTCGCATTCATGATCCCGCTGCTATCCCTGATGGTGGTCTCGGTAAGTGATATTGGGCTAGCCGTCTATCGCAAAATGCAAGTGGAGGATGCGGCGCAAGCCGGAGCTCAATACGCCATTGTGCACGGCTTTGACACGAGCGGCATTTCGAGCGCGGTAACGAGCGCTACGAATTCCACAGCCGTCACGGCGTCTCCAAGCCCTGTTCAGTTTTGTGGCTGCCCCACGAGCACGGGAGTTAGCTCGGTTAGTTGCGGAACGGTCTGCACGGGCGGTGCGCAGGCCGGCACGTATGCGACGGTCTCGGCGCAGGCGACCTACTATACCCTGATCAACTATCAGATTGTCGCCGCCACCTACACCTACAACGCTCAATCCACTGCGAGGCTGCAGTGAAAGTCACTGCGCTATGGCGAGACGAACGCGGCGCGTCGGCGCTCGAATTCGCGTTGACCGCACCGGTCTTCTTTCTGTTCATATTTGGCATCATCGAGTTCGGACTGTTGTTTTGGACCCAGCTCGGTCTGCAACACGGGACCGAAATGGCGGCACGCTGCGCCAGTGTCAATCCGACGCTATGCCCAGGCAGCAATGAAATCACGAGCTATGCTGCCCAGCAGGCATTCGGCCTGGATCTCCCAGCGCAGACGTTCACCTACGCCACGCCGACCTGTGGTAGTCAGGTCAGCGCAAGTTATACATTTCAGTTTCCGCAAGTGCTCAATCTCTCGCCGCTGATTCTGACAGCACAGGCGTGCTTTCCGAGTTAAACATTTTCCTTCGCGACTAGGTGGGTACTGACGTCCCGATCGGCATCGTCGCCGGGTTGGGAACTCGGGCGAACCTAGGTTGCGAACATGCAGGGGCCGGCATCATGACTGATCCTGCACTTCCACTACGGCCGCACGATCGGCACGCCACACTTGTTCGTGCCGACACCCAGGGGCGGCACATGGATGCCGCTTCGACCCCAAGGGGCGTGCCGGTGAAGGAGGCTGCGGTGAAGAACTAGCCAACACCGCGGCATAATCGAGCGTGATGCAACAACTCGCAGCTTTACAGGACATAGCGCCGCAACTGCTCAAGCCGCGGCAGCAACCTTTTTCGGAAAGTATCTCGCAGGGGCCCAGGCTCGCGACGAATCCCAATACCCCTTACCGTGGAAGCGCACGATTTCAGGCCTCCTGATCGCCATACGGCGCAAATAGACGACCGGATCGGACGATGCGATGGCGATTCGTCTCTTCGCGAGGCTAGCCACGATGTCGTCCGGCATCATGGGCCATTTGGCCTGTCGGACTATCGCTACGATCTCCTCGTCGACCAGATTGTGATAGCTCGGGGTCTCACGATCTGCAGGAAAGATGTGGCCCATGAACGCTCGCTGGCGCAGCCACCAACCAGCACCGACCAGGTACACGAACTCGTTCTTCTCCTCGTTCATGGTTGCGTAAAAGAATTGGTCCTTGTCCGAAGGCCCAAGCCGCACCTCCTTCTTGCGCAGCATCGAGAGGACTTCCTTGGTCTCGATCGGATGATCGGCATTCTCGAGAATCCGACGCGTTTCCTGGATGACGGCGTTCCGAGCTGGCGGCGGCATGTCCAGCGAGACCGCACCTTGCTTAAGCTTCTTTAGAAACGGCTCGACCTCAGCGCGCAAATAGCCGGAGTTGAGACACTTTGTCAGCTGTTTGTCCGGCTTGAAGCCGGCGCGTTCGATCTGGTCCTTTAGCGTTGGGAAATAGCCACCAACGCGCGCCTTGATCTCACCCATCATAATGAATTTTCTTGCGAACGCATCGACGTGCTTCGGGGGCAGCGCGCTCGCTCCCTTCTCCACGCCAGAAAACAAGCCAATCTCGATGGCCCGGCGCAATCCACGCGCATTTAGGCGCATGATCTTGGCCGCGGCGGAGAACGGCACCAACTCTCCTGCTTCCATGAGTTTTTCAGTGGCCGCTTGGCGCATTTTATGATGGGTGGGATCCACCGCTGCGAGAGCCTCATTATCCGCAATGAACAAGGCGTTCAGGCCAAGGTCGCGGCCCTGCATTCGCTCCCGAACGAGCACCTTCCCATCAAGCACTAATCGCACACCGTGAGCGATCGTAACCGATCGGTTCTTACCCAAGCGCGAAATGGCCAACAATGTTGGTGAAGGCTTGGAAACCACAGGTGCGGTGCCCGCAAGTTTCCTCAGCAGACCATCCACGTCCATCGGCCGGAAGACGTAAGCATGGCGCTTGCCGCCACCCTCGAGAGCCGGCACCAACGAGCCGTTCTCCATCATTTCGCGCAATGGACGCCTGCCGATGCCGAGACGCTGCATGGTTTCTTCGAAGGAGAGCGCTCCTTTCAAATCGTGGGCAATCCGGTCCACGTCCTCGACCGAAAACGAGAGCTGACTACCCGATAGCTTCTCTGTCCGGATCAAGCCCAGCGCCAGGCCGATGTTTTTCATGGCGAACACTGACGTTTCTGCTTTGGCTGCAGCAGCCTTTAGCGAGAGTTTACGGCGCGCATTTTCCGGTATCTTGGCCAGATGGGCCTTGGGCGTCACCGGAAAACGCGCAGCGCCGTGCAGATGGATAGCTTCCGCCAGAAGTGGCGAGAATTTCACGCCGCGTTTGTGGTTGAACCAGTGATATAGCCAGCCATAGCACTTGCTGAACCCGTGTTCCGGCTTTCCGCCCTGATTGATATATCCGTCAAAAATGCGGGTCAGCACCTCATCCATTTTGCCGTCGGCAAGCACCTCGAAGCCGCGCGCCTGGACAACGCTTAACGAGATGCCGAGCGACTTTGCGGAACGCCACTCGCGACTATAGCCTTCACAGGCCGACCCGACGCGCTCCAGCATCTTGAATACGTCAGCCATAGGAAGTGAATCGAGGACCTGGACGGTCTCTGCCGATCCGACACCGAAACGGGACAGGATGTAGGCGTCCGACCGCAGCACTTTCGCTTCCGCGGGCCGGCGCTCGAACCGATAGCGGTCCTGCGCGCCGCAATCTGTACAGATCGACACGCCGCCATCTCGCCAGCCCAGCTCGGCCCCGCACGGACACGCCCCAACTAATTCCAACCGGTGCCGCGGACACATGGACACCGGGACGAGGTCCCACCAGAAACGATGGTGATTGGATTCCGCGATACATCCGGGACAGAGCCTGCGCACGCCGAAATGCAGGTACTTGTCGACAACATGGCCGCGCAGGACCAGCTTGTCGTCGTCGCGAAGCACCGGGCTGTATGCAAGAAGCGCAGCCGGTGTCGTCCTCGCTTCGGCCGCGAGCCGATTGATGTGCTCTGGGACCCCACGCGCGATGCCGGCGCGGCGGACGCCGATGTCCATGACGGTGCTGTCCGTCGACGGATGGCCGTTCTCCTCGGCCATGCGTAGGAGAAAACCGAGCGCGCTCTCCTCCGGACCCACCTCGTCCCAGGCATAGAGGCCGATTGGCCGCCGATGCGACGTTCCCAGCATCAGTCGCGTCCTGCGATCACATCGGTCACGCGACGGCGCGAGCGTTTGCTCATGTGCCGCTCCAGTTGTCTTTTGGCAATCCCCGTCGAGATCAGTTTCTTTTCCCTGATCGAACCGAAGCGCTCCACGACGGAGGAAAAGCCCATCTTAAACCAGTTGTCCTTGTCATCGCACCGACTGGCTTCGCGATAGGCCTCCTCGAAATGGTTCTTCGTGACCCATGCTGAGCCATCGTAGATCGCCAATGTCGCCGCCTCATATATCAGCGGCATGATCCTGCCGATGTAACCGCCACCGGCCTGATGGATGCGGAGTGCCATATCGGGCGCGGAGAGATTCGAAGCCTTGTCGAATGGCAAGACGCTATCGGGGCCGTCCCTATGGTCAATCAGAGCCATCAGTTGCCGGAATTCCGTCGGCTCCTGGACCTCGTCACCGACTATGTTACCTTTCTTGTCGAGCTCGGGGAAATCGCCGACCGTGCATCGAAACGGCTCCAGCACGATCTTTTTCTTCACGAGGCGATCGAGTTGGTCGTTTGCTGTCGCCAGATCCAGAGCATTGGTGAGGCCGACGCAGACCACCTGGACCCTCGATTTGATCAGCAGCTTGAAAACGTCGCCGGCATCATAGGTGTTCATGTTGCCTTCGACGATGTGCTGCGTCTCGTCGAAGATGACCATCTTGATGCCCTGCTTCTTCACGGCCTTGTTGACCCGAAGCTGCGCCTCGCCGAACTTGTAGCCCACCGGCAAATTTACCTGGATGGCGTCCGCCGTATCCCCGAGAAACGAGTTGAAGGTGGTGTTCTTGCCTACCAAGACGACCGCGATCGGCCGCTTGAATCCGTTGGCAGTCTCATGGAGGATCGGCCGCAGATCGGTGCCGGCAATCTCGGGTCGCGACCACTTCCCGGAAGGATCCTCGGCACGAAGTTCCTCGTAAATCCGGTCCGTGAGCAGGCGCACTCCCGTGGTTTTCCCCACGCCGGTCTCGCCCACGACAAAGGCCCCGTCACCTTCGGGGCCGGTCCCTGCGGTATCGAACAGCCGAAACAGCCTCTGATCAATCCGCTGCGAGTCCGCCGTCTCGAACATGCGACGCTTCAGGTGCGCAACGCGATCTCTTGGCTTCCAATCGGCGAATTTCTTCGACTTGTCCATTTAGCTCAGTCCTCTTCTATTGTGCCGCCGTAGTTCACCGGCCTCATCTTGAGTTTTGCCTTCGGGGCGGGCTTCGGTGTCGCCGCCGGCTCGACTGCTTCGTGCCGAGCCGTGGTGGTAGACGACGCCTGGTCGGCTTGCTCCGGACCGTCGACGGAGGCATCTTCGACGTCACTCCCGTTGTTGGTCACGGCTTTTTTGTCACCACCGGCGGGCACCTTCTCTTTCACGGTCTTCCGTCGGCGCTTCGGGTCCGTGAATGGGGCATGGGGCTGCAACGGTGGCGACTTCACCTGAGTGATGCCGACCGTATGGGAGCCGGGAGGCTTCATGCTGGGATCAAGCCGTTCCGGCCGAATCGCGCTCCAGGCGGATCCCGCGCTCACGAAGCGCTTGAAACGCTTCGGCGCCTTGCCTTTGTGACGCTCGAGCACACGTTCCTTCACGTACTGCCCGATTTCCTCCATGGCGCGGGCAAGCGCTGCCTCTTCGCTCAGCTCGTCGTCCTCCGCGATACGCCGTCGGAGCTTCGCGACGGTGCACCATTGGTTGAGCGACAAACCGCGGGCGTCTGTCGGCTCGACAAGCTCGCCCTCGACCCGTTTCTCCCTGTGCTCATCGTAGACGTAGGCCGTCGAGATATCAGTCGGATCTATCCTGACCTGCACGTTCGCCGAGTCCGGTAGGAAGGCGCGGGCCTTCGCGAACTCTGGAGAATCCCAGCGTAGCCCCATGTAGCGGATCCCGCTCTTCTGCAGGGAACGCGGCACTACCAGTCCGGTCATTGGAATCAGCAGATCAGCGGGCGGCTCCCGGATTAGCGGGATTTCCTGCAAGCCTTCCTGCCAGGCCCGCGCCGGTGTGCGCCCGAGCTTGCTATGCTGGGTGTGGTGGTAGACGTCGATCACCCATTTGGCGACGATCCAATTCAACTCGTGGATCGTGAGCACCGCGAACTGCTCGGAGTTGTAGAACTTGCGGTCCTCCCACTTCGACAACACCGTGCCAGGAATGGTGTGGATGATTTGCTCTTCAAGCGTTCTGAACCAGCGTTCGATCTTGCCCTTGAACCACGGCTTGCGAGGGGGCGCGTGCTTCAGCTCGAAATCCAGTGCGACCTTGGCCTGCTCCATGGAATTCGACTTGAAGTCTCGACCGTGGTCCGTAATCAGCCGTCCAGGGACGCCAAAGCAATCCCATGTTCGCACGATCCCGCCCAAACCTGCGATGATCCAGTCCTTCTTCATCACAGCCACGCGTAAGGCGTCCATTACACTGGCCCACGACGGCGGCGCGAAGCTCAGGGAAAAACCGACGATGCAGCGCGAGTAGCGATCGAGAATCGCGGTCATCCACGGCCGACCGGCGATTTGCATCGTGCACTCGTCGATCACCAGGATGTCCAGCAGGGTGTGATCGACCTCCCATTGGCGGTTAACGAGGTTGCCTTGGGGCCCTAGTTGCACCGACTGGGCCTGGCGATTGGCCTCCCGCACGTTCGTGGTCGCCACCAAGACCTCGAACTTGTTGCGCTCACGCAGCATGCGCGAAAGCAGATTACTTCCGATCCGATTGCCCCTGCCAAGCAGCACCGGCACCTCGCCGCGCTCCGCGGCCGCCTTCTTCAGCCGCTCGTTGGCGAGAAGCCGAACCTTGCGGAAGCTCGACGGTGTTGGAACCGCGATCTTTTCGTTGATCAGGCGGTTGATCTCGTCGATCGCCCATTCAGGATATCGCTGCTCGCGGCGGCCCTTGGCCCAATTGCACGGCACCAACGCGCGCACGTCGCGCCCCGCGGTCACGAAGATCCGGTACCAGGTTCGCACCTGGCGCGCGGACGGCGCATTCTCCAGCGGGATCTTCCATCGCCCGCAAACGTCCTCGATGATCCGGCGGATGATCTTTTTCTTTGCCCGCAGGTTCGCCGGCTGGACCTTGTCGAGCTTGCGCACGAACAACGCGCGCGTGAGCGCGGTCTTGCGCTCTACTGGAGTGAAGGTACCCCAATCGATGCGGAGCGTGTGCTTCCTGGCGGTGCTCAGCTTCTGGTACGGCGTGTCGTCGCGCAGCCGATAGGCCAGTGCCATCTGCATCTGCGCGATCTCGCTCAGCACGATCTGGGTGCCCGCCTCCTTGTCAAAGAAGACGCGCCCGCCGCTGATCACCGGGCCGGCCGAATACTCCTTGCCGTCGATCCTGACCGGCGCCCGGGTCCTCCTCTTCAGTGATGTAATACGGTCTCCATCTTCGGTTCATTCGGAATTCGGCGTCGCGCGCTCGGCGGGTGCCGCGGGCGTGCCGATTGTTTTCATGGATGGCAGGGCTGCCGTGTGCTGGGCAAGGGCCGTTTCGGTCCCGCACAACGTCGCGGTCACGCCGAGCGTTCCGAAATCTGGTTCAGTGTTGTGATACGCATACATCATTCCTTGTACAAAAAACGACGGAACGACTTGAAGCGCTCTCGCTTGGGTGCGCGAGGGAGCGTGCATCAATGAAGGTGCGACGTCGACTGCATTGAACGCCGCATGGCGTCTGCATAATCGAAACAGGATTGCTGGGCGATAAAGCTTATCGTTGAAGGGCACTTCGAAGTGCGGCTTCGGCTACCTCCACGCATCACGATAGCACAACCTAATAGTGAGGGCCAGCCATGACCATTATTCTGTGCCTATATGGTCGTTCCGCTCTCGCTTGTGTTCTCGAAATTCAAACTGGTGCGATGGGGGCTGGTTGTCTGGGTCTATCTCGCTGTTAACAGGCGGTCCTATCCTCGCGACATTTCTCGCTCTTTTTAACTGTCGAATGTGACAGGACAAATTGTGGCGATCCCGGTCAAGCCGAACGTGCCGGTAAAGGCCAACGACGTGCTGTTTCAAATCGACCTGGCGCCGTTTCAGTACAAGGTCACGCAGTTGCAGGCCTCGCTTGCCGGCGCAAAGCAGCAGGTCGAGATCCTGAAATCGAATTGCGAATAGCGCTTGCCGCTGAGGATCGAAATCACTGTCCATGCCGGAGAGTAGATGGCAGCAACCGGTCCGGCGGGATCGTAATGAGTGCGCCCGCGCAGGACTCGTCTCGGGAGCCCGCCAAACCGTAGCTTCGAGCGGCCGAAAAGCGCATAGTAGTTCCCGCGTCGGACATAAAGCTGTAGCATCAGCAATCGACAGACAGCTTGCTCTCCCGCCGAAAGGAAAGGAGTGGTCCAATGAAGGACATGCAGGCGCATCTGGAGAAGCTGCAGATTCAGCTCGCCGAATGCGAGATGATCCGAGACCTCGCCACCGATCCAAAGAAGAGAGAGCTGTTCAGCAAGCTTGCCGAACATTTCAGGGCCTTGGCCGGAGAGATCGAGAAGGCGATGGCGGAGCAGATGTCGCCCACCTTCCCCGGCCGCAAGACCCACGAACCCTTCGCCAGCGAGGAAGAGCCCTAGCAACCAAAAACGGATCGAGCAGCAATGCCTCGGGAAATCGCCATAGCCCTCTGCTCGTTGGCCGCGGCCTGCATACTCGCGTTCGGCCTCGCAGCGATCGTTTCGCCGCACTAGGTCCGCACCCGACGCGAGGCCTCGATCGATCTGGTCGATGGTCTTCGCGATCAACTCGCGATGCTCGCGGAGGGTCTGCAAGGTGGCGGCTTTCTCAGGAACGCAACTGAGACAAAGGGCAGCGCGGTTGTCCGTTGCGCCACCTCAATGTGCTGCTTCCGCAACGTCTTAGGTTTGAGGTGTAGCCGAACAACTTGGTGTCGGGCTGCTGAGGCTACGGCGGACCCGGAGCTCCGGGAGCTTCGGGTCCGCCCGCCTCCGCTGACATCGACCGCCCGCCTTCGCGAGGCAGCTTCGGCAGGAGAGCCGACATGTCCGCCAACGTCGATCCCGACGACCTGAGCGACGTGGTGCGCTACGCGCTCGATACCACCCGCGCAACGATGGCGTGCCCTTTCCATGACGACGTGATCATCCGGGTCGGAGATGACGCTGCCGAGAGTCACGCATTCGAACGCGCCAAAAGGATCGTGAAGACCGACCTGACCATGTGGGATAGCGTAGCCCTCAGGCATGAAATGGGGCGCCAGCTCGCCGCAGCGGCAGACGGCGAATGTCCGCGATGCGCACAACGAACTGTCCCCGATCGTAGAGCCGAAGCCAAGCGCCAGGCTTAGTCCCGCGCGGCGGCGCGACCGCCCACTTCTGCTATCGTCGCCGGGCCACCAGAACTCCCAGCAAGAATGCCATGGACAGCGCCAGCAGCGGCGCCTCTCGCGCCAAGCTGCGCAACTCATCCGAAAAAGCTACCGCAGGAGTTTGCGCATCGCGCGCTTTCGCACCGCCTCTCATTGCGTCGGAGACACTGGGCATCGCTTGCGATGCATTCTCGACGGCGTCCTGATCGCTCGGAAGACCGGAGGCTTCCGTCATTGCAGAGGCTTCCCTCATATCCATGCGATTCCTCCTGTTCGTTCGTGATGGCAATCGTCCCAGACGGCGCAGTGGAGGCGCTAGGCAGACTTCCGCTGCGGCCTGGCTGTGGCCTTCTTGCCGGCGGCTTGCTTGGGCTTCTTGCCCTCGATCGGCATCAGCATTTCCTTCTGCCCGGCGGATGCCTTGCGCCCCTTCTTGGCGGGCTTCTCGGCTTTCGCCGGCGCGGCCTCCTGACCCACGCTCCGCCGAAGCGCCTCCATCAGATCGACGACGTTGCCTGTGGTCGGCTTGGACTTCGGCGTGATCGGCTTGCCGGCCCGCTTCTGGTTGATGAGGTCGATCAGCGCGGTCTCATAGTGGTCTTCAAATTTCTCGGGGTCGAACCGGCCGGCCTTCTGGTTCACGATGTGCTTCGCGAGGTCCAGCATGTCCTTTGTGACTTTGACGTCCTGAATCTCCTCGAAATATTCCTGCTCGCTCCGCACTTCGTAAGGGTAGCGCAGCAGCGTGCCGACCAGACCCTTGTCCATCGGCTCGAGCGCGATGATGTGCTCACGGTTGGTCAGCACCACGCGACCGATCGCGACCTTGTTCATCTCGCGGATGGTCTCGCGGATCACCGCGAAGGCATCGTGCCCGACCTTGCCGTCCGGCCTGATGTAGTAGGGCCGGATCAGGTAGCGTGGGTCGATGTCGGCCTTGTCGACGAACTCGTCGATCTCGATGGTGCGCGTGGATTCCAGCGCGATCTCCTCAAGCTCCTCCTTGGTGACCTCGATGAACTGGTCCTTCTCGAGCTGGTAGCCCTTGACGATGTCCTCGTTCGGCACCTCGTCGCCGGTGTCGGCGTCCACCTTGAGATACTTGACACGGTGGCCGGTCTGCCGGTTGAGCTGGTTGAAGGAGATCTTCTCGCTCTCCGAGGTGGCCGGATAGAGCGCCACTGGGCACGTGACGAGAGAGAGTCTCAGAAACCCTTTCCAGTTGGCTCGGGGCGCCATGTACGCAGAACTCCCTTCGGGGCGGCCTGGATTCAAGACGAACGAGGACCACCGGTTCCGACACGCCGATCGCCACCCGCGAGATTCATCCAGATGGCCCTGCTGCGTCATGGCAATTTGGGAGAGGGTCTCTTGACTCTTTAGAACAAAAAGAGAACATAACTCGATGAACGTCTCCGAGGCCGGCCCCTGCCGACCTCGACGCCGCCGCCGACCAGGCCATCGCGGCCTGCGGCGGCGACGCCCGGAAAACCGTGAAGGCGCTGATCGTCGCCAACGACTTTCTCGAGATCCAACTCGAGGAGCTGAGGAGGAAGGTGTCGACCGGCTACGCCCGCGGGCGGCTCCCAAGGGCGCGCGAACGCAAGGATGAGGCAGATGTCTGAAGTGACCTACTATGTCGCTCTGCCGTTCGTTTTCTCCGACGACGGCATAGCCGCCGGCGAGGCGGCGGAGTGCCTGAGCGCCAACGTCGCGGTGATGCGAGCCGAGGCCCTCGCCCGCAAGCCCGGCCACGCCGGCGCCATCGCGTTCAGCCGCAGCGGGGATCCGGCGACCGGTGAGTTCGGCGACGCCAAGCTGATCCGGAATTCGGCGACGTGTCGGACGACCTGAGCGCCTTGTGAAACCCGACTAACCCCGGAGCGAATGCTCAAGGAAGAAGCGCAGCATCTCCCTCGTCGCGTCCGGCCCGCGGGGATCGGTGTAGGAGCCGGCGGGACTGCCGCCCGACCAGGCGTGGCCGGCGCCGTGAACATTCCAATGCTCGGAGACGGCGCGCCCGTCCGCGTCGGCAACGTTCGTGCGGGTGTAGGCGTGCCCATGAGGCACCCGTCCGTCGCTCACCTTCGCTTTCAAGCCTGCCGCCTTGGCGGACTGCTCGACAATCCGGTCGCCGTTGTTCGGATGCACCGTGGTGTCGCGGTCGCCATGGAAAACGATGGTCGGCACTGGCGGTCCACCATCGGCAATTTTAGACCCGCCGCCCTGCCGCATCGCGACGAACGCCGAGGGAAGATCGCTTGCCGCCCCGCAGGCGAGGCCGGAATGGATCCCGACGGCCGCGTACAGATCGGCGTGGGTCGCTGCCATGATGGCGGCGGCCGCCCCGCCGGCCGACAGACCTGCGACGTAGACCCGCTTCGGATCGATCGGATAGTCCCTCATGATTTGGCGAGTGATGCCTGCGATCAGCGAAGGCTCCCCGCCGTCCCGCTGCTGGTCGCCCGTGCGAAACCAATTCCAGCATTTCGCCTGGTTGGCTTCGCTCGGCTGCTCCGGATAGACCACGAAGCAATCTCGCTCTTCCGCCAGAAAATTCATCCGGGTGCCGGCCGCGAAATCGTCCGGCGACTGGGCGCAGCCGTGAAGCATGACCACCAGGGGAAGCGGTTTTTCCTGCCAGTGGCTTGGGACGAATAGCTTGTAGTTCCGGCTTCCATTCGCGCTGCGGAAGGTGCCGGCGATGAACCTCGTGCCTTCGGGTGCGATATCCGTCGTGGCAGGCGGAGCGCGGGTCATCGGACCACGCAGATTGAGTCCAGGGAAGTCTTTCAAGCGATCGAACCGGGCGATGCTTTTGCGTTGCAAAGGAGCGGGAGAAACCCGGGTGGTTCGTCGGCTCTCCTTCTCCTCGACGACGTTGGCCTTCACGTCGATGGTCGGCGGCTCGAGCCGATCTGG
Organism: Bradyrhizobium niftali; assembly: GCF_004571025.1. GTDB lineage: Bacteria > Pseudomonadota > Alphaproteobacteria > Rhizobiales > Xanthobacteraceae > Bradyrhizobium > Bradyrhizobium niftali. Next base: position 210,021 of record NZ_SPQT01000015.1, on the reverse strand, counting down.
CGCGACACGGGCAGTGCTGCCCGACGGCTCGGAGGCGCTCTCGCCGCGGAGCATGCGCTGCAGGAGGGTGGTGGCCTCGACCAGTTGGCCCGCACGCGTGAGGCGCGTCGCCTCGGAAATCATGTTCTGATTCAGCATCGCATTCACCTTGTTCTGTCGGAGAGAGCGGCCTTGACCGCGGAAGTGGCGTGAAGGGCACCGAGCACCGAGACGGAAGCAATGGTGGCGCGGGCCAGTTCGGGCGTGACGTCCTGGGCGATGGTCGCGAGACCCAGCACGTTGATGTGCAGCATCTCGCCGGCGCGCCGCGCCGCTTCGAGATCCTCGCGGCTGTAGTTCCGCAGCCCCAAGTCCAGGCTCTTTCGGACCGTCGACTGCTTCACGACGTCCGCGTGGCGTTCGAGCTGGTTGCGGATGGCCGTCCGGATGAAATCCGTGCGGTTCGAATAGAACCCTTCCTGTACCATCAGGTCGACCTGCCCCAGATCGACATAGCCAAGGTTGATCGTGATCTTCTCGGTATCGGGGAGCCGGGGTCGCAGCTCGCGCACATTGTCGGCCATCGAAGCATCCGTTTTGTACCATCCAGGAGGATGGTGTATGGATGTCAGATGGCTGTCTGAGGTCCCGTTTCAAGGGATAGCGGAGAAATCATTTAGCTGGACGCCGACAGCACGTCGGCCAGCTTCGTTTCGAGCCGACGTTCAGCGTGTGGCGCCGCGCACGCCCCAGCCGAGTACCCGGCGGCGGCAGAGATCAATCGGCGGTACGCGCTTTCATACTCTCGCGCCATTCGGTCCGCGGAGAAGCGTTCCTCGAAGCAGGCACGTACTTTTCGTCTGTCGAGCCGGCCCAGATCGCCCACGGCCCTGACAGCCTGCTCCTCGTTCTCGACGATGAAGCCCGTCACGCCGTCCTCGACGACCTCGGGCACGGAGCCGGAGCGGTAGGCGATCACTGGCGTCCCACAGGCCATGGCCTCGATCATGACGAGGCCGAAAGGCTCCGGCCAATCGATCGGAAACAGCAGGGCCGCGGCCTCGGCGAGGAACGGCTGCTTCTTCGCCTCGTCCACCTCGCCGACGAGCTGGACCGCCAGACCGTCGATGTGGGGCTCAAGTTGCTTCTTGAAGAAGACGGTCTCGCCACGCGGAATCTTGGCGGCGATGCGCAAGGGCATTCCGGCGGCGCGCGCAATGCGGATGGCGTCCTGGGGGCCCTTTTCCGCGGTGAGGCGGCCGAGGAACGCCAGATAGGATCCCTGATCGAAAGACGGGCGAAAGTTGCTCGATGGCAGTCCGTGCGGGATCGTGGCGATCCAATTCGCCTCCGGCAACGGCAGACGCTGATGGTCCGATATCGACACGAAGCCGGCGCCGGGAAACTGCCGCAGCACATCGGAAAGGCCCGGCAGGTCGAGCCGGCCATGCATGGTGGTCACGAAGGGCACGCCGAGCCGACTGAGCAGCGGAAGCGGCAGCCAGTCGATGTGCGCGTGGATCACGTCGAAGTCTTTCGCTCGCTTGGCGATCGCCTCCAGCAGCACGGCGCAGGCGGCATTTGGATCGGCGCCCTTCCGTCCGAGACGCAGTGCGCGCGGCCACACGGGATGAAGCTCGCCTTTCGTCCGGGAGTCGCCGCTCGCGAACAGCGTGACGTCGTGCCCGAGCTCGACCAGCTCATCCACCAGCCACGCCACGACCCGCTCCGTGCCGCCGTAGAGCTTGGGAGGGACGCTTTCGGCCAGGGGAGCAAGTTGAGCGATGCGCATCGATGCCGACCCTCTAGACCGAAAACATCGAGCGGAAGAGCAGCACAACAGCCGCGGAGGCGAGTTCTGAGACGGCCAGCAACGTCCAATCCGGCCTGGCGCTGTCGACCGCAGCTCGCCTGACGAGCCCCTCCATCAGCCTCAACATTCGTCTTCGGGAGGGCGCTCAAGGTAAGCCAGGCCGAATCCCGTGAGTTCTTCGGCATCGCTCACACGCGCTTCCCATCTCCCTTGCAGATGACGCTCCAGCAGGCAGCGGCGGGTGTCGGCAGCATCGACGTCGCGATGCCTCGCCGGGTAGAGGGACCAGACCGTATGTACCGCCGTGCGCAACGGGACGTCGTCGACCATGTTCGGCTCCGACGAGAAGAGATCTCGCTGGATGCCAACTCGTCTCGGAAGATGAAGTTTCTACTTTTTCCCGAAAAGTCGGGTCCCCGTCGAAGCCGAGTCAGCCCTCTCGATAAACGGATGGACAACCGGCCTCGGCGATTCTTCGGAAGCTACTTAGCCGGCGGGCGCAGCGGGCTGTCCGCCCATTTTTGGGCGGCGGGGTCGTACAGCGGATCCTCCTCGCATGCGGGGCAGACGTATCGCTCGCCGCCTCGGCCCGCCTCGTCGGGGACAAGCTTCATCGCCTTCCCGCAGTGCGGACACCGCTTCCGGATCGGGTGCAGCTCGGACATCTGAATTTTCCTGCCGCGGCCAGCTTAGTGCTGCAGCGAGCGCCCGCTCAAGGGAAATCGCGGAACAGGCCAAGGCGAACGGATGCTGCTTGACGACCGCGCGGCAGACACTGTGGCGAGCTACGGCGCGTCGGCAAACTGCATCACCTGTGACGAAGCCTGGAGATCAGTCTAGACATCTCGCGGACGCCCACCGAATTCCCGATCCCGTAGCACTTGGCTTCGAGAGCGAAGTCGACCAGCACGGCACTGTGTCCCCGCCCGATCTTTATCTTACCGAGCGCGTCACGTCCCCCATCCCTCGACGGTCGCCGACGCCGTGGGACGCAATTCGGAATTCTGGTGACGACCAGTTTCGTCGATAGCCAAGCGTATCGGGAAATCAAAGAAGACCAGCATCCGATCGTCGTCGTATCCGCGATCGATATCGTCGATATCCTGAGATCTCACGGTCACGGCGATGTCGATGCCGTTCGACGCTGGCTGGTCGCCGAATTCAGATAGCTTAGCCGCCGCATTCACCGGTCGCCGGCGCCCGTATTTTGCCCTCTAAGCCATCTTGCAATCTGAGCCGCGTCGACGTCGGCACCCCATCGATATAGACGATAAATTAACCAGTACGAACCGAACGAAATCATCAACAACCAGCTCGACGATCTCGGTCGGTCCGACAGGGCCGTTTAAGCCCGATCATGCCGCAAAACGTGACGCACTTATGTGTGTTTTGACGCTCTTATGAGGTGCATCACAGTGGATGCGCCTGTCCTACGGATCCAGCTCGGTATCCCAGTAGAGATAGTCCAGCCAGCTGTCGTGCAGATAGTTCGGCGGGAACAGGCGGCCGTTGCGGTGGAGCTGGTGCACGGTCGGGGCGAAGGCGTGCTGGCGCGGAAACATCTTGGCTTGCGCAGGCGTAAGGTTGCCCTTGCGCAGATTACAGGGCGAGCACGCCGCGACCACGTTCTCCCAGGTGGTCTGGCCGCCTTTGCTGCGCGGGATGATGTGATCGAAGGTGAGGTCTTCGGGCGAGCCGCAATACTGGCAGTTGAAGCGATCGCGCAGGAAGACGTTGAATCGGGTGAAGGCAGGATGGGTGGTCGGCTTGACGAAGGATTTGAGCGAGACCACGCTCGGCAATTGCATTTCCAGCGTGGGACTTCGAACCGCCTGGTCGTAATGCGCGACGATGTTGACGCGGTCGAGGAACACCGCCTTGATCGCGTCCTGCCACGACCACAGAGACAGTGGGTAGTAACTCAGCGGCCGGAAGTCCGCATTCAGCACCAACACCGGCCAACTGCCTTGCGAGACATGTGCGTTCAAGTAACGCTCCCGGCCTCCATGTACGCTGCGAAGCAGCATGTATTGACATACTACATGCAGCGTGACGGGATTGTGAAGCCCGTTGAGCGACTTATTCAGGCGCGGGCAATGCGGCGGCGGGGTGGCAAAACGCGCAAAACGCCGCGATTCGGGGAGGGTCCATGCGGGGCAACCGCGGAACCGCCTTCACGGTCAAGGCGCCGGACCGGTGGCGCGAGGGAGTCTCCGGCCGACGCATATCGTACGACGCGGCCTCGTTCGCCGCCGTCGTCCTGGCGAAAGCCAGGACGACGGCGGGGAGGGAGCGGCACTTCAAAAGCGCGTCATCTCTTCGCGGCGGCGCCGTTGGATCACTCCCGTACCCGTTCCAGCTTCTGCAAGCACCGCGTCGCGCGCACGACGGCCGGCATCTCCTCGTCCGGGAAGCTCGTCGTCCAGTTGGTGACGCCCACTTCGCCGACATAGATGTCGCCCTTCGAATCCAGCGCGATGCCGTGGGGGGCCAGGAATTTGCCGCTGGCCACGCCGGGACCCGCTTCGCCGCCGAGCCGCGCGATGCGATTTCCCTTGGCGTCCACGATCGACAGTCGCGGGCCCAGATTGGGAACATTGCGGTTGATATCGAGGCCGGGGCCCAGCTCGCCGATCACGAAGGTCGGGCTCTTAGCCCCGCCGCAGCAGCACAGCGCGCAGGGCCGGTGCAGGTTGTTCCACTGCGTCTCGTACTTGCCCTCGCCGTTAAACACCTGCACGCGATGGTTCTCGCGGTCGGCGACGTAGACCCAGCCATCGGAATCGGTGGCGATGTTGTGCACGATGTTGAACTGGCCGGGATCGGTGCCGGGCTCGCCCCAGCTCTTGATCAGCTTGCCGTCGGGCGTGAACTTGTGCACGCGTGCATTGCCATAGCCGTCGGAGACGTAGATTTCCCCCCTCGGCGACAGCGCCGTATGGGTGCAGCGGTGGAACGGCTCGCCGCTCATGAACGGCGCCGGCTTTTGCGGGATCCCGATCGTCAGCAGCACCTTGCCGTCGGTGGTGCATTTGCGCACGGTATGGTCGCCGTCATCAGTGCAGTAGAGATTGTCGTCGGCATCGATATGCAGGCCATGCGCGCGCGAGAACAGGCCCTCGCCAAAACTGCGCAGGAAATTGCCCTCGCGATCCAGCACCACCATCGGATGGGCGCCGCGGTTGAAGACGTAGACGCGGTCACGGCTGTCGACCGCAACGGAGGCGACGTCGGTGAGCTGCCAGCCGTCCGGTAGCTTGGCGAAATTTTCGACGACGCGGTAGCGGTGCTCGCCGGTGCCGAGAATGGCTGGCATTGGGTACTCCTCTTGTTCTTCTTGGCCGCACACGATCATCCGCACACTGTCATTGCGAGCGTAGCGAAGCAATCCAGACTGTCTCTGCGGAAAGACTCTGGATTGCTTCGCTGCGCCCGCAATGACGAGGGGCTCAAGCCGGGCCCACCTCACGCCCCAAAATCCCTTCCTCGAGGGCCTTGATCTGGAGCGCGAGATATTTCGAGTTGATGCGGCACTGCGCGAGGCTGCCGGCGATGAACCACAGGCCGGGCTGCTTCGTGCGCGCATACATGTTGCGCAGCTCGAAGCCTTCACCAAATCCCCAGACCGGGCCGACGCGGTCGGCGACGCCATCGCCGAACAGCTTTCGCACCAGATATTCCTGCGGCTTGTAGCCGGTCGAGAGCACGATCAGGTCGGCCGGAATGGTCGTGCCGTCCTTCATCCGCGCGCCTTCGGCGGCAAAACCCTCGATGTCCGAAAACTGCTTCAGCTTGATCGCGCCCTCGACGATGAGGTTGGCGCAGCCGACATTGAAGTAATAACCGCCGCCGCGGGTGAGGTATTTGAACTGCCAGCCGGTGCCGGCCTCGCCGAAGTCGAGCTTGAAGCCGACGCGGGAGAGGCCGTCGAGCAGCTCCTTGTCGAGCTCCTTCGACTGCTCCGTCAGCATCACATGGGTCTTCTTCGCGAGCGGCGTCGGCATCGACGTCGCGATCAGATCGTTGTCCTCGAGCGTGCCCTCATTGTAGGTCGCGTAGGCGAGCTGTGCCGACGGCTCGATATTGGTGACCAGCGTCGGCGAGCGCTGCACCAGCGTCACCTCGGCGCCGCTGGAATGGAGGTCCTGCGCGATGTCGTGGCCGCTGTTGCCGGTGCCGATGACAACGGCGCGCTTGCCTGTCCAGTTCTCGCCGTCCTCGTAGCGGCTGGAATGCACCAGCGTGCCCTTGAAATTGGCGAGGGTCGGAATGTCAGGGACATTGGCGATGCCGCTGACGCCGGTCGCCATCACCACATGGCGCGGATGCATGGTGCGCTCGCTGCCGTCGGCGCAGCGCAGCGTGACGGTCCAGCGGCCGTTCGCCTCGTCGTAAGAGCCACCTTCGAATTCGGTGCCGGTCCAGAAGTTCAGCTCCATGGCATCGACGTAAGCCTCGAACCAGTTGGCGAGCTTGTCCTTGGGGATATAGACCGGCCAGTTCGGCGGGAACGGCATGTAGGGCAGGTGATTGACCTGCACCTGGTTGTGCAGGGTGAGCGCGTGATAGCGCTTGCGCCAATTGTCGCCGATCCGCGTCTCGCGATCGACGATCAAGGTATCGACCTTCAGCTGCTTCAGCCGTGCCGCGATGGCGAGCCCGGCCTGGCCGCCGCCGACCACCAGCACGGCCGGGTCGCGATCGGCGTAGTCGCGCGCGGCGTTGCGCTGGTCGAGCCAGTTCGGCCCGCGGAAATCGCGCGAATAGGCCTGGCCGCGTGGCCGTGACGTGCCGAGCTGTTCCTCGAAGCCTTTGAGCTCGTCGAGCGCGGTCAGCAGCGTCCACGCCTTCAACCGGTCGCCGTCGGTGCTATCAGGCACGAGCCGCAGGATGCCGCTGCAGCGGCCGAGCGCGGTTTCGAAATTGAAGATGGCTTCGATGTTGCTGGTGCCGGCGCGCGTCACCCAGCGCGGTGGGGCACGGTTCGGTGCGATCTCGAAATGGGCGGGCGCAGTTCTGGACGCGAGCGTGGCCAAGGCCTGCGCGATCGCGCTGCGGCCGGCCAGCGTTTGCAAGTTCCAGCTCAGCGCCAGCACATCGCGCCAAAAGCTCTCGGCGAGGAAGAGGCGGTCCAGCGCGGCGGCGGATTCTGGCTTGCCGAGCGCGCCCGCGAATTCATCGAGCCAGGCCTGCGCAGCGACGGAAATATCCTTCGTCCTGTCCAGCATTCGCGACCTCGTGGCCGTCTTCGCGGCGTTTCCTCTGGAGCATGATCCGGACCCGGAGGGCCGCGTAGCGCAAAGCGTGTAGCGGTTTTCCGAAGAGATCATGCTCCAATAGTAGAAGTCGAACGCTATACTGGATCAGCCCATGTCAAAAGCGCTTTACCCGAGCAGCGAGAGCATGTGGCCCTGCTCAGGCGGAATGCGCCCTGTCAGCGTGTCGAGATAAACTCGCCGCACGGCCTCCGGCCCGCGGCCCTCGACGACGGTGAGGCTCCGCTCAAGCAGCGGCGCAAAGCCCGACCATGCCGCGCCAAAGCGCTGCTCGATGCCGCCTGGACCCCAATCCTTCGCCCGCTTGCGAATATGGTCCGGCGCGAAGAACCAGCGCGGCTTTGCGCCGGGCAGGGCTCCTTCGTCGGCGTCGGTGGCGCGATGCGTCAATCCGACGCGCACCGAGCATTTCATCTGGTCGCCAAAATGCCGGTGCAGTTCGGCGCGCAGGGCGCTGTTGCCGGCCATGTCGACGAAGGCGACCGGCGCGTTCGATGGCAAGGACGTCACGCGGTCGTAGGTGACGACCTCGTCGTAACATCCGAGCGACGTCACGAAGCTGGTATTCCCGCCTGAGGTCAGGCCGATCACCTTGCGGCCGCGCGTGTGCAACAGATGCGCAAGGCCGAACGCGGTCTTGCTCGAGGCGCTCGACAGCAGCACGGTCCGCGCGCCAAAATCATCGTTCCCGGCCAGGAAATCGTCGACCAGGAACGACAGCATGAACAGCGGCCGCAGCAGCGCCTGATAGTCGCCCTGCCGGCCGGCGTAGGCGGGATCGCCGGTGACGCGCGCATAGGCATTGTAGACCGGCGCCACGCCCTGCCGATGCGAAGCACCGTCGCGCAGGCCGCGCTTGCTGACGTCGGTGGCCTCGATGACCAGATGCGTCGCCATAGGGAAGTAGCCGAACAGGCGCTCGCCTGCCGGGATGTTCGGATGTTTCGAGGCGATCACCTCGCCAAAACCCCACACCGGGATGTTGCCGAAGCCCTGCGGTGCCGGAAAGATCTGCCAGTATTTCAACTCGTCGCCCATCACGGCATAGGTGATGTTGTTGGCGGTGAACGCGAAGCGCTCGACCTTCACCAGCAGCGCATCCGCCGGCAGTGCGGCTGCATCCGGAATGGCGGTCTCGATCAGCTTGCACTGCTCGAGATCGTTGCGCGCAACGACGAAGTCGGTCGATGTCATGGTGAAGGTCCCGGCTTTTTCCGTGCCGGCATCTTCTCTTTCACGCCTAGGCGCTTTGCAACAGCAACATTGTTTAAAACGGCGTTCGCCTCGCCGGCGATGACGCCCTCACGCTTCTTCACCGCGTCGCCGGCCGGCCAGGCATCGCCATGGCCGAGGCAAAACAGGAGATAGACGTCCGCCGTCCACGGCCCGATGCCGGGCAGCGAGATCAGCGTGTGATGCGCGGCGTCCGCGTCTTCTTCGGCGAGCACGTCGAGGTTCAGCCGCTCTGCCGTGATCTCGCGCGCAAGATGTTTCAGCGTCTTGATCTTGGCGGCGGAGAGGCCAAGCCGTCCCAGCCGGTCGGTGCGCGCGCGGCCCACCGCCTCATGATCGAACGGATCGAAGGCGTCCGACAGCCGTCCCCAGATCGCGGCGGCGCTCGCGGTCGAGAGCTGCTGCCCGCAGACGATATGCGCAAGCCCCGTAAAACCCGGCTCGCGCCGCCGCAAGGCCGGCATGCCCGCAGTCGCAAGCACGGGCTTGAGCCGCGGGTCGCGCTTCACCAGCGCCTGGACGGCCTCTTCGAGATCGGACTGGGTTTCGAGGTGGATGGTCATTGTGCCTAACTCGTCATGCACGGGCTTGCCGTCTCTGCTAGAGCTACGCCGGCCCAATACCGAGAAGCCTCGAAGACCTTCGGCGCAGGCGGGACCCGCGCATCCATTTCCGATCGTAACAGAGTCATGGAAGATGGATGGCCGGGTCAAGCCCGGCCATGACGAGATCCTGCCATATGTCGCCACCCGTTTTCCGATTTGCTCCGAGCCCGAACGGCCTCCTGCATCTCGGCCACGCCTATTCGGCGCTGCTCAATTTCGACCGTGCGCGCGAGGCCGGCGGGCGGCTGTTGCTGCGGATCGAGGACATCGACGCGACGCGCTGCCGGCCTGAGTATGAGGCAGCGATCTACGAGGATCTCGCCTGGCTCGGCGTTGCCTGCGAAACACCGGTGCGGCGGCAGTCGGAGCATCTTTCCGATTACCGCGCCGCGCTGGACAAGCTCTCTGCACTCGGCTTCGTCTATCCCGCCTTCGAAAGCCGCGCCGAGATCGCAAAGCTGGTCGCCGCGCGCGAGGCTCACGGGCCGTGGCCGCGCGATCCCGACGGCGCGCCGCTTTACCCCGGAGACGCCAAGTCGCTGTCCGCCGGCGAGCGGGCGCGGCTGATCGCATCCGGCGCGCCCTATGCGCTCCGGCTCGACATGGCGGCTGCCTGCCGGCACGTAGCCAGCCTGGCCTGGAACGAGTTGGGCGAGGGGCCCGATGGCGAGCGCGGCGCCGTACCCGCGCGGCCCGAGGCCTGGGGAGACGTGATCCTGGCCCGCAAGGAGACGCCGACCAGCTACCATTTGTCCGTGGTCGTCGACGACGCCCTCCAGGGGATCAGCGAGGTGGTGCGCGGCCAGGACCTGTTTCACGCCACGTCCGTCCACCGCCTGCTGCAAACCCTGCTTGGCCTGCCGGAACCCGCCTACCGCCACCACGCCCTGATTCGGGACGAGGCCGGGCGGAAGCTGTCGAAATCGAGCCGCTCGACCGGCCTGCGGGAGTTGCGCGACGCCGGTGCATCGCCCGCCAGCATCCGCCGTCTGGTGGGATTAGGTTAAGTTTCTCTGGGGTTTAGCCAAACACCGCCGTGACTCCTGGTGTTCCGCCGTGCCATGCTTATCGGACAGCCCGGGGTTCGAAGGGGATACTTCGAAGGGGAATTATGGCGGCGAAAACGCGGGCAGCGCGCACCACGCGGACGTCCAGGCGACTGCCTCGGAAGCGGTCCGGGGCGGCCGGAAAGGTGCGCAAGCGCAGCACCAAGGCGGTCACGCCGGACGTGGTCCAGGCGGCGCTTGCCGCCTTTGCCCATGAAGTCCGCACCCCCCTGACCGGCATTCTCGCGATCAGCGACCTGCTCGCGACCTCGGATCTCGGGGAGCGGGAGCGGCGCTGGGCTGACACCATCAAGGCCGGCGCCGAGCATCTGGCGAGCCTCGCCACCCTGTTCGTGGACGCTGCCCGGACCGGCAAGGGGGCTGGAAAGGGCGGCAGCACGCTGCGGCAGGACCTGTTCGACCTGCGGGCGCTGGCCCGCAGCGCCGGCGATTCGCTGGCCGGGCGCGCCGCGGCCAAGGGCCTCCAGGCCCAGGTCGAGCTCTCCGAAAAGCTGCCGGGGCTGGTGGTCGGCGATCCCGTCCGCCTGCGCGCCGCACTCGAGAACCTCATCGACAATGCCGTGAAGTTCACCGACCAGGGTGGCGTGGCGCTCGTGGTCGCGCCCTGGCGTCCGGCCAAGGGCAAGAAAAACGGCAAGACGAAGGGCAGGGTTGGCGTCGCCTTCGCGGTGTCCGACAGCGGCATCGGCCTGACCATGGCCGAGATCAAGCGGCTGTTCCGCCCCTTCACCCAGGCCAATGTCACCATCGCCTCGCGCTTCGGCGGCGCGGGTTTGGGACTATCTTCGGTGAAGCAGCTGGCGCGCGCGATGGGCGGCGACATCTCGGTCGCACCGCGCCGCGGCGGCGGCGCCACCTTCACATTGACGGTGTCGCTGGACGCGGCGGGACCGGCCAGGTCCCGCAAGGCGAAGGGCGAGGCCGAGGCCGACGCGGCGGCCGCGCTGCGCGTGCTCAGTGTCGAGGACAATCCGTTCGGCCGCGTCGTGCTCAACACCATTTTGACCGAGCTCGGCCATCATGCCGAGTTCATCGGACGCGGCGAGGATGCGGTGAACCGGCTCGCGCAGGGGGCCTTCGACGCGGTGCTGATGGACATGGTGCTGCCGGGCATCGATGGCGTCGAGGCCATCCGGCGGATCCGCACCATGCCGGCGCCGCTCGCTCGAATCCCCATCATCGGCGTCTCCGGGCGCGGCGAGGACGAGGCGGCCTCGCGCGAGGCGGGCGCCGACGCCTTCCTGGTCAAGCCCGTGTCTCCGCGTGCTTTAGCGACTGCGCTGCTTGTAGCGACACGCCGTGAGGAAGTCGCGACTTGATGATCGCGGCGTTGAGCTCGCCGCCGTAGACGAAGATCGCGGCGATGAAATACAGAAACACCAGCGCGATGATCACCGAGGCCAGTCCCGCATACATCGTCACGTAATTGTTGGCGAAGCGCGCCAGATATTGCCCGAACACGATGCCCGAGATCAGCGACGCCACCATGGTGAAGACGATGCCGGGCAGGATCTGCAGGAAGCTGCGCCGCCCCGCCGGCACCCACGCATGCAGGATGATCAGCGCCACCACCAGCGCGCCGATGGTGATGCCGTAGCGCAGCCAGGTGAGGATGCTCTCGTTGGACTCGACGAACAGCGGGATGTGGCGCCGCGTCGCCTCGATGATGAGCGGGCCGAGTACGATCAGGAACGCCATGGCAAGCGCGGTGAAGGCCGCAACCAGCGTATAGCCGATCGATTCCAGCCGCAGCCAGTACCAGCGCCGCATCTCCACCACCGCATAGGCGCGGTTGAGCGCGACGCGGAGCGCCTCGACGCCGTTCGAGGCGAAATAGACTGACAGCGCCGCGCCGATGGTCAGCACGCCGGTGCGGGTCGTGGTCAGCACGTCGTGGATCTCGCCGGAAAGGCTGTCGGCGACCTGCTTGGGCCAGACCTCGAGCATCAGGCTGGCGGCCTGGTCGGCGAGCTCCTTGGAACCGAAGAAGCCGGCGAGCGAGGTCAGCACGATCAGGAACGGGAACAGCGCCATCAGCGTCGACAGCGCGATGTGGCTCGCGATCGCCCAGCCGTCGTCGGCCAGGAACGTGTAGAACGCATCCATCACGACGACGTAGATGTAGCGGATGGCTTTCACGGCTGGCCCTGTACTGCTCCCTTTTCCCCCTTGCGGGGAGAGACGGAGAAGGCTTGCGATGGACGCAAATCGGAAATCATGCAGCCAGCTTCTGATATTATTGGCCTAAAAGCCAGATCGCCAACCAACCCGGTCGTCATTCCGGGGCGATGTGACGGGACCGCGCAAAGCGCGACCCGGTGCATCGAGCCCGGAATCCATTTCACCGCGCGTGACGCTGCTTGATGGATTCCGGGCTCGCGCCATCGGGCCGCGTTGCGGACCCGTTGGCGCGCCCCGGAATGACGGGTGGGGAGATGGCGGACCGGCGCGCACGGTGTTATCTACCCCCGATGGCATCTATCCTGAGTACTTTCATCCTGCCGGTGGCGGCCGGCGCAGTGGCGTTGGTGCTGCTGCTCGGTCTCGTCAACATGATGCGGGGCGGCTCGCCCAACACCTCGCAGAAGCTGATGCGCTGGCGCGTGCTGCTTCAGTTCGTGGCGATCGTCATTGCCATGATCGCGGTATGGGCGATGGGGCGCTGAACATGGTTGTGCTAAATCGCATCTATACGAAGACTGGTGACGACGGCACGACAGCGCTCGGCTCGGGCGAACGCCGTCCGAAATACGATCTGCGCATCGAAGCCTATGGCACCGTGGACGAGACCAATGCCGCGATCGGCGTCGTGCGTCTCCATACCCATGATACGCCCGAGCTCGATGCGATGCTCGGCCGTATCCAGAACGATCTGTTTGATCTCGGCGCCGACCTCGCGGTGCCGGAGCGGGAAGGCAAGGAAACTAAAAAGGCGGAACGGCTGCGGGTGGTGGCAAGCCAGGTCGAGCGGCTCGAGCACGACATCGACGCGCTCAACGACAAGCTCGCGCCGCTCACCTCCTTCGTGCTGCCCGGCGGCACGCCCACCGCCGCCTACCTCCATGTCGCACGCACGATATGCCGCAGGGCGGAACGCGTGATGGTGGAACTGGCGGCCCAGCCGGGCGAGCCGGTCGGCGCCGCTGGCATCCAATATATGAATCGCCTTTCGGACTTCCTGTTCGTGGCCAGCCGCGCAGCCAACCAAAACGGCGCCGGCGACGTGCTCTGGGTTCCGGGCCAGAATCGCTGACCCATTAGAATGGCCCATTTCCAAGGTCTAAAATTTGGCCTCTTCGCGCGTTGACCGGGCCGGGTCAGGCCTTTAGGTTCCGCGCCAGTTGATAACCCCCTTCCCAAATTGAGTGAAAGAGGATCGATGAAGGTCTTAGTGCCGGTAAAGCGGGTGGTCGATTACAACGTCAAGGTCCGCGTCAAGGGCGATGGATCGGGCGTTGAACTCGCCAACGTCAAGATGTCGATGAACCCGTTCGATGAAATCGCGGTCGAGGAAGCGCTGCGCCTGAAGGAAGGTGGCAAGGCCACCGAGGTCGTGGTGGTTTCCATTGGACCTGCGCAGGCGTCGGAGACGATCCGCACCGGTCTTGCGATGGGCGCCGATCGCGGCATCCTGGTGAAGGCCGAGGGCGCCGTCGAGCCGCTCGCCGTCGCCAAGATCCTGAAGAAGATCGCCGAGGAAGAGCAGCCGGGCCTGATCATCCTCGGCAAGCAGGCGATCGACGACGACAGCAATCAGACCGGCCAGATGCTGGCCGCGCTGCTCGGCTGGTCGCAGGCGACCTTCGCCTCGAAGCTCGAGGTCGAAGGAAGCGACTTCAAGGTCACCCGCGAAGTCGACGGCGGTCTCCAGACCGTGAAGCTCAAGGGACCGGCGATCGTCACCACCGACCTGCGTCTCAACGAGCCGCGCTACGCCTCGCTGCCCAACATCATGAAGGCCAAGAAGAAGCCGATCGCGGAGAAGACCGTCGCCGATTACGGCGTCGACGTCACCGCGCGCCTCGAGGTTCTCAAGACGACCGAGCCGGCGGGCCGCAAGGCGGGCGTCAAGGTCAAGGACGTCGCCGAGCTGGTGTCGAAACTCAAGAACGAAGCCGGGGTGCTCTGATGACGACGCTTCTGATTGCCGAACACGACAACGCGTCGTTGAAGGATGCGACCAACAAGGCCCTGACCGCGGCCGCCGCGCTCGGTGCGGACGTCGAGGTGCTGGTGGCCGGCGAGGGTGCGAAGGCCGCGGCGGACGCCGCCGCCAAGCTCGCAGGCGTGAAGAAGGTGCTGCTCGCCGATGGCGCGCTTTACGCGCACGATCTTGCCGAGCCGCTGGCCGCGCTGATCGTCTCGCTGGCCCCGTCCTATGATGCGATCGTCGCGCCCGCGACCTCGCGCTTCAAGAACGTGATGCCGCGCGTCGCAGCCCTGCTCGACGTCATGCAGGTCTCCGAGATCATCAAGGTTGTCGCCCCCGACACCTACGAGCGTCCGATCTATGCCGGCAACGCCATCCAGACGGTGAAGTCGAAGGACGCCAAGAAGGTCATCACGGTCCGGACCTCCACCTTCGCCGCGGCGGGCGAAGGCGGCAGCGCGCCGGTCGAGAGCGTTCAGGCTGCGGCCGATCCGGGCCTGTCGTCCTTCGTCGGCGAGGAGGTCGCCAAGAGCGACCGTCCCGAGCTGACCTCGGCGAAGATCATCGTCTCCGGTGGCCGCGCCATGCAGAGCCGCGAGAATTTCGCCAAATACATCGAGCCCCTCGCCGACAAGCTCGGCGCCGGCGTCGGTGCCTCGCGCGCGGCGGTGGACGCCGGCTATGCGCCGAACGACTGGCAGGTCGGCCAGACCGGTAAGGTCGTCGCCCCCGAGCTCTATGTCGCGGTGGGCATTTCCGGCGCGATCCAGCATCTGGCCGGCATGAAGGACTCCAAGGTGATCGTCGCGATCAACAAGGACGAGGACGCGCCGATCTTCCAGGTCGCCGATTACGGCCTGGTCGCCGACCTCTACCAGGCGGTTCCGGAGCTGACCGCCGAACTCGGCAAACTCGGCAAGTAAAAGACGTTCAAAACACCGGCCGGAGGTATAAACTCCGGCCGGTGTTGCATTTATGAGGCGTTTTCTTTGGCGTGGGGCACGCCGGGGGAGCGATCCAATCTAGGTTTCGAGCCCAGGTTCTGATTAAATCACGGTTCTGATCAAATCAGACCTCCCGGCTTGGGGGATAGACAGGCGCGATATGCGCGCCGTTCCGGTGGATGACATTATGGCGGCAGTGATCAAGAAGGTCGGCGTGATCGGCGCGGGTCAGATGGGCAATGGCATCGCGCATGTTGCCGCGCTGGCTGGCTTCGACGTGGTGCTCAACGACGTTTCGGCCGATCGCCTCAAGTCGGGCATGGCCACCATCAACGGCAATCTGGCCCGCCAGGTCTCCAAGAAGGTCGTCACCGAGGAGGCCAAGACCAAGGCGCTGTCGCGCATCGTGGCCGCCGAGAAGCTCGACGACCTCGCCGACTGCGATCTCGTGATCGAGACCGCGGTCGAGAAGGAGGAGGTCAAGCGCAAGATCTTCCACGAGCTCTGCGCCGTGTTGAAGCCCGAGGCGATCGTCGCCTCGGATACGTCCTCGATCTCGATCACGCGCCTTGCCGCCGCCACCGACCGGCCCGAGCGCTTCATCGGCATTCACTTCATGAATCCGGTGCCGCTGATGGAGCTGGTGGAGCTGATCCGCGGCATCGCCACCGACGATGCGACCTTCGAGGCGTCCAAGGAATTCGTCGCCAAGCTCGGCAAGCAGGTCGCGGTCTCCGAGGATTTCCCGGCCTTCATCGTCAACCGCATCCTGCTGCCGATGATCAACGAGGCGATCTACACGCTGTACGAAGGCGTCGGCAACGTCGAGGCGATCGACGCGGCGATGAAGCTCGGCGCGCACCATCCGATGGGGCCGCTCGAGCTTGCCGATTTCATCGGCCTCGATACCTGCCTGTCGATCATGCAGGTGCTGCACGAGGGCCTCGCCGACTCCAAGTACCGTCCGTGCCCGCTCTTGGTGAAATACGTCGAGGCCGGCTGGCTCGGCCGCAAGACCCAGCGCGGCTTCTACGACTACCGCGGCGCCAAGCCGGTTCCGACAAGGTAAGCCGGTCTCGTGCCCCGGACGCAGCGCGGAGCGCTGCCGAGCCGGGGCCCACAAGCCGCGTGCACGCTGAAGGATGGATCCCGGCTCTGCGTCGCGTCATTGCATGCCGCGCACGTCCGGGACACGGGCAGCGCCCGCACGACGGCGCTCCGTGACAATTCATGTCGCGTTAACCGCTCGCGCCTAGGCTGCGCCCGGTACGAGGGTTCGCGTAATGGACATGATGGCAATGGTCAGCACCATGCTGGCCGCTCAGCAAGGCGCGTTGCAGTCGAATATCGCGGCGACGCTGACCAAGCAGAACATGGATATGGAGAAATCCACCGTCCTGACGCTGATGGGCGCCGGCCAGCCCTCGCTCGCCAATGTCGGCGCGGGTGTCGGCAATAATCTGAACGTCACCGCTTAAAGCGACGCGGCGGCCTTGCCCGTCGCAGCCCGGATCAGCTTGAGCGCGTCCTCGCTCGCCCATTCCGCCGGCCCCGCGATCGTCGCGATCTCGCAACCCTGCGGGTCGACCAGCACCGAGGTCGGCATGCCCAGGGCCCGGCCTATGGCCTTAAGATCCTGGAAAACCTTGGCTTTCTGATCGTTGAAATAGCCGAGCCGGGTCAGATTGGCCTCTTTCAGGAAGGTCTTGGGCTTCTCGGGGTCGCGGGTATCGATATTGATCGCCACCACCTCGAAATTCGGGCCCGAAAGCTTGCCCTGGAGCTCGTCCAGTGCAGGCATTTCCTTCCGACACGGCACGCACCAGGTGGCCCAGAGGTTCACCAGCAGGGTCTTGCCGCGGAAATCGGACAGCTTTTTCGGCTTGCCGTCGGCGTCCTCGAAAGCGAGGTCGGGCAGCTTCAAGGGTGCGCTCGCCATGGTCAGCGCCGCCACCTCGCCATGGGCGAGCGGGGCGATTTTCTGCGCCGTAGCCACTGCCGCCCGGCAGGCCGGATCGCCGGTAGGCGCCCGGCTCAGGCCCAGCCCGTACAGCGCAGCGAAGCCGGCCAGCCCGCCGACCGCCACGGTGGCGATGACGAGGGGGATCCGGCGCGTGGCGGAGGGCTTCGTGTCGAGCATATCGTTTGTCATCCGGTCGCAGATATGGCTATCAGGGGCCTCTTAATACGGCTGGCGGCGGCCAGCAAACGTGGCCAGCGACAAGCAAGGCGTGAGCAGGGGATCATGAGCAACAAGATGTGGGGCGGCCGGTTCTCGGAACGTCCCGATGAGATCATGGAAGAGATCAACGTCTCCATCGACGTCGATCGTCACCTCTTTGCCCAGGACATTGCCGCGTCCAAGGCCCACGCCGCGATGCTGGCCACGCAGGGCATCATCACGGCCTCTGATGCGAAAAATATCGGCAAGGGTCTAGACACGATTTTGTCAGAGATCGGCAAGGGCGGCTTCACGTTCAAGCGCGCGCTTGAGGACATTCACATGAATGTCGAGAGCCGCCTGTCCGAGCTGATCGGCCCCGCCGCCGGCCGGCTGCACACCGCGCGCTCACGCAACGACCAGGTCGCCACCGACTTCCGTCTGTTCGTCCGCGACGTCATCGACGAGACCGATGCGGCGCTCGCCGCGTTTCAGCAGGCGCTGGTCGAGCGTGCATTGGAGCATGCCGGCACCGTGATGCCCGGCTTCACGCATCTCCAGACCGCACAGCCCGTGACCTTCGGCCATCACCTGCTCGCCTATGTCGAGATGGCCGCGCGCGACCGCGGCCGTTTCCAGGACGCGCGCAAGCGGCTCAACGAATCGCCGCTCGGCGCCGCCGCGCTCGCCGGCACCTCGTTCCCGATCGATCGTCACGCGACCGCAAAGGCGCTTGCCTTCGACCGGCCGATGGCAAACTCGCTCGACGCTGTCTCCGACCGCGACTTCGTGCTGGAGACGTTGTCGGCGGCCTCGATCTGCGCCGTGCACATGTCGCGCTTTGCCGAGGAGATCGTGATCTGGACCTCGCCGCTGGTCGGCCTCATCCGCCTCAGCGACAAGTTCACCACCGGCTCCTCGATCATGCCGCAGAAGCGCAACCCGGATGCCGCCGAGCTCGTCCGCGCCAAGACCGGCCGCGTCATCGGCGCGCTCAACGGTCTCCTGATCGTGATGAAGGGCCTGCCGCTCGCCTATCAAAAGGACATGCAGGAGGACAAGCAGGGCGCGATGGAGGGCTTCGCCGCGCTGTCGCTCGCGATCCGCGCCATGACCGGCATGGTCCGCGACCTCGTGCCCGATGAAGCGAAGATGAGGCTTGCTGCCGGCGAGGGCTATGCCACCGCGACCGATCTTGCCGACTGGCTGGTGCGGACGTTGAAGATGCCGTTCCGCGAGGCCCACCACGTCACCGGCCGCATCGTGGCCAAGGCCGCCGAGGGCGGCGTGGCGCTGCACGAGCTGCCGCTGAAGGAGATGCAGGCGATCGAGCCCAAGATCACCAAGGACGTGCTCGGCGTGCTCTCGGTCGAATCGTCGGTGAAGAGCCGGACCAGCTTTGGCGGCACCGCGCCGAAGAACGTGGCCTCCCAGGCCAAGGCCTGGCTGAAGCGGCTGGAAAAAGAGCGAAAATTGGGCTGAGGGCAAAATTTCGCTTATGTTTCATGGTCATCCGGCTCTCGCCAGAGTGCGCCAATCTCTGTATGGTGCGGCCCGCGTAGTGGGGATTTCGTCGTGACGTCAAAGTTTCGCCCGGCCGGCTCGGGGTGGGCCATCATTGTCTTGAGCCTGACGGCGCTCGCGCTTGCCGGCTGTGGCCGCAAGGGCCCGCTGGATTTGCCGCCGACCGCCTCCAATGTGCCCGCGCCCAACGGTGCTGCGCCGACCGACACCGAGACCGAAGCCCAGAAGACGCCGAGCGTGTTCAATCCCACCTACGGGGCCGACGCCGCCCCTGCGGCGTCCCGCGGCAGAAAGAAACCGTTTATTCTCGACCCGCTTCTGGACGACAAACCCAGCAGATAGGCTGGGGCAACTGAGCCAACGCCATGAACCATTTTGACTACCGCAACGGCGTGCTGCACGCCGAGGCGGTGAACCTGTCCGAGCTGGCTGCAACCGTCGGCACGCCGTTCTATTGCTATTCGACCGCAACGCTGGAGCGGCATTACCGCGTCTTCGCCGATGCTTTCGCCGGCGAGAAGGTGCTGGTCTGCTACGCCATGAAGGCGAACTCCAACCAGTCGGTGCTGCGTACGCTCGCCAAGCTTGGCGCCGGCGCCGACGTGGTCTCCGGCGGTGAATTGAAGCGCGCGCTGGCCGCGGGCATTCCCGCCCGCAAGATCCTGTTCTCCGGCGTCGGCAAGACGGAAGAAGAGCTGCGCGCTGCGCTCGCCGCCGACATCCTCTGTCTCAACGTCGAATCCGAGCCGGAGCTCGAGCTGTTGTCGCGCCTTGCGACCGAGATGGGCAAGACCGCGCGGATTTCCGTGCGCGTCAATCCCGATGTCGACGCCGGCACGCATGCCAAGATCTCCACCGGCAAGTCCGAGAACAAGTTCGGCATCCCGATCGCGCATGCCCGCGAGGTCTATGCGCGCGCGGCGAAGCTGCCCGGGATCCAGGTGACCGGCACCGATGTGCATATCGGCAGCCAGATCACCGACCTGTCCAAGATGGAGACGGCGTTCCGCATCCTCTCCGAATTCGTGCAGACACTGCGCTCCGACGGCCACGACATCTCGCATGTCGATTTCGGCGGTGGCCTCGGCATTCCCTATTACATGGACCGCGAGGCGCCGCCGGCGCCCGATGCCTATGCCGCCATGGTCAAGCGCGTCAGCCATAATCTCGGCTGCACGCTGATGTTCGAGCCGGGCCGCATGATCGTCGGCAATGCCGGCATCCTGGTCGCCAAGGTGATCTATGTGAAGCACGGCGACGGCAAGAATTTCGTCATCATCGACGCCGCGATGAACGACCTGATCCGCCCGACGCTGTATGAGGCCCATCACGACGTCCTGCCGGTGACGCAGCCGGCCAGGGATGCGGCGACGATGGTGGCCGACGTCGTCGGCCCGGTCTGCGAGACCGGCGACTATCTCGCGCTCGACCGCACGCTGCCGACGCCGAAGGCGGGCGATCTCCTCGCCATTATGACCGCCGGAGCCTATGGCGCCGTGCAGGCCGGCACCTATAATACGCGGCCGCTGGTGCCCGAGGTGCTGGTGAAGGGCGACCAGTACGCCGTGGTGCGCCCGCGCATCGAGGTCGAGCAGCTGATCGCGATGGATACGCCGGCGCCGTGGCTGTGAGGCGCGTGAGGTGCGGTAAGGTCGCGCCTCACGCTTGCTGTCGTCCCCGCGAAGGCGGGGACCCATAACCACAGGAAGTGGTTGTGGTGCGAACTGGTAACTACGAGTCTTCGCCAAACGTCTCCCTGTGGTTATGGGTCCCGGGCTCGCGCTTCGCGCGCCCCGGGACGACGAGCTGAAATTGGGACGGCTACTTCCCCGCCAATCCGCCGGTCTTCCTACCAACCACTACCCCCGCCTTCTTCTCGATCGGCTTGATCGCCGCGGTGAAATCGGAATCGGCGCCTTCCGCGCTGATCACGGTCTCCCACAGGCGCCCGACGGCATCCGCGACCTCCATCGACAGGCCGAGCTGCTTCATTTCCTCCAGCGCGAGGCGGACGTCCTTCACCATCAGCCCCGTGGCGAAGCCGAAATCGAACGTGCGCGGCAGCACTGCGCGCGGAAACTTGTCGCGGCTCGCGGTGTTCATGCCCGAGCCGGCATTGATGACGTCGATCATCACGGCGGGATCGAGCCCGGCCTTCACTCCCATGACGACAGCTTCCGACGTCGCCACGATCGCGGTGGCCGAGAGGAAATTGTTGGCGAGCTTCATGGTCTGGGCAGACCCCGGCTTCTCGCCGATGAAGAACACCTTTCCGATCACATCGAGCGCGGGCTTCAGCAGCTCGAACTCCGCCTTCGGCCCCGACACCATCACCGCCAGCGTGCCCTTCTCGGCGCCGCCGACGCCGCCGGAGACGGGGCAGTCGATCTGCACGATGTCGCGCTTGGCGAGCAGGGCGTGAATCTTCGAAGCCATCGTCGAGCCGACGGTGGACAGATCGATGAAGCGCTTGACGCGCTTGCCCTCGATCACGCCGTTCGTCCCCGTTGCAACTTCAAACGAAGCTTGCAGCGAGGGCAGGCTCGCCATCACGGTCTCGACCTGATCTGCCACGTCCTTCGGTGATGTCGCTGGCGTCGCGCCGCGCGCGATGAGCTTGTCGACGACCTCCTTGCGCGTGTCGAACACGACGAGCTTGTGGCCCGCCTCGACCAGCCGCCGCGCCATCGGGAAACCCATGTTTCCGAGGCCGATGAATCCGATGTCCATGGTGTTTCCTTGTTTTGATTATTCGTTGTTGAGAGCGAAGCTGCGCGCCACCCTCCGCTGTCGTCCCGGCGAAGGCCGGGACCCATACCCCCAGGGAGGAGTCATTGTGCGGCGCCGGTAACTCCGAGTTCCCGTAAACATGTCCGGCGGTGGTTATGGGTCCCCGGCCGGGACGACGGTGGGGACACATGTTGCGTCCCTCACCCTCGCGCTCCCTCACGCCTTCCCGTCGATCTCCGCGAACACCTCGCGCGCGATGCGGAAACTGTCGACTGCGGCTGGCATGCCGCCATAGATCGCGACCTGCATCAGGATCTCGCGGATCTCGTCGCGGGTGACGCCGTTGGTGAGAGCGCCCTTCAGATGCGCGCGGAATTCGTGCTGGCGGTTGAGAATCGCGATCATCGCGATGTTGAGCATGCTGCGGGTCTTGCGCGGCAGCTCCTCGCGGCCCCACACCGTTCCCCAGCAATATTCGTTGAGCATCTCCTGGAACGGACGGTTGAAATCGTCGACGTTCTTCAGGGCGTTGTTGACATAGGCTTCCCCCAGCACCGCTTTGCGGACTTCCAGGCCCTTGTCGTGCATCTTCTTGTCCATGGCGTTTCCTTCGTTTTCCCTTTGCTTGTCCCTGGATGGCGGCGCGGAAATTACGGGGTTGCGGCGGGCCAGTCACGTCCTCGTGTTATGCGGGAAAAGGGGTGTCTCCCGTACAGGAACGGATGCCTCAGTGCTGCCGTTGTGATACGCTCTTCTCTCCCGGGCAACTTGGAGAGCTGATTGAACGGCGTCACCCCCGACCCGTCAGACCCGATCCGCGATGGCGACGCTCTGCCGCGGCTGAAGCTGGCGCAGGCCCTCGATCGGGCCAGATATGCCATCGCGTGGGAGCGTGCCTGGCCGAATCTGGCGCGGCTTCTGACCGTCGTCGGCCTGTTCCTGGCGCTGTCCTGGGCCGGTCTCTGGCTGGCGCTGCCGTTCCTTGCCCGCGCCATTGGTCTCGTTGTTTTCGCCGGCGTCGCGATTGCCGCCCTGTTCCCGCTGGTTCGCTTCCGCTGGCCGAGCCGCGAGGAAGGTTTGAGCCGGCTCGACCGCGGCTCCGGCATCCGTCACCGCCCGGCCACCACGCTCACGGACACGCTGACCTCGCAGGACCCTGTCGCGAAGGCGCTGTGGCAGGCGCAGCGTGAGCGTACGCTGGCCTCGCTCAAGCGCATCCGCGCCGGTCTGCCGCGCCCGCGGCTCGCGCTTCACGATCCCTGGGCGCTGCGAGCGCTGGTCATGGTGATGCTGGTTGCGACCTTCTTCGCCGCCGGCAACGAGCGCGCGATGCGGCTCGGCGCGGCCTTCGACTGGAACGGCGTGCTGGCGCCGACCAATGTTCGCGTCGATGCCTGGGTCACGCCGCCGCTCTACACCGGCAAGCCGCCGGTGATCCTGTCGGCCGCCAACAAGGAGGCCGCGGCGCTGCCCGCCGGCGGCCCGCTCGCCGTTCCCGCCGGCTCGACCCTGATCGTGCGCTCCTCCGGCGGCAGCCTGGATGTCGTCGTCTCCGGCGGCCTCAAGGAGGTCGCCCCCACCGAAGCCACGCCCAAGGGCACCAACGAGAAGCATTTCGCCATCACCGGTGACGGCACCGCGCATGTCCGCGCCCCCGCCGGCCAGCCGCAATGGGCGTTTGCGGCAACGCCGGACCGCGCGCCGACGATTGCGTTGGCCAAGGATCCGGAGCGCCAGGCGCGCGGTGCGCTTCAACTCTCCTACAAGATCGAGGACGATTACGGCGTCACCGGCGCCGAAGCGCAATTTGGCCTGCGCCCCGCCGATGCCAAGGATGGCGCGAAGGATGGCGGCAAGGACGGCGATACCAAGGCTGCCGCACGGCCGCTGTTCCAGCCGCCGCAATTCCCGCTGGTGCTGCCGAATGCGCGCACCCGCAACGGCGTCGGCCAGACGGTGAAGGACCTCAGCGAGGACCCCTATGCCGGCGCCGACGTCACGCTGAGGCTCACCGCCAAGGACGAGGCCGGCAACGAGGCCAGAAGCGAACCCTTCAACATGCGCCTGCCCGAGCGGCTGTTCACGAACCCGCTCTCGCGCGCGCTGATCGAGCAGCGCCGCATCCTCGCGCTCGACGCCAACAAGAATTCCGACGTCTACGCCGCGCTCGACGCGCTGATGATCGCGCCCGAATTGTTTACCCCGGATGCCGGCTGCTATCTCGGTCTGCGCAGCCTGGCGCTCCAGCTCGAGGCGGCCCGCACCGACGACGCGATGCGTGACGTGGTGGCGAGCATGTGGGCGTTCGCGGTCACTATCGAGGACGACGGTGTCGCCGGCAGCGTCAACGCCGCGCTGCGCTCGGCGCAGGACGCGCTCAAGCGGGCGCTGGAGCGCGGTGCCAGCGAGGACGAGATCCGGGTGCTGACGCAAAAGCTCCGCGAGGCCATGGCCGGCAAGGTGCGCGACCTTGCCCGGCGCGCCGAGCAAAATCCGCTGGGTCCCCGGCAGCCGTTCCCGGCGGAGGTCCAGCTCATCCTCGACAAGGCCGTCGAGCTGCGACAAAAGACCCAGCACGCGACGCCCGAGCAGCTCGAGGAGCTGGCGCAGCAGCAGGACGCATTGCGCCAGCAGCTTCAGGCCTATCGGAAGTCGGCGAGCAACCGGGCCAAGGCGGGGGACGACGGGGCCAACCAGTTTACGCGGGACCGGAAATGCGGAAGCTAGCACGCGTGCCAGTCTTGAAGGCGATGTCGATCGCCTGCCTCGCCTTCCTGTTGGGAGGCCTGCCGTCCGTCGCTGCCCAGCAGGATCAGGATCCCGATGCGCTGCTCGATGGCGCGGAAAAGGCGATGCAGGATGCCGGCGATAACCTCCGCCAGAAGGAGTCCGGGCGCAGCCTGAGCAACCAATCCGATGCCATTCAGAAGCTCGAGGAGTACAAGCGCGCGACGGAAAGAAACCAGTCCTCCAATCGCGATCGCTCCGTCATCACGCAGCGGGATCTGGACGACCTGCTGAAGCAGATCGAGAAAGCGGCGCGCGAAGGCAATCGCGAGGCGGCGCAGCGCATGCTCGAGCAGTTGGCGCAGATCATGGAAAATCTCCAGATGGCGCAGCCCGGGCAATCCGGCGACAGCGACATGGAGCAGGCGCTCAACGAGCTCAGCGACATGATCCGCAAGCAGCAGCAATTGCGCGACAAGACCTACAAGCAGGGCCAGGATTCCCGGCGTGACCGCTCGCGCGGCAAGCCGCAGGGTGACCAGTCGATGTCGGACCTCCAGCAGGACCAGCAGGCGCTGCGCGACCGGCTGAAGAAGTTGCAGGACGAGCTCGCCAAGCGCGGCCTCACGCAGAAGGGACCAAAGGGCCAGAAAGGGCAACAGGGGCAGAAAGGTCAGCAGGGCGATCAGGGACAGCCCGGCCAGGATGGCGATCAGGACGGTGACCAGGGCGATGATGACGGCAGCCTGGACACCGCCGACGGTGCCATGGGCGATGCCGGCTCAAAGCTCGGCGAGGGCAACGCGGATGGTGCCGTGGACTCGCAGGGCAAGGCTCTCGAAGCGATGCGCAAGGGTGCGCAGAAGATGGCCGAGGCGATGCAGCAGGGCGATGGTGACGGGCAGGGCGATGGTCCGGGCAACCGGGCCGGCCGCCAGCAGAGCGGTGGCAATCAGACCGATCCGCTCGGTCGCCCGCTTCACGGCCGCGAGTTCAGCGACGACTACACGGTCAAGATCCCCGGCGAGATCGACGCCCAGCGCGTCCGCCGCATCCTCGAAGAACTCCGCCGCCGCTTAGGGGACACCTCGCGTCCGCAAATCGAGCTCGATTATATCGAGCGGTTGCTGAAGGATTTTTGAGCCGCCTCTCCAACGTCGTCCTGGCCTAGTGCGCAATTGCGCACGGGCGCCAGGACCCATTACCCCAGGGAGCGGTTTGGCGAAGACTCGTCGCCCGGTACGCCGTCCTTTTCTGACAGATAAATCACGCGGTATGGGTCCTGGCTTTCGCCAGGACGACATCGAATGTGGGGGGGCGACGTCACGACACAGCGGCATAACCCGCGTGACCAGGGCGGCCGCGTGCTACCGCTTCTTCGCCGCCAGCGCGTCCGCCACTGCGGTGCGGATGTCGGCGACCGAGAACGGTTTGGTCACGACGTCATGCACCAGCGCGTTGAGGTTCGAGGCGCGCTCGCGCTGGTCGGCAAACCCGGTCATCAGCAGGATGGTCAGGTCGGGGAAATCGCGCGCGGCGGAGAGCGCCAGCGCGATGCCGTCCATCACCGGCATCTGGATGTCGGTGAGCAGCAAATCGAATGCGCCGTCCTCGCGGGTCAGGATCTCCAGCGCCTCGGCGCCGTCCTGCGCGGTCACGGTCTGGTGCCCGTCCATGGCGATGGCGCGCGCCACCAACTGGCGCATCGAATCCTCGTCGTCGGCGATCAAGATTTTTGGCATGGGACCAACCTTGGGACCAACCTCCCGTGCGGACCTTGCGAGCCTGATTACACGCTGCCGCCGGCAATGTCGCGCCGGTTGAAGAAGCGAACGTCGATATTGCGGCCCTCCGGCGGCGGAGAGGCCAGGCGCGAGCGGAAGAAGGCGCGCTCGCCGGGCCGCAGCACGGTCTGCTCCAGCACCGCATTCCAGGCATAGATTTCCGCGCCCTGCGCGTCGCGCACCGCAAAGCGCAGCCGCGGGATGTCGAGCGGCTTCTTGCCCTCGCCGACGATGACGCCCTCGATCACCAACACCTGTTTACCGTCAACGGTCTCGCTGGAGAGCTTGACGTCCTTGAAGGCCAGCCCGCGCAGGTTAACGTCGAGGCCGACCATCTTGTAGAAGGCCGCGGTCTGCGGCAGCAGCCGCACCATGTCGCCGCGCCAGACGATCAGGGCCAGCACCAGCGCGCCCATGGCGGCGCAGGCGGTCGGCAGGCCGAAATGGGACTTTCGCGGCGCCACGGTGGGGACCTGACGCCTCACCCGCGCCCCGCGCCGGCTGAACAGGCCGCGGAACCAGGACTGGTGCTGCGCGCCGGCGACCTCATCCTCGGCGTCCCGGGCCGCCGCCGACCATTCGTCCTCGGTCTCCCTGGCGTCCTCCTCCGGCCAGTCGCTGGCGATGGAGGGGCTGTCGACGACAGGCGTGTCGGTGGCGCCGTCGTCCTTGGCGTAGGAGTTCCACTGCTCGGCGAGATCGGACTGGTCGTCGGCCTGGCTGGCCGCAGCCATGGCCGGGACGGACGCCTCCTCGATGGCATCCTCGGCATAGGCGACCCAGGTCTGCTTGCACCGGGAGCAGCGGACTGTCCGCCCGTTCGCCCCAAGGCTCGCAAGCTTGATGGCGTAGGATGTCGTACAATGGGGGCAGACGATATGCATGGACGAGCCTTGATGCATGAACGAGTCTTGACGATGCCAGGGTCGCGGAGACCCGGGCGTCCTGGATGCTACAGGGCGACCGTTAACGAACCGGAAACCATAACGGTCGCAAAAACCGTTGATCGCGCGTGGCGGAGCATCGCGTCGCGGCCATCGCCCCCTCTCGAACGGAGCTGAGCTTGGTTCGGTTCGAAAATGTCGGATTGCGTTACGGTCTGGGGCCGGAGATCCTGCGCGACCTCAATTTCCAGATTCCGGCGCACTCCTTCCAGTTCCTCACCGGCCCGTCCGGCGCCGGCAAGACCTCGCTCTTGCGTCTGCTGTTCCTCTCGCACCGGCCGACGCGCGGCCTCGTCAACCTGTTCGGCCACGACATTTCGCAGCTCGGCAAGGACGAGATCGCCGACCTGCGCAAGCGCATCGGCATCGTGCTCCAGGACTTCCGTCTGCTCGATCACATGACGACCTACGAGAACGTCGCGCTGCCGTTCCGCGTCATGGGCCGCAGCGAGTCGAGCTATCGCAAGGAGGTCATCGACCTGCTGCGCTGGGTCGGACTCGGCGAGCGCATGGACGCGCTGCCGCCGATCCTGTCCGGCGGCGAGAAACAGCGTGCGGCGATCGCGCGCGCGGTGATCTCGCGGCCGCAGCTTCTGCTCGCGGACGAGCCGACCGGCAGCGTCGACCCGACGCTCGGCCGCCGCCTGCTGCGCCTTTTCATCGAGCTCAACAAATCCGGCACCGCCGTCATCATCGCGACCCACGATATCGGCCTGATGGACCAGTACGAGGCGCGGCGGCTGGTGCTGCATCAGGGACGGCTGCACGTCTATGAGTAGGACCGACGAGCGCGGCGTACTGGTCGATCTCGGACAGGAGCGTCCGCAGCTTCCGGCCAAGGCGCGCAACATGTCGCCGATCGTGCCGCGCGCCTCGATCCACGGCCGCGCGCTGGTTGCCGTCGTCGCCATCATGACCTTCCTCGCTTCGATGACCACCGGCACGGTGCTGCTGGTCAGCGCCTCCGCCGCCGAATGGCAGTCGGATGTCGCAAGCGAGATCACCATCCAGATTCGCCCGCAGTCCGGGCGCGACCTCGAGCGCGACACCGCCGCGGTGACCGAGGCGATGCGCGCCCAAGCCGGCATCGTCGAGGTCAAGCCGTTCACCAAGGACGAGAGCGG
Source organism: Bradyrhizobium niftali (assembly GCF_004571025.1). Lineage (GTDB taxonomy): Bacteria > Pseudomonadota > Alphaproteobacteria > Rhizobiales > Xanthobacteraceae > Bradyrhizobium > Bradyrhizobium niftali. Next base: position 181,960 of record NZ_SPQT01000015.1, on the reverse strand, counting down.
CAAGCTGCTCGAGCCCTGGCTCGGCACCGGACTGTCGATGGACGATCTGCCGGTGCCGCGCATGATCATCGCGCGCGTGCAGCCCGGCACGGCGCTCGATCTGACCGCCTTGCGCGCCCGCGTGACGCAAGTGGCGCCAAGCGCCAGCGTCGACGATCACCGCGCCTGGATCGAGCGCATGCGCTCGATGACCAACGCCACGGTGCTCGCCGGTCTCGGCATCCTCGCGCTCGTCATCATCGCGACCATCATCTCGGTGTCGTTCGCGACCCGCGGCGCCATGGCGGCGAATCGTCCGATCGTCGAGGTCCTGCATTTCGTCGGCGCCGGCGACCGCTACATCGCCAACCGCTTCCTGCGCCATTTCCTCAGGCTGGGCCTGGAGGGCGGCGTGATCGGCGGCGGCGCCGCCATGCTGGTGTTCGGCTTTTCCGAGTCGATCGCCGGCTGGTTTTCAGGGACGCCCGTCGGCGACCAGTTCGCCGCCCTGCTCGGCACCTTCTCGCTGCGGCCCTCCGGCTATGTCGTACTCGCGGTGCAGGCGGTGCTGATCGGCGCCATCACCGCCGTCGCCTCGCGCCAGACGTTGTTCGCAACCTTGAACGACGTCGATTAGTCCGGCAAACCGGACTCCACTTCGCCTCAAAACGTTTTAAAATCATCCGGGGAAGGGATTACCGACATCGCATGACCTCGCCGACCGACGATCGATCGCCGAAATTGCCGCGCGGCTGGCTGCGCGCAGCCGTGGTGTCGACGATCGCGTTCGCCTTCGTCGGCGCGGCGGCGGGCTTCATCGCGTTCCTGTCGCAGTTGCGCGGCGCCGAGATCGTGCCGGACCGCAAGGCAGACGGCATCGTGGTCTTGACCGGCGGCTCCTCGCGGGTGTCGGATGCGATGGAGCTGCTGGCCGCCGGTTACGGCAGGCGGCTCCTGATTTCCGGCGTGCATCCGACCTCGACCGCGAGCGATATCTCCCGCACCCTGCCGGAGAACCAGTCCTTCATGACCTGCTGCGTCGACCTCGACCGCACCGCGCTCTCGACCCGCGGCAATGCGGCGGAGGCGCGCCGCTGGGCGCAGGCGCGCCGGTTCAAATCGCTGATCGTGGTGACCTCGAACTATCACATGCCGCGCGCGCTGGTGGAATTCTCGCACGCGATGCCGGAGACGATTCTGATCCCGTTCGCCGTGGTCGGCGACAAATGGCGCGAGGAGCCGTGGTGGGCCTCGGCGTCCACCTTGCGGCTGCTGCTGTCGGAATATGTCAAGTACATCGCGGCCGAACTCAGGGTGCGGCTGGAGGATTTCGGGATTGACCTTTCGCCCGAAGTATCGGAGCAGCCTCCCGGGATGCAGCCGAAGCGGCCCGCCACTGCACAGGCCAATTGATCGGCAATTGATCGGATCGTCGATGTTCTTGATTTTCCTGCGCTCGCTCCTGTTCAACGTGCTGTTCTATGCCGTGCTGGTGTGTCTCGCGATCGTGGCGCTGCCGACCTTTGCGATGCCGCCGCGCGCCATGCTGACGGTCGCGGAATGGTGGGCGAAGGCGACGCTGGTCCTGATGCGGGTGATCTGCAACATCAAGGTGGAATTCCGCGGGCAGGAGAAGATTCCGCAGGGGCCGCTGGTGATCGTGGCAAAGCATCAGTCGTTCTGGGAAACCTTCGTGTTGCCGGGGTTCTTCCACCGCCCGATCTTCATCCTCAAGCGTCAGCTCATGCAGATTCCGGTGTTCGGTCAGTTCCTGGTCAAGACCGGGATGATCGCGATCGACCGCAAGGCCGGCGTGAAGGCGCTGCTGGACATGACGCGGCGGGCACGCGTGGCGGTGCGCAGCGGCCGCCAGCTCGTGATCTTTCCGGAGGGCACGCGCCGCGCGCCGGGCGCCCCCCCCGACTACAAGACCGGCTTTGCGCAGATCTATTCGTCCTGCGGCGTGCCGTGTCTGCCGATCGCGCTCAATTCCGGCCTGTTCTGGCCGCGCCGCACCTTCATGCGCTATCCCGGCACGCTGGTGGTGGAGTTTCTCGATCCGCTGCCGGCGGGCCTGCCGAAGGACGAGTATCTCTCCCGTGTGCAAACGGCCATCGAAGAGGCAACCGGCCGCCTCGTCGAGGCGGGCCGCAAGGAGCAGGAGCAGTTGATCGGTTCGGCCCCGAGCTACGCGCCGACCGAAAGCTAGCGACTTTCGCGGTCTTCGCTCGGAGCCGGCGCGTGCAGGGAATGCGCCTCCCCATGCAGCATCGTCGCGAGCTGATGCAGCTGCGTGTCGCGAAAGCCTTCGGCCTCGATCGCCTTCACCGTCGCGGTCACGTAGTCGCGATTGGCCCCGGACTGGCCGTGCCCCTGGAGCACGTGGCGATGTTGATCGGCGAGCGACAACCGGCCGGCATATTGCACATGGCCGCGGTCGACGACGTAAGCGAGTGCGGAGACGCGCTGCCGCGCATCGTTCTCCAGCCACACCGAACGCATCACCTCGCGATAGACCGACGTCACCTGCTCGCGCGCGCGCAAATAGGCGACGACGTCGGCGCGGTTCTTTTCGGCGACACGGAAGGCGATACCGCGACAGGCGCCGCCGCGATCGAGCCCGAGCACCAGGCCCGGCTTCTCCGGCGTGCCGCGATGCACGAAGGAATAGACACAGAGCGCACGATGCTCGCCGACCAGCCGCGCCGGGAGGCGCTCCATAAATTCGAAGCCCGGCCGCCACATCAGCGAGCCATAGCCGAACACCCAGAGGTCGCCCTTGGCTGTCGTGACGGAGGGGAGGGTGATTTCCGACATGGCGGGCACGGCTACCAGAACCGCGCCCCCAAGCGAAGCGAATTCTCCGCCTTTCGTCGCAGCCGAACCTCGCTTACATTTGACAAAATCTGGGGTCAAAGGGTCGCCGCATGTCCAATCTGACCGTTGCCGCAGGCCGCCGCCCCCGTTGGGGCCTTTTCATCGCACCCGTTCTCCTCCTGATCCTCGCCGTCGCGTGGAGCTGCTTCTGGTTCTATGCCGCTTCGCAGGCCGAGATCGCCGCGGACGCCTGGCGCGCGCAGGAGGCCAAGTCCGGCCGCATCTATGATTGCGCCAAGCGCTCGATCGCGGGCTTCCCGTTCCGCTTCGAGGTCCAGTGCTCCGGCGCCAGCGTCGCCCTGGTCTCGCAGAACGCGAGCAAGACGCCGTTCACGGCCAAGCTCGACAACATCCTGGTCGTCGCCCAGGTCTACGATCCCAAGCGCGTCATCGCCGAATTCTCCGCGCCGGCGACCCTCACCGACGGCGTTACGCAAAACACCTTCGTGGTGAACTGGAGCAAGGGCCGCAGCAGCGTGGTCGGCCTGCCGGCGGTGCCGGACCGCGCCTCCATCGTGTTCGACGATCCCGTCATCAACCGGCTCGACGGCAGCGTGCAGGTGCCGCTCGCGCGCGCCAAGCAGGTCGAGCTGCACGGGCGCCTCGCGGACGGATCGCCGTCCGATCATCCCGTGATCGAGACCGTGCTCCATGTCGCGCAGGGCAGCATCCAGGGTGTTCATCCCTTGCTCGCCGAGCCGTTCGAGGCGGATACGCGCGCCAAGGTCACCGGCCTCTCCGACCTCACGCCAAAGCCATGGCCGCAGCGCTTCCGCGAGATCCAGGCCGCCGGCGGCCATATCGAGATCGTGCAGTCGCGGATCCAGCAGGGCGAGATGATCGCGGTCGCAGCCGGCACGCTCGGACTCTCGGTCAATGGCCGACTCGACGGCGAATTGCAGATGACGGTGACCGGCCTCGAGCGGGTGATCCCGGCGCTCGGCATCGAGAAGATGCTGGAGGAGGGCGTGCCGCAGGCAACCCTCGACCGTGTCGCGCCCGGCGTGAAGTCGCAGGATCTCAACAATCTGTTCGGCGCGCTCGATCGCGCCGTCCCCGGCCTCGGCAAGGTCATCAAGCAGAACGCCAATGCCGGCGTTGCCGCCGGCATCAATTCGATCGGCACCGAGAGCACGCTGGAAGGCAAGAAGGCCCGCAGCTTCCCGCTGAAGTTCGTGGACGGCGCCGTGCTGCTCGGCCCGGTCAAGGTCGGCCAGATCCCGCCGCTGTATTGATTTGGCGACGCGTCGGCTCAACCGATTGGTGGAGCCGCGTGGGAAAATGTCTAACCCTCACCCTGAGGAGCCGCGCTCTTCGCGCGGCGTCTCGAAGGGCGAGGCCACCAGCCGGGCCTTCATCCTTCGAGACGCGCGTTCCGCGCTCCTCAGGATGAGGATTGGCAGCACAGCTACGGCTTCTTCAGCGCCGCATGCGGCCGGCCGAAATCGGGCGCCGCCGAATCCTGGCCGATCTCGACGATGCCGCGGCGGATGGCGCGGGTGCGGGTGAAGTGGTCGAACAGCGCTTCGCCGTCGCCGCGCCGGATCGCGCGGGTGAGTTTTGCCAGGTCCTCGGTGAAGGTGCCGAGCATCTCCAGCACGGCTTCCTTGTTGGCGAGGAAGACGTCGCGCCACATCGTCGGATCGGACGCGGCGATGCGGGTGAAATCGCGGAAGCCGCCGGCGGAGAACTTGATGACCTCTGACTCCGTCACCTGCGCCAGCTCGTCGGCGGTGCCGACGATGGTGTAGGCGATCAGATGCGGCAGATGGCTGGTGATCGCGAGCACGAGATCATGGTGATCCGGCGTCATGATCTCGACCTTGGCACCCATCGCCGCCCAGAAGGCGCGCAGGCGATCGGTAGCCGACGCGTCGACGCCTTCCGGCGGGGTCAGGATGCACCAGCGGTTGATGAAGAGCTCGGCGAAACCGGAGTCGGGGCCCGAGTGCTCGGTGCCCGCCACGGGGTGCGCCGGCACGAAATGAACGGTCTTCGGCAGATGCGGCACCATGTCCCTGACGATCGCGCCCTTGACCGAGCCGACGTCGGAGACGATCGCGCCGGGTTTCAGATGCGCGGCGATCTCCTGCGCCACAGGTCCGCAGGCGCCGACGGGAATGCAGAGGATGACGAGGTCGGCATCCTTCACCGCTTCCGCATTGGTCGCCACGACCTGGTCGACGATGCCGAGCTCGAGCACGCGGGCGCGCGTCTTCTCCGAGCGCGCGGTGGTGACGATCTCGCCGGCCAGGCCCTGGAGCTTCGCGGCGCGCGCGATCGAGCCGCCGATCAGGCCGAAGCCGATCAGGGCGACGCGCTGGAAGTGCGGCTGTACGCTCATTTGCCGGCCATGAAGTCGCGCAAACCGTCGACGACGAGGCGGTTGGCCTCCTCGGTGCCGATGGTCATGCGCAGTGAATGCGGCAGGCCGTAGTTCTTCAGCGCCCGCAGCACGAGGCCCCGCTTGGTCAGGAAGGCGTCGGCCTCGTCCGAGGTCCTGCCCTTCTCGGTCGGAAAGTGGATCAGCACGAAATTGGCGACGCTCGGCGTCACCTTCAGCCCGAGCTTGCCGATCTCCCCGGTGAGCCAGTTGCGCCAGGTCTCGGTGAACTGCTTCGACATCGTCTGATGCGCGGTGTCCTCGATCGCGGCGACCGCGGCATACATCGCCGGCGTCGACACGTTGAACGGACCGCGGATGCGGTTGACGGCGTCGATGATGTGCTCGGGGCCGAACATCCAGCCGATGCGCAGCGCGGCGAGGCCGTGGATCTTGGAGAAGGTGTGCGTCACCACGGTGTTCTCGGTGGTGGCGACCAGCTCGATGCCCATCTCGTAATCGTTGCGCGAGACGTAGTCGCAGTAGGCGGCGTCCAGCACCAGCAGCACGTGCGAGGGCAGGCCGGCGCGCAGGCGCTTGACCTCGTCGAACGGAATATAGGTGCCGGTCGGGTTGTTCGGATTGGCGAGCCACACCAGCTTCGTCTTCGGCGTCACAGCCTTGAGGATGGCGTCGACGTCGCAGGTGAGGTTCTTCTCCTGTGCGATGACGTTCCTGGCGCCGACCGCCATGGTCGCGATCGGGTAGACCAGGAAGCCGTGCGTGGTCGAGATCGCCTCGTCGCCCTGGCCGAGATAGGTGTGGGCGAGCAGGTTGAGGATCTCGTCCGAGCCGGCGCCGCAGATGATGCGGTTGGGGTCGAGGCCGAAGCTGCGCCCGATGGCTTCGCGCAGCACCCGCGAGGTGCCTTCCGGATAGTCTTCCAGATGATCCGCCACGTTCTTGAAGGCCGCGATCGCCTTGGGCGAGGGACCGAACGGCGTCTCGTTGGCCGAGAGCTTGAACACCTTGCGGCCCGGCTCCGGCACCGGGCTCTTGCCGGGCGTGTAAGGCGCAATATCGAGAATGCCGGGGTTCGGCACGGGGCGGGACATCTTCAACTCCGGAATGGCAGGCGGCTCGTGATTTACGATTTCGACCCGGTCGGGGGCACCGTATAGCGCGTTGCGTGGCTGCCGACGAGGGCCGTGGAGCGCACCGAGGCCCCCGCCTCGATCAGGGCAGCCTTGATCTTGTCGATGCTGCTCGCGCTCGTGACCGAGACCAGCAGCGCCGCGCCGTCGAAGGCGGTATCGGGCACCGCCACGATGTCGGCGAGCGGCGACAGCGCCCGCGCGATCTCGGCATTCCAACCAGAGACGCGCACGCTGAAGGTCTCCACCTCCGTCACCAGGGCGCTGTCGGCGACGCGCGAGATCGCGAACACGGGCAGCGCGGCCGGATGGTCGGCGCGTTCGACGAAAGGCAGCCGCGCGATGATCTTCGGTGCGCCTTCGGCTTCCAGCTCCAGCCACCACGGGGTGCGGCTGGAAGTCGCCGAGACCAGCGCCAGGTCGCCCTTGGATTTCGCCACCGCCTCGACCGCCGCCTGCGCGCTGAAATGCGCGACGTAAGGCACCGTGAAGCCGAAATGGAATCGCACGGAATCGCGCATCGCGGGCTCGCTCACCGAGATGTCGGCATGCACTGCGAACGGTGCCTGCACGTAGGTGAACGTCGCGATGATGACGCGCCAGATGCTCTCGACCGTGTCGAGCGGCAGGATGCCGCGATGGCGCTCCACGATCCGCCGCATCATGTCGGCCTCGCGCGCCGGCCGGAACGCCGAGCCGACCTCCTGGGTCTGCTTCACCTGGATCAGGCGGTCGATGATGTCGCCGCGCTGCATCAGCAGGCGATGCATGCCCTCGTCGATCGCGTCGATCTCCTTGCGCAATTCCTGCAACGATGGTGGCGCGGGCGGACGTTGGGACATATCTGGCAAGTGCTGTTGAGAGGCGTTCCAATGCGGGTCCATCAGGTCGGACCCGCTGCGGTCGGTGTCTTGATTAGGCAGTCGGAGCGGCGAAAGCAAAGAGAAATGCAAAGGGAAATTGGGCCTTTTCGGCTCACGTGACGGGGGCGAATTTGGTCAATCCGGACCGTATCTTGACGAAAACCGTCCAAGCCGCTAGGTTTTGCCTGTTCCGTGGTCATTTGAGCCGGCCGGCTTGCAGCCACGTTAAAAAACTCGCTAAACAGGCCGGGGACGCTTTCGATCCCGGCCGAACCTATCGTTCAGGCCGGGTTTTTTATGGCCTGATGTCAGTAGCGATCTGAAGTCCGATCGCAAACGAGGTCGATGGTCAGAGATGGTTGGCGTCACGTCGATTCCCAGTCCCGCGATCAGTGCCGATGAACGGTCGCACGAGGTGGATCATCCGAGTTCGCTCGTCGCGCATTTCGGTGCCGATCAGCCGTTGCCGCTCGACTGCGGGGTCGATCTTTCGCCGTTCCAGATCGCCTACCAGACCTATGGCGAGCTCAACGCGGACCGCTCCAACGCGATCCTGATCTGCCATGCGCTGACCGGCGACCAGCATGTCGCCAATGTGCACCCCGTCACCGGCAAGCCCGGTTGGTGGGAAACATTGGTTGGTGCGGGCCGTCCGCTCGATCCGAGCCAATACTTCATCATCTGCGCCAATGTGATTGGTGGCTGCATGGGCTCGACCGGGCCGGCCTCGATCAATCCCGCGACCGGCAAAGTGTGGGGCCTGGATTTTCCGGTCATCACCATTCCCGACATGGTTCGCGCGCAGGCGATGCTGATCGACCGGCTCGGCATCGACACGCTGTTCGGGGTGGTCGGCGGCTCGATGGGTGGCATGCAAGTGCTGCAATGGACCGCGGCCTATCCCGAGCGCGTCTATTCCGCGCTGGCGATTGCCTGCTCGACGCGGCACTCGGCGCAGAACATCGCCTTTCACGAGCTCGGCCGCCAGGCTGTGATGGCCGATCCCGACTGGCACAATGGCGGCTATGCCGATCATGGCATCCATCCGCATCGTGGCCTTGCGGTTGCACGGATGGCTGCGCACATCACCTATCTCTCCGACGCCGCGCTGCATCGCAAGTTCGGCCGGCGCATGCAGGATCGCGAGCTGCCGACCTTCTCGTTCGACGCCGACTTCCAGGTCGAGTCCTATCTGCGCTACCAGGGCTCGTCCTTTGTCGAGCGCTTCGATGCCAACTCCTATCTCTATCTGACGCGCGCGATGGACTATTTCGACATCGCCGGCGACCATGGCGGCGTGCTGGCGAAGGCGTTCACCGGCATCAAGACACGCTTCTGCGTGGTCTCCTTCACCAGCGACTGGCTGTTCCCGACCTCGGAATCGCGCGCGCTGGTGCATGCGCTGAATGCGTCGAGCGCGCGGGTGTCGTTTGCCGAGATCGAGACCGATCGCGGCCATGACGCCTTCCTGCTCGACGTGCCCGAATTCTTCGACATCGCCCGCGCCTTCCTGGAATCGGCAGGCAAGGCGCGCGGACTCAACGGCAAGAATAGCTAACAAGGGTAGTTAGGATGTCAGCGCAGGAAGTGCTGCCGTTGGGCGGCCTTGACTCGGAACGATCAGGTCATTTTCGCGCCGACCATCTGCTCGTCGCCGAAATGGTCAAGCCGGGCTCGAAGGTGCTCGATGTCGGCTGCGGCGACGGCGATCTGCTCCAGCTTCTGGAGACCCGCGGCATCGATGGCCGCGGCATCGAATTGTCGCGCGAGGGCGTCAACCGCTGCGTCGCCAAGGGCCTCGCGGTGGTGCAGGGCGACGCCGACACCGACCTCGTGAACTATCCCGATGATGCCTTCGACTACGTGATCCTGTCGCAGACGCTTCAGGCGACGCGGCAGCCGCGTGTGGTGCTGGAGAATCTCCTGCGCATCGGTCGCCGCGCCATCGTGTCGTTCCCGAACTTCGGTTTCTGGAAGATGCGGCTCCAGCTCCTGATCGGCGGCCACATGCCGCGCACCGAGAACCTGCCGGCGACCTGGTACGATACCGCCAACATCCACTTCTGCACCATCAAGGATTTCGTCGAGCTCTGCGACGAGATCAACGTCAAGATGGAACGCTCGGTGGCGCTCGATCTCTATGGCCGCCCGGTGCCGCTGAACCTGCCCTGGTGGGTGTGGAACATGTTCGGCGAGCAGGGCGTGTTTCTGCTGACGCGCGGCGGGGGGAAGTAGTAGCCGCAGTCATTCCGGGGCGCGCGAAGCGCGAGCCCGGAATCCATCGTACCACAGCGTTTGTCGAGCGATGGATTCCGGGCCTGCGCCTGCCGGCGCATCCCGGAATGACAAGTCAACCCACCGGCAGCGACCTCGGATCGCGTGCCGGCCATCGTCCGGCTTCCACCAGCGTGACGAACCGCTCCACGGTCTCGTTGAACAGCGCGGGCTCCTCGAGGTTGAGCACGTGCCCCGACTTCGGAAACATCGCAAGACCCGCGGCCGGCAGATGCCTTTTCAAGAACAGGCTCGGCCCGACGCAGGGATCGTCCTCGTCGCCGCAGATGATCAGCGCCGGCGTTGCGACGCCCCTGATCGCGTCCGTCATCGCAAAGATCGAGGGACGGCCGCCCTGGAAGCCGCGCATCGTGCTCGCCGATCCCCTGGCATCGTGCCGCGCCAGCGCGGCGTAGAAATCGGCGTGGCCGCGCGGGTCCTTGACCAGGAACGGAATCCGGCTCGGCGCCTCGCGCGTGATTTTTGCCACCTCCGTGGAGCCGAGCGTCTCGAACTGCTCGGCATTGGCGCGGCATTGCTTGCGCCAGGCGTCGAGATTCTCGATCTCCGAGCCGGAGCCGACGCCGGCGAGCGTCATCGACAGCGCACGCTGTGGCGCGTTCAGTCCGACCTGAAGCGACGAATAAGCGCCCATCGAGAGCCCGACGAGATGCGCACGATCGATTCTGAGATGATCGAGCACCGCGAGCGCGTCGGTGTAGAAATGCGTGAGGTGTAGACCTCGCCCTCAGGCACGTCCGACGGCGTGTAGCCGCGCGCGGAATAGGTGATGCAGCGGTGGCCGCGCGAGAAGTAGCGCATCTGCGGCTCCCAATTCGTGTAGTCGGCCGCGAACTCATGCAGAAAAATGATCGGCGATCCCTGGCCCGCCTCTTCGAAATAGATGCGGACGTCGTCCCTGGTCGTGGCGTGGGGCATTAACTGTTTCCCTCTCTTCAAGCCGTTGTTTCGAGAATTGCAGTTAATGCTGTTGTCCGCAATGCGGCGGCAACAGACCTGCATCGACACAAAATCATCGCAGCAATTCACCGAAGCGTTAATTCGCGCCGATGCGCGGCGTCTTGTTCTCGCCACATCCGGAAGCTTTACGGCCCGGCGGATGTCGGCCGCGCACGGGCCGGCTGGGAGTGGGGGTGTCAACGAAGGATGATTAATGTTCGAGTTGTTTGCGTCTCGCCTGTCGCGTTGTGTTGTCGCGCTGGCGCTTTTCTTCGCGGCGGTCGCCGCGTTTGTTTCTCCGGCCTCGGCGCGGCCTCATCGTCATAGCGCAGAGCGGCACGCTTACGTGCACCACGCCAGTAGACATCATCACTATCGGCACCAGGCCCGCGGCTCGCGCTTCGAGCGCAGCGCGGCGCAGCTGCAGGCCGGCGGATTCATGAACACGCAGGCCAACTACGATCCGAACGCCAATAGCGGCGGCATGGGTGACATGCGCTACGCGGGCGGCGGTGACATGGGCAGCGGTGACATGGGCATCGGCGGAAACATGCGCCGCGCCGGCAAAGTGAGCCGCGCTGCCAACATGAGCCATGCTGTCAACAGGAGCAGCGCTGGCGACATTGGCAACGCGGGTATGAGCGGCGGTTTTGGCGGCGGATCGGGCCTCGTGTCCGAGGCGCGCCGTTATCTCGGCGGCAACCCGACCGGGCGCGGCAGCCTGTGGTGCGCGCGCTTCATGAACATGGTGCTTGAGAAAACCGGTCACCACGGCACCGGCTCGGACATGGCGAATTCGTTCGCGCGTTACGGCACGCGTGTCTCCGGCCCGCAGGTCGGTGCCATCGCGGTGATGTCGCGCGGCGGCCGGGGCGGCCACGTCGGAATCATCACCGGCGTCGACGCGCAGGGCAATCCGATCATGATCTCCGGCAACAACGGCAATCGCGTCCGCGAGGCCCCGGTCTCGCGCGGCCGCATCTATGCGTATGTGATGCCGAACTGAGGTGAGACGTAGGGTGCGTTAGCTCGCGGTCGCGCGAAGCGCGGTCCGCGGGCGTAACCCACCTCTTTGGTTTCTGCGGTGACAGAAGTGGTGGGTTGCGCCTTCGGCTGACCCACCCTACGAAGCTCACACCAGCTTCGGCTCTTCCACCGCGACTGCATCCCCCACGCCGATCTCGCCGCCGGCGATCACCTCGGCATAGATGCCGCAATCCATGTGGCCGAGATGGCGCGAGAGCGTCGGCGGGATTTCGAGGTCGCGCTTTGCGGTCTCCGGATCGACATTGGTGGCCGGGCAACGGACGATGCGCTTTACCACCTGCAGCCGAGCCTGGCCGATCGCGAGCGTCTGGCCGACGAGGTCGAGCTCGGACCAGGCCGGCCAGCCCTTGACGTAGAGATTGGCGCGGAAGCGCAGGGGGTGGACGGCGGTGCCACCGAGCATGGCCTCGATCGCGCGGACGCTGTCGAGATTGATGATGGACACGACCTTGCGGGCGACGTCGGAAAAGCTGTGGTTGCTGCCTGACAGAACCTTGGGCGGGCCCTTCAGCTCGGGCTGAAAGTTCTCGCTGAAGTAGCGCTCGATGGCGGCGCGCCCAGCGGCGGTCTCCAGATCGCCGCTGGCGACGATTTGGCCGTCCTTGCGGATGGTCAGGCGGTTGGTCGCGTCCTCGAACCGGCTGTCGAGGGAAGCCAGCCGCTCATTGCGCGCCAGCATCAGAAACTGGATCTTCGGCTTCCAGGCCGGCGCCTCGGGATCGAACCCGCTGGGGCCGTTCTCGATGGCGTAGCGGCGGTCGGCGGGCAGGGTTTCCCCTCGCCGCAAGGCGACGCGGGGCAGGCGCTCCGGCGTCAGGCCCTTGATCGGATAGCGATAGAGATCGGTGATTTCGGCGGTCTGGCTGGCTGTCATGCCGCTACTTAGGGGATTCGACCTGCTGGCGCCAAGCCGGCCAAACAGCGCACGAAATTGTGAACTCGCCTCTTTCGCTCCCCCAAGCCGCTTCCCACATTTGCCTCAGGCCGGCGGCAGCGTCGGTAAATGACGACCGTTACCGGTTGAGAAACGTCAATGCGGAAATCGGAAACCCAATGAAGATGCCGTGTGGAGTGCCTTTAGAGGGCTCCACGGGCAGGCCGAGGGACAGAAAAGATGAACATTGAGAAGTATACCGAACGATCCAGGGGCTTCATCCAGTCGGCGCAATCGCTTGCGATGCGCGAGGGGCACCAGCAGTTTTCGACCCTGCACGTCCTGAAAGTCCTCCTGGACGACAATGAGGGGCTCGCTGCCGGTCTGATCGACCGTGCCGGCGGCAAATCCCGCGCAATTCTGAAGGCGACCGAAGACGCCCTGAACAAGGTGCCGAAGGTCTCCGGCGGCGGCGGGCAGATCTATCTGGCGCCCGAACTGGCCCGCACCTTCGATGCCGCTGAAAAGGCCGGCGAGAAGGCCGGCGACAGTTTTGTCACCGTCGAGCGGCTGCTGCTCGGCCTCACGCTGGAGAAGACCAGCGAGGCCGGCGCGATCCTCAGCAAGGGCGGCGTCACCCCGCAAAACCTCAACGCGGCCATCGAGGCGCTGCGCAAGGGCCGCACGGCCGACTCGGCGACCGCCGAGAACGCCTATGACGCGCTGAAGAAATATGCCCGCGACCTGACCCAGGCCGCGCGCGAAGGCAAGCTCGACCCGGTCATCGGCCGCGACGAGGAGATCCGCCGTACGATTCAGGTGCTCTCGCGCCGGACCAAGAACAACCCCGTCCTGATCGGCGAGCCCGGCGTCGGCAAGACCGCCATCGCCGAAGGCCTTGCGCTGCGCATCGTCAATGGCGACGTGCCGGAGAGCCTGAAGGACAAGAAGCTGCTCTCGCTCGATCTCGGTGCGCTGATTGCCGGCGCGAAATACCGCGGCGAGTTCGAGGAGCGGCTGAAGGCCGTGCTCCAGGAAGTGACCGGGAGCGAGGGCACCTTCATCCTGTTCATCGACGAGATGCACACGCTGATCGGCGCCGGCAAGGGCGACGGCGCGATGGACGCGTCGAACCTGCTGAAGCCGGCGCTCGCGCGCGGCGAACTGCACTGCATCGGCGCGACCACGCTCGACGAGTACCAGAAGCACGTCGAGAAGGACGCAGCGCTGGCGCGGCGCTTCCAGCCGATCTTCGTCAGCGAGCCCTCGGTCGAGGACACCATCTCGATCCTGCGCGGGCTGAAGGACAAGTACGAGCAGCACCATGGCGTGCGGATCACCGATTCCGCGCTTGTGGCCGCCACGACGCTGTCCAACCGCTACATCACCGACCGCTTCCTGCCGGACAAGGCGATCGACCTCATGGACGAGGCCGCGGCGCGGCTGAAGATGCAGGTCGACTCCAAGCCGGAAGAGCTGGATTCGCTCGACCGCGAGATCATCCGGCTCAAGATCGAGCAGGAGGCGCTGAAGAAGGAAAGCGACGTCGGCTCCAAGACCCGGCTCCAGACGCTGGAGAAGGACCTTGCCGAGCTCGAGGAGAAGTCTGCGGCGCTGACGGCGCGCTGGAGCGCGGAGAAGAACAAGCTCTCCAATGCCCAGAAGCTGAAGGCCGAGCTCGACAGCTTGCGCGTCGAGCTTGCCAACGCCCAGCGGCGCGGTGAATTCCAGAAGGCCGGCGAGCTGGCCTATGGCCGGATCCCGGAGCTCGAGAAGAGGCTTGCCGACATCGAGGCCAAGGACAATACAACGCAGAATTCCGGCGAGATGATGGAGGAGGCGGTCACCGCCAATCACATCGCGCAGGTGGTCTCGCGCTGGACCGGCGTGCCCGTCGACAAGATGCTGGAAGGCGAGAAGGAAAAGCTCCTGAAGATGGAGGAGCAGCTCGGCAAGCGCGTCGTCGGCCAGGCCGAGGCCGTGCGTGCGGTCGCAACCGCCGTGCGCCGCTCCCGCGCCGGCTTGCAGGACCCGAACCGGCCGACCGGCTCGTTCATGTTCCTGGGGCCGACCGGCGTCGGCAAGACCGAGCTGACCAAAGCCTTGGCGGAGTACCTGTTCAACGACGAGACCGCGATGGTCCGCCTCGACATGTCCGAGTACATGGAGAAGCATTCGGTCTCGCGGCTGATCGGCGCGCCTCCGGGCTATGTCGGCTATGACGAGGGCGGCGCGCTCACCGAAGCGGTGCGGCGCCGGCCCTACCAGGTCGTGCTGTTCGACGAGATCGAGAAGGCGCATCCTGACGTCTTCAACGTCCTGTTGCAGGTGCTCGACGACGGCCGCCTGACCGACGGCCAGGGCCGTACCGTCGATTTCCGCAACACGCTGATCATCATGACCTCGAATCTCGGTTCCGAGTTCCTGGTGAATCAACCCGAGGGCGAAGACACCTCGGCCGTCCGCGAGCAGGTGATGGGAATGGTGCGGGGACATTTCCGCCCCGAATTCCTCAACCGCGTCGACGAGATCATCCTGTTCCATCGCTTGCAGAGGAGCGAGATGGGCCGGATCGTCGAGATCCAGTTCGCGCGGCTCCAGAAGCTCCTGACCGATCGCAAGATCGTGCTGACGCTCGATGCTGCAGCCCGCGACTGGCTCGCCGCCAAGGGCTGGGATCCCGCCTATGGCGCACGGCCGCTGAAGCGGGTGATCCAGCGCTACCTCCAGGACCCGCTCGCCGAGATGATCCTGGCCGGCGACGTCAGGGACGGCGACAACGTCGCGATCTCGTCCGAAGGCAACGTGCTGACCTTCAACGGCAAGGCACCGCAGACCGCGGAGATCGCCCAGTTCGAGGCGCCGGTGACGAAGCGGAAGCTGAACTGACGAAATACACGCCCTCCGCGCTGAAATCGCGGAGGGCGTTTTTCAATCCGCGAAGAACGCGTCCACCGCCGCCTGATCGCGGTCGTAGACCCAGCATTCGCTCAGCAGGCCGTCGCGCACGGCATAGACCAGCAGCCGTTCCAGTTCGGCCGCGCGACCGTCCCGGCTGAACGATTCCCGCGCGAGAATGGCGCCGCGCCGCGGCCCGGCCATCAATTCGTCGATGCCAAGAAGTTTCCGGTTGGCGCGGCGTGCGACCTCGGCCAGAGCGGCAAGCGCGGCCGGCTTGCCGCGATGGGTGCCGGCGAGCGGGTTATGCCCGGCATAATGCAGCGTGAATTCGTCGTGGTAGCAGGCGGCGATCGCGGCGCGGTCGCCGGCCTGCCAGGCGGCCGCATAGCGCGCGACGGCGGCGCGGATCGCGGCGGTTTGTGCGGCGTCATCCGCCAGAACTTTCTCCATCGACATGATCTCCCGGGTCATCGGCAGCGTTGTGCCGGTGCGCTATGGTAAGGCATGACCTCGCCACCGGGCTTTCAGGAACTGGCTATCGACACGCCGCCCAAGGTCGGGCCAATGCAGGCGCGGATGCTCGATTGGGGCGCGCGGGTGCTCTATCTCGGTCCGGCCTTCGGGTTGACGCCCCACCGCAATGCCACCGGCGTGCTGGCCGTTGCGCTCGACGGGGCGATCGGCGTGGCCGACCATCCGAGGGCACGCTCACCGTCCTATCGCATGACGCGCAGCGTGCTGATCATGCCCAACAGCCTGCACCATCTGCGCGTGGATGCCGGACGGATGGCCTTCCTCTATGTCGATCCCTTCGGACGCGATATCGAGGCGCTTCGTTCACGCATGAAGGAGGTCGGATCGAGGGCCGCGTTCGACATGATCGACGAGCGAGCGGTTGTCACGCTGTTCGGCGACATCGCCGAGCGACGCCTCGAATCTGACGAAGCGCGGCAGGCCGTCCGCGATAGGCTTGGAATCGGATCACGTGCGCAGCCGGACGCAAGAATTGCTGATGCCATAAGGCGGATGCGCGAGGAGCCCGGCGGTTCGCACACGCTTGCCGAACTCGGCCGCCAGGCCGGGCTTTCGTCCTCGCGCTTTTTGCATCTGTTCAAGGAAGCCACGGGTGTGCCGCTCCGCCGCTACCGCATCTGGAGCCGGATCGGCGCAGCCGCGCGGGCGGTCGCACAGGGGCAATCGCTGACCGAGGCGGCGCATGGCGCCGGCTTTTCCAGCTCCGCGCATTTCAGCACGGCCTTCCGCGACATGTTCGGCATGATGCCGTCGGAATTGTTCGCGCGGATTCGCGCGAGCTAGTTTTCCGTCGGCGCAGGGCTAGGTGCCGGACCGTCCTCGTCGCCGTCCTCGTCGATCTCGCTGAGGATGTCCACGAGTTCGCGGACGCGGCCGTGGGCGAGTGGCCGGAGATCGTTGATCATCGGCTCGTCATTGGCGAGCCAGGCCTGCGCTTCCGCCAGTTCGTCGACGGTCGCGCCGGTTCCGATGATCTGGGCGATCGTGACGTCGTCGGCCCGATCCACGGTCTTGACGATGTCGTCGCGGGAGAGGCGCCTCATGGGTGATCCTCCTGCTGTCGGCTTCCCCTCCATTAACCGGGGAAGCCGCGTGCCGGTTCCATCGACCGGGTGCCGCTTCGGTGGGAGGCTACTTCTTCGCCACCTTGTAGATCGCGTTCTCGATGTCGGAGGTGAAGTAGATGACGCCGGAGCCGCCGATGGCCACCCCTGTCGGAATGTTGGTCGGCAGGCCGCCAGGCGCGCCTGGCAGGCCGATCGGGAGATTGGCCGCGATCTCGGTCACCTTGCCGTCGGGCGCGATCTCGATCAGCCGTTGGGCGCCGACCTCGGCCACGACCAGCTTGCCGTCGCTCGTCCGCGCGATGCCCTCGGGCATTTTCAGATCCTTGGCGATCACGGTCTTTTCGCCGTTCTTGTCGACCCGGGACACGAGCCCGGCGAAGGCTTCGGTGACATAGACCTCGCCAGCCGATCCACCGACCAGCCCGACCGGTCCCTCGAGGCCGCCGATCAGCGTGGTGCGATCCTTGCCGTGTTCGCCGCTGACGCGGACCAGCGACTTGGTGCCGAGCTCGGCCACCAGGATGGTGCCGTCCTCGAGCACGATGGCATCATGCGGCGCCTTGAAGCCATGCAGCATGTCGCGCGTCGCGCCGGTCTTGGCGTCGATCACCTGCACGGTGCCGGTGAACCAGCTCGACAGCACCACGTCGTTGCCCTTTGCCGTCGCGCTCATCGGATATTCGAGGGTGACGCCGTCGGCGTGCATGCGTGCCTTCTCGGTGACCTCGCCGGTCGCGCCGTCGATGGTGCGATAGGCGAACACGTCGGCGAGGTGGAGCGTGTCCTTGCCGTTGTCGGTGGTGACGCCGATGCCGCCGGGCAGCGCCAGCTTGCCCATGATGATCTGTTTAGCCTTACCGGTCGCGGGATCGACCTCCTGAATGCCGTTGTCGGCCATGTTGGAGACGTAGATGCGGTCCTTGTCGTCGATCGCGAGGTTGTCCAGCGACGTCTTCAGCTGCGCAACCACGGTCTTGGCGCCGGATTTGGGATCGACCCGCACCAGCTGGCCGAGCGCGGTGTCGACCACCCAGAGATGGCCCTTGGAATCGAAGTTCACGGCGGCCGGGATCTTGAAACCTTCGGCGACCACGGTCAGCTCGGCCTTGTCGACGTCGACTTTTGCGACCTGTCCCTTGAACCACAGCGGACCGTAGAGCTTGTCGTCGGGGCCGAACTCGAAGCCGTTGAGGCCGCCCATCTTCTCCATGATCTGGCGCGGCGGTTTGACGCCCTCGACGTCGATCTCGTAGAGCGTGTCGCCGAGGAAAACGGTCGTGGCGTAGAGCCTGCCGTCCTTGCGGAAGGCCAGCGAATTGATGCCGGGAAGGCCGGAGGCGAGCTTCTTGATCGGGCCGTCGCCCTTGCGCGAATAGAGATCGCCGGTCAGGAAGCCGGTCCAGGCCATGGTGCCGTCGGGCGCGAATGCGATGTCGTCGGCCATCCCGATCGGAGCAGGGATTGCAACCTTGGCGGTACCGCCGGCGATGTCCACCTCGTAGAGCATGGCGCCGGCGACGCTGCCGGCAAACAGATGGCCGGCCTTGTCGACCCCGAGCCCATGCACGCCATGGAACGCCGAACCGGGGACGAGTTTCTTGACCTCCCAAGTCGCCGGTACTGTCTGGGCCGATGCGCTCGTGGTGCAGACGATCGCAGCAACGACCGCTGCGCAGGCAAGCCTGTTCTTCATGCGTGACCTCCCATTTTTGGAAAGTATTCGCCCGTCATGCGGCTTTGGCAAACGAAACTTGACGTTGTGACGTCGTAAAGCGGCGTCGCTCCGAAAGCGTCCCATTCAACCGTGTCGATGAAGATGTCCGGTCGATGTCGGCCGGTTGCCGGCTTACCGGTTGGTGACCTGCAACGGTCCGCCGGTCGCATCCGAGATGCGGGCGATGGCGCCGCCCCGGCCGCTCATCATGCCGTCGAGCCGGTCGCGCTCCTTCTCGAAGCCGGCCAGCATCGGGCCTTCCAGCGAGCGGCCGCGCGGCAGTTTCACACGCAGCGGATCGACGAAGCGGCCGTTGACCAGGATTTCGTAATGGACGTGCGGTCCGGTCGACGCGCCGGTCGAACCGACGAAGCCGATCACCTGGCCCTGCCGCACCTTCTTGCCGATCTCCATGCCCTTGGCGAAGGCCGACATGTGGCCGTAGGCGGTCTCGTAGCCGTTGTTGTGCTTGATGCGGATATACTTGCCATAGCCGCCTTCGGGGCCGGCCTTCTCGATCACGCCGTTGCCGGAGGCGAAGATCGGCGTGCCGTAGGCGGTGGCCCAGTCGACGCCGGTGTGCATCTTCACGTAGCCGAGGATCGGGTGGCGGCGGCCGCCGAAGCCGGAGCGCATGATGGCGTTGTTGACGGGTTTCCTGACCAGGAACTTCTTCGCGCTCTTGCCGCTCTCGTCGTAGTAATCGACCACGCCGTCGTCAGGGCTCTGGTAGCGGTAGTATTTCTTGGTCTCGCCGCCGACCGTGAGCGAAGCGAACAGCACGTCGTTCTTTTCGCTCGACGTCACGCCCTCGTCTTCGCCGGCATAGAACACGTCGAAGGAATCGCCCGGCTGCACCTTGCGCTGGAAATCGACGTCGTAGGAGTAGATCT
>NZ_SPQT01000015.1:0-152500 GCF_004571025.1 Bradyrhizobium niftali | reverse complement strand
CGCGCTTTCGATGGCGCGCACGACGATCAGAGCCGATCGCTCGTCGAGATGCACACCATCGGCCCAGCGCAATTCGCCCCGCGGCGGATTGATCGGTAACCACGGCGACTGATCCGGAAAAGCCGCCTGGACGATCGCCTTGCTCATGGTGACGAGGCGGGAGTCCTCGATCCCGGCCTCGAACGGAATCTCGATCAGGAAGGCACGGGATCCGCGCCGCTGGACCTCGTCGATCAGCTCGCTGACGCGCGCGACATTGGCGCGCACCGGCCCCGTCGGCTCCCCTTCATTCATCTGTCGCAGCGCCAGGTCGAGATAGGCCTTGTTGTCGAACGTGCTCGGCGGTTCCCTGAGCAGGCGATCCTGTTCGGCGCGAGCCTGCGCGGCATTGGGCGGCGCGTGATTCCACGTCTCGTGGACCGCAACCGCCGCGCGCACGGGACGCAGGAACGGCGCTTCCGCGCGCGTGCGACCGGAGAATTGTCCGATCAGCTCGCTGTCGGGCTCGCGCGACAGGATGTTCGTCTCGATCAGGATGATCTTCGGCAAGCTCGCCTGTTTCGCGAGGATCTCGAGGACGGTCACCGGCGAGCCTCCGGCCAGCGCAAGATTGCGGAAACGGGGAAGCGAGAAATATTCCTCCTTGAGCCGCCAGGCGACCGAGCTGCCGACCAGCACGATGTCCGGAACCGGCTCTCTCAGATAGCGGTGGAGGGTGATGAGGCTGCCGTCGCGGGTCGTGACGGACGGCTGCTGGAGCGCGGAGCCGAACCGCGCCGTGGCAAGACCGCAGACCAGCAGCAGCGCCACGGCTGCACCCGCACATCTGATCAACCATGGAAGTCCGGACATCTGTGCCATCATCAGAACTGGAAATAGATGAAGGCGGCCTCTGGCCCCGCCTCGAGATAGGCCAACGCCGCGAGCGCGCCATAGAGATACGGCTCCCATCGCCGCAACCTGCCACTGGCGAGCGCGCCGAGGCCGAGATGCTGGATGAGAACGGGGAGGGCGTAGAGCAGAGCCATGTTGCGAAACAGTTTTGTCGGATTGGGATTGTCCGTCGGCGTGAACATGCCTGCGAGGTAGCCGAGCGCGTGATCGAAGTTCGGCAGCTTGAAGAAGATCCAGAGCATCGTCACGCAGAAGAAGACGACGCCCATGCGGGCGCCGCGCACGACAGGGCCGGCTTCGCCCAGCACCTTCAGAAACGGCCGCTCGACGACGAGCAGGAGGCCGTGCAGCATGCCCCACAATGCGTAGCTCAGGCTCGCGCCGTGCCAGAGGCCGCCAAGCGTCATCACGATCATCAGATTGAGGCAGGTTCTGGCCGGTCCCTTCCTGTTGCCGCCGAGCGGGATGTAGAGATAGGTCCTGAGCCAGCTGGACAACGAGATATGCCAGCGCGTCCAGAACTCGGAGAACGAAGCCGAGATGTAGGGCAGGTCGAAGTTGACCGGCAGGCGGTAGCCGAACAGCAGCCCGAGGCCGAGCGCGATTGCCGAATAGCCGAAGAAGTCGGCATAGATCTGGTAGCTGTACAGGAACACGAGCAGCCAGCGGTCCTGCGTGGCCACCGTCTCATAGAGCGGATAGTCCATGTAGGACGTCATCTCGTTGAGATTGTTGGCGACGTAGAGCTTGAAGAAGAAGCCAGTCAGGATCCATTTGGCGGCTTCCGCGAAATCGACGTTGGCGAGCTGTTTGGGGACGATCTGCGGCATGAACTGGCCCGCGCGCGTGATCGGTCCGGACACGAGCTGCGGAAAGAAGATGATGTAGAGGAAGACGTCGCGCAGTGGCGGCGGCCGCTTCTCGCGCGTGAGGTCGACCAGAAGGCTGATGTTGTGGAACACGAAGAAGGAGATGCCGATTGGCAGCGGCAGCCGCAACAGGAAATCCAGCGGCGCGAAGCCGATCGGGTAAGCCGTGGACGCATCGACGAGCAGGAATTTGTATTTGAAGAACGCCAGCAACGCGAGATTGAAGACGATTCCAGCCGGCATCCAGATCGCGCGGTTGTCGAAGGCCAGCACCAGGCAGAGATGGGTCCCGAGCACGGCGAGGAGCAGCAGCGGCAGTAGCGCCGGCTGGCCCGAGCTATAGAACACCAGGCTCGCGAGCACCAGCAGCTGGACCTGGAAGCGGCGCAAAGGCGGCAGATAATAGGCGCCGAACACGATCGCGACGAAGAGGCCAAACTGAAGGGAAGTGAATGTCATGTCGCCCCGATTTACCCGGCCCGGCATGTATCATCTTCGCTCCCGCCGTCCTAGCCTCCCGGCTCGCCCGGGCGGTGCACCGTCAACCGCCTCGGCGGGCGTGGCGGCCTTGACCTTCCCGCCCTAATCCGCTCCTTTTGGCCCGACACACTGACCGCCTCCAGGGAAACGCCAAGAAAACGCCAAGGTAGCTACCATGTCTTTCGTTCTCGCCATCGACCAGGGCACCACCTCCTCGCGCGCCATCGTCTTCCGCAGCGACATCTCGATTGCCGCGCGCGCGCAACAGGAGTTTCCGCAGCATTTTCCGGCCTCGGGCTGGGTCGAGCATGAGCCGGAGGACATCTGGACCTCGACCGTGATGGTCTGCCGCGACGCGATCGAGCAGGCCGGCATCACCGCAAAGGACATCGCCGCGATCGGCATCACCAACCAGCGCGAGACCACCGTGGTGTGGGACCGCGCCACCGGGCAGGCCGTGCACCGCGCCATCGTCTGGCAGGACCGCCGCACCGCCGACATCTGCGCCAAGCTGAAAGCCGACGGCCGCGAGCCTGTCATCTCGCAGAAGACCGGCCTGATCATCGATCCCTATTTCTCCGGCAC
Source organism: Bradyrhizobium niftali (assembly GCF_004571025.1). Taxonomy (GTDB): domain Bacteria; phylum Pseudomonadota; class Alphaproteobacteria; order Rhizobiales; family Xanthobacteraceae; genus Bradyrhizobium; species Bradyrhizobium niftali. Next base: position 149,672 of record NZ_SPQT01000015.1, on the reverse strand, counting down.
CAAGGTCGCCTGGATCCTCGACCACGTCCCCGGCGCGCGGGCGCGCGCCGCGCGCGGCGAATTGATGTTCGGCACCATCGACTGCTACCTGCTCTGGCGCCTCACCGGCGGCAAGGTGCACGCCACCGACGCCACCAACGCCTCGCGCACGCTGCTGTTCAACATCCACACCGGCCAATGGGACGACGAGCTGCTCGAGATCATCGGCGTGCCGCGTTCGATGCTGCCCGAGGTGAAGGATTCCTCCGCCCGCTTCGGCGAGAGCGTGCCGGATCTATTCGGCGGCGCGATCGCGATCTCCGGCATCGCCGGCGACCAGCAGGCCGCGACCATCGGCCAGGCCTGCTTCCGCCCGGGCATGATGAAGTCCACCTACGGCACCGGCTGCTTCGCGCTGCTCAACACCGGCACCACGCCCGTGGTGTCGAAGAACAAGCTGCTCACCACCGTCGCCTATCAGCTCGCGGGAAAACGCACCTACGCGCTCGAAGGCTCGATCTTCGTTGCCGGCAGCGCGGTGCAGTGGCTCCGCGACGGCCTCGGCATCATCAAGCACGCCGCCGAGACCGGACCTCTTGCTGATCAGTCGGACTCCATGCAGAGCGTCTACCTCGTGCCGGCCTTCGTCGGCATGGGCGCGCCCTACTGGAACCCGCGCGTGCGCGGCGCCCTGTTCGGCCTCACCCGCAACACCGGGCCTGCCGAGCTCGCCCACGCCGCGCTGGAGAGCGTTTGTTATCAGACCTTCGACCTCTGGGCCGCGATGCGCGCCGACTGGCCGAGCTCGGAAACCGCCAGCGTCGTGCTGCGCGTCGACGGCGGCATGACCGCGTCCGACTGGACCATGCAGCGCCTCGCCGATCTCCTCGACGCGCCGGTCGATCGCCCCGTGATCCAGGAGACCACGGCGCTGGGCGCCGCCTATCTCGCCGGCCTCCAGGCCGGCGTCTATCCCGAGCCGACCAAATTCGCCGACAATTGGCGCCTCGAGCACCGTTTCAAGCCGAACATGAGCGAGGCGACGCGCGAGCGGAAGCTCGCGGGCTGGGCGCGCGCCGTGAAGGGCGTGCTGGCGAGCGACGAGGGGGAAGGTTAGGCGGATTTCGTAGCCCGGATGGAGCGCTGTCCGCCGTAGCTCGAAGAGCGAAGGCGGAAGCGCAATCCGGGGTTTTCTCATTCGCTGATCGATCCCGGATTACGCTTCGCTCCATCCGGGCTACGGGGCTTCACCAAGCAAGCGCCCAAAGAACAACAACGGGATAAGACAATGAACACGGATTTCAACCGGGTCATCCAAAAACTCTGTGGCGCAGCGATCTGCGCCGCGCTGCTCACCTCGACCACAATGGCGCGCGAGAAGGCGAATCCGCTCGGAAGCGCGCGGCAGCTCAAGACCGACGTCGCCGGTCTCAATGCCCCCGCCCAGATCCTGGTTGATGTCTGGGGCATTCCCCACATCTATGCCGGCAACGAGCACGACCTGTTCTTTCTGCAGGGCTTCAACGCCGCGCGCGACCGGCTCTGGCAGATCGATCTCTGGCGCAAGCGCGGGCTCGGCCTGCTCGCAAAGGACTACGGCCCGGTCTATGCCGAGCAGGACAAGGCGCTGCGGCTGTTCCTCTATCGCGGCGACATGAACGCAGAATGGGCGGCCTACGGTCCCAAGGCGAAGACCTATGCGGACGCGTTCGTCGCCGGCGTGAACGCCTATGTCGCCGATGTGCGCGCGGGAAAACGTCCGCTGCCGATCGAGTTCAGGATCGCCGGCACCATGCCTGATCCGTGGACGGCAGACGACGTCGTCCGCATCCGCAGCCACGGCCTGACGCGCAATGTTGCCTCCGAGGTCAAACGCTCGCTGGTCGCCTGCGCGGCCGGCCTCGACGCCGATCGCTTTCGCGTCAAGCTCGAGCCGGCATGGACGACGAAAATCCCTGATGGTCTCGACCCCTGCAGCGTGCCCAAGGCCGTGCTCGCGGCCTACGATCTCGCGACGCGCCCGGTCGCCTTCGCGGCACCGAAGGACAAGCAGGCCGCGCTCACGCACGATCCCGACAAATACCTCACCGAGGCCGACCAGCAGCGCGACACCATCGGCTCCAACAACTGGGTGATCGCGGCCTCGCGCACGGCGACGGGCCGCCCGATCCTTGCCAACGATCCGCATCGCGAGCACAGCGTGCCTTCGCTGCGTTACATCGTCGGCCTCAATGCGCCGGGCCTCTCGGTGATCGGCGCCGGCGAGCCGGCGCTGCCCGGCATCTCGATCGGCCACAACGGCACCATCGCCTTCGGCCTTACGATTTTCAACGTCGACCAGGAAGACCTCTACGTCTACGAACTCAATCCGCAAAACCCAAACCAGTACCGCTACGGCAATGGCTGGGAAGACATGCGCATCGTCCACGAGACCGAGCAGGTCAAAGGCGAGGCCGATCGCGACCTCGAGCTGAAGTTCACCCGCCACGGTCCCGTCATCTTCGTCGACGATGCAAACAAGCGCGCCTTTGCCGTGCGCTCGATCTGGTTCGAGCCCGGCACCTCCGCCTATTTCGGCTCCTCCGACTACATGACCGCGAAGGACTGGAACGGCTTCCTCGCCGCCATGCGGCGCTGGGGCGCGCCGTCGGAGAACCAGGTCTATGCCGACACCCGCGGCAATATCGGCTGGGTTGCCGCCGGCAAGACGCCGCGGCGCGGCAATTTCGACGGCCTGATGCCGGTGCCGGGCGACGGCCGCTACGAGTGGCAGGGCTTCCTCTCGCTCGACGAATTGCCGAAGGCCTATCAGCCTAAGCAGGGCTTTCTCGCCACCGCCAACCAGATGAACCTGCCGGCCGACTATCCGATAGCCGAGCGCAAGGTCGGATTCGAATGGTCCGACAGCGCCCGCTGGCAACGCATCACCGAGGTGCTCGCGGCCAACAGCAAGGTGACGCTCGCCGACGCGATGGACTTGCAGAACGACGACACCGCGATGCTCGGGCGGCGCCTCGTCAAGCTGTTGCAGCCGCTCACCTCCGACGATCCCAATGTGAAGAAGGGTCTCGAGCTGCTCAAGCCATGGGACGCGCGCGATGCCGCCGACAGCGCGGCGGCCGCCGTGTTCGAGGTCTGGATCGCCAATCATCTCGGCCCAAGGCTGCTGAAGACCGCGGCTCCCAAGGCGGCGGATCTGATCGCGCCGGAGGCGTCGAGCATTTCGGCGCTCGTCGCCTATCTGGAATCTCCGGATGCGGCGCTCGGTTCCGATCCCGCTGCCGCGCGCGACCAGGTCCTGCGCGATAGCATTGGTTCCGCGGTGGCCGATGTCACGAGCAAGCTCGGGCCCGATTCATCGACCTGGCGCTGGGGCCGGCTGCACGTCGCGAAATTCGACCATGCCTTGATGCCGCTTGCCGACAAGGCGACCGCCGCGCAGCTCTCGGTCGGCCCGCTCGCCTATGGCGGCGCCGCCAATGTGCCGCGCGCGGCCACCTATCGCCGCGCCGATTACCAGCTGTTCGCCGGCGCCTCGTTCCGCATGGTGCTCGACGTCGGCAATTGGGATGCGAGCCGCACCATCAACACGCCCGGACAATCCGGCGATCCCTTCAGCGCCCACTATCGCGACCTCGCCCCGCTCTGGGCCGCAGGCCAATATGTTCCGCTGCTCTACAACCGTTCGGCCGTCGAAGCCGCGACCGCGGAAGCGATCTCGTTGACGCCGAGATGAGCGACTTGTTGGCCGGTGAGTGCCGGAAGAGCGCGGCCTGCATGGTTCGAGACGCCCGCTTAGGCGGGCTCCTCACCATGGGGGTCTAGTATCTCGCCGCGAAACGCGACCTCATCCTGAGGGCCCGCCGTAGGCGGGTGTCTCGAAGGATGCCGCAAGCGAGCTGTTCGCCATGTCTTTCTGAGAGGCCCCATGATCATCCCCGACGGCTATTCCGACATCCCCGCCGGCAAGATCGCCGCCGTCGTCACGCATCTCGAGATGACCGCACCTCCCGCGCGCCGTGACGATCCGCCCGGCGCCTGGACTCTGCGCAAGGTCGATGCGCCCCCGCTCGATTGGTATCGCGACCTCCATCGCCGCGTCGGCGAGGAGTGGCTGTGGTTCTCGCGCGCCCGCATGAACAATGCCGAGCTCGCCGCAATCATCCACGCACCGGGCGTCGAGGTCTACGCCCTGGTCGCGGATGGCCGCGACGAAGGCCTGCTGGAGCTGGACTTCCGCGAGGCCGGCCAGTGCGAGCTGGTCTACTTCGGCGTCACCGCCGGGCTGATCGGGACGGGCGCCGCCCGCTTCCTGATGAACCGCGCGCTGGAGCTCGCCTGGTCGCGCGAGCTGCACCGCGTCTGGGTGCACACATGTACCTTCGACCATCCCTCCGCCGTCGCGTTCTATCAGCGCTCCGGCTTCCACCCGTTCCGCCGCCAGATCGAGATCGCCGACGATCCGCGTCTCGACGGCACCGCGCCGCGCGACGCGGCGAGGCATGTGCCGATCATCGAGTAGTGCGCGGCTGCCTCCCCACCGTCATTGCGAGGAGCCCTTGCGACGAAGCAATCCAGACTTCCTCCGCGGAAAGATTCTGGATTGCTTTGCTTCCGCCGTCGCTCTTCGCGCTATGGCGGACAAGGCGCTTGCAATGACGGAGTATGGCGATCGCGTTCACCCCACACTCAATAATTATACCGCACGCCGAAGCTGAACCCCTGCGCGAGCAGGTTCGTCGTGTTCATCACTGGCAGAGGTCGGGTCGGGCCGGCAGGCGGTCCCGGCGGCACCAGGCTCGGATTGATGTTGGTGTCGATCAGGCCGCCGGCGCGCTGCACGCCGGTCCAGTACAGTACGTCATAGCCGACGGTCAGGCGCCAGGCGGGCGCGATCTGGTAGCCGGCCTTCAACGACAGCTCCGGTATCACGGCGAATTTGGTCTGCGAGAAATGGCCGCTGTTGCTGGCCAATGCGAGGAAGCCGCCCGGCACCGTCGTCGTGAAGCCGGCGATCGTCGAAGTCGTCGAGCCCGAAACGTCGGCCGTGTTGAGGTTTGCGCCGAGCGCGACCTTGCCGCGCCACTCCAGCGACCACGGGCCATTGCGCCAGTCACCGGTGAGACCAAGATCGAGACCGTGGAAGTTGCTGGCCGCCTTGAAATTGTCGCTCGGCGTAAACGTGCCGAAAGCGACGCTGCTCGCGGTGTCGGTGATCCACAGCGTGTCGGAGGAGCGCAGATAGCGATAGCCGATCAGCGCGTTCACGCGCTGCCCGCTCCACATGCCGATATCCTGGCGATAGAGCGCGCCGGTGCCGAAAAGACGCGATGTCTCGCTGGCGTTGACGCTGCCGGTGGAGATGCCCGGGAAACTTGCGATCAACGCGTCGGGAAGTCCCGTCAGCGCGTTGGTGAAAGGCCGCGTCAGGATTGGATAGGCGCTGGAACTGGCGGCAAAGCCGGTCGAGGCGTTCGCCAGTCCGAAAAACGACGTCTCGATGCCGCGGCTGCGCTGCGGGTCGAACCAGTATCCTCCAGTGATGCGTCCGCCCGAACGCCAGTCATTGTTGACGCTGGAATTGCCGAACAGCACGGTCGTGGTGGGCTGCCCGAGCACGCCGGCTACGCCGAGCGGCGTGCCGACGGGCGCAGTCGTCACCAGTGCCGGCAGCTTGTCGCCGCTCACGCTCCAGGCGAGATAGTCGGCCTCGGCCCAGAACGGATTGAAATCGACTGGCTTCGGCGGGGCTTTCAGCCGCAGGTCGGCGGCAAGAGCGCTGCCGCTCAGCGAGATCGCCGCAAATGCCACGCCAGCCGCTGCAGCGCCCAACCGCCGAGTCATTGGCCTTCCCCAAGGTTCCACGGAATGAACCATGCGACAATCTGTCCGGCAAGGTGGAGTTGTGGCAGGGAAGCAGCGAAAACGTCCGGCTGTTGCCGTTGGGCATCGCTTGTTTGCTTACGCCGCAGCAGCCTCATGCCGGCTACGTCGCGCTATTTCAAAACACCTTCTGCTCCGCCCGCGCCAGCGAGAACCCTTGTCGCATGGCGTTGAAGCACGTCAGCCCGATCTGCTCCGATCGGCATGTAAAGCCAGCGCGTTGCCACGCCTCGCCATAGGCGCGCACCGGCAGCGATGGGTCCATCACCGTGTCGCCGGCGCAGATGCGGTTGGCGCTGCCCTTCGCGCTCATCTCGAAGGCGTGGCCGTAATCGAGCTCGCAATCGGCAGGCCGGTGCGGGCGCGCCTCCATGTTCACGATGTCGCAGCGGAGCACGCCCTGTCCGTTATCGGCAAAGAACTGGCAGGCGCTGTTTTTCGACGGCGTCAGGAAGCCGATAGGGCGGTCCTGTGCATGCGCGCCGGCGGCTCCGATCAACGCAAGCAGGGTCGATGCCAGGATGACGGCGCGGGGCCCGATCATGCAATTTTGAGACTAGCTGTCGAACTTGACCGCCGTGGTGTTGGCGCCGCAGACCAGTACTGCGACGCGTTCGCCGGGCAAGGGACGATAGCGGCCGGACAGCAGTGCGGCAAAGGCGGCCGCGCCGCCGGGCTCGGCCACGAGACGCAGGCTCGACCATAAAGCTGCCTGGGCCTGCCGGATCGCCTCGTCGCTGACCAGGACGACCCGCTCGACATGGGCCCGCGCGATCGGGAACATCAATTCACCGACGCGCCGCGGCGCAAGGCTGTCGGCGGCGATGCCCCCGGCCGGCGCATCGACCGGAGCTCCCGCCGCGATGGCGGCGTGCAGGGTCGGCGATTGCTCGGGCTCGACCGCGACGATGCGCGTCTGGCCTTTGTACCATGCGGCAATGCCGCCGATCAGCCCGCCGCCGCCGACCGCCACCAGCAGCGTATCGATGCTGGGCGCGTCCTGCTCCAGCTCAAGTCCGACGCTGCCCTGGCCGAGCAGGGTCTCGGCCTGGTCGTAGGCATGAACTGCCATTGCACCGGTCCGTGCAACATGCGCTTCGCTCGCGGCGAGCGCATCGGCGTAGCGGCTGCCCGCGATCACGAGTTTCGCATCATACCCCTTGATCCGCTCGGCCTTGGCTGGCGAGGTGATATCGGGCACGAAGATCGTGGCGGGAATGCCGAGCCGCTGCGCCGCATAGGCGACCGCCGCCCCGTGATTGCCGCCGGATGCGGCGACCACGCCGGCTTGCGGCACCGGCCGCAGCAGCAGATTGGCAAATGCGCCCCGCGCCTTGAACGATCCGGAATGCTGCAGCATCTCGAGCTTGAACGTGATGGGCGCCGCCGGCAGGCCGAAATCGGCGAGATCGGCCACAATGAGGGGCGTGCGCCTTACGTGCGGACGAATGACGGCCTCGGTCGCCGCAATCCGCTCCCGCGTGATGTCCGTCGTTGCTGTCATGACGCCGTCCTTGATAGCCCATCGGAGAGTTGACATCAATTAGGTAATTAGCAAAATGACTAAATGAAGTTCACTGTCGCGCTGCGCGCGCTGGCCAACGAACGCCGCCTGCAGATTCTGGACTGGCTGCGGGATCCGCGGAGGCATTTTCGCGAGCAGGCCGATGGCGACTTGGTCGAGGACGGCGTCTGCGGATTGCTGATCGCCGAGAAGCTCGGCGTCAGCGCACCGACCGTGAGCGAGCACATGCGGGTACTGACGGCCGCAAAGCTGGTGCGCGCCAAGCGGATCAAGCAGTGGACGATGTACAAGCGCAACGAAACCGCGATCGCCGCCATCAAGCGCTCGATCCAGGACGGCCTTTGATCGCACAGCGCGCACCTTGCGCGTGATGTTGCAGGTGCCGTTGCAACCGGCGCAATGCTCCATTTCCATATTCTTTCTTGCGCCGCGCCGATCTGGTCGTGGAAACTGACCGGCCCCGCCGTGTCCCGCCAATGAGAAGAGCGAGAACCATGTTCCTGATCGGCCAATATGATTCCCCCTTCGTCCGTCGCGTCGCGATTGCGCTGCGGCTTTACGGGCTCGCCTTCGAGCACAGGCCGTGGTCCACCTTCGGCGATGCCGACAAGATCGCGCCCTATAATCCGCTGCGCCGCGTCCCGACCCTGGTGCTCGACGACGGCGAGGCGCTGATCGAGAGCACGATCATCCTGGATTATCTCGACGAACTGGTCGGCGAGGGGAAGGCGATGCTGCCGCGCAGCGGCGCCGAGCGGCGCAAGCACCTGCGCATCTGCGCGCTTGCCTCCGGTCTCGGCGACAAGGCCGTGAGCCTGCTCTATGAGCGGGTGCTGCGGAAGGAGCAGCTTGCGCTGTGGGTCGAGCGCTGCCAGGCGCAGATCGGCGACGTGCTCGGCGTGCTCGACGCCGAGCGCGCCAAGGTAACGACGCCATACTGGCTGGGTGATCGCATTGGCCATGCCGATATCGCGGTGGCCTGCGTCGTGCGCTTCACCCGCGAAGCGCATCCGCTTCTGCTCGACGCGGCGCGCTATCTGGCGCTCGCGGCGCATGCCGACCGCTGCGAGGCGCTGGCGCCGTTCAAGGAGATCGTGCAGCCGCTGGCGCCGCCGAAAGGGTGAGCGGCATCAAGCGCCTCTATGCGAACCCGATCTTGATCAGGATTGTCAGGAAAAGGCCTCCGACGACCGCGCAGACCGCGGCACCGATCAGCGGCCCCAGCGCGCCTTCCCGGCTCGCAGGCTCCAGCACCGCATGTCCCGGTCGTTCCGGATCGTAGTAAACTTTGACGTTCTGCCCGGGACGATATTTCGCTGCGGCCTTTTCGGCGACCTCGCGCAGCCCGGAGATCATGGTGCCGCCCCAATCGACTTCGGTGCCGATGAAGTCGCGCTTGTCGACCCTGTAGGCGTAGCGCAGGTCGACCTGATAGCGGTGCTGGAGCTTGCTGGACCGGGACTTGTCATCGTCGCTCTTCTCCTCGATGATTTCCTCGATCACGTCGCAACGGGTGACCCTGCCAGCCGCGGTCGGCCAGCGCAGGCTGGCGCTCGCCAGCCGGCGCGTCCGGACATACTCTGCGACGCAGAACACGCCGCCCACGAGCACGATGATCGGCAACGCGAACGCGAACAGCGGAACGCCCTTGTTGGTGTAGAGCACGTGACCCGCGAGCGAATGTGCGGTGAGGGTGGCGGCAATGCAGCCGAACACGATGGTGAACGCCACCAGTGCCGCGACGTTCTGCGCGGCAGCAGGTTCGAGCAACGCCTCGGTCGGTTGCCTCGGATCGACGTGGACGTCGACATGCGCCCCGACCGGATATCGTCCGATCAGTTTTGCGGCCAGTACCCTCGTCGTGATGACGGAGCCGCCGACAAAGACCTTGTCGCTTTCCAGCTCCTGGCCGCCGGCCTGATAGCGATAGCGGATGATAGGCTTGGCGTCGTTCCGATCGTCCGAGGCGTGCGTCGCCGGCTGATCGACCCTGGAGACCGTGATGATGCCCTCCACCTTGTCCCAGCTCCGCGCGGCCTGCATCCGGCCCCGCATGCGGACCAGATTGAACAGCATCAATCCAAACAGCAGCACCGAGATGCCGGCGGCAATCTGCGTCCACATCAATTGTTGGGCGTTCAGCATCCGATTCCCTGCTTTTCGGCGGCGATCGCCATTGGTCGCGGCGAGCGCGCCTTGCGTTCACGGCGCTGCCGACCGCGCCGCGACAAATGCGAAGCCGTGCCTGCTGTCTGTGAGTTGGCCAGAGCGTTCTCTGCCCTCGAGCGCAGCGAGAGAGTTCGTGCAGCCGCTGGCGCCGCCGAAGGGGGCAGGCCCCTCCGTCATTCCGGGCTCGCGCTTCGCGCGCCCCGGAATGACGGCGCGATAAGCGAGACGGACGGTACCAGCCGGGCGCGGCAGCCGATCATGCATTGATACAGGTGTTTTGCCCGACGCCGCAAGTCGTTTCGGTGGAACCGAAATTCCTCAAGTCTTTCAACCCCACTTCTACTGTACATGGGGTTGTTTTCTCATATTTTGCTTTGGGGGCGCGCCTAGCCCGCCCCCGCGCGCTTCTTCTGCCAGACGAGGTGCACCGCGCAGGTGCAGCCCGGCGGATGCGAGGCGAGATCCTTTGACGTCTCGTCGTTCGCCGGCGTCGCCGCGAAGGCCTTGTCGGTCGCCTCTCGCGCCGGGATGTAGTTCAGCACCGGTGCGAGCCAGCGCTCGGTCTCCGCGACCGTCATGCCCTTGCGCGCGGCATAATCCTCGACCTGGTCGCGCTCGATCTTGCCGACGCCGAAATAGTAGCTCTCGGGGCTGGCGAAATAGAGCCCGGAGACGCTCGAGCCCGGCCACATCGCAAAGCTCTCGGTCAGCTTCACGCCGGCGGTGGCTTCGGCATCGAGCAGCTCGAACAGCGTCGCCTTCTCGGTGTGATCGGGCTGCGCGGGATAGCCCGGCGCGGGGCGGATGCCCTGGTATTTCTCCAGGATCAGATCGTCGCAGGAGAGTGCTTCGTCCGGCGCGTAGGCCCAGAACTCGCGGCGCACGCGGGCATGCATGCGCTCGGCGAAGGCTTCGGCGAGGCGGTCGGCCAGCGCCTTGCACAGGATCGAGGAGTAGTCGTCGTTGGCCATCTTGAAGCGGTCGGCGACGGCATCCTCGCCGATGCCGGCCGTGACGACGAAGCCGCCGACATAATCAGGCACGCCGGTGCCGACAGGCGCGACGAAGTCGGCGAGTGCCGCGTTGAAACGGCCCTCGCGCTTTTCGAGCTGCTGGCGCAGCGTGTGCAGCGTCGCGATGCTCTTGGTCCGGCTCTCGTCGGCATACAGCACGATATCGTCGCCTACCGCATTCGCCGGCCAGAAGCCGACGGCGGCGCGCGCCCGGAACCATTTCTCCTTGACGATCAGGTCGAGCATCTTGCGCGCGTCGTCATAGAGCGAGCGCGCGACCTCGCCGACCTTGGAATCGTCGAGGATCGCGGGGAAGCGGCCGGCGAGCTCCCAGGTCTGGAAGAACGGGGTCCAGTCGATATAGGGCACGAGCTCGGCGAGGTCGTATGCGTCAAAGCTCTTGGTGCCGAGGAAGGTTGGCTTCACCGGCTTGTTTGCGGCGAAGTCGACCGGCACGCGGTTGGCGCGCGCGGCCGCGAGCTTCAGGCGCTTCTTGTCGGCCTGCGCGCGCAGATGCGCGTCGGAGATCTTGGCATATTCGGCGCGCACCTCGGCGGCATAGGCCACGCGCTTCTCCGGCGACAGCAGCGAGGAGGCGACGCCAACGGCGCGGCTGGCGTCGTTGACGTGCACGACGGGACCGGCGCGGTAGCTCGGGTCGATCTTGACCGCCGTATGCACGCGGCTCGTCGTTGCGCCGCCGATCAGCAGCGGCAGCTTGAGGCCCTCACGCTGCAATTCGCCGGCGAAGAACGCCATCTCGTCGAGCGAGGGCGTGATCAGGCCGGACAGGCCGACGATGTCGGCCTTCTCCGCCTTCACGGTCTCGACGATCTTGGCCGCCGGCACCATCACGCCGAGGTCGATGACCTCGAAATTGTTGCACTGGAGCACGATGCCGACGATGTTCTTGCCGATGTCGTGGACGTCGCCCTTGACGGTCGCGAGCACGATCTTGCCGGCGGAAGAGGAGCCTTCGGTGCCGATGCCATTGGCAAGGTTGCGCGCCTTCTCTTCCTCCATGAACGGCATCAGCCAGGCCACCGCCTGCTTCATCACGCGGGCGGACTTCACCACCTGCGGCAGGAACATCTTGCCGTCGCCGAAGAGGTCGCCGACGACGTTCATGCCGGCCATCAGCGGCCCCTCGATCACGTCGAGCGGGCGCGAAGACGCCTTGCGGGCCTCCTCGGTATCCACTTCGATGAACTCGGTGATGCCGTGCACCAGCGAATGCGACAGCCGCTTCGCCACCGGCCATTCGCGCCAGGCGAGGTCGGCTTCCTTGGTCTGGGTCTTGTTGCCACGGAATTTTTCCGCAAGCGCCAGCAGTCGCTCGGACGCGCCCGGATCGCGATTGAGGATGACGTCCTCACACACCTGGCGCAGTTCAGCATCGATGTCGTCATAGACGATCATCTGCCCGGCATTGACGATGCCCATGTCCATGCCGGCCTTGATGGCGTGATACAGGAACACCGAGTGCATGGCCTCGCGCACCGGCTCGTTGCCGCGGAACGAGAACGAGAGGTTGGACACACCACCAGAAATGTGGGCGCCCGGCAGGTTCTGGCGGATCCAGCGCGTCGCCTCGATGAAGTCGACGCCGTAATTGTTGTGCTCCTCGATGCCGGTCGCAATCGCGAAGATGTTGGGATCGAAGATGATGTCCTCGGGCGGGAAGCCGACGCGGTTCACCAGGATGTCGTAGGCGCGCTTGCAGATCTCGGTCTTGCGCGCGAACGTATCGGCCTGGCCGACTTCGTCGAAGGCCATGACCACGACAGCCGCGCCATGACGGCGGGCGATCTTGGCCTCGTGAACGAACTTCTCCTCGCCTTCCTTCATCGAGATCGAATTGACGACCGGCTTGCCCTGCACGCATTTCAGGCCGGCCTCGATCACCGAGAATTTCGAGCTGTCGACCATCACGGGGACACGGGCGATGTCGGGCTCGGCGGCGACGAGATTGAGGAACGTCACCATCGCCGCTTCGGAGTCGAGCAGGCCCTCGTCCATGTTGACGTCGATGATCTGCGCACCGTTCTCGACCTGGTCGCGCGCGACCTGCAGCGCGGCGGTGTAATCGCCGGTGGTGATCAGCTTGCGGAAGCGGGCAGAGCCGGTGACGTTGGTGCGCTCGCCGACGTTCACGAAGGGAATGGCGTCGGTCAGAATGAACGGCTCGAGGCCGGAGAGCCTCAAGCGCGGTTCGATCTCCGGCACGATACGCGGCTTGTGCGGGGCAACCGCGGCGGCGATCGCCGCGATATGGTCAGGCGTGGTGCCGCAGCAGCCGCCGACGATGTTGACCAAACCATCACGCGCGAACTCGCCGACCAGGCGGGCCATGTATTCCGGCGTCTCGTCATACTGGCCGAATTCGTTGGGCAGGCCGGCATTGGGGTAAGCGCAGACCAGCGTGTCGGCGACGCGGCCGATATCGGCGATATGGGCGCGCAGGTCTTCGGCGCCGAGCGCGCAGTTGAAGCCGATGGTGATGGGCTTGGCGTGCCGCACCGAATTCCAGAACGCTTCCGGCATCTGCCCGGAGAGCAGGCGGCCGGACTTGTCGGTAATGGTGCCCGACACCATCACCGGCATGTCGATGCCGCGCTCTTCGGTGATCTCGGCGATCGCGTAAAGCGCCGCCTTGGCGTTCAGCGTGTCGAAGATGGTCTCGACCAGCAGCAGGTCGACGCCGCCGTCGAGCATGCCGCGGATCTGCTCGCCATAGGATTTGCGCAGGTCGTCGAAGGTGACGGCGCGGTAGCCGGGGTTGGAAACGTCGGGCGAGATCGAGGCGGTGCGGTTGGTGGGGCCGATGGCGCCGGCGACGAAGCGCGGCTTGCCGTCCTCGGCTTCGACGCGCCGTGCGGCATTGCCGGCGAGGCGGGCGCCTTCGCGCGCCATCTCGTAGACGATGTCGGTGAGGTCGTAATCGGCCTGCGCGATCGAGGTCGTGGAGAAGGTGTTGGTCGCGACGATGTCGGCGCCGGCGCGCAGGTATGCGGCGTGGATGTCCTCGATCGCCTGCGGCTGGGTCAGGATCAACAGATCGTTGTTGCCGCGCAGGTCGCGATGGAAGTTCTTGAAGCGCTCGCCGCGGAACGCGGCCTCGTCGAACTGGAGGTTCTGGATCATCGTGCCCATCGCGCCGTCGAGCACGAGAATGCGCTCACGGGCGGCTTTGAGCAGTGCAGTTCGCTTGGCGGAAACGGGTACGGTCATCTTGGGTCAAGCTGCCTTCTGCGCGCTCTTGGCGCGAATGCCGAGCAAGTGGCTGATCGCGAACACGAGATCGGCGCGGTTCATGGTGTAGAAATGGAAGGTATCGACGCCGCGCTTCGCCAGCTTCTGCACCTGGCCCGCGGCGACGGTGGCCGCCACCAGCTTGCGGGTCTCGGCGTCTTCGTCGAGGCCCTCGAATTTCTCCGCGAGCCAGTCCGGCACGGAGGTGCCGGCGCGGGTGACGAAATTGCGAGCCTGCTTGAAATTGTGCATGGGCATGATGCCCGGCACGATCGGAATGTTGATGCCGCGGGCACGGACGCGGTCGAGATAGCGGAAGTAGAGGTCGTTATCGAAGAACACCTGCGTGATGGCGCGGGTTGCGCCGGCATCGACCTTGGCCTTCAGCGTGTCGATGTCGGCATCGAAATCGCGGGCTTCAGGGTGCTTCTCGGGATAGGCGGATACCGACACTTCGATGTCGCTGTGCCGCTTCTTGATGCCCGCGACGAGGTCGGCGGAGCTCTGGTAGCCGTCCGGATGGCTGGAATAGGGCGTGCCGATGCCGCCGGGCGGATCGCCGCGCAAGCCGACGATGTGACGGACGCCGACCTCGTGGTAGCGGTCGACGATTTCGTCGATCTCGCCGCGCGAGGCGCCGACGCAGGTCAGGTGCGCTGCCGGCAGCAGAGCGGTCTCCTTGAGGATGCGCGCGATGGTCGAATGGGTGCGCTCGCGGGTCGAGCCACCGGCGCCGTAGGTCACCGAGACGAATTTCGGGTCGAGCGGGGCGAGCCGGTTGATGGTCTCCCAGAGATTGCGCTCCATCTCCTCGGTCTTGGGCGGAAAGAACTCGAAGGAGATCGCAGGCCGCTTCAGGTGCCCGTCTTGCCCGTCGGCTGTCGCAGGCTTCGTCAGATCAGTCATGGCACCACTCACTCCAGGTCTTCGCAGCCTGCGGTCAGGTCGAGATTGGGAATAGCCAAGATAAGCCAAAGCGGCCGCGCTCGACAGCCCATCGGTGATGGGAAGTGGCCCACTTGACCTCGGAAGCGTTGAATTTTTTTACTCGCAAGATGAATTGTGGGAAATGCGTTCTTTCAATAAAGTACGTAATATCAATAATATATACCGTGTCCGCGTAGTTGGATGGTCGGCTATCGCGATGGGCAGAATGAATCTGCTGTCATCTCGGTGTCGCCTGTCCCAACGTCTCGTTTGGTGGGGGCGCATCGGCTCGCACACGCCAGACCTGCGCTGTCTGCCCATTGCCGCCGCGCGGCCCTCCACTACGTTAACGCGCCATGATCCCGCTCTCAGTCCTCGACCTCTCCGTCGTCACCACAGGCACAAAACCCGCCGCGGCGCTGCGCAACAGCATCGATCTGGCGCGCCATGTCGATGGGCTCGGCTATGTCCGCTATTGGCTCGCCGAGCATCACAACCTCGCCTCCGTCGCGAGCCCGGCGCCCGACGTGATGATTGGGCAGATCGCGGCGGTGACGAAGCACATCCGCGTCGGCTCCGGCGGGGTGATGCTGCCCAACCACGCCCCGCTGGTCGTCGCCGAGCGCTTCAAGATGCTGGAGGCGCTGTTTCCCGGCCGCATCGACCTCGGCCTCGGCCGCGCCCCCGGCACCGACGGCGCCACCGCCTACGCGCTGCGCAGCCGGCTCGACCGCCGCGAGGGCGACGACTTCCTGGAACGGCTGCACGAATTGATCCTGTGGGAGACCCGCGAATTCCCGTCGGGCCATCCCTACAACAACGTCGTCGCGATGCCCGACGACACCAGGCTGCCGCCGATCTGGCTGCTCGGCTCCAGCGATTATTCGTCGGAACTGGCCGCGCAAGTCGGCATGGGCTTCGCCTTCGCGCACCACTTTGCATCCCATGATGCGATCGATGCGATGGTGCATTACCGCAACCGCTTCCAGCCCTCGGCCTGGCGCGCCACGCCGCACGCGATCCTCGCCGTCGCCGTCATCGCGGCGGAGACGGATGAGGACGCCGAAAGGCTCGCCACCTCGTTCGATCTCAACCGGCTGCGCCGCGACCACGGCCAATATCTGCCGCTGCCGAGTGTCGAGGAGGCGCTGGCCTATCCCTATACGGATGCCGAGCGCATCTCGATCTCGCGCAACCGTTCGCGCCTGTTCGTCGGCAATCCGGCGACGGTGCAGACGAAACTGCAGCCGTTGATCGATGCGAGCAAGCCGGACGAGTTGATGGTCATTACGGCCGTGTACGATCACGACGCACGGAAGAAGTCGTATTCGCTGCTGGCGGAGGCGTTCGGGCCGGCGAAGGCGGCGTAGAATTTCTCGTGCCCCGGACGCAGCGCAGCGCCTCTTCGGCGGTGCGCTGCTGAGCCGGGGGCCATCGCGCCTATGGGTATTGCAGCTTCTGGGTCCCGGCTCGCGCTTCGCGCGTCCGGGACACGCAATCAATCCTGCTGTGTCTCGCTGAACGTCGCCCGGAACGGGTGCCCCGGATACACGCCGACGATGCGGAATTCGCGCGAGAAGAATTTCAGCTCCTCGATCGCGAAGGCGAGGCCCTTGTCTTCAGGGTGGCCGTCGACGTCGGCATAGAACTGCGTGGCGAAGAAATTGCCGTCGACCATGTAGCTCTCGAGCTTGGTCATGTTGACGCCGTTGGTGGCAAAGCCGCCGAGCGCCTTGTAGAGCGCGGCGGGAAGGTTACGCACGCGGAATACAAAGGTGGTGACCAGCGAGCCCGAGCCCTGCGCCGCCCATTTCGGCTCGCGCGCCAGCACCACGAAGCGCGTGGTGTTGTGGGCCTCGTCCTCGATGTCCTCGGCGAGGATGTCGAGGCCGTAGATTTTTGCGGCCAGGCGCGAGGCGATCGCGGCGACACTCTTGTCCTTGCGCTCGGAGATGTCGCGGGCGCTGCCGGCGGTGTCGGCGTGCACGATCGGCTTGATGCCGAGCTTGCGGATGATGCGCCGGCACTGGCCGAGCGCGTGGACATGGCTCTCGACGGACTTGATGTCGGAGATCTTGGTCCCCTTCACCGCCATCAGCTGATGGCGAACCGGCAAGAACCATTCGCCGATGATGAACAGGCCGGAGGCCGGCAGGAGGTGATGGATGTCGGCGACGCGGCCGGCGACCGAGTTCTCGATCGGGATCATGCCGAGATCGGCCTCGCCCGACGAGATCGCCGACAGGGCGTCCTCGAAGGTGGCGCAGGGCATCGGCTCGGCGTCGGGATAGGCCTCGACGATGGCGATGTGGGAATTGGCTCCGGGTTCGCCCTGGAATGCGATCTTCATCTTGCTCATGGTCGGCCTTGTAGCAGCGGCTCAGGATTTGGAAAGGATGCTGCGGGCGGTTTCGAGATCGGGCGGTGTGTCAACGCCGCGGGGCACGCTGTCGACGATCATGATGTCGATGCGCATGCCGGCCTCCACCGCCCGGAGCTGTTCCAGGCTTTCCTGCAGTTCTAGGGGCGAGGGCGGCAGCGACACAAACCGCTCCAGGGCAGCGCGGCGGTAGGCGTAAAGGCCGATGTGGTGGTAACGCGGTCCGTTGCCGTAAGGGGCGGTGGCGCGGGTGAAATATAGTGCCCGCAGCCGCCGTGGCCCGATCGGCGAGCCGACGGCCTTCACGACGCTCGGCGCGAGGTCCTCCTCCTCGGTGTGGATCTGCGAGGCCAGGGTCACGATGTCGACCGCGGGGTCGGCAAAGGGCGGCAGCACCTCGCGGATGGTCTGCGGCGTGATCGTCGGGAAGTCGCCCTGGAGATTGATCACGATCTCTGCCTTGCCTTCGGGATCGAGCTTCTGCATCGCCTCGTGGACACGGTCGGAGCCGGAGGGGTGCGTGGTGCGGGTCATCACGGCCTCGCCGCCATGGGCCGTCACGACCGCGGCGATCTCGTCTGTGTCGGTTGCCACCGCGACCCGACCGATGCCGGCGGCCTCGGCACGGCGCAGCACATGCACGATCATCGGCAGGCCCGCGATATCGGCGAGCGGCTTGCCGGGCAGGCGGGTAGCGGCCATGCGGGCCGGGATCAGCACCAGGATGCGGGGATCGGTCATCGGGTCAAGAGCCTGGAAACGGGGCGTTTTCCGCGCCGAGAAATGGGTGGGGACGGGTTCAAAGCCGGCTCGCTTATACGGGTTGCCAGACCCCGGGCAAACCGATATCTCAATGGCAAAACTCGGGGGAAAGACAAGGAACGTGTGATTCTCCTGAGGCTCGTCCTGGCGGCCGCCCGGCCGCTCAATCCTTCTCAGCGGTGTGGGGCCTGGCCGGAAATGGACTCTTTCGAACTCAACAAGATTCTCGGTGCCGTGCTCGGCACCTGTCTCATCCTGCTGGTCACGAGCTTCACCGCGAGTGCGCTGTTCTCGCCCAAGATGCCGGAAAAGCCGGGCTTCGAGATCGCCGTGAAGGAAGACGCCGGCCACGGTAAGGAAGGCGGCGCCGCCGCTGCGGCCTCCGAGCCGATCGAGAAGCTGCTCCAGACCGCCTCCGTCGAGAAGGGCGCTGCCGCCGCCAAGAAGTGCGGTGCCTGCCACACCTTCGAGAAGGGCGGCCCGAATCGCGTCGGTCCGAACCTCTATGGCGTCGTCGGCGAGGCACGGGGCGAGGGCCGCAATGGCTTCAACTTCTCGGCGGCCATGAAGGGCAAGGGCGGCACCTGGACGTTCGACGACCTCAACAAGTTCATCGCCAATCCGAAGGGCTTCATCCCGGGCACCGCGATGGGCTTCGCCGGTATTCCGAAGGATTCCGAGCGCGCCGATGTCATCGCCTATCTGAATTCGCTGTCGGAGCATCCCAAGCCGCTGCCGACGGCGTCGAAGTAAGGTCTCAAAAACCCGTCTTGGAAGATGCGGCCAGGCTGAAAAGCCTGGCCGTTTCCTTATCCGGGCCTCGCGAGGTCGTTATCGGGACCTTTGGCCGCAGCGAATGGCGGGGCGGGCTCCCAAGATGAGGAAAAAGCAACATATTCCGTCGAAACCTCGCCTATATTGGGACCTTAAAGGAGTAGCCTCCTTCAAGACAGGAATGTTGATTTGGCCATTACCCGACGCGATCTCCTGCTCACCGGCACTGCGGCCGCAGCGCTCCCCGCCATCGGTTCCGTAGCGGGCATTCCCGTCATCGGCACGGCCGCGGCGCAATCGGCCGGAGAAGCGGCTTCAAGTGCTCTCCCTTGGCGCCATGCGTTGTCGCTGTTCGGAAAGGTCAAGTACCCCGCCGACTTCAAGCGCTTCGACTACGTCAATCCGGAAGCGCCCAAGGGCGGGGTCGCGCGGCAGATCGCCGTCGGCACGTTCGACAATTTCAACATCGTCGTCTCCGGTGTGAAGGGGCAGGTCGCCGGCGCCGTCGCATTCATCTACGAATCCCTGCTGACGCCGGCGCTCGACGAAGTCTCGACCGAATACGGCGCGCTGGCCGAAGCCGTCAGCCACCCGGACGATTTCTCGTTCGTCACCTATCGTTTGCGGTCGCAAGCCAAATGGCATGACGGCAAGCCGGTCACCGCGGATGACGTGATCTTCTCGCTCGATTCCTTCAAGAAGCACCATCCGATGTACTCGGCATACTACAGTCATGTGGTGAAGGCCGAGAAGGTCGGCGAGCGCGAGGTGAAATTCGTGTTCGACGCGCCGGGCAACCGCGAGCTGCCGCAGATTGTCGGGCAGCTTACGGTCCTGCCGAAGCATTGGTGGGAGGGGACCGACGCGCAGGGCCGCAAGCGCGATGTTTCCGCCACCACGCTCGAAGTGCCGCTTGGTTGCGGCCCCTACAGGGTCAAGGAATTCGTTGCCGGACGGTCGATCGCGCTTGAGCGCGTCAAGGACTATTGGGGCCGCGACCTGCCCGCCAATGTGGGTCGCAACAATTTCGACGAGCTGCGCTACGAGTATTTCCGCGACGCCACCGTCGCGATCGAGGCTTTCAAGGCCGACCAGGTCGATTGGCGCACGGAGAACAGCGCCAAGAACTGGGCGACCGCCTACGACTTCCCGGCCGTGAGCGAAAAGCGCGTGATCCTCGAGGAGTTCGCCAATCGCAGCTCGGGCGTGATGCAGGCTTTCGTGCCGAACCTGCGCCGCGCCAAGTTCAGCGATCCCCGCGTTCGCCGTGCGCTCAACTACGCGTTCGACTTCGAGGAGATGAACAAGCAGATCTTCTACGGTCAATACAAGCGCATCAACAGCTATTTCGACGGTATCGACGAGCTCATGGCGACCGGCTTGCCGCAGGGGAAGGAGCTCGAAATCCTCGAGACCGTTCGCGCCGAAGTGCCGCCCGAAGTCTTCACGACGGCCTACACCAATCCGGTCGGCGGCAGTCCGGAAGCCGTGCGCGACAATCTGCGTGAGGCGCTGCGCCTGTTCAAGGAGGCCGGCTATGAGGTGCGCGACCGCAAGCTGATCGACGTCAAGACCGGCACGCAGTTCTCCCTGGAATTGCTGAATTCCGATCCGAGCTTTGAGCGGATCACGCTGTTCTACAAGCCGTCGCTGGAGCGGCTCGGCATCGCCGTCAGCGTGCGGACGGTCGATCCGACGCAATACGAGAACAGGACGCGCGACTGGGATTTCGACGTCGTCACCAACTCATGGGGCGAGTCGCAGTCGCCGGGCAACGAGCAACGCGAATTCTGGTCGTCCAAGACAGCCGGCATCGCCGGTTCGCGCAACATTGCCGGCATCAAGAATCCGGCGATCGACAAGCTGATCGAGCGGGTGATCTACGCGAGGGATCGCGACGATCTCGTCGCTGCGACCAAGGCCCTCGACCGCGTGCTGCTGTGGAATCACTACGTCGTGCCGCAGTGGACCTATACCAAGGTGCGTACCGCGCGCTGGGACCGCTTCGGCCGGCCGTCGGAATTGCCCAGATACGGTCAGTCCGGCTTCCCGTTCATCTGGTGGTACGACGCAGACAAGGCGGCACGGATCGCAAAGAAGTCGTGAAGGACATTTCCCGCATGACGCAGATGTCACGCCGCCATGTGCTGGCTTTGGGTGCCGGCGGTGCCCTCGGTGCGTCCCTTGGCGCACCGCTGTTACGCGGCGCGCGCGCATCGGAGGCGGGGACCGAGGCGCACGGCATCTCTGCATTCGGCGATCTCAAATATCCCGCCGACTTCCGCCATTTCGACTACGTCAACCTCGACGCGCCCAAGGGCGGCACATTCTCGCTCATTCCGTCGGTGAAGGCGTACAACCAGTCCTACCAGACCTTCAACTCGCTCAACGCCTTCATCCTGAAGGGCGACGGCGCGCAAGGGATGGACATGACGTTCGTGCCCCTGATGGTGCGCGCCAACGACGAGCCGGACGCGATGTACGGGCTTGCTGCCAAGTCCGTGCGGATATCGCCGGACAGGCTGGTCTATCGCTTCACGATGCGGCCCGAGGCGAAATTCCACGACGGCACGAAGCTCACCGCCCACGACGCGGCGTTTTCGCTGACGGCGCTGAAGTCCAAGGGACATCCGCTGATCATCGTGCAGATGCGTGACATGGTCAGCGCGGAAGCGATCGACGATGCGACGCTCGTCGTCACCTTCGCCAAGGGACGCGCGCGCGACGTGCCGCTCTATGTCGCGGGCCTGCCGATCTTCTCGAAGGCTTACTATGCGTCTCGTCCATTCGACGAAACGTCTCTGGAGATCCCGCTGGGCTCGGGTCCCTACAAGGTCGGGAAATTCGAGGTCAATCGTTACATCGAATACGAGCGGGTGAAGGACTGGTGGGCGGCCGATCTGCCGCCCTGCCGCGGCAGCTACAATTTCGACGTCGTGCGCTATGAGTTCTATCGCGACCGCGATGTCGCCTTCGAGGGCTTTACCGGCAAGAGTTATCTTTACCGCGAAGAGTTCACCTCCCGCATCTGGGCGACGCGCTACGACTTCCCGGCCGTGAAGGACAATCGCGTCAAGCTCGAAGTCGTACCCGACGACACGCCGTCTGGCGCGCAGGGCTGGTTCATCAACACACGGCGCGAGAAGTTCAAAGACCCGCGCGTGCGCGAGGCCCTGATCAATGCCTTCGACTTCGAGTGGACCAACAAGACCATCATGTACGGCGCCTATGCCCGTACGGTGTCGCCGTTCCAGAACTCCGATCTCATGGCGGGCGACAGCGCGCCTTCGCCGGAAGAGCTGAAGCTGCTGGAGCCGTTCCGCGGTCGGGTTCCGGATGAGGTGTTCGCCGCACCGTTCACGCCGCCGGTCTCGGACGGCTCCGGGCAGGATCGAAGCCTGTTGCGCAAGGCGCAGCAGCTGCTGAGCGAGGCCGGCGTGCCGATCAAGGACGGCAAACGGGTGCTGCCGAACGGCGAGGTCTTCAGGATCGAGTTCCTGCTGGACGAGCCCTCCTTTCAGCCGCACCATGCGCCCTACATCAAGAACCTGGGCACGCTCGGCATCGAAGCGAGCGTGCGCCTCGTCGATGCCGTGCAACACAAGGCGCGCCAGGAAGATTTCGACTTCGACATGACGATCCAGCGTTTCAGCATGTCGGCGACGCCGGGCGATGCCATGCGGGCATTCTTTTCTTCGCAGGTCGCCGCGACCAAGGGCTCGTACAATCTCGCCGGCGTTGCCAGCCCGGCCATCGACGCCATGATCGAGAAGATCATGGCGGCCGACAACCGCGAGGACCTGACGATCGCCTGCCGGGCCTTCGACCGCCTGTTCCGCGCCGGCCGCTATTGGGTGCCGCAATGGTACAACAAGACGCACCGGCTCGCTTATTGGGATCAGTTCGGTCATCCGCAGAAGCTGCCGCGTTATGCCAACGGCGTCGGCGCGCCCGACATTTGGTGGCATGAACCCGCCAAGGCGGCCAAGCTCGAGCAGGCGAAATAGTCATGAGCGCGTATATCGCCCGCCGCATCCTCCTGATGATCCCGACTTTGCTCGGGATCCTGTTCGTCTCCTTCGTCGTCGTGCAGTTTGCGCCTGGTGGTCCGGTCGAGCGCGTGATTGCGCAACTCTCTGGCGCCGATACCGGCGGCACTTCGCGCATTTCAGGCGGTAGCGACTTTGCGCAGCGGGCCCCGGGGCAGGTCGGCGCCGGTGGCGATGCCATCAACTCGAAATATCGCGGCGCGCAGGGGCTCGATCCTGATTTCATCAAGAAGCTGGAGGCGCAATTCGGCTTCGACAAGCCGGCACCGGAACGCTTCGCGCTGATGGTGTGGAATTTCGCCCGCTTCGATTTCGGCAAGAGCTATTTTCGCGACGTCAGCGTGATACAGCTGATCAAGGAGAAGCTGCCGGTCTCGATCTCGCTCGGCATCTGGCTGACGCTGATCACCTATCTGATCTCGATCCCGCTCGGCATCCGCAAGGCCGTGAAGGACGGCACGCGGTTTGACACCTGGACGTCGACCATTCTCGTGCTGGGCTATGCCATTCCCGGCTTTCTGTTCGCAATCCTCCTCATCATCCTGTTTGCCGGCGGCTCCTTCTTCAACTGGTTCCCGCTGCGCGGACTGACTTCGGACGGCTGGTCGCAGTTTCCCTGGTACTGGAAGATCCTCGATTATTTCTGGCATCTGACGCTGCCGCTGATCGCCATGGGGCTCGGCGCGTTCACCACCATGACGTTCCTGACCAAGAATTCGTTTTTGGACGAGATTCGCAAGCAATACGTCATGACCGCGCGCGCCAAGGGCTGCAGCGAGGGCCGGGTGCTTTACGGCCACGTCTTCCGCAATGCGATGCTGATCGTGATCGCCGGGTTCCCCGGAACCTTCATCCACGCCTTCTTTTCGGGCTCGCTTCTGATCGAGACCATCTTCTCGCTGGACGGGCTCGGGCTGCTCAGCTTCGAGAGCGTGCTCAACCGCGACTATCCCGTGGTGTTCGGCACGCTCTACATCTTTTCGTTGGTCGGCCTCGTGATCAACCTGATCTCCGACCTGACCTATATGTGGATCGACCCCCGGATCGATTTCGAGGCGCGGGAGGTCTGATGACGGTTATCGCGCCGACGCCGATCGAAACCACGACCCAGTCTCCGCTGGGCGAGGTCGTTCCGATCACGGGCAAGCCGTTCGCTCCTTCGCCGCTGAACAGGCGGCGATGGCAGAATTTCAAGGCCAACCGCCGCGGCTACTGGTCGTTCTGGATATTCATCGCCCTGTTCGTGGTCTCGCTGTTCGCCGAGCTGATCGCCAACGATCGGCCTTTCCTGGTCAAGTTCGACGGCCGTCTCTATTGGCCTGCCTTCGTGACCTATTCGGAAACCACCTTCGGCGGCGATTTCGAGACGGCGGCCGACTACCGCGACCCCTACTTGCAGAAGCTCATCAAGGACAAGGGCGGCGCCATCGTCTGGCCCCTGATCCGCTATTCCTACGACACCCACAATCTCGACTTGCCGACGCCGGCGCCATCGCCGCCGACCTGGATGCTGACGGAAGCGCAGTGCAAACTTGTCGTAGAGAAGAAGGGGCTGAAGAGCTGCCGCGACCTCGAATACAACTGGCTGGGTACGGACGATCAGGGGCGCGACGTGGTGGCGCGGCTGATCTATGGCTTCCGCATCTCGGTGCTGTTCGGCCTCTGCCTCACGATCATCTCATCCGTCATCGGCATCGCAGCGGGAGCGGTGCAGGGCTATTTCGGCGGACGGGTCGATCTCATCTTCCAGCGCTTCATCGAGATATGGACGGCAATTCCGTCGCTCTACCTTCTCTTGATCCTGTCCTCGGTCCTCGTGCCCGGCTTCTTCGTGCTGCTCGGCATCCTGCTGCTGTTCTCCTGGGTCTCGCTGGTCGGTCTCGTGCGGGCCGAGTTCCTGCGCGGGCGCAACTTCGAATACATCCAGGCCGCGCGGGCGCTCGGCGTCTCCAACCCGGTCATCATGTTCCGCCACCTGCTGCCGAACGCGATGGTCGCGACCATGACGTTCCTGCCGTTCATCGTCTCCTCGTCGGTGATGACGTTGACGGCACTCGACTTTCTTGGCTTCGGCCTGCCGCCCGGCTCACCCTCGCTCGGCGAGCTGCTGTCGCAGGCCAAGTCCAACGTGCAGGCGCCGTGGCTGGGTTTCTCCGGCTTCTTCTCGGTCGCCATCATGCTGTCGCTGTTGATCTTCATCGGCGAAGCGGTGCGCGACGCCTTCGATCCGCGCAAGACGTTCAGGTAGGCCAATGGACGCGATCAACCAGCCCCTGCTTGCCGTACGCGACCTGTCGGTGGCCTTCCACCAGGGTGGTGCCACGACACTCGCGGTCGACAAGGTCTCGTTCCAGATCAAGCGCGGCGAATGCCTGGCGCTGGTCGGCGAATCCGGCTCCGGCAAGTCCGTCAGCGCGCTCTCGATCCTCAAGCTGCTGCCCTATCCGAACGCCTCGCACCCCTCGGGAAGCATCCGATTCAAGGGACAGGAGCTGATCGACCAGTCCGAGCAGCAGATGCGGGAGGTCCGCGGCAGCGACATCTCCATCATTTTCCAGGAGCCGATGACCTCGCTCAACCCGCTGCACACGATCGAGGCGCAGATCGGCGAGATCATCCAGCTGCACAATCCGACCAGCAACGCACTGGCGCGCAAGCGGACGCTGGAGCTGTTGACCCAGGTCGGCATCCCCGATCCGGAGACGCGGCTCAACAGCTATCCGCACCAGCTCTCCGGAGGCCAGCGTCAGCGCGTGATGATTGCGATGGCGCTCGCCAACGAGCCCGACCTGCTGATCGCGGACGAGCCGACCACGGCGCTCGACGTCACCGTGCAGGCGCAGATCCTGGCGCTGCTCGCCGAGATCCGCGCGCGGCTCGGCATGAGCCTGCTCTTCATCACCCATGATCTCGGCATCGTGCGCCGCATCGCTGACCACGTCTGCGTCATGAAGAGCGGCGAGATCGTCGAGCAGGGACCGGTCGAGCAGGTGTTCAAGACGCCGAAGCACCCCTATACGCGCGACCTGCTCGCGGCCGAGCCGAAGCCCGATCCCGCGCCGCCGCAGCCGGGTGCGCCGGTGGTGATGTCGGCCGACGACCTGAAAGTGTGGTTTCCGATCAAGCGTGGCCTGATGCGCAAGACGGTCGGCCACATCAAGGCGGTCGACGGCGTCAGCGTCGCCGTGCGCAAGGGCGAGACGCTCGGCGTCGTCGGCGAATCCGGCTCGGGCAAGACCACGCTGGGGCTGGCGCTGCTGCGGCTGATCTCCTCGAACGGGCGCATCGTGTTCCTGGGGAAAGACATCCAGGGCCTGCGCTTCAAGGAGATGCGGCCGTTCCGGCGCGACATGCAGATCGTGTTCCAGGATCCGTTCGGCTCGCTCAGTCCGCGCATGTCGGTCGCCGACATCATCGCCGAAGGCCTCTCCGTGCATCAGCCGAAACTGTCGCGCGAGGAGCGCGAGGCGCGCGTCGTCAAGGCGCTCGAGGACGTCGGGCTGAAGCCCGACACCCGCTACCGCTACCCGCATGAGTTCTCC
The DNA here is from genome assembly GCF_004571025.1 of Bradyrhizobium niftali. GTDB lineage: Bacteria > Pseudomonadota > Alphaproteobacteria > Rhizobiales > Xanthobacteraceae > Bradyrhizobium > Bradyrhizobium niftali. The sequence goes on along the minus strand of NZ_SPQT01000015.1, from coordinate 123,417 downwards.
GGCGGCCAGCGCCAGCGCATCAGCATCGCGCGCGCGGTGGTGCTGGAACCGGATTTCGTCGTGCTGGACGAGCCGACCAGCGCGCTCGACATGCTGTTCCAGGCGCAGATGGTCGATCTTTTGCGCGAGCTCCAGCGCAAGCGCGATCTCACCTACATGTTCATCTCGCACGATTTGCGCGTCGTCGCCTCGCTTGCCAGCCATCTCATCGTGATGCGCGGCGGCAAGGTGGTCGAGGAGGGGCAGGCGGCCGAGCTGTTCAAGAACCCCAAGAGCGACTACACGCGCGCACTGTTCGCGGCGGCATTCCGGCTGGAGACGGCCGGGAATGGATCGGTGGCGACGTAGGAACTGCTGTCATTCCGGGGCGCGCGTGGCGCGAACCCGGAATCCAGAGATTGTGGGGCGAGATTCTCAGATATGCAATTGCACCTCATAGTTCACGCGCGATGCGCGTGCCCCTGAATGACTGGAATAATCAGAGCCGCTTGATCGCCATGACCTCGCTGCCGGCCTGCTTGATCCGCGCAATCGCCGGTTCGATCGGCTCGATCACCGTCGCCATATGATGCGCGTTGGCGTGAACCATGGTGCCGCCGTCGCGGACGATGGCGACATGGCCCTTCCAGAAGATCAGATCGCCGCGCAGCAAGCTGCTTCGCTCATGCGGCTCCAGGGCGCGGCCAAGGCCGGCCTGCTGCATGTCGCTGTCGCGCGGGCAGCCGGTGCCGGCCGCCGTCAGCGAGACCTGCACGAGACCCGAGCAGTCGATGCCGAGGCTGCTCTTGCCGCCCCAGAGATAGGGCGTGCCGACGAAGCGTTCGGCCACTGCGACGAAGTCCGGCTCGCGATGATCGAGTGGGGCGAGATGCACCTTCGGCAGATAGGCTCCGTCACGCGTCACCGCGAAGCTGCCGTCCTCGCGGGCCACCGCCAGCTTCGATCCCATCACGAGCGTGCCGGCTGGTGGCAGCTTGATCGAGGGGCCGGGGAACGCAAACGTTCGCAGCGCGCTGACCTTGTGCGTCGGGGCGGCCGTCGGCTTCAGGAGCGCCGCATCGGGAAGCCAGCCGACATAGCCGTCACCGCCAAGCTGGCCCCAGGCCCAGCCCTCGCCATTGCGATCGTAGACCGTGACGCGCTCGCCGCGCAGCGCCTCCGTCATCAGCATCGCGCCCGGGGACGGCTGCTCGCGCACCGCTGCAATCGCATCCGTCACCTCGAATTCCTCGCCGGTGACGAAGCGCTCCGACTGCACCTTGCCTTCGAGATACTTGGCGGCGAGGTCGGCCCGCGCCGGTGTCAGCCTTGGATCGTGTCCTGGATCATGCATAGCGCTCGCTCAGCAATGTGTAGATGGCGCGCGCGGCCTGGCACTCGCCGCCTTCGGGGCGCGCCGGCTTCGCCGACGGCGTCCAGCCATAGATGTCGACATGCAGCCAGCTCTTGGCCTGCTCGACGAAGCGTTGCAGGAACAGCGCACAGATAATCGAGCCGGCAAAGCCGCCGGACGGTGCATTGGTGATGGTGGCGGTCTTGGAGTCTAGCCAGGAATCGTAAGCCGGCCACAGCGGCATGCGCCACAACGGATCGTTCTCCCTGACGGCGCAGCGCGCGACGTCGGCGGCAAGCGTCTCATCATTGGTGTAAAAGGGCGGTAAATCCGGCCCCAGCGCGACGCGTGCAGCTCCGGTCAGCGTGCCGAGATCGATCAGCAGGTCGGGCTTCTCCTCGTCGGCGAGCGCCAGTGCATCGGCGAGCACGAGCCGGCCTTCGGCGTCCGTATTGCCGATCTCGACCGTGATGCCCTTGCGCGATGTAAAAATGTCGAGCGGGCGGAAGGCATTGCCGGCGACCGCATTCTCGACCGCCGGAATCAGCACGCGCAGCCGGACCTTCAGCTTCGCGTCCATCACCATGCGCGCGAGCGCCAGAACGTTGGCCGCGCCACCCATGTCCTTCTTCATGATCAGCATGCCGCTCGACGGCTTCAGGTCGAGCCCGCCGGTGTCGAAGCACACGCCCTTGCCGACCAGCGTCACCTTGGGATGGGCGGGATCGCCCCAGCAGATGTCGATCAGCCGCGGCGCGCGGTCCGAGGCCATGCCGACGGCGTGGATCAGCGGAAAATCTGTCCTCAGATCCTCGCCGATGGTGCAGGCAAAGCTCGCGCCGAATTCGCTGGCGAGCTCTTGCGCGGCTGCAGCGAGCTCCTCCGGCCCCATGTCGTTGGACGGCGTGTTGATGAGGTCGCGCGCCAGCATCGCGGCATCCGCCATGCGGCTGATCTCGATCGCGTCGACGCCGTCAGGCGGCACCAGGCGGACATCGGGTCTATCCGCCTTGCGGTAGCGGGCGAAGCGGTAGCAGCCGAGCGCGAAGGCGAGTGCGGCGAGCCGTGCATCGTGCGGTGCATTGGCAAAGCGATAGGTGCCCGGCGGCAGCAGGCCGGGCAGGGCGCCCGGCCGGAACAGGTCGCGGGATCTTGCGCCCTCGTCCTCGAGGCCGAACAGCACCTGCGCGATCGCACCGTCGGGGGCGGGCAGGGCGAGATAGCCGCCCGGCTTGGCGGTGAAGGCGCTCGCCGTTGCGAACTGGCGTTGCGCCGGCGGCAGCGTCTCGGCGACCTGATCCCAGCTCGACTTGGTGACGAAGGTGATCGGGATGGCGGTCGGCGACGTCTCGAAGACAGAAGGCATTGGCGGGTCCGGGTCGTCAGATCAGGCTGGTTATGCGGATGAAGGAGACTTCGCAGAGTTTTGCCGTGGCCGCAATCGGCTTTGCCGTCACCGTTGAGCGAGCCGCTACTCGCAGCAAGGGGGCCATGCTAGGTTCCGGCAACGGCCGCCAGATGGAAACGGATCGCCGGCGGCCGAAGGCGAAGCCTGCCGGGAGGAAATGCAATGGACGTCGTGTGGAGCATGGTCACATTCATCGGCCAGGCCGTCGAGGCGATCTTCAGCTATGTCGAGCATCATCATTGGATCTTCGCGTTTCTTGCCGGCGGCTACGTCTTCTATCTCCACGACCGCTCCGTACACGCCCGCTTCGATGCGCTCGACAAGCGCGTCGACGAAATCCGCAAGCGGCTTGCCATCGAATATTGATCCGGTGAAACGACACCAGCGACGGGCAGATCTCGTATCCATCCGTGCAGAGAACTGCCGTTCACGCGCGCACGGCGGCAGGGCTTTACTAGCGCTGTGGTTGTGGCATTATCGGCGAATATTTTAGATTGCGCTGCTCACCTCTGCACCCATCGAGTGCAGGAACGGAGTGGCACGCGGTTGATACTTGCCCCGGGGTTCGTCCTCGCCCGGGCCGAGACCGGCCTGAACCCGTTCGTCGAAAGCATTTCTCTCATCGTATTTGGCGGCGCAGCATCCGCAACGAGCGGCGCAAGATGGATAGATCGTTCGTTATTGCGCAGATTTCCGACCTGCATCTGGACGGGTCAGGGCGGCTGCTTGCGACGATCGAGACACTGAGCGCCGCTCTGCGCGAGAGGATGGCGGCCTTCGCGGACGTTCCCGATCGCATCCTGCTGATCACAGGCGATCTCGTGGACGACCCGACGCCGCGCGCGCTCGACGAAGCGCTCGCCGTCATCGCGTCCTTCCGGCGGAGCCGTGTGTTCACCGACATCCAGGCGATTGCCGGCAATCACGACGCCAAGCGTCCGAGCCAGCGCGCGGGCCGCCACGACGTCTATGACTACCTGCATCTGCCGCGGACCTCGAAGAGCGTCTATTACCGCCACGCCGGCCTCGATCTGGTGCTGCTGGATTCCAACCGCGCCAGCCTCACGACGCTTGCGAGCGGCAATATCGACCAAGGCACGTACCACGCCATGGTTGCGGATTCCGCCCGGCTGAGCGTCGAGCTTGCGGGCAGCCTTGGATCGGCTGGACGCGCCGATTACGCCGAGCCGGCGGACAACCTCGTGCGGGTGCTGGCGCTGCACCATCATCCGCTGCCGCAGGCGACCGGCGAAGGAAAGCGCTTTCTCGGCACCCCCGATGAACCGCTGATGTATCTCGCCGCGCCCGCGACCTTCCTCGAAGCGGCCACCTCGCTCAACGTCGATCTGGTCCTGCACGGTCACCGGCATGTCGAGGGGCTGACCCGCTATTCGATTCCGGATCCGCGCGCGACGCGGAGCAGGGGCGATGAAGCATTCTGGCGCACGATCTACGTGCTGTCCTGTCCGTCCTCGACCGGGCAGGGCGGCGACGATGCCGGCTTCAACATCGTCCATTTCGGTCCAATGTCCGATGCAGGCAACTCCGAACATGGATTTGCGATCGCGCGCTATTCGCGGCCGCGCAACGACGGCGGCTTCCGCCTGCTCGACTCGAACCTGCCGGGCGGCATCATCTGGTTGCCGGCAGGGCGGGATTATTCCCGCGACCCGGCCGTCCAGTCGGCAATCGAGATCGCTTCAATCGCGACGCTGAAGCGGGATCAGGTCGCCGCATTGGCTCGCCGGCTCCTGATGCGCCGCGCATTCTATGCATGCGGCGAGCCGGACTGGGCGAATGCGCTCCACGCCTATCTCGTCACCTCCCATGTCTGGGCCGATCTCGACGGCAAGTTCTCGAGGTTCGGGCGCAAGCATGAGGCCGATGCGGTTGCCGCGGTGACCGTGCTGCTGTGCCGGCTGATCGGGCAATCCGCCGGCGTGCTCGGCATCGATCCGCTTCGGCTTGACGAGCTTCGGGCGAAGCGTCTGGTCCATCGCGACGACCTCCGGCGCGAATGGCCCGGGATGCCGCGCACGGACGTCGATGTCGAGGCGCAGGCGCAGGAAAGGCTGCAATTGCTGCGGGACCTGAACGAGCAGGTGAAGGCGCTCGGCCTCGACCTCGGTCTCGGCGGAGAGGTGCCGCCGCAGACGCCGCCGTGAGGGGGCTCCCGGCGTTAACCGGCCATTAGGGTTAACAGTCTATTGCTGGCGCGTTCGGCTCGATCCATCCGCGCGAGAGTCAAAGCGTCATGCGTCAACAGTTCAGTCCTGCCCGGCTTCTCGCATCTGCCTCGCTCGTCGCGGTGGTGGCCATGAGCCTCGGCGGCTGCACGGCAATGTCAAAGCTCTCCGACGTGACCGGCTCGATCGGGTCGCGCGCGGAGGCCCCTTCCAGCGATCCCGCGCGCGCCGCCGAAGTCTATGGCGAGCGTTATCGTGCCAATCCCAAGGACACCGAGGCGGCGCTCGGCTATGGCCAGGCCTTGCGCGCCAACGGCCAGCGCGCCCAGGCCGTCGCCGTCCTCGAGCAGGCGACCATCGCCAATCCCGGCAACAAGCCGCTGCTCGCCCAGTACGGCCGTGCACTCGCCGACAACGGCAATTTCCAGCAGGCCTTCGACGTGCTGTCGAAAGCGCATTCTCCCGACAATCCGGACTGGCGCCTGCTCTCGGTGCAGGGCACGGCGCTCGATCAGATGGGTCGTCACGAGGAGGCGCGCTCGTATTATGCGAGTGCGCTGAAGATCGCGCCGGGCGATCCCGGTGTGCTCTCCAATGTCGGCCTGTCCTACATGTTGTCGAAGGACCTGCCGAAGGCCGAGGAGGCGTTGCGGCAGGCCCACGCCTCGCCGCGCGCGAACGCGCGGGTGCGGCAGAATCTCGGCCTGGTCGTCGGTCTCCAGGGCCGCTTTGCCGAAGCCGAAACCATCGTGAAGGCGGACCTGCCGCCGGAACAGGCCGCGGCCAATGTCGCCTATCTGAAGGAAATGCTGAGCCGCAACGACGCCCCGCGCGGTACGCCGAAGCGGACTCCGGTCGCCGCGCTCACCCGGCCCGACTGATCCGACCTGATCGTCTCATCCTGAAGCCGCTCGCGCGAACCGCGCGCGGCCACGTCTTGCGTTATTGCATCTCGGAGATCTTGATGCCGGTCGGCCCGAGAATGACGACGAACAGCACCGGCAGGAAGAACAGGATCATCGGCACCGTCAGCTTCGGCGGCAGCGCGGCGGCCTTCTTCTCGGCCTCGTTCATGCGCATGTCGCGGTTTTCCTGCGCCATGACGCGCAGGGAATGTCCGAGCGGAGTGCCGTAACGTTCCGCCTGCTGAAGCGCCAGACACACCGACTTGACGCCCTCGAGCCCGGTGCGCCGCGCCAGGTTCTCATAGGCGACCTTGCGGTCCTGCAAATAGGACAGCTCGGCGGTGGTCAGCGTGAACTCTTCCGACAGTGCGATCGACTGGCCGACGATCTCGGTGGCGACTTTCCGGAACGCCATTTCGACCGACATGCCGGATTCGATGCAGATCAGCAGCAGGTCGAGCGCGTCGGGAAAGGCGCGCTTGATCGAGAGCTGGCGCTTGGAGATCGCGTTCTTGAGGAACAGCATCGGGGCCTGAAGCCCGAGATAGGCGGCGCCGACGCAGATCCCGATCTTGACCGGCATCGGCTTGTCCATATGCGCGATCAGGAACACGTACAGGACCGAGCCCACGAACAGGGCGAGCGGGGCGACCATGCGCGCAAACAGAAAGGTGACGTACGGCGCCTGACCGCGGTAGCCGGCCATGATGAGCTTGTCGCGGGCAGCTTCCTGCGCGAGCCATTTGGTGAGGTTGAAATCCTCGACGACCTTGGAGACGAGCTGCTTCGGCGTCTGGCGCAGCGAGACCTTCTCGCTCTTGTTGAGGCGCTCGCGCTCGCGCTGCCGGATCCGCTCGCGCTCGCTCGCCACCGCCTTCATGCGCTTGGAGAGGCCCTCGCCTGCGAACAGGGGCATCACCAGCGTATAGACGGTGGCGCTGGCGGCGATGGCCGCCAGCAGCATGGTCATGAAGCGGACGTCATGCAGTTTCGAAACGAGAAATTCGACCATACGCCACCGTCAGAAATCGAAGTTGATCATCTTCTTCATCACCATGATGCCGATCGACATCCAGACGACGCAGGCGACCAGCATGAGCTGGCCGGTAGGATGGGTCCACAACAGGGAGATGTAGTGCGGTGTCGTGAGATAGACGAGGAACATCACGATCGGCGGCAGCGAGCCGATGATGCCGGCCGAGGCCTTGGCCTCCATCGACATCGCCTGGATCTTTTCCCTCATCTTCTTGCGGTCGCGCAGCACCTTGGAGAGGTTGCCCAGCGCTTCGGAGAGGTTGCCGCCCGACTTCTGCTGGATCGAGATCACGATGCCGAAGAAATTCGCTTCCGGCAGCGGCATGCGATCGTAGAGGCGCGAGCAGGCTTCGCCGAGCGGCATGCCGATCGCCTGTGTCTCGATGATGGCCAGGAATTCGCTGCGCAGCGGCTCGGGCGAATCGGCGGCGACCACCTTGATCGATTCGAACAGCGGCAGGCCCGCCTTGATGCCGCGGACGATCACGTCGACGGCGTCGGGCAGCGCCGCCAGGAATTTGTTTTCGCGGCGCTTCTTCAGGAAGCTGAGTGCCCAGCGCGGCAGTCCGAAGCCGCCGGCGAAGGCGAGGCCGGCGGCGCCGAGCAGGCCGCCACCGACGAACATGGCAACCGCGAACAGCACGCCCGCCACGACGGCGGACGCGATCCAGAATTTCTGCGGCGTCCAGTCCAGCCCCGCCTGCGACAGACGGACGCTGAGCGGAACGCTCTTCTCCTGCTGACGTCGGGCCTCGAGATCCTTCAGCGAAGTCTCGACCTGTTCACGGCGCGAGCGCTGGCTCTTCTCGGTCTGCTTGGCCATGGGCGCGTCGGCGCGCGCGATCGAGGCGCGGCGGCTTTCCGCCTTCCGCTCCCCGGACAGCAACGGATAGAGGAACACCCAGGCGATGCCGCCGACAGCGGCGGTGGCGAGGAAGGCGAGGGCGAGGACCTGCATGTTCATGGCGGCGCTGACCTGCTCACGTCTGCTGCGCCACTTCGGCCGCGTCGAGCGCGGCGCCAAGGCGCTTCTCCTCGCCGTAATAGCGAGCGCGTTCCCAGAACTTCGGACGGCCGATGCCGGTCGAGCGATGCCGCCCGATGATCTTGCCGTTGGCGTCCTCGCCGACCATGTCGTAGAGGAAGATGTCCTGGGTGATGATGGTGTCGCCTTCCATGCCCATCACCTCGGTGATGTGGGTGATGCGGCGCGAACCGTCGCGCAGGCGCGCGGCCTGGACGATGACGTCGATCGAGGCGCAGATCATCTCGCGGATGGTCCGCGACGGCAGCGAGAAGCCGCCCATCGTGATCATGGATTCGCAGCGCGACAGCGCCTCGCGCGGGTTGTTGGCGTGCAACGTGCCCATCGAGCCGTCGTGGCCGGTGTTCATGGCCTGAAGCAGGTCGAACGCCTCGGGGCCGCGGACTTCGCCGACGATGATGCGTTCGGGGCGCATACGCAGGCAATTGCGCACCAGCTCGCGCATGGTGACCTGGCCTTCGCCTTCGATGTTGGGCGGGCGGGTTTCCAGCCGCACCACATGGGGCTGCTGGAGCTGGAGCTCGGCCGCGTCCTCGCATGTGATGACGCGCTCGTCGTGCTCGATATAATTGGTCAGACAGTTGAGCAGAGTGGTCTTGCCCGAGCCGGTGCCGCCGGAGATCAGCACGTTGCAGCGGACGCGGCCGATGATCTGGAGGATTTCCGCACCCTCCGGCGAGATTGCGCCGAACTTGACGAGCTGATCCAGCGTCAGCTTGTCCTTCTTGAATTTGCGGATGGTGAGTGTGGGCCCGTCGATCGACAGCGGCGGCACGATGGCGTTGACGCGGGAGCCGTCGGCTAGACGCGCGTCGCAGATCGGCGAGGATTCGTCGACACGCCGGCCGACCTGGCTGACGATGCGCTGACAGATGTTGAGGAGCTGCTGGTTGTCACGGAAGCGGATGCCCGTGCGCTGGATCTTGCCAGCGACTTCGATGTAGACGGTGTTGGCGCCGTTGACCATGATGTCCGCGATGTCGTCGCGCGACAGCAGCGGCTCGAGCGGACCGTAGCCCAGAACGTCGTTGCAGATGTCGTCGAGCAGCTCTTCCTGCTCGGCGATCGACATCACGATGTTCTTGATCGCGATGATCTCGTTGACGATGTCGCGGATTTCCTCGCGGGCCGACTCCGAGTCGAGCTTGGCGAGCTGGGCGAGGTCGATGGCCTCGATCAGCGCGCCGAAGATGGTCGCCTTGACCTCGTAGTAATTGTCCGAACGGCGGGTTTCCATCGCCGGCGCAGGCCTCGCCGGGGCAAGCGGCGGCGAGGCGACGACCGGCGGGGGCGGCGCGCGCGACACCGTCGGCGCCGGAGCCGGGGCAGGCTCTGGCGACACGGCGCCGGGCTTTGGGGCCCGAAGGTCGGTGTCTGTTCCGCTACGCTTACCAAACACTTAACGACTCCATGCGGCGGCTTATTTTCCCCGCAACTTCTCAATCAGGGGTGAAAGCAGGGACGACTTTTGTTTCTTCGTTTCGCTGCGGCCGGTCAGGCGCTGGGCGATCTGGAGGAACATCTCGATCGACTTGTGGTTGGCGGAGATCTCCGCGATCATCTGGCCGTTGTTGGCTGCCGAGCCGAAGATCTGCGGCTCGAACGGGATCGAGACGACCGGCTGGCTCTCGATCGCCTTGGCGAACTCCGCAGCGGCGATTTCGGGACGTTTCGGCACTCCGACCTGGTTCAGGCAGTAGAGCGGCGGCCGGTCGTTGGGGCGCGCTGCCTTCAACAGGTCGAACAGGTTCTTGGCATTGCGCAGATTGGCGAGATCGGGCGCCGCCACGATCAGGATGTCGTCGGCCCCGATCAGAGCGCGCTTGGTCCAGCCCGACCATTGGTGCGGGATGTCGAGCACGATGCAAGGCATGGTGGAGCGCAGCGTGTCGAATACGGCATCGAAGGCATCGGTGCCGAAATCATAGACCCGGTCGAGCGTCGCCGGCGCCGCCAGCAGGCTTAGGTGGTCGGTGCATTTCGACAGCAGGCGGTCGATGAAGGCGGTATCGACGCGATCGGGCGAGAACACGGCGTCCGCAATGCCCTGCGGTGGGTCCTGGTTGTAGTCGAGCCCGGCGGTGCCGAAGGCGAGGTCGAGATCGGCGACGACCGCGTCCATCGCAAGGTCGCGCGCGATCGCCCAGGCGACGTTATGGGAGATCGTGGACGCGCCGACGCCGCCCTTGGCGCCGACCACGGCGATGATGCGGCCGACCGCCTTGGCTTCCGGCGCGGAGAACAGGTTGCAGATCGAGCGCACGACGTCGATCGCGCCAACCGGCGCGAGCACGTAGTCGCTGACGCCGCGGCGCACCAGCTCGCGATACAGCGTGACGTCGTTGATGCGGCCGATCACGACCACACGGGTGCCGGCGTCGCAGACGGTGGCGAGCTGGTCGAGCCCGCCCAGGAGGTCGTTGCGCCCGTCGCTCTCGAGCACGATCACGTTCGGCGTGGGCGCCGAGCGGTAGGCTTCGACCGCAGCCGCCATGCCGCCCATCTGGATCTTCAGGTGGGCCTTGCCGAGACGTCGATCCTCGCCGGCCGATTGTACCGCGGCAGCAGTTTCCACGGTCTCGCAGAAGGCCTGGACCGAGACGCGCGGCGCAGGCGCAATATGCTCCTCGACCGGTGGCGAAGCTGCTTCCGGCTGCTCTTCGTGTGTTTGCCTGGCGTAGCTGATCATCTGCCGGTGTCGCTGAGTTTGGCCTTGTCGGCCTCAGGATAGGCGACCGCCGTCGGTACACCCTTGCGATACTTCTCGAACGCAGCGGTGCGCCGTATCGTATAGGAGGGAGTCTCCGGCCGGGGCTGCTCGAGGTCCGACGGATTGTCGACCATGGCTGCGAGGTTGCGCTGATAGGCGCAACCGTAATTGTAGTATTCCTTGTTCTCGAACCAGCTCCTGTTCTTGATCGAGGGGCCGATGTCCTCCGGCCACAGCCCGCAGGGGCCCGCGACCGCGGCGATCTTGGAATAGGTCAACCGGATCGGCGGCAGGAAGCGCTTGTCTTCCGGCTGGTAGGGGCGGGCGATGATACCGCGTGGCGGAACGCCCGCCGCCGCCAGCATCGCCTGGATCTCACGCATCGACTCCGCGACCGGACGCGCGTTGGGCGTCCCGGACGGCACGTCGATATGGATGGCGCCGGTGCCTTCATGCAGCCAGGCCGATGCCAGACCCATCACGTCGGCGCGCTGGGCCGCGGTCAACCCGCCGCGAGCGTGGCCGACGAAGACGACGATCGAGCGGTTCTGCTCCTCGATCGCGATCGGATGACGCTGCTTGTAGCTGTCGGGAATGGAGGCGGTGACCGCTTCGTCGTGCTGGCAGCCGCCGAGCGCAAGCGCAATGCCGACGAGCGCGCCACCGACGCCGATGGCGCCTCTGCGAATCTGGGGTGGTCTTGTGGTCATAACGAAGTCCCCGTTCCGCTTTAGTCGGTGATGAAGCCGTAGGTGCCGCGGTAGTTCCGGGCCGGTTCGGTCCGGCCAGGCACGCCGTAGATGCGGTTGATGTTGCCGAGCAGCTCGACCTGCGGATCGGCAGGCGCGGAGAAGCCGTCATCCGGCCGCGACAGGTCCTTCTGCGCCACTGCGCGAACGATATAAGGCGTCACGATCACGACCAGCTCAGTTGCGTTGTTGACGAAGTCGCGGCTGCGGAACAGCGCGCCGAGGATCGGCAGCTGCATCATGCCCGGCAGCCCGCTGACCGCCTGCTTGGTCTGCTGCTGGATCAGGCCGGCCATCGCCATCGCACCGCCGGAGGGAATCTCCAGCGACGTCTCCGCCCGGCGGGTCTTGATCGAAGGCACGGTGAGCGAGTTCACCGTCGACAAGGTCACGGCCTGCGACAGCGTGATCGCATTCTCGTTCGACAGTTCCGAAACCTCGGTCATCACCCGCAGGCTGATCTTGCCCTCGGTCAGCACCACGGGCGTGAAGTTGAGCGAGATGCCGAACTTCTTGAAGCTGATCTGGGTGGTACAGACATGCGTCGTGGGATCGCACGCGTAGCCCGCCGGTACCGGGAATTCGCCGCCGGCGATGAAGGTCGCCGACTCGCCGGAGATCGCGGTCAGGTTCGGCTCGGCCAGCGTCCGGATCACGCCGGCGGTCTCCATCGCGCGCAGGGTGGCCTGCACCGACGGCGTCGCGCCGAACTTCGTGGTCAGGCTGTTGCCGTCTACCAGATTCTTGCCAAGAGCGGTGAACGGGTTGGAGTTGGTGAAGCTCACCACGGACGTGCCGTAGTTCAGGTTGGCGGTGAGGTCGATGCCGAGCTGCTTGACGATGTTGCGCGCGACTTCGGCGACCGTCACCTTGAGCATGACCTGGTCGCGGCCGCGGACCACGATCGAGTTCACCACCTTGTCGGCGCCGCCGGCGAGGCGCGCGGCGAGATCGTTGGCCTGCTGCGCTTCCATCGGGTTCGCGGCCGTGCCGGTCAGCACGACGCCTTCGCCGAGGCCGTCGATCTGGATGTCGGAATTGGGCAGGATTTGCTTCAGCGCCGCCCGCACGCCGTTGAGGTCGCGCTTGACCGCGATGTCATAGGCCGCGATCTGCTGGCCGGCGGAATCGAAGAACACGATGTTGGTCTGGCCGACCGTGGCGCCGATGATGTAGGCGCGCTGCGACGAGCGGACCACCGCATTGGCGATCTTGGGATCGGCGACCAGCACATCCTTGATGTCGCGCGGGAGGTCGATCACGATGGACTTGCCGACGCCGAGGGAGAGGAAGCGCGCGTTCATCTGGCCGTCGGCCGCGACCGGCGCCACGGGGCGGTAGTCGGCGGCGACCACGGGGCTCAGCGCCGGATTGAGCACCAGCGCGAGAGCGGCCGAAAACGACAGGGCGCGGACCATTGAGGTTCGCATCGTCGCCAAATCTGCCCTGCATTTCATATCGACTGCCCTCATCGTGCCTTCGCCGTCGAGCTTGGGATACCGTAGCGAATGATCGAAACGCCATCGCGCTTCTGTGCGGAATCATCGAGCGTGATCTCGCTCATCTTGACGTCGACGATGCTGCGCAGCGCCAGCGACAGAGTGCCGCTCTGGCGGGCGGCAGAAAGCGTCGCCGTCTGCGCGGGATTGAGCTCGAGGGTGACGGTCTTGCCGACCACCGTATTCTGGCCGTCCTTCTCCTTCGGTGCCTGGTCGATGGCCAGGACGCGGATGTTGGCCAGGATGATCTCGGACGTGACGATATCAGGGGCGCCGCTGTTCGGGTCCGGGTTCTTGAGGCGGCGCGTCAGAAGCACGTCGACGCGGTCGTTGGGCAGGATGAAGCCGCCTGCGCCGGTCTCGGGCGATATCTCGGTCGAGATCGCGCGCATGCCGGTGGGCAGGATTGCCGCCATGAAGCCGGAGCCTTCGGCCTTGACCAGTTTCTGGTCGCGGATCGGCTCACCCTGGATGAAGGGGGCGCGCGCGATCGAACCGGTCACCTGGGTCACGCCCTCGGGGCGCTCGTTGCGGCGGATGAAGGTGGTGCTGGCGGTCGCTGCCGGCCAGGTCTGCCATTGCACGTCTTCCGGTTTTACGGTCTGGCCGAGGCCGATGTCGTTCTTGGCCACCAGCACGTCGACAGTTGGAAGCTGCGCGACCGGAGCCGCCGGAGGCGGCGCAGAATTGTCCGAGCCGCTCGCCAGGTACGCGGCGACACCGCCGGCGCAGATGGCGACCGTCAGGACGACAATGCGTGCCCTATTCATACGCTTCACTTTCCAAACTAACGCCGCGACGCAGCCGCCGCCGTAATCGGCAGTTGACCAGCTATTCGTCAAAGCATGGTTAATGAGGCGTATCTAAATCGGCTTAACGCCGGGTTTACCCGGAACGTTCAGCGCAGTGCGAGATGAGCGAGGTCGATCGCCTTCACCCATTCGGTCTCCGGGTAGACCATCAGCGCGCTCAGTGCGAGCGCGATGCCGTAGGGAATGCCGCTCTCCTTGGCGTGCAGTCGTGCGAGCCAGGCCTGGCCCGCGAGGCCGTAGGGCAGCGGCCATTGCCGGAACTGGAGCAGGAGCAGCGTCAGCGCGCCGCCGAACAGCGAGGCGTAGAGCAGGAAGTTCATCAGCTGTGCGAAGCCGAACCAGAGCGCGACGGAGGCCGCGACCTTGGCGTCGCCACCGCCGACCCAGCCCATCGCAAAACAAGTGAAGGCGCCGACCAGGACAAGCGCGCCGGCGCCGACATGACCGAGCACCTCGTAAGGTGCCATGCCACCGGCGAGTGCGAGCGCGAAGAAGCCCGCGACCAGCGCCAGCGAGACGCGGTTCGAGATGGTCATCGTGAAGAGATCGCTCGCGGCGGCGAACGCCATCAAGGCCGGGAAGAGCAGAAGGCGCGCAAGGTCGAGGGTCATGGGCTGCGTCTTGAGGCCGGGGTTCGTCGCGAGATCTGGCGTCGCCCGATGCTAGCCGGCAGTGCTAAACAAACCGACAACGGCGGCGGCTTTGACAGGCGGGCCCGCGAGAGGCGGGCTCACCAGAGGCTGGCAATGCGTGCGGCGAGTGCGAGCGTCGCAAGCAGCAGTGCAAGGCAGACCCAGTAGGTCGGCGAGCCGGTCTGCGCCGCCTCCGCCTCGCCCGCCGCAACCGCGGCATCGGTTCTGTACTTGCGCAACGCCACTGGAACTCGCCGTACTCGGAAAAACAAAGGCCCCGGAGATCCGGGGCGTTTGCCGTCGCTTGTCGCTCGCTTACTTCAGCGACGTGCTGATCGAGGTGAACTTGGTGTTCAGCGTGGTGCCGAGGTTGTTGACGACGGTGATGATGGCCAGCGCGATGCCGGCGGCGATCAGGCCGTATTCGATGGCGGTGGCGCCGGATTCATCCTTGGCGAAACGCGCAATCAGGTTCTTCATGAACAAACTCCATCTGGGGTTGGATCGCCTCGTTCGGCGCTGTCTTTGACGCGATAACCATGAAAGCCGAGCTCTTTCGGTGAAGTTAATTCGATCGTGCAAACCCGATCCCTGCGCGATGCTTTTACCCAGAGTGAATTTCACCTTAAGACGCCGGCTGGAATTCGCTCCGGTTCCGAATGTGGCGCAAGTGCGCCGCCGGCTTCATCCTCCTTTAAATTTCGCGGAGTAGGCGTAGGAGGACCAGCAATTCGGAAGAGAGGCGACGATGTCGAGCCTGCCCATGCAAGTCGCCCTGATGCTCGGCGAGACCATCGCGAAGGTGGTCCCCATCACCCTCGCGCTCGCGGCCGTCTTCACCGTGCTCGAGCATTTCTGGGCCTGCAATCCCGGCACGCCCTGGTGGCGCAAGCGGGAGATCGTGACCGACATCTGCTACTGGTTCTTCGTTCCGGTGTTCGCCCGCACAATGCGGATCGGGCTCTTGATCGTCGGCGCGAGCCTCCTCTTCAACATCCACGATGCCGACGATCTCATCGCCTTCTACGACAATGGCCACGGCCCGCTGGCGCTGTTGCCGCTCTGGGTCCAGGCTGTTCTATTCCTGGTCCTGTCGGATTTCATGCTGTACTGGCTGCACCGGTTGTTCCACGGCGGCGAGTTCTGGAAGTATCACGCGATCCATCACTCCTCGGAGGAGATAAGCTGGATTTCGGCGGCCCGCTTCCATCCCGTCAATCTCATGCTCGGTTCGATCGGGGTCGACGTCGCGCTGCTGATGGCCGGCATCTCCCCGAACGTCATGGTCTGGCTTGCCCCGTTCACGACCTTCCACTCGGCCTTCGTGCACGCCAACCTGAACTGGACCTTCGGGCCGTTCAAATACGTGCTGGCAACGCCGGTGTTCCACCGCTGGCACCACACCTCGCTCGAGGAGGGTGGCGACACCAATTTCGCCGGGACCTTCCCTCTGTGGGACGTGCTGTTCGGCACCTTCCGCATGCCGGAAGGGCAACTGCCGCAGGATTACGGCAAGGACGAAGCGACCATGCCCAAGGAGATCGCGGGCCAGTTCGCCTATCCGTTCCGCCGCTAGCACGACCGCGAAGGCCGCAAAGCGCCAGTCCGTTCAAACAATAGTCGGCGAATTTGCGGAACGTTCACGAATTGAGGGCAGGTTAGCGCGGTCGGGCACCGGCTCCGCTGTTATCTGATCGCTTCTGCCGGTTTGTGACGTCCCGGGAGTAAGAGTATGCGTAAAGAACTGCTGCGTCGCCATGCGCGCGTGTGTCTTCTGGTTGTGGCCGCGGTGCTGGCATCGCCGGCTGCCGGTCTTGCCGAATCCACCGCCGACACCATCGCCGTCAATGTCGATCAGGCCAAGCTGGTCCGGCTGCCCGGTAAGGTGGCGACCATCGTCGTCGGCAATCCCCTCATCGCCGACGTCACGCTCCAGCCCGGCGGCATGATCGTCGTGACCGGCAAGGGCTACGGCGCCACCAATTTCATCGCGCTCGATAGGGGCGGCGAGATCCTGGTCGATCGCCAGATCCAGGTCGAAGGTCCGAGCGACCGGCTCGTCACTGTCTATCGCGGGGTCGAGCGCGAGTCCTATAGCTGCATGCCGATTTGCCAGCGTCGCGTGACGCTGGGCGACAGCGACAATTTCTTCAACACCACGATGAGCCAGGCCGGTACGCTGAGCAACAATGCCAGCGGCAACGCCGGCGCCAAGCCCAACTAGCAAGACCAACTAGCAAGACTGATAGGCGGGATTGCCGGGCAGGATCGTGCGGTCCGGTCCGGCCTCTCGCACCGGCGAGGAGGGATTCTCCCGGTTCGTCGAACATGAAAAAAGGCCGTGCGTCGCGCACGGCCTTTTCTGTTGTTTTGGTTTGCTCGCTCGAGCCGATCCGGACCGAAGGTCCGTTGGCTCAGCCGGCGGAGCGAAGATTGTCGGCGGCCGACTTGCCGGACCGGCGATCGGCAACGATCTCGTAGGAGATCTTCTGGCCTTCGCGCAGCGTGCCGAGGCCAGCGCG
Organism: Bradyrhizobium niftali; assembly: GCF_004571025.1. GTDB lineage: Bacteria > Pseudomonadota > Alphaproteobacteria > Rhizobiales > Xanthobacteraceae > Bradyrhizobium > Bradyrhizobium niftali. Next base: position 106,581 of record NZ_SPQT01000015.1, on the reverse strand, counting down.
CTCGACGGCGCTGATGTGCACGAACACGTCCTTGCCGCCGTCGTCGGGCTGGATGAAGCCAAAGCCCTTGGTCGCGTTAAACCACTTCACGGTTCCCATGCTCACGGGGGTAGTTCCTTCTCAGATAACACAATGTAAGAGCCCGCTCGCGCGGGCAGGTTAGATCGAATTTCTGGAAGGGTCGTCAGCGTGTCTGAACCGGCTGTACCGGTGGATGCCAATGTCGTCCGGCCGAAAATCGATTAATTCATTTTATTGGAAATGGGGCTTCAAAACAATCCTGACGCGCACGATTTTTTGATCCGCCGCGATGTGCGCGGCAGATCAGCATACAGGTCAGCATTTTAATTCCGCGCTTGCGCGCGGAATGGTCGTTCGCCGCTTAGCGGCGACGGAACTGACCACCGCGCTGCGCGCCACCCCGCGGCGGTCCGCCGGATGATGCGGGACGTTCGTCCTTGTGGCGGAAAATCAGTCGGCCCTTCTCGAGATCGTAGGGCGACATCTCCACCGTCACGCGGTCGCCCGCGAGCGTCTTGATGCGGTTCTTCTTCATCTTGCCGGCGGTGTAGGCAACGATCTCGTGTCCGGCATCGAGCTGCACGCGGTAGCGGGCGTCGGGGAGGATTTCGGTGACCAGTCCTTCGAACTGGATCAGCTCTTCCTTAGCCATGAATGTCTCCAGGTCGTGGACGGCTAGTGCGAGTAGGGTTTGCGGGTCGATTGGCCGTTCGGCCGACTCTCGCGGCGCAAAAAGGCAACGCCTTGTATCCCATCAGACGTCCCAGCGCTATGCGCGGAACGCTGTTCCGGACGGTCGGTCGGCGAAGAATGCATCTTACCGCCGGAGCGGCGGCGACGAGACCCCTTGGAGGCCTTCGGGCCGCTGCCGGGCCTTCCTTCAACATGCCTTCCGTCGCCATGCCGGCCTTCACCGGGCCGTCCATCACCCTGCTTGCCGGCGCTATGGTGGCGTCCGTCGGCATGCCTTTCGTCGGCACGCCGTCCGTCACCGTGCCGTGCGCCTTGCGGACGCTGGCCCGGGCGGCCCGGCCGGCCCTGTCGTTGCTGCGGCGAGGGAGGACCTGCATCGCGGCGACCGGCATCGGTGCGGAGGTCTTCGCGCGTCAGCGCCACCTTGATCAGCCGCTCGATGTCGCGGAGATAGCTGAGCTCCTCGCCGCCTGCGACCAGCGAGATCGCGGTGCCCTCTGCGCCGGCGCGCGCGGTGCGGCCGATGCGGTGGACGTAGGTCTCGGGCACGTTGGGCAGGTCGAAATTGATGACGTGGGTGATGCCGTCGACGTCGATGCCACGAGCGGCGATGTCGGTGGCGACCAGCGTGCGGATGTCGCCGGAGCGGAACTGGGCGAGCGTGCGCTCGCGATGGTTCTGCGACTTGTTGCCGTGGATGGCGCTGGCGGCAATGCCGGCCTTCTCGAGCGTCTTCACCACCTTATCGGCGCCGTGCTTGGTGCGGGTGAAGACCAGCGCGCGGTTGATCGGCTCGTCCTTCAGGAGCTTGGTCAGGAAGGCGGGCTTGGCCGAGAAGTCGACCTGGAGGATGCGCTGGTTGATCCGCTCGGCGGTCGAGGAGACCGGGGTCACCGCGACACGGGCGGGATCACGCAGCATGGAGTCGGCGAGCTCGGCGATGTCCTTGGGCATGGTGGCCGAGAAGAACAGCGTCTGCCGCTTGATCGGCAGCTTGGCAACGATCTTCCGGATGTCGTTGATGAAGCCCATGTCGAGCATGCGGTCGGCCTCGTCGAGCACGAGGAATTCGACGCTGCCAAGCTTCAGCCCGTTGCTCTGCACGAGGTCGAGCAGGCGGCCGGGGGTGGCGACCAGCACTTCGACGCCCTGCATCAGCGAGCGGACCTGACGGCCCATCGGCACGCCGCCGATGGCGAGCGTCGAGGACAGGCGGATGTGGCGGCCATAGGCGTTGAAGCTGTCGAGGATCTGGCCGGACAGCTCGCGGGTGGGCGACAGGACCAGGACGCGGGTGGTCTTCGGCTGCGGCTTGATGCGGTGCTCGAGTAGGCGGTGCAGGATCGGCAGCGCGAAGGACGCGGTCTTGCCGGTGCCGGTCTGGGCGATGCCGACGACGTCGCGGCCGGTCAGCGCCGTGGGAATGGTCTGGGCCTGGATGGGGGTGGGGGTGACGTAGTTCTCTTCGGAGAGAGCACGCGCGATCGGTTCGGCGAGGCCGAAGTCCTGAAACGAAGTCAAAAGATGGGTTCTTTCCATGTCAAAGGCGGGCGCCCGGCGCATTCAGCGCGGCGCGCGCAAACGGGTGTCGAGAAGACACCTGCGTGTTTGGGGTGTCGGATGGCTTGGGAGATATGGGGCAAGCCAGACGCCCGTAGAGGGCTTAAGAACACGCGGCTCGCAACGACCCCTTGATTCGCAAGAGGTCTCGACCGTCCATATGGAACATTGAGCGGGCGCTTTCAAGGCAGGTTGGCCCGAAACGGCGTTTGCGGTGCAGAAATAGTTATGCCGGAAATTTAGACAGAGGTATCGTTTTGCTCAAAAAACGCACTGTCTGCCACATTAGCATACAATTTATTTGCTCAAGTCTTGAGCAATCAGACTGCGGCTAAATTTCGATTTTTGCCAGTTTTTCGAATAAAACCAATGGCTTGGTGTGTGTCCAGCCCATGGCATGGTTCTTGCGATTCCGTTAACCGCAGGCGGCCGTGGGGCCGTTTCGCAGCGTTTTCACGTCTGCGTCAGGGAGATGATACACAAATGCTTACCAAATCCACTCACGATATAGCGGCGTCATTTAGCCGCCGCGGCGTGCTCGCTGCGACCGCCGGACTGATGCTCGGTCTGGCCTCAATTTCCGGCGCGAAGGCCGCGGACGACACCATCAAGGTCGGTGTGCTTCACTCTCTCTCCGGCACCATGGCCATCAGCGAAACCACGCTGAAGGACACCATCCTCTTCCTGATCGATGAGCAGAACAAGAAGGGCGGCGTGCTCGGCAAGAAGCTCGAAGCCGTCGTCGTCGATCCCGCTTCGAACTGGCCGCTGTTCGCCGAAAAGGCCCGCGAGCTGATCACCAAGGACAAGGTCTCGGTCGTGTTCGGCTGCTGGACCTCGGTGTCGCGCAAGTCGGTGCTCCCGGTGTTCAAGGAGCTGAACAACATCCTGTTCTACCCCGTGCAGTACGAGGGCGAGGAGAGCGAGCGCAACGTGTTCTACACGGGTGCTGCGCCGAACCAGCAGGCGATCCCCGCCGTCGACTACCTGATGAAGGACGAGAAGGTGAAGCGCTGGGTGCTCGCGGGCACCGACTACGTCTATCCGCGCACCACCAACAAGATCCTGGAAGCCTATCTGAAGTCGAAGGGTGTCGCCCAGGAAGACATCATGATCAACTACACGCCGTTCGGTCACTCCGACTGGCAGACGATCGTGGCCGACATCAAGAAGTTCGGCTCGGCCGGCAAGAAGACCGCGGTGGTCTCGACCATCAACGGCGACGCCAACGTCCCCTTCTACAAGGAGCTCGGCAACCAGGGCATCAAGGCGAAGGACATCCCGGTGGTCGCGTTCTCGGTGGGTGAGGAAGAGCTCGCCGGCATCGACACCAAGCCGCTGCTCGGCCATCTGGCCGCCTGGAACTACTTCCAGTCGATCAAGTCGCCGGAGAACGAGAAGTTCATCAAGGCGTGGCAGGCCTACACCAAGAATCCGAAGCGCGTGACCAACGATCCGATGGAAGCGCACGTGATCGGCTTCGACATGTGGGTCAAGGCGGTCGAGAAGGTGAAGTCGACCGATCCCGACAAGGTCATCGACGCTCTCCCGGGCATCGAAGCCAAGAACCTGACCGGCGGCACCTCCAAGATGCTTCCGAACCACCACATCACCAAGCCGGTGTTCATCGGCGAGATCAAGGCGAACGGTCAGTTCGACGTGGTCTGGAAGACCCCGGGTCTTGTCGCTGGCGACGCCTGGTCGAAGGAGCTCGACGGCTCCAAGGACCTGATCGGCGATTGGGTCGGCAAGAAGTGCGGCAACTTCAACACCAAGACCAACAAGTGCCTGGGTTCGGGCTCCTGATCCGGATCTGACGCTCCACTACGCGACTGGAGAAGGCGGCGATCCTGCCGCCTTCTCCACCCATTTCTGCCGGGGTCATTCACAGTGCTAGCCAATTTGTCCGCCCGCCTCTGTTCGCTCCTGCTCTCGTTATTCCTGATCGCGTTCGCACTGCCGGCCTTCGCCGGTCCGTTCGAGGATGCGGTCGCCAAATTCGCCAACGATGATTATTCCGACACGGAAGAAGCGATCGGCGTGGTCGCGAGCAGCGGCAATCCGCTGGCCTTTCCCATCATCAGCGCGCTCCAGGACGGCCGCCTCATGGCCGATCCGGACAGCAAGAAGGTCTACGTCACCGGCGCCGACGGCAAGTCGATCGATGCGGCGACCGGCCAGTCCGTCGCCAGCGTTCCCGACAGCGCGAGCGCGGTCCGTCTCAACAATCGCCTGCGCCGCAGCGTCGATGCCGCGGTCGGCAGCCTGACGCTTCAGTCGCCGGATGTCGGAACGCGCCTCCAGGCCGCGCAGTCTGTCTTCAAGTCGCATGAGGAGACCGCGCTCGAAGCCGTCAATGCCGCGCTCGCCAAGGAAACCAACAAATCCGTCAAGGCTGCGCTCGGCGACGCCCGCGCGGCGATCCTGCTGTTCAAGTCCGACGCCACCGAGGTGGAGAAGCTCGAGGCCGTCGCCACCCTCAAGGCGCGCGGCGACCAGGAGGCGATGGCGCTGCTCACCGGCATGGGCGACCAGCCGGCCTCGGTGACCAAGGCCGCCGCGAGTGCGATCGGCTCGATCCAGAGCTCGCTCGCGATCTGGTCCACGGTACAGAATGCCTGGTACGGCCTCTCGCTCGGCTCGGTGCTGCTGCTCGCGGCGATCGGGCTCGCCATCACCTTCGGCGTGATGGGCGTCATCAACATGGCTCATGGCGAGATGGTGATGATCGGGGCCTACACCACCTTCGTGGTGCAGGAGGTGATCCGCACCCGTTATCCCGGCCTGTTCGACTATTCGTTGCTGATCGCCGTGCCGCTCGCCTTTCTCGTCGCCGGCGCGATCGGCGTTCTGATCGAGCGCAGCATCATCCGCTTCCTCTACGGCCGTCCACTGGAGACGCTGCTGGCGACCTGGGGCCTGTCGCTGGTGCTCCAGCAGGCCGTCCGCACCATGTTCGGCCCGACCAACCGCGAGGTCGGCAATCCCTCCTGGATGAGCGGCGCCTTCGAGCTCGGCCAGATCACCATCACCTATAACCGGCTGTGGATCCTCTGCTTCACGCTCGCCGTGTTCGCGATCCTGCTGGCGATGCTGCGCTACACCGCGCTGGGCCTCGAGATGCGCGCCGTGACGCAGAACCGCCGCATGGCGGCCTCGATGGGGATCGCCACCTCGCGCGTCGACGCGCTCACCTTCGGCCTCGGTTCGGGCATTGCCGGCATCGCCGGCGTGGCGCTGTCGCAGATCGACAATGTCAGCCCCAATCTCGGCCAGAGCTATATCATCGACAGCTTCATGGTCGTGGTGTTCGGTGGGGTCGGCAATCTCTGGGGCACGCTGGTCGGCGCCTTCACGCTCGGCATCGCCAACAAGTTCCTGGAGCCGGTGGCAGGCGCCGTGCTCGGCAAGATCGCCATCCTGGTTCTCATCATCCTGTTCATTCAAAAGCGGCCGCGCGGCCTGTTCGCGCTCAAGGGCCGTGCGGTGGAAGCATGACCCCTCACATGCTGACGCGATCGCTGGACCGCGGCGCGACTGTCTTCCTGCTGGTTGTCGCCGCGCTGGGCGTGTTGATCCCGTTGTCAAACCTGCTGCTGCCCGCGGGCTCGTTCCTGCAAGTGCCGACCTACCTGGTCGCGCTCTGGGGCAAATATGTCTGCTACGCCATCCTGGCCCTCGCGATCGACCTGATCTGGGGCTATTGCGGCATCCTCTCGCTCGGCCACGGCGCTTTCTTCGCGCTCGGCGGCTACGCGATGGGCATGTACCTGATGCGGCAGATCGGCACCCGCGGCGTCTACGGCAACCCGATCCTGCCCGACTTCATGGTGTTCCTGAACTATTCGAAGCTGCCCTGGTACTGGTACGGCTTCGACATGTTCTGGTTCGCCGCGCTGATGGTGCTGGTCGTGCCCGGCCTGCTCGCCTTCTGCTTCGGCTGGCTCGCCTTCCGCTCCCGCGTCACCGGTGTGTATCTGTCGATCATCACGCAGGCGATGACCTATGCGCTGCTGCTTGCCTTCTTCCGCAATGATTTCGGCTTCGGCGGCAACAACGGCCTGACCGACTTCAAGGACATCCTGGGCTTCAACGTGCAGGCCGAAGGCACCCGTGCCGCGCTGTTTGCGCTGAGCTGCCTGGCGCTGATCCTGGGCTTCCTGATCTGCCGCGCCATCGTCTCGTCCAAGCTCGGCAAGGTGCTGATCGCGGTGCGTGACGCGGAATCGCGTACCCGCTTCCTCGGCTACCGTGTCGAATCCTACAAGCTGTTCGTGTTCACGGTGTCGGCCTGCATGGCCGGCGTTGCCGGCGCGCTCTACGTGCCGCAGGTCGGCATCATCAATCCGAGCGAATTCGCGCCGGGCAATTCGATCGAGGCGGTGATCTGGGTCGCGGTCGGCGGCCGCGGCACGCTGGTGGGCGCGGCGCTCGGCGCCGTCGTCGTCAATTACGCAAAGACGTTCTTCACCTCCGGCATGCTGGCGCCATACTGGCTGTTCATGCTCGGCGCGCTTTTCATCCTGGTGACGCTTCTGCTGCCCAAGGGCATCGTCGGCACCTTCAATGCCTGGTGGGCTTCGTCGCAGGAAAAGCGCCCGGCCGAGACGACTGTGAGTGCCGCGGCCGAGGACGGCGTCAGCGAACCCAAGATGGCGGAGGAAGCGCAATGAACGTCATGGACACCCGCGCAACCTCCGCGATGCTCTATCTCGACGGCGTGCACGTCTCGTTCGACGGCTTCCACGCCATCAACAACCTCTCTCTGACGCTCGCACCCGGCGAGATGCGCGCCATCATAGGCCCGAACGGCGCCGGCAAGACCACGATGATGGATATCATCACCGGCAAGACCAAGCCGGACGAGGGCACGGTGCTGTTCGACGGCGTCACCGACCTGACGCGGCTGGACGAGACCCGCATCGCCGAGCTCGGCATCGGCCGCAAATTCCAGAAACCGACCGTGTTCGAGAGCCAGACCGTGCAGGACAATCTGCTGCTGGCGCTCAATGTCGACCACAGCGTCAAGGGCACGCTGTTCTGGCGCGGCAGCAAGGCCGAGTCCGAGCGCATCGACAAGGTGCTGGAGACGATCCGCCTCACCGAGTCGCGCAACCGCCTCGCCGGCAGCCTCAGCCACGGCCAGAAGCAGTGGCTCGAGATCGGCATGCTGCTGGCGCAGGATCCAAAGCTGCTTCTGGTCGACGAGCCCGTCGCCGGCATGACCGACGTCGAGACGCATCTCACGGCCGAGCTGCTGAAGGAGATCAACAAGACCCACACCGTCATGGTGGTCGAGCACGACATGACGTTCGTGCGCGAGCTCGGCGTCAAGGTCACCTGCCTGCATGAAGGCACGGTGCTCGCGGAAGGAACCATCGACCAGGTCTCGTCCAACGAGCGGGTCATCGAAGTCTATCTGGGACGCTGACCGATGCTCGAAGTCAAAGACATCAACCTGTTCTACGGTGCGGCGCAGGCGCTGCGCGGCGTCTCGATCGCGGCCGAGCCCGGCAAGGTGACTTGCGTGCTCGGGCGCAACGGCGTCGGCAAAACCTCGCTGCTGCGTGCCATGGTTGGGCAATATCCGATCTCCTCGGGCGCGATCGTGTTCGACGGTAGCGACATCACGGGCCTCAAGCCTTACGAGCGGGCGCGCAAGGGCATCGGCTTCGTGCCGCAGGGCCGCGAGATCTTTCCGCTGCTGACGGTCGAGGAGAATCTCAAGACCGGCTTCGGTCCGCTCAAGCGCGAGGACAAGCACATCCCGGACGACGTGTTCTCGCTGTTTCCGGTGCTGCAATCCATGCTCGGCCGGCGCGGCGGCGACCTCTCCGGCGGCCAGCAACAGCAGCTCGCGATCGGGCGTGCCCTGGTGATGCGGCCGAAGCTGCTGCTGCTCGACGAGCCGACCGAGGGCATCCAGCCCTCGATCATCAAGGACATCGGCCGCGCCATCTCCTACTTGCGCAACCTCGGCAACATCGCCATCGTGCTGGTCGAACAATATCTCGACTTTGCCTGCGAACTCGGCGACAGTTTCGCCGTGATGGATCGCGGCGCGGTGAAGTTCACCTGCGACCGCACCAATCTCGACGCGAGCGAGATCAGCCGTCAGATGGCTCTGTAAGCCATTTGTGCCGCGACCGGCTGGGGAGGCGGATGCGCAGCGAACTATCAGTCACGTCCACCATATTCGAAGCCAACCGCGCCCGCGGCGCGGTCAGGTTCGACGTGCACGCGCGCGACGGCGTGACGCGGCGCGGTGCGTTGCATGAATCCGGCTCGCTGCGTGTGCGCTTTCCTTCGCCGGAGGATGAGGGGCTCTCCGGCGTGTTCGTCAACACGGCCGGTGGCGTTGCCGGCGGTGATCGCTTCGATGTCGAGATATCAGCGGCCGATGCCACGCGGCTGACGCTGACCACGGCGGCCGCGGAGAAGGTCTATCGCGCGCCGGGCCCGGCGGCAGAGCTCAATATCGCCCTGAAGGTCGGCGCAGGCGCGCATCTGTCCTGGCTGCCGCAGGAGACCATTCTGTTTGATCGTGCCCGTGTCCATCGTCGCTTCGACATCGCGCTCGATGAGGCGGCCTCGCTTCTGCTTTGCGAGATCGTGGTGTTCGGCCGCACTGCCATGGGTGAGCGGATGGAGCAGGGCGAGTTCGTCGACCGCTGGCGGCTCTCCCGCGGCGGCCGGCTGGTCTTTGCCGAGACCGTCAGGCTCGACGGCAATATAGGCGCGAAACTCGCGAGGTCCGCGGTGGCCAAGGGGGGCGCCGCGATCGGCACGGCGCTGATCGTCCCCGGCGACGAGGCGCTCATCGAGCGCATTCGGGAGGCCTCGGAATCCTTCGCCGGCGAGGTCGGAATCTCGGCCTGGAATGGCTTTGCAATGGCGCGGTTCTGTGCCCAAGATGCGGCGCGCTTGCGCGCCGACATGATGGCGGTGCTGGCGCGTACCGGTGCGGCGTTGCCGCGGCTGTGGTTGAATTGACGTGTTGAACGGAAGAGATTTCGCATGAACCTGTCTCCCCGCGAAAAGGACAAGCTTCTGATCTCGATGGCGGCCATCGTGGCGCGCCGCAGGCTGGACCGCGGCGTCAAGCTCAACCATCCCGAGGCGATCGCGATCATTTCCGATTTCATCCTCGAAGGTGCGCGCGATGGCCGCACTGTCGCCGAGCTGATGCAGTCCGGCGCGCAGGTGCTGACCCGCGACCAGGTGATGCCTGGAATCCCCGAGATGATCCACGACATCCAGGTCGAGGCGACGTTCCCGGATGGCACCAAGCTCGTCACCGTGCACGAGCCGATCAGGTGATTTAGATTCGTCATTCCGGGGCGCCCGCAGCGCGAACCCGGAAATCCAGAGATTGTTGATCGAGATTCCGGGTTCTCGCTCCGCGAGCCCCGGAATGACGGAGGAAGGCAGAATGATCCCCGGCGAACTCTTCATCCAGGACGGCGAGATCGAGCTCAATGCCGGCCGCAAGACCGTGACGCTCACTGTCGCCAACACCGGTGACCGCCCGATCCAGGTCGGCTCGCACTACCATTTCTTCGAGACCAACCCGGCACTGAAGTTCGATCGCAAGAAGGCCCGCGGCATGCGCCTCGACATCGCCGCCGGCACCGCCGTCCGCTTCGAGCCCGGCCAGACCCGCGACGTCCAGCTCGTCGCGCTCGCCGGCAAGAAGACCATCTACGGCTTCCGCGGCGACGTGATGGGGAAGCTGTGAGGCATGCTCCCCGCCGTCCGCCTCATCTCGGAAGCTGCTGAGCTGGCTGCGCGCCGGCACAACGGCATGGCGCGCAAGGGGCGGGGCCAGGAGCCGTATATCAATCATCTCGCCGAAGTCGCGAACTTGCTTGCGACCGCGACCGATGGTGGGGATGCCGAACTTGTCGCTGCCGGCTGGCTTCACGATGCGATCGAGGACACTGAGACGACGCGCGAGGAGCTTGCACAGAAATTCTCCGACCGCGTCGCTTCGCTCGTCGTCGAATGCACGGACGACATGAGCTTGCCCAAGGCCGAGCGGCGGCAGCGACAGGTGGTCGATGCGCCGAAGAAATCTGCGGGCGCAAAACTGATCAAGATCGCCGACAAGATCAGCAATATCGGCGCGCGGATCCAGCTCGATCCAACTACTGAAGAGCGCGACGATCTCGTCGATTACACCGGCTGGGCCGAGCAGGTCGTTGCCGGTTGTCGCGGCGGCAATCCGTGGCTCGACACAGCATTCGACAACATGGTGCGACGAGCGAGGGCCTCGCTGTGAGCACTCACACAACATTCAAACGCAAACGGGGCTTGTGATGTCCGTCAAAATTAAGCGTTCCGTCTATGCCGACATGTTCGGCCCGACCACCGGCGACAAGGTCAGGCTCGCCGACACCGATCTCATCATCGAGGTGGAGAAGGATTTCACCGTCTATGGCGAGGAGGTGAAGTTCGGCGGCGGCAAGGTGATCCGCGACGGCATGGGGCAGTCGCAGGTGACCAACAAGCAGGGCGCGGCCGACACCGTCATCACCAATGCGCTGATCGTCGACCACTGGGGCATCGTGAAGGCCGACGTCGCGATCAAGGACGGCATGATCTCCGCGATCGGCAAGGCCGGCAATCCCGACATCCAGCCGGGTGTCACCATCATCATCGGCCCCGGCACCGACGTGATCGCGGGCGAGGGCAAGATCCTCACCGCCGGCGGGTTCGACAGCCACATCCATTTCATCTGCCCGCAGCAGATCGAGCACGCGCTGATGAGCGGCGTCACCTCGATGCTGGGCGGCGGCACCGGTCCCTCGCACGGCACCTTTGCGACGACCTGCACGCCGGGCCCGTGGCACATGGGGCGGATGATCCAGTCGTTCGACGCGTTCCCGGTCAATCTCGGCATTTCCGGCAAGGGCAACGCCTCGCGCCCCGCGCCGCTGGTCGAGATGATCAAGGGCGGCGCCTGCGCGCTGAAGCTGCACGAAGACTGGGGCACCACGCCGGCCGCGATCGACAATTGCCTGTCGGTGGCCGACGATTACGACATCCAGGTCATGATCCACACCGACACGCTGAACGAATCCGGCTTCGTCGAGGATACGATCAAGGCGTTCGAGGGGCGGACCATCCACGCCTTCCACACCGAAGGCGCCGGCGGCGGTCACGCCCCTGATATCATCAAGGTCGCCGGGCTGAAGAACGTGCTGCCGTCCTCCACCAATCCGACGCGGCCGTTCACCCGCAACACCATCGACGAGCATCTCGACATGCTGATGGTGTGCCACCACCTCGATCCCTCGATCGCGGAAGATCTGGCGTTCGCCGAAAGCCGTATCCGGAAAGAGACCATCGCGGCCGAGGACATCCTGCACGATCTCGGCGCGCTCTCGATGATGTCCTCGGATTCCCAGGCCATGGGCCGTCTCGGCGAGGTCATCATCCGCACATGGCAGACCGCCGACAAGATGAAGAAGCAGCGCGGGTCGCTGCCGCAGGACAAGGGCAAGGACAACGACAATTTCCGCGTCAAGCGCTACATCGCCAAATACACGATCAACCCTGCGATCGCCCATGGCGTCTCGAAGCTGATCGGATCGGTGGAGAAGGGCAAGCTCGCCGATCTCGTGCTGTGGTCGCCGGCCTTCTTCGGCGTCAAGCCGGACTGCATCGTCAAGGGCGGCACGATCGTTGCCGCGCCCATGGGCGATCCCAACGCCTCGATCCCGACGCCGCAGCCGGTGCACTACCAGCCGATGTTCGGCGCCTTCGGCAAGGCGCGCACGGCGTCTTCCGTGGTGTTCACCTCCAAGGCTGCGATCACCGGCGGGCTGGCGCGCAAGCTCGGTATCGAGAAGAAGCTCTATGCCGTCCAGAACACCCGCGGAAAAATCTCCAAGAAGAGCATGATCCACAACGGCGCCACGCCCAATATCGAGGTCGATCCGGAGACCTATGAGGTCCGCGCCGACGGTGAACTCCTGACCTGCGCGCCCGCCGAAGTGCTGCCGATGGCGCAGCGATATTTCATGTACTGAAATAGCGCCCCGGTCCCCGGAGCATGTCCGGGGACGGTTTTACGGTGTTGCGTTCGATCCCGCCTGGTCTAATGTCCCGCCCGGTATCTTGAACCCAGAAGAAAAGCCGGGAGGATTTCTCGTGATCTACGTCGTTGCCACCTTGACCATCAAGCCCGAGACCCGCGCCGAGTTCATTGCAGCCGCCACCGCCTGCATCAAGGAGACGCGGAAAGAGCCCGGCAATATCGCCTATGATATGCATGAAAGCGTCACCGATCCGACCAAGATGGTGTTCGTCGAGCAGTGGGAGAATGCCGAGGCGCTGGTGCCGCATCGTGGCATGGAGCACATGAAGACGTTCGGCCGCATTGCGGTGAAATGCTTCACGGCGCCGCCGAAGGTCGAAGTGATCACGCCCGAGAAGGTCGAGACACGGTAACAGGGTAGAAGCGAATGATCCGGGCGACGCAGGTTAGGGGACAGCACCGCTTCACCGAAGCACCAGCGGACACGGTCGTGCTCGATTTCGACGATCGGCACCGCCGCCGCATGGCGATGACGGGGACGCGGGGGCTCGAATTCCTGCTCGACCTGGAGAACGCCGTTGCACTGCGCGGCGGCGATGCGCTGGTGCTGGAGGACGGCCGGCTGGTCGAAGTGGTTGCGGCGCCCGAGCCGCTGCTCGAGATCCGCGGCCGCGATCCGCACCACCTCATCCGCGTCGGCTGGCACCTCGGCAACCGTCATTTGCCGACGCAGATCATGGCCAAAGCCTTGCGCATCCGCCGCGACCACGTCATCGAGGCCATGGTGAAGGGTCTTGGCGCGCGTGTCGTCGAGATCGAGGCGCCGTTCGATCCCGAAGGCGGCGCCTACGCCGATGCCGGTCATGCGCACGGCCACGATGACCATGCGCATCATGATCACGGCCATCACGATCATGGCGACCATCATCATGACCACCACGGCCATGATCATCATGGCCACGATCACCATGCCCATTATCATGCCGCGCATGACCATGGGCACGATCACCATCATCACGACGAGCATTGCGACCATCCCGACCACCACCACGGCCACAAGCATGCTCATGACCACAAATGAGCCGGTCAATGCCGGTGACCTCGCCGCGTGCGAGGCGGCGGCGCTGTACCGGCTGATGACCTGGCTGTCGCCGGCGTTTCCCGTCGGCGGCTTCTCCTATTCCAGCGGGATCGAATGGGCGGTCGAGGCTGGTGATATCACCGACACGGCGGCGCTCGCCGACTGGCTCGATGCGATGCTCGGCGACGGTTCGGGCTTCTGCGATGCGACGTTCCTGGTCCAGGCTTATCGCGCCACTGAAGCGGGCGAGGAGACTGCCTTGCGCGACATCGCTGAGCTCGCGAGCGCCTTCGTGCCGTCGCGCGAGCGGCAGCTCGAAACGAGCTCGCAGGGCCGCGCTTTCATCGACATCGCCCGCGCCGCGTGGGATGCGGAGGGACTGGATGCCATGGTTGCGGCATGCGGCACGCCATTGGTCTACCCCGTCGCGGTCGGCGTGGTCGCCGCGATGCACGGCGTTCCGCTGGCGCCGACGCTGCACGCCTTCCTGCACGCTGTGGTCTCGAACTGGATTTCCGCGGCCAGTCGCCTCATTCCGCTCGGCCAGACCGACAGCCAGCGCGTGCTGGTGCGGCTGGAAGCAGCGGTTGCCGCGACCGCCAATCGTGCGCTGAGTGCAACGCTGGACGATCTCGGCAGCGCGACGTTTCGCGCAGACCTCGCCAGTCTGCGGCACGAGACGCAGTATACGCGGCTGTTCAGGTCGTGAGCGGGTCGCGCCGTGTTCCGTCGTCCCGGCGAAGGCCGGGACCCATAACCACAAGTCTTTGTGGCGATACAGAACTGCGGCCACAGCCTACCGCATCAATTGAATTCGGTGGCTATGGGTCCCGGCCTTCGCCGGGACGACACTAGGAGAGAGCGAGCTACATGTCGAAATCTCACGGCCCCTTGCGTGTCGGCGTCGGCGGTCCGGTCGGATCGGGCAAGACCGCGCTGATGGATCTGCTCTGCAAGACCATGCGCGACCGCTACGACATCGCGGCAATCACCAACGACATCTACACCAAATGGGATGCGGAATTCCTGGTGCGTTCGGGCTCGCTGACGCCGGATCGCATTGCCGGCGTCGAGACCGGCGGCTGCCCGCACACCGCGATCCGCGAAGATGCCTCGATGAACCTCGCAGCGGTCGCGGACATGCGCGCGAAATTCCCCGGGCTCGACCTCGTGCTGATCGAGTCCGGCGGTGACAATCTCGCTGCCACTTTTTCCCCGGAGCTTGCCGACCTCACCATCTACGTGATCGACGTGGCGGCCGGCGACAAGATCCCGTCCAAGGGCGGCCCCGGCATCACCCGGTCCGACCTGCTGGTCATCAACAAGATCGATCTTGCACCCCATGTCGGCGCCTCCCTGGAGAAGATGGAGACGGATGCCAAGCGGATGCGCGGCGCGCGCCCCTTTGTCATGACCAACCTGAAGAAGAGCGAGGGGCTCGACCGCATCGTCGGCTTCATCGAGGCCAAAGGCGGCCTGAAACGGGCGGGCTGACGGACGCGACGACTTGGCACAGGCGTTTTCCGCCGTTAACGCCTGAGGCAGGACCGTATCCGCGGAACAAATTCCGGACACGGCGATTGGTTACCTCCGGTACCCGGGGCAAATCCATTCCGGCCGGACGACCGGCCGGGCGGATTAAGCTTTTCAGGCGACCCAAGTTGCGTACTGATGCCTCCTCCTCCATTATCTCCGCCATCGGGGTTCATCCTGTTTCGGCACTTGGCCGTTCGAGCGGCGTTCATATGCTCCGTGTTTATTGCCGACCTCCTGCTTCCGTCTGAGTAGTCGCGTGGTCCGGCTGGGTTTCATCATCGGCTTCATTGCTCTGCTCGGAGCCTTGCTTTCCGGGCTTGCCGCCTATCGCGTCCACGACCAGGAGCTGGCGCTGGACCGGATCGCGCTCGCGCGTGCGATCGACGTCCATGCGAGCCTGGTGCAGGACCGGCTGACCGAGCGCGAGCTGCTCGCGCGTGTCGCCTCCGGCCTGTTCCGCGCGCCATCGGTGCTCAAGCCCAACATGCTGGAGCCGCTGCGCTCGGCGATCTACGCCTTCAAGACCGATTTCGTGGTGGCCGGCTGGGTCGCCCGGCTGCAGCCGAACGAGCTCGTTGCGGCGCAGGCCGCGATCGCGGCCGCCGGCTTCCCGAAGTCGCAGATCCGGGACTACAGCGACAAGCCCATCGCCCCCGCGAGCCTCACCCATCCGATCGACGTGCTGATGGACCTCGAGCCGCGCAGCGACGAGACCAAGGCGCTGCCCGGCCGCAGCTATGACCAGGATCCGGTGCGCAGCGCAATGCTCGCCCGGGCGAGGATCGAGAAGCGGTCGGTTGCCTCCGACCCGGTGCCGCTGCTGCGCGGGAATGGTCCGATCGGCATCATCGTGGCTGCTCCCGTGATTCCCGAGGGGGCAACGGAGCCGGCCGGGTTCGTCACATTCTCCTACGAGCTCGCCTCGCTGATGCTGACCAATGATGACATGTCGTTGTTCGCGGTCGCGCTCAAGGATCCGCGCAAGGACGGCGGCGAGCTCGTCGCCAACGACCAGGGCATTGTCTCCACGCGCATGACGGCGGTGGACGGGCCGGCGCCATCGGCGACGCGCACCGTGAGCTTCGGCGGCCGCGACTGGCAGCTCGGCTATTACGCCAAGACCAATTCGGCGCGGCGTGCCGAGCAGACTGCGATCATCGTGGCGGCGATCGGCTTTGCGATCACCGCGATGGTGTGCGGCCTGTTCGGCTATGTCGCCTACAACAATTTGAGGCTCAGCCGGGAAATCCAGGTGCGGATCGGCTTCGAGCGCCGCCTGACCGCCGTCATCGACGAGCTCAACCACCGGGTCAAGAACATCCTGGCGGTGATCCAGTCGATCGTGACGCGCACGCTGCGCCACGGCTCGGACATCGACGTCGCGCGCGAGCTGCTGATCGGCCGCATCCACGCCATGTCCAACGTGGTCTCGCTGCTCAGCGAGAGCCAGTGGCAGGGCGTCAAGCTGAAGGGCCTGTTCGAGGCGCGCGCCATTCCTCATGCGGACCGCATCGCCGTCACCGGTCCTGACATCGCGGTGAGCGCACGCGCGGCGCAGAGCCTGTCGCTTCTGTTCTTCGAGCTCGCCTCGCATTCGGACGAAGGCCTGTCGCTGGTCGGCAAGCATCCGCACATCACCGCCAACTGGACGGTGACGGGCGAGGGGACCGATGAGGTCTTCCATTTCCGCTGGGAGGAGTTCAATACCAGCGAGGCGACGCGCCGCCCGGATTCCGATTTCGGCCTGATCCTGCTCGACCGCGTCGCGCCCGAAGCGCTCGGCGGCACCGCCAAGCGCTACTTCACCGACGTCTCCTATGTCTACGAGCTGACCGCTCCGATGGGGACGGTCGTCGATATGTCCGAGCGCGACCGCACGGACAAGCTCTCGGCCCCGGTGAGGCCTGTGCGATAAACCTCGCGCACTTCAGCTCGAGGTCGGTCGAGCAGCGATTGCGGTCATCTCGAGCTTGACGCCTGAACCGAGATCGGCCACGCCGACGGCGGCGCGCGCAGGCAGATGAGCTTCTGCGAAGTGCGCCTTCCAGGCCGCATTGAACGCAGCCTTCTCGCTCAGATTCGCCATGAAAATAGTCACCTGCAAGACGTTGGCCAGGTCAGATCCGAGAGTCTCCAGGAGACGCGACAGCTGGCCAAGCACATCGTTTGCCTGACCCGACATGTCCAGGCTCGTGTCCTCAGGGACGATTCCGCCGATGTAAAGCACGCCTCCATGCTCGACCACTTCGTGGAGCAATCCTTCGTATGGCAAGATGCGTTTGATCATGATGAGGCTGATGCTCCTGTGGGAAAAGACATGAGATGTCCACGCGTTCTTATCACCAAGGCGTGGAACTTGAGGCGGGGACGGGCGGCGGGCATTTTCAGCGCCTGATCTAGCCCTTCGGTCGCAATACGAGATCGACCAGACTGCGTGCGTAAGCCGGCGTGATCGGCGCGATGCCGAAGACGTAGCGGTAGAACAGGCCGCCATAGATCGCGTCATAGAGGTCCTCAGGCGCCCCCTCGGCCAGTACGCTGCCGTCCTTCTGGCCCGCGGCGATCATCTCCACCAGCGCGTCGCGGCGGAATTGCAGGTAGCGTGCGTAGAACAGCTCGGCCGAGCCGGTCTTGGAGATGCATTCGGAGATGACGGCGAGCTGCACCTTGCCGAACTCGCCCTGGAGCGCCTCGGCATAGGCCGCGGCATGGCGGCGCGCGCGTGCCGCGGGCGTGCCGGAGCTCACCGGGGGCAGCGGCAGCATCTGCGCGGCATGGTGGAGAAAGGCATCGATCAGCAGCGCCTCGCGCGATGGCCACCATTTGTAGATCGTCATCTTGGAGACGCTGGAGTGGCGCGCGACCGCGTCGATGGTGGTGGCGGCAAGACCGGTGGCGGCCATCAGCGCATAGGCGCTTTCGAGGATGGCGTTGGAGGTCTCGATCGACCGCGGCCGGCCGCGCCTGGGCACGCTGTCAGCCTCTTCACCCCCGCCTTTCGCCATCGCCACGCCCGGTCTCCTCACGCAGAGTCCCCCCGCATAGCGCGGCCACAGGTCTCGGCCTAGCAGAATCGCACGATTATGTTGTCAGGTCTGCTGCCGCAGGGCCGCAGGCAGGTCCTGCCGCTTCGACCAGATGATGTAATAGGCGACCGCGATCATCGCGGCGAAGCCAACGATGCTCACCGCGACCTGCATCACCACCAGGTTCGGCCCGGTGATCAGGAGGAGATGGCCGGCGAAGGAGAGGAACACTGCGACGCAGAACACCGCGAGCCATTCCTCGCCGCATATGATCACCGCCTGAAGCGGCCGCCATTTCAGGCCGGGATGATCGGCCGGAATGAGATGGGTCGCAATGAGCGCGAGCGCGAGGAAGTGGACCACGCGAAAGAGCGCGAGGTTTTCCTTGTCGGTCGGCGCGATGCTGTTGAGAAGGAGGTCCGGCAAATGGGCGGACAGCGTCGGCGAATGGCGCATCAGGGTGACGGCCATCGCAAAGACGAGATAGGCGCCTGCGAGGCTCCGCAGCCAGGACATGCCACGCAGCGCACGGCCGGGGGCGCCTGTCACGGCGAACCAGCCGCCCAGCACCATCAGCATCTGCCAGCACAGCGGATTGAAGGTCCACTCCTGGTCCGGATAGACCCGGAAATTCCAGTCGAACCAGCGCGCCGCGGCGTACAGCCCGACCGATGCCGCCAGCGTCAGGTGCGGCCATCGCAGCAGCCCCCACAGCACGAACGGAAAGAACGCCATCAGTGGGATCATCAGTTGCAGGAGGTCGAGGTTGAGCGGCTCTTCCTGGAGCACCAGGCCACGGACCAGGATGCGCAGCGGGTGCTCGAGAATCCCCGAGATGTTGTATTCGTGAATGATCTCCGGCGCCATCGATTGCGAGGCGACGTAGGCGATGGCGTCGATGTAGATCACGAACAGCACGACATAGGCGGCGTAGAGCCGCCAGACGCGGCGAAAGACGCGCGTTGCCGCGACGATGTAGCCGCGCTCCAGCGCCATCCTGCCGTGGATGATGGCGACGCCGTAGCCCACCACGAACACGAACAGGTCGGCGGCGCCGCTGAAGCCGAAATTGCGCAGCGTCAGCAGGTTGACGACGTTGTTCGGGATGTGGTCGACGAACACCGACCAGTTGGCGATGCCGAGCGTCAAATACAGCCTGGCGTCGGGATGGAATGCGGCGAGGTTCGCCTTGACGGACGGTTTCATCGCGGAAAATGACTTTCGGAATCAGGGGCGCTGCTTTTAGCGGCAACCGCCTACCTATCCGAGTAGCGTTTGCGTGAGTAGGTCAGGTTTGTCCCGACTGGCGAAAAATTATGCCAGACGCGCCGGTGCGTTCGCGTGTCCGCCCTTAGCCCGTCTGGGACGCAATTTCTGCAAAGGAAGCGACCTGCCCTGCGATCGCGGCCCGCGCCTCCGAGGTCGGCAACCCCTGGCGGCGGGAGGTTCACAGTCCGCGCCTCGGACCCTCCATTCGCCCTGCCGGCAGCTGGGGATAATTCAAATCGGGCGTGATGCCCGTACCGTTACTCGGCAGGTTCAGCCGATGCCTCGTCGGATACGCCGGCCCGGCTCGCCATGATTCCAAGTGCGACGCCGCCGATCGCCAGGATCGGCAACAGCCGCTTGACCCCGATGGCGCGAACGATCTGGAGTCCCGTGGCGAGCAGCACGGGATCGGTGAGCATGCTCGAGGCCGCCGACTTCGCGGCGCGCTCGGCCGCGATCTGGGCGCGCTTCTGCACCTCGCGCTTGTAGCCCCAATAGGTACCCGCCGCGGTGAGCGTCAGCAGGAAAAAGATGCCGGCGCCGGCGAGGCAGGCTTGCACCGGTCCGTATTTTTCCAGCACCGAGATGAACGCGGCCGCGCAAAGAAAGCACGTCGTGATGAAGAGCGCGAGTGCGGCGCCTGCGGCGAGCGACGTCAGACGGACCGTCGTCCCGGTCGATGCGCTGATGCCGTCGATAATGCGCTGAAACATGCCCTTGCTCCTCAATCCCCCACAAGCCTGAGGCGACGGCGGCCGCGCCGCCGCGATCTCAGGGACCGTCCCGCGCTTTACCGGCGCCAGGCGACGCCGATCAGGAAGCCGATGCCGAGCGCGATACCGACGGTCGCGAGCGGCCGCGCGGTGATGGCGTCTTCCAGCGTCTCCTCGATCGAGCCATAGGCATCCTGCGCCGCGCCCATCATGGCGCTGCCGCGCTCGGACATGTCGTCGAGCGTCGAATCCACGTTCTCGCGCGCTTGCTTGTAGCCGCGGCGGGCCTGCTTTCCCGCCGAATTGGCAAAGGTATTGAGCGCGTCGGTTATCTGGTCGGTAAGGGCGGCGATATCGTTTTTCACGGCTGCTACATCCTTCTCGAGGCGTTCTGCGGTGGCTTTGTCGATCCAGTCTCTCATCCTGGTTTCGCCGTCGGCTATTGACATCGCAAACTCCGAACTGTTGGCGGTGAGATGGGCGGAAAACGTTTCGTCGTGACGGAAGTTCCGTTCGCGGGAGCCCGTCACGCCTGCGGGAGCTGCGGCGAATCTTCCGGCAACAGATGCTCCTTCAGGATGAGGCCCACGATCAGGAGCGGCGACGACAGAAACGCGCCCATCGGTCCCCACAGCCAGGTCCAGAAGGCCAGCGCGATGAAGACGGCGAGTGCGTTCAGCGACAACCTGCGGCCAATGATGGTCGGCGTGATGAAATGTCCCTCCAGGAAGGTGATGCCGCCGAAGGCGAGGGCCGCCATCAGGCCGCCGCCAATGGTCGGGAGGGCAATCAGCCCAATTAGGGCCAGCACCACGAACATGGCGACCGGTCCTATGATCGGGATGAAGTTGAGCGCCGCCGCGAGTGCGCCGAGCCCGGCCGGATTTGGCATGCCGGTGATGGCGCAGATGATGCCGGTCGCGACGCCGACGCCGATATTGATGACGGTGACGGTCAACAGGTAGTTGCCGAGATGAACTTCGATCTCGTTGAGAATCCGCAGCGTGCGCAGCCGCGCGTCTCGGTCGCCGAAATTCATGATCAGCGCCCGCCGCAGGTCGCGCCAGCTTGCGATGAACAGGATCAGGGTGGCGAAGAACAGCAGGAATTCGGCGAAGGTGGGCGACAGGAATTCCAGCGTCGGCTGCACCCATTCGGCCTTCGGCAGCGGCAGGCTTGGCAGACCCTCTGAGCCGCCGACCATGGTTTGCAGCTCCTTCCACAGCGCCAGCGGCCGGTCGAAAACGTGCAGCTTCTCCTTCAACTGCGCGCCCAGTTCCGGCAGGCGCGAGCTCCATTCCATCGCGGGCACGGCAATCAGCGCGACGACGAAGGCGACCACCGTCGTCACCGCGGTCACGATCAGCACGGCGCCGAGCGCGCGCGGCACGCCCCGCCGTTCCAGAAAGCCTGCGGCCGGCGAGAGCATGGTACCGGCGACGACGGCCATCACCACCGGGAGGAAGAACGCCTTGGCGAAGTACAGCACCCCGATCACGGCGATCAGAAGCAAGCCGGCGAGTGCGTAGGCGACGAACTCGGTGCGGCGAATGATCGGCGGCAGCTCGCTGTGGCTGTCGGGGAGTGGGGCGCCTTCGCCGTTGCCGGAAATCAGACGTTCACTGGGAAGGACGCGCACAATATCTCTCCCGCACGGAGGTGTCCGGGCGCCCATTGGTCATCGGGAAACGCCGGAGGGGCGCCGCGGTTCCATCGCGGCTTCGTGAAGTTGCGCTCGCTTGACTGTGACGTCGCCGCCGCAGATGGCGGCGGAACTTGAGTCGCCCCGGCTGCGTTTGTTGGGAAGCCGCATCACCTGAGATGCACGCATCCAATGGGGCAGCACATGACAAAGGTCTCTTTAGTCCGTCGCAGCTTCTCGCCGCGCGCCGCCGCAGCTTTTGCCTTCGCAACCGCTCTGCTCGCGGTGCCCTTCGCTAGCGCAAGCGCGCAGACGCTGGGCTATGTGCCCATGCAACCGCAGGCGTATCCGATGCAACCGCAGGCGTCTCAACAAGGCCCGAGCTATTCGCAGGGCTATATCAGCGAGCCGGCGCAAACGGCCGACGAGGATGCCCAATTGCCCGATCGGCTGCGCAAGCAGGTCGTCAGCTTCGACCGCGGCGAGCCGGCCGGCACGATCGTGATCGATACCGGCAATACCTACCTGTATTACGTGCTCGGCAACGGCCGGGCGATCCGCTACGGCGTCGGCGTCGGCCGCGAGGGCTTCACCTGGTCGGGCGTGCAGAGCGTCAGCCGCAAGGCGGAATGGCCGGACTGGCATCCGCCGGCCGAGATGATCGCGCGCCAGCCCTATCTGCCGCGCTTCGTTGCCGGCGGACCCGGCAATCCGCTCGGCGCGCGGGCGATGTATCTGGGCTCGAGCGAATACCGTATCCACGGCACCAACGATCCCACCACCATCGGCAAGTTCGTCTCCTCGGGCTGCATCCGCATGACCAACGAAGACGTCACCGACCTGTTCAGCCGCGTCAATATCGGCGCCAGGGTCGTGGTGCTGCCGAAGAACGTGCCGCTGATGGCGAGAGGCGGCGACCCTGTGCGCAAGCGCCCTGCGGCGACGACGCTGCCCTCGGGCCGGCAGGCCCTGAACATCCCGACGTCGGCCGTGAACTGAGAATTGGGTGAGAGCGCATGAAGAGACGTTCGATCAGCAGACTGGCCGGTGGCGCCGCGGCGATCTTCACCACCGCCTCCCTCGGCCTCGCGCTGGTGCCGCCGGCGCATGCGGAGGATTTCTTCTCGGCGCTGTTCGGCGGCTTCCGGATGCGCCCGCCGCCGGAGATCCGGATGCCGTTCCCCAATGACGACATGCCGCGCTACGACACGCCGCGGCAGCGGGCTGCCTATGGCGGCGGCGCCGCCTATTGCGTGCGCGGTTGCGATGGCCGTTACTTCCCCGCGCAAGGAAATGACGCCGAGAGCAAGGCACAATCCTGCAAGAGCTTCTGCCCGACCTCGGAAACCTCGTTGGTCTATGGCAGCAACATCGAGGACGCCACGACCGAGAGCGGAAAGTCCTATTCCGACCTGCCGAACGCCTTCCGCTACCGCAACGAGATCGTGTCGGGCTGCACCTGCAACGGCAGGGATCCGGTCGGTCTCGCCCAGATCAAGGTCGAGGACGACCCCACCTTGCGCAAGGGTGACATCGTCGCGGGCGCCGATGGCCTGGTGGTCGCCGGCCGCAACGCTGGCGATCGCCGCGGCGTCGCGATGAACTTCTCTCCGCTGCCGGACTCGGTCCGCGCCAAGTTCCGCCAGGTGCCGGTGGTGGCGAAGGAGTAGGGCGGCGCCGCGTGTGATGTGACGCCGGTGCCTCGATCTCCGCCGTCGTCCCGGACAAGCGCGCCCGAAGCGCGCGTAGATCCGGGATCCACAGCCACAGGGCGTGGTTTGACGAAGACTCGGAGTTGCCAGTTCGCGCGACAATGGTCCGCCGGGGGTATTGATCCCGGATCAGCGCTCGCTGTGCTCGCTTGTCCGGGACGACACCGAGGGGGTAGCTACAGCCTTCTCTCCAACCCCGCTTTCCTACGCCGCGCGGATCTTGCCGAGGAAGCCGGTGACGTCCTCGCCGAGCTGGCGGCTCTGGCTCTCCAGCATCTCGGAGGCGTGTTTGACGTTGTCCGCGGCCGCTGCGGCGGCGTCCGCATCGGCTTTGACGCCGGTGATGTTGTCCGAGACGTTCTTGGTGCCCTGCGCCGCAAATTGCGTGCTGCGGGT
Source organism: Bradyrhizobium niftali (assembly GCF_004571025.1). Taxonomy (GTDB): domain Bacteria; phylum Pseudomonadota; class Alphaproteobacteria; order Rhizobiales; family Xanthobacteraceae; genus Bradyrhizobium; species Bradyrhizobium niftali. The sequence continues at coordinate 82,890 of NZ_SPQT01000015.1, read as the reverse complement.
GATCTCCTGCGTCGCCGCGCCCTGCTCCTGCACGGCGGCCGCGATCGCGGTCGCGACCTCGTTCACCTCGCCGATGATGCCGCCGATGGTCTGGATCGCGTTGATGGCGTCGCCGGCCACCCGCTGGATGTCGGTGATCTGCTCGGAGATTTCCTCGGTGGCCTTGGCCGTCTGGCTCGCCAGCGACTTCACCTCGGAGGCGACCACGGCAAAGCCGCGGCCGGCTTCGCCGGCGCGCGCCGCCTCGATCGTGGCGTTGAGCGCGAGCAGATTGGTCTGCGCCGCAATGGTGTTGATGAGGCCGACGACCTCGCCGATGCGTCCGGCGGACTTTGCCAGGCCCTGCACGGTGCCGTCGGTTTCGCGCGCCTGGGTGACGGCGCGGCCGGCGATACCTGCGGCATGGGCGGCCTGCTGGCTGATGTCGTTGATCGAGGCAGAGAGCTCTTCGGCGGCGGCGGCCACGCTGTCGACGCTCATGGAGGCGTCATTGGAGGCCTTGCCGGCGACCTGCACGCGGTCGTTGGTCTGGCGTGACACCGCGGAGAGATCGCCCGAGGTCTTGCGCATCGCGCCCGAAGCTTCGCTCAGTTCGCCGAGGGTTTTGCGGACCGCGCCCTCGAACTCGCCGACATAGACCTCGATCGCGCGCTGGCGTGCCGAAGCGCCCGCATTGCGCGCGCGCTCCTGCTCCTCGATCTTGAGCTTGTCGGTCGCCTGCTGCTTGAAGGCTTCCAGCGCGCCGGCGAGCGCACCGATTTCGTCCTTGCGGTCGAGATAGCCGCTGTCCACGGCAAGGTCGCCGCCGGCGACCTTCAGCATGGCGTCGCGGATCATGTTGAGCGGATGGATGACGCGGCGGTTGACCAGCATGATGGCGCCCACGGCGAGGGCGATGGCGAGCGTCAGAAGTGCGAGCTGCATGATGAGCGCGCGTTGAGCTGCGGAGCGCTGTTCCACCGTATGGCTCTTGGCGGCGTCGAGTGCCGTCTCGGCGACGGCAACCGCGCTGGCCAGACGGCCCACCGTAACCGGTGTCCACTGGTTCGCGGTCATCTCGGCCTTTTCGCCATTGGCAAGCATATTGGCCAGGCGGTCGCGAAGGGCCAGATATTGCGGATCGAAATAGGCGCTCTTGGCCGCCGCCACGGCGGACGACAATGCGGGCGGGAGCTGCATTCCCGACGTCGACAATTCCAGCGCCTTCCACATCGCGCTCGTTCCGCCGACAAATTGGGTATAGGCGAGGCGGGTCTCCGGCGCGATGCGGCCGGCGTTGAGTCCGGTCGAGACGATCAGCGATGCTTCGCCCGCGGTGTTGCGCAGCAGCCAGGCGCTCTGCTTGATCGACAGCAACTGGTCGATCACGGCGTCCTGGTGGTTGACGGTGGCGGCCAGGACGTTCGAGAGCCTGTCGAGCGTCTCGAGCAGGCCCTGCGTCGTCTCCATATATTCCTTCGGCAGGCCCGCGCGGCGCTGGTCCTTGGGCTTGGCCACGTCCTCCCAGAACTGCTTCTGCTCCTCGCTCAGCAATTTGTAGAGACGCGCGAGCTCCGGCACCAGCGTGCCGGATTGCGGAAAGTCCATGGTCGGCAACAACTCCAGCGCGCGTGCCATCGCCGGCATCTGGGCGTCGCGGATCGCACGCAGATATTTTTCGATCTCGCCGTCCATCGGGTCGGTCGAGTTGAGGAGCCGGTTGGTGGTCGAGCGGTCGGTGCGCAGATTGTGCATCGCCTTGAACAGATCGGCGGAGGCGTCCGCGATCTGCGAAATGCGGTTGGCGGTCTTCAGCCGATCCCAGGACTCATAGGCGGTGAGCGAGAGCGCGATCACCACGCAGACCGACGTGATCGCGATCACCGCCTTCAGCAGCGCGGATACGGTCAGACGATTGAGCATCGAAGTCCCCCCAAATTCCCATTGCAAATTTCGTGAAGACGCCCGGCAACATCGGCAAACGGGGGCGCGGCAGATCGGCAATCGCACGCCGTTTGCGCCTCAGGGGCCCAAACGGTTTCTGCATCTGAAAGGAAAAGGGTAAAGTTTTCGGCAGCTGGCCTGCCGGTAGAAGTACGCATTTACTAGAAGTTGCAACGGGTTGCCCGGATGGAACCGGCGCGCGAGACGGGCGTTAGGATATCGTTAGCAATCTGCCTGAAGGGGGCCTCGCGATGCTGGTCGGCGTACTCGTCACCTTTCTCGTCGTCATTCTCGTGCTCTATCTCATCAACATGTTGCCGATGGACGGCCGCGCCAAGCAAATCGCGCGCGTGATCGTGATCATCATCGGCGTGGTGTCGCTGCTGAAATATCTCACGGTCTTCTAGCGAGGCGTCGTTGTCGCCCGGATGAGCGAAGCGACATCCGGGCTGCCACAATCAAGGACCCGGATGTTGTTTTCGCTCATCCGGGCGACGGATCGTCCAACGAAAAGCCCCGGCCTGAGCCGGGGCTTTATTTGCCGCGTCTAGTGCAGCGTCTTGAGCCAGTCGTCGACGTCCTGACGAACCTGGTCCTTGGCCTTGCCGTAGCGCTCCTGCAGCCGGCCCTCGAGCTGTTCGCGGCGTCCCTCGATCAGTTTGAGGTCGTCGTCGGTGAGCTTGGCCCACTTCTCCTTGGCCGAACCCTTGAACTGCTTCCAGTTCCCTTCAATGCGGTTCCAGTCCATGACCATCTCCCATTGGTTGATGGCCCGACAACGCGAGCGGTTCGCACCCGTTCCTCCTCGCGCCGCGACGTTTCGCCCAACAAAAAAGTCCCGGCGCAGGCCGGGACTTTTGACATTCGTCGAACCAGGATTACCCCGCTGCCTTCGCCTCGCGGCGGCGCGCGGTGAGGATGTACTCGGTGTAGCCGTTCGGCTGCTCGCGGCCCTTGAAGATGAGGTCGCAGGCGGCCTTGAAGGCGACACCGTCGAAGGCGGGCGCCATCGGCTTGTAGATGGCATCGCCCGCGTTCTGCTTGTCGACGACGACGGCCATGCGCTTCAGCGACTCCATCACCTGCGCCTCGGTGATGACGCCCTGGTGCAGCCAGTTGGCGAGGTGCTGGCTGGAGATGCGCAAGGTGGCGCGGTCTTCCATCAGGCCGACATCGTGGATGTCGGGCACCTTGGAGCAGCCGACGCCCTGGTCGATCCAGCGCACGACATAGCCGAGGATGCCCTGGCAGTTGTTATCGATCTCCTGCTTGACGTCGTCGGGCGCCCAGTTCGACTTCGACACCGGAATGGTGAGGATGTCGGACAGCTTCGCGCGCGGCCCGCCCTTGGTCAGCTCCTCCTGGCGCGCGATGACGTTGACCTGATGGTAGTGCAGCGCGTGCAGCGTCGCGGCGGTCGGCGAGGGGACCCACGCAGTGGTGGCGCCGGCCTGCGGATGCGCGAGCTTCTGTTGAAGCATGTCGGCCATCTTGTCGGGCGCAGCCCACATGCCCTTGCCGATCTGGGCATGACCGGGCAACCCGTCGATCAGGCCCATGTCGACGTTCCAGTCCTCGTAGGCCTTGATCCAGGCCTGCGCCTTCATCTCGTTCTTGCGGATCATGGGGCCCGCTTCCATCGAGGTGTGGATCTCGTCGCCGGTGCGGTCGAGGAAGCCGGTGTTGATGAACATGATGCGCTTGGAAGCGCGCTGGATGCAGGCCTTGAGGTTGACGGTGGTGCGGCGCTCCTCGTCCATGATGCCGACCTTGAGCGTATTCTCCGGCAGGCCGAGCATCTTCTCGACGTGGTCGAAAATCTCGCACGTGAACGACACTTCGTCCGGGCCGTGCATCTTCGGCTTGACGATATAGGCCGAGCCGGTGCGGCTGTTCTTGACCTTGGAGTTGCCTTTGAGGTCGTGGATGGCGAGCAGGCCGGAGACGGCGGCATCTAACAGGCCCTCCGGGATCTCCTCGCCCTTTTCGTCCAGCACCGCGTCGGTGAACATGTGGTGACCGCAATTGCGCATCAGCAGCAGGCTGCGGCCGTGCAGCTTGACCTCGCCCTTGCCGTCCGGCGTCTTGTAGCTGCGGTCGGCGTTGAGCGAACGCGTCAGCGTCTTGCCGCCCTTCTCGAAGTCAGCCGAGAGCGTGCCGTTCATCAGGCCGAGCGTGTTGCGGTAGACCAGCACCTTGTCCTCGGCGTCGACCGCGGCGACCGAGTCCTCCATGTCGAGAATGGTCGAGACCGCGGCCTCCATGACCATGTCGGCGACGCCGGCGGGATCGTCCTTGCCGATCGCGCTGCTGCGGTTGATCGTCACCTCGACATGCAGGCCGTTGTTGACGAGCAGCACCGCGCTCGGCGCGGCCGCATCGCCCTGGAAGCCGGCAAACTGCGCCGCGTTCTTCAGCGCGGTCGCATTGCCGCTCTTCAGCTTCACCGCGAGCTGGCCCGCGACGACGCTGTAGGCGGTGACGTCGGTGTGGCTGCCGGTCGCGAGCGGCACGGCGGCGTCGAGGAAGGACTTGGCCTTCGCGATCACCTTGTCGCCGCGCGCCTTGTTGTAGCCCTTGCCGCTCTCGGACGGATCGTGCGGGATGGCGTCGGTGCCGTAGAAGGCGTCATAGAGCGAGCCCCAGCGCGCGTTCGCCGCGTTCAGCGCATAGCGCGCATTGGTGAGGGGCACGACGAGCTGCGGGCCGCAGATCTTGCCGATCTCCTCGTCCACATTGGCGGTCTCGACCTTCTGCGTCGCCGGCTCCGGGACGAGATAGCCGATCTCCTTCAGGAAGGCGGTATAGGCATTGAGGTCGAACGCCTTGCCCTTGCCCGCGCGGTGCCAGTCGTCGATCTTGGCTTGCAGCGTGTCGCGCGCCGCGAGCAGCGCCCGGTTCTTCGGCCCGAGGTCCTTGATGATGGCGGCAACCCCGGCCCAGAACGCATCCGGCGCGATCCCCGTTTTCGGGGCCGCTTCCTTGGCGATGAAGTCAAACAGGACGGGAGCGATCTTCAATCCGTGGGCGTCGACGCGTTTCATGATGGTCTTTCTTGTTGGAAATGGCTGTTTTTTGGCTGCTTTGACCCGACAGCAGCAAAATGCGCTTCAAGGGAGCGGCTTTCGGGGTCCTATTAGCCCCAAAAACGGGGCGGTGAGAAGACCCCCAGGGGTTTGTCAAAATGTCAAGAAAAGGTGCGGGCGGCAGCTCGTTTTACACGATCGAGTCCGACTGCCTGCCACACGCACAAATGCGCTCCCTCCCCCCTTGCGGGGGAGGGCGGGGGAGCGGGGTAGCCCAGGAAAACTTGTGTCCCGAGTCGAGCGGAATTCTTGCTCACATGAGAGAGTGTGCCGTGCGGCCCCCCCTCCCTAACCCTCCCCCGCAAGGGGGAGCGAACGCACTGCATGCGCGGATGCTGCGAGCGAACCAGCGAAAGCGCGGCCGTCAGATATTCGCGGCGAGATCCACGACTTCGTCGAACAGCACGCCTGATGTCTTCAGCATCTGTTCGATCTCGTCTACCGCCTCGGCGACTGTCCGTGTCGACGTGTCGATCACGAGCTCGGCCGCTTGCGGCGCCTCGTAGTCGTTGCCGATTCCGGTGAACGACGCCAGCGCGCCGGCGCGGGCCTTCTTGTAGTGGCCCTTGGGGTCGCGCTCCTCGCAGACGCCGGCCGGTGTCGCGACATGGATCTCGCGGAACGCGGTGTCGGCGATGCGGCGCGCGGTGGCGCGGTCCTCGCGGGCGGGCGAGACGGCGGCGACGATCGCGATGTGGCCGTTGCGGGCGAGATGCGTCGCGACTTCAGCCAGGCGGCGGATGTTCTCGCTGCGGTCGGCGGCGGAGAAGCCGAGATCGCTGTTGAGGCCTGCGCGCAGCGTGTCGCCGTCGAGCAGGATCGGCGAGCCGCCATTGGTGAACAGCCGCCGTTCCAGCGCCTTCGCCAGCGTCGACTTGCCGGAGGCCGGCAGGCCCGTGAGCCAGACCACGGCACCGTTGTGGCGGTAGCGCGCGGAGCGCTCATCCAGCCGCAGCGCCGATTCCACCGGCACGATGTCCACGGGCTCGGCGCGCTGGCCGGCATCGACCGACAGCACGAGGCCGCCGCCGGCGATGCGCCCGGAAACCTCGATCACGAGACGTCCGGTACGCGGATTCTCGGTGTAGGGATCGGTGGCAATCGGATTCGAAAGAGAGATGTCGATCTCGCCGACATGGTTGCGGCCGATCGCCTTGTTCTCGACGCTCGACAATTCGCCGGGATCGACCGCCTTCTCGATGGCGACGACGGTGGCGCGGCTTTCCTTCGGTCCGCAGCGGACCAGGAGCTGGTCGCCCTTGGCCAGCGGCTTGTCGTGCAGCCAGAAGATGCGCGCGCGCAGACGGCGCGTCTCGCGCGGGGCACTGCCTGTATGCGCGACGATGTCGCCGCGCTCGATGAACAATTCGCGGTCGAGCGTGATGCCGACCGAGCGGCCCGCGCCCTGACGTCCGGCAATCGGCGTTGCCGGCCAGCTCTCGACCGTCTTGATCCTGGCGATCTTGCCGGCCGGCATGATCACGATCTCGTCGCCGGCAATCAGGCTGCCGGATTCGATGCGGCCCGCCACGATGCGGCGGTCGTCGAACTTGTAGATCGCCTGCACCGGCAGTCGCAGCGCCAGCGCTTCCAGCGGCCGCGCCGGCTCGAGCTGGTCCAGCGCCTCGACCACGGTCGGTCCCTTGTACCAGCCGATGCGGTCGGTGCGCATCGCGACGCCGTCGCCGTCGCGTGCGGAAATCGGGATCACGGCCGTCGGCGTCACGCCGAGGCTTTGCAGATGCGCCGAAATCTCGTCACTGATCTCCTTGAAACGCTCGGCGGAGAAATCCACGCGGTCCATCTTGTTGACGACGATCGCGACCTGCTTCACGCCGAGCAGATGCAGGAGATAGCCGTGCCGCCTCGTCTGGTCGCGCACGCCTTCGAGCGCGTCGATGATCAGCACCGCGCCGTCGGCCTGCGAGGCGCCGGTGATCATGTTGCGCAGGAATTCGGCATGGCCGGGCGCGTCGATCAGCACGATGTCACGCGAATTGGTGCGGAAGCGGATCTGCGTGGTGTCGATGGTGATGCCCTGGTCGCGCTCGGTCTGGAGCGCGTCGAGCAGGAACGACCATTCGAAGGGCATGCCGCGCCGCGCGCTGACGGCCTTCAGCATCTCCAGCTTGCCGTCGGGCAGGCTGCCGGTCTCGTGCAGCAGGCGGCCGACCAGCGTCGACTTGCCGTGGTCGACATGGCCGACGATGACGATGCGGACCTGCGGGCGCGTAGTGCCGTTCGGGGTCGCGGGCGAAGCGGGGGTGACGATCATGTTCATGGCCGCGTTGCGTCCTGAGGTCAGAGATAGCCGGCGACGCGCAGACGCTCGAAGGCGTCTTCGGTCTCGTGGTCGAGCGCGCGTCCCGCGCGCTCCGGCACCTTGGTCTGCTCGAGCTCGACCAGGATCTCGTCGATGGTCGACGCGGTCGAAACGACCGGGTTGGTGATGTCCTGATCGCCCAGCGAGCGGTAGCGCTTGCCGTTCTGCGACAGATAGAGCGGGATGATCGGGATGTTCTCGCGCTTGGTGTAGGCCCAGATGTCGGCCTCGGTCCAATGCAGGATCGGATGGATGCGCAAATGCGCGCCTTGCGGCGGCGAGGCGTTGAAATGATCCCAGAACTCAGGCGGCTGGTCGCGCACGTCCCAATTGCCTTCGAGGCCGCGCGGCGAGAACACGCGCTCCTTGGCGCGGGTGGCCTCCTCGTCGCGGCGGATGCCGGCGATCAGGCCGTCGAAGCCGTATTTGCCGAGTGCCATCTTGAGACCTTCGGTCTTGCGCGCGGCGGAACGGGCGGCCGGCGGCAGCGTTGGGTCGACGGCATCGATGGGCGGGCAGGGCTCGACGCGCAGGTCGAGGTCCCACTCCTTGCCGTAATGATCGCGGAAGCGATACATCTCCGGAAACTTCTTGCCGGTGTCGACATGGAGGGCCGGGAACGGCATGCGGCCGAAGAACGCCTTGCGCGCCAGCCAGATCATGACGTTGGAGTCCTTGCCGAGCGACCACAGCAGGGCGATCTTCTTCAGGCGGGCGAAGGCCTCGCGGAAAATGTAGATGCTCTGTGCCTCGAGCTGGTCCAGATGGTCCATGCTGGGCGCAACATCAGCAGAAAATTCTTGCGAGCCCGAGCGTCCGACGAGGGCGGGGCTGCTCACTCCGACAGCTGCGGAATCGTCCTTGAGAAGATGCATCTCTGCCACTTTGCGTTTGGAGGCGAAAATTCTATAGTTGCAGCGCAGAAGAGAAGAAAAAATTTTCTCTTTGCGCGCTCGAAACGACACATATATAGAAAATAATTCCAGTCAACCCCGGATGTGGGGGAAGCGAGTATCGTATGCGGTTCTTGCCCGTGTTCCTCGATCTCAAGGCCGGTCCGGTGGTTCTCATCGGCGCGGGTGAGCTTTTGCGCGCCAAGCTGCGCGTGCTCACTGCGGCCGGCGCGCGCATCCGCGTGCATGCGATCGATGGCAATCGGGATCTGACCCTCAGCTCCGAGGACGCTGCGCGCGTTGAGATCGCGACCGGCGATCCGCTCACCGCCGACCTCTCAGGCGTCATCGCCATCGTCTGCGCGGGTGCGGGCGATGTCGGCGTTGCGATGTCGGCGCGGGCGAAGGCGCTCGGCCTGCCGGTCAACGTCATGGACGATCTCGAGCATTCCAGCTTCATCTTCCCGGCCATTGTCGATCGCGGCGATGTTGTGGTCGCGGTCGGCACTGGTGGCACGTCCCCGGTGGTGGCGCGGCGCGTACGCGAGAAGATCGAGGCGCTGCTGCCGGCGCGCATCGGCGAACTCGCCGAGTTCATCGGCGGTTTCCGCAAATCCATCAACGAGCGCATTGCCGAGTTTCCGCTGCGCCGTCGCTTCTGGGAGCGCGTCATCGACGGCCCGATCGGCGCCTCCGTGCTCGCCGGCCGCAAGGGCGAGGCGGATGCGGCGCTCAAGGCTATCTCAAATCCCTCCGAATTCGCGCGTGCCGACAAGCCGGAAGGCTCGGTTGCGCTGGTCGGCGCCGGCCCGGGCGATCCCGATCTCCTCACCATCAAGGCGCTGCGTGCGCTCCAGGACGCCGACATCGTCTTCCATGACGAGCTGGTCTCGCCTGAAATTCTCGACCGCATCCGCCGCGACACCACGCGCGTTGCGGTCGGCCGCCGCGTCGGCAAGCCCGGTATCGGCCAGGACGCCATCAACAAGCGCATGATCGAGGCCGCGCAATCCGGCCAGCGCGTGGTGCGGCTGAAGGGCGGCGATCCCTTCGTGTTCGGCCGCGGCGGCGAGGAAGTCGAAGCGCTGCGCACGGCGGGCGTTGCCTATTCGATCATTCCCGGCATCACCGCCGGGCTCGGCGGTGCCGCCGATTTCGAGGTGCCGCTCACCTATCGTCATGAAGCGACCCGCATCACCTTCCTCACCGCGCACAAGGCGCGCGATGCGGAAGCCGTGGACTGGTCGACGCTGACCGACACCAAAATGACCGTCGTCGTCTACATGGGCATGACCGCGGCACCCGCCGTCCGCGCCGGCCTGTTCGCCGCCGGCCGCTCGCCGGAAACGCCGGTCGGTGTGTTCGCCCGCGTCACGCGGCCGGATGCGCAAGGCGCGATCGGCACGTTGCGCGACCTGCCCGAGCTCGTGCGGCGGACCCATGGCGGTCCCGCCATCCTCATCATCGGTGACGTGGTCCGGCATGCCGGCTCGCTTCGCCGCCAAACACCCAAGCAAATCATCTCCGACCTATTGGATGCTGCCGAATGACCTCTCCTCTGCAACAAAAACTGAAAATTACGGGTCCCTCCGTTGTGACCGCCAACCGGACCTGGGACGGCGTCGTCGTCTATCGCACTGCTGCCAGGGGCTGGTCCGTGGAACTGACCGATGCCGCGATCGTGCGAAACTCGGACGACGCGAAAGCGTTGCTCGCCGAGGCCGTGGCCGATGACGTCGGCGCGATCGGCCCCTATATCGCGCCGGTGCAAGTCGACGAGGCCGGCAAGATCCTGCCGGGTAATCTGCGTGAGCAGATTCGCCGCGATGGCGTGACGATCGGCTTGCCCGTCTGAACGTTGGCAGAGCTGTAGGGCATTCTTCATGTACGCTTACGACGAAATCGACCGCACGCTGGTCAACGAGCGCGTCTCGGAATTCCGCGATCAGGTGAAGCGGCGCCTCTCCGGCGAGCTCACCGAGGACGAATTCAAGATGCTGCGCCTGCAGAACGGCGTCTATCTGCAACTCCACGCCTACATGTTTCGCGTCGCGATTCCCTACGGCACGCTGGCGTCGAACCAGTTGCGGGCGCTCGCCCATGTCGCGCGCAAATACGACCGGGGCTACGGCCATTTCACCACGCGCCAGAACATCCAGTTCAACTGGATCAAGCTGTCGGACCTGCCGGACGCGTTGGCCGATCTCGCCGAGGTCGGCATCCACGCGATGCAGACCTCCGGCAACAACATGCGCAACGTCACCTCTGACCAGTGGGCCGGCGTCGCGCCCGGCGAGATCGAGGATCCCCGCATCTGGTCGGAGCTGATCCGCCAGCACACCACGCTGCATCCGGAATTCTCGTTCCTGCCGCGCAAGTTCAAGATCGCGATCACCGCGTCGGACCACGACCGCGCCGCGATCAAGGTCCACGATATCGGCCTGCGCCTGATCAAGAACGAGAAGGGCGAAACCGGCTTCGAGGTCCTGGTCGGCGGCGGTCTCGGCCGCACGCCGTTCATCGGCAAGACCATCAAGCACTTCGTGCACGGCCGCGATCTCCTCAGCTACATCGAGGCCATCCTGCGCGTCTACAACCAGTACGGCCGCCGCGACAACATCTACAAGGCCCGTATCAAGATCCTGGTGCACGAGCTCGGCATCGAGAAATTCTCCCGCGAGGTCGAGGACGAGTGGCAGCACATCCGCAACTCCTCGCTCCAGATCGACGACGAGGTGATCGAGGACATCCGCTCGCGCTTCATCTATCCGGCGTACGAGAAGCTGCCGCACATGCCGGACGAACTGCGGCAGGCCGCGGCCGATCCTGATTTCGAAGCATGGCGCAAGAACTCCGTCGCCGCGCACAAGAACCCGGGCTATTCCATCGTCACGATCTCGCTGAAGCCGATCGGCGCGCCTCCGGGTGATGCCACCGCCGAGCAGATGGATGCGCTCGCCGATCTCGCCGACAAATATTCCTTCGGCGAAATCCGCGTCGGCCACGAGCAGAATCTGGCGCTGCCGCACGTCGCCAAGCGCGACCTGCCGGCGCTGTGGAAGGCGCTGGACAAGCTCGGGCTGGCGACCCCGAACGTCAATCTGATCACCGACATCATCGCCTGCCCGGGGCTCGACTATTGCTCGCTGGCGAATGCGCGCTCGATCCCGATCGCGCAGGAGCTGACGCGGCGCTTCGCCAATCACGAGCTCGCCAACCTGATCGGCCGGCTGCACATCAACATCTCGGGCTGCATCAATGCCTGCGGCCATCACCATGTCGGCCATATCGGCATCCTCGGCGTCGAGAAGAACGGCGAGGAGGTTTACCAGATCACCATCGGCGGCCGCGCCGACGAGGGCGCCGCGCTCGGCAATCTGATCGGCCCCGGCGTCAAGTTCGACGAGGTCGCCGACGTCGTCGAGGACATCGTGGAAGCCTATCTCGCGCTGCGCGAGCGTCCGGAGGAGCTGTTCATCGACACGGTGAAGCGCCTCGGCGTCGAACCCTTCAAGGAGCGTGTCTATGCCACTCGTTAACGGCGGAAAAATCGTCGACGACAGCTTCGTCAAGCTGGCCGTCGACACGCCGCTGCCCGAGGGCGGCGACATTCTGGTGCCGGCGGAGCGCTTCGTCGGTGAGGCGGATGCGTTGCTCAAGCGTGCCGGCAAGGTCGGCGTGATCTGGCCGAACAACCGCGACATCGATGAGCTCGTGCCGTATCTCGGCAAGGTCGCCGCCGTCGCGCTGGTGTTCCCGAGCTTCCGCGACGGACGCGCCTACAGCCAGGCGCGGCTGCTGCGCGAGCGCTACAACTATCGCGGCGAGTTGCGTGCGACGGGACAGGTGCTGCGCGACCAGTTCGTGTTCATGCTGCGCGCGGGCTTCGATTCCTTCGAGGTCAAGAAGCAGGCCGATGCGGAAGCCTTCATGCAGACCGCAAAGCGCTATTCGGTGTTCTACCAGCCGACCGGTGACGGCCGCATCACGGCGCTGCACCGGCGCATGCAGTTGCGTCACTCGGAAGGTGTCGGCACGTGAACGCCATTGCGCCTCAGCTATCTCCGGTGTCCGTTTCCGCGCTGCCCTCGGCCGAGGAGCTCGATCGCGCGTTGCGCGACGCCTCGCCCGCGGAGATCATCGCCGCGGCCCTGAAGACGGTCGGCCGCGACAAGCTTGCGGTGGTGTCGTCCTTCGGCACGGAATCCGCGACGCTTCTGAAGGTGATGGCGGACGTCGACCCTGCGATCCCCGTGATCTTCCTCGACACCGGTTGGCTGTTCGAGGAGACGCTCGCCTATCGCGACACGCTGGTCGCGACGCTGGGTCTCAAGGACGTTCGCTCGATCAAGCCGGCGGAGGAGACGCTGTCGCGCGAGGATCCCGAGCGCGACCTCTGGTTCTCCGATCCCGACGCCTGCTGCCGCATCCGCAAGGTGGAGCCGCTGGCGCGCGCGCTGAAGCCGTTCGATGCCTGGATCAACGGCCGCAAGCGCTTCCAGGGCAATGCGCGCGCCGACATTCCGGTGGTCGAGGACGACGGCGCGCGGCTGAAGTTCAACCCCTTCGCCAACGTCTCGCGCGAGGAACTCGATGCGATTTTCGTCCGCGCCAAATTGCCGCGTCATCCACTGGCTGCCTCCGGTTTCCTGTCGGTTGGGTGTATGCCTTGCACCAGCAGAACGGCCGAAGGCGAGGATGCGCGCGCCGGTCGCTGGCGCGGCCGGGCCAAGACAGAATGCGGCATTCACACGATGAAGACTTCGTAGCACAGTCAGGCTGCGACGCCGCGAACAAGAAAATCCGGTTCCGTTGACTTAAGCGCGTTTCGCCCCGAGTTATGCCTGCCATCGATGACGTCGATGTCGTCGAGGTGAATGGAGATGGACATGCTGCGCCGTATCGTTCCGCTCGTGGCAGGACTGCTTTGGGCAAGCTCGGCTCTCGCCGCCGACATCAACCTGTTGAACGTGTCGTACGATCCGACGCGGGAGCTCTATGCCGAGTTCAACAAGGCGTTTGCGGGTGCCTATCAGAAGGAAACCGGCAAGAGCGTCGAGATCAAGCAGTCGCATGGCGGCAGCGGTTCGCAGGCGCGCGCGGTGATCGACGGATTGCAGGCCGATGTGGTGACGCTCGCGCTTGCCTATGACATCGATGCGATCGCGAGCAAGGGCCTCACGACGGCCGACTGGCAGAAGCGTCTGCCGCAGAATTCATCACCCTACACGTCGACCATCGTGTTCCTGGTGCGCAAGGGTAACCCGAAAGGCATCAAGGACTGGGACGACCTGCTCAAGCCGGGCGTTGCCGTGATCACGCCGAACCCGAAGACGTCGGGCGGCGCGCGCTGGAACTATCTGGCGGCCTGGGGCTTCGCGCAGAAGAAATTCGGATCAGCCGACAAGGCCAAGGATTTCATCGGCAAACTCTACCAGCAGGTGCCGGTGCTCGATACCGGCGCGCGCGGCGCCACCGTGACCTTCGTCGAGCGCGGCGTCGGCGACGTGCTGCTCGCCTGGGAGAACGAGGCCTATCTCGCGCTCAAGGAATTCGGTCCGGAAAAATTCCAGATCGTCGCGCCGCCACAATCGATCCTCGCCGAGCCGCCGGTCGCGATCGTCGACAAGGTTGCCGATAAAAAAGGCACCCGCAACGCCGCCGACGCCTACCTCCAGTACTGGTACACCAAGGAGGGCCAGGAGATCGCCGCGCGCAATTTCTACCGTCCGCGCGACGCCGAGATTGCCAAAAAATATGAAAACTCCTTCGCGAAGGTCGAGCTTTTCACCATCGACGACGTTTTCGGCGGCTGGACCAAGGCGCAGAAGGAACATTTTGCCGACGGCGGCATTTTCGATCAGATCTACAAGAACTGATCGGGCGCCGTTTTAGGAGGCTTTAGCAGGGGGCCTGGTGAGCGCAGTTGTAGCACGACGACGGACATTGCCGGGCTTCGGTCTCACCATGGGACTGACGCTTTCCTGGCTGTCGATCATCATCCTCATTCCGCTCGCCGGCCTGTTCCTGAAATCGCTCGAGCTGAGCCCCGAGCAGTTCTGGAACATCCTCTCCAGCCGCCGTACCCTGAACGCGCTGCGGGTCTCGTTCGGCCTCGCCTTCGCGGCGGCCTGCGTCAATCTGGTGATGGGCAGCATCATCGTCTGGGCGCTGGTGCGCTACCGGTTTCCCGGCCGGCGCATCTTCGACGCCATCGTCGACGTGCCCTTCGCGCTGCCGACGGCGGTTGCCGGCGTTGCGCTGACGGCGCTGTTCGCCGAGAAGGGCTGGCTGGGCGCGCCGCTCGCGGCGCTCGGCATCAAGGTGGCGTTCACGCCGGTGGGCATCTTCGTCGCCATGATCTTCATCGGCATTCCCTTCGTGGTGCGCACCGTGCAGCCGGTGCTCCAGGATCTCGACCCCGAGATCGAGGAGGCCGCGGGCAGCCTGGGCGCGAGCCGCTGGCAGACCATCAGCCGCGTGATCCTGCCCTCGCTCGGACCGGCGCTGCTCACCGGCCTCGCCCTCGCCTTTGCGCGCGCCGTTGGTGAATACGGCTCGGTGATCTTCATCGCCGGCAATCTGCCGAACGTCTCCGAGATTGCGCCGCTGCTGATCGTGATCCGGCTCTCCGAATTCCGCTACGCCGATGCGACCGCCATCGCGGTGGTCATGCTCGTCGTCTCTTTCGTCGTCATCTTCGCCGTCAACCGGCTCCAGCGCTGGGCGCAGAGCCGGATCCCGGCGCGTTGAGGAGGATGCGATGACGATGCAGATCGCAGATTCCGTTTCGCTCTCCTCGCCCGATGCGAAGGCGCGCGCGCACGCGGCGGCGGCGCGTGACAACCTTCGCACCGAGCCGAGGGCGGTGCGCATCGTCATCATCACGCTGGCGGTGCTGTTCCTCTCGGTCTTCGTCGTGCTGCCGCTGGTCGTCGTGTTCGCGCAGGCATTCTCGAAGGGCATCCTCGCCTATCTCGCCGCGCTCGCCGAGCCGGAGGCGCTGGCCGCGATCAAGCTGACGCTGCTGGTCGCGGCGATCTCGGTCGGCCTCAATCTCGTGTTCGGCCTCGTCGCCGCCTGGGCCATTGCCAAGTTCGATTTCAGCGGCAAGACCTTCCTGATCACGCTGATCGACCTGCCGTTCTCGGTCAGCCCGGTGATCTCGGGCCTCGTCTTCGTGCTGCTGTTCGGCGCGCAGGGCTATTTCGGCGGCTGGCTTAGGGATCACGACATCCAGATCCTGTTCGCGGTGCCCGGCATTGCGCTCGCGACCACCTTCGTGACCTTCCCCTTCGTCGCGCGCGCGCTGATCCCCCTGATGCAGGAGCAGGGCACGCAGGAAGAGGAAGCCGCGATCTCGCTCGGCGCTTCCGGCCTGCAGACCTTCTTCCGCGTCACGCTGCCGAACATCAAATGGGGCGTGCTCTACGGCGTCCTGCTCTGCAACGCGCGCGCGATGGGCGAGTTCGGTGCGGTGTCGGTCGTGTCGGGCCACATCCGCGGCGAGACCAACACCATGCCGCTGCTGGTCGAGATTCTCTACAACGAGTACCAGTTCGTCGCCGCCTTCGCGATCGCCTCGCTGCTGGCGATGCTGGCGCTGATCACGCTGATCGCAAAAACCGTTCTCGAACGTCATCTGGACGAAGGACAGGACGCAAGTGACCATTGAAGTCAGGAATCTCGTCAAGAAGTTCGGCAGTTTTGCCGCCCTCGACGGCGTCGACCTCAAGGTCGACAATGGCGAGTTGCTGGCGCTGCTCGGACCCTCGGGCTCCGGCAAGACCACGCTGCTGCGGATCATCGCCGGCCTCGACTGGCCGGATTCGGGCGAAGTCTCCTTCAACGGCGAGGACGCACTGGCGCAAGGCGCGCGTGAGCGGCACGTCGGCTTCGTGTTCCAGCACTACGCGCTGTTCCGCCACATGACAGTGTTCGAGAACGTCGCCTTCGGCCTGCGCGTGCAGCCGCGCGCGGTCCGGAAAGAGGAGGCCGCGATCCGCGCCCGGGTGAAAGAGCTGCTCGATCTCGTGCAGCTCGACTGGCTCGCCGACCGCTATCCGAGCCAGCTCTCCGGCGGCCAGCGCCAGCGCATCGCGCTTGCCCGTGCGCTTGCGATCGAGCCGCGCATCCTGCTGCTCGACGAGCCGTTCGGCGCGCTCGATGCCAAGGTGCGCAAGGAGCTGCGCCGATGGCTGCGCTCGCTGCATCACGAGATCAACGTCACCTCGATCTTCGTCACCCACGACCAGGAGGAGGCGCTGGAAGTCGCCAACCGCGTCGTGGTGATGGACAAGGGCAGGATCGAGCAGATCGGCTCGCCCGATGACGTCTACGAGAGCCCCGCGACCGCCTTCGTCCACGGCTTCATCGGCGAATCCATCGAGCTTCCGGTCCAGATTGCCAACGGCGTAGTCCAGCTCGGCGACCGGCCGCTCCAGCTTGCGGCAGACGGCCTTGCTCCTGGCGCGTCGAAACTGTTCGTGCGGCGACATGACATGCTGGTCGGCCCGCCCGGCAGCGGCGCCTTCGAAGGCGCCGTGCAGCACGTCCGGAATTTCGGGCCGGTGCAGCGGGCGGAGGTGGCGCTGTCAGGCGGCGAGACCATCGAGATCGATGCCCCCCGCGACAGGGAACTGCATGTCGGCGACAGGATCGGCCTCGAGCCTCGCCGCTACCGGATATTTGCGGGCTAAGGCATCGTCGTTCCGGGGCGCGCGTCAGCGCGAACCCGGAATCTCGAGAATATAGAGCGAGATTCCGGGTTCAGTGCTGCGCACTGCCTCGGAATGACGAGCACGATTTTCCGCAAAATTCACCTTTCAGCCACGGTTGGTATGCAACAACGGCCCTTCATTTGGGGGCCCCGATTCATGCGCGCTGCGGCCGCAATATCAATCACTTTGCTGCTCGCCGGCTGTGCCGGCAACGAAGCGCCGGTCCAGCAGCCGTCGATGTATGCCGATATGGCGGTTCCGGGCGCCAAGCTCGACGCGCAGGCGGCCGCGGTGATGATCTCGCAATACCGCCAGAACAACGCCCTCGGCACCGTCGTGATCGACCCCGACCTGATGCTGCTCGCCGAATCCCAGTCCCAGGCGATGGCTGCGGCCAACAAGATGGACCATGACGTCCGCGCGCCCCTGGCCAAGCGGCTCAGCGCCGGCGGCTATCCTGCGACTGTGGCGGTCGAAAACGTCTCGGCGGGCTATCATACGCTGGCGGAAGCGTTTTCCGGCTGGCGCGACTCGCCCCCGCACCGGGCCAACATGCTCAAGAGCGGTGTCACAAAATTGGGCATAGCGGCCGGCTATGCTCCGAACACCAAGTACAAGGTGTTCTGGACCATGATCCTGGCCTCGACGGATCCCCGATAAGCCAGACTTGATCCCGGGGTGCATTGACGCCGCGGCGGACTGTCGCCACGGTGGCTCGCCATTTGCTATTGTTCCCCGATGACAGATCATAGTCCGCAATCCGCCAGCGTCCCCGCGAATGCGCAACGCGTCCTCGTCTTGCAGGGCGGCGGCGCGCTTGGCTCGTATCAGGCCGGCGCCTATCAGGCGCTGTGCGGCTATGGCTTCGAGCCCGAATGGGTCGCCGGCATCTCCATCGGCGCGGTCAACGCCGCCATCATCGCCGGCAATGAGGGCCACACCCGCGTCAAGCGGCTGAAGGAATTCTGGGAGATGGTGTCGGCGCCGGTGCCGTGGAAGCCGATCGGCAAGAGTGACCACAGCCGCGAGCTGTTCAACTCAACCAGCGCCGCGCTGATCGCGACCTTCGGCGTGCCCGG
Organism: Bradyrhizobium niftali; assembly: GCF_004571025.1. Classification (GTDB taxonomy): domain Bacteria; phylum Pseudomonadota; class Alphaproteobacteria; order Rhizobiales; family Xanthobacteraceae; genus Bradyrhizobium; species Bradyrhizobium niftali. The sequence goes on along the minus strand of NZ_SPQT01000015.1, from coordinate 64,866 downwards.
CTTCTTCGTCCCGCGCGTGCCGCCCGCGCCGATGTGGCCGCCGGGCCATCCCGAGGCGGAGAGCTATTACGACACCGCGCCGCTGAAGAAGACGCTGGAGCGGCTGGTCGATTTCGACCGCATCAACGACCTCAAGACGCGCTTCTCCGTCGGCGCCGTCGGCGTCACCTCCGGCAACTTCAAATATTTCGACAATTACGAGTTCAAGAAACTCGGCAAGAAGATCGGTCCCGAGCACATCATGGCCTCCGGCGCGCTGCCGCCGGGCTTTCCGTCCGTCGTCATCGACGGCGAGCATTACTGGGACGGCGGCATCGCCTCCAACACGCCGCTCGATTACGTGCTCGATGCCGAGCTGGCTCGCGACATGCTGATCTTCCAGGTCGATCTGTTCAGCGCCCGCGGCGACCTGCCGAATTCGCTGCTGGAGGCCACCGAGCGCGAGAAGGACATCCGCTTCTCCAGTCGCACGCGGATGAACACCGACAAGAACAAGCAGATCCACAACGCCCGCAGGGCGGTGCGCGACCTGATTTCCAAATTGCCCGATTACCTCAAGAACGACCCTTCCGTCGAATTCCTTGCGAAGGCAGCTCGTGAGAGCACGGTCACCGTGGTGCACCTGATTTATCGCAGCAAGAACTACGAATCCTCGTCCAAGGATTACGATTTCTCGCACGTGGCCATGGTCGAGCATTGGGAAGCCGGCGTGCGCGACGTGCATCTGTCGATGCGCCACAAGGACTGGCTCGATCAGCCGCAATCCGGCGAGACCATGGTGACCTACGATCTCACGGGGGACGTCTCCGCACCCCCGGCAAAAAGGAGCGAATAGAATGGGTAGTCTGTCAGGCAAGAACGCCGTCGTGACCGGATCGACCAGCGGCATCGGGCTCGCTTATGCCCGCGCCTTCGCGGCGGCCGGTGCCAACGTCGTCATCAACGGCTTCGGCTCGCCCGAGGACATCGAGAAGGAACGCGCGAAGATCGAGTCGGACTTCGGCGTGAAGGCGATCTACTCGCCCGCCGACATGACCAAGCCGGCCGAGATCGCCGGGATGATCGCGCTCGGCGAGAAGACCTTCGGCTCGGTCGACGTCCTCGTCAACAATGCCGGCATCCAGTTCGTCTCGCCGATCGAGGAATTCCCGCCGGAGAAATGGGACCAGATCATCGCCATCAACCTGTCCTCGGCCTTCCATGCCATCCGCGCCGCGGTGCCCGGCATGAAGAAGAAGGGTTGGGGCCGCATCATCAATACCGCTTCCGCGCATTCGCTGGTCGCCTCGCCGTTCAAGTCGGCCTACGTCTCGGCCAAGCACGGCATCGCCGGTCTCACCAAGACCGTGGCGCTGGAAGTCGCGACCCACAAGATCACCTGCAACTGCATCAGCCCCGGCTATGTCTGGACGCCGCTGGTCGAGAAGCAGATTCCCGACACGATGAAGGCGCGCAATCTCACCCGTGAGCAGGTCATCAACGACGTGCTGCTCGACGCGCAGCCGACCAAGGAGTTCGTCACCTCCGAGCAGGTCGCCGCACTTGCGCTGTTCCTGTGCAGCGACGATGCCGCGCAGATCACCGGCACCAACCTCTCGATCGACGGTGGCTGGACCGCGGAGTAGTTCGCGTCAACCCATAACTCTCGGTCATGCCCCGCGAAGGCGGGGCATCCAGTACGCCGCGGCCTGTCGGTTCAACCACAGACGCCTCGGAGTACTGGGTCGCCCGGTCAAGCCGGGCGACGACAGTGAGAGTGGGGCGCCGTCTCTGGCCTAATGCGTCCAGGCCAGAGCCGTCACGAACGCGGATGACAGGTTCAGCTCCGCAAACATGATCTTGCCGGCGACCACGAACAGCACGCTGGCAAGCGTCAGGCGCAGCACCATCTCGGGGACGCGCGTCGCACTGAAGCTGCCGACGATGATGCCGGGCAGCGAGCCCAGCAGCAGCACGCCCATCAGGGCCCAATCGACGTCGCCAAGCGCCCAATGTCCGATGCCAGCGACCAGCGTCAGCGGCACCGCATGGGCGATGTCGGAGCCGACGATGGTCGCCATCGGCAGGCGCGGGTAGAGCAGCAGCAGCACGGTCACGCCGACCGCGCCGGCGCCGACGGATGAAATCGACACCAGCACACCGAGCACGATTCCCGTGACCACGGTCGCAATCGCCGTGGTGCGCTCGTCGACGCGCTCCAGCTTCCTGCGGTAGCGTTCCATGATCGCCTTGCGGAAGATCAGGGACGTTGCGGTCAGCAGCAGGGCGAAGCACAGCACGAGATTGACGAGACTGCGCTCGGAATCGCTCCTGAGATCGAGCTTCCACAGCACGAACAGCGTCAGGGCGCTTGCCGGAAGGCTGCCGCAGGCGAGCCGCAGCACCGCCTGCCAGTGCACGCTGCGCGACCAGCCATGGACGAAGCTGCCGCCGGTCTTGGTGGCCGCGGCATAGAGCAGGTCGGTGCCAACCGCGGTGGACGGATGGACGCCGAACAGCAGGATCAGCAGCGGCGTCATCAACGAGCCGCCACCAACGCCGGTCATCCCGACAAGCAGGCCGACGCCGAAGCCGGAGGCGACGTAGAGTGGATCAATCATGTCCCGGGAATCTTAGGTTTATCTCGTCGATTGGGCAATACGACGTAGAATAAATTTTCCCTGGGAGGCAACTACCTGGACCAAATAAGAAAAATCATGCTACCGGCTGCCGATCAGCAGTCGTTTCGCCTCGTTCTCGAGCCTGTGACGCAACAGGCGTTCCCCAAGGGGCAGGGCAGGCGAGGGGTCTATTTGCCGAACGCCAGCACGTGCAGGCCGAGGCGCTGCCGCACGATCCAGAACAAGAGCACCGTCTCGAAGCTGAGCGAGATCGAGGTCGCGGCCGCGGCGCCATGGCCGCCGTAGCGCGGTACCAGCGCGATGCAGAGCACGACGTTCATCACGAAGGCCAGCGCATAGGCCAGCGCGCACATCTTCTGCTGGCCGAGCATGTTGAGCAGTCGCTCGACGGGCCCTATGGCGGCGCGTACGACGAGCCCGATCGCGGCGACGAACATGATGTCGTAGCCGACCACGAATTGCGGCCCGAACAGCCAGAGCAGCGGCTTGCCGAGCGCCAGCAGCACGATGGTCGCCGCCAGCGACGGCCAGAACGTCCAGCTGATGGCATGCGCGACGTAGGCCGACAGCCGTGCCTTGTCGCCAGCTGCGTTGTATTCGGCGAAGCGGTGCGCTGTCGTCGCCGACATCGCGTAGTGGATGAACGAGACCAGCGCCAGCGTCTTCACCACCGCGAAGTAGACGCCGACCTCGTCGGAAGGGCGGAATTGCTGAAGCACCAGCACGTCGGTGTAGGACAGCAACAGGTAGAAGCTCTCCACCAGCAGGATCGGCAGCGAGACGGCGAGCCAGCCGCCCACGTCATAGGCCTTCGGTCCGGGCGCGATATGGCCGGCGAGCTTGCGGTTCAGCACCACCATCTGCCCGGTCATCGCGATCCACACCGCACCTAGGCTCGCGACCATCGCGGCGACCGCGCCGAGATGATAGCCGAGCAGGAAGGCAGAGGCCGTGATGCCGATGATCAGCGCCTGGCGGATGATGAATTGCGGCATCAGGCCGAGCTGCATCCAGTCATGCGAGCGCGCGATGCCGTCCTGGGTGTTGGCGACGACGAAGGCGGGTAGCGTCATGCAGCCGATATAGAGCGGCAGCACCTCGGCCGGATCGATCCAGGGCGAGAGCAGCTTGACGATGCCGGCGAGGCCGAGTGACATCAGCGTGGAGGCGGCAAAGGTCAGCCAGCGGCTGCCGGAAAGAAAGCCGCGCAGCAGCGCGTGCTCGCCGCTGGTGCGATACTCCGGAATGATCTTCTGTGCGGAGGCCGAGATGCCGAAGTCCATCATGCTGCCGAGCAGCAGCACCCAGGTCCAGACATAGACATAGATGCCGTAGTCGGACGTGCCCATCCAGCGCGCGAGCAGAACCTGCGAAAAATAGGCAAGGCCCGCGCTGACGACGCGGATGATGAAGATGGTGCCGGCCAGCCGCCGCGTCAGCGACGCTTCGCTCGATCCGCCCGAGAGCTTAGCCCGCAGCCGCGCGATCAGCCCGGCCGGTCCGCTCGTTGCGGGTTCTGCATCCATCACGGCCAATTCGAAGAATCCCCAGGCGTCCCGCATGCAGCGGCAGCCTTGCTGCAGTAACCCCGGGAATTAGCAACCATTCGTTAAGATTCGGTTGGGTCACCGGTGTCGTCCCGGCGAAGGCCGGGACCCATACCGCGTGATCTATCGATGGGGTGCGGTGACAATCCCGTAGGACAAGTCTTCGCCAAACCAGGCTCGGTGGCTATGGGTCCCGGCCTTCGCCGGGACGACAGTCACTCCAAATTCGTATTGAACTCGTACGACTTCTCCGGCGCGACCAGCGTGAACTTCAGCGCCGCCCCGTCGGGCTTGGCGCCCGGCGGCAGCCCGTCGAGCTCGAAGGAGAAGCGTTTCACGCCGGGCGGGCTGGGCTCGACCGGTGCCGGGATCGGCAGCGACCAATCCGGCGTCGGCCCCTCGACGAACAGATTGACCTTGCGTGCATCCGCCGGCGCGACGACGTCGACCACCACGTTCTTGGGCCCGTCGCGCCTGACGTCGCGGATGGTCAGCGGATTGGGGTCGCCGATATTGGCGGGCTTCGGCACGGTGTCGAGCGCTGCACGCAAGTTCGCGTCCTCGGTCGAGGCGACGCTGTTGAAGCCGAGCTCGGCGCTGGCCTCGACAGGAATGCAGAGCTTTTCGCACACCGCGTAATTGATCTCGGCGCGCAAGGTCACCGGCTTGTCGGCGGCCTTGGCGACGATGCGCAGGGGCAGCACGACCTGGTCGCGATAGCCGATCGAGTGGCCGCCCGCGCCGTCGTCGAATTTCAGCGGCGCCGGCCACATGACCGTCACCGCTTCGACATTCTCCGATTTCGAGAAGTCGAACCGGGGAGGAACGCCGGAGTCGCCGGGCGTACGCCAGTACGTCTTCCAGCCCGGCTGGAGCTGGAAGGCGATACCGCCGAGCAATACGGCGCCGCTGCGTGATCCCGCCAACAGCCGGACCGCGGAATGTCCGTCGCGCTGCCAGGGCGAGGCGTCGTCGGCGCGAGCTGCGGGGGCCAGTGACGACGCAAGCAGGGTTGTCGCGACGCCGATCGCCGCACGCAGGGGAACTCTTGTGAGCATGGTACGTCTTTACAGGGGCAACCCGGGGCAAACCATTGAATTGCTTGTGATGGATGCACTCGAATCAAGTCTCTGCAAGCCTTGATTTGACAGCGGCCGGGCCCAACATCAGGATAGGAATTGAAACCGGAGTGCTTCACCGATGGCTCCCACAGGCAAGAGGACGGGCGAAGGCACCCGCAGCACGGGTCCCGCGCCCCCCAGTTCGGCCGGCTACCTCGACGGCCGCCTCCTGATCGCCATGCCCGTGATGGGCGATGCGCGCTTCGAGCGCTCGGTGATCTACCTCTGCGCCCATTCGGCCGAAGGCGCGATGGGCATCATCGTCAACCATCCCGCCGGCAGCATCGACTTCCCCGAGCTGTTGCAGCAGCTCGGCATCATCAGGAAGGGCGAGCACATCAAGCTGCCGGAGAACGCCGAAAGCATGAAGGTGCTGCGCGGCGGTCCGGTCGATACCGGGCGCGGCTTCGTGCTGCATTCCAGCGATTTCTACATCGAGAACGCGACGCTCCGGATCGACGACGGCGTCTGCCTCACCGCAACCGTCGATATCCTGCGCGCGATCGCCAACGGTTCCGGCCCCAAGCACGCCATCCTCGCGCTCGGCTATGCCGGCTGGGCGCCGGGCCAGCTCGAGACCGAGATCCAGAGCAACGGCTGGCTGCATTGCGATGCGGATGCGGACCTGATCTTCGGCGACGACGTCGACGAAAAATACGGCCGCGCGCTCCGCAAGATCGGCATCGATCCCGGCATGCTCTCGAACGAGGCGGGACACGCGTAGCTGTCGCAACACCTTCTGCTGTCGTGCGTTAACCTCGCTGTCATGCCCCGCGAAGGCGGGGCATCCAGTACGCCGCAGCGTATCGGACCTATCACAACCGTCTCGGAGTACTGGATCGCCCGGTCAAGCTGGGCGATGACCACGTTCGGTGTGTGAAGCGCTACTCCGCCGCCTGCTGCTGCACCGTCGGCTCCGTCCCCGCCACCGTCGCGCGGCGCATGTCGCGGGGCTGGGACTGGTCGTAGCGGCGGACGCGGTGCATGGTCTGGCGGTTGTCCCACATCACGAGGTCATGCAGCTTCCATTTGTGGACGTAGACGAATTCGGCCTGCGTCGCATGCTCGTTGAGATCGCGCAACAGCAGCCGTCCCTCCGGTACGCTCATGCTGACGATCTTGCCGGCATGCGATGAGAGATACAGCGACTTGCGGCGGTGGACGGGATGGGTGCGCACCAGGCGTTGCAGCACCGGCTTGAACATCTGCTTCTCTTCGTCGGTGTATTCGGTGAAGCCGAGCGAGCCGCGCGAATACATCAGCGAGTGCTCGCAGACGAGGTCCTCGATCTCCACCTTGGTCTCCTCGTCCAGCGCGTCATAGGCGGCGCGCATGTCGGCGAATTCGGTGTTGCCGCCCTTCGGGTTCACGACGCGCGCCGACAGCAGCGAGAATTTTGCGGGAATGGGGCGGAACGAGCTGTCGGAATGCCAGAGGCAATTGCCGAGGTTGAACAGGTGCGCGCGGCTGTCCTTGGCCAGCGGCTTGCCGTCCTTGCCGAGATTGGAGACGTCGTTCAGGCCGGATTGCAGCCGGTAGTCCTTCTCCTTGGTGACCGTGCCGCCGCGTGCATCCTCGCGCTGGCCGAAGTTCAGCGCGAAAGCCATCTGCTGCTCGTCGGTGATGTCCTGGTCGTGGAAAACGAGCACCGCGTATTTGTCCATGGCGGACTCGACCTCGCGGGCCTCATCCGGCGTGAGCGGCTTTCGCAAATCGAGGCCGGAAACCTCGCTCGCAAAATGCGTCTGAAGCTGCCGGATGGCGATCGTCATGGCGTTTTCTCCCGCGGACCGCGAGCGGTTGCTCCCGCTCTGTTGGCAAAAAAAACTACTCCCGCACTCGTAGTTGTCAACGCTCGCGGCGCATGGCTGCCAGTAGCCCGGATGGAGCGTAGCGCAATCCGGGGAGGTCTTTCCGCGGGGTGAGAACCCCGGATTACGCTTCGCTCCATCCGGGCTGCGCCCGTTGGATGCCTCTTACGCGTTGCGCGCCATCAGGCCGCCGTCGACCGGGATCACCGCGCCGGTCAGGAACGAGGCGGCCGGCAGGCACAGGCTCAGCGTCATATGTGCGACCTCCTCGGGGTCGCCGTAACGACCCAGTGCCGTCCGGCGTTTGGCATAGATGGTCTTGTGCTCCTCCGAGATGCGGTCGGTGATGGCGGTGCGGATCGGGCCCGGGCAGATGCAGTTGACGGTAATGCCTTCGCGGCCGAGCTCGACCGCGAGCGAACGGGTCAGGCTCGCGACGCCGCCCTTCGCCGCCGAATAGGGACTGTGCAATGCAGTGGCGCCGAGCGCCTCGGTCGAGGCGATGTTGACGATGCGCGGGCTCTTCGATTTGCGCAGGTGAGGCAGCGCAGCGCGGATGATGCGCGGATGCGCCGTCAGCATCACCGCGATGCCCTTGGCCCAGGCGTCCTCGTAAGCCTCATCATCGATCGCGACGCGCACGGAGATGCCGGCATTGTTGACGACGATGTCGAGCCCGCCGAAATGCGCTGCGATGTCATGGACCACGCGCTTGATCTCACCGCCATCGGCGACATCGAGCTTCCACGCCTTCGCTGATCCGGCGTTCGCGGCAATCTCCTTGGCAACGGACAGCGCGCCCTGCTCGTCGTAATCGGTGACGGCAACGTTCGCGCCTTCAGCGGCGAAGACGCGCGCGGTGGCGCGCCCCATGCCGCTCGCCGCGCCGGTGACGAGAGCAGTCAGGCCCTTCACGGACCGGCTGAGCTGCTTGAATTCGGACATGCTGTTTCCTCGCGTCTCTTGTTTCTTGTTATGAGATGGACAAGGCTGGCATCGATCCGCAGACAGGTCAAACAAGCAAGACAAAAGGGGAGGCCGCGATGGCGAACGAGCTCGATTTCACAGGCAAACAGGTGCTGGTCGTCGGCGGCTCCAGCGGCATCGGCAACGGCATCGCACAGGCCTTTCGCGCCAGGGGCGCGCGTGTCGCGGTTTGCGGTACGCGTGCTCAGCCGGAGGAATATTCGGCGGAGGAAGGCTCCGATCTCGCCGGTCTTGCCTACGCGCAGCTCGACGTCGGCAACCCCAGTGCGATCGAAGCCTTCAAGCCGTCTTTCGATCGGCTCGACATCCTGGTGCTGGCACAGGGCGCGGTGATCTATCGCCGCGGCGAGTTCGAGATGAGCGGTTTCCGCAAGGTCGTCGAGGTCAATCTGATGAGCCTGATGGCCTGTGCGACGCGGTTTCATTCCATGTTGCGGGATGCGAAGGGCACGCTGATCATGGTGTCGTCGACCGCGGCCTATCATTCCACCATGGGCAACCCCGCCTACAACGCGTCGAAGACCGGCGCGGTCGGATTGACGCGCACGTTAGGGGAGGCCTGGGCCGAGGACGGCATTCGCGTCAATGGCATCGCGCCCGGCCTCGTCGACACCAAGATGACGAAGGTCACGACCGACAATCCCAAGCGGCTCGAAGGTGCCTTGTCGCGCATTCCCCTGCGGCGATTGGGCACGCCGGCCGACATGGCGGGCGCGGCGCTGTTCCTGGCCTCGCCGCTGTCGTCCTACATCATCGGCCAGACGCTGGTCGTCGATGGCGGGCTCATTCTGTAGGCGATTGCTCCCGGCGTTTGGAACTGCGCTGCGCCTGATCGGTTACTCCGGCTGACCCCCGAGGAGGACCACATGGACAAGGATCGAATTGTCGGATCGGCCAAGGAATTCGCTGGCCGCGCGGAAGGCGCAGTCGGAGATCTGGCGGGCGATGCGCAGACAGAAGCATCGGGCAAGGCGCGCGAGGCCGCCGGCACCGTGCAGAATCTCTACGGCCAGGCCAAGGACGCCGTGCGTGACGCCGGCGAGGTTGCGGCCGGCTACGCCAAGGATGCCTACGACAACAGCGGCGAGACGTTTCGCGATGGCACGCAGGCGATCGCGCGCAAGGTGCAGGACAATCCGCTCGGCTCACTCCTGATCGCCGGCGGCATCGGCTTCGCGCTCGCGCTGTTGATGTCACGGCCCGCACGTCGCCCGCCGCCGCGCTGGCGCTATTACGGCTAGGAGCTGAAGCTCGATCTCTCGTGCCCCGGACGCAATGCAGCGTGAAACGCTGCATTGCTGAGCCGGGGCCCATTCTTTTTGAAGTAGATGCTGGGTCCCGGCTCTGCGTCGCAACGCTTCGCGCTGCGCCCGGGACACGAGACTTCAGCTAAGACTACCGGACTTCCGCCGCTCGCCCGACATTGCCCGGCGGACGCGGGATCGCGGGGTTTTGAGCCGGATTGCGCGGCCCTGGCGCCGGCGCCAGCTGACGCGGCGCTGGCTGCGGCGAGCCGAAGCCGAAGAAATCACGGAACGACGGCGCCCCCTGGGCCGGCTGCTGCACCACAGGCGGCTTCTTCGGTGCGAGTTTCGGCGGCGCGATCGCGGCGGCCGCACTTGGTGTGCCGGGAGCAGCAGCGCTGCCGTCAGGCGTGGTCGCGGCCATCGGCGTATCGCCCTTGGCCTGCTCGCGGCCGACTTCGCGGCGCGGCCAGGCATAATCGTCGGCGCGGCCTGCGGGGGCCGCCAGCGGCTCGCCCTTCACCATCGTCTTCGCAGCGAGCGCATCGACGGCGGCAGGACGCGAGCCCGGGCCGCCCAGCAATTGATCGGTCGAGATCGAGGCGGCAACCAGCGGAACGATCGGGCCGGCGAGCGGCCGCGGCGCGGGCTTGCCGGGCTCGGCGCTGGTGTCGGGCGTTGCCGGTTCGCTCGGCAGCGCGATCGGGCCGGAGCGGCCGGCGAGCAGGCGCGTGATCTCGCGCTCGACATAGTGAGCTAGCTTGCGCGCGCCGGGCTTGGTGAAGAAGACGCCGTCATAGGTGCGGAGCTGACGGATCTGGCCCTCGAAGTCCGGGCCCTTCTGGAGGAAGCGGCCGGCTTCGTCGACAAAGCCGTCCCAGACATCGACATAGGTGATGCCGGCCTTGGCCGCGCCCTCGCGGTAGAGCGAATCCAGGAACAGCATGTCCGCCGTGCCCTTCGGGCCGCGGATCGCGGGTAGGCCGACCCAGAGCACCGGCACGCCCTTGGCCTTCAGGACGTTGGCCAGCTCCTCGATCTTCTTGCCGTAGAGCTCGATCCAGCGGTCGTCGCGGAATTCGTAGAGGCCGTTCGGGTTGCGCGCGGTCTTCTCGGGAGCCGCGGTCTGCGGCGCGTCGGCGTTGTCGGCGTCATCCTGCGGCAGGTCGGTATCCGCCGGCTTGTCGTCCGGCTTGGCGGCGGTGTCGGGGCTGTTGGGCTTTGCATCGCCCGGCTTGCCCTGCGGCTTGGCGCGCGCACCCTTGTCGTTCTTCTCGTTCTTCTTGTCTTTGTCTGCCGGCTTGTCGGCGACGGGCTCGCGGATGGCGATGCGGTCGTTGAGGCCGAGCATGACGACGATGACGTCGGGCTTCTCGGTCTCGAGGATGCCCTTGGCGGCAGCCGCCCAGTCCGAAGGTTCGCCCTTCGGCTGGTACTTGATCAGGCCGGACGTGGTCTTGTGCTTGCGGATCACGCCCATGTCGGGCTGCTCGGTGTAGGCGTCTTCCAGGCCGTAGGCGAGCCAGTCGGCCATGGCATCGCCGATCACCAGCACGTTCTTGTCGGCAATGGTGTCACGCTTGCTAGGTGCCGGCGCGCGCGAAAAATCCTGTCGCGGCGCCTGCGGCTGTTGCTGCTGGAACGGCGCGAAGAAGTCGCCGCCGAACCAGCCGCCGCCACCTCCACCTCCACCGCTGCGCGGTGGTGGCGGCGCCGAGCGCTGCGGCGGACCGCCGAAGCCGGGGAAGTTGAAGAATTGCGCCGAGGCGGGTCCTGCGACCGACACCAGAATCGCAAGCGCCGTCCCCAGCGCGATCAACGGGCCGGTCTCGGTCAGCGCCTTGAACAGGGACTTCTTCGACATGCGATCTCGGGCACGCGCAACGGGGTCTGGATAGGCTCGATATAATAACGGAATCAGGCGCCAAACGGGCAGATTCCGTTGCAGATTCTTTGGCCATACACCGGGGAACAGCCGCTCCCGTCAAGGCCGGCAGGCAAAATCCCCATTCAGGGTTACTTTCGGCCCGATTCTACCGTCCGCGCAGCCGTTCCAGCACGTCGGAGGAGGCAAAACCGTCGGCGGGGACCCCGATCGAGGCCTGGAAATTGCGCAGCGCCTCCCGGGTCTGGCCGCCGAACTGGCCGTCCGGGGTGCCCTTGTAGAAGCCGCGCTGGGCCAGCAGCTGCTGGAGCTCCAGCCGCTCGGTCCGCGACAGCTCGCGTTCCTGCCGCGGCCAGGGCTGCACGAAGGGCGCCCCGCCGCGCAGGCGATCGGCGAAATGACCGATCGCCAGCGCATAGGCCTCGGCCGGGTTGTACTTCATGATGACCCGGTAGTTCTGGAGCATCAGGAAGCCCGGCCCTTGTGCGCCCGCCGGTGCCAGCAGATAGGCTTTCTCGGCCGGATGCGGGAACGGCTGGCCCGTCGGGCGCTTGAGCCCGAGCTTCTCCCACTGCGCGATCGGCATCGCCTTGGCGCGGTCGGCCTGCATGTAGTTGAATCCCTGGGGCACCACGACCTCAAAGCCCCAGGTCTGGCCGGCCTGCCAGCCGTCCTTCTTCAGGTTGTTCGCGGTGGAAGCGATCAGGTCGGTGGGATTGTCGACGACGTCGCGGCGTCCATCGCCATCGCCGTCCACGGCAAAGCGCTTGAACGCGGTCGGCATGAACTGGGTCGGGCCGAAGGCGCCGGCCCATGAGCCGCGCATCTGCTCAGGGCGCAGATCGCCGCGATTGAGGATCTCCAGTGCGGAGAGGAATTCGTCCTTGAAATAGGCCTGGCGGCGGCCGATGCAGGCAAGCGTCGCAGTGGATTGCAGCACGCTGCGGTCGCCCATCTGCGTCGAGTAATTGGACTCGATGCCCCAGATCGAGGCGATGATGTAGCGATCGACGCCAGTGGCCCTTTCGGTGGCATCGAACTGCGCCTTGTACTTGGCGAGCACCTCGCGGCCCTTGGCGAGGCGGTTGTCGTTCACGAGGATGTCGAGATAGTCCCAGATCGACTTGGTGAACTCCGGCTGCGAGTCCATCAGGTCCATGATGCGCAAATCGGGCGCGAGCCCTGCGGTGAAGCTTTGAAAATTTTCCTGGGTGATGCCGCGCCGTGCGGCATCGGGCCACATCCCTGCAACGCAATTGTTGAAATTGCCGGCGGCCTCGCGGATCGCCGCCGCCGTCATCAGCGGATGGCCCGAGGCGCCGTCCTCGCCGCTCCAAGGTTGGGCTCCTGTTTGCGCGCCGCCGGGGCCTGGCGGGGCTTGCGCAGGCGCCGGATTCGAGCCCGAGAAAATGCCGCCGAACAGGTTCGACAGGCCGTTCTGCGCCTGGGCCTGCGCGCAAGCCGGCAGCAGCAAGGCAGCCGCAACCAACGCTCCGCTGGTCACGGATCCAGCACGTTTTGCCAGCCCTGCCACTGATTGCATCATGTCCCACCTGTCCGGCCAAAAATCCGCCATCAGGAGGCCCGGTTGCGGTTGCCAATAGCCTAACAAAGATGAAATTTTGGTGTCGGCCTTTTTCTCAACTCCGTGAGGGCGAGGCCCCACATCCGCCTTTGTTAGCGGCTGCAAACAAGCTAGCAAGATCACATTGCTCCGTTCACGTCCTCAGGTATTCGATCGATCCCATGAAAATTCGCAAAGCCGTATTCCCCGTCGCCGGCCTCGGCACCCGCGTCCTGCCCGCCACCAAGGCGATGCCGAAGGAAATGCTGACCATCGTCGACAAGCCGCTGATCCAGTACGTCTATGACGAGGCGAGGGAAGCCGGCATCGAGCACTTCATCTTCGTCACCGGCCGCAATAAGAATGTCATCGAAGATCATTTCGACAAGATGTTCGAGCTCGACGCGACGCTGGCTGCGCGCAGCAAGAAGGCCGAGCAGGAGATACTGGCGCAGAACCAGCCGGAAGCCGGCGCCGTCAGCTTCACCCGCCAGCAGGCGCCGCTCGGCCTCGGCCACGCGGTCTGGTGCGCGCGCGACATCGTCGGCAACGAGCCGTTCGCGGTCGTGCTGCCCGACGAGCTCGTGCTCAACACGCCGGGCTGCCTGAAGCAGATGATCGAGATGGCATCCTCGCTCGGCGAGAAATCCAACCTGGTCGCGGTCGAGGCGGTGCCCGACCATCTCACCCATCAATACGGCATCTGCGGTGTCGGCAAGCGCAGCGGCAAGATGTTCGAGGTCGACGGCATGGTCGAGAAGCCGGCCAAGGGCACCGCGCCCTCCAACCTCTCCATCACCGGCCGCTACATCCTCCAGCCGGATATCTTCAAGATCCTGGAGACCCAGGAGCGCGGCGCCGGCGGCGAGATCCAGCTCACCGACGCCATGATCGGCCTCGCCAGGTCGCAGAAATTCTACGGCGTCGAGTTCGAGGGCGAGCGCCATGATTGCGGCTCCAAGCCCGGCTTCCTCCGCGCCAACATCGCCTACGGCCTGAAGCGCCCCGAGCTGCGCGACGGACTGATCGCGGAGATGAAGAAGTATCTGGGGCAATAGTTCTCGCTGTCGTCCCGGCGAAGGCCGGGACCCATACCGCGTGATCTATCGATCGCGTTCGGCAGGCGTACCGAACGACGAGTCTCCACCAAACCACTCCCTGTGGTTATGGGTCCCGGCCTTCGCCGGGACGACACTGCAGTGGTGCGCGACAGCACGCTAATGACGAAGAGTGGCCCTCACGCCACCAGCGACAGCTTCGGAAGGCTCGCGACCACGGACTGGTTGCGGCCGCCGGCTTTGGCGGCATAGAGCGCCTTGTCGGCGGCGGCGACCAGCATCGACCAGTCCATGCCGGCGGCGGGGACGAGGCTGGCGATGCCGCAGGAGACCGTCGACGTCGCCGTATCGTCGGACCAGCCCAGCACCTTGCCGCGGATCGCCTCGGCGATCCTGAAGGCCTCGGTGATGGAGGTGTTCGGCAGCAGCACCGCGAATTCCTCGCCGCCATAGCGGGCGGCGCAGTCGCCGGCGCGGCTCACCGAATCGGAAATGCAGATGGCGATGCCGACCAGCAGCTGGTCGCCGGCCTGGTGGCCGAACGTGTCGTTGTAGGCCTTGAAGTGATCGGCATCGATCATCAGGAGCGCGACCGGCGTCTTCTGGCGCATCGCGCGCCGCCATTCAACGTCGATGACAGCATCGAACTTGCGGCGGTTCTTCAGGCCGGTGAGCGCGTCCGTCGTTGCCATCTCCTCGAGCTTGCGCTCGGCCTCGGCGCGTCGGCCGATCTCGCGTGCGAGCACGAGCGTCGATCCCAGCACGAACAGCGCAAGCGCCAGCACCACGGCGCCGATGCGATAAGCTTCCTTCTGCCACAGTGCGAACACGGCGCTCAGCGGCTTGCCCGCCACCACGAACAGCGGACTGGACCCGCTGCTGCGGACGTAGAGCCGCGGGGTCGCGTCGACCGGGCCCTGTCCGGCGAACGCGCTGCCGACCTTGAGATTGTCGGCCCTCCAGGTCGGCCGCTCGGCGAGGTTCTTGCCGATTACATCGAGATCGAACGGCCGCCGCATGATGATGGTGCGGTCGCGCCTGAGCACGGTGATGGTGTCTTCAGGATCGAGGCTCAAGCGCTCGAACAATTCGTGGAAATAGCTGAAGCGGATCGAGCCGGCGACGACGCCGAGGAAGCCGCCGTCAGTGTCGCTGATGCGCCGGCTGAGCACGATGGAATAGGCGCCGCGGAACAGCATCGGCCGGCTGATGAAGAGCCCGGCTTCCGGATTGTCGCGATGAACCCTGAAGTAATCCTCGTCGCTCCTGACCTCAGGCAGGGGATCGAGCGAGGAGGCGTCGATGGTCAGCCTGCCGTCGGGATCGAATACCTGGATCGCGCCGAAATGCCGTGCCGTGGTCGCATGGTCGAACAGGATGAGGTGGCGGACCGTCTTGGAGACCGTGGCGAGCTCGGGCAGCAGCATGTTGTTGGCGACCGCCTTCAGCGACAGGTCGTAGATCTCGATGTTGCGGCTGACGTCGGACTCGATGGTCGTCGCCAGGTTTTCCAGCGTCTGGCGGGCGAGCGCCTCCTCGCCGCGGCGCATGTCGAGCATGACGTTGACGCAAATGGCGGAAAAGCCGATCACCGTCACCACGGACGAGATGATCAGCAATTTCGCCGAGACTCGCCACGGCCGGCGGGCCATGACTTCGCGCCATCCAGACAGCATCGTTTGCTCCCGATCCTAGTGGATGCGCCCGAAAGCTTGAGTAGTGTTTAAGGTGGGACGGCACTGCCGCAATGAGTTAAGAAACGGTTGATGCGGCTCACGGTTTTGGGCAGGCCTGATCGGGCAAATCCGGCTTCTGACGAGAGGACGACGGTGAACGACTACGACGCGTTGCGCGACTATCTGCTGCGGCAGAAGCAGGACGAATTCGTGCTGAGCTTTGAACAGATCGAGGAGATCATCGGCGCGGCCCTGCCGCGCGCGGCGAACCGCGCCTCATGGTGGGACAGCCTGCGCAGCCCCGACATCCAGATGCCGCAGCGCGAGGCCTGCCTCGCCGCCGGGTTCGTGGCGACACGGATGCCGGACGGCCAGAGCGTGCGATTCAGGAAGCAGAAGTCGCAGAAACGGTGGTAGCGAGCCGCATGATCCTGCGCTGGCTGAGGGGGATTTCTGGCGCAGCGCTGATCGGATTGGGCGTGCTCTTCGCGCTGGCCTTCGAGGCCCGCTACTGGCGCTGGCGCAACTGCTTTAACGAGCTCGGCCGCTGCTACGACCCGGTCTCGCAGGACGTCTATCTCGAGCAGGCGGGAATGGTCTGGGGCGGTCTTGCGGCGATTTCGCTATTGGTTGGTCTCGGCTTGGTCATGGGGTTGCGCCGCAGGCCGAGCTAGATCAGGTGGACGCGCGATCCGCCGCGAGCGTGAGAACGGTTGCCGCTAGCCGCGGTGCCGAACCAAGGCCTTCATTGGCGCTCACGGGGCCAGCGTTCGTCGGCGGCGTGTGCTCGTATCAGACATCGGGTCGTCTGCCGGTCGCAGGCGCGCATACACACGTTCTGGTGGCCCCGAACGTCACCGGCCCCGCCGGTGTAGTCGGCACATGTGCCGACGCAGTTTGCGCCTCGATCCTCGCATCGTGCAGCCGTCACTGCTTCGGCCGACGAGGCGAGGAACATTCCGGTGCCTATGAGGGTGATCGCGTAGAAAAGGTGCCGGGTCATCCGTGACTCCTGAGAAGTACGCTTGGTTTGCTCATCCGAGCCGTTGCGCTTAACGCGTGTGGGCACGCCGAGAACGACAGTGGTGAGCCCAACGACCTCGATGACGAAACCGTTCTGGATCGAATGCTGCGCGCCATTTTTCGCGGCGGTTGAGCAGAGGCCCATTGATCTGGATCAAGCACGGCCTCATCGGCACCTCACCCCGCGCGCTTCGCGGGCGGCCCCTCAAAAAGGGGAGAGGGAGGTCAGCTCGCCGCTTCCAGCCGCACTTCGGTCAGCAGGCGCATGGCCGCATCCGCGTCCATCGGCTCGCCGAAGGCAAAGCCCTGCGCGTATTCGCAGCCCATCTGGTAGAGCTCGACCGCGTCGGAATCGGTCTCGGCGCCTTCGGCGACCACGTCCATGCCGAGGTCGTGCGCGAGCGCGATGATCGACTTCAGGATCACCGGGCGGGTGCCGCGGTTGGTGGTGCGCACGAACGACTGGTCGATCTTGATGGTGTCGAACGGGAAGCGCTGGAGATAGGCCAGCGAGGAATGCCCGGTGCCGAAATCGTCGAGCGACAGCCCGGTGCCGAGCTCGCGGATCCGCGTCAGCATCTGCGCCGCGTGCTCCGGGTTCTCCATCACCAGCGATTCCGTCAATTCCAGCTTCAGCGTGCCGCGCGCCACCGAGGAGCGCGACAGCACGGTGCGGATGTCGTGGATCAGGTCATGGCGCAGCAATTGCCGCGAGGAGACGTTGACGGATGCGAAGATCGGCTCGCGCGAGCGCATCGCGCGCTGCCAGATAGAGAGCTGCTTTGCGGTCTGGTCGAGCACGAACATGCCGAGGTCGACGATCAGGCCGGTCTCTTCGGCGATGGTGATGAATTCCGACGGCGCCATGCGTCCGAGCTTGGGGTGGTCCCAGCGCGCCAGCGCCTCGAAGCCCGCGACGGAGCGGTCCTCCAGCCGCACGATCGGCTGGTAGAGGATGGTGAGCTCCTGCCGCTCGATGGCGCGGCGCAGCTCGCTCTCAAGCGTCAGGCGGTCGGTCTTGCGCGCGCGCATCGCCGGCTTGTAGACGTCGATGCGGTCGCCGCCGATGCGCTTGGAGTGATACATCGCCAGCTCGGCATCCTTGATGATCTCGTCCGTCAACTGCGTCTGAGGATCGGAAAGCGCGAGCCCGATCGAGGCCGTGAGAAAGATCTCGCGCTCGTTGAAGGCGATCGGCGCGCGGATGGTCTTGCGGATGGTCTCGGCGAAGGCGGTGATGCGGGCGGGATCCTGCTCCGAGAGCAGGATCAGGCCGAACTGGTCGCCGGCGAGCCGCGCCAGCGTGTCCTGCGGCTTCAGGATGCGGGTGAGGCGGCGGGCCAGCGTCAGCAGGATGGAATCGCCGACCGCGATGCCGACGGAATCGTTGACCTGCTTGAAGCGGTCGAGGTCGATCACCATCAGCGTCGGCCGCAGGGTCGGCATGGTCTTGGCGAAATGCGCGACCCCACCCAGCCGGTCCATGAACAGCTTGCGGTTGGGCAGGCCGGTGAGGTTGTCATGCACGGAATCGTGCAGCAGGCGCTCCTCGGCGTTGCGCAGCTCGGTGACGTCGGTGAGCGTGCCGACCACGCGCGAGACCTCGCCGTCGGATCCGACCACCGGCCGCGCCTTCAGCGCGAACCACATGAAGTGACCGTCCGGCGTGCGCAGGCGAAAATCCTGCACCAGGCGGCCGCGGCGCTGGTCGAGCACGCTGTCGAGCGCGGCGCGGAAACGGTCCTGGTCGAGCGGATGCAGCACTTCCAGCCACGATGCCGCCGGGCCTTCCAGCGTGCCGCGCTTGAGGCCGAGCAGGGCTTCGGTCTCGGGGCTGGTGAAGACCTTGTCGGCGGAAACGTCCCAGTCCCAGATCAGATCGCCGGAACCTGCGAGCGCCAGTGCGCGCCGCTCGATGTCGGAGACGACGCCGGTGGTGGCGCCGCCGCCGGCGAAGGCGTGCTGCATCACCGTGAAGCCGATCAGCATCACGATCAGCACGAGGCCGCCGAGCAGCGCCGGGCCGACGATGTCGTTGGTGACGGAGCCTGCCACCGTCATGCCGGCCGCGACCACCCAGACCACCAGGAGGAACCAGGTCGGGATCAGCAGCACCGCGCGGTCGAAGCCGTGGGTGGAGAGATAGACGATCAGCGCGAAGCCGGCGAAGGCGATCAGCACCAGCGAGATGCGCGCGATGCCGGAGGCCACGGCCGGATCGAATAGCGCCAGTGCGACCAGCGAGCCGAGGAAGGCGAGCCAGCCCACCGTGATGTGCGAATAGCGCACATGCCATCGACTGAGGTTGAGATAGGCGAACAGGAACACCAGCAGCGTCGCCGCCAGGATCGCTTCACCCGCCGCGCGCCAGATGCGCTCGGCGTTGTTCGACATGTCGAGCACCTTGCCCCAGAAGCCGAAATCGACGCCGATATAGACCAGCACCGCCCAGGCCAGCGCCGCGGCCGCCGGGAACATGATGCTGCCCTTGACGACGAACAGGATGGTGAGGACGAGAGCCAGGAGCCCCGAAATGCCGATTACGATGCCCTGGTAGAGCGTGAACGAGTTGACCTTGTCCTTGTAGGACTCGGGCTCCCACAGATAGAGCTGCGGCAGCTTGTCGGTGCGCAGCTCGGCGACGAAGGTGATGACGGCGCCGGGGTCGAGCGTGACGCGGAAGACGTCGGCGGTCGGGCTTTCCTGCCGCTCCGGCCGGTCTCCGGTCGAGGGCGTGATGGTCGCGATGCGCGACAGCCCGAGGTCGGGCCACAGCAGGCCTGACGAGACGATGCGGTAATGCGGGGCGACGATCAGGCGGTCGAGCTGGTCGTCGGTGTTGTTGGCGAGCGCGAACACCACCCAGTTCTGGCCGCCCTCGCGGGCGCGCACCTCGATGCGGCGGACGATGCCGTCGGTGCCGGGCGCGGTCGAGACCTGGATGCGGTCGGCATCGCTGCGCTGATGCTCGAGCACGCCGGTGAGGTCGATCGCGGGCGCGTCACCGCGGACGCTGACGGCGTCGAGCGCGCGCGCAGGGAGCGCGGCGACAACAATCATGAGGCCCAGCGCGATGGGCGCGAGGCACCTGATCAGACGCAAGGTCAGTTCTCCGCGTTCGACGCAAACTTCGTGTGCAAGGCGATTTCAGACCGGACAGAATTGGTTCGGTGCGTCGCGATAGATGCCACGAAAGCGAGGAAAATCAAAGGGTTTCCGCCTTGCCCTGTGGGTCAGAGGCCTAGGCCTCCAACACAATTTTGCCAATATGTGCGCTCGTCTCCATGCGCCGGTGGGCATCGGCCGCCTTTTCCAGCGGGAAAGCGCTGTCCATCACCGGTTTGACCCGGCCTTCGCGCAGAAGCGGCATAACTTTCGCCTCGATCGCGGCCACCATCGCCGCCTTGTCCGCATTACTACGGGGGCGCAGCGTCGAGCCGGTATGGGTCAGGCGCTTGACCATGACCTTGGCGATGTTGACGCTGACCTTGGGGCCGTTGAGGGTCGCGATCTGGACGATGCGGCCGTCCACCGCGGCGGCGTCGTAGTTGCGGTCCACATACTCGCCGGCGACCATGTCGAGGATCAGGTTGACGCCGGCATTGTTGGTCTCCGCCTTCACCACGGCGACGAAGTCTTCGGTCTTGTAGTTGATGGCGCGGTCGGCCCCGAGCTTGAGGCAGGCATCGACCTTGTCCTGCGATCCCACGGTGACGAACACTTTCGCGCCAAAGGCTTTCGCAAGCTGGATCGCCATGGTGCCGATGCCGGAGGAGCCGCCATGGATCAGCAGCGTCTCGCCGGCCTTGAGGCCGCCGCGCTCGAACACGTTGTGCCAAACCGTCATCAGGGTTTCCGGCAATGCGCCGGCTTCCTTGATCGACAGCGCCGGCGGCACGCTCATCGCCTGGGCGTCCTGGGCGATGCAGTACTGCGCATAGCCCCCGCCGGCGACCAGCGACATCACCTTGTCGCCGATCTTGTGCCGCTTGGCATTGCTGCCGACGGCGACGACTTCACCGGCTATCTCGAGGCCCGGCAGATCGCTGGCGCCGGGCGGTGGCGGATAGGCGCCGGAGCGCTGCGCCACGTCGGGCCGGTTGACGCCGGCGGCCTGCACCTTGACCAGGATCTCGTCGGGACCGGGCTGCGGCAGCGCCCGTTGTTCCGGCACCAGCACCTCCGGTCCGCCGGGCTTGGAGATGGCGACCACGGTCATTTGCGCGGGCAGCTTGTCCATGATGTGTCCTTGAGCAAAGGTACGGGAGGAAACGAGGCCATTGCTTAGCCAGCGCGGTCCAAGCTGGCAACCGCCTCAGCCGTGTGACCGGAGCGAACGCAGGAGGAACGATCATGCCGACGGAAGACGACGACCGCCCGCGCAAGAAGATCACGCATGAAATCGGACAGGATCTCTCACTGTTGTCCGTGGAGGAACTGACCGAGCGCGTCGCCCTGCTCAAGACCGAGATCGCAAGGCTGGAAGAAGCTGCCGCGAAGAAGCGCGCCTCGCGCGATGCGGCGAACAGTATTTTCAAGTCGTAGCCGTTGTCGTCCCGGCGAAGGCCGGGACCCATACTCCGTGCAAGCAGTTTGGCGAAGACTCGGAGTTACCAGCTCGTGCGACGATTCCTCCCTGTGGTTATGGGTCCCGGCCTTCGCCGGGACGACCCGCGGGGAGAGTTTGTTCCGCAGTGCTCTCGGCCACTGACCGACATGGCTAACGAAATCTCAAAAAATTAGTTCGTTTACGGTCGATTAAGCTTTCGGGTTTATGACTGGAACTGTCCTCGTTTGGACACCGAGTGGCTCCTGTCCACTCTGTTTGACGCCTCCCTGTTATCAACTTTCAAAGCCGCCGGTCTTCCGGCGGCTCTTTTTTGCGTCTCGTTGCGGTTGAATTCCGAGGAAAGACCCGCGGAAACCATATCCGTGCTTGTCGCTGGACTCCGCGTCCCGCCCGCGCAATGATTTGTTCATCATAAGCCGGCGCAAAGCCGGACAGGTAAACAGTTGCGTAAGGGGCGTTAACCATGGAACGTTTGCAGGCCGACGGCGCTCTCGTTCAACTCAGCGAGCGGTTCACCAATTCTGCGGCGTTCGGCACGCTGTTCCGCGAGGGCATGGACCTCGTCGAAGAGACCGCCGCCTATCTCGACGGTGCCGGCCGCACCGAGGCCAAGGCGCTCGATCGCGCCGTCAGCCTCACCTACGCGACCGAGAGCATGCGCCTGACCACCCGCCTGATGCAGCTCGCCTCCTGGCTGCTGCTGCACCGCGCGGTGAAGGAAGGCGAGATGACGCTGGTCCAGGCCAACCGCGAGAAGACCAAGGTCAAGCTCACCGCGGCCGATCCCGGCCCCGCCGACACCATCGAGAAGCTGCCCTTGCAGCTGCAGGATTTGATCCACCGCTCGATGAGCCTGCAGACCCGCGTGCGCCGCCTCGACACCACCATCCACACTCCGCCGGCCGAGCACATCGCGATCGGCAACCCGCTGGTGCCGCACCTCAATGCGCTGAAGGCCGCGTTCGAGCGGTAAGACGATCGGCAACCACAGCCGTCATTCCGGGGCGCGACGAAGTCGCGACCGGAATCCATAACCACGATCGGGAGTATGGATTCCGGGCCCGCGCCAAGAGGCGCGTCCCGGAATGACGCCCCCAAAACAAAAACGCCCCCGGTTTCCCGGGGGCGTTTTTCGTCGCGGCCGAAACGGCCGGATCAATCCTTCTTGAGGAAGCCCGAGAACTTCTTCTGGAAGCGCGAGACGCGGCCGCCGCGGTCCATGATCTGGGCGTTGCCGCCGGTCCAGGCCGGGTGCGACTTCGGGTCGATGTCGAGGTTCAAAGTGTCGCCTTCCTTGCCCCAGGTCGAGCGGGTCAGGTACTCGGTTCCGTCGGTCATCACGACCTTAATCGTATGATAATTCGGATGAATTTCGGCTTTCATGGCAATTCCCTGGGGCGACCGGCGCCTTGCTTGAGTGGCTATCGAATGACGGATTTGGCCGGCTCTATACCCCACAGGACCCTTCAAAACAAGCCATTGTGGGCGAAGGAGAAGCGGGCCGCCCCCTAAGGGACATCCCGGATTTGCCACTCCCCCCGCACCGGCCTATGTGGATCACATCTGTCTCCCTGGGTCCGATCTCATGAGCGCTGTGGAACGGCTTGACGACCAGTACCGCGACGAGCGCGATGCCTCGCCGCCTGAGGCCCCGTCCATCGAAGCCGAGCTGATCGAGCAGCCCGCCAAGGGCCGCGCCAAGCTGCGGCCGCTGCTGGCGCTCGCGCCCTATGTGGCCCGCTATCGGGGCCGGGCCGCGCTGGCCTTCGTCGCGCTCACGATCGCCGCGTTGACCACGCTGCTGGTGCCGGTCGCGGTGCGCCGGATGATCGATTTCGGCCTGACGCCTGAGGGCATCGAGCTGATCAACAGCTACTTCTCGGTGATGATCGCGGTCGTCGCCGTGCTCGCGCTGGCGAGCGCTGCGCGCTACTACCTCGTGATGACGATCGGCGAGCGCATCGTCGCCGACCTCAGGCGCGACGTCTTCGCCCATCTGCTGTCGCTCTCGCCCGCCTTCTTCGATTCGGCGCGCAGCGGCGAATTGATCTCGCGGCTCACCGCCGACACCACCCAAATCAAATCCGCCGTCGGCGCCTCGGTGTCGATCGCGCTGCGCAACCTGATGATGTTCTTCGGCGCCGCGGCGATGATGGTGATCACCAGCCCGAAGCTGTCGGGCTTCGTGCTGCTGGCCATTCCCCTGATCGTGCTGCCGCTGGTCGCCTTCGGGCGCTGGGTGCGGCGTCTGTCGCGCAATGCGCAGGACACGCTGGCCGAGGCCTCCGCCTATGCGGGCGAATTGGTCGGCGCGATCCGCACCGTGCAGGCCTATACCAGCGAGCGGTTTGCCGAGAAGCGGTTCGGCGGCGAAGTCGAGCAGGCCTATGAGGCCGCGCGCACCTCGACACAGGCGCGCGCCGTGCTCACCGCCATCATCATCTTCATCGTGTTCGCAAGCGTGGTCGCGATCCTCTGGATCGGCTCGCATGACGTGCTCACCGGCGCGATCTCGCCGGGCCGGCTAGGCCAGTTCGTGCTCTATGCCGCGTTCGCGGCCGCCGGCCTCGGCCAGCTCAGCGAGGTCTGGGGCGAGGTCTCGGCGGCGTCCGGCGCTGCCGAGCGCCTGTTCGAGATCCTGCATGTGCAGCCCGACATCAAGGCGCCCGCGACCCCGCGCGCGCTGCCGGTGCCGGCGCGCGGCGAGGTCGGGTTCGACCAGGTCAGCTTCGCCTATCCGGCACGGCTCGACGCCAAGGTGCTCGACGCCGTGTCGTTCACCGTGCGCCCCGGCGAGAAGGTCGCGATCGTCGGTCCGTCCGGTGCCGGCAAGAGCACGATCTTTCATCTGCTGCTGCGCTTCTACGATCCGCGCAGCGGCACGATCTCGCTCGACGGCGTGCCGGTCAGGTCGGCCGATCCCCGTGATTTCCGTTCCCGCATCGCGCTGGTGCCGCAGGAATCGAACGTGTTCGCCGCGAGTGCCCGCGAGAACATCCGCTTCGGCCGGCCCGATGCGACCGATGCCGAGGTCGAGCGCGCCGCCGAGCTCGCGCACGCCACCGAGTTCATCCGCCGTCTGCCGGAAGGCTTCGACACCCCGCTCGGCGAGCGCGGCGTGACTCTCTCCGGCGGTCAGCGCCAGCGCATCGCGATCGCGCGCGCGATCCTGCGCGACGCGCCGCTGCTGCTGCTGGATGAAGCGACTTCCGCACTCGATGCCGAAAGCGAGACGCTGGTGCAGACCGCGCTGGAAGAGCTGATGCGCCACCGCACCACGCTGGTGATCGCGCACCGCCTCGCCACCGTGCTGTCCTGCGACCGCATCC
Source organism: Bradyrhizobium niftali (assembly GCF_004571025.1). Classification (GTDB taxonomy): domain Bacteria; phylum Pseudomonadota; class Alphaproteobacteria; order Rhizobiales; family Xanthobacteraceae; genus Bradyrhizobium; species Bradyrhizobium niftali. The sequence goes on along the minus strand of NZ_SPQT01000015.1, from coordinate 40,430 downwards.
TGGTGATGGACCACGGCAAGATCGTCGAGCAGGGCACGCATGCCGAGCTCGTGGCTGCGAACGGGCTCTATGCGAGGCTGGCGAGGCTGCAGTTCGAGGGGGCGTGAGGGCGCTGAGCGCAGCCTCATTTCCGGTGTCATTCCCCGCGAAGGCGGGGAATCCAGTACTCCGAGACGATAGTGATCAACCGATAAGCCGCGGCGTACTGGATGCCCCGGTCAAGCCGGGGCATGACAGCGGAGGGTGGGGTGGGCAGCAAAGCTCTACGGCCTCCACACCATCTTCAGCACCGGCCGTCCCGAGGTCGGATTCAAATCGTCGCCGGCATGGGCAAAGCCGTTGCGCTCGTAGAAGCGGATGGCGCGGGCGTTGTCCTTGTTGACCAGCAACGTGACGCCTGAAGGTGACAGGCGCTTGGCCTCGTCCACCAGCAGCCTCGCCGCATCCGAGCCCCAATGCGCGGGATCGACCACGAGCTGGTCGAGATAGCCCTCGCCGTCGATGGTGACGAAGCCGGTCAGCGCGCCGTCCGCCTCCGCAACCACGATCGAGGCCTTCGGCACCAGATCCCTGCGCCAGCGCTCGCGCCACCAGTCCAGCCGCGCGGCGAAGTCGATCTGCGGATAGGCCTGCTGCCAGGTGCGATGCCAAAGGTCGATGGCGGCGGCTTCGTCCTCGGGGCGGTAGGGGCGGAGGTGGAGGGCGCTCACTACCGCTCCGTCAGCTTCAGCTCGATGCGGCGGTTGCGCTTGTAGGCGTCCTCCGTGTTGGCGGTGTCGAGCGGCTGGAATTCGCCGAAGCCGGCGGCGACGAGGCGCTGGGCCGGCACGCCGAGCGAGATCAGGTACTGCACCACCGAGATCGCGCGCGCCGCGGACAGGTCCCAGTTCGACTTGAAGTTCGCGCCGCTCACCGGGCGCACGTCGGTATGGCCGTCGACGCGCAGCACCCAGGCGATCTCGGCCGGGATCTTCTTGTCGAGCTCGATCAGCGCGTTCGCCACGGTGTCGAGCTCGGCGCGGCCCTCCGGCAGGAGCGTCGCCTGGCCGGTGTCGAAGAAGACTTCGGACTGGAACACGAAGCGGTCGCCGACGACGCGGATGTCGGGGCGGTTGCCGAGGATGGCGCGCAGGCGGCCGAAGAATTCCGAGCGGTACCGCGACAATTCCTGCACGCGCTGCGCCAGCGCGACATTCAAGCGAGACCCCAGATCGGCGATCCGGTTCTGCGATTCCTTGTCGCGCTTCTCGCTGGCATCGAGGGCCTCTTCCAGCGCCGCGAGCTGCCGCCGCAGCGCGCTGATCTGCTGGTTCAGCACCTCGATCTGCGCCAGCGCCCGCGCCGAGACCGCCTTCTCCGAGTCCAGCGCCTTGCCAAGCTCGGTGGACTTGCCCTGCGCGTCGTTGCCGGCGGCAGCCAGGCCGTCATAGAGGCCCTTGATGCGGTCGCGCTCGGACTCCGCCGAGGCGAGGCCGGCCTTCAATTGCGAGACCTGGTCGTCGAGCGTGAGCTTGCCGAGCTTCTCCAGCGACAATAGCTCGTTGAGCTGCGCGATCTTGGCGTTGAGCTGCTCCAGCGCCTTGTCCTTGCCGGTCACTTCCTGCGACAGGAAGAACTGCACGACCAAGAACACCGACAGCAGGAATACGATCGACAGCACCAGCGTCGACAGCGCGTCGACGAAGCCGGGCCAGTAGTTGAAGGCGCCGTCGCTGCGGCGGCCGCGCGCTAGAGCCATGTCGCTAACCCTTCTCGGGCTGGCGCGCGAGCCGCTCGAGGAGGCGCCGGATCTCGCGGTTCTGCTCGCCCTGGCCGTCGGCCCATTCGCGGATCATCTGCTGCTCGGTGCGCATGTGCGAGACCAGCGCCTGGATGGCTTCGGCAAGGCTTGCCATCGCCGCCGTGGTGCCGCGGCTGGAGCTGCCCTCCTCGAGCACGGAGCGCAGCCGCTCGACGGCGGCCTGCAGCTCGCCGCTGGCAACACCGCCGCCGGCGGCCACGGTCACATCGCCTCGGCCGTATTCGCGCACGGTGGTGGCGAGCCAGTCTTCGAGGTCGGTGTAGAAGCGGTTCTGGGCCTGGCTCGATTGCAGGTCGAGGAAGCCGAGGATCAGCGAGCCGGCGAGGCCGAACAGCGAGCTGGAGAACGAGATGCCCATGCCGCCGAGCGGGGCGGCGAGGCCCTCCTTCAGCGTGTCGAACAGGGCGCCGGAATCGCCGCCGACCTTGAGCCCGTCGATCACCTTGCCGACCGAGCCGACCGTCTCGATCAGGCCCCAGAAGGTGCCGAGCAGGCCGAGGAAGACGAGCAGGCCGGTCATGTAGCGGGAGATGTCCCGGGCCTCGTCCAGGCGGGTCGCGATCGAATCGAGCAGGTGCCGCATCGTGGTCTGGGTGATCGACATCCGCCCGGTGCGCTCGCCGCCCAGGATCATCGCCATCGGTGCCAGCAGTTTTGGGTGCCGGGCAGGGGCGAGGCCGGGATCGGCGATGCGGAAATTGTTGACCCAGGAGACCTCGGGATAGAGCCGGATGACCTGGCGGAAGGCCAGCACGATGCCGATGAACAGTACCGCCCCGATCAGGGCATTGAGGCCCGGATTGGCGAAGAAAGCCTGGATGATCTGCTTGTAGAGCACCACGCCGACCAGCGTGCACAGCACCAGGAAGACCAGCATCCGCACCAGGAAGACGCTGGGCGAGGATAGCTTGGTGTATTCGATGTCCATGGGGGAGCGGGGCGAGGCGCCAGACGGCATGGCCGGTGTCATCCGTTACGAACTTGATTGCGGTGCGCACTATGGCACAGCGCCGGCCCAAAAAAAGCGCCGGATGCGCCGATTTCGCGGAGAGCTTCCGGAACCCAAAGCCGAAGCCGCGCTTTGATAAGGACTTATTTTGCAAAACTTCGGCATTCCGCAGGTTTAGGTCGGATTTTTTGCATGGTGACGGATCTCGGGGGACTGGACGTCATCGCGCCCTTGCTCGCGGTCCTGATGGCGTTCGCCTGCATCCGGCCAGGCGGCGACGCCCGAACCTGCCCGTTCCTTCTTTCGTGTCCCGAACCAGACATGACCAGGGGAGTGGCCGCATGAGCGTCGTTTCCGCGATCATCGGGACTGCCGAACGCGTGCCGCTGCCTGATGTCGTGATTCGCGCCGCGATCCAGCGCCTGTGCTCGCGGACGGCGACCCGCATCTCCGCCCTGGGCGCGGACGACGAGGCCGCCTTCGCCGGGCGCATGATGCTGCGGCCGATCGCCGAGGACATCGATGCCGCCAATGCCGGGCATGACGAGGCGCCCGCGTCCTTCTTCGCGCAGGCGCTCGGCCCCAACCGCAAATACTCGTCCTGCTTCTACACGACCGACGCGACCACCCTGCAGGAGGCGGAGGAGGAGGCGCTGCGCCAGACCGTCGCGCATGCCGGACTCGCCGACGGGCAGACCATCCTCGAACTCGGCTGCGGCTGGGGCTCGCTGTCGCTCTGGATGGCGCGGCAGTTTCCGCACGCCAAGGTGACGGCGGTGTCGCACTCGCAAGGCCAGCGGGCCTATGTCGAGGAGCAGGCGCGGCTGCGCGGGCTCTTGAACCTGCGCGTGGTCACCGCCGACATGAACGTGTTCGCGCCCGAGGACCAGTTCGATCGCATCGTCTCGGTCGAGATGTTCGAGCACGTGATGAACTGGCGCAAGCTGATGACGCGCGTGCGGTCATGGCTCGCGCCCGAGGGGCGCCTGTTCATGCACATCGTCACCCATCGCTCCAGCTCCCACCTGTTCGACCGGGCCAATCGCGAGGACTGGATTGCGCAGCACGTCTTCACCGGCGGGGTGATGGCGAGCCATCACCTCGTCAGGCAGTTCGACGACATCTTCACGGTCGAGAAGGAATGGTGCTGGAGCGGCACGCATTATCAGCGCACCGCCAATGACTGGCTCGCCAATTTCGATGCCCATCGCGATGCGATCGAGGCGGCCCTGCGCAAGGTCCATGGCGACGAGACCTCCTTGTGGATGCGGCGCTGGCGCTGCTTCTTCCTCGCGACATCGGGCCTGTTCGGCTACGCCGACGGAACGGAATGGGGCGTCAGCCACTACCGGATGAAGGCGGCGGGGTAGGGCGCGCACGCATGAATGCCGCGCACGGTCCCCGGTGACCGGTCAATTGCTCTCAGAGACCCATTTCAATGTCGCCAGCCATAGATCGTGGCCACGATGCAGCAGGCTCTCATCGGCCTCTCGCAGGTGGGCGGCATCTTTGCCCACGCCAACTTCATCCGTTATGACCAGGCAGCTCGTGCCTTGAGGGGCCAGATACCAGGTGTGATAGAAGCTCGGCCGCGTCCCCGGCGCGTAACCGTACCAGCCGAGGCGCGTATGCGGCACATATTCTTGTACCTTGCTCTCGATCGACAGGCCAAACGTGCTCCAGCGCCACGTCGTACCGTCGCCCAGAACTTTTGTGCCCTCGGGAAGTTCGACGCCGCCAGAGTTCGGATACCATTGCGGCCACTTCCTGGCGTCCACGATGTGACCCCAGATCTTTTCGCATGACGCATTGATGAGAAGCTCGTTGTGCGAAAACAGATCGGCAGTCGCGGGATTGAAGCCCTCCGGCCAATGAATCTCCGGCGAGCGCATCGCAAGGTCTTGCTTCATCGTCATGATCGCTTCCTTTTTTGTGCCGGTGTGAAGGGTGTTCGTTTGCGCTCCGGCAGAAGTTGCGATCGAAAGCAGAGACGCCATGGACGCGCCTAGCAGCATCCAGCGCGCGCAAGAATCAGTGCTCGGAAAGTAAAGCCGTTTCGTCATGTTCGCCTCCGCGTCTTCGATGGCGACACTGATGACAGATCGTGATTGCTGATCCAATTTCCGTTATGTCAGAATAGACGTTCATACAAATCAGGAATTGCGATGCCCTTCGATGGACGGTTGCTGTCGGGTGTTACTGTCCTCTCGGCCGTGATAGAGGCCGGCACCATCGCGCGCGCGGCCGATGCGCTGGGCCTCACCGCCTCTGCGGTAAGCCGCGCCATATCGCGCCTGGAAGCGCGCGTCGGGGTCAGGCTGCTTGAGCGCACGACGCGCTCACTCTCGCTGACAGACGAGGGGCGGCGCTTTTACGAGCGCGTCGGACCGCACCTTGCCGGCATCGAAGAAGCGGCGATCGAAGCATCGGGCTCTGCCGGCATCGTGCGCGGGCGGCTTCGGGTGAACGTCGATCCGTTCTTCTCGCGCATCGTCTTGTCATCCCACATCAGGGAATTTTTGGAGCAGCATCCCGAAGTGTCACTGGAGCTTCTGATGCGTGACGCGGTCGGAGATCTTGGGGCTGGCGGCTTCGATTTGGCGCTGAGGTTCGGAGAGCCCCCGAACGGTTCATTGGTTGCGCGCAAGCTCGTCGAAACCCGTGTTCTCACGGTTGCGGCGCCCGCTTACCTCGCCCAGCGCGGCCGGCCACGACATCCGTCCGAGGTGCCGGACCACGATTGCATCGGTTTCTATGACGCGGCAAACCAGCGACCTTTCGATTGGGAGTTCCACAAGGGAAAAGAGATACTTCCCGTGAAGGTATCCGCCCGCGTTCTGGTCTCGGATGTCGGCGCCATGCTTTCGGCTTGCGAAGCCGGCGCGGGCATCGCCCAGATTCTCCAGCTCGGCAGCGGTCACCTCGTGGAAAGCGGAGCGTTGATCGACCTGTTTCCCGAATGGTCCGGCGAGATGTTCCCGCTCTATGCGCTGTTTCCATCACGCCAGCATCAGCCCGCGAAAGTGCGGAGCTTCATCGACTTTTGCCTCGGCGTGATTGCAAGAGAGAATGCCTGAATGAGTCCGGCGTAGAGAGCGCACACCCTGATTGCGCTCTTCTGTCGCAGCACGCCGCGATGGAACTCGACTCACAATCCGGTGAGACCCGGAAAGCGCCCTGAACTCAGCACGATAGGTCGTGTGACATTGGGCCGCCTGCACCATGCGTTGCATCGCAGCACGTCCACTCTATTTTGAGTGCGTCAGCCGCGTGGAATGGCCCAGAATGGGCCCGCGCGGAGCGTGATCAGTTTCAACAACATCGGGGCACCCCACTTCATGTCAGGACTTCGTGCGCGATCGGCATGCGTTGCAATGATGCTCGCGGCCTTTGCGCCGCTGCTGGGGGCCTGCGACGAATCCAGCTCCGCGGTGTCCTCCGCGCCGCCGGCCGACCCTGACGTCAGCATCGTCGTCGTCAAGCAGCAAGCCCGTGCCGTGGTGCGCGAACTTCCTGGCCGCATCGCGCCGACGCGCGTTTCCGATGTGCGGCCGCGCGTCTCCGGCATCGTGGTCGAACGCCTGTTCCGCCAGGGCAGCGAGGTGAAGGCCGGTGATGCGCTCTATCGCATCGACGCGCGTCCGTTCGAGGTCGAGGTGATGGCCAACGAGGCGGCGCTGGCCAAGGCCGAGGCTGCGTTGATGCAGGCGAGGCAGCAGGCGCACCGCGTCGCCACTCTCACCAAGGATCGCGCTGCGCCGGAAGCCGAGAACGAGAAGGCGATCGCGGCCGAGCGCCAGGCCCATGCCGAGGTCGAAGGCCGCAAGGCCGACCTCGCGCGCGCCAAGCTCAACCTCGACTATGCCACCGTGCGCGCGCCGATCGACGGCGTGGTCGGTGCTGCGCTCGTCAGCGAAGGCGCGCTCGCGGTGCAGAACGAGACCAATCTCGCCACCATCCAGCAGCTCGATCCGATCTATGCCGACTTCACCCAGTCGGTGAACGAGCTCAACCAGCTGCGCCGCGCCTTCGAGAGCGGCGACCTCGAGCGCATCGCGACCGATGCCGCCAAGGTGCGTCTCGTGCTCGACGACAACACGCTCTATTCGCTCGACGGCAAGCTGCTGTTCTCCGATGCCAAGGTCGATGCCCATACCGGCCAGGTGACTTTGCGCGGCGAGTTCCGCAATCCCAAGCGCGAGCTCCTCCCGGGCATGTATGTCCGCGTCCGCATCGACCAGGGCCTCGATTCCGACGCGATCGCGGTGCCGCAGCAGGCGATCCAGCGTAACGGCGGCGGCGGCAGCGAGGTGTTCGTCGTCAAGGACGACAATCACGTTGCGGTGCAGCCGGTGCGCACCGGCTCGGTGCAGGACGGCATCTGGTTCGTCACCGACGGCCTCAAGGCCGGCGACAAGGTCGTGGTCGAAGGCTTCCAGAAGTTCGCGGCCGGCGACAAGGTCAAGCCGCAATCCTGGTCGGAGGCGGACGCGACCGCGGACAACCGGCACGCCCAGAAGCTCACGCGGTAACGTGCCATGCCGAGTTTCTTCATCGACAGGCCGATCTTCGCCTGGGTGGTCGCGCTTTTCATCTGCCTGATCGGCGCGATCTCGGTGCCGCTGTTGCCGATCGCGCAATATCCGATCATCGCGCCGCCCTCGATCTCGATCTCGACCAGCTATCCCGGCGCCTCGCCGGAAAACCTCTACAACAGCGTCACGCGCCTGATCGAGGAGGAGCTCAACGGCGCCTCCGGCATTCTCAATTTCGAATCCACCAGCGACTCGCTCGGCCAGGTCGAGATCATCGCCAATTTCGTGCCGGGCACCGATACCAGCGCGGCGTCCGTCGAGGTGCAGAACCGCATCAAGCGCGTCGAGGCGCGCCTGCCGCGCGCGGTGATCCAGCAGGGCATTCTGATCGAGGAAGCCTCGAGCGCGGTGCTCCAGATCATCACGCTGAACTCGACCGACGGCAGCCTCGACGAGGTCGGCCTCGGCGACTTCATGATCCGCAACGTGCTCGGCGAGATCCGCCGCATCCCCGGCGTCGGCCGCGCCACGCTCTATTCGACCGAGCGCAGCTTGCGCGTCTGGGTCGATCCGGCCAAGCTCGTCGGCTATGGACTGACCGCCGACGACGTCAACAAGGCGATATCGGCGCAGAATGCGCAGGTCGCCTCGGGCAGCATCGGGGCCGAGCCGTCGACGTCGACCCAGCGCACCTCCTCGCTGGTGCTGGTCAAGGGCCAGCTCTCCTCGCCCGACGAATTCGGCGCCATCATCCTGCGCGCCAATGCCGACGGTTCGACCGTGCGCCTGCGCGACGTCGCGCGCATCGAGGTCGGCGGCCTCAGCTACCAGTTCAACACCCGCCTCGACGGCAAGCCGACCGCGGGCCTCTCCGTGCTGATGTCGCCGACCGGCAATGCGCTGGCGACCGCGAGCGCGGTCGAAGAGAAGATGAAGGAGCTGTCGCGCTTCTTCCCGGCCAACATCTCCTACGAGATCCCCTACAACATCACGCCCGTGGTCGAGGCCTCGATCAAGAAGGTGCTGTCGACGCTGGTCGAAGCGGTGGTGCTGGTGTTCGTGGTGATGTTCCTGTTCCTCCAGAACATCCGCTACACCATCATTCCGACCATCGTGGTGCCGGTGGCGCTTCTGGGCGCCTGCACCACGCTGCTGCTCGCCGGCTATTCCATCAACATGCTCTCGATGTTCGGCATGGTGCTCGCGGTCGGCATCCTCGTCGACGACGCCATCGTCGTGGTCGAGAACGTCGAGCGCATCATGAGCGAGGAGGGGCTGCCGCCGAAGGAGGCGACGCGCAAGGCGATGTCGCAGATATCCGGCGCCATCATAGGCATCACGCTGGTGCTGATGGCGGTGTTCGTGCCGATGGCGTTCTTCCCGGGCTCGGTCGGCATCATCTACCGCCAGTTCTCGGTGACCATGGTGGCCGCGATCGGCTTCTCCGCCTTCCTCGCGCTGTCGCTGACGCCGGCGCTGTGCGCGACCCTGCTCAAGCCCGTCGCGGCCGGCCACGGCCATGCGAAGAAGGGCGTGTTCGGCTGGTTCAACCGCATGCTCGAAGGCGGCAGGGAAGGCTATTCCCGCACCGTCGGCTTCTCGCTGAAGCGCACCGGCCGCCTCATGCTGGTCTATGTCGCGCTGCTGGTCGGCCTGTCCTGGGCCTTCGTCAACCTGCCCGGCGGCTTCCTGCCTGTCGACGACCAGGGCTTCGTCACCACCGACGTGCAGACGCCGTCGGACTCGTCCTACCCCCGCACCGAAGCCGTGATCGAGAAGGTCGAAAAATATCTGGCGCAGCGGCCCGGCGTCGACAACGTGACCTTCCTCACCGGCTTCAGCTTCTCCGGTCAGGGCATGAACACCGCGCAGGCCTTCATTACCTTGAAGGACTGGTCCGAGCGCGGGCCGAAGGATTCGGCCGCCGCGATCGTCGCCGACATCAACCGGGATCTGTCGTCGTCGATCCGCGACGCGAAGATCTCGGCGCTGCAGCCGCCGCCGATCGACAATCTCGGCAACTCCTCGGGCTTCTCGTTCCGTCTCCAGGACCGCGGCCAGAAGGGCTATCCGGCCCTGATGCGCGCCGCAGACCAGCTGATCGCGGAGGCCAATGCCAGTGCGGTGCTGCAGAAGGTCTATGTCGAGGGTCTGCCCGAGGCCGGCGTGGTCAATCTCGTGATCGACCGCGAGAAGGCCGGCGCCTTCGGCGTCACCTTCGAGGACATCAACAACACGATCTCGACCAATCTCGGCTCGAACTACATCAACGACTTCCCCAACCGCGGCCGCATGCAGCGCGTCGTGGTGCAGGCCGACGCCCGCGACCGCATGCGCACCGAGGACATCCTCAACTACAACGTCAAGAACAGCCGCGGCCAGCTCGTGCCGTTCTCGTCCTTCACCACGGTGGAATGGGCGCGCGGCCCGACGCAGATCGCCGGCTTCAACTATTATCCGGCGGTGCGCATCTCCGGCGAAGCCAGGCCCGGCTTCACCTCGGGCGACGCCATCGCCGAGATGGAGCGCCTCGCCGGCAAATTGCCGCGCGGCTTCGGCTATGAATGGACCGGCCAGTCACTCCAGGAGAAGCTGTCGGGCTCGCAGGCGCCGTTCCTGCTGGCGCTGTCGGTGTTCGTGGTGTTCCTGTGCCTCGCCGCGCTCTACGAAAGCTGGACGATTCCGCTCGCGGTGCTGCTCACCGTGCCGCTCGGCATCGTCGGCGCGGTGATCGCGGCGATGCTGCGGGGGCTGCCCAACGACGTCTATTTCACCGTCGGCCTGATCACCATCATCGGCCTCGCCGCGAAGGACGCGATCCTGATCATCGAGTTCGCCAAGGACCTGCGCAAGGAAGGCAAGCCGCTGGTGGACGCCACCATCGAGGCCTGCCGCCTGCGCTTCCGCCCGATCCTGATGACCGGCCTTGCCTTCATCTGCGGCGTGCTGCCGATGGCCATCGCCCACGGCGCCGGCGGCGCCAGCCAGCAAGCGCTCGGCAGCATCGTGATGGGCGGCATGATCGCGGTGGTGATTTTGGCGCTGCTGATGGTGCCGGTGTTCTTCGTCTCGGTGCAGCGCGTACTGGCGGGTGATCGGGAGACGGTGGCGGAGGAAGGCGAGGCCTACGGGCCGCCGGCGCCGGTGAAGCCATAAGGCACGCTGTCATGCCCGCGAAGGCGGGCATCCAGTACGCCGCGGCCTCTCCGTATCCCACGAACGTCTCTGGAATACTGGATCATCCGCTTTCGCGGATGATGACAGCGGAGTGCGAGGCGAGGCCTTGGCCTTCGCTTACTTCCGCAAAACCTTCACCAATTCCCCGTGCACGAACTCATTGCCGCACACGACGTGCCCGGTCACCAGCGGATCGCCCGGCGTCGCGATGTCGCTCACCGTTCCGCCTGCCTCGCGCACCATGATCATGCCGGCGGCGATGTCCCAGGACTGGAGATCGCGCTCCCAGTAGCCGTCGAGGCGGCCGGCGGCGACGAAGGCGAGGTCGAGGGAGGCGGCACCGAAGCGGCGCAGGCCCGCGACGCGGTCCTGGATCGCGGTCATCTCGCGGCGGAATTCCTCGTGGTCGCCGCGGCCGATATGGGGCAGGCCGCAGGCCACCACGCATTCGTTGAGCTGGCGGCGGCCGGCCACGCGCAGGCGCTGGTCGTTGAGGAAGGCACCCTTGCCGCGCTCGGCGATGTAGAGCTCGTCATTGGCGGGGTTGTAGATCACGCCGGCGATCACCGTGCCCTCGCGTACGAGGCCGATCGAAATGGCGAATTGCGGGATGCCGTGCAGGAAGTTGGTGGTGCCGTCGAGGGGATCGACGATCCAGGTGTGGCTCTTGTCGGTGCCCTCGCGGGTGCCGCCCTCTTCGCCGATGAAGCCGTAGCCGGGCCGGGCCTTGGCGAGGTCCTGGTAGAGGATCTCCTCGGCGCGCTTGTCGGCGAGCGAGACGAAATTGGCCGGCCCCTTCAGCGAGACCTGGAGATGCTCGATCTCGCCGAGATCGCGCTTGAGGCTGCGGCCGGCGCGGCGCGCGGCCTTGACCATGACGTTGATAGTTGCGGAATACAGCATGAGCTTCCGGTCTTGATCGGGGGAAATGGCGCGAAAACGCGCCTGTTTGGGGGATTGGGTGCCCTGTGAGGGAGCTAACGTCAAGTCATTGCGTCAAGTCATTTGGTCCCGAGCCATTTCCTGGCGGCGGCCTCCGCCTTGGCCCGGTCCTCGGCCGGCAGATCGGACAATTGCTTGTCGAGCTCCGGATCGCCCTTGCCGGCGGTCTTCGCCACCAGGTGCCATTTGAACCCCTCGACCTTGTCCACGGACGTGCCCATGCCGTTGATCAGCACCCAGGCCAGTCGGTTCTGCGCGATCGCGCTGCCCTGGCGGGACGCCTTGCGGAGCAACGCGACAGCCGCCGGTTGGTTCTTCGGCGTGCCGGTGCCGTTGAACAGCGCTATGGCATATTCGACCTCGGCATCGACATTGTCGGTCAGCGAGGCCGCCTGGAGCAGCCGCACCGCCCTTTCGGGGTCCTTCGGCACGCCGGTGCCTTCCTTGTAGAAGGTCGCCAGCGCGTATTGCGCCTCGGGCAGGCCGGCATCGGCGGCCTGGCGCAGCAGCTCGGCGGAACGCTTGACGTCCTGCGGCAGGGTCTGGCCGTCGAGATAGAGCAGAGCGAGGTTATAGGCCGCCTTGGGCTCGCCGAGCTTGGCGGCGGAGGCCATCAGCTTCACCGCCTCGCCCTTGTCGACGGGGCCGCCGCGGCCGGAGATGCGCAGCATGGCGAGTGCAAACATCGCCTCGCGGTCGCCGGCGTCCGCAGCGCGCTTGTACCATTCCAGCGCCTTGGCGTAGTCGCGGCGGATGCCCATGGCGTTGGAGTAGAGCTCGCCGAGCATTGTCATCGCCTTGGGATCGCCGGCCTGCGCGCGGGCGGTGGCGAGCTCGAACGCGGTCTTGTACTGGCCGCGCTGATAGGCGCCATACACCAGGTCGACATTGGAATTGTCGGTCGGAGGCGCCGGGATCACGGTCGCGGGCAGCGCCGGCTTGGGCGAGGCAGACGGCTTAGGCGCCGGCGCGGCCTCCTTCTTCTTGGCGGGCGCGGGTGGCTTGGCTTTCTGCTTTTCGGCGGGCGGGCTCGGCGTTGTGGCCGGCGGCGTGATCTGGAGTTGCGCGGCCGCGGGCGCTGTGAGCAGCAGCGTGGCCAGGATGGTGATGCGCGGGAGCTTCATGTCGGGCGCTAGCCGTGCTCGCCCGCAGGATTTTGGCTTGCAGGCGCGGTCGCATGGGCCTTCTTGATCGCAGCGTCGGCCTCGATCAGCGCGGCCTTGGCCCCGCGCGGATCGGCCCAGATGAACTCGCCGACCAGCACGAAATCGGCGCCGCTGGCGGCGAAGTCGTAGGCCTCTTCCAGCGAGGTCGCAAAGCCGACGCAGGGCGGCTCGAACAGCTCGGCCCACCAGTCCAGCCGCTCGGCAATCGCCTGGGACGACGGCCGCTGGCCCTTCGCGTCGGGCTCGCCGAACAGCAAATAGTCCGCGCCCATCTCGCCCGCATCCATGGAATGGTGCCGCGTCGTCAGCCCGCCGACGCCGGCGATGCGATCGGGCTTGAGCGATGGCAGGGCCTCTTTCAGCGCGGCGATGCCGGGCAGGTGCGCGCCGTCGGCGCCACCGCGCGCGACCAGTTCGGCATGGCCGTCGATCAGCAGTGCGGCGCCGGCCTTCTGGACCGGCGGCGCGAGTGCCTTGATCCACGAGATCATGGTGCGCTGGTCGGTCTCCTTCAGCCGCACCAGCACGGCCGCGACGTCGGCCGAGGCGAGCAGGCCCGGCAGTTCGGCGACGAGCGAAGCCGGGTCATCGACGACAGGCGTCGCGAGATATAGGCGCGGCGCCGGGCGCGGCGGAGGCGATTTGTTCGACAAGGTCTAGGCCGCTTTCTTTTCCAGGCTGCTTTGCCATTCGCCCTTGGAGGCGAGGCCGTTCATTCGTGCACGATGGCTGAAGGCGCGCTGGCCGGCCGCGACGTTCTCGGCCTTGCCCGACCAGGCCTTCTGCGGCGCGGCCTGCAGCGCGCGGCCGTAGGAGAAGGTCAGGCCCCAGGGCAGCGGGCCGAGCTTGTGCATGGCGTTGAGATGCGCCGTTGCCTCTTCGTCGGACTGGCCGCCGGAGAGGAAGGCGATGCCGGGCACGGCGGCCGGCACGCAGGCCTTGAGCAGCCGTATCGTCTTCTCCGCGACGTCCTCGACGGAGGCCTGCTTCGCGCACTTCTTGCCTGAGATCGCCATGTTCGGTTTCAGTACCATGCCTTCGAGCGCGACGCGCTGCACGCGCAATTCCTGGAAGGTCTTGTTGAGCACGCGCTGGGTTACTTCATAGCAGCGGTCGATGTCGTGGTCGCCGTCCATCAGCACCTCCGGCTCGACGATCGGCACGATCTGCGCGGCCTGGCACAGCGCGGCATAGCGCGCCAGCGCGTGGGCGTTGACGCCGATCGCGGTCATCGAGGGGATGCCCCGGCCGTCAGTGCCGCTGCCGATGTCGATCACTGCGCGCCATTTGGCAAAGCGCGCGCCGCGCTCGTAATACTTCTTCAGCCGTTCGGCGAGCTTGTCGAGCCCGACGGTGACAAGTTCGCCCGGGCACATCGGCAGGGCTTGCGTGCCTTCGTCGACCTTGATGCCGGGGATGGCGCCGCTACTCTCGATCAGCTTCACCAGCGGCGTGCCGTCCTTCGCATCCTGCCAGATCGTCTCGTCATAGAGGATCACGCCGGAGATGTACTGGCTCATGGCTTCCCTGGATCGGAACAGCATCTCGCGGTAGTCGCGGCGGTTTGATTCCGTCGATTCCACGCCGATCGCGTCGAAGCGCTTCTTGATGGTGCCGGAGGATTCGTCGGCGGCAAGAATGCCCTTGCCGGGCGCGACCATGGCGGTCGCGATCCTGTTGAGCTCAGTCAGATTCATCGAGAGGTCCTCCCAAAACGATTCTGCCCTTGCCCGTGAAAATAGACCGTTCTCGGGCAATTGCCGAGTTAACGTTCGTCGCAGGGTAAAGGGGCGGGAGGGAATGTCGTGCCGCAAGAAAGGTCGTCATTCCGGGATGCGCCGGAAGGCGCAGGCCCGGAATCCATAACCCCAGGCTGTGGTTATGGATTCCGGGCTCGCCGCTTTGCGGCGCCCCGGAATGACGGAGAGGGCGTGTACTGGATCACGCCACCGCGCGATCGCTACGCGACGCGGGGATCGTTACGCGACGCGGGGATCGCTACGCGACCCGGGGGTTGAGCTCGCCCTTGGCGTAGCGCTTGGCCATCTCGGCGGTGGTCAGGACCTTCTTGATCTTGGAGGCCTGCCCTGCGGTGTTGAACTCCTGGAGCCGCTGCTTGCACAGCTTGGTCATCGCTTCCATCGCCGGCTTCAGGTACTTGCGCGGGTCGAACTCTTCCGGATTGTCCTTCAGCACCTTCCGGATCTGGCCGGTCATCGCCATGCGGTTGTCGGTGTCGATGTTGATCTTGCGCACGCCGTTCTTGATGCCGCGCTGGATCTCGGCGACCGGCACGCCCCAGGTCGGCTTCATCTTGCCGCCATAGGTGTTGATGATGTCCTGGAGGTCCTGCGGCACCGAGGACGAGCCGTGCATGACGAGATGCGTGTTCGGCAGCTTGCGGTGGATCTCCTCGATCACGTTCATGGCGAGGATGTCGCCGTCCGGCTTGCGGGTAAATTTGTAAGCACCGTGAGACGTCCCCATCGCGATCGCGAGCGCGTCGACCCTGGTCTCCTGGACGAACTTCACGGCCTCGTCCGGATTGGTCAGGAGCTGGTCGTGGCTCAGCTTGCCTTCGGCGCCGTGGCCGTCTTCCTTGTCGCCCATGCCGGTCTCGAGCGAGCCGAGCACGCCAAGCTCGCCCTCGACGGAGATGCCGCCGAGATGGGCCATGTCGGTCACGGTCTTGGTGACGCCGACATTGTAGCCCCAGTCGCCGGGGGTCTTGCCGTCGGCCTTGAGCGAGCCGTCCATCATCACCGAGGTGAAACCGGCCTGGATCGCGGTCATGCAGGTCGCGGGCTCGTTGCCATGGTCGAGATGCACGCAGACCGGGATGTGCGGATAGATCTCGGTCACCGCGTCCATCATGTGCTTGAGCATGACGTCGTTGGCGTAGGAGCGCGCACCGCGCGAGGCCTGGATGATGACGGGCGCATCGACCTGGTTGGCGGCGTCCATGATCGCCAGCGCCTGTTCCATGTTGTTGATGTTGAAGGCCGGTACGCCGTAATCGTTCTCAGCCGCATGGTCGAGCAATTGACGTAACGTGATCCGAGCCATGTGTCTTTTTCTCCGGTTTGGGCCTTCAGGGCCCCGCTAGCTACTTGTCGACTGACTACTTGACGCGCAGGACCTCGACGCCGGGCAGTGGCTTGCCTTCCATCCATTCAAGAAATGCGCCACCGGCGGTCGAGACATAGGTGAAGTCACCGGCCACATGGGCCTGGTTGAGGGCCGCGACGGTGTCGCCGCCGCCCGCGATCGAGATCAGCTTTTTCGCCCTGGTGCGCTCGGCGGCGTGCTTGGCGGCCGCGACCGTGCCGCGGTCGAACGGCTGCATCTCGAAGGCCCCTAACGGCCCGTTCCAGACCAGCGTCGCCGCATCGTCGATCGCGGCGTGGACGCGCGCGACCGATTGCGGGCCGACGTCGAGGATCATGCCGTCGGCCGGGATCGCATCGAGGCCGTAGGCGTGGGAGGGCGCGTTCGCCGCGAAATGATAGGCAACCGTGGCGTCGACCGGCAGGATGATGGCGCAGTTGGCGGCTTCCGCCTTTTCCATGATCCGCAGCGCGGTCGGCGCGAGATCCTTCTCGGCCAGCGACTTGCCGATTCCGACGCCCTGGGCGTGCAGGAAGGTGTTGGCCATGCCGCCGCCGATCACGAGTGCGTCGACCTTGCTGACGAGGTTTTCGAGCAGGTCGATCTTGGTCGAGACCTTGGCGCCGCCGATGATCGCGATGACCGGCTTGGTCGGCGAGCCCAGCGCCTTCTCCAGCGCATCGAGCTCGGCCTGCATGGTGCGGCCTGCATAGCCCGGCAGCTTGTGGCCGAGGCCCTCGGTCGAGGCGTGGGCGCGGTGCGCGGCCGAGAACGCGTCATTGACCCAGATGTCGCCGAGCTTGGCCAATTCCACGACGAAGGCGGGATCGTTCTTTTCCTCTTCCTTGTGGAAGCGGGTGTTTTCCAGACAGAGGATGTCGCCATCCTCGAGTGCCGCCACGGCCGAGGCCGCGGGCTCGCCGATGCAGTCGTCGGCAAACGCGACCGGCTTCTTCACCACCTTCGACAGCGCCTCGGCGACGGGCTTGAGCGACTCCTTGGCGTCGCGTCCCTTCGGCCGGCCGAAATGCGCGAGCAGGATCACCTTGCCGCCCTTGTCCGAGAGCTCGGCGATGGTCGGCGCGACGCGCTCGAGCCGCGTTGCGTCGCTGACGCGCCCGTTCTCCATGGGCACGTTAAGGTCGACGCGCAGCAGCACGCGTTTGCCCTTCACGTCGACGTCGTCGAGGGTGCGGAATTTGTTTGCCATCGGACACTCTCTTGTCCCGGGCGCACTGCGGCGCGAAGTGCCGCTGTGCCGAACCGGGACCTACGCGGGGTGAGACATGAGTCCCGGCTCTGCGGCGCATCGTGAGGCCACGCTGCGCCGCGTCCGGGACACGAGACCTTGCTTAGATCACCTTCGCGAACGCAACGGCGGTGTCGGCCATGCGGTTCGAGAAGCCCCACTCGTTGTCGTACCAGGACATCACGCGCACCAGCGTGCCGTTCTGCACCTTGGTCTGGTCCTCGTGGAAGGTCGAGGAGTGCGGATCGTGGTTGAAGTCGATCGAGACGTTCGGCGCGTTGGTGTAGCCGAGAATGCCCTTGAGCTGCTGCTCGCTGGCGCGCTTCATCGCCGCGTTGATTTCCTTCACGTCGGTGGCGCGCTTGGCAATGATCTTGAGGTCGACCACCGAGACGTTCGGGGTCGGCACGCGGATCGCGACGCCGTCGAGCTTGCCCTTCAACTCGGGGAGCACGAGACCGATCGCCTTGGCGGCGCCGGTCGAGGTCGGGATCATCGACATCGCCGCCGCACGGCCGCGATAGAGATCCTTGTGCATGGTGTCCAGCGTCGGCTGGTCGCCGGTATAGGCGTGGATCGTGGTCATGAAGCCGGTCTCGATGCCGACGAGATCGTTCAGCACCTTGGCCACCGGCGCGAGGCAGTTGGTGGTGCAGGAACCGTTGGAGACGACCATGTGATCCTTGGTCAGCGTGTCGTGGTTGACGCCGTAGACGATGGTGGCGTCGGCGCCATCGGCGGGCGCGGAGACCAGCACGCGCTTGGCGCCGGCGGTCAGATGCGCGGAGGCCTTGTCCTTCGCGGTGAAGATGCCGGTGCATTCCATCGCGATGTCGACGCCGAGATCCTTCCAGGGCAGCTTCGAGGGATCGCGCTCGGCGGTCACCTTGATCTTGCCATTGCCGAGGCTGATCGAGTCGCCGTCGACGGTGACGGTGCCGGGGAAGCGGCCATGGACGCTGTCGAAACGGAGCAGATGGGCGTTGGTCTCGACCGGGCCGAGGTCGTTGATGCCGACCACCTCGATGTCCTTGCGGCCTGACTCGGCAATCGCCCGCAGGATGTTGCGGCCGATACGACCAAAACCGTTGATTCCAACGCGGACTGCCATCTTTCGTCTCCTTCAATGACCGTTGTCATCCCGCCGGACGCGCGGCTAACGCGTCAGCGAGGGTTTTTTAGGGCGGACGCCCGGTTCGGCCGGGCGGTGCTTGATCATATGGGACGTTACGTAGTCCTTTTTTTTGGCAAGCTCAACTCTCAGGAAACGCGCTTCAGCACGGCGTTAACCGCGGCCTCGGCGGTAATGCCGAAATGCTTGTAAAGGTCCTTCGCCGGCGCGCTCGCGCCGAAGGAGTGCATGCCGACAAATTCGCCATCCTGGCCGATCACGGCATCCCAGCCCCAGCGCACGGCGGCCTCGATTGCGACCTTCACCGGCGCGTTGCCGATGATCTCGGCGCGCTTCGCCTCTGGTTGCGCTAACAACAGCTCGAGCGAGGGCACCGAGACCACCCGTGACGCGATGCCGCGCTCGGCGAGCTGCTTCTGGGCGGCGACCGCGATCTCGACCTCGGAGCCGGAAGCGAACAGCGTCGCCTTGGCTTCGCCCTGCGCCGGAACCAGCTCGTAGGCGCCGGCCGCACAAGGATTGTCGTTCGGCACGGTGGTGCGGAGCTGCGGCAGGTTCTGCCGCGTCAGCGCCAGCACGGTCGGGCCGTCGATGCGGTTGAGCGCGAGCTCCCAGCACTCGGCGACCTCGATCGAGTCGCAGGGACGGAACACGCGCATGTTGGGAATGGCGCGAAGCGCGGCGAGATGCTCGACCGGCTGATGGGTCGGGCCGTCCTCGCCAAGTCCGATGGAGTCGTGCGTCATCACGTAGACGACACCAGTGCCCATCAGCGCGGCAAGGCGCATCGCCGGACGCGCATAGTCGGTGAACACGAGGAAGGTTGCGCCGTTCGGCGCGAAGCCGCCGTGCAGGAAGATGCCGTTCATCGCGGCGGCCATGCCGTGCTCGCGGATGCCGTAATGGATGAAGCGGCCCTTCGGCGTCTTGGCGGAGAAAGCGGTCGCCGACTTCGCCTTGTTGTTGTTGGAGCCGGTGAGGTCGGCCGAGCCTGCGAGGAACTCCATCGGCATCGCGCCGGCAATGACCTCGATCACGGCTTCCGAGGATTTGCGGGTGGCCGCAACCAGCGGCTTTTCCAGCAGCTCCTTCTTGTACGCGCGCACCGCCTTTGCGAGCGAGGCCGGACGCTCGTGGCGCAGGCGGCGCTCGAACTCGGCGCGCTTGCGGCTGCCGAGCTCACCGAGCCGTCCTTCCCATTCCTGGCGGGCCACGGCGCCGCGGCTGCCGGCCGCGCGCCAGGCCTTCAGCACGTCGTCGGGCACCGAGAACGGCTCGAGCGAGATGCCGAGATTTTCCTTGGCGGCCTTGAGCTCCTCGGCGCCGAGCGCTTCGCCATGCACCTTCGACGTGCCGGCCTTGTGCGGCGCGCCGAAGCCGATGGTGGTGCGGCAGGCGATCAGCGTCGGCTTGTTCGACTTCTTGGCGCGGGTGATGGCGTCGGCGATCGCGGCCTGATCTTGGCCGTCGATCTTCTCGGCGGCCCAGCCGGCGGACTTGAAGCGCTTCACCTGGTCGACGGAATCGGCGAGCGAGGTCGGGCCGTCGATCGAGATGCCGTTGTCGTCGTAGAGCACGATCAGCTTGTTGAGCTTCCAGTGCCCGGCCATCGCGATCGCTTCCTGCGATACGCCTTCCATCAGGTCGCCGTCGGAGGCGAGCACGAAGGTGTGGTGGTCGACGATCTTCTTGCCGAACTCGGCGGCGAGCATCTTCTCGGCGAGCGCCATGCCGACCGCGGTCGAGATGCCCTGGCCGAGCGGACCGGTGGTGGTCTCGATGCCCTTGGTGTGGAAGTTCTCGGGGTGGCCAGGCGTCAGCCCGCCGAGCTGGCGGAACTGCTTGAGCTGGTCCAGCGTCATCTCGGCATTGCCGGTGAGATACAGCAGCGAATAGAGCAGCATCGAGCCGTGGCCGGCCGAGAGCACGAAGCGGTCGCGGTCCGGCCAGGCGGGCGCGGCGGCGTCGAATTTCAGGAATTGCGTGAACAGCACCGTGGCGATGTCGGCGGCGCCCATCGGTAGGCCGGGATGACCCGATTTCGCCTTCTCGACAGCGTCCATCGAAAGGCCGCGGATCGCGTTGGCCATACGGGTGTGGTCGACCTGCGTATGGGCCATACGGGTGGCATCGAGCTGCATCATGATGAAAATCCGTCTGGAATGAGGTGCTTGATGGCCGTGTGCGCCGCGCTGGATCGAGCCTGGCGGTCACGGGAGGTTGGGGGCTGGATAGCATCTCGGTTCCGGGAGTCCAAGGCAATCAAACGCCGGTTTGGCCGCAAAAGTTGCGTACGGCCTGATCCGGAAAAGCCGCAGCCGCGGATCATGCAGATCGGGAACCAGCCGGCCGGCATGCCGAGGGCCGATCTATCGGTGCATAGTTTCGCGGCGACGTTGCGATTTGCTAGCTTGCCACGTAAATTTCTGCTTCTAACCGCTTGCCGAACCGAGTCTTTTGCTGGGCGGCAAGCCCCGATGCAAAGGCCACCAAGGTCCGCCGCTGACCGCATGAACGATCGCGTTTCCAACAGTTCCGCCATGACCGAGTCCTCCGCCGTCGAGATCGAGATCGCGACCCGCAGGCTCATGGCGGCGCTCGACGCGCTCGAAAGCGCGGTCGAGCGGCGGCGCGATGCCGATCGCGACGAGAACGAACTCGCTGCGCGAATCCAGGCACTGGGCGCGGACCGCTCGCGGCTTGCCGATGAGCTCGATGGTGCGCTGGTGAAGGCGCGCAAGCTGGAGCGCACCAATCGCGAGATCTCCGACCGGCTGGATTCCGCAATCGTCACGATACGCTCGGTGCTCGATACCGGAGAGGATGGATGAGCCACATCAACGTCACCATCAATGGCCGGCAATACCGCATGGCCTGCGAGGAGGGCCAGGAGGTGCGGCTGCTCAAGCTCGCCGAAAGCCTGGAGACGCGGATTCAGTCACTACGTGGAAAATTCGGCGAGATCGGTGATGCCAGGCTCACGGTGATGGCGGCGCTGACCGTCTGCGACGAACTGGTCGACGCCGGCAACCGCGTCCGCGCCATGGAGCAGGAATTGACCGAGCTGCGGGATTTCCGCAATGCCGCCGTCGAGCGCGCCAGGATGACGCAGAACGCGGTGGTGAATGCGTTGAACGCCGCCGCCGAACGCATCGAGAAATCGACCCAGGTCTTGAACCGGACCGTCGGCAACGGGATCGCGATCGGCTGACCGTTGGCGTCTTCCTTAGTGGCCATCCTTCGAGACGCCCGCTTTTTGCGGGCTCCTCAGGATGAGGTCTTGCTTGCGGGACATCTTGGACCCTCATGGTGAGGAGCCCGCCCCAAGCGGGCGTCTCGAACCATGCAGGCCGAGCATTATCGCCGTATCCCGGCGGCCACGTGGGATCGCTCTGGTGATTCGTCAGTATCGTTGTTACATTGCGCAGGCGAGGCTGCGACGCGCGTCCGGAGCCATATATCCCCGGGGCCTTATCGATCCTTTAGGGAACTGTCCCTGGCCGGGCCCGTGGGCCCGGACATATGGTGCCCACCTACTTTCGTAGGGAACTCCGGGATCGAGTGCTTCAACGGCGTCCGCGGCTTCGCACTTTTGTTTGCTTGGTTTGTGCTTGTCGAAATTGCGTCCCCGACACGCTTGCGGTTCAATCAAAGTCTCGGTGTCATGCCCCGGCTTGACCGGGGCATCCAGTACGCCGCGGCGTCTCGGTTCTTGCAACTGGCGTCTCTGGAATACTGGATCGCCCGCCTTCGCGGGCGATGACGGCAGACGGGCTCTGCCTTCGGGGGAAAGCGCGCATGTCCAATTCCAAAGCCGAACTCCGTGCCAAGGCCCTCGCCAAACGCGACGCGCTGAGCGAGAAGAAGCGCACCGCTGCGGCCACCAAGCTCGCCAAGCGCGGACTGCCGTTCAAGCTGCTGCCGGGCAGCATCGTCTCCGGTTATTCGCCGATCCGCAGCGAGATCGATCCGATGCCGCTCTTGAGGAAGCTCGCCGAGGAGGGCGCAAGGCTGGCGCTGCCTTGCGTCACCGCGCGCGGCCAGTCGCTGGTCTTCCGTATCTTTCATCCGAGCGACCGGCTGATGCTCGGTCCGCTCGGCATTCCCGAGCCGTCGCCGGCCGCCGCCGAAGTGATCCCCGACATCATGCTGACGCCGCTCGCGGCCTTCGACCGCCTCGGCCACCGCATCGGCTACGGTGCGGGGCATTACGATTTCACCTTCGCTCACTTACGCAAGACCAAGCAAATCGTCGGCATCGGTCTTGCCTTTGCCGCGCAGGAGATCGAGGCGGTTCCGGCACTATCCCACGACGTCGCGCTGGATTATGTGCTAACGGAATCGGACGTGTTCGATTTCCGGAGTTCTGAAGTTGCGCATTCTCTTCGTGGGTGATGTCGTCGGTCGTAGCGGCCGCAACGCCATCGCCGAATATCTGCCCGGCATGGTCAAGGACTGGTCGCTCGATTTCGTCGTCGTCAACGGCGAAAATTCCGCCGGCGGCTTCGGCATCACCGAGGCGATCTATCACGAGTTTCTCGATGCCGGCGCCGACGCGGTAACGCTCGGCAATCACTCCTGGGACCAGCGCGAGGCCATGGTGTTCATCGAGCGCGCCGATCGCCTGGTGCGGCCGGCAAACTATCCGCGCGGCACGCCCGGCCGCGGCGCCGCTTTGGTCGAGACCAAGAACGGCAAGCATGCGCTGGTCATCAATGCCTTGGGCCGCGTCTTCATGACCCCGTTCGACGATCCCTTTGCGGCGCTGGAGCGCGAGCTCGGCGCCTGTCCGCTCGGTGTCGCCGCCGATGCCATCGTCGTCGATTTCCATTGCGAGGCGACCAGCGAGAAGCAGGGCATCGGCTTCTTCTGCGACGGCCGCGCCAGCCTCGTCGTCGGCACCCACACCCATGTGCCGACCGCCGATCACCAGATCCTCACCGGCGGCACCGCCTACATGACCGATGCCGGCATGACCGGCGACTACGATTCCATCATCGGCATGCAGAAGGAAGAACCGCTGCGGAGGTTCACGTCGGGGATTCCGTCGGGGCGTTTCGAGCCGGCGGCGGGTGTGGCGACGCTCAGCGGCGTTGCGATCGAGACCGACGATGCAACGGGCCTCGCACTGCGCATCGCGCCGGTGCGCGTGGGCGGCCGGCTGGAGCCGGCGAAGCCCGCATTCTGGATGCATTCCTGAATTGACCCGGGAGCCCGTGATGCCGAGACTCGTTGCCATCCTGCTGTTGCTGCTGCTCTCGAATGATGCGCTCGCGCAGATCATGAGCAAGCCACGGCCGCCAGCCCAGGGGGCCGTGTCTCCTGCCGATATCGCGGAACGGCTGGAGAAGTCTGCCAACGAGACGGCCCGAATGGTGCCAAAGGCGGCGCGGGGCTCGGCGATCGATTTCGCTTGGCCGATGACTGCCGAGGAGTACGCTGCGACTGCAAAGCATGTGCTCGTGCTCGTGAGCGTCGTGACCCAGGATGCAGCGGAGCTCCCCCTGCGCCGCGTCCACATCAGGGCCGGCGGTAAGGATATCGAGCTGGTTCGCCTGAGCCATGAGTTGGTCGGTGTCTCGAAAGGCTCCAGGACCTTTTCGGTGCTTGGCCCCTATCGCGAGGACGGATTCTATCTGGCCCCGGCCGACGCAATGATGGCGGAGGGTTACCTGCAGGCCGACTTCGCGACGCGCCGCAGCGATTTCAACCTGTACAAATTGCCGGGCACGGCACCTGATTTCATTCGGTCGGACAAGAACCCCGTGCCACCGCCTGACAGCAAGCCGGATCTGGCGGTGGTCAAGGCGATGATCAAGCGAGAGTACAAGGGCTTCAAGCCTCCGACGTTCGAGCGGGCGATGTTGCCGTTCACGGCGAGGTTGGCGGGTCTTGAGTTTTAGTCTGTCATCGCATCGTGCCGGTGCGTGAGGGCGGCCGGCCGGGGCCGGCGGCGCCGAAGTTCTGGTTGAGTTGAAGAGCGACGCCACACCCTCGGTACCCCCTCGGTGTCGTCCCGGCGAAGGCCGGGACCCATAACCACAGGAAGTAGTGTGGGGCACAGCTCCCACTCCGAGTCTTCGCCAAACTACTCCCTGTGGGTATGGGTCCCGGATCTGCGCTTCGCTTGTCCGGGACGACGGCGGAGGTTGATGCGCGCGATTGCGCATCAATCTCGCCGCAGATGGCTGCGCGCTACTCCGCCGTCTGCTGCCTCAGCTCCGCGACATCCTTCGCCGTCAGCTTCGAGCCCTTGGTGCCGAACCGCGCCGTGACGTAGTTCGCCACTGCCGCGATCTCGTCGTCGGTATACGCGTTGCCGAATGCCGGCATCGGCAGCGCACCATCCGGCGTATGCCGCTTGGTGCCTGAGATCACGATCTGCGCGACGTTGGTGGCGGCGGGGTCGTTGACGGCCCAGGTGCCGGTGAGTGTTGCCATCGGCGACACCGGGCTCTCGCCGCTCCAGCCGTGGCAGCTGGCGCAGGCGCTGGCGAACACCTTCTTGCCGCGGGCATCGGCCGTGACGCCGTCGCGGTGCGAGGCGGGCGCGGCCGGCGCCGTGGTGGCAGGCAGGTCGGGCGAGGGCACCGGCGGCACGCTGCGGAGGTAAGCAACGATGCTGCTGATGTCTTCGGGGGCGAACTGGCTAAAGCTGTGGTCGACCGCTTCGCCCATCGGACCCGAGGCCGAGCCGTGGCCAGGTGCGTGGCCGAGCGACAGATACGAGATCAGATCCTCGTCGCGCCAATTGCCAAGGCCGGTCGCCTTGTCGGAGGAGATGTTGAAGGCACGCCAGCCGGCCGTGATGGCACCGCCGAACTTCTTGCGGTTATCCAGCGCGAAGCCGAGATTGCGCGGCGTGTGGCACTCGCCGCAATGCGCCAGCGCCTCCGCAAGATACGCGCCGCGATTCCATTCCGGGCTCTTCGACGTATCGGGTGCAAAGCGCGTGTCCGGATTGAACACGGCCGACCAGAAGATCATCGCCCAGCGCTGGTTGAACGGGAACGACAGCGTGTTGTCGGGCGCCTTCGCGCGCACCGCCGGCAGGCTGAACAGGTACGCCTTCACCGCCAGCACGTCCTCGTCGGTCATGAAGGTGTAGGACGTATAGGGCATCGCCGGATAGAGCCGCGCGCCGTCATTGCGCTTGCCGTGCTGGACCGCGTTCAGAAAATCCTGGTCGCTGTAATTGCCGATGCCGGTGTCCTTGTCCGGCGTGATGTTGGTGGAATAGAGCGTGCCGAACGGCAGCTTGAAGGCGAGCCCGCCGGAATAGTCCTTCTCGCCCGGCTTGGTGTGGCAGACCATGCAGTCGGCCGCCTTCGCCAGATACTCGCCGCGCTCGATCAGGCTCGCCTTCTCGAGCTTGGCCGGCACGCCGGTCGGCTTGCCGGCGCGATAATCCGCCAGCGCCACTTTCTTGCCGCCGGCGAAGTCGAGCGGGCCGGGCCCGCGGATGATGAAGACGCCGAGCGCCACCGCGACGATGGCGATCACAATGAGGCTCGCGAGGATGCGCATCTTGCCGCTCATGCCTTCCTCCCCGCAGCCAGCAGTTTCCGGTCGATCGGCAGGCGCCGCAGCGCCACGCCGGTTGCGGCGTAAATCGCGTTGCGCAGCGCCGGCGGTCCCGCCGTCGTGCCGGTCTCGCCAATTCCGCCGGGTGCCTCGCCGCTCCTAACGACGTGAACCTCGATCTTGGGCGTCTCGTTGATGCGCATCATGCGGTAGTCGTGGAAGTTCGACTGCTGCACCCGCCCCTTGTCGATGGTGATCTCGCCGTAGAGCGCGGCGGTAAGGCCGAAGATCAGCCCGCCCTCGACCTGAGCCACGATCGTATCGGGATTGACGGCGATGCCGGTATCCACCACCGAGGTCGCACGGCGTAGATTGATCTCGCCTTGCTCGTCGACCTCAGCTTCCACAACGGTTGCGATGAAACTGCCGAAGGACGGCTGCAAGCACACGCCGCGCCCGACGCGCGCCGGCAAGGGTTGACCCCAATTGGCTTTCTCTGCCGCAAGATTGAGGACGGACAGGAAGCGTGGTTGATTGGCCAGCATTCCACGGCGAAACTCGACCGGGTCCTTGCCCGCCTTGCGCGCCAGTTCGTCGATGAAGCATTCGACCGCAAACACGTTGTTGTTGGGCCCGACCCCGCGCCAGAACCCCGTTGGTATCGCCGGCGGTTCGGCCCGCACATATTCGACGTGGACATTCGGGATGTCGTAGGGCACGTCGGTGGCGCTGTCGATCGCGTCGATATCGATGCCCTTCTGGAAGGCCGGCGGCAGCCAGCGCGCGATGATCGCAGCGCCGGCAATCTTGTATTTCCAGCCGACGATCTTGCCGGCCGACAAGGTCGCTGCGATCGTATCGCGATAGACCGGTCGGTAGATGTCGTGCTGAATGTCCTCCTCGCGGGTCCACACGACCTTGACCGGCCCGTCGACCTCTTTGGCGATGCGAACGGCCGCGACCACCATGTCAGGCTCGAGCTTGCGGCCGAAGCCGCCGCCCAGCAGGTGATTGTTGACGGTCACCTTCTCGACCGGGAGCCCGGCCGCCTTTGCCGCCTCCGACTGCACGCGCGCCATGATCTGCGTTCCGGTCCAGATTTCGCAGGAATCGGGCGTGCAATGCACCGTGGCGTTCAACGGCTCCATCGTTGCGTGGGCGAGAAACGGCAGCTCGAACGAAGCTTCGAGTTTTTCGCCGCTCGCGAGGCCCTTGGCGATGTCGCCGGTGGATTTGGCGACCACGCCGTCCTTTGCGCTGGCGGCGCGCAAATCGTCCCAAATCGCTTTCGAATTGATCTTTGCGTTCGGTCCCTCGTTCCACGCGATGTCGAGCGCGTCCAGGCCTTTTTTCGCCGCCCACATGTGATCGCCGACGACGGCGACGAGATCGTCGAGCACGACGATCTTTCGCACGCCCGGAATCTTCTTCGCGGCACGATCATCGACCTTGCCGACCTTGCCACCGAAAACCGGGCACTGCGCCAGCGTTGCGAACTTCATGTTCGGCACGATGGCGTCGATGCCGTAGACCGCCTTGCCGTTGACCTTCTCGGGCGTATCGAGCCGCTTGAACGGCTGGCCGATATAGACGAAATCCTTGGGGTCCTTGAGCGGGACGTCCTTGGGCGGCGTCTGGCCGCTCGCGGCAGCCGCAAGCGCGCCATAGGAGAGCGTCCGGCCGCTCGCCTTGTGGGTCACCTCGCCCTTCGACGTCGTGCAACTGGCGGGATCGACGTTCCATTGCGCAGCTGCAGCCTGCACCAGCATGGCACGCGCGCTGGCGCCAGCCTCACGCAGCGGCTTCCAGAATGCCCGGACCGATGTGGAGCCACCGGTCGCCTGAATGATGAAAATCGGATTGCCGTAGAGCTTTTCGTTGGCCGGCGCGTGCAGCAGTTGGACTTTCGACCAATCCGCGTCGAGCTCTTCCGCCAGGATCATCGAGATCGCAGTGTAGATTCCCTGTCCCATCTCGACCTGCGGCATCACCAGCGTGGTCGCACCTTCAGGGTCGATGCGGATGAAGGCGTTGGGCGCGAACTTGCCGTCGGTCGCGTCAGGCGGCTGCACCGGCTCGTTGACGGCGGCGCGCAGCGGCAGGTGGAAGGCGAGCAGGAAACCGGTGGCGAGACCCCCGGTCAGGAGCGTGCGGCGGGAGATGCTGTTGTGTGCATTCATGGCGGACCTCACGACTGACGGCCGGTGGCGGCCTGCTTGATGGCCTCGCGGATGCGCACATAGGTGCCGCAGCGGCAGATGTTGCCGGCCATGGCGGCGTCGATGTCTGAATCGTCGGGGTTGGGCGTTGCCGCCAGCAGTGCCGCGGCCGACATGATCTGGCCGGACTGGCAGTAACCGCACTGAACCACTTCGGCCTCTAACCAGGCCTTCTGCACCTTCGCGCCCGCAGGCGTGCTGCCGACGTGCTCGATGGTGGTGATGGTGCGGTTCTCGACCGCGCTGACCGGCAGCACGCAGGAGCGCACCGCCTTGCCGTCGACATGTACCGTGCAGGCGCCGCATTGCGCGATGCCGCAGCCGAACTTGGTGCCGGTCATCCCGAGGATGTCGCGCAGCACCCACAGCAGCGGCATGTCCGGTGGCGCGTCGAAGGATTTCGTTTCGCCGTTGATGGTGAGAACAGTTGCCATATGCATCCCCTTGCTCGACGATCGCTTGCGGCGATCAAGCCGACGAAATTTCCGCGCGACCATAATCATAACGACGCGAACCGATGAAGCGTCGAAATTCCTGGCAATGCATATTTGCGCGACCGAAGCGTCAGGCCATGACGTTCACGAATTTGTGCGGCGATCGCTGCAACGGTTTTGGGCTAATTGATATGATAATCGTCATGTTTTGGCGCATTTTCGTCGTATGCATCGTCGATCGCTGCAGATGACCGTGCGAACGCGCAAAATCATGCGATGACGAAACTCGTGCGTTTGGGAAAGTCGGGCGGCGATCGCGGCTACGTTCGACGGGATTAATCGCGGCTGGCCATTGTTGTGCCCGCTCCCCTTGCGGGAGAGGGCAACACCGCTGGGGGATACAACCTCACTAGGGTGAGGGGTCTCTCTTCGCGAGTCCGGAATTGTAGGGTGGGCAAAGGCGCACTTGCGCCGTGCCCACGAACTTTGCAAGACAGCAATAGACACGTGGGCACGCTTCGCTTTACCCACCCTACGGCACTGCGCCGTGAGTATGTCAGGTGACCGCGCCCCGCGCCGCGATCGGCCAAAGCGCCTCCACGCGGGCGTCCGGTTTATTGAAGCCGCGCACGCCGACATACCAGTCGTAGAGATTGACGGTCGGGTCGCAATGACCCGGGATGAGCGTCACCTTGTCGCCAATCGCCAGCCGTGACGAAGCGCTGTCGAAGTCGAGCAGGCCGTGCTCGTCAGAGGGCCGATGATAGCGCAGGTCGGGCCGGCC
This sequence comes from Bradyrhizobium niftali, assembly GCF_004571025.1. GTDB lineage: Bacteria > Pseudomonadota > Alphaproteobacteria > Rhizobiales > Xanthobacteraceae > Bradyrhizobium > Bradyrhizobium niftali. The sequence continues at coordinate 11,410 of NZ_SPQT01000015.1, read as the reverse complement.
CAGCACAACCGGAAATCCGCTGTCGTTTGACAGGGCCTTGTGGCCCGCATCGATGACCGCGCGTTCGCCGGAGGGAGTGCTCATCACGGTCGCGATCACGAACAGCGCATGCTCAAACAGGTTGGCATTGCGCGTCCCGTCGGCGACGTTTTTCGCGTAGTCGGCGTCCATGAAAATATAGGAGCCGGCCTGCAATTCGTTCCAGACGCCGCTAGCGCCTTCGAGTTCGAACGTCCCGGTTCCCGCGCCTCCAATCGTCCGGCATTGAAAGCCTGCCTCCTTGAGGACGCGAAGTGTTTCCATGGTCGCGTTCGCGGCACTGGCGATGGCAGCGCGCCGCTCCTCCGGCGTGCGCAAGTGCTGGGCGGAGCCGTGGTAGGCCTGTAAGCCGCCGAACGACAGGAAGCGCGAACCCGCCGCCTGCCGCGCCAGGCCGGCTGCGGCTGGCCCCGGCCTGACGCCGCAGCGACCGGCACCGACGTCGACCTCGACCAGGACTTCGATCTGCGAGCCGGCCCGTTCCGCGGCGAGCGCCAGTTGCTCAAGAACGATCGAATTGTCGACGCAAACGCTGATGCGCGCGTGGCGCGCGAGGGACGCGAGCCGTTCCAGCTTCCGCAGACCCACGACCTCATTGCTGACGAGGACGTCACTCACCCCGCCCGCCACCAGGATCTCGGCCTCGGCAACCTTCTGGCAACACATGCCAACCGCGCCGCGCGCGATCTGCTTGGCCGCGATGATCGGCGACTTATGGGTCTTCGCATGCGGACGCAACCGAACGCCGAGCTTGCCGACCGCTGTCGCCATCGTGTCGAGATTGCGCTCGAAGGCGTCGAGGTCGATGATCAGCGCCGGTGTATCGATCTCGGAAAGCGGCGCGCCGATTTGGGTGGGTGGAAGGGACATCGAAAACCAGCTGATTGTGTTCGGGCTCGCGCCCCGAATATGCGGCAGCCTTTCTATGGCAACAACGGCCGTCGCACCAGTGCTGGCGGCTTCGACGCTCGGCTGCAAAGGTCGACGAGCAACGTGAGAAGGGCTCGCGCCAGGACCCGTCGCTGATCTGCTCCGGGGCAGACGCAGGACTCGTGCGGTGAGCAGCCCCTCTGCTGCAAGTACGATTTCGGAATATTGGTATTCTATCCCTGTTTTGCCCGACGGGTCAAGGGTTCGTCAGGCGCCTTGCGTGCGATGAGGCGCAAGCCATTGATTCCTCACGCCCCGGCTACTGTGCATGGGGTTGTTTTTCAGATTTTGATGTGAGGGCCGCAGGAGCGGTCGTCAGCCGTGCCGGAAGCCCATCCGGAACGCGCCCCAGTGCTTGCCGCGGACCATGATCGGCGAGGACAGGTCCTTCATCAGCACGAACTGCCCGCCGCCCATGTCGCGGCGATAGGTCTGGAGCAGGAACGGCTTGGTGTTCGCAGCGACCTTCTTCACCGCGCGGTCGTTGAACAGGCGGCGGTTGCGGCAATTGGCGTTGTTCCAGACCGGGTCCTTGCCCTGCGGCAGGCGGTAGTTCGGATTGTGGGTCGGCAGGTAGCCGCCCCTGGCCCAGGCGACGCAGAAAACGATGCGGGGGTCGGATTTCTGGATCGGGTCCTGGATGGCGGGCAGCACGCGGTCGGTGAAGTCGACGTAGCTGGTGAGATACTGCTTTGGATCGGTGCCGGGAATTTCCCGGTACTTCTCGTCCATGAGCTGGTCGAGCGTGATCTCGCCGCGATCGATCGCGGCCTCGAACTCGGCCGAGATCTGCCTGGCGGTCTCGACGACCGCGCGGATCAGCGGCGCGTCCGACGTCTCCACGCCGCTGTCGGCGATCATCGCGATCAGGCCTTCGGAGGTGTCGAGCAGCTTCGTCACCCTCTGATCGGCGCTCTTGAGATCGCGCGAGGAGAGGTCGACGCCCTTGGCGAGCTCGTTGAGCTCGCTGATGACGGTATCGCAATGGCCGAGATTGGAGGTCGCCGCGCGCGCGACGCTGTCGATCTCCGCTTCCACGGAGGCGAAACCCTGCTGGACGCGCGAGATGATGCTGGAGATCTGCTGGGCGCCTTCGCCGGCGGTCTTCGCGCGCTGCGAGGCGTCGCTACTCTCGCCGATCAGGCCTTCGATCTGGCCGTCGAGATCGCGCACGGTGTCGGAGATCTGGTGCGTGGCCTGGCGGGTGGCTTCGGCGAGGTTCTTCACCTCGCTTGCGACCACTGCGAAGCCGCGGCCGGCATTGCCGGCCCGCGCTGCCTCGATGGTGGCGTTGAGAGCGAGCAGATTGGTCTGTTTCGCGATCGCCTCGATCGAGCCGGATACCTTTGCCACCTGCGCCAGCGCCGAGCCGACCGCGCTCAAGCGCGCTTCGATCCGCCCCACGGCGGCGACAAGCTCGGAGATGTGGCTGACGGCGGTATCGACCGCGCCGCGCGACTGCGCGATCTCGCCGACCGCAGCGGACGTCGTCGTTTGCACAGCCTGCGACGCATTGGCGATGTCGTGGTTGGCCGAGACCATCGTCTGGGCCGTCTCCTGGAGGTGATGGAACCGTTCCGACTGGTTCGCGACGCGGTTTGCGACTTCCTGGACGTTGCCGGCAATGTCGGCGAGCTCCACGCCGAGGCCGCCGATGCGGTCGGCGAGCTGGTCGATCAGGCGTTCGGCGAGCGTCCGGTTGGATCCGGTGTCCAGTACGGCAAGTTGTGCGACGGACATGTCTTGAGAGTCCTCCAGTCAGAGCCGTGCGCCGGCCCTCCGCGGCATTCCCAGTCCAGCTTCGACCTTAGAGGATGATTCGCGCCCGGCGTCTTGCCCAGGAGTGCACGAGAGCGTGCACTACAGCTTGTAAGCGGTGCGGAATCCGCCCCAGTGCCGGCCCTGCACGCGGATCGGGACGTCGATCTCGCGCATCATCACCGTGGTCCCGTTGCCCATGTCGCGCGCATAGCTCTGGACCAGGTACGAGCGCAGGTTGCGCGCGGCCGCCAACCCCGCCGGATCGTTGAAAATGCGCCGGTTGCGGCTGTTGGCCGTGTTCCAGGCGACGTCGCCCGGCCGCTGCGGATGCGAATAGATCCTGTTGTGCACCGGCAGGAAGCCGTTGCGGTCGACCATGGCGCAGAACGCCATGCGCGGTTCCTTGGCGAGAAACGCTTCCTGGAACGGCGGCAGCGCGCGGTCGGCCCAGTCCAGATATCTGGTGCGGTATTGCTGCGGATTGGTGCCCGCAATCTCCACATAGTCGGTGTCGAACAGGTCGTCGATCCTGACCTCGCCGCGTGCAACCGCCTGCTCGAAGATCGCGGTCAGCGCGCTGCCCGCTTCCATGGCGCGGGTGACGAACTCCGTGTTCTCTTCGTGGATCGCCCACAGCCGGTCTTCGATCTTCTCGCTGAGCTCGGCATTGGGATTGACGAAGTGCGCGCGGGCTCCCGCCTTGGATTGCTCGACGACGCGCAGGCGGCAGGCGCCGACCTGTTCGAGGCTGCCTTCGATCATCGCTTGCGGTGCCAGCCGGCCTGCGTCCGCACCGCCGATCAGCACGCCGTCCATCGCGATCTCGTAGACCGGCATCACTCCGCGCGCGCTCTCGAACTTGAGATGGCAGGGCAGGCGCTCGGTCTTGCGGCGGTCGTCGTGCTCGCTCTGGCGCAGCAGCACTGCGCAGCGCGATTTCAGCTTCTGTGCGAAGGTGGTGACCGCCTTGCCGGCGCTGGCGACGTTCTCGCCATGGGTCTCGGCCGCCTTGGTTGCGGCATCGATCTCGGCTGCGCTCTGGCCGACCGAGACGATGAACTCCGACGCGCTGGCGGCATTGCCTGAGACTTCGCTCGTGGTGGCGTTCTGCTCGGCGACCGCGCCATTGACGGTCTCGAACACCGGGCGGATCGCCTCGATCGCCTGCGAAATGCGGTGCACGGCATCGGCGGAGCCGGCGGCGTCGCGCTGGAGCGCGTCGATCTTCTTGGTGATCTCTTCCGTCGCGCCCTGGGTCTGCACCGCGAGTGCCTTGACCTCGGTGGCGACGACCGCAAAACCCTTGCCCGCAGCGCCGGCGCGCGCGGCCTCGATGGTCGAGTTGAGCGCGAGCAGCGTCGTCTGCCGCGCGATCTGGGCGATCAGATTGACGACGTTGCCGATGGCGGCGGAGGATTCCCGCAAGCGGTCGACATTGGCGCGGGCTTCCTGCGCCGCGGCACTGGCCTCGTCGGCGAGCTTGCCGGCCTCGCGAACCTGCGCCCCAATGCCTTGGGCGGACTGGGTGAACTTGTCGGCGGCATGGGCGAAGGTGGATGCGGTCGACTGCGCGGCGTTGGTGCGGCCGGTCAGGGCGTCGGTGCGGTCGCGAATGGCCGCAAGGGTCACGGCGGTCGCTTCGGCGCCGCCGGCCACCGAATTGGCGGCGCGCTCGAGCTGGCGGATCATCGCGCCCAGCTCGAGTTCCAGCAGTTCCAGGATTTCCCTGGCCGAATCGCCCTCAGTGGCCGGGCCGGGCTCGGAATGGGCCGGCGGCTGCGCAACCTGCGGGGCGGCCGCAGGCGCAGCCATGTCCGGCAGACGCTTCCGAAATAGTCCGAACGCCATCAGGTCTCTCTTGTCGGGGGACGGTCGGACATTATTTTCGCAGTCCGGAATGAAGTCAGGGTTAACGATGCCTGACATCTAGGCCCGAGGCATTACTGTGTTACCTTAAAGTCGTAGAGCCTCTTCATTTCGGTGGGTTGGCGGCCTATAAGGCCGCGCTTCTCACACTCACCTTGGCTGACGATTCCTTTACGAGACCACGCATGGCCGGACATTCCCAATTCAAGAACATCATGCACCGCAAGGGGCGGCAGGATGCCCAGAAGTCGAAGCTGTTCGGCAAGCTGGCGCGGGAAATCACCGTCGCCGCCAAGCTGGGGACGCCCGACCCCGCCATGAACCCGCGCCTGCGCGCCGCCGTGATCGCCGCGCGCCAGGAGAACATGCCGAAGGACAATATCGAGCGCGCGATCAAGAAGGCGCTCGGCAGCGACGGCGAGAACTATGACGAGATCCGCTACGAGGGCTATGGTCCCGGCGGCGTCGCCGTCATCGTCGAGGCGTTGACCGACAACCGCAACCGCGCCGCTTCCGACATCCGCTCCTTCTTCACCAAGTCCGGCGGCAACCTCGGCGAAACCGGCTCGGTCTCCTTCATGTTCGACCGCACCGGCATCATCGAATACGACCGCAGCGTCGCCTCCGACGACGCCGTGCTGGATGCTGCGATCGAGGCCGGCGCCGACGACGTGATCTCGGGCGAAGGCGGCCACGAGATCTACGCCTCGACCGAAGGCTATCGCGACGTCGCCAAGGCGCTGGAAGCCAAGTTCGGCGAGCCGCGCAAGGCCGCGCTGATCTGGAAGCCGCAGAACACGGTCGCCGTGGACGATGAGACCGGCGAGAAGCTGCTCAAGCTGATGGACCTGCTCAACGAGCACGACGACGTCCAGCACGTCTACGCCAATTTCGAGGTGTCGGACGCGCTGATGGCGAAGATGGGCGGCTGAGGTCGCCAGCCTCAAATTCCGCTGTCGTCGTCCGGCTTGACCGGGCGACCCAGTATTCCAGAGGGCGTGATGGGATACGGAGAAGCCGCGGCGTACTGGATATCCCGCCTTCGCGGGGTATGACGATGGAATATGGCGTGGGCAGCGTGGGCCCAGCCGTGGCCTCACTTCCCCTGTTACTTTCGTTCTGTTTCTGTTTCGCTCCAAGCAGCCAGCCGCTATCACTGGCCCATGACTGCGCTCCCGATTCGTGGCCCCGTTCGCATCATCGGTATCGACCCCGGCCTGCGCCGTACCGGCTGGGGCGTGATCGAGGCCGAGGGCAACCGCCTGATCTATGTCGCCTGCGGTTCGGTGGAACCGCCGGACGACCTGCCGCTGTCCAGCCGCCTGCTCGCGATCCATGAAGGGCTCGCGGCCGTTCTGTCCGATCACAAGCCGATGGAAGCCGCGGTCGAGCAGACCTTTGTCAACAAGGACGGCGTTGCCACCCTGAAGCTCGGCCAGGCCCGCGGCGTCGCCATGCTGGCGCCCGCAATGTTCGGCATCAGCGTCGCCGAATACGCGCCGAACCAGGTGAAGAAGACCGTGGTCGGTGCCGGCCATGCCGACAAGCAACAGATCGCGATGATGCTGAAGATCTTGCTGCCGAAAGCCGAGCCGCCGTCAGCCGACGCCGCCGACGCGCTCGCCATTGCCATCACCCACGCCCATCACCGCCAGAGCACGGCGCTCAGGCTGAAGGTGGTGGGGATATGATTGGCAAACTGAAGGGCCTGATCGATTCCTACGGCGAGGATTTCGTCATCCTCGACGTCGGCGGCGTCGGCTACCAGGTGCACTGCTCGACGCGCACGCTGCAGCATCTGCCCTCGCCCGGCGAAGCCGCGGTGCTGTCGATCGAGACCTATGTCCGCGAGGACCAGATCAAGCTGTTCGGCTTCCGTACCGACCAGGAACGCGAATGGTTTCGCCTGCTCCAGACCGTGCAGGGCGTCGGCGCCAAGGTCGCGCTCGCCGTGCTCGGCACGCTGGCGCCTTCCGACCTCGCCAATGCGATTGCGCTGCGCGACAAGGCCGCGGTGGCGCGCACGCCGGGCGTCGGGCCCAAGGTCGCCGAGCGCATCGTCACCGAATTGAAGGACAAGGCGCCGGCCTTCGCCAATGTCGATCCCGCCGTCGTGCACCTTGCCGGCGCCGTCGACGACCAGCGCGCGCCGCGGCCGGTGGCGGATGCGATCTCCGCGCTGGTCAATCTCGGCTACGGCCAGCCGCAGGCCGCGGCCGCCATTGCGTCGGCCTCGCGCAGCGCCGGTGAAGGCGCCGAGACGGCGCAGCTCATTCGCCTCGGTCTGAAGGAACTCGCGAAGTGAGCGATCCCAAGGCCAACCGCATGGTCTCACCGGAGCGCCGCTCCGATGACGTCGGCGACACCGCGCTGCGCCCGCAATCGCTGTCCGATTTCGTCGGCCAGCAGCAGGCCCGCAAGAATCTCTCGATCTTCATCGAGGCCGCGCGCAAGCGCGGCGAGGCGCTGGATCACGTGCTGTTCGTCGGGCCCCCCGGCCTCGGCAAGACCACGCTGGCGCAGATCGTGGCCAAGGAACTCGGCGTCGGCTTTCGCGCCACATCGGGCCCCGTGATTGCCAAGGCCGGCGATCTCGCCGCCCTGCTGACCAACCTCGAAGAGCGCGACGTGCTCTTCATCGACGAGATCCATCGTCTCAGCCCGGCGGTGGAGGAAGTGCTCTATCCCGCGATGGAGGATTTTCAGCTCGACCTCATCATCGGCGAGGGCCCGGCGGCGCGCTCGGTCAAGATCGAGCTGTCGAAATTCACCCTGGTCGGCGCCACGACGCGTGCGGGCCTGCTCACCAATCCCTTGCGCGACCGCTTCGGCATTCCGGTCCGACTCAATTTCTACACCATCGAGGAGCTCGAAAGCATCGTCAGCCGCGGCGCGCGCGTGCTGAACGTCGGCATGAGCGCGGATGGCGCCAACGAGATCGCGCGCCGCGCTCGCGGCACGCCGCGCATCGCCGGGCGCCTGCTCCGGCGCGTGCGCGATTTTGCTTCGGCTGCGAATGCCGACACGATCGATCGCAAGATCGCCGATCACGCACTCAGCGCGCTCGAGGTCGACGCCGCGGGCCTGGATGCCATGGACCGTCGCTATCTCACGACCATCGCGATGAACTATGGCGGCGGTCCCGTCGGTGTCGAGACGATGGCCGCAGCGCTCTCCGAGCCGCGCGATGCGATTGAGGACATCATCGAGCCCTATCTGATCCAGTGCGGCTATCTCCAGCGCACCCCGCGCGGCCGGCTGCTCACCTCGCACGCCTTCCGCCATCTTGGCCTCGCCGAGCCCAATCGCGATGCGGCACAGTTCGGCCTGTTCGGCACCGACGAAAGCGACGACTGATCGCCGCAGTCGATGAACCCACCGGTTCCATCCTGGCACTAATCCGAACGCGCGGCGAGCAGGATTGCCGCACACGGACTGGAGTGGGAAGGAATGGCGCCGACGGACGACACGAGGCTGCTCAAGACCATCGCGCCGCAGCTGCGCACGCCCGACGAGACCGAGGCGCTGCTGGATTCGATGCCGCTCGGTGAGCTGGCGTCGATGTGGTGCGCGCTCCAGCGCGTCAGCCGTCGCGACCAGGTCGGCAGCATCTGGGCCATCAAGGTCTATTTCGACCATCTGCCGCATCGCAGGCCGCAAGCCGCGCTCGATCTCGTGCTCGATGTTCTCAAGACCGAGACCGACAAGCCGACGGTGATGCAGCTCAACGACAAGTTCCTGCTGGCGCTGTTCTATGCGCATGGCACGGAGGTGATGGCGCGTGTCGAGCAGGAAGCCGCGCACAATGACCGTCTGCGCTGGCTGCTGGGCGGCGTGCATGTCGGTCCCGACGATCCCTTGATGTCGCGTATTGCAGGCCTCGCCGATCGCGAGGCGTGGCATGCCGACCATCTGGCGCAGCGCACGCCGCGCGAGCCGCTCGATTGCGCCAACATGTCGGTCACCGAGCTCGCGCGCGCCTGGGTCGAGCAATATTCCAGATCCGAGCGCGACCAGGACGACAATCTGTTCGCGATCATGGATTTCGAGCGCGACCTGCGCGAAGACGATCCCGACAGGATGATCGATTTGATCCTGGAGATCCTCAAGATCGAGTCCAACCCGGTGCTGCTGTCGCTGCTGGCCGCCGGTCCCCTCGAAGACGTGATCAGCGTCGGGACGATCGACCGCATCGAGCGCGAGGCGCGCGCCGACGCACGTTTTCGCGATCTGCTCGGCGGTGTCTGGTACTACCGTGCGCCCGACGAATTGAAGGCGCGGCTGGATGCGCTGGTCGGCGAGGGCCGATGGTAGCCTTTGTGCAGACGGTCTGCACGAGCTAACCCCAATTCCGCTTCAATCGGCCCGCATCAAGATGCCGTAGCAGAAGCGGACTTCCATGATCACGCGCCGTCGTCTCATCCGTTCCTTCGGCGGCCTGTCCGCCCTCGGTGTCTCGACCGCCGCCTACGGCGTCGGTATCGAGCCGGTGCTGCGGCTCGGCGTCACCCGCTATCATCCGACCCCGCGGCAATGGCCGGCGGATCTGCCGCTCAAGATCGCCGTGATCGCCGACGTCCATGCCTGCGATCCCTGGATGTCGCTGGAGCGGATCGAGGCCATCGTCGACCGCACCAATGGGTTGAATGCCGACCTCATCGTGCTGCTCGGCGACTATGTCGCCGGACTTCACCAGGTCACGCGCATCATTCCCGCGAACGAATGGGCCAGGGTGCTCGCGGGCCTGAAAGCGCCGCTCGGCGTCCATGCCGTCATGGGCAATCACGATTATTGGGTGGACAGGGCCGTGCAGCAGGCCGGGTATGGCCCGACGGTGGCGCATCGTGCGCTGGAGGCGGCCGGTATTCCCGTCTACGAGAACGACGCCGTGCGTCTCACCAAGGACGGCCGCCCGTTCTGGCTCGCCGGCCTCGGCGATCAGCTCGCCTTTCTGCCGGCGCGGCGCTTCCGGCGCACCGGGCGCGTCGGCGCCGACGATCTCACCGCGACGCTCGCCAAAGTCACGGACGACGCGCCGATCATCCTGCTCGCGCACGAGCCCAACATCGCCCCGCGCGTGCCCGCGCGCGTCGCGCTGCAACTGTCCGGCCACACTCATGGCGGCCAGGTCCGGCTGCTCGGCTGGTCGCCGGCAGTTCCCCGGCAGCACGGCCTCCGGCTCGCCTATGGTCATGTCAGGCTGAAATGCGACGTCATCATCTCCGGCGGCCTCGGTTGCAGCATCATGCCGCTCCGTGTCGGCGTGCCGCCGGAGATCGTCGAGGTGACGCTGGGGAGGACGGGGCCGGCGGTGGCGTAGCCTGCGCTTGCACGGCCGGCCGTTTTTGCGCAAAACGGGCCGGTAGCAAAAAGCGAAGAGGCACGCGACGTGACTGCCCATCTCGACGGCGAGATCCGCGACGGCCGCCATCACATGCAGGTCCGCGTCTACTACGAGGACACGGATTTCTCCGGCATCGTCTATCACGCCAATTACCTGCGCTTCATGGAGCGCGGGCGCACCAATCACCTGCGGCTGATGGGCGCCGAGCAGCAGGCGCTGTTCGAGCAGCCCGCGACGGAGGATGCCGGCTTCGCCTTCGTGGTGCGCTCAATGCGCCTCGATTTCCTCAAGCCCGCGCGGATGGACGACGTGCTCGACGTCGTGACCTGGCCGGTCGCGGTGAAGGGGGCCTCCATCATGCTCGCACAGGAGGTCCGGCGCGGCGAGGATGTGCTGGTCAAGGCCGAGGTACGCGTCGCCTTCATCAGCGGCGGCCGTGCCCAGCCGATCCCGAAATCGATCCGCAGTTTGATGAAGGCTGATTTGATTTCGTGATCGCCCGATAAGTGATCGCCCGATAGGTGATGGCCACTCGACTCCGCCGGCTGCGGCGATAGATTTGCGGCCCCGACCAACCGATGAGGCCATCATGTCGCGCCCGCCGCTTCCGCCCTTCACGAAAGAGACCGCCGCGCAAAAGGCCCGCATGGCCGAGGACGCCTGGAATTCACGCGATCCGGTGCGCGTTTCGCTCGCCTACACCGAGGACAGCCGCTGGCGCAATCGCTCGGAAGTCTTCCGGGGCCGCGAGGCCATCGTCGCCTTCCTCACCCGCAAATGGGAGAAGGAGCACGACTACCGCCTGATCAAGGACCTCTGGGCCTTCGACGGCAACCGCATCGCCGTGCGCTTCCAGTACGAGTGGCACGATGCAAGCGGCCAATGGTATCGCTCCTACGGCAACGAGCAGTGGGAGTTCGACGAGCACGGCCTGATGAAGCGGCGCGAGGCGTCGATCAACGACATCATGATTGCCGAGAAGGACCGCCGGTTTCATTGGCCCGCGCCGGGGCCGCGCCCGGCGGATGTGGCGGGGCTGGGGACTGACCCGTTCTGAGCCGCGCAAGCAACTCTCAATCCTCATGGTGAGGAGCCGCGAAGCGGCGTCTCGAACCATGCAGGCCCTGCTGCCGCATCCGGGCCTTCATCCTTCGAGACGCGCGCGAGAGCGCGCTCCTCAGAGCCTGACTCAAAAAGCGTAGACGTTTTCAGGGTCTGGCCAAGCGGCGAGTTAAGAGCCTCAGATGGGCGGCGAGCAACCAGGCTAGCTCGGTGGCGGCAGAGGCTTCGAAGTCTTTGGAGAGGCGACGACATCTGCCGAACCATGCAAAGGTACGCTCGACGACCCAGCGCCTGGGCAGGAGCTGGAAGCCTTTGACCCCGAGCGGTCGCTCGACGATCTCGATCGTCCATGGTCCGCAGTTGGAGAGAGCGTTGACGAGCTGTTTGCCGCGATAAATCCGATCGGCA
>NZ_SPQT01000140.1 GCF_004571025.1 Bradyrhizobium niftali | reverse complement strand
CTCGATGACACGCAACATGCGTGGCGACAGGGCATCGGTGCGCGTCGCAAGGATGACGGGCAGTTCTGTGCGCAGGAAGCCGATACCCTGGCGCACCGCGATCCCGCGTTCCAGCATGAAGGCGCGAATCTGGTTGATGATGCCGGTGCGTTGCGACACCAGCCGCTCGCGCACCCGATGCAGCGCCTGCAGATCGAGTTGCTCCGCGGTCTTGGTCGCCACGAACTTCATCGTCGGGCGCTGCACGGCTTCGGCAATCGCTTCGGCATCATTGAAGTCGTTCTTCGGTCCCTTGCTATAAGGGCGGACATATTTGGCCGGCATCAACCTGGCATCGTGACCAAGCGATGCGAGTCTGCGGCTCAAATGATGTGCGCCGACGCAGGCTTCCATGCCGATCAGGCAAGGCGGCATATTGGCGAGCCGCGCCTCCACTTGGCCACGCGACCACTTTTGCCGCAGCACGATGGCGCCGCGCGTATCGTGGCCCACGACGTGGAACGAGTTTTTGCCGATATCGATGCCGATCACGGCGATCGCGGTACTGGGTGTCTGGGACATGGCGTGCTCCTTGTCTTGGCGCCCCTGGCCAGCTTATCGCTGGCGGGGCAGGAGCACGGCCGGACCATCCCATTA
>NZ_SPQT01000139.1 GCF_004571025.1 Bradyrhizobium niftali | reverse complement strand
CCGATGGACCGAAGCGGGGCCGATCGCGGCATAGAAGACGTGGAGGAGATCAAGAACGCAACCGGGCTGAACTGAAGCCCAGTGCCCGAAGTCCCGTCGCCGGGACGGTGGATCCGGTGAAGCCGTTACACGCCCAGTGGCCGTCATCTGACGAACCACGCGTATCTAGATAGGCTCACCGCTCCCTCTGACAGCATGATGTGGCGGCCAGGCGTTGACCACGGACAGAAGCATGAGTTCGGCGGCGTGACGTTCACTCGGGAGGCTTGACATCATCGGGCCCATTACAGAAGGGCGTATACTCATAACGCGCAGAAGTCCGGTCTTGAAGATGTTCCGCTCGGTCAGCGCATTGCCGCTGGTGACCCTGGCTGTGTGAAAACGCTGCTGCTTTGCTATGATTCTCTGGTGATTCTGCGGGGGAAGCTGATGAGGCGCTTCGTTGAGCAGGCCGATCGTGGGCAATGGACATTATTGCCCGAATGCCTCGATGATTTCATTGACGAGAGCAACCCTGTTCGAGTGATCGACGTGTTTGTCGATGCGCTTGATTTGGCTGAGATGGGCTTTGAGGGAGCGGAGCCGGCCGCAACGGGACGGCCGTCGTATCACCCCTCGGTTCTCCTGAAGCTCTACATTTATGGCTATCTGAACCGGGTG
>NZ_SPQT01000138.1 GCF_004571025.1 Bradyrhizobium niftali | reverse complement strand
GTGCCAACGGCTCGGCAAAATCGAAGGCGTCGGACCTGTGACGGCAACAGCCTTGATCGCCGCCGTAGGCGATAGAAGCTGTTTCAAGAACGGCCGACAGTTCGCGGCTTGGCTTGGCCTGGTGCCAAAGCAGCGATCCAGTGGAGGGCGGGCCCGCTTGTTCGGCATCAGCAAACGCGGCGATCGATACCTGCGGACTCTGATGATTCACGGAGCTCGCGCCGCTTTAAGCCGGGCTACTGGCAAGCAGGATCCGCGAAGCCTCTGGCTCGGCAAGATGCGGCAACGGCGCCATCCCAATGTCGTGGCCGTGGCTCTTGCCAACAAGAATGCGCGGATCGTGTGGGCTATGCTCACAGGCAACGCGGCTTATGAGCCGGCGCTGTCGGTGAAGGCGGCCTGAAGCGAAGCGGCAATCAAGGAAAGGAGGTCTCACCCGACAATTGCAACAAATGGCAGGAGATGGCGAAACGGTCACCCCCGTCGCTTCCCGAACCTGATGTGTGGACCGGCACGGCTTGCGCCGATGTCTCGGGGCCGTTGAGGTGGAAGCGGGCGAAAACCATCGAGGCTCGCGGCGGAGACGTTGTCCAGCCGCATCAAGAAGCCGGATATACGTCAGCAGTTGTGACCGTCGATCCTGATCAAGCCGGTCGTTGC
>NZ_SPQT01000137.1 GCF_004571025.1 Bradyrhizobium niftali | reverse complement strand
CCCGTCGTCGCCGATGAAGAGCGCGCTGGAGCAGGTCGTGGCGTTCTGCCTGGCGCGATCGCATTAGGCGCTGCGGCTTAGCTCACTCTCCGATTCTGCCAACACCGTCATCCCCGCGCAACGGCGAGGCCGTTGTCGCTGGAGGCGCGAGTGATGGGGCGCGAGAAGCGCCCCATTGGGAGCCTCGAAGGATGAACGGCCAGCTACATCCGGGCCGTCGCCCTTCGAGGCTCGTCCAGCGACGCTGTTGCCTCGCTCGCCTCGCACCTCAGGGTGACGGTCATAAACAGGCGCTCGCTGCCTCCACATCGTCATTGCGAGCGCAGCGAAGCAATCCAGAGTCCCTCCGCGGAAGCAGCCTGGATTGCTTCGCTGCGCTCGCAATGACGGAGCAAGGTGCAGCTCCACCGCTCACTCTCCTGTCCCGGACGATGCTTGGCATCGCCGGATAACGCTGCGCTGCGTCCGGGGCACGAGAGCGGTCCAGCTGCCGGCTTCCTCACATCTCGCAAAGGACCGTCGCGCCATCTCGCGGCGTGCTTGTCTGCGCCCCTGGCGCATTTCCGTGTCACTTGCATTTTGCAAGTGACTCTCCTACGTTCCCGCCATGCAGCCCAAATCCGCCTCCATTCTGGAATGCCCGGTCGGCCGCGCCGTGGAGACGGTCGGCGA
>NZ_SPQT01000136.1 GCF_004571025.1 Bradyrhizobium niftali | reverse complement strand
CCTAACGATGCGAGTCTGCGGCTCAAATGATGTGCGCCGACGCAGGCTTCCATGCCGATCAGGCAAGGCGGCATATTGGCGAGCCGCGCCTCCACCTGGCCACGCGACCACTTTTGCCGCAGCACGATGGTGCCGCGCGTATCGTGGCCCACGACGTGGAACGAGTTTTTGCCGATATCGATGCCGATCACGGCGATCGCGGTACTGGGTGTCTGGGACATGGCGTGCTCCCTGTCTTGGCGCCCCTGGCCAGCTTATCGCTGGCGGGGCAGGAGCACGGCCGGACCATCCCATTAGCAGACCTCAGCGTCTTAGCTTTCTCGTGCAAACCGAACCTTAACCTTCGGTTGCTCTAGTCAAAAATCTCAATCACGGCACCTCTGAAGCTATGGCTTGCCCAGATCGGGTCCGAGCTTTGGCTGAAGCGCGAGAGGTTGACATGAGCGCTACGGTCAAAATCTACATCGAGATCCTATTCTTACAGCTTCCACTTTATGCGCTTATCCTTGGTTGCGCCTACGCATCTTGGCTCGCGTTCAACCGTCGTCAGTATCTGATCGCGATTTTGCTTGCCGGAATCGCTGTTCTGCCCGGTGTGAGTTACGCTTATTCGTTTGTGGATTCTCGGTTCGTCGCTCCCGCTGCCAGGAGAGCCGAAGTGGTATCTTGGCAGC
>NZ_SPQT01000135.1 GCF_004571025.1 Bradyrhizobium niftali | reverse complement strand
ATAGATGATCGCCACGCTTCAGGCCCTGCGCGCGAAGGAAGTTTGCGACCTGGTTGGAACGGCGCGACAGCGCCGCAAAGGACAATTTCGTTTGCCGATCCTGTGCGGCATCGACAATCCAGAGCGCGGGTCGGTCCCTGCTCTCCGCATTCCCCGCCAGCCCGGCGTCGAACCAGTCGAGCGCCCAGTTGAAGGGAACCGGATCGGGCCAGCGGAAGCCTTTGACCGCCGTCCCGTAATCCGTGCGGTGCTGTAGAAGGAACGCGCGCGCTTCCTGAAATGTCGTCATGATCCGGGCCCGTCGAATTGACCTGCGAGCGTAGCCCGGATGGAGCGAAGCGCAATCCGGGGCCGGCTACCCAATTGGCAGCAGCTGTCCCGGATTTCGCTTCGCTCCATCCGGGCTACGGGCAAAGCCTCGCTATTTTCCAGCGAGGCTGCGAACGTGCTTGATAATTCCGGAAAAATCCACCCCGCCCTGGCCCGCTCTATCGAAGGCCTGATAAATCTCCTGCGCATGCTGGCCGAGCGGCGTGGCCGCGCCCGCGGCCTTGGCCGCGTCCTGCGCCAAGGTCAGGTCCTTCACCATCAGCGCCGAGGCAAAGCCGGGCTTGTAATCGTTGTTCGCCGGCGAGGTCGGCACCGGACCCGGCACCGGGCAATAGGTCGTCAGCGACCAGCACTGGCCCGACGAG
>NZ_SPQT01000134.1 GCF_004571025.1 Bradyrhizobium niftali | reverse complement strand
GATCAGCGGCCAGGTTCGCCGTGTCACCAAAGCGATCCGCCGCGAGATGCGGCGTCGCGCCGCCGTCGAGCCTGTGATCGGCCATCTCAAGGACGACCACCGGATGCGCCGTAACCATCTCAAGGGCCGCGACGGCGACCGCATCAACGCCGTGCTTGCCGCCGCTGGCTACAACTTCAGCCTGCTTCGCCGCTGGCTCGCGGAACTTTTACGCGGCCTGTTATGGATACTCTGTCGCCACCTATCGCAACCACACCTTGCCTAAAACGGTGCTCAGAGACGTTCTTCACAAACGACTGAATCGTCGCCATTGTGGATATAGAAGTGGCCGACGAGCCTGCCGGCAGTGCCGATCATAACCCATCCGCGACCGCAGGCGGGGTCATTTTCGTCGTGCCCTTCCCACGAGAACTCCGCGCACGCCGAACCGTCGCGGGTGCCGTAACGCACGTCCAGGAAGCCCTTCAGGGCCCCAAAGGCGATTTCGCCATCGGACTTGCCCCTGAAGCTGAGATGCGCCTCTTCGACAAGATCGAGGAAGTCAGTGTCCCAGTTGTCCATCTCAACGATGCGCCAGCGGCCGACAAAGGCCCTGGCGAAGCCGGGCGCCTTGGCCATCAGCCGGTCTCCGCGATCAGCTTGGGCGGCCGCACCAGATTGTAGGCGGCGGCAGCGAAGGTAAAGGCCCATCCGACAC
>NZ_SPQT01000133.1 GCF_004571025.1 Bradyrhizobium niftali | reverse complement strand
GATTATGCGTAGCGCGGGATTATGCGGAGTCGTTGGCTGGCAGCCCGGTTTTCCAGGGCTTTTGCCGCTGTGTCGCTCCGCATAATAACGGGGCCGCTGTCCGCGGCGCCCCGCGTGTTTGCGAGACGCCGCGGTGTTGGTCAGCGCGACCAGATCAGCGCGCACTCGCCATCGTCGCCTTCGAAGAGGTTGGCGTAGATCGGCGCGGTGAAGGACGGATCGTCGAGCTTGACCGAGTGGTAGGTGCGGTTGTCCTTCGAGGTCCGGCGCCAGGCGGCACCGATCTCGACGCCTGAGACGATGACGCGCAGGTCTGGCGCCTTGTCGCTGGTGGAGGCGGGATCGCTGGGGACGAGACGCGCCTTGGCATCGATCGCGAGCGTCTTGATGGTGCCGGTGTAGGTGCCATCGTTGCTGCGGGTGAACGAACCGATCTGGGACATGGTGGATCTCCTGTGCTGTGTTCAAGCCCGCGACCATCGCGGCCTTGTGGCGATCGAAAGCTCCGGGACGGCCGACCCGCACCGTCAGGCCGCAGCGCATGCGGAGGACGGCGTGCGGCGATCTTGTTGCTGCGCGAGGAGCGGCGCAGCCGCGGGGAAGAAGATCGACGCACGCTGTTGCGGGGAACAGGCCGGGTCGCAGACCGCATCTCGGGGCAGATCCGCCCACAACAAGGCCCGTCGGTCGCAGGGCATCACGGCAC
>NZ_SPQT01000132.1 GCF_004571025.1 Bradyrhizobium niftali | reverse complement strand
GTCCCGACCACCAGGTTCTCGAAATTGCCCCCGGTCGCATTGGTGATGGTCGCCGTCAGCTGGCTGGCGTCGAGGTAGACGTCCTCGCCATTGCCCGACGCTATCGTCAGCGTGCCCGTGGTCTGGCCATCGGTGATCGTGATCACGCCCTGGTCGGTCGTGATCACCGTATCGCCGTGCGAGACGTTCGACAGCGTCGCCGTGAACACGTAGTTCGCGATCCCACCTTCCAGCACCGTCGAGGCACCCAGGTTCACCGTGGTCGGATCGAGCGTGTCGTTGACATGCGCCGTCGCCGACGCGGTTCCGATCGCCAGGTTCTCGAAGTTGCCACCGGTGGCGCCGGTGATGGTCGCCGTCAGCTGCGACCCGTCGAGATAGACGTCCTCGCCGTTGCCGGACGGTAGGGTTAGCGTACCCTTGGTCTGGCCATCGTGGATCGTGATGGCGCCCTGGTCGGTCGTGATGACCGTATCGCCGTGCGAGACGTTCGACAGCGTCGCCGTGAACACGTAGTTCGCCGACGGCCCCTCCAGCACCGTCGAGGCGCTCAAGTCCACCGTCGTCGTGTCGATGGTGTCGTTGACCGTCACCGTGGCAGTGCCGTACTTGGTGAAGTCGACCTTCTCGAAGCTTCCGCCGGAGGCACTGGCAATCCAGACCTGGGTCGAGTGGCCATCCAAATACACGTCGTCGCCCTGCGCGGGCTGTGGAT
>NZ_SPQT01000131.1 GCF_004571025.1 Bradyrhizobium niftali | reverse complement strand
GGCCTATGTCAAGCGCGCAGACGAATCGCTGCTGGTCGCCGGCTGGATGCCGGTCGACGAATTCGGCGAGCTGCTCGGCATCGAGCTGCCGCCGCACCATCGATTCTACACCGTGGCGGGCCTCGTGCTGCAACACTTCAACGTGCTGCCCAATGTCGGCGACGCCTTCGACCTCGGCGGCTGGCACATCGAGGTGGTCGATCTCGACGGAAGAAGGATCGACAAGATTCTGGCGAGCCGGAGAGATGAGCAGGCGGCGGCGTGAGTTGCGGGCGCTTGTGTGTGAGAACGCGGGACGGCGTACCAATCTCGACTCGTCGTCCCGGCGAAGGCCGGGACCCATACCGCGAGGTCTATCGATTTCGGAAGGACGCAGTACCGAATGACGAGTCTTCGCCAAACCACTCCCTGTGGTTATGGGTCCCGGCCTTCGCCGGGACGACAACGGAGCAAGAACCTCGCGCTAACGCCCAACAACAGATCCCCTACCCGAACTTCACACCGATCCGCTTTTCCTTGCGCCAGACCACGGTGCACGCCAGCTGCTTTCCGTCGGCCTGGATCAGCAGGGTGAAGTGTTCGGGAATGCCGACCGGGCTGGTGACGTCGAGGGCTGCGCCGGTGTCCGAGAAATTGCGGACGGTGCAGTCGATCGCGCCGCCGCCGAACTCGATCGTTCCGGCCTTCAGCACGCGATGTCTGGCTTTGTTGCGTCGCTCGTCCATGGGATGA
>NZ_SPQT01000014.1 GCF_004571025.1 Bradyrhizobium niftali | reverse complement strand
CCCCCGCAAGGGGGGAGGGAGCGAGACGGTTGTGGCTGCCTCACATTGATTAAGCGCAACTGCTCGACGCCGTGTTGGTGTCGCCTTTGTCGCAACAAGCGACGTTCTCTCCATTCCCTCCCCCCTTGCGGGGGAGGGTCAGGGAGGGGGGGTGCCACACGGGGACTCTCTCGGTGAGCCTCAAGCGACCAACTTAACGACAACCCCAGTTCCCGCCCCGGGCCCGGCATTTCGCTGTCGCTTGCGCCCACCCAACGCGCTAGATTTGCAGGGAAAATGAGATCGGGCGCCGCCGCGCCCAGGGAGAAGCACGCTCGCCATGCTGCACGACTGGGGCGTGATTGCCGCCGCCTTTGGCTATATCGGCTTCCTGTTCCTGGTGGCGAGCCATGGCGACCGCCGCGCGCAGGCCGGGCCCCGACGTGCCTCCGGGCTGATCTATCCGCTGTCGCTGGCGATCTACTGCACCTCCTGGACCTTCTTCGGCTCGGTCGGTTTTGCCACCCGCACGTCCACCGACTTCCTCGCCATCTATGTCGGCCCGATCCTGATGATCGGGCTCGGCGCCGGCGTACTCCGCCGCGTGATCCAGCTCGCCAAGGCCCACAACATCACCTCGATCGCCGACTTCATCGGCGCCCGCTACGGCAAGAGCCAGGCGGTGGCGGCGACCGTGGCGCTGATCGCGATCATCGGCTCGGTGCCCTACATCGCGCTCCAGCTCAAGGCGGTCGCCTCCTCGCTGGAGACGATCCTGAGCGAGGATCAGGCCTTCTCCCACATCCCGATCCTCGGCGACATGGCGCTGATGGTGACGCTGGCGATGGCGGCCTTCGCCGTGCTGTTCGGCACGCGGCAGACCGACGCCACCGAGCATCAGCACGGCCTGATGCTGGCGGTCGCGACCGAATCCATCGTCAAGCTGGTCGCCTTCCTCGCCGCCGGCATCTTCGTCACCTTCTGGATGTTCTCGCCGCATGAACTGATCGAGCGCGCGATGAAGACGCCGGAGGCGGTGCGCGCCATCAACTACTCGCCGTCGATCGGCAACTTCCTGACCATGACGCTGCTGTCGCTGTGCGCGGTCATGCTGCTGCCGCGCCAGTTCCATGTCAGCGTGGTGGAGAATTCCTCCGATGCCGAGGTCGGCCGCGCGCGCTGGCTGTTTCCGCTCTATCTCGTCGCCATCAACCTGTTCGTGATCCCGATCGCGATCGCCGGCCTCGTCAGCTTTCCCTTCGGCACGGCCGACCCCGACATGTACGTGCTGGCGCTGCCGATAGAGGGCGGCGCGGATCTGCTCAGCGTCGCCATCTTCGTCGGCGGCCTGTCGGCGGCAACCGCGATGGTGATCGTCGAATGCGTCGCGCTCTCCATCATGGTCTCGAACGACCTCGTGGTGCCCCTGGTGCTGCAACGGCGGCCGGAGGGACGCACCGGCGGCGCCGATTTCAGCGACTTCCTGCTGCGCTCGCGCCGGCTCGCGATCTTCGCCATCATGGTGATGGCCTATTTCTACTACCGCGCGCTCGGCAACACCCAGCTTGTCGCGATCGGCCTCTTGTCCTTTGCCGCAATCGCCCAGCTCGCGCCGAGCTTCTTCGGCGGGCTATTGTGGCGGCGGGCGACCGCGCGCGGCGCGATCGGCGGCATGCTGGTCGGCTTCGTGGTGTGGCTCTACACGCTGTTCATTCCGAGCTTCATGGATTCCTCGACCGCAGGCATCCTGCTGCTCCAGCACGGCCCGTTCGGCATCGAGGCGCTGCGGCCGCAGGCGCTGTTCGGCGCCGACCTGCCGCCGCTGATGCACGGCGTCATCTGGTCGCTGTCGCTCAACATCCTCACCTATGTGCTGCTGTCGCTGGCACGGCGGCCTTCGTCCATCGAGCTGGTGCAGGCCGATCTGTTCGTGCCCAACACGCTCGCGCCGATCTCCCCGAATTTCCGCCGCTGGCGCACCACCGTCACCGTGCAGGACATCCAGACCACGGTGGCGCAATATCTCGGCCCGGACCGCGCCCGGCATTCGTTCGAGGCCTTCTCGGCGCGGCGCAATATGCGGCTCGAGCCGGCAGCGCCCGCCGATTTCGAGCTGCTGCAGCACGCCGAGCACCTGATCGCCTCCTCGATTGGAGCTGCGTCCTCGCGCCTCGTGATGTCGCTGCTGCTGCGCAAGCGGACGGTCTCCGCCAAAGCCGCGCTGAAACTGCTCGACGATTCCCATGCGGCGCTGCATTTCAACCGCGAGATCCTCCAGACCGCGCTCAACCATGTGCGCCAGGGCATCGCGGTGTTCGACGACGACCTGCAACTGATCTGCTCCAACCGGCAATTCGGCGATCTCCTCAACGTGCCACCGCATTTCATCCAGTTCGGCACGCCGCTTCGCGAAATCCTGGAATTCATGGACGTGAGCAATCCGGCCGACCCGGTCGAGCGCGAGGCCATGCTGGAGCGGCGGCTTGCCGCGTATACCATCGACAGCGAGCCCTATCTCGAGCGCCTGCCGGACCGCCACATGGTGATCGAGGTGCTCACCAACCGCATGCCCGGCAGCGGCTTCGTCATCACCTTCACCGACGTCACGCCCACCTTCGAGGCCGCCGAAGCGCTGGAGCGCGCCAACGCGACGCTGGAAAAGCGCGTGCGCGACCGCACCGAGGAGCTGACCCGGCTGAACTCCGAGCTGGCGCTGGCCAAGAGCACGGCGGAAGACGCCAGCATCTCCAAGACGCGGTTCCTCGCCGCCGCCAGTCACGACATTCTCCAGCCGCTGAATGCGGCGCGGCTGTATGTCACCAGCCTGGTCGAACGCCAGCACAGCGGCGAGGAGACGCGGCTGGTCGAGAACATCGACGAATCGCTCCAGGCCATCGAGGAAATCCTCGGCGCGCTGCTCGACATATCGCGGCTGGACGCCGGCGCGATGGCGACCTCGATCTCGAGCTTCAAGATGGCCGATCTGATGCGCTCGCTGGAGATCGAATTCGCTCCGATCGCGCGCGCCAAGGGCCTCGATCTCACCTTCGTGCCCTGCTCGCTGCCGGTGGAGTCGGACCGTCTCCTGCTGCGGCGCCTGCTCCAGAACCTGATCTCCAACGCGATCAAATACACCCCGCGCGGCCGTGTGCTGGTCGGCTGCCGCCGCCGCGGCGCCTCGCTCAAGATCTGCGTCTACGACACCGGCGTCGGCATCCCCACGGTCAAGCGCGGCGAGATCTTCAAGGAGTTCCACCGCCTCGAGCAGGGCGCGCGGATCGCGCGCGGTCTCGGCCTTGGCCTCTCGATCGTCGAACGGCTGGCGCGCGTGCTCAACCACGGCATCGCCATCGACTCCAATGTGGGCGGCGGCTCGGTCTTCTCGGTGACGGTGCCGACGGCGAAGGCGATCACCCTCACCGCCGCCGTGACCAGCGCGACGCCGCTGGCGCGCGCGCCGATCGCGGGCGCGCTGATCGTCTGCATCGAGAACGATGCGGCGATCCTCGACGGCATGCGCACGCTGTTGAAAGCCTGGGACGCCGAGGTGATCGCGGTCGCCGATCCCGAAGGCGCGATCGCCGCGATCGAAGCTGCGGGCAAGCGCGTCACCGGGCTGCTGGTCGACTATCACCTCGACCGCGGCAACGGCATCGCCGCGATCCGCGACATCCGCCGCCGCTTCGGCGACGCCATCCCTGCGATCCTGATCACCGCCGACCGCAGCCCCGCCGTGCAGCTGGCCGCGCGCGAGGAGAAGATCGCCGTGCTGAACAAGCCGGTGAAGCCGGCCTCGCTGCGCGCCCTGCTCGGCCAGTGGCGCACGCAGCAGATGGTGGCGGCGGAGTAAGACGGCCTGTTGGCGAGCGCCCGGCCCCGCTTTCGCAACTCAGCGCGCGAGACGGGTGAAGACGTAATCGCGGCCCTTCGCGCGAGCCTCGTGGCAGGCGAAGCAGGTGCGGTGCTGCGCTTCGTCGACCGGCTTGCCGTTGACGAAGCGGCCAAAACCCCAGCCGCCGGTGGAGGCATATTTCCTGGAATCCTTGACCATCACCTGGACCGTGGTAGCCGCGCCGGGAATCGTTGCCGACGCGAATTCCGGTGACTGTTTCCGCTTCCAGGCGCGCTTGACCAGAATAATGCCGTCCGGGAACGGAAGCTTTCCGGCCTGATAGGCGTCGATTGCCACCTGGTTGCCGACGACCGCGCGAAGCTCGTCGAGCGGTGCGGCCTCTTCGGCCGGCGCGATCAGCTCCCACTGCTTGTAGCCCGCGGGAATCGTGACGCCGAAGATCGGCGAGGCATCGGCTGTCGCGGGGCCCTCCGCCAGCGCGATCGAGACGAGGTAGGGCACGCAGGTCAGGAGAACGACCAGAAGAAGCGCGGCGAGCACCATCACCGTAGTGAAGGAGAATCTTTTCTTGGCAGGTTCAGTTGGCGTCATGAGGTTTCATCAAGCTGGGATCAAAGGATGGGCCCCGGTCCAGCCCGGCTGGACCGAGGTGCCGGCGGATCCTCAGGCGCCGTCGGCGTCGATGACGGCCTTGGCAAAGGCTTGCGGTGCCTCCTGCGGCAGATTGTGGCCGATGCCGCCGGTGATCAGGCGATAGTCGTACCGGCCGGAGAATTTCTTGGCATAGACGCTGGGGTCGGGGTGCGGCGCACCGTTGGCGTCGCCCTCCATCGTGATCGTCGGCACGCTGATCAGCGGGGCCGCCGCGAGCTTCTTTTCGATCTCCTCGTATTTCGCTTCGCCCTGGGCGAGCCCGAGCCGCCAGCGGTAATTGTGGATCGAGATCGCGACATGATCCTTGTTGTCGAGCGACGCCGCGCTCCGGTTGAAGGTGGCGTCGTCGAACTTCCACTGCGGCGAGGCGAGCTTCCAGATCAGTTTTGCGAAATCGTGCGTGTACTTCTCGTATCCGGCGCGGCCGCGCTCGGTCGCGAAATAGAACTGGTACCACCATTGCAACTCAGCTGCCGGTGGCAACGGGGCGCTTCCAGCGGCCTGGCTCGATATCAGGTAGCCGCTGACCGACACCAGCGCGCGGCAGCGCTCCGGCCACAGCGCGGCGATGATGTCGGCGGTGCGCGCGCCCCAGTCGAAGCCGGCGATGGCCGCCTTCTTGATGTCGAGTGCGTCCATCAGCGCGATGATGTCGACGGCGAGCGCTGCCGGCTCGCCGTTGCGCAGCGTCTCGCCGGAGAGAAACTGCGTCGTGCCGTATCCGCGCAGATGAGGAATGATGACGCGATAGCCGGCCTTTGCCAGGATCGGCGCGACATCGACGAAGGCGTGAATGTCGTAGGGCCAGCCGTGCAGCAGGATCGCGACGGGACCGTTCGACGGACCTGCCTCGGCATAGCCGACATTGAGGACGCCGGCATCGATCTGCTTGATCGTGCCGAAGGACGCATTCGATGCGGAGGATCGCGGCGCTTCCGATTCGGCGCGGGCGAGGTCGATCACGCCGAGACCCGCGGCAACGGTTCCCGCGGCGATGCCAAAAAACTTGCGGCGATGCTGGTCGATGAGCTGTTTCATGATGGTGCTACCTTGTTGATGGTCGGGGACGCTGGTCAGATCAGCGCGACCGCGACGTCGATGTTGCCGCGGACGGCCTTGGAATAGGGACAGGTCTGGTGCGCCTCATCGACGATGTCGCGTGCGACCTCGCGATCGAGGCCCGGCAGGCTGACGTTGAGGCGGGCCCGGAGGGAGTAAGCGCCTTCATCGAGAAGGAGGTCGATCTCCGCGTCGATCGCGCATTTCCTGGGAAGCGTGATCTTCCGCCTGCGCGCCGCGATCTCCATGGCGCCTTCGAAGCAGGCCGACCAGCCGGCCGCGAACAACTGTTCGGGATTGGTGCCGATGCCGGCGCCGCCCGGCGGAGAGAGCCGCACATCGAGGCGGCCGTCCGAGCTGCGGGACATGCCGTCCTGCCGCCCGCCGCTGGTGTGGGTTCGGGCCGTGTAGAGCAGTTTTGCCGCTTGCGTCATGAAGGTCTCCTTGCCGTCGCGCAACTGACTAGCAGCGGCTGTCGCGGGGCACCCGTTTGGACTTGTGAGAAGTTGTGAGATCTCCGCCTGCGCGGCTCATGAGGCCTGCATGCGCGGTCTGATGCCGATGCAGGAGCGGCCTTGCCGGATCGCGATCATCTGGCTATCCGGTCCGTTCACAAGGACCAAGATCTCGCCATGACTGAGCCGGCTGCGCCTACGGCAGGACCCCTGTCGTTCGGGCCATTCACCGTGACGCCGCGCGAAAGGCTGGTGACGCGCGACGGCGTCGCGCTGCCACTCGGCACGAAGGCCTTCGACACGCTGATCGCGCTGATGTCGCGGCCGAACGAGGTCGTCAGCAAGTGGGATCTGATGGCGCTGGTGTGGCCCGGCATGGCCGTCGAGGAGGCCAATCTGCGCTTTCATGTCGCAGCGCTTCGTAAAGTCCTCGGCGACGGCAAGGACGGCGCCCGCTACATCACCACGCTCTCCGGCCGCGGCTATTGCTTCGTGGCGCCGATCTCCCAAACGGACATTCCGGCAGAGCGGCGCCCCGCACCGCGGATGGAACTGCCGCCCGTGAAACTGCCGAACCGGCTGCAACGGATGGTCGGACGCGACGAAGTGGTCGCGGCCATCTCGGACAGGCTCATCGCCTCGCGTTTCATCACGATCGTCGGCCCGGGCGGCGTCGGCAAGACCGCCGTTGCGGTGGCGGTCGCTCACGATCTGCTCGAGACCTTCGCCGACGCCGCACACTTTGTTGACCTTGCTGCTCTGAGCGATCCCGATCTCGTGATCACCTCGATCCTGCTGATGCTGGGTCTGCCGGCCCAGAACGACGACCCGATGCCCGCGCTACTCGCGCATCTCCGGGACAAGAGGATGCTGCTCATCCTCGACAATTGCGAGCACGTCATCGCCGCCGCAGCGCCACTGGCGGCGGAGATCTTCCACGCCGCGCCGCATGTCCATATCCTGGCCACGAGCCGCGAAGCGCTGCGAGTCGAGGGCGAGCAGGTCTATCGGTTGGCGCCGCTTGCCGTTCCGCCTGACGGTGCCGGACTGACGGCGGCCGCCGCACAGACCTATCCCGCGCTTCAGCTGTTCCTCGAACGGGCGATTGCCGGCGGCGCGCAGATCGCGCTCGGCGATGGCAATGCTGCGATCGTCGCCGGCATCTGCCGCAGGCTCGACGGCATGGCCCTGGCGATCGAGCTCGCCGCCGGCCGAGTCGAGGCCTACGGCCTGGAGCAGACGGCGGCGCTGCTCGACGAACGCCTCAATCTGCTGTGGCAGGGGCAGCGCACCGCGCCGCCGCGGCAGAAGACACTGCAGGCGACGCTGGACTGGAGCTACGGGCTCCTGTCCGACATCGAGCGCCTCGTGCTGCGCCGGCTCGCGGTCTTCGCCGGCCATTTCACCATCGACGCCGCGCTCGAGGTCGTGCCGGACGACCGTGTCGACCGCGCCCGCCTGTTCGACGCCATCGACAGCCTCGTCGCCAAGTCGATGGTCGCACCGCGACCGATCGGCGCGATGATGCGCTACCGGCTGCTCGACACGACGCGCGCCTACCTGCTCGAGATCGAGCCTGATGACGCGGCGCTCGCGGCCCGTCACGCGACCTACTACCGGCGGTGGCTGGAACAGGCCGGTACGACATGGGCGACGGTGCCGAGCGCCGACGAGCGCGCGATCCACTTCTCCGCGCTTCACAACGTGCGCGCCGCGCTGGACTGGTGCTTTGGCGCGAACGGCGATGCGGGCATCGGTATTGCGCTCGCGGCCGCGGCAGCTCCCATCTTTCTCGCGATGTCATTGCTGATCGAATGCCGGCGCTGGTCGGAACGGGCGCTGCTTGCGATCGATCCTTCCACGCACGGCGGCGCCGAAGAAATGCACATCCAGGCCGCCCTCGGACTGACCCTGATGTTCACGCGCGGCGGCAGCGAAGCGGCGCGCGGCGCATTGAGCAGAAGCCTTGCGATCGCGCAGGCGCGCGGCGACGCGCCGAACCAGCTTCAGCTGCTCGGCCGCATGCATATCTTCCACGAGCGGATGGGACAGTTCGATGCCGCGCTTGGTTACGCACGGCAGAGCCTCACAGTCGCCGAGACGCTGGGCGATGCCGCGTCCATCGGGCTCGCCCACTCGCTCCTGGGTGTCTCGCTGCATCTGGCCGGCGAGCATCGCGACGCGCTGAACATGCTGGAGGCGGCCTGGCAGGGTCCGGGTACGGAACGGATCAGCACGGTCCATGGCTTCGATCACCGCAACCGGGCCGGCATCTCGCTCGCGCGAGAGCTCTGGCTGCAGGGCCGGCCCTTGGATGCGCGGCAGCTGGCGCGACAGACCGTCACCGAGGCCGCGCAGATGGACCATCCGATCACGCTCTGCATCGCGCTGATTTGGCTGGTCTCGATCGATCTCTGGAGCGGACAGCTCGACGATGCGGAAGCGAGCATCGACCACTTCATCGCGCATGCCACCTCGCGTTCGATGGGCCCTTATCTCTCGGTCGGCCGCGGCGTCAAAGGCGAGCTGGCCATCCGGCGCGGCGACGCCGCAGGCGGCGTCGAGACGATAAGGGCCTGCCTGCGCGAGCTCCATGATTCCGGCTATGAGCTTCTCACCACGACGTTCAACATTGCGCTGGTGCAAGGCTTGTTGGCACTGGGGCAGGTCGAGCAGAGCGCCCACTTGATCGACGAGGCGATCCGCCTCGTCGATCAAGTGGGCGATCATCTCTACATGCCGGAGCTGCTGCGGATGAAGGCAAGGGTATTGCTGTCCTTCCCGCAGCCGAAGATCGGGGAAGCAGAGACCCACCTCATGCGATCGCTGGAGCTGAGCCGTCGCAACGGCGCGAAGGCCTGGGTGTTGCGAGCGGCGATCGATCTCGCGGAGCTTCTTGCCGACCAGCACCGCCGCAAGGAAGCAAAGCTGTTGCTGCAATCGGCGCTCGACGGCTTCGCCGAAGGCTCGGAAACGGCTGATATCAGGGCTGCCAGCGCGCGCCTGAAGACGCTGTAACGGCTCTCAGCCCGTCGGCGTGCCCTGGCGCCACTGACCACCGGCGATCTTCGCAGCGGCAATCACCGCCTGCGTCCGGCTCTCGACGCCGAGCTTTTGCAGGATCGCCGAGACATGCGCCTTGATGGTGGCCTCGGAGACGCCAAGCTCGTAGGCGATCTGCTTGTTGAGCAGCCCCTCCGACAGCATCATCAGGACCCGGACCTGCTGCGGCGTCAGCGTCACCAGGCGGTCGCGCAGGCGCGTCATGTCGGGGTCCGAGGCGGCCGACAGGTCGGTGTCGGCGGGAACCCAGACGTCCCCCTCCATCACCTTGAGGATGGCGTCGCGCAGCGTCTCGACGCCGAAACGCTTCGGGATGAAGCCGGAAGCGCCGAAATCGAGCGAGCGGCGGATCGTGGCGCTGTCGTCGGAAGCCGAGACGATCACCACCGGGATCGCCGGATATTGCGCGCGCAGATAGATCAGGCCGGAAAAGCCGGAGATCCCGGGCATCGAGAGGTCGAGCAGGATCAGGTCGACGTCGGAGGTCTGTTCCAGCAGCTTGGTCAGATCCTCGAACGATCCGGCCTCGTCGATTCTGGCCGAGGTCAGGACGCTCGCCACCGCCTGCCGCAGCGCATCGCGGAACAGGGGATGATCATCGGCAATGACGAGATGGGTCGAGGGAGCGTTCATCGTTCTCTTGCTGTCGTTCGCGCCGGGCCGGCGAGTCGATGCCACGGCCGGTCAATTCTTCCCTGACCGGCCGTGGCATGCAAGTGCACATTATCCCTTTGCTGCAAAGGGGTTAATCCGGCAGCTTCGCGGCTGCGCACTGCCGCCCGGTCAGGCGCGCGTCAGTGTGCAAGGCCGAAAGTCGTATTGGGGCGGGTTTCACGCCGATGTTACCTTGGAGCCAAGACCTGGGTTGGTCCGGCATGACCGGGCATCTGGGGCGCGAGGAAACGCATTTTCGGGGAGCGACTCAACATGTCGACAATGGCTGTGTCTCAAGCTGGCGCGGGAGGTATGACGAAGGACGAACGGTTCGTCATTCTCGCCTCCTCGCTGGGTACCGTCTTCGAGTGGTACGATTTTTACCTTTACGGCTCGCTGGCCAGCATCATCGGCGCGCAGTTCTTCTCGGCCTATCCGCCGGCCACCCGCGACATCTTCGCGCTGCTGGCGTTTGCCGCCGGCTTCCTGGTCCGCCCTTTCGGCGCGATCGTGTTCGGCCGCGTCGGCGATATCGTCGGCCGCAAATACACCTTCCTCGTCACCATCCTGATCATGGGTCTGTCGACCTTCATCGTCGGCCTGCTGCCGAATGCGGCGACGATCGGCATCGCGGCCCCGATCATCCTGATCGCGCTGCGCCTCGCCCAGGGTCTCGCGCTCGGCGGTGAATATGGCGGTGCAGCGACCTACGTCGCGGAGCATGCTCCCAACGGCAAGCGCGGCTACTACACCTCCTTCATTCAGACGACCGCCACGCTCGGCCTGTTCCTGTCGCTGCTGGTGATCCTGTTCACACGCTCCGCCCTCGGCGAAGCCGACTTCGCCGCCTGGGGCTGGCGCATTCCGTTCCTGGTCTCGGTGCTGCTGCTCGGCGTCTCGGTCTGGATCCGGCTCCGCCTCAACGAATCGCCGATCTTCCAGAAGATGAAGGACGAGGGGAAGAGCTCCAAGGCGCCGCTGACGGAAGCCTTCGGCAACTGGCAGAACGGCAAGCTCGTGCTGCTCGCGCTGCTCGGCGGCGTGATGGGCCAGGGCGTGGTCTGGTACACCGGCCAGTTCTACGCGCTGTTCTTCCTGCAATCGATCCTGAAGGTCGACGGCTACACCGCGAACCTCCTGATCGCCTGGTCGCTGCTGCTCGGCACCGGCTTCTTCATCGTGTTCGGCGTGCTCTCCGACAAGATCGGCCGCAAGCCGATCATCCTCGGCGGCTGCCTGATCGCGGCACTGACCTTCTTCCCGATCTTCAAGATGATCACCTCCAACGCCAACCCGGCGCTGGAAAAGGCCATCGAACAGGCCAAGATCGAGGTGGTGGCCGATCCCGCAGGTTGCGGCGACTTGTTCAACCCGGTCGGTACCCGCGTCTTCACCGCGCCTTGCGACACCGCACGCGCCTTCCTCGCCCAGTCGTCGGTCAAGTACTCGACGACATCGGGTGCGGCCGGCTCCGGCGTGAAGGTGATGGTCAACGGCAAGGAAGTTGCCTACGCCAACGCCAAGGACAGCAATCCGGCGGTGCTCGCCGCCGTGCAGGCCGCCGGCTATCCGAAGACCGGCGACGCTGGCATCGTGAAGATGGCGCATCCGTTCGACATCTTCCGTCCGCAGGTGGCGGCGACCATCGGACTGCTGTTCATCCTCGTGATCTTCGTCACCATGGTGTACGGCCCGATCGCCGCGATGCTGGTCGAATTGTTCCCGACCCGCATCCGCTACACCTCGATGTCGCTGCCCTACCACATCGGCAACGGCTGGTTCGGCGGCCTGCTGCCCGCGACCGCCTTCGCCATCGTGGCCTCGACCGGCGATATCTATGCGGGTCTCTGGTATCCGGTCATCTTCGCATCGATTACCGTCGTGATCGGCTTCTTCTTCCTGCCCGAGACCAAGGACGTCGACATCAAGGCGACCTGATCGACAGCAGCGACCAGCCAACACCAACCGGCCGCGGTCTCCGCGGCCGGTTTTGTTTTCAGCCCTTACTGATTGCTGCCGATGAATTGCAGCACCACCTCGCGCCGGTGCGGGCGGGTGCGATGCTCGATCAGATAGATCGCCTGCCAGGTGCCAAGCGCGAGCCTGCCGTTCAGGACCGGGACCTGAAGCGAGGTCTGCGTCAGCATCGTCTTGATATGTCCGGGCATGTCGTCGGGCCCCTCGGTGTCGTGGGTCCACCCGGCATTCTCCGGCGCGAGCCTGGATAGCGCGGTGGTGAGATCGACCAGCACGGAGGGATCGGCGTTCTCCTGGATCGTCAGCGACGCCGACGTGTGACGGATGAACAGCGTCAGCGCGCCGTCGCGCGCGCGGGCCTCATTGATGAATTTCGCAGCTTCGCTGGTGAGATCGGTGAAGCCGCGACCCGGCGTCTGCACGGTGAGCAGCGACGATGCGATGCTGGTGGCTTGCACCGAGGATGGCGCCGAGCGCGTGATGGATTTGGCTGATGTCATCAAATATCTCGATTGATCGAACACTGCCGTAGGGTGGGCAAAGGCGCGAAGCGACGTGCCCACGTCTTTTCTCAGCATCGTGGAGACATGGTGGGCACGGCGCAAGAACGCCTTTGCCCACCCTACGACAGCTCAACGCGTGGATAGCGCGAAAGGGTCCTCAAATCTTCCCTGACACGTCCTTCTGCACGCGGTTGGCCATGTCGATCAGCCGACGCCAGGCCTTTTCCAGGAACGACATCACACGATCCAAGTCCTGGTCGCTCGGCAGCGGGATCTCGATCTTGCGGTCGCCCTCGGCGACCTTCGGATCCGCTTTCTTGAGCGGGTCGGATTTCGGCAGCGCTTCGTCGATCTTGCCCGACACGGTCGGTCCCGCCGCGATCTGTCCCTTCAGCTTCTCGACTTCGGCCTGGAGCCTGCCGATCTCGGCGTCGAGCGCGGTCCGTTCGTCGGGCACCGCGTAGCAGGCCCAGCCGGCGCCGTTCTTGCTGCAGGTCGACACCGTACCGGTGCGGGTGTCGAGCCGCAGCACGCCCTCGGGGATCGGTGTCATGCTGTAGCGGCCGTTTTCGCTGTCGGGGGCAGATTGGGCGACAACGAGACCGCCGCTGGTTGCCATCACCGCGGCAAGCGCCGCTGCCGCAAACCATGATGTTGTGGAGGACGTCGCTGGTCTCATCGCACTCTCCGCCACGACGCGCAGGTGGCACATCTCCAATTCTACACCCCGGCGAGGCCATCCGCCGCCAAAAACACTCGCCCTGAATCAACGATCCCGGCGGCCCGTTTGATCCCGGCAGCCCGGCGAAATGGCGGCCGCGTCCACCGATCATGAGGAGAGCTGCTGCGGTGCGGCGTCACGCTGTGTGCAGCGCTGCCGCGCAGGCCGATATCATCAAACAAATCAGATACATAACGGAAAGCGACGCAATCGTGACTTGGCTTGACTTGATTATGGGCCATCAGTATGGTCCGCGCGGCTTTTGAGGGTGGCGGGCGTAATTTCCATTCAGCCGCGGCGTTTCGGGTCTTCGTTGCATGACACAGGGCACGGGGCACGGCGAGAATGGAGATCGCGATAGATCGCCCGAGGAAGCTGCGCTTTCCGAACGGCTCGGAAATCTTGACCAGCGGTTGTCCGAGTTTCGCGACCGCCACGTCAAGACCGAGCAACCCGCAGGTGACGGTGAAGACAGAGCGGCCAGAGCTTCGGCTATGGCGCTTGGTTTTCGGTTATCTTCGGAGTTGGTCGCCGGCGTCGTTGTCGGGGCGGGGATTGGCTGGGGGTTCGACCGCTTGCTGTCGACGTCGCCTTTCGGATTTATCGTGTTCCTGCTGCTGGGCTTCGTCGCCGGCGTGGTGAACGTGGTGAGAACGGCGGGCGCGGGGCAAAACAGGCGCGGTGGTTCTTAAGCGATCCGCACCAGGAGAGGAATGATCGTGCCGGCTTCGCCGGTACGGGCCGGCCCGGCCGGCAGACCGAGACCCGCCGGCATTGCCCGGCAGACCAAGAGATGCCGCGCTGATGAAAATCGACCCGATCCACCAGTTCAACATCGAGCCTCTCTTCACGATCGGCCATATCGGCCATCAGACGATCGCCTTCACCAATTCATCGCTCTACATGCTGATCGCCGTGGCGATCATCTCGCTGCTGATGCTTGCCAGTGGCGCGCAGCTGGTTCCCGGGCGCCTTCAGTCGGTCGCCGAGATCTCCTACGAGTTCGTCGCCTCGACCATCCGTTCGACCGCCGGCGCGGAAGGCATGAAGTTCTTCCCGCTGATCTTCTCGCTGTTCATGTTCATCTGCGTCTCGAACCTGATCGGCATCATTCCCTATACCTTCACGATCTCGAGCCATCTGATCGTGACGGCAGCCCTGGCGCTGCTGGTCTTCTTCACGGTCCTGATCTACGGCGTTGCCAAGAACGGCCTGAAATTCTTCTCGATCTTCGTGCCCCACGGCGTCCCCGGTTACATCCTGCCGCTGGTGATGTTCATCGAGATCCTGTCGTTCTTCCTGCGGCCGGTCTCCCACAGCGTCCGTTTGTTCGCCAACATGCTGGCCGGCCACATCGCGCTGAAGGTGTTCGCGGGCTTCGTCGCCATGCTCGGCTTCTCGCTCGGCGCCCTGGGCTGGGTCGGCGGCGTGCTGCCGCTGGCGCTCACGGTCGCGCTGTACGCCCTCGAGATTCTGGTCGCGTTCCTGCAAGCCTATGTGTTTGCGATCCTGACCTGCATCTACCTCAACGACGCCATTCATCCGGGACACTGAGCGGTCCGGGGAATTTCCACCCACAACCCAATCTTTCTTCCAAGGAGTCTAAAATGGATCCGGCAGCAGCAAAACTTATCGGCGCGGGCATCGCATGCATCGGCATGGGCGGCGCGGGCGTCGGCGTCGGCGTGATCTTCGGCAACTACCTCGCCGCAGCCGTTCGCAATCCGTCGGCCGCTCAGGGCCAGTTCGGCAACCTGATCTTCGGCTTCGCCGTGACCGAAGCGCTCGGCATTTTCTCGCTGCTGATCGCGCTGCTGCTGCTGTTCGTTCCGCTCTGAGGACGACGTTCTTCGCGCCGCTTCGACCGAAGCGGCGCGCATGACAGCAACAGGAGAACTCCATGGCTGAGAGTCATGGCGGGGCGAAGGGTCCAGCGGCGGGCGCCCACACCGGGGCCGAAGGCGGTCACGGTGGTGGCTTTCCGCCGTTCGAGAGCAGCACTTATGCTTCGCAGCTGGTGTCGCTCGCGATCTTCTTCGTCGTGCTTTACGTGATCGTGTCCAAGCTCGCTCTGCCGAAGGTCGGCGGGGCGATCGAAGCGCGTCAGAACAAGATCGAGGGTGACCTCGCTGAGGCGCAGAAGCTGAGGGACCAGTCCGACGCGGCCCTGAAGGCCTATGAAAGCGAACTCGCTTCGGCGCGTTCGCGGGCGCAGGCGATCGGCAACGAATCCCGCGACAAGGCGAATGCGCAGGCGGAAGCCGAGCGCAAGGCCCTGGAAGAGCAGCTGGCGGCCAAGCTCGCCGGGGCGGAGAAGACCATCGCCTCGACCCGCACGGCGGCCATGAGCAACGTCCGCGGCATCGCGGCCGATGCGGCAGGCCAGATCGTGCAGCAGCTCACCGGCGTCGTTCCCGATGCCGCGTCAGTGAATGCCGCGGTCGACGCGTCCCTGAAAGGTTAGTCGAGATGTTCTTCGATCCTGAAACCTGGGTCGCCATCGCCTTCGTGATCCTGATGGTCGTGTTCGGCTATCTCGGGGTGTTCAAGTCTGCGATGACCGCGCTCGACCATCGCGCCGCGCGCATCAAGGCCGAGCTCGACGACGCGACGCGCCTCAAGCAGGAGGCGGCCAAGGTGCTCGCCGACTACAAGGCGCGCAGCGCCACCGCCGAGCGCGAGGCCGCCGACATCATCGCCAACGCCAAGGTCGAAGCCGAGCGCATCGCAACCGAGGCCAAGGCGAAGATGGAAGACTTCGTCGCCCGCAGAACCAAGACCGCGGAGAGCAAGATCGCGCTCGCCGAGGCCCAGGCGGTGGCCGATGTCCGCGCCGCAGCCGCGGAAGCCGCCGTCCAGGCCGCCTCCACGATCCTGTCGCAGTCGGTCAAGGGCCAAGTCGCCGACGACCTGCTCGCCAAGAGCATCAGCGAGGTTCGGCAGAAGCTGAACTGAGGGGTTTGCTCTCATCAATCAAAAAGCCGGCGCGATGAGCGCCGGCTTTTTTGTTTGTCGGACGCTGTGGCTGCAAATTGGATGTCATCACCCGCGAAGGCGGGTGATCCAATATTCCAGAGACAGCAATGAGGCACGGAGAAGCCGCGGCGCACTGCATCGGGCTCGCCGAAGGCGAGACCCGTTGGCGGGGCATGACAGCTGAATTGGCGGCCACCTACTTCTTCTTCGGCCTTGCCTTCGGCTCGGGCGAGAGCGCCTGCGGGTCGAAGCCGACATAGAAGATGTAGGAATCGGCGGTCGCGGCCGACGGCACCGGATAGGACAGATCCTCGGCGACGAAGGTGAAGGGCACGCTGCCGCCTTCCGACATCCCGACCGTGGTCCGGTAGGCCTTCGAGGCGATCACCTTCTCGCCGACGCCGCCCTGCACCACGGCGAAGCGCAAGGGCACATCGACCGAGGCAGGCGCACCGGCGGGACCGGCGATGACGCGGCCCTGGATGCCGATCCGGGCCGTGATGTCGCCGCCGTTGCGGACGCATTCACGCGCCATCTTGGTGATGGTGGCCTGGAAGCGGACCTCATTGCCGACGGCCGGCTTGCCGGTGGCACCGACCGCATAGGTAGAGGCTCCGGCGCGCACCGTGACCTGCGGGCAATCGAGATCGTCGTCGGCCGCAGGCTGGCCCGGCGCCGGCTTGGGCTGGGCCGGATCCTCGTCGGACTTGCCGCCGAACAGGCTCTTGAAGCGGTCGCTGAACGACTGGGCCGCCACCGGCGAGACGGAGGCGAACGCAACCGACAACGCCAGCGCGACCGCTGTCCCCCGCCGCAACGCATTCCGCGATGACCCAAGCTCGTGCACCATCAACGCCCATACTCCATGACAACAACCCGGCCGATCGCCAGCCTTCCCCGCCGCGTTATATCGCCAAAATCGGCGAACCCAAGGCAGCAAAAAAGGCAGGACGCCAGAGACTTTGGCCGTACGAACCGACTGGCTCAGCCGCGGAAATCCTCGTGCAGCAGGCCGAACAACAGATGGTCCTGCCAGACCCCGTTGATGCAGAGATAGCGGCGCGCCAACCCCTCCCGGGAGAAGCCGCACTTCTCCAGCACCCGGATCGAGGGTGCATTGGTGGGGATGCAGGCGGCCTCGACCCGGTGCAGGTTGAGCTCGCCGAACAGCGTCGGCAGCAGCACCCGCAGCGCGGCCGTCATGTAGCCGCGATGGGCATGGGGCTGGCCGACCCAATAGCCGATGGTGCCGGCCTGGACGATGCCGCGCCGGACATTGGCGAGCGTGATGCCGCCGACCATGGCACCGTCGAGCTCCCGGAAGATCAGAAAGGGGTAGGAGCGGTCCGCGGCGATATCCTCGGAATAGCGGCGCAGGCGGCGGCGAAAACCGGAGCGCGTCAGGTCGTCCGACGGCCAGATCGGCTCCCAGGGCGTGAGGTAGTCGCGGCTGGACTCGCGCAAGTGAGCCCACTGCAGGAAGTCCGACATCTGCGGTGCGCGCAGCAAAAGCCCGTTGCCGCGCGGCGCGAGGGCGGCGGGTCCACTGGATGGCAGGCGAAAGAGGGCCATGGTGATGCTTCCCGGGGCGGGTCAGCCCGTGCGCGGCTCCTAATGCAGCCGCGCCTTGGCGCGTGCCCGGGTCAATCCTTCCGCAAAAGACACCGCCGTGTCCAGACCCCTGCCACTGCCTAATGCGACAACCGCAGGGCGGCTGCGCGAAAGCAGTGCACGCGCCGCATCGCGGGTCGATTCGACGCTGACGGCGTCGATCCGGGCCACCAGCTCCTGCACCGTCTGCGGCCGGCCATAGGCCAGCACGTGGCGGGCGAGCTGCTCGGCACGGGACGAGCAGCTCTCCAGCGCCATCAGGAGCCCCGCCTTCATCTGCGCCTTGGCCCTCG
This sequence comes from Bradyrhizobium niftali, assembly GCF_004571025.1. GTDB lineage: Bacteria > Pseudomonadota > Alphaproteobacteria > Rhizobiales > Xanthobacteraceae > Bradyrhizobium > Bradyrhizobium niftali. The sequence goes on along the minus strand of NZ_SPQT01000014.1, from coordinate 196,040 downwards.
CAATCTCGGCCTCGGTCAGGGTCTCCACCGAATCATTCATGATGTCGACCACGACCTCCATCATCTCCGGCGCGTCGGCGGGATCGGTGCCGGTGTAGAGGCCGAAGAAGCCGGTATCGGTATAGGGCGCGTGGAAACTGTAGATCGAGTAGCAGAGGCCGCGCTTCTCGCGCACCTCCTGGAACAGCCGCGACGACATTCCGCCGCCGAGGATGTTGGTGAAGACCTGGAGCGAGAACAGCGACAGGTCGTTCTGCGGCACGCCTTCCAGCGCCAGCGTCAGATGCGCCTGCTCGAGCTCGCGATGCACGACCTTGGCACCGCCCTTGCCGAACTGGGCGGCCTGCGGCTTCGGGCCCGGCGTGCCCTCAAAACTCGCAAAGCGCTTCTCGGCCTCGGCGACCACCTGCTTGTGATCGACCGCGCCGGCGGCGGCCACCACCATGTCGGGCCCGCGATAATGGGTCGACAGATAGCCGCGCAGCATGTCGCGGTTGAAGGCGCGCAGCGTCTTGGCGGTGCCGAGCAGCGAGCGGCCCATCGGCTGGTCGGGATAGCAGAGCTCGTTGAGATGCTCGAACACGACGTCGTCGGGCGTGTCCTGCGCGGCACCGATCTCCTGCACGATGACGTTCTTCTCGCGCTCCAGCTCGTCGGGCTCGAAGGCGGGATTGGCCAGGATGTCGGCGAGCACGTCGAGCGCCAGCGGCACGTCGGCCTTCAGCACCCGCGCATAATAGGACGTGGTCTCGGTCGAGGTGCCGGCATTGAGGTCGCCGCCGACCGCCTCGATCTCCTCGACGATCTCGCGCGAGGAGCGCTTCGTCGTGCCCTTGAACGCCATATGCTCCAGCAGATGCGAGATGCCGTGCTCGTTGGGCTTCTCGTCGCGTCCACCGACGCCGGCCCAGACCCCGAGCGCCGCAGTCTCGAGATGGGGCATCTTGTCGGTGACGACGGTAAGGCCGGACGCAAGCTTGGAAATCTCGACGCTCATCCGGCAACTCCCTGTTTTGCGGCGCGGCTGACCGACAGCACGAACCGCTCGACCTCACCCTGATCGTTCTTCATCACCTTCATGTGTTCGGATTTGGTCATGAGGCCGTCGAGCCAGGCCGGCAATTGCGGCCGCTGGCCGCAGGCCGCCTCGACCGCGTCGGGGAATTTGGCCGGATGCGCGGTGGAGAGCACGATGCTGGGCACCGTGGTGTCGGTGGTATCGCGGTCGGCGACCGCGAGTGCGACCGCAGTATGGGGATCGACCAGCTCGCCCGCCTCACGCCAGGCGGCGCGGATCGCAGCCGCGGTTTCGGTCTCGTCGGCGCGCCCTGCGTCGAACTCCTCGCGGATCGCGGCCAGCGTCGCGTCGGGCAGCACGAAGCGCCCGGACTGCTTCAGCGACTCCATGAGACGGCGCACACCGGCCGCATCGTGCCGGCCGGCTTCGAACAGCAGCCGCTCGAAGTTCGAGGAGATCTGGATGTCCATCGACGGCGACGCCGTGGCGTGCACCTCGCGCACCTCGTAGATGCCGGTCTTCAGCGTACGGGCGAGGATGTCGTTGACGTTGGCGGCGATGCGCAGGGTGCGCACCGGCAGGCCCATGCGCTTGGCGACGTAGCCGGCAAAGATGTCGCCGAAATTGCCGGTCGGCACGACGAAGTCCACCGCGCGCGCCGGCGCGCCGGCGGCGACGGCGGAGGTGAAGTAATAGACCACCTGAGCGACGATACGCGCCCAGTTGATGGAATTGACGCCGGACAGCGAGGTCGCATCGCGGAAGCGATGGTTGTTGAACATCGCCTTCACGAGGGCCTGACAGTCGTCGAACGTGCCTTCGATGGCGAGCGCATGCACGTTGGCCGCGCCCGTCGTCGTCATCATCCGCCGCTGCACCTCGGAGATGCGGCCGTGCGGGAACAGCACGATGAGGTCGACGTTCTCGAGCCCCGCGAAGGCTTCGACCGCAGCGCCGCCAGTGTCGCCGGAGGTCGCGACCACGATGGTGGTGCGCTGGCCGCGCTTGGCGAGCACATGGTCCATCAGCCGGGAGATCAGCTGCATCGCCACGTCCTTGAAGGCGAGCGTCGGACCGTGGAACAGCTCCAGCACGAACTGGTGCGGCGACATCTGGCGCAGCGGCACCACCGCCGGATGGCGGAAGGTGGCGTAGGCCTCGTTGGCCATGCGACCGAGCTCGGCGTCCGCGATCTCGCCGCCGGCGAAGGGACGGATCACGTCGACCGCGACCTCCCAATAGGGACGGCCGAAGAAGCCGGCGATCGTGTCAGCCGAGAGCTGCGGCCAGATGGCCGGCACGTACAGGCCGCCGTCGCGGGCAAGCCCGGTCAGCATCACGTCGCAGAAGCCGAGTTCGGGGGCCTCGCCCCGGGTCGAGATATAACGAGTCAAACTGCCCTCCAAAGGCCGGTCGAGCCTGGGCTCGATCCGTAAGCCTTTGATTTCACGATGTTCCTGGTTAACAGCCAGAGGCTTTGGGCCACCATAAAGTGTTTTGCGGCATCGGGAAACCGCTTCCCGCCCGCACCCATTCCAACGAAAAGGGCTGCGGCAATGCCGCAGCCCTCTCTTGGAAGGTCTGTCGTTGATATGTGCAGACCGATTTGGCTCGTCCGGGACGCCAGCCCGCTAAAATTGGTCGCGCAACCTTTCGTTGGCCGTCACGGCATCGTCAAGGGCGAAAACGACGACCCCGGGAAGATGTTCCTATTTTTCCCGATGCGAATGAAACGCTGCATCCCGTCTTTGATCTGGCGGCAAGGATCGGCTTTGCCGTTTTTTCCGGATGTCCTGATCACGACAGGAACGAAGGCAGGCGCAGTCCATTATGTCGGCGGATGGCGTCCGCCGTCGGCCACGCATTGCCCGGCCGGCGGAGTCGCGGATCCGTTGACCGAACCGCTGCCCCTGGAGCAGCCGGTTCGGTCGCTGGCGGGACGTCAGTTCATGCCGATTTCCACCGCAATCCGGATCAGGTCGGAATGGTTCTTGGCCCCCAGCTTCTGCTTGAGCAGGGAAGTGGTGTTGGCGACCGTCTTGTAGGAGATCCCAAGCGCCTCGGCGACCTCGACGATCTTGTCGCCGCGCCCGAGCAGGCGGAGAATCTCGAGCTCCCGCGGCGTCATCTGCGAGGCCGGATTGGCCTTGATCGCGGCGCCGGAAAACGTCACGGCCTCCGCCAGCTGCGGCGAGATGAAATTGTCGCCCGCGACCACCTTGCGCACCGCTTTCAGCAGGATCCTGGGATCGTCGCCCTTGGAAACATAGCCCTGCGCCCCCAGCTCGACCGCCCGCACCACAAAGGCCGGATCGTCGTTCATGCTGAACATGATGATCTTGGCGTCGGGATCGTCCTTGCGGATCCGCCGCATCAGCTCGAAGCCGGAGACATCGGGCAGGCTGATGTCGATCACGGTGACGTCGGGCCGCTTGCTGATATAGGCGCGATGGCCGGATTTGGCGTCCGTCGCCTCGTCGATGCGGATCGAATGGTCGGATGCGAAAAGGGTGCGGCACCCCGACAGCACCACGGGGTGGTCGTCGACGATCAGAACCCTGGTCGCCGGCTTGGCGGTATCTTGCATCGCGCGCTCTCTGGTTTTTCGACTCATAGACCGGCGGGAACAAATGGAAAGAGAGAAATCCGCCAGGACACGTTAGAATTGACCTAATGTGGCAACATCTGTCGTTCAGAACCCAACTGTTTCTTCCGCTCGGGGTGAGCTTCCTCGCCGCGCTGGTCATGGGCGGCGTGCTGCTCCAGAGCTTTGCGACCGGCCAGCTGGCCGACGAGAACGAATCGGGGCGACATTCGACCCGAGCGGTCGCCGCGGCGCTCAACAACACCCTGCGCGCCTCGGACAACCCGCGGCAGACGCTCGACGCCTTTGCCCATTCTTTGGACACCTCCTCCGATATCCAATTCCGCGCGGTGCAGGCGGGTCCCGCATCCTCCCCGACGGACGGCCTGCGCAAGCCGCATGGCGTGCCGCAATGGTTCGTCGATCTGCTCGCCGTCCCGAACATGGACGCGACATCTCCGGTGACGATCGACGGCAAGCATGTCGGCGATCTCGTCTTCCTGCCGGACCTATCGGCCGATCTGTTCGAGAAGTGGATCGGCTTCCTCGCGCTGACCAGCCTGGTCGTCGTGCTGATGGCGATCACCGGCACCATCGCCTATGTCTTCGCGGGATCGGCCCTGCGCCCGTTGCAATATCTCGGCCAGGGGCTCACGCGGATGCGGCGCGGCGACTACACCGTGCCGATCCCGGTCGGCGGACCGCCGGAAATTCGGCAAAGCTGCGAGGAGGCCAATGCGCTGGCTGCAACGCTCGCGCAATTGAGCCAGGACAATCGCGACCTGTTGCACCGCCTGGTCTCGCTCCAGGACGACGAGCGGCGCGATCTCGCCCGCGAGCTGCATGACGAGCTCGGCCCGCTGCTGTTCAGCATCCGCGCCGGCACGATCGCACTGATCGAGGCTTCGCCGCCGGTGGGACATCTCGGCAATGCGGCGCAGGAAGTGCTGCAATCGGTCGAGGCGCTCCAGCAGACCAACCGCCGCATCCTCGACCGGCTGCGGCCGCTCTACATCGAGGAATTGGGGCTGGAGGCCAGCGTGCAAACGCTGCTCCGGAACTTTCGCAAGCAGGCCCCGCATATCGGCCTGACCGCCACGGTCGATCCTGATCTCAACGGGATCGACGGGCCGCTGGCCCAGACCATCTATCGCGTAGTCCAGGAGGCGCTGACCAACGTGCTGCGCCATGCCGCAGCACGCAATGCCCATGTGCAGGCGATCCTCGCCGGTGAGACGCTCATCATCGAGATCTCCGACGACGGCGGCGGATTTCCCGAAGGCAACGTCTTCGGCCGGGGCCTGACCGGCATGCATGAGCGCGTGCGCGCGCTCAGTGGATCGCTGTCATTGCTGCGCGCGGATGAAAGAACCTATGTGCGCTGCCGTCTGCCCGTGGAGACGACGCGGGACGAGCCGGCGCAAAGCTAGCAGGCGCAGCCGTGATGCGCGTTCTGTCGCGCCGGCGCGCACAGCGTGCTGTAGATCTTGCCTTCCGCACTGAAGCGAAACGAGGCGTGAATGCGCAGCGCGCCTGCGACGGAATATTCGAGATCGACGCCATCAGGCACGGGATGGATCTCCTCGAGACCGAAACCGGCCGACGAGAATGCGCTGAGCCGCGGCCCCCAGTAGGTTTCGAGCTCGCCTCGGCCGCGATAACGCTGGGTGCCGTTGCACATGCATTCGACCTGGGCGTCGTCGGCATAGAGGTCGAGCAGCGTCGCGAGGTCGCCCTTCCGGCAGGCATCCACCCAATCGACGACAATTCCCATCTGATCGAAATCGCTCACGCCGCAATCCTGTCTGCCGCGAAAAATTGCATGCGGCTTAGGACCACACTCGTGAATGTGCGCTTAATGGTAAACCCCGGGTGATACCGGGTTCCTTCCGGGAACCTACGGGAATATTCAGCCCGGCCGACGTCCCCTCACCCAGACGCCGAATGCGATCAGCACCGCGCCTGCGAGCGCGAACCAGGTGATGGCGTATTGCAGGTGATCGTCCTTCAGATGCACGTCGAGCGGACCCGGACGCGGGATGCCATTCGCGGGCGCTGGCTGTTCCAGGTCGATGTAGAACGGTGCAACCGCGCCCCAGCCGAGCGCGCTCGCGATCGCCACATGATCGCGCACGAACCAGAGCCGCTTGTCGCGGTTCTGTGCCGGCGTCAGCCAGCCCGACGGTTCGGGAAAGCGCAGATAGCCGGTGAGCGCGACCGGCTGCCCGGTCACGAGCTTCTTCACCGCACGATCCTCGACGCTGCGATCCTGCATCGTGTTCTCGACGAAGCCGGCATCGATCACGACCATCTCGCCGCTCGGAAGTCGCGCCGGCAGGAAGGCCCAGGTGCCGGGACCGGAGGCGTCCTTGCGCACCGCCGAGCCGGACGAATAGACCATCGCATCGGGCGAGGCGGCGTAGGTCGCGGTGAAGCTGACGCGGCGGAATTCGTCGCGCGCGGGATTCAGTGCAGCCCATTGCGCGGGCGGCGGCAGCGCGATGGGTGCCGTCGCCAGACGCTCGGTGAGTGCTGCGATCAGCTCGTGCTTGGCGGTCCGGCGCTGCAATTGCCAGACGCCGAGGGCGACGAAGGCGGCCGTCAGGAGAAGCGTGAACAGCGCAAAGCCGGCCACGCGAGGCTTGCGCGCAGTCTCGTTCATTTCGCGCGGTCGACCAGCCGGCCCGGAGCTGCCTTGTGGTGGAATTGCAGTGCGATCAGCAGCGACTTCATCGCGCGCAGAGGCAGCAGCGTGGTGGCGAGGATCAGCGGCAGCCACAGCACGGCATGCAGCCAGTACGGCGGCTGGTACTTGACCTCGACGATCAGCGCGCACGCAACGACAATCCCTCCGGCCAGCATGATGATGAAAATCGCCGGACCATCGCCGGTGTCGATGAAGGCATAGTCGAGGCCGCAGCGCTCGCAGCGAGGTGCGAGCGTCAGGAAGCCCGCATAGAGCTTGCCCTTGCCGCAGCGCGGACATTTGCAGGCCAGCCCGCGCATCGCGCTTTGCAGGACGGTGGTTGCGGGCTCAGGTGGACCGGCGGTGTCGTTCATAAGGGCGGACCTTATCACAGTTTCCGCGGAAACTTCCGGCGGCGCAAAAGCGAAAGGGCGGCCGCTCGGCCGCCCTTTCTGATCGATCCAAGGCTGCTCAGTGCGCGCCGTGGGCCATGGCCTCGGCGCCACGTCCCCAGACGTAGATGGCGAGGAACAGGAACAGCCAGACCACGTCGACGAAGTGCCAGTACCAGGCGGCGAATTCGAAGCCGAGGTGCTGCTTCGGCGTGAAGTGTCCGGCATAGGCACGGGCGAGGCACACGATCAGGAAGATGGTGCCGACCAGCACATGGAAGCCATGGAAGCCGGTCGCCATGAAGAAGGTCGCGCCGTAGACGTTGCCGGCGAACGAGAACGCCGCGTGGCCGTACTCATAGGCCTGCACGCAGGTGAACAGCGCGCCGAGCACGACGGTGAGGATCAGGCCGTATTTCAGGCCCTGGCGATCGTTCTCGAGCAGCGCATGGTGCGCCCAGGTCACCGTGGTGCCCGACGTGAGCAGGATCAGCGTGTTCAGGAGCGGCAGGTGCCAGGGATCGAAGGTCTCGATGCCGTGGGGCGGCCAGGTGCCCGGCACGGCGCAGGCGCCGGCCTGGGTGCCGAGGCCGCAGCCGAACACGGCGTCGCGGGTGGCGTGGACAGCGTCGGCCGGAAACAGCGCCGCGTTGAAATAGGCCCAGAACCAGGCGACGAAGAACATCACCTCGGAGGCGATGAACAGGATCATGCCGTAGCGGTGATGGAGCTGCACGACGCGGGTATGGTCGCCCTTGTACTGGGCTTCCTTGATCACGTCGCTCCACCAGCTCGCCATGGTGTAGAGCACGCCGACGGTGCCGACGCCGAACACGATCGGCGCGGCCGAGAACATGTGATGCATCCAGGCGATCGCGCCGACCGCCATGATGAAGGCCGAGAGCGAACCGACGGCCGGCCAGGGAGAGGGATCGACCAGGTGATAGTCGTGATGCTTGGTGTGCGCCGTTGCCATTTGCGGTCTCTCTCCTCAATCCCGTGCCTGTCCGGCACTTATCCCCTTGTTTCCGACCTGCCGAACCTGAGCCCGGCGGTCAGAGATTTCCCTTGCGTTTGTCAGCTTCGCCGGATGCGAGCGGCTTCACCACCGGATCCTTCACCGGGTAGAACGTGTAGGACAGCGTGATCGTGTTGAGCCCGTCGTTCTCGTGGTCGTCGGCGATCGACGGATCGACGTAGAACACGACCGGCATCTCGCGCTTCTCGCCGGGCGCCATGGTCTGCTCGGTGAAGCAGAAGCAGTTGATCTTCTGGAAGTAGGACCCGACCGTCAGCGGCGCGACGTTGTAGGCGGCCTGGCCCGCGGTGGTGCGCGCGGCCTGGTTGGTCACGGTGTAGAAGACGGTCACGACCTGGCCGATATTGACCTCGATCTCGCTCTGCTCCGGCTCGAACTTCCAGGGCAGGCCGGGCGCGACGTTGGAATCGAAGCGCACCGCGATCTTCCGCGCGATCGGACCCGAGGCCGGCGCGGCAGTCGCGACCTGGGTCGTGCCGTTGAAGCCGGTGGCGCGGCAGAACCAGTTGTAGAACGGCACCGCCGCGTAGGAGGCGCCGACCATCAGCGCCACCACGCCGCCGCAAATCGAGGCGACCAGCACGTCGCGGCCAAGCCCACTGGAACGGCCCTTGGTGGCCGCCCGGCTCTGATCCCGCGATATGGTCGGCTCGTGATCCATCTTCCCTACATCGGCCGGACTAGAACTGCCGGTCCCTTCACCAGGGTGACAGCGAAGAACAGCACCACGAGCACGCCGAGCGTCCAAGCAATGGCAATGGAGCGCTGACGACGGCTCTTCTTCTGCGCCTCGGTGAGGACGATTCCATCTGGCTGAGGTTTGTCCGCCATCGCCGCGATCATGCGCCCCCTACCATCGGAGCAAGCGCCCGGAACACGACCTCGGCCAGCAAGGTCGCAAACAGCGCGAACAGATAAAGGATGGAGAAAGCAAACAGCTTGCGGGTCGCGCGCAGCGACTGGCTACGCTCGCGGCGCATATAAACGTTGATCGCGAGCACCAGCATGCCGGCGCCGAGGATCAGCGAGACCACGCCATAGATCGCGTCGAAATAGCCGAGCGCCCAGGGCGCGGCGGCGACCGCGATCAGCACGATGGTGTAGAGCAGGATCTGGAGACGCGTCGCGTCGGGACCGGCCACGTTGGGCAGCATCGGAATGCCGGCGCGGGCGTAATCGTCCGAGCGGAACAGCGCCAGCGCCCAGAAATGCGGCGGGGTCCAGAAGAAGATGATGGCGAAGAGAAGCAGCGGCTCGACGTCGACCGTGCCTGTGACCGCAGCCCAGGCCACCACCGGCGGCAATGCGCCGGCGGCGCCGCCGATCACGATGTTCTGCGCGGTCCAGCGCTTCAGCCACATCGTGTAGATCACGACGTAAAAGAAGATGGTGAAGGCGAGCAGCGCACCGGCGATCCAGTTGACGAGGATGCCGAGCGTCATCACCGAGAAGAAGGCGAGCGTCATGCCGAATGTCATCGCCTCGGGACGGGTGATGCGGCCACGCGGAATCGGCCGGTTCGCCGTGCGCGACATCTTGGCGTCGATGTCGCCTTCGAGCGCCATGTTGAGCGCCCCGGAGGCGCCGGCGCCGACGGCGATGCAGAGCAGCGAGGTGATCGCCAGCACCGGGTGGAAATGCCCGGGCGCCATCGCCATTCCGACCAGTGCGGTGAAGATCACCAGCGACATCACCCGCGGCTTGAGCAGCGCAATGTAGTCGCCCACCTCCGCTTCGGAGATGCGGGGATTGATATCGACGGCGTTGTGGTCGAGGACGGACACTAAATCAACTCGCTTCGTTATGGAGCCGCGGCGCCCGACACGGGCGCCGCGGGCGATCGCTTACTGCACGCGGGGCAGCACTTCGAACTGATGGAAGGGCGGCGGCGAGGGCAGCGTCCACTCCAGCGTGGTCGCGCCCGCACCCCACGGATTGTCGCCAGCCGGCACCTTCTTCATGAAGGCGTCGAACACGCAGTAGAGGAAGATCAGCACGCCGAAGCCGGAGATGTAGGAGCCGACCGAGGAGACCAGGTTCCAGCCAGCGAACGCGTCGGGATAATCGACGTAACGGCGTGGCATGCCCGACAGGCCGAGGAAGTGCTGCGGGAAGAACACCAGGTTGACGCCGATGAAGGTGACCCAGAAGTGCGCCTTGGCCAGCGTCTCGTTGTACATGTAGCCCGACATCTTCGGGAACCAGTAGTACCAGCCGGCGAAGATCCCGAACACCGCACCGAGCGACAGCACGTAGTGGAAGTGCGCGACGACGTAGTAGGTCTCCTGGAGCACGCGATCGACGCCGGCATTCGCCAGCACGACGCCGGTGACGCCACCGACTGTGAACAGGAAGATGAAGCCGACCGCCCAGATCATCGGGGCGCGGAATTCGATCGAGCCGCCCCACATCGTGGCGATCCACGAGAAGATCTTCACGCCGGTCGGAACCGCGATCACCATCGTCGCCGCGACGAAATAGGCCTGCGTCGCGCTGGACATGCCGACCGTGTACATGTGATGCGCCCACACCACGAAGCCGATGCCGCCGATCGCGACCATGGCGTAGGCCATGCCGAGATAGCCGAACACGGGCTTGCGCGAGAAGGTGGAGACGATCTGGCTGATCATGCCGAAGGCGGGCAGGATCAGGATGTACACCTCGGGATGGCCGAAGAACCAGAACAGGTGCTGGAACAGCACGGGATCGCCGCCGCCGTCGGGCGCGAAGAAGGTCGTGCCGAAATTGCGGTCGGTGAGCAGCATCGTGATCGCACCGGCGAGCACCGGCAGCGACAGCAGCAGCAGGAACACCGTCACCAGGATCGACCACACGAACAGCGGCATCTTGTGCAGGGTCATGCCCGGCGCGCGCATGTTGAAGATCGTGGTGATGAAGTTGATGGCGCCGAGGATCGACGAGGCACCCGCCAGATGCAGCGACAGGATCGCGAAATCGACGGCCGGACCGGGATGGCCGGAGCTCGACAGCGGCACATACATGGTCCAGCCGGCGCCGACGCCGTTGGCGCCCGGCTCGCCCTCGACGAAGGTCGACATCAGCAGCAGCCCGAACGAGGCCGGCAGCAGCCAGAACGAGATGTTGTTCATGCGCGGGAACGCCATGTCGGGCGCGCCGATCATCAGCGGCACGAACCAGTTGCCGAAGCCGCCGATCATCGCCGGCATGACCATGAAGAAGATCATGATCAGGCCGTGGGAGGTCACGAAGACGTTGTAGGTGTGCGTCTCGTGGAAGATCTGCACGCCCGGATACATCAGCTCGGCACGGATCGCGACCGACATCGCGGCACCGATGACGCCGGCGATGACCGCGAAAATCAGGTACATCGTGCCGATGTCCTTGTGGTTGGTCGAATAGACGTAGCGCCGCCATCCGGTCGGATGGGCGTGCTCGTCATGTCCGTGGTCTTGCGCGTGATCGCCGTGTGCCGCTGCGCTCGTTGCCATTTTCAAATCCTGCCTTGCGTCCCATGCGGACCTTATGCGGTCCCGCCCTTTATGTCGCTTTCAGTCCCCTCGAGCCCTCACCCGGCGCTTACTGCGTCGGGCCGGCCGCGGAGGCGTAGGTGCTGGTGCCGCCGCTCGCATATTTCTTCTTCGCCGTTTCGACCCAGGAGGCGAACTCCTTGTCTTCCACGACGCGAATCGCGATCGGCATGAAGGCGTGATCCTTGCCGCAGAGCTCCGAGCACTGGCCATAGAACATGCCGGTCTTGGTGGCCTTGAACCAGGTCTCGTTCAGCCGCCCCGGGATGGCGTCGATCTTGACGCCGAAAGCCGGCAGCGCGAAGGCGTGGATGACGTCTGCGCCGGTCACCTGGACACGAACCACCTTGTTGACGGGCACCACCATCTCGTTGTCGACGCCGAGCAGGCGGGGCTGCTTGTCCTGGGCCATCAGCGAGTCGAACTCGAACTTGCCGTTGTCAGGATAGGCGTAGGACCAATACCACTGCTTGCCGGTCGCCTTGATGGTCAGGTCCGCCTTCGGCACGTCGAGCTCCAGAAACAGCAGGCGGAACGACGGCACCGAGATGCCGACCAGGATCAGCACCGGAACCAGCGTCCAGGCCACCTCGATCAGCGTGTTGTGGGTGGTCCGCGAGGGCACCGGATTGGCCTTCGCGTTGAACTTGATGACCACGACCACCAGCAGCGCCAGAACGAACAGCGTAATCAGCGTGATGAGCACAAACAGGAAGTTGTGGAACCAGACGATATTGTCCATCACCGGCGAGCCGGACTGCTGGAGCGTCCACTCCCATGGCGCCGGCTGCCCAAGCTCGGCAAATGCCGCGCCGCCCGTCGCCAGTGTCAGACCAGCTACGGCCAATCCCAGCAAATGCCGGCCTACCCGGCCCATCGACATCCTCATGCCGTTCGCGCTCCCCTTACGAAATCACCCCAAGTGCGTTCCCCTATTTTTGGGAAACGCTTATTCGATCCGTCCGTCTGACAAACCGCCACTCAAGAATACCTCTAAGAGGAATTGGGGCCAGATCGCTAGAACGCCGAAATCAAGCTTCTCAAACCATAATTCTTGATCTATCGCAATGCAGTCTTGAGCCCCACCTGCCAGCGATCACCCGCAAGATATTTCCTAGTAACATCAGACAAAAATACCGTTTCCCGGGACGCTGTGGCTTGACAGCGGAATTGCCCGTTGTAGGCACTGGCGGACGGCCGCACAGGAACCTGATTCGTGCCGGCGACGGCGGCCTCGGCGGCGCGGAATTTGCTTGGGAATTGCCTTCAAGACGCCGTCATTTCCGTATCAGTCCACCCGCGCAAGCGACCCAAGCGAGCAGAGGGACCGACCCCGATGGGGCTTTCGAGATGCATGGCCAGGCCGGATAACAGCCTCAACGCGCTGATCGGCCTTCTGGCCGCCGCCCTTCTCCTTGCTTTGCCCGGTCTCGCCCATGCGCAGGGCGCGGTGCGCTCCGTCCATGGCGACTGGCAGATCCGCTGCGACACCCCGCCGGGCGCCCAGACCGAGCAATGCGCCCTGATCCAGAGCGTGGTGGCCGAAGACCGCTCCAATGCCGGCCTGACCGTGATCGTGCTCAAGACCGCCGACCAGAAGAGCCGCCTGATGCGCGTGGTCGCCCCCCTGGGTGTGCTGCTGCCCTCCGGCCTCGGGCTGAAGCTCGACAACCAGGACGTCGGCCGCGCCGGCTTCGTCCGCTGCCTGCCCAATGGCTGCGTCGCCGAAGTCGTCATGGACGACAAGCTGCTTGGCCAGCTCCGCACCGCCAAGACCGCCACCTTCATCATCTTCGAGACGCCTGAAGAAGGCATCGGCTTCCCGCTCAGTCTGAACGGGCTCGGCGAGGGATACGACAAGCTGCCGTAGGGCTCCGCCCGACAGGCCGTTGCCACTTCCGTCATCCTTCGAGGCTCGCCTTGCGTTGCAAGGCGAGCGCCTCAGGATGACGGTGATGGATTGCTGCGCGCGGCCGGCGCTTTGGACAATGCCCTCGCCAATCCTATCGTTTCCGTAATGTGACGCCCGGCCCCCTCGCGGAACCGGTCCGAAACCATTATCTTGCCCCACATCTCCAGATAATGGACGGACACATGACCAATCCCGCCACAAGCTCCCTGCTCGACCGCGCCAATCTCGATCGCGACCAGGTTCGCCACGAGGTCGCGCGCGGGCTTGCCGGCGCCGACGACGGCGAGCTGTTCCTGGAGTACAGCCAGACCGAAGCGCTGATGTTCGACAATGGGCGGCTGAAGCAGGCGACCTACGACACCTCGCAGGGTTTTGGCCTGCGCGCCGTCAAGGACGACGCCGTCGGCTACGCCCACTCCTCCGACGTCTCGCTGCCGGCGCTGATTCGCGCCGCCGATGCGGTTGCCGCCGTGCGTGGCGGCTATTCGGGCAGCTTCGCGGCGCCGCCTCCGCACACCAATGTGCGGCTCTATGGCGACGACAATCCGCTGGACGCGCCGGGTTTCGAGACCAAGGTCAAGCTGCTCGCCGAGATCGACGCCTATCTGCGCGACAAGGATCCGCGGGTGCGGCAGGTCAGCGTCAGCCTGGGCGCGACCTGGCAGGTCGTCGAAATCCTGCGGCCCGACGGCGAGAGCTATCGCGACATCCGCCCGCTGGTGCGCGTCAACGTCTCCGTCGTCGCCGGCCAGGGTGACCGCCAGGAGAGCGGCAGCAAGGGCTATGGCGGCCGCGCCGGCTATGCCGAATTCATCGAGAGCAAGAACTGGCGCGACGCCGCCGACGGCGCGCTGCGCGAGGCTCTGGTCAATCTGGAGTCCGTTCCCGCCCCCGCCGGCGAGATGGACGTCGTGCTCGGCGCAGGCTGGCCCGGCGTGATGCTGCATGAAGCGGTCGGCCACGGCCTCGAAGGCGACTTCAACCGCAAGAAGACCTCGGCGTTTGCCGGCCTGATGGGCCAGCAGGTCGCGGCCAAGGGCGTCACCGTGGTCGACGACGGCACCATTGCTTCGCGCCGCGGCTCGCTGTCGATCGACGACGAGGGCACGCCGACCAACCGCACCGTGCTGATCGAGGACGGCATCCTGGTCGGCTACATGCAGGACCGCCAGAACGCGCGCCTGATGAACATGAAGCCGACCGGCAACGGCCGCCGCCAGGGCTATGCCCATGTGCCGATGCCGCGCATGACCAACACCTACATGCTCGCGGGCGACCGCGATCCGGCCGAGATCCTGGCGTCGGTGAAGAACGGCGTCTTCGCCGCGAATTTCGGCGGCGGCCAGGTCGACATCACCTCGGGCAAATACGTGTTCCAATGCACCGAGGCCTACAAGATCGAGAACGGCAAGATCGGCGCCCCGCTGAAGGGCGCCATGCTGATCGGCAACGGGCCGACTGACCTGCATCGCATCCGCATGATCGGCAACGATCTCGCGCTCGATACCGGCATCGGCACCTGCGGCAAGAACGGCCAGGGCGTGCCGGTTGGCGTCGGCCAGCCGTCGCTTTTGATGGAACGCATTACGGTGGGTGGAACGGGCGCATGAGTGTCGAGAAGGTGACTGCGACCGCCACCAAGCGGAAGAGCAGCGGCTGGGGCGGGCAGCTGGTGCAACTCGCCGGCATCGTCGTCGCGGTGTTCATCGCCAAGGGCGCGCTTGCCGAGCCGTTCTACGTGCCGTCGGGCTCGATGGAGCCGACGCTGCTGATCGGCGATGCGTTGCTCGCCTCGAAATTCCCCTATGGCTACGGCACCTCGTCGCTGCCGATCCAGATCAACCTGCCCGAGAGCGGCCGCGTGTTCGCGGAGACGCCGAAGCAGGGCGACGTCGTCGTGTTCCGCTGGCCCGGCGATCGCTCGCAGGCCTGGGTGAAGCGCGTCGTGGGTCTGCCCGGCGACCGCATCCAGATGCGGCAGGGCCAGCTCTTCATCAACGACCGGCCCGCCGAGCTCAAGCCCGACGGCGTCGGCGCCGCCGAGGACGACAATGGCGGCAGCGAGCCCGCCTACCGATACGTCGAGACGCTGCCCAACGGCGTCTCGCACCTGATCTTCAAGATGCGCGACAACGGTCCGCTCGACAACACGCCCGAGGTGACGGTGCCGGCAGGACATCTCTTCGTGCTCGGCGACAACCGCGACAACTCCGCCGACAGCCGCGTGCCGCTGCGCTCCGGCGGCGTCGGCATGCTGCCGATCGACAATCTGGTCGGACGTGCGGATGCCGTGCTCGGCTCCTGGGATCTCGGCATGCGCGGCCAGCCGGTGTGGACCTGGCTGTCCGGTTTCCGCCTGGCGCGGTTCTTCACCGCGGTGCATTGAGCGGAACGTAGATCGTAGGGTGGGCAAAGCGGAAGCGTGCCCACCACGTCTGTCGCAACGTGGAGAGATGGTGGGCACGACGCGCGAAGAGCGCGCCTTTGCCCACCCTACGATTTCCGATGACCCGCGACGAATTTCTCGCTCTCGCCCTGCGCAATCCGATCAACGCGGCGATCATCGACGAGCTCGCGCGTCTTGCCCTGCCCGATGCCTGGCTGGTGTCGGGATGCCTGGTGCAGACGGCGTGGAACGTGCTCACGGATCGCGCAGTCGATCACGGCATCGCCGACTACGACGTCTTCTATTTCGACTCCGATACCTCATGGGAGGCGGAGGACGCGGTAATCCGCGAGCTGGAGGCGAGACTCGGGCATCTCGGCGTCAAGGTCGAGATCCGCAACCAGGCGCGTGTGCATCTGTGGTATCCGGGCAAGCACGGCCTGCCCTATCCGCCCCTGACGTGCTCGACGGATGGCATCGACCGCTTCCTCACGCAGAACACGCAAGTCGGGGGCAGGCGCGCAGGCGACGGCTACGAGGTCTACGCGCCGCATGGCTTTGGCGATGTCGCGGGATTGATTGCGCGGCCCAATCCGGGCCCGAATTTTTCCGCGGCAAGTTACGCGGTGAAGACCGCGCGATGGAAGGCGCTGTGGCCGGAGCTCACGGTAATCGCGGCGGAGTGAGATGTCCGCTTCGTCCTCCTCGTCATTGCGAGCGCAGCGAAGCAATCGAGAATCCTTCCGCGGCGGCAGCCTGGATTGCTTCGCTACGCTCGCAATGACGGCGGTGAGAGCTGCGTGCTACCGCACCACGCCCGACGTGAACCCCGCCTTGCGGCGCGGCGGCTTGATTTCCTTTTTCAGGAAGCAGCGCGCCTCGCGGCCGGTGTAGCCGGGGCGGGCATAGGTGAAGGCGCGGCACTTGTTGTCGGCGGTGCAAGCGGCCTTGCAGGCCTCCTCGCCTTCACCGTCCTTGAGCTCGAAATTGCGCAAATCGCCACCGGGGCGGTCGATCGAGGTCTCCACGCCTTCGACGCGCGGCTCGATCACGCCGGCGCCGCGGACGCCGGAGATGCAGCAACTGCCCGGCACGCGTGCCGGCACCGTGTTCTTCAGCCAGCACACCGCTGAGCCGCCCTCGACGTCGGGATAGTTGAAGCTCCAGGAGCGGCAACGGCGGTCACGCTCGCACAGCAGCGCGCAATCCTCGGGGTCGCCCGATGTGACCGGCGTGCTGAAATAGTCGCCGCCGGGCCGGTCGAATGCCGTCTGGGCGCTTGCAGGCCAGCTCGCAACCGCGAGCGAAAGCAGCGCGGCGCATGCCACGACGCTTGCCAAGACCCTTGCCATGACGGACAGGCGGCCCTTCCCCATCAGAACAGCTTTCGAGTTATTGGCGACGCTCAGGTTTTTTCAGCCGGTCATTTGATCGCCGCAAACCTGTATGGGCGATGAACGGCTCAAGTCCTGGTCGTCGGCCTGTTGGTCTAGAACGCGTACTTCGCGCAGCTAGAACGCGTATTCCGCGTAGGCCGGTTCCACGGAGCCCTTCCAGGGGCCGTTGAACTTCTCCAGCATTTCCTCGGCCGGCGTGCGGCCGGAATCGATAATGCGGTCGAGCGGCTCCAGATGCCGCGTCTCGTCGCGGCCGAGCTGGTCGATCCGGCCGCGCCGGCGCAGGCCGGCATGTGCCAGAACGAGGCATTCCTTGGCGATCTCGAACAGATAGCGGTCCCTGATCCGCGCCTTGAAGCCGAAGCGCGGCACGTCGTCGCGCAGGGCCTGGCGCTCATGCGCGGTCCAGTGCTTCACCATGTCCCAGGCGGCATCGAGCGACACATCGTCATAGAGCAGCCCGACCCAGAACGCCGGCAGCGCTGGCAGACGGCCCCACGGTCCGCCATCGGAGCCGCGCATCTCGAGATAGCGCTTCAGCCGCACTTCCGGGAAGATCGTCGAGAGATGGTTGGCCCAGTCCGACAATGTCGGCCGCTCGCCGGGAAGATTGTTGTTGCGGCCGTCGAAGAAGGCGCGGAACGAGGAGCCCGAGACGTCGATGTACTCTTCGCCGCGCTTGACGAAATACATGGGCACGTCGAGCGCGTAGTCGACATAGCGCTCGAAGCCCATGCCGTCCTCGAACGCCCAGGGCATCATGCCCGCGCGCGCATTGTCCGTGTCGCGCCAGATCTCGGAGCGGAAGGAGAGGAAGCCGTTCGGCTTGCCTTCGGTGAACGGCGAATTTGCGAACAGCGCGGTTGCGACCGGCTGGAGCGCGAGCGACACGCGCAGCTTCTTGACCATGTCGGCTTCGGAGGAGAAGTCGAGATTGGTCTGCACCGTGCAGGTCCGGTACATCATGTCGAGGCCGTACTGGCCGACCTTCGGCATGTAGTTGGTCATGATCTTGTAGCGCCCCTTGGGCATCACCGGAATGTCGGCGCGCGACCAGGACGGCGTCATGCCGAGCCCGAGGAAGCCAATGCCGAGCGGCGTTGCGATCTCGCGCACCTGCGCCAGATGCGCCATCAGCTCGCTCTGGGTCTGGTGCACGTTCTCGACCGGCGCACCGGAAAGCTCGAACTGTCCGCCCGGCTCGAGCGAGATCGCGCCGCCGCCGGTGACGTCGTAGAGGCCGATGATGTTGCCCTTCTCCATGATCGGCTCCCAGCCGAGCAGGAGCTTCATGCCCTCGAGCAGCGCGCCAATGCCGCGCGCGCCTTCGTAAGGCACCGGACGGTGCCCTTCGAGCGTGAACGGCGTCTTCTCGTGCTCGGTGCCCAAGCGGAATTCGGACGGGTTCTTGCAGCCCTCCTCGAACCACGCAACGAGCTCGTCGCGCGACTGCAACGGCGTCATATCGATCTGGTCTCGCGCCATATCAAACTCTAATCAAAAGCGCTTCGACCGAATGCGCGGGTGACGGGATGGTCCGCGAACCCACCGGGCGCGCAGACGTGCTGGTTTGCCGCGCGATCATCGCGACGGCGTGCTTTCGTTGACGTTGGCGGCGGGCGGCAGCTTCATCTCGCCACACGAGCAGCCCAGCCGGTCGAGCAGGCCGCTGAGCTTGACGGCATCGGCATCGGACAATTTCGAACCGACATATTTCTCGATCGCAGCGGAATAGGCACTCCACATCCGCTTCTGCAACTCGCGGCCGGCTTCGGTGATCTCGACGAACTGTCCGCGCTTGTCGATCTTGCATTCGCGCCGCGAGGCGAGCCCCTCGTCGACCAGGCGGTCGATCAGGCGCGAGGTGGAGTATTGCGGGATCAGCATCTGCCGTTCGAGTTCCACAGGCCGCAACTCGCCGGAGGGCGCGCGCGACAGTTCGAGCAGCGCGTCATACCAGGCCAGCGGCGGGAACCCCGACTTCTTCAGGTCCTGCTCGACGCAGTCGAGGACGCGGCTCTGCACCCGCATCAGGCGGATCCAGGCGGCGGTTGCCTCGGTCGATGGTTTGCGTTTCATGATCCCACTCAAACTCGTCGCCCGTCTCTTACCCCACTCGATGCACCTGCATCAATCTTGACTATTGCATGCAGGTGCATGTAGGCGTTCATTCGCCCAAGCCAAGCAACAAGAGGAGGAAATTCCATGAAACTCTATTACTCGCCCGGCGCCTGCTCCCTGTCCCCCCACATCGCGCTCCTCGAGGCCGGCCTGCCCTACGAGCTGGTCAAGGTCGATATCCGGGCCAAGAAGCTCGAAAATGGTGAGGATTATCTGAAGCTGAACCCCAAGGGCCAGGTCCCTGCGCTGGGCCTCGACAGCGGTGAGATCGTGACCGAAGGCCCGGTGATTGTCCAGATGATCGCCGATCAGGCTACTGCCAAGGCGCTGGCGCCCGCCCACGGCAGTGCCGAGCGCTACAAACTGCTCGAATGGCTGAACTTCCTCACCTCGGAGGTGCACAAGAGCTTCGGTCCGCTGTTCGCACCGGCGCTGAACGACGAGGCCAAGGCGTTCTTCAAGGACCGCGTCATGGGCAAGCTGAAATACATCGACAGCCAGCTCGCCGGCCGCGACTACCTGATGGGCAAGCAGTTCACGGTTGCCGACGGCTATCTCTTCACGATGCTGACCTGGGGCGAGCGGATGAAGTTCGACCTTTCGGCGATGCCCAACCTCACTGCCTACCAGACCCGCGTCGCAGCGCGGCCGCAGGTGCAGGAGGCGCTGAGGAAGGAAGGGCTGGCCCAGACGAAGTAAGCGCTCGCAAGACGCAAAAGCGAAAGGCCGGACCGACGATCCGGCCTTTCCTAATTTGCTGCCCGGCGGAGCGAACCCATTTCGCCGGATCATCGTACCTTAATTAGACTTATGACCTGCTGTTCACCAAATGTAAGTAGTGCTGTCTTGTCAGCACCCGCAAAGCGGGCGAGCGTGGCGGAATTGTTGAAGATTATTTGGACTCTCATCGGAGTTGAACTTGACGATTGTCTTCGTCCTGATCGTCGCAAGTGCGCTGGTGGGATTAGCGACAGGTTACGTCTACAAGATCTGGGCGCTGGTCTTGACCTCGCCGCTCATCGCAGTTTTCTCGGCGATAATTCTGCGCGTTTACGAATTCGGGATGATGGCGGGCGTGATCGTCATTGCCATCTGTCTTGTCGTCAGCCAGCTCGCCTATCTCTTGGCAGCCTATGTGCTGCACGCGCGCAACGTCTCATCCGATGACGAAATCGACGGCGAGCCAAGCGAGACACCCGAGCAGAAAATCCGCCGCCAGCACAAGTAACGCCAGGGCTGCCCAAAGCACAGGCCCCTTGCGGCGCAGGCGTGCCGGCTTCTGTTGCAGCCAGAGACGGCCATTTGTGGATGCAACAGCGTATTTCGCGGTGAGATCGCGGCCGAGCGCGGTCTTCCGCAGCACCAAAGAGTTCATCAAGGACACTTTCTTATTTCGTCTGCAACTTGCCGATGGATCGGCAAGCGTCCCAACGGGTTCATGCCCCTGTCCCACAGCAAGACTAGTGCCAGGGCCGAGCAAAAGAACGGCGCCGCTTTGACGCGCCTATGACAATTGCGCGACACCGCGGCAGCGGGACTCTGGCACGGTTCCTACGCGAATTCTGTGACCGGTTCCACAGATCGGGAACCTCCTGACGCAACCGTGATGACATCGCCCAAACAAAAAGGCCGGATCGATGATCCGGCCTTTGTCTTCAAATAACCTTGGGGCGAATCAGGCCGCCGCCTTCTTCGGCGCGAATCGGCCGTAGAAAGTTTCGCCCTTCGCCGCCATCTCCTCGAGCAGCTTCGGCGGCGTGAAGCGCGAGCCGTATTTCGCTTCCAGCTTGTGGCAGAGCTCGACGAACTTCTTCGTGCCCATGAAGTCGATGTAGGACAGTGTGCCGCCGGTGAACGGCGCGAAGCCGAAGCCGAGGATCGAGCCGACATCCGCCTCGCGCGGATCGGTGATGACGTGATCCTCCACCGTGCGCGCGGCCTCGACCGCCTGCACCACCAGGAAGCGCTGCTTCAGCTCCTCGACGTCGAGCGTGTCGGGGTCGAGCTGCTTCGGCTGCAACGCCGAGAGGCCCGGCCACAGGCTCTTCTGACCCTTGCCCTTCTCGGGATAGTCGTAGAAGCCCTTGCTGTTCTTGCGGCCGAGACGGCCCTGCTTCTCGACCATCTCCACCATCAGCTTCTTCTGATCGGGGTTGATGGCGTTCGGGCCGAGGTCGGCTTCCGTCGCCTTCATGATCTTGAGGCCGAGGTCGAGCGCGACTTCGTCCGACAGCGAGAGCGGGCCGACCGGCATGCCGGCCATCTTGGCGCAGTTCTCGATCATCGCCGGCGGCACGCCTTCCAGGAACATCTCGTTGCCTTCGGCGACGTAGCGGCCGACGCAGCGGTTGGCGAAGAAGCCGCGGCTGTCGTTGACCACGATCGGCGTCTTGCCGATCTGCCGGACATAGTCGAGCGCG
The DNA here is from genome assembly GCF_004571025.1 of Bradyrhizobium niftali. Classification (GTDB taxonomy): domain Bacteria; phylum Pseudomonadota; class Alphaproteobacteria; order Rhizobiales; family Xanthobacteraceae; genus Bradyrhizobium; species Bradyrhizobium niftali. The sequence goes on along the minus strand of NZ_SPQT01000014.1, from coordinate 174,576 downwards.
GTCGCGAGCGCGACATCGCCGGTGTTCTTGCCGAGGATGATCTCGACCAGCATCATCTTCTCGACCGGCGAGAAGAAGTGGATGCCGACGAACTTGCCCTGGTCCTTGAAGGCTTCCGCAAGCGAGGTGATCGGCAGCGTCGAGGTGTTCGACGCGAAGACCACGTCCGGCTTCAGATATTCCTGCGCCTTGGCAAAGGTCTCCGCCTTGACCTTGCGGTCCTCGAACACGGCCTCGATGACGAGGTCGACGTCCTTCAGCGCCGCGTAGTCCGCGGTCGGCGTGATGCGCGCGAGCAGAGCTTCGGCATCCGCGGGCTTGGCGCGGCCCTTCTTGATCTGCTCCTCGATCACCTTCTGCGCATGCGCCTTGCCCTTGTCCGCGCTCTCCTGATCGCGGTCGATCAGGACGACATCGAGGCCGGCACGCGCGGAGACGTAGCCGACGCTCGCCCCCATGAAGCCGGCGCCGATCACGGCGATCTTCTTCACCTTGGTTGCGGGCACGTCCTTCGGACGACGCGCGCCCTTGTTGAGCTCCTGCATCGACAGGAACAGGCTGCGAATCATCGCGGCCGCTTCCTTGGAGCGCAGCACCGAGGTGAAGTAGCGCGACTCCACGCGCAGCGCGGCGTCGATCGGCAACTGCAGGCCTTCATAGACGCAGCTCATGATCGCGCGCGCGGCCGGATAGTTGTCGTAGGTCTCGCGGCGATAGATCGCGTTGCCGGCCGGGAACATCATCATGCCGGCCTTGGAGAACACCGGGCCGCCGGGCAGCTTGAAGCCCTTCTCGTCCCAGGGCGCGACGGCCTTGCCGCCGCCCTTGATCCAGTCCTTCGCGGCCTTGATGAGATCGGAGGCCGGAACGATGGCGTGGATCAGATTCAGCGCCTTGGCCTTGTCGATCGTGACCGGATCGCCCTTGAGCAGGATGGTCATCGCGTCCTGCGGCGGCACCAGGCGCGGCACGCGCTGCGTGCCGCCGGCGCCGGGGAACAGGCCGACCTTGACCTCGGGCAGGCCGAGGCGCGTCTTGGGATTCTCAGCCGCCACACGGTAGTGACAGCACAGCGTGATCTCGAAGCCGCCGCCGAGCGCGAGGCCGTTGATCGCGGCCGCCCACGGCTTGCCGGAGGTTTCGATCGAGCGCAGCACCTGCGAGAAGCGCCGGCTCTGGTCGAACAGCATCTGGTTCGCCGCCGTCTCGCCTTGCTCGCTGAAGACCTTGGCGTAGGCCTGGTTCATGCCTTCCAGCATCGACAGATCGGCGCCGGCGCAGAACGCCTCCTTGGCCGAGGTGATGACGACGCCCTTCACCGCGGCGTCGGCCGTGGTTTCCTTGACGATCGCATCGAGCTCGCTGGTCGAGGTCTCGTCGAGCACGTTCATCGAACGGCCCGGGATGTCCCAGGTGACGAGCGCGATGCCGTCGGCGTCGGTCTCAACCTTGAAATTCTTGTAAGCCATGTTGGTTGCTCCTCGGTGCCGCAGCCGATCTCAGGCGCGGCGGTTGACGGTGATCTCGTAGGGTGGATTAGCCGAAGGCGTAATCCACCAGTCCGCGGGGAAAGAAGTGGTGGGTTACGCCAAGCAGATGCGCTTCGCGCATCTGCAGGGCTAACCCACCCTACGCAGTTACACCCTCTCGATGATGGTGGCGGTGCCCATGCCGCCGCCGATGCACAACGTCACCAGCGCGGTGGACTTGTTGGTACGCTCGAGCTCGTCGAGCACGGTGCCGAGGATCATCGCGCCGGTCGCCCCAAGCGGATGGCCGAGCGCAATGGCGCCGCCGTTGACGTTGATCTTGGCATTGTCGATGTCGAAGGCCTGGATGTAGCGCAGCACCACCGAGGCAAAGGCCTCGTTGAGCTCGAACAGGTCGATGTCCGACTTCTTCATGCCGGAGCGCGCGAACAGCTTTTCGGTGACGTCGACCGGACCGGTCAGCATCATCGCTGGCTCGGAGCCGATGTTCGCAAACGCGCGGATTTTTGCCCGCGGCTTCAGGCCGTATTTGCTGCCCGCCTCCTTGCTGCCGAGCAGCACGGCGCCGGCGCCGTCGACGATGCCCGAGGAGTTGCCGGCGTGGTGCACGTAATTGACGCGCTCGATCTCCGGATGCGACTGCACGGCGACGCCGTCGAAACCGCCCATCTGCGCCATCATCGTGAACGAGGGCTGCAGCTGCGCCAGCGACTGCATCGTCGTCGAGGGACGCATATGCTCGTCCTTGGCGAGGATGGTGAGGCCGTTGATGTCCTTCACCGGCACGACCGACCTGTTGAAGCGGCCCTCGTCCCAGGCCTTGCCGGCACGCTGCTGGCTCTGCACCGCGTAAGCGTCGACGTCATCGCGCGAGAAGCCGTACTTCGTCGCGATCAGATCGGCCGAGACGCCCTGCGGCATGAAATAGGCGGGCACCGCCATCGACGGATCCATCGGCCAGGCGCCGCCGGAGGCGCCGATGCCGACACGGCTCATCGATTCGGCACCGCCGCCGATGACGAGATCATGCTGGCCGCTCATCACCTGGGCAGCGGCAAAGTTCACGGCATCCAGGCCGGAGGCGCAGAAGCGGCTGATCTGCACGCCGGGCACGGCTTCGCCGAGGCCCGCCTTCAGCGCGGCAAAACGCGCGATGTCGGAGCCCGCCTCGCCGACCGGATCGACCACGCCGAGCACGACGTCGTCGACGGAATCTTCCGGCAAATTGTTGCGGTCCTTCAGCGCCTTCAACGGCACCGTGGCGAGCGCGAGCGCGGTGACTTCGTGCAGCGCGCCGTCGGCCTTGCCGCGGCCGCGCGGGGTTCGGACGTGGTCGTAGATATAGGCATCTGCCATGGGAGCCTCCTGATTGCAGCTATCGGTTACGACCGCGACGCGGCCGGGACTATGGGTGAAGCGAAAATATTCAGAACGCTTCTGCCGGCAGTTCCATGATGGTGGCGCAGCCCGACTGGATGCGCGCGAGATTGGCCGCGGTCTCCGGCAACATCCGCTCCATGAAGAAGCGGCCGGTGACGAGCTTGGTCGAGAGATAGGGCGTCGCCCCGCTCTCGGCAATCTTGGCATTGGTCACCTTGGCCATCTTCGCCCACATGTAGCCGAGCGCGACGAAGCCGAAGAGATGCAGGTAATCGGTTGCGGCAGCTCCCGCATTATCGGGCTTCATCATCGCGTTCTGCATCAGCCAGGTGGTGGCCTGCTGGAGATGGCCGAGCGAAGCCGAGAGCGGGGTGATGAAGGGTTTCAGCGCCTCGTCGCCGCCGTTCTCCTTGGCGAAGGCCATGACCTCGCCGAAGAAGGCCATGATGGCGCGGCCGCCGTCGCGCGGCAGCTTGCGGCCGACGAGGTCGAGGGCCTGGATGCCGTTGGCGCCTTCATAGATCATGGCGATGCGGGCATCGCGCACGAACTGCTCCATGCCCTGCTCGGCGATGTAGCCGTGACCGCCATACATCTGCTGCGCCTGCACCGCGTTGGCGAAGCCGTAATCGGTGAGGAAGCCCTTCAGCACCGGCGTCATCAGGCCCATGTGGTCGTCGGCGGCCTGGCGGTCCTTGGGATCCTCCGAGCGGTGGGCGACGTCGCTCTTCAGCGCGGTCCAGATCACGAAGGCGCGCGCGGCCTCGTTGAAGGCGCGGATCGAGAGCAGCGTGCGGCGCACGTCGGGATGCACGATGATCGGATCGGCCGGCTTGTCCGGCGCCTTGGTGCCGGTCAGCGAACGGCCCTGGATGCGCTCGCGGGCATAGGCGACGGCGTTCTGATAGGCGACCTCGGACTGCGCGAGCCCCTGCACGGCGACGCCGAGCCGGGCCTCGTTCATCATCACGAACATGCCCTGCATGCCCTTGTTCTCTTCGCCGATCAGCCAGCCGGTGGCGCTGTCGTAGTTCATCACGCAGGTGGAATTGCCGTGGATGCCCATCTTGTGCTCGATCGAGCCGCAGACCACGCCGTTGCGGGCGCCGACCGAACCGTCGGCATTCACCAGGAATTTCGGCACCACGAACAGCGACACGCCCTTGATGCCGCCAGGCGCGCCCTCGATGCGGGCGAGCACGAGGTGGATGATGTTGGAGGCCAAGTCATGCTCGCCGGCCGAGATGAAGATCTTGGTGCCCGTGATCTTGAAGCTGCCGTCGGGCTGGCGCACCGCCTTGGTGCGGAGCATGCCGAGATCGGTGCCGCAATGCGGCTCGGTCAGGTTCATGGTGCCGGTCCATTCGCCGGCCACCATCTTCGGCACGTAGGTCTGCTTCTGCTCGGGCGAGCCGTGCACGATCAGGGCTGCGGTCGCGCCCATGGTGAGGCCGCCATACATCGAGAACGCCATGTTGGCGGAGATCTGGAATTCGTTGACGGCCTGGGAGAGCGTCACCGGCAGGCCCTGCCCACCGAACTCGGTCGGAGCCGACAGACCAAGCCAGCCGCCTTCAGCGACCTGCTTGAAGGCGTCCTTGAAACCCTTCGGCGTCGTGACGCTGCCGTCATCGGCGCGCTTGCAGCCTTCGAGATCGCCGACGCGGTTGAGCGGCTGGAGCACCTCTTCGGCGAGCTTGGCGGCTTCGCCCAGGATCGCCTCGCGCACGTCGCTGGACGCATCGGAGAAGCCGGGCAGATTGTCGTAACGATCGATCTGGAAGACGTCGTTGAGCAAGAAATTCACGTCTTCGACGGGGGCTTTATAGATCGGCATGGTGGTCTCCCGGCATGGCCGTTGAAATGGTGGGATTCGCTATGATTGGGCGGCAAGCTGCTCCGCCATCAGGCGGTGCAGCATGTTGATGGCCTTGAGCGGACGCACCATCACCTTGAAATTCGTGATGCGTCCCTCGGGATCGAAGCTGATGATGTCGACGCCGTTGATCTCGATGCCGTCGATCACGTTCTTGAATTCGAGCACGGCGCCGCTCTCGCTTCGCCACTCGCCGACATAGGTGAAGCCGGGACCGCCGAGGACCTTCTCGGCGCTCGACAGATATTTGAAGGTGATGTCGCGGCCGCGCTGGGGCGAATGCACCACAGGGCTTTCGAAGACCGCATCGGGATGGAGCAGGTCCCAGAGCGCTTTGCGGGCTTCAGCGCGATCTTGGGACTTCATGTAGCCGTACCACGAGTCGAGGCCGGTCATTCTCAGGTGCCTCCCTAAAGGCCTGGGCAAAAAAACGCGAAAACAACCCCATGCACAGTAGCGAAGAGGTTGATTTTGCTGGATCTTCGGGGTGGGTCTTGTGGCCCGCTCCGAAGCCGTCCCATATGCACATTGACGCATATGCGCAGATGCGCATAAAGTCAAGCTGGTTGGTCAAGATCGAAGACGAAGGAGGCCAGTCATGGCACTGGGCGACGCAATCCTCGCATGCCTGACGGAACGTCCGATGACTGGTTACGAGCTCGCCAAGACGTTCGATTCCTCGATTGGCTTCTTCTGGAAGGCCGACCACCAGCAGATTTATCGCGAGCTCTCCAAGCTGCGCGACCGCGGCTACATCCAGGGCCGCGAAGTCGTGCAATCCGGCAAGCCCAACAAGCTGATTTATACGCTGACTCCCGAGGGCCGAACAGCGCTGCGGCACTGGGCCGCGCGGCCGAGCACGCCGCCCTCGATCAAGGACGACCTCCTGGTGCGGCTGCATGCGCTCGACAGCATCGACATCGAGCCCATGCGCACCGATCTGATGGCCCGGCTGGAGCACCACCGCGACCGGCACGAGAATTACGAGCGGATCCTCAAAAAGCGTTTTCCGGACGGCACGGCGGAGGGCCGGCTCGATCTCGGCAACCTGCTCCTGCTTCGCCTCGGCGCCCGCCACGAGCAGATGGTGGCCGATTTTTGCGAAGAGGCACTCGCGGCGCTGTCGACGATGAGCGGCAAGGGCACGGTGGTGCCGCTGGAAGACGGCAAGCGCGAGGGGAAGGGCTGAGGGGCTGGCCCGACGTTACAGGAGACCGTCACCACACCACCGGTGTCATGCCCCGCGAAGGCGGGGCATCCAGTACTCCGAGGCCGCGCGGCTGGAATCGAGCTGCCGCGGCGTACTGGATCGCCCGCCTTCGCGGGCGATGACGACGGAATGTGTAGGGGCAGCAGGTCGCGCAGCCACCACGAGGGGACCCCCCGGGTTCCCCTCGCCCAACTTTAAGACATCGGCAACGCGTTCCTTAACCCGTTATTTACCGTAACAGGAAAAAGTCGGTTTTCGAGGCAGACGACCCGCGCCAAATCCGATTGTCTTTACAACCGGCACGCGTGGGGAGGCTGGAGGTGCCGGGTGGGGCGCCGGAGTCGGAACCGGACAGAGTCATGAATTCGCGCGTATCGTGGAGTGTTGACGGCATCGATCCCTCCGTCCGGGAGCGGGCCGAAGCTGCTGCGCGCAGAGCCGGCATGTCACTCAACGATTGGCTGAACTCCACGCTCGGCGAAACTGCCCCGCCGAACTTTCGCGGACCTTACGAGCAGCGTCCGCAACACATGCCGAATCACGTACCGAGTCCGGAGAGCCGCGAAGTCGCCGACATCCACCAGCGGCTCGACGCGATCACCCAGCAGATCGAACGGATCTCAAAGCCCACCCCGCGCCAGGACTCTTCACGACAAGAGGTCTCGCGCGAGCAGGGCGTCGCACGCCAGCTCAACGATGCGATCTCGCGGCTCGACGCGCGCCTGTCGCAAATCTCAAAGCCGCAGCAGCTTCAACCGCAGCCTCCGCGGCCCGCACCCGCCGAGACGCGCCAGCGCCAGGCCGATGCGGTCGAGCGCGCGGCCGCACAGGTCTATCGCAACTCGCCGCCACTGAGCCCCGCCTCGTTCGACGTCGCCGTCGCCGAGATCACGGCGCGGCAGAGCGAGCTCGACGGCTTTACGCCCAGGCAGATGCCGCCGCGCGCCGCGCCGTCGATTGCACCCACGGCAGCTCCCTACGCCCCGCCCATGGCGCCGCCCCAGCCTGCCTACGCTCCGCCACCACCGCAGCCGGATTTCTCGGCGCTCGAGCGCCATCTGCTCAAGATCACGAGCCAGATCGAATCGCTCCAGCGCCCTGACAATACCGAGCAGGCGATCAACGCCTTCCGTAGCGAGCTTGCGGAGATCCGCCACGCCATCACCGAGGCGATGCCGCGCCGCGCGATCGAGTCGATCGAAAACGAAATCCGCTCGCTGCACCGTCGCATCGACGAGACCCGCTCGTCCGGCACCGACGGCCAGGTCCTGTCAGGCATCGAGCACGCGCTGTCCGACATCAAGCAGGTGCTGCGCACGCTGACGCCAGCCGAGCAGCTCACCGGCTATGACGAGGCGATCCGCAATCTCGGCGCCAAGCTCGATCTGATCCTGCGCGCCAATGACGATCCGTCCACGGTGCGCCAGCTCGAAGGCGCGATCTCGGCGCTGCGCGGCATCGTCTCCAACGTCGCCTCCAACGAAGCGCTGGCACGGCTTTCCGAGGACGTGCAGCTGTTGTCGTCCAAGGTCGACCAGATCACACGCTCGTCCGGCCCCGGCGACAGCTTTGCCGTGCTCGAGCAGCGCATCGCGGCACTCACCGCCGCGCTGGAAACGCGCGAGCGGCCTCAGCCTGCCGAGAGCACCGAACATCTGGAAGCCGCGATCCGTGCGCTGTCGGATCGTTTCGATCGCATGCAGGTCGGCAACGATTCGGCCTCGACCTTTGCGCATCTCGAACAGCGCGTCTCCTATCTGCTGGAGCGGATCGAAGCCGCCTCCGATCCGCGCAACGGCAATCTGAGCCGCGTCGAGGACGGGCTGCACGACATCCTGCGCCACCTGGAGCGGCAGCAGGCGACCTATTCCGCGCTCGCCGAGAGCCGCAATTCGGCGCCGGCCCCCGATTCCGGCATGGTCGATCTCGTCAAGCGCGAGCTCTCCGACATCCGCTTCAGCCAGGCCGAGACCAACCGCAGCACCCAGGACTCGCTCGAAGCCGTCCACAGCGCGCTCGGCCACGTCGTCGATCGCCTCTCGATGATCGAGGGCGATCTGCGCGCGGTGCGCACCGCGCCGCCGGCCCCTGCACCGCAGCCGATGCCGATGCCGATGGCTGCGCCCATGGAGCCCGCGCCGATGGCGCGCGAAGCTCGGCCGCAGCAACAGCAGCCGAAATACGATCCGAAGCCTGAGCTGCCGAATCCGGCCGCCATGCAGCAGCCGGCGCATTCCGCCTTCGTGGCCGCGCCGCGCGAATTCCACGCCGCCGCGGCACCGGCCGCTCCGCCGCCGGTCCCGATGGCGACGACGGCGCCGCAAGCCGCACCACCCTTGCCGCCGCGCGCGATCAGCGAAATCCTGGAGCCGCATACCGCGCCCGCGCGCGGTGCGCTCGCGCCGGAATTGCCGCCGGACCATCCGCTCGAGCCGGGCACACGGCCGGGTGGGCGCGTCGCCACGCCGTCGGAGCGCATTGCCGCGTCCGAAAGCGCGATCAGCGGAGTTCCCACTGCTCCGAAGGAGCCGGTGTCGTCGTCGAGCTTCATCGCGGCCGCGCGCCGCGCCGCCCAGGCCGCCGCCGCGCAGCCGCCTGAGAAGCCGGCCCGTGGCGCCAAGGCCGCAATCGCCCGCGCCAAGGACAAGGGCCAGGAAGGCGCTTCGACCATCACCTCGAAGATTCGCTCGCTGCTGGTCGGCGCGAGCGTGGTCGTGATCGTGCTCGGCACCTTCAAGATGGCGATGAACTTGCTCGATGGTGGCAGTGCGCCGCCGGCGCCGCAGGCGATGGAGAACACGTCCAGCCAGCCCGCGCCGCAGGCCCCGCCGCCCCCGGTCGAGACCAAGCCCGCCACGCCCGAGCAGGTCACGCCCTCGATGACCTCACCGACGCCGATCGGACGGCAATCCCAGAACAATGCCGCGCCGGCGCCCACGCCCAATTCCGGCAGCTCGGCCTCGGTCGAAATCCCGCCCGCTCCTGCTCCCGTGCCGCCTGCCGCCAGCGACGTCACCGGCGCGCTCTCGGGCGCCAGCCGCGCGCGGCTCGGTCTCATCCAGGTGCCGCCGAGCGAAAAGCTGCCTGACGGTATCGGCGGCCCGGCCTTGCGCACCGCCGCGATGAAGGGCGATGCGACCGCCGCCTACGAAATCGGCATGCGCTTTGCCGAAGGCAAGGGCGTCGCTGCAAACTACGACGAAGCTGCGAAATGGTACGACCGCGCGGCGCAGGCCGGCGTGGTGCCCGCAACCTTCCGCCTCGGCACGCTCTACGAGAAGGGCCTCGGGGTGAAGAAGGACGCCGACATCGCCCGCCGCTACTACACGCAGGCCGCCGAGCGCGGCAGCGCCAAGGCGATGCACAATCTCGCGGTGCTCGATGCCGACGGCGGCGGACGCGGTGCCAATTACAATCGCGCGGCGCAGTGGTTCCGCAAGGCGGCCGACCGCGGCGTCGCCGACAGCCAGTTCAATCTCGGCATCCTCTATGCCCGCGGCATCGGCGTCGAGCAGAACCTCGCCGAGTCCTACAAGTGGTTCAGCCTCGCAGCCGCCCAGGGCGATGCGGACGCGGCGGGCAAGCGCGACGACGTGGCGAAGCGCCTCGACCCGCAATCGCTCGCCGCCGCCAAGCTCGCGATCCAGACCTTCAGCGCCGAACCGCAGCCCGACGACGCCGTCAACGTCCCGGCCCCGAACGGCGGCTGGGACAGCGCGCCGCAGGCGAACGCCAAGCCCGCGCCGAAACCGGTCGCGACCAAGCGCTCGGCGTCCGCGGCGCATTGAGCGGTTGAGTACGCTTTCTCCTCTTGTCGGCGCCCGGCTTGACCGGGCGACCGAGTATTCCAAAGACGCCGGTTGGATGCGGAGAAGCTGCGGCGTACTGGATGCCCCGGTCAAGCCGGGGCATGACGGCGGAGAATGTGGCGGAATCCTCCGCTCGCAGCGAAGCAGTGATCTGATCCCTCTTAGCCCATTCGCAACGCCCAAGATTCCTGATCCCTCCGCCGGCGAATTCGGCTATTGAGGGACGCGGCAATCGTTCCGATCTTCCCGCGAGCATTCCGCGCTCGTCGATCCGTCTCGCCGGTGCGTCGTTCAATGCAGCTCTATCTCCCGATCGCCGATCTTCCGGTCAACGTCTTCCTGGTGCTGGCGATGGGCGCGGCGGTCGGCTTCGTCTCCGGCATGTTCGGGATCGGCGGCGGCTTCCTGATGACGCCGCTGCTGATCTTCATCGGCATCACGCCGGCGGTCGCGGTCGCCTCGGTCGCGAGCCACATCGCGGCCTCCTCCTTTTCCGGCGCGATCTCCTACTGGCGGCGGCGCGCGATCGATCCGGCGCTGGCGAGCGTGCTGCTCTGCGGCGGTGTAACCGGCACCGCGCTGGGGGTATGGACCTTCACGCAGCTTCGCGCACTCGGCCAGCTCGACCTGATGATCGCACTGTCCTATGTCGTGCTGCTCACCACCGTCGGCAGCCTGATGTTCTCCGAAGGCCTGCGCGCCCTGATGCGGACCCGGCGCGGCGCGGTGCCGCCGCGACGCACGCACAACTGGATCCATGGCCTGCCGCTGAAGATGCGGTTCAAGCGCTCGAAGATCTATCTCTCGGTGATCCCCGTGGTCATCGTCGGCATCATGATCGGCTTTATCGGCGCCATCATGGGCATCGGCGGCGGCTTCATCCTGGTGCCGATCATGATCTACCTGCTGCGGGTGCCGACCTCGACGGTGATCGGGACCTCGATGGTCCTGACCGTGGCCACCATGCTGCTCGCGACCATGCTGCATGCGGTGACCAATCACCTCGTCGATGCCGTGCTGGCGCTGATCCTGATGGTCGGCGGCGTCACCGGCGCGCAGTTCGGCGCGCGGGCCGGCCAGAAGATCCGCGGCGAGCAGCTGCGGCTGCTGCTGGGCCTGTTGATCCTCTCGGTCGGCGTCCGCTTTGTGATCGAGCTGGTGATCCGGCCGGAGGATCTCTTCACCATCCGTGAGCTGGGGGTGAGCGGATGACACGCGCGCTTCTCGCAGTCGTGCTCGTCCTGTTGCTCGGCAGCGCCGCGCGGGCCGAGCGGCTGATCGTGTCGGTCTCCAACCACCGCGTCACCGTGACGCCGAATTATTCCGGCGAGGAGCTGGTGCTGTTCGGCTCGGTCGAGAAGGACGCCACGACGCCCGCGGATCGCACGGCTTACGACCTCGTGGTCACCGTGATGGGCCCGCGCGCCGACATGGTGACACGGCGCAAGGAGCGCACTTTCGGCATCTGGATCAACACCGACTACCGGCAGTTCCTGCAGGTGCCGAGCTATCTGGCGCTGTTCGCCAACCGCCCGTTCGACGTCATCACCTCGCCCGACATCGCACGGCGGCAGCAGATCGGGCTGAACAACGTGCTGCTGACCCAACGAGTCAGCGGCGATTATGCCGACGTGGTGCCGAACGACGCATTCCGCTCCGCCTTCATCCGCCTGCGCACCCAGCGCGGCCTCTACCGCGAGGATACGAGCGCCGTGACGTTCCTGACACCGACGCTGTTCCGCACCGGCATTCCGCTGCCGGCGGAGGTACCGATCGGCACCTACGAGGTCGAGATCAAGCTGTTCGCGGGCGGCGCATTCATCGGCAAGACCGAGACCGCCTTCGAGATCGTCAAGGTCGGTTTCGAACAGTTCGTCGCGACGACCGCGCGACAGAACGGCCTGATCTACGGCCTCGCCACCGCGGCCATGGCGCTGATGACGGGGTGGATGGCGTCGATCGTTTTCCGGAAGGATTGAGGTAACGCCACCTCCCCTCTCTTCGTCGCCCGGCTTGACCGGGCGACCCAGTATTCCAGAGGCCGGCGTCAGGCATCTCGCTCTCACAACAATCGCCGCGACGTACTGGATGCCCCGCGCATGACAATTGAGACTACGGCGCCTCGATCACCGTCGGCACGCCCGGCTCCAGCAATCGCAATCGCGTCCCGAAGCCGAGCATGTCGAACGTCTTGCGCAGATCCTCGCCGTTCTGGCGGAAATGCGCCCAGCCTTCGGTATGCAGCGGCACGATCACCGCGTCGGGAAAGGCGCGTGCGGTCTCGATGGTGTCGTTGGTGTCCATGGTGAGATGAAACGGCCCGCGCGTCTGCGCAGCGCCCGCGAACGGCAGCACCACGCGGCATTTGAAACGCCGCGCGACCTCGGCAACACCGTCGAACCAGGTGGTGTCGCCGCTGATATAGACCGCGCTTGTGTCCTTGCGGTTTGAGGACACCACGAAACCGATGACATCGCCCGACAGCGGCTCGATGCCGGCCGGACCGTGGCGCGCTGGTGTCGCGGTGATCGTCAGTGAATTGCCGTCACGATCCTTCACATGCGAGGTCGCCCAGGGCGCAAGGCCTTCGGCATGGCCGCCGAGGCGCCTGGCGCCGGCCTCTGTCGTCAGCACGCGCTTCGCATGTTTGAGAAACTCGCGGCCGGAATTGTCGAGATTGTCCGAATGCTGGTCGTGGCTGAGCAGCACCGCGTCGACCGGGCCGATCGCATCGGCCTTCATCGCGGGGCCGATGGTCTTCTCCAGCGTCACATGCGGCAGCTGATAGGCGGAGTGCGCATCGTCGAAGGTCGGATCGGTGAGCAGGCGGAAGCCGTCGATCTCGATCAGCGCGGTCGGGCCGCCGATCAGGGTGATGGAGATGGGCATGAATAACTCCTTCTACGACACAGGCTTCGCGGCCGGCCGCGTCACCAGATAGATGCCGAGCGCGACCGGGATGATGCCGAGCAGGTCTCTCGCCTCGACATGCTCGCCGAGCACGAGGAAAGCGAACAGCATGCCGAGCGGCGGCATCAGGAAATGATAGGCGCTGGCAGCCGTGGCGCCACACACTTTCAGGAGATGAAACCAGAGCCAGTAGGCCAGGATGGAGCCGCCGAGCACGAGGAAGGCGAAGGCGCCGACCAGGCTCGCGGTGAAATCGATCGCATGGACGTCGGCGAAGGTGAGCGCAACCGGCGTCAGCACGATGCCGGCGGCGAGATTCTGCACGCCGTTGCCGATCCACAAGGACCCCTTCGGCGCGAGCAGCTTGAAGAGGATCGTGCCGAGGACGATGGAGGCGAGCGAGGCCAGCGTGAACACGATGCCGTGCAGCGAATCGGTGCCAACCGACAGGCGGTGCCAGACGATCGCCGTCACGCCGATGACACCGAGCAAAAGACCGCTCGCCTTGCGCCAGGTCATGCCTTCGCCAAGGAGCAATGCGGCGAGCGCCGCGGTGAACACCGGATTGGCCGACACGATCAGGCCGCCGAGCCCGGCCGAGACCGATTGCAGGCCGGTGTAGCCGAGCCCGAGATAGAGCGCGTTGTTGGCGATGCCGAGCACGGCGAAGATCGCGACATCGCGCCAGGACAATGACCAGTCGTCGCCGCGGATCAGCGTCGCACCGAGGATCAAGATGCCGGCGAGCGAGAAGCGCGCGGCGAGCAGGATCAGCGGCGGGCAATGGGTGACGCCGATCTTGCCGGCGACGAAGGCATAGCTCCAGAGCAGGCAGAACAGTCCGATAGCGAGGGGCAGCGTGTTGAAGCGGCTGCGGGGAACGGGAATCGAGGGGGCGAGCGACATGGGGGCATTCTCCTGAGCCCTCGATCTAGGGAGCCCGCTTGCCATTTGGAAATTAAATGATTAACTTCCGATCAGTGGATTTTCGAATGGAGGCGCCCATGCTCGATCTCGAGCTTCTGCGCAGCTTCGTCTCGGTCGTGGAGGCCGGCGGCTTCACCCGCGCCGGCGAGCGCGTCCACCGCACGCAGTCGACCGTCAGCCAGCAGATCAAGCGGCTGGAGGAGGATGTCGGCCAGGTGCTCCTGCACCGCGACGGCAAGGACGTGCGTCCCACCGAGGCCGGCGAGCGGCTGCTGTCCTATGCGCGGCGGCTGCTCTCGCTTGCGGAGGAGGCGCGCGACGTGCTGAGCCAGCCCGACAGCGAAGGCGCGATCCGGCTCGGCATTCCCGAGGATTTTGCGGCCTATCGCCTGGCGAAATTGCTGGCAACATTCTCGCGCTCGCATCCCGGCCTGCGGCTCGACGTCCGCGCCGACCAGAGCAAGAACCTCGCCCGCGATCTGGAACGCGGCGAACTTGATCTGGCGCTTTACAAGCGCGAGGCCGGCGAGAAGGGCGCCATCGCGGTGTGGCCGGAGCGGGTGCACTGGGTCACCAGCAAGAGCCATCCGATCGACGCGGGCACGCCGTCGGTGCCGCTGATCGGCTTTCCGCTGGGCTGCCTCTATCGCGCCGGCGCCATCCACGCGCTGGAGAGCGCCGGCCGCACCTGGCACATGGCCTACACGTCATCGAGCCTCGCCGGCATCCAGGCCGCGGTCGCCGCCGGCATGGGGCTGAGCATCCTGTCCGAAATGTCGATCCAGGCCGATCATCGCGTGCTGACAGCAAAGGACGGCTTTGCGCCGATCAACAAGACCGAAATGGCGCTGATGGCGTCACCGGATGCGAGCCCGGCGACGCTGCGGCTCGCCGATCGGCTCGCGGAGTTCTGCGATAACGTGCAGGCGAAGGCGGCCTGAACTGCAGCGACGCTGAAGGTGCGTTCCCTCCCCCCTTGCGGGGGAGGGCTAGGGAGGGGGGTCCACACGGGGACTCTCTCGATAGACGTTTGTGCGACCGCCAAACACACACCTTTTCCTGAGCTACCCCCCTCCCTGCCCTCCCCCGCAAGGGGGGAGGGAGTGCAGTGTGCCTGTCGCGAGAGTGTTCAACTCACAAGGGACGAGCGTGTCCTCAATAACACCGCGACGCGGCGATGGCGTGGACGCGGCGGTCGCCGAGGAGATGGGCGACAAAACCGTTCTCCGGGAAGATCTTTGCAAACGCCGCATCGCGGATGCTGAGGCCGCCGGCATAGGCGCCGAAGGCGGGCATCACGGCGCGCAACCCGTCGCTGGCGAAGCAGCGACGCTCCATCGAACGGCCGCGCGCGGAGACGCGGGCCTTGGGATGGAGATGGCCGGCGATCTCGCCGCACGCGCCGGTCGGCTCGTGGCGGAAGGTGATCGGGCCGATCGCGACTTCGTCGGCGATGGTGCCGCCGAGATCGCGCGGCAGCATCGGATCGTGATTACCCGAGATCCAGATCCAGTCGCGGCCGGATTGGAGTACGGCGACGGCGTCGCGATCCTCCGCGGAGAGGCGCTCATGCGCGGTGCGATCGTGAAAACTGTCGCCGAGCGCGATGACGGTGCGCGGATCATGGCGGGAGATGACAGCAGCAAGCCGGCCGAGCGTCGCGATGGTATCGTAAGGCGGCAGCAGCACGCCGCGGGTGGCGAAGCTCGAGCCCTTTTCCAGATGCAGGTCGGAGACGACGAGCAGGCGCTGCGCTTCCCAGAACAGGGCGCCGGAGAGATCGGCGGCGAACGATGCACCGGCAATATCCAGCGCAAGCGTTGAAGTAATCGATAGTGCCGCCTGCTCCGTCATGGCCGGGCGTAGCCGTTCGAAGAACGGCGTCGCTTCCGCTCGCCTATGCCCGGCCATCCACGCGCTTGCCACGGAGACAAAGACGTGGATGCCCGGGTCAAGCCCGGGCATGACGATGTGGAAAGAGTCGTGCCCCAAAAATTCATTCGCGCGAACAGTCTACGACATCGCCTCTTTGACCAGCTCATCGGCGGCCTCGGCCAACAACTCGTCTGCAGCTTCGCCATAAACTGACTCGCGGCCGATTTCCAGCATCACGGGGACGGCGAGCGGGGAGACGTGATCGAGTTCCCGGTGCGTGATGCGGCCCTGGATGCGGGCCAGCATGCCGCCGAGACGGCGCAGGTCGAGCAGGCCGGTGGCGGCATCGGCGCGGGCGGCGCGCAGCAGGACGTGGTCGGCCTGGTGCTTACGCAGCACGTCGTAGACCAGATCGGTCGAGAACAGCACCTGGCGGCGGCTCTTGTCCTCGCTGGTGAAGCGACGCTCGATCAGGCCGCTGATCAAGGCACAATTACGAAACGTGCGCTTCATCAGCGCGGATTCGGCCAGCCACGCTTCGAGATCGTCCCCCAGCATGTCGGGGTTGAACAGCGCGTCGAGATCGAGCTCACCGTTGCGGATCATGAAGGAGGCATCGCCCAGGCCCCAGATCGCCACCGCATATTCATTGGCGACGAAGCCGAGCGGCCGGGCGCGGCCGCGTTCCAGCCGCCGCGTCAGCAGCATGCCGAGCGTCTGATGCGCCAGCCGCCCCTCGAAGGGATAGCAGATGAGGTAATGCTTGCTGCCGCGCGGAAAGGTTTCGACTAGGAGCTCGCGGACACCCGGCACGCGCGAGACGTCCTTCTGGAGCGACAGCCAGTCGCGCACCTGCTCCGGCAGACCGTTCCACGCGCGCCTGTCGTCGAGCAGGCGGCGCACACGTTCGGCAAGATAGGTCGAGAGCGGAAATTTGCCGCCCATATAGGACGGCACCTTCGGATCCTTGTCGTTGGCGCGAGAGACGTAGACCTGATCTTCGGCCAGGGCCTCGTAGCGCACGACCTCGCCGCCGAACACGAAGGTGTCGCCGGCGGTCAGCCCCTCGATGAAATATTCCTCGATTTCGCCGAGCACGCGGCCGCCGCGCGCGATCGCGCCGGTCGAACCGCTGCCGGTGGAGCGGGAGCGCACCAGCCGCACCTTGAGCATCGGCTCCTCGACGATGGTGCCGACATTGAGACGATAGCTCTGCCGCACCTTTGGATTGGCGACACGCCAGCGCCCCTGCTTGTCCTGCTTGATGCGGGCGAAGCGCTCGTAGGTCTTCAGCGCATAGCCGCCGGTCGCGACGAAATCGACGACGTCGTCGAAATCGCCGCGCGCGAGGCCCGCATAGGGCGCGGCGGTGCGTACCTCGTCATAGAGGTCATCGCTGAAGAATGGCTCGCCGCAGGCACGGCCGAGCACGTGCTGGGCCAGCACGTCGAGCGCACCGGTGCGCAACGGCGGGGTGTCCTGCGCGTTCTCGGCGATGGCGTCGATGGCGGCGCGGCACTCCAGCACCTCGAAGCGGTTGGCCGGCACCAGCACCGCGCGCGAGGCCTCGTCGAGGCGGTGATTGGCGCGGCCGATGCGCTGCATCAGGCGCGAGGAGCCCTTCGGCGCGCCGATATTGACCACGAGATCGACGTCCCCCCAGTCGACGCCGAGGTCGAGCGAGGAGGTGCAGACCACGCCGCGCAAGCGTCCCGCCGACATCGCGTCCTCGACCTTGCGGCGCTGGGCGACGTCGAGCGAGCCGTGATGCAGCGCGATCGCGAGCCCGTCGTCGTTCATGCGCCAGAGATCCTGGAACAACATCTCGGCCTGGCTGCGGGTGTTGACGAAGACCAGCGTGGTCTTGTTCTGCTTGATCAGCTCATAGACCTCGGCGAGTGCGTGACGCGCGCCGTGACCGGCCCAGGGTAGCCGCTCGCGCGTATCGAGCATCTCGACCAGCGGCGGCGCGGCGCCGCCGGCGATCACGATGTCGGCGGCCACTTCCTTGCCATCAGGCTGCGGCACCAGGAAGCGCGCGAGCTGATCCGGCTCGGCCACGGTCGCCGATAATCCGATCGCGCGTATCTGCGGCGCGAGCCGCCACAGCCGGGCCAGCCCGAGCGACAGCAGATCGCCGCGCTTGGACGTCACCAGCGCATGCAGCTCGTCCAGCACGATGCGTTTCAAGGAGGAGAACAGGAACGGCGCGTCGTCGGAAGAGAGCAATAGCGCAAGCTGCTCGGGCGTCGTCAGCAAGACATCCGGCGGATAGCGCCGCTGTCGCTGACGCCGCGACACCGGCGTGTCGCCGGTGCGCGTCTCGACCTTGATCGGCAGACCCATCTCGGCGATGGGACGCTCGAGATTGCGTGCGATGTCGACGGCGAGCGCCTTGAGCGGCGAGATGTAGAGGGTGTGGAGGCCGCCGGCGCGCTGCACGGAACGGCCGGTGGAGACGAGGCTTTGCCTGGCGCTGGCATCGCGTTCGATCGCCGGCGTCGAAAGCTCCACCAGCGTCGGCAGAAATCCCGCCAGCGTCTTGCCCGCGCCGGTCGGCGCGATCAGCAGCGCGCTGGCGTCCTCGCGCGCCTTCTCCAGCAGCGCCAATTGATGCGCGCGCGGCGACCAGCCGCGCCCCGCGAACCATGCCTGGAAGCGGTCGGGCAGCAGCGTGGCCGGCTCGGCCGGGATTTTGAGGATGCGGGGCGGCACGGCATCACAGGTAAGCCGTGGGGGCGGGTTCGTCGAGGGGTGTGGGCTTCCGCAGTCTCGTAGGGTGGGCAAAGCGCAGCGTGCCCACCCTTCGCGCAAGGATACCTGGAGAGATGGTGGGCACGGCGCAAGTGCGCCTTTGCCCACCCTAGGGCCTCTCGTGAGACCTCCCCCTACTCCGTCACCGGCTTGTCGGAGACCCGCCAGTCCTTGCCGTCGAACGTCGAGATGAACAACGTCTTCATTGGGGTGTAGTCGTTGGGCGTGTAGTTGTAGTCGACGCCGTCGAGGAAGAACGGCGAGTGGAAGCCGTTGAGGTTCGCGGCCTGCTTCAGCACGTTCTCGCGCGTGAGCTCGTCGCCGCAGCGGCGCAGAATCTCGCCCATGGTCACCGCCTGACCATAACCGGCATAGGCGATGGTGTTGTCGGGATCGATGTTCGGCAGGTAATTCTTGCGCAGCGTATCGAATGCGACCACATCCTTGTCATTTTCCCAGGGGCCGGGCCCGGCATCCTTGGAATAGCGGATCGCGACGATCCCGGCGGCGTTATCGAGGCCGGCCGCACTGAGGATGGACTTCCCGGTCGAGCCGGCCGACAGCAGCTGCAGCGGCTTCCAGCCGAGCTCGGCCACCTTGCGGATCGACTGCGACGACGCCTTGCCGGTCGAGATGTTGTAGAAGACGTCGGCGCCCGATTTCGAGAGATTGATGAGCTGGGAGTCGACGGTCGGATCGGTCAGATCGTAGGTCTGCTCCATGATCACCTGCGCAGTGCCGCCGGCATCCGCCAGCACCTTCTTGAAGGGACCGAGGAAGTCGCGGCCGAAATCGTCGTTCTGGTAGAGAATGCCGACCTTGGCGTTCGGCTTCACGCTGAGGACGTGCCGCGCCAGGATGCGCGCCTCGGTCGGATAGAGCGGCAGGCCCGCCATCGTCCATTTGAACTCTTTCGGGTTGTTCCACTTCGACGCGCCGGTGTTGAGCAGCAGCTGCGGCACGCCCTTCGAGTTCAGGTATTTGTGCACGGCGGTCTGCGGCGCGGTGCCGAGCGAGCCGTACAGCGCGAGCACCTCCTCCTGCTCGACCAGGCGCCGCGTCGCCTCGACGCATTTCGGCGCGCTGTAGGCATCGTCCATGGTCAGGAACTTGACCTTGCGGCCGTTGATGCCGCCCTTCTCGTTCAGCATCTGGAAATAGGCTTCCCCGACGCGCCCGAGCACGCCGTAGAGCGAGCCGGGGCCGGAATGCGGCACGGTCTGCCCGATCTTGATCTCGGTGTCGCTGGCACCGGCATCGTATTTCTTCTCCGCGGCCCAGACATACGGCGCGGGCAAGGTGGATGCGGCGATGGTGGCGAGCGCGGCGGCGCTGAAATCGCGCCGCGATGGATTCTTGGTCATTATTTGTTTCTCCCTAGCGCGCGCATTGTGCTGGCAACGCAGCTCGGCTCGCAAGTGGGAAGTCGCAGCTTTGCGACGCAATGACGCTCAAATCGCAGGGCGGTAGCGCCTAGACTCAAGTTTTCTCGGCGACGACGACGAGGCCGCGCACCGGCTCGTTGTTCTCGTTGCGCGGCGAGGCCGGCTCCAGGGTGAGGAGCTTCAGTCCGGCTTGCGCGATGGCGTCGCGCACATATTCCGCCGAATGGGCATAGCGCAGGCCTTCGCCGAGAACGATGCCGCTGCCGTCATGCGTCTCCAGCGTGAAGGCAAGCACGCCGCCCGATGCAAGCACGCGCACGGCTTCGGTCAGCACCGGCGCGAGATCGGAGAGGTAGACGAACGCATCCGCGGCCACGACGAGGTTCGCGCTCGCGTCGCCCTTGCCACGCAGGCCCTCGATCATGTCGGCGACCTCGAGCTCGGCGTAGAGACCACTCGCGCGCGCCTCCCTGATCATGCCGGACGACAGGTCGATGCCGATGAAATGATCGACCTGCCTGGCGAAGGCGGCGGCCGCAAGCCCGGTGCCGCAACCGAGATCGATGGTGCGCTTGAAGAAAGCCGGCTTCTTCGCGGCGACGCGCGCGGCCAGCACCGCCTTGAAGATCAGCGCCGGGGCGCGATAGCCGAGATCGTTGATCAGCACGTGCTCGAACCGCGGCGCGTACTGGTCGAACAGGGCCTGCACATAGGCCTTGGGCATCTCCGTCATCTGCACATCGCCGAGCCGTATCAGATGCAGGCCGGCACCATGCTGATCCTCCGGATCGCACTCCCGCGATTTACGAAAGGCCGCGATGGCCTTGTCGCGCTCGCCGAGCTGCTGACGAATCTCGCCGAGCGTGAACCAGGCGGAAGCAAAATTGGGTGCGAGCTCGATCGCCTGCTCCAGCAGGTCGGCGGCGGCAGGCAGATCGCCCTTGAGCTGGAGATCGCGCGCGAACTCGAAGCGGCGGTCGGCCATGAGATCGCCGGAAGAGTGGAAAAGGCGCAGGGGCATTGGGAAACCGAGGTTCGTCATTGCCGGGCTTGACCCGGCAATCCATCAAAATGGAACTCTTTAGGGCGATGGATGCGCGGGTCAAGCCCGCGCATGACGACTTAATTTGAGGCGTCCGCTGACTATATGGTGCACATGCGTCCGCAAGACATCCTGTTGCCAGCTGCTGCCGGCCTGTGCTGCAAGCCCGGCGGCTTCCACATCGATCCCGTGCGCCCGGTCGAGCGGGCCGTGATCACCCACGGCCATTCCGACCATGCCCGCGCCGGCCATGGCGCGGTGCTGGCGACGCAGGAAACGCTGGACATGATGCGGCTGCGCTATGGCGAGAATTTTGCCGGCTCGACGCAGGCGATCCGCTATGGCGAGGAGATCCGGCTCGGCGATGTCAGCGTGAAATTCCACCCGGCCGGCCATGTGCTGGGCTCTGCCCAGATCGCGGTAACGTGCAAGGACACCTGCATCGTCGCCTCCGGCGACTACAAGGACGCGCGAGATCCGACCTGCACGCCGTTCGAGCTCGTCCCCTGCGACGTCTTCATCACCGAGGCGACGTTCGGCCTGCCGGTGTTCCGGCATGGCGATGCGGCCGATGAGGTGAAGAAGCTGCTCGCCTCGGTCGCGCTGTTTCCCGAGCGCGCGCATCTCGTCGGCGCCTATTCGCTCGGCAAGGCGCAGCGCGTGATCGCGCTGCTGCGACAGGCCGGCTATGACGCGCCGATCTATCTGCATGGCGCCATGGAGAAGATCACCGAGTACTATCAGAGCCGCGGGATCGCGCTCGGCGAGCTCAGGCCGGTGCTGGGCGTGAAGAAGGCGGCGCTCGCCGGCACCATCACGCTGGCGCCGCCGTCGGCGACATCCGATCTCTGGACGCGCCGCTTTCCCGATCCGGTCACCGCCTTCGCCTCAGGATGGATGCGCGTGCGCGCCCGGGCGCGGCAGCGCGGCGTCGAATTGCCGCTGGTGATTTCCGACCACGCCGACTGGGACGGCCTCACCACCACGATCGCCGCCACCGGCGCCGGCGAGATCTGGGTCACGCACGGCCAGGAAGATGCGCTGGTGCATTGGTGCAAATCGCTCGGTCTGCGGGCGCAGCCACTCGATCTGGTCGGCTATGGCGACGAGGAGGAGAGCGAGACGCCGCTTCAAGACGAGGCCGAAGCATGAACCGCTTCGCCGAACTTCTGGACCGTCTCGCCTACGAGCCCGGCCGCAACAACAAGCTGCGGCTGATCACCGGCTATTTCCGCGAGGTCGGCGATCCCGACCGCGGCTATGCGCTGGCCGCACTGACCGGCGCGCTCAGCTTCAAGCACGCCAAGCCGGCGCTGATCCGCGACCTGATCGCGTCGCGCACCGATGAGGTGCTGTTTGGACTGAGCTACGATTATGTCGGCGATCTCTCGGAGACGGTGGCGCTGATGTGGCCGAGACGTAGCGCAAACAATGTCGAATCTTTTCCGGGCCACCCCTCTCCCCCACCCTCCCCCGCAAGGGGGGAGGGAGCGCGGCGGAACGCGGCGCTGTCAGCGAGCACAACAGCTAATAGCGAATCCCAAAGTGATGGAGGCACGAGCCTCTCCGTTCCCTCCCCCCTTGCGGGGGAGGGTCAGGGAGGGGGGTACCGCGGGCGAGATGCCAGCGATGCGCTCCACCCAAGCAACCACAACAACCCGCCGCCGCCGACCCTCACCGAAGTCGTCACCACGCTGCGCACGCTCGGCAAGACCGAGCTGCCGAAGCAGCTCGAACGCTGGCTCGACGAGCTCGACGAGACCGGACGCTGGGCGCTGCTGAAGCTCGTCACGGGCGCGCTTCGCATCGGCATTTCCGCGCGGCTGGCGAAGACCGCCGCGGCGGCGCTCGGCGACAAGGACCCGCATGAGGTCGAGCTGATCTGGCCGGGGCCCGCGCCGCCCTATCTCGACCTGTTCGCCTGGCTGGAAGGCCGCAGCGACAAGCCGGTCAATCGCGATCCCGCGCCGTTCCGCCCGGTGATGCTCGCGCATGCGATCGAGGACAGCGATTTCGCCGCGCTCGACCCCGCCGACTACGTCGCCGAATGGAAATGGGACGGCATCCGCGTGCAGGCGGTGGCAGGCCGCGACGACCGCGGCCACATCACGGCGCGACTCTATTCGCGCACCGGCGAGGACATCACGGGGAGCTTTCCGGATCTGGTGCCGTCGTTGCGCCTGCCGGGCGCGATCGACGGCGAGCTTCTGATCCTGCGCGAGGGCCGCGTGCAGAGCTTCAACGTTCTCCAGCAGAGGCTCAACCGCAAGGTCGTCTCGCCGAAGCTGATCAAGGAATTTCCGATCCATCTGCGCGCCTACGATTTGCTCGGCGACGATGCGAACGATTTGCGCGAATTGCCGTTCGCGGAGCGGCGCGAGCGACTTGAGACCTTCATCGGGAGACTTGGCGATCCCCGCATCGATCTGTCGCCCACCGTGCCCTTCGCAAGCTGGGAGGCGCTGACCGCCGCGCGCGCCGACCCCGCAAGCGCAGGCGCCGGCGAGGACGCGGACGCCGTCGAGGGCGTGATGCTGAAGCGGCGCGATGCGCCTTATTTGCCCGGACGGCCGAAGGGGCAGTGGTGGAAGTGGAAGCGCGACCCGCACATCATCGATGCCGTGCTGATGTATGCGCAGCGCGGCCACGGCAAGCGCTCGTCCTATTATTCCGACTACACGTTTGGCGTCTGGACCGAAGGTGAGACTGGCGACGAGCTGGTGCCGGTCGGCAAGGCCTATTTCGGCTTCACCGACGAGGAGCTCTTGCAGATCGACCGCTTCGTCCGCCGCAACACCACCGAAAAGTTCGGCCCCGTACGCCATGTCGTGCACGAGGCTGACAAGGGGCTGGTGCTGGAGGTCGCGTTCGAAGGCCTGCAACGCTCGCCGCGGCACAAATCCGGCGTCGCCATGCGCTTCCCCCGCATCAGCCGCCTACGCTGGGACAAGCCGCCGCGGGAGGCCGACCGGCTGGAAACGCTGGAAAAGATGTTGAAAGCGGAAGCAGTCGAAGTGGAGGCGTGAACCCGGGCCCGATCCGGGATTAAAATCCCGTAAGCCGATTGACGCCCCGTTGCGGGTTCCCCATGTGCCTCGCGGTGCCGTATAATGGGGGTCGAATCCCCGAGGAGTTTCCAGATGGTCCAAGACGTCAGAGATTTGCCGGCCGGCCGCAGCGACGGGCTGAACCGCTTTCTCGGCGGCTCGCCGCTGGCGGTCGCATTTCGCCTGGTCCTGCTCTCGATCCTGGTCGGCGTCGTGCTGGCGGCGATCGGCTTCGATCCCTGGAACATCATCCACAGCATTCGCCTCCTGTTCCAGCGGCTGTGGGATCTCGGCTTCGATACCATCAACTGGCTATGGCGCTACTTCCTGCTCGGCGCGGTCATCGTGATCCCGATCTGGCTGCTGTCGCGCGTCTTCGGCGCGCCGCGCCGCTAAGTCCGGGTCAAGCTCAGGGAGCCCGCAGCCGATGCAACTACGCTTTGTCGGCTGCGGCGACGCCTTCGGCTCGGGCGGCAGGCTCAACACCTGCTTCCACGTTGCAGGGCGCGAAGCCAACTTCCTGATCGATTGCGGCGCGTCGGCTTTGCCGGCGCTGAAGCGGCTCGAGATCGATCGGAACGACATCGATCTGATCCTGATCACGCATTTCCACGGCGACCATTTTGCAGGCCTGCCCTTCTTCCTGCTCGATGCGCAGTTCTCGCGGCGGACGCGACCGCTGACGATCGCGGGCCCGCAAGGCATCGAGACGCGACTGCGGGAGGTGATGGAGGTTCTGTTCGAGCATTCCTCGAAGACCAGGCAGCGCTTCGAGCTCGCCGTCGTCGAACTCGCGCCCGAGCAAAACCGCAAGTTCGGCGCGGTGACGGTGACGCCCTACCCGGTCGTGCACGGCGAATCCGGCGGCCCGTTCCTGGCCTACCGCATCGAGACCGAGGGCCGCACGCTCGCCTACAGCGCCGACACCGAATGGACGGAGACGCTCATTCCGCTGGCGCATGGCGCGGACCTTTTCATCGCGGAAGCCTATATGTACGAGAGGGTGGTCAAGAACCATCTCAGCCTGAAGACCTTGGAACAGCATTTGCCGGCAATCGGCGCAAAACGCCTCGTCCTCACCCACATGAGCGACGACATGCTGTCGCGCCTCGTCGATATCGAGCATCTCGCCGCCGAAGACGGCATGGTGCTCGTGTTCTGACATGCACGCGCCCGTTCCCCTCAAGATCGGATCCCGCCAGGTCTTCGCCATCGCGGGTCCCGCGATGGTCGCGAACCTCACCACGCCGCTGATCGGCGTGGTCTCGACCACGGCGATCGGGCGGCTGGACGATGCCACGCTGCTCGGCGGCGTGGCGATGGCCTCCGTCATCTTCGACTGCCTGTTCTGGCTGTTCGGCTTCCTGCGCATGAGCACGCTCGCCTTCACCGCGCAGGCCCTGGGCGCCGGCGAGACGCGCGAGCTGACCGCCATCCTGATGCGCGGCTTCATCGTCGCGGGCCTGATCGGGGCTGCGCTGATCGCGCTGCAACTGCCGCTGGCGGCCGTGCTGTTCGACCTGATGGGCGGCAGCGAGGGCGTCACGCGCGCCGCCAAGACCTATTTCATGATCAGGATCTGGTCGTCGCCGCTGGCCTTCGCCAACTACGTCATCCTCGGCTGGCTGGTGGGACAGGCCCGCGCCAATCCGGCGCTGCTGCTGCAGGTCGTCATCAACCTCATCAACATGGCTGCGACGATCCTGCTGGTGCTGGTCTACGACACCGGCATCGCAGGCGCGGCGGTCGCCGCACTGCTCTCGGAGACGATTGGCTTCTTGCTCGGCGTGATCGTCTGCCGGCGCTATGCTGATGGCGGCTTTGCGGTGCCCCTCGCCACGCTGTTCGACCAGGCAAAACTGATGCGGCTGCTGGCGGTGAACTCCGACATCATGATCCGCACCGCGGCGCTGATCGCCGTGTTCCTGTTCTTCACCGCCAAGGGCGCGCGCGCCGGCGACGTCACGCTGGCCGCCAACTCCGTGCTCAACAATTTCCTGCTGGTCAGCGCCTTCTTCCTCGACGGCCTTGCCAACGCGGCCCAGCAGCTCTGCGGCCGCACCTTTGGCGCGCGCGATGCAAGAGGTTTTTCGGATTCGACCCGGCTGGTGCTCGCGTGGGGGCTCGGCTTCGCGCTGGTGGTCGCGGTGCTGTTCGCATTGTTCGGAACGGCGCTGATCAATGTGATGACCGCGAGCGAAGACGTCCGGCGGGCCGCGCGCGAGTTCCTGCCGTTCATCGTGCTGGCGCCGGTGCCGGGCGTGTTCGCCTTCGGCTTCGACGGCATCTATGTCGGCGCGACGTGGGCGCGCGAGATGCGCAATCTCATGCTGGCCTCGCTGGCGATCTTCCTCATCACCTGGTGGGCGCTGCAATCCCTCGGCAATGCCGGGCTATGGTGCGCACTGATCGCGTTCTATGTCGCCCGCGGCGGCTTGCAGGGCGCGCGTTATCCGGCGCTGTATGGAGCGACGTTTCCGAAATCGTAGAAGACGTAGCCCGGATGGAGCGTAGCGTAATCCGGGGTCTTCGCATCCGGAGGACAGATTCCCGGATTGCGCTACGCTCCATCCGGGCTACGCAGCTGCATCCGGGGCACGAGACTGCTCTACATCCCCGGCCAGTCTTCCGCCGTCAGCGTCGCGGCATCCGCGCCGACGATGTCGGAGAGCGAATCCCGGCCGGTGCGCAGCAATGTCGAGGTGAGGTCGCGCTTGATCTCCTCGACGAGGCCGAGGCCCTTGTAGACCAGCGACGAATAGAGCTGGATCAGGCTCGCACCGGCGCGGATCTTCGTCAGCGCGGCGCCACCCGAATCGACGCCGCCGACGCCGACCAGCGGGAACGCGCCCTCGACGCGCACATAGGTCTCCGCGACCATGCGCGTCGACAGTCGGAACAGCGGCCGGCCCGACAGGCCGCCCTGCTCCTTCGCCCGCATCTGCTCGCGCAGCGTGCTCGGCCGCGCGATCGTCGTGTTCGACACGATCATGCCGTCGACCCGGCGCGAGCGCGCGACCTGCACGACGTCATCGAGCTGGGCAAGGCTCAGATCCGGCGCGATCTTCAGCAGCACCGGCGTATCGCCGGCCTTCTGGCGCACCCGCTCGCGCGCGTCGATCACCCTTGCGAGGAGGTCGTCGAGCAGCGCGCCTTCCTGCAGATTGCGCAGGCCCGGCGTGTTCGGCGAGGAGACGTTGATGGTGAAATAGCTCGCGACCGGCGCAAAGGCCTCGATCAGCTTGACGTAATCCGCAACGCGGTCCGGCGAATCCTTGTTGGCGCCGACATTGACGCCGACGATGCCACCGTGCTGCGCGCGCGCGGCGAGCCGGCGCAGCGCGACATCCGCGCCGTCATTGTTGAAGCCCATGCGGTTGATGACGGCCTCGTCGCGCTCGAGCCGGAACAGCCGCGGCCGTGGATTGCCGCTTTGCGGCTTCGGCGTCACCGAGCCGATCTCGACGAAGCCGAAGCCGAGGCGCAGCAGCGCATCCGGCACCTCCGCGCTCTTGTCGAAGCCCGCGGCCATGCCGATCGGATTGGCAAAGTTGAGCCCGAAGGCGCGCACCGCGAGCTTCGGATCGTCAGCGCGCGGCTTGACCGGCGGCAGGAAGCGCAGGCCCTGGATCGCGAGGCGATGCGCGTCCTCCGGATCGAGCCAGCGCAGCACCGGCAGCGAAAGAGCATCGAAGGCGCGGATCACGGGGCAAGCTCCGGCACGTCGTGGCCGCCGTCCGAGCGCATGTTGAGGCTCGCCACCGAGATGACGGCGCCGACATCGAGCTCGCCATAGAGATGCGGAAACAGCTCCTCATTGCGCGAGCGCTCCCAGCGCAATTCGCTGCCGAGCGCATCGCCGTCGACCTCGACCAGGAACAGCGCGCGCTGCCCGAAATAATGCTTGCGCAAGGTCTCGGGAACCTGGGCGGCCGTCGAGAAATGGATGAAACCGTCGCGCGCGTCGTCCGCGCTGCCGCGGTACACGCCCTGCCGTTCCGCCTCGCGCCAGGCCGAGGCCGGACAGATTTTGTAGATCTTGACCACCTGATGTGGAGCCCTGTTTGCTCTTTGAGTCAGCTCTTTGAGTCTCTTGGGGTTTTTCGTCTCTTGCGGGTCTCAAAACCCGGCGCGACCGTAAAGGCGGCCCCTTCCGAACTCAAGACTTAGAGCCTATTCCGTTCCGATGAAATCGGAACGGGGTCTAAATTCTTGTTTTGACGCGGTTTCTTGACGCAAACCGGCATCGACCTTCGCTTGAAAACGCTTTCGCCGCCGCCTCTTGCGCGAAAATCGGAAAACCGGTTGATTTGAGGACAGTTTTCCTGAGTTGCGACGGGCTGGACCTTCCATGGTCAGGCAGGCCAAAGCGCAGAGGATACTAACTCACGACCAGATCTGGGTCGCGCTGGATCGGCTGGCGGCGCGTGCCGGGCTGTCTCCGTCCGGCCTCGCCAAGCGGGCCGGGCTCGACCCCACCACTTTCAACAGGTCCAAGCGGATCACCTCGGACGGCCGCGAGCGCTGGCCCTCGACCGAATCGATCGCGAAAGCGCTGACAGCGACCGGCGCCTCGATCGACACCTTTGCAAGACTGATCGACGACGAGGCGGGCGACGCCCGCTCGGTACCGCTGCTCGGCTTCGCACAGGCCGGCGCGAGCGGCGCTTTCGACGAGGCCGGCCGTCCATCCGGCAAGGGCTGGACCGAGGTCGCGCTTCCCATCGCCGAGGACAGGCAAACATTTGCGCTGGAGATTGCCGGCGATGCGCTTGCCCCGACCTATCGCGACGGCGACATCATCCTGGTCTCACCCGGCACACCGATCCGCAAGGGGGATCGCGTCGTGGTGAAGACCAAGGCGGGCGAGGTCACGGTCGCAACCTTGAAGCGCCGCACGGCAAAGGCGGTGGAATTGCAGCCGCTCGATGCCTCGCAAGCCGAGCGGACGATGGCGGTGAGCGACGTCGGCTGGATCGCGCGGATCGTGTGGGCGCGCCAATAGGTTCGCGGCGAGATCGCCGTTGCGACTCACCGCGCCTCTCGCCTAGGTTGCGCGCGCATCGCCAATCAAATTCATCTTGGGGGAATATGATGAATCGCCGTCACGCATTGAAGGCCCTCGCGGGCCTCGCGCTTTGTCCGGTCTGCAAGCCGGCCTTCGCCGCCGAAGGCGTGCATTGGAGCTATGAAGGCGCCGGTGCTCCCGCCAAATGGGGCGATCTCGACGCGGCCAACAAGGCCTGCGCGGTCGGCCTGCAACAATCGCCGATCGACATCGAGGCGACGATCAAGTCGCAATTGCCGATGTTGAAGCTGAACTGGGGAATGAGCGCCGACACCATCGTCAACAACGGGCACACGATCCAGCTCAACTTCGCCGAAGGCAGCACGCTCACGCTCGGCGACGTCAAATACAAGCTGCTCCAGGTGCACTTCCACCGGCCGAGCGAGCACATGATCGGCGGCAAGAATTTTCCGATGGAGGCGCATTTCGTCCATCGCAACGATGCCGGCGGTCTCGCGGTGGTCGGCGTGCTGATGGCCGAGGGCAAGCCGAACGCGGCCTTTGGCAAGATCGTCAAGACCATGCCGGCGGCGGAAGGGCCCGCGGTGAAAGCCGATGCGAGCATCGATCCCCACGCCATGCTGCCAACGAGGCTCAGCTACTTCCGCTATCCCGGTTCGCTGACGACACCGCCCTGCTCGGAAGTGGTCGAATGGCTGCTGCTGGCCACCCCGATCCAGGTCGCGGCCGCCGACGTCGCCGCCTTCGCAAAGCTCTATCCGATGAACGCGCGCCCGGTGCAGAAGGACAACCGCCGCTACGTGCTGCGCTCGATCTGATCGGCGCGTCACTCTGCGAGCCCGCCGCACTATGCAATGTCATTCCCCGCGAAAGCGGGGAAGCCAATACGCCGCGGCCTCTCGGCTTATAACAAAAGCCTCTGGAATACTGGATCGTCCGCCTTCGCGGACGATGACACCGAGGGTGCGCTACGCGCTCCGCGCCAGCGCGCCGTCGATCATGTTGACCGCGTTCTGCACGCCGTACACCGCGACGAAGGAGCCGAAGCGCGGGCCCTTCTCCTGGCCGAGCAGCACCTGGTAGAGCATGTTGAACCAGTCGAGCGTGACGCCCGGACGGCCGTCCTTGCCCTTCTTGACCTGGTCGAGGAACGGCTCGCGGCGGCCGATCTCGTAGACGACGTTCTGGATGTCCTCAGCCGACGCATCCTGCGGCAACTGCGACAGCGCATCGCGCAGATCCTGGAGCGCCGCGCGTTCGATCTCGGTCGGCTCGCGGAACTGCTTCGTCGGCGCCACGAAGTCGCGGTAATAGTTGATGGCGTAGCCGACCATCGCGTCGAGCTTCGGATGCGTCTGCGGGCTCACGCCGGGACGATAGCGGCCGATGAAGCCCCACAGGGTCTCTGCGTTCTCCGCATTCGACGACGACACCAGCGTCAGCAGCAGTTGGAACGTCACGGGCATGTCGCCCTGTGGCGGCTTGCCGTGATGGATGTGCCAGACCGGATTGCCAAGCTGCTGCTTGCCATCCTGCTTGGGAAAGCCATCAATGAATTGCTGATAGTCGTCGACCTGGCGCGGGATGACGTCGAAAAACAGCCGCTTCGCCGCCTTCGGCTCGCGGTACATGAACAGTGACAGCGATTCCGGCGAAGCGTAGCGCAGCCATTCGTCGATGGTGAGGCCGTTGCCCTTCGACTTCGAGATCTTCTGGCCCTTCTCGTCGAGGAAGAGCTCGTAGTTGAAGCCCTCGGGCGGCGTGGCGCCGAGCGCCCTGGCGATCGCGCCGGACAGCTTCACGGAATCGATCAGGTCCTTGCCGGCCATCTCATAGTCGACGCCGAGCGCGACCCAGCGCATCGCCCAGTCGGCCTTCCACTGGCACTTGACGTTGCCGCCGGTGACGGGCGTCTCGACCTCTTCGCCGCTGTCCGGATCGACATAGGTCACCGTGCCCGCGGCGACGTCGCGGCGGATCATCGGCACTTGCAGGACGACGCCTGACGTCTTGCTGATCGGCAGGAACGGCGAATAGCTCGCACGGCGATCGGGCCCAAGCGTCGGCAGGATGATGTCCATGATCTTGTCGTAGGCGGCAAGCATCTTGAGCAACGTCGCGTCGAAGCGGCCGGACTTGTAATAGACGGTCGAGCTTGCGAACTCGTAGTCGAAACCGAAATGATCCAGGAATGCGCGCAAGCGCGCATTGTTGGCGTCACCGAACGACGGATGCTCGTTCGAGAACGGGTCAGGCACCGCCGTGAGCGGCCGCCCCAGATATTGCGCCAAGAGATCCTTGTTCGGCACGTTGTCGGGCACTTTCCGAAACCCGTCCATGTCGTCGGAGAAGGCGAGCAGGCGCGTCTTGATCTTGTCCTCGGTCAGCACGCGGAAGGCATGGCGCACCATCGAGGTGCGCGCGACCTCGCCGAACGTGCCGATATGCGGCAGCCCCGAGGGCCCATAGCCGGTCTCGAACAGCACCTCGTCCTTCGGGCTTTTCTTCAGCCGCGCGACAATGGCCTTCGCCTGCTCGAACGGCCAGGCGTTGGATTGTTCGGCGAGCGCACGCAGGTCGCTCGGGTTCGCGGCAAGATCGATAACGGACATCAGGGGCCTCCGGGCCGCGGAAAATAGCGATTTCCGGGCAGAATGCAATTTTGTGGGTGGTATTGCCTCTCGCACCGTCATTGCGAGCGACTTGTCCGCCGTAGCTCAAAGAGCGAAGGCGGAAGCGAAGCAATCCAGACTGTCACTGCGGAAACAGTCTGGATTGCTTCGTCGCAAGGGCTCCTCGCAATGACGGCGGAGGGAGCAGCGACGCAGCTAAAACGGGCTCACCGAAAAATACCGCAGCCACAGATCGGTGTAGCGGCCTTTTTCCCAGACGCGGAACAGGGCCCAGTTCAGGGCCTGGCGCAGCACGTCGTTGCCCTTGCGCACGGCGATGCCGATGCCCTCGCCGAAGAAGCGGCTCTCGACGAAGGGACCGCCGGAGAAGGCGCAGCAATCGCCCGAATCCGTGCCGTTGATCCAGAAGGCGAGCGAGATGGCGTCGCCGAAGATGAAGTCGACCTCGCCCTTGCGAAGTGCGGCGCGCATCGCGTCGTCGTTGGGATAGGGGTGCAGCTCGGCGTCGGTGAACATCGCCTTGAGATAGGCCTCATGCGCGGAGCCGCCGATCACGCCCACCTTCTTGCCCTCGAGATATTCCGGGCGGATCTCCGGCATCACCGCATCCTTGCGCGAGGCGAAGCGCGCCGGCACGCGGTAATAGGGATCGGAGAAGTCGACGCGGGCACGAAGCTGCGGGCTCACCGCCATCGAGGCGATGATGGCATCGCCCCGGTTCGAGGTGAGCGCGTCGACCAGCGTCTCGAAGCGGCGCATCTGCACCGTGCAGGTGACCTTGATCTCCTCGCAGAGCGCGCGGGCGAGATCGACGTTGAAGCCGGCCGGATTGCCGTCGGCGCCGGTGTAGTTGAACGGCGGATAGTCGGTCTCGGTCAAGAAACGGATCACGGTCAGGCGCGACAGGTCCGGCCGCTCCGGACGCCGCCGCGGGTCCCAGAAGCCGGGCACCGCCTGGGGGGCCGCCTGGGGCGCGACCTGCGGGGTGGCCTGAGGCGCCGCCGGTGGCTGCTTGGCCGGGGCCTGCGCCTTCGCGCCGGGCAGGGCTGCGAACAGGCAGGCGCCGACGGCCAGCCCTGTCAGCAAGCCACGGGCAGATTTGGACGATTTCGCCTGTTGCGATGGAGCCATCGGCCGGAAATGAACGAATTTCGTTGGGATCGGAGGCCTTATAGACCATCCGCCCGGGAACGCGAGCGCCGATTGCAGGCACGGTGAAGGCCGGGCGGTCTTTGGCGGAGGGTAGATCAGAGATACCGCTTCAGCTCGACCGCGGCCTCTTCCGGCGTCCGTTTCAGGTTGAACGGCGAGACGAAGCGGCCGTCGCGGTCCATCAG
The DNA here is from genome assembly GCF_004571025.1 of Bradyrhizobium niftali. GTDB lineage: Bacteria > Pseudomonadota > Alphaproteobacteria > Rhizobiales > Xanthobacteraceae > Bradyrhizobium > Bradyrhizobium niftali. The sequence goes on along the minus strand of NZ_SPQT01000014.1, from coordinate 141,872 downwards.
ATAGATCAGCGCGGTGTGGTCCATGGTGTAGTCGCCGTCCTTGGTCGGGACCTTCTTGGCATAGACCCGGTAGGAGGTGATCACCTTGGCGGTCTCGGCGGGATCGCCGCTGAGGCCCTCGAGATGCGGATCGAAGCTCGACAGATAGTCCTTCATCGCCGCCGGCGTGTCCCGCTCGGGGTCGACCGAGATGAAGATGGCGTTGACCTTGTCGGCGTCCCTGCCCATCGCGCGCAGCACTTCCGAGATCTCGAACAGCGAGGTCGGGCAGACGTCGGGGCAATGGGTGTAGCCGAAGAAGATCAGGGTCGGCTTGCCCTTCAGGCTCTTGTCGGTGACGGCCTTGCCGTTCTGGTCGGTGAGCTGGAACGGGCCGCCGATCGCAGCCGGCTGCGCCACCTTGCTGACCCCGCCCATGGCCCAGAACATGATCAGCAGCCCGACGACAAGGCTTGCGGCGAAGGCGGTCGCGATCACCAGCGGGCGGGCGGCGGAGCTCATGGGCGGACGACTTCCTGTCGGGGGTCAGAAGCAGGCAATGAAGCCGGTCCTGATCATTTCGAAGAACACCTGGGTGCCGTAGTGGAACCACAGCGCCAGCGCGCCGATCACGACCAGACCGCCGACACCTGTGCCAGCCAACAGCAGCACGGACGGCGTCCGGTCGGCAGTGGACGAATTGTCCTGTAGCGGATGGGCCGGGCGCACTGGTTGAGCCATGACAATGATCGGGGCGAAGGCCCCGGTTCCCAGGCTTTCAGATAAGCTTTAGCCCGCCTGCGGGCAAGGCGCCGCTGGCGGGCTGAAACAAACCCGTCGTGCCGAGGATGTCAGTGCAGGAGCTGGCCCCGGGCGGACTCAAGCTCGTCCGATTGCGGGAGAGACCGGCGCGTCGGCTTGATCGTCGAGGCCTGTGCGTCCATGTAGCAGGGCTTGTACATGGCCTGAAGCTGCTTGCCCCTCAGGAAAAGCATGTGCGGGGTCAGGCCGCCGCGCTGGTTGATCCAGCGCCTCACCTGCGAGGGGTACATCGCATAAAGCATCTGGGTTGCTTCGGAATTGGTGACGGCGCGGCCATTGGCGCCGAAATCCCAGGCGGCGTGGAAGCCCAGCGTCGCGCTCGAGGTCACGCAGATGCGGTCGCGCGGGATGGCGCCAAGGACGATGGTGCAGGCGGAGGCGCAGAGGCCGTCGATGATGACGGTTTCGCCTGATTGCCGCAGGTCCTGATATTTGTCGACGTAGGTTCCGATCCGGCCGCCGCGGTCATCCGCGATCCGGACCACCGCGTGAGAAGCCCCCATGCAAGCGATCAGCACAACCGCGGCCAGCAACCCCGTCAGAAACTTCATTGTCCCCCGCCCCAGTCGAATTCGAATCTGCGCGTCAGGTGGTGATGCACGGCTAGCGTCCGTCGTAACCAAGGTTTTGTCTAGGCAGGCCGGCTCGCTCAAAACAAATTCAAATCCAGTGTTGCGTCCGCGCTGCACTTGGCCGGGCTCTATCTCAAAGTGGAACAAGTTAATGATGTCTTACGCGCCACACCCTTGATCTCAGTAACAACCGCTGGCTTCAATCCGGGCAACTACAGGGGGGAACTTATGGCTGAACAGACAGACGTCATCGTTGTCGGCGCCGGACTATCCGGCCTCGTGGCCGCAACCGAGATCGCGGATGCCGGCAAGCGCGTGATCGTGGTCGACCAGGAAGGCGAGCAGTCGCTCGGTGGCCAGGCGTTCTGGTCGTTCGGCGGGCTGTTCCTGGTCGATTCGCCGGAGCAGCGCCGGCTCGGCATCAAGGATTCCTTCGAGCTCGCGATGCAGGACTGGCTTGGAACCGCCGGCTTCGACCGCGACGAGGATCACTGGCCGCGCAAATGGGCCGAGGCCTATGTGGCGTTCGCGGCCGGCAAGAAGCGTGACTGGCTGCGCGCGATGGGGCATCGCATATTCCCCGTGGTCGGCTGGGCCGAGCGCGGCGGCTATGACGCGATGGGCCACGGCAATTCGGTGCCGCGCTTCCACGTCACCTGGGGAACCGGGCCCGGCATCGTCGAGCCGTTCGAGCGCCGCGCGCGCGAGGCGATGAAGAGCGGCCGCCTGACCTTCAAATTCCGCCACCGCGTCGACGCATTGTCCATCACCAATGGCACGGTGGATGGCGTCGGCGGCGCCGTTCTCGCGCCTGACGACGTCGAGCGCGGCAAGAGTTCCTCGCGCAATGTCATCGGGGAGTTTGCACTGAAGGCGCAGGCCGTGATCGTCGCCTCCGGCGGCATCGGCGGCAATCACGAGCTGGTGCGGCAGAACTGGCCCAAGCGACTTGGCGAGCCGCCGAAATTCATGATCTCCGGCGTGCCCGAACATGTCGACGGCCGCATGATCGGCATCACGGAGAAGGCGGGCGCGCGGCTGATCAACCGCGACCGCATGTGGCATTATGTCGAGGGCATCCAGAACTGGTCACCGATCTGGCCACGCCACGGCATCCGCATCCTGCCGGGGCCCTCGTCCATGTGGTTCGACGCCACGGGCACGCGGCTGCCGGCGCCGCTGTTCCCCGGCTCCGATACGCTCGGCCAGCTCAAATACATCATGTCGACGGGCTATGATTATTCCTGGTTCATCCTGACCCAGAGCATCATCAAGAAGGAGTTCGCGCTGTCGGGCTCGGAGCAGAACCCTGACCTCACCGGCAAGAGCTGGCGCATGACGCTGCGCCGCGCCACCAACAAGGGCGCGCCGGCGCCGGTAGAAGCATTCAAAAGCCATGGTGTCGACTTCATCGTGCGTGACAAGATCGACGATCTCGTTGCGGCCATGAACAAGCTCGCCGGCAGTGACCTCCTCAGGCTCGAGCACATCAAGATGCAGATCGAGGCGCGCGACCGCGAGATCGCCAATCCCTACGTCAAGGATGCGCAGGTGATGAACATCCACAATGCGCGCCGCTATATCGGCGACAAGCTGATCCGCACCGCCTCCCCGCACCGCATCCTCGATCCCGCACACGGACCGCTGATCGCGGTCAAGCTCAACATCCTCACCCGCAAGACGCTCGGCGGCTTCGAGACCGATCTCGACTCGCGCGTGTTCGGCAGCGAGGGCAGCGTCATTCCCGGCCTCTACGCGGTCGGCGAAGCAGCGGGCTTCGGCGGCGGCGGCGTGCACGGCTATCGCTCCCTCGAAGGCACTTTCCTCGGCGGCTGCCTGTTCTCGGGCCGCAACGCGGGCCGCGCGGCGGCGAAGACGGTGGGGTAGATCGTGCGGCGGTGGATGCATATCGGGGCGCTTCTCGCCGGCTTCGCCGCCGCCCCGGCGGCGTCGGCCGACACCATCGACGTCAACGGCGTGATGCGGTCCTACACCGTGCAACTGCCGGCGAAGCGACTTGTGCCGCTGGTGGTCGTGCTGCATGGCAAGACCCAGCGCGGCGCCGACATGGTTGCACGGACGGCGTGGCCCCAGGTCGCAAAGCGCGAAGGTTTCGCGGTGGTCTTTCCGGACGGGCTCAACCATGCCTGGGCCGATGCGAGGACGAAGGCGGGACCAGCGCTCCGTGGCCCGCCCGAGGGCACCGACGACGTCGCCTTCATCGCGAAGCTCGTCGAGAAACTGGTGGCGAACGGCACGGCCGACCCTGGCCGCGTCTATGTCGCCGGCATCTCCAATGGCGGTGCCATGGCGATGACGCTTGCCTGCGCGCGCGCCGATCTGTTTACGGCCGGTGCGAGCGTGATCATGAACCTCACCGACGAAGCCGCGGTCACGTGCCATCCGTCGCGGCCGCTGCCGATGCTGATCATGAACGGCACGGCCGACCCGCTGGTGCCCTACGAGGGCGGACGCGGATCGGGCTATTTTGCCGCAGACGGATTCTGGTCGACCGAGGAGACGCTGGCATTCTGGCGCAAGCTCAACGGCTGCGAGGCCGATGATGCCACCGTGACCGAAATGCCCGACAGGGTGCCCGCGGACCAGTCCACGGTCACGCGGATCGCCTCGCGCTGCCCCAGGGGGCACGACGTCGTGCTCTATCGCGTCAACCATGGCGGGCATCGCATGCCCGGCTTCGCTCCGGACGCCCGCTTCCCCAAGGTCGCAACCAGCCTGCTCGGGCCACAGAACAGCGACATCGACGGCGCCGAGACGATCTGGACGTTCTTCAGTCAGTTTCCTTAGGGAATGCGCATGCGTGCCCGGCAACGCATGCGTGCCTGGCAACGCATGCGTGCCTGGCAACGCATGCGTGCCTGGGGTGGCTGAGCGCGGGGGGCTGCGCTAGACAGGGCCGCCATTCCACCAGGAGATCCCAAATGAGCATTCAGCGTTTTGAAGCCGGCCCGCGCATGAGCCAGGTCGTCGTGCACGGCAACACCGTCTATCTCGCCGGTGTCGTCGCCAACAAGGCCGGCGGCGAAAGCGTGACGAAGCAGACCCAGGACATCCTGGCGACGATCGACGGCCATCTCGCCAAGGCCGGCACCGACAAGTCGAAGCTGCTCTCGGCCACGATCTACATCACCGACATGAAGACGTTTGGCGAGATGAACGCGGTGTGGGACGCCTGGGTCTCCCCCGGCAACACCCCGGCCCGCGCCACCGTCGAAGCCAAGCTGGCGGCGCCGCAATACACCGTCGAGATCATGGTGACGGCGGCGAAGTAATCTTCGCGAACCAGTCGCATGCCAATGGAGCGCGATGAGACCATCATCGCGCTTCATTTTTTTGCGCACGCCGATGACCTTGGAGGTAATCGATCAGCACGCGCAAACCTTCGATAGTGACGAGCAGCCGAACACGGCGTCACCGAAGGAGAGTACCATGACCGACCACGTCACCATTGCCCGCCGCTACATCGAGCTCTGGAACGAGCGCACGACAAGCCGCCGGCGCGAACTGCTCAGCGAGAACTGGGCGGCGGATGCGAGCTATGTCGACCCGCTGATGAAGGGCGACGGCCAGGACGGCATCGACGCGCTGATCGCGGGCGTGCAACAGCGCTTTCCCGATTTCAAGTTCAAGCTGATCGGCGAGCCCAACGGCTACGGCGATCAACTGCGCTTCAGCTGGGGCCTTGGCCCTGACGGCGTCGACAGCCCGATCAAGGGCACCGATTTCGCCGTGCTGAAGGACGGCCGCATCAGCAGCATCACCGGATTTCTGGACCAGGTGCCCGCGGGCGCGTGAGGTGCGAGCGTTCCCTCAAACTCTGTCGTCGTCCCGGCGCAGGCCGGGACCCATAACCCCAGGGCGTGGTTTGGCGAAGATTCGTCGTTCGGTGCTGCTGCCTGGGGCAACCCGAGAGATCACGCGGTATGGGTCCCGGCCTGCGCCGGGACGACACCTTTGGTTCGGCACGAGCTTCACTCATGCAACCGTCAACCGATACGCAGCTTTCGCATTCACGCCGAACGCCTTCTCGCGCACACTGGAGCCTAGCTTCGCCAGACACGCCTCCAGCGCGCCCTTGATCTCGCCGTAGCTGCCCGCAAGCAGGCACACCGGCCAGTCGGAGCCGAAGATCAGGCGATCCTCACCGAAGCAATTTGCGGCGTGCTGGACGAACGGAAACAGCCGCTCCGCATCCCAATCATTCCACTTCGCCTCCGTCGCGAGCCCGGAGATCTTGCACCAGACATTGCCGCAGGCGGCGAGCGCCTTGATGCGATCGGCCCATTCGGCGCTTCCGCCAGAAGCGATCGGCGGCTTGGCGGCATGGTCGAGCACGAAGCGCGCGTTGGGAAAGGCCTGCGCGGTTGCGATCGCCGCCGGCAATTCGCGGGTGCGGACGAGGAAATCGTAAGTGAGATCGCGGGCGAACAATGCGGTGAGCCCGCGCTGGACGTCCTCGCGGAGCAGCCAATCGGGATCGGCCTCGTCATGGACCTGGTGGCGGATTCCGACCAGCTTGTCGCCGCCCGGCCCTGCGCGCAGCCGGTCGAGCGTGTCACCAAGCGCGGCATCGGTCAGATCGACCCAGCCGACCACGCCGACGACGAAGGGCGTTGCATGCGCGATGCGCAAAAATTCCTCAGTCTCCTCCAGTGCGGAGCGGCACTGCACCACGATGCTCGCATCGATGCCATTCGCTTTCAGAAGTGGCGCGAGATCGGCGGGCCCGAAGGGCCGGCGGATCGGCGCGAGTTCTGCCGCGTCCATCCAGGGATAGTCGGCACGCGCCGGATCCCAGAAATGCTGGTGGGCGTCGACGATCATGGCTCACGCTCCACCCGGCAGCGGCGCCCGCGCGTCGACGAGTTTCCGCGCACGCAACTCCTGCCAGAAGGCCGGCGGCACCGGCGCCTGCGACATCGCGATGTTGTCGGCGACCTCGGCGGCATTGCGCGCGCCCAGCACGGCGACCGTCACGGCCGGATGGGCCATGCAGAACTGGAGCGCGGCGGCCTTCAGCTCGGTCCCGTGCTTGCGACAGAGCGCGTCGAGCTCGAGCGCCCTCGCGACCAGCGCCGCGTCGGCATCCTCATAGTTGAACTTCGCGCCGGTGCGGGGGTTGGCCAGAATGCCGCTGTTGTAGATGCCACCGAGCAGGATGCCGATGTTCTTGGCCTGACAAAGAGGAAACAGCGCATCCAGCGCGCCCTGGTCGAGCAGCGTGTAGCGGCCGGCGAGCAGGAAGCAGTCCACCGGCACGGTTTCGGCAAAACGGGCCAGCATCTCCGACTGGTTCATGCCGGCGCCGATCGCCTTGACCGTGCCCTCCGCGCGCAGGCGCTGGAGCGCGCGGAAGGCGCCGGCGACGGCGTCGTCGTAATGATCGTCGGGATCATGCACGAGCAGGACATCGACGCGGTCGAGCCCGAGGCGCAGCAGGCTCTCCTCGACCGAGCGCATCACCCCGTCATGAGAGAAGTCGAACACCGGCCGCTCGCGCTGACCGCTCTTGTAGTGATCGTCCTCGCCGGCAGCGCCATCGGGCGCGCGCAGCAGGCGGCCGACCTTGGTCGAGATGACGTAGGAGTCGCGCGGCTGTTGCCGCAGGAATGCGCCGAGCCGACGTTCCGCGAGACCAAAACCGTAGAGCGGCGCGGTGTCGTAGAAGCGGATGCCGGCCGACCAACCCCGTTCGAGCGTCGCTTGCGCATCGGCATCGCTGACCGGTGCAAACAATCCACCGAGCGGGGCGGAGCCGAGGCCGATTGACGTGACATCAAGGGGGCCGAGCCGCGACCGTTTCATCCCAATTTCCTTCCGGTAGCCTAAATCACCTCTCCCGCTTGCGGAAACCGCAAGCGGGAGAGGCACGCAGGAGCGCGGGGCTGGTGGCGCTCCTACTTCAGCATCTGCGCAACGTTGTCCTTCGTCACGAGATCGAGGCCGGTATAGATGACCTCCGGCACCTTCCCACCCTTCTTGATGGCGAGCAGCGTGTCCATCGACTTCTCGCCCATTTCGAACGGGCGCTGGCCGGTGAGGGCGTTGGAGTAGCCGTCGCGCAGCAGCTCAAGCTGCATCTTCAGCGTATCGGCGACGACGAGCGTGAACTTGCCGGCGTCGATGTCCTTCTTGTTCTTGTTGACGAAGGCCTTGTAACCTTCGGGTGCAAACATCGGCCAGCCGCCGATCGGCACGATGGCGCCGAGATCCGGCGTCGCCGTGCGCAAATCGGCCATCTGCTGGATCGCGAGCGCGGGATCGTCGTTGCAGAAGGTCGGAGAGCCCTGGACCTCGACCCACTTCGTTCCCTTGAGCGACTCACGGACGCCGTCGACACGCTCGGCAAGGTTCTTCGCGCCGGGACCGCCGGATACGATCGCATACTTGCCGCCTTCGGGCTTGAGCTGGGCCAATTGCTTGCCGAGCGCCAGACCGAAGTCCTTGTTGTTGGTGCCGATATAGGCGATGCGCTTGGAGCCCGGCGCGTCCGCATCGAAGGTGATGACGGGAATGCCGGCCGCCGTTGCTGCCTCGATCGACTTGGTCATGGCCGCGACGTCGGCAACCGAGATCGCGAGCCCATCCACCTTCTGCGTGACGAAGTCCTGGATGATCTGCGCCTGCGTCGCCGGCTCGTGTTCGACCGGTCCCTTGTAGATGCACTCAACGTTGCCGAGTTCCTTGGCTCGCTTCAGGCAGCCGTCGCGCGCCACGTCGAAGAACGGATTGTTCATCGCCTTGGGCACGATGGCGAACTTGTAGGTCTGGGCAAATGCCGGGGTCGCCATCATCGCGATGGTCACGCCGGCCAACAGAAGCTTCTTCATTACTTTCCCTCCACACTTTGTTGCCTATCCATTTGTGATGCGATGGTCCGGCAGGCGGATAGACGATGTTTCGTTGTCCTTCCGGATTAACTCGTTAAGTCATGCGCGAGCGGATACGGTCGACCAGCACGGCAAGGATGATGATCACGCCCACCAGCGTCTGCTGCCAATAGGAGTTGACCTGCGCGAGCACGAGGCCGTTACGGATCACTTCGAGCAACACACAGCCGACGATGGCACCGAGCGGACCGCCGATGCCGCCGGCCAGATTGGCGCCACCGATCACGGCGGCCGCTATCACGTTGAGCTCGTAGGAGGTGGCCATGTTGGCCGGCGCCGAACCGAGCCAGCCGGAGATGATGATGCCCTGGAGGCCTGCGGCGAGCGCGCAGATCACATAGACCTCGATCTTCACACGCACCACCGGGATGCCGGTGAGTTCAGCCGCCTTCTCGTTGCCGCCGAGTGCGAAGACGTGGCGGCCGAACGAGGTGTGGTGCAGCACCACCGCCATCGTCAGCGCGAGGATCACGAGATAGATGAAGGGCGCAGGCACGCCAAGCACGTCGCCCGAGGTGAGCGCATAGAAGTAATCGGCGTCCGGCCCGCCCGGAAAGCTGCCGCGGCCGTTGGAGACGACATAACCGAGGCCGCGCACAATCGAGAGCATGCCAAGCGTGGTGACGAAGGGCGACAGCCCGAGCACCGCGATGCAGAAGCCGTTGACGAGCCCGACGAGAAACGCGACCGCGAGCCCCGCAACGATCGAGACGACCAGGATCAGGCCCGGCAGATTCGCCACCACGGTCTTGCCGTCGGCCGCGAGGTGCACGAACAGCGACGCGCCGGGCATGCCTGGCGTCGAGAGGCCCGACATGACCATCGATGTGATCATGGCGGAGAAGCACATCAGCGAGCCGACTGAGAGATCGATACCACCGGTAATGATGACGAAGGTGACGCCCAGGGTGGCAATGGCGATAAAGGAAAAGTTCTTCGCCACGTTCTGCATATTGCCCTGGGTGAAGAAATAGGGGCTGGCAAAATGCATCACGACCATCAGCACCAGGAGCGCTAGCAGGACGTATCCGGTCTGGGAGGCGAAGATGCCACGCCGCCACCATTTGATCTCGCCGACATTCGAGAAGCTTACCGGGGATTCCAACTGCATGGCCATTACGCCGCCTCCTTCGCGCCGGTGATAAGGGCGGTGACTTCCTCGGGGGACGTCGTATGGATCGCCTTGTCGGCGCGCTTCTCGCCGCGGCGCATGACGATCACGCGGTCGCACACCGCGAACACGTCGGGCATGCGGTGCGAGATCAACATGACCGCGACGCCCTGCTCCTTCAGCCGGTGAATCAGGCTCAGCACCTGCTCGACCTGGCGGACCGAGATCGCAGCGGTCGGCTCGTCCATCATCACCAGCCTCGCATTTGAGAGCCGCGTCCGCGCGATCGCGACCGCCTGGCGCTGGCCGCCCGACATCTGCTTGACGAGATCGTAGGGCCGCGTTTCCGATCGCAGCTCGCCGAACAATTCCAGCGCACGCGCCGCCATCGCCTTGTGGTCGAGCAAGGCAAGCGGGCCAAACTTGCGCTTCAGCTCGCGGCCGAGAAACACGTTGGCGGCCGCGGTCAGATTGTCGGCCAGTGCAAGGTCCTGATAGACCACCTCGATGCCGACCGTGCGGGCATCGATCGGCCGATTGAAATGGACCGCGCTGCCGGCAAAGCGGATCTCGCCATGGCTGGGGCGGAAATTGCCGGCGATGATCTTGACCAGCGTCGACTTGCCCGCGCCGTTGTCGCCCATCAGGCCGACCACCTCGCCAGGGAAGACCTGCATGTCGACGTCATGCAGCGCGCGAATCGCGCCGAACTCCTTGCCGATGCCGGAGAGTTGGAGCACCGGCGCTGCTTCAGCATTTGTCATCAGCGGGCCTTCCTCAGACATAGCGGTTGACCAGGGATTCCAGATATTCCTGCCGTCCCGAGCGCGGCTGCGGGTCGAAGCCGGAGCCGAGCGCACGATCGGCGAGATCGGCGAGCGAGCGCTGGCCGCCGAGAATGGCGCGGCCCTCGGGGCTCGCCCATCCTTCGTAGCGCTTGGTAAGCGGCGCGGAGAGGGCGCCCGCATCGAGCATGTCGGCGGCGGCGAGGAGGGCGCGCGCGCAGGCGTCCATCGAGCCGACATGGGCGTGGATCAGATCGTCGGGGTCGATCGACTGACGCCGGATCTTGGCGTCGAAATTGAGCCCGCCGGAGGTGAAGCCGCCGCGGTTCAGGATCTCGTGGAACACCAGTGCAAGCTCCGGCACGTTCATCGCGAACTGGTCGGTGTCCCAGCCGAGCAGATCGTCGCCACGGTTGACGTCGAGCGAGCCGAACACGCCGAGCGCCTCGGCGAGCGCGACCTCGTGATGGAAGGAATGGCCGGCGAGGATGGCGTGGTTCTGCTCGATGTTGAGCTTGACGTCCTTGAGGAGATCGTAGCGCGCGAGGAAGCCGTAGCAGGTGGCGACGTCGAAATCATATTGATGCTTGGTCGGCTCCTTCGGCTTCGGCTCGATCAGGATCGGGCCCTTGAAGCCGATCTTGTGCTTGTGCTCGACGACCAGCGAGACGAAGCGGCCGAGCTGGTCGAGCTCGCGCTTGAGATCGGTGTTGAGCAGCGTCTCGTAGCCCTCGCGCCCGCCCCACAGCACATAGTTCTGGCCACCCAGCCGGTGCGTCACCTCCAGCGCGGCACGGACCTGGCCGGCGGCATAGGTGAAGATGTCAGGGTCCGGGTTGGTCGCGGCGCCCGCCATGTAGCGGCGATGCGTGAACAGATTGGCGGTTCCCCACAGCAACCGGACTTTGGCGGAGGCCATCTTCGCTTCGAACAGATCGGCGATCGCGTTGAGGTTGGCGACGGACTCCGCGAGCGAAGCACCTTCGGGCGCCGCATCGACGTCGTGGAAGGTGAAGAAGGGCACGTCAAGCAGGCGGAACAGCTCGAAGGCGACGTCGGCCTTGGCCCGTGCCTGCGCCATCGCATCGGTGCCGTGATGCCAGGGCCGCATGAACGTCTCGCCGCCGAAGGGATCGCCGCCCGGCCAGCAGAAGGAGTGCCAGTAGCAGACCGCAAAGCGCAGGTGATCCTCGAGCCGGCGGCCATGGACGAGGCGATCCTTGTCGTACCAGCGGAAGGCGGGCGCCTGTCCGGCATCCTGGCCGGCGAAGGCGACAGGCGTGCTTGCCTCGAAGAATTTGGCTGACGCGTTCACTTAAGCGGACTCCTTCAACGCGGGATAAAGCGCGCGCCAGCGACGATAGGCATCGTCATAGGCGGCGGTGACGGATGCGCGGGGCGCGAAACTCGCGAGTCGGCGCGGGCGCGTGCAAACTTCGGCGGGATCTTCACCGGTGGCGGCAAGGCGCCCGAGCCGCGCGGCGCCGAGCGCGGCCCCCACCTCGCCTTCCTCGACGCGATGGACGGAAATGCCGAGCACGTCGGCGCAGATCTGGGCCCAGAGCGGCGAGCGCGAGCCGCCGCCGACCAGATCGACTTCCACGATCGGCGCGCTCGCCGCGCTCAGTGCCGCCAGATTGTCGCGCGCGGCGAAGGCGACGCCTTCGAGCACGGCCTGCACGATCTCGCCGCGCCCGGTCGCGCCGCGCAAACCGACGAAGGCGCCGCTGGCGGCGGCATCGTTGTGCGGCGTGCGCTCGCCGTCGAGATAAGGCAGGAACTTGATCGGGCTCGGCCCATCGACACGCTCGCCGAGCGGCGCCAGCAGCGCTGCGGCCGGCGTCTCCATCACGCCGGAGAGCCAGGCGAGCGAGGCCGCCGCCGACAGCATCACGCCCATCTGGTGCCAGAGCCCGGGCAGCGCGTGACAGAAGGCATGCACGGCTGAAGCCGGCGCCGGTGCAAAGCGATCGGTGACGCGGAACACCACACCTGAAGTTCCCAGCGACAGAAACGCATCTCCGGGTGCGATGGCGCCGAGCCCGATCGCGCTCGCCGCGCAGTCGCCGGCGCCGCCGGCCACCACGACACCTTTCGCCATGCCCCAGCGCTGCGCCAGGTCCGGCGCGAGCACAGCACTGACTTCGCTGCCTTCGACGAGGCGCGGCATGTGGCGCAGATCGAGCCCGGTGGCCTGCAGCAGAGTCTCCGACCAGCGGCGCTGGCCGACGTCGAGCCACAGCGTACCGGCGGCATCCGACATGTCCTCGACCATTTCGCCGGTGAGGCGATAGCGGACATAGGCCTTCGGCAGCAGCACTTTTGCGACGCGCTCGAAGATGTCCGGCTCATGCCGCGCGACCCAGAGCAGCTTTGGCGCGGTGAAGCCGGGCATCGCGAGATTGCCGGCGATGGCGTGCAGTGACGGACAGCGTCGCTCGAGCTCGGCGCATTCGGCCTGCGAGCGGCCGTCGTTCCAGAGGATCGCCGGGCGCAATGGGCGGCCGTTCTCGCCCAGCAGCGTCGCACCATGCATCTGGCCGGATAGTCCGATGCCGGCTACCCGCGCGACCTCACGCGGATGGCGGGATGCGAGATCATCGACCGCGCCGGTCGCCGCGTCGACCCAGGCGTCGGGATCCTGCTCGGACCACAGCGGCGCGGGATGCGACAGCGCAAGCTCGCGCGCCGCCGTCGCGAGAATCGCGCCGGCTTCGCTCACGAGCACCGCCTTCACACCGGACGTGCCGATGTCCATTCCGAGATACACGCCATCCCTCCCATTCACCTCGCAGCGTGCGATCTTGCGTCGCCTTCCCCGCCACGGGCCATTTCGAAAATCGCCTGCCGCTAGGGCAGATTGTCCCGCATCACGATGTCGATCCTGATCTTCTCCTGTTCGCGCAAGATCGGCTCGCCGCGGGCGAGCGCAAGCAGCACGCGTACGGCGGCGCGCGCCTCATGTCCTGGGTTCTGCGAGATCGCGGCATCCATCACGCCCTGCAACAGCAGCCGGCGCGTCAGCGCCGTGACGTCGTGCCCGACGAACACCACCTGCTTGTCGCGGCCGGCGTCGCTCAACGCTTTGGCGACGCCTTGCGTGCCGGCGCCGACGTTATAAAGGCCGACAATGTCAGAATGCCTGCCTAACAGCCGGGCCAGCAGCTGCTCCGAACGCTCGTCCTCGTCGCGCCCTTCCAGCACCGGCAGCACGGCGAGACCAGGGAATTCCGACGCCATCACCTGGTTGAAGCCGAAAATGCGCTCGGCGTGATCGCGCAGGCCCTGCGAGCCGGCGACGATGGCAACCTTGCCGGACCGGCCGCCGACCAGCCGACCGACCAGCGCACCGGCGGTGCGCCCCGCGGCAATGTTGTCGATGCCGACATAATGGTGGCGCCGCGACGTCGGCACGTCCGACACCAGCGTGACCACTTTGGTGCCGGCGTCGACGAGATCGTTGATCGCGGCGCGGACGCCGGGATGATCCAGCGCCACCACGGCGACGCCGTCGTAATCGCCGAAGAGTGTCTCCAGCGAAACCGCGAGCACGGAGGGATCGAACACGTCGGTTGCGACCATCTCGACACTCAGGCGACGTGCCGAGAGCCACGCCGACATCTCGCCGAGATAGGCCTCGATCTGCTGCATGAACGGGTTCGGTCCGGACGGCATCACGAAGGCAAAGCGGCGGGCGCGGCCGCGGGCGAGCTCTGCGGCGGCCACATGCGGCTGGAAGGAGTTGCGCTCGATGGTCTCTTTGACGCGCCGGACCGTGTCCGGCCGCACACCCGGGCGATTATGCAGGACCCGGTCCACGGTCGCCAAGCTCACGCCGGCCTCGCGCGCGATGTCCTTCAGGGTCAGCGCGGTGGCAGTGAGCGTGTCTGAGTAGCTCTCTTGGGCCATGGCTGAAGGCTAGCAGATGTGTTTTGAGGTACGCAACTCATTTTGAGGGGCGTGTCGGATTTTTCGAGCCCCGGTTGCACCGGGCCCCACCTCGTCGGCGGCCTCAGCTGCCGCTCAGATCCAGCGTCAGGAACAGGCTGTTGGGATCCTCGACATAGCCCTCGAACGGGCCGCAGCGGACGAAGCCGTGCGCCCGGTACAGCGCGTGAGCCGGCCTGAAATAGTCCCACGAGCCGGTCTCGAGGCTGAGCCGTGTCAAGTCGCGCGCGGGCTTCACTGATGATGTGGCGGAGCATCTGGCCGCCAAAGCCGCGCCGCCGCGTGGTCTGAAGCGTATGCATCGACTTCACCTCGCCATGGGCGGCCGAAAGTGTCTTCAGCGCGCCGGTGGCGACCAGCGTCTCGCCATCCCATCCGGTCCAGAACGCGACGTCGCTCGCGCGAAGGCCTACCAGATCGAGCGCATGGGCGCTGCCCGGCGCGGTCTGCGCCCGCGCTGCCGTGACATGATGGTCGAGCAGCGCGATCACGCGCGGATCGAACGTGTCGCCGGTCCGGATCTGCATCGTCACGGCCTCACTCCGCTTGAAAGCCGCATCTGCATGAGGACCATATCGAGCCAGCGGCCGAACTTGCAGCCGACCTCAGGCATGCGGCCAACCTCGGCAAAGCCGAACGAGGCGTGCAGCGCAATCGAGGCGGAATTCGAGGCCTCGATTGCGGCGACCATCGTGTGCTTGTTCAACGCCGTGGCCCGCTCGATCAGGGCAACCATCAGGCCGCGGCCGATGCCCGCGCGATGATGCCGCTCGTCGACATAGACGGAATTCTCGACCGTGTGGCGATAGCCGGGCCAGGGACGGAAATCGCCGAAGGACGCGAAGCCGACCACATCCCGGCCCTTCATCGCGACCAGAACGGGGTAGCCGGCTTCCCGGCGCGCGCGGATCCACGCGCGCCGCGAATCGAGATCAACCGGGCCGTCGGTCCAGACCGCCGTGGTGTTGATTGCGGCATGGTTGTAGATGGCCAAAATATCTTCGGCATCCTCCAGCATGGCGTCCCGCACGATCATCGGCATCACATTTTCCCATAAGAAGTGCCGCGCCGCGTGATGATGACGTAGCGCGCGTCCTGTCTGGTCTCGTTCTCGAAGGTCACCGCACGCATCACGTCGAAATCGAGACAATCGCCCTCGCGCAGGCGCACCGTCTTGGCGTCGATGTGCACGGCGATCGCGCCCTCCAGCATCAGCAGCTGCTGGGTAAACGCATTGCGGCCCCAGGGGCTGTACGGCACCCGCGCGCCGGCCGGCAGGTCGACGACGATGATCTCGAGGCCGCTCGCTGCGTCCGTCGGCGAGGCGTGCCGCCTTCGATAGCCGCTCTCGGGATCGCGCCAGTGCGGCTGGTCGGCAAGGCGCACCAGGCGCTCCGGCGGCTTTTCGGCCAGCGCCACCACGTCGCTGAGCGACACGTCGAGCGCGGCGCAGAGCTTGCCGAGCAGCGAAGCCGTCGCACTGCTCTGCGCCCGCTCCACCCGCCCGATCATGGCCCGGCTGACGCCGGAGCGCGCTGCAAGTTCGTTCAACGTCATGCCCGCCTGCGTCCTCAGGGTCTTCAAGCGACGACCGATCGCGCGATCGAGTTTCTGCTGGTCCATGGTCTTCATCCGAACATTGCCCGACACGAGGACCGCACCTATCAGGGCGAGCGGTAGCTTAGCGCGGACGGAGGCGAACGCCGCGAGCGGCAGTCTAATATATTAGAATCTTTGCGGAGCGCGCAGGGCCGATTAGGATGCGCCCCAACCACAAATGATCGGGAGGCGACGAGATGGGCGAGCCGACGCAGCGGACGATCAAGGCCAACGGTATCAGCCTCAACGTCGCCGAGCAGGGCAAGGGACCAATGGTGCTGCTCTGCCACGGCTTTCCGGAAGGCTGGTACTCCTGGCGCCACCAGCTCGAGGCGCTGGCGGCGGCCGGCTACCACGCGGTCGCGCCCGACATGCGCGGCTACGGCAAGAGCGACCGGCCCGACGCGATCGACCAGTACTCGATCCTCCACATGGTCGGCGATCTCGTCGGCGTGCTCGACGCCTTCGAGGCGAAGAACGCCGTCATCGTCGGGCATGACTGGGGCGCGACGATCGCCTGGCACACGGCGCGCCTGCGGCCCGATCGCTTCCGCGCTGCCGCCATCCTCAGCGTGCCCTATCGGCAGCGCGGCCCGGCGCGGCCGACGAGTGTCATGCCGCAGACGGCGGATGCGCAGTTCTATCAGCTGTACTTCCAGGAGCCGGGGGTCGCCGAAGCGGAGTTCGAACGGGATCCGCGCGCAACGCTCGGCGCCATGTTGTTTGGCGGCTCCGGCGAAGGAGCCGTGGCAATCCGCGCCAACGCCGAGCGCGCCGGCAGGACCGTCGGCGTCGGCATGGTCTCGCGCAAGGACGGCTTGTTGCCGAAAGTGCCGGTGCCGCTGCCGTCATGGCTGAGCGCCGCCGACCTCGATTATTACGGCGGCGAGTTTGCCCGCAGCGGTTTCCGCGGGCCGCTCAACTACTACCGCAACATCGATCGCAACTGGGAGCTGATGGGGGCTTTCGAGGGCGTGAAGGTGGTGGTGCCCTCGCTCTTCATCGCCGGCGACCACGACATGGTCCTCGCCTTCCCCGGCGCCGCCGAGCACCTCGCGAACATGAAGCAATTTGTGCCGCAGTTGCGCGAGATCAGGATGCTGCCGGGCTGTGGACACTGGACCCAGCAGGAGCGGCCGGCGGAGGTGAACGCAGCGATCGTCGAGTTTCTGCGAAGCCTGCCAAGTTAGCACCCTTCCCCGCTAAAGCTTCGAAGGGCATCCTGCATCGCGTTGCCGAAGACTAGAAATCCTGCGAAGCGCCTTCGCGCGAAGCAGGATGGAGCGGGCGAAGGGAATCGAACCCTCGTATGCAGCTTGGGAAGCTGCCGTTCTACCATTGAACTACGCCCGCGGATGCGATGCTCACGCCCGTCCTGATTAGCCGAGACGGCGCGTCCCGCCAAGCGGTTTGGCGCGACCGGCCGGACGCTTCTTAACGTTTCAGCAAGATTCCAGGTGCGCCGAATTGTGGCGGTGTTATGATCTCGTGTCTGGGGAGAGACGTGCACTGAGTGGGGCGTGTGCATGGTGGGGCGTGGCTACGCGATATTCGACACGGCAATCGGGCGCTGCGGCATCATCTGGAGCAGCACCGGCGTCGTGGCCGTGCAATTGCCGGAGGCGCGGGAGATCGACACCCGCCGCCGGATTTTCGCGGTCCATCCCGAGGCGCGCGAGCAGCAGCCTCCGCTGAATGCCGAGCTTGCGATCGAGGGCATCGTGGGCCTGCTGCAGGGTAACGATCCCGACTTTTCCGACGTCAGCCTGGATGCCGGCGGCGTGCCCGGCTTCAACCGCCGGGTCTACGAGTACGCCTGCACGATCCCGCGCGGAGAGACGCGCACCTATCACGAGATCGCCAAGGCGCTGGGGGCCTCTGGCGCGGCGCATTCGGTGGCGCAGGCGGTTGCGAAAAATCCCTACTTGCTGATCGTGCCCTGCCACCGCGCGCTGGAGGCCGGCAATTACACCGACCGGCTCTCGCCCTATGGCGGGGTGATCTCCAAGCGGCGGCTGCTGGCACTCGAGGGCGCCCATCCGGTCGCCAGCAAGACGCTGTTCGAGGTGTTGCTGCCCGTTGCCCCGCCGAGGCCCTCCACCTAGATAGGTGGCATGGATGCAACCACGCTGCTGACGACACGCTCGATCACGGTCTCCGAGTTCCGCTGCGATGCCGGGCCGGACGACACGCCGTTTGCGGAGTGCCGCACCGGGCATTCCATCGCCTATGTCCGCGCCGGCAGCTTCGGCTGCCATTGCCGCGCCGGCTTCTTCGAGCTGGTGGCGGGCTCGATGCTGGTCGGCGCGCCCGGCGAGGAATACACCTGCACGCATGAGCATGTCAGCGGCGACGTCTGCCTGGGCTTCTTCTTCAGCGAGGACCTGGTCGATGCCCTCGGAGGACGGCACGAGATATGGAAGGTCGGCGCGACACCGCCGCTTCCCGAGCTGATGGTGCTGGGCGAACTCGCCCAGACGGCGGCAGATGGCAACAGCGATCTGGGCCTCGACGAGATCGGCCAGATCCTCGCCGGCCGCTTCGTTGACGTCGTCTCGGGCAAGGCGCGCAAGCCGGCCACACCCACCGCACGCGACCGCCGCCGCGCTGTCGAAGCCGCGCTGTGGATCGACGCCAACTCGCATGAAGAGGTCGACCTCGAACAGGCCGCGCGGCAGGCGGGACTGAGCCCGTTCCATTTCCTGCGGCTGTTCTCGGCGGTGCTCGGCGTCACCCCGCATCAATATCTGGTGCGCTCGCGGCTGCGACACGCCGCGCGCCTGCTCACCGAGGACGACATCGCGGTCACCGACGTCGCCTATGACGTCGGCTTCGGCGATCTCTCCAATTTCGTCCGCACCTTCCATCGCGCCGCCGGCGTGTCGCCGACGAAGTTCCGGCAGGCGTCGAAGGGTGAGCGCAGGATCTTCGGGGAACGCCTCGTCCTCAACTGAGACACGTCGGCCGCATCGCAGGTAACAGTCTGTTGACCAGACAGGAGTGACGCGCTGGCGCTTGCGGTACATCGCGCGGTACTACAACTAAAGGGCGACTTGGCGCCCCTTCAACGCGGCGAACCGGCAGATGAACTGTGCCTCGAGTGACGTGATTGCGGCCACGCTGATCGCGCTTGTCGTCGGCCTCGCCTTCATCGCGGGTTGTGCCCTCTATTACGGCCGTCAGATCAGCTCGCGCAGGATTCCGATGCAGTGGGACAGCGACGGTCAGCCGGCCTGGTTTGCACCACGGCTCGTTGGGCTCTGGTTCAGCTTCGGCGTCACGGCGGCCCTTTCCGTGTTCCTGCTCGTCCTCGCCCTTCATGCCCCGCAAAAGCTCACAGCCCTGATCGTGGCAACGATCAGCGTGATTGGAGCGAACATGTGGGTTCAGGTCTATCATCTGAGACGGGTAATCCGGTGGCAAGCGGAGGCACCGGCGAACTAGCCGGACGCCGGTCGCAAGATTCTCCAAGAGCGGCCTGCCCTCAATTGACTAGGTTCGTTTCCGGCGTGCGCCAGTCGCGGCGCGCTTTGCAATGGAGACGAACATGTACGACCACATCGGACTTCGCGTAGCCGATCTCGATGCCGCCACGCGCTTCTACACCGCGGTGCTGGCGCCGCTCGGCTACGTCCTGTGCTCGAGCGGCGACGGCTATGCCGGCTTCGGGCCGAAGGGCGAGCCGGCGCTGTGGCTGCACCTGAACAAGGGGCGGAAGGCCGACGGTGCGCATATCGCGTTTCGCGCCGCGACTCATGACGCGGTCAAGGCGTTCCACAGCGAGGGCCTGAACAGCGGCGGCCGTGACAATGGCGGCGCCGGCCCGCGCAAGGATTACAGCCCGACCTATTACGCGGCGTTTCTGATCGATCCGGACGGCAACAATGTCGAGGCGGTTTGTGTGTGAGCTTTAGCCGCCAGCTCCGTCATTGCGAGGAGCTCTTGCGACGAAGCAATCCAGACTGCTTCCGCGGAAACATCTCTGGATTGCTTCGCTTCGCTCGCAATGACGGTTTCTGTAGCGACGACCTATCGAAATCAAGGATACCTACCTCATGGCCTCCATCCACAACGACGTCCCCCTCAATGCCTCCGCGCGCGACGTCTGGGACGCGGTGCGGGATTTCGGCGCGCTGCACCGGCGACTGGTGCCGGGCTTCGTCACGGCCTGCACGCTCGATGGCGATGCACGTATCGTCACCTTCGCCAACGGTTCCGTTGCGCGCGAGGTGCTGGTGGATTGCAACGATGCGCGACAGCGCCTCGTCTATGCCATCGCCAACGAGCGGCTGAAGCACTACAGCGCCTCGGTGCAGGTGATCGCCGACGGCGATGGCAAGAGCCGCTTGCTCTGGACCATCGACATGCTGCCGAACGAGCTTGCGGCTTACGTCCAGGAGCAAACCAGGGATGCCGTGATCGCCTTGCACAAGGCGTTTCCGCCAGCGGCAGCCTAACGGCGGCCCAGTCGCCGTAGCTCTGTGATTTTTCTCACAGAGCTCTCCCCTCCTCGGCCGTAACCATGGCTGCGTGCGTCCGGTTGGCTCTGCTCTCCCGGCGAAGCCACGCACGCGAGGAGCATGCCATGAGAGGTGCGGACAAGGTGATCTGCCAGGCAGCCGCCGTGCTGCTGCTGTTCTCGGTCGCGAGCACGCCCGCGAAGGCGCAGCTTGCAGGCTTCGGTGGCGGCGGAGGTGCCGGCGGCGAGGACATGATGACCCAGATGGCGCCGATGCTGGAGATGATGAAGG
The DNA here is from genome assembly GCF_004571025.1 of Bradyrhizobium niftali. Classification (GTDB taxonomy): domain Bacteria; phylum Pseudomonadota; class Alphaproteobacteria; order Rhizobiales; family Xanthobacteraceae; genus Bradyrhizobium; species Bradyrhizobium niftali. The sequence goes on along the minus strand of NZ_SPQT01000014.1, from coordinate 121,394 downwards.
CGAAGATGGGCAAGCGCCGCTTCGCCATGCTGATGCAGACCATGGGACCGATGATGAGCCGCATGATGGAGAATGGTGGCGGCGGCTTCGGCGGCATGATGGGCGGCGGCAGTCTCGGTGGCCTCGGCGGCGGCAATCTCGGCGGCGGCTTTGGTGCGCCCAATTATGGCGGCTACAGCCCGATGGGCGGTGGGGGCTATATGCCAACGGGGCTCGGCGGCGGCGACATCATGGGCATGCTCGGCGGCGCCGGTGGCGGCGACATGATGGCGATGATCCCGCAATTGATGCGGCTCGCCAATGTCGGCGGCGGTGGCGGCCACCGCCGCCACAAGCATCGCTAGTCCGCAACACCTGAGAGAGCCGGCCTGATCGCGGGCTTGCTCTCGCGCGGTCCCCAGCGGGTCAGCACCACGCTGGAGCACGACAGCAGGCCCAGCACGACCATCGAGCTCGCGGCCAGCCAGAAGAAGCTCTGCGCGCTGGCGTCATGCGTCGACAGCCACCAGCCGGTCGCCGAGATGTAGATCAGCCGCACGGTCTGCGCCAGCACCGGGCCGATCACCTTGGCCGCGCCTTGCGAGGAGAAATACATCGTCGAGGCGAGCCCGATGAAGGCGTAGAACGGCGCCACCGTCGACAGGTATTGGTGGCTGGTCGCGCGCACGGTCGCGCTGTCGGTGAAGATGTTGACCCAGAGATCGGGGAAGAGCGCGACCAGGCACGCCGGCGCACCGACGGCGACGAATGCGCTCGCGCCCGCGATCCAGGCAATGCGCCGGGCACGCGCGATGCGGCCGGCGCCGATGGCCATGCCGACCATCGGCACCGATGCGATGCCGAACGAGAACGCGATCGAGGTCAGCAGGAATTCCAGCCGCGCGCCGATGCCGTAGCCGGCGAGGATCGCGGTGCCGAACTTCGCCAGCATGTGGGTGAAGATCGAGATCGTCAGCACCGATTGCAGCGGCGAGAAGCAGGCGATGGCGCCGACCTTCAGGATGTCGAAGAACATCGCCCACTGGATGCGCAAGCCGCGCAGCTTCGGTGCGATCCGCGCGCGTCCCGAGAACAGGTACCAGCCCATGATGCAGATGTTGAAGCAATAGGCGATCAGCGCGCCGGCCGCGACGCCGCGCATGCCGAACTGCGGCACCGGCCCGAGCCCGAGGCCGAGCGTGCCGCCGAGCAGAATCTGCCAGGCCGCGGAGTTGAGGATGAGGAACGACGGAAGCTTCATGTTGCCGGTGCCGCGCAGGATGCCCGCCATGGTGTTGAGCAGCCAGGGCAGCACGGCGCCGCCGAAAAACACCTGTGTGTAGGCGATCGCATGCGTGAGCACATCGCCGCGGCCGCCGAGCATTTCGAGCACCCTGGGTCCGAAGATCAGCATGCCCAGCATGAAGACGAGACCGAAGCTGATGCCGATCAGCATCGCATGCGCGGCGAGCGTGCCGGCACGCTCGCGATCGCCGGCGCCGAGCGCCCGAGCAATGGCGGAGGCCACCGCGCCGCCCATGGCGCCGCCCGACATCGTCATGGTCAGGATCACTGTCGGAAACACCAGCGCCATCGCGGCGAGCGCCTCGACGCCGAGCCGGCCGATGTAGGAGGTCTCGGCGATCACCGTACAGGTGCCGGCCGACAGCGCGATCACGTTCGGCCAGGCGAGGGAGAGCAGCGTGCGCAGGATCGGCCCGTCGGTCAGCGCGCTCTTCACGGGACGCGGGGGCGGCGGCAGCGGGCGTTCTTGTTCATCGACCGGGATCTCGGCGATGTCGGACATGTCCTCTCCCGGGCACGAGCGCCATTTGCGGCGCGGCAATGACTAGGTGTGCCAATAAATTTCTTCGCGCAAAAGGCGCGGCCAGGGGCTTGTTAGCACGGCACGCGCCGATTCCTCCTGCGCCTGATGCAGGCGTGCCCTGCGGCAGCGCATTTCAGTGGGTGGAATTACTCGATCGTCCAGACCAGCGGCGGACGGCCGCCTGCGGCCGGGCGCATGTGGACGCCGATATGCCGGCCACAGCCGGCAGCCAATCCCTCGAACAATCCCTCCAGCACCTTGGCGCAGGCGACGTGATAATCAGCGACGTCGTCCATCAGCTTCCAGCCCTGCTGACGGATTTCGAAAGTGCCCTCCGACTGCGCCGTCTCGGCGGCATCATCCTGCGCGGCGAACAACGCGTTCAGGAACGATGCGAATTCCCTCGCACCGCCGCGGCTCATCGCGAGCGCCGCCGCGACCTCGTCGAAATACTGCATCCCGATCAGCCTCCCGGTGAGATGCAGCAGATAGCCGGCATCTTCCGGGCCGAACAGCTGCACCATCACGGGCGCGGCGGTGCGGACATATTCCATCGCGTAGTTGCGATAGGCTTTTTCCAGCCGCGGCTTCGGCCAGCTCGCGACCGGCAGCGCCGGCGCGGCATTCGCGTCGAACAGCGGCGCTTCGAGGTGCCGTGCGAACACCAGTCGCTGGTCGAGCTCGAGCGGATGGTCGTATTGATGGTAATAGCCTTCGAGCCCGTCCTGGCCGTCGACGCTCTGCTTGGTGCAGACGAAGCCGAGGCGCAGATCCCCGAGCGCGACACCGTTGTTGGCGTGCCAGCCGCGCAGCATCGCGCGAGAGACCTCGCCCGGCACGCCGCAGATCGCGGTGCCCTTCCAGATCCAGCGCGGCGGCGGATAGCGGATCCAGGCCTTAACGTCGCTCTCATACATGTATTCGACATGTACGCCGCCGATCCAGTTCGAGAGATAGTGATATTGAGCAGCCGCGACCGCCGGCGGCAGATGGCTGAGGCCGAGCTTCTCAAGCCCCGGCAGGAAACGCTCCTGCTGCTGGCGACGGAACACGCGGAAGACGAACTCCGCGGCATCCGCCGTACCGCGCCGCGTGACGACTGTGAGAATGAGGCCGGTGAAATAGGCGTGATAGAGATCGGCGACCGCGCGCCAGCGCTTCCATTGGGCGTCCTGCGCGGAGTCGGCTGCGGCGGTCATGTTCGCTCCCGGCTTGTTGTTTTGCGGGAGTGTGTCATCGCGGCTGGGGCGGCGCAACACGCCACAGGCTCGGCGTCATCGCCCGCGAAGGCGGGCGATCCAGTATTCCGAGACGGGAATGATTGAATCGATGCGCCGCGGCGTACTGGATTCCCCGCCTTCGCGGGGAATGACGGCGGGGGATGTGGCTACACCCGAAAATGCTTCGAGAGCTTCAGGCCCTGCGCCTGGTAGTTCGAGCCGATGCGCTGGCCGTACATCGCGTCGGGGCGGGCCAGCATCTTCTCGTAGACGAGACGGCCGACGATCTGGCCGTGCTCGAGGATGAACGGCACTTCGCGCGAGCGCACCTCCAGCACGGCGCGCGATCCCAGCCCGCCGGCGCCGGCATAGCCGAAGCCCGGATCGAAAAAGCCGGCATAGTGCACGCGGAATTCGCCGACCAGCGGATCGAACGGCACCATCTCAGCGGCAAAGTCGGGCGGCACCTGCACGGCCTCTTTCGAGGCGAGGATGTAGAACTCGCCGGGATCGAGGATCAGGCTGCCGTCGGGACGGGCCGAGATCGGCTCCCAGAAGTCCTCGACGGAATAGCCGGAGCGGCGATCGACATCGACCACGCCGGTGTGGCGCTTGGCGCGGTAGCCGACGAAGCCGCTGGCCTTCTCGCCGGAGAGATCGACGGAGACGGCGACGCCGCCGGACAGATCGGCATCGTCGATGTCGACGAGGCGCTCGGACGCATGCAGCGCATCGAGCTCGTCGGCATTGAGGATGGCATCACCGGTGCGGAAGCGCACCTGCGACAGGCGCGAGCCCTCGCGCACCAGCACCGGAAATGTCTTCGGGCTGATCTCGGCATAGAGCGGGCCGTGATAGCCGGCGCCGATCATGTCGAAGCGGCGGGTGCCGTCGGCGATCACGCGGGTGAAGACGTCGAGCCGGCCCGTCGAGCTCTTCGGGTTCGCGGCCGCGACGATCTCCGGCGGCAGCGCGAGGCTTTCCAGCAGCGGCACGATGTAGACGCAGTTGGTTTCCAGCACCGCGCCGTCGGCAAGGCTGAACTCGTGCAGCTTCAACTCGTCGATGCGCTCGGCCACCGTGGCGCCGGGACCGGGCAGGAAGCTGGCGCGGACGCGATAGGCGATGTCGCCGAGACGCAAATCGAGGCTCGCCGGCTGGATCTGGCTTTCGACGAAGTCATAGGCGGGCAGGATGAGGCCGCCCTCCGCCATCGCCGCAATCATGCGGTCGGGCAGGATACCATTGGCGTCGGCGGCAATCGTGAAACTCAACCGGGGTCCTCGTCAGGGGTCAAACGCATCCGGACATGTGGGAAATACTAGCCTTTTACGGCTATCCGATGGACGCCTTGACGGAAAGGCCATTGCGGAATATGAGCATCACTTATCCCGTGGTGATTTGAGCCGGCCGGCTTGCAGCCACGTTAAATAAGTCGCTAAACAGGCCGGGGACCTCTGTGATCCCGGCCCGTGGATATATCCAGGCCGGTTTTTTTGTGACCGTTTTCGACGAGACGGTCATGTCGGAGGTACCTAATGTCGAAGTCGCCTGCTGCTTACCGTCCCGAAACCCGTCTGGTCCATTCCGGCACCCTGCGCTCGCAATTTGGCGAGACGTCGGAGGCGCTGTTCCTGACGCAAGGCTACGTCTACAACAGCGCCGAGGAGTGCGAGGCGCGGTTCAAGGGCGAGGACCCCGGCTTCATCTATTCGCGCTACTCCAACCCCACCATCGCGATGTTCGAGCGCCGCATGATCGAGCTCGAGGGCGCCGAGGCGGCGCGTTCGGCCGCGACCGGCATGGCCGCGGTGACGACCGCGATCCTGGCGCCGCTGAAGGCCGGCGACCACGTGGTCGCCTCCCGCGCGCTGTTCGGCTCGTGCCTCTACGTCATCCAGGACCTGTTGCCGCGCTACGGCATCGAGACCACGCTGGTCGACGGCCTCGATCTCGACCAGTGGCAGCGGGCCTTGCGACCGAACACCAAGACGTTCTTCCTGGAGAGCCCGACCAATCCGACGCTCGACGTGCTCGACATCCCCGGCATCGCCGAGATCGCGCACAAGGGCGGCGCGCGGCTCGTCGTCGACAACGTGTTCGCGACCCCGATCTGGCAGAGCCCGCTCGCGCTCGGGGCCGACGTCGTGGTCTATTCCGCGACCAAGCACATCGACGGCCAGGGCCGCTGCCTCGGCGGCATCATCCTGTCCTCGGAAGCCTTCATCGCCGAGCACCTCCACAATTTCATGCGCCAGACCGGGCCGTCGATCTCGCCGTTCAACGCCTGGGTTCTGCTCAAGGGCCTGGAGACGCTGGCCGTGCGCGTGCGCGCGCAGACCGACACCGCGACCCGCGTCGCCGAGGTGCTGGCGAGCCATCCCAAGATCTCGCGGCTGATCTATCCCGGCCGCGCCGATCATCCGCAGGCGGCGCTGGTGAAGAAGCAGATGCGCGGCGGCTCGACGCTGGTCGGCTTCGAGGTCAAGGGCGGCAAGGCGGCCGCGTTCCGCGTGCTCAACGAGCTGAAGCTTGCGAAGATTTCGAACAATCTCGGCGACGCCAAGAGCCTCGTCACGCATCCGGCAACCACGACGCATCAGCGCCTGAAGCCGGAAGACCGCGCCGCGCTCGGCATCAGCGAGGGCTTCATCCGCTTCTCCGCGGGGCTCGAGCATGCGGACGATCTGATCGAGGATCTGACGGCGGCGCTGGAGAAGGCGTGAGGCGAGCCAAGCACTCGCACTCGTAGGGTGGGTTAGCCCTGCAGATGCACGAAGCGCATCTGCTCGGCGTAACCCACCAACTTCGTTCCGCAATCGTCGATGCATGGTGGGTTACGGCTTCGCCTAACCCACCCTACGACGCCGAGCCTACATCGGCCGGTACGCCCGCACATCCCCGGGCACGTTGACGCCGAGCTTGATCTGGCCGACGGAGCGGATGATGTCGTCGCCGAGGAGCTGGGCGAAGCAGGCGTAGCCCCAATCGTTCATGTGCAGGCCGTCGGCGATGACGAAGCTCTCGACCGGGATCGATTGGTTCTCGTGCCAGTCGCGCATCACCTCGAAGCGCGGGAAGATGCCGACGTGACGGAGCTCGGCGACCTTGCCGAGCAGCTTCACCATCTTGCCGGCGCTCTCCTTGCGCTGGTTGACGGCCGGCGAATATTGCGGATCGACCAGCACGATATCGGCGCCGCCGGCGGCCTGGATGCGCGAGATGCCGTCCTCGACCATCTTGGCGGTGTCGCCGGGATCGAGATTGCGCAGAACGGCGTTGGTGCCGACCTGCCAGATCACCATATCCGGATGCACGTCGATCACCTCCTTCTGGAGGCGCTTCATCATCTCGGGCGCGTCCTCGCCGCCGACGCCGGCATTGATGACGGTGATGTCGGCGGTCGGATATTGCCGGCGCAGCTGCGCGGCGAGACGGTTCGGATAGTTGAAATCGGGCGAGCTCGCACCATAGCCGGCGGTCGACGACGAGCCGAACGCGACGATCACGACAGGCTTGCCGGCGACGAGCTTGTTCGCGACATGCGGCAGCGAGCCCATCGTCTTCGAGCCGCCCTTCGGCGGCAGGCAGGGAACGCGGTTGAAGACGTCGCCGGCGGATTTCGCGACCTGCTTCACCTTGTCGATGGCGCGCGCGGTGATGCCGCGCTGTTCGGGGGACGTCGCGGCGACGGTGGTCTGGGAGGGCGATGCGGGGGCGGGACTAGCGGTCTGCGCGGGCGTCGCCTGCGCGGCTTGAGCCTGCGCGCGCGATTGCGAAGCAGGCGTCAGCACCAACAGCGCCGCCGCCGCCGCGGGCGCAACCAGCCATGCCGTCAGGCCAAAAGGGCGGAGAGAACTCATTAACGCTAGACCTCAATTTTGCTGCTGGGCCGGCCCCAGATGGGCAGCATCAATCACGAATTGTGCCAACGCCCGGCCAAGGCAATCATGGACCTGTTTCGCCAGCTCAGGCCCGCGGGACGGGCTGAACAGGTCGAACTGACCCTGATCGTTCCACTGCCGCATGATCGCGAAACGATCGAACAGCGGGATGTCGTGCTCCTGTGCCACCACCCGCATGTTGTCGAGATAGGGCGGCACCGAGATCATGGTTTCGGTCCGCGGGCTGTACTGCAAGTTCATCAACACGACGTCAGCCCCTGCATTTTGCAATGCGGAAACCCCTTCGGTCACCGCGCCGCGAAAATCGTCGGGATCGATTGCTCGGATAGCATCCACGGTCCCGGTCTGCCAGATGACCAAAGTAGGCCTTTTTGCTTCCATCAGCTTAACGAAGCTGGCGGCCGCCTCCTCTGCCGTCTTCTTGCTCTGTATTTCTACGGAGACGTGCACCGCTTCCGACGGCGGCAGCTTGTCCTTCAAGATGGCCTGCATGCGCGCCGGATAGGAAGCGTCCTCGGAGGCCGGAATCGTGGTCGAGCGGCTGCCGATGACCAGGATTTCGAGCGGTTTGCCGGCCTTGATGGCGTCGGCGACCTTGGGAAGCTGGGCTTCGCTGCTGAGCAGATAGGAGGGTAATTCGCAGGCCGCGGGCGCGGCCGGAGCGGGCTGCGCAGCATCCTCCGCGCGCGCCGACGGCGCGGCGAGGCCACCGCATAGCAGGATCAGGCTCAGGAGAACCTTCGCCTTCATCAGCCCCCTCCCGCCATATCGGCGTTGCCGACGGCGTTTTTGGTTTTCGCACCGCTCTTGTCAGCTACGCGCTTGTACCACGAAATCACCCAGGCAACGCCCCACATGATCAGGATTCCGGAGAGACTAATCACCGCATGCATGACCGCGCCGCCGGAGACCTCGGCCAGGATGAAATGACCGGCGAAGGCCAGGAAGACGCCGAGGCAGAAGATCTCCAGGGAATGCTGGCCGCACAGGATCAGCGGCCGCAGCCAGGGCGATTTCAGGCCCGGCCAGTCGCGCGGCAGGAAGCGCACGGTGAGCGCGGCCAGCGCCAGGAAATGCGTGAAGCGCAGCACGTCGAGATCGGTCTTGTCGATCGGATACATCCACTGTTCGAGCCGCTTCGGCATCAGATGCGAGAGCTGCGGCAGGTACCAGGTCAGCGTCACGTAGAACGCCGCCGCAATATAGGCGATCGCGATCCACATCGTCACCGGTGAAGCCAGAATACGCGACATGCGCCGCGCACCTCCGAGCGCACACCATGCACCGAAGACGAAAAGCAATTGCCAGGCCAGCGGATTGAACGCCCAGAAGCCGTTCGGATAGGCGGAGAAGTAGAGGTCGTATTGCCAGGTGACCACGTAGAGCACGACCGAGAGGCCGAGCGTGACGTCGGGCTTCCACTTCATCGACCACAGGATCACGGGCAGCGCCAGCATCAGCACGATGTAGAGCGGCAGCACGTCCATGTTGACCGGACGGAAGCGCAGCAGCAGCGCCTGCACGATGGTGACGTCGGGCTGCTTGAGGAAGTCCATGATGCCCATCTCTTCGGTGTAGAGCGGGTTCTCGAAGCTGGTCGCGACGTAGGAGATCTCGGCGAGAAAGATCGTGAACAGGAAGACGTGGGCGACATAGATCTGCCAGACCCGGCGCAGGACGCGCGCGGTGGCGATGACGACGCCGCTCTCCAGCATCGCGCGGCCGTAGACGAAGGCGGCGGTGTAGCCGGAGATGAAGATGAAGATCTCGGTGGCGTCGCTGAAGCCGTAATTGCGGATCGTGAACCAGGTCAGCAGACTCGTCGGCAGATGGTCGATGAAGATCAGCCACAGCGCGAGGCCGCGGAACAGGTCGAGCCGGAGCTCGCGCTCGCCGATGGCGGGCAGCGAGATGGCCGGCGCGGCCGCACGCGGCTTTGCGTCCACAGGCTTGGCTCCCGCGATCGTCGATCCCGTCACTTGGTCCGCAATGGTCATCGGGGCCTGAAAACCCTCACTCAAATCGCGACGTTATAAGGATTGTACCGGTCCGGCCGTCGTCTCGCAAAGCGGCCGGATCACATAAGGGTGTCTTTCTTTGGGGGTGTCTTTCTCCGCGAATTCTGGCGGGACGATGTCGCGAAAGCCGCCCGCGGCGTTTGGTTCCCGGCCGGGTTTTCGTTATGATGGCAGCCATGTACCGCGCCGTGACCCGCCAGATCGAAGTGACCGTCGAGCCGAACTTTGTTCCGGAACAATCGTCGGCCGACCGCTCCCGCTATTTCTGGTCCTACACCATCGTCATCACCAATTCGGGCGAGGAGACCGTGCAGCTCAAGACGCGGCACTGGATCATCACCGACGCCACCGGCCGGCAGCAGGAGGTGAAGGGCGAGGGCGTGGTCGGCGAGCAGCCGACCCTGGCCCCCGGCGAGCGCTTCGAATATACCTCCGGCGTGCCGCTCTCGACCGCCTCCGGCTTCATGACCGGCCGCTACCAGATGGTCAGCGAAAGCGGCGAACGCTTCGAGATCGACGTGCCGACGTTTTCGCTGGATAGCCCGGACAACAAGCGGGTGTTGAATTAGGGGCGTGCCGTAGGGTGGGTTAGCCGAAGGCGTAACCCACCACTTCTCTCTGCACACGGAACCAAAGAGGTGGGTTACGCCGGGCAGATGCGCTTCGCGCATCTGCAGGGCTAACCCACCCTACGATGTCCGAGTTCCTGGCGCGCAGCTTCCCCAATCCCGTCATTGCGAGCGCAGCGACTTGTCCGCCGAAGCTTTAGCGAAGGCGGAAGCAATCCAGAGTCTTTCCGCGGAGGGATTCTGGATTGCTTCGCTGCGCTCGCAATGACGGAGTATGAGGTATGGGCTGGTTCTCCAGATAACACTGTCATTCCCCGACTTGTGCGCACTTGCGCACTGGGGCGGGGAATCCAGTACGCCGCGGCTCCTCGGCCGAACCACAACTGTCTCGGAATACTGGATCGCCCGGTCAAGGCGGGCGATGACAGCGAGTGTGTGGTCGCAGACATGCCTTCCCGTCCTCGCGGCGGATTTCGCCCGAGCTTTGCTTCGTCGCTCCACCCTCCAAGCCAAGAGGGCGCAGGGAAGGCCGGGTGCTGACCTCGCACCCGCGGTCTGCTGCGCGAAAGGTAGCGCAAAAGAACCGCACAGCAGCATACAGGTGGTGCCAATCACTCGGCCTTCCCTGCGCAGTGGTTGGACGGCTTATGCCGTGCTCTCCCGGGAGCCGAGTTCCTTCTGGCCTCCCTCACCCCAGCGGAATTCACCGACACCGCGCCGGTTGACGCGACTGCCGCATTCGCAAGAGCTTGACCGTAGCAACGACGGCCAGGACCACACGGTTTTGCCGTACGCACGGCCCGCCATTTCGCCGCGGTTTTCCCGGCCCTGTCGACGGAGCCGGAAACCTGCTGGCGAGACGAACCCTGGCAGCGCCGTTCGTCCGCACGAAGCCTTGGGGCTCACGGAGAGCAATCCGCCCTGCCCCACGCCTCTCGCGCCCGACGCTGCCGCGTCCACCGCAAGCCCGGCTCGCGAAAATGACGACCACATGATCGCCCCTCGAGGATGAGCCGGGATGGCCGACACATACGACAAAACCGAATTTCGGTAAAGCGGAATATTTTTGCACCGGCCGATTGACAGCTTCGCGGGTGTTTTGCCCGTCGGGTCACGCGATGCCGTAGGGTGGGCACGATGCTTTACGCGTCCTCCACGCCCGCCTCGTCCGGCGTGAAATCGTAGACCGACGAGCAGAACTCGCAGGTGACGACGACCTTGTCGTCCTTGACCATCGCGGCGCGATCGTCCGGCGAAAAGCTCTTCAGCATCGACGCGACCGCGTCGCGCGAGCAGGAGCATTGCGCCTTCAGGACCAGCGGCTTGAACACGCGCACGCCACGCTCGTGGAAGAGGCGGTAGAGCAGCCGCTCGCCGGACAGCTCCGGATCGATCAGCTCGACGTCCTCGACGGTCTCGATCAGCGAACGCGCCTCGACCCAGGCGTCGTCTTCCGCGACAGCATGCACTTCGACGCCTTCGGGCGCATCGCCGGGATGCAAGTCCGCCTGCCGCGCGCGCTCCGGCGCCTTCGGCAAAAACTGCATCAGCATGCCGCCGGCACGCCAGCGATGCTTGCCGCCGTCGTTCGAGCGCCACTCCTCGCCGACCGCAAGACGCACGCGCGTCGGGATCTGCTCGGAACGCAGGAAATATTCGTGGGCGGCGTCTTCGAGGCTGCCGCCGTCGAGCGCGACCAGACCCTGGTAGCGGCTCATGTCGGGGCCCTGGTCGATGGTCATGGCGAGATGGCCGCGGCCGAGCAGCGTGCCGGAATCCCTGATCTCACCGAGGCGCGCGGCGTCGAAGCGGGCATAGGCACGAAGTTGATCAGGCGCCTTGTAATCCACCACCAGGAACGACACCGGACCATCGGTCTGGGCCTGGAGGATGAAGCGGCCCTCGAATTTCAGCGCCGTTCCGAGCAGCGTCGTCAGCACGATGGCCTCGCCGAGCAGCTTGCCCACGGCAGCAGGATAATCGTGCTTGGTCAGGATGTCGTCGAGCGCCGGACCGAGCCGCACCAGCCGGCCGCGCACGTCGAGCGCGTCGACCTCGTAGGGGAGCACGGCATCGTCGATCGGAACTGCTGATGGTGCGCGAACCGGGCCTTCAGGCCCGGTTTTCATGTCAGGGGATTGGGAAACCATGGCCGTCTATCTGGGGTCGGTGGGTGGGAAATGGAAGGGGGGCGTGAGGCAGCGTGCTCCGGATGCAGTTATGATTGCACACGATATTGCAAATTCGGTGTCGTCCCGGCGAAGGCCGGGACCCATAACCACAGGGCGTGGTTATGCGAAGATTCGCCGTTCGGTACGCCTACTTTCCGCAACCGAGAAATCACGCGGTATGGGTCCCGGCCTTCGCCGGGACGACGGATAGTTCGTCCCGTTACTTCACCGCGTCGAAGCACCAGGCCAGAATGCCCTTCTGCGCGTGCAGGCGGTTTTCGGCCTCGTCGAACACGACCGATTGCGGGCCGTCGATCACCTCGTCGGTGACCTCCTCGCCGCGATGGGCGGGCAGGCAGTGCATGAACAGCGCGTCGGGCTTGGCCAGCGACATCAGCTTGGCATTGACCTGGTAGGGCTTGAGCACGTTGTGGCGGTGCTCGCCCTCCTTGTCGCCCATCGACACCCAGGTGTCGGTGACGACGCAATCGGCGCCGCGCACGGCGGCTTCCGGATCGGTGCCGAGCATGATCGGCGCGCCTGACGTCTTGATCCAGTCGCGCATCGCCTTCTTCGGCGCCAGCTCCGGAGGCGTTGCGACGTTGAGCTGAAACTTGAAGCGCTCGGCGGCATGCGCCCAGGACGCCAGCACGTTGTTGTCATCGCCGGTCCAGGCCACCGTCCGGCCCTCGATCGGGCCACGGTGCTCCTGATAGGTCAGGAGGTCGGCCATCACCTGGCAGGGATGCGAGCGCCGGGTCAGGCCGTTGATGACAGGCACGGTCGCGTTGGCCGCGAGCTCCAGCAGCGCGTCGTGGTTGAGGATGCGGATCATGATGGCGTCGACATAGCGCGACAGCACGCGCGCGGTGTCGGCGATGGTCTCGCCGCGGCCGAGCTGCATCTCGGCGCCGGTGAGCATGATGGGCTCGCCGCCGAGCTGGCGCATGGCGACGTCGAACGACACCCGCGTACGGGTCGAGGGGCGCTCGAAGATCATCGCCAGCGTCTTGCCTTCGAGCGGCCTCACCGGCTGATGCGCCTTCTGCTTCGCCTTCATGGCGGAGGAGGCGTCGAGCATGCTCTTGAGCTCCGACAGCGGGAGCTCGTTGATATCGAGGAAGTGCTTCGGCGACTTGCTCATCAGCTTGCCGCCCGCTTGGTCTGACTGGACGAGATCGCGGCGCAGGCGCGTTCGAGCCGCCCGACGCTGTCCTCGATCTCGGCTTCGGTGACGATCAGGGGCGGCAGGAAACGCACGACATTGTCGCCGGCGCCGACCGTGAGCAGCTTCTCGTTGCGCAGCGCCGCGCCGAGATCGCCTGATGGCACCACGGCCTTGATGCCGATCAGAAGGCCTTCGCCGCGCACTTCGCTGACGATGTCGGGATAACGATCGATCACGGAGGCGAGCTTCTGCTTGAGCAGCAGCGACATCTTCTGCACGTGGTCGAAGAAGCCGGGCTTGAGCATGACGTCGAGCACGGCGTTCGCCGCCGCGACCGCGAGCGGATTGCCGCCGAAGGTCGAGCCGTGCGAGCCGGGACCCATGCCGGCCGCCGCATCCGCGGTCGCCAGGATCGCGCCGATCGGAAAGCCGCCGCCGAGCGCCTTGGCCAGCGACATCACGTCAGGCGTGACGCCGGTGCGCCGATGCGCGAACAGATCGCCGGTGCGGCCCATGCCGGTCTGCACCTCGTCGAAGGCGAGCAGCAGGCCCTTCTCATCGCAGAGCTGGCGCAGCGCCTTGAGAAAACCCGGCGTCGCCGATCGCACACCGCCCTCGCCCTGGATCGGCTCGATCAGGATGCCGGCGGTCTGCGGACCGATCGCCTTCTTGACGGCCTCGATGTCGCCATGCGGCACCTGATCGAAGCCATCCATCGGCGGACCAAAACCTTCGAGATATTTTGCAGATCCCGTTGCAGCCAGCGTCGCCAGCGTGCGGCCGTGGAAGGCGCCTTCGAAGGTGATGATGCGGTAGCGCTCCGGATGCCCCTTGGAGAAGTGGTGATGGCGGACCAGCTTGATCACACCCTCCAGCGCCTCGGCGCCGGAATTGCAGAAGAACACGAAGTCCGCGAAGCTCTCATTGCACAGGCGCGTCGCGAGCTTCTCGCCATCCGGGCTCTGAAACAGGTTCGACATGTGCCAGAGTTTTGTCGCCTGCTCCTGCAGCGCCTTGACCAGCGCGGGATGGGCGTGGCCGAGCGCGTTCACCGCGACGCCGGACGTAAAATCGAGATAGCGATCGCCATTGGTCGCAATCAGCCAGCAGCCTTCGCCGCGCTCGAAACCGAGGTCGGACCTGGCGAAAACGGGAAGCAAATGCGGCGCTGCGCTGCTAGTCATGACGGTCACTTGATGTTGCGGACGGTGTGAGCGTGCATTGCGCAACGCACCATTGACCGGCCCGGAAAACGAAACGTGCCGCCTTTTAAGGGCGGCACGTGACACTATCTTATGCTTGGTGAAACCGGTGTCAATGCCGCCCGAAAGCCTCGCGAAACGCTGAATCCGTAGTCTTGCGGTGCCAAATTTGCCGGGTTTTGGCCACGGAACATGTGGAAGCGAGTCGGCTGACTCTTGCGCGTGAGTCACGCCATATTGTAGCGTTTGGCTTGTCAGATACGACATCTCGTGCAGCAGTTCTGATCCTCTAAGTCCTCATGTACCGGCGTAAACGTTCGGGCGCATCTGGTGCGCCCGGCGAGCCTTAAGGGATTCTGACGGCACGGGTTTTTCGAGGCTAAGGCATTCGCCGCGAGGCGCCAGGATGGCAGCCGCACGGCGAGGGAAAGGGTGCAATGACGGTTTTGACATGGTCCGACGATCGCGTCGAGCAGTTGAAAAAGCTCTGGGAGGCCGGATTATCGGCCAGCCAGATCGCAGCCGAGCTCGGTAACGTGACCCGTAATGCCGTGATCGGCAAGGTGCACAGGCTCGGCCTGTCCGGCCGCGCCAAGAGCCCCTCATCGGCGGCTCCGCGGCCGCGCAAGGCGCGTCCCGCGCAGCACATGATGCGGGTGAGCCGCCCCATTGCGCGCGGCAACACCGCGCTGGCGCAGGCCTTCGAGGTCGAGGTGGAGGCCGAACCGGTCACCTACGACAACGTGGTGCCGATGAGCCAGCGGCTGTCGCTGCTGGAACTGAACGAGGCGACCTGCCACTGGCCGGTCGGCGATCCCTCGAGCCCGGATTTCTTCTTCTGTGGCGGCAAGGCGCTGTCGGGCCTGCCCTACTGCGCCCAGCACTCGCGCGTGGCCTATCAGCCGGCCGCGGATCGCCGGCGCGCACCGGCCAAGCCCTCGCGGTGAGTTCGCGGATCTAGCTGACTGCAAAGACGACGCCGTTACGCGACGCCGTTACGCGACGACGGCTCGACACACTCCGATGTCGTCCCGGACAAGCGCGCCAAAAGCGCGCGCAGATCCGGGATCCATAGCCACCGCAAAATGTGGTTACGGGGACTCGGAGTTACCTTTTTCGCGCAACAACCACGTCCTGTGATTATGGGTCCCGGATCTGCGCTTACGCTTGTCCGGGACGACACTGAGAGTGTGGCTGCAGCCCGCTAACCCAACCCTCACCAACCTTACGTCTGCTCCGCCTTCGCAAAGCGATCATCCAGCGCGTAGCCGGCGCCGCGGACGGTGCGGATGGGATCCTGCTCGCGGCCGAGATTGAGCAGCTTGCGCAGGCGGCCGATATGGACGTCGACGGTGCGCTCGTCGATGTAGATGTCGCGGCCCCAGACGCTGTCGAGCAGCTGCTCGCGCGAGAACACGCGGCCGGGATGCTCCAGGAAGAACTCCAGCAGGCGATATTCGGTCGGGCCGAGGTCGATCGGCCGGCCCGAGCGCGCCACGCGGCGCTTGTCGCGATCGAGCTCGATGTCGCCATAGGCGAGCACGGTGGCGAGCCGCTCGGGGCTGGCGCGCCGCAGCAGGCCCTTCACGCGCGCCAGCAGCTCCGGCACCGAGAACGGCTTGACGATGTAATCGTCCGCGCCGGTCGCAAGACCCCGCACCCGCTCGCTCTCCTCACCGCGCGCGGTGAGCATGATGATCGGCAGCTGCTTGGTCTCGGGCCGGGTCCGCAGCCGCCGGCACAGCTCGATGCCCGACAGTCCCGGCAGCATCCAGTCGAGCACGATCAGATCGGGGATATGTTCCTTGAGGCGGGTGTCGGCGTCGTCGCCGCGCATCACCGTCTCGACGTCATAGCCGTCGCCTTCGAGGTTGTAGCGGAGAAGCTCGGTGAGAGCTTCCTCGTCCTCAACCACCATAATGCGTGCGCCCATGGTGTCGTCGCTCCTTGCGTCTTCAGGTATTCGGGACCGTCGTGGCGAAGGTCGTCATGTCGCCCTTCGGCCGCTTGTCGGTGATCGCCTGGCCCTCGATCATGTAGAACACGGTCTCGGCGATGTTGGTGGCGTGGTCGCCGATCCGCTCGATGTTCTTGGCGCAGAACATCAGATGGATGCAGAACGAGATGTTGCGCGGATCCTCCATCATGTAGGTGAGGAGCTCGCGGAACAGCGAGGTGCAGATGGCGTCCACTTCCTCGTCGCCCTTCCACACCGCCATCGCGGCCGGCAGATCGTGCGCGGCATAGGCGTCCAGCACCGACTTGACCTGCTGCTGCACGAGGTCGGTCATGTGTTCCAGGCCGCGGAACAGCTTGAGCGGATGGAAATCCGTCTCCAGCGCGGCGACGCGCTTGCCCATGTTCTTGGCGAGGTCGCCGATGCGCTCGAGATCGGTCGCAACGCGCATGGCGCCGACGATCTCGCGCAGATCGACCGCCATCGGCTGGCGGCGGGCGATGGTGAGCACGGCGCGCTCCTCGATGCGCTTCTGCAGCGCGTCGAGCTCGGTGTCGGTGGCGACCACGCGCTGGCCGAGCGCGACGTCGCGGCGGATCAGCGCGTCGACGGAATCGACGATCATGCGCTCGGCGATCCCGCCCATCTCGGCGACGAGTCGGGTGAGCTCCTGGAGGTCGGTGTCGAAGGCCTTTGCGGTATGTTCAGAACCCATGTCCCGTCTCCTCAGCCGAACCGGCCGGTGATGTAATCCTGCGTGCGCCGGTCGCTCGGCGACGTGAAGATCTTGCTGGTGTCGTCGAACTCGATCAGCTCGCCGAGATACATGAAGGCGGTCTTGTCGGAGACGCGCGCCGCCTGCTGCATGTTGTGGGTGACGATCGCGATCGTGTAGTTCTCGGACAGTTCCTGGATCAGCTCCTCGACCTTGGCGGTCGAGATCGGGTCGAGCGCCGAGCAGGGCTCGTCGAACAGGATCACCTCGGGCCGCACCGCGACGGTGCGGGCGATGCAGAGGCGCTGCTGCTGGCCGCCGGAGAGCGACAGGCCGGAGGCGTTGAGCTTGTCCTTGACCTCGTTCCACAGCGCGCCGCCGCGCAGCGCCTTCTCGACGCGGTCGTCCATCTCGGACTTCGAGATCTTCTCGTAGAGGCGGATGCCGAAGGCGATGTTCTCGTAGATCGTCATCGGGAACGGCGTCGGCTTCTGGAACACCATGCCGACCCGGGCGCGCAGCAGATTGAGGTCGAGCTTGCCGTCGAGGATGTTGGTCTGGTCGAGCATGAGCTGGCCGGTGGCGCGCTGACCCGGATAGAGGTCGTACATCCGGTTGAAGATGCGCAGCAGGGTCGACTTGCCGCACCCCGACGGGCCGATGAACGCGGTGACGCGGTTGGCGCCGAGCGTCAGGTTGATGTTCTTCAGCGCGTGGTGCTCGCCGTAATAGAAGTTGAGGTTGCGCACCGTCACCTTGGCCGGGGCCTCGGGCAACACCGGCGCCTGGGGCAAACCACCGGCCGCGCTCATCGATACGGAAAGCTCACTCATTTTGCGGTCCTCTCGGCGCCAAGGATGCGCGCGCCAATATTCAGGGCAAGAACGGTAATCGTGATCAGCAGCGCGCCGCTCCAGGCCAGCTGCTTCCAATAGGCGTAGGGGCTCTGGACGAAGTTGTTGATGGTGACCGGCAGGTTGGCCATCGTCTTGTTCAGGCCGAGGCTGAAGAACTGGTTCGACAGCGCGGTGAAGAGCAGCGGCGCGGTCTCGCCGGCGACGCGGGCGGTTGCGAGCAGCACGCCGGTGATGAGGCCGGAGCGGGCGGCGCGATAGGCGATGCGCTTGATCACCAGCGAGCGCGGCAGGCCGAGGGCGGACGCCGCCTCGCGCAGCGCGTTCGGCACCAGCAGCAGCATGTCCTCGGTCGTGCGCAGCACCACCGGGATGACGATGACGGCGAGCGCGAGGGAGCCTGCGATCGCCGAGAAGCCGCGCATCGGCACCACCACCGCGCCGTAGATGAACAGGCCGATGATGATCGAGGGCGCCGAGAGCAGGATGTCGTTGATGAAGCGGATCACCGAGGTCAGCTTGTCGTTGCGGCCGTACTCGGCGAGATAGGTGCCGGCGAACAGGCCGAGCGGCGCGCCGATGCCGACGCCGAGCACGGTCATGATGATCGAACCGACGATGGCATTGCGCAGGCCGCCTTCGGTCGAGCCCGGAGGCGGCGTGTCTGCCACGAAAATCTCAAGGTTCAGACCGGCGATGCCGTTGTAGAGCAGCGTGATCAGGATCAGCGCAAGCCAGGTAACGCCGAAGGCGGCGGCGGCCATGCAGAGGCCTCGGATGACGAAGTCCTTGCGGCGGCGGCGTGAATAGATCGGGTTCATGGCGTCAGTTCCCCGCCTTCTTTTCCAGCCGCATCAGCATCAGCCGTGCCGCTGCGAGCACGAAGAACGTCAGCACGAACAGCAGGAGGCCGAGCAGGATCAGGCCGGACTGGTGCAGGCCGTCGCTCTCGGCGAACTCGGATGCGATCGCCGCCGAGATCGTGGTGCCCGGCGCGAAGATCGACCCCGAGATGCGGAACGAGTTGCCGATGATGAACGTCACCGCCATGGTCTCGCCGAGCGCGCGCCCCAGCGCCAGCATGACGCCGCCAATGACGCCGACGCGGGTGTAGGGGATCACCACGCTGCGCACGACTTCCCAGGTGGTGCAGCCGACGCCGTAGGCGGCCTCCTTCAGCACCGGCGGCACCGTCTTGAACACGTCGACCGAGATCGAGGTGATGAAGGGCAGCACCATGATGGCGAGGATCAGCGCGGAGTTGAACAGGCTGAGATAAGACGGGGGCCCCGCGAAGATCGCGCCCAAGACGGGGACGCCGTCGAAGATCTTGATCATGAAGGGCTGGAAGGTGTTGGCCAGGAACGGGCCCAGCACGAAGAAGCCCCACATGCCGTAGATGATCGAGGGAATGCCGGCGAGCAGCTCGATCGCCATCCCGATCGGGCGGCGCAGCCATTGCGGACAGAGCTCGGTGAGGAAGATCGCAATGCCGAGGCCAACGGGAATGGCAATCAGCATCGCGATGAAGGAGGTGACGAGCGTGCCGTACATTGGCCCGAGTGCGCCGAGCACGGGCGGATCCGCCGACGGCGCCCAGCGCTGCGTCCACAGGAACGACAGGCCGTATTCCTTGATCGCGGGGAAAGCGCCGACGATCAGCGAAACGATGATGCCGCCGAGGATCAGCAGCACCGAGATCGCGGAGAGCCGCGTGATCCAGTAGAAGGTAACGTCGCCGAGCTTGAACGCGCTCAAGGCCTTGGCACGATCATACGGTCCGGCGTCGTCGATTATATCGCTCTGAACGGCCATCTCTGCCACGCCGATCCCCTGTACCCGTTATATACGCTTGCTGTCGGTCTTGTTGTTGGTCTTGCGCTCCGGATGCGGCGCTGGGCCGATCCGGAGCGGAGGTCTTTTGAGATCCCGGCGCGCTGTCCGGGACAGGAGTGCTTAGCTCTTGATCTCGGCAGCCCAGGTCTTCTCGATCAGGGTCACGACACCCTCGGGCATCGGGATGTAGTCGAGCTCTTCAGCCGCCTTGCCGCCGTTCTTGAAGGCCCAGCGGAAGAACTTGATGGCTTCCTGCGAGGCCGCCTTGTCGGTGGCATCCTTGTGCATGAGGATGAAGGTCGCCGCCGTGATCGGCCAGGACTTCTCGCCGGGCTGGTCGGTCAGGATGACGTAGTAGCCGGGTGCCTTGGCCCAGTCGGCGTTCGAGGCGGCCGCCTGGAAGGCCTCGACGGTCGGCTGCACCGGCTTGCCGGCCTTGTTGACGAGACCGGCGTAGGTCAGCTTGTTCTGCTTGGCATAGGCGTACTCGACGTAGCCGATCGAGTTCTTGGTCTGGCCGATGTTGCCGGACACGCCCTCGTTGCCCTTGGCGCCGACGCCGACCGGCCACTCGACGGCCGTGCCCTCGCCGACCTTGCTCTTCCAGTCCGCGCTGGCCTTGGAGAGATAGTTGGTGAAGTTGAAGGTGGTGCCCGAACCGTCCGAGCGGCGGACCACGGTGATCGCGTCCGAGGGCAGCTTCAGGTTCGGATTGAGCTTCTTGATCGCGGCATCGTCCCACTTGGTGATCTTGCCGAGATAGATGCTGGCGAGCGTCTCGCCGTCGAACACCATTTCGCCCGGCTTCACGCCCTCGATGTTGACGACGGGAACGATGGCACCCATCACCATCGGCCACTGGACGAGGCCGTCCTTCTCGAGCTGCTCGGCCTTGAGCGGCGCGTCGCTGGCGCCGAAGGTCACGGTCTTGGCCTGGATCTGCTTGATGCCGCCGCCGGAACCGATCGACTGGTAGTTCAGACCGTTGCCGGTCTCCTTCTTGTAGGCGTCAGCCCACTTGGAATAGATCGGGAACGGGAACGTCGCGCCGGCGCCGGTGATGTCGGCAGCAAAGGCTGCTGTCGTCGATGCGGCGACCAAGCCGGCAGCGACGAATGTTTTGAGGAAATTCATGCTGGTCTCCATACAGGGGAGCGAAGCGCCATCCGCGCCCGATCGCGCTCCCCGTGCCGCCCCTTTAGGAGCGGTCGGCTGTGCTTTTACGAAGGTTTAGTGACAGTCGGATGACAGCCTCAAGCAATTGAAATCGCTTGAGTTTCAGGCTGTCGCCGGAGCCCTGACCTGGGGAAAGCAGGCGGTGAAAGTGGCGCCCTGTTTCGGCACGCTTTCGATCACAAGCCGGCCGCGATGCCGGTTAAGAATATGTTTCACCAGCGATAATCCGAGCCCGGTCCCGCCCTGCAAGCGGCTGTCGCCGACGTCG
This sequence comes from Bradyrhizobium niftali, assembly GCF_004571025.1. Lineage (GTDB taxonomy): Bacteria > Pseudomonadota > Alphaproteobacteria > Rhizobiales > Xanthobacteraceae > Bradyrhizobium > Bradyrhizobium niftali. The sequence continues at coordinate 100,528 of NZ_SPQT01000014.1, read as the reverse complement.
ACCCGGTAGAACCGCTCGGTCAGCCGCGGCAGGTGCTCGGGCGCGATGCCGGGGCCGAAATCCCGGACCATGACCCGGATTTCCTGAGTTCCATCAGTGGCGGCGCCCGAGGTCAGTGACACGATGACGCGTCCGCCCGAGGCACCGTATTTGAGCGCGTTCTCGATCAGGTTCTCGAACAGGCGGAGCAGTTCCTCGCGGTCGCCCGCGATCATCACCGGCGGCTCCGGCAGATGGATCTCGACCTCGACCTGGCGCTCGCGCGCCAGCGGCTCGAGCCCGTCGGCGACCTGGCGGATGATCGGCAGCAGGTCGACCAGGGTGTCGGGCCGCACATGGGCCGACAGCTCGACCCGCGACAGCGAAAGCAGATCGTCGATCAGGCGCGCCATGCGGGTGGCCTGGTTGTGCATGATGCCGAGGAAGCGCTCGCGCGCCTTGGGGTCGTCCTTGGCCTGGCCCTGGAGCGTGTCGATGAAGCCGGACAGCGCGGCGAGCGGCGTGCGCAGCTCGTGGCTGGCATTGGCGACGAAGTCGGCGCGCATCTCCTCGACCCGGCGCAGCGGCGTCTGGTCGTGGAAGGTCATCAGCATGCATTTGTCGGCGCCGCCGAAGGTGGTCGGCACCGGCACCGGCGTGATGATCAGCTCCATCCAGCGATCGACCGGGACATGGTCGAGATAGGTCGCGCGCCGCGGCTCGGTGGTCGCGATCGACTCGCGCAACGCCGTGATGATCTCCGGCGAGCGCAGCGCGAACTGGGCGAGCTCGTTCCGGCGCAGCGCCGGCGCGAGCTGGGCCGCGGCCGCGTTGAGATGGATGACGCGGCCGGCGCGGTCGAGCAGCACCGCCGGGTCCGGCATGCCGGCGACGACCGCGGCCACCGCGGCGCTCTCGACCGGATTGATGCGCCTGACATCGTCGCGCGAGGCGGCGGTGTCGTGCAGCCGCCAGGGGATCAGCGCCGCAGCGGCGATGCAGAGGAACACGGCAATGGCGTGCAACGCCGACAATTCGCCGAGCGAGACCACGACCGACAGCGCCAGCGCCGCGGCGATCAGGATGATCGTCGAGTGCCGCAGCCGGTCGGACCAGGGCTGCGCGGTGGGAGACGAGGGGGCGTCGATCGCCATCGGGCGGGCTTCTCCTAAGGGCTTGTCCTGACGGCCCTGTCCTGAAGGCTTGGCCGATCAGGCGCCGCTGTCGCTGCGCTCTCTCACATAGGCGGCTTCACGCGCCGGGCCGGGGTCGAGCTTGAGCGCCGCCTGCTGCAAACGCTTCGATCGGGCGCCGATTATAACTTCGCGAAACGTCAGCAAGATTACAGATATGACGAAGGGGGACAGATAATAGAGGACGCGGAACAGCAGCATGCCGCCGAGGAGTTCCTCCCGGTCCATCTGCCAGAGGCCGACCAGCATGGCGGCGTCGAACACCCCGAGGCCCCCGGGCGAGTGGCTGGCAAAGCCGAGCAGGGTCGCCGAGACGAAGATCACCGCGACCACGACGAAGCCGAGATTGGGCTCGTCCGGGACCAGCACGTACATCGCGAGCGCGCAGAAGCCGAGATCGATGATGCCGATCGCAATCTGGAGCAGCGTCAGCGGCCCGCCCGGCAGCACCACGGTCCAGGGCCCGCGGCCGACCACGCGCGGCTGGGTCCAGACCCAGACCACATAGCCGACCAGTCCCACGATGATCATCAGCGCCAGCGTCCGGTTCAGCCAGGGCGGAAGCTGGTCGATCGAGGCCGCCGCCTCCGGATGGTAGGAGATGCCGAGCCCCAGCACAGCGGCATTGCCGAGCCAGAAGGTCAGGCCGGCGAGGAAGCAGATCTTTGCGACGTCGATCGCGTTCAGCCCATAGGCCGAATAGATGCGGTAGCGCACCGCGCCGCCGGTGAAGACGCTGGCGCCGACATTGTGGCCGATCGAATAGCTGGTGAAGGCGGCGAGCGCATTGATGCGGTAAGGCACGTGGGCGTGGCCGATCGCGCGCACGGCGAACAGGTCGTAGAAGGTCAGGGTGAAATAGCCCGCGGCCACGAACAGCGCCGCCATCGCAATCTGGCTCGGCTCGGTGCTCTTGATCGCCTCGATCACCTCGTTGAAGTCGATGCCGCGCAGCATGTGGTACAGCACATAGCAAGCGATGCCGATGACCGCGACGCTGATCACAACTCCAAGCTTATGCAGGATTTGCTTCTGCCGCAGCAACGTCGTCGCCCTGCGTATGGCTTCCAGCATCTAGACCTCGAACAACGCTTCAACGGCCAGGACGGCCGGCGAACAGACGGACGACGTACAGGCACTCAACGAACCCTCGCCGCCGGCTCCGGCATCGCGCGTGCCCCCTGCCCCTCCACTAGCGCGTTTTGCGGCGGAGTGGAATTCGTCAATTCGAACAAAATCACGTGCCTTCAATATTTTAGGCAGGGTTGCAGGCTCCGGATGCACGGTTTGGCGCTTTCGGCGGCAAGGCTGACGCGAATCTCCATGGCAATCCTGCGCAGGCGCCATGAAGTTTTGATGATTTCGGCCGCACAATGTTCCGTCACGTTTTAAGCTGACGTCAATCTATGGACCACGCCCGGCTGTTGAAAGAGGGGCGACGGGGTCGTTCTGGACGGATTTCCCGATGCACCGGACGGGTGCAGCGCAGCGGCAGCTTAAGGGGCGGTCAGATAGCCGCGCTGATAGGCGCTGGCCTGGTCGTCGAAAATCGCCATGGCCGTCGTCATCCGGCGGAAGCCGAGACGCTCATAAAAGCCCTCTTTGCCAGGCACCGCGTAGAGGATGATTTTGCGATGTCCGCGGCATCGCGCCAGCAGCCGCTCGATGATCTCGCGGCCGAGGCCTTGCCCCTGACAGTCCGGGTGCACCGCGACGTCACAGAGATAGGCGCAGTCGCGGCCGTCCGCCAGCGCCCGGCCGGCGCCCACCAGCCGGCGCTGGTCATAAGCGAAGGCACTGAACATGCTGTTGCCGAACACGAGCGCGAGATCGGCTGGTGTCTTGTTGCCGAGCGGAGCGATGCGGTAGAGCGCGGAAAGCTCGTTCCAGTCGATTGCCGCCAGACCTTCGTTCCAGACAACCGACATCTGCGTACCTCCCCGGATCAATGCCGCGCCGCGGTAACGGCCGCGACGATCTCGTCGGTGCCGGGAAAATGGCCCTTGCTGCGGCTGGCGACAATCTTGTCGCAGAGTTTGACCTGAAAGATGCCGCCCTTGCCGGCCACGAGATCCGCCTCCAGCGCCAGTTGCCGGCGCAGCGCCGCGGCAACTTCCTTCGCACGCTTCTCGTAGCCGCAGGGACGGCAATAAATGATCGTCACATCCGACATCGCATCCCTCCTCACGCGGCGAGCTGCGGACGCACCGCCTCGATGCCGGCGATCCAGCCGGCCACCGATCGGCCGATTGCGTCAGCGTGGTCCTCCTGCAGATAATGCAATCCCGCGCCGAGCCGGATCAACGCGCAATGCCTAAGCGAGGCCGCAAACCGCCCGGCAAATTCCGGCGAGACCAGCGCGCCCGGTTCGCCCGTGAATAGCAGTTTCGGATAGGAAGATGCGGCCAGCGCCGCGTGGGCGGATTGGAGCGCCTCATAGACATCGGCAGGCTCTCCCGCGATCGGCAGTTCGCGGGGAAACGCAAGAACGGGGCGACGGCTCTCGGGCGTCGGGAACGGCGCACGATAGGGCGCCATCTCTTCGTCGCTGAGCTTGCGGACGATTCCGCCGGGCAGAACGCGCTCGACGAACGCATTCGCCTCGAGGATCATGGCCTCACCCTCGCCAGGCGTCCTGAACTTGCGAAAGACCGCTCTCGCCGCCTCGGCATGGTCTTGCTCCTCCGCGACCTCGGTATGGTGGAAATCCTGCCAGGTCGGCATCGGGCGGATGAATTCCATGAAGGCTAATCCGCGCACGAAATCCGGCCGGCGCGCGGCGAGATGAAATGCGAGCGCGGTGCCCCAGTCCTGCGCGACGAGATAGGCCGATGTGATGCCGCGCTGTTCGATGAACGCATCGAGATAGCGGACATGGTCGAAGAAGCGGTAGGCGATGTCGGGCTTGCCGGATTGGCCGAGGCCGATGAGATCGGGCGCAATGCAATGCGCGACCGGTGACACCAACGGCAGGATGTTGCGCCAGATGTGCGACGAGGTTGGGTTGCCGTGCAGAAACAGCACGACCGGCGCATCCTGCGCACCCGTCTCGCGATAAGCCATGCTGCTTCCCAGCACGGGCGCGTTGCGAATCTCGATCTCGATTGGCTTGCTCATGTCGGCTCCCTGAACACGGTTTGAAATGCGATGGTCTTGAAACGTTCGAGCGCTTTCGGATTGCGATCGACCTTCATCCGCAGGATCGCCCCCTGCCAGGACGCGAGCAGGAAGTCGGCGAGCTCCCCGGGCTCGAAATCGGATGCGATCTCGCCGTGCGCCTGAGCGTCGGCGATGCAGGCCGCGAACGGCACGCGCCATTCGGCAAAAATCTCGGTCAGGCGTGTGCGCAGCATTTCGCTGCTGCCGGTCGCCTCCAGGCTGAGATCGCCGATCAGACAGCCACGACCATAACCGTCGGCCTCGAGCCGCCCGGTGATGATGTCGAGATAGCGCTTGAGGCGCGCGCGCGGCGTCAGCGAGGTGTCCTCAAGCGCTTCTGCGACCAGCGCCCTGGTGACGTCGAAGTAGCGGTCGAGCACCTCCGAAGCGAACGCTTCCTTGGAGCGGAAATGGTTGGTGAAGGACCCCTGCGGCGCACCCGCCGCAGCGGTGACGTCGCGCACGCTGGTGCCGTGATAGCCGGTCCGGAACATGACCTTGAGGCCGGCGTCGAGGATGGCGTCTTTGAGCGAGGGCTTTGGCATGGAGCGCATAATACGTACGTACGTATTATTGTCAAGCGCGCTTTCTCCATTGGGTAATTTGGCTACCCATCAATCCGTTATCGCGATGTCAGGCAGGCGCCCCCTTAAGGCGGGCCCCGAGACTCAAGCCGCTGGCTGGCTCCGCGAGACCACCCGGTCGCGCAGCCAGGCGCCGATGGTGCAGCCGACCAGGTAGCAGGCGAACATGATGAGGCCGAGGTCGAGCCAGTAGCCGAAGCGGCCGGGGACCACATGCGCGAACGAGGCCGCGACCAGCGCGACGGCGAGCGCGGCGAGCCAGCGCGCGGTGACCTTCGAGGTGCCGTTGCCGCGCTGGACCACCGAGATCCAGCCCATGCAGAAACCCAGCACCAGCGATCCGATCAGCCAGCCCAGATGGAACGAGAGGAGATAGGGCATCGTCACCTCACCAGAAATTCGATGCGGCGGTTCTGCGCCTTGCCGTCGTCGGTGTCGTTACCGGCGACGGGCTGCGTGCTGCCGTGGCCGACCGCGGCGAAGCGGCTGGCGGGAAGGCCGGCCTTGACCAGATAGTCGATCACCGCCTGCGCGCGCTTCTCCGAGAGAGCCTGGTTGAACGCGTCCTCACCGTCGGCATCAGTGTGCCCGGCGACCTCGATATTGGTGGTGGGACAGCGCAGCGCCGTCTCGATCAGATGGTCGAGGATTCCCGCAGAGTCCGGATCGATGTCGGCGCGCTTCGTTGCGAAGCGGATCTTGCCCTTGGTCAGGAGCTCGGAGAACAATTGCTGGCAGACGGTGCCGTCGACCGGGCCCGGCGCGGGCTTCACCGTGATTTCCGGCTTGTACTGCCAGTTTTTCGGGAAGTCCTTGCCGAGGCCGGCACGAATGTCGTTGGCAGCGCCTTCATAGAGCGCATCGCCCGACAGCTTCACCTCGCGATCGGACACCACGAGCGTGCCGGTCGACAGCCGCGACAGCGCTCCGAGCGCTGCGACCACGGCGGGATTGAAGGCGCCGGGCGCACCGAGGCTGGCCTTGAGATTGTCGACGACCTTCTCGTTGAAGAATTTTCGCGACGCGCTGGTCGCGATCGCCGCATGGACATTGTTGTCCGGAACATAGCCGGTCAGCGTCACGGTCGCGGCAACCGGGTCCTTGTAGGCCTGGAAGATGTAGGGCGGCGCCTTGATGTCGTTGGCGGCGATCGAGAACCCTTCCGGCAAATTCTTCAGCGCAGCCGCGATCGCCTCGCGTCCGCCGAGCTCGCGCGCCATCCCCGACAGATTGACCTTTGTGTCGGAGATCGTGATCTTGCCGTCCTTGAGCTTGCCGATCTGGTCGAGCAGAAGCATCGCGGCGGCCTCGAAACGCGGTGGCGCGCCACGCGCCAGCCCCATCTGATCGGCCACCTCGACGCCGCCGACCTCCTTGCGTGCGACCTCCGTCAGGCGGGCCTTCATCGACGGCAAGGGCGCGGAGCCCGACAGCGTCACCCGCACCACGTCACGCTCGGCGTTCCAGACGAAGGGCTTCGCCTCGGCAACGAGGCGGGTCCGGTCGTCGACCAGGCGCACGCCCGGGACGATCTCCACCGCCATCACGGCGTCACGGCGCCCTTCCTCGGAAAAGGCGTCCGCGGCCAGGCTGACGTCGCGGCCGTCCACCGCGATCCGGGTCTTGTCCAGAACGGTATCCTTGAGCGCCGCCGAGCTGCGGGCAGACAGGTCCGCCTCGACCGGTAAGGTGTTATTCCAGGCCGCAAATCCCCACATGACGGCCAGGGGGATCAGCCCTGGCCACCATTTGCTGGCCCACCTGAAAAGCTTCTGCATTCGACGACCCGAACTCTGGAACCGGAGACAAAACAAACCCTTGGCAGGCTGTCAAACCGGAAATGGCGGCCCTCGCAAGGCCTTTGCGTGGACAATTGGAATAACTTTTTCTTCAAGGGTTCTTCCGTAAGTTGAAAACGGAAGGCCAGAGTCCGCCAGCGGGTCATGAAACAACTTCGTAACAACGTCATCCGCGCCGGGCTGGGAGCACTCTATTTCAGCGGAGCGCACCACCTGTTGCGCCCGCTCCTGTCGGGCGTCGGCGCCATTTTCATGCTGCACCACGTGCGGCCGGCCCGCGACGCCGCGTTCCAGCCGAACCGGCATCTGGAGGTCACCCCGGATTTCCTGCGCGCGACGCTGCGCCATCTGCGCTCGCGCGACATCGACATCGTCAGCATGGACGAGCTGCATGAGCGGCTGGCGCAGGGCCGGTTCACCCGCCGCTTCGCCGCCTTCACCCTCGACGACGGCTATCGCGATAATCTGGACCATGCGCTGCCAGTGCTGCGCGAATTTGACGCGCCTTTGGCGGTCTATGTCGCGAGCGATTTCGCCGAGGGCACCGGGCGGCTGTGGTGGACGGCGCTGGAAGCCGTGATCGCCGGGGCCGAGCAGATCGACGTAACAATCGGCGATTCCGCGCTCCGGCTCGACGCGACGACGCCTGCCGCGAAACAGGCGGCGTTCGACCGCCTGCACGACTGGCTGCGCGCGCTGCCGGGCGAGCATGATCTCTCGCGCGAGATCGCGGCGCTCTGCGCCAGGCATGGCGTCGACATGGAAGCGCTGTGCCGCACCCTCTGCCTGTCCTGGGACGGGGTGAAGCAGCTCGCCGCAGATCCGCTGGTCACGATCGGCGCGCACACCATCAGCCATTGCAATCTCGCCAGGCAGAGCGAGGAGATCGCCGCGCAGGAGATGGCGGTGAGCCGCGCGCGGATCGAGCAGGCACTGGAGCGTCCCGTGCTGCACTTCGCCTATCCCTATGGCGACCGCGAGGCAGCCGGGATGCGCGAATTTGCGCTGGCCGCATCGGCCGGCTTCAAGACCGCGGTGACGACACGACCCGGCATGCTGTTCGCCGAGAACGCCGGCCACATGACCGCGCTGCCGCGCGTCTCGCTCAACGGCAATTACCAGGACGCGCGGATCCTGCCGGTGCTGACCTCGGGCGCCGCGACCGCGATGTGGAACGGCTTCCGCCGGATTGCGGCGGCGTAGCCTCACCCCCGCTGTCGTCCCGGCGTAGGCCGGGACTCATACCGCGGAATCTATCGATTGCGGTTGGTATGAGTACCGGACAACGAGTCTTCGCCAAACTTCTCCCTGTGGTTATGGGTCCCGGCCCCCGTGCGCAATTGCGCACTAGGCCGGGACGACAAGTTGAGGCTGATGCAGCCGCGGCCATAACCAACTCTGCCGTCGCCCTGGCGAAGGCCAGGACGACGACGCGATTGACTCCCTCCCCCTCCCCGCCCAAAACGTCGCCAAACCAAAGGGAGGTACCATGTTCAACGATCTGTTCTCGCTCAAAGGCCGCATCGCACTCGTGACCGGCGGCTCGCGCGGCATCGGCAAGATGATCGCGGCGGGCTTCCTGGCGCAGGGCGCTGCGAAGGTCTACATCACCGCGCGCAAGGCCGGGCCGTGCGAGGCGACGGCGAAAGAGCTCTCAGACCAATATGACGGCGAGTGCATCGCGCTGCCGATCGACATCTCGACCGTCGAGGGCTGCGACAAGCTCGCGGGCGAAATCATCAAGCTGGAGCCGAAGCTCGACATCCTCGTCAACAATGCCGGCGCGGCCTGGGGCGCGGAGTTCGACGAATTCCCCGAAAGCGGCTGGGACAAGGTGATGGACCTCAACGTCAAGTCGCTGTTCTTCCTGACCAAGGCGCTGGCGAAGCCGCTGCGCGCGGCGGCAAGCGCAGAACGTCCGGCCAAGGTCATCAACATCGCCTCGGTCGACGGCATCTTCGTCAATCCGGGCGAGACCTATTCCTACGCCGCCAGCAAGGCCGCCGTGATCCATCTGACGCGGCGCATGGCGACGAAGCTGATCAAGGACAACATCAACGTCACCGCGATCGCGCCCGGCGCGTTCAAGTCCGACATGAACCGGGCCGCGCGCGACCATTCGGACGAGGTCGCCAAGCGCATTCCGGCGCGGCGCATCGGAACCGACGAGGACATGGCAGGGGTCGCGATCTATCTCGCCTCGCGTGCCGGCGATTACGTGGTCGGCAACACCATCGCGGTGGATGGCGGCGTGGTCTACGCCAATGCCGGGCTGGAGATCGCGGGTTAGGCGGCGGCGCCCACACTCCGCTGTCATGCCCCGGCTTGACCGGGGCATCCAGTACGCCGCGGCTCCTCGATTTATCTCTGCTGTCTCTGGAATACTGGATCACCCGCTTTCGCGGGTGATGACAGTCTTCGTATGGCGCGGTCGTCGCGTCTCGCAAGCAGCCGTTACGACTCGATCTTCACGTACTCGAAATCGCCGGGCTTGTTGTCGATGCCGACTTTCGGCGGCGAGATCCAGGAGGCGAACTTGCCGGTTTCGGTGACGGGCTGCATCAAGGAGGTGATGAAGTCGCCGTCGGCCGTCGAAGGCAGCCACTCGTCCTTGCGCTTGGCCCAGGTGGCATCGTCGATCAAAATGCCGTCGGGTGTGGCGTGGACGTCCTTGAACTCGCCGATGTGGCGGTGGAAGGCGACGTTGGGCAAGGTCAGCTTGAAGTCGTAGCCCGCGGTCGAGATCACCTTGTTCCAGCGCAGCATGCCCTTGACGCAATCCTGGCTGTAATCGTCGCGCAGGCGCATGTTGAGCGCGGTCAGCGCCGGCTCGTCCACCAGCTTGATCTCGCCGTTGATGAACTTGAGCACCGGATAGGTGGCGTTCTTGAGCTGGTGATCGTCCTCGATCTGGGTCTCGTGATAGCGGCCCTTGATGCCGGCGTTGAAGGCGTTGGCCGCGTTGGTCGAGACCTCGGAGCCGAACAGGTCGAGCGACAGCGTGTAGTGCAGGTTCAGCTTCTTCTGGATGGTCGGCAGGTCGATCACACCGAGCGCGCGGACCTTGGCGATGTCGGTGGGATCGGTGATGCCGGCTTCGCGCATCGCATCGCAGGTGCGCTGCACGACACGGGTGATGCCGGTCTCGCCGACGAACATGTGGTGCGCTTCTTCCGTGAGCATGAAGCGGCAGGTGCGCGACAAGGGATCGAAGCCGGACTGCGCGAGGCTGTGCAGCTGCATCTTGCCGTCACGGTCAGTGAAGTAGGTGAACATGAAGAAGGACAGCCAGTCCGGCGTCGCCTCGTTGAAGGCGCCGAGCATGCGCGGCGCGTCCGCATCGCCGGAGCGGCGGCGCAGCAGATCGTCGGCTTCCTCGCGGCCGTCGCGGCCGAAATACTTCTGGAGCAGGTAGACCATCGCCCAGAGGTGGCGGCCTTCCTCGACATTGACCTGGAACAGGTTGCGCATGTCGTAGAGCGAGGGCGCGGTCTTGCCGAGGTGGCGCTGCTGTTCGACCGAGGCCGGCTCGGTGTCACCCTGGATCACGATCAGGCGGCGCAGCATGGCGCGATGCTCGCCTGGCACTTCCTGCCAGGCCGGCTCGCCATAATGCTCGCCGAAGGGAACGACGCGGTTCTCTTCCTGCGGCGCAAGCAGGATGCCCCAGCGATAGTCGGGCATGCGGACATAGTCGAACTTGGCCCAGCCGCGCGGATCGACGGAGTAGGCGGTGCGCAGATACACCAGCGACTCCTGAAAACCTTCCGGCCCCATGTCGCTCCACCAGTCCATGTAGCCGGGATGCCAGCCTTCGAGCGCCTTCAGCACCTGGCGGTCTTCGGCGAGATTGACGTTGTTGGGAATCTTGGTCGAGTAGTCGACGTTCATGATGTTCATGTTCATGGCCGTGCTCCTTGGTCTGTCTCTTGTCCCGGACACTGCGCAGCGCGAAGCGGTGCACTGCAGAGCCGGGACCCATGATTCGGTCCACTATGGGTCCCGGTTCTGCGCAGCGTCACTTCGTGCCGCAGCGCGCCCGGGACACGAGAGTCATCAAACCCGCGTCATATCGAATTTCGGCTTCTGCCCGCTGCCGTAACGGCGGAGCGCGCCTTCCTCGCCGACCGCGTTCGGGCGCTGGAAGATCCAGTTCTGCCAGGCGGTGAGGCGCGCGAAGATCTTTGATTCCATCGTCTCCGGGCCGACGAAGCGGAGGCTCGCTTCCATGCCGGTGAGGCTGTCGGGCGAGAAGCTGGCGCGCTCCTCCAGAAACACGCGGACCTCGTCATCCCAGTCGATGTCGTCGAGCGCGAAGGTGACGAGGCCGAGCTCCTCGGCCTCCTCGGCGTCGAGGCTGGTGCCGACGGTGGCTTCCGCGCGCTCCAGGTCGGACGGGTCGGCCTGGAAGCGCGACTGCAGCCGCGTCAGGCCATGGCTCATCGGATACGGGCCAAAGTTCATCGCCGACAGCTCGATCGACGGCGGCGGCCGGTTGTCGCCCTGGCGGGTGCCGATCAGCATGTAGGAGCGATCGGCGGCGAAGACGAGCTCGGCGAGCGTGCCGGCAAAGCAGGAGCCGGGCTCGACCAGCGTCACCAGCGTCCGCGAGGTGACGTCGATACGCTTCAGCACGCGCTTCCAGTAATGCCTGATCTCGTTGACCAGCCAGTGCGCCTTGTTGGTGTCGAGGAAGGCGTCGGCTGCGAGCACATGGGCGCGGTCGCCATGGCTCTTGAACACCAGCATGGCGATCTCGAGCTCGTTGATGCGCAGATGCAGGATCGCATCGTCGAGCTCGCGCGCGACCTGGAGCGGCCAGAACGAAGCGCCCTGCGCCATCATGCCGTCGATGTCGGCGGGCGGCGCCGTCTCCGGCGCCTTGATCGAGATGGTGGCGATGCGGGCGGCACGATCGACGTCGACGGTGACGAAGCCGTAGCGCAGGCTGGTCTCGTCGACGATGCGCCTGAGCGGCGTCAGCGCAATGCCCTTGCCGCTGCCGCTGCGCCTGGAGGAAGCTGCGAATTCCTTGACGCGCTCGGCAATCCTGCCTTCCAGCTTGGAGTTCGGCGCGATCTCGTCGACGAGACGCCACTGCACGGCGCGCTTGCCTTTCACGCCTTCCTCGATGGTGCAGAAGAAGTCGGCATGGTCGCGGCGCACCTTGCGCTTGTCGACGACGCGGGTGAGGCCGCCGGTGCCCGGCAGCACCGCGAGCAGCGGCACTTCGGGCAGCGCCACCGAGGAAGCACCGTCGTCGGCGAGGATGATGTGGTCGGTCGCGAGCGCGAGCTCATAGCCGCCGCCGGCGGCCGAGCCGTTCACCACGGTGATGAAGCGCTGGCCGGAATTCTCGGACGAATCCTCGATGCCGTTGCGGGTCTCGTTGGTGAACTTGCAGAAATTGACCTTGTGGGCATGGGTGGAGCCCGCGAGCATGCGGATGTTGGCGCCGGCACAGAACACGCGGTTCTTGGCCGAGCGCATCACCACGACCTTCACCTCGGGATGCTCGAAGCGCAGCCGCTGGATCGCATCGGCAAGCTCGATGTCGACGCCGAGGTCGTAGGAATTGAGCTTGAGCAGATAGCCCTCGAACAGGCCGCCATTCTCGTCGACGTCCATGGTCAGGGTCGCGACGTCGCCGTCGACCGCGAGCTTCCAGTGCTTGTAGCGGGACGGTTCGGTCTGGAAATCGATGAATGTCGCGCCGCCTGCGAGGCGCCGATCTTCCCCGGCCATGGGCCACCCTTGAGTTCGTCTTGGTTTAACCGTTAGATGCACAATAATGCACATTTTGGCGTGCGTCTAGTCCCTAACGGCCAAGACATGCACTTTGTTTCATGAGGGCGCCTAGGACCGCACGATGGCGCCGAGTGCGATCCAGTCGGCCTTGGAGAGCTGGGGACGGCCGATCTTGGCCTGGAGCAGGGCCGTCAGCGCCGCAATGGGGAAGCTCTCGACAAAGCCGTCGCCGACTGCGGCCGTCTTGCGCGCGCTCAGCGCGCGCAGCTCCGCCAGCGCCTCGCCGAACAGCCGTGCCGCCGAATGCGACCTCTGCATGCGCAGCCGCAAATTCGCATTGGCGACGTGGATACAGGCCCGCAGCAGAATGCGCTCGCGGCCGCCCTGGGGCGCCGCGGCCCACACCGCCTCCAGCACCTCCTGCGCTTCCCAGAAATAGCCGCGGTCGTTGAGCGCGAGCCCGTAGCGCAGTGCCGGATGGCGCGCCGGCACATGGCCGCGAAAGGCCGAGGGCACCAGCGCCTTGGCCATGTCGAGCGTCACGTAGTCGGCATCAAGCCCGGCGGCCTCGCCCGGCACATAGGCCCATAGCGGCCACGGCAATTGGCCGCTCGCATTCGGCGGCGCACTCATGACAGGTGCGCCTCCGCAACGTCATGCGGCGCGTCCCTGAAGTCCCTGGTCGTCGCGCAGGGCCGCCTTTGCAAATTGCTCGATCGCGTCAAGCGTCGCCCCCGGCGCTTCACGATGCGGGGAATGTCCCGCGCCTGAAATGACTTTCAAATCTACCGGACAATAACACTCTTCCTGCGCGATCTCGACCTGGCGCAGCGTGCCATATTGGTCGTCCACACCTTGCAGGACCATGACAGGTACGCGGATATAGGCGAGATATTCCGAGATGTCCCAGTCGCGGAATTTCGGATCGAGCCAGGCGCCGTTCCAGCCGTAGAAGGCGTTGTCGACGTCCTTGTGCCAGCGCGCGAGCTTGGTCTTGAGATCGGTGGTCTCGAAGGCGGTCTTGATCGCGGCGATGGATTTCACCGAGATGTCCTCGACGATGAAATGCGGCGCGATCAGCACGAGGCCGTTCAGGCGATGATCCTGATGCGCGCCGGCATAGATCGTCGCGATCGAGGCGCCGTCGGAATGGCCGAGCAGGAGGCCACGTCTGAAGCCGATCGCATCGAGCAGTTTCGGCAGCACGTCCAGCGCCTCGCGCTGCATGTAATCGAGCGGCCGCGGCAGCGCGACCGGGCTCGACTGCCCGTAGCCCGCACGCGAATAGACGAAGATGCCGGCACCGGTCGCCTCTCGAAGCTTTTCCGGTAAGTCGCCCCAGAGGCCGACCGAGCCGAGGCCTTCGTGCAGCATGACGATGGTCGGCGCGCCCGCCGATTGCGGCGCCAGCCATTTGTATTCGAGGCTGGCGCCACCGATGCTGAGGAAGCCTGTGGGGCTGAGATTGGTCATGCTGTCACTCTGCTCTTCCGTCTTGTTCAGCGAGGAACGCAATCACGCGCCGCTCACTCCATCGTTCCCTCCCCCCTTGCGGGGGAGGGCTAGGGAGAGGGGTGCCACGCGGGGACTCCGAGTGTGACGAAGAACATCTGGCACGCGGCAACGAATACCTTTTCCTGGGCTACCCCCCTCCCCTGCCCTCCCCCGCAAGGGGGGAGGGAGCGCAGTGGAGTTTGCCGCGACAGTGTCAATCACCATCAACATGCGCGCCCGCTCAATTCGCCCCTTCCCGCAGCTTGAACCGCTGGATCTTGCCCGTCGCCGTCTTCGGCAGCGAGTCCACCACGTCGATCCAGCGCGGATATTTCCACGGGCCGATCTTCTGCTTGACGTGCTCCTTCAGCATCTCCTGCAAGTCCGCCGTCGCTGCGCCCGGACGCAGCACGACGAAGGCCTTCGGTTTCAGGAGGCCTTCCGGATCGGCCTCGGGCACGACGGCCGCTTCCAGCACCGCCGGATGCGTGATCAGCGCGCTCTCGACCTCGAACGGCGAAACCCAGATGCCGGAGACCTTGAACATGTCGTCGGCACGGCCGCAGAAGGTGTAGCGGCCCTCGGCATCCCGGACATATTTGTCGCCGGTGCGGGTCCAAGGGCCCTCGAAGGTGCGGCGGCTCTTGTGGCGCTGGTTCCAGTAGCCCTCGCCTGCGGAAGGCGCATCGACCAGGAGCTCGCCGACCTCGCCGTCGGCGACGTCCTGGCCGGCCTCGTTGACCAGCCGCACCGCGTAGCCCGGCACCGGCTTGCCGGAGGAGCCGTATTTGATGTCGCCGGGCGCGTTCGACAGGAAGATGTGCAAGAGCTCGGTCGAGCCGACGCCGTCGAGAATGTCGACGCCGAAGCGCGCCTTCCAGCTGTTGCCGACGGATTCCGGCAACGCCTCGCCGGCCGAGGTGCAGATGCGCAAGCTCTTTCCGCCACGCTCGCCCTTCATCGTCTCGTCGTTGAGCATGGCCGCGAACAGGGTCGGCACGCCGTAGAAGATCGACGGGTTGTAGCGGTTCATCAGGTCGAACATGCGTGCGGGCGTCGGACGCTCGCTGTTCAGCACCACGGTGGCGCCGACCGACATCGGGAAGGTCAGCGCATTGCCGAGACCATAGGCGAAGAACAGCTTTGCCGCGGAGAGGCAGACGTCGCTCTCGCGAATGCCGAGCACCTGCTTTGCGTAGGTGTCGGCGGTGGCCTGCAGGTTCGAATGCAGATGGCGCACGCCCTTGGGCATGCCGGTCGAGCCGGACGAATAGAGCCAGAATGCCGGCTCGTCCGGATGCGTCGCGGCGGTGGTGAACTGATCGCTCTCGCCCGCGAGCTCCTCGGCGAGTTGCTTGTGGCCGTTCTGCTTGGCGCCGGAGACCACGACATGCTCGAGATCGGGCATGCGGCCGACGACGTCCTTGATGACGGGATAGAGCGCTTCGGAGACGAACAGCACGCGGGCACGGCAGTCGGCGAGGATGTAGGCGTATTGATCCGCGGTCAGCAGCGTGTTGAGCGGCACCGGCACGATGCCGGCGCGGATCGCGCCCAGGAACAGAAGCGGGAAATCGACCGTATCGAGCATGATCATCGCCACGCGCTCCTCGCGGCGGACGCCGAGACGGCGCAGCATGTTGGCGGCGCGGCGGCTTTCGCGCTGAAGCTCGCCATAGGTGAGCCGCGAGACGGTGTCGTCGAAGGCGAGCTTGTTGCCACGCCCTTCCTCGACGTTACGGTCGAGCAGCCAGGTCACCGCGTTATAGGATCCCTCGCTCACGGACTTCTCCCCCGAATTTAGAATTATAATTCATAGAAAGACACCGCGGCGGCTTGCTGTCAATGCTAGCAGGCATTATGTTTCATTAAAACGCGCCGCAGGACCTCCGCTAAAGAAGGCTCATGACCGACAGTCCCGACGCCGAATCCCGATTTCTCGAACAGCTCGGCCAGCGCGTGCGCACCATGCGCGCACTGCGCGGCATGTCGCGCAAAGTGCTCGCCAAGGTATCAGGAATCTCTGAGCGCTACATCGCGCAGCTCGAAAGCGGCAAGGGCAATGTCTCGATCGTGCTGCTCCGCCGTGTCTCCGACGCGATGGGTGCGCATCTCGAAGACCTGCTGCCCAGCGCCGACCCGACGCCGGACTGGCAGATGTTTCGCGATCTCCTGCGCAAGGCGACGCCGGCGCAGATCGCGCAGGCCAAAGATCTGCTCGCCGGCGGCAGCGCATCGGCGCAGCGGCGCGCGCCATTCTGCGGCATCGCGCTGATCGGCCTGCGCGGCGCCGGCAAATCCACGCTCGGCAGGATGCTGGCGAAGAAGGTCGGCTGGAGTTTTGTAGAGCTCAACAAGGAGGTCGAGCAACAGAACGGCCTCTCGGTCGCCGAGATCATCGCGCTGTACGGCCAGGAAGGCTTTCGCCGCATGGAGCAGGCGGCGCTGCAGCAGCTGCTCGCGCGCAACGAGCTGATGGTGCTGGCGACCGGCGGCGGCATCGTCTCGGAGCCCCTGACCTTCGACCAGATCCTGTCGTCGTTCTACACGATCTGGCTGAAGGCCGAGCCCGAGGAGCACATGACCCGCGTCCGCCGCCAGGGCGATCTGCGGCCGATGGCGGATGATCGTTCCGCCATGACGGAGTTGCGCAACATTTTGCGCAGCCGCGAGCCGCTGTATTCGCGTGCGACGGCGGTGGTGGACACGGCGGGCCTCTCCGTCGATGCCGCCGCCGCGCGCCTGATCGACGCGGTGCGCCCGGTGCTGCAGAACGAAGCGCGCAGTTTTGGTCTGCGCAGCGTGGCGCTGTAGCTCGTGTAGACCTCGCTAAAGCTACACACTCCGCTGTCGTCCCGGACAAGCGCGCCACAAGCGCGCGCCGATCCGGGACGACAGCTAGGATTTTGCGCGACCTTCAGCAACACTATATCAACACCGAGCAAGCAAGCCTCGAGATAAATGATGACCGATAGCGACGTCGCAATTTCCATGTTCGAGCGGATCGGCGGCAGTGCCACGATCGACCGGCTGGTCGAGCGTTTCTACGAGCGGATGGATACGCTGCCGGAGGCGAAGGTCATCCGCGCCATGCATGCAGACGATCTCGGCCTGATCAGGGATGTGCTGAAGCGCTATCTCACCGAATGGACCGGCGGACCAAGACTTTATTCGGTCGAGAAAGGCCATCCGCGGTTGCGCCAGCGGCATATCGGCTTTGCCATCGGCGATGGCGAACGCGATGCGTGGCTCACCTGCATGCGCGGCGCGCCGGAGGAGACGGTCGCGGACGCTGCCGCGCGGCAGGACCTCGACAAGGCGCTGTCCGGTCTCGCCGACTGGATGCGCAACCGCTAGCCGCCCACAGGCGAGGCGGGGCGCGCCACGCACTTGGAGGGGCACCATTGCGGCGCTATGCTGCGCGCGATGGACGCTGCCGCACATCCCGATGTCATCCGTCGGCCCGCCTCGCCGCGCCTCGCGCGGCTGGTCGCCAGCATCTCGTTCTATCGCGAGCGCGGCGTCGGGTTGGCCGGCTTCCGGCACGCGGCGCCGCTTGCGCTGCCTCTTCTCGTGAATTTGGGGACACCCTTCCGCATTGCACTTGGGCGCGAACCGGATGTTGCCGACGCTCAGCCGAGTTTCGCGGCAGGCCTCTTTCCCGGACCGGTCCTCATCGAATCCGATGGCCGCGCCGAATGCGTTCAGGTCGATTTCACCCCGCTTGGAGCGTATCGCTTCTTCGGAGGAGCGGTACCGGATCTGACCGCGCGCATGGTCGGCCTGGACGACATTCTGGGACGGGATGGCGAGAACCTCCGCGCCAGGGTTGCCGAGGCGGTCGGATGGCAGCGACGATTTGAGATCGTGGAAGACTTCGTGCTTCGTCGCGCTGTGCATGAGCCCTCGCCGGCGATCGCCTTCGCCCTCGATACGCTCTGGCGACGGGCCGGCGCGGTCCGGATCACCCAGCTCGCCTCCGACATTGGCTGGAGCCGCAAGCATCTCACGCGCCGCTTCCACAACGAGATCGGCGTACCACCGAAGACAATGGCCCAGATGCTGCGCTTTCATCGGGCCTGCTCACTGGCCCGCACGAACGGGTCCGGCGGCTGGGCAGCCGTCGCGGCAGACGCCGGCTATGCCGACCAGGCGCATCTTGCCCGCGACTTCCGGATATTGAGCGGCGAGACGCCGACCGGATGGGCCGCGCGGCTCGATCTTGCCGATCCACGCCTGATGCGGGACGGCGGCGGGTAGCGTCTGGTCCCATTTGTTCAAGCCCGGCTGGCGCGATCCGAACTAGGGTCGGCGTCGCAATGGACCTGGAGCATTTCATGAACCAGCAGAATGGCTATGAAGCGCCGCGCCTGTACCACACCATGCGCTGCAAGGACGCGGAGGCGATGATCGCCTGGCTGAAAAACGTTCTCGGCTTCGCCGAACGCGTGGTCTATCGCAGAGAGGGCACGGTCGTTCACGCCGAACTGGCATTCGGATCGTCGATCCTCATGCTCGGTGCGCATCGCGATGATGCGTACGCAAAACGGGTCGGCGACATCGGCGGCCACCGGACGGATGCCATTTATCTGGCTGTCGATGATCCCGACGCACTCTATGAGAAGGTGAAGGCGTCCGGCGCAAAGATCGAAATGGAGCCGTACAACACCGATTATGGCAGCCGCGATTTCGCGGCGCGCGATCCCGAGGGCGGCCTCTGGAGCTTTGGAACCTATTGGCCCAAGGTCGGCGAAGGGCCGCTGCCGGGATAGGCCGGACGGTTGCTTCGGATGCCGCTCGGCGGGCGCGGCAAGCTCGATCGAGCCCGCAAACGCGATACGGTTGCGAACCCGTCCTGCTCTTCAGACCGACCAATAGTTCGGATGCGGATAGGGCCGCGAGCGGTCGCCCCAATCGAATTCGTCGCCATCGAACTCGCATGGACCGCTGCTGAACTCGTCCATCGTCATCTCGACCTGGAACGCCTGACGGCCGCGATCGTATTTCAGCGCGCTCCACTGCACCGGATAATGGTGATGAGTGCCGAGCAGTCCGCCGGTCTTGATCACGGCATAAGTGACCATTCCGCTGACCTTGTCGAGCATCAGTCGCTCGATCGTGCCGAGCTTCGTGCCGTCGCGCCCGTAGACGGCGACGTGCTCCACGCGATCACTGGGAACCATGGTGTGTTGCATGGCATCCTCCCTCGTCTTCGGTGGAGCGCATTATAGTCTCGTAGCCCGGATGGGCGAAGCGACATCCGGGGTCTGCGACACTTTCCCGGGTACCGCTGCGCTCACCCGGCTACGCGCTACAGCAACTGCGAACGCACCGCTTCGGCGCCCTCGCGCAGCAGCGGCAGGAAGCGGTCGATCAGCTCCTGCGCCGGCACGCGGTCGACATGGGCGCCCATGTTGATGGCGGCGACGATCACGTCGTCGTAGCGGCGGACGGGGACGGAGATCGAGCGGAAATGCGGCTCGGCCTCGCGGTCGACCAGCGAGTAGCCCTGCGCGCGGTCGGCGGCGATACGCGTGAGCAGCGCGCTGGGATCGGTCACCGTCTGCGGCGTCAGCACCTCACGCTTCATCGCCTTCAACCGTGCGGCAAGTTCGGCATCGTCGAGCTGGCCGAGCATGGCACGGCCGACCGAGGTGCAGAAGGCCGGCAGGCGGTAGCCGATTTCGAGCCCGCCGGAAAACATCCGCGCCGGACTGCTGCGCGCGACGAACACGACGTCGTCGCCGTCGAGCACCGCGAGCGAGGAAATTTCGTTTGCCGCCGTCGCGACGCGATCGAGCACCGGTTGCAGGACCGTGACGAGCTGATTGGAACGCAGATAAGACGCCGCCAGCGTCAGCACGTGCGGCGTCAGCGAGAACAGCTTGCCGTCACCAGAAACGAAGCCGCCACGCTGGAGCGTGAACAGCATCCGCCGGGCGGTGGCGCGCGGCAGGTCCGCGGCGCGGGCGAGATCGCTCAAGGTCATCGGGCCGACCGTCGTGCCGAAGCACTGAAGCAGGCGCAGGCCGCGATCGAGGCTTTCGACGAAATCCGTCGCGCGCTCGTCGCTCTCGCTTCGCTTCAGCTTGGGCATGGCGCCGGGACTTTCCTGCAAAATAGTGCTTGCTGCCGATCCAAGGCATGTCATAATTCGCCCATTCGTTCAATAGGCGAACAAACGCCACTCCGAGATAAGGGATGCACTCGCCATGATGAGCCAGGAGCAGAACGACCTGATCACCCGCACCGGGCCGAAGGATCCCTGCGGGAAGCTGATGCGGAGCTACTGGCAACCGGCGGCGCTGGTCGACGAGCTTGAAGGTGCGCGGCCGATCCGCCCCGTCAAACTGCTCGGCGAGAACCTCGTGCTGTTCCGCGACGAGCGAGGGCGCTACGGCCTGATCGATCGCCAATGCGCACATCGCGGCGCCGACCTCGCCTTCGGGCGGCTCGAACATGGCGGCCTGCGCTGCGCCTTCCATGGCTGGCTGTTCGACGCCACCGGCCAGTGCATCGAGACCCCGGCCGAGCCGAAGGATTCAAAGCTCTGCCAGAACATCCGCCAGCGCTCCTATCCCGTGGTGGAGAAGAGCGGCATCCTCTGGGCCTATCTCGGCGAGGGTGAGCCGCCGGCATTTCCGGAGATCGATTGCTTCGTCGCACCCGGCACGCATACGTTTGCGTTCAAGGGCCACATGGCTTGCAACTGGCTCCAGGCGCTCGAAGTCGGCATCGATCCCGCGCACGCCTCCTACCTGCATCGTTTCTTCGAGGACGAGGACACCTCCACCGCCTACGGCAAGCAGTTCCGCGGCGCCTCCGCGGGCAGCGACCTGCCGATGACGAAGATCCTGCGCGAATACGACCGTCCGATCATCAATGTCGAGCACACCGAATACGGCCTGCGGCTGATCGCACTGCGCGAGATCGACGAGGAGCGCACCCATGTGCGCGTCACCAACCAGCTGTTCCCGCACGGCTTCGTCATCCCCATGAGCACGGAGATGACGATCACGCAGTGGCACGTCCCGGTCGACGACGAGAACTGCTACTGGTACGCGATCTTCACCAGCTACACCAACCCTGTCGACAAGAAGAAGATGCGCGACCAGCGGCTCGAGCTCTATGAGCTGCCCGACTACAAATCGCGCAAGAACCGCAGCAACGATTACGGTTTCGATCCGCACGAGCAGCAGACGGCGACCTATACCGGCATGGGCAACGACATCAACGTCCACGACCAGTGGGCGGTGGAGTCGATGGGCGCGATCCAGGACCGCACCAAGGAGCATCTCGGCCAGAGCGACAAGGCGATCGTGCAATACCGCCGCCTGCTGCGGCAGGAGATCGAGAAGGTCGGCGGCGGCGAGAGGCCGATGCTGTTCCTGGACGAGGCCAACGCGCGCAGCATCCAGGGACCGGCGACCATGGACGGCATAGGACCGACGCGGGGCTGGGAGACCTACTGGATGGAAGTCGACGTCAAGCGCCGCCGCGGCGCGCCCTGGACCGCGCCGGTGCCAAAAGAGATCGCGGATAATGTGCATCGGCTGACGGCGGCGGAGTGATGATGACGGTCGTCGCTGGCGGGTCGCTGCGGCGGCCCGACATTCTCCGCTGTCATGCCCCGCGAAGGCGGGGCATCCAGTACGCCGCGGCCCCTCGTGGGTACGTTACCGTCTCTGGAATACTGGATCGTCCGCCTTCGCGGACGATGACAGCGTGGACTATGCTCGTACCGAGTATCAAGGAGAGATAGCAGTGACCTTCGTCGCGCGTCATGCGCTGTGGTCGGATGAGCAGAGGGACGCGGCGACGCGCATGCGGCGCATCGTCGAGGAGAAAAACCTCGAAGTCATCCGCCTCGCCTTCCCGGACCAGCACGGTATCCTGCGCGGCAAGACCATCATCGCTGCGGAGGCGATCGCCGCGCTGGAGAGCGGCTGCTCCATCACCACCACCATGCTGGCGAAAGACACCTCGCACCGCACGGTGTTTCCGGTGTTCACGTCAGGCGGCGGCTTCGGCATGAAGGAGATGGAGGGTGCGGCCGACGTGCTGATGGTCGCCGATCCCACCACGTTCCGCGTGCTGCCATGGGCGCCGACGACCGGCTGGGTGCTGTGCGACCTCTATTTCAATGACGGCCGCCCCGTGCCGTTCGCAACGCGCGGGCTTTATCGCCAGGTGCTCGATGATCTCGCTGGCCGCGGCCACGATTTCGTCGCCGGGCTCGAGGTCGAATTCCACATCTTCAAGCTCGACGATCCGCATATGCGTGCGGAGGACGCCGGCCAGCCCGGGACCCCGCCCTCGGTGAGCCTGCTCAGCCACGGCTACCAGTACCTCACCGAGCAGCGCTTCGATCAGATGGAGCCGGTGCTGGAGATCCTGCGTCGCGACGTCGTCGCACTCGGGCTGCCCTTGCGTTCGGTCGAGGTCGAGTTCGGGCCAAGCCAGTGCGAGTTCACCTTCGCGCCGAGGAAGGGGCTGGAGCCCGCCGACAACATGGTGCTGTTCCGCTCCGCGGTGAAGCAGATCGCCCGCCGCCACGGCTATCACGCCACCTTCATGTGCCGGCCGAAACTGCCGAACCTGTTCGCGAGCGGCTGGCATCTGCACCAGTCGATCGTCTCGCGCACCAGCGGCGAGAACCAGTTCATGGCCAAGGAAACGGTCAAGACAGGCGGCGAGCCGCTCAGCGCGTTCGGCCGCGCCTACCTTGCCGGCCTGCTCGACCACGCCCGCGCGTCCACCGTGTTCACCACCCCGACCATCAACGGCTACAAGCGCTACCGCTCCTATTCGCTGGCCCCTGACCGCGCGATCTGGGGCCGCGACAATCGCGGCGTGATGATCCGCGTGCTCGGGGCTGCCGGCGATGCCGCCACGCGCCTCGAGAACCGCATCGGCGAGCCCGCCGCCAATCCCTATCTCTACATGGCCTCGCAGATTCTTTCGGGTCTCGACGGCGTCGACCGCAAGCTCGATCCGGGCCCGTCGGCCGACACGCCCTACGAGACCAAGGCGCCGCTGCTGCCGAAGTCGCTGCGCGACGCGGTCGCCGCGCTGAAGGACGATCCGTTCTTCCGCGAGAAGCTCGGCGCCGAGTTCGTCGACTACTACACCCACATCAAGAACGCCGAGATCGATCGCTTCCTCGCCGAGGTCACCGACTGGGAGCATCGGGAATATTTCGAGGTGTTCTGACACCCCTCGACGGGCAGGCCTGGCGAGCGCCATAGCGCACGCCTCACGCCCCTGTGAGGCGACTTCGTCCCGCCTGTTCCGACGACATCTCATCCCCATCCGACGAAGCCATTTTCCTCTCCCCTCGAAAACCGCCGGAAAGACACGGGGTCTAGAGTTCTGGACGATGATCAACAATGGAGTTCGGTCATGTTGGCTCAATTGTTCAGTCTGATCTATCGCTTGTCCTGCCGGGCCACCCTGATCGAAATCGGCACGCACCACCTCGCGCGTTAGTCGCCGGCGCGTGCGAATTGGGTAAGATGGATTGACCTGATAACGGGGATTTCCATGCGCAGGCTGGTCCTGATCACGGCAATGTCGCTGCTAGCAACCGAGGCGTATGCCGGCGGTTCGCGGAGCCTGAGCCTGGCGACGACCAATTCCAGCCAGCAGGCGACCGAGCAGCCGGCCGCGACGGCAACGGCCGCGCCACAGACGATGCCGGCCCCGGCGGCAGCCGCGCCAGTCGCGACCGCTCCGGTTGCCACAACATCCACTCGGCCCACCGCCGCAGCGGTGGTCGCCACGACCGAAACGGCAAAGCCAAAGCGCCGCCAGCCGCCGACCGAGGCGCGCGTGATCCGCGAGCTGCATCGGCATGGGATTTATTGGTGATTGGCTCGCACAACTCTCTCCCCGGCCTTCGCCGGGACGACACTTGGTGAGACGGCCTGCGTCCCGCCCCTCACCCTCCGCTAAATCCCCAGATATTTGTGCTGCAGATCCGGCTCGGCCATCAGCTCGTGCGACGTGCCGCTCCACACCGTCTTGCCGCGCTCGATGATGAAGTGGCGGTCGCAGATGCGGGCGAGGTGGTCGACGTTCTTGTCGACGACCAGGATCGACTGTCCCCGGCTCTTGAGCAGCGACAGGCAATTCCAGATTTCTTCGCGGATCAATGGCGCGAGGCCCTCGGTCGCTTCATCCAGAATGAGGAGTTTCGGGTTGGTCATCAGCGCGCGGCCGATCGCCAGCATCTGCTGCTCGCCGCCGGAGAGCTGGTTGCCCATGTTGGACGCGCGTTCGGCAAGGCGCGGGAACATCACGTAGATCGAAGCCAGCGTCCAGGGATTGCTGCTGCTGAAGCGGTCGGCGGCGGCCGCAACGAGATTTTCGCGCACGGTCAGGTTCGGGAAGATCTGGCGCCCCTCGGGCACCAGGCCGACGCCGAGTTTTGCAATTCTGTACGACGGCAGCTGCCTGACTTCAGCACCTGCGAAACGGATCGCGCCGGCGCGTGCCGGCGTCAGGCCCATGATGGAGCGGATGGTCGTGGTCTTGCCCATGCCGTTGCGGCCCATCAGCGAGACCATCTCGCCCGGCTTGATCGACAGCGACAGGCCGAACAGCACTTGGCTGAGGCCGTAGCAGGTCTCGATGCCGTCGACGTCGAGCAGCGTGTCAGCCATGGTGCGTCACCACATGCTGGTCGCCGAGATAGGCGCGCTTGACGTCATCGTTGGCGCGGATCGCAGCCGGATCGCCCGAGGCGATGACGCGGCCATAGACAAGCACCGAGATGCGGTCGGCCAGCGCGAACACCGCCGGCATGTCGTGCTCGACCAGCACGATCGAGACCTCTTTCCGCAACTCCTGGAGCAGCTTGACCATGCGCTGGGATTCGGTGACGCCGAGGCCGGCCATGGGCTCGTCGAGCAGGAGCAATTTCGGCTTGCTGGCCAGCGCGACCGCAAGCTCCAGCTCGCGGCGCTCGCCATGGCTGAGCCTCGACACCACGACGTCGGCGCGATGCAACAGGCCCACGCGGTCGAGCGCGGCATGGGCGGCATCGCGCAGGCCCTTTTCCTTGCGCGCATCGGCAAAGAAGCGAAACGAGGTGCCGGCATGGGCCTGCGCCGCCAGCGCGACATTGTCGGCGGCGGTGAAGTCGAGCAGCAGCGAGGTGATCTGGAACGACCGCGCCAGCCCCAGCGCGCAGCGGCGATAGGCCGGCAGGTGGGTTATGTCGCGACCGCCGAGCGAAACGCTGCCGGAATGCGGCTCGAGATGCCCGGTGAGCTGGCTGATCAGCGTGGTCTTGCCGGCGCCGTTCGGGCCGATGATGGCGTGCAGCTCACCGCTAGCTACGTCGAGCGAGACGTTGTCCGTCGCGATGATGCCGCCGAAGCGGCGCACCAGCTTCTCGACGCGGAGCAAGGGTTCAGCCACGGCCAGCCCTCCCGAGCGCGCCCATGATGCCGCCGCGCCCGAACAGCACGATCAACAGCAGCAGCGGTCCCATGATCAGCGCCCAGTACTCGGTGATCTGCGACAGGAATTCTTCCAGCAGCAGGAACACCACGGCGCCCATGACCGGGCCGAACAGCGTACCCATACCGCCGAGGATCACCATCACCATGAGGTCGCCTGACCGCGTCCAGTACATCACGGCCGGGCTGATGAAGTCGGTATTGTTGGCGAGCAGCGCGCCGGCAAGTCCGCACATCATGCCCGAGATGACGAAGCAGACCAGCTGGTAGCGCTTGGCAGGAAAGCCGATCGCCTGCATGCGCTGCTCGTTGGAGCGCAGGCCCTGCACCACGAGGCCGAAGCGCGAATTGACGATGCGCCAGATCAGGATGAGTACGGCGAACAGGCAGGCGAGGCAGAGATAGTAGAACTGCGTGCGGTTGCCGAGATTGACCAGGCCGGAGAAGTCGCTGCGCTTGTAGACGGTGAGGCCGTCATCGCCGCCGTACCGCGCCAGCCCCGAGGCGACGTAATAGGCCATCTGCGCAAAGGCCAGCGTGATCATGATGAAATAGACGCCGCGGGTGCGCAAGCTGAGCGCGCCGATCACCAGCGCGTAAGTCGCGGAGGCCGCGAGCGCGACCGGAAACTGGATCCAGCCGGAGCCGACGCCTTCCTGCGCGAGCATGCCGACGGCGTAGCCGCCGATGCCGAGATAGGCGGCGTGGCCAAAGCTCATCATGCCGCCAAACCCCATGATGAGGTTGAGGCTCGCGGCGGCCAGCGCCAGGATGACGATGCGGGTGAACAGCGTCAGGATGAAGACGTTGCCGGAGAGCTGCGAATAGAGCGGCAGCAGCACGAGGCCCGCCAGCATCAGGGCCGTGGCGGCCTTGCTCACAGTGAAAGCCTTCATCGACGATTGGCCGGAAACAGCCCCTCCGGCCGCACCACCAGCACGATCGCCATCAGCAGGTAGATCAGCATGGACGACAGCGCGGGCGCGGCGGTGGAGGCGGCGGCGCCGCTCAGCACCTGCCGCAGCAGGTTGGGCAGGAAGGCGCGGCCGAGCGTGTCGATCATGCCGACGAAGATCGCGGCCAGGAACGCGCCGCGGATCGAGCCGATGCCGCCGATCACGATGATGACGAAGGCGAGGATCAGGATGTTCTCGCCCATCCCGATCTGCACGGTGAGGATCGGCGCCTGCATCAGGCCGGCAAGGCCGGCGAGCGCCGCACCGAGCCCGAACACCAGCGTGTAGAGCAGCTTGATGTTGATGCCGAGCGCGCCGATCATCTCGCGGTTGGAGGCACCGGCCCGGATCAGCATGCCGATGCGGGTGCGCATCACGCCGAGATAGAGCAGAAGCGCGACCAGCAGCGCCACCACGATGATGGCGAGGCGATAGGCGGGATAGTGAATGCCGGGCAGGATCGGCACCGGCACGGTGAGCCAGGCCGGCAGCGGCAGCGCGAGGCCCGCCGGGCCCCAGATCAGCCGCACCGCTTCATTGAAGAACAGGATCAGGCCGAACGTCGCGAGCACGTGGTCGAGATGGTCGCGGCCGTAGAGATGCCGCAGCGCCGTCATCTCGAGCACGATGCCGAGCACGAGCGTTGCACCGAGCGCCATCAGCGCACCGAGCAGGAAGCTGCCGGTCCAGGCCGCGAAGGTCGCGGCGAAATAGGCGCCCATCATGTAGAGCGAGCCGTGCGCGAGGTTGACGAGATCCATGATCCCGAACACCAGCGTCAGGCCGGCGGCGAGCAGGAACAGCAGCAGGCCAAACTGCAATCCGTTCAGGAACTGTTCGACGACGAGCAGCATCAAGACTCTTTCAGGCGCACGCAGCGTCGCGCCGATGTTCGAACACAGTCGCCATCAGTGAAAGAGCTCCCCCTGCCTCTTCAAGGCCGAAAAATGGGTAATGGCAGTATCGTGCCGAGGCAAGAGCGATTTGACACCAAACATGCACTTTGTTGCATCCCGGCGCAAACGGCCGAAACCTGTCCCGCGATGCAAGAAGGCTGCCGCGCGGCATGGGGCAACCTGCCGCACCCGAACTGAGAGCTTGAGCACTAACGCATCCACGGCGTCATGGCCGGGCATGACGACCTCTTGCAAACGCTCAGAAGTAATCACCCTCCCCCCGGGTAGGCCGGGGAGAGGGTGAGGACGTCGTCGGAATGAAGGAAGTGAAGAAGGCTGCGTCTAGTGCGACGTCATCTGGTGGGGAAGATCGTCCGGGCCGGCGACCACGTTGTTTGCCGTCGAGGCCTCCAGTGCTGCCATCCGGAACAGATAGGCGAGCGTCGTCAGTCCAGAGTCGTCCGCCATCTGCGCCAGCTCGAGCGCCATGTCGGACATGTAGCCGAGATTCTCGTCCTTGATTAGCGCCATGATCTGGCTGTCCCGCATCATGTTCGACATTTCAGGCGCTCTTTCGTTGCGCGGCAGCGAGGCCGCAGAGGTTGGCACGGGCGACGGCGTCCAGACGCGGGCCGTCCTGTTGCACGATCGAAGCCATGCCGATGCGATCATGCAGGGCATCGAGCGTCTGGCGACGAATGTCGATGGTGGCCGCCATGGTCCAGGCGCTCTCGACCAGAGCCGGCAGGCCGAGCGGCGTCACGACGAAGCCGGCCTCGTGAAAGCGCGGCAACCACCAGGTTTCCATGATCGCGCTGACCTGCGCGATTCCCTGGCCGAGGCAGAACTCCTGCACCGCCGCCATCAGTTGCAGGTTGAGAGCGCCGTCGCGGCGATCGCGGACGACGAAGTAGCGCGACCATTCCCAGATCAGCGGATCTGAGGGGCAGCCGCGTACCGCCGCCAGGTGCGGGAAGACCTCGCTCATCATCGAGGGCTTGGTCGTCGGGTAGAGCCGGTGACCGCCGACGATGCGCCGGCCCTCCAGCGCAAGCAGATAGACGGTGTCCTCGTCGTCATAGGAATCGATCTCGCGGCCATCCGGCCTGCGCAGCGCCTCCCAATGGCGCTCCTCGACAAAGATCTCATGGCGCAGCCGGAAGTGCTGCTCGATTACGTCTTCGTATAAGTGGCGATTGACCGCGGAAATTGCATGAATCATGAAAACCCCCATTCAGCCTCAATGGGGGGCACCCTCTGCGAAAAGAGGCAGGTTCGATATTGGGAAATTTCCCAGTACGTCGCTCAGGGATTGATGATCTTGTGGCGAATCGCCAGCGCAACCGCATGCGTACGGTTGACAGCACCGAGCTTGCGCGCAGCGGTTGCAAGATGCTCTTCGGCGGTGCGCTGCGTGATGTGCAGGATCTCGCCGATTTCCCAAGCCGACTTGCCCTGCGAGGCCCAGGCGATCACCTCGCGCTCGCGCGGAGTGAGACGCGTCGACGGATACGGCGTCGGCTCGAGCAGACGGCGAATGTGGTCGAAGCCATACATCGCCATCAGGTGCAGGGCCGGCTTGCTGCGGGGATTGAGGTCCAGATGCACGCCGCCGAGCGACACCGCGGCTTCATAGCCGGTGAGTCCGTGGATCGGCACGATGAAGCCGCGCGACATGCGAAAATCGCCGGCGCGGTTCATCACCTCGGCCGCGTTCGGCTCGAGCTCGGCATCATACGGCGCCTCCGACCACTCGAACGGATTGACCGATTGCCGGCACAGCCGCACCACGGGATCGAAGCGGTCGTAATTGTTCTGGGTGTAGAGATTGAACCATCCCGCCGGCCAGCGCTTGGCGAGCACCATCTGCGCAAATCGCTGATCGGGATTCGGCAATCCCGTCACGATGATGGTTTCGAAGCCGAAACGGCCGAAGGCCGTTTCAAGCGCGTCCATGGCGTCCGGTACCTTGCGATAGGTATCCAGGCCTTCGATGAAGTCGAGCGCTTCCCGGCCATAATCGACGGCGGACATCGGTGCGTTTCCTGACCCTCGCCGTCCGCTATAGCACGTATTCGGGGGCTGCCTCAATTCGCTGCTTCCGTAGTTCTCCGGTATCCACCCGCTCCGAAGCTTCAATCTACTTGTGGAAGAAGTGACGTCAAGTTACACCTGTGGCGTACAAAGCTGTGGCGTACAATGCGGGAAACCCACGATGGACGACGAGAACATCGCCCTCAACAGCGTGCTCGGCCTGGAATTGAACCGCGTGTTTTTCGCCGTGCGGGAAACGGCGAACAAGCAGAAGATCATCGAATTCGCGCGCGAGGTGCTGCAAAGCGAGTGCGCCGAGTTCGCGGACCGCGTGTCGCCCGAAGGGCCGGCGAGCTAGAAGCGCAGTTGCGGCAGACGCGAGAGCTGCTCGCGCGGATGCGACGTCCTTCCATTTGAACGCGCAGATTTTAGTCGAAACACTCCCACCGCGAAGTTCTCCCTTCTCTCCGTGTGGGAGATGGTAAGAAACCCGCCGCTCTTTCCGCTGACATTGACAGACACTTGCCGCTGGATGACATCACGGCTCTCGTGAGATGATCGGCGCCACGATCTCTTCGGGGTGCCAAGAACATGATGACACTGCGCCAGGTGGAAGTGATCCGTGCCGTGATGGTGACGGGCACCATTGGCGGTGCGGCGAAGCTGCTCAACGTCTCGGCGCCGGGGATCAGCCGCCTCGTCAAATACACCGAGCGCTCGCTCGGCATCCGCTTCTTCCAGCGCCAGAACGGCCGCTATTTCCCGACGCCGGAGGCCGAGAACATCTTCGAGCAGATCAACGGCGTCTACAAGAAGGTCGACGACCTCTCCGAGATCATCTCCAAGATCGGCCGCGGCGGCCTGTCGGAATTGCGCATCGGCTCGGTGCCGAGCATCTCGCAGGTGATGGTGCCGCGCGCGATCGAGCGCGTCCGGCGCCGCTATCCCGATCTCGGCATCGACATCAATGTCCTCAAGATCGAGGAAGCCATCGACTATCTGATGCTCGGCCGCGGCGAGTGCGTCGCGATGAGCTACCGGCTCGAGCATTCCGGGCTCGATTTCCTGCCGCTCGCCTCGGGCGAGCTCTATTGCATGGTACCGCCCGGCCATGAACTCGCCGGCCGCAAGCAGGTCTCGGCCGCCGAGATCACCCGCTACCCGCTGATCGGCATCGATCCGAACGATCCCTACGGCCGGATCATGGCCGGGATCTTTGCGCGCAACCGGCTCGAGTACAACATCACCATTCGCGCGCGCTTCGGCACCACGGTCTGCGCGCTGGTGAAAGCGGGCCTCGGCATCGCCGTCATCGACCAGTTCACGGTGGCCCATGGCGGCTATCCCGGGATCGAGCTGCTCAAGATCACCGAGCCGACGCGGTTCGAGACCTACATCGCGGTGAAGCGCGGCGCACCGCTGTCACTTCACGTCGAGTATTTCATCGAATCCCTGCGCGCCGAGATGCGCGCGGTCGAGCCGACCCGCGGCAACGGCAGGGCTGCGCCTGCGCGCGGACGGAAGAAATAACATGATGTTAGGTTAGCGGGACAAAAGGGTAATTGTGTTAGGCGAGGGAAAGGCTATCGTCGCATGCGGAAGCCACCTTGGAAGCCCCTAGCAATTGCGCAGGTTTCCCCGCTAATGGCCGGGACCGAACGCTCCCAACGAGACGATAGCGAACCATGTCGAAGCGCGGATACGCCGCCAGCAAGAAACTCCTCACCGGCCTGATCGGCGCGCCGATCGCACATTCCGCTTCCCCCGCCATGCATGAGCGCGCCGCCGAGGCGCTCGGCCTGCGCGGCCACTACCAGCTCATCGAGGTCGCCGGCGCCGACGCCGCCGGGCTCGCCATGATGCTGGAAGGCGTGCGGCGGCTCGGCTTTGCCGGCGTCAACGTCACCTTTCCCTACAAGGAGGCCGTCGTCCCGCTGCTCGACGAGCTGGCGCCGGCTGCGGCGACCATGGCGGCGGTCAACACCGTCGTCGCCAGGGACGGCCGGCTGATCGGCCACAACACCGACACGACGGGCTTTGCGCGCGCGGTCGCACCGCTGCTGGCGCCGTCCGGAAATGCGGTGGCCGTGATCGGCACCGGCGGCGTCGGCAAGGCAATTGCCTTTGCGCTGGCGAGCCTGAAGGTGACTGACCTCCGAATCTTCGACAGCGAGCCGGCGCGCGCCGAAAAGCTCGCCGCGCTGCTGGCCAGGCATGGTGGCGCGCGGGTGGCCACGAGCGTGGAAGACGCGCTCCGTGGCGCAACCGGCCTCGTCAACGGCACGCCGGTGGGAATGCTGCCGAACCGGGACACCCCGGTCCCCACCTCGCTGCTGCGCGAAAACCTGTGGGTCGCCGACGCCGTCTATTCGCCGCTGATCACGCCGCTGCTGGCCGCGGCTCAGGCCAAGGGCGCGCGGATCATGACCGGGCGGGAGCTAGCGATCTACCAGGCCGCCGACGCTTTCGAACTGTTCACCGGCCTTGCCCCATCGACCGAAGTCATGGGAGAGGCTTTTGACGAGGTGATGGCGGCGCGAAGCTCAGCCTATCACGCAGCGTAACCGAAGCGGCCGGACACAAGGCCGCGGACAACAACATCACAGGAAACGGGAGGAGAGACCATGAGATCGGCTATTCTGGCAGGCGCCCTGCTTGCCTTCGCTACTGCAACCAGCGTCCACGCACAGGCGATCAAGCTCGCCGACGTCGCCGAGCTGTCGGGTGGCGGCGCCACCGTCGGCACCAACTGGAAGAACGGTATCGACCTCGCCATCGAGGAGATCAACGCCAAGGGCGGCGTGCTCGGCCGCAAGCTCGAGGTCACCCATGCCGACTCGCAGTCCAACCCGGGCGTTGCCCGCGCGCAGGTGCAGAAGGCGCTCGATGCCGAGCCCTATGTGCTGCTCGGACCCGGCTATTCCGGCTCGGTGAAGGTCACCGCACCGCTCGCAGCTGAAGCCGGCATCGCGCAGATCATGGGCGGCGAAGCCGCCGAGCTGACGCAAGCCGGAAACAAGTTCCTGTTCCGCACCTCGTTCGGCCAGCAATCCTCGATGCCGAAGGTCGCGAAATACATCCACGACGAGATGAAGGCGAAGTCGGTCGCGGTGGTCTGGGTCAACAACGACTTCGGCCGCGGCGGACGCGACGTCGTCGTGAAGGAGCTCGACCGGCTCGGCTCCAAGGTCGTCGCCGACCTCTCGACCGAAGCGGGCCAGGCCGACTTTGCCGCCGACGTCGGCAAGATCAAGTCCGCCAATCCCGATGCCGTGTTCGTCTATCTCAACGAGGAAGAGAGCGCGCGCATCCTGAAAGAGCTGAAGCGCCAGGGCGTCACCGCGCCGCTGATGGGCGAGACCACGCTGATCGGCCAGAAGGTGATCGAGCTTGCCGGCGACGCCGCCAACGGCGCGCGCGGCCATGTCGGCCTCACCACGGATGCGCCGGTCGATTTGATCAAGGCGTTCCGCGAGAAGTTTTCCAAGAAGTACAATTACGTGCCCGACCACAACGGCCTGAAGGGCTACCTCGCCGTCTACATGGTGAAGGCCACCACCGAAAAGATGGGCAAGGTCGACCCGAAGAAGTTTGCCGACACGCTGCACGGCCTGACCATCAAGGCCGCGGACGAGCCGGGCATCCTGATGGACGTCACCTTCAGCGAGACCGGCGACATCGACCGCCAGAGCTTTCTGGTCGAAGTGGTCGAAGGCAAGCAGGTGGTGAAGCAGGTGCTGCCGAAGGTGAAGTGAGCCTTCTTCGCCTCTCCCCGCACGCGGGGAGAGGCCGACGCGCGAAGCGCGGCGGATGAGGCTCTCCGCGCATCGAGCTGTCACCGTCCTTGCGGAGGCTCCCCCTCACCCCGACCCTCTCCCCGCAAGCGGGGCGAGGGAGAAGAATGAGGGGGACGAGGGAAAGGAGAGAGGGGAAAATGTCCAATCTGTTCGATCTTCTGGTCGCGGGACTTGCCACCGGCGCCATCTATGCACTGGTCGCGGTCGGCTTCACGCTGCTGTGGCAGACGTCGCAGACCATCAATTTCGCGCAAGGCGAGTTCGTGATGCTGCCGGCGTTCCTGATGCTGGCAGCGATGCATGCCGGCGCGCCGTTCTGGCTCGCGATCATCCTCGGCATTTTGCTCTCGATGCTCCTGCTCGGCCTCGCCTTCAAGATGCTGCTGGTCGACCCGATGATGCGCCATGGCGTGCTGCCGCTGGCGATCGCGACCATGGCGCTGGCGATCGGCATCAAGGAATCCGTGAAGCAGTTCTTCAGCGCGGAGGCATCGCCCTTCCCCTCGATCGTGCCGACCGGCGATATCTCCATCCTCGGCCACGCCGTCTCGCTGCAGAGCATCGGCGTCCTCGTCGTCGCCATTCTTGCGGTCTTCGGCCTGACCTCGCTCCTCAACCGCACCTCGCTCGGCCACCAGATGCAGGCGGCGGCGCAGAACCCGACGGTGGCGCGCATCATCGGCGTGCCCGTGGAGCGCATGATCCTGCTGACCTTCCTGATCAACGCCTTCCTGGTGGCGCTCGCCTCGCTGCTGATCACGCCGATCTACCTCGCAAAATTCTCCTCCGGCGAGGTGCTGGGCCAGGCCGCCTTCATCGCCGCGATCGTCGGCGGCTTCAATCAGGTGCGCGGCGCGATCGCCGGCGGCCTTCTGATCGGCGTGCTCGACAATCTCGCGGCAAGCTACGTCTCGACGCAGTATCGCGCGGCGGTGCCGCTGATCTTCCTGATCGTCGTCATCCTGTTCCGGCCGCAAGGACTGCTGGGCCGCGCCGAGGAGCGCACGGCATGAACGGATTCGGCAAACCCCTGAAGATCGCGCTCGGCCTCATCGTCATCGCCGGCCTGATCATCGTCCCCATGAACTTCAACCGCTACGGCCTGTTCATCCTGAGCCAGTGGGCGGTGATGACCATCGCCGCGATGGGCCTCAACCTCACGCTCGGCTATGCCGGCCAGGTGTCGCTGGCCCAGGGCGCCTTCGTCGGCATCGGCGCCTATGCGGCGGCGATCATGACCACGCATGGCTGGCCGCTGCCGGCCGCGATCGTGGTCGCGGTTCTCTTGAGCTTCGGCGTCGGCTGGGTGCTCGGCTATCCCGCGCTGCGCGTGCAGCACCATTACCTCGCCTTCGTCACGCTCGCCTTCTCCACCCTCGCCTTCCTCGTGTTCCGCAACGAGAGCTGGCTCACCGGCGGCATCTACGGCATCTCCAACATCCCGCGCCCACACATCTTTGGCATCGCGACCAACAAGCCGCTGCCTTTCTACTATGTCTGCCTCGGCTCGCTCGCGATCGTGTCGCTCGCGGTGTGGTGGCTGATCCGCTCGCCCTGGGGCCGCGCCTTCATGGCGCTGCGCGAAAACCCGCTGCGCGCGCAATCGCTCGGCATCGACACGCGGCGCTACACGCTGATGGCGTTCGCTATCGGCTCGGCGCTCGGCGGCGTCGCCGGCGCGCTCTATGCGCCGCTGACGCAATATATCGATCCCGTGCCGTTCAACCTGTCGCTCTCGCTCGATCTCCTGATGATGGTAATCGTCGGCGGCGCTGGGTTCTATTTCGGTCCCTTCCTGGGGGCGATGATCGCGGTGCTGCTGCCGGAATGGCTGCGCTTCACGGAAGGGTATTACCTGATGCTCTATGCGATCGCGGTGATGCTGCTGCTGATCTGGTCGCCGACCGGCATTCTGGGAATCCTCGACCGCTATCTCGCCGATCGCCGCACCAAGGCAGCCTCCGCGCTGCGCGCCGTCGCGAAATCCCGGCTGGAGACGGTGCAATGAGTGCGGTCCTCGAAGTCACCAACATCAAGAAGAATTTTGGCGGCATCAGCGCCGTCGCCGACGTCAGCTTCGACGTCCGCGAGGGCGAGATCCTCGGCCTGATCGGGCCGAACGGCTGCGGCAAGTCCACCCTGTTCAACTGCATCCTCGGCCAGCTCACGCCATCAGGCGGCGAAGTGAAGCTCGACGGCAAGGTGGTCACGGGCCTGCGTCCCTCCGAGCTCAACAAGCTCGGGGTCAGCCGCACCTTCCAGCTGTTGCAGGTGTTTCCAAAACTGTCGGTGCGCGAGAACCTGATCCTCGCGGGACAGGAGCACCAGGGCAACATGGCCTCGCGCCTGGTCGGCCGCTCCGATGCCGGGCTGACGGAGGCCGCCAACCAGATGATCGGCTTCTTCAAGCTCGATCACCTCGCGGCTGAACCTGCCGGCGGCCTGTCCTACGGCCAGCAGAAGCTGCTCGATGCCGCCATGGCCTTCATGGGCGGCCCGCGCCTGGTGCTGCTCGACGAGCCCGCCGGCGGCGTCAACCCGTCGATGCTGGCGGACCTGAAGGACCGTCTGGTGGCGATCAACCGCGAGAAGAACGCCACCTTCGTCGTGATCGAGCACAACATGGAGTTCGTGATGTCGCTGTGCTCGCGCGTGATGGTGATGGCGGAAGGCAAGGTGCTGGCGATGGGCCGGCCGGACGAGGTCCGCAAGAACCCGGCCGTGATCGAAGCTTATCTGGGACATTGAGGGCACGAGCCATGAGCGACCCGATCCTCTCGGTTCACAATCTCGTCGGCGGCTACGGCAAGATGACGATCTTGAACGGCACGACGTTTTCTGTTCCGCAGGCCACCATCACCACCATCATCGGCCCCAACGGCGCCGGCAAGTCGACCGTGTTCAAGGCGATCTTCGGCCTGCTCAAGCTGCGCGAGGGCAAAATCAGTTTTGCCAATCGCGACGTCACGAACTTGAGCCAGCGCGCGCTGCTCAACGCCGGCATCTGCTACGTGCCGCAGGGCCGCAACATCTTCCCCGAGCTGTCGGTGCGCCACAACATCGAGCTCGGCGGCGTCTCCGCCGGGAAGGGTCTCGACCTGCCCAAGCGGATCGAGGCGGCACTCGACCTGTTTCCGGCGCTGCGCCGCAAGTCGGCACAGCAGGCCTCGACGCTCTCAGGTGGCGAGCAGAAGCAGCTCGAGATCGCCCGCTCGCTGCTGCTCGAGCCGAAGCTGGTGCTGATCGACGAGCCCTCGATCGGCCTGTCGCCGCTGATGGTGCAGCAGACCTTCGACATCCTCAAGAGCCTGCGCGACCGCGGCGTCACCATCCTGATGATCGAGCAGAACGCGCGCTCGGCGCTGGAGATCTCCGATATCGGCATCGTGCTCGAGCTCGGCCAGACCCGCATGGTCGACGGCGCGAAGCGCATCCTGAACGATCCCCGCATCGGCCAGCTCTTCCTCGGGGGAGCCATGGAGGAGACAGCAGCATGAACAAGCGCTCGATTGCGACCGTCTCTCTCTCGGGGGCGCTGGATGAAAAGCTGCGTGCCATCGCAGCCGCCGGCTTCGACGAGGTCGAGATCTTCGAGAACGACCTGCTGTCGTTCGGCGCAGGCCCGCGCGACATCGCCAAGCTCTGCCACGATCTCAACCTCAAGATCTGCGCATTCCAGCCGTTCCGCGATTTCGAGGGCATGCCGGAGCCGCAGCGCGCGCGCAACTTTGCCCGCGCCGAACGCAAGTTCGACTTGATGCAGGAGCTCGGCACCGACCTGCTGCTGATCTGCTCCAACGTCTCCCCCAGCTCGCTCGGCGGCATCGACCGCGCCGCGGATGATTTTCGCGAGCTCGGCGATCGCGCGGCCAAGCGGGGCTTGCGCGTCGGCTACGAGGCGCTGGCGTGGGGACGGCACGTCAACGACTACCGCGATGCATGGGAGATCGTGCGGCGCGCCGATCATCCCGCGATCGGCGTCATCCTCGACAGTTTTCATGCACTCGCCCCGGGCTTTCCAGTCCGCGCGATGGCCTCGATCCCCGCCGACAAGATCTTTCTGGTGCAGCTTGCCGACGCGCCGAAGCTCGAACTCGACATCCTTTCCTGGAGCCGGCACTTCCGCTCGTTTCCCGGCCAGGGCGATCTGCCGGTCGGCGAATTCATGGCGGCGGTCGCGGCGACCGGCTATGCCGGGCCGCTGTCGCTGGAGATCTTCAACGACCAGTTCCGCGCCGGCTCGGCCGCGCAGACCGCCATCGACGGCCTGCGCTCGCTGATCCTGCTGGAGGACCAGCTTGCACCCGATTGGCCGAAGCTCGTCAGCGAACCGCTGGCGCCGAAGGCCAAAGGCCGCGGCACCGGCTTCATCGAGTTCGCCGTCAACGAGACCAAGGCCGGCGAACTCGCCCGCCTGTTGTCGCAGCTCGGATTCCGCCAAACCGGCAAGCATCGCAGCAAGGCGGTGGAGCGCTGGTCGCAAGGCAAGGTCGAGCTCGTCATCAATTGCGAGACCGACGGCTTCGCGCATTCGCACTACGTCACGCATGGCCCCGGCGTCTGCGCCATCGCGCTCGACGTCGACAATGCGGGCCTTGCCATGCAGCGCGCCGAGGCATTGAAGGCGCGCACCTTCTACCAGCCGGTCGGGCCGGGCGAGCTGGAGATTCCCGCGATCCACGGCGTCGGCGGCAGCCTGCTTTATTTCCTCGATCAGGCCGGCAAGAACTGGGACACCGATTTCGAACCTGTTGCGAGCGAGGCGAGCGCGGACGCCCTGCTCGCCGTCGACCACATCGCGCAGTCGATGCCCTATGACGAGATGCTGTCCTGGCTGCTGTTCTACACCGGCATCCTCGACCTCAAGCGCCTGCCGCAGATGGAGATCGCCGATCCCAGGGGCCTCGTACAGAGCCAGGCCATTATCAACGGCGACCAGAGCCTGCGCTTCGTGCTCAACGGCTCCTCCGCCAACCGCACCCTGCCCGCCCGCTTCATCTCGGAGTTCTTCGGCTCCGGCGTGCAGCACGTCGCGTTTGCGTGCCGGGACATCTTTGCAGCGGTCGCCGCGATGCGCGCCCGCGGCGCGGGCTTTCTGGATATTCCCGACAATTACTACGACGACATCGAAGCCAAATACGACCTCGCGCCCGACCTGATGGCGCAGCTGCGCGCCAACCACATCCTCTACGACCGCGAGGGCGACGGCGAGTTCTTCCAAGTCTACACCCACATCTTCGACGAGCGCTTCTTCTTCGAGATCGTCGAGCGAAGGAATTATCAGGGCTTTGGCGCGGCCAATGCCGGGATCAGGCTTGCGGCGCAGTCACGCGAAGTGCGGCCCTCGAGCATGCCGCGGGTGTAGGCCTTCGCCTCTCTCCGCTTGCGGCAGGGCTATCGCATGAGACTTCTTGGCGGGGGCCTGAGCGCACGCCTCGTCCTTCGAGACGACCGCTTCCAGCGGTCTCCTCAGGATGAGGCTGAGCGGCTTCTTGCCGGCCGAAATTGCTGCCGCGCACCCCGTCCTCATCCTGAGGGCCCGCCAAAGGCGGGCGTCTCGAAGGATGGACCGCAGAACAACGGCCGTAAGCGCGATAGCCGTGCCCCTTGCGGGGAGAGGCCGGAATTCGAGCGCAGCTTGAATTCCGGGTGAGGGGGTCTCCGCGAGTCTCATGACAATCAGGAGCAACGACCTCTCAACACGTCATTGCGAGCGCAGCGAAGCAATCCAGAATCCCTCCCCGGAAAGACTCTGGATTGCTTCGCTGCGCTCGCAATGACGATGCGGGACATCGAGGAATTCGGATCGCTCCGTCCTCGCGGAGACTCCCCCTCACCCCGACCCTCTCCCCGCAAGCGGGGAGAGGGAGAGGAGGCGGCGGAGATTATCAACTCACTTCATCTGGCACTTCTGATGGAAGCGATCCTGGTCGTTCTCGACGATGGTGGCGACCGTCTTCAGCGCGAGCTGGCCGTCGGCATCCTTGACCACGTCCTGGAGATAGAAGCTCTGCACCGGGATGTGGTTGTTGCCGTATTTGAACGCACCGCGCAGCGACTTGAAGTTGGCCTTCTCCATCTCGGCCTTCATCGCGTCCTTCTTGCTGGTGTCGCCCTTCACCGCGACCACCGCGCTGTTGATGAGCTGGGCGGCGTCGTAGGTCTGGGCGCCGTAATAGGTCGGACGCAGGCCGGTGTACTTCTTGCGGTAGTCGGCGACGAAGCGCTTGTTCTGCTCGTTGGGCAGGTCATTCACCCACTGCTGCGCGCCGGGAACGCCAAGCGCGTTCTCCTTCTGGAGCGGCAGCGACAGCTCGTCGACGGTGAAGGCGGTGTAGAGCGGCATCGTGCTCTTCAGGCCCGCTTGGGTATATTGATTGAGGAACTGCACGCCGGCAGCACCGGGATAGAACACGAAGATCGACTCGGCGCCCGAGGCGCGGGCCTTGGAGAGCTCGGCGGAGAAGTCGAGCTGGCTCGGCCAGACCGTGTATTCCTCGCCCTTGACCTCACCCTTGAAGGTGTTCTTGAGACCGGCGAGCATGTCCTTGCCGGCCGCGTAGTTCGGCCCGATCAGGAAGACGCTCTTGACGCCCTTCTGGTTCATGTAGAGGCCCATGGCCTGCGGCGTCTGGTCGTTCTGCCAGGAGGTCGAGAACACGTAGGGCGAGCAGAGCTCGCCGGCGAGCTGCGACGGGCCGGCATTGGCCGAGATCAGGAAGGTCTGCGAGTCCACCGCGGTCTTCAAGGAAGCCAGCAGCACGTTCGACCAGATGTAGCCGACGATGAAATCGACCTTGTCGGACTGCACCAGCTTCTCGGTCTTCTGCTTGCCGACGTCGGGCTTCTGCCCGTCGTCCTCGTAGATCACCTCGACCGGCTTGCCATCCATCTTGCGCCCGAGATGATCCAGCGCCAGCTCGAACGAGTTGCGCATGTCGTTGCCGATCACGGCGGTCGGGCCGCTGAAGGTCGAGACGAAACCGATCTTGATGGTGTCGCCGGCGAATGCCGGGCTCGCCAGCACCAGCGCCGCTGCGCCCGCCAGCCAGAATGCCGTCCTCATAACCACTCCCCTCCTTATTATTGCTCCCGGAAACGGGGTGATCGCCGCCCCGGGCCTGTCGCTATTGAACGCAAAATCTGTCGCGCCGCCAATGGCTCAGCGCCCGCCGCTGCACCATATTTCGCCCCGATCGGCGATGGCAAGAAATATAATTCTACTCACTTCGGCGGAGGCTGCGGCGCTTTTTCGCGGCATGACGATACGCCCGGCCTATTCTGCCATTGATGACGGCTATTGGACCGCGGGCCACTTTCCGCACTTAATGAAGCAGAGAAGCAGCGAGAGTCGAGGGCGCATCATGACCACCACACCCCATCGCGTCGTCATCGTCGGCGCCGGCTTCGGCGGGCTGGAGGCGACCTACCGGCTCGCGGGCGCCCCGGTCGACATCACGCTGATCGACCGCCGCAACCATCATCTGTTCCAGCCGCTGCTCTACCAGGTCGCCACCGCCTCGCTTGCCACCAGCGAGATCGCCTGGCCGGTCCGCCATCTCATGCGCGACCGGCGCGAGGTGACGACACTGTTCGCGACCGTGAGCGGCGTCGATGCGACCAGGCGCTGCGTACTGATCGACGACGGCAGCGAGGTGCCTTACGATACGCTGGTGCTCGCAACCGGCGCGCGGCACGCCTATTTCGGCCACGACGAGTGGGAGCAGTTCGCGCCAGGCCTGAAGACGCTGGAGGACGGGACCACGCTGCGCCGGCATATCCTGGTGGCGTTCGAGCGCGCCGAACGCGAGACCGATCCGGCGCGGCGCGCAGCGCGGCTGACCTTCGTCATCGTCGGCGCCGGCCCCACCGGCGTCGAGCTCGCCGGCACAATTGCCGAGATGGCGCACCACACCCTGCCGGGCGACTTTCGCAACATCGACACGACCAAGGCGCGCGTGGTGCTGATCGAGGCCGGGCCGCGCGTGCTCGCCGGCTTCGCCGACGACCTCTCGGCTTACGCGCAGGCCTCGCTGGAAAAGATCGGCGTCGAGGTCGTGCTGGGACAGCCGGTCACCGAGATCAATCGTGAAGGCGTGGTGTTCGGCGGCAAGCTGCTCGAAGCAAAGACAAGAATCTGGGCCGCCGGCGTGCGCGCTTCGCCAGCCGCCGAATGGCTCGGCGCGCCGGCCGATCGCGCCGGACGCGTGCAGGTCGAAGACGACCTGACGATTCCAGGCCATCCCGAAATCTTTGCGATCGGCGATACCGTCAGCATCAACGCCTGGGAGGGCAAGCCCGTGCCCGGCATC
The DNA here is from genome assembly GCF_004571025.1 of Bradyrhizobium niftali. Lineage (GTDB taxonomy): Bacteria > Pseudomonadota > Alphaproteobacteria > Rhizobiales > Xanthobacteraceae > Bradyrhizobium > Bradyrhizobium niftali. Next base: position 59,112 of record NZ_SPQT01000014.1, on the reverse strand, counting down.
GCCCCGGCCGCCAAACAGCAGGGAAAGCATGTCGCCGAAACCATCAAGGCGCGGCTACGCGGCGCTGCGACGGGCCCATTCCGCTACAAGCACGCCGGCAGCCTCGCGCAGATCGGCAAGCGCCTCGCCGTGATCGACTTCGGCCGCATCAAGCTGCGCGGCACGATCGCGTGGTGGATCTGGGGCATCGCCCACATCTACTTCCTGATCGGCCTCCGCCACCGCCTCAGCGTCGCCCTCAGCTGGCTCTGGATCTACGCCCGCGACCAGCGCGCAGCGCGGCTGATCACGCAGGGATCGAGCAAGGTGGTGGGGTGACGGCTTCTCACTCTCCCCGCTTGCGGGGAGAGGGCTGGGGTGAGGGGGAGCCTCCGCGGCGACAGCGCGAGTCGAATCCTTCGATGTTCCCCCATCGTCATTGCGAGCCAACGGGTCCGCGCAAACGTTAAGCAACGGGCGTCAAGTGGTTAACACGAAAAAATATGCCTGACGGCGCTCCGCCAGCGTCCTTGAAAGCAGCACACTCCGTCACTTAATCCGCCGCGCACTGACTTTTGCTTCAGGAGGCAACCATGTTCGTCATGGAGTTTGTCGCCGCGCATCCGTATTTCACCATCGTTGCCGTCGCGGCGATCGCGTATTTTATCGGCAGCATCCGCGTCACCAATCAGTATGAACGCAGCGTCGTGTTCCGGCTCGGCAAGTTCAATCGCACCGCCGGCCCCGGCCTCTATCTCGTCTAGCCGATCATCGAATGGCAGACCAAGCTCGATTTGCGCACCATCACCGCCAATGTCGAGCAGCAGGAAGGCATCACGCGCGACAACGTGCCGATCAAGGTCGACGCCGTGGTCTGGTATCGCATCGTCGATCCCGAGCTCGCCGTGATCGAGGTCAAGGCGGTCTCGAACGCGGTCGTGCAGGTCTCGCCGACGACGCTGCGCGCCGTGCTCGGCCAGCATACGCTGGATGAGATCCTGAAGGCGCAGGACACCATTGCCGATGTCATGCAGAAGTCGATCGACGCCACCACCGAACCGTGGGGCGTGAAGGTCGAGCTGGTGCAGATGAAAAGCGTCGAGATACCTCCGAGCATGCAGCGCGCGCTGGCGCAGGAAGCGGAAGCGTTGCGCGAAAAGCGCGCCCGCCTGATCAAGGCCGAAGCCGAGCTCGATGCCGCCGAGCAGCTGCGTCAGGCCGCCGAAGTGATCATGCAGAATCCGGCCGGCCTCGAGCTGCGCCGCATGCAGATGATCACCGAAGTCGGCGCCGAGCAGAATACCATGACGCTGGTGATGATGCCGAGCGAGTTCGTATCGATGGCAAGGGGGATTGCGGACGTCGCGAAGGCGGTGGTGGCGAAGGGGTGAATTCCCCTCCCTCTCCGCCGGACGCAACTCTTCCTTCTTCCCTTGCGGGAGAAGGTGGCATAGGCGGCCTCCGGCCGCCGTTCACTTAGAACGCCGATGCTTCGCATCGGCTATGGCGCCGGATGAGGGTTCTGTCCGCGAGTACAAATGCGAGAGATTCACGCGCGGAGAGAAACCCCTCACCCGGCTTTGCTTCGCAAATCCACCCTCTCCCACAAGGGGAGAGGGTGCGGTAGCACTCGCGGCCGCGATGTTACTACGGCGCCTTGCAAACGAAATTCGCGGCGTCCTCGCTATCGCCCTGCCCCGAATAGGCGGCATAAGACGGGTATGGACACAGCGGCCGCGTGCGGTTCGGGCTCCACGAAGCCGGGACTTCCTTGTTCGCCGGATTGGCGGAGACGATGATGCGCTCGGGCGCCTTGCCCTTCTCCACCCAATCGGTCAGCGCGCTGAGTGCATCGAACTTGTCGAGCGCGACGCCACCGCCGCAATGGGTTGCGCCGGGGATGGTGAACAGACGCGCGATGCCGTCCGCACGTCCCTGCAGGTTCTTGTCCAGCCGATCGTACCAGCGGATGCTGTCATTCACCGAGAACACCGGGTCGGCCTGGCCGTGATAGATCAGCATCTTTCCGCCGGACTTCTGCAACCCCGCGAGCTTGGGGTCATCGACGTCGGGCGGGGTCATGAAGTCCATGGCCGATTCGGTGAATGTGCCGTCCTTGGCGAAGATTTTTGGCGCGTCCTTGTCGAAATCATACGCCTTCAGGGCATCGATGAGCTTGTCGCTGCTGCCCTCCACCGCGACCGGCGGTGTCGAGAAGATGTAATTCAGCGACGCCGCGCCCATGGTTGCGATGATCGGGTAGTTGTTCCAGGGCGCGACCGGACTCTCGACCTTCCAGGCGCGCCAGTTGCCGGTGCCGATGCCGCCATCGAGCGGCCAGTCGGAATAGAGCGCCTCGCCTTTCGAATTCTTCGGCCCGGCCAGGCTCGTCTTCAGCGCGTCCACCTTGGCTTGCGGCAGGCACGCATTGGTCTGACCTGGCGCGCAAGCAAGGCTCTTGAGATCGAACGCCTTCTGACAAGCCGCGAGATTGGCGGTCAAGCCGTCCTTGACGCCGTCGAGCGCATCGCAGGCCTCCGTGATGCGGGAGGCGATGACTTGCGCGTCCTCCCTGGTGATCGATTTGCGCAAATCGGGATCGGCCTTGAGAAAGGCCTGCACGTCCCAAGCATGCTGGATCGCCGCGCGCGGCAGATCGAAGCCGGGATTGCCGACGAGGAAGCCATCATAGTTCTCGGGCATGCGCGAGGCCGCGACCATCGCGTGGCGTCCGCCGTTCGAGCAGCCGGCCATGTAGGAGCGATCCGGCTTGCGGCCGTAATGCAGGGCGATGATCGCCTTGCCCACGGGCGACAACGTCATATCGGCCGCGTAGCCATAGTCGCGCCGCGCCTGCGGATCGAGACCGAAGGCAGCGCCCGCAGTCAGACCGAGCGATTTGTTCGCGGGATCGGAGCCGGAATGCCCGCTGTCGGACGACAGCACGGCAAAGCCGCGCGTCAACGGCACCGTCCCGCCCGAGGCAAAGCCGTCCGGCTTGTCGCCGAGCGCAGGCACCACGACGCCATCATTGCCGCCGTTGACCTGGTGCAGGAAGCGTCCGTTCCACTCCGCCGGCAGGCGGAGCTCAAACTGGATGGCGTAGGATTTTCCATCCGCACCGGTGCGCTGGTTGGCGATCCCCGTCACGATGCAATGCTTGGGCAGGCCGGAGGCCGCGTCCTGCGCCTTTGAGCCCGTGATCTCGATGCCGGAAATGGCAAGCGATGCTGATGTGACCGGTGAGCAGGCCTCGGCATCCGCGCGGACCAGCGCCGTCGACCCCAGAAGCGCAGCCAGCGTGACTGCCGATACCAAGCCAGACCTCACGGCGGCCTCCCTCATTTGATTATATTTTATAACTATTACACTTGCTCTCTTTCGTTGGCAAGCCGTGTCCCGGACGCGACGCAGTGCCGGGACCCATGGCGCAGAAGGAATGGGCCCCGGCTCTGCAGCGCATCACTTCGTGACGCGCTGCGTCCGGGGCACGAGACGATCGAGTGCGGACGGTTCAGCCGATGCCGATCGATTCGGTCGATGCATCGTCGTTGAGCCGCGCCACCGCCTCCGCACGCCGCGTCAGGACGGCGCGCTGGTTGATGTAGCCCTTGTCGGTGATCTCGCCGCCGTCCACCGACGGCGGCTCGGCGAGCAGAAGGGCGCGCGTGGCGTGGCCGGAGGAATTGGCGCCCTGCTGCTTCAGCTTTGCAAGGCCCTCCGCGATCGCGGCCCTGACCCTGCCATGGGCCAGCACATCATTCACATCAGCCGTATCGGGCAAACCGGCATGCGTGCGGCACGCCGCGATGTTCGGGAACACCAGGAAGCGCACCTCGTCGCCGCCGTGACCGGCGACGACGATATCCTGCGCGAGCGGCGCCAGCGCGGCGATGCCGGCGAGGCGCAGCGTGCCGACGCTGACCCAGGTACCGGAATTGAGCTTGAAGTCCTCCGCGACACGGCCGTCGAAGAACAGGCCGCGCTCCGGCCGCGCGCTATCAGCAAGCTTCACTGCATCCCCGATGAGATAGAAACCCTCGTCGTCGAACGCCTGCTTCGTCAGCTCGGGCGCCTTCCAGTAACCCGGCGTGACGTTGGGGCCGCGCACGCGCACCTCCAGCTTGTCGCCGGAGGTGACGAGCTTCAGCTCGGTGCCGGGGATCGGCACGCCGATATTGCCGGATCGTTCGGCGAGGAAATGGCAGTCGGTCGCCAGCGGCGAGGTTTCCGTCGAGCCCCAGGCCGAGACCATCGGCAGCGGGCGGCCGACCGTCTGGATGGACAGTTGTTCGAGCGCGTCCCAGAGATTCTGCGGCAGCGCGGCGCCGGCATAGAAGGCGAACTTCACCTCGCTGAAGAAGCGGCGGCGCAGTTCCTCATCACCGCGCAATGCCGCGATCAGCATGTCGAAGCCGCGCGGCACGTTGAAATAGACCGTCGGCATCACGCTTTTCAAGTTCGCGAGTGACATCGCAAACAGACCAGGCGCAGGCTTGCCGCCGTCGATATAGAGCGAGCCGCCGTTGCGCAGCACGAGGTTGAAATTGTGGTTGGCACCGAAGGTGTGGCTCCAGGGCAGCCAGTCGAGAATGACGAGATCGCTGCCAGCCTGTTCGAGGAAGGTCCAGGTCTGCGCCTTGGCCTGCTGGCTGGAGGTCAGCATGCGCTGGGTGTTGATGACGGCTTTCGGCGTGCCGGTCGAGCCTGACGTGAACAGGAATTTTGCGATCGTGTCCGGCGTCACCGCGGCAAAGGCTTTGGCGACGTCGGCAATTTCGGACGTTGCCGCAACGATGCTGAAGGCGAGTGCGTCGGCGTCATCGCCGTTGCCGCTGATGACCTGCGCCTTGTGCAGCGGCTTGATCGCGGCCAGCGCCGCCGCGAACGGCTTCGTCGCGGCGACGTAGATCGCGCCCGGCTCGAGCAGCGCGATCATGCTCTTGAGCTTGTCGAAATCCCTGGACATCAGCGAATAGGCCGGCGAGATCGCGGCGGAGGGCACGCCGACATGCTGCGCGGCAAGCGCGAGCAGCGCATGGTCGATGCTGTTGTCGGAGAGGATCACGAGCGGGCGTTCGGCGCTGAGTCCTTGTGCCAGGATCCACGACGCCGCGCCACGCACCTGGCGCAATGCCTGCGCATAGGTGACGGTGGTCCACGGCGCTTCGACATTGCCACGCTCGGCGAGGAAGACCGCATCGGGCGTCTGCCGCGCCCATTGCTCCAGCCAGTCGCCGATGCAGCGCGCACCGTCGCGCAACGGTTCGGGCGAGCGCAGCACGATGCTGCCGTCGGCGCGACGCTCGGCGACTGTCTTGGGCATTGCGAACAGGCTCGAAGCGTCGCCGCGTGCGGCGGTTGTCATGGTTTCCTCCTCGCCCGGACGTCCGGATCGGCTACAGCCTCGTTCCGGGCCGCTTTGGTCATATTGTTGGGCACGACAATTGTTGTCGTCAACAACAAACTTTCGCGTGGGCCTTCGGGCCGCTAAGATTGCGCGGCAGGAGAGATCACGTGACAGCCAACGCAGCCCGAGCCGACACCCGCCCCTCCCCACGCAAACGTGCCGGCAACGGCGCGGCGCGGCCGAACGACGCGAACGAGATCGGCCTCGACGCATTGGTCGGGCACGCCGGTTACGCGGTGCGGCGCTTCCAGATCTGGATCTTTCAGGACTTCATCAAGACGCTGGGCGATGTCGACATCCGGCCGACGCAATATTCGGTGCTGACGGTGATCGGCGCCAATCCGGGCCTGTCACAGATGGCGGTGGCCAAGCGCCTCGGCATCGAGCGCGCCCGGCTGGTGCATCTGCTCGACAGCCTCGAACAGCGCAAATACGTGAAACGGATCAAGTCGAAGGCGGACCGGCGCTCGCACGCCCTGCATCTCACCGCCCAGGGCGAGACCGCGCTGGCGAAGTTCAAGCGGCTCGCCGCCGAGCACGAGCGGCATGTCGAGGCGAAGATCGGCAAGGAGAACCGGGAGCAGTTGCTCCAGATCCTTGCTGGCTTCACCTGATCCAGCCTGCCCAAAATTTGCGCAAATGCCCGCAACAAGGCGTTGGCGCGACGGCCCGCCCGGCCACCGAAATATCCCCCAACCTACTGATCTCCCGATAGTATCCGAAGCATCCGCCCTGCCCGGATTCTGTACACAATGGCACATCGCTTGCTTCGATCCGGGTGAGGACATGTTGCCGGAGTTTTGTCGCCATGGGGGCTGAAATGGGGGCTGAGCAGCCTGAAACGATCGCCGCGATTGTGGCCGCGCATCGCGCGGGCACGCTCACGCCGGCACAGACGCTCGCGCGCAGCTACCAGCGCATCCGCGACCACAACGATCCCGCCGTCTTCATCAGCCTGCGCGACGAGAAGGACGCGATCGCGGAGGCCGAAAAGCTTGCCGCGCGCGCGGATGCTGCCAGCCTGCCGCTCTACGGCGTCCCGGTCGCAGTGAAGGACAATATCGACGCGCTGGGATTTCCGACCACGGCGGCCTGCCCGGCCTTCTCCTACACCCCGACGCACGACTCGACCGCGGTGGAGCGGTTGCGCGCGGCCGGCGCCATCATCATCGGCAAGACCAATCTCGACCAGTTCGCGACCGGCCTCGTCGGCGTCCGCTCGCCCTACGGCATTCCCAAAAATTCGATTCGCGAAGATCTGATTCCCGGCGGGTCGAGCTCGGGATCGGCCACCGCCGTCGGCGCCGGCCTGGTGCCGCTCACGCTCGGCACCGACACGGCCGGCAGCGGGCGCGTGCCGGCGATGCTGAACAACATCGTCGGGCTGAAGCCGAGCCTCGGCATGATCTCGACCGCGGGACTCGTGCCGGCCTGCCGCACGCTCGACTGCATCTCGGTGTTCGCCTTGACGGTGGACGATGCCGCGCTGGCGCTGTCGGTGATGGCAGGACCGGACCAGGCCGATCCGTTCTCGCGCGACCGGCCGCTCGGGGCGATCACGCCGTTCCCGGCAACCTTGCGCCTCGGCGTGCCGCGCAACGGGCAGCTGATCTTCTTCGGCGACAGGAAGGCGGAAGCAGCTTACGGCGAGGCGCTGAAGCGCTGGACCGCGCTCGGCGCAACGCTGGTCGAATTCGACCTCGAGCCGTTCTACGAGACGGCGCGGCTGCTCTACGAGGGTCCCTGGGTCGCCGAACGCTATCTCGTGATCAAGAACCTGCTCGCCTCCGCACCCGACTCGATCCATCCGGTGACGCGCGAGATCACCGCCGCCGGCGCGCGGCTGACGGCGGCAGACACCTTCTCCGCGCTCTATCGCCTGCAGGGCCTGCGCAAGATCGCCGAGCGCACCTTTGCCAATATCGACGCGCTGGTGCTGCCGACGGCGCCGACGGCGTATACGACCGCGCAGGTGCTGGCCAACCCGATCGAGCTCAACAGCCGGCTCGGCACCTACACCAATTTCGTCAACCTGCTCGACCTCTGCGGCCTCGCCGTGCCGGCATCGATGCGCGCCGACGGCATCCCGTTCGGCATCACGCTGCTGGCGCCGGCCGGCCGCGATGCGCTGCTTGCGAGCATCGGCCGCGTGTTCCATGCCGATACCAAGCTGACCGTTGGTGCCAAGGGCGTGGCGCAACCTGCGCTCACCCCGCCTGCTACCGGCGGTATCGACGAGATTCCGATTGCCGTCGTCGGCGCGCATCTATCCGGCATGGCGCTGAACGGCGAGTTGAAGGCGCTGAACGGAAAGCTGATCGAGGCGACCAGGACAGCGGCGGACTACAAGCTCTATTCGCTTCCGACCACGCCGCCGAAGCCGGGCATGCTGCGCGTGGAAGCAGGCAAGGGTTCTGCGATTGAACTCGAGATCTGGTCGCTGTCGTCATCCGCGTTCGGCAAGTTCGTCAACGCGATTCCGGCACCGATGGCGATCGGCACCATCAGGCTCGCCGACGGCAGAAGCGTGAAGGGCTTTCTCGTCGAGCCGGCAGTGCTGGGCGAAGCGCGAGACATCACCGCCTATGGCGGCTGGCGGAAGTATATGGCGGAGGCTGCGACGGCGTAGGTGCCGTAGGGTGGGTTAGCGCAGCGTAACCCACCTCTTTTGTTTCTGCGGATACGAACAGTGGTGGGTTACGCCTTCGGCTAACCCACCCTACAGACTACACCGACACCGCGTAGATCTCGTATTCCCCGCGCACCAGCTCGATATGTGCGCGCATGGCGGCGGCGGCGCCCTGCTTGTCGCCGCGCATGATGGCGACGACGACGCGGTCGTGCTCGGCTTGCGATTTGGCGAGACGGCCGAGGTTGCGGAACTGGGCGCGGCGGAACGGCTGCACGCGCACGCGGGTCGCCAGCGTGATCTCGGCGATGTAGCCGTTCTGCGATCCCGCATAGATCGCGTTGTGGAAGCGCTCGTTGACCTCGTGAAAACGATCGGGATTGCCGGTGTAGCTGAGGACACGCAGCTCTTCGTGGATGGCTTCCAGGCCGTGGCGCTCGGCGGCGGACATGCGCTCGGCCGCAAGGCCGGCGCACAGCGCCTCCAGCTCCGCCATCGCCTCGAACATGCTCTTCAGCCGTTCGATCGACGGCTGCGCCACCACCGCGCCGCGATGCGGCCGTGCCTCGACGAGGCCGCTCGCCACCAGCTGGCGCAGCGCCTCGCGCACCGGCGTACGCGAGACGTTGAAGCGCCGCGCGATGTCGGTCTCGTCCAGCGGCGCGCCGGGGGCCAGGGCTCCGCGCACGATCTCGTCGGCAAGCTGAAGACGCAGCTCCTCGGCACGCGTGACCTTCTGCAGCGACGGCAGGGCCCGGTCGACGCGCGGCACCACCGGCTCGGCCGGCAGTGTTCCCTGCGGAAGATCGTCAAGCGTCATTCGATCAGGTCTCTTTCGACTCGTCGATGATGCTGACATGGGCGGCGACGACGCGCCAGCCCTCCGGGAAGCGAATCCAGGTCTGCATCTGCCGGCCGACCTTGCCGGGCGCCGTGTCGCGATAGAACAGGGTGGAGGTAACGGCCGTGTCGCGGCCATAGCTGCTGATGACGGTTTTCGCGGTGCGACGGTTGAGGCCAACCGGCGAGCGGCCGGCGCGGAAGCCGGAGATCGCCTCATAGCCATAGAGGTTCTCGCCGATGCCGTAGCGCAGCGTGCGGGGGTCGTTGCGGAACAGCTCGCCGAGCACGGCGACATCGTTGGTGACGAGGGCCTGCTCATAGCGATCGAACGCGGCTTTCACTTCCGCGATCACGTCGGGGAGGTCGATCTCCATCTCAAAGTCCTCTCGGCGATGGCGCGGATACGACGCCCATCCGTTCCAATGCATGCGCGACGCGCAGCGCGATGTCCTCGCGCCAGGGCGCGGCGATGATCTGCACGCCGATCGGCAGCGGCTCGAGCGGCACCGGCACGGCAACGACGGGCAGCCCGATGAAGGAGATCGGCTGGGTGTGGATGCCGATATTGGCGCGCACCGGCAATTCGACGTCGTCGAGATTGAAATTCACCTGCCCCAGCTTCGGCGCGGTGCAGGGCGTTGCCGGTGCGAGCAGCACGTCAACCGATTTGAAGATCTCGGAAAACTGCGCGCGATACCAGCGGCGGAATTTCTGCGCGCGATCGACCAGCGGCGCCGGCACCATGGCGCCCGCGATCAGCCGGTCGCGCACGGCGGGATCGAAATCGTTCGGGCGCCTGCGCAGGCGATCGAGATGCAGCGAGGCGCCCTCCGTGGTGGAGATGACGTAAGCCGCCGCGCGGGCACGCGCGGCTTCGGGCACATCGACGATTTGCGTCGTGCCGAGCGCTTTGGCGACGCGGCTCACGGCTTCGACCGCCTCGGGAAACACGTTCTTCTGGAAGTAGCCGCCGGCGATCGCGATGCGCAGGTCCGAAACCGGATTGGCGAGCAGCGGCACCGTCGGCTCCAGACCGCGTGTGGTGCAGGCGGCATCGTCGGCATCCGGCCCCTGCATCGCGTCGTAGGCGAGCGCGAGATCGGTGACAGAGCGTGCGAACGGACCGAGATGATCGAAGCTCGCGACGAACGGAAACGACCGCGCGCGCGACAGCCGGCCATAGGTCGGCTTCAAGCCAAAGATGCCGCAGAACGAGGACGGCACGCGGATCGAGCCGTTGGTGTCCGAGCCCAGCGCGATCGGCACCAGCGCGCCGCCGACGGCGCTCCCCGAACCGCCGGAGGAGCCGCCGCTCATCCGCGTCGTGTCGTGCGGATTGCGCGAGGGACCGTCATGGACGTTCTCGCCGGTGAAATCGTAGGCGTATTCGCCCATGTTGAGCGCGCCGACCAGCACGGCACCGGCGGCCTCCATGCGCTCGATCAAAGTCGCGTCGCGCTTGGCGGGTGCGAGGTCGCGGTTGATCTTCGAGCCCGCGCGCGTGGAGAGGCCGGCAACGTCGAACAGGTTCTTCACCGCGAAGGGGACACCGGCGAGCGGACCGACCGCCTTGCCCGCGGCAATGTCGGCATCGATCGCACGCGCCTTGGCGCGAGCGCGATCGGCAGTGACGTCGGTGAAGGAATTGAGGATGGTGTCGTGCTGCTTGATGCGCGCAAGCGCGGCTTCGGTGGCAGCGAGGGCGGACATCTTGCCGCCCGCCACCGCTTTCGCGATGTCGGCAGCACTCATCTCTGGCTTGGTGGTCATGGCGGCGTCAGACGGTGAAGATCGGCGCCGGCTCGGTCTCGTCCGGCAGCGCGAATTCGTCGACGAGGCGGCCGAGCCGCAGCGACACTTCGAGATTGGCGCGAACCGCCGGCCTCCAGGCCTCCTCGATCTGCAATGCCAGCGCTTTCGATACGGCGTCGATATAATCGTCCAGCGGCTCGGCCATCACGCTCCCAAACAATCTCAGTGTGCCGGCAACGGCGGATGCGGGATCGCCGTCAGCAGCTCCTTGGTGTAGTCGTCCTGCGGATCGCTCAAGACCCTCTCGGAAGAGCCTTCCTCGACGATTCGACCCGTCCGCATCACAATGACACGATCGCACAACAAGCGCACTACGTTCAAATCATGCGAGACGAACAGATAGCTCATACCTAGCCGCGCCTTGAGGTCCTGGAGCAGGTTGAGGACCACGGCCTGGACCGAGACGTCGAGCGCCGCGGTCGGCTCGTCGAGAATGACGAGTTTCGGATGCAGGGCAATGGCACGGGCGATGCCGACGCGGGCCTTCTGGCCCCCGGACAATTGGTGCGGAAACCGATCCAGCAGATTATGCGGCAGGCCGACCATGGTCGCCAGTTCCTCGCAGCGGGCGCGGAGCGCGTCACGGCCCCTGATGTCGCCGAGTTGCATGATCGGGTCGGCGATGGCGCGCGCGGCGGTGAAGCGCGGGTTGAGACTGTCGGTCGGGTCCTGGAACACCATCTGGATGCGGCTGCGCTGGGGCAGCCGGGCAAACGAGGCCGGAGCGATGCCGCCGATGTCCTCGCCGTCGAACTGGATGAGGCCGGAGGTCTGGTCCAGGAGGCGCATCACCATCATCGAGGTGGTCGATTTGCCGCAGCCGGATTCGCCGACGAGGCCGACGCTCTCGCCATGGCCGATCGAGAAGCTGATGCCGTCGACGGCGCGGAACACATCGGGCTCCGGCGCCGGCTTGCGGCCGAACAGTTTTCCGAGCACGGCGGTGGCGCCCTGACGGGGATATTCCTTGACCAGCTTTTCGATGAGCAGGAGGGGCTTTGACGTCTCGTCACCCCCCGGCTTGACCCGGGGGTCCATCGATTGGGACGAATCTTGCGAAGCGTGATGGATGGCCGGGTCAGGCCCGGCCATGACGGATGCGGATTGGGATGCACCCTCCTCCTCCGGCAACAAATCCCTGAGTGACACGCCGAGCCGCGGCGTCGCGCGCATCAGCTTCTTGGTGTAGGGATGCTGCGGATTGGCGAAGATGTCGGCGGCTTTGGCGGTCTCGACCACCCGGCCCTTCTCCATCACCACGACGCGGTCGCAATAGGCCGCCGCAAGTCCGAGATCATGCGTGATCAGGATGGTCGACATCGCGCGGCGCTTGGTCAGTTCGACGATCAGGTCCATCACCGCCTTCTGGGTGGTGACGTCGAGGCCGGTGGTCGGTTCGTCCGCGATCAGCAGTTGCGGATTGCAGGCCAGCGCGAGCGCGATGACGACGCGCTGGCACATGCCGCCGGACAGTTCGAACGGATAGGCGTGGTAGCGCTCGCGCGGACGGGCGATCTTGACCTGCTCCAGCGCCTCGATCGCCTTCTCGCCGTGATCAGCGACCTGAGCCTGCTGCACATGAGTGCGCAGCACGTCCTCGATCTGGTCGCCGACCTTGCGGATCGGGTTCAGTGCCGCGCGCGGGTTCTGGAAGATCATCGAGACTTCGCGGCCGCGCAGATCGCGCATCTGGTCTTCCGATGCCGCCTTCACGTCGATACCCGAGAACATCACCGAGCCTTCGGCGATCCGCCCCGCCCGGTCGAGGATGCGCATCACCGCGTATGACGTCACCGACTTGCCGGAGCCGGACTCGCCGACGATGGCGAGAGTCTCGCCCTTGGCGACGGAGATGTTGACGTGCTGCACCGCTTTCACGATGCCGCGGCGGGTGGTGAATTCGACCGTGAGGTCCTGGACGTCGAGCAGGGGCTGGGTGGTCATGAGGGCCTCCCGATCAAAAATGGCGAAAACAACCCCATGCACAGTAGAACGGGGTTGGAATCGTTTGAGAATTTTGGCCTAAGATTTTCGTGTGAGGCGGGCACCGCTCTCTCATTCCCTCCCCCCTTGCGGGGTCCGAGGCGAGCGAAGCTCGCTCTCGAGGGCAGGGAGGGGGTAGCCACGAACTCAGACCGTGCTTGGGGCTACCCCCCTCCCTGCCCCTCCCCCGCAAGGGGGGAGGGAGCGAGAGAGTTGTGCCCCCCTCACAGCTTCGCTGCTCGCACCCGAACCCGACCATCCCTCACGTCCTCCGCTGCGGGTCGACGATGTCGCGCAGGCCGTCGCCGAGGAGGTTGAAGCAGAACACGGCGATCATCAGAGCAAGGCCCGGGAACAGCGCGATCCACCATTCGCCTGAGACCATGAAGCCGGCGCCTTCCGCGACCATGATGCCCCATTCGGCGGTCGGCGGTCGAACACCGAGGCCGATGAAGGACAGGCCGGCGGCGTTGAGGATGGCGTAGCCCATGGTCAGCGACATCTGCACGATCATGATCGGCATGATGTTGGGCAGGATATGCACCAGCAGGATGCGGAATTCGCCGTTGCCAGACAGGCGCGCGGCCTGCACGAAGCCGGCATTGCGGCGGACATTGGCTTCCGCACGTGCAACGCGCGCATAAAGCGGGAAGTTCACGATGGCGGTCGCCAGGATGATGTTCTGCACGGTGTTGCCGAGCGCTGCGACGATGCCCATCGCCAGCACGAACAGCGGGAAAGCCATGATGGTGTCGGCGATGCGGCCGACGATGCGATCGGTCCAGCCGCCGAAATAACCGGCCGCGATGCCGGCGAGCCCGCCCATCAGGAACACCAGCACGACGGAGGCGACCGCGATGAACGTATCGAGCCGTGTCGCCACCACGACGCGGCTGAAGATGTCGCGGCCCAATTGGTCGGTGCCGAACCAGTGTGCCGCCGAGGGCGGCTTCAACGACGCGGCGGTGTCGGAGGCGAGCGGATCATACGGCACCACATAGGGACCGAAGATCGCGGCGATGAGGATCACGATCAGCAACGCGAAGGCAAAGCCCGTGACCTTGTTCTCGCCGAGAACGTAGCGGGTCTGTTCGAGGATTGCGACGAGTCCCGAGGTTCGCGCAGGGCCGACGGGCTCAACAGCAGGCGCAACGGTGCTCATGTGACTCTCCTTTTGCGCATGATCTGATCGGAAAACCGGCCTCCACTTTTCCGGATCATGCGCTAACCCTCCAACCTGACGCGCGGATCGATCACGCCATAGAGAATGTCGATCACGAGATTGAGCAGCACGTACATGACCGCCATGGTCAGCACGAAACCCTGCACCGGCGCGAAGTCCGACGAGATCAGCGCTTCCACCGCATAGGAGCCGATGCCGGGCCAGGCGAACACCTTTTCCACCAGCACGTTCGCACCCAGCAGGAACGAGAACACCATGCTCAGCGTGGTGATCACAGGCAGCATCGCGTTGCGGAAGGCGTAGGTGACGATGACGGTCGCCGGCGACAGCCCGCTGGCGCGCGCGGTGCGGACGAATTCGGAGGCGAGCACGGCGAGCATCGAGGCGCGGGTCATGCGCGCGATCGGCGCCAGCGAGAAGATCGCAAGCGTCGTCGCCGGCAAGATGAGCTGGCTCAGCGCCGAGCGGAACGCCTCGAAGTCGCGCGCGATCAGCGTGTCGATCAGATAGAAGCCGGTCACCGTCGGCGGCGCGCTGTAGAACACGTCGAGGCGGCCGAGCGGCGCCGGCGACCAGCCGAGCCGGAAATAGAAGACGTAAACGAGAACGAGGCCGGTAAAGAACACCGGCAGCGAGACGCCGGCCGTCGTCGTGACCCGACAGAGGTGATCGACCCATGATCCCGGCCGCGTTGCCGCCAGCACGCCGAGCGGAATGGCGATGACGATCGAGACGATGAGGCCGAGCAACGTCAGCTCGGCCGACGCCGGCAGGCGATTGCGGATCTCGGCCGCGACCGGCTGGCCTGTGGTGAGCGAGTTGCCGAAATCGCCATGGGCGAGGTCGTTGGTGTAGCGGAAGAACTGCTCGATCAGCGGCCTATCGAGACCGAGCTTCTTGCGGATCTGCTCGACGGCCTCCTTCGTCGCCGCGGGACCGGCGAAATACGCGGCGGGATCGCCCGGCAGCGCGCGCGTCAGCAGGAAGGTGACGATGACGACGCCGATGAGCGATGGGATCGCGAACATCAGGCGCTTGCCGATCATGGTCAGCATGGAAGCGCTCTCCTTCTGCCTTGCAATCGGGAGCAGACTCGCGCGGCTTGCGCCGCTGCGTTCCCTCCCCCCTTGCGGGGGAGGGTTAGGGAGGGGGGTCGCCCCAAGCGAGGTCGGAGTTCGTGGCTACCCCCCTCCCCGCCCTCGAGAGCGAGCTTCGCTCGCCTTGGACCCCGCAAGGGGGGAGGGAGTGAGAGAGCGGTGGCCGCCTCACTCGAGCGAGAAAAGCTCAGAGACGCGGACGTGTTGCTTGCGCCGACCATGACGCATCACCCCTTCGCCATCGCGCGGTAATCGAGGCGGCGGTGGAACCAGTATTGGTAACCGCTGATGTTCTTCTGCATCGCGACGTTGACGAAGGGCTGGTACAGCGGGATGCGCGGGACGTCGGCGTAGGCGAGATCGACGAAGCCCTTCACGTCGGTGTCGTAGGTCGCGGTATCGCCGCTCGCGGCCGCGACGCGCGCGCCGTCGATCAGCTTGTCCATCTCCGCCGACTTGTAGCTCATGGTGTTGAAGACGGAATTGTTGCCGTGATAGCACCAGTAGAAGAAGTATTCGGGGTAATCGAGCCAGCCCGAGAACACGTTGGTGAAGAGCGGCATCTCCTTCTTGTTCAATTCGGTGCGCCAGTTGGCGCCGGGCACCTTGTTGATGGTGGTCTTGATGCCGAGCTGCGCGAGCGATTCCTGCACCAGCACGCAGAGCGGCTCGTTGACGCCGGCGAAGTTGAGGTCGAACGAGATCGTGGTCTCGAAGCCGTTGGCGTAGCCGGCCTCAGCCAGCAGCGCCTTCGCCTTCTCCATGTCGGTGTTGTATTTGTGCTGCTGCGGCCAGGCGACTTCCGTCGGCTTGTCCTTGGCGGCGCCGAACATCGGGTTGCCGAGCCCGAACAGCACCGCGTCCATGATCTTCTGGTAGGGCAGCGCATAGGCGATGGCCTGCCGCACCTTCACGTTGTCGAACGGCGGCTTGGTCACGTTCATGCCGATATACTGGATGCCGTTGGAGAACGGCAGCGACACCACGTTGAGCTTGCCGCTCGCCTTCATCTCCTGGAAATCCTTGAACGGCAGCTCGTAGGAGATGTCGGCGTCGCCGCGCTCCAGCAGCGCGCGGCGGTTGCCGGCCTGCGGCACCATGCGCCAGATCACGCGCTTGATCTTCGGCAGCGGGCCGCCGACCCAATCCTCGTTGCGCTCCATGATGACTTCGGTGCCGGCGGTCCACTTCGTCACCTTGTAGGCGCCGGAGCCCGCGGTCTGCTGCTTCGTGTACTCGAGACCCCACGGGTCTTTCTCGCTGGCGTTCTTCTTCACCAGCTCGGAATTGACGATGCAGGGCACGATGACCGCGAGATCGGGAATCGTCAGCTTGTCCTTCTTGGCGAAGTCGACGCGCACGGTGCCGTCGTCGACCACCACGAACTGTTCGGGTTTTGTGAGCGAGCCCGCGCTCATCTGGAAGGTCGGAAAGCCGCCGACGCTGACGGCGCGGTCGAGCGACCACTTCACGTCCTTGGCGGTGACGGGCGCGCCGTCGTGGAACTTGGCGTTCTTCTTCAGCTTGAAGGTGACCGACATGTCGTTGATCTTCATGTCCTCGGCGAGCTCGCCCTTGAACTTGTCGCGGTCGTAATAGGGCACTCCGCCGGGGCCGCTCTTCATCTCGTGGCTGATCAGCCGGTCGTAGCAATTCCAGGACACCTCATAGCCGGGCACGTTGGTGCCGACGCCGTGGATGTCGAGATTGTTGGGGCCGCCCTCCGAGACGATCAGCAGAGTCTCCGAACGCGCATCGGCCTTGGCCGAGGAGATCACCGACGGCATGGCCGGAAGCGCCGCGCCTGCGGCCAATCCGGAAACGGACTTGAGGAAATCGCGGCGCTTCATGAAATCGCTCCAACACAAAAGTTTCTGGTTGGAACTGGATTCGCAAGGTTCGTGCCAGAGCTTAACGGATGCTTACTCCGCGGTTAATCTATTGATATTATGCTAGAAATTGAACGAGAGAGGGGCGCGGCGCTGACGCGCGGACCTTGGACATTGCATACAAAGAGACGCATTTGCTTGTGAAATGAGCTGCGCGGAACATCGGCTTATTTGGTAGGCGGCCTATTCAACCGCCGTCGTCCTGGCGAAAGCCAGGACCCAGTTGCGGCGCCAAGCTGGCAACCACGAGTCTTCGCCAAACTTCTCCCTGGGGTAATGGGTCCTGGATCGGCGCTACGCTGCTGGACAACGCTTCGCGTTGCCAGACGCTACACTTGTCCAGGACGACGACGGAGGGTGGAGCGAGAGCCCTCACTCCGCCCAGATCAGCTCCTGCAGCTCGACGAGATCGTGCGCCTTGTCCTGCCAGCCCTCGATGCAGATGTGGCTGTTGAGATCGCTGGCGTGGTGCAGCAGCATCAGGGCCATCAGGCGCCGCTTGAGCGCATAGTCCGGCTTGGCATAGCCGAAGCCTTCGAGCAGGCTGCGCACCCGGCCGGGCCGGCCCGCCGCCATGAAGGCGCCGGGGCCGAGCAGGTCGTAGTCGCGCCATCCCGCCCGCACGTCGCCGAAGTCGAACAGGCCGGCGAGCGACCATTGCCCGTCATCGCAGGCGAGCAGAAAGTTCTCCGGAATGTATTCGCCGGTCAGGATCACCGGCGGCGCGTCCATCGGGATGAGGCGGGCCGCATCGCGCAGGAGATCGTCGAGGCCTCCAAGGAATTTGGGCGCAAGGCCGAGCCGCTGGTGCCTGGCGCGGCAGCCCTGCATCTGGGCGCGCATGAACTCGTCCCAGCGCGGCTCGATTGCCGCGAGAGGACCAAGCGGCGCGCGCTGCACGGCCGCGATGGTCTCACCGATCCGGCGCAGCAGGCGCTCCTTCTGGTCTTCCGGCAAAGACGGCCACACCTCCGAGCCGAGCGTGCCGGCAAGGCGCGTGATGACGAGATAGGGCCAGCCGTCGCGCGCGCCCTCTGCGACGATCTCGGGAATCGGCACCTGAAGCCGGCCTGCGAGCTGCGTCAGCGAACCGCGCTCGGAGATGAATTGCGCGTGGAGCAGCGGCGGGAAGATCTTCAGGATCAGGCCGTCACAGAGGCCGACCACGAGATTGGTGCCTGTTACAAACACCTGTGGCGCGCCGACGTCGAGACCGTGGCTGCGCGCGATGTCGAGCGCGATCGGCAGCCATCGCGACCGGTCGGCGCGCAAGGCGCGGTAGGCCTCGAGGCTGGTCGACGCGGACACGCCCCAAGCACCGGCGGAATCCGGCGGCAGCGTCTCCTCCATCACAGCGCCCGGCTCCGCCCGGTGTTATTCCAGGACATCCTTGACGCTGTTCCTGATGGTCGAGGGGACCGCATGCTCGGGGACTTCGATGGTCTGCGCACCGCGCGTGATCCGGTAACTGAACGCGTCGGCCTGGCCCGGATGCGCGGGCGCGACTTTCTTCGGATCGGCAAACAGCTGCTCCACCGTCTTCTGATCGGCGGGCGACAGATCCGACAACGCCACTTCACCGCGGCTCTTGAGGTGAGGGCCGCCGAAGCCGGCGAACCCTCCGACGCGCTCGATCTTTAGGCGATCCACGCTTCCTTCCTTTCGTAACGCGCTTTTCGTGACGCGCTGTACCCGGCCTCGAGCCCCCGTTCCGATGGGATCGGAACGCGGGCTCCAGCTTCTTGTTTTAACGCGTTTTCTTGACGCGAACCGGTATCCACTTCGCTCGAAAACGCTTTATAGCCCGACCTTCTTCCATCCGGTATCGACGGCGGCGAAGACTGCGGCATCGCCAGGATACAACGTGTGGGCACCCTGCCGGGTCCGCGCCGCGAAGGTCTTCATCGTCATGTTCGGCATCGGCCCGAAACCGGTGAGCGAATGGTACCACACCTGCCCGATCTTGGCCCAACTGTATCCGCCAAGCGTCGCGCAGGCCGTGTAGAAGGCGAGGTTCGGCGGCCCGCTCGCGTAATGCGGGTCCATGCCGGGCGTCACTTGCGAATATTTGGTCGGCTGCGGCGCCAGGCAGTGCTTGGCGGCGGGATCGGCCATGTCGCGCAGGCAGGTGAATCCCCTTTTCTTGGCCCCCGGCCCCATGATGTCGCGCCCGATCAGCCAGTCGGCCTTCTTGACATCCTGCTTGGCCTCCCACTGCCGGAACATCGCGCCGAAACAGTCGGAGATGCTCTCGTTCAGGCCGCCGGCATCGCCGCTATAGGCGAGCTGGAGGCTGTGCTGGGTCACGCCATGGGTCAGCTCGTGGCCGATGACGTCGTTGCCCCGGGTGAAGTCGACGAAGATGCTGCCGTCGCCGTCGCCATAGATCATCTGCGACCCGTTCCACATCGCGTTGTTGTACTTCGCGCCGAAGTGAACCGACGACATCATGGTCATGCCGTGATCGTCGATCGAATTCCGGTTGAAGACCTGCTGGTAGAACTTGGCCACCTTGGTGGTCTGGTTGAAGGTGCGCTTGACGGAGCCGTCCGAGGACGTCTTCGGCTTCGGCACGGGCGTCCCCGGCAGCGTCTGCGTGTGCTTGCAGTCGTAGACCGTGACCGACGGCGCCGCCGCCAGCGTGACCAGACCGGCGGCGCGCGCCGCCACGACGTTGGTCAATTTCGCCGTCTGCGTGCGCAATTCGCGCAGTTCATGACTGACCTGGACGGTGTCGACCAGCTGCTTGCGAAGCACAGCGGACAGTTTCTTGTCCTGGGAGAGCTTGGTCAGAACGTCATTCGGGATGATGCAACATGAGCAAGGCATAGACGATCTCCATCACAACTTTTCCGAAAAAATGATAGGTAAAACAACCTCAAGATTATCGCTGCGCGCCCGCGGCACAAGTGATGTGGCTCACACGGGCGTCACTGTTTCGAGAGCGTGGACCTGCGGCCCGTTGCGCCGCAGATTCGCACGGTCCATCCGGTTGCAAGATGTCGATTGCGTTCGGGGGTGCAGCGAACGTCACGCCCAATGCGCGACCAGCGCCGCGCCTAAAGCGCGATGAGATTGGGATGAATGGTCATCGCGCTTCAGGTTATTACCTGAGCATGATCTTTCCGGAAAACCGCTTCGCACTTTTCCGGATCATGCTCTATCGCTCCGGGCTGGCGCGCTCGAACTGGCGAAGCAGCTTGTTGCCGCGCTCGACCGCGGAATCCAGCGCTCCCTGCGCGCTCTTCTGGCCGGCAAAGGCCTGCTCCAGCTCGTCCTCGATCGCGCCGCGGATCAGCACGAAGGAGCCGAGCCGGATGCCCTTCGAATTCGCCGTCGGCTGATGCAGCGTGATCTCCTCGAACGAGATCGCCGAGCCCGGATTGCGCTCGTAGAAGCCTTGCGCGCGCGTCAGCTCGTAGGCGGCGCGGGTGATCGGCAGATAGCCGGTGTTCTGGTGCCAGGCAGCCTGCACGCCGGGCTGCGACAGATAGGCGAAGAACCGTGCCACGCCCTTGTATTCCGCGCGCGGCCGGTCGCGCAGCACCCACAGCGTGGCGCCGCCGATGATCGAGTTCTGCGGCGCGTCCTTCACCTCGGGCCAGTACGGCATCATGCCGTAGCCGATCTCGAATTTGGAATTCGCCCTGATGTCGGCGCGCGTCGCCGAGGAGCCGATGAAGACGCCGCATTCGCCGTTCTGGAAGCGCGGCTCGGCCGACTGGCCGCGGCCGCCATAGTCGAACAGCTTGGTCTTCTGCCACTCGGCCAACTGGGCGACGTGCTTGACGACGACCGGATTGTTGATGGTCAGCTCGGCATCGAGCCCGGCAAAACCGTTGGTGCGGGTCGCGAGCGGCAGATTGTGGAAGGCCGAGAGATTCTCGATGTGGATCCAGGACGGCCAGGACGTGGTGAAGCCGCAAGGAGCGCCACGGTCGCGCAGGCGCTTTGCGATCGCGCCGAGCTCGGGCCAGGTCTTCGGCGGCGTCTCCGGATCGAGGCCGGCGTCACGGAACATGGTCTTGTTGTAGTAGAGGATCGGCGTCGACGAATTGAACGGGAACGACAGCAGATTGCCGGCCGCATCGGTGTAGTAGCCGGAGACGGCCGGAAGGTAGTCGTTGAGCGAGAACGGCTCGCCCTGGTCCCGCATCAGGCTGAACACCGGATAGATCGCGCCCTTGGCCGCGGTCATGGTCGCGGTGGCGACCTCGTTGACCTGGACGATCGCGGGCTGGCTGCGCGAGCGGAAGGCGAAGATCGCGGCCGTCACCGTCTCGGTGTAGTTGCCCTTGTAAGCGGGCACGATCCGGTAATCGGACTGCGAGGCGTTGAAGTCGGCGGCGAGCCTTTCCAATTGCCGGCCGAGCTCGCCCGACATGGCGTGCCACCACGCGATGTCGGTGGCGGCGTTTGCCTGCGCGGTGAACGTGAAGGCCGCGGCGGCGGCAACGACCTGCAAACAGCGCAATGCTGAAATCACGATGGCCCTTTCCATGTCGCGCGGCAAAAGGCGACCCTGTCCTGCTTACGGCGCGGCATTTCCAGTTTCAACCGGGAATGAGGGCCGGCCGCGCCGCACAATCACCCCGCGGGGCCGGGCGGGATGGCCTTCCCTCAACCATCTGCTAGATTGCATTGAACCTTTTGGTCCTGCCATAGACTCCACCACTGAGGGGTTGAGTGTGCCAGTGTTGAACCGTGCCGAACTCTCACGGACCGGGGTGGGTTTCGTTGCGCTTTTGATCGCCATCTGCGCGACGAGCGCCGTTGCGCGCGAATTTCGCGCCGCCGACACCCAGACCGAGAATTACCCGACCGTCCAGGCGCTGCGCTACATGGGCGCGCTGATCGCCGAGCGCACCGGCGGCCGGCACGAGATCAAGGTGTTCCACTCCCGCCAGCTCGGTGAGGAAAAGGAGACCATCGAGCAGACCCGGGCCGGCGCGATCGATCTCAACCGGACCAATGTGGCCCTGATCGGCAATTTCGTTCCGGCGATGAACGTGCTCGCCATGCCGTTCCTATTCCGGTCCATCGAGCACATGCAGAAGGTGCTGGACGGGCCGATCGGCAGCGAGATCCTGAACAGCTTCGAGCCCTACGGTTTCGTCGGGCTCGCCTTCTACGATTCCGGCGCGCGGTCGATCTACAACGGCGTCCGCCCGGTGACGAACGTCGCAGACCTCCGGGGCCTGCGGATCCGGGTGCAGCAGTCGGAGTTGATGAGCGAGATGATTCGCTCACTCGGCGCCGAGCCGGTCGAGATGCCCTATGGGCAGGTGCTCGCCGGACTTGCCAATCATCTGATCGACGGCGCCGAAAACAACTGGCCATCTTTCGTGACGACGGACCATTACAAACATGCCGGCTACCTCGCACTCACCGAGCACACGATGAGCCCCGAAGTGCTGGTGATCTCGCTCAAGGCCTGGCGCAGCCTCTCGGCGGACGACCAGACCATCTTCAGGGAGGCCGCGCAGCGCTCCAGCCGCTTCATGCGCGAGAAATGGCGCGACCTCGAGGAGCAGTCGCAGCGCAAGGCCGAGGAAGCGGGCGTCCGTATCGTCAGGGATATCGACCGCAAGCCGTTCGAGGACGCGATGGCGGCGATCTACGCCAAGGCCGGGCGCGATCCCGCCGCGGCCGCACTGATCGAACGCATTCGCAAGGTGGAGTGAGCCCTCTTGGCCGCGCCTGGACACAGCGAGCACGCAGACAGGCCGCCGGGCCCGCTCGGGCGGCTGCGCGCGCGCCTGGTCGGCGCGCTCCGCGCAGTGCCGATCCGCTGGCGCATCCTGTCGATCGCGGCGCTGAACTCCGCCGTGGTGGTGGTGCTGGTGGCGCTGATCTGGAACGGATCGCAGGTGCTGGGCTCGGCCTGGGACGACGTCCGCCAGGTGCGCGAATCCGACCGGATCCTGGCGCTGCTCGAAAGCGAGACCGGGCGGCTGCACAATCTGATCCACCGCTACATCAACCAGCCGAGCCCGGACCTGTTCGCCGAGATCCTGCTGCTGCGCGAGGCGGTGCTGGGCACCCTGACCAACCGCGCCGCCAAGGACCCGATGCTGTCAGGCTCGGTCGAGGAGCTGGAGCGCACCACCGACCGCTTCCTCAACGGTTTTGGCGAGCTGCGCAGCGTCCAGGCCACCATCGCCAAGACCTACGAGGAGCAGGTGCAGGGCCCGGCCAGGGACATGGCGGGCCTGTATTCCATCATCGAAGGCGCCACCGGCCATCGCGACGCGCTGATCTGGCCCTCGCTCGGCAAGTCGCGCGAGGCCTTCACCGCGATGCTGGTCGCGGCCAATTCCTACTATCTGTCGCTGTCGTCAGGCGCGGCCGACGACGCGCGCCGCAACACCGAGACGATCGAGAAGACCATTCCCGTGATGATCGACCTCGCCGACAACGACCTGCAGCGGATGGCGCTCCAAAAGCTTGCGGCCCGCACCATGGCGCTGCGCGAGGGTTTTGCAAAACTCTCCGAGCAGCTGACGAGCCGCACCGAGCTGCTGCGCAACACCATCGACGCCAGCCAGGCCGAGGCGATCGGCGCCATCGACGACCTCTCCACCAAGATGCGCCAGCGCGAGCAGAAGGCGCAGGAGACGTTCGACCGCACGCTGGCGGATATTTCACGGCGCGTGCTGTCGATCGCGGTGATCTTCCTCGGCATCATCCTCACCGCCGGCGTGCTGATCGCATTGTCGATCCGCCTGCCGCTGCAGCAGATCATGGCGGCGATGCGCGCGATCATGCTCGGGGACCTCGGCCGCGAGGTGCAGGGCACGCGCGCGCGAGACGAGGTCGGAGCCATGGCACGCGCGGTCGAAGTGTTCCGCGAGAACGCGATCGCGAAGCGCGAGACCGAGGACGAGCTGCGTGCCTCCAAGGAAAAGGCCGAGAGCGCGCTGCTCGAGCTCAACGCCGCGCAGCAGAATCTGATCGACGCCGAGCGGCTCGCAGCGCTCGGCGGCCTCGTCGCCGGCGTCGCGCACGAGGTCAACAACCCGATCGGTATCAGCCTCACGGTCGCGTCCAGCTTTGCCAGGCGCAGCGATATCTTCGAGGCCCAGCTCAAGGGCGAGGGCGGCCTGCGCCGCTCGCAGCTCGAGGAGTTCGTGCAGGCCTCGCGCGATGCCTCGCAGCAGCTCGTCGCCAACCTCCAGCGCGCCGGCGAGCTGATCCAGTCGTTCAAGCAGGTCGCGGTGGACCGCTCGCATGCCGAGCGGCGGCAGTTCAGCTTGAGCGAGGCCACCGACCAGATCATCGCCAGCCTACGCCCGGTGCTGAAGCGTTCGCCGATCACGCTCCAGGTCGACGTGCCCGAGGGGCTGCTGCTCGACGGCTATCCCGGCTCCTACGGCCAGATCCTGACCAATCTCTTCCTTAACGCAGCCAACCACGCCTTCGCCGACGGGCGCGCCGGTACGATCACGATCTCGGCGCGGCCGCGCGGGACCGACGATATCGAGATCATCTTCACCGATGACGGGGCCGGCATGACCCCGGACGTGCAGCGCCAGGCCTTTGACCCATTCTTTACCACCCGGCGCAATGAAGGTGGTACGGGACTTGGCCTCCATATCGTCTATAACCTCGTCACCCAGCAGCTCGGCGGACGGATGATGCTGGAATCCAAGCTGGGACAAGGCACCACTTTTCGCATTATCATGCCCCGGGTCGCCAAGGGCGGCGCGCAAAGCACAGAGACTGACGGGACTTCTCAATGGCCGAACAGGACGATGTCCTCCACCTGATCGACGACACCGGTACCGCGTCGGAGGACACGGACGCCCGGAAATGGAAGATCGCCGTCATCGACGACGATCCGGCCGTGCATGACGGCACCCGCTTCGCGCTGTCCGATTACAGCCTCAACGGCCAGGGCCTGGAGATCCTCTCCGCCTATTCCGCGGCCGAAGGTCGCAAGCTGATGGCCGCGCACAGCGACATCGCCGCGGTGCTGCTCGACGTCATCATGGAGACCGACGTCGCCGGCCTCGAGCTGGTCGAGTTCATCCGCAACGAGATCAGGAACGAGACCGTGCGCATCATCCTGCGCACCGGCCAGCCCGGCCAGGCGCCGGAGCGGCGCGTGATCGTGCAGTACGACATCAACGACTACAAGGCCAAGACCGAGCTTACCGCCGACAAGCTGTTCACCTCGCTGACCGCGGCGCTGCGCTCCTATCAGCAGCTCGAGCGCATGGTGCAGACGCGCCGCGGCCTCGAGATCATCATCGACGCGGCCTCGACGCTGTACGACTTCAAGTCGATGCAGCGGCTCGCCGAGGGCGTGCTGACCCAGCTCGCCTCCCTGCTCAATGTCGATTGCGCCGGCATACTGGTCCTGCGCGACAATGGCGGCCTCGACCCCGAGCTCTCGGTGCTCGCCGGCAGCGGCTGCTACAGCCGCTTCATCGGCACCACGACGTCGAAGGCGCTCGACCCCGATCTGCGCGAGATGGTTGAGGCCGCCTTCCAGCGCCGCAAGAACGAATTCGCCGACCACCGCAGCGTGATCTACTTGCGCACCGGAAGCGGCCGCGAGGTCGTGGTGCTGCTCCAGGCCGAGCGCGAGCTGTCCGAGACCGACCGCTCGCTAGTCGAGATCTTCTCCAGCCGGCTCTCGATCGCCTTCGACAACGTCATCCTCTATCAGCAGCTCCAGGACGCCAACACGCAGCTGGAAGACCGCGTCGCCCAGCGCACCCGCGCCCTGATGCAGGCCAACCGCCGCCTCTCGGCGCAATGGCTGCGGCTGCAGCGCGCCAACGGCTTCAAGAACGAGATTCTGGGCACCGTCGCGCACGATCTGAAGAATCCGCTCGGCGTCATCCTCGGCCGCACCGAGATGCTGAAGGAGCTGATCTCGACCGGCGCCTCGTCCAGCGGCGTGGTCGCCCAGGTCGATCACATCCGCGACGCCACCAAGCGCCTGACCACTATGGTCGACCACCTGATCTCGGACGCGATGGCGGATGCCTTCGACATCACCATCCGCCGCGAGCCGGTCGACGTCGCCGCCCTGGTCAAGGAGGTCGCCGACGCCAACCAGCCGCTCGCCGTGAACAAGCAGCAGGCGATCAGCGTCGCCGCGCCGTCCAACATCGTCACCATGTGCGACACCGACCGCATCCGCGAGGCGATCGACAACCTCATCAGCAACGCCATCAAATACTCACCGATCGGCGGCAGGATCAGCGTGGCCGTCACCCATGAGGGGAGCGACACCATGGTCCGCGTCAGCGACGAGGGCGCCGGCCTGTCGCCGGAGGATCTTGGCCGCCTGTTCGGCCGGTTCCAGCGGCTGTCGGCAAAACCGACCGCCGGCGAGAGCTCGACGGGGCTTGGGCTTTCCATCGTCAAGCGTATTATCGACATGCATGGCGGCGAGGTGACCGCCGAAAGCGACGGCCCCGGCAAGGGCTCGACCTTCACCATCACCCTTCCTGCGACCGAACTGCCGTGACTTAGAGACCATGACACAAAGCCAGCACATCATGATCGTGGACGACGAGGCCCCGGCCCGGGAGATGGTCGGCGATTACCTCAAGATGCACGGCTTCACCGTGACGCTGTGCGACGGCGGCAAGTCGTTGCGCGCCGCGATCGACGGCGGCATGCCCGATCTCGTCGTGCTCGACCTCAACATGCCCGAGGAAGACGGGCTGTCGATCATCCGCGACCTCAAGAGCCGCATCAACGTGCCGGTGATCATGCTGACGGCGACCGCGAGCCCGATCGACCGCGTCGTCGGCCTCGAGCTCGGCGCCGACGATTACGTCGCCAAGCCCTGCGAGCTGCGCGAGCTGATGGCGCGCATCCGCTCGGTGCTGCGCAGAAGCGTGCCGGCCAAGGCCGCGGCGCCGGAAGCTGCGGCTGCAAAATCGGACAAGGACCAGCTCGTCCGCTTCGGCACCAAATGGCTCGACCTCGAAGCCCAGGCGCTGCGCGACGACGAGGGCAACGAGCATCCGCTGACCGCATCCGAGTTCGGGCTGCTCAAGGTGTTCGCGGCCAATCCGAAACGCGTGCTGTCGCGCGAGCGCCTGCTCGAACTGGCCAATGCGCGCGACGCCGAGGCGTTCGACCGCGCCGTCGACCTGCGCATCATGCGCATCCGCCGCAAGATCGAGCCCGACCCGACAAAACCCGCTGTGATCCGCACCATCCGCGGCGGCGGCTATCTGTTCTCGCCGGCCGGCGAGAAGGCGTAGGGGGCGCCTTACCCACGGTGTCGTCCCGGCGAAGGCCGAGACCCATACCGCGTGATCCATCCACGAGTGCAGGTGCCAGCATCGCGGGAAGACTCTTCACTGCTCACTGCCAGTCTTCGCCAAGCCACGTCCTGGGGCGATGGGTCCCGGCCCCCCGTGCGCAATTGCGCACTAGGCCGGGACGACATCGATTGGGGCTCGACCGAACGCAAAAGCCCGAAATACGTTCCCGGCGCCTCCGTCCGTCTCCAAATCCCCACCCCCGTATTTTCCGTACATTGAAATTACACGATTTTTTACCCCGAATGTTTCGTCGCTCCCTGGCCGACGAAACAATTTGACGGCGCACGAAACCATTTTCCGCTTTTCGTGCAGACGTCCCGAAACGTTGGCTCATTAACAGTTTGATCCAAGGAAACGCCGCTCGGTTGCGGCGCTACGGGGAGCCAAGTCTATGCGGAACGTCATCGCCATCAACGCCCAGGCCAGCCAGAGCATCATCGCCGCTCAGGCGACTTCGGACGATATGCTTCTGGAGAGCATTGCCGACGGCAACCGGACGTCGATGCACATCCTCTATTGCCGGCACAATGTGCGGGTTTACCGTTTCATCCTCCGTATCGTGCGCGATGCCACCACGGCGGAAGATCTGGTCAGCCAGGTGTTTTTGGACGTGTGGCGGACCGCCGGCCAGTTCCAAGGCCGCTCGCAGGTCTCGACCTGGCTGCTGTCGATCGCCCGCTTCAAGGCGCTGACCGCGATGCGCCAGCGCCGCTTCGAGGACATCGACCAGGAAGACGTGCGCCAGATTCCCGACGATTGCGATACGCCGGAGACCTCGCTCGACCGCAGCGACACCAGCGCCATCCTGCGCGCCTGCGTGCAGAAACTGTCGCCCGCGCATCGCGAGATCATCACCCTCGTCTACTACCATGAGAAGTCGGTGGAGGAGGTCGGCCAGATCATCGGCATCCCCCAGAGCACGGTGAAGACGCGGATGTTCTACGCCCGCAAGCAGCTGGCCGATTTGCTTAAGGGCTGCGGCGTGGACCGCTTCGCCGCCTGAAAGCTCATGATTTCAAAGGGATAGGACCGGTTTATCGGCCCTATTCCCGGACACGGAAGTGTTACCACGGACGAAACAATTGAAACAAAGCACAACATCAGGCGGAAAAACTTCCCTCCTATAAAGCTCTCATACGATTTTGCTTAAACCTCCCAAGACCTCTAGCGACCCGGACGGGATGCCCCCCTCCGGGTCGTTTTGTGTTTGGGGGTGCCGGGTCCAAACATGGGCTCGGTGCACCTCTCGGCTTGAGTGAGGGCGGCACGCTCATTCCCTCCCCCGCAAGGGGGGAGGGAGCGCGCCGACATCGGGGCGAGCAGCGTTGTCCGTCACGAAGGCGTGACGCCACGTAACGACTGATACATCCATCCCGAACTGCTCTCGTGACCGCCTTCACGAGTGCCCCATGTTCGACCTGATCTTCGCCGTCCTTGCCGGCATCCTCACCATCGCCGCGCCGTGCACGCTGCCGATGCTGCCTATCCTGCTCGGCGCCTCGATCGGGCGCGCGGGACATTTGCGCCCTGCGATGATCGCGCTCGGCTTCGTCATGTCGTTCTCCGCGACCGCACTGCTGCTCGGCGCGATCACGCGGCTGTTCGACTTCGATCCGAACGTGCTGCGCGAGGCCGCATCGATCCTGCTGCTCGGCTTCGGCCTCTTGATGCTGTGGCCGGCGCCGTTCGAATGGCTGTCGATCCGGCTCAATGGCTGGCTCGATCTCGGCGCTTCCAGCGCCGTGCAACGCGAGGGCGCGCTTGGCGGGCTCATCCTCGGCACCACGCTCGGCCTGGTCTGGACGCCCTGCGCGGGGCCTGTGCTCGGCTCGATCCTGACGCTGGTGGCGACGTCGAAGAATCTTGCCTGGGCCAGCACGCTGCTGGTCGCCTACGCCATCGGCGCGGCGATCCCGATGCTCGCGATCGCCTATGGCGGACAGGCCGCGACCACGCGCGTGCGCAGCCTCGCGCGCATCTCGCCGCGCCTGCAGCAGGGTTTTGGCGTCGTCGTGATCGGCTTCGCGCTCGCCGCTTATTTCCAATACGACACGCTGATCGTGGCGTGGCTCACCGGATTCTATCCCACCGGCCAGATCGGCCTGTGATCGCTTCGCATCGCAACGGAGGACGCTTCCATGACCTTGAAACTGCTCGCCGTATCCGCCGCCCTGATCGGCATGGCCGTGACAGGCGCCGTCATCCCCGGCATCTGCGACGAGGCCGCGCGCGCCACACCTGTCGTCACCGCCGCCGCCAGCCAGCAGACCGCGCCCGACTTCACCGGGATCAGCACTTGGTTCAACTCGAAGCCGCTCAGCATCGCCGATCTCCGCGGCAAGGTCGTGCTGGTCGACTTCTGGACCTATGGCTGCGTCAACTGCGTCAACACGCTGCCGCACGTCACCGACCTCTACGCAAAATACAAGGACAAGGGCCTGGTGGTGGTCGGCGTGCACACGCCGGAATTCCCGTTCGAGCGCTCGGCCTCCAATGTGCAGGCCGCCCTGAAGCGTCACGGCATCACCTATCCGGTGGCGCAGGATAACGATTCGAAGACCTGGAATGCCTACAGCAACCAGTATTGGCCGGCGCAATACATCATCGACCAGACCGGCAAGATCGTGTTCCAGCACGCAGGCGAAGGCCGCTACGACGAGATCGACCGCACCGTCGGCCGATTGCTCAACGCCAGCAGCTGATGCGGCACGGACATCGCGCGGCTGGTTACGCCTGACGGCCTTGTTGCTTGACTCCACGGACCCGTCCGTGGAGGTTCGCAACCGACGCAATCAGCCGCCCGCAATGGACGACGCGACCACCAGCAACGACATTCGCCTTCGTGAAGGCTCCTCGATCGCGCAGCGGCTGGTCGTGGCCGGCTCTGCGGCGGCCGTTGCGCTCTGCTTCACGCCCGGCCTGTTCACGCACGACACCCTGGAAGTGATCATCTCCGTGATCGCGCTGCTGCTGGGAGCGGCGTTCATCGGCGGCGTCATGCTGGCGCCGGCGGTGGTGTGGATCATCACGCCCGACGAGATCCTGATCGGGCAACAGCGCCCGTTCGGCAAACTCCGCACGCGGATCGTCGCGAAAGACGACATCACGGGATTGCAGGTTCTGGGCAACAAGGCGGCCAAGGCCCGCTTCCAGCTCGCGTTCGCGCTGGCCTCGGGGGAACGCCTGACGTCCCCACCGATCTCCGATGTCACGCATGTTCGCGACACCGTGGCCCGGATCGCCGCGCAATTCAACGTTCCCGACGTCGAGGCGCCAAGCAATCCGCTCGATGCCAGCAATCCCGAGATGCGTCTCGGCGAGCCCCTCGAGCCGTTTGCCGCACGGGACATCCGGATCGTTGCACTGATCGCCGTTGCACTGTCTGCCGTTCCCTACGCCTACAAGCTCTGGCGCGGGCTGTCGCCCAGCCACGTCGATATCCTGCTGCTGCCGATCGGCGCGATCGCCGCGTTCGCCGTCTACCGATACGCCAACCTCGTGACCGGCGCCTTCTGGGTCGTCCGGCAAGCGGATATCCGCGTCGAGCGCCTGTGGGGCGACGGCAGCTTGCGCGCCGACCACATCGAGGGGCGCGAGGTGAAGGCGATCACCGTCGAGCGCCGCGGCCGGTCCGAGGACGAGCACTGCATCGTGGTGATCCGGCTGCACTCCGGACGGAGGTTTCGCAGCCCCCGCATCGGCTCGCGGCTCGAGGCCCGCGCCGTGGCAGCCGAGATCGTGCGGCGGCTCGGGATCGCGCCGGAGAGCAACCGGATTTAGCTCTCCCCGCGCGCGACGGCGCGATCGCATACGAAAAGGGGGCTGACAAGTCGCCTGCAGCCATCCTTCGAGACGCCCGCCTGCGGCGGGCCCTCAGGATGAGGGACAGGGCACGCGGCAGCAATTTGACCGGCACCGATGCGTCTTAGCCTCATCCTGAGCGGGAGAGGGAGCGGACCGACCTCGCGGCCGTCATCTAGGCTTTTCGCGCCATCCCCTGTTTGTGGCATTGCCGTGGGCCCGTCAAAAAAGCAAAGCATTCTCGTGACATACCAGCCGGGTGCGCCATCAACTTGCCATGAACATGCCCCTGAGATTTGATGGCTTTGAATGATTTGCGCTGTGGCAGCGGGGAGAGCTTGAAATGACGGATTTTCGTCGCCTGACCGGGATATTTGCGGCTGCGATCGGCCTCGCCCTGTCGATGCCCCAGGCCTTCGCCCAGCAGCCCGACCGCGGCGACGAGCCGGGCCTGATCGCCGACGACGGCTACCAGCTCGATCAGGAATGGCAGAAGCAGGTGGTCTATTTCCGCACCACCGAATCGCCGGGCACCATCATCATCTCGACCGCCGAGCGTCACCTTTACCTGGTGCAGCCGGGCGGGCGCGCGATCCGCTACGGCATTGGCGTCGGCCGCGACGGCTTCCAGTGGCAGGGGCTGGTGAACATCACCAACAAGAAGGAGTGGCCGGACTGGACGCCGCCGCCGGAGATGATCCAGCGCCAGCCCTATCTGCCGCGCTTCATGGCCGGCGGCCCCGGCAATCCGCTCGGGGCGCGCGCCATGTATCTCGGCACCACCGTCTACCGCATCCATGGCACCAACCGTCCCGACACGATCGGCACCAAGGTGTCCTCGGGCTGCTTCCGTCTCGTCAACAACGACGTCGCCGATCTCTACGATCGCGTCCCCGTCGGCACCAAGGTGGTCATCCGGCAGAAGCCCGAACTCTAAGCTTATCGTTTGGGCATGATCTTTCCGGAAAACCGCTTCGCACTTTGCGCTAACGCGGCCCTCCGGGTCCGGATCATGCTCTCCTTCCTCGCCTAAATTCCTTTCCCCGATTATTTCGAGAGAGAGACATCATGCGCACATTTCGAGGCGGCCTGCTGATCGGGCTCGCGGTCGCCGTGCTGGTCGGCGTGCTCGCCGTCATCTACGAGTTCTACGACACCCGCACCCTGAAGCGCACGGTTCGCCGCGGCGAGGTGCTGTGCGGCGTCAACAAGGGCCTGCCGGGCTTCTCGATCCCCGACGACAAGGGCAACTGGACCGGCTTCGACGTGGATTTCTGCCGCGCGGTGGCGGCGGCGATCTTCAACGATCCGGCCAAGGCGAAGTTCGTCGCGCTCGACGCCAGCGAGCGCTTCAAGGAATTGCAGAGCCGGAAGGTCGACATCCTCTCGCGCAACTCGACCTGGAGCATGGCGCGTGAGCTCGACTACGACCTCTATTTCCCCGCCGTCGCCTATTACGACGGCGCGGGCTTCATGCTGCCGCGTGCGCGGAACAAGGAGACGTCACTGGACCTGACCGGCAGCAAGGTCTGCGTGCAGTCCGGGACCACGACGGCGCTCAACGTCGCCGATTACTTCCGCGCCAACAACATGAAGTATGAAGAGGTGAAGTTCGACAAGCTGGACGACGTGGTGAAGGCCTACGACACCGGCAAGTGCGACACGCTCTCCGCCGACGTCTCCCAGCTCTATGCGCTCAGGCTGAACCTCGGCAAGCCCGGCGACCACATGATCCTGCCGGACATGATCTCCAAGGAGCCGCTCGCGCCCGTCGTGCGCCAGCGCGACGACGACTGGATGATGATCGTGAAGTGGACGCTCTACGCGATGATCAACGCCGAAGAGCTCGGCGTCTCCTCGGAGAACATCGACGAGGCCCTGAAGTCGAAGAAGCCGGAAGTGATGCGGCTGGTCGGCACCGAAGGCAATTACGGCGAGCAGCTCGGCCTCACCAAGGACTGGGTCGTCCGCATCATCCGCAACGTCGGCAATTACGGCGAGATGTACGAGCGCAATATCGGCGAGAAGTCGAAGCTGAAGATCCCGCGCGGCATGAACCAGCTGTGGAACGCGGGTGGCGTGCAGTACGCGCCGCCGATGCGGTAACGGCGGTCTCACTGCCGTCATTGCGAGGAGCAAAGCGACGAAGCAATCCAGAGTCCCTCCGCGGTGACGGTC
The DNA here is from genome assembly GCF_004571025.1 of Bradyrhizobium niftali. Taxonomy (GTDB): domain Bacteria; phylum Pseudomonadota; class Alphaproteobacteria; order Rhizobiales; family Xanthobacteraceae; genus Bradyrhizobium; species Bradyrhizobium niftali. The sequence continues at coordinate 26,013 of NZ_SPQT01000014.1, read as the reverse complement.
TGGATTGCTTCGCTGCGCTCGCAATGAGGAGATTGGGGCAGGCGCTCTCAACAATCTCAACTGTCATCGCCCGCGAAAGCGGGCGATCCAGTATTCCGAGACGGTTGTGATCGACCGCGAGGCCGCGGCGTACTGGGTCGCCCGGTCAAGCCGGGCGACGACACCGTCTTTGTTGCTGACAAACCGCCCTCTCCCCTCATCCCGAGGAGCGCGCCCTGCGCGCGTCTCGAAGGATGAAAGGCCGAGATGCAGCAGCGGGGGCCTTCATGGTTCGAGACGCCGCGCAAGCGCGCGGCTCCTCACCATGAGGGGTTAGGGCTCAATACCCCCGCGCCCGCGCCAGCTGCTCGGTGTGGTAGTTCGCATCCCCGAACAGTTCCTCGCACACCCGCGCGCGCTTCATGAAGAAGCCGATGTCGAACTGGTCGGTCATGCCCATGCCGCCATGCATCTGCACGCCCTCCTGCACCGCGCGTGTGGCGGTGGTGCCGGCGCGGGCCTTGGCCACGGCGACGCTTGATGCGGCCTTGGCAACGTCCGCATCCAACGCCTGCAGCGCCTTCATCACCGCGGCGCGGGTGATCTCGATGTCGACATAGAGCTCGGCGGCACGGTGCTGGAGCGCCTGGAATTCGCCGATCAGCTTGCCGAACTGCTTGCGGCTCTTCAGATACTCGACGGTGCGGCCGAACACCTCGTCGCTCAGGCCGACCATCTCGGCGGCGACCGCGCCGCGGCCGATATCGAGCACGCCGTCGAGCAGGCCGGCGGCCTGATCGACCTCGCCGAGCACGCTGTCGGCGTTGACCTCGACATTGGCAAGCTCGATCCGCGCCGCGTTGTGCGCATCGACCATGATGGTGCGCTCGACCGCGACGCCCTTGGCTTTGGGGTTGACCAGGAACAGCGTCAAGCCGTCACGCTCGCCGGCCGAGCCCGCGGTGCGCGCGGCAACGATGAGGAGATCGGCGACGTGGCCGTCGACGACCAGGGCCTTGGCACCGGAGAGCTTGAAGCCGTTGCCGGCGCGCACGGCCTGGAGGCTGGTCTGGAGCGGACGATGCTTGGCGCCCTCGTCGATCGCGAGCGTCGCCAGCAGCGAGCCGTTCGAGATCTTCGGCAGGAACTCCGACTTCTGCGCGGCATTGCCGCCGCGGTTCAGCGCCGAGGCCGCGACCACGCTGGTGGCGAGGAAGGGCGAGGGCATCAAGGTGCGGCCGATCTCCTCCATCACGATCCCGGCCTCGACGAAGCCGAGACCTGAGCCGCCGAACTCTTCCGGCACCAGCAGGCCGGCAAAACCCATCTCGGCGAAGGAATGCCAGAACTCCTTGGAGAAGCCGGTGGGATCCTTGCTATCGCGCAAGTGGCGCAGATGCGACACCGGCGCCTTGTCGCTGATCAGCCCGCGCGCAGAGTCGCGGAGCATCGATTGTTCTTCGGTGAGGACGAGGGCCATGGTGGGTTCCAACAAAGTTCTGTTCGACTGGATTCGGTGTTGACCCTCGTGGTGAGGAGGCGCGTAGCGCCGTCTCGAACCACGAGGCCATCCTTCGAGACGCGGCCTTACGGCCGCTCCTCAGGATGAGGACTTTTGCTAGGCCCCCGGCAGATCGAGGATGCGCTTGGCGACGATGCCCAGCATCACCTCCGTCGTGCCGCCTTCGATCGAGTTGGCCTTGGTGCGCAGCCAGGCGCGCGGGCGGGCGCCCTGCTTCGAGCGCTCGCTCTCCCATTCCAGCGCATCGACGCCGCCGGCCGACATCAGGATCTCGTAGCGGCGCTTGTTGAGCTCGGTGCCGTAATATTTCATCGCGGACGAGAACGCCGGATGCGCCTGCCCCGCCTTGGCGAGATCGACGGCGCGCTCGGCGCAGGCGGCGAGGGCGGCTTCATCGACATCGAAGCTCGCGATCTTCCCGCGCAGCATGGAGTCATCGAGCTTGCCTTGCGCATCGGTGCCGACGGAATCGGCTGCGATCTGACCGAGCGGACGGCCGACGCCGCGCTCGCCCATGCCCGAGATCATCGCGCGTTCGTGCTGGAGCAGATATTTCGCGACGTCCCAGCCGCGGTTGACAGTGCCGACCACATGCGATTTCGGCACACGGACGCCGTCGAAGAAGGTCTCGCAGAACGGCGAATAGCCGGAAATCAAAAGGATCGGCTTGGTCGTCACGCCCTTCGAGGTCATGTCGAACAGGATGAAGCTGATGCCGTCGTGCTTCTTCGCCGCGGGATCGGTACGGACGAGGCAGAATATCCAGTCGGCATAGTTGGCGTAGGACGTCCAGATCTTCGAGCCGGTGATGACGAAATCATCGCCGTCGCTCTCCGCGCGGGTCTGGAGCGAGGCAAGGTCCGAGCCGGCGTTCGGCTCGGAATAGCCCTGGCACCAGCGGATCAAGCCAGCTGCGATATTTGGCAGATGCTCCTTCTTCTGCGCCTCGTTGCCGTATTTGAGCAGCGCCGGGCCAAGCATCCAGATGCCGAAGCTCGACAGCGGCGGCCGCGCGCCGATTCTTCCCATCTCCGCGCGCAGCACCTTGTGCTCGGCGGCGCTCAATCCGCCGCCGCCATATTCCTTCGGCCAATCCGGCACAGTCCAGCCCTTGTCGCGCATGCGCTCGAACCAGATGCGCTGCGGCTCGGACGAGAATTTTGCGTTGCGCCCGCCCCAGAACACGTCGGCGTCCGAGGTTGCGGGCTTGCGCATTTCCGGCGGACAATTGGCTTCCAGCCAGGCACGCGTCTCAGCGCGGAATGTTTCGAGATCGGCGGTTTCAGAATCGCTCATGGGTCGTTTCCATCAATCAAAATCGACTTGTTGTCACGGACTCTGGGCCATCGCCTCGTGGAATTCAACCACTTCCGCAGGCGCGTTCGGCTATAGTCGCCGCCACGGCGGTGCTTGAAAACAAAGAGGAAAAGAGAATGCGCCTGACACTTCTTTCGCCTGGCGAAATGAACGAGAGCCAGCGGCAGACCTATGACGAGTCGATTGCCGGCAAGCGCGGCAAGCCGCCGGCGCCGATGATGGCCTGGCTCAACAGCCCGGAGATGGCCCGCCACGCCACGCGGCTCGGCGAGGTCCTGCGCTTCGACACGATATTCCCCGCCAAGCTCTCGGAGATCGCGATCCTGGTGACGGCGCGGCACTGGACCGCGCGTTACGAATGGTACGCGCACAAGCGCCTGGCGCTCCAGGGCGGCATGGATCCAAAAATCATCGACGCGATCCGCGACCGTCGCACGCCTGACTTCGACGATCCCAAGGCCAAGATGATCTACGACGTCGCGAAGTCGCTGCATGAAGGCCACGGCGTCGAGAAGGGCCTCTATGACGAGGCAGTGAAGCTGCTCGGCGAGCGCGGTGTGGTCGAGGTGATCGGGCTGTGCGGCTACTACACGCTGGTGTCGATGACGCTGAACACGTTCGAGTTCGGGCTGCCCGAGGGCGAGGTACCGGAGCTGGCTTAGTTTCCTATTCGGAAACGATGGGTTTCGGGATGGGCCCGTAGCACTGTCCCGGGGCCCGACCTATCTGGGGTTGATCAACGGAGCATTGCCATGTCGCAGAACCCAGCCGTCCATGCCGGCACCCGGATCGGCCACGTCCATCTCAAGGTCGCCGACCTCGATCGCGCGCTCGGCTTCTATTGCGGCGTGCTCGGCTTCGAGCTGATGCAGCGCATGGGCTCGGGCGCGGCCTTCATCTCGGCCGGCGGCTATCATCACCACATCGGGCTCAACACCTGGGAGAGCAAGGGCGGCTCGCCGCCTCCGCCGGGCACGACCGGGCTCTTTCACACCGCGATCCTCTATCCGACACGGCCGGCGCTGGCGGATGCGCTGCACCGGGTGCTCTCCGCCGGCATCGCGCTCGACGGCGCCAGCGACCACGGCGTCAGCGAGGCGCTTTACCTGCGCGATCCCGATCAGAACGGCGTCGAGCTGTACTGGGATCGGCCCAGGGAGCAATGGCCGTTCGGGCCGGACGGCAAGCTGGCAATGATTACGAAGCGGCTGGATGTCGAGGCGTTGTTACGGCAGCGCGAGGCGTGAGCTCCGCTCTCTCCTCTCGTCATTGCGAGCGTTGCGAAGCAATCCAGGGTCTTTCCGCGGAAACAGTCTGGATTGCTTCGTCGCAAGGGCTCCTCGCAATGACGGAGTATGCTGAAGCGCCGTCGCGCCTCTATGACGTCTTCGCGCTGCGCCCCCGCACCATGATCAGCGCAGCAGCCACCACCTCCAGCGCGATGCAGAGATAGAACGGCATCGCGTACCCGCCGGAGAAATCGCGCAGGAAGCCGACGACGCCGGGGCCGAACGCGTAGGTCACCTGGTTGATCGCGGTGTTGAGGCTGATCAGCACGCCGAACGAGGCGGAATCGAACTCCTGCTGCACGATCAACGACGGCAGCGTGATGAGGTTGCCGACCGAGAAGCCGAACACCGCGCAGGCCGCGATCAGCACATAGTCGTTGTGCAGGTTGATGACGACGAGGAGCGCCGCGGCCTGGCTCAGGAACGACAGCGCCGAGGCGAGACGCTGGTTGAGGCGGTCGATCACCATCGAGAACAGCACGCGGCCGACCACCGCCATCGCCGTCAGCACCGCAACCGCCACGGCCGCGCGCTCGCGGCCGATCACGGGGTCGAGGAACGAGATCAGGTGCACGATGAAGCCGACTTGCGCGAACAGCACCAAAGCAAAGGCAATGGTCACCGTGAGGAAGCCGACGTCCCGCAGCGCCCGTGCGCGGATCTGCGTTGACGATTGCGGCTTCGCCTTCGCCGCCGCATGCCAGCCGTGAAGATCGGGCGGCCGTCCGACGACAAGCAGGATCACCGGCACGAGCAGCACCAGCATGGCGCCTGATGTGGCGTACATCGCGGTCGCGAATCCGACATGGCTGATCATGGTCACCAGCAGCGGCACGCCGACGATGCCGCCGAAGCTGGCGCCGTTCAGCGCGAGGCTGATCGCCATGCCGCGCCTGTGGTCGAACCACAGGCTGATCGTGTTGGTGATCATGGCGAGACTGGTGCCGGCCCAGCCGAAGGCGAGCACGGCGTTGGCGAGATAAAGCTGCCAGGGCTCGCGCACCGCGCCGATCGCGACTGCCGCGGCGGCCATCGCCAGCGTGCCCGCGATCAGGCAGAGGCGCGGGCCGTATTTTCTGACGGCCTCGCCGACGAAGACGACGAGCAGTGCGCCGAACAGATAGAAGAACGTCGTGCCTGAGGAGATCAGCGAGGCCGGCCAGCCCCGCGCACGCTGGAGCTCGGCAACATAGACGCTCTGGCCGTAGAAGCCTAACCCCCAGCCGAAGGTCGCGAGCAGAAAGCACACCGCGACGATGCGCCAGCCTTCGTAGCGAAGCGAGGATTCGTCAACGGTGAGATGTCGAGGGTTGTCGAGCATTCGCGCTTCTCCTTCGCATCCCCCGCAAGCGCCTGGTTTCACGCTCGCCTGTTCATGACGAGCATCATGTAACAACGCGGCTCCCGAAAATCACTTCGACCGCGATCGAACTATCAACGCTGCTGACAGCCTCCCGCCATCAGACCGCGTCCGGGAACTCGCCCATGGCCGCTTCCAGCTGCGCCTTGCGGCGGCGCGCCCAGGAGACCAGCGAGAGCACGGCAAGCCCCAGCACGACCGGCGGAAACACCACCATGTTCACCGCGGACCAGCCGTAATTGGCGAGCAATTGCCCTGACGAGAACGAGCCGATCGCCATCATGCCGAACACCAGGAAATCGTTGAAGGCCTGCACCTTGTTGCGCTCCTGCGGCCGGTGCGTCTCCAGCACCAGAGCGGACGCGCCGATGAAGGAGAAATTCCAGCCGACACCGAGCACGATCAGCGTGGCCCAGAAGTGCATCGCGGTGATGCCGGAGAGACCGATGGTGGCCGCGCCGGCCTCGAGCAGCAGGCCGGCGGCGACGATCTTCGGCGCGCCGAAACGCGCGATCAGCGCGCCCGTGAAGAAGCTCGGGCCATACATGGCGACGATGTGCCATTGAATGCCGAAATTGGAATCGCTGACGCTGAGGCCGCAGAGCTTCATGGCGAGCGGCGCCGAGGTCATCACCAGGTTCATCATGGGATAGGCGATGACGCCGCACAGCGCCGCCGCGATGAAGCGCGGCTGGGTCACGATCGTCATCAGCGGCCGGCCGCCATGCAGATCGGCCGGCGCCGGCTTCGGCATGTCGACGCCGGCGACGATGCCCATGGCGACCAGCGCCACCGCCGCCTGCACCAGGAAGCTGAAGGCGAACAGATAAGGCTGCCAGACATCCATGGTCCACTGCACGAGCTGCGGACCGAGCACGCCGGCGAACACGCCGCCCGCCATCACCCAGGACACCGCTTTCGGCCGGTAGGCCGCGCTGGCACCGTCGGCGGCGGCGAAGCGATAGGACTGCGCCACCGCGCCGTAGAGACCGCCGAGGAAGGTCGCAACACAAAACAGCGCGAACGAGCCGCGCAGGATGGCGAACGAGCCGAGCAGGCCGGTGAGCGCGCCCAGACCGGTGCCGATGACGAAGGCGGCGCGGCGGCCGAAGCGGCGCGAGATCGCACCGGTCGGCAACGTGCCGGCGGCAAGGCCCACCACATACATCGAGATCGGCACGGTCGCGAACGACATGTCGGGCGCGAGCGTGGCGCCGACGATCGCACCGGTGGCGAAGATGACCGCCGAGTTGGCGCCGGTCAGCGCCTGCGCGGCTGCAAGGCGCACCACATTGGCACGCACGCGAGCGTCGGCAGCGATCTCATTGGCTGAAGTCACGTCTAGCATCGGCATTTCCGCCCCAAGGGGCTTTCGAGGAGCCTTGTTGATTCCCGGCACTATGGAGGGGCGCGGGAGGGCGGGCAACCGGCGCAAACGGGCGCAGGCCATGCCTCTGACGCAATCGGGCAGATGATAGCGGGCTGCGCTCTTGACGGCTTGCGCTCGATCAAATCCTATCCGCCGCGATTTTCGGGAGTTTCGTTCATGACCGTCGACGACAGGCCCACGCCCAGCGCTCCCGACGACGATCCCTGGCTGTGGCTGGAGGAGATCGAAGGCAAGCAGGCGCTCGATTTCGTGGAGCGGCAGAACAGCCTGACGCTCGCCGCGTTCGGCGGAGCGGCCTTCGCGCGCGATCGCGATATCCTCGCGGCGATCTACGACCGGAAGGACAACATCCCCTATGTCAGCCGGCGCGGCGACGACCTGCACAATCTCTGGAAGGACGCCACCAACCCGCGCGGCCTGTGGCGGCGAACCAATCTGGCGGAGTTTCGAAAAGCGAGCCCGGCATGGGAAACCATGCTTGATATCGACCAGCTCGCGGCGAGCGAAAGCGAGGACTGGCTGCTGAGCGGGATCGCCACGATGCCGGGACACTCGCGGGCGATTCTGAGCCTGTCGCGCGGCGGCAGCGACGCCGTCACCTTGCGGGAATTCGACGTCGCGACGAAGCGCTTCGTGGCGGACGGCTTTACGCTGCCGGAAGCCAAGGGCGGCGTTGACTGGCTCGATCAGGACACGCTGCTGCTGTCGAGCGCCCATGGCGAGGGCATGGCGACTGCTTCCGGATATTCGCGGACCGTTCGCCTGTGGCGGCGCGGCCAGCCCGTCGATCAGGCGCAAATCATCATCGAGACCACCGCCGATCACATGGCGATGTCAGGCATGGCCGACGACACCGGATCAGCGCCGCGGGTCTGGATCGTGGACCAGATCGACTTTTTCAATCGCGCGATCTGGCTGCGCGATGCGGCCGGCACGACGACGAAGCTCGACCTGCCGACCGGCGTCTGGATGCAGGCGCATGGCGACTGGTTCGCGATGAAGCTGCGCAAGGACTGGTCGGCCGGAGGCCGAAGCTTTGCCACGGACACCGTGCTCGGCATCTCGCTCTCGGCGTTCATCGCCGGCAGCCGCGATTTCGTGGTCCTGTTCGAGCCCGGCCCGCGGCGCGCATTGCAGGGCCTGTTCTGGGCGGGCGGCAAGCTGGTGCTGTCGATCCTCGACGAGCTCAAGCCGCAATTCGAGATCTGCACGCCGTCCGCCGCGGGCTGGAGCTCCGCCACACTCGGCGGCCTTCCGCAGATCGGCGTCGTCGACATCTGGCCGCTCGACCGTCATCCGTCCGAGAGCAATGGCGACCTGCTCGCCAACGTGCAGGATCCGCTCACCCCGCCCTCGCTGCTGCTCATCGAACGCGGCGTCGCAAGCCCGACGGTGCTGAAGCAGGCGCCGAAGACGTTCACCGCCGACGGCCTCGTGGTCACCCAGCACGAGGCGATCTCGATCGACGGCGAGCGCATTCCCTATGTGCAGACCGGTCCGGCCAAAGAGACCGGCGATGCGCCGGTCTATATGAGCGCCTATGGCGGCTTCGCCGTCGCGGTGAAGCCGTATTACAACGCCTCGCTCGGCAAGCTGTGGCTGGAGCGCGGCGGCACGACGGTGCAGGCGAATTTGCGCGGCGGCGGCGAATTCGGCACGCGCTGGCACGATGCCGGCCGGCTCGCCGGCAAGAAGCTGTCGCATGACGATTTTGCCGCCGTTGCCGCCGATCTCGTCCGCCGCGGCGTGACGAGCGCGAAGCGCATCGCGGCGCAAGGCGGCTCGAACGGCGGCATCCTCATCACCAACATGCTGGTGCGATACCCCGAGCGCTTCGGCGCGCTGTTCTGCACCATCCCGCTGATCGACATGCGCCGCTACACCAAGCTGCTCGCGGGCGCGAGCTGGATCGCGGAATATGGCGACCCCGACAAGCCCGAGGAGTGGGAGTGGCTGAAGGCCTACTCCGCCTATCACACCGCAAAGCCCGGCCAGCCCTATCCGCCGATCCTGATCGCCACCACGCGGCGCGACGACCGCGTCCATCCCGGCCACGCCCGCAAGATGGCGGCAAAACTCCAGGCGATGGGCTACGAGGCCTGGTTCTACGAGCCGGCGGCAGGCGGCCACGGCTACGGCAAGGACAACAAGGAGCGCGCCGGCTTCGAAGTGCTGGGCTTCCGGTTCTTGAAGGAGAAGATCGGGTGGCGGGACGGCGAGGCGTGATTGCGCTGCCTCTTCGAACTCAGCATCACCACGTGAGGCGGGCCCCGCTCTCTCATTCCCTCCCCCCTTGCGGGGGAGGGGCAGGGAGAGGGGTTTCCCACGGGGACTCTCTCGATTTGCGCGCCCAGTACAGTTGCTGAAGGATAGACCGCTTCCTGGGCCACCCCTCTCCCCCGCCCTCCCCCGCAAGGGGGGGAGGGAGCGCACCATTTTCCTGGCTATTGTCCGGATCTCATCGCGCTCAACTCAGCGCGAAAACACCAGCGTCAGATTGTTCGCAGGCATCTCGATCGTATCGATCAGGCCAAGGCCTGTGCCTCGCGCCAGCGTCTCGACATCGCCGATGTCGCGCACGCCCCAGTCGGGATTGCCTTCGCGCAAGGAGGTGTCGAACACGGCGTTGCTGAGCGCGGTGTGCTTGCCGTCGCGCTTGAACGGGCCGTAGAGGAACAGCTTGCCGTCGGCGCGCAGATAGCGGCCGGCGCCGGCGAACAGGCCCTCGGCCACGGTCCACGGCGCGATATGGATGACGTTGGCGCAGAACACGGCGGCGAGGTTGGTCGGCCCCTGCCCGCTTCGCATCTCCGGACACCAGCCGGGATCGGAGAGATCGATCCGCAACGGCGAGCGGATGTTTGGCAGGCCCGAATGGACGCGCCAGGCCTCGATGCTCTTCACGTGCCGCTGGTTGAGGTCGCTCGGCCACCAGACCAGATCGGGCGTATGGCGGGCGAAATGGACCACGTGCTGGCCGGTTCCGCTGCCGACCTCGACCACGTTGCCGGTGCTGCCTGCCAGATGCTTCTCCAGCGCCGCCCAGAGCGGCTCGTGATTGCGATGGAATGCCGGCGCATCGAGCCGCCCATCGGACTCAACCCGTCCGCCGTCCTTGCCAAATTCGACGACATATTCAGCCAAATGAGGTCCCCTTGAAAAAACGAGAACACGATGAAAACGGGATGGGCGCCCAAACGCCCTCGAAACAGCCGGCCCGCACCCACGAGCCAATCCGCCGAACAAATAATCTCTTTAGTTGCAATGCGGAAGATATTAACTCCATTTTGCCGCGTGCATAGTCTTGATTGTCAGGCGATGCCCTTTGTGCTTTGGAACGCTGCTATTTCCGCGATCGAGACCATCGCCATAACGCCTCGGAATGACGCCTTGACCGCCTTTTCCCGGACGCCTGCCCTGCTCCTCCTGCTGGCCTTCGCCACCGGCCTCGCCAGCCCGGCGCGGGCGCAATCCGCCGTGGCCGAGGGCCGGAAGCTCGCCTTCGACCGCGGCAAGGGCAATTGCCTGACCTGCCACGTCATCAAGGGCGGCGACCTGCCGGGAACGATCGGCCCGGAGCTGAAGGACCTCAAGGCAAAATACCCCGATCGCAACGAGCTGGTCGCGATCATCTTCGACGAGACCAAGCGCAATCCGCAGACCATGATGCCGCCGTTCGGCCGGAACCGGATTTTGACCGACCAGGAGATCAGCGCGATCGTTGATTTCCTGCAAACCCTGTGACTTCAGGCACGCCAGGAGAGCTCAGATGACCACGACCACCGGCCCTCATCCGACGCGGCGCCTGATCCTTCAGGGCGCGGCCGGCGTCGCGCTGCTCGGCCTCGGCAATCTGCCGTTCGGCGCGGCTCCCGCGCGCGCCGCGGCCAACGACAAATATCCGGAAGAGGCGTTCAAGCTGAAGAACGAGGCGGACGCCATCAAGGCGCTCTACGGCAAAACCGTCGAGCCCTCCGACAAGGTCAAGCTGGATGCGCCGGAGATCGCCGAGAATGGCGGCGTGGTGCCGATCTCGGTGACGACGACGCTCGACAAGGTGACCTCGATCTCGTTCTTCGTGGCCGAGAACCCGAACGCGCTCGCGGCGTCCTACAGGATTCCCGATGGCACGCTGCCTGCTGTCGCCAACCGGCTGAAGATGGCCAAGACTACCAACGTGACCGCGATCGTGGAAGCCGACGGCAAGCTCTACAGCGCGACCAAGGAAGTCAAAGTCACCGTCGGCGGCTGCGGCGGCTAAGGAGATCGACATGGCATCCAGCATTCGCGTCCGCTCAACATCCAACGGCGACATCACCGAGGTGCAGGCGCTGATCCAGCACCCCATGGACACCGGCCTGGTCAAGGATTCCAAGGGCGAGGTGATCCCAGCGCATTTCATCCAGCAGCTGAAGTTCGAATGTAACGGCAAGGACGTCTTCGTCGCCGATTGGGGCACCGCGGTCTCCAAGGATCCCTACGTCAAGTTCAGCTTCAAGGGCGCCAAGAAGGGCGACGACCTCAAGATCTCCTGGACCGACAACAAGGGCGGGTCGGACACGACGACCGCGAAGATCGCGTGATGAAGGCCCGGTCTGCCCTCCTGCTTGGCTCGTTGAGCGCCACGCTTGTCGCGTTCGCCCTCACCTCTCCACGTGTGATCGCTGCCGACAAGGTCGATCCCGTTGCCGACGCAAAGGCGTTCCAGAATTTCTACTTCCAGAAATTTCCCGATGTGAAGCACGAGGATTTCGTCAACGGTCCTTATTCCATGAACGAGGACATGAAGCGGCAGTGGCAGGAGAAGGAAGAATTCCCGCCTTACGAATTCGCGCTCGACGCCGGCAAGGAAATGTTCGCCACCCCGTTCAAGAACGGCAAGACCTATGCCGACTGCTTTCCGAATGGCGGCATCGGCATCCGCCAGAACTATCCTTACTTCGACACGAAGGAAGGCAAGGTCGTCACGCTGGAGCTCGCGCTCAACCGCTGCCGCGAGGCCAATGGCGAAGCGCCCTATTCCTACGTCAAGGACGAGATGGCCTCGCTGACCGCCTATATGGCCTTCACCTCGCGCGGCAAGCCGATGGACATCAAGATCCCCGACGATCCCCGCGCGCTCGCCGCGTTCGAGAACGGCAAGCGCTATTTCTACACAAGGCGCGGCCAGATGAATTTCTCCTGCGCGAGCTGCCATGTGCAGAGCCCGGGCGAGCGCATCCGCGCCGAGATTTTGGCGCCGGCGCTCGGCATTCTGAACGCGATGCCGATCTACCGCTCCGAATGGAGCGGCATGGGCACGACCAGCCGCCGCTTCGTCACCTGCAACAGCCAGACCCGGGCGGTTCCGCTGGAGCCGCAGGCGGATGAATATCGCGACGTCGAATATTTCCTCTCCTACGTCGCCAATGGCCTGCCGATATCAGGGCCGGGAGCGCGGCCATGAAGCGGTCACTTCCTCTCGCCATGCTGCTCGCCCTCAGCCTCGCGCCAGCGGCGCGCGCGGCAAATGAGGCGGATTACAAGGCGGCCTATGCCGCCGCCGAAGCCGCCTCCAAGGAGGCAGCCGGCATGCGCAATCAGTGGACCGTGACCGTCTCGACGCTGGCGGCGGCGAAGAAGGCGGCCGACGGCGGTGATTTCGACCGCGCCGTGGCCGCCGCCCAGGAGGCCGAGGCGCTGGCGAAGGCGTCGATCTTCCAGGCCACGTCCGAAAAAGACGCCTGGAAGGCGATGGAAATCCGCTAGACTGGACCTCAACTGAACTGCCGATGAGGCGCGGAGGATTCTGGATGGCGATCCGCCGCCGTGATTTCCTGAAGAGTGCAGGCGTTGCCGCGGCATCGCTCAGCCTGCCGCGGCTCGCGCGCGGCACTGAAGCGGCGAGCATCTACGACATCGAGCGTTTCGGCCGTGCGCGGATCCTGCACATCACCGATACGCATGCGCAGCTCAATCCGGTGTATTTCCGCGAGCCGAGCGTGAATATCGGCATCGGCGACATGGCAGGGCGACCACCGCATCTGGTCGGACGCGCCTTCCTGGAGCGCTTCAACATCCGGCCCGACAGCGCCGATGCCTATGCCTTCACCTGCTTCGAGTTCGAGAAATCCGCGGTCCGCTTCGGCAAGCTCGGCGGCTTTGCTCATCTGAAGACGCTGATCGACCGCTTGCGCGGCGACGTCGGCGAAAACCACTCGCTGCTCGTCGATGGCGGCGACCTCTGGCAGGGCACGGGACTCGCCAACGTCATGCAGGGCCGCGACATGGTCGAGGTCGCCAATCTGCTCGGCATCGAAGCGATGACCGGGCATTGGGAATTCACCTATGGCGAGCAGGCGCTGCGCGACAATCTCGAGCGCTTCAAGGGCGAGTTCCTGGCGCAGAACGTATTCCTGACCGAGGAAGCCGCGTTCAACGACGCCGCCGCCTTCGACAAGGCCACGGGGCGCGTCTTCAAGCCCTCCGTCATCAAGGAGCTCGGCGGTCACCGCGTCGCGATCGTCGGCCAGGCCTTCCCTTACGTGCCGATCGCGCATCCAAAACGGTTCACGCCGGACTGGACCTTCGGCATCCGCGAGGAAGAGCTTCAGAAGCATGTCGATAACTTGCGCAACGCCGAGAAGGTCGATGCCGTCATCCTGCTTTCGCACAACGGCATGGACGTCGACCTCAAGCTCGCAAGCCGCGTCACCGGCATCGACGTCATCCTCGGCGGTCACACCCATGACGCCGTGCCGCAGCCGATTCCCGTGAAGAACGCCAGCGGGACCACGCTCGTCACCAATGCCGGCTCCAACGGGAAATTCCTGGGCGTGCTCGATCTCGCGCTCGACAAGGGCAAGGTCAGCGACGTCAAATATCATCTGCTGCCGGTCTATTCCGAGCTGCTGAAGCCTGATCCTGCGATGGCCGAGCTGATCGGCCGGGTTCGTGCGCCGCACGTGGCCGACTGGTCGGAGAAGATCGCAACGCCCGACCGGCTGCTCTATCGCCGCGGCAATTTCACCGGCCCGGTCGACGAGCTGATCTGCTCGGCGCTGCGCACCGAGCTCGATGCCCAGATCGCATTGTCGCCGGGCTTCCGCTGGGGCGTTACCGCACTATCCGGCCAGGCGCTGACCATGGAGGATGTGCTCGCGGAAACCGCGATCAGCTATCCCGAGACCTATGTGCAGGAGATGACCGGCGCGCAGATCAAGGACGTGCTGGAGGACATCTGCGACAATCTCTTCAACGCCGATCCCTACTACCAGCAGGGCGGCGACATGGTGCGCGCCGGCGGCCTCAGCTACACCTGCACGCCGGCGGGCGCGATCGGCGGCCGCATCTCGGAGCTGAAGCTCAATGACGGCAAGGCGATCAGCGCCAACCACCGCTACAAGGTCGCGGGCTGGGCCTCGGTCAACGGCCAGCAGGGCGCGCCGGTGTGGGACGTGGTGGCCAGATATTTGCGCTCGGGCCGGATGCTTCAGGAGCGGCTCGGCTCCGGCGTCACGCTGAAGGGCGTCGAGGACAATCCCGGGATTGCAGGACAGGGATGAGGCGCTTGCAAATGTTTCGCGCGCTGATGCTGGCGCTGCTCGCCTTAGCCGCGACGCCGCCGGCTCTTGCGCAGCAGGTGCCGCCTCAGGACAAGCCGTTCGCCGAGCACAGGATCGTGCTCCAGCTCTCCGACGGCGATGCCCGGAAGCAGGCGCTGGTGCTGAGCGTCGCCAACAATCTGCTGAAGGCCTACGACCCCGACAAGGTCGCGATCGAGGTGGTGGCGTTCGGCCCCGGCATCGACCTGCTGCTGCCGGGCAGCGAGCGCCGCAAGCAGGTCGAGAGCCTGATCGCGCAAGGCGTGCGCTTCGACATCTGCCTCAACACCGTCGACACGATCGAGCGGGAGACGGGCAAGCGGCCCGAGTTCATCTCAGCCGCCACCCCGGTGCAGGTCGGGGTCGGGCAGATCCTGTTCCTGGCGGAGAACGGGTACACGGTGGTGCGACCGTAGGAGTGCCGCGTCCGGGGGCGACGTGCGGGACGACGCTCGAGAGCCGTCATGGGCGCTATGGCGCCGCCTCACCCACCGCTGTCATTCCCCGCTACCGGGGCTCGCCGAAGGCGAGACCCGGTAGCGGGCGATGACAGCGAGTGTGACGTGCCAGCCCCCAAACCCCACCCCGAGCCTCATCACGCGGAATGAAAATCTTCCAATTTTTCTTATTTTTGCAGTGCATTACTTCTCTTTTTGGCCCGCGGCGTAGTAGAATCTCGAAATCAGCTCCACGCCGGGGTCTTGCCATGATCTTCCGCCAGCTCTTCGACAGTGTTTCGGGCACCTACAGCTACGTCCTTGCCAGCCGCCCTGGCGGCGAGGCGCTGATCCTCGATCCCGTGCTGGAGAAGGTCGACCGCTATTGCCAATTGCTGCGCGAGCTCGACCTCAAGCTGGTCAAGGCGGTCGACACCCACCTTCATGCCGACCACGTCACCGGGCTCGGCGAGCTGCGCGACCGCACCCATTGCATGACCGTGATGGGCGACCAGACCAAGGCCGACGTGGTGGCGATGCGGGTCGCCGACGGCGACAAGGTGACGATCGAGGGGCTGTCGCTCGACGTGATGTACACGCCCGGCCACACCGACGATTCCTATTCCTACCTGATGGGCGACCGCGTCTTCACCGGCGACACGCTGCTGATCCGCGGCACCGGCCGCACCGATTTCCAGAACGGCTCCTCGCGCGCACAGTACGATTCGATCTTCAACCGCCTGCTCAAGCTGCCGGACGAGACGATGGTGTTCCCGGCGCATGACTACAAGGGCGACACCGTCTCCACCATCGGCGAGGAGAAGCGCTACAATCCGCGGCTCCAGGTGCGCTCGGTCGACGAATATATCGAGCTGATGGCGAACCTGAAGCTGCCCAATCCGAAGATGATGGACGTGGCGGTGCCCGCCAACATGCGCGTCGGCCTGCATCAGGAGGAGCTGGAGAAGGAGGGCCGCGCGCTGAGCGCTGGCGAGGCGATCCGCATCCTCGGCCGGCCTGACATCCTGCTGGTCGATCTGCGCGAGACCAACGAGCGCGCCAAGCACGGCATGCTCGAAGGCGCGCTGCACACGCCCTATCCGTCCGTCGAGGAGAGCCTGAAGCCCGGCGGCATGCTGCGCGAGGTCGCGGCCGCCACCGGCCGCCGCGTCGTGTTCTTCTGCGCCTTCGGCGAACGCTCGGCGATGGCTGTCGCGGCGGCGAAGGAAGCGGGCCTCGCCAATACCGCCCATATCGCCGGCGGCATCGATGCCTGGAAGAAGGCGGGCGGGCCGGTGGTGCACTGACGGCCCGGCGCGCCATTCTTGAGATAAGTCGGGCGCTGCCCACATATTGCGACTAGGATCGGATGCAGCATCACCATCCGGGAACAGCCATGGCCAAGATCGCCAACAAGACCGCCAAGCCGAGCGAGCCGCCCAAGACTGCCAGCGAGAAGCTGGCGGACAACAAGGCGAAGAAGCCGCTGCCGCGCGACCTCGACGACGACGATTACGAAGACGGCGACATCGCAACACCGAAGCGTGACCGGTACGGTCCCGATGACGAGCCGTTGTGAGGGGCGTTCGGTGTGCGTTTGGCTGCACGCTCACGCACAATCCTCCGCCGGAACGACGTATAGCGCCCCGCCCGCGCTACCTGCCATGCGCCTGCGTTCATGGACAAATAACCGCTGTCCCCGATAGTTTGCGCTCCCCCAGGGAGTGAAACTACCGCAATGGTCGACGTTCTCGCCGCACCGCAGCAAGGCAAGGCGGACAGCGCGCTGCGCACGCTGACGGGAATCTCGATCGCGCATTGGGTCAGCCATTTCCATCTGCTGGTCCTGCCGATGCTGTTCCCGTTCCTGAAGGAGCGGCTCGGCGTCGGCTATGTCGAGCTCGGCTTCGCGCTGACCACGCTTGCGGTCGTATCGGGCCTGACGCAGGCGCCGACCGGCTATCTCGTCGACCATTTTGGCGCGCGCAGGATCTTGCTGGTCGGGCTCACGCTCGGTGGCCTCGCGCTGATCCTGCTCGGCCTGCATTTGAGCTACGCCTCGCTGATCGCCTGCGCCGTGCTGCTCGGACTCGCCAATAGCGTCTATCACCCCGCCGATTACGCGATCCTCGCCGAGCACATGGACGAGGCGCGGATGGGCCGCGCCTTCTCGATCCACACCTTTGCCGGCTATCTCGGCGGTGCCGTGACGCCGGCGATCGTCGCCGCGCTGGTCACCGTATCCGGCGGTGTCGGTGCGCTGATCGCATCGGGCGCGATCGCGATTCTGGTGGCACTGCTGCTGGTGGCCATGGGCATCCCCGAGGCCGGCGCACACAAGAAAAAGCCGGGCAACGAAACCGCGCCGAAGCAGGCCGTGATCACGCCGGCGCTGATCACCCTGACCGCGCTGTTCATGCTGCTCAGCCTGTCGGTGGCCGGCATCAACAATTTCGGCGTGGTGGCGCTGATGAGCGGCTACGGCGCTTCCTATTCGATCGCCAACGTCGCACTGACCGCGTTCCTCGCCGCCAGCGCCGCGGGCGTGCTCGCGGGCGGCTTCCTCGCCGACCACACCGAGCGTCACGGCTATGTCGCCGCCGCCTGCTTTGCCGCGAATGCGGCGATCGTGCTCTTGATCGCACTGGTGACGATGCCCGGCTGGGCTTTGACCGCGACGATGACGGCGGCGGGCTTCCTCTCCGGCGTGATCGCGCCCTCGCGGGACATGCTGGTGCGCAATGCGGCTCCTGCCGGCGCGGCCGGCCGCGCCTTCGGCATCGTCTCCACCGGCTTCAATCTCGGCGGCATCGTCAGCCCGCTGCTGTTCGGCTGGATCATGGACCAAAGCGCGCCGCACTGGGTGTTCGGCGCCTCCGTGATCTTCATGGTGGCGACCGTGGTGCTGTCGCCGTTCACGGAGCGGAAGCCTGCCAAGGCGTAGCTACGAATTTTATCGTCGTCCCGGCGAAGGCCGGGACCCATAACCACAGGGAGAAGTTGTAGCGCGAGACTAGTCACTCCGAGTCTTCGCCAAACATCTCCCTGTGGTTATGGGTCCCGGATCGGCGCGCGCTTGTCCGGGACGACGAAAAGAAACAAAACAAAACGGGAAGAAACCTCATGACCAATCCTGATCTCGTGATCCGCGGCGGCACCGTCGCGGATGGAAGCGGCGGCGAATTGTTCGAGGCCGATGTCGCCATCACCGCCGGCAGGATCACCGAGGTCGGGAAGATCTCCGCGAAGGGACAAGAGGAAATCGACGCGCGCGGCAAGCTGGTGACGCCGGGCTTCGTCGACGTCCACACCCATTATGACGGGCAGGTCACCTGGAGCCAGGACATGACGCCGTCGTCGCAGAACGGCGTCACCACGGCGATCATGGGCAATTGCGGCGTGGGCTTTGCGCCATGCAAGCCTGCCGACCACACCCGCCTGATCCAGCTGATGGAAGGCGTCGAGGACATTCCCGAGCCGGTGCTGAGCGCCGGCATTCCCTGGGCCTGGGAGAGTTTTCCGGACTACATGAACTGGCTGTCCAGGCGCGATTTCGACATCGATGTCGGCGCGCAATTGCCGCATGCGGCGCTACGGGTCTATGTGATGGGCGAGCGCGGCGCGCGCCGCGATCCGTCCACGGCGGAAGACAATGCGGCGATGGCAAAGCTCGCGGGCGAGGCGGTGCGCTCCGGCGCGCTCGGCTTCTCGACCTCGCGCACGCTCAATCACCGTACCTCGACCGGCGACTTCACGCCGACCTTGAAGGCCGGCGAGGACGAGCTCACCGCGATTGCCGGCGCGATGCACCGCGAAGGCCGCAGCGTGCTGCAATTCGTGCTCGATCTCTCCACCATTCACGAAGACCTGCCGATGATGCTGCGGGTGGCTGATGCCACGAAGTGCCCGATCTCGTTCTCGATCACGCAGAACGACAAGGCGCCGCAGCGCTGGCGCCAGACGCTGGACGAGATCAATGCCGCGGCCAGGCGCGGCCTCTCCATCACCGCGCAGATCGCGGCGCGCCCGGTCGGCCTGCTGCTCGGCCTCGAGCTGTCGCGCAATCCGTTCCAGACCCATCCGAGCTACGCGCGAATCGCGCATCTGCCGCTGAGAGAGCGACTGGCGTGGCTGCATCAGAGCGAGGTCCGCCAGGCGATCCTGAGCGAGACGGCGACCGCGACCGACGATCCGCTGTTCTTCCGGCCCAACTACGACAAGATGTTCCTGCTCGGCGATCCCCCCGATTACGAGCAGCCGCCGGAGAACGCGCTCGGCCCGCAGGCGCGCAAGCAGGGACGGCGGCCCGAGGAGCTCGCCTACGACGCGATGCTGTCGGACGAAGGCCGCGGCATGCTCTACGTGCCGTTCCTCAACTATGCCGACGGCAATCTCGATGCGACGCGCGAGATGCTGATCGATCCGCAATCGGTGCCGGGCCTGTCCGACGGCGGCGCGCATTGCGGCATCATCTGCGATGCGAGCTTCCCGACCTATCTGCTGACGCACTGGACGCGCGACCGCAAGCGCGGCGAGAAGCTCACCATCCCGTTCGTGGTCGCGGCGCAGTCACGCAAGACCGCGCTCTCGGTCGGCCTCACCGATCGCGGATTGATCGCGCCCGGCTACAAGGCCGACGTCAACGTGATCGACTATGACCGCCTGCATCTGCATCCGCCGAAGGTGCATTACGATCTGCCGGTCGGCGGACGGCGGCTGTTGCAGGACGTCGACGGCTATGAGGCGACCATCGTGTCGGGCGTGGTGACGCGGCGGCACGGCGAGGCGTCAGGGCGTCGGCCGGGGAAGCTGATTCGGGGCGCGCAGGGGGTGGTGAACTAGCGAGGACTGCGCCTGAGGCGCGAAAGCCGCGCTTCACTCTCGCTGTCGTCCCGGCGAAGGCCGGGACCCATAACCACAACTGTTAGCTATACGCGGAGCTACCCACTCCGAGTCTTCGCCAAACTTCTCCCTGGGGGTATGGGTCCCGGCCCCCGTGCGCAATTGCGCACTAGGCCGGGACGACGATTGTGTTTGTGGCGGGCTTTTGGAGCCCCTTACGTCGGCGACACCACACCCTTCAGCGCCGCTGCCTTCGGGGCGGCACCGCGCGTCAGCCTGGCCTTTTCACTGTTCGGCCAGAGCAGGAGCAGGCCGAGCAGGCCGGAGCCGACCATGATCACGGCGTTGATGGTGAAGCCGGTCATGTAGCCGTCGAGCATGCTGCCGGCGCGCTGGATCACGGTGCCCATCACGGCGGGCGCGATGATGCCCGAGAGCGTGTAGAGCGCGCCGTAGATCGCCAGGATCGCGCCGCGTTGCGACGATGGCGTGAATTCGCCGAGCATGGGCGGGCAGACGACGTAGATCGCGCCGCACAAGCCCGTTCCGATCACGAGCAAGGTGAGCTGAAGGGCGGCGCCCTGGACGTGCGGCATCGTGGCCAGGATCAGGCCGCCGATGACCAGCGGCACGGAGCCGAGCACGCCGCGGGCGACGCGCGTGGTCGAGCCGCGGGCCATCATCAATTGCGAGATCCAGCCCGTCAGGATCACGATGGTGGCGCCGAACACCCAAGGCAGGGTCGAAATCCAGCCGGCCTGGCTCTGCGAGAAGCCGAGGCCCTTGATGATGAACGGCGTGAACCAGGTCAGCCCGAGCGACAGCGCCCAATAAGCCCCGAAGGTCGCCGCGACGCAGCCGACGAAGGTGCGCGAGGTGAGAAGCTGAAGATAGGGAATCTTCGTCTCGGTGACGGCAAGGGCCTGCGTGTCCTCCAGCGGACCTTCCTTGCCGAGCGCGAGCCAGGCACAGACCCAGATCAGGCCGACGACGCCGAGCGCGCCGAATGCGTAGTGCCAGGAGTGATTGACGATGACCCAGTTCAGCGCCGGCACCGCCAGGATGACGCCGAAGGCCGAGCCCTGCGACAGGATCGCAGTCGGCAGCGTGCGCTTCTCGTCGGGGAACCATTTGTAGATGGCGTGCGCGGCGACCGAGAAGGCCGGGCCTTCGCCGGCGCCCAGCACGATGCGGCAGATCAGCAGCGTGGTGAAGGAGACGGTGCCGACCATCGGAAACTGTGCCAGCGCCCAGACCACCGCGAGCGACAGCAGCACCCAGCGCGTCGGCACCTTGTTGACGATGAAGCCGACCACGATGGCCGAGATCGAGAACAGGAAGAAGAACGAGGAGCCGAGCAGGCCGAACTGCTCCGGAGTGAGCTTGAGGTCCGTCATGATCGGCACGCCGGCGAGGCCGACCACGATCTTGTCGGCGAAGTTCACCAGCATGAAGAGAAACAGCAGAAAGGTGACCGTCCAGGCGCCCTTCGGTGTTTCCCCGGATGTCGTCGTCTTGCCCGCCACCATGGGCGTTCCCTGAGCGCTCATCGTTCTCCCCGTGTCTTTTTGGCAGTT
Organism: Bradyrhizobium niftali; assembly: GCF_004571025.1. Lineage (GTDB taxonomy): Bacteria > Pseudomonadota > Alphaproteobacteria > Rhizobiales > Xanthobacteraceae > Bradyrhizobium > Bradyrhizobium niftali. Next base: position 4,717 of record NZ_SPQT01000014.1, on the reverse strand, counting down.
TTTTGATTTGGCCGTTGTTGGAGCTAACAACGGCTTCGACGGCAACGCAACCCCGGCATTTCCGGTGCAGGTGTGCTACGCAGCATTTCCGTTAATTCCGTCCGGCGCCATTCATCGTGCTGAGCATCCGAAATCTCTCCAAGACGTTCTCCGCGGCCGCCGAACCGGTCCACGTGCTGCGCGGCGTCGACCTTGACCTCAAGGCCGGCGAACGCGTCGCGCTGACCGGCGAATCCGGTAGCGGCAAGAGCACGCTGCTGCACCTGATCGCAGGGCTCGACGCCGCCGACGGCGGCTCGATCCGGCTCGAGGACACCGAGGTCACCAAGCTGTCGGACGCGGGACGCGCGAGCCTGCGGCGCGACCGGATCGGCCTCGTATTCCAGCAGTACAACCTGATCCCGAGCCTGTCGGTCGCGGACAATCTGGCTTTCCAGGCGCGGATCGCCGGCCGGCATGACGCGGCCTGGTCCAGGGAGCTGGTCGAACGGCTCGGGCTCGGCACCCTCTTGACGCGCTATCCCGAGCAATTGTCCGGCGGCCAGCAGCAGCGCGTCGCGATCGGCCGGGCGCTGGCGACAAAACCCTCGCTGCTGCTCGCGGACGAGCCGACCGGCAATCTGGACGAAGCGACCGCCGAGGACGTGCTGGCGCTGACGCGCGACCTCGTCACGCGCACCGGCTGCGGCTTCCTGATGGTGACGCACAGCCTGCATCTGGCCGCTACGCTCGACCGCCACCTCACCCTGCATGCGGGGCGGATCACATGAAGCGCGCGCTGTGGGTCCTCGCGGTGCTCCTGAGCCATTGGCGGCGGCACAGGATGCAGTTCGCGACGCTTCTGATCGGGCTGATCGCCGCAACCGCGCTGTGGAGCGGCGTGCAGGCGATCAACCAGCAGGCCCGCAATGCCTATGACCGCGCCGCGGCGACGTTCGGCGGCGCGCGCACGGCGATGCTGGTCGCGCCAGATGCGGCGACCTTTTCGCAAGACCTGTTCGTCAAGCTTCGCCGCGCGGGCTGGCCGGTCTCGCCGGTGCTGGAAGGCCGCGTCCAGATCAACGGGCGCTCGGTGCGGCTGCTCGGCATCGAGCCGGTCACGCTGCCGGTGGATGTCGGCAACGCGCCGCGCCTTGGTGCTTCGGATTTGAGCAGCTTCGTCGCGCCGCCCGGCCGGACGCTGGTGGCGAAGGAGACGCTGAGCGATTTGCAGGAGCAGGAAGGCGCGGCGCCGCCGATCAGCAGCGGCGCAAAGCTGCCGCCACTGCACGTGCAGCCACAGCTCGTGCCCGGCGTGCTGGTGGTCGATATCGGCGTGGCGCAGAAGCTGCTGAACAAGCCGGACCAGGTGTCTCGCCTCCTGATCGGCAAGCCGAAGGGCAAGCCCGCGCCGCTGGCGAGCGTCGTCGGTGACCGGCTGCAACGGATCGAGCCGAATGCGGAGACGGAGCTGGAGCGCCTCACCGACAGTTTTCATCTCAACCTCACCGCCTTCGGCCTGTTGTCGTTCTTCGTCGGCCTCTTCATTGTCAACTCGGCCGTCGGGCTCGCCTTCGAGCAGCGGCTGCCGATGCTGCGCACGTTGCGGGCCTGCGGCGCCTCGGCGCGGCTGGTCAACACGGTGCTGGTGATCGAGCTGGTGGCGCTGGCGCTGGTCGCCGGACTGATCGGGCTCGTCTGCGGCTATTTCATCGCGGCTGCGCTGTTGCCCGACGTCGCGGCGTCGCTGCGCGGGCTCTATGGCGCGCAGATCCCGGGGCAACTCACGCTGCGGCCCGAATGGTGGCTCGCGGGCATCGGCATCAGCGTTGCCGGCGCGCTTGTTGCGGCGGCGACCAGCCTGATCAAGGCAATCCGGATGCCGGTGCTGGCCACGGCGCAGCCATACGCCTGGCAGCAGAGGCAGCGCCGCTGGCTGATCCTGCAAAGCATTGCGGCATGCATGGTGTTCGCGGTCGCGCTGCTGCTGCTTCGCTATGGCGAGTCGCTGATCGCAGGCTTTGGCGTGCTGGCGGCGCTGATGCTGGGCGCGGCACTGATCCTGCCGGCTTTCCTCGACATCATCCTGCGCGTGGGCCAGCGCGCAGCGCGAGGACCGCTCGCGCTGTGGTTCTGGGCCGACAGCCGGCAGCAGCTCTCCGGGCTGTCGCTGGCGCTGATGGCGCTGCTGCTCGCGCTCGCCGTCAATGTCGGCGTCTCCACCATGGTGGAAACGTTCAGCCGCACTTTTGTCGGCTGGCTCAACGGACGGCTCGCGGCCGACGTCTACATCAGCGCCTCCGACAATGCGCAAGCTGTCGCGATCCGGAACTGGCTGAAGGAGCGCAGCGAGGTTCAAGCCATTCTCTCGGGCGGCCGCGCCGAGACGCAAGTTCAGGGCCAGCCGGTGGAGCTGTTCGGCCTGCCCGATCACGCACTCTATCGCGAGCGCTGGCCGCTGCTGGAGACTGCGACGCGCGCCTGGACCCGGCTCGTGCCGGGCAATGCCGCCTTCATCAGCGAGCAGTTGAGCCGGCGGCTGAACGTTCGGGTCGGCGACGTCGTCGAGGTGCCGGCGCCGGGCGGGACCTGGGAGCTCGACATCGTCGGCATCTATGCCGATTACGGCAATCCCAAGGGACAGCTCGCCGTGAACGTCGCGGCGCTGATCCGGCAATTTCCGCAGACGCCGCAGACGCGGATCGGGCTCATTGTCCCACGAGACAAGATTTCGGGCCTGATCGCGGCCTTGCAGAAGCAGTTTGCGCTCGACGACCGTAGCGTTGCCGACCAGGCGACGGTGAAGGCGGAGTCGATCCGGATCTTCAACCGCACCTTTGCGGTGACGTCGGCGCTGAATGCCTTCACGCTCGGTGTGGCCGGCATCGCGCTGCTGACCAGCCTTTTGACGCTGGCCAACTCCCGCCTGCCGCAGCTTGCGCCGCTGTGGGCGGTCGGCATCACGCGGCCACGCCTCGCCGCAATCGAGCTGACCAAGACGCTGTCGGTGGCGCTGTTCACCTCGCTGCTGGCCGTGCCGCTCGGACTGCTCGTGGCGTGGTGCCTGATCGCGATCGTCAATGTGAAGGCGTTCGGCTGGCGGCTGCCGTTCCATGTGTTTCCGCTGCAACTCGTCGAGCTGGTCGCGGTCGCGCTGGTCGCCTCTCTGCTTGCCGCAGCGCTGCCGGTCGCGCGGCTGGCGCGGATGCAGCCGGCAGACCTCGTCAAGGTGTTTGCCAATGAGCGCTGACAAGATCTCGCGGCGCGCGTTTGCCGGCGGCATTGCCTCGCTCGCTCTTGCGCGCCACGCCGGCGCGCAAGGCTATGCCGGGCTCGGCGAGACCGCCGACGGCTTTGCGAAGGTCACGCCGGGGAAGACGTTCACGTTTCCCGCCGATCACGGGCCGCATCCGGAGTTTCGCATCGAGTGGTGGTATCTCACGGCGAACCTCGTCGACAGCCGAGGCGCACCTTGCGGCCTGCAATGGACGCTGTTCCGCCAGGCGGCACAGCCGGGACCGCAAGGGGAAGGCTGGGCCAATCAGCAAATCTGGATGGCGCATGCCGCGGTGACGCGCGCCGACACCCATCGCTTCAGCGAGCTGTTTTCGCGCGGCGGGATCGGGCAGGCCGGCGTCACGGCACAGCCGTTCGCTGCGTGGATCGACGATTGGGAGATGAAGGGTCTTGATCGCACCGACGATCGCACACTGGCGCCGCTGACGGTGAAGGCCTCCGGCCCCGACTTCAGCTATGCGCTCACGTTGGAAGCCGATCGTGCGGTCGCATTGCAGGGCGATGGCGGCTTCAGCCGCAAATCCGAGCGCGGCCAGGCCTCCTACTATTACAGCCAGCCGTTCTACCGCGCGCGCGGCACGCTCGCCATCGACGACAAGCCGGTCGATGTGTCGGGGCAGGCCTGGATGGACCGCGAGTGGAGCAGCCAGCCGCTCGACGCCGACCAGACCGGCTGGGACTGGCTGTCGCTGCATCTTGCATCCGGCGACAAGCTGATGCTGTACCGGCTGCGGCAGAAGGACGGCAAGGACTATCCGTTCGGCAACTGGATCACCGCCACCGGCAGCACGCAGATGATCGCGGGTAGCGACATCCAGATGACGCCGAAGGCAACCGCCGAGGTCGCGGGACGCAAGCTGCCGGTGGAATGGCAGATCGCGATCCCCTCGCGCTCGTTCTCGATTTCCTGCAAGCCGCTCAATCCGGGGGCCTGGATGGGGACCGGCTTCTCCTATTGGGAAGGGCCGATCAGCTTTGCCGGCACGCATGACGGTGTTGGCTATCTCGAGCTGACCGGGTATTGAAGCGCGACCTCTTCAAGGAAGCGAGCGATGTATCACCTCACCGCCCTCGTCACGCTGCTGGCGATTGCATTTTACCTCTTCACCTGCATCAACGTGTCACGCTCGCGCACCAAGACCGGCGTCAAGGTGCCGGCGATGTCGGGCCATCCGGATTTCGAGCGCGCCTTCCGTATCCAGATGAACACGCTGGAATGGATGCCGATTGTCCTGCCCTCGCTCTGGCTGTTCGCGATCTACATCAGCGACGCCGTCGCAGCCGGGATCGGCGCGCTCTGGATCGCCGGCCGCATCGTCTATTTCATCGGCTATTCGAAGGCCGCCGCAAAGCGCGGCCCGGGCTTCCTGATCCAGGGCATCGCAGCCATTGCGCTGTGGGTGGGGGCGATCGGGGCGGTGGTGTTGCGGGTGGTGTGAGG
>NZ_SPQT01000130.1 GCF_004571025.1 Bradyrhizobium niftali | reverse complement strand
GCCGCACCAGATTGTAGGCGGCGGCAGCGAAGGTAAAGGCCCATCCGACACGCTCACGACCACGGAACCTGGTCTTCTCTTGCCCGGCGACCGTTTTGATCCAGCCAAATGCCTCCTCGATGCGCTTGCGAATGCGCTGGCTGACGGCATAGCCGCCGTGCCGGGTCGTTCGCCCGTCAATGGCAGAGCTGCGGCCGCTGACGTTCTGCGCAACATGTGGCGTCACATTCATCGAGCGCAGCTCGTTGACGAAGTCTTCTGCGTCATAGGCTTTGTCGGCGCCAAGTGTGATCGCTGTGGGCCGGTCGGCATAGGGCTCGATCATGTGCAGCGCGGCCACCCGTTCGGCATGACCATCGGCCTTCGTCAAACAGGCGTCGACCAGCAGGCCGTGGCGGTTCTCCATCAGCCCATGCCCGATGAAGCACAGCTTCGTCTCCTTGCCTTTACCCTTGCGATAGAGCCTGGCATCGGGATCGGTGGTCGAAGCATGGGTATCGTTCGAGCGTTTCTGGCCATGGAAGTCCGCTTCGGCATTGCGCCCGCCGCCTTGCGCCGGCGGCTCGCCCGAGCTGTCCTTGGGCTTGACGCTCTTCATCGAGGCCCAGGCCTCGATCAGCGTGCCATCGACTGAGAAGTGATCGCTCGACAGAAGCCTCTTCACCTTGGGCTGTGCCAGCACCGCCGCCATGAACTTGGCCGCGATGTCGCCTTCCAGCAGCCGGTCGCGGTTCTTCGAGAACACCGAATGGTCCCACGCCGTGTCGTCGACGCCGATTCCC
>NZ_SPQT01000129.1 GCF_004571025.1 Bradyrhizobium niftali | reverse complement strand
CGATTGCATCTAGAACGAACTTTATTGGATCGGGGGGAGGCGTATGATTCACCCCGAATGGCTCTCTAAGCCAGCCCTTCTCTCCGTTCACCAATATCGGCGGAAATGCGGGAACGTCGAAATACGCCACTTCCCAGAAGGAAACGAGTTGGTTGGCTTCTTTGGAAACTAGCCTAAGCTCCAGAGTGCGGCCAGTGGTCCCACTGGCACTTTGGTGATGGGAAGGAGCAGTTTCATCGATCAGCAAGCGCAGATGTGGCTCCGATATTTGCGGCATGAGATATCGTCCGAGTTTCTTGACAGAAACACAGGCGGTTGTTTCCCGCGCCTCATTTTGTCGAGCAGGCGCAAGCGGATCGTGATGAGTGTCAGGACATATCTGCCCCTGGATTCGTTCAAAAGCGTACCAGTCGTCCGCAATCAAGCCGTAGGCTTTCTCAAAACGATCAAGTTCAACCAGTGCCTTTGCTATTGAGCCACCGCCGTTCTGCCATGTGGTGATGAATGTGTTCGGCTTGTTATATCGAGTAATCTTCGCACGCTGCCAAGATACCACTTCGGCTCTCCTGGCAGCGGGAGCGACGAACCGAGAATCCACAAACGAATAAGCGTAACTCACACCGGGCAGAACAGCGATTCCGGCAAGCAAAATCGCGATCAGATACTGACGACGGTTGAACGCGAGCCAAGATGCGTAGGCGCAACCAAGGATAAGCGCATAAAGTGGAAGCTGTAAGAATAGGATCTCGATGTAGATTTTGACCGTAGCGCTCATGTCAACCTCTCGCGCTTCAGCCAAAGCTCGGACCCGATCTGGGCAAGCCATAGCTTCAGAGGT
>NZ_SPQT01000128.1 GCF_004571025.1 Bradyrhizobium niftali | reverse complement strand
CGGCCGCAATGCACGCCTCCACGACCCGCTCGAACATGTGGCGAAATACATCTCCCTCGCGGAAGCGCTCGTTGCGGGCGCGCGAGAACGCCGAATGATCCGGGATAGCGTCCTCGATCCCGAGCTTGCAGAACCAGCGATAGGCAAGGTTCACCTGCACTTCACGGCAGATCAGCCGCTCCGAACGGATCGCAAAGACATATCCCACGACCAGCATCCGGATCATCAGTTCCGGATCGATCGACGGGCGACCCATGGACGAATAATGAGGTGCTAGTTCACTGCGAAGCCAGGACAGATCGAGAGCAGCATCGATCTTCCGCACGAGATGATCTTCAGGAACCGCGTCGCCAAGATGAAACTCGTAGAACAGTTGACCTTGGTCACTCTTCACACGGCCCATCATAGATCGACCTCGCCGAGATTCGCGTCAACACAACGGAATCACGGTTCGCGGTCTGTCTCAACCGACTTTTGCAACAAAATCGGCCCTTAGCCGAAGTTCGCTCGAGCCTGTCCTATGCCCGCTCTCAACGGCAAACCGGGCGTCGGTTCAGCTTAGGGCCTACCGCAGCTTTTGACCCAAGTGTATGGTCCGGCCGTGCGTAGCAAGAGGTTCGTCGATCAGGTGGTGAGTGGTCTTGCATCAATGTATCCGGCCTTTGATTGGAGCATTTTCTCCGGGCCATCATGGATATCAGCGCGCGTGCGTTCTCATTAGCGGACAGGCCTCGATTGGGCCATTTGGGTCACCAGTGTTCGCATGCGCCGGGAAGACCGAACCTCCATCTCGTCTCATCCTCTCGCAGACCTCGGCTGGAACCTGTTGATGGGGTTACGTCATCGCATGCTCCTCCTACCTCGCAGTTCCTGTGTTCGAGCCAG
>NZ_SPQT01000127.1 GCF_004571025.1 Bradyrhizobium niftali | reverse complement strand
CGACATCTGCACGGCCAAGAGGGAGTGGCCGCCCAGTTCGAAGAAGTGGTCGTTGCGCCCGATGCGCTCGACACCAAGGAGCTCGGCCCAGATCTGCGCCAGCGCGGTCTCGACCGCGCCTTGCGGCGCCTCATAGGCCGCCAGTGCATAGGCCTGATCGCGAGGGGCCGGCAGCGCGTTGCGATCGAGCTTGCCGTTCACCGTGAGCGGAAGCGCTGCCAGCCGCACAAACGCGCTCGGCACCATGTAATCCGGCAGCCGCGCACTCAAGTGCGCGCGCAAAGCGCTCGCAAGCCCGCCTGCATCGCCCTCGTCCGAGCCGGCCTCGGGCGCGCAGACCACATAGGCGATCAGATGCTTGTCACTGGGGCCGTTCTGGCGCGCCACCACCACCGCCTCGCGCACGAAGGCGTGCTCGCAAAGCTTTGCTACGATCTCGCCCGGCTCGATGCGGTAGCCGCGGATCTTCACCTGATCGTCGTTGCGGCCCAGGAACTCAAGATTGCCGTCCGGCAGGTAGCGTGCCAGGTCGCCGGTCCGGTACAGCCGATCGCCCTCGACAAAGGGACTGGCGATGAACCGCTCGGCTGTCAGTTCAGGGCGATTCAAATAGCCCCGGGCCACCCCCGCCCCGCCAATGTAAAGCTCGCCCACCGCACCGAACGGCACGGGCGCGCCATGGCCGTCCAGCAGGTACACCCGCGTGTTGGCGATTGGACGCCCGATGTGAGGCATCTCGGACCAACATGACGGATCAGCTGCAAGGCGGTGCTCGGAAATGACGCTGATTTCTGTGGACCCATATTGATTGATCAATCTCGCGTTCGGGTGTGCTTCGAAGAACGCCCTAAGCAGTGGAGTGGCGTGCAATCGCTCGCCGGCTGTATAAAGCTCTCTTAAAGAGGGCAGCTGT
>NZ_SPQT01000126.1 GCF_004571025.1 Bradyrhizobium niftali | reverse complement strand
AGGCACTGGCAATCCAGACCTGGGTCGAGTGGCCATCCAAATACACGTCGTCGCCCTGCGCGGGCTGTGGATCCGACGACGCCGTCAAGTGACCGGGATCGAAGGTGATCACCACCCCATTGTTCAGAGTTACCGTCAGTGGGGTATCGATCGGCGCGTAGTCCACCTGCGCCGTATAAATGATCGTCTGGTTCTCCAGCACCACGACGTCGTGCAGCGTCACGAAATTGGTGGTGATCGTGTCGTTGACGTGCGCCGTCGCCGCCGCCGTCCCGACCACCAGGTTCTCGAAATTGCCGCCCGTCGCACCGGTGATGGTCGCCGTCAGGCTGGTGCTATCCAGATAAGGATCCTCGTTGTTCGGCGGAACCGGTGCCACGGTCAACGTGCCCGTGGTCTGGCCATCGTGGATCGTGATGGCGCCCTGGTCGGTCGTGATGACCGTATCGCCGTGCGAGACGTTCGACAGCGTCGCCGTGAACACGTAGTTCGCCGACGGCCCCTCCAGCACCGTCGAGGCGCTCAAGTCCACCGTCGTCGTGTCGATGGTGTCGTTGACCGTCACCGTGGCAGTGCCGTACTTGGTGAAGTCGACCTTCTCGAAGCTTCCGCCGGAGGCACTGGCAATCCAGACCTGGGTCGAGTGGCCATCCAAATACACGTCGTCGCCCTGCGCGGGCTGTGGATCCGACGACGCCGTCAAGTGACCGGGATCGAAGGTGATCACCACCCCATTGTTCAGAGTTACCGTCAGTGGGGTATCGATCGGCGCGTAGTCCACCTGCGCCGTATAAATGATCGTCTGGTTCTCCAGCACCACGACGTCGTGCAGCGTCACGAAATTGGTGGTGATCGTGTCGTTGACGTGCGCCGTCGCCGCCGCCGTCCCGACCACCAGGTTCTCGAAATTGCC
>NZ_SPQT01000125.1 GCF_004571025.1 Bradyrhizobium niftali | reverse complement strand
AGAGCCTGACTCAAAAAGCGTAGACGTTTTCAGGGTCTGGCCAAGCGGCGAGTTAAGAGCCTCAGATGGGCGGCGAGCAACCAGGCTAGCTCGGTGGCGGCAGAGGCTTCGAAGTCTTTGGAGAGGCGACGACATCTGCCGAACCATGCAAAGGTACGCTCGACGACCCAGCGCCTGGGCAGGAGCTGGAAGCCTTTGACCCCGAGCGGTCGCTCGACGATCTCGATCGTCCATGGTCCGCAGTTGGAGAGAGCGTTGACGAGCTGTTTGCCGCGATAAATCCGATCGGCAAAGACATGCTCAAGCCTTGGGAAGCGGTCTCGCAAGATCTCCAACAGAGGAACGGCCCCATGGACATCCTGAATGTTGGCGGGATGAACATAGGCAGCCAGCAAGAGACCGTTGGTGTCGGTCACGATATGGCGCTTGCGCCCATGGAGACGCTTGCCGGCGTCGAATCCGCGTGGCCCGCCGGCCTCGGTCGTCGAGGCGGTCTGGCTATCGATGACGGCAGCTGTCGGTCTGGGCTTTCGCCCAAGCTTCCGGCGCGCCTTCCGAACCAAAGCTTCGACGATCTCCTGCCATCTACCCGTGTCGCGCCAAGCGTAAAAATAGCCCTGAACCGTCGAGTATGGCGGGAACTCCTTCGGCAAGGCTCGCCACTGGCAGCCGCTCGACAGAATATAGAAGATCGCCTGCACGATCTCGCGCAGATTAACCTCCCGCGGCCGGCCCAATCGCCGTCGCGGCGGCATCTTCCGGGCGATCAACGCCCACTCTGCATCGGTCAGATCACTTGTGTAACGCAGTCCACTGCGCTGATACTTGATACGAGCGGCTTTGGTCCACGGCATGGTGTCCTCCCTCGAATCTTTGCAAATCCGAAGGAATCACAGGCCCGCTAAAGCCGCTCACCTTTTTCGGTCAGGCTCT
>NZ_SPQT01000124.1 GCF_004571025.1 Bradyrhizobium niftali | reverse complement strand
CAAACGCGACGAGCAAGCGACTGGATGCGATCCCTGGCGTCGGTCCAGCGCTGGCAACGGCGCTAGTCGCGAGCGTTGCCGATGCCAAGGCCTTCCGATCGGGGCGGGACTTCTCGGCCTGGGTCGGGCTCGTGCCGAAGCAGAACTCCAGTGGGGGCAAGGACAGGCTTGGCAGCATCAGTAAGCAAGGCGATCGCTACCTACGCAGCCTGTTCACGGCAGGTGCACTCGCCGTGATCCGCTATGCCAAGATCCATGGTGCGCGGCATCGGCCCTGGCTCACAGCGTTGTTGGCGCGGCGTCCCACCAAGGTCGCCGCGATCGCGCTCGCCAACAAGCTCGCCAGGATGGCATGGGCGATGATGGCCAGGAACGAACGCTACAGGGAACCCGCCGCTCTCACGGCGTGAACGAGATCACAGCCGGACATTCGGGTGTGACGTAACGGTTGGAAGGGCGAACAGCACTAATGCAGCGCCGGTCGATCCGGCGATCAGGACAACCCACATAGGCCCTGATCCGCGGAGGGCATTATGGCCAGCGGTCACGTGAACCGCGCTAGCAGGCCGAACACATGGCCGCTCCACCAACGCCGCAAAGTGAAGATTCTCCTTGCCAACCGGGAGCCAATGGTATGGACCCCGCCCTTGCTGCGGTGGAATCTCGAACGTCAACTGCAGTGAAGGAGGATGTCATGCAGGTCGTTCGCATAGGTCTAGATCTGGCGAAGTATGTCTTCGAAGTTCACGGCGTCGACAACCACGGGAAAGTCGTCGTGCGAAAGAGGTTGCGTCGCGATGCGGTGGCCGGCTTTTTCGCCAATTTACCGGCCTGCCTGGTCGGCATGGAGGCTTCCAACGGGGCACACTATTGGGCTCGCGTGCTCACGGAGCTTGGCCATCAGGTCCGACTGATCAGCCCTCAGTTCGTGACGCCATACGTCAAGTCGAACAAGAACGACCAGAACGATGCGGAAGCCATTTGCGAAGCGGTCGGCCGTCCGTCCATGCGCTTCGTACCACCGAAATCAACCGATCAGCTGGCGGTACAGGCCGTCCACCGCATTCGCCGGC
>NZ_SPQT01000123.1 GCF_004571025.1 Bradyrhizobium niftali | reverse complement strand
AGCGCCTAAAAGAGCGGTTTGCCCAGCTAGAAATCGTCGGCGAAGTTCGGGGCGTGGGCTTGCTTGGAGCGATCGAGTTCGTTGCGGATCGCCAGACGAAACGGCGATTTGATCCGCAGCTAAAGGTGGGCGCCCGAATCTCAAAGGCTGCTCGTGATAGGGGGCTTATCGCACGAGCAATGCCGCACGGAGATATTCTGGGCTTTGCCCCCCCGCTCGTTGTGTCCGAGAGTGAGATCGACGAGATTGTTGATCTGGCGTATCGAGCGACTAAGCAAGTGATGGACGAACTCGCGAAGGAATCGCGAATCCCCTGAAGCTCAGCTGTATCCTGCAGAAACGCTGCGGGTTGGATCGGGGGGGGCGCCGTGTTCGCGGCAGGCGGACTTAAGCAACGCGTTCCCCGCCCGCGACGCCGCGCGGGGAACGGTGTGGTGGCATTGCTCTCGCTAACAAGGTGGCGTTCGCATGTGTCGAGCCCTCCTGGATGACGCGGTGCTACTAAGCAAGAGTGAGATTGCGGCCGGCATTTGTCATGCTTACGAGAAAGAACGCGAAATCCTCGAAGGCGCCGTCGGCATCGCGGCGCTGCTCGCCCTCAAGAACGCTGGCTTGCGAGGGCCGGTCCAGCTCGTGATCTCAGGCCGCAATATCGACATGGAACTACCTCGCCGTGTCATAAACGGGAACAGCAATCCGTTTAGGGAGGATGTCTGATGCGAAGAATGAAGCTCCTGACAGAACGCGATCTTAAGCAAATCGTGCCGCTCGATCTCAGGGTGGTGCAATGCATCGAGGATGCATTCCATTCGCTTGCCACCAAGAAAGTCGCGATGCCGCCAATTCTTCGGCTAGATATTCCCGAACATAGAGGCGAGGTGGACGTCAAGACAGCCTATGTGCCCGGCGTCGACGGCTTCGCCATTAAAATAAGCCCTGGCTTTTTTGACAACCCCAAGATTGGACTGCCGAGCACCAACGGCATGATGGTGCTGCTTTCAAGCAAAACCGGTCTGGTACAAGCGCTGTTACTGGACAACGGCTATTTGACCGACGTGCGTACGGCCGCCGCTGGTGCAGTAGCAGCGAAGTATCTCGCCCGCAAGGATGCTTTCGTGGCTGCAATCCTGGGTGCGGGGATGCAAGCAAAGT
>NZ_SPQT01000122.1 GCF_004571025.1 Bradyrhizobium niftali | reverse complement strand
AGCGCCTAAAAGAGCGGTTTGCCCAGCTAGAAATCGTCGGCGAAGTTCGGGGCGTGGGCTTGCTTGGAGCGATCGAGTTCGTTGCGGATCGCCAGACGAAACGGCGATTTGATCCGCAGCTAAAGGTGGGCGCCCGAATCTCAAAGGCTGCTCGTGATAGGGGGCTTATCGCACGAGCAATGCCGCACGGAGATATTCTGGGCTTTGCCCCCCCGCTCGTTGTGTCCGAGAGTGAGATCGACGAGATTGTTGATCTGGCGTATCGAGCGACTAAGCAAGTGATGGACGAACTCGCGAAAGAATCGCGAGTTCCTTGAAGCTCGGCTGTATCCTGCAGAAACGCTGCGGGCTGGATCTGGGGGCGCTGGCGCCGTGTTCGCGGCGGGCTGACTTAAGCAACGCATCCCCGCCCGCGACGCTGGGCGGGGCAAGGGTCTGGTGGTATTGGTCTCGATAACAAGATGGCGTTCGCATGTGTCGAGCTCTGCTGGATGACGCGGTGCTGCTAAGTAAGAGTGAGGGTGCGGCCGGGGTTTGTCATGCTTACGAGAAAGACCGCAAAATCCTCGAAGGAGCCAGCGCTGTAGGCACGGCGGCGCTGCTCGCCCGCAAGATGCTGGATTGCGAGGGTCCCGCTCGGGATCTCTGGCTGCAATATCACATGGAACCGTATCGCCGTGCCACAAACGGGAACAGCAATCCGTTTAGGGAGGATGTTTGATGCGAAGAATGAAACTCCTGACAGAACGCGATCTTAAGCAAATCGTGCCGCTCGATCTCAAGGCGGTGCAATGCATCGAAGATGCATTCCATTCGCTTGCCACCAAAAAAGTCGCGATGCCGCCAATTCTTCGGCTGGATATTCCCGAACATAGAGGCGAGGTGGACGTCAAGACAGCCTATGTGCCCGGCGTCGACGGCTTCGCCATTAAAATAAGCCCTGGCTTTTTTGACAACCCCAAGATTGGACTGCCGAGCACCAACGGCATGATGGTGCTGCTTTCAAGCAAAACCGGTCTGGTACAAGCGCTGTTACTGGACAACGGCTATTTGACCGACGTGCGTACGGCCGCCGCTGGTGCAGTAGCAGCGAAGTATCTCGCCCGCAAGGATGCTTTCGTGGCTGCAATCCTGGGTGCGGGGATGCAAGCAAAGT
>NZ_SPQT01000121.1 GCF_004571025.1 Bradyrhizobium niftali | reverse complement strand
GCAACGACCGGCTTGATCAGGATCGACGGTCACAACTGCTGACGTATATCCGGCTTCTTGATGCGGCTGGACAACGTCTCCGCCGCGAGCCTCGATGGTTTTCGCCCGCTTCCACCTCAACGGCCCCGAGACATCGGCGCAAGCCGTGCCGGTCCACACATCAGGTTCGGGAAGCGACGGGGGTGACCGTTTCGCCATCTCCTGCCATTTGTTGCAATTGTCGGGTGAGACCTCCTTTCCTTGATTGCCGCTTCGCTTCAGGCCGCCTTCACCGACAGCGCCGGCTCATAAGCCGCGTCGCCTGTGAGCATAGCCCACACGATCCGCGCATTCTTGTTGGCAAGAGCCACAGCCACGACATTGGGATGGCGCCGTTGCCGCATCTTGCCGAGCCAGAGGCTTCGCGGATCCTGCTTGCCAGTAGCCCGGCTTAAAGCGGCGCGAGCTCCGTGAATCATCAGCGTCCGCAGGTATCGATCGCCGCGTTTGCTGATGCCGAACAAGCGGGCCCGCCCTCCACTGGATCGCTGCTTTGGCACCAGGCCAAGCCAAGCCGCGAACTGTCGGCCGTTCTTGAAACAGCTTCTATCGCCTACGGCGGCGATCAAGGCTGTTGCCGTCACAGGTCCGACGCCTTCGATTTTGCCGAGCCGTTGGCACTGCTCACTCGTACGGAAGATTTCCCTTATCCGCCGGTCATGGGCTGCAATGCGGGTATCAAGCTCGGATAACTCCTCTTGCAATTCCCTCATGAGCGCTCGGAGCATCTCGCCGAGGCCGTCATTGATGCTCCCTACAATGACAGCGAGGCCGCGCCGCAGCTGCGCGATGTCACGGGCAATGACAATCCCATGCTCGGACAGCAGACCGCGAATCTGGTTGACGAGCCTGACCCGGTCGGCGACCAGGCGCCGGCGAATGCGGTGGACGGCCTGTACCGCCAGCTGATCGGTTGATTTCGGTGGTACGAAGCGCATGGACGGACGGCCGACCGCTTCGCAAATGGCTTCCGCATCGTTCTGGTCGTTCTTGTTCGACTTGACGTATGGCGTCACGAACTGAGGGCTGATCAGTCGGACCTGATGGCCAAGCTCCGTGAGCACGCGAGCCCAATAGTGTGCCCCGTTGGAAGCCTCCATGCCGACCAGGCAGGCCG
>NZ_SPQT01000013.1 GCF_004571025.1 Bradyrhizobium niftali | reverse complement strand
ACCCGGTTCAGATAGCCATAAATGTAGAGCTTCAGGAGAACCGAGGGGTGATACGACGGCCGTCCCGTTGCGGCCGGCTCCGCTCCCTCAAAGCCCATCTCAGCCAAATCAAGCGCATCGACAAACACGTCGATCACTCGAACAGGGTTGCTCTCGTCAATGAAATCATCGAGGCATTCGGGCAATAATGTCCATTGCCCACGATCGGCCTGCTCAACGAAGCGCCTCATCAGCTTCCCCCGCAGAATCACCAGAGAATCATAGCAAAGCAGCAGCGTTTTCACACAGCCAGGGTCAATTGCAGCCGCAAGGTTGGACCGGACCGATTGAAACAAAGTCGGGTGGTGCGCAGCCGGAAAGTCCGCAAGGTCAAAGCCCACCGGGGATGCAGGCAGCGCCGGACGGATCAACAAAGACAGTCGTTGAGCCCCGGAAGTGAGCCACTCCCTGGTCGGTGAGCGGTCCGGCTTCGCTCAGGGCGAGCCGGACCGTAAGGCTCCTTTGGGCCCGTTCCTGCCGATCGCCATGCTCACAGCCGGCTCGGCGTCTTGGGTTCGAATGGAAGTTGTTGGCGGTCATTCCGAGCGGCGGTCCTGACCGTAGCGGAAACGCCCGGGCAGCGTCGCACCGCGTCAGGCGGCGCGCTGGCTGCGTCGCGAGGAGAGATCCGGGCACAGCACGAGCTTGCCCTCGAGACCGCCAGCCTCGAGGCGACGGTGAGCATCGGCGACCTCGTCGAAGGAGATCCGCTCGGCGACGCGCGGCCGGATGGCACCTTCTGCCAGAAGCTCGAACAGTTCCTCCAGGTCCTCCTTGAACCAGGTGGGATGTCGCGCCCGCATGGCATTTACCGAGTAAAAGCGGGCTCGCTTGCCGTCGGGCAATAATCTCCACAGGTAGAGGCGCGCGATCTCCATCACGATAGGGAGCATTCGGCGCTTTGCCTGCACGCTCGCCGAGAACCCGATGGCACAGAGCAGGCCACCTGGCTTGAGCGCCGCGTATGAGCGGCGATAGCCGTCTTCGCCAACGCCGTCGACGATGACGTCGAACCCGCCCGGCAGAACCCGCGTGAAGTCCTCATGCTTGTAGTCGATCGGGATTGCCCCCAGGTCTCGGACGAGCGCCATGTGCTCGCCGCGTACCGTGCCCCACAGCTCGAGGCCCGCCAGTCTCCCGAGCACGAGCAGCGCCTGGCCGACTGCGCCGGCGGCTCCGTGCACGAGCACACGTTGGCCTCGCTGGACTTGGGCCACACGGTGCAGAAGCTGGTGCGCGGTCGTCCAGCTCAAGATCAGCGTGGCCGCCTCGGCCGCGTCTACGCCCGCCGGCACGCGGGCCACGTCGTTCGCCCGAAGCGTGCGATACTCGGCGTTTGACCCGACCACCGTCATGTCGGCCACGCGATCGCCAATTTGATACTCGTGCACGCCTTCGCCGAGCTGATCGATTGCCCCCACCACGTCGTAGCCCATCACGAACGGCGGCCGGAGGCGCATCGTTTGCGGGTATAGATGGCGCCTGATCAACACCTCGGTGTAGTTGAGGCTCGACGCGAGCACGCGAACGCGCACCTCGCCCTGGCCGGCGGTGGGCAGGCGAGCGTCGACGACCTCCAGTCTCTCGGGATCACCGAAGCGGCTGACTTGAACAACTCGATTGCGCTGTTCCATCATGGGCGATCTCCATGCAATGCCGTCATTCAGCGCAAGAACGGGGAGACTGCCGCCAAGCTGGAAAAATGAAATTGATCCAGATCAAGCCTGAGGCTGCACTGTTTGGAATTCTGCTCGGGCTAAATGACCAACCGGGTTATTTGGCGCCATCATTTTTCATTGGTGGGGAAAATGCCTGCGGTTGTTATGCAGTTCGTTTCGCATCCAAGACCCGGTAGCGATCTCGCGACCATCTTACAGCTTGCAAAGGACGGCGCGACACTTTGGAGAAAACATGGGGCGTCACTCAAGCTAGGAGCTCGGCTCATTCCACCGGCCCCAGGTCTACCTAGGTATGGTCACTTCATACCTCCGCGCGATGGCGCCGACCCAGTGCTTGGTGCTACCG
Organism: Bradyrhizobium niftali; assembly: GCF_004571025.1. Lineage (GTDB taxonomy): Bacteria > Pseudomonadota > Alphaproteobacteria > Rhizobiales > Xanthobacteraceae > Bradyrhizobium > Bradyrhizobium niftali. The sequence continues at coordinate 212,188 of NZ_SPQT01000013.1, read as the reverse complement.
ATACATCCAGAGTGAAGAGCAACGGAACCGGTCCTGCGAGCCGGCAGTTGCGGGACAAGGCCGGCGGCGTAGTGCCCGCCGGGCTCTTCTCCCGATCCAGCGGCGCTTTGCCGCTCAACTGAGGCTTGCTGCCATGGTTGGTGCAGAGAGTACGCCCATGCGTAACATCGCCGATTTCCTGATGCGGTTCTGGCAGGGAAACCAGCCCGCATCCAATGGTCAGATCGCGGCTATGGCTGAAAACGGAGATCGATCCAGCATGGCTGATTTTGTCCGGATCCTGCAGGCCTACGATCAAGCCCTGTAGGGCGGGACTTGGCGGCGGCCGCGTCAGTCCGTGCTACGGACGTCCGAAGGCCAAGACCTGAGACCGCACCGCGTACATGCCCTGGCGCCAGGTGACGGGTGCGCTCCTCTTCCTAGATGATCCCCGCCATCCGCAGCCCAACACCAGCCGCGCAACTGCCCGCAAGCACCGTGAGCATCCCGAGCTTGAAGCGGAAGATCGCGGTGGCGGCTGCGATCGACAGCACGAGCGCCGGAATGTCGACGCTGGTCAGCACCGGCCTGTCGAAAGCGAACGGAAACGCATGCACCGGCACGGTCTCGCGGAACAGCGTGTGCAGCGCGAACCAGATCGAGAGGTTGAGGATCACGCCGACGACGGCGGCGGTGATCGCGCTGAGCGCGCCGGCGAGGCCCGTATTGCCGCGCAGGCGCTCGATATAGGGCGCGCCGACGAAGATCCAGAGGAAGCAGGGCGTGAACGTGACCCAGGTCGCGAGCAGTCCGCCGAACGTCGCCGCCAGCATTGGCGACAGGCCGCCGGGGTCCCGATAGGCGGCCATGAAGCCGACGAACTGGAGCACCATGATCAGCGGGCCCGGCGTGGTCTCGGCCATGCCGAGGCCGTCGAGCATCTCGTGCGGCTTCAGCCAGTGATAATGCTCGACCGCCTGCTGGGCGACGTAGGCCAGCACCGCATAGGCGCCGCCGAAGGTGACCAGCGCCATTTTCGAGAAGAACAGGGCGATCTGGCTGAACACGTTGGCCTGGCCGAGGGCCAGAAGCAGCGCGATCACGGGCACCAGCCACAGCGCAAGCCAGAGCGCGCCGACCCGGACCGCGCGCGCGGTATCAGGCTTGACGTGATCGGGTACGGCGTCGCCGAGCATGCTGTCGATCACCGCGCCGCTGCCGCCAGGGCCGTGACCGGCCGGAGCGAATTCCGGCCGGCCCTGCCTGGCGCCGATATATCCGATCACGCCGGCGGCAATGATGATGATCGGGAAGGGAACCGCGAAGAAGAAGATAGCGACGAAGGCGATGGCGGCGAGCGCGATCATGATGCGGTTCTTCAGCGCGCGCTTGCCGACGCGCACCACGGCCTCGACGACGATGGCGAGCACGGCCGCCTTCAGGCCGAAGAACAGCGCCTCGACGAAGCTGACATTGCCGAAGGCGGCGTAGACGTAGCTCAAGGCCATGATGGCGATGATGCCGGGCAGGATGAACAGCCCGCCCGCCATCAGCCCGCCGGCGGTGCGGTGCATCAGCCAGCCGACATAGGTCGCAAGCTGCTGCGCCTCGGGTCCCGGCAAAAGCATGCAGTAATTCAGCGCATGCAGGAACCGGCCCTCGGAGATCCATTTCTTCTCCTCGACCAGGATGCGGTGCATCACCGCGATCTGGCCCGCGGGCCCGCCGAAGCTTAAGCAGGCGACGCGCAGCCAGACGCGGAAGGCTTCGTTGAAGCTGATGCCGTGACCGGCATCAGCTCCTGCTTGAACGTTACGGGTATCCATTACGCCTTCACCTTGTTGGTCGGCCAGTTGTGGGTCTCGGCCGTCGCGTCGCGGCACCAGCGATAGAAGGCGTCATAGAGCAGCATGCCGGCCTCGAGCTGTTCGAGGTCGTCGTCGTACATCCGCGACAGCCCGAGCGAGGCCGCGAGCAGGCCGGGCGCTTCAGGCGCCAGATCGGGCCGCGCGGTGTCGGCGCCGCGCACCAGCGTTGCGAGCCGGAGCAAAGCCGGCGTCGCGATCCCGAACTCCTCGATCATGACGTCGAAGGTGCAGAGCTCGCCGCGGTGGCTCCAGAACACGTTCTCGATGTCGAAGGGGGCTGCGCCAAACCGCTCGCCGACCGCGACAACCTCGGACGGCGCCACATACAGGAACACCGCGTTGGGATCGACGAAGCGGCGGATCAGCCAGGGGCAGGCGATGCGGTCGACCTTCGGCCGCGCCCGCGTCACCCAGACGGTGCGTCCCTTGGCGTCGCGCGGCGGCAGCTTGCGCGTGTCGAGCAGCGGCAGCTTGGCCGCCTTCCAGCCCTCGAAGCCGCCCTCCAGCGTCTCGGCCTGCGCCCCGAGCTGGCGGAGCCAGGCGGCGGTGCCCTGCGCGAGCTTTTCACCGCGCAGGCACGAGACGATGGCCCGGCGGCCGGCGAAATCGCCGCCCCAGTCCTGGACCTTGTCGTGGCTGAGCTTGATGGAGCCGGGGATCAGCCGCCGGTCGGCGGCAAAATCCTCTTCCGTGCGCACGTCGATCAGGGCAGGGGCGTTTGCCGTGCCGATCAGCCGCGCCAGCTTGTCAGATGATATCGTCGTGAATGTAGACATGATGCGTCCTCGCAAAAATCGAACGGGACGCGATACTTGGGCATGTCGCCTCGTGGGGAGATCGCTCAAATCCCCATGCCGCCAATTACAGCGAAACGCTGGCTGCCTGTCAATCGCCGGTTTCGGCGGCATTTGACGTTAGAAAGATATGCTGCCGGGGCCTATATTCGGGCCACGCAGATTCTGTTTTCCGGAGAGTTGAGCCGATGCACTCCCATTCCATCGAGCAATGGACCCATGACCACGCCTTCCTCGGCGACCGGCACGACGAGAACGAGCGGCGCACCTGGCTCGTGGTGGTCCTGACCCTGGTCATGATGGTCGGCGAGATCGTCGCCGGCTCGCTGTTCGGCTCGATGGCGCTGCTGGCCGACGGCTGGCACATGGGCACGCATGCGGCGGCGCTCGGCATTGCCGCGTTCGCCTACCGCTTCGCGCGCCGTCATCTGGGGAATTCGCATTTCACTTTCGGCACCGGGAAGTTCGGAGACCTTGCCGCCTTCTCCAGCGCGATTATCCTCGGCCTGATCGCGGTCGAGATCGCCTATGAGAGCGTGCTGCGGCTGTTCACGCCGGTGCCGATCGTCTATGGCGAGGCGATCGCGGTGGCGGCGCTCGGCCTTTGCGTCAACCTCGCCAGCGCGTGGCTGCTGCGCGGCAGCCATGATCACCATCATCACGGCCACGGCCATGCGCATCATGATCACGACGATCATGATCATCACCACCATCATCACGACAACAACCTTCGTGCGGCCTATGTCCACGTCATGGCGGATGCCGCGACCTCGGTGCTCGCGATCGGCGCGCTGCTGGTGGCGATGTCTTCGGGATGGGTCTGGGCCGATCCGGCCGTCGGCCTGATCGGCAGCGTCGTGATCGCGAGCTGGGCGTTCGGCCTGATCAAGAGCTCGGGCGCGGTTCTGCTCGACGTGCGCGCCGACGAGAAGCTTGAACGCACCATCCGCGCCCGCATGGAGGTCGGCGAGGACCGCGTCACCGACCTCCATCTCTGGCAGGTCGGCCCCGGCCATTGCGCCGTGCTGGTCTCGGTGGTGTCGGACAAGCCGAAGCAGCCGGCCGTCTACAAGAAGCGGCTCGCCGGGCTGAAGGGCCTCAGCCACGTCACGGTCGAGGTCGAGACCTGCCCGCATTGATGTGATCCGCCGAAATGGAATTCGGCGGCGCGGCCGGGGTTGATCCTCGGTCGCAGCCATACAAGGCTTGCGCTGCAAGAGGGACCAAGGATGATGTCAGGGATCACGAGGATCAGGTTCGCTTTCGCCGTGGCCGCGCTGGCTCTGTCGGGCCAGGCGGCGCTCGCGCAGTCCGAGAAATCAGGCGTCGAAAAGCTCTACGTCCTCAATTGCGGCGAGGGTACCGCCGGCGACATCTCGCGCTGGACGCCCGGCCTGAACGAAGGCAAGTCGATGGACTTCGTCGACAGCTGCTATCTCATCAAGCACAGCAGCAAGGGCTGGTTCCTGTGGGACACCGGCATCGCTGATGCCGTCGCCGCGATGCCGAATGGCCTGGTTCCCGCCGATCCCAAGGCCGTCACCTGGCGCCGGCCGAAGACGCTTGCCGCCCAGCTCGAACAGCTCGGCCTCAAGCCGGATGACGTCAAGGCGATGGCGGTGTCGCACACGCATCCCGACCACTCCGGCAATGTCGAGCTGTTCCCGCAAGCCACGCTCTACGTGCAGAAGGCCGAATATGACTGGCCCGGCGCCAATAACGAACCGCGCTTCAAGCCCTCGCATCCGGTCGAGCAGCTCGCGGGCGACAAGGACGTGTTCGGCGACGGCAGCGTGACCATCCTGTCGACACCCGGCCATACGCCGGGACACCAGTCGCTGCTGGTGAAGTTGCCGAAGACCGGCGCGGTGATCCTGTCCGGCGATGTCGTTCACTTCAAGGATAATTGGGATAACCGCCGCGTGCCCGGCATGAACGTCAACAAGGACCAGAGCGCGGCCTCGATGCAGAAGATCGCCGACACGCTCGCCAGGGAGAAGGCGCAGCTCTGGATCAATCACGACAAGGCCCAGCGCGACAGCCAGAAGATGTCGCCGGAGTTTTACGACTAGCTTCTCGGACCACCCTTGTTGCCACACCGGTGGCAGCAGGGCTGTGTTAGCCGCCCCGAAGCTCCGCGCAGGAGGCGATCGTGGGGGAATGGGCCGGGGTTGCGATTGCGCTGGCGTCCAGCAGCCTCGGAGGCACCGCGGCGGCGATCACGCGCTATCTCGTCGGCAGCGCCGATCCGGTCCTGCTGGCGATCCTGCGCTGGGGGATCGGTTTTCTCTGCCTGTTGCCGTGCGCGCTCCTGCTCGGCGTGCGTTGGCCGCAGCGGCCCGACTGGCTGGCCGTGGCGCTGCTCGGCATCTGCTTCTTCGGCCTGTTCTTCATCCTCTACAATATCGCGGTGTCCTACACGACCGCGGCGCGCGCCAGCCTCGCGCTGGCGACGCTGCCGCTCCACACGATGGTGGTCGGCGCGATCCTCGGCGTGGAGCGGCTGACGGCGCGCAAGATCATTGGCGTCTGCATCGCCGTGCTCGGCGTGGCGGCGGCGCTCGCCGCGGGCCTCGCGCAAAGCCCGCCGGGCGCCTGGCGCGGTGAGCTGATCATGACCGGCGCCGTGTTCTGCATGGCGTTCTACAACGTGCTGTCGCGCCCGCTGATGCAGCGCTCGAGCGCGCTCGGCTTTCTCACGGTCGGCATGGGCGCGGGCGCCGTCGTGCTGGTGCTGGCGGGGCTCGTGAAAGGCAGCTTTGCGGCGCTCGATCACTTCACGACGGCGCAGTGGATCGCCGGCATCTATCTCGGAGCCGGCGGCGGCGCGCTCGCCTTCATCCTCTGGGTCATGGCGCTGGCGCGGGCAACGCCGACCCGCGTCGCCAATACGATGACGGTCAATCCGATTGCCGCGACCTTGCTGGCAGCACTGCTGATCGGCGAGCCGATCACGCCAAATCTCCTGGTCGGGCTGCTCGCGGTGTTCGCCGGAATCTGGATCGCGACCAGTGAAGCGAAGACGAATTGATCAGCTCCGCGCAGAGTGACAGTTTGACGCCGGCACATCGCCAACAGTCAACGGCACACGCTGCAGTTCGCCGTGCGGTCCAATGCAGGTAGACGCAGGATGCTGCCATTGCCGTGCCTATAGTTTCAGCAAGGCAGTCATCAACGATCCGACAGGCATGCCGTTCGGAGAGGCGGGTCATGCATTTCTGAAATCCCGATCAGGCCTTCACTTAAGCGGACTTTAAAGAGTCGGCCGCTATGCATGTAAACGTGCATAATTCAGCAGGACGGCAAGGACATGCGTAATTCGATAGGGCGGCGTCAGTTCCTGTGCGGTTGTTGCGCGGTGCTTGGCGCTGCGGCTCTGCCGAGACAAGCGAGCGCCGTGGGCGATCCCGAAATCGTTCCGATCGAGTTTGCGAGCTTTCACGATCAGACGTTCAGCAACGAATATCTGCAGTTCATGAATGTCACGATCCCGCCCGGACAGATCGCCGCCTATCACCGGCACACCAGGGACTTTGCCCAAGTGTACATGGCCGTCTCGGATGCGGAGGGCACGCCGCTTGGGGGCAAGCCCGTCATCACGCCGCGCAAGGTCGGAGAAGTGTTGTTCACCAACTATACGAAGCAGCCGGTGGTGCACCAGGTCGCCAATGTCGGCACCAGCGATTTCCGCATCATGGGGTTCGAGATATTCGACTCTCAGCCAGGCCGCTTTGCGCCGCTTGCTCGCCCTGCGCCCTACGTCTCGGTCATGGACAACCACCGTGTCCAGGCCTGGCGGTTGATCCTCCAGCCGGGTGAGGCGGCGCCACCTATGCAGCAGGCGGCGCCCGGTGTGCGCATCGTGGTGCAGGGTGGCGTGCTGGTCGAGGGCGTGCAGGGGAAGCCGGACCACAAGCTCAACCTGAAGTACGGCGATTTCGCGTGGCAAAATGCCGGCCCCGTACGGACGATGCGAAACGCAGGAACATCGACCGTCGAGCTTGTCGAATTCGAACTGAAATGAGGCGTGACATTCGGGCGGAGGAGCGTTCCTGCTGAGCGGGCAGCCCTCACTTCCTGGGTTCTGATGCGAATGAGGAGTGGGGCGTGTCTATCAAGCGGTCGGGAATTGCCATTGCTGCGCTGATGTCGGGCGTCGTCGTTCTGACGTCAGGCCTTCAACTGAGCGAGCGCTGGCGCGCTTACCAGAACGCCATCGCGGCGCACGCCCTGGAGACCCGTCTGGCTGCGGGCTTCGATGCCGTCGGCAGCCTGACCATCGAGCGTGGTCCCGTCAATCGGGCGCTGCTCGGGAAGTCCGCGGCGGACGATGCGGTGCTCAAGGAGTTTGCCGCCAATCGCCGAACGAGCGATGAGGCATTGGAGAAACTGCAGACGCTTGCCAGCGGCGATGCTGACTTGACGCAGCGGGTCAAGGCGGCCGCAGCGAAGATTGCCGCCGCGCGTGAGGAGGCCGCCTCCCACTGGCAGAAACCGCTGACCGAACGTCCCGGCGGCATCGCTGCCAAGGCCATGCGAGACTATGCCGAAGCGATGGCGAGTCTGAATGAACTGCTGGAATCCGGCATCAAGGCGACGATGCGGCTGAGCACCACGGCGGGAAACCTGCTCGATGTCGCCCAGAAGGGCTGGGTGATCCGGCAGACGGCCGGCCAGGTCTCGCTGTTGATCTCGGGGCTTGTGACGTCCGGCCACATTGGCGGAGCGGGACGAATTGAGCGCTGCGAACGGCCAGATGACACGGCTTTGGGCTGAAATCCTCGATCGCGGCGATGACGCTCACGCCCCCAAGAACACGCGGGCCAGCGTCGGCGCGGCCAGGGATCGCTACTTCGGTTCGGACAAGCCGCTGCGCGACGGTCTGACCAAGGCCGCCTTCAACGGCACTCCTTACGAGGTATCGGTGGATGACTGGCGCAAGTCCGCCACGAGCGCGAACGCCTCGTTGCTGGGAATCCGCGATGCCGCCTTGCGCGACGCGCAGGCGGTGGCCGAGCAGGACGAAGCGGATGGGCTCGGCGGCATCTTGTTCGCCGGCGCGGCCATTCTGGTCGTTCTGGGATTATCCGCGGCTTCCTCGGTGCTGCTCGTGCGCCATTTGCTCACGCCCATCTCGAGGCTTTCGGAGGTCATGACCCGGCTTGCCCGCAACGAGGAGGCCGAGGTCCCATTTGCCGCCCGCAAGGATGAGATCGGCGGCATGGCTGTCGCAGTGCAGGTCTTCAAAGAGGCGATGGCCACTACCAATCGACTGGCTGGAGAACAGGCCGCCGAGCGGATCGTCAAGGAGAAGCGCGCGGCGCGCCTCGAAGGCCTGGTTCGCGATTTCGAAACCAAGGCAGGGGCGATGGTGGCGCTGCTGGCGTCAGGGGCTACCGAGCTCGAGAGCACGGCACGATCCATGTCCTCGACCGCGACGCAGACCAAGGGGCAGGCGACAACCGTCGCGGCGGCGGCCGAGGAAGCGAGCGTGGGTGCGAGCACGGTCGCCTCCGCGGCCGAGGAACTGACGGCATCGATCAGCGAGATCAGCCGCCAGGTCGCACAATCGTCGACGATCACTGGCCGGGCGGTGGCCGATGCGCAGCGGACCGACAGGATCGTGCAGACGTTGGCTGAGGGAGCCGAGAAGATCGGTGCGGTGGTCACCCTGATCCAGGCCATCGCCGCTCAAACGAACCTGCTGGCCTTGAATGCGACGATCGAGGCAGCCCGGGCCGGAGACGCCGGGAGAGGCTTTGCCGTGGTCGCCTCCGAGGTCAAGATGCTGGCGACCCAGACGGGGACGGCGACGGCGGAGATCGGGGCCCAGATCGCGCAAATTCAGGCTGCCACCAAGGAGGCCGTCGACGCGATCCGTGGAATTACCGGGACCATCGAAGAGGTGAGTTCGATCTCGAATGCGATCGCGACGGCAGTGGAGGCACAAGGGGTGGCGACGGCGGAAATCGCCCGCAACGTCCAGCAGACGTCGCAATCGGTGAAGGATGTGACGGCGACCATCGGTGGTGTGAGCAAGGCGGCAACGGAAACCGGCGTTGCTGCGAGCGAGGTGCTGAGCGCGGCAGACGGTCTGTCGCGACAGGCTGAGCAACTGACAAGCGAGGTGGGCAGCTTTGTCGAGGACGTCCGGGCCGCCTAAATCGCAATGGCTTTGGCTTGAAGCGTCATGCTTCAGCGCGGCGCCGCGACCGGCGGTGGTCCGCCCTCCGGCGTCTTCTTCGGCTTCAGCGTGCCGGCATAGAACGACAGCAGCCACACCAGCATGACGGCAAGGAGATAGACGACCCAGGCCTGTGGCGGCGTGGTCGCCCAGCGCAGGAGACCCTTGAATGTGCGGGGCGGGCTGTTGTCTTCGGTCATGGCCCGCTTGTGCGCGAAAGCGGCCGGGCGGTCAATCGGGCCGGCGCTCCGCGCGGATCAGGAACAGCGCTGCCAGCGCCGAGAGGCTCAGCGCGGAGGAGACCATCAGCACCTTGGCGCCCATGACGTCGATGAGCAGGCCGAAGGCCAACGGCGCCACCGCCTGTGCCATCCGGGCCGGCGCGCCGATGATACCGAGGCGGTAGCCAAAATCCTTCGGCCCGAAGATCGACAGCGGCAGCGTGCCGCGGGCGATCGTCAGGATGCCGTTGCCCGAGCCGTGAAGCAACGCAAACGCGCTCGCAGCGGCGCCGCCGAAGATGGCGACGACGGCCGCTCCGATCGGATGGGTCACGCAGGCGAGCCGCGTCGACCACAGCGGATGAAAGCGGCTCAGAACGCTCGCCTCGAGAATGCGCGCGAACACTTGCGCCGGACCGATCAGCGCGCCGGCCGCGATCGCCTCGACATGTGTCGCGCCGGTTGCCTCGACGATGCGCGGGAAGTGCACCGCCATCGCGCCGGTGACCGTCCAGGCCGCGGCGAAGACGAAGGCGAGCAGGATCATGGTGCGGTCGAGCGGCACGTGCGGCTTCTCGGCCGTCGCCGCCGCCTGCTTCGCGCCCTTGATCGCCGGCAGCATGAAGAAGTTGAGGGGCAGGCCGATCAGGACGTTGGCGGCGGCCCAGGCAAAGCAGGTCTCGCGCCAGCCGATATGGGCGAGGCCCCAGGCGGTGAGCGGCCAGCCGACGGTGGAGGCGAAGCCAGCCATCAGCGTAATGCCGGTGATGGGCCTGCGCGCCTCGGTGCCGTAGATGCGGCCGAGCGCGGCGAAGGCGGCGTCATAGAGTCCCATCGCCATGCCGATGCCGAGCACGAGCCAGGCGATCGCCATCACCAGAACGGATTGCGACAACCCAAGGAGCACGAGGCCGGCGGCGATGGTCAGGTTGGAAGCCGACAGCACCTGCCGTCCGCCGACCAGATCGATCTGCCGCCCGATCCGCGGGCCGAGCATCGCGGAGATCACCAGCGAGGCCGAGAACGCGCCGAAGATCCAGTTGGAGGAGACGCCGAGGTCGTGCGCCATGGGATCGGCGAGCAGGGCCGGCAGGTAGTAACTGGAAGCCCAGGCCAGGGTCTGCGTGGTGCCGAGCGCCAGGATGATCGGGAGCTGGCGCCGGCTCATCCGCGCGTACTTCCGATTCTGGCCGACAAAGTCATCATCGCCGGCATTTGCCCTGCGCGCAGCGAGTGCGTCAACCGCGATCGCGGCATATTCGACCTGCAGGGGACGGGAGCCTTGCGCACGGCTCGCCTGAGGCTTGCGCCTTTCGCTCGTCACGAATGCACGGCATAATGGCGCATGCAATTGACCTCGCGCCTTGCGCTGATGAACTGGCTGACCGGCCAGGGGCTCACCGGCCTGCCCGAAAACGAACTGCTCCGCGGGTTCTGCGAGCGCTGCCGCGCCGAGGGCCTGGAACTCTCGCGCGGGCTCGTCGTCATCGACACGCTGCATCCGATCTATGAGGGCCGCGGCTTCCGCTGGAGCGACCGGGCCAGCAACGAGAGCGATGCGTTCGAATACGGCTCGACCGCCGAGGGCGACGCCAACGAGCACTGGCGCCGCTCGGTGTTCTTCCACATGCTCGAGCATGGCCACGACGAGATGGTGATCGATCTCGCCGACGCGCCGTCGCTGGATTTCTCGCAGATCGGCGAACTCGCCGAGAAGGGCCACAAGCACTATCTCGCCTTCGTGCATCGCTTCGGCGAGAACGGCGCGCTCGGCCTGATGGATTGCCTGTACTCCTGCTGGACCACGCGCCGCGACAGTGGCTTCTCCGAGCCGGAGCTTGTGGCATTGCGTGATCTCGTGCCGGTGCTGGGACTTGCGATCAAATCGGCGCAGCAGGTCGACATCGCCCGCACGCTGGGGCGGGTCTATCTCGGCCGCGGCGCCTCCGAACAGGTGCTGGGCGGCCGCATCTCGCGCGGCGTCACCGAGCGCATCAAGGCCGTGCTCTGGTATTCGGATTTGCGCGGCTCGACCGGGATCAGCGAGAGCATCGGCCCGGACGAGATCATTCCCTTCCTCAACGACTATGCGCAGGCCGTGATCGATGCGATCCACGACGCCGGCGGCGACGTCCTGAAGTTGATCGGCGACGGCGTGCTCGCGATGTTCACCGGCGAGGACATGGCGGCCGCGCGCCGTGCCGCGCTGCGCGCCGAGCACCTGTTCCGCCAGAACGTCGCGGCGCTGAACACGCGTCGGGCTACCGACGGCCGCCCCACCACGTCCGCCTATATCGGCCTGCATGTCGGCGAGGTCTTCTACGGCAATATCGGCAGCGAGGACCGGCTCGACTTCACGGTGGTGGGTCCGACGGTGAACGAGGTCAGCCGCATCGCCTCGATGAGCCGCTCGGTCGACCGCGAGCTGCTGGCATCTGCGGAGTTCTACAAGGGCCTCGATGCCGCCGGGCGCCGCTATCTCGTCTCCACCGGCCGCTACGCGCTCCGCGGCATCGGCCGTGCGCAGGACCTCTACACGCTCGATCCCGAGGTCGACGCGAACGAGCCGGTGACGGGAAGCTACGAGCGGTATCTGGCGGGGTAGGATCGACGTCGTCCCGGCCTAGTGCGCAATTGCGCACTAGGCCGGGACGACGTTGGAGTTTGTTGTTCCTCTTTCGAGGATTTGGCTAACACCTCACCGCCACTTCGTCCCCCACCATGTCCGGCTGCCGATGCAGCGCCACCGCCGGTGACAGCAGGATCACCAGCGCCTGCATGCCGAACACGGCCGCCGCGAGATAGAGGCACGCCTCCGCGCTCCAGAGGCCGCCGACGATCGCGCCCAGCGCCGAGCCGAGCGGGCGGGCGCCGTAGCTCATGATGTTGATGGCGGAAACGCGGCCGAGCAGGCGCGGCGGCGTCACGGACTGGCGCAAGGTGGTGGTCGAGATCACCCACAGGATCGGCCCGACGCCGAGCAGGAAGAAGCTCAGGGCCGCGAGCCAGGGCGAGGGGATCAGCACCGTCAACGCCATCACCAGGGAGGCGACGAAGCCGGTGACCGGGCCAAGGCCGACAACCGTGCCGAAGGCGACGCGCTGCATGACTCGCGTCGCGAGCAGCGCACCGATCACCATGCCGACGCCGTACATCGTCAGCACCGTCCCGACGCCGGCGGCGGTCAGGCCGAGATGGCGCACGGCGTAAGGCACGAACACCGCGATCTGCAGGAACCAGCCGGTGTTGAAGATGAACTGGGTGATGAAGACCGGCCGCAACAGCGGATGGTGAAACACGAAGGCTGCGCCTTCGCGGATGTCCTGGAACGGATGGCGCCGCGGCGCCGGCGTGCGGTCGGGCTCGTAGATGCCGGAGAGCAGCACCACGGCAACGGCCGAGAGCGCCGCGGCAAAGCCGAAAGCCAGGCTCGCGCCCCACCAGCCGACCAGCGCGCCGCCGAGCGCAGGCCCGCTGGCAAAGGCGATGGTGCGCGCAAGCTCGATCCGGGCATTGGCAGATGGCAACAGGTCCGAACTCACCAGCGAGGGCACCAGGGCCGGGGCGGCCACGCTGTAGACGACGGTGCCGCACACCGCAGCGAAGCCGAGCAGCGCCAGCAGCGGCAGATTGAGGGCGCCGAGCGCCAGCAGCAGCACGATGGCCACGAGGGCTGCCGCTCGCAGCGCCTCGGCGCCCGCCATCAGCGAACGCCGTGAAATGCGGTCGGCGAGCAGGCCGGCCGGAATGGCGAACAGCACGAAGGGAAGTGTCAGCGCGGTCTGCAACATGCCGGTCTGGCCTTCGGCGACCCCGAGCGTCAGCACGGCGACGATGGGCGCTGCGGCCAGCGCGATCTGCTCGGCCGATTGCGCCGCGAGGTTGGACCAGGCGAGGCGGTTGAAGGTGTCGGGGAGGCGCGGCGGATTTGACATGGCTCATTTCCTGCAAAGTCGGATTGGCGCCAGTATCCGCCCCCGAGACCGGCCAAACCCACCCGCTTCCCGACAGGGTGGGCAAAACGGGGCCGCGCCGGGAACCGATGCGGCTAGATGCAGTTGCAAATGAGTTGCAATAAGCCTCGACTTCGGTATTCTGACCGCATGGATGCTCGCTCGCCCGATCTCACCTCCGACGCCGCCGGCTGGCGCACCGACGCGCCTGCCACCAAGAGCCTCGCCGAGGTAAATTCCACAATTGCGGTTCCAGCGGCAGGCCGCTGGTGGCGGCGGCTGCTCGCCTTCGTCGGTCCGGGTTATCTGGTCTCGGTCGGCTACATGGACCCCGGCAATTGGGCGACCGATCTCGCCGGGGGATCGAAGTTCGGCTACACGCTGCTCTCGGTCATCCTGCTCTCGAACCTGATGGCGATCCTGCTCCAGTCGCTGGCGGCGCGGCTCGGCATCGTCACCGACCGCGATCTCGCGCAGGCCTGCCGCGCGACCTATTCGCCGGCGGTGAACTTCCTGCTCTGGCTCGCCTGCGAAGCGGCGATCATCGCCTGCGATCTTGCCGAGGTCATCGGCACCGCGATCGCGCTCAAGCTCCTGTTCGGCATTCCCCTGATCGGCGGCGCGCTGCTTGCGGCGCTCGATGCCTTCCTGCTGCTGCTTCTGATGAACCGCGGCTTCCGTTTCCTGGAAGCCTTCGTCATCGCGCTGCTCGCGGTGATCGCGGTCTGCTTCGCGGTCCAGATCGTGGCCGCGGCGCCGCCGGTCGCGGAAGTTCTTCACGGCTTCATGCCGAAGACCGAGATCTTCACCAATCCGGAAATGCTCTACATCGCGATCGGCATCATCGGCGCGACCGTGATGCCGCATAATCTCTATCTGCACTCCTCGATCGTGCAGACGCGCGCCTATGAGCGCAACGAGAAGGGCCGGCGCGAGGCGATCAAATGGGCGACGACGGACTCGACCATCGCCCTGATGCTGGCGCTGTTCATCAACGCCGCGATCCTTGTCGTGGCAGCTGCGACGTTCCACAAAAGCGGCCATTCCGACGTCGCCGAGATCGGCCAGGCTTTCGAGCTCCTGTCACCGCTGCTCGGCCTCGGCATCGCCTCGACGCTATTTGCGATTGCGCTGCTGGCCTCGGGCCTCAACTCGACGGTGACGGCGACGCTCGCCGGCCAGATCGTGATGGAAGGCTTTCTCGATCTGCGCCTGCCGAGCTGGGCGCGGCGCTTGCTCACACGCGGCATCGCGATCGTTCCCGTCATCGTCGTCACCGCGATCTATGGCGAGCGCGGCACCGCTGATCTGCTGGTGTTCAGCCAGGTCGTGCTGTCGATGCAATTGCCTTTCGCCGTGATCCCGCTGGTCCGCTTCGTCTCCGACCGCCGCAAGATGGGGCAGTTCGCGATTCCGCCATACGTTGCCGCGATCGCGTGGATCGTCGCAGGCGTCATCGTGATCTTGAATCTGAAGCTGCTGGCCGACACGCTGTTCGGCTGAGGGCGCTACGCTTGCTGTCATCGCCCGCGAAGGCGGGCGATCCAGTATTCCAGAGACGGCGATTTTATGCGGATGGGCCGCGGCGTACTGGATGCCCCGCCTTCGCGGGGCATGACCGCGAGAGTGTGGGTACGCTAGTCCTGCGGCTCCGACGCCGCATCCCCTTGCGCGTCGATGCGCAGCCAGCCGGACGGTGCCAGCCGCTGCTGCGGCAGGAAGCGGGCCTTGTAGTCCATCTTCTTGGAGCCCTCGATCCAGTAGCCGAGATAGACATAGGGCAACCCTTGCCGGCGGGCGCGGGCGATGTGGTCGAGGATCATGAAGGTGCCCATCGAGCGGCTGACCTGGCTCGGCTCGAAGAAGGAATAGACCATCGACAGGCCGTCGCTGAGCACGTCGGTGAGTGCAACCGCGATCAGCTCCTCGCCGCGGCCGGTGATGCCGCTGTCGGGGCCGCGCTTGCGGTACTCGATGATGCGGGTCTCGACATGGCTGTCCTCGACCATCATGGCGTAGTCGAGCACGGTCATGTCGGCCATGCCGCCATGGCGGTGGCGGGCGTCGAGATAGGCGCGGAACACCGAATACTGCTCGGAGGTCGGAACCGCACTGCGCTGCTCGCCGATGATGTCGGCGTTGCGCGCCATCACCTTGCGGAAGTTGCGGGACGGGCGGAACTCGTTGGCGACGACCCGGACCGACACGCAGGCGCGGCACTGGTCGCAGGCGGGCCGATAGGCGATCGACTGGCTGCGGCGGAAGCCGCCATGGGTCAGCAGGTCGTTGAGATCGCCCGCGCGGTCACCCACGAGGTGCGTAAACACCTTGCGCTCATGACGGCCCGGCAGATACGGGCACGGAGAAGGCGCCGTGAGGTAAAATTGGGGGGTGTCGCGCGAGTGTTGGGTCAAGGGACGTCGTGGGCCTCCAAAGTGAGTATCAGCATCGCGCTACGGAAGCCCTCGGTCAATTGGTCTGCTCGGCAGGTCTGATCAGTCAGCTTAGCCGGTCCTGGTTGATAGGTTCTTGATCAGTAGGTTCTGGCACCCTGGGGCGCGGGTGCGCGGACCGAGTTGTTGATCACGACCGTTCCCAGCACGAAGTCATGCAACAGCCGCCGGCGGCCGTTGAACAGGCCGACCAGCACCACGAAGGGCGACAGGAACGAAACCGTCACCCAGAACAGCACGGCATGGGTGGCGCCGAGCACGAAATAACCGGGCGCGCCGTACCAGGTGCGCAGCTCCAGGTCCATCACCCGCATCCCGATCGTCGCCGATGACGGACCGCCGATGCAGGCGCCGTAATAGACGATGGCCCAGATCACCGAGGCCGGCCAGGCCAGCCAGAACAGCGCCCAGCCGAGGCCGAGCGTGACCACGCCGAACAAGGCGATGAAGAGGTAGCCGAGGATGACCGGCACCGAGATCACGACCATGTCGATCAGGAAGGCGAACACCCGCCGCGTTGCGACGCCGCGGAACAATTCCGGCTGCCGATACGGATCGAAGGCATGCGGTTGCACCCCGCCGTCATTGCGCCAGGCGCCCGCCTGGGGTCCTGAATTGCCCGAGTCCGAATACGACATGGTCCATCCTCCCGAAGGGAAACTCCCGTGGCAGGACATGGGAACAGGCCGTCCGCGTGCCAAGGGCGTCGGGATTAGCAAGCCGAAATATTCCGGCGATTCGGGGGCGAGGGGGCTGGGCGGGGCTGTGAGAGGCGGCGCGGCACCACATCCCCGATGTCGTCCCGGCCTAGTGCGCAATTGCGCACTAGGCCGGGACGACAATGACCTTACCCCTGCGTCCGCAGCTTCTCCGCCGCCTTCGGCGCAAAGTAGCTCAGCACACCATCGGCGCCGGCGCGCTTGAAGGCGAGCAGGCTCTCCATCATCGCGCGGTCGCCGTCGAGCCAGCCGTTGCCCGCGGCCGCTGCGATCATCGCGTACTCGCCCGACACCTGGTAGGCGAAGGTCGGCATCGCAAAGGTGTCCTTCACGCGACGGACCACGTCGAGATAGGGCATGCCGGGCTTCACCATCACCATGTCGGCGCCCTCGGAGATGTCGAGCTCGACCTCGCGCAGCGCCTCGTCGGTGTTGGCACTGTCCATCTGGTAGGTGCGCTTGTCGCCGGTCAGCGTCTTGGCCGAGCCGATGGCGTCGCGGAACGGGCCGTAGAAGGCGGAGGCGTATTTGGCCGCATAGGCCATGATCTGCACGTCGATGAGCCCGGCGTGATCCAGTCCCTCGCGGATCGCCGCAACGCGGCCGTCCATCATGTCGGAGGGCGCGATGATGTCGCAGCCGGCTTCGGCCTGCACCAGGGCCTGGCGCACCAGTACGGCGACCGTCTCGTCGTTGAGGATCTCGCCGTCCGCGATCAGTCCGTCATGGCCGTGGCTGGTGAAGGGATCGAGCGCGACGTCGCAGAGGATTCCGAGATCGGGAAACTCCTTCTTGATCGCACGCACAGCCTGGCAGACCAGGTTGTTCGGGTTGCAGGCCTCCGAGCCTTCCTCGTCGCGAAGGGACGGGTCGGTGTAGGGAAACAGCGCGATGCAGGGGATCGTGAGCTTCATGGCGCGCTCGGCCTCGCGCACGGCCTGGTCGACGCTGAGGCGGTCCACCCCCGGCATCGAGGCGATCTGCTCGCGCTTGTTGTTGCCGTCGATCAGGAACAACGGCCAGATCAGATCGTCGGTGGTGAGCACGTTCTCGCGCACCATCCGCCGGGCCCACTCGGCCTTGCGGTTGCGGCGCGGGCGGACGGTCAGGTCGAGGGCAGGGGAGGCCACACCGCCATCCCGGCGCGAAACCTCGCGCAATTCGATCGGACGCCCGTATTTGATCGCCATCACTCTTCCTCCGGCTGGAATTATTCTTATACCAGCTCGCATGGTTCCCGTCACCGCGGCTTGACCTGCCGCAAGCGATGGCAGCCGATTGATTTTGCGGGGCGAAACAGCCAGAAGGGAGCCATGTCCGAGATCTCCACCCGCGATGCGGCCCGCGACAGCGCCAATGCCAGGGACGCCGCCAGAGACAATGCCAGAGACAATGCCATGTCGGTGGCGGCGATCTCGTCGGAGCGCGCGGAGTCCGACGACAATGTCTGGACGCGCCGGCTCGTGCTGTTCCTGCGGGTGATGGCGCTGCTCTCGATCCTCAAGGGCCTCTATCACTGGGCGCAGGTGACCGGCTTCGTCGGCGGCGAGGACGAGGCGTTCGAGAACCAGTCGATGGCCTGGCAGGCCGCGACCGTCTACTTCGCCGTGATCGAGCTCGTCGCCGCCGTCGGGCTGTGGCTCGCAACGCCCTGGGGCGCGGTGGTGTGGCTGACGACCGTGGTGTCGATGGCGGTGATCGAGCTGATGTTCCCGGGAATCTATGGCGGCAGCCTGGTCGTGGTCGGCGTCGAGGTCTTCATGCTCGCCGCTTATCTGGCGCTCGCCTGGATGGCCGCGCGCGAACGGCCGCCGTAGGCCGCGACGTCGACACTGCAAACTGCGCTCGTGCCCCGGACGCAATGCGGCGCGCCGCGCTTGCGGCGTGATGCGTTGCAGAGCCGGGGCCCACTTCTCCGCGATCTAAGCTCTGGCTATCTGGGTCCCGGCTCTGCACTTCGCTTGTCCGGGACATGAGAATGTCGCGCTTGGTTGACCGTTGGTTGCGTAAAATTCGAGGTAACTTTTCGTTGACTCCGTGCATTCCGCCACAGCTCTTACGCGCGCGTTTCGAAACGGGGCGGGGCTGTTCTGGAATGCGACAACCGCGGCGGACGGAGGGTGAACAGGACCTTGCGAAGGTCAACAGAGGGTTGCGAAAAGCCCTTGTGGCACAGGCTTAATCCGCAATTCACTCTCTTAAATTCATGATCTCTTTATTCTCTTATTTAAGCCGATCTTCAAACGAGCCCCTTAAGTTGCACCTATCAGGCGGGACACAAGTTTCGTCGAATAAGTGTCGATAAAAACGACAACAGGGGAAGTGTCATGATGAAAGCCGTCGCAACTGCGGCAGATACCGCAGAGCGCGTCTCCGGCCAGCAGGGTTCGGTGCAGTCGCTCTATCTGGAAGCTTTGACTCTGGTGGAGCGGCTGCATCGCCGGCTCCTCGACGTCATCAAGGACGAGTTCGATCGCCGCGGTCGCGCCGACATCAACTCGGTGCAGGCGCTGCTGCTCTACAACATCGGCGACAAGGAGCTGACCGCGGGCGAACTGCGCACGCGCGGCTACTATCTCGGCTCCAACGTCTCCTACAATCTGAAGAAGCTCGTCGAGCTCGGCTTCCTCGATCATCAGCGCTCGCGCGTCGATCGCCGCTCGGTGCGCATCCGCCTGACGCCGCAGGGCCAGGAAGTCCGCCGCATCGTCGACTCGCTCTATCAGAAGCACGTCAAGACGGTCGAGCAGGTCGGCGGCATCTCGGGCGAGGAATTCTCGACCCTCAACAAGTCGCTGCACCGTCTCGAGCGGTTCTGGACCGACCAGATCCTGTATCGGCTCTGAGTTCCAAAACGGATCATGGCCAAGCCGGCCCGCAACAAGACCGGCAAGCCTTGTGAACGTGCCTGACTTCCCCAAGCGCACCGGCCCGGGATCTCCCCGGACCGGTGCGTTTTGTCGTTTCGCAGCTGCGAGAAAATTCGCCGTCCGGGTGGAACCAGGTCCCGGCATCGCCGTTGTTCCTCTGGATCGGAGGGATGCGATGCTGGTCGGGCGCGGGTTGCAGGCTGTGAACGTCGAACTCGTGAGCGATGCCTATGCCATCGCCGCGAATTACCTCCGCCGCTCCGGCGCAATTCCGGACACGCTCGTCACCAACGAACACCTGCTCGAGATCATCATCAAGCTGCTCCAGCACGGCGAATTCAACAAGATCAGGCTCGCCAACAAGGCGATCGGCCGGTTCGAGACGCAGTCCGAGGCCCGCGCGGTTGCCTGATCAGAACTCCCGATATTCCAGAGAACCAGAGGGTGCCATGGAAGCTGCCATCGACCGCATCATGCAGACCTATGACCTGCTCGCCAACCGCACCGCCGCGGCCAGCGAGGAGGCACGGGCCAAGGTCACGAACTACCTCAAGACGTTGATGGAAGCCGGCGAGAAGGACACCCACAGGTTGACGGTTTGCGGCCTGACCTATTTGCGCCAGCTCGACGGTAGCGTGGACCCCGTGAAGTCGGGGTATACGGGGCTCTAAAGAGGGAAGGGGCGGCGGCCCTCATCGGCCGGCAGGGCCTTGAGGTCCAAAACGGCCCCTTCAGGGAATCGGAACGGGGCGGTTCCAGAGAACCGCACCAGCGTCCAGATCCTTCAATCCCACCATATCTTGCATAAATATCAGGCCCGACCCGCAAATGCTTGGCCGGGGGCGGCCGATGTGGTAGATGGCGCTCGCCGCTTCCGATCGCCACACCAGACCCGCCCGTAGCCCGCCAAAAGGCTGCGGCGGTGGAGATATTCGCAAGATGACCTCAGCAAAAACCGCCTCCGCGCCCGATTCGTTTTTCACCGCCTCGCTCGACCAGGCCGACCCGGAAATCGCTGCCGCCATCAAGGGCGAGCTCGGCCGGCAGCGCCATGAGGTCGAGCTGATCGCCTCCGAGAACATCGTCAGCCGAGCCGTGCTGGAAGCGCAGGGTTCGGTGATGACCAACAAATATGCGGAAGGTTATCCGGGCGCGCGCTACTACGGCGGTTGTGAGTGGGTCGACGTCGCCGAGAACCTCGCGATCGACCGCGCCAAGAAGCTGTTTGGCGCGGGCTTCGCCAATGTGCAGCCGAACTCCGGCAGCCAGATGAACCAGGCGGTGTTCCTGGCGCTGCTCCAGCCCGGCGACACCTTCATGGGCCTCGACCTCGCCGCCGGCGGCCATCTCACCCACGGCTCGCCCGTCAACATGAGCGGCAAGTGGTTCAAGGCTGCGCACTACACCGTGCGCCGCGAGGACCAGATCATCGACATGGATGCGGTGCAGAAGCAGGCCGAAGAGATCAAGCCGAAGCTGATCGTCGCCGGCGGCTCGGCCTATTCGCGCGCCTGGGACTTCAAGCGTTTCCGCGAGATCGCGGACAGCGTCGGCGCGTACCTGCTGGTCGACATGGCGCACTTCGCCGGCCTCGTCGCCGGTGGTGTGCATGCCTCGCCCGTGCCGTATGCCCACGTCACCACCACCACGACGCACAAGTCGCTGCGCGGTCCGCGCGGCGGCCTGATGCTGTGGAATGACGAGACGCTGACCAAGAAGTTCAACGGGGCGATTTTCCCGGGCCTCCAGGGCGGCCCCCTGATGCATGTGATCGCGGCGAAGGCGGTTGCCTTCGGCGAGGCGCTGCGGCCCGACTTCAAGGTCTATGCGAAGAACGTCGTCGAGAACGCCAAGGCGCTGGCCGAGGCGATGAAGAGCCACGGCTTCGATATTGTCTCGGGTGGCACCGATAACCATCTGATGCTCGTCGACCTCAGGCCGAAGGGCCTGAAGGGCAACGTCTCGGAGAAGGCGCTGGTTCGCGCGGCCATCACCTGCAACAAGAACGGCATTCCCTTCGACCCCGAAAAGCCCTTCGTGACCTCGGGTCTGCGGCTGGGCACGCCGGCCGCGACCACGCGCGGATTCGGCGTTGCCGAATTCCAGCAGGTTGGCGGCATGATCGCCGAGGTCCTGAACGCGATCGCGCAGTCCGACGACGGCAAGGCGCCGCTGGTGGAAGCCGCGATCAAGGAACGGGTCAAGGCGCTCACCGACCGGTTCCCGATCTATCAGTAAGGCTAGGCCAAGCGGATGCGCTGCCCGAACTGCAACAGTCTCGATACGCAGGTAAAGGACTCGCGTCCGACCGAGGACTCGTCCGTGATCCGCAGGCGGCGCGTGTGCGTCGCCTGCAATTTCCGCTTCACCACCTTCGAGCGCGTGCAGCTGCGCGAGCTCACGGTGATCAAGCGCAACGGCCGCCGCGTGCCGTTCGACCGCGACAAGCTGATGCGCTCGGTGTCGATCTCCTTGCGCAAGCGCCAGGTCGAGCCGGAGCGGGTGGAGAAAATGGTCTCCACCATCGTGCGCGAGCTCGAGACCGGGGGCGAGGCCGAGATCTCCTCGGAGGTGATCGGCGAGACCGTGATGGAGCATCTGCGCACGCTCGACGACGTCGCCTATGTGCGCTTCGCCTCGGTCTACCGCAATTTCCGTGAGGCCAAGGATTTCGCCGACGTGCTCGGCGAGCTTTCCGGCGAGGAGGAAGCGCGGCTCGCCGCGATCCGCAAATGATCTTCCGCATTCTGGAGGATCAGTTCGCGCAGAAGATCCGCGAATCCAAGGACGCCGATCGCCGCTTCATGCAGCTGGCGCTGGCGCTCGGCCGGCGCGGGCAGGGGCGGACCTGGCCCAATCCGGCCGTCGGCGCCGTCATCGTGAAAGATGGCGTCATCGTCGGCCGCGGCTGGACGCAACCCGGCGGACGTCCGCATGGCGAGCCCGAAGCGCTGCGGCAGGCGGGGGAGGCGGCGCGCGGGGCCACGCTCTACGTCACGCTCGAGCCCTGCTCGCATTTCGGCAAGTCGCCGCCTTGTGCGGACGCGGTGATCGCCGCCGGCATCACGCGCGTGGTGGCGGCGATCGAGGATCCCAATCCTGAAGTCGCGGGCCAGGGCCATGCCCGTCTGCGCGCCGCCGGCATCACGGTGGACGTCGGCCTGTGCGCGGCGGAGGCCGCCTTCGACCACGCCGGTCATTTCCGCCGCATCCGTGACAAGCGCCCGCATGTGATCCTGAAGCTCGCGGTCTCGCCCGACGGCAAGATCGGCGCCGCCGGCGGCAAGCCGGTTGCGATCACCGGTGAAGCTGTGCGCGACCGCGTGCATCTGCTTCGCGCGCAGAGCGATGCCATCCTGGTCGGCATCGGCACGGTGCTGGCGGATGATCCGCTTCTCACCTGCCGTCTGCCGGGCATGGCGGCGCGCTCGCCGGTGCGCGTGGTGCTCGACCAGAGCCTGCGCATCCCCGCATCGAGCCAGCTCGTGCGCTCCGCGCGTGAGACGCCGCTGTGGGTGGCGGGCTCCGAACTCGCCGAGGCTGCGACCGCCATGCGGCTTGGAGCCGCCGGTGCGCAGATCATCCGCATACCGGCGGGAAACGCCTCCGGGCTCGATCTGCCGGCCGCGCTGCATGCGCTGGCCGGGAAAGGCATCTCGCGGTTGATGGTGGAGGGCGGCAGCCGCGTTGCGGCTTCGTTCGTGGCGGCCGATCTCGTCGACGAGATCTGGCTGTTCCGCGGCGCGGAAGAGGTGGGCAGTCGCGGCGTCGATGCGCTCGATGCATTGCCCCTGTCGAAAATCACGCAGTCGCAGGCCTACAAGGTTCATGCTAGCGAAACATTCGACAAGGATACTCTCACCATCTACGAGCGCGCCTAACATGTTCACCGGCATTGTCACCGATCTCGGCGAGATCGTCAGCTTCACGCCAACGGCGCAGGGCCAGTTGCACCGGCTGCGCATCGCCTGCCGCTATGACCAGTCCACCATTGCCGATGGTGCCTCGATCGCCTGCAATGGCGTCTGTCTCACGGTCGTCGCTTCAGGTGTCGAGGGCGGCAAAACCTGGTTCGACGTTGATGCGGCCGCCGAGACGCTGGCGCTGACGACGGCAAAGCATTGGAAGGTCGGCACCAGGCTCAATCTCGAACGCGCGCTCAAGATCGGCGACGAGCTTGGCGGCCATATCGTCGCAGGTCACGCCGACGGGATCGCGACCATCGTCAGCCGCGAGGACCTGCCCGACATGGCGCGGTTCGTGCTCTCCACGACGCGCGAGCTGGCGCGGTTCATCGCCACCAAGGGATCGATCACGCTCGACGGCGTCTCGCTGACGGTCAATACGGTTGCGGACGTGACCTTTTCGGTGCTGATCATCCCGCACACGCTGACGGTCACGACGATCGGCGGCTGGAAGGCAGGGGCCGAGGTCAATATCGAGGTCGACCTGATGGCGCGCTACGCGGCGCGGCTGACGGAAATGAAGTGACCGGCGGATAAAGTTCGTCATGCGCGGGCTTGACCCGCGCATCCATCCTCTTAAGAGGGGCTTGCCCGACGGATTGCCGGGGCAAGCCCGGCAATGACAGAATAGGTTGACCATGGCAGACGCGCGGCGCGCACCCCTGAAGGACCAGACCGACATTTCCGGCGCACGTGCGCTGATTGTCGAGGCGCGGTTCTATGACGATCTCCAGGACGCGCTATTGGACGGTGCGGTGGCCGAGTTGAAGGCCGCCGGCCTGACGCATGACGTCATCACGGTTCCCGGCGCGCTGGAGATCCCGGCGGCGGTGGCCATTGCGGTGGATGCCGCAGCGGCCAACGGCAAGCCCTATGACGCGGTGATCGCGCTCGGCTGCGTGATCCGCGGCGACACCATCCATTTCGAGATCGTCTCGCAGGAATCATCCCGCGCGCTGATGGACCTTGCGGTTTCGCGCAAGCTGCCGCTCGGCAACGGCATCCTCACCGTCAACACCGAGGCGCAGGCCTGGGCGCGGGCGCGCGCCAGCGAGCTCAACAAGGGCGGCGATGCCGCGCGCGCGGCGCTGGCGATGCTGCGCATCAAGCGCCGTCTGGCGCGGGCCTGAGCCATGGCTGACAACAACAAGAAGCCGGCAGGCGCTCCGGAGAAGAAGGCGAACCGGCGCGGTGCGGCGCGGCTCGCGGCCGTCCAGGCGCTGTACCAGATGGACATCGCCGGCGCCGGCATCAACGACATCTTCGCCGAGTTCGAGAGCCACTGGCTCGGCAACGAGGTCGAGGGCGACACCTATCTGCCGGCCGAGGCCGCGTTCTTCCGCGACGTCGTCTCCGGCGTCGTGCGTGACCAGAAGAAGCTCGACCCCCTGATCGACGAGGCGCTGTCGAAGGGTTGGCCCTTGAAGCGGATCGAGGCGATCCTGCGTGCCGTGCTGCGGGCAGGGGCCTATGAGCTCCAGCATCGCAAGGACGTGCCGGGCCGTGTCGTCGTCTCCGAATATGTCGACGTTGCGAATGCCTTCGTCGACCGCGAGGAGACCGGCATGGTGAATGCGGTGCTCGACCAGATCGGCCGTCAGTTTCGCGGCGACGAGTTCGGGCGGGGGTAGTTACACATTCCGCTGTCGTCACCCGCCTTGTGCGCAGTTGCGCACTGGGGCGGGTGATCCAGTACGCCGCGGCAGCGGTTGTCTATATCAGGCGTCTCGGCGTACTGGATCACCCGGTCGAGCCGGGCGATGACAGTGGTGTTTGGGGCTAGTGCCGATGACGAACGCACCGGAAACCTCCGCCGAAGACTCGCTGATCGCGCGCTATTTCAAGCCGCTGGCGACCGATCCCGGTGCGTTCGGGCTGGTCGATGATGCCGCGGTCCTGTCCTCCTCCGGCGATGACATCGTCGTCACCACCGATGCCGTGGTCGAGGGCGTACATTATCTTGCCGGCGATCCACCCGACACCATCGCGCGCAAGGCGCTGCGGGTGAACCTGTCCGATCTCGCCGCCAAGGGCACTGTGCCCGCCGGCTTCGTCCTGACGCTGGCGCTGCGGAGCAAGGAAGACGCCTGGCTCAGGCCGTTCGCGGATGCGCTGGGCGAGGATGCGACAACCTTCGCGTGCCCGCTGCTCGGCGGCGACACGGTGTCGACGCCGGGACCGCAGATGATCTCGATCACCGCCTTTGGCCGGGTGCCGCAGGGGCAGATGGTTGGCCGCACCGGCGCAAGGCCGGGCGACCGCATCCTGGTGACGGGCACGATCGGCGATGCCGCGCTCGGCCTCGACGTGCTCACGGGCGGGGTGGTGGCCGCGGCGCTCGCGTCCGATCCCGCTGCAAGGGAAGCTCTGGTCTCGCGCTATCGCATCCCGCAGCCGCGCAACGTGCTGGCGCAGGCCGTGCGCGACCATGCGTCGGCCGCGATGGATGTCTCCGACGGGCTCGCCGGCGATCTGACCAAACTCTGCGCGGCGTCGGGCGTCTCGGCCTCCGTGGACGTGCTGAACGTGCCGCTCTCGGCCGCCGCGGCGGGCCTGATCGCGCGCAACGCCGTTTGCGTCGAGACGCTGCTTGCCGGGGGCGACGATTACGAGGTGCTGTGCACGGTGCCGCCGGCGCAAAGCGATGCGCTGATTGCCGCGGGGCGGGCCGTCGGCGTTGCGGTCACCGCGATCGGCACGATCGTCGCGGGCGGCGCGCGGCCGCGCTTCCTGGACGGGCAGGGCCAGGAACTGGCTTTGAAGCGGCTGTCCTACAGCCACTTCTAGGAATTGCTCCAAATCGCGGCGTCCAGGCTCTGGGCTTATGACCTGGTGCTCAGGACTTGCTCACGACTTGGCCTAAATACTTGCCGAGATCGGCTTTTTCGGCCGCTTCCGGCGTTGCACCATCAAGTTGATTTTGGCAAGCTCGCGACCGACTGAGGCCGCCTCTTCGGGAAAGGGGCGGCCTTGTTCGAAATCAAGGCGCCGCACCGCACGACGGACAATAAAAGGCGCCGGGGGTACATCAAGGATCTGAGGCAAAAAATCACATGACAGCATTATGGTTGATAGTGCTCTGCGGAGTGCTTTCCGTCGTCTACGCGATTTGGGCGACGTCTTCGGTGTTGAGCGCGGATGCGGGGTCGCCGCGCATGCAGGAGATCGCAGCTGCGGTGCGCGAAGGCGCACAGGCCTATCTGCGGCGCCAGTACACCACGATCGGTATCGTCGGCATCGTCATCTTCCTGCTGCTTGTCTATTTCCTCGGGCTTTATGTGGCGATCGGCTTTGCCATCGGCGCCATCCTGTCGGGGGCGGCCGGCTTCATCGGCATGAACGTCTCGGTTCGCGCCAACGTGCGCACCGCCCAGGCCGCGACGACGTCGCTCGCCGGCGGCCTCGAGCTCGCCTTCAAGGCGGGCGCGATCACCGGCATGCTGGTGGCGGGTCTCGCGCTGCTCGGCGTGACCCTCTATTTCGGCTTCCTGGTCTATTCGCTGAAGCTGGCGCCTGACAGCCGCGTCGTCGTCGACGCCATGGTGGCGCTTGGCTTCGGCGCCTCGCTGATCTCGATCTTCGCCCGTCTCGGCGGCGGCATCTTCACCAAGGGTGCGGACGTCGGCGGCGACCTCGTGGGCAAGGTCGAGGCCGGCATCCCCGAGGACGATCCGCGCAACCCCGCGACCATCGCCGACAACGTCGGCGACAACGTGGGCGACTGCGCCGGCATGGCCGCCGACCTGTTCGAGACCTATGCGGTGACGGCGGTCGCCACCATGGTGCTCGCGGCGATCTTCTTCGCCAAGACGCCAATCCTCATGAGCATGATGACGCTGCCGCTCGCCATCGGCGGCATCTGCATCATCACCTCGATCATCGGCACCTTCTTCGTCAAGCTCGGGCCGAGCCAGTCGATCATGGGCGCGCTCTACAAGGGCCTGATCGCAACCGGCGTGCTGTCGCTGATCGGCATCGCCCTGGTGATCTATACGCTGATCGGCTTCGGCAAGCTCGACGGTGTCGATTATACCGGGATGTCGCTGTTTGAGTGCGGCGTCGTCGGCCTGATCGTCACCGCGCTGATCATCTGGATCACCGAATACTACACCGGCACCGACTATCGTCCGGTGAAGTCGATTGCGGCTGCGTCGGTGACCGGCCACGGCACCAACGTGATCCAGGGCCTTGCGATCTCGATGGAGGCGACCGCGCTGCCCGCGATCGTCATCATCGCCGGCATCCTCGTCACCTACAGCCTTGCCGGCCTGTTCGGCATTGCGATCGCGACGGCCACCATGCTGGCGCTGGCCGGCATGATCGTCGCGCTCGACGCCTTCGGTCCGGTGACGGACAACGCCGGCGGCATCGCCGAGATGGCGGGCCTGCCGAAAGAGGTGCGCAAGTCGACCGACGCGCTCGACGCGGTCGGCAACACCACCAAGGCGGTCACCAAGGGTTACGCGATCGGCTCGGCCGGTCTCGGCGCGCTCGTGCTGTTCGCGGCCTACAACCAGGACCTCAAGTTCTTCGTTGCGGACTCCGCGCATCACACCTACTTCGCCGGCGTCAATCCGGACTTCTCGCTAAACAATCCCTATGTGGTGGTGGGCCTCCTGTTCGGTGGTCTGCTGCCGTACCTGTTCGGCGCGATGGGCATGACGGCGGTGGGCCGTGCGGCGAGCGCGATCGTCGAGGAGGTGCGGCGTCAGTTCCGCGAGAAGCCGGGCATCATGCAGGGCACCGACAAGCCGGACTACGGCAAGGCGGTCGACCTGCTGACCAAGGCGGCGATCAAGGAGATGATCATCCCCTCGCTGCTGCCGGTGTTGTCGCCGATCGTCGTCTACTTCCTGATCTACGCGATCGCCGGAGGCGGTACGGCCGGCAAGTCTGCGGCGTTCTCGGCGGTCGGCGCGATGCTGCTCGGCGTGATCGTGACGGGCCTGTTCGTCGCGATCTCCATGACCTCGGGCGGCGGCGCCTGGGACAACGCCAAGAAGTACATCGAGGATGGCCATTACGGCGGCAAGGGCAGTGATGCCCACAAGTCCGCCGTCACCGGCGACACCGTCGGCGATCCCTACAAGGACACGGCCGGCCCCGCGGTGAACCCGATGATCAAGATCACCAACATCGTGGCGCTCTTGCTGCTGGCGATCCTGGCGCACTGAGCTTGTAGGGCTCTACAAACGACAAACCCGCGGTGCAAACCGCGGGTTTTTTGTTGTGCGCTTTACGGGGGACCGTCGCCATGAAGTTCGAGACGACCAAGTGTATCCGGTGCGGCTGCGACATGCTGATGGCCGACACGGTCTGTCCGACTTGCGGCAAGGTGCAAACCGGTGGCCGGCAAACCGGTGCTCGTACAATGCTGGCGGTCGCGCTGGCGGCGGCCGTCCTCATCACCTTCAACTGGCTCAAATCTCCGGCGCCGCAAGCGAGCCCGCCTACTGCACATCCATCTGCAAACCTTCCTTCTGGATGATGCCGGCGAACTTCTTCGTCTCGGCGTCCACGAAGTCGGCGAACTGCTGCGGCGTGCCGTAGTCGGCGCGGGCGCCCATGGCGGCGATGTTCTTCTTGATGTCGTCGCGCTCCAGCATCGCCTTCACTTGAAGGTTGAGCGCTTCGAGGACCCCGGCGGGGACGCCTTTCGGCAGGAACACTGCGAACCAGGACGAGACGTCGAAATTGGCCAGCTCCGGCGCGCTCTCGCGCATCGTCGGCAGGTTCGGCGCGAGGTCGCTGCGCTCGGTGGTGGTCACGCAGAGGCCGGTGAGCGTGCCGTTCTGGACCTGCGGCAGGCTCGGATAGAGGTTGTCGAACAGGATCTGGATGTCGCCGGCGAGCGCGGCCTGGAGCGCGGGACCTGCGCCGCGGAACGGGATGTGCGTCATCTTCAGCCCGGTGAGCTGGAGAAACCAGGCGCCGGTGAGGTGAGGACTCTGGCCGACGCCGGAGGAGGCATAGCTGAGCTTGTCCGGATTGGCCTTGAGATAGGCGATCAGCTCAGCGACCGACTTGATGCCGGTCTTCGGATGCGCCGAGACGATGTTCGGGATCCGGATCATGTTGGAGACCGGCTGGAGCTGGTCCGGCTTGTAAGTGAGGTTCTTGAAGATGCTGTAGGCGATCGCGTTCGGCCCGGGATTGCCGATCAGGATGGTGTGGCCATCCGGCTTGGCGCGAACGACCTCGGCGGTGCCGATCGTGCCGCCGCCGCCGGAGCGATTTTCCACGACGGCCGACTGGCCCCAGGCGGTTTGCAGGTGGGCGGCCAGGAGCCGGCCCATGACGTCGGTCGAACCGCCGGCCGCAGCCGGCACCACCAGGCGGACGTTTTCGGTGGGCTTCCAGTCCGCCAGGCTCGATCGCGGCAGGATCGCTGCGGCCGACAGGCCGGCAGCGCCGGTGAGCACGCGGCGGCGGGACAACAACGTTTTCGGCACGAATCCACTCCCTGTTTCTTGTTTTGCAGGGAGCGTATGGAACCCGGCGCGCAACGGCAAGCCGCGCGCGAGCGCAAGTGCCGCGCGAAGGGCGGCACGACGCCGCAGGCTGAAGGCTCAGTTAAAGCTGAGCAGCTTGAACAGCGGCGTGAGGTAGCTCATCTCCTGGCCCGACGTCGGCGTGGTGCGGCTGATGAAGTCGAAGATCTTGCCGTCCTGGAGGCCGTAATTCGCCAGCCGGCGCACGCGCCGGTTCTTGTCGAAGTAGATCGCGATCACGCGCTGATCGACCACCTGCTGATTCATGAACGCGACTTTGCGCTCGGAGCGCTGCGAGATGTAGTAGAAGACCTCGCCGTCGAGGGTCGCGACCGTGGAGGGCGTGCCCATCACGATCAGCACCTGGTCCTGGCTTGCGCCGATCGGAATCTGCTCGAGCGCACCGGGCGGCAGGATGTAGCCCTTCTGGAACTGCTCGCCGGTGCAGCCCGCGAGCGCCACGCCGACCAAGGCCGCAGCGGCGGCCATGCGCAGGCCGCGCCAGCGTGCATAAAGGCCGCGCCGCTTGTCTGCGCGCGGGCTGGTCTGGTTCGTTATCGTCATAGCGGAACTGATTCCGTCCCCTTGCGTCGCGCGAGGCGCTGAAGTACCGGGCGGAGGCTCTGAATGCAACACGCGCGCGCCCGCTTGCGGAAACCACAATGCTTTGGCCGTTCAATCACTTCAGGAAACCCCGCCTAGCCCCGCCGGGCACCATTGAAGCCATCTATGGCATGATCGTGACGCAGGCGCGAGAACCCATATTTTACCGCGACTTGGGCGTACCGGATACGGTTAACGGGCGTTTCGACCTGTTGCTGCTCCATCTCTGGCTGCTGCTGCGCCGCCTGCGCACGGTCGAGGGCGCCACGGAGCTGTCGCAGGCGCTGTTCGACCGATTCTGCGAGGACATGGACGACAATCTGCGGGAGATGGGGGTGGGCGACCAGACCGTGCCGAAGCGGATGCGGGCCTTCGGCGAGGCCTTCTACGGCCGGGTGCAGGCCTACGACCAGGCGATCGAAGGTGGCGTTGAGGCGCTGGCGGCGGCGATCTGCAAGAATATCTTGAATGGGGCCGGCCTGGACCAGGCGAAGCGGCTCGCGGCCTACGCGCGGGCCACGGATGCCGATCTCGGCCGGACCGACGAGGCCGCGCTGCTGCGCGCGTCCTTCAACTTTCCCCCGGCGCTACCCGAGGATGTCACGCCATGAACCGACCGAATACTGGATCCGAGCCCGATCCCTGGCGGGTCCCCGTCATCGTCGCGCAGATTCCCGATACTGGCCTGCACCGCGAGATCGAGGCGTCGGCCGCTGAACGGAAGGTCATGGCGGAGGTCGCGAGCGTGCGGGAGATCCTGTCCGCCAACGCCAGCTTCGATGTCGTGCCGAAAAGCGGTGGCCGGCTCCATGTCACGGGCCACGTCCGCGCCCGGGTCGGCCAGACCTGCGTGGTCACGCTCGATCCGATCGAGAACGAGATCGAGGAGGAGGTGGACCTGACCTTCGCCCCCGAGGCCGAGGCACGCCGCCTGTCCGACCTGATCGAGGAGGGGCAGGACGACGAGGAGCCGCCGGAGGTCATCGACCCGCCCGAGGCCATCATCAATGGCATCATCGACCTTGGCCGGCTCGCCACCGATGCCCTGTTCCTGGCGATCGACCCCTATCCGCGCAAGCCTGGGGCCGTGTTCGAGGCGGAGGTCGTTGCCCTGGACCCGGAAGACCATCCCTTCGCAGCGCTGAAGGCGCTTCAGGACAAGAAGAAAGGCCAGTAGCTGCCGATTCCCCGTAAGACCGCTTGCCAGGCCGCGCGAGGTGTTTGCTTGAGTGGTTTGAAAGCCTGTTTCATCTATTTGATTTCTATATATTTCTTTCGAATCTTCGCGTTTGCCGCCACGTCGCCCCGAATGCAAAAGGCTGGGGGCAAGAGGTTGTTTCGGGATAACAAAACGCTATTGTCGCGCCCCGGTCCGGGCGCGGCGTGGCGCCTGGCCGTCGCCATGTCCGTGGCGAACCCATTTCGCGGCCCCCGCTCGTTCAAGACCGCACCAGACCAGGTTTCCAGGACTTTTATGCCAAGCAAGGTTCGCATCGCGCTTGACGCCATGGGAGGCGATGTCGGCCCCGCCGTGATCATTCCAGGCGCCGCCATCTCGCTTCAGAGGCATCGCGACACCGAATTCCTGCTGGTCGGCGACCGCGCCAGGATCGAGCCCGAGCTCGAGAAGCACCCCGCGCTCAAGGCCGCTTCCAGGATCGTTCATACCGACGTCGCCGTCAGCATGGAGGACAAGCCGAGCCAGGCGCTGCGCCGTGGCCGCAGGACCTCCTCGATGTGGCTTGCCATCGATGCCGTGAAGAAGGGCGAGGCGGAGGTCGCGGTCTCCGCCGGCAATACCGGCGCGCTGATGGCGATGTCGCGCTTCCACCTGCGCACGCTGCCGGGCATCGACCGCCCGGCGATCACGGGGATATGGCCGACCAAGCGCGGCGAGTCCGTCGTGCTCGACCTCGGCGCCACCATCGGCGGCGATGCGCACCATCTGGTGTCGCTGGCCGTCATGGGGGCGGCGATGGCAAGCGTCCTGTTCAACAAGCCGCGCCCCACGGTCGGCCTGCTCAACATCGGGGCCGAGGAGATCAAGGGGCACGAGGAGATCCGCGAAGCCAGCGAGATCCTGCGGGCGAGGAACCTGCCGGAGCTCGACTATATCGGCTTCGTCGAGGGCGACGGCATCGGCAAGGGGCTGGCCGACGTCATCGTCGCCGAAGGGTTCAGCGGCAACATCGCGCTCAAGGCTGCCGAGGGAACCGCGCGGCAGATGGCGGAATTACTCCGTAACGAGATGCAACGGAGCTGGCTGTCCAAGCTCGGCTATCTCTTTGCGCGCAGCGCGTTCCAGGCCCTGCGGGACAAAATGGACCCCAACAAGTCCAATGGCGGCGTGTTTCTGGGGCTCAACGGACTGGTGGTTAAAAGCCACGGCGGAACCAGCGCCGAAGGCTTTGCCTATGCGATCGATGTTGGCTATGAGATGGCTCACTACGATCTCCTGAACAAGATCAATCAGATGCTCAACCGCGAGGGTGGTGCACTCAGTTCCGTGCAGCCCGCGCCGGAGGATGTTTCGTGACTCAAATTCGTTCGGTCGTGCTCGGCTGCGGCTCCTACCTGCCGGAGCAGGTGGTGACCAACGCCCAATTGGCGGCGCGTATCGACACGTCCGACGAGTGGATCGTCCAGCGCACCGGCATTCGCGAGCGGCACATTGCGGCCGAGGGCGAGTTCACCTCGCACCTGGCGATCAAGGCGGCGCAGGCCGCGCTCACCGATGCCGGCGTGGACGCGCAGTCGATCGAGCTGATCGTGCTGGCGACCTCGACGCCTGACAACACCTTCCCCGCGACGGCTGTCGCCGTGCAGCACGGGCTCGGCATCAACCACGGCGCGGCCTTCGACCTGCAGGCGGTGTGCTCGGGCTTCGTGTTCGCGCTCGCCACCGCCGACAATTTCCTGCGCACCGGCGCCTTCAAGCGCGCGCTGGTGATCGGCGCCGAGACCTTCTCGCGCATCCTCGACTGGAACGACCGCGGCACCTGCGTGCTGTTCGGCGACGGCGCCGGCGCGGTCGTGCTGGAGGCGCAGGAGCAGCCGGGCCGTGCCGCGACCGACCGCGGCATCGTCACCACGCATTTGCGCTCCGACGGCCGCCACAAGGCAAAACTGTTCGTCGACGGCGGACCGTCCTCGACCCAGACCGTCGGCCATCTGCGCATGGAGGGCCGCGAGGTTTTCAAGCACGCGGTCGGCATGATCACCGACGTGATCGTCGATGCCTTCGAGGCGACCGGGCTCAATGCCGACAGCATCGACTGGTTCGTGCCGCACCAGGCCAACAAGCGAATCATCGACGCTTCCGCGCACAAGCTGCATATCGCGCCGGAGAAGGTAGTGCTGACGGTGGACCGTCACGGCAACACCTCGGCGGCCTCGATCCCGCTGGCGCTGTCGGTGGCGCGCAAGGACGGCCGCATCAAGCGCGGCGACCTGATTCTGCTCGAGGCCATGGGCGGCGGCTTCACCTGGGGCTCGGCGCTGGTGCGCTGGTAGAGCCACAGTCGATAAAATTTTGCCGGAATCAGCGCCGATTATCGATGCGTATGCATTGATGAGCGCTGTTGACCGCCGTATCGTAAGCTCATAATTTCAGACAACAATTGTTCGCCGTGATGTGGGGCAGGGCGATGACCGATCAAAGTAAAACCGTAACGCGTGTTGATCTCTGCGAAGCCGTCTACCAGAAGGTGGGCCTGTCGCGGACGGAATCGTCTGCGTTCGTGGAACTCGTGCTCAAGGAGATCACCGACTGCCTGGAGAAGGGCGAGACGGTGAAGCTGTCCTCGTTCGGTTCCTTCATGGTTCGCAAGAAGGGCCAGCGGATCGGCCGCAACCCGAAGACCGGTACCGAAGTGCCGATCTCGCCGCGCCGCGTCATGGTGTTCAAGCCGTCGGCGATCCTGAAGCAGCGAATCAACTCCCAACACCGCACCAACGGCGACGCCAGCAAGGCTCAACCCGAGGCGTAATCGCCTTTCGGATAAGGATTTGGCATTTGGACAAGGCGCCGGATGCGTTCCGAACCATCAGCGAAGTAGCGCAGGAACTCGACATTCCGCAGCATGTGCTGCGGTTCTGGGAGACCCGGTTCTCCCAGATCAAGCCGATGAAGCGCAGCGGCGGCCGCCGCTATTACCGCCCCGACGACGTCGACCTGCTCAAGGGCATCCGCCGGCTGCTCTACGGGGAGGGCTACACCATCCGCGGGGTGCAGCGGATCCTGAAGGAGCACGGCGTCAAATCGGTGCAGGGGCTCGCCGACGGCGCGGCCGCGGTCTCGTTCGGGGCCATCGAGGACGCCATCGGCGCGAGCCTCATGGAGCCGGACGACGAGGAGGCGCCGATCAAGGGCGTCGCCGATGCCGACGATGACGACTACCAGGGCGACGAAGAGGAAGGCATCGACTTCCGCTTCACGGAGGTCGACGACGAGGAAATCCTCACCACCTTCCGCAAGGGCGGCACCCCCGCCGCGCCCGCCGGCCCCAGCGCGCTGGACCGGGAGAGGCTGGGACGGGTGCTCGCCGACCTCGTCGCCTGCCGGGAGATGCTGGACCTGGCGCTGAAGGACGGCTAGGGCCGCATTCCGCCGGCCTTGCGGGGCAGTTCCGGGGCTCTGGGCTCGGAGCCAACCAGATCGCGATACCAAAATGCTGTGACCTCGCCTTGCGCAAAGCGGCGATCCTAGCTAATGGAACGACGTTCGGAGCGTGGCGCAGCCCGGTTAGCGCACTAGTCTGGGAGACTAGGGGTCGGAGGTTCAAATCCTCTCGCTCCGACCATTTTTTCCAACTCATCTGTCGGGTGGATCGACCGTCGGCGCGGAGCCTGCTCCCGCCGCGCGCCGCATGCGCGACGATCGGTAGCGGGCGGCTGCGTCGGTGACCGGCAGATTAAAATGCCGAAAACAACCCCATGCACAGTAGCGATGTCATTGGTGGGTAACGTTTTTCCGAATCGGTTTGACGCGTCGGCAAAACAGGGGCATGATGTCATCATCCCGGTTCATGGGATGAACGTCCGGAGCGGAGTTGTCTTCTCCCCGCGCCACGAAGCGTAACCTTTCCTCGCGGCCAGCAGGTCGCGTCCAAGCCCCACACGTCGTTCCGCCTACCTCAAATACCCCACCACCATCCTCGTCGTCTCGTCCACCAGCGTCCGCACCGTCTTCTCCGTGAGCATCTCGGCGTGGTTCAGCACCGTGTTGTGCGCGACGGCTTCGATCGCGCTGACGCAGATGAAGGTGGCCAGCGCCGGATCAATCTTGCGCATCTCGTTGCGGCGGCTTTCGAGATAGGTGCGCACTAAGGCGTGGACCTCGCGGTTGAAGGCTTCGACGTCCTTGAGCTGGCCGGTGCGCGGGATCTGCTCGGCGAGGACGCGGTGCAGTTTCGGGTCGATGCGGTGGGCCTCGATCGCAACGGTCACGAGTTTTCGCACGGCTTTGTCGATCGGCATGTCGGCGACCTCAATCCGCGCCGAGCGGACGATGCCCATGATCTCCTCGTTGTGACGGTCGATCACGGCGGCGACGAGCGCCTCCTTGCTCGGGAAATACTGGTAGAGCGAGCCGACGCTGACACCGGCGATTTCGGCGATGCGGTTGGTGCTGGCCTTCTCGAATCCTTCCTTGACTAGAATGCGAGCAGTTGCCTCGACCAATGCGTCGACGGTGGCGCGGGATCGCTCCTGCGAGGCATTTTTTCGGGGCTTTGTGGGCGGTTTGCGGGCCACGGCCTTGTGATCTTAATGCGAGTAGGAAAAGCGAGTGAATGCTCGCATTATATCCGCAAGTGGAGGCGGGTCGGCAAGCCTCTTCGTCGCCGTATCGAAAGAGCAAGATGGGGATGTGGCCATGAGCGTTGCCAGACTTGTGTCGGCATTTCAGTTCTGCCCAGGTGGCTGCGCGTTCGGTGCGCGGGCGCCGCGCGATCCCGCGCCGAGCCTGCAAAGCCGCGCCTTCAACCTGCTGCTGCGCCTTCTTCCGTTCAAGAAGCAACTGGCATCAGCCGAAGCAGTGCAGGCACACGTGCAGAAGGTCGCGTTGGAGCCGGCCTCGTTCGAGCCGACGGGACTTGGCCGCGGCGTCGAGGCAACGCTGACGAAGATGGGCGGATGGCCGGTCTATTACACCGCGCCGTCAGCGGGACACGAGGGCTGCAACTACGTCATGTTCCTGCACGGCGGCGGCTTCATCAACGAGATCGTGCCGGCGCATTGGCGCTTCGTCGGCCAGATGACGCGTGAGGCGCGCGTCGTTTGCGTCGTGCCGATCTATCCGCTTGCGCCGCGCGCCACCGCCAAGGATGTCGTGCCGGGGACGGCCGAGCTGTTGCGGATGCTGCTGGAAGATGCCGGGCCCGCAAAGGTCACGGTGGTCGGCAATTCGGCCGGCGGGGCCCTTGCGCTCGCCGCCTGCCAGTGGCTGCGCGATCGCGGACATCGGCAGCCAAACCTGATGGTGCTGATCTCGCCCGCGGCGGATGCGTCGGTCAGCCGTCCGGAGCAGGTCGAGATCGCGGCGCGCGATCCGATGCAGGACATTCCGGGGATCCTCGAGGCGGGACGCCTCTATGCCGGCCAACTCGATGTCGGCCATCCCTTCGTCAGTCCGCTCAACGGCGCGTTCCGTTCGCTGCCGCCAATGACGATCTTCTCGGGCACGCGCGATCTGCTTTACCCCGACAGCGTCGATCTGGCGGAGCGGGCGAGGGCGGTGGGTGTCCCGGTCGAGCTGCATCTGCGCCGTGGCCAGCCGCACAATTATGCGCTGATGCCGACGCCGGAGGGGCGGCAGGCGCGTGCGATGATCTTGCGTGCGATTGCCTGAGGGGGAGAGCGTGACGATTGTCACAAAGCGCGCCGCCACGGTGGGTCTGGCGCCGGCTGTGCCTGCGCGGGGGAGAAAGGCGGCCCCCGGGGCGTTTCCTCGGTCGTCTTGGTATCAGTAGTTTTGCGGGGCCTTAGGCGTGGCCCTTGATCTCGTAGTGACCCGGCACGCATTTGTAGCGCTCGAGGCGCCAGTTGGCGTGATAGATCGGATGCTCGCCCATCCATTTCGCAAGCGGTGCCTGTGCACCGATTGCACACTGCATCATCGACATTTCGGGCGTCATATTACTGTCGGTCACGATCTCCTCGACACAAGCGCCCGAGGCAGATGCACCAAGCCGGCAGAGCACGGCAACGACGGTCACGAACATTCCTGTCACCTCATCGGTAGTTTCTGACCACGAAGAGGATGCAAGCGGAGTGCCAGAGCCTGTGACACAAACGACACGCTGGCCTGACCGACTCAACCTAGCGTCCACCTTCATTTGGCGATTCGGATTGTAAAAAAATTGCCATTAACCCGAAGCCGGACAAATACGGGGAACCCGCAGGAACCCCCAGGAATGATCGATTGTCAGGGCCGCGCCGCGTATGAGCCACTTCACAAGGCCCGCAAGGCCGATACGATTCATGGCGTTGCGGGCACTCGCCAAAAGAGCGGGGCTGCCGCAACACCACAGGAAACGCGAGGGCAGACCATGAAGGTACGACCGACCGGCGTGATCCCGCCGATGACGACGCCGTTCCGGAACGACGGCGAGATCGATTTCGGGCTCGTGGCGCCCCAGGTGGACTGGATGATCGGCGCCGGCGCCCATGGCGTCGCCGCCGGCGGTTCGACCGGCGAAGGACACACGCTCGATCACGACGAATATCGAGAGCTGATGGCCGCGACGGTGGAGGCGGTGAAGGGGCGCATCCCCGTGATCGCCGGCATCATCGTGGACTCCACGCGCGATGCGATCCGCCGCGGCAAGCTGGTCCGCGACATGAATGTCGCCGCGCTCCAGGTCACGCCGGTGCACTACCTGTTCAAGCCGGACGAGGAGGCGATGGTGGCGCACTTTCGCGCCATCGCTGACGAGACCGGCATGCCCATCATCATCTACAACGTGGTGCCGTGGTCCTATCTGTCGCCGGTGCTGCTGACGCGGATCATGACCGAAGTGCCGCTGGTCGTCGGCGTCAAGCAGAGCGCGGGCGATCTCAAGCTGTTCGCCGACCTGATGATGATGGCGCCTGACAAGCTGATCTACAGCGCGGTCGATGCCTTGATGTATCCGTCCTACACGCTCGGGGCCCACGGCTCGATCGCCGCGATCCTGACCGCGGCGCCGCATGCCTCCGTCGCGCTGTGGGATGCGGTGAAGGCGGGCGACCATCCGCGCGCGCTCGACCTGCACAAGAAGCTGCTGACGCTGTGGAATGCTGTCATCGCCGACAATCTGCCGGCCTGCACGCGCTATGCACAGACGCTCCAGGGCCTGCCCAGGACATATCCGCGCGCGCCGATGCCGGAGGCATCAAGCGCGCAGCAGGCCGCGATCCGCAAGGCGCTGGAGGCACTCGGTGCGTTGGGCGGGCCGCGCGTCGAGGCGGCTGAATAGTCCGTCCGCCGAAATAATCGATGGCGAAGATGGCAGCGCCGATCCGCTTTTACCTGCGGATGCAGCGCTGCTACATTCTGCGCGCGCCGCGATCAGCGGCGCCAAAGCGCGATGAGATTGGGATGAATCGTCATCGCGCTTTAGGTTATCGTTTGAGCATGATCTCTTCGGAAAACCGCTTCACGCTTTGCGCTAACGCGGCCCTCCGGGTCCGGATCATGCTCTGAAGAAACAAGCCGACAAGGGAGGGGCCGAAAGTCCCATGAAGGATTTTGCAGGAAAGATCGCGGTCATCACCGGCGGCGGCACGGGAATGGGGCGCGAGCTCGCGCGGCAGCTCGTGGCCGAGGGCTGCAATGTCGCAATGTGCGACGTCTCGGAGGCCGCGATGGCCGAGACCAAGCGGCTCTGCGAGGTCGAGAAGCTGCCGCAGGGCCTGCGCGTCACGACGCACGTCGCCGACGTCGCGATCGAGGATCACCTGAAGCGTTTTCGCGACGAGCTTGCCGAACAGCAGAAGACCGACCGGATCCATCTTCTGTTCAACAATGCCGGTATCGGTGGCGGCGGCAGCCTGTTCACCAACACGCGCGAGCAGTGGGAGCGCACCTTCAACATCTGCTGGGGCGGGGTCTATCTCGGTGTGCGCACCTTCCTGCCGATGCTGGTCGCGGCCGACGAGGCCCATATCGTCAACACCGCGAGCGTCAACGGCTTCTGGGCCTCGATCGGCATGAACCAGGCGCACACCGCCTACAGCTCGGCCAAGTTCGCGGTGAAGGGATTTACCGAGGCGCTGATCAACGACCTCCGCCTGCACGCGCCGCACGTCAAATGCTCGGTGGTGATGCCCGGCCATATCGGCACCTCGATCGTCTCCAATTCGCGCAAGGTGCAGAGCATGGACGGGTCGGAGCGGCTCAACGCCGACGAGGTCGCGCTGACCCGCAAGCGCATGGTCGCGGCCGGCGTGCCAGATGCCGACAGGATGTCGGACGAGGATATCCAGGCGGCGTTCGCGGAGCGGGCCCGCAGCTTCCTGGAGGATGCGCCGACGACGGCTGCGCAAGCCGCGAAGATCATCCTTGACGGGGTGAAGGCCGAGCGCTGGCGCATTCTCGTGGGCGAGGACGCCAGGCGCCTTGACGAGCGCGTTCGCGCCACGCCGGAGCAAGCCTATGATCGCGCCTTCTACGAAAGTTTGACCCAGGAGGTCGGCTGGCGGCTCGGCTGAACCGGTTGGCCCAGTCGGCGAAGGCGCGCGTATATGGGTATGATGATCGTCATGGCAAGAGGCGCGCAGGTAATTTCACGTGCCACCTCTTGCCAACATTCGTTGCGATATGACGAATTGCAATGTCACGCACGCGACATGGTCTGAACGTTCAAGCATTGTTCAAGTGATGGTGATGTCAAACGGGTCGCGTTCGGCGCGCCGCAGCTTGGTTGGCGAATTAAAATAGTTTAATGAATCAGGGGTAACGCGATGATAGAGCGCAGCTCCGATGATACCCGCATGCCTCTCTGACGACTGGACCCTGTGCCCGGAGAGAGAGGACATCTCCGCTGAATTCACGCGGCTCCTGACCGCAGCCCAGGAGGGCGGTGCCACGATCGCGGAATGCCTGATGATCGCGCGGCAGCTCAAACGGGACGACGAGCAATCCTGGCATCGCGAGTGGAAGAGGCTCGCGCAGGCCAACCGCCAGCGCGCCGAGGCCGCGTTCGCGGAGGGCCACATGGCGACCGCGCAGCGCAACTGGCTGCGGGCGATGAACTACTATGGTGCAGCGGCAATGCCGCTCGATAAGGCCGACGAGCGCCGCTGGGTTGCGGTGCTGGCGATGCAGGAATGCGCCCGCCGCTACCTCACGGCGCGCGCGCCGGCCGGCGAGGTCGTGACGATTCCCTGGGTCGACGATCATTCCTTGCAGGGCTATTTCCTGCCCGCGCCGTCGGCGGGCGGACGGGCTCCGACCGTGATCTGCATCGGCGAGCCGGGACACCGCAAGGAGGAATTCCTGTTCAAGCTCGCGCCGCATGCGCGCGAGCGCGGACTGTCGATGCTCGCGCTGGACCTGCTCGGCGACCAGCGCGACGATTATGCCGATACGCTCTTGCAGCGCCGAGACCTCGAGAGCTCGATCGCGAGCGTCATGGACTATCTGGAAACGCGCGGCGACGTCGATTTCGATCGCGTCGCCATCGTGGCGGACGGGTGGGGATCCTCTTTCGTGGCGCGCGCGGTGTTGCAGGAGCCGCGGCTCGCCGCCGCCGTCTGCGATGGCGGCCTTTGGGATCTGCACGAACGGTCCTTCTTCGCCAGCCGCTTCGCGATCAGCGACCTCAGCATCGTTCCGGTGCCGCATGCGCCGCTGATGGCCTCCAGCGCCGACTGCCCGGTGCTGATCACGCTCGGCGAGGATGGCTGGCTCAAGGCCGACCGGGCGCGTCAG
Source organism: Bradyrhizobium niftali (assembly GCF_004571025.1). Taxonomy (GTDB): domain Bacteria; phylum Pseudomonadota; class Alphaproteobacteria; order Rhizobiales; family Xanthobacteraceae; genus Bradyrhizobium; species Bradyrhizobium niftali. The sequence continues at coordinate 171,173 of NZ_SPQT01000013.1, read as the reverse complement.
ATCGTCCAGAAATCCCGGCTCGGCAGCTCCGATATCGTGCTGAAGGTGTTCACCGCGGCGGAGACGGGCGCGGCGCAGGCCCACGCGGACAATCCGAGCCTGGCCAACGAATACATCTTCGACTGGCTGGAATCGCGACTCGGCGCCGTCGGCCGGCGGACCTGAGCGCGGTCGCGCGTCTCAGAAGTCGAGCGATATCCTGACGCAGGCTTTTTCGAGCCGGTTCTTCAGCGTCGCGAGCTTGGTGGTGAATTCCGCCAGCTCGTTCTCGTCGAACTCCTCGAAGACGAATTCGCGAATCGTCTTGTACTGCTCGTTGAGGCTCGCAATGTGCTTCTGGGTCTTGTCGACCAGTGACAGCCGCACGACCCGGGCGTCGGTCGGCGAGGGCCGCCGGCGGAGCAAGCCCTTCTTCTCCAGGAGCTTGGACTGGGTGGTGACGAACGAGGGATCGACGTGGAGCAGCTTGGAGACCATGTTGACGGGCACGCCGTCGTCCTTGTCGAGATCGGAGATCGCCATCAGGATCAGCCATTGCGGGCCGCTGATGCCGAGCGTTCTCGCCCAGAACTGACGCAGCTCCTCCAGATACATGTTGATCGACGATATTTCCCAGGTGAAGCGCCTGATGATGTCGAGATTGCCGATGGGGCGAGATCGCGTTGCCTCCTTCCTCGACGTGGACATCCTGCGCTCCCGGTTCGACATTCGCCACTTACGCTTTGATGATCATTGTTCACGCAAGTCTGCCCTGACGCAAGTGCAGGGCAAGGTAATTGTGTCAGTCATTTTACAAATATGAGCTGATCAACAATTAGGCTGCGTGGACGACGGTGTTGCGCGTGCGACACAATGTGGCTGGAATCCAATAGCTGATCTAATAAACTATTTTAATTAGCGAAGGGACCTATGCATATTGGATTCGGCGGTGGGGGAATCTCAATCGTCCCGTTGCAGGTGGTTCGCTCAAGTCCCTCGCGTCGATGCGGTGGGTCCGAAATCGCGAAGCCCCCAGAGCGGTTTTGAAAGCGAAAGAGCCTAGGGGTCGCGAATGGTTCGAGCTCCTTCGCACATGAGCAACTTGGAGATTGAATATGAAATTGGTGAAGAGCCTCTTGCTCGGCTCAGCGGCGGGTCTGATCGCCGTTGGCGGAGCTCAGGCAGCCGATCTTCCCGTGAAGGCCAAGGCGGTCGAATACGTGAAGATCTGCTCCCTGTACGGTGCCGGATTCTACTACATGCCGGGCACTGACACCTGCATCAAGTTCGGCGGCTATCTGCGCGCCGATGCCGTCCTTGGCGGCGCAGGCGATTACAATTTCCAGCAGGGCGCGAACGCCGGCTCGAACAACCGTCTGACCAACTACTACATGAGCCGCGCTCGTTTCGACTTCAACGTCGACACGCGCACGGCGACCGAATACGGCGTGGTTCGCACCTATGCCGACATGGTCTTCACCTGGGACTCCCAGTCGGTCACTGGAAGCAACCCGTCGACGTTCTCGACCGGTTCGGCCGCGCTCGGCCTCTACCATGCGTTCATCCAGTTCGCCGGCTTCACCTTCGGCCGCACGGTCTCGATCTTCGATGCCCCGTGGCAGAGCTATCCGGCTGGCGGTCCCGACACCATTCCGGGCGGCTCGAACCACACCAACGGTGTGAACCAGGTTGCCTACACGGCTGACTTCGGCCAGGGCATCACTGCTTCGTTCGCCTTGCAGGATGAGACGACGGCGACCAACGGCCAGTCGAACCTCTGGAACGTGTCGTCGGGTACGGCCGCTCAGTTCGTGACCGGCGTCTACGGTGCCAACGCCTGGGGCGGCACGCGTTCGCCCGACATCATCGGTCAGGTGCGCGTCGACCAGGCCTGGGGTCTGGCCCAGCTCTCGGTTGCCGCACATGACCTCCATACGGCCTACTACGGCGCGACGGAATCCACGGGTCACCCCTCTGACAAGTGGGGCTGGGCTGTGCAGGGCTCTTTGGCGATCAAGAACATCCCGACCGGTGCGGGCGACGTCATCAACCTGCAGGCCGTCTATACGGACGGTGCAACTCGCTACAATTTCCAGAGCCTGTTCCCGCAGAGCTTCTTCATGTTCAGCGGTAGCGGCAACGGCGCGTATCAGAGCACCGGTTTCGCCGGTCTTTCCGACGGCGTCTTCGGAGCCGGTACCGGCATCGATACCGTCAAGACCTGGGGCGTCCGCGGTGGCTATACCCACAACTGGAGCCCGAACTGGGCGAGCGCCGTCTACGGTGGCTATGCTCAGCTGAAGTACGGCGATACGGGCAAGGCCCTGATCTGCACCAACTTCGCTGCGATCGCCTTGGCCGGTGCGACCTGCAATCCGGACTTCAACTTCGCGGTCGTCGGTGTCAACACCGTGTGGACTCCGGTCAAGAACCTGGCGTTCACTGCCGACCTGAGCTGGTCGCGTCTGGACCAGAAGTACTCTGGCTCCATCGCGAGCCCGGGCATTGCCACCGCTGCGAAGCCGGCGGCCGTGTACGAGCTGAAGGACCAGAACTCGGTCACCATGCTGCTGCGCGCTCAGCGCAACTTCTAATCATCGATCTTTCAGATCGATTTCGGAGAGCCCCGGCGGAAAACTGCCGGGGCTTTCTTGCTGCTGGATGCAGGCTTCGACAATCCGGAAAAGCGCGCTGCACAGGACGAAGACGAGCTATGCGAATCCGTCGCCGCCAAATTTATTTACTTACCTGAGTTACTCAGCTATATAGTCCAAGGCCGAAATATCAAAATCACGGCTCTTAGCTTCACGCTAAGCCTCTCGAAACCTCCGGCAATGCCCTGCCGGAGGTTTTTGTTTTGTGATGAGCTTGCGGCCTCAGCCGCGTGCGAGCCGCGCGCGCGAGTTCGGCCGGTAGGCGAGGCGGCTGTGGCCGGCGCAATAGGACTGGCCGTCGGGCGCTGTATTGCCGCAGAAGCAGAAATCGTCTGCGCCCGGCGTCGAGATCGGCCAGCGGCAGCGGTTCTCGGAGAGCTCCATCAGCGAGCAGCGATTGGCGTCGCCGATCGGACCTGCGACCACGGGCGCGTCGGTCTCGCCGTAGATGGTGGCGAGCATCTCATATTGCAGCCGCGGCACGGCCCTCGATGCGCGCGCCGGCGCAAGGCTCCTGTCCTGAATCTTGCGGTCGTCGACCGTGCGTCCGCGCGTGAGGTTCAGCCGGGACAGCTTGCCGATCACGGCATTGCGGCTGACGCCGATGTCGGCGGCGATCTCGCGGCAGGAGAGGCCGGCCTCGAAGTGCCGCTTCAGAAGTTCAATTCGTTCGTCGGTCCAGGTCGGTGAGAGAACAGGCATTTGTAACGGTCCCAGGTTGCAGATGTCGGCCATCCGCCTCTCGAGATCGTCCGCCTCACGTCCGGCGCGCGCTCACGTCCTGCCATTGTCGCGAATCGACAAAAGCCCGTCCTTGATGGCGAGACGGATGCCTTCCTCGATCAATGTCCGTGCGACGCCGGGAACGCTGGTGCCGTGGGTGCCCTGTCTCACCAGCTTCTCCAGATAGGTGATGGTCGAGAGCGCCAAGGTTACGGGAATGCGGTCAGTCTCGGCTTTTTCGGTGGCCATGGCCCGAACGCTAGCCTCTTACTCGGGTACATAAAAGTAACGATTAAGACTCTATTTAGGTTCGATGGGGGAAGTCAAATCCCGTGAAAGGCGACGGTTCAGCCCCTTGGAATCGCTTGAGAAATTTGGCATGGCGCGGCGCGCCGCGCGAGCGATCGCGCGGCGGCTTGACGTCAACAGGTCGGGGAAGGCGGGGCCGGCTCAGCCGTGCACGATCGCCTTTTCGATCATGCAATGGATGCCCTTGGAGCCGTTGACGGTCTGGGTCACCCGCAGATCGGCCGCCAGGCTGCACAGCGTGTAGGCGTCCTCGCGCGACAGGTTTCGCGTCTCGGCGAGCAGCGCGATCATGTCGCGCAGCGCGCGCACCACGCACTGGTCGAGATCGGGGTCCATCGCCATGGTCATGTAGTGCGTCGGCGTCTCGGCACGGGGATAGTCGAGCCCGAGGTCCTTGCGCAGCGTCAGGCGGAAGCGGCCCTGGAGCGCGGTCTCGATCGCGGTGACGCAGACCTCGCCGTCGCCCTGCACGCCGTGGCCGTCGCCGCAGGAGAACAGCGCGCCCGGGACGAACACCGGCAGATACAGCGTCGCACCGGCGCCGAGTTCCTTGTTGTCGAGATTGCCGCCCATGGCGCGCGGCTCCAGCGAGGAGATGCGGCCCCAGGCCGGCGGCGGCGAAACGCCCATCACGCCGAAGAACGGCTTGAGGGGCAGGTCGAGGCCCCAGGGCATGCGGCCCACCATCCGCGTCCGGTCCAGCGGGATGTTGAGGATGCGCGTCTCGTGAAAATCGTCGGGCAGGGTGCCGGCCAGCGGCTTGATCAGATTCCAGCCCCAGTCCTGCCGGAGCTGGACGTCGAGGATCTCGACCGCGAGCACGTCGCCGGGTTCGGCCCCCTCGACCGCGATCGGCCCGGTGAGGATGTGGCCGGGCAGCATGCGCTCACTCTTCGCGTGGACCTCGTGCATCTCCGGCGGAATGTGAAATTTGTCGCGGTCGGGCAGCACGTCCGGGCTGCCGCTGATGGTGTCGACGGTCACCTCATCGCCGCTTTTGATCGTCAGCACTGGCTTGAGCGCGGCTTCAAAGAAGCCCCAATGACAGGTCTCGGGGCTGGAATGCAGGTGGTGATGGGTCATTTGCCGCGTCCGTTCGGTTTTGCTTGTTATGCCTGGGCTTGACCGGGCGATCGATCCTCTTTCAAGAAGATTGAAGATGGACGGGCCGGTCAAGCCCGCGCAAGGCACGATCATTCCAGCGAGGCCCCCCTGTTCTTCATCCTGTCCAAGACCTTCGGCGCCGCGCTGCTGCCGTTCAATCTGATCATCGAGCTCGGGATCGTCTCGGTCGTTCTGATGGCGACGCGCTTTGCCGCGTTCGGCCGCAAGCTCGCCGTGGCCACGCTGGTCCTGCTGGCGCTCGTTTCGTTCTCGCCGCTCGGCAATCTCCTGCTCTATCCGCTGGAGTCCCGCTTTCCACCCTGGGATCCCTCGCGCGGTGCGCCTGACGGCATCATCGTGCTCGGCGGCTCGATCGATCCGGACATGTCGGTGGCGCATCAAACGCCGATCGTGCGCCATGCCGCCGATCGCCTGCTGGCGCCGGCAGAGCTCGCCCGACGCTATCCGAAGGCGCGTGTCGTCTTTACCGGCGGAAGTGCCAACGTCGTTTCGAACGATGCGAGGGAGGCCGATTGGGCGGGTACCGTGCTGGAAAACATCGGCATTGCCAAAGACCGCCTGATCATGGAGCGGAACTCGCGCAACACCTTCGAGAACGCGCTGTTCACAAAGCAGCTGGTGGCGCCGAAGCCGGGGGAGCGCTGGCTCCTGGTCACCTCGGCCTACCACATGCCGCGTTCGATGGGGATTTTCCGCAAGGCCGGCTTTGACGTCGAAGCCTATCCGGTGGACTGGCGGATGAACGGGCGCGACGATCTCTTCTCTTTCACCAACGTTGGTACGGATGGACTTGGCAGAACCGAAGTCGCCGTGCGCGAATGGCTCGGGCTTCTTGCCTATCGCCTGAGAGGCAGGACCGGCGAGTTTCTTCCGGGCCCGGCGAAGGACTAGAACGAGAGCCGTCAAACAAGAACACGGACCGGCGCGCGATCGTCGGCCCCCGGGAGGACGCCATGCAGCAGCAGAGTGAAGACAGGATCGATCTTGCCGGCCTCGTCGCCGATCTCAACAGCCTGCTGCGGCTGAAGACGACGGTAATCGGCATGAAGCTGTTCGCACGCGCCGCGGACATGGAGGCGATCCCGAAAATCCGGCGGCCGAACGCGATCCACACCACCGACCAGATCGTCAGCATGGCCGCGCGTCTGGGCTGGACCGTCGGCATCACCGCCGACGATCTCGTAGGCGCACAGTGCCGCGCGGTGATCGGCCTGGCGCCGCAGGACGACAAATGGCTCGCCGGCGAAAATTATGTCGGGGTCTGGCACGGCACGGCCGAGGACGCACGCAAGCGCCAGGAGGCGCTCGACGTGGTGCCGTTCGGGCACTATCAGGCGCTCGCGGTCAGCCCGCTTGCCAGCGGCCGGCTCGATCCGCCCGACATCTGCCTCGTCTATGCGACGCCCGGGCAGATGATCATCCTGATCAACGGCCTGCAATATACCGGCTACAAGAAGTTCGAATGGGGCGTGGTCGGGGAGACCGCTTGCGCGGATTCGTGGGGGCGGGCGCTCAAGACCGGGGAGCCCAGCCTGTCCTTGCCATGCTATGCCGAACGGCGCTATGGCGGCGTGCCGGACGAGGAGATGCTGATGGCCCTGAAGCCCGAGCATCTCGCCAAGGCGACCCTGGGCATGAAGGCGCTGGCGAAGAACGGCCTGCGCTATCCGATTCCGCCCTATGGCATTCAAAGCGACGTCCGTGCCGGCATGGGCGTGAGTTACGCGAAAAAGTAAAGGCCAGTCATGAGCTCTGCGAAATTCGACATCGTCGTCTACGGTGCGACCGGCTTCACCGGCCAGCTCGTCGCCGAATATCTGGCGGCGCACTACAAGGACGACAAGGCGCTGAAATGGGCGATGGCGGGCCGCAGCCTCGACAAGCTGAAGTCGGTGCGCGAGGCGATCGGCGCGCCCGCGGATACGCCGCTGATCGTGGCCGATGCGTCCGATGCCGCCTCGCTGAAGGCAATGGTCGCACAGACCAAGTCGGTGATCACGACGGTCGGTCCGTATCAACTCTATGGCGAAGCGCTGCTCGCGGCCTGCGTCGCCGGCGGCACGGACTATTTCGACCTCTGCGGCGAGCCCGTCTGGATGCGGCAGATGATCGACAAGTACGAGGCGGCGGCCAAGGCGAGTGGCGCGCGCATCGTGTTTTCCTGCGGCTATGATTCCGTGCCGTTCGAGCTCGGCACGTTCTTCGTGCAGGAAGAGGCCCGGCGCGTGTTCGGCGCGCCGGCTGCGCGCGTGAAGGGGCGTGTGCGCGACATGCGCGGCACGCTGTCAGGCGGCACCGCGGCAAGCGCGAAAGCGACCTTCGATGCGGTCGCCAAGGATCTCAGCCTTGTCGCCATTCTCAACGATCACTTCGCGCTGACGCCCGGCTTCACCGGCCCGAAGCAGCCGAAGGGCAACCGAGCAGGTTATGAGGAGGATCTGCAGTCCTGGACCGCGCCGTTCATGATGGCGCTGATCAACACGCGCAACGTCCATCGCTCCAACATGCTGATGGGCTTTCCCTACGGCCGCGAGTTCGTCTACGACGAGATGGTCCTGACCGGCCCCGGCGAGAAGGGCGAGGCCAATGCGAAGCGCGTGATGGCCGCCAACGCCGAAAAGACCGGTCCGAATGCGCCGAAACCGGGCGAGGGGCCGTCGAAGGAAGAGCGCGAGAAGGGGCTGTTCAATCTGCTCTATGTCGCGGTCGCGCCCGACGGCCGCATGGTCCGCGCCGGCGTCACCGGTGACCGCGATCCCGGCTACGGCTCGACCTCGAAGATGATCTCCGAATGCGCGATCTGCCTGCTGCGCGATATGCCGGACGTCGCCGCCGGCATCTGGACGCCGGGTGCGGCGATGCAGCACAAGCTGATCCAGCGGCTGCAGGAGCATGCGGGGCTGACGTTCGGGGTGGAAAGCTAGCGAGGTTGCCCACCACAATCATGGTGTCATCGCCCGGCTCCGACCGGGCGATCCAGTATTCCAGAGAGGGCAGTGATTGAGCCGAGAGGCCGCGCGTACTGGATGCCCGCTTTCGCAGGGCATGACAGCGTCAATCGCTACACCGCCCGCGCGTCATAGGCGTACATGAATTCCATGCCCTTTGCGCCCAACGGCAAGAACCATTTCATCATCTGATTTCTGACCCACGCGCCAGTGGCGCTGAACTCGCGCTTGCTGTTGCCGTTGCGGCGGGCCATTGCGACGATCTTCTCGGTGCGCGGGCGCCGCTCGGCCTCGAAAGCCTGGAAGGTGGCGCCGAGCTCCTGTCCGTCCTGCATCAGGCGCGCGAGCCGCATCGCATCTTCCAGAGCGAGCGAGGCGCCCTGGCCGGCATGGGGGCTGGTCGCATGCGCGGCATCGCCGATCAGCAGCGAGCGCTTGCGCGACCAGGTCGGCAAGGTCGCGACATCGAGCGTGTCGGTGACCACGATGTTCTCGGCCGCCTCGATGATGTCGGGGATCGGATCGTGCCAGCCGCGATGGAAGCCGCGCAGGTGCTGCTTCAGCGTCGACGCATCGAGCGCGCGGAACATCGCCGCGTCCATGCCGTGCGCGGGCTGCGTGCTCCACCACATCACGCCGTCGTTCGGATCCGGGCTGCAATAGCCGTAGCCGAAGAAACCGCTCTGGCCGAACGTGGTCTCGACGTGCCGGCCGATCGGCCTGCCGTCGAGCACGGCGTGCGGCACGAAGCCGCCGAAGCCGATCAGGCCGGTGTCGAAGGGCCGGGGTCCGTCCGGCACCACCTGGCGTCGCGTGATGGAATGCACGCCGTCGGCGCCGATCAGTAAGTCGCCTTCGGCGGTGGTGCCGTCGGCAAAATACGCGATGATCGGCTGGTCGCCGCGATCCTCGATCTTGATCAGGCGCTTCTCGAAATAGAGCGAGACGCAGGCGCACCAGGCCTTGTCGATCAGCATCTCGTTCAGCGTGGCGCGACACACGTTCACCGCGGGCTGGCCGAAGCGACGCTCCATGTCGCGATTGATCGAGCCGAGCTTTCGGCCTTCCTGGGAATAGAAATCGAAGGATTCCGCGACCGAGCCGCGGCTGATCAGCTCGTTTGCGAGCCCGATCTCGTCCATCACATGCATGCCGTTCGGCGCGATCTGAAGGCCGCCGCCGATGCCCTTCGAATACGGCCAGGCCTCGTAGATCGCGGACTCGATGCCGGCGCGGCGGAGCAGGATCGCGGCGACAGGCCCGGCGATGCCGGCGCCGACGATCAGGGCCTTGCGGGGACGGTTGGACATGGCTTGCTCCCGACGTTTCCGTGGTGCTAGGAGAAATTACGGTCGCTAAATCTCTTAGTGACTAAGATATATGTCGACTAAGATATGAGGCCGGCCTTGTCAAGGACGAAGGCGCGCACGACGCTGTTGCAGGAACTCGAGGAGGCGATGCGGCGATCGTCGGCGCAGGGCGTGCTCTATGGCCAAACCGTTGCGAACGTGGCGGGAATTGCCAATTCCGACCTCGAATGCATGGACATCCTCTATCTCGAGGGTCGCGTTACCGCAGGCCGGCTCGCCGAGGTGACGGGCCTCACGACGGGCGCCATCACCGGCGTGGTCGACCGGCTCGAGAAGGCGGGCCTCGTGCGCCGCGAGCGGGACGAGAAGGACCGCCGCAAGGTCTTTATTTCCGTGGTGCCCGAGAAGGCGATGAAGATCGGCCAGCTCTACGTGCCGATGCAGCAGGCGATGGAGAAGGTGTTTGGTGCCTATTCCGACGAGGAGCTGCGCCTGCTGCTGCGCTTCGCGACGGAGGGCTACAAGGGCGTGCTTGCCGCCACCGAAGCGCTGAAGAGCCTTCTCGACACGCCGCCGGAGAAGCGGCCCGATCTCAAGCTGAAGAAACTTCGTCGCGAGACCTAGCCTTGTAGGCCTGCGCGGCTGCGATCATGCCCCACATCGCGCCCAGCATCATCCAGAAGTGCCGCCAGTGGTCGGTGTCGATCACGAAGCTTTCGCCGACGGTGCCGACGAAGGCGGAGAAGACCGCGATATAGGCACGCTGCCAGGGCACACGGACGAAGATGTGCCTGAAGCCCATGATCACGGTGGTGAAGACCAGCGCGGGATAGCACACGCCGGAGAGCCAGCCGCCGGACATGAAGGCGTTGAGATAGGAGTTGTGGGTGTCCTCGGGGAAGAAGCGGTGGAATTGCAGGGGGCCGATGCCGAATGGCAGGTCGAGCGCCATCTCCGCACCCAGGATGTGCCGGCCGAAGCGGCCGAAGCGGCCCTCGTCATAGCTCTGATCGAAGCTGGCGCGCTGCTTGAACATCTCGGCGGTGGAATCGAATGACAGCAGCACCGCGATCAGCGCGAGGCCCAGAACCGCGGCGACGATCGCCATGACGACGATGCGCGAGCGCTGCGCGTTGGTGCGGCTGGTCAGCACCATCAGCGCCAGCATGAAGGCGGAGGTCAGCACCAGCCCGCCCCAGGCGGCACGGGAGAAGGCGAGCAGGATCGCCAGCGACATGATGCCGAAGGCGATGACGTTGCGGAGGGCCTTAGCCAGCTTGTCAGAGACCACGCTCTGGAGCGCGAACAGCGCCGGCAGGATCAGGAAGGCGCCGAGCACGTTCGGGTCCTTGAACGTGCCCCGCGCGCGTCCGTAGAGCGTGAGGAGGTCGTCTCCGCCGGGAACCAGGTGGAAGTAGCCGGCGACCGCTGCCAGCGAGGCAACCATCGCGCCGACCACGAGGCCGCGGCGGAGCATGTCGAGCCGGGCCGCGGTGTCCTCGGACGTGATCATGGCGAAGAACACCACGGTCACCGCCATGTACCAGGAGGTCGCGATCCAGCTCACCACCTCGGGCTGCTCGAACAGCGGGATCGCGCTGATGGTGTAGCCGACATTGAGCAGGACCAGCATCAGCAGCAACGGCATCAGCGCAAGCCGCAGGCGCAGGCCGGTGGCGAAGAAGGCGACGGTGGCGAGCAGCGTCACGATCTCGTAGGGGCTTGGTTCGATGAAGACGATGGCGCCGGAAGCGCCGACCAGCCACACCAGCGCGCGCTGGAGCGCCAGCACGCCGGGCGCAGCCGGCGCGGCTAATTTCACTCCACCGGCTGTCGCCGCATACGCCATCATATGCTCACGCTACTCGTACACGCACACAACTTCCGACGTCATGCCCCGCGAAAGCGGGGCATCCAGTACTCCGAGCCGTTCGTGGCAGTTTCTACTGCCGGCGATTACTGGATCGCCCGGTCAAGCCGGGCGATGACCGTGAGGCTCGGGTACGACAAAACTCAATACGCGTTCTCGTTCTTGGTCAGCAGCGAGATCGGCGTCTTCAGCAGAATGACGAGGTCGAACAGCACCGACCAGTTCTCGATGTAGTAGAGGTCGAACTCGACGCGCTTCTGGATCTTCTCTTCGTTGTCGATCTCACCGCGCCAGCCGTTGATCTGGGCCCACCCGGTGATGCCGGGCTTGACGCGATGGCGGGCGAAATAGCCGTCGACGGCTTCGTCGAACAGGCGGCTCTGGAGCTTGCCCTGCACCGCATGCGGGCGCGGGCCGACCAGGGAGAGGTTGCCGGAGAAGACCACGTTGAAGAGCTGCGGCAATTCGTCGAGGCTGGTCTTGCGGATGAAGCGGCCGACGCGGGTCACGCGCGGATCGTTCTTGGTCACGACCTTCGAGGCCGTCGGATCAGCCTGGTGATGGTACATCGAGCGGAATTTGTAGACGTCGATGCGCTCGTTGTTGAAGCCGAAGCGTTTCTGGCGGAACAGCACCGGGCCGGGGCTGTCGAGCTTCACCGCCAGCGCCACCAGTCCCATCACCGGCAGGGCCGCGAGCAGCGCGAGACCGCCGACGAGGCGGTCGAACAGCCATTTCATCACGAGGTCCCAGTCGGTGATCGGTGCCTCGAACACGTCGAGCGTCGGGACTTCGCCGAGATAGGAGTAGGAGCGGGGACGGAAGCGCAGCTTGTTGGTGTGCGCGGAGAGGCGGATGTCGACCGGCAGCACCCAGAGCTTCTTCAGCATCTCCAGGATGCGCGTTTCCGCCGAGATCGGCAGCGCGAACAGCACGAGATCGACGCGGGTGCGGCGGGCGAACTCGACAATATCGTCGACCTTGCCGAGCTTGCGCGCACCGGCGCAGGTGTCGAGCGCGCGGCTGTCGTTGCGGTCGTCGAACACGCCGAGCACGTGGATGTCGGAATCCTCCTGCGCCGTCAGTGCCTCCACCAATTGCTCGCCGTTACTGTCGGAGCCGACGATGATGGTCCGGCGGTCGAGCCGGCCCTCGCGTCCCCAGGCACGCACCAGCGAGCGCAGCACCAGGCGCTCGACGAAGAGCGCGCCGAGCCCGAGGACGTAGAAGGCGGCAAGCCACAGCCGCGATATTTCGCTGCCGAACTTGGCGAAGAAGGAGATGCCGATGAACAGCAGGAAAACGAACGACCAGGACGAGATCATCCGCGTCATCTGCCGGAGTTGACCGCGGAACAGCTGCACCTGGTAGATGTCGGCGGCCTGGAAGCAGACCACGGCGGCGACCGCGACGGCGAGGATCTCTGCCGGATAGACCCAGCTGAAGGAGCCGGCCAGCGGCATGACGTAGCCGACATAGACCGCGATGCCGATGAGGCTCAGCAGCGCGAAGTCGGCAAGGCGCACGATTCCGGTGATCACGATCGGCGAATAGGCGCGGGCGACCTTCTGGTTGACGACGTCGAGCGCGGCGGGAGAGAGCCGGCGGCGGCGCTCCACAAAGGGCTGGTCAGCCGGCTTCGCCGCGGCACCGGTCGCGGCATCGAGCATCGAGCGTGCGTTGAGCGGTTCCACGGGCGTCCACGTCCATTCCAAAAACCCGCGGCGCAGCATTGCACCCGGGCGAGCATCCCCGGGCACTTCGTTATCGGACAAATCGGAAGAATCTCTAAAGCGGCCTTAAGGATGGTTAATGATTGGCGAATGCGTCGCGATAGCCCGCGATCACGCCGTCAACCATCGCCTGCTGGGAGAAATACGCGGAGATGCGCTTGCGCAAGGCGGAGGCGCGCTGCGCTGTCGCCTGCGGATCGGCGAGTGCGGCCGCAATCGCCTCCGCCATCGCCTCGGCGTTGCTTGCCGCGAACAGGGCCGGGCTCTCCGTGCCGAAGATCTCTGGAATGCCGCCGACGCGCGCGGCGATCATGGGAATGCCGGCCGCGCCCGCCTCGATCACCACATAGGGCATGGAATCGCCGCGCGAGGGAACGACCAGCAGCCGTCCCTTGGAGAAGCCGTAGCGTGCCTTGACGTGGCCGATGAAGCGGATCGCGCCGGAGAGGCCGAGCCTCTCGACCTGCGCCTTCAGCGCTGCCGTCTCCTCGCCGTCGCCGCCGAGCGTGAGGGTGACCTTCTTGCCGCCTTCGTGCAGGCGCGCCACGGCGTCGACCAGCAGATCCGCGCCCTTGATGTGCCTGAACTCGCCGACATAGCAAAGGTCGGTGGCATCCTCGGTGGTGACAACAGGCTCGAATTCCTCCGGCGTCACGCCATTGAAGACGCAATGCACCACGCCCTTGGGCGTGCCGACGATGCGCTGATAGGTGTCGCGGGCAAAGGCGCTCTCGAACAGGAACAGGTCGGTCGCGCCCATCAACGACCGTTCGAGCCGCGCGTAGAATTCGCCTTTCACGGTGTTGAGTGGATAGTGCAGCGAGCCGCCATGCGGGGTGTAGATGCGGATGGTGTCGTCGGTGCGCCGCCGCATGCGGATGAAGGCGCCGGCCTTGGCGCCGTGGCCGTGCATGACGTCCGGCTTGAGCTTTGCGATCAGCCGCCGCATCCGCAGCCACACCAGGACATCGTCGGGCGACGGCTCGCGGCGGATCGCCATGCGGTGCATGCCGAGCTTCAGCCGCGGCGCGAGCTCGGTCAGCGTCTTGTCGGCGCGCTCGCCGCCGGTGAGGCTGTCGGCGAGAATCCCGACATGATGGCCGCGATCGACCTGGCCGTTGGCGACGTCGAGGATGTGGCGGAAGATGCCGCCCACCGGTGCGCGCACGGCGTGCAGGATGCGAAGCGGCCGGTCGGGAGAGGGGGGCATGATCTGAACCAGCGCTCGACGGCAAATGCCGAACAATTGTCGAAATATCGAGACGGATTAAGAGGCCTCGTGGTTAACAAACGGTGACGAGCGCGCGTGCGCTGATGGCGGGATTGCCCGATTAACCCAGCGGCAACCTTAATGAAGTGTAATCGCCCCGGTTGAGGTAGCTTGGCGGCGTTGCCCTGCGGGAGTGTTCGATGCGTTTAGCGTTCTGGCGTGCCGGCAAGGTCAAGGCGGTGGTCGAGCGGGCTGTTTCGAAGTCCAAAGCCGAAGCCAAGCCCAAGGTTGATGCAAGGCCTGCGCCTGTTGTCACGAGGCAGGCGTCCGGCGAATCCGGCGACATCGATCTTCACGCGCTCGGTGCCGCGCTTGCGCGCAAGCGCGGCTGGATTATCGTGCCGACGGTGCTGGCGCTGGTCGCCTCCGTCGCCGTCGTCAATCTCGTGACGCCGCGCTACAAGTCCGAGTCGCGTATCCTGATCGATGGCCGCGAGAACGTGTTCCTGCGTCCGAACAGCGACCGCAGCAACGAGGAGCGGCAGGCGCTCGACCCCGAGGCCGTCACCAGCCAGGTCCAGCTCGTGCTGTCGCGCGATCTCGCGCGCGAGATCATCAAGAAGAACAAGCTTGCGGAGCGGCCCGAATTCGATCCGGTGCTGCAAGGCATTTCGCCGCTGAAGTCGCTTGCCGCGCTGATCGGCATCGGCCGCGATCCGTTCTCGATGACGCCGGAAGAGCGCGTACTGGATGCTTATTACGAGCGCCTCCAGGCCTATGCGGTCGACAAGTCGCGCGTGATCGTGATCGAATTCCAGTCGGCTGATCCGGATCTCGCCGTGCGCGTCGCCAATTCGATCGCCGACGGCTATCTCGTGCTCCAGCAGAATGCGCGCCAGGACCAGGCGCGCAATGCCAGCCAATGGCTCGCGGGCGAGATCGAGAATCTGCGCAAGAAGGTTTCCGACGCCGAAGCCAAGGTCGAGGACTTCCGCTCCAAGTCGTCACTCTTCGTCGGCACCAACAACACGACGCTGTCGAACCAGCAGATGGGCGAGGTCAACACCCAGCTCAACAACGCGCGCTCGATGAGGGCAGATGCGGAATCCAAGGCACGGCTGATCAAGGAGATGCTCCAGAGCGGCAAGCCGATCGAGGCGTCCGAGGTGGTGAACTCCGAGCTGATGCGGCGACTGTCCGAGCAGCGGGTCACGCTGCGGGCCCAGTTCGCCGAACAGTCGTCCACGCTGCTCGGCAATCACCCGCGGATCAAGGAGCTGAAGGCGCAGCTCGGCGACCTCGACAATCAGATTCGCGACGAGGCGGCCAAGATCTCCCGCTCGCTCGAAAGCGATGCGCGCATCGCCGGTGGCCGGGTCGATGGCCTGACCACGAGCCTCGAGCAGCTCAAGAAGCAGGCGACGTCGACCAACGGCCAGGACGTGCAGCTCCGCGCGCTCGAGCGTGAGGCCAAGGCGCAGCGCGACCTGCTGGAAACGTATCTTGGCAAGTATCGCGAAGCCAGCACCCGCGAGACCATCGACACAGCACCGGCGGAAGGCCGCATCATCTCGCGCGCCGTCGTCTCGAACACGCCGGCCTATCCGAAGAAACTTCCGATCGTGCTGATTGCGACGATCGCGACGCTGCTGCTCTCGTCCGGCGTCGTCGTCACCGGCGAGCTGTTGCGCCAGACCGCGCCGCGCGCCGTGGCTGTCTTTGCTCCGGCGCCGGCGCAAACGCAGGCGGCGGTTCGCCAGGAACCATTCGTCCAGCCGATGGTCGAGCCGATGGTCGAGCCGGTCGTCGAACCGGTCATGGAAGGGCCCGCGCCGCTTCAGCCGGAGATGACGGCCGATGTCGGTGTCACCGAGTTTGCCGAGATCGGGCATCTGGCCGACAGCCTGCGCGCCGCGGCGGCAAAAAAGATCACGGTGCTCGGCACCGCGCCAGGCGAAGCCGTCACGCTGTCGGCGCTGACGCTGGCCCGCCACCTGGCGCGCGATGCGCGGGTGGTCGTGGTCGATCTCGCCGCGTCCTCGCCGACGATTGCCGCGGTGTCCGTCGATGCCTCGGCGCCTGGCCTTGCCGAACTGATGCAGGGCGAAGCCTCGTTCGCCCAGGTGATCACCCGGGACAAGCTGTCGCGGCTGCATCTGGTGATGGCCGGCCGTCCCGGCTTCGACCGCAGCCTGCTGCAATCGCCGCGGGTGACGCTCGCGATCGACGCCTTGCTTCGCGCCTACGACCACGTGCTGCTCGACGCCGGCAGCGCCTCCGACCTTCCGGCGGAGCTGCTGACGGCCAATGCTCGCGCCGTCGTGGTGCCCGATGCGTCGATGGAGCCGGATGCGCGCACGCTGATGTGCGAGCAGCTCAAGGCCGTCGGCTTCAGCGAGGTGACGATGCTGAGCAGGCCGGTACAGCCGTCGGATGCAATGGACACGCCGCGCGTGGTGGCGGCGTAGGCCTCTTACCCTCTCCCCTTGTGGGAGAGGGGGCCGAGCGAAGCTCGGCGGGTGAGGGGTCACTCTCCACGAGTCCAACTCTCACTTGAATGTGCTGATGCAGACCCCTCATCCGGCGCTTCGCGCCACCTTCTCCCACAAGGGGAGAAGGAAGGGCAGCTTGCAAGCCGATAGAGTCTGAGAAAACTCGGGAGATTACCCGAACGCCTGCCGCAGCCGTCGCGCCAGATCGAACAGCATCTGGTTCTGCTTCACCAGCCGCTTGCCGTGGCTGACCGAGGACATCGCCATTGCCGCAAGCTTGCCGCGCGAGGTCAGCGGCACGAAGCTGTCGAAGATGTCCTCGTCGTCCTTGCAGAACATCCGCTTGTAGTCGTCCGAGCCAATGCCGAGGTCGAGCGAGCGGTAGCCGCGCTCGGCGTAGCGATCGATGATGTAGCGCATCAGGATCAGGCCCGGGCTGTAGCGGGCGTGCTCGGACATGGTGTAGGTGTTGAACATCATCGAGAAGCGCTGGCCGTCGGCGACGCCAGCGAAGATCGCGATCACCTCGTCGTCGCATTCGAGTGCGTGGATGTCGATGACACGGCCCTCGCCGCGCGGCGACAGGCAGGCGCTGCGGACGAACTGCTCGACGCCCGGCTCGGCGAAGACGTCGGGCAGTTTCTGTTCGGCCATCCGCACCGGCTTGACGCGGAAGAACCAATCGAGCAGGCGGGTGACGTCGGCGTCGGTGGTGGCGAGGTGATAACGATAGCCGGCGAGCGCCTGGAGCTTCTTCTCCTTGCTCTTGAGGCGGCGGCGGAACGAGTTGCTGATCCGCGATGCGGGCGGGCCGCCCGGCTCCATCACCAGCAGCGGGCAGCCGTTGATCGCACTCTGCCGCGGCAGCAGCGCGAACGGGTTCTGCTGATCGTCCCAGCGCAGCGGCTGCTGCGTCAGCGAGAGCACGTCGACATGCTCGCGCAACGGCGCAAGCAGCGCGTCGAGATCGGCGGCGACGGCCTGTGCCGCGAACTCGGCGTTCCACAGCCCCATGTTGTAGGTCGTATGCTTGCCGCCCATGAAGCAGGCCGTGCGCACCCCGTGGCCTTGGCGCAAGGAGAGCGGCAACAGCACCAGCGGCCTGCGCTCGGCATCGCGGGCGATCACGATGAAGGGGCGCGCGCCATCGCAGCCGCCGACCAGCCGCTGCCAGGGACTGAGCAGGTCGAAGCGCTGGTAGGGCGTGAAGAGGTGGGCGCTCTCCTCGAGGGCGCGCCAGACCGGCTCGGCCTCGCCGGGATCCCGGACGATATCGACATGCGCGATGCGGCTCGCTTTCGACCGCGCTGGCGCTTCTGCCGTCCGGCTTTGCATCGCCGCAGCCATGGTCATTCGCGAAACCTGTCGAGAAATCAAAAATATGCGTATTTCGGCCTGTGGCCGACCTTTGCAAAGAAATGTCAACAAAGGGTAATGACAATGGACGAGGGAACGGGCCGCCGGCGAGCGCGAAGGTGGGATATTGGCATCCGACGACAGATGGCTGGAACGGCTGCGCCTCGAGCTGACCTGGTTCACCGGCCAGGCTGCGCTGCGCAGTCGTGGGGCCGGCGCCATCCTGCGCTTTGCGCACGTGCGGCCGCGGCGGCGCGGCGGGTTTCAGCCGCTGCGCGAGAGCGAGATCACGCCGCAATTCCTCGACCGTGCCATTCGGGCGCTGAAGCGCTGGAACTACGACCTTCTCGGCATGGACGAGGTCTGCCGGCGTGCGGTGACGCTGCCGGAGAAGCGGCGCTTCGTGGCGCTCACCTTCGACGGCGCGCCTAAGGATCTCATCACGTTCGCCTATCCGGTGCTGGCCCGCCACGCCGTGCCGTTCACGATCTATGTGCCTACCGCATTTCCCGATGGCGTCGGGGAAGCCTGGTGGCTCGGGCTCGAGCAGGTGATCGCGTGCGAGAGCCGCATCAGCCTGATGATGGGCGAGAAGGAGCAGCGCTTCACCGTCACTGATAATGCCGAGAAGCGGGCGTTGTTCTCGCATCTCGAGAGCTGGCTGCGCTCGCTGCCGCCGGCGGATGTGTCGGCTGCGATCGCCGATCTCTGCACGCGCTACCGGATCGATCTCGCCAGGATCTCGCGCGAGGCGTCGATGGATTGGGAGGATTTGGCGAAGCTTGCGGCCGATCCGCTCGTCACGATCGGCAGCGCGACGGTGAACTATCCCGTTCTCGCCAACATGAAGGACACCGCGGCGCTGCGCGAGATGACGATGGGCAAGGTGGTTGCGGAAGCGGCCTTCCACCGCGAGATCAGGCATCTCGCCTTTCCGTTCGGCGATCGCGCCTCGTTCCGGCGCAGCCACGTGGTGATGGCGGAGGAGGCGGGCTTTGCCAGCGCGGTGTCGACCATACCGGGCATCGTGGATGCGGAAGGGCGAACCAATCTGCGCGCGCTGCCGCGGATTTCCTGGGACGGCCGGGTGCGCTCGCTGCGCATGCTGCGCGTGCTGGTGTCGGGAATTGCCTTTGCGCCGGTGAAACCGACGGGCCGCGCGACGTAGCAGCGTTACGTCGACTTGGCGCGATCAGGCCGCTGCATCCAGCTCACGATAGGCATCGCCGGCAGCACCCAGCCCATGCCGACCACCACGTAGTAGATCGCCTGCCGCCAGCCGGATTCGGCGATCCACGGCATCTGCGCCAGCGCCATGCCGAGCAGGGCCCAGACCGTGGCCAGCACCAGGAGCAGGATGGCGCCGAGGAACTTGCGGGTGCGGATCGTCATGACGGAATGCTGCGGCTTTCGCGTAACTTGCGCTGCGGGAGCGGGGGACTATAAGGGGCACGCAATCCGGTTCAAGCCTCTTGGTTCAAGTCTCTTTGGCACAAGGTTTGGTTTCGCCCTGAAATGACGACGAATTCCGCCCCGTCCGAGCCGTATCGCGCCGTGCGCTGGTGGCTGATTTCCGTGGCCGCGCTGATCGCACTGATGGTGCTGGTCGGCGGCGCGACGCGGCTGACGGAATCCGGTCTCTCGATCGTCGAATGGAAGCCCGTGACGGGCAGCCTGCCGCCGCTCTCGGAGGTGCAGTGGGCCGCGGCGTTCGAGGCCTACAAGAAGATCCCGCAATATCGCGAGCTCAACGCGGGCATGAGCCTGTCCGAGTTCAAGGAGATCTTCTGGTGGGAGTGGAGCCACCGGCTGCTCGGCCGCTTCATCGGCGTCGCGTATCTGTTGCCGTTCCTGTTCTTCCTGTGGCGCGGTGGCCTGTCCGGTGAATTGAAGCGCAGGCTGTGGCTGCTGTTCGCGCTCGGCGGGCTGCAAGGAGCGGTCGGCTGGTGGATGGTGGCCTCGGGTCTCACGGAGCGGGTCGAGGTGTCGCAATATCGGCTGGCGACGCATCTGGTGCTCGCGCTGCTGATCTTCGCCGGCATCGTCTGGACGGTACGGCGACTGGCTGACCGGCCGAAGATCGCAGGTCCCGCGCGGCTACGGTTCACAAGTGCGCTGCTGCTCGTCGCGACCTTCGTGCAGATCTATTTCGGTGCGCTGGTCGCTGGCCTGCGTGCGGGCCGCGCCTACAACACCTGGCCGCAGATCGACGGTGCGTTCATTCCCTCTGCCGAGCGGCTGTGGTTCGAGACGCCGTGGTGGCGCAACATGTTCGACAATGTGCTGACGGTGCAGTTCGAGCACCGCATGACGGCCTATGCGCTGTTCGTGCTGGCGGCGCTGCACGCGTTCGATGCGGTGCGCTCGCGCGCAGGTTCAGCGGCGAGCGGCGCGCTGTGGCTGTTCGCGGCGGTGAGCCTGCAAGCTCTACTCGGCATCCTTACGCTGCTCAACCAGGTGCCGATCGGGCTCGCGCTCGCGCACCAGGCGGTTGCGATCGTGGTGCTCACGCTTGCGGTGATGCAGGCGGAACGGCTGGCCTCGCGGCATTCTGCGCAAGCCCAGCCGCGCGCGGTTCCGGTCAGTCAGCCCGGCTGATCACCATCAGTCCGGCTGATCAGCAATAGCCATAGACGCCGCACGCGTAGGGCAGGCGCCAGAAATAGTCGACCTGTTTGCCGCCGTAATACGAGCCCTGATAGTCGTAGTCCCAGGGGCGGCCGTAATAGCCCGGCAGCGTGTGAGAGCCGGGCAGGAGCGGCGTGCCCGGCAGATTGCGGATGTAGCTGCCGATGCCATAGGCCGGCGAGATCAGCGCATCGGGATCGGTCTCGACATAGACCTGTGGCGCCTCCTGCGGCGGCGCGGCGGCCCGCCGCTTCGGCGTGGCCGGAAGATCGGCGGCGAGCGCGCTTGAGAGCGTCAGCATCGCCGCAAGGGCAGGCAGCATCCAGCGCAGCATCGTCGGCTCCGAATCAAAGGGTGATCCAAAGACGATGTATGCGGCAGATGTGGTTAATGACTGTTAACCGGGCGTCGTCATTCCGGGGCGGTGCGAAGCACCGAACCCGGAATCCAGAGATGACCCGGCAATATTGAGATTCCGGGTTCGCGCTTCGCGCGCCCCGGAATGACTCAGGGGCTTACGCCCCCAGCGCCTGCTCCAGGTCCGCGATCAGGTCTTCCTTGTCCTCGATGCCGATCGAGAGCCGCACCACGTCGGGGCCGGCGCCGGACTTCACCTTGGCGGCGTCGTCGAGCTGGCTGTGCGTGGTCGAGGCCGGGTGGATCACCAGCGAGCGGGTGTCGCCGACATTGGCCAGATGCGAGAACAGCTGCAGCTTCGACACCAGGCTGACGCCTGCGTCATAGCCGCCCTTCAGGCTGAAGGTGAACACGGCGCCTGCGCCCTTCGGCGCGTATTTGCGCGCTAGCTGGTTGTACTTGTCGCTGGCAAGGCCCGCATAGCTCACCGAGGCCACCG
Source organism: Bradyrhizobium niftali (assembly GCF_004571025.1). GTDB lineage: Bacteria > Pseudomonadota > Alphaproteobacteria > Rhizobiales > Xanthobacteraceae > Bradyrhizobium > Bradyrhizobium niftali. The sequence continues at coordinate 149,980 of NZ_SPQT01000013.1, read as the reverse complement.
CCGGATGGCCGGCGAGGAATTCGGCGACCGCCTTGGCGTTGTCGCAGTGCTTCTGCATGCGCAGCGGCAGCGTCTCGATGCCGGTGAGGATCATGAAGGCGTTGAACGGCGACAGCGCCGGCCCGAGGTCGCGCAAGCCGAGCACGCGGCAGGCGATCGCGAAGGCGAAATTGCCAAAGGTCTCCTGGAGGCGGATGCCGTGATATTCCGGCCGCGGCTCCGACAGCATCGGATATTTGCCGCCCGCCGACCAGTCGAACGTGCCGGCATCGACGATGATGCCGCCGAGCGAATTGCCGTGGCCGCCCAGAAATTTCGTCAGCGAGTGCACGACGATGTCGGCGCCGTGGTCGATCGGCCGGATCAGGTAGGGCGAGGCCAGCGTGTTGTCGACGATCAGCGGCACGCCCGCCTTGCGCGCGACCGTCGAGATCGCCTCGATGTCGGTGATGCTGCCGCCGGGATTGGCGATGGACTCGATGAAGATCGCCTTGGTGCGCGGGGTGATGGCGCGCTCGAAGCTGGCGATGTCATCGGAATCCGCCCACACCACGTTCCAGCCGAAGCTCTTGAACGCATGCGTGAACTGGTTGATCGAGCCGCCATAGAGCTTTCGTGCGGCGATGAACTCGTCGCCGGGCTGGAGCAATTGCTGCAACACCACGACCTGCGCGGCGTGGCCGGAGGCAACGGCCAGCGCGGCCGTGCCGCCTTCGAGCGCCGCAACGCGTTCTTCCAGCACCGCGTTGGTGGGGTTGCCGATGCGGGTATAGATGTTGCCGAACGCCTGCAATCCAAACAGCGAGGCGGCATGGTCGGCGTCGTTGAAGACGAAAGAGGTCGTTTGATAAATCGGAGTCGCGCGCGCACCGGTCGTCGGGTCGGGCTGTGCACCGGCATGCACGGCGAGGGTTGAAAATCCCGGAAGGCGATCGCTCATTGAGGGCGTCCTGTTCTTGTGGTCTGAAATCGCGCGGCATGCTGATCGGCGCCGCTGCTGGCGTCAAGGCGCGACTTCACAACGGAACGATCGTGCTGCGTATTGTCGCGTTCGCGAAACGAATCCTTCGCAGTTGCGTCAGCTTTGCTCGCTCTTGTTTTTGGCGGCACGATCGGATGCCGCGGTATCGCCGCCGCCGACACTCATCCGATTGAGGGATAGCCGCATGCCTTGCGTCGGTGCCGGCGCGCGCTTGGAGCTGAGCGTGCGCGAATTGACGCCCATCCAGGAGATCTCCGACGACAAGCGGCCATATTCGATCTTGGGGCAGCGGTTCATCACGACCTTGATACCGGCCGCTTCGGCTTTCGCCGCCGCAACGTCGTCACGCGCGCCGAGCTGCATCCAGATCACCTTCGGCAGCGGATCGAGCCTCAGGGCTTCCTCGACCACGGGCATGATGTGGCTGGAGTTGCGGAAGATGTCGATCATGTCGACGGGACGGCCGATGTCGGACAGCGAGGCGACGAAGGGCTTTCCGAGCAGCTCCTTGCCGACATGGCCGGGATTGACCGGAATCATGTCGTAGCCACGCTGCGCCAGATATTTGAACGCGAAATAGCTCGGCCGCACATTGACCGGCGAGGCGCCGACCATCGCGATCGACTTCACGCTGTTGAGGATGGCGCGGATGTAATTGTCGGGATAGGCGTCGTGGTTCATCTTTTTCTTTCTCTGACCCTCATGGTGAGGAGCGCGGCACGCGCGTCTCGAACCATGAAGCCACAGTCGGGCCTCTATCCTTCGAGACGCCGCGTTCCGCGGCTCCTCAGGATGAGGAGTTGACTATTCATCCCGCCATGTCGGCGCGCGCTTCTCGATGAAGGCGCCGATGCCTTCCTCGGCGTCGCGCGCCATCATGTTCTCGGTCATCACCTCTGCCGCATAGCGATAGGCGTCCGCAAGGCTCATCTCGGCCTGGCGATAGAACGCCTCCTTGCCGAGCTTGACCGTGTAGGCGGATTTCAGCGCGACCTGTTCCGCCAGCGCAATCGCGGCGCCGCGCTCGGTACCCGCTGTCACGACGCGATTGACGAGCCCGATCTCGCGGGCGCGGGCGGCCGGGATCGGCTCGCCCGTCAGCAGCATCTCCATCGCCTGCTTGCGCGGCACGTTGCGCGACAGCGCCACCATCGGCGTCGAGCAGAACAGGCCGATGTCGACGCCCGGCGTGGCGAAGCTCGCCGCTTCCGAGGCGATCGCGAGATCGCAGCTTGCGACGAGCTGGCAGCCGGCGGCGGTCGCGATGCCCTGGACGGCGGCGACCACTGGCTTCGGCAGACGCACGATCGCCTGCATCATCGCGCTACAGGCGTTCATCATCTCGGCGAAGAAGGCGCGGCCGCGATCGGGGTCTCTGCGGCGCGCGGTCAATTCCTTCATGTCGTGGCCGGCGGAGAAGGCCGGACCGTTGGCGGCGATGACGGCGGCGCGGATGCGCTTGTCCTCGGCAATTGCGTTGAAGCTCGCATGCAGCTGGCCGATCATCGCCTCCGACAGGCTGTTGCGCGCGGCGGGGCGGTTCAGCGTGAGCACGGCGACGGTGCCGACGATCTCGCGCAGCAGGATCGGCGGTTCCGGGGAGGGGGTGCGGGCGGGCTGGACGGACATTGAAGCGTTTCCAGTTGGATTATTGCAATTGGATGATGCAGATAACCTAATGTAACAGCGGACGTGAAGCGAGGGTGAGGCGGAGCATGGCGTTAGCGAAAATGAGCGTGGCGGAGGTCGAGCAGTTTCTCCGCGGCGAGTTTCCCCAGGCCTTCAGCGGCGACGACATCACGATCGAGAGCGCGGACGGCCAGACCTGCCTGCTGCGCCAGCGCTACAGCGAAAGGATGCTGCGGCCGGGCGGAACCGTGTCCGGCCCGACGCTGATGGCGCTCGCCGATTTCGCGATGTATGTGGTGCTTCTGTCCGCGATCGGGCCGATCGGGCTCGCGGTCACCACCAATCTCAACATCAACTTCCTGCGCAAGGGCCAGCCCGGGCAGGACGTCCTGGCTGAGGCTCGGCTCCTCAAGCTCGGCAAGCGGCTGGCGGTCGGGGAGGTAAACCTGCTGTCGGGCACCTCGCCCGATCCGATCGCCCATGTCACCTCGACCTATTCCATTCCAAATGTTTGAGCTTTTAGCAGGTAATATAGCACCATATTTTTAAGCCATTGATTTTGCATAAGTAATTTCCGTCTTCGGGCATTGACCGTTGCGCGTCTCTTCTCTAGAAAACCGCGCAGTCCGGTGCGGTGTTCGCGCCGATATCTCCCGTCCACGGAAACTCCGATATGAAAACCTTTTCGGCAAAGCCGGCTGAGGTGACGAAGAAGTGGGTGCTGATCGACGCCAAGGGTCTGGTCGTCGGCCGTCTCGCCACCATCGTCGCCATGCGCCTGCGCGGCAAGCACCTCCCGACCTACACCCCGCACGTTGATTGCGGCGACAACGTCATCATCATCAACGCGCAGCATGCGGTCCTCACCGGTCGCAAGCGCGAGCAGAAGACCTACTACAAGCACACCGGCTATGTCGGCCACGTCAAGGAGCGCACCGCGCGCCAGATCCTCGAGGGCAAGCACCCCGAGCGCGTGCTCGAGAAGGCCGTCGAGCGCATGATCCCGCGTGGTCCGCTCGGTCGCGTGCAGATGGGCAATCTCCGTGTCTACGGCGGAGCCGATCATCCGCACGAGGCGCAGACGCCCGAGAAGCTCGACATCGCCAAGTTGAACCGCAAGAACACGAGGGCCGCATAACATGGCCGAATCCATTCAGTCGCTCGACCAGCTCTCGCAGCTCAAGACGGCGGCGGCGCCCGACGCGCCGAAGCACGAGAAGAAGGTCGACAAGTTCAACCGCGCCTATGCCACCGGCAAGCGCAAGGACGCGGTCGCCCGCGTCTGGATCAAGCCGGGTGCCGGCAAGGTCACGGTCAATTCGCGTGAGGTCGAGGTCTATTTCGCCCGTCCCGTGCTGCGCATGATGATCGAGCAGCCGTTCTCGGTGGCCCAGCGTTCCGGCCAGTACGACGTGATCTGCACCGTCGCCGGCGGCGGTCTGTCCGGCCAGGCCGGCGCCGTCCGCCACGGCATCTCCAAGGCGCTCACCTATTTCGAGCCGGAGCTGCGCACCGTGCTCAAGAAGGGCGGCTTCCTCACCCGCGACTCCCGCGTGGTCGAGCGCAAGAAGTACGGCAAGGCCAAGGCCCGCCGTTCCTTCCAGTTCTCGAAGCGTTAATCGCTTCGGTCACATTCGCCGCGAAAGCGGCTTCAATGAGATGCAAAAGGGCGCTGATTTCAGCGCCCTTTTTGTTGTTCGTTTGTATGCAAATTGACGACGTGTTTCCCGAAAACTTGCGGCCGCGTGAAAACCTGAATGGAACCCGCGGGAACCTAGCGTCGCATTCGGAAGGGCGCGCAAATCGGCTGGGCCGATCGCGTAACTGCTATGTTTTCAAGGGGGCCGACATGATGTCGCTCGATAGCATCACGCTCTATTTGGTTGCCACCATGGTTGCCGCACTGCTCGGCGCGATGATGGTGTTCTTCGGTAAGCAGGAGAATAGTCCTGCGTTGAAATGGTGGGGCACCGCCTATCTCCTCGGCGCGGCCTCGGTCGCATTGTGGACGGCGGCAGGCGACAGGCTGGGGCCGCATCTCTATCTGGCATTAAATGCCGTCGGCTTCGTCGCCTGCGGCATGGTGTGGAATGCGGCGCGCGTCTTCCACGGCCGCAAGCCGAACTGGCCCGGCCTCGTGCTCGGCGCGCTCGCCTGGGCAGCGGCCGCGACGCTGCTCGATCCCGCGGCGTCGATGCTGCGCATGATCATCGGCGCCGGCATCGTCTCGGTCTATGCCGCGCTGACCGCGAGCGAGCTCTGGGTCGAGCGGCGCAAGAGCCTGCAACGGCGCTGGCCGGCCTTCGTGGTGCCGGTGATGCACGGCTGCGCGCTGATGCTGCCGATCCTGCTCGGCAGCTTCCTGCGCCCGCACGATGCCGGCTTCTCCTCGAGCATCTGGGTCACCGTGTTCGCGGTCGAGCTCGTGCTCTACGCCGTCGGCACCGTGTTCGTGATCTTCATGCTGGTGTCGGAGCGCACCGTCACCGCGCACCGGACCGCCGCGTCGACCGATCCCTTGACGGGCATGCTCAACCGCCGCGGCTTCTCGGAAGCCTGCGGCCGCGTGATCGACCGCGAGGCCAAGGCCGGACGTCCCGTGACCGTGATGATCTTCGACATCGACCACTTCAAGTCGATCAACGACCGCTTCGGCCATCCCGCCGGCGACGAGATGCTGAAACTGTTCTCGACCGTGGTGGTCAGCAATCTGCGCATGACCGACCTTTCCGGCCGCATCGGCGGTGAGGAATTCGCGGCGCTGCTGCCGTGTTCGCTGGAGGAGGGCGTGCTGGTCGCCGAGCGCGTGCGCGAGGCGTTTGAGACCTCCGGCATCGTGGTCGATGAAGGCCCGGTCGACACCACCGTCAGCATCGGTGTGGCCGGCGGTCCGGCCGGCACCGAGCTCGAAGTGCTGCTGGCCTCGGCCGACACTGCGCTCTACCAGGCCAAGCGCGGCGGCCGTAACCGCGTCGAGGCGGCGGAGGAGCTGCCGCTGTCGCTGGAGAACTGGCGCCGCCAGAGCGCCGCGCGGATCGGCGCGCCGCAGGCGCGTCCGGTCACGGCTTGAGGCAAAGGGCCCTGCGGTAATCCTCTGTTTACCATTCGATCCCTACCATTCCGGTCATGGAATCGATCCGTCGACAGACCCCGCAGACCGCCCTGATGTCCCTCGAAGCCCAAGCCGCCTCGGCGCGAGGCGGCTTCGCTTGTCTGTTCTCGACCGCAGAGGAATACGAGACGGCGCTGATCACCGAGCGCCGCGCCCAGGGACGCTACACGCAGAGCCGCAGCTATTGGCCGCTCGTGCTGTTCGTCGGTTGCGCGCTCATCGTGGCAGGCACCGTTCTGCTGTTCGCCTGACAGACCTGCAGTTTCCGGCCAGCCAGGGCGCCGTTTCGGCGCCTTTTTCTTTTGGGCGGGGTGCGGTAGACACGCCCATCAAGCAAGAAGGGTGGAAAACCGATGATCACCGAGATCGCGCAAATCGACGTCAAGCCGGGCAGCGAGAAGGATTTCGAGGCCGCCGTGGCCAAGGCCAAGGCCGCGTTCGGCCGCTCCAAGGGCTTTCACGGCTTCGAGCTGCACAAGTCGATCGAGAAGCCGCAGCGCTATCGTCTGATGGTGAAGTGGGCGACGCTGGAGAACCACACCGTCGATTTCCGCGGCTCCGAGAACTTCACCGAATGGCGCGGCCTCGTCGGCCAGTATTTTGCCGCGCCCCCCGAGGTCGAGCACACCGAGACCGTGCTGGCGACCTGAGGGGCCTCTATTTCAGGAGCATGATCTCCGCGCAAACGCGTTCAGCGTTCGTCGCGAGGGAAAACCGCGGCGCACTTTGCGCTGGCGCGGCCCTTCGGGTCCGGATCATGCTCTAAGCCGCCTCTGCCAGAGGCGGCGCCTCATAGGTCTTGAAATGGTCGATCATGACCTTGGCGATGGCGACCAGTGGCAGCGCCAGCGCCAGGCCCCAGATTCCAAAGACGACGCCGAGCAGGATCTGGAACGCGAACAGCGTGGCCGGCGGAATGTCCAGCGCCTGCCGCTGCAGGATTGGCGTCAGCACATAGCTCTCCATCGTGTGCACGCCCATGAACAGGAGGAAGGCCGACAGTGCCGGAATCCAGCCCGAGGCGAGGCTCGCGAGCACCACGACGACGCCGGCAATGATGGCGCCGACGGTCGGAATGAAGGCGAGGAGGCCCGCCTGAATCCCCAGGATGAACGAGCCCGGGATGCCGATGATGGCAAGCCCGATCCAGGTCACGACGCCGACCGCAATCATCACGACGATCTGCGCGATCAGCCAGCGTTCCAGCGTCTCGCTGATGCGGTCGATGATCAGGGTGACGCGGGTGCGATGCCTCGCCGGCGCGAGGAACAACAGGCCGTCGTGATAGACGCTGGGCTGGGCGGCGAAGGACAGCCCCAGGAACAGCACGATGAAGATGTTTCCCACGCCGTGGATGGTGCCGAGCAGCAGCTTGAAGGTCTGGCTCACAATCGCTCCACCGCTGGAGGCCAGCGCGCCGGCGCCGGGCAAGGGACCGCGCGGGGGCGCTGCGGGTGAGGGTGTCGAGTCCGGTGCCGGATTGGCCGAGGCGTCAGACGCAGCGTTGCCGAGATCGAAGAAGCTGGTGTCGATCCCGTGGTTTTCCAGGAAGGTCTTCACGTTGCCGATTTGCGACTTGATGGTCTTGCTCAGCAGCGAGGCCTGCTCGGCGATGGTGGCGCCGCCGAGATAGGCGACGCCTGCGAGCAGCACCGCAAGCACGACGCAGACGATCGCGAGCCGGACCGGATGCGGCAGGTGCACGCGGCGGCCGAGCGCGTTGGTCAGTGCGTTGAGGGCGACACCGAGCAGCATGCCGGTGAAGATCAGCAGCAGGGTGGTCGCAAAATACCAGGTGAAGACCAGCATCGCCGTGAACAGCACGACGCCGATGCCGCCGACCGAAATTGCCCAAGCCAGATCGGTGCGGGTCGAGGAGCGTTGGTCTGCGAGGATGGTCACATCATGTCCTTTTCGGCGGCTGCGGGCGGGGCACTCTTTCGACAAACGCGCTTCCGATCAAGACCGCGTCAACGCGCTGGTTTGACGCTGCCGCGCGAACGGTGCAGAGCGATGAGGACAGAACAGGTGGGGGGCGCTTGAGTTTCATTAGCAAGTGGGCCGGTCTGCTCGGGCTTCTGGCGCTGATCGTGATCGGCGACCAGATCCGGATCAGTCGGCCCGGCCACAAATATCGCCTCACGGTCGAGGTGACGACGCCTGACGGGATCAAGACGGGGTCCGGCGTTCTGGCTGTCGTGCCTGACCGCAACTATAACCGCGGCGGCCGCACCACGATGCGCGGGGAGGCTGTGTTCGTCGACCTCGGCCGAGGAAAGAACCTGGTGGCATTGCTGGCGCATCAGCAGGGCGGCAAGCTCGACCTCGACGACATCAACTACGTCGCGCTGCGTGCCTATGGCGCTGCGCGCGGCGACCGCGTCTCGTTCAACGATATCAGCCGGCAGGCCGGCATTGTCCCGGTGCAGGGGGAGCCGATCCCCGTGCTCGTCAGCTTTGGCGATCCCCGAGATCCCCAGACCGCGCGCCTTGTCGCCGGCGACCATGCGGATACGGTTCTGGGCGACGGCTACGCCGTCCGCGGCCTCACCGCCGAGGTGGTGCCCAACGGCTTTTGGCCGATCGATTTCGGTGGCGTGCTCGGGGAGCCCGTGACGCGCGGAATCGAGGCGAAATTGCCCTGGTTGGGCGTGCCCGGTGAGGCGGCGGCGACTGCGCTGAAGGCGGCCGGCCTGCCCGTCGGGGGGACAACCGAGGGCCGGGAGGCATTTGCGCGAAAATAGCATTGCCGTCCCGCGATCCCTTCTGTTGAATTTGTTCCACCCCAAGGGCATGTTTGGAGAATCTTCTTACGCGGGAGGTCGGAACGGGAGATGAGAAAGCCGGTCGTCGGCGTGATCGGGAACGCCCATCGCGTCGAAAATCGATTTCAGGTCCAGATGGTCGGCGAGCGCAATTTGCGCGCTGTGGCCGAGGTTTCCGGCGGCCTGCCGATGATGTTTGCGGGAGCGCCCGACATCACAGATATCGGCGCGCTGCTCGACGTGGTCGACGGGATCGTGCTCACCGGCGCCCGCGCCAACGTGCATCCGACCCGTTTCAATGTCGATCCGTGCGAGCGGCACGAGCCCTACGACATCCACCGCGACGAGGTGGCACTGGCGCTCTCCGTTGCCTGCGTGTCCCGCGGCATTCCGCTGTTCGGGATCTGCCGCGGCCTGCAGGAGATGAACGTCGCCTTCGGCGGCTCGCTGCATCCGGAGATCCGCGAAATCCCCGGCCGCATGAATCACCGCATGCCCAGGCTCGAGAACGGCGAGATCCATCCCGATCCGACCGTGGTGTTCGCCGACCGTCATGACGTCGACCTGACGCCCGGAGGCGCCTTCGCACAGCTGCTCGGCTGCGAGAAGATCAGGGTCAATTCGCTGCACGGCCAGGGCATTCTCGATCCCGGCAAGCGCGTGCTGATCGAAGGCGTCGCCGAGGACGGCACCATCGAGGCGATCCGCATCGCGGAAGCCCCGACCTTCGCGCTCGGCGTGCAATGGCACGCCGAATACGACCCCCAGCGCAATCCGATCAACCGCAAGCTGTTCGAGGCGTTTGGTGAGGCGATGGTCGTACGCCAGCGTGCGACGGTGTAACAAGAGGCTCGCTCTTACGCCGTCCGCTCCATCCTTCGCGCGCGATAGGCCTGCGGCGACATCAAGGTGAGCTTGCGGAAGGCCTTGCGAAAGCTGCTCTGGTCCTCGTAGCCGGCCGTGCGCGCGATGGTCTTGATCGGCTGCGTCGTCGTCTCCAGCAGGGTGCGCGCGTGCTCGACGCGGCGGCGCATGATGAAGGCTTGTGGCGGCTCGTGCGTGAGCTCCTGAAACTTGCGGTTCAGCGTGCGCTCGCTGAGGCCGAGCGCGCCGGCGAGGCGCTTGACCGTCATCGGGCTCCGGCCGGTGCGACGGACCAGCAGGTCGGCCCTGGTCAGCAGCGGGTCCTGCGAGAGCAGGTAGCCCACGGGCATGAAGATCGACTGGGTGCGCTGCGCGGTGTCGATGACGACGTAGTCCGCGCATAGTTTTGCGATCTCCTTGCCGTCGACCATCTCGATCAGCCTGAGCAGGAGGTCGACCCACGACATCGGGCCGGCGGCGCAGACGATGCGGTCCGCGCTGGTGATGACGGCGTCCGGGGCGAGGTCGATCGCGGGATGGCGCTGTCGAAGCTCGCTTTGCAGCCACCAGGTGATGGTGGCGCGGCGGTTGTCGAGCAGGCCAGCTCCCGCGAGCAGGAACACGCCGCTGCAAAAGGCCCCGATCAGCCGGCCGTTGGCGTGCTGTTGCCGCAGCCAGGCGCCGGCACGGGCATATTGCGGTTGCAGGCGTTCCGCCGTGACGTGATCGACGAGGCTGCCGGGGACGAGGATAACGTCGAAGCCGGCGCGCTTGCCGATCGCCCCGTCGACCGCGACCGTCTGGCCGCCGCCGGCACGCACGGCCTTGCCGTCGAGCGACAGCGTCTGCCAGCTGAAGCGGGATTTTGCGCCGCTCTGCTGCATCACATGATTGGCGAGCGACAGGACGTCGGCGACGCCTGAGATCGCCGAATGCATGCAACCTTCCAGCGCGAGAACTGCGAGCTTCATGGGATCTCCGGGCAGTGGCCGGCCGATCCTATCCGATCGGCGCGGGCGATGCGTGGCGGAAATTGCCCGATCTCTGGCTTGTCCGCCACTGCCTTGCCGAGGGCGTCAGGTCCAAATTCGCTCCGTCGTCACACGACATGATTGGAGAGAGACATGCCTTACGTCACCATTTCCACCGTCCGCGGCATCCTGGATGCCGCGCAGAAGAAGACGCTGCTCGAACGCGTCACCGACCTCCTGGTCGAGGTCGAAGGGCAGGGCAACCCGGATTTCCGCCGCAACGTCTGGGTCAGGATCGAGGAGCAGGAGCCGGCACACTGGTCGCTCGGCGGGATGCAGCCGACACCGGAGATCATCGCCGGTATGTTCGGCGCGATCGGCGCGGATGGCGTGCGGGTCGCGCGGCCGTAGCAGCGCAGCGTGCGCGGGCGGACCAGCCAAAGGGATGGTTCGCCCACCGCCCCGTGCTCAATCGATCTACCGCGCGATTTCCATTGCATCGCACAATCACGACCATGGCCTGCACGCGGGCCACATTGAGGTTCGCAAGGCGCGCACCATATGCTCTGCAAGGGAGCCCTGCCGTGCAGACCATGAAGGCGGCCCTCGTTGCGGCGATTGGCGTCGTGGCTTTGATCTGCTGCCTCCTTCCCAGTTCAGCGGAGGAGAACGGCCGTCTTGCATTGATCGTTTCGATCGACGGAGCCATCGGCCCTGCGTCGGCCAGCTACGTCAAGGAGGCTTTGGCCAAAGCAAGCGAACGGCGCGCCGAGGTCGTGCTTCTGAGACTGAACACGCCCGGCGGTCTGAATTCCAGCATGCGCGAGATCATCGCGGATGTGCTGGCCTCGCCGATCCCTGTCGTCGGTTACGTCGCACCCTCCGGCGCCCACGCGGCGAGCGCGGGGACCTATATCCTTTATGCGACCCACATCGCGGTGATGGCGCCGGGCACCAATATTGGCGCCGCGACGCCGGTGCAGATTGGCGGGCCGCTGCCGGGACTTCCGAGCGGACCAGCGGACAAGGATGGCAAAGACAAGAAGGACGAGCCGAAGGACGCGATGACGGCGAAGGTGACGAACGATGCCGTCGCCTTCATCCGCAGCCTCGCCGAGCTGCGTGGCCGCAACGCGGACTGGGCCGAGAAGGCGGTCCGTGAGGCCGCCACGCTCTCCGCCAACGCCGCGCTGGAGGCTCATGCCATCGATCTCGTCGCGCGCGATCAGGCCGAATTGCTGAGACAGCTCGATGGTCGCGTGGTCGAGGTTGCAGGCGGCAAGACGCAACGGCTGGTGACGAAGGATGCCGCCGTCGAAGCCATCGATCCCGGACCGATATCCCGCTTCCTGGCGGTGATCACCGATCCGAACGTGGCGTTCATTCTCCTGATGGTCGGCATCTACGGCTTGATCTTCGAGTTCATGTCTCCCGGTGCCGTCGCCCCCGGAGTCGTCGGCGCGATCTGCCTGCTGATCGGCCTCTATGCGCTCAATCTGCTGCCGATCAATTATGCCGGCCTCGCCCTGATGTTGGTTGGACTCGTGCTTCTAACCATCGAAGCCTTCAACCCGACCGTGGTGATCGGGCTCGGAGGGATCGTCGCTTTCGTGCTGGGCGCGCTGATGCTTTTCAGGGGCGAGGCGCCGGGCTACCACCTGTCGTGGTGGGTGATCGGCATCACTGCGGCTGTGTTCGTCGGCTTTGCGCTCGTCGTGCTTGGTTCGCTCCGGCGCGTCGGTAGGGCTCCTGCACTGGTCGGCGCGCAGGCCATGCGCGGCTTGCCCGCCGAGGTTCTCGACTGGAATGGGAACGAAGGTCATGTCTTCGCCCATGGTGAGCGCTGGCAGGCGCGCGGCGCCGAAACGTTCAAGCCCGGAGAGACGGTCGAAGTCGCCAACATCATCGACCTGACGCTGCTGATACGGCGCGCACCAACAGGCGAGGGAGGAACGTCATGATGCTGGAATATCTGACTTATGCGGCGCTCGCGTTGCTTGTCATCATGTTCCTGTCCCAGGCTATTCGAATCCTGCGCGAATACGAGCGTGGCGTCATCTTCACGCTCGGCCGCTTTACCGGCGTGAAGGGCCCGGGCCTCATCATCCTGATTCCGATCGTGCAGCAACTCGTGAAGGTGGATCTGCGGGTGATGGTGCAGGTCGTGCCGCCGCAGGACGTGATTTCGCGGGACAACGTCTCCGTCAAGGTCAACGCCGTTCTGTACTTCCGCATCGTCGACCCCGAACGGGCCATCATCAAGGTCGGCGATTACATGGCCGCCACCAGCCAGCTCGCCCAGACCACCTTGCGCTCGGTGCTCGGCAAGCACGAACTCGACGAGATGCTGGCCGAGCGCGACAGGTTGAACGCGGACATCCAGGAGATCCTCGACAAGCAGACCGACGTCTGGGGCATCAAGGTCACCGGGATCGAGATCAAGGACATCGATCTCAACGAAACCATGGTGCGCGCGATTGCCAAACAGGCCGAGGCGGAGCGGTTGCGGCGGGCCAAGGTGATCAATGCGATGGGCGAGCAGCAGGCTGCCGAAAAGCTCGTCGAGGCCGGCCGGATTCTCGCGCAGGAGCCTCAGGCGATGCAGCTACGTTATTTCGCGGCCCTGCATGACATCGCGGGCGAACGGTCGTCGACCGTCGTCTTCCCGCTGCCGATGGGCCTGCTCGACCATTTTTTGCCGCGGCGGGACAACCCGTAGCCATAGGCGGCGGGATGACCCATGCGTCATGGCCGTGTTGAACGACAAGATTCAAGGAGCCCGCTCGATCACCAAGACCAACACTACGAGCATCGAGACGTTCAGCTCCCCCAATGACGGCCCGATCGGCTATGTCGACACCGCGGGCGGCATCCGTTTCATGGCCCAGGCTGCCGGTCTCAAGCGCGCGACCTATCAGCTTCCGGCGGGCGAGCAATTGCCCCGCGTCGAGATCGACTACTCGCATGCCAACATGGACGCCGTTCCGATCGAGGACGCCATTTCCCACGGCGCAAAGGGCATCGTGCTGGCCGGTGTCGGTGACGGCAATACGTCGAAGCCGGCCCTCGATGCGCTCGAAGCGGCCGCCAAGAAGGGCATCCTGATCGTCCGCTCCACGCGGGTTCGGTCCGGCTTCGTCACGCGGAACGTCGAGGTCGACGATGACAAGAATGGTTTCGTCGTCTCCGAGGACCTCAATCCCCAGAAGGCGCGCGTTCTCGCCCAATTGCTGATCGCGAGCGGCGTGAAGGCTCCGGCCGAGCTCCAGCGGGCCTTTACGGCGACGTGGTGATCGGACCCATGTGGGTCCTGCTGATTCCGGCAGGGGTCGATCACAAACGAAAAGGCGCTCCTCGCGGAGCGCCTTTTGCCTGTCGCATTCAGTTCGGGCCGCTTAGCCCGAATAGTACATGTCGAACTCGACCGGGTGCGGGGTCATTTCGAAGCGCTCGACTTCGGTCATCTTCAGCTCGATGTAGCTGTCGATGAAGTCGTCGTCGAACACGCCGCCGGCCTTGAGGAAGGCGCGGTCCTTGTCGAGGTTCTCGAGCGCCTCGCGCAGTGAGCCGCACACCGTCGGGATCTGCTTCAGCTCTTCCTTCGGCAGATCGTAGAGGTCCTTGTCCATCGCCGGACCCGGATCGATCTTGTTCTTGATGCCGTCGAGGCCGGCCATCAGCATCGCGGCGAAGCCGAGATAGGGATTGGCGAGCGGATCGGGGAAGCGCACCTCGACACGCTTGGCCTTCGGCGAAGCGGTGTAGGGGATGCGGCAGGAGGCCGAACGGTTGCGCGCGGAGTAGGCGAGCAGCACGGGAGCCTCATAGCCCGGGACCAGACGCTTGTAGGAGTTGGTCGACGGGTTGGTGAAGGCGTTGATCGCCTTGGCGTGCTTGATGATGCCGCCGATGTAGTGGAGGCAGGTCTCCGACAGGTCGGCGTATTTGTTGCCGGCGAACACCGGCTTGCCGTCCTTCCAGATCGACTGGTGCACGTGCATGCCCGAGCCGTTGTCGCCATAGACCGGCTTCGGCATGAAGGTGGCGGTCTTGCCGTAGATGTGGGCGACCTGGTGGATGCAGTATTTGTAGATCTGCAGATGGTCGGCCATCAGGGTCAGCGTGTCGAACTTCATGCCGAGCTCGTGCTGGGCGGAGGCGACCTCGTGGTGATGCTTCTCGACCTTGACGCCCATCTTGGCCATGGCGCCGAGCATTTCCGAGCGCATGTCCTGTACGGAATCCTGCGGCGGGACCGGGAAGTAGCCGCCCTTGGTGCGGACGCGGTGGCCGAGATTGCCGCCTTCATATTCGGTGTCGGTGTTGGTCGGCAGCTCCGAGGAGTCGAGGCGGAAGCCGGTGTTGTAGGGGCTGGAGGAGAAGCGCACGTCGTCGAACACGAAGAACTCGGCTTCGGGACCGACGAAGACGGTGTCGCCCACGCCCATCGACTTCACCATCGCCTCGGCCTTCTTGGCGATGCCGCGGGGGTCGCGGTTGTAGGGCTCGCCCGTGGTCGGCTCGAGCACGTCGCAGGTGATGACCATGGTGGTCTCTGCGAAGAACGGATCGATCGTCGCGGTCACCGGATCCGGCATCAGGCACATGTCGGACTCGTTGATCGCCTTCCAGCCGGCGATCGAGGAGCCGTCGAACATCGTCCCTTCGGCAAATATGTCTTCATCGATCATGCTGACGTCGAACGTCACGTGCTGCCACTTGCCGCGCGGATCGGTGAAGCGCAGGTCGACGTACTTGACGTCGTTGTCCTTGATCGATTTCAGGACGTCTTTGGCGGTCTTCATGCATACCCCTTTTGGCTCTGCGGGTCGGTTTCCAGATGAGCAGGATTATTCTCGCTTTTGGCGAGTTCGCGCGCGACCGCACAAACGAATTCAGGCCGCCGAAGCAGCCTTATTTCTTGTCAGAGTGTCGCAAAATGCGGGATAGCACCCGGCTCAGATAGCGTCCAGCCCGGATTCGCCGGTTCGGATGCGGATCGCCTCTTCGATGTTGGAGACGAAAATCTTGCCGTCACCGATGCGACCGGTCTGCGCAGCGCGGCGGATCGCGTCGATGGCGCGCTCGACCAGATCGTCGCCGATCACGATCTCGATCTTCACCTTCGGCAGGAAGTCGACGATGTATTCTGCGCCGCGGTAGAGCTCGGCGTGGCCCTTCTGCCGGCCAAAGCCCTTGGCTTCGGTGACAGTGATGCCCTGAAGGCCGACTTCCTGAAGCGCTTCCTTCACCTCGTCGAGCTTGAACGGCTTGATGATGGCTTCGATTTTCTTCACTGCGCGCCTCCCGGCATTTCGATCAAATAGCAACGTCTCGTCAGGATGCGCTTTATCTCACGCACGATCTTGTCCTCGCTATGCCGGGATCCCTGACCAGTCCGGCACCAACGGCCGGTCACACCCTGATAGACGTCAGTGAGCACGACGAACCGAAGCGGCTTCCTCGAAAGCAGGGTCTATGCCAAGTTGCAAATGCCCTGATTATTGGAGCGTTATCAGCCTTTTAACGAGCATCTCTGATAGGTGGAGCCGACCGGCCCAAAATACCGAAGACTACGAAATAGGCAAACGGTTCAATCTATGTGCAAATCGACGTTCCGCCGGTCGGGTCGGCACGGAAGATGCCTGCTGAAGAGGCGTTTGTACAGGGAAGTGGCATGGAAGTTCTGACCAACGCCGAAATGCAGCGCGCCGACCAGCTCTCGATCGCGGCCGGCACGCCCGGCTTCAAGCTGATGCTGAGCGCGGGCCAGGCGGTCGCCGAGGCCGCCCATGCGCTGGTGGAGGAGGGGCCGATCCTGATCGTGGCCGGCCCCGGCAACAATGGCGGCGACGGTTTTGTCGCAGCCGCCGAGCTCGCCGCCCAGGGCCGCGAGGTCTCGGTGATCCTGATGTGCGAGCGCGACCAGCTCCAGGGCGATGCGGCCTCCGCCGCGCGCGGCTGGAAACACCCGGTGCTCCCGTTCAATCCGCAGGCGATCGGAAAGCCGGCGCTGATCATCGATGCGCTGTTCGGCGCGGGCCTCAGCCGCTCCGTCGACGGCGAGGCGCGCGCGATGATCGAGGCGATCAACGCCAACGGTGCCTTGGTGCTTGCGGTCGATCTGCCGAGCGGCATCAACGGCACCAGCGCCGCCGTGCTGGGCGCTGCAGTCAACGCCGCCGAGACCGTCACCTTCTTTCGAAAGAAGCCGGCGCACCTGCTGCTGCCGGGACGGATGCATTGCGGCCGCGTGCGCGTTGCCGACATCGGTATCGACGCGCAGGTGCTGGACGAGATCAGGCCGCAGACCTTCGAGAACGATCCGGATTTCTGGGGCGCGGCCTTTCCGGTGCCGCGGATCGACGGCCACAAATATGCGCGAGGGCATGTGCTGGCGGTTTCGGGCGACGCAGTCGCGACCGGCGCGGCGCGGCTCGCCGCGCGCGGCGCGTTGCGGGCCGGTGCCGGCTTGGTGACGCTGGCGAGCCCGCGCGATGCGCTCGCGATCAATGCGGCGGCGCTGACTGCGGTGATGGTTCGCCCCGTCGACACCGCGATCGAGTTTGGCGAGCTGCTCGGCGACAAGCGCTACAACACCTGCATCATTGGCCCCGGCACGGGCGTCGGCGATCGCACCTGCGATTTCGTCCACACGGCGCTTACCGCGCAACGACACCTGGTGCTGGACGCCGATGCACTGACGAGCTTTGCCGCGAATCCCGAGCGCCTGTTTGAAGCGATCAAGTCCTCGCAGGACAGTGCGGTGGTGCTGACGCCGCACGAGGGTGAATTCCCGCGCCTGTTCTCCGATCTCAGCAACAAGCATCCCGGCCGCTCCAAGCTCGAGCGCGTCCGCGCCGCCGCCGAACGTTCCGGCGCCGTGGTGCTGCTGAAGGGCCCGGATACCACCATCGCCGCGCCCGACGGCCGCGCCACCGTCGCCGCCAATGCGCCGCCCTGGCTCGCCACCGCCGGCGCCGGCGACGTGCTCTCCGGCGTCATCGCAGGGCTTTTGGCGCAGGGGGTGCCGGCCTTCGAAGCCGCCAGCATCGGCGTGTGGATGCATGGCGAGGCGGCAAGCGAGGCGGGGCCGGGGCTGATCGCGGAAGATCTCACCGAGACGCTGCCGGCCGTGCACCGGCGGATCTATAATGCGCTCGGGATCGAGTACTAGTGCTGAGGCAGCTCGCGCTCACCAATATGGGGGCGGCCGCGCAGGTCCATCGGATCGCGTTTGACCAGGCGATGCCGCGGCTCGTCGGGCTGCACACGCCGGAGGAGGATCGTTGGTTTTATCGCGAGCATGTTTTCAAAACGTGCCGCGTGTGGGGCCGCTTCGACCAGGACGCGCTCAGCGGGCTCATTGCCTTCCGCGATGGCTGGGTCGAGCAGCTCTATGTCCTTCCCGCTGCCCAGGGCCGCGGTGTCGGCACCGAGCTCCTCGATGTGGCCAAGCGTGCCTGCGAACGGCTGGAGCTCTGGACCTTCCAGTGCAATGAACGCGCGCGACGCTTCTACGAGGCCCGTGGCTTCGCGTTGGTCGAGCAGACGGACGGGGCGCGGAACGAGGAGAAGGAGCCGGACGCCCGCTACGTCTGGGCGCGCGCATAGCTCACTCCACCGCGTACCAGCGCACCAGCCGCGGCGCGGCCCAGTCGGTCACGACGGATTCGATCAGCCAGCGTCCCGGTGAGGTCGCCGCGAACGCGATACGCTGGGTCTGGCCGGGCTCGACCGCGAGCGTGTCGAGCCAGTAGGGCTTCCAGCCATCGTCGAGGCGGTCGAGCAGCCGGAAGGGGTGGCCGTGCAGATGGAACACGGCGGTGAGGGCTGCGGGGTTCTTGAGGGTCAGCACGACGGTGCGGCCGGTCTTGGCGCGGAAGGCTGGCGCCGAGGCGGTCGAGAAATTCGCAGGCCGTGCCCAGCCGGTGTCGGGGGCACCGAGCGCGACATCGAACCGCAGGGCGCCTCTGAGATCGAGCTGGTCGGGCAGGGCATTCGCAGGGAGCGGCTGTGGCGGCGACAGCGGCGCACGCCGCTCCATCGTGCCGGAGATCGTGAGGTTTCCGATCGGGCGGCCTTCCTTGCCGTCATGCAGCAGAAATTTCGCCGATATGGCTGCATCCACGAAGGCGTCGGCACGCGCGCCGGGAGCCAGCACCAGGGCGCCGTTGCGCGCCGGGAACGGCTCGGCCGGCTGTCCGTCCAGGGCCATCACGCGGACGTCGTGACTTTCCAATTTGATCGCCAGAACAGTGCGTTGGGAGCCATTGATAAAGCGCAATCGCAGCCGCTCATTGGCCGCGGCTGAGAGCTCACATGAAGTCTGCCCGTTGATCGTATAGAGCGGGGTCGTGTCCTTCGGGTCGCGGCCCGGGGGCAGCGCTGTCCCGTCCGGCCGCAGGCGCCATTCCTCGATCAGCAGGACCTCGTCACGATCGACGGCGATGCGGCTCGTCTCCTCCGCGATGATCGGAAGCGGGCGCGCCGGTTGCTTCAGGCCGTCCTCGAAGAGACGAAAGTCGGTCAGCAGGGTACCGGCGTTTGGTATTGAAATAATTGAAGTTTCAGTCGCATCCGGCGCGGTCGGCGCGCGCCCCCGCAGCGGGTCGGCCGCAGCCGGGCCGTTAAGGCCGTACCAGACTGGCGCAAGTGGCACAGGCAGGTCGTTACGGAACACCACCTCGCAGCGGTCGCCACGCTTGAGATGGACGCCCCTGGTATGGCTTACGGCGGCCAGCTCCCAGACGGGTGTGGGCGGCTGACCCGGCCTCAAGGCCAAGGTCGCCAGGCGGGCCTGGAGGGCGAGCTGGGCGGTCACCGGTGGGGCTGCGCCACCGGCCATCAACCCGGCCGCCGAGGCTCCGAGGCCGGCAAGAAGGCCGGCCAAAACCTCACGCCGATTGGGGTCAATGATCCGCGGTTTCATGGCCCGATCCGGACCACGCCGCGCTGGATAAGTCCAGCCATCGTGCCTACTTGAAGCCTGCCGCCATCAGGCCATTTTTTTGCTGCGAACAGTCAGGCGCATGCTATAAGCCCGGCCGCCCGCGGCATCGCGGCCGGTCTTGATGCAAATTCACGCGGGCGTGGCGGAACTGGTAGACGCGCTGGATTTAGGTTCCAGTGACGAAAGTTGTGGGGGTTCGAGTCCCTCCGCCCGCACCAAGCGCTTTCAGCGTTTGCACGGATTACCGAAGGGCCTCGCTTCGTGCGGATGTTTTCCGTCGGGAGCAGGGCTCTGATGAACCACCGGCGTTGAGGCGTTTGCCTCGCGCCGGATCGATTAATGACAGCGTCCCGACGCATGCGTGCCGGGACCGAACGAGAAGAAGATTGGACGCCATGCAGGTCACAGAAACCCTCTCGGAAGGTTTGAAGCACGAGTTCAAGATCAGCGTTCCCGCGTCTGATCTCGACGCCAAGGCCGGCGCCAAGCTCGTCGACCTCAAGGACAAGGTCCGTATCAACGGCTTCCGTCCCGGCAAGGTGCCGGTCACCCATCTCAAGAAGGTCTATGGCCGCTCGGTGATGGCCGAGACCATCGACCAGACCATCCGCGACACCAACACGCAGCTGTTCTCCGAGCGCGGCTTCCGCCTCGCGACCGAGCCGAAGATCACGATGCCGACCGAGCAGGCCGAGGTCGAGGAGCTGCTGAGCGGCAAGACCGATCTGACCTACACGGTCGCGATCGAGGTGGTGCCGTCGATCGCGCTCGCCGACTTCAAGACCTTCCAGGTCGAGAAGCCCGTGGCTGACGTTTCCGACTCCGACGTCGACGAGGCGATCAAGCGCATCGCCGACAGCAACCGCGGCTATACCGCGAAGGCCGAGGGCGCCAAGGCCGAGACCGGCGACCGCGTCACCGTCAGCTTCAAGGGCACCATCAACGGCGAAGCCTTCGAGGGCGGCGCCGGCGAGGGCATCCAGGTCGTGATCGGCTCCAACACCTTCATCCCCGGCTTCGAGGAGCAGCTCGCCGGCATCGGCGCGGGCGAGACGCGCACGCTGAAGGTGTCGTTCCCCAAGAACTATATGAACGACAAGCTCGCCGGCCAGCCGGCCGAGTTCGAGACCACCGCGACCACGATCGAAGCGCCGCAGGACATTGCGATCGACGACGAGTTCGCCAAGACGCTCGGCCTCGAATCGCTGGACAAGCTGAAGGAAGCCGCGCGCGAGCGTCTGGTTGCCGAGTTCGCGGGTGCGACGCGCCAGCGCGTCAAGCGTGCGCTGCTCGACCGTCTCGACGAGGCGCATCGCTTCGAGGCGCCGCCCTCGCTCGTCGACGAGGAGTTCAATCTGATGTGGAACTCGGTCAAGGCCGAGATGGACTCGGCCGGCAAGACCTTTGCCGACGAGGACACCACTGAAGATGCCGCCAAGGAAGAATACCGCAAGATCGCCGACCGCCGGGTGCGGCTCGGCCTCGTGCTCTCCGAGATCGGCGAGAAGAACAAGATCACCGTAACCGACGACGAGGTCGGCCGCGCCGTGATCGAGCGCGCGCGCTCGATGCCCGGCCGCGAGAAGGAAGTCTGGGACTATTACCGCAGCAACGCCCAGGCGCTGGCCCAGCTCCGCGCGCCGATCTACGAGGACAAGGTCGTCGACTTCATTCTCGAACTCGCCAACGTGACCGAGAAGAAGGTCTCGCGCGAGGACCTCTACAAGGACGACGAGGCGGAAAAGACCGCGGCCTGAAGGCTTTGAGACAGTCTTCTATTAAGGATGATCAGCGGAAGGGCCCGGCTAGCCATGTGGCTGGCTGGGCCTTTTTGCGAGAATCAGCTTCAAGTGCCCGGCGGATTAAGCCTTAATTCGCCCCGCACTTGTCTGGCGCGAATTGGGCTATATCTGTCGGTACACCCTGTACCCAAACTTCTACGTTACCAACTTCCTGCATCACGGGCGTCCATCGGCCTTCCGGCAAATCCAGCCAAACTGGCAGCCAAGAGTGGCGATGTCCGCCTCCGAAAACCCTAGGTGACTCATGCGCGATCCGGTTGAAACCTACATGAACCTCGTGCCCATGGTGGTCGAGCAGACCAACCGTGGCGAGCGCGCCTACGACATTTTCTCGCGCCTGCTGAAAGAGCGCATCATTTTCCTGACCGGTCCGGTCGAGGACGGCATGTCGACGCTGGTTGTCGCGCAGCTGCTGTTCCTTGAAGCGGAAAATCCGAAGAAGGAAATCTCGATGTACATCAACTCGCCGGGCGGCGTGGTGACGTCGGGCCTTGCGATCTACGACACCATGCAGTTCATCCGCCCGCCGGTCTCGACGCTGTGCACGGGGCAGGCGGCTTCGATGGGCTCGCTGCTGCTAGCCGCCGGCGAGAAGGACATGCGCTTCTCGCTGCCGAATGCGCGCATCATGGTGCACCAGCCCTCCGGCGGCTTCCAGGGCCAGGCCACCGACATCATGCTGCACGCGCAGGAAATCCTGAACCTGAAGAAGCGGCTCAACGAGATCTACGTCAAGCACACCGGCCAGACCTACAAGACGATCGAGGATGCGCTGGAACGCGACAAGTTCCTGACCGCCAACGACGCCAAGGAGTTCGGCCTGGTCGACAGGGTCATCGACAAGCGCGCCGAAGAGCCGGCAGCAGCGAAGACCCAGTAGCACTACTGGTCGGCAACGGCGATCCCTCGGGTTCGCCGGGGACCTCCAGGGGAGCGTTCACGTTTAGAACTCGTGTGCGCATCGCAAAACGCCGTTTTGTGCCCTGCGACAGGCCGAAAGTTCCGCTTTCGTGCTTGTTTTTCGTGGCAATCCAGCAACGCCGGGGTGATTTCGATCACTTCGTCCGTGCCAAGACCTGAAATCACGGTATTGTCACGGGTAGCCGGCGACCCCCGATTAGCGAATTCTTGATAGTCGGGTGACAGCATGGTTGGCTACGAATGATCCGCTATGATCGCGGAAGAATCGAGTGACCGCGATTCGCACGGGATGTAACGCGTAGGGTCTTTTTTGGTACGGAATTTGCTCTATTTGAGCTTCATACCGACCGGTGTGTCGGGATGGAGCGATCGAGCGGAACGGGATCGAACCGCGGACGGAGACATGAATGAGTAAGGTCGGCACGAGCGACTCCAAGAACACGCTATATTGCTCGTTCTGCGGCAAGAGCCAGCACGAAGTCCGCAAACTGATCGCGGGTCCCACGGTCTTCATTTGCGACGAGTGCGTCGAGCTTTGCATGGACATCATCCGCGAGGAGAACAAGTCCTCGCTGGTCAAGTCGCGCGACGGCATTCCGACGCCGAAGGAAATCTGCAAGGTGCTGGACGATTACGTGATCGGCCAGAGCCATGCGAAGAAGGTCCTGTCGGTCGCGGTGCACAACCACTACAAGCGCCTCAACCACCAGACCAAGCACAACGACGTCGAGCTCGCGAAGTCGAACATCCTGCTGATCGGTCCGACCGGTTCTGGCAAGACGCTGCTCGCGCAGACGCTCGCCCGCATTCTGGACGTGCCGTTCACGATGGCGGACGCGACGACGCTGACCGAAGCCGGCTATGTCGGTGAGGACGTCGAGAACATCATCCTGAAGCTGCTCCAGGCCGCCGACTACAATGTCGAGCGCGCCCAGCGCGGCATCGTCTACATCGACGAAATCGACAAGATCAGCCGCAAGTCCGACAATCCCTCGATCACGCGCGACGTGTCGGGTGAGGGCGTGCAGCAGGCGCTGCTCAAGATCATGGAAGGCACGGTGGCTTCGGTCCCGCCGCAGGGCGGCCGCAAGCATCCGCAGCAGGAATTCCTGCAGGTGGATACCACCAACATCCTGTTCATCTGCGGCGGCGCCTTCGCCGGGCTCGAGAAGATCATCTCGGCGCGCGGTCGGTCGACCTCGATCGGCTTCGGCGCCCAGGTGCTCGCGCCGGAGGACCGCCGTACCGGCGAGATCTTCCGTCACGTCGAGCCTGAGGATCTCCTGAAGTACGGCCTCATCCCCGAGTTCGTCGGCCGTCTGCCTGTCGTGGCGACGCTCGAGGATCTGGACGAGACCTCGCTGAAGAAGATCCTGACCGAGCCGAAGAACGCGCTGGTGAAGCAGTATCAGCGCCTGTTCGAGATGGAGAACATCGAGCTGACCTTCGCCGACGAGGCGCTTGGCGCGGTCGCCCGCAAGGCGATCGAGCGCAAGACCGGCGCGCGTGGCCTGCGTTCGATCCTCGAGGCGATCCTGCTCGAGACCATGTTCGACTTGCCGGGTCTGGAAGGTGTGGAAGAAGTCGTGATTTCGCGCGAAGTCGTGGAAGGCACGGCCCGTCCGCTCTACATCTACGCCGATCGATCCGATCGTGCCGTCGAGAACGCCAGCGCCTGATTTGCGGCGCTGGAACGCTCCAATCGTCCTGAGAGGTGACGGCTGCGGAATGCATCTCCGCAGCCGAGTTTGCGTCGCTTACCCGTGTGCGTAAGCGCCTGATGGCGCGCGTTTTTCAATGACTTGACACCCCCCGGGTCGATAGCCACCTAATGTCGGCGGCGAGCGTGAATTCTCTTCAAGATTCGCCTCAGTTCCGATCCGGCAAGCCCGGTCCGCCCTTCGAATGGTAGACCGGTTTTGTGGATCACCTCGGCACCTTGTGGCGGTTGCGCATGAGCATGGCGGGCTGCGTGCAAGGGGGCAAAGCAAAAGGAAAAGGCCATGACTAATCCAAAACCCCGGCCAACCATCGTCCATGGCGAGACGCACGCTTATCCCGTGCTTCCCTTGCGCGACATCGTCGTCTTCCCGCACATGATCGTGCCGCTCTTCGTCGGCCGCGAGAAGTCGATCCGCGCGCTCGAAGAGGTGATGAAGAACGACGCGCTGATCATGCTCGCAACGCAGAAGAACGCGTCCGACGATGATCCGGCGCCCGATGCGATTTACGAGACCGGTACGCTTGCCAGCGTGCTCCAGCTCTTGAAGCTTCCCGACGGCACCGTGAAGGTGCTGGTCGAAGGGCTCGAGCGTGCGCGCGTGCAGAAATACACCGATCGCGCCGACTACTATGAAGCGACCGCCATTGCCCTGGCCGACACCGATGCGAAGTCGGTCGAGGCGGAGGCGCTGGCGCGCTCGGTCGTGTCCGACTTCGAGAGCTATGTGAAGCTCAACAAGAAGATCTCGGCCGAGGTCGTCGGCGTCGTGCAGGCGATTACCGATTTCGCCAAGCTCGCCGACACCGTCGCCTCCCATCTCGCCGTCAAGATCGCGGATCGCCAGGGCATCCTGGAGACGCTGTCGGTCACCACGCGCCTCGAGAAGGTGCTGGGCCTGATGGAGAGCGAGATCTCGGTGCTCCAGGTCGAGAAGCGCATCCGCTCGCGCGTCAAGCGCCAGATGGAGAAGACCCAGCGCGAGTATTATCTCAACGAGCAGATGAAGGCGATCCAGAAGGAACTCGGCGACGACGACGGTCGCGATGAGCTCGCCGATCTCGAAGAGAAGATCTCCAAGACCAAGCTCTCCAAGGAAGCGCGCGAGAAGGCGCAGCACGAATTGAAGAAGCTGCGCCAGATGTCGCCGATGTCCGCGGAAGCGACCGTCGTGCGCAACTATCTGGACTGGCTGCTGTCGATCCCGTGGAACAAGAAGTCCAAGGTCAAGAAGGACCTGGAATCGGCGCAAGCCATCCTGGACTCCGATCACTACGGTCTGGAGAAGGTCAAGGAACGCATCGTCGAGTATCTCGCGGTGCAGTCGCGCGCCAACAAGCTGACGGGACCGATCCTGTGCCTCGTCGGACCTCCCGGCGTCGGCAAGACCTCGCTCGGCAAGTCGATCGCGAAGGCGACGGGGCGCGAGTTCGTGCGCGTCTCGCTCGGCGGCGTGCGCGACGAGGCCGAGATCCGCGGTCACCGCCGCACCTATATCGGCTCGATGCCCGGCAAGATCATCCAGTCGATGCGGAAAGCCAAGTCGTCCAATCCGCTGTTCCTGCTGGACGAGATCGACAAGATGGGCGCCGACTTCCGCGGCGATCCGTCCTCGGCTTTGCTCGAGGTCCTCGACCCCGAGCAGAACGGGACCTTCAACGACCACTATCTCGAGGTCGACTACGATCTGTCCAACGTGATGTTCATCACGACCGCGAATACGCTCAATATTCCGGGGCCGCTGATGGATCGCATGGAGATCATCCGGATCGCGGGCTACACCGAGAACGAGAAGGTCGAGATCGCGCGCAAGCACCTGATCCCGAACGCGGTGTCCAAGCACGGCCTGGACTCCAAGGAGTTCTCGATCGACGACGACGCGCTGCTGCTGCTGATCCGCCGCTACACCCGCGAAGCGGGCGTGCGTAACCTGGAGCGTGAGCTCTCCACACTCGCCCGCAAGGCGGTGAAGGAGCTGATGATCTCCAAGAAGAAGTCGGTCAAGGTCACCGAGAAGTCTCTCGAAGAGCTGCTGGGTGTGCCGAAGTACCGCTTCGGCGAGATCGAGAGCGAGCCGCAGGTCGGCATCGTCACCGGCCTTGCCTGGACCGATGTCGGCGGCGAGCTCTTGACCATCGAAGGCGTCATGATGCCCGGCAAGGGCAAGATGACGGTCACGGGCAACCTGCGCGACGTGATGAAGGAATCGATCTCGGCGGCGGCGTCCTACGTCCGCTCGCGCGCGATCGTCTACGGCATCGAGCCGCCGCTGTTCGACCGGCGCGACATCCACGTGCACGTGCCGGAAGGCGCGACGCCGAAGGACGGTCCATCGGCGGGCGTGGCGATGGCCACCGCGATCATCTCGGTCATGACCGGCATCCCGGTTCGCCACGATGTCGCGATGACCGGCGAGATCACGCTGCGCGGCCGCGTGCTGCCGATCGGCGGTCTGAAGGAGAAGCTGCTGGCTGCTGCCCGCGGCGGCATCAAGACGGTGCTGATCCCCGAGGACAACGCCAAGGATCTCACGGAGATCTCCGATGCGATCAAGGGCGGCATGGAGATCATCCCGGTCTCGCGGCTGGATGACGTCGTCGCCAAGGCGCTGGTGAAGAAGCCGGTGCCGATCGTCTGGGAAGAGGACACCAAGGTGACGGTGAAGCCGGACGGCGACGAAGCCGCCGGCGGCCTGACCGCTCACTGATCTCGAGCGAAAGATGATAAAACGGCGCCTTCGGGCGCCGTTTTTGTTTTGAGGCAAGGGAACGAGGGCGATGAAGATCGACGGGCAATGCCATTGCGGGCAGATCACATTTGAGGCCGAGATCGACCCCGAGGCGGTCTCGATCTGCCATTGCCGGGACTGCCAGACGCTGACGGGATCGCCGTTCCGGGTCACCGCGATCTGTTCCGCCGGTGACGTCAGGCTCACCGGCGGCACGCCGAAAATCTACGGCAAGCGCGGCGACAACGGCCGGATGCGCTTCCAGCATTTTTGCGCCGATTGCGGTTCCCCGCTGTTCACCAGCGGCGAGGGCGACCAGGCCGACGATTGGGGCATCCGCTGGGGCAGCATCCGCCAGCGCGACGCTCTGAGGCCCAGCCGGCAGATCTGGTGCCAGTCGGCGGCGGTATGGATCGACACCGTGCCGGTGCTGCCGGGGAGGCCGGGGGATTGATGTTCCGTACTTGCCCACCGAGGGCGGGTAGGGATAAAGAGGCGGCGAGGGGCGGTTAGCTCAGCTGGTTAGAGCATCTCGTTTACACCGAGAGGGTCCGCGGTTCGAATCCGTGACCGCCCACCAGATACGCTTGCTGATGCGGTCTATCCGGCCATCCGCGTCGGGTTATGTGATCCCTGGTCAAGGGAATGCTTCCAAGAGCGATGGTGTCGTGATGGCCTACATGATGACGAAGAAATCCCATGGCTAAGGCATATATCTTCGGTGCAGGTGGCCATGCGCGCGTGATCGCCTCGTTCCTCGATGTTGCGCCCGTCTTTGTCGTTCAGAGCCTGGAGGGCCAGGCGGCGTTGCCGGGAAGCATGATGTCCGAGGACGACTATTTCCGTGAGCTCCCGCTCGGGGATGCCTACCTCGGAATAGGAGCCAACGCGGCGCGCGATCTCTGTGCATCGCGCTTGCGGGCAGCCAAGGTGAATATGCCGCCGTGCATCGCTCCGACGGCCTTTGTCGCGAGGGATGCCGAAATCGAGAGCGGCGCCGTGATTGGGGCTGGTGCCGTCATCGGCTCCAGAGCCCTGATCGGGCGCGACACGATCGTCAACACCCTTTCCAGCGTCGACCACGATTGTATTCTCGGTGCGCTGTCCCAGGTGACGGTCGGCGTGACGTTCGGCGGCGGGGTCAGGGTTGGCGCCAATTGCTTCTTCGGCATGAAGAGCGGCGTCTTTCCGAACAGGATCATCGGCGACAATGTCCAGGTCATGGCTGGCAGCCTGATCAGTACCGATGTCGAGCCGAATGTCATGATGGGCGGAAATCCGGCGCAGCTCGTCAAGCGCATCGCTTGAGGCTTCGTGACGAGTGGCTGGATTGCGAAATTTGAGAGAGGGCCTGATGCAACAGCCCAGCGGTGACGCGCAGAACGCCGACCAGATCGCCTATTGGAACGGACCGAGCGGGCAGCGCTGGGCCGACCGCCATGCGGCGCAGGAGCGGCTACTCGGGCCGATCGCCGATGTCCTGATCGCACGGGCCAAGCCGAAGCCGGGCGAGCGCGTCATCGACGTCGGCTGCGGCTCGGGTGCTACGACGGTCGCGTTTGCAAAGGAGGTGGCGCCGAACGGCTTTGCGCTCGGGCTCGACGTCTCCGATCCGATGCTGTCGCAGGCACGTGCGCTGGCGCCGAATGGCCTGCCGCTCGAGTTCGTGCTGGCGGATGCGACGGTCCATCCGTTCGAGCCGGCGAGCTTTGATCTGCTCGCATCGCGGTTCGGCGTGATGTTCTTCGCCGATCCCATCGCGTCCTTCACCAACCTTCGCCGTGCGCTGAAGCCGTCCGGGCGGCTTGCCTTTGCCTGCTGGCGCGAGCCGAAGGAAAATCCCTGGATGATGGCGCCGTTGATGGCGGTCTACAAACACGTGCCGAAGATGCCGCCGGTCGGACCGGAGGAGCCGGGGCCGTTCGCCTTTGCATCGGAGGAGCGCGTGACGCGCATCCTGAAAGGTGCAGGCTTCGTCGATGTGGCGATGGAGCCGCACAATCTCGCGATGGATGTCGCGATCGGCGGCGGTCTCGATGCGGCCGTCGACGGCGCCTTGCAGATTGGCCCGGCCAGCCGCGCGCTCCAGGGCCATCCGCCGGAGACGTACCAGGCCGCAAAAGCCTCGATCCGCGAGATGCTGGCGCCGTTCCTGAAGGGACAGTCGGTGGCGCTCCAGGGCGCGATCTGGATCGTGACGGCGAAGGCGGTGTAGGGCGCGGCTCTCGCCGCGCCGTCATTGCGAGGAGCTCTTGCGACGAAGCCATCCAGAATGTGCCCGCGGTGGTCGTCTGGATTGCTTCGCTTCGCTCGCAATGACGGTGTGGAGGCGGAATGCCTCACACCACATCATCCGGCGCCAGCGCACAGCCATTATCCGGATGCGTCTCGATCTGGAGCGTGGTGTGGCCGATGCGGAAGGACGCCTTGAGCAGCTGCGCGGTCTCCATCAGGAACGCATCGCCGCTACCTGCGGGCATGACGAGATGGCAGGTCAGCGCCGTCTCGGTGGTCGAGATCGGCCAGACGTGGAGATCGTGGATGGCGGAGACGCCGGGCCGTTGCTGCAGAAACGCCCTGATGGCGGCAAGGTCGGTGCCCTTGGGGGCGGCCGCCATCGACATGTCGATGGAGCCGCGGAGCAGGCTGGTCGTGCTCCAGAGGATGGTGGCGCAGATGACGAGGCTGGTGACGGGGTCGAGCCAGAGCCAGCCGGTCCAGATGATCAGCGCCGCCGAGACCACGACGCCGAGCGAGACGGCGGCGTCGGCGGCCATGTGCAGATAGGCGCCTTCGATGTTGATGTCGTCCTTGCGGCCGCGCGCGAACAGCATGGCGGTGAAGCCGTTGACGAGGATGCCGATGCCGGCGACCACCATCACGGTCACCCCCGCGACCGGCTCCGGCTCGCGCAGGCGCAAAATCGCCTCCCAGCCGATCGCGCCGGTCGCGACCAGCAGGAACACCGCGTTGGCCAGTGCCGCCAGGATGGTGGAGGCACGCAGGCCATAGGTGAAGCGGCCGCGCGGCGCGCGCCGCGCCGCGATCGAGGCGCTCCATGCCACGACCAGGCCAAGCACGTCGGAAAGATTGTGGCCGGCGTCCGCAAGCAGCGCGGTGGAGTTGCCGATATAGCCGTAGACCGCCTCGGCCACGACCAGCGCGACGTTGAGCGAAATGCCGATCGCGAACGCCTTGCCGAAACTGGCGGGGGCGTGGACATGCGCGTGGCCAGGACCGTGAGCATGGCTGTGGTCGTGACCATGGCCATGATCATGGGCGTGGCCGGCATGGTCATGATGATGGCCGTGATGGTCGTGGTTGCCCAAATCTAGCGCTCCCCGGAAGCTGCCAAATCAGGCGCCATTGTAGGCGTTTCGGTAGCCCCGTCACGCCGGAACAGCACGTAGAGCGCCGGCAGCACCAGGAGCGTCAGCACGGTCGAGGAGATGATGCCGCCGATCACCACGGTCGCAAGCGGCCGCTGCACTTCGGCGCCGGCACCTGTGGCGAGCGCCATCGGCACGAAGCCGAGGGAGGCGACGAGCGCGGTCATCAGCACCGGGCGCAGGCGGGTCAGCGCGCCCTCGCGCACGGCCTCCGCAATGGGGCGTCCCTCGCTGCGCAGCCGCTCGATGAAGGCGATGATGACGAGGCCGTTGAGCACGGCGACGCCCGACAGCGCGATGAAGCCGACGCCGGCGCTGATGGACAGCGGAATGCCGCGCAGCAAGAGCGCGGCGACGCCGCCGGTCAGCGCCAGCGGCACGCCGGAGAACACCAGCGCCGCATCCGCCGCCGACCCCATGCCCATGAACAGCAGCAGGAACACCAGCAGCAGCGCCGCCGGCACGACGATGGTCAGCCGCTTGGTGGCGGAGACCAGCTGCTCGAACTGTCCGCCCCAGCCGATCCAGTACCCCGGCGGCAGCTTGACCTTCTCCGCGACCGCGTCCTGGGCCTCGGCGACAAAGGAGCGCAGATCACGCCCGCGAACGTTGGCCATCACGACCACGCGGCGCTTGCCGTTCTCGCGGCTGATCTGGTTGGGGCCCGGCGCGATCTCGATCGCCGCGACGGAGGACAGCGGCACGTAGCGAAGCGCCGTGTTTCCACCCGCCCATGCGGCTTTCGTGACGGCGGCGGCATCCTCGCCCGGCGGCAGCGGGATCGGCAGCGACTTGATCGTGTCAGGGTTGGCGCGCAGGCTTTCCGGCAGCCGCACCACGATGTCGAAGCGGCGATCGCCTTCGAACAGCTTTCCGACCGGCTTGCCGCCGATCGCGATCTCGACCAGGTTTTGCACCTCGCTGAGGCTGAGGCCGTAGCGCGACAGCGCCTGGCGGTCGAGCTTGACGGTGAGAATCGGCAGGCCCGCGACCTGCTCGGTCTTGACGTCGGCAGCGCCCTCGATGCCGCGGACCACGCCGTTGACCTGCTGGGCGATGCCGGCGAGCACGTCGAGATCGTCGCCGAAGATCTTGACACCGACGTCGCTGCGGATGCCGGCGATGAGCTCGTTGAAGCGCATCTGGATCGGCTGGGTCATGCCATAGGCCGTTCCGGGCAGGGTGTTGGCGGCCCGTTCGAGCTCGGCGACCACCTCGTCCTTCGGCCTGGCGGGATCGGGCCATTCGTCGCGCGGCTTCAATGTGACATAGGTGTCGGCGACGTTCGGCGGCATCGGATCGTTGGCGATCTCGGCGGTGCCGATCTTGGAGAAGATAGTCGCGACCTCCGGTACCTGCTTGATTGTCTTTTCCAGCCGGAGCTGCATGTCGACGCTCTGGGTCAGGCTGGTGCCGGGAATCCGGATGGTCTCGATGGTGATGTCGCCTTCGTCGAGGCTCGGGATGAATTCGCCGCCCATGCGCGTCGCGGCGAAGATGCTGCCGGCAACGATCAGCAGCGCGCCAAACGCGACGCTGCCGCGGTAGCAGATGGCGCGGTCGAGCAGGGGAACGTAGAGCCGCTTGGCCGCGCGCATGAAGATGTTTTCCGTCTCCGAGACCTTGCCGGTGACGAAGATCGCCACCGCAGCCGGGACGAAGGTGATCGACAACAGCGCCGCGCCCGCGAGCGCCATCAGCACGGTCAGGGCCATCGGCGTGAACATCTTGCCCTCGGTCCCCGTCAGGGTCAGGACCGGCAAATAGACCACGGCAATGATGAGCGTGCCGAACAGGCTCGGCTTGATGACCTCGCTGCTGGCGGCGCGGATGGTCTCCATCCGTTCATCGAGCGACAGCAGCCGGCCACGCCGGTGCTGCTCGGAAGCGAGCAGCCGCAGGCAGTTTTCGACGATGATGACCGCGCCGTCGACGATGATGCCGAAGTCGATCGCGCCCAGACTCATCAGATTGGCGCTGACCTTGCTCTCGACCATCCCCGTGATCGTGAACAGCATCGACAGCGGGATGACGCAGGCGGTGATCAGCGCGGCGCGGATGTTGCCGAGGATCAGGAACAGCACCGCGATCACCAGCGCCGCGCCCTCGACGAGGTTCTTCTCGACGGTCTGGATGGTGGCTTCAACCAGATGCGTGCGGTCGTAGACGGCCCGCGCGACCACGCCGTCGGGGAGCGATTTCGCGATCTCCGTGAGCTTGGCCTTCACGCGCTGGGCCACGGTGCGGCTGTTCTCGCCGATCAGCAGCATGGCGGTGCCGAGCACGGTTTC
Source organism: Bradyrhizobium niftali (assembly GCF_004571025.1). GTDB lineage: Bacteria > Pseudomonadota > Alphaproteobacteria > Rhizobiales > Xanthobacteraceae > Bradyrhizobium > Bradyrhizobium niftali. The sequence goes on along the minus strand of NZ_SPQT01000013.1, from coordinate 117,853 downwards.
GCTGCCGTTCGTTGTCGCAGCGCCCGAGCGCAGGTCCTGGCCTTCCTGGACGTCGGCGACGTCGCGGATACGCACCGGAACGCCGCCGCGCGAGCCGATCACGATGTCGCGGATCTCCTCGATATTGGCGACCTGGCCGGGCGCGCGGACGAGATATTGCTCGCCGTTGCGCTCGATATAGCCGGCGCCGACATTGGCGTTGTTGGCGGCCAGCGCCGTCATGATATCGCGGAAGCCGAGCTTGTAGGCCATCAGCCGGCCGGGGATCGGCAGCACGTGGAATTGCCGCTCATGACCGCCGATCGAGTTGACCTCGATCACGCCGGGAATGGTGCGCAGTTGCGGCTTGATGATCCAGTCCTGGATGGTGCGCAGTTCCGTCGGCGTGAACTCGGCCCCGGTTGGCGACTTCGCGCCGGCCTTGGCCTCGACCGAGTAGACATAGATCTCGCCGAGCCCGGTCGAGATCGGGCCCATCGCGACCTCGGTGCCTGCAGGCAGCTGGTCCTTTGCCTGCTGGATGCGCTCGTTGACGAGCTGGCGCGCAAAGTAGATATCGGTGCCGTCCTGGAATACGACGGTGACCTGGCTCAGGCCGTAACGCGAGATCGAGCGGGTGTAGTCGAGCCTGGGCAGGCCGCCCATCGCGGTCTCGATCGGGAAGGTGATGCGCTGTTCGGCTTCGAGCGGCGACAGGCCCGGCGCGCGCGTGTTGATCTGGACCTGGACGTTGGTGACGTCGGGCACCGCGTCGATCGGCAGGCGGGTGAAATTCCAGGCGCCGAAGGCGCCGGCCGCGAGCGCGAACAGGACCACGAGCCATCGTTGACGAATGGAGAAGGCGAGGAGGGCGTCAATCATGGTCGGCGTCTCCCTTGCCCATCTCCGCCTTGACCACAAAACTGTTCTCGGCGACGTAGCGCTCGCCGACGGAGAGCCCTGCGCGGATCTCCACGAATTTCGGATCGGAGTCGCCGAGCTCCACGGGGCGCGCCTCGATCTTGTCGCCGTCCTCGCGGACGAACACGATGGTCCTGCTCTCCAGCGTCTGGATCGCACTTCGGCGCACGGCAACTGCGACGTTGCGGGCGGCGAGGATCAGCCGCGCCGTGACGAACAGGCCGGGGCGAAGCCGGCCATCGGGATTCGGCAGCACCACGCGCGCCAGCGCGGTCTGGGTCTCGCTCGAGCCGATCGGTGCCATGTAGGAGATCGCGCCCTTGATCTCGCCGCGGCCATCGTCGGGATCGATCAGCACCTCGTCGCCCAGGCGAACGCGCCGGAGGTCCTGCCGGTAGATCGACAGGTCGACCCAGATGCTGGAGAGGTCGGCGACGACGAAGGCCGGTTTCTGCTCGGAGGCGTATTCGCCGAGCGAGATCTGCCGCTCGATGACGGTGCCGGCGATCGGCGCCTTCAGCTCGTAGACGGTGAGGCTCTGGTTGCTCTCGATCGCGGCGAGCAGATCGTCCCTGGCGACCTTGTCGCCGATGCGCTTCTGGATCGATTTTGCAATTCCGGGAAATCGGGGTGTGACCTGAACGACCGCCTCCTGGTTGGCGCGCAGGATGCCGTTGAAGGCCAGCGTGTCGGTCAGCGTGGCGCCCGCGGCCTCCGCCAGCGTGACGCCGGCGGCGGCCAGCTTGACGTCGGAGATGCGGATGCGGTCGGCGCCGTGCTCGTCCTGCTCGACATGGTCGTTCGGTTTCTCCGGCTTCTTGTCGGCGGCATGTTCGGTCGGCGCGACCCTGGCCGGCGCAAGCATGGCGTAGCCATAGGCACCGAGCGCTGCGGTGATGATCGCGAGGAGGATGGTAGAGGATGTCTTCATCGTGCGCCCTCCCGGGCCAGCGCAAAGGGATTGCCGACGAGGCCTTCGATGGTCGCCACCCCGGCATGGAAATTCTGCAGCGCCTCCTGCTCGCGCAGCCGCGCCTGTGCGACGCTGGCCTGGGCATCGAGCACTTCGAGCAGGGTGAAGCGGCCCTGGCCGTAACCTTGCGAGATCGCGTCCGCAGCCTCAGTGGCTTTAGGGATAGCGGTCTCGCGCAGCACGGCGAGCTCGCGAAGCGAGCCCTGGAGCGAGTCATAGGCACGGCCCGCAATTACGATCAGCGTGTTGCGGTTGGCCTCGCGCTCGGCCCTGGTCTTGGCGAGGCTTTCCTGCGCGGAGAGGATGTTGCCCTGGTTCCGGTCGAACACGGGGATCGGCACCGAGACGGTGAGGCGCGCCGCATCGTCATTGGTCTCGTTGAAATGGCGCCAGCCGGCCGCGATCCGCACGTCCGGATAGGGCTTGAGCCGCGCCATCAATAGTTCGGCATTGCGCTGGGCAAAGACCGCCGTCCAGCGCACCAGTTGCGGATTGGCATCGATGGCAGCGACGACCGACTGGAACGTGGGCGGGCGTCCCGTGGTGTCGAGCCGGCCGGAGACCTCGCCGAACTTCGCCGCAGCATCGCCCATCAGGACCGCAAGCTCGCGCCGGGCGCTCGCCAGCGTCGCCTTGAAGCGCTCGCGATCGGCCTTCACCAGGGCGGAGGCGACCTCGGCGCGGCCGGTCTCGGCCGGGGAGGAGGCGCCGGCCTCGACGCGGCGGCGGAGCAGCGGCGTCAGCCGGTCAATCGCGACAATTTGCTCGTCGAGGATCTGGATGCGCCGCTGCGCGCCGAGCACGCTCAGGAAGGCGATCGCGGTCTCCGACAGCACCTCCAACCTGACAGCCTTGCGCTGGATCGCGGCGACCTCGATGCCGGCCTGTCCGGCAGCGATCCTGGCGTCCCGCTTGCCGAACAGCTCGAAGGCCTGGCTGATCTGGAGCGTGGTCTCGGCCGATCGCGTGCCGCGATAGATGCCCGACCCGAATGAATTGTCCTGTTCATAGGACAGTTCCGGATTGAGAAGGGCGCCTGCCTGGATGCGTTGGCCCGTGGCAATGCCGACGTCGCGCTCCGCCGCCGTCAGGCGTGGGCTCGCGGCCAGCGCGCGCGAGAGCGCTGCGCGCATCGTCAGCGTCTGGGCGTGTGACGTCAGCACCAGGGGTGGGCTGATGAGAATAGCCGTCGCGCACGCGATGCGCGCGGCCAGTCGCCTGCAAGACATGAACCGAACCTGTGAAGGAGAACCGATGGGCGCGATGGGGCGCCCGGCTGATCCGTTCAGGTCAGGTGCTTGGGGGGAGGAGAGTCCGTATCGGGCGCGATGCCGGCGAGCGCCGGCTGCCGCTGCGGGACCGGCGCGGCCATCACGTCGGCCGCGGTTTCCGGTTGCACCGGTTGCACGACGGCGACGGAGAAGCAGCCGTGGCAGTGATGGCCGGCAAGCGCCTTGTGATCGCCATGGCCGGCGGCGCCGTCTTCGAGCATCGAGGCGATCTCCGGGCCGCCGGACGGGCTGGTGACATCGATGTCGTGGGCGCCGTGGAGCGCGCCCGAGAGCAGATACATGACCGCGACGAACACAGCCACGAGCCCACGCCAGTTGCGTGTGTAGCTCAGTCTGAAGGGCCGGCGATTCAGGACCACGAATTCACTCTCGCTGTCGGTTCGGCTGGCCTAGCATGGCGGCGGGAACAGTGTCGACCCGCAATAATGTTACGTATGCGGAACTCAACGTCGCAGTTGCAGCATCACGATGCGACTGCGACCGGTTCGCAACAAACGGCGGTTACGCGTTCATTCGGCGGCCTCCGGAATCTGCTCCGACGCGATAACCCCATCGCCCGTACGCAGCCCAAAGCCCTTCACCAGCCCGAAGATCGCGGGAATTACGATCAGCGTCAGCAGCGTCGACGAGATCATGCCGCCGATCATCGGCACGGCAATCCGCTGCATGATCTCCGATCCCGTTCCGCTGCTCCACATGATCGGCAGCAGGCCGGCCATGATCGCAACCACCGTCATCATCTTCGGGCGGACGCGCTCGACCGCGCCTTCCATGATCGCCTTGTCGAGATCGTCGCGGGTCAGGGCGCGGCCCGCGCGAGCGCAGCGCGCTTTGGCCTCGGCGAGCGCCTGGTTGAGATAGATCAGCATCACCACGCCGGTCTCTGCCGCCACGCCCGCGAGTGCGATGAAGCCGACCGCGACCGCGACCGAGAGGTTGAAGCCGAGCCACCACATCAGCCACAGACCGCCGACGAGGGCGAAGGGCAGGGAGAGCATCACGATCAGGGTCTCGGTGATCGAGCGGAAGTTGAGATAGAGCAGCAGGAAGATGATCAGCAGCGTCACCGGCACCACGATCTTCAGCCGCGCGGTGGCGCGTTCCAGATATTCGTATTGCCCGCTCCAGACCACATAATAGCCTGATGGGAACTGGATGCTCGCTTGCACCGCGGCCCTCGCGTCGGCGACATAGCCGCCGAGGTCGCGGTCGCGGATATCGACATAGATGTAAGTCGCAAGCTGCCCGTTCTCGGTCCGGATCGAGGTCGGCCCACGCGCCGGCGCGACGCTCGCGACCTCGCCGAGCGGAACGGCGCCGCCGCCCGGCATCGGCACCAGGATGTCGCTGGCGATCGCCTTCGGATTGTCGCGCAGATCGCGCGGATAGCGCATGTTGACGGTGAAGCGCTGCCGGCCCTCGACGGTCGTCGTCACCGCCTGGCCGCCGAGCGCGGTCGCGATCGTGTCCTGCACGTCCTGCACCATGATGCCGTAGCGCGACAGCGTCTCGCGGTCCGGCGTGATCTCGAGATAGTAGCCGCCGAGGCTCCGCTCGGCATAGGCCGAGGAGGTGCCGGGCACCGCCTTGAGCACCTGTTCGATCTGCCGGGCCAGTCTGTCGATCCCGGCGAGATCGGTGCCCATGACCTTGATGCCAACGGGGGTGCGGATGCCGGTCGAGAGCATGTCGATGCGGGCCTTGATCGGCATCGTCCAGGCGTTGGAGACGCCCGGAAATTGCAGTGCCTTGTCCATCTCGGCGATCAGGCTGTCGATGGTCACGCCGGCGCGCCACTCGTTCTTCGGCTTGAGGTCGACGATGGTCTCGAACATCTCCGACGGCGCCGGATCGGTCGCGGTGGCCGCGCGACCGGCCTTGCCGTAGACCGAGGCGACCTCCGGAAACGAGCGGATGATGCGGTCCTGGGTCTGCATCAGCTCGGCCGCCTTGGTCACGGAAATGCCGGGAAGCGTCGTCGGCATGTAGAGCAGGGTGCCTTCGTTGAGGTTCGGCATGAACTCGGAGCCGAGCCGGCCGGCCGGCCAGATCGAGGCGGCGAGCACGCCGAGCGCGAGCAGGATCACCAAGATCCGTGCGCGCAGCACGCCTGATATGACCGGCCGGTAGATCCAGATCAGGACGCGGTTGATCGGGTTCTTGTGCTCCGGGATGATCCTGCCGCGGACGAAGATCACCATCAGCGCCGGCACCAGCGTGACCGACAGCAGCGCCGCCGCCGCCATCGCAAAAGTCTTGGTGAAGGCGAGCGGGCTGAACAGCCGGCCCTCCTGCGATTCCAGCGTGAAGATCGGCATGAACGAGACGGTGATGATCAGCAGGCTGAAGAACAGCGCCGGGCCGACCTCGGCGGCGGCCTCGATCAGGATCGCCACCCGCGAATGGCCGGGCTCGGCGCGCTCGAGATGCTTGTGCGCGTTCTCGATCATGACGATCGCGGCATCAATCATGGCGCCGATAGCGATCGCGATGCCGCCGAGGCTCATGATGTTGGAGCCGATCCCGAGCAGCTTCATCGCCCCGAACGCCATCAGCACCCCGACGGGGAGCATCAGGATGGCGACCAGCGCGCTGCGGACATGCAGCAGGAACACGATGCAGACCAGCGCCACCACGATGCTCTCCTCGAGCAGCGTGTGCCTGAGCGTCTCGATCGCGGCCTTGATCAGGTTGGAGCGGTCGTAGACCGGAACGATCTCGACCGATTTCGGCAGGCTGGTTGCGCTCTCCCTGAACCGCTTCTTGACGCTCTCGATCACGTCGAGCGCGTTCATGCCGAAGCGCTGCAGCACGATGCCGCTCGCCACCTCGCCCTCGCCGTTGAGCTCGGCGATGCCGCGCCGCTCGTCCGGCCCGAGCTCGATGCGGGCGACGTCGCGCAGCTTGACCGGCGTCCCGTTGCTCGTCTTCAGCACGATGTTGCCGAGGTCGTCGACGTTCTTCAGATAGCCCTTGCCGCGGATGACATATTCGAACTCGGAGAGCTCGACGGTGCGACCGCCGACGTCGGCATTGCTGGCGCGGATGGCGTCGCGCATCTTCTGCATGGTGATGCCGAGATCGCGCATGCGCTGCGGATCAAGGATGACGTTGTACTGCCTGACGAAGCCGCCGACGCTGGCGACCTCCGCGACGCCTTCGGCCTTGGCGAGGGCGAATTTCAGGTTCCAGTCCTGGATTGTCCGCGTCTCGGCAAGGTTCAGCTCCTTGGACATCACGGCGTATTGGTAGACCCAGCCGACGCCGGTGGCGTCAGGGCCGATCGTTGGCGTGACGCCGGCCGGCAGCCGTGCCGCGGCGCCGTTGAGGAATTCGAGCACGCGCGAGCGGGCCCAGTAGATGTCGGTACCGTCCTCGAAGATGATGTAGACGAAGGAGACGCCGAAGAAGGAGAAGCCGCGCACCACCTTCGACTTCGGCACCGTCAGCATGGCGGTAGTGAGAGGGTAGGTGACCTGGTCCTCGATCACCTGGGGCGCCTGACCCTGATATTCGGTGTAGACGATGACTTGGGTGTCGGAGAGATCCGGAATGGCGTCCAGCGGCAGATGGAGCAAGGCATAGAGGCCGGCAGCAGCGGCAAAGCCGGTGCCGAACAGCACCAGCAGCAGATTGCGGGCCGACCAGGCGATCAGGCGGGCGATCATTGCTGGGCTCCTTCGGCAAAACCCTTGAGCGCCGCCTTCAGGTTGCTCTCCGCGTCGATCAGGAAGTTGGCGGACACGACGACGGGCTCGCCATCGGCGACACCCTGCCTGACCTCCACGTATCCCGAGCCGCGATGGCCGGTCTTGACCTCGCGCGGCTCGAACCGGCCCTCTCCCTTGTCGACGAAGACGGCCTGCCGACTGCCGGTATCCATCACCGCGCTCTCAGGGACGGTCAGGACCGGTTCGCCCGTCCCGGTGTCGATCCCGGCGTCGACGTACATGTCGTGCAGCAGCGCGAGGTCTGGGTTCGGCAATTCGACGCGGATGCGCGCGGTTCGGGTCTCCTTGTTGATCTCGGGATAGATCACTTCGACCCTCCCCGAGAATTCGCGGCCCGGAAAACTCCGGGCCCGCACGGTAGCCAACTGACCTTTGGAAATCATGCCCAGGTCGCGTTCCGCTACGTCGATCAACGCCCACATTACCGAGTGATCCGCGATCCGGAACAGCACGCCGCCCGGCTGCACGCGCATGCCCTCGATCGCGCTACGCTCCAGGACGATGCCATCGCGTGGCGCAGTCCACTCGACGGAGGTCGGCACGCTCCGGCTTTTCTCGATCGCCGCTATGGCGGCTTCCGGTACGTCAAGGTTGATCAGTCGCTGACGGGAGCCGCGGCCGTAGGCCTGGTCACCGCCCGTCGTCTTGGACGTGATGGTGGCGAGATATTCGGCGGCCGCCGACACGACGGCGGGGCTGTAGACCTCCATCAAAGGCTGCCCCTTCACGACGTGGGAGCCGGTCGTCACGTTGGCGACTTTCAGGATGAAGCTTTCGGACCGCATCGAGATGACGGAGACTCGCCGCTCGTCGAGTTGAATGACGCCGGGGGCACGGACCATCGTGCGGATCGTGCGGAGCGCAGCGGGCTCGGACCTGACGCCCGTACGCTGGATCCTGCCCGGAGATAGCCGGACGGAACCGTCGTCGCTATCGTCGCCTTCGTAGACAGGGATATAGTCCATCCCCATGGAGTCCTTCTTCGGCACCGGCGAGGTGTCCGGCAGACCCATTGGGTTGCGGTAGTATTTGACTTTGCGATCGCCCCTGGCCTCGGCCGCAGCCGTCACCGCGGGCTGCTCGGGCTCGTCGAAGCTGATGTCCGCGCCCGCAGGTACGGCACGATAGGTGCGGCCGTCCTCGGTGTTCTTCGGGGTCAGCGAATACAGCGGCTTGCCGTCCGGGTCCTGATAATAGATCGGGGCAACCGTATCCGCCGCGTTTGCCGAGGATATGAGTTGGCCGACGTCGGGCTGTGGCCGCAGGACGCCGGCGGCGAACAGCGCGAGACCTGCCGCGGCGAGAATCGCAGCGGCAGTGCCGATGAGGAGGCGGCGGGTCATTTCTCGGCCGTGACGAGGAGCTTGTTCTCGACCGTTCCGGTTTCGCCCTGCACCTTGGCGCCGAGCGAGAGTTGCCAGCGACCGGCCATGCCGAAGGTCGCCTTGAACCGGTATGTCCCGGGCTCAGTGCCCGGCATCGCGGTGACCTTGGTGGCCATCTCCTGCATGCCGTCGGGCGCCATGTCGAGCCGGCTGGCGAAAATCACGGCATCCGGCACGGTCTTGCCGGTGGTCTTGTCGACCAGTCGCACCGTCACGATGCGATCGGCGCCGGCCTTGACGGTCGGCTGCACGAGCTGGAACTCGTAGTTCTTGATTTCGGCGCGTGCGGCACCCGCAAACGCGGCGGCGATCAGCGCGGCCATGGCGGCACGCGCGACGTTGGACATTGTCATGATTTCAATTCCTCGATGGATCTGATGGTACCGCCATGACCGCGCGCCCCAGGGGACAAGCAACAAGACGGCAGGCAGCGATGCGCGCGCCGTTATCGACGCGCACATTCGTCCGGCGCGTGAGCGCCGGTCAGACCGTCAATCGAGGTGGATGATCCGGAGGTGGACGGGTAAGGCCGTCGGCAATGGTATCATCGAGCGGCCGGAGCAGTTCGAGCGCACGCGGATCGAGAGTTGCCGTCACGACCGCCGGCCCAGCCTGCAACACCTTCAACATGCAGATCGCGAGGAGAGGGCAGTCCTGGCATTGCTTGCCGTCGTGCTGATCGGGACAGCAAGGCATGTCGGCGGACATGTCTTGCGCGTCGGTCATCTGCATGTCGCTGGCCATCGGCAGTCCTGCCGCTGCTGGCGTCACCAGCGGCGCAACCATCAGCCCCGCGGTCACGAGGACCGCGAGCACGAGCCTGAGGATGCGACGAGCAATCATGGCGCGACATTCTCACACGGGAACAACATTGGAAAGTCCAGTGGTTCACGAGTGTGCGAGCAGGGCGCGTGGGTGGTTAATCGTCTCGAACGATCGCGGAGTACGATGCTACTGCGCGATGCCTCGCTGGACGGGTATGCCAGAACGCGGAAAGGCCCCAGCCCGGGGCTGACCGGCTGAGGCCTTTTGTGCTCACAATCTTCATCCTTGGGACTTGCATCACCAACGCGCCCCGCGCCGGCACGTTCCGTGGGGCTTGGGATTATTTTGCGCCGGTCATCGGTGCGATTGCACAGAGGTCGTCATGCCCGGGCTTGTCCCGGCCATCCACGTCTAGTCACGCTGCGCGAAGAACGTGGGTGCCCGGGACAAGCCCGGGCATGACGTCGTGGAGGCTTTTGCGCCCGTTGCCGGGACTAGTGGCGTGCCTACGCCTTCTCCTCCCAGATCATGGCGAGATGGACGATCGTCTGCACCGCCTTTTCCATGTCCTGCCGGCTGACCCATTCGAGGCGCGAGTGGAACGCGTGCTCGCCGGCGAAAATGTTGGGGCAGGGCAGGCCCATGAAGGACAGGCGTGAGCCGTCGGTGCCGCCGCGGATCGCGGTGCGCATCGGCCGCAGGCCGGCGCGGCGGATCGCCTCGATAGCGTATTCGAGGATGTGCGGGTGACGGTCGATCACCTGCTTCATGTTGCGGTACTGCTCCCTGACCTCGAACGTGTAGGTCGAGCGCGGATAGTCCTTCATCACGTCCTTGACGATGTTCTCGAGCAGGATCTCCTTCTCCTTCAGGCCTTCCTCGGTGAAGTCGCGGACGATGAAGGAGAGCGTCGCCTGCTCGAGCGCGCCGTCGATGCTGATCGGATGCAGGAAGCCCTGCTTGCCTGACGTCGTCTCGGGCGAACAGCCCTCCTTCGGCAGTCGCTCGACGATGGCGGCCGCGATCTTGATCGCGTGCTCCATCTTGCCCTTGGCGTAGCCGGGATGGGCGCTGACACCGTTGATGGTGATGGTGGCGCCGTCGGCCGAGAAGGTCTCGTCCTCGACAGAGCCCGCGCTCTCGCCGTCCATGGTGTAGCCGAAATCGGCCCCCAACTTCTTGATGTCGACGTTGTCGACGCCGCGGCCGACCTCCTCGTCGGGCGTGAACAGGATCTTGATGGTGCCGTGCTTCACATCGGGATTGTTGATGAAGAAATACGCGGCATCCATGATCTCGGCGACACCGGCCTTGTTGTCGGCGCCCAGCAGCGTGGTGCCGTCGGTGGTGATGATGTCGTTGCCGATCTGGTTCTTCAGCGCGGGATGCTCGGTGAAGCGGATCACCTGGCTGGTATCGCCCGGCAGGGTGATGTCGCCGCCGCGATAGTTTCTCACCATTTGCGGCTTGACGTCCTTGCCGGTGACGTCGGGCGAAGTGTCCATGTGCGAGCAGAAGCAGATCACCGGCACCTTCTTGTCGGTGTTGGCCGGGATCGTTCCGTAAACGTAGCCGTAATCGTCGAGATGGGCGTCGGCGACGCCCATCGCCCTCAGCTCGGTGACGAGGACGCGGCCGAGATCCTTCTGCTTCTCGGTCGAAGGCGAGCTGGGGGATTCCGGATCGGACTGGGTGTCGATGGTGACGTAGCGCAGGAAGCGCTCGGTCACGGTATGCGAAAAGGTGAGGGAGGACATTTCTGGTCAAACCGCCGGGTCTTTGGGGATGCAGGCGGTATATCAGAAAAGCGGGGCTTTGATGCGGCCGGAACGATGCGGAGCAGGCTTAACGAAAAGTAGCGGCCAGAGCGTTTTCGAGCGAAGTGGGCACCGGTTCGCGTAAAGAAAACGCGTCAAACAAAAAATCTAGAGGCGGTTCCGATGCCATCGGAACCGCCTCTAGATCGCTTCCTTCAGTTCCTTGACCGGGCGGAAGACGACCTTCTTGCTGGCCTTGATGTGGATGGCCTCGCCGGTGGCGGGGTTGCGGCCGGTCCGGGCGGCCCGCTTGCGGACCTGGAGGATGCCAAGACCGACGATGCGGACGCGGTCGCCTTTCTTGAGATGCTTGGCGATCAGGTCGACCATGTCGGTCAGGACGGCCTCAGCGTGCTTTTTCGACAGGTCCTGGCTCTCCGCGATGTCAGCGGCCAGGTGCTTGAGCGTGATGGTGGCGGGAGCGGCTGCCTTCTTCGCCGAATCCTTCTTAGCCGAATCCTTTTTACCCATGTCTGGCCTCCTCAATGACAGGGAAGCCCCGGAAAAGCCGGTAAAGCGTGGGGATCCCTCTAAGTCCTGGAAGGCGTAGACGATTCGGGCGCGGGCTGACTATGCCACGAGTTCCCGCCGGACGCCGGCAAGCGCCGTCAGTGCCGTGAAAGGCATCGAGGAGTTCGGGCTAAGACTATGAAGGGATTGCCAAAATGGCGCGAGAGACGGGGCTCGAACCCGCGACCTCCGGCGTGACAGGCCGGCGCTCTAACCAACTGAGCTACTCCCGCGTGGTTCGCTGAAAGCGCGCGGAACGAGGGGGGACTTAAAGGCGGGACCTGTTGAAGTCAAGGACGTTGCGCTTCGTCAGGACACATCGGCTAAGCATTGCTCTGGAAAACGAAAAAGGCCGCCCGGAGGCGGCCAATGGTCAGCCCGGAACAGGGCGTGTCAGCGAATCTCCGACGAGCCCGCGCTCGTCACCACCACCGGCTTGCCGGCCTTGATCACGTGGGTCGACTGGGCGGTCTGGCTGTAATCGGCATTGGTGCGGGCTGCGATCCCGAAACCGGCCACCGCGATGCCGGCCACCAGCGCCACCACCACGATCTTCAGGTGGGTCGCACGATCAGCAGAGTGAATTGAGTGGTTCATCTGAGCCTCCCGACGGGCTTTGCCGCCGTCTATGGCTCTTCTTCTAATGACCGTCTGTTTCCGGATGGTTTCGCGGGTTCCGCAAAATGGTTTCATCTGCCCGCCCGGCTGGTTTCACCGGGCGGCGGCGGGATCCGGGCCGGCCTCAGGCCGCGGCCCGACCAATATCGACCCGGATCGCGCGGGCGGCCCATACGAACAGCACGGCGCCCAGCGTGGTCGTGACCGCCGCCGAGAGCAGGGAGTACCGCACGGCGTCTGCGCCGTAACTTCCCTTCAGGGCATCGTTGACCATGCCGACGGCGAGCGGGCCGACGCCCTGGCCGAAGCAGGTCGCGGTGAGCGCGATCAGCGCGGAGGCCAGCGCCCGCATGCTCGGCTTCGCCACGGTCTGGGCGATCGCGAAGATCTGCCCGAGATGGAAGCCGACCAGGAACGAGGTCAGCGCCAGCATCGCCACCATCATCGCGAAATCCTGCGTCAGCATGCACAGCGCGAACACCGGGCCGGCGAGGCCCGAGGTGATCGCGGGCGCCCACAGCTTCCAGCGGTCGTCGCTGCGGCTCACTTGCGCCACCACGAAGCCGCCGAGCAGGGTGCCGGCCATGCCGGCCAGCCCCTTGAAGGTGCCGGCATAGGTGCCGATCTCGGCGCTCGACAGATGGTGCACGCGGGCCAGGAACGGCGGGATCCACGCCGCGGTCGCGTAGTTCGTGTAGGTGGTGAGGCAGAAGCCGATCAGCACGATGACGAAGCTCCGCTGCGAGGACAGGAACCGCAGCGTCGGTCCGAGCGGTTCGGGCACGAAGCTCTCCTGCATGGCGCCGCGCTTCGGCTCGGAGATCGTCAGCCACAGGACCAACGCGAGCAGGATGCCCGGCAAGCCCGCGACATAGAACGCCATCCGCCAGCCATAGTGCTGGTTGACGTAGCCGCCGACGAAATAGCCGAGGAAGACGCCGAGATAGGTGCCGATGGCGTAGATGCCGAGCGCGCGCGGGCGCTCGTTCTTGGCGAAGAGATCGGCGACGATCGACTGCGAGGCGGGCGAGCCCGCGGATTCGCCGATGCCGACGCCGATGCGCGCCAGCGCCAGCGAGGTCACGCTCGAGGCCGCGCCGCACAGCGCCGTCATCGCGCTCCAGAACGCGAAGGCCACGGCCACGATGTTGCGCCGGTTGAGCCGGTCGGCGGCGCGCGCGATGGGGATGCCGAGCAGGGAGTAGAACAGCGCGAAGCCGAAGCCTGCGAGCAGGCCCATCATGGTGTCGCTGAGGGCGAACTCCTTCTTGATCGGCTCGATCAGGACGTTGAAGATCGTGCGGTCGAGGAAGTTCAGCGCGTAGATGATGGTGAGCAGCCCCAGCACGTAATAGCGCCGCGCCGAGGGCTTTGCCGCGGTGGCCGTTTGCACCGACACTTGTGACGTCACATCGACCATCGCATCCCCCCAATTTGTCGTTGTTGTCGTTGTCGGTCCAGCCCCTATTGGAGCCGGCAGCATCACGCGTCGCGGATGTAGTTCCCCGCTTCGAATTCGACCGGGGGCGCGCTTGCGTCGAACGAGACGCCGATCGGGTCGCGATCTGCGTCCATCGCCTCCAGTTGTTCGCTCAGCATGCGCCGGATCATCAGGATGCCGCGGTCGCTCTGGCCGAAATGCTCCTCGGCGTGAACCGTCACCTCGCCCTGGCCGACCTGGGCCTCGTAATCGCCCGGGAATTGCTGGTGCTCTTCCTCGGTCATGTCCCACCAGAATTTTCCGTTGAACTTCGAGCGCATCCGGCCGATGTCGCCTGATGTCTTGACGCGGCCGGCGACGTAGATGCGGAACGATGTGTCGTCGATCGGCAGCGTCCAGCCGATCGACTCGACGCGGGCGAATTGCGCCACGCGCGGGTTCGGCACGACGCGCAAGGTGGGGAGGGCGGCTTCGGTGACGCGGTAAAACACCTTGCCGTCGTCCTGTTTGCGGATCGAGCGCACGGCGATCCCGCGCGGCGTCTTGTCGAACCTCACCTCCGGCATCGAGGCCATCATGTCAGTGAATTGCGGCCCCGAGAACGAGCCGTGCAGCACCGGCACGTGGTAGGGATCGACCACGTTCTCGAAATGCTGGAGCCAGTTGCAGGGGATCACTGCAGGTCCGCCGCCGCCGATCGAGGAATCGTCCGCCTCGACGAACTCGCCATCGTCCATGTTTTCGAGGCACTCATAGCGCGGCAGCACCGGGCGTTTCTCGGCCGGGCCCATATAGGCGAAGATCAGTCCGTAGCGTTCCTCGACCGGATACCAGGGCTGGCGCACCTTGTCCTTGAACTGGCCGCCGCCGGGCTCGCAGGGCTGCTCCAGGCAGTGGCCCTCGGCGTCGAACTTCCAGCCGTGATAGCAGCAGCGGATGCCGTCCTCCTCGACCTTGCCATAGTAGAGCGTGGTGCCGCGATGGCAGCAGCGCGCGTGCAGGAGACCCGTACGGCCATGCTTGTCACGGAACAGCACCAGATCCTCGCCCAGCGCGCGCACCTTCTTCGGGGTGCCGGTGGCATCACCGACGAGCCCGACCGGGTGCCAGTAACGGCGGAGCAGTTCACCCATCGGCGTGCCGCGCACGACCGAGGTGAGCTCCGTGCGCGTCTGCGCCGGCTTCATCGCATAGGCCGTGCCGAGATCGCGATCCCGCTGGGTGATGGTCATGCTGGTCCTCCCGCCGTGGGCCGTGCTGGCTGGCCTTTTTGATGCCTTGTCCCCAGTGAAAAATAATTCGATGACAATGTCAACGATCTTCCAAATGCCTCTTAGTCGCAGTCGGATGAGGTGGGGAGGCGGCCTGCCTTGAGCCTCGGACTTGCTTTGGACTTGCTTCGGACTTGGGCTTGGACTTGGGCTTGGCAGGCCACCGCTTTCTTGGCACAGGTGGAGCATGAACCAGACACCGAGGGACGGGTGGACGACGCCCGAGGCGGACGAGAGCGAGCCGGCGCCGATCACCGTCATGCTGTCGTCGCGGCTGATGGTGCTCGCCAATCTGCTCAAGCGTGGCGCCATCCTGCGCTACAAGCGCCTCACCGGATTGTCTTCCGTCGAGTTCGGTCTCGTCGCCTCGCTCGGCCGGCGCCCGCCGATGAGCGTGGCGCGGCTCGCTGAGGCCGTCGGCCAGGACAAGGGACAGATCAGCCGCGCGCTCGCGAACCTCGTGTCGCGCAAGCTGATCGCGAAGTCGGCAAATCCGAAGGATAGCCGCGAAGTGCTGGTCTCGCTGACCGCAACCGGCCTTGCCGCGCATGATGCGATCGTCGAAGGCGCGCAGGAGCGCAACCGGCGCCTGCTGGAACAGCTGAGCGAAGCCGAGTTCGATGCGCTGCTGCGGCAGATCGATCAGCTCAGCGCGGTTGCCGCCGAGATGCTCGAGGCCGAAAAGAATTGGCGCTGATGTCTCGGCAATCCCTGGAAATAATGGATCGCTTCTAAGAGTCTCTCTAAGAAGCTTTCAATTAGGGAAATCGCGCGCCCTCTCATAAGCGTCACCTTTAAGCGCATGCCGTGCTGGGACACCACGGCATGACGCATCGAACATGCAGCTTTGGGGTGGCGCGTTGAACAGTCTTGGAATGCTGCGGTCGGCCGTGTTGGCGACCGCATCCGCTTGGGTCTTGGTGCCGCAGGCATCGCTCGCACAATCGTCTACGCAGGGTGGCGTACAGAGCTTGCCGGCGGTGACCGTCACGGCGCCGGAGGCGCGCCGCCGCGCACCCGCTTCGGTCGTGCACAGCGCGCAGCGGCGGTCGGTGCAGGCCGCCAATCGCAACAAGCCGCAACCGCAGCGCAATGTCGGCTTCGTCGAGACGCCGCGCGGGCCGGTGAATGGCTACGTTGCCGGTCGCAGTTCGTCGGGCACGAAAACCAATACGCCGATCATGGAGACGCCGCAGGCGGTCTCGGTGATCGGCGCGGAACAGATCCGCGACCAGAAGCCGAACAAGCTCGACGAGGTGCTGCGCTACACCGCCGGCGTGCGGGCAGGGACCTTCGGCGCGGATACGCGCAACGACTGGTGGCTGATCCGCGGCTTCAAGTCCGACGACGTCGGGCTGTTCCTCGACGGCATGCAGCTGTTCTACACGTCCTATGCGAGCTGGAAGCTCCAGACGCCCAACATGGAGCGTGTCGAGGTGCTGCGCGGCCCGTCGGCGGTGCTCTATGGCGGATCGAGCCCGAGCGGCATCGTCAACGTCATCAGCAAGATGCCGCCGGCCGAGCCGATCCGCTACGTCGAGACGGGTGTCAACAATTTCGGCAACGCCTATGTCGGCTTCGACGTCGGCGGGCCGGTCGCGACGCAGAGCGGGAACGGCAAGCTGTTCTACCGCGTCGTCGGCCAGGTCCAGAACGGCCCGACCCAGGTCAACTTCACGCCGGACAACAACTACTTCATCGCGCCGTCGGTCACCTGGAAGCCGGATGCCGACACCACCTTCACGGTGCTGGCCTCGGCCTCGAAGCAGGACACGCGTGGCATCAACTTCCTGCCCTACCAGGGCACGGTGACCAATGCGCCCTTCGGCAAGATCCCGACCAGCTTCTTTGCCGGCGATCCGAATGTCGACAAGTTCACGCGCGAGCAGGAGATGCTCGGCTACCAGTTCGAGCGCAATCTCAACGACGATCTGACGTTCCGGCAGAATGCGCGCTTCGCCCATGTCGACGTGACCTATCGCGGTTACGTCGGCAATGGTTGGGCCGACGTCAACACGGCCACTCTCAACCGCTACAATTGGTATGCGAAGAACACCGCCAACCAGGCCGATCTCGACAACCAGCTGGAGTATCGCTTCGACACCGGCCCGTTGAAACACACGATGCTGTTCGGCGTCGACTTGAAGGGCTATCAGATCGACGATTACCAGCTCTTCGGGGGCGGCGTGCCCTCGATCAGCGTCTTCAATCCCACCTACGGATTGAGCGACATTCCGTTCGCGGGCGATCCGTTCCGAAACTTCCGGATCACGCAGAAGCAGGCCGGTACCTATCTCCAGGACCAGATGAAGCTCGGCAATTTCACGCTGGTGCTGAGCGGCCGCAATGATTGGGTCGAGACCACTCAGGACAAGCGCTTTACGGGCGCCATGGTTGCCAGCCGCGACGACAGCAGGTTCAGCGGACGCGCGGGCCTGATCTACAATTTCGACAACGGCATCGCGCCCTACGTCTCCTATTCGACGAGCTACAACCCGGTCATTGGCTTGAATGCCAGCAACCAGTTGCTCTTGCCGGAAACCGGCAAGCAGGCCGAAGTCGGCTTGAAAGTGCAGCCCAAGGGCTTCGATGGCTATTTCACGGTTTCGGCTTTCGACCTGAAGCGCCAGAACGCGCTGACGACCGATCCGTCGAATTCGTTGCTGCAGAACCAGACCGGCGAGGTGACCTCGCGCGGCATCGAGCTTGAAGCGGTGGCCAATGTTACGAAGGAGCTGAAGCTGATTGGCGCCTTCACCAGCTATCACATCTTCACCAGCAGGGATCTCGATCCGACGCTGGTCGGCAAGACGCCGACCAACACGCCTTCACTCCTGGCATCAGGCTGGGCCGACTACACCTTCAAGGAAGGACCGCTGACGGGGTTCGGCTTCGGCGGCGGGGTCCGCTACGTCGGCTCGTCCTGGGCCGACACCGCCAATACGCTCGAAGTTCCCGCGGTGGTTCTCGGCGACCTCGCGCTCCACTACGAATGGCAGAACTGGCGCACGGCACTCAACGTGATCAACCTGACCGACAAGATCTATGTCGCAAGTTGCGCCTCGGCCTCGTCCTGCTTCTACGGCGACCGCCGGCGCATCACCGCCAGCGTCTCCTACAAATGGTGAGGCAAACGACGAGGACAGGCCAACGTGAAGCTGCGCCTGTCGGGCCTCGGACCGGCCTGAACTTGGCCCTCTGTCTGCTTCGCTGACTGATACCGCTGATCTTCCACCTGGAGGTCGATGAGCTGCCGGGCGATGCCCCCCGGCCCGGAGCTCATGCGAGCGCGGCGCGTGCGACGCCCTGGCAAGTCGCCGACGCCGCGCTCGCGGCCGATCCGGGTGCGCCAGCCGACGCATTCGCCAGACGAGCCCCGGTCCCGTCGTGATGCATGGCTCGTCTGACCGTCGCGCCTGTGGATACGTGTCTTTCTTGCACCGCGGTCGCGACCATCACCGGCTCCCCTGGCTGTGCTGCTCCGAGGAAGACGCAGCCAGTGTGTCGCCCGGGTGACGCTGGGCGCCTGTCCTCGTGGTAGATTTTGCTGCGCGGCCTCGATAAAGTGAGCTTCCCCAACAGCGGATATCGCCGCCGAGCGCACTTGGGCTGATCGGGATCGCCCTTGCTGGGGCGGTCGATCTGCTCCATACCAGCCGCGGGGTGATTCCGGGATTTCTACCGTTCTGGGGCGGCAAAGGGCCTAAAAAGAGCGTGTCTTGCGCCCATTGGTGCACTGCGCTAAGGCTCAGAATAATTCCAAATCGGGACGAATCCGCGGCTCCCCCGACGTCGCGGGAAAAAGGGCTCGCCAATGAGCGGCATTCTACAGAACTATCTTCCACTCGTTGTCTTCATAGGGGTAGCGGGCCTCATCGGCCTCGTGCTGCTGATCGCGCCTTTCATCGTGGCGTTCCAGCAGCCGGACCCAGAAAAGCTGTCGGCGTATGAGTGCGGTTTCAACGCTTTCGACGACGCCCGCATGAAGTTCGACGTCCGCTTCTACCTGGTCGCCATCCTCTTCATCATCTTCGACCTCGAGGTGGCGTTCCTGTTTCCCTGGGCGGTGGCGTTCGGCAAGCTTGGCGCGACCGGCTTCTGGTCCATGGTGGTGTTCCTTGCCGTGCTGACGGTCGGGTTCGCCTATGAATGGAAGAAAGGGGCACTGGAATGGGATTGAACCCTGCACCGTCCGCCGGTCCGGTTCTCGCGCCGGCCCCCAAGGGCATTCTGGATCCGTCGACCGGCAAGCCGGTCGGGGCCAATGATCCGTTCTTCCTCGAGGTCAATTCGGAGTTGTCCGACAAGGGCTTCTTCGTGGCCGCGACCGACGACCTCATCACCTGGGCGCGCACCGGCTCGCTGATGTGGATGACCTTCGGTCTCGCCTGCTGCGCGGTCGAGATGATGCAGGTGTCGATGCCGCGCTACGACGTCGAGCGTTTCGGCTTCGCGCCGCGTGCCTCGCCGCGCCAGTCCGACGTGATGATCGTCGCGGGTACGCTCACCAACAAGATGGCCCCGGCGCTGCGCAAGGTCTACGACCAGATGCCCGAGCCGCGCTACGTCATCTCGATGGGCTCGTGCGCCAATGGCGGCGGCTACTATCACTATTCCTATTCGGTCGTGCGCGGCTGCGACCGCATCGTGCCGATCGACATCTATGTGCCGGGCTGCCCGCCCACGGCGGAAGCGCTGCTCTACGGCGTGCTGCTGCTTCAGAAGAAGATCCGGCGCACCGGCACCATCGAACGCTAAGGTTTTACGTCATGGACGATGGCAAGCTCGACGCCCTTGGGCAAACGATCGTTAGCGCGCTTCCGGGCGCGGCCACCGGTCATTCGGTGGCCTTCAACCAGCTGACGGTGGATGTCGAGGCCAGCAAGATCGTTGAGGTGGTCAAGTACCTCCGCGACGATCCGAGCTGCCGCTTCGTCAACTTCACCGACATCACGGCGGTGGACTATCCGGATCGCGAGAAGCGCTTCGACGTGATCTACCACTTTCTGTCACCGACGCTGAACACGCGGATCCGGCTCAGGGCTCAAGCCGACGAGACCACCCAGGTGCCGTCGCTGATCGATGTGTTCCCCGGCGCCGACTGGTTCGAGCGCGAGGCCTACGACCTCTATGGCGTGTTCTTCGTCGGCCATCCCGACATGCGCCGCATCCTCACCGATTACGGTTTCGAGGGCCATCCGCTGCGCAAGGATTTCCCGACCACCGGCTTCGTCGAGGTCCGCTACGACGACCAGGAGAAGCGGGTGGTGTACGAGCCTGTCAGGCTCAACCAGGAATTCCGCAAGTTCGACTTTTTGTCGCCGTGGGAGGGCGCCGACTATCCGGTCCTTCCGGGTGATGAAAAAGCAGGGCCGAAGGTCTGATCATGAACGAGCAACCCGAACAGCTTCGCAATTTCACAATCAATTTCGGTCCGCAGCATCCGGCCGCGCACGGCGTGCTGCGCTTGGTGCTGGAGCTTGACGGCGAGGTCGTCGCCCGCGTCGACCCGCATATCGGCCTGCTTCACCGCGGCACCGAGAAGCTGATCGAGCAGAAGACCTATCTCCAGGCGATCCCTTATTTCGATCGCCTCGACTACGTCGCGCCGATGAACCAGGAGCACGCCTTCTGTCTCGCGGCCGAGAAGCTGCTCGGCATCGAGGTGCCGCGCCGCGGCCAGCTGATCCGCGTGCTCTATTGCGAGATCGGCCGCATCCTGTCCCATCTGCTCAACGTCACCACGCAGGCGATGGACGTCGGCGCGCTGACCCCGCCGCTGTGGGGTTTCGAAGAGCGCGAGAAGCTGATGGTGTTCTACGAGCGCGCCTCGGGCAGCCGTATGCACGCAGCCTTCTTCCGCGTCGGCGGCGTGCATCAGGACCTGCCGCAAAAGCTGGTCGACGACATCGAGGCCTGGTGCGATCCGTTCCTGAAGGTGGTCGAAGATCTCGATCGCCTGCTCACCGCCAACCGCATCTTCAAGCAGCGCAACGTCGATATCGGCGTGGTGCCGCTGAAGGAAGCCTGGGCGTGGGGCTTCTCGGGCGTGATGGTGCGCGGCTCCGGCGCGGCCTGGGACCTGCGCAAGTCGCAGCCCTATGAGTGCTACGCCGAGATGGATTTCGACATTCCGATCGGAAAGAACGGCGACTGCTACGACCGCTACCTGATCCGCATGGAAGAGATGCGCCAGTCGGTGCGCATCATGAAGCAGTGCATCCAGAAGCTGAACGCGCCTGAGGGCAGGGGCCCCGTCGTCGTCGAGGACAACAAGGTCGCGCCGCCCCGCCGTGGCGAGATGAAGCGCTCGATGGAAGCGCTGATCCACCACTTCAAGCTCTACACCGAAGGCGTTCACGTGCCGGCCGGCGAGGTCTACGCCGCGGTCGAGGCCCCCAAGGGCGAGTTTGGCGTCTATCTCGTCGCCGACGGCACCAACAAGCCCTACAAGTGCAAGATCCGCGCGCCGGGCTTCGCCCATCTCCAAGCCATGGATCATATCTGCCGCGGCCATCTGCTCGCCGACGTCTCGGCGATCCTGGGTTCGCTCGACATCGTGTTCGGAGAGGTCGATCGGTGATGGCGCAGGCGCCAATCCAGTTTGACCGCGCCTCGGGGGCCCTTGAAGGGGCCAACCTGTGGGAGCGGACGGCTGCCTTGGCGCTGGTGACGGGATCGAAGATCTCGTCGCATTTCTCGCATATGGGCTACATCGCCTGCGCGAACCTGCTGCGGAAAACGCTGCCCGAGCGCAACATCGCGATCAAGCTCAATCCCGACGCCGTGTTCGAATTCCCTTATGGCGACGGCTATTGGAGCAAGCTGCTCAACCGCTCCTATAACTATGAGGACGAGCTGGAGCTCCTGTTCGCCGACTCCATCGACGTCGACTACACGCTGCTCGATTGCGGCGCCAATTACGGCTACTGGTCGGTGCTGGTGTCGAGCAGGCCGTTCGGCTCGCACAAGGCGATCGCGATCGAGCCGTCGGGGCAGAACTATCCGAAGCTTGCCAACAACGCCCGCGTCAACGCTGGCCGCTTCGAGACCCTGAAGTGCGCGATCGGCTCTGCCCGTGGCACCGCGCGGCTGTCGGGCACCAAGCACGAGGCCTTCAGCATCGCCGGCGATCCGTCGTCGGGCGGCGAGGAGGTGCCGGTCATCGCGCTGGACAACCTCATCGACGACGGCAAGGTTGCAGCGAGTGGCAAATACCTGATCAAGCTCGACGTCGAGGGCGTCGAGATCGAGGCGATCAAGGGCGGCGCCCGGCTGCTTGAGACCGACAGCGTCATCATGTGCGAGGAGCACGGCAGCGACCGCAGCCACGCGGTGTCGCGCTACATCCTCGAACAGACCCCGCTGAAGCTGATCGTGTTCGATCCGCGCAGCAACCGGATGGAGACCGTGAAGGAGCTGTCGATCCTCGACCGCATCAAGGTCTCGACCCACGTCGGCTACAACGTTTTCGGCACCGCAAGCGCATTCTGGCAGGACAGGATCGATGCCCTGAATGCCAAGACTCTGAATGCCAAGACCACGCGCCGCATGCAGTGAGAGATTAAGAGATGTCCGTCCGCCGATTAGCACCGAAGGAAGTCCAGCCCGCGAGCTTTGCGTTCACGGAGGAGAACCTCGCGTTCGCCAAGCAGCAGATCGCGAAATATCCGGCCGGGCGCCAGGCCTCCGCGGTCATCGCGATCCTTTGGCGCGTCCAGGAGCAGCACGAAGGCTGGGTGTCGGAAGCCGCCATCCGCGCCGTCGCCGACTTGCTCGACATGCCCTATATCCGCGTGCTCGAGGTCGCGACCTTCTACACGATGTTCCAGCTCGCCCCCGTCGGCAAGAAGGCCCACGTCCAGGTCTGCGGCACCACGCCGTGCCGCCTGCGCGGCGCCGAGGACCTCATCCACGTCTGCGAGCACCGCATCCATCACGAGCCCTTCCATCTCTCCAAGGACGGCAATTTCAGCTGGGAAGAGGTCGAGTGTCTCGGCGCCTGCGTGAACGCGCCGATGGTGCTGATCGGCAAGGACACCTATGAGGACCTGACCAAGGAGAGCTTTGGCAAGGTGCTCGACGGCTTTGCCTCCGGCAATCCGCCCAAGCCCGGTCCGCAGAACGGCCGTCAGTTCTCGGCGCCGATCAACGGGCCGACCACGCTGAAGGAGATCACCTGATGCGGGATCTCTCGTCGCCGGCAGTGGAGGAAAGCGGTGCCATGAAGAAGTGGGGCTTCATCGCGATGCATGCCGCGGTGGCGGCCATTTTCATTTTCCTGCTTCAGCGTTTCAGCCTGAACGCGTCGCTGGAATCCAGCCTGCTCTGGGCGCTGACCTTCGCCGTCTGCGCCGCCGGACTTGCCTACAAGCAGTCCAATCGTTGATCGGAAAGCACTGATATGCTCGAGGACAAGGACCGCATCTTCAAGAACCTCTACGGCCTCCATGACTGGGGGCTCGAGGGTGCGCGGCGCCGCGGCGCCTGGGATGGTACGAAGAATATCATCGACAAGGGCCGCGACTGGATCATCAACGAGATGAAGGCGTCGGGCCTGCGCGGCCGCGGCGGCGCGGGCTTCCCGACCGGCCTGAAATGGTCGTTCATGCCGAAGGAATCGACCGACGGCCGGCCGAGCTATCTCGTCGTCAACGCCGACGAATCCGAGCCCGGCACCTGCAAGGATCGCGAGATCATGCGGCACGATCCGCATCTCCTGATCGAGGGCTGCCTGATCGCCAGCTGCGCCATGAACGCGCATGCCTGCTACATCTATGTCCGCGGCGAGTTCATCCGCGAGCGCGAGCATCTCCAGGCCGCGATCGACCAGGCCTACGAGGCCAAGCTGGTCGGCAAGGACAACGTCAACGGCTGGCCGTTCGACATCTACGTCGCGCACGGCGCCGGCGCCTATATCTGCGGCGAGGAAACCGCGCTGCTCGAAAGCCTCGAGGGCAAGAAGGGCCAGCCGCGCCTGAAGCCGCCGTTCCCGGCCAATGTCGGCCTGTTCGGCTGCCCGACCACCGTCAACAACGTCGAGTCGATCGCGGTGGCGCCGGATATCCTGCGCCGTGGCGCGGCCTGGTTCGCCGGCATCGGCCGTCCGAACAATGTCGGTACGAAGCTGTTCTGCATCTCCGGCCATGTCGAGCGGCCCTGCAACGTCGAAGAGGCCATGGGCATCCCGTTCCGTGAGCTGATCGACAAGCATTGCGGCGGCATCCGCGGCGGCTGGGACAATCTGAAGGCCGTGATCCCCGGCGGCTCGTCGGTGCGCATGGTGCCGGCCGAGCAGATCATCGACACGCCGATGGATTTCGACAGCTTGAGCAAGCTGCGCTCGGGTCTCGGCACCGCGGCCGTGATCGTGATGGACAAGTCCACCGATTTGATCCGCTCAATCGCCCGCATCTCGTACTTCTACAAGCACGAGAGCTGCGGCCAGTGCACGCCGTGCCGCGAGGGTACGGGGTGGATGTGGCGCGTCCTGACCCGCATGGCGGACGGCCGCGCCCACAAGCGCGAGATCGACATGCTGCTCGAAGTCACAAAGCAGGTCGAAGGCCACACCATCTGCGCGCTCGGCGACGCAGCCGCCTGGCCGATCCAGGGCCTGATCGCGCATTTCCGTCATGAGATCGAAGCGCGCATCGACCAGTATTCGCACAAGGCCGACATCGACGATATCGGCGTCCGCGATCCCGTGAACATGGTCGCGGCGGAGTAAGAGACATGACCAAGCTCATCATCGACGGCAAAGAGATCGATGTTCCGGCCGAGTACACGCTGCTTCAGGCGTGCGAGGCCGCCGGCGCCGAGATTCCGCGCTTCTGCTATCATGAGCGGCTGTCGATCGCCGGTAATTGCCGGATGTGCCTCGTCGAGGTGAAGGGCGGCCCGAAGCCGGTCGCGAGCTGCGCCTGGGGCGTGCGCGACTGCCGTCCGGGTCCCAAGGGCGAGCCGCCGGAAATCTCCACCCGTTCGCCGATGGTGAAGAAGGCGCGCGAAGGCGTGATGGAATTCCTTCTGATCAACCATCCACTGGACTGCCCGATCTGCGACCAGGGCGGCGAGTGCGACCTGCAGGACCAGGCGATGGGCTATGGTGTGGACACCAGCCGCTTCGCCGAGAACAAGCGCGCGGTCGAGGACAAGTATCTCGGCGCGCTGGTCAAGACCTCGATGAACCGCTGCATCCAGTGCACGCGCTGCGTCCGCTTCTCGGCGGAAGTCGCCGGCGCCCCTGAAATGGGCGCGACCGGTCGCGGCGAGGACATGGAGATCACGACCTATCTGGAGCATGCGCTGACGTCGGAGTTGCAGGGCAACCTCGTCGACATCTGTCCGGTCGGTGCGCTGACCTCGAAGCCCTATGCTTTCGCGGCCCGTCCGTGGGAGCTCGGCAAGACCCAGTCGATCGACGTCATGGACGGCGTTGGCTCGGCGATCCGCGTCGATACCCGCGGCCGCGAGGTGATGCGCGTGCTGCCGCGCATCAACGAGGCCGTGAACGAGGAGTGGATCTCGGACAAGACCCGCCACATCGTCGACGGCCTGCGCACCCAGCGCCTCGACCGGCCCTATATCCGCGAAGCCGGCAAGCTGCGCGCGGCGAGCTGGCCCGAGGCCTTTGCCGCGATCGCTGCGAAAGCGGCACGTACCGACGGCAAGCGCATCGGCGCGATCGCCGGCGACCTCGCCGGTGTCGAGGAGATGTTCGCGCTGAAGGATCTGCTCGCCAAATACGGCTCGAGCAATCTGGCGGTGCAGGGCGGCGACGCCTTCGATCCCGCGCTCGGCCGCGGCTCCTACATCTTCAACCCGACGCTTGCAGGCGTGGAGCAGGCCGACGCGCTGCTCGTCATCGGCGCCAATCCGCGCAAGGAAGCGGCCGTGTTCAACGCCCGTATCCGCAAGCGCTGGCGCTCCGGCGGCTTCAAGGTCGGCGTGATCGGCGCCAAGGCCGACCTGACCTACGACTACGACCATCTCGGCGCGGGCACCGAGACGCTCGGTGAACTCGCGGCCGGCAAGCACTCCTTCATGGACGTGCTGAAGAACGCCAAGAACCCGATTATCCTGGTCGGTGCGGGCGCAGCCTCGCGTCACGACGGCGCCGCCATTCTGGCCGCTGCCGCCAAGCTCGCGATGGATGTTGGTGCGGTCAAGGACGGCTGGAACGGTTTCGGCGTGCTGCACGAGACCGCCTCGCGCGTCGGCGCGCTCGACATCGGCTTCTCCGCCACCGCCGGCGGCCTGAACGCCGCGCAGATGACGACCTTCGGGACGCTCGACCTGCTGTTCCTGCTGGGCGCCGACGAGATCAAGGCGCCGGACGGCACCTTCGTCGTCTATATCGGCACCCATGGCGACCGCGGCGCGCACCGCGCCGACGTGATCCTGCCGGCGGCCGCCTACACCGAGAAATCCGCGATCTACGTCAACACCGAAGGCCGCGTGCAGATGACGGGACGTGCCGCATTCCCGCCGGGCGAGGCCCGTGAGGACTGGGCGATCGTCCGCGCGCTGTCGGAAGCGCTCGGCAAGAAGCTCGGCTACGACTCGCTTGCCGCGTTGCGCCAGGCGATCTTCAAGGCCGTGCCGCATCTGATCCGTCTCGACCAGATCGCGGCCGGCTCTGCCGACCAGATCAAGAAGCTGGCGGGTAAGGGCGGCTCGCCCGAGAAGGCGCCGTTCAAGCCTCTGGTCGAGGACTTCTATTTGACCAACCCAATCGCGCGTGCGTCCGCCGTGATGGCGGAGTGCTCGCGGCTTGCCTCCGGGCAGATGCTGACCGCAGCGGAGTGAGCGTGACCTGATGGAATTCTTCGAAAGCGCATTCTGGACCGGTTTCCTCTGGCCGCTGATCATCATGGTCGCGGAGAGCGTCTTGGTGCTCGTCGTCCTGCTGGTCGCGATCGCCTACATCCTGCTCGCCGACCGCAAGATCTGGGCGGCGGTGCAGATCCGCCGCGGTCCCAACGTGGTCGGCCCCTGGGGCCTGCTGCAGTCCTTCGCCGACCTGCTGAAGTTCGTGCTGAAGGAGCCGATCATCCCGGCCGGCGCCAACAAGGGCGTGTTTCTCCTTGCTCCCTTGGTCTCATGCGTGCTCGCGCTCGCCGCCTGGGCGGTGATCCCGACCAGTCTCGGCTGGGTGATCTCCGACATCAATGTCGGCGTCCTCTTCATCTTCGCGATCTCGTCGCTGTCGATCTACGGCATCATCATGGCCGGCTGGTCGTCGAACTCGAAATACCCGTTCCTGGCTGCGCTGCGCTCGGCGGCGCAGATGGTGTCCTATGAAGTCTCGATCGGCTTCGTCATCATCACCGTGCTGCTCTGCGCCGGCACGTTGAACCTGTCGGCCGTGGTCGAGGCCCAGCATGCCCGCGGCCTTGCCAGCCTGATCGGGCTGCCGCAGCTCACCATCCTGAACTGGTATGTGTGGCCGTTGTTCCCGATGTTCGTGGTGTTCTACGTCTCGGCGCTGGCGGAAACTAACCGTCCGCCGTTCGACCTCGTCGAAGCCGAATCCGAGCTCGTCGCCGGCTTCATGGTCGAATACGGCTCGACGCCGTACCTCCTGTTCATGCTCGGCGAGTATGTCGCGATCGTCACGATGTGCGCGCTGGCGACGATCCTGTTCCTCGGAGGCTGGCTGCCGCCGGTGGACCTGCCGCCCTTCAACTGGGTGCCGGGGATCATCTGGTTCTCGCTCAAAGTCTTCTTCATGTTCTTCCTGTTCGCGATGGCGAAGGCGATCGTGCCCCGCTACCGCTACGATCAACTGATGCGCCTCGGCTGGAAGGTGTTCCTGCCGCTGTCGCTGGCGATGGTGATCGTGGTGGCCGGCGTGCTGCATTTCGCCGGCATCGCGCCGAAGTGAGGGCCGTCATGGGTATCAACATCAACGCCACTGCACGCTCGCTTCTGCTGTCGGAATTCGTCTCGGCGTTCTTCCTCGCCATGCGCTATTTCTTCCAGCCGAAGCCGACGCTGAACTATCCCTTCGAGAAGGGTCCGATCTCGCCGCGCTTCCGCGGCGAGCACGCGCTGCGCCGCTATCCGAACGGCGAGGAACGCTGCATCGCCTGCAAGCTGTGCGAAGCCGTGTGCCCGGCGCAGGCCATCACCATCGAGGCCGGCCCGCGCCGCAACGACGGCACCCGCCGCACGGTGCGCTACGACATCGACATGGTGAAGTGCATCTATTGCGGCCTCTGCCAGGAGGCCTGTCCGGTCGACGCCATCGTCGAAGGTCCGAACTTCGAGTTCGCGACCGAGACCCGCGAGGAACTGTTCTATGACAAGGCCAAGCTGCTCGCCAATGGCGACCGCTGGGAACGCGAGATCGCGAAGGCGATCGAGCTCGACGCGCCGTACCGGTGAGATGAGAGCATGATCCTTCCCGCGCTGTTCTTCTATCTCTTCGCCGGCATCTGTGTCGCCTCGGCGGTGATGGTGATTGTCTCGCGCAATCCCGTGCACTCCGTGCTGTACCTGATCCTGGCCTTCGTCAACGCCTCCGGCCTGTTCGTGCTGATGGGTGCCGAATTCCTCGGCATGATGCTGATCGTCGTCTATGTCGGCGCGGTCGCGGTGCTGTTCCTGTTCGTGATCATGATGCTCGACGTCGACTTCCTCGAGCTGCGCGAGGGCTTCATCGAGTACCTGCCGGTCGGCCTCGTGATCGGCGGCATCTTCATGTTCGAGCTGCTGCTCACCGTCGGCTTCTGGGTCATCAACCCCGGCGTCTCCAAGACGATCACGGCGGCGATCCCGACCAACGTCTCGAACACCGAGGCGCTCGGCCTCGTGCTCTATACGAAGTACATCCACTACTTCCAGCTCGCGGGCATGGTGCTGCTGGTCGCCATGATCGGTGCCATCGTGCTGACGCTCAGGCACAAGGCGAGCGTGAAGCGGCAGGACATCAACGTTCAGAACGCGCGCACGCCCGAGATGGCGATGGCGATGCGCAAGGTGGCGCCAGGGCAGGGGCTCTCGGATGCCGACGCGGCGGAGTGGGTGAAATGACGATCGGGCTCGGACACTATCTGGCGGTCGGCGCGATCCTGTTCACGCTCGGGATCCTCGGCATCTTCCTGAACCGCAAGAACATCATCGTCATCCTGATGTCGATCGAGCTGATTCTGCTCTCGGTCAACATCAACCTCGTCGCGTTCTCGACCTTCCTCGGCGACATCGTCGGCCAGGTCTTCGCGCTTCTGGTGCTGACGGTCGCCGCTGCCGAAGCCGCGATCGGTCTCGCCATCCTGGTGGTCTATTTCCGCAACCGCGGCTCGATCGCGGTTGAGGACGTCAATCTGATGAAGGGCTGAGCTCAGTCATGGTTCAGGCAATCGTATTCCTGCCGCTCCTGGGCGCCATCTTGGCCGGCCTGATCGCGCTGTTCGGCGCGCATGCCCGCAACCCCTCAGGCGACGAGGTCGAGCATCACGGCGACCACGGTCACGGCGATGCGCATGCGTCGGCGGCCCATGACGATCATGGTCACGACGATCATGGCCATGACGACCACGGGCACGGACCGGTCGAGCCGGCTGCGGCGGGCTCGCGCGCGGCCGAGCTGATCACGACGGCATTGCTGTTCGTGTCGGCTGGGCTGTCCTGGATGACGCTGGTCGATGTCGGCTTCATGCACCATGACATGCGGATTCCGCTGTTGCCGTGGATCCTCTCCGGCGACCTCCAGGTCTACTGGACGCTGCGCGTCGATACGCTCACCGCCGTGATGCTGGTGGTGGTGACGACCGTGTCCTCGCTCGTGCACCTCTATTCCATCGGCTACATGGACGAGGATCCGTACCGGCCGCGCTTCTTCGGCTATCTCTCGCTGTTCACCTTCGCCATGCTGATGCTGGTAACGGCGGACAACCTCGTGCAGCTGTTCTTCGGCTGGGAAGGCGTGGGTCTGGCCAGCTACCTGCTGATCGGCTTCTGGTATCAGAAGCCGTCGGCGAACGCGGCCGCCATCAAGGCCTTCGTGGTCAACCGCGTCGGCGATTTCGGCTTCGCGCTCGGCATCTTCGCGATCTTCATGCTGGTTGGCTCGACCGATTTCGAGACGATCTTCCATGCCGCGCCCGGCCTCACCGGCAAGACCATCAACTTCCTCGGCTGGCACGCCGACGCGCTGACCCTGACCTGCCTCCTGCTGTTCATGGGCGCGATGGGCAAGTCGGCGCAGTTCCTGCTCCACACCTGGTTGCCGGACGCGATGGAAGGTCCGACCCCGGTCTCCGCGCTGATCCACGCCGCAACCATGGTCACCGCGGGCGTGTTCATGGTGGCGCGACTGTCGCCGCTGTTCGAGCTCGCCCCGAACGCGCAGGCCGTCGTGATGTTCTTCGGCGCGACCACGGCGTTCTTCGCCGCGACCATCGGCCTCGTCCAGAACGACATCAAGCGCATCGTTGCCTACTCGACCTGTTCGCAGCTCGGCTACATGTTCGTGGCGATGGGAGCAGGGGCCTATTCGGTCGGCATGTTCCACCTGTTCACGCACGCCTTCTTCAAGGCGCTGCTGTTCTTGGGCTCCGGCTCGGTGATCTACGCGATGCACCACGAGCAGGACATCCGCAACATGGGCGGCCTCTGGAAGAAGATCCCCTACACCTACGCGGTGATGGTGGTCGGCACGCTGGCGCTCACGGGCTTCCCGCTCACCGCCGGCTACTTCTCCAAGGATGCGATCATCGAATCGGCCTACGCCTCGCACAATCCGTTCGCGATGTACGGCTTCCTGATGACGGTCGTGGCCGCCGGCCTGACCTCGTTCTACTCCTGGCGCCTGATCTTCAAGACCTTCCACGGCGAACCGCATGACGAGCATCATTACGAGGCCGCGCATGAGGCCCCGCTCTGGATCCTGGTCCCGATCGGCGTGCTCGCGGTCGGCTCGATCGTCGCGGGCTTCCCGTTCAAGGAGCTGTTCGCCGGCCACGGCGTCGAGGAGTTCTTCCGCGAGTCCGTGAAGATGAACCCGCACATCATCGAGGAGATGCACCACATCCCCGAGACCATCGCCTTGCTTCCGACGGTGATGATGGTGCTGGGCTTCCTGGTCTCGTACCTGTTCTACATCCGCCGGCCCTACATCCCCGTTCGGCTCGCTGCAGAGCAGCCGATGCTGTACCAGTTCCTGCTCAACAAATGGTACTTCGACGAGCTGTACGACCTCATCTTCGTCCGTCCGGCGAAGTGGATCGGCTACCAGCTCTGGAAGAAGGGCGACGGCTTCATCATCGACGGCCTCGGACCCGACGGCGTCTCGGCCCGCGTGCTGGACGTCACCCGCAACGTCGTGAAGATCCAGACCGGCTATCTCTATCACTACGCATTCGCCATGCTGATCGGCGCCGCCGGCCTGATCACCTGGTTCATGTTCGGCTTTGGAGGCCAGTAAATGACGACCTGGCCCATTGTATCGGTCACGACCTTCCTGCCGCTGGTCGGCGCGCTGATCGTCTATCTCAGCCGCGGCGACGACGAGGCGGCGCGGCGCAACTCGCGCTGGATCGCATTGTGGACCACGCTGATCACCTTCGCGGTGTCGGTGATCCTGGTCATGCGCTTCGATCCTGCGAATGCCGACTTCCAGTTCGTCGAGAAGTCGGCCTGGCTCGCCACCGGCATCACCTACCACATGGGCGTGGACGGCATTTCGCTGCCGCTCGTGATCCTGACCACCGCCATCATGCCGTTCTGCATCATCGCGAGCTGGAAGGCGATCACCAGCCGCGTCCGCGAATACATGATGGCGTTCCTGATCCTGGAAACGCTGATGATCGGCACCTTCTCCGCGCTCGATCTGGTGCTGTTCTACCTGTTCTTCGAAGGCGGCCTGATCCCGATGTTCCTGATCATCGGCGTCTGGGGCGGCCCGCGCCGGGTCTACGCGTCCTTCAAGTTCTTCCTCTACACGCTGCTCGGCTCGGTGCTGATGCTGCTCGCCATCATGGCGCTGTACTGGAACGGCGGCACCACCGATATCCCGACCCTGATGCACACCGCCGTGCCGCGGTCGTTGCAGACCTGGGCCTGGCTCGCCTTCTTCGCCTCCTTCGCGGTGAAGATGCCGATGTGGCCGGTGCACACCTGGCTTCCCGACGCGCACGTCGAGGCGCCGACGGCAGGCTCCGTGGTCCTGGCCGCGATCCTGCTGAAGATGGGCGGCTACGGCTTCCTGCGCTTCTCGCTGCCGATGTTCCCCCTGGCGTCGCATGACTTCGCGCCGCTGGTGTTCACGCTCTCGGTCATCGCCATCGTCTACACCTCGCTGGTGGCGCTGATGCAGGAGGACATGAAGAAGCTGATCGCGTACTCGTCAGTGGCGCATATGGGCTTCGTCACCATGGGCATCTTCGCCGGCACCATGCAGGGCGTCGCCGGCGGCGTGTTCCAGATGATCTCGCACGGCATCGTCTCCGGCGCGCTGTTCCTCTGCGTCGGCGTCGTCTACGACCGCCTGCACACCCGCGAGATCGCGGCCTATGGCGGCCTCGTCAACCGGATGCCGCTCTACGCGCTGACCTTCATGATCTTCACCATGGCCAATGTCGGACTGCCCGGCACGTCCGGCTTCGTCGGCGAGTTCATGACGCTGCTCGGCACGTTCAAGGTCTCGATCCCGACCGCGTTCTTCGCCACCTTCGGCGTGATCCTGTCGGCGGGCTACGCGCTGTGGCTCTACCGCAAGGTCGTATTCGGGGCGCTGGTCAAGCCGTCGCTGATGAGCATGAAGGATCTCACCTTGCGTGAGTGCGTGACGCTGTTCCCGCTGATCGCGCTGACGATCCTGTTCGGCGTCTATCCGAAGCCGGTGCTCAACATGTCGGCCGCCTCGGTCCAGCAACTCGTCAACAACTACAACACCGCTGTGACGGCCGTGAAGGCCGCCGCACTGCTCCAGTGATCGGGCAGGTCAGGATATCGCCATGAGCTTTTCGACTGCAGGTTATCAACTGGCGCCCGTGCTGCCCGAGCTCGTGCTCGCGGTCGGCGCCATGGCGCTTCTGATGCTCGGTGCGTATCGCGGGCAGGAGACGACCAAGGCGATCACGACGCTGGCGGTCCTGCTTCTGGTCGTGGTCGGCGTGCTCGAATACATGCTGCCCGCGGGCAAGCAGGTGACCTTTGGCGGCAGCTTCATCGTCGACGACTTCGCCCGCTTCATGAAGATTCTGGCCCTGATCGGCTCGGCGGTGACGCTGGTGCTGTCGACCGAGTTCCTGTCCGACCCCTCGCGCCGCATCTTCGAATACGCCATCCTGGTGCTGCTCTCGACCCTCGGCATGATGGTGCTGATCTCGGCCGGCGACCTGATCTCGCTCTATCTCGGCCTCGAATTGATGTCGCTCGCGCTCTACGTCGTGGCGTCCTCGAACCGCGACAACGCCAAGTCGACCGAAGCCGGCCTGAAGTACTTTGTGCTCGGCGCACTGTCCTCGGGCATGCTGCTCTACGGCTCCTCGCTGATCTACGGCTTCACCGGCACGGTCAGCTTCACCGGCATCGCGGCCGCCGCAACGGCCGCGAATGTCGGCCTGGTGTTCGGTCTCGTCTTCCTGCTCGCCGGCCTCTGCTTCAAGGTCTCGGCCGTGCCGTTCCACATGTGGACGCCTGATGTCTACGAGGGCGCACCGACGCCGGTCACCGCCTTCTTCGCCTCGGCGCCGAAGGTGGCCGCGCTCGCCGTCTTCACCCGCGTCACGCTGACCGCTTTCCCCGGCATCGTCTCGCAGTGGCAGCAGATCCTGGTGTTCGTGGCGATCGCCTCGATGGCGCTGGGTTCGTTCGCCGCGATCGGCCAGAGCAACATCAAGCGCCTGATGGCCTATTCCTCGATCGGCCACATGGGCTTTGCCCTGGTCGGCCTTGCCTCCGGCACGGTCGAGGGCGCGCAGGGCGTCCTGATGTACATCGTGATCTATGTCGCGATGACGCTCGGCTCGTTCTCGATCATCCTCGCCATGAAGCGCAACGGCCAGGCCGTGGAGCAGATCAGCGATTTCGCCGGTCTGTCGCGCACCAATCCGTTGCTCGCCTTCATGTTCGCGATGCTGCTGTTCTCGCTCGCGGGCATTCCGCCGCTCGCCGGCTTCTTCGCCAAATGGTACGTCTTCGTCGCCGCCATCAAGGCGAACCTGTTCACGCTCGCCGTGATCGGCGTGCTCTCCAGCGTGGTGGGTGCCTACTACTATCTCGCCATCGTCAAGACGATGTATTTCGACGAGCCGGCCGGTCAGGTCGACCCGGTGCGCGTCGAGGTGAAGACGGTGCTGGCGGTCGCGGGCCTGTTCAATATCCTGTTCGCGTTGTTCGCGGGGCCGGTGGTGAGCGTCGCCTCTGCCGCCGCAAAGTCGCTGTTCTAGGATGGGGTTCGCGCTCGGTCCTCGCGCACTCTCGGCGGGCTACAAGCTCGCAGCTTTCGAGCGGACCGGCTCGACCAATACCGAGGCGATCGAGCACGCCAGGAGCGGCGAACGCGGCCCGATGTGGTTCGTCACATCGGAGCAGACGGCCGGCCGCGGCCGGCGCCAGCGCGCCTGGATCGCGCCGCGGGGCAATCTGGCCGCCAGCATCCTCGAAGTCATGAACGTGCCCCCCGCCGTCGCGGCCACGCTTGGCTTTGCCGCGGGGCTGGCGGAGGAGGCGGCCCTGGAGAAGGTGAGCCTGGAGGCTGCGCTCCGCCTCGGCGAGGGCCGTCCCCGCTACGCTCTGAAATGGCCGAACGACGTGCTGGTCGGCGGCAAGAAGCTGGTCGGCATCGGGCTCGAGGCCGAAATCATCGGCGACCGCCTCGCCGTCGTCGTCGGCATAGGCACCAACGTCGTCGCCGCGCCGGAGGGCACGCCGACGCCCGCGGTCTCGCTGGCCGCGCTTGGCGTCCAGATCAGCGCCGAGGAGCTGTTTTCCGCCCTGTCGGACGCCTGGGTCGAGTTCCGCGGCACCTGGGACAATGGCCGCGGCTTTGCCGAGATCCGCAAGCTCTGGCTGGAGCGGGCCGCCGGTCTTGGCGAGAAGGTTGCGATCAACACGGGAACGACGACGCTGGAAGGCATTTTCGACACGATCGACGACACCGGTTGCCTGATCGTCCGCACTGCTGACGGCCGACGCCTGCCGGTGGCGGCCGGCGAGGTGTTCTTCGGCTCGGCCGCCTCCGTGGGAGCTGCGTGATGGCACGGCCTGACGAACTGGTGTTTGCGCCGCTCGGCGGTGTCGGCGAGATCGGCATGAACCTGTCGATCTACGGGCTGGGCAACCGCCATCAGCGCGCCTGGCTCGCGGTCGATCTCGGCGTCTCCTTCGGCGACGAGGAGCATCTGCCGGGCATCGACCTGATCATGCCCGACATCAGCTTCCTGGAGAAGGAACGCAAGAACCTGATGGGCCTGGTGCTGACCCACGCCCATGAGGACCATTTCGGCGCCATCATCGACCTCTGGCCCAGGCTGAAATGCCCGATCTATGCGACGCAGTTCAGCGCGGCGCTGTTCGAGGCCAAATGCGCCGCCGAGCGCAACGCGCCAAAGATTCCGGTGACGGTGGTGCCGTCGGGAGGCCGCGTCGATATCGGCCCGTTCAACGTCGAGTTCATCCCGGTCGCGCATTCGATACCTGAATCGCACGCGCTGGCGATCCACACCGAAGCCGGCATCGTGCTGCACACCGGCGACTGGAAGATCGACCCGACCCCGATCATCGGCCGCCCGACCGACGAAAAGCGGCTGCGCGAACTCGGCGACGAGGGCGTGCTCGCCCTGATCGGCGATTCCACCAACGCGGTGCGCGACGGCCGCTCGCCCTCCGAAGCCGAGGTCGCCAAGACCATTGCCGGGCTGGTCAAGGCCGCCAAGCGCAGGGTTGCCGTGACGACCTTCGCCTCCAACGTCGCCCGCATCAAAGCCGTCGCCGACGCCGCCAAGGCCGCCGATCGCGAGGTCGTCGTGGTCGGGCGCGCCATGGACCGCGTGTCGCAGGTCGCGCGCGAGACCGGCTATCTCGACGGCGTGCAGAACTTCCGTTCGACCGACGTCTACGGCCATCTGCCGCAGGACAAGGTGCTGGCGCTCTGCACCGGCAGCCAGGGCGAGGCCCGCGCGGCGCTGGCGCGCATCGCCAATGACGACCATCCCGAGATCACGCTCAACCGCGGCGATTGCGTGATCTTCTCCTCGCGCACCATTCCCGGCAACGAGAAGGCGGTCGGGTCGATCATCAACAATCTGGTGCTCCAGGGCGTCGAGGTGATCACCGACCGCGACGCGCTGGTCCACGTCTCCGGCCATCCCCGCCGCGATGAGCTGCGCGACATGATCGCCTGGGTGCGCCCGCAGCTCCTGATCCCGGTCCATGGCGAGGCGCTGCACCTGCACGAGCACGCCAAGCTCGCGCGCGCCGCCGGCGTGCCGCGCGTGCTGGTCTGCCGCAACGGCGACCTCGTCAAGCTCGGCCCCGGCGATCCCGGCATCGTCGGCGAGGTGCCCTCGGGCCGTCTCTACAAGGACGGCACGATCCTGGAGGATTCCAAGTCCCGCGCGGTGGTCGAACGCCGCCGCATGGCCTTTTCCGGCTGCGCTTTCGTCGCCATCGCCATGACCGCGCAGGGCGAGCTTGTGGACGAACCCGAGGTCGATCTCGTCGGCGTTCCCGAGAAGAACAGGGCGGGCGAGGCTTTCGACGATCTGGTCTTTGAAGCCGTGATGTCCACGATCGAGGGGCTGCCAAAAGCGCGCCGCCGCGATCCGGACGCCCTGGCTGAGTCGGTGCGACGCGCGGTCCGGGCCGTGATCAACGAACATTGGGGCAAAAAGCCCGCCTGTCTGGTACACGTACTGACAGTATAATTTGGGCATGATCTTTTCGGAAAACCGCTTCGCGCTTTTCCGGATCATGCCCTAAGGGAGAAGAACCATGCTGGGTCGGCTCAACCATGTCGCGATCGCGACCAAGGATGCCGTCAAGGCTGCAAAAATCTATGGCGCCGCGTTCGGGGCGCAGATCTCGGAGGCCGTGCCGCTGCCCGAGCATGGCGTCACCACGGTGTTCGCGACGCTCCCCAACACCAAGATCGAGTTCATCGAGCCGCTCGGTGAAACTTCCCCGATTGCAAAGTTCCTCGAACGCAACGCCGATGGTGGCATCCACCACGTCTGCTACGAGGTCGTGGACATCATCGCCTCGCGCGACACCCTGGTGAAGGAGGGCGCGCGGGTGCTCGGCGACGGCGTGCCGAAGATCGGTGCCCACGGCAAGCCGGTGCTGTTCCTGCACCCGAAGGACTTTTCCGGCGCGCTGGTCGAAATCGAGCAGGCGTAAGGCCGCCCCATGGCCATCCAGATATCGACCGCGATCGCGATCTACTTCGTCATCTGGTGGATCGCGCTGTTCCTGACGCTGCCGTTCGGCGTGCGCAGCCAGCACGAGGACGGCGTGGGCGCGCCCGGGACCGATCCCGGTGCGCCGATCCGGACGCGGATGGGACGGAAGCTGATCTGGACCACGATCATCTCGGCGATCATCTACGGCGCGGGCCTTGCCGCCTACCACGCCGGTTACCTTTCGATCGAACGCCTGTCGAAATTGATGGGCATGCCGTTCTAGAGCATGATCCGGAAAAGTGTGCAGCGGTTTTCCGAGCAGATCATGCTCAAACAAAAGGACTTTTTTTGCTGACGATATTGTTTTGGGGGAACGAATGACTTTTCAGAGGATCGTCGTCGCGCTTCTGGTGCTGATCGTCGCCGGCCTGGGCGCCATCGGCTATTTCGAGTGGAAGATGGCCGTGCAGGTGCGGACGCTGAAGGCGTTCGTCGAGGGCTACGTCTTCAACGAAGCCGTGATGGCCTGCGAGCAGGCCAAGAGCTCGACGCCGTTCAAGTGGAACGGCGGCAAGAGCACCTCGGTGATCGGGTTGAACTCGGTCAAGCTGGACAAATACAACGTCAGCGCCAGCTACACGCTGTTGGCGGACGGCGTCTATTGTGATTACGATCCCATCAAAAGAAAGGCCGGGATCGGCTCGAGCTTCCTGGAGCGGGAGTAACGATCCGGCCGTGCCAAGCATGGGATGGGATCGTCATGACCGGGGATCGGGCAGGGGACTACCGGATTCTGCATGAGGCGGCCTTGCGGGATTATCTCGCGGGTCTCCCGGATCTCGTGGCGCTGCTCGGCGCTGAGCCGGTGTCCTGGTCGATCACCGAGGTCGGTGACGGCAATCTCAATCTCGTTTTCATCGTCAAGGGCGATCGCGGCGGCGTCGCCGTGAAGCAGGCGCTGCCCTATGTCCGCCTCGTCGGCAAGAGCTGGCCGCTGCCGCTGTCGCGGGCTCATTACGAATATCTCGCCTTGTCAAAGCAGGCTGACCTCGCGCCCGGCCTCGTGCCGGCGCTGCTGCACCACAACGAGACACTGGCGCTGACGGTGATGGAGCTGCTCGAGCCCCACATCATCATGCGCAAGGGGCTGGTCGCGGCAGCGCAATATCCGCGCTTTGCGGGCGACATCACCGCCTTCATGGCGCGGACGCTGTTCTTCACGTCCGACCTCGCGCTCTCCGCGGCCGAGAAGAAGGAGGGCATCGCCGCCTTCGCCGGCAACCATGCGCTGTGCAAGATCACCGAGGATCTGATCTTCACCGATCCCTACCGCATCGCCGAGCAGAACCGCTGGACCGCGCCTTACCTCGACGGCCTGGCAGCGTCGTTGCGCGACGACATGGACCTGCACGTCGCCATCTCCCGGCTGAAGCTGAAGTTCATGGCAAGTCCCGAGGCACTGCTCCACGGCGATCTCCACACCGGCTCGATCATGGTCACCGACAGCCAGACGCGGGTGATCGACCCGGAATTCGCATTCTACGGCCCGATGGGGTTCGACGTCGGCGCCGTGCTGGCCAATCTGCTGATGGCCTATTTCGCCTCCGCCGGTCACGAGCGCGCGCCGGGCGAACGGGCTGCGTTCGAGGGCTGGGTGCTGGAGACGGTCGAGCAGGTCTGGAACGAGTTCGCCCGCAAATTCCTCGATCTCTGGCGCGCCGGAGCCGCCGGTGACGCCTATCCGGCCTCGCTCTTCGCCGGCGAGACGGGCGCGGCGCGGCTGGAGGCCGAGCGGCAGGCCTACATGCAGCGCCTGTTCGCCGATGCGGTCGGCTTCGCCGCGGCCAAAACCATCCGCCGCATCTTCGGCCTCGCCCACAACATCGATTTCGAGCTGATCGAGGATCCGCGGAGGCGGGCGATCAGCGAGGCGCGCGCCGTGCGGCTGGCGCGGGCGATGATGGTGGAGACGGGGGCATTCCCTGCGATCGCCGACGTCACCGGCGCCGCGCGAAAGCTGCGGGACTGGATGCCGGAGTTTGTGAACGGCTAGAGGCCGATGCGCTTCAATAGAGCCGCATCGGCAGCAGGACGCCGTCTGTACCGGCCAGCAGACCCCAGGTCTCGTTGGCCGCGACCTCGAACTCCCGGATATCGACCGTGCCACCCTCGACCTTGAGGGTGACCTTGTACTTGCCGGGTGGCAGATCGATTTTTTGGCTGTCCGGTATTTCGGATGCGGCGGAGTCGGAGTGCGCCAGTTTCTCGCCGGCGTGCGCCGGCAGCTTGATGGTCTGGTCGGCGACGGTGATGACCGCCCCCTCGTCCGACTTGTTGCCGAGCATCAGCTTTGCCTGCCTCGGCCTCGGCAGGAGGCCGGCATTCGCGACACCCGGCTTGCGCAGCGAAAGTTCGGCGATTGTCCTGTCGTTCTGACGGGAAAGCCGGAGCAGGACCGGTCCACGGACCGTCGTGAAGGTGATCACGGCCCGGTCTGGTTCGACCACCGTCTCGATCCAGCCACGCTTGCCGAGCTCGGCGCGATAGAAGCCGAGCACCGCCGCGAGATCGCGCGGGGTCTCGGCGTAGACCGACGTGATGTACGGCGAATTCTTCGCCGTGGCGATGCTCCAGCTCTCTGGCAGTGGCAGACCGGTACCTTGGGAAACCCTGGCTTCGAAACCCGCACCTGCGCCCCGTGCGACCGCTCCGACGGGGATGCTGAGCAGTCGTTCGACGAAATTATCCGGAGTGTCATGGCCCCGGACCGCCCACCCCGTTTCGTCAAGATAGTCGTTCACGCCGGTGGTGCGACTCCAGCCGAACCGGATGCTGTCCGCCTCGCTGTACCGGCCGAGGCTGGCCGCGACCGGGCTTGCCAGCACGGCCGTCGCGGCGACCAGTCCGCCGATAAGCAAAGCACCTAGCGTTCGGCTTTTCATGTCCGGATTCCCATCGCGACGAGATCTTCGGGCCAAGGCCCTTGTCCTGAGCTTGGTCGCATCGATCGCGCAAGGCGTTCACCGTTCGTAGATCGTTGTTTCCGCTTCCGATTCTCGATGGATTGAAGGTCTCGCCGCAGAGCACGGCCTCATCCTGAGGGCTTTGCCCCCGGGGCGGGCGTCTTGGAGGATGCGTTGCAAGGAACTGCGGCATCCAAGACGAAAAGAGGAGCTTGCGCTCGACGTGCTGCGGATGGTCAACTCGCTGACTGGAATACGCCTGCATTGTCGGAGGGACCATGATGTTCAGGATGATTGCGATCGTCGCGGGCTTGGGACTGGCGCTCGCCGGATCAGCAGAGGCTCAGACACCGCGCAAGGGTGGAACCATCCGCATGACCGCGCCTTATGGCTCGAGTTTCACCAGCCTGGACATTCACACCACCCAGCGCGCCCAGGACGAGATCTACGCCAAGGCGCTGCATCGCTCGCTCTACATCTGGGATTCCGCGGAAGGAAAGCCGGTTCCGGAGCTTGCCAAGGAGGTCGTCGTCTCGGGCGGCGGTCTCGTTTACACCTTCAAGCTTCGCGACGACGCCTATTTCCACAATGGCCGCAAGATGACCGCCGACGACGTCATCTGGTCCTACAACCGCATCATGGACGGCGCCAAGGCCTACCCGGGCGCGCGCTATGTCCGCGTGATCGAGGGCGCCGCCGCGGTCGAGAAGGGCCAGGCCAAGGAAATTTCCGGCCTGAAGAAGATCGACGACTTCACCCTCGAAATGAAGCTGACCGAGAAGGTCGATCCGGGCTTCTACCTCTTCACCGCGCTGACCTCGATCTATCCCGCCGACGAGGCCGCCAAGGAGGGCTTTATCCAGAAACCGATCGGTCTTGGACCGTTCAAGTTCGTCGAGCACGTGCCGGGATCGCGCATTGTGCTCGAACGGTGGGACCGGTTCTACAAGCCCGGCAAGCCCTACGCCGACAAGGTCATCGTATCGGTCATGGGCGAGGCCGCGGCCCGCGATGTCGCCTTCCGCAACAAGGAGATCGACACTTCGGTGCTGGGACCTGCGCAGTATGTCGCATATCAATCCGACGCGGATCTCAAGGGCACCATCGTCGAGGTCGCCGAGGTCTTCACGCGCTACATGGGGATGAATCCCGCATTCAAGCCGTTCACCGACAAGCGCGTCCGGCAGGCGATCAACTATGCGATCGACACCGACCTGATCATCAACAAGCTGGTCAAGAACAAGGCCTATCGCGCCACCAGCTGGCTGCCGCTGACCTCGCCGCTCTACGACAAGACCATGAAGCCCTACGCCTACGATCCCGCCAAGGCCAAGCAACTGCTCGCCGACGCAGGCTATCCCTCAGGCTTCGAGTTCGAATGGACCACCAGCCAGAACGAGAGCTGGGGCCTGCCGATCGTCACGGCCGTCATCCCGATGCTGGACAAGGTGGGCATCAAGGCGAAGGTCAAGCAGGTCGAGACCGCGATTCTGGCGGAGGTGGTCCGCAGCGGCGACTACCAGGCGTTTGTCTACTCCCAGCAGTCCGGCCCGGATCCGCAGGCCGCCCTCAAATGCTTCCACTCGTCGACGCCGCAATCGGCCTGCAACTACATGAACTTCAAGAACGCAGACTTCGACAAGTTGATCGACGAGGCCGGGCAGACCGACGACGCCGCAAAGCGCGGCCAGCTGCTGCAAAAGGCCAATGCGCTGCTCTATGAAGAGGCGCCGGTCTGGTTCTTCAACTACAACAAGGCGGTCATGGCCGTGCAGCCTTGGCTCAAGGGAATTCAGTTGAACGCGACGGAGCTGACCCATCAGAACGTCGAGGACCTCTGGGTCGACGAGACCTCGCCCGCGAAGTGACATGCGCTATCGCGCTCCCTCCATCGTGACGTCAGATGGAGGGAGAGAGGAAAAGTGCCGATGCTCTCCTTCCTGATCCGTCGACTCCTGCAAACCGTTCCGACCGTACTGGCCGTCGTGATGCTGGTCTTCGTGCTGTTCAGCGTCGTTCCGGGCAGCATCATCTCGACCATGAGCGATGACAGCGACCCGCAGGTCGAGGCGCGCATGAAAAAGCAGCTCGGACTCGACGAGCCCGTTTACATGCGGTTCGGCGCCTATGTCGCGAAGCTCGCCACAGGTGATTTCGGGACGTCGTTCCGGACGCGCGAGCCGGTCACGACCATGATCGCCAAGCGGATGGGGCCGACGCTGCAACTGATCTTCGCGTCCATGGCATTTGCGGTCGTGGTCGGCGTGCCGCTGGGCTTCGTCGCGGCCCTGCGGCCGGGTGGTATCGTCGACAGCGCAGCGATGGTGGTGGCGGTGTCGGGACTTTCGATGGCCAAGTTCTGGCTCGGACTGCTGCTGATGTACCTGTTCGCGCTGAAACTCGGCTGGCTGCCGAGTTTCGGCTATGGCGACGGCGGCCTCAAATATCTGATCCTGCCGGCCGTGACGCTCGGCGTCTCGCCGATGGCGCTGCTGGCGCGGACGACGCGCGCCGCGGTGCTCGAGATCATGACCGCTGATTTTGTCCGCACGGCCCGCTCGAAGGGCATGAGCGAGACCAGGGTCGTGAAGTGGCACGTGATGCGCAACGCGCTCGTCCTGATTCTCACGACAATGGGCCTGCAGTTCGGCGCGCTGATGGGGCAGGCGGTCGTCGTCGAGAAACTGTTCTCCTGGCCGGGCATCGGCTCGCTGCTCGTCGACAGCGTCCTGCAGCGCGACATTCCCGCCGTCCAGGGCTCCATTCTCGTGGTGGTGCTGTTCTTTCTCGCGATCAATCTGCTGATCGACGTGCTCTACGGCGTGATCGATCCCAGGATCAGATACGCATGAAGCTCCGCGCCAATCTCGTCATCGGCGGATCGTTGTTCGCGCTTGCGATCGTCGTCGGCCTGCTCGCGCCCTGGCTGGCGCACACCGACCCCGTCATGGACGCCAACCTGATGAATGCGGAGGAGCCCCCGAGCTGGACCTGGTGGTTCGGCACCGACGGGCAGGGCCGCGACATCTATTCCCGCGTCCTGTACGGCGCACGCGTCTCGCTGACCGTCGGCATCGTCTCCCAGCTCATCAACAGCGTCATCGGCGTGGCGCTGGGCCTGAGCGCCGGCTATTTTGGCGGCTGGTGGGACGATGTCGTCAATGGCCTGACCAATCTGATGCTCGCGATCCCCTCGCTGATCTTCGCGCTCGCCATCATGGCGGTGCTCGGCCCCGGCCTGACCAGCCTGCTCATCGCACTCGGGCTGACCAACTGGTCCTTCACCTGCCGCCTCGCACGGGCCTCGGCGCTGTCGCTGAGGAGCCAGGGCTACGTGCAGGCTGCAACCGTGCTCGGCTACGGCGATGTGCGCATCATGATCACGCAGCTCTTGCCGAATATGCTCGGACCCATCGTCGTCATCGGCACGCTTGGCATGGGCAGCGCGGTCTTGTCCGAAGCCGCGTTGTCGTTCCTCGGCCTCGGCGTCCGCCCGCCTTTTCCAAGCTGGGGCAGCATGCTGTCGGAAGCCCGCGACCAGATCACCACGGCGCCGTGGCTCTCGGTGTTTCCCGGCCTTGCCATCTTCCTGACGGTGCTCGGCCTCAACCTGCTCGGCGATGGCCTGCGCGACATTCTCGATCCGCAATCGCGGAGCCGGCGCACATGACGGGCTCGCCGCTGATCGAAGTCGAGGATTTGCGCATCGACCTCAACCACGGTTCCGGCCAGGTTCCCGCCGTGGAGGGCGTTTCGTTCCGCATCGATCGGGGTGAGACGTTCGGCCTGGTCGGCGAATCCGGCTGCGGCAAGAGCATCACGGCGCTGGCCCTGATCGGCCTGTTGCGGCCGCCCTTGTCGATCGGCGGCGGCGTCATCCGGTTTGAGGGGCGGGAGATCCAGCGGCTCCCAGCTGCCCGGCAGCGGGCGCTGCGCGGCAATCGCATCGCCATGATCTTCCAGGAGCCGATGACGGCGCTGAATCCGGTCTCGCCGGTGGGACGGCAGATCGCCGAGATGTTCGTGCTGCATCAGGGCAAGAGCTGGCGCGAGGCCGACCAGCTGGCGGTCGAGGCGCTGGCGAGCGTCCGCGTCCCTGCGCCCCAGCGACGCGTGAAGGATTACCCGCACCAGCTGTCGGGCGGCATGCGCCAGCGCGTGATGATCGCCATCGCGCTCGCCTGCGGCCCGGATCTTCTGATCGCCGACGAGCCGACCACCGCGCTCGACGTGACCGTTCAGGCGGAGATCATCGAGCTGATGCGCAATCTCTGTGCCGAGCGAGGAACGGCCATCCTGATGATCAGCCATGATCTCGGCCTGGTCGCCAATGTCTGTCGCCGCGTTGCGGTGATGTATGCCGGCCGCATCGTCGAGGAGCGCGGCTCGGCCGATATCTTCCGTGCGCCTTCGCACCCCTATACGCAGGGCCTCGTCGACTCGTTGCCGCGGCTCGGCAGTCGCGCCGCGCTTGGCCGTACCAGGCTGCAGGAGATCGCGGGCGTCGTCCCGGCGATCACGGCTTTCCCTGATGGCTGCAGGTTCAATCCGCGTTGTCCGAAGGCGACCGATATTTGCCGGACCAC
The DNA here is from genome assembly GCF_004571025.1 of Bradyrhizobium niftali. Lineage (GTDB taxonomy): Bacteria > Pseudomonadota > Alphaproteobacteria > Rhizobiales > Xanthobacteraceae > Bradyrhizobium > Bradyrhizobium niftali. The sequence goes on along the minus strand of NZ_SPQT01000013.1, from coordinate 73,249 downwards.
TGCGCCGGAGACGACATGGCTGGAGGCGGGCGGTCTGGTGAGGTGTCACCACCATGCATGAACCGCAGGGCAGGCCGGACGGCGACGTCATTCTCAGCATCGAGGATCTCGCGGTTCATTTTCCGCTCGGGGGCGGCTTGCTGGGGCGCGGCCGGCGGCTGCTCCGTGCCGTCGACGGTGTCGATCTCAGGCTGAAGCGCGGCGAATGTCTCGGCCTCGTCGGCGAGTCCGGCTCCGGCAAGTCGACGGTCGCATTGTCGATCCTTGGTCTGCTGACGCCGACGCGCGGCCGCATCGTGCTGGATGGACAGGTCGTGACGAACAGGCAATCCGGCGATCGCAAGGCGTTGGCCCGCATCGTGCAGATGGTGTTTCAGGATCCGTATGCTTCGCTCAATCCGCGCCAGACCGTTCGCCGCACGCTCGAGGATCCCCTGCGGGTGCATGGCGTAACCGCCGCAAGCGAGATCGAGGACCGCGTCGCGACGATGCTGCGGCATGTGGGCCTGCGGCCCGAACAGGCCGACCGCTACCCGCATGAATTCTCGGGCGGCCAGCGCCAGCGCATCGGCATTGCGCGCGCTCTGATCCTCAATCCCAAGATCGTCATCTGCGACGAACCCGTGTCGGCGCTCGATGTCTCGATCCGCGCCCAGATCATCAATCTGCTGCTGGAATTGAAGGAGACGCTCGGCCTCTCCTACATCATGATCAGCCACGACCTCGGCGTCGTCGAGCACATGAGCGACAGGGTCGCCGTGATGTATCTCGGGCGCATTGTCGAGAATGGCGACTGGCGCGAAATCTTCGAACGGCCGGCGCACCCCTATACGCAAGCCCTGATCGCCGCCATCCCCGATCCGTTGCGCCATGCACCGTTGGCGACGACAGGGGGCGACCTTCCCAATCCGCTCGATCCGCCGGACGGCTGCGCGTTCAGTCCGCGATGTCGATATGCCGAGGACGTGTGCCGCCGGGAGCCAGGGCCGTCGCTGGAGACGCGAGCCGACGGACATGCGGTGCGGTGTTGGCGAGCTGACGAAATTGCCGGCCAGATGGCATTGGCCTCGACCGAAAGCGGACATCCATAGAATGGAGAGCGCGTTCGTTGGCGCATCCCAAGTTCGCCGGCTGCCACCGCTCGCAGCGTCAATTTCTGTGGAACGTCGATGCCCGCTTTAGCGCGTGGACCATGGCCATGAGATTGACGGTTGCGGCTTCTTGGCTTGCGGCCGCTCCGGGGGGCGCGCGGTCCTTTGCGTTTGAACGACATTGGCCGACTGCCGCGGGCGTGGCAGCGGTATGTCGGGTACCACTTTGGGCTCTTCAGAGCTCACCGCTGGCGACGCTTCGGGCATCGTCTTTGGCTGTTCGGGGCTCGTCGTTGGTGACGCCTCGGGCATTGCCTTTGGTTCCGAAGCGTTGGCGATGACGCGGGCGAGTTGGTCCTGACTTGCGTTGAGCCGCTCGGTGAGCGTCTGGTTTTCGCGCGCCATTTGGATCTGATCGGCCCTGATCTGGAAGATGATGCCGTTGTTGCGCGCCGATTCCTCTCGACTGTCCTTGAGTTGGCTTGCCAGATTTTCATTGTCGCGGATCAATTGTTCCTGCCTCGCCTTAAGCTGTTCGACCGTTTGGCTCAAGGCAGCAAGATCACGCGCCGTCGTTTGGAGCTGCTGCGACGACTCGGGACGCAGGGCAACGGCAGTCGGCACGACCGACTCCGGCGCGGCGGAGCGCGCCAGAGGTGCCGGGTCTGGGGGAGGCATCTTTGCCGTGTCGGCGGAGAATGACCACCACCAGGCAACCACACCAAGGGATACTGCCAACAGGGAGCCGACCAAAGCCACATAGCGCCAATCCGCCTGAAGCGTTGCCAGCAGGATGGGAAACCGCTTGATGCTGGTCGGCGCGGCCGCAGAACTGACTCCTGCTTCGCGTGCCAGGTTCGACAGTTGCTCCTCCAAGCTTGCGATCTGCCCTTCCACGAGCCTGTCGTCCAGCATGGAGTTCATTTGATGCTCCGTATCAAAATGCAATGGCATTCGCGTGAGAGCGATCCGCGCGTGTGCGCACGGCGAGCGAACACTCAACGCATCGGTAATTGGGCCTGCGAGGATTGTTTCTTGCCAGCCGCTCGGTGTTGATTTTTAACGCAGCCGAGCAGGGCGGAACTATGTTCGTATTTGGAGAATTATGGAAGGAGTGCTGACCCTTCAGCAACGGACTTGCACCAGAGCCTTTAGGCCTGACCGCCAAGCTGCGGGTTCAAGCGTCCTCCGGCGATAAGGCCGTTGGTGTAGTCGCCGACGGTTAGACGCCTGCTTCGCGTTCGCTCTGTCGGACGCCGGCGCCGAAGCGCCGGCGAGCCGTCAACTTTTATTGGGCCGATATGCCAACCGTTGTCTGTGACTTCACAACCGGCGGCGGATTCCATTTTCCGGTCAGCGCTTCCGACTTTGGCGCGTACAGGCGCATGGTCAGATTGAACGGCGCCTTCGGTGCAGGAAGCCAGTTGGCTTCGAGCTCCTTGCCGGGGCTCGCGTTCTGGAAGTAGAGGTCGAGCGAACCATCCGCATTGTACTTGAACGGCATCCAGCTAGAGACCGCAAAGCGGTTCAGCGTGTTGCCGACCTGGAAGCCGTCCTGATCGTAGAGCGTGATCGACCAGAACGCATTGACAGGCGGCGTGGCGCCCCTCTCGAAAGTGAGGGTGTATTTGTTCGCGCCATCGAGCGGCTTACCGGTGTCGTCGGCGAGATTGAGCGGATAGATGGCATCCTCGACCACGTTGGCGCCAAGCCCCTGCTGCGCGAGAATGGCCCGCTTCAGGTAGTAGTTGCCGTAAACACCCACCGTGTCGGTGTTCATCCCCCAGCCGTTGGCAACCCGCGCCAGCGTCGGCAGCTTCCAGGCCATCAGCTTCTGCGCGTCCTGCGGTGCGGTTTCCAGCGCCCTTTGCACGGCCGGATCGAGCTTGCCGATATCAAAGCTCTTGCCGGGCTCGATGCCGATTTTCTTCATCTGCGCGATGATCGGCTCGTCGGTGACATGAGGCGGATGCAGCTTGAGCAGCTCCGCAGCATTGGCGAAATACACGCCGGCCGTCATGGTATCGACCTGGGTTTTCGGCGGCGTCTTCATGTCGACGCTTGGGTCCGGCTTGAATTCGACCGGCCTGGGCGTTTTGCCATACTCGGAAAGCAGGGTGACCTTGTAGCCGGCCTGGATCTTGTGGACCGCATCATAATCCGGCGGCCCGTCGGTCTTGGTCCGGCCGATCAGCCAGACGTAGGGCGTTGGCGCGTCGATGCGCTGGGTGTCTTTTGGAAGCTTGAACTCCTCAGCGAATCTGTCGCGCAGATCCGGCCGCCAGTTCGCCGGCGCCACCAGGAACGTCCCGGCCTTGGTGCCCGTCGTGCGCCAGCCCGGCGATGCGAAGACGTCCGTCCACATGTCGAGCATCGGCAGCAGATAGTAGCGCCCATCGGTATCCGGCGCCGAGATGACGACCGGCTCCTTGGTCATGTCGAGCCAGGAGACGGAATACAGCGTATCGAAGTTGGAACGCACCACGCCCTTGAAATCCGCCGGCGGGTATTCGGGCACGTTGACGAACGTGTTCATCGGCCCCCTGAAATCGGTCGTGCCGTTGGTGAATTGCTTGCGGGATACGTCCATCGACATGATGGAGTAGAAGTAAACATAGGCGTCGACCGCGATGGCGTGCGCCTCCTGTTCGGTGGTCGGCGGCGCCGATTGAGCCCGCGTTGCTGGTGCTGTCGCCGCACCAAGGCAGAGAGACAATGTCAGTGGCAGGAATCCTCGAAACATCTCGAACCTCCTCTGCTGATTTTTGATTTGGATTTACGGCTTCGTTCAATTCTCCTTGCCCAACGTCGGAATCGTATCGTCTCTCGTGACGGTCGAGCCCGGCGTATTTTCGATCAGTTGAGCCACATCATATCGCCGGAGCCTTGGCCCACACGTCGCGCGCGTTCCCCGCGTCTTCGATCGTCTCAATGATAGGGTGGAGGCAGGGCTGCCGCGTTCCGGGCGAACGCTGTTTCGGTCCCGCGCAACGTCGCGGTGACGGCGAGAATTCCGAAAAATTGATTCAGCATTGTGATACGCATGACATCATTCCTTATACACAAAACCACGGAACGACTTGAAACACTCGTGCTTTGGCGCGCCAGGGCGCGCATCTTCCAGCAATATGCGATGCATCAAACGCTCGACGGCGTATGCGAGAATCGAAATGAGGCGCAGTGAAAAAGTTGCGACGAGGCCATTTCTTGAAACCTCCATTGCAAATGGAACGCTAGCACAACCGTCCAATGAGGACCAGCCTTGGTCATTATTTTGTGTGCTAGGGGCCGGCGTGTACAAACGCGCTTGACGGTACGACGGTGATTTCCGGCTGAGATATCGATACCGATGGGATGAGCCGTGACTCGCTTCGTCCGGAAATGTCCGGCAGCGCCGCTCCCTTTGCCGGGAATGCAGGGGTGATCGGCCTGCTCGCCTCGATCCTGGTGTGGGTCAGTTCCTATACGGCGTATTCGTGAGCACGGAGGCTAACTGGAGCAGGCCGCGCTAAGGCGGGCTCGTCCGGGCGCGGACAACACCGGTGTTTCTGCTATAGTGCGACATTCGAACTCGCGGGGTGGCTGCTTCAAGGGTTGAAATCATGCACAGAGCATCTGGATCATTACTCTTTTCCTTCGCTTTTATTCTTTTTGGTCCGCAAGTGCGGGCGCAGCAAATTCCGGCCGAAACGATTCAGGGAATGCTGGCGGCCCAGATCCGTGCACAAGGCTTCACGTGCGAAAAGCCACTCGGCGCAAAGAAAAATGCGAGGTTGTCTCAACCTGATCGCGACGTTTGGCTTCTGAAATGCAGCAACGCCTGGTTCAGAATTACCCGCGTCCCCGACATGGCGGCAAAGGTCGAGCCGCTCCCCTGAGCTCTGCGCTCCCTACGGGATCGGCGCCATGATGGCGTTGTGCTCCTGTCTTGCCCGACGAGTCAAACGTCGGCGCGGTCGCGCTTACGCAATCGCGGGTTTGGTAAGCGGCTGAACTTCCTCACAGTTTCTACTGTGCATGGGGTTGTTTTCGCAGTTTTTGTTTTTGAGGGCGGTCTACTCCGCCGCTTTCTCCCTCAGCCGCTGCGCATAGACGTTGATGACCAGCGCCGCCAGCAGGATCAGGCCGCGGATCAGGATCTTCAGGAAGCTGTCGATGTTGACGTGGTCGAGGCCGTTGTTGAGGACGCCGAGCACGAACAGGCCGACGATGGTGTTGCCGATGCCGCCGCGGCCGCCGAACAGGCTGGTGCCGCCGACGACGACCGCGGCGATGGAGTCGAGCAGATAGGTGTCGAACTCGTTCTGCTGCGCGCTGCCGAAATGCGCGACGCCCAGCATGCCGCCGATGCCGGAGCACACCGCCGAGATCACCATGACGGCGCCGAGGATGAGCTTGACGTTGAGGCCGGAATATTCGGCCGCCTCGCGATTGCCCCCGACCATGTAGACGTAGCGGCCGAAGCGCGTGTAGGTCAGCACCAGATGGCCGCCGAGCAGCATGATGGCCGCGACGATGACGATCCATGGGATGCCGCCGATCGAACCGGACCCGAGCGTCGTGATCAGGCCGGGCACCTTGTAGGCGATCTGGCCGCGCACCAGCAGCGCCGAGATGCCGGCTGCGATCTGCATCATCGCCAAGGTCATGATGAAGGAGGGGATGCCGATCACGGTCAGCCCCAGCGCATTGACGAGGCCGAGCAGCGCGCAGAGCAGGATCGACAGCAGGATCGCAACCGCGCCGGGCAGGGGGATGTTGGCGATGTTGACGTAGGACTCTTGCAGCGTGAAATAGGCGACCGCGATGCCGGTGACGTTGGCGATGCTGGCGATCGAGAGGTCGATCTCCGCGCAGAGGATCACGAAGGTGAGGCCGACGGCGATGATGCCTGTCACCGACACCTGCGTCAGGATGTTGCCGAGATTGTCAAGCGTCGCGAAGGAGGGGCTCGCAAAGCAGAAGAAGGCGGAGAGGAAGATCAGTGTCAGGAACGGTGCTATGTTGCGCATCTGCGAGCGCAGGAAGGGCGCGAGACCACGCGCCCGATGAGCTTCAGCAAAGGCCGTCTCACTGCTCGCCATTGTGCTTCTCCGTCACGCCGCTTCCAGCAGGCGGTCCTTGCTGACCGGTTCGTTCTTGAACTCCCGCACCACCGCGCCGCGCTTGAGCACGAGGATGCGGTCGGCCAGCGACAGCACCGTTTCCGGCTCGGTCGACAGCACGATGATGGCGAGCCCCCTGGTGCGGAGGTCGCGGACGATGTTGATGACGTCGTTCTTGGCGCCGACATCCATGCCGCGGGTCGGCTCGCACAGCACCAGCAGTTTTGGCGGATAGGTCAGCCATTTCGCCAGCGCGACCTTCTGCTGGTTGCCGCCGGAGAGCATGCCGAGATCGAGGCCGACCACGGGCGGCCGGATCTGGAGCTGCTCGACCTGTCGTTTGGCGATGTCGCGCTCCTGCGCGGGCTTGAGCAGCAGCGATGAGATGCGATCCAGGATGCTGATCGAGATGTTCTTGTAGACCGGCTCCTGGTGAAACAGCATGTCGCGCCGGCTTTCCGGCACCAGCGCCACGCCCGCGCGGCGCGCGGCCGCCGTGCTGGCGAAGGTCTTGGGTTTCCCCTCGACGGCGAGCGTGCCGCCGTCCGGCTTCAGCTTGCCGAACAGGATGCGCGAGAGCTCCTGCTGGCCGCAGCCCATGAAGCCGTAGATGCCGAGCACTTCGCCGGCACGCGCCTCGAAGGAGATGTCCTTCAGGCTGCGGGCTAGCGAAAGCTGGTCGACCTTCAGGATCACCGAGCTGTCGCTCGGCTGGGGCAGCATCAGATCGTCGGTATAGCTGTGCTCGAGCGCTTCGCCGCCGCGGCCGATCATAGCCTCGATCAGCGCGCCCTTGCTGGTCGCAGCGCTCGCTGTCTCCGCGACCTTCCGTCCGTTGCGGAACACTGTCACCGTGTCCGACACGAGCAAAATGTCCTCGATGAAATGCGAGATGAAGACGATTGCAGTGCCTGCCTCGCGCAGGCGCCTGAGCGTCGCGAACAGCCGCTCGACCTCGGGCGGGGAGAGAGCGGAGGTCGGCTCGTCGAGGATGACGATGCGGGCGCCGGAGAACAGCACGCGGGCGATCTCGATGAGCTGCTGGAGCCCGATCGGAAGGTCGCCGAGCCGGCTCATCGGATCGACGTTGATGCCGAAGCGGGCAAGCTGCTCGCCGGCCTCGCGTGCCATGCGCCGCCACTGTACCAGGCCGAGGGCGTTGGTCGGCTGGTTGCCGAGGAAGACGTTCTCCGCGACCGTGAGGTCGGGCGCGACGCTGAGCTCCTGATGCACCATGGCGATCCCGGCCGCATGCGCGTCGCGCGCCGAGCGGAAATGGGTCTCCTTGCCGTCGACCAGGAAACGGCCGGTGAATTCGGTGTGCACGCCGGCGATGATCTTCATCAGCGTGCTTTTTCCGGCGCCGTTCTCGCCGACGAGACCGTGGATCTCGCCGGGATGAAGCGCGAAGTCGACACCACGAAGCGCCTCGACGCCGCCGAAGCTCTTCGTGATGCCTTGCAGTTCCAGGATGGGCGAACGATCCTCTCGCATTGCAGATCAGATCTTGGAGGCTCAGATCAGGAAGTGATCCTGCATCCACTGCATTCCGGCGGCGTTGGCCTTGGTCACGACCGGGCCGTCGGTGACGACGTTCTTGGGGATGCCCTGTCCGCTCTTCTCGCCGCCGACCACGGCGGAAACGCCCGCGATGATCGCGCCGCCATGGATGCGGCAGGAGGGATTGCGCACGGTCGCGAACATGCGGCCCTCGCTCACCGCCTGGATCGCGGGCGGCATCGCGTCGACGCCGCCGATCAGGATGTTGGTGCGATTGCGCGCCTTCATGATGTTGGCGGCGGCGAGCGCCATGTCGTCATTGTGGAAGAACGCCGCGTCGATCTGCGGATATTTGGTCAGATAGGTTTCCCAGAGGCGCGCGGTCTTGGAGACGTCCCAATCGGCGGGCTGGGTGTCGAGCACCTCGATGTTCGGGAATTGCTTGACGACACTGTTGAAGCCCTTGGCGCGCCCTTGCGCCCCGGTATGGCCCAGCGCGCCTTGCGTCATGATGATCTTGCCTTTGCCGCCCATGGCGTTGCACAGCGCCTGCGTCACCGAGGCGCCCATGAACTCGTTGTCGGGGGCAAGGAAAGAGTGGACGTTGATCTGGTCGAGCGGGGCAATCAGCGTGTCCATGTCGATCACGGGCGTGCCGGCATCGATCATCTTCTGCACGGGCTGGGTGAGGGTGCCGATACCGAAAGCCTGGATCGCGACGAAATCCCATTTCTGCGAGGCCATGTTGTCGATCGCGGCGCGCTGCTTCACCGCATCGAGCTGGCCGTCGAACCAGGTGACTTCGACATTGAACAGCTTGCCCCAGAATTCCGCGGCCTGCTTGCCCTGCGCGCACCAGGTCGCCTGGAGACCCGCATTGGAGAACGCCGCCTTCAGCGGCTTCTCGGATCGTCCGACTTCGGCTGCAAGGGCGGGGTTTATGCCCATGCTGCCGAGAAGGGCAGTCGCGGCGCCGGCGGTCGCTGCCGCCTGAAGAAGATCGCGCCTCGTCGTCGAGAAATCTTTCGTCCCGGACATCGCTCGCTCCCATAAATTTAGTCGGCGCGTCATTGATTGCGCGACCGATGTCCGAAAGTGTCTCACAAGAGTTGATGCCACTCAATCTGCAATCAGTCGCGAGATCGCCGCAGCCGCGTTGGTGCAGCGCAAAGCGTCAGGCCTGAGCGGCGGCGTATATGTCGATGTCGACGAGCAACGTGTCCCAGGCCTGCGCGATGTCGGGCGACCATTCGACGCCGAGCAGCTCGCGCAGCGTATCCCTGATGACGGCGAAGAAGGCAATGAACAGCGCGCGGGGCGTGCCATAGGCATCGTGCGAGACGACCTCGCAGGCGATCAGCCGGAAATGTCCACTGCGTTCGCCGGCGAAGTCGAGGATCGCCTCGATCGCCAGCGCGAGCATCGATCCCTTCACGAGCTCGCTGCCTTGCGATCGGAACATCGCTCGCGTTTCCGGGGGCTCGGTGAAGAGGCGTTGGTAGACCAGCGGCGAGAGATCCGCGCAGCGCAAGGCCGCGCGTTCAAAGCTCAGTTCGACCGGATTGGGGGAGACATTCATCGGCGTAAGCGCCATGCAGACAAAAAAAGAGCGGGGCCCTAGCCCCGCTCAAAAATTGTGTCGACCCTATTATCCCCGATTCTAAGATTTGCTCTTGATTGACGGGGCGACGCTGCGTTTTGCGCGCCAGGGGCTCCTCCCGAGACTTGGACCACCAGACTTCGACCTCTCGGCCAGCCTGAGCAAGAGGGATGCTAGATCAACTTTTCTCACTTGTCATCATTTTCAGCAACGATTGTTCAAAATAAGAGCAGCTGACGAAACGATCGGGCTCTTAGTCATGTAAGCATATGACAAATATAAGAAATCTGTGGATGGGCGAGGCGCGTCGGCTGCCTCAAATGCCGGACCCGCCCCCGATGGGGCGCTCCGACCACAGTTTTCGGCAAATTTGCGCTGGACCAAGCGGGCGGCGGAACTGACCTCGACTCGGGTCCCGGCGAGGTGTTTAGTTAGCGCACGAACGAATGGTTCGGTGGATGCGCGCTCGGCTGCAAAAATTCCTACCCCTGGTCCTGCTCGCCCTGGTGATGCAGGTGCTGGCGCCGATTGCCGCCTGTTGGGCGGCCGGTCAGGCTGTGGCCGATCCGCTGTCTGCCGCCGTCATCTGCCACAGTGCGAATGAACAGGGCGGCCTGAACGATCAGACCGGCACCCCAACCGCGCATGGCGCTGCGTGTGCGCTCTGCTGTCTGGCCCAGGCCAACGCGTCGCTCGGTTCGTCGCCAGAGGTTGCGCTGGCCGTTCCCTTCCGCCACGCCGAGCGCGTGACGTGGCACGTGGCGGAGACGTCCGCTGTTTCCGTCCAAAAGGGCGGAAGTGCCCAGGCGCGTGCGCCTCCAAGCTTTTCCTGACGACCTTCGGTGTCGCCGCGGTTCGTCCGCTGGCGATTGATGCTGTCGAACAGCCGGGAAGAAAGCCGGCGTCAGGAATGTCTCATGTTACGTCGTCATGCCCGCCGTGGCGTGAGCGTCGTTGCCGTTCAGGCCGCGCTGCTTGCGTCGTCGAGCGGAGCCTTCGCCCAAAACAGCAGTGCAGTGCTGCCGCCGGTGACCGTCGACGCGCCCGCCGCAGTTCAACCCAAGCCACGCAAGCCGGCGGTGAGTACGGCCGCCGCCAGGAGCCGGTCGGCAAAGCCCGCCAGCGAGCGGGCGGCTCCCACCGTCACGGGCGAGCAGGGGGCGGGCGGTGCCCGCGCATCACTGGAGCCGCCGGTTGCGGTGGCGCGCTATCAATTGCCGCAGCGGTCATTCAGCATAACCGCGAAAGAGGTGGATGAGACCATCAACCTCAAGGACCCCGAGGACGCCGTCAAATACATGCCGAGCCTGTTGGTACGGAAACGCAACGACGGCGACAACCAGGCGGTGCTGGCGACGCGAAGCTGGGGCGTGAACTCGAGCGCGCGCACGCTGATCTATTACGACGACCTCCTCATCTCGGCGCTGATCGGCAACAACAACACGAACTCCTCGCCAAGATGGAACCTGATCTCGCCTGAAGCGATCGGTCGGATCGACTACCTCAATGGCCCGTTCGCCGCGGCCTATCCCGGCAACTCGATCGGCGGCGTATTGCTGATCTCGTCCAAGATGCCGGACAAGCCATTTGCGGTCGCCAAGGAAACGGTCTCGGTGATGCCGTGGAATCAGTACGGCACCAAGGACACCTACGTGACCAGCCAGACCAGTGCGGCCGCGGGCAATCGCGACGGCAGGCTGTCCTGGCTTGTCAGCGCCAATTATCTCGACAGTTTTCAGCAGCCGCTGACCTATACGACGAGCAGCACGATCCCGGCCGGTACGACCGGCACGTTTCCTGCGCTGAACAAGCAAGGCGTTCCCGCCAATGTTGTCGGCACGGGCATCCTCGCGCATTCGCAGCAGACTTCCGGAAATATCCGCCTCGCCTATGACGTGACGGCGCAAGTGCAGGCGACTTATTCATTCGGGATCTGGAACAACCATCAGGTCTCCGATCCGCAGACCTACCTGCGGTCGGCGGCGACCGGGCTGCCGACCTTCAACAACATCACGACCTTCGCGAACGCCAAATATATCTGGGACCAAACCCATGTGAGCAACGCGGTCGCGATCAAGAGCGACACCAAAGGCACTTTCGATTTCGATCTGTCGGCCTCGAGCTACAACTATCTCGAGGACGCCCAGCTCAATCCCTATACCGTAACTCCCACCGGCGTCGGCTTCTCGCAGAACGGCAAGATCCAGCGCATGGACGGCACCAACTGGCAGAACGCCGACGCCAAGGGCATCTGGCGTCCGCTCGGTTACGGCGGGGCGCACGAGATCAGCTTCGGCATCCACGGCGACCGGTACCGCCTGGAAAACCCGACCTATGGCTCGGCCGTCTGGTATCAGGCCGCGACCGGCACGGGGCAGCTTTACGCGAACAGTCAGGGGGAAACGCGCACCGGCGCGCTTTGGCTTCAGGATGCCTGGAAAATCCAGCCCAATCTGAAATTGACCTTGGGCGGGCGGCTGGAGACCTGGCAATCGCTCGATGGTCAGAACGTCGTGACCTTGGCCAGCGGGGCGGGTGTCATCACCTCGTCGTTCACGAAGAACCAGCCGGGCCTTGCGTCGACGAATTTCTCGCCGAAGGCGTCGCTCTCCTACGACCCGAACAAGGATTGGAACATCACGGTCAATTTCGGCGAGGCCTATCGCTACCCGACAGTTCTCGAACTCTATCAGAACGTGACCGTCGGCAATACGATCACGGTGGCCAATCCCTTCCTGAAACCCGAGCAGGACTTTACCGGCGAGCTCAATATCGAGCGTCACTGGAATGATGGTCGAGTCCGGTTGACCGTGTTCAGGGAGCGGACCAACAACGCGATCATCGCGCAAACCAACATGATCAACGCGACCCAGAGCGCAACCACGTTCAGCAATGTCGATGCGATCCGGTTGCAGGGTGTCGAGTTGTCCGCCGATAAGGACAACGTTCTCATCAACGGTCTACAGTTGTTCGGCAGCGTGACCTATGTCGACTCGCGAATCCTGGCCGACGCGGGCTGGGCCGGTTTCGATCCTCTGACGAATCTTGCCACGACCGTCGTCGGCAAGCGCGTGCCCTACGTCCCGGACTGGCGCGCCAAATTGGGCGTCACCTATCGGCCGAACGAGAACTGGGCCTATACCGTTGCCGCACGCTACAGCGGCAAGCAGTACTCGACGCTGGACAACACCGATCGTGTCTCCCACGTCTACGGCGCGTTCGATAACTTTTTCGTTGTGGACTTGAAGATGCACTATAACGCGACGAAGAATCTCGCGTTCGACTTCGGCATCGATAATCTCTTCAACGAGCAGTATTTCCTGTTCCATCCGTTCCCGGGGCGAACCTTCGTTCTCGCCGGCAAGTACACGTTCTGACGGGCGGGATGATGTTCACGACGACAAGAAAGGCAAACGACATGAATAAGCTGTCACGCATGCTCACGCTCGCAGCGCTCTCCGCCGCAATGTTTGCAGCCCCGGTGCATGCCGACGACGTCAAGGCCGGCGATCTCGTCATCTCGCAGGCCTGGAGCCGGGCGACGCCTGGTGGCGCCAAGGTCGCGGGCGGCTATCTCACCATCGAGAACAAGGGCACAGTGGCGGACAGGCTGGTCAGCGTTTCCGCCGATATCGCCGGCAAGGCCGAGGTCCACGAGATGGCGGTGGACAATGGCGTGATGAAGATGCGTCAGCTCGACAAGGGGCTGTTGATCGAGCCGGGCAAGACCGTGAAGTTCGCGCCCGGCGGCTATCATTTGATGCTCCAGGAGCTGAAGGGTCCGTTCAAGCAGGGCGACAAGGTGCCGGTGACGCTTCAGTTCGAGAAGGCCGGCAAGGTCGCCGTTTCCCTGGACGTCCAGGGCGTCGGCGCGCAGGCGCCCGGCGACGGCGGGCACATGATGAAGAAAATGCCTGATCATTCGGGAATGAAGATGTGATGAAACGGATCAAGTCCCCGATGACCTTGCCTCGATATTTCGTGGGCCTTGCGCTCGCGATGGCTGCGTTGCTGTCGGTTGCCGCGACACCGCTTGCTGCGGCGACCGACGACGACAGTTTCTTCACCCATCTGCATACCGAGAAGGCGATGGCCAATGTCACGGTCTCGCCGGGCCGGGCTGGTCCGGTCGAGATCGCGATCCAGCTCGAGACGACGGACGAGGCGCCGCTCACGGCTAAAGCCGTGTCGGTGACGCTCGTGGACCAGTCTGGCAGGAAGCTCGCACCGGTCGAGGCTTCGCGCGACGGCGAGGACAGCTGGCATGTGAAGGTCGCGCAATTGACGCCGGGACGCTGGATGCTGGGCCTCGGAATTTCGATCTCCGAGGCCGATCATGTCAGCATTGAATCGCCGATCCTGATCAAATGACGTTGTCGAGGGTGCTGAACATGTCGAAGAAATCCTGCCTGATCCTGATCGCTGCACTCGCCGCATCGCCGGCGTCGGCGCATGTCACGCTGGAGACCAAGCAGGCGGCGGTTGGCTCGTACTATAAGGCCGTCTTCGCCGTGCCGCATGGCTGCGCGGGTTCGCCCACGGTGAAGATCCGCGTCCAGATCCCGGAAGGCGTCATCGCGGTGAAGCCGATGCCGAAGGCGGGCTGGAGCGTCGACGTGGTCGAAGGCAAATACGCCAATGAGTACGATTATCACGGCAACAAGCTCTCCTCCGGCGTCAAGGAGGTGGCGTGGTCCGGCGGCAAGCTGCCGGATCACAATTACGACGAGTTCGTCATCAGCAGCTTCCTCACCGACAGCCTGAAGCCGAACACGACTTTGTACTTTCCCGTCGTCCAGGAATGCGAGACCGGCGTCAGCCGCTGGATCGAAATTCCGGCGGAAGGGGCGGGGCATTCGCACGAGGGCAAGTCGCCGGCACCTGGCCTGAAGCTGTTGCCAAAACCCTGATGCGCCTTCTCGCCGCGCTCGCGACGCTGCTTCTTGTTGTCGGCTTCGCGACCGGCGCCTTTGCGCATGCGGCGCTCGTCGCGGTCGAGCCGGCGAGCGGCAGCATGCTTGCGTCCGCACCGAAGGCGGTGGAGTTGCGCTTCAACGAGGCGGTGACGCCGGGCGCGATTCTGCTGATCGACGGCGCGGGCAGGGCACGGGACGATGCGCGCGTCAGCGCATCGGGCGAAACCATCTCGGTCGCGCTGCCGGCCGACCTGCCGCAGGGCACGGCGGTTGTGAGCTATCGCGTGATCTCGCAAGACGGCCATCCCGTCGCGGGATCGGTCATCTTCTCGATCGGCATGCCGACGGGAACGCAACCTCCTGCCACTACGGATGGCGGATTGAACGCGCTGATCTGGCTGGTGCGGGTCGGTCTCTATATCGGGCTGTTCGTCGGTGTCGGCGGTGTGTTCTTTGCGCGCTGGATTGCATGGTCGATGACGGGAACGGCCGTGGCGCGTGTCGCGCTCGTGGTTGGCCTGCCGAGCGCTGTTGTCGCCCTTGGCGTCCTGGGCCTCGATCTCCTCGGCCTGCCGCCAGCGGCTCTCGCGACCGTTACTCCCTGGAAGGTTGCGTCCGCGACGAGCGCCGGTCCCGCAGTGCTGATCGCCGTCACCGCGATGCTGGTGGCGATGCTGGCGCTGCGTGGTGCGTGGTACGCGCGGGCGCTTGCGGCCATTGCGTTTGTCGGCGTCGGCTTGTCGCTGGCCATGACCGGACACGCCGCAACGGCACCGCCCGAAATGGTGACACGGCCGGCGATCTTCCTCCACGGCCTCGGCGTTGCGTTCTGGATCGGGGCGCTGGCCCCGCTCGCTGCACTCGTCTCGAAGCCGGCGGCGGCATTGCCCGTCGTGTACCGCTTCTCCCGGATCGCGGTGCCTGTCGTCGCGATGCTGGCATTGACCGGTCTTGCGCTCGCGGTCGTCCAGCTCGAAAAGCCGACGGCGCTGGTCGAGACCCGTTACGGCCTCATCCTCTCGATCAAGCTCGCGCTGGTCGCTGCACTATTGGCGCTGGCCGCGCTCAATCGCGTTCGCCTGACCCCGGCGCTGGCCCGGGACGAGGCGGTTGCGCCGGCGCTGAAGCGCTCGATCCTGCTCGAATGCTTGATCGGCCTCGCGATCCTTGCCGTCGTCGCCGGCTGGCGCTTCACGCCGCCGCCACGGACAATCGTTCCGGAGACGCCTCTGGCGATCCACATCCACACCGACAAGGCGATGTTCCAGGTCCTGGTCTCGCCGGGCAAGGCCGGCGTCGATGACTTCGTGCTCCAGCTGATGACCGGTGAAGCGACGCCGCTGGCGGCCAAGGAAGTGACGCTGACCCTGAGTCTGCCCGAGCGCGGCATCGAGCCGATGGAGCGGGACGCCTCGCGCGGGCCGGATGGCTATTGGCATGTGCGCAAGGTCGAGCTGCCCTTTGCCGGCCGCTGGCATGTGCGGATCGATGCGCTGGTGACCGACTTCGAGAAGATCACGCTCGAGGACGAGCTCGAGGTGATGCCGTAAGGGGCACGGCAGCGGTTCAAGCTGAACCTGAAGGCAACGGAAAAATGACAAGGAATTCCGCCGTGTTAGCGGCTTTTCCTCATTCCCGGTCTTGTGTTTTCGCTCCCAATCCGGTTTCACTGCAACCCCTCACTGATTCCCAGAGTGTTGCCATGCGGTTGTCGCGGTTCTTTCTGCCCATCCTGAAGGAAAATCCGAAAGAGGCGGAGATCGTCTCGCACCGGCTGATGCTGCGCGCCGGCATGATCCGGCAGGAGGCGGCCGGCATCTATGCCTGGCTGCCGCTCGGCTTCCGCGTGCTGAAGAAGATCGAGCAGATCGTGCGCGAGGAGCAGGACCGCTCCGGTGCGCTGGAACTGCTGATGCCGACGCTCCAGCTCGCCGACCTCTGGCGCGAGAGCGGCCGCTACGACGCCTACGGCCCGGAGATGCTTCGCATCGCCGACCGCCACAAGCGCGAGCTGCTGTACGGGCCGACCAACGAGGAAATGATCACCGAGATCTTCCGCGCCTATGTGAAGTCCTACAAGAACCTGCCGCTGAATCTCTATCATATCCAATGGAAATTCCGCGACGAGCAGCGCCCGCGCTTCGGCGTGATGCGCGGCCGCGAATTCCTGATGAAGGATGCGTATTCCTTCGACCTCAACGAGGCGGCGGCGCGCGTCGCCTACAACAAGATGTTCGTTGCTTATCTGCGCACCTTCGCGCGGATGGGGCTGAAGGCAATCCCGATGCGCGCCGAGACCGGCCCGATCGGCGGCGATCTCAGCCACGAATTCATCGTGCTCGCCGAAACCGGCGAATCCGGCGTGTTCATCAATCGCGACGTGCTGGACCTGCCAGTGCCCGGCGAGGACGTCGACTATGAGAGCGACCTCACGCCGATCATCAAGCAATGGACGTCGGTCTATGCTGCGACCGAGGACGTGCACGACGCCGCGCGGTTCGAGCAGGAAGTGCCCGCTGACAAGCGCGTGAACACCCGCGGCATCGAGGTCGGCCAGATATTCTATTTCGGCACGAAATATTCCGAGCCGATGAAGGCGATGGTGGCAGGCCCCGACGGTGTCGACGTGCCGATCCACGGCGGCTCCTACGGTGTCGGCGTCTCGCGCCTGCTCGGCGCCATCATCGAGGCCTGCCATGACGATGCCGGCATCAAATGGCCGGAAGCTGTCGCGCCGTTCCGCGCGGTGGTGCTGAACCTCAAGCAGGGCGATCCCGCGGTCGATGCGGCCTGCGAGAAGCTTTACGCGGAGCTCCAGGCCAAGGGCGTCGACGTACTCTACGACGACACCGACCAGCGCGCCGGCGCCAAATTCGCCGCTGCCGACCTGATCGGAATCCCCTGGCAGATCATGATCGGGCCGAAGGGGCTCGCCGACGGCAAGGTCGAGCTCAAGCGGCGCAGCGACGGCTCACGCGAGACGATGTCGCCTGCGGACGCGGTCGCCCGGCTGGTCGGCTGAATATTGTTCATCGCCCGATATCGCGGCCGCCAATCCGGCCACAATTGACCCCGAATCATGGGATTATCGAGCGATGGATGAGACCATGACCGAAACCGTGAAAACCGCGCCTTTTGCGCCATTCGAGTGGATGCTGTCGGGGCGCTATTTGCGGGCGCGCCGCAAGGAGGGATTCATCTCGGTCATCGCCGGGTTCTCGTTCCTTGGCATCATGCTGGGCGTGGCGACGCTGATCATCGTGATGGCCGTCATGAACGGCTTCCGCAAGGAGCTGCTCGACAAGATCCTGGGGCTGAACGGCCACATCCTGGTCCAGCCGCTGGAATCGCCGCTGACCGACTGGAAGGACGTCGCCGACCGCATCAGCCAGGTCCAGGGCATCCGGCTTGCAGCGCCCGTGGTGGATGGCCAGGCGCTGGCGTCCTCGCCCTGGAACGCCTCGGGCGTGCTGGTGCGCGGCATCCGCTCCGACGACCTCAACAACCTCACCTCGATCGCCAAGAACATCAAGCAGGGCTCGCTCGAAGGCTTTGACGACGGGCAGGGCGTCGCGATCGGCCGGCGCCTCGCCGACCAGTTGTCGCTGCACGCCGGCGACAGCATCACGCTGGTGGCGCCGAAGGGCGCGGTCACGCCGATGGGCACGACGCCGCGCATCAAGCCTTACAAGATCGTCGCCGTGTTCGAGATCGGCATGTCCGAATACGATCTCGGCTTCGTGTTCATGCCGCTGGCGGAGGCGCAGGCCTATTTCAACCGCAGCAACGACGTCACCTCGATCGAGGTGTTCACCACCAATCCCGACAAGATCGACGCCTTCCGCAAGGCGGTGACGGAAGCGGCGGGCCGCCCGGTGTTCCTGGTCGACTGGCGGCAGCGCAACTCGACTTTCTTCAACGCGCTCCAGGTCGAGCGCAACGTGATGTTCCTGATTCTGACCATGATCGTGCTGGTCGCCGCACTCAACATCGTGTCCGGCCTGATCATGCTGGTGAAAGACAAGGGCAGCGACATCGCCATCCTGCGCACCATGGGCGCCTCGCAAGGCTCGATCATGCGCATCTTCCTGATCACGGGCGCCTCGATCGGCGTGGTCGGCACGCTGGTCGGCTTCTTCGTCGGCCTCGTGATCTGCCTCAACATCGAATCGATCAGGCAATTCCTGTCCTGGCTCACCAGCACCGAGCTGTTCTCGCCGGAGCTCTATTTCCTGTCGAAACTGCCCGCCGAGATCGACGTCGGCGAGACCACGGCCGTCGTCATCATGGCGCTGACGCTGTCGTTCCTGGCGACGCTGTATCCGTCGTGGCGCGCTGCGCGCCTCGATCCCGTCGAAGCGCTCCGGTACGAGTGAGGGGCTGATGGAGCAGCAACAGGGGGCTGAGGATGTACCGGTCATTTATCTCCACGAGATAAAGCGGCAGTACTTGCAGGGCGAGGTGCCGCTGACGATCCTCGACAACGCCAAGCTCGCGCTGTGGGCCGGGCAATCGGTCGCGCTGGTGGCGCCGTCGGGCTCGGGCAAATCGACGTTGCTGCACATCGCGGGACTGCTGGAAGCGCCCGATTCCGGCGAAGTCTACGTCAATGGCGCGCCGACCTCGCAACTGCCCGACATCGAGCGTACGCAGCTGCGCCGCACCGACATCGGCTTCGTCTACCAGTCGCACCGGCTGCTGCCGGAGTTCTCGGCGCTGGAGAACGTCATGCTGCCGCAGATGATCCGCGGCCTGAAGAAGTCCGAGAGCGTCAAGCGCGCCAAGGAGATCCTGGGCTATCTCGGCCTCGGCGACCGCATCACCCACCGCCCGGCGGAGCTGTCGGGCGGCGAGCAGCAGCGCGTTGCGATCGCGCGCGCGGTGGCGAATGCGCCGCGCGTGCTGTTCGCGGACGAGCCGACCGGCAACCTCGATCCGCACACGGCCGATCACGTCTTCCAGGCCCTGATGCAGCTGGTCAAGGCGACAAAGGTCTCCATGCTGATCGCGACCCACAACATGGAGCTGGCCGGCCGTATGGACCGGCGCGTGTCGCTGTCGAACGGCCAGGTGGTCGAGCTCGAGTAACAAAAACTGCGAAAACAACCCCATGCACAGTAGCCGGCCGTGGCCGGCTACGATCGGGGTGACGCCTTGCAGCCCTTTGACAGGTCAAGCAAAACGGCTGCGCCGGCGCATCGCCCTGGTGTGCGGCGTTTTACGGTCGGATCACCGTCAATTTGAACGGCCCGCCATTGGCCGCGGCGTGTGCCACCGCCTCATTGACGTGATCGAGGTCGAAGGCCGTCGTCCTGTATTCGTCAAGCCGGAGGAGTCCTGATCGCACCAGCGCGATCAGGCGGCTCGCCGCATCCGGCGGATACATCCAGACGCCGTGGATGGAGATGCAGTTGCGCATGATCCAGGGGTAGGGCAGCTCGAGGCCCGCGCCCCCCGCCATGCCGACGCCGCCCATCAGCACGACGCGTCCGTAAGCGCGCACCGTCATGATCGCGGCGCGCACCACGGTGGCGCTCACCGAGGGCGGCATGATGTCGAACACGCAATCGATCGGGCCGGGCGCGGCGCGCTTCATCGCTTCGCGGTCGTCATCCTCGTTGCCGGTGAGCCTGACCGGCTTCACGCGGCTGCCGAAGCGGCGGACGAGGTCGGCGAGGATCCCTTCGTTGCGACCGGGCGCCACCACGCAGGCCGCGCCCATCGCGAGCGCGACCGACACCGCAGCGCTGCCGAAATTGCCGGTGGCGCCACTCACCAGCACGGTCTCGCCCGGTTGAAGGTTGGCGGCGAGGAAGCCGCCATAGGGCACCAGCGCCGTCCCCAGCGCGCACCATTGCGAGGCTTCCTCCGACGTGATCGCGCCGAGCCGCTTCACATTCTCGGTCGGCACGCGCATCTGCTCAGCAAATGAGCCGTGGCGAAAATGCTTTTGCAGAAGCATGCCGCCCGCGCCGGCGGCCGTTAATCCCTGCAGGGCGATGTCGGGCGCAATTGCGTCGTCGCGCGAGCGCACCGTCGGGTCGCAGAACACCCAGTCGCCGATCTTGAGCTTGGTTGCATCAGGGCCGATCGCCCGCACCCGGCCGATGCCGCCCGGGCCCGGGATGATCGGCAAATCGAGTGCATAGTTTCGTTCGCCGCTGAAGACTTCGTTCATATAAGACAGCACGCGCGTGGCGACGACGTCGACGATGACCTCGCCGGTGCCGAGCACCGGGTCCGGAGCAGTCTCGATCACCAGCGGCGTTCCGAAGGATTTGAGTACGGCGGCTTTCATGATGTTCACCTCGAATTGGGGTGAAACGCATATGCGCCGCCTTGGAGGGGACTAGAAGGCCTGGTATTATCCTAGTATTCTCCAGACCCTCCATCGCGGGAGCGACATCATGGCCGACCCACGCCGCGTCGAATTCGGCGACTTCCTGCGGTCCCGCCGCGAAAAGCTGTCGCCGAAGACCGTCGGGCTTCCGGCAGGGCTCCGGCGGCGCACCGCGGGGCTGCGCCGCGAGGAGGTCGCCCAACTCGCCGGCATCGGTGTCGACTGGTACATCCGTCTCGAGCAGGGCCGCACCGTCAGCCCGTCGGTCACCACCGTCGATGCGCTTGCCCGTGCGCTGCGGCTCAGCAAGACCGAGCATGCGCATCTCAAGGCGCTGGCGCGCGACGGCGACAGACGGGCGTTCACGCGCGAGATCGTGCCGCCGCCGATCCTGCGGCTGATCGAGAGCCTGCCGCATCCGGCCTATATCACCGGACGGCGCTGGGACGTGCTGGCCTGGAACGAAGCCGCCGAGCAGGTTTTTGCGTTCGGCCGGTTGCCGGAGGAGGATCGCAACACGATGCTCCTGATGATGACCAACAGGCAGACGCGCAAGGCTTACGGCGCGGGCTGGGCGGAGGTCGCCAAGCGCATGGTCGCGATGTTTCGCGCCACCCACGACGTCTGGGCTGGCGATCCCGCCTTCGCGGAATTGCTGACGCGGCTGCGGCAAGGTAGCTCGGAATTCGTCAAATGGTGGGAAGCCCACGAGATCCGCAGCACCGCCTCGGGCCTCAAGACGATGTCTCATCCAACTCTGGGCGTGCTGCATTTCGAGCACACCAGTTTTCAGGCCAACGATGATCCCGCGCTGAAGCTCGTGATCTACACGCCGGTCAGGGGCGGCGGCTCAGGAGGCCGTGCGTGGGCTTCCGGGAGTTAGGTTGCTCGAACGCTCGGTCTGATCTGTGTCAGGGCGACGCCGGAGATCGCGAGCAGCCCACCGACGATCAACTTCGGGGTTATGCGGTCGCCAAGGAACAACACGCTCGAAAGCAACGCGAACACCGGAAGTAGCAGGCCGAAGGGGGCGACGCGGCCCATGGAGCAACGCGCGATCAGCCAGAACCAGAGGCCAAACCCGACAATTCCTCCGATGAAGATGGTGTAGGCGAGGGCCAGCCAGCCGCGTTCATCCGCCGTGACAAGGCTCGCCAGTTGCCCATATTCGAGGAGCAGCGACATCACCATGACCTGCGGCACCGTGAACAGCGACGACCATCCCATCAACATCAGGGGATCGAAAGGGCCGCAGCGTTTCGTCAAGACGTTGGACACCGCGAAGGCGAAGGCTGCCCCAACCACGAGCAGCAGCGGCAGCGCGTTTGCCGACAAGCCGGGCCCCGCTGCCAGCACGACCACGCCGACGAATGCAAGCGCCACACCGGCGGACGTGGTGGCAGACGGTCTCTCCGCGAGCAGCGGCCAGGCGAGCAGGACGGTGAAGGGCGTGGCGAGCTGATACGCGATCGCCGACAGGCTTCCCGAGCCGAGCCCGAGGCCAACATAGAAGAGCCCGAAATTCAGTCCGCCAAGGAAAATCGAAATGGCTGCGACGGGGCCGATCTGGTGGCGCGCAGGCCTCTTGACGAACGGAACAAGCAGCAGCGCGATGGCCAGGAAGCGCAGCGCGAGGAAGAAGAGAGGCGGAAACTCCGTCACGCCCACTTTGATGGCCACGAACTGGTAACCCCAGAGCAGGGGAACGATGACCGCGCAGACGATCTGGATGGCAGACATGGCATCCTTCCTTTCAAGACCGATCGGTTCAAATATTGGCGCGCGACAACGGCGGAAGGCGCGGCATGGGTTGTTCACCTGATGAACCGGTCGAGCAGCGCGTCGGCGGTGGCTTGCGACGTCATCCGTGCCGGTGCCGTCTTGCCGACCACGCGCAGCCCCTCGACGAAACAGACGAGAATTCGGGCGGAACTTGAAGGCTCGACACCGTCGGCCAGCTTGCCCGCCGCCCCCGCACGCGAAAGTGCATCGGCCAGCCTGGCCTCCATGGCCTTGAAAAAGCTCGCGACGCGCCGACCGACTTCGGCGTCCTGGCCGGCCAGTTCCATGGCTGTGGCCACGAGCAGGCATCCGCGCCGGCCATTAGCACCGCTCGTGCGGTCGACATAGCCGGCAAGGAAGGTCCGCAGGCCGTCGACCGGCTCCCTGCGGGGGGCGAGCTCGATATCCATCCGGGTCAGAGCATCGGCAATGTAGTGATCGAGCGCGCGCAAGAATAGCGAGTGCTTGTCACCGAAAGCGGCGTAAAGGCTGCCACGCGAAAGCTTCGTCGCACGAAGAAGGTCGGGGAGCGCCGTGCCGTGATA
Organism: Bradyrhizobium niftali; assembly: GCF_004571025.1. GTDB lineage: Bacteria > Pseudomonadota > Alphaproteobacteria > Rhizobiales > Xanthobacteraceae > Bradyrhizobium > Bradyrhizobium niftali. The sequence goes on along the minus strand of NZ_SPQT01000013.1, from coordinate 50,370 downwards.
GCCGCGCGACCAGAACACATCCATCGCGCGCTCGACAGCGGCTTCCACGTCGAAACTGCGGGGGCGACCGCGGGGCAACTGCATTGGGGCTTGGCGGCTCATTGCCAATATATAGACCGAATGGTCGTTAAATCGCAAGCGCGTTGAATCCGGATGCCTTTTGGCCGGTGAAATTGAACGCTGGAAAGGCGGATTGAACCCGCCTTGACCCGCCAAGCCGCCGCTTACGGTGCGTGGCCGGAAGCGCTGTGACCGGATCGGGAAGGCCACCGGCATATGTCGAGTGGCCTTCGCGCTTAATGTGGTTTGCGGGGCGGCGCTCCGACTAGAGATCGATGCTAACGGCGATGTTACGGCCCTGGAGCTCGGCAATCTTCATTCCGTCAGCCTGCACCTGCGCAAACTCCGGATCCTTTGACACGGCCTCCTGCACCTTGCCGTAAACTTCCCAGCTGGAGTAGCGCGTCGTAACGAGCAACTCTCCTGCCCAGGGACCGGTGTGGAAACGGGAGAGCCGAAGAAATTCGGCACCGTGTTTTTCAAAGATTTTCTTCGCCTGCCTGATGATCTGGACCATTTCCTCGGACTTGTCGGTTTTGAAGCGAGTAAATTGGACGATCGGCATGGGATACCTCCATAGTTGTGTAAAATGTCCATGAGGCATGTATCGAGCAACGTTCGAGAAGCGAACCTCCTGTTCAATCTCGATGAAGGTTCGTCTTCAGCGGCGCGATCCTGGTTCAGTCTTCGCAAGCGGAAGCAACTCTGCCGTTTCTCGGCGGATGGCGGCGCACCGTCACTGGCAAGCAAGTATTCGCGCGGAGCGGTGTTCGCGGCGAACCTGAGATTTGCTGAACCCACGTAGCGCAACTTCGAGTGCCAGAGTGGTTGTTCGAACGTCGCGATCGTGGTGAAGCGCGCTATGCACGCTGGTGGGCGGAGTTGCTGATTGTACCGAGGGACTCGTGGTGCTACGTTTCAGCACGTCATTCCGTTTTCGGTTTGATGCGACGAGCGATCGGGCTTACGGACCGCCGCCCGTTCATTTGAAATTGGAATACTTGAGCCAATAGTGCCCCGCCTCCGGCTCCCCTTTTGAGCTCGGTCGGACGATGTTTTTCATTGGCCTCCGTTCTTCCCATTGACTCGGAGGCGGGTTCTTTTCAGTTGAATTTTGCAACAAGTCGATATTCGACATGTGCATTCTGACAAGCCAAGCGGATCGCGCCGCACCACATCACCATCTGAACGCGAGGTGGGGCAGCCATTGCTTGATGGTTGCATTGCTCTGTGCCGCTTCCTTGTTTCAGGTCACGCCCAAGGCGTGGGGACAATGCTCGGCGCGCGACGTCTTACAGAATCAACTGAAGCTCGGCAAAGTTCGCGCAGTTGATTTGCCGCAAAAACTCATCGGGTCCGCCCGCGATGTGCCGACATGGAAGACGATTGCCGTCGGTACCTTTGGCAACTCCGTTGCGTTGCGCGATGCATTGGATTCCGTCGGTTGCAGTATCGGCGGGCTGGCCGCGGAAGTTCTCGCTCGACCGGCCTTCACCGTCAGTTCCAGCAAGATGGACGTAGAGCTTGTGGCGGTATCCGCGGTCGAGCTTGGCTTTAAAGCCGATAGCGTGCCTCTGGCCGTCATTTACGCGCGAGCCCGGCAACTCGGCTTTGAACTTGCGGCAGCGGAGGTCGGTCCGCAATTGCGCCTTCAATATCTTGATCAGCCCATGGGCGAATTCCTCATCGTGGGAATGCAGCCAATCAAGACGTGGAGCGGAGGGCCGGTGGTTCTCAATGTGGCGAATGGCGGAGCGGGATTGATCCTGATCGGCCAGGACGGCAGGGATGACGCGGAAATACCGGCGACCTCCCGTCTTCTCTTCGTGCGGCCGCCTGACCTCAGCGGCGGAATCGCGGCCGCTCTGCCGCCGCCATGAAGACGAGCAACCGAGTTTCGGGCAGGCGAGCGCTGACAGCGGCGTTGTGAGTTCTTTGGGTGTGAATGGGTTCACAACGACGTCGCCAGGCGAATGCTATGTTCCAGCTGTTTAACTGCCGACTGATTTTTTGAAGAGTTTCTTTTTCGAACAGCCTCTGAGGAGAGGATCATGTTCAAGCAATTCCTCTTGGTCGCGGCGATAGTCTCCCTAACGTTAGCCACATCCACGAAAGCCCATCGCGGATATGCTTTGGAGCGCAGCGCGTCCGCCGAGTCGCGTTCGGTTTCGTTGCATTCTGATACAGCTCAACTTACGGAAGCCCTGTTGGATGACATTGTGACTTGGCTCTCATCGAATTTCGACCTGCCTGCCATCAAACAGCGTCCCGTCGTTGAATTTGCATCGAAGATGGAGCTTGCGAGGTTGCGTGCGAGGGACCGTACTTCTTCGCAAGGCTTCATGGAAAGCGATGGGCAACTAGCTCGGCGCGAGGTTGTCGCACTTTACGACAACGAGACGAGAACGATCCTGCTTCCTGATGATTGGGGCGGCACTTCGCCGACCGACCAATCGGTCCTGGTACACGAAATGGTCCATCACCTTCAGAATGTTGGAAAGCTCAAATTTGATTGCCCTCAGGCGCGAGAGAAGTTGGCCTACCTGGCTCAGGATAAATGGTTAGAGCGGTTCGGACTTAGCTTGGAGAATGAGTTCGACGTCGACATGTTCACAGTGCTGATTTCATCAGCATGCATGTATTGATTGTGACCGGTCGATCCCAGTCGCTGTCGAACGATTGCCTTTCCAAAGGAGCGCAAAGCTGAGATCGTCTCGTACGTACCAACAAGATCTTAGGTGGCGCAGGCGAAGTCAGCAACGGCCCCAGAGTGAAGCTACGTTATGCCACGGGCCTTCGAATGGCGCTCCTGCGCTTACGGCGAGGGCACGGCCGAGGGTGGTGCGGTGACGTTCGGCAGCGGAATGGCTGGCCCAGGGCTCGCCGGCCAGGGACCTTTCGGCTTGGCCGCTACCGACGAGCACGCCGCCGCAAGCTGAGTTCGCATCGACGCCAGGCCCGTGAGGTCGATGTCAAATTTCGTGACGTCCACCTTTTCGTCCGGCATCGGCGTGGACCGCCGTACATGGAGGGAGCGGGACGCCATGATCGCCTTGACCATGTCAGGGTCGATACTGCCGCTCCACATCTCGTACTTCGCGGCTCGCACCGGAGAGCCTCCGGCTTCCTGGTCCTTGTCGGCGTCCGCGGTCATCATGATCGTACTCTTGCCGACGCTCGCCTCGTCGATCTCGCCCGCGAACATCAGTTGCACACGATTCCTGGTGTCGCAAAACATGCGCCACTCCATCGTCCGGAACGAAGAACCGCTCTCCTTCTTCATCACCGCAATCTTGCTGATGAACGGCGGCGTTGCCTTTTCCAGCTTCCACATCCCTTCGGCAAACGCTCGCGTGTCGATTCCGAAACGATAGAGCTCGGCTCGCGTCAGCATATGCAGGTTTTCGAACTTCACCGTCCGGATGAGATTGTCGAGCTCGCGGCTGATCCCCATCGCTGCGATGAATGCGGCGCGGTCGCGTTCGGCATTCGCGATGCGGCGCTGCCTGTATTCCGCAACCGCCTGCGGAGCTGGATGCCCGTGAAAGACGAGGACCAGCCTGGAGTTATGGACCGCCAGCGCGGCGTCGGGAGCCACCTCGCGTGATGTCGCCCCGAGAAACAGGTAACCGCAGGCCGAGTTGCACATCGCATGGTAGGTCGTGAGCTCCGCCTCGACCTCGCCGCCGGCGGCCTTCGTCTTCAGGCATGCGGCGTCCACCTGTGTGCCGGCGGCGCACGCGGTCGCGATCGTCCGTCCGACCCGCGCGACCGCCTTGCGACTGCGCAGCAGCCGACCGATGACGTAGGACTGCTCCACGTTCCCGCCGGGCGAATGAAGGTAGATCGGACGCTGCGTGTCGTTGACGCCGGCCAGGAAGCGGCGAATGCGTTGGCTTGCATCCCCATCGATCTCGCCCTCGATGGCGATCCAGCGGTCGCAGCCCGGTCCGCACGCGTCCGGTGCCCCCTTGGCCAGATAGATCGTCAGCTTGCGCGCAAATCCGGTTTTTTCGGCAGGCGCTTCCTCGGCACGCAGTGCGCATGGAAGCAGCATGGCCACGAGAAACAGAATACGGGCAAGCATGTAACGACTGGGCCACGCGCGGTGAAGATAGACGCTGACGTTACATGATGATCAGCGCGCATACAACTTTCGGTGGCGTGCATGTGCGCGTTTATTGCGCCGGGCGGCGCCACGACAGCACCGCCCGGCTCACGGATCGAACGGCCTAGCGCAGCGATCTGAAGGCCGCCCGCATCTCCGTGGCGAAGAGCTGCGGCTGCTCCCACGCTGCGAAGTGGCCGCCCTTGTCGACCTCGTTGAAGTAATGGAGCGTCGGATATGCGCGCTGCGTCCATGTCTTCGGCGCGCGATAGATCTCGGTGGGGAACACGGTCACCGCGACCGGCACCGTGATCTCCGTGGTCTTCTGCGCGGCCGAGCTGAAGTTGTTGTTATTATTCTCCCAGTAGAATCGGCCCCAAGAGTTGCTCGAGCTGCCGTTAAGCCACCGGATCCCTGACGGCATCCGAACGGCTCCGGTCATCCGGCGCCAGCGGTGGCGCCGGCCTGGCGGGAGTGGTCTTCAGCAAGGTAGCGTCGCTTGATGTGTCCGCGCCCGGCGCGGGTCCGGCGTCGCGCCAGGCGACGATCCAGATCAGAAAGCCGAGAAGCGCGAGCGCAGCGCCGACGGGACCGGTAGAGGTCCAGCCCAGCCCTTCGCGAATGGCAAGGCCGCCCAGGAACGGGCCGAGCGCGTTGGCGGTGTTGAACGCCGAATGGTTCAGCGCAGCAGCGAGCGCCTGCGCGTCGCCCGCGACGTCCATGAGGCGCGTCTGGAGGACAGCCCCGAGCGAGACGCTGGCGCCGATCACGAAGACGTCTGCCGCGAGCAGCCAGGGATTGCCGGCCGCAAGCGGGAAGACCAGCAGCGCGACCGCTGAAAACAACAGGATGCTGCCCGCCGTCGGCATCAAGGCGCGGTCCGCGAAGCGCGGCACGAACAGATTGCCGAGCGTCGCGCCGACGCCGAACACGGCGAGAAAGATCGGAATCACCGCGGGGCTGACCTTGGTGACCTCGATCAATGTCGTCGCAAGGTAAGTATAGACGGCGAACATGCCGCCGAAGCCGATGGCGGCGATCGCCAGCGTGATCCAGACGCGGCCGCTTCGGAGGGCGCCGAGCTCTCGCAGCGGGTCCGACCTGCCGGCCTGGTCGCGCGGCGCGAACAGGGCGCAAAGCAGGACGGTGAGCAGCGCCAGCAACGACACGAGGCCGAAGCTGGCGCGCCAGCCGACCGTCTGGCCGACCAGATTGGCTAAGGGCACGCCAATGATGGTGGCGCCGGTCAGGCCGAGCATCACCTGGCCGATCGCGCGCGAGCGGCGATGTTGAGGAACGAGCGAGGCTGCGACCAGCGCGGCGATGCCGAAATAGGCGCCATGCGGCAGCCCTGCGAGAAAACGGGCCGCGATCATCCAGCCAAAGCCCGGCGCAAGCGCGGTGAGCGCATTGCCGAGCGCGAACACGGCCATCAGGACCAGGAGCTGCGTGCGCCGGGCGAAGCGCGCACCAAGCACGGCGATCAGCGGTGCGCCCAGCACCACGCCGAGCGCGTAGGCACTGATCGCGTGTCCCGCAGCCGGCTCGTCGATCCCGAGGTCGGCGGCGAAGAACGGCAGCAGGCTCATCGATGCGAATTCGGTGGTTCCGATCGCAAAGCCGCCCATCGCGAGCGAGAACAGGACGATGGCGAGGTGAGGGGGCGCGGAGGCCGTGGTCGCGCGGGGCGAGGTCGCTTGAGGCGATATCGACATGTGTCCTGCATTGGTGGCGTCAAGGGAACCAGCCCAGCTAACGTCGCCATCCCTGCAAGATTTGCTGTCGTACTTAAACCCGGAGCAGTCTGCGTCAACACCGGAGCCGCGATGCAAGGCCGGCCGCATATCAGCGTCCCGATTTGCGGGTGGCGATGGCGAGAGCGTGTGCAGGGCGGCAGGGGCCTGATATGATCCGCTCGCCCTTGCCGATATGTCTCGATGACTGAATTCGCGACTCCCGACTAGCGCGCTCACCGATCCCGGCACTGACGCCGCCCTGATCGGCGGCCTGCCGCTGGATATTCCAGGGTTGTGTCGCACCTTGCAGGGCCTCCTGATCCACGAAGCATGGATCGAGAGGCAGGGATTGGACGTCGCTGCCTTCACCGGTCAAAGCCGCGCCACCTTGCCTGTGGCCGAGCGCCTGAAGCAGATTCTGGCGATCGACCCGAGACCGCTGACCATCGCCCGACCGGGCGCGTCGAGGGTATTGGCGACGTGCCGGGATTTTTCACTGATGTCGTGCGCCGTCCTGCGGCATCATCGCGTGCCGGCCCGCATACGCTGCGGTTTCGGCAGATATTTTACCGGGCATCCCTATCACGATCATTGGGTGTGCGAGTATTGGTCCCGGGACGAGCAACGCTGGGTCCTGGTCGATGCCGAGCTCGACGAGCTGCACCGCAGTCTGCTCAAGTTCGATTTCGAGCCGGCGGATGTGCCTCGTACGGCGTTCATCACCGGGATCGAGGCATGGAAGCTATGCCGGACCGGCGCCATCGATCCTGCGCAGCTTGGCCACGGAACGACGACCGGCCTGTTCTTTGCGCGCGTCAACCTCGTGCGCGATCTGCTCGCGCTCGCCAAGATCGAGGCCTCGGCATGGGATACGTGGCGCGCCGCGCGCGAACCACATCGCGTGTTGGACGACGCTGCTCTGTCGCGATGTGATGGTATCGCGCAGCGCGGTGAGGCGGGTGCGATCGAGATCGCGCCATCGCTCAGTGCGCCACCCTGGCACTAGATCGTTCGAGACCCGTGCCCGGCTGCAATTGCTTGCAGCCGCGCTTACGCGAATGTGGCGATTGCGAGCGAAAATGTGGCGACAATGAGGAGTGTAAACAAAGCGCGCATCTCGAATCTCCAGTCACGCGAATGTGCGCGCGGCGATGTTACGCGCGTCAGCAGTGCATCTCGTGTCGTCGACATTGGAATCGCTGAAAACTCTTGTTTCAAAGGGTTTCCAGCGCGCTCTGATTAATCTTCATTAATGAAGCGCGGCCCTTTGGAGCGAACTGTTGCGTCGGGGTTACAGCAATTCCGTCGATCGCTGTTATGACCACGCGACGGCCCGGGGGCCTAACGACGAAACTGGAACGGGATTCAAATGAAGAAGAATTTGTTGCTTGCTGCTGTGAGCCTCGTCGCGCTGGGCGCGGCTGCACCGGCGCTGGCTGCTGATCTCGCGGCTCGGCCGTACACCAAGGCGCCTGCGATGGTCGCCGCGATCTACGACTGGAGCGGCTTCTACATCGGCATCAACGGCGGCGGCGGTTCGTCGCACGCGACCTGGGATTTCGTCGGCGTTGGTCGCGAAGGTTCGCACGATGCGACCGGCGGCACGGTCGGTGGCCAGATCGGCTATCGCTGGCAGTCCGGCCAGTGGGTGTTCGGCGTGGAAGGCCAGGGCAACTGGGCCGACTTCTCGGGCGACAATACCAGCGCGCTGTTCGCGACTCGCAACCGCACCAAGATCGATGCGTTCGGTCTGATCACCGGTCAGGTCGGCTACGCCTGGAACAACGTCCTGATCTACGTCAAGGGCGGTGCGGCTGTGGTCAGCGACAAGTACGAGATCTCCAGCACGGCGGGCGCACTGCTCGCCTCGACCAGCGACACCCGCTGGGGTGGCACGGTCGGTGCCGGCCTCGAGTACGGCTTCGCGCCGAACTGGTCGGTTGGCGTCGAGTACAACCACATCTTCCTGTCCGACAAGGACGTGACCTTCGCTGGCTTCGCCGGTACGGAGCGCATCCGTCAGGACGTCGACATGGGTCTCGTCCGCCTGAACTACAAGTTCGGTGGCCCGATGCTCGGCCGCTACTGATACCGATCGCTTCGCAAGAAGCGGTTGTCGAAAGCCCCGGCCGTTGGCCGGGGCTTTTTTTGTTGTTTGAAGTCAACGAGTTAACCATTCCTTTGCGGGATGGCTCAGACGGCTTGACTCCCGAGAACGAAATGAGAACAATGTTCTTCATACGTTCCAGCAAGGGAGCAGGCCATGTTCAGGATTTTCGTGGAAGAAGCCGCCGCACTGGCATCGATCACGCTGTTCGTCGGGATGATCGCAATCTGGGCGCAGGTGATTCCGCAGCTCTAGAGTAGCGGGTTGGAAAACCGGCGCCCGGGAACTCCTGGGCGCGCTTGGGGAAAAGCGGGACGAGGTGGCCGATCGGCCGCTCCGGCGTGGACTCTGCGGCAGCGACGCCCCACCATGGTGCGGCGAGTCGGCAAAGACGGGTGGAGCGCAGGTGCAGGATGCTCTCATGATCCCCTCGGCATCCCCTTGAGGCCGGCGACCGCTCCATCTCATCTGCAAGAGGCCGTCACGCGACCATGCCGAGCGCCGGATTTGTCCACCTTCACGTTCACTCGGCCTATTCGCTGCTCAAGGGCTCGATCAAGATCGCCAAGCTCGCCGAGCTCGCAAAGAAAGATCATCAGCCGGCCCTGGCGCTGACCGACACCGACAATCTGTTCGGTGCGCTGGAGTTCTCCGACAAGATGGCGGGCTCCGGCATCCAGCCGATCGTCGGCTGCGAGCTCGCGATCGACTTCGCAGACCAGGATCCCAATGCACGCAACGCGATTGGCCCGTCGCGCGTGGTGCTGCTGGCGGCGCAGGAGCGCGGCTATCGCAGCCTGATGCGGCTCAATTCGCGCGCGTTCCTGGAATCGCCCGACAGCCACGCACCCTTCATCAAGTTCGACTGGCTCGACGGCGAGACCGAGGGCCTGATCGCGCTCACCGGCGGCCCTGACGGGCCGATCTCGCTGGCGCTCGCCGGCGGCCATGCCGAGCTTGCGGCTGCGCGCTGCGAGCGTCTCGCCACGCTGTTCGGGGACCGGCTCTACATCGAGCTGCAGCGTCACAACATCGACAAGGAGCGGCGCGTCGAAAGCGGGCTGATCGACATCGCCTATGCCAAGGGCCTGCCGCTGGTTGCGACCAACGAGCCGTATTTCGCCGCAACCGACGATTACGAGGCGCACGATGCGCTTTTGTGTATCGCCGGCGGCCGGCTGATCGCCGAGAGCGATCGCGTGCAGCTCACCCCGGATCACCGCTTCAAGACCCGCGCCGAGATGGCGGTGCTGTTCGCCGACATTCCGGAGGCGCTGGCCTCGACGGTCGAGATCGCCGAACGCTGCTCGTTCCGCCCGATGACGCGCAAGCCGATCCTGCCGTTCTTCACCGTCGGCGCCGCCGGCAGCTCCGATGCGGCCGCAGTCGAGGCGGCCGAATTGAAGCGCCAGGCGGAGGAGGGGCTCGCCAACCGCCTGCGCGTGCATGGCCTGTCGCAGGGCACCACGGAAGAGGACTACAACAAGCGCCTGGCGTTCGAGCTCGACGTCATCATGCGGATGAAGTACGCGGGCTACTTCTTGATCGTGTCCGACTTCATCAAATGGGCGAAGTCGCAAGGGATTCCGGTCGGGCCGGGCCGCGGCTCGGGTGCAGGCTCGCTGGTCGCCTGGGCGCTGACCATCACCGATCTCGACCCGATCAAGTTCGGCCTGCTGTTCGAGCGCTTCCTCAATCCCGAGCGCGTCTCGATGCCTGACTTCGACATCGATTTCTGCCAGGACCGCCGCGGCGAGGTGATCAAGTACGTCCAGGAGCGTTACGGTCGCGACCAGGTCGCGCAGATCATCACCTTCGGTACGCTGCAGGCGCGCGGCGTGCTGCGCGACGTCGGTCGCGTGCTGCAAATGCCCTATGGCCAGGTCGACAAGCTGACCAAGCTGGTGCCGCAGAATCCGGCCGCGCCGGTGACGCTGGCGGCCGCCATCGAGAGCGAGCCGAAGCTTCAGGCGTTCCGCGACGAGGATCCGGTGGTGGCGCGCGCCTTCGACATCGCGCAGCGCCTCGAAGGCCTGACCCGTCACGCCTCGACGCACGCGGCCGGCATCGTGATCGGCGATCGCCCCCTGAGCGAACTCGTGCCGATGTACCGCGATCCCAAATCCGACATGCCGGTGACCCAGTTCAACATGAAATGGGTCGAGCCGGCCGGCCTCGTCAAATTCGACTTCCTGGGCCTGAAGACACTGACCGTGCTCGACGTCGCGTGCAAACTGCTCAAGCCGCGCGACATCCATGTCGATCTCGCGACGCTGCCGATCGACGATGCCGAGAGCTACCAGATGCTGGCGCGCGGCGACGTGGTCGGCGTGTTCCAGGTTGAAAGCCAGGGCATGCGGCGCGCGCTGATCGACATGCGCCCCGACCGTTTTGAGGACATCATCGCGCTGGTCGCGCTCTATCGCCCCGGCCCGATGGCGAACATCCCGACCTACTGCTCGCGCAAGCATGGCGACGAGGAGCCGGAATATCTGCATCCCGTGCTGGAGCCGATCCTGAAGGAGACCTTCGGCGTCATCATCTACCAGGAACAGGTGATGCAGATCGCGCAGGTGATGTCGGGCTATTCGCTCGGCGACGCCGACCTGCTGCGCCGCGCCATGGGCAAGAAGATCCGCGCCGAGATGGACAAGCAGCGCGACATCTTCGTCGCCGGCGCGGTGAAGAACGGCGTGCCGAAGGGGCAGGCCGAGACCATCTTCGAGCTGCTGGCGAAGTTCGCCGACTACGGCTTCAACAAGAGCCACGCGGCGGCCTATGCGCTGGTGTCCTACCACACCGCCTACATGAAGGCGCATTATCCGGTGGAGTTCATCGCGGCGTCGATGACGCTCGATCTCAACAACACCGACAAGCTCTCCGAATTCCGCTCCGAGGCGCAGCGTCTCGGCATCAAGGTCGAGCCGCCGAACATCAATCGCTCCGGCGCGACCTTCGAGGTCGGAGAAAAGACCATCTATTACGCGCTCGCCGCGCTCAAGGGCGTCGGCATTCAGGCGATCGACCAGATCATCGAGGAGCGTACCAGGAACGGTCTCTTCACCTCGCTCGCCGACTTCGCCGCGCGCGTCAATCCGCGTGCGATCAACAAGCGCATCATCGAGAGTCTCGCCGCCGCCGGCGCCTTCGACACGCTGGAGCCGAACCGCGCGCGCGTCTTCGCCGGCGCCGACGCGATCCTCGCCGCCTGCCAGCGCGCGCATGAGGCCGCGACCATCGGCCAGAACGACATGTTCGGCAGCGCGGCCGATGCGCCGACCATCATGCTGCCGCAGATCGAGGCGTGGCTGCCGGCCGAGCGGCTGCGCCGCGAATACGACGCGATCGGCTTCTTCCTGTCCGGACATCCGCTCGACGACTATGCCACCGTGCTGAAGCGCCTGCGGGTGCAGAGCTGGGCGGAGTTCTCGCGCGCGGTGAAGACCGGCGCCACCGCCGGCAAGGTCGCGGCCACCGTGGTCTCGCGCATGGAGCGGCGCACCAAGACCGGCAACAAGATGGGCATCATGGGGCTCTCTGATCCCACCGGCCACTTTGAGGCGGTGCTGTTCTCGGAAGGGCTTGCGCAATATCGCGACGTGCTCGAGCCGGGCGCCGCCGTGCTGCTCCAGCTTGGCGCCGAGCTCCAGGGCGAGGACGTGCGCGCCCGCGTGCTGCATGCCGAGCCGCTCGACGATGCCGCCGCCAAGACGCAGAAGGGCCTGCGCATCTTCCTGCGCGACACCAAGCCGCTGGAATCGATTGCCAAGCGTCTCGCCGGCCCCGAGATGGCTGGCTCGAACGGCGCCGCGCCAAAGGTCGGCAGCCCGGGGATTGCTCCGCGCTCCAATGGCGACGGCGAGGTCTCGCTGGTGATGATGCTCGACCCCGAGACCGAGGTCGAGATGAAGCTGCCCGGCCGCTTCAAGGTCTCGCCGCAGATCGCCGGCGCCATCAAGGCGGTGGCGGGCGTCGTGGACGTGCAGCAGCTCTGACGGCCGGTCTGCGCGATCAGTGCCGTCGTCGTCGGAGCGTGTTGCAACCTCGCGCTGTTTCTGGCTAGCATGCACCCGGGGAATGGAATGGGGTGTGCGATGCTGCGACGGGGCGCGTTGTTGTTGGCCGTTGGTGCCATGCTGACGGGGTGTGTGAGCGATCAGGTCGGAACCGACTTTGCATCGGTGTCAAAGAAGGTCGGACCGCCGCGCCCCGGGCATTCGCGCATCGTCCTGCTGCAGGACAAGAGGAATGGGCTCAGCATGGCCATTTGCGCCTGCGAGGTGAAGCTCGACGGTGCGCCGCTTGGCAAGGTCGTGGCCGGGAAATATGCCTATGCCGATCGGCCGGCCGGCCGTCACGAAGTGCTGGTGACCGAGCTGATGTTTCCCGGCGACACCAAGCGCGACATCGTCATGGAAGCCGGCCGGACGCACTTTTACCTCATCAAGAGCAGTCCCAGGCACGATGCCGCCACGGGGGGAGCGATTCTCGGTGGCCTCGCCGGGCTTGCCGTCGTCTCCGTTGCGACGGCAGGAGACGCCAATCCCGGGCCGGCCGAGCTCGTCGCGCTGGACGAGGCGACCGCGCGAACGAAGCTCGCGGAGCTACAGGCTATCGAGTAAGATGCGCGGCACGATGGCCGCTGCATCAACGACGGCGGCTCGATTGGGAGGAGCCAGGCATGTGCGAGAATTGCGGCGGTGATCGCGACGTCCACATCGGCCCTTCGCGGAGATCGCTCATCCATCTGACGGTCTCGGCGCTCGGGCTTGCCCTGGGCGGCGTCGCCCTTGCCAAGGAGACCAAGGCTCCGCCCAAGCCGCAGAACGTGCTGTCGCCAGACGCAGCGTTGAAGCGGCTGATGGAGGGCAACGTCCGTTATGTCGAAGGCGTGTCGCGGCGGCACGATTTCAAGCATGAGCGCGAGGCGCTGGCCGGCGGCCAGAACCCGTTCGCGGCCGTGCTGAGCTGCGCCGACTCGCGCATCGCGCCTGAATATGCCTTCGACACCGGTCGCGGCGATCTGTTCGTCTGCCGCGTGGCCGGAAACTTTGCCGGTACCGAGACCATCGCCAGCATGGAATATGCGGTCGCCGTGCTCAATGCGCCGCTGATCCTCGTGCTCGGCCATGACAGCTGCGGCGCGGTCGATGCGGCTCTGAAGGCGATCAAGGACAACACGTCGCCGCCCGGCCACATCCCCTCGCTCGTCGATGCGATCGCGCACGCCGCAAAAGCTGCGATGCAGCAGGGCGGGGACGTGCTCAACAATGCGATCCGGCAGAACGTGATCGACAACGTCGCCAAGCTGAAATCGGCCGCGCCGATCCTCAATGCGGCCGTGGAACAGGGCAAGCTGAAGGTCGTCGGCGGCATCTACCGGCTCACGACGGGAACGGTCGAGCTGATTGCGCAAGGCTGACGCGGGGCTGACGCCGCCGACGGCGTGGCCATGCCACCGCCTCAATCCAAGCTTTTCGTTCAAGCGCCATTCAGCTGGCCGCGCGTCTGATGCGCGGCGGCACCTCAACAACAAAAGCGGTTAGGCAAGCCATGCGTGGGACGCTCAGAATCTTCATCTGCCTTCTTCTGCCGATCGCGGTCCTTGCCGCGGGCGCGCCCGATCCGGCGCGCGCGCAGCAGCAGGAAAAGCGCATCGCGCTCGTGGTCGGCAACGGCGCCTATGCCAAGTCGCCGCTGGCGACGACCGCGAACGATGCCGGCCTGATCGCGCAGACGCTGCAGGCGGCGGGGTTCGACGTCGTCGGCGCGCGCGATCTCGACGGCGACACGCTGCGCAAGAGCTTTCGCGATTTCATCCAGAAGGCGCAGGCCTCCGGCCCGGGCACCGTCGCGATGGTCTATCTCGCCGGCTATGGCGTGCAGCTTGCCGGCGAGAACTATTTCATCCCGGTCGATTCCAACATCACCCGCGACACCGACATCCCGACCGAGGCCCTGCGCATCAGCGACTATGCGCGCCAGCTGGCGGCGATTCCACTCAAGGCCAACATCGTCGTGCTCGACGCGGCGCGGGCGCAGCCCTTCATCGAGGGCGGCCAGCCGATCGCTAGCGGCCTGGCGCTGGTCGAACCCGACCCGAACATGCTGATCGCCTTCAACGCCGCGCCCGGCACGGTGGCGCCACAGGACCCGGGGCCTTACGGCATCTATGCGCAGTCGCTGGCGGAGATGATCCGCACCGGCGGCCTGCCGCTGCCTGAGGTGTTCGATCGCGTCCGCCTGCGCGTCAACGAGGCCTCCAAGGGCGCACAGGTGCCCTGGAACGAGCAGAAGATATCGGCGCCATTCTCGTTCTTCGATCGCGGGCCCGACGCGCCGCCGCCGGAGGCCTCGGCCGCCCAGGTCGGCGCGATTCGCAACAAGCCGATCCGCGATCTCGGCGTGCAGGACGCCTACGCCGCCGCGCTGGAGCGCGACACGCTGCCGGCTTATGAGGAATTTCTCGCGGCCTATCCGAACGATCCAATGTCCAGGCGCGTGATGGCGATCGTTGCGGCGCGCCGCGAGGCGATCACCTGGCGGCGGACTTATCGCACCGACACGCCGGAGGCCTATTGGTCGTATCTGCGCCGCTATCCGCGCGGCCCGCATGCAGGCGATGCGCGCCGGCGCCTCGCGATCCTCACCGCGCCGGCCGAGCCGCCGCCGAGCTTCGCGATGATCGACTATGACGTGCCGCCGCCGCCGCCGGAGGAGGTGGTCTATGTCGACCGTCCCGTGCTGTACTTCAGCGATCCTGATTTTGGCTTCGCGCCGCCGCCGCCGCCGCCGGTCTATTATCTGCCGCCGCCGCCGCCGGATTTCGTCGTGCTCGAGCCGCCGCTGCCCGTGGTCGGCCTGTTCGTGCTGCCGCAGCCAATGTTCGTGCCGATCCCGGTGTTCGTCAGCCCACCGGTCTATGTCGCGCCGCCGCCGAACAACATCATCTACAACAACATCCATAACACCACGGTCATCAACACCGT
This sequence comes from Bradyrhizobium niftali, assembly GCF_004571025.1. Lineage (GTDB taxonomy): Bacteria > Pseudomonadota > Alphaproteobacteria > Rhizobiales > Xanthobacteraceae > Bradyrhizobium > Bradyrhizobium niftali. Next base: position 35,370 of record NZ_SPQT01000013.1, on the reverse strand, counting down.
GATCAACCGGCCGCCGGCACCTGCCGCGGGAGTGGGAGCAGGAGCCGGACCGGGCAATCTCGCGCCGGCGGTTGCCGGCCGGGCCAATCCGGCCGGTGCAGCCGTGCCGCAGGCAGTCGCGCAGCGCGCGGCTCTGATCCAGCAGGGCAAGGCGCCGATGCCGCCGAGTGCGACGATCCAGCCGACGGCAAGACCCGCGACACCGCCGGGCACGCCCGCCAATGTCGCACCAAATGCGCGACCAAGCGCGCTGCCGGGTGCCTTGCCAAGTACCTTGCCAAGTACCTTGCCAGGTACCTCGCCAGGTGCGGCGCCGAACGCCCCAGGTACAGCACCGAACGCCGCGCCGCAGACCAAGTTGCCTGCCGCCAACACGCTGCCGGTTCCGGGCTCCCATGGTGGGCCGCCGGCGCCGCCGGCAGGGGCAGGGACTCTGCCGGGCGGCAGGCCCTTGCCGACGGCGACCGCTCCCGGTGTAACGCCGCCGGCTCATCCGGGAGCGCCGACTACGGCTGCGCCCGGCACAACCCCGCCACCCCATCCTGGTGCGCCAACGGCCGCCGCTCCGACGACCGTTGCGCCCACCACGACAAATCCGGCCGCTGTGCCCGGCCAACCGCCCAAGCCGCCGGTCGCGCAGACCCCGCCCGGGGCCGGGCCTGCCGATCGTGCCAAGTCCGCAACCCGTGAGCCGGCCGGCCCGCCGCCCGCTGCCGCGGGAAAACCGGTCGTGCCGCCTCCGTCGGCTGTGCGCGAGCCGATCAGGCCACAGGCTCACCCGCCGGCCCCGCCGCAGGCTGCCAGGCCAGCCGCACCGCCCCCGCGACCCCAGGCCGTGGCGCGGCCCACGCCGCCACCTCCGCCGCACGTGTCCGCGCCGCCGCCAAGGATGGCTGCACCTCCGCCGCCGCGACCCGCTCCGCCGGTGGCGGCCGCGCGACCGGCGCCGCCGCCAATGGCCCGGCCTGCGCCGCCCCCGCCGGTAGCCCGGCCGGCGCCACCGCCGCCCCCACCGCGGATGGCCGTCGCGCCTCCGCCGCCGCGCCCGGCAGCACCTCCGCCGCGTCCCGCGGCCCCGCCGCCGGCGGCAGCCAAGAAGTGCCCGCCGAACCAGCCCAAGTGCTAGTCAGGTGCTGATCCAGCGCTGGGGCGCGGCGCGGCCTTTAAGGAAGGGGGCCTCTCGCGGGCGAAAACCGCCCGCGAACGGCCCTTATTTCCTTGCTTCTGGCCGAAATCGCGCTATATAGCGCGCCATCTCACACGGAAGCATGGCTCACAAGGCCGTCCGGTGGCTGCCGGGGCGACAACGCTCCGTTTTGCTCACACGCTTCCGGAGGAACCAACCGGAGAATTATAACGATGGCGCTACCCGATTTCACCATGCGTCAGCTTTTGGAAGCTGGCGTGCACTTTGGTCACCAGTCTCACCGCTGGAATCCGAAAATGGCTCCGTTCATTTTCGGCACCCGCAACAACATCCACATCGTCGATCTCGCCCAGACCGTGCCGATGCTGCACCATGCCCTCCAGGCGGTCAGCGACACGGTTGCCAAGGGCGGCCGCATCCTGTTCGTCGGCACCAAGCGCCAGGCGCAGGACGGCGTCGCGGACGCGGCCAAGCGCTGCGCGCAGTATTTCGTCAATTCGCGCTGGCTCGGCGGCACGCTGACCAACTGGAAGACGATCTCGGCCTCGATCAAGCGCCTGCGTCACCTCGACGACGTGCTCTCGGGCGGCGAAGCCAATTCGTACACGAAGAAGGAGCGCCTGACGCTTCAGCGCGAGCGCGACAAGCTCGACCGCTCGCTCGGCGGCATCAAGGACATGGGCGGTCTGCCCGACCTGATCTTCGTGATCGACACCAACAAGGAAGACATCGCGATCCAGGAGGCCCAGCGCCTCAACATCCCGGTTGCCGCGATCGTCGACACCAATTCGGACCCGAAGGGCATCACTTATGTGGTGCCGGGCAATGACGACGCCGGCCGCGCCATTTCGCTGTACTGCGATCTCATTGCGCGTGCGGCGATCGACGGCATCTCGCGCGCCCAGGGCGATTCGGGCATCGACATCGGTGCTTCGGCCCGTCCGCTCGCCGAAGAGCTGCCGGCGGCTTCCTCAAGCGGCTTCCAGGGCCTTGCGGGTCCCCGCGGCACCGCCGACGACCTCAAGAAGCTCCCGGGCGTGTCGGGCGCGATCGAGAAGAAGTTCAACGACCTCGGCATCTTCCATTTCTGGCAGCTGGCCGAGCTCGACCACGACACCGCGCACACGATCGGTGAAGAGGTCGGTCTGCCGAGCCGCGCTGATGCCTGGGTGGCCAAGGCCAAGGCGCTGACCGCGGAAGCGGAATAGTCAAAAAGAGCGATGGGTTGGCCGGATAGATTCCGGCCACCATTTCAGTTGACGCGAATCCCTGAGATGGACCGCGGCGGGGCAATTGGATGCCGCGCCGCGGCAGACCGGCAGGCACAAAGGATATTCAACGATGGCAACGATCACAGCTGCGATGGTCAAGGACCTGCGCGAGTCGACCGGCGCGGGCATGATGGACTGCAAGGCCGCGCTGACCGAGAACGACGGCAACATGGAAGCGGCGCAGGATTGGCTGCGCAAGAAAGGCCTGTCGAAGGCCGCCAAGAAGTCCGGCCGCGTCGCGGCTGAGGGCCTGATCGGCGCGCTCACCAAGGGCACCAAGGGCGTCGTGGTCGAGGTCAACTCCGAGACCGACTTCGTCGCGCGCAACGGCCAGTTCCAGGGCCTGGTCAAGATGATCGCGCAGGTCGGATTCGACGTCGGCGCCGATGTCGAGAAAATCAAGGCCGCCAAGGTCGGTGACGTCACCATCGAAACCGCGATCAATGACGCGATCGCGACCATCGGCGAGAACATGACGCTGCGCCGCGCAGCTTCGCTCGAAGTGAGCCAGGGCGTGGTGTCGCACTACGTCCACGGTGCGGTCATCGACGGCGCCGGCAAGATGGGCGTGATCGTGGCGCTGGAATCGCCCGGCAAGGCCGACGAGCTTGCCGCGCTCGGCCGCCAGATCGCGATGCATGTCGCTGCCGCCAACCCGCTGGCGCTCGATCCGTCCGGCCTCGATCCGGCGGTCGTCAAGCGCGAGAAGGACGTGCTCGCCGACAAATATCGCCAGCAGGGCAAGCCCGAGAACGTGATCGAGAAGATCGTCGAGTCCGGCCTCAAGACCTATTACAAGGAAGTCTGCCTGCTCGAGCAGGCCTTCATCCACGACACCGGCAAGTCGGTGGCGCAGGCGGTGAAGGAAGCCGAAGGCAAGGTCGGCGGGGCTGTGAAGATTGCCGGCTTTGTGCGCTATGCTCTCGGTGAGGGAATCGAGAAGCAGGAAAGCCACTTCGCAGCCGAGGTCGCTGCGGCCAGCGGCAAGAAGTAAGCCGGAACGTTCCTTCCGGCGTGCCGCCGGAAGCGGCGCCCGGACGAGGAAAGTGCTCATGACTGATCCGGTCTATCGTCGCGTCGTGATCAAGCTGTCCGGCGAATATCTCGCGGGACAGCAGGGTTTTGGCATCGATCAGCCGACCGTCGACAGGGTTGCGGACGATCTGATCGCCGCCCGCCATCTCGGCACCGAGGTTGCGGTCGTGATCGGCGGCGGCAACATCGTGCGCGGCGTCGAGGTGTCCTCCCGCGGCGTCTCGCGCCCGACCGGCGACACCATGGGCATGCTCGCCACCATGATGAACTGCCTCGCGCTGGAAGCGGCGATCGAGCGCAAGGGCACGCCGGCGCGCACGCTGTCGGCCTTCGTCATGCCCGAGATTTCCGAGCTGTTCACCCGAACTGCGGCGCACAAATACCTCGCCGAGGGCCGGATCGTGCTGCTCGGCGGCGGAACCGGCAATCCGTTCTTCACCACCGATACGACCGCGGTGCTGCGCGCCGCCGAAATCGGCGCCCAGGCGGTCCTGAAGGCGACCAATGTCGACGGCGTCTACTCGGCCGACCCGAAGAAGGATCCGACCGCCACGCGGTTCGACCGGCTGACGCATTCGCAGGCGATCGAGGGCGGCTACAAGGTGATGGATGCGACCGCCTTCGCGCTTGCCCGCGAGACGTCGCTGCCTATCATCGTGTTCTCGATCGCGGAGCCGGGGTCGATCGGTGCGATTCTGCGTGGCATCGGCCACGGTACCATCGTCGCCGGCTGACGGCTCATCTGGCGCGCCCTGAAGGGAGGGGCGCGGTGAGGTCGCCGGGATTTTGAAGGAGAAACGTGATGCCCACGGGTAATTTCGACCTCAACGAAGTGAAGCGCCGCATGCAAGGCGCCGTCCAGTCCCTCAAGCACGAGCTCGGCGGCTTGCGCACCGGCCGCGCCTCCGCCTCGATGCTCGATCCGGTGCAGGTCGAGGCCTATGGCAGCCACATGCCGCTGAACCAGCTCGCCACCGTCAGCGTGCCCGAGCCGCGCCTCATCTCGGTGCAGGTCTGGGACAAGTCGATGGTCAAGGCGGTGGAGAAGGCGATCGTCGATTCCAATCTCGGCCTGTCGCCCGCGACCGAAGGCCAGGTGCTGCGCCTGCGCATCCCCGAGCTCAACGAGGAGCGACGCAAGGAGCTCGTCAAGGTCGCGCACAAATACGCGGAAGCCGCCAAGGTCGCCACGCGTCATGTCCGCCGCGACGGCCTCGACGTTCTGAAGAAGCTCGAGAAAAATCACGAGATGTCGGAGGACGATCAGAAGCGTCATGCCGACGAGGTGCAGAAGGCGACCGACGGCACGATCGCCGAGATCGACCAGCTGCTGGCCGCCAAGGAAAAAGAAATCCTCACCGTCTGAGGCTGCCGTCATGTCCAACGCCGCCGCGCCCGCAACGGAAGGACCCGACCGGTCCGACGCGCCTGCGCATGTCGCCATCATCATGGATGGCAACGGGCGTTGGGCGGCCGCGCGTGGTCTGCCGCGGGCTGAAGGTCATCGCCGCGGCGTGGAGGCCTTGCGCCGCGTGGTGCGCGCCTCGCACGAGCTCGGCATCCGCTATCTCACCATCTTTTCCTTCAGCTCGGAGAACTGGTCGCGCCCGGCGAGCGAGATCGGCGATCTGTTCGGCCTGCTCAGGCGCTTCATCCGCAACGATCTCGCGAGCCTGCATCGCGACGGCGTCAAGGTCCGCATCATCGGCGAGCGCGAAGGGCTCGATAGCGACATCTGCGCGCTGCTCAACGAGGCCGAGGAACTGACGCGCGACAACACGCGCCTGACGCTCGTCGTCGCCTTCAACTACGGCTCGCGGCAGGAGATCGCGAAAGCGGCGCAGAAGCTCGCGCGCGAGGTCGCGGAGGGCAGGCGCGATCCTGCCACCATCGACGCCGAGACGCTTGGCGCGCATCTCGATGCGCCCGACATTCCCGATCCCGATCTCATCATCCGCACCAGCGGCGAGCAGCGCCTGTCCAACTTCCTGATGTGGCAGGCCGCCTATAGCGAGCTCGTGTTCGTGCCGATCCACTGGCCCGATTTCGACAAGGCGGCGCTGGAAGGCGCGATCGCCGAATTTGCCAGGCGCGAGCGCCGTTTCGGCGGCCTGGTTGCGAAAACCGCCTCGTGAGCGAACCCGAAACCGCACCGGCTGGCGCGAAGCCTGCCCCGAGCAATCTCGTGATGCGGGTCCTCGCAGCGCTGGTGCTGGCGCCGCTTGCCATTGCGCTCGCTTATGCCGGCGGCTGGCTGTGGGCGCTCCTCGTCACCCTGGTGTCGATCGGGCTGTTCGCGGAATGGCTGATGGTGGTGGGTGCTGGGTCCGTTGCACTGACCGCGTCCGGAACGATCGTCCTCGCCATCATGGGCTTCTGCGTCGCCTTCGGCGCGCTCAAGACCGCCGTCGTCACCGGCCTCGTTGGCGGCGCCATCGTGACGCTGATCGCGCGAGGCAAGTTCGTCTGGGCGGCCTCCGGATTCGCCTATGCATCGGCGGCGCTGCTGGCCTCGATCCTGGTACGGCAGGATCTCGTGAACGGCTTTGCCGCGCTGATGTTCGTGCTGCTCGTGGTGTGGGTGACCGATATCGGCGGCTATTTCGCCGGTCGCGGCATTGGCGGACCGAAGCTGTGGCCGCGCGTGAGCCCGAAGAAGACCTGGGCCGGCGCCCTCGGCGGCTTTGCCGCCAGCCTTGCGGTTGCCGCGGGCTTTGCGGCTTGCGGGCTCGGGAAGGCGGTTCCACTGCTGCTCGTCAGCGCCGTCCTGTCGGTGGTCTCGCAACTCGGCGATCTCTTCGAATCCGCCGTGAAGCGGCGCTTCGGTGTCAAGGATTCCAGTCACTTAATTCCCGGTCATGGCGGTCTACTGGACCGTCTGGACGGCTTTGTCGCCGCCATCCTGGCGGCATGGATTATCGGCTTTCTCCGCCATGGTGTGCATAGCGCCGGAAGCGGTCTTGTGGTTTGGTGAGGATATGAGCGCGGTCCCATTGCGTAATAACAAGGCTGCGGCGTCTGCCGTCCGCAGCGTCACGGTTCTCGGTGCCACCGGCTCGATCGGCGACAGCACGATGGATCTGCTGCGCGCCTCTCCCGAACGCTACCGCGTCGAGGCACTGACGGCGAACGGCAATGTCGAAGCGCTGGCAAAGCTCGCGAAGGAGTTTTCGGCGCGCTTCGTGGCGATCGCCGACACTTCCAAGTTCGCCGAGCTCAAGGCTGCGCTTGCGGGCACGAGCACCGAATGCGGCGCCGGCGAAAGCGCGGTGATCGAAGCGGGTGCGCGCCCGGCCGATTGGGTGATGGCCGCCGTGAGCGGCGCCGCCGGACTGAAGCCGGCGCTCGCCGCGGTCGATCGCGGCGCACATGTCGCGCTCGCCAACAAGGAATGCCTCGTCTGCGCCGGCGATTTCTTCATGCAGCGCGCGGCGAAAGCCGGCGCCTGCATCCTGCCAGCGGATTCCGAGCACAATGCGCTGTTCCAGGCGCTCGGCTCAGGCAATCGCGACGAACTGGTCCGTGTCATCATCACGGCATCCGGCGGTCCGTTCCGGACCTGGAAGCCTGTCGACATCGAGCAGGCGACACTCGCCCAGGCGCTGAAGCATCCGAACTGGAGCATGGGCCAGAAGATCACGATCGATTCCGCCTCGATGATGAACAAGGGGCTCGAGGTGATCGAGGCCTCCTATCTGTTCGCACTCTCGCCCGACGAGATCGACGTTCTCGTTCATCCGCAGTCGATCATCCACGGCATGGTCGAGTTCTCCGACCGTTCGGTCGTGGCCCAGCTCGGCTCTCCCGACATGCGCACGCCGATCGCCCACTGCCTCGGCTGGCCCGACCGCATCAAGGGACCGGCGGCCAAGCTCGATCTGGCCAAGATCGGGCAGCTGACCTTCGAGGCGCCCGATTTCGAGCGGTTCCCCGGACTACGGCTGGCTTACGATTCGCTCCGGACCGGGAAGGGGGCGACCACGGTGTACAACGCCGCCAACGAGATCGCGGTCGCCGCCTTCATCGCCGGCAAGATCCGGTTCGGTGCGATCGCCCGCCTGGTCGAGGCGACGCTGGAAGACTGGATCCGGGGTGGTAACCAGACGCCCCTGACGTCCGCCGACGATGCAATCTCCGTTGACCATGTTGCTCGAAATAGAGCTGCCGCCCTATTGCCTCAAATTGCCTTAAAGGCATCCTAGATGGTTCGGGGCCAGGGCCTTGCGGCGCTGGATAAGGGAATTCGATGATCGACTTTTTTGTCCATAGTTTCAATACGTTGAGCCATGGGCTCCTCGGCTACGCAATTCCCTTCCTGTTCGTCCTGACCATCGTCGTGTTCTTCCACGAACTCGGCCATTTCCTGGTCGCGCGCTGGGCTGGCGTTCGGGTGTTAACCTTCTCGCTCGGCTTCGGGCCCGAGCTGGTCGGTTTCAATGACCGCCATGGCACCCGCTGGAAGATTTCGGCGATCCCGCTCGGCGGTTACGTCAAGTTCTTCGGGGACGAGAGCGAGGCCTCGACCCCGTCGGCCGAGACGCTCGCGGCCATGACGGCCGAGGAGCGCGCCGGCAGCTTCCACCACAAGAAGGTCGGCCCGCGCGCCGCCATCGTCGCGGCCGGACCGATCGCCAATTTCATTCTGGGGGCGCTGATCTTCGCCGGCATGGCCCTGTATTACGGCAAGCCGAGCACGATCGCGCGCGTCGACGGCGTCGTCGCCGATGGCGCGGCGGCTGTGGCCGGCTTCAAGATCGGGGACGTCGTCGTCCAGATCGACGGCAAGCCGATCGAGAGCTTTGCCGACATGCAGCGAATCGTGGCGATGAATGCCGGTTCGGCGCTTGCCTTCCAGGTGAAGCGTGACGGCGCCATCGTGTCGCTGACCGCGACGCCGGCGCTGCTCGAGCGCAAGGATCCGTTCGGCAACAGCCACCGCCTCGGCGTGCTGGGCGTCGAGCACAAGTCCCAGGCTGGTGAGGCCTCGACCACACCGGTCGGTGTCGGCGAGGCGCTCAAGATCGGGGTCGAGCAGGTCTGGTTCATCATCACCAGCACCTTCAAGTTCCTGGGCTCGCTGTTTGTCGGAAACGGCAATCCCAACGAGGTCAGCGGCGTCCTCGGGATCGCGAAGATGTCGGGGCAGGCGGCCAGCGCCGGGTTCCAGTTCGTGATCAACCTCTGTGCGGTGCTGTCGGTGTCGATTGGCCTGCTGAACCTGTTCCCGATTCCGCTGCTGGATGGCGGTCACCTTATGTTCTACGCGGCGGAAGTGGTCCGCGGCCGGCCCCTGTCCGAGCGGACGCAGGAGATGGGGTTCCGAATCGGGCTTGGTTTGGTGCTGATGCTGATGGTGTTTGCGACCTACAACGACATCCTGCGGATGGCGGCTTCCTGATAGGGGCTTTTTTGAGGCGTTGCTGTTGAGCAACGTCTTGGAATGAAATTGAAATTGCGGCGCGCTCGGCCGTTTGCGGCGTCGGTGAAATTGGCTACAAGCGGCTCTGAACTTGGGGAATCTCCGGACCGGCGTTGGGGTTGGGTCTGGCACGGAATGATAAGGGCGCGTTGCGCAATGAAGTTTGGACTGCGACTCCGGGGCGGCTTGCTTGCCACCCTGATCATGTTCGGCGCGCCGGTGGTTGCCCCGATTGGGGCGGCTTTTGTGTCATCGCCTGCGCTTGCGCAGACCGTCCAGTCGATTTCCGTCGAGGGAAATCGCCGTGTCGAGGTGGAGACGATCCGCTCCTATTTCAAGGCGGGTCCGGGCGGTCGCCTGGATCAGGGCGCCATCGACGACGGCCTCAAGGCGCTGATCGAGACCGGCCTGTTCCAGGACGTGAAGATCAACCGCGGCGCCGGTGGCCAGATCGTCGTCTCCGTGGTGGAAAACCCGGTGATCGGTCGCATCGCCTTCGAGGGCAACAAGAAAATCAAGGACGAGCAGCTCACCGCTGAAGTCCAGTCCAAGGCGCGCGGCACCTTCTCCCGCGCCATGGTGCAGTCCGACACGCTGCGAATCGCCGAAATCTACCGCCGCTCCGGCCGCTACGACGTCCGCGTCACGCCCGAGGTCATCGAGCAGCCGAACAACCGTGTCGATCTCATCTTCACGATCGAGGAGGGCGCCAAGACCGGCGTCAAGTCGATCGACTTCGTCGGCAACGTTGCGTTCTCGTCCTACCGCCTGCGGGACGTCATCAAGACGCGCGAATCGAACCTGCTGAGCTTCCTTGGCAGCGGCGACATCTACGATCCCGACCGCGTCGAGGCCGACCGCGACCTGATCCGCCGCTTCTACCTCAAGAACGGCTTCGCCGACGTCCAGGTCGTGGCCGCGCTCACCGAATACGATCCGGAGAAGAAGGGCTTCAACGTCACCTTCAAGATCGAGGAAGGCTCCCAATACCGCGTCGGTGCGCTCGACTTCCGTTCCAGCATCCCGAACTTCGACCCGAGCTCGATGCGCTCCTTTTCGCGCGTCAATGTCGGCTCGCTCTACAACGTCGAATCGGTCGAGAAGTCGGTCGAGGACATGCAGATCGAGGCCTCGCGCCGCGGCTATGCCTTTGCCGTGGTCCGTCCCGGCGGCGACCGCAATTTCGAGGCGCACACCGTCTCGGTCGTGTTCAACATCGACGAGGGCCCGCGCACCTATATCGAGCGCATCAACCTGCGCGGCAACACGCGCACGCGCGACTACGTGATCCGTCGCGAGTTCGACATCTCCGAGGGCGATGCCTACAACCGCGCGCTGGTCGATCGTGCCGAGCGGCGCCTGAAGAACCTCGACTATTTCAAGACCGTGAAGATCACGACGGAGCCCGGCTCGTCCAGCGACCGCGTCATCCTGGTCGTCGACATGGAAGAAAAATCGACCGGCGACTTCTCGGTCTCGGGCGGGTACTCCACGACCGACGGCGCGCTTGCCGAAGTCTCGATCTCCGAACGCAACCTGCTTGGTCGCGGCCTGTTCGCCAAGGCGTCGGTGACCTATGGCCAGTACGCGCGCGGCTATTCGCTGTCGTTCGTCGAACCGTATCTGCTCGACTACCGCGTCGCGCTCGGCCTCGACCTCTATCAGCGGCAGCAGCTGTCCAACAGCTACATCTCCTACGGCACCAAGACGCTCGGCTTCTCGCCGCGTCTCGGCTTCTCCTTGCGCGAAGATCTGTCGCTCCAGCTGCGCTATTCGATCTATCGGCAGGAAATCACGCTGCCGTCCTACCTGGCGAACTGTAACAACGATCCGACTTCGGCGGCCTTCAACCCGAGCCCGGCCTATGCGGCCGCCAACGGCATCAGCCTTGCCTCGACCAACGGCCTCGGCTGCTACAACGACGGCGAAGCCTCGCTGCCGGTGCGCAAGGAGCTTGCCAACGGCAAGACCCTGACCTCGGCGCTCGGCTATACGCTGACCTACAACACGCTCGACAACAACAAGAACCCCACCGACGGCCTGCTCATCGACTTCCGGCAGGATTTCGCCGGCGTCGGCGGCGACGTGTCCTACCTGAAGACCGCGGCGGACGGAAAGTACTACGCCCCGCTGGTGTCTGATATCGTCGGCCTCGTCCATCTCCAGGGTGGTGTTCTGACCAAGCTCGACAAAGATCTGCGGATGCTCGACCAGTTCCAGATGGGTCCGAACCTCGTCCGCGGCTTCTCTCCGAACGGCATCGGCCCGCGCGATCTGAATCCTTTCGGTACGCAGGACGCGCTCGGCGGCACCAAGTATTGGGGCGCTTCGTTCGAATTGCAGATGCCGTTCTGGTTCCTGCCGAAGGAAGTGGGTCTGAAGGGCGCGGTCTATGCCGATGCCGGCGGCCTGTATGACTACAGGGGACCGACGAGCTGGACGGTGACCAACGAAGTCAACGCGCCTGGCTGTATTCCGTCGACCGTCAATCCGTCGAGTGCCGGAACCTGTACCGGCCTCGTCTACGACGACAGCAAGGTGATCCGCTCGTCGGTCGGTGTCGGCCTGATCTGGCAGTCGCCGTTCGGTCCGCTGCGCTTCGACTACGCCGTGCCGCTCAGCAAGGGCAAGTATGACCGCACCCAGGAGTTCCGGTTCGGCGGCGGTACCTCGTTCTAATTCGATCAGCAGAGCATGATCCGGCCCCTTGGGTTTCCCCTGGGGGCCGGTCTCCAAAAAGTTCGTGCTCAATCCGGGAGATGAGGCATGATGCGGCTTGGCCGCTTCATGCCGAAGCCGGACCACGACGGGGTGGAATGGCGCAGCCGACCTTCTTCACAAAGCCGCCTGCGACGGCGCTGGCCGATATTGCCACGCTGACAAAGGCGCTGCTGGTCGACCCCACAAGGGGCGATCACGTCATCACGGGCCTGGCTTCGCTCGACGAAGCCGGCCCGATGCATCTGGCGTTCTTCGACAACCTGAAATATGCCGATCAGCTCAAGACGACCAGAGCGGGTGCGTGCCTGGTCAATCCGCGCTTCGAGGCTCAGGTGCCCGCGCACGTCGCCGTGCTGCGGGCGGCGCAGCCGTTCCGCGCCTTCGTCAGGATCGCGCGGGAATGGCACGGCGACGCGCTGAGGCCGCAATCCTGGGTCGGCAATGACGGCATCGCGCCGTCCGCCATCATCGATCCCACGGCGCGCCTCGAGGACGGTGTGGTCGTGGACCCGCTTGCGGTCATCGGTGCGGATGTCGAGATCGGCAGCGGCACGGTGGTCGGTGTTGGCGCCGTGATCGGCCCCGGCGTCAAGATCGGCCGGGACTGCAATGTCGGCGCCCGTACCGCCATCCAGTGTGCCCTGATCGGCAACAACGTGCTGATCCACCCGGGCTGCTCGATCGGCCAGGACGGCTACGGCTTCATCTTCTTCGGCCCCGAGGGGCACCTGAAGGTGCCGCAGACCGGGCGCGTGCTGATCCAGAACAATGTGGAGGTCGGCGCCGGCACCACCATCGATCGCGGTTCCCTGCGCGACACCGTGATCGGCGAGGGCACCAAAATCGACAACCAGGTCCAGATCGGCCACAATGTGACGATCGGCCGGAATTGCCTGCTGGCGGCCCAGATCGGGCTGGCCGGCAGTCTGACCATCGGCGACAACGTGGCGCTGGGAGCAAAGGTTGGCATCAACAATCACCTCAAGATCGGCGACGGGGCCCAGGTCACCGCGATGAGCGGCGTCAAGGACGACATCCCGCCGAACGGACGCTGGGGTGGTTTTTTTGCCAAGCCGACCAAGCAGTGGTTCAAGGAGATCATCGCGGTGGAGCGCCTGGTACGCGACAGCAAGGCCGATCCGAAGGACGAGGGACGGGAATGACGGAGGAATCACCTGTTAGGTTCGAGCTGGTGGACATCAACGCGATCCTCCAGACGCTGCCGCACCGCTTTCCGATGCTGCTGATCGATCGCGTGATCAACATCCGCGCCGATTACAGCGGCATCGGCATCAAGAACGTCACCTTCAACGAGCCGGCCTTCCAGGGACATTTCCCCGAGCGCCCGGTCTATCCCGGCGTGATGATGATCGAGGCGATGGCGCAGACGGCGGGCGTGATCGGCATCAAGTCGGTCGAGGGCACCGAGAAACCGCGCGCGGTCTATTTCCTCACCATCGACAAGTGCAAGTTCCGCAAGCCCGTGCTGCCCGGCGATACCATCGAGTATCACATGCGCTCGCTCGGCCGCCGCAAGACCATGTGGTGGTTTCACGGCGATGCCAAGGTCAACGGCCAGGTCGTCGCGGAAGCCGACGTCGGCGCCATGCTGACGGACTGAGCGGCTTACGGTCCGCAGGGCGGGCTCACGCGCCGCAATCGTAGCGGCTGCCCGGTGTCGTGCGTCTGATATTCCGGTTGAAGAACTGGCCCATGGACGGCGCGCCCAGGAGGCCGTCGACCGTATCGGGACCCACGCCGCAATAACGGTCATATGCGCCGTTGATCGCGACGATCAGGTCCTGTTGTGCGCGGTCGTAGCAGACACGCTGAAGCACCGTGCTGCGGGTAATGTCGCGGCATTCGAATGTCGCGAGGTCGACGGGGCGGTGTCCGCCGGTCTCCACCGTCTCGGAGACGAGCGGTGCGGTCGCCAGTTGTGCGAGCAGCATTGCCAGGGCCCTGACCACGATACCTGAAGCTCCGCATGAACGTGTTGATGGGCCGCGAAGGCCGCCGCATCCGGCACGTGAAACACGCCGAGATGATACGTCACTGGACAGATCGGGCATAGTCGGGCTAACCAGCGGAAAACCAAGCGACTTCAACACATAACCAGACCTTCTTGACGAGTTAGATTGCTTGATGAGCAAGATTGATCCCACCGCACGGGTCGAGGACGGCGCCGTGATCGGCGAGGGTACCGAGATCGGCCCCTACTGCATCATCGGCCCCAATGCCGTGATCGGCGCGAACTGCAAGCTGATCGGACATGTGCATGTCACGGCGCAGACCACCATCGGCGATGATTGCACCATCTATCCCTTTGCCTCACTCGGCACGCCACCGCAGTCGCTCAGCTACCGTGGCGAGCTGACGAAGCTCAAGATCGGCTCGGGCTGCACTATCCGCGAATCCGTGACCATGAATGCCGGCACCGTCGCCGGCGGCGGCATCACCACGGTCGGCGATCGCGGCTATTTCATGAATTGCAGCCATGTCGGCCATGACTGCCATGTCGGCAATGACGTGATCTTCGCGACCTCGGCGACGCTCGGCGGTCACTGCGAGATCGGCGACTTCGTCTTCATCGGCGGCCTGTCCGCGGTGCACCAGTTCACGCGCATCGGGCCGCAGGTCATGGTGGGCGGTGTGTGTGGCGTACGCGACGACATCATTCCGTTCGGGCTGGTCAATGGCCAGTATGCCGTGCTTGAGGGCCTCAACCTGATCGGCATGAAGCGGCGCAAGTTCACCAAGCAGCGGCTTGCGATCGTGCGTGCGTTCTACCAGAGGCTCTTCCACGGTCCCGGCACCTTTGCCGAGCGGCTCGAAGCGTCCAGGCCGCTCGCCGGCGAGGATCCGGCGATTGCCGAGATCCTCGGCTTCATCGGCAAGGGCAAGCGTCCGCTCTGTCTTCCCGCCATTGCGAAGTGAACCTGCGATGGCCGCGGACATGACATCGGCGGCGGCAGGGATTTCATCGCCGGTCGGCGTAGTCGCAGGCGGCGGCGCCATGCCGTTTGCGGTCGCCGACTCGCTCGCCGCGCGCGGCATCGCGCCGGTGCTGTTTCCGCTGCGCGGCGCCTGCGATCCGGTGCAGGTGGAGAAATTCCGCCACCGCTGGATCTCGGTCGGCCAGCTCGGGCGCGCGATGCGGCTGTTCCGCGAGGAAGGCTGCCGCGACCTGATCTTCATCGGCACCTTGGTGCGGCCTTCGCTCTCGGAGATACGGTTCGACTTCACGACGTTGCGGCTGCTCGGCAATGTCATCCGCGCCTTTCGCGGCGGCGACGATCATCTGTTGTCCGGCGTCGGGCGCATTCTCGAACAAGGCGGCTTTCGCATGGTCGGGATCAAGGACGTTGCGCCCGACCTCCTGATGCCCGAGGGCTGCATCAGTCGCGCCTGGCCGAGTGACACCAGCAAGACCGACATCGAGCGCGGCCGCGCGGTCCTGACCGCGCTCGGGCCGTTCGACATCGGCCAGGCTGTCGTGGTGATCGACGGCCATGTGGTGGCGGTCGAGGATATCGAGGGCACCGACGCGCTGCTCGCGCGCGTCGCGCGGCTGCGCGAGGAGGGCCGTATTCGCGCGGCGACGGGCCGCGGCGTGCTGGTGAAGGCGCCAAAGAGCAGCCAGGATCTGCGTTTCGACCTACCGACGATTGGCCCGCGTACCATCGAGGGTGTCGCAAGAGCCGGCCTTGCCGGCATCGCCGTGATCGCCGGCAACACCATCGCCGCCGAGCCGCAGGCGATGATCGCGCTCGCCGACGCAAAGTACCTCTTCATCATCGGCCTGCCGGCGTGATGCAGGGGCGCGATCCCAAGCGGAAGATCTTCCTGATCGCCACGGAGGAATCCGGCGACCGGCTCGGCAGCGCCTTGATGAAGGTGCTGCGCCAGCGCCTCGGCGACGGCGTGCAGTTCGAGGGCGTCGGCGGCCGCACCATGGCGCGCGAGGGGCTCGAGACCCTGTTTCCGATCGAGGAGCTGTCGATCGTCGGTTTCGCCGCGGTGGTGCAGCAATTGCCGAAGATCCTGCGCTTGATCCGCGAGACCGCGGACGCCGTGCTGGAGGCCGCGCCCGATGCGCTCGTCATCATCGACAGCCCGGATTTCACCCATCGCGTCGCCCGCCGGGTGCGGGCGCGCAATCCTGCGATCCCGATCGTCGACTACGTGTCGCCGCAACTCTGGGCCTGGCGGCCGGGACGGGCGCGGACCATGCTCGGCTATGTCGATCATGTCCTCGGCCTGTTGCCGTTCGAGCCGGAGGAATACCGCAAGCTCGGCGGGCCGCCATGCAGCTATGTCGGCCATCCCCTGATCGAGCAATTGGGCTCGCTGCGGCCGAATGCGGAGGAGCAGAAGCGCCGCGACGCCGAACCGCCGGTGCTGCTGGTGCTGCCCGGCAGCCGCCGTAGCGAGATCCGACATCATATCGAGGTGTTCGGTGCGGCGCTCGGCCGGTTGCAGGCGGAGGGGCGCGCGTTCGAGCTGATACTGCCGACCATGCCGCATCTCGAAGCCACCGTCCGCGAAGCCATCGCAAGCTGGCCGGTCAAGCCGCAGATCGTGATCGGCGAGGCCGAGAGGCGCACCGCCTTCCGGATCGCGCACGCTGCGCTGGCGAAATCCGGCACGGTCACGCTGGAGCTGGCGCTGTCGGGCATTCCGATGGTGACGGCCTATCGCGTCGGCGCCATCGAGGCCTTCATCCTGCGCCGCGCGATCCGCGTCTCCTCGGTGATCCTTGCCAATCTCGTGATCGGTGAGGACGTCATTCCGGAGTTCTTGCAGGAGGACTGCACGCCGGAGAAACTGGCGCCCGCGCTGGCCGAAGTGCTGACGGAGACGCCGCTGCGCAAGCGGCAAGTCGAAGCCTTCGCCCGGCTCGACGCCACCATGTCGACCGGCAACAAGTCGCCGAGCGTGCTCGCCGCCGACGTCGTTCTCGCGACGATGCGGAAGGGGCGGCGGTAGACGACGGTCTTGTAGGGTGGGCAAAGCGAAAGCGTGCCCACCGTGCCTTTCTCGGTGGCGGAGAGATGGTGGGCACGCTGCGCTTTGCCCACCCTACGATACTCTTCCGGATCACGCTCTAACCCAAGCCGCCGTCGACCTGAAAACACTGGCGCGTGATGCGCTGGCTCTCATCGGAGGCGAGGTACAGCGCCATGTTGGCGATGTCGTCGGGCGTCACTGCATCGGGAATCGCCTGACGCGTGCGAATCTCGGCGATGGTCTGCTCGTCGGGATACCACAACCGGCGCTGGCGTTCGGTGATCACCATGCCGGGCGCAATCGCGTTGACGCGGATGCGGTCGGGCCCGACCAGCCGCGCCAGTGAGTTGGTAAAGCCGACGATCGCCGCCTTTGCCGCGGCGTAGACCGGCAGCGCCGGCCCGCCGCGCATCCAGGCGATCGACGACATGTTGATGATCGAGCCGCCGCCGCGCGCCTGCATCTGCGGCACGACTGCTTGTGCGGCGAAGAAGACGTGCTTGAGGTTGACGCCGATCATCCAGTCGAACTCGGATGGCGTCACCTCGGCCAGCACCTGGCGCCGGTCGTTGGCGGCGTTGTTGACGAGGACCGCGGCGTCGCCGAGCGATCCGTGGACCTGCGCGATTGCGGCGCGCAAGGCGTCGATGTCCAGGAGGTCGCAGGGCACGAACAGTGGTGCCGTGCCGGATGCGGCCGCCACCTCCGCCACCAGCGATCCGCCGGCCGCCTCGTCGATATCGAGGAACGCGACGCGGGCGCCCTGGCCTGCGAAGGCGCGCACGAAGGCGGCACCGATGCCGCTGGCGCCACCGGTGATCAGCACCACGCGGTCCGCGAGGCCGGCATAGCTCGTCTGGGTCATGCGATCAGTCGCTCCGTCTCGGGGTCGAACAGGCAAAGGCGACGGGTATCGAGGGCAAAGGAGGCGGTGGCACCCGGCGTCGGGCGGATGTCCGGCGAGATGCGCGCCTGTGCGGGCTCGCCGCCAAGCCGCAGCAGGACGATGGTCTCCGCGCCAGTGGGCTCGACGAGCTCGACTGGCGCGGTGACGATGACAGGCGGGCCCACGGCTCCGGAGAACACGCGGTCGCCCTCGGCGATGCATTCGGGCCTGATCCCGAGCACCACCTCGCGGCCGACATAGGACGCCGCCGCGTCGTAGCCCTGCAGGCGGAGACGGACCTCGTCCGGACGGCCTGCGCCGATCACCACGACGGGTCCGCCAGCGTCGGCCTCGAGACGGGCCGGCATAGTGTTCATCGGCGGCGAGCCCATGAAGCGGGCGACGAACAGATTGGCCGGGTATCGGTAGATTGTGTCAGGGTCGGCGAATTGCTGCACGACGCCCCGATGCATCACGGCGATGCGGGTTGCCATCGTCATCGCCTCGATCTGGTCGTGGGTGACATAGATGATGGTGGCCCCAATGCGCTGGTGCAGCCGCTTGATCTCCATGCGCATCTCGACGCGCAGCTTGGCATCGAGATTGGAGAGCGGCTCGTCGAACAGGAAGAGCAGGGGATCGCGCACCAGGGCGCGCCCCATCGCCACGCGCTGGCGCTGGCCGCCGGACAGTTGCGACGGCTTGCGGGCGAGCAGCGGTTCGATCTGGAGCAGCCTGGCGACGTTCGCCAGCGCTTTCTCCTGCTCCGCCTTGGCTATGCCTCGGCATTCCATGCCGAAGGTGATGTTCTGGCGCACCGTCATCGACGGATAGAGCGCGTAGGACTGGAACACCATGGCGATGTCGCGGTCCTTGGGCGGGACGTCGTTGACGACGCGCCCGCCGATCTCGATGGTGCCGTCGCTCGCGCGATCGAGCCCGGCGACGATGTTGAGCAGCGTGGACTTGCCGCAGCCGGACGGCCCGACCAGCACGGTGAATTCGCCGCTCTCGATATCGAGGTCGATGCCCTTCAGCACCTCCAGATTGGCGTAGCGCTTGGACAGGGCGCGAATGCTCAGTGCGGCCATGACACATCCATCATTTCACGGCCCCGGCAGTGAGGCCGCGTACGAAATACCTGCCGCCAAAGAGATAGATCAGCAGAGTGGGGAGCGCTGCGATGATCACCGCAGCGCTCTGCACACCATGCTTGGGGATATCTGCGACCGGGGCAGACAGTGCGATGAGCGCGGCTGTGACGGGCTGTTGCTGGCCGGTCGTGAATGTCACGCCATAGAGGAACTCGTTCCAGATATGGGTGAACTGCCAGATCACGGTGACGATCAGGATCGGCGAGGAGAGTGGCAGGATGATGCGCCAGAAAATGCGGAAGAACCCGGCGCCATCGATGCGCGCGGCCCTGATCAGTTCTTGGGGAATTGCGACATAGTAGTTTCGGCAGAACAAAACGGTGAAGGAGAGGCCCTGGATCGTGTGGATCAGCACGAGACCCGACAGCGTGTTGATCAGCCCGATGTCCCGCAGCACGATGGTCCAGGGCAGCAGGCGCATCTGCTGAGGCAAGAAGAGGCCGAGGGTGACGATACCGTAGATCCAGTTATCGCCGCGAAAACGCCAGAGCGACACGGCATAGCCGGCGACGGCACCGAGCAGCGTCGAGAAGATCGTCGCAGGGATCGTGATGAGCGCTGAGTTCAACATGTAGGGCCGGATGCCGGCGCAGGTCTCGGCGAGGCAGAACCCGCTCCAGGCCAGGGCGTAGTTGCCCCAGGCCCAGTGTTGCGGCCAGCCGATCATCGAACTCTGTGCGATCTCCTCATTGGTCCGGAGCGAGTTCAGCACGACGATAACCAGCGGCGCGAGATAGGCGGCCGCGAACAATGTCACGACGAGATAGATCAGAATCCGGCTTGGGGCGAAGCTTCGGTCACGCATGGGCAGCCTTCCGTCGCCGGACATAACGCCACGCTGCATAGGGCAGCAGCACTGCGAGAAGGATGAGCAACATCAGTACCGCTGCCGCCGCGCCCCGGCCGAGCTGGTTACGCTGGAACATCAAATCGTAGACGACGAGGGCCGGCAGCTGGGTCGCGATTCCCGGCCCGCCATTGGTGAGTGCGCGGACGAGGTCGAACGCCGAGATCGCGAACTGCAACTGGACAACGACGACCGTGATGGTGATCGGCCAGAGCGTAGGCAAAATGACGCGCCAATAGGTTCGGATCGGCCCTGCGCCGTCGATCTGCGCGGCCCTGATGATGTCGGCGTCGACCGACCGAAGGCCGGCTAGGAAGAGGGCCATGGCGAAGCCCGAAGATTGCCAGATCGCCGCGATGACAATGGTCCAGATCGCCATGTCGCGGTTGACCAGCCAGTCGAAGTGGAAGGAGGTCCAGCCGAGGTCATGGACAAGCTTCTCGATGCCGATGCTGGGATTGAGCAGCCAGCTCCACACCGTGCCGGTGACGACGAACGACACCGCCAGCGGGTACAGGAAGATGGTCCGCAGCGCGTTCTCAGCCCGAATGCGCTGATCGAGCAGGATCGCGAGCAGGAGGCCGGTTATCAGACTGAGCAGCACGAAAGCGATGCCGAACAGCAGCAGATTGTCGAAAGCGATCTGCCAGTTCCGCGACGCCAGGACCGCATTGTAGTTGCGCAGGCCCACCCAACCCGAGACCGGAATAAGGGTGGAGGGCGTGAATGAAATCCAGATTGTCCAGATCGAAAACGAAATGAGGTGCGCTGCGGACAACAGCAGCGGCACCCAGATCACCAGATATTCGGGCAGCCGGCGCACCATCTCAGAGGTCGCCGACCGGCCCGTTGCCCTCGAAGCGGCGTGGGTCAACGCGCGCCCTCGACGGCGTCGGCGAGGCGGGTGACGGCCTCCTCAGGCTTGATCGTCTTGTTCTTCGCGTATTCGGTGAACACGTCGATCATCGCAGCTGTCAGGCCGTTTTCCTGTGCCATGTTGTGCGCGAGGCTCAGGACGGCCTGATTGTTGGCCACGGCATCCTTGAGTGCGGCTGCGGTTCGCCGTTGACCATCCGACCAGCCCTCACCGGACAGATCGACATCGGTGCGCACGGGGATCGATCCCGTGATCTGCGAATACATGGTCTGGATCGCCGGATCCATGACGAGCTGGGCCATCAACATCTGGCCGGCCTGGAGATCCGCCTCCTTGCGCTGCCAGAAGATGAAGGCATCGGCATTCAACAGGAACACCGGCTTGCCATTGTCGCTGGGGCCCGGCGCGATCACGAAGTCGTCGAACTTGAAACCGGCGTTGCGCAACACGCCCTGCGCCCACCCGCCCATGATCATCATGCCCATGTCGCCATCGACGAAGCGCTTCAAGTTGGTGGCATAGGGTTGGGCGCCGACATTGGGGTCCATCCAGTTGGTGATCTTGCGCATCTGTGCGAAGGCAGCCTTGATCTCGGGACCCTCCAGGGCCTTCTTGTCGAGATTCATGATGGCTGTGCGGTATGCAGCAGGACTGATGCCGGCGAGCGAGGCCTCGAATTTTTGACCATCGTCGGCGCGGGTGCCACCGTTCGCGACGGGATATGTGACACCGCCTGATTTCATCTTTTCGGCAAGATCGTTGAAGTCGGCCCAGGTGACCGGGATCTTGTCGGCCTTGGCCTTGTCCATCGCGCGCTTGGAGAGGAACAGCATGTTGGTGCTGTAGATCTGCAACGGCAGCGCGATCCACTTGCCGCCCGGCTTGTGCAATTTCGCGAGGTCTGGCGCGACAACCTTCTCGTAACCTGCCGCAGCGACGACGGCGTCGAGATCGACGGTCGGGGCGATCTTCGACCAGGCCGCAATCTCGGGGCCCTTGAGCTGCGAGCAGGCCGGCGGATCGCCGGCAATGATCTGAGCGCGCAGCTTGTTCATCATCTCGGTGGTGAACCCGGGGACGGGCGAGTGCTGCCAGACCCCGCCTTTCTCCTCGAATTTCTTGCCGAGCGCCGTGATGGCCGCCCCGTCGCTGCCGGCGGACCATTGCGAGATCGCGGTCAGGCGCGGCTTGACCGCGCCTTGGGCGCGGGCAAATGCCGGCAGTGCGAGCGCGGCAGCAGACCCAGCGAGCAGACGGCGCCTTGTTGTTGTGATCGGCATGGCAAGTTCCTCCCGGTGTGAACTCTTTCGCGCGAGAGCCGCGCAGCTTCAGTGCATTTCAGGCGGCCTCCGTCGATGCGGCGGGCATGCCGCCGCGGCAAGCGAGGCAGAAGGCAGCGAACGCCAGCGCGGCCCGCGGATCATTGCCGTTCGACGGCGGCACGAAAGCGAGCGATACCTGCGCATGCTGAGGGCCGCCGAGCAGGCTGGCGTCGACGCCGTCGACCAGAGCCTTCCGATCGTCCTCCGCAAGCAGCGACGGCCAGCCGCTGATTGCAACGCCGCGGCATGGCTTGACGTTCAGCGTGTTGCCGATCGCAAGCCCCAGCCGGAACAGTCGCCGGCGCAGTTCCTGGCGAACGCGCGCCGAGAGCGGGATCGCGGTCACCCATTCGTTGCCGAGCTGAAGCAACTCGGCTTCGGAAACACCAAGGAGCTCGGCCAGGGCGGGGAGCGACGTATAGGCTTCGACGCAGCCGTGATGGCCGCAGCGGCAACGCGGTCCGTCGGTGCCGAACACCATGTGGCCGAGTTCGACCGGCTGGAGGGCATCGGCCTCGGTCGGATCGTCCACCCAGGTGCCTGCGACGCCCTGGCCGACGAAGACGAACAGATGCGCGCCACTGAACGGATAGTTCTCCCTGCGGCAGCGGTGAAAGGTGGCGTGGGCGACGACCGAATTGGTGAACTCGACCGGTACGCCGGCAAACAGCTGGGCGAGCGTGGCGCTGATGCGCCCGACGTCGCAGGGGGTGATCGGATTGGTCGATATGCTCAGCCGGCCGAGGCCCGGAATGGAGACGCCGATCTGTGCAAGCGTGATGCGGCGGCGCCGCGTCCAGTCACGCAGCAATGTCAGCGCCTCGCGAAACACCCGGCCGACGGACTCGATTGTGGGCTTTTCCGGCAGCGCCACCCGCTCCGTATAGTGCAGCTCGCCCGACAAGGTCCCAACGCCGACGCTGAGCCACTGGCCGGTCAGCTCGACGGCCGCAAGCGCCACCGAACCATCGAGCGACACGAGGCCCGTCGGGCCACCGACGTAAGGGGCAGGGCGGCGCACCTCCTCGATCAGGCCTTCGGCCTTCAGATCAAACAGGATGCGCGACAGGCTCGCTTCCGACAAGCGCACGGCCTTGGCCAGAGGCGGGCGAAACGAACCACCCGACTGAAGCAGATGAGTCAAAATGGCAGCGCGCGTCTGCCGCCGACTTCTCGGCTGCTCCGGCATTTCCATCCCTATCGTCATTCTTACTTACTGTAAGAATTTGCGCGCGGAGCGTTTCGCCTGTCAAGGCGCTTGGTGCGCGATAGATCGACTTGTTGTTGTGCGCGGCAGCAAGATCGGATCGCAATCTACGAGCGACGTCACCGCTTTGGCCGTCGGCAGCGCACCGCTCACGCAAGACGCACGACGTCGACGATGATCCGTTTGCGGTTGTCCGGGTCGACCAGGACAGGCAACTCGTTCCCGACGGCGGTTCGGTTCTCGCGGCGGCTCGAGCTGCTGAATGACATGCGCGTGACCGCTTCCCAACCCGTTCCGCCGTTGGGGTCGTTCACCGCGAGGGCGATGTCCCACGTCCCGCCCGGAGCGCTGCTTGGTTGCACCTCGTGCGCGGTCAACACCTTCGCCGTGGTCGGGACCAGGCCGAGGGCTGCGGCGCCGCCGGCAAGCGCAATCTCCATCTGCTGCGGCGTCAGGCCGTTGACCAGCGCCGACGACGATCCCGAGTGCTCCACCTCGCGCCAGACGCGGGGAAAGGGCCGGTGGCCAGACGTGTCGGCCTGCTGCTCGCCGCGCAGATGCTCAGCGAGCCTTTCGGCGGCTTCGCGCCCGGTCGGCACCAGATCCCATTCGATCCTGAACCGCGTGGGATCAGCAAGGTCCACGGTAACAGGCAGCACCGTCCCGGGGCGCGGCCATTTCGGTTTGGGTACATCATACCCGCTGTATCGCACCGCAGTCGCTGCGATGCGCTCCGCAGTGATGATCCCGTCAATGTCGCATCTGGGATGAAGCACCATCTCGCCGGCTGCATCGGGGAACGTCGAACAGGCCACGACCTGCAACCATCCATCCACCGGGTTCGTGATCCGCATCCGCTCGCCCTGCGCTTTGCTCGCTGGTCTCGGCATCCTGCCAAACAAAAACGGCGCCATCGTGAGATGGCGCCGTCTCGAAAGCCGTGTTGGCTAAAGCCTTACTTGCGATCCTTGATCGCGACGTAGTCGCGGCGGGTGACGCCGGTGTAGAGCTGGCGCGGACGGCCGATTTTCTGCTGCGGATCCTCGATCATCTCGCTCCACTGGCTGATCCAGCCGACGGTGCGGGCGACCGCGAACAGCACGGTGAACATCGAGACCGGGAAGCCCATCGCCTTCAGCGTGATACCCGAATAGAAGTCGACGTTCGGGTAGAGCTTGCGGTCGATGAAGTACTGGTCGCTGAGCGCGATCTTCTCGAGCTCCATCGCCACCTTCAGCATCGGATCGTCGCCATGGCCGGTCTCCTTGAGCACGGCGTGACACATCTTCTGCATGATCTTGGCGCGCGGATCGTAGTTCTTGTAGACGCGATGACCGAAGCCCATCAGGCGGACTTCGCTGTTCTTGTCCTTCACCTTGGCGATGAACTCGGGGATCTTGTCCACGCTGCCGATCTCGGCGAGCATCGCGAGCGCGGCTTCGTTGGCGCCGCCATGCGCCGGGCCCCAGAGGCAGGCGATGCCGGCGGCGATGCAGGCGAACGGGTTGGCGCCGGAGGAGCCGGCGATGCGCACCGTCGAGGTCGAGGCGTTCTGCTCGTGGTCGGCGTGCAGGATGAAGATCTTGTCCAGCGCGTCAGCGAGCACCGGATTGATCTTGTACTCCTCGCACGGCACGGCGAAGCACATGTGCAGGAAGTTCTCGGCGAACTTCAGCGAGTTCTTCGGATACACGAAGGGCTGGCCGATCGTGTATTTGTAGGCCATCGCCGCCAGCGTCGGGATCTTCGCGATCATCCGCATCGACGCGATCATGCGCTGCTTCGGATCGTTGATGTCGGTGGAGTCGTGATAGAACGCGGCGAGCGCGCCGACGGAAGCCACCATCACGGCCATCGGATGGGCGTCGCGGCGGAAGCCCTGGAAGAAGCGGGCCATCTGCTCGTGCACCATCGTGTGATGGATCACGCGGTCGTCGAAATCCTTCTTCTGCGCGGCGGTCGGCAGGTTCCCGTAGAGCAGCAGGTAGCAGGTCTCCAGAAAGTCGCCGTTCTCGGCGAGCTGCTCGATCGGATAGCCGCGGTATTCCAGCACGCCCGCGTCGCCGTCGATATAGGTGATCTTGGACTGGCAGCTCGCGGTGGAAGTGAAGCCCGGGTCGTAGGTGAACAGGCCCGACTGGCCGTAGAGCTTGCCGATATCGATGACATCAGGCCCGACGCTGCCGCTGTGGATCGGGAGATCGTAGTTCTTGTTTCCGACCGTCAGCGTGGCGGTCTTATTGCTTGCTTTTGCGTCCATCGTAGGTCCCCGATGTATGGTGAAACGGGCCGGACCCGGAAGGCCCCGATGACATGGTGGGGGCAGGCCGGATGTTCCAGAAGGTACGGGGGAGATGGGTATATTATTGCTGTGTGCGCTGCAAGATGGCGCCGCGCATGCTCGACTTACGTCTAGCCTAGTCCTTGCCTAGTCCTTGGCCTGATCCTTGAGCCGGCCCAAACTTTCCTGGCGTCCCAGCACGTCCAAAACCTCAAATATACCAGGCGACGTGGTCCGTCCGGTCAGCGCGGCCCGCAAGGGTTGTGCGACCGCGCCAAGCTTGAGACTATTTTCCTCGGCAAAGGCGCGCAGCGCGGCTTCCGTCGTGGCGCCGCTCCATGTCTCGACATTCTCCAGCGCGGAATGAAGCTGGCCGATCAGCTTGCGGTTCTCGGGCGTCAGCAGCGCCTGCGCCTTGGGATCAAGCTCCAGCGGCCGGTCGGCGAAGATGAAATAGGCGCTGTCGATCAGCTCGATCAGCGTCTTGGCGCGCTCCTTCAGGGCCGGCATGGCCTTGAGAAGCTGCGCGCGCGTGGTGTCGTTTAACTTGGCCTTAAGCTCGTCGCGGCTGGGCACAACGTGGTCCAGCACGTCCTCGAACATCTTCACGAGTGATTGATCGTCGGCGTGGCGGATGTAGTGGCCGTTGAGGTTTTCCAGCTTGGCAAAGTCGAAGCGAGCGGCGGCGCGGCCGACGCTGGCGAGGTCGAACGCGGCGATCATCTCCTCGGTCGAGAAGATCTCCTGGTCGCCATGGCTCCAGCCGAGGCGGACGAGGTAGTTGCGGAGTGCGGCCGGGAGGTATCCCATGGCGCGATAGGCATCGACGCCGAGCGCACCGTGGCGCTTCGACAGTTTCGAGCCGTCCGGGCCGTGGATCAGGGGGATGTGGGACATGCTCGGCAGCGCCCAGCCCATCGCATCATAGATCTGCTTCTGGCGGGCGGCGTTGATCAGATGGTCGTCGCCGCGGATGACATGGGTGACGCCCATGTCGTGGTCGTCGACCACCACTGCGAGCATGTAGGTCGGGTTGCCATCGCCGCGCAAAAGGACGAGGTCGTCGAGGTTCTCGTTCTGCCAGACCACGCGGCCCTGGACCTGGTCCTCGATCACGGTCTCGCCGGTCTGCGGCGCGCGGAGGCGGATGGTGGGCTTGACGTCGGCTGGGGCCGTGGCCGGGTCGCGGTCCCGCCACATGCCGTCATAAAGGCGGGTGCGGCCCTCCGCGCGTGCCTTCTCGCGCATGGCGGTGAGCTCCTCGGCGGTGGCGTAGCAGCGATAGGCCTTGCCGTCGGCGAGCAGCTGCTCGGCGACCTCGCGGTGGCGGGCGGCGCGGCTGAACTGGTAGATGACGTCGCCATCCCAGCCGAGCTCGAGCCACTTCAATCCGTCGAGGATGGCGCCGATCGCGGCCTCGGTGGAGCGCTCCCGGTCGGTGTCCTCGATCCGGAGCAGCATCTTGCCGCCATGCTTCTTGGCATAGAGCCAGTTGAACAGCGCCGTGCGGGCGCCCCCGATGTGGAGGAAGCCGGTCGGGGAGGGAGCAAAGCGGGTGACGACGGAATCGGTCATTCTTGGCAGGGCCTATGCATTGGAAGCGGTGGTGTATAGCAGGACCAGAGCATAACTAAAGCCCGACGGCGGACCTGCCGGGCCTTGCTTAAGCTCTTGGCTCGGCCACGCGAATTTGGCAGAAGGACCGCTGATTTCCCTACAGGATTTTCGGATGAGCACAGAACCGGTGGCGACTGAGGTTGGGCGCGATTTCATTCGCGACATCATCCAGGCCGACCTCGACCAGGCCAAATACAAGGAAATCGTGACCCGGTTCCCGCCGGAGCCCAACGGCTACCTGCATATCGGCCACGCCAAGTCGATCGCGCTCAATTTCGGCATCGCCCAGGAGTTTCCGGGCCGCTGCCATCTGCGCTTCGACGACACCAATCCGGTCAAGGAAGAGCAGGAATATATCGATTCCATCCAGGCCGACGTGCGCTGGCTCGGCTTCGATTGGGGCAAGAACCTGTTCTTCGCCTCGGACTATTTCGACCGCCTGTACGAATGGGCGGAGACGCTGATCCGCGACGGGCTCGCCTATGTCGACGACCAGACGCAGGAGGAGATCCGCACCTCGCGCGGCACGTTGACCGAGCCCGGCAAGAACTCGCCGTTCCGCGACCGCAGCGTGGACGAGAACCTCGACCTGTTCCGCCGCATGAAGGCGGGCGAATTCCCCAACGGCGCGCGGGTGCTGCGGGCCAAGATCGACATGGAAGCGGGCAACATCAATCTGCGCGATCCCGTGCTGTACCGCATCCTGCATGCGCATCATCCGCGCACCGGCAACGCATGGTGTATCTATCCGAGCTACGACTACGCCCACGGCCAGTCGGACGCGATCGAAGGCATCACGCATTCGATCTGCACGCTGGAGTTCGAAGACCACCGGCCGCTCTACGACTGGTTCATCGAAAAGCTGCCGGTGCCGTCGAAGCCGCACCAGTACGAGTTCGCGCGGCTGAACCTGACCTACACGCTGCTGTCCAAGCGCGTGCTGACCCAGCTCGTGCGCGAGGGCCATGTCGCGGGCTGGGACGATCCGCGCATGCCGACCATGGCCGGCATGCGCCGTCGCGGTGTGCCGCCGGCGGCGCTGCGTGAATTCGTCAAGCGTATTGGCGTCGCCAAGGCCAACAGCGTGGTCGATGTCGGCATGCTCGAATTCTGCATCCGCGAGGAGCTGAACCGCACATCGCAGCGGCGCATGGCGGTGCTGAAGCCGCTCAAGGTCGTGATCGAGAACTATCCGGAAGGGCAGACCGAGGAGCTCGACGCGATCAACCATCCCGACGATCCCTCCGCCGGGACGCGGAAGATCACGTTCGGCCGCGAGCTCTATATCGAGCAGGACGACTTCATGGAGAACCCGCCCAAGAAGTTCTTCCGCCTGTCGCCGGGCAACGAGGTCCGGCTGCGCTACGCCTATTTCGTCAAATGCACCGGCGTGATCAAGAACGATGCCGGTGAGGTGGTGGAGCTGCGCTGCACCTACGATCCCGCGACCAAGGGCGGCAACGCGCCCGACGGCCGCAAGGTCAAGGCGACCATGCACTGGCTGCCGGCGGCAGCTTCGAAGCCGGCCGAAATTCGCATCTACAACCAGCTGTTCGCGAACCCGAGCCCGGACGCCTCGAACTTCGCCGCCGATCTCAATCCGCAGTCGCTGGAGATCCTCAGCGATGCGCGGATCGAGGCATCGGTCGCGGAGAGCAATGCGACCGAGCCGATGCAGTTCGAGCGCCAGGGCTATTTCGTGCGCGACAAGGACTCGACGCCCGGCAAGCCCGTATTCTCGCGCACCATCGGCCTGCGCGACACGTTCGCGAAGGAAGTCGCGAAAGGTTGAGGTGCGCATGAGCAGTGAAGCCGACGCCATCGTTTCCGCCATCGTCGCGAAATGGTGCGCCGGCTTCGCGACGCTGGATGCCGCGGCGTTGTCATCGCTCTATGCCAAGAGAGCGTTCTTCTTCGGCTCCAACCCAAAACTCTATCGGGGTCGGGACGGCGTCGCCGATTACTTCAACGGCCTGCCGCGCTGGCGCAAGCCGAGTGCTGCGTTTTCCGAGGTGCAGGCCGCGCAGGCCGGTCCTGATGTCATCAACATGGCCGCGATCGTGTCGTTCGATTTCGCGGGCGAACGCCCGGAACTCGCCGTCAAGATGAGCTGGGTCATCACGCGCGAGGACGCCGACTGGAAGATCGTCAATCACCATGCCTCGTCGAGGGTCCCGATGATCTAGCAGTGGAGGGCTCTGCCCGTTCCGCCAGGTGCGCGGTCGCCGCCCGCTAGATGTCGTAGTAGAGATGGAACTCGTAAGGATGTGGTCGCAGGCGGATCGGGTCGACCTCCTTCTTGCGCTTGTAGTCGAGCCAGGTTTCGATCACGTCGGCGGTGAAGACATCGCCGCGTAGCAGGAATGCGTGATCGCGCTCGAGCGCGTCGAGCGCCTGGTCCAGCGATCCTGGCGTGGACTTCACCTCCTTCGCCTCCGCAGGCGGGAGGTCGTAGAGATTCTTGTCGATCGGGCCGCCGGGGTCGATCCGCTTGTCGATACCGTCGAGGCCGGCCATCAGCATTGCCGCGAAGGCCAGGTAGGGATTGCAGGACGGATCTGGCGAACGAAACTCGACGCGCTTGGCGCGCGGATTCGGCGAATACATCGGAATCCGGCAGCAGGCGGAGCGATTGCGCTGGGAGTAGACGAGGTTGATCGGCGCTTCATAGCCCGGCACCAGACGCCGATACGAATTCGTGGTGGGGGCGCAAAGCCCGCACAACGCCCAGGCGTGGCTCAATAGCCCGCCGATGTAGTAGCGGCCGAGCTGGCTCAACTCGGCGTAGTCACCTTTGTCGTAGAACAGATTGGTCTCACCCTTCCAGAGCGATTGGTGAACGTGCATGCCCGAAGCGTTGTCCTCGAACAGCGGCTTCGGCATGAATGTCGCGGTCTTGCCGTGCTGATGCGCGGTGTTCTTCACCACGTATTTGTAGATCATCAGGTTGTCGGCCATCCGGGTGAGGGTGGTGAAGCGCATGTCGATCTCGTTTTGGCCGCCGGTTGCGACTTCATGGTGATGGGCCTCGATCTGGATCCCCAGAGATTCCATCGTCAGCACCATTTCGGTGCGTAGCGCCTGCATGCTGTCGGTCGGGGGAACGGGAAAGTATCCCTCCTTCGGGCGCGGTTTGTGGCCGAGGTTCGGCCCTTCCTCAGAGCCGGTGTTCCAGCTGCCTTCGCTGGAGTCGACTGCGTGCATGGCGTAGTTGATGCCCTGTGCGTAGCGCACCTCGTCGAAGACGAAGAACTCCGCTTCCGGGCCGAAATAGCTCGTATCGGCGCGCCCGCTGCCCTTGAGGTAGATTTCGGCTTTCTGGGCGATGTAGCGGGCATCCCGGCTATAGGACTGGCCGGTCACGGGGTCGCGGATGTTGCAGATGAGAACCAGCGTTTTGGCCGGACTATAGGGGTCGACGAATGCCGTCGTCGGGTCGGCGACAACCAGCATGTCGCTTTCCTGGATCTCCTGGAAGCCTCGGATCGATGAGCCGTCGAATCCAAAGCCCTCATTGAGTGCATCGGCGTTCACCGCGCTCGGCGGGACGGAAAAATGTTGCCACATCCCCGGCAGGTCGGTGAACCGCAAATCGATCATCTGGACTTTCTCGTCCGTGATCGCCTTCACGAGGTCTTCGGCTGTCGTACATTTCGCAACCATGGCTTCGCTCCCAGGTCAGCGTCCCGAGATCGCGTAGCCGTTCGGCCGCAACCTGGCGGCTCGCGACGGACTGTGGTCCACGTTCGGCGTTGTCGCCGCAGTCAGGCAAGCTTCGCGCGACGGCAGTCAGCTTTGATGTGGCCCGCGCATCAGCTTCATCGCGTCTTCGATGTGCCGCCAGGTTTTAGCCAATTCGAGCTCGCCCTTCCGCTCGAGGTCGATGGCGTTTTGAGCGGCTTCCGCAATGGCCTTGGGGCCATGGGCTTCCAGCAACTGCCGCGCATAATCGTGGATTTCCATTTCTCGCATGGCGTCATCTCCCTCTTGTTCTGGGCGCGAACCGGGCGGCCTAGAACGGCAGACATTGACACCTGTCAAGCGCCGATAGTCTGCATCCTGGTGCGCCGCACTTGCAAGGGCCCTTTCCGGGCGTGGGCGGCCGGATGGGGCGCCGGCTCCTGGTCGCGGCAACACAGCGCAGGTCGGAGGGATGCTTCTTCACCGGTGCGCCCCCATATCAATACGAGAAGGGAGGTGAGCATCATGCGCATCCAACATTGGCAAGACGCTGGTAGCCTGTTGGTGGGCGTGTGGCTGGTCCTGTCGTCCTTTGTCCTCGGCTTATCCGGGGCGGCTGTCTGGATCACCATCGCACTCGGGCTCGGCGTCATGCTGTTTGCCGTGGAAGCCTTTGTCATCCCGTCCTACCTGGAAGAGTGGGGCGAAATGCTGCTGGGCTTGGCTCTGGTGCTGGCGCCTTGGTCCATTGGCTATGAGCCCGTATCGGCCGCGGTCAGCAGCGTATTGTCGGGCCTATTGGTGATCTTGCTCGCTGCTTGGGAATTGATAACCGATCGCGACTTCAGTACCTGGTGGCACGATCACTGGCCTCACCGCGCCGGCTGAGACGAGAGGTTGCCGGCTTCTCTCCGACCGCCATCGGCTGGCGGCCGGAGGAGAGGTGGTTACGTTACAATGCGGCTCTGGGCTCGATCGGTTGCCAGATGCTGATCTTGCGCGTCTCCGGCATCAGGAAGACAGCGAGCACGAAGCACACCGCGGGGACCACGATCGGGTAGATCAGTGCGTAGCCGATGCTGCCGGTCGCGGCGAATGCCGCCGAGGTGATGAACGGCACCAATCCGCCACCCCAGCCGTTGCCGATGTGGTACGGCACCGATACCGACGTGTACCTGATCCTGGCCGGAAAGTATTCGGCCAGGAATGCGCCGACCGGCCCGTAGACCATCCCGACGTAGCAAACCAGGATGAAGATGATGAAGATCGCGGTCGGATAGTTGATGCTGCCGGGCTGCGTGACCGTTCCCAGCCACAGATAGAGCGGATAGTACGTGATCGCAGCGAGCAGCATGCCGCCAAGGATCACCGGCTTGCGGCCGATCTGGTCCGACAGCCAACCGAAGAAGATCAGGCTCGGTGTTGCGATCAGCAGCGCGGCTCCCACGATGTAGGCCGAGGTCACCGCATCCACCTTGGAGACCTGCTGCAGGAAGTACAGCGCCCAGAACTGGCCGCTGTACCAGACCACGCCCTGTCCGATCAGGACCACGATCGCGATCCCGATGTATTTGATGTTGGAGCTGAGGAAGGCCTCCTTCCACGGATTCGTCGTCATTTGGCCGCGGGCCCTGATCTCCTGGAAGATCGGCGTCTCCTGGAGCTGGAGCCGAATGTAGATCGCGATGGCCACCAGCAGGAAAGACACCAGGAACGGAACGCGCCAGGCCCATTCGTCGAAGACCTGATTGCCGAACCAGGTTCGTGTCAGGACGATCACGGCCAGCGACACCACGATGCCGAGAGTCGGAGAGGTCTGCAGCCAGCCGGTGTAGTAGCCGCGCTTGTCGTCCGGCACATGCTCCGCGACATAGGTGATGGCGCCGCCATATTCGCCGCCCAGGCACAGACCCTGGATCATGCGCAGGCCGAACAGAACGAACGCCGCCGTTAGACCGATGGACTGGTAGGTCGGGATCAACCCGATTGCCCCCGTACCCAGTCCCATTCCGCTCAGCGTGATGAGGAATGTATATTTTCGTCCGACCCTGTCACCCATCCATCCAAAGAGGAAGGCTCCCAGCGGGCGGATCAGGAAGCCCGCAGTGAACAGAGCGATCGTGCTGAGGAGGGCTGCAACCGGGTGGGATTGCTCGAAGAACTTGACCGACAGAACGGCGGCCAGGCTGCCAAAGATATAGAAATCATACCATTCGATGACGTTTCCCACCGATGCAGCAACGATCACGCGGCGGAAATCGTGCGGTACTTGAACTGCCATGTGCTGCTCCTATCAAATTCAAACGCCACTCCTCGCGCATTTCAGCGCCAGTTCGCTCGCGGAGTGCGTTTGGTGTGCGACGCTACAGGCGAGAATTGCGAGTTGCGTCCGCAACGCCTGGTCTCAGGGGAACCTTGAACCACCTGAGAAGAGCTTCGGCGGCCTTCGGTACCGCGAGCTGTCACGACCTGGCCCGTCTGTGCGGGGGAGGCGTGGAGAGCAGTTTAATCCTGCCAAGGCCGGCCCCTTATGCGACTTTCGGCTCAATCGACCCGAACCCAGGCTGCCTCCGTCCAGAGACAGAACGGTCGCCCATCGCGCCGGGCGGTCGTGTCACGAATGAACGGAAAGGACCTCTCGGGCGTTGTGTGGGTCCCCAACGAGGAGCCCGCCATGCAGAACATTGCAGAGCATATGGAAGTCATCGGTGCCGACGGCGTCCACATCGGCACGGTCGACAAGGTCGAGGGCCATCGGATCAAGCTGACCAAGAAGGACAGCGGCGAGGGCAGCCACAGGGGCCACCATCATTTCATCGACAAGGGGCTCGTCGCCGGCGTCGAGGGCAACAAGGTCCGGCTGTCGGCCAAGGCGGATGTCGCCGTCACGATGGAAGAGGAAAAGTAGGGTTCACTCGAGTTCGTTCCCGATCTGTACCGCTATTCGCCGCCCTGCACGTTCCGGTAGCCTCCGCCTCCGTCGCGTATCGTAAGGTGCAGGGGAATGGCGGAGCCGGGCCGGCCAGTACGGTCCCAAGGTATTGCGGGGACCTGGCCCGTCGGCCGGGCTGCTCCGGCTGGTGGCTTTGTGCCGGCGGGCATTGGCGCCTGGCCCGCGCTCGTCGAGACACTGCGCGAATGGATGCGCGCCGAGGCCGGCGCCGGGCGGCTGTTGCCCTGGGTGCCTGTGGCCTTCGGCAACGGCATAGCGCTCTACTTTGCCGCTGATCACGAGCCGGTGCTGTGGGTCGTTGCTGCGACGGCCATCGCGTTGATGCTGGGTGCGGTTCTGTTGCGGCGGAGCCGGCTGTTCGCGCCTGCGATCCTGATCGCGGCGGTCGCAGCCGGCTTTGCCACGGCGACCTGGAAGACGGCGCGCATCGGCCATGCCGTGCTCGCAAAACCGCTCTATTCGGTGTCGCTCTCGGGTTTCGTCGAGACGCGCGACATCCGCGAGCGCACCGACCGTTTCGTGCTGCGTGTCACCGCGATGGAGGCGCAGCGGAGCGAGGTGAAGCTGGAGCGAGTGCGCCTCTCGGTTCGCAAGGGGACTGCGCCGGAGGTCGGCAGCTTCGTGCAGTTGAAGGCGCGGCTGATGCCGCCGATCTCGCCGGTGCGCCCCGGCAGCTACGATTTCTCGCGCGACATGTTTTTCCAGGGCATCGGCGCCTCCGGCTTCGTGATGGGGGCGATCACGGCAGCAGTGCCGCCCGATGCCGGCGGCTTGCGGCTGCGCTATGCCGCCTTCATGCAGAGCCTGCGCGATGGGATCGACGCGCGCATCCGGGCAACACTCGAAGGTGACAATCGCGCGATCGCGACGGCGCTGCTGACGGGGCGGCGCGACGCGATCACCACGCCCGTCAACGACGCAATGTTCATTTCAGGGCTCGGCCATGTGCTCTCGATCTCCGGTTATCACATGGCGGTGGTCGCCGGCGTCGTGTTCTTCGCCGTCCGCGCGCTGCTCGCTCTGATTCCGGGACTGGCGGTCGGTTTTCCCATCAAGAAATGGTCCGCGGCCGCGGCGCTGGTTGCCGCCGCGTTCTATCTGCTGCTCTCGGGCGCGGAGGTCGCAACGCAACGCTCGTTCTTCATGACCGCCGTGGTGCTGATCGCCGTCATGGTCGACCGCCGCGCCATCACCTTCCGCACGCTGGCGGTGGCCGCGTTGATCGTGCTCGCGGTCGCGCCGGAAGCGCTGGTGCATCCGAGCTTCCAGATGTCGTTTGCGGCAACGCTGGGGCTCGTTGCGCTGGTGCAGATCGGAA
Source organism: Bradyrhizobium niftali (assembly GCF_004571025.1). Classification (GTDB taxonomy): domain Bacteria; phylum Pseudomonadota; class Alphaproteobacteria; order Rhizobiales; family Xanthobacteraceae; genus Bradyrhizobium; species Bradyrhizobium niftali. The sequence continues at coordinate 624 of NZ_SPQT01000013.1, read as the reverse complement.
TGCCGAACCTGTTCGCGTCGCCCGATCATTCGGCGACTGCGCGCATTGCGATGTGGGGCGGCCGCGAGATCGCGATGCTGTTTCTGGCCTCGCTGATCGCGGGGCTTGCGACCACGCCCTTCTGTAATGGGCCCGATGATGTCAAGCCTCCCGAGTGAACGTCACGCCGCCGAACTCATGCTTCTGTCCGTGGTCAACGCCTGGCCGCCACATCATGCTGTCAGAGGGAGCGGTGAGCCTATCTAGATACGCGTGGTTCGTCAGATGACGGCCACTGGGCGTGTAACGGCTTCACCGGATCCACCGTCCCGGCGACGGGACTTCGGGCACTGGGCTTCAGTTCAGCCCGGTTGCGTTCTTCTGTAATGGGCCCGATGATGTCAAGCCTCCCGAGTGAACGTCACGCCGCCGAACTCATGCTTCTGTCCGTGGTCAACGCCTGGCCGCCACATCATGCTGTCAGAGGGAGCGGTGAGCCTATCTAGATACGCGTGGTTCGTCAGATGACGGCCACTGGGCGTGTAACGGCTTCACCGGATCCACCGTCCCGGCGACGGGACTTCGGGCACTGGGCTTCAGTTCAGCCCGGTTGCGTTCTTGATCTCCTCCACGTCTTCTATGCCG
>NZ_SPQT01000120.1 GCF_004571025.1 Bradyrhizobium niftali | reverse complement strand
ACAGCATCGCCCGCAGCAGCTTCTCCGGTGGGATCGACGGCCGCCCAATCGGCGAATAGAGCGCGGCAAACTCGCGCTCCAGCACCGCCAGCGCTTCGTTCACGATTGTCCGGATCGCTCGCAGCGGATGATCACGCCGCACCCGCGCCTCCAGATCAACGTAGCTAAACAGCTCTCCTGTTCGATTGTCGCCGCCGCGCACGCACCATCTCCGAATCGCATCGGAGGCCAATGAATCATGGTCGCCGGTCGGCGGCGAGCGCCTTTTTCAACAGCCTGCTAGATGAGCCTGCACAAACGGAAGGCTCGTACTTATAGATGAAGGCCAGGATTCGCAAATGAACTCGTGCGACTTCGACCCGCTCGACCGCTACTACCCCTCGATCAACTTGGGCTACTTCCTTCCATCATCGTTTGATGCGTACGCAAGCAAACGACTGACCTCGCCCAGATTCTTGCAGCGCAATGTGCGCCCCCCTTTGAGAGGACCTTTGCTAATCGTGGGCGCGAGAATCGGACTATCTCCGAGACGGAAGGGATTAGAAAATGCGAAACCTGCAACGCGGCGCGGCATCCGTCCGATTCTTCATGGTGCTTGGCATTGAGATGCTCAGGGCCGCAGGCCCTGACCTGGCGTGCGCCAGCGGCGCATCGCCGCAACGGAAAATGGCACCCGCAGGAGCGTGAGCATAGCGACGCCGAAGGCGGCACGCGGGACCGAGTGCAGCGACGAGACCGGTTAAGAGGGCACCCGGGAACGGGGCAGTGATAGCGACGCCGGCATACTTCATGACGGCGGGACCCTTTCCCGCGTGCTCCCGGCGAGGAGCTCCGATAGTCGTTGTGCGAGGGATCGAAGCCGCCAGGCGTGCGCCGTTGTGGCGTGAAGAAGAAGGGAGTGTTCGAAAGAATGGAGCCTACTGGTTGGGCTCTTACTTGCCCGGCTTACCGGTGTCGGAAACGACTGAGACCTCGAAAGAGGAACGGGACCAGAGCATGCCGGGAAACGTCTCGAAATCGGGCGCCGCAGCCCGGTGGAGAGCACAGAGTAAGGTGTGCATGGTGAAAGCTGTATTGCCTGAATCCCAGTTTCCAGTCGCCAAAGGGCTGGCAGTAGCGAACGCGGCTGACACGCTACGCCACGCGGGGCAGACCGCACCGG
>NZ_SPQT01000119.1 GCF_004571025.1 Bradyrhizobium niftali | reverse complement strand
ATGGCGCCCGCTTGCGGATGAGCTCGGCGATAATGCTGGGATCAGATGCGCACTTGCCGCGCCAGATCCGTTCACCTGCTCGGCGGATCGCGACTGCCGTCTCTTTCATCGACACGTCGAGACCAATATATTCTTCCATGGCTGTTCTCCATTCGATGCTTGGGCCCGGCGTCCAGTCGTGAGCCCGTATCTCCATCCTATCGGGGAACAGCCACTCATTCAGGGGTGACTCGCTCCCGCGATTACGCCATGTGGACGGCTCCTCCACGGGCACGAGAGTGCCAAGGAGTGGGCGCCGCTTGAAGCTCCCACGATTCGGAGGAGCAGCCTATGCAGTCAATTTCAACGATTGGTCTGGATATCGCGAAGTCGGTCTTTCAAGTGCATGGCGTCGATGCAGCCGGCCAGGTGGTCATACGCCGTCAGCTGAAGCGCCGTTTCGTGCTGTCCTTCTTTGAGAAGTTGCCGCCGTGCCTGGTGGGAATCGAGGCTTGCGCGTCATCCCATTATTGGTCCCGCGAGTTGCGGGCGTTGGGGCATACGGTGCAATTGATGCCTCCGGCCTATGTGAAGCCCTACGTCAAGCGGCAGAAGAACGACAGCACCGACGCGGAGGCGATTTGCGAGGCGGTCACGAGACCCAACATGCGGTTCGTGCCGATCAAAACGATCGAGCAACAGAGCTGTCTGATGCTTCATCGCGTGCGCCATCTCTTCATTCGCCAGCAGACTGCCGTCATCAACTCAATCCGCGCTTATCTGGCCGAGTTCGGGATCGTCGCCCCCGTCGGGCGCAGGGGTGTCGAACAGCTGTTGGAAGTCGTCGCCGATCCAGCTGAACGCCGCCTCCCGGAGTTGGCCCGTGCGTGTCTTGCGGCTCTCGGCAGTCAGTTGCGGGCACTGAAGGCTCAGATCCTGGAGTTCGACAGGCGCATTATCGCCTGGCATCGATCAAACGCGACGAGCAAGCGACTGGATGCGATCCCTGGCGTCGGTCCAGCGCTGGCAACGGCGCTAGTCGCGAGCGTTGCCGATGCCAAGGCCTTCCGATCGGGGCGGGACTTCTCGGCCTGGGTCGGGCTCGTGCCGAAGCAGAACTCCAGTGGGGGCAAGGACAGGCTTGGCAGCATCAGTAAGCAAGGCGATCGCTACCTACGCAGCCTGTTCACGGCAGGTGCACTCGCCGTGATCCGCTATGCCAAGATCCATGGTGCGCGGCATCGGCCCTGGCTCACAGCGTTGTTGGCGCG
>NZ_SPQT01000118.1 GCF_004571025.1 Bradyrhizobium niftali | reverse complement strand
CGCTACGCAATGCACGTGGCATGAGCGGGTGGTGGTCGCGCAACGAACGACGCGAGGCGCCTCAGATTTTGAGCGATGGCAGCCAGAACAAACTCGTCCTGGGCGCCCCGTGGGCCACGAAGCCGGAGCCGACCAAGCCTCAGGATGCGCTTCAAGTGTGCAAACTGCATCTCGACCTTCTTGCGCTGACGTCGCGACGTCTCGAAGCCTTCGGTGCCAGCGAACGACCGGGCGACGTCGCGCGCGTGCTCATGTATGTCGCGCGGGATCTTACGCGATGGTTCTTTTGGACAGCACTCCGGTTTAAGCGGGCATGCGTCGCAGTCGAGCTTGCTCGCACGATACAGAAGCGTTTTGCCCTCGTGCACGGTGCCGCTCGTTCCAAGCCGCTTTCCGCCAGGACAGTGGTAGACGTCACTGGTCGGATCATATCGAAAGTCGCTGCGTGAGAAGGTACCGTCATCTCGCTTCGACTTGTCGAACACGGGGATATGTGGCGCGATGCCCTTCTCCTCGACCAGCCAGTTCAGCATCGGAGCGGCGCCGTAAGCGGTATCCCCGACAAGCCGCTCCGGCTTGAGACCAAAGCGCTCCTCTGTTCGTTCGATCATTGTCCTTGCCGCTCCGACCTCGGCCTGGCGAATGGAGCGGGACGCCTCAACATCAACGATGACGCCGAACTTCACGTCGATGAGATAATTGTCGGAGTAAGCGAAGAATGCTGGTCCCTTGTGAGCTCCGGTCCACTGGGCCGCGGGATCGGATGGGGAGACGAACTTCGGCACAACGTCGCTGGCGGCGCCCCACGCTGTATCGTCGAGGGTCGCCAGATACTCCTTCACCGCGCGGCTGGACCTTTGCGGATCGCGGTCCTTGCGCCAATCCTGACCTGCGATCGAGCGTTGCTTGTTGGCATCCGCCTGGATCAGGCTCGCATCGACAGCAAAGCCATCGCCGCCAACCAGGCCGGCCGCAATGCACGCCTCCACGACCCGCTCGAACATGTGGCGAAATACATCTCCCTCGCGGAAGCGCTCGTTGCGGGCGCGCGAGAACGCCGAATGATCCGGGATAGCGTCCTCGATCCCGAGCTTGCAGAACCAGCGATAGGCAAGGTTCACCTGCACTTCACGGCAGATCAGCCGCTCCGAACGGATCGCAAAGACATATCCCACGACCAGCATCCGGATCATCAGTTCCGGATCGATCGACGGGCGACCCATGGACGAATAATGAGGTGCTAGTTCACTGCGAAGCCAGGACAG
>NZ_SPQT01000117.1 GCF_004571025.1 Bradyrhizobium niftali | reverse complement strand
ACTGGTAAGATCGGTGATCCCACCATCGTCACTGGGGGTAAGGGTATCCGCATTGAAGACGCGCAGGGGCGTAGTTACATAGATGGCTTTGCTGGTCTGTATTGTGTAAATATTGGCTACGGCCGGACTGAAGTGGCTGAAGCCATCGCGCGCCAAGCCTACAAATTGGCATACTACCACACTTACGCGGCCCACACGACGGAAGAGCTGGCGACCCTCTCTGATCGTCTCATCCGAATGGCGCCAGGTAAGCCGAGCAAGGTATTCTTTGGGCTGTCCGGATCGGACGCCAACGAAACACAAGCCAAGCTGGTGTGGTATTACAACAATCTACGTGGACAGCCCAAGAAGAAGAAGATTATCTCCCGTGAACGCGGATATCACGGATGCTCAGTCATATCCGGTTCTATGACTGGTATGTCGTTCTACCATGATCACATGGACCTACCCTTTCAAGGTGTCTTGCACGCGGGCACACCGCACTACTATTGGGGTGCCGAGCCAGGCGAAACGGAAGAGGATTTCTCTCGCCGGCGTGCAGTCGAGCTTGAAGAGCTGATCGTGCGAGAAGGGCCCGAAACGATCGGGGCCTTTATCGCAGAGCCGGTGCTGGGTACAGGGGGGATTACACCGCCTCCAACTGGCTACTGGCGTGAAATTCAGGCCGTGCTGAGGCGCTACGACGTGCTTCTGATCGCCGACGAGGTGATATGTGGATTCGGCCGAACCGGCGCTGACTTCGGCAGCACGCTTTACGGAATTGAGCCAGATCTTGTGACAGTCGCCAAAGGCCTGACATCAGGCTACGTCCCGCTCTCGGGAGCTATCGTCGGTGAGAAAGTGTACCGTGTTATGGAGGAAGCAGCGGATCGAGTCGGTGCATTTTCGCACGGATACACCTATTCAGGTCATCCGATTGCTGCCGCTGCCGCCAACGCAGTCCTCGATATCGTGGAGAACGAGCGACTAAGCGACCGCGCCAGAATTGTCGGCTCGCACTTTCTTAAGCGCCTAAAAGAGCGGTTTGCCCAGCTAGAAATCGTCGGCGAAGTTCGGGGCGTGGGCTTGCTTGGAGCGATCGAGTTCGTTGCGGATCGCCAGACGAAACGGCGATTTGATCCGCAGCTAAAGGTGGGCGCCCGAATCTCAAAGGCTGCTCGTGATAGGGGGCTTATCGCACGAGCAATGCCGCACGGAGATATTCTGGGCTTTGCCCCCCCGCTCGTTGTGTCCGAGAGTGAGATCGACGAGATTGTTGATCTGGCGTATCGAGCGACTAAGCAAGTGATGGACGAACTCGCGAA
>NZ_SPQT01000116.1 GCF_004571025.1 Bradyrhizobium niftali | reverse complement strand
GTTGACGCATAGCCATCGGGTTCGCATCAAGGCGCTGCTGCACAGCATCGAGCAGATGCTCATGCTCCCATCGGGGAATCCGCCGCTCCGGCCCTGTCGTGCACTGAGATTTGAGCAAACAATTTTGACAGGCTGTGGTCCAGTAGCGCCTTACCCGCTTGCCATCTTCCTCGCCAGTAAAGCGATATGGCAGTTGCTCCCCAGCCGGACAGCGATAGGCGTCTTTCTCCGGTAAATAGACAAAGTCCTGCTTGCCGAAGCGCCCTTCCGACTTGGCGCTAGAAGTCATCGGCTTGGGCAGCGTCACCGTGATGTCGGCCTCGTGGCAAGCGAGGATTTCGGAGCTGCTGAAGTAGCCGCGATCGGCAACGGCCTCGAGCGTCTCGGTCTTTAGAACAGCCTTCGCCTGTCTGGCCATATTGGCAAGCTGAGCCCGATCCGAGCCGCTGTTCGTTACCTCATGCGTGACAATCAGATGGTGCTCGGTATCCACGGCGACTTGCACGTTGTATCCGACAACGCCGGACCCGCGGCCGCTGGTTGCCATCGAGCGGCTATCGGGATCAGTCAGAGAGATTTGCTGGTCGGGCGAAGCCAGCATCTGCTTCTCGTAAGTAGCAAGCTTGCCCATTTCGTCCTTCAGTTTTGTGAGCTTCTCATTAAGCCTCGTCACCTTCGCGGCCAGCGCTTCGGTCGGCTCGTGTCGGTCAGCCGTGTCAAGCTGGCTCAGATACCGCGCGACGCTCTCCTCCAGCTGAGCACGACGCCGTTCGACCTTGGCCCGTGTGAAGTTCTTGTCCCGGTTGTTCACGGCTTTGAACTTGCTGCCATCGATCGCAACGCTCGCCGTCGCCAGTAAACCCATCTCTCGGCAGAGTTCAACGAAGCGCGCACATACCTTGCGGAGTGCCAGGCCGCTGTCCTTGCGGAAGTCGGCAATCGTCTTGTGATCGGGAGCGAGCCGACCCAGCAGCCACATCACCTCAACATTGCGGCCGGCTTCTCGTTCGAGCCGTCGGCTCGATTGCACCCGGTTCAGATAGCCATAAATGTAGAGCTTCAGGAGAACCGAGGGGTGATACGACGGCCGTCCCGTTGCGGCCGGCTCCGCTCCCTCAAAGCCCATCTCAGCCAAATCAAGCGCATCGACAAACACGTCGATCACTCGAACAGGGTTGCTCTCGTCAATGAAATCATCGAGGCATTCGGGCAATAATGTCCATTGCCCACGATCGGCCTGCTCAACGAAGCGCCTCATCAGCTTCCCCCGCAGAATCACCAGAGAATCATAGCAAAGCAGCAGCGTTTTCACACAGCCAGGGTC
>NZ_SPQT01000115.1 GCF_004571025.1 Bradyrhizobium niftali | reverse complement strand
CGATGGACCGAAGCGGGGCCGATCGCGGCATAGAAGACGTGGAGGAGATCAAGAACGCAACCGGGCTGAACTGAAGCCCAGTGCCCGAAGTCCCGTCGCCGGGACGGTGGATCCGGTGAAGCCGTTACACGCCCAGTGGCCGTCATCTGACGAACCACGCGTATCTAGATAGGCTCACCGCTCCCTCTGACAGCATGATGTGGCGGCCAGGCGTTGACCACGGACAGAAGCATGAGTTCGGCGGCGTGACGTTCACTCGGGAGGCTTGACATCATCGGGCCCATTACAGAAGGGCGTGTACTCATTAATCGGGACGCCGTTAGACGTCCGCTATGCCCCCGATAGCGGCGCGAAAGCGGACGTCGCAGGACTTCCGCGTTGGGCCACAAGCGGCCGTCCGGTCAAGGATGCAATGCGCTGGTTACGAATGGGCGCGTCACGTCGGCCAATCCTCTTCCCAAGTAGTGCGCAGTAGCCAGATCAGAGTGCGGCAACTCCCCATCGACAATTTGGGTCGCCAATCCGATCTGGCTTCCCAGGCGGTTGCGGCCGCGCTGATCGTTACCACCCGGGATGTTAAGGCTGCACCACAGCATGCCATGTTGAGCGGCCAGCACGGTGAAATAGGTCAGGGTGTGGCCCTGATCGCCGTTCGCGCACGAGCCTGTCGTGAAGCCTGCGGCGACCTTGCGCGCCCAGCGCTGCTCACTCCATCTTTCACTGGTCGCATCAGCAAATGCCTTGAACTGAGCCGCCGGCCCACCCATCAACGTTGGGCTGCCAAAAGCGACTGCATCCGCAGCATCAACGGTGTTCATGGTGCATTCATTCTGAAAGCGCCCTGCGACAATGTCGTCGCCGACAATCCGGCACAATGTCGCATTTGCGACTTCTGCAGCTCCTGCTTGGATCGCTTCCGCTAACCTTGCGGTGGTCCCCGTTGCAGAAAAGTAGACGATGGCGAGCCTGATCAAGTGCTGCTCCTGCCCCTGTTCCAGCTCAGTTTAGCCGGAAGGGCAAGGTTGGCTCAATGCCCCTTCTCATCGCTTAAGCATGAGCGCCGACTTCCGCTTCGGGTCTTGGTCGTGTAAAAACGGTGCCTAAGGGTATCTGGCCCGGAAGGCAGGAGACACGCAGTTCTCAGGCCGCGATCGCAGCGATCAGCGGCTTGATCCCGACGATGTTCATGACCCTTGTTAGATTGTACGCCAGAACCGAAAGAGCCATCTCGGCGGCTACTTTCGGAAGCGTTTTGGTCAGGAAGTGTGTCGCGCCCATGCGGGCCTTCATTGTGCCGAACGGATGCTCGACGGTCTCGCGACGTTGACGCATAGCCATCGGGTTCGCATCAAGGCGCTGCTGCACAGCATCG
>NZ_SPQT01000114.1 GCF_004571025.1 Bradyrhizobium niftali | reverse complement strand
TGTATGGTCCGGCCGTGCGTAGCAAGAGGTTCGTCGATCAGGTGGTGAGTGGTCTTGCATCAATGTATCCGGCCTTTGATTGGAGCATTTTCTCCGGGCCATCATGGATATCAGCGCGCGTGCGTTCTCATTAGCGGACAGGCCTCGATTGGGCCATTTGGGTCACCAGTGTTCGCATGCGCCGGGAAGACCGAACCTCCATCTCGTCTCATCCTCTCGCAGACCTCGGCTGGAACCTGTTGATGGGGTTACGTCATCGCATGCTCCTCCTACCTCGCAGTTCCTGTGTTCGAGCCAGGGGCCGTTCCTTCGTCCCGGCCCGCAGGACGTGCGTCGCGTCGCGCGCACGGGCGGTCAAGGCCGGCCGTTGCGCTTTGCTTGCGGCTGGCTCCGGCGTTGCCAGGCCGCGCCTTGACCGCGCCGAGCACGGCGCGAGGATCAAGCGGGTCGGACGCCTGCATCGTTGGTCCTTGTCAGCTCGAAGGCGCGTCCTTTAGCCAGCACCGCCCAGGCGATGCGGGCAAGCTTGTTGGCGAGTGCGATCGCCAGCACGTTGTGGTGCAATCGCTTCTTGGCGGCTTCGATCCAGGATCTGAGTCCGTAACGTTCCCAGTTCTTGATCCTGACCAGCACCACCCATGCCGCCTGGACGAACAGAACGCGGAGGTAGCGATTGCCGCGCCGTGAGATTTTGCCGAGGATCGTGCGGTCTCCCGTCGAGATCTGCTTGGGCACCAGTCCGAGCCAGGCGCCGAAGTCACGGCCTTTGGAGAAGACGTCTCCAGTGCCGATCGCGGCCACCATGGCGCTCGAAATGATCGGCCCGATGCCAGGCACCGTCATCAGGCGCGAACATGCCTGATCTTGACGGGCCAGTGCTTCGATCTCGCCGGAGAGGCTATCGATGCGCTGATCCAGCTGACGCCAGTCGCCTGTCAACTCCTCGATGACACGCAAAATGCGTGGCGACAGGGCATCGGTGCGCGTCGCAAGGATGGTGGGCAGTTCTGTGCGCAGGAAGCCGATACCCTGGCGCACCGCGATCCCGCGTTCCAGCATGAAGGCGCGAATCTGGTTGATGATGCCGGTGCGTTGCGACACCAGCCGCTCGCGCACCCGATGCAGCGCCTGCAGATCGAGTTGCTCCGCGGTCTTGGTCGCCACGAACTTCATCGTCGGGCGCTGCACGGCTTCGGCAATCGCTTCGGCGTCATTGAAGTCGTTCTTCGGTCCTTTGCTATAAGGGCGGACATATTTGGCCGGCATCAACCTGGCATCGTGACCTAACGATGCGAGTCTGCGGCTCAAATGATGTGCGCCGACGCAGGCTTCCATGCCGATCAGGCAAGGCGGCATATTGGCGAGCCGCGCC
>NZ_SPQT01000113.1 GCF_004571025.1 Bradyrhizobium niftali | reverse complement strand
CCTTCTGTAATGGGCCCGATGATGTCAAGCCTCCCGAGTGAATGTCACGCCGCCGAGCTCATGCTTCTGTCCGTGGTCAACGCCTGGTCGCCACATCATGCTGTCAGAGGGAGCGGTGAGCCTATCTAGATACGCGTGGTCCGTCAGAAGACGGCCACTGGGCGTGTAACGGCTTCACCGGATCCACCGTCCCGGCGACGGGACTTCGGGCACCAGGCTCAGTTCAGCCCGGTTGCATTCCAACTCTTCTCCTCGTGTTCTATGCTGCGATCGGGCCCGCGTCGGTCCATCGGTAAGTTGTGCCGTCGACCCAGATTCGATGCAGGATCACTGCGAGCTTACGTGCCAAGGCGACTTTTGCGCGCTTCGAACCTCGCCGCTTGGCGACGTCCATCCCCCAGCGCTTAAGTTTTGAGAATCGCGTGATGCGCGATAGCAGAACGTTGGCGGCCTCATACAACACCGTACGCACTATCTCGTCGCCGGCCAGCGTGATCCCGCCCGTGACGTCCTTTTCTCCCGATTGGTATTTCTTTGGCGTGAGCCCGAACAGCGCGCCTGCCGCCTTCGATTTTACAATGCGATGAGGATCATCAATCGCCGATTTGTAGGTAATCGCCACCAGGGGACCAACACCTGGCACTGTCATGAGCCGGCGACAGACCGCATCGTCACGCACAATTGCCAGCACAGCTTTGTGTAGCCTTCCGTACTCTGCCTTCAAGGCCGATCGTGCCGAAAGCATCGCTATGGCAATGCGTTCCAATGTCGCCTGACCCGCAACCAACTCTCGGATCCGCGCTTCGAAATTCTGCCGCGTCACCGGGCCAACCTTCAGCCCAAAGCCACGCAAAATCCCGCGGATACTCAATTCCACATCGATAAGTCGCCCAAGAAGCTGCTTGCGCGCAACCAGCAGCGCTCGAACCTCTTGAGCCCCTATCGACTTTGCGTGCACCGCGCGGAACCATCCCATCCGGATCAACTGGGCAATCCCGCGTGCATCCTTGCGATCAGTCTTCACCGTCGCTGATAATGCGGCCTTCACATGCCGCGTTTCCAGCAGAACCGTCTCGAACCCTGCTGTTTTCAGCCCCGCATGCAGCCATTGCGACAGCGGCCCAGCCTCCAGCCCGATCCGCTTCACTGCAAAGCCAAGCGTCTCGAAAAATTCAACCAAGGCGTCAGGTTCGCTCGTGACCTTCGCTTCCTTCAGGATTTTACCTTGGGCATCCACAACGCATACGCTCGACAGTTCCAATGACACGTCAATTCCGGCATAGTTCTCCACGGCTGTCCTCCGTCTCCAGATGCTTGGGGCCGACTCAAGTCGTGACCCCGTTTCATCATCTATCGGGGGACAGCCACCATCATCACCCCTTGCTCGGAGCAGGGCCCATTACGGCATCTA
>NZ_SPQT01000112.1 GCF_004571025.1 Bradyrhizobium niftali | reverse complement strand
ACGCCCTTCTGTAATGGGCCCGATGATGTCAAGCCTCCCGAGTGAACGTCACGCCGCCGAACTCATGCTTCTGTCCGTGGTCAACGCCTGGCCGCCACATCATGCTGTCAGAGGGAGCGGTGAGCCTATCTAGATACGCGTGGTTCGTCAGATGACGGCCACTGGGCGTGTAACGGCTTCACCGGATCCACCGTCCCGGCGACGGGACTTCGGGCACTGGGCTTCAGTTCAGCCCGGTTGCGTTCTTGATCTCCTCCACGTCTTCTATGCCGCGATCGGCCCCGCTTCGGTCCATCGGTAAGTTGTGCCGTCGACCCAGATCCGATGCAGGATCACTGCGAGCTTACGTGCCAGAGCAACTTTTGCGCGCTTCGAACCTCGCCGCTTGGCGACGTCCATCCCCCAACGCTTGAGTTTTGAGAACCGCGTGATGCGCGATAGCAGAACGTTGGCGGCCTCATACAACACCGTGCGCACTATCTCGTCTCCGGCCAGCGTGATCCCGCCCGTGACGTCCTTTTCTCCTGATTGGTATTTCTTTGGCGTGAGCCCGAATAGCGCGCCTGCTGCCTTCGATTTTACGATGCGATGAGGATCATCAATCGCCGATTTGTAGGTAACAGCCACCAGGGGACCAACGCCCGGCACTGTCATGAGCCGGCGACAAACCGCATCGTCACGCACAATTGCCAGCACGGCCTTGTGTAGCCTTCCGTACTCTGCCTTCAAGGCCGATCGCGCCGAAAGCATCGCTGTGGCAATGCGCTCCAATGTCGCCTGACCCGCAACCAACTCTCGGATCCGCGCTTCGAAATTCTTCCGCGTCACCGGGCCAACCTTCAGCCCAAAGCCACGCAAAATCCCGCGGATACTTAATTCCACATCGATAAGTCGCCCAAGAAGCTGCTTGCGCGCGACCAGTAGCGCTCGAATCTCCTGAGCCCCTATCGACTTTGCGTGCACCGCGCGGAACCATCCCATCCGGATCAACTGGGCAATCCCGCGTGCATCCTTGCGATCAGTCTTCACCGTCATCGCTGACAATGCTGCCTTCACATGCCGCGTTTCCAGCAAGACCGTCTCGAACCCTGCTCTTTGCAGCCCGGCATGCAGCCATTGCGACAGCGGCCCAGCCTCCAGCCCGATCCGCTTCACTGCAAAGCCAAGCGTCTCGAAAAATTCAACCAAGGCGTTGGGTTCGCTCGTGACCTTCGCTTCCTTCAGGATTTTACCTTGGGCATCCACAACGCATACGCTCGACAGTTCCAATGACACGTCAATTCCGGCATAGTTCTCCACGGCTGTCCTCCGTCTCCAGATGCTTGGGGCCGACTCAAGTCGTGACCCCGTTTCATCATCTATCGGGGGACAGCCACCATCATCACCCCTTGCTCGGAGCCGGGCCCATTACCGCATCTA
>NZ_SPQT01000111.1 GCF_004571025.1 Bradyrhizobium niftali | reverse complement strand
GTCGCCCGTGAAGAATTCGGAAGCGATTGATCTGTCGCTGTGATTTGTCGTGAGCAAGTATTCGATTGTGCAAGAAAGCCGTGGGTAGGTGTTGGTTTTCTTGCGTTTCAAGATTCCGGATTTGGCGACTTCGTGATTCCTTTGACGGCGAGATTCGCTGTTGGGGAGAACCCATGAGCCATCCGCGCGACGATCGTCAGGACGATCTGTTTCGTCCATCTCTGGAGAAGATCATCAACCTTCGCCATCCGTTGGTGCGTCTGGCGGCGGAGATCGATTGGGACTTCCTGGCGGGACGTTTCAGTTCGGTCTGTCGCCTCGGGCCGGGGCAGCCACCGTTGCCGACACGATTGGTAGCCGGACTGTTCATCCTCAAGCACATGCACAATCTCTCTGACGAGACGCTGTGCGACAGGTGGGTCGAGAACCCGTATTTTCAGTATTTCTGCGGCGAGGTGGTGTTCCGGCACGACCTGCCGTTCGATCGCTCGTCGCTGACCCGCTGGCGCCAGCGGCTGGGTGAGGAGCAGATCGCCGCGCTATTGCAAGAAAGCCTCTCGGTGGCGCATCGAACTGGGGCGATCGAGACCAAAGATCTCGAGCGGGTCGTTGTGGACACCACCGTCCAGGAGAAGGCGATCGCGCATCCGAGCGATGCGCGGCTTATGCACCGGGCGATCGAGAAGCTGGTCGATTTGGCCAAACGCGAGAGCGTCGAACTGCGCCAGAGCTATCTGCGCGTGGCCAAGCGCGCCGCCATCATGGTGGGGCGGTACACACATGCCCACCAGTTCAAGCGTGCCCGACGAGAGCTCAAATTCCTGCGCACCCGGCTTGGCCGCATCATCCGTGACGTCAGACGCAAGATCGAGGGCGACCCTGCGCTTGAGGATCGCTTTGGTCCGCTGCTCGATCTCGCCCACCGGGTTCGCCATCAAGAGCAGCGTCAGCGCGGTCCCAAGGTCTACTCGTTGCACGCCCCCGAGGTGGAGTGCATCGGCAAAGGCAAGGCCCGGGCACCTTACGAGTTTGGTTGCAAAGTCTCGATTGCCACGCCTGCCACCGCGCCCAAAGGCGGGCAGTTTGTGCTGCATGCCAAGGCCCTGCACGGCAATCCCTATGACGGCCACACGCTCGGTCCCGTCATCGCCGACCTCGAAAAGTTCACAGGTGTTGCAGCGCGCCGCATCCACGGCGACAAGGGCTACCGCGGCCACAACTATCCCGACCGGTTCAAGGTCTGGATCAGCGGCCAGGTTCGCCGTGTCACCAAAGCGATCCGCCGCGAGATGCGGCGTCGCGCCGCCGTCGAGCCTGTGATCGGCCATCTCAAGGACGACCACCGGATGCGCCGTAACCATCTCAAGGGCCGCGACGGCGACCGCATCAACGCCGTGCTTGCCGCCGCTGGCTACAACTTCAGCCTGCTTCGCCGCTGGCTCGCGGAACTTTTACGCGGCCTGTTATGGATACTCTGTCGCCACCTATCGCAACCACACCTTGCCTAAAACGGTGCTCAGAGACGTTCTTCACAAACGACT
>NZ_SPQT01000012.1 GCF_004571025.1 Bradyrhizobium niftali | reverse complement strand
TCGTTCTCCCCACCCTTTTTGCCGCCCGCATGTTGTCAGCGGGCTGAAGCCGGAGTGAACGCTGCCGCGTGAGCGGAGGCAAGGGAGAAGTTCGTCGAGCCTCTATCCGGCCGCCCGCCGCGGGGTCAGGGTGGCCGCGTTGTCTGCCGGCGGCGCGATCTGCATCAGGATGGTCTGGGTCGCGGACGCGACCTCGATGCCGTTCTGCTGGAAGCGCTGCTTCATGCGGCGGTTGAACTCGCGCTGGACAGGCCAGCGGCCGGCCTCGGTGCAGCGGATCTGGCCGACGATCGACACCATCGCGCCATCGACCTTGTCGACGCCCCAGAGTTCGAGGTCGCCGCGGATCAGCGCGCGGAAGTCACCCTCGCGGCGCATCTCGTCGACGATGTCCTTGAGGATCTGACCGGCGCGGTCGGTGTCCTCCTTGTAGGCCACGTTGACGCTGACGGAGGCGTTGCCGGCACCGCGACTGGCATTGGTGATGGTCGTGACCGCGCTGAACGGCACGATGTGCACGGCGCCGTCGCCCGCGCGCAGGCGGATGGTGCGGATCGAGACGTTCTCGACGACGCCTGAGAGCCCCGACACGCTGACATTGTCGCCCACCTGCACCGTGTTCTCCAGCAGCAGGAACAGGCCGGTGATGAGATCCTGCACCAGTTTTTGCGAACCGAAACCGATGGCGATGCCGACGATGCCGGCACCTGCGAGCAGCGGGGCGACATTGACGCCGATCTCACTGAGCGCCGTGAGGCCGACGACGGCGGCGATCACGCAGAGCAGCGCGGTGCGCAGCATCGGCTGGAAGGTGCGCAGGCGCGCGGCGCGCGCATAGTGCCCGTCCCTGGACAGCGCATTGATCTGGCGATCCAGCAGCGCATTGCTGATTTCCCAGATCGCCGCGGCGATAAACACGGCAATGCCGATCGTCACCACCGCCGAGATCAGCCGGCTGCCGATCTGGCCGCCATAGAACCAGACGATGGCGTCCACGCCCCAGACTTCGAGCACGGCCACGAAGCCGATGAAGGCGATCACGCCAGATACGATCTTGCGCAGCAGCGGCAGATAGCGGTTGGCTCGGATTTCCAGCCCCGGAAAGCGCTGCAGGATCTCCGGCTTGATGCGGAAGCCGCGGTCGATCAGGCCCAGCGTCAGCATGATGGCAATGCGCGTGATCAGCGCCACCACGATGGTTCCGACGAAATATTGCAGCAGCAGCGCATAGCCGTTGCGGATGTTGAGCGCCCACACGGCCCACAGCGCAAGATCGAGCGCGATCGCGAGATAATGCCAGCCACCGGCGATGCGGTTGCGCAGGCGCGCCGCAATCCCCGGCCGCTCGGCGGGCGCGCGAATGGCTTCGGCGACCTGGCGGCGGCATTGCAGGATGATGACGACGATGAAGAGATGCACCACCAGCATCACCATGCGCAGCAGCGCGGCGTAGCCGGCGCGATGCAGACCGAGCAGCAGCGCCACATTGGCGAAAGCGATGCCGGAGACGCCGACGGCGACGATGCGTCGTGCCCAGATCTCGATATAGGCCGCCGTTTCAGCCCGAACCGGAAGCAGGCCGAACGGCCCCACCAGCGCGCGGACCACGCAGATGAGCCCGCGCGAGAACGCATAGGCGTTGCCGACCGCGAGGATCACGAGGCGGACGGTCGTGGGCTCGCCGATCTCCGTTCCGAGCAGCGCGGTGGCGATGCCCACGAAAACGAACACGGGAAGCAATTCGAGCACAAGGCGCCCCAGCACGAAGGGCAGCCGCAGCAGGACTTGCCAGATCCGCATCAGACTGTGGCGACGCTTGTGCAGTTCGGGCGCCGGGGTGACATCGGCCACCGATGACGGCGGATCGGCGACGAGCGTCGCCTGCGCCGGCAGATGCGCGGTCTGGGGCACGCGTCCTTCCAGGAACGCGACCGGACGGCGGATCAGACGAAAGATCACCCATTCGGCGGAGAGGGCGCAGCCGAGCACCAGCGCGAGCTTCCAGGCGATCTCGATCAGCAGATTGTAGGCCGCGGGATCGTTCGCGGTTCGCACGATCCAGTAGTAGAAGGCCGGGAAGTGCGTGAGCGTCCGCGCCGCGCTGGCGATCTCACCCGAGATCTCGCCGATCTGCTCCGATACCGTGAGCAGGAGCTGCGCACCGAGGCCGTCGGCCGAAAGCGGGATCGGCGATTTCTGTTCGGGTGCGGACGACGCAGGCTGCTGCTGACCTGATACATTCGCGATCGCGCGTAGCGTGTCGATCATCTGCGCGCGCTTCTGGTCGTCCTGCAGCGTCTCCAGCGCGCGCCTGGCCTCGTCCGGCGACAGCGTGGCCGCAGCATTGGTCGCCGGCGCACGCTGCTCGGCGTGGGCGCCGGCGAGAGACGAGATGGCGAGGAAGAGCGCTGCGAGGAGCGCCGAGGCAAGCTTATGCGACACGAGGATTCCTTGAAAAATGAATGCGCCCGCGGCGACGGGGCCGTCACCGCCGAAGCACGTGCGTCATGTCGGATGGTTGTTATTCGCCCCGGCGCTGTGTCGGAAGTTGGCCAAGGAGGCGACATTCTCTTGGCATTTGCCGCGATGCAAGAAACAGGAACCCGCTCCCGACACAACGAAATGCCGGCTCGCGGGCGTGCATCGATACAACAACACTCACGCCAAAACCTCTCCCGTCATTCCGGAACGGCTCCGGAACGACGGCGAGGAGGAGGAGGAGGAGAAATCAAGTGTGATGCTGTTCGCTCCGCGCGGCCTCGACAGAATGAATGCGAGAGCGTGCAAAGCACAGCGCCGGGCAGGTAGGGGCCTTGCCTCACTGATGGAGCCCGCTAAACCTTGACCCGGCGTGCCGTTCGCGGTTTCTGCCGCTATGCGATAGTCCGAACGAGCTCCATCGCACTTAACGCGGCTGGATCTGCGGAGGTGGTGTCATAGACCTCCCCTTGCTCATGATGTGGACGTTGCGCGTCGCGTATTCGCGACCACGATCATGCTCCTCCCGTGACATAGAACTGTCAAGCGGGATCACGGGCTTTGAAATCACATTTGAGGCAGCGTTCCCCGTAGTTCCCGCGACAGATTGGCTGCATGCGGCGGCGGAATAAATCCCTTATAGCAGCGTTTGTGTCGAAGAGAATATCCGCGTCTCCCCTCGTTCTTTTCCAGAAAGCCAGAGATGAAAGCATTCATTTGCATCGCCGTTCTCGCGGCCCTCGCGACCGGATCAGCGTTCGCGCAAACCCCGCCGCAGACCTCCACCAGGAAGGTGGACGGCACCGACAACGTCTACATCTTCCGCTATGGCGGCCATCAGTCGATGTTCGTGGTGACGCCGAAGGGCGTGATCGCGACCGACCCGATCTCCTACTTGCGCCCCGCGAAGCCCTATATCGACGCGATCAAGGCGGTCACCGACAAGCCGATCAAATACGTCGTCTACAGCCATCATCACTACGACCACATCGCCGGCGGCCAGCCATTCAAGGAGCTCGGCGCCACCTTCGTCGCACACCGGCGGACCAAGGAGCGTCTGCTCGAGCTGAAGAAGCAGAATGCGCTGCTCGCCGACGTGGTGATGCCGGATCAGGTGGTGGACGACAAGAAGAGCATCACGCTCGGCGGCACCACGCTGGAGCTGAACTATGTCGGCCGCAACCATTCCGACAATTCGCTGGTGATGCGACTGCCGAAGGAGAAGATCGTGTTCGTGGTCGATTTCGCGCCGATCGAGTCCGTCCAGTTCCGCAACATCCCCGACAATGCCTCGCCGCTGGAATATATCGCCTCGCTGAAGAAGCTGGCGTCGCTCGACTGGGAGCGGATGATCCCCGGCCACCCCAATGCCGGCGGGCGGCTCGGCACCAAGAAGGACGTCGAGGACGACATCGCCTACATGGAAGACCTCTCCGCCGAGGTGAAGAAGGCGGCCGACGCCGGCAAATGCTTCGACACCGCGATGAAGGAAGTGAAGCTGCCGAAATACGAGAAGTGGGCGAATTACGAGACCGCCCTGCCCGCCAATGTCGAGCGCTTCTGCTACTGGTGGGGACGCGGGTACTAAGGGACGGCGTACACAGAGCTTCGCTCGCGCTGGGATCGCAGGGTGGGCAAAGGCGCGTCAGCGCCGTGCCCACCACCTCTATCCAGGCGAAGATCGGCGGGCACGCTTCGCTTCGCTTTGTCCATCCTGCGAGATCAGAGATCGCGGCTACGAACTACGGCAGCCACCTCGCTTTTGCCCACCCGGCTCGGACCACGGCGATGGTGGCATCATCGCCCCTGTCTTGCCCGACGAGTCAAACGTGTTTCGTAAAATCAGCAGCGCGCGGGACCCATCGCCAAGCCATTGATTCCGCTGGCACCGGCTACTGTGCATGGGGTTGTTTTCGCGCTTTTTGTCGATGTCCGGCTCGGTGGCCTAGAGAAACATGCCTGCCAGGTCGACCGTCGAGGACTTTCCGATCTGGCCGAAGTTTCGCGCCAACCAGCTTCGCGCCGCCTCGCGGCCCTCGTCGCGCAGGCGACACAACAGGCTCCATTCGGGGTGGAACTGCGTGGCCGTGCCGAGCTGCGACATCAACTGGTCGTTGCCGATCCAGTGCATGTACATGCGGCTATGCCTGTCGCTGTCGAGCTCGCCGTCGTCGATCAGCCGCGTGGCGAACGCGATCGCGCGCATCTCGCGCATCAGGGACGAATTGAAGCTGATCTCGTTGATGCGGTGGAGGACATCGGCTGCACTGGTCGGCAGCTCGTCGCGCCGGATCGCCGTGACCTGCACGATGATGACGTCGTGACTGCCCTTGCGGTAGATCAGCGGATAGATCGCGGGATTGCCGAGATAGCCGCCATCCCAGTAGTGCTCGCCGTCGATCTCGACGGCCTGGAAATAGGGCGGCAGGCAGGCCGAGGCGAGCACGGTTTCCGCCGTGAGAAGCGGGCTCTGGAACACCTTGATCTTGCCGGTGCGGACGTTGGTGGCGTTGAGAAACAGCTGCGGCGCCTCGGGCGAGGAATTGAGCCGGTCGAAATCGACCACGCGCTCAAGCAGCGCGCGAAGCGGATTGAAATGAAAGGGATTGAGCAGGTTCGGCGGCAGCGTGTGCGTCAGCGTGTGGATGACGGCGTGGACCGGATGATATTCCGGCGGCAGCCGCAAGGCCTGGATCCACTGGTTGAGCGGCGAGAGCAGGTCGTACGTCATGTCCATGCGCGACACTTCGTACCAGAATGCATGCAGGCTCTCCCGCGCCGCCTCCCCGCCTCCGTGCGCCATGCCGGAGGCCATCGCGACCGCATTCATCGCGCCGGCGCTGGTAGCGCTGATCGCCTCGATCGCGAGCCTGCCGTCTTCGAGCACCTGGTCGAGCACGCCCCAGACGAAGGCGCCGTGCGCGCCGCCGCCCTGGAGCGCGAAGTTGACGGTCTTGCGGTCCGCGGTCCGGTTGGCTGTCACTTTGCTTGCTTCTTGCCTCCCGTCCCCTCCTTCTCCAGCGCCTTGCGCACCTCCTTGAACTCTTCCAGCGAGGCCTTGTCGGCACGGGGGAAGCGCAAGTCGAGCTTTTCGAGCGCAGCATTGATCACCGAGCCGATCACGACGCGGGCGAACCATTTGTGATCGGCCGGCACCACATACCACGGCGCATGGGAGGTCGCCGTGTGGCGGACGATGTCCTGATAGACGGCCTGGTAGCGCGGCCACAGCGCGCGCTCCTTGATGTCGTCCATCGAGAATTTCCACTGCTTGGCGGGATCCTCCAGCCGGTCGAGAAAGCGCTGACGCTGCTCGTCCTTGGACAGGTTGAGAAAGAACTTCAGCACCACGGTGCCGTTGCGGGAGAGGTAGCGCTCGAAGGCGGAAATGTCCTCGAACCGCTCCTTCCAGATGTTCTTGGTGACGAGCTTCTGCGGCAGCTTCTCCTTGGCGAGGATCTCCGGATGCACGCGCGTCACCAGGCACTCCTCGTAGTGCGAGCGGTTGAAGATGCCGATATGGCCGCGCTCGGGCAGCGCGGTGACATGGCGCCAGAGGAAATCGTGGTCGAGCTCCTTGCTGCTCGGCGCCTTGAAGGCGTGGACATCGCAGCCCTGCGGATTGATGCCCTCGAAGATCGCCTTGATCGCGGAATCCTTGCCGGCCGCGTCCATGGCCTGGAACACGATCAACAGGGACCAGCGGTCCTGGGCGTAGAGTTTCTCCTGGAACTCGACCAGCCGTTTCTTGTTGGCGTCGAGAATTTCCTGCGCCTTCTCCTTGTCGAGATCGCCCTTCTCGTTGGTCTTGTGCGCCTTGAGGTGAAACTTGCCCGAGCCATCGTAGCGGAATGGCGTGATGTAGCGGTCAAGCTCCTGGGCGAGCGATCTGGACGGCTTCTTGTTCATGAGCGCGGGGCCCCTTGCGTTGCGGCTTCAGTCGGTCGAGCACGCTACCAAGGATGCCCTTGGGAAGGAATATGATGAAGAGCACCAGCAGCACGCCGTAGACGAGATTGTCCCAGCCGACCGCCTTGGTGCCGAAGCCGATGCGCAAGGTTTCCGCCAGCAGGATCGTGATGACGGCACCAAAGGTCGGACCGAGCGAGACGAACAGGCCGCCGACGATGGCGGCAAACACCATCTGCAGCGACACCGCGATGCCGCTGACCGTGTCGGGCGTGATGAACATCTGGTACTGGCAGTAGATGGCGCCCGCGAGCGCCGTCATCAGCGCGCTGAGCAGGGTGATCTTCAGCTTCTCGGCGGTGACGTCGACGCCGGCGGCGGCCGCGGCGTCCTCGTCCTCCGAGATCGCCTCCAGCGCGTAGCGGCTCATGCTGCGGTCGACCCAGTGCCAGACCACGATGCCGAAAAGCCAGACCCCGAGCGCGATCAGGTACCAGGTCGTCTTGTCGTCGAATTGCAGCGCCAGCAGCTTGTTGCCCGAGGCCCGGTTCGGCGTGTAGCCGAGCGAGCCGCCGGTATAGTCACGTGTCGCGGTGATGACCTGGAGCACGATGCCTGACAGCGCCAGCGTCACCAGCACGAAATAGTGGCCGGTGATGCGGAAGCGGAAGCAGGGATAGCCGACGATCA
The DNA here is from genome assembly GCF_004571025.1 of Bradyrhizobium niftali. Classification (GTDB taxonomy): domain Bacteria; phylum Pseudomonadota; class Alphaproteobacteria; order Rhizobiales; family Xanthobacteraceae; genus Bradyrhizobium; species Bradyrhizobium niftali. The sequence continues at coordinate 210,100 of NZ_SPQT01000012.1, read as the reverse complement.
GCGCCAAAGCACCCGCCGCAACCATGCTGATGGGAATGCCGATCCAGGGCGACCAGCCCAGATGATTCCAGAGCAGCGCGGTGACATAGGCGCCGATGCCCATGAAGCCGCCATGGCCGAGCGAGACCAGGCCGAACCGCCCCATCATCGACCAGGACGTGTAGGCGAACGACCAGATCAGGATCAGCACCAGGATGTGCAGATGATAGGGATCGCGATAGACGAAGGGCAGCGCGACCAGCGCCGCCAGTCCGACCGCCCACGCCGCAAGCCGCCCCTGCCGCGTCATCGGCGCCTCGCAAGCAGGCCCGCGGGCCGGATGAACATCATGACGATGAAGAAGGCGAAGGCGAGCACATAGCCCCATTCAAGGTCGGAGAACAGCCCGCCGAGCGAGATGATCTCGGCGAACACGAAGGCGGCGATGAAGCCTCCGATGAAATTGCCCAGGCCCCCGAGCACGCAGATCAGGAAGGTGATCGGCCCGAAGGACAGGCCGACGAAGGGGTGCACGTCGTATTGCAGCACCAGCAGGCAGGCGGCGAGGCCTGCGAGCGCGCCGCCGAGCGCCGAGGTGATGAGATACATTCTCTTCGTGTCGACGCCCATCAGCGCCATGATCTGCCGGTCTTGCGAGATGGCGCGGATCGCCGTGCCGGTGAAGGTGCGCGTCATGAACAAATAGACGGCGACCATGCCGACCAGCGCGGCCAGAAAGGACAGCAGCCGCGCGTAGCTGAAATTCATGTCGCCGAAGGCGAGCACCGGCAGGCGGATGCCGAGATTGCGGAAGTCGATGCCGAAGGCGACGGTGGCAAAGCTCTGGAGCACGAACAGCACGCCGCCGGTTGCGAGCAGCTGGTTGATCGGCGGCGCGGTGAGCAGCGGCGCGATCACGAGGTAGTGCAGCGCGGCGCCGAGGATCGCGACGAGCAAAATGGTGAACGGCGCCGCGATGAAGTAGCTGAGGCCGTAATACTGCACGATGAAATACATGGCGTACATGCCGATCATCACGAGCTCGGCGTAGCAGATCCAGGTCACGTCGATGACGCCGAAGATCAGGTTCAGCCCAAGCGCAAGCAGCGCCAGCACGCCGCCGAGCAGGATGCCGTTGATCACGGCCTCCAGAAGGTAGATGTCGAAAATGTCCAGGAATGCCTGCATGCCCCTGCCCGCCCCTCACACCCCGAGATACGCTTCCTTGACCGTGTCGCTCGCGAGCATCTCGGCCGAGGTGCCTGACGCCCGGATCGTGCCCGCCTCGATCAGATAGGCACGATCGACCACCCGCAGCACCTGCTGCACGTTCTGCTCGACGATCAGCACCGTCAGCCCGCGGGCGCGGATCCGCTTCACCAGCTCGAACACCTGCTGCACCACGACCGGCGCCAGGCCCGCGGAGGGCTCGTCGAGCAGCAGCAGTTTCGGATTGGACATCAGCGCGCGCCCGATCGCGCACATCTGCTGTTCACCGCCGGACATGGTGCCGGCCATCTGGTTGCGGCGCTCCTTCAGGCGCGGAAACAGGTCGAACACCACCTCCAGCCGCTCGCCATAGTGGCCGCGCGCCTCCTTCATGAAGGCGCCCATCTTCAGATTGTCGTCGACCGTGAGCTGCGGAAACAGCCGCCGGTTCTCCGGCACATGGGCAATGCCGAGGCTGACGATCTTGTGCGGCGGCGTCGCCACGACGTCGACGCCTTCCATCCTGATCGACCCGCGCGAGGGACGGATCAGGCCGGAGATGACGCGCATCAGGGTGGTCTTGCCGGCGCCGTTGGGGCCGATGACGCCGACGGCCTCGCCCGCCTTCACGTCGAGATCGACGTCGAACAGTGCCTGGAACGTGCCGTAACCGGCGTTGACGGACCGCAGCTCCAGCATCGGCTAGCCTCCCGCGCGGCGGCGCGCTTCGGCGGCCGCGGCCTGCGTGGTCTCGGCATCGGTGCCGAGATAGACCTCGATGACGCGGGGATCGCCTGCGACCGCGCTCGGCAGCCCTTCCGAGATCTTCTCGCCGTGATCGAGCACCATGACGCGATCGACCACCCGCATCAGCACGCCCATGATGTGCTCGACCCAGATGATGGTGATGCCGAGCTCGTCGCGGATGTTGCGCAGCATGTCGGCGGCCTGGTCCATCTCGGTCTCGTCAAGGCCGCCGAGGCTTTCGTCGGCGAGCAGCAGTTTCGGCGCGGTGGCGAGCGCTTTCGCCAGTTCGAGCTTCTTCAACCCGGCAGCGCCGAGGCCATCGACGCTGGCATGGCGGTCGGTCGGCAGGCCGACCATGGCCAGCGACCGCTCGGCCGCTTCCTCGGCCTTGATGCGGCTGTGGCGGCCCTGGCCGTAGAAGCCGGCGAGCGCGACGTTCTCGAACATGGACAGGCGGCGGAAGGGGCGCGGAATCTGGAAGGTGCGGCCGATGCCGCGGTTGATGATCCGGTGCGGCGCGAGGCCCGCGATCTCGTGCCCGGCGAACAGAATCGATCCGGAGGTCGGCGCCAGCGTGCCGGAGAGCATGTTGAAGATCGTGCTCTTGCCCGAGCCGTTGGGGCCGATCAGGCCAAGGATCTCGCCCTGATCGACTTTGAACGACACGTTGTTCACGGCGGTGAAGCCGCCAAACCGCTTCACCAGCCCGCTGACTTCCAACACCAAAGTTCTCCGTTTCCTCGAATGTTGCGCTACTGGTAGCTGTAGGTGGTGCCCTTCGGCAGTGGCAGCACGGCCTCGCGCTGCGCCTGGCTCTTCGGCCACACCACAGAGGATTTGTCGTCGATGTACTGGATCACGACGGGGAACGAGCGCTCGTTCTGCCCGGCCATGGGCGTGCCCTCGCCGTAGAACTTGACGCCGAAGCCGAGCATGGTGCCGCCTTCGGGGATGTCAGTGTCGAGCGCCGCCTTGCGCAGCGCGTCGGGATCGACCCCGCCATATTTTTTGATCGCGCGCGGCAGCACATCGCTCATGAACACATAAGTGTTGGACGCGCCGATGCCGACATGGGCGGAGCGGATGGCGACGCCGGGCCTGATCCTGTCAAACTCCTCACCGACCATCTTGATCACGGGCGCAAGCTTCGGATCCATGGTCTTCTGGTTGGCGAGCCAGATCGAGATCGGGTCGGCGTTGAAGATGTAGGTGGCGTCCGCGCCCATGCCCTCCTTCAGCTTCTCATAGACGCCGTAGCCGGCGCCATGCCCCATCAGCGCGCCGAACTTCAGCCCCTGCTCGCGGGCCTGCCGCAGCAACAGCGTGATGTCGGGGTTGTAGCCGGTGTGGAAGATCACGTCGGGCTTGGCGCGCTTCAGCTTGGTCACGAGCGCGGAGAGATCCGGCGCGGTCGCCGAATAGCCTTCCTTCATCACGACGTTGAAGCCGGCTTTCTTCGCGCCCGCCTCGTTGCCCCTGGAAACGTCGACGCCATAGGCGCCGTCCTCGTGGATGATGGCGACGCGCAGATCCTTCGGCTCCTTGTCGAACTTGGCCTTGGCATTCTGGGCGATGAAATCCATCGTCATCATGCCGAACTGGTCGCCGCTCGCCTGCGGACGGAACACGTATTTGTAGCCCTTCTCGTTGAACACGGCCGACGAGATGCAGGTCGTCATCCACATGAACTTCTTGAGCTGCTCGACACGCGCGGCCACGGGCACGCATTGCGCCGATGAGAAGAAGCCGAGCACCATATCGACCTTCTCCTGCTCGAGCAGGCGGACGGATTCGTTGATGGCGATGTCGGGCTTGCTCTGCGCGTCGGCGTAGACCGCTTCGATCTTGTAGCCTTCGACGCCGGTCTTGGCGAAATGGTCGAGGACGATCTTCGCGCCGACATAGTTGAGCTCGGAGCCGCCGCCCGCAAGGGGCCCGGTCAGGTCGAAAACGACGCCGATCTTGATCTTCTTGTCCTGAGCCTGGACGGAGACCGCCAAGCCCGTCGCTGACATCGCGACCAACAGCCCCCGTACCAAGCGGGCAGCCATGCGCAGGCGCATCAAAACCTCCCTGGACTTTTGTGCATTGCATTCTTCTTGCTTTTGCTTTTTTGCCCATCACATGGGCTGCGCGCAGCGATGTCAAGCCTCGCGCGTCAGCGCGAGGCGAACTGCTGCGCGACGAAGGCCGTGACAAATCGCGGCATGGTCGGCGTGAGGTCATTCATCCCGCGCACGAGATGAATGGCCGACAATTCAGGTTCACTCTCGCGCGCGAGATTGGCTTCGATCCGGGCACGGATCGCCTCGCCCGGCACATCCAGGTTGAGGACCTGAATCATTGCAATCGAATGGCCGCTGACCACGCAGTGCCAGTCCGTTTCCGCGGCGTAGTCGGCCGCGGTCAGGCCGGTCTCCTCGGCGAGCTCGCGGACGACGCTGCCGGGAATATCGAGCACACCGTTCCTGACATCGTCGAGATCGGGCGTGCCGGAGGGGAAATAGATGCGGCCGGCATTGGCGGTATGCTGCGCCATCTCGCCCATCACGAAGGCACCGTCGGAGGCGCGCAGCGCGCCCATGCCGAAGCCGTTGAACACGGCGGCGTCAGGGAAGCCCCAGTCGCGCCAGGCGAGGAAGCTCGCGAAATCGGTCTCGAAATAGGTCGCGGCGAGATGGCCGTCCGTGAACACGGCATCGCGCCCGAGCAGGACGCGGCCGTTCCAGATCTTCGGCCGCTCGCGCTGCTTCTCGGCAAAGTGTGCCGCGATCTCGGCGCGCCGTTCCTCGGCGAACGGCCAGATAATCGGCCGCACGGCGAGATCAAGCGTCGTGACGCGATGAATGACCGGGGATGTCATGACGGGTCGGTTACCACGCCTTCGCGTCAGTTATTTGGCGCTCCCCGTGGTCTTCTTGGCCTGCTCGACATACTTGTTGGTAAAGGTCTTGCTGACGTCGATCTTGGCGTTGGCGACCTCCGGCGAGCCGACGCTGAACACGGCGAGCACGGCGTCCGCGCCCTTCGGGTCCATCTTGCCGGTCTCGGAGAACATCGGGATCGTGTTCTTCAGCGCGGCGAGATAGAGGTCCTTGTTCTTGCCGACCGTCTCTTCCGGCATCTTCGCCATGATTTCCTCGGGCGAGTGCGAGTGAATCCAGGCAAGCGTGGCGAGGATCGCATTGGTGAGCGCCTGCGTCTCCTTCTGGTGGCCGTTGACCCAGGCCGCGGTCGAATACAGCGCGCCGCCCGGATATTCGCCGCCGAATGTCTCGAGCGTGTCCTTCTGGGTGCGGGTGTCGCTGAGGATGCGCAGATCCTTGTGGCTGCCCTGGAGCACGGTGACGGAGGGATCGAGCATCACGGCCGCATCGATCTGCCCCTGCTCCATCGCGGCGACGGCGGTCGCGCCGAGGCCGACGCCGATCACGGCGGTGCCGGCGGGATCGAGGCCATTCTTCTTGAGCATGTATTTGAGGAAGAAGTCGGTGGAGGAGCCGGGTGCGCTGACGCCGACCTTCTTGCCGGCGAGATCCTTGATCGACTTGATTTCGTTCGTGTGCGCGGGCGAAACCACCAGCACGAGGCCGGGATAGCGGTCATAGACGACGAAGGACTGAAGCTCCTGCTTCTTGGCCGCCAGGTTGACGCAATGGTCGAAATAGCCGGAGACCACGTCGGCGCTGCCGCCCAGCACGGCCTTGAGCGCATCCGAACCGCCCTTGAGGTCGACCAGTTCAACATTGAGGCCGGCCTTGTCGTATTCGCCGAGCTGCTTGGCCAGGACCGTCGGCAGATAGCACAGGCAGGAGCCGCCCCCGACCGCGATGGTCACCTTGCTTTGCGCCGCGGCAAGCGAGGTGGTGAGCGTCAGCGCGAGCAGCGCGCCGGCGAGCCTGGCAATCGTGTTCTTCATTGGTTTCCTCCGTTCGGCCGGCGGCACCATAGAGCAGCGGGACCGGCTTGAGAAGCACTGCCTAAGTGCGACTCGCCATCGGCCTTTCGGCGCAATAGCATGCCCAATCAAGAACAATTCCTGATGGGGAGGATCATCCATGAATCGCCTTGCTGCCGGACTGTCGATCGCCGCCGCCTTTGCCGCCGGATGCGGCGCCAACCAGTTGCTCCGGCCGGCGCTGGCCGCCGAGAACATCACCGCGCAGATCATCCACACCGGCGAGATGGAAGGCGACGCCCTCGGGCCCGCCAACAATGTCGGCTATCGCTCAAAAATGTTTGCAAGCGCCGACGGCGCCACCATCTCGATTCAGGTCGGCAATGTGCCCAAGCACCTGCATCCCAACACCAACGAGATCCAGTATATCCTGGACGGGACCGGGACGATCTGGCTCGGCGACAAGGAGGTCACGGTGAAGCCCGGCGACCTCGTCATCATCCCCAAGGGCACGCCGCATGGCGGCACCAAGCCGATCAGCGGCCAGGTCAAGGCGATCGCGATCAAGACGCCGCCGCAGGCGCCCGACGATACCAAGCTGTTGGACTGAGCTTTCACGCTGTCGGGGCTCGCGCCGTCGCGCGGGCCCCCTTTCGGCTAGCCGCGCCCGTCCACGGTCGGCCGCCACACCAACAGCCGCCGCTCGACCAGTGTCACCCCATAATCGATCAGGATGACGAAGGCCGACAGCACGAACATGCCGGCGAACACGCCGGCGACGTCGAACACGCCTTCGGCCTGCTGGATCAGATAGCCGAGGCCGGCCGCCGATCCCAGATACTCGCCGACGACGGCGCCGACCACGGCGAAGCCGACCGAGGTGTGCAGCGAGGAGAACATCCAGGACAGCGCCGACGGCCAATAGACGTGCTGCATCAACTGCCGCTCGCTCATGCCGAGCATGCGGCCATTGTCGAGCACGGTGCGGCTGACCTCCTTGACGCCCTGATAGACGTTGAAGAACACGATGAAGAACACCAGCGTCACGCCGAGCGCGACCTTGGACCAGATGCCGAGGCCGAGCCACAGCGCGAAGATCGGCGCCAGCACCACGCGCGGCAGGGCGTTGACCATTTTCACGTAAGGGTCGAACACCGCGGCGACCAGGGGCTGGCGTGCGAACCAGAAGCCGACCAGGACGCCGCCGAGCGATCCGATCACGAAGGCGAGGATCGATTCCGCGAGCGTGATGCCGAGATGCTTCCAGATCACGCCGGAGGCGAACCACTTCACGATCTGGCTGAACACGTCGAACGGGTTGGAGAAGAAGAAGGGTGGCAGCAGGATCTTGCCGAACACGGGGACGGTCGACAGCACCTGCCACAGCACAATGCAGACCACTGCGACCAGGACTTGCAGCGCAAGCAGTGTCGGGCGCGACATCAGACCGCCTCCGCCGCTTGGGTGGACTGCGCGTAGCCCTTCATCACCTCGTCTTTGAGCACACTCCAGATCTCGCGGTGGAGCGCATGGAACTCCTTGTCCAGCCGCACCTCGAAGATGTCGCGCGGGCGCGGCAAGCTCACCCGCCAGTCGCCGATGATGCGCGAGGACGGCCCCGCCGACATGATCACGACGCGGTCGGCGAGCGCGATCGCCTCTTCGAGGTCATGGGTCACGAACAGCACGGCCTTGCGGTCGGCGTTCCAGAGATCGAGCAGCAGATTGCCCATCACCTGGCGGGTCTGGGCATCGAGCGGCCCGAACGGCTCGTCCATCAGCAGGATCTTGGGATCGCGGATCAGGACCTGCGCCAGCGCCACGCGCTTGCGCTGGCCGCCCGAGAGCATGTGCGGATAGCGATTGGCGAAGGCGCCGAGGCCGACCGAGGTCAGCCATTTCTGCGCCCGCGGCAGCGCCTCGGCCCGCGGCGTGCCCTTGATCTCGAGCCCGATCGAGACGTTGTCGAGCGCGGTCTTCCAGGGGAACAGCGCGTCGGCCTGGAACAGATAGCCGGCATCCCGGTTCAACCCCGCGAGTGGCCGGTCGAAGATCTTGACGCTTCCGGCGGCAGGCCTCAGCAGGCCGGCTGCGATGTTGAGCAGCGTCGATTTCCCGCACCCGGTCGGGCCGACGATGGCGACGAACTCGCCCTGCGCGACCGCAAGATGCGCCTTCTCCACCGCCGTATAGACCCGGCCGTCCCCCAGCCGGAACGCGACCTTGGCATCTTCCAGCGCCACTGCCGTGGGCGTTGTCATGTGTTCCCTCCGAATTTGGTCCGATGCCTTAACCGCTCGCGCGGCCAAGTTCAATCAACCCGCCAAGCGTGCTACGCATAGGTCTTGTCATCCCCTCCCTCCATGGGCGGGTCAGCGAAGTGAGCCCGCCCGATGCCGTCCCGGCCGATGATTGGCTATGCACACGTCACCAAGAGCTTCGGCTCCCTCAGGGCCGTGGACGATGTGTCGCTCGACATCGCCGAGGGCGAGTTTGTGGCCATCGTCGGCGGCTCGGGCTCGGGCAAGACCACGCTGCTGCGGCTCGCCAACCGGCTGATCGAGGCGGATGGCGGCACCATCACGGTCGAGGGCGAGGACGTGCAAAACGTCGATCCGGTCGCGCTGCGGCGCCGGATCGGCTACGTCTTCCAGAGCGGCGGGCTGTTCCCGCACTTGAGCGTCGCCGACAATGTCGGGATCACGCCAAGGCTGCTGGGCGAGCCGGGAGCGGCAATCGCGGCACGCGTCGACGAGCTGCTGGAGCTCGTGCAGCTCGACCGCGCCGCGCATCGCGACCGGTTGCCCGAGGCGCTCTCCGGCGGCCAGCGCCAGCGCGTCGGCGTGGCGCGGGCGCTCGCGGCAAAACCCCGCATCGTGCTGATGGACGAGCCGTTCGGCGCGCTCGATCCCCTCACCCGCGATGCGCTCGGTGACGACTATCGTTCGCTGCATCGCAAGCTCGGCCTGACCACCGTCATGATCACGCATGACATGACTGAGGCGATCCTGCTCGCCGACCGCATCGCGGTGATGCACAGCGGCAAGCTGCTCGCGCAGGGCACGCCCGCGGAGCTCTCGAACAGCACCGACGCCTATGTGCTGGAGCTGCTGCGCACACCGCGCCGTCAGGTCGAACGGCTGAACGCGCTGCTGTCACAGAGCGGTGCGGCATGAGCCTCTTCTCCGATCCGCGCTGGAGCGACGCGCTGTCGCATCTTCCCGACTATCTCGGCAACCACGTGCGGGTGAGCTTGGCCGCGCTGGCGCTCGGCCTCGCCGTCAGCCTGCCGCTGGCGATCCTGACGCGCAACCGCCCGGCGCCGCGCGGCATCCTGCTCGCGCTCGCCAGCATCGTGCAGACCGTGCCCGGACTGGCGCTGCTCGCGCTGTTCTATCCGTTGTTGCTGGCGGCGGCGGCCCTGACGCTCGCCTGGTTCGGAATCTCCTTCTCGGCGTTCGGCTTCCTGCCGGCGATGCTGGCGCTGGCGCTGTATTCGATGCTGCCGGTGCTGCGCAACGGCATCACCGGGCTGAACGGCATCGACCCGGCGCTGATCGAAGCCGCTGAGGGCGTCGGCATGACCGCACGGCAGTCGCTGGTCCTGGTCGAGCTGCCGCTGGCGCTGCCGGTGATCATGGCGGGCATCCGCACCGCCGCGGTCTGGGTGATCGGCACCGCGACGCTCTCGACCCCGATCGGGCAGACCAGCCTCGGCAACTACATCTTTGCGGGGCTCCAGACCCAGAACTGGGTGTTCGTGCTGTTCGGCTGTCTTGCCTCCGCCCTGCTGGCGCTCGCGGTCGATCAGCTGCTCGGCCTGATCGAGGGCGGCCTGCGGCGCCGCAGCCGCCTGCGCACCGGGCTCGGCGCGGTCGGGATCGCGGCACTGGTCGCCGCGACGCTGGTGCCGACGATGGGCCGCTCGTCGCAGGGCTATGTCGTCGGCGCCAAGACCTTCGCCGAGCAATATGTGCTGTCGGCCCTGCTCAGGGATCGCCTCCAGGCGGCCGGCCTGTCGGCCACGGCGCGCTCGGGCCTCGGCTCGAGCGTGATCTTCGGGGCGCTGAAGGCCGGCGACATCGATCTCTACATCGACTATTCCGGCACGCTCTGGGCCAACCAGCTGCATCGCACCGACATCAAGCCGCGCGCCGAGCTGATCGCGGAGCTGAAGACAGCACTCGCGAAGGAGAACATCACCCTGCTGGGCGAGCTCGGCTTCGAGAATGCCTATGCGCTGGTGATCCCGAAAAAGCGCGCCGAGGCGCTTGGCATCCGCACCATCGCCGATCTCGCCGCGCACGCATCGACGCTGTCGATTGCCGGCGACTACGAGTTCTTCTCGCGGCCCGAATGGGCGGCGCTGCAAAAGGCCTACGGCCTTCAATTCCGCGCCCAGCGCCAGATGCAGCCGGACTTCATGTATGCAGCGGTCGCCAGCGGCGAGGTCGATGTCATCGCCGGCTACACCAGCGACGGGCTGATCGCGAAATACGAGCTCGTTGCGCTCGATGATCCCAGGCAGGCGATCCCGCCCTACGATGCGATTCTGCTGCTCGCACCGAAACGCGCAGGCGACACACGGTTGCAGGAGGCGCTGAAACCGTTACTGGGGAAGATCGACATCACCACCATGCGCGAGGCGAATTTGCGCGCGGCCGGTAACGATGCGAATTCGTCGCCGGATGTGGTGGCGAAGTGGCTGTGGGAGAAGGTTGGCAAACCGTAGACCCGGATTTCGTAGGGTGGGCAAAGGCGCGTAAGCGCCGTGCCCACCGTCTCTCGACACGCGCAACGGGATGGTGGGCACGCTTCGCTTTGCCCACCCTACGATCTGGGGAGGCATCGACGCACCAAGGCACCGTCCTCGCAAAATGCGTGAGGCTACAGCCCCCGAATCATCCCCGCATTGATCAGCAGCCGGTTCAGGCGCCGCGCTTCGGCGCCGTCCTTGCAACCGTAGAAGATACCCTTGCAGCGGAGCATGATGTCTTTCTGCTCGGCGAAGGACGGGTCGAGCGGGATGCCGGCGGCTTCCTGGATCACCAGCGGCAGATACGCGCCGTCGATCGTGTCCATCACGGCCTCGCTCTTCACCGGCTCGAAATTGACGGCGTCGATCGCGTAGTAGGTCGCGTAGAGACGCGGATCGTAGGCGTCGAGTTTCTTGCCGAGCGCGCCCTCGTCGAGCCCGGGCTCGAGCAGGTTCGGCGCAAACTCGGGCTGGTGATCGCCATAGCGCACGATCAGGAAAGGCTCGCCGGGAAAGGTCTTCTTGAGGCCGGCGACGAAAGCCTTGTACTGCTCGGCGCTCATCGCCTGCCGGCGCAGATATTCGTCGATGGAAGCCACATTGCCGGGCGCGCGCCAGTTCGGCAGCAAATCGGGACGGAAGCGCGTCTCCCAGGGGAAATGATTGGCGCCGAGATAGACGAAGGTGAACAGCGGCTTGTTCGGCGTCCGCTCGCCCATCAGCCGGAGTGCCTTGTCGTAGAAGAACGAATCCGGTTCGACGTCCTTGGCGCCGAGATCCTTCGAATCGAGGAAGCGCTCGACGCCGGTCGTCATCTGGAAGCTGCGCGCGCCCATGAAGCCGCCATAGGCGGGATAGAGCGACAGGGTGTCGTAGCCGCAGCGGCGCAGCGCCAGCGGCAGGCCGCGCTCGACGCGGCCTGTCGCGATGCGCGTCACGAAATACGCGAAGCGCCCGAACGAGCGCGAGGAGAGGCCGGCGAGCACGTTGTATTCGGTGAACCAGCTCGGCCCGCCATTGCTCTCGGCCATAAACGTGCGCTGCTTGCCGTCCCACGACTTGAAGTGGTTGCCATAACCCTGTGGCACCTTGATGCCCTGCGCGGCGCGGATGTCGAAGCTCGATTCATCATGGATCATGATGATGTTCGGCCGGCGGCCCGCGGGATGGCAGGCGTCAACCAGCGGCATGTTGAGCCGCTCATTGGTCGAGGCGGCCGATTCCATGAAGCCGTACTGCGCGAAGTCGGACACCGCGCTGACGCCGGAGCGGAAGAACTTCGACAGATAGCCGTCGTCGTAATAGCCGCGCCAGGCCTCATCCGGGTGATAGAGCGAATAGCCGACCAGCGCGGCAAGACAAGCGAGCTTGCAGGCGAGCGCCGGCAGGCGGCGGATGCGGAACGGATCGAGCCACCACAGCGCGTACATCAGCGGCAGCGTGACGAGACCGGCCAGGATCACCGACCAGCGCAAATTCGGGAAGATTGTGAACAGGAACGCGACGGTGTCGCGGTCGATCATCATCAGGTCGATGAAGTTCACCGTCATCTGCACGACGTCGTGCTTCAGCCGCGACAGCAGCACCAGCACGACGACCATGGTCAGCGACAGCGCGCCTGACAGCGCCGGCCGGCGCAGCAGCGTGATCCAGAAGAAGTTGAGGATGCCCCAGGCGAGCGCGAAGGAGAGGCGCGAGCCGAAATCGGTCTCGGTCTCGTACATCAGCGCGAGCGCAGCGAGATGCGGCGCGGCGACCGCGAGCAGCCGCCAGATGCCGAGCGCAGCGACGCTCGCCAGCACGGCAGTCGTGGCAGAAGGACCTGGATTAGGCGCGGACGCCATCGACACACGCAACTGCTGGTCCGGCGCGATGATCCTAGCCGTCCGGCCGGCCCGAAGGCGGCTAGGGCATCCGGCGCAGCCGGAAGCCTGCACCGTGTCATAAAACTGTAACGGAACAGTCAAGGACAGGCAACGCGCGCACGCGATCCAACCTTCTTAATCTTAGCGGCGGGCGAATGTGTCGCGCGGCAAGCAACCTTAGGGCTTGGCGATCCCCGCGATGAACAGGTCGATGACCCCTTCCGCCATCCGCTCGATCTCACCCTCCTCCACGCCCCAGCGCGGAAAGTGGCCATCGAGATTCATCCGGGCAAAGCCGTAGACCAGCGCACGGCCGGCGATCTGGATCCGCTTGAGGTCGGCCGGCCGCAGCAGGCCCTGCTCCGCCGCCTCGGCCAGTATTCGCTCCGTCAGGGCAATCAGCTCGGCATTGTCGCGCGTCAGCTCCGCGGAGCTGCCATGGGCGAAATAGCGCCCCGTCGAGATGATCTCGAAATGCGCGGGATTGCGCATGGCCCAGCGCAGATAGGCGAGGCCGAAGGCCCGGAAGCGGCCGAGCGGATCGGCGACCGGAGCCTCGCCCATCGCCCCCTCGATCTCGGCACGAAAGCGCCGCTGAGCCTCGCCGGCCACCGCCGCCATCAGGGCATCGCGGTTGGGGAAGTGCCGGAACGGCGCCCCCGGCGATACCGCGGCCCGGCGCGCGGCCTCGCGCACGGAGACCTCGGCCCCTTCAGCCGCCAGTTGCAGTGCGGCATCGATCAGCACGCGGCGGAGGTCGCCGTGGTGGTACGACCGGGCTTTGGGTGTTTGGCGGGCGCGCGGCCTGGAGGTCTGACGGGCGGGCATTCGGCCTTCTAGCATCACCCGAACGTGAATGTAAGCAGCGATTACACCATTGACGGACAAGTCGACTCCAAATGTAATCGATGATTACATAATGGAGGAGACCACCATGTCACAACGTCAAGGCTGGCTCGAAGGCTGGCGGCTGCTGGCCGCCCTCACCCTCAGCCTGGTCGTCCTCAGCCTGTGGATCGCCTCGATGCGGCAATTCGAGGCTGAGGGCGTGCGGATGGTGATCCGCTTCACGGCGCGCAGCTCGCTCACGCTGTTCTGCCTCGCCTTCAGCGCCGCGGCTCTCGCCCGGCTCTGGCCCAATCCCTGGACGCGCTGGCAGCGTCGCAACCGCCGCTATCTGGGCTTGAGCTTCGCGGCCTCCCACGCGATCCACGCGGTCGCGATCGTCGCGTTTGCCAACATGGATCCGGCCGGCTTTGCGGAGGCGACCTCGGCCGCCTCCTACATCTTCGGCGGCATCGGCTATGCCTTCATCATCGCGATGAGCGCGACCTCCTTCGACCGCACCGCCGCGCTGATCGGGCCGCGCGCCTGGCGCACGCTGCACCTTGTGGGCGGTTACTACCTCTGGTTCCAGTTCATGGTGTCGTTCGGCAAGCGCATCCCGGCGATGCCGCTCTATGCCGCGTTCCTCGTCCCCCTGCTCGCCGTGATGGCGCTGCGGCTGATCGCGATGGCCGCCCATCCGCGCGGACGGACGGCCGTGGCGGGCTGAGCGGCCGGTTCAGCTCTGCGGCAGTAGCCCGAGCCGCTTGGCGATAATGCGGTCGAGCGTCCGTTTCGGCAGCAGGGGGCCGATCAAATGGCGCATTCGGTCGGGCGTGATCTGGTAGCGAACCTTGGGCTTTGCAGCCGTGAGCGCCTCGAAGACGACTTCGGCGATCCGCTCGGCCGGCAGCCCGGTCTCACCGAGCTTCATCATGAACGCCATGGCCTTGTTGAGCGCCGGGAGATAGGGGGAGTTCTGATAGACCGACATATCGAACTGCTCGGCCTTGCTCCAGATCGGCGTCTTCACCGCGCCGGGGGCGACGATGATGACATCGATGCCGAACAGCATCAGCTCGCGGCGCAGGCTTTCTGACAGGCCCTCGATCGCATGCTTGGAGGTGCAATAGGGTGCCGACAGCGGATTGCCGTTCTTGCCTGCGACCGAGCTGATCATCACGATCCGCCCCTTCGGCCCCTTCAGCGACGGATTTGCGCCAAGCAGCGGTCCGAACGCCTGCGTCGAGATCACCGGGCCGATGACGTTGATGTCCATCTGGCGGCGGAAATCATCCGCCGACATTTCGAGCACGGGGCCAGCGACGGCAACGCCGGCATTGTTGACGAGACCCGCCAGCGTCTCGCCGCCCATCGCCTCGCGCACCTGGCGCGCAGCGGCCAGCACCGCGGCCTCGTCGGTGACGTCGAACAGCAGCGGCGTGAAGTTTTGGCCGAACTCACCCTGCAGCCGGTCGGCGTCGGCCTGCTTGCGCACGCTGCCGAACACGCGATAGCCGCGCCCGACCAGGAATTTAGCAATGGCCCAGCCAATGCCCGTGGACGCGCCGGTGACGACGACAGATCGCATGTGTTTCCCCCTCAAGTTCCCGCAATCATGTAGGAGGAAGGGCGCTGGGGCGCAATGCCGCTCAACTCTCAAGCAGGCGCAGCAGGTGTCGATTCTTAAGAAGAAGTGGCACGCGAACGTCGCGCTGCAAGGATCAGCGCGCGATCAGAATGCGGATGAAGAGCCGAATCTTTGGCCCTGAAGGCGCTAGGATTTTGCGGTTTGAACGCTGGAAGAAACGCTGGAGAAACGATGCGAGACCAAGAATGTGCTTTAAGCGTCAATTCTTCGTCTTGAGCGCGGGCTTCAAACATCGAAGAGTTTGAATGAAGCAACAAAGCTTGAGAGGAGATGCAAACGGCGAGACGTCCACCTCATCGCGGTTCGAATATACCGGACGAGCGCTTAATGATTGGTTTGCTTGCGCTAGTGGACAGGCCCCTGCCCCGCCCGCTCGCGGAGCCGGTAGAATTGGAGCGCAGCCTTCGCGGTATTTGGCTTCAACCGGAGGAAGCTCGCAAAGCACTCGTCCAATCGCTCCTTCCCCTCATGGGCCGAACCAGGCTGAAACGTCAAGATCGCCTTCGTCGTGTCCCAGGACAGACCGATGGCCTTCGCGAGAATGAGAATCTGCTCGGGCTCAGAGCGAACCAGCGCGCGCTCGATCGCTCCGATCGGCAGATTGCTCATGAGCGACAGCGCGACGGCGGTCTTGTCGAAGCTTCGCTCGCCGATGAAGCCGAGCACCCGTGCCTCGTCCAGTTGCCCGCTCGAATGCAGGGAGCTCACCTCGGCCAACGCGCGGGCATGCTCGCTCGAGCCTGCCCGCGCCGTCGTCTGAAGCTCATCGGAGCTCTCCGCAATGGCACTCCGGATCAGCGCCGCCTGGCGCGGATCGGCCGCCTCCAGCTTCCGCCTCACCATCTCGGACGCATGGGCGAACAATTTCAGCAAGCTCTCGCGCGGGATATCGGGGCGAGCCCAGATGCACATGGCGAGCGCGCCATTATCCCGGGCCCGGCTGGTGAGCTTGGACATTCCCTGGAGCGAGAACCTGGCCCCACCGTTACCGGCTGTCCGCATCGCAACGTCGCTGTTGCCGCGCTCGACCAGGACGTCGGTGACGGGCTCCGTCAACCGGCTGCGGCCGGCGATGGCCAGCAGGTGACCCTGGCTCTTGGTCCGCGCGTTCTCCGCCAAGCTCGCCTCGTCGAGCTGCGGCGAGTGCTCCAGGACCGGCGCCGCCACCTCTGGCGCGTCGTCAAACGCCAGCAAGCGGATCGTCCTGCGCGGCGCGTCAGGCAATCTGGAAAGCCGGCTCCCGAAGGTCGCCCGGGCGGCGCATTCGATATCCTTGAGGAGCGTGCTCATCACCTCATCGAACAGATCGACCTGCTCGTCGGTGAACTTGCCCGAGCCGAGCACGAAGAGATCGGCGACCTGGCGCAGGAGTTCGGCGCGCTTCGACAGCTCCGGGCTCGCCAGCGCGATCTCGAGTTGATCGATCAGGCCGGTCTCCAAATTCATCTCTCGTGACCTCGTGGGTTGAGTTGACTGTGTTCCGACGGAGGTCATGAGATCACGCGACATTTTGTGCCGGCAACGGCATATCGAAACTGACTTCGGAGTTCGGCACGGGTCGCCCGAACAGATATCCCTGGACGAAGTCCACTCCCGCCGCTCGAAGGGCCTCGAATTGCGCAGGGGTCTCGACCCCCTTGGCGACCGTGGCGACGTCGAGACCGCGCGCCAATGCGACGGCAGAGGCGACGACTGCCGCGCAGTCCTTTCGCGTTGCGCAGCCCTGCGCGATCGTGCGGTCGATCTTGAGCTTGTCGAACGGGAAGCTCTGGAGATAGCTCCCCGCGGAATAACCCACGCCGCAATTGTCGAGGACGACGCCGACGCCAAGGTTCTTCAGTTGCCGGACCGTGAGCAGGTGAGCCGGCAGATTCCCGTCCAGGAGCGCAACGTCCGGTATTTCGAGCTCAAGGCGCTCCGGCGACAACCCCGACTCGACCAGCGCGCACAGGACGACGTCGAGCACGTTGCTCCTGTGGAACTGGGCGGCGCTCACGTTGACGGCGACCCTGATGTGCGCTGGCCAGGCAGCCGCGTCCAGGCAGGCCTGTCGCAATATCCATTCACCGAGCGGCACCATCAGTCCGGCCTGCTCGGCGACATCAAGGAACTGCAAAGGCGCCAGCACGCCCTTCGACGGGTGGTGCCAGCGCACGAAACATTCCAGCCCCGTCATCGTGCGCGTCCTGGCGTCGATCACCGGCTGGTAGTGCAGCTCGAACTCGTTGCGGGCCATCGCTTCCCGCAGTTCGCCTTCCATCGACTTCTGTGTGTCGGCAGCCTGCGTCATTTCGGGCTGGAAGATGCGGAAATCGTTTCGGCCCGCAGATTTCGTCACGTAGAGCGCGACATCCGCCTTCTGCAGCAACGTCTCGGCGTCGGCGCCGTGCTCCGGCGCGAAGGCGATGCCGACGCTGGTGCCGACGCTGATGCGATGGCCGCCAAGATCGAAGGGTTGCTCGATCAGGCCGATGATCCTCAGAGCGAGAGCAATCGCGCCCTCGCTCTGATTTTTTTCGTTCTCCTGGATGATCGCGAATTCGTCGCCGCCGAGCCGCGCCAGCACATCGGTATCCCGCAACGATGAACTCAACCGCCGCGCCACCTCGACGAGCAGCTGGTCGCCCGCGGCGTGACCGAGCGTATCGTTGACGGCCTTGAACCTGTCGAGATCCAGCATCAGCACGGTGAATGTCGTGCCATGACGCTGCGACCGCTTTGCAGCATCGTCGAGCTTTTCGGAGAACACGGCGCGGTTCGCAAGACCCGTGAGCAGATCGTGCTGCGCCAGATAGGCGATACGCTTCTCGTTTCTCGCTCGATCGGTAATATCCTCGTGGGTCGTGAGCCAGCCGCCATCCTGCATCATGTGGCGCGCAATCGCGACCACCCTGCCGTCGGCGAGTTCCCGGATCTCGCTCAGCTGCTTCACGTTCTGGCTGAGATAGACGTCCGGCGCGACGTCGGCAAAATACGTCCCTTTTTCGCGGCGATATTCGAGAATCTGCGCCAGCGAAGTACCTGGCCCGATCTGATCGCCGCCCAGATGATAAATTTCGGCATAGCGCGCGTTTGAGACCACGATCCTCTGGTCCGCATCGAACATGCAGAGCCCCTGGGACATGTTGTTGAGGGCAGCATCGAAGCGCGTATTGATCGCCTCCAGCTCCGCTGCCTTCTGGGCCAGCATCTGCTCGCCGCGTTTTTGCTCGGTGACGTCTTCGTGGGTCGCGACCCAGCCGCCATCCGGCAGCGGCTTGCGCTGGATCAGGATCTGGCGCTGGTCTTTCAACGCGTAGTCCTGCTGCCGCTGGGTCGGCATGAGCTGGACATGCTGGTCGACCGTCAGGGAGCTCGTTTCGCCGCGATCCGCATAATATTGCAATATCCGTTGCAGCGGCGTGCCTGGCCTCACCAGCTCGTCCGGCAGATCGTACATCTGCTGATAGCGGCTGTTGGAGACGACCAGGTTCTTGTCGGCATCAAACAGGCACAGACCCTGATGCATGTTGCTGATTGCGACATCGAACCGGGTGTTGATGAGCTTCAGCTCGGCGGCATTTTCGGCCAGCAGGATCTCGTCTCGCCGCCTCTCGGTGATGTCCTGATGGGTCGCGACCCAGCCGCCGTCGGCCATGGGCGTGCGCAGGATCGAGATGATCCGGCCGTTGCCAAGCGTGAAGATTCGTTGCGCCCGGTGCTTTGCCCCCTCGAGGAATTCCTCCGCATCGAGGTCGGCTCCCGTCGCCTTGTAGTGGCCGACGATGCTGCTGAGAAGCGTTCCAGGTTCGACCTGCGCCTCCGTGAGATCGTACATCTCGCGGTAACGGCTGTTGGCGACCAATAGCCTCTCGTCGGCGTCAAACATGCTGAGCCCATGCGGCATGTTGCTCAACGCGGCATCGAACCGGGCACTCGCAGCAGCAAGCGCATTCGTTTGCCGCCGCAGCAGGAATGTGCCGATCAGAATAATGGTGACGATCGCGGCGGCCAGCGGGCCGAAGGTGTAGAGATGGCGGTACCATGGCTGCAACGCGTAACTGCGCGTGTAGGTCACGACCATGACCAGCGGCAGGCCGGGCACGGCCTTGTAGCCAGCAATGCGCGCGACGCCATCGATGGGGCTCGTGAGCTCGTATGAGCCCACCTCGCAGACCGGCAGATACTTGGTAAACAGCGGGCCGCCGGCGACCGACTTGCCCAGGACATCCTTCTGTTCCGGTACGCGCGCGAGGACCCGTCCGGTGCGATGGAGCAGGACCACCGAGCCGTCCGGGCCCAGGTCGATCTTGCGATAGATCTTCAGCAGAAAGGATTGATCCAGCGGCGCAGTAACGATGCCCGCAAAGCTCCCATCCGGGTTGTTCAACCGGCGTGACGCCGCACTGAACCATTTGTCGCCGCCCGCCGAGCGATAGGGTGGCGCAACGAACAGTCCGGTGCCGGCGCCGTCGCGTTGCGCGATGAAGTGCGACATGTCGGAGATGTTGCTGCGCGGCAGCGCGTGATCATAGGAATGCGCAACGACAGCGCCGGACGCATCGGTCCAGCCGACCGCGACGAGAATCGACGAGCTCCTGACCAGTTGACGTAGCGCGATATTGGCCGCGCCGGGATCGGCGTATTTTCCGGACAAAGCGTCCTTGCGGATCGCCTGCGCCTCAAGCAGCACGCGATCGATGTCTTCGAACGTCACCGCGGCATGCTCGGCCAGAATGGCCGAGAGATTGAGCGCGTCGGTTTTCGCAGATCCGACTGCATCTCGATAGCGGATGCCCAGATCAACGAGGAACAGAGCGACGACAACGAGCGAAAACACGACGCCCAGGATCGTGACGGACGATCCCGGCGATCCGGCCAGCCTTCGCCAAGCGTTCAGCATTGTCCATCTGTGGTACGAGCAATAGCTCACCCTCGCCCGGCCGCGCTAAGATTTGGTTGATCTGCCCATCGCAATTCGATCCCGTAGTCGTACGGAAATCAGGTCAGTAATGGTGTCCTAATACTTGGGGGCGCAAAAAAACAGCCGATGCTGCTGTAAAACCGAAGCCGGTTTGGGCCCGAGCTTCGCGCGACACGGGGGGCGGCGCGCACGATCAGCGAGCTCACACCGGCGCGAGGCGGACATCGCCTCCCCGCGTCATTCCCAGGGCTGGCGTCCGTGCAAACCCGGGAAACTCATGAACAAGGATCGAGGTCCGGGGGCGCGATTTCGTCGCGCCCCCGGAATGACGGTGCTTAGTTCTTGCTCTTGTCGACCAGCGCGCCCTTCTTGATCCAGGGCATCATGTCGCGCAGTTTGGCGCCGACTTCCTCGATCGGATGCTGGGCGAGCTTGGCGCGCGTCGCCTTGAACGAGGTCTGGTTGACCTTGTTCTCGAGCATCCAGTCGCGGGCGAACTTGCCGCCCTGGATGTCGGCGAGAACGCGCTTCATCTCGGCCTTGGTCTCGGCGGTGACGATGCGCGGACCGGTGACGTATTCGCCATACTCGGCGGTGTTGGAGATCGAGTAGTTCATGTTGGCGATGCCGCCTTCATAGATCAGGTCGACGATCAGCTTCACTTCGTGCAGGCACTCGAAATAGGCCATCTCCGGGGCGTAGCCGGCTTCGACCAGCGTCTCGTAGCCGCCCTTGATCAGCTCGACCAGGCCGCCGCAAAGCACGACCTGCTCGCCGAACAGGTCGGTCTCGCACTCTTCCTTGAAGGTGGTCTCGATGATGCCGGCGCGGCCGCCACCGATGGCGGAGGCGTAGGACAGGCCGAGGTCATGGGCGTTGCCCGAGACGTCCTTGGCGATCGCGATCAGGCAGGGCACGCCGCCGCCGCGCTGATACTCCGAGCGCACGGTGTGGCCGGGGCCCTTCGGCGCGATCATCAGCACGTCGAGGTCGGCGCGCGGGTCGAGAAGGTTGAAGTGGACGTTGAGGCCGTGCGCGAAGACGAGGGCGGCGCCCTTCTTCATGTTGTCGTGCAGGTGCTCGCGGTAGATGTCGCCCTGGAGCTCGTCCGGGGTCAGCATCATGACGAGGTCGGCCCATTTGGCGGCTTCGGCGACTTCCATCACCTTGAAGCCGGCGGCTTCCGCCTTCTTCGCCGAGGCCGAGCCCTTGCGCAGCGCAATGGCGACTTCCTTGACGCCGGAATCCTTCAGGTTCAGCGCGTGGGCGTGGCCCTGGCTGCCATAGCCGACGATGACGACCTTCTTGCCCTTGATCAGGTTCAGGTCGGCGTCGCGATCGTAATAAACACGCATAGTCGTTTCCTCATTCAGGGCCAGAATCGGCCAAAGCTCAGTGTCCGAAGGGTGAAATTTGCGGATTTCGGGGGCTGTCTAGAGCATTTTCAGCCCCTAGGGAAACCCGTTTCTGCATGGAAATCCGCGACATCATGCATCCATGAAAACGGGGTAGAGGGAGGCGAGCAGCAGGAGTGCCATCACGACGTTGAAAGCCCGGACCAGCCGCTCGGAGGTCAGGACCGGCCGCAGCGCAGTGCCGAACAGGGCCCAGACCACGGTTGAGACCGTGCCGACGAGCAGGCTGATCAGGGTCTGGATCGCGATGTTGACGGGAAACTGGGCAATCGCCGCATAGGCGGTGATGGTGCCGATCACGATCACCCAGCCCTTGGCGTTGATCCACTGGAACATGGCCGCACCCCAGAAGGTCATCGGGCCGCGGCCGCTCTCGCCGTCCGGCGTGGTCGGGCCGGACATGGCGATCACGGCAGCAAGATAGACGAGGTAGACCGCACCGGCATATTTCAGGATGGTCTGGAGGATCGGATAGGCCAGGAACACGGTCCCTAGCCCGAGGCCCACCGCGGCGACCATGAAGGCAAAGCCGATGACGATGCCGGCGATGTGGGGGATGGTGCGCCGGAAGCCATAGGTCAGGCCCGACGCCAGCAGCATGATGTTGTTCGGCCCGGGGGTGAAGTACATCACCACCATGAAGGCGAGGAAGGCATAGAACAGCGAGTAAGCCATATTCACCTCACGCGATCTTCGGCAGGACTTGCGGGCGCTTCGCCAGCACCATCACCGCGATACCGCCGATCACGGTCAGCATGCCGGCGAGCCTCAGGGGTCCGAAGCGTTCGCCGAACACGATGCTGGAGGCGGCCGAGCCGACGAACGGCACCAGCAGAGCGAACGGCACCACTTGGGCAGCGGGATAGTCACGCAGCAGCCGGCCCCACAGCCAATAGGCGATGCTGGTGGAGATGGCGCCGATCATCAGCAGGCAGACGAGACCGGTCAGCGACATGTGGATCAGGGACTGGAAGGTCGGCGCCGGCCCGTTGACGACGAGCGAGAGGGCGAGCAACGGGACCGCAGTGGCGAGACAAAGCCAGGCAAACAGGTCGAACATCGGCACGCCGCGCGCGCCGCGCAGCAGAATGTTTCCGACGGCAAAGCTGACCGGCGCGATCATCAGCACCGCGAAGGCACCCACGCTGAAATCGTAGCCGACGGTGCCGCAGATCATCAGCAGCCCGGCTGCGGCGATGACGATGCCGAGGGTCTGCATCGGCGTCGGCCGCTCGCCGAAGGCGATCGCGGCAAAGCCGATCGTGAACAGCGCCTGACTCTGCACGACGACGGAGGTCAGCCCCACCGGCACGCCATGGGCGATGCCATAGGCCTGGCTCAGGAACTGGCCGAGAAACAGCGTGAAGCTGATCGCGATCAGCAGCGACCAGGCGACCTTCGGCTTGGGAATGAACAGGCACGGCACCGCGGCAATGGTGAAGCGCATCGCCGTCATCAGCTCCGGCGAAAACTCGTCGAGTGCGATCCGGCTCGCCACGAAGGCAAGCCCCCAGATGATCGCCACCAGGAGGGCGATGAGGATGTCGGCCGGCTTCATTGTTGTTTCCGGTTCTGCCCTGTCGTGCAGCCCTGTTTCTTGTTCTGGTCTAGCCTTGCTCGCCGGCTTTCGGTTTCCGCAGCAGATAAGTGCCGTGCATCGGCGCGTGATAGTCGGCCGAGATCAGCGTGAAGCCGACGTCGGTCAGCATCCGCTCCATCACCCAGCCGAAGGTGGAATATTCGTCGCGCATATGCGTGACCACGCCCTCGCGGGAGAAATCGTGGTTCTTGATCTGGAATTCTGCCCACTGCTCGACGTCGCGCTCGACCGCGTCGGGCATCGAGGCATAAACGATGTCGCGCAGATAGAAGCTCGCCCCCGGCTTCAGCGCGCGAAAGATCCGCGACATCGCCACCACTTTCCAGAAATCAGGCAGATGATGCAGCGTGAACTCGCTGACGATCAGATCGTAGGATTCCGGCCGGTAGGCGAAGCTGAGCAGGCCGGCCGATTGCGTGCGCACGGGCGCCTTGCGGTCGCGCGCATAGATCTCGGCGAGCGCCAGCATCGCGGGCGAAATGTCGATGGCGTCGACCTCGGCGCCCATCAGCGCAGCTTCGGTGGCGAGCACGCCGTTTCCGCAGCCGATGTCGGCGATGCGCCAGCCGCGCTGGACACCGAGCATTTTCAGGGCGGCGCGCGCCCGCAGATCGGCATCGTCGTGGCTGTCGTAGATCGACGCCACCGCGGGCTCGATGCCCATCCGGTTCCGCTCATTGTAGTACCAGTCGCGCGCCAGCATGGTTCACATCCCTTCAGGCCCGCGGCCGATCGCGGCAACGCCCGTGCGCGACACCTCGACAAGGCCGAGCGGGCGCATCAGATCGATATATTGATTGATCTTGTCCGTATTGCCTGTGATCTCGAACACAAAGCTCTCGGTGGTGGCGTCGATCACGCGGGCGCGGAACGCATCCGCCAGCCTGAGCGCCTCGACCCGGTGCTCGCCCTGCCCACGCACCTTCACCATCGCAAGTTCGCGCTCGATCGAGCGCTTCGTCTGGGTCATGTCGACGACGCGGTAGACCGGGATCATGCGGTCGAGCTGGTGCTTGATCTGCTCGATCACCATCGGCGTGCCGGTGGTGACGATGGTGATGCGCGACAGATGCTTCTGCGCCTCGGTCTCCGAGACCGTGAGGCTCTCGATGTTGTAGCCGCGCCCGGAGAACAGGCCGATGACGCGCGCGAGCACGCCGGGCTCGTTCTGCACGAGCACCGAAAGCGTATGCGTCTCGTTGGGATCGTGGCGATCCTCGATGAAATAGGCGGATGCGGGCTGGTTCATTGTCGTCCCCTCTATTCTTTCTTGTCATGCCCCGCGAAGGCGAGGCATCCAGTAGTCACCGGCATAGTGAGTCTCACATCTGCCGCGGCGTACTGGATCGTCCGGTCAAGCCGGACGATACGGTGGTGCAATTGGCGAGCGCTCGCGCAATCATGCGACCACCCATCGCTTGAACAGATCGAAATCGATATTGCCGCCGGACAGCACGAGACCGACGCGCTTGCCTGACAGTTTTGTCTTTTCCTGAAGCGCCGCAGCGAGCGCGGCGGCACCGGCGCCTTCGGCGAGATTGTGCGTGTCGGTCCAGTAGGCGCGGATCGCCGCGGCGACCTCGTCGTCGCTCACCTGCACGATGCGCGAGGCGCCCTTGCGGATCAGGGCCAGCGCGTCCGCGTCGGGAATGCGCGTCGCCATGCCGTCGGCAAGCGTGTTGCTGGTCTCGGTGGTCACGATCTTGCCGGCCGCGAACGACAGCGCATAGGACGGCGCTTCGGTCGACTGCACGCCGACGATCTCGGTCTTCAGGCCCAGGAGGTCGCGTGCCATGATGCAGCCGGAGATTCCGGAGCCCTGCCCGATCGGCACATAGAGAACATCGAGATCTGGCGCCGTCCGGAACAGTTCGAGCGCATAGGTGGCGACGCCGAGCACGAGATCCGGATGGAACGACGGCACCATGTGCAGGCCGGTAAATTGGGCGCGCCGCTGGGCCTCTTCCGCGGCCGCCTGAAAGTCCTCGCCATGCTCGACGAGCTCGGCGCCGAACGCCTTCATGGCGCGGTTCTTCTCGACCGAGTTGCCGCGGGGCACGTAGATCACGGCGGGCACGCCGTGGCGGCTCGCGGCGAACGCGAGGCTCTGGCCGTGATTGCCGCGCGTCGCCGAGATGATGCCCGGCGTCTTCGGCCGCTCACGCTTGAGCCGATCGAGATAGACGAGACCGCCGCGCACCTTGAAGGCCCCGATCGGCGTGTGGTTTTCGTGCTTGACGACAACGCCGGTGCCGAGGCGCTCAGCGAGCAGCGGCCAGGCATGCGCCGGCGTGGCCGGCACCGCCTGCCGCACGATGTCGTGTGCGCGCTCGAGTTCCGTCAGGTCGAACATGACGTCACACCAGCGCCTTGCCGCCCGCGAACGCCTTGGCCGTCGCCTCGTCGTTCGCCTGCTCCGGCAACAGCATCTCGTTGTGCGCCTTGCCGGAGGGGATCATCGGGAAGCAGTTTTCGAGCGCCGCGACGCGGCAGTCGAACAGCACCGGACGCTTGACCGAGATCATCTCCTGGATGGCGCCGTCGAGATCTGAAGGCTTGTGCACCTGGATGCCGACGCCGCCATAGGCTTCCGCGAGCTTGACGAAATCCGGCAGCGCCTCCGAGTAGGAGTGCGACAGGCGGTTGCCGTGCAGCAGCTGCTGCCACTGCCGCACCATACCCATGTACTGGTTGTTGAGGATGAAGATCTTGATCGGCAGTTCGTACTGGACCGCCGTCGACATCTCCTGGATCGTCATCTGCACCGAGGCATCGCCGGCGATGTCGATGACGAGGCTGTCCGGGTGCGCCACCTGCACGCCGACCGCCGCGGGCAGGCCGTAGCCCATGGTGCCGAGCCCGCCTGATGTCATCCAGCGATGCGGTTCCTCGAAGCCGTAGAACTGCGCCGCCCACATCTGGTGCTGGCCGACCTCGGTCGTGATGTAGGTATCCCGGCCCCGCGTCGCCTCGAACAGGCTCTGGATCGCGTGCTGCGGCAGGATGACGTCGTTGCTCTTCCTGTAATAGAGCGAGTTGCGGGCGCGCCACTGCGCGATCTGCTGCCACCACGCCTTGATGTCGGGCTTCTTCGACTCCGCCTTGAACACCTGGAGGATGTCGCCGAGGATGTTGCCGCAATCGCCGATGATCGGCACGTCGACCCGGATGTTCTTGTTGATCGATGACGGGTCGATGTCGATGTGGATCTTCTTCGAGCCCGGCGAGAACGCATCGACACGGCCGGTGATGCGGTCGTCGAAGCGCGCGCCGACGCACAGCATGACGTCGCAATCATGCATCGTCATGTTGGCCTCATAGGTGCCGTGCATGCCGAGCATGCCGAGCCAGTTCTTGCCCGACGCCGGGTACGCGCCGAGGCCCATCAGCGTGGAGGTGATCGGAAAACCGGTGACCTCGACCAGCTCGCGCAGCAGCTTGGTCGCTTCAGGGCCGGAATTGATCACGCCGCCGCCGCTGTAGATCACGGGACGCTTGGCGTTCGCGAGCAGCGAGACGGCCTTGCGGATCTGCGTCGCATCCCCCTTCACGCGCGGCGCGTAGGAGCGGTGCACGTCGGACTTGCGCGGCGGATGATAGGTGCCGGTCGCGAACTGCACGTCCTTGGGCACGTCGACCAGCACCGGGCCCGGACGGCCCGTGGTCGCAACGTAGAACGCTTCGTGCAGCACTTTCGCGAGATCGTTGACGTCGCGCACCAGCCAGTTGTGCTTGGTGCAGGGACGCGTGATGCCGACCGTGTCGCATTCCTGGAACGCGTCGTTGCCGATCAGATGCGTCGGCACCTGGCCGGAGATGCAGACCAGCGGGATCGAGTCCATCAGCGCGTCGGTCAGCGGCGTCACCATGTTGGTGGCGCCGGGACCGGAGGTCACCAGCGCAACGCCCGGCTTGCCGGTCGAGCGCGCATAGCCCTCGGCGGCGTGGCCCGCGCCCTGCTCGTGCCGGACCAGGATGTGCTGGACCTCGCTCTGCTGGAAGATCTCGTCATAGATCGGAAGCACCGCGCCGCCGGGATAGCCGAAAATGTCGGTCACGCCGTGATCGATGAGCGCGCGGACGATCATCGCGGCGCCGGTCATCTGGTTCGGATCGTGGCTCTTGTCGGTCATTGGCTTGCTCCGGATGCGCTGTTGCCAGCGGCTTCGTTCGTGTCGGGTTCAGGAAATAAAAAAGGCCCCGAAGAGGGCCCATGCACACCGCCTGTCATGTGGATGGCAGCTAGCCATCCCCGGCGGTGTGCCTGGGTACGACGGCGATAAGGAGTTTGGTAATAATGTTACGCATGGCAGGCGCCCGGCTTCCCAAAGGTTGCGCGAAACATAGCGGCCAAAGCCTGGATGTCAAGGCAATGCGGCCGTTCCCGCGCGATTTTGGCAGTGTAGCGGTGTTCCCGGGGTTCGGCGAGGGGTAAATTCGGGAACCCGGCACAAAAGCACGTCAGTCGGGGTCCTGCGCCGCGTTCACGGTCGCCGCTAGCCAGCCCCTCGCCTCCTCCAGCTTCACCCATTCGAACTCCGGCAATTGGTGCCGGAACCAGGTGTACTGGCGCTTGGCGTAATGGCGGGTATCGGTGCGGCCGATCGTGGCCGCCTCGTCCAGGCTGAGCTCACCGCGCAAATGCCGGATCAGGGCCGGCACGCCGTGGGCCTTCATCGCCGGTAGCAAGGGATCGAGCTTTCGGGCGGCGAGGCGCTCGACCTCCCTCAAGGCGCCGGCGCCAAGCATGGCGTCGAAGCGGGCATCGATGCGGGCATAGAGCTCCTCGCGCTCGGGAGCGAGGAACACCGCGCGAAAACTGTCCTGCGGCAACAGCGGCGGCTGCCCCTCCTGGTGCCAGTCGAGCAGCGAGCGCCCGGTCGCCTCGACCACTTCGAGCGCGCGTGCGATGCGGGTGCGGTCGCGCAGATTCAATCGCTCGGCCGCACGCGGATCGCGGGCCGCGAGTTCCGCATGCAGCGCCTCGACACCGTTCCGCTCCAGCCGCGCGCGCACGTCTTCGCGCACCTCAGCGGGGATCGGCGGCACCACCGAGAGGCCCGCGGTCAGCGCCTTGAAATAGAGCCCGGTACCGCCGACGAAGATCGGCAGGCGGCCTTCGGCTCTCGCCCCTTCGAGCGCCGTCGCCGCATCGTTCACCCAGGCGCCGGCCGAGAAATTCACGGCGGCATCGACGTGACCGTAGAGGCGATGCGGCACGAGCGCCTCGTCTGCCCGTGTCGGGCGCGCCGTAATGATGCGCAGGTCGCGGTAGACCTGCATGGAATCGGCATTGATGACGACGCCGCCGGTGGCGAGCGCCAGCTCGAGCGCCAGCGCCGACTTGCCGCTGGCGGTCGGGCCTGCGATAAGCACGGCCTTGCCAATAGGCCTTCTGCCGACTTGCCCCTCGCTCACGAAAACCTCAAATGTCCCTCGTCGCCACGCTGATCTGCAATCCCGATAGTCCCGCGCTCGACTCTACCATCGTCGACGGCGCCCGCGCCGTGCTGCCTCAGGCGGCGCCGGCGCACTGGCTGTTCGACGGGGTTGCGGTCGACATTCCCTTCGGCGCCGACAGTAACCTCGAAGGCGACCGTCACGCCATCGAACAGCGGTTGCGCGAGCTTCGCGGCGACCTGCCGATCGACATCGTCGTGCAGCCTGCCGGCGCCCGGCGCAAGAAGCTTTTTCTCGCCGACATGGATTCCACCATGATCGGCCAGGAATGCATCGACGAGCTCGCCGATCTCGTCGGGATGAAGGCCCATGTCGCCGCCATCACCGAGCGCGCGATGCGCGGCGAGATCGAGTTCGAGCCGGCGCTGCGCGAGCGCGTTGCGCTCTTGAAGGACCTGCCCGCCAGTGTCGTCGACGAGGTGCTGAAAAAGCGCATCACGCTGACCCCGGGCGGCCGCGCGCTGGTCGCGACCATGCGGGCGCACGGCGCCTATACCTGCCTCGTCTCCGGCGGCTTCACGCTGTTCACGAGCGCGGTCGCCGCCCGGATCGGCTTCCAGGAGAACCGCGCCAACGAACTGATCGTGCGCGACGGCAAGTTCACCGGCGAGGTCAAGGAGCCGATTTTGGGCCGCGCGGCCAAGCTCGCGACACTGGTGGATCTGATGGAGTCGTTCGATCTCGACGACATCGACTCGGTCGTGGTCGGCGACGGCGCCAACGATCTGGCGATGATCCAGGCGGCGGGACTGGGCGTGGCCTATCACGCCAAGCCGGCGGTGGCGGCCGCCGCCGCGGCACGGATCGACCATGGCGATCTCACCGCGCTGCTCTATGCGCAGGGGTATCGGCGCGAGGAGTTTGTGGAGGCTTAGCCTCCCCTCCGCCGTCATCACCCGCGAAGGCGGGTGATCCAGTATTCCAGAGACGGCGACGTATACGGAGAAGCCGCGGCGTACTGGATGCCCCGCTTTCGCGGGACATGACAGTTGAGCGCGCGGTCGAGAGCGACCGCCCTTACTGCACGCTCAGCGCAACAAACCGCAGCTCGCCGTCGGCGTTGGAGACCAGCAACAGCACCGATTTCTTGCCGTCCTTCTTGAGCTGGTCGACCCGCTTCTGGATGTCGGCGCCGCTGGAGACGGCCTCCTGCGCCACCTCGACGATGACGTCGCCGGCGGACAGGCGCTTCTCGGCAGCATCGGAATTGGCGTCGACATTGGTGACGACCACGCCCTTGACGCTGTCCTTGATCTTGTAGCGCGTGCGCAGGTCCTTGTTCAGCGTGGCAAGATCGAGGCCGAGCGCCTTCTGCGTCACCAGCTTCTCGGGCGGGGGCTCGTCGGTCTTCACCGCGGCCTGTACCTTGTCGGGATCCTGGAGGCGTCCGAGCGTGACCTTCTTGGTCTGCTCCTCGCCCTTGCGGATGATGATGACGTCGACTTCCTTGCCGACCGCCGTGTCGGCGACGACGCGGGAGAGATCCTTCGGATCCTTGACGTCCTTGCCGTCGAACTTGACCACGACGTCGCCGGGCTCGATGCCGGCGGGCTTGGCCGGGCCCTTGTCGTCGACGCCTGCAACCAGCGCGCCGCGCGGCGGCTTGATGTTGAGGCTCTCGGCGATCTCGTCGGTGACGCTCTGGATGCGCACCCCCAGCCAGCCGCGGCGCAGTTCGCCGAACTGGCGGAGCTGGTCGACCACGCCCACGACCGTCTTCGACGGCACGGCGAAGCCGATGCCGATCGAGCCGCCGGAGGGCGAGATGATCAGCGTGTTGACGCCGATGACGTCGCCATCGAGATTGAACAGCGGACCGCCGGAATTGCCGCGGTTGATGGCCGCGTCGGTCTGGATGTAGCTATCATAGGGACCCGAGGAGATGTCGCGGTTCTTGGCCGAGACGATGCCGGCCGTCACCGTGCCCCCTAAGCTAAAGGGGTTGCCGATCGCGACCACCCAGTCGCCGAGCCGCAGCTTGTCGGAGTCGCCGAACTTCACCGCGACCAGCGGCTTCGTCGGCTTGAACTTCAATACGGCGAGGTCGGTCTTCTTGTCGACGCCGACCAGCTCGGCCTTGATCTTGGTGCCGTCGTTGAGGATGACGTTGATCTCGTCGGCGTCCGCAATGACGTGGTTGTTGGTGACGACGACGCCTGACGTGTCGATGATGAAGCCGGAGCCGAGCGAGTTGGTCTTGCGGGGCGGGCCGTTGTCGCCGCCCTTGCCGCCGCCGCCGGGACCACCGGGACCCCTGCGGTTCTTGAAGAAGTCGTCGAAGAACTCCTCGAAGGGCGAGCCGGGTGGCAGTTGCGGCATGGTGTTGCTGCCGCCGCCCTTGGCTTCGACGGTCTGCGAGGTCGAGATATTGACGACCGCGTCGATCACCTTCTCGGCGACGTCGGCGATGCCCTCCGGTCCGCGCGCATGAGCCGGCGTGCCGAACGCGCCGAAAGCACTGACGGCGAGCGCGGCCAGCCCAATTCTCACGCCAAGTCGCGCACGATGGCGCAAGCGGGACGGGGCAATGATGGCAGCGGTCATAGTGATCTCCAGAGAAAGGGATTCGGCGCCAAGACTGCGCTCGAACGGGGGCACGGCGCAAGCGCGGAGCTTCACGGGCCTCAAGACCCGCATAATACGGCGAAAACCGGTTCCTTGCCTTCACTTTGGCGTTGGCGCGAGGTCTAGATCGGGCGCCGCATCACCCAGATCAGGATCAGGCCGGCCACGGCCGAACCGATCCCGACCACCCGCAGGATGTTGTCCGGCGTGGCGATGGCGCTCTTCATGGCCTTGCGCATCCAGTTCGGACTTGCCGCGAACATCAAGCCTTCCAGCACGAACAGGATGCCTAAGCCGATGAGGAAGTCGGCGAACGCAATGGACCTCATCGGATTGGAACCTCCCGTTATGCTGTTCTTCTGGACGAAGGGCGGCCAGATCTGCCGCCCTTGTCAGGCTTACGGCTTTGCCGTCGCGGTCGCCGCCTTGCCGGACGGGTTACCAAAGAACCGGAAGAAATCCGAGTCCGGCCGCAGCAGGAAGCGGGTGTCATTCGACTTCAGCCCGTTCTCGTAGGCCGTCATCGACCGGTAGAAGGCGAAGAAGTCGGCATCCTTGCCGTAGGCTTCCGCGAACAGGCGGTTGCGCTCGGCGTCGCCGACGCCGCGGGTCTGCTCGGCCAGCGACCTGGCTTCCGCCTCGATCACGGTCGCCTCGCGGTCGGCCTTGGAACGGATCTCCTGTGCCTTCTGGCCGCCCTGCGCCCGGAACTCGGCGGCTTCCCGCTCGCGTTCCGTCTTCATGCGCTGGTAGACCGCCTGGCTGTTCTGCTCCGGCAGGTCGGCGCGCCGTATCCGGACGTCGACGACCTGGATACCGTAACCGTCGGCCTCGCGATCGAGCTGGTCGCGGATGCGCAGCATCAGCTTCTCGCGGTCGTCCCGCACCACGTTGATGAAGGTGACCTCGCCGAGCACGCGGCGCAGCGCCGCGTTCAGAAGCGTGGTGAGCTGGATGTTGGCGGCCTGGATTGAACCGACGCTCTGATAGAAGCGCAGCGCATCCTTGATGCGATAGCGCGCGAAGGCGTCCACCACGAGCCGCTTCTGGTCGGATGCGATCGCTTCCTGCGACGGGTTCTCCAGATCGAGGATCCGCTTGTCGATGTTGATCACCGAGTTCCACGGCGCCTTGAAGTGCAGGCCGGGATCGGTGACGACGTCGACGGGCTTGCCGAACTGAAGCACGATGGTCTGCTCGGTCTGCTGCACCGTGAACAGCGACATGTAGCCGACGATCACGACGAGCAGGAGCCCGAGGAGGGTGACGATACCTGTGACCGGAGACCTCATCGGCTGCCTCCGCCCGTTTGCTGACCGGCGGCAGGAGGCCGCTTCGTCGTCAATTCGCCGAGCGGCAGATAGGGCACGACGCCCTGGCCCGAGGGGCCGCCGTCATAGACGAGCTTGTCCGCGCCGCCGAGCACGCGCTCCATCGTCTCCAGGTAGATCCGTTCACGCGTCACGTCGGGCGCCTTCTTGTATTCCTCGTAAACCTTCAGGAAGCGCGAGCTCTGGCCCTTGGCCTCGGCAACCGCCTGCTCCTTGTAGCCTTCGGCGGCCTGCATGATCTGCGCCGCACGTCCGCGCGCCTGCGGCACCACCTGGTTGGCGTAGGTCTGTGCTTCGTTCTGCAGCTGCTCGAGATTGGCGCGCGCCGCCTGCACGTCGCGGAAGGCGTCGATCACCTGCGCCGGCGGATCGACCTTCTGCATCTGCACCTGGCTGATCTGAATGCCGGCGCCGTAGCTGTCCAGAGTCTTCTGGATCAGTTCCTGCACGCCCTGTTCGGTGACGTTGCGTGCGCCGGTGAGGATCGGCTGGATCTGCGAGCGGCCGATCACCTCGCGCATCGCGCTCTCGGCGACTGCCTTCACGGTGCCTTCGGGGTTCTGGATGTTGAAGAGGAAGTCGCCGACCCCGGCGGTGTCGGGCTTGATGCGCCACAGCACGGTGAAATCGACGTCGACGATGTTCTCGTCACCGGTGAGCATCAGGCTCTCTTCCGGCACGTCGCGAATGGAGCGGCCGCGCCGCGCCGGATCGTCGATCAGCGTCATGCCGATGGAGATGGTGTTGACGCGCAGCGCCTTGGGCAGCAGCACTGTCTCGATCGGATAGGGCAGATGATAATTCAGGCCCGGATCCACGGTGCGGACATGCTTGCCGAAGCGCAGCACGACGCCGCGCTCTTCGGACTGCACGCGGAAGAAGCCCGACAGCAGCCAGAACGCGACGATGATCAGGATGATCAGCGTGATGCCGACGCCGGAGAAATAGCCACCCGGCATGATCTGCTGGAGGCGGTCCTGGCCACGCCGCAGAAGGTCTTCCAGATCCGGCGGCCTCGGCCCGACCGGTTGCGGGCCTGAGCCCCATGGTCCCTTTGGACCCGAGCCCCATGGGCCACCGCCCTGATTCTTCCACGGCATTCGACGCTCTCCTCGGCAGGGTCAAATTGCCCCCGCCCGCTTTGTCCGGTCCGGCTTTATAGGGGACAGGCAGGTCCCTTACAACGCAACCCGGGCTGTCTTTGCAGCTAAGCCCGGGGGCGGAAAAGTCAATGTTAACATTGGCGAATGCGGTTAATGGTGCGGCCGCCGACGATATGTCACATAGGAGAAATCGGCGCTGTCGTCCGGTCCGGCAGGATGACGGATGCGCGCCGTCTCCTCCCATTTTGCCGTGTCGATGCCGAAATGCGTGTCGCCTTCGGGGCGCGCATGCACTTCGGTGATTTCGAGGCGATCGGCACGATCCAGCCATTGCCGATAGATCTCGGCGCCGCCGATCACCGCGATCTCGGTGACCGAACGCCGCAGTGCATCTCCGCGCGCAACCGCCTCCGCATCCAAGGCCGATGTCGTGACGACGGCACCGGCGGCGCGATAGGCCGCATCGCGCGTGATCACGATGTTGGTGCGGCCCGGAAGCGGTCGGCGCAGGGATTCGAAGGTCTTGCGGCCCATGATCACGGGCTTGCCGATCGTCAGCGCCTTGAAGCGCGCCATGTCGGATTTCTGCCGCCACGGGATCGCGCCGCCAGCGCCGATGACGCCGTTCTCCGCAATCGCGACGACGAAGACGATCTCCATCAGGTCTCGCTCCCGGCAAGCCGCGTCAGCGCAGGACCGGCGACGCGGCACAGCGTCCAGTCGTCCATCATGACGGCACCGAGCGACTTGTAGAACGCGATCGACGGCGCGTTCCAGTCGAGCACCGCCCATTGCAGGCGCGACCAGCCATTCTCGACGCACTCCTTTGCGAGATAGACCAGCAGCGCCTTGCCGAGACCCTTGCCCCGATGCGACGGCCGCACATACAGATCTTCGAGATAGATGCCGTGACGGCCGCTGAAGGTGGAGAAATTGGCGAACCAGACCGCAAAGCCGACCGCCTCGCCGTTCCACTCGGCGATCGCGCAATAGAGCTGCGGTCTGTCGCCGAACAGCGCGTCCGCGATGTCAGCCTCGGTCGCCTCGACCTCGTGCGAGAGCTTTTCGTATTCGGCGAGCTCGCGGATGAAGGAAAGAACGAGCCCGGCCTCACCCGGACGCACGCGGCGGATGTTGAGCGACATCTGCGTCAGACCGCGACTTCCGCCTTGATGTGCGGATGCGGATCGTAACCGACGAGCTCGAAATCCTCGAAGCGGAAGGAGAAGATGTCCTTCACGTCGGGGTTGATCCGCATCACCGGCAGCGCACGCGGCGCGCGCGTGAGCTGGAGCTTCGCCTGCTCCAGATGGTTGGAATAGAGATGGGTGTCGCCGAACGAATGCACGAAGTCGCCGGGCTTCAGGCCCGTGACCTGCGCCACCATCATGGTCAGCAGCGCATAGGAGGCGATGTTGAAGGGCACGCCGAGGAACACGTCGGCCGAGCGCTGATAGAGCTGGCACGACAGCTTGCCGTTGGCGACATAGAACTGGAACAGGCAGTGGCACGGCGGCAGCGCCATCTTGTCCACCTCGGCCGGATTCCAGGCCGAGACGATCAGGCGCCGCGAATCCGGATTGCGCTTGATCATATCGACGACGTTGGCGATCTGGTCGATGCTGCGTCCGTCCGGCGCCGGCCACGAGCGCCACTGATGACCATAGACCGGGCCGAGATCGCCATTGGCGTCCGCCCACTCGTCCCAGATGGTGACGCCGTTGTCGCGCAGATATTTGATGTTGGTGTCGCCCTTCAGGAACCACAACAGCTCGTGCACGATCGCCTTCAGCGGCAGCCGCTTGGTGGTCAGCATCGGGAAGCCGGCCGACAGATTGAAGCGCATCTGATGGCCGAACACCGAGAGCGTGCCGGTGCCGGTCCGGTCGGTCTTCTCGGCGCCGTCTGAAAGAATCCGCTCGAGCAGGTCCTGATACTGGTGCATGTGCCATACAGCCTTTGGGGAGGCGGCGAACTTAGCGGCCACTCCCGCGCTGCGACAGCGGCGATTCGCTGCCTGCACCGATTATACCCGGAAAAAGTGAGCGTTTCCGGTGCAAACGGCAAGGGGCGGAACCCACGTCCCGCCCCTCCTCTATCGGCTTGAAAGTGCTGCCTAACTTGCCGGCTTGAGCACCGGGGTCCACTTCGCGATCTCGTTCTTGACGAGGGTGGCGAGCGCCTCCGGCGTCCGGTCCGCAGGACCGGGGATGACGCTGCCGAGCTCGAGCAGCCGCTTGCGCACGGTCCCGTCGTCGAGCGCCTTGACGGCGGCGGCGTTCAGGCTCGCCACGACCGCCGGCGAAGTTCCCTTCGGGGCGAACATCGCGTTCCAGGCCTGGGCCTGGAACGCAGGCAGGCCGGCTTCCGTCGTCGTCGGCACGTTCGGCAGCGACGGATTGCGCTCGACCGTTGCGATCGCATAGGCCTTGATGGTGCCGGCGTTGATCTGCGGCACGGCGTTGACGATCTGGTCGCACATGTAATCGACCTGCCCCGCCACCAGCGCGTTCATCGCGGGGCCGGTGCCGTTGAAGGGCACGCCGACCGGCTTGATGTCGAGGATGGAGTGCAAGAGCTCGCAGGACACGTGCGAGACCGAGCCGACGCCGGCATGCGCTGCGTTCACCTTCTCGGCATTGGCCTTCACGTAGGCGACGAACTCTTTCAGGTCCTTCGGCGGAAAATCCTTGCGCGCGAGGATCAGGATCGGCGTGCCCGCGAGCAGCGCGATCGGCTCGAAGTCTTTCTCCGGATGATAGGCAAGCTTCGGATAGAGCGGCACGGATGCGGCATGAGTGCCCATATGCCCCGTGATCAGCGTATAGCCGTCATTGGCCGCGCGCGCGGCCCGCGCGGTCGCGGTGGTGCCGCCGGCGCCGACCACGTTCTCGATGACGATGCTCTGCCCCAGCGTCTGCGCCATGTGCGCGGTGACGATGCGCGAGATCACGTCGGTCGGGCCGCCGGCCGCGAACGGCACGATCATGGTGATGCCGCGCGTCGGATAGGTCTGCGCCTGAGACGGTGCGACAAACGCGCACAGCGATGCGAGCGCGACGGCACATGCGCCCGTAGCGAGCGCGCGAATAGAAGTCATGTCGTTTCCCCGGGACGCAAACAAAAATGCCGGCCACAAGGGCCGGCATTTTCATGTCACGAAGTCATCACACAAGTCGATTCGACTTCCGAATGCGGCGCGCGGACGCAGGCGCGATCAGTTCTCGGATTCGGTGAACACCTCGTCGCGCTTGGCGCGCAGCGCAGGCAGCACCGTGAGGATCAACAGGCTCGCCGCGATCGCCAGCAGCACTGCTGACAGCGGACGCGTCAGGAACACGCTCCAGTCACCGCGCGAGATCAGCAGTGCGCGGCGCAGGTTCTCTTCCATCAGCGGTCCGAGCACCATGCCGAGCAGCAGCGGGGCCGGCTCGAAATCGTGCTTGATCAGCCAGTAGCCGACGAGACCGAACACGCCGGCGAGGATGACGTCGACCGGCGCGTTGTTCACCGAGTAGATGCCGATCGCGCAGAAGATCACGATCGATGGGAACATCAACCGGTAAGGCACGCGCAGCAGGCGGACCCAGATTCCGACCAGCGGCAGGTTGATGATGATCAGCATCAGGTTGCCGATCCACATCGAGGCGATCATGCCCCAGACGAGATCCGGCTGCTTCTGCATCACTTGCGGACCCGGCACGATGCCATGGATGGTCATCGCGCCCACCATCAGCGCCATCACCGCGTTCGGCGGAATGCCGAGGGTGAGCAGCGGGATGAAGGAGGTCTGCGCCGCCGCGTTGTTGGCGCTCTCCGGCGCCGCCACGCCCTCGATCGCACCGCGGCCGAACCGCGACGGGTTCTTGGCGATCTTCTTCTCGAGCGTATAGGCCGCAAAGGACGCGATCACGGCGCCGCCGCCCGGCAGGATGCCGAGGATCGAGCCGAGCACGGTGCCGCGCAGGATCGCGGGTGCGGAGTCGCGCAGATCCTTCCTGGTCGGCATCAGGCCGGTGATCTTCTGCTGCACGAGGTCGCGGTTCATCTCGGCGCCGGCGTCGAGGTTGCGGATGATCTCGGCAAAGCCGAACACGCCCATCGCTACCGTCGCAAAGCCGAGACCGTCGGCGAGCTCCGGAATGTTGAAGGCCATGCGCGAGGCGCCGGTCTCGATGTCCGAGCCGACCATCGACATGAGCAGGCCGAGCACGATCATCGCGATCGCCTTCAGCACCGAGCCCTTGGCCAGCACGACCGCGAAGATCAGGCCGAGCACCATCAGCGAGAAATACTCGGCCGGGCCGAAGGCCAACGCGAGCTTGGTCAGCGGCGCGCCGAGCACGGCGATGAGCACGGTCGCGACGCAGCCGGCGAAGAACGACCCGATCGCCGCGATCGCCAGCGCCGGGCCGGCACGGCCCTGCTTGGCCATCTGGTGACCGTCGATGGCGGTGACGACCGATGTCGCCTCGCCGGGTATGTTGACCAGGATCGACGTGGTCGAGCCGCCATATTGCGCGCCGTAATAGATGCCGGCGAGCATGATCAGCGCGCCGACCGGCGGCAGTCCGAAGGTGATCGGCAGCAGCATCGCCACGGTTGCGATGGTGCCGATACCAGGGAGAACGCCGACCAGCGTGCCGACGAGGGCGCCGATGAGGCACATCAGGAGGTTGATCGGAGAAAGCGCGACGGCGAAGCCGTGGGCGAGGTTGGCAAAAATATCCATCACGCCCTCACTGGATCAGGAAACGCGGAAACATCGGCATCGGTAACCCGAGCACGTAGGGGAAGAGCAGCGCGCAGCCGAGCGTCAGGCAGGCGCCGACGATGGCAGCCTCCAGCCAGCGCGTCTCGTGCGAACCCATCGCCGCGATCATGAAACTGACGAAGGCGGAGACCACGAGGCCGAGCGGCCGGATCGCCAGGGCGAAGAACACGATCGAGGCCATCACGAACAGCGGCCCGCGCCAGGAATAATGGGCCATCGCCGGCCCGTCGGTCAGAAGGCCGGTCAAGGCGATGCCGGCGGACAAGGCGACCAGCAGCCCGCCGAACATGCGCGGCGCGGTCCCCGCACCGAAGGAGAAGCCGCGCATGCCCTGCAAATCGCTCGAGGCCCACAGCGCGAACAGCGCGAGCGCCATCAGAATGACGCCACCGACATAATCCTGTGCCGACCGGATGGCCATGAACAGGGAGACGATGGCTACCGCAAGGATCGGGTAGGAATAGATCAGCGCCAGCAGAACGTCGGATGACGCCTTCTTGGTCTCACCGCCGACCGATCCGATCAGTACCGCGGGAGCACCCGCGACCAGCGCGGTGGCGTGGCTGATCAGAACGGTGGCCGGACCGCGTCCCGCGCCCCAGCCAAAAATCGTCCCGATCGACCAGATGAATTCGAATATCTGCGGCGCAATGGCCAGCAGACAAAAGCCGAGCGCCACCGAGGTGTTTCGGGTGGCTGTCGCTGAGTGGCCCATCGTATCGGCCATGCATGTCTCCTCCGCGACCCGTAAGTCACGCGCAGTGTTGTTCTAATCGGCTGGAAATGGATCCCTCGCCCGGATCACTGCCTAGCGATTTTCATTACACAATGCCAGCAAAACCCATCAAGCCGCCGGCGAGCAGGAGCCATAGTGGATTGATGCGCGAGACCGCTGCGAGCACCGCAACCATCGCGGTCAGAAGCACCGCAGCAATCGTGCGATCGGTCGCTTGGGCCAGGATCAGGGCACTCGCCGCCATCAATCCGATCGAGAGCGGAACCAATGCAGCCTGGATCAGGCCGGGCCAGCGCGATTGGCTCGGCCGGTTCAAGAGCCGGCCGACATAATAGGCAACCAGCGCGGTCGGCAGGCACATCGCCAGCGTCGCTGCCAGCGCGCCGGGGATGCCGGCGACCGCATAGCCGATTAACGTCACGATAAGCACGTTCGGACCTGGCGAGAGCTGCGCGATCGCATAGGCATCCGTGAACTGCTTGTCGGTCATCCAGTGATGCACATCGACCGCGATGCGGTGCATCTCGGGCACCGCGGCCGCAGCGCCGCCGACCGCGAACAGCGACATCAGGGCAAAGGTGGAGATCAGCGCCCAGATCGGGTTCTCGGCGTTCACGCTGCTACCTTCCGCCGCAGGAAGAAGGTGGCGCCGACACTCACGGGGATCGCTACCAGCAGCACCGCCTGGAGCGGCAGGCGAAGCACGCCGATGGCGAGGAACACGCCGAGCATCAGGATGAGCGCAACCGCGTCCATCCGCTTGAGCAGCGGCGTCATCATGCGGAAGACCACCGCGATCAGCAGGCCGACCGCCGCACAGGAGATGCCCGCGAGGATGCGGCGAAGCACCTCCACATCGCCGAACCGGGCGTAGACGATCGCAAGCACGGTCATGATCAGCGTCGGCGGCAGCAGCAGCCCGGCAAAGGCGGCAATGCCGCCC
Source organism: Bradyrhizobium niftali (assembly GCF_004571025.1). Lineage (GTDB taxonomy): Bacteria > Pseudomonadota > Alphaproteobacteria > Rhizobiales > Xanthobacteraceae > Bradyrhizobium > Bradyrhizobium niftali. Next base: position 170,340 of record NZ_SPQT01000012.1, on the reverse strand, counting down.
GCAATTCCGCGCAGCCGCGCGCCGAAGACCATCGACAGATTGACGATGTTGGGGCCGGGCAGGAAATGGCAGAGCGCGAAGGTTTCGTTGAACTCGTCCGCCGTCATCCAGCGGTGCTGCTCGACGATCGCCCGCCGGGCAAACACCAGGACCCCGCCGAAACCGGCCAGGGACATCCGGGCGAAGGCCACGAACAGCGCGGCCAGGCTGGGCGGAGGGCCGCCGGCTGCGGCACGATCCGGCTCTTGGGCGGCCGGTGCTGAATCCGTGGACATGTCAGAAGCTTAGAACGCGGGCCGCCGCGTGGCCAAGACCGTCCGGAACCTATCCAAAGGGAACCGCGCCATGCCCGCCCCAAACCCCTGTCTTTCTAAACCTTTGCCCCCTATATTGGGGGTGCCGGTTCGCCGGCTATGGAAATAAACGGTCGTCGTAATAAACCATTCGGACCCGGGGGCGGTACCCGGCGCCTCCACCAAAGCCCACCCACGGGCGAGCCCTAGAAGCGGGTTTTGGCGGGGGCGAAATAGGATCGACGAGGGCGTAAAGGGCGTGCTTTTTCCCGGTATTGTTCCGCCGTTATCGGGCTACTGCAATAGTTGCCAACGACAACTTTGCTCCGGTTGCTCAGGCTGCGTAACGCAGTTTGAAAGACCATCTTAAAGTCCTAACGGGTTAAGCTCCGTTAGGCGGGGTTCGGAGGCACCTGGCAACAGAAGCCTCCACTTACCTTTGATTTCCTCCCCGGCGGGGACTCCTGCTGACCCGTCAGGCGCGGTACTATTGCGACTTGGCGAGTCGGGCCGGCAGGGCCCAACTCCTGGAATGCAACAGGACCACCATGGCGACCGATCATATCCGATACGATGTGCTGGCCCGCGACGCGCTGCGCGGCGTGCTGCGGAAGGTGCTGACCGACGCCGCGTCCCATGGACTGCCGGGCGAGCATCATTTCTTCATCACCTTCGTGTCGAAGGCCGAGGGCGTAAAGCTGTCGTCGCGCCTGTTGGCGCAATATCCGGAAGAGATGACGATCATCCTGCAGCACCAGTTCTGGGATCTGACCGTGCTCGAGGACCGCTTCGAGGTCGGCCTGTCGTTCGGCGGCATTCCGGAGCGGCTGATCGTGCCGTTCAGCGCCATCAAGAGCTTCCTCGATCCGTCCGTGAAGTTCGGCCTCCAGTTCGACACGTCCGACGTCGCCGAGGTCGTGCCGGAGACGTTGCCCGCGGCCCCTGCCCCTTCGGCCGTGTCGGTGCCCGCGCCCGCCCTGGAAAAGGCGGAGACCGCGGAAGAGCCGACCCCGCCGAGCCAGGGCGGCGCCGAAGTCGTGCGGCTCGATCGTTTCCGCAAGAAATGATCTAGGCTGCCGCGCGAGACCTCGCGCCCGGCCAGACTGCCTATATAGAAGAGCACATGAAGAGGCCGCGCGGCATTTCGCGCGGCGGAATGGATGTGCTCATGGCCAAAGCTGCCCGCTCGAAGACCGCCCGCCCCGCGACCCGCATCGAGACCGACAGTTTCGGTCCCATCGAGGTCCCCTCCGATCGCTATTGGGGGGCACAGACCGAGCGCTCGCGGCAGAATTTCCGCATCGGCACGGATCGCATGCCGATTTCGCTCGTGCATGCGCTCGGCATCGTCAAGCTCGCCGCGGCGCAGTCCAACCGCGAACTCGGCCTGCTCGACCAGCGCCGGGCCAACGCCATCATCCGCGCCGCGCGCGAGGTGATCGACGGCGGCCTCGACGATCATTTTCCGCTCGTCGTGTGGCAGACCGGCTCGGGCACGCAGACCAACATGAACCTCAACGAGGTGATCGCCAACCGCGCCAATGAGCTGCTCGGCGGCGAGCTCGGCGCCAAGAAGCCGGTGCATCCCAACGATCACGTCAACATGAGCCAGTCCTCGAACGACTCGTTCCCCACCGCAATGCACATCGCGGCCGCAAGCCGCATCACCGCCGATCTCGTTCCCGCCCTTGGCGAGCTGCTCCGCGCGCTGCGCAAGAAGGAGAAGGAGTTTTCCAGGATCGTGAAGATCGGCCGTACTCATACGCAGGACGCGACGCCCCTGACGCTCGGCCAGGAATTTTCCGGCTATGCCGCGCAGGTCGAAAGCGGCATCGCCCGGCTCAAGGTCGCGGTGAAGGAGCTCTATCCGCTGGCGCAGGGCGGCACTGCCGTCGGCACCGGCCTCAACTCGAAGCCGCGCTTTGCAAGACTGTTCGCAAGGCACGTCGCCGGGATCACCAAACTGCCCTTCACCAGCGCCGCCAACAAATTCGAGGCGCTGGCCTCGAACGACGCCTATGTGCTGGCGCACGGCGCCATCAATTCGGTCGCGACAGGGCTGTTCAAGATCGCCAACGACATCCGCCTGCTCGGATCGGGCCCGCGCTCGGGCCTCGGCGAGCTGATCCTGCCGGAGAACGAGCCGGGCTCCTCGATCATGCCGGGCAAGGTCAATCCGACGCAATGCGAGGCGATGACCATGGTGTGCTGCCAGGTGTTCGGCAATCACACCGCGATCACGGTCGCCGGCAGCCAGGGTCATTTCGAGCTCAACGTCTACAAGCCCGTGCTGGCCTACAACATGCTGCACTCCATCCGCCTGATGGCCGACGCCGCACGCTCCTTCACCGAACATTGCGTCAGCGGCATCCGCGCCGACGAAAAGCGCATAAGTGAGCTGATGCAGCGCTCGCTCATGCTGGTGACCGCGCTTGCCCCGAAAATCGGCTACGACAACGCCGCCAAGGTGGCCAAGACGGCCCATGCCAACGGCACCACGCTGAAGGAGGAGGCGCTGCGGCTCGGCTTCGTCTCGGCCGACGAATTCGACCGTCTGGTGCGCCCGGAGAAGATGACCAGCCCCGGATAGGATTCCGAATTCCGATAGTCATCCGTAGTGATACGGGCGCTCAACCGGCAGAATTATGCGGCTTTGGGGACGGGATTTGATTACCGTCAATGTTGCGGCGGAACGCCGTGTTACGCAGCTCTTCTGCCCTAGACAGGGCGAAATTCATTGTTTGATGGCCCGAAGGGCCGATTGACGAGGGCAAGCGAATGACGATCAAGTCTTGTCGGGTGCGATGCGGCACCCTGTTTCTGAAAGTTTCATCCTGCCTGAAGAGGATCGGATGATGGAGACGCGGCATGGGGAACGTCATCAACCTGAATCGTTTCCGGAAGCGCGCCGAGCGGGAAGCCTCGGCGAAGCAGGCGGACGCCAATCGGGCGAAGTTCGGCCGCACGAAGGCGGAGCGGTCGGCGGAGGAGACGCGCGCGGACAGGGCGAAGGAGCACCTGGATCAGCATCAGATCGATCGCGAGGAGCAGCCATGAAATCGCCCGTCGTGAAACGGTCGATCGTCGTCGCCGGTCACAAGACCAGCGTCAGCCTGGAAGAGGCGTTCTGGAACGGCATGAAGGAGATTTCGGGCCTGCGCAACATGACGCTGTCCGAGCTCGTCGGCGAGATCGACGGCAATCGCCAGCAGGGCAATCTGTCCTCGGCGATCCGCCTGTTCGTGCTGGACTACTTCAAGAGCCGCGCCATGGCCGCCCAGCCGGACAAGGTCCCGGCCCAGTAGCCGACGAGGCGTCTTTTCGACCCGCCAGGGCGGCCGCACTTTAAAATCACTCTAAGGTGCAGCTTCCGCCGACCGGCGCGCTTGACCTCAATGCCCTGCGTTGAAAATACAGGGCATGACCGACACCAATGATACGCGCCCTCACATGCCGCTGGGTCTGGCCCTGCGCGGCTATACCGGCGTCATCCAGCACCTGTCCGCCCGGGACACCGGTTCGGCGCTCTCGGACATCGAGCTCGAGAGCCGGCTGATCGAGCTCGGCTTCGTCGAGGGGGCCCGGGTCGAGGTCCTGCACGAGGGGCTGGTCGGGCGCGACCCCATCGCCGTGCGGGTCGACAGCATCACGATCGCGGTCCGCCGGCGCGAAGCCATGGCCATCATCGTCGCCTAGATAGCGACCGGACGCCGCATCCCGGACCAGTGATCCCATGGAATTACCCCTGCTGCATCTCGCCCTGGTCGGCACGCCAAACAGCGGCAAGACCTCGCTGTTCAATGCCCTGACCGGCAGCCGGCAGAAGGTCGCGAACTATCCGGGCGTCACCGTCGAGCGCAAGGAAGGCTTCTTCGTCACGCCCCAGGGACGCCAGGTCTCGGTGGTCGACCTGCCCGGCACCTATTCGCTGCGCGGCCGCAGCCCGGACGAGGAGATCACCCGCGACTTCGTGCTCGGCAAGGCCTCCGGCGAGACGGTGCCCGACCTCGTGCTGTGCGTGGCCGATTCCACCAATCTGCGCCTGACCATCCGCCTGTTGCTGGAGCTCAAGCGCACCGGCCGGCCGATGATCCTCGTGCTCAACATGTTCGACATCGCCACGCGCCGCGGCATCACTGTCGACGTCGAGCGGCTCGCCAAGGAGCTCGGCGTGCCCGTGGTCACCTCGATCGCGGTGCGCAAAGGCGGCACGGCCGATCTGTTGACGCTGACCGATGAGATCTCGGCCAGGCTCGCCGCCGAGCCGGCCGAGAACAACTGGCGCGCGCTCAGCGTGGCCGAATTGCGCTCCACCCAGCGCGAGGCCGACCGCATCATCGCCGATTGCGTCAGCCTCCCGAGCCGGCCCGACACCTGGACCGCGCGGATCGACGCGGTGGTGCTGCATCCCGTCGGCGGGCTGATCGTGCTGGCGCTGATCCTGTTCGTGATGTTCCAGGCGGTGTTCGCCTGGGCGCAGCCGCTGATGGACCTGCTCAAATCAGGCTTCGACGTGCTCGGCGAACTCGTACACGACACCCTGCCCGCCGGCCTGCTGCAGAGTTTTCTGCAGAACGGCGTAATCTCCGGCGTCGGCAGCGTCATAGTGTTCCTGCCGCAGATCATCCTCATCTTCCTGTTCATCCTGCTGCTGGAAGATTTCGGCTATATGGCGCGCGCCGCCTTCCTGATGGACCGCATCATGGGCGGCGCCGGCCTGCACGGCCGCGCCTTCATTCCGCTGCTGTCGAGCTTTGCCTGCGCCATTCCCGGCATCATGGCGACGCGCGTGATCGACAACAAGCGCGACCGGCTGACCACGATCCTGATCGCGCCGCTGATGACCTGCTCGGCGCGCATCCCGGTCTACACGCTGATCATCTCCGCCTTCATTCCGGCCAGGGACGTCTGGGGCTTCATCAACCTCCAGGGCCTCGTGATGTTCGGCCTCTACGTCGCCGGCATCACCAGCGCGCTTCTCGTCTCGTTCCTGATAAAATTCTTCATGCTGCGCGACTACGCGCCGGCGCCGTTCATGCTGGAGCTGCCGGACTACAAGATGCCGCGCCTGAAATCGATCGCGATCGGCGTCTACACGCGCGCGAAGATGTTTTTGCACCGCGCCGGCACCACGATCTTCTCGATGATGGTGCTGATCTGGTTCCTGGCCTCGTTCCCGCAGCCGCCTGCTGGCGCGACCGAACCCGCCATCAACTTCAGCCTAGCGGCGATCATTGGCAAGGCGCTCGAGCCGCTGCTCGCCCCAGTCGGCTTCAACTGGCAGATCGCGGTCGCGCTGATCCCCGGCATGGCGGCGCGCGAGGTCGCAGTCGCAGCGCTCGGCACCGTCTATGCGATCGAAGGCGGCAAGGAAGCGGCCGAGCAGATCGGCCAGGTGCTGGCGACGAAATGGTCGCTCGCGACCGCGCTGTCGATGCTGGCCTGGTACATCTTCGCCCCGCAATGCGCCTCGACGCTGGCCGTGATCCGGCGCGAGACTGGAAGCTGGCGATGGATGGCGGTGACCTTCACCTACATGCTGGTGCTGGCCTATGCCGCAAGCCTCGTGACCTACAACGTCGCGGTGGCGCTGGGAGCGGGATAGCCCCCTCGAAGCTAAAAACTGAGAAAACAACCCCATGCACAGTAGACCGGGGTCGTGAAATCAATAGCTTACGAATTATCCGAATTCGCTTGAGCCGTCGGGCAAACACCGGCATGATGGCATCATCGGGAAGCGTCCGCTAACGATTGATCGCGGCCCGCATCCTCGAACAAGTCCGCACAATTCACCCGCGCCTGGCCTTGCGACATCGCAGGAATTGATGCCGGACCTCCATCGTTTTCTTCGGCTTCCCATGAAAAGGCCCCGGTCGATGCCGGGGCCTGAGTTCACCGGGAAGACACACACTCAATAGCGAGCAGCGACCGGAGCACCGAAACCACCGAAGCGGTAGTTCAACCGAAGCGTAACCATGTCCACATCCTGGCTGATCCCGCTGCCGGTGAGCGTGAACCCGCCGGGCGTGACCAGGCCTGCGAAGCCGAAATTGTCGCGTCCCATCCAGAGATGGTCGTACTCGATACCGACCGACCAGTTCGGCGCAAAACCATATTCCCAGCCGACACCCAGGGCGCCGCCCCAGCGCGTGTGACCTGCCGAAGCCAGTCCGACGCCGGTGACGTTGTTGAATATATCGAATCGATTGCGGGTCACGGCGGCGCCGCCCTTCACGTAGAACAGCGAAGCGTTCCATGCCCAACCGAGCTGGGCCGTGAACAGCCCAATGCCGTCGGTCTTGCCTGTGGTCGAGATCAACGGATCGATCAGGCTGACGCGCGTGTGCTTGATATCGGCCCAATCGCCCTGAGCTTCCAGACCAAGCACAAACTGATTGGTTTGCCACCGGTACCCGATCTGTCCACCGACGAGACCACCGGAGCGATCGACGCAGCCATCTGCGACCGTCCCAGCAGGCGTTACGAAGTCGACGCAACCATGGCTTTGCCCCCAGCCACCGTTGGCCCCGATGTAGAATCCGCTCCAGTTGTAGATCGCCACCACTGGTGCCGGCGGCGGCGCCTTGACGGCCATGTCGGCCGCCATGGCCGGAGCCGCCATACTCAGTGCTACGAAGCCGATCGCAGCAGTCGAAAACTTCCTCATGGTCTCGTCCCCTTTTTTGCTCTTTCGTTTGAATTCGCCGTCTCGTCCAAAAATGAGCACCCATGCTGGGACTAGGGTGCATAAGGTTCGCGAATGTGAGAAACTTTACGCGGGCAGGAGTCTCGAAACCCGTATCAAAATGGCAACACCCAAGCGCCATCTCTATGCACCGTAGCGTGCTTAGTCGGTGCTCGACGCTTCTGGCGGAAGAGGGCGCCCATCGTCTCCGAGCCACGCATGGATATCTGACGCCGGAATGAGCCGCCTCGGAACGTGAGGATTGATCGTACCTGCAAAAACAGAGAGGCCTTCATCGAGCTTTGCGCGCGCGAACAACTTAGCTTCGTCCTCGGTCGCGAACGTCCGCGTCTCGCGCGGACTGCGCTGCCTCGGCAAAACGCCCCGCTGTCGAATTTCAAAGCTGACGTACCAGGTCGGGATCATCGCACCTGTCAACCTGTGAGCCTCGAAGTCGGGTTGTGGCGCGATCGTCATCCGCGTATTTGATGCAGATCAAACCCCGCGCGTCGCACCGGCGATCGGGAGGTCGAGTAAAACGTCGGCAGGACGGTATCGTCGGCGCAACAATCGATGCTCACTTCGAACGCGGCTAACCTCATTGGATCACTTCCGCACCAACAGACTGACCGCCGAGAAACTGCGCGACGATGATCTCGCAGACCTCGTCGCGCTCCATCTCGATGCCGAGGTGTCGCGCTATCTCGGCGGGGTGCGGGCGCCCGACGTCACGCAGACCTATCTCGCCGCCAACATGGCCCATTGGGACCAGCACGGCTTCGGGCTCTGGGCGCTGCGAACGAAAGACGGAGAATTCGCCGGACGGGCGGGCATCAGGCACATTCTCGTTGACGGCATCGACGAGATCGAGATTGCCTACACGTTCAAACGCGACCTCTGGGGCCAGGGACTTGCGAGCGAGATCGCGGCGGCGCTGACGCATATCGGGCTGTCGCAGCTTGCGCTGCCGTCGCTCATCGGCCTGGTGCTCGTCGGGAACGCTGCCTCCCGCCGCGTGCTGGAGAAATCGAACTACATTCTGGAAAAGAGCACGACGCATCACGGCGAGGACGTCGTGATCTACCGCATCAGGCGGTGAGCGACCCCAACGCTCAGCCGGTGCGCAGCCGAATGACCGATCGCGGCAGTGACGCCAGAAACAACACGGCGCAGACACACAGCAAGACGATGTCCTTGAACAGGAATTCGCCGGCCAAATTCCACGCCATGGGATCGGTTGAAAGGCTCCATGTGACGACGCCCGGCGTCGTGAAGAAGAACGACCATGTGATCGCGAAGGTCACCATGCCCATGAATGAACCGATAGCGGACAAGACCGGACTGAACGCGCCAGCCACCAGCAACGCCGCAATCACGAATTCAGCAACACCGAGAACATAGGCCTCTCCCCTCAGGCCGAATATCGACAGCCAGGAGATGAACGGACTGTTGCTGATGAACTGGGCGATGCCCTGCGCGGATTGCAGTGTGAACTTCTGCATTCCGAACGACACGAATATGATCACCATGACCCAGCGGAGAATGGCGAGCGGACGATAAGAACCGCCGCCATTCTCGGCGACGTTGAATCCCTTCATGCGACGATTTCTCCCCGGCTTGCACAGCATCTGTTGGTGAACGAAACGTTCGCTACAGGCCGTACGGAGGGGAGCGTCGGTCGTTACATTCGGAGCGAGGTTCCGCTCATCACAGCTGCGTGCAATGCGCGTGTCCGTGGCGAGCGAGCACTCTGGCACCGGGTCCGCAACGTTCACTGACAAATCAGTACGGGGGTTTTCGCGTGCGCCAGCACCTTGTTTGTCACACTACCGATGAGAAGCATGGAGAGTCCGCTGCGCCCATGGGATGACATAACGATGAGATCGCAACCTTTATTCTCGGCTGCTGCGATGATGGCTTGATGGGGTTGCCCGTCCTCCACTTGAATCAGTTCGCAGGAGACGCCAGCCTCCCTGGCCGCATTTGCCGCGCGATCCAACGCGCTCGTGGCCTGTTCCTTGCGCAGCTCGGCATATGTTGCGACCGCTTCACGGAACCGCCCTGTCATTTCTGAAAACGGCTCCACAACGAAGATGAGAGATACTTTGGCACCAAGGGATTTCGCCAGCGCCAACCCATGCGCCACTCCATGCTCCGCCAGCTCCGACCCATCTGTCGGAATGAGAATATGCCGGTACATGCTTCACCTCCCGCCGGTCTGGACGTATCGCCGCCTTCCGAAGGCAAGCTTGGCCCGCGTTTTGGATTCGATCTTGAGATAGATCAAACTCTCGGCCCAACGCGCCGTGACCCGGATGTCGGCGTTGGCGCACATCGGACGGGCGATGGCCCGTTGCGTCGTCGCACTATGGGCGAGAAGCCGCCGAGACTGACGCAGGACTCCTGTCGCCCGGCCACGCGGCCATGGCCGCCTTGGCTGCGCCTCTCAACTCCTCAGGCGTGGCGCCGTCCTTGGCCTGGATGGCCATCCCCTGGAAGACGCTGAGGTAGAACCGGCTCAGGGCATCGATGTCCGTCGCAGCGGGCAGCTCGCCATTGGCGACCGCCCCTTCGATCCGAGCGCGCAGATTGGCGAGCATGTCGAGGCGGACCTTTTTGATCGCGCGGGCGATTGTCGCCGGCCATTCGTCGCTGACGGCGCCCAGCACGGCCATGCAGCCGGCCGGCGCCGTGCGCGATTTCGGCAGGGTCTCGGTCGCCCCGATCAAGAGGTTCTCGACGCCGGCACGCGCGGTTTTTCCCTCCGTGAGCTTGTCCCACACGGGAGGTCCCTGGGTCAGCACGTAATGCTCGATCGCCGCAAGATAGAGCGCCTCCTTGCTCTCGAAGGCCGCATAGAGGCTCGGCGAGCGGACCCCCATGGCCTCGCAGAGGTCCTGCATCGAGGCCGCCTCGAACCCCTTGCGCCAGAACAGGAACATGGCGGCTTCGAGTGCCGCCTCGCGGTCAAATTCTCGTGGTCGTCCCGCCATCGCAGCTCTTTCTGTAATGATCAACACATAATTGGCTTGACGCGGCCGATCAAGTCTCCACATATTCTGTGTCGATCGTTACAGAATTGGAGAGATCAGATGACGCTGGCAGGAAAACGGGCCCTGGTGACGGGCGCAAGCAGGGGTATTGGTGCGGCCATTGCGAAAGCCCTCGCCGCCGAAGGCGCGGACGTAGCAATCACCTATGAGAAGTCCGCAGACAGCGCCGCCAGGGTGGTTGACGCCATCAAGGCCGGCGGACGCAAAGCCGTTGCGATCCAGGCCGACAGCGCGGATGTCGCCGCCGTCCAGGCCTCGGTCGAAAAGACCGTCGCGGCGCTGGGCGGGCTCGATATTCTGGTCAACAACGCCGGAATTCTTCGCCTGGGCGGCCTCAACGACATTTCGCTTGGAGATATCGATGCGCTGCTGAACGTCAACGTCCGTTCGCCGATCGTCGCGAGCAAAGCCGCGCTGCGCCACCTTGGCAAGGGCGGCCGCATCATCACCATCGGCAGCGATTTCGCCGACCGTGTGCCTTCGCCGGTGCTCGGCGTCTACGCGGCGTCGAAGTCGGCCCTTGCCGCGTTCACCAAGGCACTGGCGCGCGAGGTCGGCCCGAGGGACGTCACCGTCAACCTCATCCAGCCAGGCTCGATCGACACCGACATGAATCCTGCCAGCGGCCCGACAGCGGAGACGTTGAAGCAGTTCATGGCGCTCGGCCGGTACGGCGCGACGGATGACATCGCCAATGCGGTTGCGTTCCTGGCGAGCGCGAAGGCCAAATACATCACCGGCTCGACATTGACCGTTGACGGCGGTGCGAACGCGTAAAGTATTTTCGAGCTACGTCGCTCTTAGCGCGTCATGTGCCGACCGAAGAAGCAATGACGGCGCCCCAGACTTCGTCATTGCGAGCTTAGCGAAGCAATCCAGGCTCTTTCCGCGAAGTCGGTCTGGATTGCTTCGTCGCAAGGGCTCCTCGAAATGACGACGTGGAAGCAGCTCGTAGGGTAGGCAAAGCCACCGGGTCGCGCGGATGCGCGCCCGATGACAGGCTCCGCGTGCCCACCACGCCTCGCGACGAATGCAGATCGATGGTGGGCACGGCGCAAGTGCGCCTTTGCCCACCTACGAAGGGTTACCTGAAATACCCCAGCACGAGATCGATATCCGAGCTGCCCGCCACGGTGCCGTTCAGCTCGGCGTCGATGACGCGGCGGCAGGCTTCGATGGCGGCGTGGTCGCCGAGATCGTTGGCGGCTTCCAGCACGAGCCAGGCGGCGTCGACCGAGGCCTTGTCCGGAGCTCCGCCGCCGACATCGGGGGCGAAGGCGTTGTTGAGGTTCTTCTTGCGAACGGCGGTGCCGAATTGAGGCAACATTTGCAAATACTCCCCTGCCAATTCCGGGATGATGCTCGGTGAGCCTGCTCAGTGGACCTGCTTAGTGAGCTTGCTCAGTGGACTTGCTCAGTGGACTTTCTCAGTGGACTTGGAGTTCGGGCTGACGGCCCGCATCGGCACCCGCGCCGGTCTTGCGCGACTGGTAGAACTTCAGGATGCTGCGCGAGGTCTCGCTCTTGAGCCGGCCGAACTCGCGCTCATTGTCCTGGAGCTCACGCGCGGTGATCAGATGATCCTTGGCGCCGAGGAACAACAGCGACATCGTCGTGTCCCAGGAGAAGTTCAGCGCCTTGCACAGCACCAGGATCATTTCGCGGTTGCGGTCCATCAGCGCGCGCTCGATCACGTCGACCGGCAGCGCCGACAGCAGCGACAGGCCGATCTGCACCTCGTCGAAGCGGTGCTGGCGGGCATAGTTGGAGATCGAATCCTGGTTGAGGTTGCCCTGGCGGTACTGCGTCGTCACCACGCGCTTGGCGACGAAGTAGCTGCGCGAGGACGGGCCGAACTTGGATTGCAGGTCGCCGGTGACCTCGGTCACCGAGCTCTGGATCTGCGCCATCATCTCGGGGCGCTCGCTCTCGAGCCGGCGGCGGACGTCTTCCGATGCTTTCGAGATCAGCTGCTGGAAGATGTGGCGCGGCACGTCCTTGCGCAGGCCAAGCTGCTCGGCAAGAATCGAATCGCCCTCGGCGCGGCGGACCATGTGCAGCAGGCCCGAGCCAGAGAAGCGCGCGCCCTCGTTCTTGGCGACCGACGTCACGACCTCCTGGTCGCCGCGCTTGACCAGCACGTCGGTCACGGCCTCGCCGATCGACTGGCGCTGGGCAATCGCGAGCAGATGCGACTGGCTCTTGGTCAGGGCGCTCTCGACCAGCATCTTCTCGTCGATGCGGGTGGAGTCACGCAGCACCGGGCCGGCGACCGCGATCTCGTCGTCGAGAGCGAGCTGTTCGATGACGTTGAGCGGGGCGTGATCGCAGGCCGCCATCAATTCGGACAGCTGCGTCCGCGCGGCAACCTCGATCTCGTCGGCGAGCCGGCCGATGACCTCGCCGAACATGCTGATCTCGTCGTCGCTGTAGCGGCCGGTGATCAGGATGTCGGTCGCATGCCACAGCGCGCGTGCCCGGCTCTCGTCGGTGCCGCGCGCGATCGCGTCGTCCAGATCCTGTAGAAGCGATTTCGCCCCGTTCATGTCGATCACCCCAGTTCTTGGTCGTTCTTTGGCGAGCCATCCCGCCTGTGTTGGCGCGACGCCGAATTCCTCTGGCAACCGACACTAGGGATCAAACGCGAGAATCCGGTAAAGTCGGCAGATCAGTTTTGCAGACGAGAATTCATTCAAATGCGAGCGAATGGGTTTACCGGCGGGCAAGCGCTGCCCCGACGCCCGCGGTTGCGGCAGCACACGGGCTTATGGTTCGAGACGCGCCGTGAGGCGGCGCTCCTCACTATGAGGGTCTGGGATTTCACCGCGAAACAAGACCTCATCCTGTGAGGAGCTCGCCAACAGCGGGCGTCTCGAAGGATGCGCCGCGAGGAGACTGCCCGCAGGCTGTTCGAATGCGCGCCCTTACGGGTTCGACGGCGTCAGCACCAGCGGCGGCTTCGGCTTGGGCCTTGCGGGCGCAGGGCCCGGCGCCGGCCTCACCTCGATCGGCGGCGGCAAGGGCGCGACCTGCTGGCTTGCGAGCGGCGGGCTTGGCGCCGCGGGAGCGGCCTGCGGCGGCTTCGGCATCGGCGCGGCCTTTGGCTCGAGCTTGGCCTTGGGCGGCGCGCGGCGCGGATCGCGGCCGGGCATCGGCACGTCCTGCAGCGACGGCTCCGGCGCGGGGTCGGGCGAGACCAGCGTCGGCAGCGCCGCGGTCGCCGGCGGCGGCTCGCCGCGCTCGATGGCATCGAGCCGGCGCGTCTCGCGATCGATCGTGCGCACCGCGAGCCATGAGGACAGCGGCCCAAGATCGACGGTGCGATTGAGCTTGTCGGGGGGGCCCGCCGCGAACAACTGGATTTCCGGCGGTGCACCCGAGAGCCCGGTCATGATCGGCGTCAGGCTGGCGCGGATGTCGGCCTGGTCGGCGGGAATGTCGTAGCCGCCGGAGACGATGGCGCGGGCGTTCTTCGCCTCCAGCGGCGTGGCGCCAACGCGCAGCCGTCCGTCGCGGATCGTGAACGGGATCTGCGCCGAGGCGACCGCAATGGGACCCGCCGCCAGCGCGGGCTCGACGAGCTGCCGCAGCCTGTTGTCGTCGGCGACCTGGCCGCCGTCGCTGGCGCGGATGGCGATCTCGAAGGCACGCGGGTTGAGGCCACTGATTTCCGCAGACTCCAGCGTCACCGTGCCGTTGCCGGCGAGCGCGCCGGTCAACGCCGCGACGCTGCGGCCCTGGCTGGTCAGGGCCATCTGCACCGAGGCCCGTCCCTTGGGCAAAGCGAGATCGCGGTAGCGCAGCGTGGTCGCATCGACATTGCTGAGCTCGATACGGGCGTTCAGCGCAATGCCACCCGCGCCATTGCGCGCGTCAAAGCTCGCCGACATCTCGCCGCCGCCGACGCCGCCCTTCAGCGCATCGAGCGCGAGCGACTGGCCGTCGCTCCGGATCGTCCCGCCGAAGGGACGCAGCTCGACGCCGCCCGGCAGCGTGCCGCGCAACGCCTGAAAGGCGATGCGGCCGCGCCAGCCACCGAGGAGCCCCGCGCTCAGCGGCTCGCCGGCGTCGCGGCCCGCAGCGCCAATGGCCACCGCAAGCGTGGGCACAAGATCGAGCGAGTCGAGGCCGACTTCGCCGTCGACGCTCTTCTCCTGGTCGAGCGTCACCGCCAGACGGCCGCGCAGATGCGAGCCGGCCGCGCTGCTGTCGAGATCGTCGAAGGTCAGTCGATTGCCTGATAGCGCGACGCGGGACGACAGGCTGACGGTCCGCGCCGATTTGTCGGCCGGGCCGGTCCCGAACAGCGGCGCGAGGTTGACGTTGCGCACGCGCAGATTCACGGACGCCTTTGGCTCCGGCGCGGACAATTCGACGCTGCCCTGCGCGTCGGCGTCCAGCCCGCCGCCGCTCAGCTTTGCGTTCAATTGCAGCGGACGGCGCCAGGCGCCGCTTAACCGGCCTTCGAACTGCGAGGTGCCCTCGGCTGCGGCCACCATGCGGTCGAGACCGAGCAGGGCCAGCAGCGCGCCGGCCTGCGGGGTCGACAGTTTCGAATCGAGCGTGAAGTCGCTGTTGCGCAGGCGGTCGATGTCGATGCCGTTGACGGCCGCCACCGGCGTCTGTGCGGCCAGCGTCACGGTGGCCTTGAGCTGCGGCGCGTCGAGATCGAACACGGCGCGGGCGTCGCTGCGATCGGCATGCTCGGCGTTCTTGTCGAGGCTCAAATCGAGCTTCAGGCGGGTCGCACCGGGCAGCGGCGCGATGGCATCGAAGCGTGCGCGCACCGACGGCGCAAACGGCTCGATTAGCGCGGTGAGCTCGCGCAGCGAATTGGCCGAGGATTTCAGCGCGAGCTTGCCGGTGGCTTTGGTGCGGTCGAAGCTGCCGCTCGCCTCGGTGGTCACGCCGCTGGTCTGGCCGAACCGCAACTGCTCCAGCGACAGCGACGCCGGATTGTAGCCGAGCTTCGCCGCAAACGGCCGCAGCTCCTGGCCGGCGGAGATCGCACGGCCGACATCGAGCGAGAGCTTTGCCTCCTCCGGCCATTCGCCTTGCGGCCCGCCGAGCGCGCGGACAAAACTCGCGGCGGCGTCGAGATCGAGACGGTCGGCCTTGAGCTCGGCATCGATCCGCGAGCCCTTGCTCGCGCCGGTCTGAACGAAAGAAATTCGTCCCTCGACGGCGCCGCCTTCGATGTCGGCCTTCAGCCTGTCGATGGCGAGATGGTTGGCGGCAATCGTCACGTCGCCGGCAAGGCGCAGCGGCCGGGTGCTGCGGCGGTTGACCTCGTTGCGGCCCTGGAGCCAGGCCACCAGCGTATCAGGATCGGAGGATTCGACGCTGAGCCGGCCGCTGAAACTGTCGGCGCCGGGCGCCGCACCGTTCAGCGAGAGCTGCGTCATGCCGGGCGCGCGCAGCTCGAGCCGCTGGAACGTCCAGGACCGGCCATCGGTCTTGAGCTCGGCCGCAATGTTCTGGAGCGGACGGCCGCCCAGCATGATCTGGTCGGAGTTGAACTCGATCTGCGCCGGAATCGGCGCCTGCGGGATGACGGCAAGGCCGGCGCGCAGCGCCGGCAGGATGCGCAGCGGCTCGGCATCGTCCTTGCCGGCCAGCTTGTCGGCATCGAACTGGCGCGCCGACAGCACCGCGCGCAGCAGCGGCGAGGCGCCGAACTTGAGGTCGCCGACGCCGCCGGCTTTCAACGCGTTGTCCTCGGCGCCAAAGCTCGCGTCGATCTGGTCGAATTTGGCGCCGGCGGGATCGGCCTTGAGTTTTGCGGTGAGCTTCCAGGGCGTCGGCCCGGCCTCGCCTGCCTTCTTCGCCGCCGGCACCGCGATCGTCAGCGCGCCGTCGAATTTCGGCAGGCGGTTGTCGAAGGCGAGCACGCCTTCGAGATCGGCGAGGATGGCGCGCTGGCCGGGATCGATGTTGAGGTGGAGACGGGTGGCGCTGCCGTCAGCGCTCGGGCCGGAGGAGATGCGGAACGGGTAGCGCACCCCGGAGGCGGTGAAACTGCCGTCGCCCCGCACCGAGCCGGCCAGCGAGCGGACGTCGCCGGAGAAGGCGATGTCGCTCAGCTCCAGCGTCGCGCGGCTTGAGGCATCGTGCAGGGCGATGCGGCCGGTGAGATTGAGGCGCTCGATCGCCAGCGAAGCCAGATTGAAGGTGCCGCTCGCGGTGGAGGGCAAATCGACCCGTCCCCTGGCGTCGAGGCCGAGATCGACCGCCATGCCATTGACGGTCAGCTCGGTGGCGCGCCATTCGCCGCGCATCAGCGAGGAGAGGCTGAATTCGACGTCGAGCTTGTCGGCGCGCAGGCGGCCGGGATCGTTGTTGCCGCCGAGCGTGACCGAACGCAGCCGCAGCGTCGGCGCCGGCAGCAGCCGGGCGTCGAGCTCGCCCGCCACCCGCACCGGCACGCCGATGATCCGGCCTGCCTCCGCCTCGAACTGGGGCCTGAACTGGTTCCAGTCGATGAAGTAGGGCCCGATCAGCGCGGCCAGAAGCGCAATGATGAAGGCAATCGCCAATCCGAGCAGCGTCGTCTGCACGGGTCTCCCCTCGGCCAAATCGGCATCCGGGCCAAACCTTGCCCCTTGGAAGGCTTCAGGCGCGCCGGAACAGCCCCTTATATAGGGGGAAGTGTGGCGAAGTCACAGCGACTGTTGCGCGCGGAGGTTAACGCGTGGCGCCGCCTCACCAGCTCGCCGGCAAGCTCTTCAGGCCGCGCAGCACGAAGGTCGGCCGCCATTCCGGGTTCTCGACGTCGTCGATGCGCAGATCCGGCAGCCGGCGCAGGAGCGTCGCGATGGCGATCTCGGCCTCGATCCGCGCCAATTGGGCCCCCAGGCAGAAGTGGATGCCGCCGCCGAACGACAGCGGCTTGACGTTGGGACGGGTGACGTCGAGCCGGTCGGGGCGATCGGGGTAGACCGCCGGATCGCGGTTGGCCGAGCCGAGCAGGCAGAGCACGGTCTCGCCCTTGGGGATTTTCTTGCCGCCGAGATCGTCGATGTCCTCGAGCGTGACGCGCCCGGTCATCTGCACCGAAGAATCGTAGCGCAGGAACTCCTCGATCGCATTGACGATCAGCTCCGGCCGCGCCTTGAGCAGCGCAAGCTGGTCCGGGTTGCGATGCAGCGCGAGCAGGCCGTTGCCGATCAGATTGACGGTGGTCTCATGGCCGGCGCCGAACAACAGGATGATGTTGGCGGTCAGCTCCTCGTTGGTGAGCTTGTTGCCGTCTTCCTCGGCCTGCACCAGCTGCGTGGTGAGGTCGTCGGCGGGATTTTTGCGGCGCAGCTCGAACAGCTGCTGGAAATACATCTGCGCCATCATGTTGCCGGCGTTGCCCTTCGCGATCTCCTCCGGCGTGAGCGGCACGGGGTCGAGCAGCCGCCCGCCGTCGCGCGAGCTCTTGTAGAAGACCTCGCGATGGTCCTCGGGGATGCCGAGCATGTCGCAGATGATGGTGACGGGCAGGCGGAAGGCGAAATCCTCGATCAGGTCCATGTGGCCGCGGTCGATCACGGCATCGATGGCCTCATCGACGATCTGCTGGATGCGCGGCCGCATGTCCTCGACCCGGCGCGCGGTGAAGGCTTTTACGACGAGGCCGCGCAGGCGGGTGTGATCCGGAGGATCAGACTGCAGCATCCAGTGGCTCATGCTGCGGAACACCGGCTCGTCCATGATCTTTTCGCTGTAACGGCGCTTGGAGCGCTCGACGAAATCCTTGCCGAAGCGCTTGTCGCGCATCACGAGGCTGACATCGGCGTGGCGACTTGCGACGAACTGGCCGAACGGCGTCACGTGGATCGGATCGATCGCGCGCAGCCGTTCGTAATGCGGATAGGGATTGCGGATGAAGTCCGGCGACAGCGGGTTGAACAGCGGATCGCCGCCGGCGGGTTGCGCTTGCTCGTTCATGGTGACCTCAAGTCGGTTGCCGCATGACACGAATACGCCGGCAGCCCCCGGCTTGCGCGGCGTAACCATCCCCTAGAAATTATCAACTCGATACATTGTTGTATCGAGTTGCATTCTGCCCTAAACTGGTCCGATGTCAAGGGTGAGAACCAGGCCGACCAGGGACGATACGCGCGACAAGCTGTTCGAGGCGGCCGCGCGGGTGTTCGAGGCAGACGGCATCGGCGGCGCCAGCATCGAGGCGATCGCGGCCGCCGCCGGCTTCACCCGCGGCGCGTTCTATTCCAACTTCAACAGCAAGGACGAGCTGATCATCGCCATGCTCGAAGACCATGTCGCGCAGTCGATCCGGCGCAACATGGACATCCTCGCACAGCACGACAATCTCGACGATTTCATCGCGGCGCTGCGGACGATGGACCGCAGCCGGCAGGATCCGCTCGGCCGCTCCCCCCTCCTCCACATGGAGATGATCCTCTACGTCGCGCGCGCCGAGAAGCGGCGTCCCGAACTTGCAAAACGCCTGCGCGCGCGGCGCAAGCTGATCGCCGACATCGTCGAGGCGACGTTGAAGGGCAACGGCCGGAACGACAATCTGAACCCGCCCTGGATGGCCTCCGTCGTGCTGGCGCTGGAAGACGGCTTCCGCCTGCACCGGCTGATCGATCCGGAGACGACGCCGGCGGACAGCTTTCTGCGCGCGATCACGGATTTGCGGCGGAGGACGGGGTTGGCGGCGGGGTGAGGTGGCTGGGGAAACGCGGGCGCGTAGAGAAAGCCCTGCACAACGTCGCAACCGAGCTCGGCCAGCCATTTGCGCTGCGCCCCGGTCTCGACGCCTTCGGCGACGACGGTCATGCCGAGGCCCTGCCCCACGCGCACCACGGCGGTGGCGTTCGCGAGCGCGCCGGGCTATACGCGGACTGGTGACGTCCTTTGCTTGCTGGCGACGCGGTCGCGCATGTCACGTGGAAACGTCAGAGGGGGCCAGATTGGACCGAATGAGTCTTCACGATCCCCTTTTCGCCACCTATGCCGTTGCCGCCACCCTGATGATCCTGAAGGCCGTGGCGATGTCATGGCTGACCGTGATCCGGATGGTGCAAGCCAAGGGGGGCTACCGTTCGCCGGAGGATATCAAGAAGACCCCAATGAATCCTGCGCCGGATCCAGCGCAGCTTCTTCCCAACGAACGTGTCGAGCGGATCCGCCGGATCCAGATGAACGATCTCGAGAGCTTGCCGTACTTCCTGGTCGCGGGCCTGCTCTATATCCTCACACAGCCGTCGCTGCGGCTCGCGCAGTGGCTGCTCTACGGCTACGTTGCCTCACGCCTGCTGCATTTTCTGGCCTATCTCACCGGGCAAATCCACGAAATTCGCGCGACGCTGTGGACGGTCGGTTCGCTCATCCTCATCTTCATGACCGGTCGCACGCTTCTCGTTGCACTCGGCGCTTGACGCTCAATCGGCCACACCGGCAACCTGCTGGGCCGAAAGGTAGCGTTCGAGAGCATCGTCTTGCTTGAAGAAGCGCATGGCGCGCAGATCGCGGATCGTTGTCTTTTGTGTTGCATCGCGACGCCGCGTGATCTCGCGAGCTTCTTCCAGGCGGCCGGCGGCGACCAGATTGGCCGCCAACATACGATGGCCGGTGCCATTGCCCGGATTGTGCTGAACCGACTTGCGTGCCCAGGCGATGCCATCCTGATGGCGCCCGAGCGCAAAGCAAGACGCCGTCAATCCTGTCATCCACAAATGCAGCATACTGTCGTAGGGACTGAGGACGAGAGAACGATGAAGGCATGCGAGTGCGTTCTCGTAGTCGCCTGCCATGCTATCGATCATTCCGAGCGTACCCCACGCGAAGGCCGAACTGGGATTGAGCCTCACGGCCTCGATGGCGTGAATACGCCCCTGATCGTTGTCGCCGGCCGGCCCAAAGAGCGTGAAGCCGTAGACCGCATGGGCAAAAGCGTCCGTACCGTCCTGCTCGACGGCGCGGCGCGCCAGACCTAGCGCCTCGGTCGCGGCGTCCGGCGACGTGCGTGCGCCAAGCGGCGAAGCCATGACGAGTCCCCAGGCGAGCGCCGCGAGCGTCGGCGAGCGCGCCTCATCAAGGCTGAGAGACTGTCGAAGCAGATCGATCGCCTTGGTGATATCCTCGCGGGTGCCGCCCCAGAGGTGGTGAAGGGCACGCAAATAGAGGTCGTACGCAGAAAGATTGGTTGGCTGCTTGCGACGTGCTCGTTCGATCTCGGCGCTCCGAACGGCGGGATCGACGACCGCAGCGACGCTGCTGCTGACGTCATCCTGCAGATCGAAGATGTCGGTCAGTGGGCGGTCATAGCGATCGGACCAGACCTGGGCCTCACTGCCGCTATGGGTCAGCTCGGCCGACACGCGAATGCGGTTGCCGGCCTTGCGTATCTGGCCGCTCAAGACGTATTGGACACCGAGTTGTTGCGCAATTTGCTGGCTGGTCATTCCCTTGTCCCGGAGGGCAAAGCTCGTCCCGCGTGCAATCACCACGAGGGCGCGAAAGCGCGACAGGGCCGTGATAATGTCCGCGGTGACGCCGTCGGCGAAATAGTCCTGCTCGGGGTCACCGCTCATGTTGCTGAACGGCAGAACCACCAGGGACGGCTTCTCGTCGTGCATGACGAGCGCCAGCGGGGGTGAGGCCTCCGGCGCGACCTCACCTGCAGCCGGCGCGGCGTTCTGCGCGTGATTGCTGCGCAGTTCCGCGGCCAGCGACCTGGTTGCCAGATCCGGCTCGGTGCTCAGCTCGCGCTTCAGCAAAGCAACGACGTCCCGATAGTATTTGAGCGCCTCGGCGTTACGTCCCGTTGCGGACAAAGCGCGCATGATCAAGCGATGCGAATCTTCGCGCAGGTTATTGAGTGCATTGGCGCGCTGGCCGGTTCGCAGGGCCTGCTCCGCACGACCCTCGGACAGCTCATGCCCACCGAGGGTCACCATCGCGCCCAGAGCGAGCTCCGATAACCGCTCGCGTTCGCCGGCGACCCATTCGCTCCAGCTTTCTTCGCCGACACTGACGTCGTCAGCCAGGCGCCCACGATAGAGGTCCGCCGCCGCACTCAATGCATCACGGCTGCCGTCTTGGACAAGCTTTTCAAATCGGCTCACATCGCAGGCGATCACAGCGGCATTCAGCGATACGAGTTCGCCATCGCTCTTCAGCGCATCCTGACCCAGGATCTGACGCAGCTTGAAGAGCGCTTGTCGCAGATTTTGCTTCGCTTGCGCATCGAGGTGAGATCCCCACAGCAAGGTCGAGAGTTTTTCGCGTGACTGCGAGTCAGGAGCCATGCAGGCCAGGAAGGCCAGCAACCCCGCGAGCTTCTTGTTCGGCAGGCTGACGGCACCATCCGGCCCTGTCAGCACGAAACGCCCCAGAAGCGAGAGATTAAAGTTTGGGCACGCCGCAGATGTAGCTCTGACCACGCCGCCTCCGATTCAATCACACGCACCCGTTGGGTATACACTCTACAGCAATTGCCAGCCTTGCGAACATTATTAACGCGCCAATGACGATTGAATAACGCCTGCGAAGACGGCTGCAGGTTCTGATCCCATTGCGACGGGATGCCGATTGGTGAAACGGCGCTCGGCAATTTCATCCGGAAAGCAGTCATGTGCGCGCGTCACCTCCTCGCAGCGATCGCCGTTCTTTTCATGGTCCTTGCGGGGATCGACGTCGCGCTGACGGCCTTTGCCGCTCCGCATGCCGGGGCGGCTTCGGACTCGGCACCTCCGGTCACACCACTCCTTTTCGGAGGCGACTGATGGACTCCGGCGTCACAACGGCCATCAAACAGGAGATCGCATTGACCCATCTGGACGATCAAATTCTCGATTGGGATGAAGCTGCCAGGCTCAGTCCTCGCGCGTCGTTTCCTGAGGCCGCGAATGCGCCGCGGGCAAAGTCCCAAGTGCGCATCTCCGACACCATTCCCCCCGCAAAGGATTTTCATCTGCGCGGTTTGGCGCCCCTCACGCTGTTCGTCGCCTGGTACCAGCGCGCCCGCTTCAGGGCGGAGCTGCTTGCCGACCTCAGGCACAAGCCCGAATACCTCAGAGACATCGGGATTTGCCTGCACGAGGCGACGTCCGAAACCACCCGATTCTTCTGGGAGCCGGTCCTGCTCACGCGCAGCCCAGCCGGATGCGACCAGCAATCGTCGCCATTTTCGCGGCCCACGCCGGGATCGACGTAAGCGAACCGGGCGAACGCCGCAGTAGTGGGCATGCCGGCAAGCGCGGCGGCAGATTTCGATGCACGTCTCAATCGTCTCAGGCGAGCCCGGCGCACGCACGGACCACCTGCGCCATGCTGCGCAGCATCAGGAGAATAGCCATGAAGATCGACGTCCCCGCCCCACCTCGGAGCTCTCTCGCATCGACGATCCTCGCTGCACTACACGAATCCCGCCGCCGAGAGGCAACCGACGTCATTCATCGCTACCGGCATCTTGGTTCCGATCGAGTCGAAATCAACCTTTGCGACCCGACGCCATCGCCGGACACGAAAACGCACGCTCGTCAGTTGCTGAACAAGCGAAGGAGCAAGAACGTGGGACGATTGAGCGAAACACAGTTGATGGTCCTCATTCTTCTGGAATTCGGCGTCGTTCACGTGATTGGCGGCGTCCTCATTGCGCGCGCGGCACCCGCGCAAGGTGAACCTTCCCTGGTCGTCGCAGCCTGGGGCGACTGACGGTGCCGGCGACGAAAGCTGCTTCATTGGATGTGAAAGATCGAGGGGCCGACGTGACAGCAATCATCAACGCGATTTCCCGGACGGTCGTCTCGGTCTCCCGTGCCGACGTGGCGAAACACGCTCTGCTGCTGGCCGGAGCCTGCGCTTTCGTGTTCGTGCTCTCGCTGACCGATGGCCTGGATTTGAGCGCCGGACTGTTTTGATCGTCGCGGTGGCGAGAACCACGAACGCCGCCGGCGCCGTGCACTGACGCCGGCGACCCGTCTTCGGCGGGTGTCGATTGGTGTCACGCGAATTATGCACCGCGCATTCCGGCCATCAGAGCCTGCAATCCGAAGATTTCACAGCGCCGACACGCACGTAAACGAGGAGCCGATATGTACGTTGGCAGAATATTGTCTACGCTTGGCGGACAAGGACCGACGCTTTTGGTGATCTCACTTTGCGCCGGGCTGTTGATCAGTCCGCTCGCTCATATCGGCTACGATCTTTTGCCTTTGTCGGCATTCCTCCTGACACTCGGCTCGTTTCTCACTGCCGGGCTCGCGCCGTCCGAGGCCAGGATTCGTTTACCGCTGATGGCCGTGGTGCTTGTCTGGGTTGGCCTGGCGCTCCCTTTGGCAGCCGCCGCTCTGCTGTCCTCTCTTCCGCTTGATCCCGCGCTGCGGGCCGGTGTTCTGCTTTCGCTGCTGGCGCCGCCGGTCGGAAGCGCTGCTGCGATTGCGGGGATGCTTGGCTTGCGGCCACGTCTTGCGCTCCTCGTCTCCATCGCACTGACCCTCCTCGCGCCAATTTCGATTCCGTGTTTTGCCACACTGCTCGGACTTGGAGTTGCGTTCGACATGGGCGCCCTGGCTATCCGGCTGTTCAGCATTATCGGAGCAGCAGGCATGGTTGCCTTTCCGGCAATATGGTTCCACCGACATCTGACCCCCGTTCTGCCCGACCAACGCGCGGCCACCGGGATCGCCGTTGTCGGACTCATCATCGTTGGACTAGCCACTTCACAGGGCATCCGGGCCCAATGGACCAGCAATGCCCTGCGTTTCGACATGATGCTCGTCGCGGCAATCGTTGCCAATTTCGGGTTATGCGCGCTCGCTACGCTCACCTTCGCCAGACTGGGGCTGCAGACCGCCGGAACAATAGGCCTCGTGACCGGAAACCGTAACGTCACTCTCGTGTGGGCGGCAGCGAGCTTCGGTCTACCGCCACTCGCGGAGGGCTATGTCGCCGCGTGCGTCATTCCCGTGCTCGCGCTTCCTCTCATCATCAAGCTTTGTCTCAGACTACCTTCCTTCGGCCGTTTCGTGCCGCAAAACTGATGACTGAGAGCGGACACCGCCGGCGGTTTCCATGGATCACGGAGGAAGATGAGCATGGACTCCGTGGCGCCTCGCGGGCCGATTAGCTCTACGCCGAGCGCTTCACCGCGTCGCGCCCCGCCGGCGCAGCATCGAGCCGGCCCGGCATCGCCCTCGCCTGCTCGGCGCAGTGCTCGATCAGCCAGCGCTCGAACGCGACCGGAGGAAGCGCGGGCGCGTAGAGGAAGCCCTGCACGACGTCGCAGCCGAGATCGGCCAGCAATTTGCGCTGCGCCTCGGTCTCGACGCCTTCGGCGACGACGGTCATGCCGAGGCCCTGCCCCACGCGCACCACGGCGGTAGCGATTGCCAATGCGCCGGCGTCCTTCTCGATGTCACGCATGAAACTGCGGTCGATCTTGAGCTCGCGGATCGGCAGGTGCGCGAGGCGGCTGAGGCTGGAATAGCCGGTGCCGAAATCGTCCACCGAGAGCCCGACGCCGAGCTCGCGGATCGCGTTCATCGTCTCGATCGCGGCGACGCTGTCCTGCATGAACGCGCCTTCGGTGATCTCCAGCATCAGCGCATCCGGCGGCAGCCCGTATTCGGCCAGAATGTCGGCCAGCCGCGCCGCCAGCGTGACGTTGCGGAAATTGATCGGCGACAGGTTCACCGACACGCAGGGAATGTTGAGCCCGGCGCGGCGCCAGCTCGCCATCTGCCGGCAGGCCTCGCGCACCGACCACAGGCCGATCTGCTCGATCAGGCCGCATTCCTCGGCAAGCGGAATGAACTTTGCCGGCGAGACGTCGCCGAGTTCGGCATCGTGCCAGCGCGCCAACGCCTCGAGGCCATGGATCGCGCCGTCGCAGCTGCGGATCTGCGGCTGGTAGCTGAGCGTGAGTTCGCCCTCCGCGATGGCACGGCGCAGAGCTGCGATCAGCGCCAGCCGCTGCTCGGTCAACCCGTTCATCTCGGCGCTGAACAACCGATGGGTCGAACGTCCCGCCTGCTTGGCCATGTACATGGCGGCGTCGGCCTGCTGCATCAGCGTGTCGATGTCGGTGGCATGATCGGGATAGAGGCTGATGCCGATGCTGGCCGACATCTGCATCTGCCTGGAGCCGAGCCGCAACGGCGCAGCCAGCGCCTCGGTGATCCCGGTCGCGACACGCCCCGCACTCTCGGCGTTGCGATGCGGCAGCAGCACGACGAATTCATCGCCGCCGAGCCGGCCCAGGATGTCTTCGGGCCCGATCTGCTCGCGCAGCCGCTGCGCGAGCTGGATCAGGAGCTCGTCGCCGGCGGCGTGACCGAGCGTATCGTTGACGTCCTTGAAATGGTCGACGTCGAGGAAGGCCAGCGCGACGTGGCTGCCGGTCGGACAGGCGTCGATCGCGGCGGAGATCAGGTGCCGCAGCTGCGCGCGGTTGGGCAGGCCGGTGAGGATGTCGTGATAGGCGAGCCGCGCGATCTCCGCGCGCGCCTCCTTGCGCTCGATCGCAAACGCGCCGAGGTTGACGCAGGCGTCGACGATGCGCCGGTGCCAGTTGCTCGGCGCGCGCGGTTCCCGGTAGTAGAAGGCGAAGGTGGCGATGACCCTTCCGTCCTTGGCCTTGACCGGTGTCGACCAGCAGGCGCGCAGGCCAATCCCGAGTGGCATCGCCTTGTAGGGCTGCCAGCGCGGATCGGTGTCGAGATCCTCAGCCAGAACCGGCTCGCCATAATAGGCAGCCGTTCCGCAGGAGCCGACATCGGGGCCGATCGCAACGCCGTCCAATGCGCGGGAATAGTCCTCGGGCAGGCTCGGCCCCCCGAGCGGGTGGATCAGGCCCGCGGCATCGACGTGAAGCAGCGAGCAGACCACGTCGGGCGCAATCTCCTCGACGCGGCGACACAGCCGGTCGGCGATCTCGGCGATCGGAACCTCATCGGCCAGCGCGCTCATGATGAGCTGCTGGAGCGAGCGCAGCTGCTTGGTCTCGGTGATGTCCTCGAGCAGCGCGAAGATGTGCCTGACCCTGCCCTTCTTGTCGCGGAAGGCATCGATCCGGGCGCAGACCCAGATCTCCTCGCCGTCCTTGTCGTAGGCGAGCACCTCGGCCTCGCCGCGGCGGCCGCCATGCATCAAACGCTTGACGAATTTGGCGACGGCCTTGCGATCGGTGTGGCGGCCGGCGATGAGCGCGCCCGCGCGGCGCCCTTCGGCCTCCGCGCTGGTATAGCCGAACAGCGAAGTGAACGTCGAATTGACGTAGACGATGTTCTGCTCGGTGTCAGTGATGATCACCACGCGGTTGGTCTGGTCGGAAACGGCGTGGAGAAGCCCGATCCGCACACGGCGCTCGGCCTCCGCGGTGACGTCGCGGGCGAACACGATGTGATGGACCGCGCCATCGATGGTCGCGGAGGACAGCGTGATGGCCGCCTTGATGCGGCTGCCGTCGCGCCGCACGAGGCTGATCTCGTCGCGGAAATCCGTGACCGCATCGGCCTGGAGGCATTTGAGGGTGAGAACGCCGGCATCGCGACCGAGCACCTCGGTGCGCGCGAGCTTCCAGATCCGCTCCGCGGCGGTGTTGAAGTGCGTGATGCGCTGCGCGTCATCGACGATGACGACGCCATCGTCGGCGCGTTCGAGCGCAGCCAGCAGCAGTTCCGGAGTTTCTGTCGCAAGAGGATCGGAGGCAGACATCGTTGGACCCGGAGTGATCGGGAAGAAGCAGAAATCGATCGAGGCTAGCGCTTCGATGGTGTCCAAGATGTTTTTGCAGTCCCGCCGCGTCCCGCCAAGACGCGGCATGCTTAACGGTCCGCGAAAGAGACGAAGGTAATCCGATGCGTGTGGAACCTACTCCGCGCGTGCGCCCTGGAGCTTGTGCAGCCGTCCGGCCACGGCCCGCACCTTGCCGGGCGATGCCCGCCATACCGACAGCGCCGACAACGCGCTCACGACGATGGCGATGGCGAAGGCGAGCGTGTAATCGCCCGTGCGATCATAGAGAAAACCCGTGAGCCAGGGACCGGCTGCGCCGCCGGCCAGGGCCGCCAGCATGATCGTGCCGAAGATGCTGCCCTGGTGCTTGCCCTGGAAGATCTCGAACACCACCGCGCCCATGATCGAGGTGAGGCCGTAGCCAAGCGCGCCTTGCGCGAACACCATGAGATAGACGAGCCAGAGCGAAGGCCCGAACTTCAGCGCCATCAGTGCCGCGAAACAGATCGCAAAACCCGCGCAGCTGATGGCCCAGACCCATTCCCGTCCAATGCGGTCGGAAACGTGGCCCAGCACGATCTGGCCGGGAATGCCGAGCAGGCTGACGATGCCAAGCGCCCACACCGCGACACCGGGGCTGAAGCCGATATCGAGCAGGAACTTGGTCTGGTGCACCTGCACCGCGTACCAGATGTATAGGCCGGAGAAATAGCCGACCGCGATCCACCAGAACCGCGCCGTCCCGACGGCGCGCTTGAGCGTCCACTCGGTGCCGACCCAGACGGGATCGACGATGTTGGAGACCGGCTTTGCGGCGCCGGCGGCCGGCGCGGCATCGCCATCCGGTCGAAGGCCGATATCCTCGGGGCGCTTGTGCAGGAACAGGTTGATCGGCGCCAGCACGATCAGGATGAGCAGACCCATCGCGGTGCAGGCCGTGCGCCAGCCGGTCTGTTCGATCATGTGCTGCACCCATGGCAGCAGCGTCACCGAGCCGATGCCGACGCCGGCGAAGGCGATGCCGATGGCGAAGCCGCGCTTGCGGATGAACCAGTTCGGCAGGAACAGCGACTGGCCGGAATAGCCGAGACAGACGCTGCCGGCGCCGACCATGACACCGATGGTCACGTAGAGATGCCAGGGCTCGCTTGTGAGCGGAGCGAGCAGCAGCCCGCCACCCATCAGCACGACGCCGAGCTCCATCACCCCGCGCGGACCGGCGCGGTCCATCAGGCGGCCGATCAGCGGGCTGACCACGCCCGACACCACGAAGCCGAAGGAGAATGCGCCCGCGGTGATCCCGCGCTCCCAGTCGAATTCGGAGATGATCGGCGGAAAGAACAGCGAAAACGCGGTGCGTGCGTTGACGCCGATGGCCATGGTGACGAAGGTCACCGCGACCACGACCCAGCCGTAGAAGAACGGAAGCCGCATGTTGTGTTTATTTCATCCCTAGACGATCCTACCGACCATCCGGGGACGCCCGGGTCAAGCGCTTTTCGCGGATGCCCGTCCGGCGCAATCGCATTCGAGAGGACGCGGCTGGAGGATTTCTTGCGGCCCATCCTTCGAGACGCCCGCTCTGGCGGGCTCCTCAGGATGAGGACGGAGTGCGCGGTAACAGGTTTGGCAAGCACCGATGCCGCTTAGCCTCATCCCGAGGAGACGAGCGCTCAGGCGGCGTCGAGTTGCGAAGGCCGGACGGACTCGTCGAATGCGATCTGGTCGACCGGCTGCGGACGCCCGAACAGATAGCCTTGCGCGAAATTGACGCCGAGCGCCTTCAGCCGCTCGAACTCCTCGCATGTCTCGACGCCCTCGGCGGTGACCGACATGTCCAGCCCGCGCGCCAGCGTCACGATCGAGGCGATGATGGCGGAACTGCGCGGCTGATGCGTGAGGTTGCGGATGAACGACTTGTCGATCTTGATCTTGTCGAACGGGAACGTGGTCAGATAGCTGAGCGACGAATAGCCGGTGCCGAAATCGTCGAGCGCGAGCTCGATGCCGATACTCTTCAGCCGCTCCATGAAAGCGAGGTTCTCGACGCCGCGTTCGAGCAGGACCGATTCCGTGATCTCGATCTCCAGCCGCTGCGGTGGCAGGCCGGAATCGGCGAGCGCCGCGCAGATCATCTCGAACAGCTCGGCCTCCTTGAACTGGATCGGCGACAAGTTCACCGCGACCGCAAGGCCGGAGGGCCAGCCGGCCGCATCCGCGCAGGCGCGCCGCAGCACAAATTCACCGAGCGGCACGATCAGCCCGGTCTCCTCCGCCAGCGGAATGAACTGGTCCGGTGGGATCAGGCCGCGGCTCGGATGCCGCCAGCGCACCAGAGCCTCGAAGCCGCGCCGCTGGCCGCTGGCCGCATCGACGAACGGCTGGTAGTGCACTTCGAGCTGGCAAAGCGCGATGGCGTCGCGCAGGTCGCCTTCCAGCGTGCTGCGCGCCTCGAGCTCGGCCGACATCGCCTCGTCGTAGATGGTGAAGCAGTTGCGGCCCGCTGATTTCGAGCGATAGAGCGCAAGGTCGGCCTTCTTGAGCAGCTGTTCGTGGTCGCTGCCGTGGTCCGGCGCGATCGCAATGCCGATGCTGGTGCCGATCTCGACGCGATGTCCGGGCAGGAGGAACGGTTCGGCCACGAGCTTGGCGATCCGTCCCGCCAGCTCGGTGGAGCAGACCCGCTGGTCCTCGCAGCCCTCCTGGATGATGGCGAACTCGTCGCCGCCGAGCCGCGCCAAGACGTCGGTGGCGCGCAGCGCGGATTTCAGCCGCTGCGCCACCTGGCGCAGCAGCGCATCGCCGGCGCCGTGACCGAGCGAGTCGTTGACGTTCTTGAAACGGTCGAGATCGAGCATCAGGATCGAGAAGGTCGAACCGCTGTCGTTGAGCTGGCTGTTGAGATCGTCGAGCCGGGCGAGGAAGAAGGCACGGTTCGGCAGGCCGGTCAGGATGTCGGTCTGGGCGAGCTCGAGCACCCGACGGTTCGCCAGCGACAGGCGCCGCGAATTGCGGCTTGCCAGCATAAGATAAGTCGACAGCGACAGCGTCAGCAGCATGCCGACGATGAGGACCGCGACCGCGCGATCGTAGGACGTCTCGAGCGCGCCGCCGGCCGTCGGCATGGCGCGCACCTGCCAGTCGGTGTCGCCGATCTTGAGACTGCCCGACCAGTGCAGGGCCCGCGCGACGTCCCGCATCGACTGCGGCGCCGTGGCGGCCGACGAATAATCCGGCAGGCTTTGTTCGAGGCTCACTATCTGTCCCGTGAAGGGCGGATAGACGTTGACGCTGACCGCGGGGCTTGCGCCGGTGGTCACGCGAATGGACTGGACCAGCACCGGCAGGTCGAACACGCCGATGACGAAGCCGGCCAGATTGCGGCGCCGGTCGGCGACCGTCTCGCGCGACGTCCCTTTGGCGTAGACGGGAATGGCCACGAGGACGTCGGGCAGCCGGCCGCCCTCCTTGGGTTCGAACAGGCGGGTGCGGAGGGCCGCGATCCGATCGTTGTCGCGCGCCCGCTCCAGGACCGCACGACGTTCCGGGACGGTCGCGTAATCCATGCCGTAGACCTGCGAGGTCTTGGGCTGGGTCGAGTAGAACACCGGAAAATATTCGTCGCTCTGCGGCGCGACCGCGAAGGCATCACCCTGGAGCGACTTGATGCGATAGCCGGGCACGCCGTCCGTGATCGCGGCGGCCTCGTATTCGGCGCGCTCCTTGCGGTTGACGCGCGGCAGCCAGGCGATTCGCAGCATGCCGGGATGGCGCTCGAACAGACGGGTGCTGAAGGTCTCGAATTCGCTGCGGGTGATTTCGTCTTTGGTCGATTCGAACAGCGTGCGCAGCGCGACGAGCCTAGAGATATACTCGCTCATGCCGTTCTGCATGACGATCGCTTCGGTTTCGGCCGCGTTCTCGAACTCGAGCTTGTTGACGCGGTTTTCCCATCGCGCAACGGCGGCCGCGCCCGCGACCGAGAACAGCAGGCCGACGGCAACCGCGACCAGCGCAGGGCGATAGAGTCCGAGCAGCGGCGCGGCACGCCACCATCCGGTCAACCGTTTCCGATCCTGATCGTTCTGATCGCGACCGCCCATCTTGATCCGCAAGTCCCCATCGGCACGGCGGCTCGAACTTCTGGTTGAGCCACCGGAGCCACTATCGGACAAGGATCGGGGTTAAGAACTGCGAAATTTCGGAACCCGGTCGTCCGGGATTGCGCGGGTTAGTTAATGATTGCCCCAGCAAGTTGCGGCAGAGTGGTAGTAAGTTGCCGGTTTTACCCGGAGTCTTACGGATCGTCGGCACGGCGCGGGTTAGCGACCTGTTCAGCCCGCAGAACTATCGTTTCCGCAACGCGTCCTGCATCCGACAAGCATCCACATGACACGATCGCGATCCGCGACATACCTCGCCTTGACCGTCGCATTGCTGGCCGCGGCAATGCTGCCTGCGAAAGGCGACGAGGTCGGCGTCAGCGACGATGCGATCCTGTTCGGCCAGGCGGCCGCACTCGAGGGCCCCTCCTCGGCGCTTGGGCAGCGCATGCGGCAAGGCATCGTCGCGGCGTTCACCGAGATCAACGGCAAGGGCGGCGTCCATGGCCGCAAGCTCCAGCTCATCAGCCGCGACGACGGCTACGACCCCGATCGCTCGGTGGCGCAAACGCTGCGGCTGATCGAGGACGACAGGGTGTTCGCGCTGATCGGCGCGGTGGGCACGCCGACCGCGATCGCGACGATCCCGATCACCAGCGCCAGGAACGCCCCCTTCATCGGTCCGTTCACCGGCGCCGAATTCCTGCGCGACCTCGAGCTTCCGAACGTCGTCAACATCCGCGCGAGCTACGGCGCGGAAGCCGAGGCATGGATCAAGCACCTCACCGAGGACCGCCGGTTCACCCGCATCGGCATCTTCTACCAGGATGATTCCTTCGGCCGCGATGGACTTGTCGGCGTGAAGCGCGCGCTTGCCAGGCGCGGCCTCGAGCTCGCCGCCGAAGGCACCTTCGAGCGCAACACCCGCGCCGTCGCCTCGGCCTGGCGGATGATCAAGCGCGCCGAACCCGAGGCGATCGTGATGGTCGGGACCTACGGTCCCTGCGCCGAATTCATCAAGCTCGCACACCGCAGCGGCTCGTATCCGACCTTCGTCAACATCTCCTTCGTCGGCGCCAATGCGCTCGCCAGGGAGCTCGGCCCCGACGGCGAAGGCGTCATCGTCTCGCAGGTGGTGCCGTTTCCCTGGGACCGCTCGCTCAAGCTCGTTGCCGATTACCAGGCGGCGCAGACGGCGTTCGACCCGACGCTGACACCCGACTTCGTGTCGCTCGAAGGCTATCTCTCCGGCCGCCTCGCCGCCGCAGCTCTGGAAAAGGCCGGACCGAAACCGACGCGCGCGAACCTCCTGCGCGCCATTAACGACGTCGGCCGCTTCGACATCAGCGGCAACGTCGTCACCGTCGGCATGCGCATGATCGACGCCCCGCCGAAGGTGTTCCTGACGGTGATCCAGAAGGACGGGACATTCAAGGCGGTGGACCGGCTGTAGGGCGTGCGGTCCTTGCTGCAGCTAGCGATCAGACTTCTTGCCGTTCGCCTGGCCGTAGGGAGGTTTGTTGTCGGCATCGAAGGTGAGGCTGGCGCAGGCGGTCAATGACAGGCCGATTACGATCGCGCACGCCGCCGCAGTCAGAAACTTCATGACTCAACCTGCTCAATGAACCATTGCCCGACAGGCACGGAACTTTGACGTCACGGGCCCGGAGGAGGTTCAAGGCAGGCGTGTGGTCAGGGACGGCGCGTCCAGCGGTCGGCGTTGACGGCGCCCTGCGGGACCGCGCCTTTGACGATCGCTTCCACCTGCCGCACAGTTTCCAGCGACTGGTATTCGATCGCTTGCGGCGTCAACCCGCCGACATGCGGCGTCGCGACGACGTTGGGAAGCTTCGCGAGCTCCGGCGTCGGCATCTGGTCGGGCGCGCGGCCGACGTCCATTGCCGCGCCGGCGATGCGGCCTTCCAGCAGCGCTTTCGCCAGCGCCGCCTCGTCGACGAGATTGCCGCGCGACAGATTGATGAAGACGGCATGCCTTTGCATGCGCGCCAGTGCCGCCTCGCCGATCAGATTCTCGGTCGCTTCGTTGGCAATCGCAAGGCAGACGACATAGTCCGATACGGCGAGGAGCTCGTCGAGGCCGACCTGCCTGATGGCGCTGTCGCTGACATCAGCGAAGGGATCGGCGACCAGCACCTCCATGCGCATCACCTTGGCGATTTCGGCGAGATAACGCCCGATGCTGCCATAGCCGATGATGCCGATCTTGCCGCCGGCGAGCTGGCGGCCCATCCGCGCCTCGGGTTTGCGTCCGGCCTGGTAGTCCGCCGTCGTTCGCGACACGCCGCGGGATAGATCGACCATGAAGCCGAGCGCGAGCTCGGCGACCGCCTGCACGAAGCCGGGGCCGGCGCGGGTCACGAGCACACCCGCCTTCGAGGCCGCATCGACGTCGACGTTGCGGATGTCGACGGCGCAGCGGACGAAGGCGCGCAGATGCGGCAATTGCGGAAAGATCTCGCCGCGTCCCTCGGTCATGCGATCGGCGACGATGATGTCAACGTCCCTGGCCGCGCGGACGAGGCCGGCCGCGTCGAGCGGCTGATCGCCCTCGTGCAGGATCACCTCGGCAGCCGCGCGCAGGCCGTTCAGGCTGCGATCGCCATAGTAATTCCGCCGCATCTCCGGCGTGTGGGCGAGCAGGACTTTCACGGCAAGACTCCTTCAGTAGCCGAATGCCCGCGGCAGCGCCGTCGAGAGCCATGGCACGAAGGCAATGACGAGCAGGCAGAGGAACAAGAGGCCAAGATAACCCATGATCGGCTTCACCGTCTGCTCGATCGGCACGTTGCCGATCAGGCAGGCGCCATAGAGTCCGAGCCCGAGCGGCGGTGCAAACAGGCCGATGCCCATCGCGATGACCAGCACGACGCCGAAATGCAGGGGATCGATGCCGAGCTGCACGGCCACCGGCAGGAGCAGCGGCCCGAAGATGATCAGCGCGGCCGCGCCTTCCAGCACCGAGCCCATCACGATCAGCACGGCGATCGCGAGCAGGATGAACAGCCAGACGCCGCTGGTCTTCGATAATCCGAGCATGAAGTCGCCGACCGCATGCGGCACCTGCTGCAAGGTCAGCGTGAACGCGAGCGACTGCGCGGCGGCGACGATGAACAGCACGAGCCCTGCGCGCGTTGCGGCCTGTACGAAACTGTGCGCGGCCGTTTTGAAAGTGAGCTCGCGGAACACCAGGCTGCCGATGACGAGCGCATAGGCGACCGCGAAGGCCGAGATTTCGGTGGCTGTGGCAAAGCCGCTCTTGAAGCCGAAGAAGATCATGAAGATCAGGCCGAACGAGGCGATCGCGCCGCTCCACAGGCCCGACACCGGCATCTGCGGCGCAACGTCCTCGGCATCCGCCGGCCGCTTGCCGAAGATGATGGACACCGCGATCAGGACCAGCGCCATCAGCGCCGCCGGCAGGAGCCCCGCGACGAACAGGCCGCCGATCGACAGGTTCGCGACGAAGCCGAGGATGATCAGGTTGATGCAGGGCGGGATGGTCTCCGCCATCACCGCGGAGGCCGCGAGCAGCGCCACCGCGCCGCCCGGATTCTGCTTCGAGCGGCGCGCCGCCGGGATCAGCACCGAGCCGACCGCGGCGACGTCAGCCATCTTCGAGCCTGAGATGCCGGAGAACAGCACCATCGAGGCCACCATCACCACGTTCAGCCCACCGCGCATACGGCCGACCCCGCGCTGCAGCAGCTCGATCAGGCGCACCGACATGCCGTTGGCTTCCATGAGGTAGCCGACGAGGATGAAGAAGGGGATCGCCAGCAGCACGAAATTGTCGATGCCGCGCGCCATCTGCTGGGCGAAGATCACGCCGGGCAGCGCGCCCTCGACCCAGATGAAGATCAGCGCGGCCAGCGCCAGCGCAAAGCCGATCGGCAATCCGCCGAACAGCGTCGCAAAGAAGCCGATCAGCATCAGAGTGCCCGCCGACGGCACCGAGGACGGCGACAGATAATCCCAGACGAGATAGAGGCCGGTGACGACGACGATTGCGACGAGCCCCCTGGCGATGTCAGGAAACGGCCGGGCGCAGAGCTGGTCGATCGCGAACACCGTCATGAACAGCGCACCGATGCCCATCGGATAGAAGGTGAGTTCCAGCGGCAATCCTGATCCGGTGGTCTGGCCCGCCGTCAGCGAGCCGAGCTTGATGGCGTGATAGGCGACGTAGCCCGAGATCAGCACGACCAGCAGCGCGCTCGCGGCATCGACCAGCGCCCGCAACCTCGCCGGCAACAGGTCGCGGAAGAAGGACACGCCGACATTCTCGCCGCGCGCCAGCGCGCTCGCCGCGCCGAAGAAGGCCGAGCCGACCATCAATCCGCGCGCGACGTCGTCAGACCATTCGACCGGCGCATTGAAGCAGAAGCGCAGCAGCACCGACGCGCAAACGACCAGGAGATCGGCGGCAAGGAGAATGGCCGCGATCGCGTCGCTGAGGCGAAGCAGCTGGGTGATGCTCCCGTGGCGGCCGCCCGAGAGGGGCACGGCGGCTGTCATCGTCATCTCAAGCTTGCGTCGCGCGGATGATGTCGATCACGGCCTTGGATTCCGGCCGCGCCTTGATGAAGTTCTCGTGCTGCGGCGCGACGCGCTTCTTGAACGCCTCGCGGTCGCATTCGGCCACCGTCACGCCCTTCTCGGTCAAGGCCGCCAGCGCCTCCTTCTCGACCGCAAGCCCATGCGCACGCGTGTCGATTGCGGCCTTCTTCGCAGCATCGAGAAAGCCGTCGCGCAGCTTCGGGTCCATGCGGTTGTAGGTCATGTCGCTGAAGTAGATCGCAAGCGGCGAGAAATTGTGCTGCGTCAGCGCGTAGAATTTTGCCGTTTCGAAGAACTTGCTGGCCAGGATCGTCGGCGGATCGTGCTCCAGCCCGTCGAGCACGCCGGCCTGCAATGCCGTGTAGATTTCGCCGAACGCCAGCGGCGTCGCAGCGGCCCCCATCAGGCGCAGGCATTCCGTGATGACGGGATTTGGCAACGTCCGGATCTTGAGGCCGGCGAGATCCTCCGGCGTCTTCACCGGCTTCCTCGCCAGCACGCTGCGGGAGCCGAAATTGTAGGCCCAGGCGATGATGCGGATGTTGCTGCCCTTGAGCAGCGCGTCCTCGATCGGCTTGGCGGCGCCGGCGTCGAACGCCTTGGTCTGCTGCGGGAAACTCGAGAAGAGAAAGCCGAGGTCGAAGGTGCCGACCAGCGGCGTCAGATTGGCCGAGATCGACGAGCCCGACACCATGAGGTCGATGACGCCGAGCTTCACCGAATTGATGACGTCGATCTCCTGACCGAGCTGATTGTCCGGGAAGAAGGCGACTTCGACCTGCTCACCGAGGCCGTTCGCCTTGAGGTTCTTGACGAGGTTGTCGTAGTAGACGCGGCCGTTGGCGAATTTGGGATCGTTCGGCAGCGAGGAGGAGCATTTCAGCTTCAGCGTCGCAGCTTCAGCGCGGCCGATAATGGCGGGAGAAAGCACGAGGCCGGCGGTGACCGCCGCCGATGACTTGATGAACGCGCGACGGTTCACGGGCACGATGGTCATGGTGCGGTCTCTCCCGGTATTTTTTGTTCGCAGCCGCGATCGTTGCGTGCGGCCTTTGCTCGGACTGTATGGCCAAAGCGACGACACAGGCAAGGGTTGCGGCCGGGGTGCCGCGACGGCGCGAGAGGCAGGCGCGTCGGTAGAGACCGCAGCGAAACGCCTGTGTTTATCGATGTTTTCGATGGTGCCGCACGGCAGCGACGAGGCCCGCCATGCAGGATTGACGCGGATCGATCCAATTCAGGTATGGATCAATGCCGAACGCAGATTGATCGGTGCGAAGCAGAACAAGCCGCGGGATATTGATCCCGCGGCTGTTGCGTTCGAGCGGATGCAGTGATCTCAGCGCGAATGCGCGCCGCTGAGCTGGCCGGTTGCCGCAGCGACATCGCGGGACGGACGCAGCGCGTAGGCGCCGTCGCCGAGCAGGGCCTGCGCCGCGAGCGCGATCGCCCAGAAGGCGGGATATTCCCAGCCGCCCTTCGGATTGGTGAAGAAGAAGCCGGCGGCGCCGTGCACGGTGAAGATCGCACCGAGCAGGATCGGGATGCCGGCCAGCGCCGCATAGCGGGTCCAGACGCCGAGGATCAGCGCGACGCCGCTGAGAACTTCCACCGTCATGATGACGTAGGCGAGTTCGGGCGGGAAGCCGAGGCTGCCGAAGAACTTTGCGGTCCCGGCCGGGGTGAAGACGAACAGCTTCAGGCCGGCGTGGGCGAGGAACAGCGCGCCCAGCGTCACGCGCAGCACGAGCGCGGCATAGGGAGCGGTACGGGAATCGATCATGGCGGTCTCCTTGTTGGAGACAGCTATGATCTATTCTCAATGGAATGATAATCTGCTATATTGGAATGAGACTTCACACCAAGAGAGTGAGATGAATGCTCGACCGGCTGACCAGCCTGGAGGTCTTCGCCAAGGTCGCGGCGATCGGCAGCCTGTCGGGCGCGGCCCGGGCCATGGGCCTGTCGCAGACCATGGTGACCAAGCATGTCGCCGCGCTCGAGGCCCGGCTCGGCACGAAACTGTTCCACCGGACCACGAGGCGGCTGTCCATCACCGAGGCCGGACGGAGCTATCTGGAATCCTCCGAGCGCATCCTCGCCGACATGGAGGCCGCCGACGCCGCGGTCGCGCGCGAGCGCGTCGAGCCGCGCGGGCTGCTGCGGGTCAACGTGCCCGTCGTGTTCGGCACGCGGCAGATCGCGCCGGCGATCGCCGAGTTTTCGGAACGCCATCCCGAGGTCACCGTCGAGCTCGGCCTCAACGACCGCCTCGTCGATCTCGCCGAGGAAGGCTGGGACCTTGCGATCCGCATCGGCAAGCTGCGCGACTCCAGCATGGTGGCGCGAAAGCTCGCGCCTAACCGCCTCGTGGTCTGCGCCGCGCCGTCCTATCTGGCAAAACACGGCACGCCGCGCTGTGTCGCGGACCTCGCCGCGCATAACTGCCTCGGTTACACGCTTTCGCAGCAGGCGAGCGCTGCGGAATGGCTGTTCGGCGCCGACG
The DNA here is from genome assembly GCF_004571025.1 of Bradyrhizobium niftali. Lineage (GTDB taxonomy): Bacteria > Pseudomonadota > Alphaproteobacteria > Rhizobiales > Xanthobacteraceae > Bradyrhizobium > Bradyrhizobium niftali. Next base: position 132,424 of record NZ_SPQT01000012.1, on the reverse strand, counting down.
GCGAGATCCGCGTCCAGGTCAGCGGCACCTTGCGCGCCAACAACGGCGATGCGCTCCGCGCGGCAACATTGGCGGGCCTCGGCCTGGCGCGACAGCCAACCTTCATCATCGCCGACGACCTTCGCGCCGGCACGCTTCTGGCGCTTCCGCTCGACCAGCCGGAGATCCAGACCTCGGCCGTGCATGCGGTCTACCTGCCCGACCGCCGTCCGCCGGCCAAGGTGCGCGCCTTCATCGACTTTCTCGCCGGGCATTTTGCGCCTGACCCGCCCTGGGACCGCGGACTGTTCTGACGGCACACGGCCTGACACGCCAGCTCCGCTGCCCATTTTGCCGCAGCTCGCAACGTGATCCAGTGCACAGACAGGGTCATGGCGGACGACTAGAAACGGTGACATCATCGCGCCCATTGCCGATGGAGGTGACACCATGCGCCGTCCAATCCTCAGTCATTTGTTCCTTGCTTCCAGCCTTCTTGCACTCACGCAGCTGATGACGCCGACGGAGGCCGCAGCCGAAACGCGGCTCGCCCTCGTGATCGGCCAATCCGCCTATCGCACGGTGCCGGAGCTGCCCAACGCCGCCAACGACGCCAAGGGCATGACGGAGCTGCTCGGCAATGCCGGCTTCACCGTCACCGCGGCGGCCAATCTCGGGCAGAACGAGATGCGCTCGGCGATCTCGGATTTCGCCGGCAAGGTCAGTGCCAGCGGCGCCGACACCGTCGCGCTGGTGTTCTATGCGGGCCACGGCCTTCAGATCGACGGCGAGAACTATCTGGTGCCGGTCGATCTCGATCCCAAGCGCGAGGCCGACATTCCGCTCCAGGGCGTGCGGCTGAACGATCTGCTCAACACGCTCGGCGCGCTGCCGACGCGGGCGCGCATCTTCATGCTCGATGCCTGCCGCAACAACCCCTTCCCAGCGCTGAGCGGCGCCGGACACGGGCTTGCGATCGTCGACACCAAGGCCGGCGCGCCCGGCTCCTTCATTTCCTATTCGACCTCGCCCGGCGCCGAGGCCGAGGACGGCTCCGGCATCGACAGCCCCTACACCACCGCGGCGCTCTCGGTCGCAAAGCAACCGAACCTGCCGATCGAGGAAGTGTTCAAGCGCATCCGCATCGCTGTGGCGCAGTCGACCGACGGACGGCAGATCCCGTGGGAAAGCTCGTCGCTGACGACCGACTTCAAGTTCTTCGGCGGCGAGAGTAGCAGCCAGCAGCCCGCCCTTCCCGGCGCATCCGCCATGGCGCTCGCCGGCGGCACGCGCAGTGTCGCGGACTGGCGCAAGGATTTGCAGGGCAGGGAGGCGAAGGTCGCCTATGAGCTCGTGATCGCCGACGACACCGCCGAGGCGTATCAGGCCTATATCGAGCTGTACACGCAGGACGCCCGCACGCCGCGCCTCCGCACGGTGCTGGAGCGCCGGCGCCAGATGCTGGCCTGGGAGCGCGCGGTCGCGATCAACACCCGCGCCTCGTTCGAGGCTTACCTCGCCAACTGGGACAACAGCGACCTCGCTGCAACCGCGCGCAGGCTGCTGCTTCGCGTGCAGAACCGCAACTACGTCCTGCCCGCGACGGTCGCAGCCACACCCGTCCCGGTCGCCGTCGCGATGGCCCCGACCTGCCCGTGCTCGACGCCCACGCCTCCGGCTAGCCCGGTCAACCCGGCCGTGGCGCCTGTGATCAAGAAGCGCGTCGACGACACCCCGCCGAAGCGCAAGGTGGTCGAGACGCCGCCGAAGCCGCGCCGGCCGCCGCCCGACGAAGTGATCTACGAGCGCGCGCCGCCGCCGGATCGTGGCCCGCCGCCCGGCGCCGTCATGCAAGGTATCGGCATCGGGATTGGTATCGGCATGGGAATGGGTGGTGGCGGCCGCGGCGGCGATTACCACAACGACCGCGGCCGGTACTGAAGGAGACTCGCGCGATACGGAGGACGAATATGTCCTCCGTCATTGCGAGCGCAGCGAAGCAATCCAGAATCTTTCCGCGGAGGGACTCTGGATTGCTTCGCTGCGCTCGCAATGACGACGGATGTAGAGAAATTGCGTCTGCCGCTTGCGATACGGAAATGCTGTAGTCTTATCAGCTGACAAGCATTTCCGGGGACCTCGATGCCGCACGATTCTCACGCCAAGCACGCATGGCCGTTGTTCCGATCACTCGCGTCCTATTCCCTGCCCGGCGATCTCATGGCGGGGCTGACGCTGGCGGCGATCGCGATTCCCGAGCAGATGGCCACCGCGCGGCTCGGCGGCTTCGCGCCGCAGATCGGCTTCTTCGCCTTCATGGCGGGCTCGCTCGGCTTTGCGCTGCTCGGCGGCAACCGTTTCCTGTCCTGCGGCGCGGACTCGACGATCACGCCGATCTTCGCCGGCGGGCTTGCGGCACTGGCCGCCACCGGGTCGCCGGACTATCAGGGACTTGCGATTGCACTGGCGCTGATGGTCGGCGCCATGATGCTCGCGGGCGGCGCCTTCCGTCTCGGCGGCATCGCGAACCTGTTGTCGGTGCCGGTCATGGTCGGCTTCCTCGCCGGCATCTCCGTCCACATCATCGTGTCGCAACTGCCGGGCGTGCTCGGGCTTGAATCGCCGAGCGGGCCGATGCTCGATCGCATCGGCGTGCTCGCTGGCCAGCTCGGCCGCACCAATCCCTTCACGCTGTGCATCGGCTTGGGCGTGCTGGCCGTGGTCTTCGTCTCCGAGAAGGTCAGCGCGAAAATTCCGGGCGCACTGATCGGGCTGGTCGCCGCGACACTGGCCACAATCGCGCTCGGCCTCGAGAGCAAGGGCGTCAACGTCGTAGGCAGCGTGCCGGGCACGCTGCCGCGGCTGACCCTGCCCGAGCTTGCGCCGGAGCTGTGGGTGCGTCTCGTCCCGCTCGCCTTCGTGATCACGGTCGTGGTGATGGTGCAGACCGCCGCGACCACGCGGTCGTTCCCGTCCGATCCCGACAAGCCCGCCGACGTCGACCGCGATTTCCTCGGCGCCGGCGCCGGCAGCGTGCTGTCCGGCCTGTTCGGCGCCTTTCCCGTCAATGCCAGCCCGCCGCGGACGGGCATCGTCGCCGAGACCGGCGGACAATCGCAGCTCGCGGGCCTTGCCGCCGGGACAATCGTGCTGGCGCTGCTCGCGTTCGGCACGGGACTGTTGCAGCACGTTCCGGACGCGGCGCTCGGCGGCATCCTGCTGTTCGTCGCGCTGCGCATCGTCCGCGTGAAGCAGATCGTCACGATCTACAGCCAATCCCCAAGCGAGTTCCTGCTGATCGTCGCCACCGCCGCACTGATCATCGTGCTGCCGATCCAGCAGGGCGCATTCCTCGGCATCGTGCTGTCGCTGCTGCACGGCATCTGGAGCACCACGCGCGCACGGCTGGTCGAGTTCGAGCGCGTGCCGGGCACCACGATCTGGTGGCCGGCGCATCCGCACATCACAGGCGAGCGCATCGCAGGCGTCGCCGTGATCGGGCTCCAGGCGCCGCTGTCGTTCCTCAACGCTCCGGGCTTCCGCAGTGACGTGACCAAGGTGCTCACCACAGCGGGACCACAACTGCTGGTGCTGGAGGCGAGCGGCATGGTCGAGATCGACTTCACCGCCGCGCAGATTTTGCTCGAATTGTTCAAGGCGTGCAGCGAACAGGGCGTCACGGTCGCGCTGGCGCGGCTGGAATCGGTGCGCGCCCAGGACGCGTTCGAACGCTTCCGATTGTTCGACTCCCTGCCCCGCGAGCACGTCTTCCACAGCGTGGACGAGGCGGTGCGCAAGCTGGCGAAATAGCGGCGTTCACTGCACCAGCGTGGGGTGATCCCGCTGTATCGTTTCGCGGATCCAGCTGGCGTGGATCGCGCGGAACAGGATCTGCGCCGTCTTGAGATCGTTCGCCTTCATGCAGAGATCGACGATGCGATGGACCGCGTCATCGCGCATCAATCCATCCGAGATCTTCATCGCGATTTCCATCGCGACCTTGGCCGCGCGCTCGTAACGTTCGCTCTCGCGCTTGTCGTTGCGCGCGGAACCTGCCGCGCTCGCGGCCGCGGCGTCACAAATGGCGCGGATACGCGCGGCGGCTTCGATGTCGCCGAGCGGCCCTTCGATCGTCTCGTCCCAGATGTCCGCCACCTTCTGCCTCGCGAACCACTTCATCGCCCCACCACCTGCGGTCTTCCAGCCGCCGTATTACCGCTCTTCAGGCTCGTTCAGCGTAGAGAGGCCTGTCGAGATCGGCGAGGCGATTTTCCACCTCGCGTCCTGGCTCGATACGCATTCAGGACGTCCGACGTGGTCCGATGGCCTCGAACTGTGCCTTCTGCTCGTCAGTCAGCGTCCCGTAGAAATCCTCCAGCGCTGCGCGAACCGACTTGACGCCGTCGAGCATCAGGTCGAGCCGCTTGCGGACCGCGGCCATTCGCGCCGGCGGCGTCATCACGTCGTTGGGCTCGCAGGCCGCCTTGAGCGATGCGCTGACCCTGGCGCTGGTATCCTGGAGCACCTGTAGCGCCGCGCGCTGCGTGTCGTTGGGGCGCAGCCGCGCTTCGATGTCGGCGCCGGGCCAATCGAGCAAGGCAGACGCACCGCAGTTCTGGACCAGCGATCCCCCGGTGTTGTTCGAAGCTGTCGTACGACGCTGGTCCTCGGCCAGTGCATTGAAGCGCGCCTTCTGCTCGTCCGTGAGCGAGCCGTAGAATTTATCCAGGGCGGGCTGAACGAGGTCGACGGCTTTCGCCATCGCCTCGATGCGCTGCTGCATCGCCGTCAGCCGACCGGGCGCCGTCGCGGCGACCTGCACCGGGCAGGAGGTGCGGATCATGCCCGCCGCCAGGATCGAGGCGTTGCCGAGCTCGTCGAGGCTTGCGCCTTGCGCCTCGCTCGGCTGCACCGCGGCGGCGATCTGGTCGATCGGCAGACCGACGATCTCGCGGCGGTCGCTGCCGCAAAGCTGATCCAGCGCAACGCCGCGCGCTTGCCGCCGTCCCTGCGGCCGCTGCGGCAGATAGGCCGAAAGGCCGTCGTAGCCATAGGGCCCGAAGATGCCGGCATAGATGTCCGGATAGCCGTAGCCCCAGAAGCCGAGACCGTCGCCCCAGATCGTGTAGTCATAGAGATCGTTATAGGCGAACGGCCAGAACAGCGGCCCGACCCAGCCATAACCGCCGCCCGCATGTTGCCACCATCCGCTGCTGGCGCCATGCCAGCCGGCGAGTGCGGCCGCCGCCGCGATCTGGGCTCGCGCCGCCGGATTGCCGATCAGACGGCCGTTGCGGAAGGCGCTGGAATGCACGTTGAGGGCGTTGCGGAAATTCGCGGGGCGGATGGCCGCGTTGCGGATCTGACCGAAGTTCGGACCGCCATGGCGGGCGCCGGTTGCAAACCGCATCCCTCGATGATGCCCGCCGCCGTGCGCGTGCCCACCGCCGTGACCGTGGAAATGGCCGCCGCCGTGGTGACCACCGCCATGGTGACCACCGCCGTGCCCGCCTCCATGGCCGCCTCCATGCCCGCCGCCGCCTTTCGCCAGAGCCGCGCCCGCCAGCATGCAGGCAAACGCCACCGCGGCAATTCCAACGACCGGTCGCATCATCGCACCCTCCCGCGCAGAGCCCTGCCATTCAGGCATCGGAACCTGGCGGGAATTGGAACCATCAACGTTGCCGAAAGTTCCCAGTTCCTGGCCGCGCAGAGCCTACGCCTCGGGCACGATCTTGCCGGGGTTGAAGATATTGAGCGGATCGAGCGCCTGTTTCAGCGCCCGCATCGCGTCGAGCGCTTCGGGACCGAGTTCGGCCTTGAGGTATTTCTGCTTGCCCTGGCCGATGCCGTGCTCGCCGGTGCAGGTGCCGTCCATCGCCTGCGCGCGCTCGACGAGGCGATGCATGAACTCCTCGCCGCGCGCCATCTCGTCGGCGTCGTTGGTGTCGCAGACCAGCGAGCAGTGGAAATTGCCGTCGCCGACATGGCCGACGATCGGCGACAGCAGATTGAGGCGCTTGAGATCCTCCTCGGTCTCGCTGACGCAATCGGCAAGCCGCGAGATCGGCACGCAAACGTCGGTGGCGACCACGCCGACACTGTCGCCGGGCCGCAGCGCCTTCACCGACCAATAGGCGTCGTGCCGCGCCTGCCACAGTTTGGTGCGATCCTCCGGCTTCGTCGTCCAGGAGAAGTCGCCGCCGCCGCATTCCTTTGCGATCTCGCCGAAGGCCTTGGACTGCTCGGCGACCTCGATCTCGCTGCCGTGGAATTCCATCAGGAGCAGCGGCGTCTCCGGCAGCGTCAGCTTGGAATAGGCGTTGCAGGCCCTCACCTGCGCGGCATTGAGCAGCTCGATGCGCGCCACGGGAATGCCGGTCTGGATCGCCAGGATCACGGCCTGACACGCCCCGTGAACCGTCTCGAACGACACCGCGCCGGCCGCGATGGTCTCGGGGATGCCGCGCAGGCGGATGGTCAGTTCCGAGATGATGCCGAGCGTGCCCTCGGCGCCGACGAACAGATGCGTCAGGTCGTAGCCGGCGGATGATTTCTTGGCGCGGGTGCCGGTGGTGATGATCTCGCCGTCGCCGCGCACCACCTTCAGCGCCAGCACGCTGTCGCGCATGGTGCCGTAGCGCACCGCGTTGGTGCCGGAGGCGCGCGTCGAGGCCATGCCGCCGAGCGAGGCGTCCGCGCCGGGATCGATCGGGAAGAACAGGCCCTGGTCGCGCAGATGCTCGTTGAGCGCCTTGCGGGTGACGCCGGGCTGGATCACGCAATCGAGGTCCTCGGCGTGCACCGCGAGCACCTTGTTCATGTCGCGCAGGTCGATCGAGATGCCGCCGGCGGGCGCATTGACCTGGCCCTCCAGCGAGGTGCCGGTGCCGAAGGCGATCACGGGCACGCGGCTCCTGGCGCAGATGCGCACCACGTCCTGGATATCGGCGGTCTCCTGCGCCATCACCACGCCATCCGGCGGCTGGTTGGGAATCCACGTCGTGGTATGGCCGTGCTGCTCGCGGACGGCCTGCGAGGTGATGAGGCGGTTGCCGAAGCGTGCGGCAAGCTGCTCCAGTGCGCTCGCGAGGGCTTTCGGCTCCGGCCGCGGCGGATTATTGGTGATAGTCGTACCCACGGGAAATTCCTCCGACAGAAGAACCGTGGCAAAGGACATCTAACCGGTCAAGTCAAGCGACCGGACGCATAGCCAGGGAAGGACACATGCCGGAGACCGCTACTGCGCCCAAGGCCGAGCCGTTCCGCGCCTCGATCATGCAGATCGAGCCGCAATGGATCGACTATAACGGCCATCTCAACATGGCCTATTACAACGTGATGTTCGACCGGGCGATCGACGAGTTCTGGCTCGAGCTCGGCATCGGTCCGGTCTACAAGAAAGAGCGTCACGGTTCGACCTTCACTGCCGAATGCCATGTGCGCTATCTGCGCGAGATCCATCTCGGCGATCCCGTGCGGATCCTGGTGTGGCTGCTGGAGGCCGACGACAAGCGGCTGCACACGTTCGAGGAGATGAGGCACGCCACCGAAGGCTGGTTATCGGCCACCTCGGAGAACATGTCGCTGCACATGGACATGAACGCACGGCGCGTCGCGGCGTTTCCGCCCGATATCCAGCAGCGCATCGCAGGCATCGCCAGGGCCCACAGCGACTTGGCCCGGCCCGAGGGCATCGGCCGGAGCGTGGCGATGCCCTCGAAGCGGTAGCCAAACAGTCCTCTCTAACCCCTCATCCTGAGGTGCCCGCGAAGCGGGCGTCTCGAAGGATGCAAGGCCACAGTCGGGCCTTCATGGTTCGAGACGCGCGTTCCGCGCTCCTCACCATGAGGATAACACCGCTAGATCCTGCGGCCGCGGGCGAGGCCGACCACGGCCGAAACCAGGAACAGCACGACCGCAATGAAGAAGATGATCTTGGCGATTTCGATCGAAGCGCCGGCGATGCCGCCAAAGCCCAGGATACCGGCGATCAGTGCGATAACCAGAAACGTCACAACCCAGCCAAGCATGGTCAAATCCTCGTCTTGATATTTATCTGCGTCGGCGCGGCTGGCCGCGCCACCTGTCCAGACAATCTCGACGCGGGAACGATGGTTCCTGCCCACGCAAGGTGGAAATTAGCAGCTCCCGCAGGAACAAATCGGCCTGCCACGTACGTGGAAAACCTCGCACCGCCGCCCCATATAGGCATCAATCCCTGTTATGAAGGCTCCCTCCCGTCACCCCGCGGTGCCATCGTGGGGCCAAATGATTCGCATGACCGAGCCGAGCAAGATCACCAGCGTCCCCGACCACCAGCCCGCAGCCGGCGGCATCGCCGCGCGTGCGCGCGCCTCGGTGGGCCCGAAATACCTGTCCGGGCTCAATCCCGAGCAGCGCGAGGCGGTGGAGACGCTGGACGGCCCGGTCCTGGTGCTGGCTGGCGCCGGCACCGGCAAGACCCGCGTGCTGACCACGCGCATCGCCCATATCCTGAGCCAGGGCCGCGCCCGCCCCGCCGAGATCCTGTCGGTGACCTTCACCAACAAGGCCGCGCGCGAGATGAAGCACCGGCTCGGCCAGATGCTCGGCCACGCGGTGGAGGGCATGCCGTGGCTCGGCACCTTCCACTCCATCGGCGGCCGCATCCTGCGCACCCATGCCGAGCTGGCGCAGCTCAAGTCGAACTTCACCGTGCTCGACGTCGACGACCAGGTCCGGCTGTTGAAGCAGCTGCTTCAGGCCGACAACATCGACGACAAGCGCTGGCCGGCGCGCATGCTGGCCGGCCTGATCGACGGCTGGAAGAACCGCGGCCTGACGCCGTCGCAGGTGCCCTCGGGCGAAGCCGCTGTCTTCGCCAACGGCAAGGGCGGCAAGCTCTATGCGAGCTATCAGGAGCGGCTGAAGATCCTGAACGCCGCCGATTTCGGCGACCTGCTGCTGGAGAACATCCGCATCTTCCGCGAGCACCCGGATATCCTGCGGCAATACCAGCAGCGCTTCAAATACATCCTGGTGGACGAATATCAGGACACCAACGTCGCGCAGTATCTGTGGCTGCGGCTGCTGTCGCAGGCGCCGGCGAAGCAAACCACGCCCACCGTCATTCCGGGGCGGCTCGAAGAGCCGAACCCGGAATCCAGCAGTGAGTCCGAGGATCGAGATTCCGGGTTCGATGCTGCGCATCGCCCCGGAATGACGGAGCATGTGGCGGTGGCCACGCCCCACGTCAAGAACATCTGCTGCGTCGGCGACGACGATCAGTCGATCTATGGCTGGCGCGGCGCCGAGGTCGACAACATCCTGCGCTTCGACCACGATTTCCCCGGCGCCAAGGTCATTCGCCTCGAACGCAATTACCGTTCGACCGGCCACATCCTCGCCGCCGCCTCGCACCTGATCGCGCACAATGAAGGCCGGCTCGGCAAGACGCTGCGCACCGAGGACCAGGACGGCGAGAAGGTCACGGTGACGGGCTCGTGGGATTCGGAAGAGGAAGCCCGCGGCATCGGCGAGGAGATCGAGCAGATCCAGCGCCAGGGCGAGAAACTGAACGAGATCGCGATCCTGGTGCGCGCCTCCTACCAGATGCGCGAGTTCGAAGACCGTTTCGTCACGCTCGGCCTGCCCTATCGCGTCATCGGCGGCCCGCGCTTCTACGAGCGCGCCGAGATCCGCGACGCGCTGGCCTATCTGCGTGTCATCAATTCACCGGCCGACGATCTCGCCTTCGAGCGTATCGTCAACACGCCCAAGCGCGGCCTCGGCGATGCCACCGTGCAGATGCTGCACGACCACGCCCGCAAGCGCCGCATTCCGCTGTTTGAGGCAGCGCGCGCGGTGGTCGAGACCGACGAGCTGAAGCCGAAGGCGCGCGGGTCCCTGCGCGACCTCGTCGCCCAGTTCGACCGCTGGCGCGCCCAGCGCGAAGTCACCGCGCATACCGACCTCGCCCAGATCGTGCTCGACGAGAGCGGCTACACCGAGATGTGGCAGAAAGACCGTTCGGCGGACGCCGCCGGCCGGCTCGAAAACCTCAAGGAGCTGGTGCGCTCCATGGAGGAGTTCGAGAACCTGCAAGGGTTTTTGGAGCACATCTCGCTGGTGATGGACCGCGACGGCGGTGCCGAGGAAGACGCGGTGTCGCTGATGACGCTGCATTCGGCCAAGGGCCTCGAATTCGACAACGTGTTCCTACCGGGCTGGGAGGAAGGCCTGTTCCCGAGCCAGCGCACGCTGGACGAACAGGGCCGCGCCGGGCTTGAGGAAGAGCGCCGGCTCGGCCATGTCGGCCTGACCCGGGCGCGCCGCCGCGCCATGATCTATTTCGCCACCAACCGCCGGATCCATGGCACCTGGTCGACCACGATCCCGTCGCGCTTCCTCGACGAATTGCCGGCGGCCAATGTCGAGATCACGGAATCCAAGGGCGGCTCGGCCTGGGGCGGCACCGGCGGCTATGGCGCCTCGCGCTTCGACGACATGGAGGCGTTCGGCTCCAGCTATACGACACCGGGCTGGCAGCGGGCGCAGGCCAACCGCAACCGCGGCGGCGGCCGCACCGGCGCCGGCGGCCACGGCAGCTTTGAGGAAGAGGCCGCGACGTTCTCGTCCTCCTCGTCATCCGGACCCGATTTCGGCAGCTTCTCCTCGCGCCGGCGCGGACCGATGACGATCGAGGGCGAGCTGGTCGCCAAATCCACCGGCACGACCTCGGAATTCTCGCTCTCCGACCGCGTCTTCCACCAGAAATTCGGCTACGGCCGCGTCACCAAGATCGACGGCAACAAGCTCACCATCGCCTTCGACAAGGCCGGCGAGAAGAAGGTCGTGGACAGCTTCGTGCAGCGGGCGTGAGGCCCTCCCCTGTTGCGGCGGCGTTACGCCGCCGTCTTTCTTCGCTCTACGCCCCTTGACCACCGCGAACTTCCCCGTATCAGATGCGGCCATGGTCCGGGGCTCCATCACATTGATCGTGCTGGCATTGGTTATGCCGTCGCTTGCGGCGGCGGAGACCATGAGCTTTGGCGATTCGATCGGAAAGCTGGCGGCGAGCTGCGGTGCGGAAATCGTCGCCAATTGCCGCGGCGTCAATCCGGATTCGACCCGGCTGAAGGAGTGCCTGTCCCGCAACCGCGACGTGCTCTCGCCGCAGTGCCAGAGCGATTATCTCGGCGTCTTCGACGCCATCCAGAAGCGCGTCGCCGCGCGCATCACGGTGGCGAACGCCTGCCAGCGCGAGATCGTCAAGGTCTGCGGCGGCTCGACCAAGGAGACCAGCAAGTCGATCCCCTGCCTGGTCTCGACGCCCAAGGGCATCAGCAACAACTGCCTGAAGGCCGTGGACGACGCGGGGTATCGATGATGCGCGCGAAGGGGCTCTCCACTGCCGGAATCGGCATCGCGCTCGGCCTCGCCTTGCTCGCGGGCGCAGCCAGCGCACAGACGGCGCCGCCGACCCGCGACGACATCGTCGGCAAGCTGAACCATGTCGAAGAGGCCGCCGAAATCGACCTTCCCGCGCTGAAGCAGCAGGTGATGGAGCGCGCCAAGGCCAGGATCAAGAACGATCCGGGGCCGGTGAACCGGCCGCCGATCGCGCCTGATCTCGCCAAGCTGCCCGCCTTCAACGCGCAGATCCAGTTCGACGCCGACACGCCGATCATCCAGCCGGCGTCCTACCAGACCGTCGGCCGCATCGCGGACGCGCTGGTTCATTCCTCGCTGCTGCCCTACACCTTCCTGATCGTCGGCCACGTCGAATCCAATTCGAAGACGCGCGAGGCCAATGCGATCCTGAGCCAGCGCCGGGCCGACGCGATCCGCGACGTGCTGGTGAACACGTTCAAGATCTCGACCAAGCGGCTGCACCCGATCGGCCTCGGCGAGGAGCAGTTTCTCGACCGGGCGAAGCCGACCGCGGCCGTCAACGGCCAGTTGCAAATCCTGACCTTTGCCAAGGTACCGGAGGAGGCACCCGCGCATCCGGCTGCGGCACCTGCGCCTGCGACGAAAAAGCCCGCCAAGAAGCGCTGAACGAGCGCGCCTCGGCGCCAGACGGAACCCCTTGAAGTCCTGATTGTTTTGTGACCTGTTTCACAGCGCGACAGCACGGTCTTGCGCGACAATAGTGCCGGTTTGTGCACTGCCCTATCAGGTGCTATAGGCTCTGGTTCGTCCTTCCCCAACCCTGTGCTGCATGAGACCAAGATGGGTGGCTTGTTTCAACGCCAACTTGCCGTTTATGTCGAGTACCATCGCGATCCCCGGAATACGGCGATGCATGTGGTCGGTATCCTCTTGCTGTTCACGGGCGCCGTGCTGCCGCTGACGTTGGTGAAGGTGCCGCTATTCGGAACTGAACTCAGTCTGGCAGTCATCCTGGCCTTGCCGGTTCTGATCTATTGGCTGCTGCTCGACGTTGCGCTCGGGGTCGGCATTCTGGCCGTCTCCGTCGTGCTGTTTTCGATCGCCACGACCATTTCGGCGCAAGCTAGCACCATGACGATGTGGGCGATTTTCGCCGCGCTGGTCGGGCTCGGCCTTGCCGCGCAGGCCATCGGCCACAAGGTTTTTGAGGGGCGCGAAGCCTCGTTATTCACGTTTCCGTCGCATCTTTTGCTGGGACCGATGTTTGTCATGGCAAAATTATTCATTGCACTGGGCTTCCGTCGCGACCTTGCCGCGATTCTGGCGCCTCTTCCGACCAATTCCCTTTCAACCCGATAGCTCTAGAAGCAAAACAGCAAACCTTCTTCATGGCTCTCGTACTGGTTACCGGTGGCAGCGGCTTCATCGGACATCATCTCGTAGAATCGCTCCGCGCCCGTGGGCAGCGGGTGCGTGTTCTCGACGTCCGGCCGCCGGCCGCCGCCAATACCGACGTCGACTATGTTCACGGCTCGGTGCTGGACGGCGCCGCGGTCGATGCCGCGCTGGCCGGCGTCGATCAGGTCTATCACCTCGCCGGCCTGCCCGGCATGTGGGTTGCCAACAAGCAGGACTTTCACGACGTCAATTTCCGCGGCACCGAGGTCGTGCTGGCAGCTGCGATGAAGCGCGGCGTGTCGCGCTTCCTGCACTGCTCGACGGAATCGATCCTGTTCCCCTATACCGACCTCAACGGCGCGCCCGCCGAGGAGGCGCTGCAGCCGGCCGACGCGATGCCCGGTGCCTATACGCGGTCGAAGTCGCTGGCCGAGCATCATGCCGCGAAGGCCGCGGCCAATGGCTTTCCGCTCGTGATCGGCACGCCGACCATGCCGATCGGTGCCGCCGACCACAATCTGACGCCGCCGACCGCGATGCTCTGGTACTTCCTCCAGAAGAAGGTGCAGCCGCATCTCAACTTCCTGGTCAATCTCGTCGATGTCCGCGACGTCGCCATGGGCCTCGTGCTGACGATGGAGCGCGGCCGCATTGGCCAGCGCTACATCCTCGGCGGCGACTGCGTCCCGCTCGGCCGCATCCTGCGAATGATGTCGGCGATGAGCGGCCGCCGGCAGTTCCCGATCGTCGTGCCCGGCAAGATCGCCGAACTTTCCGCCGTTATGCTCGAGAAGATCTCCGATCACATCACGCGCCGGCCGCCCAACGGCACTGGCGAAGGCGTGCGCATCGCGCTTGCCGCGAGCGACCTCTCGATCGGCAAAGCCCGTAATGAGCTTGGCTACGCGCCGCGCCCGATCGAGCCGGTGCTACGCGAAACCATCACCCATCTGCTCGCCCGCAACGGCCAGCAGCCCTCCGGCGCCATCAAGCATCACGCGCTCTCCTCGCGCGTGGGCTAAGGCCGCCGCCCAAACCAAAGAACCTTTCCTCATGTCCTTCGATTTCAGCAAGCTTCTCTCCGTGGCCTGGGGTGGCTGGACCACGACCTGGCCGACCGAACTCCTGGCCCTGATCTGGCTCGCCTTTCTCGCCAGTTGGGTGGGCGCCTCGTTCTGGCAGGGGCGGACCAAGAAGCAGGTGATGACGCTGGAGTCGCAGCGCTATCGCCTGCCGATCCTGGTCGGCGGCATCCTGTACACGCCGTGGATTGCGGAAGTCATGGGCTGGAAGCCGCTCTGGGTGCTCGGCAACACCGGCATCACCATCGCCGCGGTCCTCTCGGTCGCCGGCATCGCCTTCGCCTGGTGGGGGCGGCTGCATCTCGGAAAGTTCTGGTCCAACACCATCACCCACAAGGAAGACCACCACGTCATCGACACCGGCCCCTACGGTATCGTGCGCCACCCGATTTACACCGGGCTGATCTTCGGCATGCTCGTCACCGGCATCGCGATCGGCGCCGTGACGACGATCCTCGGCGCGATCCTGATCTCGCTCGGCATGTGGCAGAAGGGACGGATGGAAGAGGTGTTCCTGTCCAAGGAGCTCGGCGAAGACGCCTACGGCGCCTATTGCCGCCGCGTGCCGATGATCATCCCGTTCCTGTCGCCGCGGTGATAGCGGAGCCCGCGCCACACATTCGGTGTCGTCCCGGCGAAGGCCGGGACCCATAACCACAGGCCGGGGTTTGGCGAAGACTCGTCGTTCGGTACGTCTACCATCCGCAAACGATGGATTCCGCGGTATGGGTCCCGGCCTTCGCCGGGACGACAGCGAGAGGAACCGCCCTTCCGCTCGCTCGTTACCCCCGCGACACATGCACTGACCACAGAGCATCGCGCCATGTCGGACGCCTACGATTATTTTCGCGAGCACGCCATTGCCGCCGCGCGAAAGGCGCGGGCGCTGCCCCCGGGGCGGCCGAAGCAGAAGCAGCGCACGGTGGCGCGGGTCTATCATCTCCTGTCCAAGGAGGCCGCGCTGGCGCCGAACATCCATCACCTCAACGATTTTCGCGCGGCACGGCGGCTGGAGCGGCAGATCGGCCGCTGATCCGCGGCCAGTTCACCCTGCCATGCAAATTCGATCGGCTGCCATTCCACGGGAATAGGCCCGGCCGGTGCGCCGCACAGGTTGACGTCTGCCCCTTCAGCCAGTTGGATGCGCGCGCACACAGGGGCCTCTCATGACTTTTTCCAGCATCTTTGCGCAGTTCGTCGCGCTGCTCGGCGGCATCGCGCTGCAATGGCGCAAGCTCTCGGGCACGGAGCCCGCACCGGCCTGGGGTCAGACGCCCGCCATTCCCGAGGCGAAACCGCAAGGCGCGATCCCGACACTGAAGATGCCGACCGCACGCGGCTGGAGCGAGGGCCAGAAGCCGGCCGTCGCGCCGGGGCTCAAGGTCAACGCGTTCGCGACCGGCCTCGACCATCCGCGCTGGATCGAGGTGCTGCCCAATGGCGATGTGCTGATCGCGGAAGCGACGCAGATCGCAGGCCCTCCGCGCAGCGTGTTTCACTACGCGATGCAGGCAACGATGCGGCGCGCCGCCGCGCTCGGCGTTTCCGCCAACCGCATCACGCTGCTGCGCGACAAGGACGGCGACGGCGTCGCCGAAGTTCGCGGCGCGTTCATGGAGAACCTCAGCCAGCCGTTCGGCATGGCGTTGGTCGGCGACACCTTCTATGTCGGCAATACGGACGGCGTGATGGCCTTCCCCTATGTCGCCAATGCCGACCGCATCACCGCACCGGGCAAGCGGCTCACGACGTTCAAGCCGAGCGGCCACTGGACGCGCAGCCTGCTCGCCAGCCCCGACGGCAAGAAGCTGTATGCCGGCGTCGGCTCGCTCAGCAACATCGCCGAGATGGGCATGGAGGTCGAGGAAGGCCGCGCCGCGGTGTACGAGCTCGACCTCATCGCCGGCACGCATCGCATCTTCGGCGCCGGCTTGCGCAACCCGGTGGGCCTTGCCTGGGAGCCGAACACGAACGTGCTCTGGACCGTCGTCAACGAGCGCGACGGCCTCGGCGACGAGACGCCGCCGGACTATCTCACCTCGGTACGCGACGGCGGCTTCTATGGCTGGCCCTATTGCTACTGGGGCAAGACGGTGGATGACCGCGTGCCGCAGGATCCGGCGATGGTCGCCAAGGCGCTTCAACCGGACTATGCGCTCGGCGGCCACACCGCTTCGCTCGGCCTGTGCTGGATGCCGGCGGGCACGTTGCCTGGTTTCCCCGACGGCATGGTGATCGGCCAGCACGGCTCGTGGAATCGCAGCACGCTGTCCGGCTACAAGCTGGTGTTCATCCCGTTCGAGAACGGCCGCCCGTCCGGCCCCGGTCGCGACATCCTGTCGGGCTTCCTGTCCCCGGACGAGAAGGAATCCTACGGCCGTCCGGTTGGCGTCGTGATCGGCCCCGACAAGAAGTCGCTGCTGATGGCCGACGACGTCGGCAATGCGATCTGGCGCGTGACGGGCGCGTAATTTCGAGGGAGGTGCGTTCCCTCCCCCGCAAGGGGGGAGGGAACGCAGCGCTGTTCTCGACTCGACCTCAACCCATCACGCTCTAGAACTCACGTCCCCACACACAACGCGGCGCGCTGCTTGCGCAGCAGCGCGATCACGGACAGCGCCGTGATCAACCCGGTCTTGGGGTTCTCGGACGGGATGTTCTCGATCGACATCGAGAAGCGCGCCGAATCCGCCTCGACCTCGATGCGGTGAACGTTGCGCGTCACGGTCGGATCGGCCCAGATCTGCACGGAGGTGCGATCAGGCCCGACGCCCGCGAGCGACAGCGCCACCGCGACGTTGAGATTGGCCGGAAAGCCTTTTGCGGCCTCGCGCGCGGTACCCTCGAACAGCTTCAGCGGCTCGCGCAGATTGTCGATGTCGATGTTGTTCTGGACGATAAAGGGCGCGCCCTTCAGCCCGTCGATCGGCTTGCGCGTGACCATCTTCACCGAATGAATGGTGCCGATGGCAGCGGCGTTGACGGCATCGAGCCCGATCAGCGCGCCGGTCGGCACGATGATGCGGCCGCCATTGGCACGGGCAAGATCGACCAGATCAAAATTGTCGAGCAGCCCGCCGACGCTGACGACGACCGCGGCCTTGCCGCGCTTCACTGCCGGCTCGACGATCGCGCGCAGCTGGCTGCTCGGTGCGCACTCGACCACGATGTCGGCGGCCTCACCGAGCTGGTCGATCGGCAAAACCTGCGGCGCGCGACGCAGGTCGTTGAGGAATGTTTGATGCTTGGCGGGATCCCGCACGGCGACGGCGGACAGTGTCAGCCCCTCGATGCCCTGATCGAGCGCGGTCGCGATCTTGGTGCCGATCGAGCCCAGGCCTGCGATGGCCACCCGCAATTCGCGCGAAGCTTTCTGATCCGTCATCACCTTCCACCTTCTATCCACGTCAATGTCATAGTCCCTCAGGCCTCGCGCGCATAGCTGCGCAGGCGCGTCTCGAGCACCGCCAGCATGGCATCGCGGGCCGGATCGCGCGAGCCGCGCAACCAGGCCGCCGCAAGCGGCAGCCGGCCGACCGGACCGCTCTGCTTCGGCCTGAGCGGCACGAAGCGCACGCCCGACACCGCCATTCGCGTGGTCCAGCGCGGCACGATCGCGACCCCGAGCTTCGTTGCCACCAGCTGGATGATGGTCTGCTTCTCGTCGGCGACCTGCACGATGCGCGGCGTCAATCCGGCCTGCTCGAACAGTTTGATGGTGAGGTCATGGCTGTGCGGCCGCGAGCGGCGGTCCGGCACCAGCATGGCCTCGTCGGCGATCTGCGCCAGCGTGATCGACTTGCGCTCGGCGAGCGCGTGGCGCTGCGGGAACGCGACGATGGCGGTCTCCTGGAGCAGATCGCGGAATTCGAGCCGCTTGTCCGCGCTGTGAGGCGGGCGGACGAAAGCGAGATCGAGCGCGCCGGTCAGGATCTTGGGCAGCAGCCGGACGGTCTTGTCCTCGAGGAGCTGCACCGCGATGTCAGGATGCCTGTCGCGGAAATCGCGCAGCAGCGGCGGCAGCAATCCCGCCGCCGCGCTGTCGATGGCGCCGACCCGCAGCCGGCGCGCGGCCCCCGCACGCGAGCGGTTGCGTAAGTTATTCTCGACCGCCTCGACCTTGGCCAGGATGGCACGGGCATCGCGCAACAGCGTGGCGCCGTCCTCGGTGAGCGACACCGCGCGCGTGGTCCGCGCGAACAGCCGCGTGCCCAGATCCTCTTCCAGCAGCCTGATCTGGCGCCCGAGCGCGGACGGCAGCATCTGGAGCTGCTGCGCCGCATGGCCGAAATGCAGCTGCTCGGCCGCCGCCACGAAGCATCGCAACTGATGCAATTCCATCCCGGATCCCCCTCGCCCCGTGCGCTTCACCTAGCGAGGATTATATCATTTTTTTGTATAAACCAGTGCCGATTGAGTGTGCCTCCTCCCCCGCCTACGCTCATGGCCGGCGTAGACCTCCGGGTCCGCCGCACAACAACAATCGGAACTCGAGGGGAGGCCAGGGTGGCGAGCGAGATTCAGACGCGCGTGCTGCGCAAGATCACCTGGCGCATCGTTCCCTTCATCATGCTGCTCTACTTCGTGGCCTTCATCGACCGCGTCAATATCGGCTTCGCCTCGCTGACGATGAACAAGGACATCGGCCTGTCGCCCGCGGTCTACGGCTTCGGCGCCGGCATCTTCTTCTGGGGCTATTTCCTGTTCGAGGTGCCCTCCAACATCATCCTGCACAAGATCGGCGCGCGGATCTGGATCGCGCGGGTGATGATCACCTGGGGCCTCGTCTCGGCGGCAATGGCATTCGTGCAAGGGCCGACCGGCTTCTACGTGCTGCGCTTCCTGCTCGGCGTCGCCGAAGCCGGCTTCTTTCCCGGCATCATCCTCTACCTCTCCTACTGGTTCCCCGCGCGCCAGCGCGCCGCGGTGACCGCGCTGTTCATGGCGGCTGCGCCGCTCTCCACCGTGCTGGGATCGCCGATATCAGGCGCGCTGCTGGAGATGGACGGCCTGCTCGGCTTCAAGGGCTGGCAATGGCTGTTCGTGCTGGAGGCGCTGCCGGCCGTGCTGCTCGGCTTCGTCGTGCTCGGCTTCCTCACCGATCGTCCCGAGAAAGCGAAATGGCTCGCCGATGACGAGCGCCGCTGGCTGATTGAGACCATGAACGCGGAGACCACCAGCAAGGCCGCAACCGCGAGCCACAGCATCTGGCGCGGGCTTGCCGATCCGCGTGTTCTGGCGCTGGCGCTGATCTATTTCGGCACCTCGGCCGGCCTCTACACGCTCGGCGTCTGGGCGCCGCAGATCATCAAGCAGTTCGGCCTGTCCTCGCTTCAGGTCGGCTTCCTCAACGCATTGCCGGCAACCGCCGCGGTGGTCGCCATGATCCTGTGGGCACGACACTCGGACCGCACCGGCGAGCGCACCTGGCACGTCGTGTGGGCCTGCCTGATCGCCGCGGCCGGGCTCGCCTATGCCGGCCTTGCGACCGGCGTCGTCGCGGTGCTGGTTGCGCTTGCGCTCGTCAACATCGGCATCTCCTCGGCAAAACCGCCGCTCTGGAGCATGCCGACGCTGTTCCTGTCCGGTCCCGCGGCCGCAGCCGGCATCGCCACCATCAACTCGATCGGCAATCTCGGCGGCTTCGTCGGGCCTGCCATGATCGGTTGGATCAAGGACCAAACCGGCAGCTTCAATGGCGGGCTTTACTTCGTCGCCGGCCTGCTCGTTCTCTCCGCGGTCCTCACCCTGCTATTGTCGCGTGCGCAGACCGCGCCCGTCGAACCCGTCCCGCAATCCCACTGATCTCTCAAACGGAGCATTTTCATGCGCACCCATTCGATCGCAGCAATTCCCGCCGATGGCATCGGCCCCGAGGTCATCTCGGCCGGTGTCCGCGTGCTGGAGGCGCTGGCCAAGCGCAGCGGCGACCTTGCCTTCAACGTCAAGACCTTCGACTGGGGCTCGGACTATTACAAGAAGCACGGCGTGATGATGCCGGCCGATGGCCTCACGGAGCTGAAGAAGTTCGACGCGATCTATTTCGGCGCGGTCGGCGCGCCCGACGTGCCCGACCACATCACGCTGTGGGGCCTGCGGCTGCCGATCTGCCAGGGCTTTGACCAATACGCCAATGTGCGGCCGACCAAGATCCTGCCGGGCGTCGCCTCGCCGCTGCGCAATGTCGGCGTCGGCGATCTCGACTGGGTGATCGTGCGCGAGAACTCCGAAGGCGAATATGCCGGCATGGGCGGCCGCGCCCACAAGGGCCTGCCCGAAGAAGTCGGCACTGAAGTTGCGGTCTTCACCCGCGTCGGCGTGACGCGGATCATGCGCTACGCGTTCCAGCTCGCGCAGTCGCGTCCGCGCAAGTTCCTGACCGTCGTGACCAAGTCGAACGCGCAGCGCCACGGCATGGTGATGTGGGACGAGATCGCGGCCGAGGTCGCCGGCGAATTCCCCGATGTGACCTGGGACAGGATGCTGGTCGACGCCATGACGGTGCGCATGACCCTGCATCCGAAGAGCCTCGACACCATCGTGGCGACCAACCTGCACGCCGACATCCTCTCCGACCTTGCCGGCGCGCTCGCGGGCAGCCTCGGCGTCGCGCCGACCGGCAACATCGATCCGCAGCGCCGCTTCCCCTCGATGTTCGAGCCGATCCACGGCTCGGCCTTCGATATCACCGGCAAGGGCATCGCCAACCCGGTCGCGACCTTCTGGACCGGCGCGCAGATGCTCGAACATCTCGGCGAGAAGGACGCCGCGGTGCGGCTGATGACGGCCGTCGAACGCGTCTGCGCAGCCGGCGTGCTGACGCCCGATGTCGGCGGCAAGGCGACGACGAAGGAGGTCACCGACGCTGTCATCGACGCGATCCACGGGTCGAATGTTTGATCGTCTCCTCTCCCCGCTTGCGGGGAGAGGCGAAGAACAACTACTTCCGCCCCGCCGGCGCGGGCGGCGGCGCTGCCATCGCTGCCGTCGGCTCCGGCGGCGTCAGATGGCGCGGGACGATGATGGACTGGCCGGGCGTGAGCTGTGCGTTCTCTGCCAGCGAGTTGCTCTGCGCGATCGACCACAGCGGCACGCGATTGGCTGCGGCGATGCTCTCCATGGTGTCGCCGCGGCGTACCGGCACCCGCATGCCGGAGTCCCACAATTCCACCAAGCTGTTCGCCGGCACGAGATAGCGCAGCGGCACGGCATCGGCATGGGGCTGCGCGGGGATACGCGGCAGCTGCGTCACCATCTCGACGATCTGGCGATGGATGTCGTCGGACTTCTCGATGTTGATATGCGAGACGCGGCTGTTCTCCTTGAGATCGTAGCTCGCGTAATGGCCGCGATAGCCGGGCACGGCCACGACATCGCCGCCGCCGAGCACGCTGTCGGACAGGAAGATGTTGATGAAGCGCTCGACATTGAGCGGCACGTCGCCGGTCGCATGCGCGGGATCGATGGCGATGACGAGGCTGATCGGGATGTTCTCCTTGGCCGCCATCTCGGAGATGACGATCGAGCACAGCCCGCCCATGGAGTGACCGATCAGCACGATCGGCGCCGGGCTCTCCTTGTAGCTGGTGATGGCGCGATCGCCGATCCATCGGCAGATGGTGAATTCGTAGACGTCGGCGGAGAAGCCGGCCTTGGTCAGCTTCTCGCTGAGCCGGTCCATGCCGGTCGAGAAGATCGGCCCCATGGCGCCGCGGAACAGGTAGATTTTTGGCGGCGGCAGCGGTTCGGCCGGCGGAGGTGGCGGCGGAGCGACGGGTGCGACCGCGGCGGGCTTTGACTTGGGGGGCGAGGCAACGGCCGCACCGGTGCTCAAGGCGAGCAGCGCAACCGCTGCCAGCACGAAGATTCGCCTTGGATCAAGCATCAGCCGAGCAGTCCCACCACGGGAGGCCGCAGCCTCCCCCTGGGGCTTAGTGACCACCGATTGGGTGGAATTTGGGGCACGGAACCACGGAAATTGTCGCATCCCGCAGGGCCATGAGGAGCCTCGATGCGCGCGCCGAGCCGGACGCAGGTCCTCGGCCGATGTGCCCAGCCTAGGCTGCGCCGCAGGTAGCGCTGCCGTCGGTCAGTGCCTGCTCTTGAGCCGGCTGCGGTGCGCAGCCTGCTTGGCCCGGTTGCCGCAGATCGCCATCGAGCACCATCGTCGCGCGCGTCTGCGGGTGTGGTCGGCGAACAGCATCGTGCAGTTATGGCCCTCGCACGCCTTCACGTGTGAAAAGTCCTCGTCGCAGACGAATTTCGCCAGCGCTTCGCCGACCGGCAAGAGCAGGGATTCGGGCGATCGCCAGTGCCGCATTCTTTGCAGCGCAAGCCCGCCCGCACCCTGGCGTCGCGCGATCTGTCGGAACGAGTCGTCGCGCGCCAGGAGGCTGTTCAGCGGCCCGAGCTCCTGCAGCGCCTTCACGGTGAGCGGCCGGCCTGCATGCTCAACCACAAAGCCGCGAAACCACTCGCGCAAGGCGCGGGCCTGGTCCGCGACCTTGTCCAGCTCGCCAAGCAAGGCACGCGCCTTCATCGCATCGAGCTCATCGACTGCAACGAGCCTCGCCTGAGCGAGCCAGTCGATCAGCCCATCACCATCGTCGATCCAATCGACGGGCGTATCGACCGGCGTGGCGATCGAATTGAGAAAATCGAGGCCAAGCGAGTCGGCGACGAACATGGCGGGCGGTCTACGTGACATGTGGGCTCCCCAGCCAAAACGGAACATTCCCCACATAACCTGTTAAATTCAAGTTGACAAGTTACGCATTACAGACATAACCTAACTGATGCTATTTTACAGGTTACTAAGGAGGCAACGATGGCTAGAGGCAGTGTGACGGCGGTCCTGGCTCACGGGGCGTGGGCGGATGGATCGAGCTGGGCACGAGTCATCACCGCGCTCGAGGCCGAGGGGATCAAGGCGCACGCGGCGCCGCTTCCACTGACCTCCCTTGCCGACGATGTCGCGGCACTCAACCGGAGCCTCGATCGCATTGAAGGCCCGGTCGTGATTGCCGGGCACGCCTATGCCGGCGCCGTCATCGCACTTGCGCGTCCGGCGCGCGTGAAGGCGCTGGTCTATGTCGCAGCCCTTGCGCCCGAGGAGGGGGAGAAGGTTGCAGACGTGTTCTATCGCCTTGTCCCCCACCCGCAGGCGCCAAAGCTTGCTCCCGATGACAATGGCCTGATCTGGTTGCCTGAGAATGCCTTTGCAGCGGCATTCGCACAGAACGCTTCAGCGCAGGATCACACTGTGCTGGCATCCGTGCAGCGGCCTATCTCGCTGAATTGCATAACGGTCCCGGCGGGCCGCCCGCTGTGGAAGGACGTTCCGACCTGGTACCTGATCGCCGAGCAGGACCGCATGATCGTGCCCGAGACGCAGCGCTTCATGGCGGAACGCATGAAGGCGAACATCCGAACGCTCGCCGTCGATCACACGCCCAGCGTCACGGCGCCCGCGGCTGTTGCCGATATCATTCGCGACGCGGTCCGCGCTGTGAGCGGCAATTAGCGCGCCCGACGTCCAGCAAACCCGCTCACGTCAACAACATCCCTTGCCAGGAACGGAGACTGCCATGACCTCCACCCGATATCGCACCGCCGACGTTGACGGATTCAAGGTCTTCTATCGCGAGGCCGGGCCGTCGGGGGCGCCGAAGCTTCTGCTACTGCACGGTTTCCCGAGCGCCGGCCACATGTTCCGCGACTTGATCCCGCTGCTTGCGGACAAGTTTCACATCGTGGCCCCGGACCTTCCCGGCTTCGGCCAGTCCGACATGCCCGCGCGCGAAACATTCAATTACACATTCGACAATATCGCGCGGGTGATCGAGCGGTTCACCGAAGTGATCGGCTTCGATCGCTTCGCCGTTTATGTCTTCGACTACGGCGCGCCGACCGGTTTCCGGCTCGCGTTGCGCCATCCTGAGCGGATCACGGCGATCATCTCGCAGAATGGCAACGCCTATGAGGATGGCCTCAGCGACGGCTGGACACCGATCAAGGCCTATTGGCAGGATCCGTCGTCGGCCAACCGCGATGCGCTGCGCGCTTTCCTCGTGCCGGAGGCGACACGCTGGCAGTACACCCATGGCGTCCCCGATGCGACCATGGTGTCGCCAGACGGCCAGAACCTCGACAACTTCTACCTGGCGCGTCTGGGCTCCGACGATATCCAGCTCGATCTGTTCGGCGACTACAGGAGCAATGTCGCGCTCTATCCGTCATTCCAGGAGTATTTTCGCAAGCACAAGCCGCCGTTCCTCGCGGTCTGGGGCAAGAACGATCCGTTCTTCATTCCGCCCGGCGCCGAAGCGTTCAAGCGCGACAATCCCAACGCCGTCGTGGAGTTCTTCGACACCGGTCATTTTGCGCTGGAAACGCATGCAGGCGAGATCGCGGATGCCATTCGCGCCTTCATGAGATGACGAGGGAGCGCGGGATGACGCGCACACGCTCACTGCCGCCCCTCGCGATCTCTGCACTTGCCGGAAAGATCGCGGCGCGACGGACAGCAGCCCGTCGCGCAAACGCGCCCTAGTTCCTGGCCGGCGCCGTCGCGGCCGCCGAGCGCGCCTGCCTGGGCGCGCCGGGTTCGGCAACCGGCGCCGGGGCGCGCGAGCGCATGATCGCGGCGTCGATCTCGGCGATGACGCGGCGCTGGATCGCCTCGTTCTTGTCGATCGAGATGTGGCCGACGCCGGTGCCGCGCACGTCGACATTGTCGAGCTTGCCGCGCAGGCCGGCCGCGGCCCGCACCGGCTCACCGGGACCATCGCCGATATAGATGTTGATGTAGCGTTCGGCGCCGGTCGAGAGTTTGGTCTTGAACACGGAATCGAGTCCGATCGCGAGCTTCACGGGCACGCCGAGCTGGTTGAGCTTGGCGATCATGTCCGGCAGCGCGGTCGCGCCCGAGGAATGGCCGACCAGGACGATGGTCTTGATGCGGCCGGCCTTGTAGGCGGTCGCGGCCTCATCGGCGAGCGAGGACCAGGACACGAAATTGGCAACCGTTACGGGAATGCCCTGCGCCTGGAGCCGGGAGCCGATCGTGTCGAGCCCGAGCGAGAAGATGTTGAGCACGCCGCGGAGCAGGTAGACATGCGTGGTCGCGGCCGCGGCCTGGCTCGTCGGCGCCGCCTTCGCGGTGGTCGGACTCATGGCAACAGCTGACAGCAGGAGCAGGCACATCGCCCACGCACGGATGGCGGGCAACTGGCTGGCGCCGGCGGTGTGACGGCCGTTCGGTCTCATCGATGGATTCCCTGGGGACAATACGCTTTGCGATCGGCCGGAATCGTAGCCATGGCCCGCTCGCAGACGCAACAAAGAGCCGCGTGAGCGGCAATCTTAGCCGCAGGCCGTGACCATCGCGCAACACTTGCCCGGAACCTGACACCGAAGGGCCTGTTTTGAGACCATTTTTCTCCGGCCAATTGCGACCCGGCAAGGGCATTCCTATGTCAGGACACCCGCTGACCTGCCCGCCCGGGCGGGTTCCAGCCTCCCTTCCCCATCCCGCCGGCCATCATGTCATCCATCATTTCCGTCGCCAATCTGTCGAAGACCTATGGGTCCGGCTTCAAGGCGCTCAAGAACGTCAATCTCGATATCAAGCGCGGCGAGATCTTCGCGCTGCTCGGGCCCAATGGCGCGGGCAAGACCACGCTGATCTCGATCATCTGCGGCATCGCCAATCCGAGCGAGGGAAAGGTCCTCGTCGGCGGCGAGGACATCCAGACCTCCTACCGCAAGGCGCGCTCGCTGATCGGCCTCGTGCCGCAGGAACTCCACACCGACGCCTTCGAGAGCGTGTGGGCGACCGTGAGCTTCTCCCGCGGCCTGTTCGGCAAGCCGAAGAACCCTGATCATGTCGAGAAGGTGCTCAAGGACCTCTCGCTGTGGGACAAGAAGGACAGCAAGATCATCACGCTCTCCGGCGGCATGAAGCGCCGCGTGATGATCGCCAAGGCGCTCTCGCACGAACCGCAGATCCTGTTCCTGGACGAGCCCACCGCCGGCGTCGACGTCGAGCTGCGCAAGGGCATGTGGGAGGTGGTGCGCACCCTGCAGCAGTCCGGCGTCACCATCATCCTCACCACGCACTACATCGAGGAAGCCGAGGAGATGGCCGACCGCATCGGCGTCATCAACAAGGGCGAGATCGTGCTGGTCGAGGACAAGGCGACCTTGATGCAGAAGCTCGGCAAGAAGCGGCTGACGCTGCATTTGCAGAACGAGATTACCTCGCTGCCGGAGAGCCTTGGCCATTACGAGCTCGACCTCTGCGATTCCGGCGCGACGCTGGTCTACGACTACGACACCAAGGGCGAGCGCACCGGCATCACCAGCCTGCTCAGCGACCTGCGCACCGCCGGCATCCGCTTCAACGATCTCGACACGACGCAATCGTCGCTCGAGGACATCTTCGTCGATCTCGTGAGGACGTCATGAATCACCGCGCCATCCGCGCCATCTATCTGTTCGAAATGGCACGCACCTGGCGCACGCTGCTGCAAAGCATCGTCTCGCCGGTGGTCTCCACCTCGCTCTATTTCGTGGTGTTCGGCGCCGCGATCGGCTCGCGCATCAGCCAGGTCGAGGGCGTCAGCTACGGCACCTTCATCGTGCCGGGCCTGATCATGCTCTCGGTGCTGACGCAGAGCATCGCCAACGCCTCGTTTGGCATCTACTTCCCGAAATTCACCGGCACGATCTACGAGATCCTGTCGGCGCCGATCTCCTATTTCGAGATCGTGCTCGGCTATGTCGGCGCCGCCGCGACCAAGTCGATCATCCTCGGCCTGATCATCCTCGCCACTGCCGGGCTTTTCGTTCCGTTGCATATTCACCATCCGGTCTGGATGCTGACCTTCCTGGTGCTGACGGGGGTGACGTTCAGCCTGTTCGGCTTCATCATCGGCATCTGGGCCGACGGGTTCGAGAAGCTGCAGATGATTCCGATGCTGGTGGTGACGCCGCTGACCTTCCTCGGCGGCAGCTTCTATTCCATCGACATGCTGCCGCCCACCTGGCGCACGGTGGCGCTGCTCAACCCGGTCGTCTATCTGATCTCCGGCTTCCGCTGGAGCTTCTACGAGATTGCGGACGTGAGCGTATCCGTCAGCATCGGCATGACGACGGCGTTCCTTGTGATCTGCCTGGTCACGATCTGGTGGATTTTCCGCACCGGGTACCGGCTGAAGAATTGACCCTTGCCGTCATTCCGGGGCGTGCGAAGCACGAGCCCGGAATCCATCGTGCGACAGGGTTGGTGGATGAATGGAGTCCGTGTTCGCGACTTCGTCGCGCTCCGGAATGACCAGCGGCTATCGATAGCAATGGAAACGGTGATAGCCGTCATAATAACCGCGGCAGTGGCGGTAGTGACGGTGGGGGATGCCGAGCACGCCCTCGACCGCGCCCACGGCGCCGCCGACACCGGCGCCGACCGCGCCTCCGACCACACCGCCCACCGGGCCGGCAATGCGGTTGCCTTCATGGGCGCCTTCCTGGGCACCGCGCACGATGCCCTGGGCATGGCCAGCTTGCGGCAGCGATAACAGTGCGAGCAGGATGGCGGCGGCTGCGAAAAGCAGGCGGACAGGTAAGGCGGCCGGCAATGGCGCAGCGGCGATACGGACTCTGTTCATCTTCGATCCCAAGGGAAATACACGAGGTAAACGGCGGCGAAAGCCGCCTGTCAGGCAGGCGATCATCAACGCCCAGAGCGGCCAAATGGTTGCGCCTTTGTGACGAATTGTCGGCGTCGTGAACGCGGCTCCGCTCGCGAAAATGTCAGCATCGCCGCGGGCGGCGCGGCACAAAGCGGCCTTGCTTACGCCCGGCATCACGTTAACGATGGCTGGGCCGGCTGCTGGAACGAAAGCCGGATTGCAGGCATAGTGCACGCCGGGGGACGGAGAGCCGCGGCGCTTGCGTGAACAGGCCGGAGGCCAGAACTCAAATGCGTTTTCAGATGCGTTCGTTTTTTATTGCTTTCACATCCCTGCTGCTTTTGAGCGCGGGCACCGCACAGGCCAAGGTCGAAATCACCGTCGACAAGGACAATCAGCAGATGACCGTCGCCGTCGACGGCGTCGCGCGCTATCGCTGGCCGGTGTCGACGGGCATTCCCTCGCGCGAGACGCCGAACGGAGCGTTCCGCGCCTTCCGCATGGAAGAGGATCACTACTCCAAGGAATTCGACGACGCGCCGATGCCGCACGCGATCTTCTTCACCAAGATCGGGCACGCCATCCACGGCACGGACTCGGTCGGCCGGCTCGGCGCGCCGGCCTCCCATGGCTGCGTGCGGCTGTCGCGCCAGAACGCATCGACGCTCTATGCGCTGGTGCAGCAGCAGGGCGTGCTCAATACCACGGTGACGCTGACCGGCTCGGCGCAGGTGGCGCTGGCGCGCAATCCGCGCGGCCGCACCAACAATGCCGTGGCCCGCGCCCCGCAGCCGGCCGAAGAGCAATACGCCACATCAGGCGATCCCGTGAATCTGGCGCCGCCGGCGCAGCCTGCCCGCCGCTACATGCCGCAGGACGACAACTACATCTACCCGGCCGACGGCAGCGACACCGGCACACGCTATCCGGCGCCGCGCTCGGCCAGCCGCCCGCTCTATGACGCGCAGGTCTATCATGAGCCGGCGCAGCAATATTACAACCAGGGCTACGGCCAGCAGGGCTATTATCAGCCGCAGCCCCGGCAGCTTTATCAGCCGCGCGGCTATTACTACCAGAACTGACGTGGCCGTCCGCCGTCGCCATCAACGGCGCTCGCCGGTCAGCACGAACTCCCGATCGCCATTCGAGGCACCATGTCATCACGTGCCACGACCGTTCTGACTTCGCTCTGGGTTTTGATGGCGGGACCGGCCATGGCCTTCGATCTCGAGGCGCATCGGGGCGGCCGGGCGCTGTTGCCGGAAAACACCCTGCCGGCCTTCGCCAACGCGCTGTCGATGGGCGTGGATACGCTGGAGCTCGACGTCGGCGTGACCACCGATGGCGAGGTCATCATCTCGCATGAACGCGGGCTCAATCCCGATCTCGCACGGAATGCGAACGGCGCCTATGTCACTCCGCCCGGTACGCCCTTCGTAAAATTGCAGTTCGCCGACGTCAGGACCTATGACGTCGGCCAGATCCGGCCGGACAGTTCTTACGCCAGGCAATTCCCCGAGCAGCGCCCCGTGCCGGGGACACGCATTCCCACCTTGAGGCAGCTGTTCGCACTGGTGCGCAAATCCGGCAACGATCGCGTGCGCTTCAACATCGAGACCAAGATCGATCCGAACCACCCGGACGAATCCCTCGACCCGCAAGGCTTTGTCGCCAAACTGCTCGGGCTAATCGAGGCCGAGAAGTTCTCCGAGCGCGTCATGATCCAGTCGTTCGACTGGAGGACCCTGCAACTCGTGCAGCGGCAGGCCCCGAACATTCCGACCGTGTACCTGACGCTCCAGCGCGGCTCGGGCCAGACGATCGCGCTGGACAAGGCCACCAGCTGGACTGCGGGTTTCAGTCCGGCCGATCACGGCGGCTCGCTGCCGCGAACCATCAAGGCTGCAGGCGGCGCGATCTGGTCGCCTTATTTCGGCGACGTGACTGCGGCACTCGTCTCGGAGGCTCACGGGCTCGGGCTGCGCGTCGTAGTCTGGACGGTCAACCAGCCTGAGGACATGGCGCGCATGATCGAGATCGGCGTCGACGGGATCATCTCGGATAGGCCCGACCTGTTGCGGCAGGTGGCGGGCGAGAGGGGAATTGCGCTGCCGGCGGGGACGCCGGTGGCGCCGTAGCTGCAAACCGTCTCATGTCCCGGATGCGGCGCGGCATGAAATGACGCGACGCAGAGCCGGGACCCAGGCTTACGCTCCGCTCCATCCGGCTACGAAGTTGCGAAGCGGCCCTACTCCCCATCCCTCAAACGCCGATACAGCGCGCCGAGGATGTTGGAATAATCGTCGGTCCAGACTCGCACCCTGTCGTCGGCTTCGGTCTGCTCCCAGACCTTGGACGAGGCGATCTTGCCGACGTCGGCGTCCTCGCGCGCGGAGATGACGACGTCGGTCGAAAAGATGTAATCGCCATCCCGCCCGGAATCCTCGTTGAAGACCCAGCTCTTGAGATCGTTGGCATCGGCGATGCCGACCACGACGGTCTCGAGATCGAGATGCCGGTTGGAGACGTGCATCACCACGGCGCCCTGGGGCGCGAGCTTGTCCTTGTAGATCTTCATCGCCTCCTCGGTCGCAAGATGGATCGGGATCGCATCCGACGAATAGGCATCGACGATGATCAAGTCATAGGCGCCGTCCGGCTCCTTCGCGAAGGTCAGGCGCGCGTCCCCGATCACCGGCTTCAGGTCCGGCAGGCAACTCGAGATGTAGCGGAAATTCTTCGGGTCGCGCGCCGCGTCGACCATCGACTGGTCGATCTCGAAGAATTTCCAGCTCTCCCCGGGCTCGGCGGCGCAGGCCAGCGTGCCCGATCCGACGCCGATCGCGGCGACCTTCAGCGGCGCGCCCTTGCGCTCGCGGAGCGCGGTGATGGCCTGACCGATGCCACCGTCCTTGTGATAGTAGGTGATCGGCTCGGGCCGGCCGGTGACCGGCGTGCCGTCATTGTTGCGGAAGCGCTCGGCGCCATGGATCGTGGTGCCGTGCATCAGCACATGGAAATAGCCGCCGGGCGTCTCCACGATCTTGTGGACGCCGAAGAAGCTTCGCACGGTGGTGACGCGGCCCTCGTCCGCCGGATAGACACGGATCAACGCCAGCGCGAGCGCAACGGTGGCAAAGATCTTCCAGCGGCCGGCATTGAGCGCCAGCGTCAGCAGCGCAGCGAGCACGCCGACGGAGCCCGCGACCCAGACGCGGTGATCCTC
This sequence comes from Bradyrhizobium niftali, assembly GCF_004571025.1. GTDB lineage: Bacteria > Pseudomonadota > Alphaproteobacteria > Rhizobiales > Xanthobacteraceae > Bradyrhizobium > Bradyrhizobium niftali. The sequence goes on along the minus strand of NZ_SPQT01000012.1, from coordinate 101,672 downwards.
GAACCAGGTCGAGAGGCTGCCTGTGGTGTAGGACGGCGCAACGAGTGCCACCGCGAGCGCGGCGAGCGCCAGCCAGTACCATTTGACGATGCCGGCAAGACGCTCGTTGGCGGACGGGCGGCACAGCGCCGCGAGCGCGACCAGGATCGGATATTCGGCGATCCATGAGAAGGTGAATGGAGCAAAGAGGCCAGCAAAGAGGCCGCCGACCATGCCGCCGAACGACAGCGCGACATAGAAGCCGGTGAGATATTTGGCGGCCGGCCGGGTCCGCGCCAATTCGCCGTGACAGGCCATGGCGATGACGAAGAAGCACAATTGATGACCGCCGAGCGTCAGCAGCAGATTCTGTTCGCCGCCGAAGGCCAGCAGGAACACCACGCCCGCGATCGCGACCGGCTGGAGCACCAGCATCCATTTGTGCGGCAGCAGCGGCCGCGACTGGAACACCACCACCCAGGTGAGCAGATACAGCGACAGCGGCAGCACCCACAGAAGCGGCGCCGCCGCGACGTCGGTGGAGATGTGCGCGGTGACGGCGATGAGCAAGCCCGACGGCACCGCGGCGAGGAAGATCCAGCGCAGCCGCGTCACGAGGCCGGGTGCCGGCGCATTGATCTCCTCGGTTCGTGCATCGACCACCGCCAGTTTTGGCGAGCGCAACAACAGCACGCCGCAGGCGGCGATCAGGACGATCAGGAGGCCATAGCCGCCGGTCCAGAAGCGGTTCTGCGTGTGCAGCGTGAACACCGGTTCCAGCAGGAACGGATAGGACAACAGTGCGAGAAAGCTGCCGATGTTGGAGGACGCATAGAGGAAATAGGGATCGTGCCCGGCGGGATGGCCGGTGCGGACGAACCAGGCTTGCAGCAGCGGATTGTTGGCGGCGAGCGCGAAGAACGGCAGCCCGATCGAGACCACGAACAGGCCGAGCAGCCAGACCGCATAGCCCGACGCGGGCGGCTCGCCATAGGCGGTGGCAATGCCGAGCGGCAGCGTCGCGAAGGCCAGGACCAGCAACACCAGATGCACCGCCACCGGAACGATCCGGTTCCTCACCTGCATCAAGAGATGCGCATAGGCGTAGCCGGCCAGCAGCAGCGACTGGAAGAACACCATCGCGACCGACCACACCGCCGGCGAGCCGCCGAGCCGCGGCAGCACCATCTTCGTGAACAGCGGCTGCACCGAGAACAGGAGCAGCGCGCTGACGAAGATCGCAGCGGTGTAGACCGCCAGCAACAGCCGGTTGCGCGACGACGACGGCTGCTCCGTGGCGGCGGGGTGCACGATCGAATCCATGGAATCTCCGGCTAAATTCCGGCGGGCGCCGGGCGCGCGCAATGGAGCACACCACGCCTGAACGGGCAACAAAGGGTCTCGTGATGTTGCAGCGAGGAATGCTTGATATAGAGATGTCATTCCGGGGCGATGTGAAGCATCGAACCCGGAACCTCGAGATTCCGGATCGCGCTTCGCGCGCCCCGGAATGACGCCAGGGACATCATGACCGAAACCGACGTCGTCATCATCGGCGCTGGCCATAACGGCCTCACCTGCGCGGCCTATCTCGCGATGGCGGGCCTGCGCGTGCGCGTGGTCGAGCGTCGCAAGGTGGTCGGCGGAGCGGCAGTCACGGAGGAGTTTCATCCGGGTTTCCGCAATTCTGTCGCGGCCTACACCGTGAGCCTGCTCAATCCGCAGGTGATCCGCGACCTTGAGCTTGCCGGGCAGGGCCTGCGAATCGTCGAGCGGCGAGCGCAGAATTTTCTCCCCGCGCCGGACGGCAGCTATCTGCTCACCGGCGAGGGACGGACGAAACCGTCAGTCGCGCGGCTGAGCGCGCGTGATGCGGATGCACTCGACGGCTTCTCGCGCGAGCTGGAAGACATCGCCGACGTGCTGCGCCAATTCGTGCTGCGCGCACCGCCGAACCTGCTCGACGGTTTTGGCACGAACGCGATCCGCGAGGCCGTGAACGCATTGCAGAGCGCCAACATCCTCCGCGGCCTGACGCTGGAGCAAAGCCGCAGCCTGCTCGATCTCTTCACCCGCTCGGCCGGCGAGATGCTGGAGGAACGGTTCGAGCATGATCTGGTCAAGGCGCTGTTCGGCTTCGATGCCATCGTCGGCAATTATGCGAGCCCCTACGCCGCCGGCTCGGCCTATGTGATGCTGCATCACGCCTTCGGCGAGGTGAACGGCAAGAAGGGCGTCTGGGGCCATGCCATCGGCGGCATGGGCGCGATCACCCAGGCGATGGCGCGCGCCGCGCAGGGCCGGGGCGTCGCGATCGACACGGATGCCGGCGTGCGCGAGGTGATCGTCGAACGCGACCGCGCCGTCGGCGTCGTGCTGGAGAACGGCGCGACGATCCGCGCGAAATACGTCGCGGCCAACGTCAATCCAAAGCTGCTCTATACGCGGCTGATCGCGGCCGACGCCCTGCCGAAGGACTTCCTCGCCCGCATCCGCCACTGGAAGAACGGCTCCGGCACCTTCCGCATGAACGTGGCGCTGGACCGCCTGCCCTCCTTCACGGCGCTGCCGGATGACGGCGATCACCTCACCTCGGGCATCATCCTGGCGCCGAGCCTCGGCTACATGGACCGGGCCTTTCTCGATGCGCGCGCGCAGGGCTGGAGCCGCGAACCCGTGGTCGAGATGCTGATCCCCTCCACGCTCGACGACACGCTGGCGCCCGCAGGCAAGCATGTCGCGAGCCTGTTCTGCCAGCACGTCGCGCCGGAGCTTCCCGACGGCAGATCCTGGGACGACCATCGCGACGAGGTCGCCGATCTCATGATCGCGACGGTGGACAGCTACGCGCCGGGCTTTGCGGCGAGCGTGCTCGGCCGCCAGATCCTGTCACCGCTCGATCTCGAACGGCAGTTCGGCCTCCTCGGCGGCGACATCTTCCACGGCGCGCTGACGCTGAACCAGCTGTTCTCGGCCCGGCCGATGCTGGGCCATGCCGATTATCGCGGCCCCCTGAAAGGCCTCTATCACTGCGGTTCCGGCGCCCACCCCGGCGGCGGCGTCACCGGCGCCCCCGGCCACAATGCGGCGCAGGCGATCCTGCGGGATCATCGCTCGCTGTTCGGAAGCCGTGGATAGGTCTGTGCATGGGCTGTGGACAAGCCTGTTGGCAGGTGTGTGCCAGGAAGGGGATGGCGGCACCAGACCATCGGGACAAGTCTGGGGACAGGCGGTGCAAAACCGCCGGGCGATGACGGGAGGGGCCGGTGGATAACGCTCTGGCAAATGGCGGACAACCCGTGGATATCGGCCGGGAATCGCACGCGGGAAAACGACTTCGCCCGCCAGGGGCAATTCCCTAAGCGGGCGATCGTCAAAAAACAGCCTAAGAAGAAAGTAGCCCCCGCTGGAAAATGGGAGGCGGAAATTACTTCAATGAGGTGCTAATCGAAGTGAACTTATCGTTCATCGTGGTACCCAGGCCGTTCACCACGGTGATGATCGCGAGCGCGATACCGGCCGCGATAAGGCCGTACTCGATTGCGGTCGCACCGGACTCATTGGACCAGAACTTCAGAACCATGCGCGTCAAGACTCGCCTCCGTTTCTATTTCAAGCTGTGTTGGTTGGCCCCAACACCCGAAAATCTACGGGACGCAACCTTCGGGTGGGTTAATCCCGGAATTGCAAGTTATGCGAAAAATCGGGAACAAAAGTTCCAAAAATTGAACCTGACGGAACCCTAGTATGCAGAAGTCTCCCACCCATCGCGCCAGCTTTTCGATCGGCACCGAGGCCGCTGCCCGGCGTGTCGTCGACGTGCTCACCGAGGTGTTCTTCGAGGGCGATGCGGCGGTCGCCGCGTTCGAGCGGCCGGATGGACAATGGGACGTCACGCTGCATTTTGCGGATGCGCCGGACCAGGCCTGGCTGCGCGAACTCGTTGTAAATTCGGCAGGAAATGACATCGCCGACACTCTTGCCTTCGATACCGTCGAAGCCAAGGACTGGGTCAAGGCCAGCCTGGAAGATCTCGTCCCGGTGCCGGCCGGACGCTTCGTCGTGCACGGCAGCCATGACCGCGACCGCGTCGCGCCGAACAAGCTCAAGATTGAGATCGAGGCGGCGCTCGCCTTCGGCACCGGCCATCACGGCACCACGCGCGGCTGTTTACTCCTGCTTGACCATGTCCTGAAGAGTTCCCGCCCGAGGAACCTGCTCGACCTCGGCACCGGAACCGGCGTGCTGGCGATCGCGGCCGCGAAGGCGCTGCATCGCGCCGTGCTTGCCTCCGACATCGACCCGCCCTCGGTGCGGGTGGCGGCCGAGAACGGCCGGCTGAACGAAGTCGGTCACCATGTGCGGGTGATCCGCGCCACCGGCTTCGCCGCGCCGGATTTCACCCGGGCGGGCCGGTTCGACCTGGTGCTGGCCAACATCCTTGCCAATCCGCTGCGGCACCTGGCGAGCCCGATGGCGCGGCACCTGGCGCCCGGCGCGCTCGTCATCCTCTCCGGCCTGCTGACGCACCAGGCCCCCGCCGTGATCGCCGCCTATCGCGCACGCGGCCTCGTGCCGCTGCGGCATTTGCGGATCGAGGGGTGGAGCAGCCTGTTGCTGCGGAAGGTGGGGTGAAGTGCAACGGTGACGGCGTAGGGTGGGCAAAGCGAAGCGTGCTCACCGAGTTCATCTGCGATCACGGGGAGGTGGTGGGCACGGCGCTCTGCACCTTTGCCCACCCTACGACGACATCGCCATCGCCACGCTACTCTGCCGGCTTCTCGTCCCGGCGCATCGCGCGCTCACCCTGCAAGACGCGCCTCGCGCGGCGCTCGGCGATACGGTCGATCATCTGGCTGATGAGACCGCGCGGCTTCTTCGGTGTGGTTGCGGCCGGGGCCCGGCGGGCCGGCGGCGAAATCTTCTCAAACGTGAACGCTGGCATCGTGTGTCCCCTCGCCGTTGAGTAGAAACACTTGCTCGAACTTCCCTGTTATCCGGACGGAGCTCAAAGGCCGCATCCATTTACTCCACTCGACTCAAGCGGAACTTTTTCAAGCACAGTCCATGCCAGATGCGCCGCGAATGCGTCCACATTGCGGAGCGATCCCCATAATCCTAAAGTGATCCACCATGTTCGAAGCACACTTCCAGACATTCGAGGAGCCCGAGGCCGGCGTCGCATTGACGGCGCGCCTAGCCGCACTCCGCGAAGAACTCGCCCGCCGCAAGCTGACCGGCTTTGTCATTCCGCGCGCCGACCAGCAGCAGAATGAATATGTGGCGCCTTCGGAAGAGCGGCTCGCCTGGCTGACCGGCTTCACCGGATCGGCAGGCCTGGCGGTGGTGCTGGCCCACGAGGCCGCATTGTTCGTCGACGGCCGCTACACGATCCAGGCGGCCAAGCAGGTCGACGCAAAGGCCTGGGCGGTGGAATCGCTGATCGACCCTCCGCCGGAGAGCTGGGTGTCGGCGCATCTGAAAGCCGGCGACCGCCTCGGATTTGATCCCTGGTTGCACACTTTTGCGGCAGCCGAGCGCCTCGCCGCCGCCTGCACCAAGGCCGGCGCCGAGCTGGTGGCGGTCGACAGCAATCCGGTGGACGCGGTCTGGCACGACCGGCCGCAGCCGCCGGTTGCCCCCGTCGCCGTGCACGGAATGCAACATGCCGGCATCGGCGAGGCCGAGAAGCTGGCGCAGATCAAAAGCGAGATCGCCAACGTCGGCGCTGACGCGCTGGTGCTGTCGGACAGCCATGCCGTGGCCTGGACTTTCAACATCCGCGGCGCCGACGTCGCGCACACCCCGCTGCCGCTGTCCTACGCGCTGGTGCCGAAGGACGGCCGTCCGACCATCTTCATCGACCACCGCAAGCTTTCCAACCTGACGCGCGACCATCTCGAGCAGTCGGCCGACGTGCGCGAGCCCGATGCGATGGCGCCGACGCTGATGGCGCTGGCCAAGAGCGGCGCCGCGATCGCGCTCGACAATGCCACCGCGGCCGATGCGCTGAGCCGGCTGATCGCCGGCGCCGGCGGCAAGCCTGTGCGCGGCAGCGATCCGATTGCGCTGCTCAAGGCGGTCAAGAACGCGACCGAGATCAGGGGCACGCAGACGGCGCATCGCCGCGATGCCGTGGCGCTGGCGCGCTTCCTCGCCTTCATCGATCGCGAAGCGCCCAGCGGCAAGCTCACCGAGATCGACGCGGTGGAAGCGCTGGAGACGTTCCGCCGCGACACCGGCGCGCTGAAGGACGTGTCGTTCCCGACCATATCGGGCACCGGCCCGAACGGCGCCATCGTGCACTACCGCGTCACCCGCAAGAGCAACCGGCGCATCGCGCCCGGCGACCTGCTGCTGATCGATTCCGGTGCGCAATATGAAGACGGCACCACCGACGTGACGCGCACCATGGCGGTCGGCGAGCCCACGGGCGAGATGCGCGACCGCTTCACCCGCGTGCTGCGCGGCCATATCGCGATCGCGCGCGCGATCTTCCCCGACGGCACCAATGGCGCTCAGCTCGACACGCTGGCGCGGCAATATCTCTGGGCCGCCGGCGTCGATTTCGAGCACGGCACCGGCCATGGCGTCGGCAGCTATCTCAGCGTCCACGAAGGGCCGGCGCGGATCTCGAAGCTCGGCACCACGCCGCTGAAGCGCGGCATGATCCTCTCCAACGAGCCCGGCTACTACAAGACCGACGGTTTCGGCATCCGCATCGAGAACCTCGAGCTCGTGGTCGCCGCCGACATCAAGGGCGCCGAGAAGCCGATGAACGCGTTCGAGACGCTGACCCTGGCGCCGATCGACCGCCGGCTGATCGACGTCGCCATGCTGAGCCGCGACGAGCTCGACTGGCTCAATGCCTACCACGCGCGTGTAAGGGCCGCGGTAGGGCCGGCGCTGGACGAGACAACGAAAGCGTGGCTCGATCAGGCGACGGCGGAGCTGAAGGCGTAAGGTCGTCATTCAGAGTGCAGCGCATAGCACTACGCGATTTGTGCAACGCTGCTTCCCCACAATAACCGTCATGCCCCGCGAAGGCGGGGCATCCAGTACGCTGCAGCCTCTCCGTATCCCACTTCTGTCTCTGGAATACTGGATTCCCCGCCTTCGCGGGGAATGACACCGCTTTTGTAGCGCGAGCAACGCGCCCAATCGGTCGCCATCATGCCCTCATCATAACCGTCCCGGAATCCGTATAGCCGCATTCCGAAACGCCGATATCGGTCTTGCGCGAGCAAGCTACAGTCCGATTCGAACCTGTCAGAGACGGACACGCATGCACGGCATGATCAGCAGGCCGCCGGAAGCGGCAATGAAGACCATCGCGACCTCGCGCGTGGTGCTGCTGCTGCTCGTCGTCATGACCGGCATTGCGCCGATCTCGCTCTACATGCTGGTTCCGGCGCTCCCGGTGCTGGCGACGAACTTCGGCAGCGACATCTCGGTCGCGCAGATGACGGTGTCGCTCTTCATGGTCGGCATCGCCTGCTCGCAGCTGATCATGGGGCCGCTGTCGGACAAGTTCGGACGGCGCCCGGTGCTGCTCGCAGGGCTCGCGCTGATGGTGGCGGCGAGCGTTGCCTGCATCTTCGCGCAGAACCTGCCGCAACTGATCGCCGCGCGCTTCTTCCAGGCGCTCGGCGGCGCCACCGGCATGGTGGTGAGCCGCGCCATCATCCGCGACATCTACGAGCGCCAGCGCGTCGCCTCCATGATCAGCCTCGTCGTCGCGGCCCTGATGATCGGACAGATGCTCTCGCCGCTCACCGGCGGCCTGATCGAGACCGCGTTCGGCTGGCGCGCGATCTTCTACGCCATCACCATCGGCGCAGTTGCGGTCGCCGTCGGCATCGCCGTGGCGCTGCCGGAAACGCGCCGCAGCCGCGCGGCCGGCAGCGGCTTTCGCGCCGACATCGGCATCCTGATCAGGAACCGCGCCTTCGTCGGCTACGTGATGTGCCAGGTGCTGGCCTCGCAGATCATCTTCACCTTCGCCGGCGGCGGCCCCTATATCGTGGTGACGCAGATGGGCCGCAGCAGCGCCGAATACGGCGCGTGGTTTGCGACGTCAGGCTTTGCCTATCTCGTCGGCAATCTGCTCTGCGTGCGCTTTGCGCCGCGCCACGCGCTGGAAAAGCTGATCTGGTTCGGGCTCTGCCTTCAGCTCGGCGGCAGCCTGTTGAACCTGTTCTGGAGTTTTGCCGGCTGGAATGAAGCGCCCGCTTGGCTGTTCGGCACGCAGATGATCGTGATGGCCGGCAATGCCTTCGTGATGGCGAATTCCGCCGCGGGTGCGATCAGCATCCGCCCTGAAGCGGCCGGCACCGCGTCGGGCGCGATGGGCTTCCTCCAGCAGGGCATCGGCGCGCTGATGTCGCAGTTCGGCGCCTATCTCGGCGGCCACTCCTCGACGACGCTGCCGCTGACCTCCGCCGTGCTCGCGGTCTCGCTGCTCTGCGCCTGCATGATGATCTTCGTCGTCCCCCGTCGCGAGATCGTGGTGAGCGAGACGCTGATCGAGCAGGCGGAGGAGGAAGAGAGCGGGATGATGTAGCCGTCGCGGTGAGCGACTGCCGTTACAACACCCTCGGTGTCATCCCCCGCGAAGGCGGAGGATTCAGTATTCCAGAGACGGTGCAGGGATACGGAGAGGCCGCGGCGTACTGGATCGCCCGCCTGCGCGGGCGATGACAGCGGAGCAGGAGGTCAGGAAGGCGCCCACCTCACTCCCCGATCAGCTTCAGCCACTCGTCTTCGGTCAGCACCTTGACGCCGTGCTTGTTGGCCTCGGCGAGCTTCGAGCCAGCGCCGGGGCCGGCGACGACGAGATCGGTCTTCTTCGACACCGAGCCCGACACCTTCGCCCCTAGACGCTCGGCGGTGGCCTTGGCTTCATCGCGCGTCATCTTCTCCAGCGAACCCGTGAACACAACGGTCTTGCCGGCGACGGCCGAGTTGCTCTTCGGCTTCTCCGCGTCGACGATCTCGACTTCCCTGGTCAGGCGCTCCACGATGCCGCGGTTGTGGCTCTCGCCGAAATAGTCGGCGATGCTCTTGATCACGGTGTCGCCGATCTGGTCGAGCGCATCCATGTCCGCCATCGCCTCCTCGTCGCCCTTGGCGACCTTGAGGCAGGCGTCGTGGAACGCCTCCCAGGAGCCGTAGCCGCGCGCCAGCGCGAGCGCGGTGGTTTCGCCGACATGGCGCATGCCGAGCGCATAGACGAAACGCTCCAGCGCGATTCTGCGCCGGCTCTCGATCGCGGCGAAGAGGTTGCGCACGGAGGTGGCGCCGTAGCCCTCGATCTCCTCGAGCTTGAGTTTCGCGTTGCGCTTCTCCAGCGTGAAGATATCGGCGGGCTCCTTCACAAAACCTTCGTCGAAGAAGTACTGGAGCTGCTTCTCGCCGAGGCCGTCGATGTCGAAGGCGCGTCGCGACACGAACAGTTTGAGGTGCTCGATCTTCTGATAGGGGCAGGCGAACTCGCCGGTGCAGCGGGCGCGCGAGCCCTCTTCGCCGGCGGCCGTCTCCTCGCGCGTGACGTCGGTGTGCAGCGGGCACGGGCACTTCTTGGGGAAGTGGAATTCCTTGGCACTCTTCGGCCGCTTGTCGAGGACGACGTCGACCACCTGCGGGATGACGTCGCCGGCGCGCTGGATCACGACCGTGTCGCCGACCCTGATGTCGCGGCCCTCGCGCAGCACCTCGCCCTTGTTGCCGATGCCCTTGATGTAATCCTCGTTGTGGAGCGTGACGTTCTGCACGATCACGCCGCCGACGCCGACCGGCTCGAGCTTGCCGACCGGCGTGAACGAGCCGGTGCGGCCGACCTGGATCTCGATGTCGCGCAGCACCGTCATGGCGCGCTCGGCCGGGAATTTGTGTGCGATGCCCCAGCGCGGCGTGCGCGAGACGAAACCGAGCCGCTCCTGCCAGTCGATGCGGTCGACCTTGTAGACGACGCCGTCGATATCGTAGTCGAGCTCGGCGCGCTCTTCCTCGATCCTCTGATGGAACGCGATCAGCTCCTCGACCGAGTGACACAGCCTGGTCAGCGGATTGGTCTTGAAGCCGCAGCGCTCGAACCAGCGGATCATGCCGCTCTGCGTCGCCTCCGGCATCGCGCTCATCTCGCCCCAGGCGTAGGCGAAGAAGCCCAGGGGGCGCGAGGCGGTGATGGTCGGATCCTTCTGGCGGAGCGAGCCGGCGGCCGAGTTGCGCGGATTGGCGAAGATGGTGCTGCCTTCGGCCTTCTGCCGCTCGTTGAGCGCGAGGAAGGCCTTCTTGGTCATGTAGACCTCGCCGCGCACCTCGCAGATGTCGGGAATATTGCGCCCCTTGAGCTTTTGCGGGACGTCTTCGAGCGTGCGGATGTTGGCGGTGACGTCCTCGCCCTCCGCGCCGTCACCGCGCGTCGCGGCGGTGACGAGCTCGCCGCCCTCATAGCGCAGCGACATCGAGAGACCGTCGATCTTCGGCTCGGCGGAGAAGTCGATCTTGTCGTCGTCGAGCTTCAGGAAGCGCACGATGCGGCCGACGAAGTCGCGCACGTCCTCTTCGGCAAAGGCGTTGTCGAGCGACAGCATGGGAAGGGAATGCCGCACCTTCCTGAAGCGGCCTGACGGCGCAGCGCCGACCTTCTGCGAGGGCGATTCCGAGCTGACGAATTCCGGAAAGCGTTTTTCGATCGCGTTGAAGCGCTGGCGCAACGCGTCGTATTCGGCGTCGGTGACGGTGGGCGCGTCATCCTGATAGTAGCGCTTGTCATGCTCTTCGAGCTCGAGCGCGAGCCGCATGAGCTCGACCTTGGCCTGCGCCTTGGTGAGCTCGGCGACGTCACGGAGCGGTTTGGATTTTGCTGCTCTTGCCATGGTGCTTGGATACGACGGAGCGGGCGGGAGGGTAAAGATGGGCGGAGGTCTTGTTCCCCGGACGCAGTGTAGCGCTCGTTCAGCGGTGCACTGCAGAGCCGGGGCCCATGCGGCGGCATTCTGGGTCCCGGCTCACGGCGCGCTGCGCCGCGTCCGGGACACGAGGCTTAAGCCGTCGCCGCCCTGAGCAGCCGGTCTGCGGCCGCCCTCGCCTCGGCGGTGATCTCGGCGCCGGCGAGCATGCGCGCGATCTCCTCGCGGCGGTGGTCGGCGGCCAGCGCATTGACCCGGGTGGCGACGCGCTTGCCCTTGTCGAGGGCGTCCTTGGAGATGAGCAGGTGCTGGTCGGCCCGCGCGGCGACCTGCGGGGCGTGGGTCACGGCCATCACCTGCACCTTGCCGGCAAGCCGCGCCAGGCGCCCGCCGATGGCGTCGGCCACTGCGCCGCCGACGCCGGTGTCGATCTCGTCGAACACGAGGGTCGGCGCCGAGCCGCGGTCCGACAGCACGACCTTGAGCGCCAGGAGAAAGCGCGACAGCTCGCCGCCGGAGGCGACCTTCATCAGCGGGCCCGGCTTGGTGCCTGGATTGGTCTGCACCCAGAACTCGACGCGGTCGATGCCTTGCGGCCCCGGCGCGGCCTCGTCGGTTTCGACCTGGGTCATGAATTTCGCGCGCTCGAGCTTGAGCGGGGCGAGCTCGGCATTGACGGACTTGTTGAGCTTCTCGGCCGATTTCTGCCGCGCCATCGACAGTTTCTTCGCGGCAGCGGCATAACGCGCATCGGCCTCGATCGCAGCCTGCTCCAGCTTCTTCAGCCGCGAGGCGCCGGCATCGATCAGTACGACGTCGGCGGCGTATCTGGCGGCGAGCGCGGCGAGCCCGTCGACCGGCGTCGAATATTTGCGCGAGGCGGCGCGCAAGGCGAACAGGCGCTCCTCGATGCGTTCGAGCTCGGCCGGGTCGAAGTCGGTTGCGGCCAGCGCGGCCAGGAGATGCTGGTCGGCTTCCTCCAGCGCGTTGATCGCGGCGTCGATCGCCTTGACCGCGGGCTCGACCAGCGCCGGCGAATTGACGCCGCGGCGCTCCAGCCGGCGCACCGCGGCGGACAGCGTCGCGACCGGCGAGTGATTGCCGCCGACGGCCTCCTGCGCCTCGCGCAGGTCGGAGGCGATCTTCTCGCCCTGCATCATCGTGGTCCGGCGGGACGCCAGCGCGGTCTCCTCGCCGTCCTTGGGGGCGAGCTGCTTCAGCTCGTCGGAGGCGTGGCGCAGATAGTCGGCCTCGCGCGCGGCCCGCTCCATGCCGGCGCGATGCTCCTCCAGCTCGGTGTTGGCGGTGCGGCGCGCCTCCCAAAGCGACTCAACGACTGCAACGTCCTTCTCGAGGCCGGCAAAGGCATCGAGCAGGCGGCGGTGAGTGGCGGCATCGACCAGCGCACGCTCGTCATGCTGGCCGTGGATCTCGACCAGGGCGGCGCCGACCGCCTTCAGCGTCTGCACGCTGATCGACTGGTCATTGATGAAGGCGCGGGTGCGGCCGTCGGCGAGCTGGACGCGGCGGAGAATCATCTCGCCGGTGTCGTCGAGGCCGTTCTCGGCAAGGATCTTCGTCGCGGGGTGATTCTTGGGGATATCGAAGACGGCCGTGACCTGCCCCTGCTCCGCGCCGTGGCGCACGAGGCCGGCGTCGCCGCGGCCGCCGAGCGCCAGCGCAAAGGCATCGAGCAGGATGGATTTGCCCGCACCGGTCTCGCCGGTCAAAACCGCGAGTCCGGTGGCGAATTCGATATCGAGCCGTTCGATCAGGACGATGTCACGGATCGACAGTCGCGCCAGCATGGAACCAAATTTCCTAGCCGAGACCCATCTTCTTGAAGGTCTTGCTGATCCAGGACCCCTGATTCTCGCTCGGCTCGAGACCGCCGGATTTTACAAGATTATAGGCGTCCTTGTACCAGCGGCTGTCAGGAAAATTGTGGCCAAGTACGGCCGCCGCCGTTTGCGCCTCGCCGACGATGCCGATCGCCATATAGGCCTCGGTGAGCCGGTAGAGCGCTTCCTCGACGTGGCGCGTGGTCTGATACTGCGTGACCACGGCCTTGTAGCGGTTGATCGCGGCCGTGTAGTCGCGCTTCTGCGCGTAATAGCGGCCGACGTTCATTTCCCTGCCGGCGAGCTGGTCGCGCGCGCCCTCGATCTTGGCCTTGGCGGAGGTCGCGTATTCGGACGTCGGATATTTGCGGACCACCTCTTCCAGCGAGGCGATCGCCTTCTCGGTGCGGGTCTGGTCGCGGCTGATGTCCGGAATCTGGTCGTAATGCGAGGCGGCGATCAGGTATTGCGCGTAGGCCGCGTCCGGGCTGCCGGGGTGCAGCGTGACGTAGCGGGTGGCGGCGCCGATGCAGCTGTCATAGTCGCCGCCCTGGTAGGACGCATAGGCCGACATCAGCAGCGACTTGCGGGCCCAGTCGGAATAAGGATGCTGGCGGTCGACCTCTTCGAACTTCTTGTTCGCCGCCTTCATGTCCTTCTTCTCGTTCATGAGGTACAGGCCCTCATTGTAGATCTTGTCGGCGGGCTCCTCGACGAAGGTGTCGTCCTTGGCGGTGAACTTGTCCCAGAGCGCGCCGGTGCCGCAGCCGGCCAGCGGCAGCGCGAGCATGATGAAGGCAGCGGCCTGAAGCAGCCCGCGGGCGAGAGGCGAGATCAAGAGATATCCGCGCGTCATACGCTGTGCCGACATGAGTTTAAGCCCTGACGCCCTGTGATGCGGTGCCCGCCAGCCCACGAACCTCGTCATGGGCGCGAAATGTAGCCGTGGTGCCTGCCGTGCGACCACGCCGATGTATCCGAAAAACGATCGTTAACCTACCGTATGGGCAGGCATTTCGCCCGGATTAAGGCGAACGTGCCGCAATGCTAGTCGATCATGGTTACCAGGAGTTTCCCGGGGACAGCCGCCGCCAGACGCCCGCGGGCACAAGTCTCTTCAGGACACGTCCGGCCCGTAGGCCGCGGCGATCCGGCCGCCGACGATACCGCGACCGGTTTCGACCACGGGACGCGTGGTGCGACGCACCGCCTCGCCCTCGACCACCCGCCAGGCGGAACGGTCGGCAAGCAGCGCGGTCAGGACGGCGTGGTTGAGCTTGTGGCCGCCGCGCACCGAGCGGTAGGCGCCAAGCAGGGGCAGGCCGGCCAGCGCGAGGTCGCCGATCACGTCCAGCACCTTGTGGCGGGCACATTCGTCAGCGTAGCGCAGGCCCTCGGTGTTGAGCAGCCGCTCGTCGTCGAACACGACGGTGTTGTCGAAGGAGGCGCCGAGTGCGTAGCCCGCGCCCCAGAGCCGGGCGACGTCGCACATCAGGCCGAAAGTCCGGGCGCGGCCGACTTCGCGGCGGAAACGTTCCGGGCTGAGGTCGAAGGCGTAGCTCTGCCGGCCGATGACGGGATTGGTGAAGTCGATCTCGACCTCGGCGCGGAACCCGGTGGCGTAGGGCCGGATCTCGCCGAAGGAGTCGCCGATCTTGACCGAGATCGGCTTCAAAACCTGAATGAAGCGGCGCTGCGCCGGCTGGGTAACGATGCCGGCCTGGTCGATCGCCGCAATGAAGGCCGCGGCGCTGCCGTCCATGATCGGCACTTCCGGCCCGTCGATCTCGATCGTGGCGTTGTCAACGCCCATGCCCCGCAGCGCAGCAAGCACGTGCTCGGCGGTGGAGACCAGCGGACCGTTGCGATCGCCGAGGACGGTGGCGAGGTCGGTCGCGATCACCTGCTCGGCGGTCGCCTGAACTTCGCGGTCACTTCCTTCAAGGCCGGTGCGGACAAAAACAAAACCTGCATCGACGGGCGCAGGTCCAAGCGTGAGGTTGACGGGAAGACCGGAATGAACGCCGACGCCGGCCACGGTGGCTTGCGCACAAAGCGTTGTTTGCCGGCTAAATTTCATCAGGAACCCGCCCCACTACGACCCACTGCGACTTATACTCGACCCGACCGGCAAAGCCCGCCGTCCGAATCCGTATCCCCAAGTCACGACAAACCATAGTCACTGCCCCAAACAGCGCCAACTCACGCTTTTTTACCGATTGTTACCCCAAACCTGCCGTATTCGCGCCAAGGCTTAACCAAATTGCGCCGAGGTTTTGGGCCGCTGCTGGCGGTTTCACTGAACCACCGAGTACGTAATTAATGATTTAAAATCAGTTGCTTGGCCATGCAGCCCAGGCATGCCCGGTCAAAAAGGAAAGGTCCCGGCAGGCTTCCTGCCGGGACCTTTTTTCGTCCGCCTTATTGTAACAATCCTCAGGTCGCCTGCCGCCGCAGGAAGGCCGGGATATCAAGATGGTCGTCTCCCTGTGGCGCCGGCGCAACAGGCGCGGAGCGGCCATGCATGTCGAGGCCCTGCGGCGCGGGACGGCGGGCATACTCTGATACCGGCTCGCTGGCTGCGATCTGCTGCGCCACGCTCTTCTGCGGACGGCGGTCCGGCAGCGGCGGCATCGCCGGACCCGTGGTGCGGGCGGCAACCGGCGGCTCACTCTCCTCGTCGCGGCGGCCGAGGCCGACATTGGCGAGGCGCTGGAGCAACGACAGGCGGCTCTTCTGCGGGGTCTCTTCTTCAACCTCGCCGCGGGCCTGACGAATCTCGGCCTGGGCCGGCATCGGCAGTTCATCGAGGCGCGGCATCCGCGGCGCACGCACCGGCGCACGCTCGGCCTGCGGCGGGATGAAGTTTTCGGGCGTCATCGGCTCCTGCATCGCGACCGGGGCCATGTCGGGCTCCGGGAACAAGGTCGGCTTCTGCGCGATCGGGCGCACGGTGACGTCGCCGTAGGTCTGCATCGGGGCGGGCGCCTGCGGGACGTCGGCAACGGCAGCCGCGATGGCGGCGAGCGCAGCGCGCTCGACGTTCGCACGCGGCGCCATCGGCGCGGCCGGCGCGGAGGCGGACGCCGGGCCCTGCGTTTCCAGCTTCTGGGCACGTTCGGCCAGGCGCTGGTTGTCGGCACGCAGACGCGCGGTCAGATCGGCGAGACGGCTCTCGGCCACGGCGGCCGGAGCTGCGGGAGCCTGGTGCACCTGCGGCGCTGCGTTCGCAACCGGAGCGCTGGTGGCCTGGCTGTTGCGGGCGATCGTGGCCTGCTCGATCCCGGTGGCGACGACGGAAACGCGGATCAGACCATCGAGCGCTTCGTCGAAGGTGGCGCCGACGATGATGTTGGCGTCCTGGTCGACCTCCTCGCGGATGCGGGTCGCGGCTTCGTCGACCTCGAACAGCGTGAGGTCCTTGCCGCCGGTGATGGAGATGAGAAGGCCCTTTGCACCCTTCATCGAGCTGTCGTCGATCAGCGGGTTGGCGATCGCAGCTTCAGCGGCGGTCAGCGCGCGCTTGTCGCCGGAGGCCTCGCCCGTCCCCATCATTGCCTTGCCCATTTCGCGCATGACGGCGCGGACGTCGGCGAAGTCGAGGTTGATCAGGCCTTCCTTGACCATCAGGTCGGTGATGCAGGCGACGCCCGAGTAGAGCACCTGGTCGGCCATCGCGAAGGCGTCGGCGAAGGTGGTCTTCTCGTTGGCGACCCGGAACAGGTTCTGGTTCGGGATGATCAGCAGCGTATCGACCACCTTGTGCAGCTCGGCGATGCCGGATTCGGCAGTGCGCATGCGGCGGGCGCCCTCGAAGTGGAACGGCTTGGTCACCACGCCGACGGTGAGGATGCCCATGTCGCGCGCGGTCTTGGCGATGACGGGAGCAGCACCGGTGCCGGTGCCGCCGCCCATGCCGGCGGTGACGAACACCATGTTGGCGCCCGAGAGATGGTCGCGCAGCTCGTCGATCACCTCTTCGGCCGCCGCGGCGCCGACGTTCGGCTGCGAGCCGGCGCCGAGGCCTTGCGTGACCGCCGTGCCCATCTGCACGATGCGCTGCGCCTTCGACATCGTCAGCGCCTGCGCGTCGGTGTTGGCGACCACGAAGTCGACGCCCTGGAGGCCCGCCGTGATCATGTTGTTGACGGCGTTGCCACCGGCGCCACCGACGCCGAACACGGTGATCCGGGGCTTCAGTTCGTGAATATCAGGAACATTGATGCTGATGGTCATGTTTGCCTCTCGATCACGCGCGCGTGGGTTCGCCCCGGCCGGCGGCCGCGGGAGTTGGTGAAAATCGGGAATTACGGAAAGGAGTCATCAGAAGCCCTCGCGTAGCCATCGTCCAACCTTTCCGAAATAACCGCCGGTCCCTGTCCTGACCTGCTGCCGCGTATGCCGCGGTTCGACATGTTCCTGGTGAACATATTGCGGGTAGACGAGGAGTCCGGCCGGCACCGCGAACGCAGCGTTCTTCGCCTCGTTGGGCAGCCGGCCGAAGCCGAGCGGACGTCCGACCCGCACGGGCCGGCCGAGAATCTGGGTTCCGAGTTCGACGAGACCGGTCAGCTGCGAGGCACCGCCCGAGAGCACGACGCGGCCGTTGGGCTCTGACGCGAAGGGCGAATCCTTGAGCCGGTCCCGGACCATTTCGAAGATTTCCTCGGCACGGTGCTTGACGATGTTGGCGATGGTGGCGCGGGAGACGATCTGCGGCAGATCCTGCTCGTCACCGGCTGTCGGCACAGACATCAGCTCACGCGAGTCCGATCCGCCGGTGATGACGGTCCCGTATAACGTCTTGATTCGCTCGGCATCGGCAATGGTCGCGGAGAGTCCGCGCGCGAGATCCATCGTGATGTGTTGCCCGCCGACAGCAAAACCCGCCGCGTGCACGAAGCGGCCGCCGGCATAGACCGCGATCGTGGTGGTGCCGGCGCCCATCTCGACGACGGCCGCGCCGAGATCGGCCTCGTCGTCGGTCAGCACCGACAGGCCGGCGACATAGGGGCTCGCCGCCATGGCTTCGACATTGATGTGGCAGCGCTCCACCGCGAGCATCAGGTTCCGCGCCACGGTGGCGTCACAGGTGACGACATTCATGTCGACACCGAACTGATGCGCGACCATGCCGCGGGGATCGCGGATGCCCTTGACGCCGTCGAGCGTGTAGCCGACCGGCAGCGCGTGCAGAACGGTGCGGCCCTCGCCGGTGGCGTGGCGCATGCCGGTGGAGGTGACGCGGCTGACGTCGGCCGGGGTCACGGCGCCGCCGCGGATGTCAGCGGCGGCTTCGACCAGCTGGCCGGAGAGCCGGCCGCCGGAGACCGAGAGCAGCACGGACTCGACCCGCACCTTGGCCATCTTCTCCGCAAGCCCGACGGCCTGGCGCACCGCCTGCTCGCATTCGCCGAGATCGACCACCGCGCCGGCCTTCATGCCGCGCGACTGGATCTGGCTGTACCCGATCAGTTCCACCGCGTGGGTGCGGCCGCGCAACGCATCGCTCGGCGCCGACGGCTTCAGCCGCGCGATCATGCAGGCGATCTTGCTGGTGCCGATGTCGAGGCAGGCGACGATGCCGCCGCGCTTGTGCGGCATCTGGCGCGTCTTCGGCGTCTGGGTGCGATCGAGACCGGTCATGCAGCGTCCCCGGCCTTCTTTTTCTTCTTGTCCTTGAACTGGTCTTCGCGCGCCTTGGCGGCGTCCTCGGACAGCTGCACCACCAGGCGATCGGGCAGGCGCATGTCGACGGCGACGATGTCGCGGGAGAACAGCTTGTCTTCCTTGTCGAGCCTGGACAGCATCGCAAGCGCGTTGCCGACGTCCTGCTCGGGCAGGCGGATGTCGAGGCCGTCCTTGAGCCTCAGGTTCCAGCGCCGCTCGCCGACGTAGATCGCGGCCTTGGTGATCGAGTTGACCTGCGGATAGCGCGCCAGCAGCGCGAGAAAATCACGGGCCTGCGTGTCGGCGCCCTTGCCGACCACGAGCGGCAGCGCCAGGAACCGGCGCGAGACATAGGGCTCGAGCACCGCGCCGTCGTCGGCGATGACGGAGAGGCGGCCGGCCTCCTGCCACAGCGCGAACGCCTTGCGCTCCGTGAGCTCGATCATGAGCTGGCCCGGATAGAGCTTCAGCACGGTCGCATCCGCGATCCAGGGATTGGCCTTGAGCTTGTCGCGCACGGCGTCGGCGTCGAGGAACAGCAGCGAGGAACGGCCGCTGACGCCGCCGATCGCGAGGATCTCGTCCTGGGTGAGCTGCTTGCGGCCGTTGATCACGACGGAGGTGATGCGGAAGCCGGCGGAATTGGCCATCGCGTTGCGGGCGTCGCTGACCGCCGTGACGAAATCCTGGAGGTGGCCGCCCTTGACGATGCCGAAGCCGCAGCTTCCGATCAGCAGCAGCACGGTCATGCTGATCCCGACCCGGCGCGGCAGGTAGCGCTCGACCAGCGCGACCACGCGCGGCGGCGGCTCGCGCTCGACCAGCGCCTTGGCCTTCGCTTTGGTCTTGATCTTGTCCTTGGCGGCAGCGCGAACCTCGACGCGCTTGTCCTGCACCCACTCGCGCAGAAGCACGACCGCTCCGATAGCGGCCGCCTTCAGATCAGCTTGGGGCCTCAGCGATCTCAGAAGCGACCGGGTGAGGCTTCCTGCACCATCCATTGCACGAGCTCGTCAACAGTTTGCCCGCGACATCGCGCGGGTCCTGGCGAACATGACGTCTCGGACTTGCCGGGCCGGATCAGCAGACGAAGCCTCTCCCATCAAAGCGTTCGCTGGAGGTGACCTCACCCGCAACAGCTCACGCGCCGGCAGCCAAAGCGCCATATGCGCCGCCAGCGTTAACCTTCGGATGTCCTGGTAAACAAAAGGTAAACTTCGTTAACGCCGGACGCTTTTTGCCCAGCCCTGTGAGGCATTTATGCCGCGATGTCCGGCATTTTACCGGATTTGGGGCCCAAAGCGGGCCGTTTCGCCCGTTTGGCCGTTAACCAGTCCTAACTATTTCCGCACACCCCGCCCGGCGAGCTCGACCAGGCCGTGCAGGAAGTCGACGAACGCGATGCCCTCGGCCTTCAGCGCCTTGGGGTAGAGCGAGGACTTGGTCAGCCCGGGGAGCGTGTTGGTTTCGAGATAGATGAGGCCCTTGGCCGAGACGATGAAGTCCGAGCGGGAATAGCCGGTGCAGGACATCGCCCGGTGCGCCAGCATCGCCTGCTCCTTGAGGGCGGCGGTGATCTCGGGTGCGAAACGGCCGGGGCAGATCTCCTGGGTCGATTTCAGAAGGTATTTTGCGGCGTAGTCGAAATTGCCCTCGCCCGGAATGATCTCGATCGGCGGCAGCGAGACGATCGAGCCGTCGGTGCGCTCCAGCACGCCGCAGGTTGCCTCGATGCCGGCGATATAGGGTTCGATCACATACTCCTCGTGCTTCGCGGCATTGCGGACGGCGACGAGGTCCTGCCTGGCGTTGACGAAGATCAGGCCGTAGCTCGACCCGTCCCGCGCCGGCTTTGCGATCAGCCGGCCGTATTCGGCGAAGGCCTCGTCGATCTCGTCCAGTGCAATGTTTGCCGGCGGTGTCACGCCGCCGAGTGCGGCGAAGTGCTTCGCCGCGATCTTGTCGAAGGCGAGATGCGAGGAGGCCGAGCCCGAGCCGGTGAACGGCACGCCGCGCGCCTCGCACATCACCTGCAGTTCGCCGTTCTCGGCACGTCCGCCATGCAGGCCGAGCACCAGCACGCGATCTTCCGCCCTGGCCTGGTCGAGCGCGTCTGCCAGCGGAATGCCTGATGTGCCGGGCTTGAACTCGTCCTCGAACGGGCGAGCATGTTCGAGCAGCTGCTTCGACTGCACCACATGCACCTTGTCCTCGACGTCCCACCACCAGAGATCGGCCTCGGGCAGCGCCTGATGCAGCGCCTGGGCCGAGGCAACCGAGACCAGACGCTCCCGGTTGGAGCCGCCGAAGAGGATGGTGATGCGCATGTCTTCCGTTACCTATCCAGTCATCATTCCGGGATGCGCCGCAAGGCGCAGGCCCGGAATCCATACTCCCGATCGTGGTTATGGATTCCGGGCTCTCGCTTCGCGAGCCCCGGAATGACGGTGATCATGAAACCCCGATCCGCTTGATTTCCCAGTGCAGCTCAATTCCGGAATTGGCCTTCACGCGTTCGCGCACGGTCTCGCCCAGCGTCTCGATGTCGTGCGCGGTGGCATCGCCCGTGTTGATCAGGAAATTGCAGTGCATCTCCGAGACCTGCGCGCCGCCGACGCGCAAGCCGCGGCAGCCGGCGGCGTCCACCAGCTTCCAGGCAGAATGGCCGGGCGGATTCTTGAAGGTCGATCCGCCGGTCTTTTCGCGGATCGGCTGCGCGGTCTCGCGATGGCTCTGCACCTCCGCCATGCGCGCGCGGATCGCGTCCGCCTCCTTGACCTCACCGCGAAAGCGCGCGGACGTGAAGATGATGGAGGGATCGACGCCGCTGTTGCGATAGACGAACTTCATGTCGGCATTGGAGAAGACGTGCTTTGTGCCATCGCGGCCGACGCCTTGCGCCTCGATCAGCACGTCCTTGGTCTCGCCGCCATTGGCGCCCGCATTCATGCGCAGCGCACCGCCGATCGTGCCGGGAATGCCGAAGTAGAATTCGAGCCCGCCGATGTTGGCGGATGCCGCCACCTCCGCCACGCGCTTGTCGAGCGCAGCCGCGCCTGCAGTGACGATATCACCGCTCGCGGTCGCTTCGCCAAAGGCGCGCGGTGCCAAACGTATCACCACGCCCGCAATGCCGCCATCGCGCACGATCAGGTTGGAGCCGACGCCGACGACATAGACCGGGATGTCGGAAGCGAGATGCGCGAGGAAATAAGCGAGATCGTCCTCGTCCGCCGGCGTGAACAGCACCTGCGCCGGACCGCCGACGCGAAACCAGGTCAGCTCGGCCAGCGACTGGTTGGCCAGCAGCCGGCCGCGCAGATCCGGCATTGCGGCTTTGAGCGAGGGTGTGATGTCGGGGAAGGTCATGCAACTCCCTCAATGGAGGGAAGCACACTGCTTCCGTTCCCTCCCCCCTTGCGGGGGAGGGTCAGGGAGGGGGGTAGCCCCAAGCGAGATTGGAGTTTGTGGCCACCCCTCTCCCCCACCCTCCCCCGCAAGGGGGGAGGGAGCGCGGTGTGCCGTGTGGCCCCAGATGAGTTACACAAGCGCATGCTCACCCCAGCGCCTTCAATTCGCCGGGCAGTGCATACGCCCATTGCGTGATGTTGCCGGCGCCAAGGCACACGACGAGATCGCCCGATGTCGTGAGCCCCTTGACGATGCCCGCGAGCTCCGGCGCCGCCGGCAGCGGGACCACCTCACGGTGGCCATGGGCGCGCAGGCCGGCGACGAAATGATCGCGGTCGATACCTTCGATCGGCGCTTCGCCGGCGGCATAGACATCGGCGACAACAACCGCGTCCGCATCGTTGAAGCAGGTGCAGAATTCCTCGAACAGCGATTGCAGGCGGGTGTAGCGATGCGGCTGCACCACGGCGACGATCTTGCCGTTGGTGGATTCCCGCGCCGCCTTCAGCACCGCCGCGATCTCAACGGGGTGGTGGCCGTAGTCGTCGATCACGGTGACGCCGTTCCATTCGCCGGTCTTGGTGAAGCGGCGCTTGACGCCGCCGAAACCGGCGATCGCCTTGCGGATCGCATCGTCCGTAACGCCGAGCTCGCGTGCGACGGCAATCGCGGCCGTCGCGTTGGAGGCGTTGTGGCGGCCCGGCATCGGCAGCATGAGATCGGCGATCTCGTGCACGGCGCCGGTCTTGCGATCGCGGAACGCGACCTTGAACTTCGATCCGCCGCCCGTCGGGGTGAGATCGACCAGTCGCGCATCGGCCTGCGGATTCTCGCCGTAAGTGATGATGCGGCGATCCTCGATCTCGCCGACGAGACTCTGCACCACGGGATGATCGATGCACATCACGGCAAAGCCGTAGAACGGCAGGTTCTCGACGAAATGACGGAACGCGTCCTGCACCGCCTCGAAGGTCTTGAAGTGATCGAGATGCTCGGGGTCGACATTGGTGACGATCGCGACATCGGTCGGCAGCTTCAGGAACGTGCCGTCGCTCTCGTCGGCTTCCACCACCATCCAGTCGCCGGCGCCGAGACGTGCGTTGGAGCCGTAGGCGTTGATGATGCCGCCATTGATGACGGTGGGATCGAGCCCGCCGGAATCGAGCAGCGTCGCGACCATCGTCGTCGTCGTGGTCTTGCCATGGGTGCCGGCGATGGCGACGCAGCTCTTCAGCCGCATCAGCTCGGCCAGCATCTCGGCGCGGCGCACCACAGGGATGCGCCGTTCGCGCGCCGCCATCAATTCCGGATTGTCGCGCTTGATCGCGGTGGACACGACGACGACCTCGGCGCCGTCGACATTCTCCGCCTTGTGGCCGACCGAGACCTTGGCGCCCTTCTTGCGCAGACGGTCGAGATTGTAATTGTCGGAGGCGTCCGAGCCCTGCACGGCGTAGCCGAGATTGACCAGCACCTCGGCGATCCCGCTCATGCCGATCCCGCCGATCCCGACGAAGTGGATGGGTCCGATCTCGCGCGGCAGTCTCATGCTCTGTTCCCTG
Source organism: Bradyrhizobium niftali (assembly GCF_004571025.1). Lineage (GTDB taxonomy): Bacteria > Pseudomonadota > Alphaproteobacteria > Rhizobiales > Xanthobacteraceae > Bradyrhizobium > Bradyrhizobium niftali. The sequence continues at coordinate 78,296 of NZ_SPQT01000012.1, read as the reverse complement.
ACCTCGCCGCCGGAGACGGCGGCATCTGGCGAAGGTCACGGCCAAATCAGCCGCGCGCCTTTCCTATTGGATGCCCCGCTTTAGAAGGCGAAGACAAGGGCTTTTTCGCGTCAGATTCCCGCGACCTTGACCACCAGATCGGCCAGCCGTTCGGCGGCATCGAGCCGCCCTGCCCCCTTTGCAGCCGCAGCCATGGCGGCAAGGCGCGCCGGCTCGGCGGCGAAGGCGGAGATTTCGGAAGCCAGCCGATCCGAGGTGAACTCGGTCTGCGGAATGCGGATCGCGCCATCGACCTTGGCCAGCACGCCGGCATTGGCGAACTGGTCCTGGTCGATCGAGCCCGGCAGCGGCACCAGGATCGACGGCCGGCCGATGGCGGCGAGCTCGGCGACGGTGCCGGCGCCGGAGCGCGACACCACCAGATGGTTGGAGGCGAGCCGCGCCGGCAGATCGGTAAAGAACGGCGCGAGCTCGGCATTGATCTTGAGCCTGTCGTAGACCGCGCGCACGCGATTCATGTCCTCGTCGCGCACCTGCTGTGTGAGGCTGAGCCGGCCCCACAGCGCAGGCTCGAGCCGCTCGATCGCGCCTGGCACGATGTCGGCCATGATACGCGCCCCCTGGCTGCCGCCGACGACGAGCAGGCGCAGCGGGCCGTTCGCCTCGGGTGCGGCATAGGGCACGGCGGCCGCGGCGAGGATCGCCGGTCGCATCGGCGTGCCGACGGTCGTGGTCTTGCCTGATAGCGCCGGGTCGCGGTCGAGCACGCCCGGCAACGACGTCGCGATGGCGCGGACGCGGCTCGACAGAAACCGGTTGGCGCGGCCGAGCACCGCATTGGCGTCATGGATGATGCCGGGCACGCCGGCGAATTTTGCCGCGACCAGCGGCGGCAGCGTCGGGTAGCCGCCGAAGCCGACGACGGCGACCGGCTTCAATCGCTTGATCAGGCTGTAAGCGGAAAGCGTGCCGGCGGCGAGCGTGAGACCGGCGTAGGCGAGCTGGAACGGATTGCGGCCGCGCGCAGTCTCGCTCGAGACGACGTCGATCATGTCCTTGCTGAACAGCCCGCTGTAGCGCAGCGCCCGCTCGTCCGTGACGAGACGCACGCGAAAGCCGCGCCGGATCAATTCGACGCCGAGCGCCTCGGCCGGAAACAGATGGCCGCCGGTGCCGCCCGCGGCGAGAAGAATCAGGGGGGAGGTGTCCATGGCGGGGAGGTTTTACAATGTCTCCATTGTCATTGCGAGCCGGCTACACGATGCGCGTGCACCGGGCGCAGCGCAGCGCGCTGCCCTTCGCAGCGTGGTGCGCTGCTGAACCGGGGCCCATGGTTGCACCGTTCTGGGTCCCGGCTCTGCGCTTCGCTTGTCCGGGACACGAGACTTGTCACGCGTAGCTGCGCATCGCCTCGGCGTGGCCGCTGGCCTCGACCTCGGTGCGCGGACGCAGCCGCGTCAGCGCCAGCATCATGCCGACGCCATAGGCGAGCGACACGATCGAGGAGCCGCCATAGGAGATGAAGGGCAGCGTCATGCCCTTCGCCGGGATGAGCTGGAGGTTGACCGACATGTTGATCGCCGCCTGCACGCCGAACAGGATCGCAAGGCCGGAGGCCGCAAAGCGCGAGAACATGTCCTCATTGGCATAGGCCCGCGACAGCGTGCGGATGACGACGAAGGCGAACAGCGCCAGCATGGCAAGGCACAGGATGATACCGAACTCTTCCGCCGCGACCGCGAACACGAAGTCGGTATGACTGTCCGGCAGGCTGCGCTTGGCGATGCCCTCGCCCGGTCCGAGCCCGAACCAGCCGCCGTTGTAGAAGGCCTCCATGGCGGTATCGACCTGGAAGGTGTCGCCCGAGGCGGGATTCATGAAGCGCCTGATGCGGCCGGCGACGTGCGGGACGAACAGGTAGGCGCTGAAAAGCCCGGCGGCGCCGAGGCCGGCGAGCCCGAACACCCAGATCATGCGCATGCCCGCGATGAAGAACAGGGAGCCCCACACCATCAGGACCAGCATGGTCTGGCCGAAATCCGGCTCCATCACCAGCAGCGAGACCAGCATCAGCAGCAGCACCAGCGCCATCGAGGTCGCCGGCATCTCCGGCCGCCTGGTCGATTCCGCGAACAGCCACGCGGCGATGACGACGAACGATGGTTTTGCGATTTCGGAGGCCTGGATGTTGACGCCGAGCAGCGTGATCCAGCGCCGCGAGCCCTTCACTTCCGGACCGATCGCGAGCGTCACCACGATCAGGATGATGCTGACCGCGAAGATGAGCAGCGCGCTTCGCCGGATCGCGCGCGGCGACAGGAAGGAGACCCCGAGCAGCACCAGGCAGGACGGCGCCAGGAACATCACGTGCCGGCTGAAGAAATGGAAGGGATCGAGCCCGATGCGGGTCGCAACCGGCGGGCTCGCCGCCAGCGACAGGATCACGCCGGTCAGCATCAGCGCCAGGATGGCGCCCATCAGCGGCTTGTCGACGGTCCACCACCACTCGGAAAAGGGGGTGCGTTCTTCACGGGAGAGCATGGGCGGCCGCTTTCGGACGGAGGTCAGCCCATTGGTCGCCGAGGTTGGTTTACGGGGGGTTAAGGAAACGGGAATGTTTCGAGATAGAGGGAGCCCTCACCTCAAATGCTCGTCATGCCCCGCGAAGGCGGGGCATCCAGTATTCCAGAGCCGTCGAGATTCATAACGACAGCCGCGGCGTACTGGATCGCCCGGTCAAGCCGGGCGATGACAGCGGAGTGAGGGACGGGGGCGTTGCCTCACACCACCGGCTTCACACCCGGCAGCGCCTGCACCAGCTCGCGGAACCTGGTGCCGCGGATCTCGAAGTTGCGGTACTGATCGAAGGACGCGCAGGCGGGCGAGAGCAGCACGACGGCGTCGGTGAGACCCGAGGCCTCCGCGTCGCGCGCGGCGTGCTCGACCGCAACGTCCAGCGTCTGGCTGATCTCGTGCGCCACCTGCGTGCCCAGCGTGCCGGAAAACTCCGGCGCGGCCTCGCCGATCAGGTAGGCCTTGCGGATGCGCGGGAAGTAGCCCGTGAGGCTTGTGATACCGCCGGCCTTCGGCTTGCCGCCGGCGATCCAGAAGATGTCGGCAAAGGACGACAGCGCATGCGCGGTGGCATCCGCATTGGTGCCCTTGGAGTCGTTGACGAACAGCACGTTGCCGCGGCGGCCGACCTGCTCCATGCGATGTGCAAGGCCCGGAAAGCTGCGCAGGCCGTTCTGAAGCACCTCAAAGCTGATACCCATTGCGAGCGCGGCGGCGGCGGCGCAGGCCGCGTTCTGCGCGTTGTGCAGGCCGCGCAGCGAACCGATGCCGCCGAGCCTGGCGACCTCGCTGCGCGCGCCGCCCGCGGTGCGCACGATGGTGCCGTGCTCGACATGAATGCCGCTCGCCAGCGGATTCTTGACGGAGATGCGCACCACGTTCTTGCCGGCGCGGTCGAGCCGGTCGGCGATGTCGCGGCAAAACCCGTCGTCGACGCCGACGATCGAGGTGCCGCCTGCCTGCACGCCGGCGACGAGGCGCTCCTTCACCGCGGCGTAGTGCGCGATGGTGCCGTGACGGTCGATGTGGTCTTCGCTGACATTGAGCAGGATGCCGACGGAGGGATCGAGCGAGGGGGTGAGGTCGATCTGGTAGGACGACATCTCGATGACGTGGACGCGGCCCGTGCGCGGCGGCTCCAGCGACAGGATCGCGGTGCCGATATTGCCGCCCATCTGGGTGTCGTAGCCGGCGACCTTGGTGAGATGCGCGATCAGCGCCGTCGTGGTCGACTTGCCGTTGGTGCCGGTGATGGCGACGAACGGCGCATCCGGCGCATGGCGCCGCCGCTCGCGGCAGAACAGCTCGATGTCGCCGATCACCTCGACGCCGGCCTCGCGCGCCTTCAGCACGCTCCAGTGCGGCACGGGATGGGTCAGCGGCACGCCGGGCGCAAGCACCAGCGCTGCGAAATTCGCCCAGGAGACGTTGCGCAAGTCCGCGGTGATGAAACCGGCCTGCGCGGCCTTGGCGACGTTGTCGGCATTGTCGTCGGCGGCGATCACCTCGGCGCCGCCGGCTTTCAGCGCGTGACAGGACGCGAGCCCCGAGCCGCCGAGGCCGAATACCGCGACTGTCTTGCCGGCGAAGGACGTAACCGGGATCATCGATCGATCACCGCAGCTTCAGCGTCGAGAGGCCGGCCAGCGCCAGCATCACCGAGATGATCCAGAAGCGGATCACGATCTGCGGCTCGGTCCAGCCGAGCTGCTCGAAATGGTGGTGGATCGGCGCCATGCGGAAAATGCGTTTTCCGGTGAGCTTGAACGACACCACCTGCACGATGACGGAGACCGCCTCCAGCACGAACAGGCCACCGATCACCGCGAGCACGATCTCGTGCTTCACCGCGACCGCGATGGCGCCGAGCATGCCACCGAGCGCGAGCGAGCCGGTGTCGCCCATGAAGATCGAGGCCGGCGGCGCGTTGAACCAGAGGAAGCCGAGGCCGGCGCCCAGCAGCGCGCCGCAGAGCACCGCAAGCTCGCCGGTGCCGGCGACATATTTGATCTGGAGGTAGTCGGCGAACACCGCGTTGCCGGCGAGATAGGCGATCATCGCAAAGCTCGCGGTCGCGATCATCACGGGCACGATGGCGAGGCCGTCGAGACCGTCGGTGAGGTTCACCGCATTGCCGGCGCCGACGATGACGAAGGCACCGAACACGACGAAGAACCAGCCGAAATGCAGCACGGTGTCCTTCAGGAACGGGATCGTCAGCGCGGTCGACGCGGGATCGCGGTTCAGGCGCACCAGCGCATAGCAGGCCACCAGCGCGATGGCCGCCTCGATCAGCAGGCGAAGCTTGCTGCCGAATCCGGTCGTGGTCTGCTTGGTTACCTTGAGGTAGTCATCATAGAAGCCGACGAAGCCGAAGCCGAGCGTCACCGCCAGCACGATCCAGACATAGGGATTGAGCGGATTGGCCCACAGCACCGTGCCGACCGTGAGGCCGGACAGGATCATCAGCCCGCCCATGGTGGGCGTGCCCTTCTTGGCGAGATGCGATTGCGGTCCATCGGTCCGGATCGGCTGGCCCTTGCCCTGGCGGATACGCAAATGATCGATGATCCAGGGACCGAACAGGAACACGAACAGCGCGCCGGTGACCACCGCGCCGCCGGTGCGGAAGGTGATGTAACGGAAGACGTTCAGGAAGGTGCGAAAGGCACCGAAGCCCGGAAATGTGTTGGAGAGCTCGATCAGCCAGTAAAACATTCAGTCGGTCCTATGGCGCCTTCGCACGGGCCTTGGTTTTAATCTTGGCCTCAGCGTGCCTCACGCGCATTCGCTGGTCTTCATCATGGGGTCGGGCGACCTCTGGGAAAAAGCTTCGCGCCGCAAAGGGTGGGATTCGGGAACAGCGCCTTCCAAGCAGTTTACGCCTTTGCCTGCAAGGCGGCCACTAGGCCCGGCACAAACTTGTTGACCCAGAACATCTTCTTGCTGCCCTTGACAACCACGACGTCGCCTGCCCTCAGCAGGCTTGCGACCTCGCCCGGCTTCAGCGTGGCGGGATCGTCGTGCCAGCCAAGGCCCTTGCCGGCCGGCAGCACGTCGTAGAGGTGGCGCATCAGCGGCCCGACGCAATAGACGCCATCGATGCCTTCAAGATGCTTGGTGAGGCCGGTGTGGTAGCTCGGTGCGTCATCGCCCAGTTCCAGCATATCGCCGAGCACCGCAATGCGGCGGCCGCCAGTCACATTGCGCGCCTGCAGGCTTTGCAGCGCAGCAGCCACGCTGGCCGGATTGCCGTTGAAGCTGTCGTCGATCACGGTGACGCCGCCGACCGCCTGCTCGACGCCGCGGCCGGTCATGATGCCGACGCGGTCGAGCTTGATCGCGAGCGTCGCGGCATCGAGATTCGCCGCGCGGATCGAAGCGAGCGCGGCGAGCGCATTCTGCACGCGGTGCGGCGCGCCCGGCGTCAGGCTGAAGGCGATCTGCTTCTTGCCGATCATCGCGACGACCTGCCAGCTCTCGCCATGCGGCGCGTGCGTGACCTCGTGCACCTCGGCATGCTCGCCGAAGCGCACCACCTTGCCCTTCCATTCGGATGCCTTGAGCCCGGCGGGCAGCACCAGCACGCCATTCTCCTGCAGACCGAGCGCGATCGAGACCTTCTCGCGCCGGATGGCCTCGAGCGAGCCGAGCTTTTCCAGATGCACCGGCTGGACGTTGACGACGAGCGCGACGGTCGGCCGCGTCAACTCGCTGAGCCGCGCGATCTCGCCCGTCTGGTTCATGCCCATCTCGACGACCCAGAGGCTGGCATCGGGCCGCGCATTGCACAGCGTCAGCGGCACGCCCCAGAAATTGTTGAAGCTCGACGGGCTGGCATAGGCGCTCGGATAAGCCGCCAGGAATTCCTTGGTGCTGGTCTTGCCCGCGCTGCCGGTGAGCCCGATCACCGGCCCGCTGAAGCGCGCGCGTGCGGCACGCGCGAGGCCCCAGAGGCCGTCGATCAGCGTGTCCTTCACGACGATCTGCGGGATGCGGATGCCCGCGATCTCGTGCGGCACGATCATCGCGACCGCGCCCGAGGCTTCCGCCTTGTCGGCGAACTCCCAGCCGTCGCGCGCGCTGGCGAAGGCCGAGATGAAGCCGCCGCTCGGCGTGCCGCTGAGCGCGACGAACAGGCTGCCCGGTTTCACCAGGCGGCTGTCCTGCGTCACGAAGTCGATAGGCGTGTCCGGGAATGATCCGGCAGCGCCCAGCGCCCGCGCCACCTCCGCAACCGTCCATATTGGCGCGCTCATGCAACCCTCGACGCTAGTGCGGCGGCAACCGCCTCGTGATCACTGAAGGGCAGCACCTCGCCGCCGACGATCTGCCCGGTCTCGTGGCCCTTGCCGGCGATGAGCAGCGCATCGCCCTCTTCCAGTTCCTCGATCGCGGCGCGGATCGCGGCAGCACGGTCGCCGATCTCGCGGCCGCCCTTCGCAGTGGCGAGGATCGCGGCGCGGATCGCTTCGGGCTGCTCGCTGCGCGGATTGTCGTCGGTGATGATGACGCCGTCGGCATTGTCGGCGGCGATCTCACCCATGATCGGACGCTTGCCGGCATCGCGGTCGCCGCCGGCGCCGAACACGACGACCAGCCTGCGCTTCGCATAAGGCCGCAGCGCCTGCAACGCCTTCGCCAGCGCGTCCGGCTTGTGCGCATAGTCGACGAATATCGGCGCGCCGTTGCGCTCACCGACGCGCTCGAGCCGGCCCTTGGCGCCTTCGAGATGTTCGAGGCTCGCGAACACGTTTGCCGGATCGCTGCCGGTGCCGATGGCAAGGCCGGCCGACACCAGCGCATTCTCGATCTGGAATTCACCGACCAGCGGCAACCGGATCGCGTATCGCTTGCCGCGATGCTCGACCGTGAGCTTCTGCGAAAAGCCCTCGACCTCCGCCTCGGTGAGGCGAATGCCCTCGCCTGCCCCGTCGCCGTGACGGCCGACCGCCATCACGCGCAGGCCGCGCGCCTTCGCCGCATCGATTGCTTCGGCCGAGCAATCATGATCAGCCGAAATCACGGCCGCGCCACCGGGCGGGACCAGATCGCGGAACAGGCGCAGCTTCGCCGCAAGATAATGCGCGACGGTCGGGTGGTAATCCATGTGATCGCGCGAGAGATTGGTGAAGCCGCCGGCGGAGACGCGCACGCCGTCGAGGCGATATTGATCGAGCCCGTGCGACGACGCTTCGAAGGCGAGATGCGTGACGCCCTCGCGCGCGATCTCGTCCAATTGCCGGTGCAGCGCGATCGGATCCGGCGTGGTCAGCGAACCGTACACGGTGCGCTTGGGCGAGACGAGACCGATGGTGCCGATGCTGGCGGAGGCATGGCCCAGCCGCTCCCAGATCTGGCGCGTGAACGCGGCGACCGAGGTCTTGCCGCTGGTGCCGGTCACCGCGGCGATGGTCGCGGGCTGCGACGGGAAGAATCTTGCCGCGGCCAGCGCCAGCGCGCGGCGCGGATTGGTCACCGTGACGAACGGCACCTTGCCGCCATCAGGCGCATGATCGCCGACAATCGCTACCGCACCTGCGGCGACCGCGGCATCGATGAAGCGTGCGCCGTCGGTCTTGCTGCCTGCGAGCGCGAAGAAGAGATCACCTGGCCTGACCACGCGGCTGTCGAGCGCAAGCCCCGTCACTTCGAGCGCCGCGATAGCGGGCTCGATTGCGGCGTCATTGCCTATGAGATCGCGCAGTTTCATGGTCGTCCAGTCGACATGCCGGAAAGCCGAAAACTCCCGACTCAGCACCGGCGATGGCCTACCCGGTTGATTACTGGGTTGTCCTGGATGCTGCAAGAATAAGGCGCTCGGACGGCGGCAGGTCGAACCGCGGCTCGACGCCCAGGAGCGGCGCGATCCGCTCGATCACCCTGCCGCCGGTCGGCACCGCGTTCCAGCCCGAGGTGATGAACCCCTTCGTTTCAGGGATCGCCTGCGGCTCGTCCAGCATGATCAGGATCTGATATTTCGGATCGTCGCAGGGCATGATCGCGGTGAAGGAGTTGAGCACGCGCTTCTTGGCATAGCGGCCGTTGATGACCTTCTCGGACGTGCCGGTCTTGCCGCCGACATAGTAGCCCTTGACGTCCGCGGTCTTGGCGGTACCGATCTCGGCGTTGAGCCGCATCAGGAACCGCATCTTGTCGCTGGTGTCCTGCTTGATCACGCGCTTGGCCATCGCCGCCGCTTCCGCTTCGCTGCGCTTCATGAAGGTCGGCGGAATCAAATAGCCGCCGTTCACCAGCGCGTTGATGCCCATCACCGCCTGCAGCGGCGCCACCGACAGGCCCTGGCCGAACGCAGCGGTGACCGTGTTCAGCTCGCTCCAGCGGCGCGGAATCAGCGGAGCAGCGCTCTCCGGCAGCTCGGTGCGCAGCCGCGTCAGCTGGCCCATCTTGGCGAGGAACGCCTTGTGCGCCTCGACGCCCTGGCCGAGCGCGATCCGTGCGGCGCCGATGTTGGACGAGTAGGTGAACACTTCCTTGGTGTTGATGAAACGTCCGAGCGGATGGCTGTCGTGGATGGTGAACTTGCCGTAGTGCAGGTTTCCGCGCGCATCCCACGACGAGTTCAGATTGATCTTTCCGGAATCGAGCGCCATCGCCAGCGTGAACGCCTTGAAGGTCGAGCCCATCTCGTAGACGCCGGTGGTGAGGCGGTTGATGCGGTCGGGGTCGTGCGCTTCCTTCGGATTGTTCGGGTCGAAGTCCGGAAGGGAGACCATCGCCACGATCTCGCCGGTCTTGACGTTGGAGACGATGCCGGACGCCGCCTTGGTGTGGAACTTCTCCTTGGCCTTCAGCAGCTCGTCGCGCAGCGCGTGCTCGACGCGCAGATCGACCGAGAGCTCGATCGGCTTTTGCAGGCGGTCGGTGGCAAAGCCCGCGCGGTGGAGATCGGCGAGCCCTTGATTGTCGAGCCACTTCTCCATGCCGGCGATGCCCTGGTTGTCGATATTGACGAGACCGATGAGGTGGGCGACCTCGTTGCCGGTCGGATAGACGCGCTTGTTCTCGCGCAGGAAGCCGATGCCGGGAATGCCGAGCTTGTGGATGTCCTGCTGCTGCTTCGGCGTGATCTCGCGCTTGAGCCAGACGAAGCCCTTGCGTGTCTTCAGGCGCTCGCGCACCTCGGCCTCGTCGAGGTCGGGCACGGTCGCGGTCAGAAGCTCGATCGCCTCGTCCTTGTCGATGATGCGGCGCGGCTCGCCGAACAGGCTCGCCGCCTTGACGTCGGTCGCCAGGATGGCGCCGTTGCGGTCGACGATGTCGGGCCGCGCAGTCGCAACCACCTCCTGCGACGCCGCACGGCGCGCACTGTGGGCGTCGGCACCGATCGCGAACATCACGAGCCGGCCGCCGATCAGGACGTAGACCGAGGCGAAGGCGAGCATCGCAAGTCCGACGCGCGCGCGCGCCTTCGCGGCGCGGTCGACATTGCGCCCGTAGAGCAGGCTGCGGATCAGCCGCTGCCGCCAGGGTTCGGTCGGTTTGGCCGGAGTCACGGCGTTCATCGCTTGTCCTCGGGCTGCGGCACGGAGCCCGTCACGGTGTCGGGGTCGCTCGCGGCTTCGATGGTGTTGAGCATGGCCCCGATCGGGTCGGGCTCGCCGGGCCTGAACATCCGCGGCGGACGCTCGGGCAGGTTTTTCAGCGAGTCATATTGCGTGCCGTTGACCGGCTTGAGCGGCAGGTGCCGCTCGGACAGGCCCTGCAGGCGCAAGGGCGCATCGAGCTTGGCCCATTCAGAGCGGAGCGAGGCGATCGCATCGCGCTGCTCGCGGATCTCCGCATGCAGCCGCAGCACTTTCTCCGTGCGCGCGGTGGAGTCCATCTTGATCCGGTAGACATAGGCCGCCGCGAAGATCAGCGCGCCGATGACGAGGAGGTGAATGAAGCGCATGCGCTAGCCTCCCCTCATCACGTCGGAGAGTCTTGGCCAGGACGAGGACTCGTCGCTCCTGTGCGCCGCCGCCGTGGTGCGCTCGGCTGCGCGCAGTTTTGCCGAACGCGCGCGCGGGTTATGCGCAACTTCGTCCTCACCGGCGACGACAGGCCGCCGCGTCAGGAGCTGGAAGCTCGGCGCGGTTTGCGCCACCTCCGGCAGGTGCCGCGAGCCGCCGCCGGTCTTGGACCGGTCGGCGAGGAAATTCTTCACGATGCGGTCTTCCAGCGAATGGAACGAGACGACCACGAGGCGACCGCCGGGCTTGAGCACGCGCTCGGCCGCGGCGAGCGCGGTCTGGAGTTCCTCGAGCTCCTCGTTGACGAAGATGCGCAGGGCCTGGAACGTCCGCGTCGCGGGATGAATGTCGCCGGGCTTGGAGCGAACCACCCTGCCGACGAGATCGGCGAGCGCACGCGTGGTCGTGAACGGCGTCTCTTGCCGGTCTGCGGCGATGGCGCGGGCGATGCGGCGCGACTGCCGCTCCTCGCCGAAGAGATAAATGATGTCGGCGAGATCGCCTTCCGAGGCGCGCGCGACCACGTCGGCCGCCGTCGGTCCCGCCTGCCCCATTCGCATGTCGAGCGGACCGTCGAGGCGAAACGAGAAGCCGCGTCCGGCCTGGTCGAGCTGCATCGAGGACACCCCGACGTCCATCACGACGCCGTCCACGGCATCGACGCCGTGCGCCGCGCAGACGTCGGCGAGATTGGAGAAGCGGTCCTCGACCAGTGTCAGCCTACCGGCAGAGCGCTCGACCAGTTCGGCGCCGCCAGCGATTGCCGTGCGGTCGCGGTCGATGGCGATGAGTCGGGTTCCAGGCACGTCGAGGATGGCGCGGCTATAGCCGCCGGCGCCGAAGGTGGCGTCGACATAGATCCCGCCTTCGCGCGGCGCGAGATGATCGACGGCCTCGCGGCCGAGCACGGGAATGTGAGGAGCGGAGCTCATGCGCCACGCCTGCCGAACAACCAAGCCAGATCCGGGGCGAGCCAGCCCATAACGCCTCGAATGATTCCGCGTCGCGGCGGTTCCACGACCCAACCCTTGTCCAGCATGATTACCGAGCCCGGTCGTCCCGGGCCGCCAACCCAGTGTTCCCAGTGGAATTTGTCGGGCAGCCATGGGATTTCGAGCCAAAATACGCTTTGGCCGCCTCCGGACGCGGGTCGGCACTTCATCTCTCAGTAACGGCCCTTAGCGTTAAGAAAGCGTTGATCGGCCCGTTACAAGTCGAAAAGGTGAGGCGGCAGTGATGCCTCATCCACACACCCGCCCAAAATGCATCCGTTAACCGCGACGCGCGATTGCGCACGGCGGAGGGTAAAGGAATAGTAAAGAGAAGGGCTTGGCCCTCTCCTGTTCCGACTTGAGCTGTTTATGTCGTCCGGTTCGTCCACGCCATCTGGATCTGATTCGAAGCGCCATCGCGTTCTCCCGGTTCCCAAGGCCGCGGCGAACATGCGGACGTTCGAGCCGGATTCCTCGATCGTCTCCGACATCATCCCCTCGCCGAACCATGGCGAACGCGCCAAGGGACGGCAGCCTGACATGATCGTGCTGCACTACACCGGCATGCCCGATGTCGAGGGCGCGCTGGCGCGGCTGTGCACGGCGGGCACCGAAGTGTCGGCGCATTATGTCGTGCTCGAGGACGGCCGCATCGTGCAATGCGTGCCCGAGGCGAGGCGCGCCTGGCACGCCGGCGTCGCGTCCTGGGCCGGCGAGGACGACGTCAACTCCTGCTCGATCGGCATCGAGATCGTCAATCGCGGCCACGACTGGGGCTATCCGGAGTTTCCGCTGCGCCAGATCGCCGCCGTGATCGCGCTGTGCCGCGGCATCATGCTCCGCCGCAAGGTGGCGGCGCACCGCGTGCTGGGCCATTCCGACGTCGCGCCCGCGCGCAAGAAGGATCCCGGCGAGAAATTTCCGTGGCATTCGCTGGCCAATTCCGGCGTCGGCCACTGGGTCACGCCCACGCCCGTCGTGCGCGGCGAGAGCCTGATGCTCGGCACCATCAGCGACGAGGTGCTGAGCCTGCAGCAGGCGCTCGCGCGATACGGCTATGGCGTGCCGCTGACCGGCAAATACGACGCCGCGACCATGGAAGTCGTCACCGCCTTCCAGCGCCATTTCCGCCCGGCGCGGCTGGATGGTGTCGCCGATCATTCGACGCTGTCGACCTTGCAGGCGCTGCTGGCGAGCCTGCCGGACGGGACGGCGGTCGCGTCGAAGTGACGGCGCCAGCCACGCACTCGTCATTGCGAGGAGCTCTTGCGACGAAGCAATCCAGACTGTCTCCGCGGAACCATTCTGGATTGCTTCGCTGCGCTCGCAATGACGGAGTCCGGAACAGCTACCCCATCTCCCTCATCCTTCGCGCATAGAGCCGCCGCAGCGGCTCCAGCTGCGTCGCCTCCGTCGCCGCGATATACGCCTCGCGCGCTTCGTCCTTGCGCCCCAGCCGTCGCAACAGATCCGCGCGCACCGCGGGCAGCAGCTCGTAGCCGCCAAGCCCGCCGCGCGCGGTGATCGCGTCGACGAGATCGAGCGCGCGCGCCGGGCCGTCGACCATCGAGATTGCAGCGGCGTGGTTGAGCTCGATCACCGGCGAAGGATTGATCCGCAGCAGCACCTCATAGAGCCCGGCGATCTGCGGCCAGTCGGTCTCTTCAAAGCTCGGCGCGCGCGCATGCAGCGCGGCGATCGCGGCCTGCACCGCATAGGGTTGCGGCCGGCCGGGTATCTGCAGTGCGTCGTCCACGAGGCGCAGCCCTTCGTCGATCTGTGCGCGATCCCAGAGCGTGCGGTCCTGCTCTTCCAGCAGCACAATGTCGCCGGCCGCAGTCTCGCGCCCTGCGCGGCGCGCATCGTGCAGCAACATCAAGGCGAGCAGACCTTTGATCCCGGCGCGGTCGGGCATCAGCCCGTCGAGCAACCGGCCGAGCCTGATCGCTTCGACCGCGAGATCGGGCCGCATCAAATCCGCGCCCGAGGTCGCAACATAGCCTTCGGTGAAGACGAGATAGATCACGGCGAGCACGCCGTTGAGCCGCGGCGCCAGCGCGGCGTGCTCAGGCACTTCATAAGGAATGCCGGCGAGCCTGATCTTCTGCTTGGCGCGGACGAGGCGCTGCGCCATCGCCTCCTCACCGACGAGGAACGCGCGCGCGACCTGCGCGGTCGAGAGGCCGCACACGGTGCGCAGCGTCAGCGCGACCTGGACCTCGATGGCGAAGGCTGGATGGCAGCACGTGAAGATCAGCCGCAGCATATCGTCATCAAGCGTCGCCGGCGGCTCGTCGGGCGCCTGCGCGTTGAGCTCGAGCTCATGCAGGAGCGCCCGCTGCTTGCCGCGGAACGCGGCCTGCCGCCGGATGCGGTCGATCGCCTTGTTGCGACCGACATTGACGAGCCACGCGCGCGGATTATCGGGCACCTCGCCCGCCGACCAGCGTTCGAGCGCGACCGCGAAGGCATCCTGGAGTGCGTCCTCGGCGAGATCGAAATCGCCGACGAGGCGGATCAGCGTGGCAAGCACCCGCCCCGCCTCGTCGCGAAAAATCCGAGCGATGTCGGCAGAAAAGATCACTTGTAGATCATGACCGGCCTGACCTCGATGGATCCCTCCTTGGCCCCGGGAATCCGCGCGGCCAGCCCAATGGCGGTGTCGAGATCCTTGGCCTCGACCATATAGTAGCCGCCGAGTTGTTCGCGAGTCTCGGCGAACGGACCGTCGGTGGTCAGGGTCTTGCCCTCGCGGACGCGCACGGTGGTCGCGGTCGTGGTCGGCTGAAGCCCGTCGCCGGCCTTGAAATGGCCGCTCTGGACGATGGACTGCGTATAAGTGCCGTACTCCGCCGACATCGCCTGACGGTCGGCGGGGGTCATCTTGCTCAGTTCCGCTTCGCTCCGGTAGATCAGCAGCAGGTACTGCATGGCTTACTCCTGTTGTTCGGCTTGATTGCCGACATCCAGTCGAACGGCGCCAACATCAAACGACATCCTCGGGATAATTATTCGATATCAGCGGACGAGATCATTTGTAGATCATGACCGGCCCGACTTCGATCGATCCGTCCCTGGCTCCGGGAATCCGCGCCGCCATTTCGATCGCGGCGTCGAGGTCTCTCGCTTCGACGAGATAATAGCCGCCGAGCTGCTCGCGGGTCTCGGCGAAGGGACCGTCGGTCGCGAGTGTCTTGCCGTCGCGAACGCGAACAGTCGTCGCAGTCGAGGTCGGCTGAAGCCCGTCGCCGGCCTTGAAGTTGCCGCTCTGGACGATGGACTGGGTGTAGGCGGAATACTCCGTCAACAGCTTCTGGTAATCCGCAGGGTCCATCTTGCTCTGTTGAGCTTCGTTCCGGTAGATCAGCAGCAGATACTGCATCGCTTAACTCCTGTTGCTCGGCTGGATCGCCGGCATCCAGTCGAACCGGGCCCACGCCCAACGACATCTTCAGGATAAATTATTTGCAGATCGCGTGCGCGACGATCTCGGCTTGACGAAACCGTCACAAATGCCCATGCCTAACCCCGTCAGTCGGCCGGACGGCCGCTCCGGCAACGGTCGAAAGGCCGCCGGGGAGGAAAGTCCGGGCTCCCTTGACATACGGTGCCGGATAACGTCCGGCGGGGGCAACCCCAGGGAAAGTGCCACAGAGAACGAACCGCCCGCCTCCGCCCTTTGGGCTTCGGCGAGGCAAGCCCAGGCTTGCCACGTCGTAGCAGCGAAAGCTGCGTAGACGGGTAAGGGTGAAAAGGTGCGGTAAGAGCGCACCGCGGCTCCGGCAACGGAGCCGGCATGGTAAACCCCACCGGGAGCAAAACCGAATAGGGACGGCAAATGCGGGCCGATCGCGCAAGCGATAACGCCGCGGGGCGATGTCAGGCCAGCCGTCCGGGTAGGTTGCTCGAGGCCATGTGCAAACATGGCCCCAGAGGAATGGCCGTCACGTATCGTTCGCGCAAGCGGACGGTGCCCTACAGAACCCGGCTTACAGGCCGGCTGATATTCTAAAGCGTTTTCGAGCGAAGTGGTTTTCCGGTTCGCGTGAAGAAAACGCGTCTTACTAAGACGTGACGAGGGGTTCGATGCTGACCGCATCGGACCCCTCACCATTTTTGCTGCTGTCATTCCGGGGCGTGCGCAGCACGAACCCGGAATCCATCGAGCCGCAGAGTTGGTGGAGGAACGGATTCCGGGTTCTCGCTTCGCGAGCCCCGGAATGACGGCTGTGGGTCAGGCGACGATCTCGTTCAACACACCCATCAGCGCCTCCGGCGCGGTGACATTCGGCGCGTGGCTCGCGTCGAGCTCGAAATAGCGCCAGCCCTCCTCGCTCTTCGTGCGCTTCGCGAATTGCCCGAACACATCGCCCGGCGGAGTGCGCGTGCAGTAGATGTAGCTGCGCGGCATTGCAGGTTCGCCGTGCCCAAGTTTCAGCTTCGTCTCGAAACATTTGACCGGCATGGCAACCCTGCGCGCGTTGAGCCAGTCGAGATCGGCTTGCGGCGTATCCGATGGCGGCGGGTTCGGCGGGATGCGGTAGCCGTCGGCGGCGGCCGCCGCCTTGTGCATCGGCTCGCGCCCGCTCTCGTTGAGATCGAACAGCGACTGGCCGTCACGCGGCACGAAGGCGTCGAGATAGATCAGCTGCGTCACACGCTCGCGCGCGCGATCGGCAACGCCGGTCGCGACCATGCCGCCATAGCTGTGGCCGAGCAGCACGATATCGCGGAGATCCTCGAAGGCGATGACGTTGAGGATGTCCTGGATGTGCGTCTCGAGATCAATTGCGGGATTGGCCAGATGCGAGCGCTCGCCGAGCCCGGTGTAGGTCGGCGCGACCAGGCGGTGGCCGGCCTGCGCCATCAGCGGATGCATCTTCTTCCAGGCCCATCCGCCGGACCACGCGCCGTGACAGAGCAGGAAGGTCTTCACGCGTGCGGTCATCGGCGTTTCCATCGTTCTTGTTTGTACGATGGAGTGTAGCGGCCGCGCGCGCGATGTAAACGCTACCCGCTCACGCCGCGCGCGTATTCACTTTTGCGAGGACGAGCGCACCGGCCTCGCGCCGCAACTTGCCAGCCTCAAAGCCATGCATGCCGATCTGCCATTGCAGGCCGACGATGGCGCCTTTGGTCGGTTGCAACAACGCAAGCGACGCGAACAGCGTCACCGGCAGCCACACCGCCAGTTGCAGCCAGACCGCCGGCGCGTAGGCGGTCTCGACCGCGAGGATCGCCGGCACCACGAGATGGCCGACCACGACCATCACCAGATAGGCCGGGAAGTCATCGGCGCGCTGGTGGAACAACTCCTCGCCGCAATGGTCGCAGCTGTCCGCGACCTTCAGGAAACGACCGAACATATGTCCTTCGCCGCAGTTCGGGCACTTGCCCAAGAAACCGCGCCACATCGCCTTCGTGAGAGAGACTGAACCGGTTGCCATGACAGCACCTCTTCCTTTTCACCGATCCATACAATAATATCCTGCATCCATACATTCAAAGGATATAGGCCTACATTGCATGGATTGGACCCCTACAATCTCGGAGCTGAGCGGGCCGCGCTACCAGCGCATCGTCGATGCCATGGAGGCCGACATCGCAGCCGGCCGGCTGGTGCGTGGCCAGCAGCTGCCGACGCAGCGCGCACTCGCCAAAGCGCTCGACATCGACCTCACCACGGTGACGCGCGCCTACACCGAGGCGCGGCGCCGCGGGATCCTGGAGGCCCGCGTCGGCCAGGGCTCGTTCGTGTCGGAGACCAGCGCGCGCCGCGCGGTCGACTTGCCGCATCCCGTTGCGATCGATCTCTCGATGAACGTGCCGCCGCATCCGCTGGAAGCGCAGCTCGACGAGCGCATCATCGCCGGGATGGAAGCCATCCGCGCGCAATCGGGGTTGACCGCATTCCTGAACTACCAGCCGCCCGGCGGCAGCGCGCATGAGCGCGAGGTCGCGGCGCGGTGGATGCGCGCGCGCGTTCCGCACGCGCACGCCGACCGGCTCGTGATCTTTCCCGGCACGCAAACCATTCTGTTCAACCTGCTCGCCCATCTCGCGCGGCCCGGCGACGTCGTGCTCACGGAAGCGCTCACCTTCCCCGGCATCAAGGCCGCCGCGGCACGGCTCGGCATCAAGCTCGTCGGCGTCGCCATGGATGACGGCGGCATCCTGCCCGATGCGCTCGCAAAGGCCTGCCGCGTGCACAGACCGAAGGCCGTCTACCTCATCCCGACGCTGCACAATCCGACCACGGCGACACTTTCCGCCGAGCGGCGCGGCGCCATCGCAAGGATCATCCGCGATGCCGACACCACGCTGATCGAGGACGACGCCTACGGGCTGCTCGACCGCTCGGCAGCGCCGATCGCCAACCTCATTCCGGAGCGGACGTATCTAGCCACCACGCTGTCAAAATGCATCGCACCGGCACTGCGGGTCGCTTATCTCGTGGCTCCCGGCAACGCCGCGCAGCAGGAGATGCGTTCCTATTTGCAGGCCACCGTGCAGATGCCGGCGCCGCTGATGGTTGCGCTGGTGACGCATTGGCTCGAGACCGGCATCGCCGATCGCATCATCACCGCCATTCGCAACGAGGCGGTGGGCCGCCAGCAACTCGCGCAGCGCGCACTGAAAGGCTTTCAATTCCTGGCCAAGCCCGCCGCCCATCATCTGTGGCTGCGTCTGCCGGAGGGCCGCCCCGACGTCGCGGCGCATCTGCTGCGGAATGGTCTCGCGGTGGTGGCCGGCGATGCCTTCACCATCGACGGGACGCCGCCGCATGCGGCCCGTGTCTCGCTGGGCGCGGCACGCAACAGGGCGGAATTGACCGAAGCGCTGCGCATCCTCGTCGGCGCGCTGCACAAGCCCGCCGACATCAGGCAGATCGTCTAGAGCATGATCCGGAAAAGCCCGAAGCCGCAGACCACGCCTGCGTGCAGGATGGATTGACCTGCACGGCCGCAGCCGTGCTATGCGGGCGGTGGCGGTCAACAGTTCGGGATCGCCGGTGGCGACAAGGACAATCCGTTGGAAACCTACGCTTACGCGCTGCTGCCGCTCGGCGCACTGGCCGGCGGCTTCGTCTCGGGCCTGGCCGGGTTCGGCACGGCGCTGATGGCGCTCGGCATCTGGCTCTACGTGCTGCCGCCCTCGCTCGCGGTGCCCCTGGTGCTGATCTGCTCGGTGATCGCGCAGACCTCGACGCTGCCGTCGATGTGGAAGAGTTTTGATCTCTCGCTGGTCTGGCCGTTCCTGATCGGCGGGCTGATCGGCGTGCCGCTGGGGACCATGATGGTCGCCTCGGCAGATCCAAAGGTATTCAAGCTGAGCATCGGCGTGCTGCTGCTGGTCTTCTCGAGCGCGCTCTATCTGAACAAGAGGCCGCTCGCCATCACCTTCGGCGGCCGGATCGCCGACGGCGCAATCGGTTTTGCCGGCGGCATTCTGGGCGGCCTTGCGGGACTGTCCGGACCGCTGCCGATCCTGTGGGCCAACATTCGCGGCTGGAACAAGCACGAGCGGCGCGGCATCTTCCAGCTCTTCAATTTCACCGTGCTCGCGACCGCGCTGGTGTTGCAGACGGCATCGGGCCTCGTCGCGTTCAAGGTGGTCTGGCTCGCGCTGGTCGCGTTTCCCGGCACGTTGATCGGCGCATGGGCCGGCGCACGCGTCTATCACGCGCTGAGCGACAAGCACTTTGGCGATGTCGTGCTCGGTCTGCTGTTCCTGTCGGGGCTCGGCCTCGTCTGGAACAGCTTTGGTGCGCATTGACGCGCGCGCCAACGAACATGCGTCCTTGTCGCGGCAGGACCAGGCTGTCGCTATGCCGGCAAGCGCGCAGGAGGCGCTTCAGGCTCAGCCTCCACGTGCTCCGGAACCCCGGCGTGTCGAAGCGGAGTCAGGCGCTTGCCGAATTCGCGGTGTAGCAACCACACGCTCAACGCGGCCTGAAGCGTCGTTGTCGCGATCGATAAATACCAGACGTGCTCCATCCGAAAGCCCGGCCACGTCGAGAGCCAGATCGACGGTAGGGAATAGGTGAGGACCCGCATTGCCGAGGTCACCAGCACGGGCTTGGTGTTGCCGAGCCCCTGGAACATGCTGGAGGTGGTGAAGATCAGCCCCTGCGCCACCATGTTGAACGAGACGATGCGCAGGAAGAGCGACGCGACCGCCATCGTTTCCCGATCACTCGAGAAGCCGGCAAGCAACAGACCTGGCGCGAGTTGCGCGAGGATCAGGAAGACAATCATCACGGCGGTCGCGACAAGCGCCGCCTTGACAAAGGTCTCCCGCACGCGCGCGCCATTGCCGGCGCCGAAGTTCTGGCCGGCGATGGGCCCCGCCGCCAGCGCAATGGCGAGCGCAGGCATCTGGATCAGGCCGAGCAGACGCGTGCCGATACCAAATCCGGCCTGCGCCGCCGGTCCGAAAACGCTCAGCACATAATAGCCCACGGCCATGATGATGAAGACCATCGCGAACTCGCCGCCGGCCGGCAGGCCAACATTGAGGATTCTCTTCCACTGCCGAAGCTGCGGCCGCCATTGCGCAGGATGAAAGGCGACGTAGCGCTCCAGTTTCAAGAAATACGCGAGCAGCATCAGCACGCCGACGAAGACTGCGATCGAGCTTGCGAGGCCTGCCCCGGCGACACCGAGCGGATGCCCGGTGCCCCAGCCCGAGATCAGGACCGGCGCCAGCGCAATGTTGATGCCCACCGCGAGCGCCTGCACCAGCATGCTCGGCCGCACGATGCCGGTCGCCCGCAATGCGGATGCCATCACTTGCGTCGCGAATTGCAGCGCCAGCGCCGGCATGAACCAGAGCAGATAGACGGTGCCGGCTTCGACCGTTGCCTTGTCGGCCGCGACCGCGCGCATATAGGGACGCGACAGCGCGAAACCCGCAACCAGTGTCAGCAGCCCGAACAGCACCGACAGGACGACCGACTGGTTGAACACCAGATTGGCATCGCCACGATCCTTGCGGCCCACCGCATGCGCCATCAACGCAACCGTGCCGACGCCGAGCACCTGCATCAAGGCATTGACGAGAAAGCCGGCGTTGCCGGCCGCGGCGACGCCCGCGATCGCGGCCTCGCCCAGGCTCGAAACGAAGTAGAGGTCGACGAGCTGGCAGATCATGATCGTGATCATGCCAACCACGATCGGTGGCGCCATGCTCAGGATGTGGCCCACGATGGAGCCGCGCGTCAGGTCTTTCATTTCAGTCCATCCCTGCCCTAATCCTTCGCAGCTTGCGGACGCTCTCCTCCGTCCGCAGGCTGCGCCTCATTCCGCTGCTGCCAGGCGTCCGAGGTCCACCACCTGGCGCTCGAACAAGCCGCGATAGATGCCGCCGGGCTTGCCCGCGAGCACGGCGTGGGTGCCCTGCTCGACGATCTCGCCGCGGTCGAACACCAGGATCCGATCGAGACTGCGCACCGTCGAGAGCCGGTGCGCGATCACGATCGAGGTGCGGCCCTTCATCAGCCGCTCCATCGCCTGCTGGATCAGCGCCTCCGATTCCGAATCGAGGCTCGACGTCGCCTCGTCCAGGATCAGCACCGGCGCGTCCGCCAGGAAGGCGCGCGCCAGCGCCACGCGCTGCCGCTCGCCGCCCGACAGCTTCACGCCGCGCTCGCCGACGAGCGTGCCGTAGCCCTTGGGCAGACGCAGGATGAAGTCGTGCGCATTGGCCAGCCGCGCCGCCTGCTCGATCGCCTCCAGGCTGGCGCCGGGCCGGCCATAGGCGATGTTCTCGGCGAGCGAGCGGTGAAACAGGATCGGGTCCTGCTGCACGATCGCGATCTGGCTGCGCAGCGATTGCTGCGTGGCCTTGGCGATGTCTTGGCCGTCGATCAGCACGCGGCCATCGCTGACGTCGTAGAGCCGCTGCACCAGCTTGACGAAGGTGGTCTTGCCGGAGCCGGAGCGGCCGACCAGGCCGACCCGTTCGCCGGCGCGGATCGTGACCGACAGGCCGTCGTACAGCGGTTCGCGATGGCCGCCATAGTGGAACGTAACGTCGTCGAACACGATCTCGCCGCCCTCGATCGCGATCGGCCGCGCGTCCGACGCATCGACAATCCCGATCGGCTCGTCATGGATCGCCACCAGTTCGTCCATGTCGTTGACCGAGCGCTGGAGGTTGTTGATGTGCATGCCGACGTCGCGCAAGTAAGCGTGGATGACGTAGTAGCTCGTCAGCACGTAGGTGACGTCGCCGGGCGAGGCGTGCCCGGACATCCACAGCAGCACCGAGCCGCCGATCACGGAGGCACGCAAGGCCAGCAGCAGTGAGAGCTGCGCCATGGCCGTGTAGTTGTAGCGAAACCAGGTCCGCCGCACGCGCACGCGCCAGCGGTTGATGACGCGGGCGAGCCGCGTATCCTCGCGCAACTCCGCGCCGAAGGATTTCACCACGGCGTTGCAGGTCAGCGCGTCCGCCAGCGTGCCACCGACCTTGGTGTCCCAGGCGTTGGAGATTCGCGCGGCCGGCGCGATGTAGCGCGTCGAGAACAGCACGGTGATGGCGACGTAGAAAAGCGCTCCCACCGCGATCACCGCGCCGAGCGAAGCCCAGTGCAGGCCGATCAGGACCATGGAGCCGATCAACACCAGCAGGGACGGCGCCAACGCCATCAGGATGGTGTCGTTCAGCAGGTCGAGCGCCCACATGCCGCGGGTGATCTTGCGTACCGTGGAGCCGGCAAAGAGAGTTGGCGTGCCATTCGGTCGAGAAGCGCTGCACGCGCGTGAAGGCGCCCTCGGCGACATCCGACATGATCTTGAGCGTGAACGGGACGATCGCCTGGAGACCGATCAACCTCAGCACCACGGAGGCCGCACCGAGCGCCACGATGGCGCCGAACGCAACCAGCGCTGCGTGGCGCGCGTCAGGATCGGACGGGCCGCGTGTCAGCGCATCGACCAGATGTCCGGAGAAGACCGGCATGAACAGGTCAGCGACGGTCGCGCCCAGCAGGCCACCGGCCACGATCAGGCCGCGACCGGGCTGGTTCAGCCAGTGCCGGAACACGAAGGGCAACACCACGCGTATGGCCGCGGGCCTTTTCGAGAGAGAGGTCATGACATCATCCAGCCGCTTTTTGGCGCGGGCCGGCTCCATCAACGGACGCAAGTCGGCCACGAAGGGCAGACGGCGTCACTCACAGGTGATTTTGACTTGGGGAAGTGGGGCGATCGGGACTCGTGACCCGATCGAATCTGGCGGAGGAGGCCTCTAGCAGGCCGCCGACATACCGAACCAGAACATCGAACGCGGGCGTACGATCTGCGAATGCGACGAAATCATGCAAATCCCCCCCGGTTCGATTGAATGAGGTGCGCTTTATAGATGTGCCGTTCGCACTTTGCAACGGGGCGCGCGCGAGATCACGAACGAGTGTTGCAATTTGGTTCGCGGGCCGCCGTCGATCTCATATTCCGCCGTCATGCCCCGCGAAGGCGGGGCATCCAGTACGCCGCGGCCTCTCGGCTCAACCACTACTGTCCCGGAATACTGGGTCGCCCGGTCAAGCCGGGCGACGACAGCGTGCGTGGCGTCAATGCGCGTCGCCGCCGCCGGTCAGCGAGGCCGGCTTGTTCAGCAGCGTGACCAGCAGGCTGAGGCCGAGATAGAACAACGTCAGCATGAAGAAGGCGTCGCCAAAGCTCATCACCACGGCCTGGCGGTGCACCAGCTGCGAGAGCTGCTTCATCGCCATCAGCGTGGAATCGCCGAGCCCCTGAAACTTCTGCATGAACATGGTCAGGGTTTCGGTCGCGGTCGCGTTGCCCCAGGTCACGCGCTCCTGGAGGCGCGTGATGTGCAGGTCGGTGCGGTCGTTGAGCACGGTGTTGATGACGGCGAGCCCGACCGCGCCGCCGAGATTGCGCATCAGGTTGAACAGGCCGCTTGCGTTCTTCACCCTGTCAGGCGCCAGCGTGCCGAGCGCGATGTTGTTGGTCGGCACCATCGCGAACATCATGCCGACGCCGCGCAGGATCTGCGGCACCAGCAGCTCGTAGAAATCGTAGTCGCGGGTGATCCAGGTCATCTGGTAGGAGCCGATCGCGAACACGACGAGGCCGAAGGCGATCATGTAGCGCATGTCGAATTTCACCATCAGCCGGCCGACCAGCGGCGCGACCAGGAACATGGTGATGCCGGAGACGAACATGGTCTCGCCGATCATCAGCGCGCTGTAGCCGCGCACTTCGGCGAGATAGCGCGGATAGATGTAGGTCAGGCCGTAGAGGCCGATGCCGATGCAGAATTGGAGCACGCAGCCGACCGCAAAGTTGCGGTTGGAGAAGGTGCGCAGGTTGACGATCGGCTCGGCCGCCGTGAAGACGCGCCAGAAGAAGGCGATCGCCGATACGGCGCACACCGCGGCGCAGATCGCCACTGTCGTGTCCTGCAGCCATTCATATTGCGGGCCTTCCTCCAGCACATATTCCAGCGTGCCGAGGAAGCCGGCCATGAAGAGCAGGCCCCACCAGTCGAAGCGGTCGAGCAATTCGAAATGCGGCTCGTCGAAATCGACCAGCGCCAGCACGCCCAAGGTAATGGCGATGCCGGGCACGACGTTGATGAAGAACAGCCAGTTCCACGACATCAGATCGGTGATGTAGCCGCCGACCGTCGGCCCAATGGTCGGCGCCAGCGTCGCGACAAGCCCGATGATGGGACCGACGATGTGGAATTTGGAGCGCGGAAACACGGTGTAGGCTGAGGCGAACACTGTCGGGATCATGCCGGCGCCGAGAAAGCCCTGGAGCGCGCGCCAGAGGATCATCTCCTCGATAGTGGTGGCGAAGCCGCAGAGCAGGCTCGAGGCGGTGAACCCCGCGGCCGAGATCGCGAACAGCAGCCGCGTGCCGAACGCGCGCGACAGGAAGCCCGACAGCGGGATCGCGATGACTTCGGCGATCAGATAGGCGGTCTGGACCCAGGAGACTTCGCTGGAGCTCGCCGACAGGCCGGCCTGGATTTCGCTGAGGGACGCCGAGACGATCTGGATGTCCAGGATCGACATGAACATCCCGAACACCATGATGATGAAGGCGAACAGCCGCTTCGGCGCGATGCGCTCCGAAGCGGGGGCCGCCATCATCGCAGGTGAAGCAGTCGTGGCGTTCGCCATGGTCTGAGCTCGCAGCGCCCGGGTGCGCCTACTGCGGATGGATCATGGTGGGATCGTCGAGATCGACCTCGCTGTCGGCGTCGGCCGCGCCCTTGTTGGTGTCGACGGTGGCGTAGACCGACATGCCGGCGCGGAGCAGGTTCTGCTTCGCCACCGACTTCGGCACGCGGATGCGGACCGGCACGCGCTGCACGATCTTGGTGAAGTTGCCGGTGGCGTTGTCGGGCGGCAGCAGCGTGAACACCGAGCCCGCGCCCGCCGCGATGCTGTCGACGACGCCGGAGAACTTGCGCATGCCATAGGCATCGACCTTGATCGTCACCGGCTGGCCGGGGCGGATGCGCTTGAGCTGCGTTTCCTTGAAGTTGGCGTCGATATAGACGTCGTCGAGCGGCACGACGTTGCCGAGCCGCTGGCCGACCGCGACGAAGTCGCCGGCGCTGACCAGGCGGTTCGAGAACGTGCCGCCAACCGGGGCGCGCACCGCGGTGAAGGCGAGATCGCGCTCGGCCTTGGCGAGCGAGGTCTTGAGCTCGGCAAGCTGGGCCTGCGCTTCGGCCTGCTGCGCCTTGGTGACGTCGACGTTGCTGACGGCGACGTCATAGGCGGCCTGCGCGGCCTTGACCGCGGCGGCGCCCTGGTCGCGTCCGGCTTCCGAGCTCTCGAAGGTGGCGCGCGAGGCAAAGCCCTTGCTGCTCAGCGCCTGCTGGCGCTCGTAGTCGAGGTCCGCGCGCTTGAGGCCCGCCTCGGCCGAGACGAGCTGTGCCTTGGCCTGGGCAACCTGGCTGTCGAGCGCCGCGATCTGGCGGCCGATGCGATCGATGGTCGCCTGCTGGGTCGCGATCCTGGTCGCGGCGGCGTCGACCGCGATCTTGTAGTCGCCGTCGTCGATGCGGAAGATGATGTCGCCGGCGCGCACCGTCGTGTTGTCGCCGGCAAGGATCGAGGAAATGTGGCCGGCAACGCGCGCGCCGAGCATGGTGTTGTTGGCGCGGACATAGGCGTCGTCGGTGGCGATGTAGAAACGCCCGACCACCGTGTAATAGCCGGCATAGCCGGCTGCCGCGAGCGCCAGCACCAGACCGACGCCCATCAGGACGAATTTGCGCTTGCCGGATTTCGGCGTGCCGCTGGCGGCGGGCGCATCTGCCCCCGGCGCGGCCGGCTTGTCGGTCACGGGCTTCTCCGGCGCCTCGCTGCGGCGCTTGGTTTCCTCGACCACATGGGAGCGCAGCTGCTCGGCGAGAACAGCGGACGTCTCGGTCGCAGGGTCACCGTTCGCCGAATTCGTCTCCACCGCTTCCTGGCGAAGGACGCGCGCAGCCTGGTCTCTCGATACGGCCATAACGGCCTCCCCAAAAAAAAGCGCGATGAAGGACGGCCCGCCAGCGGCGTGCTCCCCTCGCTTATCCCAAATATCATTGACCGAACGGTTCGGTCAATATACATAATATCCTGCGTCGGACCCTAGTGGCCCGAATCCTTTATTTGCGTTTCATTGTTCGGCACCTCGTCCCGAAACCTTCCGAGACCCTGAACCAATGGTTGTAGCTGCCAGCGAACCTCTGCACGTCATCCAGGAGGAGGACAGCTCGAAGCGCCGCCAGATCCTGGACGGGGCCCGCAAGGTGTTCATGGATCTCGGTTTCGACGGCGCCAGCATGGGCGAGATCGCGCGCGCGGCGCAGGTCTCCAAGGGCACGCTCTACGTCTACTTCGCCGACAAGTGCGCGCTGTTCGAAGCCATCCTCGAGCAGGAGGCGCTCCAGTACGGCCAGGTCGTGTTCAACTTCGATCCCGGCCGCGACGCCGAGACCACGCTGAAGGAGTTCGGCCGGGCCTACATCCATCTGCTCTGCCGGCCGGGCGGCGGATCGGCGATCCGCACCGTGATGGCGATCGCCGAGCGCATGCCCGATGTCGGTCGCCGCTACTATGCGCGGGTGCTGGACAAGACCATCAACCGC
Organism: Bradyrhizobium niftali; assembly: GCF_004571025.1. Taxonomy (GTDB): domain Bacteria; phylum Pseudomonadota; class Alphaproteobacteria; order Rhizobiales; family Xanthobacteraceae; genus Bradyrhizobium; species Bradyrhizobium niftali. Next base: position 51,628 of record NZ_SPQT01000012.1, on the reverse strand, counting down.
CTCTCCGATTATCTCAAAACCCATGCCGCCTCCGGCGATCTCACGATGGACGATTGCGATCTTGCCGCCTCGCAGTTCATGGAACTGTGCAAGGCTTCACTATTCCTGCCCTTCGTCTTCCAGGCCGCGCCCGCGCCGTCGGAAGAGCGCATGACCGAGGTGGTCGACAGCGCGACGCGGATGTTCCTGGCGGCGTACCGGGCGAAGTAATCGCAAGCACGCCACGCGTTGCGCAGGCCGGTCTCGCAGCATTATATTTGCGGCCATGCCCCGTGATCTTCGCCCGCCTGTCGATATCCTCCATTATGAGATCGTCCAGGAACAGGCCTCAGCGCTTGGACGGATGGGTCGCGCGCTCGAACAGAGCCTTGCGCGCTTGCGCGAGTTCGACGCCGCCTACGAAGCCCCGGGGACGCCGGCCTCGATGCAGCCGGCCAGGCGCAAGCTGGTGATGGAGGCCGGCCAGGCGCTCTGGATGTTCGTGGTGCAACGTGAGGCGTCCGGCTTGCGCGACAGCCGTCACATCATGCGGACCTACAACGTCCCGGGCGAGGTGCAGCTGTGCATGGGGCTGGTCCCCGCGCCGTCGAAGGCGACCTCGACATGACTTTCTGGCTGCGCAGAGCTACGATCCGATCTCTTCCATCTTGCGCCATCCATGCACGATTTTCCGCCCGTCACGCGTGAACGCGAAGACGTGGCCTCCACCCGACGATGGACATGTCGATTGACGCAATCGTGGCCCGCATGAGCGTAGCGATATGCGGGAATTCTGTTCCGGGATATCGCTACGCTCATCCGGACTACAAGAGAAGCTGCGCCCGCCTAATCGTCAGCGTAATCGTCCTCTTCCTGCTTCCGCGTGCTCTTGCGCGTTCCGAGCGAGCCGGTGACATAGGGATCGCGCCTGCCCGCATAAGGATTGCGCTGTTGCGCGCGCCCGGCGACCTCTTCGCCGGAGACGGCCGCGGGCTGGCAGATCAGGCGGCGGCTGGCGCGGCGCATCAGATCGACGTGGATGTGATCGTAGTGATAGACGTTCGAGCCCGGCGCGAGCACCGTGGTGAAATGCGCGCACGCGCCCGACTGCACGTCGCGCAGAAAACCCTGCTCTTCCGGCATGCCGCGCCAGCCGTCCTTCACCGTGACACGGCGGCCATCGGCGAGCACGAAGGCGGAGATGTCGAGCGCGTTGCCGAAGGCATGCTCGGAAATGTGGGCGTGCGAGTTGCCGTTCATGCCACGGCAGGAATAGGCGGAGATCTGCTTGATCTCGGCGACGCGCACGCCAAACCAGCGCATGGCCGAGGGCTGCACGGTGTCGGCGAGCCAGCGGTCGAGCTCGGACACGATCGGACAGGCCAGCGTCGCGGTCGGCTTGATCGCAACGGGACCGACGGCAGTAACCGGATTGCCCTGCGCGGGACCAAGGCGCGGCAGCGGCTGCTGCGCGGGCGCCTGCGAATAGGGTGCGGGACCGGGCTGCCACGCCGGATAGCTCGGCGCATTCATGTAGCGCGCCGCACCCGCAGCATCGGTGCCCTCGGGCGGCAGGTCGATCTCGTCTTCCTGCGGCGCCACACCGGGCGCATTCAGTGACATCGGTCCCGACGAGGCGCCATAACCGGACGGCTGGCGCACCGCGTTCTCGGGATAGTTCGGCCGTTGCGGATAAGAGGATGCCGGATAGGCCTGGCCCTGCGGATAATTCGATCGCGGCTGTGTCACCGGCCAGCGCGGCTGGTTGCCGACATTGCCCGGCGGGCGCAGTTCCTCGTCGGCAAAGCCGTAGCTGCTCGAGGGCTCACCGATGGCGGCGACCTTGAGCGGAAACTCCGCACCGCAGCTGCCGGGCCCGGAGATCGGGTCGATGCGGACGATGTCCGCACTTTCCTTGACCGCGCCGGATTTCAGGCATGCGGCTTCCGCCTCGGCCCGCCACGGTTCACGTTCGGCCTGGAAGAAGCCGCGTCCGCAACCCGCTAGCGAAACAAGGACGATGGAGCCGACGAGATACAAACGAACTCCGCGCGTCATGCACGCACGTTCGGTGAATTTACTTAAAGACTCTTCAACGTGTCGATTTCAGCCTTCCTTAACCATGCCGGGCGCGGCCGCGCGGTCGCTCCTGGAGATGAGCGGCAGCACGGCTGACTTTTTCGCAAGGACACTTTCTGTTAACCATGTCGGCCGGGCGCAGGGGCGCGCGAGCAGCGGGACCATGCTTCAGCGGAACATCCCAGGGAGCAACGGCATGACGTTTGCCGGGAGACTGAGCGTTATCACCGCGTACCTCGCCATGGCCTTCGTCGGCGCCATCGTGCTCGGCATGATCTAGCGGCTTCAGCCCACCGCCTCGAATGTTGCTTCGTCTCCCTTCTCCCCTTGTGGGACAAGGTGGCGCGCGTAGCGCGACGGATGAGGGGTCTGCTTCCGCCAGTTCAAGCGCGAGTGTTGCTCACGGTGAGAGACCCCTCACCCGTCTTGCCGCTACGCGGCCAGCCACCCTCTCCCACAAGGGGAGAGGGAAGAAGCGCGTGCGTATCGCGAAGAGCTACGACCGCGCGCCCCACTGCCGCGACGTCGTAACCACCTGCTCCTGCGGCTCCTCAACGCGCGTCCAGTCGTTGCCCGAGCACCAGAAGTGGCCGAGCGCGCAGGCCTCCACGTAGAGGCTGCCGGTGCGCTTCAGCGTCATTCTCGCATAATAGGTGTTGCCGGTGGAGCGGCTGTAGATGCTGCCGGTCCAGACGTCGTGCGATTTCTGCTTCATGTTGACGAGCACGCTCTCGCCCCTGCTCGACGTCTCGGTCAGCGCATATCCGCACAGCGCGGAGCCGCAGCGTTCGATGCGGACCGTGCCCTTGGCGCCGTCGCTTTCCCACTGCCCGAGCGGCATGCCGGGCGACTCGTCGTCACTGCGCTGTGCGATCGCCGTGGCCGGTTTGATCTCGGGCTTCGGCGCGACGACCGGCGGCTCCATGCGCGGCGGATCGAGCGCGATCGCCTTCGGCGGATCCTCGCGCGGCAGCTCAACCCGCGGCGGATTGGGGGCCAGGGCCTCGCTCCTTGGTGCCTCGGATCTTGGCGCCGGCGGCAGCACAACGGGCTGCGACGTCGTCGCGGCGAGCACGGGCGGCGGCGCCGGTGACGGCGCGACCGCAATCGCCTGTGGCGGCCGGGCCGGGGTTGCCGGATAGACCGGCTGCGGCGCCTGGACTACCGGCGGTGGGACAGGCAGAGCGGGTGTCGTGGCGACGTCCTCCGCCGGCCGAAAGTTGCGATTGGAGGAAATCGAGACGCAGGAAGCGGATCGGCAATTCCTGGGCGCCTCGACATGGAACCGGTGCCCGCCGATCGAGAACGCGTAGGAACCGGCCTGTGCTGGAGGCGCAACCGCCAGCAGCGCGATCAATGTGCCAAGCGAAGTCGCAAGCCGCGTCATCGGCGCCTCCCCCTCTTCTGTCGCGACGACGTTACGCGGGATGGACCGCGGCTGAATGTGCGCTGCCTCACCCAAGCGCGCGGGAGTCATTGTGACGTCCATCACGGAAGGCCGGACGGGCCGGGCGTAGGGTCGAACCAAGCATCGTCCACCAGCGACTTCAGTCCATATCGGGACCACGCATTTTTCGGAGGTTGTCATGAACAAGCTCGCCATCGCCGCCACCGCACTGTTCCTCGCTTCGACCGCAGCCGCTCATGCCGGCAATTCGATCTCGTTCCAGATCGAGGGCCAGCACATCCGCATCGAGACGCCGCGCAACTGCGCCTCGCTCGACTGCGTGACCATCGTCGCGCCGGGCCTGTCGGACAAGCCGATCAAGCTGAACAACATCAACCTCAAGGGCCTTGGCTCCAAGGACGATGACGTCGACACCACGCCGGCTCCGGCCACCACCGCGCAGCCCGCGCCGGCTCCGGTGCAGCAGCAGCCCGTGCAGCAGGCGCCGGTCCAGGCGACCGCGCCTGCGGTTGCCGCTCCCGCAGCGCCCGCCCCGACGGTTGCCGCTGCTCCGTCCGTCGGCTCCGACAACACGGTGCAGCCCGCGCCCGCTGCGGCTCCCGTCGCGGCGCCCGCTCCGGCTCCGGTGGCCGCTGCGCCGGCGCAGGTCGCCAACACGCCGATCGGCATCTGGGCGACCGAAGAGAACAAGGGCAACGTCCGCGTCGAGCAGTGCGGCGCCAATCTGTGCGGCTACGCGCAGAAGACCAATGAACGCATCCTGATCAACATGAAGCCCGAAGGCTCGAAGTGGAGCGGCCGCATCCACGATCCCGACTCCGGCCGCAACTACGACTCGACGATCGCGATGAAGGGCCCGAATGCGATGCGCGTGCAGGGCTGCGCCTTCGGCGGCATGTTCTGCGGCGGCCAGACCTGGAAGCGCGTGGGCTGACGCGCGGAGCGCGTCATCCCGGGGCGATGCGAAGCATCGAACCCGGGATCTCGTGCTCCAAGCACAAATGTTCGTCATGCCCGGGCTTGTCCCGCCTGCGCGGCCGAAGCCGCTTCGGCGAGGCGAAGGCCCGGGCATCCACGTTCTTGGTGCCGCGCGGCGAGCACACTTTATCCCCTCACCCTGAGGAGCCTGCGCAGCAGGCGTCTCGAAGGGCGAGGCCCGGACCGGCAGCCAGGCCTCTATGGTTCGAGACGCGCGCAAGGGCGCGCTCCTCACCATGAGGGGAGAGAGCACCGTTTGCACGCTCGCCCCGTCCATGCGACACGTGTTCATCCGCCGTTCAGCTGTCCACGGCTGAAATCGGCCGATCTCGCCTCGCGTTTCTCACCGGGACCTCTTCGTGACTTCATTGGTGGCTTGGCGCCGCTTCGTGTTTGCGCTTCCGCTGCTGGCCTTGCCGCTGGCCGGCACGAGCGGGGCGTTCGCGTCCGACGCAATCGAACTCGCACAGGCGCAGCCGCAGGCACAGCCGGCGCCCGCTCCCTCGCCGGCGCCCGCAGCCTCGCCGACACCGGCCACCGACGCGCAATCCACCGCGGTCGAACCGATCGGCAACGTCGCGACCGTGACGGGAATCGCGACCGTGATCCGGGACAAGAATTCCTATCCGCTGCGCGTGCGCGACGACATCTATCTCAACGACGTCGTGCAGACCTCGTCGAACTCCTCGCTCGGCATCACCTTCAACGATGCGACCACGTTCAACCTCTCCGCCAGCGCCAGGATCACCATCGACAATTACGTCTATGAGGACGGCGGCAAGCAGAATTCGGCGATCTTCGACATCGGCAAGGGCACGGTTGCCTTCGTTGCGGCGGCGGTGGCGAAGACCGGCGACATGAAGATCGCGACGCCGACCGCGACGCTCGGCATCCGCGGCACCACCGGCGTCGTCGACGTGCCCGAAGGCGCGGCCGCGAGCCGCGCCAGCAACGTCAACATCAAGCTCTATCCCGACGCCGACGGCCGGGTCGGACACATCGAGGTCAACGACCGCAGCAGCGGCACGCGGCTCGGCGCGCTGACGCAAGGCGCGAGCGGCTTTGCGATCCGCCCCGGCACGGGCGGCCCCGGCGGCATGCGCTTTGCGGCCGTGCCGATCACCATTGCCCCGCAGCAGATCGCGCGCGACCGCGGCTTCGTCAGCCAGGTGCATCTGGCACAGACCGCGGGCCGCCAGATCGTCACCGAGCAGCGCGACTTCCGCCGCGCCAATCCGACCGCGACCAGCCGCATTCCGCGGCCGGCGCAGCCGCCGCAGCAGCAACAATTGCGGCCGACGACGGCGCCCGTCCAACAGCCGCAGCGGCCGAACGGTCAGCCGGGCCAGAACAACCGTCCGGGTCAGCAGCAGCCGGGCACGCCAAACCGGCAAGGCGTACAGCCGCCGCAGCGGCAGGGCCAGGGACAACAAGGACAGGGCGGCGCGGTCCAGCCGGGCACGCCGCGCGCGGGCCAGCAGCAACACGGTCAGCAGCAGGGTGCGGGCCGGCCGGCCGGCGCACCGCGCACGCAGCCCGGCGGCACGCCGCAAACCCTGCCGCCGCGCGCCGGCCAGACTCCTGTGCAGCCCGGAGCAGCCGTGCCGCAGCCGGGCACGACACCGCAGCCGCAAACGCCGCGCACCGGATTGCAGCCGGGCCAGCCGCCCGCAGTCCAGCAGCCAGGCGGCATCCAGCGCCAGGGCGGATTCCAGCAGCGCCTCCCCGCCGCACAGCACCCCGCAGCGCCGCGCAAGCCGGCACCCGCTCCGAAGGAGAAGAAAGAGCGGCGGTGACATTCTTCCTTCTCCCCTTGTGGGAGAAGGTGCAGCGTCAATGCGGACACGACTTCCGCAACGATAGCGCTGGTGAGGCGCTTCCCTGCATCCTCCGTCATTGCGAGCGCAGCGAAGCAATCCAGAATCTTTCCACGGAGGGACTCTGGATTGCGTCGCTTCGCTCGCAATGACGACTTGGAGGGAACTGACGCTCCCACAGCCATTCTAGCTCGCGGATGTGTCCAAACTCGCAAGCAAAGCGGCGCGATGACAACTCACGCCTCGCCGCGCAGCCAGGCCTTCACCTTTTGCAACAAGCCATGACGCAGTTCATCGACCGACGCTGCTTCGGCGGGCGTCAGCGTCTGCAAGGCTGCATCGGCATCGTCGGTCGCCGGCGGCGGCACGGGTGCGGGCGGAGATGCAAGGCCGGCGGCGGCGATCGCGATCGGGCCGATCTGGATCAGGAAGGCGCGCTCGTATTCGCGCGACAGGCGCGCGATTGCATCCTCCAGCGTCAGCCAGTCGACCGCCTTGACGTCGTTCATCAGCTTGCGGACCGGACCGCCCCCGGCCTCCATGCGCCAGAAATGCACGACCTTGGAGCGGCCGCCCGACTGATAGACGAGCGTTCCCAGGAATTCGTGGATGGCGACCTCGTGACCGGTCTCTTCCAGCACCTCGCGGTGCGCGGCCTCCTTCGGCGTCTCGCCGTCGTCGAGCTTGCCCTTCGGCAAGACCCATTCGTTGCGCTTGCGCTGGCGCACGACTGCAATCAGCGGCGGCGCGCCACGCCGCAGCACAATACCCCCCGCCGCCATCACCGGCGCCCGCGCCATCGCCAAATCCGTGTCGATCAAATCGTTCCCCGCCGACCATATAGGCGGCGGAGACGGCGGATTGAAGGCTACTTTCTTCCGAGCAGCGCTTGACCGGCGCGGATGCGGGTACCCTCGGCGATGCCGTCGCAGAATTTGAAATCGCCGGGCGCGAGGATGATGATGGTCGAGCCGTGCTCGAACCAGCCGAGCTCCTCGCCCTTGCTCACGTTGACGTCGCAGGGGAAGTTGACCGGGCCCTTCGTCTGCGCGTTCAGCACCATGTCGAGGAAATGCAGGCGGATGCTCGCGACCAGGATCGCCGCGACCGGCACCAGCGTCACGGCCTCGCCGGTCGACAGATGCGTCCGGATCACCGCGCGCTCGTTCTTGCAGAAGAGACGCTCGACCCGCTTCAGCGCGATCGGGTTGACGTTCCAGACATCGCCATGGATCAGCGTCACGCGCTCGATGTGTGCGTCGTAGGGCGCATGGAAGCGATGATACATGCTCGAGGTCAACCGCAGCGTGACAAAGGAGCCGTTGCGGTGCTGGTCCACCAGTGCGGAATCGCCGAGCAGATCGAGCAGCGAATACGGCGCGCCCTTGACCTGGAACAGCTCGGTATCCGCGATCCGGCCATGGGCGCCGACGATGCCGTCCGAGGGGCTGGCGACAATGGACGGGTCCGGGTCGAACGGACGCAGGCCCGGCTTCAGATCCCGGGTGAAGCAGTCGTGCAGGCTCTTGAAATGGGTCTTCCGCGCCTCCGACAGGTCGAGGTCGGAGAACAGTTTCCACAGCGCGATCGAGGCGTCCCGCACGAGCGGATTCTCGATCTTGGAGAACCAGCCCATGAAGCGGGTCAGGGCCGCGCGGGGGATGCGGTTGGTCAACAGGAAGTTGAGGTCTTCCTGCTGGGTGAAAGAGGCGATGAGGGCTTTGACTGTCATGAATCTGTCAGCTCGCAGTATTAGCGCTTGTTGTCATGGAAACGACACTCCCGATTCTCTCGATGTCCGTGGCCGCCGCAGCCTCCGCTGCCGCCGCCTTCCCGAAGCTCAAGGCGCGGATCGAACTCTCCCGCGCCAAGCACCGCTCGCTCGCCGGGCACTCCAAGATGTCGCGCCGGGTGGCCCGGCTGCTCCCGTTCTACGAGTTCGGAGACGACGACTACTTTGCCTGCGACGGGGCGCCCGCGAATATCGCGGCCCAGCGCAAGGACGGCTTCTTCCGCCTCGCAAGCCTCTACGCCGAGCGCTACCCCAAGGGGCGCGCGATGACGAAGGAAGCGGCGGAAAAGATCTCCGACCTGCACTTCACCGAGACCTACCGCGTGCCGTTCCAGTTCTCGCGCCTTGTCCGCGAGCACCTGGGCACCTCGACCTTCATGGAATCCTCGCGCGGTGTCACCGTCACCGATGTCGACGGCAACACCTCCTACGACCTCACGGGGTCCTACGGCGTCAACATCTTCGGCAACGACTTCTACAAGGAGTGCATCGAGGGATCCGAGAAGCGGGCGCATGCGCTTGGACCGGTGCTCGGCCCCTATCACCCCGTCATCCTCGATAACGTGACCCGGCTGTGCCAGATCTCGGGCCTCGAGGAGGTCTCCTTCCACATGTCCGGCACCGAGGCCGTGATGCAGGCGGTGCGGCTCGCGCGCTACCACACCAGGCGCACACATCTCGTCCGCTTCGCCGGCGCCTATCACGGCTGGTGGGGCGACGTGCAGCCGGGCGTCGGCAATCCGATCCCCGCGCACGAGACCTACACCCTCGCCGAGATGTCGGAGAAAACGCTGCACGTGCTGCGCACCCGCAAGGACATTGCCTGCGTGCTGGTCAATCCGCTCCAGGGCTTGCATCCCAACGGCAACGCGCCCGGCGATTCCTCGCTGGTCGATTCCTCCCGCGGCGGCAACTTTGACCGCGCGGCGTATACCGACTGGCTGAAGAAGCTGCGCGAAGTCTGCACCGAGCGCGGCATCGCGCTGATCTTCGACGAGGTCTTCGTCGGCTTCCGCCTCGCCGCCGGTGGCGCCCAGGAATACTTTGGCGTGCGCGCCGACATGGTAACCTACGGCAAGAGCCTCGCTGGCGGCCTCCCGGTCGGCGTGGTCTGCGGCAAGCGCGAGCTGATGCGCCGCTTCCGCGACGATCGTCCCGCCGATATCTGCTTCGCCCGCGGCACCTTCAACTCCCATCCGTACGTCATGACGGCGATGGACGAGTTCCTGAGCCGGCTCGCCAGCCCGAACTTCCGCGCCATCTATGACGGGTTGGAGGCGACCTGGAACGGCCGCGCGCAAAAGCTCAACCAGATGATGACGGACGCTGACCTGCCGGTGCGGTTCGCCAACTTCTCGTCGATCTGGACGGTGAAATACACCACCCCGTCCCGCTACAACTGGATGCTGCAATATTACCTGCGCGCCGAAGGCCTGGCGCTGAGCTGGGTCGGCACCGGACGGCTGATCTTCAGCCTCAACTACACCGAGGCCGATTTCACGGAAGTCGCCGAACGCTTCGTCCGCGCCGCCGAAAAGATGAAGGCCGACGGCTTCTGGTGGCACGACGGCGCGCTCACCAACAAGCAAATCAAGCGGCAGATCTTGAAAGAGATGCTCGCCAAGCGCTTCGGGCGCTGAGGCTGGTTCTTCGATCATAGGCACAGTCATTCCGAGGCGGTCCGCAGGACCGAACCCGGAATCTCGAGATTCCGGGTTCGATGCTGCGCATCGCCCCGGAATGACGACATCTATAGCCCCCAAGACGTGGATGCCCGGCACGAGGCCGGGCATGACGCAACCATCAGACATCGGAGTGTTGTGTGTACGCAGCGCGCTCAGGCGTGCTGCTCTTCGAGCGTGGGCTCGGCGATCAGGCCCAGCGTGTGCTCGGGGTTGAGGTGCAGGCCGGGGTCCATCAGCTCGCCGCGCATCAGGGCGAGCGGCGCGCTGCGATAGAGCATCAGATCGTGGAAGGGGTCGGTCAGGATCTTGGTCATCCAGACGAGGCCAGTCTCGACGTCGCGGATGAAGAACAGGTGCACGGTGCGGAACAGAAGACCGCCGCCGCCGACGACGAGCCAGATCTTGGCGACCTGCCGCATGAAGTCGGTCGCGCTCGCCCAGGGCGTGAACAGGCCGAACAGCGTCGGATCGGCAAGCAGCACCAGCGGCGAGGCCGCCCAGATCGCCATCAGCACCACCTTGCGCTGAAGGTTGTAGCCGACCTTGATCTCTTCCTTGTACTCGTGCGTCGCCTGGTTGATGTGGTCGTAAGTGTGCGGCTCGAAGAAGAAGTGACCGGCCTGGCGCGAGGTCATCGAGACCAGCCAGCCGACCAGCGCGGAGATCACGGGATCGATGAACAGCCAGACATAGGCGAAGAGGAAGCTCAGTGCGCTGATGAAGTGCAGGCTCTGATTGATGCGGCTGTGGTGATAGTAGCGATGGTCGTCCCAGCGCTGGATCCGCAGCTGCTCGAGATAATTCTTGATCATGCTCTCCCCCAAAATGCTTTCGGGTACGGGATTACAGGGATTCGATGTACGCCGTGTGACATCATCATTTTGTCATGTGACGATGTGCAGCGGCGCGATGACGCACGGTTACTCTCTTCCCTCATCCTGAGGAGCGCGGAACGCGCGTCCCGAAGGATGAAGGCCGAGCTGCATCGGCCGATCCTTCATGGTTCTCCGAGCGATGCGAAGCAACGTCCGGGAGACGGCGCTTACGCGCCTCCTCACCATGAGGAGAGGCCGTTACGCCGCCTTGGCGACGCCGACCTTGCGGAAGCGCACCAGCGAGAAATGGCCGAGCGGCGGAATCAGGCGGCGCTCGGCGAGCTCGATGCCGGGAGCGCCGGCCAGCCACTTGGCATAGCGCGACCAGGCGAACTCGGCGGTGCGGAAGCCGAGCGGACGCACCACCGGCTGCAGCTTCTGCTCGATGAAACGGCGCATGCCGGCGTCGGCACTGACGCGGGTCAGGATGATCAGCTCGCCGCCGGGGCGGAGCACGCGGGCGAATTCGTCGAGCGCCTTTTCCGGATTCGGCACGGCGGTGACGACATATTGCGCCATCACGACGTCGAAGGAATTGTCGGGGAATTCGAGCTTCTCGGCGTCCATCACCGCGAGGCCCTCGACGTTCTTCAGCTGGCCCTCGGTGACGCGCTGGCGCGCCTTGTCGAGCATCGCTTCCGAAATGTCGGTGCCGAAGATGCGCAGGTGCGGCGCGTAGAGCGGCAGCGAGATGCCGGTGCCGACGCCGACCTCGAGCACGCGGCCGCCGATCTTGTTGGTGGCCGCGATCGCCGCCTGCCGGCCCTTGGCGAATACGCCGCCGAACACGAGATCGTAGACGGGCGCCCAGCGATCGTAGGCCTGCTCGACCGTGCCGCGGGTGAGGTCGAGCTGCTGGGTGCCGTCAAGGTTCATGATCTTAGCCATCGATGAGGTTCTCGCTGTGGGTCAAAGTTGGGATCAACCGCGCACCGGCCGCCGCGCCATCACCGGCGAGGCGCGCAGGATGCGGCTGGGCTGAAGTGAGGTGAGGTTTCCGACGAACTGGCGCGCACTGTTCTCCCAGGAGCGCTCCAGCGCGAAGTTGCGGCAGGTCTCGCGCGACATGGTGAGCGCGCGCAGGCACGCGGTACGCAGATCATGGTCGATCGCGCCGATCGGGTGACCGGCGATGACGTCCTTCGGACCCGTCACCGGAAACGCCGCAACCGGCGTGCCGCAGGCGAGCGCCTCCAGCTGCACCACGCCGAAGGTATCGGTCAGGCTGGGGAATACGAAGACATCGGCCGCGGCGAGATGCGCGGTGAGATCCGCGCCCTTCTTCTCACCGAGGAAGACCGCATCCGGATATTTCTTCTCGAGCGCGGCCTTCTGCGGGCCGTCGCCGACGACGACCTTGGTGCCGGGCAGATCGAGCGCGAGGAATGCTTCGAGGTTCTTCTCCACCGCCACGCGGCCCATGGTCATGAAGATCGGGCCCGGCAGATCGAGCTTGGCCGGAGCGTCCGGGTGGAACAGCTCGGTGTTGACGCCGCGCGTCCAGAAGCCGAGCCGCTTGAAGCCGCGCTCGGACAGCTCCTGCCGCAGCGAGGGCGTCGCCACCATGGTCATAGCGGCGGCATCGTGGAAGTGGCGCAGCACGGCATAGCCGACGCTCGCGGGAATGCCGGTTCGCACCGAGACATACTCCGGAAAGCGCGTCGTATAGGAGGTGGTGAAGGCGAGCCGGTTGCGGCGGCAATAGGCCCGCGCGGCCCAGCCGATCGGACCCTCGGTCGCGATGTGCAGCGCTTCGGGCGCGGCCTTCTCGATCCGCCGCGCGATCTCCTTAGCGCTCGGCAGCGCAATGCGCAGGCCCGGATAGGTCGGCAGCGGCCACGACGGGAAGCCGTCCGGCGTGAGGAAGTCGATCTCGACGTCGAGGGCCTTGGCGGCACCCGCCAGCGAGGTCAGGGTCCGGACCACACCGTTAACCTGCGGATGCCAGGCGTCAGTCGCGATTAATACCCGCATGGGAAAATCCCGAGAGTTTGATGATTCTCGGCTTAGGACCATCAACCACGGATATTTCAGGCGTGTGACGTCACAGAAGTGTCGGCCCGCTGTTTTGTTCGTTAACGAGCTCGCGCGGCCACGAAACTGTCATGAAACAATCCTTGCCGCGATGAAACCGTTTTCGGTTTTCCGCGCAAACGTCCCGAAACTTATTGCCGTTAGTGATCTACGCAACGGAGCACCGCAATGGTGCCGCGGTGGACAAAACACCGAGCAAACAGGGGCGATCACATGTTCAATCTGGACACGTTCAAGACGTATTCGCGCGCCGCTGCTTTGGGCGCAGTCGCTGTCACCGCGATCGCATTCACAGGTCCGGCCAAGGCCGCGCCGGTGCAGCTCTTCCCCTTCTTCCAGCCGCTGCCTCCGATGGCCGCGCCGCAGCCGATCCAGCCCTATCAGCCCTACCAGGCGACGCCTTACCAGGCAGCTCCCTCCGAGGACCAGGACGCGGTCGAGATGCCGGCCCGCTTCCGCCGCCAGACCGTCTCCTACGCGACGCGCGAAGCGCCGGGCACCATCATCATCGATACGCCCAACACCTACCTCTATTACGTGCTGGGCAACGGCCAGGCCGTTCGCTACGGCATCGGCGTCGGCCGCGACGGCTTCACCTGGTCAGGCATCCAGTCGGTGACCAAGAAGGCGGAGTGGCCGGATTGGACCCCGCCGCCGGAGATGATCGCCCGCCAGCCCTATCTGCCGCGCCACATGGCCGGCGGTCCCGGCAATCCGCTTGGCGCCCGCGCCATGTATCTCGGCGGCACCATCTACCGCATCCACGGCACCAACGCCCCCGAGACCATCGGCAAGCACGTCTCCTCCGGCTGCATCCGCATGACCAATGACGACGTCACCAACCTCTACTCCCGCGTCAACGTCGGCACCAAGGTGATCGTGCTGCCGATGACGGAGCGCCGTGCTGACCTTGGCGCTGCGACGCGCTAAAGCGACAGGACATTGTGACGCAAACGGCCCCGGAACCCACCGGGGCCGTTTTCGTTGGCCCTCGACATCCCGATGCGCGCTTGTCGCGGCGCGATCCCCGATGGAGGCGCTAGATGCAATCCCGCCTGCAAACATCGCCAAGCCCATGGCTGCGCCCGATCGCCGGCGCGGGAGCATTGACGCTGCTGCTGTTCGCGCCCTCCTCGCTCGCCCAGCAGCCGGTGAACGACGAGGCAGCTCAGCAGGCGTTCAACAATTCCTGCCGCACCTGCCACTCGGTGAAGGAAGGCGACAATCGCCTCGGCCCCAATCTCAGCAAGATCGTCGGACGGAAGGCAGGCTCGCTGCCCGACTACAACTACTCTGCGTCGATGAAGGACGCCGGCTTCGTCTGGGACAAGGACAAGCTCACCCGCTTCATGGTCAAGCCGGACGAGGTCGTCTCCGGCAACAAGATGCAGCCCTATGGCGGCGTCTCCGCGGACGAAGCCGCCAAGGTAGTTGCGTATCTGCAAGCTGTGTCGGGCCCACAATAGCGGCCCTTGCGTAGCGCGCCGTTTTGGTTTGCATTGGGAATCGCGGCGCATCCTTCGAGACGCCCGCCTTCGGCGGGCCCTCAGGATGAGGACTGAACGCGCAGCTTCACGCTTGCGCCAAGTCACCGAGGCCAGTTAGCCTCATCCCGAGGAGCGCGCTCTTGCGCGCGTCTCGAAGGATGGGGCGGGCACGATGACCGAAGGCGCGTACCTCTACATTCTCCGATGCGCCGACGGCAGCTACTACATCGGCACGACGCGCACCGAGCTTGAGTTCAGGATCGCCCAGCACAACGCAGGCACGTTCGACGGCTATACGAAGTCGCGCAGGCCCGTGACCCTGGTCTTCTCGCAATGGTTCGATCGCATCACCGACGCGATCGAGTGCGAACGCAAACTCAAGAAATGGAGCCGCGCCAAGAAGGAAGCCTTCATGCGCGGCGATTTTGCCGAGCTCCATGAATTGGCGAAGCGCGGATCTCATCATCCTTCGAGACGCCCGCCTCCGGCGGGCCCTCAGGATGAGGGCTGAGTGTGCGGCGGCACTTTCGCCGCGGCGCCGATGCCGGTTAGCCTCATCCTGAGGAGCGCGCTCTTGCGCGCGTCTCGAAGGACGAGGCGTTCACGCGGGCGAAAGTCCCTCACCTCACCGCCCACCCCGCCGCTCCGAGATCAGCTTCAGCCACGCCGATGCATGAAACGCGCTCATCAGAAGATACATCGGCACCATCCCGCCCAGCAAAGACGCGTGTCCGGCGGCGCAGAGCATGTCCGCCGGGCCGCCGCCGAGCGCGGCCGTCAGCACGGCCATGATCGCGAAGGTTGGCGTCGCCGCAAGACCGAGCCATCTGGCGAGGCGGCGCGCGGCCACGACACCGTCGCGGCTGGCGCCGGCGGCCGCGCTGACGGGACTAGTCACGGCCTTCCGCGGCCTCTTCGCGAAAGGCCTTCTCGCCGGCGTCGGAGATCTCCACCCATTTCTTGTCGGGCGCTGCACCCTCCGTGTAGCTGTCGTGCCAGTTCCACCATTTGTAGGTCGGCGTCTGCGGATAGCCCTTGGGTGAATCCTCCCACACCTCCTGCCGGCCGAGCGGCGTGATGTCGAGATAGTTCCAGGTGCCGCCCATCTGCTCGTCGCCGCGGCTCTTGATGAAGTAGGTGCGGAAGATGCGCTTCCCGTCGCTGAAGAACACGTTGGTGCCGTGCCATTCGTCCACGCTGAAATCGGCATCGAAACTGTCGGTGATGGTGACCCACGGCAGGGTCCAGCCCATCCGCTTCTTCAGCTTGGCGATATCGGCCTGCGGCGCGCGCGAGGCGAAGACCAGCGTGGTGTCGCGGGCGTTCAGGTGCGAGACATGGGCGACCTGGTCGGCGACCATCGAGCAGCCGCGGCACGCATGATCCGGCCAGCCGAACACGCCCGGCTCGAAGAAGGCCCGGTAGACGATCAGCTGCCGCCGGCCCTGGAACAGGTCGAGCAAAGTGACCTTGCCGCCGGGCCCCTCGAACGCATAGGTTTTGTCCACGACCATCCACGGCATGCGCCGGCGCTCGGCGGCCAGCGCGTCGCGGGCGCGGGTCTGCGCCTTTTCCTTCACGAGCAGTTGCTGACGGGCTGCCTCCCAGTCCTGCGGCGACACCACCGGCGGTGTTTGCATGGCGGCCTGTCCGTTACTTCCTGCTTTTTCTGCTGACGTCATCATGGCTCTCCAAACCTCTCTTCTGGGCGCTCATTCCGCGTCTCGCTTTGACAGACGTGGAACCGCTCGCCCCTCACCGCACATTGTCGGCCGTCAACGATTTCTGGCACCAAGCGGTTGCGTGGTGGGAGTAACAAGTGTGGCGGGATTGAAATGGAGTCGCTGATCACGGCCGCCGCGCGTGCGCTCGAAGCCGGCGATCCGCTCGGCGCACTGAACCGTGTCGCATTGCGCAACGATGCCCCGTCGCTGGCGCTGCGCGGCATCGCGATGGCGCAGCTCGGCGATCTCGCAAAGGCGAAGGCGCTGCTGCGGAGCGCCGCGCGCGCCTTCGGTCCGCGCGAGGCGGTGGCGCGGGCAAGATGCGTCGTGGCGGAAGCCGAGATCGCGCTCGTCTCGCGCGACCTGAACTGGCCGGCGAAGACCCTCGCAGCCGCGCGGGCGACGCTCGAACAGCATGGCGATCTCGCCAATGCCGCCCATGCCGGCCACATCGAGGCGCGCCGTCTCCTCCTCCTCGGACGCATAGACGAGGCAGAGCGCACGCTGGCCGAGGCCGGCACCGCATCGCTCCCGCCTGCGTCTCAGGTGGCGCGCGAGCTGGTGGTCGCGGGCATTGCGATACGGCGGCTCAGGACAGAAGCCGCGCGGACCGCGCTCGACCGCGCGGCCAAGGCAGCGCGGCTGGCGGGAATCCCGGCACTCGCGGCCGAGGTCGACAGCGCGAACCGCATCCTCGACACGCCGGCCGCGCGACTGATCGCGCGCGGCAGCGAACACCCGTTATTGCTCGGGGAGGTCGAAAGACTGGCGACCTCGACAGCGCTCGTCGTGGACACCTTCCATCATGTCGTGCGCAGGCAAGGCGTTGCCGTGTCGCTCGGAACGCGGCCCGTGCTGTTCGCGCTCGCCCGTCTTCTGGCGCAGGCATGGCCCGCGGACGTCTCGCGAGAGATGCTGATATCA
This sequence comes from Bradyrhizobium niftali, assembly GCF_004571025.1. Classification (GTDB taxonomy): domain Bacteria; phylum Pseudomonadota; class Alphaproteobacteria; order Rhizobiales; family Xanthobacteraceae; genus Bradyrhizobium; species Bradyrhizobium niftali. Next base: position 34,846 of record NZ_SPQT01000012.1, on the reverse strand, counting down.
GGTGCGTTCCGGGCGAAGCACGCCGATGAATCGCATCGCGCGCGATTGCGCGTCGAGATCGGACGGCTTCGCACCCAGCTCAAGCCGCTGGCCGACGTCAGTGCGACGAAGAACGGTTTTGTGCTGGCGCCGCGCAAGACGCGCGACGTCCTCGTGCTGGCCCGGCCCGTCGAGGAAAAGCACGCCGCCGTCCTCGCCTTCCTCTCCGACGGCGAGCCATGGTCGAGCTCGGCGCTGGCGCTGGCGCTGGGAGCGAGCGCGCGGACGGTGCAACGGGCGCTCGAGGAGCTCGCACGATCGAACAAGGTGCAGTCGTTCGGACACGGACGGGCGCGCCGCTGGATGACCCCGCCCGTCCCGGGCTTCCCGACAGGCTTGTTACTCCCCGGACCACTGCTGAAGACGTAAGGTGGATCAGTTCACAGGGATCAAGCACATGAAACGTTCGGCCGCCGAGATCATCAAGGAATACGGACCCTTTCCGGGCGTCGAGGCCGTGCATGGCGTCACCTATGACGGCACGCAAGTCTGGTTCGCATCCGGCGACAAGCTGAACGCGGTCGATCCGGCCAGCGGCAAGCTCACACGTTCGATCGACGTCGCCGCGCATGCCGGGACGGCGTTCGACGGCCGTCACCTGTTCCAGATCGCCGAGGACCGCATCCAGAAGATCGACGCCGCGACCGGCAAGGTGGTGAACACCATCCCGGCGCCCGGCGGCGGTGGCGATTCCGGACTTGCCTGGGCGGAGGGGTCGCTGTGGGTCGGTCAATATCGGGAGCGCAAGATCCACCAGATCGATCCGGAGACCGGGACGGTGCTCCGTACCATCGAGAGCAAGCGCTTCGTGACCGGGGTGACGTGGGTCGACGGCGAGCTCTGGCACGGCACCTGGGAAGGCGACGATAGCGACATCAGGCGGATCGATCCCGACACGGGCAAGGTGCTGGAGCAGCTCGACCTGCCTGCGGGCACGATGGTCTCGGGCCTGGAGTCCGATGGCGGCGATCGCTTGTTCTGCGGCGGCGGCAGCGCCGGCAAGGTGAGAGCGGTCCGCCGTCCGAGGCGCGACTAGCGCCCCGCGACGATTGCCTGAATGTGCGGCAATTGCGCGCTCGCGGCCGTTAACACATTCGCCCCAATTCCACCCCATCGATGCGCTCTAGCGCCCTCCTCTCCCGCCCTGTAGAATCCCCGCGGGCGGCCTGGGGGTGAGATGCGTCTGGCGTTGAATTTCAAGACTATCCTGATCGCGGTCACGGTGCTCGCGGCGTCGTTCTTCATCAGCCTGAAGGCGATGGACTGGCTGTCGCCGCGCGCGACGAATTCGGCGCCCCCGGTCGCGCAGCTGCCGCCGCTGCCGCCGGTCTCGAAGAGCTCGATCGTGGTGGCGCCGGTCGCCATCGCGGTGTCGGCGATCCGCGAGCAGGCCGAGAAGGCCGCGCCGCGCAATTTCGCGGGCAAGGCCGACAACCCGATCTCGCAGATCCTGGAGAACGCCGATATCGGCTGGTCCGCCGTGCGCGGACCGATGGCCGCTGCCGGCGACAAGGACGTGCTGACGATCTCGACGCCGCTCAGCGGCAAGCTGAACGTGACGGGCTCGTTGTCGGCGAAAGCCACCGGCGCGCTTGGCGATGCGCTGGGCAGCGTGCTCGGCGGTGACGCAGCGAAACGGATCGGCGCGGTCAACATCAAGAATTTGAACGCCAGCGCCGAGATCAAGGGCAATGTGGTCGTCACCTCGCGTCCGAAGCTCGCAACGAACTGGCATCTCGAGCCCAATCTCGGCGCCCAGGTCAATCTCGGTGACACCAACCTTGCGGTCGCCGGCGCCAAGGTCAACGTGCCGGCGCAGGTGAAGCCGCTGATCGACAAGAACGTCGGCGAGCAGATCAACCTCGTCTCCGAGCGCATCCGCAACGATCCTTCGCTGCGGGAGAATGCGAAGTTGCAATGGGCCAAGGCCTGCCGCTCGATTCCGCTGCAAGGCTCGGGCTCCTCCGCCGCGCTGCCGCCGCTCTGGCTCGAGATGAAGCCGACCCGCGCCATCGCCGCGCAGCCGCGCGTTGATGCGCAGGCCGTGACGCTGCTGCTCGGCCTCGAGCTCGAGACGCGTGTGACGTCGTCGCCGACCAAGCCGGAGTGTCCGTTCCCCGACAAGATCTCGATCGTGCCGCCGACCGGCACCGGCGTGAACATCGGCGTGCCGATCGACGTACCCTTTACCGAGATCAACAAGCTCATCGCGGCGCAGATGGCCGGCCACACCTATCCCGAGGACGGCTCGGGCCCGGTCGACGTCACCGTGAAGAGCGTCAACGTGGTCCCGTCCGGCGACCGGCTGCTGATCTCGCTCCTGGTGCGCGCGAAGGAGAAGAAGAGCTGGCTCGGCCTCGGCGCCGAGGCGACCGTGCATATCTGGGGCCGGCCGATGCTCGACCAGGCGCAGCAGACGCTGCGGCTCGCCGACATCCAGCTCGCGGTGGAATCCGAGGCCGCCTTCGGGCTGCTCGGCGCGGCGGCGCGCGCGGTGGTGCCGCAGATGCAGCAGGCGCTGGTGCAGAAGGCGACGCTCGACCTGAAGCCGATCGCCGCCAACGCCCGCGAGAAGATCGCGGCCGCGATCGCCGACTACCAGAAGAGCGAGGACGGCCTCAAGGTCGACGCGAAGATCGACAGCCTGACGCTCGCCGACATTGCCTTCGATTCCAAGACGCTGCGCGTGGTCGCCGAGGCCGGCGGCTCGCTCAACGTGTATGTGACGAAGCTGTCGGGGATGTAGCGCGCCATCGCTGTCCGGGCCCGCCTTCGCTTGCGCCGCTGGCATTCTCGTCGGAGGGTGCTAAGCTGTTCCTCGTAACCTCGAACGAGGTCCTGGCAGCACTGTAGCTGATAACGCGAGGACAAGATGGAAGCCGGCATGGTCACGTCTGCGCCGGCACTGGTGCGCTTCTCCGGCATTCAGAAAACCTATGATGGCGAGCACCTCGTGGTGAAGAACCTCGATCTCGACATCAGGAAGGGCGAGTTCATCACGCTGCTCGGCCCGTCGGGCTCGGGCAAGACGACCACGCTGATGATGCTGGCCGGCTTCGAGGTTCCGACCCATGGCGAGATTTACCTCGCCGACCGGCCTATCAAGAACGTGCCGCCCCATAAGCGCGACATCGGCATGGTGTTCCAGAACTATGCCTTATTTCCACACCTGACGATTGCAGAAAATATCGCCTTCCCGCTGTCCGTTCGCAAGACGAGCAAGGCGGAAGCGCAGGAGCGCGTCAGGGCCGCGTTGCGCATGATCAAGATGGAACCCCTGGCGCACCGGCGGCCCGGGCAGCTGTCCGGCGGTCAGCAGCAGCGCGTGGCGCTGGCCCGCGCGCTGGTTTTCAATCCGCAACTCGTGCTGATGGACGAGCCCCTTGGCGCCCTCGACAAGCGCCTGCGGGAGCAGATGCAACTGGAGATCAAGCAACTGCACGAGACGATGGGCATCACCGTCGTCTACGTCACTCACGATCAGAGTGAAGCGCTCACCATGTCGGACCGCATCGCCGTGTTCAACGACGGCATCGTGCAGCAGATCGACAGGCCCGACGCGCTGTACGAGCATCCGGTGAACAGCTTCGTCGCTCACTTCATCGGCGAGAACAATGTGCTGGCCGGCACCGTCGAGACAGTCGAAAAGGAATATTGCCGCGTCGCGCTGGCTGGTGGCGGCGCCGTGACCGCGCGGGCGGTCAATGTATCAGGCGCGGGCGCATCAACCTCCCTGTCGGTGCGGCCGGAGCGCGTCGCCATTGTCCCGGATGGCGCCTCCAGCGAAGGACCGAACCGTCTGCCGGCCAGGGTTCAGAACACCATCTATCTCGGCGACCACGCGCTGGCCGTGCTCAATGTCGCCGGCAACGGCGAGTTCATGGTCAAGCTTCAGCCGGGAACGCATGACAGCCTGAGACATGGTAGCCTGAGGCCTGGCGAAAACGTGTTCATCACCTTCCGCCCCGAGGACTGCCTGGCCCTCGATCCCGCCTGATCCAACGCAAGCGGATCCGCATCGATCAACTACAACGCAACTCACATGAAGAAGGAACAAAGACCATGCTGAAGCGCAAGATTGGCAAGATCGCTCTGGGCCTGGCCGCGGCACTGAGCGCCAGCGCTGCGCTGGCGACGGTCGCGCAGGCGCGTGACCTCACGGTCGTGTCGTGGGGCGGCGCGTATCAGGATGCCCAGAAGAAGGTCTATTTCGAGCCGTTCAAGAAGGCAGCCGGCGTCCCGATGAACGACGAGTCCTGGGACGGCGGTGTCGGCGTGTTGCGCGCCAAGGTGCAGGGTGGCGCCGCCACCTGGGACGTCGTCCAGGTCGAGAGCGACGAACTGGCCGTCGGCTGCGAGGAAGGCCTGTTCGAGAAGCTCGATTACTCCAAGATCGGCGGCGAGGCCGCCTATATCCCGCCGTCGGTCAATCCCTGCGGCGTGGGCGCCATCCTCTACGATTTCGTCCTCGGCTACGACAAGGACAAGCTGAAGGACGCGCCCAAGGGCTGGGCCGACTTCTTCGACACCAAGAAGATTCCGGGCAAGCGCGCGCTGCGTCAGGGCCCGAAGACCACGCTGGAGATCGCCCTCATGGCCGACGGCGTCCCGCCGAAGGACGTCTACAAGGTGCTGGCGACCGACGAGGGCGTCGATCGTGCGTTCAAGAAGCTCGACACCATCAAGGGCGACCTCGTCTGGTGGAAGGCCGGCGCCCAGCCGCCGCAATTGCTCGCCTCCGGCGAAGTGGCGATGACCTCGGTCTACAATGGCCGCATCGACACCGCGAACAAGAACGAGAAGAAGAATTTTGGCATGGTGTGGGACGGCGCGCTCTTCACCCTCGACAGCTGGGTCATCCTGAAGGGCAGCCCGAACAAGGACGCGGCCTACAAGTTCCTGGACTTCGCGGGCAAGGCCGAGAACCAGTCGAAACTGTCGGAGAACATCGCCTACGGCACCTCGAACAAGGACGCCGCCGCCCTGATCCAGCCGGCCGTCCTGAAAGATCTGCCGACCGCGCCTGACAACATCAAGAACGCGGTCGAGATCAACGTGGGCTTCTGGCTCGAGAACATCGACCGCTTGACCGAGCGCTTCAACAAATGGGCCGCGAAATAGCGCGCGAGCGAACCGGCGTGCGACGCAGGCAGAGGGTCGGTGCCCCCTCGCCTGTGCCCTGCGCCTTGCCTGAAATCGAAGGGCAACCGCATTTGAGGGCAGTTTCGTTGCGGCCATCCTTCGAGACGCCCGCTTTTGGCGGGCTCCTCAGGATGAGGTTGGAGTGTGTGGCCGCCATTTCACCGGCACCGATGTCGATGAGCCTCATCCTGAGGAGACAGCAAAGCGGTCGTCTCGAAGGACGAGGCGCGCGCTCAGGTCGCTCCAAAAAGCCATATGCGATTGCCCTACCCGAAAAGGCGAGGGATGTCCGGTCAAAGAGGCTCGCCCCATGACAGCAGTGTCCCTGACCGGCGCCGATGCCGAGACCAAGGTGCCGCTCAAGCGCCGCCTGAAGCGGGCGGAGCGCGCACGCCAGATCAAGGCATTGGCGCTGGTTCTGCCGCTTCTGCTGTTTCTGCTCTTCACCTTCGCTGGGCCCATCGCGGGCATGCTGTGGCGCGCGGTCGATGACAGGGAGGTGCGTCAGATTCTGCCGCAAACAGTCGCGGCTCTCGCCAATTGGGACGGCAGGGACCTGCCGGACGAAGAGGCCTTTGCTGCGCTGGCAGGCGACATCCTGGCGGCCCGCACCTCCGGCACCATCGCCGTCGCGGCCAAGCGGCTCAACTACGCGCTGAACGGCTTCCGCACGATCCTGACCAGCACGGCACGCAATCTGAAGGCGGTGCCGGAGCGAGGGGCGGCCAAGGAGACGCTGGGCAAGATCAACCCGGCCTGGCGCGAACGCGCCACCTGGACGACGATCAAGGACGCCGGCGGCCCAGTGACCGGCTTCTACCTTCTTGCGGCGCTCGACCTGACGCGGAACGCGGACGGCGCGATCGTCGCAGCCCCGCCGGATCAGGCCATCTACCGCGACGTTTTCGGCCGCACCTTCCTCATCAGCTTCAGCGTCACGGTACTCTGCCTGATCCTCGGCTTCCCGGTCGCCTACCTGCTGGCGACACTGCCGCCGGGCCGGTCGAACCTCTTGATGATCTTCGTCCTGCTGCCGTTCTGGACGTCGCTTCTGGTCCGCACCTGCGCCTGGATCGTGCTGTTGCAGAGCAAGGGCGTCGTGAACGACAGCCTTCAGTGGCTTGGCATCATCGACCAGCCGTTGCGCCTGATCTACAACCGCTTCGGTGTCTGCGTGGCCATGACCCACGTTCTCCTGCCGTTCATGATCCTGCCGCTCTACAGCAGCATGAAGGCGATCTCGCCTGCCTACATGCGTGCCGCCGCCTCGCTCGGTGCGCCGCCGCTCACCGCCTTCCTGCGGATCTACCTGCCTCAAACTCTGCCCGGCATCGGCGCGGGAAGCCTGCTCGTCTTCATCCTGGCACTCGGCTACTACATCACACCGGCACTCGTCGGGGGCGCCGCCGACCAGATGATCAGCTACTTCATCGCGCTCTACACGACCGAGACCGCCAATTGGGGCCTTGCTTCGGCGCTGGGTGCGGTGCTGCTGCTGGCCACCGTTGTGCTCGCGCTCGTCTACGGCAAGCTGGTGCAGGGACAGCACGTCACGGGAGGAATGAAGAATTGAGCGATCATTCGTCCCTCCGCACGCCCAGCCAGCGCATCGCGTGGACCGCGACCATCATTGTCTCCACGCTGGTATTCTTCTTCCTGATCGCGCCCATCCTTGCGATCATGCCGCTGTCGTTCAGCTCGGGCTCGTACCTCACATATCCGCTGCCAGGCCTCTCCTTGCGCTGGTACGACGACTTCATCAATTCGCCGCGCTGGATGAACTCGCTGAAGAACAGCATGATCATCGGTGTCGCCTCGACTCTGCTGTCGATGGTGCTGGGGACGCTGGCCGCGCTGGGGCTGGCGCAGTGGAAGAGCCGGTTCAAGCCGCTCGTGCTGGCGTTCGTGCTGTCGCCGGTCGTCGTGCCCGGTGTCATCACCGCGGTCGGCCTGTATTTCTTCTTCGCGCCGATCGGACTGACCGGCAGTTATCTCGGCCTGATCCTGGCCCACACCGCGCTGGCGACGCCCTTTGTGGTGATTACGGTCGGCGCGACGCTGCAAAGCTTCGACACCAATCTGGCGCGCGCCGCCGCCTCGCTCGGTGCCTCGCCGCTCTATGCGTTCCGCCGCGTGATCCTGCCGCTGATCCTGCCCGGCCTCGCCTCAGGTGCGCTGTTCGCCTTCGCGACCAGCTTCGATGAGGTGGTGATCGTGCTGTTCATGGCGGGGCCGGAGCAGCGCACTTTGCCGCGCGAGATGTTCAGCGGCATCCGCGAGAACATCAGCCCGACCATCACGGCAGCGGCGGTGGTTCTGACGACCGTATCGGTCATCCTCCTCGCCACCCTGGAAGGCCTGCGCCGACGCAACGAACGGCTCAAAGGCAGCAGCGCCTGAAAGGCGTCCGCTGTCATTCCGGGGCGCGCGCAGCGCGAGCCCGGAATCCATCGGGCCGCAGCGACGGTGGATGAATGGATTCCGGGCTCGCGCCCAAGGGGGCGCGGCGCGCCCCGGAATGACGACAGATCCCCCTGCTTTTTTCTCCACCCCCTCACGCATCTTTGGCTTAGCTGCGACCACGGTTTGTGGCTAGAACAGTCCCTGCAAACAACGCCCAAACAACAACACACAGGGAGAAACAACATGCAAAAACTCATCGCCGCCGTCGCGGCCGGCCTCGCCCTCGCCGCCGCGTCGGGCGCCGCGCAGGCGCAGATTTCCGATGACGTCGTCAAGATCGGCGTGCTTACGGACATGTCGAGCCTCTATGCGGACGCGACCGGCAAGGGCTCGCTCGCCGCCGTCGAGATGGCGGTCGCCGATTACGGCGCCAAGGCCGCCGGCAAGCCGGTCCAGGTCGTCGCCGCCGACCACCAGAACAAGCCCGACGTCGGCGTCAACATCGCCCGCAACTGGTACGACAACGACAAGGTCGACGCGATCTTCGATGTGCCGACCTCATCGGTCGCGCTGCCGATCTCGGCGCTGACGCGCGAGAAGAACAGGATCAACATCAATTCCGGCGGCGGCTCGTCCGACATCACCGGCGTTGCCTGCTCGCCCAACACGGTGCACTGGACCTACGATACCTATGCGCTGTCGAACGTCGCCGGCAAGGCGATGGTGAAGCGCGGCGAGGACAGCTGGTTCTTCGTCACCGCCGACTATGCCTTCGGCATGGCGCTGCAGCGCGACGCCGCCAACGTGGTCAAGGAGAGCGGCGGCAAGGTGCTCGGCGAGGTCCGTCATCCGCTCAACTCGTCGGACTTCTCCTCCTTCCTGCTCCAGGCCCAGGCCTCCAAGGCCAAGGTGGTCGCGCTGGCCAACGCCGGCGGCGACACCACCAATGCGCTGAAGCAGGCCGCCGAGTTCGGCCTGACGCAAGGCGGCCAGAAGATGATCGCGCTCCTGCAGGAGATCACCGACACGCATTCGCTCGGCATCAAGGCGACGCAGGGCCTGATCGTCACCGATGCGTTCTACTGGGACATGAACGAGGAGACGCGCGCCTTCTCGAGACGCTTCAACGAGAAGGTCGGGCACATGCCGACCATGATCCAGGCCGGTCTCTATTCGGCGACCATGCACTATCTGAAGGCGATCGACGCCATCAAGACCGACGAGGCGCCGAAGGTGATGGCACAGATGCGCTCAACGCCGGTCAACGATTTCTTCGCCAAAAACGGCAAGATCCGCGTCGACGGCCGCATGGTCCACGACATGTATCTGTTCGAGGTCAAGAAGCCCGAGGAGTCCAAGGGCGAGTGGGACCTCTACAAGCTGATCGCCACCGTGCCGGGCGACGAGGCATTCCGTCCGCTCGACAAGGGCGGCTGCCCGCTGGTGACGCACTGAGGCTTTCCCTCGCTGCCAATTCCTCATCCTGAGGAGCGTGCGAAGCAAGCGTCTCGAAGGATGAAGGCCCGGCTGGTGGCCTCGCCCTTCGAGACTCCGCAAGCGCGGCTCCTCAGGGTGAGGGTCAACATCAGGGTGAGGGTCAACATCTCACGATGACGAAAAATGACATGACAGCGCGCCCGGTAAAAACCGGGCGCGCTTCGTTCAAGTCGTCACGCGAACCGCATTACTCCGAGTACTTGAACTCGGGCATGTTCTTCAGCTCGTCCTTGGTCGCGTTGAACACGGCGTGGTCCGGATACCACTTGGACGCTACCGTCGCGGTCGTCGCGGTCTTGTCGGTGCCGGTCGCGGCGCCGGTCGTGGTGGTCGCACCCGGCTTGGCGCTCGGGTTTGTGGCGGCGCCGGTATAGGCGACGGCCTCATTGACGAACTTCAACTTGTCATAGGGCACGGCGACCAGATGCTCGCCCATGCCGAGGAAGCCGCCGACACCGATCACGGCGATCTTGATGGCGCCGCTCTTGTCCATCAGCAGATCGTTGATCGAGCCGATGCTCTCGTTGGCGTCGTTGTAGATCTTCAGGCCCGCCATCTTCGAAGCGCGCCATTCACCCGACGCAGTCGTGGTCGTCGTGGTGGTAGCCGCAGCCGGCGCCTTGTCCGTGGTGGCGGTCGGGTTTTGCGCAAACGCAACTGTCGCAAGCAGCGCGGTGCCGGCAAGGCCGGCGGCGATTGATTTCATCAGCATTGTTGTCCTCTCCTTCAGCAAAAACTCGTATGGAGAAAACAGCGCCGATCACGTGCAGTTCCTCAGCTGCGGCGATTTCGTCGCATAACCGTGGCGCTGCGTTGCAGTGAAAGTTCCTAAGTCACGCAGGAACGTTTCCGGATGCACAGTTCCCCGCCGACGATCATGCGCCCTGGGAGAAGCACGAGCGTGGCGGGGACTGCGCTGACCTGCGTCGCTCAGGTCAACTCTTGTAGTCGAGCAGGAGTGCGGAGAAGTCCGAGTTGCCGGACGAGCTGCCGTTGGCACCGTACGACGACGCCGACGATTGCGACTGCTGAAGCGCCTGGAGGAACTGCTGGAGAATCTCCGCCGTCGTCGAATCGCTCGACGTGCTGCTGGTGGAATCCGTGGAGGACGAATCCGAAGAGCTGTCGTCCGGCGGCGGACCGGGCGGCGGCCCGCCTGCACCACCGGCTCCGCCCGCGCCACCGGGACCGCTGGCGAAGGCGGACTGAAACACGCCCTTGAGCTGTTCGGCCTGCTCCGAGGTCAGCGTCCCGTTCGACACCTCGTTGGAGATGAGGTCGTCGATCTTCGACTTCATGTCGTCCTTGGAGGGACGCGTGCCGCTCGCCTGGTCGCTCGAGCGGCTCTGCTGGAGCGCCGTGTCGATGTCGGTCAGCGCGGTCGAGAGCGCGGACTGGTCCGACGACGAGATCGTGCCGGCGGAAACTTCCGATTGCAATTCCTGCTGCAGCCGCTGTAGCGGCGACTGATGGGTACCGGCGGAGGCCGCCGAAATCGAGGTCATGATGGCTCCGTGGATCTTGCGGGGTTTCTTGTATGGCCGCGCCACGGTATGGTTAACGGCCTTAACGAGACCTTGCCGCGCCACTGCCCGGGTGTGTCACGGTATTGCGGCCGGACCCGCAGAAACAATCTGAAACAAAAATCTTCGCCTTTTGGCCCGAATCTTGGACAAACAAACGCGCATGGCCATTTCCAATCCCAACATCCTGGTCGTCGAGGACGACCGCGAAACGCGGACGTTGATTGCGAAGTACCTGCGCAACAACGCCTGCAACGTCACCGCCGTGCGCGATGGCCGCGAGATGTCGCGCGCCATGACCGATCATCGCGTCGACCTCATCATCCTCGACGTCATGCTGCCGGGCGAGGACGGCCTGAGCCTCTGCCGCAAGGTGCGCTCGGAGGCGCAGACGCCGATCATCATGCTGACCGCGCGCGGCGAGGACGTCGATCGCATCGTCGGCCTCGAGATGGGCGCGGACGACTATTTGCCAAAGCCCTTCAACCCGCGCGAGCTGCTCGCCCGCATCAACGCGGTGTTGCGCCGCCAGGCCGCAGCCCAGGCGGCGAGCTCGATCGAAGGCGCGAGCACGCTCACCTTCGAGGGCTGGCGCATCGACCTGCGCCTGCGCGAGCTTCGCAATCCGGAAGGCGCGCGCGTCGCGGTGACCAGCGCCGAGTTCGATCTGCTGAGGACGTTCTGCGAGCGACCCGGCCGCGTGCTGTCGCGCGACAGCCTGCTCGACCTCACGCAGGGCCGCAACACCGGCTCGTTCGAACGCTCCATCGACGTGCTGGTCAGCCGCATCCGCCGCAAGATCGAGCCCAACCCGCAGGATCCGACCATCATCAAGACGGTGCGCTCCGGCGGCTATCTGTTCACGCCAAGAACTGAAGCGGCACGAACTGAAGCAGCAAGCACTGAAGCGGTCGCGGCCTCCCTCGGCAACTGAGGGGGCGCCGACCATGAAGCCGCTCGGGTTCTTCCACCTCAAGGGTATCGGCGGGCAGATCGCCGCGCTGGTGCTGGCTTCCACCGTCGCGCTCCATCTCGTCGTCACCGCCGCCTTCCTGATCAGCCGGCCGGATCGCCCGGACACGCCGCCGGACGGCGCCCATCAATTGACCGATGCCGCGCTGCTGCTCGGCTCGGCCGAGGCCGGCGAGCGGCCGCGCCTCGTCGCCGACCTCGCGCGCGCCTTCCCCAAGCTCGGCATCGAGATGCACGCGCCCGGCACGGCGGCCATTGTCAAGGAGAGCGACGGCCAGCACCTGCGCGGGATGCGCCGTCATCTCGGACGCGGCTACAAGGTGGTGCAGCTCGCCGCCGACGACACCGCGCACCGCGTCGGCGTCGAATTGCCCGACGGCAGCGTGATCGCCGGCCGCGTCGATGGCGGCCTGCGGCCGTGGTTCTGGGGCGCACCGTGGCTGACGGCGCTGATGACCACCTTCATCTGCGTCACCGTGCTCGGCCTGTGGGCGGCGCGCGCGCTGGCCGCGCCGCTGTCGTCCTTCGCCGAGGCCGCCGAGAATTTCAGCCTGGACGGCGAAGCTGATCCGCTGCCCGAGCGCGGCCCGGAGGAGATCCGCTCGGTGGCGCGCGCGCTCAACCGCATGCATGAGCGGATCGCGCGGCTGATGTCGGATCGCACCAGGATGCTGGCGGCGATCAGCCACGATCTGCGCACGCCGATCACGCGGCTGCGCCTGCGCGCCGAGTTCATCGAGGACGAGGTCAACCGCAAGCGCATGCTGATGGATCTCGACCAGATGCGCTCGATGCTGGAATCCGTGCTCTCGCTCCTGCGCAACGACCGCAAGATCGAGGCGGTGACGCTGGTCGACATCGCCTCTACGCTCCAGCTCATTGCCGACCAGTTCGGCGACATGGGCCATGTCGTGCACTATGACGGCCCCGCTTCCGCGACCGCGGCGGCGCGTCCCGACGATCTGCATCGCGGCGTCACCAATCTCGTCGAGAACGCCGTGCGCTACGGCGCCGAGGTCACGATCCGCCTCGACATATCGGGCACCAGGCTCGTCATCGACGTCGAGGACGACGGCCCCGGCATTTCGGATGCACGCAAGCAGGAGATGCTGGAGCCGTTCGCGCGCGGCGACGATGCGCGCACCATGGACGAGTCCACCGGCTTCGGCCTCGGCCTGTCGATCGCGCACGCGATCGCCGTCGCCCACGGCGGGACGCTGTCGCTGCACGACCGCGAGCCGCACGGGCTGATCGTGCGGATGGAGTTGCCGGTCTGGCAGGAGCCGCGGCTCGCGGCGTAGATCGCAGCCTAAGCCGCGAGCGGCGGATGCTCGACTGCCGCCTCGTCGAAGATCGCCACCGCCTCGAAGCGATAATTGCAGGCGCGGCAGGTCCAGAGATAGGAGATGCGCCCCTCGCCCGGCTCGATCCAGTCGGGCTTCGGAATCGGCGCGCCGCATTGGGCACAGGGATTCTGTCTGGGGATGTCGCCGGCGTGTGCTGTGGCCATGGTTGATTTCTGCATTTCTGCTTTTGTCATGGCACCTCTCCCGATTTGCGGCCGCTTCATACTCGCTTTCGCGCACCATCGCGAATAGACAGGCGTGCTGTCGCGAGCGGGGGTCGTCCGCCCCGAAGCTCAGCTACGCCGGCTTTGCGTCTTAACGGCGGCTCGGCACCGCAAAATCGCCGGCGGCGGCGTTTGGTCACATCATCGCCGCGTTCGCGAGTCCTAAAGCGTGATCCGGAAAAGCGCACCGCGGTTTTCCGAAAGGATCATGCTCAAACAATAATTGCGGCCGGGCGCAGGTCGTTCAGGGACGTCAGGAATATCCGATGAAAATTTTACGCGTTGCCGCGTTCATCGCGGCCGGACTGGTGTCGCCGCAGGCCGCATTCGCGGGCCAAGCCGAGTACGCCGAGATGGTCGCGGCCCATGCCCGCGCCAATGGCGTGCCGGAAGCGCTGGTGCATCGCGTCATCATGCGCGAAAGCCGCTATCAGCCCGGCCTCGTCGGCCGAGGCGGCACCATCGGCCTGATGCAGATCAAGCTCGCGACCGCCCGCGGGGTCGGCTACACCGGCGATGCCGCCGGCCTACGCGATCCCAACACCAACCTCACCTACGCGGTCAAATACCTCGCCGGCGCCTATCGCGCGGCCAATGGCGACCACGCCCGAGCCGTGCGTTATTTCGCGGGCGGCTATTACTACGTTGCAAAGCGGCAGCGCCAGGAGGCCGTGCAGGTCGCCAACATGGGCGATACCTGGCTGGAGCCGAACGGCAATCCGCAGCCGATGTTCGGCACGGCGCCGCATAAGAAGCTGGCCCAGCGCGTCCGCAATGCGCGGGCGCAGGTTCCACACTAACCGCCGTCATTCCGGGATGGTGCGAAGCACCAGACCCGGAATCTCGAGATTCCGGGCTCGATGCTTCGCATCGCCCCGGAATGACTGCCCTGTGGCAACACGCGTTGACCACCTCGTCCCGCTGGCATACATTGGCGCCGTTCCGAGGGGTGCTCCGAGGAGGAGCTGAGATACCGCTAAATGGGCAAATCCGCCCAGGACCGCGGTGACCCTTTGAACCTGATCCGGGTCATGCCGGCGAAGGGACAGGGATGTTACAGACGACCAAGCGAGCGGATTCCGCGGTATCCATCATCGGCGCAGGCATTGCCGGAGCCTGGCAGGCGCTTTTGTTCGCGCAGGCCGGCCATTCCGTGACGCTACACGAGCGCGGCGACGCTGCGATGACGGACTCCACCAGCCATTGGGCTGGCGGCATGCTCGCGCCCTGGTGCGAGGCGGAGGTCGCCGAACCCATCATCTCCAGGCTTGGCCAGCGCTCCCTCGACATCTGGCGGCGTGAGCTGCCCGACACGCCCTTCAACGGTTCCCTCGTTGTCGCCCATCCGCGCGAGCGCAACGATTTCGAGCGCTTTGCCCGGATGACCGAAGCGCACCGCCGGCTCGATGCCGCGGGCCTTGCCGAGCTCGAGCCGTCACTGGAAGGCCGCTTCCGTGACGCGCTGTTCTTCCCGGCCGAGGGCCATGTCGAGCCGCGCCGCGTGCTGCCGAAGCTGCACGAGCGCATCCGCGCCGCCGGCGGCACCATCAAGTTCGAAAGCGATGTCAGCGCCGCCGATCTCGACGGCATCGTGATCGACTGCCGCGGCCTCTCCGCCCGCGACGAGCAGCCTGACTTGCGCGGCGTCAAGGGCGAGATGATCCTGATCGAGACCAGCGAGGTGCAGCTGGCGCGCCCGGTGCGGCTGATCCATCCGCGCTGGCCGCTCTACGTGATCCCGCGCGAGGACAATCTGTTCATGCTGGGCGCGACCTCGATCGAGGCCGAGGACACCGGCGTCAGCGTGCGCTCGGCGCTGGAGCTTCTGGGTGCGGCCTATACGGTGCACCCGGCGTTCGGCGAGGCGCGCATCGTCGAGTTCGGCTCGGGCCTTCGCCCCGCGTTCCCCGACAATCTGCCCCGGATCGGCATTCGCGGCGAAAGGATCGCCGTCAACGGGCTCTACCGCCACGGCTTCCTGATCGCGCCGGCGCTCGCCGAGCTGACGTTGCAATACGTCCAGCGCGGCCAGATCGACAACGAGGTGATGCAATGCGCGTGATCGTGAACGGTGAGCAGCGCGAGGTGAACTCGGCCAGCGTCGACGCGCTGCTCAGCGAGCTCGACTACGAAGGCACCCATTTCGCGATCGCGCTGAACTACGACGTCGTGCCGAAAAGCCGCTGGGCCGAGACCGCGCTGAAGGCCGGCGACGAGATCGAGATCATCACGCCGCGGCAGGGAGGGTGAGGTGATGGCTCTCCGTTTGTCGCGGCGCCGCGCGTCGCACCCT
The DNA here is from genome assembly GCF_004571025.1 of Bradyrhizobium niftali. Classification (GTDB taxonomy): domain Bacteria; phylum Pseudomonadota; class Alphaproteobacteria; order Rhizobiales; family Xanthobacteraceae; genus Bradyrhizobium; species Bradyrhizobium niftali. The sequence goes on along the minus strand of NZ_SPQT01000012.1, from coordinate 19,407 downwards.
CCGCTGTCATCGCCCGGCTTGACCGGGCGATCCAGTACGCCGCGGCTTCACTGCTCCAGCCGCACCGCCGCGGCGTACTGGATCCCCGCTTTCGCGGGGATGACAACGTCATTTGAGGAAACACCGCCATGGTGACCTTCTACGGCAAATCCTTCGCCTCGCGCCTCCTGATCGGCAGCGCGCTCTATCCCTCGCCGGCGATCATGCAAGGAGCGATCCGCGCCTCCGGCTCGAACATCGTCACGGTGTCGCTGCGGCGTGAGGCCGCCGGCGGCAAGACCGGGGACGCGTTCTGGAATCTGATCCGCGAGCTCGACGTCACCGTGCTGCCGAACACCGCCGGCTGCCGCAGCGTGCGCGAGGCGGTGACGACCGCCAAGCTCGCGCGCGAACTGTTCGGCACCTCCTGGATCAAGCTCGAAGTGATCGCCGACAACGACACGCTGCAGCCCGACGTCGTCGGCCTCGTTGAGGCCGCCGCCATCCTGATCAAGGACGGTTTTGAAGTGTTCCCCTATTGCACCGAGGATCTCTCGGTCGCGAACCGCCTGGTCGATGCCGGCTGCAAGGTGGTGATGCCGTGGGCAGCTCCGATCGGCAGCGCCAAGGGCATCACCAACCGCGATGCGCTGAAGCTCTTGCGCGACCGCCTGCCCGACATCACGCTGGTGGTCGACGCCGGCCTGGGCGCGCCGAGCCACGCGGCGCAGGCGCTCGAGCTCGGCTATGACGCCGTGCTGCTCAACACCGCCATCGCCAAAGCCGCCGATCCCGTCGCCATGGCCAACGCCTTCCGCCTGGGTGTCGAGGCCGGCCGCACCGCTTACGAAGCCGGGCTGATGAACGCCCGCGACTTCGCCTCCCCTTCAACCCCTGTCGTTGGGACCCCGTTCTGGCATGCCGTATCCTGATCGCTTTTATCCCGTCGTCGACAGCCTCGCCTGGGTCGAGCGCCTGACCAAGCTCGGCGTCGGCACGATTCAACTGCGCACGAAAGACCTGAACGACGCCGAAGCGCTGCAGATCGTCACCGACGCGCTGGCCATCACCGAGGGCACGCAGGCAAAGCTCGTCGTGAATGATTACTGGCGCGCGGCGATCGTCGCCGGCGCCAAGTATCTGCACCTCGGCCAGGAGGATCTCGCCGACGCCGATCTCAAGGCGATCCGCGAGGCGGGCCTTCTCCTCGGCATCTCCACCCATGACGACGCCGAGCTTGCGACCGCACTCGCGGCCAAGCCCGACTACGTCGCGCTCGGCCCGATCTTCTTCACAACCTTGAAGTCGATGCGCTTCGAGCCGCAGGGCGTTCCGAAGATCACGGAATGGAAGCAGCGCATCGGCACCATCCCGCTGGTCGCGATCGGCGGCATCAAGTTCGAGCACGCCGCGGAGATCTTTGCCGCCGGCGCCGATTCCATCGCCGTCGTCAGCGACGTCACGCAGAATACCGACCCCGACGCGCGGGTGCGGCAATGGCTCGGCCTACCTGCGGAGGCGGCGTGATGCGCCCTCTCTCCACGCGGCATTGCGAGCGCAGCGAAGCAATCCAGAGTCTCTCCGCAGAGACAGTCTGGATTGCTTCGTCGCAAGGGCTCCTCGCAATGACGGAGCAAGATTTCACCGCCGTCGCTCAAGCGCACGCACACCAGAATTAACCGGAGGATCCCCATGAACATCCGCTCCAACCCCGACAAGACCGTCCCCGCCGTCACCACCGGCCCGCTGCCCTCCTCGCGCAAGATCTTTGCGTCCCCCGACGCCGCGCCCGACCTGCGCGTGCCCCTGCGCGAGATCATCCTGTCCGAAGGCGCCGGCGAGCCGAACCTGCCGGTGTACGACACCTCGGGCCCCTACACCGATCCGTCCGTCACCATCGACGTCAACGCGGGTCTCGCGCGCAACCGCAAGGCCTGGGTGCTGGAGCGCGGCGGCGTCGAGGAATATGAGGGCCGGCAGGTCAAGCCGGAGGACAATGGCAACCTCTCCACCGACAAGGCCGCGCGCGCGTTCAGCGCCTATCACAAGCCGCTGCGCGGCCTCGACGGCCACAAGATCACGCAGCTCGAATTCGCCCGCGCCGGCATCATCACCAAGGAGATGATCTACGTCGCCGCCCGCGAAAATCTCGGCCGCAAGGAGCAGCTCGAGCGCGCGGAGGCAGCCCTCGCCGACGGCGAAAGCTTCGGCGCGGAGGTCCCCGCCTTCATCACCCCGGAGTTCGTGCGAGCTGAGATCGCGCGCGGCCGTGCCATCATCCCCAGCAACATCAACCACTCAGAACTCGAGCCGATGATCATCGGCCGCAACTTCCTGACCAAGATCAACGCCAATATCGGCAACTCGGCGGTGACCTCCTCGGTCGAGGAAGAGGTCGAGAAGATGGTGTGGGCGATCCGCTGGGGCGCCGACACCGTGATGGACCTCTCAACGGGCCGCAACATCCACACCACCCGCGAATGGATTTTGCGCAACGCGCCGGTGCCGATCGGCACCGTTCCCATTTATCAGGCGCTGGAGAAGTGCAACGGCGATCCGGTCAAGCTGACCTGGGAGCTCTACAAGGACACGCTGATCGAGCAGTGCGAGCAGGGCGTCGACTATTTCACGATCCACGCCGGCGTGCGCCTGTCCTACATCCACCTCACCGCCAACCGCGTCACCGGCATCGTCTCTCGCGGCGGCTCGATCATGGCGAAGTGGTGCCTGGCGCATCACAAGGAGAGCTTCCTCTACACGCATTTCGACGAGATCTGCGACCTCATGCGCAAGTATGACGTCTCGTTCTCGCTCGGCGACGGCCTGCGCCCGGGCTCGATTGCGGATGCCAACGACCGCGCGCAGTTCGCAGAGCTGGAGACGCTCGGCGAGCTGACGAAGATCGCGTGGGACAAGGGCTGCCAGGTCATGATCGAAGGCCCCGGCCACGTGCCGATGCACAAGATCAAGATCAACATGGACAAGCAGCTCAAGGAGTGCGGCGAGGCGCCGTTCTACACGCTTGGACCGCTGACCACCGACATCGCGCCGGGCTATGACCACATCACGTCAGGCATTGGCGCGGCCATGATCGGCTGGTTCGGCTGCGCCATGCTCTGTTACGTCACCCCGAAGGAGCATCTCGGCCTGCCCGACCGCAACGACGTCAAGACCGGCGTCATCACCTACAAGATCGCCGCCCACGCCAGCGATCTCGCCAAGGGCCACCCGGCTGCCCAGCTCCGCGACGACGCGCTCTCCCGCGCCCGTTTCGACTTCCGCTGGAGCGACCAGTTCAACCTCGGCCTCGACCCCGATACCGCGAAGAATTTCCACGACGAGACCCTGCCGAAGGAAGCCCACAAGGTCGCCCATTTCTGCTCGATGTGCGGCCCAAAATTCTGCTCGATGAAGATCACGCAGGACGTGCGGGATTATGCGGCGACGCTGAACGACCCGAACTCGATCGGCATGTCGATCAGCGGCACGGCCGAGGACGGCATGGCGAAGATGAGCGCGAAGTTCAAGGAGATGGGCAGCAGCGTATATCTGGATGCGGAGAAGGTGAAGGAGAGCAATCGGGTGCTGTGAGGAGTCCTTCGCTCGTCATGCCCGGGCTTGACCCGGGCATCCATCTGAAAATGAAAGGCCGGGCGAGCGCCCGGCTTTTTTTGCGAACGTCGCATCAAGCAGGCGTAGCCTGGATGAGCGAAGCGACATCCGGGATCGACAGTTGCCCCGCATGTCGCTTCGCTCATGCGGGCTACGGAGTAGCGCCGCGCACGACGTCGGCTTCAGCTCAACGACGCCAGCTCCCGCGCAAGGTTGTCGCGTGCCTGCCGGTCATGGATCGCGGCGAAACCGGCATCGGGGTAGATGACCGGCCGGGCGGCGAACTGACGCAACACCTTGGCACGGCCGGCGCGATAGTCGCTGTCGCTGACGTGGATGAATTCCTGGCGGATCGCCGCCGCGTAGGCGTCGTAGCGCGCAGGCGCCGCGCCGAGGATGCTGAGATCGATCGAGATCAGGATCGCGCCGAGGCGATCATCCGGTTGGACGTTGTGCGTCCTGGTCAGGCGGATCAAGCGCCTCACTTCGTGGCCGATATCGGCGCGAACGTGTTGCTCGGCCAGTTGCGCGCTGAGCTCTTCATTGTCCGACCGGGTCGGATCATAGACGACATCGTGCCACCAGATGGCCTCCGTCAGAATCTCGCGCTCGGCCGCCGAGATTCCTTCCACCCGCGCGAGCGCATCGAGACAGTCCTCGATGTGCGAGAGGTTGTGATAGTGCCGGCCAGGCGCCGCATAAGCGGCGGCCAGTTCTTCGCGGTTCATGGGCAAGGTATAGAACGTGAACGACAGAAATGGTAGCTGTCGAGCCGAGCAACCGGGCGAACAGGTCGCCCGCCGCATGCAGGCTCATTGGCCCTTCGATGACCGACAACGACTTCCACCGCCTCCCCGACCAGCTCCGCCCCAACCTCCGCCTTGTCTTCGTCGGCACCGCGGCCAGCACGCGCTCGGCCGAGCTCGGGCACTACTACGCCCATCCCGGCAACCGCTTCTGGCGCGCGATCCATGAGGCCGGCATCACGCCGCGGCGCTATCAGCCAAGCGAGTTCGCGGCGCTGATCGAGCTCGGGATCGGCTTCACCGATCTCTCCAAGTCGGGCGCGGGGATGGATCACCAGATCGCGGCTGACACGATCGACGTAGCCGGCTTCAAGGCCAAGATCGAAAAGTATCGGCCGCGGACGATTGCGTTCACGAGCAAGAAGGCGGCGAGCCTGTTTTACGGTCGGCAGTCGAGTGGGATTTCGCTGGGGCGGCAGCAGCGCGATGGAAGCCTGCCGGAGATATTCGTGCTGCCCTCGCCGTCCGGCGCTGCGTCGGGGCACTGGACGCTGGAGCCGTGGCGCGAGCTGGCGAAGTGGATCGCTGTGTAGGGTGGGTTAGACGTGCGGCGGCGCGAAGCGCAGTCCGCGCGGCGTAACCCACCAACTTCGTGCGGCGATCGTGGAGGCGTGGTGGGTTACGCTGCGCTAACCCACCCTACGAACTGCACGCGCCCTAGAGATCGAAATTGGTCGGCAGCATCACCACGTCGCGAATGGTCATGCCGCGCGGCCGGGTCAGCATGAACATCACGACCTCGGCCACGTCACTGGCCTCCAGCAGGCTTCCCGTGTCCCTGGCTTCCTTCAGCTTCTCGGGCGGCCAGTCCGCGAGCAGGGCGCTGACGACCGGGCCGGGCGAGATCGAGCCCACGCGAATGCCATGCTTGAAGACCTGGCGCCGCACCGTCTGGACAAAGCAGTTGATCGCCCATTTGGACGACGCGTAGACCGGCTCCCACGGCGTCGGAAAATGAGCCGCCAGCGAACTCGTGACGATGATGTCGCCGGTCCGGCGTTCGATCATGTGCGGCAGCACGTCGTGCACGTTTTTCATCACGACGTTGACGTTCAGGTTCAGCATCCGGTCGATCGCCATGGTGTCGGCATCGACCAGGTCGCCGCCGACATAGGTGCCCGCATTTGCATGCAGGATATCGAGTTGGCCGGCCTTCTCCAGAACGCGCGGCAGCAGCGTTGCGCAGTCTTTCGGATCGAGCAGGTCGACGACCAGCGGGATCACGGTGTCGCCGTGCTTGTTGCAGAGCGCCTTCAGCGCGGCGGCGTCGCGGTCGACCATCACCACGCGCGCGCCCGCGGCCAACATCGCCTCGGTACTCGCCAATCCGATACCGGACGCGGCCCCGGTCACGGCAGCAACCTTGCCTTCCAATTCTCTCGCCATGAGCTCACCATCCTGCTGGAATTGGCAGTATAGCGATCCAAGGCGACCTGGCGAAGTGGATCAGGTCGCAAAACGGTCAACGCGCGCAGGCGCTGGGTTTCGCTTTGCCCTCCCCATCCGACGCGCCGGCTTTCGCCAGGACGCCGCGGGTTCGGCCAACCCACCCTGCGATTTCAGCGTGTTCCCGCGGTCGCTCCGCCGTTTGCAACATTTTCCCGAAATAGGAACTTTGGCGGACAGGGAAGATTGACGCCGGCAGGGTATTGGAGGCGACAATGAACGGTTTGATTTATCTCGTTGGCTTGGTCGTGGTGATCCTCGCCGTGCTGTCCTTTTTCGGCCTGCGCTGAGCAAGGATGATGGAAATGTCCATGGAAAGCCTTCCTCCGGCGTCGCGCGCCGATGTCGAGGCGTATCGCGCCGAGCGCGGACCGCGCCATCTGCAATGGTCGCCGATCCTGCTGGGAGCATTTGCGGCTACGGCGATGTCCTTCATCCTTGTGACGTTCGGCGCAAGCGTCGGCCTGGGCGTCACGTCAGCTTCGCCGACATGGCGCGATGCCTCCGCGGCATTATGGATATTGTCCGGCATCTACCTGATCCTCCAGGCAATCATCAGCTTCGGATTGGGCGGCTATATTGCCGGGTGGGTTCGCAATCCCCCCGCGCCCGGCCCTGTGGAGCAAATCGAGCAGGCGGACGGCCTGCATGGCGTGGCGGTCTGGGCGCTGGCGGTGGTGATGGGCGCGGTTTTGGCCACGCTGCTGGGTGCGGCGAGCCTGTCGCGCAATCCCTCAGCCGCCACTTCGGCGCGGACGAGCGCCGCCGAACCGCTGTTGAGCTACGAGCTGGACCGTCTCTATCGCGCCGGGCGCCGTGCCCCCAACATCGATCTCAGTTCGGAACGCGCTGAAGCGGGCCGCATCCTTCTCACCGCGTCAAGCCACGACGGCATGAGCACTGACGACAGGACCTACCTGATCCAGCAAGTTGCCGGCGCAACCGGCCTTGCGGCGGCCGACGCCGAACGCCGGGTCGACAACGTGATTGCCAACGCCAAGACTGCGATCGCGCGATCGCGGCGCAGCACGATCATCCTGGCGTTCTCGGTGGCCACGGCCGTCCTGCTTGGTGCCATCGCGGCCTGGGCCGCGGCTTGCGCCGGTGGCCGGCATCGCGACGGCGCCCCCCTGCCCGAATGGATGGTCCATTCGAATTCGTTGGACCGGCGTCGAGCCGCGTTGCCATGAAGGATGCGAAATGCGTGGGACCGGTCAGCACAAACCGGTCCCCGAGCGATGTCCATTTGGCTCAAAGCGAGTTGCCAGCGCGACAAGCGCTGGCATGACTTTCTCCAATCACGCGCGCTCCCGCGGCTGATCGCCAGCGGCCCTCACAACGCAAAAGCAAGATAGTCTGTCGGAATCCGCGCCGGCCGTTCGTCCTCTGGATGCAAAGCGCCACCACCCCGGAGCCTCCAGATGCCCCCCACCATCACCGCCTTCGAAAGCTCGCCCGACCGCGGCAGGGGACAGGCGCGCGACATGCGCGTCCGCTGGGCGCTGGAGGAGGTCGGCCAGCCCTACGACGTCCGCCTCGTCTCGTTCGCGGCAATGAAGCAACCGGCGCATCTTGCGCTGCATCCGTTCGGGCAGATCCCGACCTTCGAGGACGGCGATCTCGCCCTGTTTGAATCAGGCGCGATCGTGCTCCATCTCGCCGAGCGCCATGCCGGGCTGCTGCCGCTCGAGGCGAATGCAAGGAGCCGCGCGATTGCGTGGATGTTTGCCGCGCTGAACACGCTGGAGCCGCCGATCGTCGAGCTCGGAATGGCGCTGCTGTTCGAGCGCGACAAGAGCTGGCACGAGGCGCGCCTGCCGATGTTGCAGGATCGCGTCCGTGTCAGGCTCGGCGAATTGTCCCGCCGCCTCGGCGAGGCCGACTGGCTCGACGGCGCGTTCAGCGCCGGCGATCTCATGATGGTGACGGTGCTGCGCCGGCTGAACGCATCGGGCCTGCTCGACGAATATCCCGACGTCGCCGCTTATGTCGCCCGCGGCGAAGCGCGCCCGGCCTTCAGGCGCGCGTTCGATGCGCAACTGGCTGTCTTCAACGCCGCATCGCGTTCGTAGGGTGGATTAGCCTCGCGGCTGCGCGAAGCGCCGTCCGCGCGGCGTTCCGTGCGGAGCGACCGCATTCGTGACCGGCTGACCCATTCTACGCCCTCACCCCGCATACGCCCTGTCCAGATCCGCAATCACGATCTTCTTCATCTGCATCATCGCCTGTATGACGCGGTTGGCCCTGGTGCGGTCGGGGTCGCCGAGGTAGCGGGAAAGCGCCGATGGGATCACCTGCCAGGACAGGCCGAACTTGTCCTTGAGCCAGCCGCAGCGGGATTCTTCGCCGCCATCCGCGGTGAGCCGGCTCCAGAAATAGTCGACCTCACCTTGCGTCTCCACGCTGATGAAGAACGACACCGCCTCGTTGAAACGGTATTGCGGGCCGCCATTGAGCGCATTGAAACGCTGCCCTTCGAGCTCGAACACCGCCATGAAGTCGCTGACGGTCTCTACTTTCGCGTTGGGAAACACCGATTTGTAGAAGGCGACGGCTTCGGGGACGTTGTTGTCGAACCAGAGGAACGGCGTGATGGAGGTCATGTGCTGGTATCCTTGGTGATGAAAAGAGGCGAGGAGGCGCGGCATCATCCGGAGGACGAAGCACGAAACCGGGATCCGACAGGCCGGGGCGTATTTTTTTCAGCAACCCTGTATGATGGGCCTGGAGTTGCCCGGTTGAGGAGCCCGCCCATGCTGACGCTCTACTCGTATCCGGAACTGTGCGGCGTCGCCGACAACAACGGCTACGGCCTCAAGGTCTACGCTTTCCTGAAGCTCGCCTGCGTGCCATTCGTCCATGAGCACATCTTCGATGCCTCCGCCGCGCCGCGCGGGCAGCTGCCCTACATCGTCGACGACGGCGAGACCATCGGCGACAGCGAGACGATCATCGCGCATGCGATCGCGAAATATCGCCTACGCATCGATGCCGGGCTGTCAACGGAGCAGCGGAGGACCAATCATTTCGTCACCCGCATGCTGGACGATCTCTACTGGGTGATGTCCTATTCGCGCTGGAAGGACGAGCGCTACTACCCGGCCTTCCGCGATGCCTTCATCGCACAGCACCCGCAGATCAATGCGGAGGGATTTGAGAAGGCGAAGGCGTACAATGCGCAGCGCTATCATTTCCAGGGCATCGGCCGCTACACGCCGGAGCAGGCCTATGCGCGAGGGCTCGCCGACCTCCAGGTGCTGGCCGAGATCGTGCCCGCCACCGGTTTCGTGCACGGCGAAGCCGCGACCAGCATCGATGCCGGCATCTATGGCTTCATCGCCAACATCTATTACTTCCCGATCCCGACGCCGCTGAAGACCTTCGTCGACGCGCACGCCAATCTGGTCGCGCATTGCGAGAGGATCCATGCGGCGGTGAGCGGATCGTAGGGTGGGTTAGCTCGCGGCCGCGCGGAGCGTGGTCCGCGGGCGTAACCCACCACTTCTGTCTCCGCGGAAACCAAAGAGGTGGGTTACGCCTTCGGCTAACCCACCCTACGAGACCTGCCTACCGCATCGTGATCGCGAGTCCGCTCAGATCCGCATTCGCCATCAGGCCGGTCTGGTAGCCCGACAGTTCCAGCACCGCGCCCTTCTGGTTGGTGAGCACGATGGCGCGGGCGCCGCGGCCGACGGCAAGGCCGGCACCGGCGGCGCCGTAGACACCGGCGACGTCGGAGGGACGGTTGATGTTGGAGACGCGGCCGCGCAGCACGGTCTTGGAGCCGCCGAAGACGAGGCCGTAATCGAGGCCGCCGGACGAGAGCCCGTAGGAGCGGCCGCGGAAGTTCAGCACGCCGGAGCCGCCGGAGCCGCCGATGATCCAGCCCGCCTTGTAGATCGTCAGCACCACGGTGCCGCCGTCGGCCAGCGCCGAGGTCGAGAGCCCGGCAAGGGCGGCGATGGCGACCAGCGCGGCGCGAAGGGTGGATGCGAGCTTCATAGGGCGTCTCCGGGGGCTATTTTTCAAGGAGGGATCGAATCAGACCGGACGAATCTATCCGATCGATCACGGCGGCAACATGATGGAGCGGCCGTGAGGCGTGAGGTGCAGCAACGCATTCAACTGTCATCGCCCGGCTTGACCGGGCGATCCAGTATTCCAGAGACGGCGGTGGCTGAACCGGGAAGCCGCGGCGTACTGGATGCCCCGGTCAGGCCGGGGCATGACGGCAGCGCTTGGTGCCGCAGGACGCGGCAACTTCATGATGCCATTCTGCTCCTGTTTTGCCCGACGGAGCAATCGATTATTTTTCTTTTTCCGAACTGAAAAGACTCCAATGAATTCTGTTCGATCTCTACTGTGCATGGGGTTGTTTTCGCAGTTTTTGTTTTGCCCCCCTGCGCCGGCCCCCTGATGACGATTGCAAGTCCCCCGCATGTCGCTACGCTGATGCGCCCTGCACGACCCCCGAGGTGATCCCATGACGATCCAGCATTTCGCGCCCCCGCCGCATGTGAAGGCACCGCCGCTGTCCTTTGCGACGCGCGTCGGCGACCTCCTGTTCGTTTCCGGCATTCCCGGCTTCGACGGCAATGGCGCGCTGCCCGACGGCTTCGAGGCGCAGTTCGCCAACGTCGCCGTCAACATCAAGCGCGTGCTGGACGAAGCCGGTGCAACCGTCCGCGATCTCGTCAAGGTCAACGTGCTCCTGACCCGCGCCTCCGACGTTGCCGCCATGAACGCGCTCTATGCCGGCGCGTTCGGTCCGCCGCCCTATCCGGCACGCACCACCTGCGTGGTGCATGCACTGCCCGATCCGAAGATGCTGATCGAGATCGAGGCGGTGGCGTCGCTTTCGAAGTGAGCAGTGTGACTTGCCGGGCACGCGGCCAAACCAAGTGCCCTGCATCGCCTGACATGTCCGTGAACGGCGGCTCCCCGGCTTGCAAAGGACCGGCTTTTACCGCACGAATTTTCGGGTCACACTTCCCCACAAGGAGATATTTCATGCGTCGCGTTCTCGCCCTCTGTGCCGTTGCCGGCATCGCTAGTTCCGTGTTCGCCATGCCCGCTTCGGCGGCTGTCGGCTATTACGTGATCCGCTGGGACAACACCGGCATCTGCCAGGTCTGGAACGAGGACCTGAAGTACAAGCCGTTCCAGTGGGGCGCTTCGACCTACAAGGTTGTCAGCAAGCCGCTGCCGACCTTCACGGCCGCCTCCGACCTCCAGATCAAGCTGCGCGCGGAGCGCCGCTGCACGCTCTGAGCCTGACGCGACAGACCGGATTTGAAGGGCGGATCGCCCGAGCGATCCGCCCTCTTCTTTTGGGCGGGCGGCCCTCGTTTTCCGGCCAAAATCCCGCGTTTCCAGCGCACGCGCGTTGAACCTGATCAGCAGGCGGAACTACTCACATCTTGTCCGGGGCGCGCTCCCCAAAAGCGTCCCGCACCACCCCTCCCGTGATTGTCGGGAGGCGCATCACATCTTTCATTTGAGGAGCTGATCATGCGTCGTATTTCCGTGCTGTGCGCTGCCGCCGGTCTTGCCGTCACTGCCTTCGTGGCCGCGAGCCCTGCCGAAGCCAACTATCACCTGATCCGCTGGCAGGACACCGGCTTCTGCCAGATCTGGGACGAGAGCATCCCGACCGCGCCGTGGCCCTCCGACTACGCCCGCGTCAGCAGCACCGTGCCGACCTTCGTCGACGCGCTGGCGCTGAAGGATCACGCGCTGAAGAACGGCCGCTGCGCCTGGTAGGATTCGATCGGCGGACGACAAGGATCGGGCAAGGATGCGATGCTAGCATCCTTGCCCGTTCGCGTTTCTATCCAGCGTTTCTAATTAGTCCCCGCGGGATCAATCGATGCGCACGCTCACCACGACGGCAGCCATCTTCACCGTGTCGCTCGCACTCGTCTCCGCTGGCCGCGCGCAGGCGCCGCAATCCTTCCGCGCGATCTCGCCGATCTTCGGCCAGCTCGTCAGCTTCGCGATGCCGTCGAACTTCGTCGCGGTGTTCGAGAACACCAAGGGCGGCCACTACATCCGCGAAGCCGTGCCGAAGGGCGAGACGCCGGAACGCTGGACGCAGATGATCACCGTCACCGGCGAGAAGGGCATGACGCTGACGCCGGGCGCCTCGCCCGAGACGTTCGCAGGCTCCATCGCCGGCGGCTTCAAATCGGCCTGCCCGGACAGCTTTGCGGCACGGCCGCTCGGTGCCACCAATTTCGGCCGCTTCGAGGGTTTCGTCGCGGTGATCGGCTGCGGCCGCGTCGACAGCGGCCCGACCCGGCACAGCGAGACCGCGCTGCTGGTCACGCTGAAGGGCACGACCGACTACTACACCATCCAATGGGCCGAGCGCGGCCCCGAGAGCGACGAGCCGCCGGTCAACGACGAACGCTGGCAGGTGCGCTTGCACGAGCTCAGCCCGATCGAGCTCTGCCCGATCGTAGCAGGGGAAGCCGCGCCCTATCCAAGCTGCGTGAACAAGAGCTGAGGCGCTCTCACGCGTCCTTGTGCGCGCCGGGATGGATCAGCAGGTCGCGTGCCGCGGCGAGGTCGATGAAGGCTTCCGCGCTGCCGCCCCGGTCGGGATGCATGCCCTTGGCGGCGCGGCGATAGGCCTGGTTGATGTCCTCGCAGGTGAGCTGCACCGCGAGCGGCAGGCCGAGCACCTTGCGGGCGCGGTCCTCGCTCGAGAGTTTCTTCGGCATGGCGTTGCGGCGGCCGAAGCGCGGCGCGGTCAGACCATGCACGACATCGAGGACCACGCCGATGCGGCGCTGGGCCGCCAGCGTGACACCGTGATCGTCATTGTCCACGGCCTGGCGCAGCACCGGAAGCGCCTGCTCGGCGGCCTGTCGCAGCGTGACATCGGTGCTCATCCGCACGATCTCGGCCACCAGCCGGCCCGCCTCGGCCCAGTCGGCGGACTCCGGCGACCGCAGGCGCTCGAGCGCCAATTTCCAGGATTCAAGCCGTTCCATCATGCGCGCAACGTTTAGCAATGAAGATCAGTATGCCAAGGCCGCCGTTTCCGACCCCTTAATTTCGAGTTAGCCTTTCATGAAACTTAGAAACGAATCCGGGAGGAAAATGTCATGGCATTGCTTGCAAACCATATCGCCGTCGTCACGGGCGCCGGTTCCGGCATCGGCCGGGCGATCGCGGCCGGCTACGCGCGCGAAGGCGCGCAAGTGGTGCTGCTCGACGTCAACGCCGACACGGTCGCGGAAGCGGCGCAGGAGATCCGCAACGCCGGCGGCAGGGCCGAGAGCTTCGCGCTCGACGTGACCAGGCGCGAGGACTGCTTTGCGCTGGCCAAGCAAGTCGCCGACAAGGTCGGGCAGGTCTCGATCCTCGTCAACAATGCCGGCATCACCCGCCGCAACGCCTTCACCGCGGAGACGGAGACGGTGGCGAAGGACTGGAACGACATCATCTCGCTCAACCTCAACGGCGTCTTCAACATGACGCAAGCCTTCCTCGCTCCGTTGCGCGCAGCCAAGGGCCGCATCGTCAATATCGGCTCGATCCAGTCCTTCGTGCATCTGCGCACGCCGAGCTCGGTGGCCTACACCACCTCCAAGCACGGCGTGCTCGGCTTCACCAAGGCGCTTGCGGCCGAGCTCGGCAAGGAAGGCGTGCGCGTCAACGCGATCGGGCCCGGCTTCATCGAGACCAACATCAACGCCAATGTGCGCGCGACCAATCCGGCGCTGGTGCAAACCTTCGTCGATCGCACCCCGCTGGCGCGCACCGGCAAGCCCGAGGACATCGTAGGGCCCGCGATCTTCCTCGCCTCGGACCTGTCGGCCTACGTCACGGGAACGATCGTGATGGTGGACGGCGGGTACCGGACGGTGTGAGGAGGACGCGTCGATCTATCGACACACAAGGTGTCATGCCCCGCCGCGGGGCGTGACAGCGTATGTGTGGCGCGAGATAAGCCCGCATCCGTGCGCATACGGCGCCAATCGCGGCGGCTTCGCGGCAATCCCAAGGTCAATTGGTGCGATCGCCGGCGGTTAACCTTTCATTAACCAAACCCGACCACCGTGGATTTACGGCTTGGGGGTCGTTTGTTCTCGATCCGCTTCCAATGATGGAAGCGGGCGTTGGTCGGGAGGTATATTGATGACCACTGTTCATGTCGCCGCGCCGCAGGGCGCAGAATTCCTTGCTCCAAACCAGATCGTTCCGTTGCTGATCGGTGCGACCGTCGACGAGGTCGAGCGCGAGCTCGTGCTCCAGACACTCGCCCGCTGCGACGGCAATCGCACACGCGCCGCGCGCGTGCTCGGCCTGTCGGTGCGCACGCTGCGCAACAAGATCAGGCTCTATGCCGCCTCCGGCATCGACGTGCCGGCCTATCAGGACTAGCGCGTGGCCGCGCCAGGTCGATCAGTCGGCCTGCGACGCCCGGCGCGACGATGTGCTGCGAAAGCGGCGGCGCAGCTCCTGCTGCAGGTACGCGCCGGCGAGAACCGCGAGCGCGATGATTGCGACTGCGGCCGCGATCAGCTCGATCGCGCGGAGCACGAAGGCCGTCATGACGGCCCATGACCCCTGCGGCTCTTCGGCGAAAGCGACCGGCACGATATCGGGCACGAACTCGTGGGCAAGGCCGAGCGCAATGCCAAAAGTGACTGCAGCCAAGCAGAACATTTTCCACGCTTCGCGCATCGGTCGCTCCTCGTGAGGTTGTGGCCGCGCGCCCTCCAATGACACGCCGCCGCGTGCCGCCGGTTGATGTTGATCAAGCGTGGTGCGATGCGCGGACGGAATTGCTGCTGTCGTCAAACGACGCTAAGTAGCTTGCTTCCGGTCAAGGGAGCAGTGGCGTGGCAGACGAACAGAAACGGCAGGGACCCCAGGGTCCGCGCGGGCGGCAGGGCGAGCCGGGACGGCCGGGACCGCAGGGTCATCCGGGCCGGCGCGGCCCGGACGGCGCGCGCGGCAAGCCAGGACCGCAAGGCAAGCCGGGGCCGATCGGAAAGGCTGGGCCACTGGGCAAGGCCGGGCCGCAAGGCAAGCTGGGCGAGGCCGGTCCGCGTGGCGCTGCCGGAGCGCAGGGACCTGTCGGACCGCAAGGGCCGGCAGGGCCGCAGGGCCCGCGCGGCGAGGCCGGCCCACCCGGCCAACTGCCGTCGATCGAACAGGTGTTGCCCTGGCTCGAACAGCTCTTCGACGCCTGGGACGAGCGTCGCCGCCAGCGCGAGCGCGAAGCCGCCGAGCGCGAGGCGCTGGAGGCCGCCGTGCAGGAAACCGACGAGCCGATCGCCGATGACGAGAGCGACGACGGCGAAGGCGAAGGCGACGACCACAAGAAAAAGAAGAAAAAGAAGAAGCACGGCCACAGGGATTAGCCACGCACTCTTGCCCCGGATCACGAAGCCCTTGAGGAATCATCCTTGTGTGGCAGCATGCCCATGCGCTCGAACTGCCAGCGCATGGCGCGATACCAGAGATAGCCGACTGCCGCGCCGCACACCGCCAGGATGGCGGCGTTCGCGCTCGAGAACGAGCCACTCCACCACATCATCCACGCGGTCCACAGCAGCGTGAAGATGATGGCACCTGCTTTGAGGGGAAGAAGGGGGCGGCTCATGATCGTGCTCCGGGTTGGCAAAACCCCGGCAGACATCATTGCAAGTCGCGGCGCCCCGCACCGTGAGCCAGATCACGGAACGGGTCTGCGGATCCGCTAGCCAAAGCGCAACCGCGAACGCTCCTTGGCCTTTTCCGCCTCGATCTCGCGGTCGCGCGTCGGCGCATGGGTGTGCAGCGAGGTGAGGAGCTTTCGCGCCGCCTCCGAGACCTCGGCCACCGCGCGGTCGAACGCCGCCTCGTTGGCCTGCGACGGCTTGTTGAAGCCCGACAATTTGCGCACAAACTGCAAGGCCGAGGCATGGATCTCGTCCTCCGTCGCCGGCGGCTCGAAGTTGAACAGCGTCTTGATGTTGCGGCACATGCAGTCTCTCCCGATGGTTTCCTCGAGGACGATCGGCGGAACCAAAATCCTACATTGTTCCGGAGAGTTTTGCTAAGATCCCCCGCAACGCGGCCGCCGGATACGAGCCGCATGGAGAGAGAAAATATGAAGGCTTCTTGCGCGGCGCTGTCGGCCATCCTGCTGTCCATCTCAGCGTCGGCCATGGCCGCCGACTATCCTGCGCCGAAACAGGGCGACTGGATCGCCAGGGATTTCAAGTTCCACACTGGCGAGGTCATGCCGGAGCTGCGGCTGCATTACACCACCGTCGGAGAGCCGAGCGGGCAACCGGTGCTGGTGCTGCATGGCACGGGCGGCTCGGGCGCAAGCATGCTGACGCCAGGCTTTGCCGGCGAGCTGTTCGGTGCCGGACAGCCGCTCGACGCCGCCAAATATTACATCATCATTCCCGACGGCATCGGCCACGGCAAATCGTCAAAGCCGTCCGACGGCATGAAGACGGGCTTTCCGAAATACGACTACGACGACATGGTCGAGGCGCAGTACCGCCTGGTGACGGAAGGACTCGGCGTCAAGCATCTGCGGCTCGTCATCGGCAATTCGATGGGCGGCATGCACACCTGGCTGTGGGGCGAGAAATATCCGAAGGCGATGGACGCACTGATCCCGATGGCCTCGCAGCCGACCGAGATGGCATCGCGCAACTGGATGCTGCGGCGGATCATGCTCGACACCATACGCAACGATCCCGACTACAATGGCGGCAACTACACCAGCCAGCCGCGCATGATGAAATACGCCGTCACCGCCTACGGCATCGCGAGCATCGGCGGAACGCTGGCCTATCAATCGCAGGCGCCGACGGCGGCCAAGGCCGACAAGATCGTCGACGAGCGGCTCGCGACGCCGATCACGGTCGATGCCAACGACTTCGTCTATCAGTGGGAGTCCTCGCACGACTACAATGCCGGGGAGAAGCTGGAGCAGATCGAAGCCTCGTTGCTGCTGATCAACTCCGCCGACGACGAGCGCAACCCGCCGGAGACCGGCCTCACCGACGCGGCGATGAAGAGGATCAAGAACAGCCGCCTGTATCTGATCCCCGCCAGCACCGAGACGCGCGGTCACGGCACCACCGGCAATGCAAAATTCTACAGCGAGCAGGTCAGGCAATTGCTGCAAACCGCGCCGCAACGGACGATGTAAAACCGGCGACAAATCCTCTTATCGCAATGCATCATATGCGGCGCCTCTCGCGCCGCATATTATTTGAGCATGCAATGCGCCGGCAGCTCGGGCTTAATCTCGTCAACGATACGAATCGACGCGCGGGACAAATCGCGCGCCACTGGCACGACACGCGATGAGGAGGATCGCATGCGCAGGCTTGCACTGTGCGTTTGGCTGGCTGCGATGACGGCGCTGACGAGCGCGGCGTTTGCGTTCGACAACGGGCAATATGACCACGTCCTGCCCGACATCCGCGCCTGGTTCAAGAGCGTGATCGCGCCGAATGGCGTGCCCTGCTGCGACATCTCCGACGGCCATCGCACCGACTACGACGTGCGCAACGGCGCCTATTGGGTACCGATCGAGGGACAGTGGATGGCCGTGCCTGAGCGCGCCATCATCCGCGACCGCGGCAATCCGGTCGGCCAGGCCGTGGTGTGGTACGTCCACCATCGCGGCACCATCATCATCAGCTGCTTCGTGCCGGCCGATGCAGTCTAGCGGATCGCGATGAATTTCGTTGGCCGGGCGCGGCCCCATCGGGTAGTTTGCCGCCGAGCTCATACGGAGGCACACCGTTGACCGATCTTTGCGCCGAAGACCTCGCCACCATCTATGCCAGGCCGAGCCCACGCGTGATCGCGAAGGCACGTCCCGCGATCGATGCGCATGCCAAGAAATTCATCGAGATGTCGCCGTTCTGCGTGCTCGCGACCTCTGGCAGCGACGGCAGCGTCGACGCCTCGCCGCGCGGTGGTGGCATCGGCTTCGTCCACGTCGCCGGCCCCAACCAGTTGCTGATGCCCGACCGCTCCGGCAACAACCGGATCGACAGTTTTCGCAACGTCGTCGAAGGCTCGGGCTTCGTGCATCTGCTGTTCTTCGTCCCGGGCATCGACGAGACGCTGCGCGTCGGCGGGCGCGGCACGCTGTCGGCCGATCCGGACCTGCTCGCCTCGATGGTGGAATTCGGCAAGCCACCGCGCGCGGTGCTGAACGTTGCGGTCAGCGAAGTCTATTTCCACTGCGGCAAGGCGCTGATGCGCTCGAAGCTGTGGTCGCCGGAGAAGGTGCAGCGCTCGGTGATGCCGAGCATCGTCGAAGTCATTCACGACCAGACGGGCCTGGGCGAACCGGAGAGTCAGGAGATCGTGGAAGAGCGCTATAAGCAGCAGCTGTAGGGGTTCGATGTCGTCCCGGCCTAGTGCGCAATTGCGCACTAGGCCGGGACGACACAAGAGTGTGCGGCTGACGCCGAAGCCTAGTGCCCCTCGCCCTCGAGCCCGCCGACGTGCTTCTGGGTGTAGAGCTCGAGACCGATGCGGCCGATCAGGTCGAGCTGGGTTTCGAGGAAGTCGATGTGGTGCTCCTCGTCGCTCATCAGCTTCTCGAACAGGTCGCGCGTGACGTAGTCCTTGACGCCGTGGCAGTAGGTCGCCGCTTCCTGATAGAGCGCCCGCGCGCTCATCTCGGCGGCGAGATCGCACTCGATGATCTCCTTGACGTTCTGGCCGATGCGCAGGGGATCGAGCACCTGCATGTTCGGGAAGCCGTCGAAGAACAGGATGCGCGCGGTGAGCTTGTCGGCGTGCTCCATCTCCTCGATGGATTCCTTGCGCCAGACCTTGGCCATGTCCAGCAGGCCCCAATTGTCGAGGAAGCGGTAGTGCAGCCAGTACTGGTTGATCGCAGTCAGCTCGTGACGCAGTGCCTTGTTGAGGTAGTCGATGACTTTTGCGTCGCCCTGCATGGTTCACTCCAGCTCTTGCAGTCCAAATCGGTCCTAAACCGAATTTAGAACGCTTCTAAATGAGTTTACGCACGGGAGCAACCGGCTACGGGGACGCAGCCGGGGAAAAGCTCAGCCGAGGTTACGGAAGATTTCAGCAGGCCGCGAGCGCGAACTGGGCGGACTCGGCCGTCTCGTCATTGGCGGCCACGGTGTGGCTGTGCGGGCAGCCGGAGCAGCAGGACTTGGCGCAGGGGCCAAGCGCTTCGTCGATGATGGTTTTGATCGTCCGCGCGCAGCGGCCGCACTCGGCGCTACACCCGAGGCAGCCATAGACCTGCTTGGCATGGCGCACGGCGTCGTCGGACTCGGCGACAGCAGCGCGGATGTCGTCATCGCTCAGCACGTTACAGGAACAAACGATCATGGAAGCGGCAGGCCCTTCGGTGATGCGCCATCATCGATATTTAAGGGGCCGGCCGGATGCAAAAGGAAAAACCGGTATTTGAAGCTATTCCAAACTGGCCCGCAAACAGCCTAGAACGGCTCTAAAATAGGGTGTTGCGCTGGATCAAGATTGCGGCGGATCTAGTCACCGCCACCGCCTCCCCCACCGTCGCCACCACCTCCACAATCCC
>NZ_SPQT01000110.1 GCF_004571025.1 Bradyrhizobium niftali | reverse complement strand
AATGTATGGTCCGGCCGTGCGTAGCAAGAGGTTCGTCGATCAGGTGGTGAGTGGTCTTGCATCAATGTATCCGGCCTTTGATTGGAGCATTTTCTCCGGGCCATCATGGATATCAGCGCGCGTGCGTTCTCATTAGCGGACAGGCCTCGATTGGGCCATTTGGGTCACCAGTGTTCGCATGCGCCGGGAAGACCGAACCTCCATCTCGTCTCATCCTCTCGCAGACCTCGGCTGGAACCTGCTGATGGGGTTACGTCATCGCTTGCTCCTCCTACCTCGCAGTTCCTGTGTTCGAGCCAGGGGCCGTTCCTTCGTCCCGGCCCGCAGGACGTGCGTCGTGTCGCGCGCACGGGCGGTCAAGGCCGGCCGTTGCGCTTGGCTTGCGGCTGGCTCCGGCGTTGCCAGGCCGCGCCTTGACCGCGCCGAGCACGGCGCGAGGATCAAGCGGGTCGGACGTCTGCATCGTTGGTCCTTGTCAGCTCGAAGGCGCGTCCTTTAGCCAGCACCGCCCAGGCGATGCGGGCAAGCTTGTTGGCGAGCGCGATCGCCAGCACGTTGTGGTGCAATCGCTTCTTGGCGGCTTCGATCCAGGATCTGAGTCCGTAACGTTCCCAGTTCTTGATCCTGACCAGCACGACCCATGCCGCCTGCACGAACAGAACGCGCAGGTAGCGATTGCCGCGCCTTGAGATTTTGCCGAGGATCGTGCGGTCTCCCGTCGAGATCTGCTTAGGCACCAGTCCGAGCCAGGCGCCGAAGTCACGGCCTTTGGAGAAGACCTCTCCAGTGCCGATCGCGGCCACCATGGCGCTCGAAATGATCGGCCCGATGCCAGGCACCGTCATCAGGCGCGAACATGCCTGATCTTGACGGGCCAGTGCGTCGATCTCGCCGGAGAGGCTATCGATGCGCTGATCCAGCCGACGCCAGTCGCCTGCCAACTCCTCGATGACACGCAACATGCGTGGCGACAGGGCATCGGTGCGCGTCGCAAGGATGACGGGCAGTTCTGTGCGCAGGAAGCCGATACCCTGGCGCACCGCGATCCCGCGTTCCAGCATGAAGGCGCGAATCTGGTTGATGATGCCGGTGCGTTGCGACACCAGCCGCTCGCGCACCCGATGCAGCGCCTGCAGATCGAGTTGCTCCGCGGTCTTGGTCGCCACGAACTTCATCGTTGGGCGCTGCACGGCTTCGGCAATCGCTTCGGCATCATTGAAGTCGTTCTTCGGTCCCTTGCTATAAGGGCGGACATATTTGGCCGGCATCAACCTGGCATCGTGACCAAGCGATGCGAGTTTGCGGCTCAAATGATGTGCGCCGACGCAGGCTTCCATGCCGATCAGGCAAGGCGGCATATTGGCGAGCCGCGCCTCCACTTGGCCACGCGACCACTTTTGCCGCAGCACGATGGCGCCGCGCGTATCGTGGCCCACGACATGGAACGAGTTTTTGCCGATATCGATGCCGATCACGGCGATCGCGGTATTGGGTGTCTGGGACATGGCGTGCTCCTTGTCTTGGCGCCCCTGGCCAGCTTATCGCTGGCGGGGCAGGAGCACGGCCGGACCATCCCATTA
>NZ_SPQT01000109.1 GCF_004571025.1 Bradyrhizobium niftali | reverse complement strand
CCTGAAGCGAAGCGGCAATCAAGGAAAGGAGGTCTCACCCGACAATTGCAACAAATGGCAGGAGATGGCGAAACGGTCACCCCCGTCGCTTCCCGAACCTGATGTGTGGACCGGCACGGCTTGCGCCGATGTCTCGGGGCCGTTGAGGTGGAAGCGGGCGAAAACCATCGAGGCTCGCGGCGGAGACGTTGTCCAGCCGCATCAAGAAGCCGGATATACGTCAGCAGTTGTGACCGTCGATCCTGATCAAGCCGGTCGTTGCAATCGGGCGGGGTCCATATACGTCCACACATGGCCCTTAGCCGAAGGTCGATTGAGCGCGTGTCATGTCGGCTGTCAGGGGCAAACCGGACGCCGATCCAACTTGGCGTCCACCGCTGCTTTTGATGCTGTTGTTGTCTAATCGCTGCCGAAGCGTCAAGCATATAATCTCTGAGGAGACACTGCCGGGTGCATGGTTGTCTTCGCGGTCGGCATCAGCCGCCGCATGATGGAGCTTCGCGGGACGAGCCTTCAATGTGGACGACGCACTTTGCTGGGTCAGCAGTGCAACAGCATCAGCGGAATGGCTCGGCTCACGTCCCGGCAGGGACGCCTTAGGGGTTCGGGTTCCGAACGCGATCGGGACTTATGCGGCGGCTCCGGCATTCGGGTTAAACAGCTCGCCGGTCTTAAGCATCGCATGCATTATTACCGCCAGTTTGCGGGCCACAGCCACGGCAGCTCTTTTGAAGCCGATCCTCTCCCGAAGCTGCAGACCCCATGAACGCAGCGTGCTGTGAGTTGAGCTGCGCGTCAGAATGACCGCTGCCGCTTCGTAGAGAAGCCCTCGCAAAGGGCGGTCGCCACGTCGGGATATATGGCCGTCATAATCGACTTCTCCGGATTGGTAGCGGCGCGTTGTTAGGCCGATCCACGCGCCAACAGATCTGGATTTCCTGAAGTTGTCAGGCTCCTCAATAGCGGTGGTAAAGGAGGTTGCGGTGATCGCACCGATTCCAGGAATTGACATGAGAATGCGGCAAGCCCGACTTTGGCGCGCGTCCCGCACCAATTGGCGTCCGAGTTCGGCGGCGCGGACGCGAATGCCGCGCCAAGCTTCCAGCATCGGCAGCACGATGGATGCAAGTCTGTCCTGGTCGGCAAGAAGGCTCCGCACATTCTTCTCGAAGGTGCCTCCCTTTCCGGCGGGAACGAGCAGACCGAAGGTTTTCATGACGCCGCGGATCTGATTGGAAAGCTCGGTAGTGATTCGGACCAGCCGCGTCCGCGCTGCGACAAGCGTGCGGGTCAGCATGCTGTCGAATCCCTTCACACGCACCTCACGAAAGAACCCGACTTCCGCGAGTTGCGCCAGGCCATCGGCGTCGTTTGCGTCCGTCTTATTCGTCGCCATATCGAGCGCCGCTTTAGCATGGCGCGCATCGATGCAGATCGCCGGCAACCCTTCGGTGCGCAGAGAATGATAGAACCATACCGACAACGGTCCGGTCTCAAATACGACGCGTTTCACGGATGGCGCCCGCTTGCGGATGAGCTCGGCGATAATGCTGGGATCAGATGCGCACTTGCCGCGCCAGATCCGTTCACCTGCTCGGCGGATCGCGACTGCCGTCTCTTTCATCGACACGTCGAGACCAATATATTCTTCCATGGCTGTTCTCCATTCGATGCTTGGGCCCGGCGTCCAGTCGTGAGCCCGTATCTCCATCCTATCGGGGAACAGCCACTCATTCAGGGGTGACTCGCTCCCGCGATTACGCCATGTGGACGGCTCCTCCACGGGCACGAGAGTGCCAAGGAGTGGGCGCCG
>NZ_SPQT01000108.1 GCF_004571025.1 Bradyrhizobium niftali | reverse complement strand
AACGATGCGAGTCTGCGGCTCAAATGATGTGCGCCGACGCAGGCTTCCATGCCGATCAGGCAAGGCGGCATATTGGCGAGCCGCGCCTCCACCTGGCCACGCGACCACTTTTGCCGCAGCACGATGGTGCCGCGCGTATCGTGGCCCACGACGTGGAACGAGTTTTTGCCGATATCGATGCCGATCACGGCGATCGCGGTACTGGGTGTCTGGGACATGGCGTGCTCCCTGTCTTGGCGCCCCTGGCCAGCTTATCGCTGGCGGGGCAGGAGCACGGCCGGACCATCCCATTAGCGGATATTACGGATATTGGTGGCTGCGGAAATCGACGTCACTCAATGCTCACCTCCTGAGTTGCAAGCGGAACGACGCAAAGCATGAAGAGCGGCACAGAGTCGCTGCACCCATGTGCACCGTGCTTCATCCGAACAGCAGGAGAATTGCATTTTGCATAGCGCATTCGGTCAGGATGGCTGACGGTGCGCTGCGTTTTCTGGGCATGACGCTGACGTCCGCCGCGTTCCATGCTATTATGCTTATATTCCAGGTCGTTCGGTCGAACCTTGTACTGAGGTAAAAACCGATGATTGGAGCCACCATCCCCACATACTTCGTCAGTCCAAGGCGAAGCATCATGAAAGCATGATCACGTTGACGCTCGGCGCCGGCGTGCAACTCGATTTGACAGGAGAGAGCATACGCAGGTCGATTTCAACTCGCGGCAGTTCACGGCGGAGACCTGAACCGCCGCTTGATCTAAGGAGGCACTCATGAACGTCATCAACGTGCGCAGAGTCCCCACATTCACCGCAGCGATGAGACTCACCAAAGCAACGGCTTTTGCTGCAGCGCTCGTGTCCTTTGCCCCCGCGGCTGTCGCGGGAGAGCCGATTGAAAAGAAGGGGACTACTCCTTATGTGACGCACTTTATTTTTCGACCCTTGATGAGCATTGACACCGCCGAACTCGGCAAGGCCACGACGCTGGAGGCGGTCGGGACCACTCAAAACATGAAGGGAGAGAAGATGCTGGACAAGATGTCAGCACGCTGCGTGGCGCTGAACGTCGCGTCCGGAGACAAGAAATACATTGACGGAGCTTGCGTGCTCGCCGACAGCGACGGCGACAAGATTTTCTCGACCTTCGATACTCGAGACCTCGACAAGGCCCAGCCGAAGATGGATTGTGGAACGCATATCATCACCGGCGGCACCGGTAAGTATAAGGGCATCACCGGAAGCGAACCATTTGCGTGCATAGCTATGCCTGCGTTGGCTGGCTCTGGCGATTATTTTGCGATGGACATCCCGCACAACACGTCCTGGGAAATCAAATGATCCTGAACCCGATGTCGCCGTAAAGATGGTTGTTGAGGCGGCCATCAATCGCTGAACGAGAGCCTAGCCCACCACAGCTGGGCTCTTCTTCTGTTCATGATTTAGGTCAGATGGCCCGCCCTTGGTCCCTGGCGGACGTGGTGGCAGACGGGCGGGTATGCGCTTTGTCTCCAGGCGGCCATCTGCAACGTGACAGCGCCGACGAAACACGCCTGAAACAATCCTGAAACCCGATTGTCCTGAACTCCTTTTCCGCCGGCCTCGACCAACCAAGCGAAAAGGAGACAATCATGATCCAGATCGGTTCGAAGGAAGAAGTCGCGTTCCTGCTGGCGCTGTTCGGCACCCACACCCAGCCGGTCAAGCGGCCGAAGCCGAAATCGCGGCAAGGCTGAAGGCGGTGATCCCATGCCCGGCTTGGCCGAATGCCAGAGCCTCTTGCGGCTTTTGATCGCAAGGGGAGATCCGAAGGCCATCCCGATCGCCAAGGGCGC
>NZ_SPQT01000107.1 GCF_004571025.1 Bradyrhizobium niftali | reverse complement strand
CTTGATCACACGCCGTTATTCCAGGTGATGCTGGCCTGGGAGAACAATGAGGTTGGGTCATTGGAGCTGCCGGGGCTGAGTGTCGAAGCTGCCAGGGAGGAGATTGATCAGCTCAAGTTCGATCTGGAGCTGAGCCTTGGCGAGCATGGCGAGGAGATCGCCGGAACGCTGGCTTATGCCACGGCGCTATTTGATCAGGCGACGATCGAGCGGCAGCGTGGTTATCTGCTGGCGCTGCTGCGGGCGATGGCTGCCGATGCGCAGCAAGAGGTCCAGCGGATTGAGCTGCTCTCGGCTGCCGAGCGCACGGATCTGCTGGAGGACCTGAACCGGACGGCGGCGCCATATCCTGCGGAGCGGTGCATCCACGAGCTGTTCGAGGCGCAGGTGCGCAAGGCGCCGGATGCGGTGGCGGTGGTCTGCGGTGATGAGCGGCTGAGCTATGGCGAGCTCAATGCGCGGGCCAACCGCCTGGCACATCACCTGATCGCTCTCGGCGTCAAACCTGGGGATCGCATTGCCACCGTGCTGGACCGATCCGCCGCTCTTGTGGTGGCACAGCTGGCGGTTCTGAAGGCGGGCGGGGTGTATGTACCGATCGATCGCGCCCTTCCGGTGGCGCGACAAGAATTGTTGATGGCCGATTGTGCTGCACGCTTGGTGCTTTGCGGGGATGATCTGGTTGAGGCGACCATACCTGTTCGTGCTATTGAGCCGCTCATAGCTGGCACGGAATGTAGTTCCGATCCTGGGCTGGCGTTGAGCGCTGAAACGGCCGCTTACGTCATGTACACCTCCGGCTCAACTGGCCTTCCCAAAGGAGTTGTTGTTCCTCATCGTGCCGTCAACCGGCTCGTGATCAACAGTGGGTATGTGAAGATCGATGCAGGAGATCGGGTGGCATGGGCTGGCAATCCCGCCTTCGACGCAAGCACATTCGAGGTATGGGCACCGTTGCTTAACGGTGGTTGCATTGTTGCCATGCATGCGTCCACCGTCAGGGATACTGCTAGTGTTGCCCGGGCGCTTGAACAGCATCGGGTGACGTCACTGTTTCTGACAACAGCATTATTCAACCAATATACATCCTCGATTGCTCCGACTTTGGCGCAACTGAAGCACCTCCTCTGTGGGGGTGAGCGCGGTGATCTTGCCTCATTTTTGAGAGTGTTGAAAGAAAACGGCCCCGTACGTCTCATGAACTGCTACGGGCCCACCGAGACGACGACCTTCGCGACGATCTGGACTTGCCCGGCTGATTTCAATGGGTCGTTGGTCCCGATCGGGCGTCCAATCGCCAACACGCGGGTGTACCTGCTGGATGGTCATGGCGGGTTGGTCCCGTTCGGTGCGGTGGGCGAGCTCTGCATTGGCGGGGCGGGGGTGGCACGGGGCTATCTGAACCGCCCCGAGCTGACAGCCGAGCGGTTCATCGCCAGTCCCTTTGTCGAGGGCGATCGGCTGTACCGGACCGGCGACCTGGCACGCTACCTGCCGGACGGCAATCTTGAGTTCCTGGGCCGCAACGACGATCAGGTGAAGATCCGCGGCTATCGCATCGAGCCGGGCGAGATCGTAGCAAAGCTTTGCGAACACGCCTGGGTGCGCGAGGCGGTGGTGGTGGCGCGCCAGAACGGCCCCAGTGACAAGCATCTGATCGCCTATGTGGTCTGCGCGCCCGAGGCCGGCTCGGACGAGGGCGATGCAGGCGGGCTTGCGGGCGCTTTGCGCGAGCACTTGAGTGCGCGGCTGCCGGATTACATGGTGCCGAGCGCGTTTGTGCGGCTGGCAGCGCTTCCGCTGACGCTGAACGGCAAGCTCGATCGCAACGCGCTGCCGGCCCCTCGCGATCAGGCCTATGCACTGGCGGCCTATGAGGCGCCGCAAGGCGCGGTCGAGACCGCGCTGGCGCAGATCTGGGCCGAGCTCCTTGGTGTCGAGCGCATCGGGCGCAACGACCACTTCTTCGAACTGGGCGGCCACTCCCTCTTGGCCGTGCAGATGTCGAGCCGGCTGTCACAGGCGGTCGGAGTCGACCTGCCGCTGTCGACGCTGTTCGCAAGGCCAGTGCTGA
>NZ_SPQT01000106.1 GCF_004571025.1 Bradyrhizobium niftali | reverse complement strand
AAGTATTTGAAATCCTTTACACTCTACGTGGACGATCGGGAGGTCTATACCAAAGAGATTGCCGAGGCGCTGGAGGCGGACTTGCAACCGCTCGCCACTAGCGGGCTGATCACGCGAATATC
Organism: Bradyrhizobium niftali; assembly: GCF_004571025.1. GTDB lineage: Bacteria > Pseudomonadota > Alphaproteobacteria > Rhizobiales > Xanthobacteraceae > Bradyrhizobium > Bradyrhizobium niftali. The sequence goes on along the minus strand of NZ_SPQT01000106.1, from coordinate 2,080 downwards.
CAAGTACGATACCAATCCCGCCAACAATCCTCAGTCGCCGCAGCGCCCCCGCGAGCGGGGCTAGCCCTTCCGCGAGAGCGAGCTCTGATTTTGCGCATAGTCGCGATCTCGACCGCTTCCCGCAACTTACGAGGCGATCGATCTCACGCGGACGTAAGAGCCAGGCGCGTTTTCGATAATCGCTAGTGCACCGCTACCGGGTTCGCGGGCTGGAACGCGGCCTGCATCAAGTGGCGTTACCCATTCGTCCCAAAGCGGCCACCACGACCCTTGATGAGGCGCGGCGCTGGCGAACCATTCGTCCGGACTGGGCGGCAAATTGTCGTTCGTCCAATGGCCATATTTGGTGCCGGGCGGGCTGATCACGCCAGCCATATGGCCCGCATCGGCTAAAACGAATTTGATCGGCCCGGAATACAAGCGTGTCGCGGCATAGGTCGACTTCCATGGCGCAATGTGGTCTTCGCGCGCAGCTAGAATGAAGGTCGGAGTCGTGACCTTCGAAAGATCGATCGGCACGCCCGCCAACGTGATGCCGCCGGGTTTTGCCAAGAGATTTTGCTGATACATTCCACGCAAATAGAACGAATGCATCGCCGCGGGCATGCGCGTCGGATCGGAATTCCAAAACCAAAGATCAACGGGCACCTGCTCCTTGCCAAGCAGGTAGTTGCTGACGACGAAGGACCAGATCAGGTCATTGGCGCGCAACATATTGAACGCTGTCGCCATCTCTTGCGCGTCCAGATAGCCGCGCTCGCGCATCCGTCTTTCGAGAGACGCCAGCTGCGCCTCGTCGATGAAGACGGCGATATCCCCGACGTCGGTAAAATCGACAAGCGTCGTGAAATAGGTGGCGCTTGTAATTCGGTCGTCGCCCTTCGCGGCCGAATATGCCATTGTCGCGGCGAGCAATGTTCCGCCGAGGCAATAGCCAATTGCGTTGACACTATGCTCTCCGGTCGCAGACTCGATTGCGTCCAGTGCCGCCAAAGGCCCCTCGAGCATGTAATTTTCAAGGCCCTTTTTGGCGAGCTTCCCATCGGGATTTACCCAGGAGATGGCGAAGACCGTATGCCCCTGATCGACGGCCCATTTGATGAAAGAGTTCTTCGGCTGTAGATCGAGAACATAGAACTTATTGATCCATGGTGGCACGATGAGGAGTGGCCGCACGCGAACTTCTCTTGTCGACGGCGTATATTGGATTAATTGCATGAGCTCGTTTTGGTAGACGATCTTTCCTGGAGTGGTTGCGATGTTTTCGCCGAGGCGGAACGCCTTCATGTCGGTGGTCGTAATCGCAAGGCGGCCATTGCCGCGCTCCAGATCGGCAAGAAGGTTCTCCAGACCACGCAGCAGGTTCTGCCCACCGGACGCAAGGGTTGCGGTGAGGACCTCCGGATTGGTGGCGACGAAATTGGAAGGTGACAAGGCATCAACGAACTGGCGGGTGTAGAAATCGACTTTGCGAGCCGAGGCCTCGTCCATGCCTTTGACTTCGCGGATTGCAGAAAGAATCGACTCTGCCGCGACGAGATAATTGTCCTTCACGAAGTTGAAGATAGCATTCTCACTCCAGTCGGGATGCTTGAACCGTTTGTCTTTTGAGGCATCGGCCTCGCGTGCACGCAGCATGAGCATGCGTTCCGCAGTTTTCTGCCAGATACCCAGCGTCTTGTAGAATAGGTCAATCTGGGCGCCGGCGACTACCACCGGATCGGTCATCATCCTCGTCATGAGTTCGAAAAAATCGAACCCGAGCGTTGACCTGTTGCCTATGCCGAATTTAATCGCGTCCGATTGATAAGACACGAAGCAGCGCATCAGTACTTGGCTTTGTCCCGCGATGTTCCGCAGTTGCGCTGCAAGCGCAATTGGATCCCAGTTGAACTGCATCCGTTTGTCGGCCATCGTTTTCCCCTGCTGCAGGCCTGTACTGTGCAGCTTGGGTCGCGTCCAAAAGATTAACACCTCACCGGACGCGATTGGAAAACGTATAGACTCGATTTCGCTGTCTGGCCGATCCCTTGCGGTGTACCCAAAACGAAGTACCGCGGTCGTCGCGGCTACGAGCGGC
>NZ_SPQT01000105.1 GCF_004571025.1 Bradyrhizobium niftali | reverse complement strand
AGTTGCGATGCCTAAGAGGACAACCGGTGGCGGCCCGGACTTAAACCCGGTCAACCTCGGCGCGGCCGCTATCGATATCGGATCAAAGATGCACATGGCCGCGGTGAACCCGGCCTGCACCGACACGCCAGTGCGTGCATTCGGCACATTCACGCAAGACCTGCATGAGCTGGCGGACTGGTTCAAGACGTGCGGCGTGACCAGTGTCGCGATGGAATCCACTGGAGTCTATTGGATCCCAGTCTACGAGATCCTAGAACAGCGCGGGTTTGAGGTCATTCTGGTCAACGCGCGGTACGCCAAGAATGTACCTGGGCGCAAAACCGATCTCAGCGATGCCGCTTGGTTACGCCAGCTCCACTCCTATGGCCTGTTACGGGGCAGCTTCCGACCCGATGCCGAGATCGCAACCTTGCGAGCCTATCTACGCCAGCGCGAGCGGCTCGTGGAATATGCTGCCGCCCATATCCAACATATGCAGAAGGCCCTGATGGAGATGAACCTGCAGCTCCATCATGTTGTCTCGGATATCACCGGCGCGACCGGCATGCGGATTATCCGAGCCATTGTTGCAGGCGAACGCAATCCCGACGTCCTGGCAACCTATCGGGACGTGCGCTGCCATTCATCGATCGAGACGATCCGCGCAGCGCTCGTAGGCAATGACCGCCACGAACATGTCTTCGCGTTGACTCAATCACTGGAGGTCTACGACGTTTATCAGGCAAAGATGCTCGACTGTGATCGCAAGCTCGAAGTCCTGATCAGTGCATTGAACACCAAAGGAGCAAGACCGGTCAGAAAGCTAGCCAAGCCGCGCGTAAAGACCAAGCAGGTCAACACCCCCACCTTCGATGTCAGGACCGCACTGTAGGCGTGCTCGGCGTCGATTTGACTGAGATCCATGGGTTGGGTCCGTCGCTCGCATTGAAGCTCATCGGCGAGTGCGGTACGGATCTAAGGGCATGGCCGAGCGCCAAACACTTCACTTCCTGGCTCTGCCTCGCACCCGGCAACAAGATCTCCGGCGGCAAGGTGCTGTCCTCACGCACACGGAGATCCTCAAGTCGCGCAGCTGCGCTGTTGCGCTTGGCAGCCACAACCGTGGGGCGAAGCGAGACAGCGCTGGGAGCATTCTATCGTCGGTTGTCCTCACGTGCGGGTAAATAAGGCCGTGACGGCGACCGCTCGCAAGATTGCGGTTTTATTCTACAACACACTCCGGCACGGCATGAGCTACAGGGATCCTGGTGCCGACCAATATGAGCGGCAATATCGTAGCCGCGTCCTCGCCAACCTACAGCGCCGGGCGAAATCGCTAGGCTTCGTGTTGCAGGCCATTCCGGGCGACGCCAATCCGGCTGTTTCTTAGGAAGTCGATCGCGATCTTTTGAGCTTCCGTTTCATCGAAGACCACCGCGACAGCTATCCGGTACGGCTGATGTGTGCCGTACTCGAGGTGTCGCCGGCGGGCTATTACGCTTGGCGCGAGCGTCCGGTGAGCACCCACGCAACCTCCAATGCCGCGTTGCTGGCCGAGATCCGGCAGGTCCATCGTGATAGCGGCCAGCGCTATGGCAGCCCCCGGGTTCACGCCCGTCCTGCGGACGCAGGGACGTGGCGCCAGTCGCGGCCGGATCGAGCGGCTGATGCGACGGCATGGCATTCGGGCGATCATGGCGCCGCCACGTCGGGTCCGCACCACCGACACCACGATCTGCCGATCGTCGAACATCGCTGGTCGCATGCCGCCCGCCTTTCGAAACAACCGCCTCAGGAAGGGCGCTCTCCGGGCGATACTTATCATTGGTGGAGCGCGAAGAGATTGCGCTTCTCAAGGTGCAGGGCCATTCCATCCGGGAGATTGGGCGCCGTCTCGGTCGATCCGCCGCGATAATCTCGCGAGAACTGCGGCGTCTGTTGCAGGCGTTTTATTCGATCCGGTCTGAGCGGCTTCTGATGGAGCGGTTGGAATATGACCTGTTGTTTCGCTGGTTCGTGGGAATCGGCGTCGACGACACGGCGTGGGACCATTCGGTGTTCTCGAAGAACCGCGACCGGCTGCTGGAAGGCGACATCGCGGCCAAGTTCATGGCGGCGGTGCTGGCACAGCCCAAGGTGAAGAGGCTTCTGTCGAGCGATCACTTCTCAGTCGATGGCACGCTGATCGAGGCCTGGGCCTCGATGAAGAGCGTCAAGCCCAAGGACAGCTCGG
>NZ_SPQT01000104.1 GCF_004571025.1 Bradyrhizobium niftali | reverse complement strand
CTGGCGCTGGTGGAAGGGGCGACCGAGAATGCCGCAACGGTTCAGGCCCTGCTGGACAACCTGGTCTCGCGCGGGCTCGACCCGACGGTGCCAAGACTGTTCATCGCCGACGGCGCGAAGGCGCTGTCGAAGGCGATCCGCCGCACCTTCGGTCCGGCCGCTGCGATCCAGCGCTGCCAGATCCACAAGGCGCGCAACATCATGGAACGCCTGCCGAAAGAGCATCATGCGGCCACCCGTCGGGTGCTGCGCCAGGCCTGGGAGCTCGATGACGCCGACAAGGCCGAAAAATTGATCCACAATCTCGCGCGTCGACTCGACCAACAATGGCCCGGCGTAGCGGCCAGCTCCTGACTGTCGTCCGGTTGAAGTTGCCGAAGGAGCTTCGTCGATCGCTCGCCTGTACCAACATCGCAGAGAACATGATGGGCACCATTCGCCGCGTCACGCGCAACGTCAAACGCTGGCGGGATGCCGGTATGGCCTTGCGATGGGTCGCGGCCGGCATGATCGAGGCTAACAAGGGCTTCCGACGATTGAAGGCGCATAACCAATTGTCGGTTCTGCATGCGGCTCTTCAAGCTCGCCACAATCGCATGACGATCAACCCCGTTGCCCACGTCACGAGGGCCGCGTAACATTCATTCCGGCAACGTCGGCCCGACCTAGTTCAACAGCGATCGGGACATCCCCCTAACTCACAAGAACCCTTTTAAGGAAGTCACGCGTGCACAGAATGATAAGTCCATCCCGCAGTCCGTTTGCAGGAGATAGGCAAGTGCCGCCTTCAATAACGCCTCGATCTCCACAACGCTGTAGACATCCGCTCAGGGGCCTTAACGGACCACGCGTATGGGCTACTGGCGCAGCAGTCGGCCGCCGCGCGCAGCCACGAAGAAGTGCGGTTTCCGGCAGCACACACACACACTTCTGGCTGGTATCGCGACGGGATCGATGTCGAGCACCACCCTTCGGCGGTTTCCATCTATCCCGGTCACTCTGCCTACGCGACACCTATTGGTATCTCTCCACCCGTCCGGAACCGATGGAAGAGGCAGTCCGGCATCTCGACCGGCGCTGGGACGGCCAACCCATTAAGCCGAGTCGCAACCTCGCCGCGCTCATTCAGCGTTACTTCACCGAGCAGCTCATCCGTTAGCGCAATTGTCAGCGTCAACACGATCGCATCCTACCGAGACATTCCGGCTGCTGTCCACGTTTGCACAGGCGCGACTCCGCAAGCTCGGACGTGTCACTGGCGGAGCCGACTTCGCGCTATAGGCATTTGATTCGCTCGTCCTACCGCCTTCGCGGAAACATCGAATCCTCAGCCTCGATAATGCCTTCCGAACAAAGCCCTTTTAGTTAGCCGTCATTGACAGACGGTAGCAAAGAGCTCCGCCATTTTGACGATCACCTCAGAAAGTAAACGATTGCTCTTTTGCAGGATCTGGAGGAACAGATGATCGTCCCAAGACTTTAGGCATATTTCGTTGCAAAATCGCTCTGAGATGCAGGAAATCGACTGAACAACCGGGAAATGCGCCGCAAATATCTTTGCGCCATCAGTATCCTGAGCGCACAGCTAATTTCAACAAAGCTCGAACCTGTAAATGGCCCTCCAAAGCACTCGTTCCAGCAGCCCCCGGTTGGCCGGTCTCAGTGCGGAGCACCAGCAAAATCTGCCGTCGCGATCTTGTCGCCGGGGCCGCGCTCGTGGCTGCGAAAGCCGGCGTCCCGCGCGGTGCGTTTCAAGTGCTCGTTGGTAAGCCAATCGAGCTTTCGATGCCTCTACTGCGATACAAGAATACGCGCAGCGGAATACACGGAACCAGAACACGTGTTTCGGCGATTTGGCGGCTTAGGAGAACCGGTATGATTGATATTAAAACCATCGCTGAACGTGATCGCGCGACAGTTCTGCATCCATTCACCCAGCTCAAGGAATTCGCAACTGGTAAGATCGGTGATCCCACCATCGTCACTGGGGGTAAGGGTATCCGCATTGAAGACGCGCAGGGGCGTAGTTACATAGATGGCTTTGCTGGTCTGTATTGTGTAAATATTGGCTACGGCCGGACTGAAGTGGCTGAAGCCATCGCGCGCCAAGCCTACAAATTGGCATACTACCACACTTACGCGGCCCACACGACGGAAGAGCTGGCGACCCTCTCTGATCGTCTCATCCGAATGGCGCCAGGTAAGCCGAGCAAGGTATTCTTTGGGCTGTCCGGATCGGACGCCAACGAAA
>NZ_SPQT01000103.1 GCF_004571025.1 Bradyrhizobium niftali | reverse complement strand
GCGCCAGCAGATTGGTCTGCTCGGCAATCGCGGTGATGAGCTTGACCACTTCGCCGATCTGCTGGGCGGCATGCGAGAGCTTACCGATGCGGCCGTCGGTCTCCTTGGCCTGCACCACGGCGGCCTCGGCGATACGGCTGGAATCGCGCACCTGGCGTCCGATCTCCTCGACCGAAGCCGAGAGCTCTTCCGTCGCGGTGGCGACCGACTGCATGTTGCTTGACGCCTGCTCGGACACACCGGCGACCTGGCTCGACAGGCTCTGGGTGGTCTCCGCGGTGCGCGTCAGCGTGGACGCCGCCGATTCGAGCTGCACGGCCGAGGCGGAGACGTTGGAGACGATGGCGCCGACCGCGCTCTCGAAATCATCGGCAAAGCGGATCAGCTCGGAGCGGCGGCTGGCGGCCTGCTCCCGGCTCTGGGCTTCGCTGGCGGCGGCATCGCGCTCGGCCTTGGCGACGGCCTGAACCTTGAACTCCTCGACTGCGCCGGCCATCTCGCCGATCTCGTCCTTGCGGCCGAGGCCCGGCAGCACGACGTCGAAATTGCCCGAGGCGAGCTCGCGCATCGCCTTGCACATCGCGATCATCGGGCGCGAGATGCCGTTGCCGAGCATCAGGGCGAGCACGGCGCCGATGGCCAGGCCGCCCAGCGCCAGCATCAGCATCAGCCGTTCGGTCTCCCCGATCGTTGCATTGGCGCTGGCCTCGATGCGCTGCTGATCGGCGGTCAGGTCCGATCGCAGCTCACCCGAAAGCTTGAGGATGGACGCCGCCGTCTTGGTCATCTCGCCGTTCGACTTGACGATGACCTTCACGTTCTCCGTCAGCTTGGCAAAGGAGGTGCGGTACTGCTTCAGCAGATTGCTGATCTCGGTGACGCGGTCGGTGATCTTCTGGTCGCTGGCATAGATCGAGACCAGCAGGGTCTCCAGGAACTTGATGCGGGCGATCACGCCGTCGGCGGTCTTCGGCTCGGGCTTGGCGACGAAGGCGCTGACCGAGGTGGAGACCGCGAGATATTGCGAGGTGACGTCCTTGGCCGTGGTCTGGACCGAGGCGAGCCCGGCGAGCGCCGCGGTATCGGCGAGGTCGTCGAACTTGAAGCGGATCTTGTTGCCGACGCTGTTGAGCTCATCGGCCGCGATCTTGTTGTTCTCGCGCGTCAGGGTGATGATCTCGCCGAATACTTTCGTAAAGCGCTGGAACTCCGCCTCGAGCTTGCCGACCTGCTCGCGGCGCGCGGCGCCGGTCGTGGCGGACGTCGACTTGGCGATCGCCGCCTTCAGATTCTCTTCGGCCGCCTTGGCCGCGGTCTCGTCGTCTGCCGCGCCGGTCAGCGTATAGGCCCGCGCCAGCCCCTGGTAGGCGATCAGCTCGCGGTCGACGGTTCGCGCGAGGTCCGCTTCCGCCACGCTGGTCCGGTAGGAGGCCACGGCGGCCTGGATCCGCTCGAAGCCGAAATAGGCGAAAGCCATGCTGACGGCGAGGATGGCCAGCACCGCCACGAAGCCGAGGATGATTTTTGCGCGAAAGCGCAAGGTTGGCAGTTTCGATGTGTTCGGCTTGGACTTGACGGACATTCCCCCACCCCATTCCATTCGCGGAAAACCAGGCGCAGCCCGGAAGCAGCCCGCTTCCCGACTCGTGTGCACGGTAATTGGCAAAGGATAAGCGGCGGTAAATTTGCGGCGTCGCAACTTGCGGTTCGGTGACGCGGGGGAATGCTCACCGTCGTCCTGGACAAGCGAGCGCCGATCCAGGACCCTTAGCCACAGGGAGTGGTTTGACGTAGATTCGGAGTTGCCAGCTGTCGCCGCCATTTCTCCCTGGGAGTATGGGTCCCGGATCTGCGCGCGCTTGAGGCGCGCTTGTCCGGGACGACAGCGGAGTATGAGGCGACGGCGCAGACTTCAGCGACGGCGAGCCTTACGCCGCCCGGATATTCGCCATGAAGCGGTCGAGCTCGGCGCGAAGGCGGGTGCTTTCGGATGACAGCGTCTTGGCCGAGTTCAGCACCTCCTCCGAGGCAGAGCCCGTCTCGGCGGCGCCGCGGTTGACCTGGCCGATGTCGGTGGCGGCGGTCTGAGTGCCCTGGGCAACGGTCTGGACGCTACGCGCGATCTCCTGGGTCGCGGCCCCCTGCTGCTCGACGGCGCTCGCGATCGACGTCGAGATCGACGAGATCTGGCCGATGGTCGCGCCGATCTCCTTGATCGCGGCAACCGACTCGGCCGTGGCGCCCTGCATGCCCGTGATATGGGAGGAAATCTCGTCGGTCGCTTTCGCCGTCTGGCTGGCCAACGACTTCACTTCGCTCGCAACCACGGCAAAGCCGCGGCCGGCTTCACCGGCGCGCGCCGCCTCGATGGTGGCGTTGAGCGCCAGCAGATTGGTCTGCTCGGCAATCGCGGTGATGAGCTTGACCACTTCGCCGA
>NZ_SPQT01000102.1 GCF_004571025.1 Bradyrhizobium niftali | reverse complement strand
CGTCCCGCCAGGAAGTCCCAATCGATCTCCGCCGCCAGACGCACCAACGGATGGCGAAGGTTGATGATCTTCTCCAGAGATGGACGAAACAGATCGTCCTGACGATCGTCGCGCGGATGGCTCATGGGTTCTCCCCAACAGCGAATCTCGCCGTCAAAGGAATCACGAAGTCGCCAAATCCGGAATCTTGAAACGCAAGAAAACCAACACCTACCCACGGCTTTCTTGCACAATCGAATACTTGCTCACGACAAATCACAGCGACAGATCAATCGCTTCCGAATTCTTCACGGGCGACGATTCAGCCTTCGTTTGCGAACGCGGCTGAGTTCTTCAACAGCCTGCTAGGCCTGTTCCAGAAATTTCACCTGAGTTAGCACTGTCGGCCCGCCCTGATGCGATCATTTGTACGGGACGCGCCGACTATCCGAACCAAGTAAACAATGTGCTCTACTTTCCGTGTTATTTCGCGGAGCGCTTGATTGCGCGGCATCCACTATCAAAAACGCCATGAAACTTGTAGCTGCGAACGCAATTGCCGAATTGGCAAGCAAACCTCTTGCTCGCTGGCAGTTGATTCCAAATCCTTTCGACGGCCGGCCATTGCGTGCGGTGGCCTCCCAAGTGGCTCTCGCTGCAATGGATACCGGCCTTGCTCGAAAGCCAATCTCGGGTATTGACGCCTATCGTAAGTCGCTTTCACAAATGAAAGTTAGTTGTTGCACTAACACGATTCAGCTGAGCTGGTCTTAGCCCTTTGATGTGATAGCTAACCGACGACGACTGCGTAGTTGTGGCCACGTGAAAAGCGCAGATCGCGACGAGAGCAGGAGCGTTCCTTGGCGTCGGATCGAAAACGAGCATGGAAGACGAAGGAATCCATCTTGGCAGAGCAATCAAGGTCGGTGACAGGAGTTGGGAGTAGCGGCGCTTATCCCGACGAGGGAACGCTCACAAGCAATTACTGGCGGCTCGCCGCGCACCTCGTTGCGTGGCTACAGCGTGCAAGCATAGTCGAACCCCGGATCGAGGACTCCCTTTATCCGATCGGTTGCGAAATGATATCGGTTTGAGCAAGGGCGCAACGAAAACGACAGCTGATCGAATTGACCAGATGAGGCGAAATCATATCGGCTGGCTTTAGTCGCGGCGTCGGGCGTCCGCTGAAACGACCGGGCTCTACGCTCCGTTTACCGCGCCCACAGGTTGCGGCCCATCCGAGTGACGATCCCATCGCGCACGTGCTGGTGCGCTCCTCGCAGGGACTTGGGGGTAACCTATACACGTGGTCCGCGTAAGCAGTATGAACCTCCTCCGAATGAGTTGGACACCTGTGGTAGGCTCATTGAGCCGGGAGGTTTCGAACGAAACGTTCCACGTTTAATTGCAGCATTGGCCGTCGCGCCCGAAGAAGTGAAAAGTTTGTCTGCTATCAGGCGCGAGCTCGAGAATACCGGTCGACTCGCAGTGAAGCTCAATAGCTACGGCGCATTAGAGGAAGTCAGGCTCGCAAACCTAACTCGGGGATGTCCCGGGTTCTGTTGAATTTCTGAGGAGGTCGGCGTTGCCCACCTTGAGCCGGTAGGCTCGGGGTGCTGATTCCACAAAGGAGAGCAACGCCATGACGAGAGATATCACACCGGCTGGTTCGCCGGCGACTGGGGTTGTGGACGAAGCGTTTGCGGAAGTGCGGGCGAGCTTCGATCGGTTCTGCCATGCGGCGGGGATCGAGGCGCTCGGCACGATGATGGAGGCGGATGTGACGGCGGCCTGCGGGCCGCGCCACGGTCGCGATGCGGCGCGGCGGGCGCACCGTTGGGGCCGAACGCGAGGACGGATCGGTTTCCACGGCGGCAAGATTGAGGTCGAGCGGCCCCGGGTCCGGGGCGTGGACGGCCGCGAGATCACGATCCCGAGCTGGGAAACGGCAGCGCAGGAGGACTGGCTCGGTCGCTGGGCGATGAACCTGATGCTGATCAACGGGTCGACGCGCCGGTTCGGCCGCGCCGTCCGGCTGCCCGAGGGGGACGTGCCGGCACCGCCCGGATCTGGGATTTCGAAATCGGCGGCCTCGCGGAGGTTCGTTGCGCTGTCGGTGGCGCGGCTGGCCGACTTCATGGCTGCCGATCTGTCCACGCTCGACCTTCTGGTGGTCCAAATCGACGGGCTGCATCTCGACGACGATCTCGTGCTAGTCGCCGCGATCGGGGTTGACGGCGAAGGCAACAAGCATCCGCTGGCGCTGGTGGAAGGGGCGACCGAGAATGCCGCAACGGTTCAGGCCCTGCTGGACAACCTGGTCTCGCGCGGGCTCGACCCGACGGTGCCAAGACTGTTCATCGCCGACGGCGCGAAGGCGCTGTCGAAGGCGATCCGCCGCACCTTCGGTCCGGCCGCTGCGATCCAGCGCTGCCAGATCCACAAGGCGCGCAACATCATGGAACGCCTGCCGA
>NZ_SPQT01000101.1 GCF_004571025.1 Bradyrhizobium niftali | reverse complement strand
GATCAGCGGCCAGGTTCGCCGTGTCACCAAAGCGATCCGCCGCGAGATGCGGCGTCGCGCCGCCGTCGAGCCTGTGATCGGCCATCTCAAGGACGACCACCGGATGCGCCGTAACCATCTCAAGGGCCGCGACGGCGACCGCATCAACGCCGTGCTTGCCGCCGCTGGCTACAACTTCAGCCTGCTTCGCCGCTGGCTCGCGGAACTTTTACGCGGCCTGTTATGGATACTCTGTCGCCACCTATCGCAACCACACCTTGCCTAAAACGGTGCTCAGAGACGTTCTTCACAAACGACTCATGGAGATCGATCGCTTGATGCGGATAGGATGATGCATTCGGCGCGGCTGCAGTGCGTCGGGGCCAGACCTTCTGGCTACCTTTTGCGCACGTGCAGATTAAGAAGCACCCGGGCAGTGATCGGGTCGCCACCAAAAACGGCGAGCTGGAAAGCAACATTTGTTGGCCCTGGGGATAGCAGCGCCTCCGCGGCCCGAGCGGTCAACGGGTCTTCATCTAACGGTGCGCTGGACGTCCAGCGCACCGTTAGTCTGGCTGCTTGGATATCCAATCGCAATCCTGTAGATTGCCCCGCGTCGGAAGATCCTCGACGGAGGCGAGATAGAGCTGGGCGCTTGGGTCAATGCTTCGACGCCAGACTCGGTAACGCGGAAAGTCTCACTGACAACATACCCGGAATCTTCGTCGATCCAGTTGCCCAGCATGAGATGGAAGCTCATGTTCGACTTCAGTTCTGTCATGTCTCCATAAGGCTCGCCGAAGGCTCACCCCAATCGATGTCATGGCGTAGCCACAGCGCGAGTCCTTTTTGAAACCTTGCGTTGGCGATCGAAGGCGCTGGCGACGTCGCTGCAGGTGGCTCCACGCCGGACCGTGTTGAGCGCGTCCTCCAATCCGGCGACTTCCGCCTTATGTAGGCGACTGAGGCGGTCGGAGGGTACGTCAATCGAGAAGGCGCGCATGATCGCAGAAACGTCGCCATAACGCACGTCACCAAGCTCAAGATTGATCTGCGATCCATTACGAAAAACTTCCTCGCTCCACGGGTGCGGGAGGTACCTGTGCGTGGCGAGGAGCATAGGTACATCGACGCAAAGCTCGTTGCCGGCTTGCCGTTGCCGCTGCGCGCCTGCGTCGCTGCGATGGCCTCAGATTCCCGAATCCCAAGGCATATCACCTCTGCCGCAGGCATCATTCCGGCATCGGCGATGGCGGCAGCCTCGAGTCACTGATAACTCGAGATCGGACTCAATAACTAGGATCCAGGCTACGAATTTACTGCAATCCACGATGCTTGCTTTGGGTAGTCGGGCTCTGAACTTCTCTGCGGCTTGCGCCGATAGGTAACCCAGTTCGAGCCCTAAGCCGCGGCTTGCAACGCCAAGTTCGTGGAGGAAATCGATCACCGAGTCGAAGCCATGCTTGTCGGGGAGCCAATGAGGTGTTCTGGATAGCCGATCGCATCACCACGATCCATGAACGCCTGACGGACGGCTGCCGGAGCATCCTGGCGAGATAGAATACAGCTTAGCTCCTCTTCGTTTATCAACACCACAACTCCCTGCGGGACGTTTAGCAGTGTAACCTTTTAGCTAAGTAATGTTGCACATGTTGCGTACGACAAGCGCATCGATGTGCCATTTCTGATTTAAAGCCTTCAGACGTATTCTGTTCGGGGGAGTGCCTAGGCACCTTTGATGATCGTCTTGGTCTTAACTCCATTCAATTTTTTGTGCTGGAGCTCGATAACAATGTGCGTTCGACTCGCGAGTTGCTCAGCTCTCGAACTCCGTGCCGGCCCTTGCAGCCTCCGCTCGCGCGAAGGCAAGCGTTGCGATCGCGGTGTCCTGGATACCCGTGCCGGTGAGATCGGCCATGGTGATCTGGGTATTGCTTACGCGTCCCGTCTTCGACCCGGCAATGATCTCACCAAGTTCTGGAAAGCTTGCGTCGCAGGCGACTGCACCGGCAGCAATGGCATGATGCAGTTCGCCTAAACGCCGCGTCTGACTGAGACTATCGGCAACGTAGAGATCGGCACGGGAGATCGCGGAGGGGTCGATCTCATTCTTGTGTTCGGCATCCGATCCCATCGCGGTCACGTGTTGTCCGGGCTCTAGCCATTCCGCACTCAGGAGCGGTTGCTGGGCGGGCGTGGTCGTGACAATGACGTGCGAGCCCGCCACGGCCCTTTTTGGTTCCGCACATGCCCTTACGGAAAAGCCCAGCTGCTTAGAGAGCTCCTGCGCGACGGCTTCGGCCTTGGAGGTATCGCGCGCCCAGATTCGCGCTTCACGGATCGGCCGGACGAGCGCCAAAGCTTGCAACTGCAACTTTGCTTGCATCCCCGCACCCAGGATTGCAGCCACGAAAGCATCCTTGCGGGCGAGATACTTCGCTGCTACTGCACCAGCGGCGGCCGTACGCACGTCGGTCAAATAGCCGTTGTCCAGTAACAGCGCTTGTACCAGACCGGTTTTGCTTGAAAGCAGCACCATCATGCCGTTGGTGCTCGGCAGTCCAATCTTGGGGTTGTCAAAAAAGCCAGGGCTT
>NZ_SPQT01000011.1 GCF_004571025.1 Bradyrhizobium niftali | reverse complement strand
ACTTACCGATGGACCGACGCGGGCCCGATCGCAGCATAGAACACGAGGAGAAGAGTTGGAATGCAACCGGGCTGAACTGAGCCTGGTGCCCGAAGTCCCGTCGCCGGGACGGTGGATCCGGTGAAGCCGTTACACGCCCAGTGGCCGTCTTCTGACGGACCACGCGTATCTAGATAGGCTCACCGCTCCCTCTGACAGCATGATGTGGCGACCAGGCGTTGACCACGGACAGAAGCATGAGCTCGGCGGCGTGACATTCACTCGGGAGGCTTGACATCATCGGGCCCATTACAGAAGGCCGTGTACCTATAAACCCGGCGGCGTCATGTGACTGGTGACTACCTCCGCTTTGCTCCTATAGCGACCAAGTTCGTGCGGCAGCGCGGTATGTCACGAAGGGCCACTTCCAGACATGCCTGCAAATTAGCGCGGTCCGCCGAATTAGCCCATTTGACGAGCCTCCAGCTTTCGCGTCAGCGTCGTCGGGAAGCTATGCGCTCAATATCGGCCGCGCATTGATCATTAAGAAGATCACCGAGCCTGCCTACATCCTTGATACCGAAGTACACGTTGCAAGGTGTCTCGGCCAAACGGAAGTGAGGCAACCTGCGCCAGAATACTTTCACGTATCTGCGGTCACGAAAAACTGGCTCAGATCTATATGGGTCGTATCTGAGTTCGCCAAACGAGCCGACGATATGGCGGACGCTTACATTTCCGTAGCTCCACAAGCCGGCATAGACGCGAGCGCCGTTGAGATATTTCAAATCATATGTAGCAAAGCCATCCGTATCGGCGACGCTCTTGAAGTACCTAAGCCATCTGACGAACATTCTTGTCTGATCGATTTTTACGATCATTCGTTCTGTCGTGAGAATATACGCAAAGGCCCCGCCGATCCCCAGCGCGAATAACTGAGGTATGAAGGCAAATACGACTATCACGCAGACAACTATCCATCGTCCTCTTACGAGCCCTTCAATGGCGTGTTGCTCGGGTGTTAGCGCATAAATTCCATGATACGCGAACAGCGCCAGGCAAAAAGCTCCCCACGTAGGAACTGCCGTTGAGCAGAAGAAAGTACTGAACCATCCTGGCGTGCCGATCCAGATAACGCGCTCGTCTTCACTCAGCTTGGGTGTCACCCCAGAGGCGTCGACCAGGTCTTTAGGCGGATCGAATACCGACAGACCGCGCTTAATCATTGATAGAAAACTCACTTGCAAGGCGCGGGCGAAAGTCGAAATTGTCCCGCTGCGTCTGAACCTTAGCAGAAGAGGTGAGCGCGCGCCGCGATCTGCGGCTGGATCCGAACTTGCCGCGTCCTATCCGTCGTACTGATCCGGCCCCATCGCCCACGACGTCTGATCATGGCCGAAGGCGTAGTTCCGGTTGGTGACGACGGGATTGCGATTGACCATCGGCCGCATGAACATCGGGTGGGTTGCGCTGCGCACCTCGTGCTCGACCGTGAACAGCTTCTTGCCGCTGTCGAGATCGACGATGTCGCAGAACCGGTACTGGTATTGATTGTCCTCGCGGGAGATCAGGTCGCGTGCGAGCAGCTTGCGGTACGGACCGGAGAAGTCGGTGATGTACATCTGCACATGGTGCCCGTCATAGTCGGGTTGCGGCCGATCGGTCTCGCGAAACAGCAGGTGCTGGTCGCGGCCCGTCTTCACCGCCGCAACCTTGCCGTCGCCATTCCGTTGCTCGGCGGGCATGCCCATGATGTCAGGATAGAAGGCGCAAATCGCCGGCGCCGTTCCCATGGGCACCTCGAATTCGACATAGGGGATGCCGAGCGTAATGCGCCCGAAGCGCGTAGCGTCCGGTTCATGGACGCGCATGCGGTTGCCCCACGGACAGACGGCCTCGACATGGTCATTGTGTTCGGCAAACGTGAATGCCGTGCCCTCGAGCTTCTTCGCGACCGATGCCAATCGCGCCAGCAGCGCCTCGCGTCCCTCGATGACGAGGCCGGTATGGCCGCGCAGCACCTGCGGCCTGCCGCTCGGCAGGTGAAACTGGCTCCGCCCGGCGTTGATCCACATGTTGGTGTCGGACACCATCAGATAGGGATCGCGGGTGAGCCCAAGTCCCGTGACGTAGAATAACGTCGCCAGGCGTTGATCCGGAACCTGGATGTTGACGTGCTCGAAATGGATCGCGTTGCCGAGATCTTCAGCGGATCGATCGAATTGTTGCGGCATGGCTGTGCGCTCTGGGTGTGGGACGGACGGGCCATAGTAGAGCAGAACATCGGCCAGTCGAACCGCCCGCCGATCACATCTGCTGATCGAGGCATGCTGTCAGCCACCTTGCCCCGGCAACCAGTCCCTGTAATCTGGCGGGAAGACATCAAGGAAAGGGTCGATGGGAGGAGTTCTGGAAGGCGTGCGCGTCGTCGATTTCGGACGCTATATCGCGGGTCCCTATTGCGCGACCTTGCTGGCCGAATTCGGCGCCGAGGTCATTCGTGTTGAAAAGCGCGACGGCAGCGAGGACCGCTTCGTCGCGCCGGTCGGCGAAGGCGGCGAGGGCGCGCTGTTCCTCCAGGTCAACCGCAACAAGAAGTGCATCACGCTCGATCCGATGAAGCCGGAGGGGCAGGAGGTGATGCGCCGCCTGGTTGCGACCGCGGACGTGGTCGTCGCCAACCTGCCGCCGCAGACCCTGCGCGCGATGAAGCTCGATTACGACTCGCTTCGCGCGATCAAGCCCGACATCATCCTGACGACGGCAACCGCGTTCGGCGGGCCGGGGCCCTGGTCCGACCGCGTCGGCTTCGACGGTGTCGGCCAGGTCATGTCGGGTTCGGTGTACATGACCGGCGCCGGCGATCCGCCCTACCGCGCCGCGGTCAACTGGGTCGATTTCGGAACCGCGCTGCACTGCGCGTTCGGGACGCTCGCCGCGCTGATGGAACGTGCGAAATCCGGGCGCGGGCAGATCGTCGAGGGCGCGCTGCTGGCCACCGCGCTGTCCTTCACCAATGCCACGCTGATCGAACAGGCCGTCATCAACGTCAACCGCGTTCCAACAGGCAATCTCGGCCAGACCGCCGCGCCAGCCGACATCTACCGCACCAGGGACGGCTGGGTGCTGTGCCAGGTCACCGGTCATCCGCTGTTCAAGCGCTGGGCGAAGCTGATGGGCGAGGAGGACCAGTGGCTGAACGATCCGCGCTTTGCCGACGATATCAGCCGCGGCAACAACGGCCCCGTCATCAGCGAGCGGATGGCGCGCTGGTGCGCCGAGCGCACCACGCAGGAAGCCGTCGACACGCTGGGCAACGCGATGATTCCGACTGGGCCCGTGCTCAGCCCGCAACAGGCGCTGGATCATCAGCACATTCGCGCCGCAGGCTTCATGCAGGACGTCGATTATCCGGGCTTGCCGAAGCCCGCGCCGGTGGCGCGAGCCGCCGTGCGGCTGTCGGAAACGCCGGGTGACATCGCGAGCCGCCCGCCGACGCTCGGCGAGCATACCGATCGCGTCCTCGCGGAGCTCGGCTATAACGCGGCCGCGATCGCGGCGCTGCGGCAAAGCGGCATCGTCTAGCCGGGTCGGCGAGCGACCGCGGTTGCGGCGGCCGACAAATGGCCACAGTTGGGCCGCCGAAGATTTCGAACGCGTCACCGCGCATTCGCAAGCGACAGCGCGGCCTTCACCGCGTTCTCCAGAATCTCCTCCGACAATTGCCTGTCGCTCACGGCGCGCGACAATTGCAGCGCGCCGACCATGGTCGCATAGACCGAAATCGCGCGTCGCCGGCGCTCCGCAGCCGAGCCATCCGGCATCTGCGCCGCCATCAGCGCGATGATGTCGGACATCTTTCCGGTGAAGGCCTCGCGCGTCGCCTTGGGATGCCGCGCGATCTCAGACGCGAGCGCCGCAGTCGGGCAACCGGCCGCTGCGTGGTCGCGGTGACGCGGGGAGAGGTAGTCGCGGATCGTGGTCTCCAGCGCGATGCCGTTTGCGAGATTGTCCTTGTGCCGCTGCTCGCGCCGCTCCAGCGCATCCAGCAGCACCGCGCGCACCAGATCCTCCTTGGATTCAAAATGTGTGTAGAAGGCGCCGTTGGTCAGGCCGGCCTCGGACATGATGCCGGCGAGACCCACGGCGGCGATGCCGCTCTCGCGGAACTGCGCCGAGGCGACGTCGACGATGTGCCGCCGTGTCGCGTCCCGGTGTCCCTTGTCGTACCGCGCCAATCGCGCCTCCTTGGGATGCCTACCCCGGCCAACGAAATCGTGAGGAGGGGGCTATTGCATTACGATCATAATATTACATTATGGGCGTCATGCAATGGGCGGCCGATCGGCGGCGGTCCGGCAGGTGGGCAAGGACCATGGCCATGTCAGTCGAGGATGCCGCCGCCCCGGCCTTGCCCGGCGCGCAAGTCGTGGCCCATACCGCCGCTCCGCTTCGCCAGGCGGCTGTGCCAGGCGTCGCCGTCACCCCAAGCGCGGCTGAGCAGAGGCGAGCGGCCCTGCTGGCCGCGCCGATCCTGCCCACGCTGCTCAAGCTGGCCGCGCCGACCGTGACCGTGTTGGTGGCGCAAACCGCGGTGAATATCGCGGAGGCCTATTATGTCGGCTTTCTCGGCACCGATGCGCTGGCGGGCGCCGCGCTGGTGTTCCCGATCTTCATGCTGATGACCATGATGTCGAATGGCGGGTTCGGCAGCGGCGTTGCGTCCTCGGTGGCGCGCGCGGTCGGCGCGGGCCGTCGCGACGACGCCGAGGCGGCGCTGTTTCATGCCGTCGTGCTCGCCATCCTCGCCGGCGGCGTGTTCACGCTCGGCGTGATCCTGGGCGGCCCGTGGCTCTACCGTACCCTCGGCGGCCAGGGCGATGCGCTCGCTGCGGCCACCACCTATTCCAACTATCTGTTCGCCGGCGCCATTCCGGCGTGGATCGTCAACCTCCAGGCAGCGGCACTGCGCGGCTCCGGCAACGTCAAGGTGCCCGCGCTGGTGACGCTGGTCGGCGCGATCGTGACCATCCCGGTCTCGCCGGCGCTGATCTTCGGCCTCGGGCCGATCCCGCGGCTCGGCATCGGCGGCGCCGGCGTCGCCTTCGGCCTCTACTATGGCGCGGCCATGCTGTTCCTGCTGCGCTACATGGCCTCGGGTGCGACCGGCCTGAAGCTGCACATCGTGCCGCTCCGCCCAAAAATCTTCGGCGACATGCTGAAGGTCGGCATTCCAACCGCCTTCAATGCGGTGCTGACCAACCTCACCGTCATCCTCGTCACCGGCGCGGTCGGCCTGTTCGGCACCTCCGCGCTCGCAGGCTACGGCATCGCCTCGCGGCTCGACTACATCATGATCCCGCTGCTGTTCGGCATCAGCACGGCGACCCTGACCATGGTCGGCGTCAACATGGGCGCGGGCCAGACCGCGCGGGCGCGTCGGATCGGCTGGATCAGCGGCATCGTGGGCATGGTCATGACCGGGACGATCGGCCTCTTGGTCGCGATCTTCCCGACCACCTGGCTCAATCTCTTCAGCCACGATGCCGAGGTGGTGAGCGAAGGCATGACCTATCTGCGCATCGTGGCGCCGGCCTATGCCGCCCTCGGCTTCGGCTTCGTCACGTCCTTCGCGGCCCTGGGCACCGGGCGCGCCATGGGACCGCTCGCCTCCTCGATCGCGCGGATCCTGATCGCCGGCGGCGGCGGCTGGATCGCGGTGGCAAGCTTTGGCGCGGGCATGGCGGGGCTCGCCACCATGGTCGCGGTGTCGCTCGCCGTTTATGCCGCGATCTGCGCCCTGATCATGCTGTCGCCGTCGACCTGGCGGTCCGAGTAGACCGGCATCAATGGATGCTGGCGACGCCAACCGCGAGCACCGAGGCAGTAGCGCCTGGGTCAGCAACTGTAGCGCCGTCGGCGCCGCGAATTCGTTTCCTGTTTGGTGCCGAATGGAGAAAGGCTCGCCCGCCCAGGCGGCCAATATGGATTTCCATTTTATTGATTTCATCCTGCGGAGAAGCGAATACGGTTCCAATCGTTGTCGCAGACGTATGGAGACCAAGATGTCGTTTCGCCTCCCCCTGATCCTCTCGACCGTGCTCGCCGCCTGGTCGGCCACAGCAACAGCCGAGACCATCAAGATCGGCGTGACGCCGGGGCCGCACGCGCAGATCCTCGAGGCGGTGAAGCCGATCGCCGCCAAGCAGGGGCTCGATATCCAGCTGCTCGAGTTCTCCGATTATGTCGTGCCGAACGCCGCGCTCGATGCCGGCGAGATCCAGGCCAATTCGTTCCAGAACCAGCCGTATCTGGACAACCAGAAAGCCGACCGCGGCTACAAGATCGAGGCCGTCGGCCTGACTGTGAACTTCCCGATCGGCGTCTATTCGAAGAAGCACAAGGCCTTCGCCGACATCCCGGAGGGTGGCAAGGTCTCGATCCCGAACGATCCGACCAATGGAGGCCGCGTGCTGCTGCTGCTGCGCGACAAGGGCGTGATCAAGCTGAAGGATGGCACGGGCTTCAAGCCCACGGTGCTCGACATCACCGAGAATCCCAAGAAGCTGAAGTTCATCGAGGTCGACGCCGCGCAGGCGCCGCGCGCGCTCGACGACGTCGACGCAGCCGCGATCAACACCAACTATGCAACCCAGGCGGGCCTCGATCCGGTCAAGGATCCGATTCTGCGCGAGGACCCGAAGGGACCCTATGTCAACCTGATCGCGGTTCGCGCCGCCGACAAGGACAAGCCCTGGGTCAAGGTGCTGGTGAACAGCTATCACACGCCTGAGGTGAAGGAGTTCGTCCTGACCAAGTTCAAGGGGGCGGTGCTGCCCAGCTGGTAGGCAGCCGGCGTCGTATCTTCGGCAGGAATGGATGGCTCCGGGGTGGCAGCCCTGCGCGGCGGCTGCTTGCCTCGCGCTGCGGCAGCGGACATCATGCGGGCTGTTGCAACGTTGGGCGCGGTTGGCATGAAACGGTTCGCAAATCTGAAAAGACTGGGCTTCTTCACGCGGCTTCTCGACGAGGCGCCGCCGGCGGACCGCTATCGCTTCGCCGCCGAGCAGATCGTGCGCGCCGAGAAGGCCGGGCTCGATTCCGCGTGGATCGCGCAGCACCATTTTCACGAGCGCGAGGGCGGCCTGCCGTCGCCCTTCACCTTCCTGGGTTACGTTGCCGCACAGACTTCGCGCATCCGCCTCGGCACCGGCATCGTCACCCTGCCGCTTGAGAACGCTGTGAGGGTGGCGGAGGATGCCGCGGTGCTCGACCTGCTCTGCGACGGCCGGTTCGAGCTCGGCGTCGGCACCGGCGGCAATCCGTCGGCCTTTGCCGCCTTCGGTCTCGACGGCGCCCAGCGCAACGAGATCTTTGCGCGCAATCTCGCGGTCGTCCGCACCGCGCTCGCCGGCAAGCCGCTCACCGGCGGCGACACGCTCTATCCGCAGCGGCCGCAATTGGACGGCCGGATCTGGCAGGCGACATTCTCGGTCGCCGGCGGCGCCCGCGCCGGCAAGGCGGGTGACGGCCTCCTGCTCTCGCGCACGCAGCCGCGGACCAAGGAGGCGCCGCGCGCAACGCTGGCCGAGATCCAGAACCCGATCATCGACGCCTATCTCGCAGCGCTGCCGCCGGGACGCGAGCCGCGCATCATGGCCTCGCGCAGCGTCTTCGTCGCCGACGACCATCGCGAGGCGATGCGCCTTGCCGACATCGGATTGCGGCGCGCGCTGCCGCAATTCATGAAGGGCGGCCATCTTCCCCCGGGCGAGACGCTGGAGGAGATGATCACCGCGTTCGACACCCATGTCGGCGCCGCCGACGAGGTCATCGCCTCGCTGCGTGGCGACGCGACGCTGGAGCGGGTGACCGATCTGGTCTTTCAGGCGCATTCGGTCGATGCCCCGCACCCCTATATCCTGCGCTCGATCGAGCTGGTCGCGGACAAGGTCGCGCCGGCGCTGGGCTGGGCCCGGACGGCGGCGGCCGATGTCGCCCTCGCGGGCTAGCCGGAATGAATGTGATCGCGTGACACGAGGTTGAATGATGAGCACGAAAGATATCATCGACACGCTCGCCGGCATTGAGCCAGGCTCCGGCCTGGACGCGATCCGCGCGCGCCGCCTGCAGGCGCGCGAGAACGCGCAGAAGAGCTATCTCTCGCTATTCGAGCCGATCGACGCCGGCGATTTTTCGCTTGCCGAACGTGCCGCCGTTGCGGCCTTCGTGACGGGGCTCCATGGCGAGTCCCCCGTCGCCGCCTTCTATCGCCAGAAGCTCGCAGCGAATGCGGATGGAACGGCGCTGGTCGAGCCGATCCAGATCGAGATCGAGCGCGGCAAGACCTCAGGTCCCTACGGCGCCTTTCCGGCCGGACCGTTGTCGGTCGAGAACAAGGCTGGCTTGATCTACCGCGTCAGCGCGGAACGCAAACCGCAGCTTGGCACCCGGCTGGTTGCGGCGCTCGAGCATGCGCATCTACTGGTGTTCCGGCCGCGCGATGCCGCATCCGCCGACATGAAGGCGCTGCTCGCCGCAGGCTGGTCGACCACCGGCATCGTCACGTTCTCCCAACTCGTTGCGTTCCTGTCGTTTCAGGTCCGCGTCGTCAGCGGCTTGCGCACGCTCGCAGCGGCAAGCGCGTAGGAGGCTGCATCATGAGCGCTGCAAACACAGTCAATCCGCCCGTCGTCTTCACCCAGGACGAGCTCGGCTGGGTGTCGTGGATCGACCCGCTGCCCGAGGCCGAGTTGACCGAGCGGCACTTCGCCGGCCTCGTCGATCGCGCCCGCGCCAAGTCGGAATATTTCCGCCTGCTGGTGCGCGATCCCGAGGTGCTGGAAGCCCGCACCAAGACCGACAAGGACATCTTCTACAACGTCGCCGACGGCCTGCCGCGCGCCGAGCGCGAGCTCGCAGCCGCCGCGACCTCGCGCTACAACGGCTGCATCTATTGTGCTTCCGTGCATGCGCGATTTGCCAGCACCTATTCCAAACGCCGCGACGACGTGCAGCGGCTGCTCGACGAAGGCGTCAAGGCCGATCTCGGCGAGCGCTGGAATGCCGTGGTCAAGGCCTCGGTGGCGCTGGCCGCGACGCCGATCGCGTTCGGCCCCGACAATGTCGAGGAGCTGCGCCGCGCCGGTCTCGATGACGCGGAGATCGTCGACGTCATCAACGGCGCCTCGTTCTTCAACTGGGCGAACCGGCTGATGCTGTCGCTCGGTGAGCCCTCGAAATAGGCAATCTCACCGGCATGGAAATTGCTGCTTGTTTCAACATTGAGTGGATGGAGCCGTAGATGAGCAACATCGATCGCCGTACCCTGGTCAAGGGCTCGCTCGCCGCCATGATGGCGGGAGCGGCCTTCTCGCGCAGCGCGTTTGCGCAGTCGTCCGAGCCGATCCTGCTCGGCGTCAGCGGCCCCCTGACCGGGCCGAACGCGCAATACGGCACGCAGTGGAAGCAGGGCTTTGATCTCGCGCTCGACGAGATCCAGGCGGCCGGCGGCATCAACGGCCGCAAGCTCGCCTATCAGTTCGAGGACAGCCAGAGTGACCCGCGCCAGTCGGTGGCCATTGCCCAGAAGTTCGTCTCCGATCCCAGGATCGTCATGGAGCTCGGCGATTTCTCGAGTCCCGCCTCGATGGCGGCATCCCCGATCTATCAGCGCGGTGGCCTCGTGCAGTTCGGCTTCACCAATTCGCATCCCGATTTCACCAAGGGCGGTGACTTCATGTGGAGCACGTCCGTCAGCCAGGCCGACGAGCAGCCGCTGCTGGCGGCCTATGCCGTCAAGCGCCTCGGTCTCAAGAAGCTCGCGATACTGCATCTCAACACCGATTGGGGCCGCACCAGCCGCGACTATTTCGTCAAGGCGGCGAAGGAGTACGGCGCCGAGATCGCGGTGACCGAGGGCTACATCGCGGAGGAGCGCGACTTCCGCTCCACGCTGGTGCGCGTGCGCGATGCCAGTCCGGACGGGCTGATCCTGATTTCCTATTATTCCGACGGTGCGTTGATCGCGCGCCAGGCGCGTCAGGTTGGCCTCAAGCAGACGATCTGCGCGGCAAGCTCGGTCTACTCGCCGAAATTTTTGGAGCTCGGCGGCGAGGCGGTCGAGGACGTCCATCTCGGCACGCGCTATTTCCCCGAGGATCCCAGGCCCGAGGTGAAGAAGTTCATCACGGGCTTTAAGGCCAAGTACAACGGGCAGGAGCCCGACGCCTTCAACGCCTATTCCTATGACGCGATGCACATGGCAGCCGCGGTCGTGAAGATCGGCGGCACCGATCGCCGCGCCGTCCGCGACGCCTTCGCGAAAGTGAAGGATGTCTCGAGCGTGATCTTCGGGACCGCGACGTTCGACGTCGAGAGCCGCCGGGTCAAGGGCGCCATGAATGCCGAGCTGGTCGTGCGCAAGGGGCAGTTCGCGCTTTGGGACGGCAAGCCGACCTGACATGATGGCCGGACGCATGATCCGGAAAAGTGCGAAGCGGTTTTCCGAAGAGATCATGCGTAAAAACAAACCAAATCGCGATGATCTCATCGCGCTTGCTCGCTCCGGCCTGCTCTCTTTTCAATAGGAACGCTGCGTGTCTTCCTGGCTCGACTACACGATCAACGGGCTGATCGTCGGTAATGTCTACGCCCTCGTTGCGGTCGGGCTCGCGCTGATCTTCGGCGTCAGCCGGCTGATCAACTTTGCGCAAGGCTCGATCTATCTGGTCGGCGCCTATATCGGCTGGGTCGCGGTGGTGCAGCTGCATACGCCGCTGCCGCTCACCATCATCGTGGTCGCGGTCGCCGCCGCGCTGGTCGGGCTGGTCATCGAGCGGTTCGGCCTGCGGCCGCTCCAGAACTCGGTGCGCATCGCACCTCTGCTCGCGACCATCGGCATCAGCTTCGTGCTCGATCAGCTGGTGATGCTGACTTTCTCGCCGAATCCGCGCGCACTGCCGAGCCAGTTGCCGGACGTCCGCTTCCAGATCGGTGGCGGCACGATCGGGCCGCTCGATCTGCTCATCGCCGGCGTCGGCATCACCAGCGCGCTCTTGCTGTTCGTGTTCCTGCGCTACAGCAAGCTCGGCTGGGCGGTGCGCGCCACCGCGCAGGATCGCGATGCCGCGATGCAGATGGGCGTGGACGTCAACCGCGTCAATCAGGCCGTGTTCGGCATTGCCGCTGCGCTCGGCGGCGTCTCCGGCATGCTGGTCGGCATGTACTACAACCAGATCGACACCGCGATGAGCCTACAGGCGACGCTCAAGGGCGTCGTCGCCGAAGTCGTCGGCGGCGCCGGCAACGTGCCGGGCGCGGTGATCGGCAGCCTGCTGCTGGGACTGGTGGAGAGCTACGGCGTCGCCGTGTTCGGCACCAGCTATCGCAACCTGTTCGCGTTCCTGCTGCTGGTCGTCGTGCTGGTGCTGCGGCCGAACGGCCTGTTCGCCAGCGCGCGGCAGGCACCGCCCGAGCCGCTCACGGGCACCTTCATCGCGCCGAGCCGGCCGGTGCGCATTCCACGCTGGGCGCTGCTGGTCGCGGCCGCTGCCTTTGCGATCCTGCCGCTGTTCCCGGTGTCCTTCTACGTCCTCCAGACCCTGATCAACGCCTGGCTGCTCGGCATGCTCGCGCTCAGCCTGACGCTCGTTGCAGGCACGATCGGCCAGGTCTCGCTCGGGCACGCGGCGCTGCTGGCGATCGGCGCCTATACGTCGGCGCTGCTGTCGCTGGGCTTCGCCGTCCCGGTTGGCCTTTCCATCATCGGCGGCGGCCTGATGAGCGCCGCGCTCGGCACCGCCTTGATCTCGCCGTCGTTCCGCCTGCGCGGGCACTATGTGTCGATCGCAACGCTCGCCATCGGCGAGATCGTGTCGCTGGTGATCCTGAACTGGGAGAGCGTCACGCGCGGTCCGATCGGCATCTCTGGCATCCCGCCGCTGTCGCTGTTCGGCTATGACCTGATCAGTCCAAATTCGATCTACTGGTTCAGCCTCGTGGTCATGATCGTGCTGGCGCTGCTCCAGGCGCGTCTGCTCGGCTCGCATCTCGGCCGCAGCTTCCGCGCCATTCGCGATGACGACATCGCCGCGCGCGCCTATGGCCTCAGCCTGAACCGCTACAAGTCGCTCGCCTTCATCTTCGGCGGGTTTGCCGCCGGCGTCAGCGGCGGCATCGCCGCGCATCTTTATTCCTACATCAACCACGAGACCTTCAACACGCAGCAATCCATCCTGGCGCTGACGGTCGTGATCCTTGGCGGGCTCGGCAACGTCGTCGGCGCCATCGTCGGATCGGTGGCGCTGGTCGGCCTGCCCGAACTGTTCCGGATCGCGGCGGAGTACCGCATCCTGATCTACGGCATCGTGCTCTTGCTGCTGGTGCGGTTCAGGCCGCAGGGCCTGTTGGGGACGATGTGATGGCAGAGCACACAACCATGCTATCCCTGCGCGGGCTGACGCGGCGCTTCGGCGGCCTCACCGCGGTCGACGCCATCGATCTCGACCTCGCCAGGGGCGGGCTCGTCAGCATCATCGGCCCGAACGGGGCCGGCAAGACGACGTTGTTCAACCTCGTGACCGGGCTCGACCGGCCCGACGCCGGCGTGGTCCGCTTCGAAGGTCAGGACATCACCGGCCTCTCGCCGGAGCGGCTGGCGGCCGAGGGCATTGCCCGCACCTTCCAGCTCGGCCGCGTCTTCGGCAATCTCAGCGTCATGGACAACGTCCTGATCGGCGCGCACACGCGGCTGCGTGCGGTGAAGCCGGCCGTGCCGGTGATCGGCCCGCTGCTGGAATTGGGTCTGGCGCTGCTCCGTCCCGCCAGCGTCAAGGCCGAGGAAGAGCGGCTGCGCGAGGAAGTGAAAGCCATCTTCGCCCGCTTCGGCGAACGGTTGCTGCCGCGGATCGACCAGCCGGCCTACAGTCTCTCCTATGCCAACCGCCGCCGCGTCGAGATCGCCCGTGCGCTCGCCTTGAAGCCGCGCCTGTTGCTGCTCGACGAGCCGACCGCCGGCATGAACCCGACCGAGACCGCGGAGATGCAGGCGCTGGTCGCCGAGCTGAAGGCGGAAGGGCTGACGATCCTGTTGATCGAGCACAAGCTGGAGATGGTGATGCGCCTCTCCGACCGTGTCATCGTCATGGACGAGGGCAAGAAGATCGCGGAAGGGCCGGGCGAACAGGTGCGCAAGGATCCCAAGGTGATCGAGGCCTATCTCGGTCACGGCCTGTCGGGGACGGCGGAGCAGGAGAGCGCGGCATGACGACCAACGTACCCGAACCGCTGCTCGCTTTGACCAACGTCAACACCTTCTACGGCCAGGCCCAGGTGCATTTCGACCTGTCGATCACGGTCGCGCGCAGCCACATCGTCTGCCTGCTCGGGGGCAATGCCAGCGGCAAGTCGACGACGATGAAGATCATCCTCGGCCTCGTCAAACCGCGTTCCGGCGACGTGACGTTCGACGGCGCCTCGCTGATTGGCCTCTCCACGCCGCAGATCGTTCGCCGCGGCATCGCCTCGGTGCCGGAGGCGCGGCGGTTGTTCGCGGACATGACCGTCCGCGAGAACATCCTGATGGGGGCCTTCGTGCGCAACGACCGCGATGCGGTGGCGCAGGATCTCGACAAGATGCTGACGCTGTTTCCGAAGCTCGGCCAGCGGCTGTCGCAGCGCGCAGGCTCGCTGTCCGGCGGCGAGCAGCAGATGGTAGCGATGGCGCGCGCGCTGATGAGCCGTCCCAGGATGATCGTGATGGACGAGCCGACCATGGGGCTGTCGCCGCTCTATGTCGATCGCGTGCTGGAGCTGATCCGCACCATCAACCAGGAGGGCGTGTCGGTGTTCATGGTCGAGCAGAACGCCAGCCTCGCGCTCGAGATCGCGCACGAGGCCTATGTGCTCCAGACTGGCAAGATCGTGCTCTCCGGTCCCGCGCGGGCGCTGAAGGACGATCCGCGGGTGCGTGACGCCTATCTCGGCGGTGCCGAGGCGGCCTAGCGATCAGGCCGAAGCCGCGCTCTGCGCCGGCTCTGCCGGCAGATCGTCGCCATTCGGATCGCCGGGCGCGGTCGCCCAGGCCAGCTCCACCAGCGTGACGATCCTGCGTCCGCCGCCGTCGAGCTGGCAGACGATGAGACCCTGCTCCTCCATGTAGCTGAGCAGGCGCTGCGCGCGGCGCAGCGAATGCGAGCCATAGGCGCGGGCGATCGCGGCATCGCCCGGGCAGGGCCAGCCTTCCTTTGCCGCGCGGGCGATCATCATGAACACGCCCTGCATGTCGTCGGGCAGGATCGAGGCGCGCAGCGAGACGTCCTGCCAGGCGTCGTCATCAGCGATGTCAGCGCCGAGCCCGGCGCGCGCATGCGTCAGCATGCGGCGGAATTCGTTGAGGTCAGGCACCGCCGCGCCGAGCCCCTCGATGCGGCAGCGGACCACGAATTCCTGATAGAGCACGCCGATGGCGCGGAAGCCGGCATCGGGCTCGGCGAGCACGGCACGCAAGGTCCGGTCCACGCGCTCGCGCCGCTCGGCGAGTTCCTCGGCGCTGACCGGCAGCTCGATCGCTTCGGGCCGGATCTCCGGCGCGGCGGCCTTCGCCGCGCGGAGCTGTTCGAGCAGGTCCGGCGCGGGGCGGCGCTGCGGCCGGCTGGCGTCGGGCGGCGGCGCGGCCAGGATCACGGCGCGCATGTCCTCGAGTGCGGCTTCCGGCATCGGCATCAGCCGCGGCGTCGAATTGCGCGGCTGGGTGTCGGTCGCACCGATGTTCAATCGCAGCGGACGGCGCGACAGCGCAGGTCCCAGCGCCATGAACTGCCCGCGCTCGAGATCGCGAAAGGCTTCCGCCTGCCGCCGCTCCATCCCGAGCAGATCGGCGGCGCGCGCCATGTCGATGTCGAGGAAGGTCCGGCCCATCAGGAAGTTGGAGGCTTCCGCCGCGACGTTCTTGGCGAGCTTCGCCAGCCGCTGGGTCGCGATGATGCCGGCAAGCCCGCGCTTGCGGCCGCGGCACATCAGATTGGTCATGGCGCCGAGCGACAGTTTCCGCGCCTCGTCCGACACCTCGCCTGCGACCGCCGGCGCGAACAGCTGCGCCTCGTCCACCACCACCAGCATCGGATACCAATGGTCGCGATCGACGTCGAACAGGCCGCCGAGGAACGCGGCGGCGCGGCGCATCTGGTTCTCGGCGTCGAGGCCTTCGAGATTGAGCACGGTGGAAACGCGATGCAGCCGCGCGCGCTCACCGGCGACCTGAAGGCCGCGCTCGGTGTGATCCTCGGCCTCGATCACGAGATGGCCGAAGCGCTCGGCCAGCGTGACGAAATCGCCCTCGGGGTCGATGATGGCCTGCTGCACCCAGGGCGCGCTCTGCTCCAGCAGCCGCCGCAGCAGATGCGACTTGCCGGAGCCCGAATTGCCCTGCACCAGGAGGCGGGTCGCCAGCAGTTCCTCGAGGTCCATGGCCGCCGCGGCGCCCGCCGTGGTCAGCCCCATCTCGATCGCAACCGTCATGTCCCGACTCAAGTCCCCATCATTCGCGGACAGGGGCTTATCAACCCGGCCGCGGCGCGTCGAGCGCCGCAGCGCGAATCATGCTCTGTTGCCCACGGCGGAGTTCAGGCGTGACCGGGAACCGTTCCGCCCGCGTGGAATGACGCAGATCAAGGTCCATGACCCCGAGACCTGTTAGCTGGGTGCATGAACTTCCTGACCTTCTTCACGGCGACCTGCTTCCTCCTCGCCATGCCGGGACCGACCAACACCTTGCTCGCGACGTCGGGAGCAGGGATCGGGATCTCGCGGTCGCTCCATCTGCTCGCAGCCGAGCTGTTCGGCTATCTCGCGGCGATCGCGCTGCTGCGGCTGGCGCTCGGTCCCGTCGTGAGCGGCATTCCGCTTGCGGCCGTCGTGCTTCGCGTAGCGGTCAGTGTCTACATCCTGGGCCTTGCCGTCATGCTCTGGCGCGTCAACGCGCGGGAGCTGCGCGGCGGCGCCGTGGTGACGTTCCGCCAGGTGCTGATCACCACGCTGCTCAATCCGAAGGCGATTGTGTTCGCCTTCCTGCTCCTGCCGCTCCAGGCCGGACCGTTCGAGCTCCTGCCCTGGCTCGGAATGATCGCGCTTCAGATCGTCGCCGCGGGAGCTGCGTGGATTGCGTTCGGCGCAACGCTCGGCCGCGGCGCGCGTCGTCTCGGCCACCCCGAGATCATCACGCGCACCGGCGCGGTCACGCTCGTCGCGGTGACCGGCCTGATCTGGTTCCAATCATTCCTGAGCGCGTGAGCGCCGAGGATCGCACGATCGCAACAGAAGCGGCGTGCCGCTACTGCGCGCCCGATCCGCCCTGCACGATCTTCTCGTTCAGCTTCTGGTCCACGGTCTCGACGGTGCGGTCGATCTCGGGGTTGGGCGCGCCGAGCTGATGCGAGATCAGCTTCACCAGCAGGTCGACGCGCTCGATGAAGGGCGCGCCGCTCGCCACCGCGCGCGCGGCCGACGACGGCTTGAGCAGGCTTTCGGCCGCCTTGGCGTATTTCGCGAACGGCACCTGATCCTGCGGATCGGCGCCGAGGCGGCGGGCGATCGCGTCGACATGATCGTAGATCGTCTGCGAGCGCTCGAGATCGCCGTGCACGGCGTCGCGGATCGACTGCGGCTCGTGCGGCGTGATGCAGCGATAGTTGCCGGTCAGCAGCATCGACCATTTCGCCAGCGGCACGAACAGGGACGAGAACACTTTCAGCTTCACCGGCACGTCGAGGCCGTTGAGCGTCACCGCGTCGATGTCGGCTTCGAGCTCGCGCAGCACCTTGTTGTGTTTGTCGTCGGCGAAGACCGATGCCTTGAAGTTGGTGGGCAGGCCGACATGAAGCACGTTCGCGGCTTCCTCCGGCGGGCGGAAGGCCTGCGGGTCGGGCGAGCACAGCGTCACCAGCCCCGGCTCGAACCGCTCCCACACCTGCGCATTGGTGTAGGCCTCCTCGAGATCCATGCCTGCGAGCGCCGGGATCCGCTTCAGATAGGGCAGCGGCGGCATGTTCATGATCGACAGGCACGGCAGCTTCGCCGCGGCGATCTTGACCATGAGCACGCGCACCGTATGGTTGGTGTATTGCGGCTCCTGCATCGCGAGGCCGACCATGTCGTAACGGGAGACGTCGACATCGCCCGGCGTCACCGCGTCGAGCTTGCCGGGCAGGTCGCGCGAGAAGATTGCCCGGTGCACCGCCTCGTCGCGCAGCTTGATGCGTACCTCGGTACCGTCACGGTTGATCAGCTCAGCGGTCTTGGCGCGGCAGACCAGGGTGACATTGTGCCCCGCCATCAGCAGCTTCGTGCCCAGCAGGGAGCCGTAGGAAGCCCCAAGAATCAGAATATTGCGCGCCATGCTTCGTCCCTTTGACAATTTCTGCGGATTTTTGAGCCTCGGCCGTCATCCGAGGGCGAGTTGGCGGCATCTAAAGCGAAGTGCCCGGCGATGGCAACTGGGATAATGCATACAAGACTACCACCACACATTCCCCCAATGATCCGGAGCGACGCGTCATGCGAGGGTTTTTGCCCCGGATGGCGAAGCCTCAAAGCCCGACGGGCAAAACACCGGCAGGGCCTGTCAATCCGTCCGCGCAGAAATATTCCGCTTTACCGAAATTCGGATTTGTCGTATGTGTCGTCCATCCCGGCTTGACCTTGAGGGGCGATCATGTGTCGTCATTTTTCGCGAGCCGGGTTGCGGTGGACGCGGCGGCGTCGGCACGACATGGCGCGGGCAGGGCGGGTAGTCCCCGTGAGCCCGAAACCGCGTGCAGATGAGCGGCGCTGAAAGTTCGTCTCGCCAGCATTTTTCCGGCTACGTCGACAAGGCCGGAGAACCCTGCGGCGGTCAGCGAATGCGCGTACGGCAAAACCGTGTGGTCCTGGCCGTCGTTGCTACGGTCAAGCCTTTCGCGGAGGTGCACGCGAGCCCAACCGGGCGGACGGCATCGTCAATTCGCGGGGTGAGGGAGGCCAGAAGGAATTCGGCTCCCGGGAGAGCACGGCATAAGCCGTCAGGCCACTGCGCAGGGAAGGCCGAGTGTTTTGGCTGCACCTGTATGCCGCTGTGCATCTTTTCATGCGCTACACGCGCACAGCGGACCGTGGGTGCCAGCCGGCACCCGGCCTTCCCTGCGCCCTCTTGGCCTAGAGAGGGTGGAGCGATGAAGCAAAGCTCGGGCGAAATCCGCCGCGAGAGCGCGAAGGCGTGTCTGCGACCACATACTCGCCGTCATCGCCCGCCTTGTGCGCACTTGCGCACTGGGGCGGGCGATCCAGTATTCCAGCGACGGTTGTGATTGAGCCCGAGAGGCCGCGCCGTACTGGATTCCCCGCCTTCGCGGGGAATGACAGTGGTACTTGGAGACGAAGTCGATGCCTCTTGCTCCGTCATTGCGAGCGCAGCGACGCAATCCAGAGTCTTGCCGCGGAGGGCTTCTGGATTGCTTCCGCCTTCGCTAAAGCTTCGGCGGACAAGTCGCTGCACTCGCAATGACGATGTGGAAACTACGGGCTTTTATCTCTCACCGTCACCCCTGCGCAACGGCTTCGCCGTTGCGCGGGGATGACGGAGCTGATGGTGCCGTCATTGCGAGCGCCGCGAAATCTTCCGCAAGCTTTGGCCGCGCGATCCGTGCGGACGTTGCGCTCAGGCTGCGGGCCTTCGCCTCATCCCTGGCTCGCCACGCGCGCGCGGTCGAGATGCTCCTCGATCTTCGGGCGGTCGCGGGTGCGCTCGAAACTGGTGCAGAGCAGCTCGGTCTCCTCGAGCGAGACGGGGGCGCGATACAGCCGGCACATGAATTCTGCGGTTGCGCGCCCCTTCGCGGCGGCCGGGCCGACGCCAGGGCTGCGCTCGGCGAGAAACATGCAGTCCCGGCAGATGCTGGCGTCGAGCCGTTGGTGAGCTGCGTCGAGGTGATTGAGGATCTCCCGCAGCGAGTCGCGCAGCCTGAGACACTCGTCGGTTCCGAGCGCCGTGACCGCATTCAACACGTGGTTGATCGGGTCGTGCTGGTTCAGGCACTTCTCGCCCTGCGCGGTGACGTGGAGCACCACGGAACGCTTGTCCTCGTGCGAGGGCTTTCGCACCAGGAAGGACTTGCTCTCCAGCGTCTTCACGATCTGCGATGCAGTCGCTCTGGTGGCGCCGATGAAGCCGGCGAGCGCGGACGGTGTGCGCGAAAACCTGTTGGCGCGGTTGAGAAAGCGCAGCGCCATCCATTCCCGATCGCGCAATCCATGCTGATTGCCTTCGAAATACCAAGCCCTCGCCGCCTGGACCAGCAGCTCGACGGCTTCTCGTGCCAATGGCATGGATTTACCTCGTCCCCGGAACTTCGTCTGCGGCGTCCCGAAGCCGCCTTGCACCGTGGTTCGCGAATACTTCGGAAGACGTCAGACCTCCGGAGATGTCCGAGAAGCACGTCGTGCCCGATTCCTGCTCGACGGCTCGGACTGCAACGCGCCCGACCTGGACCAGCGTGCGTCGCGTCTTCCGGAGCGAGAGGCCGGCTCGCGGAGGGCATGCCAATCGCGTCGTCGTCGCGCGGGAGCCCGAGTTGCCGCCACGAACGGACGATGGACCGGAATTGTTCAACCGAAGCCTCTGAGTACAAGTCACAAGAAGACGTTTCTTGATATTCCACCGAAACGATGAATGACCTTCTCAACAAAATCAAGTAGAGACACTCACGGAGACTGGATGTCGTTGCAGGTGAATGTAACGTTCAAGACAATCTCGCTCTTAGGGACACATGATAGTGAACGCAATACGGAGTCCTACGAGCATGCCCGCAGTTATATGACGGTTTGATTGCAGGGCACGTAGTTGTCCGCCGTCGATGCAAGTTGATCGAAGCTTGTGCATGACAAGGGTGATGTGCGTTGATGAGTCATCCACAACTTGTGCGATGAGTCCCGAGAATCGCCGAGGGAATTTGCAGGGATTACACGCGGCGGTTGTTGCGGCTGCCGTCGCGGTGTCATCCCTCAGCCGCTTCCGTCGCGGCCGCCCGATCATTCATCCGAACGGTTGATGCGCTGACGACGGACCGCGGTGGCGGCGATGGATGTGCATGCGCCGGCAGCGTGACTGCATGCGCGGACCGGCTGTTGAAATAATGAGCAGGGCGAGATCGCGGGCGCGCCCCGCGCGGTCTCACCTGCTAGTCGCCCTTGAGCATGTCCCTCAGCTCGCGGAACGGATCGGCGCTCGGCTGAGCCGATGCGTCTTGCCGCATGGCGCTGTAGATCCTCGGAACCAGGTCGATCGCCTGGTCGAGGCCCGAATCACGTCCCGACTGGTACCCGCCCATCAGGCGAAGATCGCGCGTGTCCTCGTATTTGGCGATCATGGTGCGCAGCTTGCTCACCAATTCGCGCTCTTCGGGGTCCCAGACGTTATGGGCGAGGCGGGAGACCGAGGCCAGAACGTCCACGGCCGGGTAGCGCGCCTGGTCGGCGATGTGCCTGGAGAGCACGATGTGCCCGTCGAGCGTGCTGCGGATGGTGTCGGCGATCGGCTCGTTGTGATCGTCGCCGTCGACCAGCACCGAGAAGATCCCGGTGATGGTGCCGGATCCCTCCTCGCCAGGGCCGGCGCGCTCCAGAAGGCGCGGCAGGTCGGTGAAGACCGTCGGCGCGTAGCCGCGCGCGACCGCGGGCTCGCCGGCGGCGAGTGCGACCTCGCGGGCGGCGTGGGCGAAGCGGGTGATCGAATCGACCACCAGCAGGACCGATTCGCCCCGATCGCGGAAATATTCGGCGACCGCCATGGCCGTCTTCGGCGCCAGGCGCCGCATCATCGGGCTTTCATCGCCCGTCGATACGATGGTGACCGCACGATTGCGGTTGGCGCCCAGCACGTCCTCGATGAATTCGCGCACCTCGCGGCCACGTTCGCCGACGAGCGCCAGCACGACGGTGTCGAAGCCCTGGCTGCGGGCGAGCATCGCGAGTAGCGTCGATTTGCCGACGCCCGAGCCGGCAAAGATGCCGACGCGCTGGCCGGCGCAGATCGGGGCGAACAGGTCGATGACGCGCACGCCGGTGCGCAGCGGCTTGTGGACGCGCGCGCGCTTCATGGCCGAGGGCGCCTCGGCCTCCGCCGAGACGGGCCGCGATCCCGGCGTCAGCGGACCCTGTCCGTCCAGCGGGGCGCCGAGCGCGTTGATGACGCGGCCCTTCCAGCTCGGATCGGGCGCGAAAGACAGCGGCGGCATCCGGTAGGCGACGGAGCCGAGACCACCGGCAAATTGCCGGTCGAACGGCTTGGCGATGATGCCCTCGCTGTCGATCCGCACCACCTCGCCGATCTGCGGCTTGCCGCCGGAGTTGACGCCGATGAGTTCACCGAGCCTGACGAAGCGCGACAGGCCGGAGACACGGAAATGCGTCGGCGCGATCTCGGAGATCGCGCCGCTGACGCTTGCCAGGGGAGTGCTCTGCTGAAGCTCCAGCAGCGCCCACTCGAGTTGCCGAAGAGCGTTCAAGGAAACCGTCCACCCTCATTGCGCGCGAGGCGCACTCTACTTGCCGGGCTCGCCCAGCGTCCGGATTGCGTTCTGGAGCGAGCTCTCGGTACCCTCGATCATCGAATTGGTGCCGTCGAAGGCGCGCGAGGCCGCCATCAGCTTGGTCAATTCCATCATCGGATTGGCGCCGGAACCCTCGACATAGCCCTGCTTGAAGCCGTCGCGGGAGAAGTCGGCGATGGCGGTCGCGGGCCGGTCGGGCGTGACGCCCGAATTGCCGTAGCGTTCGAGATTGGCGTCGGCGGGAATGTTGAACAGGCCGATGGTGCCGATCTCGTTGTTGTCCTGGGTGATCGCGCCACTGCGGGCGATCGAGACCGGCCCGCCGTTCGGGTCGAGCGTGATCTGCGCGCCGCCGGCGTCGATGACGGGGAAGCCGGCCACCGTCTGAAGGTCGCCGTTGGCGGCGATCTGGAGGCGGCCGTCACGCGTATAGACGGTGCCGTTCGGGCCGGCGAAGGCGAGCCAGCCCTGACCGACCACGGCGACGTCGAGCGGATTGCCGCTCTCGGTGATGCTGCCGGTCTCGCGCGAGATGATGTTGTCGCCGGGCGAGGAGAACGCGACCGGGGTCGCGCCGGCCTTGGACAGCACGGTCTCGAACTTCACCACGTCGGTGCGGAACGCCGCCGTGTTGACGTTGGCGACGTTGTTGGCGATCGTCTGGAGGCGCTTTTCGAGGGCGACCTGGGCCGACAATCCCACATAGAGAGCCGATTGCATGATTTACCTGTTGAACTTGATGTTCTGAAGCGTCGCGAGCATGTCGGTATCCAGGCTGGCCGACGTCGCCGCGCTGCCGATCAGGACCAACGCGGGGTTGGTCGAGTTGTCGCTCTGGGCCTGGGTCGCGTCCCACATCGCCGCGAAGCGCTGCACGAATTTGGTGACCTTGGTCGGGTCCTGGAAATCGGTCAGGTCGATCTTGTCCGTGATCATCTTGGCCTGGGCGTCGATATCGGACGAGCTGATCGTCGGCGACCAGCCCATCGCGGTCTGGACCACCTGGGTCAGCGCCTTGTCGGCGAGGATCTGGTAGGCGCTCGTGATCGTGGACGCCTTGCGGGTGAAATAGAGCGCCAGCCGCAGGCCCTCGTTCTGGTCGCCGGCCTTCTGCTCCATCGTCTGCGTGACGTACTGGGTGGCCGTGCCGGTCGTGGCTGCGGTGGTCGAGGTCGCGTTGGCGCCGAGGGCGGCGAAATTGAAGGCCGTGGCGAACTCGCGGTAACGGGTGTCGGTGAGCTTGTTGGCGAAGGCGTCCTTGTCCGAGACCCCCTCGGTCAGCACCTTGCGCATGAACGCCTTGGCGTAGGCCATGTCGCTGAGGCCATAGGCCTTCATCGCATAGGTGTAGAGGCGATAGTCCTTCAGGAAGTCGTCGATCGTCTTCACGTTGCCGATATGGCCGAGGAAGTAATCGGTCTCGCGGCTGACATCCGGCTGCTTCGCGACCTGCGTCATCGACTTGCCCAGGTCCTGGGTCAATCTGGTGTAGTCCGCGATGGTGGATAGCATGACCCGCGCCTCTTTGGCCGCAATTGCGACTGCGTCCCAAGCTGCCGCGAATTGCTTGCGTGAGGCTGGCGATGCGGGAAGCCAGCCTCGCGCAAGCGTCGCCGACTAGATATTCCCGGTGGGATCGGCGATGGAGTTGCGCGTTGCTCAGTTTCGTGGGGATTTTCATCACGGTGGCGGCGCTGCTCGGCGGATTTGCCGCCATGGGCGGGCATCTGGCTGTGCTCATGCAGCCGTGGGAGTTCGTGATCATCATGGGCACCGCGATGGGCACCTTCATCGTGGCCAATCCGTGGAAGACGGTCGTGGATACCGGGGTCGCCTGCATGCAGGCCATCACCGGCGCGGTGCCGGGGCAGCGCTACTATCTCGACCTGCTCGGTGCGCTGCATGCCCTGATGCGCGAGCTGCGGGGCAAGGGCCGCAACGAGGTCGAGGCGCATATCGACGATCCCTCGTCCTCCGAGATCTTCAAGGCGTTCCCGAGCGTGCTCGGCGACCCGTCGCTGCTCCAGTTCATCTGCGACTATGTCCGTCTCATCATCATGGGCAATGCGCGCACGCACGAGATCGAAGCGCTGATGGACGAGGAGATCCACACCATCGTGAAGGGCAAGCTGGCGCCCTACCATTCGCTGGTGACGGTCTCCGAGGCGCTGCCGGCGCTCGGCATCGTCGCCGCGGTGCTCGGCGTCATCAAGGCGATGGGCGCGCTCGACCAGTCGCCGAAGCTGCTGGGCGGCTTCATCGGTGCGGCCCTGGTCGGCACTTTCGCCGGCATCTTCCTGTCCTACGGCATCATTTCGCCCTTCGCGATGAAGATCAAGATGACGCGCGAGAAGAAGTGCCGGCCCTACATCATCGTCAAGCAGACGCTGCTGGCATTCATGAACGGCGCCATGCCGCAGATCGCGGTCGAGCACGGCCGCAAGATGATCTCGAGCGGCGAGCGGCCCTCGATCGACGTGGTCGAGAACGAGACGATCGCGGGTCCGAAAGCCGTCGTGGCCGACGCCGAACCGAAGGCGGCACGCGCATGACGATGGAAGACGTCGAAGTCGATCAGCGGAAGCAGCTGCCGAACTACCTGCTGGACGCGGCCGGCATATCGATCGAGCGTATGCCGATGCTCAATGTGATCTTCGATCGCATGGCGGCATCCTGCACCGACAGCCTGCAGCCGATGGCGGGAACGCCCTGCTATTTCTCGGTCAACGGCATCACCAATGATCGGGTCGGCGACATCATCAAGGACTACGAGGCCAATGCGGTCGCCGCCGTGCTCTATGCCGAGCAGTGGGACTCCCGCATCATCATCATGCTCGACCGCGACTTCGTGTTCACAATGGTCGAGGCGATGTTCGGCTCCGATGGCGCCGAACCGCCGCTCGACGTCGAGCGCTCGTTCTCGAACATCGAGATCCGCCTGGTCCAGGCCCTGTTCGACCGTTTCGCCAAGGCGCTGCAATCCGCCTTCGCCGGCACCTCCAACGTCACCTTCCGTGTCGAGCGGGTCGAAACCGCGATGGCCTCGCTGGCGATCGGGCGGAGCGGCAACATGTCGATCTGCGCGAACATCATGCTGCAGGCGCTCTATCGCGGCGGCCAGATGTTCCTCATCATTCCGCATTCCGCGCTCAACCCGCTGCGCCAGAAGCTCGCCCATGTTGTCGTCAGCGACGGCCGTGCGTCCGATCCGCGCTGGCGCGAGCAGATGGAGAGTGAGGTCCACCGCACCGAAGTGACGTTGAGCGCAGTGCTCGACGAGAAGATGGTGACCCTCGGCGACGTCGTGAAGTTCGAGGTCGGGCAGGTGCTCGAGCTCGAAGCCACGCCGCGCACGCTGGCCCGCCTCGAAAGCAACAACCAGGTGCTGTTCTGGTGTCAGATCGGCCAGCTCGATGGCTATTACGCCATGCAGGTGGCAGATCCCGTGGATCAGAAACGGGAGTTCGTCGATGATATCCTATCTCGTTGATGCGGTGCTGCTGATTGCGCTTGCCTTCACCAGCATGCGGGTGACGCGGATGCACCGCGAGCTGGCGCGGTTGCGCAGCTACCAGGGCGAATTCTCGACCATCGTCCACGAGACGGCGGGCGCCTTCGACACCGTCATCACCGCAGCGCACGACTCGACCGCGAATCTCGGACGGCTCGCCAACGTGCTGAGCACGAAGATCGACCAGGCCAATGAGGCGATCGCGGCGCTCGACGCCAGGAGCGGACTCGCATCCGCAGCGACCGCGGGCGGCGCCGACGTGAACAAGCATTGAAGCCGGGGCCGGCGAACCAAAAACGACCGGAACGCCGCGGCGCTCCGGGAGCGGAAATACCAAGAGGCGATACCACATGGCGCAATCCTTCGACTATGAGTCTGCATCTGCATCGGAAGAGACCGAGACGTCTCCGCTGGAGCGGCTGGCCGAGATCGCCGCGCGCACGGCCGAGGAGAGCGGCAAGTTCGCCAATGTCGATGCCATCCTGCGCATTCCCGTCACCATGCAGGTGGTGCTGGGTTCGGCGACCATCCCGGTGGCGAACCTGATGAAGCTCGGGCGCGGCGCGGTGGTTCCGCTCGATCACCGGGTCGGCGAGCCCGTCGACGTCGTCGTCAACGGCCGTATCGTCGCCCGCGGCGAGGTGGTCGTCGTCGAAGAGGACAATTCCCGCTTCGGTGTCTCGCTCACGGAGATCGTTGGACCGCTGGGGCAGGGTGATACCTGACCATGGCGGCACAGGTGGGCATCGCTCCCGTCAAGCAGCGAGGCGTTGCCGCGCTGGGTGGTACGGAAAAGGTCGCGGCGCTCCTGCTGGCGATGGGCCGGCAGGCGGCCGCGAGCGTGCTCGCGCAGTTCGAGCCGCAGGATATCCGCATCGTGACCAAGGCCGCGGCCGAGCTGCGGCCGATCACCGCGCAGGAGCTTGAGTCGATTGTCGAGGAGTTCGCCCAGCAGTTCTCGATGGGTGCCAACATTCTCGGCACGCTCGGCGGCCTCGAGGCCGTGCTTGGCGACGTGCTTCCCGCCGACCAGGTCTCGGCGATCATGTCGGACCTGCTTGGCAATTCGAGCCGGTCGGTGTGGGACCGCGTCTCGTCGGTGTCGGAAAACTCGCTCGCGAGCTACCTCTCCAAGGAGCATCCGCAGACCGCGGCCCTCATCCTGTCCAAGGTCAAGCCGGCCTGCGCCGCCAAGGTCATGAGTCAGCTTCCCTCGAGCCTGCGCAACGAGCTGATGCGGCGCGTTCTCAGCCTCAAGCCGATCGCCGACGATGCCATGAGGGTCCTCGAGAAGACGCTGCACGAGGATCTGACGCTGAACTTCGCCCGCAACCTCGGTGCGGACACCTATGCCCGCGTCGCCGACATCATCAACAAGATGGAGCGCGGCCACATCGAGGACATGCTGAGGAGCCTGTCGGAGAAGCGGCCGAAGTCGGCCGAAGTGCTGAAGGAGCTGCTGTTCACCTTCGACGACGTGATCCACCTGACGCCGAAGGCGCGCACCATGATCTTCGATCAGGTGCCGACCGATCGCATCGTCGTCGCACTGAAGGGGACCGACAAGAATTTCCGCGAGCTGATCCTGTCCTCGGTCGCATCGCGCGTCCGC
The DNA here is from genome assembly GCF_004571025.1 of Bradyrhizobium niftali. GTDB lineage: Bacteria > Pseudomonadota > Alphaproteobacteria > Rhizobiales > Xanthobacteraceae > Bradyrhizobium > Bradyrhizobium niftali. The sequence goes on along the minus strand of NZ_SPQT01000011.1, from coordinate 215,338 downwards.
CGCGTCGTCGAGCACGAGCTCGCCATCGGCGAGCCGTCGAACCAGCGCGACGTGCTGGAGGCGCGGCGCGTGATCACCGATCTCGCGCTCGACCTCGCGGAGAAGGGCGAAATCGAGCTCAACCCCGAGCAGGAGGATGAGCTGGTCTTCCGCTGACCGCTGAACGGGCATGGCAGAAACATCCGATCAGGAGAGCAAGACAGAAGAGCCGACCGAGAAGAAAGTCCGCGATGCGCTCGAAGAGGGCAAAATCCCGGTCTCTCGGGAGGCTTCCATCTTCGCGTCGATGGCGGCGCTGATGGTGATTCAGATGTTCCTGATCGGTCAGGGCGTGCAGCGATTGACGCCGACCCTGAAGAACCTCCTCGACGATCCCGAGGGCTTCCCGCTCAGCACCGGGGCGGACGCGCAGAACCTCCTCACCGTGGTGGGACTCGAGGCGCTGCGATTCCTGGTGCCGCTGGTGGTCATCCTGCTCGTGTTCGGGCTGGCATCGTCGCTGCTGCAGAACGCGCCCAGCCTGGTGCTCCAGCGCATCATGCCGGACCTTTCGCGAATCTCCCCGATCAGCGGCTGGAACCGGCTGTTCGGAACACAGGGCCTCGTCGAGTTCGCCAAGTCGCTGTTCAAGCTCGCCTCGGTGACCGCCGTCGTCGCCTTCGTGCTGCGCTCGTCCGAAGCAAGGGCGTTTGAGGCGATGTACACCGATCCGGTCGCGCTGCCGGAGATGATTCTCAGCATCGCGATGCGGATCGTCTCGGCGATCTGCATCGCGACCATCGTGCTGGTCGCGATCGATCTCGCCTGGGCGCGCTTCCACTGGCGGCGCCAGCTGCGTATGACCCGGCAGGAAATCAAGGACGAGCACAAGCAGGCCGAAGGCGACCCGCTGATCAAGGCGCGCCTGCGCTCGCTGGCGCGCGACCGCTCGCGACAGCGGATGATCGCCTCCGCATCGCGCGCGACGCTGGTGATCGCGAACCCGACACACTTTGCGATCGCGCTGCGCTACAACCGCGAGGAAAACCCGGCGCCGCTCGTGGTGGCCAAGGGCATGGACGTGATCGCGCTGAAGATCCGCGAAGTCGCCGAGAAGAACAGGATCCCCGTGATCGAGAACAAGGCGCTGGCGCGCGCGCTCTACGAGGCCGTTCAGGTCGATCAGGTGATTCCGGCCGAATTCTTCCGGCCCGTCGCCGAGATCATCTACTTCCTCCAGTCGAAGCAGACGACGCGGCCCGAGAAGGTCCAGTAGATTTCCGAGGATGGTGCTTCGCCCAACAGCTTGACGAAAGCTTAACGCCCTAGGCTTCTCCTCGAATGGACCAGAATGGGGCTGTCGTGGGACCGCTTTATCTCTTCGAACTCGCATCGTCGCAAGCGCGGTATCTCGAACTCCGCCAGTCGACCATCGCCACCAACGTCGCCAACGCCAATACGCCGGGCTTCAAGGCGCGCGACGTCGAGCCGTTCAACAAGGTGCTCGACGGAATGCCGGTCCGGCTCGCGACGACGTCGCCGACACACATGCAGCTTTCCCCGGCAGAGACCGACACGCGCGCGACCGCCAAGAAGGACAGCTGGGAAGTGGTCCACTCCGGCAATTCCGTCAGCCTCGAGCAGGAAATGATCAAGGGTAGCGACGTCAACCGCGACTACTCGATGAACTCGGCGGTCGTGCGGTCGTTCCACCGCATGCTGCTGTCGAGCACGAAGACCTGAGGTGAATTGACATGCTGGACTCACTGAGCGCCTCCCTGACGGTCGCGAGCTCGGGGCTCGAAGCGCAGTCGACGCGCATGCGCATCGTCTCGGAAAACCTCGCCAACGCGACCTCGACGGGGCGGACCGCCGGCGCCGATCCGTATCAGCGCAAGACGATCACCTTCGACGCCGCGCTGGACCGTGCCTCGGGCGCGCAGCTCGCGAAAGTCAAGGAGGTCGGCGTCGACACCACGCCGTACCGCGTCGAGTACGATCCGGGGCATCCCGCCGCCGACAAGTCCGGCTACGTCAAGCTGCCGAACGTCAACATGATGATCGAGATGGCCGACATGCGGGAAGTCAACCGGTCCTATGAGGCCAATCTCCAGGTCGTGAAACAGGTGAGGTCGATGCTGGGCATGACCATCGACCTTCTGAGGAGCTGACAATGCTTGAGGCAATTTCGTCCACGGCGATCTCCGCAGGCCAGGCGGCGAGCCGCGCAACCGAGGCGCAGGCGATCTCGCCTGCGGCGCCGACCGCGATCCAGTCCGGCGGCGACGTCGGCTTCGATTCGGTGATGAAGCAGGTGACGACGGACGCGATCGGCACGCTGAAGGCGGGCGAGGCGGCGTCGATCTCGGCGATGCAGGGCAAGGAATCGACGCGGCGCGTCGTCGAGGCGCTGATGTCGGCCGAGCAGGCCTTGCAGACGGCGGTCGCGGTTCGCGACAAGGTCGTGCAGGCCTACCAAGAAGTCGTTCGTATGTCGATTTGATCTGAAGGAGTCACATTGTGAAATCGCTTGCCATTGCGGCCACGGGCATGAATGCCCAGCAGACCAATATCGAAGTCATCGCCAACAACATCGCCAACATCAACTCGACGTCGTACAAGCGGGCGCGGGCGGAATTCACCGATCTGTTCTACCAGATGGACCGCATGCAGGGCGTCGCCAACGTCAACGGTTCGTCGCCGATCCCCGAAGGCTCCAATCTCGGCCTCGGCGTCAAGTCGACGGCGATCCGCAAGCTGCACATTCAGGGCACGCTCACGCAGACCGGCAACCCCTACGACCTCGCGATCAACGGCCGCGGCTGGTTTCAGGTGCTGGGCCCGAACAACGAAGTGCAATACACCCGTGCCGGCGCGTTCAGCCCCAATCCTAACGGCCAGCTCGTCACGACGGACGGCTATCTGCTGGATCCCGCGATCACGATCCCGCAGGGCACTGTTCAGGTCACGGTGAACCAGACCGGGCAGGTGTTCGCCAAGCTGGACACGGAAGTGAACCCGCGGCAAATCGGTCAGCTCAACCTCGCCAACTTCGCCAACGAGGCGGGCCTCGAGCCGCTGGGCAGCAATCTGTACCGCGAGACGACGGCGTCCGGCACGCCCGTCGTCGGCCTGCCGGGCGATTCCGGTTACGGCAAGATCAACCAGCAATATCTCGAAGCCTCGAACGTCGATCCGGTCAAGGAAATCACCGAGTTGATATCGGCGCAGCGCGCCTATGAAATGAATGCCAAGGTCATCCAGGCCTCGGATGAAATGGCCTCGACCGTATCGAAGGGCCTTCGCTAGTTCCGGTGTGTCCATGTTGAACAGGGTGGGCCTGATCATGCGCGGGTTGGCCGCCGTGCTGCTGGTTCTCGTCTCGGCGCGCGTTGCTGCGGCCGAGGAGAAGCGGCTTCCCGTGCCGGCCGTGTCGATCCGCGCCGGCGAGCTGATCCGGGACGACATGATCACGGAGCGCGCCTTCGCGCCGAACCTGCTCGGCGTCGCCATGTTCATCGAAGGACGACAGGTCCTGGTCGGCCGCATGGCCCGGCGCGCGCTGCTGCCGGGCCAGCCCATCCCGACCAATTCGGTCGAAGACCCCTGGACCGTCGCCCGCGGCGCCATGGTCAAGGTCGTCGTCGAAGACAGCGGCCTGTCGATCGTCACCTACGGCTCGGCGATGCAATCGGGCGCCGCCGGCGCGCTGATTCCGGTGCGAAACACCGACACCGGCGTGATCATCAGGGGCGTCGTCCAGCCGGACGGCACCGTCAAGGTCGTGGACGGATCATGACCAGGCTCCTGCTTGCGCTCGTCCTTATCGTTTCCGCCGCCAGCGCCCAGGCCGCCGTCCGCATCAAGGACATCGCGGACATCAAGGGGCTGCGCGAAAACCAGATCATCGGCTACGGCCTCGTCATCGGTCTGAACGGCACCGGCGACACGCTCCGCAACGCTCCGTTCACGGAGCAGTCCCTGCAATCGATGCTCGAGAACATGGGCATCAATGTCAGGAACGAGACCACGAGCACCACCAATCCCGCGCGTCCGACCACCCTGCGCACGCGCAACGTCGCGGCCGTGATGGTGACCGCGGACCTGCAACCTTCGATCGGGGCGGGCGAGCGGATGGACGTGACGGTGTCGTCGCTCGGCGATGCGACCTCGCTGCTCGGCGGCACGCTGGTGATGACGTCGCTGCGCGCGGCGGACGGTGCGGTCTATGCGGTGGCACAAGGCGCGGTCACGGTCGCCGGCTACAGCGTGGGAGGTCAGGCGCAGAACGTCAGCCAGGGCACCCCGACCGCGGGCCGCATTCCGAACGGCGCGCTGGTCGAGCGAGAGGTGCAGGGAAGCCTCCATGAGATGGAATTCCTGGTGCTGGAGCTCAAGAACCCGGACTTCGTCACCGCAACGCGCATCCTCGATGCGATCAACCGCTACGCCGGCGGCCGCTATCGCGCGCAGATCGCCTTCGAGCGCGACTACCGCACCATCGTCTTGTCGAAGCCGCGCCATATCGGTCCGGTGCGCTTCCTCGCCGAAATCGGCGAACTGACGGTCGAGCCGGACACGCCGGCGCGGGTCGTGATCAACGAGCGCACCGGCACGGTGGTGATCGGACGGGACGTGCGGATATCGACGGTCGCGGTGACGCACGGCAATCTGACGGTCCGCGTCACCGAGATGCCCGTGGTGTCGCAGCCGGCGCCGTTCTCGCGCGGGCAGACCGTGGTCGTTCCGCAGACCGTGGTCGAGGCCAACGAGGCCGGCTCGCAGGTGGCGATCCTGAGCGGTGTCGATCTCCAGCGCCTGGTGCGCGGGCTGAACCAGATCGGCCTCAAGCCATCAGGCATCATCGCGATCCTCCAGGCGATCAAGACGGCCGGCGCGCTCCAGGCCGACGTCATCGTCCAATGATGCATAAGCGTCGGGCAAGCTTGGTCGCCCAATGCTGAGGTCTCGACCGAGAATCGCACGCGGCCCGATGCTGAAGCTGGATCACAAAGCCAAACTCCTCCTCCTGGTCGCGGCCGCGGCGCTCGCGGGCGCTTCGCCCGTGCTGGCGCTGGATGAGGCCAAGTCGTCGAAGCCGCTCAACCTGCTCTCCTTCGCGCGTGCCCGCGCGCCCGGACCGCAGAAGCCGCGCGCGCCGGTCGCGGGCGACATCGCGTCCATCCGGGCGACGGCATGGGCGGCCGAAGATACCGGACCGGCGATCACCGGTGCGGTGCCGGCTTCCGAGACGCCTGCACCGGCGCCTGCACCCGCGCCCGTACGTCCGGCCAAGCCCGGCAGCGTCACGGCGCCGCCAAAGCCCGCACCGCCGCAGGCCGCTGCGACCGCGGACAACGAGATCGCCCTGTTCTGCAGCAACGTGGCCGATCCCGCCGTCGATGCGAGATTGGCCTGGCAGCTCAAGGAGCTGGAAAAGGCCGAGAACCAGCTCCGCGAGCGCATCGCAGAGGTCGAGGCCAAACGCGCCGAATACGAGAAGTGGATGGCGCTGCGCGACGACTTCCTGAAGAAGGCCGAGGCGCAGGTCGTCGAGATCTATTCGCGCATGAAGCCGGATGCTGCCGCCACCCAGATCGCCGGCATGGCGGACGAGACCGCCGCCGCCGTGCTCGCCAAGCTCAGCCCGAGGAGCTCGAGCGCGATCTTCAACGAGATGGATACGGCGCGCGCCGCGCACCTCGCCGACCTGCTCGGCGGAATGCGCCGCGTGGATGACGGAAAGACGAAGTAGATGAAGAATCTGATCCTCATCCTGCCGCTCTTGATGCTTGCCGGATGCGTCGGTGATCCGGCGGAAGTCCTGACCGGTCCGCGATTGTCGCCGGTCGGCAGCGGCCTGCGGAGCCAGGCCGACCCGATCCCGGTGACGCCCCGCGTGCGTACGCCGGTCAGCTATCGCTCGACCTGGGACGACGGCACCGATCTCTATCGCGATCCCCGTGCCCGGCGCACCGGCGACGTCGTGACGGTGATCATCTCGATGCAGGACAAGGCCAAGCTCGACAACAAGACCGACCGCTCGCGCGATTCGCAGATCAAGTTCGGGCTCGACTGGCTGATGGACGTCGCCGGATGGGCCGACAAGGGCCAGGCCACCGCCAACCTCAGCACCAACACCCAAGTCAAGGGCAACGGCCAGATCGATCGCACCGAGGACATCAAGCTGTCCATCGCCGCGATCGTCACCGACGTGTTGCCGAACGGCAATATGATGATCAGCGGCTCGCAGGAGTTCCGCGTCAACACCGAGATGCGCGTGCTCAATGTCGGCGGCATCGTGCGTCCGCGCGACATCTCGCGAACCAACACGATCTCCTACGAGAAGATCGCGGAGGCGCGCGTATCCTATGGTGGTCGCGGAAATCTGTCGGATGTGCAGCAGCCTGGATGGGGACATCGGATCTATGACGCCGTGGCACCGTTCTGAGGTTCGCGCCGGCCGGGCCGCGTCGCGAGGGCAGGGGACGCGATGCGCCTGATTGCCGCCATTTTGGCGCTGACCCTGGTCGCGATCGGTGCCGGTGCCCTTGCCGGCCTGCATCTGTTTGCGGCCGCCGAGCGCGTCGCCGACGCGAAGAAGAGCGCCACGCCGCCGCCGCTTGCGTCGAGCTACGCCGGCAGCGCGCGGCTTCGAAAACTGTCCCCGATCGTGACCAATCTCGGCGCGCCGGCCAACAACTGGGCCCGTGTCGAGGCCTCCATGGTGACCGAGAGCATGAGCGACGAGGACGCCGGCATCCTGGCCGCCCATATCAGCGAGGACATCGTCACCTATCTGCGGTCGGCCTCGGTCACGCAGTTCGAGGGATCGCGCGGGCTCCAGCATCTGCGCGACGACCTCGCCGAACGCGCCAATGTCCGCTCTTCGGGCAAGGTGCGCGAATTGATCATTGAGACGTTGGTGATTCAGTGAAATTGAGAGTCCTGCTGCTCGCGTTGATTCTGGCGGTGCTGCCCGAGATGGCATTCGCCCAGATTCCGGACCTCAACTCGCTGCTGCCGCCCGGAAACGGCTCGACCAGCGGCCGCATCATCCAGCTGATGGCGCTGATCACGGTGCTGTCGGTGGCGCCGGGACTGCTCATCATGGTGACGAGCTTCACGCGGTTTGCGGTCGCGCTGTCGTTCCTGCGCTCCGGCCTCGGCCTCCAGACCACGCCGGCCAATCTGGTGCTGGTCAGCCTCGCGCTATTCATGACGTTCTACGTGATGGCGCCGACCTTCGACCGCGCCTGGGAGACCGGCGTCCAGCCGCTCATGAAGAACGAGATCTCGGAGGAAGAGGCTTATCTGAAGATCACCGATCCGTTCCGCGAGTTCATGCTGGCGCATGTCCGCGACAAGGATCTCCAGACCTTCGAGGCGCTCGCCGCGGAGAGCTTCCGCAAGAAGTTCGACGACAAGCGCATCGATTTGCGCGTCATCATTCCGGCCTTCATGATCTCCGAGCTCAGGCGCTCGTTCGAGATCGGATTCCTCATCATGCTGCCGTTCCTCGTCATCGACATGATCGTGGCGACGCTGACCATGTCGATGGGCATGATGATGCTGCCGCCGACGATTATCGCATTGCCGTTCAAGATGCTGTTCTTCGTGCTGATCGACGGCTGGAACCTGCTGGCCTCCGGACTGGTGCGGTCGTTCTCGTAGCAGCGGCGATCGCCGGCCGGCCGGTTATGGTTAGCGAGAAGTACCCGCTTATGGTTAGCGGCGGGTAATGTTAACCATATGATTTCACAGCGGAATTCAAGCCAACCTTAATCTGGCGGCAAGACTTCGCGTGCTAGCAATGCGTCACGGCGGGTTGGACCCCACCCACATCAGTCCAAAGGCATGATGCCGCCCCTCCGTACCGGTGAAAGCCCGGTATGTCCCCTCGTGAAAATGTAACGCGTACATAAAGGGACATTCGCAATGTCAAGCCTGCTTACGAACTCGACCGCCATGACCGCGCTCCAGACCCTCCGGTCTGTCAGCTCGCAGCTCTCCACCACGCAGAACCGCATCTCGACCGGCCAGCGCGTCTCGACCGCTTCGGACAACGCCGCCTACTGGTCGATCGCGACGTCGATGCGCTCCGACAACGCCGCGCTCGCTGCGGTCTCCGACTCGCTCGGTCTGTCGGCCGCGACCGTCGACACCGAATACACCGCTCTGACCACGGCTATCGGCGATAGCACCTCCGGTCTGACCAAGCTCCAGGCGCTGCTGGTCGAAGCCAAGACCGCCGGTGTCGATCGCACCAAGATCCAGGCTGACATCACCCAGATCCAGCAGCAGCTGAAGTCCACAGCCGGTGCGGCGACCTTCAACGGCATCAACTGGCTGAGCATCGACACCTCGAGCTCGTCCACGGCCACGCCGACGAGCTTCAACCTCGTGTCGTCGTACTCGCGCGTCGGCGGTACGCCCACCATCGGCTCCATCACCGTGACGACCGCCAACTACGCGCTCTATACCACCGGCGGCGCAACCAAGACCGGCATCCTGGACACGGTGACCGGCACCGGCTCGACCGCTGCGTCGGTCGACACGATCGCCATCGGCGCGCTGACCGACTCGGCGGCTGACCAGACCACGCTCGATGGCTACATCAAGCAGGTCACCACTGCGATCAACTCGGTGGCATCGGCCGCCGCCAATCTCGGTGCCGTCAAGAACCGCCTCTCGACCAACACGGAATTCGTCCAGTCCCTGATGGACTCCGTGGACCGCGGTATCGGCCAGCTCGTCGACGCCGACATGAACAAGGAGTCCACCCGCCTTGCGGCCCTCCAGGTCCAGCAGCAGCTCGGTGTGCAGGCGCTCTCGATCGCCAACAACAGCAGCCAGAGCATCCTGTCGCTGTTCCGCTAAACCTCAACTCGTCTGGGGGAGGGCCGCGCTTCTCGCGAAGCGCGGCCCTTTTTTGTCTGGCGTGACGCTGCGTCCACGCCATGATCCTGCCCCGCTGTTGCAGCGGGGTCACAGAGCCACAAGCCTCGCACAAGCTTCGGCGGGTAACCTCTCCGCTACGACAGGTTGGGCCCTTCACCGCATTTCCGCGGCCCAAAGGCATGACGCCGCCCTGTCGTACCGGTGCAAGCCCGGTATGTCCCCCAAACACAATTCAATCTTCAAAGGGACATCAAAATGGGTTCTAGTCTGCTCACCAACTCGTCTGCAATGACCGCGCTGCAGACCCTCCGCAACGTCAGCTCGCAGCTCGCGACCACGCAGAACCGGATCTCGACCGGTCAACGTGTCTCGACCGCTTCGGACAACGCTGCCTACTGGTCGATCGCGACGTCGATGCGTTCCGACAACGCCGCGCTCTCCGCCATCTCCGACTCGCTCGGTCTGTCGTCCGCGACCGTCGACACCGAATATACCGCTCTGACCTCGGTTATCGGCGACAAGACCGGCGGTCTGACCAAGCTTCAGGCGCTGCTGGTCGAAGCCAAGACCGCCGGCATCGACCGCACCAAGATCCAGGCTGACATCACCCAGATCCAGCAGGACATGAAGCTCAAGGCCAACTCGGCGACCTTCAACGGAATCAACTGGCTGAGCATCAACACCTCGACCGGTTCCTCGGCCACGCCGACGAGCTTCAACCTCGTGTCGTCGTACTCGCGTGTCGGCGGTACGCCCACCATCGGCTCCATCACGGTGACGACCGCCAGCTACGCGCTCTACACCACCGGCGGCGCAACCCAGACGGGCATCCTGGATACGGTGACCGGCAACAGCACGACCGGTTTCGCGTCGGTCGACAACATGAGCATCAGTGCGCTGACCGACTCGGCGGCGAACCAGGCCACGCTCGATGCCTACATTGCGCAGGTCACCACTGCGATCAACACGGTGGCATCGGCCGCCGCCAATCTCGGTGCCGTCAAGAACCGCCTCGCGACCAACACGGAATTCGTCAAGACCCTGATGGACTCCGTCGACCGCGGTGTCGGCCAGCTCGTCGACGCCGATATGAACGCGGAATCGACGCGCCTGCAGGCGCTACAAACCCAGCAGCAGCTCGGCGTTCAGGCGCTCTCGATCGCCAACGCGAACAGCCAGAGCATCCTGTCGCTGTTCCGCTAAGCCGCGGCTTCGAAATCGGCCGTGCTCCCAAGGGAGCACGGTCTCCGCCATGACGGCGGATATGACGGCACAAGATGTGCCCGCAATCGATCTCCTGACGCCAGATTTCAAGCAACACGCCGCAGCCGATCGCGCCGCGATGCGTCCGGCCGTGCACCTGTTGCCGATCCGCGCGATAGCGTCCCCCGACTTCTTGTAAAATTACAACGCCTCGCCCGCGAACCGACACATTCGTGTTCCTGCGCAACCTTCAGACAAGGTTGGCAGCGGAGTGTCCCATATGTTCGCATTGGTACGAGGTCACATGCTGTTCAGTCGTGCGCAGATACAGCAACTGCTCAACAATCTGCTGGAGCTTGGGCCGCGACGCCTGATGGCCCTGGGATTGATCGGCTTTGCCGTTCTCGTCACCGTCGTCGGCGGCGCCTATTATCTGAGCCGGCCTGAATTCGAGACACTCTATACCGGCCTTTCCCGCGAAGATGTGACGCGCATGGGCGCTGCCCTGCGCGAGCAGAATATTGCCTTCGACGTCAATACGGCCGGAGACGCCGTCTCGGTGCGCCCGAGCCAGACGATGCAGGCGCGGATGCTGCTCGCCGAGAAGGGGCTGCCGACCAGCGCCAATTCCGGCTACGAGCTGTTCGACAAGATCGGCTCGCTCGGCCTGACCTCGTTCATGCAGGAAGTCACGAAACTGCGCGCACTCGAAGGCGAGATCGCGCGCACGGTCCAGCTGATGAAGGGCGTGAAGGCGGCGCGGGTGCATATCGTGATGCCGGTGCGCGGCTCGTTCCGCGCGACGCAACAGCCGCCCTCGGCGTCGGTCGTGCTACGCACTGACGGCGCGATCGAGGCGCGCACGGCGCAGTCGATCCGCCATCTCGTCGCGGCCGCCATCCCCGGCATGAGCCGCGACAAGGTGACGGTGCTGGATGCCGACGGCTCGATGCTGCTGGCCGAAGAGGACGAGGCCACCGCTGCGCCGACCAAGATGGCGAGCCTCCAGAAGACGGTCGGCGGGATGGTGCAGGAGAACATCCGCAAGGCGCTGACGCCGTATCTGGGTCTCGACAATTTCGAGGTGAGCGTCGCGCCGCAGCTCTCCACCGACAAGCGGCAGACCAACGAGACCGTCTACGATCCGGAGAGCCGCGCCGAGCGTTCCGTGCGGAACGTGCGCGAAAAGGAGTCGTCGCAGAACGCGGACCGCTCGACGCCGACCACGGTGCAGCAGAACCTTCCCGATCAGCAGGTGAACGGCGGCGGCAGCAAGAACTCGAGCGAGGACAAGACCCGTCGCGAGGACGTCACCAATTTCGAGGTGTCGTCCAAGACCACCACGACGGTAAGCGACGGCTATCTGGTCAAGAAGCTCTTCATCGCCGTGCTGGTCAACCGCGCGCGCCTTGTCGCCGATCTCGGCGACAAGAGCAACCAGGCCATCGTCGACAGCAAGCTCGCCGAGATCAGCCAGCTCGCGGCGACCGCCGGCGGACTGGACAAGCAGCGCGGCGACCAGATCCAGGTCACGGCCGTCGACTTCATCGAAGGCTCGCGCGAACTGGCGCCGGTGCCGCCGATCAGCTTCGTCGAGATGATCAACAAGCAGCTCGGCAGTGTCATCAACGCGGTGACGATCCTGGCCGTGGCGTCGATGCTGGTCTGGTTCGGCCTTCGCCCCGCGGTCAACGGCATCCTGACCCACCGCGCGGCGCAGGCGCAGACCGAGGCGGCGGAGGCCGCTGAGCTTGAAGCTGCCACAGCCCTTGCATTGGCCGAGAGTCAGGACCCCGAGCTCAACCTCGTCGAGGACCTCGAAGGCAAGATGCAGCGCACGCCGCAGAAGCGGCTGGAGCAGATCGTCCGGCTTGACCAGGCCCAGGCAGCAGCGATCCTTAAAGACTGGATGCGACGCGAGGAGGCGGCATGAACGCGGCAATCGGAAAACTCCTGACGCAGTTCGACGCGAACGGCCGGGTCAAGTCACCGCCGCCGCCTCCGCCGCCCAAGATCCAGGACGTGCTGACCAGGCCGAAGGAGGTCCGGCGCGAGCCGCAACCTCAACCGCAGCCTCAGGCTCATTCGCAGCCGCAGTTTCAATCGCCGCCTCCGGCGCCCGCGACGGAAGCCCCCCCGGTCAATCTCCTGGACGATGCCTACCGGCGCGGCCATGCCGCCGGCGTTGCGGAAGGCGATGCCAGGGTTGCCGAGGAACGCGTGCGCAGCGCGATCCGGCTCGGCGAGGAGCGGGCCAAATGGTCCGACCAGCAGGCGGTCACGATCGTGAGCGGCTTCGAGGCGGCTTGCCGCGAGATCGAGACCAACATTGCGAGCTCCGTTGCCCGAATATTGCTTCCGTTCCTCGCCGATGCGGTCCGCGACAAGGCGATCGGGTCGCTGGTCGAGCAAATCGCGGCGCTGACCGGCAACTCGCCGGTGCCGGTGTTCAAGATCACCGGCCCGAGCGAACTGCTTGACCTGGTGAAGACGCAGCTCGAGACGGCCCGGCGAACGGGCATCGAGTACGAGGCCGCCGAGACTTTCGAGGTTCGCGTCGTCGCCGACCAGACCGTGATCGAGACGAAGATCGCGGCCTGGAGCGAGCGCCTGAACGAGGCACGCCGGTAGCCCGCCATGGAGGAGGTCAAGCAAGAGCTCGTGATCGTCCGCCGGCGCAGCGCGTTCGCCGAGGAGGCGCATCACGGTGGCGTATGGAAGATCGCCTATGCGGACTTCATGACCGCGATGATGGCGTTCTTCCTGGTCATGTGGCTGCTCAACGCGCTCAACCAGGACCAGAAGCAGGTGGTCGCGAGCTATTTCAATCCGATCAAGCTTGCGGAGAACGCACCCGCCCCGAAGGGCCTCAAGGATCTCTCCAAAAAGGAACCGACCTCGTTCGAGGGCCAGGACGGCAAGCGTCAGCCGGCCGGGCCGAACGAAGAACGTCGCGGAGACTCGCCGACGGCGGAGAAGCCTGCCTCCTTCGAAGAGAAGGTTCTGTTCCGCGATCCCTATGCGACGCTTGCCGAGATCGCCAATAGCGCGAACCAGGCCTCGGGCCAGCGCCGCGCCGGCGCGCTGACGTCCGCGGAAGAGGATGGCCTCAAGGGCGGCGACGCCTACCGCGATCCCTTTGATCCCGGCTATTGGAAACTGGCGCCGCAGGCGTCGAAGGATTCGGATCGCTTCATCGAGAGCGAGCCCAAGCCGAATGCGTCCGCGCGCGACAACGCGGCCGGGACGGGCCAGGGCGAGCCGCAGGCGCGCCGTGCCAAGGCGGATGATGCCGGCGGAAGCGTGGCGCCGAACGCCGATGCGTCGTCCGCAAGCCTGTCGCCCCTGCTGCCGCCCGGACCCGCGCCGTCGCAGTCTTCGCGCGAAGGCAGCGCGCAGGCGAACGCGCAGCCGGGTGCTCAGGCCAGTGCCGCTGCGCAAGGGCGTCCCGGCGATACGTCGAAGGATTCCGAACCGCGCGACGCCGCGCAAACGCAGCAGCCGACCGTCAAGCAGCTTCAGTCCGCGATCGCGGATGCGCTGTCGGACATCAAGGCGGGCGCGGGACCGGCGGCCGAGGTGCGTCAGGTCGAGGAAGGTCTGCTGGTCAGCCTAACCGACGATGCGAGCTTCGGCATGTTCGCGGTCGGCTCGGCAGAACCGCGGCCCGAGCTCATCCGCGTGATCGACAAGATCGGGCCGCTGCTGATGAAACGCCAGGGCATGATCATCGTCCGCGGCCACACTGACAATCGGCCGTACAAGTCGGAAACCTACGACAATTGGCGGCTGTCGACGGCACGTGCGCAGATGGCCTATTACATGCTGGTCCGCTCCGGCGTCGATGCGCAGCGGATCGAGCATGTCGAAGGCTACGCCGACCGGCGGCCGAAACTTCCGAACGACCCGGCGGCTGCGCAAAATCGCCGGATCGAGATCCTGATCCGGGAGAAGCGCCCTTGATCAGGCCGCTCCTCCGTGCCGCCCTGCTGGTGCTGCTGCCGTTCGCGGCGGCACGCGCGCTTGCCGATCCGGCGCCGGCTCCGGCGTCGACATCGGGTGAACCCTATGAGCTCGTGCGCGCATTGCAGGCCGTGCAGGACGGCATCGCCAACGGCGACACCGCGGCGCATGGCGGCCACATCGCGCTGATCCGGCAGATCGGCGAGAAATTTCTCGCCGCCGATGCGAGCGTGTGGAGCAACCCGCAGAACAGCCAGGCCGTCGTCATCTACCTGCTCAGCGGCGGCGCTCCGCAACTGGTCCGCAAGCTGCCGCGCGACAAGATGAACGTCGACGGACGGCTGTTCGACGGCGCGCTCGCCTATGTCGAGGGCCGGCAAGAGGAAGCGCGCGAGCTGCTCAAGGACGTCAAGCCCAGGACGATTCCGTCGGGTCTGGGCGGACAGGTCGCGCTGGTCCAGGGCGCGCTGTTTGCACGCACCGAGGCCTCGCTCGCGATCGAGCGTCTGGACGACGCGCGCCTGCTCCTGCCCGGCACGCTGGTGGAGGAGGCGGCGCTGCGGCGCGAGATCCTGCTGGTCGGGCAGGCCGAGGATTTCGACAAGTTCGAGTTCCTGACGCTGGCCTATATCCGCCACTACCGCAACTCGGTCTATGCCGGCGATTTCTGGCAGCGCTTCTCCACGGGCCTGACGCAATCGAGCCTCGCTCTCGACGAGCGTCGCTTTGCGCGGATCGTCACCATGCTGGAGCAGATCGATCGCAGTAGCCGCCTCAAGCTTTATCTCGTGATCGCGCGCAGTGCGATGGTGCGTGGACGGATGGCCGTGACCCGGCTTGCCGGCGAGCGGGCGCTGACGCTCAGCGCCGACGCTTCGGCGGAGCGCGAGCGTGCGCATTTCTTCCGTGGCGCCTCGCGGGTGCTCACCGACGAATATGACGGCGGTCTCGCCGAGCTGAAGGCGCTCGACCGGTCGAAGCTGCCCGAGCGCGACGTTCCCCTGCTGAATGCAACGGTCCAGCTCGCGCTCGATGTTCGCAAACCGTTCGCGGGCGGATCTGCCGCCACCGCCGACAAGCCTCCGGTCACGCCGGCGCGTCTCGATCTCGCCTCATCGAACGCGGCTCTCGCGCGTGCGCGGAAGGAGCTCGGCGAACTCGAACTTCTCACCAGGGATCGCCGCCCATGACCAAGCTCAGCGGAACCGCCGGACATTTTTCGGGGCTCGCCGAGAGCCTCAATATGCGCGGGACGTCGCGCGCGGCGAAGAGCGCCGGGGCAAAATCGCATGCGGATTCGTCGTTCAACGATCTGCTCCACACCGTCTCGAACCTGGCCAAGCGGGCGCTCAAAGACGAAGGCGGCGATACGACCGTGAAGGCCGGAACGCTGCGCACGCACCTCGCGCATCCGGCCGGAAAGGACGAGGCGATAAACGAACGCACCGAGGCGGCCGACGACGCCCAGTCCAGTCACAAGTCGTCCGACCAGGACACCGACGAGTCGTCGGAGACGCAAGGTCCGGTCGACCAGGCCGCGAAGGCGGACGTTTCGAGCCGGCCGAGCATTCCCGCGATCGTCGGACAGGAGCTCGCCGCCGTGCCGGCCGTGAAGCTGCAGGTGCCGTCACCGGCTGGGGACAGGAAGGACGCGCCCGCGCGCGACGAGCGCTCCTCCACGACGAAGGGCGAGGTTCAGGCGACGGGCATGGCGAAGGTCGCCATCGCCGACTCCGCGCCGCCCCCTGCCGGTTCGACAGGCGCGCGCTCACAGGCCGCGGCTTCGCAGGTGGCGGCCGCCGCGCCGCAGGGCAACGAGAGTTCGTCAAAAGCAATGCCCGCGACGCCGGGCTTCGAGGCCGTCACGGCCAATGTCGAACGCGCCGTCAAGGCTTCGACCCGGGACGCTTTGCCCGAGGCGACCAAGGTCACCGTGGTCCAGCAGGAGACCCATCTGCCCCCGGCGCAGTTCAACGCGCCGCAACAGGTCGCCAACGCGGTGGTTACCGAGCTGAAGGAATCCTCGGCGCCGGCGGCGTCCGCAGCCCCCGATCTCGCGACGTCCCAGACCAATGCGCCGGACCAGCCGCTCAAGATCCTGACCGTCAGCCTCGAGCCGCCGTCGCTCGGCAATGTCACCGTGCGCCTCCGCCTCGTCGGCTCGGAGGTCTCCATCCATCTCGCGGCCGAACGCAAGGACACCAGCCAGATGCTGGACCAGCAGCGCGACTCGATCCGCGAGCTGATGCAGTCGGCCGGCTACGTCGCCGACGTCGCGCCCGTCCAGCACGGCTCGCTGGACGGATTCCAGAGCGGCTCCGGCCAGTCGCAGCCGCAGTTCTCGGGCCAGCAACAGCCCTCGCCACAGTCGCAAGGCACGTTCGACGGCGCCGGCACGTCGTCGGGACAATCGGACGGCGATGCGAGACAGGCCCGGCAGGAGCGCCAGTCCAACCAGGAGACGCGTCATGACCAGGACGTGGCGCCGCAGATTCGTCGCGGCCCTGTTTATCTGTAACGCCGGCGCCGCCGAGGCGGCCGCCGACGGCGCGCGCCCCTGCGAGCGCGAGATGGCGCGTGCGTCCCAGCAGCACGGGATTCCGCTCGGCATTCTCTATGCGGTCGGCCTCACCGAGACCGGACGGCGCGGTTCGCTCCACCCTTACGCGCTCGGCGCCGACGGCCAGACCGTGTTCGCCAACGACATGAACGACGCGATCGCGAATTTCGAGGCGATGCGCAGCAAGGGCATCAAGCTGATCGACCTCGGCTGCATGCAGATCAACCACTATTATCACGGCGACAAGTTCGCTTCGGTGCGCGCGATGTTCGACCCCGCGAAGAACGTCGACTACGCCGCACGCTTCCTGAAGGAACTGAAGCAGCGCGAGGGCAGCTGGACCATGGCGGTCGCCCGCTACAACGCAGGCCCGAACAACCAGCCGGCGCAGAAGCGCTATGTCTGTCACATCGTGGCTCACCTCGTCTCGAGCGGCTTCGGCGCGTGGACCGACAAGGCGCGATCCTTCTGTCAGCCGAAGACAACCTGACAACAGGAAGTTGTGCATGGTTCCCGATCATCAGCCCCGCGCAAGCAAGAACCCTCATTGTAACTGCAACCTACCAAAGGAGCCCAATCCATGAGCCTGTATGGTGTTATGCGCACCGGCGTTTCCGGCATGTCTGCGCAGTCCAACAAGCTGTCGACGGTCTCGGACAACATCGCGAACGTCAACACGACCGGCTACAAGCGGGCTTCCACCGAATTCTCCTCGCTGATCCTGAAGAGCGGATCGGGCAATTACGATTCCGGCGCCGTCGAGACGACCGTTCGCTACGCCATCAGCGACCAGGGAC
The DNA here is from genome assembly GCF_004571025.1 of Bradyrhizobium niftali. Classification (GTDB taxonomy): domain Bacteria; phylum Pseudomonadota; class Alphaproteobacteria; order Rhizobiales; family Xanthobacteraceae; genus Bradyrhizobium; species Bradyrhizobium niftali. The sequence goes on along the minus strand of NZ_SPQT01000011.1, from coordinate 197,935 downwards.
ATACGCAGTTCACCACGTCGACCACGGACCTCCGCGTCCAGGGCAACGGCTTCTTCGTGGTGTCGAACGCCAACAATACGCAGCAGTTTCTGACGCGAGCCGGCTCGTTCGTGCCGGACGCCCAGGGCAATCTGGTCAACGCGGCCGGCTTCTACCTTCTGGGACAGCCCGGCCTCGTGACCAATTTCTCGCAGAACAGCCTCTCGGGAATGCAGATCGTGAACGTCGCGCAGGTCTCGCAGGTGCCCGTGCCGTCGACGGCGGGAACGCTCACGACCGGCAATCTGGATCCGAAGGCGGCTGTCATTGCCGGCCCGCCGGGTCCGGCGTCATATTCATCGAAAAGCTCGATCGTGGCCTACAACAATATCGGCCAGGCCGTTACGCTCGACGTGTATATGTCCCACACCGCGACGGCTGCCGGCTCGGACACCTGGCAGGTGCAGCTCTATAACTCCGCGACCGGTGCCTCACTCGCTGCCGCAACCACCTTCACCTTCGATACCACGGCGGTCGGAAAAGGTGCGCTGGCCGCCGCGAGCCCGACGGGTCTCACCGTAACCGTCCCCGGCGGCGCGGCGCTCACCATGAACCTGTCGAACATGACGCAGGTCGGCACCGACTTCAGCTTCAAGGCCACCGTCAACGGCAGCGTCCCCTCGGCCATCGACAAGGTCAATGTCGACGACGCGGGTCACGTGACAGCCACCCTCAAGAACGGGCAGCAGCTGACGCTCTCTACGATCATGCTCGCCGACGTCGCGAGCCCGGACAATCTGACGCCGGAGCCGGGCAACGTCTATTCGACCAACATGAATTCAGGCAATGCGCAGGTCGCGAATGCCGGCACCGGCGGGCTCGGTACGGTCCAGTCCAGCGCCCTGGAAGATTCCAACGTCGATCTCGCGGACGAACTCACCGGGATGATCGAGGCGCAGCGCGGCTTCACTGCGAACTCGAAAACGTTCCAGACCGGCTCCGACCTTCTGGACGTCGTCGTCAACCTGAAGCGCTGAATCCTCAAGCGCTCATCCTGGGCCAGAGCAAATCATGTCCCTTACCGCCGCTCTCGACTCCGCCCGCGCTTCGCTCATGGCGTCGGGTATCCAGTCCTCGACCATCTCGCGCAACATTGCCGGTGCCAGCGCAACCGGCTATTCGCGCAAGATTGCCGTGCTGGACAACCTCCCCGGGGCCGGCGTCTATGTGGCGGCGATCCAGCGCGCCGCCAGCTCGGGTCTCTACAACAACGTCTTGGTCGCGACCTCGTCGTCGGCCAAGCAGAACGCGATCTATGACGGGCTCCAGAAGATCGCATCTGCCACGGTGGACGATACGGAGCTCGACCAGTCGCCGACGGCGCAGCTCAATGCGCTGAAGAAGGCGCTGCAGCAGTATGCCAACGCCCCGGACAACACCACGCTGGCGCAGGCGGCGGTCACGTCCGCCAAGGACATGGCGACCGCGCTCAATCAGGCGACCCAGACCGTGCAGTCGGTTCGTGAGGGCGCGGATGCCGACATGAAAACGTCGGTTCAAAACATCAATCAGCTGCTCACCCAGTTCCAGACCGTGAACACCGAGATCATGAAGGGCACGGTCTCCGGCGACGACATCACCGACTATCTCGATCAGCGCGACAACATTGTCTCGCAGCTGTCGCAGGAACTCGGCGTCACCATGTCGCTCCGACCTAACGGCGACGCGGCGCTCTACACCGACAGCGGCGTCGTGCTGTTCGACAAGTCGGCGCGAACGGTGAGCTTCACCGCGACCAACGTCTATACGCCCGGCACCACGGGCAACGCGGTCTATATCGACGGTGTGCCGGTGACCGGCGCCAATTCCGTGATGCCGCTGAAGTCGGGCAAGCTCGCGGGCCTCGCCCAGTTGCGCGACAATGATACGGTCACATACCAGAGCCAGCTCGACGAAGTCGCGCGCGGTTTGATCAATGCGTTCAAGGAAAGCGACCAGTCGCCCGTCCCGACCCTGGCCGACAGGCCCGGCCTGTTCACATATCCCGGCGCGCCGGCGATGCCAGCGAGTGCGACGGTATCGGTCGGCCTCGCCGGCTCGATTACGGTCGCCGCCTCCGTCGATCCGGCCTTGGGCGGAAACCCGAACCTGCTGCGCGACGGCGCGATCAGCGGCAACCCGGCTTATCGATACAACACCGCCGGCAACGCCGGCTACTCGGTCCGGCTACAGCAGCTCATCGGCAACATGGATGCGTCGCAGCCGTTCGATGCAACCACGCAAGGCAAGCCGAGTGGCAGCTTGATCGACTTCGCGTCGTCGTCGACGAGCTGGATCGAAAACCAGCGCAAGACCGCGGACTCCAACGTCAGCTACCAGAAAACGCTGCTCGACCGCAGCACCGCGGCGCTGTCCAACGTCAGCGGCGTCAACATGGACGACGAGATGTCCTTGATGCTTCAGGTCGAGCGCACCTATTCGGCCTCGTCGAAGATCATCTCGACCGTCGACGAAATGTTGCAGAGCCTGCTGGCCGCCGTGGGGAATTAAGCCATGATGAGCGCGAACTACATCTCGACCTTGATGCTGTCTTCGTCGTTGAGGTCCTCGATCACGAACAACCAGGCCGCGCTGAGCAAGGCGTCGAAGGAGGCGACCACCAGCCGTTTCGCCGATGTTGGCCTCGAGCTTGGTGCCACGACGGGAAGCGACCTCACCCTGCGGGCGGACTGGGGCTTCGCCGATCAGCTCGTCGATACCAACGAGCTCGTCTCGGGACGCCTCGACACGACGCAAACCCGGATCACCCAGCTCGGCAAGACCGCAACGGACTTCCTCAAGGATCTGATCGCGGCCCGCAGTACCGACGGCGGCGGGCGGATCATTCTGCCGCCTGCGTCCTCCAACCTCCAGGATCTGATCGGCGCGCTGAACGTCTCGTACAACGGCTCGTATCTTTTCTCGGGCATCAACACGCAGAACACGCCGGTCACGACCTACGCCGCGGGCTCGGCCAGCAAGAACCAGGTCGACGCCGACTTCCTTGCGGCCTTCGGCTTCTCGCAATCGTCAGCGAGCGTCAGCAGCATTACCGCGACCCAAATGCAGACCTTTCTCAACACCACCTTCGATGCCGAGTTCGCGAGCCCGGCCTGGAACACCAACTGGTCATCGGCCACCGACCAGGTCATGCAAAGCCGTATTTCCACGACCGAGATCGCCGATACGTCCGTTAGCGCCAACCAGATCGGCTTCCGCAGGCTCGCCGAGGCCTACACCATGATGGCGGATCTCGGGAACGCGAAACTGAGCCAAGAGACGTTCCAGGTCGTCGTTGACAAGGCCATCGGCCTCGTTGGCAACGCCATTACGGATCTTGCTACGCTCGGCGGCAGCGTCGGTACGGTCCAGCAGCGCATCACCTCCGCAAACGACAAGCTCAAGGCGCAGCAGGACATTCTCAACAATCAGATCGTCGGCATGGAGAAGGTCGATCCGGCGGAAGCCGCGGTCCGGGTCAACACCTTGCAGACCCAGATCCAGACGGCGCTGGCGCTGACCTCGCAGCTCCAGAAGATCAGCCTCATCAACTATCTCTGAGCCACGTTCATTTGCAAGGTTCGCACCCTTTGTCTTGTTATCCAGTTTCCTGCGCAGAGTGGTCCTGATGACGTTTGAAGCCTATGAAGCGGTCGTTGACGAGAGCGGCTATGAGGCCAGAGGCCGCGAGCGACAGGCGCTCAGCCTCGGCATCGACCGGCTCGAGCGGATCCAGAAAGGGCGCTTCAGTTTCGAGGATCTGGTCGAGAGCCTGCTCTATGTGCGCCGGCTGTGGACGATCTTCATCGAGGATCTCGCGCACCCGGAAAACGGACTCCCGGACAAGCTGCGCGCCGACATCATTTCGATCGGCTTGTGGGTCGTCAAGGAGGCGGATCGCCTTCGCGAAGAGAGGTCGGGCGACGTGACGCAGCTCATCGAAATCAACCGCCTGATCCGAGACGCTCTTTAATGAAGATCTCCTTGCGGGCGGGCGAACGGATCTACATCAACGGCGCGGTGCTGCGCGTGGACCGCAAGGTCTCCGTCGAGCTCGTCAACGACGTGATGTTTCTGCTCGAAGGGCAGATCATGCAGGCCTCCGACGCCACCACGGCGATGCGGCAGCTCTATTTCATCGTCCAGCTCATGCTGATGAACCCGACCGATGTCCGCGATGCCTCGGCGCTCTACGGCCAGCACCACGCGGCCCTGGTTGCGGTGTGCGAAAGCCGCGAGATGCTGGACGGGCTTGTCGCGATCGACGAGCTGGTCGGGGCAACCCGTTACTTCGAAGCGCTCAAGCGGATCCGGGCGCTGTTCCCGGTGGAGCAGGCCATCCTGGCCGGCGTCGCCACCGACATCCCATTCGAGGCTGCCTGACAGCGGAGAGGCTAGATGAACGTTACCAGCGCGACCGACAGCACCAGCAAGTCGTCCAGTTCGACCAGCTCCACGACGTCCACGTCGAGCAACAGCGTCGACTACAATACCTTTCTTCAGCTTCTCGTCGCCGAGATGAAGAACCAGGATCCGACCAATCCGATGGATACCTCGCAATATATGAGCCAGTTCGCCCAGCTCTCGACGGTCGAGCAGGCCATGCAGACCAACACCAAGCTGGATGCGCTGCTGTCTTCGCAATCGCTGTCGCAGGCCGACGGGCTGATCGGAAAAACCGTCAGCTTCACCGACTCGACCGGTGCGACCTTCTCAGGCAAGGTCAAGTCGGTCTCCATCAACAGCGACGGCTCCGTCGCGACCCTCGAGAACGGCACGAAAGTCGCGATCGGGCCCGGGCTCACGATCAGCCAGTCATGAACGAGCGGGACGCCCTCGACATCGTCCAGGCGGCGATCTGGACCATCATCGTCGCCTCCGGGCCTGCCGTCGGGGCGGCGATGCTGGTCGGCACCATCATTGCACTGATCCAGGCGTTGACCCAGATCCAGGAGGTGACGCTGACCTTCGTTCCGAAGATCATCGTCATTCTGGTGGTCGTCGCCATCTCCGGCTCCTTCATCGGCGCACATCTCTCCACCTTCACCGAGATGGTCTATTCGCATATCGAGCGCGGCTTCTGAGCCGCGAGGCCTCGGCCACCACCCTCGCGTAAGCTTTGCGCGGCAGATTACCGGGCGGACCCTCTGCCGGTGACCCATGGCCGATACGTTAGCTGCTAGCCTGCCAAACCCGCGACGACTCGGGGCGGATGCCTTTTTTGCAGGCGGCATCGTGGCCATGCTCACGATCCTGTTCCTGCCGATCCCGCCGATCCTGATCGATCTCGGCCTCGCCTTCTCGATCGCGCTGTCGGCGTTGATCCTGATGGTCGCGCTGTGGATCCAGCGGCCGCTCGACTTCTCCGCCTTCCCGACCGTGCTGCTGATCGCAACGATCCTGCGGCTGGCGCTGAACGTCGCGACCACCCGCCTGATCCTGTCACGCGGCGGCGAGGGCGAGCAGGCCGCGGGCCATGTCGTCGCCGGCTTCTCGAAATTCGTCATGGGCGGCGACTTCGTCATCGGCCTGATCATCTTCGCGATCCTGGTCACGGTGAATTTCGTCGTGATCACCAAGGGCGCGACCCGTATCGCGGAAGTCGGCGCCCGCTTCACCCTGGACGCCATTCCCGGCAAGCAGATGGCGATCGACGCGGACCTGTCCGCGGGCCTGATCGACGACAAGGAAGCTCAGCGCCGGCGCCGCGAGCTCGAAGAGGAGAGCGCATTCTTCGGCGCCATGGACGGTGCGTCGAAATTCGTCCGCGGCGATGCCATCGCCGGCCTGATCATCACCGCGATCAACATCTTCGGCGGCATCATCATCGGCGTCACCCATCACGGCCTGACGCTGTCGCGCGCCGCCGACGTCTATACGAAGCTCTCCGTCGGCGACGGTCTGGTGTCGCAGATGCCGGCGCTGATCGTGTCGCTGTCGGCGGGCCTGCTGGTCTCCAAGGGCGGCACCAGGGGCTCGGCGGAGCAGGCCGTGCTGCGGCAGCTCAGCGGCTATCCGCGCGCCGTGTCGGCCGCCGCATTGATGATGTTCGTGCTCGCCTTCATGCCGGGGCTGCCGATGGCGCCGTTCGTGCTGCTCGGCGGCGTCATGGCCTTCGTCGGTTACACGCTGCCCAGGCGGCAGGCGGCGCGGGAGCGGAAAGAGGACGCGCGCAAGGCCGACGAACGCACCCAGGCCGAGGCCAAGGAATCCGTCAAGGAATCGCTCAAGACCGCGGAGATCGAGCTGGCGCTCGGCGGCCACCTTTCGGTCCATCTGTTGGGCTCGCGCACCGAGCTTGCCCATCGCGTGGCCAAGATCCGCAAGAAGTTCGCCAAGCAGTACGGCTTCGTCGTTCCCGAGATCAAGCTCACCGACAATCTGTCGATCGATCCCAAGGGATACCAGATCCGGATCCACGACACCCGCGTCGCGCATGGCGAGCTCAGGCTCGGCGAGGTGCTGGTGCTGGTCGACAAGGACGGCAAGCCCGACGTGCCCGGCGAGGAGGTGATCGAACCCGCCTTCGGCATGAAGGCGCTGTGGGTGACGGAAGCCTTCACCGACGAAGTCAGGCGGCAGGGCTGCAAGCCGGTCGACAATCTGTCGGTGCTGCTCACGCATCTGAGCGAGGTGATCAGGGCGAACCTCGCCCAGCTCCTGTCCTACAAGGACATGCGCGCGCTGCTCGACCGGCTCGATCCCGAATACAAGCGCCTGATCGAGGATCTCTGCCCGTCACAGATCTCCTATTCGGGCCTGCTGTCGATCCTGAAGATCCTGCTGGCCGAGCGCGTGTCGATCCGTAATCTCCATCTGATCCTGGAGGCGATCGCCGAGATCGCGCCCCATGTGCGGCGCTCCGAACAGGTCGCAGAACATGTCCGCACGCGTCTTGCCCAGCAGATCTGTGGTGACCTCTCCGACAACGGCGTGCTCAACGTGGTCCGCCTCGGCAATCGCTGGGATCTCGCCTTCCACCAGAGCCTGAAGCGCGACCCCAAGGGCGACGTCGTCGAATTCGACGCCGATCCGCGCCTGATCGAGCAGTTCGCGACGGACGCCAGCGCCGCGATCCGCAAGTTCACCGAGAACGGCACCAGCGTGGTGCTGGCGGTGACCCCGGAAGCCCGACCCTATGTCCGGATGATCCTGGAGCGGGTGTTCCCGACACTGCCGGTCCTGTCGCATGTGGAGGTTGCGCGCAGCGCCGAGATCAGGGCGCTCGGAGCCATATCGTGATCAGCAGCCTCGCCGACAGCGTGCTGGTGACGTTCATCGTGTTCTGCCGAATCGGCGCCTGCCTGATGTTCGTGCCCGGCTATTCCAGCGTCAACGTTCCGGCCCAGGTCCGCCTGTTCATCGCGCTCGTCACGACGTTTGCATTGACGCCGATCCTGATCGCGGTCCTGAAGCCTCTGACGGACAACGCGGCGCCGCTGACGCTGGCGCTCCTGATCGGCTCCGAGATCCTGGTCGGCAGCGTCATCGGCCTCGGCGGGCGCGTGTTCTTCCTCGCGCTTCAGACCATGGCGACCGTGATGGCCAGTGCGATCGGGCTGAGCAACATCCCGGGCACTCCGATCGCCGACACCGATCCGGCGCCGGCCCTGGTGCCGCTGATCATGGCGTCCGTCACCACGCTGTTCTTCATGACCGACCAGCACTGGCAGGTGCTGCGCGGGCTGATGAACTCCTACGACGTTTGGCATCCCGGCGACAGGCTCGGCGGCAGCATGGCGCTCGACCAGCTCGTCGGCCGCCTGTCGGAGGCGTTCGTGCTGACACTGCGGATCACGAGCCCCTTCATCGTCTATTCGGTCATCGTCAACCTGGCGGTCGGCCTGATCAACAAGCTGACGCCGGCGATTCCCGTCTACTTCATCTCCGTGCCTTTCGTGCTGTTCGGCGGCTTCCTGCTGCTCTATCTCACCAGCGACGAGCTCTTGACGCAATTCATGCTCGGCGTCTCGTCCTGGCTGGCGGAATGACCATCATGAGGTCGCGCGCAGACAAGCTCGGTCGGATGGTCTCGCTCGTGAAGCTCCAGCTCCGGCTGTCCGAATGGCAGCTCGCACACTTGCGGCAGCAGGAGCGCAGCTTGCAGGACGAGCAGGAATGGCTGGTCGGGGCGCTGAACGAGGGGAGGCCGCCGGCGGGATCGTCGAGCGAGTCGATCGCGCGGCGCCTCAACAGGACGAGCGTCGGTGCGCGCGCCGTGAAGGAGCAGGCTTCGCGGCAGCTCGACCAGGTTCGTGCGGAGAGCCGGCGTGTGAAACAGCTCGAGGAAGTCGCCAAGGCGGCGCTCGCGGACAAGCTTCGCGAGGCGGAAAAGCGCTCGCTCGAGGAGATGACGGGAACAAGCCTCACCGTGCGCGAGTGGACGCCACGGCCAGCCAGCCGGAACAAGACATGATCGTGACCGCGACGCCCGACCTCGTCCTCGACGTTCTCGAGGCCGCCGACCCCGTGACGCAACGCGCGGCGACCGCGAAGCTCGATGCGCTGAAATCGTCGAACGCCGATTTCGCCGCCACGATGGACGCGGAGGCCGGCAAGGCCGAGGCGGCTACTGCCGGTCAACCCGCGGCGCAGGTTTCCGAAGCGCAGTCGGGGGCGGTGAACGGGGCCCCGGTGCAGGTGATCAAGGCGCCGGCGTCCGGCGACGTCTACCGGAAGTTCGAGGCGTTCATCCTCCAGACCTTCGTCGAGACGATGCTGCCGAAGGAATCCGAGGAACTCTTCGGCAAGGGGACCGCCGGCAGCGTCTGGAAGTCGATGCTGGCGGAGCAGCTCGGCAACCAGCTCGCGAAGGGCAAGGGCATCGGCATTGCGAGACAGCTTGCCGGCGCGCATCCGGAGGGACCGGACGTGACGGGGAAGGCCGGATGATGATCCGGGAATGGGTGACAGAAGTTGAGGGGTGAATTTCCAATGCAGGCACAAGAAGGCGCGGCAGCCCTGGTGATGGAGCAGCCGGTCGTGGACACCGGGGCAATGACGGTTGAAGCAGCATCGGACGATGCGCTGTTGCCCGTGCTGCTGTCGAACGTCGGCGGCGAGGCGGTGGTCGACGGCGCCGAGGCGGCGAGAGCGGACGAGGTGCGCGGCCTTCTGGCGGCGATTCGCCGGCTCGAGGCTATCGTCGAGGAGGAGACGGTTGCGCTAGCTACGGGCAAGAAGATCGATTTCGACGACTTCAGCGCCCGCAAGAGCCGGAGCATGCTCGAGTTCGTCCGCCTGATGCGGGCGCGGATGCATCTCGGCAGCGAGGTTGAGATCACCGAGGAGATCCAGCGGTTGCGCGAGAAGCTCGAGCGGAATCGTTCCATCCTCGAAATGCACTACGACGCGGTGCGCGAGGTCGCGACCATCATCGTCAAGGCGATCAGGGATGCCGATTCGGACGGCACCTACACCGGTCGCGAAGCGCAGGACGGAAAATGATCAGACTCGTGCTTGCCGGGCTCTGGGTCTGCATCCTCACGGCAGGCACGAGCTACGCCGTGGCCTATTGGAAGGAAAACGGCAGCCTGCTGCCGGCAAAGGACGCATATCTCGACGGCCTCCAATACCAGAAGACGCGGGCGCTGAGCGTGCCCATGGTCGAGAACGGCAATGTGCAGGGCTACATCGTCGCGCGCTTCGTCTACACCGTGGAGGCGCGGACCATGCACCAGCTCAACGTTCCGCCGGAGCCGTTCGTCGTCGATGAGGCCTTCCGCAGGATCTATGCCGACGACCGCCTCGATTTCAGGAAGCTCGCCCGTTACGACCTCTCGATCCTCACGACGGGCATCAAGCAGCGCGTCAACCAGCGGATGCAGGCCGACGTCGTCCAGGACGTCCTGGTCGAGGACTTCAACTACGTCTCGAAAGAAGAATTCCAGCAAAAGCCCTAGAGCGTGATCCGGACAGGCGCGAAGCGGCTTTCCGGGAGGACCATGCTCGACCAGGATTCCAAAGCGGGCCTGATCTCGTCGCGCTTCGGTATGGCGGCGCCTCGTGCCGCGAGGCCTGCGTTCTGCCGTCTCCGCCGCTGAAAGTGCAGCGGCCTCTGCGAAGGTGCTCCGCAGAGGCCGTTGTCGTTTTCCGCGGCAGCGCTCTGCCGCGTCAGTTTCCGGCTGGATAGGCCGCCGGGACGGCATGCGCCCTGTTGAGGAGGATGCCGACCTCGTCGAGATCCTGCATCGGCACGTCGACGGTCTCGCCGGCGGGGATGTTGAGGCGGTATCCGACGTAGCGCCGGGCCACGATCGCGTCGAAGCCGAGGCGGTCGCGGAGCTTCTTGCGCAGTTTGCTGACGTGGCTCTCGATCACGCTCTCGTCGAAGGTCGACTCGAAGATGCCGTAGACCGCGTTGAAGATCTGCGTCTTGGTGATCCACTTGCCGTGGTTGCTGACCATATATTCGAGAATGCGCAATTCGCGGCGGGGCAGGGTGAGGGCGTGGCCCGCGATCTCGGGGTCGCGTCCGTTGAAGAAGACCTGGATCCTGGTCTCGCAGGGTCTCGGCAGCTCGCCCACCCGGCGGCGCGCGATCGCGGCCGTTCGGGCAAGTATCTCGCGCAGGTGAATCGGCACGTACACGACGTCGTCAACGCCCGATTCGAACAGCTCTAGCGTGCTCTTGAGCATCTTCTGGCCGCTCATGGCGATGATGGGCGCCGAGGAGCGCTTGCGCATCGCCCGCGGCAGGCTTCCGCGGGCGTCGCAGTCCCCGAGGAGGAAGGCGTCGACCGCTGCCAGGTCGGATTCACTCGCAGATTGCAGCCAGTCCCAGAATTCTCCGGAGGAGAAGCCGATCGACGATACGCCTTCGCGAACGAGCCCTCCAACATAGCTGTTCGCGACGCTCTCGCGATCATCAACGATAATATACATCAGTCTTTCGCCCCTGTTTCGCACTTGTCGCGGCCGGTGGGTTGTTGTGATGCCCGGCTCGGCGACCGTGCTGTTTGACGATATTTCCATCCCGCGAACCGTTGTTATGGTTTCGATATTCGCGGGCAGCCCTACGCACTCAGTGCCTGCGTTTTCCGCGGGCCTGTTACTTCGACTCGATACTGAACGCTTACTGCGTGAGGCCCGGCGGGTGTCTTGCGGATCACCTCGCGGAGCGGATTGAGACAGCGACCTAGAACAGTTGCGTCAAGTTGCTTATCACGTCCGAACGCTACCGAACTTTGCTGATCTCCTCGCCAACTGGCGAGAATCACTTGAGTAGGACCGTAACAATTGCCGATTTCCGATCAAGCGCGCGCAACAAAGCGATTGCTATGTGTGTTTGATGTTGTTGATTTGTTTCGAGTTGTTTCTTGATATATTCAATCGTATCAGTTGATTTGGATTCCGAACTAGTTTTGCACCGTGACGGTTCTATAGTTCCGCATCCTCGTATAATCACAGCTGTTTTGGGTGCTGCTGCGGGGTAGGCGCATGGAGGGGTTTTCAACCCCGGATTGACTCTCTCCACCGCTTTTCCACATGCGACAATTCGACTCATGTACGGCGAGGCGACTCCAGCTTGGCGAAATCTTGGCGAGGGTGTGTCTTTCGAGTCGCACTCTTGCCACGTGCGTGACGCTTTCGACTCATGCGACGTCGCGTCGGGCGCGATGAAAAGATTTCGATGCGCACGTTTCGGGCAAGCTTCGACAAATAAATTCGTCGTTCGATAGATCGAACCGAACGGAGCATTCTTGCATGTTGTCCGATGGAAAAGCTCGTCCCAACGAGACTGCTGACGTTTCCGCGGCGGCGAAGCCGGCTCCGGCGCCAGGCAATACAAAGGACAACGCGACGCAAACGGCCAAGCCCGCCGCGAGCGCGAAGCGTGCGTCGGCTGCGGCGAGCGATGAAGCGTTGGCTAAAGAGGCGCTCGAGGGGCTGAAGCGCATTCGCGCCAAGGCGCGCCTCGACAAGATGGCGATACCCAAGCCTGCGCCGGTCGTGATGAAGCCGGCCGTGATCGTGGCCAAGCCGCCGCCGCCCCGTCCGACCTGGGTCGCGCCGCTCGCGACATTGGCGGTCGCCGCCGTGCTGGTGGTCTGCGCCTGCACCGGCGTGATCGCCTATCTCACCACGCAGCCCGCCCAGAACAATGTCGCGGCCAATACGGAGATCAGGAATCTGCGCGAGACCGTCGCCCAGTTGCGCAAGCAGGTGTCGGGCGTGTCCGAAAATCTCGACGGCCTGCGCACCGCGGTCGATCAATCGAGCAAGGCGACCAATGATCGCTTCGGCAGGTTTGCCGAGAATCTGGACCGCATCGAGCGGGTGAGCTCGTCCTCGACGGTGAAGCTCGACAAGCTCGCCCAGGCGCAAGCCCAGGCTCCGGCGCCGACTTTGGCGCAATCGCAGCCGTCACAGGCCGCGCCCATGATGGCTTCGCTCGCAGCGCCCGAGGTCACGGGCTCGGTGCCTCCCTCCGAGCGCGCATCGGCGCCGCGGAAGGTGGTCAAGGGCTGGTCGGTGCGCCAGGCCTATGAGGGGATTGCGATCCTGCAAAGCCCGAACGGCGTCATCGAGGCCGTGCTGGGGCAGCAGGTGCCCGGCCTTGGCCGCATCGAGGAGATCCGGAACGAGAACGGGCGCCTGGTGGTCGAATCCAGCGGGGGCGTGATCTATTCGTCGCGCAAGGCAACGCCCTGATCGACGGCGCCTTCTATTGGCGGTGATGCTCGAAGCTGGTGCATAGCAGATCGACCTCCGGCTCCGCGATCGGCGCGCGAAACAGGCGGCAGCTGAACTCGACCGTCGTCTTGCCGTCCGCCGTGGTGCGATCTTCCCGGAGGAAGATGCAGCGCTTGCAGATGTCGGTATGGTGCCGCTGCTCGGCCGCGTCCGACTGGTCCAGCACGTGGCGGAGCGCGTCGCGGAAGCGGATCTTGGCCTCGTCGTCGAGAACGGCAATCGCCTCGACGAGAACGCTGACGGGGTCGCGCGCCAGGAACTTCTTGCCCTGCTGCGTGACGCTCAGCATCACCGACCGCTTGTCCTTGGCTGAGCGCTTTCGCTCGAGATAGCCGAGCCGCTCGAGCTCACCGATGATGAACGAGGCGGTGCCGCGCGTGGTGCCGACGTAGCTCGCGAGCGCCGAGGGCGTGCGGGAGAACCGGTTGGCGCGGGAGAGGAAGCGCAGCGCCATCCACTCGCGGTCGCGCAAGCCGTGCTTGGTGCCTTCGAACCACAGGATTCGTGCGACCTGCTCCAACAGTTCAATCGATTCGCGAGCCAAATTCATTTCACATCCAGGTCGGATAAAGCTTTATTCAATTGAGCCTTCGGGTAGCGCAATCTGGGTGGACGAGAATGAAACTCTCGGGCGATCCTTGGGCCGGACGGCGGGGCGCACTTGGAAGACCGTCTCTCCGTTTCCGGAGATGGAACTTCCGGCCGTGGAACTAGAGCGTCACAAAGAAAGTTCGAGTAAACCGCACGGCTCAACTCTTCTGAAAATTTCAGTCAAATGACGGCGGCTCGCGTGCGGGATTCCGATAGCGCGCAACATCCGGGCAACATGATGTGTCGTTGCGGCCACCATGGAGCCCATTTGTTGCGGCGAAGCGTTTCGAATTGCGCGAAGGGGCGGAGCGGCTGCAACTTCTGACCGCGTGAGGTGCGGCGGAAGAACCCTCGTTTTCGGTTAACGGATGTTGCGCCGCAGCGCAGCCACGCGGTTAAATCGGGCACACGATCAAATCCGGAAAGCTTGCGCGTGGCCTTGCGCGCGGACGATCGCCGGCCCGCGGCATCATCTCGATCCGGCTCATGCAGGCCTGAAGACTACATGCTCGCAGGCTGGTGATTTGCGTTTCCCCGGCGACTATTGGCGAATGCGTCGCCCCCGGGGGTACCATTGCAGGCAGCAGGAAGGATAGACTGATGAGTTTCGAAACGACCATGACATCCGACGTCGTCGGGCTGACGAAAGTTGCCCCGGTCTCGCGCCGCGGATTCATGAGCGCTACCGCGGCCGTCGCCGCCGGCTACACGCTCGCGGCAGGTCCAGTCCGTGCCGACATCATCACGACGGACACCAGCGGCCTCCAGGCCGGCGACGCCAGGATCAAGGTCGGCTCCGAGGAGATGCCCGCCTATTTCGCCCGCCCCGCCGGCAACACCAAGGCGCCGGTGATCATCGTGGCGATGGAGATCTTCGGCCTGCATGAATACATCAAGGACGTGACGCGGCGCCTGGCCAAGCTCGGCGCATTCGCAATCGCGCCCGACTATTACTTCCGCAAGGGCGTCGACCTGACCAAGGTCACCGACATCAAGGACTTGCTGGCGGTCGTGAATGTGAAGCCGGATGCCGAGCTGTTGTCCGATCTCGATGCGACGGTGGCGTGGGCGGGATCGCAGGGCGGCGAAACCGCCAAGCTCGGCATCATCGGCTTCTGCCGCGGCGGGCGCACCGTCTGGGAATATGCCGCTCACGGCGGTACTCTCAAGGCGGGTGTCGCCTTCTATGGGACGGTGGTCGACCCCGCCAACCCGCTGTGGCCGAAGAGCCCCCTCCAGCTCGCACCCGAGATGAGGGCACCCGTGCTCGGCCTCTATGGCGGCGCCGATACCGGCATTCCCGTCGCCCAGGTCGAGCAGCTCAAGGCGGCGCTCGAGCAGAACAAGAAGACGGCTGAATTCAAGATCTACCCCGAAGCGCCGCACGGCTTCCATGCCGACTACCGCGGCAGCTACCGCAAGGACGCCGCGGAAGATGCCTGGAAGCAGGCCGAGGCCTGGTTCAAGAAATACGGCGTCCTAAGCTGACGCTGGATTCTAGAGGGCGGCCGATCGGCCGCCCTTTCTCTATCAAGGCGCGCTGACGCTACTTCACCATCGCGCCATAGACGATGTCCTGGACCTGCTCGCGATAGTATTTCCGGAGCTCACCGGGCGCCGCCGTTCCCACCACTACGACAAGCCGCTCGTTGGGATCGCAGAAGAACTGCGTCCCGAACGCGCCGTTCCAGGTGAACTCGCCGGGATTGCCGGGGACCGACGACAGCCCTTCGCTGGTGCGGACCGCAACCGCGAGGCCAAAGCCGAAACCGGCGCGATGCGGCTCGACGTTCGCCACGTTGTTCTTGATCTCGGGGCCGAGATGGTTGGTCGTCATGTGATGCACGGTCTTCGGGCCGAGGATGCGCTGGCCGTCGAGCTCGCCACCGTTGAGCAGCATCTGCCCGAAGCGGATATAGTCGCCGACCGTCGCGAACGAACAGGCGCCGCCGCAGTCGAACCTGGTCGGCGTGTCCAGCAGCTTGATGGCTTGCGGCTTCCCCGTCAGCGGATCGTTGGCGAACGGGCGGGCGAGGCGAGGGCGTTGCGCGTCGGTCGGGTGGAAGGTCGCGTCCTTCATGCCGAGCGGCTGCCACACATTGGCGGCGAGATAGTCGCCGAGCCGCTGCTCGCTCACCTTCTCGACGACGGCGCCGAGCACGTCGATCGAAAACCCGTATTCGAACTCGGTCGAGGGCTGATGCGCCAGCGGCAGCTTTGTCATGCGCTCGATGAAGGCGTGGGTTTCGCCTTCGATCGCCGGCGCGACGCCGTCAGGGTATTGCCGCGCCACCGGGCTCGATGAGTCCGGGCGGCCGCCATACATCAATCCGGACGTATGCCGGTAGAGATCGTGGATGAAGATCGGCGAGGCCTGTGGCTCGAGCTTGAGCGAGCCGTCGGATTGGGGCACGCCGACCTTCATGTCGGCAAAGCCGGGATAGTAATCGGACAGCCTGGCCTGGAGCGGCAGCCGGCCCTGCTCCATCAGCGTCAAGCCGGCGACCGCTGCCATCGGCTTGGTCATCGAAGCCAGTGCGAAGATCGCGTCAACGGGCATCGGCGTGCCCTTGTCCGGATCGAGCATGCCGTAGGCCTTGTAGTGCACGAGCTTGCCGTCCCGCGCCACCGCGACGACTGCACCCGGCACACGCTTGGCTGCAATCTCGCGCGCGAAGAAACTGTCGAGCCGCGCAAGACCCTGCTTCGAGAAGCCGGCGTCATCAGGGTTGGCTTCGGGCAGCGGTGCGGCGCGCGCCGCACCGAACGTGATGACGGCAGCCGCCGCCGCGATCATGGCGATCGTCTTCTTCATTGTATCCTCCCAAGGGGCGAGCTCGTTATGCAGTGGCTCGCTGAATGCGTAGATCACGATCGCACCGGAGCGAAGTCAAGCGCGGGCAGGGCATGTCTGGGACGCGTCGGAGATGGCCGAACCTATCGTCCTTCGCCGGCGCGCCACAGCGCATCCAGGCCGTGCCGGTAGGTCGGATGGGCGAGCGTGACGCCGAGCTCGCGCTTCAATTTCGCGTTGGAGACACGGGCGCTGCTGGCATAGAAGCTGCGTGCCATCGCGGACATCTCGGCAGTCCCGAACGCCTCTTCGGGCGGCGGCGCAACGCCCATGAGCTCCGCGGCATAGGCGATCACGTCCTGCGGCGGTGCGGGCTCGTCGTCGCAGACGTTCCAGGTGCCGCTGCCCTGGTGATGAACCGCGGCCATGATTGCACTTGCGATGTCGTCGGTGTGGATGCGGTTGAAGACCTGTCCGGGCTTGATGACGCGCCGGGCCGTTCCGGTGCGCAGCGTCACCAGCGCGTTGCGGCCGGGACCGTAGATGCCTGCAAGCCGCAGGATCGCGACATCGCCGCGCCCCATATCCGTCCAGGCCTGCTCCGCTGCGAGCCGCATGCGTGTGCGGTCGAGGGCGGCCTGCGGCGGCGTGCTCTCGTCCACCCAGCTGCCTGCGTGATCGCCATACACGCCGATCGTGGACAGGTAGATGATCTTGCGTTGACGGCCCGCGGCCAGCACGTCCGCGAAGGCCGCGATTGCGGGATCGCCGCCGCTGCCGGGCGGGACCGATACCAGAAGGACATCGGCGTCGCAGATGCGTTCAGCCGTCTCGCGCGCCGGACGGCTCCCGGAAAACGGATGCACCTCGATGCCTGCAAGGTCGTCCCGTTTCGCGGGATCGCGCACCGTGCCGGCAATGTGCGAGAAGGCGCCGCCGAATCTGCGGACGAAATGCCTGGCGCTGTAGCCGAAGCCTAGAATGAAGAGCCGCATGCCTCTCCCGTGCAGGTCGGAGTTCCCGTTCGCGCCCCGGCGCGCCCCCGCTCATAAGGGATTTTTGGGTCCGGCAAAAGATATTGCAATTTTACGCGCCTGCCAGTGCAGGCGATGATCGCTCGTCACGGAGACGTCATGCGGGAAGTGTCGATCATGCAGGCAGAAGCGGCCACGATTGAGCCAACCGACGCCAGCGAACTGATCCGGCGCGCGGCCGCGCTGATCTTCGATGTCGATGGCACCCTTGCCGAGACGGAGGAACTGCATCGGCAGGCCTTCAACCACGCCTTTGTCCGCCACGGTCTCGACTGGCATTGGGATCGCGCCGTCTACAAGGACCTGCTGCGGGTGACAGGCGGCAAGGAGCGCATTCGCGCTTACCATGGAAGGCGAGAGAACGCGTCGCCATTATCGGATGCCGACATCGCCGAACTCCACCGCGTCAAGACCGCGCATTACGCCGGACTGATCGAGACGGGCTGTTGCCCGCTGCGGCCGGGCGTGACGGACCTTCTCACCGCGGCGAAGGCGCGCGGCCAGCGGCTGGCGATCGCGACCACCACCTCACACGGCAACATCGATGCGCTGCTGTCGCAAGCGCTGGGAAAGCGCTGGGCCGCGGATTTCGATGCGATCGTTGCCGGCGACGACGTCCGCGACAAGAAGCCTGCGCCGGATGTCTATCTCGAAGTCCTGGCGCGGCTGAAGCTGGAGGCTTCCGACTGCGTCGCGATCGAGGATTCCGCCAACGGGATGATCGCGGCGTCGCGGGCGAATATCCCGGTTCTGATCACGCGCAGCATGTTCTTCCGGGACGATGATTTCAGCGCGGCGCGGGTCGTACTGGACGATCTGTCGGGGCTGGGATGAGGTCGCCAACTCAAAAACTGAAAAACAACCCCATACACAGTAGAACGGGCGTGCGTCCCTGCCGCCTTCAGTGAACGCGGTGACTCGTTCTATCGTCTTCAGCCTGCTCGACAATCTGCGCAATCGGGCTCGATTGATGGTGAACCAGGCGCCAGTCGTCGCCGACGCGGCGAAAATGGTTGGCCGCGGCCAAGGCGGTGCCGTCGACGATCTCGATGCAGAGCACGCGCGCGCTGTCGCCGTCGACGATGGCCTGCGGTTCGGCGCAGACGATCTGCGGCCGCTCGGGATTTTGCAGGATGTCGCGCCAGCTCCCGATCACGGTGGCCCGCCCGATGATCGCCGGCCAGCCGGGATGGATGCAGGAAATGGCGTCGTCATCCGCCCACATCCGTTCCATGCCGGCGAAGTCGCCCGTCGAAAAGGCGGCGTAGAAGGCCGCGTTCGCGGCGATGACCTTGCTGTCCTTTGCCATGGCTCTCGGGTGGGCCAAGGACAGGCAAAAATCAAGCGAGACTTCCGTCGATTTTGACCGCAGTGCAGCATCGACGTTCGGGATTGCCGTCACGCGGAAACGTGCGTCTCCACCGCCCGCCGCGCGCCATCCTTATAGAGACGGCCGAGCGCCGCGGTCACGGCCTCGCGCAGACGCGGCTCGGCACCCAGCGGCCCGAACACCTTCTCGACCCCGAGCAGTGCGGGGGCGAGCCGTTCGGCGACGGGGCCCGCCTCGCGCGCCAAGCCTGCGAACTCGCCGGCCAGCGGATCGCGCACGTCGATGGCGCCGCCCTGCTCGTCGCGCGCGGTGACGTAGCGCATCCAGCCGGCGACCGCGAGCGCATGCGTCGCGATCGGCAGGTTCTTGGCGAGGCGATCCCGCATCGCGCCGAGCAGGCGCTGCGGCAGCTTTTGCGAGCCGTCCATCGCGATCTGCCAGGTGCGGTGATGCAGGGCCGGATTGGCAAAGCGCTTGAGCAGCGAGGCACGATAGGCGGCGAGATCAGTGCCAGCCGGCATCGTCAGCGTCACCGCGGCCTCTTCCATCACCTGCGCGGCGAGACGGGCGAAATGCGGATCCTGCATGGTGTCTGCGATGGTCTCGTAGCCGGCGAGATAGCCGAGATAGGCGAGCGCCGAATGGCTGGCGTTGAGCAGCCGCAGCTTCATCAGCTCGAACGGCTTGACGTCGGTGACGAGCTCGACGCCTGTGGCGGCAAGATCGGGCCGGCCCGCTGTGAAGCGGTCCTCGACCACCCATTGCGTGAACGGTTCTGTCATCACGGGCCAGGCGTCGCGGAAGCCCAGCGCCGATGACACCGCATCGCGGTCGGCATCCGTCGTCTCCGGCACGATGCGGTCGACCATGGTCGAAGGAAACGCCGCGGTATCCGCGATCCACTTGCCGAGATCCTTCGAGCGCAGCGCCGCGAACTGCGTCACGATCCGCTGCACGGTGTGGCCGTTGGCGGCGAGGTTGTCGCAGCACAGCACGGTGAAGGGCGGAAGCCCCTGCGCCCTGCGGCGCGCAAGTGCAGCCACGATGAAGCCGGGCGCCGAGCGCGGCGCGTCAAAATTGTTCAGATCGTGCACGACGTCCGGGTGCCGCTCGTCGAGATCGCCGGTCTGCGGCGTGTGGCAATAGCCTTTCTCGGTGACGGTGAGCGAGACGATGCGAATGGCGGGATCGGCCATCCGCTCGATCAGCCGCGCCGGGTTCTCGCGTGCGACGACGCTGTCGAGCAGCGCGCCGATGACGCGGTGCTCGGTGCCTTCGGCAGCACGCACGGCAACGGTGTAGAGATGATCCTGCGGGGTGAGGGCGTCGCGCGTATCCGGGCTGCGCAGGCTCGCGCCGACGATGCCCCAGGATGCGGCCCCGGTGGCAAGGCAATCGTCGATGACGACGGCCTGATGCGCGCGATGAAAGGCCCCGAGGCCGAGATGCACGATGCCGGGCGTGACGCGCGAACGATCATAGGCCGGGCGGCGGATGCCAGGTGGCAGCCGGTCGAGATTGGCGCGGCCAAGGCGCGTCGAATTAAGACGCATGGACGTCTCCCCTTTGCTTTGCCGCTGCTTGACATGGCGCCCGTCCTCGGTCAATGCTCCGGTCAATTGGTAAGACCAATTTTCCAAAAATTGGCGGGCCGCCGGGGGCGATGCTTCCCAGCGAGACCTTTCGGGGAGGCCAGCGTGCCGCTGGAAGCTGTGGAGGCGAGACGGCTCTATCGCCAGGTCGCCGATCAATTGCGAAGCCTGATCGACAGCGGCGAGTACGCGGTCGGCAGCCGCTTGCCGACCGAGCGCGAGCTCGCCGAGCAGCTGAAAGTGTCGCGGCCGACGGTGCGCGAAGCCCTGATCGCGCTCGAGGTCGAAGGCCGCCTCCGTATCCGCGTCGGATCCGGCATCTATGTGATCGAGCCGGCGGCCGTTGCGACGCCCGCAACCGCTTCCGTCATCGAGGGCCCGTTCGAGCTCTTGCGCGCCCGCGAATTCCTGGAAAGCGCGATCGCCGAGCAGGCCGCGCGCGTCGCCACCAGGGACGATCTCGCCCGCATCGACGCGTCCCTTCTCGCGATGGAGAATGTCGAGCATCCCGGCGAAGCCTCGATGGTCCACGACCGCGCGTTCCATGTCGCGATCGCCGGAAGTCTCGGCAATGCCGTTCTGGTGCGCGTGGTCGGCGAACTGTTCGACCAGCGCCTCAATCCCTATTTCGCGCAGCTTGCGCATTATTTCGAGAACCCGGGCACGTGGCGCACCGCGCTCGACGAGCATCGTGCCGTGCGCGATGCGATCGCCGCGCACGATCCGGACGCCGCGCGCGAGGCGATGCGCAATCACCTGGCGCGCTCGCAGGCGCGCTTTGCGCAGAATTTCGGCGCCGTGGCCGCGTCAGGATCGTCCTCGGCACGATCTCCGGCAGCGCCGGCAAAACCAGAACGGGCGCCGAAGAAGCAGGCCGAAAGACAGGCCAAGAAGCAAGCCAAGAAACAAGCCACGAGCGGCAGCGCGCGGCGGCGATGAGATTGGGCGGCCCGCATTCCTTGGAGGCGGGCGAACAAGAAGCAGACTTGAACGATGGAGGAAAAGTCAGTGTTGAAGAAGATGACGATGATGCTCGCGGTCTCGGCCGCGGCGATGTTTGCGACGACCCATGCCGGCATGGCGCAGACCAAGCTCAAATGGGCCCATGTCTACGAGACCTCAGAGCCGTTCCACACCGCTTCGGTCTGGGCCGCGCAGGAGATCGGCAAGCGCACCAACGGGCGTTATGCGGTCGACGTCTATCCTGCGTCCCAGCTCGGCAAGGAAGCCGACATCAACCAGGGCCTCTCGCTCGGCTCGGTCGACATCATCATCTCCGGCTCCAGCTTCGCGGCCAAGAGCTTCGCGCCGATCGGCGTGACCTACTATCCCTACACCTTCCGCGATGCCGATCATCTTCTGGCCTACACCAAGAGCGACATCTTCAAGGAACTCGCCAAGGGTTATGAGGACAAGAGCGGCCACCACATCGTCGCCGTGACCTATTACGGCGTGCGCCAGACCTCGTCGAACAAGCCGATCAAGAGCTGCGCCGACCTCAAGGGCCTGAAGATGCGCGTGCCCGACGTTCCTGCCTATCTCGCGATGCCGCGCGCCTGCGGCGCCAACACCGCGCCGATCGCGTTCGCCGAAGTCTATCTCGCGCTGCAGAACGGCACCGTCGAGGCACAGGAGAATCCGCTGACCACGATCGAGGCCAAGAAGTTCTACGAGGTGCAGAAGCACATCGTGCTGACCGGCCACATCGTCGACCACCTCAATACGGTGGTGGCGGGTGCGCTCTGGAAGAAGCTGAGCGACGAAGACAAGAAGATCTTCACCGACGTGGCGCAGGAGGCCGCCGCCAAGGCGACCGCGGAGATCAAGCAGAACGAGGCCAAGCTGGTCGCCTTCTTCAAGGAGAAGGGCCTGACCGTGACCGAGGTCGACAAGAACGAGTTCCGCGACACCGTACTGAAGAACGTCGCGTTCGAGACGTTCGGCTATCGCAAGGCGGATTGGGAACGGATTCAGGCGGTCAAGTAATTCACGCCGTCATTCCGGGGCTCGCGAAGCGAGAACCCGGAATCTCGAGGTTCCGGGTTCGACGCTGACGCGTCGCCCCGGAACGACGTTCAAGTCCCTAGGAGTAACCCCATGTCGACCGCCGAAATACACCGGCAGATCACCGCGGACGAGATCGCCCACACCTTCGAGGAGGAGGCGGCGCCGAAGGTTGATCTCGGCATCTACGCTTTCGAGGACTGGGTGGCGCTGGCGATCTTCTGGGTGATGGCGCTCGCCGTCTTCCTGCAGTTCTTCACCCGCTACGTCCTCAACGATAGCTATGCCTGGACCGAGGAGATCGCGACCTACTGCCTGATCGGCGTGGTCTTCATCGGCGCCTCGATGTGCGTGAGGCTGTCGCGGCACATCCAGGTCGATCTGATCTATCGCTATCTGCCGCATCTCGTGGCGCGCGCGCTGTCGACGGTCATCGACCTGATCCGGATCGCCTTCTTCGGCTACGCCATCAAGCTGGTCTGGGTCTACATCCAGATCATCGGCGACGAGTCCATGACCACGATCAATCTTCCCAAGGACTACGTCTACTACGCCGTGCTGGCCGGCTTCGTGCTGATGTTCGTGCGCTCGGTGCAGGTGGCGCTGCAACATTTGCGACAGGGCTATTCGATCCTCGAACGTCCCGGCGCCTACGACGGTTTTGAAGGGTAAGGTCATGCTGCTGTTGCTTGGTGGTTTTCTCCTCCTGATGCTGCTCGGTGTGCCCGTGGCGATTGCCATGGCTGCGTCGTCGCTGCTCTACATCTTGGTCAGCGGCGTGACGCCCGACGTCACGTTGGCGCAGCGCATGATCGCCGGCGTCGAGAGCTTTCCACTGCTTGCGGTGCCGTTCTTCATCCTGGCCGGCAATCTCATGAACATCGCCGGCGTCACCGGCCGCATCTACAAGTTCGCGGTCGCGCTGGTCGGCTGGATGCGCGGCGGCCTCGGTCACGTCAACATCATCGGCTCGGTGATCTTCTCCGGCATGTCCGGCACCGCGATCGCGGATGCCGCCGGTCTCGGCACCATCGAGATCAAGGCGATGAAGGATCACGGCTACTCTACCGAGTTCTCGGTCGGCGTCACCGCGGCGTCCGCAACGCTCGGCCCGATCATCCCGCCGTCGCTGCCCTTCGTGATCTACGGCATGATGGCGAACGTCTCGATCGGCGCGCTGTTCCTCGGGGGCGTCATTCCCGGCATCGTCATGACGCTGCTGATGATGGCCACCGTCACCTACTTCGCGCACAAGAACAAATGGGGCAGCGATACGCCGTTCTCCTGGCCGCAGCTCGGTTCGGCCGGGCTCGAGATCGCCATCGTGCTGGCTTTCCCGCTCGCGATCTGGCTGATGGTCGTTGCCGGCATGTCGACCAACATGGCGGTGGTCATCGGGCTCGGCGCGCTGCTCGCGATCGACTGGTACTTCGACTTCTCCGCGGTGATGGCGCTGATGGCGCCGGTGATCCTGATCGGCGGCATGACGCTTGGCTGGTTCACGCCGACCGAGGCCGCGGTCGCTGCCGTGATCTGGTCGCTGTTCCTCGGGCTCGTGCGCTACCGCACCATGACGCTGAAGACGGTGGCGAAGGCGACTTTCGACACCATCGAGACCACGGCCTCGGTGCTGTTCATCGTGACGGCTGCGTCGATCTTCGCCTGGCTGCTGACGGTGTCGCAGGCAGCCCAGATGCTCTCGGACTGGATGCTCAGCATCACCCACAACAAATGGGTGTTCCTAGCGCTCGCCAATGTCCTCATCCTGTTCGTCGGTTGCTTCATCGACACCACGGCGGCGATCACCATTCTGGTGCCGATCCTGTTGCCGATCGTGCTCAAGCTCGGCATCGATCCGATCCATTTCGGCCTGATCATGACGCTGAACCTGATGATCGGCCTGCTGCATCCGCCGCTCGGCATGGTGCTGTTCGTGCTCGCCCGCGTGGCCAAGCTCTCGGTCGAGCGTACGACGGTGGCGATCCTGCCCTGGCTGGTGCCGCTGATGCTCGCGCTGATCGCGATCACCTACATCCCCGAACTGACCCTCTGGCTGCCTAAATACATGGGACTCTCCAAATGACCTCCACTGCTCTCGCCGCAACCCTGTTCGGCCCCGAAGATCTGCGCATGATCGAGCATCCGCTCGACAAGCTCGCATCAGGCATGGTGCGCATCCGCTTCGGCGCCGGCGGCATCTGCGGCTCGGACATGCATTACTTCCGCCACGCGCGCACCGGTGATTTCGTTGTGAAGTCGCCGCTGGTTCTTGGCCACGAGATCTCGGGCGAGGTCGTGGAGATCTCGGGTTCCGCCGCGAACCTCAAGGTCGGCGACCGCGTCGCCGTCAATCCGTCGCGCTGGTGCGGCCATTGCGTCGCCTGCCGCGAGGGCCGGCCGAACCTCTGCGAAAACATCTATTTCATGGGCTCGGCCTCGAAGACGCCGCACATGCAGGGTGGTTTCGCCAACTACTTCGACGCGATCCCCGCGCAATGCGTGAAGATTCCCGACCACGTGTCCTATCAGGCCGCGGCGCTGGCCGAGCCGCTCGCGGTCTGCCTGCACGCGGTCGCGCGTGCCGGCAATATCGAGGGCAAGCGCGGCATCATCTTCGGCGCCGGCCCGATCGGGCTTCTGACCATGCTCGCCGCGCACCGTGCCGGCATGGCCGACGTCACTGTGGCCGACATCGCGCCGGCCCCGCTCGCCTTCGCGACCCGGCTCGGCGCTTCGCATGTCGAGAACGTCTCGGCTGGCGAGGAGGGCCTGAAGGCGCAGGCGGCGTCGCGCCCCTATGACGTCGCGTTCGAGGTCTCGGGCACGGCCGCGGGCCTTGCCAGCGCGATCGGCATCGTCAGGCGTGGCGGCGTTGTGGTGCAGATCGGCAATCTGCCGGGTGGCCAGATCCCGACGCCGTCGAACGCCGTGATGGCGAAGGAGATCGACCTGCGTGGCTCGTTCCGCTTCGGCTTCGAGTTCATGACGGCGGTGGAACTGATCGGCGCCGGCAGCGTCGATGTGCTGTCGCTCGTCACCGCCGAGCGGCCGCTCTCGACCGCGCCCGATGCGCTGCGGCTGGCGCTCGACCGCTCGCAGAGCGTCAAGGTCGTGCTGACCGCGAACTGATCGGAGAGACTCACCATGCTAGAGGGATGGCGCTGGTACGGGCCGGATGATCCGGTCTCGCTCGACGATGTCAGGCAGGCCGGGGCGAGCGATATCGTCTCGGCGCTGCATCAGGTGCCGATCGGGGAGGCCTGGACACGCAAGGCGGTCGAGGAGCGCAAGAACTTCATCGAGAACGGTCAGCCCGGTCGCTCGCCGCTGACCTGGTCGGTGGTGGAATCGATTCCGATCCCCGACGATGTCAAGCGGCTCGGGGGCAAGGCGACGAAGTCGATCGAAGCGTGGATCGCGAGCCTGGAGGCGGTGGCCGCTTCCGGCATCAAGATCATCTGCTACAATTTCATGCCGGTGGTCGACTGGTGCCGTACCGATCTGGAATGGGAGCTGCCGAACGGCGCCCGCGCCATGCGCTTCGACCAGGACCGCTTTGCCGCGTTCGAGCTGCACATCCTGAAGCGGCCGGCCGCCGCGCAGGAATATTCACCGGAGCAGCAGGCGCGCGCCAAAACGCTGTTCGACCAGATGAGCCAGGCCGATATCGACTATCTCGTCATGGTGATCGCCAGCGCGCTGCCCGGCTCGACCACCGAGCCGATGACCATCCCGCAATTCCGCGACCGGCTGGAAACCTACCGCGATATCACGCCAAAGATCCTGCGGCAGCATCTCGCCGAATTCCTTGCGCGCGTGACGCCGGTGGCCGAGCAGCTCGGGGTGTCGCTGACGCTGCATCCGGACGATCCGCCACGCCCGCTGTTCGGCCTGCCGCGCATTGCCTCGACCGCCGACGACTACCAGGCGCTGTTCGATGCCGTGCCGTCGAAGGCGAACGGCATCTGCCTGTGCACGGGCTCGCTCGGCGTGCGGCCTGAGAACAACCTGCCTGATATGGCCGAGCGCTTCGGCCCACGCATTGCATTTGCGCATCTGCGCGCGACCAAGCGCGAGGCCGACGGCCTGTCGTTCTACGAATCCGACCATCTAGATGGCGATGTCGACATGGTCGCGGTGCTGAAGGCGCTGCTGAAGGAGAACGCGCGGCGCGCACCCGACAAGAGAATCGTCTTCCGTCCCGATCACGGCCACCGCATGCTCGACGATCTCGCCGCCACCAAGCGCACCAATCCCGGCTATACCGCGATCGGCCGCCTGCGCGGCCTCGCCGAGCTCCGCGGCGCGATCAGGGCAATCGAGCATCGTTGACGCGCTTCGCCTCTCCCCGCTTGCGGGGAGAGGGGGCGACTAATAGCACGCCGCCATCGCGCCCAGCTTCGGATAGAGCTTGTCGATCGCGGCGATCTCGCTTTTCATCTGCGCGATGATCCAGTCGCGGATTTCGGTGGCGATGGGGCGCATCGGCCGGTTGCGCGGCGGCAGGAATTCGCAGATGCGGCGCGTGGTGGTGAGCGTGTCGGAGGCCGGCACCAGCGCGCCGGTCAAGAGCCAGTGCGAGGCGACCGTCAGCCAGCCCAGCGCGATGCCCTGGCCAAGCAGCGCAGCCTGCATCACGACGGCATAGTCGGTGAAGCTCAGCGCCTTGGCCGCGCCGCGGCGCCCGGTGAGAAGCGATGCGTAATCCGCGGCCCAGTCGCCGGGCGTCTCGGCGAGGCGGATGATGGTGTTGCCCTCGGCGGGATCGGTCGCGCCGAGATAGGCGGGGCTGCACATCGGCAGCATCACTTCCTTCATCACCAGCGTGCCGCCGGATGACGGCTCGTCGCGGTCGCGGAAGCGCATCCCGAGATCGACATTCTCCACCGGCCCGCGCAGCGCGCCGGAGATCAGCTGGAAGCGCAGATCGACCTCAGGAAACTGGCGCTGCAGCTTGTCGATGCGCGGCATCAGCCAATGCGTGGTGAAGGCGGAGGAGACCGACAGCGTCACCGTCTCGGTGCCCTTGCGGCGCCGCTCGATCTCGACGAGGCCGCTCTCGATACTGCGAAAGCCTTCGAGCACGCGGCGATACAAGAGCTCGCCCTCCTCGGTGAGCACCGCGCGGCCAGCCGTGCGATCGAACAGGCGGACGCCGAGATGCTCCTCGAACTGTCCGAGCATGCGGCTCACTGCCGGTTGCGTGACGTTCAGTTCGGCGGCAGCAGCCGTGAAGCTGCCATTGCGCGCCGCTGCGTCGAAGACGAACAGGGCGTTACTGGAGGGCAGCATCCGGCGCAGCTCGGGCATAACGCCATGTTATGGGCGCGGTGAGAATTTGGCAATTGCTGAGTTTTGCCAAGTCTGGTGTCATTGGCATGACAGCCCAAAGACAGGGGCTTCGAGCGAAGGATTGGTTGCAGTGCACGCTGCAACCAGGAGTGCTCCAAATCCCTGTCTATAAAGCAGGCTTATGGCGTGCAGTGAGGCACGCCAGCTCAGGACATGGCGAGGTCGATCGTTGGACAAACGAGCGGAAAGCGTCGAGATCAGGTCCGCAAGCAAGGCTTACGGCGCGGTTCGCGCCCTCGACGACGTGTCCCTCAATGTCGGCGCCGGTGAGTTCGTCTCGCTGCTCGGCCCCTCCGGTTCCGGCAAGACCACGCTGCTCGGCATTTTGGGCGGCTTCATCCTGCCATCGTCAGGCACCATCCTGTTCGGCGGCCGCGACGTCACTTACATGCCGCCGCACAAGCGCGACATCGGCGTCGTGTTCCAGAACTACGCGCTGTTCCCGCACATGAGCGTCGGCGAGAACGTCGCCTTCCCCTTGCGCGCGCGCCGCCTGCCGAAGGCGAGCTGGCCGGACAAGGTGCGCGCCGCGCTGGCGATGGTCGGCCTTGCCGGCTACGAGGAACGCGGCATCGCGCAGCTCTCCGGCGGCCAGCGCCAGCGCGTGGCGCTCGCACGCGCCATGATCTTCGAGCCGCGGCTGATCCTGATGGACGAGCCGCTCTCCGCGCTCGACAAGCAGCTCCGCGAATCCATGCAGATCGAGCTGCGTGCGCTGCACCGGCGCATCGGCGCCACCATCATCTACGTCACCCACGACCAGCGCGAGGCGCTGACCATGAGCGACCGCGTCGCCGTGATGAAGGACGGCCGGCTGATCCAGATCGACGAGCCGGCGCGCCTGCACGACCATCCCGCCGATTCCTTCGTCGCAAGCTTCATCGGCGAGGCGACGATGTTGCCGGTCCGCCGCGTCGATGCCTCCAGCGTCGCGCTCGGCAACGCCCTGTTGCGCAGTGCCCGCGCCATTCCCGACGGCGATGCCCTGATGCTGGCCGTGCACAGCGAGAAGCTGCTGATCGACGACGGCGCGCAGGATGCCGCCTGCAACCGGCTCAGCGGCACCGTCACCGACATCGTCTACCAGGGCGAAAGCCTGCGCATTTTCCTGGCGCTCGAAGGCGGCATCGCGCTCAGCCTACGCCAGCCGAGCTACCACCAGGCCTACAGCCGCATCCCGCCGCTCGGCGGCAACCTCACCGTCACCCTCCACCCCGAGGACACCATCGTCGTGCCCAGGGTGGGGGACTGAACTTAAGCCCAGTCCAACCCGAGAGAAGAGACCAAAATGTCGTCCCAAGCCGCGTTCAGCAATTTCAAGGTCCTCACCTTCGACGTCGTCGGCACCTTGATCGATTTCGAGACCGGCGTGCTCTCCGCGGTGCGCAAGATCTCGGGCAAGTCGCCAGCCGAGCTCAGCGACGAGCAGATCTTCGAACCCTACAAGCGCGGCCGGGACAAGCACTATGAGCGCTCCAGCGAGGCGATGTTCCACGTCTACCGCCATCTCGCCAAGGAGCTCGGATTGCCTTCCGACGATGCGTCCTGCGACGTCTTCCAGCTCTCGGTGCTGCGCTGGGGCCCGTTCGCGGATTCGGTCGAGGCCTTGAGGCGCCTGCGCACGAAATTCCGTCTGGTTGCGATGACCAATGCGGACCGCGTCGCGCTCTCGTGTTACGCGCACGCGCTCGGCAATCCCTTCGACGACACCGTCTGCGCCGACGACACCGGCGTTGCCAAGCCGAACCCGGAATTCTTCGCCTACAACAAGGGCCGCCAGTCGGCCTTCGGCTACAAGCAGTCCGACATCCTCCACGTCGCGCAGAGCCAGTACCACGACATCGGGATCGCGCGGAAGCTTGGCTACAAGGTGTGCTGGATCGAGCGCCGCCAGGGCATCGCCGGTTTCGGTGGCACGCCGGCGGTGGAGACGCTGACCAAGCCGGACTTCCATTTCCCGACGCTGAAGGCGCTCGCCGACGCCGCCATTGGGCCGGCGGCGTAACGCATGAGTGGCAGCATGACACGGAACTGGAGCGCGCTGCCATCGGCCAATTCGCTGTGGGAAGCCACGGCGGAATCGGCGCGCGAATTTCCGGTCCTGTCGGGCGAGCAGCAGGCTGACGTGGTGATCATCGGTGCGGGCTACACGGGCCTGTCCGCAGCGCACCACATCGCCAAAAGCGGGCTTGCCCCTGTCGTGCTCGAGGCCAACCGCCCCGGCTGGGGCGCGAGCGGGCGCAATGGCGGGGTGATCACGGCAAAGTTCCGCCTGTCGTTTCGCGAGATCGACGCCGTGCATGGCCGCACCATGGCGCGGCGCATGTACGAGATCGCGCATGAATCCACCGACATCGTCGAGGAGCTGGTGTCCGAGTTCGGCATCACCAGCGCCGCGTTGACGCGCGCAGGCCAGGTCAAGGCCGCGCATAACGAGACGACCTTGAGGGCCGCGATCGACGAAGCCAATTGGATGACGCGCGAGATGGGCGATGTGGAGGTCCGCATCCTCGACAAGCGCGGGGTGCGCGAGGAGACCGGCTCGGACATCTTCGTCGGTGGTGTGCTCAATCCCGGCTCGGGCGGTATTCATCCGCTGAACTATTTGCGCGGCCTCGCCGACGGCGTGGCGCGCCGCGGTGTCTCCATTTTCCAGGAATCGCCGGTGCTCAAGCTGAGGCGAGAGCAGGGCGGCATCGTCGCGGAGACGCCGAATGGCGCCGTGCGCGCGAAGCAGGTCATCATCGCCACCAACAGCTATTCCGATCTCACCAGCGCCACCGCGCAGATGCAGCGCACGCTGATCCCGTTCCGCAGCGCCATGGTCGCAACGGAAAAACTGCCGCGCAATCTCGCCGGAAAGCTGATGCCGACCGGGCGCACCTATACCGAGACCAAGCGCATGATGCGCTGGTTCCGCATGGTCGACAACCGCGTCATTTTTGGCGGCCGCGGCGCGTTCGGCAAAGAGGACTCCGAAGCCGCGTTCGACGCCTTGCGCAAGGCGATGGTCGGCATCTTCCCTGATCTCACTGAGGTGCCGCTCGCCTACAAATGGTCGGGCCTCGTCGCCATGACGCTGGACTCGGTACCGCATATCGGCCGGCTCGATGACCGCACGCTGTTCTCGATGGGCTACAACGGCGCCGGCGTTGCGATGTCGAGCCTGATGGGGCGCTATCTTGCTGCCTTTGTGCGCGGTGAGACGCCGGATGTCGGTCTGCTCGACGCGCGGCGCATGAAGGCGATTCCGTTCTATCCGCTGCGCGAGCCCGCCGTGCGCATGGTCGCCGGCTGGTACCAGTTTCTCGATGCGATTGGTCAGTGAGATCACTTTGGCGATGGAGGAGGCGAGGATGACGACGAAACAGAATTCTGCATTGGGCTACGCCCTGTTGGGCGCGATCGCGTTTGGCGGCACGGCGGCCAGCGCGGCCGAGCAGATCACCTTCGTCTCGCAAGGCGGCGCCTATCAGCAGGCGCAGACGGTGGCGATCCTCGATCCCTCCGCCAAGAAGCTCGGCATCACCATCAACCAGGACTCCATTCCCGATGCCTGGCCCGCGATCAAGACCCAGGTCGGCAGCGGCAAGCCAATCTGGGATGTCGTCGACACCCCGACGGGCTATTGCCTGCGCGGCGGCGAGCAGGGGCTGATCGAGAAGCTCGACTTCTCGAAGATCCCGAACGCCGCGGCGATGCCGGAGGCCTATCGCAGTCCCTATTCGGTGTCCTACGAGTTCTATTCCAGCGTGCTCGCCTACAGCCAGAAGACGTTCCCGAAGGACGCGCCGAACAGCTGGATCGATTTCTGGGACGTCAAGAAATTCCCCGGCCGCCGCGCGCTGCGCAATCACCCCATCGCCACGCTGGAAGCGGCGCTGATGGCCGACGGCGTCGCACCCGACAAGCTCTACCCGCTCGACGTCGATCGCGCCTTCAAGAAGCTGGAAGAGATCAAGCCGCACATCACGGTGTGGTGGACGTCGGGCGCGCAGTCGGCGCAGCTTCTCAATGACGGCGAAGTCGACATGGAGATGGCCTGGAACGGCCGCGTCAGCGCGGTGGCCAAGGAGGGCGCCAAGGTGTCCTTCACCTACAACCAGGGCATCCTTCAGAGCACCTCGCTCTGCATCCTCAAGGGCGCGCCGAATCTCGAGACGGCGGTGAAATTCCTCAACGAGGCCGTCGATCCCGTGCACCAGGCCAATCTGCCGCTGCACATCGACTACGGCCCGGGCAATCCCAAGGCGTTCGAGACCAACGTGATCAAGGCCGAGCGGGCGGCGCAATTGCCGAGCGAGCCCGCCAACGCGGCCAAGCAGGCGCTGATGTCCTACGCCTGGTGGTCGTCGCCGGCCGGCGAGGCGGCCGAGAAGCGCTGGGCATCGTTCATGCAGAAGTAGGCGTAGAGCTAAGCGAAGCGAGGCAGCGTTGACGATAACAGTGCCAGATCCCTCCCAAAAGCATCAGCGCCGCGAGCACGGCCTGATGCTGGCATTGGTATCGCCGGCGCTGCTGGTGATCCTGGCTCTGATCGTGCTGCCGGTCGGCTGGCTGGCCTGGCAGTCGATCTACCATGACGGCTTCACGCTGGAGAACTATCGCCGCGTCTTCACCGAAGACATCTACTGGCGCAGCTTTGCGCTGACCTTCGAGATCAGCCTCGCGGTCACCGGAATCGCGCTGCTGCTCGGCTATCCCGTGGCGTACCTCGCCAACTCTGTGCCGAAAGGGTGGAGCATCCTCATCCTTTCGCTGGTCGTGCTGCCGTTCTGGACCAGCGTGCTGGTCCGCGCCTATGCGTGGCTGGCGCTGCTCCAGCGCACCGGCGTGATCAACCAGCTCTTGCGTTACCTCGATGTGATCTCCGAGCCGCTCGCGCTGGTGCACAACACCTTCGGCACGGTGGTGGCGACCGTGCACATCCTGCTGCCGTTCATGGTGCTGCCGCTCTATGCCACCATGCAGAAGATTCCCGGCGATCTGATGCAGGCCGGCGCCAGCCTGGGGGCCAGCCCGTCGCTGACCTTCGTCCGCGTCTTCCTGCCGCTGTCGCTGCCGGGCGTGCTCGCGGGCTGCACCATGGTGTTCGTGCTCTGCCTCGGCTTCTACATCACGCCGGAATTGCTTGGCGGCGGCCGCACCGTAATGGTGTCGATGCTGGTGAGCCGCAATGTCGAGCTCTACAACCAGTTCGGCGCGGCGAGCGCCGTCGCCGTGGTGCTGCTCGTCAGCGTGCTCCTGATCTTCCTCGTCGTCAGCCGCTTCATCTCGCTCGATCGCATATTGGGGCAGAAATGACGCGATTGTCCCCCGCACGGATCGTCCTCTACGTGATCAGCGCGCTGGTGCTGGTCTATCTGATCCTGCCGGTGCTGATCATCGCGCCGATCTCCTTCTCCAGCGCGCGCTTCCTGACCTTCCCGCCGCCGTCCTTCTCGTTGCGCTGGTACGAGCAATATTTCGCCAACCCGGCCTGGATGCAGGCGACGCGGGTGACGCTGACGGTCGCGTTTTTCACCGTGGTCATCGCAACGCCGCTCGGGGTTGCCGCCGCCTATGCGATCAGCCAGTCGAAGCTGCGCATCATGCGGATCATCCACATGGCGCTGCTGCTGCCGCTGGTGGTGCCGATCATCATCACCGCCGTCGGCATCTTCTTCGTCTATGCCAAGGTCGGCCTGGTCGCGACCCTGCCGGGCCTCGTGCTGGCGAACGTGATGCTGGGCCTGCCATATGTGGTCATTTCCGTGCTTGCGGGGCTCCAGAGCTTCGATCCGGCGCAGGAGATGGTGGCGCGCAGCCTCGGCATGAACCGCCTGCGCAGCTTCTTCGCGGTGACGCTGCCGCAGATCAAGTCCAGCGTGGTTGCCGGCGGCATCTTCGCCTTCATCTCGGCGATGGACGAGACCATCGTCGCGCTGTTCATCTCCGGCGGCCAATACCAGCCGCTGACCAAGCGCATGTTCACCGCGCTCCGCGACGAGATCGACCCGACGATTGCCGCGATCTCGACGCTGATGACGGCGGCCTCCTTCATGCTGGTGCTGCTGGCGAGCACGCGGCAGAAGCGGAGTGGGTGAGGGGGCTGCTACTCCGCTCTCGGTGTCATCACCCGCGAAGGCGGGTGATCCAGTATTCCAGAGACGTAGTGATTCCTCGATAGGCTGCGGCGTACTGGATGCCCCGGTCAAGCCGGGGCATGACAGCGCGTGTGTGGAGTCGCTAGGCCTTCGCCGCCAGCCACGCCAAAATCATCTCCACGATCTGCGTCCGGCTCTTCGCCAGCACCCTGGGCTCGCTGAGGTCGCGGTCGAACAGGGCGCCGAAGGTGTGGCGGTTGGCGACGCGGAAGAAGCAATAGGAGCTGATGGCCAGGTGCAGGTCGATGGCGTCGACGTCGTCGCGGAAGACGCCCTCAGTGCGGCCGCGCCTGAGGATGCCGTCGAGCGTCGCGATCACGCTGGCGTTGAGCTGGCGCAGTTGCAGGTTCTGCTTCAGGTGCTTGCCGTGATGGATGTTCTCGATCGAGACGAGGCGGATGAAGTTCGGATTGCGCTCGTCATGGTCGAAGGTCGCCTCGATCAGCCGGCGCAATCCCTCGCGCGCCTCGCAGCTTTCGATGTCGAGCTGATCCTCGAGCGCGCGGATGCTGCGATAGGCCTCCTCCAGAACCGCGAGGTAGAGCTGCTCCTTGCCGCCGAAATAGTAATAGATCATCCGCTTCGACGTGCGCATTCGCGCCGCGATCGCATCGACGCGGGCGCCGGAATAGCCCTCCGAGGCGAATTCGGCCATCGCCACTTCGAGGATGTCGCGCTTGGTACGCTCGGGGTCGTTGGTGCGCTTCGATGGGGGCGGCATGCGCTCGAGCATCACTGTTTCTCCCGCCAGTTTCCACGGAAACCGGGAGCGCGGCAACCCGAACGACGAAGCCGTCAGAACTGCACTTCGCCGGGAATGTCGTCCGCGCCGAGACCGACGGCTTCGAAGCCCTTCAACATCCATTCGCGGGTCTGGCCCAGCGAGCGGTTGTAGTCGGCCCAGGCGCTGAGGAAGTCCTTGTAGCGCCGGTCGCTTTCGGCGCGGATGCCCATGTTGGTCGGCAGCGTGAGCAGCGGACGTGGCACCGCGAGCTCACCGAGCGTCGGGTTCTTCTTCAAGGTCGCGACCGAAAGCACCGCCAGCGAAATGTTGCAGTCCGCGCGTCCGGTGGCGACCGCGAGGATCGCCTCGTTGCGCTCCTTGAAGCCGAGGATCGTCGCCTTCGAGCAATAGCGGCGCGCGATCGTCTCGTGGGTCGAGCCGATGTCGACGGCGATCTTGACCTCGGGCTTGTTCAGCTCCGCCCAGGTTTGCGGCTTGGCAAAACCCTTCTTGGTGATGACGGTGAAGGAGTGCACCAGGATGGGGGTGGAAAAGTCGATGACCAGTGAGCGCTCCGGTGTCGGGTTCACGGCGAAGGCAAGGTCGATCTTCTCGGCCTGGAGATCCAGGATCTGGTTGCCCCAAGTCGATTCCAGCGTCTCGACCTTGGCACCGAGCTTGCCGGCGATGTCGTTCGCCATGTCGATGCAGGCGCCCGACCATTGATTGGTTGTGAGGTCCTTGTGGAAGTAGGGATCCTGGCCGGCGATGACGGCGATCCGCAGCACACCGCTCTTCTTGATCCGTTCGAGCGTCGAGCCCGGCGCGGTGTCGGCTTTGGCCGAACCGGTTGCGGCGATCGCGGCTCCGGCGAGGGCGACAGTGGTGAGTGCGTCCCTGCGATTCATGGCAGTTCTCCTGGGCAGTCGCTTTTGGACATTCGAACCCGGCGTCTGGACTATTTCTGTATTCAGACTAAAATGCAATACGGTATTTTAAATTGGACAGGAAAGACAGGCCCGTGCGCACTCTCTTCGTCGATGCCAATGACACCCTTGCCGCGGTCACCGAGAAACTGCTGCGCGCGGACAGCCTTCCGGTCGGCATCAATCGCAACCCCGCAATCACTCCGGGCGACCTGCCAGGCCTTCTTGACGGCGTGGAGATCATGATCGTCGACCATACCGCGGTGCCGACGGCGATTGCCGCGAAATGTCCTGCCTTGAAGCACGTCGTCTTCCTCGGCACCGGCGCGCGCAGCTACATGAATCCGGAAGAGCTTGGCCAGCGCGGCATCTCCGTTCACACCATCAAGGGCTATGGCGACACGGCCGTCGCCGAATGCGCGATCGCCCTGATGTGGGCCTCGGCAAAGAGCTTCGGAGAGATGGATCGCGGCATGCGTGAGGGCAATTGGCTGCGCCGCGACGCGCTGCAGCTCACCGGCAAGACGCTCGGCCTGATCGGCTTCGGCGGCATCGCGGCGGAAGCCGCGCGCATGGCGCTCGGCTGCGGCATGAAGGTGATTGCCTGGAACAGATCGCCGAAGACGCATGTCGGCGTCGAATTCGTCTCCCTGGAGAAGCTTCTCGCGGACAGCCACGTCGTCTCGCTGCATCTGCTCCTCAACGACGAGACCAAGGGGTTTCTGTCGCGCGAGCGCATCGCGCAGATGCGTCCCGGCGCCATCCTGATCAACACGGCGCGCGGCGCCGTGGTCGACGAGGACGCGATGTGTGATGCGCTGCGCTCGGGCCACATCGCCCATGCCGGCCTCGACGTCTTCACCGTCGAGCCGCTGCCCCCAGGCCATCCGCTGACGAAACTGCCGAACGTGACGCTGTCGGCGCATTCGGCGTTCCGCACGCCGGAGGCGAGCGACAACCTGATCGGCGCGGCGCTCGATCACTGCCGCCGCATCATGGCGAATGGGCGGTAGTGCAAACGGCAGGGGCGGGCATGACGCCTGCGCAGGGAGCGGGAAGCCTTTCGATCTTGCACCTCCTGTTGGCCTGTCCTACGCCACCTCCGAACGAAATTTTCGCGACGCGCTCGAGCGCATCGCCAAAGCCTGCAGGGAGCCGTCATGACCATTCGTAACACCCGCACCGGGGGCCAGATCCTGATCGATCAGCTCGTCGCCCAGGGCGTCGAGCGCGTCACCTGTGTGCCGGGCGAGAGCTATCTGGCGGCGCTCGACGCGCTGCATGACAGCCCGATCGACGTCATGATCTGCCGCGCCGAAGGCGGCGCCGCGATGATGGCGGAGGCCTATGGCAAGCTCACGGGCCGGCCGGGCGTCTGCTTCGTCACCCGCGGCCCCGGCGCGACCAATGCCAGCCATGGCGTCCACATCGCGATGCAGGATTCGACGCCGATGATCCTGTTCGTCGGCCAAGTCGACACCGGCATGCGCGAGCGCGAGGCGTTCCAGGAGCTCGACTACAAGGCGGTGTTCGGCACCATGACGAAATGGGCGGTCGAGATCGATCGCCCCGACCGCATTCCCGAGCTGGTCGCGCGCGCCTTCCGCGTCGCCATGCAGGGCCGTCCGGGTCCCGTGGTGATCTCGCTGCCGGAGAACATGCTGACCGAGACCGCCGCCGTCGCCGATGCCATGCGAATCGAGCCGGCGGTAAGCTGGCCCGCGCCATCGGATATCGAGCGCGTCGGCGCCATGCTCGCGAGTGCCAAGGCGCCGCTCGTCATTCTCGGCGGCTCGCGCTGGACCGATGAGGCGACCAAGAGCATCGCGCGCTTTGCCGAGCGGTTCGACCTGCCGGTGGCGACCTCGTTCCGCCGGGCCTCGCTGATCGACGCCGACCATTCGCATTACGCCGGCGATCTCGGCATCGGGCCGAGCCCGGGCCTGAAGGCACGCATTGACGGCGCCGATGTCGTTCTGCTGATCGGCGGCCGCATGTCGGAGATGCCGTCCTCGTCCTACACGCTGCTCGACATTCCCACCCCGCAGCAGAAGCTGATCCATGTGCATCCGGGCTCCGAGGAGCTTGGCCGCGTCTACCAGCCGGCGCTGGCGATCCAGGCGACGCCCGCCGCGTTCGCCGCCGCCGTCGAGACGCTGAAGCCCTCCGGGGCGGTTGCCTGGAAGGGCGAGGCCGCCAAGGCGCATGCCGACTACCTCGCCTGGACCGAGAAGGCACGCGAACTGCCGGGCACGTTCCAGTACGGCCAGGTCATGACCTGGCTGCGCGACCGGCTGCCGAAGGACGCGATCGTCTGCAACGGCGCCGGCAACTATGCCGGCTGGATCCATCGCCATCACCGCTTCCACAGCTTTGCATCCCAGCTCGCGCCGACCTCGGGCTCTATGGGGTACGGCGTGCCGGCGGCCGTGCTTGCGAAACGCCAATATCCGGATCGCACCGTCGTGGCCTTTGCCGGCGACGGCTGCTTCCTGATGAACGGGCAGGAATTCGCGACCGCCGTGCAGTACGACGCGCCGCTCGTCGTCATCGTCGTCGACAATTCGCAATACGGCACCATCCGGATGCACCAGGAGCGCGACTATCCCGGTCGCGTCGTCGGCACCCAGCTCAAGAACCCGGACTTTGCGATGTACGCCAAGGCGTTCGGCGGCCATGGCGAACGTGTCGAGCGCACCGAGGAGTTTGCGCCGGCATTCGAGCGCGCACTCGCGTCGGGCAAGCCGTCGATCCTCCATTGCATCATCGATCCGCGCGCAATCTCGGTCGGCAAGGATTTTGTGCCGTCGGTGAAGGCGTAAGCGATGCCCGAAGGCCGCCACGTCGTCATCATCGGAGCCGGCGCGGTCGGCGTGATCAGCGCCATCGAGGCGCTGCGCGAGGGCCATCGCGTCACGCTGATCGACGCGGGCGAGCCCGGTGGCGAACAGGCGGCGAGCTACGGCAATGCCGGCTGGCTCTCCTCGCATTCGGTGATCCCGCCGGCCGAACCTGGCATCTGGAAGAAGGTGCCGTTCTATCTGATGGACCCGCTCGGCCCGCTCGCGATCCGCTGGTCGTACTTGCCGAAGGCCTTGCCCTGGCTGATCAAGTACCTGCTCTCGGGCTGGACCGAGGCGCGCGTCGAGAAGACCGCCTTTGCGCTCCGCGACCTGCTGAAGGACGCTCCGCTGCTTCACAGGAAGCTCGCGGAGGAGGCCGGCGTCCCAGAGCTGATCGAGCGCAACGGCGTGATGCATGCCTTTCCGTCGCGAGGCAATTTCGACAACGATCTCGGCTGGCGCCTGCGCAAGAAGGTCGGGGTCGAGTGGCTGGAGCTCAATGCCGACGAGATGCGGCAACGTGAGCCGGACCTGCATCCGCGCTACAGCTTTGGCGTGGTGGTGGAAGAAGCCGGGCGCTGCCGCGATCCCGGCGCTTACGTTGCGGCTCTTGCCAATCACGCGCTGGCGAGCGGTGCCAAGCTCGTGCGCGCCAAGGCGACGGGGCTGAAGCTTTCCGGCGACAAGCTCGTGGCTGTTCTCACCGAGACTGGTGAGATTGCTTGCGATGCTGCGGTGGTCGCCGCCGGCGCCCGATCGAAGCAGCTCACCGCGTCCGTCGGCGATCCGCTGCCGTTGGAAACCGAGCGCGGTTATCACGTCATGATCGAGAATCCGGAATCGGGTCCGCGCAGCTCGATCATGGCATCGGATGCCAAGATGGTCGTGAACTGGACCGACAAGGGCCTGCGCGCCGCCGGCACCGTCGAGATCGCCGGCCTCGAGGCCGCGCCGAACTGGAAGCGCGCCGAGATCCTGCGCGATCACCTCTTCAGCATGTTCCCAAAGCTGCCGAAGGACATTCCGGCCTCGCGCATCAAGACCTGGTTCGGTCATCGGCCCAGCATGCCGGACGGACGTCCCTGCATCGGTTACGCGCGCGTCTCGCGCGACATCGTCTATGCTTTCGGCCACGGCCATGTCGGCCTGGTCGGCTCGGCCCGTACCGGCCGTCTCGTCGCCCAGCTCCTGAGCGGCAAGCAGCCCGAGATTCCGCTCGCGCCATTTTCGCCCACCCGCTTCCTCTGAGGTCGCACCATGACCACTTCTGCCAGCTCGTCCTCCCGCATCGCCCGTGGCGGCAAGGCCATCTATGGCGCGCCGCTCGGCATCCTGATGCTGGAAGCGCGTTTTCCCCGCATTCCCGGCGACATGGGCAACGGCTCGACCTGGCCATTCCCCGTGCTCTATCGCGTGGTGAGCGGCGCCTCGCCGGAGAAGGTGGTGCTGAAGGGCGCGGCCGGCCTGCTGCCTGACTTCATCGATGCGGCGAAGGATCTGGTGCGGCTTGGCGCGGAAGCCATCACCACCAATTGCGGTTTCCTCTCGCTGTTTCAGAGGGAGATCGCGGCGGCCGTCGGCGTGCCGGTTGCGACCTCATCGCTGATGCAGGTGCCGTGGGTGCAGGCGACCTTGCCGCCCGGCAAGCGCGTCGGCCTCGTCACGGTGTCGGGCTCGACCCTGACGCCGGCCCATCTCGAAGGCGCCGGCGTGCCGCTCGACACGCCGCTGGTCGGCACTGAGCATGGCAAGGAATTCTTCCGCGTCCTGATCAAGGCCGAGAAGGATGACATGGACGTCGGCTTGGCCGAGCGCGACGTGGTCGAGGCAGGCAAGCAGCTCGTCGCAAAGAACCCCGACGTCGGCGCCATCGTGCTCGAGTGCACCAACATGCCGCCCTACGCGGCAGCCTTGCAGGCCGAGGTCGGGCTGCCGGTCTACGATATCTATTCCATGATCACCTGGTTTCATGCTGGACTGCGCCCGCGCGTCTTTGCCTGATTCCAGGTGTCGCAAAGCTCTGAACAAGCTCTGCCAAGCTGTCCTTTGCATTGCAATCATCTTCACGGCCCCGGTATATTGGGCTGTGTTCGGGCATGAATGCAGCTTATGAAGAGCAACGTGGAACTGGCTTCCGATAGCATCGTCGATCGCGTCTATGAACAGCTCAAGGCGATGGCCGTGAGCTACGAGTTCAAGCCGGGCGAACGACTCAACGAAGGCGAGCTGGCAAAACGTCTCGGCGTCAGCCGCACGCCGCTGCGCGAGGCGCTCAACCGTCTCAACACCGAAGGCTTCCTGCGCTTCACGCCGGGCAAGGGCTTCTTCTGCCGCGAGCTCGACGCGCACGAGATCTTCGATCTCTACGAGCTGCGCAAGTCGATCGAGGTCGCCTCGGTCCGTCTCGCTGTCAAGCGTGCCAAGGACGAGGACATCGACGCGCTCTTGAAATTCCTCGAAGCGACCGGTCCCGATCCCGGCGAGCGCTCCTCGGTCGAGCTGGTCGAGCTCGATGAGACCTTTCACGAGCGGCTGATGGCGATGTCGAACAACGCCGAGATGCTGCGCGTGCTGCGCAACGTCAACGCCCGCATCCGCTTCGTGCGCTGGATCGACATGGACCGCGTCAACCGCTCCAACACGCAGGCGGAGCACCGCGCCGTCGTCGAAGGGTTGAAGGCACGCAATGAGGAGGCTTGCGTCTCCGTGCTGGAAAAGCACATCGACCGCCGCCTCGACCGCATCACGTCCGCGATCAAGGAAGGCTACGCGCAGATCTACATGCCGGCCGCGAAGTCGGCGGCGAACTAGATTATCAGCCTGAGCGACGTGGCGCGAAGCGCCGGATGAGGGGTATCTCTCCGCAAATATAACTGCGCGTTCCGCAGGGACCGCGAAAAGTCAGCTATACAATCCCTCGATACCAGATCGTGCCAGACGGTCAGAGCCCTCGCGCGCGAACATCGCTAACGTCCTTCCGAATCTCACGGAGACCTCGCGGTGCACAGCCCTCAACCCAATCTTGAAACGCGCTCGAGCGACGACTGGCCGAGCGAGCTCTATCGCGTCCTGAAGGCCGCTGACGTCAGGCAGATGTCCTATGTGCCGGATGCCGGCCACAGCCAGCTCATTCGCCTGTTCTCGGCCGACCGCGACGTCACCACCAACGTGCTGACGACCGAAGAGGAGGGCATCGCCATTGCCGCGGGCGCCTGGCTCGGCGGCCAGCGCAGCGTGCTGCTGATGCAGTCGAGCGGGGTCGGCAACTGCATCAACATGCTGTCGCTCTCGGCGATCGGCCGCTTTCCCCTCTTGATGCTGGTGACGATGCGCGGCGAATGGGCCGAGTTCAATCCCTGGCAGGTGCCGATGAGCCGGGCGACGCAGCCCTCGCTGGAGGCGATCGGCCTGAAGGTGATGCGCGCAGAGACGCCGGAAGATCTGGTCGAGACGGTCGAATCGGCCGCAGCGCTCGCCTACGAGTCCGACCAGCAGATCGCAGTGCTGATCGGGCAGCGCCTGATCGGCAAGAAGAAGTGGTGATGTCAATGCAAGCTCAACTCGATCGTCGCGCCGCTGTCGCCGCGCTCCTGAAGGACCGCAACGACACGCTGGTCGTCTCCGGTCTCGGCTCGCCCACCTACGACCTCCATTCCGTGGGGGATCACGATGGCAATTTTTATCTCTGGGGCGCGATGGGCGGCGCCGCGCTGATCGGGCTTGGGCTCGCGCAGGCCCAGCCGGGAAAGCGCGTCCTCGCTTTGACGGGCGACGGCGAGCAATTGATGGGGCTCGGCGGTCTCGCCACCATCGGCGTCGCGCGTCCGCGCAATCTCGACATCGTCGTGATCGACAATCAGCATTTCGGCGAGACCGGGATGCAGGCGAGCCATACCGGGCGCGGCGTCGATCTCACCGCGATTGCCACCGCCTGCGGCTTTGCCGCGACCGGAATCGCGCGGACCATCGCCGAGGTGGAACGTCTCGCAGCGCAGATCGCCGCCCCGGGCGAGGGGCCGCGACTCTTCGTCATCAAGGTTCTGGCGGAAAATCCGCCGCGCTCGCTGCCCTCGCGCGATGCCGTCTTTATCAAGAACCGGTTCCGTGCTCATCTCGGATTTGCAGCGGCCTGAGCCGGGTATCTCACCCGGCGATGGCCTGCTGTCTAAGCAGCTATTCTGGAGTGAGACTATGAAACTATCCGGCAAGGTCGCCGCTATCACCGGCGCGGCGCGCGGCATCGGCAAGGCCTGCGCAAAGAGATTCCTGGACGACGGCGTCAAGGTCGTCATCTCGGACGTCGATGCCGAGGGCCTCGCCGCGACGGCTGCCGAGCTTGGGCGGCCGGATGCCTTGCGCACCGTCCCCGGCAACGTCGCCAAGCGTGCCGACGTCGACCAGCTCGTTGCGACCGCCGTGAAAGAGTTCGGCCGGCTCGACATCATGGTCAACAATGCAGGCGTTGCCCGCAACCAGAATATCCTTGATATCTCCGAGCAGGATTTTGACGAAATCATCGGCATCAACCTGAAGGGCGCCTTCTTCGGTGTACAGGCCGCAGCCAGGCAGATGATCGCGCAAGGCAGCGGCGGCGGGGTCATCATCAACATGTCCTCGGTCAATGCGCTGCTGGCGATCCCGACGCTTGCGACCTATGCCATCTCCAAGGGCGGCATGAAGCAGCTCACCTCGGTTGCTGCCGTCGCGCTGGCCCCGCACAACATCCGCGTCGTGGCGGTCGGGCCGGGCACCATCCTGACCGACATGGTGGCGTCTTCCATCTACACCTCGGAGGATGCCCGCAAGACCGTGATGTCGCGCACGCCAGCCGGCCGCGGCGGCGAACCGAGCGAGGTCGCCTCGGTCGTGGCGTTTCTCGCCAGCGACGATGCGTCCTACATCACGGGGCAGACGATCTATCCGGACGGCGGCCGGTTGATCCTGAACTACACGGTGCCGGTGAAGGAGAAGTAGGAGGGCGAAGTCGTCTCACACTCGCTGCCATCGCCCGCGAAGGCGGGCGATCCAGTGCTCCGAGACGGTCGTGATTGAATCGATAGGCCGCGGCTTACTGGATGCCCCGCCTTCGCGGGGCATGACAGCGGT
The DNA here is from genome assembly GCF_004571025.1 of Bradyrhizobium niftali. Taxonomy (GTDB): domain Bacteria; phylum Pseudomonadota; class Alphaproteobacteria; order Rhizobiales; family Xanthobacteraceae; genus Bradyrhizobium; species Bradyrhizobium niftali. The sequence continues at coordinate 154,779 of NZ_SPQT01000011.1, read as the reverse complement.
GTTTGTGTCGGGCTGCGAGGCCTCACTCCGCCGCAACCGTGATCCCGTAGCCCAGCCGCTTCGAGATGGCGCCGGCGCAGTCGCGCAAGGCATGCGCGATCGGGCTGTCCCAGCGCGCATCGAACGTGCCTTCCGGTCCCATCGCGGTGATGACCAGCGCGACATGGCCGGCGTGATCGAACACCGGTGCCGAGAATGCATTGACGCCGGGCAGGGGATCGCCGAGCGCCCGGGCGAGGCCGTGCTTGCGGACTTCAGCGAGCATGTCGGTGACCTTCGCGCCTTTCACCGCCCGCTTCGGATTGTAACCGACGCCGTGGCGGTCGAGGCCGCTTTCGAGCGCGGCATTGATGGTTTTGTCCGGCAGGAAGGCCGCGAAGGCGCGGCCGGTCGCGGTCTCCAGCAGCGCCATCACCGAGCCGGCCCGCATTACGATGTGCACCGGCTGGCCCGGCTCCTCTAACTGCACCACGGTCGGACCATGCGTGCCCCAGACGGCCAGCGAGACCGCGTGGCCGATCTGGCTCGCAAGCGCCGCGATCTTTGGTCCGGCGATGCGCACGCCGGAGAGGCGGCGCAGGCTGATGAGGCCGAGTTCCAGCGCCAGCGCGCCGATCTCGTAGCGGCCGGTGGTCTCGTCCTGCTCGATCAGCCCGATGCGCGAGAAACTCGCGAGATAGGGATGCGCCTTAGCCGGCGTCATGCCGGCCTCGCGCGCGAGGTCGCGCAACATCATCGGCTCGCCACTGCGGGCGAGGGCGCGGAGCAGTTCTCCGCCGACCTCGATCGACTGGATGCCGCGGCTTTCTCTCTTCATGCGCCTCCTGGCGTATGCTTACGCCGCGTTGCGCCTGGCGGCGCTGTCGGCGAGATGACGGCCGGCAATGTAGCCGAAGGTCAGCGCCGGCCCAAGCGTGATGCCGGCGCCGGGATAATTGCCGCCCATGATGCTCGCCATGTCGTTGCCGGCGGCGTAGAGCCCGGGAATGACGCGGCCCTCGGCATCGAGCGCCCGCGCGTTCTCATCGGTGACGATGCCGGCATAGGTGCCGAGGTCGCCGATCACCATCTTGATGGCGTAGAACGGGCCGTTCTCGATCGGTGCAACGCAAGGATTGGGGCCGTGCAGCGCATCGCCCTGGTAGCGGTTGTAGGCCTTTGAGCCCTTGCCGAAGGCGGCATCGTGTCCCAGCGGCGCGGTCGCATTGAACTGCTTGACGGTCTCGGCGAAGGCCGTGGCGTCGATGCCGGCTTGCGCCGCGAGCGCCTCTAACGTGTCGCCGCGCATGAGGTAGCCGGTCTTGAGGTGATGGCCGGTTGGCATCGGGAAGGGCGGCACGCAGCCGAGGCCGTACTTCCGCAGCGTCTTGTGATCGCAGACGAGGAAGGCGGCGATCTCCTCGCCCGGCTTGACCGCCTTGACCATGGCCTGGACGAAGTCGTGGTAGGAATTGCCTTCATTGGCGAACCGCCGGCCGTCGCGCATCACCGCGATCACGCCGGGCTTGGCGCGGTCGATGAAATGCGGCATCACGCCCTTCGAGCCGTCCTTGCGCGTGGTGAGCGACACCGGCACCCAGGCCGCGGCATTCGGCAGACGGTCCTCGACATGTCCGCCGGCGCTTTCCGCAAGGCGCAAGCCGTCGCCGGTGTTGCCGGTGGGGCCCGGCGAATAGTGCTCGTTGCCGGTCGGCGCATGCGGAAACATTTTCCTGCGGCGTTCGACGTCATGCGGAAAGCCGCCGCAGGCGAGCACGACGCCTTGTCTTGCGCGAATGCGTATATCTCGCCCGTCGCGGGTGACAACGGCGCCGGTGACAGTGCCACTCTCGACCGTCAGCTCGCGCACGGGAGAGGACAGCCACATCGGAATCTTGAGATCGAGCGCCGATTTCGCCAGCCGTCCCGCCAGCGCGTTGCCATTGGTCAGCGTCATGCCGCGGCCGTAGCGCAGCACGTCCATCAGATGCCGCGACAGGCGCTTTGCGACATAGACCGCGGAGGTCAGCGATTTCGTCACCCGCATGAAATGGATGATCTCCTTGCCGGAGCCCAACATCATGCCGAACACAGTCAGCTCGGGCAGCGGCATGCCGAGCGTCTTGATCTGCTCGCCGAGCTCGCGGCCGTCGAACGGGCGCGTCACCATGGAGCGGCCGCCTTGCGCGCCGCCGGGCGCTTCGGCGTGATAGTCCGGGAACACCAGGGGCATGTCGAAGCGCAGGGCGGTCTTGGTGGTGAAGAAATCAACCGCCTCGGGACCGGCGCTCAGGAACGCATCGACGCGCGCGGCGTCGAAATTGTTGCCGGCCTCGTGCCGCAGATATGTGCGGGCCTGCTCCGGCGTCTCCTCGATGCCATAGGCCTTCGCCAGCGAGGTGCCGGGGATCCAGAGCCAGCCGCCGGAGCGGGCGGTGGTGCCACCGAAACGCGGCTCCTTCTCGACGATCAGCACGTCGAGGCCGCGATAGCGCGCGGTGATCGCGGCCGACATGCCGGAGGCGCCCGATCCGGCGACGAGCACATCGCACTCGTAAGTCTCAACTGCGTTGCGCTCATTGCCGGTCATGCGGGCCTCACTTCTTCAGCAGCGGACATTTGGACTCGGAGACCGGACGGAAGGCGTCCTCGCCCTTCACCGTCTTGATGATCTCCAGGTAATCCCAGGGTTCCCTGGACTGCTCGGGCGACTTCACCTTGGCCAGATACATGTCGCGGATGACGCGGCCGTCCTCGCGCAACTTGCCGCCATGGACGAAGATATCCTCGATCGGCAGCTCGCGCATCTTGGCCATCACCTTGGCGGGATCGTCGGTGCCGGCCGCCTTGATGCCTTTCAGGTAATGCAGCACCGAGCCGTAGACGCCGGTGTGGATCATGGTCGGCATCACCTTGGTGCGCTCGTAGAACTTCTTCGACCAGGCGCGGGTTGCCTCGTCCATGTTCCAGTACGCGGCCGTGGTCATGTAGGTGCCCTGCGCGGCCTTGAGGCCGATTGCATGCACGTCGGTGTCGAACATCAGCAGGCCGACGAGCTTCTGGCCGCCCTGGACCAGGCCGAACTCGCCGGACTGCTTGATGGCGTTGTCGGTGTCCTGGCCGGCATTGGCGAAGGCGACGACGTCGGATTTCGAGCTCTGGGCCTGGAGGGCGAAGGACGAGAAGTCCGCGGTATTGGTCGGGTGCTTCACGCCACCCAGCACCTTGCCGCCCATCTCGTTGATGAAGCGCGTGGCGTCCTTCTCGAGCTGCTGGCCGAATGCGTAGTCGGCGGTGACGAAGTACCAGGATTTTCCGCCCTCCTTGATCACGGCGGAGGCGGTCACTTTCGACAGGGCATAGGTGTCGTAGGTGAAATGCACGGTGTTCGGGCTGCACAGCTCGTCCGTCAGCGAGCTCGCGCCGGGACCGGAGAGCAGGGCGATCTTGTTGCGCTCCCGCACCATGTTGTGGACGGCGATCGCGATGCCGGAATTGGGAATGTCGACGACGGCGTCGACCTTGCCGTTGTCGAACCAGCCGCGCACGATCTGCACGCCGACGTCGGTCTTCATCTGGTGGTCGGCGCTGATGATCTCGATCGGCTTGCCGAGCACGGTCGGCCCGAATTCCTCGACCGCCATTTTCGCGGCTTCCACCGACCCCGGCCCGCTGTTGTCGCGGCCCCAGCTCGACAGATCCGTCAGCACGCCGATCCGCACCGCATCGTCGGAGACCTGCGCGATCGCGGTTGACGTCATGGCAGTCGAAGTCATGGCCGCGAGCATGGCGCAGGCCAAAAACCCTCTCATCGTCGTTCCCTCTCTTTTGTGGGCCGCTTTGCGCGGCCGATTATCGTAGCAGCAAATTAGATATTAGCGAATCGGTTTGTCAATGGCGAATAACAGCCTGGGAAGTTCCGCTGTGCTGGCGGACGACGGGAACCGCAACTGCCTCAACACCCGTCATTGCGAGCGCAGCGAAGCAATCCAGACTTTCTCCGTGGAGGCAGTCTGGATTGCTTCGTCGCGAGGGCTCCTCGCAATGACGGTGTTGATGCAGTTGCGCGCCATCATCTCGCGCTGTGGTCATCGCCAGTGGCAACACCCCCGCAGGTTGCAACTGCCATCGCGATTGGCCATGATGCTCCGGGAATCTTTGGGGCATGGAATGACGGCAGCAACGGGGGTCTCCGGCGCGGCGGAGAGATCGACGACGGCGCATGTGGTGTGGGCGAGCGCGCTCGGCACCGCGATCGAGTGGTACGACTTCCTGATCTACGGCACGGCGGCGGCGCTGGTGCTGAACAAGCTGTTCTTTCCGAGCTTCGATCCGTTCGTCGGCACGCTCGCGGCGTTCTCGACCTATGCGGTCGGCTTCGTAGCGCGGCCGATCGGCGGCGCGATCATCGGGCATTATGGCGACCGGCTCGGCCGCAAGACGATGCTGGTCGCGACCATGATCGCGATGGGGCTCGGCACCTTCCTGATCGGCTGCCTGCCGACCTACAGCCAGATCGGCGTCTGGGCGCCGATCCTGCTCATCATCCTGCGCTTCGTCCAGGGCATCGGGCTCGGCGGCGAATGGAGCGGCGCGGTCGTCATGGTGATCGAACATGCCGGCAATCGCCGCGGCTTCTACGGCAGCCTGGTGCAGATCGGCTTTCCTGTCGGCGTTGCTGCATCCACCGGCATTTTCGCCCTGATGACGAAGCTGCCTGAGGCCGACTTCCTGAGCTGGGGCTGGCGCGTGCCGTTCCTGATCAGCATTGTGCTCGTCGGCGTCGGCTTCATCGTGCGGCTGAAGCTTGCGGAGACGCCGCACTTCAAGGAGGTGGTCGAGCGCAAGGAGGTGCTGGCGCAGCCGGTATGGGAAGTGCTTCGCCGGGACTGGCGCAGCTTCCTGCTGGCGGTCGGCATCACGGTTTCGGAAGTCGGGCTCGCCTATCTCCTCACCGTCTTCACCGTGGTCTACGCCACGACAAAGCTCGGCCTGCCGCGCCAGGTGATCCTGGATGCGGTGGTCTATGCCGCGATCGTCGAATTCGCCACATTGCCGCTTGCAGGCTGGCTGTCCGATATCTTCGGACGCAAGGCGCTGTATCTCGCCGGCGGCGTGTTCTCGGTGGCGCTGGCGTTTCCGCTGTTCTGGTTCCTCGACACCAGGGACCCGGCGCTGATCACGCTCGCGCTCGTCGTCACGATGACGCTGACGCATGCGCTGCTGTTCGGACCGAAGGCCGCGTTCATGCCGGAGCTGTTCCGCACCCAGGTGCGCTACAGCGGCGCATCACTTGGTGCCAACGTCGCGGCCGCGCTCAGCGGCGGCTTCTCGCCGTTGATCGCAACCGCGCTGCTCGCTTGGGCCGGCTCGTATTGGGCGGTGTCGGTCTACATCATCGCGCTGTCGATCATCACGATCATAGCGACCCTGATGGCGCCGGAGACGGCGCGCGACGCGCTGAAATCCTGAGGGCGGCTAACTACAGGCACGATTCGCGGCCGCCGGAAACACCAGGAAGGTGATGGTCGCCGGCGCAAGCCGGATCGCTCCCGCAGGTGTTGCGCGCGGCTCAAGTCGGGGCAGTTCGTCATCAGCACTCAGCGCGAGTGTCTTGCCATTCAACTGCACGGTCGCGTCTTGCAGCCACGTCGCATGCAACGTGTAACTCTCGACGGGGTGTGACAGCGTCAGGGTGGATTGTGCTTGCCGCGACGCGTTGATCGCAAGCACGGACACGGCGCCCCGCATGCCCGGATGGCAATGCGCGTAGAGATGGAGATCTGGCGCGGCGACTGCGTTCGCGTCGAGCACGATCGTTCCCATCAGGCGGTGCCAGAGCAGCGCGCCCCAATAATTGGGCCGCGGGCGGAACGTCTTCTCGTCCAGCAATCCGTAATCGCTCGCGGCCAGCGTGTTGTGCATCACCACTTGAACGCCCGCCTTGGCCATGCGTCCGAGCTGGTCGAGATAGCGGAACGTATCGAGGAAAGTCTTGTCCCAGCGATTGCCGCCGCAGGCGGCGTCCGCGGTTTCCGTCAGCCAGATCGGCTTGGCCGGCGCGAATTCGTCGCGCAGCGATTTGTAAGTCGATAGCGCGGCATCGGTGCGGGCGAGCCACGCTTCGGACAGCGCGCCTGCCGGTTCATCGCGGCCGCCGCAGCGCGGCGAGATCGTGTTGTAGTGATGATAGGCGAAGCGATCGACAGCGGAGCCCGAGGCGGCGAGCAGATCGCGCGTGCGGAGCCCGGACGCGTCGGCGGAAGCGGTGTCGCCGACCGAGCCCGGTCCGACGATCAGCGTCCCCGGCGCGGCGCGCAGCATCCACTCGTGAAAGATCCCGACATCGCGGACATAGGCCTTCGCATCGTATCCGGGCGGCGCGCCGTTCGTCGCCGCGAGCGTCGGCTCGTTCATGAATTCGGCGGCGGCGAAGTGGCCGCTCAGCGAACGCGTATAGTCGATCAGCCGTTGCGCCTGATCCGGCCTCCAAAGGCCATCCGCATCGCGGCTGCCCGGGCTGATGGCAAAGGAGGTGACGATTTCCGCATCGACCGCGCGCGCAAAGTCGACGACGCCGCGCCACTGCGCGCGGCTTAGCACCGCGTTGAATCCCGGTGGCGGCGCGGTCGGCGCACGCTCGATGTCGGCGAAGAACGTCGCATTGGCCCAGGTGCCGCTCACGCGCAGATACGCCGGCGCCAACGCCGCCGCGAGCTTGCGCAGACGCGTGTGTCCGAGATCGATCGGAGGTCTGTAGCTGTAGCGATCCGTGTCGGCCGGCGCGCGCATCGTCTGCGGATAAGGCTTCCAGAACCGGCCGCCGGTCACCTCCACCATCTCGATGTTGTAGGACTGAAAGCGGGGATCGATGGTACCGATCGCTTGCAGCCCCGCAGGCGCGATCGACACCGCGCCGGCATGCGCCGCGCACGATGTTCCGGCAGCGAGCAGCGCAAGCCCTGTCGCACGTGCTGCGTGACAAAGCCCGCCGCGTTGAATTCGCCGTCTTGTATGCACGTCCTGACGCCTTCTTATGCGTGCTGCCAAAAGCAAATGCAGCCGCCCGAACCATTAGCCCCCCTTATATCGCGAATTTTTACTTCCAATTTTACTTCGCAAAATCCCGCCCATAGCCTCACGCGCAACTGATCAATTCCGCAGCCGGTCAATGGCGACCGGTGCGAGCGTTCATTGTAGCCAACGAGGGTTGCCATGCTTGACAGGGACAAGGGAACATCCGCGGCCGATCCGTCGGAGACCAGGGACGTACGGCAGAAAAAGCTGAGCCGCCGCACGCTGTTGAAGGGGGCGGCCGTGGTCGCCGGCGCCGCCGCTGGATCGGACGCGATCCGCGGCTTCCCGACGATCTGGGCGCAGGAGATCAAGGACATCGAACTGCGCCATGTCGGCGTCTCCTACTCCGTGGTGAAGGCGATCGGTGACCAGGCCGCCAAGGATCTCGGCTTCAAGGTGACGATGCAGAACCTCGACACCTCCGCTGCCATCAATCGCTTCATAAGCCAGCCTAATACGGTCGATATTGCCGATCTCGAGGGCTGGCAGGCCAAGCTCGCCGCCAAGCGTGCCGTGATCCAGGGCATCGAGGTCAAGAAGATCAAGGAATTCGACAACATCCTGCCGATTTTCACCAAGGGCGAGATCGACGGTCACAAGATCCCGCGCCAGGGCATCTCGCCCTATGAGGCCATGTACATCTCCAAGCCCGACGCGACCGATCTGCATGACGGCGTCACCGAATGGGCGACCTTCCTGCCCCAGGTCTACAACGCCGACTCCATCGGCTATCGCCCCGATCTCGTCGGCCATGAAGTCACCGAGTGGAAGGACCTGATCGACCCGAAGTTCAAGGGCAAGGCTGCGATCCTCGACGTGCCCGCGATCGGCATCATGGACGCCGCGCTCTGCTTCGAAAGCGCGGGCCTCATCAAGTACGGCAACAAGGGCAACATGACGAAGGAGGAGATCGACTTCACCTGCAACAAGCTGATCGAGTTGAAGAAGCAGGGCCAGTTCCGCGCGACCTGGACCACCTTCGACCAGTCGGTGCAGCTCATGGCGGCGGGCGAAGTGGTCATCCAGTCGATGTGGTCGCCGGCGGTCGCTGCGGTCCGCGTGAAGGAGATCCCCTGCGTCTATGCCCCGGTCAACGTCAAGAACGGCAAGGAAGGCTATCGCGGCTGGTGCAACGGCATGGGCCTGATGAAGCATCTCTCCGGCAAGAAGCTCGATGCGGCCTACGAGTATCTCAATTGGTATCTGTCGGGCTGGCAGGGCGGCTTTGTCGCGCGCTACGGCTATTACAGCCCGGTGCCGTCGACCGCGAAGAAATTCCTCACCCCTGCCGAATGGGCGTTCTGGTACGAGGGCCAGCCCGCACCTGAGGTGGTCAACGACCCCTATGGCGTGCCCATGGAGAAGGCCGGCACCAAGCGTGACGGCGGCTCGTTCCTCGACCGCGTCAAGAACATCTCGTGCTGGAACACGCTGATGGACGAGGCCGCCTACATGAACAAGCGCTGGAACGACTTCAAGGTGGCCTGAAACCTGCTTTCCCCGACGTAACAAGAGCGCCGGCGCGCGAACCGCGCCGGTGCGAGAAGACCGACTTCGAGGCCGATATGCAGCCAAGTTCGAGTCCCGCTCAAACTCCGCCACGCGCAAATCTCGCCGGCTGGCTCTATGTCTTGCCGCTGGTCCTGGTGCTCGTGCCGTTCTTCGTGGCGCCGATCCTGGTCGTGCTGGCCGCCAGCTTCTTCGCGACCGACGGCTTCGGCGGGCTGACGCCGGGCTTCACACTTGCGAGCTATGTCGAGGTGCTGCATTCGGCGCTGACGCTGAAGCTCTATCTGGCGACCATCAAGTTCACGGTGCTGACCTGGATCTTCACCCTGATCATCGGCTTCTTCGTCGCCTATTTCCTGGTGTTCCACGTCCGCAACCAGTTGCTGGCGATCGGCCTGTTCCTGCTGTGCACCGTGCCGTTCTGGACCTCGAACATCATCCGGATGATCTCGTGGATCCCGTTGCTCGGCAAGGAAGGCCTGATCAACCAGGCGCTGCTGGCAATGGGCGTGATCCGCCAGCCGCTGGAAGTGTTGCTGTTCTCCGACCTCGCGGTGGTCATCGCCTATGTCCACCAGCTCACGATCTTCATGATCGTGCCGATCTTCAATTCGATGGCGCGGATCGACAAGAAGCTGATCGAGGCCGCGATCGATGCCGGCGCCAGCCGATTCGACATCATGCGCCTGATCGTGGTGCCGATGTCCAAGAGCGGCATCGCGCTCGGTACCATCTTCGTGGTCTCGATCGTGATGGGCGACTTCTTCGTGGTCAAGGTAATGTCCGGCGGCGGCTCGGCCTCGGTGGTCAGTGCGTTCTACGAGGACGTCGGCGTGCTGCAATACCCGACCGCGGCCGCAAGCGCCGTGTTGCTGACGCTGGTGCTGGTCGCGATCGTCTCGCTGATCCTGCGCACCGTGGACATCCGGCAGGAGATCACGCGATGAGCGCGGTTCTCGCCGACATGCCCGAGACGGTCGCGCCCGCGACCACCAAGGCGATCGCGCCGAGCCGCGGGCAGCGGCCCTGGACGTTCTACGTGCTTGCGATGTTGTTCGCGTTCTACGTGCTCGCGCTCTACGGTCCGATGTTCTGCATCTATGTCCTGTCGTTCCAGGACATCCGGGGCGGACTTGTGTTTCCGATGAAGGGCCACTCGCTGCACTGGTTCGTCGATCTCTTCACCCAGGTGCGGACCGGCGACGTCAAGGGTTCGTTCGACCGTTCGATCAAGCTGGCGGTTATCGTCACCATCATCACGGTGGTGGTCTCGTTCCTGGCCGGCCTCGGCTTCCGCAAGCGTTTTCGCGGTGACACCATCGTCTTCTACATGATGATCGGAAGCCTGGTCGCGCCCGGCCTCGTGCTCGGCCTCGGCACCGGGCTCCTGTTCCAGGCGCTCGGGCTGAACGCGAGCTGGTACACCTCGGCGCTCGGCGCGCAGCTGTCCTGGACGCTGCCGTTCGGCGTGCTCGTGATGTTCGCCGTGATGTCGCGCTTCAACCATGTCTGGGAGGAGGCGGCTTACGATCTTGGTGCCAGCCGCTGGCAGTCGATCCGGCTGGTGATGATTCCGGTGCTCGCGCCCGGCCTCGTCGCGGTCGCGCTGTTCGGCTTCACGCTGTCCTATGACGAGTTCGCACGCAGCCTGCAGACGGCGGGTTCGTTGAACACGCTGCCGTTGGAAATCTGGAGCATGACGCTGAACGTCACTTCGCCCTCGCTTTACGCGCTCGGCACGGTGACGACCGTGGTCTCCTTCGTCGTGATCGGTGCAAGCCTCGGCAGCATCGTGTTGATCCAGAAGAAGCGCAGCAGCAGCGCAAAAGGTTGAGCCTGGAATGAAGAGCGATCGCGGCGATATCGAACTGGCGGGTGTCTGCAAGAGCTTTGACGGCGCGACCTACGTGGTCGACGGCGTCAACCTCAAGATTGCCGACGGCGCCTATTGCTGCTTCATCGGTCCCTCCGGTTGCGGCAAGACCACGATCTTGCGGATGATCGCCGGACATGAAGACCCGACCGCGGGCGAGATCGTGATCGGTGGACAGAATGTCGTCGGTCTCGCGCCGGTGCAGCGGCGTACCGCGATGATGTTCCAATCCTACGCGCTTTTCCCGCACCTCACGGTACGCGAGAACATCGCCTTTGCGCTGCGTGTGCGCGGCATGTCCAAGGCCGACCGGCTGCGTGCGGCGGATGCCATGATCGAGAAGGTGCGGCTGACGCAGTTCGCCGATCGCCTTCCGGCGCAGCTCTCCGGCGGCCAGCAGCAGCGTGTGGCGCTGGCGCGCGCGGCGATCACCGAGCCGCGGGTGTTGCTGCTCGATGAGCCGCTCTCGGCGCTCGACGAGCAGCTTCGCGTGCAGATGCGCCAGGAGCTCAGGCGGATGCAGCAGGAACTCGGCATCACCTTCATCCACGTCACCCATACCCAGCTCGAGGCGATCGCGCTCGCTGACCTTGTGGTGGTGATGGAGCAGGGCAAGATCAAGCAGGCAGGCGCCGCCCGCGACGTCTACGCTCACCCCCATGATCGCTACGTCGCCGAGTTCATGGGCGGACAGAACGTGCTGTCGGGTCGGGTCGAAAAGGTCAATGGCGCGAGCTTCACGCTGGCGCAGGCCGCGCCTGATGGCATCGAGGTGCCGCTTCAGGCACACTCCACTGTCAGTGTTGGCGACAAGGTCGATATCGCCGTGCGCCGCGACGACGTCGCGCTGGTTCGGCCCGGCAAGGACTTGCCGCCGGGCTGCACCACGTCGCTGCCGAGCCGGGTGCGCGCGATCGAATACCAGGGCTACTTCGTCAAGGTCATGCTCGACACCGTGCCGGACGACGAGTTCGTGGCCTACGTGCCGGAAAAGACCTTCTTCGCGGATCCCTTCACCGTCGGCGATGTCGTGATGGCCACATGGGCCACCGGCAGCGCGCTTCCACTCGCCTAGAGACCCGTCGCGCACAGGAGTATGACCGTGCAGATATCCTTCACACTCAACGGCCGGCCCACCGTCGTGGACGTCGAACCGGCGACGCTCGTCGCCGATCTCCTGCGCGAGCAGCTCAACCTCACCGGCACCCATATCGGCTGCGATACCAGTCAGTGCGGCGCCTGCGTGGTGCACCTCAACGGACTTCCCGTGAAGAGCTGCACGCTGCTGGCGCCTGCTCTTGACGGCGCGACGCTGCTCACCATCGAGGGCCTGCAAGGTGCCCCCGGTTCGAACCGGATGCATCCCATGCAGGAGGCATTTCGCGAGCATCACGGCCTGCAATGCGGCTTCTGCACGCCGGGCATGCTGATGACCGCGGTGGCACTGGCCACCGAGAAGCCGGACCTGACGGAGGCTGACGTCCGCCACGGCCTCGAAGGCAACATCTGCCGCTGCACCGGTTACCAGAACATCGTCGTCTCGGTTATGGCCGGCGCTGCCGCCATGAACGCCGCCAAGGGAGAGTGACCATGGGCAATGTGATCGGCATTGGCGCCTCACCGAAGCGCAAGGAGGACCAGCGCTTCCTGACCGGACGTGGCAATTACGTCTCCGACATCAAGCGACCCGGCATGACCGCAGGCGTTTTCGTGCGCTCGCCGCATGGGCATGCGATCCTGCGCGGCATCGACAAGAGCGCGGCACTGGCCTCGTCGGGTGTCATTGCGGTCCTGACCGGGGATGACGTCGCCGACGATGGACTTGGCTCGCTGCCCTGCGGTTGGGGCATCACGGACGCCAAGGGCGTCCCGATGAAAGAGCCGCCATTTCCGATGCTCGCGCAGGACAAGGTGCGTTTTGTCGGCGACATGGTCGCCTTCGTCATAGCCGAGACGCCGGAACAGGCCAATGCGGCGGCGGAGCTTTTGAAGATCGATTACGAGGTGCTGCCTTCGGTCGTCGGCGTGCTTGAAGCGGTGCGGCCCGGTGCGCCGCAACTGTTCGACGACGTGCCGAACAATATCTGCTGCGATTGGGAGCTCGGCGACAAGGCCGCGGTCGAAGCCGCGTTCAGGAAAGCGGCGCATGTCGCAAAGCTCAGCCTCGTCAACAACCGCCTGATCGGCAATCCGATGGAGCCGCGGGCGGCGATCGCCGAATACGAGCCGGGCACCGATCGATTCACGCTGTGGACCACCAGCCAGTTTCCGCACGTCGTACGCTTCCTGATGGGCGCGCTGGTGCTGAACATTCCGCAGCACAAGCTGCGCGTGGTGGCGCCGGATGTCGGCGGCGGCTTTGGTGTCAAGCAGTTCCACTACGGCGAAGAGGCCGTGATCACCTGGGCCGCCAAGCGCGTGATGCGGCCGATCAAATGGGTCGCGAGCCGCTCGGAGGGCTACGTCTCCGACCGCCACGGCCGCGATCACGTCACCGAGGCCGAGCTCGCACTGGACGAAACCGGAAAATTTCTCGCCTTCCGCGTCAACACGCTGGCCAATATGGGCGGCTATCTCTCGACCTTCGGGCCGAACATCCCGACCAATCTCTACGGCCCCCTGCTTGGCGGCGTCTACACCACGCCCGCGATCTACTGCAACGTGAAGGTGGTCTTCACCAACACCGTGCCTGTTGATGCCTATCGCGGCGCAGGCCGGCCCGAGGCGACCTTCGTGCTGGAGCGCATCGTCGATGTCGCCGCCAGCGAGATGGGGATCGATCGCGTCGAGATTCGCCGCCGCAACATGATCCCGAAGGAGGCCTATCCGTATCAGACGCCGGTTCTGGTGCAGTACGATTCCGGCGATCCGATGGGCTGCCTCGACGGTGCGCTGGTCGCAGCCGACGTCAAGAACTTTGGCATCCGCAAGTCGGAATCGGCGCGCAAGGGCAAGTTCCGCGGGCTCGGCTACTCGACCTATGTCGAGGCCTGCGGCCTTGCGCCCTCGCGTTTCGCGGGACGACTGGGTGCGCGCGGCGGTCTCTACGAGAGCGCCACGGTGCGCGTACATCCGACCGGCCAGGTGACGGTCATGATCGGCACGCACAATCACGGCCAGGGCCACGAGACGACGTTCGCGCAGATCGTCTCGGACAAGCTCGGCGTATCCTTCGAGAATGTCGACATCGTGTTCGGCGACACCGATCGCGTCCAGTTCGGCATGGGCACTTACGGCTCGCGCTCCCTGGTGGTCGGCGGCGCCGCTTTGTCCAAGGCGACCGACAAGGTGATCGCCAAGGGCAAGAAGATCGCTTCCCATTTGCTCGAAGCGGCCGAGGCGGACATTCAATTCGAGGCCGGCAAGTTCTCGGTGGCAGGCACGGACCGCGCCAAGACGTTCGAGGAGATCGCGGGCGCGGCCTATGTGCCGCACAATTATCCGCTCGAAGTGCTGGAACCGGGACTGGAGGAGCAGGCCTATTACGATCCCGTCAACTTCACCTATCCCGGCGGCTGCCACATCGCCGAGGTCGAGGTCGATCCGGAGACGGGCACGGTGACTCTCGTGAACTACACGGCGGTGGATGACGTCGGCACGGTCATCAACCCGATGATCGTGGAAGGCCAGTTGCACGGCGGCATCGTGCAGGGTGTCGGCCAGGCGCTGTTCGAGAACGCGGTCTACGACGAAGGCTCGGGCCAGCTGCTGTCGGGCTCGCTGATGGACTACTGCATGCCGCGCGCCGATCATCTGCCGATGATGAAGGTCGCGACCCACTCCACGCTCTGCACGCACACGCCGATGGGCGTGAAGGGCTGCGGCGAGGTCGGCACCATCGGCTCGCCGGCCGCCGTCATCAATGCGGTGGTCGATGCGCTGTCGCATCTTGGCGTCACTCATGTCGACATGCCGGCGACGCCGAACCGGATCTGGCGCCTGCTTCAGAACGCATCGCTGCCGGTCGCCGCGGAATAGGGAGGACAACAATGAAACCGTTTGCCTATCATCAGCCTGCCCAGATCCCCGAGGCGGCAAAACTGCTGACCTCGATCGAGGACAGCAAGCTCGTCGCCGGCGGCATGACGCTGATCCCGACGCTGAAGCAGAGGCTGGCCAGCCCGGTCGCGCTGGTCGACCTGTCGAAGCTCGGAGGTCTCAAAGGTATCACCGACGACGGTGCGACGATCACCATCGGCGCGATGACGCCGCATGCGGTGGTCGCGGCCTCGAAGCTCGTGCAGACGAAAATCCCGGGGCTCGCGGCGCTGGCTTCGATGATCGGCGATCCCGCCGTGCGCAGCCGCGGCACGATCGGCGGATCGGTCGCGAACAACGATCCGGCGGCCGACTATCCGGCCGGCGTTCTTGGCCTCGGCGCCACCATCGTCACCAGCACGCGCGAGATCGCGGCAGACAAATTCTTCCTTGGTCTGTTCGAGACGGCGCTTGAACCCGGCGAGATCATCACAGCGATCCGCTTCCCGGTGCCGCTGAGGGCGGGCTACGCGAAATTCAAGGCACCGGCGTCGCGCTATGCGCTGGTCGGCGTCTTCGTCGCGAAATTCGTCGATGGTGTCCGCGTCGCCGTCACCGGCGTTGGGCCGGGCGTGTTTCGGGTGCCGCCGATGGAGGCGGCGCTATCGGAGAATTTCGATCCATCCGCAATCGCGGCGATCAAGATCGACACCGACGGCCTCACCTCCGACATCCATGCCGAAGCCGATTACCGGGCGCACCTCGTCACGGTCATGGCCAAGCGCGCCGTCGACGCGGCGCTCAGCTAGCTTCTTAGGGTTGATGATGACTGATGGTTCCGGCCGAACGGCCTTCCCGCCGGCGCCGACTGGCCTCGGCGCGCTTTCTGCAACCGAGATCATGGCCGGCTACCGGCGCAGGGCGTTCACACCGCGCGATGTCGTCGACGACACCATCGCCGCGCTTCAAGCGACGAGCGAAGCCTGCAACGCGGTGGTGACGCCGATGTACGAGCAGGCGAGGGCGGATGCTGACCGTCTCACCAGGGAGATGCGTGCGGGAGAGGCCAAGGGGGCGCTCGCTGGTGTACCGGTCACGATCAAGGATCTCGTCTTCGTCGCAGGCGTGCCGGCCTATGCCGGCTCGCCGATGAACAAGGCGTTCGTGCCCGAGGTCGATGCCGCCGTGGTCTCGGCGCTGAAGGCATCCGGCGCGATCATCACCTGCAAGACCACGACCTGCGAGTCCGGTTATAAGCTGACGGCCGACAGTCCGGTCACTGGTACGACACGCAATCCCTGGCGCCTCGATCGCACCAGCGGTGGGTCGAGCGGCGGCGCGGCGGCGGGTGTTGCCGCCGGCTGTGGGCCGATCGCGATCGGTACCGACGGCGTCGGTTCGATCCGCGTGCCGTCGTCGTTCTGCGGTGTGTTCGGTCTGAAGCCGACCTTCGGCCTGGTGCCGCGTTCGCCCGGATTCTCACCGCCGTCCTGGGCCTCGCTCGCCCATACCGGGCCGATCACGCGCACGGTTGCGGATGCCGCGCTGACGCTGGAGATCATCGCTGCTTACGATCTGCGCGACCCCGCGAGCCTGCCGGTGTCGCCGCGGCGCTTCGATACCAACGCCGCGCCGTTGAACGGCATTCGCATCGGCGCCAGCGTCGATCTCGGCTATGCCGCGGTCAGCCCCGACGTGCGCGCAGCGTTCAACAAGGCGATCGCCATTCTCGATTCCTGCGGTGCGCAGGTCACCATGGATGGTCCGGGCCTCGATCCCGACATTCTGGAACACACGCTGAAGCCGATCGCGTTTACCGAGCAGGCGGCTGCGGTTGCGACCAAGACCACGGCCGATCTTGCCAGCTCCGAAGCCGATTATCGCGACGTTGTCAGCGCCGGCCGGCATTACAGCGGCACGGACTATATCGAAGCCGGCTACCGTCGTGGCCAGGCGCGTGGTGCTTTCGTAAAGCTGTTCGAGCGCATCGATGCGCTGGTGACACCGACAGTCGCGGTAACCGCGTTCGAGGCCGGCCAGATCGGTGTCGGCACGATCGACGGCAGCGAGGTCGATCCGCATCTCGGTTGGTCGCCCTTCACCTGGCCGATCAATCTCGCCGGGCTTCCGGCCGCGACGCTGCCCTGCGGCTTCGACCGCGATGGCCTGCCGATCGGCCTTCAGATCGTGGCGCCGTGGCTCGACGAGCCCACGATCTTCAAGATCGCGGCGGCGTTCGAAGCGGCGCAGCCCTGGGCAAAGTTCTGGCCTCAGCTGGCGCTCCGCGAGCAGAGCCTGGCGCACGTCAAGGCGTGAGGAGCCATGCGAACATCTACGCAGCAGATTCTATGTTCACCAAAACTTCTCCGGCGATGATTTCGGGATCCCCAAGATCAAGGTCGTGCAAGCTTGCTTGAACGAACTCCATCACCTTGCCGTTCGCCGCATTGGCGCTTTCGCGGTCCTCGAATACCATCACGGCGACACCGACGCCCCCGCCCCCATCCAGCACATAATAAGATTTGAAGCCGCGCGAATCCCTCAGGATCTGACCGACGCCGCTTTTGGCGCGGCGGGCAGCATCCGCGACCGAACGAATCCTGGTGTACTTTCGAATGACTATGAACATCGGGCCACCTTTGCGTCTCGGTTCTCGCCCGACGCATCAAAGCATACCGAGCCGCTGCTGGACTAGGGCCTACTTGCGGAGGTCAACGCAGGCGCTGAGCAACGTCCGTCCTGCCGCATGATGGATTGGATGCGGTTGAGGTCGGCTTCGGGGTATTTTTGACCACCTCTGCGATACACTTCAGGAAAGCTCAATCGGCGCACCGCGGCCGCTGAGCTCTTCGTCGAGGCGCAGATAGTGCGCGAGATAGTCGTGCAAGGCGGTCGCCGCCTTCGAGGTGGCGCCGCTCGACTTGTAGAGCAGCAGCTCGATCTTCGGCAGCGGCGGCAGGCCCTCGTTGGGGCCGATCTCGCGCATTGCCGGCACCAGCGCGCTGCGGCCGAGCACGGTGACGGCCATGCCGGCGAACGCTGCCGCCTGAAGGCCGCCGACGCTTTCGCTGACGCAGGCGATACGCCAGCGCAAATTCGCGCGCTCCAGCGTGTCGATGGCGTAGTCGCGATAGATGTTGCCTGGCGGCAAAAGCGCCAGCGGAATCGGGCGTTCCTGGTGTGCGGCGGATTGCTCACCCGTCATCCAGACCAGTTGCTCGCGCCGCACCACCTGGCCGCCGGTGAAATCGTTCATGCGGGTGACCAGCGCAATGTCGACATCGCCGCGCTTGACGAGCCCGACCAGCGGTGTCGACAGCGCGCAATTGAGCTCGACCTGCACACGCGGGAAGGACTTTCGGAACACGCTGAGGATCGACGGCAGCATGAACGCCGCATAGAGGTCGGGCGTGCCGAGCACCACCTGGCCTTCGATCTCCTGCGACGCCAGCTGCGAAATCAATTCGTCATGCAACCTCAGGATGGATTTGGCGTAGGTGAGAACCGTTGTGCCGTCGTCGGTCAGCGTCAGCCGGCGGCCGGCATGCTCGAACAGCTGCTTGCCGGTCAATTCCTCCAGCCGCTGCAATTGCAGGGTGATCGCCGGCTGGGTGCGGCCCAGCCGTCGCGCGGTCTCGGTGATGCTGCCGGTCTCGACCACGGAGATCAGCGACCGGAGCATGCGGATATCGAGACTGATGAGGTTCATGCGGCGTCCATGTCGCCCAGAATTTATGCAAGTTCCATGCTAGAAGATTGCGCCAGCCGGCTTGGGGTTCAGGCGGCGCGCACGACTATGTCTCATCAATAAGACGATGTCCCGTCACGCTCGTCCAGCGTTGCTGGCATACTGAATATCGACTAATCAGCCGGATCGTTGCGCATGAACGCCGACCTGCGAAGCAAAAGGGAGCACAAAGGATGAAAAAAACCACGCGCCGGGATCTGCTCGCAACGGCCGCCGCAGTCACCGCCGCCTCCATCGCGGAGGTCGCGCCGGCCGCAGCGCAGGCCGGACCGAAGCCGATCTTCCCGGTGCCGATGGTCGCGATCCCGATCGTCGGCGAGACCCAAGTATTCCAGGTTCGCCGCATCTATTGCATCGGGCGCAACTATGCGGCGCATGCGATCGAGCGCGGCTCGGATCCGAACCGCGAGCCGCCGTTCTTCTTCCAGAAGCCGACGGACGCGATCCAGAACGTCGCGGTCGGCGAGGTCGCCGACCATCCCTATCCGTCGCTGACCAAGAATTATCATCACGAGGTCGAGCTGGTTGCCGCGCTGAAATCCGGCGGCACCAATATCCCGGCCGAGAAGGCGCTCGACCACGTCTATGGCTACGCGCTCGGCCTCGACATGACCCGGCGCGATCTCCAGAACGGCATGGCCGCGGAGAAGAAGCCCTGGGAGATCGGCAAGAGTTTTGACCACGCCGCGGTGATCGGCCCGATCCACCCCGTGAGCAAGACCGGCCATTTCGAGAAGGGCGCGATCTCGCTCGCAATCAACGGCACCGTGAAGCAGAGCTCGGATCTCAGCAAGATGATCTGGAGCGTCGCCGAGCAGATCGCAAAGCTCTCGGAAGCGTTCGAGTTGAAGGCCGGCGACATCATCTATTCCGGCACGCCGGAAAATGTCGGTCCAGTGGTGAAGGGCGACGTGCTGCTGTGCAAGCTCGAAGGCTTGCCGGACATGTCGATCAAGATCGTCTGATTGTCTTCGCCTCTCCCCGCATGCGGGGAGAGGCCGGATTGCACCGTCAGATGCAATCCGGGTGAGGGGTTACCAGCGACAAGGTCGCGCCGTAGTTGCGCCGCGCGACCTCCGCTGGAACCGCGGTTTGAAGGCGAGGCCTTTGAATCGCCGGAGTTCCATCGGCGATTGCCCCGTGTTCGGCAACGAACAAACGTCCTGCAGCCATATTTCAGTAAGAGTGATCTCCCATGAGGGAGGCGCTCCGATGAACAAAGCTTTGATCACTGCCGTCGTGCTGCTGGCTGGCGTGCCTGCAAGCGCCGCCGCGCAAGAGCGCGCCGGTGCTGCGGCGCTGGGAGCCGTCTCAGGCGCGGTCGTGCTGGGGCCGATCGGTGCCGTCGCAGGCGCGGCGATCGGTTATACCGCCGGACCTGCGATCGCCCGGTCCTGGGGCGTGAGAGATTCACGCTCGGCGAGGCATCGGCAGCCGCCGCGCCGCGAGGCGTATCGCGCAGCCGCCACCGGTGCTCCGCCGCGCGCACGTGAGGCGATGAATGCCAACGGCCAAATGCGAGCTGCCGGCAATCCGCCGGCTCAGGCCGCGCCTGCGGCGCAGCCTGTTGAAGCGGCTCCGGCTGCGCCGGCGCAGACTTCGGCGCCGCCCATTCAGGGATTCGAATGAAGCTTCGGCTTCAGGCCGCGGTGGTCTTCGGCCGCAGCCGATCGACCGTCCGCGCGATCAGCGCGGCCACGTCGGCGACTTTCGGCCCGATCCGGAACTCCGGCCCTGCGACGACGACGGAAAGCCTGCGGTCGCCGATCGGCAGTGGAATCGCAGCGCCCGCGAGGTCGCGGCTGTAATCGCCGAAGCTCTGGCAGTAGCCGCGCTCGATCGAGATGCGCAGCTCGGCTTCCACCGCCTCGATGCTGATCGGCGTCGACGGGCCGTACTGCTTGAACTCGATCTTGCGATAGACGGAGTCGCGCTCCTCCTGCGAATATTGCAGCAGCAGCGCGCGGCCGCTCGCGGTCGCGTGGATCGGCACGCGATGACCGATGGTGGCGAAATAGCGGATCGCGGCCTGGGACTCGACGACGTCGATGAATACCGCCATCACGCCCGCAGGCGCCACGATCGACGCAGTCTCACCGGTCTCGGCCGAGAGGTCGGAAATCAATGTGTGCGTCCATGGCGGCAGCGGCTCGACCTCCGAGATCATCCGCGCCATCGCCAGCCAGCGCGGGGTCGGATAGAAGCCGGCGCGCGGCCGCGGCTCATAGAGATAGCCCTTCTCCGACAGCGTCGCGAGCAGGTTGAAGGTCGACGAGCGCGGCCAGCCGAAATGATCGGCGATCTCCGCAAGCGTCGCCGGCTTCCTCACTTGCGCGAAGAATTCCATGATCTCCAGGACGTTTGCGGCTTGGCGAACGATCATGACCCGGTCCCGTCTGTGGCGACGCGTTGCCCTTGATCTACGGCTGGCCGAGGATCTTCTTCGCCGCGCGAAGATGCGGCTTGTCGATCATCTGGCCGTCGAGGCGCAGCGTGCCGGAATCGGGATTGCTCGCGAACGCCGCGATCACCTTCTCCGCCCAGATACGCTCGGCTTCCGTCGGCTCGAACGCCGCGTTGACGACATCGACATGCTTGGGGTGAATCAGCGCCTTCGCCGAAAACCCGTCGCGCCGTGCGGCACGCGTTTCCTGCTCGAGGCCGGCCAAATTGTCGATGTCGGTGTAGACGGTGTCGATCGGCGCGACCTCGGCCGCGGCGGCTGCCATCAGGCAGAGATCGCGCGCGAGGCGATAGGGACTATGGAACACGCCGCCCGAGGACTTCTCCGTGGCACCCAAAGAGGCGGAAAGATCCTCCGCGCCCCACATCAGGCCGGCGAGGCGAGGGGAGCAGCCCTTGTAGCTGCCCAGCCCGAAGATCGAGCCGGCGGTCTCCGTCGCGACGCAGACGATGCGGGTTGCGCCGACCGTGATGCCGGCCGCAGCTTCCAATGCTTCGAGCCAGGTCGCGATCTGCCGCACGTCGTCGCCGCCTTGCGATTTCGGAAACACAATGCCGTCGGGCCTGCCCGGCATCACCGCGGCGAGATCGGCGAGCGTCATGCCGGTCTCGAGCGCGTTGACGCGGACATAGAGCTGATGCGGCTTGCTGCGCGCCTTCAGCATCGCGAGCGTCAACCCGCGCGCCTCCGCCTTCTTCTCGGTGACGACGGAATCCTCGAGATCGATGATCAGCGCGTCGGCCTTGCCTTCGCTCGCCTTCTCGAATTTGCGCGGGGAATCCCCTGGCACGAACAGCATCGAACGCATCAGACCGGCCTTTTGTGCATCATCGCCATGCGGTGGCGAACTCGTCGTTCCCATACATTATTCATAACCTTGACAGATAAATTCACATATATGTACGTTTAGCTCAAGCGGGAAATGGGTGCGAGGATCCAGCTGCCAAAGCTGTGGCGCCTGCTTTGCCACACGTCAGGGAGAGACGAATTGAACAAGAAGCTCACCTGTTATCCGCACCAGCAGATCGGCAAAGCCGCTGAGGCTGCGCGCGCTCAACGCCGCGCCGGCCCGCGTGGCCGTGCCGGACACCTATGAATCGCTCTCGCGTGCTTCGACCAGATCTGGTCCGGCGTGATCAAGATCGTTACGGCCGAGGTCGGCACGATCGCGCCGCCAGCTAAGGAGATCAACGACATGGATTTCGCGCTCACCGATCAGCAGGAAGCCATTCGCGACGCCATCGCCAAGATCTGTGAGGACTTTCCCGATGCCTACTGGCTGAAGAAGGACCACGACGGCGGCTTCCCGCACGATTTCCACAAGGCGCTGGCCGACGCCGGCTGGCTCGGCATCTGTGTGCCGGAGGCCTATGGCGGCTCGGGGCTCGGCATCACCGAAGCCGCCATCATGATGCGCACCATCGCCGAATCCGGCGCCGGCATGTCGGGCGCCTCCGCGGTGCACATCAACGTGTTCGGGCTCAATCCCGTCGTCGTGTTCGGCACCGAGGAGCAGCGCAAGCGCATGCTGCCCCCGATGGTCGAGGGCCGGGAGAAAGCATGCTTCGCCGTCACCGAGCCCAACACAGGCCTCAACACCACCCAGCTCAAGACCCGCGCGGTGGCGAAGAACGACCGCTATATCGTCAACGGCCAGAAGGTGTGGATTTCGACGGCGCAGGTCGCGCACAAGATCCTGCTGCTCGCGCGCACCACGCCGCTTGAGGAGGTGCGCTCGCCCACCCACGGCCTCAGCCTGTTCTACACCGACTTCGACCGCAAGAAGATCAAGGTCCACGAGATCGAGAAGATGGGCCGCAAGGTCGTCGATTCCAACGAGCTGTTCTTCGAGGATTTCGAGATCCCGATGGAGGACCGCATCGGCGAAGAGGGGAAGGGCTTCCAGTACATCCTCGAGGGCATGAATCCCGAGCGCATCCTGATCGCGGCGGAAGCGGTCGGCCTCGGCAAGCTCGCGCTGGCGCGCGCGACCGAATACGCCAAGACCCGCGTCGTCTTCAATCGCCCGATCGGCAAGAATCAAGGCATCCAGCATCCGCTCGCGGTGAACTGGGTCGAGCTCGAGGCGGCCTGGCTGATGGTGATGTCGGCAGCCTGGCAATACGACAAGGGCATGCCCTGCGGCGCTGCGGCCAATGCTGCAAAGTATCTGGCGGGCGAGGCCGGCTTCTCGGCCTGCGAGCAGGCCGTGATGACCCATGGCGGTTTCGGCTACGCCAAGGAGTTCCACGTCGAGCGTTATCTGCGTGAAGTCCTGATCCCGCGCATCGCGCCGGTCAGCCCGCAGCTTGCGCTCAGCTTCATCGCGGAAAAGGTGCTGGGGCTGGCGAAGTCGTACTAGGCTGAAGCGAGGGCCATTTGCCGCGACGCTGTCGGATGACACTCCTGGCGTCGACGTCACCGCGCAGCTCTCGACCTACCAGGCGCAGCTCACCGCGTCCTATTCGGCGATGCCCTGGATTGCTCAGCATGAATCTCGCGAGCTATCTTAACGAGGCGGAGCCTGTTCGGCAGCGATCCGGTCCATCGCCATGGCGCGGAGTCTTGCGCGCTGGATTTTCACGCCATTGGCGCTGTCGGTGACGGGGAAGGCGTCCACGACATAGATCCGCGCCGGGACCTTGTAACTAGCCAAGCGCTCGCGCAAGCGCGTGGTCAGCGCCTCCTGCCGAAGCGGCGTACCGGCTGGAATCACGAAGGCGACGCAGCGGGCGTTTCCCTTCAGATCGACCGCGACGACCTGGGCATCGGCAACACCTGTGCAGGCCTTGAGCTCGTCCTCGATCTCGCCGGGCGCGACAAGGAAGCCACCGAGCCGCATGGCGTCGCCGGCGCGGGTCTCGTAGACGAAGGAGCCGTCGCCGCGCAGACGGCCGATATCGCCGGTGCGGAAGAAGCCGTCCGCGGTGATCGCATCGCGCGTCGCGTCGGGATTGTTGAAGTAGCCGAGGAAGCGTGACGGTGCACTGATCTCGATCTCGCCGGAGACGCCGGGGGCCGCGAGTTCGTCGGTCTCGGTGTCGCGCACGCGGACCTTGGCTTGCGGCGACATCGGCCAGCCGCCGCCCTCGATCCGGTCGGTGAAGGCGTCGCTTGCGCGGCCGATCGAGAACAGGGCTTGCACCTCGCTCGAACCGTAGAGGCCGTAGAGCGGCATGCCGCGCGCTTCGGCCTCCGCGGCAAGCTCGCGCCAGCCGGGCTGGAACGCGGCGAAGCCGAACACCTCGGCACGGGGGAAGGGATGGGCCAGGTCGGTGAGGGCGAGGATGCGGCGAAACATCTCGTCGGAGCCGAAGGCGTGCGTGATCTCATGGTCGCCGAGGATCTTCAGCGCCGGCGCGGCTTCGAAGGCGTCGAGCACGTGAATGGTCGCGCCCGCTGCGATGAAGCCGAGCAGGCTCGTCATGCCGAAGGTGCCGCAGAACGGCAGCATGGCCAGCAGCGCATGACGTTGCGGCGAGAGCTTGAGCGCTGCGGCGATGGAGGCGGCGTGCGCGGCCAGCGTTCGCTGCGAATGCGCGACCAGCTTTGGCCCCCTGGTCGTGCCTGACGTGGTGTAGAGCAGCACCGGCAGGTCGACGTCATCCTGGGCGGGCGGGGCCGGCGGATAGGACTTGTCGAACGCATCGAACCGTACACAGGGCCAGTGCGCCGGGATCGCATTCGCGCCGACCACCGCAAGCTGTCGCAGCGCGGGCACCTCATCCTTGGCGATATCGGCGAGGATGGCGGCAAAGTCGATCGAGCGGAACGCGGCCTCGACCACCATCAGCTTCGCACCGGACAAGCGGAGCAGATGGGCGACCTCCGCGCTACGGTAGCGCGTATTGACCGCGGCAACGATCGCGCCGAGGCGGGCGGCGGCAAACAGCAGCGCGACCCATTCGATCCGGTTGACCAGCCAGACCGCGACGACGTCGCCCTTGCTTACGCCTTGGGCCGCAAGCCAGGCGGCGGTCTGCTCGATCTTCTCCGAGAATTCCGCGCGCGAGACCGGTGTGCCGTCGAACACGAAGGCGGGATCGGCGAAGGTCTCGATCCGGGTCAGCGATTGCAGGGAAAAATCTCTGGGGCTCATGCGCCCCGGAGTAACCCGATCGCGCAAAACTGTCTACTTGGTGCCGAACATCCGGTCGCCAGCATCGCCCAGGCCCGGCACGATATAGCCGTGATCGTTGAGCCGCTCGTCGATCGCAGCGGTCCAGATCGGCACGTCGGGATGTTCGCTCTGGAACTGCGCGATGCCCTCGGGCGCGGCCAGGAGGCAGACGAAACGGATGTCGCGGGCGCCGCGGTTCTTGAGCAGGGACGCGCCGGCGCAGGCCGAGTTGCCGGTCGCCAGCATCGGGTCCATCAGGATCACGGTGCGGTCGGACAGGTCCTGCGGTGCCTTGAAGTAATATTCCACGGCCTGCAATGTTTCGGGGTCGCGGTAGAGCCCGATATGGGCGATGCGCGCCGACGGCATCAGCGCCAGCATGCCGTCGAGGAAGCCGACGCCGGCGCGCAGGATCGGCGCCAGCGTGAGCTTTTTGCCGGCGATCTTCGGCGCCTGCATCGATGCGATCGGCGTCTCGATCTCGACCAGCTCCAGCGGCAGGTCGCGCGTTACCTCGTAGCCGAGCAGCATCCCGATCTCGTTCAGAATCTCGCGAAAGCTCTTGGTCGAGCGGTCCTTCTCCCGCATCAGGGAGAGCTTGTGCTGGACCAGAGGGTGGGCGACGACATTGACGCTGCTTGTGCTCATGAAACCGATCTACACGGTTCCGTGAAATTGCGCCAGATCGGCCGGGTATTTTCCGCGGGATACCTGGCCTCAAGCCGGCATCGCGACCTCCTTGCGGGCACGGCTGCTTGCCTCGCAGGCAGCCATGGTCAATTCACGCTCAGCGGCCGGCCGATCGAGGTCACCGCGGCGGAACTGGCGCGCCTGATCGAGGCGGAAGCGGAGAGGTGAGGGCTAGACGCCGAGCCCCCGCGCGACGAGCGTGATCACGATCGTCAGGATCGCGCCCCAGACCAGGCTCAGCGTCATGGTCAGGATCGTCGTGGTGACCGCGTGCTCGAGATTTCCCTTGAGGAGCTGCACGCTATTTGTCCGGGGCGGGCGCAGCGCCGATGCGCATGCCGAGCAGCAATGCACTCATCAACGCAACCAGGATCGCGATCTTGAACTCGATCATGTCCGCCGCCTCGCTACGACGCGCGAAAGAAGCCGCTTGGCTCCTTCCACCAGCACGATCAGGGGATTGCCGCGGTTCTCGATGTCGAGCTCGAAGGTCTCGGCAGGAAACACCAGCGCGCACCGCGTCGGCGCGCTCTCACGGTTGGCGAAATCCACCGCCGAACTCTTGAACAGGAACAGGCCGCCGACGCGTCCGCGTGCCTCGCGCGCGACCCAGAGCCCGGCCTTGTTCCGACCGATGAAGAAAGCCGGAATCGAGGCGCTGAGGACGTCCGGATCGAGCGGCCTGAGTGCCGTGGCAGGAACGCTTCCGGACGCCGATGTCGGCCGGCGATGGACGGCTTGAAGGGCGATTGCGGCCATGGCGGCCTCCTCACACATCTGCAGGGTCATGATGTCCGCCCCGCCGGTCAGGCGTGGAGGTGCCAGACATAGATCGCGGTCTTCAGCGCGATGAGGCCGGTGAGCGCGCTGCCCATCGAAAGCAGAGTCAGCGCGCCAAGGGCGACGCGCTTGAGCTGGGCCTTGCGCTCCTTCGAGATCCGCAGCCGTTCGGTTCCATCAAAGGGCCGGTCAAAGCTATGTGTCAGCATCGACATCTTGGAAGTCCTTGTCTGTGGTGCGGTGCTGGGGCCGCTCCAATCTACCTCCCATGATGGTCATCGCTCCGTAGGATTGCGAGATGAGCGCCGAGGCCGTCGCATAGGAATGTCATAAAGACGCCGGTCGTACCGGCAATCCTCTGAAGAGATCAGGGCTGCGTTTCGGTCGAGGTTTGGACCGGGCAGGCTTTGGCCGCGCAAGCCCGACCGCGGCGGCGAAGGCGAGCCGCAGCCGCGGTTGGTCGATCTGCTTGCAGAAGCAGTCTAAGATCGCCTCCGCATCTTGTTGCTGGCCGCCGATGGCCGCGCAGAGCCGCGAGCTGGTTCGCCGGAAGAAGTGCAGGGGGTCCTCGCCGCTGCGCCGGCCGCCGAGACGATCAAGTTCGGTTGCGAGAGCCGCGACATTGAGCCTGTCGGAATCACTCAGCGTCACCGCAAAGCGCAGCACTGCCAGCTGCCAGGCGCAGAGCAGCCTGTGATGGTCTTCGACTGATTGCAGCATGCGATTTCTGGACGGCTTCGCGACGCGTCAGGCGCCGACGCCGTCGATCAGTTCCTCGTCGGCGATCGCCGCGAAGGCTCGCACCATCTCCCGCTGCGCCGCGGCGTCCAGCGGCACGATCGGCAATCTTGTGGCCGGCGACATCAGGCCCAGCACGCCCAAGCCGTTCTTGAGCGCTGCCGGGCTGTCCTTGGAGAGGCAGGCGATGAGCGGAATGAGGCGCTTGTGCAGGTAGCGCGCCGATTGCAGGCGGCCCTGCCTGACCTGCGAAAAGATCGTGCGGCAGAGATCCGGCGCGATGTTGGCGACCTCGGAGATCGCGCCGTCGCCGCCGCTCGCGATGTAGCCGAAGGCGGTGACGTCGTCGCCGGAGAGCAGGCGAAAGCCAGCCGGGAGCAGCCGGGCGAGGCGCATCGGACGGGTGATGTCGCAGCTGGCATCGCGCAGGCCCACGAATTGTCGGGATTCGACGAGACGCACCAGCGTCTCGTCGGCGAGCGGGCGCAGCGTGCGGGAGGGAATATCGTGCAGGATCACGGGCAAGCCGGTCGCACCGGCGATGGCCCGGAAATGCGCGAGCATCCCCTCCTGCATTGGCTTGTTGTAGGCCGGCACCACCGCCATCACGGCATCGGCGCCGGCTGCCTCCGCGCGTCGCGCAAGCTCGATGGCCTGGCCGGTCGCATTCGACATCGCGCCTGCGATGACCCGCACGCGACCGCGGACAACGTCGACGGCGGTGCGAATGACGAGCTCCTGCTCGGCCGGCGAGAGCGTTGGCGCCTCGCCGGCCGTCTCGCAGACCACGAGCGCGGGAACGCCGGCCGCGACCTGCCTCTCGCAGAGTGCGGCGAACGCCTTGAGGTCGATCGAATCAGCGGCATCGAACGGGGTCGGCATGTCCGGGATGAAGCCGGTGAACCAGGCTGAGGGGGGAGTGAACATGGCTTTTCGCCTGCATGCGCCAGCTCAGGCGGCGCGGCGTGCGTTATTGCGGCTGGGGCTCTGGCCCATGTCGAGCTCGATCTCGCGCGGCAATTCGACGATGGTCTCGGGATGCTGTCCGTTTTCGAACAGCGCATATTTGATGGCCTGGGCGCGGCTGACGAACAGGCCGCCATAGAGGCCGTTCTGCTCCTGCGCGATCCACTGGCCGCGACTGTTCCTGCCGATGAAGACGATGGTGGAGGGCGAGCTGCACGAGGGAGGTTCGACGAATTTCACGGATGTATTCCTTCTGAACGACGCCGGCGCGGGATGTTTGTCCCTGCCTGCGCGCTCAATATCCTGTCTCGCGAATATGATTTCGAGGGCGGGTGCGCGGCGATCTCATAGGAAGGTCATAAAGCCGACCGCTCAGGTCACATCGTTGGCAATGTGGACCAGCGCGAACAGCGCGCCGAAGGCGACAGCTTCGTCCCAATGATTGAGGACAGTGCCGAACAGCGGTTCGCGCCTGACGAGGCCGGCGAGCGCGCACAAGACAATGGACATCCAGAGCAGGGCGGCGAGGCTGCGGCCAAAACCGACGCTGCCGAATGCGGCAAAGGTGGCGAGCAGCGCGACGCGGACGGCAAATCGAGCCATCACCCGTGTCGGGCTCAGCGAGCGCGGTACGTCCGGAGATTGCGACAAGGCCAAACCTCGTTTGGCATCCTAGCCGAAATTATCGCAGCCGACCGGTTCGTAGAGCGGGTCCGGGGCCGGGCGAACCGAGGGAACGCTGGGCCGCGACTTATCCGCGGCCAATGCCTGCACCTCGACGAAGGCCGACAGCAGGGCGAGCGCAAGGTCGGCGTGGCGGGCTTCGACAGCGGCGTCGAGCCAGTCCGGCAATTCCCGTTCGCGCGAGAGGGCGCAGTACCATTCGCCTTCGTCATAGGCTATGCGGCGGACCTGCCACAGCGGCAGCTCGAGCTCCATCAACGCCAGCGCGGCATCGGCCCAGGCTTCGGCATCGACGAGGCGCATGACGCGTGCGCTACGCTCGCTCTGTCCGAGGGAGGGGAAGCGCCGGCAGGCCTTGTCGATGATATCGAGCATCACCGGGCGTGTCATCGCATGCGCATTGCGCAAGCGCTCGCAGAGCGAGGGCGGGTCATAGCATCGAAGAGCAGCGGTCATGTCAGGCCTCCCGGAGTTGGCGTCGGTCAGTCGGCCGGCGTCTCCAAGATGGCCAAAGCGGCATTTGAAAACGAGATGAGGAGGGGGCAGGAGATATAGGGATTTCATAAGTGCCGCGATCAATGAGGTGCACGGGCCGCGCCAATTTCTCGACTCGTCGTCCCGGCGAACCCATACCCCAAGGAAGAAGTTGTGGCGCCAAGCCAGTAACCACGAGTCATCGCCAAACCACTCCTTGTGGCTATGGGTCCCGGATCTGCGCTTTGCTTCGGGACAGCGCTACGCGCTGCCGAGCGCAGCGCTTGGCCGGGACGACGGCTGATGCTGGGCCGCGCCGTACGCCGCCGCCTCTTTATGAGATTCCTATAACTTTGCCATAGCCCTCATCTCGAAAACCTATGTCCCGAGTGGCACTTCAGCGCGGTGAAAGTTCCGGCCGGGCGCTGCGGGACATGCGTTGTGCTTGATCCATCGCAGCTGCCTGCCGGAAACAGAGACATGGTTGCCTCAGAGACAGAGCGCAACGAGGAGAATTCCCATGATGGACATTCTGATGCTGGCGCTGGGCTTCGGCTTCTTCGCGCTTGCGATCGGCTACACCTACGCCTGCGAACGGCTTTGATGGAGCGGACCATGATCTTCGATTATACGCTCGCCGGTGCCGTTTCGTTCGGCCTGCTGATGTATCTCACCTACGCGCTGCTGCGGCCCGAGCGGTTCTGACCCGTGCTGCTGCTTGTCGAATTGCTGCTGGCCGACGCCGTGCTCGTCGCCGGCCTGCTTGCGCTGCTCCTGCCGCTCTTGCGCCGGACACAATGCCTGAAGGATTAATGCCATGACTGTGATCGGTTGGCTCCAGATCATTCTTTTCTGCGTCATAATCGTCGCGCTGACCAAGCCGCTCGGCTGGTACATGACGCGCGTGTTCAACGGGGAGCGAACGTTCCTGTCGCCGGTGCTGCGCCCGATCGAGGCCGGCATCTACTGGTTCTCCGGCGTCGACGAGAGGCGCGAGCAGCATTGGCTGACCTATACGGTCTCCATGCTGCTGTTCCATGTCGGCGGCTTCCTCATCATTTACGGCGTGATGCGATTGCAGGCGATCCTGCCCTTCAATCCGGCAGGCCAGGGCGCGGTCGCCGAAGACCTCTCCTTCAACACCGCGATCTCCTTCATCACCAACACCAACTGGCAGAACTACGGCGGCGAGAGCACAATATCTTACCTCGTGCAGATGCTCGGCCTGACGCACCAGAACTTCCTGTCGGCGGCAACCGGTATCGCGCTCGCGGTGGCGCTGATCCGCGGCTTCTCGCGCGCCTCGGTGCGCACGATCGGCAATTTCTGGGTCGATGTCACTCGCTGCACGCTCTATGTCCTGCTGCCGATCTGCGTCGTCTACACGCTGTTCCTCATCTCGCAGGGCATGCCGCAGACGCTCGGCGACTATGTCGAGGCCACCACGCTCGAGGGCGCCAAGCAGACCATCGCGGTCGGCCCGGTCGCCTCGCAGGTTGCGATCAAGATGCTCGGCACCAATGGCGGCGGCTTCTTCAACGCTAACGCCGCGCATCCCTTCGAGAACCCGACCGCGCTGTCGAACTTCGTGCAGATGCTGTCGATCTTCGCGCTCGGTGCCGCACTCACCAACGTGTTCGGCCGCATGGTCGGCAACCAGCGCCAGGGCTGGGCGATCCTCGCCGTGATGGGCGTGCTGTTCGTCGCGGGCGTCGCCGTCACCTACTGGGCGGAAGCCAACGGCACCTCGACCATGCATGCGCTCGGCCTGACCGGCGGCAACATGGAGGGCAAGGAGGTCCGCTTCGGCATCGTCGCGTCCTCGCTGTTCGCCGTGATCACGACGGCCGCCTCCTGCGGTGCCGTCAATGCCATGCATGACAGCTTCACCGCGCTTGGCGGCATGATCCCGCTGATCAACATGCAGCTCGGTGAGATCATCATCGGCGGCGTCGGCGCCGGCCTCTACGGCATGCTGCTGTTCGTCGTGCTCGCGATCTTCGTCGCGGGCCTGATGGTCGGCCGCACGCCGGAATATGTCGGCAAGAAGATCGAGGCGCGCGAAGTGAAAATGGCGATGCTCGCGATCCTGGTGCTGCCGCTGATGTATCTCGGCTGGACCGCGGTCGGCGTGGTCTATCCGGCGGCGGTTGCCTCGATGGCGAATGCCGGCCCGCACGGCTTCACCGAGGTGCTCTACGCCTTCACGTCGGCGACCGGCAACAACGGCTCGGCGTTTGCGGGCCTCACCGGCAACACGTTCTTCTACAACCTCACGCTCGCAAGCGCGATGTTCGTGGGCCGCTTCTTCATGATCGTTCCGGCGATGGCAATTGCTGGCTCGCTGGCCTCCAAGAAATCGATCCCGCCGTCGGCGGGCACCTTCCCGACCACGGGCGGGCTGTTCGTCGGCCTGGTCGTCGGCGTGATCCTGATCATCGGCGGCCTGACCTTCTTCCCGGCACTCGCACTCGGCCCGATCGTCGAGCACCTCGCGATGAACGCCGGCAACGTCTTCTGATCGAGCCCTTTCGGAGTTACGTCCATGGAACCTGTCCTTAAGTCCAACAAACGCATGCCGGTTTCGGCGATGCTGGATCCGAAGATCGTGGTGCCCGCCATCGGCGCTGCCTTCACCAAGCTCGATCCGCGACTGATGATCAAGAACCCGGTGATGTTCGTGGTCGAGATCGTGGCCGCGCTCACCACGGTGATCTTCCTGCGCGACCTCGTCACCGGCGGGGAGAACCTCGGCTTCACCTTCCAGATCATCCTCTGGCTCTGGTTCACGGTGCTGTTCGCCAATCTCGCCGAAGCGGTGGCCGAAGGCCGCGGCAAGGCGCAGGCCGAGTCGCTGCGCAAGACCCGCACCGAGAGTCAGGCCAAGCTGCTCACCGGCGCTGGCCAGGCCTTCAAACTCGTGCCGGGCACGAGCCTGAAGGTCGGCGACATCGTGCTGGTCGAAGCGGGGGACACCATTCCCTCGGACGGCGAGGTGATCGAGGGCGTTGCCTCCGTCAACGAGGCCGCCATCACCGGCGAATCCGCGCCCGTCATTCGCGAGTCCGGCGGCGACCGCTCGGCGGTCACCGGCGGCACGCAGGTGCTGTCCGACTGGATCCGCGTCCGTATCACGGCAGCCCAGGGCTCGACCTTCATCGATCGCATGATCAAGCTGGTCGAGGGCGCCGAGCGGCAGAAGACTCCGAACGAGATCGCGCTCAACATCCTGCTTGCCGGCCTCACCATCATCTTCGTGTTCGCCACCGTCACCATTCCGAGCTATGCGGCCTATGCCGGCGGCTCGATCTCGGTGATCGTGCTGGTCGCGCTGTTCGTGACGCTGATCCCGACCACGATCGGTGCACTGCTGTCGGCGATCGGCATTGCGGGCATGGACCGCCTGGTGCGCTTCAACGTGCTGGCGATGTCCGGTCGCGCCGTCGAGGCGGCCGGCGACGTCGACACGCTGCTGCTCGACAAGACCGGAACGATCACGCTCGGCAATCGCCAGGCCACGGCGTTCCGTCCGGTGCGCGGCGTGACCGAGCAGGAGCTGGCCGACGCAGCCCAGCTCGCCTCGCTCGCCGACGAGACCCCGGAAGGCCGTTCCATCGTCGTGCTGGCGAAGGAGAAATACGGCATCCGCGGCCGCGACATGGCCGAGCTGGGAGCCACCTTCATTCCGTTCACGGCGCAGACCCGCATGAGCGGCGTCGATGCCGGCGGCTCGTCGGTGCGCAAGGGCGCGGTCGATGCCATGCTCAACTATGTCGGCGGCGGTGCGCCGCTGGCGGTCGCTTCCGGCAATACCGCACGGGCCATCCAGCCGGCGGCGCTGTCGGATCTCGGACGCGAGGTCCAGACCATTGCGGACGACATTGCCAAGGCAGGCGGTACTCCGCTTGCGGTTGCCAGGGACGGCAAGCTGCTCGGCGTCATCCAGCTCAAGGACATCGTCAAGGGCGGCATCCGCGAGCGCTTTGCCGAGCTGCGCCGCATGGGCATCCGCACCATCATGATCACCGGCGACAACCCGATGACGGCGGCGGCGATCGCGGCGGAGGCCGGCGTCGACGACTTCCTGGCGCAGGCAACCCCCGAGGACAAGCTCAAGCTGATCCGCGACGAGCAGGCCAAGGGCAAACTGGTCGCCATGTGCGGCGACGGCACCAATGACGCGCCGGCGCTTGCGCAGGCCGATGTCGGCGTCGCCATGAACACCGGCACCCAGGCGGCCCGCGAGGCCGGCAACATGGTCGACCTCGACTCCAACCCGACCAAGCTGATCGAGGTGGTCGAGATCGGCAAGCAGCTCCTGATGACGCGCGGCGCGCTGACGACCTTCTCGATCGCCAATGACGTCGCAAAATACTTTGCGATCATCCCGGCGATGTTTTTGGCGTTCTACCCGCAGCTCAACGTGCTCAACGTCATGAACCTGTCGAGCCCGCAGAGCGCCATCCTGTCGGCGATCATCTTCAACGCGTTGATCATCATCGCGCTGATCCCGCTTGCGCTGAAGGGCGTTGCCTATCGTGCAGTCGGGGCCGGCGCATTGCTTCGTCGCAACCTGCTGATTTACGGCCTTGGCGGCATCGTCATTCCCTTCATCGGCATCAAGGCGATCGACCTCGTCGTCGTCGCTTTACACCTGGCTTGAAATGTCAACGCAAGTGACGAGGCGGTCGGGACTGCCAGTCCCTCATCCTGAGGAGCGCGGAACGCGCGTCTCGAAGGATGAAGGCCCGGCTGGTGGCCTCGCCCTTCGAGACGCCGCGCAAGCGCGGCTCCTCAGGGTGAGGGTCTAGCGTCTGGATTGCTTCGCTTCGCTCGCAATGACGAAAGAAATAGGAGAAACATATGCTCAGAGAAATCCGCCCCGCCATCGTGCTTCTGCTGGTGCTCACCGCCATCACGGGCCTGGCCTATCCGCTCGCGATGACCGCCATTGCCGGTGCGATCTTCCCCGCGCAGGCGCAGGGCAGCCTGATCGAGAAGGATGGCAAGATGGTCGGCTCCGCCCTGATCGGGCAGGAGTTCAAGGACGACAAGTACTTCCACGGCCGCCCGTCGGCGACGCTGGCGCCGGACCCGAATGATTCGACCAAGACGGTGTCTGCGCCCTACAACGCCGCCAACTCGGGCGGCTCCAACCTCGGCCCGACCAGCAAGGCGCTGGCCGACCGGCTCAAGGAGGACGTGGACAAGCTTAAGGGCGAGAATCCGAACGCGGCGGTGCCGGTCGACCTCGTCACCACCTCGGCCAGCGGCCTTGACCCCGACATTTCCCCGGAAGCGGCGCAGTTCCAGGTGCCCCGCGTGGCCAAGGCGCGGAAAATATCGGAGGACCAGCTCAGGCAGCTTGTTGCCTCCAACACCCAGGGCCGTCTGCTCGGCCTCCTCGGCGAACCCCGGGTTAACGTTCTTGCCCTGAACCTCGCTCTGGATCGTGCGTCCGCGAAGTAGCGCTCTAGGCCGGGAATATCAGGATGATTATATTGGCCTGATGATTCAGCAGCGCCGCGATCCCGAACAACGTCCGTCCCCCGAGGCGCTGCTGGAAACAGCGCGCCGGGAGGAGAGCGCGAGCGGCAAGCTGAAGATCTTCGTCGGCGCCGCCCCCGGCGTCGGCAAGACCTACGAGATGCTTCAGAGCGCCCATGCCAAGCGCAAGGCCGGCATCGACGTCGTGGTCGGGTTCGTCGAGACCCATGGCCGCGCCGAGACCGAGGCGCTGGTGCGGGGGCTCGAAGTGGTCCCGCGCAAGAGGCTCGACTACCGCGGCCAGACGATCGAGGAGATGGACCTCGACGCCGTGATCGCACGACGGCCGCAAATCGCGCTGGTCGACGAGCTCGCGCACACCAACGCCGCCGGCAGCCGCCATCCCAAGCGCTATCTCGACGTCGAAGAGCTGCTCTCCCACGGCATCGACGTCTATACTGCGGTCAACATCCAGCACATCGAGAGCCTGAACGACGTCGTCGCCCAGATCACCCATGTCCGGGTGCGCGAGACGGTGCCGGATTCGATCTTCGACCGCGCCGATGCGATCGAGCTGATCGACCTCACGCCCGACGATCTGATCCAGCGGCTGAGGGAGGGCAAGGTCTACGTCCCGAAGCAGGCCGAGCGGGCGCTGGAACACTACTTCTCGCCGGGCAATCTCACCGCGTTGCGCGAACTCGCGCTGCGGCGGACGGCCGAGCGGGTCGACGAGCAGCTCCTCACCCACATGCAGGCGAACGCCATCGCCGGCCCCTGGGCCGCGGGCGAGCGAATTCTCGTCTGCGTCAGCGAGGACCCGCGCGCCGCTGGCCTCGTGCGTTATACCAAGCGGCTGGCCGACCGGCTGCACGCGCCATTCACCGCAGTCTCGATCGAGACCCGGCGCTCGCTCCAGCTTTCCGACGAGGAGCGCGACCGGCTCGCGGACACGCTGCGGCTGGCGGAATCGCTGGGCGGCGAGGCGTTGACGATTCCTGCCGTCGGCCGCCGCATCGCCGACGACGTCGTCAATTTCGCACAAGGCAACAACGTCACCCAGATCGTGATCGGCAAGTCGACGCGCTCGCGCTGGTTCGAGATCACGCGCGGCTCCGTCGTGCATGACCTGGTGCGCCGTGCCGGCAACATCACGGTTCATGTCATCGCCGGCGACGATGTGCCGGGCGAGGCGGTGCCCAAGACCGCGGTGCAGACCGCGGCGCGGACGGAGCCGTTCAACCCGCTGCCCTATCTGAAATCGCTCGGCATCGTGCTGATCGGTCTCGGCGCAGCCGAACTGATCCAGCCCCGGTTCGGCATCGAGAACGTGGACCTCGTGCTGCTCACGGCGGTGGTGGCGGTCGCGGTCCGCTATGGCCTCTGGCCGTCGCTGCTTGCCACGGTCGCAGCGTCGCTGTCCTATAATTTCTTCTTCCTGCCGCCGATCTACACCTTCACGATCACCGATCCGACCAACGTCGCCGCCTTTGTCCTGTTCATGCTGGTGGCGATGATCGTCTC
Source organism: Bradyrhizobium niftali (assembly GCF_004571025.1). Lineage (GTDB taxonomy): Bacteria > Pseudomonadota > Alphaproteobacteria > Rhizobiales > Xanthobacteraceae > Bradyrhizobium > Bradyrhizobium niftali. Next base: position 118,688 of record NZ_SPQT01000011.1, on the reverse strand, counting down.
AAACGTCGCCGCGCGCGTGCGCACACAGGCCGACACCGCGATCGGCCGCATCAGGACCACCGAGCAGCTTTATGCGTTCAGCCGCAAGCTCGCCGGCACGGCCACGCTCGACGATGTCTTGTGGGCGACCGCCTATCAGATCGCGCTGATGCTGAAGGTTCGCGTGGTGCTGTTGTTGCCGGAGGACGGGCTGCTCACGGTGAAGTCCGGCTATCCGCCGGAGGACCAGCTCGATCAGGCGGACCTTGCCGCCGCGAACTGGGCCTGGAGCAATGATCGCCCGGCCGGCCGCGGCTCCGATACGCTGCCGGGTGCGAAACGGCTGTTCCTGCCGATGCGCACCGGACGCGGCCCGATCGGGGTGATCGGCATCGACAACGACCGTACCGGCCCGCTGCTGACGCCGGACCAGCGCCGGCTGCTGGATGCGCTGGTTGACCAGGGCGCTCTCGCGATCGAGCGCGTGCTGCTGGTCGAGGACATGGACCGCGTCAAGCGCACCGTCGAATCCGAGCGGCTGCGCTCGGCGCTGCTGACCTCGATCTCGCATGATTTGAAGACGCCGCTCGCCTCCGTGTTGGGGGCGGCCTCCACCATGCGCGATCTTGCCGGCGCGCTGTCCGACACCGAGAAGCGCGACCTGCTGGCGACCGTGATCGACGAATCCGAGCGGCTCAACCGTTTCATCGCCAATCTGCTCGACATGACGAAACTCGAATCCGGCGCCATCGTGCCCAACACGGCGCTGCACGATCTCGGCGAGATCGTCGGCAGCGCGCTCCGGCGGGCAGCCAAGATCCTGACCGCGCACAAGATTGAGCTGGTGCTGGCCGCCGATCTGCCGATGCTCCAGCTCGACGCCGTGCTGTTCGAGCAGGTGCTGTTCAACCTGCTCGACAACGCCGCGAAGTATTCGCCGGCAGAGACGACGATCTCCATCAAGAGCCAGCGCGAGCGAGATCAAGTGGTGCTCCAGATCGCCGACGAGGGGAGCGGTATTCCGCCGGACGAGGTCGAGAGCGTGTTCGACAAGTTCTATCGCGTGCAGAAGGGCGATCACGTCCGTCCCGGCACCGGGCTCGGGCTCGCCATTTCCCGTGGTTTCGTCGAGGCAATGCACGGCACGATCTCGGCCGCCAACCGCAGCGACCGGAGCGGCGCGGTCCTCACCATCCGTCTGCCCGTTCCGGCACAGACCCACGCATTGGATACCGCCGCATGAGTGCCGCCCCGATCAAGGTTCTGGTCATCGACGACGAACCCCCGATCCGCAAATTGCTGCGGATGGGGTTGACGACGCAGGGCTATGAGATCCTGGAAGCGTCGAACGGCAAGATTGCGCTGGAAAAGCTCACCGAGGAGCCTGCATTGATCATCCTCGATCTCGGCCTGCCCGACATCCAGGGCCACGAGCTGCTCCGCACCATCCGGGCCCGCAACGAAGCCGTCCCGATCGTGGTGCTGTCGAGCCGGGGCGACGAGGCCGGCAAGGTGCAGGCGCTCGATCTCGGCGCTGACGACTACCTGACCAAGCCGTTCGGCATGGACGAGCTGCTGGCGCGTCTTCGCGCCGCGCTGCGGCACCAGCTCCAGGTCCAGGGCGAGCGCCCGGTGTTTCGCACCGGCGACCTCTCCGTTGATCTCGTCCGCCGCATCGTCAAGGTCGGCGAGCGCGAGGTGAAGTTGTCGCCGAAGGAGTACGATCTCCTGCGCGTGCTGGTCCAGCACGCCGGCAAAGTGCTGACCCACCGCTTCCTGCTCAAGGAGCTCTGGGACGAGCTGACCGACGCGCAATATCTGCGCGTCTATGTCCGCCAGCTTCGCCAGAAGATCGAAGCCGATCCGGAACGTCCGCAATATGTGCTGACGGAGACGGGGATCGGGTACCGCCTGAAGGCGGGGGATTAGGCGGTCGAGCAGCAATGCGCGGGGCTCGCTTGGGGCACACTCGTCATGGCCGGGCTCGACCCGGCCATCCGCGCTCTCTGCGCGCGGGATAGACGTGGACACCCGGGACAAGCCCGGGCATGACGACTGATATTGTGGCGAGCCTGCATCAACATCGTCATTGCGAGCGGAGCGAAGCAATCCAGGCTGACTCCGCGGAAAGATTCTGGATTGCTTCGCTGCGCTCGCAATGACCGAGCAATTAGCTCGCCTTGCGATGCCTTGCCGCAGACCTATGCGTCTTCTTCGCGCTGCGATGCCGTCCTGTCGTCCGCCGCCCATGCTGTTTGGCCGACGTCCGTCCTCCCCCGCGCCCCTTCAGGCTCTGCTTCAGCGCATCCATCAGGCTGACGACATTGCTAGGCCGCTCCTCCGGCTCCGGCGGCTCGATTGTTTTGCCGCTCGCCTTCCGCTTCACCAGCGCCTTCAGCGCGGTCTCGTATTCGTCCTTGAACTTGCTCGGATCGAAATGCGCGGCCTTGGTGTGCAGGATGTGACCGGCGAGCTCGACCATGTCCTTGGTGATCTTCGGGCTCTTGATGTCGTCGAAGAACTGGTCTTCGTCGCGGAGCTCATAAGGGAAGCGTAGCGTGGTGCCGAGCAGGCCCTTGCCGAGCGGCTCGATCGCGATGATGTGCTCGCGGTTGGTAAGCACGATTTTTGCGAGCGCCACGCGCTCCTCGTCCTTCATGGCATCGCGGATCACGGCGAAGGCGTCGAGCGCGGCCTTGCCGTCAGGGGCGACGTAGTAGGGGTGATTGAGATAGCGCTTGTCGATCTCGTCCCGGGGGACGAAGCTCTCGATGTCGATGGTGTGGTTGCTCTCGATCTGGACCGCCTCGAGCTCCTCCTTCTCGATCTCGACATATTTGCCCTTGCGCAGCTCGTAGCCGCGGGCCTTCTCGCCATCTTCGACGACGTCGCCGGTTTCCGAATCGATCATTTGCTGCTTGAGGCGATTGCCCGTCTCGCGATTGATCATGTGAAACCGGGTCTTCTCGGCGGCGGTCGTTGCGGGATAGAGCACGACCGGGCAATTGACCAGCGACAGCTTCAACGTTCCCTTCCAATAGGCACGGGGGGCCATTCCGTTCTCCAGCGTTTTCAAGGCATTTTGGAACTCCAACCGGCCCGTCGGGTTTTGGTTCCGGGTGGGACTTTTGCCGTGATAGGCTCGAAGCCGAAAGAAATGCGGGACCGGTCGTGCTGCGAAAACTCTCCACCTATCGGCAGAAGCGGGACTTCGAGAAGACGCCCGAGCCCTCCGGCGAGGCCGCGGTTGCCTCCTCGAAACAGCGGCGTTTCGTGATCCAGAAGCATGACGCCACCCGGCTGCACTACGATTTCCGGCTCGAGTTCGATGGCGTCTTCAAGTCCTGGGCGGTGACGAAGGGGCCCTCGCTCGATCCGCACGACAAGCGGCTGGCGGTCGAGGTCGAGGACCATCCGCTCGACTATGGCGATTTCGAAGGAACGATTCCGGAAGGGCAATATGGCGGCGGCACGGTCATGCTGTGGGACCGCGGCACCTGGGAGACCGAGGACCCCGAACGTGGCTTCAAGAAAGGCGACCTGAAGTTCACGCTGCACGGCGAGAAGCTGCACGGAAGCTGGGTGCTGGTCCGCATGCGCAACGATCGCGATGGCGGCAAGCGCACCAACTGGCTGCTGATCAAGCATCGCGACGAATATGCCCGTGAGAGCGAGGACATCCTTGCCGAGGACAAGTCGGTCGCCTCCGGCCGCGCAATGGCGCAGATCGCCGAAGGCAAAGGCCGCGCGCCAAAGCCGTTCATGCTGGCGAAGGGCACCAAGAGCAAGGCCGATGCGGTGTGGCAGTCCAACCGCGTCGAGGAGACGAAGGGGCGGACCGTCGCGCCGGCGCCACGCGCGGCGTTGAAGGCCGGCAAGGCTGCAAAGAAGAGAGCCACGACCGCTGCGAATGCCAAAACGGTCTCGGAGATGCCGGATTTCGTCGCGCCGCAGCTCTGCACGCCGGTCGAGCGTCCGCCGGCCGGCGACGGCTGGTGCCACGAGATCAAGTTCGACGGCTACCGCGTCCAGCTCCGTATCGAGGACGGCAAGGCGACGCTGAAGACTCGCAAGGGTCTCGACTGGACCGACAAGTTCGCCTCCATCGCGAAGGAGGCGAACGCGCTGCCGGAGGCCATGATCGACGGCGAGATCGTCGCGCTCGACCACAACGGCGCGCCGAACTTTTCCTCGCTCCAGGCCGCGCTGTCGGATGGCAAGACCGAGGACCTCATCTTCTTTGCCTTCGATCTCCTGTTCGCCGATAGCCGCGACTATCGTCGCCTTCCGCTCGGGGAGCGCAAGGCGCGGCTCAAGGAATTGCTGGAGCAGCGCAAGCGGAAATCGAACCAGATCCGCTATGTCGAGCATTTCGAGAGCGGCGGCGACGCCGTGCTGCAATCGGCCTGCAAGCTCGAGCTTGAAGGCGTGGTGTCGAAGAAGCTGGACGCGCCGTACCGATCGGGGCGGACGGAGAGCTGGATCAAGGCAAAATGCCGGGCCGGGCATGAGGTCGTGATCGGCGGCTGGAAGACCACCAACGGCAAATTCCGCTCGCTGATGGCCGGTGTGCATCGTGGCGATCACCTCGCCTTCGTCGGCATGGTCGGTACCGGTTTCGGCGTCGACACGGTCAAGCGCATCATGCCGTCCCTTAAGGCCATGGAGGCCAAGGACAGCCCGTTCGGCGGCAAGAACGCGCCGAAGAAGACCCGGGACGTGCACTGGCTGAAGCCTGAACTCGTCGCCGAAATCGAATTCGCCGGCTTCACGGCCGACGGCAACATTCGTCAGGCCGCCTTCAAGGGGCTGCGGCAGGACAAGCCGGCCGAGGAGGTCGAGGCGGAAACGCCCGCCGATACCGAGCTTGCCAGGCCTTCTGCCGGAAAGCGCGCTCCGGTGAAGGCCGGAAAGAAGAAAGATGCAGCCGCCGAGGTCATGGGCGTCGTGATCTCGAAGCCGGACAAGGAGCTGTGGCCGGACGGCGGCGACGGCGTCACGAAGCTTGATCTTGCGCGCTATTTCGAGGCGGTCGGCGGCTGGATGATCGTGCACCTGAAAGGGCGCCCCTGCTCGATCCTGCGCGCGCCCGACGGCATCGGCGGCGAGACATTCTTCCAGCGCCATGCCATGCAGGGCACCTCGAACCTGCTCGAGCTCGCCAAGGTTTCCGGCGATCGCAAGCCGTATTTGCAGATCGATCGCGTCGAGGGACTTGCCGCGGTCGCGCAGATCGGCGGCCTCGAGCTGCATCCCTGGAACTGTGCCCCTAACGCCTATGATACGCCGGGACGGCTGGTGTTCGATCTCGACCCCGCGCCGGATGTCGATTTCGCCGACGTCGTCGAGGCCGCGAAGGAGATGCGGCAGCGGCTCACCGACGTCGGCATGGACAGCTTCTGCAAGACCACCGGCGGCAAGGGCATTCACGTGGTGGTGCCGCTGCTCCACGGCGCGCGCGACAAGGTGAGCTGGAAGGAGGCCAAGGCGTTCGCGCAAGGTGTCTGCCAGTGGATGGCGGATGACGATCCCGAGCGCTATCTGCTCAACATGTCCAAGAAGCTGCGCAACGGAAAGATCTTTCTGGACTATCTGCGCAATGACCGCCTGTCGACGGCGGTGGCCCCGCTATCGCCCCGCGCCCGCGACGGCGCAACCGTGTCGATGCCGGTGACCTGGGCGCAGGTGAAGGGCGATCTCGATCCGAAGCGATATACGGTGCGGACGGTGCCGGGCCTGCTGGCGCGTTCGAAAGCGTGGGAGGGCTATGACGATGCGGCCGCGTCGATCAAGGCCGCGATGAAGAAGCTCGCGGGGAAGGTGAAGTAGGGTGGGTTAGCGTAGCGTAACCCACCACTTCTGTTTCCGCGGAAACCAAAGAGGTGGGTTACGCCTCGCGGCTAACCCATCCTACAAGACCGTTGCGTGGCTAGATCCGTCCCAGCAGCAGCAGGATCAGCAGGATGACGATGACGAGCCCGAGGCCGCCGCCGCCGTAATAGCCGGTGCCGTAGAACGGTCCGCCGCCGATGCCGCTGAAGCCGCCGAGCAGGGCGATGACCAAAATGATCAGAATGATCGTACCGATAGACATGCTAGTCTCCTCCAGCCCTTTGTTGAAAGGGTCGTTGCACCTGTCCCTTGGTGCGGGGGCAACTTGCCGCAGGTTTTAAAGTTCCGGTTGTGAAACGGGGCGACAGGTGCAAGTTGCATGGAACCTTTGCCGCTCGGGCCGGCATGATGAAGTGAGATTCAATCAGCGCAGGGCAAGGCCATGTCAGCACCGCTTGTCGTTTCAATTCCCCATCGTCTCGGCCGCGAGGAAGCGGTGCGCCGGCTCAAGACCGGGCTTGGCCGCGCGGCGGCGAGCATTCCCGTGATGCAGGTCGAGGAGGAGCGCTGGAGCGGCGACAGCATGAGTTTTCGCATCCGTGCGCTCGGGCAGATTGCCACCGGCCAGGTCGACGTCTCCGACGACCAGGTCAAGGTGCAGGTCGTGCTGCCCTGGCTGTTGCAGCGCTTTGCCGAGATGGCGCAGGCGACCATCCGCAAGCGCGGGCAGTTGCTGCTGACCAAGGACGAGAGAAAGTGAGTTTCAGGCGCGCACGCGCTGCCGCGCAGGCCTGATGGCGCCCGCAGTGCGGGCCTCGATGACGGCCGCAGGAAAATCGCGGAAAGCCTGCGCGACCGGCAGTTCGTTGCCCGCAAGTCCCGGCGCGGTGTAGCCGGTGATGTCGATGGTGGCGTCAAAACCTTCGAGTGCGGGCCATTCCCGGCCGCCTTGCGTGAATGGCGCGAACAGCCGCCCAACCACGACGATCGCCGCAGCGCGGTCGTGGCGACGGGCGAAAGCGATGACATGATCGGCATGCGCGCCATGGACCTCCAGCGACTGGTAGTCGCCTTGCGCAAAAACGCCGGCGAGCTCGTTGCGCAGCTTGAGAAGGTGCCGCGTCCAGGCCAGCTTGATGCGGCCATCCGGCCAGGCCTTGATCAGGCTGCTCCAGTCCGGACCGGACAGCGAACCCAGCGCCGTATCCCGCGCGGAAAAATCCACCGCACGGCGGTTGTCGGGATCGACCAGCGACAGATCCCAGAATTCGGTGCCCTGGTAGAAGTCCGGGACGCCCGGCAGCGTTGCCTTGAGGGTGAGCTGGCTCAGCGAGTTCAACGCGCCGAGCAGCGCGACGCGGCGCGCCAGGGTTTGCAGTGCCCCCAGGAATTCGCCCGACTGCGCAGGATCGAGGATCTTCGCGACGAAGTCTCGTAGTCCGGTCTCGTAGATCTCGTGGGGATTGAGCCAGCTCGTCTCTTCCTTGCCCTCGCGCGCGGCCTTCAGCGCGTAGGCCTGGATGCGCTCCACGAAACCCGCATCCGCTGGGCTCTGCAGCGGCCAGGCGCCAAGCAGGGTCTGGTAGAGCATGTATTCGAACGTTGCCGATGGCGCGCGCAGATTGCCGTGGAGTGCGAGGTGCGGCGCGTTCAGCACTTTCCAGCGTGAAACCGCGCTGGTCCATTCGCCGGGGATTTCGCTGAGTGCTGCGATCCTGGCGCGGGCGTCCTCGCCGCGCTTGGTGTCGTGGGTGGCGGTTGCCGTCATCCCTTGCGGCCACTCCCTGGCACGCGCTCGCATGGCCTCGTGGAAGGCGGGAATGGTAAGGCCGGTGCTGGCGGGATCGCCGCCGACCTCGTTCAGCGCAAGCAGCCGGTGGAATTGGTAGAACGCGGTGTCCTCCAGCGATTTCGCCATCACCGGCCCGGTGAATTGCTGCACCTTCAGCGCGAAGCGGCGCACGCGTGGGGCGCTGTGCGGGGGCCGGCCGGGCTTGAGCAGGTCCATGGTCAGGGCATCGCGCAGGAAGTCGAAAATGCCCTCGTCGGCGGCGAACCACTCGGCACGGGCACGCGCGATGGTGTCGTCGATCAGCTTGCGATCGTGCGCGGCCGGCGCGCTTGTCGTGAGATAGGTGCGATAGACCGGGAAATGCAGCACGTAGAGCTCGAGCGCCTGCCGCAGGCTGTCGGCCGAGAAGTCGCGGGTCGAGTAATGCCCGTTGGCGATGCGCGCGAGCAGGCGCGTCAGCACGATGAATTCGCTGGTGAGCAGCGTCTCCAGCACGCGCCGCTTGGCCTCCTTGACGTAAGGTGCAAGCCGCGGTGGGCGATTGCTGACTTGCCGCCAGGTCTCGTCCAGCGCTTCCAGCCCCTTGGCGTCGACCAGCACTTGCGTGATGACGTTCATCCATTCATAGCCGGTGGTGCCCTGGACGCCGGCGAATTGCGGCAGGCGCTCGTGCTCGCACAGGATCTTTTCGATCACGGTGTAGAACGGCTTGGTGTTGCCTTGCGCGTCGCGCACCAGCCGGCGCAGCCGCTGGCAGTACTGGGCGGGATCGCGCAGGCCGTCGACGTGATCGAGACGGATGCCGTGCAGCTTGCCGTCGGCAACGAGCTGCTTCACCAGCCGATGCGTGGCAGCGAACGTGCCGGGGTCCTCGACGCGCAGGCCGGCGAGCCCGTTGACGTCGAAGAAGCGGCGGTAGTTGATGTCGCTGGAGGCGAGCCGCCAGTGGCCGAGCTTGTAGTGCTGGCGTTCCAGCAGATGATGCAGCGCCAGCGTCTGCGCCGGACGGTCCTTGGCCGCACGATAGGCGGCGAGGCCGCGCGCGATGATGTCGGCCGCGCCCGCGATCTCCTTCAGCTCCGCCTTGAAGCCGGGGGCTTCCTTGCGGTTGGGCCGGCGCAGCCCGGTGTAGCGGGCCGCGAGCGAAAGCAGGCGCTTGCCGGCCTCCGTCTCGGCGGCATCGGCTTCCTTCACGAACATCCGCAGCATTTCGCCATAGCGCTCCGGGGCGATCGGCAGGCGATGCTCGAAATACCAGGCGGAAAGGCTGCCTTCCCCGGCATCGTAGCGCAGCTCGATGTCGCCGCGCTCCAGCGCCTCGCCATAGGACGAGCCGAGGATCGGCAGCAGCACGCCGCCGCGGGCGCGGTGGGGCAGCAGATCCCAGTCGATATCGAAGGCGACCGCGTGCGGCGAGGTCGGTCCCCATTCCAGCACGTCCAGCCACCAGGGATTGTCGGCAAAATGCACGCCGACATGGTTCGGCACGAAGTCGATGATGAGGCCTAGGTCGTTCTGCCTGAGAGCCTCGCTCAGCCGCGCAAAGCCGGCCTCGCCGCCGAGCTCCGGATTGAACTGGCTGTGATCGACGGTGTCGTAGCCGTGCGTCGAGCCCTTGCGCGCCTTCATCACCGGCGAGGCATAGAGGTGCGTGATTCCGAGCGATTTGAGATAGGGCACCACCGCGGCAGCCTTGTTGAAGTCGAAATCGGCGGTGAGCTGAAGCCGGTAGGTCGCGAGAGGAATGGCCGGAGGCATGTCAACCTCCGAGGCGCCAGACCACCGACCAGGGCGGAAGCCGATCGCCGGCCGCGCCGCCCCAGATCGGCGTGCCCGCGCTGTCAGTGGAAATGATCTCGTGATCCGAGAGATTGGCGAGGAGGCGCAACGTCGTGCCGTCACCCATGCGCCAATGCGCGCGGAGCAGGCCGCTGTCGGCCGCCTCGGCGTCGCCGAAGCTCGCGCCTTTCAGTCGCGGCATGATCTCCTTGCGGCGGAGCGCGAGCAGGTCACGCACCAGCGCAAGTCGTGCGTCCTGCTCCGGCGTGCGGCCGCTCCAATCGAGCACGGCCGACAAGGGTGTTGCCGGATCGAGCGGGTCGGGCACCTCGTCGCCGTATTTCTCGTAAGCCCAGGCATATTCCTGCCTGCGTCCCTTGCGCACGGCGTCGGCCAGCCCGCCCTGGAAGTCGCAAAAGAACGGGAAGGGGACCTTCGAGCCCCATTCCTCGCCCTGAAACAGCATCGGCACCATCGGCGCCAGCAGCGTGACCGCGAGCGCGGCTTCGATCTGCCGCGGTGATGCCAGGCTTTCGAGGCGGTCGCCGAGCGGACGGTTGCCGATCTGGTCGTGGTTTTGCAGGAAGTTGACGAAGGTCGCCGGCGGCAGCTCGCGGCTCGGCTCGCCGCGCGGCTTCTTGCCCCAGAACTCCGAGATCTCGCCCTGGTAGACGAAGCCCGAGGCGAGCGCGCGTGCGAGATCCATGCGCGGCGTCTGGTAGTCGGCGTAATAACCGGCGAGCTCGCCGGTCAGCATCACATGCCAGACGTGGTGATAGTCGTCGTTCCACTGCGCGCGATATTTGCCGTTCGGCGGCTCCTGCGCGGCGTCGAGCAGGCTGGCGCGGTTGTCGCCGTTCTCCAGCACGAGATGGATGTGCCGTCCCGTGGCCTTGGCAAGCTCGCCGGCGGCGACGCTGAGGTCTTGCAGCATCGACTGCTCGCCGGGCATTGCCATGATGTGGTTGGCGGCATCGAGCCGCAGGCCGTCGAAACGATAGTCGCCGAGCCAGGACAGCGCGTTCTCGACCGCAAAGGCCCGCGCCTGCGGCACGCGATAGTCGATGGCGCTGCCCCAGGGCGTGTGCGCGTCGGTGAAGAAGCTCGGCGCATAGCGGCCGAGGTAATTCCCTTCGGGGCCGAAATGATTGTAGACGACGTCGAGGAACACCATCAGCCCGCGCAGATGCGCCTCGTCGATCAGCGACTTCAGGTCTTCGGGACGGCCATAGGCGCTGTCGGGCGCATACCACAACACGCCGTCATAGCCCCAGCCACGGCGGCCGGCGAAATCGGCCAGCGGCATCAGTTCAAACGCCGTGATGCCGGTTGCTGTGAGATGATCGAGCCTGTCGATCATGGCGCGGTAGGTACCCTCCCGCGTGAAGGTGCCGACATGGCTCTCGATCAACACCGTCTCTTCCCATGGACGGCCACGCCAGTCGCGCGCGCGCCAGGCGAAGGCGTCATGATCGATCACCTCGCTCGGGCCGAACACGTCCTCGGGCTGGAAGGCGGAGGCCGGATCGGGCACGTCGATCTCGTCGTCGATCCTGAATTTGTAGGGACTGCCGGCGGTCAGGCCGGCGATCTCGGCCACATACCAGCCGTCCTGCCGGCGCTGCATCGCGTGCCTTCGGTCGAGCAGAAGATCGACGCGTCGCGCGCCGGGAGCCCACAGGCGGAACGACACGCCGTCCTTGGTCGGCCTCGCGCCGAAGGATGGCCTCATAGCGCCCCCGCAAAGGCGAGCACGGAGCGCGGCGGTGCCTTGCTGTCGCTCCCTGGCGGGAAGTCGATCGTGTTCAGCTTGGCATCGGTCGTGTTGAGGATCTGCTGCCAGCTCTTGTATTCGGTCATCTTGGGCAATTTGAATGCGATTTCTTCGGGGGCGGCGTTCAGGACGATAAAGATCGCGGCGCCGCCCGGTTCCATCGGCCCCATCACATAGGAGAGGAACCGCCCTTCCGGGAATTTCCAGTCGTTCTCCGTCATTTCTTCCCCGGCAGGCGTCAGCCACAATGCGCCGTAGGAGAGGCCGTCCTTGGGCCGGCCGTCGAGCCAGCGATGGCTGCGAAGCTGCGAGAAGCGGCGGCGGATGTCGGCGAGATCGGCGACGAAATCGACCATGTCGTCGCCGTCCTTGCCGAGATTGCCCCAGCCGACCCAGCCGACCTCGTTGTCCTGGCAATAGGCGTTGTTGTTGCCGGATTGCGAATTGCCGACCTCGTCGCCGGCGAGAAGCAGGGGAACGCCCTGCGCCAGCATCAGGCAGGCCAGCACGTTCTTGCGAAGCTGGCGGCGCAAGCCGAGAATCGCGGGATCGTCGGTCGGCCCTTCGACACCGCAATTGTTGCTGTGGTTGTCGTTGGAGCCGTCGCGATTGTCCTCGCCATTGGCCTCGTTGTGCTTCTCGTTGTAGCTGAACAGGTCGGCCAGCGGGAAACCGTCATGCACGGTGATGTGGTTGATGCTGGCGCGCGGCCGCCGGCCGTCGTGGTTGAACAGGTCGGATGATGCAGTCATGCGGCTGGAGATGTCGCCGATCAGGCTGCCTTCGCCGCTCCAGTAGCGGCGCATGGCGCTGCGATAGCGGTCGTTCCACTCCGACCATTGCGAGGGGAACGCGCCGACCTGGTAGCCGCCGAGGCCGAGGTCCCAGGGCTCGGCGACGAGCTTGACGGCTGCCAGCACCGGATCCTGCCGGATCGCGGTCAGGAACGAGATGCCGCGATCAAAACCGTTCGGCCCGCGTGCGAGCGTGGTGGCGAGGTCGAAGCGGAAGCCGTCGACATGACAGACCTCGACCCAGTAGCGCAGGGAATCCATCACCATCTGCAGCACGCGCGGATGGGTGAGGTTCACCGACGAGCCGCAGCCGGTGAAATCGTCGTAATAGCGCGGGTTCTCGCGGTTCAGCCAGTAATAGGAGGCGTTGTCGATGCCGCGGTAGCACAGCGTCGGGCCGAGATGGTTGCCCTCGGCGGTGTGGTTGTAGACGACGTCGAGCATCACCTCGATGCCGGCATCGTGCAGGCGCGCGACCGTGGTGCGGAAGGAATCGAGCGCGTTGTCCTGGGCGTAGCGCGCCTCGGGTGCGAAGAAGGACAGCGTGTTGTAGCCCCAGTAATTGGCGAGCTTCTTCTCGACCAATATGCGATCGTCGACGAAGCTGTGGATCGGCAGCAGCTCGACCGTGGTGACGCCAAGCTTCCTCAGGTGCTCGATCATTGCCGGCGATGACAGGCCGCCATAGGTGCCGCGCAAATTCGGCGGAACGTCGTCGCGCTTCTGCGTCAGGCCCTTGACGTGGGCCTCATAGATGATCGTGTCTTCCCATGCGATGTTGGGGCGGATCTCGCGCCGGCCCCAGTTGAAGGTCTCGTCGACCACGACGGCTTTAGGCATGCCGCGCGCATTGTCGCGCCGGTCGAACGACAGGTCCTCGCGCGGGCTGCCGGTACGGTAGGCGAAATGCGCATCGCTCCAGACCAGCCGTCCGGCGAGCCGCTTGGCATAGGGATCGAGCAGCAGCTTGTTGGCGTTGAAGCGGTGGCCGTGCTCGGGCTCGTAGGGGCCGTGCACGCGATAGCCGTAGAGCTGGCCCGGCGAGACGTCGTTGAGATAGCCGTGCCAGACGTCCTCGGTCCTTTCCGGCAATTCGATGCGCTCGAGCTCGCGGCGGCCCTGCGTGTCGAACAGGCAGAGCTCGACCTTCTGTGCGTTGGCCGAGAACAGCGCAAAGTTGGTGCCGCGTCCGTCCCAGCTTGCGCCGAGGCGTGCGGGCGATCCAGCAGTCAGGCGCATCGGTCAGCTTTCCGGAACGAGGAAGATCGCGGCGAGCGGCGGGATGGTGAGGCGGAGCTCGGGCGTCTTGCCGTCAACGGCATGAACCTCGCCGATGTTCCCGACATTGCTGCCGCCATAATGGGCGGAGTCCGAGTTGAGTACCTCTTTCCACTTGCCGGCAAACGGCACGCGAACGCGATAGTTGCGATAGACGTTGGGGGAGAAGTTGACGATCACCAGACAGCGCGCGTGCGCGTCGATCCCCTTGCGCAGCCAGGCGAACACGTTGCGGTTGGCGTCATCGGTGATCAGCCATTCGAAACCGGCCTGGTCGCAGTCCATCTGATGCAGCGCCGGCACCGCGCGATAGAGCCGGTTGAGATCGCGGATCAGCGCCTGGATGCCGGAATGATACTTGTATTCGAGCAGGTGCCAGTCGAGCGACCGGTCGTGATTCCATTCGCCGCTTTGCGCGATCTCGGCGCCCATGAACAGCAGCTTCTTGCCGGGATGGCCGAACATGAAGCTGTAATAGGCGCGCAGATTCGCAAAGCGCTGCCATTCGTCGCCGGGCATGCGGCCGAGGATCGAGCGCTTGCCGTGCACGACCTCGTCATGCGACAGCGGCAGGATGAAGTTTTCCGAGAAGGCGTAGTGCAGGCCGAACAGGATCTCACCGTGATGATGCTTGCGGTGAATGGGATCCTTGCTGATGTAGTTCAGCGTGTCGTGCATCCAGCCCATGTTCCACTTGTAGCCGAAGCCGAGCCCGCCGAATTCGACCGGGCGCGAGACCTGCGGCCATGCCGTGGATTCTTCTGCCGCCGTGGTGGCCTGCGGAAAGCGGGCGAACAGTTCGGTGTTGAAGCGGCGCAGGAAATCGATCGCCTCGATGTTCTCCCGTCCGCCATACTGGTTCGGAATCCAGGCGCCGGGCGGACGGCTGTAGTCGAGATAGAGCATGGACGCGACGGCATCGACGCGCAGGCCGTCGATCGCGTAGCGCTCCAGCCAGAACAGCGCGTTCGACACCAGGAAGTTCGTCACTTCGGTGCGGCCGTAATTGTAGATCAGCGTGCCCCAGTCGAGGTGCCGGCCCTGGAGCGGGTTGGCGTGCTCGTAGAGCGAGGTGCCGTCGAAGCTGCCGAGCCCGTGCGGATCGTCCGGGAAGTGACCGGGCACCCAGTCGAGCAGCACGGCGATGCCTTCGCGGTGGCAGGCGTCGACCAGCGCGGCAAAATCCTCCGGCGTGCCGAACCGGCTGGTCGGCGCATAGAGGCCGGTCGGCTGATAACCCCAGGAGCCGTCGAACGGGTGCTCGCTGACGGGGAGGAATTCGAGATGAGTGAAGCCCATGTCGCGGGCATAGGCCGGCAGCTGCTCGGCCAGCTCACGGTAGGTGAGCCATTCATTGTCGCCCTTGCGCCGCCACGAGCCGAGATGGACCTCGTAGATCGACATCGGCGCCGACAGCGCATTGATGCCATCAGGCGCCGGGCGCGGCCGCGGCAGGTGCGCCTCGTCGAACACGATGGAGGCCGTCTTCGGCCGCACCTCGCTCGCAAACGCCAGCGGGTCGGATTTCAGCGGCAGCAGATGGCCATGCGGGCCGATGACCTCGAACTTGTAGTGATCGCCGTTCTTCGCATGCGGAATGAACAATTCCCAATAGCCGGCACCGCGCACCCGCATGGGATGGCGCCGACCGTCCCAGAAATTGAAGTCGCCGACCACCGACACGCGACGCGCATTCGGCGCCAGCACGACGAAGCCGATGCCGTCGATGCCTTCGAGCCGCATCGGATGCGCGCCGAGCTTGTCGTAGAGGCGCTGATGGGTGCCTTCGCCGAGCAGATAGAGGTCGAAATCGGTCAGGATCGGCGGAAAGCGGTAGGCGTCCTCGAACTCGACGACGTTGTCGCCGAATTTGGCGCGCAGCTGGTAGTGCTTCGAGCCGTTCGGCAAGGCGCCGACGAACAGGCCTGCGTCGTGGACGCGGTCGAGCCTGGCGACCTCGCCGTGCTCGCCGACCGCCTCGACATTGGAGGCCTCGGGCAGAAAGGCGCGCACCACGCTCTTGCCGCCCTCGGGGTGCAGCCCGAGATAGTGGAAGGGGTCGGCGTGGCGGCCCTCGATGATCGCGTAGGCCTCGGCTGGTAGTTTAGGCATGGGCTTCGCTCTCGGCATTGGACAGAATGCGAAGCAGTCCGGTCAGCGGCGCATGGAGCCCCTCAGGTCGGTGGGACAGCTCGTACTCTACTTCGTCGAACGCTTGATCAAGCAGGAAAAACCTTAACAGGCCTTCCGCGGACTGCGGAGCTTCCGGCCACAATCGCCGATCGGTCACGGCCTCGCGATAGGCGGACAGGAAGGTCGTGGTGGCGCGCACGCGCCATTCGGCGAGCGCGGCCACAAGCCGGCTCTGCTCGTCGGTACCTCCTGAAAGGGCTCGGCCAAGCGCCGCGTTAACCGAAAGATGGATCGAGCGGATCAGGCCGGCGACGTCGCGGGCGGCCGGCGCCTTGCGCCGCCTGTCGGCCAGCGGCAGACGCGGATCGCCGTCGAAGTCGATGATGAAAATATCGTCCTTCACGATCAGAATTTGCCCGAGCCGGAAGTCGCCATGATGACGGATGTTCAACCCGTCGATGTCGGATGGCAAGAGCGCATTCAGGCGGTCGGGCAGGCTCGAGCGCACTGCCGTGAGCTGGTCGATCAGCGGCCGGTCCGCTTCCCGCAGGCCGTCGCGGCTGTCGGCCAGTCGCTCGAAAACCCGCTCGGCGCGTGCCTTGAGGTCGGAGACCCAGTGTTTGACATGGGCGGAGCCGATCGGCTCCGGAGCGAGTTCATCGGGCGTTGCCGCAGCCAGCGCGACATGCAGCTCGGCGAGGCGCCGGCCGATCTGCGCGATGAAGTGCAGGTAGGGCGCCTGCTCCTGGGTCTCGCGCGGCGCTTCGTCCGCCCGGAAGACGCGCTGCTCGTCGATATAGCGGTCGAGATAGCCCGTGGTCACCGCCCAGCCGTCGCCCTGGTTCTCGACATAGGCGTGCAGCACGCCGAGCGTGCTGCGCTGATCGCCCTCGACCAGCTCGACGCTGCCGAGCAGCGCCGGCGTATTGGCAAAGCGAGCGATCTCGGTGAGGTAGCGGCCGATCTCGATCTCGGGATTGGTGCCTCCTTCGAGCTGGCGATAGATCTTGGCGACGTATTGGTTGTCGACCAGCGCAGTGCTGTTCGACTGCTCGATCGCGCGGATGCGTTCTGGCTCCTTGATGGTGTAATCGGCGAACCGGCTGGTCGCCTTGAACTCGAGCCGCAGATTGTTCTCTTCCACCACCAGGTTCTGCGACAGGTTGCGCAGGAACAGGCCGATGAAGATCTGGTCGGTCGCGACGTCGAGCAGCGTGCCCTCGCGCGCACCCTGGCGCACGGCGGCGAGCGCCCTCGGATTGAAGCGCTCGCGGTCGAAGCGCACCCACTCGATCTGTAACGGCATCACGTAGCGTGTCGCCCCGTCTTCCTGCTTGGTCTCGAAGAACGCGATCCAGGGCCGGTTGTCACCGATGTCGCAGAACGGCACCGCCGAGGTCAGCGCGGTCTCGATTTGCTTGGGATTATGCTCGGGATACCATCTCGTCCGTGACAAGAATCCCGGCAGCACGTCGCGTTCGAAAACACCGCGCTCGCGGGCGAGAGAAACCCAGTTCGAATTCACCGGTACGACCAGCGTCTCGAACTCCGGCACCGCTCGCGACGTCACCGGCTCGGACTTGTCGCGCTCCATGAGCTGGAACCAGTAGAAGCCGTACGGCCCCAGCGTGATCATGTAGGGCAGCTCGCCGATTGCCGGGAAGCGGGTGCGGCCGAGCATCTCCTGCGGGATGCGGTCCTTCCACGGCGTCAGGTCGAGCTCGGTCGCCTGCGCCGCCCGCGAGAGGTTGGCGACGCAGAGGATCACCTCGTCGCCATATTGCCGGACATAGGCCAGCACGGCGCGGTTGGCGGGGCGGATGAAGGTCATGGTGCCGCGGCCGAAGGCGAGCGTCGACTTGCGCACCGAGATCAGCCGCTTGGTGGCGCTGAGCAGCGACGACAGGCTGCGCGACTGCGCCTCCACGTTCACCGATTCATAGCCGTAGACCGGATCCATGATCAGCGGCGCGTAGAGACGGGCCGGGTCGCAGCGCGAGAAGCCGCCGTTGCGGTCCGGGCTCCACTGCATCGGCGTGCGCACGCCATTGCGGTCGCCTAGATAGATGTTGTCGCCCATGCCGATCTCGTCGCCGTAATAGATGATCGGCGTGCCGGGGAACGACAGCAGGAGCGAGTTCATCAGCTCGATCTTGCGGCGGTCATTGTCCATCAGCGGCGCGAGGCGCCGGCGGATGCCGACATTGATGCGGGCGCGGGGGTCGTTGGCGTAGGTGGTCCAGAGATAGTCGCGCTCGACGTCGGTGACCATTTCCAGCGTCAGCTCGTCGTGGTTGCGCAGGAACAGCGCCCATTGGCAGCTTGCCGGAATGTCCGGCGTCTGGCGCAGGATGTCGGTGATCGGGAAGCGGTCCTCCTGCGCGATCGCCATGTAGATGCGCGGCATCAGCGGGAAATGGTAGGCCATGTGGCATTCGTCGCCACGGCCGAAATATTCCTGCACGTCCTCCGGCCATTGATTGGCCTCGGCCAGCAGCAGCTTGCCCTTGGAGTAGGAATCCAGCTCCTGGCGCAGACGCTTGATGATCGCATGCGTCTCCGGGAGGTTCTCGTTCGAGGTGCCCTCGCGCTCGCAGAGATATGGAATGGCATCCAGCCGGAAGCCGTCGACGCCGGCGTCCAGCCAGCGCTTCATCACCTGGATGAGGGCGCTGACCACGCGCGGATTGTCGAAATTGAGGTCCGGCTGGTGCGAGAAGAAACGGTGCCAGTAGAAGGCGCCGGCCTCGTGATCCCAGGTCCAGTTCGACTTTTCCGTGTCGGTGAAGATGATGCGCGTGCCCTGGTATTTCTGGTCGGTGTCGCTCCAGACATACCAATTTCGGGCGCTCGAGCCCGGATGGCTGCGGCGTGCGCGCTTGAACCATTTGTGCTGGTCCGAGGTGTGGTTGACGACGAGCTCGGTGATGACGCGCAAGCCGCGCTTCTGCGCTTCCTGGATGAAGCGCTTGAAGTCCTTCATCGTCCCGAAATCGGGATTGACCGAGCCGTAATCCGCGATGTCGTAGCCGTCGTCGCGCCCGGGCGAAGGATAGAACGGCAGCAGCCACAGCGCGGTGACGCCGAGCTCCTGGAGATAGGGCAGCTTCTCGGTCAGGCCGGCGAAGTCGCCGATGCCGTCATGGTTGCTGTCGGCAAACGCCTTGACGTGGAGCTGGTAGATGATGGCGTCCTTGTACCAGAGCTCATCCACGACCTCGGCAGCCTCAATCTTCTTGGTGTCGACGGAAGACAGAACATTCATGGCGCTCAGCCTTTACGCCAGGCAGCGGAACAGCAAAGCCGGATCGCGGTCGGGATCGATACGCAACCTGATCCCGCCCCATTCGATGCGGGACTGTTCGCCGGTGAGGAGATTTTCGAGGGCGGTGACGTGGCGGCGCTCGCCGCCGACGTCGATGGTGAGGTCGCCGAGCGGCAACCAGAATTCGCGCACATGGCGCGAGAGTGCGATGGCGGCGACGACGGTGTTGACCGGGTCGGTCGCTTCCTTGACGAAGGCGATTGTCTCGCCGTCCTCGATGCCGAGAAACCGCAAGTTCGCCGTCTGCTGGAGCGCCGCATTGTCGTTGCGGATGCGGTTGAGCCCGGCGATGTAAGGCTTGATGTTGCCGGGCTTGTCCCAGTCGCGCTGCTTGATCTGGTATTTCTCGGAATCGAGATATTCCTCATGGCCGGGGACGGCTTCGTGCTCGAGCAATTCGAAGCCGCTATAGATTCCGTAATTGCCCGACAGCGTCGCGGCCAGCGCGAGCCGTGACTTGAAGGCCCAGGCTTCGCCGTTCTGCAGATGATAGGGCAGCAGGTCGGGCGTGTTCGCGAACAGGTTCGGGCGATAGAAGTCGCGTTCGGGATAACGCGTCAGCTCGCCGAGATATTGCTCCAGCTCCCACCTCGAGGTGCGCCAGGGGAAATAGGTGAAGGACTGCGCGAAGCCGAGCTTGGCGAGGCCTTTCATCAGTTTCGGCCGTGCAAACGTCTTGGAGAACAGGATCACCTCGGGATGCCGGCGGCGGATGTCGCGGATCAGCCACTCCCAGAATGGAAGCGGCGCGGTATCGTGATTGTCGATGGCGAACATGGTGACACCATGGTCGATCCAGAACAGCATGGCGTCGCGGAACGCGTTCCACAGCCCGGCCCGGTCGACGGAGGCGAAATCGGGGATGACGATGTCCGAATAGGGGCCATCCGCCGTCCGTACCGAACGGTCGGGCCGCCACTTGAACCATTCCGGATGCTGCCTCAGCCAGGGATGGTCCGGCGAGCATTGCACGGCGAAGTCGAGCGCGAGCTCGAGGCCGTATTCGAGGCAGGTCGCGACCAGCGCGCGGAAATCCTCGATGGTGCCGAGCTCGGGATGCAGCGCGTCGTGTCCGCCCTCGGCGGCGCCGATCGCATAGGGCGAGCCGGGTTCGCCCTCGGTGGCGACGGGTGAATTGTTGCGGCCCTTGCGCCTGTGATGTCCGATCGGGTGGACCGGCGTGAAGTAGAGCACGTCAAAGCCCATCGCGGCGATATCGGGCACGCGCGCGATGCAGTCGCGCAGCGTGCCGTGCCGGCCGGGGACCCGGCTCTGGCTGCGCGGCATCATCTGATACCAGGCGCCAAAGCGCGCCTTGTCGCGGTCGGCGATCAGCGGGAACGGCGGCGAGCGGGTGAGGTCGGGCCGCGACTGGCTCTCGGCCATTGCGTTGCCGAGCTCGGTTGAAAGCAGCGGGGTGACATCGCCGGTCTGAAGATAGTCCTCGCATTGTCTGACGATCACCGCCGCGGCGTCTTGCCGCGCGCCATGCGCCTTGGTCAGGAGCCCGGCGCCCTCGATGGCGTCGAGGCTGACATCGGCGCCGGACAGTTGCTTGCGCGCGACCGCGTGAGACCAGGTCGCGAACTCGTCGGTCCAGGCTTCGATCGCGTAGACATATTGGCCGGGCTCGACGGGCGTGAACGCGCCGGACCAACGGTCATTGCCGTGATGGATCATCGGCTCGCTCCGCCATTCCCGGTCCTGCTCGCGTCGCCAGATCAGCGCGGCGCCGATCACGGCCTCGCCGTCGCGGTAGATGTCGGCCCACACCTCGACGCGCTCGCCCGCGATCCGCTTCACGGCGAAACGGCCGCCGTCGATCAAGGGATAGACGTCTTCGATGAGGAAAGCGCTGCCGGCTGCGGCACTTTCGACAGTTTGAATTGTCTTGTTCACGGTGATGCCATTGACAAGAAAGCAGGGCCCGTTTCCCTTGCCGGGAACCTACGCTTGATACCTATATAGAAAGCCGCTTGTGTGTCATTAGTTCCCCCTGGGAACGGCAGGCCCTGTTCGTGAGTTGCCCCTGACTAACGTCTTCCGCCACCTCGTTAAAATCCCCGCCCCCGGCCAAACAATGGCCTGCAAGCTGCGTGCCGAATGGATCTTTTAGCTCAAGCCCAGATCAAGGGTGTTCAGTCCGAATTCGTCGACGCCCTCGGAAAGCTGCGGGTCACCGATCCCGTGGCCCTCAAATCCATCCTCGACGCCCTGCCGGAGAAACGGGTCTATCGCTTCGTCAGCGGGCCCGTTGTGGTTCGCGCCCTGGGACATCCGCGGACGGAATTGGCGGCCACCGGCGCGCCGCCGCTGCAATGGAAAATCGCCGGCAACGGCAATGTGATCGCACAAGGCGCTACGCGCGAGCCTGTCATCGCCTGGCCCGCCGGCCTGCCGCTCGGCTATCACCGCTTGACGCTGACCGATGCCGAAGGCGTGACCGAAGAGGTGCCGATGATCGTGGCGCCCGAGCGCGCCTTCGGCGGCGATTTCGACCGCGGCTGGCTGCTCGCCGTGCAGCTCTACGGCGTCCGCTCGAACCGCAACTGGGGCATCGGCGATTTCACCGACCTCGCCGACCTTGTCCGGCTCGCAAAACAGCTGGGGGCCGACGGCGTCGGCCTCAATCCGCTGCACGTGTTGTTCGACGACCACCCGGCCGATTGCAGCCCCTATTCACCGAACAGTCGGCTGTTTCTCAATCCGCTCTACATCGACGTCGAGGCGATCCCGGAATTTTCCGCAGACCTCGTCCCCGACGCGGCCGCGACCGCCGCGCGGTTGCGCGAAGGCGACCGCGTCCCCTATGCCGACATGGCGGCGCTGAAATGGCTGGCCTTGCGCGCTGCCTTTAACAGCTTCGTGAGGAGCGCGAGCGGTGTCCGCCGCAATCAGTTCGACGCCTTCCGCGCGGACCGCGCGCCGCTGCTGTCCCGCTTTGCCTGCTTCGAGGTGCTGCGGCATCGCTTCACCGGGCCGTGGTGGGAATGGCCGCCCGAGTGGCGGCAGCCGGAGGAGGCAAAATGCGCCCAGCTGCGCAACGGTCCTGACAAGCGCGAGGTCGAGTTCGTCGAATTCGTGCAATGGACCGCCGATAGCCAATTGCATGCCGCCAAGGAGCTGGCCGGCCAGCTCGGCATGCGGGTCGGGCTTTATCTCGATGTGGCCGTCGGCGTGCAGTCCAACGGCTTCGATGCCTGGAACGAGCAGACGGCGATTTCGCGCCATCTCGCTGTCGGCGCGCCGCCCGACGTGCTCAACACCGTCGGCCAGGACTGGGGCCTTGCCGGCTTCAACGCCGGCGGCTTGGAGGCGCAATCCTTCGTGCCGTTCGCCGACATGCTGGCCGCCTCGATGCGTCATGCCGGCGCCATCCGGATCGATCACGTGCTCGGGCTGAAGCGGCTTTATCTCGTGCCGCGCGGCTTCAAGCCCGACAACGGCGCCTATGTGCAGATGCCGTTCGAGGCGCTGCTGGGCGCGGTCGCGCGCGAGAGCGCGGCCCATAAATGCATCGTGATCGGCGAGGACCTCGGCACGGTGCCGGAAGGTTTCCGCGAGACGATGCAGGATTTCGGCATCTGGTCCTACCTCGTCATGATGTTCGAGCGCGACGATGCCGGCCACTTCCGCAACATCGACTATTACCGGCCGAACGCGCTGGTGACGCTGAACACGCACGACCTCTGCACCTATGCGGGTTGGCGCTCCTTCAGCGATCTCAAGATGAAGCTGTCGCTCGGGCTCGATCCCGGCGAAAACGACCAGGCGCGCTGGGATGCGCTCGGGGCGCTCGACGAAATCCTGCGCCAGAACGGCATCAACGCCAACGATCTCTATTCGGTGCTCGCCTTCCTGTCGCGCACGCCGTCCCGGCTCCTCGCGGTGTCGATGGAGGATCTCTTGGGTGTGATCGACCAGCCAAACATCCCCGGCACGATCGACGAACACCCGAATTGGCGCCAGCGCCTCCCGGTTACGCTCGACAAGATCGCCGCCAAGGTTAATCTTGCGGCTTTGAAGGCTGCGACGCGGGAACGTTCACTGTCCGGCGGGAGTTGACGCGCCGGAAATTTCTCGGGCTCGGAAACATTGTCTCAGAGGATCGAGGACTATGCGCTGATCGGCGATTGCGAGACCGCTGCGCTGGTGGGGCGCAACGGCTCGATCGACTGGCTGTGCTGGCCCGCGTTCGATTCCGATGCCTGCTTTGCCGCAATCCTCGGCACGCGCAGGAACGGCCGCTGGCTGATCGCGCCGGGCGAGGAGGCGACCCGCACATCGCGCCGCTACCTCGGCAACACTCTCATCCTCGAGACGCGGTTTGAGACCAGGAGCGGCATTGTCGAATTGATCGACTTCATGCCGCCGCGCGGCAAGGCGTCAGACATCGTGCGGCTGGTGCGCGGCGTCAGCGGCACGGTGAAGCTGCGGATGGAGCTCGTGATCCGCTTCGGCTTCGGCGTCGATATTCCCTGGGTGCGCCGTTGCAAGGACGGCTCGCTGCTTGCGGTCGCCGGCCAGGACATGACCGTGCTGCGCACGCCGATCGAGACCCGGGGCGAGGACCTGACGACGGTCGCCGAATTCGAGGTGAAGGCCGGCGAGACCGTGCCGTTCGTGCTGACCTACGGCCCCTCGCATCTCGATCCGCCCGCGCCGATCGACCCGGAGATCGCGCTCCAGGAGACCGAAAAATTCTGGCAGGACTGGTGCAGCCGCTGCACGCGGGACGGCGAGTATCACGATCTCATCATGCGCTCGCTGATCACGCTGAAGGCGCTGACCTTCGACCCGACCGGCGGCATCGTCGCGGCGCCCACGACCTCGCTGCCCGAGAAGCTTGGCGGCAGCAGGAACTGGGACTACCGCTTCTGCTGGCTGCGCGATGCCACCTTCACGCTGCTGGCGCTGATGAACTCGGGTTACACCGAGGAAGCCTCGGCCTGGCACAATTGGCTCTTGCGCGCCGCCGCCGGCTCGCCGGCGAACATGCAGATCATGTACGGCATCTGGGGCCAGCGGCGGCTGCTGGAATGGGAGGCGGGCTGGCTCGACGGCTATGAGGGCGCCAAGCCGGTGCGCATCGGCAATGCCGCGCATGCACAGCTCCAGCTCGACGTCTACGGCGAGCTGATCGACGCCTTCCACCAGTCGCGCATGGCGAAGCTGAAGCTCGATGACGAGAGCTGGGCGCTGGAATGCGCCGTGCTCAACCATCTCGCCGAGGTCTGGGACCATCCCGACAACGGCATCTGGGAACGGCGCGGTGAGCCGAAGCACTACGTGTTCTCCAAGGTCATGACCTGGGTCGCCTTCGACCGCGGCATCAAGAGCGCCGAGACCTTTGGCTTCAAGGCGCCGCTGCTACATTGGCGCGCGCTGCGCGAGGCCATTCATCGCGACGTCTGCAACAAAGGCTTCGATGCTGAGGAAAACGCCTTCGTCGAGTCCTACGGCTCAAAGCTGCTCGACGCCAGCGTGCTGCTGCTGCCGGCGGTCGGCTTCCTGCCGGCGGAGGACCCGCGCATCCGCGGCACCATCGCGGCCGTCGAAAAGCACCTGATGCGCGACGGCTTCGTGCTGCGGCACGATCCGCGCGAAGTGTCCGAGGAAAAGCAGCCGATCGAGGGCGCGTTCCTGGCCTGCACCCTCTGGCTCGCCGATGCCCATGTGCTGTCGGGCGATCTCGGCACGGCGCAGGCGCTGTTCGACCGCGTGGCCGCCCTTGCCAACGACGTCGGCCTGTTGGCCGAGGAATACGACTCCGTGGCGGGCCGCCAGACCGGCAACTTCCCACAGGCGCTGACCCACATCGCGCTGATCAACACCGCGCATAACCTGTCGGCGGCAAGGCAGGGCAGCGAGAAGCCGGCGATGCAGCGGGCGAAGTAGTGACGGCCCTTTTCTAGACCCCGAGCCACTCCAAACCGCCGGGAAGCTCGCCAACGGCAAAATCCACCTGCAAAACGCGGCGATGCATCGGCGTGGTCGCCGCGTCCGATGCATGGAGAATGGGCGTCGCATACAGCCAGATGTCGCCAGGATCAGCCAGGCATGCAACCGTACCGCAACGCCTGACGACGTCTTTCACATCCTCCTCGGGAATCCGTCCGAGCTTATGCGACCCGGGCGCGATCAACAGCGGCGCATTGCTTGCCGGGACCGGATCGATGTGAACCCGCAGGGTCACCATGCCCGAGAGCAACGCAAAGGGTGGCTCGACATGCTGCATGCCGCTCTTGACGCTCCAGGTTTCGAAACCGTCGACAGGGATCCGCGCTTTCACGGCGATGGTGCGATCCTGGTGCCAGCCCAGCGCCCAGTTCGTCGCGGCCGTCTTGTCGAACAGGATGGCTCTGACCGGATGACAGGCCTCTCCAAGCACCGACCTAGCGCAGCTTCCGATAGGTCCAGCCGCGGCAAGGAAGCGCGCAAGACCCTCAACGCCTCTCAGCCTCAGTCCGGCGTGATCGGGCGGCAAATGAGACAAGATTGACGTCAGCTGGCGCAATTGATCGGATGCCAGCGCCTGCCGGAATAGCCGTGCGCCATCATCTGGAAAAACTAGATGTTTCATTTTCCAACGGCACTCTCTTTCCGTTCCCTCCCCCCTTGTGGGGGAGGGGCAGGGAGGGGGGTACCACACGGGGATTCTTTCCATCGCGCACCAGCTCTTGATGCATCATCAACAACCGGCACCTTTTCCTGGGCTACCCCTCTCCCTAACCCTCCCCCACAAGGGAGGGAACGCACCTTCGTTGGGGCGTTCGTCGAGTCTCATCCCATCAGGCCCTAGCCGACCCCATTCCGCTTCAAGATCATCTCCATCGCCTCGGCAAAACCGTCCTGCTCGTTGGTTGCGGTGACGTGGGTGGCCTGGTCCTTGACGTCGTCGGTGGCATTGCCCATGGCGATCGAGACGCCGCTGACGCGGAACATCGCAAGGTCGTTCTGCATGTCGCCGATGGTGGCGACCGCGTCGGTCGCGATGCCGAGGCGCTTGGCCATCGCCTCGACGAAGGTGCCCTTGTTGAAGCCGGGCGGGGTGATGTCGAGATAATAGGTCTGCGAGCGCACCGCGGTCGCTTCGCTGCCGAGCGCCTCCTGCATCGCCTTCTCGCAACGCTCGAGGCCCGCAGCGTCGGCGCTGGCGCCGACGATCTTGCAGGCGCTCGCAAGGTACGGCGAGAAATCCGTCACGATGGTCGGGGCGGAGCGGATGGTGTGCTGCTCATGGGCGACGTATTTGCCACTGGGGTTGTCGATCAGCCATTTGTCGGTGGTGAACAGCCAGATGTCGGCGCCGAAATCCCGGAGGATCTGCAAGGACCGCTCGGCGGCCGCTGCGGGGATGAGGTGCTGCTCGACCGGCCTCATCTCGGGATCGACGATCGAGGAGCCGTTGAACGGGCCGACCGGCAGCCACAGCGCGAGCGGCTCGATCAGGAAGCGCATGCCGATGGCGGGACGGCTGGAGGTGATGGTGAAGCCGATGCCGGCCTGGTGCAGCCGCTGCACGGCGGATCTCGCACGTTCCGTCAGCGTCTTGTCCTTGGTCAGCAGCGTGCCGTCGACGTCGGACACCACGAGAGAGATTTGCGTCATGGCAGGACCTTGGGTATTGCGCCGCCCAGTTTCAATTGCCGCACGACGCCGTCTACGATCGCCTCGACGGTTTCGTCGATCGAGACGGTGATGACGTGCTCGCTCGCCTCCGGGGCTTCCAGCGTGTTGAACTGGCTGGTCAGCAGCCCTGGCGGCATGAAATGGCCCTTGCGGTGTGCGAGCCGTTCGGCGATCAGCTCCTTCGTGCCCTTCAGGAAGACGAAGCGGACGTCGTCGCGCCCCCGCAGCAGCACGTCACGATAGGTGTGCTTCAGCGCCGAGCAGGCGATGATGACGTGCTGGCCGCTCCTGCAGACCCGTTCGATCTCGTCGGCGATGGCATTGAGCCAGGGCCAGCGGTCCTCGTCGGTGAGCGGATGGCCGGCCTTCATCTTCTCGACATTGCCGGCGGGGTGAAAGCTGTCGCCGTCCTCGAAGCGCCAGCCGAGCCGCTCGCCCAGCGCCTCCGCAACCGTGCTCTTGCCCGAGCCCGACACGCCCATCACGATCAACGCACAAGGTGCTTCAACGCGGCCCACGAATTTCCTCCGGAAGCGCGGCCTGGTCGACCAGCCAGACGGTCTCACCATTCGAGCGCGCGCGTACAGCCGGCAGAGTCTCGCCATTGAGGAGGCGCGTCAAGATCGGCTGCTTGTCATGTCCCGCAATCTCGAACAGCATTTCGCGGCAGGATGCAAGGACGGGCAGGGTGAGGGAGACCCGCGGCACGAAGGGGGCCACATTGGCCTTTGGCACCCCGACGACCCAGCGCTGCATTTCCTCGATCTCGGGATAGCCGGGAAACAGCGAAGCGGTGTGGCCGTCCGGGCCGGCGCCCATCAGAACCAGGTCGAACAGCGGCCGGGCCGGATCGAGGCTTCCCGAACCGTAGAACGCCTGCAGCTCGCGCGCATAGGTCTCGGCGCTTTGATCCGGGCTTTCGGCCGCGGTCGGGATCGGGTGGATATGGCCGGAGGGCGCGTTGCGATCGAGAAAGGCCGCGCGCGCCACCGCCATGTTGTTGAGGGGATCGCTCTCAGGCACGAAGCGCTCGTCGCCGATGAACCAGTGCACGCGATCCCACGGGATTTTTCCGCGCCAGGCATCGCCGCCGAGCAGCTGATAGAGCTTCTTCGGGCTGGAGCCGCCGGTGAGGCAGATCGCGATTCGCCCCGCGTTGGCCGCAATCCGCGCCATGACCCGTTCGGCCGCGGCTTGCGCAAGGGCCTCGGCGTCGGCTGCGACGATCAGCTCCGGCTGGCCGGCCGCCGCCATCACGAAAACTTCCGCCAGCTTCGTCCGTCGCGCCGGAGCAGCTCATCTGCGCAGGCGGGGCCGTCGCTGCCGGCTTCATAGGTCTCGATGCCGTTGGTGCCCTCGCTCTTCCAGGCGTCCAGGAACGGCTGCACCGCCTGCCATCCGGCCTCGATGCCGTCGGCGCGCTGGAACAGGATGTTGTCGCCGATCATGCAGTCGTAGATCAGCGTCTCGTAGCCGGTCGAGGGATCGACGCGGAAATAGTCGCCGTAGCGGAACTTCATCTCGACGCCGTCGATGGTGATGCTCGGCCCCGGGATCTTGGCGTTGAACTGAAGCTCGATGGTCTCGGTCGGCGCGATGCCGATGGTGAGGAAGTTCTGCGACAGGCGGTCGACGTCCGTGCCCGAGAACATCGACAGCGGCGCCTGCTTGAACTTGATCGCCACTTCCGTCCGCTTGTGGCCCAGTGCCTTGCCGGTGCGCAAGTAAAACGGCACGCCGGCCCAGCGCCAATTGTCGATCATCAGCTTGAGCGCGACAAAGGTCTCGGTGGTGCTGCCGGGCTTGACGTCCTCGGTCTTGCGATAGTCCGTGATCGCGTCGTCGCCGATGCGGCCGGCGAGATATTGCGCGCGCACCGAATTTTTCAGCGCCTCTTCACGGCTTGGCTGCTGGATCGAGGTGAGCACGTCAGCCTTCTCGGAGCGCACGGAATGCGCGTCGAACCGGGCGGGGGGCTCCATCGCGACCAGCGACATCAACTGGAACAGGTGGTTCGGCACCATGTCGCGCAGCGCGCCGGTGGCATCGTAGAAGCCGCCGCGATGGCCGACGCCGAGCTTCTCCTCCACCGTGATCTGGATGTGGTCGATATGGTTGCGATTCCAGATCGGCTCGAACATGCCGTTGGCGAAGCGCAGCACCAGGATGTTCTGCACCGTCTCCTTGCCGAGATAGTGATCGATCCGGTAGATCTGGTGCTCGTCCATGATCTTCAGCAGCTCGGCGTTCAGCGCGCGCGCCGAGACGAGATCGGTGCCGAACGGCTTTTCGATCACGAGGCGTCGCCAGGCGCCGTTCTCCTTCATCATGCCGGTGCGGCCGAGCTCGCGCGCGGTCGGCGCGAACGCGGCGGGCGGGGTCGCGAGATAGAACAGCCGGTTGCCGCCGGTGTCCTGCGCGCATTCCAGCGAATCCAGATGCTCACGCAAGCGGTCGAAGGACGGCGGGTCCTTCGGGTCGGCTTCGACGAAGGTCAGGCATTGCAGCAGCTTCTGGGCGATGTCGTCGTCCACGGGCCGGGTCGCGAACTGGCGCAGGCCCTTCAACAGGCTGTCGCGCAGCTCGTCATCCGACTGGCCCTTGCGGGCCACGCCGACGACGCAGAATTTTTCCGGTAACAGGTGCTCGGCCGCCAGATTGTAGAGCGAGGGCATCACCAGGCGATGAGTAAGGTCTCCGGTCACGCCAAAGATGACGAAGGCGCAATTTTCCGGCTTGCGCTTTGCTTGCGGGTCTTTTGTCACGAATGATCGGCCTTCGCTCTGTTACCTGTTACTTCGGCTTTTACTTGGGCTTCGAAGCGCCCGGCTGCTTCGGCTCCTTGTGGCCGCCGAAACCCGCGCGCATCGCGGAGAGAATTTTTTCGGCAAAGGTGTGTTCCTTGCGGGAACGGAAGCGTGTGTAGAGCGCCGCGGTCAAAACTTCGGCCGGCACCGCCTCGTCGATCGCCGCATTGACGGTCCAGCGGCCTTCGCCGGAATCCTCCACGAAGCCGGAATATTCCGAAAGCTGCGGGCTGTCGGCGAGTGCCGTCGAGGTGAGGTCGAGCAGCCAGGACGGGATCACGCTGCCGCGCCGCCAGACTTCTGCGATGTCGGCGAGATCGAAATCGTAGCGATGATCCGCCGGCAAGGCATCGATGTTGGCGTTCTTGAGGATGTCGAACCCTTCGGCATAAGCCTGCATCAGGCCGTATTCGATGCCGTTGTGGATCATCTTGACGAAGTGGCCGGCGCCGACGGGACCGGCGTGGATGTAGCCCTGCTCGATGCGGGGATCGCGCCCCTCACGTCCGTCCGTGCGCGGAATGTCGCCGGCACCGGGGGCGAGCGCGGCGAAGATCGGATCGAGCCGGTCGACCACCTGCTTCTCGCCGCCGATCATCATGCAATAGCCGCGGTCGAGACCCCAGACGCCGCCGGAGGTGCCGACGTCGACATAGTGGATGCCGCGTGCCTTCAGCGCCTTGCCGCGGCGGACGTCGTCCTGCCAGAAGGTGTTGCCGCCGTCGATGATGACGTCGCCTTCCTGCATCACGCCCGCGATCGTGTCGATCGTCGCCTCGGTGATGCGCCCCGCCGGCAGCATCACCCAGGCCGTGCGCGGCCGTTCGAGCTTTGCGATGAACTCCTCCAGCGTCGCCGAGCCCACCGCGCCGTCTGCGGCAAGGCCGGCGACGGCCTTGGCGTCCTTGTCATAGACCACGGTCGAATGGCCGTGGCGCATCAGGCGGCGAACGATGTTGCCGCCCATCCGGCCGAGGCCGATCATGCCGAGTTGCATCTGAGAGATTCCCTTAATTCAGCGCGTCGTTAAGCGCCGCATTGAGCGCCGCGAGACCTTTCTTGAGCCCGCCCTTCAGGTGGACGCGCAATGCGCGCCGCCCGCGCTCGGTCAGCACGTCGAAATCGCCGCGCGCCTGCGCCGCCTTGATCACGCCGAAGCTGGCCTTCTGGCCCGGCACGGCCAGGTCCTTGGCATCATCTGCGGTGATCTGGAGGAACACGCCACTGTCCGGCCCGCCCTTGTAGGCTTGGCCGGTCGAGTGCAGGAAGCGCGGCCCGAACTCGGCGCAGGTCGCGACATGGCGTTTCTCGCGCACCTCGAGCCGCATCGCCTGCAGCGCGTCGATGGTGGCCTTGTCGCGCGCGATGTAGCCGAGCAGGGCGACATAATCGCCATGGCCGGAGCGGGAGAGATGCGCCTTCAGCCATGAGGTGAGGTCGCCGTTGGCGCCGGCGGCGCGCAGCGCCGTGGCGTTGGCCTCGTCGGTGTAGAGATCGGCCTCGTCCGTGCTGACCACCGGCTGCTCCGCCGGCAGCGCGCCGGTCTTCTCGAACGACGCGGTGAGCTCGCGGGTCTTGATCTTGGCCGCTTCCACGTCCGGCTGGTCGAACGGGTTGATGCCGAGGATGCTGCCCGCCACCGCCGTTGCCATCTCGAAGCGGAAGAACTCCTGGCCGAGATGGTCGATCGACTTCATGACGATGCGCACGACGGGATGGCCGGCCGCTTCGATCGCGGCAAGCTTCGAGTCATGGGCGGCGTCCGCTTCGCCCTCGGTACGGATGTCGATGAAGAAGCGGTCGTTGCCGTAAGTCGCGGTTTCGCCCAGCGGCTCGCCGTCGATCGGGATCAGGCCCTTGCCTTCCTTGCCGGTCGATTCCGCGATCAGCTGCTCGGCCCAGGCGCCGAAATCGGCGATCTTCTTCGACGACAGGATCGTCACCTTGTCGCGGCCTTCGAGGCCGGCGAGGCCCATGGCGAGGCCGAGCTGCACGCCGGGATTCTCACTCGGCGGCACGTCCGGCCCGCAGGAGCGGGCCATCGCGAGCGCATGCTTGACGAAGGTCTTGACGTCGATGCCTGCGGTTGCCGCCGGCACCAGGCCGAACGGCGAGAGCACCGAATAGCGGCCGCCGATCGAGGGCTCGCCATGGAAGACGCGGGCGTAATTCAGCTTCTTGGCCGACTTCTCCAGCGACGAGCCGGGATCGGTCACCGCGATGAAGCGGTGGCCGGTCTTCACCTTGGGGCCGACCGCCTGCGCGACGCGTTCGTGGAAATAGTCCTTCATCGCATTCGGCTCGGTGGTGCCGCCGGACTTGCTGGATACGATGAACACCGTGTTGGCGATGTCGATCTTCGCTTCCATCGCCCGCACCTGCGCCGGATCGGTGGAATCGAGCACATGCAGCTTCGGGAAGCCTGACTTTCGCGCAAAGGTCTCGGCCAGCACCTCGGGCCCGAGGCTCGATCCGCCCATGCCGAGCACGACGGCATCGGAGAATTTCTGGCCCTTCACGCGGCTGGCATAGTCCTCGTAGTCGGCGACATCAGCCTTGGCGGCGCTGTCGAGCCAGCCGAGCCATTTGTCCTCGTCGGCACCGGTCCAGACCGACTTGTCGCGCTGCCAGAGCCTGCGGATCTTGGCTGACGCGCGCCATTCCTCGGTGCTCTTCGCCACCGCCTTGCCGAGCCCGTCGCCGAGCGAGAGCTGCTGGTGGTCGATCGCAGGCCCGAGCACGGTGGCGCGCTTGTGGGCGACGGCGCCGTAGAGCTTGTCGGCGGCGTCGGCGAACTGCTTGACGCCGTCCTTGACCAGCTCCTCGGTGATCGCGTCGAGCGAGACGCCGGAGCGCTCCAGCTCTTCCAGCACACGCCTTGCGTCGTCGACATTCTCTTCCAGGCTGTCGCGCGGCTTGCCGTGGTCGCGGAACGCGTCCAGCGTCGCCGGCGGCACGGTGTTGATGGTGTCGGGGCCGATCAGTTCCTCGACATAGAGGACGTCGCTGTAGTCCTTGTTCTTGGTGCCGGTCGAGGCCCACAGCATGCGCTGCGGCTTGGCGCCCCTGGCGGCGAGCTTGTCCCAGTGGGGACCGGAGAACAGGCGCTTGTAATCCTGGTAGGCGACCTTGGCGTTGGCGATGGCGACCTTGCCCTTCAGCGCGGCGAGCCGTTCCTTCTCGCTGGGGTCGTTGGCGCGCGCGATCTTCTCGTCGAGCTGCTTGTCGACCACCGAATCGATGCGGCTGACGAAGAAGCTCGCCACGCTCGCGACATGCGAGGGATCGCCGCCGCCCGCGACGTATTTCTCGAGGCCGGCGAGATAGGCCTCCGCGACCTGGAGGTAGACCGCCTTCGAGAACAGCAGCGTGATGTTGATGCTGATGCCCTCGCCGATCAGCGTCTCGATCGCCGGCAGGCCTTCCGGCGTCGCCGGCACCTTCACCATCAGGTTCTTGCGGTTGACGTCCTTCCAGAGCCGCCGTGCCTCGGCGACCGTGCCGGCGGTGTCCATCGCGAGATAGGGCGAGACCTCCAGGCTGACATAGCCGTCGCCTCCCTTGAGGCGGTCATAGACCGGGCGGAGCACGTCGGCGGCGTTCTGGATGTCTTCGACCGCGACGGCTTCGAACAGGTCGGCCACGCTCCGGTCGCCGCGCTTCAGCGCCTTGCCGATCGGAGCGTCGTACTCGTCCGAACTGCCGATCGCCTTCTCGAAAATCGACGGATTGGAGGTGACGCCCTTGACGCCGTCGGTGTCGATCAGCCGCTTGAGGTCGCCCTTGGCGATGAAGCCGCGGGCCAGGAAGTCCAGCCAGACGGCTTGTCCGTGCTTTTCCAGTTCTTTGACGGGATTCATGATGCTTATTTATCTCCAAGCCTGCGGGCGAGGGGTTTCCGCGCCGGTCCTGACGCGCTATCCTCTAGCTAACATGCTCCCGGGAGGGAACCAATCAAGGGTGTAGGCGTCATACCCTCAGTGTAACTCCGTCGCGATCATGGCGATCCAGGCGGTTGTGGCTTTGTTGCGTGAAAAGTCGTTGGCCGGGGAGGTTCGGCCGAGGCCTCGTTGCGCAACGTCCGCCGGCCGCTGCACAGAGTGCCACCAGCGGATTCCGATCCGCCTGATGCTTCGTCGCCCGCTTGCGAACGACCATGCTGGGGAAAGCATGCACGCACATCCTGACCGCCCACCGCTCGCCCTTGCCAACGGTCCGCAATCGGTCGCGCCGGCCGTAAGCATCGACGCGGCCTACGATCTCGACATCAATCCGTGCGCGACATATCTGCGGCTGCTGGTCGCGGCGGGCTTTGCGATGACCCTGTTCGGCGCCAGCCTTGCCTTCGACTGGGGCGGCTTGGGCGACTACGACACGACGGTCGGCTATGCCGGCGTCGCGCTGTTCGGCGTGGTCACCAGCCGGCTGATCTGGATGCTCCCCGCCGAACGCGGGCCGGTGGTGATCGTCACCCCCGCTGGCATCCGCGATCTCCGCATCGGCAATGAATTTCTTCCGTGGGAGTCGATTGCGGAGGTTTCGACCGAGCAGCGGCGCAGCCACAGGATGATCGTGCCGACGCCGACGCTGGCCTTGCCGCGGCAGCTCGCCGGCATCCGCGCCAGGATCCGATCGATGTCGCGCGGCGCGCAGGACGGTCGCATCGTCGTCCGCCGCGACGGACTGGCGATCGGTTTTGACACATTGCTGCGCGCCTGCCGTGACTGTCATGCTGCCAGCTACTCACGCACCGCATTGCGGCGGGACCGCGATCAAGGTGCGCCAGACTCAGGTCCGCTCTCGCAAGGCTTGGCCGTACAAGCGTCATAAAGCTGCCGCCGGCTGACGGCTATGCTGCACCGCCGGATAGGCCGATCCCCGGTAATGCCCGGATGTTGCGGCCGAGTGACATTTTCTGGAAATGAGCGAAGATATACCTAGATTCGCATAAAGAACAGGCAGGTGCCTGTTCGTAACTCACCCAGTTGCCTACGTTGTGCGTTGCGTGAAGTCGGCCCCCGGGTGTCCAATGATCGTCATGTGCTCACGCTGATTCGAGACGGCCTGAGGAACGGTCCGGTAACTGCTTTCGTTTCAGCTTGTAGCGGAACTCACGCGGAGAGGGATCATGTACAACGATTCTCTATTCAACGCTTTCGCTCGGTCGTTCGAGGCGAGAAGCCAGCTCGACATGTCGATGGCGGAATACCTGGAATCGTGTCGAAGCGATCCCATGAAATACGCGAACGCGGCCGAGCGACTGCTAGCAGCGATCGGTGAGCCTCAGACAATCGACACGGCCAAGGACCCACGCCTTGGCCGTATTTTTTTGAACCGTACCATCCGCACCTATCCGGCCTTCGCCGGCTTCTACGGCATGGAAGAAACCATCGAGCGCATCGTTGGTTTCTTCCGGCACGCGGCGCAGGGGCTCGAAGAGCGCAAGCAGATCCTCTATCTGCTCGGCCCGGTTGGCGGCGGCAAATCCTCGCTTGCAGAGCGGCTGAAGTCGCTGATGGAAGTGCATCCGATCTACGTGCTCAAGGCCGGCGACGAACTCTCGCCTGTGTTCGAGAGCCCGCTCAGCCTGTTCGATCCCGATCAGCTCGGGCCGATGCTGGAGGAGAAATACGGCATTCCGCGCCGGCGCCTCACCGGGTTGATGAGCCCGTGGTGCTACAAGCGGCTGGAGGCCTTCGGCGGCGACATTTCCCAGTTCCGGGTCGCAAAAATCCAGCCGTCGCGGCTGCGCCAGATCGCGATCGCCAAGACCGAGCCCGGTGACGAGAACAACCAGGACATCTCCTCGCTGGTCGGCAAGGTCGATATCCGCAAGCTCGAGACCTACGCGCAGAACGATCCCGACGCCTACAGCTATTCCGGCGGCCTCAACCGCGCCAACCAGGGCGTGCTCGAGTTCGTCGAAATGTTCAAGGCGCCGATCAAGATGCTGCACCCGCTGCTCACGGCGACGCAGGAAGGCAACTACATCGGCACCGAGAACATCGGCGCGATCCCGTTCACCGGCGTCATCCTCGCGCACTCCAACGAGGCGGAGTGGGCGAGCTTCAAGGCCAACAAGAACAACGAAGCCTTCATCGACCGCATCTGCGTGATCAAGGTGCCCTATGTCCTGCGGGTCACGGAAGAGCAGAAGATCTACGAGAAGCTGATCCAGGGCTCCGAGCTGGCCTCGGCGCCGTGTGCGCCGTCGACGCTGGAGACGATGGCGCGGTTCTCGGTGATGTCGCGCCTGCGCAAGCACGAGAATTCCACCATATTTGGCAAGATGCGGGTCTACGACGGCGAGAGCCTGAAGGAATCCGATCCGAAGGCGCGCAGTGTCCAGGAATATCGCGATGCCGCCGGCGTCGACGAGGGCATGGACGGCGTCTCCACGCGCTTTGCCTTCAAGATCCTGGCCGCAACGTTCAACCACGATCCGCAGGAAGTCGCCGCCGACGCCGTGCATCTGATGTACGCGCTGGAGCAGTCGATCAAGCGCGAGCAGCTGCCGGAGGAGGTCGAGAAGCGGTATCTCGAGTTCATCAAGGCGGACCTTGCGCCGCGGTATGCCGAGTTCATCGGAAACGAGATCCAGAAGGCCTATCTCGAATCCTACTCGGATTACGGCCAGAACCTGTTCGATCGCTACGTCGATTATGCCGATGCCTGGATCGAGGATCAGGACTTCAAGGATCCCGATACGGGACAGCTCCTGGATCGCGAATTGTTGAACCAGGAACTGACCAAAATCGAGAAGCCGGCGGGCATCGCCAACCCCAAGGACTTCCGCAACGAGGTCGTCAAATTCTCGTTACGGTCGCGGGCCCAGAACGGGGGCAAGAATCCGACCTGGACCTCCTACGAGAAGATTCGCGATGTGATCGAAAAGCGGATATTCTCTCAGGTCGAGGACCTGCTTCCGGTCATCTCCTTCGGGTCGAAGAAGGACGGCGAGACGGAGAAGAAGCACGGCGAGTTCGTCGCACGCATGGTGGAGCGCGGCTACACCGAGCGTCAGGTTCGCCGGCTCGTCGAATGGTACATGCGTGTGAAGCAGGCCGGTTGAGGCGGATGGAAAAGTGCCCATTCACATTATTGACAGGCGCCTGAATCCAGGCGGCAAGAGTCTTGAGAACCGCCAGCGGTTCTTGCGTCGGGCCAAATCCCTGGTGCAGGGCGCCGTCAAGAAGACCTCGCAGGAACGCGACATCAAGGACGTCCTGGAGGGTGGTGAGGTCACGATTCCGCTCGACGGGATGCATGAGCCGCGTTTCCGCCGCGAAGGCGGAACGCGCGACATGGTGTTGCCCGGGAACAAGAAGTTCGTCGAAGGCGACTATCTCCAGCGTTCCGGCCAGGGCAGCGCCAAGGATTCCGGTCCCGGCGAAGGCGACAGCGAGGACGCCTTCCGCTTCGTGTTGAGCCGCGACGAGTTCGTCGATCTCTTCCTCGACGACCTCGAGCTGCCGGATCTTGCCAAGCGCAAGATCGCGCAGACCGAGAGCGAGGGCATCCAGCGCGCCGGCTACACCACGTCGGGCTCGCCCGCCAACATCTCGGTGAGCCGGACGGTGAAGCTCGCGCTCGCCCGCCGCATTGCGCTCAAGCGTCCCCGCAAGGAGGAGATCGAAGAGCTCGAAGCCGCAATCGCCGCATGCACCGACGAGGACGAGCGCGTGGTGCTTCTCGCCGAGTTGGAAAGGCTGAAGGCGAAGACGAAGCGGATTCCGTTCATCGACCCGCTCGACATCCGCTACCGCCGCTTCGAGACGGTGCCGAAGCCGGTCGCGCAGGCGGTGATGTTCTGCCTGATGGACGTCTCCGGCTCGATGTCCGAGCACATGAAGGATCTCGCCAAGCGCTTCTACATGCTGCTCTACGTGTTCCTGAAGCGCCGCTACAAGCATGTCGAGATCGTCTTCATCCGCCACACCGACCGCGCCGAGGAGGTGGACGAGCAGACCTTCTTCTACGGTCCGGCCTCCGGCGGCACGCTGGTCTCCAGCGCGCTCCAGGCGATGCACGAGATCGTGCGCGAGCGCTTCAATCCGTCGGACTGGAATATCTACGCGGCGCAAGCCTCCGACGGCGACAATTCCTATTCCGACGGCGAGCTTACGGGCATGCTGCTGACCGACAAGATCCTGCCGGTCTGCCAGTTCTTTGCCTATCTCGAGGTCGGCGAGTCCGGCGGCAGCGCCTTCGATCTCTCCGACTCCTCACTCTGGACCCTCTACGAGCGCCTGCGCAACAGCGGCGCACCGCTCTCGATGCGCAAGGTCAGCGAGCGCAGCGAGATCTTCCCGGTGTTCCACGACCTGTTCCAGCGCCGCGAAACCTCTCAGGAGAAAGCCGCTCCATGACGGAAAGATTGTTCGAGGGCGCGGATTGGGACTTCCACACCTTGCAGCGCATCACCGATGCCTGTGAGGAGGTGGCGAAGAACGATCTCGGGCTCGACGTCTATCCGAACCAGATCGAGGTCATCACCGCCGAGCAGATGCTGGATGCCTACTCGTCGGTCGGCATGCCCCTGTTCTACAAGCACTGGTCCTTCGGCAAGCACTTCGCCTATCACGAGGCTTCCTACCGCAAGGGCCTGATGGGCCTCGCCTACGAGATCGTGATCAACTCCTCGCCCTGCATCTCCTACCTGATGGAGGAGAACACGGCGACGATGCAGACGCTGGTGATCGCGCACGCCGCCTTCGGCCACAATCACTTCTTCAAGAACAACTATCTGTTCAAGCAGTGGACAGACGCCGACGGCATCCTGGACTATCTCGATTTCGCCAAGAACTACGTCATGCAATGCGAGGAGCGCTTCGGCCGCGCCGAGGTCGAGCGTACGCTCGATGCCGCGCACGCGCTGATGTCGCACGGCATCGACCGCTATCCCGGCAAGAAGAAGCTCGACCTGCGCGCCGAGGAGAAGCGGGCAGGGCGACGCCGCCAGCACGAGGAGGAGGTCTTCAACGACCTCTGGCGCACCGTGCCGGCAGGAAAGAGCAAGAGCCGCTCCGCGCTCAGCGTCGAGCGGCGCCGCAAGCTGCTCGGCCTGCCGCAGGAAAACCTGCTCTACTTCCTGGAGAAGAGCGCGCCGCGGCTGGCACCCTGGCAGCGCGAATTGCTGCGCATCGTCCGCCACATCGCGCAATATTTCTATCCGCAGAGCCAGACCAAGGTGATGAACGAGGGGACGGCGACCTACGTCCACTATCGCATCATGACCAAGCTGCACCAACAGGGCCGCATCACCGACGGCAACTTCCTCGAATTCCTGGGATCGCACACCAATGTGGTGTTCCAGCCCGAATTCGACGATCCGCGCTTCTCCGGCTTCAATCCCTATGCGCTCGGCTTCGCCATGATGCAGGACATCGAGCGCATCGTCACCAGCCCGTCGGACGAGGACCGCGAGTGGTTCCCTGACATCGCCGGCAAGAACGACGTGATGGGCGTGCTGCGCGACGTCTGGGCCAACTACCGCGACGAGAGCTTCATCGGCCAGTTCCTCAGCCCGAAGCTGATGCGGCAGCTGCGCATGTTCCATCTGCACGACGACCCCGAGGAGCGTGCCGGCATCCGCGTCGATGCCATCCACGACGAGCGCGGCTTCCGCCGGGTGCGGCGCGAGCTGGCGCGGCAGCACGATGTTGGCTACATCGACGCCAATATCGAGGTGGTCGACGTCGATCTCTCCGGCGACCGCCGGCTGATCCTGCATCACCACGTCATCAAGGGCGCACAGCTCAACGAGACCGACGCCAAGCGCGTGCTCCAGCATCTGGCGGACCTCTGGACCTACGACGTCTCGCTGATCGAGGTCGATGCCAACGACAAGGTCCTGCGCGAATATGTCGTGAGCCCGCGCCCGATCCCGGCGGCGGCCTGAGGCGGCCGTCTATGTGTAGCAATGCGGCGAGATGCGCGTTGGTGTGCCCTCGCCCCTTGTGGGAGAGGGCAGCGACGCCGGCAGACACAAGCTCACTGGGGTGAGGGGTATCTCTCCGCGCTTTCCCGTGTCGATAGATACCCCTCATCCGGCGCTTCGCGCCACCTTCTCCCACAAGGGGAGAAGGAAGAGGTCTGTGGCTGCCTGCTGTTCTATGCAGAACGCTTGGCCGGCTTCTTCTTGGTCTTCGACACATTCAGCTCCACGGCCGCGAGGATCAGCGCCTTCAGCGCTTTCTCGTTGATCTTCTCGCCCTCGCGGATATCGATCGCGCGCCGCACATTGCCGTCGAGGCTGGAATTGAACAGGCCGGCCGGGTCATCGAGGGCCGCACCCTTGGCAAAGGTCAGCTTCACGACGGCCTTGTAGGTCTCGCCGGTGCAGATGATGCCGTCGTGCTCCCACACGGGTACGCCGCGCCACTTCCATTCCTCGACCACGTCGGGGTCGGCGTCCTTGATCAGGGCGCGAATCCGCCCGAGCATCTCGCCGCGCCAGTCGCCGAGCTCCCTGATCCTGCCGTCGATCAACTTGGACGCCGCTCCGTCCGCGTCCTTCGCGCCGGTCTTCTTCACCGCGACCGCCTTCTTCATGACCTCGCCTCGCGCTGCATGCCGCCGCGCCGGTCAAGATAGGGCAGCGCAAACAGATACAGCCCGGTCGCAAGCAGCGGGATCAGCGGGACAAGCGCCAGGAAGCCGATCCACACGGCCTGGAGCTGCATGGTCATCGCGACGATGTTCGCGATGACGGCGAGCGTGAAGGCGATGGACAGCCAGCGATGGATTTGTCGTATCCACATGTTCAACGAGACCTCCTCTGAAATGATCGGATGGATGCGCGCCGCCGGCTCAATCCGGTCGCGCCAGCAGCTCGTCCAGCTTGGTGAGAAACTGTTTCCAGCCGGCATGCGCGCCGCCATAGGCCTGTTTCTGCGTCGGGCTGAAGCCCGCCTGCTCGACGCGCAGATGCGTGCCTGCGCTTGTCGGTGTCAGCGTGAAGGTGACGACGCTTTTCAGGTCGAACGCCGCGTCCTCATGCGCGAAATTCCAGGTGTAGGCGAGCGTCTTCTGCGGCTCGATGGTGAGCACCTCGCAGTCCAGCACGCCGCCCCATTCGCCGCGAAGGTTGAAGCGATGGCCGACCGATGGCTTGAAGTCGTTCTTCATCAGCCATTCCTCGATCAGATGCGGCTGTGTCAGCGCGCGCCAGATCCGCTCGGCCGGAAAGGCAAATTCGCGCTCGATGACGACGGAGCGGGTCTCGCTTGAGGTCTCGGTCATTGGTCCATCCTCTTCAGGAGATCGTCGAGCGCGTCGAGCCGGTTCTGCCAGAATCCGGCCATCTGGCTGGTCCAGTCGACCAGCGGATTGAGCGCACCGGGCTGCGCGCTGTAATGGGTCTGGCGTCCTTCATGGCGGTCGCGGACGAGGCCGGCCTGCTTCAGCGCGCCGAGATGTTTCGAGACCGCCGGCTGGGAAACGCCGGACCGTGCCGTCAGTGCCCCGACCGTCTGCTCGCCCTCGCGGCACAACCGTTCGAAGATCGCCCGCCGGGTCGGATCGGCGAGCGTCCTGAACAGGAGATCGTGGGCGGCGGACATGCGATTTCCATAACCGGGAAGTTATGGGTTAATTCATAACCGTAGAGTTATGGGTAAGTCAAGCGCGATGGGAGGATGTGGCGCTCGCCCGTGCGACGGTCTCCACCGTCATTGCGAGGAGCGAAGCGACGAAGCAATCCAGAGTCCCCCCGCGGAGGGATTCTGGATTGCTTCGCTGCGCTCGCAATGACGGGGACGACGCCTGCCGCAACGCTACGGCCGCAAATACAGATAGCCCTGCGACTGCAGCTCGGCCAGGCGGACCACGCCGCCTTTCTCCGCGCTGACGAAGCCCGGCAGCAGATCCGTCAGCGTGACGTTCTGCGCCTTCATCGTGTTGCCGCAGGCGGCGAGCTCGACGCCGTCCTTGGAGAAGTCGCCAACGCGCTTGCTGATATCGGGGTTGGCCTGCGCCCAGTGAAACGCCTTCAGCGCCGGCCCGTGAATCACCAGCGCGATCGTGACGTGCTCGGGGCCGCCGACGCCGTCGATGTGGTTCTGGATGTTGCCGAGCACGAAATTGACCTTCTCGGCGTCGCTGAGATGGTAGACGACCTTGAGCTTGTTCGACGGCGGAGCCTCGGTCGCGGCCTGTGCGCGGGAGGCGCCGAGCGCCGCACCTAGCGCTGAAACGGCACTCCACAGGATGTTCCGGCGGTTCATGGCGATCTCCCTCGGCTGCGCCCGAATTTGCCGGACCCATATCACTTGTGGCGCAGCGCGGCGAGTTCCTTGCGGTCGGTCACCAGCGAGGCGCACTCGCTGTTGTCGGTGCGGTCGAGGCGGAAGATCTTGTCGTCGGCGCCGGCGACCAGCGATTGCTCGGCCTCGTCATCCGGCTTGTTGTTCTGCCAGACCCTGACCTGCTCGAGCCGAATGATGGCGGACTTGTTGTCCTTGGACAGCGCCACCTCGATCCCGCCGCCTTCGCAGTCCACGCCGCAGCCGAGACGGACTTCGTCGCCCTGACTGAGGAGCACCGCGGGGCTGCCGCACGACCCGCTGGAGTCGAAGTCGCCGCTGCGATGGCGATACCGGAAGCCCAGGCGGAAGGAATTGTGGAGTTGCTTGTCCTCCTTGTCGGTCTCCGCGGAGATCAGCAGCTTCATCGACGCGACCTTCTGCTTGGGATGCCGCGCCAGATGCTCGGCATCGTAGCGGCGAACGAAGCAGGCATAGGCCTTGTCACCCGGCGTCCCCGCATAGATGCGGCCCATGAAGGCGTCGGCTTCGGCCTTTGTGGTTTCCCGGACCTTATCGGCCTCATCGGCGTGGGCGACGCCGGTGAACGCGGTAAGGACAAGCGGCAGGACGAGGGCAAGCTTCATGGTCGCACCGAACGCGTGAGCCGTTGATGGCCCGCGGCGGGACGATCAGGGCCGATTG
This sequence comes from Bradyrhizobium niftali, assembly GCF_004571025.1. GTDB lineage: Bacteria > Pseudomonadota > Alphaproteobacteria > Rhizobiales > Xanthobacteraceae > Bradyrhizobium > Bradyrhizobium niftali. Next base: position 76,613 of record NZ_SPQT01000011.1, on the reverse strand, counting down.
GCCGTTAGTCGCGGGCGGAAAGCGTTGCGTTCAAGCGTTCCTGGCCGCGCCTTGCGGACAGCCTCGCGCAAGGTTCCCGCTTTAACAATTTGGAAGGAGGGGTGCTGAGAACCCCTGGTTGTTGCAGATGACTGGTGGCGGTCAAAATGTCCATAAGTCAGAACTTGCCCAACCTTGCGATCGGCTATTCCCTTGCGCGGCTGTTCAAGTTGCTGGGAGCCGGCCTGCTGGCGACGCTGTTGTGCGGCGCGCTCGCATTCAGCTTGCACTATGGCAAGGACATCGCCACGATCCAGATCGCGCTCAGCTATTTCGGCATCGTGTTTTTCGGCCTGGCCACCTGCAAGACGCTCTGGACGTTGATCTCCGCCAGGGAGCCGGTCCTCTTCATCACCCGTGTCGGCATTCGCGACACCAGGATCGCCGATGACACCATCTCGTGGAGATCGGTGAGGGACATATCGATCTTTCGGTATCGCAGCCAGAGGATCGTCGTTCTTCAGGTCGATCCTCTTCTTGCCGAGCGGTTCGAAGGCGGCTTTCTGAAGCACGTCTTGTCGCTGCTGAACAAGCCCATTGGCGCGGACGGCGTGCTCGTCACGGGCGGCCTGACCATGGACGGCGAAACGCTGTTCGAGACCTGCAAGCAATACTGGACGGCCGGCCGGTTGGCATATTCGGGTCGCGCCGCACCCGAGCCCGAGCCTGTCCATTAAAGCCCGATGTGTCTTGGCTGAACCAGTGGCGGACTTCGTCGCCCTGAGAGCGGCGCTTTAGTCGCTGGTTGGACCAGAAGGGTTCAAGGTCCTCGCTCCCTGGAACTCGATGTCGCGAGTCCTTCGACATTGTCCCAGTTTGTCAATGTGATAGCCTTCACAGACGATTGCTTCTCGAAGTCGTAGGCTGGGGCCGCCTTTGTAAGTTTGTGGAGTCCCCGCGCAATGGGCGAAATTCGCAACTTCAGATCCGGGAATCAGAACGAGCCGCCTCCGCACGGCGCAATGCCTCGTCGTCTCGCTGCAATCATTGTCGGCGACATCGCGTCCTACAGCCGCTTGATGCAGGCCGACGAGGAGGGCACGCATGTCCGCGTCAAGCGGATCGAGCGGGACCTCATCGAGCCCAGTATCGTCGAGCACCATGGAAGCCTGGTGAAGACGACGGGCGACGGCTTCATCGCTATTTTCGATAGCCCTGTTGAGGCCGTTCGCTGCAGCATCGTCATCCAGCAGAATCTCGTCGGCCGCAATGCCTCGCTTCCGAAGGACTCCCGGATCGAGTACCGAATTGGCGTCAATCTGGGTGATGTCATCATCGAGCCGGACGACGTTTACGGCGATGGCGTCAACATCGCCACGCGTATCGAAGGCATTGCCCAGCCCGGTCAGGTCTTCATCTCGGGCGCGATCTACGAGCAGATCAAGCACAAGGTGGTGTGCGGCTACGAGTCCCTTGGCGACCGCAAGGTGAAGAACATCACCGACCCCGTGCGCATCTATCGCGTGCTGCCCGACGCAGATGCCGTCGGCGGGACGCGAGGCCGGCGCGAGAATACCTTGATCTTTCTCCTCGGCTTGACGTTGCTGGTCAGCGCCGCCGGCGTGCTCTGGTATCTCCTGGCGCAGCCGCCCGGCAAGGGAAGCGAGCAGGCCGCCACGCCGACTGCCGCTCCGGTCGCTTCTCCTGTCCCGCAGCCTCCGGCGCGCGAAGCGGCCGTGCCGACGCCACAACCGTCGCCCTCGTTGGCTTCACCTGCGCCGCCGGCACCGGCACCGGCACCGACGCCGACGCCCAGCCAATCGCCGACGCCCGCCAGCGAGCCCGAAATGATCGTCGTTCGCGGCGGCAGCTTCGCGATGGGAAGCAACGATGATCCGACCGAGCGCCCTGTTCACCAGGTCGCGATCAAGCCATTCTCGATCGGCAAATACCCTGTGACGGTGCGGGAGTGGAACGAATGCGCCGCTGCAAAGGCGTGTGGCTTTACAGCGATCGGGAAGGACGACGCCCCCGTCACGAATGTAAGCTGGACCGATGCACAGCAATATGCTGGCTGGCTCGCGCAGGCGACGAAGAAGTCGTACCGGCTTCCGAGCGAAGCGGAATGGGAATATGCGGCGCGCGGCGGAACGCAGACCAAATATTGGTGGGGCGACAAGCTCCAGCCGGGCATGGCCGGGTGCAAGGATTGCGGTGACGCAGCCGCCGAGCAGCCGGCGAAGGTCGGTAGCTTCAAACCCAATCCATTCGGACTCTACGACATGGGCGGCGGCGTCGATCAGTGGGTCGCCGATTGCTGGCACAGGACTTATCAAGGCGCGCCCAATGATGGTTCGGCATGGAGCGGTGGGGACTGCAGTTCGCACGTCCTGCGCTCGGGCTCCTGGAAGAACGATTCGAGATACGTGCGGCCATCCAACCGCGACGGCTACGATACCAACGTTCGTTACCCGACGCATGGGTTCCGGGTCGCGCTCAGTCCCTGAGTGCAGGAGTAGATTTGATGCAAATCCTTCGCTGCGTTGCGCTGTCGGCGGTGCTCGCATTGCTCCCGGGCGTGGCCTTCTCGCAGGGTAAGGCTGCTCCAAAGGACGCAAAGGTTTATTTCATCACCCCTTATGACGGGCAGAAGGTGCGCGCCGGTTTCCTGGTCCGGTTCGGCTTGCGCAACATGGGCGTGACGCATGCCGGCGACGACTACCAGAACGCCGGCCATCATCATTTGCTGGTCGACGTCAGCGACCCCATCGATCCGAAGGAGCCGATCCCGCAGGACAAGTCGCATCTGCATTTCGGGGCGGGGCAGACCGAAACATTTCTCGAGCTTCCGCCCGGGACCCATACCCTTCAACTGGTGCTGGGCGACGCCAAGCACTATCCGTTCGAGCCGCCTGTCGTGTCGGAGAAGATCACCGTGCGCGTCAGGCCTCCGCCTCAGCGCGGCAAATGATCACCGCATGCTGGCGTTGAACTTGTCCAGCGCCGCCGAGCCCGGGCACAGCGTGTCCGCTTCCAGCGTGTTGAGCGGCGTCTCGACCGTGTTGAGATGCGCGTGCAGGTCGTCGGCATCGGGGTCGACATAGAGCAGGCCGGTGACGATCTGCCCCTTGGCGGCGTGCTTCTGGAGGAAGGTCTGGGCGCCGAGCCGGTCATGCGGATCGTAGTCGGCGTCGATCTTGCGCAGCGCGATCTTGCTGCCGTCGTGCTGCTCGACCAATTGCACCGTGCCCGGCGCGTAGTCGACCGCGATCGGGTCGCGGCCGACCAGCACGTCGAGCCGGTTCACCGCGTCGTTGTGCTCGCGGACATAGTCGAAGCTCTTGGTCGAGCCGGCATGGTTGTTGAAGGCGATGCAGGGGCTGATGACGTCGATGAAGGATGCGCCCTTGTGGCGGATCGCGGCCGCGATCAGCGGCACGAGCTGGGTCTTGTCGCCGGAGAACGAGCGCGCCACGAAGGTTGCGCCCAGTTGCAGCGCGATCGCGACGAGGTCGATGGCGTTGTCGGTGTTGGTCACGCCCTTCTTGGACTTCGAGCCGCGGTCGGCGGTCGCCGAGAACTGTCCCTTGGTCAGGCCGTAGACGCCGTTGTTCTCGACGATATAGGTCATGTTGACGCCGCGCCGGATCGAGTGCGCGAACTGGCCGAAGCCGATCGAGGCGGAATCGCCGTCGCCGGACACGCCGAGATAGATCAGGTCGCGGTTGGCGAGATTGGCGCCGGTCAGCACCGACGGCATGCGCCCGTGCACGGAGTTGAAGCCGTGCGAATTGCCGAGGAAATAGTCCGGCGTCTTCGACGAGCAGCCGATCCCGGAGATCTTCGCCACCCGGTGCGGCTCGATCGAGAGCTCATAGCAGGCCTCGATGATCGAGGCCGTGATCGAATCGTGGCCGCAGCCGGCGCACAGCGTCGAGATCTTGCCCTCGTAGTCGCGATGCGTGTAGCCGAGCTCGTTCTTCTTGAGGCCGGGATGATGGAATTTCGGCTTGGCAATATAAGTCATGCGAGCACCTGCGATCCCAAGCCCGTCATGACCGGGCTTGACCCGGCCATCCACGTCTTGGCCGAGGAAAAGGAAGTCGTGGATGCCCGGCACAAGGCCGGGCATGACGGAAGAGAGAGCAAGGCGTAGGTCATGACACGGCCTTGCGGAGCGGCGTCACCTTGAGGTGATCCTGGTGGTCGCCAATGGCTTTTGCGATGAAGCGGGCGGTGATCGGCGTGCCGTCGTAATGCACGATCGGCACGAGGCGGACGGGGTCGATGCCGTTCTCGTTGACGATGAGTTGCCGCAACTGGGCATCGCGGTTCTGCTCGACCACGTAGACGAAATCGTGCTCGGCGAGGAAGCTCGCCACGCTCGAATGGAACGGGAAGGCGCGGATGCGCAGGCGATCGAGCTGGTGGCCGCGCGCTTCGAGCAGGCCGATCGCCTCGTCCATCGCCGGCGAGGTCGAGCCGAAATAGATCACGCCGTATTTGGTCGGCCGTTCCGCATTGGCCTGGAGCGGCCGCGGCACGAGGTCCTGCGCGGTCTCGAACTTGCGCACCAGGCGCTGCATGTTGTCGGCATAGACCGGGCCTTCCTCGGAATATCGCGCATAGCGATCCCGGGAAGTACCGCGGGTAAAATAGGAGCCCTTGGTCGGATGCGTGCCGGGATAGGTGCGGTAGGGGATGCCGTCGCCGTCGACGTCGAGATAGCGGCCGAAGTCGCGGCCTTCCTCCAGCATCTCCGCGGTCATGATCTTGCCGCGGTCATATTGCCGGGCATCGTCCCACTTCAGCGGACGGCAGAGACGGTGATTCATGCCGATATCGAGATCGAGCATCAGGAAGATCGTGGTCTGGAGCCGCTCGGCGAGATCGAAGGCGGCGGCCGCGAACTCGAAGGCCTCCGCCGGATCCTCCGGGAACAGCAGCACATGCTTGGTGTCGCCATGCGAGGCATAGGCGCAGGCGATGATGTCGCATTGCTGGGTGCGGGTCGGCATGCCCGTGGAGGGCCCGGCGCGCTGGATGTTCATGATCACCGCGGGGATCTCGGCAAAATATGAAAGGCCGATGAACTCCGTCATCAAGGAAATGCCGGGGCCGGAGGTCGCGGTGAAGGCGCGGGCGCCGTTCCAGGACGCGCCGATCACGATGCCGATCGAGGCCAGCTCGTCCTCGCCCTGCACGATGGCGTATTTCGCCTTGCCCGTCTCGGGGTCGTGCCGGTACTTCTTGCAATGGGCGGTGAAGGCTTCCGCCACCGACGAGGAGGGCGTGATCGGATACCAGGCGCACACGGTGGCGCCGCCATAGACGGCGCCGAGCGCGGCGGCGCTGTTGCCCTCGATGAAGATGCTGTCGCCGACCTTGTCGGACTTCCTCACCCGCAGCCCGATCGGGCATTTCAGGTTCTGGAGCGCCCAGTCGCGGCCGAGATGCAGCGCGTGGACGTTGGAGGAGAGCAGCTTCTCCTTGCCCTTGTACTGCTCGCCGATCAGCTGCTCGATCAGCTTCGGGTCCATGTCGAGCAGGGCAGAGAGCGCGCCGAGATAGATGATGTTCTTGAACAGCTGGCGCTGGCGCGGATCGGTGTAGGTCGAGTTGGTGATCGCGGTGAGCGGCACGCCGATCACGGTGATGTCGTCGCGGAATTTCGTCGACGGCATCGGCTTGGTGGAATCGTAGAACAGATAGCCGCCGGGCTCGATGCCGGCGACGTCCTTGTCCCAGGTCTGCGGGTTCATCGCCACCATCATGTCGACGCCGCCGCGGGCGCCGAGATGGCCGTCTTCGGTCACCCGCACCTCGTACCAGGTCGGCAGGCCCTGGATGTTGGAAGGGAAGATGTTGCGCGGGGAGACCGGCACGCCATGGCGCAGGATCGCGCGCGCGAACATCTCGTTGGCGCTGGCCGAGCCCGATCCGTTGACGTTGGCGAAGCGGACGACGAAGTCGTTTACGCTGCTGATCGGCTTTTTGTCGGACATGCTGAACCTGCGTAAGTCATTTCGATCAAATACTTCTGCATGTCCCAGGCTCCGGTGGGACAGCGCTCGGCGCACAGCCCGCAATGCAGGCAGACATCTTCGTCCTTCACCATCACGCGCCCGGTCTTGAGATCGGAGGACACGTAGAGGTCCTGGTCGGGATGCAGCGACGGCGCCTTCAGGCGCTGGCGCAGATCGGCTTCCTCGCCATTCTCCGTGAAGGAGATGCAGTCCATCGGGCAGATGTCGACGCAGGCGTCGCACTCGATGCAGAGCGAAGTCGAGAACACGGTCTGTACGTCGCAGTTCAGGCAGCGATGGGCTTCGCCGAGCGCGAGCTTGACGTCGTAGCCGAGCTCGACCTCGGTGCGGATGTCCTTCAGCGCGATCACCTTGTCGCGATGCGGCACCTTGAAGCGCTTGTCGACGGAGATGTCGTTGTCATAGCTCCATTCGTGGATGCCCATCTTCTGCGACGAGACATGCACCTCCGGCAGCGGCCGCTCGGTGATGTCCTCGCCCGACAGCAGCTTGTGGATCGACAGCGCGGCGTCGTGGCCGTGCGCGACCGCCCAGATGATGTTCTTGGGACCGAAGGCGGCGTCGCCGCCGAAGAATACTTTCGGGTTGGTCGAGGCGAAGGTCTTGGGGTCGACCTTGGGCATGTGCCATTTGTCGAATTCGATGCCGCAGTCCTGCTCGATCCAGGGGAAGGCGTTCTCCTGGCCGACCGCGACCAGCACGTCGTCGCAGGGAATGGTCTGATCGGGGTCGCCCGAAGGCACCAGATTGCGGCGGCCTTTGGCGTCGAATTCGGCTTTGACGTGCTGGAAGGTGACGCCGATGAGCTTGCCGGCGACATGCTTGAATGCCACCGGCACCATGTAGTTGAGGATCGGAATATCCTCGTGGATCGCGTCCTCCTTCTCCCAGGGCGAGGCCTTCATCTCCTCGAAGCCGGAGCGCACGATCACCGTGACTTTCTCGCCGCCGAGGCGGCGCGCGGTTCGGCAGCAATCCATCGCGGTGTTGCCGCCGCCGAGCACGATCACGCGTTTGCCGATCTTGTCGATGTGGCCGAACGAGACCGAGGACAGCCACTCGATGCCGATATGGATGTTGGCGGCGGCCTCCTTCCGGCCGGGAATGTCGAGCTCGCGGCCGCGCGGCGCGCCGGAGCCGACGAAGATCGCGTCGTATTTCTCCGCGAGCAGCGCCTTCATGCTCTCGATGCGGTGACCGCCTTTGAAGTCGACGCCGAGATTGAGGATGTAGCCGGTCTCCTCGTCGATCACCGAATTGGGCAGGCGGAATTTCGGGATCTGCGAGCGCATCATGCCACCGGCTTCCGGATCGGCATCGAACACGGTGCAGTGATAGCCGAGCGGCGCCAGATCACGCGCCACCGTCAGCGAGGCCGGACCGCCGCCGACCAGCGCGACGCGCTTGCCGTTCTTCGATGAAGGGCGCGGCAGGCGCTGCGTGATGTCGTCCTTGAAGTCGGCTGCGACGCGCTTGAGGCGGCAGATCGCGACCGGTGTTTCCTCGACGCGGCCGCGCCGGCACGCCGGCTCGCATGGACGATCGCAGGTGCGTCCCAGAATTCCGGGAAACACGTTCGATTGCCAATTGATCATGTAGGCGTCGCTGTAGCGGCCTTGTGCGATCAGTCGGATATATTCGGGAACCGGGGTGTGCGCAGGACAGGCCCACTGGCAATCGACCACTTTGTGAAAGTAGTCGGGGGCCGCGATATCGGTCGGTTTCATTCCTACCCTGTCCGCGCAGGCCCAAAGACCCCGCGGCCTTTTCTTGAGCTTGGCGAACGCTAACGCGCGTCGATCTGGTTTCTGAATGACGTCATTGAGTTAGCTTATTAGAACCGGTCCGAAGTACAACGGCAAATTTGGGGGATCACCCGCTTTCATGGGAGCTGCGCGCGCACAGCATTAACGGCTGCGCGCACGCATGTGGCGGTGCAATATGTTGCGGTGCATGTAGGCGCGTTAGCGGTGCGCGATGTCGCACTTCGCAAGGTCCCACATCAGCGCGTAGGTACCGACGGAGACGGGAAGCGGGAAGGGCGATGCGGCGGGGCCGGTGAAGCGTTCGGCAATGACAGCCGAGACCGCGCCGACATGCGTGCCGTCGATCAGCACGAACCAGTCGCGTGCACCTTCGTTGCGCACGGCCGGGATATCCGCCGTTGCACCCGACAATTCCGGCTCGCTCTCGAGCAGATGCATCGAGATGATGCCGTCGCGCTTTTCCGGCGTCAGCTTTTCTTGCAGTGCATCACGCCATGGCGCGGCGTTGCCCGGCGTCGGCCGCAGCCGCACCACGCCGAGTGCAGCTCCGCGTCCGGTGCCGTTGCTGATGGTGACGCGCGCGACGACGCGCAGCATGTCCTTGAAACGCGCCATGGTCTGCCGCGACCAGTCGGTCGGGCTCGCGAGCCGCGCCTTGTAAGGGGGGCTGTCGAGCACGTCGAGCGTCGCGGTCGAATAGAGGCAGAGATATCTGGGATTGGCGGCGTGCGCGACATAGCGCCGTGCTTCCAGGAATCCCTCGATCGCGACACGCTCTTCCAGATGCTCGCGGTCGTACCAGCGGTTGAAATCGGCCTCATCGGCCGCGTCGATATTCATCGACGTCAGCAGCATGCCTTTCCCGGCGAGCGGCATTTTTCTTGTCCTCTCATCGCGCGGTCTTCGAAGCGAGGTCGGCGATCGACTTCATGACCGCGTCCCTCACGCCGGCATCATAGAGCGAATGCCCGGCTTCTTCCACGATGCGAATCTCGGAACCCGGCCAGACTTTCGTCAGCCGCTCGGATGTCTCAGGAGGACACAACAGATCGTAGCGGCCCTGCACGATGATGCCGGGAATGCCGGCGAGCCTCTCCGCATTCTGCAGCAGCTGGTTTGCGGTCATGAAGCTGTCGTTGACGAAGTAATGCGCTTCCATGAACGGCGTCGCCGGCAACGTGCGCCAGACGTTCAACGAGGCGAGGTCGAGCCGCGTCCTTGCGGGCTTGTGCTCGGACAGGGCGCGCTCGGTATCGTGCCAGGCCCGCGCCGCCGGACCGTGCACGGCCGGATCGGCGTCGAGGATGCGGCGCCAATAGGCGTCCACCGGCCGCTCCCGCTCCTCGGGCGGCAGCACGCTGAGAAAATCTTCATGCAGCGCCGGATAGAACTGCGGCAGGCGCACGGTGAAGCCGGCTTCGACTTCCGCCCGCGTGCCCAGGAAGGTCGCGCGTAGCGCGATGCCGCGGACGCGCTCGGGATGCGCCTCTGCATACGCCAGCGCCAGCGTCGCGCCCCAGGAGCCGCCGACCACGATCCAGCGTTCGAAGCCGAACTTTTCGCGGATCTTTTCCATGTCCGCGATCAGATGCGCCGTGGTGTTGTGCGCGCGCGAGCCCTTCGGCCGGCTGCGGCCGCAGCCGCGCTGGTCGAACAGCACGGCGCAGAAGCGGTCGGGATCGAACAGGCGGCGATGATCCGGCTGGCAGCCGCTGCCGGGCCCGCCATGGAGGTAGATCGCGGGAATGCCGTCGGTGCGGCCGACGCTCTCGACATAGAGCTCGTGGCCGTCGCCGACGTCGAGCATCTCGGAGGTCAGCGGCGCAAAGGGATCGGCGCGTTTGACCGAACTGGCGGCGTCGGCGTCAGGCGCCATTCTCGGATTCCAGGGTGCCACCGGCAAAGTTGCGGTAGAGGAAGCGGTTGGTCTCGCCCTCGGCCTCGCGCTCGGCCTGCTTGAAGATGGTCTCGTGCAGCGGCGACAGCGCGCAGGCGGGATCGGTGTTGGCGGCATCACCGGTCAGCGCGAAGGCCTGGCAGCGGCAGCCGCCGAAATCGATCTCGCGGAATTCGCAGGACTTGCAGGGCTCCTTCATCCAGCCGGTGCCGCGATAGCGGTTGAAGGCGTCGGAGTTCTGCCAGATCCAGGCGATCGAATGGTTGGAGCGCACGGATTCGAAGTCGAGCCCGGTGATGCTCTCGGCGGCGTGGCAGGGCAGCACCTTGCCGGCCGGCGAGATGTTGAAGAACTGCCGGCCCCAGCCGCCCATGCACTTCTTCGGCCGCAGCGCGTAATAATCCGGCACGACGTAATCGATCGAAAGCCGGCCCTTGAGCCGTTCGCGTGCTTCCTCGACGATGCGGGTGCACTCGTCGAGCTGCGCCACCGTCGGCATCAAGGCGGCGCGGTTCTTCAGCGCCCAGCCGTAATATTGCACGTTGGCGACCTCGAGCCGGTCGGCGTCGAGATCGATCGACATCTGGATGATGTCGGGGAGCTGGTGCAGGTTCTGCCGGTGCATCACCGCATTCACGGTGAGCGGCAGATCGAGCTCGCGCGTCCATTTTGCCACTTCGAGCTTCTTGCGGTGGCCGCCTCTGTACCCGGCGACGCGATCGGCGGGGGCCTCCTCGACGCCCTGGAAGCTGATCTGCACGTGACAGAGCCCGGCATCCGCCAGCTCGCTCAGCCTCTCGCGCGTCAGCAGCACGGCCGAGGTGATGAGGTTGGTGTAGAGGCCGACGTCGCTGGCATGCTTGACCAGCTCGACGAGGTCCTTCCGCGCCGTCGGCTCGCCGCCGGAGAAATGCACCTGGAGCACGCCGATCTCGGCGAGCTCGCTCAGCACCTTCTTCCATTCCTCGGTGGTCAGCTCCTTGCCGGAGCGGTCGAGCTCGACCGGGTTGGAGCAATAGGGACATTGCAGCGGGCAGCGATGCGTGATCTCGAGCAGCACGGCGAGCGGAATGCCAAAGGTCTCGGCCGTCGAGCGCTGCTTCTCCAGCACCGCGAGGCTGTCGCTGGCGTCGGGCGGAACGGTGGGACTGCCGAGCACATCGCTCATGACGTCTTCTCCCGGGCCTCGGTGAGGAAGCCCTTGTCGGCGAGATCCTGGAGCATGGCGATGACGTCGGTCAGGATCGCCTCGCGCGGCGCGGCGTATTTCGCCGCCAGCTGGTCGGAGACGTCGCCGACGCTACGCTCGCCATTGCAGAGCTGCAAGACCTCGACCGCGATCTCGTCCGGCGCCAGCACGCGCTCCGGCGCCAGGATCACCCAGACTTTGCGCGTCTCGTCGTATTTCAGCTTGGCATGCCGCGGCAGCACGGGGCGGCTGGCCTCGCTGACACTGATATGACGCGGCCCGGCCATGACGGTTCCTCTTCAGCTCGCCTTGGGCACGAAAGCGCCCGGCGGAATGTGGCCCTCGACATAGGCGTGCTGGAGCGCATCCAGCTGCACCCACAGCACGTTGGTCTTGAAGATCAGTGCGTTGCACACCTGCGCGCGCTGTTCCGGCGTCGTGGCATGCGCCTTGACATAGTCGAGCGCGAAGCCGGCATCGCGCGGTGCCTGCGCCAGGCGCCGCTTGAAGTAGCTCATGATGTCGGGATTGACGAAGTCATAGTGCTCCAGCATGCCGGCGATCCGCTCTTCGTGCAGGTTCGGCGCGAACAGTTCCGTGAGCGAGGAGGCGATCGCCTCCAGCGGGCTCTTCTCGCGGCAGTAGTGCACATAGGCCTCCACCGCGAAGCGCGTGGCGGGGAGAATGCCTTCGGTCGATTCCACATAGGCGGTGTCGAGCCCGAGCCCTTCGGTCAGCTTCAGCCAGCGCTCGATGCCGCCTTCGGAGCCGACATCGCCGTCATGGTCCTCGATGCGGTGGCGCCATTCCAGGCGCGTGGCGCGGTCGCGGAAGCGCGAGATCACCACCGCGTCCTTGATCGGGATCGTGCTCTGGTAATAGTAGCGGTTCAGCGCCCAGGCCTGCACCTGGCCCTTGTTCAGCTTGCCGCCGTGCAGCAGCTTATGGAACGGATGCAGGCTGTGATAGCGCGTCGCCCCGATGTGGCGCAGCGTCGCCTCAAGCTCCTCGGCCGAGTTGAGCCTGATGTCCTTGCCGATCGAGAGCGCGGTCATTCCAGTTAGTGATGCGGCATTCACAGCACGATCTCCGTTCCGTCCGCGGGTATCTGCCAGCCCGCCTGCTCGGCCGCTTTCCGCTCGGGTGAAGCGGGCAGCAGCGCCGGATTCGAGTTATTGATATGCAGAAACAGCTTCCTGTCGATATCGAGATCGGCCAGCCGCGCGATCGCGCCGTCGTCGCCGGACATCGCGACGTGTCCCATGCTCTTGCCGGTCTTGTAGCCGAGCCCGGCCCTGATCATCTCGTCGTCCTGCCAGACCGTGCCGTCGAAGAACACCAGCGCGGCGCCGTCGATCTCGGCCTTGAGCGCGTCGGTCACTTCGGCGCAGGCGGCGATGAAGTAGAAGCACTTGCCGGTCGTCTTGTCGGTGATCTTCAGGCCCAGCGTATCGCCGTCGCCGGTCTCGCCGCCCGGATGCGCCTTGCCTTCCAGATACCAGGCCGACTTGCCCGGCACCGCGAAGGGCAGCACCTCGATCCCGGACCGCGCACCGTCTGGCAGCCGCGGCTCGAACGGCTCGCCGATGGCGATCGGCTGGCGCCGCACGTTCTTCTCGCTCAGCACGTTGAAGATGCTGTTGGCGCTGAGGATCGCCAGCACCTTCTCATGCGCATAGATCGTGAAGGGCGAGCCCTCGCGCATCGACAGCAGCCCCGCCACGGCATCGACCTCGCCATTGGTCAGGATCACGCCCGCGACCGGCGTATGACGCAGCGCCCCCGCCTTGGGGTGCAGTTGCGGCGTGGCATTCAATTGCTGGCGAAGATCGGGAGAGGCGTTGATCAGGAACCAATGCTCGCCGTCGCCGCTGAAGGCGACCGAGGCCTGGGTTCGCAAGAGCTCATCGCCGATGGCACGGGCCGCGCGGCAACCTTCGCAGCCGCAGTTCCATTGCGGCACTCCGCCGCCGGCCCCGGCGCCCAGGACGACGACGCGAAGCATGATCCGTCTCCTGGAGGCAACGTCGCGAGGTGGATCTCAGGTCGACACAAAATCTATCTTCCGGAAACGCATCGTGACCGGAAGACAGCGCAACCGAGAGTGCTCGACCGAAAGAACCACCTGCGCAGAACGCAAACTCACCAACCGCTTACTTGCGGGTGGCGCTCACATACATGTTGATTTCCATGCCGCAGGGCACTTCGACGATCTTCGGGGCTTTCCAGGCCATTTGGCTCTCCATTTTTATGAATTCGGACGTATCCGCCCACGGGCTAAACTACTGCGGGGGGAAAAGTTCGCCAGTGAAATTTTCCCGACCTAAGTAGTAGGCCGCCGGAATTGGTGCACTGCAAAGAGAGCGTATTGCGGCCTTAAAGATGAGCCAATGACATAAGAAAAATAGCCGATAGGTCGTGATCCCTGTCCCGGATAAACCAGTTGTGAGGATGGAACGGCTTCCAATCGGCTACAGGCGACCCCATTGGATCGAGGCATGCCCAGATACTTCTTCAACACCCGTATTGGCGACGAACTGATCGTGGATCCCGACGGCGAGGACCTGCGCAACCCCGATCGCGCCTGGGAGGTCGCCCGCCAGATGATCCTGGAGGTCCTGAAATCGGAGGGGACCCAGCCGGCGTTGATGGAGGCGGTCATCGAGGTCACCGACGTCGACGGCGAGGTCGTGCTGGAGTTCCCCTTCACCGAGGCGTTGCTGGACATGCCGGTTCAGTCCGCGACCAGGCATTGAGGCCCCCGGCTCCCTCCACCGTCATTGCGAGCGCAGCGAAGCAATCCAGAGTCTCTCTGCGGAGGCAGTCTGGATTGCTTCGTCGCTAGGGCTCCTCGCAATGACGGCAATCCGAGCCACAACCGCCCTTCGCCCCTGCGAAATCCGCATGGCTTTGCCGCGTTCCCGGCGCTAAAAGACGCCGGTCATACGGAGCAAGTCATGCAAGATCTCTGGCGCCTGTCGGCCGCCGACCTCGCCACCCTCGTCAAGGCCAAAAAGGTGTCCGCCAGGGAGGCGGCCAAGGCCGGCCTCGACCGCCTGGACGCCGTCAATCCAAAGCTTAACGCCGTGATCGACCACCGGCCGGAGGACGTGCTCAAGCAGGCCGACGCCGTCGATACCGCAATTAGCCGGGGCGAGGACCCCGGCGTGCTGGCCGGTGTGCCCGTCACCATCAAGGCCAATGTCGACCAGGAGGGCTTTGCCACCACCAACGGCCTAAAACTCCAGCGCGACCTGATCGCGCGGGAGGACAACCCGGTGGTCGCCAATTTCCGCAAAGCCGGCGCGATCCTGCTCGGCCGCACCAATTGCCCGGCCTTCTCCTATCGCTGGTTCACCACCAACCTGGTTCATGGCGACACCAAGAACCCCCGCGATGCCGCGTTGACGCCGGGCGGCTCGTCCGGCGGCGCCGGCTCGGCGGTCGCGGCCGGCATCGGCCACATCGCCCATGGCACCGACATCGCCGGCTCGATCCGCTATCCCGCCTATGCCTGCGGCGTGCACGGCCTGCGCCCGACCCTCGGCCGCATCCCCGCCTTCAATCCGGCGCTGCCGGAGCGTCCGATCGGCCCGCAGATCATGGCGGTGTCCGGCCCCCTGGCGCGCACCGTCAACGACATCAGGATTTCGCTCGCGGCCATGGCGGCCCGCGACGTGCGCGACCCCTGGTATGTGCCGGCGCCGCTGGAAGGCCCCGCGCGGCCGAAGCGCGCCGCGCTCTGTCTCAACCCGGACGGCCTTGCGACCACGCCGGAGGTGAAGGCGGCGGTGACCGATGCCGGCAAGCGCCTCGAGCGTGCCGGGTGGACCGTCGATGTAATCGAGAACACCCCGCCGATGCGCGAAGCGGTCGAGTGGCAGATCAAGCTTTGGCTCGGCGACGGCTATGAGGCGCAGTTAGAGGCAGCCGAGCGCGAGGGCGATCCCGGCGCGCTGGCCTGCCTGCGCGGCAACCGCAGCAGGGTGACGCCAATGGACCAGGCGAATTACGCGAAGGCGCTGACCCGCCGCGCCACGCTGACCCGCGACTGGATGCTGTTCTTCGAGAAGTACGCGGTGCTGCTGACGCCGGTCTCCGGCGAATTGCCGTTCCCGGATCATCTCGACCGCAAGGACGAGGAGTCCTTCAAGCGGGTCTGGGAGGCGCAATTGCCGCAGATCGCGATTCCCTTCATGGGCCTGCCGGGCCTCGTCGTCTCCACCGGCCTCGTCGGCAAGGCGCCGGTCGGCGTGCATATCGTGTCCGGCCGCTACCGCGAGGATCTGTGCCTGCTCGCCGGCGAAGCGATCGAGGCGGGCGGCGTGCCGCCGTCGCCGATCGATCCCGTGGGTTAGCGATGTCCGCGATCTACGACTTCAAGGCCAACTCGCTTCTCGGCGAGGAAGTGCCCATGCGCCGCTTCGAGGGGCAGGTGCTGCTGATCGTCAACACCGCGAGCAAATGCGGCTTCACGCCGCAATATCGCGGCCTGGAGGATCTCTATCGTGATCTCTCGCCGCGCGGCTTCGCGGTGCTGGGCTTTCCCTGCAACCAGTTCGGCGCGCAGGAGCCGGGGCAGGCGAGCGAGATCCAGGAATTCTGCTCGACCCATTACGACGTCACCTTTCCCCTGTTCGAGAAGATCGACGTCAACGGCGCCAATGCGCATCCCTTGTATGAGTACCTGAAACGCCAGCAATCCGGCCTGTTGGGCGCCTCCATCAAATGGAATTTCACCAAATTCCTGGTGGACCGTGCCGGTCGGGTGATCGCGCGCTACGCGCCGACCGCACGGCCCGAAGGATTGCGGCAGCAAATCGAGACCCTGTTATGAGCGAGACAATCATGAGCGATGAATTTCCGGACCGCCTGTCGGTCGATCCGAACAGCCCCTATTACAACGCGGACATCCTGGCGCGCGATGTCGGCATCCGCTTCAAGGGCATCGAGAAGACCAATGTCGAGGAGTACTGCATCAGCGAAGGCTGGGTCCGCGTCACCGCCGGCAATGCCAAGGACCGCTACGGCAACCCGCTGACCATCAAGGTGCATGGGCCGGTGGAGCCGTATTTCAGGGACAAGAAATAGGTCGCGGCGACACTCTCTCCTCGCCATTGCGAGGAGCCCTTGCGACGAAGCAATCCAGAATCTTTCCGCGGTGGCAGACTGGATTGCTTCGCTTCGCTCGCAATGACGAAAATAACCACCGAAAGCCAATCCCATGTCCGTCCGCATCGTCGACGTCCGCGAGATCACCAAGCCGATCTCCTCGCCGATCCGCAACGCCTATATCGACTTCACCAGGATGACGACGAGCCTCGTTGCCGTCGTCACCGACGCCGTAGCGGACGGCAAGCGGGTCGTCGGCTACGGCTTCAACTCCAACGGCCGCTACGGGCAGGGCGGCCTGATCCGCGAGCGCTTTGCCTCGCGCATCCTGGAGGCCGATCCGAAATCGCTGCTGGATGCGGCCGGCGACAATCTCGACCCCGACAAGGTCTGGGCTGCGATGATGACCAACGAGAAGCCGGGCGGCCACGGCGAGCGCTCGGTCGCGGTCGGCACCATCGACATGGCGGTGTGGGACGCGGTGGCGAAGATCGCCGGCAAGCCGCTGTTCCGCCTGCTCGCCGAACGTCACGGCGTCAAAGCCAATCCGCGCGTGTTCGTCTACGCCGCCGGCGGCTACTACTATCCCGGCAAGGATCTCTCGATGCTGCGCGGCGAGATGCGCGGCTATCTCGACCGCGGCTACAACGTCGTGAAGATGAAGATCGGCGGCGCTGATATCGACGAGGACCGCACCCGCATCGAGGCGGTGCTGAAGGAGATCGGCAGGGACGCGCAGCTCGCCGTCGACGCCAACGGCCGCTTCAACTTGGAGACCGGCATCGCCTACGCCAAGATGCTGCGGGATTATCCCTTGTTCTGGTACGAGGAGGTCGGCGATCCCCTCGACTACGCGCTGCAGGCCGCACTCGCCGAATTCTATCCCGGCCCGATGGCGACAGGCGAAAACCTGTTCAGCCACCAGGACGCCCGCAACCTGATCCGCTATGGCGGCATGCGTCCCGATCGCGACTGGCTGCAATTCGACTGCGCGCTGTCCTATGGCCTCTGCGAATACCAGCGCACGCTCGAAGTGCTGAAGACCCATGGCTGGTCGCCAAGCCGCTGCATCCCGCATGGCGGCCACCAGATGTCGCTCAACATCGCCGCCGGCCTCGGCCTCGGCGGCAACGAGAGCTACCCCGACCTGTTCCAGCCCTATGGCGGCTTCCCGGATGGCGTCCGCGTCGAGAACGGCCACATCACCATGCCGGAGCTCTCAGGCATCGGCTTCGAGGGCAAGTCGGATCTCTACAAGGAGATGAAGGCGCTGGCGGAGTAGCCTCCGCCGGTGCAACCCACTCCGTCATTGCGAGCGCAGCGAAGCAATCCAGAATATCTCAGCGGCGGCAGTCTGGATTGCTTCGTCGCAAGGGCTCCTCGCAATGACGGTGGAGAGAGAGCTTCGCAATTTTATCGCGCCAATCGCAGGCGCTGCTCGTAATCATCTCGTGGTTGTGTTATCGTGAAAGCTCTCTTCGTCGAGCAAGATCATGAAGCAGCCCTGTGTTTACATGTTCGCCAACCGCCGCAATGGCGCGATCTACACAGGCGTCACGTCAAATCCGCCGCGCCGCGCGTTCGAGCATCGCGAGGGATTGATAAAGGGCTTCTCGTCGAAATACGCCTGCAAGCTCCTCGTCTGGTACGAGCTGCACGCGACTATGATCGACGCGATTACGCGCGAGAAGCAGATCAAGGGTGGCAGCCGGGCAAAGAAGCTCGCGCTCATCGAGAGCGTCAATCCGGAGTGGATCGATCTGTACGACACGCTGATCTGATTATCGGACGAACTGAATCAGGCGCAGGTCGTCGCCACACACTCCGTCATTGCGAGCGCAGCGAAGCAATCCAGGATCTTTCCGCGGAGACGGTCTGAATTGCTTCGTCGCAAGGGCTCCTCGCAATGACGGCGGAGAGAACAGCGTTAATCGCGGGCCCCGAGCCGACGGCGGGCGCTGGGTTGGGGCGCGTGAGGTGTCGCCGCATTCACCGTCATTGCGAGCGTAGCGAAGCAATCCAGACTGCCTCCTCGAAGGGCAGCCTGGATTGCTTCGTCGCAAGAGCTCCTCGCAATGACGGTGGACAGAGCAGTGTCTTATGTCAGAGCCTTGATCCGTAGCCGTAATGACCTCAGCTGTCGCAACGTTCTCCGTCATTGCGAGCGCAGCGAAGCAATCCAGGATCTTTCGGCGAAGGCAGCCTGGATTGCTTCGTCGCAAGGGCTCCTCGCGATGACGGTGGTGAGAGATGGGTGGTCACCCCACCACCGCCACCTGTGTCGCCGCCATCGGCTGCCGTACGCCATACATCAGCGTGCGCCATAGCCATTCGATCGGGCCGTATCGGTAGTGGCGCAGCCACCATGCGCTGAACAGGACCTGCCCAGCGTAGACGGCGATGCCGATGGCGAGGGCCTGGGTGATGCCAAGCCGCCCGAACAGACCAAGGCCGTAGCCGTAAAAGATCCAGCCGAAGATAAGGGATTGTGCGACGTAGTTGGTGAAAGCCATTCGGCCCAACGGCGCGGCCCAGCCAAGCAGCCTCTTGCCGTGCTCGAAACTGGCGATGCCAAGAATGGCGGCGCCATAGCCCAGCGCCAGCAGGATGGTGCCAAGTGGCTCCCTGCCGGTATAGATCAACGCGGCGCCAAAACCGATGCAGAGGGGCGCGATGACGAGCAGGCCACGGACATTCTGCAAAATTCCGCTGCGCCACGCGAGCGCTCCGACAAGAAACAGCCCGATCGTGCGCAAAAAGACGAACGCGTGCAGGGACGCGATGAGAGGAATTTCGCGGAGACGGAACGCTAATACGTCGAGGAGGCCGCCCGTCGCATAAATGCGATTTGCATCCATGACGTCCCGCCAGATCGCAGCCCTGCTGGGAAACAATCCAGCCGGCGGAAAGGCCTGCATTGCCAGGTACAGCGCCAGAAACGCCAGCGCGGAGAGCGTCAGTAGCCAGCGCGGACCAGACAGGAACGGCAGCACGATGAACCCCGCCAAAGCATATTCGGTGAGGATGTCGCCGTTCCAGATCAGGCAAAGGTGAATGACGCCGAACACCAGCAGCACAGCGAGCCGGCGCATGAGGAGCGAAATGCGGCGCTCGCTGTTTGTCAGCCGATCGAATTGAATGGCAAGGCCTGCGCCGAACAGCAGCGAAAACAGCGCAAACGCCTTGAGTTCGACGGCCTGTGTCAGGATCGTTTCGATGGCGCGATCGACCGGCGAGGCGAGCGTCTTCGGGCCAAGAAATTGCTCGAAGATTGAAATGCGAAATTCCATGACGAGGTTGATGGCCATGACGCCGAACAGGGCGACGCCGCGCAACACGTCGATAGCGTCAATTCGCTCCGTAGCATTTGTTGGCCGGGGAGATGCGGCGCCATCGGAAGTCATTGCGGTATGAATTCCAATTGCGCCTTGGCGTATTTCGTCCTCTTACGACAACCGCATGTCCAGCAGCCGCCGGCCTTCGCCCTTCAAGAGCTTCTTTACCGCGCTCGAGGCCACGACCTCGCCGTCATTGGCGTAGGCTTCGTGGTTCTTCTCGATGTCGTCGAGGCGGTAGAGATAGTTGACCATCACGCCGGCCGACTCGCGCACGCCCTTCGGCGAGAGGTCGCCGAGCCAGTTGATGCGCTCGAGCCGTGCGCCGTTGCCGAGATGGAAGCGGGCGACGGAATCGATCAGCTTGCCCTTCGGCGTGCGCGCCTTCAGGAAGTAATAGGCCGCGAGCGGCTCGATCACGGCGCGTAGCAGCGCGGTCGTCTCGGGGTTCTCGAACCATTTGGGATCGTCGAGGCGCTTCAGCACCTCGCGGTCCTCGTCCGAGAGCGGCAGGTCCTTGTCCTGCTTCACCCATTGCATGAAGCCCGGCACCGGCGACAGCGTCACGAAGGTGTCGAGTTTTGGCGTCTCGCGGCGCAGCTCTTCGACCACCTGCTTGATCAGGAAGCTGCCGAAGGAGATGCCGCCCAGGCCCCGCTGTGTGTTGGAGATCGAGTAGAACACCGCGGTGCGCGCGCGCTCGATCGGCAGATGCTGGCGGTCGACCGCGAGCAGCGGCGCGATCGCGCCGGGGATCGTTTCGGTCAGCGCTACCTCGACGAAGATCAGCGGCTCGTCGACCATGGCGGGATGGAAGAAGGCGTAGCAGCGGCGGTCGACCGGATCGATGCGGCGGCGCAGATCGTCCCAGTCGCTGATCTCGTGCACGGCTTCATAGCGGATGATCTTTTCGAGGATGTTGGCCGGAGTTGACCAGTCGATCCTGCGCAGCACGAGAAACCCCCTGTTGAACCACGAAGAGAGCAGATGCGAGACGTCGCGATCGAGCGCGGCAAGATCGGTGTGCCCGTTCATCATGCCGAGCAAATCGGCGCGCATGTTGACGAGGTCGCCGGTGCCGCCGGGCGCGCGGTTGAGACGGCGGATCAGCTCCTGCCGCCGCGGCTCGGAGGCGAAGTGCAGCGAGCTCGCGTCTTCGTCACTGGGCCTGGCGCGCCATTTTTCGATCGCCTTGGACAGGCGTTCCCGATCGGGGCCGAAATCGCGCACCAGGGCCTCGAAGAAGGCGCGGCGTCCTGCCGCATCCAACTCCTGGTAGATGTCGAGCACCTCACGCGCCATGGCAGTGCCCGAAGCTTCGCCACGACCGGACAGCAGCGCACCGCAGAGCTCGATCAGCCCGTTGGCATCGTGCTTGGTGTCGTCGGAATCCCCGCGGCGCAGCAGCGTGCGGCCGCGATCGGAGATTGTGGCGAGCAGGTCTGAGAAGAAGGCGTTGGCCATCTGGACTTTTCGATTCCGGTTTGTGCGCTGCGGAAGCTTACACGGGATTTAGGCGGAAGCCGATCACAATCAAGCAGGCAAATTCTGTATCTTTCGTGGTGCCATGCGTCGCCAAGAAAGCTGTCATGCCCCGCCAGTGGCATTTGGAGAACGAGGCGGCTGCCTCACACGCCGTCATTGCGAGCGCAGCGAAGCAATCCTGACTGCCGCCGCGGAAGGATTCTGGATTGCTTCGCTGCGCTCGCAATGACGAGGTTGGAGCTATCCCTTCCCCGCAAATTCCGTCGGCGTCCGCCCCGTCACCTGGCGGAACGCGGCGGAGAACGCCGGCACGCTGGCATAGCCGAGCTGGGTGGCGAGCTGCTTCACCGAGACGTTCGCATCCGTCGACAGCCGCTGGATCGCCGCGGCGATCCGGGCGCGCTGGCACCAGCTCTTGAAGCTCAGCTGCGTCTCCGTCGAGAACAGCCGCGACAGGGTGCGCGCGGAGGTTCCGACCTCGCGCGCCAGCGTGTCGATGTCGTGCAGGCCGGTTGGGTCGTCGAGCACGATCATCGCGGCGCGCCGGCAGCGCGGCTCGCGCGGCAGCGGCACGAAGGTCGCGGAATCCTCGGCCTGGTGCAATTCCAGCATGACGAGGCGAACCAGCAGCTCGGTGCGCTCATCCGTGTTGCGCGCGTCGAACAGCGCCAGGATCGCCTGATTGAGCAGCGGCGACACCCGCACCACGAATTCCCTGGTCAGGCCGTCATAGCGCTGCTCGCGCTTCAGCCAGGACAGGTCGAAATACAGCGTGCGCATCTCGATGTCGGCGAGCAGGTCGAGGGCGTGCTCGAGCCCGGCCGGCACCCAGACGGCCCGGTCCGGCGGCACCAGCCAGCGTCCCCCTGGTGTCGTCACCTGCATCGTGCCCTTCGCGGCATAGATCAGCTGCGCCTCGCGGTGCAGGTGCGGGTCGATCCGCATGCCCTTGGGATAGTCGCGGGCGACCAGGTGCACGCCCGCGGGCGAGCGATGATTGCTCCGGACCGCCCGGAGGATTGGCGTTTCCACGACAGTCATTGGCAGCATCTCGTCATGCCCAGGACATATAACTCATTTCGGAGCAGGAGAGGATTCGTATGAACAGCCCAAGCCGGGTCATCAGTTTCGTCAACGCAGGCCATTTCATCGACCATTATTCGATGCTGATCTTCGCCGCCGCCGTGATCATCATGGGGCCGGCGCTCGGCATGGCCTATTCGGAACTTCTGCCCTATGCGACGCCGGGCTTCATCGCCTTCGGCGCGGGCTCGCTGCTGACCGGCTGGCTCGGGGACCGCTGGAGCCGCCGCCACATGATGCTGATCTTCTTCCTCGGCATCGGTGCCTCCATGATCGCGGTCGGCTTCGTGCAGACGCAGGCGCAGCTCGGCGCTGCGCTGCTGGCGATCGGAATCTTCGCCTCGATCTACCATCCCGTCGGCACCGCGATGATCGTGTCCTATGCCGACAGGCTCGGCCGCGAGATGGGGCTCAACGGCGTCTGGGGTAATCTCGGCGTCGCCTCCTCCGCGCTGGTCACCGGCGTGATCGGCCAGTATCTCGGCTGGCGCTTTGCCTTCATCGTTCCCGGCGTCGTCACCATCCTGATCGGCATCGCGTTTGCGATGATGGTCGTGCACGAGGACCGCAAGGGCTCGAAGCAGGCGGCGGCGCAGGCGCGCGTCGCCAAGCAGGACATGTGGCGCGTGATCCTGGCGCTGCTGATCGTCGTGATCGCGATCTCTACCACGTTCAATGCCGTCACCGTCGCGCTGCCAAAGCTGTTCGCGGAACGGCTTGCCGATCTCACCAAGAGCCCGGCGCTGCTCGGCGTGATCGCGGCCTGCGTCTACGTGTTCGGCGCGATGACGCAGTACACGATCGGCCGGCTGCTCGACCGCTATTCGCTGAAGACGGTGGCGCTGCCGCTGTCCTTCATGCTGGCGCCGTTCCTGTATCTTGCCGCGAGCCTGTCCAATCTGCCGCTGATCCTGGTCTCGATCGGCATCGTCATGGGCGCGTTCGGGCAGGTCACGGTCAACGACGCCATGGTCGGCAAGTACACCACGGAGGAGTGGCGCTCGCGTGCCTATGCCGTGCGCTATTTCGTCGGCTTCACCGCGGCGGGCGCCTCCGTCGGCCTGGTCGCCTGGCTCTACGAGCAGGGCGGCTTCGTCACCATGCTGCACGCCTTCGCCGCGCTCTGCCTGCTCGCGATCGTCGCCGCGCTGATCCTGCCGCGCGAGATCCGGCCGCCGCAGGCGGTTTGAAGGATTGACGCGGGCGACCGCCTCCACATCGTCATTGCGAGCGCAGCGAAGCAATGACGGGGATGCGGCGGCGTCTCGCGCCCTGCCTGCCCATGATGCCATTCTGCCGGTGTCTTGCCCGACGAGTCAAACGTCGGAGCGGCTGAAAAAACTCAACGCCGTCAACGCCGTTCTACTGTGCATGGGGTTGTTTTCGACTTTTTTGTTCGAGCAGGCTTCCGCAGACAATGCCTAGGGTTTCACCTCGGTCACCGGCTGCGCCTTCGGCGCCTTCTTCGACGCCCGCCAGTTCTCGAACCGCTGCACCACCACGAAGAAGGCGGGCACGAACAGCACCGCGAGGCAGGTCGAGGCCAGCATGCCCGAGAACACGGTGATGCCGATCGACTTGCGGGCGCTGGCGCCGGCGCCGGTGGCGATCACCAGCGGCACCACGCCGAGAATGAAGGCGAACGAGGTCATCAGGATCGGGCGGAAGCGGGCGCGGGCCGCTTCGATCGCCGACTCCAGGATCGGCTTGCCATCGCGGCCGTGCAGCTCGAGCCCGACCTCGACGATCAGGATGGCGTTCTTGGCCGACAGCGCGATCAGGAGGATCAGGCCGATCTGGCAGTAGAGGTTGTTGTCGATCTTCAGGCCGTTGAGGATCAGCATTGGCCCGATCAGCGACAGCGGAACGGCGAGAATCACCGAGATCGGCGCGTACCAGCTCTCGTACTGGCCGGCGAGCACGAGATAGACCAGCAGCATGGCGAGGCCGAACACCCAGTAGATCTGGTTCGAGACCGCCTTCTCCTGGTACGACATCGCGGTCCATTCATAACCCGTGCCCTGCGGCAGGGTCTTGTCCGCGATCTCCTCCATCAGCTTCAGCGACTGGCCGGACGAGTAGCCCTGCGCCGGCAGGCCGATGATGGTCGAGGACGGATAGAGGTTGTAGAGGCTGATCAGCGACGGGCCGGTGGCCGGCGTGATCGTGGCGACCGTGCCGATCGGGATCATGTCGCCGTTCGAGTTGCGCACCATCATGTTGGCGATGTCGCGCTCGGTGACGCGGAACGCCGGATCGGCTTGCGTATAGACCTGGAAGACGCGGCCGAACTTGTTGAACTGGTTGACGTAGGACGAGCCGAGATAGGTCGACAGCGCCGAGAACACTTGATCGGTGGTGACGTGCAAGGTCTGGGTCTTGACGCGGTCGATCTCGACGTTGAATTGCGGCACCGACGAGCGGAACGAGGACTGGACGCGCTGGAGCGCGCTCTGGCTCTGGCCATTGGAGACCATCGCACCGGTGATGGCCTGCAGCTTGGCGAAATCGCTGTTGCCGTCGCGCAGCTCGACCTGCATCGAGAAGCCGGCGGCGTTGCCGATGCCCTGGATCGGCGGCGGCGGCAGCACGATGGTGCGGGCTTCCATGATGGTCGCGAGCTTGTCGTTCAGTCCAAAGACCAACGAGCGCAGATCCTCGCCGGGCCCTTTACGGGCCTCCCAGTCCTTCAGGATGATGTAGGCGACACCGGCATTGGCGAGGCTCGCGCTGTTGTCGAGCGCGGAGATGCCGGCGATGGTGATGACCTGCTGGACTCCAGGGGTGTCCTTGATGAGCCCGCTCGCTCTGTCGAGCACCGTCTGGGTCCGCTCCAGCGCGGCGCCGTCGGGCAGCTGGATGGCGGCGATCAGATAGCCCTGGTCCTCGATCGGCAGGAAGCCGGTCGGCACCCGCGACAGGCCGTAGCCGCCGATTCCGATCAGCACCAGTGCGACCGCGACCGACAGGGTGGCGTGCCTGACCAGGAAGGTGATCAGCCGTGTGTAGCCGCGCTCGACCCGGTCATAGACGTTGTTGAAGCCGCGATAGAAGAAGTTGCGCTGTTCCGGCGGCACCGCCGGCCGCAGCCACAGCGCGCATTGCGTCGGCTTCAGGGTCGCCGCGTTGATGGCGGAGAGCAGCGCGGTCGCCGCGATCACCAGCGCGAATTGCGAGTAGATGCGGCCCGTGAGGCCCGCGAGGAACGAGGCCGGCAGGAACACCGAGATCAGCACCAGCGTGATGCCGACGATCGGCGCGAACAGCTGGTCCATCGCCTTGATCGCGGCGTCGTGGCCGTTCATGCCCTGCTCGATATTGTGCGCGGCGCCTTCGACCACGACGATGGCGTCGTCGACGACGATGCCGATCGCGAGCACGATCGCGAACAGCGTGGACATGTTGATGGTGAAGCCGAGCGCCGCCATCGCGGCGAAGGCGCCGATGATGGTCACAGGCACGGTCGTCGCCGGCACCAGCATGGCGCGCCAGTCCTGGAGGAACACAAGGATCACGACCAGCACCAGCAGGCCGGCCTCGATCAGCGTCATATAGACCTCGTGCACCGAGGCCTCGACGAATTTGGTGGTGTCGAACGGCGTGTCGTATTTGATGCCTTCCGGAAAGCGCTTGGCGAGCTCGGCCATCTTCTTCTCGACGGCCTGCTCGACCTGGAGCGCGTTGGCGCCGGGCGACTGGAACACGCCGATGCCGGTGGCGGGCTGCTTGTTGAGCGAGAAGATCTGGCTGTAGGTCTGTGCGCCCAGTTCGACCCAGCCGACGTCGCGCACCCGCGTGACGTCGCCGCTGGTGCCCGATTTGACGATGATGTTCTCGAACTGGCTGGTATCGTCGAGCCGTCCGTTGACGTTGAGCGTGTACTGGAACGCCTGGCCCGGCGGCGTCGGCGGCGCGCCGACCTGGCCTGCCGAGACCTGCTGGCTCTGCTGCTGGATTGCGTTGATGACGTCCTGCGGCACGAGGTCACGGACTTGCAGCTTGTTGGGATCGAGCCAGACCCGCATCGAATACTGGCCGGCGCCGAACACCGTGACGTTGCCGACGCCGGGCAGACGCGAGAGCTCGTCGCGGATGTTGATGGTGGCGTAGTTGCTCAGATACAGGCTGTCATATCTGGAATCCGGCGAGGTCAGCGTCACGAACAGCAGGATCGAGGTCGAACGCTTCTGCACGGTGACGCCCTGGTTCTGCACCGACTGCGGCAATTGCGACAGCGCGCTGGAGACGCGGTTCTGTACCAGCACCTGCGCGAAGTTGAGGTCGGTGCCGATCTTGAAGGTCACGGTCAGCGTGTAGGTGCCGTCGGAGCCGCTGTAGGACTGCATGTAGAGCATGTCCTCGACGCCGTTGACCTGTTGCTCGATCGGCAGCGCCACGGTGTCGATCACCGTCTTGGCGCTGGCGCCGGGATAGCGCGTGGTGACCTGCACGGTCGGCGGCACCACGTCGGGATATTGCGCGATCGCGAGGTTGAACAGCGCGACGCCGCCGATCAGGATCATCAGCAGTGCGATGACGTTCGAGAGGACCGGCCGCTCGATGAAGAATTTTGAGATCATGGCCGGCGCTCCTACTTGGCAGACGCCTGCGGCTGTCCGATCTTCGTCACCTGCGGGTCGATCTTCTGGCCCGGGATCACCCGGAGCAGGCCTGCGATCACGACGCGGTCGTCAGGCTTCAACCCGCCCTCGATCACGCGCAGGCCGTTGTCGACGGGGCCGATCTGCACCTTGCGCTGCTCGACGACGTTGTCGCCGTTGACCACCAGCAGATAGCGGCCGCCCTGGTCGCTGCCGAGCGCGGTGTCGGGAACGAGGAGCGCGGCCTTCTCCTGGTCGAAAGGCACGCGGACGCGGACGAAATAGCCGGGCAGCAGCACCCGCTTGTCGTTGGGGACGACGCCGCGCACCGCCAGCGTGCCCGTCGATTGGTTGAGGGTCGGCGAGACGTAGTCGAGCTTACCTTCGTGCGGATATCCGGTTTCGGTCTGGAGGCCGACCTGGATCGGCAACTGTTTGAGGTCGTTGACGGTCAGCCCGCGGCGGGCCGCTTCGGCGCGGATGCGAAGGACGTCCTGCTCGTTGACCGTGAAGTTCACCCAGATCGGGTCCATCGCGACGATGGTCGCGAGCTGGGTGGGAGAGGAGACGCCGACGAGCTCGCCGACCGAGACCATATGCGCGCTGACCACGCCGTCGAACGGCGCGGTCACATTGGTGTAGCCGTAGTTGACCTCGGCGAGCCTCGTATTGACCTGGGCCTGCTGGAGACTGGCCTGGGCGTTATCGCGGGTCGATGTCGAGGTGTCGAGGGTGGACTGCGAGACCGCCTGGCGCTGCACGAGCTCGGCCTGCCGCTTGAAATCGGCTTCGGCCTGCTTGACCGTGGCTTGCGCGCCGACCTCCGCGGCCTTCGCCTGCTCGACCTTGAGCTTGTAGGTCTCCGGCTCGATCGTGAAGAGCTGGGTGCCCTGCTTGACGAAGGTGCCGTCCTGATAGTCGATCGATTGCAGAAAACCCTGCACGCGCGCAACCAGGTCGACACTCTTGATCGGGGCGGTGTTGCCGGTGGCTTCGACATAGCGCGTCACCGGGCGTTGTACCGGTGTTGCGACGTCCACCTTGGGGGGCGGCGGTGCCACGTAGGCGTTCTTGTCCTCGCAGCCGGCGAGCGCGATCACGGCGCCCACGGCGGCCAGCGCCCGTCCGACATGTCTCCACGCTTCGTTGCGATGGGCGAGAGATGCGGGATTCGCGCAGGTCATTCGGTGGCCCCCGATTGCTGTCTGTCGGTGCGGCAGGCTACCAACAAATGCCCGGCCGTGGAACACCATAGCCATGGCAGTCACCGGCCTTGCACTGCAAACGGCGGTGTGGCCTTTGACAGGTTTGTCATGACAAACCGCTTTTCACCGCGCGCACGATCGACCAGAATTGTGTCAATGGCCGTGTCACGAAAGAGAAGCGGCCGGGACGAAGAGAAGAAGCCAGGAAGCCAAGAAGCCAAGAAGAAAAGGTGAGGAGAGCATGACATGCCCAGTTCGCTTCGATCGGCCCTTGCCGGCCTCCTCCTTGCAGCGGCGGTTGCCATGCCCGCGCTAGCCGATGGCCTGAAGGACGAGATCGCGCCGACCGGCAAGCTGCGGGTCGCGATCGCAATCAGCCCTGCGGGCGGCGCGTTCTGGTCGACCAAGACGGAAGCCGGCTATGCCGGCGTGCCGGTGGACCTCGGCAAGGAGATGGCGGCCCGGCTCGGCGTTGGCGTCGAATATATCGTGCACCAGAATTCCGGGCAGATCACCGACGCGGCTGGCAAAGGCACTCTTGAAAAAGGTGCTTGGGACGTCACCTGGCTGCCCAAGGATCCGGAGCGCGAGACCAGGATGATGTTCGGCCCGATCTACGAGGTCGCGGACGCCACCTACATCGTCAAGCCTGGTTCGAGCGTGACCAATTTCGCCTCGCTCGACCAGCCCGGCATCAAGGTCGCGGCCGTCAACGCCACCACCACCATGCGTGGCGCAGTCGCGCATCTGAAGAACGCCGAGGTCACGGGCTATCAGACCTATGACGAGATCTTCAGCCTCCTGAAGAGCGGCGAGATCGACGCCTTCGCGCTGTCGCGGGACCAGCTCAACAAGATGGCGCAGAAGATTCCCGGTACAAAGGTGCTGGACGAGACCTTCAAGAAGACGGTGACGGCCGTCGCCGTGCCGCTCGGCCACAGCCAGGCATTGGCGTTCGTGACGAAGTTCATGACGGACGCCACGACGAACGGCACCTTGCGCAAGGCCTATGACAACAATGGCCTGAAGGACTCGCCGATCCGCACCGAATAGGGCAGGCGGCGCAGGGCAGGTTGCAACCGGTCGCTCAGTGCGCCCTGATCTCCGCGTATTTCGCCATCGCGCGCTCGAATTTGCGGTTGAACAGCCACATCGCAGCGAGGATCTCGCGGAAGCTTGCCGAGCTGCGCGATCTGTCGGCCTGTCCAAAGGCGAAGATGCTGTTGTTGCGCAGGTGCCTCATGATCGTCGGGCTGGACACCCGGTAGTTCAGGAGATCGCTTGATTTGAGCGCGGACCGCGTCGGAGTGGGAACGATCTGGATCAGCTCGAACAGCTTCATCTGGTCGATCGGGTCGGGCAGCGTCTTCACGATCGCGGGGATTTCCCGGAAGACATCGGCATGCGCGTTCATCAGGCCGTCGCGCACGTTGGTCCAGTGGTTGAAGCGGTGATCGGTGCCGCGGGCGCGCGCCTCTTCCTTGTCGTCGCGCGCGCTCAATTCGGGATCGGCCGCCGCGATCTCTCCCTTGATGGCCTCCCATTTCCTGCGGCCGTTGCGGTCCTCGGAGGGGCCGGTCTGGAAGCTGCCCATATAGGTGTTCGAGCGCCCGTTGCGGACATTCTGCTTGCCGTTCGTCTCCGCAAAGAACAGCCCGAGGCTGATGCGGCCGGCAGCCTCGGCGTGGTCAAGTGCAAGCCCCTTCGCGCGTGCAATCGCGACGGCGAGATCGACGACGTCCTTGAACGGCGTCGGCGAGTTCTGCGCATTGGCCGGCGGCGCCTCCATGATGTCGAACAGCCCCGCGTATTCGTCGACCAGCGGCTCGATCGCGGCATCGAAATAGGCCGGCGGAATCTCGAACTTGTTGGGCTTGCCGATCCGCGACGGCATGGCGTCGGTGAGATCCTTGTAAGCACTGATGACGGCGACGCGTGCGAGATAGAGCGCCTGTCCCGGCAAATTCGGCAGCGGTTCCTTCGCCTCGATCTGTCGGCGCCGCTCGGCGAGGATGGATTTGAAATCGCCGAGCGCGCGATCGTAGGCTGCAAGCGCCTCCGATTGCTTTGCGTTAAGCGTTTGTGCCTGGCTGACCGCAAATGTCGTGAGGATCAGCCCAAGCATCGCCATGGCTGCGGCGGCCTGACATCGTAGTCCCATGGCGGGTTCCCATGTGCCGGAGATTCGTCGGTCATGGGGATCGTAAACGTCAAACGCGCGGACTGGCGAGTTGCAAATCCCGTTCAGCCCGGGTTCTCCGACCTCACGCTGCGGCCCGGTAATCCGGCGCCGTCGCCAGGAACTTCGCATAGGCATCCGCATCCGGCGGCTGGAAGTGTCCGGCGAGCCCGCCGCTTTTCTGGTTCTTCGCGCCGATGTCCGCCATGAGCTCGTCGAAATGGCGGTAGTGATAGGGCGCGACGCAGAGGCCGCCGTAGACGCCGGCAGCCGGCCGTTCGACGCGCTTGAAGTGCAGCATCATCTCGATGTTGTCGTGCATCTGCCGCGCCGTCGGCTGGTTCGCGAGCCGGCCGTCGGCATAGCGCACCAGCCAGTTGGCGGCGAGGTCGGCACAGAGCACGGTGCAGAACGACGAGTTGAAGCCGACGAAGCCGAGCTCCGGCAGATCAGGGTTGGCGATCAGCCGGTAGAGCCGGTACTGCCCGTCTGAATCGACCAGCTTTGCCTGATATGCGTCCGGCAGGAATGGCACGCCGAGCTTGTAGCCGATCGCGAGCACTGCGACGTCGGCTCCGACCCGCTCGCCGCCGCTCATCACGATGGTATCGCCTTCATAATGATCGAAGCTGCCGAACACCGCCTTGATGCGGCCGTCGGCGACCATTGGGTAGAAGCCCGGCGTTGCGATCGGCACCGAGCAGTTGACGCCGTCCTCGATCCGCTCCTTCGGCACCATCTTGCACCGGCCAAGCTTGAGCTGGGTCTTCAACAGGCTCTCCAGCCCGCGCCAGTTTGCCCAGATCAGCGGCGCGGCGAGGCGAAGCGCGAGCCGTGCCATCGCGCTGGCGCCCCAGCCTGGAAACATCTCCTCCTGCGCGCGGATGTAGAGGATGCGCTTGAAATTCACGAGGCCGCCGATGAAATAGGGGATGCGCCAGACCGGCTCGCGCATCACGATGGTGACCTCGCGTGCACCTGACTTCACCGCGTTCACCGCGATGTCGGTCGCCGATTTCGAGCCGCCGAGCACGACGACGCGGCGTCCTTTCGCCAGGCTGGAATCGCTGTATTTCGATGAATGCAGGATCTGGCCGCCCTGCGCCAGAAAGCCGTCCTCGCCCGGGCAATGCAGCTCGCGCGGCTCGTTGAACTGCCCGGTGCAGACCGCGACGAAATCGAAATCCTCGTTCGTCGTCGTGCCGTCCCTGTTCGTCAGCGCGAGCGTCCAGCCCGGCTTCCCGTCGGCGCGCCGCGCCATGCCGGCGACCTCGGTGTTGAGGCGCAGCATACGGTCGAGGCCGAAGCTCTTGGCGTAATCGGCGAGATAGGCGTGGACCTGTGGCCCGGTCGGCCATTCCGGATAGGCGTCCGGCATGGCGCGGTCGGTGTAGCGATAGAGATCCTTCGGGCTCTGGGTCTGCACCTCGGGATAGGAGCGCGCCGGCTCCCAGACGCCGCCGAGATCGCCGCTGCGCTCGAGAACGGTGACGCGGTGGCCGCGGGTGGAGAATGCCTTTGCGGCGGCAAGACCGGAGACTCCGGCGCCGATCACGCAAACATGCTTGGGACTGACCATGGGATTGCTCGCAATCAGGGTGTTTCGTGTGCAAGCGGCCACGCTCGGCCGCAATGCGCGGCCGGCGGACCTGCAAGCAGATGAAAGTGGACGGTGAGGCGGCCGCCTACTCGTTGGCCTCGGGCGGCAGGAAGTCCACCTCGTGCAGCGCCGAGATGCGCACGACTTCGGCAGGGTCGGTCAGATTGTGGAGCTGGTTGAACAGCGCCTCCAGCTTCTGCATCGGCGAGACCCAGAACAGCGCGCGGCACGGCTTGTCGGATTTGTTGAAATAGCCATGCGGAATGCCGCGCGGCATGCGCACGAGATCGCCGGCATGGGCCTTGACCCATTGGCCGTCGAGCTTGAGATCGAGCGTGCCTTCCTGCACCAGGATGAACTCGTCCTGGGTCGGATGGATGTGCACCGGCACGAACTGGCCGGGATCGCTGTTGGTTTCGAACGCGAAGGTGGAGTCGGTGACGGCCTTGGGGAAATAGACCTGGCCAAGGATGTTCCAGCTCTTGCCGCCATAGCCAGTGCCGACAGCGGTTATGCCCTTTTCGAGTGCAGTCATGGCTCGCTCCTCATGGATTCCGGCGAGGATGGAGCTTCGGCCAGCGACCGGCCGCCTGTCTATCCGCTAAACGAATCCGGATGGAGCTTTTGCCATGCAGCACGACGATTTTGCGACGCGGCCCTTTCCGCGTCCGCGGAACTATTATAGGCTTAAAGCAATTCCGTGACGCGAAGCGTGGTCGACGATGTCCGCAGCCGTGCTGGAAATGAGCGCAAGTGCGTCCGCAGCTGAACGGCTCGCGGACTTCGCCCGCGTCGCCACCGATGATGTCGACGAGGCGGCCGAGCAGATCGGACGCATCTTCTGTCCGCACGATCTCAAGCCGGCACAGGCGCGGGCGGCCGGCTTCTCCGCCCGGCACAATTGCGCGACATTCGACGGCTTTTCCATCAACTACGTTGCCTATGGCGGATCCGTCAGCATCGATCCCGGCTGCCTCGAGCGCTTCTTCCTGCTGCAGGTCCCGCTCATGGGCGCCGCCCGCATTCGGGCCGGCGCCGGCGAGTTCGATGCCGTGCCGGACCGGACGGCATCGCTGCTGTCGCCGACGATCCCGACCCGGATGATGTGGAGCGACTGTGCCCAGGTGATCCTGTTGCTTGACCGCCGCATGGTCGAGCAGCGCGCCGCGGCTTTGTCGGGGAGGGTAGCGGGCACGGTCGAGTTCGATCCTGTGATCGACCTGGACGCGCCGTCCGGGCAGGCCTTGCGGACCAGCCTTGCCGGGCTGATGACGCTCGCCGAACGTCTTGGTCCCGCCGGCAGGCTTTCACCCGTCGCGACGGCCGACTGGCGGGAGGCGCTGCTCGATCACCTCCTCAACGGCCAGCGTCATGGCCTGTCCGATGCGATCAGGACGTTCTCAGGGCGAGCCGAGCGTCTGCCGCGGGCGCTCCGCGTGGCGCGGGACCGTCTTGCGGACAATGCCGGCGAGCCGCTCGACCTTGCGCAGCTCGCCTGCGCCGCCGGGATCGGCATCCGCGCGCTCCAGCTCGGCTTCCGCCGTCATTTCGGCGTGTCGATCTCGGAGATGCTGCTCGACATGCGCCTCGCCGGTCTGCACGCCCGGCTCGCGCAGGCCCCGCCCGATGCCTCCATCACCGAGGTCGCCTTCGATCTCGGCTTCACGCATCTCGGCCGCATGGCCGGCGCCTACCGTGAAAAATTTGGCGAGACGCCGTCGGCAACGCTGCGGCGAAGGATGAGCTAGCGCGAGAGACCTACTTGCGCGACCGAGTCGTGCCGTTGTCTTCAGCCGCCTGCCTGCGCAGAAAACCCTCGACATCGGCCTGCACCGAATAGGGCGTCGGGATCGGGTCGCCCATGGAATCGACGGCGGTGTCGAGAGAGCGGCGCAGCATGCGCGCGAGCTCGGCCTTGCGGTAGGGTTTTGTCAAAAGCGGTGCGCCCATCGTGGCGCGGCCCTGTGCGTTCAGCGAGTCGTAGGCGTATCCGGAGGTGAACAGCACCCGCAGGGACGGCCGCGCGGCCACCATCTGCTCGGCGAGCTCGCGTCCGTTGATGCCGCCGGCCAGCACGATGTCGGTGAACAGCAGGTCGAACGCCTTCCCCTCCGCGGCGATGGCGAGCGCTTCGGTGGCGTTGGCGGCGGGGATGACCTTGTAGCCGAGGCTCTCGAGCTGGACCGTGACGTATTGGCGGACGTCGCGATCGTCCTCGACGCAAAGGATGGTTTCGCGCCCGCCCACGACCTTGCGATCGTCATAGCCGGCCGGGCGCATCGTGCTGGTCTCGGCCTTCGGCAGGTAGATCGTGAATGTCGTGCCGCGGCCTTCCTCGGACGCGACCTTGATGCCGCCGCCGGATTGCTTGACGAAGCCGAACACCATGCTGAGCCCGAGCCCCGTGCCCTTGCCGACCTCCTTGGTCGAGAAGAAGGGATCGAAGATCCGCTCCAGGATGGCCTGCCGCATGCCCGTGCCGGTGTCGGCGATCTCGATCTCGACATAGTCGCCGGCATAGCCGGCGCCGACCGCCACGGCCTCGCGGACGCCGAACACGACATTGCGCGTCGTCAGGCTCAGCCTGCCGCCGTCCAGCATGGCGTCGCGGGCGTTGATCGCGAGGTTGAGCAGCGCCGAGCTCAACTGGCCGCGGTCGACGAGGGCGAGCCAGACCTTGCTGTCGAGCCTCGTCACGATCTCGATCTTCTTGTCGAAGGTCGCCAGCAGCAGCTTTGCGAGCTCTTCGAGCAGCTCGTTGACGTCGATCTCCGTCGGCTGCAGCGCCTGCTTCCTTGCAAAGGACAACAGGCTCGAGGTCAGCGCGGCGCCGCGGTCGGCGGCCTCGCTGATCAGCTTGGTGATGGTCGCAAGCGGAGGATTGTCCTTCACGGCGTCGGCAAGGATCTCGATCGTGCCGGTGATCACGGTGAGCATGTTGTTGAATTCGTGCGCGATGCCGCCAGTGAGCTGCCCGACCGCCTCCATCTTCTGCGCCTGGATCAGCTGCTCCTCGGCGGCGCGCTTCTGGGTGATGTCCTTGACGAAATTGTTGATGATGGTGCGCCCGCCGAGCCGGAGTGCCGTGCTCGACGCCTCGACCAGGATCGCATCGCCGTTCCTGTGCAGCAGGCTCACTTCGATGCGGATGCCGATCGGCGTATCCGACAGTTCCGGCAACAGCCGCATCATGCGCTGCCTGAAGCCGGCGCGGAGCGGCTCGGCGACGAGGAGGTCGACGACGTCGGCGCCGATGGCCTCCTGCCGCGACCATCCGGTCAGGGCTTCGGCCTGAAAGCTCCATTCCAGGACGATGCCGCGTTCGTCGGTCTGAATGAAGGCGTCGAGCGCGGTCTTGATGATGGCTTGCGTCATCTGTGCGCTCTCGGCGACGGCCTTCGCCCGATCGGCCAGTTGCGCGGAAGCCCGCTCGGCCTGCGACGTCGCGATCGCGCGCGTGCAGAGACGCGCGAGCAGCACCGCAACGACACCGCTCGCCATCAGGGCGATGAGCTGGGCCATGCCGAACCCGCGCGGGCCGGCGGTGCCGGTCACGGCATAGGAGGCGAGAAGGAGTGCGGCGGTCACGACGGCCTGGGCGGCCATCGCAAATGTCACAACCCCCCTGAGTTTCATGGTCTCACACCCAAGACGCCAGCCGCGGACCGTGCCGGCCCCGCCCTGTCGAGGGGGCCAGCTTCATGTGAGCTACAGATTCCGTGCGTTTCCGTCGAGGGGCAATTTCCGGTGGCGCGGGGCGGCCGTCCGTCCCGGAGACGAGGCCCGGCCTGCCTCGGGCTTCAACCCGCCGGCGAATCGGTCTGGCGCAGCGTCGTCACCCAGATCGCGCGCGCCACCTGCTGGGTCGGGTTGTCGAACATGTGCGGCACGATGCTCGGGAAACGAAAACTGTCGCCGGCCTCGAGCACATGGGCCTGGTTGTCGAGCCACAGCCGCAGGCTGCCGGACAGGATGTAGCCGGCCTTCTCGCCGGTGTGCTGCAGGAAGTCGGTGCCGGACGAGGCGCCGGGATTGAGCGTGAGCTCGTAGAGTTCGAGCTGGCCCTTGCCATCGGGGGTGAGGGCTTCCTTGACGACGCCGCTGGCGGTGAGGCGCAGCAGGCGACGGCTGTTCTTGCGCACGATGTAGCGCTGCACGTCGGCGGAATCGGTGGTCTCGAAGAAATAGGAGATCGGGACCTCGAGCGCGATGCTGAGCAGGCGCAGCGTGCGGATCGACGGCATGGCGCGCGCGCGTTCGAGCTGGCTGATCATGCCGTTGGAGAGGCCGGTCTTGTTGGCGACGTCCTGGATCGAGAGGCCGGCGCGCTGACGCAGCAGTCGGACGGTTTCGCCGAGGCGCTGGTCGACGGCATCGTCGGCCTCGATCGTTGGAGCGTCCTTCGGGCCGTTGGTATCGCCGCGACCATCCATGTCGCTCTCCCATGCATCATCTCAGCCTTGGACCGCATCGGTCCGAGACTTCAATCGGAGTGAAAAGGTCGCGCATCCTAGCAATGTGATTGACAGCTGTATTTAGTCATGATGAACTTTTGACTGAAAAATTTAGAAGCACTAAAGCCCACTCCTGTCCCTTTGCCGGGGTCTGGGGGCGCGGGAGACGGTGCCGCGTGCGACAACGGAGAGTGGTCATGGCAAGCGACACCGGCAAGTTCGGCGTTGGGGCAGTGCATCTCGGCATTCCGAATCGCCGTCAATTCTTCCAGCTCGGGGCCGGCGCCGCCGCGGGATGGAGCCTTGCAGGCAGCGCCTTCGCGCAGACCGAGCGCCCGACCAATCCGCCGGACAAGCCGCGCGGGCAGGTGATCGCGGCGCTGTCGCAGGAGCCGACCGTCTTCCATCCGCTGATGCCAAACATCGAGGTCGATCAGGGCATCTGCTGGCAGGTGTTTTCGCCGCTCTGGTACATCGATCCCGACGGGAATTTCGTTCCCGACCTCGCCCGCGAAGTCCCGACCCTCGAGAATGGCGGCCTGTCGGCCGACGGGTTGACCTGGAAGATCAAGCTGCGCAGCGACGTGAAGTGGCACGACGGCACGCCGTTCACGGCGGAGGACGTCAAATTCTCCATCGAGCTGATCAACAATCCCGGTTTCCGCGCGCGCAGCCGGGTCGGCCATAGCCTCGTCAAGGACATCACCGTCGTGGCGCCCGACGAGATCCATTGGCGGATGGAAGCGCCCTATTCGCCCTATATGTCGATCCTGGGGTCGTTCACCTTCATCGTGCCCAAGCACATCCTGGAGAAGGTGTCCGATCCGAACGCTTCG
Source organism: Bradyrhizobium niftali (assembly GCF_004571025.1). GTDB lineage: Bacteria > Pseudomonadota > Alphaproteobacteria > Rhizobiales > Xanthobacteraceae > Bradyrhizobium > Bradyrhizobium niftali. The sequence continues at coordinate 39,845 of NZ_SPQT01000011.1, read as the reverse complement.
CCATTCCACAATGCGCCGGTCGGCACCGGCCCGTTCCGCTGGGGCGAGCGCGTGCCCGGCGACCACATCCTGCTGAACGCCAACACCGGCTACCACGGCAAGGGGCCGTACGTCGAACGCGTGGTGTTCAAATACATTCCCGACCTCACCGTGCTCTACACGCAGTTCCGCACCGGCCAGGTCGACTATACGGGCCTCGCGGGCATCCTGCCGAACTTCGTGCAGGAGGCGAAGACGCTGAAGGGCCGCAAGATCTTCGTCTCCTCGACCTCCTCGGTGGAGCATATCGCGCCCAACCTGGAATTCGGTCCCTTTGCCGACCGCGCCGTGCGCGAGGCGCTCTATCTCGGCATCAACAAGCAGGCGATCATCGACGCGCTCTATTACGGCCTGCCGACGCAGACCGAGAGCTTCGTGCCGAAGCAGGCCTGGTCGTTTCAGCAAGGGCTGCCGCAGCACAAATACGATCCTGCCAAGGCCAATGCGCTGCTCGATGCTGCGGGCTGGGTCCGCGGCTCCAGCGGCATCCGCGAGAAGGGCGGCGTCAAGCTCGAATTCACCAACTCGACGACGGCGGGCAGTGCCGTGCGCGAGCAGTGCCAGCAGCTCCTGATCCAGGACTGGCGGGCCATTGGCGCGACGATGCGCGTCAACAACATGCCGGCGGCCGTGATCTGGGGCGACTTCTGGCAGCAATCGAAGTTCAATTCGGTGATCGTCGGCGTGAACTTCATGCTGGGCAGCGACCCCGACGTGACGCCGCGCTTCGGCTCCGGTGCCATTCCCGCCAAGGGCGGCCGCGGCTACAACACTTATCAATACCAGAACGCGGAGGCCGACCGGCTGCTTTCCCAAGGCGCCAAGCAATTCGACCTGGCGCAGCGCAAGGCGACCTATGGCGAGCTGCAAAAGCTCATCCGCAACGACCTCGCTATCCTGCCGCTGTTCCAGAGCTTCATCGCCGAGGGCGTGAAGGAGGGGCTGCAAGGCTTCCGTCCCAACATCAACATGTCGATCAACAGCTGGAACATGCGCGAATGGTATTGGGCCTGATGTCTCCGGCTCGCTGGATCGCCTGAGATGGCCCGTTACGTCGCCAATCGCCTGGCGCAGGCGATCATGCTGCTTGTGATCGTCTCGGCGATCGGCTTCGCCATCCTGCATCTGGCGCCGGGCGGTCCGCTCTCGCAGTTCGCCGCCTCCGCGCAGATGACGCAGGAGGATCTCGACCGCGTCACCAAGCAGCTCGGCCTCGATCGGCCATTGCCGATCCAGTATCTCGACTGGTTCGGCCGCATGCTCAAGGGCGATTGGGGCCGCTCCTATCGCGACGGCGAGGCGGTGCTGTCCGTGATCTCGTCGCATCTCGGCGCCACCCTGGAGCTGATGGCGACGGCGACCATCATCGCGGTCCTGCTCGGCTGCTGGATCGGCGTGCTCGGCGCGCTGCGCCGCTATTCGCTGTTCGATACGCTGGCAACCGTCGGCGCCATGATCGCGCTGTCGATCCCGACCTTCTGGTTCGGCCTCGTCACCATCTACATCTTCTCGGTGAAGCTCGGCTGGCTGCCGGCCGGCAACCGCGAGACCGTCGGCGACGGCTCCTTCCTCGATCTGCTGCATCACCTGATCGCGCCGGCCCTGGTGCTGGCGCTGGTCGAGACCGCGATGTGGGGCCGCTTCATGCGCTCTTCGATGCTCGAGGTCATCCACCAGGATTACATCCGCACCGCGCGCGCCAAGGGCATGCCGGAATGGCGGATCCTCACCGTGCACGCGCTTCGCAATGCGCTGCTGCCGATGATCACGGTGGCCGGCCTCCAGTTTCCGACGCTGCTCGGCGGCGCGCTGGTCGCCGAGACCGTGTTCACCTGGCCCGGCATGGGGCGTCTGTTCCTCGATTCCATCGGCTATCGCGACTATCCCGTGGTGATGGGCATCCTGATGTTCTCGGCGACCATGGTGCTGATCGGCTCGCTGCTCGCCGACATCTTCTATGCCGTCGTCGATCCGCGCATCCGGGTGGGTTAGGCGATGACGAGTGCGGTTCTCTCCACCGACCAGCTCGCGCCCGGCCAGGCCGCCTGGCGGCGCTTTCGCCGGCACCGGCTCGCGCTCGCAGGCGCCGTGATCATCCTCATCCTCGTCCTCGGTTCGGCACTGGGTCCATATCTCCTGCCGTTCGACGATACCTATATCGACATCATGAAGCGGTTCGCGCCGCCGCTCTCGGGCGCGCACATCCTCGGCACGGACGAACTCGGCCGCGACGTGCTGGCGCGGCTGATGATGGGCGGACGGGTGTCGCTCTCGATCGGCATCGTCGCGATGGTGATCGCAATGGCGGTCGGCATCGCCGTCGGCGCCTTCGCCGGCTTCTACGGCGGCGTGGTCGGTGCGGTCCTGATGCGGCTCGTCGACGCCGTGCTGTGCTTTCCGACCATCTTCCTGCTGCTCGCGCTCGCGGCCCTGACCGAGCCCGGCCTCGTCACCACCACCGTGCTGATTGCGGCAACCGCCTGGATGGCCGTCGCCCGTGTCGTCGAGGCCCAGGTGCGTTCGCTGCGCGAGCGCGAATTCGCGGTGGCAGCGCTGGCCTTCGGCTCGTCGAACCTGCGGATCATGTTCCGCGAGCTCGTGCCCAACGCGATCGCGCCGATCGTGGTCGCGGCGACGCTGAACGTTGCCAAGGCGATCCTGCTCGAATCCTATGTCAGCTATCTCGGCTACGGCATCCAGCCGCCGGCCGCGAGCTGGGGCAACATGCTCAACAACGCGCAGATCTATCTCACCAGCGCGCCGTGGCTCGCGATCGCACCGGGCCTTGCCATCACGCTCGCGGTGACGAGCTTCAACTTCCTCGGCGACGGCCTGCGCGACGCGCTCGATCCCAGGATGAACATCCCATGACGAGCCGACGAGCTTCGATCGAACTGAATACCAGGAGTTCCCCATGTCCCCGCCGCTCAACCGTATAAATAGCGACGAACGCCTGCCGGCGCAGGTGGATGTCGTCGTCATCGGCGGCGGCGTGATCGGTGTGTCCGCGGCCTATCATCTGGCGAAGAAGGGGCTTTCCGTCGCGCTCGTCGAGAAAGGGCATGTCGGCGGGGAGCAGTCGAGCCGCAATTGGGGCTGGTGCCGCCAGCAGGGCCGCGCGCGTGAGGAGATTCCACTGGCGCGCGAGGCGCTGCGGCTGTGGGAGGATATGCAGAACGACGCCGGCGTCGATGCGGGCTTCCGCCGCACCGGCGTGCTGTTCCTGACCAAGAGCAAGGACGAGCTCGCCGGCTGGGAGCGCTGGGCCGCGATCGCGCGCGAGCAGCAGGTTCACTCCACCGTCCTGACGCCGGCCGAGGTCGCCGAGCGCCTGCCCGGCAATGCCGACAAATGGGTCGGCGGCCTGCACACGCCGAGCGACGGACGCGCCGAGCCGTCGATGGCGGTGCCTGCGCTCGCGACCGCCGCGCGAAAGCACGGCGTCACCATCCATCAGGGCTGCGCCGCGCGCGGGCTGGAGACGACCGGCGGGCGGGTCAGCGCCGTCGTCACCGAGAAGGGCACCATCCGCACGCAATCCGTGCTGCTGTCGGGCGGCGCCTGGTCGTCGCTGTTCTGCCGCCGTCACGGCATCGAGCTGCCGATCGGTCTCGTCAACGCCACCGCCTGCCGGACCACGCCGGCGCCGGAGATCACGTCGGGTGCGCTCGGCACCGACTTCTTCTGCATCCGCCGCCGGCTCGACGGCGGCTTCACGCTGGCGCTGCGCAATCGCGGCACGGTCGAGCTGTCGCCCGACCTGTTCCGCTACGCGCGCACCTTCTGGCCGACCTATCTGCATCGCCGCAACGGACTGAAGATGTCGTTCGGCAAGTCGTTCTTCGACCAGCTCATGCGCGGCACCAGCTGGAGCTTCGACAAGCCGTCGCCGTTCGAGACCGAGCGCGTGCGCGATCCCGCGCCCGACATGTCGCTGGTCAGTGCGGCGCTGGCGTCGCTGATCAAGTCTAACCCCGAATTGAAGGACATCGAGATCGCGGAAGCCTGGGGCGGCACGATCGACTGCACGCCCGATACGATCCCGGTGATCTCGCCGGTCGATGCGCTGCCGGGCTTCTTCCTCGCCACCGGCTTCTCCGGCCACGGTTTTGGCATCGGCCCCGCGGCCGGCAAGCTCGCCGCCGACATCGTGACCGGCTCGACGCCGCTGGTCGATCCGGCGGCCTACAGCCACAAGCGCATGATCGACGGCCGCCGGCTCGCGCCGGTCAGCCCGTTCTGAGGGCCTTGGCCGCATGACGGTTCTCTACAAGGCCAACATGGTGCGCGGTGCGGAATGGGCGCGCTTCTTCGCCGAGCGCGCGCCGCATCTGCCGTTCCGGCTCTGGCCCGACATCGGCGATCCCGCCGAGGTGCGCTACCTCGTGGCGTGGGTGCCGCCTGATGACATCGCGGCGACCTTTCCGAACCTCGAGCTGGTCTTCTCGGTCGGCGCCGGCGTCGACCAGTTCGACGCCACCAAACTTCCACCGCACATCCCGCTGGTGCGCATGCTGGAGCCCGGTATTGCCGAGACCATGGTGGAATACGTCACCATGGCCGTGCTCGCCCTGCATCGCGATCTCCTGGACTTCATCAGCCAGCAGAAGCAACAGGTCTGGCGTGAGATCCGGATCACGCCGGCGAAGCGGCGGCGTGTCGGCGTGATGGGGCTCGGCCAGCTCGGCCAGGCCGTGCTCGAACGCCTCGAGGCGTTCGGCTTTCCGCGTCTCGGCTGGAACCGCTCGCTGCGCGAGATCGAGGGCGTCACCTGCTATGCGGGCATCGACACGTTGCCCGATTTCCTCGCGCAGACCGACATTCTCGTCTGCCTGCTGCCTCTGACCGACGAGACCCGCGGCATCCTGAACGCGGACCTGTTCGCGCGCCTGCCGCGCGGCGCCTCCCTGGTCAATGTCGGGCGTGGCCCGCATCTCGTCGAGGCCGATGTCCTCGCGGCTCTCGACAGCGGCGTGCTCTCGGGGGCTGTCCTCGACGTCACCGATCCCGAGCCGCTGCCGGCGGGCCATCCATTCTGGAGCCATCCGCGCATCCTGCTGACGCCGCACAATGCCAGCATGACCACGCCTGATACGGCCGTCGACTATGTGCTCGACGTCATCGCACGTCACCGCCGCGGCGAAGATCTGCCGGGGCTCGTCGATCGTTCGCGCGGCTACTAGGACACTCGCATGAGCATCGGCGCAAGCAGACCTGACCAAGTCATTGCCGAAGCACAGGCGCCGGTGCTGTCGGTCGCGGACCTCACCACGTCCTTCATGCGCGAGCGGCAATGGATCCCCGTCGTCCGCAACGTGTCGTTCGACGTCGCGCCGCGCGAAACCGTGGCGATCGTCGGCGAGTCCGGTTCGGGCAAGAGCGTCACCGCGCTGTCGATCATGCGGCTCATTCCCAAGGAGAGCGGCCGCATCGAGGGGCGCGTCACGCTCACCGGCCGCGATCTCCTGGCGCTGCCCGAAGCGAGCATGAAGGATATCCGCGGCAACGACGTTGCCATGATCTTCCAGGAGCCGATGACGAGCCTCAACCCGGTGCTCACCATCGGCTTCCAGATCGCGGAAGCGCTGATCCAGCATCGGGGCCTGTCGCGGGCGGCCGCCGAGGCCGAGACCGTGCGCCTGCTCGACCGTGTCCGCATTCCCGCGGCGGCATCACGCTTCCACGAGCATCCGCATCGCTTCTCCGGCGGCATGCGCCAGCGCGTGATGATCGCGATGGCGCTCGCCTGCAAGCCGAAACTCCTGATCGCCGACGAGCCGACCACCGCGCTCGACGTCACCATCCAGGCCCAGATCCTGGAGTTGCTGAAAGAGCTCCAGCAGGAGGAGGATATGTCGATCCTCTTCATCACCCACGACATGGGCGTGGTCGCCGAGATCGCGGATCGCACCGTGGTGATGTATGGCGGGCAGGCGGTCGAGCTTGATGCGACCTCGCGCATCTTCGCGGCGCCCTCGCATCCCTACACCCGCGCGCTGCTCGCAGCCGTGCCGCGCCTCGGCTCCATGGACGGGCGTCCGCGGCCGATGCGCTTTCCGATCGTCGACAAGGTGACCGGCACTTCGGACGAGCCGACGGAGACCCCTGATACGGTCTCGATCGCCGAGCGCCCGCTGCTCGAAGTCGCCAATCTCACCACGCGCTTTCCGATCCGCTCGGGATTGTTCGGCAAGGTCTCCGGCCGCGTCCACGCGGTCGAGAACGTCTCCTTCACCTTGCACGCGGGCGAGACGCTGGCGCTGGTCGGCGAATCCGGCTGCGGCAAGTCGACGACCGGCCGCTCCATCCTCAAGCTGGTCGAGCCGGACGGCGGGACGGTTCTGCTCGACGGTCGGGACGTGCTCGGCATGAACGGCCGCACCTTGCGCGACTGTCGCAAGCAGATGCAGATCGTGTTCCAGGATCCGTTCGCGAGCCTCAATCCGCGCATGTCGGTGGGGACGTCGATCGCAGCACCGCTGCTGGCCAACGGCCTCGCCTCGGCGTCGCAGGCGCGCGACAAGGTCGCCGACCTGCTCGTGCGCGTCGGCTTGACCGCCGACATGGCCGCGCGCTTTCCGCACGAGTTCTCAGGCGGCCAGCGCCAGCGCATCTGCATTGCGCGCGCGCTCACGCTCGGGCCGAAGCTGATCGTCGCCGACGAGGCCGTGTCCGCGCTCGACGTCTCGGTGAAAGCGCAGGTCGTCAATCTGATGCTCGACCTTCAGGCCAGCATGGGCCTTGCCTATCTCTTCATTTCCCACGACATCGCGGTGGTCGAGCGCATGAGCCATCGCGTCGCGGTAATGTATCTCGGCGAGATCGTCGAGATCGGCCCGCGCGCGGCATTGTTCGGCAATCCGCAGCATCCCTACACCAGGAAGCTGATGGCGGCCGTGCCGGTGCCCGACCCCGCGCGCCGCGGCACGAAGCGCGAGGTCGCAAACGACGAGATCAGAAGCCCGGTGCGTGCGCCGGACTACCAGCCGCCGGTGCGGCAATATCGCGAGGTCTCGCCCGGTCACGTCGTCCAGGTGTGGGGCGAGGAGTGGTCGGCCTGAGACGCGCGGGATGCGGTGCGTTTCCGATGACGTGTCCGAACCCGTGAGTTGAAGTGCACGAAGCAGGCAAGTGTAGATAGGTTGGATGCCGGCGAAACGCCGGACAGCTTGCCAACCGACCGCGCCTTTCAGCTCCCGCTCGCGCGCTCCCAGGTAATGCGACGATGCAGACTCGTCCTCCGGAAATTGTGACCGGGTCGAGCGACAGGGAACTGCGGAATGTGAACGATCTCATACTCCGTCACTCTCTTCTCGAGCTACCAATCCCGTAAGAAATTGCCGCACCCGGACCTGACAGACACGGGTGAGATGCAGTGCCTGCGAAGCCGCGTGCTCGCAGCTTTTTTGGATTGGCTTTCGTCTCGCTCACGAGCAAGCCAGCCCTTCACTCAGCACAGATTTTTCAGAAATTGGAATCAAGGGAATCGCGAAACGCGTCCACGAGGCAGCCCTCTATTCGGGGTCGGCCGGTAGGCCGCTACTTACTCGAGAAGGACCCTCCAATGAAGATCAGCAGTGAAGTTTTCAGCGCATTTTCTCTAACAAGGCACGCCAGCAATCTTCGGATCGCTCGTTCCAGCCTGATCAAGTCTGCCCATCTTCTTGAAAGAATTGGGCTTGCAGCCGTTGGGGCCTCTTGCGGCCTCTACGTCGGTGCGACCCTGTTGCGTGAGAAGGGTGGACTGTTTGAAAGCGGCTGGATCGTGCTGATAACGATGCTCTACGGAGCGCTCAGCTATTATGTCGGAATTGATCTGTCGGGCAGTGCCGCGCGGAAGTCGATTTCGGGCATCTCGGAAGAATGGAATGGTTCCGAGCCGGTTGAGATCATGAGTGCGGCCGGCACGTTCGGCGCCGCAATTGCCGCAGCTCTGTCCGTCAGCATCCTTGTCCTTGATCAAAACCCTCCCAATGGCCTGGTAGCATTTGTCGCCGGCTGTTGGGTGGTTGGTTCCTCGCTTCAAGTTGCGGCGGGCACGATGGCTCGCAACAACGAAACGTACATGGACAAGAAATGAAGGACTACGCTCGCGGAAAACGTCTGCCTGGCTTTGTGACGCGAGCACGAGCCGCAGTGCTGGAGCGGGCTTCAGGTATGGAATGAGTAGCCACGCTCATCGCAACCTCTGTCGTCCAACGCTGCGTGCTGACGATTTTTGGTGGCGTCGCCGTTCGCATCGGGCATGTCGCTGCCTGGAAGCCGTATCGGTACCGAGTAACCTAAATTATCGCGCAACAAACAAGACGTGCCATCATGGCGATGTTGGGATATCGTCCGCGCGCCGTGGTCCAAAATTCTGCTAACCGCCAACCACACGATCGGTGGAGCCAATGCAGATTGCGGAGTGGCTCGAGAAGCTGGGGCTTGGGCAGTACGCAGAGCGTTTCGCCCAGAATGGCGTCGACATGGGCGTCCTTCCCGAGCTGATGGACGAGGACTTCGACAAGCTCGGAGTCCTGCTCGGACATCGCCGTAAAATGCTGCGTGCTATTGCCGACCTCGATCCCGCCGCGTTGATCGCATCGCCGGCTCCTCCTCACGACGCCGAGCGACGCCACCTCACCGTCATGTTTTGCGATCTGGTCGGCTCGACCGCACTCTCGGCGCGTCTTGATCCCGAGGATATGTGGGAAGTGATCCGGGCCTATCGCGCCGCCTGCGCGAGGGTCATTTCCGCCTATGACGGCAGCATAGCCAGGTTCGTCGGCGACGGAATACTTGTCTATTTCGGCTATCCGCGCGCCCACGAGGATGACGCGGAGCGCGCAGTGCGCGCGGGCCTCGACGCCATCGCTGCGATGAGACAGCTCAAGACGAGCGGCGATGAGCGGGTTGAGCTGCGGATCGCAATCGCGACCGGGCTCGTGGTGGTCGGCGACCTCATCAGCGGAGATGCGTCAGAGGAGCACGCAACGGTCGGCGACACACCAAACCTCGCTGCCCGGCTCCAGAGCCTGGCGGAGCCGGGAGCGGTCGTCGTTGCCTCGTCGACGCGCCGGCTGCTCGGTGATCTCTTCACTTTTCGCAACCTCGGCCGCCGCGAGGTCAAGGGGATATCAGAACCCATCGCAGTCTGGGCGGTCGAGGGAGCGGCCGCATCGGAAAGTCGCTTCGAGGCGGTCCACGCGGCGCGCTCGATCGGCTTTGTCGGCCGCAAGGAGGAGATCGAACTCGCGCTCTCGCGCCAGCGGCTGGCATGGCAGGGACAGGGCCAGATGGTGCTGATTTCCGGCGAAGCGGGCATCGGCAAGTCGCGCATGGTCGCAACGCTGTCCGAAAGCGCCGGGTTGGGAGTGCACCGCCGGGTGCGATATCAGTGTTCGCCCTACCACACCAACAGTGCGCTTCATCCCTTTGTCGCGCAGCTCGAGCGCGCGGCCGGCATTTGCTCGCACGACACGCCCGGGCAAAAGCTCGACAAGCTCGAGGCGATGCTGGCGCTTGGAACGCAGCAGGTCGCCCGGGCGACAGCGCTCATTGCAGCACTGCTTTCGATCCCGACCGACGACCGTTACCCGCCGCTCGGTCTGAGCCCGGCGCAGCAGCGGCGACAGACCTTTGCCACCCTTCTCGATCAGCTTGAGGGATTGGCGCGAGAGCAGCCCCTGCTGATTGTCTGCGAGGATATGCATTGGGCCGATGCCACGACTCTTGAACTGTTCGATCTCACGGTCGACCGGATCCGGAGACTGCCGATACTCGTGCTCATGACATCGCGGCCGGAGTTCGAGCCCTCCTGGTCGGGCCTTGGCAACGTCAGTCTGCTGCGGCTCGACCGGCTCGATCGGCAGGACACGCGGGCGCTGGTCGAGCAGGTGACTGTCGGTCGCCAGCTGCCACGCGAGATGATGAAGCAGATCATCGACAGGACGGATGGCGTCCCGCTATTCGTCGAGGAATTGACCAAGATGGTGCTGGAGTCCGGATGGCTCGTCGAAGGTGCCGGGCGCTATCGCCTCGAGAGTCCGCTCCCGCCGCTGGCCATTCCCGCGACGCTGCAGGATTCGCTGATGGCGCGGCTCGACCGGCTGGCGCCGGTCAAGGAGGTGGCGCAGATTGGCGCCGCCATCGGCCGCGACTTCTCGTACGCGCTGCTGAGATATGTGGCGGGACGCGATGATCTGACGCTGAGCGCTGCGCTGGGGCAACTCGAAGAGGCCGAACTGCTGGTGTGTCGCGGGACTCCGCCCGAAGCAAACTATAGTTTCAAGCACGCTCTCGTTCAGGAGGCGGCCTACGAGAGCCTGCTCAAGAGCAAACGGCAGGTGCTTCACACCCGCATCGGCGATGTCCTGCGCGAAAAGTTTCCGGTCGTGGCCGAGACTGAGCCGGAAGTTCTGGCGCACCACTTCACCGAGGCTGGGCTGAACGAGGTCGCCCTCGAGTGGTGGCGCAAGGCGGGCCAGCAGGCGCTGAAGCGCTCGGCCTATTCCGAGGCAATTGCGCATCTCGGCAAGGCGATTGCCATCGCCGATGAGTTGCCTGATGAGCCTCATCGGATGATGAGCAGGTTGAATCTTCAAATCGCATATGGCCGCGCGTTAAGGGGTGGCCTCGGGCATAGCGCCCCCGAAACGGTCGCTGCATGGACGCGCGCCCGGCAGTTCGCGGCCGACATCAATGATCCGGTTGAACTTGCGCCGATCCATTCCGGTCTCTTCAATGCCTGCCTGACCCACGGCGAACTTGCTCCGATGCGGGAGCTGGCGGACGCCATCATGAGTGCCGCGGAGCGACGACCGGACGCGGCAGTGGCCGCCGTCGTTGCGCATTGGACGGGCGGCGTCACCTGCTGGTTCGGGGGCGACTATCTGAAGGCGAGAACGCATCTCGAGCAGGCACTGGCGATCTATGGTGCCGAGCCGGATCCCGCGACGTTCAGGCCCTCGGCGCTGGATCTGCCGTTCGTGATCATGAGGTTTCTTGCTCTGGTGCTTTGGCCGCTTGGCAGCATCGCTCGCGCGCGCCGGCTCGCCGCCGAAGCGGTGAGCGCTTCAGGAGAAAAACGGGCGCTTTCCCAGGCCAATGCGCTTGTTCATCGCGCTGTGTTCGACGGGCTATGCGGGGGGCTGTTGCAGCAAACGGATACTATCCTGGCGCTCGGCCTTGCGCGTGACCATACGATGCCGCTGTATGTGGCCGCCGGTACCTACCTGAATGGCCTGGCCAACTGGCGTGCCGGCGACCGAATGGCCGGACTGACGGAAATGCGTCGCGGATGGACCATGCTGCGCGAGAATGACTGCTACCTCTGTGAACCGTTTTGGGGGATGCAGGTCGCGATGGCGGATGCAGAGGTGGGCCAGCTCGAAACCGGGCTGGACATCTTGAGCGAATTGATCGCATCGGCGGGACAATCCGGTCAGCATTGGCTTGATGCGGAGCTGCATCGCGTCCAGGGCGAGCTTTTGTCGCGTCATGACCCTCCGGACGGTTCCAGCGCCGAAAATGCCTTCAACCGAGCGCTGGAAATCGCACGGCACCAGCAGGCGAAGACTTTCGAATTGCGCAGCGCCCTTGGACTTGCGCGCCTGCACAAGGCAAATGGCCGAGCCGGCGCGGTTTTCACACTGCTCGCTCCCGTCCTCGCTGAATTCGACGCGGAGCGAAATCTTCCCGAAGTCGAAGAAGCGGAGAAGCTGCTTCGGAATGGGCGTTAGCCGCGCCGCCGTTCGATCGGCGCCAACGGCGCGCCGACTTCAAGCGGGAATAGGTCGGCATCCTGGTTCCTCGATTCGGGAGCCGTAGTCTTCCGGTTTTGACACAGCTTAACCTAATGTGGTGAAAGCTAGATATGCTTCTCTTGGTTGCGAACGCGACCCTGCTGCGGTGACGAAACCTGATTTCGGCTAGCAGCAATGTTGGCGGATTGCTCAAGGCGCAGACGTCATCCCAACACCGGGCCATGCGCCGATTGGCTTGCCTTCGCTGGGCAGACGCAGCGACCAAAGCCCATTGGAGATCCAGCCGTGGTTCGCTTGCACGTCGAACGTTTCATTCGCAGCCGGATTGTTCGCCGATCCCTGGCGCTCGGGATCATCGCTCTGAGCGGATGGGCCCTGTTGCCGTATGTGACCTACCGAGTCGCTCCCTCCGCCTATGTCAATGCCGAGCTCATGCGGGTGACTGCCCCAATGGCGGGTCAGCTCTCGTCAGATCTTCCACGCAAGGGTGAATATTTCCAGCGCGCCCGGGTGGTGCCGCTGGTCGAGGCGCGTTCGCCGGATCGCCGGCATCTCATGGACCTTGATCAGCAGCTTGCCATGTCCACCAAACGCGCCGAGCTTGCACGTCGGCAACTCGAGGAAATCGCCGAGCTCGATCGCAAGCTCCGCGAGCGCAGCGAAGACTATCGTTTGGGGATGGTGGCGCGGCTGAGCCACGAGATCGGCGAAACGGAAGTTGAAAAAGGCGGCTGTCTCGCCGAGGCGCGGCAGCGGAACGATGTCGCGGGCCGGATTGAGAAGCTCGTGAAGCTCGGCATCAGTTCGCAGATCCGCTCCGGCGAGGCCCAGGCTTCTCAAGAGGCGACCGCAACGCGGTGCCAGATGGCCGATGAACGCCTGCAGCGCCTCAAGACCGAATTGGGGGCGGCTGAGAAGGGCATCTATCTTCGTGGCGATGCCAATGATGTGCCCTATTCGCAGCAGCAGCGCGAGCGGCTTGTCCTCCGCCGCCAGGAGCTCGAGACAGACCTGTTGCAGAACAGCTCACGTGCCGCGCAGCTGGCCGCGGAGATCGCAGAGGAACGCACTCGACTTGATCGTCTCGATCACTACGATCTGTCCTTGCCGGCAGCTCATGTAGTCTGGTCGGTGGCGGCCAGCCCGGGCTCGATGGTCACGGAAGGGCAATCGGTCTTCGATTTTGCAGATTGCGAACGCCGGTTTATCGTTGTTGAACTCCCCGAGCGCGATTTCGAGAAGATCAAGGCCGGAGATGCGGCTACCGTCCGCCTGATTGGGAGCCGCGAATGGAAGACCGGCCAGATCCGGCAAGTCCGCGGATCGGCAGCGTACGGCGATGATCGGCTGCTTGCGGCCCGGGTGCCGCGGCCTGATCCGGGCAACATTACCGTTGAGATATCGCTTCCGTCCAATGAGACGTTGGCCGACCGCAACGGCTCCTGCGATATCGGGCGGTTGGCTGAGGTGCGCTTCGAGCGCAGAGCCGACGGCCTGCTACGATTGGTCAGCTCGAAGCTGAAATGGCTGACCGCTCGCCTGGAGCTCGACCAGTCGTCCCTGTAAGCGAGATGTTCCATGCAGGCCATGACTCTGCCTCTCTCTCAGCTGTTCGCGCCGATGCTGGGCATCTTTGCGGCGATGTACCTGTTGGCGCCGACCTTTCCAGTCGCGCGCCTCTGGGCCCGTGTCGCGGTCTTTGTCGTGGTTTGGCTTGTGGTCGCCCGCTATCTCGAATGGCGTATTTTCACCACCGTGCTGCCGGCAAGCGGGACCTGGTATCAGGTCGGCTGGATCTGGTTCTGTCTGTTCGTCGAGCTTCTGACCTTCACAGATCAGTTCATTCTCTATCTGACTTTCCTTCGCAGGACCGATCGCCGCAGCGAAGCAGATCAGCACGAGCGTCGGCTGCGCAGCCTGCCGGATGACGAGCTGCCCGCGGTCGACGTCTTTATTCCGACCTATGACGAGCCAATCGAGGTGCTGGAAAAGACGATTACGGGCGCGTTGTGTCTGGACTATCCAAACTTCCAGGTATGGGTCTTGGATGATGGTCGCAGGCCTTGGCTCAGGGAACTCTGCACGCAAAAGGGCGCCGGCTATCTCACGCGCGCCGACAACTTGAATGCCAAGGCCGGCAATATCAATCATGCACTGACGAAGACGAGCGGCGAGTTCTTCGCGATCTTTGATGCGGACTTCGTGCCGCAGCGCAATTTCCTGATGCGCACGACGGGCTTCTTCGCTGATCCAAAGATCGGAATCGTTCAGATCCCGCACACCTTCTACAATGAGGACCCGATGCAGGCGAATCTCGGCTTGCACAGGGGGCTGCCGGACGAACAACGGTTCTTCTTCGATGCCATCATGCCCGCGCGCGACGGCTGGGATGGTGCCTTTTGTTGTGGTTCCAACTCCGTCACGCGTCGCGCAGCACTCCGCGCGGTGGGCGATGCCTTGCCGACCCAGTCCATCACGGAAGACATCCTGCTGACGCTGGTCCTGCTGCGCAAGGGATACGTCACTCGCTATCTTCGCGAGCCGCTGGCGATTGGACTGGCGCCGGAAAGCCTTGACGCCTTTTTCGTGCAGCGGCAACGCTGGGCGCGTGGCGCGATCCAGACGCTGTATCTCGCCGCCGGCCCGCTCGGACCCGGACTGGGCTTGATGCATCGGCTCCTCTTCTTTCCTGCGCACTGGCTCTCCATGGGCCTGCGGGCGCTCGCGGTCGTGGTGGTTCCGATCGTGTTCATGTGGACTGGCCTCGCGCCTGTCGTCGACGTCACTCCCGAGTCGGTCTTCTATTACTTGTTCCCCGCGATCCTGGCGCTTAACGGCGGTATCTCCTGGTTCGCGCCGCACGAGCACTTTCCGCTCGCCGCTCAGGTGTCGGCGACTATCCAGAGCTTCAAGATCCTGCCGACGGTGCTCGAGACTCTCGTCAAGCCGACGGGGCATGCGTTCAGGGTGACGCCCAAGGGAGCTGCTGCGCGACGCGCAAGCTACGCCGCGGAGATATTCTGGCCGTCGGCGGTTCTGATGGCGTTGACGGTCGTCGGTGTGGTCCTGAACACGATCCCGGAATGGCGGATCATCGATCATCCGGCGGCTCTACCGATGGTCGCCTTCTGGTCGGTCGTGAACATCGTCGTGCTTTTCTTCGTCTGCATGACCTCGCTACAGGCGCGGATGGGACGCACCGAGGAGCGTTTCGATGCCGATGAATCAATCTTGATCCAAACCGCGTCCGGCGAGCGGCTTTCTGGGCGCATGAGCAACATCTCCCTCTCTGGCGCCGGCGTTCTGCTCGGCTCCGGCATTGACTATCCTCGCGCTGGAGAACCGCTACGGGTGCACATCGTGCAGGTGGGTTGGATCGACGCGACGGTCGTGCAACAAAGAGGCCAGCTCGTCGGGGTGCAGTTCCATTTGCCGCAGTCGCTTGAACGAGACCTGCTGATTCGCAAGCTCTTTACCGTCGCCCGTCTGAGGGGGAACGGTGTCATCGCGCGCTCGGTGAACAGGGCGATGCTTAAGAACATCTGGTCAATGGCCGCGCCGTTGCCCCACATTGTTACGCGCGGCGCGAAGCCCGCGTCGTTTTCGCCGACCGAGCGCCTGCCGGCAGAGAGCCTGGTGATTCGGCCTCAACGGCGGATCGACGACTTGGCACATCTTGCCGGAGTTCGAAGCCTGCATCCGACGAGTTTTAGTGAACCTGGCTTTGGCCGAGTGGCCGGCACAGTGCTCAAGGCCGTCAAGCTGAGCTGATTGCTGTGTTGTCCTTCTCGTCCGACCAGTCCACGGGATATCGATCGACGGTCAGGCCGCTCATCGATGCCGGCGGTCTCCTTCCGGTGCCCTGCCAAAAAACTCAACCGGAGCGAGCAACCATCCCTTGGCCCAAGGCGTTTGCGGATTAAGGGTGGAGGGAGCATCTGTTGATCGATCACCGCAGCGATCTTCGGCTCGGGCGTCTCACGTTCTGGGTCTCGGCATTCGTGGCGGTCGCCTGCTTGGCGCTCGTCGTGCTCAGCGGTTGGCGGGAGTGGTCCTCGCGAGTGACGGTCCTGAAGGGCTCCGAAACGGACATGGCCAATCTGGCCCGGTCGGTGACGCAACACGCGGACGACACGTTCGAACTCGCGGACACCGTTCTAAATGTGTTGGTTGGCCAACTCGAGCTTGAGGGAACCAGCCCGGCGGCAATCGCCAAGATTCAGACCTTTCTTTCCCGGCGCAAAGCCGCGAATCGGATCCGCGCCGTGTTCGTCTATGACGAGACCGGCCGCTGGCTCGCAACCAGCGAGCCTGTGAATTTCGCCGGTCTCAACAACAGTGACCGAGAATATTTCCAGCATCATCGCGCCGTGGCTGACCGGGGAACCTTCATTGGGTCTCCAGTGAGGAGCAGGTCGGGCGGGCAATGGATCATCACCGCCTCAAGGCGCTTCAATCATCCTGACGGCAGTTTTGCCGGAGTGGCTCTTACGACGATCGATGTCGACTATTTTCTGCAGTTCTATCGCGGATTCGACGTTGGCCAGAACGGTTCGATTGCACTGGCGACCGCGAAAGGCGTTATCCTCGCGCGTAGCCCGGACAACGGCTATACGGGCCGCGACCTGTCGAGTGCTCCGCTTTTTAGAATAATCCGCGAGCGGCCGACTGCGGACGTCTACTACTTCACGTCGCCTCTCGACGGCGTTCGGCGTCTGAGCTTTTATCAGCTGAGCAGTCGGTACCCTGTTCTCGTGGTTGCCACGGAATCGGAAGACGACGTCTTGGCGCCCTGGCGCAAAGCGGCGCTGACGCGCATGGCTGCGGTGCTGGGACTGATAGGAGGGCTCGCTGTTGCGGGGCTCTTCCTGGTGCGCCAGTTGCACCTGCGGCAAAAGATGGCAGCCGCCCTGGTCGCCAAGGAGGCGGATTTTCGCCTCCTCGCGGAGCAGTCGGGAGACATGGTCATGCGCATAGCGGTCGATGGACGGATCCTCTATGCGTCGCCGTCCAGCGCGCGAGTTCTCGGCTGGGCTCCGAACCAGTTGGTGGATACGTCGGCCTTCGCCGGCATAAATCCCGCGGACCTGGCCCGGGTTGAGCAAACGATCTCCGCGTTGGGGAACGGCGAAGCCGAAGAGGCTAGAATCACTTATCGCGCTCGGCATCGCGAGAAGGGCGAGGTCTGGATCGAAACCGCGCTGCGCGTCGCCAGGAGTGCGCAGAGCGGAGACATCAACGGCGTGGTGGCGATCTCGCGCGACATGACCGAACGTAAGGATCGGGAGGATAAGCTTGCGGCCCTCGCCAGTTCGGATGGCCTGACGGCCTTGGCAAACCGCAGACACTTCGACGAGCGGCTGGAGGCGGAATGGGACCGGGCCAGGCGCGAAGGAACGCCTCTGTCACTGTTGCTGATGGACGTCGATCATTTCAAGAGTTTCAACGATCAGTACGGGCATCAGGCGGGCGATGCATGTCTCCGCTCGGTCGCCGGGGTCCTGGCGGAGCAGGCCAGACGGCCGGCAGACGTAGCCGCCAGGTATGGTGGCGAGGAATTCACCTTGCTGCTACCAAATACCGACATGGGGGGGTGCGAGCAGGTCGGCGAGCGAATCCGGCAAGCGATTCAGGACCTCGGGATCCTGCACGCGCTCAACCCGCCATCCAGGCAGGTCACCCTCAGTATTGGCGGCGCCACACATGTGTCGTTCGGCGACAAGGCGGATTGCACGTCGTTGATTGCGGCTGCGGATAAGGCGCTCTACGCCGCCAAGGAGAGCGGACGCAACCGCGTTGTGATGTCAGGGCAAGTCGTCGCGTGGCCCGGCTCGATACGGGCTTGAAAAGCAGCCCGGGCGCGCCACGGCGTGCGCCTCACGAATTGACGTGCACGAAATCGCGCAGCAGCGGATAGATCTCGTTGTTCCAGCGCTTGCCGGAGAACACGCCGTAATGGCCGACGCCGGCCTGCATGTGGTGCACGCGGCGATAGGCGCGCACGCCGGTGCAGAGGTCTTGCGCGGCGAGCGTCTGGCCGATCGAGCAGATGTCGTCCTTCTCGCCCTCGACCGTCATCAGCCCCATGCGGCTGACGGCCTTGGTGTTCACCGGCCGTCCCCGATGCATCAGCTTGCCCTGCGGCAGCAGATGCTCCTGGAACACGTCGCGCACGGTCTCGATGTAGAACTCGGCCGGCAGATCCATCACCGCGAAATATTCGTCGTAGAAGGTCTTGATGGTCGCCGCCTTCTCCTTCTCGCCCTTGGCGATGTGGTTGGCGAGATCCATGTGCTGCTTGATGTGCCGCTCGAGGTTCATCGAGACGAAGGCGGTGAGCTGGACGAAGCCGGGATACACTTTGCGCAGTGCGCCGCGGCACTGCACCGGCACGTAGTTGATCAGGTTCTGCTCGAACCAGTCGATCGGTCTGCTCTTGGCGAACTCGTTGACCCTGGTCGGCTGGATCCGCGTGTCGATCGGGCCTGCCATCAGCGTCAGCGTCGCCGGCCGGGAAGGATGGTTGCCCTCGCACATGACGGCGGCGGCCGCGAGCGCCGAGACCGACGGCTGGCAGATCGCCACCATATGCGGGCGCGGGCCGAGCTGGCCGAGGAAATCGATGAGGTGATCGGTGTAGTCGTCGAGCCCGAAGCGGCCTTCGCTGCGCGGAATGTCGCGCGGATTGTGCCAGTCGGTGATGTAGACGTCGTGGTCCTGGAGCAGCGTCTTCACAGTGCCGCGCAGCAGCGTCGCGAAATGGCCGGACATCGGCGCCACCAGCAGCATGCGCGGCTGCTCGGGCACGTCTTGCTTCCTGAAGTGCAGCAGCGAGCCGAACGGGGTCGCGTAGGCGATCTCCTCGGTGACGGCGACCTCGCGATTGCCCACCATGACACTGTCGATGCCGTAGGCCGGGCGATGGTAGGTGAGGGTGGAGCGCGAGATCAGCTCCAGCGCCGCCGAGAGCCGGCCGACGACCTGGTCCGACACGCCCTGCGGCACCAGGTTGAGGAATCTGAGCGCAGACGAGGCGCCCGCCCGCCACGGCGCCGTCAGGTCCATCTGGTTCTGAAAGGCTTGATAATACATCGACATCATACTGAAGCGCCCACCTGTTCCATGGTGCCATGCAATATCGAAGCCAAACCTGAGTCGAATCGCCTGGAAAACTGGCACATCGCTTGCTCTTCAAGCGAGGTGTACACATGGGAAGCACAGGTAGTGGGCACGCCAGCGGGCCGGGCGGGGTGCCCGTCTCAGGCGTGAGGGAAGGGGCCATATGGCGAAGGCGACACTGACCATCAGCAGCAAGAACTACTCGTCCTGGTCGCTGCGTGGCTGGCTGCTGACGAAATTTTCCGGGCTCGATTTCGAGGAGATCGTGACCGCGCCCGACGACGCCTCCGCGCGCGCCGAAATTCTCTTGCTGTCGTCGTCGATCCTGGTGCCGTGCCTGCGCCACGAGGGCGCCACCGTCTGGGACACGCTGGCGATCGCCGAATATCTCAACGAGGTGATGCCGGATGCCGGCCTGCTGCCGGATGACCGCGTCCAGCGCGCCCATTGCCGCTCGATCTGCGGCGAAATCCATTCCGGCTTCACCACGCTGCGCGCCTCGCTGCCGGTCAATCTGAAGGGGCACTTCCCCGGCTTCAAGATCTGGTCGCGCGCGCAGGCCGACATCGACCGCGTCTGGTTCATCTGGCGTGACTGCCTGGAGAAATCGGGCGGCCCGTTCCTGTTCGGCGAGAGGCGCACCATGGCGGATGCGATGTACGCGCCCGTGGTGACGCGCTTCGTGACCTATGACGTCAAGCTCGAGCCGCTTCTGAAGGCCTACGCCGATACCATCATGGCGATGCCCGAGATGAAGGAATGGATCGCGGCGGCGAAGGAAGAGCCGGCCGAGATCGAGGAGCTCGAGGTCGAATATTAGGCAGGCCCGGCTCGGCCCTGCCTGTTTCGGGGGCGGGGACCGCCTGGGGCCGTGGTGCGAGCCACGCCCTGTCCACCGTTAACCTTTGGCGCCGGCTCGACGCCCGAGCCCGTCCGCAGGTCTCGCAGATATTGTGCGCGAGAACAGACCCGCATCGACATCTAGCCGTGAACAGGCGTGGACAAGGCCATTCGGCTGATTCGGACGCGATTCGTTCGAACCGCGTTCCGAAGGTTAAGACGGCGCGCGGCCCCGTTGCATTTTGGAACAGAAGCCGCCGTCAGGCGACGCCGGAGTGCTTCAGGCGTGGCAGGCGCCAGCCGATCACGGTCGCTTCGACCGCGATGCCGGCCTCGTGGTTCTGCCAGCGTCCCTCGACATAGCGGCAGGCGAACGGCAGTTGATACGTTCCGCTGTGATCCTCGCACAGCACTTCGACCGGCAAGCCAGGTGGCGGTTCTCCAGCGCCGTCGAACTCCGCCAGACGTCTATCGCGCGTTGCCATTCCAAAAATCTCCCCTAATCAAAGCCGCGGAAAGAGCGCCCAATTCTTCCGCGTGCGGTTCAATGCTCCCTGTCCCGAGGGAACGAGCCAAGCTCAACGCGAGAATGCGGTACGAGTGTGGTAGCCTTCGCCGGCTGCGCGCAAAAAGCGCACATTGCCGTGATCGTTTTGACGAGGAACCTGCATGCCGTTTCGAAACGCCAGCGCTTGTGTCGTGATGTTGCTGCTCGCGACGCTGGCGATCGCGCCGCTCCGCGCGCAGGACGTGCCCGGCATCGAGATCTGCACCGTCGAGAAGACCATGGAGCGGCGCACGAGCTGCCTCCAGAGCAACGTCGATTTCCTCCAGAAGACGATCACCAAGCTCAACCTCGATCACCAGCAGAAGCTGGATGCCGCCAATCGCCAGATCGACGCGTTGAAGACGAGCCTCGCCGGCTTGCAGAAGACGCTTCTCGATCTCCAGGCCGCGCAGACGAAGATCGCGGAGGATTTGAAGAAGAAGCAGGACGCGCCGCCGGCCAAGGACGCGTCGAAATAGGCGCCGCGCTCACGCGACGCGATATCGCTCCATCACGCCGCGGTCGGGTTCATAGCCGAGCCCGGCTCCAGTCGGCACCGCGACATGGCCGGTGGCATCGACATCGGCGCGGCCGCCCCAGAGGCAGGCCTCGCGCTTCAGGTAAAACATCTCGACGAACCCGTCGTCGCGCACGGCCAACAGATGCAGGGTCGCCAGCAGGCCGGGGCCGAAATACGGGGAGTGCGGGACGATCTTGACGCCGAGCCCATCTGCGAGCGCCGCGACCTTCAGAAATTCCGTGATGCCGCCGACCTTGATCACCGACGGCTGGGCATGGCTCACCGCGCCCGCATTCATCATCTGGCGGAATTGATATTCCGTGCAGGCGTTCTCGCCGGCGGCAACGCCGAGCCCGCCCTTGCGGCGGACCTCGGCGAGCGCTGCAAAATCCTCCGGCGGCCAGACCGGCTCCTCCAGGAACATCGGCTGCGCGTCAGCGCATGTCCCGGCGAACGCGATCGCCTGCTCGCCTGACAGCGGGCAGTTCATGTCCACCATCAGCGGAATGCCCGGGCCGATCGCCTCGCGCGCGGCAAAGACCGCCGGCGCCGTGGTCTCGTGCAGCTTGATGGCGCCATAGCCGAGCGCGAGCGCCTTCCTGCATTCGCTGGCGATGTTGTCGGGCGAGCCGATCCGCAACAGGCTCGCATAGGCCGGAATGGCCGGGCGCCTGGTCTCGCCGAGCAGGCGGTACACCGGCACACCCTTGATCTTGGCGGCGAGGTCCCACAGCGCGATGTCGAGCCCGGATATCGCGAACATGGTGATGCCGTAGCGGCCGAACAGATGCAGATTGCGCTGGATCTGCTCCATCACCGCGGGAATGCCGGCGGCATCGGGAACCTCCAGGCCGCGGGCGTGCGGTGCGATCATCTCCTCGACGGCGCTGCGCGTGGTGCGGGGGCAGACATAGGCGAAGGCATCGCCCCAGCCGGTCAGCCCCGCGTCGGTCGTGACCTCGACGATCACCATGTCCAGCGCGGTGATGGCGGAGGCGCCCTGGCGGAAGCTCGCGACACCGGCATCATAGGGGATGCGGATATGGTGCGCCCGCACATCGGTGATCTTCATGGCGCGGTTCCTCCTGCTTTCTTGTGAGCGGTTTCAAGGACGTCCCGAGTGTAGTCACGAACGCCCGGGCGTTGCCAGTGGCTGTTCCGGCGTTATCCTCCTGCGGGACCGCAACGCCGATCAAGCGAAGCCCGCGGCGTTCCGTGCATCATGGCCGCGCTTCGAACGAGGGCCCGAACCACCATGAATCCAGCCCATCGCGCGCTCTGGTATATCGAGAGCCATCTGGCCGAGCCGATGACGCTCGACGAGATCGCTGCGATATCAGGCGTGTCGCGGTTCCACATCGTGCGTGCGTTTGCCGCAGCCACCGGCCTGCCGGTGATGCGCTACGTGCGCGCGCGGCGGCTGACCGAGGCGGCACGCAGTCTTGCGAACGGCGCGCCGGACATTCTGTCGCTGGCGCTGGAGGCGGATTACGGCTCGCACGAAGCATTCACCCGCGCGTTCCGCGACCAGTTTGGCACCACACCCGAAGCGGTGCGGGCCGCGACGTGCACCGGCCATCTCAAGCTTCAGGAGCCGATCCTCATGGACTCCACCCTGTCAGACACGCTCGCCCCGCCGCGTTTCGAGACCGCAAAGGCCTTCCTCGTCGCCGGCATCAGTGAACGCATCTCCTGCGACAACGGCGCGATCATCCCGGGAATGTGGCACCGCTTCAACCAGGAGGTCGCCGACATTCCGGCGCGTGTCGGCAACGTCGCCTATGGCGTCTGCTGCAACGGCGACGATGCCGGCAATTTCGACTACATCGCCGGTGTCGAGGTCGGCGATTATTCCGACCTGCCGCGCCGCTTCGGCCGCATCCGCATCCCCGAGCAGCGCTATGCGGTGTTCACCCACACCGACCACGTCGCCTCGATCCGGCGCACCGTCAACACGATCTGGAATCAGTGGCTGCCGGCCTCCGGCCTGAAGGCCGCAGACGCGCCGAACTTCGAGCGCTACGACGAAAAGTTCGATCCTGCGACCGGCAATGGCGGTTTCGAGATATGGGTGCCGGTGCGGCAGTAGCATGATCTGGACCCGCTGGCGCAAAGTGCGAAGCGGTTTTCCGAAAAGGTCATGCTCAAACGACAACGCAAGGCGCGATGCCCCTTGTCGCGCCTTGCGGCGCAACGCTGGCATACCGTCCCGCTTGCTTGGCAAGCCCCGGTGACTTTGTCATAACCACGGGTAAATCTTGCGTGTGGAGGCCCGTGCCGGACATCCCGTGCAAGCCATAACAAGCAGCCGGGAGGGTCTCAAATGTCTGACGTCCGCGTTCTCGCCACCGACCTCGAATTTCCCGAAGGGCCGGTCGTGATGCCGGACGGCTCGGTGGTGCTGGTGGAGATCCGCGGCCAGCGCCTGACCCGAATCCATCCCGACGGCCGCAAGGAGATCGTCGCCGAGGTGCCGGGCGGGCCGAATGGCGCGGCCCTCGGCCCCGACGGCAAGATCTACATCTGCAACAATGGCGGCTTCTCCTGGATCCCGACCGGCAAGATGATCATGCCGGGCCCGCAGCCGGACGGCTATCTCGGCGGCTCGATCCAGCGCGTCGATCTGCAATCGGGCAAGGTCGAGACCGTCGTGACCAAATGCGGCGAGCACGATCTGCGCGGCCCGAACGATCTGGTGTTCGACAGGCACGGCGGCCTCTGGTTCTCCGATCTCGGCAAGCGCCGCGCGCGCGAGATGGACGTCGGCGGCATGTACTACCTCAAGCCCGGCATGACCGAGATCGTGGAGGTCGTGCACGGCGTGCTGCCGGCCAACGGCATCGGGCTGTCGCCGGACGAAAACACGGTCTACATCGCGGAAACGCCGACGGGGCGGCTCTGGGCCTATGAGCTCTCCGCCCCCGGCACGCTCAAGCCGCGCGAGCCGATCTACCGCGGCGAACGGGGCACGCCGATCTGCGGCCTCGGCGGCTACCAGATGTTCGACTCGCTCGCGGTGGAGGCGAACGGCAATGTCTGCGTCGCCACCCTCGTCTCCGGCTGCATCTCGGTGATCGCGCCGGATGGGACCCTGGTCGAGCAGGTCCAGACCGGCGACCGCGTCACCACCAACATCGCCTTCGGCGGCCCCGGGCTGAAGACCGCCTACATCACGCTGTCAGGCAAGGGCGAGCTGATCGCCATGGACTGGCCGCGCGGCGGTTTGCCTCTCAATTTCCTAAACAAATAAACGGTGCTAGTTACCGTCATTGCGAGAGAGGCAATGCAACCATCAGACCCTCACCCTGAGGAGCGCGCCCTTCGCGCGCGTCTCGAAGGGCGAGGCCACCAGCCGGGCCTTCATCCTTCGAGACGCGCGTTCCGCGCTCCTCAGGATGAGGATCTGGCAGTCCGGCTGCCTCGCCGCACAATGACGTAAGGAGAGACTACAATGCCCTGGCCTGATCCCGTCACCCTGCGTGGACAGCACGCCCGTCTCGAGCCGCTGTCGCATCAGCATATCGAGGGGTTGGTGGAGGCCGTGAAGGACGGCGAGCTCTCGAAGCTCTGGTACACCGCGATTCCCCTGCCCGAGAACATGGGCAAGGAGATCGACCGCCGCCTGGCCTTGCAGGCCGCGGGCTCGATGCTGCCGTTCACCGTGTTCGATGCCGGCGGCAACATCGTCGGCATGACGACCTACATGAACATCGATGCCGCCAACCGCCGCGTCGAGATCGGCTCGACCTGGTATGGCAAGAGCGCGCAGCGCGGCCCGCTGAACACGCAGTGCAAGCTGCTGCTGCTCCGGCACGCCTTCGAGACGCTGAACTGCATCGCGGTCGAATTCCGCACGCACTTCTTCAACCACCAGAGTCGCCGCGCCATCGAGCGCCTCGGCGCCAAGCAGGACGGCATTCTGCGCAGCCACCAGGTCGCGCCGAACGGCACGCTGCGCGACACCGTGGTCTACAGCATCACCGCCGCCGAATGGCCGACGGTACAGACGCATTTGAATTATCAACTCAACGACAAGCCGCGCTGAGCGGCCGAGGCACCATGGACAGATTTGATTATGTGATCGTCGGCGCGGGCTCGGCCGGCTGCGTGCTGACCAGCCGGCTGAGCGAAGATCCGAACGTTAGCGTCTGCGTGCTCGAGGCGGGCCCGAGCGACTGGCACCCGTACATCCATCTGCCGGCGGGCTTCATCAAGACCTTCCACATGAAGAGCATCAACTGGGCCTACCAGCAGGAGCCGGGGCCCTGGACCGGCGGGCGCAGCATCTACGCGCCGCGCGGCAAGACGCTCGGCGGTTCGTCCTCGATCAACGGCCACATCTACAATCGCGGCCAGCGCATGGATTTCGACACCTGGGCGCAGATGGGCAATCGCGGCTGGGGCTATGCCGACGTGCTGCCCTACTTCAAGCGGCTGGAGAAGCGGGTCGGCGAGGGCGAGGACACCTATCGCGGCCGCGACGGCAACCTCATCGTCACCACCATGGACTGGCGCGATCCGCTCTGCGAGGCCTTCATGGAGGGCGCGGTCTCGCTCGGCATCCCGCGCAACCCCGACTACAACGGCGCGAAGCAGGAAGGCGTCTCCTACTGCCAGCGCACCATCAACAACGGCTTGCGCGTCTCCGGTTCCACGGCGTTCCTGAAGCCCGCGATGAAGCGGCCGAACGTGCATGTGCACACCCACGCGCACGCGACCGAGATCATTTTCGAAGGCAAGCGCGCCGTCGGCGTGCGCTACACCAAGGGCGGCTGCGGCGGCACGCCGGTGGAAGTGCGCGCCAACAAGGAAGTGATCCTCTCCGGCGGCACCTATAATTCGCCGCAGCTGCTCCAGCTCTCCGGCGTCGGCTCGCCGGACCTGCTGGCCGCGCACGGCATCGCCGTGCGTCACGCTTTGCCCGTCGGCGAAGGCCTGCAGGATCATTACGCGCCGCGCACGGTCGCGCGCGTAAAAGACATCAAGACCATCAACGAGCTTCGCCGCGGTCTCTCGCTCTGGATCGAGGCGCTGAAATGGGCGACCGCGCGTCGCGGCCTGCTCTCGCTGTCGCCGACCATGGTCTATTGCTTCTGGCACTCCGGCGAGAGCGCCGAGAGCTCCGACCTGCAGCTCACCTTTACCCCCGCAAGCTACAAGGAAGGCGTGCAGGGCCAGCTCGAGGACGAGCCCGGCATGACGGTGGCCTCCTGGCAGCAGCGTCCCGAGAGCCGCGGCTATGTTCGCATCCGCTCGGCCGATCCCTTTGCGCCGCCGATCATCCAGACCAACTATCTCGACGCCGAGCTCGACCGCCGCGTCATCGTCGGCGGCATGAAGCTCGCACGGCGCCTCTTGAAGTCCGCGCCGCTGTCGCCCTATTACGCCTACGAGGATTTCCCCGGCCCCAACATCAACACCGACGACGAATTCCTCGCCGCCGCCACCGAACGCGGCACCACCACCTTCCACCCCGGCTGCACCTGCCGCATGGGCCCGGCGGATTCCACCTGGGCGGTGGTCGACGACCAGCTCCGCGTCCACGGGTTGGAAGGCCTCCGCGTGATCGACGCCTCCGTGATGCCACGCATGATCTCGGCGAACCTCAACGCCTCCACGATGATGATCGCCGACCGTGCCTCGGACCTCATCCGCGGCAAGCAGCCGATGGAGTCCGCGCGCGTGCCGGATGCTGCTGTGGCGTAGGCTTCGTAGGGTGGGTTAGCTGGCGGCTGCGCGAAGCGCAGTCCGCGCGGCGTAACCCACCGCTTCTCTCGACACGGAGACCAAAGAGGTGGGTTACGCTGACGCTAACCCACCCTACGAGCTTTGCTGTGTCGCTCGCTCGTCAACCGCTTCGCACGAAAATATTCCACTTTACCGAAATTCGGAATTGCGGTATGAATCGAAGCAGCCCGGCCCGACGAAGAGGGGCGGTTCGCGAGTCGTTCGAAACGCGGGCCGGGTTGCGGTGGACGCGGCAGCGTCGGCACGAGAGGGTGCGGGCAGGGCGGGTAGTCCCTGTGAGTCCGCGGCCGCGTGTAGACGAACGGCGCTGAACGCGTACGGCAAAACCGTGTGGTCCTGGCCGTCGTTGCTACGGTCAAGCCTGTCGCGGAGATGCGCGCGAGCCCAACCGGGCGGACGGCATCGTCAATTCGCGGGGTGAGGGAGGCCAGAAGGAAAGTTCGGCTCCCGGGAGAGCGCGGCATAAGCCGTCCGACCATCGCGCAGGGAAGGCCGTGTGTACGGCTTCACCTGTATGCCGCTGTGCAGTTTTTCTGCGTGTGCTTTCGCACGGCGGACCGTGGGTGCCAGCCGGCACCCGGCCTTCCCTGCGCCCTCATTTCTGGAGGGCGATGGAGAGACCAAAGCTCGGGCGAAATGCGCCGCGAGAATGAGAAGGTGCGTCTGTGATTCAAAATGCGAACCGGAAGAGCGAAGCCGTTGCCCCTTGCTCCGTCATTGCGAGCGCAGCGAAGCAATCCAGACTGCTACCCGCGGAAAGATTCTGGATTGCTTCGCTGCGCTCGCAATGACGATGTGGGAGCAGCACGCAAATGCCTCCCCAATGTCGTCCCGGCGAAGGCCGGGACCCATAACCACAGGGAGAGGTTTGACGAAGACTAGTCGTCCGGAACGCCGACTATCCGCATCGATAAATCACGCGGTATGGGTCCCGGCCTTCGCCGGGACGACACCGGGCGTGTGGTTGGCGACGCCGCCTACACTTCCCTTCGGCTCAAGAACGCCAGCCGCTCGAACAAATGCACGTCCTGCTCGTTCTTGAGCAGCGCGCCGTGCAGCGGCGGGATCAGCTTGCGTGGGTCGCGTTCGCGGAGCTGCTCGACGCTCATGTCCTCGTTGAGCAGCAGCTTCAGCCAGTCGAGCAGCTCGGAGGTCGAGGGCTTCTTCTTCAGGCCCGGCACCTCGCGCACCTCGAAGAAGATGCGCAGCGCTTCTTCCACCAGGCGCTTCTTGATGCCGGGGAAGTGGACGTCGACGATCCGGCCCATCGTGTCGGCGTCGGGGAATTTGATGTAGTGGAAGAAGCAGCGGCGCAGGAAGGCGTCCGGCAGCTCCTTCTCGTTGTTGGAGGTGATCATCATGATCGGGCGCTGCTTGGCCTTGATCGTCTCGCCGGTCTCGTAGACATGGAATTCCATGCGGTCGAGCTCGAGCAAGAGGTCGTTCGGGAATTCGATGTCGGCCTTGTCGATCTCGTCGATCAGCAGCACCGGGCGCTGCTCGGCGGTGAAGGCCTCCCAAAGCTTGCCGCGCTTGATGTAGTTCCCGATGTCGGAAACCCGCGCATCGCCGAGCTGGCTGTCGCGCAGGCGCGACACCGCGTCGTATTCGTAGAGGCCCTGCTGCGCCTTGGTGGTGGACTTGATGTGCCAGGTCAGAAGCGGTGCGTTCAGCGCCTTCGCCACTTCCTCGGCCAGCACCGTCTTGCCGGTGCCGGGCTCGCCCTTGATGAGGAGTGGGCGCTCCAGCACGATCGAGGCATTGACGGCGACCTTGAGATCGTCGGTCGCAACATAGTCCTTGGTGCCGGTAAATTTCATTGCGCGTCCTTAAATGATCGTCGGCGCGAGGCGCTAAGCCCCGTCGCGACAAGGGAACGGCCGCTCATGGCGGCCGTTCCTGGTTCGGTCAGGCTTTCAGACCCGTTTTATCAGCGAAAGGATGACGAGCACAATCACCGCGCCGATGGTGGCGTCCACGATCGCGCCGACGGTACCGGTCGCGAGCTGGATGTGCAGCTGAGGCAGCACCCAGCCCGCCACCAGTGCGCCGATGATGCCGACGACGATGTTGCCGATCAGCCCAAATCCCGCCCCGTGGACAATCTTGCCGGCGAGCCAGCCGGCGATCGCACCGATGATGAGTGCTGCGAGAATTCCCATTGCAAATGTCCCCAAAACAACCCCGTGAGGTGGTCAATTCTAGAGCAAAAACCCTCCCGGTCCAGCGCCCGGCCGCGGCCTCCGCCCCTTGACGTTCGCCCCCCGACGGGCAATCTGTCACCCATGTTCCTGCAATTCTTCACTTCTCTGCGCGACGCGCAGGTCCCCGTGACGCTGCGCGAATACCTCACGCTGATGGAGGCGCTCGACGCTGACCTTGCGGACTACACGGTCGAGAATTTCTACTACCTGTCGCGCGCCTCGCTGGTGAAGGACGAGCGCAACCTCGACAAGTTCGACCGCGTCTTCGGCACCGTGTTCAAGGGCCTGGAGAGCCTGCTCGAGGCCATGGACAAGGCCGAGATCCCCGAGGAGTGGCTGAAGAAGCTCGCCGAGAAATACCTTACC
Source organism: Bradyrhizobium niftali (assembly GCF_004571025.1). Lineage (GTDB taxonomy): Bacteria > Pseudomonadota > Alphaproteobacteria > Rhizobiales > Xanthobacteraceae > Bradyrhizobium > Bradyrhizobium niftali. Next base: position 10,715 of record NZ_SPQT01000011.1, on the reverse strand, counting down.
GAGGAAGAGAAGAAGCAGATCGAGGCCATGGGCTGGGACAAGCTCATGGAGACCCTGAAGAAGCGCCTCGAGGAGCAGAAGGGGCGGCACCAGGGCGGCTCGAAGTGGATCGGCACGGCCGGCACCTCGCCGTTCGGCGCCTACGGCTACAATCCCGAAGGCGTCCGCATCGGCCAGGAGAAGAACCGCAACAACCGCGCCGTGAAGGTGTGGGACAAGCGCGAGTTCAAGGATCTCGACGGCAATGTCGAGCTCGGCATCCGCAACATCAAGGTGGCGCTGCGGCGCCTGCGCAAGTTCGCGCGCACCGGCGCGCCTGACGAGCTCGATCTCGACACCACCATCCGCGAGACCGCCAATCACGGCTATCTCGACGTGCACATGCGGCCCGAGCGGCGCAATGCGGTGAAGCTCTTGGTGTTCTTCGACATCGGCGGCTCGATGGACGCGCATATCGAGCAGGTCGAGGAGCTGTTCTCGGCGGCGAAGAGCGAGTTCAAGCACATGGAGTATTTCTACTTCCACAACTGCCTCTATGAGGGCGTGTGGAAGCAGAACAAGCGCCGCTTCACCGACCGCACGCCGACCTGGGACGTGCTGCACAAATACCCGCACGACTACAAGGTTGTGTTCGTCGGCGACGCCTCGATGTCGCCTTACGAGATCATGGTGCCTGGCGGCTCGGTCGAGCATGTCAACGAGGAGCCGGGCTCGGTCTGGCTCGACCGCATCATCCGCACCTATCCGCATTCGGTGTGGCTGAATCCGGTCGCGCAGAAGCACTGGGACTATTCGGAATCCACCACCATCATCAAACGCATCTTCGCCAACCGGATGTACCCGATCACCATCGAAGGTCTCGAAGGTGCGATGAAGGAATTGACGCACTGACTCTCGCCGTCGTCATTCCGGGGCGATGCGAAGCATCGAGCCCGGAATCCATCGGGCCGCAGCGTTGGTGAGAAATGGATTCCGGGCTCGCGCTACGCGCGCCCCGGAATGACAACAAGAGGGAGAACCACATGCCCCAGACCATCACCCGCGGCATCAAGGCGCTGATCGACGAGGCCAATGCCGAGATCGAGACGCTCACCGCCAAGGACGCCATCGAAATCTCGAAGAACGGCGATGTCGTCATCGTCGACATCCGCGACCCCCGCGAGATCGAGCGCGACGGCCGCATCCCCGGCGCGTTCGCCTGCACCCGCGGCATGCTGGAATTCTGGATCGACCCGCAGAGCCCTTATGCAAAACCGGTGTTCCAGGAAGACAAGAAGTTCGTCTTCCACTGCGCCGGCGGCATGCGCTCCGCGCTCGCGGCCAAGACCGCGCAGGACATGGGCCTCAAGCCCGTCGCCCACATCGCCGGCGGCTACGCCGCCTGGCGCGACGCCGGCGGCCCGACGGAGCAATGGGAGCCGAAGAAGAAGGGGTGAGGGTGTGCCTCGCTGTCGCTCCAATCTCCAGCGTCATTCCCCGCGAAGGCGGGGAATCCAGTACGCCGCGGCCTCTCGGCTCAATCGCAACCGCCTCTGGAATACTGGATCGCCCGGTCGAGCCGGGCGATGACAGCGGAGTGTGATGTGCACGGCTTCAATCTCGCGCGTGCGCGCACGCACCGGAATGACAAGGAAAACTCTGCATGACCACCGACCCCCTCGTCTCCACCGAATGGCTCGCCGCCCATATCAACGATGCCAACGTCAGGGTGCTCGACGCCAGCTTCAAGCTGCCGGGCGTGCTGCCGCTGCCGAAGGACGACTATCTCGCTGCGCATCTGCCCGGCGCGGTGTTCTTCGACGTCGATGCGGTGTCGGACCATTCCAACCCGTTGCCGCACATGTATCCGAGCGCCGAGCAGTTCGGCCGGGACGTCGGTAATCTCGGCATCTCCAACGCCGACACCGTCGTCCTCTACGACGCCGGCGGCTGGGTTGCCGCGCCGCGCGCGTGGTGGATGTTCCTGGCTTTCGGCCACGGCAATGTGCGCATCCTCAACGGTGGCCTGAAGAAATGGCGCGCCGAGGGGCGCTCCGTCGAGAGCGGCGAGGTGGAGCCGAAGCCTGCGACGTTCAAGGCGAGCTACGACGCCAAGCGCGTGCGCAGCATGCAGCAACTCGTCGCCAATTTGGAAAGCGGCAAAGAGCAGGTGATCGACGCGCGCGCCGCCGACCGTTTCGAGGGGCGCGCGCCGGAGCCGCGGCCGGGCATCCGCTCCGGCCACATCCCCGGCGCCCGCAACGTGCCCTACAATCTCCTGTTCGATGCCGCGACCGGAACGATGAAGCCGCTCGAGGATCTGCGCGCCGCTTTCACTGGCGCGGGCGTCAAGCTCGACGCGCCGATGGTGACGAGCTGCGGCTCGGGCGTGTCGGCCGGCGTGCTGACGCTCGCGCTCTATCGCCTGGGGATCACCGACACCGCGCTCTATGACGGCTCATGGTCGGAATGGGGCCAGGCCGGCGGCCCGCCGGTCGCGACCGGGCCTGCGTGAACCGGTAGCTACGACGACGGTGCGCTCCCTCGCCCCGCGCAAGCGGGGCGAGGTGAAGCTCAGCGCGGGCGCGTGGTTGTCGTCGCGAAGCTCTGCTGCGGTCGCCCGAACGGATCAAGCGACTGCTGCAGCTGCTGAGGCGGCGGGCGCCGCACGACGCGGTGCCGCTTCTTCGCCTTCGCCCGCGGCTTGGTCGCCTTGCTGTCCTGGGCGCTGCTGTCCGCCTTGGCCTTCGCCGGCGGATCCTTCCAGGCCGTGGTCGCTGGATCGTTCAGCGCGGCCACCTTGGCCGCGGCGACATCGAGCGCCGAGGATGCCTGGGCCGGGCTGGGATCAGCCGGTGCCGGCGCGCTCGCGGTCGCGGCAGGCTTGGTCTCGGGGATCTTGGCCTCGGGGATCGATGCCGTGGTGTCGGCCGGGGTGAGCGTGTCGGCGGGAGCCGGTGCCGTGGCTTCCGTCGTCGTCTCGGCCTTGGCCGGTTCGGCGGCCGAGGTATCGGCTGGCGGTGCAACGACCTGGGGCTGAGCGTCAGCCTCGCTCGTCACCGCCGCGACCTGCTCGGGCTCGCTCGCCGGCAGGGCGATGGTCGGCACCTGGTCGCGCAGCGACGGCACGGCGGGCTCGGCCGGCTCCGGCTCCGCGCGCAAGGCCGCGAGCACCGGCTGGGCCGGCTCGGACGCCTGCGCAAACACCTGCTCCTGCGGGCCGTTCCGCCAGGAGGGGTTGCTGACATACTGCTCGTGGCTCGCGCGCAGCAGCGCGGCGGCGCCCAGGCCGAACACCAGGATGGAGATTGACAGCAGGATCGCGGCAAGCAGGAAGCGAAAGCCGGGAAGCATCGAGGGATTGCGAATTTCCGCCCCGGCGGCGAGGTGGCCAGGGCCCATGAGCCATCTGAACGCGGTGACGGTACTGGTTGCCGCGTTCGCCACGCGGAATCGGAGCTCGAAGCGGCGGCGAATCAGGCTGATTCGAACATATCGCAACGCCTCCGCGCCGTTCCCTTAAAATCGGGGCCATGACTCCGGCAATCCACGGCGCAATGCGATTTCCGCCCCCGTGATGCAACGGAGCAACGCTAGACCTGCGGATCACAAATCGGCAAATCCGGCGCAAATGAGCCTGCAATGTCTTGAATGTGCCGCTATTTTCGGTCATCTGGCCGTTAGCGGTCCGATAGGGCTTGGGGACTATACAAGAGCGATGATGATCAAACATTTTCTGACGATATGCGCTGCCGCAACAGTCGCTGCGGCGGGAACTTCGCTCGCACAGGCCCAGAGCTATCCAGTTCAGCAGGCGCCGAGCTATGGCGCTCCGGCCGAATACCGCCCCGGCGACCGCACGCCGAATTTCGACGCGCTGGAAGATGACGACGACGCGCTGCCGCAGGCATCGCTGCCGCCGCCCGGCCCGGGCGGTCCGATGTCGCCTAACGATCCCCGCTATGGCCGTCCCGCTGGTCCCCCGGTCTATTCGGCCGCCCCGCCGCAGGGACCGGTGATGTCGCCGGATGATCCCCGTTATGGCCGCCCCGCCGGCGCTCCCGTCTACTCGGCTGCGCCGCCGCAGGGTCCGGTGATGTCGCCCGACGATCCCCGCTATGGCCGCCCCGCCGGCCCGCCCGCGGTGATCTATGCCGATCGTCCGGCGCAGGCACCCGGCAGCAGCGACGGTCTGCGTCCGCCGGAGGCCGTCGGTGGTCCCGCCGCGACCGGAGCGGTCCAGGCCGGGCAGCCGCCGGTTGACGCCGATGGCCGGCCGATGACGATCGCTTCGCTGCCGCCCGAGGAGCAGCCCGATGCTGCGCCGGCGCAGTTGCCGCAGAACCTGCGCCGCCAGGAGGTCTCGTTCCAGACCAAGGAGCCGGCCGGTACCCTCGTGGTCGATACGCCGAACACCTACCTCTATTACGTGCTCGGCAACGGCCGTGCGATCCGCTACGGCGTCCGCGTCGGCCGCGACGGTTTCACCTGGACCGGCGTGCAGAAGATCACCCGCAAGGCCGAGTGGCCGGATTGGCATCCGCCGACCGAGATGATCGAGCGCCAACCCTACCTGCCGCGCTTCATGGCCGGCGGCCCGGGCAATCCGCTCGGCGCCCGCGCCATGTATCTCGGCTCGACCGTCTACCGTATCCACGGCACCAACCAGCCCTCGACGATCGGCAAGTTCGTCTCCTCCGGCTGCATCGGCATGCTGAACGAGGACGTCTCCGACCTGTTCGACCGGGTCAAGGTCGGCACCCGCGTGGTGGTGATGCCGGGCGGTCCGGCGCCGGGAACGGCGACTGCCTCGGCCGCGCCGACGCCCGGTGCGCCGGCTCCAATGTCTGCCCAGGCCGGTCCCGTCCCGGGGACGCAGCCGACCGTGGTGCCGCCGCTGCCCGCGCCGGTCACCGTGCGCTAAGCGCTTCGAGACAAGTTTGATTTGCAGAAGGGCGTGCCGTCGGCGCGCCCTTCTTCGTTTCAGGCCAGCTTCCGCGGCAGCTCGCTGCCTTTGGTCCAGGCGTCGATCGCCTCGACCATCTGGCCATAGTGGATACGCAATCCGTCCTCGGTCGCGTAGCCGAGATGCGGCGTCAGCACGAGGTTGTCGAGCTTGCGGAAGGGATGGTCGACCGGCAGCGGCTCGACCGAGAACACATCCAAGCCGGCGCCGGCGATCTTCCTCTGCTGCAAGGCCTCCAGCAGCGCCTGCTCGTCCACGATCGGCCCGCGCGCGGTGTTGACGAGAAAGGCCGTCGGCTTCATCCGCGCGAGGTCCGCAGCGTCGACCAGTCCCCGCGAGCGGTCGCTCAGCACCACATGGATGGTGACGATGTCGGCCTTGGCGAACAGCTCCTCCTTGGTGGCGTAGCCGACGCCGGCCGCCTTGCACTTCTCCGGCGTGAGGTTCGGGCTCCAGGCGATCACGTTCATGCCGAATGCTTTCGCAATGCCCGCCATCTTGCTGCCGAGCTTGCCGAGCCCGACGATGCCGAGCGTCAGCCCCTCGATCTCGACGCCGGCAAAGGTCTGCCAGGGCTCGCCCGCATGCATGCGCGCGTTTTCCCGGCCGATGCCGCGGGTCAGCTCCAGGATCAGGCCCATCGTCAGCGGCGCGGTGGGATCGCGGGAATATTGCGTGCCGCCGATGGCAACGCCTTGCGCCTTCGCAGCCTCCATGTCGATCGAGGCGTTGCGCATGCCGGAGGTCAAAAGCAGCTTCAGCTTCGGCAGCGACGCGAACAGGCTCTTGGGGAACGCCGTGCGTTCGCGCATCGCGCAGACGATCTCGAAATCGGCGAGCGCGCTGGCCGCGGCCTGCTCCGAGGTGAAGGGATGGCTGAACACGGTAACGTCGATGCGGTCGGACAGTTTTTGCCAATCAGCGACGTCGAGGGCGAGGTTGAAATAGTCGTCGAGAATTGCACAGCGCAGCCGCGTCATCAGCGTTCATCCATGGCGAGAGGTGACGGCGCCAGGCGGGGGAGCGCCATCGTCGGAACCTGGCCATGGTTGCGCGCAATCACGCCCGCGCGCAAGAAGCTCGCGTCGTCAAAAATCCGATAGCGGGGAAGGGCTCAGAGATCGCGCGGCTTCAGCCGGATTGGTGCATTCATGCCGTGCTTGGCGCGCCAGGCGGGGCCGGGACCACGCATGTAGTACAGCTCGGGCCGGTAGGGGTTGAAGGCGGTGGCGAAGAAGCGCTTCCAGAAGCCCTTGATCTCCGTGACGAGTCCGGAAGCGCTACCGGCTCGTGCCGGAACGGTGATGGAGGTGGTCTCGATCAGAGCCATGATGTGGCCTCGCTGTTCTCCCCGCCGCTTCTGCCGCGGGTGGCGTCTTTTTCGGCGCCATGACGAGCTTTGGCCCACTTTATTAAAAAATGGTTTCAATTGTCCGGATTGGCGGCCGGATGGTGTCCGATCCGTATTCATCCGTGGTGAACGGAGGGAAAACGTTGCCCTTTGGGGGCGGGATCGTTACATCGGCGGCAAGCAAATTTCCTCAAATCGAAGGTTTCACGGGACCGATGGCGCGCCAGTTCATCTATTTCATGCAGGGCCTGACCAAGAGCTACCCGACCCGGAAGGTGCTCGATAACATTCATCTGTCGTTCTACCCGGACGCCAAGATCGGCGTGCTCGGCGTCAACGGCTCGGGCAAGTCGACGCTGCTCAAGATCATGGCCGGCCTCGACAAGGAGTATAACGGCGAGGCCTGGGTCGCCCAGGGCGCCCGCGTCGGCTATCTCGAGCAGGAACCGCATCTCGATCCGACACTCTCGGCGCGCGAGAACGTCATGCTGGGTGTCGCCAAGCAGAAGGCCATCCTCGATCGCTACAACGAGCTGGCGATGAACTATTCGGAAGAAACCGCCGACGAGATGACCAAGCTGCAGGACGAGATCGAGGCCCAGGGCCTCTGGGATCTCGACAGCAAGGTCGACCAGGCGATGGACGCGCTGCGCTGCCCGCCGGATGATGCCGATGTGACAAAACTCTCGGGCGGTGAGCGCCGCCGCGTCGCGCTGTGCAAACTGCTGCTCGATCAGCCCGACTTGTTGCTGCTCGACGAACCGACCAACCATCTCGACGCCGAGTCGGTGTCGTGGCTCGAAGGCCATCTGCGCAACTATCCCGGCGCGATCCTGATCGTCACCCACGACCGCTACTTCCTCGACAACGTCACGAGCTGGATTCTCGAGCTCGACCGCGGCAAGGGCATTCCCTACGAGGGCAACTACTCGTCCTGGCTGGTGCAGAAGCAGAAGCGGCTCGAGCAGGAAGGCCGCGAGGACGCTGCGCATCAGAAGACGATCGCCCGCGAGCAGGAATGGGTCGCGTCCTCGCCGAAGGCGCGCCAGGCCAAGTCAAAGGCGCGCTATCAACGCTACGAGGAGCTGCTCAAGCAGGCGAGCGAGAAGCAGACCCAGACCGCACAGATCATCATCCCTGTCGCCGAGCGGCTCGGTGCCAACGTCGTCGATTTCGAAGGCCTCAGCAAAGGCTATGGCGATCGCCTCTTGATCGACGATCTCACCTTCAAGCTGCCGCCCGGCGGCATCGTCGGCGTGATCGGCGCCAACGGCGCCGGCAAGACCACGCTGTTCAAGATGATCACCAAGCAGGAAACGCCGGACAACGGCACCATCACGGTCGGCGAGACCGTGCATCTCGGCTATGTCGACCAGTCGCGCGACGCGCTCGACGGCAACAAGAACGTGTGGGAGGAGATTTCCGGCGGCAACGAGCTGATCTTGCTCGGCAAGAAGGAAGTGAACTCGCGCGGCTATTGCTCGTCGTTCAACTTCAAGGGTGCCGACCAGCAGAAGAAGGTCGGTGCACTCTCGGGCGGTGAACGCAACCGCGTGCATCTCGCCAAAATGCTGAAGTCCGGCGCCAACGTCCTGCTGCTCGACGAACCGACCAACGATCTCGACGTCGACACGCTGCGCGCGCTTGAAGAGGCGCTGGAAGATTTTGCCGGCTGCGCCGTCATCATCAGCCATGACCGCTGGTTCCTCGACCGCATCGCGACGCACATCCTGGCCTTCGAAGGCGACAGCCATGTCGAATGGTTCGAAGGCAACTTCCAGGACTACGAGAAGGACAAGATGCGCCGGCTCGGCCAGGACAGCGTCATTCCGCACCGCGTGAAGTACAAGAAGCTGACGCGGTGATGTCGGCATGATGCGGCGGGCGCTCATCGCTGCGGTGATCGTCGTCACCTGCGGCTGGTCGTCCGCCCGCGCCGCCGACGCCGCCTTCACGCAGTTCATCGCCTCGCTCTGGCCGGAGGCGCAGACCGCCGGCGTGTCGCGCGCGACATTCGATGAGCAGACGCGTGGGCTCGAGCCGGATTACAAGCTGCCCGATCTCATCTTGCCCGGGCGGCCCGCGACCGGTGCGCCATCGCAGGCCGAGTTCGTGCAGGTGCCGGCCGACTACGTCAGGGACGCCTCGATCGCGCGCCTTGCCGGCGAGGGGCAGCGGCTGCTGCAAAAATATCGTCCCGCGCTGACCGAGATCGAGAAGAGCTCCGGCGTGCCCGCGACCGTCATGCTGGCGATCTGGGGCCGCGAGACCGACTACGGCCGCTACACGCTGCCCTACGATCTCGTCCGCGTGCTGGCGACGCAGGCTTATGTCGGGCGCCGCAAGGACACCTATCGCAACGAGTTCATCCTCTCGCTGAAGATCCTGGGCGAGGGCGTGGTGACGCGCAAGGACATGCGCTCGTCCTGGGCCGGCGCCACCGGGCTCACGCAATTCCTGCCGTCCGAATATTACAAGCACGGTGTCGACTTCGATCGCGACGGCCGCATCGACATCTGGCACTCGGTGCCGGATGCGCTGGCCTCCACCGCGCAGCAGCTCGTCAACAAGGGTTGGCAGAGCGGCGTGCGCTGGGCCTACGAGGTGCAGGCGCCGGCCAAGGTCGATTGCACCAGCGGCGTGCCCGAGGTGACCAAGCCGATCAGCCAGTGGCTGCGCGAAGGCTTCGTGCCGGTGCGCGGACAAAAGCTCAGCACCGCGGAGCAGGCGCAGCCGGCCTCGTTGCTGCAGCCGGAAGGCATTTACGGCCCGTCATTCCTGACCACGCAGAACTACTTCGTCATAAAGGAATACAATTTCTCCGACCTCTACGTGCTGTTCGTCGGTCATCTCAGCGACCGCATGACGAGCCCGCTGCCGTTCGCAACGCCGTGGTCGGCCTCGAAGCAATTGCGTACCAAGGACGTCGAGACCATGCAGCGCGGGCTGACGCGGGTCGGGCTCTACAAGGACAAGATAGACGGCAAGGCTGGCATGCAGACGCGCGCGGCGCTAGGCGCCTACCAGAAGTCGGCGGGCCTCAAGGTCGATTGCTGGCCGAGCGAAGAGGTGCTGCGTTCGATCCAGGCGGCGCGATAGCGCGCGACCAAAAGAAAAAGCCCGGCCGATGGTCTCGGCCGGGCTTCGATCGTGGCGCTCATGAGCGCCATAGCGATCAAATCAGTAGCAGACGCGAACCGGGCGGATGACCCAGCCGTAACCGTCCCAGTAACGCTGGCGCTGCCAGTAGCAGGGCGCGGGCGGCGGGGGCTCGGCGACGTAGACAGGGCCGCCATAGGCCGGACGGCTCGACGCGATCGCGCCGCCGACGATGGCGCCGCCGATCAGGCCGGCCGCGAGGCCCGCGCCGACGCCGTCATGGGCCTTTGCGGACGGAGCAGCGGTCACCAGCGAACCGGCGACCGTCGCGACCGTGAGGGCGGCAACTAAAGTCTTCTTCATGCTCTTGGCTCTCCAGGGAGATGGGTTCCCCTTGTTAGAGGCGCCCGGGGTTCAAAGGTTCACGCACACTCTGATGGAATTGGCCTTGCAGCTAGGAAGCGCGCAAATGGTCAATCCACGGTAAACGCACACAGAGCTGTGACGAGAAAAAGCGGTCTTTTTCGGGCCCCGGGATGAACGGCGCGTCCGTAGTGAACCGGTTGGCGCCTCAGCCACAGACCCTGACGCGGCGGACGCGCCAGGCATAGCCGTCCCAGAAGCGCTGCCTCTGCCAGGCGCAGCCGCCGTAATAGTCGTCGGCGACATAACCCGGACCCGGCGCGTAGTAGCGGGGCGGGTAGTAACCGGGGTCATAACCCGGACCATAGGCGTAGCCGGGCCCCGGTCCGTAATAATACGGAGAGGCGAGCGCGCCACCGACAATGGCGCCGCCGATGATCCCGGCCGCCACGCCGGCAGCGACGCCGCGCTGCGCATGGGCCGGCGTCCCGGCCGTCAGGGCCACAGCGGCGAGGGCAGCGACTGCCAGGAGCGACTTCTTCATTGGGTTTGACCTTTCGCACAAACACGCGGGAACTCTTTAGGAGATAAAGTTCCATACTTCGCTTGAATGATCAATGAACGGCACCTTGGCCGGGTGCGACGAATTGGTGTGGACCGCAGCTCCGCCAGGGAGGCGATGATGGGCAACGCGCTGATCAATGCATTGATTGCTGCCGGGGTCGTCTTTGCGATCGGCTACGGCTGGATCGCCCACCTCCAGAACCGCGGCCAGCGCCGCTCCCGCGCAGGGGCCGGCAGCGATGGCGGCAGTGGGGGCGGAGACAGCTATTCGGGGACGAGCGACGGCTTCTCGCTGGGGAGCTGGTTTTCGGGCGACAGCTCGGGGAACTCGACCGATGGCGGCAGCTGTTCCAGCAACGATAGCGGCGGGGGCGGGGATTGTGGAGGTGGTGG
>NZ_SPQT01000002.1 GCF_004571025.1 Bradyrhizobium niftali | reverse complement strand
CAGACAGGACACCTACCGCAACGCAGCATTGGCGGCATGACCCGCTAAGGAGCGTGCCGCCAGCTTGCGAGAGTGAAAACACGTGATGGCAGAGTCGGTCACCCGACGCATCGAGAGAAACCTGACCGCCTCAGTGGCGTTCGAACCCGGCCAACTGATAAGGCCTCGATCCGCGGAATCCATCAAGGCCAGCGGTTAGGTACGACCGCGCACAAAGGCCGGACACATGACTGCAAGCGACCACTGCTCATCACGAAAATAATTCTTGCAAGACGGGGGCCATCCACACATGAGGCGGTCTTCCCCAGGCAGCGGGGGTCAGCCGGGGGCCGGCCAGGAACCAGAGACGGCGGTCATCAATTGTTGTTCCAAGCACCTGTCTGCGACGCAGCATAGATCTCGAATTACGAAATACTCCTGAAACAATGAGGCGCCACAATCACCGGTATTTTTGAAGGGCTTTGCTACCACTCTGTTTCATTGCGATCGGTCTCTTTGAGGCAACGATGGATTTGAAAATGGATAGGATTGCAGTCGGCGCGCGTTTCAAGCTCAGCGAAATCGGAAGAATTCGTTGCCCTGACCTTGCTGACAAGGTTGGCGTCGTTGTCGCCATAGGCCATCGTACGACCGGCATCACCGTTCTGTTCGATGGTGCCCAACGACCAACCGTTTTGCATAGGGATTACATCAAGACCAACCTCTGATTAACGGATCGCTCCGTTCCGGCCCTCGGGCCACCCTAATGAGGTACCCCAAAAGGATCGTCGGGATAGCCGGCGCGTCTTGATTTGCTCCGTGTCCAGTCGCAAACTCCTCGCGCAGCTTGGCACCCAGTTCTTCCATTTTCCCTGCTTCAGTAGGTCTGTAATTCCACCAGGTCACCTCGGACGGGGGCGCGACTCATGGAAATATTTCGTGCTGAGAAGATCTGCGTTGTCGAGGACAACTCAATCAGAACCTGCCGCATCTGCGGCAAGAAAATGAAGCTTGTACGAGCGGTGGTGGACTCTGAAAGCGGAGGCATCACGCGCATGTTCGAATGCCCCTGCGGCAAGCGCGTCTGGGACGACTGATGCGTACCTCCGCGACCGGCAGCGGCGCAGCGGCCGCTTCGGCGGTGGCCACCTGAACACTTTGCCGGGGAGGCGCAGGCGCAGCTCGGGGACTGCCGCCTGGACAAGGTCGCTCACATGAACGAGCATATTCAGCAAGTGGCCAAAGAAGGAATGCAGAGACTCAATGATGCATTTGAATGCGCCGCCGACCTTGTAGCGATTTGATCTGTTCAGCAGGGGGCGAGGGCAACACCGTGAGGCGTCAAGCATTCTGGACAAGCGTTTTGGCGCCGATCGTGCTTGGCCCTGCTGTGCCACCGGCTGCTGCATACACGGCGAACACCTGTCCCTCCGCCGTCGTGGATCGCGTAGCAGCCGAGATGCGCAAAAATGGGAGGACGCCGCGGCCAGACGACATTCAATGCTTCACGAGATCCCTGAAGAGTTATGGTCGCTCAATGATCATGATATCCGTTGGAGGCGAGCTGGTAGGTTCCTGCGAAGCCTCTGACGACCCTCATGGGGGACGAAGGAATTTGCGCTGCTCCAGATCTCGCTGACGTGTTTCCCGTTTGGCATGACAGGGCCGCCCATCGGGCGGCCTCTGTCTCAACCGTGACAGCGCCTCGCGCGCATTAGCGCCTAAGGCGGCGGGCAGGGTCCTCTCCGCTGCCGGGCTGAATGGCCGAGCCGCCGGCTCCTGCGCCTGCGCCTGCGGCCTGAGCGTCAGCATCACTTACCGACGCGCCAGCGAGCAACACACACGAGAGAATTGTTCAGATGATCCGCGCAGCTGCCGGCCGTGACACGTGAGCGGCTACGACGTTCGAAGAGCAATGCGAAGATGAGGCAATTGCTCCTGGAAGCAGCACCCGCTGGCGAGCCTCGGTGACTAAAATCCGAAAAGGTATATCCTTCCAGAGGGGCGGAGCTTGATTCGCCATGCTGGAAGCCATTCTCCTATTGCTGGGAATTGGGGCCGCAGCTCTCCTGCTGATCGCCTTTTGGGGGTTGCATCGCCAAGTATAGGCACAAGAAAACAGCTCAGTGGGATCGGGTGAGCTGGTGCTAGCGAGTGCCCTTGGAGAAGGGCATCGGAAAAGCTTGGCAATACAGCCAACGTTCCTATTCGCCAGAAGGGTTTGGGGGCGCAGCGGCACTCACTCCCGGCGCTCTGATCCGCAATTGAACCGGCAGCCGGGAGGCTTGGGGGCTGCGAGCCGTGCCATGTTCGCGTTCGGACAGCAATGCTGTGGAACATCGCGCTCCGGTAGTTGTACGGAATCCATTTTCGGAACGGGGTGTTCTATAGAAAGAACACCGGCGTAATTTGAGTACCGATTTTTACTTTGTCCGGGATGGCCGCAGTGGGGGCTGGAACCACCCTGCGGCTTTTCCCGTTTGGGCTTGGTCAGCCGTCGCGGCACGGAACGCCGAAATTGTCGCAGGTGAGTGCGAAGGTTTCTTTCGCCTTTGCATCTTCGAAGCAGAAGCGCGTGCCGACATCGGCGTGATCGATCCACCAATCAATTTTATTGTCCCTTGCAATGCGGGAGGCTTCTCCTCGCAGCAGATCCAACTGTCTTCCGGCAACGTGGACGATCAGGCAATTTTCCTTGGTCATGAATGACGTTCCTTATAATTGAAGCAACGGCTCAATTGATTCCGACTAAAAATGATAATCGTGTGGCGTCTACCCAGAGAAAGACGGTCACTGATCCCTGTTCGGCTTGCGTCGACCCCAATACGGCTCCTTTCCCTTGGGATTGAGCTTCGGGACGTCGGTTCAGCGCCCGCATGACGCCGATACGGGCGAACATGGTCGGGCCGCCGCGCGACCACCAGAAGCAAGGCTTCCATCGCTGCGCGCCACTCGGGCGCGTCACGCTCTTTCTTCGGAAGCGAAACTTTCAGCTCTTTGGACCTGCGCCCTTCAGCGCGTCCCACGCGGCCTTGTTCGCTTGGTCGAACGCCTTCCGGGACTCGGCGAGTGCGGCGCTCAGGACCGACCAGGATTCGCTGCCAGCCTGTTTCAGCTTCTGCAGACGCGCTTCTGCTTCGGACGCATCGGATCTCATTTGCTTGAGCGCGGCATCGACATCAACGGTTCGGGCTGCGGCCACTTTGCCCGCGGCCTCGCGGAATTTGTCCGCAGCTTCGCGCCAGGCCTTGGACTGCGCAGCCGCAACGTCCTTGAACGTGGCCTGCTGCTGCTCGAGCTGTTTGCCAGCGCCCTCGAAGTAGGTCTTCACCTGGGCCTCGAACCCGGCCCATTGCCTTTCAAGCTCCGTCTTGGCGCCCGCCCAGGCGGTTTCGCCCGCCTCGGCCTGGGTCTTGAGCAGGGCCTGAAACTCGTCACGGCGCTTGGTCAGATCGGACAGGAGCTGATCAGTCTTGACCCTGGACTCAGCCTTGGCCTGGCCGACTTTGACCTCGAACGAGGCCAATGCAGCGTCCATTTCGTCGATCCGCTCCTTGGCCCAACTGAGGTAGAAATGCATGCTGCTCTGCTGTGACATGGCCGTCTCCATCTGCTTGCCGAAGTTAAGATCCCAGAGCCTGGGCTTGCACGTATTGACCTGTCTCAATGACGTCGTGTTCCGCAGCTGCCGCGAACTCTCGACGCGCCTCCTCATCCTGCGAAAGAGGAAAAGCGATTGACGTTTCGTGCCAGCGATTTGCCTGGTGGCCCATTCGCGCGACGGCGCGCCAAGCGTCCGGTATCGATCGCCGCGCGAATTCTTGCGGAGCTTTCAGCTTGGCCTCGGTGAACAGCAGTCTGTCCGCGAAAGGCATCTTCGCGCCGGGGCGGTTGCCGCTGCTCCGCTGGCGGCCGCGACGCGTCTAACGTCAACCGATCCGGCTGCCCCGATTCGGCGCCGACGCTCATGGCCAGCGGATTTTCCGAAGGTGGCAGAATGCCACTGTTTTGCCCGACGCATCAAAGGGCGTTTCGTGGATTCCAAAAACCGTTGCGCCAGCAGGACTTAGCTACTGTGCATGGGGTTGTTTTTCGAGATTTTGTTTTTGGGCGGCCTGTCCTGCTGGGAGGGCTGCGGGCGATGTTGAGGTCTTTTCCTGCCAGTAACGTCCTGACGATGCGGATATCTCGGTTTGACCTTGGCCGGCCCGCCCGGTTCGGGGTGGAACCGTTGCCCCGCTGCCGCGTTGTCTTGCCATGACCGAAGACCTTTCCTTCCGACGCAAACCCCTGACCCCCGAACAGCGCCAGGCACGCGATGCGGCACGCCGGATCGAGGCCGAGAAGGCCATGCGCGACCATGAGGAGGCGCAGAAGCAGTTCTACGCCAACAAGGAACGGCTGAGGGCCGAGCGGCTTGCACGCGAAGCGGCAACCGCAAAGGGCTGACCGAACGCGGTCGCCGCGCCAACATCTCCTTGATTGATCCTCCGACGGGGCCGGACGTGGTCCCGTTACGTCGCGCCTAAGGCGAGCTTGAGCGCCTGGACGGCGCCTACCATTGCGTGGCGGGGCGAATGGGCCTCAGGCAGACCCGTTCAATCCGTCGAAACTCCCGCAGCTCTCTGTCCATGCGCCAGCTCTCGATGTCTCCGGGCCATGCGGCGCCGGGCCCGCCACGAGCGGCAGGCTTGACGGCGTTTGCCTTCCGCCCGAAGATTCAAATGATCCTCAACTGACGTGAATGACGGAGACGTTCGCTCCCAGCCAGTCCGATCCTCATCAGCGAAAACGCAATGGAGCTGACTATGACCACGTTCGACAAGCGCGAGCAGGGCTTTGAGGCTAAATTCGTCCACGACGAGGAGCTCATGTTCAGGGCCACGGCCCGGTCGAACAAGCTGCTCGGACTCTGGGCCGCAAGCCAGCTCGGACTCAGCGGCGATGCCGCCAGGAGCTATTCCACAGCGCTGGCGACGGACCATCTGGAGAGCCGGACGATGGACGAGGTCGTGGACAAGGTGTCAGGCGATCTCGCCCCCAAGGGCGTGGCGCGCGAGCAGGTCGCCGCGAAGTTCCAGGAATGCCTGCATCAGGCCATTCAACAACTCGAAGCCAAAGAGTGAGCGCGCGGCGCGGTTTGGTGCCCACAACTCCATGCAAGGTGTGCGGGCGGTCCCTCACTCTGCATGTCTGCGCATTCCGGAGTCGCTGAGCTTGTCGACGTAGGCGATGCCGAGCGCCGAGACGATGAAGGTGACGTGGATCAGCACCTGCCACATCACGCCAGTCTCTGTGAAGCCAGCACGGCTCGAGCCGAGATTGCCGGCCTCGATGAAGGTGCGGAGCAGCGCGATCGAGGAGATGCCGATGATGGCCATGGCGAGCTTGATCTTCAGGACGCTCGCATTGACATGGCCGAGCCATTCCGGCTCGTCGGGATGGCCCTGGAGATCGAGCCGCGACACGAACGTCTCGTAGCCGCCGACGATGACCATCACCAGCAGGTTGGAGATCATCACGACGTCGATCAGCGCCAGCACGCTCATCATGATCTGCTGTTCGGTGAGATCGAGGGCGTGCCACGACAGATGCCACAGCTCCTTGAGGAACAGCGCGATGTAGACGCACTGCGCCACGATCAGTCCGAGATAGAGCGGCAGTTGCAGCCAGCGCGAGCCGAAGATGATCATCGGCAGCAGGCCGAGGCGCGGCGAGGGCGGGCGGGCTTCGGTCGTGGGGGCAGGCTCAACCGACATTCAGGCCGCATCCTCGCATCGAGATGAATCTCGCTTTCATGTAGCCCGACAAGATGGCCGGCGGAAGACGCGAGCTGCGCTTGCAGGCTTCCAGGGACCATGCCGTTTCGTGCTACCGTGCCGGGCGGCCGTCGCACGACGGCCTGGATCGCGGGAGGCAGGACGTGCAGAGTGGCTTTGGCAACGGGCCCGGGAGGATCGTGCTTGTTGCGGCGATGATGCTTGGCGCCGGCGAGGTGTCGGCCACGCCACTGACGCCGTTTCGCTACGAGGCGCAAGCGCAGCGCCATTGTCCGCGCGATCAGGTGGTCTGGCTGGATTTCAGGAAGGGCGTCTACTACGCGAGGGGCCAGAGGCGGTACGGCCAGGGTTTTGACGGCAGCTACGTCTGCCTCGGCGAGGCCCGCGACAGCTTCTATCGTCGCTCGCTGCTTGGCCTGCGCTGAGCGGCACGTGACGGGAAGCGAAAACGATCCGGTCTATTTCCGGTCGGGCAGCTTCACCGGGACGTGCGGTGAGGTGCTGATGACCCGGGGACTTCCGTCCGGATAGGTCCGGTCGCCGCGGATCAGCGATTCCAGGACCAGGAAGAATTTCTCGGCAAGCATGTGCGTCACCTTCGTTGGTGATGGCCTCTTGAAATGAGTCGAGGCGCCGAACGCGGAAATTCAATCAACTAAACGGGAGCAGGGCGATTCCGGACAAACACCAGTGTTGCGGCGGAGTACGGTCGTGGTTGGAAAGCGAGGAAAGGGTGTCGCGATCAGCCGAAGGCCAGCGCGACAAGGCTCGAGCACAACAGCACCAGACCGCCTGCGGTCAATGCCAGGAAGCCATCGGATACCAGGTCATGATTGCGCATGGGACACCTGCCGCTCTCGTCTGCGATGCTCGGTCGGATCGATTAAAATTGTCCGAACGTGCCGTCTTGAAAGAGGTGATGCTTGCCGTCCGCGCGAGTGCCCTCAGGCCCTCGTACGGTAACCTTCAAACGCATGGGCCAGGAAGATCCCCGCGCTTACCAGACCCATCAGTGCCGAAACCGTCTCGATCATCGTTAAATTCCAAATCCCGCCCTTGCATCCGAGAGAACGCGTGCGGCCTTGCACAGTCAAAAGAATTCCAGTGAGCGGCGCGACAATGGGGGTGGAGTGAGGATTTGGCGCAACAGAATGTCCGGGAGTGGCACAGAGCAGGTGCCTGCGCTCCGTAGAACAACTGGGGAAAGCGAACGCGCCGTTTACCATCTCCGCGCGATCGCCGCAGGCTCCCCATTTCCGCCGTGTTCGGGTTGCGATATCGTCACGACGTCCGAAGCGGTGGTGGGCCGCCTCGGTGCAAAGGACCGGACAGCGCTCCCCAACGCCAAAGCGGGTTGGGCAGGCCTCCGGCAGGATGGTATTTGGGGCGAATGGGGATCCGACGGTCAGATTCGGTTTTGCGGGCCGCGCGTGGAGTTGCGGCGGCCGCGACCTGCCTCGCGCTCGCCAATTGCGCGTCCTCCAACAAGTTCGCCAGCCGCGTCGATCCGAAATACGGCGTGTCCTCAAGCCCCCGGGTCGTGGCTTTGGGTGACCCGGTCCCCAAGGGCGGCGGCACCTACCGGGTCGGCAAGCCCTATGTCGTCGCCGGCCGGACCTACGTGCCGGAGGAGGACGTCAACTACCGCGCCGAGGGCATGGCGTCCTGGTACGGCGATGACTTCCACGGCCGCCTGACCGCCAATGGCGAGGTATTCGACATGACCTCGCTGACGGCGGCGCATCCGACCCTGCCGATGCCGTCCTATGCGCGGGTGACCAACGTCTCGAACGGCAAGTCGCTGATCGTCCGGGTCAATGACCGCGGTCCCTATCACGGCAACAGGCTCATCGACGTCTCGAACAAAGCCGCCGAACTCCTTGAATTCAAAGGCAATGGCGTCGCCAAGGTCCGCGTCGAGTATGTCGGCCGAGCGCCGCTTGAAGGCTCCGATGACCGGCAGCTGATGGCTACCTTACGCACCGGGATCCCGGCGCCGTCGCCCTCGATGGTCCGGGTCGCCTCGGCAAGGCCCTTCGTGCCGGAGCTGCCCTCGTCGAACCGTGGCACCATCCGCGGCGAGGTTCCGATGCCGGAGGGGCGCCCCTACAATCTCGGCACCACCTCGGCCGACATGGCCTCACTCAATGCGACCTCGGAAATGTCGGCCTCGAGCCGCAGCCGGGGCCGGGCGCTCCAGAACGCGCGCGCCGTGTCCTATGACGAGGACGGCCGCTACGCCACCGAGAGCGCCCCGTCGGCCTCGGACGGCGCCGCCGAGGCCCGCAGCATCCTGAGCGGCCGCGGCCTCTACTAAGCCGCGCTCTCCCGCAAGAACTTCACCAACGCGGCGTTGACCTCGTCGGGCCGTTCCTGCTGCACCCAGTGGCCCGCGCCCTCGATGATCAGCCTGCGCTTCAGATTGGGCAGCACGCGCTCGAGTTCGTTGACGCGCTTGGCGCCGATCAGGCCGGTGATGACGGCGTCCTTCGAGCCGGCAATGAAGAGGGACGGCTGGTGGATCTGCGCATCCTGCCAGGGCGCCGTCAGCTCCCAATTGCGGTCGAGGTTGCGATACCAGTTCAGCCCGCCGCGAAAGCCGGATTTGCGAAAGGTCTCGGTGAAGCAGGCGAGGTCGGCCTCGCTCAGCCAGTCCGGCAGCGGCTCATCGGCAGTCGCGTGGCCGAGAAATCCCTTGCCCTCCTGCACGAACATGGCGGCGGAGGGATCGGCAAGGCCGCGCCCGCCGAGCACGATGCGCATGGTGCGGGCAACGTCTTGCTCGAACTCGGCCTCGGCGACTCCCGGTGTCTGGAAATACTGCCAGTAGAAGTTGGTCACGCCGCCCTGACGCAGCAGGTCGAGCGGCTTGCCGCGGCCGCGGAATGGCGGCGGCACGCTCAGGCCCGCCACCGCCGTGAAGATGTCGGGGCGGAACAGCGCCGCGTGCCAGGCGACCGGCGCCCCCCAATCGTGGCCGACCACCATCGCCTTCTTCTCGCCAAGCGCCTGCACGAGGCCGACGATGTCACCGACCGTGTCGAAGATCGAATAGGCGCTCACGTCGGACGGCGCCGTGCTCTGGCCGTAGCCGCGCATGTCGGGCGCGACGACGTGAAACCCGGCGGCCGCCAGCGCCGGGATCTGGTGGCGCCAGGAATAGGACAATTCCGGCCAGCCATGACACAGCACCACCAGCGGTCCCTGGCCGGCCTCGCGGATGAACAGATCGATCCCGTTGGCCTTGATCACGCGGGTGGAAGACATCGCTTTTCCGCCTTGTTTCAGGGGTTTGGTCGAGAAATATGAGGTGCCACGATAGGGGTGTGACGAGAATCGTGCAATCTCGGGTTCCGGCACCAGCCTCATGTTGTTCGCGCCGGTTCCGACTGTTAGAACGCCGCTCTCAGGGCTTGGCCATGGCATTTCGTCTCATTTCGCTCCGTCGCAGCCGCTTCACCTCCGGCTTGCTGGTGCGCGCGCTTGTCGCCGGGATGCTGCTCGCGAGCCTCGGTTGGTGCGGCGTGCTCTACGCCGCCAACCAGAGCGTCCAGGGTGCCAAGAAGGCGGAAGATTCCGGCTTTGACGGCGATGCCCCCACCGCGATCCTGATCGAGGCCTCCAGCGGCAGCGTGCTGTTCGAGAAGAACGCCGACGAGCTGCGCGCCCCCTCCAGCATGATGAAGCTGATGACGGCAGAAGTCGTCTTCAACGCCATCAAGAAGGGAGACATGAAGCTGACCGACGAATACCGGATCAGCGAGAACGCCTGGCGCAAGGGCGGGGCGCCGTCGGGCGGCTCGACCATGTTCGCCGCCATCAACAGCAAGGTCTCGGTCGACGATCTCCTGCACGGCGCGATCATCCAGAGCGGCAACGACGCCTGCATCGCGCTGGCCGAAGGCATCGCCGGCAACGAGAAGATCTTTGCCGCCGACTTCATGACCAAGCGCGCCCGCGAGCTCGGCATGACCAAGTCGACCTTCGGCAACTCCAACGGTCTGCCCGAGCCCGGCAACAAGATGACGGTGCGCGAGCTCGGCATCCTCGCCCGCCACATCATCCTGGACTTTCCGGAGTTCTACAAACTGTTCGGCGAGAAGGAGTACACCTGGAACAAGATCCGACAGCCCAACCGCAATCCGCTGCTCAATTCGATGGAAGGCGCTGACGGCCTGAAGACCGGCTACACCAAGGAGGGCGGCTATGGCATGGTCGGCTCGGCGGTGCAGAACGGCACGCGGCTGATCGTCGTCGTCAACGGGCTCGAAGACCCCGAGGATCGCGCCACCGAAGCCAAGAAGATGCTGGAATGGGGTTTTCGCAATTTCGAGACCCGCACCCTGATCGCGGCCGACCAGCAGGTCGGCTACGCCAAGGTGTTCGGCGGCGAGAGCCGCTCGGTGAAGCTGGTCGCCAAGACGCCCGTGAAGGTGATGGTGCACAAGAGCGGCAGCGACAAGCTGATCGCGCGCGTCGTCTATAGCGGTCCGGTGCGGGCCCCGGTCGAAGCCGGCCAGAGGGTCGGTGTGGTCAAGGTCTGGCGCAGCGGCAACATCGCGGTGGAGACGCCGGTCTATGCCGCCGAGGCAGTCGGCACCGGCTCGACCATGCGCCGCGCCATCGACGGCGCCAGCGAGCTCGTGATCGGCATGTTCCGCGCAGGCGCCGAGAAGCTCTGACCATGAGTGAAAGCGCGACACAGCGGCCGTCCGGACGCGGACGCTTCATCACCTTTGAGGGCGGCGAGGGGACCGGCAAGTCCACCCAGATCAAGAAGCTCGCCGACCGCCTCAAGGCAGCAAGGATGCGCACCCTTGTGACGCGCGAGCCGGGCGGCTCGCCGGGTGCCGAGATCATGCGCCATCTGGTGCTGTCGGGCATGGGCAAGCTGCTCGGGCCGGAAGCCGAGACGCTGCTGTTCGCAGCCGCGCGCGATGACCATGTCCACACCGTGATCGAGCCCGCGCTCAAGCAGGGCATTTGGGTGCTGTGCGACCGCTTCGCCGACTCGACGCGCGCCTATCAGGGCAGCCTCGGCAGCGTTTCGCCGGCTCTGATCAACGCGATGCAGCGCGTCACGATCGGCGATCTCAAGCCGGACCTCACCCTCATCCTCGACCTGCCGGTCGAGATCGGCCTCCAGCGCGCCGCCGCCCGCCGCGGCAACGGCACGCCTGACAGGTTCGAGGGCGAGCAGCTCAGCTTCCACCAGGGCCTGCGCGAGGCCTATCGCAAGATCGCCGCGGACGATCCCGCGCGATGCGTGCTGATCGACGCCAATTCCGACCCCGACACAGTCGCGGGCCGCGTCTGGAACGCACTGCGCGATCGTCTCCTTCCGACGCCAGCCTCGGTGGTGTCGGCATGAGCCCGCGTCAGGCCGAGCGCGAGAGCGCCATTCCGCATCCGCGCGAGACGAGCCGTCTGTTTGGCCATCGCGAGGCCGAGACGGCGCTGCTGTCGGCCTATCGCAGCGGGCGCATTCCGCATGCCTGGCTGATCGGCGGGCCGCAGGGGATCGGCAAGGCGACGCTGGCCTATCGCATGGCGCGCTTCGTGCTGGCGCACGGCCAACCGCTGGCGGACGTCGTGCAGCGCGCCGAGAGCCTGGCAGTCGACCCTGATGACGCCGTGGCGCGCCAGGTCGCCGCAGAGTCCCATGGCGGGCTGCTGACACTGGAGCGCACGGCGAACGACCGCGGCGTGATGCGCACCGTGATCACCGTGGACGAGACGCGCGAGACGATTTCGTTCTTCGGCTCGACGGCCGCAGCTGAAGGCTGGCGCGTCTGCATCGTCGACACCGTGGACGAGCTCAATCCGAATGCGGCCAACGCGCTTCTGAAGATTTTGGAGGAACCGCCGCAGCAATCGCTGTTCCTGTTGGTGAGCCACGCGCCGGCGCGCGTGCTCGCCACAATTCAGTCACGCTGTCGCAAGCTGCGCCTGCGGCCGCTCGGAACGGGCGAGGTGATCAATGCAGCGGCCGAAGCGGCTGGCCTCGCTCCAACCGATCTGGCGTTGCGCGAAGCGGCGGAGGCCTCGGAGGGCAGCGTCGCGCGGGCGCTGACGCTGCTCGGCGGCGATGCGCTGAAGCTCCAGCAGCGCACGGCGGCGCTTTTGGCGCGACTTCCCCAGGTCGATCCGCGCGAATTGCACACGCTCGGCGATTCGCTCGGCACCAGCGACCGCGTCGCGCTTGCGGCCTTCATCGACGGTATCGACCGCTGGATCGCGGAACGCCTGCATGCGGATGAGGCGAATGCCAACCAGAACCTGCCGCGCCTTGCGCGCCTAGCTGAGGTATGGGAAAAGATCGTCCGCGCCGCGCGTGACACCGAAACCTACAATCTGGAGCGAAAGCCCTTGGTTTTCTCGGTGTTCGGCTGGCTGGCGGACGCAACGCGCTAGAGCATGATCCGGAAAAGTGTGTAGCGGTTTTCCGAGAGGATCATGCTCAAAACAATAACCTAACGCAGGTTCGTTTCCAAATTTTTGAGAAGCCGGTAAAGGAATTCGTCGTGGCAACGCGAGCTAAAAAATCCGTCAAGCGCAAGAGCGGCAAGAAAGCTGCGAAGAAGGCCACCAAAAAGGCCGTGAAGGCGCTCGCGCGCAAAGCTGCCAAGAAGGTCAAGAAGAGCAAGAAGGCTGCCGCCAAGAAGGGCGTGAAGAAGAGCGCTGCGAAGACGGCAAAGAAGGCCGGCAAGAAGACTGCGAAGAAGCAGGTCGTCGCGAAGAAGGCTTCAAGGAAAAAGGCCGCCAAGAAAACGGCCAAGGCACCACCGAACAAGGCACCTGCGAACAAGGCACCTGCGAACAAGGCACCTGCGAAGAAGGTGGCCGAGAAGGCGAGGGCAATTGCGCCGCCGGCGGCGCCGGCTGCTGTCGTCGCTCCGCCAAAGGCTGCCAAGCCGAAGGCGCCACGCGCGCCGAAGCCGGTTGCAGCTACGCAAGCCGCAGCGCCCGCCGCGGCTCCTGCGCGCGACAACGTCTTCTACATCACGACCGCGATCGCCTATCCCAACGGCAACCCGCATATCGGCCACGCCTATGAGGCGATCGCCACCGACACGCTGGCACGCTTTGCACGGCTCGACGGCAAGGATGTGTTCTTCCTGACCGGCACCGACGAACACGGCCTGAAGATGATTCAGACCGCGCAGAACGAGGGCCTGACCCCGTCCGCGCTCGCGGCCCGCAACGCCGCCCGCTTCAAGGCGATGGACGAGCGGCTCAACGTGTCGTTCGATCGTTTCATCCGCACCACCGAAGAGCAGCACCACCGCTCCACCCAGGAGATCTGGCGGCGCATGGAAGCGAACGGCGACATCTATGCCGACACCTATGCGGGCTGGTACTCGGTGCGCGACGAAGCCTACTACGCCGAGGACGAGACACGCCTGAACGACGACGGCGTGCGCCTCGGGCCGCAAGGCACGCCGGTCGAATGGGTCGAGGAGAAGAGCTACTTCTTCCGCCTGTCCGCCTATCAGGACAAGCTGCTCAACCTGTATACCGATCATCCCGATTTCATCGGCCCGGACTCGCGCCGCAACGAGGTGGTGAGCTTCGTCAAGGGTGGTCTGCGCGATCTCTCGATCTCGCGCACCACCTTCGACTGGGGCGTCAAGGTGCCCGGCGACGAAGAGCACGTGATGTATGTCTGGGTCGACGCGCTCACCAACTACATCACCGGGGTCGGCTTCCCCGACGAAAGCGACAAGAACTGGCGCTATTGGCCGGCCGATGTGCACATCATCGGCAAGGACATCATCCGCTTCCATGCGGTGTACTGGCCGGCGTTCCTGATGTCGGCCGGCATTCCCGTGCAGAAGCGGGTCTATGCCCACGGCTTCCTGTTCAACAGGGGCGAGAAGATGTCGAAGTCGGTCGGCAATGTCGTCGATCCCTTCAACCTTGCCGACCAGTATGGCGTCGACCAGATGCGCTATTTCTTCCTGCGCGAGGTGCCGTTCGGCCAGGACGGCAACTACAACCACGAGGCCATCGTCGCGCGCATCAATGCCGATCTCGCCAACGATCTCGGCAACCTTGCGCAGCGCTCGCTGTCGATGATTGGCAAGCAACTCGGCGGCGTGCTCCCGGAACCGGGTGAGTTCAGCGACAACGACAAGGCCATCCTGGCGATGGCCGACGGCATGATCGCAGCAAGCCGCGAGGCGATGGCGACCCAGCAGATCCATCACTGGCTCAACGCCGTATGGGCCGTGGTCGCGGAAGCCAACCGCTATTTCGCGGGCGAGGCGCCGTGGGCGCTCGCCAAGACCGATCCTGCCAGGCAGAAGACGGTGCTCTATGTCACCGCCGAGGTCGTGCGCCAGATCGCGATTCTGGCCCAGCCGGCGATGCCGACCGCCTCGGGATTGCTGCTCGACAGCCTCGGTGTCCCCGAAGGCGAGCGCAATTTTGCGACACTCGGCGGCGCCAAGCGCATCGCGCCCGGCTCGACGCTGCCCGCGCCGACGCCGGCCTTCCCGCGCTACATCGAGCCGGCGGCCTGAGGCGTTCGGACGATGCTGGTCGACAGTCATTGCCATCTGGACTTCCCCGACTTTGCGGAAGATCTCGACGGGATCGTGTCGCGTGCGCGTGCCGCCGGAATCGGGCGCATGGTCACGATCTCGACACGGGTGCGTAAGCTCACTCAGCTTCTGGCCATCGCCGAGCGCTTCGACGATGTCTACTGCTCGGTCGGCACCCATCCGCACAACGCGGATGAGGAAGACGGCATCGCGCCGGACGAGCTGATCGCGTTGACGCAGCATCCCAAGGTCGTGGCGCTCGGCGAGGCCGGGCTCGACTATTTCTACGACAACGGCTCGCCGGAAGCGCAGGCGAGGGGCTTTCGCGCCCACATCGCGGCTGCCCGCGCGACCGGCTTGCCGCTGGTGATCCACACCCGCGAGGCGGACGAGGATTGCGGCCGCATCCTGGAAGAGGAGGCGGCACGCGGATCGTTTCGCGCCGTGCTGCATTGCTACACCGGCGGGCGCGAGCTGGCGCTGAAGGCGGTGTCGCTCGGCCTGTACATCGGCTTCACGGGCATCCTGACCTTCAAGAAGTCGGAGGCCCTGCGCGCGCTCGCGGCCGAGTTGCCGCCTGACCGTATTCTGGTTGAAACAGACTCGCCCTACCTTGCGCCCGGCAAGTTCCGCGGCAAGCGCAACGAGCCGGCCTATGTGGTCGAGGTCGCAAAAGTGCTGGCTGAGGCGCGCGGCGTGTCGTTAGAAGAGATCTCGCGCCAGACTACCGAAAACTTCTTCCGCCTGTTCTCCAAGGTGCCAGCTTGAATCCGGGAGCCGCATGACGCTGACGCTGACGATCCTGGGCTGCGGCTCCTCCGCCGGCGTGCCGCGCCCGGCGCTCGGCTGGGGCGCCTGCGATCCGAGCAATCCGAAGAACCGCCGCCGCCGCTGCTCGCTGCTGGTCGAACGGACATCCGAGCACGGCACGACACGGATCGTGATCGACACATCGCCAGACCTGCGCGAGCAATTGCTCTCGACCAATGTGGATCACATCGACGCGGTGTTCCTGACCCACGAGCACGCCGACCAGACCCACGGCATGGACGATCTGCGCTCGGTCGTCATGCACATGCGGCGGCGTATCCCGACCTACTTCAACCTGTCGACCGCCAAGGACATCATGGCGCGGTTCTCCTATTGCTTCATCTCGCCGGAGGGCAGCGACTACCCACCGATCCTGACCCGGCATTCGATCGAAGCCGGCGAAAGCCGGACCATCCTGGGGAAGGGTGGTGCCGTGACGATAACGGCCTTCCTGGTGCAGCATGGCGCCATTCCCGCGCTCGGCTATCGCATCGGGGACGCCGCCTACACGCCCGACCTCAACGACATCCCGCGCGAGAGCTGGGGAGCGTTGGAAAATCTCGACCTCTGGATCGTCGACGGGCTGCGCTACACCAGCCATGTCAGCCATTTCAGCATCAACGACGCGCTGTCCTGGATCGAACGTTTCAGGCCGAAGCGCGCGGTCATCACCAACATGACGGCCGATGTCGATTACGAAGTCATCCGGCAGTCGCTGCCATCGGGCGTGGTGCCGGCTTACGACGGCCTGCGGCTGGAGACGCTCTGAGCCGGGCGAAGGCTCAACGCTGCCGAAACTTCTCGGTGCCGCCGGCGTCGATCCGTGTTTTGAAACGGGAAGTCGGCTCAGGCGGATATTGCCTTCGCTGATCCCAGTTGGTTGCGCAGCAGGAACTTCTGGATCTTGCCCGTGGACGTCTTCGGGATCGGCCCGAACACGATCGCCTTCGGCGTCTTGAAGCCCGACATGTGACTGCGGCAGAAGGCGATGATGTCGGCCTCGGTCGCACTGGCGCCGTCCTTCAGTTCGACGAAGGCGCAGGGCACCTCGCCCCATTTCGGATCGGGCTTGGCGACGACGGCGGCGAACAGCACGGCCGGGTGCTTGTAGAGGATGTCCTCGACCTCAACCGAGGAAATGTTCTCGCCGCCCGAGATGATGATGTCCTTGGAGCGGTCCTTGATGATGACATAGCCATGCTCGTCGAGCACGCCGAGATCGCCGGTGTGAAACCAGCCGCCCTCGAAGGCTTCCTTCGTCGCCTTCTCGTTCTTGAGGTAGCCCTTCATCACGATGTTGCCGCGGAACATGACCTCGCCGATCGTCTCGCCGTCGCGCGGCACCTCCTGCATGGTCTGCGGATTGATCACGGTGACGCCTTCCTCGAGCGGGTAGGGCACACCCTGCCGGCGCTTCATGCGTGCGCGTTCGGCCGGCGGAAGCTCGTCCCAGCCGGGCTGCTCGGCGCAGACGGAAGCGGGGCCGTAGACTTCGGTCAGGCCGTAGACATGCGTCAGCTTGATGCCGATGTTTTCTGCGCCTTCGAGCACCGCAACGGGTGGCGCCGCGCCGGCGATCAGGCCGACGACGCGGCGGGCGGCATTGCCCTTCGGGGCATCGGGCGCATTGATCAGCGTGTTGTAGACGATCGGCGCGCCGCACATGTGGGTGACGCCGTGCTGCTTGATCAGCTCGAAGATCTTGGTCGGCTCGACCTTGCGCAGGCAGACATTGATGCCGGCTGAGGCTGCGATGGTCCAGGGGAAGCACCAGCCGTTGCAATGGAACATCGGCAGCGTCCAGAGATAGACCGGATGCTGGCCGAGATTGCCGGCAAGGATGTTGCTGACGGCGTTGAGATAAGCGCCGCGATGATGCGTGACGACGCCCTTGGGATTGCCGGTCGTGCCCGAGGTGTAGCTCAGCGCGATCGCGTCCCATTCGTCCCTGGGCGGAATCGCGGTGAAATCAGGGGCGCCCTGCGCGACGGCGGCCTCATATTCGATCTCGCCGATACGCTTGCCGCCCTTGAAGGCGGCATCGTCGACGTCGATCACGAACGGCTTCGGTCCGCTCATCTGCGCCAGCGCATCGGTGATCACGCCCGAAAACTCGGGATCGACCAGGATGATCCTGGCCCCGCCATGATCGAGCTGGAACGCGATCGAAGGTGCATCGAGGCGGATGTTGAGCGCGTTGAGCACGGCGCCGGTCATCGGCACCGCGAAGTGCACCTCGTTCATCGCCGGGATGTTCGGCAGCATTGCCGCGACGGTGTCGCCGACGCCGATGCCCTTGCCTGCGAGGTAAGACGCAAACCGCCGGCAGCGCTCATAGGTTTGCGCCCAGGTGAAGCTGCGGCCTTCGTAGACCGTGCTGACGTGATCGGGATAGACCGCGGCGCTGCGCGCGAGGAAGCTCAGCGGGCTCAGCGGCACGTAGTTGGCGGGCGTCTTGTCGAGGCCGATATTGTACGGGTTCTGCCGCTCGCTCATCGACACCCTCCTCAAAGCGCTTCAAAGAAATCCGATCGAGATCCACGGGAAGATCGCGACGATGATCAATCCCACCAGCAGCGCCAGCAGATAGCCCCAGATCGGCCTGATGCCTTCGGCCGGGTCGACGCGTCCGATGGCGCAGGCGGCATAATAGCCGACGCCGAAGGGCGGGGCGAATAGCCCGATACCCATGGCCAGAATGATCACCATCGCATAGTGCACCTCGTGCACGCCGACGGCGCGGGCAATCGGAAACAGCAGCGGCCCGAACAGCACGATCGCCGGGATGCCCTCCAGCACGCTGCCGAGGATGGTGAAAGCCAGGATGGACACGGCGATGAAGGTCGCCGAGCCGCCCGGCAATCCCGTCATGGCCGCCGCCAGCGAGCGCGAGAAGCCGGATTGGGTCAGGCCCCAGGCCATACCGGTGGCGGTGCCGATGATCAGGAGGATGGCGCCCGACAGCGCCGCGGTCTCGACCAGCATCGGAAACAGCCGCCGCAAGTCGAAGCGGCGGTAGACCAGGAGGCCGACCAGGGCACCGTAGACGATGCCGATGGTGGAGACTTCGGTGGCAGTGGCGATGCCCTCGACCACGGCGTAGCGGATCACGAAGGGCAGCGCGAGCGCGGGCAGGGCGACGACGAAGGTCTTGCCGATCTCGCTGCCCGTGGCGCGGCGGACATGGCTCATGTCCTCATGGCGGTAGCGCCACCATACCAGCATGCAGAGCGTGACGGCGAGCACGACGCCGGGCAGCAGGCCGCCGGTGAACAGCGCCGCGATCGAGACGCCGGTGACCGAGCCGATCGTGATCAGCACGAGGCTCGGCGGAATGGTCTCGGTCTGGGCCCCCGTCGCCGCAAGAAGCGCAACGAGGTCGCCGGGGCGGGCGCCGCGCTGTTTCATCTCCGGGAACAGCACGGGCGCAACCGCAGCCATGTCCGCGGCCTTGGCGCCGGAAATGCCGGAGACCAGGTACATGGCGCCGACCAGCACGTAATGCAGGCCGCCGCGGACATGCCCCAGCAGGCTCGCCAGGAACGCCACCATGGCCCGCGCCATGCCCGTCATCTCGATCAGCAGCCCCAGGAACACGAACAGCGGCACCGAGAGCAGAATGAGATGGCTCATGCCCTCGTCCATCCGTCCGATCAGCACCATGACCGGCGTGCGCGTGGTCAGCGCCAGATAGCCGAAGATCGCAAGGCCAAAGCCGAACGCAATGGGAACGCCGGCAAAGACGCAGAAGCCGGCGACGCCGACGAAGAAGATGACGAGGTTGAGGTTGCCGAGCGGCCGCAGATAAGGCTGCGCCAGCCAGAACAGGCCGACGACGACGGCAACGGAGATCACGGCCATCAGCACCATGCGGTAATCGGCGGCGCGCAGCAGCCGCAGCAGTGCGAACGCCGCCATCAGGCAGATGCCGGCCGGCAGCGCGGCGGCGCGCCAGATGTTCGGGATCTGGAGCGCCGGCGTGGTGATGAAGCTTTCCTCGTAGGCGTATTCGGCGGATGGCCACACGATCAGCGTCAGGAACGCGAGCGCCGCGCAGGTCGCGACCAGATCCAGATAGGCCCGCATCGCGGGTCCGGCGCTCGCGACGACCGCGGTCATGCGCATGTGCTCGGAGCGGCGGAATGCGACCGCCGCGCCCAGCATGGCCAGCCACAGGAACAGGATCGAGGCGAGCTCATCCGACCAGATCAGCGGCCGGTGCAGGCCGTAGCGCGCGACCACGCCGGCAAACAGGATCACGATCTCGGCGACCACCAGGGTCGCAGCCGGGATCTCGACGGCGAAGCCGAGGACGCGTTCGAGCGAAGCCAGCAGTGAGGATCGGCGAGGGGACTGAACAGCCGCCTCGCCCGCCACTTCGGTCACCTCAACCTCGATATGAGCCATGACGGCCCCAACGCGTTACGAGAGCTTGCCGACGGCCTTCTCCAGGAGGTCCCAGGCCTGATCGCCATATTTGCCCTTCCACTCGGCATAGAAGCCGGCGGTCCGCAGCTTGTCGCGGAACGGCGCGACCGTGGGCTGATTGAAGATCAGGCCCTTGGCCGCGAGCTCCTGCTGGAGATTGGCATTGAGCTTGGCGGTATCCTCGCGCTCCTTGACCGCGGCGGCGTTGACGTTCTTGGCGACGATGGTGCGCACATCCTCCGGCAGCGCGCTCCAGGCGCGGCGATTGGCCAGGAACCAGAAACCGTCCCACATGTGGTTGGTCAGCGAGCAGTATTTCTGCACCTCGTAGAGCTTTGCGGTCGAGATGATCGCCAGCGGGTTCTCCTGGCCCTCGACGATCTTGGTCTGGAGCGCGGAATAGACCTCGCTGAAATTGATCGAGGCGGGCGCTGCATCGAACGCCTTGAACATCGAGGTCCACAGCGGCGACACCGGCACGCGGATCTTGAAGCCCTTGAGGTCGTCCGGACCGGTGATCGGCCTGGTCGAGGACGTGGTCTGGCGGAAGCCGTTGTCCCAGATCTTGTCCATGACCTCGAGGCCGGCCTTCTTGATCTCGCCGCGGACATGCGCGCCGAGATCGCCGTCCATGGCTTTCCAGACCGTGTCGTAGTCCGGGAACGCGAAGCCGATGCCGTTGATGGACGCGGCCGGCACCAGGGTCGACAGGATCAGGCCCGACAGCGTGAAGAACTCGACGCCGCCGGAGCGGATCTGGCTCAGCATGTCGGTGTCGGAGCCGAGCTGGTTGTTCGGGAAGATCTGGAGGTCGAACTTGCCGTTGGTCTCGCTCTTGATCGCCGCCGCCATCTCCTTGGCGCGCACGTTCAGCGGATGGGTGTCCGGCAGGTTATTGGCGTATTTGTAGCTGAACTCGGCGCTCTGGGCGCGGGCCACATGGGGCGCACCGAGGCCGCCCAGGACCGCGGTCGCGGCGGAGGCCTTGAGAAGCGTGCGTCGGGAAAAGCTCATGGGTCTGCTTCCTCGGAAGGTTTGTTGTTGTTCTGAGACGCAAACCTATACGGACGTCGAGTCAGAAGGTCATCTGCGATCTCGCGAAGCCTCGCTTATTGCAGCCGGACAACGTCACGGCAATATCGGCTTTGGGCACATCGAGCCCGGATTCAAAAACGCGAAAAACAACCCCATGCACAGTAGCCGTCAAGAGCTGGGACGACGTGCGAGGGTCGGGCCGACAATCGCGCTGGAGCGAAGACGGGATGGCAGGAATTCCGTCTAAATAATTGATCTGATTGTATATAAAGATATTCCATAATATACCTTATGCGAATCATGGATATGGGTGGCCATGGGCTCATGGGCGCCGTCGGCGAGATCGACGGATGGATTGAGGATGATCTGGTCGCCACGCTTGACGCCGCTGTCGACCTCGAGTTCGCGGCCGAGGTCGCGCAGCACGTTGATCTTCCTGAGGTGCACGACGCCATTGTCCACCACGGCGACCTGCATGCCTCCGGCGTTGAAGATCACGGCGTCGGCAGAGATCCGGAAGCTTGGGGTTTGCCGTGGGATGTGCAGTTCCACGGTGCAGTAGATCCCCGACGTGAGCGCAGCGTCGGGATTGGGAATATCGACCTCGGTGAGCAGCGTCCGCGATCCCGGCTGGA
Source organism: Bradyrhizobium niftali (assembly GCF_004571025.1). Taxonomy (GTDB): domain Bacteria; phylum Pseudomonadota; class Alphaproteobacteria; order Rhizobiales; family Xanthobacteraceae; genus Bradyrhizobium; species Bradyrhizobium niftali. The sequence continues at coordinate 716,033 of NZ_SPQT01000002.1, read as the reverse complement.
GCGCGTCCGCAATGCGGGTCACGGTGCCTGGAAAGGTCCGGTCCGGGATCTCCGGCACATGGACCACCGCGGCTATGCCGGGCTTGAGGCCAAAGGCGGCGTCCTGCGGCACGAACACCTGGGTACGGATTACATTGCCCTGCTGGAGCGTGAACATGAAGGTGCCCGAGGTCGCGTCGGCCTGGACCAGGCTGCCGACGTCGATGTTGCGCTGGGTGATGACGCCGTCGAACGGGGCCACCACGCTCTGATAGAGCTTCTGCTGGCGAAGCACCTGCAACTGCGCCTCCTCCGCCCTGATATTGGCCTGTGCCACGGACACCGCGGCGTCCTGGGCCTTGAGGGTCTGCTCGTCGATGGTGCCCTGCTGCGCCGTGACCCATCCCTTGTCGACCAGCGGCCGATCGCGGTCCCAGGTGACTTTGGCAAGCTCGCGGTTCGCCTGGGCCTGCTGGAACGACCAGTTGAGCTGGGCAAGCGTCGCTTCGGCCTGGGCGATCTGGTGATCAAGCTCGGGGGCGACGATTTCGGCGAGCAACTGCCCTGCCTTGACGTGGTCGCCGATATCGACCGCGCGGGTGGCGATATAGCCGCTGGCCCGGGCGAAGATGTTGGCGCTAGCAAAGGCGGAGGTCGTCGCCGGCAGTTTCACGACCTCGTTCGTGTCGCTGGGCTCGACGGTGGTGACACGGACCTGCGGCACGAACTCACGCGCCTGCTCGGCCGTCGCGAGCACCTGGCGGCGCTCCGCATAGTGGCTCCATGCACCCGACGCCAGCGCCGTGCCGGCCACGAGGATCAGGCCGAAGCCGGCGAGGCGCCCTCCCCGACGACGCGCGTGCCGCCGCGGTGCGACGTCCCGGCCCCGGTCCGTCTCTGTCACGCGCTCCGGCTCGATTGGTCCGTTGAAGTTCATTCCAGCACCTCGTCAAATACCCCGTGATGTGTCTTGCCGTCGTTGCCCTTGCGAAGCATCGCGAACAGGTAGGGCACGACCAGCAGAGTGGTCGGCGTTGCAAACAAGAGCCCGCCGATGACGGCGCGGGCCAGTGCGGCGTTCTGCTCCTCGCCGGCCGCGCCGATCGCCATCGGGATCATGCCGACGATCATCGCGGCCGCCGTCATCAGCACAGGCCGGATTCGGGTATGGCCGGCCTCGATCGCGGCCTCGAAGGCGGTCTTGCCTGCAAGCTGCTGCTCCCTGGCAAAGGTCACGAGCAGGATCGAATTCGCCGAGGCGACGCCGACCGCCATGATCGCCCCCATCAGCGATGGGACGTTGAGGGTCGTGCCGGTGATGAACAGCATGGTCAGGATGCCGCACAGCGTTGCCGGCAGGGCCAAAATGACGACAAAGGGGTCGCCGAAATTCTGGTAGTTCACGACCATGAGCAGATAGACGAGCACGGCTGCGAACAGCAAACCGGTGCCGAGATTGATGAAAGCGCTGTTCATGCTCTGGATCTGGCCGGTCACCTGAATGGTGTTGCCGGGGTTGAGCTGCTTCTGGAGGTCCGCCGTGACCTTGCTGACCTCGCTCGCCACGCTGCCGAGATCGCGGCCCTGGACGCTGGCATAGACCTCGTAGACCGGCTGCACATTGGCCTGGTTGGCGTTGGTCGGGATAGTGCTGCGCCGGAACGTGGTGACGTTGCTGAGCAGGCCGGGAATTGGGGTATCGCTCTGGGCTGACGCCAGCGACGTCGACACCGGCGTGTTGGCGAGGTCGTTGAGCGAGCTGATCTGGCGCTCGGGCGTCTGCACCGCGAAATAATAGGGAATGCCGGATGTCGGGTCGGTCCAGAAGTTCGGGGTCACCTGCTCCGAGGAGCTCAGGCTGACATTGAGATTGGTCGCGATCGTATCGGCGTTGAGACCGAGTTGCGCCGCACGGGTGCGGTCGATATCCGCGTAGAAGGCCGGCGCGTTCACCTCCTGCTGAAGGTGGGCGTCGGCGATCCCGGGGATCGCCGCGATGCGCTGGCGCAGCTCGTTGGCGACTTTCAGGTTGTTGGCCTTGTCGTAGCCGACGGTGCGGACGTCGATCTGGGCCGGCAGCCCGAAATTGAGGATCTGGGTGACGATGTCTGCGGCCTGGAAGTAGAACGTGTCTTCCGGAAACGCGGCCGGCAGGATCTCGCGCAGCTTGCGCACGTAGTCGGCCGTGGGCTGGTGCCCCTCCTTCAGCGAGATCAGGATCACGCCATCATTGACGCCGATGGTCGAGCCGTCGCTGAACGCCAGATTATAGGAGCGCGCGGGCAAGCCGATATTGTCGACGATCAGCGCACGGTCCCTGTCCGGAATGACCTGGCGGATCTTGTCCTCGACCTGCTGGAAGATCTTCTCCGTGTTCTCAATACGGCTCCCTGCCGGCGCGCGCACGTGGAGCTGGATCTGTCCGCCGTCGATCAACGGAAAGAAATCCCGGCCGACCAGCGGGAACAGCACGACACCAAGGACCAGAATGGCGGCCATTCCGGCCGGAATGATGAAGCGATGCTCGATCAATCCGGTCAGCGAGCGCGAATAGGCATGACGCATCGTCTCGAAATTACGCTCGAACGCCGCATGAAAGCGCCCGAACGGTCCGCGCGGCACGGTGCCGGGTGCATCGTGGCGCTCGCCCTTGAGCAGTAGGCCGATGATGATCGGCGTCAATGTCCTGGACAGGCCGTAGGATGCAAGCATTGCGAAGACCACGGCAAGGCCGAGCGGCGTGAACAGATATTTGGCCGGTCCCTCCAGGAAGACGACGGAGCTGAAGACGCAGCTGATCGCAAGCGTCGAGACGAGTGTGGGCAGAGCGATGCCGGCCGCGCCGTGCAGCGTCGCCTGCGGCAGGGGCAGCCCCTCCTCCGTGAGCAGACGATGAGTGTTCTCGATCGTGACCGTGGAATCGTCGACCAGAATACCCACGGCCAGCGCCAGCCCGCCCAGCGTCATGGTGTTGAGGGTTTCGCCGAGGAAATGGAGCGCGATCAGCGAGGTGAGGATCGACAGCGGGATCGAGATCATGACCACGAGCGTCGAGCGCCATGATCCCAGGAACAGGAGGATCATCAACGCGGTCAGTCCGGCGGCGATGGCGCCCTCGCGCAGCACGCCTTCCACCGATTGCTTGACGAACACCGACTGATCGAACAACTCGTTGATCTGCATGCCCGAAGGCGCAGCCGCGCGCGCGGCCTCGAGCGCCTTGTGGACCGCCTTGACCACGCTGACGGTCGAGGCGTTGCCGTTCTTGATGATGCTGAGCAGAACCGAACGACGGCCGTTCTGGCGCACCACGTTCTGCTGCACCAGCCAGCCATCGTGAACCTGCCCGACGTCCTTGACGAAGATGGTGGCGCCGTTCACGACCTTGATCGGGATGTTGTTGAGGTCCTCGATCGAAGGTGCCGTCGCATTGGTGCGGACGACATACTGCTTGTCGCCCATTTTTGCGGTGCCGGCCGGCAGCGTCAGGTTCTGGGCGTTAACCGCATTGACGACGTCGAGCGGCGTCAGCCCCTTCGCGACCAGCTTGGCGGGATCGATATCGACCATGATCTGCCGGTATTTTCCGCCCGAGGGAGTCGGCAGCGTGATGCCGGGGATCGGCGCCAGTTGCTGACGGATGCGGTAGATGCCGTAGTCGTAGAGCTGCTGCTCGCTCAGCGTATCGGAGCTCAGGCTGATCTGGAGCACGGGCACACTCGAGGCGTTGAACTGCACGACGACCGGCGCCTGGATGCCGGGCGGCATCAGCGCGCGGATCGCATTGGTGGCGGAGACGATCTGCGAGATGGCGAGGTCGAGGTTGACGTCGGGTTGGAAGTAGATCTTCTGCACCGACAGACCGGCCATCGTCTGCGCTTCGATATTCCTGATTCCGTTGACGTTCGAGCTGATCGAGTACTGGCTGTAGGTGGTGACACGCTGCTCCATCTCCGGCGTGCTCAGGCCGGTGTAACTCCAGATCACGGTTACGACCGGAATGTCGATATCGGGAAAGATGTCGGTCGGCATCGCAAATATGGTGACGGCGCCCAGGAACAGGATCAGCGCGGCGACCACGTAGAACGTGTGGGGAAATCGCAGAGCGAAACGAACGATACCCATCGAGCACTCCTCGTTCCGCAGCGACCGTTTGCGGCCACCGCGGCATCCAGATCAGCAGCAAGGCGTTGCACGCGGATATTTCCGCGCGGCCCAGCCTCCTGCGCCTCCTGGATGTTCTTGGCTCGAGGGTCGACGAAAAGCCGCTCAATGAACCCTGGCCGCGTTCCCGGCTTCGCGCGGCCGGTATCGCGGTTGAAGGAGGACTTAGAACTTGGACGTCGGAAGTGAAAGCCGCGCGGCGTTACTTCGCGGTAATGAAGCGCGCGATTTGACCACGAGTTGGTGAACCTCCGCGCACGGAAACTCAAGGTCACGCGAGCTTGCGTGGTCCTGCACTCCCGGCGGTGGCGCCATATCATTTCGGCATTGGTCAAAATCGTGCCGCCCGCCCAAGATCCGCCGTGCCGGCGAAGCACAATGCAGCGAAGCACGATCCAACAAGGAGTGCCGCGCGGTAACAATGGGAGGTTCGTCATGCAGGAGAACGTCGCCCGCGGAGCCCGCTCGCGCGCCATTCCATTCGATGCCGCCAAGCTCGACCGCCTGATGGAGGCAGCCGGGCTCGACGTCCTGGTCGCGACCTCCAAGCACAATGTGCAGTACCTGCTCGGGGCCGAGCGCGCGATCTTCTTCGACTACATGGATGCCATGGGCGTCAGCCGCTATCTGCCCGTCCTGGTCTATCCCAAGGGTGCGCCGGAAAAATCCGTCTATGTCGGCCACCGCCTGGAGACCCATCAGCGCGCCGTAGCACCGCCCTGGGTGCCGCAGGTCCGGACCGAGTCGAGCGGCTCGGTCGACGCGATCACGCGGGCCGTTGCGGCCTTGAAGGACGCCGGTGTGCCGATGAAGCGGGTCGGGGTCGAGATGGCGTTCCTGCCGATGGATGCGGGCCGGGCGCTTGCCGACGCCCTGCCCGGCGCCGAGCTCAAGGACGCGATGCTGGTGCTGGAGCGTCTGCGCGCCGTCAAGTCCGCCGACGAGCTGGCCAAGCTGAAGACGGCATCTGAACTGGTGATCGCCGCGATGCTGGAGGTGATCGCCGGGCACGGTCCCCGCACGACCAAGCAGCAATTGTCGGACGCACTGCGGGTGGCCGAGGTCAACCGCGGGCTCACTTTCGAATACTGCCTGCTGGCCTGCGGCAACAGCCACAACCGGGCGCCGTCGGGGCAGCGCTGGGAGCACGGCGAGGTGCTGTCGCTCGACTCCGGCGGCAATTATCACGGCTATATCGGCGACCTCGCCCGCATGGCCGTGCTGGGCGATCCGGATGCCGAGTTGAAGGACTGCCTGGCTGAGATCGAGGCGGTGCAGCGCGCCGCCTTCGCCGCAGTCCGTCCGGGCGCCATGGGCGGCGACATCTATGTCGCGGCCGAGCGGCAGCTCGCCCAGATCACCCAGCGCGACTGCACGGATTTCCTGGCCCACGGCATGGGCCTCGTCAGCCACGAGGCCCCTCGCCTGACCGCCACAGGTCCGGTTCCCTATGACGACACGGACGCGCGGCTGCCGCTCGAGCCAGGCATGGTGGTGTCGATCGAGACCACGATGAAGCATCCGAAGCGCGGCTTCATCAAGCTCGAGGATACGGTCGCGGTGACGTCGACGGGATACGAGATCTTTGGTGAAGGTGGGCGGGGCTGGAATTTGGGTGGCAGCGCGCTTTAGCCGGCAAGCCAAGCTCAGACACTCTTCAACGCTTCAGCAAACTCGGCCACGATCGCTTTCGTCAGGCGTCCGCTGAATCTGTCCTTCTGCCACAGCGCAGTCATCTCGACGGGAGACGGCTCCCATCCGGTCATGACGCGAACAAGCGCTCCCGAATTCAGTGCCGCCTCCACCATGAACAAAGGCAGGTTCGCGACACCGAGCCCCGCGAGCGCGGCCTCTACCAGTATCGTCTGCCGGTTTGCCGCGAAGCCAATCCGTGGGGTCACCGTGACAGCAGCACCGTCATGACTTCGTAGATCCCACTCGACCAAGTCGCTGCGGATCGCGAGCGCAGGGATCTCGTTCAGGTCCTGCGGCTCCTTCAATGCCATCTGAGCCGCGAGGAAGTCCGGACTCGCGACCAGCACCCTCGGCAGCGAGGCGAACTTCTTGAACATCAGCCCGGAGTCGGCGACCTGCCCCATCCGCACCACCAGGTCGTATCCTTCCTCGATCAATGACACCCGGCGATCGGCCAAGGTCATCTCGATCATCACGTCGGGGTGCCTGACCTTGAAGCGGATCAACGCTGGCGCCAGAACCGCTGTCGCGATGTCCGGCGGCAATGACAATCGAACGGTGCCCGACAGGGCAACCCGCTCATCCTGAACCTCAGCGACGGCCTCTTCGGCAAGGTTGAGCGCGAGCCGGGTGCGGTCGAAGAGCCGCTGCCCCTCTTCGGTCAGCGCGACGCCCCTCTTCGTCCGTCTTACCAGTCGGACGTTGAGGGTCTTCTCCAGGGCGGACAGCCGCCGTGACAAGGTGGCCTTGGGAATGCCCGTCGCACGCTCGGCCGCCGCCAGCCCGCCCGCTTCGACAATGCGGGTGAAAAGCGCGAGGCCGTCGAAATCGGCAAAGATGCTCATGTTCCATTTATGAAACATGAGGCGGGCATTTTTCAAGACTGCCGCGAGGTTCGTTCCATTTGTAGGTTTACCGGCGAGCGATACCGCTCGTCTGACCGAGGGAGCCCCCGCCATGTCCAGCTATTTCACACCTCAAGATTCCGCGCTTCTGCTGATCGACCACCAGGTCGGCACCATGCAGCTGATCAAGAACATCGATGTCGAGCGGGCCAAGCGCATGTCGCTGGCGCTGGCGAAGACCGCGAGCATTCTCGGTATCCCCACCGTCCTGACATCCAGCCAGGAAGATCGCCTGCAGGGTCCATTGCTGCCTGAACTGAAGGACATTCTTCCCGACGCCTTTGACAAGCGCGTCAAGCGCGAAGGCATCGTCAACGCCTGGACCGACGCCAACTTCAAGGCTGCCGTGGAAGCGACGGGCCGCAAGAACCTGATCATGGCGGGTGTCACGACCGACGTCTGCCTCGTCTTCCCGGCGATCGACGCGGTGGCGGAAGGCTACAAGGTACAGGCCGTCATGGACGCCTCGGGATCGCCGTTCGAGCTCTCGGAAGACATGTCCCGCCGCCGCATGCAGGACGCCGGCGTTGTGCTAACGGCGACCAACACCATGATCGCAGAGCTGGCCCAGAACTGGGGCACGCCGAACGGGCAGAAGCTGATCCAGCTCCTGTTCACCGACGTGTTGCCACCGATCCAATCGTAATTGATCCCAGGCCGCCGGGGCCAAGGAGCAGCAACATGCCTTCAGCAGCGCCCATCAATGGGGTCGGCATCGTGTCGCCGGAGACTCATCAGGTCAGATCACACGGGCCATTCCAGTTGCGCCGAATCCATCCAGGCATCTCTCTGGATCAACAGGACGATGCAGGCTTCGGCGGGCTCGGGGTCATCGACCACGCCCGGCTTCAACCCGGTCTCGTCGTCAGGATGCACGAACACCGCAACGACGAGATCATCAGCTACATGCGTAGCGGACGGATGCTGCACACCGATTCCGCCGGCAGAAGCGAAGTCATTTCACCCGACCGGCTCATGGTGATGAACGCAGGTCGGGGCTTCTACCATGAAGAGAAGGTCCTCGGTGACGATCAGATCGAAATGCTCCAGATCTTCGTTCGGCCCGAAGCTGCGGATGCGGAGCCCAACGTTCAGTTCGTCGCGCTGGACGAGGCCGAGCGAGACGGGCAATGGCGGCTACTGGCGGGGCCCGAGGGATCCGACGCGCCGACTTTTGTACGGCAGGCCCTCTACCTCTACGACACACATTTGCCGGCGGGGCGAAGCACCGAGCTTCCGTCGAAACCGGGCTTCGATCGCTGGCTCTACGTCTTCCGGGGTAACGTCGCCGCAGGTGAGCACAAGGCTGGCAAGCATACCGCGCTGATGTTCGCCGGCGACGGCGCCTCGCCGAAGGTGGAAGCGAGTGAGGATACTGACCTCGTCGTCTTTCTCGTCGACCGAACCGCGAGATTTTCGCGTGAGGGAACGATCGGCGGTTGAGAGCGGCCGCAGCTAGCGGCGGCAGCGCGCTCTAGCGCAGCGGCAGCAACTCGAGCTGGCCCTGCGCCTTCCTGACGGCCGCAGCGAACCAGCTCTGGCTTGGTGCTTCCTTGGCGAAGCATTTCGTGTAGGCGTCCATCGCCTGGTCTTCCTTGGCCATGCTGTCCTGCGGGGTTTTCCTGGCCATCATCTGCTTCCAGACCTCCTCGCAAGCCGGGATCTCGGCCGTCCTCACGGCGTCGGTTACGGCGAGGAAGTAGACCTTCTCGCCCTGGATCGCGACGACGTCGATCTCACGCGGCGCCCCCTTCAGATCACCATTGCCGCGCACGCCGAGAACGGCGACCGCGGCGCTCGCCGCCGCAGGCCTGGTGATCGGCAACTCGGCATATTTGGCGAAAGCGGAGTCCTGGATCGCATAATAGTAGAAGCGGTCCGACCTGAACGCCGCGCCGATCTCTTGCGGCATGCCATCCTCGCGGTGCTCGCGCAGCCAGTGCTTGAGTAGCGCGGTCGTGGTCGCCACAGCTTGCATCTTGTCGCCCTCGGAGGCGAAGCCGAGCCCGTCGAGATGGCCGAATCCGGAGTCGCCCTTGAAGAGCGTATCGGCGTTCGACTTGCCCTCTGCGGGCAGCCCTTTGATCGCGACCGGTCCCACCAGTTCGCGCAGCACGCCCGTCAGCTCCTTGATCGCCGCATCGTGCTGCCTGGAGGTCTCGTCGTTCTCCGGCGCCTTGGAGAACTTTGCAATGTGGCGATCGCGCAGGTCGAGATAGCGTTGCTCGGGCGCGGCCGCGTGGGCGGTCGTCGTGAGGACGAGCAGGCAGAGCAAGGCAGGCAATCTCATTCATTGTCCGCAGACTGGAGCGATCTCCAGTCTTTGTGCCGGCGCCGGGCGGGTAGGTTCATCCGCAAGGCCGGGCCCTACTCCGCCGGCGTGAGCTGCCTGTTCAGACGCATCGCAGCGGTCTCACGGACGCGCACGCGGGCGCGGCGCTTGCGCCACCAGATCACGACGCCGGTGACCGAAAGCGCGGCCACCACCAGCCCCATGATCGAGATCAGGATGCGGCCGAACAGCCCGACGATCCGTCCCGAATGCAGCGGAAATTGCGCCTGCACGAAGATATCGGCGGCGGTGCCGACCCATGGCAGCCGCTGGCCAAGCGAACGGCCGTCCTCGCTGTCGTAATAGAGCTGCGCCGGGCCGACGCCGCCGGCGCCGTGATCGTCGCCGGGATGGAAGTAGGCTGCGGCATAGACCCCGTGGGCGGGGCCGTAGCTGAGCGCGCCGACCGGGGTGGACCACCCTCGCCCCTTGCCGTCGGCCGCGGCGCGCGCGGCGATGTCGGCAAACGTCACCTTGGGCTCGATGGGATCGTCGAGATCGCGGTACGGCCGCTGCTCATACGGCGTCGGCGTGTAGTTCGACACCATCTTCATCAGCGGCGAGAACACCTCGAAATAGAGGTTCAGCGAGAACGCCGTGAAGGCGATGACGAACAGCAGCCCCCAGGTCCACAGGCTGAAGGCGCGGTGGATGTCGAAATTGATCCGGTAGGCGCTGCCCGACGTCTTGATGGTCCAGGCCGGCGCCCAGCGCGCCCAGAAGCCGCGTTCGAGCTGGCGCGTGACCTGCGGCGCCCGCGCGGCCTTCGCGCCGCGCCGTGACGGCAGCGTCAGATAGAAGCCGACGAAGCAGTCGATGGTCCAGATGATGGCGATGATGCCGAGCAGGCGCATGCCCCAGCGGTCGCTGCCCCAGAACTCCGGGATGTGCATGGTGTAGTGCAGCTTGTAGAGAAACGAGACGAAGTTCTCCCGCGTCACCGGCCATACCGCGCCCCAGTAGCGCCGTCCCAGCTCGACGCCCGTGTTGGGATCGAGGAAGACCTGATTGTAGTCGAGCGGATAGCGCTTGCCGGTTGCCGGATCGATCCGCGGCATGATGAAGAACCACAGCGAGTGGCCCTCCTCCGGCGTCATGAAGAGGTAGACGACGCGTGCGCGGGGATCGCGCTGCTCGATCAGCTTGGCGAGCTCGATCGAGGGAATGGCCGGGCCCTTGGTGGTGACGTCGAACAAATGGCTGTTCAGGACGTCGTCGATCTCGTGATCCCAGGAGATGATCGCGCCGGTGATGCCGGAGAAGAACAGGAATCCGGCCGTGAGCAGTCCCGCCCAGCGATGCAACCTGCCGAATATCGCTCTCATCGTCTTCGACTCTCATCAAGCGGGTCCGGCCCCGTTGCCGGGCCGTCGTCAGTTGAACTCACCAGCGATACGTCAGCTTGCCGATTGCCTTGCGTCCCTCGGCATACATGCACCCCGACAGGCCGTAGCAGGCGGCGACGTAGCGTGTGTCGGCGAGGTTGGTGACGTTCAGCGACAGGCGCCAATTGTCCCTGGTGTAGGCAAGCAGCGCATCCAGCACGGTCGAGGCTCCCACCTTGAATGTGTTGGAATCATCGCCCCAGGTCGCGCCGACGTAGCGGACGCCGCCGCCGAACTGCAAGCCTGCGAGCGGTCCGTTCTGGAGCGTGTAGTCGCTCCACAGCGAGGCGCGGTTGAGCGGCACGGTGACCGGCGCCTTGCCGACATTCACCGGATCCTGCGTGACCACGGCATCGACATAGGCATAGGCCGCGCGCAGGTTCCAGCCGTCGGCCAGCGACATCGTGCCTTCGAGTTCGACGCCGCGCGATTTCACCTGACCGGTCTGTTCGGCAAAGGTGGCCCCAGGCACAAAGGTCACGACGTTGTCGCGCGTCAGGTCGAAGGCGGCGAAGGTGAACAGCGCATTCCATCCGAGCGGCTGGTACTTGACTCCGACCTCGTACTGGACCCCGGTTTCGGGATTGAGCATCTGTCCGGACGGACCGGTCGCGAGCACCGGCAGAAACGACTCGGAATAGCTGAAATACGGCGCGATGCCGTTGTCGAAATTGTACATCACGGCGGCGCGGCCGGTGAAGGCCGAGGCATCCTTCGAGGCCGACGTATTGGTGGTGGGGAGATTGCTGTCGAGCTGCGTCGTCACGAAATCCTGGCGGCCGCCGAGCTGGAACGACAGCCGACCGAGCTTGATCTGGTCCTGCGCATAGAGGCCGAGCTGCGACTGCTTGACGCCTTTGTTGTCGTACATGTCGCCGATGGTCCAGTCATAGCTGTAGACCGGGTTGAAGACGTTGATCTCCGGCGCCGACGTCGAGACGGCAAAGGCGGTGTCGCGGAACGTGGTGGTGCGATAATCGAGCCCGACCAGCGTGGTATGGCTGAGGATGCCGGTGGTGAACTTGCCCTGGAGCTGGTTATCCACCGCGAAGGAGTTGATGTAGGAGTTGCTGTAGCTGCCGAAACGCCCCAGCTGCCCTGCCGCCTCGTCGGTATATCCCGTGCCGTAGAAGGTCTTTTCCTCGTTGTGCTGATAGGCGTAGCGCAGGTTCTGCCGGAACGTGATGTTGTCGGTGAAATCGTGCGAGAGCTGGTAGCCGGCGGTTGCGATCTCGGTGTTGAACGCGTTGAAGCTCGGCACGCCCGCGAAGAGCGAGACCGGGATGGTGCGGCCGTTGTTCGGCCACACGGTGCCCGAGGCCGGCAGGAACTGAAGGCCCCACCCTGCCCGGTCCCTCTGGTAGTTGGCGAGGATCGTGATCGTCGTGTCCTCGTTCGGCTTGAAGGTGACGGCCGGCGCGATGAAGACGCGGTTGTCCTTGGTGAAGTCGACCTGGGTCTCGCCGTCGCGCACCACGCCGGTGAGGCGCCACAGCACGGTGCCTTCCTTGTTGGCAGGGCCACCCATGTCGAACTGGCCCTGATAGCGATTGAAGCTGCCGCCGGAGACCGAGGCCTCGCCGAACTGCTGCGCGGTCGGCAGCTTGGTCACGTAGTTGAGGATGCCGCCGGTGCCGCTGCCGCCATACATCGCCGAGGACGGCCCCTTGACGACCTCGAGGCGCTCGGCCCCGTAGGGATCAAGGCCGTTGAAATGAACGTAGTTGCTGGACGGGATTCGCAGGCCGTCGACGTAGAGGCCCGACATGGTGGTGTCGAAGCCGCGGATCTGGAGGGCGCCGAAGCGGGTGTCCGAACCGCCATTGACGTCGCCGCTGACGCCCGCGGTGTAGCGCAACGCTTCGCCGATCGAGACGGCGCCCTGGTTCCTGACCTGGTCGGTGGTGACGACGGACACCGACTGCGGCGTTTCGATCAGGGGCGTATCGGTCTTCGTGGCGGTGCCGCTTCGCGTGGCGACGAACCCCCGCACCGGACCGTTGGCGCGTTCACCGGTGGCGCCGTTCGAAGCCGACTGGGTTGGCGCTGCTTGCTGCGCGGGAGCGCGCCGATTGGTGCGGGAGCTGTGCGACGTTGCCGATCGTCGCGACGAAGCAACCGCCGCGGGACGGGCGCGCTGAGCCGGCGCTTCAACGGAGACCGCGGGAATTTGCGTCTGCGCCTGCACGGGACCGAAGGGAACGACGAGAGAAAATGTGCTGACAGCGCCGAAGAAGAGCACTCGAAGCTGTTGAAGACGCGTGTCGGAACGCGAATGAAGTTGGAAGTCTGTCACGTCTTGCGAGGCCCCACGCACTGCCGGCTTTGCCGGTATCGTTCTTGATGCCCCGCCCTAACGCAGGCGATTTCGGAGCGCGATAGGAACAGCGTTAGAATTTCTCCAGAGCGGGGCGCAGCAGATGCGGCGAATGCGCCCATGCGCGAGCCAACGTGCGTGTGCCCCGGATCTGGAATCCTTCTAGACGCGCGCGATCGATCGACCGGATGGGACATCCGGCGACATCGAAAGCGAGCGCGGAGAACGAATCCTTTACCATGCCCGTCAGGCTCGATTGAGCCTGAGGAACCCCGGAGGTAAATTCAGCTGCGGGTTCATTCATTTGCTGAACGCACCGCAACGTTCTGTGCCGGCGCGTGCTGGGCACCCGGAGTTCGACGTCCATGAGCGAATTGCGCGCGGCGACCAGGCAATCCACGGCGAGGACGGGAATCATCGAGTTTGACGGCGCCAGGGGCATCGTCAGCATCCCCTGCACGATCTCGGACGTGTCAGGCACGGGCGCAAGACTGAAGCTCGACTGGTCGCTTTCGTTTCCGAAACAGGCCACGCTGATCTTTGCCGACGGGCTGCGAAAGCCCTGTCGTGTCGCATGGCAGAAGCGGCGGCTGCTCGGCGTCGCCTTCGCGGACGGCGTTGCGAGCCAGGACGAGCAGGCCCTCATGATGACCGAGGAGGAGCAGGCTCTGCACCGGCGGCATATTGGCGCGCAGGTCCGGGGTGCGCGCGAGGCGCGTGGTTATACCGAGAGCCAGATCGCGAACCTCATCGGCGTCTCGCCCGAGTTCGTGTCGCGTGCCGAGAGCGGTGAGATCAGCATTCCTCTGCACCAGCTCACGCACATCGCCGATCTGTTGCTGGTCGACCTCGATAGCCTGGTTGCCGGCCCGGCGTCGGTCGACGTGTCAGCGAGCGACGCCGAACTAGCGGCGAGGTGAAGCCGCCCCCTTCCGGGACATCCCATCTCCGCAGGTCCACGTGGGAAACGCTGTTCACCTGCTGTAAGGTCGCGCCGGTGTCAGTGTCGGCGCGGGAGATGATTTTCATGGCGGAGCCCGGCTTCGGTGGGTTCATGAAGGACCACAAGGAGTTTTTCAACGCGCTGGCCGAGGATGGATGGCGGGCCGTCCCTGGCTATGTCGGGGTTGAGGAAAAGATCCTGTCTGGCCGCTTCGATCACGCTAGCCATGCGGGCGCGGTGACGCGCCTGTCACGCTGGGCGGCCGGCGCGTCGGTGGACCATCCGGTCTCGCACGATTGGTGCGAGGAGGTCTTTCTGATTTCGGGCACGCTTTCGATCGGCACCGAGCCGCAGGAATCGCGGCGACTGGAGGCTGGCACCTATGCCGTGAGGCCGGCCCATGTCGAGCATGGACCGTTCTTCACCCGCGACGGCTGCCTGATGATCGAGTTTCTCTACTACCCGCCGACGGTCTAGCTTTTGTGGCAGCATGAGCTGCCGCCGCCCTTCTCCTCACCGGCGAGCACGCTGCGGCTGTTACGATCAGGCGGAATGTCGCCGGCGGCATTGGCCGAAAAGAAACCGGTCGGCTTCAGCATGAAGCCGGCATATTCGACCGGCATGATCGGAAAGTCCTCGGGCTTGCAGATATGGGTGTGGCCGAACGAGTGCCACACCACGATATCCGTGTTCTCGATGTTGCGGTTCTGCGCGGCATAGCGCGGCAGGCCGTCGCCGCCGGCATGGACGTTGGGATAGTCGCCGCTGGCGTATTTCTCATCCTTGTCGAACGCGGTGACCCAGACGTGCTTGGTGGCAAAGCCGCCGCGCTTGCGCACATAACTGCCCTCCTGCGCCAGCATCAGCGGGCTCGGATTGACCACGAGCTTGTAGGCCGGTGCGTTGCCGACCGAATTGGTCTCGTTAGGATTGCTGATCTTCCAGAACCGGCCGGTCTCGCCATTGGCGATGGCCGCAGCGTTGCGTTCACGCGACAGCACGCGCGTGGTGGTGTCGAAGGCGTTGCCGTGCGGATTGTCGTGGCCCCAGGGACGCGGCACGAAATCGTGCTCGGTGACGGTGTTGCCGCCGCCGTCGAGATCCATGTGCAGGCGCACGTTGAAGAAGTGCTGATGCGTCGGCCCGCCAAGATTGTCGTCGACCATGCCGCCCCATTTGTACGTCTCGCCTGATGGCACGGCGGCGGTCTGGATGATGCCGGTGAGCTTCGTCTCGAGCTGGATCGTGCCATCCTGGTAGAGATACCAGTAGAAGCCGTAGTCGTAATTGCCGACGGTGGCGAAGAATGAGATCACGAGCCGCCGCGAGCGCCGAACCTCGAACAGGCCGTTGCGGAATTCGTAGTGTTTCCAGGCAATTCCGTAGTCTTCTTCATGCATGCAGATGGCGTTCTGCATGACGAAGGGCTCGCCCCTGTTGTCGGCGGCCGGCAGGTCGAAATAGTGAATGTTGCCGAGGCAGTCGCAGCCGAGCTCAAGCGCGTTGGCGAGCATGCCGAGCCCGTATTCGCCGGCATCGAAGGCCGACTTCCAGAAATGGTTGGCGGTCGGATCGGCATAGGGCACCACCATCTCGGTGACGCTGGCGCGATGGATCAGCGACCGCTTCCGCATCCCATCCTGGTAGGCGAGCTGATGCAGCACCAGTCCCTCACGCGGCGTGAAGCCGACGCTAAAACTCCATTTCTGCCAATCGACCTTCCAGCCGTCGACCTTGAAGCTCGCGCCCTCGGGCTGCTCGATATGCAGCGGCTTGATGTCGGTACGCGGGTTGGTGACTTCATGCGCACCATAGTTCCGCTTCTTGCGCGGGATCGGCACGATCGGATCCGCGTCGGTGAGATCGATGACCTTGCCGCCGATCAGGTCGACCACTGCCACCACGCCCTCGATCGGGTGCGCATAGCCATTGTCCTGAAAGTGCTCGCGGAAGAAGCTGACGGCCCGCACGATGCGGGCGCCACGCTCGAATTCCATGTCGAAGAAGCCAGAGGAGAACGGGTCGACCTGGACCAGCTCGATGTCCTTGTCGGTCAGCCCGCGCCGAAGCATCGCCGCACGCCAGCCGGGATCGGCTTTCACCACGGCCTCGCACTTGAAGAACTCTTCCAGCATCACCGGCGGCTGCCCATAGGGCGCCTCACGGTTCGGAATGACCTTGCGCGCAATGATCTCGTTGCGGCCGAGATCGACGATGTGCTCGATCGCCTCGCCCGTGGTCACGTCCAGCGTCAGCGCGAAGGCGCGACGCCCTACCCCGCCTGCGGCCAGCTCCTGTTTGGTCGGCTCTTCCAGCCGCACCGTCGGGAAGCGGCAGTGCTCCGGCGAGGCGGCCGCCGCACGCACGAGCGTGCAGGCCGCGGTGATCTCTTCAGCCGTCAGCGGATCGAGCGCATGTGGCGCAACGGTCTGTGATTTGGCTTTGACGGTATCGAGCATCGTGATGTCCTGATATCAGCGCGGGGCAAGATGCGCGGTGATGGCGCGGAAGGCGGCGAGCCAGCGATGATCGAGCGGCACGTCCATCGCCTTCGGCTGGGTCGCGAGCTTGACGATGACGGTGTCGGTTGCCGCATCGATATAGAGCCACTGGCCGTGGATTCCGATGCCCGCAAGATCGTTCCGCGAGGGATCGATCGTGTACCATTTGCTGCGGTAGCGGGCGCCAGGGAAGATGTCGGCAAGGTCGCCGTCGGTCCAGGCCTGGTGATCGCCGTTCTCGTGGATGTCGTCGATCCACCAGCCCGGCACCACCTGCCGTCCCTCGACCACGCCGCGGCAGCGTATCATCTCGCCGAAGCGCAGCAGGTCGCGCGCGGTGACCGAGAGCCCACCGGCGATGCGGCCCATGCCGTGGCTGTCGAGTGTCATGGAGCCATCCTCCTCGGCGCCCATTGGCTGCCAGAGATATTCGGAGAGGATGCGCGGATAAGGCATGCCGCAGGCGCGCTCATAGACCCAGCCGAGCACCTCGGTGTTGGTCGAGACGTAGTGGAACACCTTGCCGTGCGGCTTGCCGGTGCCGCGCAGGGTGGTGAGATAGGCGCGCTGGTGGCCGGGCTCGACGCCGGGCGACGGCACGTCCCAGCCCGAGGAGAAGCGATAGCGCGTGACGTCGCCGGCGGGGTCCTCGTAATCCTCCTCGAACTTGATGGCGACGGCCATGTCGAGCACGTTGCGGACGGTGCAGCCGCCATAGACCGAGCCCTCGAGCTCCGGCACGTAGCGCACCACCCTCGCCTCCGGATCGAGCAGCCCGCGCGCGGCCAGCACGCCGCCGAGCGTGCCCGCGATCGACTTGCTGATCGAGCAGATCAGATGCGGCGTGGTCGCGCTCATGCCGTCGCCGTACCATTCGTGGATCAGCGTGCCCCGGTGCATGACGAGGAGCGCGTCGCCAAAGGTCTCGCGCAGCGTGGCCTCGATCGTGGTCGGCTTGCCATCGGGCGCGGTGAAGCCGAGCTTTGACAGCTCGCGAGGTGCGCTTCGTATCGGCGTCGAATGCGCCGAGCGGCGGACCTCCGCGGTCGGCAGCACCTCGCGGGTGTGGGTGAAACCCCAGCGGATCGCGGGAAAGCTGCGCCAGTTGGCGCGCGTCACCTGGGCCTCGGGCGCGGGCGGGCTGCCGCGCATGATCTCGGTCGGTCGCATTTCGATCCTCCGCAAGGCGATCCCGACTGCGATGTCGGAACGGTAAGGGAGAAGACTGCACGGAAGGCCGCATCGGGCGTTATCGAGATCCGGCAATATTTTGCTGGACTCGGGCGCGAGGCGTGCCAGTCTTGGCGCAGCTCTTGCGGTTTCGAGCTGGCAAATTCCGACGTGCGGTCATGGCCTTAAGCGCAATTCTTCCGATTCAGGACTCGGCTACCAGCCTGTTTCAGGCCAGCAGCACGGATGTCGATGAGCACTGCGCCACGCTCGGCCGCTGGCGGCTGAGCTACGACCAGATCAGCGCCGGCGCCTTCCGGGGCAGCTTTACGCAGCTCTCCCTGACCCGGCTCGAAGTGTTCCGCGAGATCACCAGTCAACAGGTCCGCCAGTACGGCCAGTTGGGCGCCGGCAGCTTTGGCATCGGCCTGCCCTGGCACGGCGATGGCGAAGTCAATTGCAACGGCGCCAGCGTTGCGGGTGCCCAGGTGATTGCCTGCATCGATGCCGAGGTCGACATGTGCACGCCGAAGGCGTTCGAGCTGCGCGGCGTCGTCGCCAGCGCGGCCCTGATCGAGGAGCTTGCCGCCCGGCTCGACATCGCGCTGCCACGCAGCGTCTGGCACCAGTTACAGGTCATCGAGATGGCGGAGGCGCCCGTCGCGCGGCTGCGCGCGCATCTTGCCGCGATCCACGAGACCATCGCGACCTTTCCCGAACGGTTCGATGATCCCGACGCCCGGCAAGCGCTGGAGGACGCCCTCCTCGTCGAGATCATGGACATGCTGCCAACGGCACAGCCCAGCGACCCCGGACGTAGCGCCACGGCGCGCAAGCGCACGGTCGATCGCGCGCGCGAACTGATGCACGGCAGCGGCGATCGCTCGCTGTCGCTGCTGGAGATCTGCAAGGCAGTCGGCGCGAGCCCGCGCAAGCTCGGCTATTGCTTCCAGGAAGTCGTGGGCACGAGCCCGATGCACTATTGGCGCGCGATGCGGCTGAACCGCGTGCGACGCGACCTGAAACGCGCCGGATGCGCGGAGGCTTCAGTCTACGACGTCGCCGTGCAGCACGGCTTCTGGCACTTCAGCCAGTTCTCGCTCGACTACAAGCGCCACTTCTCCGAGCTGCCCTCGGAGACCTTGCGGCGCGCCAGGCTTGCGGCCTGACGCCCTCGTCTTCTACTCTATGATGAGATCCGTGGCGAGCACGTCGCTTGCGGCCATCCTTCGAGACGCCCGCCTCCGGCGGGCCCTCAGGATGAGGTCGCATTTCGCGGCGAGATATCAAACCCTCATGGTGAGGAGCCCGGCTAGGCGGGCGTCTCGAACCATGCAGGCCGAGCCCTTACCAGGTCGGCAGATAGGTGCCCTTGAAGCGCGTCTCCAGAAACGCCTTCACGGGATCGGAGTGATAGGCCTCGACCAACTGCTTCACCCACGGCTTGTCCTTGTCCTCTTCGCGGACGGCGAGAATGTTGACCCAGGGGCCATCGGGGTTTTCGCGCGCGATCGCGTCGGTCGCTGGATTGAGGCCGGCCTGCACCGCGTAATTGTTGTTGATCGAGACGACGTCGACGTCCTGGAGCGCGCGGGGAAGCTGGGCGGCGTCGAGCTCGACGAAGCGCAGCTTCTTCGGGTTGTCGGTGATGTCGGCAATGGTCGAGGCGACGTTGTTGGGGTCCTTCAGCTTGATCACGCCGTGCAGCGCCAGGATCATCAGGCCGCGCGCGCCGTTGGAAGGATCGTTGGCGATGGCAACGCGGGCGCCTTCGGGAAGGTCTGCGAGCTTCTTGTATTTCTGCGAATAGACGCCCTGCGGCGAGCCGATCGTGTTGGCGACCTTGACGATCTTCCAGCCGGTCTTGGCGATCTGGTTCTTCAGGTAAGGCTCGTGCTGGAACGAGTTGGCCTCGAGGTCCTTGAGCGCCAGCGCCTGGTTCGGGATCACGTAGTCGGTGAACTCGACCACCTTGATGTCGAGGCCGCGCTCGGCGCCGACCTTCTTCACGACGTCCATGATCTCGGCATGGGGACCGGCGGTCACGCCGACGCGGATGGTTTCGGCCTCGGCCGAGGTCGCGAGCAAGGCTGCAGCCGCAAGGGTTGCCAGAAAGCGCATTGAAGTCTCCGATGTGTAGAAGCTTATGTCAGCGGTGCCGCAGCCGGCGGTTGACCCGGCGGGCCAGATAGTCGCCGGCACTCTGGACGAGCTGGACCAGTGCGATCAGCACGACGACGACCGCCAGCATCATCTCCGGCATGAAGCGCTGGTAGCCGTAGCGGATGCCGAGATCCCCCAAGCCCCCGCCGCCGACGGCGCCGACCATGGCGGAGTAGCCGAGCAGGCTCACCACCGCGAGCGTCAGCGCCAGCAACAGGCCGGGCAATGCCTCGGGGATCAGCACCTTGAGCACGATCTGCATCGGCGAGGCCCCGAACGAGGACGCGGTCTCGATCAGGCCGCCATCGACCTCGCGGATCGCAGCCTCGACGAGACGCGCGATGAACGGCGTCGACGCGATGGTCAGCGGCACGATTGCTGCGGTCGAGCCGATCGATGTACCGGCCACGAGCCGCGTGAACGGGATGATGGCCACGACCAGGATGATGAAGGGCGTGGAGCGCGTCGCGTTGACGACGATGCCGAGCAGCCGATTGACGACGGGGGCCGCGAACAGCTCCCCTTTCCGGCTGGTCGCCAGGAACACGCCGAGCGGCAGGCCGAAGGCGGTGCCGAGCAGCGCCGCGATGCCGACCATGTACAGGCTTTCGAAGGTGGCCTGGATGATCAGGTTGATGAGTTCAGGCGACATAGCCGAGACGCTCCGCCGGGAATTGATATTGAGAGAGCCAGGCGAGCGTCCGCGTCACCGCGTCTTCGCTGCTGGACATGCCGAGGGGGATACCGAGGGTGAGCGAGCCCACATGCTGGCCGCCGATCTCGTCGATCCGCGCCGCGAGCAGCGCAACGTCGAGGCCGAGTTCGCGCGCGAGCCGTGCGACCAGCGTGTCGCCGGCCCCTGCCCCGCGCACCTGGACGCGGATCACGGCCTGCCCGCCGGCAGCCGGGGCCGGCATGATCCGGCTCGCCAGCGACACCGGCAGGCTGTCGCCGATCACCTCGGCCAGGAAGGACTGCGTGATCGGATGTTTGGGATGGGTGAAGATGTCGGCGACCTGGCCGCTCTCGACGACGTGGCCGGCGTCGAGCACCACGACCTCCCTGGCGAGCTGGCGCACCACGGACATCTCGTGGGTGATCAGCACGATGGTCACCCCGAGCTCACGGTTGATGTTGGCGAGCAGGTCGAGGATCGCGCGCGTGGTCTGCGGATCGAGCGCGGACGTCGCCTCGTCCGACAGCAGCACGCTCGGCCGCGTCGCCAGCGCCCGCGCAATGCCGACGCGCTGCTTCTGGCCGCCGGACAGCTCCGACGGATAGCGGTCGTGCTTGTCGGCGATGCCGACGAGAGCGAGCAGCTCGGCGACGCGGGCCTTGATGTCGGACTTGGCCCAGCCGGCGATCTCGAGCGGCAGCGCGATGTTGTCGGCCGCGGTGCGCGACGACAGCAGGTTGAAATGCTGGAAGATCATGCCGATCGAGCGCTGCGCCAGCCGCAACTCGCGGCCCGCCAGCGCCGAGATATCCCTGTTATCGACGATCACGCGTCCCGTGGTCGGCTTCTCCAGCCCGTTGATCAGCCGGACCAGGCTCGACTTGCCGGCGCCGGAGCGGCCGATCACGCCGGTGATGGAGCCGCGCGGGATCGTGAAGTCGATGTCTTGCAGGGCGTTGACGCCGGGCTTGCCGCGATAGGCCGGATAGGTCTTCGAAATGCCTTCGAAACGGACCATCGCGTCCGGCTCGGTCGCGGCAGGTGAAATCGCATCGAGCGTTTCGATCCTCTGTCCGATCGCGAGCGATTGGTGGGCGTTCATGGCGGAGGCCTTCATGTACGATAGTTCGCTTGCCCGCATGCCCCGGGGGGCGCACGGGAACCAGGTCGCATCGCGCGACGGGGGATGAAACTGCGACCGGGCGCCCGTGTGGAACGCGCTGCACCGCAGCACGCACCATCACCCGAACGGGTCTTTCTTGCAATGTCAGATATTTGCGGGGAGTTGGACGAAGTTTTCCAAATCCCTCCCCGGCGAAGAAAATTCATCTGCCGGGGGCGATCGGCCTTCGTCCCGGTTACTTGCCAAACTGCAACCAGGGCAGCACGATCAGCAGGAGGCCGGCGAAATAGAGCAGCCCGAAGATCAACCCAAAGCCCCAGAACTGGCCCTTCCCGATATAGCCGCTGCCGAAATACATCGGCGCCGGCCCCGTGGCGTAAGGCGAGATCACCCCCATCAGGCCGAGCGAATACATGCAGAGCATGGCGAGCGTCGTGACCGGCAGGTCGGCGATGCCCGAGCCGACCGCGAGCACCACCGGCAACACCGCGGCGGCATGCGAGGTGATGCTGGAGAAGAAATAGTGGATCCAGAAGAACAGTGCGACCAGCAGGAGCATCGCGGTTGACGGCGACAGCCCGGCGAGCGGCTTTGCGTATTCGTTCGCGAACCATTTGATGAAGCCGATCTCGTTGAGGCCCGAGGCGAGCGTCAGCAGCGAGGTGAAATAGAAGAACACCTCCCAGGCGCTCTTCTCGCTGACGATGTCGGCAAACTCGATCACGCCCGTGACCAGCATCAAGGAGATCACGATGAAGACGACGGTGGTGGCGTTGACGAAATTCGAGCCGAGCAGCGGCACGTGGATGTCCGGGCTGGAGCCGGCGATCCACAGGAACATCGCGAGCACGATCAGCGCCAGCATGATCCACTCGTTGCGCGACATCGGGCCCATCTCCGCGAGCTCCTTTGCCGCCCATTCGGAGATCTCGGGGCTGCGCTTCACTTCGGGCCGGCAGATCACGTAGCTCAGCAGCGGGACGAGGATCATCAGGAGGATGCCGAGCGGCGCAAAGCCGATGAACCACTGGCCCCAGCTTACCTCGACGCCGACGGTCTTCTTGGCGATCGCCAGCGCCGCTGCATTGGGCGCGAGCGCGGTGAAGAACAGTGAGCTGGTGACCGCGGTCGCCGCGAACGCGGTCCACATCACATAGGTGCCGATCCTGCCGGCGGTCGGTCCCGGCTCGGAGCCGTAGATGCGCGGGATGTTGCTGATGATGGGATAGACGATGCCACCGCTGCGCGCGGTGTTGGAGGGCGTTGCCGGCGCGAGCAGAAAGTCCGACATCGCGACCGCATAGCCGAGGCCAAGCGTGTTGCGGCCGAGCTTTTGCACCAGCACCAGCGCGATGCGCCGGCCCAGCTGGCTCTTGCGATAGCCGATCGAGAACACGAAGGCGCCGACGATCAGCCACACCGTGCTCTCGGCAAAGCCCGCCAGCATCCAGCGCAGCGACTTGGTCGGATCGGGATCGATATAGCCACCGACGCCGGCGACCGTGAGCCCGATCAGGCCGACCGCACCGACCGGCATCGATTCCAGGATGAGCCCGGTGATGACGGCCGCGAACACGGCAAAATAGTGCCACTGATTGACGTTGAGGCCTGCGGGCACCGGCCACAGATAGATCGCCAGCCACACCACGAGCGGTGCGACCAGCTTCCAGCGAAACCCTTTCGCCTCAGGCGCCTGCGAGCTAGCGGCCATGGGTCCTCCCCCTCGATTGTCGTTGCGTCGTGCCGCCCGTTGGCCGGGCCGCTTTTGTCCCTGCGCGGCGTATACGGACTGTCCGCGGCGCGATCAATGGCTTGACGCGGGTTCTGCCGCCCGCTGCTTGTTTTTCCCTTGTGTCACAAATGCCCGGTGCGCCGATGCTCCGGCTCGCCGCCGCGGACCGGAAACCGGATGGTGGTGCCGATGGTGATCCAGTTGGCGTTTTCGCCGGTGATGTTGCGGCCGTAGATCACGTCGACGGAGAAGATCTCGTTCGGCCGGTAGCGGACGCCGGTCTGGAAGCGCGGCTGCACGACGCTTGCGATCTCGGATGCGCCGGCCTGGCCAAAGGCCTCGATCGTCCATTGCAAGGTGTCGGTAAACTTCCAGTCGAAGCCGATGCCGTAGGTCAGGTAGTGGCGATCCACGGTGCGATCCCAGAGCCAGCCGCCGTTGACGTTGATGCGCATGGTTTCGGACAGACGGAAGGTTGCGGGGATGACCGCAAAGGCGGATAGCGCCTCGCCGGTCGCGGCATCGAATGATCCCCCGCCATAGGCCGACAAGCCCCACCGGCCGACGCCGGTCGGGATGAAATTCGTCTTGGCTTTCGGAGCCACCGTGGTGCTCCAGTCGCCATCGCTGCGGGCCCGGATGGTCTGCATGCTCAGCTCGATCGGCCTGAACGGATCGATGACACAGGAGGGATTGGCGACCGCGGAGAAATCCGTGTTGGAAGCAGTCGACATCCAGCTTTCGACCTTGCAGGAGCCGACCTCCGAGATGTCGGCGGCATCCACCGCATAGGCGCCATTCGCGGCGCGCGCATCCTGCGCCGCGAGTGCGACAAGAGCCGCGATTGCGGCGGTTATTCCGGTTCGTGCAGCCAAGCCCATGGCGCGATGTTAGCAGAGTCTTCGCCTCGACAAGGCCCGGATTCTGGGACTATCTTCGCCTCATGAGCGAGCATCATCACGACCACGATCACGACCATTCCGAGCTGTCCGAGACCGAGCTGCGCGTGCGCGCGCTCGAGACGATCCTGACCGAAAAAGGCTATGTCGAGCCGGCCGCGCTCGATGCCATCATCCAGGCCTACGAGACCAGGATCGGTCCGCACAACGGCGCGCGCGTCGTCGCCAAGGCCTGGACCGATCCGGCCTTCAGGCAGGCGCTGCTCGAGGACGGCAGCAAGGCGATCGGCACGCTCGGCCATGTCAGCCGCGTCGGCGACCATCTCGTCGTGGTCGAGAACACGCCGCAGCGGCACAACATGGTCGTGTGCACGCTGTGCTCCTGCTACCCCTGGGAAATGCTGGGGCTGCCGCCGGTCTGGTACAAGGCCGCGCCCTACCGCTCGCGCGCCGTGAAGGACCCACGCGGCGTGCTCGCCGATTTCGGCGTCGCGCTGCCCAGGGATATCGAAGTTCGCGTTTGGGATTCCACCGCCGAGACGCGCTTTCTGGTGCTGCCGATGCGGCCCGAGGGCACGGAGGGCTGGAGCGAGGAGCAGCTCGCCGAGCTCGTCACGCGCGACTCCATGATCGGCACCGGCTTTCCCAAGACGCCCGGAGCGCCGTCGTGAACGGCGTGCACGACATGGGTGGCATGGACGGGTTCGGCAAGGTCGAGCCCGAACCCAACGAGCCAATGTTTCATGCGGATTGGGAATCGCGTGTCCTCGCCATGGTGCGCGCGATGGGCGCGGCCGGCGCCTTCAACATCGACACCTCGCGCTTCTATCGCGAGACGCTGCCGCCGGATGTGTACCTGTCAAGCTCCTACTACAAGAAATGGTTTCTCGGGCTTGAGGAGATGCTGATCGAGAAGGGCTACCTCACCCGCGAGGAGGTCGCCGCCGGCCACGCGATGCAGCCTGCGAAGGCGCTCAAGCATGGCAAGTTCGATCTCGCCAACGTCGAGCGCGTGATGGTGCGCGGCAAGTTCGCCCGCCCTGCTCCGGCGCCAGCGAAATTCAACATCGGCGATCGCGTGCGGGCGAAGAACATCCATCCGGCGACGCACACGCGGCTGCCGCGCTATGTCCGCGGCCATGTCGGCGTGGTCGAGCTGAACCATGGCTGCCACGTGTTTCCGGACTCGGCGGCGATGGAGCTCGGCGAAAATCCGCAATGGCTCTACACGGTCGTGTTCGAGGGCAGCGATCTCTGGGGCGCGGACGGCGACCCGACCTCGAAGGTCTCGATCGACGCGTTCGAGCCGTATCTGGACCCGGCGTGATGAGCAGCACGCTTGCTGCCGCCGCGACCGCGGCGATCCCGAGCATTCCGCGCGATGACGACGGCCCGGTGTTCCGCGCGCCCTGGGAGGCCCATGCGTTCGCGATGGCCTTGAGCCTGCACGAGCGCGGCGTCTTCACCTGGCCCGAATGGGCCGCAGCCTTGGCCTCCGAGATCAAGCGCGCGCAGGCCGCTGGCGATCCCGATACGGGCGAGACCTACTACCTGCACTGGCTCGCCACGCTGGAGGGGCTGGTTGCGCGCAAGGGCGTCGCGTCGTTGGAAACGCTGCACCGCTACCGCGACGCCTGGGACCACGCCGCCGACAGGACGCCGCACGGCAAGCCGATTGAGCTGAAGCCGGAGGATTTTGGCTAGCTCGGTAATTGGCACGCTCGTGCTAAGCCCTACACTGTCATTCCCCGCGAAGGCGGGGAATCCAGTACGCCGCGGCCTCTCGGCTCAAGCACGGTCTCTGGAATACTGGATCGCCCGCCTGCGCGGGCCATGACACTGACCGTGTAGCGTCAGCGTCCCGCCACATACTCCCGCCACCCCTTCGCCCGCAGGTTGCACGCCGGGCACTCGCCGCACCCGTATCCCCACTCATGCTGCGCGCCGCGTTCGCCGAGATAGCAGGTGTGCGACTGCTCGCGGATGAGATCGACGAGGCTGTCGCCGCCGAGGTCGTGCGCGAGCTGCCAGGTCGCGGCCTTGTCGATCCACATCAGCGGCGTATGCAGCTCGAAGGGCCTCGCCATGCCGAGCGAGAGCGCGGCCTGCATGGCGCGGATGGTGTCGTCGCGGCAGTCGGGATAGCCGGAATAATCGGTCTCGCACATGCCGCCGACGATATGGGTGATGCCGCGCCGGTAGGCCAGCGCCGCGGCGAACGTCAGGAACACCAGATTGCGGCCGGGCACGAACGTGTTGGGCAGGCCGTCGGCGCCCATCGCGATCTCGACGTCGCGGGTCAGCGCCGTATCCGAGATCGCGGCCAAGGTCGGGATCGACAGCGTGTGGCTCTCGCCGAGCTTTGCGGCCCAATCCGTGCGAAGGCCCTTGATGCCGTCGAGCAGGCGGTCGCGGCAGGCGAGCTCGATGGCGTGGCGCTGGCCGTACTCGAACCCCAGCGTCTCCACGCGGGCGAAGCGGCTCAGCGCCCAGGCGAGGCAGGTGGTGGAATCCTGGCCGCCGGAGAACAGCACCAGCGCGGTGTCGGATTGAGAGGGGTGGGTCATGGGCCTTAACTAGTTTAGCACATCCATTGCATCAATGTGCCCATCCCGGCGGATGCTCGGATCGGCGGATTCGGCCGGTTGCGCCGATGCACCCGCAATGATAGTATGCGGCTTGGCTACAACTGGTTATGTCGGCGGGGTCTGGCGTGGGCAGAGGCTATTTCAAGATCATGCCGGGCGAAACCCGGCTGTTCTTCCCGTGGGCTGCGGGTGGTGCTGGTTACGTCATTGCCTCTGAGCAGGACTATCAGCGGTTGCGGCAGCAGATCAAACTCTACAACAGAGTCTATCTTACCGTCGCGATTGCCGTGGCTGTCGGCGTTGAATGGTTCACCACGATTAGCTCCATCGTCGCCGTGGTCATTGCGGCGTTTCTCAGCGACATGGTCTACAAGGCCTGGATGCGGCGCCTGCTGCCTCGCCTGAAGGTTTCCGACGAAAAGCTCACGCACCGGGAATGGTGGTCTGGCACGCTCAAGGCGCTCAAGCCGATAGGCCCCTGGACCGTACAAGACCCATCGGTCACGAGTCCGAGAACGGTCGCCGAATAGAGCCCAGGGCAATCGGTGGAAATCAACACGGTTGTCCCGCGTAACACTGGGATCGACGCGATGCTTTTGGCATAAAGCCAAGGCTCGAACATCCCGGTGCCCGCAATGACCCCTTCCCGCGACATTTCACGCCTGATCGAGATCATGGCGGCGCTGCGCACGCCGGTGACCGGCTGCCCCTGGGACCTCGAGCAGGATTTTGCGACCATCGCGCCCTACACGATCGAGGAGGCCTATGAGGTGGTCGAGGCCATCAGCCGCGGCGATCTCGATGATTTGCGCGAAGAGCTCGGCGACCTCCTGCTCCAGGTCGTGTTCCACGCCCAGATGGCGGAGGAAAGGAACGCGTTCGCCTTCGGCGACGTCGTCGAGGCCATCACCCGCAAGATGATCCGGCGTCATCCCCATGTCTTCGCCGACAACGACGGCAATCTCGCCTCCTCCCACGTCAAGGAAGTCTGGGACCGCATCAAGGCGGAGGAGAAAGCCGAGCGGGCTGCGCGCCGGCCGCCGGAAGCAACACCGTCGCACAAGTCCCTGCTCACGGGCGTGAAGGCCGGCCAGCCGGCGCTGACCCGCGCCATGGAGCTGCAGCGCAAGGCCTCGACCGTCGGCTTCGACTGGAACGACCCGCGCGCGGTGCTGGCAAAAATCCGCGAGGAAGCCGACGAGATTGAAGCGGCTCTCGACCGCAACGACAAGGAGGAGCTTGCGGAAGAGACCGGCGACCTGATGTTCGCACTCGTCAACCTCGCGCGCCATGTCGATGCCGATCCGGAAGCCGCGCTCCGCGCGACGAACGCCAAATTCGAGCGGCGGTTTGCGTTCATCGAGCGGACGCTGGAGGCGCAGGGACGGACGCTGGAGCAGGCATCGCTGGCGGAGATGGACGCGCTGTGGAATGCGGCCAAGACCGCCACCTGACACAAGGGGACGACGTGGACATCAGGCAAGACGATCCGACGGCGCCATATGTCGCCGACTTGCTGGCGCATCATCTGGAAGAGCTCCGCAGCGTCATGGGCGAGCACGCGCAGGCGCTGGACGCGAGCGGTCTTTCGGCCGCATCCGTGACGTTCTGGACCGCCTGGCACAATGGTGCGTTGGCCGGCTTCGGCGCCCTCAAGCAACTCGATGACACGCATGGCGAAGTGAAGTCGATGCGCGCCGCGTCCACCGCGCGGCGGACCGGGGTCGGGCGAGCCATTCTGGACCACATCATTGTCGAAGGCCGCAAGCGAGGATATGCGCGTCTCAGCCTGGAGACCGGCACTGCGCCGCTGCACGCCCCCGCGATCTCGCTCTACCGCAGTGTCGGCTTCGTACCCTGCGAGCCGTTCGCCGACTATCAGGCGAGCCCACACAACCAGTTCATGCGCCTCGACCTGTCCAACTGATTACGCCGCGTGATGCGGCACCGCGTCGAACCGGTTCACCACGATATCGCGCTTGGTCTCGTCCACGCGCACCGTCATGTCGAAACGGCCGTCGTGCAGCTCTTTCGTCAGCACCTCGGAATTGCGATGCAGCCAGCTGATGCCGGCGCCGTCGGCGGCGTCGATGGAGAGATCGAGCGTCGTGCGTTTGGCCGCAAGCCGTTCCTCGATCGCGGCGAGCAGTGCGTCGACCCCCTCGCCTGACACGGCCGAGACCAGCATCGCCGGATGATCCTCCGGCCTGCGCGCGGCGATGTTCAAAAGCTCTTCACGCTGCTCGGCGTCGTAACGATCGATCTTGTTCCAGACCTCGATGATGCGGCCGGAATCGTCGGGGTTGATGCCGAGCTGGCGCAGCACGGCGTCGACGTCGCTCTGCTGCGCCTCGGCGTCCTCATGCGAGATGTCGCGGACATGCAGGATGACGTCGGCCTCCAGCACCTCCTCCAGCGTGGCGCGGAAGGCCGCGACGAGCTGCGTCGGCAGATTGGAGATGAAGCCGACGGTGTCGGACAGCATCGCCTTGCCGCCATGCGGCAAAGTGAGCGCGCGCAGGGTCGGATCGAGCGTGGCAAACAGCATGTCGGCCGCCTGCACGTCGGCGCGCGTCAGGCGGTTGAACAGCGTCGACTTGCCGGCATTGGTGTAGCCGACCAAAGCGACGACGCGATACGGCACGCGCTGCCGTCCGGCGCGATGCAGGCGCCGCGTCGCCTGCACCTTCTTCAGCTCGCTCTCGAGCTTGGAGATGCGCTCCTGGATCAGGCGGCGGTCGGCCTCGATCTGCGTCTCGCCGGGACCGCCCATGAAGCCGAAACCGCCGCGCTGGCGTTCCAGATGGGTCCAGGATCGCACGAGGCGAGAACGCTGATAGTTGAGATGCGCAAGCTCGACCTGGAGCGAGCCCTCCTTGGTCTTGGCGCGGCGGCCGAAGATTTCGAGGATCAGGCCGGTGCGGTCGAGCACCTTGGCGTGCAGCTCCTTCTCGAGGTTGCGCTGCTGGATCGGCGCCAGCGCGCAATCCATCACCACGAGTTCGACGTCGAGGCTCTTGGCCAGCGCGGCGATCTCCTCGACCTTGCCCTTGCCGATATAGGTGGCGGGACGGATCTGGCTGATCGGCGCGATGATGGCGTCGGCGATGACGAGATCGATCGCGCGCGCGAGGCCGGCGGCTTCGTCGAGCCGGGCCTCGGCGTCTCGCACGACATGACTTTCCGATTGCGCGTCGGCACCGCCCGCGCGCACACGCAAGTAGGGGCCGACGACAAGCACCCGCCCCGTTTGCTTAGCCCCAGCCGACCGCGGACGGTCGGCATCCCCGTCGAAATTCCGGGGTTCCAATCAGATCACTCTCAAGCCGGCTGATCCTCGCCGCCTTCGAACAGCTGGATCGGAGCGCCCGGCATGATGGTCGAGATCGCATGCTTGTAGACAAGCTGCGAATGTCCATCGCGCCGAAGCAGCAAACAGAAATTGTCGAACCAGGTCACGATGCCCTGGAGCTTCACTCCGTTGACCAGAAAGATCGTCAGTGGCGTCTTGGTTTTGCGAACGTGATTAAGGAAGGTGTCCTGTAGGTTTTGTGCGCGGTCTGCCGCCATTGTTTTTTTCTCGCTTTGAGTTTCTTTTTATTGCGCCGGTTGCGGCCCTCTTGGTGAAATTCGGGGCCTCGTCCGGTTGCCGTTCCTCATGAGATCCCCCTCGGAGGAACAGCGGTTCGATTAGAGGACAGGTCGGGTTATTAGGCAAGCCGCTTCACGCGGCAGGCCACGCCGTATTGCCCCGAAAAACTACGGAAATCGATGATTTTCCTCGCTTATCCCCGAGGCGCAAACGCAACGTCTCGGCGTCAGCCGACGCCGAGCGCCTTCAGCTTCCGATGCAGCGCCGAGCGTTCCATGCCAACGAACTCGGCCGTACGAGAAATATTTCCTGAAAAACGGCTGATCTGTGCAATCAAATAGTCGCGCTCGAACACTTCGCGCGCTTCGCGCAGCGGCAGGCCCATGATGTGCTCACCATTGTTGCTGGTCGGCATCGCCGGCACCATGGAGCCCACGTCCTGCGGCAACATGTCGGCGGTGATGATCACTTCCGGTCCGCCTGCGGCCAGAATCATGACTCTCTCAACGTTGTTGCGAAGCTGGCGCACGTTGCCGGGCCAGACATGCGATTGCAGCACCGCCATCGCGTCCTGCCCGATCTGCCGCTTGGGCAGGCCGCTGCCCGCCGAGATCTGCTCCATGAAGTAGTCGATCAGTTCCGGAATATCCTCGCGCCGCTCCGAGAGTGCGGGCACGCGGATCGGCACCACCGAGAGGCGATGATAGAGGTCCTCGCGGAAATGGCCGGCCGCGATCTCCTCTTCCAGGTTGCGCGCCGTCGAGGAGATGATGCGCACGTCGACCTGCACCTTGGCGGTGCCGGCGACGCGCTGGAACGACTGCTCGACCAGCACGCGCAAGATCTTGTTCTGGGTCTCGCGCGGCATGTCCGCGATCTCGTCGATGAACAGCGTGCCGCCATGCGCTTCCTCGAGCGCACCGGGCTTGCGCGGCTGCTCGCCATTGGACTGCTCGACGCCGAACAGCTCGTGCTCCATCCGCTCGGGCGTGATTGCGGCGGCGTTGATGACGACGAAGGGACCGTCGGCGCGGCCCGAGGCGGTGTGCAGCGTGCGCGCAGTCAGCTCCTTGCCGGCGCCGGCGGGGCCGACGATCAGGATGCGGCTGTTGGCCTTGGCCGCGCGCTCGATGGTCTGGCGCAGCTGGTTCATGCTGGGCGAGCGGCCGACCAGCGAGCTTGCGCTCGGCGCGAGCTGCTTCAGCTCCTTGACCTCGCGCTTGAGCCGCGAGTTCTCCAGCGCCCTGGTGGCGACCAGGATCAGCCGGTCCGCCTTGAACGGCTTCTCGATGAAGTCGTAGGCGCCGCGCTTGATCGCGGCGACCGCGGTCTCGATGTTGCCGTGGCCGGAGATCATCACGACCGGCAGATCGGCATTGTCCTTCTTGACCTGCTCCAGGAGTTGCAAGCCGTCGAGCTTGGAGCCCTGGAGCCAGATGTCGAGGAACACCAGATGCGGCCTGCGGTTGGCGATTTCGGCCAACGCCGAGTCGCTGTCGCGTGCGGTCCGGGTGACGAACCCCTCGTCCTCGAGGATGCCCGCAACGAGATCCCGAATATCGGCCTCATCATCGACAATCAGAATTTCACTTGCCATGGGTCGCGCCTGTCTTGTCAGCTGCCTGTTGAGGCTTCGATCTTCGTTGAATCATTGGTCATTTCAGCCGGCTCTTTGGTTTCGGCAACCGGCCCTTTTGTTTCCGTGTCCTTGATGGATTCCTTGGCGATTTCCGCTTCCTTGATCGTTTCCGCGGTCGTGTTCCTGGCGGCCGGCGCCTGCTCGGTCCCCTCGGCCTTCGCGGGCGCGCCGGAGATCGCAAAGCGCATCCGCATCCAGGCACCGCGCTGGCCCGCACGGAAGTCGGAGGCGTCCTTCAACTCGATGCGCCCGCCATGGTCTTCAAGCACGCGGCCGACGATCGCAAGGCCAAGGCCGGTGCCCTTGGCCCGCGTCGTCACATACGGCTCGAGCAGCCGCGAGCGCGCCACCTTGGGCAGACCGATGCCATTGTCGATGACGTCGATCAGCACGTCCTCGCCCTCGCGCGACACCACGACGTCGATGCGGCCCTTGCCGAGCTCTTCCGGCGGCACCTGCTCGATCGCCTCGGTGGCATTCTTGACGATGTTGGTGACCGCCTGCGAGATCAGCCGCCGGTCGAACTGGGCGCGCAGCGGATCTTCCCTGAACTCGGCCTCGATATCGAGCTCGGGATGGGCGACCTTCATCAGGAACACCGCCTGCCGCACGGTGTCGGCGACGTCCTCGCCCTCCATCACCGGTTTCGGCATCCGCGCAAAGCGCGAGAATTCGTCGACCATGCGCCTGATGTCGTCGACCTGACGCACGATGGTGTCGGTGCACTGCTCGAAGATCTGCTTGTCCTTGGCCTCGGTGATGTCCTTGCCGAACTTGCGACGAATGCGCTCGGCCGAGAGCTGGATCGGCGTCAGCGGGTTCTTGATCTCATGGGCGATGCGGCGCGCCACGTCGCCCCAGGCCGAGGTGCGCTGTGCCGACACCAGCTCGGTGATGTCGTCGAGCGTGATGATGTAGCTGTCGTGCGGCTGGTTCTTCTCGGCGCTGACGCGGACCGAGAGGTTGCGCTCCTGTCCGTCGCGCGTGATCGTGATCTGGCCCTGCACCAGGCGCTGGGTGCCTTCCCGCGCCGTCTTCATCATCTCGTCGAGCTCCGGCAGTACGTCGGAGAGCGCATGGCCGAGCGTCTCCGCTTCGGAGTGCCCGATCAGCTTCTCGGCGGAGCGGTTGAGGATGCCGACGCTGCCCGAATTATCGACGCCGATGATGCCGGCGCTCGCCGAGGACAGCACCGCCTCGATGAAGCGGCGGCGGCTGTCGATGAGGTCGCTGGCGTTGACGAGCTCGTCGCGCTGGCTGCGCAATTCCTGCGTCATCTTGTTGAAGGTCTCGCCGAGCTGGGCGAGATCGCCCTCCGACTGGTGCACCGGCACCTTCACGTGAAGGTCGCCGGTCGAGACGGTGTGGGCCGCATTCATCAGCCGCCGGATCGGCGATACCAGCGAGTTGGCGAAGTTCAGCCCGATCAGCACCGAGGCCATCAGGATGGTCAGCGCGATCACCGCAAACATCAGCGCGAAGGCGACCTGGATGCCGAGCCGCCGCGACTCGATCTGGGCATATTCGGCGACGCTGACCTCGGTCTGCTTGAGCTGGTTGACCACATTCGGGTCGAGCGGCCGCGCGACATAGAGGAAGGTGTCGCTGAAGGCGCGCAAGCGGATCACCGCCGCGACGAAGCTCGCATCCGGCAGCACCGCGATCTCGGGCTCGGACTCGTTGACGTTGCTGAGGAAGTCCGGCGCCGGCGGCGAATAGGCCAGCCGCATGCCGGTGTCGGCGGATTCCAGGATGTTGGTGTTCTTGTCGATGATCATCGCGCCCGGCAGATTGCGGGAGCTGGCACTGGCCGTCAGCATCTCGCGAAACGACCGCCGATCCTGGTCGTAGAGCGGCCGGGCGTGCGCGATATCGTTGGCCATGCCGAGAATGTCGCCGCGGATCAGCTGCGCATGGTCCTGCATATAGGCCCGCGCGATGTTCAGCGAGTTCTGGATGACCTCCTTGGTCGGCCCGGAGAACAACCGGTCGAGGCCGCGCTCGAGGGTGACGTTGGCGACGACGGAAACCAGCACGGCCGGAAGCACCGCCACGATCGAGAACAGGCTGACGATCTGGACATGGAGACGCGCCGCCGCCCTGCCCCGCCGGCGCGCCAGGATGAGCTGCCAGAGCTCGCGGACGATGATCCCGACCAGCAGCAGGATCGTGCCCGCATTGATCAGGTAGAACGTGCGGACCACCTCCGGCGTCGGATCGATCCTCGTGAGACCGGTCAGGACCAGGAAGGTCAGCAGGCCCGACAGCAGTGCCAGCGCCACGGCAAAGGGCGCCAGCCAGCGTCGCGGCGACCAGCGTCGGGGCTCTTCAGCTGGGGCCGTGTCAAAGGATGCGGCCGAGGTGTCTGCGCTGGTCATTCCGGCAATGGGTGCTGAAAACGGGGTCCGCGGTGGCGGCGGATACTGATGTATTCCTACCACATTGTTGCCGAATTGCGACAATTCCGCGGCGTCCCCGCCGCGACGGACCGGCGCGTCCACAGGGCATGCCGGGCCAGCGGGAACGGAATCCGCCCAGTCCGGCTTGACTGGGATGGACAGGTTCTTTCTCGCGATAATGGTCGCGGCCGTTCTGCTGCTGATCGTCGCTTCCGACCTGCTGGTCAACGGCCCCGCCATGCAGGCACCGGCTGACGTCGCCATGCTGCCGACTTCAGGCCGCCTGGTCAGATAGGTGCGACGCCGCGTCCAGCGGTCGAATGACCAATTTGAATGTTCCGGCGGAACAATTCGGTCCAATTCGGACTTCTGCTCACCGCGTCAGCCATCAAGGCCAGCGCGATTCGGACAGGCTCAGCTCCGCTGTGGTAGGGGGAGCTGAGCCACCGTCCCGGAAAACTAGCCCCCGCTCCGATAGACCTGGATATCGAGATCCCGGATCTTCTTCCGCAGCGTGTTGCGGTTGAGGCCGAGCAGGTCCGCGGCGCGGATCTGGTTGCCGCGGGTGGCGGCGAGCGCGGCCGTGAGCAGCGGCACCTCGATCTCCTTGAGGATACGGTGATAGAGGCCCGGCGGCGGCACGCCGTTCGGGAAGCCCTGGAAGTGCGAGGACAGATACGCCTCCACCGCGCCGCCGAGATTGTCGACGCCCTGCTGGACCGCGGCACCGGGGCTGACCGTGGGCGGCGCCAGCTCGCCGTCGATGACGGAGCCCGTGATCACGTCCTGCGGATAGAGCGCGGCGAGGCGCCGGGCGAGATTTTCGAGCTCGCGCACGTTGCCGGGCCAGCGGTGCTGCTTCATCCGCTCCAGCGCCAGCGTGTCGAGCTTCTTCGGCGGCAGGCCGTCCTTCTCGGCCAGCGTGAAGAAGTGCCGCACGAGGTCCGGCAGGTCTTCGATGCGCTCGCGCAAGGGGGGCAGCCGCAGCGGCACGACGTTAAGGCGGAAGAACAAATCTTCGCGGAACAGGCCCTGCTGGATCAGGACGCGCAGGTCCTTGTTGGACGCCGCAACGATCCGCACGTCGGTCTTGATCGGGGTGCGGCCGCCGACGGTGGTGTATTCGCCCTGCTGGAGCACGCGCAGCAGGCGGGTCTGCGCCTCCATCGGCATGTCGCCGATCTCGTCCAGGAACAGCGTGCCGCCCTCGGCCTGCTCGAACCGGCCGGAGGCGCGGGTGTTGGCGCCGGTGAAGGCGCCGCGCTCATGGCCGAACAGCTCGGACTCGATCAGGTCGCGCGGGATCGCCGCCATGTTGACGGCGACGAACGGGCCGTTGCGGCGCTTGCCGTAATCGTGCAGCGCGCGCGCCACCAGCTCCTTGCCGGTGCCGGACTCGCCCGTGATCATCACGGTGAGGTCGGTCTGCATCAGGCGCGCCAGCACGCGGTAGATTTCCTGCATCGCCGGCGAGCGGCCGACCAGCGGGATCGCCTCCATCTCGGCGTCCTCGTCCGGCGTCGAGGTTCGCTCCTTCGGCTCGGCGAGCGCACGGCCGACGATGGCGATCAGCTCCTTCAGGTCGAAGGGCTTTGGCAGATATTCGTACGCCCCGCGCTCGGAGGCGCGGATCGCCGTCATGAAGGTGTTTTGCGCGCTCATGACGATGACGGGCAAATTCGGCCGCATCTTCTTGATCCGCGGCAGCAGGTCGAAGGCGTTTTCGTCCGGCATCACCACGTCGGTGATGACGAGATCGCCCTCGCCCTGGCTGACCCAGCGCCACAGCGTTGCGGCATTGCCGGTGAGCCTGACCTCATAGCCGGCGCGGGACAGAGCCTGGTTGAGTACCGTGCGGATGGCGGTGTCGTCATCTGCAACGAGAATGCTACCTGCGGGCATTGTTAATCCTCATTTTGCCCCCTGTGATGCAGACGACGACTTCCCGGCAGAGCCGTCGCGACTGCTGTGATCGGCATGTTTGACCGATGTGGAATACATCGGCATCAGCACGCGGAAGGTGGTTTTGCGCGGCTGAGATTCGCATTCGATGATGCCCCCGTGATCGCCGACGATCTTTGCGACAAGCGCAAGGCCCAGACCCGAGCCGGTCTGCTTGGTGGTCACGAAGGGATCGAACAGGTTGGGCAGAAGATCGTCCGGCACGCCTGGCCCGTTGTCCCTCACGCAGAATTCGAGCGGCAACGATACCCGGGATTTTTGACCGGGGACTGACAGGCGCACGCCGGGGCGGAACGCGGTGGTGAGCTGGATCTCGGCGTCGGGCACGTCGATCAGGGCTTCGGCGGCGTTCTTCACGAGATTGAGGAACACCTGGATCAACTGGTCCTGGTTCGCCAGCACCGGCGGCAGCGAGGGATCGTAGTCCTCGATGAAGCGGATGTTGCGGGCAAAACCCGACTGCGCCAGCCGCTTCACGTGATCGAGCACCGAATGGATGTTGACCGGGCCGCGCACCACGGGGCGCTCGTCGCCGAACACCTCCATGCGGTCGACCAGCGTCACGATGCGGTCGGCCTCGTCGCAAATCAGCCGCGTCAGCATGCGGTCCTCGGAGGAGGCCTGCTGCTCCAGCAGCTGCGCCGCGCCGCGGATGCCGGAGAGCGGATTCTTGATCTCATGCGCGAGCATTGCTGCTAGCGCTATCACCGAGCGCGCGGCGCTGCGATGGGTGAGCTGGCGGTCCATCTTGTCGGCGATGGTGCGCTCCTGCAGCATCACCACGATATGGCCGGGCCGCTCCGTGAGCGGGGCGACGTGCAGATCGACCTGGCGGTCGCCGCCCATGCGGGGCGTGCCGAGATCGACCTTGTATTCGTTCACCGGCGAGTTCGACGAGCGCACCTGGTCGATCAGCGCCAGCAAGGGGCTGCCGAACGGCACCAGCTCTTTCAGCGACTGCCGCTTCAGGAACTGCGTCGAGATCTCGAAGAAAGCTTCGGTGGCGATGTTGGCGGCGACGATCTTGCCGTCCGGCCCGATCATGAGCACGGGATTGGGAAGCGCGTCCAGGATCGCATCGCTGTCGGACGGAAGCGGCCGACGATGTTCAGCGGCTGAGCTCATGCAGCAGCGCTCCATG
This sequence comes from Bradyrhizobium niftali, assembly GCF_004571025.1. Lineage (GTDB taxonomy): Bacteria > Pseudomonadota > Alphaproteobacteria > Rhizobiales > Xanthobacteraceae > Bradyrhizobium > Bradyrhizobium niftali. The sequence goes on along the minus strand of NZ_SPQT01000002.1, from coordinate 678,728 downwards.
CGAAGTCGTCGAAGGCATCTTGCAGTGACTGGTGAACGAGGCGCGGATCCTCGGACGTCAGAATCGTCTGGCGCCAGGATTTCAGCTTCGCAGCAGGCGCGCGGCTCGCTTCGGCCGCGACGTCGAGCGCCCAGCCGAGATGCTTGCGGGCATGCTTGAGGCCGACGCGCAGGCCGTAGAGCGCGCACACGCCTTCATAAAGCGTGCGGACATAATGGAGTTGCGTCGCGAGTGACGGCGCGGCTTCCGCCGCCCCGCCCTTCAGGCGACGGCCGATCTGGCCGGGCAGCCAGGGCTGGCCCTGCGCGCCGCGGCCGATCATCACGGCGTCGGCGCCGGAGGATTCGAGCGCTGCGAGCGCCTTCTCGTAGGAGGTGATGTCGCCATTGACGATGAGCGGAATCGAGATCGCCTCGCGCACAGCACGGATCGCATCCCAATCGGCCTCGCCCTTGTAGAACTGGCAGCGGGTGCGGCCATGCACGGTGACGAGCTTGATGCCGGCGGCTTCCGCGCGCCGCGCCAGTTCCGGCGCATTGCGGCTGCGGTCGTCCCAGCCGAGCCGCATCTTCAGCGTCACCGGCACCTTCACCGCCGCGATCGTCGCATCGATCAGGCTGACGGCATGGTCGAGATCGCGCATCAGGGCCGAGCCGGACTGGCCGCCGGTGACGTGGCGGGCCGGACAGCCCATGTTGATGTCGATGATATCGGCGCCCTCGGCCTCGGCGATCCGGGCGCCTTCGGCCATCCAGTGCGCCTCGCATCCGGCGAGCTGCACCACATGCGGGCCGATTCCGGTCGCTTCGCAGCGCAACCGGGACATCCGGTGGCCGTTGGCGAGCTCATCGCTGGCGGTCATTTCGGATACCACCAGACCTGCCCCAAGCTCGGCGACCAACCGCCGGACGGGCGAGTCAGTCACTCCCGACATCGGTGCCAGGAAGACCGGGGTGGCGACCTCAATATCGCCTATTTTCAAGGGCTTGGAGCCTGATCCTGCCGGGCCGGTCACAGTGGTCTCATTCACTCGCAGGGCCTCATCGCACCTGCCATGACCTATCTTGCGCACAATTCTTGTGCAGTCAAGCGTCATGCCTACAGTTTAGACAGTTCTGCAAATCTTTCAAGTGCAGTGCAGCAAAATGCTGTTTCCCACAATCCGGGGAAACCCCCTTTTTTTGCGGGCCTGCCGTGCTAGAGGCATGCCGGCAATCACCCACTCCCGACTCTTTCATTAGCAACTGAGTATTTGAGTCCTATGGCGAAATCACAGCGCACCGCAGTCGTTCTTGTCGCGGCAGGTCGCGGCCTGCGCGCAGGCGCCGGCGGGCCGAAGCAATATCGCGAGATCGGCGGCCAGCCCGTGATCTATCGCGCCATGGAGGCCTTCAGCCGCCACCCCGATGTGTTTGCCGTGCAGCCGGTGGTCAACCCCGACGACAGCGCCATGTTCACGGTAGCGGTCGCAGGATTGAAGCACGAGCCGCCGGCCAATGGCGGCGCCACGCGCCAGGCCTCGGTGCTTGCCGGTCTCGAAGCGCTGGCAAGGCACAAGCCCGACATCGTCCTGATCCACGACGCCGCGCGCCCCTTCGTCTCGGAAGGCGTGATCTCGCGCGCGATCGATGCGGCCAGCCGCACCGGCGCCGCGATCCCCGTCGTTCCCGTCACCGACACCATCAAGCTCACCGGCGAGAGCGGCAATGTCGAGGACACGCCGGACCGGGCCCGCCTGCGGATCGCGCAGACGCCGCAATCCTTTCGATTCGATGTCATCCTCGAGGCGCATCGTCGCGCGGCGAAGGACGGACGCTGCGATTTCACCGATGATGCCGCGATTGCCGAATGGGCGGGATTGACGGTTGCAACCTTTGAAGGCGATGTTGCCAACATGAAGCTGACCACTCCCGAAGACTTCGTGCGCGAGGAAGCGCGCCTGGCTGCCCAGCTCGGCGACATCAGGACCGGCACGGGCTACGACGTGCACGCCTTCGGCGAAGGCGACCACGTCATGATCTGCGGCGTGCGCGTGCCCCACAGCAAAGGTTTCCTGGCCCATTCCGACGGCGATGTCGGCCTGCATGCGCTGGTGGATGCCATCCTCGGCGCGCTGGCCGACGGCGACATCGGCTCGCACTTCCCGCCGAGCGATGCGAAGTGGAAGGGGGCCTCCTCCGACCAGTTCCTGAAATACGCCATCGAGCGCGTCACCCAGCGCGGCGGCCGCGTCGCCAATCTCGAGGTGACGATGATCTGCGAGCGGCCGAAGATCGGCCCGCTGCGCGACACCATGCGCGCGCGCATCGCCGAGATTTCCGGTGTCGACATCTCGCGCGTCGCGGTGAAGGCGACGACCAGCGAGCGGCTCGGCTTCACCGGCCGCGAGGAAGGCATCGCGGCCACCGCGAGCGCCACCATCCGCCTGCCCTGGAGCGTGTAAGATCATGGGCGGCAGCGACGCACGCGCCCTCTCCCGCTCGCTGCTCGATTTGTGCCGGATGCGCAAGCTGACGATCGCCACGGCCGAGTCCTGCACCGGCGGGCTCGTTGCCGGCGCACTGACCGACATCCCCGGCTCCTCCGACGTGATCGACCGCGGCTTCGTCACCTATTCCAACGACGCCAAGCGCGCGATGCTCGGCGTTGAAGCAGGTACGCTCACCAATTTCGGCGCCGTCAGCAAGGAGACCGCAATCGCGATGGCGATCGGCGCGCTGGAGCGCGCCGGTGTCGACCTCGCGGTCGCCATCACCGGCATCGCCGGCCCCGGCGGCGCCACACCCGGCAAGCCGGTCGGCCTCGTCCATTTCGCCGCCGCCGCGCGCGACGGTCGCATCATCCATCGCGAGCATCGTTTCGGCGCGATCGGCCGCAGCGCCGTGCGTCAGCGTTCCGTCGTCGAGGCGCTGCGCATGCTGATGGATCTTGCCCGCGGCCCGCAAGTCGCGGCCAAGCCGCGCCGCGCCGCCGCGGCAACCCGCCTGCGCCCGCGTGTGACCCGCTCGCCGCGAAGGCATGCTGCGAAGCGCAGGCCGCCGCGCTCGCCGCGGGGGTGATGCCGTATCTTGTAGGGTGGATTAGCCCTGCGGGTGCGCGAAGCGCAGCTCGCATGGCGTAATCCACCTCTTCAGTCTCCGCGGCGGCAGAATTGGTGGATTACGCTTCGCTAATCCACCCTACACATCTACATCTCGGCCAGTTCTCTCAGCTTCGCGCCGGCGATCCGGAAGAACCGCTTCTCCGGTAGCGCCCGCCCACCAAGCATCTCGTAGAAGTGCTGAAGCCGCAGGTCATCCGCGTCGGCAGTCCAATCGATGCGATCGTGCCCCTCCTGGCGCGCGATTTCGGCCAGTCGCGCCATCAGCCGTTTTCCCAATCCAGCTCCGCGCCGGTTGTGACGAACGTAGAGCTCCTTCAGGAAGAAGCCTGACGTCAAACCCGGTCCGGGATAGATGGCACTGAAACATGCAAGACCTGCGATTTCATCGTTCTCACAAGCGAGCAGAATTCGCGCTCCGGCGGGCCTCGACCTCAGCCCGTCAATGATCACGTCCCGTGCAGGGCAGACGGCGCGATAGTGAGCCTGCATCTCGATCAGCGCGTCGGCCACGTCATCGAAATCGGTGTCCGCGATCTCCCTGAAAGTCGTCAGTGCGATATCGTCCATGGTCGATCCCTGTGGTCACTCAATATCCGTTAGCCTCACAATAGCGATATACGCCGTTTGCACGCAGCTGTGTTTGGTGTCGAGGCGAATGGAAGCACAGGGCAAGGCTCGGGCGAGCGGTGCCAGGAGACCGCGATGCTGCGCTGCTTTTCAAAAAGCACGCAAATCTTGTCGAATCCGATCGTTATATGCAGTGCAAGAGCACGACCAAACGTCATCGTTCCCTTCCGAACTTGCGCGCGACTATACTGGCGCAATAATGCCGCTCTATGTTGTGGTCCGGAATCAACCGGCCCAGCCTTCTGGAGGGCGACGAATTGTTCGCTCGCACCACTGCTCTGGCCATTGCCATCCTGGCCGCCATTGACGCTGCGGCCGCACAAACGGCCAACCAGCCGCCGGATACGATGGCGGCGCGGGTCGAGGCCTGCACGCCCTGTCACGGCAACAAGGGCGAAGGCACCAGCGACGTCTATTTCCCGCGGCTTGCCGGCAAACCCGCCGGCTATCTCTACAACCAGCTCCTCGCCTTCCGCAGCGGCCGGCGCAAATACCCGCCGATGAACTATCTGCTGGAATTCCTGCCCGATCCGTATCTGGAGGCGATGGCGGAGTACTTTGCCAGCGAGCATCCGCCGCTGCCGCAGCCGGCGCCGAGCGAGGTCAGCAAGGACGTGCTGGCGCAGGGCGAGCAGCTTGCGACGAGCGGCGATGCCGGCCGCAACATTCCGGCCTGTGTGAGCTGCCACGGTCCAGGACTGACGGGGATGCAGCCCGGCATCCCAGGATTGCTCGGCTTGCGCGCGCCTTACATCAGCGCTCAACTCGGCGCCTGGCGCTACGGCACCCGCACGGCCAGATCGCCCGACTGCATGCAGCTCGTCGCCGGCCATCTGACCGAGGCCGACGTCACCGCCGTTGCAGCCTGGCTCGCGACGCGGCCGGCGCCCGCGAACCCGGCTCCCGTGCCGAAAGGCACCTATGCGCTGCCGTTCGGCTGCGGCAGCCAGCCCAACTGACGAGGCGGATGATGGGCTCAAGACTGTCGATCACGCTCCTCGCTCTCGCCGCGTTCACAACGGCCGCGCAGGCGCAGGACAAGGACAAGACCGGTGATATCGTCGCGCGCGGCGAGTATCTCGCCCGCGCCGGCGACTGCACCGCGTGCCACACCGCACCGGAAGGCCGCCTGTTCGCCGGCGGCCGCGCCATGCCGACGCCGTTCGGCACGCTCTACACCTCCAACATCACGCCCGATCCAGAGACCGGGATCGGCAAGTGGAGCGCGGACGACTTCTACAAGACCATGCACAACGGCCGCTTCCCGGATGGCGGGCTGATCTATCCGGCGATGCCGTTTGCGTCCTACACAAAGGTCACGCGCGCCGACAGCGACGCGATTTTCGCCTATCTGCGCTCGATCCCGCCGGTCAGCCAGAAGAACAGGCCGCACGAGCTGCGCTTTCCCTATGACAACCGTCAGCTGATCCTCGGCTGGCGCACGCTGTTCTTCAGCGAGGGCGAGTTCAAGCCGGACCCCAAGAAATCGGCGGAATGGAATCGTGGCGCCTACCTGGTCGAGGGGCTCGGCCATTGCGGCATGTGCCATTCGCCGATCAACGCGCTCGGCGGCACCTCGCAATCGGACGCCTTCAAGGGCGGCCTGATCCCGATGCAGAACTGGTACGCACCCTCGCTCACGTCCAACCGCGAGGCAGGTCTCGGCGACTGGAGCATCAAAGACATCACTGATCTGCTCCAGACCGGCGTTTCGGCGCGCGGTGTCGTCTACGGCCCGATGGCCGAAGTCGTGCACAACAGCCTGCAATATCTTGATGATGCGGACACCAAGGCTATGGCGGTGTACCTCAAGGGCATCTCGGAGCCCTCCCCTCCGCCGCCAGCGAGCTCGGCGCTGCCGACCACCGAGAGCAGCCTGCTGATCAGCCTCGGCAAGACCGTCTACGACAAGAACTGCGCGAGCTGTCACGGCACGCAGGGCGAAGGCAAGCCGCCGCACTGGCCGCCGCTCGCCAACAACCAGTCGATCGAGATGCAATCGGCGGTCAACCCGATCCGCATGGTGCTCAACGGCGGCTATCCGCCGGGCACCAAGGGCAATCCGATGCCATATGGGATGCCGCCGTTCGCCGGCCTGCTCTCCGACAACGAGGTCGCCGCCGTCGTCTCCTACATCCGCACCGCCTGGGGCAATCGCGGCACGCCGGTCTCGGCCCGCGAGGCCAACGAGCTGCGCTCCGCACCGCTGAACTGAGGACGCCAGAGATCCGTCATGATCAATTCCGATCCGCCGACCAGCCCAGCCGCCGCCGACCAGGCCGTCGAGGAGGTCGTCGCGCAAGGCCCGTCCGGCGCGATCGTGCTCGCCGGTATCGCCACGGCCTGCGTGGTCGCGATGTGGCTCGCCTTCTATCTGTTCGTCTTCCTGCCGCGCGGATCGCTGCAATGAGCGCAGAGGACACCCATGGCAGCGCCGAGGTCGCAGCCCGCGTCGAGCGGCGCTGGGCGACTATTGCCGTGATCATCATCGTGGGCATGGCGCTGCTGGCGGCCTTCGCCGGCATCCATCGCGCAACCATGCCGCAGCCGCGCGTCGAGACCACCGATCCCTCGCGCATTCATCTTTCGGGCGAATTCGTCGAAAGCAATCTCGGCAGCGTGCTCGAGGCCAACGGCAACGTCACGGTACGCGCGATCGGCCAGCAATATTCCTTCACGCCGGCCTGCATCGTGGTGCCCGTGGATACGCCGATCACGCTCCGCGCCACCAGCGCCGACGTCGTGCACGGCATCCTGGTCCAGGGCACCAACGTCAACACCATGCTGGTGCCGGGCTACATCTCCGAGCAGCTGATGCGCTTTACCAGGACCGGCGACTATCTGATGCCCTGCCAGGAGTTCTGCTCCTTTGGCCATGAGGGCATGTGGGGCAAGGTCCAGGTGATCGACAAGACCGACTTTGCCAATCGTGCGAAGGGCGGCGGGAGGCTGAGCTGTGTTGGCCAATAGGAAGCTCATCCTCGCCCATTTCTGGTTCGCCTTCGCCGTGTTCGGCGTCGCGCTCACGCTCGGCGCCTGGCAGATGTTCATCCGCAGCCCGATCGGCACCTGGCTCTCCAACCCCGAGCTCTATTATCGCTCGCTGACCGCGCACGGCACGGTGATGGGCTACGTGTTCCCGACCCTGGTCGCGATGGGCTTTGGCTACGCCATCAGCGAGTCCGCGCTGGAGCAGCGCCTGGTCGGCGTGCGCTGGGCCTGGGCCGGATTCTGGCTGATCGTTGCCGGCAGCATCATGGCCGTGATCCCGATCGCGCTCGGGCGCGCCTCGGTGCTCTACACGTTCTATCCGCCGCTGATCGGCAACGTCTTCTACTATCTCGGCGTCGTCCTGGTCGTGGTCGGCTCGTGGGTCTGGGTCGCGCTGATGGCGGTCAATCTGCGCGTCTGGCGAAAGGCCCATCCCGGCGCGCCGGTGCCGCTCGCCATGTTCGCCAATGTCGCCGGCTCCTATTTGTGGGCGTGGACCGCGGTCGGCGCGGCGCTCGAGCTGCTGCTCCAGATCATTCCGGTTGCGGCGGGGCTGAAGGCGACGATCGACGCCGGTCTTGCCCGTGTCTTCTTCTCCTGGACGCTGCACGCCATCGTCTATTTCTGGCTGATGCCGACCTACATTGCCTACTACGCTATCGTGCCGCGCGCGATCGGCGGCCGGGTCTATTCCGACACCATGGCGCGGATCTCATTCATCCTGTTCCTGGTGGTGGCGATGCCGATCGGCATGCACCACACCTTCGCCGATCCGCAAGTCGGCGCCGGCTTCAAGTTCATCCATTCGGCCTTCACCGCGCTGGTCGCGCTGCCGACGCTGCTGACCGTGTTCACGATCTGCGCCTCGGTCGAAATCGCCGCGCGGCTGCGCGGCGGGCGCGGCCTGTTCGGCTGGATCAGGGCGCTGCCCTGGGACAACCCGATGATGCTGGCGCTCGCCTTCTCGTTCGTCATGCTCGGCTTCGGCGGTGCCGGCGGCCTCATCAACATGAGCTATCAGCTCGACGCATCGATCCACAACACGCAGTGGATCACGGGCCACTTCCACCTGATCTTCGGCGGCGCCATCGTGATCATGTATTTCGCGATCGCCTATGATCTGTGGCCGCACCTCACCGGGCGCGAGCTGACCGACCTTCGCCTGATCCGCACCCAGCTCTGGCTGTGGTTCGTCGGCATGATCGTCACCACATTCCCCTGGCACTGGGTCGGCATCCTGGGCATGCCGCGCCGAATGGCCTATTTCGACTTCGGCGATCCCGCGATCGCGCCGCAGGCGCTCTCCGTCACGTTCTCCGCGATTGGCGGTTTCATCCTGCTGACCTCAGGCATCATATTCCTGGTCATTCTGGCCCGAGGGATGCGTGCGCCACAGGCTGACGCCGGCCCCTATCGCTTTGCGCTGGCCGTGCACCAGCCGGCGACGGTGCCGGTCGCGCTCAACACCCACGCGCTGTGGGTGGCGCTGATGATCGCGCTGACCATCACCAATTACGGCTATCCGATCCTGACGCTGGCACTGACCGAGGGCACGTCGGTGCCGGCCGTCTATGTGGGAGCGCAGTGATGAGCACGCGCGACCTCTTCACCTTCCGTAACGGCCATTTCAAGATTGGCGTCGGCATCACTGCTGTGATGCTCGTCGTGACGGCGATTGCCGGATTCATCGTGCTGCCCTTCGCGCAGCCCTGGGTGCAGTTCGCCAATGTCTGGGATGCGATCTGTAGCGCCGCCGGCGTGCCGCGGCGCGCGGCAAGCGTGACGGCGCCCGAGCAGAGCAAGCGTCTTTCGGATGTCGTGCTCACCTCGCACACGCTGTCGCGTCCGAGCCAGGAGGCGATTGGCCGCGGCGCCACGCTCGCGCAGCGCTGCGCGATCTGCCACGGCCCGACCGGCATCAGTCGCGCGGACTCGCCCAACCTCGCCGGTCAGTATGCGGCCGTGATCTACAAGGAGCTGCACGATTTCCGTTCCGGCGCGCGCACCAATGCCGTGATGTCGCCATTCGCCGTCAACCTGACCGACCAGGAGATCGCCGACCTCTCGAACTACTACGCCTATCTGCCGCGGCTGCCGGCCTATCACCCGACGCCGCTTCTGCCGAAACCCAACATCGTCATCTACGGCGCGCCGATCCGCGGCATCGCGCCGTGCGGCGCCTGCCATGGCAGCCTCGACAACAAGACCGGCAGCCCATGGCTCGAAGGCCAGTCCGAGGCCTACATGAAGGCCCAGCTCCAGGCCTTCGCCTCAGGCGAACGGCGCAACGACATCAGCCAGCAGATGCGCAACATCGCGCGCGCAATGACGCCACAGGAGATCGAGCAGGCCGCGGCCTACTACGCCTCGCAGCCGCCGGATGTTGTCAAAGCGGTGGATTGAGCCCCACTGTCATTGCGAGCGCAGCGAAGCAATCCAGAATCCCTCCGCGGAATGACTCTGGATTGCTTCGTCGCAAGGGCTCCTCGCAATGACGGCGGAAAGAGTGTGCCCAGCCTAGGCTACGTCGACGCCAGCTTCGGCCGTCCGTAGATCGCATCCGCGCGTTTCTCGAATGCAGTGGAGAAGCGTGCGAAGGCGGCATCGAACATCGATCCCATCAGCATCGCCAGCATGCGGCTCTTGAACTCGTAGGCGAGGAAGAAGCCGACGTCGCAGACGCCCTCACCCTTGGGCTCGAACGTCCAGCGGTTTTCCAGATTACGGAACGGGCCTTGCAGATACTCGACCAGAATTTTCAGGTTGGCGCGGTCGAGCGTCACGCGGCTGGTGAAGGACTCCTTGACCAGCTTGAACGACACCGTCATGTCGGCGACCAGCACCTCGGTGCCGTCGGGCTTCGCCATCCGCTGCCGCACCTTCAGCGCGCTGCACAGCGGCACGAATTCCGGATAGCGCTCGACATCGGCGACCAGATCAAACATCTCGGACGCACTGTGGTTGACGCGGTGCTTGCTCGAAACTCGATGCATGGTACGTCAGCGGGCTTGAGCTGCCCGCGCAGCCTTCAGTCTCGCGAAATCCTCGCCGGCATGATGCGACGAGCGGGTGAGCGGGCTCGCCGACACCATCAGGAAGCCCTTGGTGTAGGCGACCTTTTCATAGGACGAAAACTCGTCCGGCGGCACGTAGCGCATGACCGCGTGATGCTTGCGGGTCGGCTGGAGATATTGCCCGATGGTCAGGAAGTCGACGTCAGCCGAGCGCAGATCATCCATCACCTGCTGCACCTCGTGACGCTCTTCACCCAGGCCCACCATGATGCCGGACTTGCTGAAGATGGACGCATCGAGCTCCTTGACCCGCTGCAACAGCCGGATCGAATGGAAGTAGCGCGCGCCGGGCCGCACCGTGAGATAGCGCGACGGCACGGTCTCGAGATTGTGGTTGAACACGTCGGGCCTGGCCGCGACGACGATCTCGAGCGCTCCGTCCTTGCGCAGGAAGTCGGGCGTCAGGATCTCGATCGTGGTCGAAGGGCACGCGGCCCGGATCGCACGGATGGTCTGGGCGAAATGCTCGGCGCCACCATCGGCAAGATCGTCCCGGTCGACGGAGGTGATGACGACGTGGGCAAGACCGAGCTTGGCAACGGCCTCGGCAACGTTCTGCGGCTCGGCCGCATCCAGCGCGTTGGGCAGGCCGGTCTTGACGTTGCAGAAGGCGCAGGCTCGGGTGCAGGTGTCACCCATGATCATGAAGGTCGCGTGCTTCTTGTCCCAGCACTCGCCGATGTTCGGGCAGCCCGCCTCCTCGCACACCGTGTGCAGGCCGTTGGCGCGCACGATGTTGCGGGTGTCGGCATAGCCGCGCGTGTTGGGCGCGCGCACGCGGATCCAGTCCGGCTTCGGCGGCGAAGCGGAATCGGGGCGATTCACCTTTTCGGGGTGGCGCGGGCGCAGCGGGTTCGAGATGGTATCGACAATAACGACCATGGGGTGTCCGGTCTGTTCAGGTCCTACCTAGTCGGTCTCGCCCGGCATCGCAACCCGGCTCGCACCGCTTCAGGGAACATGGCAGATATGGGCAATATCCTGCTCAGTTCTCAGGCGATTCTCACCTCGAATGGCTCCAACCTCGAAGACTTCTACGCCGCGGCTCGGCAAGGCCCTGAAGCGCGCCTTTTTTGGCCGCAACGTCCGCGAGGTCGCCCATGACCTGATCGGTGCCACCATGCTGCTGGACGGCGTCGGCGGCCGCATCGTCGAGGTCGAGGCCTATCATCATACCGAGCCGGCGGCGCACTCCTACAATGGCCCGACGCCGCGGAACCAGGTCATGTTCGGCCCGCCGGGCTTTGCCTATGTCTACCGCTCCTACGGCATCCACTGGTGCGTCAATTTCGTCTGCGAGGCGGAAGGCTCGGCCGCCGCTGTGCTGATCCGCGCGCTGGAGCCGACACACGGCATCGCCGCCATGCGCCGCCGCCGTCATCTCCAGGACGTGCACGCGCTGTGCTCGGGCCCGGGCAAGCTGACCGAGGCGCTCGGCATCACCATCGCGCACAACGCCCTGCCGCTGGACCGGCCGCCGATCGCGCTGCATGCGCGGACGGAGGATTTCGAGGTGGCGACAGGCATCCGGATCGGCATCACAAAGGCCGTCGAGCTGCCCTGGCGCTATGGCGTCAGGGGCTCGAAGTTTCTGAGCAAGCCGTTTCCGAAATGACTGTCATTCCGGGATGGTCCGAAGGACCAGACCGCAGGTGCGCAATTGCGCACCGGGGAATCTCGCGATTCCGGGTTCGATGCTACGCATCGCCCCGGAATGACGGGCGTCTCACGACGCCAGCTTCAGCCGCTCCAGCGCCTCGAGCAGCTTGGCCTTGCGGGCCAGCGCCGCCTCGCGCTTTTCGCGCTCCTCCTCGACGACCTCCTCGGCCGCGTTGGCGACGAATTTCTCGTTCGCCAGCTTGGACTCGGCGCGCTTGATGTCCGCGTCGGCCTTCCCGATCTCCTTGTCGAGGCGCGTGCGCTCGGCGGCGACGTCGATCACGCCCTTCAGCGGCAGCGCGGCCACTTCGCCGCGCACCAGCAGCTGAACCGCGCCGTCAGGTGCGCGATCGGCGAAGGAGATGTCAGAGAGCCGCGCCATGCGCTTGATGACGTCGGTCCAGCGCGGCGCGCGTTCCCTGGTCTCGGCCGAGGCGCCGACGAGCACCAGGGCGGTCAGCGTCGCCGGCGCAATGTTCATCTCGGCGCGCACCGAGCGGATCTGCGTGATCAGGTCGATCACCCAGCCGATCTCGGCTTCCGCCTTGGGATCGGTGAAGTCGGCATGGTCGAAGATCGGCATGATCAGGGCCGGCGAGATCAACGGATCGGTCGGACCGGCGGCTGCCGCGAGCATCACGAGTTGCTCCGGTGTCGGGGCGGAGGGCTTCAGCGGCCATTGCGCCAGTGCAAGCAGGCCGTCGCGCTTGGCCGTCACCTCCCACAACTCTTCGGTGATGAAGGGCATGAAGGGGTGGAGCAGCTTCAAAATCTCGTCGCGCGCCCAGGCGACCATGGCGCGGGTCTCGTCCTTGGCGGGGCTGTCCGGGCCGAGCAGCACGGGCTTTGCGAGCTCGACATACCAGTCGCAATAGACGTTCCAGACGAAGCGGTAGATCGCGCCGGCGGCATCGTTGAAGCGATAGGCCTCGATCGCCTCGGTCACCTCGCGCGTGGTGTGCGCGCTCTCATGCGCGATCCAGCGATTCAGCGTCTCCTTGGCCTTTGCCGGTTCGAAACCGTCGGGCACGGCGCAGTGGTTCATCTCCGCGAAGCGGGACGCATTCCAGAGCTTGGTCGCGAAATTGCGGTAGCCCTCGACGCGGCTGGTGGCGAGCTTGATGTCGCGCCCCTGCGCCGCCATCGCGGCCAGCGTGAAGCGCAGCGCATCCGCACCGTATTCGTCGATCAGGTTGAGCGGATCGATGACGTTGCCCTTCGACTTCGACATCTTGGCCCCCTTCTCGTCGCGGACGAGGGCGTGGATGTAGATCGTCGAGAACGGCACCTCCTTCATGAAGTGCAGGCCCATCATCATCATGCGGGCGACCCAGAAGAAGATGATGTCGAAGCCGGTCACCAGCGCGTTGGTCGGGTAATAGCGCCGCACCTCGGGTGCATCTTCGGGCCAGCCGAGCGTCGAGAACGGCCACAGCGCCGAGGAGAACCAGGTGTCGAGCACGTCTTCATCACGCGTGATGAAGCCTTCGCGCTTGTTGCGGTCGAGCGCCATCTCGCGCCCCTGCTCGGCCGTGATGACCTCCTGCTCGACGTAGTAGCCGAGCGCGTGGCTGACGGCCTCCTCCTCGGTCTCGGCGACGAACACCTTCCCGTCAGGCCCGTACCAGGCGGGGATCTGGTGGCCCCACCAGAGCTGGCGCGAGATGCACCAGGGCTGGATGTTCTCCATCCACTCGTAATAGGTCTTTTCCCAGTTTTTCGGCACGAAGCTGGTTTCGCCCGAACGCACCGCCGCGATCGCGGGTTTTGCGAGTGTCTTGGCGTCGACGTACCACTGGTCGGTGAGATAGGGCTCGATCACGCTGTTCGAGCGGTCGCCGTGCGGCACCATGTGGGTGTGCGGCTCGATCCGCTCGACGAAGCCGAACGATTCCAGCCGGTCGACGATGCGCTTGCGCGCAACGAAGCGATCGACCTTGTTGAACTCCTCGGCGAATTGCGAGGCGCCTTCCGGCAGGTCGCGCAGATAGTCCTCGTTGTCGAGGAGATCGAGGCAACCTTCCTTGTCGAGCACGCTGATCCGGCGCAGGCCGTGGCGATTGCCGACCTCGAAGTCGTTGAAGTCGTGCGCCGGCGTCACCTTCACCGCGCCCGAGCCCTTCTCCGGATCGGAATAGTCGTCGGCGACGATCTGGATCTTGCGGCCGACCAGCGGCAGGATGACGTTCTTGCCGACCAGCTTCTGATAGCGCTCGTCATCGGGATGCACGGCGACACCGGTATCGCCGAGCATGGTCTCCGGGCGCGTCGTGGCGACGACGATGAAGCTCGAGGGATCCTCAGGGCTGAACGTCTTGCCCTCGATCGGATAGCGCAGATACCAGAGGCTGCCCTTGACCTCGGTCTGCTGCACTTCGAGATCGGAGATCGCGGTCAAGAGCTTGGTGTCCCAGTTCACCAGCCGCTTGTCCTTGTAGATCAGGCCGTCGCGGTGCAGCTCGACGAACACCTTGATGACAGCCTTGGACAGGCCCTCATCCATGGTGAAGCGTTCGCGCGACCAGTCGCAGGACGCGCCGAGCCGCTTGAGCTGGTTGATGATGGTGTCGCCGCTCTCGGCCTTCCACTGCCAGACCCGCTCCAGGAACTTCTCGCGGCCCATCTCGCGGCGGCCGGGCTGCTGGCGCTCCATCAGCTGCCGCTCGACCACCATCTGGGTGGCGATGCCGGCGTGGTCGGTGCCGGGCTGCCACAGCACGTCGCGGCCGCGCATGCGCTCGAACCGGCACAGGATGTCCTGGAGCGTGTTGTTGAGGGCGTGGCCCATGTGCAGCGAGCCCGTCACGTTCGGCGGGGGGATCACGATGGTAAAGGGCACTGCGTCGCGGCGGTCCGGGCGGCCGGCCTTGAAGGCACGGCTGTCCTCCCACACCACGGACATGCGGGTTTCGATATCGGCGGGCTGGTAATTTTTCTCGATCATGGGGCTGCTAGAAAGCCGCGCGCGGGGGGCAAGTCAACGAAAAGGTCAACGAAAGCTCAGCGGCAAACGGGCTTTCCGGCCCGGTCGGCGGACCGAATGTGACGCACAAGCGGGGCTTTATCAGGGCTCCGCGGCCTGCTCTACCGGCCGCCGCGCGAGACCCGCTCGATTTCGGCCTTCACGATGCGCTCAACCAGGCCCGGCAGGTTGTCGTCGAGCCAGGACTTCAGCATCGGGCGCAGCATCTCCTTGACCAGGTCCTCCAGCGTCCGCGCGTTGCTGCTGAGCACCGTATGGGCCAGGGAATTGAAGGCGGATTCGACCGCGGAGACCGTCGATTGCGCGAGGATCGGCTGCTGCGGCGGCAGCGGCGGGGCATCGAAATCCGCGGGCGCGTAGGACGGCGACGGGCGCGGCGGCGGCGATTCGGCGAATTCGAGATCGTCGCGCGGCTCGACCTTGCGGAAGCTCGGCGGCGGCGGAGGCGGTGTCGGCTCCGGGTCCATCGCCATGTCGTCGGTTAATTCGAGCACGTCGGGCTCGGGCTCCGGCTCCGGCTCGGGTTCCGGAGCACGGACCTCAGGCGCTGACGTGGCTGTGTCGAGCCCCGCCAGCAGCGCGTCGATATCGTCCTGGCTGTTTGGAGAGGCAGCCGCCGCAGGTGCAGGCGGCGGCGCCGGCTTTGCAGCCGGAGGCGGTGCGGGCTTCTCGGCGGCAGGTTTGGCGGGGGCGACCTTGGAGGGCGGAATGTCGTTCATCGCCTGCGGCTTTGCTGCGGGCGCCGCAGGCGCCGCGGCCTTCCCGGGATTCGCGATCTCTGCCGGCGGCGGCTTGGCCTCATCGTCGGCAATGATGCGCCGGATCGAGGCCAGAATCTCCTCCATCGAGGGTTCTGTGACCTTTGCAGGCTGCGTCATCTCCGACTCCACATCATCAACGCCCTCGCATGCGTTGTTTTACACCAAGCACGACAGGATTGGCCGGTTCCGCAACGGACGCCCCGACATTTTCGTCACGGCGGCCCGACTTGTCCCCAGATCACGGCTCAACGTGCGGCGGTGCGCCCCTGCCCTCGGCACTCAAGCTTTACGCACACGACATCGAATGCGGGGCGAATCGACCCGCATCTTCTTGGCAAGGCTATGTCAGGGATTTTGATGATTGCAAGCAAAGCACCGGTCGGCGTCGGCTGTTCGCGAGGCCGACCGGACACTTACGGGACTTCCGGGACTTCAGCGCCCGTCAGGCGTGCGAACACCGGCCCAGCTGTCGCGGACCTGGTGGTAGTGAACGGTGGGATCGTAAACCGTGGTCGCAAGGCCGAGGACCTGCGGCGACAGCCGGCCGATAGCGGCGAGAACGTTATAAGATGCAACGACCCGGTCATGCTGCGCGGTAACCAAGGCGACTCGCGCATTGACCAGCGCCTGCTGCGCGTTGAGCACGTCGAGGGTGGTGCGCTGACCGGCCTTTGCTTCTTCACGCACACCGTTCAGCGCGATCTCGGACGCCGTGACCTGCGCCTGCGCCGACTGCACCTGCGCTTTGCCGGCCTGCAACGTCCCCCAGAACTGCACCACGTTCGCACGAGTCTGGTCGCGCGTCGTCTCGAGGTTGAGACGCTGCTGCGCCAGGTTTTCCTTGGACTGGCGGATCAGCGCATACGAATTGCCACCATCATAGAGCTGCCAATTGGCCGAAGCGATCGCGGACGCGCTGGTTGCCCTGTATTGAATCAAGGACTGTTCGTTCGCCTGTTGGGCGGCAACCTGCACCGTGACCGTCGGCAGCAGCGCGCCTTCGGCGACCTTGACCTGCAGAAAATTGACGTCGATGCCGAACATTGCGGCCGTGACGTTGGGATGCTCGACCAAGCCGAGCTCGACCGCTGCGGCAAGCGTTGCGGGCAGGAAGCGATCGACAGGTGAGCCGGGCGCAAGATTCGTCGGCTCGTTACCGATGATGCGGCGGAAGTTCGCGCGCGTCGTGGTGAGATTTGCTTCGGCGGTAAGCGCCTGCGTCCTGCCGGCCGCAAGCTGTGCTTCCGATTGCGCAACGTCGGTGCGTGTCACTTCGCCGACGTTGAAGCGATCGCGCGTCTGCTTCAACGTCTGCTCGAGCACGCGCACGTTGCTGCGCTGGACTTCGAGCGTGGCGGCGTCACGCAGATAGTCCATGTAGGTGGTGGCGCCCTGGAGCAGCACGGTCTGATCGAGACTGCGCAGCGCTTCGCGGGATCCGGAGACCTGGCTCTCCGCCGCGCGCGTTCTGTTTGCGGTGATGTTGCCGTTATAGAGCGTCTGGTTGACGGTCACGCCGACGGCGCGGGGCGCCGTGGCCCCGAAGAACGGGTTGCTGCCCAGCGCGCTTTGCTGATCCTGATATTGATAGCCGCCGCTCGCAGTCAGCGCGACCTTGGGACGGTAGCCCGACAAGGCCTGCGGCACGTTCTCGTCGGTCGAGCGCACCTGGGCACGCTGCGCGTTGAGCTGCGGATTGTTCTGATAGGCGCGCACCAAGGCGGCCTCGATCGTGTCCGCCAAGGCAGGCGTCGGCCCGGCAAGCGCCAGCACCAAGACCGAAACCGCCGCTCCGGTGAAGAGCTTCACCCCATGCATCCCAAAAATTCCGTTCATTCTAACGTCCGGCTCGTGCCCGCGAGCTGGGTTACGTCAACCGAGTGGAGTCGTTGCCCCGTCGCAACATAGGCCGCGGATCGACGCGACGGAACTACCTCAAGGTAGTTCTCGGTGGAAACTCTTCACGTGCAGCATCCCGGCCACACTTCTGATTCAGAACGGGATTTTAACGGGCTTTGGACCGTCAGAAGACGAATGCGGCGGCCCGTTCCAGCCCGGGGAGGACCGGGGCACCGGCATCGAACAGCGCCCGATGGCCGAATTCGCCGTGGGTATGGGTCACAATCATGGCCCGCGGCGGCCGGGATTCGGCAGACACCCCCACCAGACGCCCGCCTTCCCTAAGCTGCCCGAGCAGCCCTTCCGGCGTCACCTCGACAGCGCCATTGAGGATAATCACGTCGTAGGGCGCGCCAGAGGGGTCCCCCTCGGTGCAGGAAGCGGCCTTGCAGGTGACATTGGCGAGCCCGAGGGCGGCGAAAGCGTCCTTGGCCTTCGCGACCAGGGCCGAATCGTATTCCGTCGCGGTGACCTGACGCGCCAGCTTGGCGGCCAACGCGGCGAGGTAGCCGGTGGCGCAGCCGACGACCAGCACGTTGTCACCCTCGCCGATCTCGGCGGCCTGGAGCAGCTTGCCGGTCAGCTGCGGCTTGATCAGGAACCGCTTGCCGCCGCCCTCGCTCACATCGAGGTCGAGGTCGAGATAGGCCAGGGCCTGCCGGCTGGCCGGCACGAAGGCCTCGCGCGGAACCGTGAGCATGGCGTCGAGGACACGGCGATCAGTGACGTCATTGGTGCGCACCTGGCCATCGACCATTTTGAGGCGCGCGGTCGAAAAACCGGACATTTGCGGACCCTGAAATGCGGACGATGCCGCGGACGAAAGTTGCCGGCATCTTTGGAACATGCCCGGCGAAAACGCAACATGGGCGTTGGCCGCCGCCGGCCAACGCTTCAGCGACTCACCGCATCAGGGGGTGATGGACTATTCGATCGTTACCGCGAGGCGGCCGATCAGGGCGGCGACCTCGTCCAGCCGTGCCGAATCGGGCGTCTCGACCGCGCGCGCCAGGCAGGCGATGCATTCGTCGTCGCTGAGCTCGGGAATGTCGGCCGGCAGAATCGAGGGAGCCAGTGGGGCACGGTCGATCTGGATGTCGGGCATGGGAATCAGCTCCGTAAGGGTCCGGCCCGGCGAAGCTCGATTTGAATTAAGTCGATTTGGTGCCAGCCCTGCGGGCGCGAAGCCGCGGTCAGGACACGTTTGCTTGAACACGATTCTGCATCGCAAGCGGGCCCGCAACCGTGTTGAGAGACGGCCCGAGCAACGTCGCGCGCCGCATCAAAGCACGGGTGCAAGTTACTGAAATTGCGGTGAAATTTGGCTCCCCGGGCTGGATTCGAACCAGCGACCATCCGATTAACAGTCGGATGCTCTACCGCTGAGCTACCGAGGAAAAGGGCGAACCGTTCGTTCGCGCGCGGCTGCGTATAACAAAGCCGGTTGCGCTTGCAAAGGACGAATTCGTCATCTTCCGCAACGCGCCTGAGGAAGGGCCGGACGGCCCCTCCTCCGGGCCTGTCAGGCGGAAAACTATTCGGCGACGAAGGACGTGGTCTTGGTGCCGGCGTCGTAGCGCAGCCGCAGCGCGGTGAACTTGCAGAGATTGACGTTCTTCCAGAGCACGGCCTCGTCGTAATTCTGCCAGTCGACGCGGATGTTCCAGACACATCCCTCGTCGTCATCGTCGAACTCGACATAGGTGCTCGCCTGGTTCTGCAAAACCTTGTCGAGCTCGTTGTCCCATTCGTCCAGGCCATCGTCCGGCGCGTTGAAGCCCAGGAATTTGATGGCATAGCCGGTCTCGTTGACGACGGTGACGTTGCGGGCGTCAGCTGCAAACGACGGTGTGGCGGCAATCGAAAGACCGATCGCAATCAGTGCAGACAGAAAATACTTCATGTGAAATTCCCTGGATCGAAACAAGCTTTAAGCGCCTGACGTCGATCGGCGCAGGCGCCGCGGCAACAAATGGCGTTGCCTCCAACGATTCGGCCGGAGCCTGATCGAAACGTTCAACACGCTTCGATCAGCACTCCGGAGCTGTGCACGACGCGCAGGGGGATTTCTTATCGATTCGAATTCTCCGCAGCAATGAACGGGCATTCATAGATCGGCGGAGTTTGTCTTCTCCGGCGCGGGCGCCGGCACCGCGGCACCATTGCTCTTGCCCGTCACGGCACCGACCAGCGCCTGCACGGGATCGTCGCCCGGCGCAAAGCCGCTCTGGCGCAGGATCTCGTCGATCATCGGACGCAGCGCGTGCACCTTGAGCAGCTCGCCCGCGAGCCCTTCGCCGAAACCGACATTGCCGCCGGCGCCGTTACCGCCGAACGCGCCGCCGGTGTGCAGGATGCGGACGTCCTTGAGGTTGGCGATCGGCCTGACCATCTCGGCGAGGGCCGAGGGCATGGTCTCGATCCGCTTCTTGGCGATCTCGAAGTCGATGACGTTGGCGCCGAGCTTGTTCTGCGCCTCGTTCTTGAGCGTGATGATTGCGGCCTCGGCCTCGCCGATATTCCTGACGCCGACAGCCTTGATCTTGTTGGACTCGGCTTCCGCGGTGGCCAGTGTCTTGACGGCCTCGGCGCGATCGAGCGAGGCCTTCTTTTCGGCTTCGGCCGCGACGATCAGCTCGGTCGACTTGCGCTCGGCCTCGGTGCGCGCGGCAAGCACCTGGGTGAGACGGGCACGATCGGCCACCTCGACCGCGCGTGCGGTCACGACCTTTTCCTCCGCGGAGACGGCGATCGCCTCGGCCGTCTTGGCTTCGGCCACAGCTTCCGAGGTCTGCTTGCTCTTGGCCGCGATCTGGATCTCGTTCTCCTGGGTCGCGATCTGGATCTCGCGCTGCGCGTCGGTCTTGCGCTTGTTGATCGCGAGATCCGACTCGATCACCGCCGTTTCCTTGACCTGCTTGGCGCCCGCCTCCTTCTCGGCGACCGCCCGGTCGGTGTCGATGCGGGCGTTCTCCTCGGTCAGGCGCGCGGTCTGGGTTGCGGTCGCGACTTCGGCGCGGGTGCTCGCGGTCTTGTTGGCGATGTCGCGCTCCTGGGAAAGCTCGGCCTCCTTCTTGGTGCGCTCGATGGTCAGGGTCTGCTGCCGCGCCTCGAGGTCCTTTTGCGCAATCGCCACCTCGTTGTCGCGCACGATCGAGTTGCGGTCGCGCCGGCGCGTCTCGGTAACGGTCTTGAGCTGGGTCAGACCTTCGGCGTCAAAGAAGTTTTCCGGATTGAAGAATTTCACATCGGTCTGGTCGAGCTTGGTCAGCGACACCGATTCGAGCTCGAGACCGTTGGATTTGACGTCCGACTCCACGGTCGCTTGCACGTGCTTGACGAAGTCGCTGCGCTTTTCCTGCAACTCCAGGATGGACATGGTGGCCGCCACCGAACGCAGACCGTCGACGAATTTCGCCTCGACCTGGTTACGCAGGGCTTCGGCGTCATTGGTCAGCGCGCCCAGAGTCTGGCTGGCGAGCGCGATGCTCTCGTCGTCGGGGCGGACGCGCACGTAGAACTCGGCGACGATGTCGACGCGGAGGCGATCCTTGGTGATCAGGGATTCCCGCTCCTTGCGCTCGACGGTGAGCCGCAGCGTCTTCAGATTGACGCTGGCATAGGAATGGAAGATCGGCAGGATCATGGCGCCGCCGTCGAGCACGACCTTCTTGCCGCCGAGGCCGGTGCGCACGAAGGCCTCGTCGCGCGTGGCGCGCTTGTAGAGGATGGTGAAGACGATCCCCAGGACGACGATTAGCGCGACGCCGATCATGGCCGGGACTGCAATGTCAAACATGACTTTCTCCGCTAATGAGCTTTGGCTGGCTAACTGCTTAGAGTCGGCTTGGACGGCTTCAGTTCATCGTCGGCCTTGACCGCCACGAAGCGGGTGCCGACGCGATCGACCAGGAGGACCATGGTTCCCTGCTCCAATGGTCCCGATGCGGGCGCCGCGACCGCCCAGACGAAGTGCCTGTTGCCGTGGACGTCGGCGACGCTGACGCGGCCGGGCGGCCCCTGATCGAGCGGACCGATGACGACCTCGCCGACGCGGCCGACGAGGTCGCCGAGACCGACGGCATAGCTTTCATCTTTGGGAATGGCCCGCGCGATGGCGCGGCTGGTGACGCGGACCAGCGGAACCGAGGCCGCGACGGCCCCGATCGAAGCGATCGTTGCCGGCAAGGGACCGGCGACCAGCCGGGCGATGTCCTGGATCAGGAATCCGGTGATCGAGAAGGCGCCGAGCATCAGCAGCAGGAAGATCAGCAGCGGCACGCCGCCGACATTGATCCACGAAATGGCGTTGAGCACGCCGTTGTCGCTGGGGTGACTGAAATCGATGCCGGTGCCGAGCATCTCACTCAAGGAGGCTCCGACCAGCATCGTGATCACCTCGAGCGAGCCGACGATGACGATCATGGCCGCCGCGATCGCGAACGGCCTGACCTCCGGCGCCATGACGTGTTCGAGCAGTGCCCTCATGACACATTACTCAGGAGCGCGACTTCAACCGCGCCAGCCTCGCTGCAATCTCCTTGTCGCGATGCAACGTGCTGAGCTCGTCGATGTCACTTGAAAACGGGATGGCTGCGGGAACGCCGGTGGCGCGCGCCACCGCCCTGCCCGCACGTAGCGCCTTCGCCGCTGCCGAGGCACCGCCGGGCTTCCCGGGCGAGGTCGAGGCCTGGTGGCTTGCGACCGCCTCGCTCTTTGCGAGATCGGCGCGGCGCTGCTCGGCATCCTGCAATGCCGACAGCACGGCGCGCAGCGACGTCACGCATTGCTCGATCTTCTCATTGTTCTCGTCGATGGCGCGGGAGAGCACCTCGAACTGTGCCTCCAGGTCCATCTGCCGCGCGATGCCGGCGCGCGCGAGATCGTCGCGGCTATCAGCGATCACGCTCTCGATCTTGGCAGTGAGATCGGTCATTTCGCGCTCGATCTCGGTGCGGCGCGCGTTGAGGCGGTATTCCTCGGCGCGCGCAGCCGCGAGCGCGTCGCGTGCCTCGCTCTCGGCACGCTCGATCTCGCGGATGGCCTGACCGACCACTTTCAGCTTGTTCTTGCCTTCCGCCTGCTCGATCGCGTCATAGGCGATCGCGGCGATCAGGCGCCCGACCCGGGACAGGAAATTGTCGGGGGCGGCAGCGATGGTATCCATGGCGTTCTCCTCCTCTGGCAGACTGTTCGGCGTGACGCCGTAGTGAACTTCAAAGCCGTCGTCGGTGCGGATCAGGTGTGCGGGCGCGCTCTGCCCCCAGCCCTCGGCATAACCGGCGTAGTCGAAGGGCACGCTGAAGCGCCCTTGCACGGTCGCAATCGAAATGGTGGCGGGACCCTTGATCTTGGCGAGCTTGTCGTCGAGCGGCAGGCGGCGCCCTTGGGCGACGCGATAGTCGGCGCGGTCACGCAAGCCCAGCGTCACCAGCCGCGACGGCAGTGCGGTTGCTTTCCGGATCGGCTCATAGGCATGGGCGTGCAGCAGGACCACGTTGGAACCCACATTATGGGTCCGAGCGACCTCATCCAGGATCTCCATCATCCGGTCATAGGCCCTAAACGTCGCCTCCATGGCGGCCTTGGCGGCCGGATCAGGGGCAAGCCTGTAACGCAGCGCGGACGGCGC
This sequence comes from Bradyrhizobium niftali, assembly GCF_004571025.1. Classification (GTDB taxonomy): domain Bacteria; phylum Pseudomonadota; class Alphaproteobacteria; order Rhizobiales; family Xanthobacteraceae; genus Bradyrhizobium; species Bradyrhizobium niftali. Next base: position 655,999 of record NZ_SPQT01000002.1, on the reverse strand, counting down.
GTTTCGGGGTGATTGGATCATGGAAAGCACTAAAGCACCATTTTGGTGCTTTAGGAAGGGGAAGCTCGATCACGTTCCACTGATCCTTGGGCACTCCATGGGTTAGTCGCTGGCGGTCTCTCGTGCGTTCAAGGCTGGCAATCATGCTCGCCCATCTCTCGTATCCCGGACAAGCGTAGCGAAGCGGAGCGCAGAGCCGGGACCCAGGAGGCCGCACGGCACGCTGCTGCATGGGCCCCGGCTCTGCAGCGCACCGCCGAAGTGGACGATGCTTCGCATCGCCAGGGAAGCGCTGCGCTGCGTCCGGGGCACGAGACCGAAGTTCAAGCGCACGTTTCCTCCACGCCGTCATTGCGAGGAGCTCTTGCGACGAAGCAATCCAGAGTCTTTCCATGGAGGGATTCTGGATTGCTTCGCTGCGCTCGCAATGACGGAGCAAGGGGCGCCGTCGCGCTTGCTCAACACGCATCTCAGTTCGCAGACACACCTACGCATCCTCGCGACCTGCTTCGCCCGAGCTTTGCTTCGTCGCGACACCCTCCGATGTCAGAGGGCGCAGGGAAGACCGGGTGCCGGCCGGGCACCCACGGTCCACTGTGCGAAAGGCGGCAACAAAAATCTGCACAGCGGCATACAGGTGAAGCCCAACACACGGCCTTCCCTGCGCAGTGGTTTGACGGCTTATGCCGAGTTCTCCCCGGGGAGCGATGCACTGTTGCCCCCGTCGCCTTGCCGATCGCTGATGCGCGTGCCCGGTCGGGCCGCCACATCACCGCAAGACTTGGCGCACAGACCCCGGGCGCCAGGACGACACGGTTTTGCCGTACGCTGATCACACCGGTCGTGTGCGCGACATCCTTCGCTCACGGTTGCCCGCCCTGCGATGCCTATCGCGCCGATGTGACTAGCGTCCACCGCAGCTCACCCCGCATGTCGTGACGATCGCGATACGCCCCTCTGACCGGGATGAGGTGGTGAGACAATGCGACAAATCAGAAATTCTGTAAAGGCGAATATTTTGGTAGGCATGGATTGCCCCATGCCTAGCGTGTCTTGCCCGACGGGCAGCGCAAGGAGTTGTGGGTGCGTAGGGTGGATTAGCGAAGCGTAATCCACCACGTCTGCCGCCGCGGAGACTGAAGAGGTGGATTACGCCGCGGACCGCGCTACGCGCAGCCGCGGGCTAATCCACCCTACGGACCTACGGCCTCACGGCCGCCGACACACCAGATCGATCTCGATCAGCGCGTCATAGGCAAGCCCGGTGACACCGACGCAGGTGCGGGCCGGCAGCCGGCCGGGCGCAAAGTACGTGCGGTAGGTCTCGTTCATAGCCGTATAGTCTTCCTTGAAACGCGTGAGGTAGATCCGCGTCATCACGACGTGCTCGAGGCCGAGATCGAGACCTGAGAGGACCACCTTCAGGTTCTCCATGACGGCTCGCGTCTGGGCCACGATTCCCTCGGGCAGCATGCCCGGCGTTTGCGGCGTGTCCGGCATCTGGCCGGTGACGAAGACAAAGCCGTCGGTCTCGACGGCGTGGCTGAAGGGCGCGACCGGCTTCGGTCCGCCGCTGATCATGTGGAATTTCACCGGGATTGTCCTTGTTACGGTGCGCTCTCGAACAGGCGCTTGCTGAGGATGGCGTGTACCCCCCAATTGCCGTCGACGACCTGCGTGACGCCGAAATCGACGGCGGCCGACATCAGCGCGATCGCCTCGTCCTCGCTGAGACCTTTCACGTTCATCAGGAAGCGTCGCATCTTGCGGAAGGCATCCTTCATGGCAAGGTCGAGCGAGGATTTTGCGTAGACCTCGCTCTGCCCCTGCGCGCCGAACTCGGCGAGATAGTTGGGATGGCTGAAGCCGGTCAGCACCCAGTCGGTCGCGGTCTCGATCAGGGGATAGGAGAGATCGGCGAAAGGCTGGCCGGCAAGGTCGGCCTTCTTGTGCAGGATCACCTCGAAGGTGCCGGTCATCGAGCATTCGATCGCAGTGCCGCTCAACTCGCCGTCGCCCTGCGCCGCGTGGGGATCGCCGACCGACAGCAGCGCGCCGGGAACGGAGACCGGAAGAAAGACGGCCGCCCCCTTCCCCAGCCGCCAATTGTCCAGATTGCCGCCGAAATAGGACGGCGGCACGGAGTCGATGAAATCGACCTCGCGCGGCGCCACCGCGATCACGCCGAAATGTGGCCGCAAGGGAATGCGGATGCCGTCAAGCACCGCATGGCGCCGCTTCACGGTGCCGGGCGCGACGGGAACGCCGGGATAATCGTAGGTGGGGTGCACGACGCCGAACGGATCGGTCTGCGGCTCCCAGCGATAGGAATACAGCGCGCGGGCATGCGGCGCATCGGCATCGTCGAAGATCTCGTAGATCGTCACCGCCTCGCGCGGCTTCGGTCCTGACAGGAACTCGTCGTAATGATAGCCCCACCAGGCCGCGACCGAGGAGCCGAACACGCGGCCCGCATGTTTCGGATGGCGGCTCGCGCGCGGCACGATGTCGAGGATCCGCACCTCCAGCACGTCGCCGGGCTGGGCATCCTTCACCGCCACGGGGCCGGTGCAGATGTGTACGCCGAAGCCTTCGCCGGCGCCGCGACCGAACACGCTGGCGTCCATCGGGCCGGCGCCGCGACGATCCACGTTCTTCTTCTGCCTGGTCCAGCCGAACACGCTTTCGGCGGCGGCATCGCCCGCGATCATCAGCTCGGGGTCGTCGGAGGCGTGCTGGGTCAGCGTCTCGATGGTGATGGTATCGCCCGAGGCGATCTCGAGCTGCGGCGAGAGCGAGCGGCTGAAATAGCCCCAATGAACACGATTGGCCTCGATCGGTAGATGATGGTGCTTGCGTCCAGCCGTTCTCGGTTCATCGGAGGCTGCACGCAGCACATTGCTGCGCACCTCCGCACCCACCTGATGCGCGCGGAGCTGCGCCAGCGCCTCCTGCGGCCAGCCGCGCTGGCCGGTGATCCCGTGCTGCGACGTCGCGCGCTCCGCCTCCTGTTGGCGGAACTCGCGCGGCGGCAGGCCGAAGCGGTGGCGGAAGGCGCGGCTGAAATGCGCGGAATCGCCAAAGCCATAGGCGTAGGCGATCTCGGAGATCGAGCGATGCGCCTCCGTCGGATTGGACAGGTCGGCCCAGGCGCGCTGGAGCCGGCGCTCGCGGACGTAGTGGGTGAAATTGTCGCCGACCGTCTCGAACAGCTTCTGCAAGTAGCGCTCGGAAATCCCCTCGACCTGCGCGACGCGCGCGGGCACCAGCTCGGGATCGTCGAGCCGGCGTTCGATGGTCTGGCAGATCCGGTGCAGCAGCGCGGCCTGTGTCGCGCTCGATCCGGCATCGGATGTCGAGGCCGCCAGTTGATGCGCGAGCGTCAGCAGGAGATCGACGAGGCTCTGCGCGACCGCATTCCATTCGGCATCGCTCAGGGTGTCGAGCGTGCGCGCGGTCGCATCCAGCAAGCGCGAGAACACATCGGCAAAGCCGCTGGGCGGAACGACCCGGGGCTCGCCGAGCCGCGGCTTGCCCGAGAGGCGTCCGTGCAGCGCTTCCGAGGTCACCGACAACACGATGGCCCGCATGTCGCGCTGGAACACGATGCTCCAGTCCCCGCTGCGCGGCAGCAGCACGAGATGGCCGACGGGAACGATGCGGTGGCCGCGGGCGCTCTTGAGCACCATGCCGTCCTCAACCGGTATCAGCGCGATCGGAAGCTCTTCATTCGCTTGCGCGAGGGGCGCGATGCTTTGCGCGCCCGCGGCCATGCGCGTCAGCGCGACGCCCGAGGCCTGCCGATGTGACGCCGTTGCGTGCCCATCGAGGAAGGGATGGCCGGTCGCGGGTTGCAGGCCGACGGCAGCCAGCACGTCCCGCCAGGCTTCGGGGCGGTCGTCTTGCGCATAGGACTCGCTTGTGAACGGCCGGAAGCTCATCGGATCGACCCAGACTGCCGTCGATCGAAGCAACCTCCGTGCCAGACGCACGCGATCCTCCGTCGCCGCGACGGGCCGCAGATGAGGTTCGTTGGTCACGCGTGCATCCTGAAAATCGGCTTACCTTCAACGTGTTAGAGCCTCGCCCCGGAATGACGAGGCGGAGAGCCTCAGTCGCACCGGAAGATGTTCTTGCGGATCGTGCCGTGCACGCCCCAATTGGCGTCGACCACCTGGGTGACGCCGAAATCGGCGCCGACCGACATCAGCGAGATCGCCTCGTCCTCACTGAGGCGATGCACCGTCATCAGGAACCGGCGCAGCTTGCGGAACGCATCGCGCATCGCACGGTCGAGACTGCTGTGATTGGCAATCTCGGTTTGTGCGTCTGCGCCAAGCGCGGCGAGATAGTTCGGATAGGTGAAGCCGTAGAACGACCAGGCCTGATCGGTCTCGAGCATGGGATGGTCGAGGCCTTCCAGATTGGTGCCGGCGAGATCGGCCTTCTTGTGCAGGATGAATTCGAAATCGCCGGTCAGCGAGGTCTCGATCGCGGTGCCCCCGAGCTCGCTGTCGCCCTGCGCGGCATGGGGATCACCGACCGAGAAATAGGCGCCGGGAACCGCAACCGGATAGAACATCCGCGCGCCCTTGCCGATGCGCCAGTCGTCGATGTTGCCGCCGGTGTAGCTCGGCGGGATCGAGCTGACGAAATCGGCTTCCGATGGCGCAAGGCCCATGGTGCCGAAATGCAATCGTGCGGGCACCTTCACGCTTGCGAGAATGTTCTCGCGCTTCTTGATGGTTGCGTGATCGACGCGGACGCCGGGATAGTCGATGGTTGGATGCACGATGCCGTCGGGGTCGGTCTGCGGCGTCCAGACGTAGTTGTAGACCGCCTTGGCGTAGGGCTCGCCCGACGTGTCGAGCTCGAAGATGGTGACGACCTCGCGCGGCTTCGGCTCCTCGATCAGATCGTGATAGTGAAAGCCCCAGTTCGCCGCGACGTTGGAGCCGAAGCAGCGGCCGGCATGGCAGGCGCTGCAGCTCGGCCGCGGCCGGACGTCGAGGATGCGAACCTCCAGGATGTCGCCGGGCTCGGCACCCTCGATCGCGACCGGCCCGGTGAGGAGATGCACGCCGATCCCCTCGCCTGCGCCGCGGATGAAGGGACCTTCGACCGGACCCGAGCCGCGGCGCGCGACCGCCTTGTGCTCGCGCGTCCACTGGAACACGCTTTCGGCGCCGGGATCGCCCGCGATCATGCGCTCGTAATCGTCGTTGGCATGATGGGTCAGCGTCTCGATGGTGGCGCGGTCGCCGGAGCGCAGCGTCAGGGCCGGAGCGACCTTCCTGGAGAAATAGCCCCAGTGGACGGTTCTCGGTGAAACCGGCAGCGTGAAATGCTTCATGAGGTGGCCTCTTCGGGGGGCTTGGACCTTGTGGCGACGGCGTTCATCGCACCGCCTCCGGAATCTTGTCGGCTTCCATCACGCTGAGGAAACGCGCGGTCAGCGGATTGCGGGGGTTGGTGAGAACCTCGTGCGCCGGCCCCTCCTCGATGATCGCGCCGCCGCTCAGGAAGGCGACGCGGTCGGCGACTTCATCGGCGAAGCGGATCTGGTGCGTCGAGATGATCATGGTGAGGCCGTCGTCGATGGCGAGCCGCCGGATCACCTCCAGCACCTCGCTGACGAGCTCGGGATCGAGCGCGGAGGTCGGCTCGTCCAGCAGCAGCACGCTCGGGTTCGGTGCAAGCGCGCGGGCGATGGCGACGCGCTGCTGCTGGCCGCCGGACAGATGCCGAGGCAGCGCATCGGCGCGATGCGACAGCCCGACCCGGTCGAGCAGCTCGGTGGCGCGGCGCTCGGCATCGATCCGGGTCATGCCGTGGACCCAGCGCAAGGGGCCGGCGATGTTCTCCCTGGCCGAGAGATGCGCGAACAAGTTGAACTGCTGGAACACCATGCCGACGCCAACGCTGGCCCGTTCGTTGGCGAGGTCGCGGGGTGACAGCGGCTTGCCGTTCTCGCCGAAGCCGAGGCGCCGGCCGCCGACGCGCACGGTGCCGGCGTCCCAGTTTTCGAGATGATTGATGCAGCGGAGCAGCGTGCTCTTGCCGGAGCCGCTGGGCCCGAGCAGCGCCACCACCTCGCCGACACGGACCGTCAGGTCCAGACCGTCGAGCACCTTTTGGGCGCCATAGCGCTTGGTGAGGTCCCTGGCCTCGACCGCGATGTTGTTGCGCGCGATGGTCGCGGCGCGGCGGGTGCGCTCCTCGCGGGTCAGCGCCAGCGGCGGCGTGGCGGTCAGCTCTGCCGGTGCGGGCTCCGGATCATCAACGGCGATCGCGGCAAGTTCGAGCTTGGTGCCGAGATCGACGCGGCGCCACGGCAGGTAATCGGCAAGCTTGCGCTGGCGCCCCTTCGCCCGATCGAGGTCGAGCAGCCATTCGACGAAGAGCTGGATGGCACTGATGGCAAAGGTCAGCACGAGATACAGAAGGCCGGAGGCGAAGAAGATCGAGAAGAAGTCGAAGGTCGAGGACGCCAGCTGCGTCGAGCGCAAGGTCAGCTCCTGGACCGCGACGACGGAGGCCAGCGAGGAGTTCTTCAGCGCGCTGACGGCCTCGTTGCCGAAAGCCGGGATCATGGTGCGGATCGCCTGCGGCGCGATCACCCGCCACATCAGGATCCGCGGCGTCATGCCGAGCGCCTGCCCGGCCGTCACCTGGCCGCGATCGACGCCGAGCACGCCGGCCCGCAGCATCTCGGCGATGAACGGCGCCTCGTTGCAGGCGAGCGCGAGGCCGGCCGCCAGCACCGCCGGCAGCTTGATGCCGATATGCGGCAGCGCGTCGTAGGCGAACACCATCTGCAGGATCAGCGGCGTGCCGCGGAAGATCACGGTGTAGGCCCTGGCGATCGCCGCCAGCAGCCAGAAGCGGGAGAGCTGCATGCCGGCGAGGATCAATCCGAGGATCAGTCCGCCGCCGAGCCCGAGGGCGGTCACCTCGAGGGTGAGCTCGATGCCCTCGAGCAGATACGGCATGCTCAGGTAATGGAAGAACAGCGACATCAGTCGACCGTCATCGGAGCGGGGCGATTCTTGTTGAAGAAGGACATTCAGGGCACGCGCTTCACCTCTCCCCGCCGGGGAGAAGTGAAGTCGGCAGCGGCCGCCCGCTGCTCTAGTCGGCCGTCAGGATGTCCGGCTCCTTGAAGTTGTTCACGTCGAGCCCATGCTTCTTCAGAAGCTCCATATGCGTGCCGGCCTTCTGCACCTCGATCAGCGCGGCGAGCACGGCGTCACGGAATTTCGGCTTGTCCTTGGGAACGGCGATGCCGACCGAATACGGGATCGTCACCGCGATCGCCTTCTCCAGCTTGTCCGGATAGGCCTTCACCGCGCTGTCGACGGTGTTGACGTCGTTGACATAGGTGTCGGCGCGGCCGGCGAGGATCGCCTGGATGCAGTTGGCGTTGTTGTCGTAGAGCTGGACGGTCGGCTCGGGCTTGCCGGCCTTCTTGCACTCCGGCATCAGGGCCTGGATCAGGGGCACCTCGACATAACCGGTGTTTTCGGCGGCAGCCGCGCCGCACATCGACATGTTGATGCCGTTGATGCCCTTCGGATTGCCCTTGGCGACCAACACGCCGTCGAACACCTTTGAATAGGTGATGAAGTCGGCGGCCTTGGCGCGCTCCTTGGTGGCGTAGATGTCGGAGATGACGATGTCGGCTTGTCCGGCGGCGAGCGTGGTGAGGAGTGCCGCGAACGTCACCGGCTTGTAGGTCAGCTTGAAACCGAGGCATTCGCCGATGGCCTCGCCGAGATCGATGTCGAAGCCGATATATTTGCTGGGGTCCTTGGGATCGATCGTCTCATAGCCCGGCGTGTGCGGGTTGATGGCGTTGACGAGCGTCTTGCCCTTCCAGTCCGGATATTTCTCCTGGAGCGCGGCGCAGGCGGCGGGCGCTGCGGCCTGCGCGCTCAGCGGTGCAGCGGCGAGAACGCCGAGAGCGATGGCGGCGCCGAGCGCGACCTTCCGCCACGGCAACGCTGCGCGTGCGATCCCCCGCCGCACGTTCCGCCGTATTTGGGGCAATACCCGTCTCTCCATCTCCAGCTCCTTCGAATTGTCATGGCACTGGCCATGTTCCAGATCTCGGGAGCGAGCCTAGGTGGAGTGCGCCGGGGAAAGCTTGTCCGCGGGCGTACAAAAAATTGGACGGTGGGGGCCCGCGATTTGGGCAAGCCGCTGCACAAAAACTGTTCGCAGGCTTTGGGTGCGGCGATACGCGATTCCGAATTCGGGAGAACCAAATGATTTCGTATTACGCCGTGGTCTGCACGATCAGAGAATCATTCGGTTGGGTTACTTGACAGAGATATGACGCGTTACGGACGCATCTACGTACGAGGCCCGAAGCAGATCGTCCTCCTCCACAGCCTATCCGCAGCATATCCACAGGATGACTATGCCGGATTCGCGAGCCCGCACGAGCCACTTGCTGCGCACAAACTCACAGACCCGGTATGTCAGCCGCCGGCCTGATCGAACACGTTGCGGCAAGCCTCGCTCAAGCTTGAGCGGTTACGGCGCAGGCAGGCCGTGATGGCGCGGACATTGGGGATTTCGCCGGCGCAGAGCCGGTAGACGTCGGGGGTGCAGGCCCGGCGCTGCTCGGGCGTTCCCTGCTGCGCGTGAGCCGCGGAAGCAAACAGCGTCAGGAACAGCCCGACCGTCGAGGCGCGGCGCGCCCGGCTCCTCACACCCGCAAGCCGCAAGAACCTTGCCTTCATGACGAAGTCTCCTGTCTGCCCTGCCCGCACCGGCCCGCGTTGGCCGGTGTGCGAAGGGGTAGGAGAAATAAACCGCCGAGAATGTGATCTCATTCACACTGGCGGCCGGCCCGGGATGCCTAAGTTCCCGCGGGGATTTTTCAGGAATCGCTAACCATACGGGACCCGATCGCCGGATCGTTAAAATGCGAGCGATCGGGTCAATCGGGAAACAAACCGGCTTTGCGACATTGCGCCATCCGCGTTCCGGAGGGTGCGATGAGCGAAGCCGAATTCAACTTGCTGCTGGATGCCGTCCGCGACGCCATCGTCCATGACGATTTTGCGTCCGCGCCGGAGGAGGAATTCGTGCCCCGCTCGTGGAGCTTCGACGCACCGCCCAAAGCCGCCAACGACAATGAGGGCGCCTGGCCCATCCTGCCGTTTCCGGACGGCTGGTACGCGGCCTGCTGAGGCCAGCTTCAACGTGAACGGATGCGCCCGCCTGCTGGGCGGTTCGGCATCGCCACGCGCCGGGACCCGGCGCGGCCACGATCAATTCTTGACGCGCTCCTCGCCGTCCTGCGGCACCCGGTCGGGTGCGGCCGGCGGAAAGATGCTGTCATAGATCGCGCGCGCCTCGCGGATGAGGCGAGCCCGCTCCAGCTCGGATTTCGGGACAAATCGAACGACGTCGCTCACTTGCTCTCCAGCTTTCAGTTCCTGATGCATCACTTCGCAGATGCGAAGTCTATGCCATCGGGCCTGAATCGCTGGTTCCCGCCAAGCCCCGGGCAAACCCGGTGGTGGCGTCCCGCCTCACCCCGGCAGCCGGCGGTGAGCGGCATCGGCGGAACTGGCGCTGAATTTGATTTTTGCTGAAAAATCAGAAGCTTGTGATGGAGGCCACGACCAGAATTGAACTGGTGTACACGGTTTTGCAGACCGTTGCGTAACCACTCCGCCACGTGGCCCCGTAAGGGCGGACCAATATAGGGGATCAATGGCTTAGGCAACCGCCTTCGTCCGACTTTGGCGGCGACGGCCTCTCTTCCGATGTGGACCGAAGTCAGGCTCGCTTGCCGCGCCGGACACCGCGCCGGCGGTCCTTGACCACCGGCTTGGGCGCCAGCTCGGGCATCTCGGCCTGGACCTCGCGATAGCGCGCCAGCATCCGCTCGAAACTCGCATGCAGCGTCTCGGCGATGTCGGGACGCCGTTCGAGACCGGCAAGCATCGTCGCGGCCGCCTCGATGGTCGACAGCCCGTCCTTGCGCGGCTCCTTGCGCAGCCGTCCGTAGCGCGAGGGGCGCGACGGGTTGAGGATCACGCGCTGGCATTTCAGCATCCAGGGATTGCGCCACCACAGCGCCTTGGCCTGGCTCCAGGTGCCGTCGAGCAGCACGATTCCTTCGAGCTTGCCGAGGATCGCGCGCTGGTTCTCGGCGACCTCGCCCTTGCGGGTCAGCGCCACGATCTCGGCCTCGGCCTCAAGATCGGCGGCACGGGCCGAGCCGAGATAGAGCACGGCCCAATGGGAGGCATTCTCGACCGGCTGCCCCAGCGCCTTGGACAGGCTCGGCCAGGACAGGCCGACGCGCACCACGGCCTTGGGGAAGTGTTTCGCGGTCAACCGCGCGGTGCCGAGCGCCCTGTCCTGCTCCTGCGGGTGCTGGAGGATCAGGAGGCCAAGGCGATTCTCAACGGGCGTGACACTGTCGCAGATGCACAGCGGCATCGGCTTCTGGCAGTGCGGGCATTCGGGGATCGGGTCGGCCGGCGCGGCGGCAGTGAGGTTCGACATGGCCGCCGCTATACGCTTTGCACGGTGGTTCAACAACCTATTCCGCCGGTGCGGGTAGCGGACGCGGCCCTGATCGCCGCCGCAGGCGGTCGATCAAGAGATAGATCACGGGCGTGGTGTAGAGCGTCAGGATCTGCGAGACGAACAGCCCGCCGATGATGGTGATGCCGAGCGGACGGCGGAGCTCGGTGCCGGGCCCGGTCGCGACGACCAGCGGAATGCCGGCGAACAGCGCCGCCATCGTCGTCATCAGGATGGGGCGGAACCGCGCCTGGCAGGCCTCGAAGATCGCCGCCGCCGAGGACAGGCCGCGCTGGCGCTCGGCGTCGAGCGCGAAGTCCACCATCATGATGCCGTTCTTCTTGACGATGCCGATCAAGAGGATGATGCCGACGAAGGCGATCACCGTCAGCGGCGTATTGGTGATTTGCAAGGCCAGCAGCGCGCCGAGGCCGGCCGAGGGCAGCGTCGAGATGATCGTGAGCGGATGGGCGAGGCTCTCATAGAGCACGCCGAGCACGATATACATCGCCACCAGCGCGCCGAGGATCAGCAGCGGCTGGCGGCCGCTGGTCCTGGCGAAATCGCCGGCATTGCCGTCAAAGCTGCCGCGGATGCCTTCCGGCATGTGCAGCTCCTCCACCGCGCGCTGGATGTTCTGCGTCGCGGCCTGGAGCGGCACGTCGGGCAACAGGTTGAACGACACCGTGGTCGAAGGGAACGACTGCGAATGATAGACCGCGAGCGCGGCAAGACCGCGCGTCGCGCGCACCACGGCCGACAGCGGCACCTGCACGTCGCCCGCGCCGGCGACATAGATGCGCTCGAGGTTGGAGGGATCGACCTGGAATTTCGGATCGATCTCCAGCACGGTCATGTACTGGTTGCGCTGGGTGTAGATGATCGAGATCTGCCGCTGCGAGAACGCGTTGTTCAGCGCGTTGTCGATGTCCTGAACCCTGACGCCGAGCGCCGAGGCCTTCTGGCGGTCGATGCTGAGCGTCAGCTGAAGCCCGCCGGGATCGCGATCGCTGGAAATGTCCGTGATGCCTTCGACGCTCTCCATGCGCTTGGCGACGATCGGCGCCCATTTCTGCAACAGGTCGAGATCGGTCGAGGAGAGCGTGTACTGGTAGTCGGAATCGCTCTGCCGTCCGCCGGCACGCACGTCCTGGGCGGCGAACATGAAGAGGCGGATGCCGGGCACCGGGAACAGCGCGCGCCTGAGACGGTCGATCACGACCTGCGTCGAGACGTGGTCGCGTTCCTCCGGCGGCTTCAGGCTGATGAACATGGTGCCGCGGTTCGAGGTCGCCGCTCCCGGGCCCCCGCCTCCGCTGCCGACGGTCGAGCCGATGCCGGCCACGGCCGGATCCTGCATCACGATGTCGGCGAGCCGCTGCTGGAGGCCGAGCATCGACTGGAACGAGATGTCGGCCGAGGCCCGCGTCGCGCCGATGACGAAACCGGAATCGTCGGTCGGGAAATAGCCCTTGGGCACCTTGATGTAGAGCGTCACGGTGAGACCGATGGTGGCGAAGAACACCAGCAGCGTCAGCAGCGGATATTCCAGCACGGTGCGCAGGGTGCGGGTGTAGAAGGCGACGATGCGCGACAGCGAGCCCTCGATCAGGCGATCGAACAGGGTCGCGGTGCCGGAGGTGGTCTGCCGGATGTAATGGGCGCAGATCATCGGCGTCACCGTCAGCGAGACCAGCGTCGAGACCAGGATCGCGAAGGTGAGCGTCAGCGAGAATTCGCGCAGCAGGCGGCCGACGATGCCGTCCATGAAGATCAGCGGGGTGAAGGCGGCGATCAGCGACAGGCTGATCGACACCACGGTGAAGCCGATCTGCTTGGCGCCCTCCAGCGCCGCCTGGAACGGCCGCATGCCGTGTTCGAGATTGCGGAACATGTTCTCGATCATGACGATGGCGTCGTCGACCACGAAGCCGACGGAGATGGCGAGCGCCATCAGCGACAGATTGTCGATCGAGAAGCCCGCGACCCACATCCCGGCGCAGGTACCGGCCAGCGCCAGCGGGACCGAGATGCCGGCCGCGATCGTCGGCGTCAGCCGCCGCAGGAACACGAACACGACGACCATCACGAGGATGGCGGTTGCCAGCAGCGTCCACTGCATGTCCCGGACGCTAGCGCGGATCGTGCTGGTGCGATCGACCAGGGTGGAAATGTCCACGCCGGCCGGGATCCATTGCTTCAGCTCGGGGATCAGCGCCTTCACGCGGTCGACGGTATCGATGACGTTGGCATCGCCCTGCTTGGTGATCTGGATCAGCACCGCCGGCTGCTTGTTGAACCAGGCGATCGAGCGGGCGTTGCGGACAGAGTCCTCGATGTCGGCGACGTCGGAGAGCCGGACGAAATTGCCGTTGGAGCTCTTGATGACGATGTCGCGAAACTCTTTCGCCGTGCGCATCTGCTTGTTCAGCGACAGCGTCTCGCTCTGGCGCTCGCCGTTGAAGATACCGACGGGACCAAGCGGATTGGCGTTGACGATTGCGGTCCGCACGTCGTCGGTGGCGATGCCGGCGTTCGACAGCGCAACGGGATTGAGCTGCACCCGCACGGCCGGCTGGTCGGCGCCGCTGACCGTCACGTCGCCGACGCCTGGCACCTGCGAGATGCGCTGCGCCAGCACCGTATCGGCGACGTCGTAGATCGCGCTCGCCGACAATGTCTTCGAGGTCAGCGCCAGCACGAAGACGGGCGCGCCGGCCGTGTTCGCCTTCCGGAATCTTGGCAGCGTCGGCAGGTCGCTCGGCAGGTCCACCAGCGAGGCGTTGATCGCGGCCTGCACGTCGCGCGCGGCCTTGTCGATATTGCGGCCGATGTCGAACTGGAGCTGGATGTTGGAGACGCCGAGCGACGACGTCGAGGTGATCTGGTTGATGCCGGATATCTCACCTAACCGCCGCTCCAGCGGCGAGGCCACGGTCGCCGCCATCACGGACGGGTCGGCGCCGGGCCGGCTGGCCGAGACGAAGATGGCGGGGAAGTCGACGTTCGGGACCGAGGCGACGGGCAGGAACTCGTAGGCGACGACACCCAGCAGGAACAACCCGATCGACAGCAGCGTGGTCGCGACCGGGCGGCGGATGAAGGGCTCCGAGATCGATGCCATCACTGCATCCCCTCGGTCGCGCCCGCGACCGGCGGGCCGCCGGGTTCGGCCGGCGGCAGCGCCTGCTCGAGGCGGCGGTTGATGCGGTCGAGCGCCAGGTAGATCACGGGCGTGGTGTAGAGCGTCAGCAGCTGGCTCAGCAGCAGGCCGCCGATGATGGAGATGCCGAGCGGAAAGCGCAGCTCGGCGCCGGTGCCGCTCTCGATCGCCAGCGGCAGCGCGCCGAACAGCGCCGCCAGCGTCGTCATCATGATCGGACGGAAGCGCAGCAGGCAGGCCTGCACGATCGCCTCGTTCGGCGACATCCCCTGCCGGCGCTCGGCCTCGAGCGCGAAGTCGATCATCATGATCGCGTTCTTCTTGACGATGCCCATCAACAGGATGATGCCGATCAGGCCGATGACCGAGAGATCCTGCCCGCACAGGACCAGCGCCAGGATCGCGCCGACGCCTGCCGACGGCAGCGTCGACAGGATGGTGATCGGGTGGATGTAGCTCTCGTAGAGCACGCCGAGCACGATGTAGATCGTGATCACGGCGGCGAGCAGCAGCCAGGGCTGGCCCGCGAGTGCCTTGGCGAATTCGGCGGCATCGCCCGCATAGACCCCGACGATGCTGTTGGGCATTTCGATCCGGGTCTCGATCGTCTTCACGGCTTCGACGGCATCGCCGAGGGCCGCGCCCGGCGCGAGGTTGAAGCTGAGCGAGATCGCCGGGAACTGCGCCTGATGCGAGATCGCAAGCGGCGCGGTGGTGCGCTTCAGCGTCGCCACCGCCGACAGCGGCACCTGGGCGTTGGGCGCGCCGACGGTAGTGCTCGCGGCGCCCGGCAGATAGAGCTTCGACAGGATCGAGGGATCGCGCTGGTACATCGGCAGCGCCTCCAGCACAACGCGGTACTGGTTGGCCTGTCCGTAGATGGTCGAGATCTGCCGCTGCGCAAAGGCATCGTTCAGCGTGTCGGTGATTCCTTGCAGGCTCACGCCGAGCTGGCCCGCCCGCGTTCGATCCACATCGAGCTGCGCCCGCAGGCCGCCTTCCTGCGCCTCCGAGGAGACGTCGCGGAACAAGGAATCGCGCCGCATTTCCGCAACCAGCTTGCGCGCCCATTCCGACACCAGCGCCGCATCGGTGCCGGTCAGCGTGTACTGGTATTGCGAGCGGCTCGACTGGGTCGAGATCTGCACGTCCTGCACCGGCTGGAAATAGACGGTCATGCCGGGGATGCCCGACACCCTCTCCTTCAGCCGGGTCACGACCACGCTGACGTCGTCGCGCCGCTCGCCGCGTGGTTTCAAGGTCATGACGAGACGGCCGACATTGGTGGTCGGATTGACCGAGCCGGCGCCGATCACCGAGACGACGCCGACCACGTCAGGATCGGCCTTGATGGCGTCGGCCGCCTCGGCCTGCCGCTTCTGCATCTCCGCGAACGAGACGTCGGGTCCGGCCTCCGTCACCGCCGTGATCGAGGCGGTGTCCTGAAGCGGCAGGAAGCCTTTTGGCGCCACGACGTAGAGAGCGAGGGTGGCGATCAGCGTGGCGAAGGTCACGACCAGCGTGGCGCGCTGGCGCTCCAGAACCCAGAGCAGCGTGCGGTGATAGAACTCGACGGTGCGGTCGATGAAGCGGCTGACCGCAGCGAGGCCCGGCACCGCCAGTTCCTCATGGGCGTGCCGCAGCAGGCGCGAGCACATCATCGGCGTCAGCGTCAGCGAGACCACGGCCGAGGTCACGACCGCGATCGTC
This sequence comes from Bradyrhizobium niftali, assembly GCF_004571025.1. GTDB lineage: Bacteria > Pseudomonadota > Alphaproteobacteria > Rhizobiales > Xanthobacteraceae > Bradyrhizobium > Bradyrhizobium niftali. Next base: position 640,575 of record NZ_SPQT01000002.1, on the reverse strand, counting down.
AGCGTCAGCGCGAATTCGCGGAACATGCGTCCGACGAGGCCCGACATGAACAAGAGCGGGATGAACACCGCGATCAGCGATACCGTCAGCGAGATCACCGTGAAGCCGATTTCGCTGGCGCCCTTCAGCGAGGCTTCCATCGGGCCGTCACCGTTCTCCATGTGGCGGACGATGTTCTCGATCATCACGATGGCGTCGTCGACCACGAAACCGGTGCCGATCGTCAGCGCCATGAGCGACAGATTGTCGAGACTGAAGCCGGCAAAATACATGATGCCGAAGCTCGTGATCAGCGACAGCGGCAGCGCGACGCCCGCGATCAGCGTGGCCCTGAGCGAGCGCAGGAACAACAGCACCACCAGCGTCACCAGCACGACGCTGAGGATCAGCGTGAACTGCACGTCGCGCACCGATGCGCGGATGGTGACGGTGCGGTCGGAGACGATGGTGAGGTTCACACCGGCCGGAATGGCGCGCTGGACCTTCGGGATTTCGGCGCGGATCTGGCTGACGACGTCGATGACATTGGCGCCGGGCTGGCGCTGGATGTCGATGATGACCGCCGGCGTGCCCTGGTACCAGCCGCCGGTGCGGTCGTTCTCCAGGCCATCGACGATCTGCGCGACGTCGGCGATCGTGACCGGCGAGCCGTTGCGGTAGGCGATGATGACGGGCTTGTAGGCATCGGCAGCGGCGATCTGGTCGTTGGCCGCGATGATGTAGGATTGCTGCGCGCCGTCGAGCGAGCCTTTCGGCCCGGAGACGTTGGCATTGGCGATCGCAGTGCGCAGGTCTTCCATTGCGATGCCATAGGCCGCGAGCCGCGCCAGATCCGCCTGGATGCGCACCGCCGGTTTCAACCCGCCGAGCACGGAGACGCGCCCGACGCCCGAGATCTGGCTCAAACGTTGCGCCAGAAGCGTATCGGCGATGTCGCTCATCGCCCGCAGCGAGATCGTGTCCGAACGCAGCGCCAGCGTCATCACCGGCGCATCCGCCGGGTTCACCTTGGCGTAGGTCGGCGGATAAGGCAGCGTCTTGGGCAGCACGCCGGCGGCCGCATTGATCGCGGCCTGCACGTCCTGGGTCGCGCCGTCGATGTCGCGGTTGAGGTCGAACTGGAGCGAGATCTGGCTGACGCCGAACGAGCTCGTCGAGTTCATCGCCGACAGCGACGGGATCTGGCCGAGCTGCCGCTCCAGCGGCGCGGTGATCAGCGAGGCGATCACGTCGGGGCTGGCGCCCGGCAGCTGCGTCGTCACCTGCACGGTCGGGAAGTCGACCTGCGGCAGCGCCGAGACCGGGAGCGAGAAATAGCCCAGCAACCCGCCGATCAGGAGCGCGATGCCGAGCAGCGAGGTCGCGATGGGACGGCGGATGAAGGGTTCGGAGACTCCCATGGGATGCGCCTGCCGCTCAGGCGGCTGTTGTCGGGATCATGGCTGCTTGGCTCCACTTCCCGTTGCCCCAGGTCCTGGTGCCGGCCCGGTCTGCCCTTTCTGGTCGCCTTCGGTGCTGCTCCGCTTGGCGCGGGGCTCGCCGTCCTTACCCTGTCCGTCTTTGGCGCCATCCTTTTTCTGAGCGTCCGGCCCGCGCGAGCGCTTGCGCGGCGCGAGGTCGGCCGACGGCGTCTGGTCGTCGCGTCCGACGACGACCTTGGAGCCATCGGACAGATTGGCAAAGCCTGTCGTCACGACGCGGTCGTTCGGCGACAGGCCGCTGGCGATCACCGCGTCATGCTCGTTCTGCTGCGTTACCGTCACGGGCTTGGCCGAAGCGACGTTGTCTTCGCCGATGACATAGCTGAAGGTGCCGATCGGACCGCGCTGCACCGCCGATGTCGGCACGACCAGCGCCTGCATCAAGGTCTCGACCTTGAGGCGGACATTGACGAACTGGCCCGGCCAGAGCTGGTAATTGGCGTTGGGGAACTCAGCCTTGAGCCTGAGCGTGCCGGTGGTCTGGTCGACCTGGTTGTCGATGCCGGTCAGCTTGCCGGTGTCGATCACGGTGACGCCGTCATTGCCGAACACGTCGACTGCGAGCGCGCCCTTGGCGGCGGCCGCGTTGACCCGCATGATCTGCTGCTGCGGCAGGCTGAACCACACCGCGATCGGCTGCAATTGCGTGATCACCACGAGACCCGTGGTGTCGGACGCGTGGATGATGTTGCCCTGGTCGACCTGGCGCAGGCCGGCGCGCCCGGAGATCGGCGCAACGATCTTGGTATAGCTCAGCGTCGCCGCCGCATTGTCGATCGCGGCCTGGTCGGCCTTGACCAGCGCCTCGGTCTGGGCGACCAGCGCGCGCTGGGTGTCGGCCTGCTGCTTGGAGCCGGCGTTGGAGGCGGCGAGCTGCTCGTAGCGCGTCAAATCGATGCGCTGGTTGGCGAGCTGGGCCTGGTCCTGCGCTTTCTTGGCGACCGCCTGATCGTAGGTCGCCTGATAGAGCGCGGGATCGATCTCGCCGACCACGTCGCCCTTCTTGACGTCCTGGCCTTCGGTGAAATTGACCGCGATGAGCTTGCCGTCGACTTGCGAGCGCACGGTCACGGTGTTGAGCGCGCGGATCGCGCCGACGCCGTCGAGATAGACCGGGACATCCAGGATGCGGGGCGTTGCCGCCAGCACCGGCACCGGCAGGTCGGGGCGCTGGTTGCGGCCGTTCGCCTGCTGCGGCTGCTGATGCCACACGGTCCAGCCGAGATAGCCGAGGCCGCCGAGGATCGCGAGCGTGACCAGAGTCAAGATGAAGCCGCCGCGCGACGATTTCCTCACCGTCCCCGCCTTCGCGTCATCCTTCTTATCCGGCTTAAAGAGCATTGACCGGTTTCTCCATCCTCGGTTCCCAGCCGCCGCCGAGCGCCTGATACAGGCTGACGATGGCGAGAAGCCGTGCGAGTTGGGCCTGCGACAGCGCGTCTTCCGCCTGGAACAGGGTCAGCTGGGTGTTGAGCACGGTCACGATGTCGGCGGTGCCGGCGCGCAATTGCTGCTCCGACAGATCGAAGGCGCGGCGTGAGGCGGTGACGACATCGCGCTGCAATTGCAGCTTGATCGTGGTCTGCTTGATCGAGAACAGCGCATTGTCGACGTCGGCGAAGGCCTGAACGATGGTCTTGCGGTAGGTCTGGAGCAGTTCGTCCTGCCGCGCCTTGGCAAATTCGAAATTACCGAGGATCTTGCCGCCGTCGAAGATCGGCTGCGTCGCACTCCCGACGAGCTGGAAGAAGGCCGCATGCGGCTGGAACAGCGATACCAGCGCCGAGCTCTGATAGCCGCCATTGCCGGTGAGCTGGATGGTTGGAAAGAACTGCGCGCGGGCATTGCCGATGTTCGCGGTCGCAGACGCGAGCTGCGCCTCCTGCCGGCGGATGTCCGGCCGCTGCGTCAGCAGCTCCGACGGCAGGCCGGGCGTCACGCGCGGGATCGCAATCCGGTCCAGGGAGCCGCCGAGCACGCGCACGCTCTCCGGCGGCCGCGACACCAGCACGGCGAGTGCGTTGACGTTCTGGTCGAGCGTCTGGCGCAGCGGCGGCACCAGCGCCTTCTGGTTGGCCAGTACGCTCTCCTGCTGGGCGACGTCGAGATCGGTGCCGGTGCCGGCCTTGCGACGCTCCTTGACGGCATCAAGGATGCGCTGCGCGCTCGCGATGTTGCGCTGGGAGGTCCTGATGCGATCCTGCGAGGCCAGCACCTGGAAATAGGCATTGGCGACGCCCGCCAGCGTCGTCAGCGCGACCGTGTCGCGATCGAACCGGTTGGCATTCGCCGTCTCTTCCGCCGTTTGCAGCGCGTCGCGGTTCTGGCCCCAGAAATCGAGCTGGTAGCTCGCGCTGAGCGAGGCCTGGTAATTGACGACCTCACGGCCGCCATTGGTGAGCCCCGAGGCTGATGAACCGGAGGTGCGCGAATAGGTCTCCTGACCAGTGCCCGACAGGCTCGGCAGCAGCGCCGCGCCCGCCTGCCGCGCCTGGGCGTCCGCCTGGACGATGCGCGAGACGGCGGCGGCGATGTCGAGGTTGACGGTCTGCGCTTCCTCCATCAACTGCGTCAGCTCGGCGGAACGGAAGCCGCGCCACCAATCCAGCGACGGCGGCGCATCCCCCTTCCCGGCGTATTTGTACTGCGCGGGAACATCGAGCGCAGGATCCGGAAGATCCTGCGTCAGCATGCAGGCGCCTGAACTGGCGGCGAGGCACAGCACTCCGAGCCAGCGCGCCGCACGGCGCGTCCGGGACGCAGAACCTAGAGACCGCCGCAGGACGATCGCCGGAACATGCTGTGTCACATCCACCCCCCGCCGGGCAGATCGAGCCGCCACCGCACAGCCGGATTAACCGATTCGCGGCGGGACAGTCGGGGGGCTTTCTGCAACTCGTTCACAGGTGATGCTTTCAGCGGAACCTTGAGATTCATCCTAGCCGGGCGCGGAACAGCGGGACAGTCCCGCAGGTGCGAGATGGCGGCCCGAATGCGTCGATATCCGCGCCACGAAAGTGCAAGATATCGCTGTCTTGCAGAGACTTCTCGTATTTTCCTGCCGTCACGAAGCGGATTCAAGCTTACCAAGATTTCATGTGATATCGGCGCCACACCCGCTCGGATCCGTTTGATCCGGCTGCGCATTGGCCGGCAACAAGCTCTATGCGGCTTAAGCTCCACCTCAAAGCGTGGCGAGCCATTCTCACCAAGCCGTCAACGATCGAGAAGGAATACGCAGCTGTTGCGCAGGTGGTCGTCCCCATCCCCCGGCCGGCGGAAATTTGGCGCGAGGGTTGGCCGCAACGACCATTATCTTCCATACCCTGACAGTTGTCCGACAAATCATGCCACCGAGATGCGGCACCGCAGCTCCTCGCTGATCTTTCCCCAAAATATGATTGCCTGAGCGGTCACTTCCACCCGTTTCGCCGCAGCGCAAAAGCCTTTCCCTTTGGTCTCCCAGGCACTAGGTTCTGGCCAACCTGATCAACCCCTTGCCAGCGATTTCCCCCTGACATGACCATTCGAAACGACGTTGTCGAAGCCATTGGCAATACCCCGCTGATCAAGCTCAAGCGCGCCTCGGAGGCGACCGGCTGCACCATTCTGGGGAAGGCCGAGTTCATGAATCCCGGCCAGTCGGTGAAGGACCGCGCCGGCAAGTGGATGATCCTGGAGGCCGAGAAGCGCGGCGAGCTCAAGCCCGGCGGTCTCGTGGTGGAAGCAACCGCCGGCAACACCGGCATCGGGCTCGCGGTCGTGGCGAGTGCCCGCGGCTACCGCACGCTGATCGTGATCCCGGAGACGCAGAGCCAGGAGAAGAAGGACTTTCTCAAGCTGTGCGGCGCCGAGCTGATCGAGGTGCCGGCCCTTCCTTACGCCAATCCCAACAGCTACCAGCATGTCGGCCGCCGGCTCGCCGACGAGCTGCGCAAGACCGAGCCCAATGGCGTGCTGTTCGCCGACCAGTGGAACAACCTCGACAATGCGAAAGCGCATTACGAGTCCACGGGGCCGGAGATCTGGGAGCAGACCGGCGGCAAGGTCGACGGGTTCGTCTGCTCGGTCGGCAGCGGCGGCACGCTCGCCGGCGTCAGCCGCTTTCTGAAGGAAAAGAACAAGAACGTCCGGATCGCCTGTGCCGACCCGCATGGCGCTGGCATGTTCGAGTACTTCAGGACCGGCGAAGCCAAGGCGACGCCGGGCGGTTCGATCACCGAGGGTATCGGCCTCAACCGGGCGACCGCGATCGTCGAGAGCGCGAAGGTCGATGACGCCTATCTCATTGCCGACACCGACGCCGTCACGGTGATCTACGACCTGCTCCAGCACGAGGGCCTGTGCCTCGGCGGCTCGACCGGGATCAACATCGCCGGCGCGATGCGGCTGGCCAAGCAGCTCGGGCCTGGCAAGACCATCGTCACCGTGCTCTGCGATTCCGGCAGCCGCTATCAGTCGAAACTGTTCAATGCGGACTTCATGCGCGCCAAGAACCTTCCGGTGCCGGAATGGCTGGAGAAGCGCAGCAACATCAAGCCGCCGTTCGTCTGATCGTCGCGGTTCGGCCGGGTCACGCCACGTCGCCGCGTTCCGAAGCCGCGGCACAATAGTCGCTCCAGAACTGGCGGTAACCCGCTTCGAGCTCTCGCGTGTAGATCTCGACATTGCCGGCGCGCGAGGCCGCGATCTGAGCCGGCAGCTCCGCGCGCAACTTCGCCAGATGGGCGGGCTGCGCTGCATATTTGCAGGCGATCGCGGCGTAACCCTCGTCATCCTCGGCGACCCAGTCGTTAAGGCCGACGGCGGTCACGATGGAGGCACCGGCGCGCGAGGAGGCGCCGTTGCCGAGCTTGGCGACGACCGGAACGCCCGCATAGAGGGATTCCCAGGTGCTGACGCCGCCATTTTGCGGGAATGGATCGAGGGATATGTCGACGTCCGCAAAGGCCAACAAGTGCTCGTGGCGCGGCGTCGAGCCCATGCAGATGACGTTCTCTTCGGCAATGCCCTCTGCCACGCACCGCGCGATCAGGCGGTCACGCAGCAATGGATCGTCAAGCAGGGTATGCTTGATGATGATCTTCGATCCGGTCACCTCTCGCATCGCTTTCGACCACACGCGGATTGCCTCGTCCGAGATCTTGGAGATCCGGTTGAAGACGCCAAAGGTCACGTAGCCGTTGCGGAGCATGGGGAGCTCCGAGGGCGGCACATCCAGGATGGGATCGGTCGTGATCAGGCACGGCAGGTCATGGACCTTTTCGGCAAGCAGATGGCGCGCCGATTCTGGAATGAAGATCGGATCCGCGAGCACGTAATCCATGGCCTGAAGGCCGGTACCGGTGGCATGTCCGAAACCCGTGACCTGGATCGGAGCCGGCTTCCGGGCGAAGACAGGGAGCCGGTTGCCGGTCGAATGCCCGGACACATCGATCAGGATATCGACCTTGTCGGCCTGAATACGATCGGCCAGTTCGTCGTCCGAAAGCTGCCAGGCGTCGACCCAGACGTCCGCTATCGACTTGAATTGGGCGGTCATCTCGTCCCGTAACGGCGAGCACGAATAGCAGACGATCTCGAACTTGGCGTGATCGTGATTGCGGAGCACCGGCACCAGGCCGAACGCCGCCGAGTGGTACCAGAATTCGGCAGCGACATAGCCGATCACGATCCGCCTGTCGGGATCGAGCTGCCGCGGCGCCAGCGTCCTTTGCGGCACTCTGGCGCCGATCGTTTCACCCCAATATTTTCGCGCCGCCTGCTGAACCGCGAAATCGGCATCTGAGAGAAAGTCCAGAAAGTGGATCTTCCGCGCGATCAAGTCCAGATCCGGCGAGATTGCCAACGCCGCGTCGAGATGTTCGATCGCGGTTGCGATCTCTCCCTGGTTTGCAAAGCAGGCGCTCAGCAGCGCTAACGCGATCGCGGAGCGTGGATTTTCCTCGAGCAACGTCTTGCACGCCAGGATCGCCTGCGCCGTATTCCCCATGCCGAGCGAAACTTCCGCCTTTCCCCGCAAGGCCACCTCGAGCTTGGGCGAAAGCGCAAGCGCGGCATCGAAATCCGCTGCCGCCTGCTCCGGCCGCGATAGCGCAAGATTGAGCCGCCCGCGTTGCGCCAGTATCTTCGCCGAACCGGGCCTGATCGCGAGCGCCGCTGCGAGCGCGGCTTCCGCCTCGTCGTAGTGCTTGAGCTCGATACTGGCCACGCCCTTGCCGACGAGCGCTTCGGCGTGACGCGGCTGAAACAACAAAGCGCGATCGAAACTTTGCCTGGCGCGGTCAAATTGGCCCAGCGCCAGCTCGGCCATGCCACGATTGCAGAGCGCATCGGCATGGTCGGGCTTCAGCCTGATCGCGCGATCGTACAGCTCGATGGCCTGTTCGGGCAGGTTCATGTGGAGCAAGGTATTGCCGAGGCCGGTCAGAGCCGGCGGAAAATTCGGCTTCAGCGCGATCGCCTTCTCCTGACAGGTGCGGGCGGCCTCAAATTTCTGAAGGACGAAGTGCACAGCCGCGAGATTGTTGTAGGCCTCGTGCGAACGCGGATCGATCGCGACCGCGCGCTCGAGCAGCTGTTGCGCCTCCTCCAGGCGCCCGCCCTGTTGCACGCTCAGGCCGAGCAGGTGCGTGGCGTCGAAATGATCCGGAACAGCTTGCAGGATCTGGCGGCAGAGCGCCTCGGTCTCCGCGTATCTGCCCTGGCCATAGGCGCTCGACGCGGCGGAGATGACGGCGTCCGCCTGCTTCTTCAATTTCTTCTGCAATCGCGCATTCTGGAATGCGCGCGCGCCGGCGCTGCTCTGCAAGGTGTCTCTCCGGAAATGGCTCGGGGAGAGCCTAACTGATTCGCGTGCCCGCCCGGCCGGTCAGCGGGACCGGCAACAGCTCGGGCATATCCCGGGGCTCGACGCGGGATCTAGCTCAGGAACCGCCTGGTGCGCCCGACCTGCCTACGCAGCGTCGTCGCTTTCCGAGGCGGCAGCACAATAGTCGCGCCAGAACCGGCGATAACCCGCTTCGAGCTCACGCGTGTAGATCTCAACATTGCCGGCGGGCGAGGCTGCAATCTGAGCCGGCAGACTTGCGCGCAACTCGGCCAAAACCGCCGGCTGCGAGGCAAATTTCCGGGCGATCTCGACATACCCCTCGTCATCCTCGGCGACCCAATCGCCGAGACCGACAGCAGCCACGATGGAGGCGCCGGCGCGCGAGGAGGCACCGTTGCCGAGCTTGGCCACCACGGGAACACCCGTATAGAGCGATTCCCAGGTGCTGATGCCGCCATTTTGCGGGAACGTATCCAGGGAAATATCGACCTTGCCAAAGGCCAACAGGTGATCGTTGCGCGAGGTGGTGCCCAGGCACGTGATGTTCTCCTCGGCAATGCCCTGCGCCACGAAGCGTGCGACCAGGCCATCGCGCAACAGGGGATCATCGAGCAAACCATGCTTGAGGATGATCCGCGATCCCGGCAGCTCCCGCATCAAGCGCGACCACACACGGATCGCATCATCCGATATCTTGTAGATGCGGTTGAATACACCGAAGGTGACGTAGCCGTTGCGGAGCATCGGCAGCTCGGAAGGCGGCAGATCCGAAACGGGCTCCATCGTGATCAGGCACGGCAGATCGTGGATTTTTTCGGCAAACAAGTGCCGGACCGGCGGTGGAATGAAAATGGGATCCGCGAGCACATAGTCCATGGTCTGCATGCCCGTGCCCGTCGCGTGTCCGAAGCCGGTGGCCTGGATCGGGGCCGGCTTCCGCGCGAAACACTGCAGCCTGTTGCCGGTTGTGTGTCCCGATACGTCGATCAGGATGTCGACATTGTCAGCCTGAATGCGATCGGCGAGCTCGTCGTCCGAAAGGTCCCAGGCGTCAACCCAGACGTCCGCGAACGACTTGAACATGGCGGTGTACTCGTCCGCTCCAGGCCAAGAGTAGTAGCAGACGATCTTGAACTTGGCGTGATCATGATGGCGCAGCACTGGCAGCAGGGTGAGCCCCGCCGAGTGTTGCCGGAATTCGGCCGCGACATAGCCGACCGTAATCTGTTTGTCCGGATCGAGCGGCCGCTTCGGCAGCTCCCTTCGCGGCACCTTGGAGCCGATCTGATCCCACCAGGATTTGCGCACCGCCTGCTGGACCACGAAATCGGCCTCGGCGCGGTAGTCCTCCAGGAAGATCTTTCCCCTGATCGCGTCCCCATAGTTCGGCCGGATCGCTAGCGCGCGATCGAGATATTCGATCGCGGCGTCCATCTCTCCCTGGTTCGAATACGCGAAGCCCATCAGCGCCAGTCCCATCTCGGAGCGCGGATTTTGCTCGATCAAGGCCGTTGCGGCCGCCATCGCCTGCGCGGTCCTTCCCATCACGAGGCAGGCCTGAGCCTTGCCCCGGAGAGCCAGTTCGAGCTTGGGCGAGATCGCAAGCGCCGCCTCGAAATCCGCAAGCGCCGGCTCCAGGCGCTGCAACTCGTAACTGAGCCGCCCACGCTGGGCCAGGATCCTCGGCGAGCCGGGCTTGATCGCGAGCGCCATGGCGAGCTTGGCTGCCGCCTCCTCGTGGTGACGGAGCTCCATGCTGACCATGCTGTTGCCGACGATGGCCTCGGCGTGACGCGGCTGAAACAGCAGGGCGCGATCGAAACTTTCCTTGGCGCGCATGATCTGTCCCAGCAATATCTCGACCATGCCGCGATTGCAGAACGCATCGGCGTAATCCGGCTTGATCTTGATTGCGCGCTCGTGCAGCTCGAGCGCCTGCTCGTACTGCCCCAGATGCATCAGCGTATTGCCGAGGTTGGTCAGCGCCACCGCGAAATTCGGCTTCAGCGCGATGGCCCTCTCCTGGCACCGCCGCGCCTCCTGGAAATCGCCGAGGTCGAAATGCACGGTCGCGAGGTTGTTATGGGCATCGTGCAGCCGCGGATCGAGCGCAATCACGCGCTCAAGCAGCTGTTGCGCCTCCTCCAGGCGGCGGCCGTCATGCGCGCACATGCCGAGCAGGTGCATGGCGTCGACATGATCCGGAAGCGCTTTCAGGATTTCACGGCATAGCGCCTCCGTCTCGGCATATTTGCCCTGGCCATAGGCGGCGGCCGCGGCGGAGATGACAGCATCGGCCTGCTTCATCAATTTCTTCTGCAATCGCGCATTCTGGAATGCGCGCGCGCCGCCGCTGTTCTGCAAGGTTGCTCTCCGGAGGATGGCCTTGGTGAGAGTCTAACTGATTCGCAGCCGAGGCCGGCCGGTCAGCCGGAGCGGCAACCCATCCGGGATTTCCCGGGGCTTTGAACGTCCCGGTCCGGCGCGGCTGACCTGCCTACGCAACGTCGCAGGTTTCCGAGGCCGCGGCACAATAGTCGCGCCAGAACTGGCGATAGCCCGCCTCGACCTCACGCGTGTAGATCTCGATGTTGCCGGCGGGTGAATTGGTGATCTGAGCCGGCAGATCCGCGCGCAGCTTCGCCAGATGGGCGGGCTGGGCGGCATATTTGCACGCGATCGCGGCATAGCCCTCGTCGTCATCGGCGACCCAGTCGCCAAGACCGACGGCCGCTACGATCGATCCGCCGGCGCGCGATGAGGAGCCGTTGCCGAGCTTGGCGACGACCGGAACGCCCGCATAGAGGGATTCCCAGGTGCTGATGCCGCCGTTCTGCGGGAAAGTATCGAGCGAAATGTCCACATTCGCAAAGGCCCGCAGATGGTCGGTGCGCGGGGTCGTACCCATGCAGATGACGTTCTCCTCGGCGATGCCCTGTGCCACGAATCGCGCAACCAGGCGGTCGCGCAGCATTGGATCGTCGAGCAGTCCGTTCTTGATGATGATCTTCGATCCCGTCACCTCGCGCATCACTTTCGACCACACTCGCATGGCCTCGTCGGAAATCTTGAAGATGCGGTTGAACACGCCGAAGGTCACATAGCCATTCCGGAGCATGGGAAGCTCCGACGGCGGCACATCCAGGATGGGGTCGATCGTGATCAGGCTCGGCAGGTCATAGACCTTTTCGGCCAGCAGATGACGCGCCGATTGCGGAATGAAGATCGGATCCGCGAGCACGTAGTCCATCGTCTGAAGACCCGTACCTGTGGCGTGACCGAAACCCGTGACCTGGATGGGGGCCGGCTTGCGGGCGAAGACATGGAGCCTGCTGCCGGTCGTATGTCCGGACACATCGATCAGAATATCGATCCCGTCGGCCTGGATACGATCGGCCAGTTCGTCGTCCGAAAACTGCGCGGCCTCGACCCAGACATCTGCGCAAGCCTTGAAATTCTCGGTCATCCCATCCTGCAACGGCCAGCAGGAATAGCAGACGATCTTGAACTTGGCGTGATCGTGATGGCGCATCACCGGCAACAGGGAGTACGCCGCCGAATGCTGCCTGAATTCGGAAGCGACATATCCGATCACGATCTGTCGGTCCGGATCGAGCTTGCGCGGCGACAGCGCCCTTTGCGGGAGTTTGGCGCCGATCTGATCCCACCAGTATTTCCGCGCCGCCTGCTGGACCACGAAATCGGCCTCGGGCAGGTAATCCAGCACGAAGATCTTGTACCCGATGGCCTCCGGAAAGTCCGGCGCGATCGCCAGCGCCGCATCGAGATGTTTGAGCGCCGTCGCGATGTCTCCCTGGTTCGCATAGCAAGAGGCCAGGAGCGCCATTCCCGCCTCGGATTGCGGATTGACCTCGAGCAGCGTCTTGACGCCCGCCATCGCCCCCGCCGTGTTCCTCACCATGATGTCGACTTGCGCCCTCCAGCACAGCGCGAGCTCGTTCCGTGGCGATTGCGCCAGCGCGGCGTCGAAATCCGCCGCCGCCTGCTGCAGGCGGGACAGAGTCAGATAGAGCCGTCCACGCTGCACCAGAATCCGCGGTGAACCCGGCTTGAGCGCGAGCGCTGTGTCGAGAGCGGCTTCCGCCGCCTCGAAATGCCGGAGCTCGAGGCTCACCATGCCCTTGCCGGCGATCGCTTCCGCATGGCTCGGCTGAAGCGACAGGGCGCGATCGAAGTTCTCCCCGGCGCGTTCGAACTCGCCGATCATCAGCTGCGCCATGCCACGATTGCAGAATGCATCGGCAAAGTCCGGCTTCAGCCTGATGGCGCGTTCGTGCAGTCCGATCGCTTCCTTGGCGAGGCCGAGGTGCAGCATCGTATTGCCGAGATTGGTCAGGGTGATCGGACAATTCGGCTTCAGCGCAATGGCCTTCTCCTGGCATGCGCGGGCGTCCTTGAATTTCTGGAGATCGAAATACACGGCCCCGAGATTGCTATGGGCGTCCGGCGAACGCGGATCGAGCGCAACCGCGCGCTCGAGCAGGAATTCCGCGTCATCGAGCCGCCGGCCATCAAACGCGCGGAGGCCGAGCAGGTGCGTGGCGTGGAAATGATCCGGCACCTCCTTCAAGATCTCGCGGCAGAGTATCTCGACCTCGTCAAATCGGCCCTGCCCGAGCGCCTCGATCGCGAAGGACATGACGGCGTCCGCCTGCTTCCTCAACTTCTTTTCCAAACGCGCATTCTGGTATGCGCGCGCGCCGACACTGCTCTGCAAGGTCTCTCTCCGGAGGATGGTCCGAAAAGAGGCAAGCTGATTCGCATGGTGCGAAGCTGGTGGGTCGGTCAGGCCGGCGAGGCCTCCGGATTGCGGGTGCTCACCGCAAAATCTGGCTCAGGAACAGTTTTGTGCGGGCGTGCTGGGGGGCCGCAAAGAACTCGTTCGGGGTGTTGGCCTCGATGATCTGGCCGGCGTCCATGAACACGACGCGGTTGGCGACCTCGCGGGCAAATCCCATCTCGTGGGTGACGACCAGCATGGTCATGCCCTCCTCGGCGAGGTCGACCATGGTGTCGAGCACCTCCTTGACCATCTCGGGGTCGAGCGCCGAAGTCGGCTCATCGAACAGCATCACCTTGGGATTCATCGTCAGCGCCCGCGCGATCGCAACGCGCTGCTGCTGGCCGCCGGACATCTGGCCCGGAAACTTGTTGGCCTGGTGCGGGATCTTGACCCGCTCCAGGAATTTCATCGCGGTCGCCTCGGCATCCCTCTTGGGGATGTTGCGGACCCAGATCGGCGCCAGTGTGCAATTGTCCAGAACCGTCAGATGCGGGAACAGGTTGAAGCTCTGGAACACCATGCCGACCTCGCGGCGCACGGCGTCGACATGCTTGAGGTTCGGCCCGAGCTCGATGCCATCGACGACGATCTCGCCCTCCTGGAATTCCTCCAGCGCATTGATGCAGCGAATCAGCGTGGACTTGCCGGAGCCCGAGGGCCCGCAGATCACGATGCGCTCGCCCTTCTTCACCTCGAGGTCGATATCGCGCAGGACGTGAAATTCGCCGTACCATTTGTTCAGGCCGGAAATCTTGACGATGGGGTCGGACATGGTGGCCTCGATCAGGTGCGGCGGTGGGCGTTGAGGCGGTGCTCGACGAACAGCGAGTAGCGCGACATTCCGAAGCAGAACAGAAAATAGATGATCCCCGCGAAGGCAAAGCCCGTGAACGCGGTGGACGGCGTCGACCATTTCGGATCCGAGAACGAGGCCCTGAGCGAGCCCAGGAGGTCGAACAGCGCCACGATCGAGACCAGCGAGGTGTCCTTGAACAGCGAGATGAAGCTGTTGACGAGGTTCGGAATGACGTGGCGCAGCGCCTGCGGCAGCACGATCAGCGAGGTCGTCTTCCACCAGGACAGACCCAGGGCGGCCGCGGCCTCGCCCTGCCCGCGCGGGATAGCAGCGAGCCCGCCTCGGACGTTCTCGGCCTGATAGGCGCCCGTGAACAGCGCGATGCCGACCAGCGCGCGCACCAGGCCGTCGACCGTGAAATTGCCGGGCAGGAACAGAGGCAGCATGTAGGTGGCGAAGAACAGCACGGTGATCAGCGGCACGCCGCGCCAGAACTCGATGAAGGCGATCGAGAAGATCCGGATCAGCGGAATGGTGGAGCGGCGGCCGAGCGCCAATGCGATGCCGATCGGCAGCGAGGTGACGATGCCGGTGACGGAGACCACCAGCGTCACCAGCAGGCCGCCCCACAGGCCTGTCTGCACGATCGGCAGCCCGCCATGATCGAGCCCCATCAGCTTGATCACGATCGCGATGGCGACGAAGGTGGCAAAGCTCGATGCGAGCGCGCGCCAGCCGGTACGTACGCCGCCGCCGAGGACAAAGGCGATCAGCGAGACGATCACGGCGGTGATGGCGAAATCGGCCCAGACCGACTGGCCCGTGCCCTGGAGCTGATCGCGCAGCGAGGTCAGCGGAAAGATCAGCCAGTAGATCGCCGTGCCGACAAGGACGACGAGGTTGCCGATGACCCACAGCAGCGGGGCCATGGCCGACGTCTTGCTGAGATTGAGCAGGACCTGCCCTGCCCCGATGATGCTGTCGTCGAACAATTGCAGGATGCCGGCCGTCCAGCTCAGGCCGAAGCCCGAGATGCCGCCGCCATGCAGCAAGAAGAATGCAACCACCGGAAAGGCGAAGAAGAACAGGCCGGCGTTCAGCCCTTTCGACGGCAGGCGCGGAACCAGCAGCGGCACCAGCAGAGCCGCCGCCAGGAAGAGCGTGAGGTTGACCCGCCAGCGCTCGGCCTCTGGGTAGAAGCCGTAGATCAGTTGCGGCAGCTTGGCCTGGATGTAGGGCCAGCAGGCGCCGACCACAAATCCGGCATTCTCGGTCAGGCAGGCCGTGCGATCCGTGCCGGCCCAGACCGCATCGACCAGCAGGAACCTGACCGAGGGAATGATGGTGAACCAGAGCAGCAAGGCGCCCACGATCGTGAGCAGAATGTTGGTCGGCGAGTTGAACAGGCGCGTGCGCATCAGGCCGACGAAGCCCGTGGTCTTCACCGGCGCGGGACGCTCGGTGAGCAGGTTCCGGCGGACGAAGGTGGACGAGGTGATGTCGGTCATGCGCCCAGACTCCGGCTGACGCGCCAACCGTAGACGCTCATGACGGCGCTGGTGACGAGCGAGATCAAGAGATAGACGCCCATCGTCATGGCGATGATCTCGATCGCCTGTCCAGTCTGGCTCAGCGAGGTGCCGGCGAACACCGACACCAGGTCAGGATAGCCGATGGCGACGGCAAGCGAGGAGTTCTTGGTGAGGTTGAGATACTGGTTGGTCAGCGGCGGCACGATCACGCGCATCGCCTGCGGCACGACGATCAGCCGGAGCGTGGTGCCGCGGCTGAGGCCCAGCGATGACCCCGCCTCCATCTGTCCCTTGTGCACGGACAGGATGCCGGCGCGCACGATCTCGGCGATGAAGGCGGCGGTATAGGTCGACAAGGCGACTGTCAGCGCCACGAACTCCGGGATGATCCGCGAGCCGCCGGCAAAATTGAAGCCCTTGAGCTGCGGCAGCTCGAAGGTGAAGGGCAGACCGAAGATCAGCATCGTGACCAGCGGCAGTCCGAACAGCAGGCCCAGCACATAAGGCCAGATCCGGATCACCTGCCCGCGCTGGAACAGTGCGCGCCGCGCATGGAAGCGCAATGCCAGCGATGCGACGATGCCGAGGACCAGCATCGCCAGGAACGGCTCGAACCCGCTCTCGCCGATCGGACGGGGAATGACGAGGCCGCGGTTGCTGACGAAGGCGATGCCGAGCAGCGAAATGCTCTGCCGCGGATTTGGCAGCGCCGCGAGCACCGCCAGGTACCAGAACAGGATCTGGAACAGCAGCGGCAGGTTGCGGATGATCTCGACATAGAGCTCGCCGATGCGCGACAGCAGCCAGTTGGGCGACAGCCGGCACAGCGCGACGACGAAGCCGATCAGGGTGGCGAAGACGATGCCGACCACCGAGACCACGAGCGTGTTCAAGAGCCCGACCACGAACACGCGCAGGAATGTGTCCGAGCCGGTGTAGGGGATCAGGGTCTGGTTGACGTCGAAGCCGGCATTGTTCCTGAGGAAGCCGAAGCCGGCGGCAATGTGCTGGTTTTCGAGATTGGCGCGGGCGTTGGAGACGATCTCATAGCCGATCCAGCCCAGGATCGCCGCAAAGGCAAACTGGACGGCGACGCCGTTCCAGCCTGCCTTGCCGCCCAGGATGCGCCTGATCTTTAGCGCGATCTGGGCCGGCGGTTTTCGAGCCTCGGTGCTCATCGCCGCGTACCGCCGATCAAGCGGGATCAGCGAATCGGCGGCGCGTACTGGAGACCGCCCTTGTTCCAGAGATTGTTGAAACCGCGGTTGATGGCGAGCGGCGAGCCCGCGCCGACGTTGCGATCGAACACCTCGCCGTAATTGCCGACCGCCTTCACGATCCGGATCACCCAGTCCTTGGTCAGGCCGAGCTGTTCGCCGAAATTGCCGTCGCTGCCGAGCACGCGCTTCAGCTCCGGGCTTTCCAGCTTCGCCTTCTCGTCGACGTTCTTCGAGGTCACGCCGAGCTCTTCGGTGGTGACGAGGGCGAACAGCGTCCATTTCACGATGTCGAACCACTGGTCGTCGCCGTGGCGCACCATCGGGCCGAGCGGCTCCTTCGAGATGATCTCGGGCAGCACCATGTGGTCATTGGGATTGGCGAGCTTGAGGCGGTTGGCGTAGAGGCCCGACTGGTCGGTGGTGAAGACGTCGCAGCGGCCGGCCTCATAGGCCTTGACCGTTTCGTCGTTGGTGCCGAACGCGATCACCTCGTATTTCATGTTGTTGGCCTTGAAGTAGTCGGCCAGATTCTGCTCGGTGGTGGTGCCGGTCTGCACGCAGACTGAGGCGCTGTTGAGCTCGAGCGCGGAATTCACCTTGAGCGACTTCTTCACCATGAAGCCCTGCCCGTCATAATAGGTCACGCCGGTGAAGTTGGCGCCCAGCGAGGTGTCGCGCGAGATGGTCCAGGTGGTGTTGCGCGAGAGCACGTCGATTTCGCCGGATTGCAGCGCCGTGAAACGGTCCTTGGCCGAGGTCGGCACGTACTTGACCTTGGTCGGGTCATTGAAGATGGCCGCCGCGATCGCACGGCAGATGTCGACGTCGAGCCCGGTCCAGTTGCCCTTGTCGTCGGGCGCGGAGAAGCCCGGCAGGCCCTGGCTGACGCCGCAGGACAGCGTGCCCCGGTCCTTGACGGTCTTGAGTGTTTGCGCATCGGCGGCTTGGGCAGTCAGGCCGGCGGCCAGAGCAAGGGTGAGAGCCAGGGTTACGCGTTTCATGGGGTGAAGGCCTTTCAAGGTCGTCTCAAGGTCAGGAATGTTGTCTCAGGATCGTCTCTGCCAGGGTGAGCCTTGCAAGAGTCATGCTGGAAAACCTTGCCGAACACTCGCCGATCTCGGGAGGCCATACCTTAATCCCCGCCGCAGGCGCCCGCCATTATGGCTGTGGCGCAAGGTCCGGTCAGACGATGGATCGAAGGTCGCGGCAGGCCCCTCAACATGCGGCGACTGAATAGCACCTGCGCATCACAGAACGACTGGCGAGCCGGGTCAAGGGGTTGACGGGACTCTTCTGTGTTCTGTTATTAACGACAGCGGCCTTTCGGCCGGCCCGCGGGGCGCATCGCGCCTGGCGGAAACGCAGTTTTGAAAGCAGACGCATGGATTCCTCGCCCCCCTCCCAGCAGCAGGCCGAGACCCGGCTGGTGACCTCCGGCCGCGACACCAAGGCGCAGAAGGGGTTCGTCAATCCGCCGGTGTTCCACGGCTCGACCGTGCTCTATCCGACCGCCGAGGACCTGCATGCCCATCGCGGCGAGTTCACCTACGGCCGCCACGGCACCCCGACGACCAGGGCTTTTCAGGACACGCTGATGGCGTTGGAGGGGCCGCAATGCGCCGGCGTCGGCATCGTGCCGTCGGGGCTGTCGGCGATCTCCACCACCCTGCTCTCGGTGCTGAAGACCGGCGACCACATTCTGGTCTGCGACAACGTCTATCGGCCCTCGCGCAATTTCTGCAACGGCATGCTCGCCCGCTACGGCGTCGAGACCACCTATTTCGATCCGCTGATCGGCGCCGGCATCGACAAGCTGTTCAAGCCCAACACCCGCGCGGTGCTGGCGGAGGCGCCGGGCTCGCAATCGTTCGAGATGCCCGACATCCGCGCCATCGCCGAGGTCGCGCATGCCCGCGACGCGCTCGTCATCGACGACAACACCTGGGCCACCCCGCTCTATCACCGCTCGCTCGAGCAGGGTGTCGACATCAGCATGCAGGCGGCGACCAAATATATCGGCGGCCATTCCGACATCATGTTCGGCACCATCTCGGCCAACGCCAAGGCCTGGCCGCAGATTGCCGAGGGCATCCGCCTGCTCGGCGTCTGCGCCGGCCCCGACGACGTCTTCCTGGCGCTGCGCGGCCTGCGCACGCTGTCGGTGCGGCTCGCCCAGCATCATCGTTCCGGCCTCGACATGGCGCGCTGGCTCGCCGCCCGTCCCGAGGTCGCGCGCGTGCTGCATCCCGGGCTCGAGACCGATCCGGGTCACGCCATCTGGAAGCGCGACTTCACCGGCGCCTCGGGCCTGTTCAGCATCGTGCTGAAGCCGGCGCCGCAGCAGGCCGTCGACACCATGCTCAACACGCTCAAGCTGTTCGGCATGGGCTTCTCCTGGGGCGGCTTCGAGAGCCTTGCGATTCCCTTCGACTGCGACGGCTATCGCACCGCGACCAAGTGGGCGCCGGGTGGCCCTACCTTGCGTCTCCACATCGGACTCGAAAGCACCGACGACCTCAAGGCCGATCTCGATCGCGGCTTCGCTGCCCTCAAAGCAGCAATGTGAGCCTGCTCACAAGGCATCGCGCCTGAGGACGCGGCATCCGCGCCTCGGGAACGCGCCGCCATCGCAAACGTTAACGCCGACGCGCCAACAAATGGTTTGAACCTCAAGCATTTGGCGCTAGCTTCACCAATCGACTCTAGTCCGGACACGGAGCATGGGAACGTTGGTTCTGCTCGATCTGATGGGCGGCGTGGCGCTGTTGTTGTGGGGCCTGCACATGGTCCACAGCGGGATCCTGCGCGCCTTCGGCCCGGACCTCCGCCGCCTGCTCGGCAAGGCGCTCGGCAACCGCGTCAGCGCCTTTGCCGCCGGCCTCGGGCTCACCGCGCTGCTCCAGAGCAGCACCGCGACCGCCCTGATCACCAGTTCGTTCACCGCCGAAGGCCTCGTCAGCCTCGCCGCCGCGCTTGCCATCATGCTGGGGGCCAATGTCGGCACGACGCTGATCGTGCAGGTGCTCTCGTTCAACATCGCCGCTGTCGCGCCGGTGCTGTTCGTGCTCGGCCTCGTCGCCTTCCGCTCCGGACCGCGCTCGCGGATCAAGGACATCGGCCGCGTCTGCATCGGCCTCGGATTGATGCTGCTGTCGCTGCACATCCTGCTCGACACGCTGGCGCCGGCCGAGAATGCGCCCGGCGTGCGCGTCGCGATGGCGGCGATCACGGGTGATCCCATTCTGTGCATCGTCGTCGCGGCGCTCGTCACCTGGGCGGTGCATTCGAGCGTGGCCAGCGTGCTGCTGATCATGTCGCTGGCCTATTCGCAGTTCATCACGCCTTATGCAGCGCTGGCATTGGTGCTGGGGGCCAATCTCGGCAGCGCCATCAACCCCGTGTTCGAAGGGGCCAGGCGCGACGATCCCGCGAGCTACCGCCTGCCGGTCGGCAATCTCGTCAACCGCGTGGTCGGGATTGCCCTGGTGCTGCCATTTCTGAACGTGATCGCCGGGCACATGCACGCCTGGCAGCCGGATCTCGCCAGGATGACGGCGGCCTTTCACATCGCCTTCAATGTCGGCACCGCCATCATCTTCATCGGTCTGCTCGACACCATGTCGCGCCTGTTGACCCGCCTCTTGCCCGATCGCGTGCAGGAGACCGACCCGGCCCGGCCGCGCTATCTCGACGAGACCGCGCTGGAGACGCCATCGCTGGCGCTTGCCGACGCCGCCCGCGAGACGCTGCGGATGGGCGACTTCGTCGAGGTGATGCTGCGCAAGGTCATGGCCGCGATGATGACGGGCGACCGGGCCCTGGTGGACCAGGTCTCGAAGATGGACAATGTCGTCGACGGCCTGGATGAAGCCATCAAGCTCTACGTGACGAAACTCATGCGGGGCAGCCTCGACGAGAGCGAGGGGCAGCGCGCGATGGAGATCATCTCCTTCGCCATCAACCTCGAACACATCGGCGACATCATCGACAAGAGCCTGAGCGAGCTTGCGACCAAGAAGATCAAGCGCCGCTTCCAGTTCTCGGCCGAGGGCTCCGAGGAGCTCGCAGCTTTCCACAAGCGCACGATGGAATCGCTGCGGATCGCCTTCGGCGTGTTCATGTCGGGCGATGCGAATGAAGCGCGCAAGCTGCTGGTGGAGAAGACCACGCTGAAGAATACCGAGCTTGCCGCCGTCGAGCGCCATCTCGACCGCCTGCGCGAGGGCCGCCCCGAGACCATCGAGACCACCTCGCTGCACCTCGACGTGCTGCGCGATCTGCGCCGCATCCACTCGCATATCTGCTCGGTCGCCTATCCCGTGCTGGATGCCGCGGGCGAGCCGTATCGCAGGACCGAGACCGAGACAGCCACCCTGCCCGCGTCAGGTGCGGCCTCGGCGCTGCCGCGCTAGCCCGGCACGTAGAATGACCGCGCCGCCCGCCAGGAGCAGGCCCGCGCCGCAAAGCAGGACCGGAGCGATCCACAGCGTCAGGAACGACAGCAGCCGCGCATCCTCGGGCCGGCGGGGATCGTAGGCGATCCTGACCCGTTCACCGTCCGAATAGGGCTGCGCGGTCGATCCCGACGACGACGTGAAGGTCATCGAGCGGCCGTCGCCCGTCACGAATTGAAACGTCGGATAGAGAAACGTCCCGCCATGATTGCCGCCGCTTCGCGCGACAGCGCCGGCGAAACGCGCGTCCGTCTGCTCGGCTCTCGCGAGGAATGCGACGGTTCCGCCAAGCTCGACAAGGCCGAGCCCAAGCAGGACCAGGCCGACCAGAACAACCGACACGAACAGGACTATCGATAATTTGCGCATGCCGATTGGGAAATCCGGATGCCCTGCCGCGCGCAGCCTTTGATCAACGCTCCAGCGACTTCGACGCGCGGCCGCGGTTCTTGATGATCAGCATGATGTTGCGAATGTAGATCACGGTGGCCAGCGCCTGTCCGAGGATGATCACGGGCTCGCGCTTCACGACGCCGTAGACCAGTGTCATCAGGCCGCCGCCCATCGAGCAGAACCAGAACGCCATCGGCACCACGCTGTTGCCGGCGCGCTCGCTCGCGATCCACTGCACCAGGAAGCGCGCGGTGAAGAACAGCTGCGCGACCAGGCCGAATGCGAGCCAGAAGTCGAACTTGGCGACGAAGACGTCGTAGAGATAGTTGCTCAGCGCCTGGCCGTACTGGATGATCATGCCGTCACCTCGGTCACGTCTGGTGTGGGCTTCTTGCGGCGGATCAGCCACCACACGCCGGCGAGATCCATGATCCCGATCCAGAGCCGGTCGAAGAAGCCGTAGTTGGACACGCCGGAGCGGCGCGGCCGGTCGATCACGTCGACATAGGCGATCTCGTAACCCTCACGCCGCACCAGCGCTGGCAGGAAGCGATGCAGCCCGTCGAAATAGGGCAGCGCGAGGAAGACCTCGCGCCGGAACGCCTTCAACCCGCAGCCGGTGTCGCGCGTGCCGTCCTTCAGGATGGAATTGCGGACCTTGTTCGCCACGCGCGACTGGAATTTCTTGAACCCCGTGTCCTTGCGTCCGACGCGCTGGCCGGCCGCGAGCCCGACACGGGCGCCCTTCTCGACCGCCGCGATCAGGTCCGGCAGGAAGGCCGGATTGTTCTGGCCGTCGCCGTCGAGAGTTGCCACGATCGCGCCGCGCGCGGCGCGCACGCCGCTGCGCACGGCGGCGGACTGGCCGCCGGATTTCGCGTGACGGAGCTGACGCAGATTGCCCCGCTGCGCCATGATGGCATTGAGCCGCTCGCCGGTCGTATCGGTCGAACCGTCATTGACGTAGATGATCTCGTAATCCCAGCGGCCGTCGAGCGCCGCTGTGATCTCCTCGATCAGGGGCGCGATGTTGTCGGCTTCGTTGCGCACGGGAACGACGATGGAAACCGAAGGCTGGGACGTCGACAAATGAGGCTCGTGGTTGGAATTGGCCTGCGCCTCGGGGAACCGGCGGCCCCGGCAGGCAGCCGCTTTTATGGGGCGGAGGCTCCGCGGGCAACCCTTTTGAGGCGGCCCGAGACCGGCCCTGCGAGGGGCAAAATGGTGCCGTCGGCACGGATGGCGAAGCCGAGCCGGCGCGCGGCAAACCAGTAGCGAACGGCCATGGCACCGACGATGCCGACCAGGGCCCCGGCGGTGACGTCGCTCGGGTGATGCGCGAGCAGCACGAGCCGTGTCAGCAGGATCACAATCGCGTAAGTGAACATGAACACGCGCAGCCGCGGCCAGAGTGCGGAGACCGCAAACGCCAGCGCGAACGCCGTGATCGCGTGGCCCGACGGCAGGCTGGCATAGGCTCCCGACCCCTCGAACGGGATGAAGTTGAACGGATCAGCCTTGCCGCCAACGAACGGACGCCCGCGGCCGATGAAAAATTTCAGGATCTCACCGACGAACACGGACAGGGCAACGGACAGGAACAGGAACTGGAGCCGCGTACCCAAGCCGAGCAGCAGCGCACGGCGGGTGCCGTGAAGCCCTGCCGCAGCGAATGCCAGCGTCACCAGCGCGACCCCCAGTACCGAGAGCACGTACTCGTCCTTGCCGAAATCGGTGAGGATGCGGATCGGCCACAGGCCGGGCGCGCCCCGTGCCGGCATCAGCTGGATCTCGGTCTGGTCGAACGCGAGCATCAGCGCAATGACCAGGGCTGCGCCTGCCACGCTGAGCCACAGCGAATGCCGCGCCAGCTTTCGAGCGGCCTCGGCACGGCGTGAGTGCGAGGGCGTGCGGACAAGCTGCGCCAGCGCATGCCAGGACACGGCGAGCAATTGTGCCGGATAGCCTGCGTGCGGCGCGATGTTGGTCGAAGCCGGCATCCTATTCGGTGCCTTCCGAGCGGAAGATCGAGATCGAGATCGCGCGTCCTTGCGAGAAATTGTAGCCGTCGATGCGCGCGCCGACCTTGTAGCGCAGCCCGATCGCCTCGGCGCGCTGCACGAAGCTGCGCTCCGAGCGCTGCTCGACCAGCGCGAAGCGGCAGCTGCCCTGCCGCAGGAAGTCCGCCGCGCCCGAGCCGTCGGTGAGCAGCGTCTGGGTGCCCGTCAGGAACACGAGGCTCGGCTCGTGATAGCCGGCAGAGGCCGCCTTCGGCCCGACGCAGGTGACGTTGCGCAGCGCGCGCGCGACC
This sequence comes from Bradyrhizobium niftali, assembly GCF_004571025.1. Classification (GTDB taxonomy): domain Bacteria; phylum Pseudomonadota; class Alphaproteobacteria; order Rhizobiales; family Xanthobacteraceae; genus Bradyrhizobium; species Bradyrhizobium niftali. The sequence goes on along the minus strand of NZ_SPQT01000002.1, from coordinate 616,752 downwards.
TCGATGCTCGGAAACACCGGCGTCAGCGACGGCAGCACGATGCCGTAGACCACGACCGCCAGCATCAGGGCTGCGACCAGCGCGTTCAGCACCGAGCGCTCGGCGTGGTTGGTGTCGAACAGCCACCAGGCGAACAGGCCGAAGATCAGCGACGCCGCGATGAACGGCCAGGCCACGAAAGCCGGCTGCCGCGTCAGCATCACCGCGCCGACCACCGCGATGATCGAGGCGGCCGCGGGGATCGCGAACCACCAGGCCGAGCCGCGCATCAGCCAGGAGCGCGACAGCACGCGCCGCTCCAGCGCGCCGACGGTGAGGATCGCGATCGCCGGGTACAGCGGCAGCACGTAATGCGGCAGCTTGGTCAGCACCGCCTCGAACACGATCCAGGACGGGATCAGCCAGGCCAGCAGAAACTGCGCACCGGGCTCACGCCGCGCCCGCCACACCGCAGGCGCCGCCATCGCCGCGAGCGGCGCGCCCGGCCAGAAGGTGATCCAGAACAGCGCCAGATACAGTCCGGGCGGCGCGCCATGGGATTCCTGGGCGCCGATCTTGCTCAGCATGTCGCCGCCGACGGAATCGGCGAAGAAGGCATCGCCCGCGCGCCAGAAGATCGCAACGAACCAGGGCAGCACCAGCACCAGCATCCACATCAGGCCCCAGAGCGGGCGCAGCTTCCACAGCCAGGAGGCGTCGCGGTCCTGGATCGCCAGCGCGACGATGGTCAGGCCGGCGAACATCAGGATCAGCGGCCCCTTGATCAGGATGCCGACGGCGAGCGCGGTCCAGAAGATCGCGGGCCAGCTCCAGGGCGGATGCGTCTCGTCCTCGGCGCGCTGCCACGACAGATAGGCCCGCGCCATCGCGCCCATCGCGGCGGTCACGCAGAACAGCAGCATCGCGTCGGTCTTGGCGAGCCGCGCCTCGACGCCGAGCAGCACCGAGGCGCACATCAGGAGCGCCGCGAGCACCGCAGCGCGCCGCGTGACGAAGCCGAGCGCCGCCCAATAGGTCATGAGCACGGCGCCGATCGCCCCGATCAGCGAGGGCAGCCGATAGACCCAGATCCGCAACTCGGCCTTCGGCAGCTTGAGTGCCGCGGCGGTTTCGACCGCAGCGGATTGCAGCCAGTAGATGCCGACCGGCTTCTTGTAGCGGACGTCCTCCTGGAAGCGGATGTCGACATAGTCGCCGCTCTCCACCATCTGCTTGGTGGCCTGCGCAAAGCGCGCCTCGTCGCGGTCGACAGGCGGAATCGTGAAGAAGCCCGGCAGGAACAGCAGCAGCGCGCAAAGCACGAGAAAGGCCACCGCGCGGCCGTGGCTAGCCGTGACGACATCGAGCATCGACACCAGCCGGCTACCCGGATTTACGGGCGATTTCGGCTCGCGGGGGGCTCCAAAACGGGGGGTTGGGTAGGTCTCGGCCATTGGTTCCGCTTACGCTGAAACCGTCATTCCGACAACCGCTTAAGGCCGGGTCATTGAATTCGAATGACAACTGTGTCCGCGGCGCCAGTGGCATCGATCACGGTGAGCCGCGCAAAGCCCGGACCGGGCGGATCAATCAGCCGCTGGCGGCGCCCGTCGATCTCGCCGAGCGCCGTGCCGTTAACCATGACGGTCATGGGCAGAACGCCGCCGGCGACCTTGACCGGCATGGCGGCGGCCTCGGTGCCACCCGACCGGTCGACGTCGATCCGCGAGCCGTTCAGCGGGAACTGGATGTGCAGCGCCTGCTCGCCGCCGGTCCGCACCAGTTCCCCGACCGGGCGGAACCGTTTCAAGGGCAGCGGCAGTTTGGCGTTGCTGGCCACCAGGGTTCCCTTGGGCGGCTTCGGCAACGGGGCCAGCGTCTTGCCGGTCCGGGCGAACGCGTCGAACAGGATGGGCGCAGCGGCGACGCGCCCGATCAGGCCGGGAACCGGCGCGCCGTCGGGCCGGCCGACCCAGACGCCGATGGTCATGCGGCCATCGAAGCCGACCGACCAGGCGTCGCGATAGCCGTAGGAGGTGCCGGTCTTGAAGGCGATCCGGTTGTGGGCGGCATTTTCCGGCGGCGGCGTGCCCAGCAGCACGTTGCCGACCTGCCAGGCCGCGACCTGATCCAGCAGCCGCAGCGGCTCGCGGTCGTCTTTGGCAGCCACGACCTCGCGCAGCGGCTTGGTGGTGCCGAGCCGGGCGAAGCCCGCATAGAGCTGGGCGAGGTCCTGGAGCGTCACGCCGACGCCGCCGAGCCCCATGGCGAGCCCGGGCGCTTCGTCCTTGGGCAGGATGAGATTGCCGCCGGCCTGCCGCAGCCGCGACGCCAGCCGGTTCGCGCCGACGCGATCGAGCAGCACGATCGCCGGCACGTTCAGCGACAATTGCAGCGCCTTCTTAACCGGCACCGTGCCCTGGAACGTCATGTCGAAATTTTCCGGCGCGTAGGAGCCGAAGCGGACGGGCCGGTCGTCGATCAGGCTGTCGGGGTGGACGAAGCCGTCCTCGAAGGCGAGGCCGTAGATGAAGGGCTTGAGCGTCGATCCCGGCGAGCGAATGGCGCGCGTCATGTCGACCTGCCCTGCCCGGCTCTCGTCGAAATAATCCGCCGAGCCGACGCGCGCGAGTACGTCGCCGCTCTCGTTGTCGACCACGATGATGCCGACCGAGATGTTCGCACCCAGCGCAACGGCGCGGTCGCGCGCCAGCGGCTCCAGCACCTTCTGGAGATTGGCGTCCAGCGTCAGCTTGATGACGGGCGTATCCTTGACCGTCGCAAGCGCGGTGTCGGAAGCATGCGGCGCCAGGATCGGCATTGGCTTGCGCAGCTTCGGCACGGGCACGGCCTTGGCCTGCTTTGCGTCCTCGAGGCTGACCACATGCTCTTCGACCATGCGGTCGAGCACGCGGTCGCGGGCCTTGAGCGCCGCATCAGGATAGCGGTCGAGCCGGCGCGTCTCCGGCGATTGCGGCAGCGCAACCAGCAACGCCGCCTCGGCCAGCGACAGCCGCTTCGGCTCCTTGCCGAGATAGGCAATCGAAGCGGCGCGGATGCCTTCGAGATTGCCGCCATACGGCGCCAGCGCGAGATAGAGGTCGAGGATTTCGCTCTTGCTGAGGGTCCGCTCGATCTCGATCGCGCGCACCATCTGCCGCAGCTTTGCATAGAGCGAGCGCTGCCGCCGCGGCTCCATCAAACGTGCCAGCTGCATCGTGATGGTCGAGCCGCCGGACACGATGTGGCCGCGCGTCGAAAGCTGCAACGCGGCACGGCCCAGCGCCAGCGGATCGATGCCGTCATGGGCGTGGAAGCGCTGGTCCTCATAGGCGAGCAGCAGTTTGAGATAGATCGGATCGACGTTCGCTTTGGCGTCGACCGGAAGCCGCCAGCGCCCGTCCGCCATGGCATAGGCGCGCAGCAGCTTGCCGTTGCGGTCGACGATCGTGGTGGAGACCTGGCGGGACTCGTCGAGTGGGAGAGGACCGAGGGAGTAGACCCACGCGACGAAGCCGGTGATAGCGAGGATAAATGCGAGTGCTGCTGCCGAGACGATGTGGCGACTCCTGCCCAGCACTCCGTCATGGCCGGGCTTGTCCCGGCCATCCACGTTCTTGCCCGCGGCGCCAAAGTCCGTGGATGCCCGGGACAAGCCCGGGCATGACGACTGAGAATGTGGCGCCGCTTCGCTCATACAATTCCGCTTACGTTCGAGCCCATCTCACTTCGCCGCCCGCACCTCGACAGTGCCCGTCCCCGTCCGCCCATAGCGCGAGGGATTGTACATGTCCTCGACATAGGCCTGCGGCAATACGTATTTACCCGGCGAAACGGCGCGGACAACGTAGGCAACGGTGAACACCGACTTGGAGTCCGAGGCCCGGTCAACGGCCGCCGTGAAGCGGTCATCGCGGAACTCGGTATTCTCGGGCTCCTCGCCGTCCTCGATCCAGTCCAGCGTACCGCTGTCGCCGGACGAGACCAGCTTCGGATTGTCGATCTCCAGCCCCGCCGGCAGATAGTCGGACACCATGATGTGGCCGTACTCGGGCTTGGCCTCGGTGATCTTCAGCACCACCGCGAAGCGCTGGTTCTGCTTGACCTTGCTGATGTCGGCGGGCTTGCCGTCAAGCGTGAAGTAATTGCGCTCGATCTTGAAGCCGTTCGATGCCGCCGGCTCCGGCGTCACCGGCGAGCCCGACACCGAGACCACCGCCTGCACCGGCGCATCGCCGGTGTTGGTGATCTTCAGCGGCTTGCCGCTCAGCGTGTCCGCCTTGTAGCTGCGATAGAGCGCGGTCTTGACCGGCTGGCCGTCGACCTCGATCGAGAGGTTTTCCTTGGCGAGCGCCCGCGCCGCCAGCACCAGCCACGCGTTCTCCTGCGTGGAGGTGTAGGGCGTGAGCCCGCGCGCGGTCTCGACCCGCGACACCGCCTGCGTCAGCGTCGCCCTCGGCGCGTTGCCTTCGCTGGCCAGCGAGACCAGCGCCGCCGCATCGCGAAGCTGCGAGCCATAGTCAGTGCGGCCGAACTCCAGCACGGGCTTTGGCGCAAGCGAGTCGAGCGCGGCACCATAGACCCGCTCCGCACGGTTGCGGTCGCCAACCAGGGCCAGTGCCGCAGCAAGCTGCGACTTCGCGATCGGCGTCGCGAGGTTGGAGAGCTTGGTGTCGGCGAGATAGCGGAGGTCGCCGATCGGAGCTGCGCCATTGCGCGCGAGCACGTAGAGGCCATAGGCGAGATCGCGCCCGCCGTCCTTCTCCGGCTCGTTGCCGTTGACGACGGAGTTGCGGACGCGGTCGAGCGCGTTCTTGAACAGCACGTCCGGCACCGCAAACCCCTTTTCGCGGGCGCGGGTCAGGAAGTCCGTCACATACGCATCGAGCCAGGCGTCGTCGCCGCCGGCCGACCACAGGCCAAACGAGCCGTTCGAACCCTGGCGCGCCAAGAGCCGCTCGATCGCGTCGCGGATGCGCTGGTCGACCTCGGTGTCCATGGCCAGATGCGCGCCGGCCGCGAGCTCGTTGACATAGAGCAGCGGCATGGCACGGCTCGTGATCTGCTCCGAGCAGCCATAGGGATAGCGATCGAGCGCTTTGAGGATCGTCGCCGCATCGAGCGCGGTGGACAGGCTCGCCGAGACCGAGACGCTGCCGGTACCCGGCACGAGGTCGGAGAACATATCCGAGGTCAGCGTCAGGCTCTCGCCCTTCGCAAGCGTCCGGATCGAACGCCGCGCCAGCACCTGCGTGGCCGCCTTGACGTCGAGCGCATAGTGGCGTGCGAGGGCAAGCCCGTTCGGCCCCTTGATGTCGACGTCGAGCGTCGCCTGCCCCGCCGCGGTCGCATCGAGCGCGAGCGAGAACGAGTTGCGCTGCTTGGCGGCGAGCTTGACCGTGGTTGCGGGATTGCCGGTCATCTTCACCGGACCGCCCGTCTTCACGTTGATGACGTAGTCGCCGGCCTGGCCCTCGACATTGTCGATCTCCAGGTTGACCGTGCCGTGGTCGCCATTGAGCAGGAAGCGCGGCAGAGTCGTGGTCAGCACGACGGGATCACGGATCACGACGTCGGTGTTGGCGCGGCCAAGCTTGGTCGCGGTCCACGCCACCGCCATCACGCGCGCGGTGCCGGCGAACTCCGGAATGTCGAAGCTCACCTCGGCGGTGCCGTCGGCGGCGACCGTGACGATGCCGGAATAGAGCGCGAGCGGCTTTTGCGCGGGCGGCGAGCCCTGCAATTCGCCGGCTCCCGCGTCGCCGCCGGACTTGATCTGGCCGCGCGTGCCCGACATGCCGTCGATGAGCTGGCCGTAGAGATCGCGGATCTCCGCGCTCAGGCGGCGCTGGCCGAGATAGTAATCGTCCGGTGCCGGCGGCTTGTAATTGGTGAGGTTGAGGATGCCGACATCGACCGCGGCGATGACGACCTTGGCGTCCTCGCCGGGATTGAGCCCGTCGAGCCTGACCGGGATCTTCAGCATCGCATTCGGCCGGATCAGCGCCGGCGGCGTCAGCTTCACCTGAAGCGTGCGGGTCTGCTTGTCGATGCCGAACCATTTCAGGCCGATGGCGCGGCCCGGCATGCGCTGGGCGGCGGCATCGAGCGGACGGCGCAGCGTCGCCACGACATAGGCGCCGGTGCCCCAGTCCTTGCCGACCGGGAGCTTCACCTGCGCAGTGCCTTCTTTGACGTCGATGGTCTGCGTCGTCAGCAGGCGGTCGCCGAGCACGTTGATGGTGAGCTTGCCGGCGGTGCGCACGTTCACCGACACCGTCATGGTGTCGCCGGAGGCGTATTGCGCCTTGTCGATCGAGGTCTCCAGCAGGTCCGGCGTGTCGGCGCTGCCGTCGGAATACCAGCCGACGTCGAACTGCACCGAGGTCACCGGGCCGTCAGCGTCGTTCGACTTGACGTCGAGCCGGTAGCGGCCGGGCTGCGGGCTGAGTGAGACCCGCGACGGCTTGTCGGCGGCGATGGTGAGATCGCCGTCGGCGACGCGCGAGGTCGACTTGACCGGCTCGTACTCCCAGTAATTGTTCTGGCGATACCACTGATAGCGCGATTCCATCTTCAGGAGCTCGTAGCGCAGGCCGTCACGGCGCAGCCTCTCGCCCTCGGGCGAGACGAACACGACGTCGAATTCGGCCTTGTCGCCTTCGGCGACGTTCTTGTCGCCGAACAGCGGCTTGATGCCGATCATCGCGGTCGCGGGCGCGACCGGCAGCACGATCTTGCGCTCGACGGCGCGGCCGCCGGTCTCGACCATGCGGACGAAGATCTGCGCTTCCTGCGGGCGGGTCGAAGCCGGCTGCTTGTCCAGCGTCACCGGGAAGGTGGCAACGCCATTGGCGTCGGCCTCGGGCAGGTTCTCCAGCGGCGTGCGCTCGTTCGAGGTGGTCTCCTCGTCGGCAACGCCGAATTGATATCCGGGAAAACCAGGGCGCTCGGAAGCGGGCGCGATCAGCATGTCGCCTTCGAGCTGGAGGCCCGAGGCCGGTGCGCCGTAGAGGAAATGACCGTCGGCCTTAAGCTCCACTGGAGCGTTAGCTTTGATCAGCTTGTCCTTGGCGGACAAGTCGAATTCGATCCGGTCGGGGACGTAGTCCTCGACCATGAAGGTGGTTTCGCCCACTGAGGAGCCCTTCGGGTCGGTGAAGGCGCGCACCCGCCAGGTCCCGGTCGGCACAGCCGAGTTGAGCGGCAAGGACAGCGTGCGGCCGCCGGCGCCCTGGTCGGACAGCACGGCGCGGCGGTATTCGACGCCGTCAGGGCGCTCGACCACCAGGGTCATCGGCCCGCCGGTGATGGCATTCCCCTGCCCGTCGCGGAGCAGCGCGGTGAGATAGACGGTCTCGCTGGAGCGGTAGACGCCGCGCTCGGCATAGACGAAGGCGTCGGCGCCAACAGGCGCTGCGCGGCCCGCCACGCCACGGTCGGACAGATCGAAGGCGCTCGTCTTGAGGCTGAGGAAGGCGTAGTCGGCCTTCTCGCCCGTGACCGTCAGCATCGCCGGCGACAGGCCGCCCTCGCCGCGCGCAAGGCCGGCCTCGAACAGCACGTGACCGGATTCGTCGGTCTTGCGGGTGGCCAGGATCTCGTTGTTGCGCGCGACCAGCCGCACATCGGCTTTGCCGACTGGATCGGTCGAGGCCAGCGAGTTGATGAACACGTGGATGCCGTCATTGCCGGAATAGGCCGACACCCCGAGATCGGAGACGATGAACCATTGCGTGGCGAGCTGGGACTCGTCGTCCGAGCCCGGGCCCTTGGCCGCGGCGGTCATCACATAGACGCCCGGCTGAAGCTCGCCGAGCGCCTGGTCGACCGGGAACGCCGTGGTGACGTCCTGGTTCAGCGTCATCGCGGTCGCGAGCTCGCCGGACCAGACCTTGACGCCGCGCTCGGCGCCGAGATCCGAGAGCTGGTAGCGCGACAGCGTCTTCTGGAAATCGCTGTCGACCACCGTGTTGATCAGGTTGCGGTCGCCGATCCGGAAGACGTTGACGTTGACCGCGGGCGTGTTGACGCTGACCACGGGAATACCGCGCTGGCCGGTCTTCGGCAGCACATAGGCGCGGCTGGTGAAGCGCACGAAGGGCTTTCGGTCGCGCACATAGACGTTGAACTCGGCCGATTTCGGCAGCCCCTCCTTCACTGTGGACGGCAGGCCGGCGCGCAAGTTGATGTTGTAGCGCTCGCCGTGCTTCAGGCCGTCGACGCAGAGCTGCTTGCCTTCGGCCGACAGCGCCGGCTTGTCCTGGCCCGCCAGCGCGAGGAACGGCGCGAAATCGGTGCGCTTGGCGAGTTCTTCCGAGAACTGGAAGCAGGCCCGCGGACTGGCCGAATCCGAATCCACGGTATAGTCGAGCAGGCGGAAGCCGTGCTCGTCGCGCATCTTCTCGTATTGGCCGCGGACGTCGGCGACCTCGCGCATGTCCAGCGACAGCCGCAGCGCGTCCAGCGCCGGCCGCCACAGCTTGCGCTCGGCCAGCGACTTGCCAAGCACCGCAAGCGCGTCGGCCTCCTCGCCCGGATTGCCCGCGCGCATATAGGCGATGTAGGCGGCGGTCGAGGCGCGCTCCAGCAGGAACGTCTGCTCGCTCGAATTCTTGGGCAATATCTGGAAGATCACCTTGGCAAGCCGCAGCCAGTTGCCGGCATCCTCAGGCGTCGTGGCGGCGATCTGGCCGAGCACGGACAGGCCGGCACGGAAATCACTGCGCTTGAAAGCGGCGTCGGCGTCCGTGCGCAGCGTCGCGCCGGTCTTGGCGACCGGCCCCGCCTCGCTCTTGATCTGGGCCTCCAGCTTGATCGAGGAATCAGCGAGATCGTCGCGCTTGAAGGCCTTGTCAGCAGCTTGCGCGGCACTAAGGCCGAGCGCCAGCGCGGCGCAGAGTGTGACGGCGCGAACCAGACCGATCATGATGGACTCCCGGAAATCGCGGACGAACGCCGCGGCGGCAAATGAAGTGCGCGGAAAGGTGACGGACTCAAGGCGATGGAACCAGAGGTGCAAATCGTCGCATTCGCCATGACAAGGCAAGCCCAGAGGAGACCGATCAAGATATCACCGCGCACGCCGTCCTGATGGCGCAGCCATACCCGACCAATCGACCGGCGGCGGTGTCCCGGAAGCTGACCAGCGTTCCCGGCGATGTGATCCATCGTCCAGTCCGCTGCCGCTCAACCCGGCACCCTGACACCCCACCGTTCCGCTTTGTCGCGGCTTTGAGGAAAACGGTTCGGTTCAGGCTTGGCGAACGCGCGGATTTTTCATATCTGGCGTGATAGAAGACCGGCAGGCGGTAGCCGAGACCGGCCCAAGACCGGCCTCAAGACCCAGCCTCAAGACGGTCCCATAGCTCAACTGGATAGAGTAGCGGATTTCTACTCCGCGGGTTGCAGGTTCGAGTCCTGCTGGGATCGCCAGTTTTTCAACCCGTAAATCAATGACTTGCTGCCGTATTGACTTCATTCTCGATGCCAAACCGTGTTGCGCGGCGCTCCGGAGGCGGCCAATGACCGCGCGCATCGGGCTGATGATCGGGACGCTGCTCGGCATCGCGCGTCGAGATCTTTGTGCATGGGGCCGCCAGAGGCGTTAGGCGCAAACGCGAATCGGATCATCTGCGGATGGTGCGCACCATTCTGACAGGACAGCTCGCGGCAATGAACGAGGCGGGAGATGCGCGTGGCGTCGCTTACGTTGCCGGCCGGCTCACGTCGGTGCTCGAGACGATCGCCCGCGTTACTGGCGAACTGGGCTCGATGGCCCAAAGCATCAACATCGAGGACGCTGTCACCCTCGCTGGCCGCCTTCTCCGCAAGCTCGGCTGACTGCGCCGGGCCGCAGAGGTAGGTTGCCTTGGTTTCGTCCGGGACGTGCTTCGACCGATGGCGCCAGATCGCGTCACGATCTAGGCCGAACTTGTCGGCTAGAGCATCGAGAGACGCGCCGCCAGCACGCAATAGCTCGACGCGCCATCGTTCTGGATGGCGGCAAACTTGGCAACGGTGATTGGCGATACGTTCGCCCATGCGCAGTGCCTCCGTGTTGAACCCGGAAGCCCGCTGCCGCGCGATCCACGCGACCCATGAGCACATTGAAGCAAATCAATGATACGAATAAGCGCGATGAAACGTAGTGGTTCAAGCACTGCGATTACAAATCGGCTACAAGCGACGCAACACGGGCGCAACACGCTCTGCAATTGATAGAGTGCAGCGATTTTGCGACGTGCGGATACGATATCCGCTGCTCATGCCGAATGCTTACTGCACGACCGGCGCGAACCGCCGTCGCGCGAGCGGATTCGATTTGGCAAGCGGCCGCGCGATGGAAGATGGAAGATGGAAGAGACCCTGATCGAAATGAAAGTGCCTAGCCAACCGCAGGGGTGAGGTTGGCTAGGCGATCGTTCCGATGCATCCAGGGGGATCAATCCAAGAATGCGGGAATAGAATAGCAAAGCATATCAGAAGTTGAATATCTCTTTGGGGTTAGGAAATCGTGGCATACAGCTTCCGGTAGCGCGCGGCGGCGACCTGCCCTTGATCACGTTGTGGATGTCTCCGAGCACTGCAGGTTCGAGTCCTGCTGGGATCGCCAGTCTTGCTCTTCGAGCGGATTGGCTTCATTCGGGCTTGGCCGAGCCGACGGCAGAGCCGCAAATCATCCCGGCCCGCGATCTCCGTGGCAACGTGATTTGCAAATCTGTCACACTTCAAGAAAGCGTGCGCAGGCCTGTCCAGGCGACGAGAGAGTCCTATCTATCCGGCATGCCGAAATGGTGTCGAAGATTTCTGTGATGCCGTCATCTGAATGGACAGGAATGGCTATCGCGTCCGGAATTGCCGTCGCTGCAATGTCGTTCTTGGCGATCGATGCCGGCGTGGACTTGAACTCCGGCGAGATGGCAAAACACCTCGAGAAGGCACAAGCATCCATTATGAACGTCGCGGCGAGCCAGCATCAGCTGGCCTTCGCCGTTCGTTCGCTGGCGGGCGGGAGCGACCAGAACCGCCGTTCGGCGGATCGACCATGCATCCTGGACTACGTGCACCGGCCGAAACCGGTCGGCATCGATCGCGGCGTTTGACAGCAGCAGCCTGGAACGGGATCACGGTCAACACGTTGGCTGCAGCTCATGCAGCGCGAGGCGAGCAACGCTTGCGGTGGATCGAAGGCGAAAGGATTCGGCCGGCGATCGTCGGCTGAATCCGACTAGTCCGTCGGTTCATCGTCGCGCCGGTCGCGGGCCAGCTGATGCCAGGCAATGGCGAGCTCGATGAGTCTTTGCCGGTCCGGGCCTTCTGATGCCGCGGCGCGCTTCATTGCCGCCTCGGCTTCGTGCTGTGGATCGTACGTGTTACACATGGGGCGGATTCTAGCCGTCCGATCTGGACAAGTGCATGGCAATTTCGTCCGTATGAATGCGGATAACCAGCGTTGTCGCCAGCTATTTCAACACGCTGAAATTGTACACGATATGAAACTGCACCCGCGGTTTCAGAACGCCCACGCCGACCGTGCGACGCCCATACTGCACGAAACCGTGAGACCCGGCGTCATTCAGACGGATGTGAACTGCGTCACAGCCTGCGCCCGGCGTCTCGGCTAGAACATCTCAGTGCTCCCAAAGGCGGGAGAAAGCACGAGTGGTCTTGCGGTCATGACACGAGAAGCTGCAGCCGAAGCTCACGTCCCCACACAGCGGAAAAGGACCGACGTGTTCGGCGTCACCTTTCTTGCGACCATCGGCATCGTGATGCTGGCGTGGATCGCGGGCCTGGTCTGGGGCCTCATGGCGTTCATGACCTGGCTGGTGTCTTGAGGCGCGAGGCGATCAGTCATTCTGCCGCGACGCCAAGCCAAGACGACAAACCCGGACAAAAAAGAAGCGGGCCTTTCGCCCGCCTCTCCGTTCCAGAGCTGTCCGGAATCTCAGTAACACGCGCGGGGATCGGCCTGCACATACTGGCCGCTCGGATAGCGGTAGTAGCAATTGCCCTCGGCCAGATAGTAGCCGGGACGCGAGGCAGCGGTCGCACCGGCGATCGCGCCGGTAGCGCCGCCGATCACGGTGCCTGCGGCCGCGCCCGACGCGTTACCCGAGATCAGGCCGCCGAGCACACCGCCGACAATGGCACCGCCAAGCGCGCTCGCACCGGGATCGGCCGGCGGCGGCGGAGGCGGCGGTTCGTAGGCGACGGGCGGCGGGGCGTAGGCCACCGGCACGTCGTCGTAATACTCCTCCGAGATATAGCCGGGCGGACCGGCCATCCGCTGCGGATAATAATACCAGACGCCGCCGACGTCCCACCACCAGCCGGAGCGGCCGTTGTGGACCTCGTGGCGCCAGCGACCGCCATCCCAGGCAACATTACCGCGATAGGCGTGTCCGCCCCAGTCGCGCGCCGGTGCGGGACCCCTGGCGTAATTACGACCGGGCGGCGGACCGCCCGCATTGCGCGGGCCAGGAGCCGGACCGGCGGCTGGGCCGGCACCAGGACCCGCATGACCGGGTCCCGCATGGGGCTGGCCGCCGGGCTGCGGCGCAGGCCGGGCCGCCTGCTGCGGCGGCGGGCCCTTGCGCATGTTCTGATTGTTCTGGGGCGGTGCGCCCGCGGCTGGCCCTGCCGGCGATTGGCCGGGGTCCTTCGGCGGCCGGGCCTCCTGCGCCTGCGCCGAGAGCGCGAGCAGCGACATGGCCGAAACCAAGGGAATGATGATCTTCATGTGGCTGGACGCACTCATGCGTGCTTGACCCCCTACTCTTTCGATTGCCGTGGTCCCAGCGCGATAGACGATTCGCCGCGCGCTGGGCTGATGCCGGCTGACATAACTGACCTGCCTGATCGGCGAAGTCGCGTTACAAATGATTAAGATCACGGCATTTTTTGGCTCTACCGGACGTGTTTGAGCGCTGCTAGCGGGCCGGCTCGATCACGTTGCAATTGCTCCGCCCCGACATCAGGCAGTCCTGCATCTTGCTGGCGGCGGTGAGATCGCGGGCAAGCCACCAGCCGACGCCGAGGATCACGATCGCGATGATCAGGCCGGCGATCGCGCCGCGGCGGTTGTCACCGGATTGAGGTCCTGGCGCGGATCTGGGCTTTTCACCCGGTCCGGGGCTTGGCTTGGGATTGGACTCAGACTCGGGCTTGGTCATGACGGACTGATCGCGGGGGCGAGCCGGCTTTAACACCTCTGCGGCGTCGCGTCACATCGCAATCAGTTCCGGTTCAGCCGCGGGTCGCCCGGATCGCATCCTTGCGCGAGGTTTCGACGGCGGGGACCGCTTCACGAACGCGTGGTGCGCAGGTCGTGAGCACGAATGCGGTCTGGCTGCACTCCCAGCCGGCGCCGAGCACGGCGCTTTCGATCGGCCGCGGACGAGCGAGCAGCAGCGCGGCGGCGGCCACAGCGACCACCACGACGGTAATTGCAAGCGCCTTCAGGCCCAATCGGAAGGTAGTCATGCCCGTGCTCCGTCTTGCTGGCGCGGACGCTAGGCGCCGCTCCACATGCTCCCTTATGAGGGACATCACAATTCGGCAGTTTTTCCGGGCTACGAGAGATCGTCGGTGGGCGATTTTCGTCTACCTGATCGGCTGCGAATTGGGTGGCGTTGCGGCGCACGGCGATGTACACGCATGTGCGTCGCGTGGCGCCTGCTATGCCCAGCCGACGTACCAACACGCAGTGATGTAGGGTCGAAAGCGAGGAAGACAAGGCTCGTCGATGAGTGGATTCAGGGAACCCGGTTTTGCAGACCGGCAAAAGGCGGCGCAAGACGCCCGCAAAAATCTTTTGAACAAATTCAAATCCCAGCCCGGGCCAGATGATCCGTCGGTTGCGGCGAAGCGTGCCGAGCGCGAGGCGCTCGCGGCCAAGCGCGCCGAGGCAAAGGCTGCGCGCGAGGCCGAAAGGGCCGAGCAGAAGCGACTTGAGGAAGAAGCCAAGGCCGCCGAAGCCGCGCGGCTTGCGCGCGAGGCCGAGGAAGCGGCCGCCAACGCGGCTGCGCTCGAGGCCGAACAGAAGGCCAAGCGCGACGCCCGCTACGCCGCCCGCAAGGCCAAGCGCAAGTAACGTTCAAAAATCACGTTCAATTGAACTTGAACCGAGACATTGCTCCGGGGCGGTCCACCTGACCGCCCCGGACGTTCGAGAGCGCGCGTCTGCCTTGCACAAACGCCTCTCGCGACGACCGAAGATCAGTTCTTCTTCATCATCCCGTCGTCTTTCTTCATCCCGTCCTTCGACATGTGATCCTTCTTCATGCCGTCGTCCTTGGTCATGGCATCCTTCTTCATGCCGTCCTTGGACATGGTCTCCTTCTTCATCATACCGTCCTCCTTGCCCATCTTGTCCTGGGCAAAGGCGGCCGGCGACAGCGCCAGGCCAAGCGAGAGAGCGGCAGCCGAGACGCCGAGCGTGATGCGGGTGCGAATGGTCATGACTAGTCTTCCCTTCGAGATGGTGTTTGTCAGCGACGGACGCCGCTACTCAATCTCGACGGATTGCCACGCGACGTTGTTACGCGGTCGCTGATAAATTTCTGCGCGCCCGCCGCGGTCCGTCGTTCGGCATAGCCTGCGGGGATCGGAAGTGTGCAGCGCAGCACGGTCGACACTTGCCGCGGCATTCGGTCTCGAACTATCAGATGAGAGAACATCGGGCGAAAGACCGGATAGGATGGGCCTATGCGGCGGTCTCACAAGGCCCGACCCAAATCACACCAAACAAGAACCGTTCAAAGAAACGTTCAAGGGGATCACACCATGCTCACGCGCCGCCACCTGATCGCGACCGCCGTCGCCGCACCCGCCATTCTCCGCTTCGGCACCGGCACCGCGCATGCCGCCACCACGCTGAAGATCTCTCATCAATTCCCCGGCGGCACCATCGACAAGGGCGATTTCCGCGACCGGCTCTGCCGCATGTTCGCCGCCGAAGTCGCCAAGCGCAGCAATGGCGACATTGCCGCTGAGATCTATCCGAACTCCTCGCTGATCAAGACCAACGCGCAGTTCTCCGCGATGCGCAAGGGCGCGCTCGACATCAGCCTCTATCCGATGCCTTACGCCGGCGGCGAACTGCCGGAGACCAATATCGGCCTGATGCCGGGCCTCGTCACCACCTACGACCAGGGCATGCGCTGGAAGAAGGAGCCGGTCGGCAAGGCGCTCTCCGACTTCCTCGCCGACAAGGGCATCATCCTGCTCACCTGGGTGTGGCAGGCCGGCGGCCTCGCCAGCCGCTCCAAGCCGATCGTCGCGCCTGAAGACGCCAAGGGCATGAAGGTGCGCGGCGGCTCGCGCGAGATGGACATGGTGCTCCAGACCGCCGGCGCCTCGGTGCTGTCGGTGCCGTCGAACGAAATCTACGCGGCGATGCAGACCGGCGCGTGCGACGCCGCTCTCACCTCCTCCACCAGCCTGATCTCGTTCCGGCTCGAAGAGGTCGCGAAGTCGCTGACCTCGGGCGCGGGTGCCTCCTACTGGTTCATGCTCGAGCCCTTGATGATGTCGAAGGCGATCTTCGACAAGCTGCCGAAGAACCAGCAGGACGTGCTGCTCGCAGTCGGCGCCGAGCTCGAAGCCTTCGGCCGCAAGGGCGCGCAGGACGATGACGTCGAGGTCGCCAAGGTCTACGAGAAGGCCGGCGCCAAGGTCTCGGTGCTCGATGCCGCGACCGTCGGCAAGTGGCGCGACATCGCCCGCGACACCGCGTGGAAGGACTACGGCGCCAAGACCGCGACCGCCGCGAACCTGCTCAAGCTCGCCTCCGACGTCTCGGCATGAGCCACGGTCCGCTTCCGGATCGTGACGACCAGGCAAACGCTGCCGCAAGGACCGGCCTTGCGGCGGCGATCGATCGCGGTCTCGCCATCCTCAACAGCATCATCATCGTGTTCGCAGCGATCGCGCTGGTCGCGGCCTGCGCCATCCTGAGCTATAGCGTGCTGAGCCGCGCCTTGTTCAAGGCCGCCAACTACTGGCAGGACGAGGCCGCCGTGTTCCTGCTGGTCGGGGCGACCTTCATGACGGCCGCCTATGTGCAGCAGAACCGCGGTCATATCGGCATCGAGGCCTTCGTCGGCCTGCTCTCGCCGCTGGCGAACCGGATCCGGCTCTGGCTGGTCGATGCCGCGACATTCCTGTTCTGCGCCTTCTTCACCTGGAAGTCCTGGACGCTGGCCCATGAGGCCTATGTCGATGGTCAGGTCTCGAACTCGATGTGGTCGCCGCCGCTCGCCATTCCCTATTCGCTGATGGCGCTCGGCATGAGCCTGCTCTGCGTCCAGATTCTCGTGCAGCTTGCGCTGCCTTTCGCAGGAGCCAAGCGTCCATGAGCGTTTTCGGTATCGGCCTCGCCTACGCGATTGCGACGCTGCTGGTGATGTTCTCTGGCATGCCGATCGCCTTCGCGCTCGGCGCGGTCGCGGTCGTGTTCATGGGCATCTACATGCCATCGGCCTCGCTCGATACGGTGACGCAGAACGTCTACGAGGAAATGGCCTCGATCACGCTGCTGTCGATCCCACTCTTCATCCTGAAGGGCGCGGCGATCGGCAAGTCGCGCGCCGGCCAGGATCTGTACCTGGCCCTGCATGCCTGGCTGCACCGCGTCCCCGGCGGGCTCGGCGTCGCCAACGTGTTCGCCTGCGCGCTGTTCGCGGCGATGGCGGGCTCGAGCCCAGCGACCTGCTCGGCGATCGGCTCGGCCGGCATCCCCGAGATGCGCAAGCGCGGCTATTCCGGCGGCTTTGCCGCCGGAATCATCGCCGCCGGCGGCACGCTCGGCATCCTGCTGCCGCCCTCGATCACCATGATCTTGTTCGCGGTCGCGGCGGAAAAGTCCCTTGGGCGCTTGTTCCTTGCCGGCATCGGTCCGGGCCTGTTGCTCGTCAGCCTGTTCGGCGCCTATGCCGTGATCCGCTTCCGCCAGGAATATGCAGCCGCTGAAGTCATCTACAGGAATGGCGGACCGGAAGCGGCAATCCTCGCTCGCGACGACTACACACTGGCCGAACGCTTCAGCGTGCTGCCGCGCGTGATCCCGTTCGTGCTGCTGCTTACCGGCGTCATGATTGCGCTCTATGGCGGCTATGCCACGCCGTCGGAGACCGCCGGCCTCGGTGGCCTCCTGGCGCTGGCGCTGATCGCGGCGATCTACAGCGTGTGGCGGCCGAGCGACCTTGCGCCCATCATGAAGTCGACGATCCGGGAATCGACCATGCTGATGATGATCATCGGCATGTCGCTGCTCTACTCCTACGTGATGAGCTATCTGCACATCTCGCAGTCGGTCGCCGAATCCGTCGTCGCGATGCACCTGCCGCGCTGGGGCCTGTTGTTCGCGATCCTCGTCATGGTCGTCGTGCTCGGCTTCTTCCTGCCGCCGGTCTCGATCATCCTGATGACGGCGCCGATCATCCTGCCGCCCTTACGCGCCGCGAACTTCGACATCATCTGGTTCGGCGTGGTCATGACCATCGTGATGGAGATGGGGCTGATCCATCCACCTGTCGGCCTCAACATCTTCGTCATCCGCAACGTCGCGCCCGACATCCCCCTGAGCGAAGTGATCTGGGGCACGCTGCCGTTCGTGCTCCTGATGATGCTCGCGGTGCTGCTGCTCTGCTTCGTGCCGGGCATCTCGACCGCGCTGCCGGATCTCGTGATGGGACCGGACGGGAGCAGGTAGCGGCAATCGCAACTGCGGTAGGATGGGCAAAGCGTAGCGTGCCCACCAGAATATGCGACGCGTAGACGGTGGCACGGCGCTATGCGCCTTCGCCCACCCTACGAACGCTGCTCGCGCTTCTGCCGCGCACGCGGCGCGATCGCGCTGCCGGCCACCACCTGCAACAGATCCTTGCGCACGGCCTCGATGTGCCGTTCCAGGAAGCGGCAGGCCTCCTCGACTTTCTGCGCGCGGCAGAGCGCGATAAGGTGGGCGTGCTCTTTCTCGGCCGTCCCCATCGCCTTGGTGTTGGAGAGCTGGAGGCGTGTATAACGGTCGCTGGTCTGGAGCAGCGACAGCACGATTGCGCGCGTACGAGGTTGCGGCGCGTGCACATAGAGCGCCATGTGGAAGTCGGCGTTGAGCTGGCCCCATTCGCTGACGTTGCGCGCCTTGATTGCCTTCTCAAAACTCTTGTGGATGTCGTCCAGCCCCTCGAAGTCCTCCGCAGTAAAACGCGGCGCCGATTGCGCCAGGAGGCGCGGCTCGAGGATGCGGCGCAGGTCGAACACATCGTTGATCTCGTCCAGTGACAGCTCCGAGACGATGGCGCCCTTCTGCGGAACGATGCGCACCAGCCCCTCGGCCTCGAGCTGGAACAGCGCCTCGCGCACCGGAATGCGGCTGACGCCATAGGCATCGCCGAGCGCATCCTGGCGCAATTGCGATCCGGCCGGATAGGTGCCGTCGAGGATCGCCTGCCGGAGCTGGTCCACGATCGCAGCCGACAGAGTGCGATGCTTCAGAGGCTGTTTCATCTGACCTTCCGTCTTTCTTCGCGACTCGTCCGGCAGAAAGCGGTCCCTCTCTTGCATGTTGAGGCGGCCAGCAAAAGCCAGGCATCCCACAAAAGACAGGTGCCCAGCAAAGGCGCGTCCTGCCGCCGAAATGACCGCAATCTCCGTTTGACACCTCAAATGTATAAATTATACATTTTGCCTTGGCACGAGAAATCTTGCGGGGGGTTGGGGCCTTTGATGATCGAAGGGACGATGCCGGATGCGGGCGCGTTCAGCGCGCGGCGGATTGTGGTCAGGGCTTCCAGCGCCCTGCTCGCCGTCGAACGTCTCGCGCTGATGGGCCTGATGTACCTGCTCACCGGACTGATCCTGGTGAACGTCGTCACCCGCTATTCGCACTTCCCGATCTACTGGATCGATGAATCGGCTGTTTATTGCGTGGTCTGGCTGACCTTCATCGGGGCGTCCGCGATGACGCGGCTGCGGCTCGACTTCGCCGTCACGATGCTGACGGAGCGGCTTTCGCCGAGGCGCCAGAAGCTCGCCAAGGTCATCTCGACCGGCCTCGTCGTCGTGTTCGGCGTCGCCCTGATCATCACCTGCGTGCTCTGGATGGACCCGATTGGCCTCGCACGCGCCGGCTTCGACGGGCGCAAGCTCGCCGCCGAGACCTTCAACTTCCTCTACACCGAGCACACCCAGACGCTGAACTGGCCGACCTGGGTGCTCTATCTGACGCTGCCGATCTTCGCGGTGTCGATGACCATTCACGGCCTCGCCAATCTGCTCGAAGATCTCGAGCTGGTCCCGCGCACGCCACTGATCGGCTTTCAGCTCTCCGAGCTCGACGGGGTCAACTGATGATCACGTCTGCCGCCTTCGTCGCGATCATGCTGGTCGGCGTGCCGATCGGGCTCTGCCTGTGCCTCGCCGGCCTCGTCTATATCGCCGCATCAGGCAATCCGGTTCTGTTCCAGTCCTATCCGCTCCAGCTGTTCGGCGGCGTCGACAGTTACGGCCTGATCGCCATTCCGCTCTTCATCCTGATCGGCGAGATCATGAATGGCGGCGGCATCACCCGCCGCATCGTCGACATGGCGATGGCTTTCGTCGGCTCGCTGAAGGGCGGGCTCGCCTACGTCAACATCCTCGCCAACATGTTCATCTCCTCGATCCTGGGATCTGCGACCGCGCAGGTCGCGATCATGGCCCAGATCATGGTGCCGGAGATGGAGAAGAAGGGCTACGACAAGACTTTTGCGGCGGGACTGACCGCCTATGGCGGCATGCTCGGGCCGATCATCCCGCCCTCGGTGATGTTCGTGGTCTACAGCGTGCTCGCGCAGGTCTCGGTCAGCGACATGCTGATCGCCGGCATCGTGCCGGGCGTCATCCTCACCGTGATGTTCTGCCTCGTCATTGCGCTGATGGGATACATCTACAACTATCCCCGCGCCGACTATCAGACGCCGCGTCAGCGCGTCATGACGATCCTGCGGACATCGCCCACCCTGCTGATCCCGATCGTCATCGTCGGCACCATCCTCGGTGGCCTCGCCAACGCGACGGAATCCGCTGCCGTCGGCGCAGTCGCTGCGGCGCTGGTGGGAAAATACTGGACCAGGGAGTTCGAGTTCTCGCAGCTGCCGCAGATGATGCTGCGCAGTGCCATCTATTCGGCGATCGTGCTGTTCCTCGTCGCCGCCGCCGCCGTGTTCTCCTGGGTCCTGATCTTCGGCAAGGTGCCGCAGGAGACCGCCGGCTGGATCCAGTCGGCCGCCAAGGACCCGATCAGCTTCATGCTGATCTGCAACGTCATCCTGCTGGTGATCGGCACTGTGATCGACGGCATCCCCGGCCTGATCATGACGGTGCCGATCCTGCTGCCTGTTGCAACCGACGTCTACCACATCGACCCCCGTCACTTCGGCGTCGTCGTGGTGATCAACCTGGTGCTCGGCCTGTTGTCGCCGCCGGTCGGGCTCTGCTTCTTCGTCGCGGCTGCCGTCACCGGCGCCAAGCCCGGCAAGATGTTCATGGTGACGCTGCCCTTCTTCGTCATCTCCTGCGTCCTCCTGGTGCTGCTCTCGCTCTTCCCCTCGCTCTCGCTGATCCTCGTCAAATAGGCCCGTCCAAAAGGAGCCCGACCATGCCGCTTTCACGTCGCCGCTTTCTCGCCGCCAGCGCAGCCGCATCGGTGTTCGCGCCGTCGCTGGCGCTCGCCCAGGCCAAGGAATTCCGCCTCGGCCTGATCACGCCGAACGGTCATTCCTGGAACAAGGCCGCAATCAAATTCGGCGACGACCTCAAGGCCGCGACGAACGGCCGCCTGACATTGACCGTGTTCCACTCCGGCCAGCTCGGCAACGAGCCCGCGATGATGCAGCAATTGCAGTCCGGCGCACTCGACATGGGCTTCATCCAGGCCGCCGAGCTGGGCTCGCGCGTGCCGCACATTGCCGCGATCAACGCGCCCTACATCGTCCGCTCGACGCCGGCGGTCGCGAAATTCGTGCGGCATCCGGCGACGGTGAAGCTGTTCGACGTGCTGCCGCAGGAGACCGGCACGATCGGGCTCGGCTGGGGGATCACCGGCATGCGCGCGGTGTTCTCCTCCAAGGACCTGAATTCGCTCGCCGACATCAAGGGCATGAAGCTGCGAATCAACCCGACGCCGGTCTATCGCGATTTCTATTCGTCGCTGGGCGCGGCGCCGACGCCGATCCCGACGCCGCAGGTGTTCGACGCCATGGCCAACGGCCAGGTCGACGGCCTCGAGGCCGATCTCGAATTCTCCTGGAACCAGCGCTTCGACAAGGTCTCGAAGGTGATCCTCCAGATGAATGCCGTCTTCATGCCGATGGCAGCGGTGGTCTCGGGCCGGGTCTGGCAGACGCTGCCGGCCGCCGACCGCGAGCTGATCACCAAGACGATCAAAACCACACTCGACGCGCAGATCGACGAGCTCGCCGGCAACGAGCCGGCGCTGATCGAGAACTTCAAGAACGCGCCGATCCCGATCCGTCAGGTCCCGGCCGGCGACACCGAGGCCGTCATCGCCGAGTTCGACAAGATCTGGCTGCCCAAGGCTCCGGTCCTCGCCGAATTGCGCAAGGTCGGCGCCACGCTCTGATCCCACCCGCCATCCTCTTCACCACAGCCGGCGGCCCCAGCCCCCCGCCGGCCAATTCACACGCCATATTCGCTTGGAGTTAGACCATGAGCCGCCGCGTTTCCTGGGAAGGCGTCTTCCCGGCCGTCACCACGCAATTCCACGACGATCTCTCGCTCGACATCGATGCGACCGCGAAGGTGATGGACGGGCTGATCCGTGACGGCGTCTCCGGCCTGATCGTCTGCGGCTCCGTCGGCGAGAACACGTCGCTGGAGCGCAAGGAGAAGGTCGCGATCATGGAGACGGCCAAATCGGTCGCGGCCGGGCGCGTGCCCGTGCTGTGCGGCATCGCCGAGTTCACCACGGCCTTCGCGGTCGAGACAGCGAAGGAAGCCGCGCGCGTCGGTATCGACGGCGTCATGGTGATGCCGGCGCTGGTCTATTCGTCGAAGCCGCACGAGACCGCCGCGCATTTCCGCGCCGTCGCCACCGCGACGGACTTGCCCGTGATGCTCTACAACAATCCGCCGATCTACAAGAACGACGTCACCCCCGACATCCTGGCCTCGCTCGCCGACGTCGAGACCGTCGTTTGCTTCAAGGATTCCTCAGGCGATACCCGTCGCTTCATCGACACAAGGAACATGGTCGGCGACCGTTTCGTGCTGTTCGCAGGCCTCGACGACGTCATCGTCGAGAGTGTCGCCATGGGCGCGGTGGGCTGGGTCTCCGGCATGTCGAACGCCTTCCCGCGCGAGGGCGAGACGCTGTTTCGCCTGGCCAGGGCCGGTCGCTATGCCGAGGCGATGCCGCTCTACGAATGGTTCATGCCGCTCTTGCATCTCGACGCGCGCCCGGACCTCGTCCAGTGCATCAAGCTGTGCGAGCACATCATGGGCCGCGGCACCGCTCTGACCCGTCCGCCCCGGCTCGCACTGCTGCCGCAGGAGAAGGCCGAGGTCGAGGCCATGATGGTCCGCGCCCTCAAGAACCGGCCGCTCCTGCCGGACGTGGGCCTGAAGGCGGCCTGACCGCCTCCGTCGTCATTGCGAGGAGCCCTTGCGACGAAGCAATCCCAGACTTTCTCATCGGAAAGTTTCTGGATTGCTTCGCTGCGCTCGCAATGACGGAGGACTAGGAAGCGGCCCGCTTCCTCTTCGCGTTCAGCGCGGAAGCCACTCGGCTCACGGGCGGCTTGCCCAGCACGCCGCTCATCTCGTTCGTGGCCGCCAGCAGCTTCTCCATGTCGACGCCGGTGCTGATGCCCATGCCTTCGAGCATGTAGACGACATCTTCGGTCGCGACATTGCCTGTCGCGCCGGGGGCGTAGGGGCAGCCGCCGAGACCGCCGGCAGCCGCATCGATGACACGGACACCCTCCTCCAGCCCGGCGTAGAGATTGGCGAGCGCCTGGCCGTAGGTGTCATGGAAATGCATCGCCAGTTTGGCTGCGGGAACGTTGGCGCTGACCGCGCGCAGCATCTGCTTCGCCTTATCAGGCGTGCCGACGCCGATGGTGTCGCCGAGCGAGATCTCGTAACAGCCGAGGTCCCACAACGTCTTCGCAAGATCGGCAACGGCCTTCGGCTTAATCTCGCCGTCGAACGGACAGCCCAGCACGCAGGAGATATAGCCGCGCACCCTGATGCCGTCGGCCTTCGCGCGTTCCATCACCGGCTTGAAGCGCTCGATGGATTCCGCGACGGTGCAGTTGATGTTGGCCCGGGAAAAGCCCTCGGAGGCCGCCGCGAACACGGAGACCACTTTCGCGCCCGCGGCGCGCGCGGCGTCATAGCCCTTCTCGTTCGGCACCAGCACGTGGAATTCGGCGTCGGTCATGTGGGCAACGCCGCGCAGCACGGCGTCGGAGCTTGCCATCTGCGGGATCGCCTTGGGCGAGACGAAGGCGCCGACCTCCACCGTCTTGAGGCCGGCTCCGACCAGCGCCTCGACGAAGGCGATGCGGGCCTCGACGCTGACCGGAATCTTCTCGTTCTGGAGGCCGTCGCGCGGCCCCATTTCGATGATGCGGACCGGATCGCTCATCTCATTCTCCCGAAGGCTCGACCACGGCGAGCTCGACGCCTTCCTGCACGATGTCGCCGACCTTGCACTTGATCGACTTCAGCACGCCGGCATAGGGCGCACGCAGCGTCTGCTCCATCTTCATCACTTCGAGGGTGAGGATCGGCGCGCCCTTCTCCAGCGTTGCGCCCTCCTCGGCCAGCACGGCGACGACCGTGCCGGGCAAGGGTGCCGCGATCTTGTCCGCGCCGGCCTGCTCCTCGGTCTCGCCGCCGAACGGATCGACCCAATGCAGGTCGAAGCGGCCGTGGCGCGTGCGCAAATAGAGTTCATGGCCGTCGATGACGGCGGCGACGGACGATTTGACGCCATCGAGCGTGAGATCGAAGCCGCCATCCTTCGGTGCAATCGCGAATGCCAGCTCGCGGTCGCCGATCACAAGCGTCGACGGCCCGCTGCCGTAGTTGAGGGTGATCTTCTGCTCGGGCCCGTGTCCGACACGGAAGGCAAAATGACGTTGACGGCGGCCGACCGGCATCCAGCCAAACGTCTGCCACGGCGAATTCGCGTCCACTTGGGCCGCCTGCCGCTCGTCGTTGACAACAGCGGCGACCGCGGCGCAGAGCTCGAGCTCGCCGGGCGCCGGCGTAGCCTGCGTCAGCACCGCCAGTTCGCGCTCGATGAAGCCGGTGTCGATCGCATTCGCCCGCACTTTTTGATGCGTGATCAGCGCCGACAGGAACGGGATATTGGTGACGATGCCGCGGACGTCGGAGTCCTCCAGTCCGCGGTTCAGCCGCTCGATCGCGACATCCCGGGTCGGTGCCCACGCGATCATCTTGGCCAGCATCGCGTCGTAATAGGGCGAGACGCTGTCGCCTTCGCGATAGCCGGCGTCGATGCGGAGGCCGCCGGTCTCCGCGGGCAGCCGCCAGGTCGAGATCCTGCCGACCGACGGCATGAAGTTCTTGGTCGGATTCTCGGCGTAGACGCGCGCCTCGACCGCGTGGCCGTTGAGGCGGATCTCGTCCTGCCTGAGCGGCAGCGCCTCGCCGAAGGCGACGCGCAGCTGCCATTCGACGAGATCGATCCCGGTGATCAGCTCGGTCACGGGATGCTCGACCTGGAGACGTGTGTTCATCTCGATGAAGAACACGTCCTTGCCGTCGGAGACGAACTCGATGGTGCCGGCGCCGACATAATCCACCGCGCCCGCCGCCTTGCGCGCCGCGGCGCAGACCGTCTCGCGCTGTGCCGCATTGAGGGTTGGCGACGGCGCTTCCTCGATCACCTTCTGGTGGCGGCGCTGCAACGTGCATTCGCGCTCGAACAGCGAGAGCAGATTGCCGTGACTGTCGCCGATGATCTGCACCTCGATATGCCGGGGATTGTCGACATATTTCTCGATCAGCATGCGATCGTCGCCGAACGCGGCCTTGGCCTCGCGCTTGGCGCTGACGATCGCAGGGCCAAGCTCGGCGGCCGAGCGCACGATGCGCATGCCGCGGCCACCGCCGCCGGCGGATGCCTTGACCAGAATGGGAAAGCCAATCTTGTCGGCGGCCTTGGCCAGCGTCGCCTCGTCCTGGGCCTCGCCGTGATAGCCGGGCACCAGCGGCACGCCGGCCTTCTCCATCAGCGCTTTCGAGCCGGACTTCGAGCCCATCGCCGTCATCATTCCGGCCGTCGGCCCCACGAAGACCAGCCCCGCATCGAGGCAGGCATGCGCAAACTCGGCATTCTCCGACAGGAAGCCGTAGCCGGGATGCACCGCCTCGGCGCCGGTCTTGCGCGCCGCCTCGATCAGCCGCTCGACATTGAGATAGCTGTCGCGGGCCCGCGCCGGCCCCAGCAGCACGGCCTCGTCGGCGAGCGCGACATGCATCGCGTCGCGGTCGGCCTCGGAATAGACCGCGACCGTGCGCAGGCCCATGGCGCGCGCGGTGCGGATGACGCGGCAGGCGATCTCGCCGCGGTTGGCGATCAGGAGGGTGCGAAAACGCCGGTAGAGCTTTGAGCGGTCCATCGCATTACATCCTGAACAGGCCGAATTTGGTCGGCTCGATCGGCGCATTCGACGCCGCCGAGAGGCCGAGGCCGAGCACGAGGCGCGTGTCGGCCGGGTCGATCACGCCGTCGTCCCACAGACGCGCGGTCGCGTAATAGGGATGACCCTGGCTCTCATATTGGGCGCGGATCGGCTCGCGGAATTTATCTTCCTCGTCCTTGGACCAGCTATCGCCCCTGGCCTCGATATTGTCGCGCCGGACCTGGCTCAGCACCATCGAGGCCTGCTCGCCGCCCATCACCGAGATGCGCGCGTTCGGCCACATCCACAGGAAGCGCGGTGAGTAGGCGCGGCCGCACATGCCGTAGTTGCCGGCGCCGTAGGAGCCGCCGATCACCACGGTGAATTTCGGCACAGACGCCGTCGCGACCGCCGTCACCAGCTTGGCGCCGTCGCGCGCGATGCCGCCGGCCTCGTATTTCTTGCCGACCATGAAGCCGGTGATGTTCTGCAGGAACACCAGCGGAATGCCGCGCTGGCAGCACAGCTCGATGAAATGCGCCCCCTTCAGCGAGCTCTCGCTGAACAGGATGCCGTTGTTGGCGATGATGCCGACCGGATAGCCCCAGATATGGGCGAACCCGCACACCAGCGTCGTGCCGTAGAGCTTCTTGAACTCGTCGAATTCCGACCCGTCCACGACGCGGGCGATGATGTCGCGCACGTCGAACGGCTTGCGGCCATCGACCGGCACCACGCCGTAGATCTCCTCCGCCGCGAACAGCGGATCGCGCGGCGGATGCATGTTGAGGTTCGGCCGGCTCGACGGCTTCAAGGTGCCGACGATGCGCCGGGCGATGCCGATCGCATGCGCGTCGTTCTGGGCGTAGTGATCGGTCACGCCCGATTGCCGCGAATGCACGTCGGCGCCGCCGAGCTCCTCTGCGGTCACCACCTCGCCGGTCGCCGCCTTCACCAGCGGCGGGCCGCCGAGGAAGATGGTGCCCTGGTTGCGCACGATGATGCTCTCGTCCGACATCGCCGGCACATAGGCCCCGCCAGCGGTACAGGACCCCATCACGATCGCGACCTGCGGGATGCCTTGCGACGACATCTGCGCCTGGTTGTAGAAGATGCGGCCGAAATGGCGCTCGTCCGGAAAGATCTCGTCCTGGAGTGGCAGGAAGGCGCCGCCGGAATCCACCATGTAGACGCAGGGAAGATTGTTCTGCCGCGCGATGTCCTGCGCGCGCAGATGCTTCTTCACGGTCATCGGATAATAGGTGCCGCCCTTGATGGTGGCGTCGTTGGCGACGATCACGCATTCACGGCCCGAGATGCGCCCCACGCCTGTGACGACGCTCGCCGAATGCACGTCGCCGCCATAGAGGCCGTAGGCCGCCAGCGGCGACAGCTCCAGGAACGAGGTCCCGGGATCGACCAGCAGGTCAACGCGCTCGCGCGCCAGCATCTTGCCGCGCGAGGTGTGGCGGTTGCGCGAGATCTCGCCGCCGCCGCCGGCAACCTGGCTGAGCTTTTCGCGCAGGTCCGCGACAAGCGAGCGCATGGCCTCGGCATTGCGCGCAAAGTCTGATGAAGACGGATCGATGCTGGAATGGAGCGGCATGTTGTCCCGCGTTTCTGGTGATCTGGTGAGAGACCGCGGTCAGATGGGACCGCGGCAATTTCAAGTGCGCCGGACTTACGCCGTCTCGGCCATCAGCTCGCGGCCGATCAGCATGCGGCGGACCTCGGATGTGCCCGCGCCGATCTCGTAGAGCTTGGCGTCGCGCCACAGACGTCCGACCGGAAATTCGGATGTGTAGCCGACGCCGCCGAGCGCCTGAATCGCCTCGCCCGCCATCCACGTCGCCTTCTCGGCGGAATAGAGGATCGCCGCCGCGGCATCCTTGCGCAGGGTCCGCGCATGGTCGGCGCGGTCGCAGGCGCGCCCCACCGCATAGACATAGGCGCGCGTGGCCTGCCAGGTCGCATACATGTCGGCGAGCTTTCCCTGCATCAGCTGGAAGTCGCCGATCGGCTGGCCGAACTGCTTGCGCTCGTGCATGTAGGGCACCACCGCGTCCATGCAGGCCGCCATGATCCCGAGCGGGCCGCCCGACAGCACCGTGCGCTCATAGTCGAGGCCGGACATCAGCACCTTGACGCCCTCGCCCACCTTGCCGAGCACATTCTCTTCCGGCACCTCGCACTCGTCGAAGAACAAGGGATAGGTGTTGGAGCCGCGCATGCCGAGCTTGTCGAGATGCTGGCCGTGGGTGAACCCCTTGAAGCCCTTCTCGACCAGGAAGGCGGTCATGCCGCGCGGGCCGGCCTCCGGATCGGTCTTGGCGTAGACGACCAGCACGTCGGCATCGCCGCCATTGGTGATCCACATCTTGGAGCCGTTGAGCACGTAGCGGTCGCCGCGCTTGTCGGCGCGCAGCTTCATCGAGACGACGTCGGAGCCGGCGCCGGGCTCGGACATCGCGAGGGCGCCGACATACTCGCCGGAGATCAGTTTCGGCAGATAGCGCTGCCGCTGCGCGTCACTGCCGTTGCGGCGGATCTGGTTGACGCAGAGGTTGGAGTGGGCGCCGTAGGAGAGCCCCACGGCCGCCGAGCCGCGCGAAATCTCCTCCATGGCGACGATATGGGCGAGATAGCCCATGTTGGAGCCGCCATATTGCTCCGGTGCGGTCATGCCGAGCAGGCCGAGGTCGCCAAGGCGCTTCCAGAGGTCCGCCGGGAACAGATTGGCCTTCTCGATCTCGGCGGCGCGGGGGGCGATCTCCGCCTCCACGAAGGCGCGCAGCGTGTCGCGCAGCATGCTGATGTCTTCGCCCAGATCGAAATCGATGCTCGGGATGTTCAAGGCGATTCCTCCGTATTCTTGTCGGGTCCGAACCTACCCCCGCCCAGGCGTCCTGGCGGTCGAAAAGGTTGCATTTTCCGCCAAGTTTGGCGAGGATTTTTCATGCCGTTCCAAGCCGCAACCGCGACGCCCCGCCGCGCCATGACCCCAGCCGCCTTCGTCCGCGGCGTGGTTGCCGCTTATGCCCTTTATGGGCGGGATCCGGCCGAAGCGTTGGGCAAGGGGCAGGTCACCGAGGACCTCGTTCGATCCCAGGACGGACGGGTGACGGCGGCCCAGTTCGAGGCGCTGGCCGGCCACGCCATGCGCGAGCTCGACGACGAGGCGCTCGGCTGGTTCTCGCGCCGGCTGCCTTGGGGAACCTATGGCATGCTGTGCCGTGCCTCGATCACGGCCCCCAATCTCGAAGTCGCGCTAAAACGCTGGTGCCGGCATCATCGCCTGCTGACCGAGGATGTGCTGTTCGAGCTCTCGCTTGGTGATGAGACCGCGACCATCTCCCTTCGCGAACAGCGCGACCTCGGCCACTTGCGCGAATTCTGCCTCGTCACCCTGCTTCGCTATGTCCTCGGCTTCTCCTGCTGGGCCGTCGATTCCGCGATCGCGCTACGTGCGGCCGAGTTTCCCTATGCCGAGCCGGGTCACGTCTCGGTCTATCCGACGATCTTCTGCAGGCACTTGAGCTTTGATGCGAATGGCGCCCGCATCGCGTTCGACAAGCATTATCTCTCGCTGCCGCTGACGCGCAGCCCGGCCGATCTCGACAACATGCTCAAGGGCGCGCTGAGGCTGACCGTGCTGCCCTATCGGCGCGACCGGCTGCTGGTCGAGCGCGTGCGTCGCGTGCTGCGCAACGCGCGCGGACGCAGTCTCGGCGCCGAGGATGTCGCAAGCGAGCTGGCGCTCTCCACCCGCACCATGCACCGGCGCCTGCGCGAGGAGGCGACCTCGCTCCGCGATCTCAAGGAAGAAGCGAAGTTCGAGCTCGCCAAGCAGGAGCTGATGCGTGGCCGCACCCCGATCAAGCGGATCGCGGAGATCGCCGGCTTCCGCAACGAGAAGAGCTTCTCGCGCGCCTTCCGCAGCTGGACCGGCGCCTCGCCGCGTGAGTTTCGCGGAAGGTATCGCTGAGGCCTGCGCGAGGCCGCGGCCCGGCAGGACTTCCCAAATCACATGTCACAGTTAGGTGAGTTTTTAATGTGTTGGTATTCGGCTTTTGTGAAATCCCCGATCGATCCACGCAAGGAAGTCCCCTATCCTGCCGCCGCCGCGACCTCCTGCAACGGCAGCGGCACGTCCTTCGCGACGCCCAGCACCGGGAAGCTGCGGACGTTCTTGACATCAGGCATCGCGGCGAAGTGCAGCAGCTGCTGGCGCATGCTCTCGACGCTCGGCGCGACGCATTTCAGGAGATAGTCGGTGTCGCCCGAAATCCGCCAGCACTGCTGGATGCGCGGGATCGCGGCAATCGAGCCCTCGAACGCCTCCAGCACCGGCTGGGCCTGGCTGCCGAGCTGGATCGACACGAACGAGACCACCTCATAGCCGAGCAGCCGCTCGTCGATGACGGCACGCACCGCCCGGATCACGCCGCGGCTGAACAGCGACTTCAACCGCCGCAGGCAGTTGGGCGCGGACACGCCGACGCGCAGCGCCAGCTCGTTGTTGCGCACCCGCCCGTCCTGCTGCAGCTCGGATAATATCTTCAGATCGACGCCGTCGAGCTGGTCACGCCCGGCCATACCCCACCTCGCCCTGAGCCTGTCATGCCTAGTGGCAGCGAAGCATGGGGTGGAATTGCTGCCAAGGGCCTCGACGGCCGCAGCGGTCCGAAGGACGGCGTCGCTTCCGCTCGCCTATGTCCCGGCCATCCAGGTGGTTCACCCTCCCACCAAAACGGATGCCCGGGACAGGCCCGGGCATGACGACGTCTTGGACGAGAATGGCCTTTAATGCGTCCAGGGCTCGCCGCGCCGGAACGAGAAATTGTCGGCATAGGCAACCGGCCGGCGGATCGAATCCTGGGGCTCGATCACCTGGTAGGCGATGCCCTTGCGCTCGCAATAGGCGACCGCCTCTTCCTTGCTCTGGAAGCGCAGCGTGATCTGCTGCTTCATGTCGCCGGACGAGGTCCAGCCCATCAGCGGCTCGACCGCGCGCGGCTGCTCCGGCTCGTAGTCGAGCTGCCATTCCCGGGTCTTGGACCGGCCGGATTGCATCGCGTTCTTGGCGGGCTTGAAAATGCGTGCGGTCATGGGTCGTCCGGGCCTTTTCGTCTTTTCGTTCGATTTCGATGCGTCAGGGTGGCAGTTGGTGGAAACCTCAGGGATAGTATAGAGACACCGATCGGGAACTGATCGGTGATTCCGGCTCCCCGGTCGCCCTCACCGACGGTATAGTCATTATGCTGCACCGTGACAATTCCGTACCCGCCTTCCGCGCCGGGATTCTGCCCGGTCGCACTGCCTCGCCGACATCAGCATATCCGTCCCCTCCGAGAGCTCCCGTCGCATGGCCTTCCTGAACATCAACGCCACGCTCCCCGAAAAGGGTCGCGATCTCAGGCTCGACCTGTTTCGCGGCGTCGCCAACTGGGCGATCTTCCTCGACCACATCCCCGAGAACGTCGTGAACTGGATCACGACCCGCAACTACGGCTTTTCCGACGCGGCCGACCTGTTCGTCTTCATCTCCGGCTACACCGCCTCCTTCGTCTATGCGCGGATGATGCTGGACCGCGGCTTCATCGTCGGCGCCACGCGTCTGACCAAGCGGGTCTGGCAGCTCTACGTCGCCCACATCATCCTGTTCGTGATCTATATCGCCTCGATCAGCTATCTGGCGCTCCGCTTCGGCGATTCAGAGATGATCAACGAGTTCAACGTCGCCGGCCTTGTCGACAACGCCACCGAGACGCTGCGGCAGGGCCTGTTCCTGCGCTTCAAGCCGCTCAATCTCGACGTGCTGCCGCTCTACATCGTGCTGATGGGACTGTTTCCGCCGGTGCTCTGGTTCATGCTGCGCAAGCCGGACGTGACGATGGTGCTGTCGATCGTGCTGTGGCTCGCCGCGCGCCATTTCGGCTGGAATCTGACGGCCTATCCGGCCGGTCAGTGGTACTTCAACCCCTATTGCTGGCAGGTGCTGTTCGTGTTCGGCGCCTGGTGCGCGATGGGCGGGGCGCGGCGCTCGATGACGCTGATTAACGCGCCGATCACGCTGTGGCTCTGCCTTGGCTATCTCCTGTTCGCGCTGATCATGACCATGGCCGGCCGCTTCCCGACCTTCGGTGGCATGTTCCCGCAATGGCTGTTCTCGGCCTTCAACCCCAACGACAAGACCAACCTAGCGCCCTACCGCTTCATCCACTTCGTCGTGATCGTGATCCTTGTGATCCGCTTCGTGCCGAAAGACTGGCCGGGCCTGGAGTGGAAGGTGTTCGATCCGCTGATCGTATGCGGCCAGCAATCGCTCGCCGTGTTCTGCGTCGGCGTGTTCCTGTCTTTCGTCGGCCATTTCGAGCTGTCGATGAGCTCGGGCTCGCTGTTCGCGCAGCTCTTCGTCAGCATCGCCGGCATCGCGATCATGACGACGGTGGCCTATTACATCTCGTGGTCTAAGCGGCAGGACAAGCCGTTGAAGCCACCGCCGGCCAAGCCTGCGGCGGCGAAGGCCGCGTGAGCTCGGCGGCAGCGATGCCGCCTCAGGCCGCCTCTTCGCCGTCGAACTCGGTGAATTTCCTGTAGATCCAGTCGCGGCCGTCGTGCCGGCGCCAGACCTTGCCATAAACGAGCTGCCCATTGATCGAGCGGCGCGGCACGATCACGGTCCAGAGGTGCCAGATTTCGGTCCAGCTCGACTGCGGACTGACGGTTTTGAAGTTGCGATCGAAAGGCATGACGCAGAACTCACAGGATACGCGTGCCGCGACGAACTGTGATCTTGTGTGAGCACGGATTCCAGGCAGCCCATCGCGAGCCGGCACCAATCTGATAACAGCCGCCAAAGTGGCCGCAACAACCGCTCGCCCTTAACCTAACCCATCAACCTTACCTGTCGCGGACCGGTGGCCGGACTGGTTGAAAGCCGGCGCCGGTTTTTCTACAATGCAAGCGTGATTTCAGAACAAGCGCGCCGTTTTCGGGACGCGTGATGAATTTGAACTGACGACGCGTTTTTTTGAGAACCAGGACTTTTTGAAAAAGACTTACTGGGACGACCACAATGAAATTACAGTGTGCATGTCTGCGCTTGGCGGTGAGATCGACGCCGCCCGTCCCGGCCGTCAGGACGTCAGCTCATGAGCCGCCAAAGGCCGCCAACGACAACCAGACGGTCTGGCCGTTCGTGCCGTTTCCGTCCGGCTGGCACGCGTCGAGCTGATTGGCCAGTTCTGAAGAACGTGACGCCTGAAAAGCGCAACGCCGCGCAAGCGGAAAATCTTCGCTTGGCGGCGTCCGTTAGGTATTGGGCGCTGAAATCCCCAACATCCATATGTCTGTGGCGACAGCCAAAGGTTCGATGAATCTTTGGTAATTGCGCGCTGGCCCGCCCGCGCCAATGCCTTGAAAAATTGCGCGGAAGTCGAGCTGCGCAAAGAACGAGTGCCAAGGCTTCAGGCCGGGGTCAGGCGCAAGCTGAGCATGCATTTCAGCACGCATACGCTGCGGCGATCGAGCCCGGCTAGACGGCGGCGCTGACGCTGGACGTGCTGTCGGATGCGTTCGTGGCAGTGCCGAGCGATCCTTGCGCGTTGTAGGTCTGTCCAGACTGATTGCCTTACTGCCTTGCGCGCTCACGGACGTCTCGACCTCGGTCGTGCCGTCGGAATAGGTGGTCGTGGTGGCGCAGCGCGGTTGCGCGCCCTATCCGCTCCTTCAACGCGCCGGGCCTGCAAAGCAGGCGTCGGCAGCGTGAGAACGTTTGATCCGGCACGCATTTTCCGCGCCGGACGGCAGCAACCAATTGCCGCACGGCGCGTTGCAGCTTTTGCCCATCCGTCCGGGGCACCGGCGCGCGCCAACGATCGGCGCGCGTGCCGTGGATGGAAGGTCATCTCGTCTCACGTCCATGTGAGCTGGAGCGCGATCGGTGAATTTCGACGCGCGAGACGAGACCAATGAACAACGGGCCGCAAGACAGGGGGAGCTGTGAGCCAGATCGATACGACCGAGAAACTCCCGGAGGCGCCGGAGCCCGAAAGCTCGCTGTTCGCAATGTGCGGACTTGGCGTCGCGGGGATCGTCATGCTGGGCTGGATCTGCGCCCTCGCCTGGATCACCTGGCGCCTGGCCGATTGGCTGTTGTTCTGATCCGCGGCTGTGGCCTTGACGTACGCGATCCCCAATCGGTCCGACGCCGCTCATCCCCGTGCGCGCTTCCTGGCGCCCGGCATCATCGTTCTCTGTCTGGCCTGTTGCTACTTCGAATACTTCGTACACTATTATTCGACGGGCATTCGGTTGGTTGAACGGGCGCAAAACCAAGCGCTGATCCTGCTTCTTTTCGGCTCCGGCCTATCTGCTTCCTTACTGGTCCGAACCTACCGGAGTCCGCTGGAGCGGATGATTGCGCAGAGCGCGACCATCTCGTCGCTCAGCTCGGGACGCCTTCCCGTCGCCCTGGCTTGTCTTGTCGCAGCATTGCTTCTGCTTAGCAAAACGGCGTTCCTGGTCTACGCGGAAGGATCGAGCCTGTACCCGTACTGGCGGGAAACAGTCGGGCGGCACCGGCTTCTTACGACCAGCAGCGCTTCGGTCGTGACAGTGCCGAAGCATCGATGGACGCCGTCTCTGCTGCTGAGTGCCGACGTGATGGTGAATACGGGATGCATCGCCAGATATTTTGGCAAAGCCGAGCTGATCGTCGTTGAGCCCCCGGCAGATTGATCGCGCTGGCGGCGAACGATCAGGGCTGCGGCAGACGGCCTCGCCCACAGCATCTTCCCAATTCGAATTTGCCCGGGAAGGAAGGACGCTCCCGCTTTGCCGTAAGTGTTTGAAATAACTGGTCGGGGCAGCTGGATTCGAACCAACGACCTGCAGTACCCAAAACTGCCGCGCTACCAGGCTGCGCTATACCCCGAATGTCCGGCGAGCCCTGTCGATACACGCTTCCCAAAGCGCCAGCAAGCTTCCTAAGAGGCGCCAGCAAGGTGCAGGCAAGGCCTTCACGGATGGCTCTATTTGCTGCCGAACAGCGGGTGGCCGACGCGGTCGCCGGGGCGGATGCCGTATTTCTGCGCCGTTCCCGCCACCACCTCCAGAACCGCCCGCGCGGGGCCCTTGGACGAGATGATCTTGGTCGACAGCGGCTCGGTATTCTCGGCAATGCGCAGGATGCGGCCGTCGGCGCGGATGAAGATCATGTCGAGCGAGACATAGGTATTCTTCATCCACATCGAGACTTCCTGCTCGGGATTGAAGTCGAACAGCATGCCTTTGCCGTCGGCCAGCTCCTTGCGGTACATCAGGCCGGTCTGCTTCTCCTCCTCGGTCGTTGCCACCTCTACCGAGAACACCTGCACGCCGCTCTTGGTGACGATCTCGAGCGGCTGAAAGCTCGCGGCGCGGACGGATCCGCCCGCCACGACAACGCCGGCGACGACCAGGATGGCGGCAAGCCAGCCCCTCGCAACGGACCAGACAGCCTTTCGATCAAACTTCATGGGATGGCACTCAGGGCGTGGGAATGGAACAGTCCTACGCGGCGACCGCCCGAAAAGCCAGAGGCGCGCCGGTCAGCCGGCGCGCCTCTGCTCACGATTGCGGGAATTGGCGATCCTGCCGCCGCTAGTGCGACTGCAGTCCAGGTGATCCGGTCTCGGGATGGATCTCGGCCGCCATCATGCCCTTGGAGCCGGGCCCGAAGCGAACCAGCACATATTGGCCGGGGCGCAATTCGGTCATGCCGAAGCGACGCAGCGTCTCCATGTGCACGAAAATGTCGGGGGTGCCCTCGCCGCAGGTCAGGAAGCCGAAGCCGCGCAGCCGGTTGAACCATTTGACCTGGGCCCGTTCCAGCCCGCTGGTCGGGGTGACCGTGACGTGGGTGCGCGGCGGCAGCATCTGCGCCGGATGGATCGCGGTCGACTCGTCCATCGAGACGACACGGAACGCCTGGTAGCCCTTGGCGCGCTGGATGCACTCGACGACGATGCGGGCGCCCTCATAGGCGGTCTGGAAGCCGTCGCGCCTGAGCACGGTCACGTGCAGCAGCACGTCCGGCCAGCCATTGTCGGGAACGATGAAGCCGTAGCCCTTGGAAGCGTCGAACCATTTGATGACGCCGTGGACTTCGACGAGGTTGGCGCTGGCTTCGCCAAGGCCGGTGAACGGGCTGAGCCCGCTCTCGCGGCCGCTGCCGTGCTCGCCCGGCGTCATGCGCCCCGGCGAAGTGCCCTGTCCGGGAACTCCAAGCTTCTTGGACTCAAATCCGTCCGACGACCCCATAACCCCGGACCCCACACTGCCATGCAACCCGCCACATTGGCGGCGCTCGAATCACGCGTCTTAAGAGAATCTTCTCAATTCGACGCGACGCGAATCTTTCGACTCAAAAGATAACACTCCCGGTTGCGACGCATAGACAAAAAAGAGATTCGCCGGAACCTATGAACAGCTTGCACAGCCGCGAATCAAACTAACGCCTCAATTGCCGACAAAGGGTCCGAGCGTTTCGCCGATGTCGTGGCGGATGACGAGGTCGGCGATGTCGTCCTGCTCGGTCGGCTCGCGATTGATGATCACCAAACGTGCACCTGCGTTCTTCGCCATCATCGGAAAGCCCGCCGCCGGCCAC
Source organism: Bradyrhizobium niftali (assembly GCF_004571025.1). Lineage (GTDB taxonomy): Bacteria > Pseudomonadota > Alphaproteobacteria > Rhizobiales > Xanthobacteraceae > Bradyrhizobium > Bradyrhizobium niftali. The sequence continues at coordinate 580,452 of NZ_SPQT01000002.1, read as the reverse complement.
ACCACGAGCGAGGAACCGATCGCGATGAAGAGGTCGCAGGCGCGCGACAGCGCGGTTGCGCGCTGCATCTCCTCCTCCGGCATCATCTGGCCGAACGAGATCGTGGCGGTCTTCACCGGCTCGTCGCACACGGTGCAGTTGGGGGCGCCGTCCTCGATGAAACGGCGCTTCACCCAGTCGAGCTGATAGGCCTGCCCGCATCCGATACATCGCGCATAAGTAGTATTTCCGTGAAGTTCAATCACGTGCTCGGCGGCGAAGCCCGAGGCCTGGTGCAGATTGTCGATGTTCTGGGTGATGACCGCGGGGATCTTGCCGGCACGGTAGAGCGAAGCGAGCGCGCGATGGCCGCGGCCGGGCCGTGCCGCCGCAAAGATCTCCTCCATCGCGAAGCGTCGGCGCCAGGATTCGTCGCGCGCGTCCTGGCTCGCGACGAACTCGCCGAACTCTATCGGACGATAGCGCGTCCAAATTCCGCCCGGCGAGCGGAAGTCGGGGATGCCGCATTCGGTCGAGATGCCGGCACCGGTGAACGGTACGATGGTCTTCGCCTCGGCGATCATGTCGCCGAGACGCTCGACGCCGCTGCGAAGATCCGATGCAATCAATCGCACGCCTCCCGCTTTGGTCCTGCGCTAGCTGCAAGATGCGCAAGCGGCAAGATTGTTGACGCTGTTATCAACTGCGAACGCAATGCACTCGGCAATTTTTTCCGACCTTCGCATATCACAATCCTGCAATGCCTCCTCCCCATTGACGCCCCAATCAGAAGCGCCAATGCATGTATTGATACGACTCAAGGCCCGGTGCGGCGGCAGCGCTTGAGGACTCACGTCAACACAGCCCAGTAGGCACAGCCCAATAAACGCAACCCAATAAACGCAACCCAAGTAACATCGTCCAAGTGTGAACAGAGGGGATGGACATGACCGAAGACGAACAACGCAAGATCCGTGAACGCGAAGAGATCGCCGCCCGTGTCGCCGCCTTCCGTGCCACCCAGGAGAAATTCAAGCGCGAGCGGGAAGAGTATTTCGTCTCGACGCTCGAGAACGCCCGCAAGGTCGAGCGGCCCTCGCTCTGGCCGTAGCGCTCGCCTGATCGCCACGCATGAAAAAAGCCCGGAGCATCGCTCCGGGCTTTTCACTTAGCCCACCGTTACCAGTGACGGTAATAGTGGCGGCGATAATACGGTCCGTCGCCATAATAGGCGTACGGGCCAGGACCGTAGTAGGCCGGGCCGTCATAATAGCCGTAGCCCGGACCGTAATAGCCGTAGGGGTGGGACGCAGCGATCGCGCCCGCGGTGATCGCGCCGGCGGCTAGACCGAATGCGAGGCCCGGACCGATGCCGCGACCGCGCGCCTCGGCAGGCGCAGGCGCCGCCACCGCGGTCACGCCGACGGCTGCGACGGTGGCCAGAACTGCCAGTGTCTTCTTCATGAGCTCCTCCTTCGCGTCCAGGGGAGACAACGCGGAGGCTGTTTGATGGTTGCGCGCGGCGCGGAACCGAAGCCTGTCAAAAAAATGTCGATGCGGGCGGAACGAAATCGCCGCATGTCGGTTGGACCTGCAAGTGCGAAGCCTCCGCTATCCGGTGAAGGCCAGCACGAAAGCCCCGTCAGTATCCTCCGCGATGCTGGCGGGGTTTTTAGTTCCACGGGAGCAAATGGCAGCAGGGACAACACCTGCAACGGGCGGAGCGCCGAGGAGGAAAGATTGCCGATATCCGCTTTGCTGGCTCGTATCCGCAGGCTTGTTCCCAGATCCGGCGATCAGCATTACGACGAGATCGTCCGCAATTTCGGTGTCGGCACGCTGCGCCCGCCGCCGACGCCGATGAGCGACGGCGAACTGGCGCGGGCCATCGCCGTGTTCCTCAGGGAACAGCCCTCCTCCGAGTCCGTCGCAACCCTCGGCCGCCGGCTCGACCCCTCCTCCCGGCTCTAGGGCGGACTCCCTTTCAGCTTTTTGACGGATCTCTTTTCCGCGAGCCGGAACAAAGCGCCGCGTACGCAAGTTGAGGTTGTCTTCACGCAAGTGAGGTCCGACATGCCCGTGTGGCTTGAAGTCTTGCTCAACCTGTCCGGCTATGCCGGCTTCGTCGCGCTCGCGAGCCGCGGAACTGCGTGCCCGCGCGCGAGCGCCGACGACCGGATCTACGGTGACGAGCGCTAATTGGTGTGCGGCGCCTGGCCTGCCGTGCGCACCAGCCGGTCGGCCTTGACCGCGACGCGCGTGTCCTCGAGCTGCGGCCGCAGCGAAAAACTGATCACCACGAATGCGAGGCAGAACAGCGTGCCGACGATGGCAACGCGCCGGTAGGTGTGCCGGTCGCCTTGATAAAAGGACGGCTCTGAAAATGGTGTCATGGCAAAATGGCTTCTTGGCAAAGTCGCTTCTTGTCCTTGCCAGACACCTACTCCAACGCGCGGCAAGCGCAACGCGATTGAGCTTTTAACCTAACCGAATAGGGTTATCGCTTCCCGCGCAAGCTTTCGTTAGGAGTTGGCGCAGCGCCTTTTGAACCTCGGCGAGCCGCTTCAGCCGTTGCGCGAACGCCAAGGCCTGCGAACGCCAAGGCCTTCGAACGCCAAGGCCGGCCCGCCATCCACCGACCGGCTTTGTTCCAGCTTCGCCTGCATTTCGTTCTCAAAGAACGAATCGGAATCGAAGAAATCGGCGCGAAGCAACTCTTAACAAGCGGTGTGGATATTCCCGTCATGTCGCCTCACCGAAATCGAGCGCACCGATGGCTTGCCGCTGCGCGGCCTTGCGTATGACCTTGCGTGCCTGTCAGGCCAGAACACTGCTGCGATCTCGGCGAACCTCTCGATCAACCGGCACGCATCCATGTCGCTCTCCCGTCGCGAATGTCCTGCGCGGGAGACGAGAGCGGCACGGTGCGACACCTCACGCTGTCTCGTTCTGACACGCGCGTTCGGGTCGACGTCGAGGAGCGCAACTTGTTCTGCATCCGACTCCATTTCGTTCTCGAAGAACGAATCGGAGTCGAGAAAATCAGCGCGGAGCGATTCCTAACGATCGATGAAGCGGCGTGCCGCCACGTCTTCGCCGGCAGAAATCTTCGTCGGCGAAATCCTGGGCGGCGAAATTTCGCGACCACCGCAAACGCGGTGACGACCTCGTGCTCCATCGCGGCTGATGTCGGGCCGCGCTCTCATCAAGCCGCGCGCTTCTCTTTGCTCTTCTCGGAGAAGCATTCGAGGATCTGGATGCGCAGCTCTTCTGCCGCCGGGCCCTCGACCTTCCTGAGCTGGTTCCAGAGCCTGATCACTTCGCGCTGTTTTTCGACGGTCATGAGTCACCTCCCAAGAAATTCCAAAAGAGCGATTCCAAAAGATGATGGCCCATAGGAACAAAATGAGAACAAAATGTCCAGCCCCTCGCGCGCGATTTCCACGCACATCGTCTTGAACCTTTTGGGCGCGGCAAAGACCCATCAAGGCTGGGGATTTCAGCGCCCAGTCATACGGCAGCGCCGCCTGACGAAGATACTCCGTCACCGCGGCGCTGTTGCTTTTTGGATTTTCAACCCTAGGTTTGGACTACGGCTGACGGCCAGGCGCTGAAATCCCATCGCCGTCAGTTTGGAAAGCCCCGCGCGAAAGCGCGGGGTTTTTCTCTATCTCGTCTTCGGAGGCTGAACCTTTTGCAAGGCTCGCGCGTCTCATTCCTGAAGCTTCCCCCAGGCTTCACCCCCATCAGAAAGCCCCGCTTCCCCCAGGCGGGGTTTTCGCTTTTGCGGACGTCGCGCCGCCCAAGAAAACACAAAGAGAAAAAACCAAGAGACAAAAACAAAGAGCCCCGCTCCGACGTCATCGGAACGGGGCTCTGGGCGCAGAAGCGGTGCGCGATGGCCGGATCAGACAGCGTCCTTGGCGACCTTCAGCGGCGAGGCCTTCACCGACTTGCTGGCGGGCTTCGCCGCAAACTGCATCGGCTCCTTGGTGAAGGGATTGACGCCCATGCGGGCTTCGGTCGCCGGCTTGTTCACGACCGACATCTTCACGAAACCGGGAATGACGAACTCGCCGGACTCGTTGAGCTCCTTGTAGCCGACCGTCGCCATGTACTCGATGACCGACTTCACGTCGTTCTTCGCAAGCTGCGTGCCCTCGGCAATCGCATCGATCAATTGAGTCTTGGTCATCTTCGCCATGTCAAACGTCCTTCTGAATTGGGTGCGCGCGCGCTTTGAGGGTACCGTGCCGGGCACGCGACAAAGCCGCGCAGCGCGCTTTGTGTTCATGCCAGCGGTCAGGAAGTCACCGGGCTTAGAACCCATCGGGGCCGAAAACGCAAGCCGCAGTTTGACGTGAGTTCCGCCTCTTTCGGCGGGATAACAGCGCCTGTGTCGACACGCGACGATTCGAATTCAGCAATAACCGTAGAGGGTTCTGCCGGTTCGCCGCGAGGCAGCATCGATGCCCGTATCACCCGAAGTCGCGGAAGCCCCAGGCCAGGATTCCGAACACCAGGACAACAATGCCGGCCGAGCCGACGACGACAATGAGCACGACCCTGGTACCGGAGAGGCCTGCCTGCCTTGCCCCGGCGGCGGCATAGAACAGCAAGACGAACAGCAGCGGGCCGATGAACAGCAGCATTGCCTGCTCCCTGAGACGCGGAAAGATGAGTGATCCCAAGGCGGGTTCTCTTTCGAGAGCATTTGCTGCATAGTGCCGCCATGGCCAAAACAAAAGTGACGTTTAGAGCGGTCCGGATCGCCGATGGCGACTGGAAGATCCTGGCGGACTACCCCGACCACGAACAGCGCGAAATCACCGGATTCACCAGCAAGGCGGATGCCGACGACTGGATCAACGGCGATCGCAAGATCGCGTGGCTCCGTTCCCAGGGCTACGCCAAGTGACGTAGCTGTCGCGCGCGACCGCGGCGTTCACGGGCGGTCGCAAGATACCTCATCGTGAAACCTGTGGTTCAGACCGCGTTGTTGACACTTCAGTAACCCAACGCATCCAAGCTCCCCTTGGTATCGTTGCGTTGGAGTATCCCACAGTGCTGGATTTTCACGAGCTGCGTGAACTCGCGGCCGATGTTCGCGTGTTTGTTGATGTCGCCGAAGACAAGGCCGAGGCGCTCAAAGCCGTCATCGCGGCCTATGACGTCGTGTTGGCAATCTTCCCTTCCGAAGAGGGCATGGGCCTTCATGTCATCAAGGGCAAGGAGATCCTGGACACGATCGCAAGGTCGCGGACCCATGCGAGCTACAGCCACACGGCGATTGCGGTCCCCGACCTGCAGCATGCACAAGCGCTCAAGTACTTGACCGCGCCTGTCGAGCAGCGGATTGCAGCCTAGGACGGTGAACTCGTGTCCCGGACGCGCTGCAGCGTGCAACGCTGCCGCGCAGAGCCGGCACCAGCAAGCCACACACTGCACGGCCGATAGATAGGCCCCGGCTCTGCAGCGCACCGCGGAAGGCGCGCTGCGCTGCGTCCGGGGCAAGAACGCACAGCACGACGCACTGTCGCCGCACAGCTCCCATGGCGATGACGCCCAAGCCCGACTGGCGGGATGCCTCGGCTACTGTATGGTCGGGTGTTTCTCGCGAGGGGCTGATGAAAATTGCCATTGTTATTGCCGGCTTGATCATCGTTGCCGTTGCCGCCCTCGTGGCTATCCAGCCAGGCTTTTTGAAGCCTGCATCGCTGTCCCTGGTGAAAAAGTCCGACATCCTCGGCTTTTCCCCCGGGATGACATTCGACGAAGCAAACAAGGTCGTCACGCAACGCCGCTACCGCTGCCGCCAGCTTCGCGGGTCCTACACCCTCGAATGCGCTGTCGATGGCGCCAAGCTCACGATCGATGGCGACGACGTCGACGCCAAGCACCCCATCTGGCGCGTCCATGCGGTGCTGAGTAATCCGGGGCCGCAAGACGCCGCCGTCAAATCGATCTCCGACCAGTTCAACGCCCAGCCGACCGGGGACCCCCGAGAGGGATGGATCTGGACCGTCGGCCGCGGGCTGAAGCTTAGCTACGACGGCATCGCCTTGAAGCTCGTGGACGAGGCTGAGGAGGCCCGGCTCGGCAAAGAGGGATCAAAGCGCTAGGGACGCTGCGCTGGCGTCAATTAAGTGCACTGTCAACGTAACACTAGACTTACCCGATCACGCGTGCGCCACTGTCATTCAGCCTTGATGTTGGCGTCCTTGATGATCTGCTGATACTTCGCCATCTCGTCCTTGATGTAGGCGGCGAAATAATCCGGCGTGGAGCCGAGCGGTTCGAATCCGAGAAGCGCGAAGCGTTCCCTCACCTCCGGCCGCTGCACGATCCTGGCGACCTCGGCTTGAATTGTCGTGACGAGGTCAGCGGGCAAGCCCTTCGGGCCCCACAGGCCGTACCAGGAGCCGAAATCGAAACCCTTCATGCCGGACTCGGCCACGGTCGGAATCTCCGGAGCGATGTCGATGCGCTTGGTGCTGGTGATGGCCAGCGCCTTGATGCTTCCGGCTTTCGCCAGCGGCAGCGAGGACAGGATCGGATCGGCGATCAACTGCACCTGGCCGCTCATCAGGTCCGTCAGTGCCGGGCTTGCGCCCTTGTAGGGCACCACCAGGGTGTCGACACCGGCATCGCGCTTGAGCAGTTCGATCGCCATGTGCCCGGCCGAGCCGAAGCTCGATGTCGCGAAGGTGTATTTGTTGGGATCCTTGCGAACCAGGTCGAAGAAGTCCTTGAGAGTCTTGGCGGGCGTCTGCGCATTGGTGCTGACGATCAGCGGTCCGCTGGCCACCAGCGAAATCGGCGTGAAGTCGGTGACCACGTCGTAGGGAACGGCCTTGTGCAGGAACGGCGTCACCACATGGATCGACGCGGTCAGCATCAGCGTGTAGCCATCCGGTGCGGCCTTGGCGACATAGTTCGCCCCGACGATGCCGCCGGCGCCACCGGCGCGGTTCTCGACGATGAAACTCTGCCCGTACGACTCGGTCAGCTTTTGCGCGAGAAGGCGCGCGACGCCGTCGACTGATCCCCCGGCGGGATAGGGCACCACGACGGTCACCACCCGGCTCGGATAGGTCTCGGCCTCGACCGGCGCCGTGGCAAGCCCGAACAGGGCCGTGCCCAGCAGGGCAAGGACATCAAGTCGTTTCATCGAGGATCCTCTCAAACGTCGCGTTGGAAGATGCCCCGGGTCGCTTCCCCCGTCGAATATGTTTTGGCCGGAGACGAACCCGGCATGGAGCGGCGTATGGAGATGCCGAACCCCGCCCTGTGCAACAGCCTGAGTCCAATCAGCGAAGCCGTCAACACATGCGATGAAATAATTGTCAGCGACGGTACGCGGACATCAAAAGCCAGACAGCGCAGTGACGATCACGATTGAGGCTATAGCCGTCAGACCGAGAAGCAGCCCTATGACGACCTTCGCTGCTCGGCTCGGAATCTTAGCATCAAGCCAGGTCGCCAACTTCTGAAACAGCGCGAAGCCCCAGTCCGAAATGAAGGACCTCACAATTGGCGCCAGCAGATCGTGGACGACCTTTTCCATGCCGTTTGGTCGTCACCAAGCTGGTAGGGGTTCAAATGCCGCCAACCTAACCATTTCGGTTGGCAAGCTCTGAATTACGGTGACAGTGCACTAAATTGATTCACGATCGCCACCCTTCTGACTCCGGGGGCTTCGGCCGGCAGCTTGGCGGGAGCGCCAATTGAGTGCACTGTCACCGTAATTGCATCGCCCACCCGGCCGGCTCTGCGGGTTCAGTGCACGCTTGGCGGACAGCGCCAATTGAATGCACTTTCACCGTACTTCTTGCGGCATGGTTTGCGTGCCGTGCGACCGGCATGATAGCCAGACGGCCCAACCGAGACAATTCATGACACGCAAGAACGTCTATCCGTTCGTACTCGCAGTCCTGATGTTCGCAGGTTCGGCTCGCCTATCGGTGTTCGTCACGTGGCTGGGATTTCCCGACGGATTCATGTCTCAGCTGGACCGCGCCGAGCAGCAATTGGCTATCTGCCTGACCTGGTTCAGCCTCGCTTTCGGGATCGGATTCCTTGGCCTCGGCGCATGGTCATTCCGTGCAGATGTGAGGAAGCCGCTGACATATGCGAGTATCCTCGTCCTGCTCGTTGCTGCGGGCTCTGTCGCGCTTGATCTGCATTTTCGAAGCTACATGATGGACAGCGCCGGCGGCTGAACGTCCGTACGGTGTGAGCGAGGTATGGATCTTCGCACTACGGGAATTACGGAATTACGAGAATTGCGGTGACAGTGCACTAAATTGATTCACGATCGCCACCCTTCTGACTCCAGGGGGCTTCGGTCGGCAGGGGATAATTCACTCCCGCATGTCCCTGGTCGCGAAGTGGCATCCAAACGCCACCAGGGCCAGAGTAAACGATGAGCCGAGCAGAATTCGCAGAGCCAGTTCTGTCCCCTCGCTCACATACCTGACGTCGTGCCGGTGCGCGTAACGCTCGGGATGTGCGGCATCGGGCGCTTGAGGAGAGCTCGTCAAAAGCACAAGCCACGCGACGGTCCCGCAGATCGCTGCAACCCTCGCTATCTCTCCGATCCTTTGAAGCCAGCGTTTCATGCTGCCCTCAGCAGCTTCAAAACGCTGAGAATGGCGAAAGCACCGAGACCATAGGTCAGTGCATTCACGACCCAGGAAATAGCGATCCCTGCGAAGGCGCTGCCTCCGACCGCTCCCCAGAAAAAATAGGCTGCGGTGACGCCAGGCCACTCCAGCGAAAGAAAAGCGTAGTCGGTTAGCGGCTCCAGGACGAGCAGCCCTGACGAGATGAGCGCCCCGATGGCCAATGCGATGATGAGGTTCGCCTTCACGGAGGGCATCACAACCCCAGCAGGCCGGCGACAACAGGAATAAGGAAATAGGCGGCGATCCCGAGAACGCCGCCTACGACAAAGCGTGCGGCGCGGCCGTGAATCTTCGTATCGAGCCACGCACAAATAGCCACCGCAGCCTGTCTCAGCCAGCTACCGACGAGGCTTTTGATGAGATCAAACAGGAGTTCTGCAAGGATCGCGGCCATTGCGTTTAGTCGCCCCGCCTCCGGTGGGGTTCAACTGCCGAGGGTTCGGGCATTTTCGGTTGGCAAGCATCGGGGTACGGCGCAAGAGCGGAAATTTGGCGAGCTGGCAGCCACAAATTGAGCGCTTAGCGAAGGAGCTGCCTCAGCTTGGGATTGTGCGGTGACCGTGCATTGAGTGTATTCGCCGCCGCCGGCCATGGCTCTAGTTCAACGCTTTGCTGGTTGACCTCACAGCCCCATTTCACCCTCACGCGCATGTGCAAACGCCCCCTGCCCCTTGTCGCATTTTGCTGCTATTCATCGCCCCCGCCCGAAACCAAAAACCCTCCATCCGTTCAAGGGAGCAACAACCATGCGATATCTCCACACCATGCTGCGCGTGCGCAATCTCGATGTCGCGCTGAAGTTTTACCAGGATGCGCTGGGCTTGAAGGAGGTGCGGCGGATCGAGAACGACAAGGGGCGTTTCACGCTCGTCTTCCTGTGCTCGGCTGACGATCTCGAGGCGCTGAAGAAGCAGCCCTCGAGCCGCGGCGCGCCGCTGGTCGAGCTCACCTACAATTGGGACGAGGAGAAGTACGGCGAGGACCGCTTCTTCGGCCATCTCGCCTATGAGGTCGACGACATCTATGCCACTTGCGAGAAGCTGATGAAGGCCGGTGTCACCATCAATCGCCCGCCGCGCGACGGCAACATGGCCTTCGTCCGCTCGCCCGATCTGCACTCGATCGAGCTGCTCCAGAAGGGCGAGCCGAAAGCGCCGCAGGAGCCGTGGTCGTCGATGCCGAACACCGGCCACTGGTAGGGCCTTTTCCATAGGAACAAGCCCTCACCGCGCACGTTCACTCCTCGACAAATATGATTGGAGGAGGACGCAATGGGACGAGGATTGTTGTTGTGGATGCTGGGCGTGCCGATCCCGGTGATCATTCTGCTGTGGCTGTTCTTCGGCCACTGACGAACTGGTTCAACCTGCAATGAAAGCTCTGCCCATGGCGGAGCTTTTTGCATGAGGGGCGCGCCGCAATCGCCGTCGTCCGACACAGGAAATTCCGCTATCACCCGCACAACTGAGAACGCCGCGGGAGGAGCTTCATGCCTGACACCAAGCTGACGATCTGGGGCCGCGCCAATTCGGTCAACGTGCAGAAGGTGCTGTGGTGCCTCACCGAGCTCGGCCTGCCCTACGAGCGCATCGATGCTGGCATGCAATACGGCAAGACCCGCGAGGCCGAGTATCTCGCGATGAACCTGAATGCGCGGATCCCGACGCTGGTCGAGGGCGACTTCGTGCTGTGGGAATCGAATTCCATCATGCGCTATCTCTGCCTCGCGCATGGACGCGGCACGCCGATCTATCCGGAAGCGCCGAAGCTGCGCACGTCCGTCGACCGCTGGCTCGACTGGACGCTGTCGGCGGTGCAGCCGGTCGACCGCCCGGTGTTCTGGGGCATCGTGCGCACGGCACCCGCCGAGCGCGACATGATCCAGGTGCAGCGCGATGCCGATGCCGCCGCCGAGGTCTGGGCGATCGCCGACCGCCTGCTCTCCACGCGCCGCTTCATGGAGGGCGAGCAGTTCACGCTCGCCGATATCGCGATCGGCTCCTATGCGCGGCGCTGGCTCGGCGTCGAGGGCATCACCCGGCCGGCGCAGCCTAACCTGACGCGCTGGCTTGCCGAGCTCGGCAAACGCCCCGGATTTGCACAGTTTGTCGCGCCGCCTATGTCGTGAGCCGCTGATGCGGCTTAAGCTGCGATGAGCATGCGATGAATCGCCGTTTTGGCGCGGCCGGCCGGCGTCACGCCCGCACTTGACGGCTACTGTGCATGGGGTTGTTTTCGCATTTTTTTGTTTTGAGGGGGCGGCCTAGCCCCAGCCGCGCTCGACCAGCAGCACGCAGATGATCAGCACCAGCGTCACGACCGCGGTGGCGAGCCGCGCGGTCCAGCTCAGGCCGCGGCCGACCCACCACAGCAGCGCGCAATACATCAGCACGGGGACGACGATATCGAGGCGCAACAGATCCGGCGGCATGCGGCTCAACGCCGGACCGCGGCATCGCCGCGGATCGAGCCGCCGACCTTCACGCAGGTCCCGGTTGCCTCGATCATGGTGAAGCCAACTCCATACGAGGCGCAGGAATTCGCCTTCGCCGTCCCGCCCGTGCCCTTCAGCGGCAAGGTCTTGCCCGCCTGCGGCCGCTCGGCGGCCGGAAGGCGCGGGCGATCGGCCGCGGCCGCGGACGTGGCCAGCAACGAGATCAGGATGAGGAGCGGCGTGCGCATCCCGGCGTTCTAGCCCGGCGAGGCGGCGCGCGCCATGCGGCTAGCGCTGGCGCGATGTCAGATGAACTTGATCCCGGCCGACTTGCCGCGGCGCCAGACCACCTGGCAGTTCCGTCCGGTGCGGGCATCGCGCGCGAAGGCCAGCCGGATCACCCCCGGAAGCTGGCTCGCGTCCTCGTCCAGGGTGATCTTGGCACCCGAACTCGAGATGTCCTGGACCAGGCAATGCCGCGCCGCGAATCCGCCCTCGAGCGTGATCCAGGCGTGCTGCGACAGCAGCTTGCGGGCTGCGCGCTTCTTGGGCGGTGGCATTGGCGTGAAATCTCCCGCTCCAGCGCTATCTCAGAGCCCCCTAAGAAACCGTTGAAATCGGCTCCGAATCATCCCCTTGACGCGCTATCCACGGTTCCAAAAGACCGTTCCCGAACGGCTTGCCCACGGGCCGAAAGGCCACTATACGTTCGCCCGCTGCAAGCCGCCGGGCACGACTCGAGCGGCGGCGGCCGTGCCGTCAAAAGCGGCGGGGCTTAGCGTTTGCTCCCTTCGTCTATCGGTTAGGACGCCACCCTTTCACGGTGGAGAGAGCGGTTCGATTCCGCTAGGGAGCGCCATCCGCGCGACGGCGCGCGGCCGATGCGGCGACATTCACCGCCATACCCGTGAACTTCCCCGGCCCTCACCTCCGACCAACATCCGATCGGAACCGGTGCAGGCCCATGGAACAGCCCAAATCCCCCTCGGACGGCCAAGCCGGCGTTGCCTCGCCGGCGCCGCCGCCCTGGATGCATCGCGCGACGCCCTACGCACCGGACCGGCGCGCCAGGATGCTGGAGCACATGGCGCGGGCCAGGTCGCTTCCGCAGCGCCAGGCCGCGACCGCGCCGGAGCTCTCGCGCGCGAGCGGCAAGGACATTCTCGGCGACGCCTTCGGCAACGCGGTTCTGTTCGGGCTGATGGCCCTCCTCTTCATGTCGCGCATTCCGCTCTACCTCGGCGCCTTTCTCTTCTTCGCCGACGGTGAGCGCATCGAACGCGCGCTCGCAGCGATCGGCATCCGGTTCGAGCCCGGTGCGGTCGGACCCGACATCATCAAGAACTTCGCATACCTGTTCGGATGGTTCGCGCTGCTCGCATCCCTCAAAGACACTGTGCCGGCCTGGCTGGTGCCGTGGATACCCCCGGCCGAGTCATGGTCGTTCCTTGCCGGCATCGCCCTCGCGCTCGCCATCGTCGAAGCATTCGCAACGCGCGCGCTGCGGCGCGCATTGCCGTGGCTCGGATTGGAGATCGGTGCGGAGAGTCTGGCCTGGACGACGATCAGGCTCATCATTGCCGTGGCCTTGCTGGCTTGTCTCGTTCTGCTCGGATCTCTCTGAACGCTGCGGCCGCACCGTCGCTCTCGATGTTGTGAATTCGCGTGCCCGTAATCGGGACCTTATGCCGCTTGTCCAGGTGCACGACCGAGCCGCGCGTTTACCGGAAATTTACCCCCGCTCATGAGCGACGGTATCATTTGCTTAGACTTTGACCGCTACCGTTGAATTACGGAAATACTCCGCAACCCGATTGGCGCTGATGTCCGTCGCAGAATTCCTCAGGCAGCGTGCAGTGGAAGTCACCGTGAGCGGCAGCTACTCGCTGCCGCGCTGGTACGATTGCGAGGGTAAGCTCCGCACCTTCGCCTGCCGGACCAAGCGCGTCTCGCCGTTCCGCATGATCGTGGACGTGCCCGTCGTCGGCAAGATCGGCGAGCGCGTGACCTCCTATTTCCAGGATTTCGGCGAATTCCAGTGCACGATCAGCGCGACGCTGAAGTCGGGCTTCCTGATGGAACTCGACATGACGCGCGCGCGGCGCGCCTGGATGTCGGAGAAGCTGACCTGGCTGGAGAAAAAGCAGAAGGACGCCAACGTCCAGGAGCTGCGGAATGACGCCCGCTTCGTTCCGCAGGTCTCGCACACGTTCCTGACGCTCGCCGACGGCAGCATCCATCCCTGCTTCATCATCGACGTCTCCACGGCCGGCGTCGCCATATCCTGCGAATACGACCCACCGGTCGGAACCGCGCTTGCGGTCGGCGCCTGCGTCGGGCGCGTCATCCGCAAATTCGACAACGGCTTTGCGGTCAAATTCGCCGTGAAGCAGCAGCGGGACGACCTCGTCCGCCTGATCGTGCGCTCGCCCCTGCAACAGTCGGCCTGAGCCGGCCCGGCCTCATCTTAACTCTTTCTTAACTAAATACTGGAGGTTGCGACCCCTGCGCGATAGGGTGTGACCCAGTCCGTCCGCAATCATTGCGGGCCTAGCCTATTTGGAAGTCCCGAATGACTATCGCTGACGCTGAGTTCGTCCAGGCAGAGACCACTCAGAGCGCGCCCACCGCCGCCAAGCCGCAGCTTCCCCCCGGTGTCGTGACCGAGGGACCGCTCGTCAAAGCCAAGCTGCGCGAAAGCTATCTCCTCCTCGGCATCCTCTACGTCGGCGCGGTCGCGGGCATCGTCTGGGCCGTCACGCAGGGCATCGGCAAGGTGGAGCTGTTTACGTTTGCCTGGATGTTCGCGCTGACGACATTCGGCATCGGCGCCGGCATGCATCGCCTGTTCGTTCATCGCAGCTTCCGCACCGGCCCGATCATGCGCGTCTTCTTCTGCGCCATTGCCCAGATGGCGGTGCAGGGCTCGATCGCCAAATGGGTCGCCAACCACCGCCGCCATCATCTCTACGCCGACGACGTCGGCGATCCCCACAGCCCGCAATTCGACGGCTTCGGCAACCGCTATGTCAGCGCGTTCAAGGGCTTCCTGCACGCCCAGGGCAGCTGGGTGTTCGACCAGGCGACCACCGACAACGAATACTATGCCAAGGACATCCTGGCCGATCCGATCGCGATGTTCTTCGTGCGGACGCGCTGGGTCTGGTACGGGATGTCGGCCGTGTTCATCCCCGGCGTCATCGGCTACGTTTTCGGCGGCCTGCACGCCATGATCGGCTGCGTGCTGTTCTCCGGCCTGCTCCGCGCCTATCTCCTGATCCTCGTCAGCCAGCTCACCGGCTCGGTCTGCCACGCCTACGGCTATCGCCGCTTCGAGGTCGACGACGCCTCGACCAACGAGTTCGTGACCACGATCCTCACCTTCGGCGAGGGCCTGCACAACAACCATCACCGCTTCCCGCGGGACGCCTATCTCTCGCACGCCTGGTGGGAGATCGATCTCAACGGCCTGATCATCTTGGGCATGGAGAAGATCGGCCTCGTCCACGACGTCTTCCACGCCTCGCACCGCCAGCTTGAGCTGGCGTCCGAAGCGGAAGCGCAGGCAGCCACGACGACGCGCTGAACCGGCAGGCGGCGGCCGTCCTCCGGCCGTCTTGCCTCCGCATCGCTGCCCTATCGCGGCCCCATTGCGGGATCAGCTTTTGAGGGTCTGTGCCTCGCGCCGGACCTCATTTGCAGACTTGCGATCGGGGGACCGAATGGCAGTCGACAAGATCACCTGGGACAGGGTCGGCCGGGTTACCGAGCCCGGACGCTACATCTACACGTTCGGCTGGCTCACCATCACCGCCGGCGATCTCGAGATCTGGAAACGATATCCGCAGGCCGCGTTCACGCTGCTCGCGCAGCATGCCGAGCCGGACGAGTCCACCGGCGAGGAGTTTCACCTCGGCGCCTTCGACATCGCCCCCGAGGAGCCGCTGCCGTTCACGACGCACTGAAGGCTGCAAGCGGCCCCGACCGCCCTGCCGCCACGCGCCGATTCGAGCCCCCGCAAGCAGCGTCTGCTGGAAGGCGCGGCTGCACCGGACGCAGGCCACTGCGGGAACGCATGGCATGCACGTTGCTTAACAATCGCCATGATGCATGTCGCCGCCGTCGATCAAGCCTTCCTGCTGCTGCTGGTCGTGTTCTGCCTGGGCTCGTGCCTCGTGCGCGTCTTCTGGGAGCTCGAGCAGGTGCGGGCGCGCCGTACCGCCACATCGCCCCGCCGGCGCACAAGGAAGCATGACTAGGCCATCGACCCGGCCGCGCGTTGTCCCTGCGGACGCAACGCCGCCTGCCGGACCCGCCGTCGGAGACGTGCATCGTGAATCGAAGAAACCTGGGCATTTCCTTGATTTAACTTACCAATCGCAGCCCGATCCCGGACGTGCGATTGCAACCAACCATGACCGACACGCCCGGCAGGCAATAGATGGTACTTGCACTCGATCCCTGCGGTGGTGCGGATGAACGGGAGCTATCACGCGCGTTAAGCGAGGCGACAGCAAGCGCATGACACATGGTCGCAGCGGTAAATGTAGATAAGCGGATCAAGGGAACCTATTTTCGGCGCCGATGTATCTGATTGAAGCATTACCCACCGTTATCGGAACTGCTGCCATCGCCCCGGCGCTGCTGATGCTGTGGCTTGTCATTGCCGCCGAAGAGCGCCCGGGACCACCGGCCCAGGTCTGGACCGCGTTCCTGCTCGGCGCGGCCAGCATCTCCCTGTTGGGCCTCGCCCGCGCGCCCTTCGCCAAGATGGTCGCAGCCCCGGACAATCCCTGGGCGGCGCTGGCAATGCATTCGATCTTCGGCGTCGCGCTGCCCGAGGAAGCCGTCAAGGTGGTCGCCATCGTGCTGGTCTCCTCGACCAAACGGCGGACCTTCGCCAATCCGATGGACACCGTGGTCTATGGCGCCGCGGTCGGCCTCGGCTTCGCCGCCTACGAGAACCTCGCCTATCTCGTCCAGCATGCCGAGATGTGGCGCTCGCTGGCCGCCTTGCGCAGCGTGCTGACCGTGCCGTTCCACGGTGCGCTCGGCATCATCGCCGGCGCTTACCTGACGATCGCCCGTGCCGGCACGGCGCTGGGCGCGAACCGGCACCATCGCGACTGGGCTCGTCTCTCCAGCCGCCTGCTGATCTTCGCCGGCCCGCTCGCGCTGCATTCGGCCTTCGACTTCCCACTGCTCACCCTCCAGCGCATGCCGGATCTGGACCCGACGCTGCGGATGTGGCTGGGCGCCGCCAGCCTCCTGATCGGCTTCAGCTCGATCGCCTTCGCCATCCGCCTGGTGCGGCGGGTCGCGCGCCATCACGCGCCCCGAACGGACGTTGCGCGGGAGCGGCTCAGCCAGTTGCGCCGGATGTGGGCGCTGCTGCTCGCCGGCGGCGGCGTCGGCTTTCTCGGCCTCGCCTTCGTGCTGACCTCGATCCATCACTGGCTGATCAACCCCGAGCGCAATCTGACGTTGGCCCTGATCCCGATCGGCTTCGTCTCGATCCTGCTCGGGCTTGCGCTCCTGATCGTCACGATCGCGATCTACATTCTCGGCCGCAACCGCGTTCGCACCAGCGGCGAAGGTTTTTCGTCAGCGCACGGCGGCGGCTGAACCGCGGGATGGCAAGCGCGGCGTGCGCATACTAGATTGAGCATGCATCTTTCGATCTGGAGCCTGCCGATGCCATCGCCCGAGGATCTTTCACGGCTGCAATCCGCGATGAGCCGGACGGTGAAGGCGCATTGGAAGGCCTTCCTGTTCGAGGGCGTCCTGCTCGCCGTCCTCGGCGTCGCCGCACTGATCCTGCCGCCGCTCGCAAGCCTTGCCATCGCGATCTTCCTCGGCTGGATGTTCTTGATCAGCGGCATTGGTGGGCTGATCGTGACCTACTGGGCGCGCAGCACGCCGGGCTTCTGGTGGTCGCTGATCTCGGCCGCGCTGGCCGTGCTTGCCGGCATGCTGCTGCTGGCGCGGCCGATGCAGGCCGTGCTGACGTTGACCATCGTGCTCGGCGCCTATTTCCTCGCCGAGGGCGTCGCCACCATCATGTACGCGCTCGAGCACCGCCGCGAGCTGAGCGGCCGCTGGTCGTGGCTCCTGATCTCGGGCCTCGTCGACATCGCGATCTCGTTCATGGTGATCACGGGGCTGCCGAGCTCCGCGGAATGGGCGATCGGCGTGCTCGTCGGTATCAACCTGCTGTTCGGCGGCGCCACCCTGATCGGCATGGCGCTGGCGGCACGCGACAGCAACACCTGAGACGCCTCGTCGCGCCTGTGCCGTTTTGGGGGGTGACAACCCGCCAATGGCACGCTATATGGCCTTCCATGATCACCCTCGTCACCAGCTATTTTTGGTACTTTAGCTACGACAGCTCGCTGGCGGCAGGAGGATCGCGCTCAATCTGAAATATTGAAGCAAACGTCCGAACAGCCGCCAGACCTGGCGGCTTTTTTATTGGCCGGCAGGTTCAAACAAACAGGAGCCCGCCGTGCTGAGCACGACCGACGATCTTCGTATCCGCGAACTGAAAGAGCTGAGCACGCCCGATGAGGTGATGCGGGAGGTCCCGCGCACGCTCACCGCAACGCGTGTGGTGATGGCGGCGCGCAACGCCATCCACGCCATCCTCACCGGCCAGGACGACCGTCTGCTGGTCGTGGTCGGCCCCTGCTCGGTACATGATCCCAAGGCCGCGCTCGACTATGCCGAGCGCCTCGCCGCCCTGCGCGAAGACCTTGCCGACCAGCTCGAGATCGTGATGCGGGTCTATTTCGAGAAGCCGCGCACCACTGTCGGCTGGAAGGGCCTGATCAACGATCCCGATCTCGACGGCAGCTTCGACATCAACAAGGGCCTGCGGCTGGCGCGCAACGTGCTGTCGGCGGTGAACAATCTCGGCCTTCCGGCCGGCGCCGAATTCCTGGACATGACGACACCGCAATACATCGCCGACCTCGTGTCCTGGGCGGCGATCGGCGCGCGCACGACGGAGAGCCAGATCCATCGCGAGCTGGCCTCCGGGCTGTCCTGCCCGGTCGGCTTCAAGAACGGCACCGACGGCAACGTGCGGATTGCGGCTGACGCGGTGAAGTCGGCCTCGCATCCGCATCATTTCATGGCGGTGACCAAGCTCGGCCGCTCGGCGATCGCCTCCACCGCGGGCAACGAGGATTGCCACATCATCCTGCGCGGCGGCAGCACGCCGAACTACGACGCGGCAAGCGTCGCGGCGGCCTGCAACGAGCTGGCGAAATCCGGCGTCGCGCCGCTGGTGATGGTGGATGCGAGCCACGCCAATTCGAGCAAGAAGCCGGAGAACCAGCCGCTGGTCGTGGCCGACATTGCCGGCCAGATCTCCGGCGGCGAGAACCGCATCATGGGTGTAATGATCGAGAGCAATCTCGTCGCCGGCCGCCAGGACGTGGTTCCGGGCAAGCCGCTCACCTACGGCCAGAGCATCACCGACGGCTGTATCGACTGGGCGACCACGGCAACCGTGCTCGAGCAGCTCGCCGATGCGGTCGAAATCCGGCGCAACGCCCGGCGCGCGGGGCTGCACGAGCGCTCGGCGTAAGGTCGGGCAAATGCGGGCGGGGCGAGCTGTCGCGCCCTGCCCGCACCGACGCGGCCTAGCAGCCGCGGCAGATGCTCTTGATCTTCTTGTCGAGCGCCTGGTTTTCCTTGCTGAGGGGATCGTTCGGGTCGCTCAAATTCTTTTCGTTCGGCACGTCGCCGGCGCGCGGCTGCCGATGACCGACGGGTGCAGGCGGCAAAGAGCCCGCCGACTGTCCCGACGTGGTGGTCGATCCCTTGGAGCCGCCGGTCTGTGCAACCGCCGTGCCGCCAAGCAAGACCACGAGCGATGCTGCCACCATGATCTTCTTCATTTCCGCTCCTCCATTTTCAAACCGGCCTCCGCTCCAGCACCACTCACGTCTCGGGCGGATAGAGGTGAACGTCACCGCAATAGTCCACGATACGATACCGCGTTTCCGGCGCCGCTTCACGTGCGTCGGGTGCGGTATTTTGCACCGCCAACACGTAGTTCGGCCCCACCGGCGACTTGCCGGCGCCGCCGGGAATATCGATGACATAGTCAGGCTGACACAGTCCTGACACCCGTCCGCGCAGCTGCCGCATCAGCTCCTGCCCCTCCGCCAGGGTGGTGCGCAGATGCGCCGTGCCCGGCGCGAGATCGCCGTGATGCAGATAGTACGGCTTGATCCGGCATTCGACGAAAGCTCGCATCAAATCCGACAAAGCCGTGACGTTGTCATTGATGCCGCGCAAAAGCACCGACTGGCTGACCATGGGGACGCCGGCATCGACGAGCCGCGCGCAGGCGGCGCGCGCGGCCTCCGTCAGCTCGCGTGCATGGTTGGCATGCAGCGCAACCCAGGTGGTCGCACCCGTCACCTTCAGCGCTGCGACCATCTCGTCGCTGACGCGCGCGGGGTCGGCGACGGGCACGCGGGTGTGAAGGCGGATGATCTTGACGTGATCGATGCCGGCGAGATCGGCCATGATCTCGCTCATGCGACGCGGCGACAGCATCAGGGGATCGCCGCCGGTCAGGATCACCTCCCAGATCTCGTCGTGCGCGCGGATGTAATCAATGGCAGCACGATAAGCGCTGTCCGAGAGCGCGTTGTCCTTGCCGGGTCCGACCATCTCGCGGCGGAAGCAGAAGCGGCAATAGACCGCGCAGACGTGAACGAGCTTGAACAGCACGCGATCGGGATAGCGGTGCACGATGCCGGGCACCGGCGAGTGCGGATGATCCCCGATCGGATCGGCGCTCTCGCCCGGCTGCATCTCGAGCTCCGCGGGGGTCGGCACGAACTGGCGGGCGATGGGATCGTCGGGATCGGACGTGTCGATCAACTCGACCAGCGCCGGCGTGATCGCGACCGCATAGCGCGCGGCAACGCGCTCCAGCGCCGGCAGGGCCGCGGCAGGCGCGAGGTGCTCGGCCACGAGCTCGGCCGGCTCACGCAAGGTGCGTGCAAGATTGGTCTTCGTCATGTCTCACTTGGCGTTTCATTTGCAGGGGGTGTCCACACCACCTGATCAATCCGTGTTGCGCCGCTGGCCAGCATCACCAGGCGGTCGAGGCCGAGCGCGACGCCGCTCGCCTCCGGCATTGCGGCGACCGCGGCCAGAAAGTCCTCGTCCAGCGGATAGGCCTCGCCGTAGCGACGCTGCTTCTCCGCCATCGATTCCGTGAAGCGCCGACGCTGCTCTTCGGCATCGGTCAGTTCGCCAAAACCGTTGGCGAGTTCGACGCCGCAGGCATAGACCTCGAACCGTTCGGCGACCCTGGGATCGCCGGCCTTCACGCGCGCCAGTGCCGCCTCTGGAGATGGGTATTCGAACAGAATGGTCAAACGTCCCTGCCCCAGATGCGGCTCGACATGCTCGACCAGAACCTTGCTGAAGATGTCGGACCAGGTGTCGTCCCCGGCCACCCGGACCTTGCCGGCGGCCATTTGGGCGAGCGCTGCACGGTTACCCTCGTCACCCGAGATTGTCGACAGCAGGTCGATGCCGGCGAACCGTTGGAAGGCGCGTGCGACCGTCAGGAGCTCCGGCTCGGCGAAGGGGTCGGCGGTCCGGCCGCGGAAGGAGAAGGTCCCGATCCCGGTCGCCTGCGCCGCGCGGGCGATGACCACGACGGTGTCGGCCATGATGGCGTCATAGGGCGCACCGGCCCGGTACCATTCCAGCATGGTGAATTCGGGCAGATGCAGGTCGCCGCGCTCGCGGTCACGGAACACCCGGGCAAACTCGAAGATTCGGGGCTCGCCGGCCGCCAGCAGCTTCTTGCAGGCAAATTCCGGGGAGGTCCGCAAATAGCGGCTGGCCCGGCTGCCGTCGGGCCGCACGATCTCGGTTCGGGGGGCGTGCAGATGGGTCTCATTGCCCGGGGAGACCTGAAGAACGGAGGTTTCGACCTCCATGAAGCCCTGCTCGGCGAAAAACCCCCGTAAAGCCCCGGTCACGGCTCCCCTCGCCTGGAGGAACGGCCGCCGGTCGAGGTGCCGCTCGGGCGACCAGAACGGCGAAATCGGCTTGTCCCCAGCCATTAACCGACCACCCCAACCATCAGCAAAGTGCTGGCATCCAACGGCAAAATCAGTATGTTGCGGCCCCAAACGGGCGCCGAGGTCTGATTTGAGGCCCCAAGTCCCCCATCAATTTGACCACGTCCTGGCCGGAGCCGGGCCAAGCAAGCAGGAAATACAGCTTTGAGAGTCATCGCCAGTTCTATTCGCAAGGGCAACGTGATCGAGCAAGACGGCAAGCTCTATGTCGTCGTGAGCGCCGAGAACATCCATCCCGGCAAGGGCACCCCGGTCAGCCAGATCGAAATGCGCCGAATCTCGGACGGGGTAAAGATCTCCGAGCGTTACAAGACCACCGACCAGGTCGAAAAGGCCACTATCGAAGAGCGCAACTACACCTTCCTGTACGAAGATGGCGACGGCTACCACTTCATGAACCCGGAAACCTACGACCAGGTCCAGGTCTCCAAGGACGTCGTCGGCGACGCGTCCGCGTATCTCCAGGAGAGCATGACGGTCAAGCTGTCCCTGCACGGTACCAACCCGGTGTCGATCGCCCTGCCCCAGCGCGTGACGCTGGAAGTGGTGGACACCGAGCCCGTGACCAAGGGCCAGACCGCCTCGTCCTCCTACAAGCCCGCGGTGCTCTCCAACGGCGTGCGCACCACCGTGCCGCCGCACATCTCGGTCGGCACCCGTATCGTCGTGATGACCGAAGACGGCTCCTACTCCGAGCGCGCCAAGGACTAAGTCAGGGATCGAGGATCGGAACAGGTACCGCCGGGGGGCGAGACAGTGGGTAGGAAGAGGCTCCGCTTCGTCTCGCTTATTCTGGCGTCGCTTTCGCTCCTCGTTGCCGCTCCGCTGGCCGCGGATGAATTCCGCAGCCCCTCACTCACGGCCCTGCGCGTCGATTGGCGCGCAGCGTTCGACCAGCTCCGCACCGAGATCAACGGCCACCCCCGGGTTGCCAGCGATTTCATTTTCGTGCCTCGCCGTTCCGTGCCGCGCTACGATCCGCGCGCGATGCCGGCGCTGGTGCAGCTCAACGCGGTCTCCTCCCAGTTCTTCACCGGCATTGCCCGCAGCTCCGTGCCCGTGCTGCTGCCGTTCGACGCCGGCGCCTATCTCGAGGCCCAGCGCAACGGCGCACCGTCAAGCCTGTCGCTGTCGCGCTACCAGGCTGATTTCAACCCCGTCGACATGTTCGACGCCGGCCCCGCCGGATACAGCGCGAGCTTCTCGCTCGAGCCCGGCGCGGGCGCCGGTGACGGCATGCCGACGCGTGTCTTCGCAAGACCGGTCGAGGTGCAGATCACCGGCTCTGCGCTGCTCTATGACATCGCCGACCCCGCCGGCGGCAAGGGCGAGCCGGTCAAGCCGCTTGCTGCCCTCTATCCGGACCTGCGCAGGTTCATCCGGGAAGGCTACGTGCGCTACGCTTTCACCCGCTTCGGCGTCGCCTATGTCGTCTCCATCCAGTGCCTGGACAGCGTCGCAAAGCCGCGGCGGCTCGCCTGCAAGGAAGCCTATCCGGTTGCCGAACGTTTCCTGAAGGCGCTGCGCGTCGCCGGCGGCCAGCGCATGCGGCCGTTGATGGACGTTGCCTCCGACATCATCGATCGCCCCTCGGGGCGTTCGGCCGATTTCAGCTACCGGCCAAGCGGCGACATCATCCCGAACAGCGGCTACCGCAACAAGAGCGGCCATCCGGACGTGATGGCCTATGCGCAGATCCGCTTCCCGCTGGAGAAGGCGCCCGCTTTCGTGCGCTCGCAATCCTACGGCAAGCGCGACAAGAACGACGGTCCGACTGCCTATCCGTGGCGCGACAATTTCTGCGAGTCCCGCAGCTTCGAAGTCTGGCAATGCGGCGGCGGTTACGGCCACCAGGGCGAGGACATCCGCGCCGCCGAATGCCCGCCGCCCGGCGAGGGCCGCGCCCCCTGCGATCCCAAGCAGCGCGCCGTCGTTGCCGTGCGCGACGCCATCGTGATCCGCGCTTCCAAGGACCAGGCCGCGACGCTCGAGATCAACAGCCGCACCGAGCATATGCGCTTCCGCTACATGCACATGAACCCGCAGGCGATGAACGCCGACGGTTTGCTCAACGGCCGCATGGTGACCGAGGGCGAGAAGATCGGCGTGGTCTCGAACTATCTCGATCATCCCGCCGGCACGTCGATGCACCTGCATTTCGACGTCCAGGTGTTCACCCGCGACGGCTGGATCTGGGTCAGCCCCTACGTCACGCTGGTCTCCGCCTATGAACACCTGATCCGCGCCCGCGGCCGCGAAGTCGGCCCGGAGATCGCGGGCACTCCGCAGCCCGTGGCACATGCGCTGCCCGAGGATGTGATCAAGCCGGACCCGCGCGAGGGCTCGAGCAGCGAGGATAATTGAGGCAGCTCGCGCCTCACCGCTCGGCGCGCCTCGACGACGATCCCATTACGCCCCCTTTCGGCGCACGCGGTTTGACCGGATCGGCGTCCGGCTCTCCCCGAACGGCCTGGCCTTCTCTGGCCCCAGACTTGCTTGGCTTGCCGCAAGCAAACTGGAGAAAGGGAAGCACATGCGTTGTCTCACCGCGGCGGTCATTGCGGCCGTCGCATTCGCCGTGCCGGCTCAAGCGCAGGAATTGACCGGTACGCTGAAGAAGATCAAGGACACCGGCGCGATCACGCTCGGGGTGCGCGACAGTGCCGTGCCCTTCAGCTATATCGACGAAAAGCAGAAGACCGTCGGCTACGCCATCGACATCTGCATGAAGATCGTCGAGGAGATCAAGGCCGAGCTGAAGCTGGACAAGCTCGCGGTCAACGAGAACCTCGTGACGTCGTCCAACCGCATTCCGCTGATGGCGAACGGCACCATCGACCTCGAATGCGGCTCGACCACCAACAACGCCGACCGCCAGAAGCAGGTGTGGTTCACCAACACGCATTTCCTCACGGCGAGCCGCTTCGTGTCGAAGAAGGCTTCGAAGCTCGACCAGGTCGACGACCTCAAGGGCAAGGCCGTCGTCTCGGTCTCGGGCACCACCAACATCACCCAGCTCAACAAGGCCAACGCCGCCCGCTCGCTCGGCATCACCGTCATGAACGCAAAGGACGTCCCCGAGGCCTTCCTGATGGTCGAGACCGACCGCGCCGAGGCCTTCGTCATGGACGACATCCAGCTTGCGGCCATGATCGCTTCATCGAAGGACCCGTCGCTTTACGCGATCAGCTCCGGCGCCTTTTCCGATCCCGAGCCCTACGGCATCATGCTGCGCAAGGACGATACGGCGTTCAAGGCGGTGGTCGATCGCGCGACTGCAAGACTCTACAAGAGCCCGGAGATCGAGAAGATCTACAACAAATGGTTCATGGAGCCGGTGCCGCCGCGCGGCCTCAACTTCCACGTGCCGATGCCGGTGTCGATGAAGAAATCGTTCGAGCACCCGTCCGACAATCCCGATCCGGCGTCGTACGGGGGCTGATTAGATCGCAGAGCACCCCAATTGCGCAGCCCGGATGAGCGAAGCGACATCCGGGATTCTCACGACGACTGTCCCGGGTGTCGCGTCGCTCACCCGGGCTACGATCGCTACGAACTAATCCAGAAACGTCGTCAGCTGCGCGCCCTCGTCCGCCACGAACACCGCGATCAATTCCGCCGGCTCCGTGGCGCTGGCATTCGCCGACACCAGATGCGTCGCGCCGGGCGGCTCGAAGAAGGACTGGCCGACGCCAAACGTCTCGACCGGGCCGCCGCCGAGCTGGGAGCGGATCTCGCCCTTGGTGATGTAGGCGGTCACCGAGCCTGCGTGGCGATGTGGCCGCGTAAATCCGCCGGGTCCGTAGAAGACGCGCACGATGGTCACGCGCTTGCCCGGCACGTTCGGCAATGCGTAGGAGCCGATCGGCTCGACCTTGTCGAGCGGCGAGCTCTCGGCAGCGGTGGCGCAGAGCGGTGCCAGCGCGCCTGACACGGTCTCCATCGTCAGCGGTAGCGCCTTGCCGATCGCGAGTGCGCAGGCGAGCCCGCCGACAACGGCCAGCGCCGTTGATCGCGACGGCACCGGGCGTTGCGTGCTGGCCATACTCATTGCTGTCATGACAACCTCCCCTTGTTCCCTTATGGCAATCAGGATGCCACGGCATTCGTCGCGACCGGCCGCTTCGTCGGCGTCCAGCGATAGGCCGCGCCAAACCGGTTCCAGACGTTGATCGAGGCGACCGCCGAGGTCAGGTACATCAGCTCGGTCTCGGAGAATTCGCGCTGCACCTCGGCATAGACCTCATCGCCGAAGCCGTTCGGCAGCAGCGTCAGTGCTTCGGTCCAGGCTAATGCCGCACGCTCGCGCGCCGAGTAGATCGGTGCCTCGCGCCAGACCGCGACCAGATGGAGTTTGTCCATGGGCACGCCGAGCCGCTCCGAGAGCAGAATGTGATGCTGGACGCAGAAGGCGCAGCCGTTGATCTGCGAGGCGCGCAACTTGACCAGTTCGAGAAGCTGCTTGTCGAGGCCGGCCTTGGCCGCAACCTGGCCCAGCGCAAGCACCAGATCATAGGCATCGGGCGCGATCCGCTTGAAATCCTCGTATTCGCTGCGGGCGTGTGACATTGCCGTGCACCTCGTGTTATTGTAAGAATGCTTATATTGTATAAGAGCTCTTATATGACGCGCAAGGCCACTGACCTCACAAGATCGAAAGGCCCGCGGAAGGCCCCCGCCGCTTCCGACGGCGGCGCCGTTCGCGTGCCTGCCCCAGGGGAAGGCAAACGCGGCGAGGAAGGCTATCTTGGCTACCTGCTGCGCCAGGCCCATGCCGCGGTCCGCCTGACGATGGAACGGACGCTCGCCGATCTCGGCGTGACCTCGCCGCAATTTGCCGTACTGACGATGCTCAACGCCTATCCGGGCCTGTCAGGCGCCGACGTCGCCCGCCTCACCTTCCTCACGCCGCAGACGGTGGGCGTCATCATTCGCAACCTCGAACGCGACGGCGCGATTGCGATGACGCCCCATCCCGTCCATGGCCGCATCCAGCAATGGACGCTGACGCCGCGCGGCGCGACGCTGTTGAAGGCGTGCCGGGAGCGGGTGATTGCGCTGGAAAAGCGCCTCGCCCGGGATCTGGATAGCAAGGCGGAAACCTCGGTCCGGCGCTGGCTCGCCGGAATCGCGGCCGATTTGCAGGACGACTAGACCGCGCCGGGACTAACCCTAGTCGCCGCAGCCTCCGTCGCCGCCATCGGCATCCGAGAAGTCGCTGACGGCACCGTCGCCCTGAATGCCGCGGCCAAAGTTTTCCGCAATGATCATCAGGATCACGACGAACAGCCCTGCGCCTAACGGCCAGGGATTGGCACGGATGATGTCGAACAGCTCCTGCATGCGGGCATTTTGCAGGACAAGAGCGAACCGACCGTAAAGCGGCTGACCGAAAATGGGGGATTTGCCGCCGCGCGCCGAGGTGGCTTACCCATCCCTCAACGCTTTCTTAACCTCGCCGTCGGGCCAACTCTCGCCTGCGGCGATCACCCGGACGCGGCTCTGGTCCGTGGTGTTCACCAGCACATGCGAACTCACCCGATCGATGCTGCACTCCAGACGCAGATCGGTTTCGGGCTTCCAGCTCAGCGTGGTCGCGAGATCGCCGGGAAAGATCTGCCATTGCGATCCGTCATCGAGTTCGACGACGTGGCTTTCCGCATGCGCGCGTATCTTCATGACACCCCGAATTCTCGATGAAGTGAGTCCCGGCGCTCCAGCCGGGGCCCCGCTCCGTCAGTCGTTGTCGTGATGAATCACGGTCTTGCTGCGATTGCCGAATTCATATTCCTTCTTGATCACCATGGTTCTGCTCGATTGCGTGCAGGGGGAATGCGGGGTGCGCGGCTTTGTTCCGGGAACGCCGGGGCGATGACTGTTCCTCCTGTTCCAGGAACCGACTCACAGGAGCCTTGTTTCCCGCTACAATGTGTCCATGAAGCAAGCTGATTCCTCGGCCACGCCCACCCGCCGCGTCCTGCTGAAATCTGCGCTTGGCGCGGCAGCCTTCGTCGCATCACCCACATGCGCCCTCGCCGCACCGCCAGGCTTCGACGAGTGGCGCGAGAGCTTTCGCGCGCGCGCGATGGCGAAGGGCATTTCTGCCGCAACCTGGCAGCGCGCGATGGCGCGGGTCGAGCCTGACATGAGCGTGTTCAAGCAGATGCGCAACCAGCCCGAATTCCACGAGCAGGTCTGGCAATACATCAACCGCCGCGTCTCCGACTGGCGCATCATCAACGGCAAGATCGCGCTGAAGAACAACGAGGCCCTGCTCGCGCGCATCGAGCGCGACTTCGGCGTCGAGCGCGGCACGCTGCTGGCGCTGTGGGGCGTCGAGTCCGCCTATGGCGATCCGCTGGTGCAGCAGAACCACATGACGCCGGTGTTTCCCTCGCTCGCCGCGCTCGCCTGGAACGAGCCGCGCCGCAAGGCCTATTGGGAGACCGAGCTGATCAACGCGCTGCGCATCGTCGACAAGGGCTGGAGCACGCCGGAGGAGATGAAGGGCTCCTGGGCCGGCGCGATGGGGCATTCGCAATGGATGCCGGAAGTCTGGCTCAATGTCGGCATCGACTATGACGGCGACGGCAAGGTCTCGCCATTCGGCAAGCCCGACGACGCGCTGGGCTCGACGGCAAAGTACCTCGTCAATCGCGGCAAATGGCACCGCGGCGAGCATTGGGGCTACGAGGTGCGGGCATCAGGCGACATGAGCGGCAGCCGCACCTATGCGGCATGGCAGGCGGCCGGCGTCACCCGCGCCGACGGCCAGCCGTTTCCGCAAGCCTCCGCGACTGCGCAGATGTGGACGCCGGTCGCGGGCGGACCGACCTTTTTGCTCGGGCCGAATTTCTACTCAGTGAAGAGCTACAACCCCTCGATGAACTATGCGCTGGCGATCTGCCATCTCGGCGACCGCTGCCTGGGCGCACCGCCCTTCATCCAGCCCTTCCCCGGCTCCGAGCGCGCGCTGACGCTCGCCGAGGTGCAGGAGATGCAGACGCGGCTGACCAAGGCCGGGTTCGACACCGGCGGCACCGACGGCCGCGTCGGCAACGACACGATGAAGGCGATCAAGGATTTCCAGCAGCGCGCGGGGATCACGCCGGCGGACGGCTATGGCGGGTTGAAGGTGCTGGCGAGGCTGCGGCAGGGGTCGTAGCGCCCGCTCTCTCACTTTGTCATTCCGGGGCGCGCCACTTGGCGCGAGCCCGGAATCCATTGGTCCGCCTGGATTGCTGCGCGATGGATTCCGGGCTCGCGCTTCGCGCGCCCCGGAATGACGGCGGTTGGGGTCAGTGCCTGTACTGAGGCTCCTCAGCATCAAGCTGTCTACGAATTGCGGCCAGATGCAATCGCGCGGATTCGGAATCGCCCTCGCGCATCTGCTTGTAGGTCTCGGCCGCAATCGCGGGATCGACGGCCAGCACCTTGCGCCCCGTCGACATCGCCAGCACCTGCACCTCGGCGGCGCGTTCGAGATAATAGAGATCGTCCCAGGCTTCCGCGATGGTCGGCGCCAGCACCATCACGCCGTGATGCTTCATGAAGACGATGTCGGCATCGCCGACGGCGGACGCGATCCGCGCGCCTTCGCGGTTGTCGAGCGCAAGGCCGTTATAGTCGCGGTCGACCGCGGTGCGGCCGTAGAATTTCAGCGCGGTCTGGCCGGCCCAGATCAGCGGATCGCCCTCGGTCATCGACAGCGCCGTGGCGTAGGGCATGTGGGTATGGAAGGCGACCTTGGCGCGCGGCAGGCGCTTGTGCATCTCGGCGTGGATGTAGAACGCCGTCGCCTCGGGCACGCCCTCGCCGTCGAGCACGTTGCCGTGGAAGTCGCAGATCAGCAGCTTTGAAGCGGTCAGCTCGCGGAAGGCATAGCCATAGGGGTTGACGAGGAAGAGATCATCATGGCCCGGCACGACGGCCGAGAAATGGTTGCAGATGCCCTCCTCGAAACCGTTGCGCGCGGCCATGCGGAAGCAGGCGGCGAGGTCCTCGCGCGCGGTGCGGATCGCGTCGGAGGCGAGATCAGGCCGGTTCGAGCGGAATGGCGCTGGCGTGGATGACGAAGAGTGAAGGCTGTGCGCCATGGCGAAGGAAACCCCTGTCGGTCGGAAGCTCCTCGCCTTCTACAGGGCCGGCGCCTGCGCGTCAGCCCCTGCCGGCGCCACCCTGCCCTTCGCAGCCCGCGCGGCGGCCTATTGCCGCCGCGGCACGCCGCCGGCATTCATGCCGCCGTCGATCACGAGCTCGCTGCCGGTGACGTAGCGCGAGGCATCTGATGCCAGATACAAGACGCCGCTGGCGATCTCGGTGGCCTGCCCGGCGCGGCCGAGCGGCGTGACGACCCGGGCCCGTTCCTCCGGATCAATCGGCGCATTGCCCTGGTTGCCGGTCGCCCCCGTCGGGATCTTGCCCCAGATCGGGGTGTCGATGATGCCGGGATGAACGGAGTTGACGCGAATGCCGTCGCCCACAGCCGCGCACTCCATCGCGATCGATTTCGCAAACAGCCGCACGCCGCCCTTGGTGGCCGAATAGGCCGACAGCCCGGGCGAGCCGCGCAGGCCCGCCAGCGAGGACATCATGACGATCGAGCCGCCTCCGGTCTTGCGCATCAAGGGCAGGCAATGCTTGACCGAGAGAAACACGCCGTCGAGATTGATCGCGTTCTGCTTGCGCCAGTCACCGAGCGTCATGTCGACGATCGAGGGCACGGCAATGCCGATGCCAGCGTTGGAGACCATGATGTCGAGCCGGCCGTAGCGCTTCGCGATCTCGGCGACGATCTCGATCCACCGCTCCTCGCTGGTGACGTCCTGCTCCAGGAAGATCGCCTTGCCGCCGGCCTTGGTGATGCGCTTGGCGAGCTCGGGACCGCGCAGCTCGTCGATGTCGGTTGCAATGACCGTCGCACCCTCGCGCGCGAACAGCTCGACGATCGCCTCGCCGATGCCGGAGGCGCCGCCCGTCACCAGCGCGACCTTGCCCTCAACCTGCCCTGCCATGTTCACTCCCTTTTTTTGTTGTTTGAGGCCGCTACTTAATCACGGATGGCCCCTGGTCCGGTAGCGCCACGTCGATGACGCGGAACTGTACGCGCTCGGCGCCCTGATAGCGGTCGACCGACAACGATCCCGCGACGTGCAGTTGGTTGCCGCGATTGGCGACCAGCGCATTGCCGAGTTTTTGTCCGACCGAACGGAACGCGATGCCGTTGACGATGGCGCCGTCGCCCGACTTGAAGCGTAGACGCAGATGCGCCTGGCCGACCTCGTCGGCATAGACGAGCTGGTGCGCCGGAAGCGCCAGCACGGCTTCCGGATTGCCGCTGCCAAAGGGCCCTGCGCGGTTGAGCGTGGTCGCAAGCTCCGTCGTCACCGCGCGCGCGGAGACGGCGCCGTCGATATAGAGCTCGTTGACGTGGCGCGCCTCGGCGACGTCGCGCGCCAGCGCATTTTCGAGATAGGCGCGGAATTCGGCGAGCTTCTCCTTGCGCAGCGTCACGCCCGCGGCCATCGCGTGGCCGCCGCCTTTCAGCAAGATGCCGTCGGTGACCGCCTGCCGCACCGCCTTGCCGATGTCGACGCCGGCGATCGAGCGGCCCGAGCCGGTGCCGATGCCGCCGGGCTCGAGTGCGATCGCAAAGGCCGGCCGCGAAAACTTCTCCTTCAGGCGGGAGGCGACGAGGCCGACCACGCCGGGGTGCCAGCCTTCGGACGCCGTGACGATGACGCCGAGCTTGTCCTCCAGCCCGATCGAGGCCAGCGCCTCGGCCTCGGCCTGTGCCTCGGCGGCCTGCTCGATGACGCGACGTTCGGTGTTGAGGCGATCGAGCTCGGCGGCGATCCGCGCGGCTTCGACGCTGTCGCCTTCGAGCAAGAGCCGCACGCCGAGATCGGCGCGTCCGATGCGGCCGCCGGCATTGACGCGCGGCCCCAGCATGAAGCCGAGATGCCAGGCCTCGGGCGGGCCGTTGAGCCGCGCCACGTCCATCAGCGCGGTGTGGCCGACATGGTCGCGCCGCCGCATCGCGATCAGCCCCTTGGCGACGAAGGCGCGGTTGAGTCCGATCAGCGGCGCCACATCGGCGACCGTGCCGAGCGCGACGTGATGCAGCATGCCCAGGAGATCAGGCTCGGGCATCTCGGATGTCCAGAAGCCGCGTTGGCGCAATTCGCGATTGACCGCGACCAGCGTCACCAGCACCAGCCCAACGGCGGCGAGATGGCCAAGGCCGGAGAGATCGTCGAGCCGGTTCGGATTGACCAGTGCATCGACCTCGGGCAACTCCGTGCCGGCCTGGTGATGATCGATTACGACCACGGACATGCCGAGGCGCTTGGCTTCCGCCAGCGGCTCGATGCTGGTGGTGCCGCAATCGACGGTGACGAGCAGCGTGGCGCCCTTCGCCGCCAGCGCACGCACGGCTTCGACGTTCGGGCCGTAGCCCTCGAAAATCCGATCGGGAATGTGGATCAGCGGATCGAGCCCGCAATGGCGCAGGTGCCAGGCCAGCAGCGCCGCCGAGGTCGCGCCGTCGACGTCGTAGTCACCGAAGATCGCGACCTTCTCGCCCTTCTGTGCCGCATCCGCGATCCGCTTGGAGGCGGCCTCCATCTCCGTGACCGTGAAGGGGTCCGGCAGCAGCTTGCGGATGGTAGGGTCGAGGAAGTCGGGCACAGCGTCGATGTCGACCCCGCGTCCCGCCAGCACCCGCGCCAGCAGTTCCGGCAATTGGTGCCGCTGCACGATGGCGAGCGCCTGGGCCGCCCCGCGGGCGTCCAGCCGGTCGCGCCAGAGCTTGTCGGTGAGCGAGCGCGTCACCCCCAGGAACGCCTGGGGCGCTTCGACGGGCAAGGCGGTGGCAGGCGGCGTCATGACGAGCGGCTGTCTGTTGGGAACTCGAGGTTCGGGCGATCACGCTGGCGCCCGGTCACTGGCTTAAGGGGATTGGCCGGGAAACCCCGGCAATTTGCAACGGCCGGGCCGCACAAAGCGGTGGATGGCCGGCCGACAGGCCGGAGTGACTATCATTTGGGCATTCCGTCGAACAGCAAATTAAGCAGGCGTTAGGCGGAATCCTCGAAAAAGAATCGTATTCGATCTGTAAGCGATTGTTCCGGGTTCATTGCAGATCAGGCCTCATTGCCAAGGGAACTCCCCGATGTCTGCTGCGCTCGGTCTGAAAGCCAAGCCGACCACGTCCGAACCCGCTGACGACGATTCCGACATTTCCGCGCTGATCAACCGCCTCACCGCGGAGGTCAACCAGATCGCGGTCGACAAGACCAAGGCGATCCAGCAGATCACCAACCAGATGAAGATGCTGGCGCTGAACGCGCTGATCGAGAGCTCGCGCGCCGGTGCGCAGGGCGCGGGCTTCGCGGTGGTGGCGCAGGAGGTGCGCGGCGTCGGCCAGCAGGTCGAGACCATCGCGCGCGAGCTCGAGACCCAGCTGACGAAACGCACCGGCGATCTCGTCGCATCGATCGACCGCATGAGCCAGCGCTCGCGCGGCGAGCGCATGGTCGACCTGTCGCTCAATGCGGTCGAACTGATCGACCGCAACCTCTATGAACGCACCTGCGACGTGCGCTGGTGGGCGACCGACTCCGCCGTGGTGGATTGCGCGGCCTCGCCTGCTCCGGCCGCGGTCACCTATGCTTCGCAGCGCCTCGGCGTCATCCTCGGCGCCTACACCGTCTATCTCGACCTCTGGCTCTGCGACCTCGACGGCAACGTCATCGCCAACGGGCGCGCCGACCGCTTTCGCGTCGTCGGCCAGAACGTCGCCCACACCAAATGGTTTCGCGAAGCCCGGACCTTGCGCTCCGGCGACGACTATGTCGCCGGCGACGTCGAGAACCAGCCGCTGCTCGGCAACGCGCAGGTTGCGACCTATTGCGCCAGCGTCCGCGCCGGTGGCCAGGCCAACGGCGCGCCGATCGGCGTGCTCGCCATCCATTTCGACTGGGAGCCGCAGGCCCGCGCCATCGTCCAGGGCGTGCGCGTCGGCGACGGCGACAAGGCCCGCGTGCTGCTGGTCGACTCCAATTTCCGCGTCATCGCGTCCTCCGACGGCCAGGGCATTCTGAGCGAGCGCATCTCGCTGTCGCTGAACGGCCAGCGCTCCGGATTCTATCAGGACCGCTCCGGCACGATGGTGGCCTTCCATGCGACGCCGGGCTACGAGACCTATCGAGGGCTCGGCTGGTACGGCGTGATCATCTGCGGGGCCTGAGGCCAGCGTCCGCCTGCCCGATCAAAAACCGCGAAAACAACCCCATGCACAGTAGCCGGAGGGCTGTGTTCGCTGGTGTTTTGCGCGCGCCAACGCGCTTTGACATGATGCGGCGCGACTTACAGCCTATCCGAGATAACCAGACACTCCATCCCACAACAGCTTCAACGCCGTCACGGCCAGCAAGCCATGGCACGCTTGGTAGATCTGCCGCTGGTCCAGCTTTCCGTGCAGCCGCCAGCCGAGCCAGACGCCGCTGGGGATAGCAAAGAGGCACGCCGCCATCACGATCCAGACGTTGCCCGCCGGCCGCGCGAGCAACAGCCAAGGTACCGCCTTGATCGCGTTGCCGACGGTGAAGAACAGGCTCGTCGTTCCCGCGTAGACCTCCTTGCTGAGGCCCAGCGGCAGGAGGTACATCGCCAGGGGCGGTCCGCCGGAATGCGCGACCATGGTCGTGACACCCGAGGCAAGACCGGCAGCAACCGCCTTCGGCGAGGAGCGCGGACGAATGACCACCTTCGGATCACTCACGAGCCATATGCCAACGAAGCTCAACGTCACGACCGCAATCACGATCGCGACGGCGCGATGGTCCAATACACGGAACAAGAGATAGCCGAGGGCAATGCCGATCACGAGCCCGGGCAACAGCAGCACAAGGTCCGGCTTCGACCAAGTCGAGGGCTTCCAGTAGCGCAGCGCGAACAGGTCCATAGCGATGAAGAGCGGCGCGAGCAGGCCGCCCGCCGTGACCGGATCCATCACGCACGACAGCAACGGAATGCCGACGATGGAGAAGCCGCCGCCGAATGCGCCCTTCATGAAGCAGATTAGGAAGACGCCCGAAAAGGCGATGATCACTGTAGCGACCGTCACATCCATCTGCGCATCTCCATGACCGTCACGCTCGCACCTCGGCTCGCGTCACGCCGAAACATCGCGGGCGAGATTCGGCTCAGGTCGCCGTAACGTCGTCATCGGTTATTGTGGTGCCGGCGTCGGTCGACCTCGCTTGCGAGGTCCGAGGCGGCTCGGCCTTCCGCTGGAAAAAGAGGCCGGGCAGCACTGAAGGCAGGCCAAAGGTCATTCCGAGGAATGCCAGAAACACATCAAGATAATTCATAGTCATTCTGTTGCTCCGCTTTGTCGGGCGCGCCCCCTCTCGGTGCATTTTGATCGATGCGCCGCAATATGAACCGGCACAATTGTGAGTACAATAAGAACATTGATCTCGGTGCAATTCTGTCTCGCGACATGGCGCGCGCCGCCTCGTCACGCAGCAGGGCGCCCGGCCATCTCCGCCGCGAGCAGCAGCGCGGCGCGGCTGGCGCCGATCGATGCGATGCCCTGGCCTGCGATGTCGTAGGCGGTGCCGTGCGCGGGCGTGCAGATCGGGAATGGAAAGCCGCCGAGCAAGGTCACGCCGCGATCGAAGCCCATCAGCTTCATCGCGATCTGACCCTGGTCATGATACATCGTCAGCACCGCATCGAAGGCACCGCCCTTGGCGCGCAGGAACACGGTGTCGGCCGGGAACGGCCCCTCCGCGGCAATGCCCTCGCGCTGGCCGGCCGCGACCACCGGCGCAATCGTGTCGATCTCCTCGCGGCCGAAATTGCCGCCGTCGCCGGCGTGAGGATTGAGACCCGCAACCGCAATCCGCGGCCTGGCGAAGCCGGCGTTGCGCATGCAGGAATCGGTCAGCTTGAGCGCACGATGGATACGTTCCCTGGACAGTCGCGCGGCGACGTCTTTCAGCGGGATGTGGGACGTGACCCGTGCATTCCATAGCCGATCCAGCACGTTGAACTCGCTTGCCGCGGTCTTGAGGCCGACCACCTCCGCGGAAAACGCGATCTCGTCGTCGTACTCGGCGCGGGCAAGCCGCATCGCCTGCTTGTTGAAGGGGGTGAAGCAGACGGCATCGACGCGCCTGTCGCGGCCGAGTTCGAGCGCATGCCGGTAATTGGCCAGCGCGAATTTTCCGCCGGCGAGGGTCGCGGTCTTCGGCTCGACGTCCCTGGGATCGAGGTGGCGAAGATCGACAAACAGCGCGTCGCCCTGCTCCGATCGAAGGTCGGCCCCCTGCTCCACCATGGTCAGGTCCGGCTTGACGCCCGCGACTCGCGCGCCCTCGTCGAAGATGCGGCGGTCGCCGATCACCACGAGCCGGCTGCGGGCGCGGATGTCGTTCTCCGCCACGAGCTTCGCGGTCAGCTCCGGGCTGATGCCGGCGGGATCTCCCATCGCCAATGCAATGAGCGGCTTTGCGGTCATATGATCACCTTCTCCTGAGCTGTCGTCTCATTCCTGGCGGATGGCGTGGGCCTGCGCAGCAAACGCGCGAGCTGCAACGCGAGCGGAAGCAGCAGCAGCGCGATGCCGGCCACGATCAGGCACGTCACCAGCTTGTTCGCAAAGAAGATCCCGAGCGATCCCTTCGACATCAGCATCGACTGCCGGAACGCATCCTCGGCCTTGTCGCCGATGACGATCGCGAGCACCAGCGGCGCCAGCGGATAGAACAGCTTCTTGAAGAGATAGCCGACGATTCCGAAGCCGAGCATCATCACCACGTCGAGATAGGAGTTCGACACCGAATAGGCGCCGACGACGCAGATGATCACGATCAGGGGCGCGATGACCACGAACGGAATTCGCATCAGGGCGGCGAAGACCGGAACGGTCAGCAGCACCAGCGCAACCGCGACGATGTTGCCGACATACATCGAGGCGATCAGGCCCCAGACAAAATCCTTCTGGTCGACGAACAGCATCGGCCCGGGATTGAGGCCCCAGATCATGAGCCCGCCCATCATGACGGCCGCGGTCGCCGAGCCGGGAATGCCGAGCGAGAGCATCGGCAGCAGCGCGCTGGTGCCCGCGGCATGATCGGCCGTCTCCGGCGAGATGATGCCTTCGACCTCGCCGGTGCCGAAATATCGGCCGCGGCGCGAGAAGCGGCGGGCGATGCCGTAGCTCATGAAGGATGCGGCGGTCGGGCCGCCCGGCGTGATCCCCATCCAGCACCCGATCGCGGCGCTCCGCAGCAGCGCAACGCTATGCCGCGGCAGGCGGCCGACCGCACGAAACACCTCGCGCCAATCGATCTTCGAGGAGACGGCGCGGGCATGAAATTCCTCCTCGACGGCGACCAGCAGCTCGCCGATGCCGAACAGGCCCATCACCGCGACGACGAAGTTCACCCCCTTGACCAACTCGTCGATGCCCATGGTCAGGCGGACGCTGCCCGAGACCGTGTCGATGCCGATGGCGGCGATCGCAAAACCGATCGCCAGCGCCACGACGGTCTTGATCGGGGCCGCCCCGCCCATGCCGACGAAGCTCGCAAAGGCGAGGAAATAGACCGCAAAATATTCCGGCGGCCCGAAGGCGAGCGCGACCTGCGCCACCCAGGATGCGAGGAAGGTGATCAGGATGACGCCGACCAGCGCGCCGAACGCAGCCGAACCGAAGGCGGTCGCGAGCGCCGTCGTCGGCCGGCCGTCGCGCGCCATCGGATAGCCGTCGAAGGTGGTTGCAACTGAGGACGGCTCGCCGGGGATGTTGAACAGGATCGAGGTCACGGAGCCGCCGAACAGCGCGCCCCAATACATGCTGGAGAGCAGGATGATCGCCGACACCGGCTGCATGCCGAAGGTCAGCGGCAAGAGCAGCGACACCCCGTTCGGCGCGCCCAGCCCCGGCAGCACGCCGACGAGAATGCCGAGCAGCACGCCGACCGCCATCAGGAGCAGATGCGGCACGGTGATCGCGATGGTGAAGCCGTGCAGGAGTTCCTGGAGGTTATCCATCGGCCTCTCCGTCAGATGCCGAACGCGGCAGCGAGCGCGCCATGCGGCAGGCTGACCTGGAACATGCGCTCGAACACGACGTAGAGCGCCAGCGCCGTTGCCGCTGCCATCGCCAGCGCGCGTGGCACGGTCTGGTGCCTCGGGATCGCCAGCACCGCGAAGACGTACAGGCTTGAGGCGACGTACATCCCGACCAGCGGGATCGCGGCCACGAAGATCGCGGCCGGCACGAACAGGCCGGCAAGCCGGCGCAGCTCGATCGGTGTGATCGCGACGGGAACGCTTGCGAGCGTCGTCGCCGGCAGAAGGCCCCGCACCAGATTGTAGAGGCTTCCGAGCACGATGATGATGCCGGTCAGGAACGGGAACGTGCCGGCGTCCACCCCCGCGCTCGACCAGCCGATGCCGTTGTCGAGGCTGGACACGACGACAGCCACACCAAAGCTGCCGGTGAGGACGGCGGTCGCAAATTCAAGAACGCGGCGCGATATCATCGCGTGGTACCTCTGAGGGCTGGGCTATCACATGTGCAGTGGGGAGCCTGCCGAACGTGCGCGGCCTGCATGGTTCGAGACGCCCGCTTTGGCGGGCTCCTCACCATGAGGGTCTGATATCTCGCCGCAAAGCGCGACCTCATCCTGAGGGCCCGCCGCAGGCGGGCGTCTCGAAGGATGGCCGCAGGCGACCTTCCCGCCACGTTATTCGTCATCTGCATCCGCCCTGCCGCTGAAGGGGTTTGCCTGCCTCACTTGACCAGCCAGCCCTGCTCGCCCGCAACCTGCTTGACGTGCTCGAGGTCCTCCTTGATGAACCTGTCGAGCTCGGCGCCGGTCAGGAACGTGTCGACCTGCGAAGTCTTCTCGATGTAGTCCTTCCATTCCGGCGTCGCCTGCACCTTCTTCATGAGGTCGACATAGAACGCGGCCTGGTCCGGCGTGACCTTGCCGGGCAGCCACACCGTCCGCGGCTGCTCATATTGCTTGATGTCGAGCCCCTGCTCGGTGCAGGTCGGAACGTCGCTCCAGCCTTCGGTCGCGGTGACCTTGGGGCCCTGCGGCAGCCGCTTCGGGCTGAAAACGCAAAGCGGTCGCTGCGTGCCGCCACGCCATTGCCCGAGGCTCTCGCTGGGATTGTTGACGTGGGAGTCGAGATGTCCGCCGGCGAGCTGCACGGCGGTCTCGGCGCCGCTCTTGAAGGGGATGTAGGTTAGCTTGACCTTGCCGGCCTTCTCGATCATGCGGGTCAGCACCTCGTCGGTGTCCTTCGACTGCGCACCGCCCATCTTGAATTCGCCCGATGCGGCCGCCTTCAGATAGTCTCCCGCATTCTTGTAGGGCGCGTCCTGCTTGACCCAGAGCAGGAACTCGTCCTGCGCCATCGCCGCGATCGGGGTGAGATCGGTGTAGTTGAAGGCGACCTTGGAGACGAGCGGCTGCTGCCAGGCGTTCGACGTTCCGAAGATCACCTTGTAGGGATCGCCTGCGGACGCCTTGCCGTAGACATAGCCTTCGGCGCCGCTGCCGCCGCCCTTGTTGACGACGACGATGGGCTGCTCCGTCAGCTTGTACTTGGTGACAATGTTCTGCACCGCGCGGGCGAGATTGTCGGTGCCGCCGCCGGGCCCGGCGGTGGCCACGAACTCGATCGGCTTCTGCGGTTGCCAGGCTGCACACGCCGGGACTGTGCCGGCGAGCACGGCCGCGGCTGCGGAAAGCAGAAGTGTTGACGTCCGACCCATGATTTCCTCCAGCTTTTTATGTTCTGTTTTATTCGTTGTATCGACGTCCGGTCAGGCGACGCGTTCCTCGCGCCTCCCTGGTGCCAGGACGATTGCGCCTTCTTGTTCGAGCGCTTCGATCTGCTTCTGGTCGAACCCATGCTCGGCCAGCACCTCGCTTGTGTGCTCACCGTAGACCGGCGCACCGATGCGCACTTTGCCTGGGGTCTCCGAAAACTTGACCGGAAGCCCGATCGTCTTCACGGGACCGAGCGTGGAATGCTCGACCTCGACGACCATCTCGCGCGCCAGCGTCTGCGGATCGCTCAGCGCCTCCAGCATGTCGTGCACCGGGCCGCACGGCACGCCTTTCTCGTCCAGCGCCGCGAGCCAATGTGCCCGCGAACGGGTGCGGAAGCGTTCGCTCAGGACGGCCTCGAGCTCCTTCAGGTTCGCCATGCGGTCGGCCCCGGTGACGAAGCGCGGATCGGCGGCAAGCTCGCTTGCACCGAGCGCCTCGAGCATCAAGAGCCAATGCTTCTTGTTGGCGCCGCCGACCACCAGCCAGCCGTCCGAGGCCTCGAAGGCCTGATACGGCGCGTTGAGCGGATGCGCCGAGCCCATCGCGCGGGGCGCGGTGCCTGCGGCCAGCGCGATCGTGGACTGCCAGTAGGTCTGCACCAGGGCCGCCTCGTAAAGCGAGGTCTCGACCCACTGCCCTTCGCCGGTCTTGAGGCGATGCGTATAGGCGGCAAGGATGCCCATGCTCGCGAGCAGGCCGGCGGTGATGTCGGACAGTGGCGGGCCGCACTTCACCGGCGGCCCATCCGGACGCTCACCGGTGAAGCTCATGATGCCGCTCATCGCCTGCGCGACCAGATCGAAGCCGCGGCGGTGCTTGTAGGGGCCGGTGCGGCCGAACCCCGAGAGCGAGCAGTAGATCAACGTTGGATGCTGCTTGTGCAGTTCTTCGTAGCCGAAGCCGAGGCGTTCCATGGCGCCCGGCGCGAAATTCTCGACCAGCACGTCGGCGTCGGCGATCAGCCGCCGCAGCACTTTCTTGCCGCCATCGGTCTTGAGGTCCAGTACGATGCCGCGCTTGTTGCGGTTCATCATCAGGAAGGAGGCTGCCTCCTCGCCGATCTTCGGCGGCACCGAATGGCGGGTGTCGTCACCGTTCGGCCATTTCTCGATCTTGATGACGTCGGCGCCCATGTCGGCGAGCATCAACGTGCAGGTCGGGCCCGCCATGACATGGGTGAGATCGATGACCTTGAGGCCGGCAAGCGGTCCCGAACGGCGAGAGGTGGACTGCGATCGATCGCTTTGCATCGGCCCGTCCTATTGGCCGCGCCATTGCGGCGCGCGCTTGTTGAGGAAAGCGTCGAGCCCTTCGCGAAAATCCTGGCTCGTGTAGCACATCAGGATGAGGTCTTCGCCCTCGTCCCGCGTCAGCCGCTTTTGCAGGCGGGCCACCGCCTGCTTGGTCGCGGTCAGCGTCAGCGGCGCGTGGCCGGCCAGCAGCCGGGCGACCTCGTCGGCGCGCTTTTCGAGGGCGGCAAGATCCTCGACGACCTCGCCGAGCAGCCCGACGCTGGCGGCTTCGGTGGCGTCAATGAGGCGCGCGGTGAAGATCAGATCCTTGACGCGCGCGGCGCCGATGAGCGCGGTGAGACGGCTGACATTGGACATCGACAGGCAGTTGCCGAGTGTCCGGGCAATGGGAAATCCGATTTTGGCGCTTCTGGTGCCGATGCGCAGGTCGCAGGCCGCGGCGATGCCCGCCCCGCCGCCGGTACAGAACCCGTTGATCGCGGCGATCGTCGGCACGCGGCACTGTTCGAGCGTAGTGAGCACGCGATCGATCCGGTTCTCGTAGTCGATCGCGTCCTGCGGCGTCTTGAATTCGCGGAACTGGTTGATGTCGGTGCCCGAGGCGAAGGCCTTGTCGCCGGCCCCACGCAGCACGAGCACCTTGATCGATTGATCGCGGTTGGCCTCTTCGCAGATCGCCGCGAGGCGCTCGTACATGGCGAAGGTGAAGGCGTTGCGCGCCTCCGGGCGATTGAAGGTGATCCGCCCGATGCCGTCGTTGCATTCAAAAACGAGGTCGTCCGCCTCCGCAGCCAGGTCCATTTCCTCGATCCTCTTGTTTTTTACATTTTTGAATGCAAAATTTGGGATTAGCAAGCTGGAACTTCCAGATTTCGACCGATTACTTCGTTTTTGCATTCAAACAGGAGTCGCGTGCCATGCTTCACGAGGAGGTCGTCGGCCGCATCCGCGCCATCCTGCTCGACGGCGAGATCCCGCCGGGCGCGCGGATCCCCGAGCGCGAGCTGTGCGACCGGCTCCAGATCTCGCGCACGCCGCTGCGCGAAGCGCTCAAGGTGCTCGCGGCCGAAGGCCTCGTGCAGCTCCTGCCCCATCGCGGCTCGCGCGCGGCAAAGCTGACCGACAAGGACATGCGCGACCTGTTCGAGGTCTGCCAGGGCCTCGAAGCCCTCGCCGGCGAGCTCGCCTGCGAGCGCATCAACGACGCCGAGATCGGCGAGATCGCCGCCGCGCACGCGGACATGGTGCAGCGTTATCGCGAGGGCGACCTGATCCAGTACTATCGCGGCAACCGCGCCATTCACGAAGCCATCGTCGCCGCGGCGGGAAATCCCGCACTGACCGGCCTCTACGCCTCCGTGACCGCGCGCATTCGCCGCGCGCGCTACGTCACGCCGATGACACCGCAGCGCTGGGCGTTCGCCGTGAAGGAGCACGAGGCGATCCTGAACGCGCTGCAGCGGCGCGACGGTGCCGGCCTCTCGCACATCCTGCGAGCGCATCTGCGCCATAAGCGCGAAGAGGTCTTGCAGGCGGGCTTTGCCGAGACGGAAGCAAGCGACCTCGCGCTGCGGATCGCGTGAGGCGGGCTTGCCCGGCGAGCATTCGTTCGACCCATTCGGCGTCTGGCCTTCGCGCCGCTTCGCTGCGATAACCGCCTCGAAGATCGGTCATAAGATCAGGCGACGCCGCAATGAACAGACCGCTGCCCTCAGACCCCGTCGCTCGTGCGACCTCCGACAGCACGGGAAGCGCACCGCAAGGCGGCTTTGCCGATCTCGTTCCCGAACTCGGCGTTTCCAGCATTGAAGCCAGCCTGCCGTTCTGGCGCGACTTGCTCGGCTTCGAGCTCGCCTATGATCGCCCCGATGCGCGATTTGCGTATCTCGTCAGAGGACGCTTGCAAGTCATGCTCTGCGAATTGAATGGACGCTGGGAGACGGCCGAGATGCAGCGGCCATTCGGACGCGGCGTCAATTTCCAGATGGTCGTCGATCGCATTGATCCCATGCTGAGGGCGCTCGGCGATGCCAAATGGCCGCTCTACGAGCAGCCGAACGAAGCCTGGTATCGGGTCGGCGATCAGGAATTCGGCCAGCGTGAATTCCTCGTCCAGGATCCGGATGGTTACCTCGTGCGCTTCGTCGAACGCCTGGGCACGCGCACGCCATCCTGACGCAAAAAGATTCGTTCCTGCCGCATCGCGCGATCAGGAGACACAATCGCGACACAATCGTTGATTGCATTGCGATGGCGCGCGCAAAGTTGCGCAAAACAGAAGACAAAGGCGGAGGAAACGCATGACACTCGATGTCTCACGTCGATCCCTGTTCGCATTGGGGGCTGGCCTTGGCGCCAGCGCAATGCTCGGCGGCAGCGCGCTTGCCCGCGCTCCCAAACTCGGCACCCAGACTCCCTATTGGCACCGCTTCGTTCTCGGCGACGCCGAAGTGACCGTCGTCTCCGACGGACCGCTGCCGCTCGGCGATCCCTCCGGGACCTTCACCGGCGTTCCCAAGGAAGAGGTGAAGAAGATGCTGGCGGACAATTTCCTGTCGCCGGACAACGTCGTGCTCGAGCAGAACTCCCCGATCGTCAACACCGGCGACAAGCTTATCCTGTTCGACACCGGCATGGGCAGCTCCAAGATGTTCGGCGCCACCACCGGCCGCCAACAGAAGAGCATGGCGGAAGCCGGCATCAAGCCGGAGGACATCGATGCCGTGGTCTGCTCGCACGCGCATATCGACCACATCGGCGGCATCGTGGATGCCAACAACAAGCCGCTGTTTCCGAACGCGCAGATCTACATCTCCCAGACCGATTTCGACTTCTGGACCGACGAAGGCAAGCTCGGCAGCGCGGCCAAGGACTTCGTGGTTCACGCCCGCAAGAATCTGCTGCCGGTCCGCGACCGCATCGTGTTCTTCAAGGACGGCCAGGAATTTTTGCCGGGCGTGCAGGCGATCGCCGCGCCCGGTCACACCGTCGGCCACACCATCTTCCTGGTCAGCTCGGCCGGCAAGTCCTTCGCCTTCCTCGGCGACCTCTCGCACCATTCGGTGCTGCTGCTGGAGCGGCCGCGGATGGAATTCTCCTACGACACCGACCCGAAGCAGGCAGCCGAGTCGCGCGTCAAGCTGCTCACCATGCTGGCGGCCAACAAGACGCCCGTGATGTCCTATCACTTCGCCTGGCCCGGCTACGGCCACGTCGCCAAGGCCGGCGACGGCTTCCACTACTATCCCGAACCGATGCAGATGACGTTGTAGTCAGCGACATCAAGCCCGGGTCGCGCATGTGCGGCCCGGGCCGTTCGCTTGATCTGCCCGACAGAGGGGAATGATCCCTGACCGGTTCCCGTCGCGGCACAACGACCCTTCTGGAGCATTTTCCGGCAAGGCAGGCCCGTTCCAGGCAAGAGTTCGCCTCACTGCTCGGGTAAGAGTCCCTTGGCATCACTTTCATCGACGTGAGCGCGTGACGCCCTTTTGGTCTTGCGCCGCTCACGCTCGCAAAATGCTCAGGAGACATGCCATGAAGATCGTCGTGATCGGCGGCAGCGGACTGATCGGATCCAAGCTCGTTGCGAGGCTCAAGCAGCAAGGCCACGTGGTCGTCGCGGCATCCCCGAAAACAGGCGTGAACGCCGTGACCGGGGAAGGCCTCGCTGACGCGCTGGCGGGGGCGGATGTCGTGGTCGATGTCGCCAACGCGCCGTCCTGGGAGCCCGCCGCCGTGCTCGAATTCTTCCAGCGTTCGAGCCAAAACCTCGCCGCGACCGAGGCTGCAGCTTCCGTCAAGCATCATGTCGCGCTGTCGATCGTGGGAACCGATCGCTCGCCCGACATCGCCTATTTTCGTGCCAAGCTCGCGCAGGAGACCATCGTCAAGGCATCTCCGGTCCCCTACTCGATCGTTCGCGCCACGCAGTTTTTTGAATTCCTCGGCGCCATTGCCGAGACGGGCGCGGCCGACGGCCGGATCGTCGTGCCATCGGCGTTGTTTCAGCCGATCGCATCCGACGACGTGGTCGCTTCCCTCGCGGACGTCGCGACGGGACGTCCGCTCAACGGCACGATCGATATCGCGGGACCGGAAAAAGCTCCCTTCAACGAGTTCGTTGCGCGCCGCCTGAAAGCGTCCGGCGATAGCCGCCCGGTGGTGGGAGACGCCAAGGCTCCGTATTACGGTTCTCCCATCGCGGATACCTCGCTGGTCCCGCTCGGCGAGGCGCGGCTCGGGAAAACGCCGCTCGCAACATGGCTCGCGACGGCCTGACGTCCCAAGGTCGCTGCAACCACGGCAATGAAGGAACTCCCATGCGCAGATTGCTGATCGCAACGGCGGCTTACGCCGCATTCCTCCTCGCGGCCCATGCAGCCGAGACGCAGCCGGCCGCGAAGTCGGCCAAAGTGACCGTCGTGTTCGACCAGGTCCTGCCGAACGCCCCCGGCAAGAGCATGAAGGGCGTGCTGGTCGAGTATGGTCCCGGAGGCTCCTCACCGGCTCACACCCACGCGCGCTCCGCGTTCATCTATGCCACGGTGCTCGAGGGAGCGATACGAAGCCAGGTCAACGACGAGCCCGCCAAGGTGTTTCACAAGGGAGAGAA
This sequence comes from Bradyrhizobium niftali, assembly GCF_004571025.1. Taxonomy (GTDB): domain Bacteria; phylum Pseudomonadota; class Alphaproteobacteria; order Rhizobiales; family Xanthobacteraceae; genus Bradyrhizobium; species Bradyrhizobium niftali. The sequence continues at coordinate 535,496 of NZ_SPQT01000002.1, read as the reverse complement.
CTTCTTCGAGAAGCCCGGCGATCGCCATGCCGTCAGCACCAACGCCAGCGATACCGAGCCGGCGAAGCTACTGGCCGTCTTCGTGGTGGACACAACCGACACCGAGCTGACGACGCCGATCGTGAAGTAGAGCGCGGGCCCAGGCGCCTCAGCGCTAGATATCAGCAGCCGAGCTTGTCGGCGATGCCGCCAAAATCCCTGGCGACGATGTCCCAGTTGCCGGTGGCTTCGAAGTCCACCTTCTGCAACGGCCCATACTCCGTCGGCCGCGCCACGAACGCGGTCTTGAGCCCGTTCTTCTGCGCGGCGGCGAGATCGCCGTTGTGGGCGGCGACCATCATCACCTCGCCCGGCTTGAGGCCGAGCAGGCGCGCAGCGCCGAGATAGGTCTCGGGATCGGGCTTGTAGTGCTCGAACAGCTCCGCGGACATGACGAGGTCCCACGGCAGGCCGGCGAACTTCGCCATGTTGGTGAGCAGCGCGACGTTGCCGTTCGACAGCGGCGAGATGACGAATTTCGACTTCAGCCGCGTCAGCCCCGCGACGCTGTCGGGCCAGGGATGCAGGCGATGCCAGCCCTTGGTGAGGTAATCGAGATCGGCCTCGGTGAGGCCCTTGATCGAGAATTGCGCGACCAGCTTTTCCAGCGAGCGGCGGTGCAGATCGTCGAGCATGACGTAGCCGCGCTCGGGATGTTTGCGCACGTCGTCCATCGAGGCCATGTACATGCCGCGCCAGCCGTCGACGAGGGCGGTCCAGTCGGCGCTGATGCCGCGCTGCTTGCTCCACCACATGAAGTCGGTGATCAGGCTGGTGCGCCAGTCGACCACGGTGCCGAACACGTCGAAGACCAGGGCTTTGACGGCGGTGAGATCGGACATGGGCGCTTCCCTGATTGTTCTTGTTGTCATTCGGGGGCGATGCGCAGCATCGAGCCCGGAATCCATTTCACCTCGGACTCTGCCGCCCGATGGATTCCGGGCTCTCGCTGCGCGAGCCCCGGAATGACGGCAGTCGTATTGCCTTGCTCAATCCAGGTGGAACTTCGCCAGCTCGCGGTGCTCGGCCTTGATGTAGCGCACGGTGCCGGTGACGGAGCGCATCACCACCGTCTCGGTCTCGATCACGCCGTCCTTGCGGAACTTGACGCCCGAGAGCAGCGAGCCCGTGGTGACGCCGGTGGCGGCGAACAGGCAGTCGCCGCGCGCCATGTCCTCGATGCCGTAGATCATCTTGGGATCGTTGACGCCCATCTTGGCGGCGCGCTCGCGCTTCTCGTCGGAATCGAGGATGAGGCGGCACTGCATCTGGCCGCCGATGCAGCGCAGCGCCACGGCCGCAAGCACGCCTTCCGGCGCACCGCCGGTGCCGAGATACATGTCGACGCCGGTGTTGTCGGGGTCGGCGCAATGGATCACGCCGGCGACGTCGCCGTCGGTGATGAGGCGCACGGCAGCACCCGTCGAGCGCACGCTCTCGATGATGCTGGCATGGCGCGGACGGTCGAGCACGAGAACGGTGATGCCGTCCGGTTGGACACCCTTGGCCTTGGCGAGGCGGCGGACGTTGTCAGCCGGCGTTGCATCGAGATCGACGATGCCCTTGTCGTAGCCCGGTCCGATCGCAAGCTTCTGCATGTAGACGTCGGGAGCGTGCAGCAGCGTGCCGCCGTCGGCCATCGCCATGGTGGCAATCGAGCCCGGCATGTTCTTGGCGCACAGCGTGGTGCCTTCGAGCGGGTCGACCGCGATGTCGACCTGCGGGCCGGCATTCATGCCAACCTTCTCGCCGATGAACAGCATCGGCGCCTCGTCGCGCTCGCCCTCGCCGATCACGATGGTGCCCTCGATCGGCAGCTTGTTGAGCTCGCGCCGCATCGCGTCCACGGCGGCCTGGTCGGCCGCCTTCTCGTTGCCGTGGCCGCGCAGCCGCGCCGAAGACACCGCCGCCCGCTCGGTCACCCGCACGATCTCCAGCGTGAGGATGCGCTCGAGCAACGCGTGCGGCGGGACTGAAATATGGGTCGACATCGGCTAACTCCTTCGAAACGGTTCTGGACGGAAATCTCCGCCCGCATCAACTCGTAACACCCACAGTTCGTTCGAACCGTGTCATTGCTTGAGCCTGCCCTTTCCGGAAAACCGCTTCACACTTTTGCGCTGGCGCGGCCCTCCGGGTCCGGAGCATGCTCAGTTCTTCTCGATCCGGATCACCTGCGGCCGTCCGCTGATCACCTTGTCGCGCTGCACGGCGGCGAGCGCGCGGCGCACGGCGTCCTCGTGCGTCGCATAGGTGATCAGGATGACGGGCACGGGGACCGCCTTGCCGTTCGCCGGCGCAGCGCCGCCATTGGGATGACGCTGCACGATCGACTCGATCGAAATCTTCTGTTCTGCCAGCCGGGTCGCGATCGCGGCCGCCGTGCCCGGGAAATCGCGCGCCAGCAGGCGGATGTAGTAGCCGCCCTCGTGGCGCTCCATCGGCGCCTTCTTGGTGTCGCGCAAATGCGAGATCGGCCGGCCGAACGGATTGGCGCGGATGCCGCGCGCGACATCGGCGATATCGGCGACGACGGCGGATGCGGTCGCAGCACCGCCCGCACCGGGGCCGACCAGCGTGATCGGCGGAATGCCCTCGCCATCGATCGTGACCGCATTGGTGACACCCATCACCTGCGCGATCGAGGAGGATTTTGGAACCATGGTCGGATGCACGCGCTGCTCGATGCCCTTGGCGGTGCGGACGGCAACGCCGAGCAGCTTGACGCGGTAGCCGAGATCGGCAGCCGCGCGAAGATCTTCCGGCGCGATGGAGGAGATACCTTCGACATACACCGCGCTTTGAGCAACTTTCGTGCCGAAAGCGAGGCTGGCGAGAATGGCGAGTTTTTGCGCGGTGTCGTGGCCGTCAACGTCGAAGGACGGATTGGCCTCGGCATAGCCGAGCCGCTGCGCATCCTTCAGGCACTCGGCAAAGGAGAGACCCTCCTGCTCCATCCGCGTCAGGATGTAATTGCAGGTGCCGTTGAGGATGCCGTAGACGCGGTTGATGCCGGTTCCCGCCAGGCCCTCGCGTAACGTTTTGATGACGGGGATCGCGGCGCCGACGGCTGCCTCGAAATTCAGCGCGCCGCCGTGCTTTTCGGCGGCCTTGGCGAGCTTCAGGCCGTGCTTGGCCAGCAGCGCCTTGTTGGCGGTGACGACGGACTTGCCGGCATTGAGCGCGGCCTCGACCGCGGAGAGCGCGGGATCGCCGGCGCCGCCCATCAGCTCGACGAAGCAGTCGACCTCCGGATGCGTGGCGAGCGCCATCGGATCCTTCACCCATTCGACGCCGCGCAGGTCGACAGCGCGCTTCTTGGCCTTCGAGCGCGCGGTGACGGCGACGACGCGAATGCCGCGGCCGCTGCGGCCCGCGAGCACGCGTCCCTGCGTTTCAATCAAACGGACGACTTCGGCACCCACGGTGCCGAGCCCCGCTATGCCCACTTTCAGGGGTGCGACCATGATGCTTATCGAAAACCTGTCGAAGAGAATTAGCGCCGGTTGGCGAGCGGAACGACGTTGTGCAACGTTTCGATGCCGCTTTCAAGGAAGCGGCGCACGCCGCGCGCGGCCTGCCTGATCCGTTGCTCGTTTTCCACCATGGCGATGCGGACATATCCTTCACCATGCTCGCCGAAGCCGACGCCGGGCGACACCGCGACGCCGGATTTCTCCACCATCAGGGTCGCGAACTGCATGCTGCCGACGCTGCGGAAGGCTTCCGGCAGCGGCACCCAGGCGAACATCGAGGCTTCCGGCGGCGGAATCTCCCAGCCGGCGCGGCCGAACGATTCCACCAGCGCATCACGGCGCTTGCGGTAGGTGTCGCGCATCTCCTTGATGCAATCGTCGGGGCCATTCAGCGCGGCGGTCGCGGCGACCTGCACCGGCGTGAAGGCGCCGTAATCGAGATAGGATTTGACGCGGGCGAGCGCCGCGATCACGCGCTCATTGCCGACCGCAAAGCCCATGCGCCAGCCGGCCATCGAATAGGTCTTCGACATCGAGGTGAACTCGACGGCGACGTCCATCGCGCCGGGCACCTGGAGCACCGAGGGCGGCGGGTTGTTCTCATCGAAATAGACCTCGGCATAGGCGAGATCGGACAGGATCAGGATCTCGTGCTTCTTCGCGAAGGCAACGAGGTCCTTGTAGAAGTCGAGGCTCGCGACATAGGCGGTCGGGTTCGAGGGATAGCAGACCACGAGCGCCAGCGGCTTCGGGATCGAATGTACGATCGCCCGTTCCACCGCCTCGAAAAACTGCGGCGTCGGCTCGGAAGGCACCGAGCGGATCACGCCGCCCGCCATCAAGAAGCCGAAGGCGTGAATCGGGTAGCTCGGGTTGGGGCAGAGGATGACGTCGCCCGGCGCGGTGATCGCCTGCGCCACGTTGGCAAAGCCCTCCTTCGAGCCCAGCGTCGCCACCACCTGGGTGTCGGGGTTGAGCTTCACGCCGAAGCGGCGGGCGTAGTAGCCGGCCTGGGCCCGGCGCAAGCCAGGGATGCCACGGGAGGCCGAGTAGCGGTCGGTGCGGGGCTTGCCGAGCGTCTCCTTGAGCTTCTCCAGCACGTGCGGCGGCGCCGGCAGGTCCGGATTGCCCATGCCGAGGTCGATGATGTCGGCACCAGCGTTCCGCGCGGCCGCCTTGGCCCGGTTGACCTGCTCGAACACGTAAGGCGGAAGGCGGCGGATGCGGTAAAACTCTTCCATGGCTCTCTGGGCTCCGGGCACCCGGTCAGGACAGAATCGACAAGCTAGGACGGCCGTTCGAAGACGAGCCGCCCCTTTCGCAAAAATTACTCCAAATCAAATGCTTAGAGCAATTTTCGACGACGAAGGCTGAAGTCGTTCGCCCTGACTCTCGGCTGAACAGAGGTCTTTTTAGCACGCCAAGGCGGTCGCGCCAGCGATTACCTTGCACCGCCTCATTTGGCGTCCTTGGCGGCGACCGCCTGGCGGTCGCGCGCGGCGGCAAGCTCGGCCTCGATCTTGGCGCGCTGGTCCGGCGGAATGACCGCCTGATCGCGCTCCGGCGGCAGATCATGCACCGGCAGATAGCTGCCGGGCTCCCGGGCATGCGCCTGCGCATCCGCAGGCGTCATATCCGCGAGCTGACTCGAACAGCCGCCCAGCGCGAACGCCACGCTCAGCAGCGCGCCACCGATCAGCAGCGACTTTTGCAGGTCCCTCAACGCCAACACTTGGGAAATTCCCCTACTCGTCCCAAAGCACGGCCCCGGGCAACCTTACCCAAGACCACGCCCAAGCTCAAACCATTGCTGCCCAAATGGTCCGAGCGAGAAAACAGCCCGGTGCTACCAAGCCGAGCGGTGCGGCTCGATTGTGACGGAACCAAGAAAATTTGTCGCAGTGCAACACATCTTCGAGAGTGTTTAACGTCAAAGATGCGAGCTTCGCGGTGACGAATACGGAATGAATCGTTACTGTTCTGCGCATGAGTATGGCCACGACCGACACGCCCAAACCCGAGACGAAGTTCGATGCGGAAGCCTTCGCGATGAATGTCGCGCGGGCGATGGAGAGCGGCGGCAAGGCGCTGGCCGCCTTCCTCAAGCCGCGCGAGAGCGGCGAGGTGCAGGACCGTCCGCCGGCCGAGCTCACCGAAGCCGTCAAGGCCTTCACATCGGTTGCCGAATACTGGCTGTCGGACACGTCCCGCTCCTCCGATCTCCAGACCAAGCTCGCCAAGGACTATCTCGACCTCTGGGGGTCGGCGGCGCGCCGCATGGCCGGTCAGGAGGCCCCGCCCGCAATCGCGCCCTCGCCGCGCGACAAGCGCTTTGCCGACCCGGAATGGAAGTCGAACCAGTTCTTCGATTTCGTGATGCAGCTCTATCTGCTCACCACCAGATGGGCGCAGGAGCTGGTGCGCGACGCTGAGGGGCTTGATCCGCAGACCCGCCGCAAGGCCGAGTTCTACGTCCAGCAGATCACCAACGCGCTGTCGCCCTCGAATTTCGTGCTGACCAATCCGGAAGTGCTGCGCGAGACGGTGGCGAGCAGCGGCGACAATCTCGCGCGCGGCCTGAAGATGCTGGCCGAGGACATCGCCGCCGGCAAGGGCATGCTGAAGATCCGCCAGTCCAACCCGGACAATCTCCTCGTCGGCGTCAACATGGCGACGACGCCGGGCAAGGTGATCTACCAGAACGAGATGATGCAGCTCATCCAGTATTCTCCGACCACGGAGAACGTGCTGCGCACCCCGCTCCTGATCGTGCCGCCCTGGATCAACAAGTTCTACATCCTCGATCTCAAGCCGGAGAAATCCTACATCAAGTGGTGCGTCGACCAGGGCATCACCGTGTTCGTGATCTCATGGGTCAATCCCGACAAGCGGCTCGGCAACAAGAGCTGGGAAGACTACATGAAGGAAGGCCCGCTCACGGCAATGGACGTGATCGAGAAGGTCACCGGCGAGATGAAGGTGCACACCGCCGGCTATTGTGTCGGCGGCACGATGCTCGCGACCACGCTGGCCTGGCTCGCCGAGAAACGCCGCCAGCGCGTGTCGTCCGCGACGTTCTTCGCGGCGCAGGTCGACTTCACTCATGCCGGCGATCTCCTTGTGTTCGTCGACGAGGAGCAGATCGCATCGCTCGAGCAGGACATGAGGGCCGCCGGCGTGCTCGAAGGCTCGAAGATGGCGATGGCCTTCAACATGCTGCGCTCCAACGATTTGATCTGGTCCTATGTCGTCAGCAACTATTTGAAAGGCCAGCAGCCGAGCGCGTTCGACCTGTTGCACTGGAATTCGGATGCGACGCGCATGACCGCGTCGAACCATTCCTATTACCTGCGCAATTGCTATCTGGAGAACCGGCTGTCGACCGGCACGATGGTGCTCGACAACACGCTGCTCGATCTCTCCAAGGTCAAGGTGCCCGTCTACAACCTCGCCACCCGCGAGGACCACATCGCGCCGGCCGAGTCGGTGCTGTACGGCTCGCAGTTCTTCGGCGGCCCGGTGAAATACGTGCTGTCCGGCTCGGGCCACATCGCCGGCGTGGTCAACCCACCCGCCTCGAACAAGTACCAGTACTGGACCAACGACAACATCAAGGACGTCAACGTCGCCGAGTGGATGAAGGGCGCGGTCGAGCACAAGGGCTCGTGGTGGCCGGACTGGCGGCAATGGCTGGGCGAGCTCGATCCCGAGGAAGTCCCGGCGCGCACAGTCGGCAGCGAGACGCTCCCCCCGATCGAGGATGCGCCCGGCAGCTATGTCAGGGTTCGCGCATAGCGGAATCTCCTGCGCTTGTATAAGCTCGCCTTTAGCACTGCGACGAGAGAGGGGACCGCACCATGACGCGCGAATTGTTCTGGCTGACACTGACGGTGATCCTGACCGGGATCCTCTGGATTCCCTACACCATCAACCGCTGCCAGGTTCGAGGTCTCAGTGGCGCGCTGGCCAATCCCTCGCGCGGCGACAAGCCGCAGTCGGAATGGGCGAACCGCCTGATGTTCGCGCATGACAACGCCGTCGAGAACCTCGTGCTGTTCGCGCCGCTGGTGCTGATCCTGAACGCCATCGACTATTCCACGAAATGGACCGTGCTCGCCTGCGCCGTCTACTTCTGGTCGCGCGTCGCACATCTGATCGTCTACGCCATGGGAATCCCGGTGTTCCGCACCCTGGCCTTTACCGTCGGCTTCCTCGCGCAGGCCGTGCTGGCGCTGGCGATCTTCAAGGTGGTTTGAAACAGCAGCGTCGAGGGTCGCTGGACGCTGCTGCAATCCAAAGATATCCTCGCACGGTAGCAACCGAAGCGGGGGAATCCCGATGCGGATCCTTTTGCCAGTCCTCGCGGTACTCGCGCTCGCCGGATCATGTCGCGAGGCCGGCGCGCAGGCGCCATGCCCTGAATTGCGAAGCCTGCGCAGCGAGGCTGTCGAAGCCTCAAAACCGACGACGCGCGCCTTGATGTCGGACCGCTGCGACGCCTATATCCGGGCCTCGCGCGCCTGGAGCGCCGCGGTCGATTATGCGAACGACCATCGGGACGTCTGCGAAATCTCCGACCGCTTGCTCGGCGACCTCGAGACGTATCGCCGCGAGGCCGTGGCGGCCCGCAAGAATGTTTGCGCCGGCCGCCCTGTTCGACCGTTTCCAGCCGACATTGTTTTGCAGTGAGTGACGGCGCGTTGCGCCAGGCCCCGGCTCTGCAGCGCATCACGCCGAAGAAGCGTTGCGCTGCGTCCGGGGCACGAGGCTGCCCTACTCCTCCGACAAGCCCAGCATCAGCCGCATGTTCTGCACGGCCGCACCCGAGGCGCCCTTGCCGAGATTGTCGAGCCGCGCGACCAGCACCGCCTGGTGATATTTGTCGCTGGCGAAGACGTGGAGCTCGAGCATGTTGGTCTCGTTGAGCGCCTCCGGCTCGAGCTTGCCGCCCTTGGTCGCCTCGTTCTGGAGCGGCATCACCGAGACGTATTTCGAGCCGGCGTAACGCTTGGCCAGCGCGGCCTGAAGGTCCGCACCGCTGGGCTTGCCCGGCAGCGTGTCGAGCTGGAGTGGCACCGAGACCAGCATGCCCTGCCGGTAGTTGGCGACCGAGGGAATGAAGATCGGCCGCCGCGTCAGGTTCGAATAGAGCTGCATCTCCGGCAGATGCTTGTGCTCGAAGCCGAGGCCGTAGAGCTCGAAGGACGGCGCGCTGCCGTCTTCAAAGCTCGCGATCATCGACTTGCCGCCGCCGGAATAACCACTCACCGCGTTGACGGTGACGGGATAATCGGGCGGCAACAGGCCGGCATCGACCATCGGCCGCAATAGCGCGATCGCACCGGTCGGATAGCAGCCGGGATTGGAGACCTTCTTCGCGGCCTTGATCTTGCTGGCCTGGTCCGGCGTCAGCTCCGGAAAGCCGTAGGCCCAGTCGGGCGCGACCCGGTACGCGGTGGAAGCGTCCAGCACCTTCGGCGCCGCCGTGCCCATGCTGTCGACCAGCGCCACTGTTTCCTTCGCGGCATCGTCGGGCAGGCAGAGGATGACGAGATCGACCTCCTCCATCAGCGCCTTCTTCGCCGCGGGATCCTTGCGCCTGTCGTCGGCGATCGTCTTCACGGTGACGTCGCTCTGGAGCTTCAGCCGCTCGTTGATGCCGAGCCCGGTGGTGCCGGAGCCGCCGTCGACGAAGACGGTGGCGGGCTTGGTCGCTGCGCCCGCCTTCGGGGCCTGTTTGGTCTCAGTAAGGCTCATGGCACGCTCCTTTCGAGCTTGTTGGTTTCGGCCGCGAAGGCTTCCGGCCTCACGTCCTGCATCAGTTGTGCAATCTCTCTGGCGTCGGCAGCGGGTTGCGCACCGAGCGCGTTGGCGATCGCGGTATAGTCGGCGTCCGATTTGTGCTGGTTGAGCTTGAAGCTGCCTTCGACCTCTTCAACCGTCATGACCAGACCCACGATTCCCTTCTTCAACGCTTCCAGCCGGCCTGCCGTCATCTTCGCCGATGTCCACGGCTTCTTCGGCAACAACCAGTTCTCGAACTTGTCGCTGAGCGTGTCGATCTGCACCGCCAGCTCGTCGTCCGACAACAGCTTCACCGGCCCGCTCAGATGCACCGACTGGTAGAGCCAGGTCGGCACCTGATCCGGCGAGACGTACCAGTCGGGCGATACATAGGCATCGGGGCCGTTGACCGCGAGCAGCCAGGAGGTTGCGCCATCCGCAAGCTTTAGCAGCGGATTGTGACGGGCAACATGAAAGGCGGCCTGCGGCGTGCCGTCGGCGGCATAGGTCAGGTAGAACGGCAGCGGCGAGGCGACCGGCTTGTGGCCGTCGAAGGCGCACATCGTGCCGAAGCCGCGCTCGCTTGCGAATTTCAGGCTCGCAGCGCGGTCCTGCTTGAAAAAGGGTGGCGTGTACATCGTGGTCTCCTGCTGGGCCTCCTCGGGGGGCCGCCGGATCAGATCGCGCTGACAGGAGAGAGAATGCCGCGGATCGGATCCAGCGGCAAAGACGATGATCTCAAACGCGATCGACCGCCCAAACCGCTAAAGAGCGGCGGCGGCGACGGGCGAACAGAATGGTCGCGGCGTTGATCATGGCGCGCGGCTATAAGGCCATATCGGCCGATCGTCAAGGTGCGGAACGATCGGGAGTGCCGCCCTCTACCATCGAGCGAGGCCGAGACGACCGAAGAGCGAGCCCCAGAAGGAACCGCCGCTGCGCGTCAGTTCGTAAAGATGAGCGCCTGCCTGCTCGTTTCCGCGATCGTACGCCTTGGTGTACCACTGGATTGCCTGCTGTGCGTCCTTCGGCACACCGGTACCACTCTCATAGGCCCAGCCCAGATTGTATTGAGCGGAGCTGTCGTTCTGCTCGGCGGCCATGCGCAGCAGGGATATGCCCTTGGCAAGGTCCTGCGGCACGCCCTGCCCTTTGATGTGCAACAGGCCGAGACTCATCTGCGCGTAGCTGTTGCCCTGCTCCGCCGCCCGCGAAAACAGATCGAAGGCCGCGGCAAGGTCCTGTGGAACACCGCGGCCGTCCCGGTACATGGCGGCAAGGCGCATCTGGCTGTAGGCCCTCCCCTGCTCCGCCGCCTTGGCGTACCAATCAGCCGCCTGCTTCACGTCGCGAACTTGCGCCGGCCCATCTTCCTGGAGGTAAGCAAGTTGCTCCTGGCTATAGGGATCGCCCTGCTCGGCGGCCAGGCGAAACCATTTGACCGCCTCCCCGGCATCACGCTTGGTTCCGCTTCCGTCCCGATACATCGCCCCCACATGGGCCTGCGCACGGGCGTTGCCGATTTCGGCGAGCGGCTTCAACCGCTCCATCGCGCGTTCGAAATCGTGAGCAAGGTAGGCGTTCGCCCCCTCGGTGTAGTCGGCGCTGGCTTCAACGACCGAGAACGCTCCCTTCGGGGTGAGGCCGATCGGCGCGTATTTGAACTCGTCGAGCTTGTCGAAGCCCTTCTCGATGATCGCGGCGAACTCCGCCGGACAGACCGGCGCGTCGAGCGTAAGGCGAAGGACGGCCTTGGAGCGGATGATCTTGCCATCGAGGTCGATGGTGCCGCGAACCTCGATCCGGCCGCGGACTGATCCGTAGCCCGTCCGGCCTTCGAATGTCTGCGAATAGTCGATCGGCGCGGGCTTCTCGTAAAAGAAGACGTTATCGGGAATCGTCAGTGACGCGGCCTCGCGGTATTCCATCGGCCGGCAGCTGAAAGGCCGACCATTGGACTGGCGCACGGCCAGCCGCAGCAGCGATCGCCTCGGATCGGTCAAAGGCAGCATCCTGACGCGGTTTGGCCGGTCGAGACCGACCGGCTTGGTAATCTGAAACGTGGACGTGATCGCGAACTCGTCGGTCAGTTCGCGCGGATTGGGATAGGTGTAGTCGCCATTGCCGGCCAGGCCGGCCTGCTCAATCAGATTCCTGGCGGTCATGCGCCGGTCCGTGTCGTCCAGTCCTTGCGCGAACACGCGTCCCAGTTGCGCGCCGATACCGGTGCCGGACAGGATCGACCGTGCCTCGCGCTTCCCGTCCCTGTCCAGGACGTAGTTCGTTTCCGCCGCCAGGACGAACCGTGCCGCCCCGATCAGGGGGATCCGCCCCATGGTGCCCTTGTCGACGTTGAGGACCGGCTTGCCCGCAAGCTCCGGCGGCAGCGCCCCGAAGGCGAAGAGGGAGGCTGTCGGATCGAGATACTGGTCAATCTCCGGGACGTAAGCGATCGCGTGGTCAAAATTCGGCGTCGCCACTTCGGTGAGCGTGTATCTCGCGCCCGCGTTCACCGCGACCAGATTGGCCTCTATGCCCTGCGCAGCAAGCAGCGCCTTGAACAGTGTCGCATGCGCCTTGCAATCGCCGTAGCGCGAGGCCAGCACGGCAGAGGCCGGCTGTGAGGTCCAGCCGCCGTCCTCCAGTCCAATTCCGACGTAGCGGATATTGCGGGCCACCCAATTGTAGATGCGTTCGACCTTCGCCCGCGAGCCCGTCGCCTCGCCGACGATCTCCCGCGAAAGTCGTGTGATCTTCTCGTCCGGTCGCGCCATGGGCGCGTTGCGGGCGTTCAGAGCCGCCGCGAAAGCCGCATAATCGGCAAACGTGCTCACCTCGAAACGCGCGGCGTATGAGAGAGTCTCATCGTCGATCTGGCCGGGCCTCGGCGTGTCCTGCCGGAAACGCGCGCGATGGACGATGCGATCGTTGCCCCTCTCTTCCGAGTGCTCGACATTGCGCTGTGCGATCCGCAACGGTCTCGATGCCGGTCCGTCCACGATCACTTCGAGCAATTCGGGCGGTTGGCTCGCGGGCTCGCTCCACACGCGCGCGAACTCGCCTGGAAATCTCGCCTGCTTCGCTCTGTAAACAAGACGACCGCGGATGCTGTCGCCGGGGGCAACATGCGGAAAGGCGATGATCCGGTTGCGGACTTCGTCAAAATAGGGCGAAGAGGAATCCGTCGAGGCCGGTTGATCGCGAATGGCACGCTCGTCGACCGCGATCACGCTGCCATCGGCCTTGAGGGTGGCAAGCTCCGTTGACGACAATTCGTCAAAATAGCTGTTGTACTGAAAACTCTGTTGCGCGATCGCCTCGGCGCCCTTCTCGTCGAGCGCCTTGATCTCGAACTCGAAGACCTCGTTGCTCAGCCCGGTCTCGTCGAATGTAACGGTATGACGGGCGACCGTTCGCCGCCAACCCGGGTCGATCCAGCCGGGCCTCGCATCCAGGCCCGATGATTCCGCGGCATCCGATTTCGTGCATGGCGACAGCAGCAGCAACGCCGCCAGGAAGGCTGAATAAATTCGTACGATCATCTGTTGAGCGCCCGGCCTGCCAATTCCGCAGCTCAACTAGCAAGCGAAAATTACCACCGACACTCTCAAAATGAACGACTTTTAAATTTCTCCGGCTCCGACGAGCCATATGGGTCGCGAACCAGGCTCAATCAGATCACCCGCCAGATCCATTCCATGATCTTGGCGATCACGTCGCCGAACAGCAGCAGCGCCGCCGACCAGACCAGCGCCGAGACGAAATTGGCGACCTGGAAGCTCCAATAGGGCATCTCGAAAATGCCCGCGGCGAGCGGCACGGAGGCGCGCAACGGGCCGAAGAACCGGCCGATGAAGATGCTGGGTACGCCCCAGCTGCGCACGAAGGCCTCGCCCTTGGGCAGGAGTTCCGGGTAACGCGAGAGCGGCCACATCTGCGCGACCTTCTCCTTGTAGCGGTAGCCGAACCAATAGGAGACCCAGTCGCCGAGCGCCGCGCCGATGCCGCCGGCAATCCACACCGGATAGAAGCTGATGCCGCTCACCCCGATGAGGGCGCCGATCGCCACCAGTGCGCCCCAGGCCGGGATCAGCAGCGAGATGAAGGCGAGCGACTCCCCGAACGCCAGCAGGAAGACGATCGGAGCCGCCCAAGCCTCGTGCGCGCGCACGAAGTCGGTCAGTGCGTGCGCAAACTGCTCCATGCCAGAATAGCCTTCCCGCCCCGTCTCAAGGTCCTGCTCAGTGAAAAAGACTGGTAAGCCAGGGACTTGTGTGACATCAAGTCACAAAGTCCGGCTGAGCGTGGACCTCGCTGTCAAATTGCCGGCAACTGAGCGACCCGCGGCGTAAAATCGCCGGGATTAGCCCCCAACCCCGGCGCCGGCTGGCCCTGCGGTGACCTTTCCGGGCCAGCCGTGTCATAGTCGCCCGAACCGATTCGCCGCCAGCGCGGCCCTCAAAACGCATCAAGATTCATGTCCAAACAGTTGAAGCCCAAAGCAAAAGACGACTTTTTCGGTGGCGACGAGCCCAAGCCCCGCGCTGCCAAGGCGGCGCCACGCGCGGGCGGCGCGGAAGCCGACTACACCGCGGCGGACATCGAGGTGCTCGAAGGCCTGGAACCGGTGCGGCGCCGGCCCGGCATGTATATCGGCGGAACCGACGAGAAGGCGCTGCATCACCTGTTCGCCGAAGTCATCGACAACTCGATGGACGAGGCGCTGGCCGGGCACGCGACCTTCATCGGCGTCGACCTCAGCGCGGACGGCTTTCTCACCGTCACCGACAACGGTCGCGGCATCCCGATCGATCCGCATCCGAAGTTTCCGAAGAAGTCGGCGCTCGAAGTCATCATGTGCACGCTGCATTCGGGCGGCAAGTTCGACAGCAAGGTCTACGAGACCTCGGGCGGCCTGCACGGCGTCGGCATCTCCGTGGTGAACGCCCTCTCCTCCCTTCTCGAGGTCGAGGTCGCGCGCAGCCAGAAACTCTACCGCATGACGTTCGAGCGCGGGCACCCCAAGGGCAAGCTCGAGGATCTCGGCAAGATCAACAACCGCCGCGGCACGCGCGTGCGCTTCAAGCCCGATACCGACATCTTCGGCGCCAAGGCCGCGTTCAAGCCGCAGCGCCTGTTCAAGATGACGCGGTCCAAGGCCTATCTGTTCGGCGGCGTCGAGATCCGCTGGAACTGCGCGCCCGAGCTGCTCAAGGGCGTCGAGGACGTGCCGGCGGAAGCGACGTTCCACTTCCCCGGCGGGTTGAAGGATTATCTCGCCGCCGCGATCCACGCCGACACGCTGGTGCATCCCGATATCTTCTCCGGCAAGTCGGGCCGCAACGGCGCGCATGGCGCCTGCGAATGGGCTGTCGCCTGGACCGCGGATGCCGACGGCTTCCTCTCGTCCTACACCAACACGGTGCCGACGCCCGATGGCGGCACGCATGAATCGGGCCTGCGCAGCGCGCTGCTGCGCGGCCTGAAGGATCACGCCGAGCGCGTCGGCCAGGGCAAGCGCGCGTCGTCCATTACGTCGGAAGACGTGATGGTCGGTGCGGCCGTGATGCTCTCGGTGTTCGTGCGCGAGCCTGAATTCCAGGGCCAGACCAAGGATCGCCTCGCCACGGCGGAAGCGCAGCGCATCGTCGAGCAGGCGATGAAGGATCCGTTCGACCACTGGCTCTCGGGCAATCCGAACCAGGCCAACAAGCTGCTCGACTTCGTGATCGACCGCGCCGAGGAGCGCCTGCGCCGCCGCCAGGAGAAGGAGACGGCGCGCAAGACCGCGGGCAAGAAACTCCGCCTGCCCGGCAAGCTCGCCGACTGCAGCGATGCCGGCACCGAAGGCTCAGAGCTCTTCATCGTCGAGGGCGACTCGGCCGGCGGCAGCGCCAAGCAGGCGCGCGATCGCAAGACCCAGGCCGTGCTGCCGCTGCGCGGCAAGATCCTCAACGTCGCCTCGGCCGGCAAGGACAAGCTGACGGCGAACGCCCAGCTCTCTGACCTCGTGCAGGCGATCGGCTGCGGCACGCTGGCGCAATATCGCGAAGAGGATCTGCGCTATCAGCGCATCATCATCATGACCGACGCCGACGTCGACGGCGCCCACATCGCTTCGCTGCTGATCACCTTCTTCTACCGGCAGATGCCGCGGCTGATCGACGAGGGCCATCTCTTCCTCGCGGTGCCACCGCTCTACAAGCTCACCCACGGCTCGAAGTCGGTCTACGCCCGCGACGACGCGCACAAGGAGGCGCTGATCAAGAGCGAGTTCAACGCCAACGCCAAGGTCGAGGTGAACCGCTTCAAAGGCCTCGGCGAGATGATGCCGGCGCAGCTCAAGGAGACCACCATGGATCCGGCCAAGCGGACCATGCTGAAGGTGGTCCTGCTGGCCGACGACCGCGACACCACGGCGGATTCGGTGGAGCGCCTGATGGGAACCAAGGCCGAGGCGCGCTTCGCGTTCATCTCGGACAAGGCCGAATTTGCCAATGAGGATCTGCTGGACGTCTGACCTGGTGCGCTCACGTCAAAAAGCCCCGGCTCAAGTCCGGGGCTTTTTCATTGGTGGAGACGATACCGCCCTGTCCCGGCGCTTGATGCGCCACGCCGCCGCGACTCGCCGCACGCCAGCCCGCGACTCGGCCAGCGACTCACAGGGGCCTGGGCTGAGGCAGGACTGCCTCCGTTTCGGACAAAGCTGCGCTCACTAACGAAACCTTACCCGAACCGAAGATTTTCAAATTCACGTAACAATCTGAAAACGCATATCTTTTTGCAATTCCGACATCCTCGCCCCCAGGCCCGGCCGATGGGCGTTTTCCGGCGAGTGTGCCTGCCCGGCAACAGCATTTCGGCGAGAACCGGCTATAGTCCGGGCATCAGACGACACGAACTCCAGTGCGCTCGCGCCTGCTACAGACCAAGGTTGGGGATTTTATCATGAAGAAGATTTTGCTGGCTCTGACCGCAGTTGCGGCGATGACCGGTTCGGCCTCGGCGGCTGACCTTGCGGCCCGCCCCTACGTGAAGGCCCCGGTGGCGGCGCCCGTCGCCAACTGGACCGGCTTCTACATCTTCGGTGGTGGCGGCGGTGGCCTCTCGAACGCTGACCAGAGCGTCGTTGATACGGTAACCGGCACGCCGTTGACGATCACCCAGCGCCAGGGTGGCTCGGGCTGGTTCGGCACCGTCGGTCTCGGCTACGACTGGCAGTTCAACAGCACCTGGGTCGCCGGTGTGTTCGCTGACGGTCAGTTCGGCAGCATCCGCGCCACCATTCAGGATCCGCTCTTCCAAATCACCGGCAGCCAGAAGCTGGAAGACTCTTGGGCCGCGGGCGTTCGTCTCGGCTGGCTGGTCGCCCCGAACGTTCTCTCCTACGTCAATGGCGGTTACTCCGGCGCTCACTTCGGCCAGACCAACTTCACGAACCTCGCAGGCGTGCCCGTCGGCGCTCATCTCGGCAGCTACAACCGCAACGGCTGGTTCGTCGGTGGCGGCGTCGAGAACAGCCTGAATATCTTCGGCATCACCTCGCCCGGCTGGTTCATGAAGACCGAATATCGCTCGGCCTTCTACAATGCCAAGACCCAGACCGAGCTGCTCGACGCCGGCAACGTTCCGCTGGTCAACAGCATCCGCGCCAACAGCTGGAATCAGACGGTTTCGACCTCGCTGGTCTACCGCTTCAACTGGACCGGCCCGGTCGTCGCGAAGTACTGATCCGAACGCAAGTTCAGACGTCAAAGCCCCGGCATCGTCCGGGGCTTTTTCGTTGTGCGAGGCTCTCGGGCCCTAGCGGCCGATGCTTGCCCTGAGCGTCCGGTAGGCCTCCCCGAGCTGATTCTCGATCCTCATCCAGTCGGCATCGGTGATCGCCTCACCCCGCGCATCGCGAAACGCCATGGCTTCCGCCCGGGCGATGCCGAACTGTCTGATGCCGGAATCATCGGCGGCCCTGCCGTATGTCAGCGCGGCCACGCGCGCGATGGTGAGGCCATAGTCGCGCGGAGCCACCGCTTCGCGGCGCGCCTGCCACCAGTCGAGTTCGAGACGGGCGGCCTCCTCGACGTCGAATGCCACAGGCGCGGCCGGCGCAAAGTTGCGGTAGTACGCTACGAGGGCCGGCAGGGCCGCATCGGCCTCCCGGCGCGACCGCGTCGGCTGGAACGTCCTGGCGGCCTCGGCCGCGCTGAACGCGACATGCAGGCTTTGAAGCGGAGAAAAGCCGAACTGCGTCCGCGTCGATTCGTAGAGATGGTAGAACAGCGCGCCATAGCGCTTGTCGTAATAGTCGCGCCACATCGCGGTCTCCAGCCGCGCCATTTCGGCCGGGTCGAACACCCGCAGATCCGCATGACGCGGAATGACGGCATAGGCCGCAACGAGCGCAGCCGCGGTCCCCAGGATCATCTTGCGCGCGAACATGCGTCCTCTCCCGGCAGTCTTGCATCCACGACCATTGTATCCGGACCGAAGCTACGGCTAGTCTGGCCGGAAGTTTTCGTGGCTGCGGCAAACGTTCATGTCCGTGGACGGCGACGAAGCAGACCAACGGGGAGGAACGCATGCGCAGATTTCTGCTGATCGCAGGCCTGTTTGTCCTCGCCGTCGGGCTGCTCTGGATCGGACAGGGCACGGGTACGGTTCCCTGGCCGCGATCGAGCTTCATGGTCAACCAGCTGCAATGGGCCGGCTATGGCGCAGCCATGGCCGGCTTCGGGCTGGTCCTGATCTGGCAAAGCAACCAATAGAAGAAATCAGGAAGTGAAAGCATGACATCCAGCCGGTTCGATCTGCGCGGCAAGGTCGCGATCGTCACAGGAGGCAATGGCGGCATCGGGCTCGGCCTGGCGCGCGGGCTCGCCGATGCCGGCGCCAATATCGCCGTTGTCGGACGCAACGAAACCAAGTCGGCCGCTGCAATCGCCGATCTCGGACAGCGCGGCGTGAAGGCGATCGCCGTCACCACCGACGTGACCGACCAGGCGGCGGTCGCAGCCATGATCGACCGCGTCGTCAAGGAGTTCGGCCGCATCGACATCCTCATCAACAATGCCGGCATGAGCATCCGCAAGCCGCCGCACGAGCTCGAGCTCGACGAGTGGAACAAGGTGATCGACACCAACCTCACCAGCGCCTTCGTGTGCTCGAAGCTGGCCTATCCGGCGCTGAAGGCGTCCGGCAACGGCAAGGTGATCAACATCGGCTCGATGATGTCGATCTTCGGCGCCAGCTTCGCGACGGCCTACGCGGCGAGCAAGGGCGGCATCGTGCAGTACACGCGCGCCTGCGCCAATGCCTGGGCGCCCGACAACATCCAGGTCAACGCCATCCTGCCCGGCTGGATCGACACCGACCTCACCCGCGGCGCGCGGCAGCAGGTGTCGGGACTGCACGAGCGCGTGCTGGCGCGCACGCCCGCGGGGCGCTGGGGCGACATCGACGACTTCGCCGGCATCGCGGTGTTCCTGTCCTCGCCCGCCTCGAACTTCGTCACGGGCACCGCGATCCCCGTCGACGGCGGATTCTCGGTCATGGCCTGAGACGCGCGCTCGCTGCACGCAAAAAAAGAAGCCCCGGCGATGCCGGGGCTTTGAATTTGTCGGTGATCGTCTTTTTGCTGCTTGGTCGTTCGTTGCTCAGTAGCGCGCGATGACCGGCGCGTCGAACTTGTAGCTCGCGCGCACGACGGCCCACTGGATGTCGCGCGGCTTGGCATCGAAGGTATAGTTGCCCGAGGTGCCGCCGAGCTGATAGGTCTGGCTGCCGAAGGCAGCGTAGTTGTATTCGAGGCCGACGATCCAGTTGCGGGTGACGCCGTATTCCCAGCCGGCACCGACGGTCCAGCCGTTGTGCCAATGGGTCTGGCCGCCGGAGCCCGTGGACGGGTTCGCAACGTTGTCGACCACCGAGAGACGGTTGTTCACGCCGGCATAGCCGCCCTTGAAGTAGAACAGGTTGTTCTGCACGGCAAAGCCCGCACGGCCGACGACGGTGGCGAGCACGTTGGCGCGCCAGCTGAATTGATCGTCGAGGCCGACACCAAACACGGTGTTCGTGAACGAGCCCTTGTTGTCGAGGCCGGAGATCGTGCCTTCCATGCCGAACACGTAGTTGTTGGCCTGCCAGTTGTAGCCGATCTGGGCGCCGCCCATGACGCCCGAGTTGCGCTGACGGAAGCCTTGGCCCGGCGAAAGATCCGCGAACGGCGCACCGTTCCCGGTGTTGATGAACTGCTCGTTGGTCCATGCGCCACCGACGTGGCCGCCGACATAGAAACCGGTCCAGTTGAACAGCGGCTCGGCATAGGCCGGCGCCTTCGTGTAACGCGCACCGAGATCGGCGGCGGACGCAGCGCCGGTCGAAACCAGAGCGGTCGTGCAGGCGAAGGCGGCAATCAATTTATTACGCATGGTACACCCCGTGTCCTTTGATGGGCGCAAGCTCACACGCAGGTCTTACTCAAATTTGAATCAACAGAGTTAAGATGCCGGATTGTCAGGTTGCTGTCCGTGAATCCGTTTGCGCTGTTGCACGCCCGCAACGCGCAGCGCGCGATTTAACACGACGTTATCCCTACCGAATTGCGAGCTACGATGCCGGCGCGGCCTTCGACTGTACGTGCTCGGGCCGCACGCCGAGCGCGAGCAGGCGCGCCGGAATGCCCTGGAGCCATGGCAGCGCGGTGATCAGGCGCACGATCAGCGGCACCTTCAGTGGCCGGTCGCCGCCCTGCAGGGCGCCGCTGATGATGTTGTTCTGCACGGTCACCTGCATGGCTTGCGTCATCTTCACCGGGAACTCGCGCCGGCGGCGCACGGCGTCGAGCTCATCCTCGGACGGACAGCCGTGCTGAAGCTTGTCCGCGAGCAGGTTGGCGGTCGCGACCGCATCCTGCACGGCGAGATTGACGCCGACGCCGCCGACCGGCGACATCGCATGCGCGGCGTCGCCGATGAGAAGCAGGCCCGGCCGCGTCCAGCGCGCCAGGCGGTTGATCGCGACGGTGAGCAGCTTGACGTCGTCGAAGCTCTTCACGTCGGCAATGCCGCTTCTGAGGATCGGCGCCATCCGCACGACGTCGTCGAGCAGCGCCTGCAGTCCCCTCGCCTTCACCGCATCGTGCTGCCCCTTGGCGATGACATAGGCGCATTGCCAGTAGTCGCCGCGGTCGAAGGTGATCATCATCTTGCCGGGCTCGACGCGCGCGAACACATTTTCCGTCTCGTCCGCCTTGCGGCCGGCGCGGAACCACAGCACGTCCATCGGTGCGCCGATTTCCTGGACCTCGAAACCGGCGCGCTCGCGCACCGTCGAATGCCGGCCGTCGCAGGCAATGGTGAGATCCGCCTCGATGTCGATCGGTCCCTCCGGCGTCGTCGCCCGCACGCCGGCGATCGTCTCGCCGCGACGGATCAGGTCGACGGCTTCCGTGTTCATCATCACCTTGAGCGAGGCGAAGCGCTTGCCGGCCTCGCGCAGGAAGTTCAGGAAATCCCATTGCGGCATGAAGGCGATGAACGGGTACTTCGTGTGCAGCCGGCTCAGATCGGCGATCCGCACCGGCGTACCGCCGAACAGGCCGTCCATCTTCTGCAAGCGCTGATGCGGCAGCTTCAGGAAGCCGTCGATCAGGCCGAGCTCGTCCATCACCTGGAGCGTCGAGGGATGCACGGTGTCGCCGCGAAAGTCGCGAAAGAAGTCCGCATGCTTCTCCAGCACCACGACGTCGATGCCGGCGCGCCCCAGGAGATAGCCGAGCATCATGCCGGCAGGTCCGCCGCCGACGATACAACACCGGACTTTCACGGAGGAACCCTGCGGTGGGTGCGATGAATCTGGTTCCACGGCAGAATCCCCGTTTACGACTTAAGTTTTCTGTGCGGTGCAACAAGCAGGTTTAAGTTGCCGCAGCTGTGAATGCCCGTTAGCGTCGCAGCGAATTTCGATTTCTTTCAGGAAATTGCAGTGCGGACGATCCTCATACTGCTCGGCGTCTGGATCCTGATCAACGTGCTTTTCGTCGTGATCATGATCCCGCCACGGAAGTCGCATCCGCGGCCAACCGGCGCGCTTGCACCGGTGCCGATCGACCAGAACGGCTATCCGTTCGAGGAGCAGGAGAAGCTCCTGCTTCGCCACGTCATCATCTCGATCGCGATGGGCGCGCTCTTCTCGCTGGCTCCGCCCTTGATCGAAGCCGTCGAGTCCTTCAAGCGCCTTATCAGGAAGCGCCGCGCGTAGCGGCGCCGCCCGCTCGGCACCTTAGTTGTTGCTGCGGTTCGCCGCGCGAAAACTCTTGATCTCCGACACGCTGCCGTCGCGATAGGTCAGCTCCACCGAGACGAACTGCGTGGCCGGAGCGAGCTTCATGTAGAGCGGCATGCCGGCGGTGATCGCGCTGGGGTCGCGCATGTCGCACCCCGGCATCTTCAGCACCTGGTTCGGTACCGCGGTGTCGATGCCGATGCGCACCTCGCGGATGGCGCAGCGGTAGGACACGAGGTGCGTGTAGTAGACGAGCAGCCCGTTGAACTCGCGGAATGACAGCCAGCTCGTCGCAGTCATGTCCAGGATCTTGCGCTGGTCGCGGATCAGCGCAGCCTCCGGATCGAACCTGATCGGGAACGGGCCCTGCATGTCGCCGGACTGATCGACATAGCGAACCTCGATGGTGCCGGCCGGCGCATCCGGCGGCAATTCGATCGACGGGTTCGGCATCCGCTTGCGCGTGCGCGGATCGAGCGTGTCGATGAATCCGGTCTCGCGGAAATCGCCATTGCCGGCCATGCGCCAGGAAATGCCGAGCGTCGGATCGGCGAAGGAGAACACCACGCTCCATCCGCCATTGTGGCGCGAGAAGCTCGCGATCGGCGCATTGGTGGTTTCCTCCTTCGGCACGCGCGGCACCGACACCGGCGGCAGGGCCGCAAGCTTCTGCGGCGGCGGATCGGCCGGGCGAGCAGCCGCGTCTTTCGCGACGCTGTTCAGGAAGACGTCGTCGACCATCTGGTCGAAATAGACCGGCACCTGCCTGTGCTTGACGGTGTCGGCCATTTCGCTGACGAGACGGCGGGTACGCTGCGCCACCTGCACGAGGTTCTCGCCGGGTTGCAGCAGCTCCTTGGCGAAGGTGCGCGTGAACACCGAATTGGGATTGGCGTCGTCGTTGGAGAGACGATCGAGCGCGGTCTGGCGGGGACCGGCCGAGAACACGGAGAATACGCCTTCGGGCAGCTGCGTCATCGGCGCGAGCCCGCCGGCGCCGGCGACCGCGCGAGTCCCCTTGCGTTCGAACGGATTGTTGCGGCAGGCATCGAACACCAGGATCGAGGTCCGCGCCTTCTTGTTCTGAAGGCGCTCGACGATGCGATCCGCCAGGATGGAGGCGTCGCGTACCAGCTCTTCCTGTCCTTCCGTCGCCGCCGGCACGTCGGTCGGCAGCAGATAGTTCTGGCCCGCGATCTCGAAACCGTGGCCGGCATAGAAGAAGAACGCGGTGTCGCCGGGCTCGATCGACCGGTCGAACGCGAGCAGCGTCTCGGAGAATTGCTGGCGGCTCTGGTTCTCCGCGACCATCACCGAGAAGCCGAGCTGCTTCAGCGTGTCGCCCATGGTGCGGGCGTCGTTGACCGCCTTGAGCAGTTTCGGGACGTTCCTGTAGTCGTTGTTGCCGACGACGAGCGCGACGCGCTTCTCGGCGTGGGCGGGAAGCGCAAAGCCGCCCAGGCTCGCCGCGAGGCCAAGGGTCGCCAGAATTCTGAAAAGCCGACGCGTCATCGAAAAATTCCCGTTGCAGGACGGCTTACCGCCGGCGCCCCTCGTACAGTCCATTGGCGACCTTCAGCCGTTGTTGTCATAGTCGGTCCAGCCATAGCGGCGGTTCAACCGGCATAGGCCACCGGTTCCATCGTCTGGGCCTATGGCAAGAGCAGCTGGAATCTGCTTTTTCTTAGGCGAAATTCCGTTCGGGGACGAGGGCTATCGTGAACCGCTGGTGTACCGACGAGGTCGAGCCGCATGACCGCTTCGACTATTGGCGCGAGGTGCGCGCCAAGGGCCTGTTCGGCGTCACCGCCGAACTCGAGCGCGAGCGGCGCGCCGACTTCTTCGGCGAATTCTCGCTGCGCCAGCTCGGCGGCGGCGGTCTCGTCGAGCTGAAGGCATCGCACTACACGGTCGAGCGCAGCACCTCCGACATCGCCTACGCGCCCGGCGACAGCATCTGCGTCTACCAGCAGCTCGGCAGCGGCGGCTGGTTCGGCGGCATACGCGGAAACGACTTCGCGATCGCCAATGGCAGCTTCGCCACCAGCCATACCGACCTGCCCTACCGCACCGCGCCGCTCGGCGCCGGGGGCTTCCACCTGCGCATCCTGAAGATCCCCGTCAACCACATCCCGGCGCAGGACAGGCGCATCCGCGAACTCGCGCCGAAGACCTTCAATGACCCCGCTCTGGCGCCCCTGCTCGCGGCCTGCTTTGCCGATCTCGGCGAGGCCGCCGCTGGCGATGACGGCGCGGCCGATGCGAGCTCCATGGTTCAGGCCTCCTTAGCTCAAACCTCCTTAGCTCAAGCCTCCTTGGTTCAGGCCTCCTTAGTTCAAGCCCTGGCCCATCTGGCGCTGATCGAGCGCGGCATCGTGCGCCCCGGCAGCCGGCTCGGACAGGCTGCGCTGCGGACCGCCCGTCTCTCGCAGGCGCGGCGCCTGATCGCGCGTCACCTGCAAAGCCCGGATCTGGCGCCGGCGATGGTGGCCGATCTGCTCGGCGTTTCCGTGCGTCACCTGCACATGCTGTTCGAGGCCGCCGAGAAGAGCTTCTCGCAGACCGTGACCGACGAGCGCCTCAAGCGAAGCCGCCGCCTGCTGCGCGAGACGCCGGAGCGGCTGATCGCCGACATCGCGACCTCCTGCGGCTTCGAGAGCCTGGCGACCTATTACCGGGTCTTCAACGCCGCCTATGGCATAGCCCCCGGCGACTTCCGGGCGCGGGGGGCCGAAGGGCATTAGGCGCTCCCACCGCTCGGCCAATGGCTGAGGCGGAAAACCCCAGCCAAGCCCGCTATTTGGGCAAAACCTCAGGGTTTTTAGGGTCTTCCCGCGCCTGCTCCATTGACTTTGGCCGATTCCCGCCTATGTTCCGGAGCGACGCGGCTCAGATCGAAGAGCGATTCTTGAGCCTTGCGCTTTGTTCGCGTGAGTCAGCACCCCCAGCTTCCTTGAGAGCGCGCCGTTTCGGGGTGGAACGCGACCAGCCTTATTACCCTCGATTCCGAACGGCGGTTTCGACCAGAGGCTCAATGTCCTTTTCAAATCTCGGACTATCCGAAAAAGTCCTCGCCGCAGTGGCGGCCACCGGTTACACCACCCCCACCCCCATTCAGGAACAGGCGATCCCCCACGTCCTCGCACGCAAGGACGTCCTCGGCATCGCCCAGACCGGCACCGGCAAGACCGCGGCCTTCGTGCTGCCGATGCTTACCATCCTCGAAAAGGGCAGAGCCCGGGCGCGCATGCCGCGCACCCTGATCCTGGAGCCGACCCGCGAGCTCGCGGCACAGGTCAAAGAGAATTTTGACCGCTACGGCGCCGGCCAGAAGCTTAACGTCGCGCTGCTGATCGGCGGCGTTTCGTTCGGCGACCAGGATGCCAAGCTGACGCGCGGCGTCGACGTGCTGATCGCAACCCCGGGCCGCCTGCTCGACCACACCGAGCGCGGCGGCCTCCTGCTCACCGGCGTCGAGCTGCTCGTCATCGACGAAGCCGACCGCATGCTGGACATGGGCTTCATTCCCGACATCGAGCGCATCTGCAAGCTCGTCCCGTTCACGCGGCAGACCCTGTTCTTCACCGCGACCATGCCGCCGGAAATCCGGCGCATCACCGAGACCTTCTTGCACAACCCGCAGAAGGTCGAAGTCTCCAAGCCCGCCACCACCGCCGTCACCGTCACGCAGTCCCAGGTCCCGGCCGGGCGCGAGGCTCATGAAAAGCGCGAATTGCTCCGCCGCCTGCTGCGCGAGGCCAAGGATCTCAAGAACGCGATCATCTTCTGCAATCGCAAGCGCGAAGTCGCGATCGTTCACAAATCGCTCCAGAAGCACGGCTTCAGCGTCGGTGCGCTGCACGGCGACATGGACCAGCCGGCCCGCATGGCCGCGCTCGAGCAGTTCCGCAAGGGTGAGCTGCCGTTGCTGGTTGCCTCCGACGTCGCTGCCCGCGGCCTCGACATTCCCGAGGTCAGTCACGTCTTCAATTTCGACGTCCCTCACCATCCCGACGACTATGTCCATCGCGTCGGCCGCACCGGCCGCGCCGGCCGCAGCGGTACGGCGATCTCGATCGTCACGCCGCTTGACCAGAAGTCGATGGTCGCGATCGAAAAGCTGATCGGCCAGAGCATTCCGCGCGCCGAGGGCGACTACGAAGTCCACGCAGAAGCCGGCGATGCGACCGACCGTCCGCGCGAGCAGCGCGGCCGCGAACGTTCACGCGGCGGGCGCGGCAAGCCGCAACGCGGCGGTCGCGACCGTGAGCGCAGCCACGAGCCGCGCGAGGCGCGTGGCGAGGCACGGCTTTCTGCCGAAGCGCGGCCCGCCCCCGAGCCGAGGCCCGCACGCGAGGCGAGGCCCGCACGCGAGGCAAGGCCCCCGCGCGAAGCCAGGCAATCATCCGAGCCGCGTCATGGCGCGCGCCCGCAACCCAATGCGTCGCATGTGCCGTCGATCGGCCGTCCCGAACCGCGCCGCCAGCGCGAGGCCGACACCGAGCCGGGCGATCATTCGCACCTTCCGGCATTTCTGTTGCGACCGGTCCGCTCCCCCGCCGGCGCCTGAAGCGCGACGCGCTTCAGGTCGATTGAGACAGACTGCCGCACACTTTTTCGGACGCATTCGTGAACGTATATTTACGGGGTGTTCACGATCGTCCGTTAGCCTACGAACATAATTTAAGTATTGCCGCGGTCGATTGCGCACCGACCGCTGTGGGGTATGTTCCGTGGTCAAGGTGCTCGACGAACACGAACGCACGATGGCGTTCGCCGAGGTGGCGCTCGGTCAGATCCGCTCGCTCCGCCAAACCGCAATTCCCCGCAATTACGAGATCTGGTACGTCTACGCCACCGGCTACAACGCGCCGCTCAACAAGATCATCAACGAGACGCTGGCCCGCCACGGCAAGCTGACCGAAGCCGATCTCGAGCAGATCTACGAAACCTATCTCTCCCACATCAAGACCACCGATCGCATCGATAAGGTCGGCGCGCGCGTCATCGGCGAGATCGACGACGTGATGAAGGTGCTGAGCGACGCGCTCGGCATGACCGGCTCCTATGACGCCAGCCTGTCGGGCGCGACCGAACGGCTGTCGTCGGCCAAGAGCCGCGAGCAGATCAAGGCGATCGTCGAGACGCTTATGCGTTCGACCAACGAGATGCGCGAGACCAACAAGGCGCTGGAAGACCGGCTGACACTGTCCAGGAGCGAGATCAGCAATCTCCAGCAGAGCCTGGAGGCGATCCGCGCCGAGAGCCTGACCGACCCGCTCACGGGCCTCGGCAACCGCAAATATTTCGACCGCATGATCGACATGGCCGTGCAGAGCGCGCTCGCATCAGGCGAGCCGCTGTCGCTGCTGCTGTTCGACATCGACCACTTCAAGTCGTTCAACGATTCCTACGGCCATCTCACCGGCGACCAGGTGCTGCGCCTGGTCGGCCTGTCCATGAAGCAGACCATCAAGGGGCAGGACATCACCGCGCGCTATGGCGGCGAGGAGTTCGCCGTGCTGCTGCCCAACACCGCCCTGCGCCAGGCCCTCACGGTCGCCGATCACATCCGCCGCGCCGTCATGGCGAAGGAATTGAAGAAGAAATCGACCGGCGAGATTCTCGGCCGCGTCACCATCTCCGTCGGCGTCTCCATGCTCAAGCCGGGCGACGACACCGACGCGCTGATCGAACGCGCCGATGCCTGCCTCTACGCCGCCAAGCGCAACGGCCGCAACCGCGTGATCTGCGAAGCCGATCCGGAATTTGCCATCGAGAGCCACAGTCGCGTGGCGTGACGCGGACACCGCGAGCAGAAGACCATGCGCGCTTGACATTCTCTCCCGACGAGCAACATCTTCCTCGCCGCCTTACGGTGCGAGCGTCCAGAGGACTTGTCGCCTTGGCCAATCCCCATGATTTTCACAGCCCGCAACCGTCCTACACCCGGGACGAGCTGCTGCGATCGAGCGAAGGCGGCTATTTCGGCCCCGGCAATGCGCAATTGCCGGCACCGCCGATGCTGATGATGGACCGCATCTCCGAGATCAGCCTGGACGGCGGCGCGTTCGGCAAGGGCCATATCGTCGGCGAGCTCGATATCGTACCGGGCCATTGGTTCTTCGATTGCCACTTTCGCGGCGATCCGATGATGCCGTCCTCTCTCGGGCTCGATGCCATGTGGCAGATGATCGGCTATTGGCTCGGCTGGTCGGGCTCACCGGGCAAGGGCCGCGCCATCGGCGTCGGCGAAGTCGAGTGCACGGGCACCATCACACCGGACGCGCAGCGCGTGCGCTACGAGGTCGCCATGCGCCAGGTCCGGCGCGGCAAGCTGGTGCTCGGCATTGCCGACGGCCGGGTGCTTGCCGACGGCACCTGCGTCTTCGTGGCCAAGGACATGAGGGTTGGTCTGACCAAGGCGGCGGACTGAGCTCAGCCCCTTCGCCTGGCGCGCTTGCGGACCGGGCTCTTCTTGCTCGCCTTGTTCGGCGCTTTCGCAGATTTGACCGCTTTCTTCGCCGGTTGGCTCGCCGCCTTCTTCGACGCCTTCTTACCCCTGGGCCGCTGCTTCACCTTGGCGCGCTGGGCGGCGGCAAGCGCCGCCCTCGCCCATTGCGCAAGCTCCTGGGAATCGTCGAACAGCCGCGCGGGCAGCTCCCAGTAGGAGTTGACGGTCACGGTCTTGGCGCGGGTCGAGTATTGGAACGGCTTTGAGCCTTCTGCCTCGAAGTCGGGGATGGTCAATTCGTCGGCGCGGAGGAACAGGCCGGCGCGCAAGGCGAGCGCGAAGTTGGTGCCGTCGGCGGAGATGCCGTGGCCGGAGAACATCTTGCGGATGGTGACAGGGCCGAAATCGGCGAACAGGTCGATCAGGAATTCGCGGTCCATGGGCGTGCTCTCTCCGCATGGTCGTCCTGGCGAAAGCCAGGACCCATTATCCCGGGGCGTAGTTTAGCCAAGACTGGACGTCACGCCACGCGGCCCGTCGAGAGATCACGCGGTATGGGGTCCTGGCTTTCGCCAGGACGACAGCTGTGGGATTGGCGCGAGCCGGGCTTACCCGTCGATCTTCGCCGGCCGCAGCTCGACCGATTCGCCGCAGCCGCAGGCGGAGACCTGGTTGGGGTTGTTGAAGACGAACTGGGCCTGCATCTTGTCGGCCTTGTAGTCCATCTCGGTGCCGAGCAGGAACAGCACGGCCTTGGGATCGACCAGGATCTTGACGCCCTTGTCCTCGACGACCTCGTCGGTCGGGCGGACATCATGGGCATACTCAACGGTATAGGACTGGCCGGCGCAGCCGCCGTTCTTCACACCGACGCGCAGGCCGACGATCTCGGAATCGGCGCGCTGGGTCAGCTCGCTGATGCGCTGGGCGGCGGCATCCGTCAGCCGCATCACCTGCGGGCGCGGCCGCCGCGGCTTCGGGGTGGAGGATGCTGGTGTTGCCTGTGTCATGTCAGTGATGTGGTCCGTTGCGGAGCAAATTCAATGCCAGGAATGAAAAGCAGAACGTACGCGTCACCACATGTTGAGCACGAGGCGGGCCTCGTCGCTCATGCGTTCGGGCGTCCACGGCGGCTCCCAGACGACCTTGACGTCGACCACGCCGACGCCGGGGACGCTGGCGACCGCATTTTCGACCATGGTCGGCAACTCGCCGGCGGCGGGGCAGTTCGGCGTCGTCAGCGTCATCTGCACGTCGACGGAACGGTCGTCCTTGATCTCGACCTTGTAAATCAGGCCGAGCTCGTAGATGTCGGCCGGAATCTCCGGATCGAACACGGTCTTGAGGCCCGCGATGATCTCGGTGGTCAGCCGCTCGGTTTCCTCCGGCGGCAGCGCCGACCGGGTTTCCATCGGATTGGCTTTGATTTCGGCCGTGTCACTCATGCGAACAAATCCCGCGCCTTCAACAGCGCCTGTGCCAGATGATCGACTTCTTCCCGCGTATTATACATGCCGAACGAGGCCCGGCATGTGGCCGTCACGTTGAACCGCTCTAAAAGCGGCATCACGCAATGGGTGCCGGCGCGCACCGCGATGCCCTGGCGGTCGATCACGGTGGCAACGTCGTGGGCGTGCGCGCCCTTGAGCTCGAAGGAGATCACCGGACCCTTGCCGCGCGCCGTCCCGATCAGCCGCAGCGAGTTGATCTCGCGCAGCCGGTCCTGGGCATAGGTGGTGAGATCGTGCTCGTGGGCGGCGATGCGTTCCTTGCCGATCGAGTTGACGTAGTCGATGGCGGCGCCAAGGCCCACGGCCTCGACGATCGCGGGTGTGCCGGCCTCGAACTTGTGCGGGGGATCGCCATAGGTGACGACTTCGCGCGAGACCTCGCGGATCATCTCGCCGCCGCCGTTATAGGGGCGCATCGCGACGAGATGGTCGTACTTGGCCCAGAGCACGCCGATGCCGGTCGGGCCGTACACCTTGTGGCCGGTGAAGACGTAGAAATCGCAGCCGAGGTCCTGGACGTCGACGGGCAGATGCACCGCACCCTGGCTGCCGTCGACCAGCACGGGAATGCCGCGGGCGTGAGCTATCTTCACCACGTCCTTGATCGGGACGATGGTGCCTAGCGCGTTCGACATCTGCGTGATCGCGACCAGCTTGGTCTTCGCGGTCAGGAGCTTCTCGAACTCGTCGATGAGGAAATTGCCCTCGTCGTCGACCGGCGCCCATTTGATCACGGCCCCCTGTCGTTCCCTGAGGAAATGCCAGGGCACGATGTTGGAGTGGTGCTCCATGATCGAGATGACGATCTCGTCGCCCTCTTTGATATTCGGCCCGCCCCAGGACGAGGCGACCAGGTTGATGGCCTCCGTCGCGTTGCGGGTGAAGATCACTTCTTCGGTCCGGGCAGCGTTGATGAACTGCGCCACCTTGGTGCGGCCGCCTTCATAGGCTTCGGTCGCGGCATTGGCGAGGTAATGCAGGCCGCGATGCACGTTGGCGTATTCGCTCGTATAGGCCTGCGTCATGCGGTCGAGCACGGCGCTCGGCTTCTGTGCCGAGGCGGCGTTGTCGAGATAGACCAGCGGCTTGCCGTAGACCTGCATGGCCAGCGCCGGGAAATCCTGGCGCACGCGTGCGACGTCGTAGGCACCGTTCTTGACTGCCGGATGCGTGCTCATGACCTCCGCTCCAGCCAGCGCTCGGCAATGCCGATCACGTGCTCGCGCAGGCCGTCGTCGGCGATCTGCTCGATCGCTTCGCCCACGAAGGCCTGGATCAGCAGCGCCTGGGCCTGCTTCTCGGGCAGGCCGCGCGCCTTCAGATAGAACAACAGGCTGTCGTCCAGCGCACCGGCAGTGGCGCCGTGGCCGCAGGAGACGTCGTCGGCGAAGATCTCGAGCTCGGGCTTGTTGTCGGCTTCCGCTTCGTCCGAGAGCAACAGCGCGCGGGTCATCATCTTGCCGTCGGTCTTCTGCGCGTCGGGACGGACGATGATGCGGCCCTGGAACACAGAATGGGCGCGATCGTCGATCACAGCGCGGAAGATCTCGCGGCTGACGCAGTTCGGCACGGCATGATCGACGACAAGCGTGGTGTCGCCATGCTCCGTCTTCTTCAGGAGATTCACGCCGTTGATCGCGAGCTCGCTGCCCTCGCCCGCCAGCGTGATGAAGCCCTGAAGGCGGCTCACAGCCGCGCCGGTGGTCATGTTGAAGAAGTTGACCTTGGTGTTGGCGCCGACGGTGACGAATTGCGAGGTGATGTTCACCGCGTCAGGCGCATCGTCCAACAGGCGGATATGCGCGACGTCGGCGTTGTCGCCGATGGTCACGATCACGGCGTCACTGACCTGGTAGGCCTTGGCGCCGGCTGCCACGAAGCTTTCGATGATGGTGGCGCGAGCGCCGTTCCCGACCGCGAGCTGCGAGCGGGTGAAGGCCGAAGCTGACGCAGCCATCGCGACGTGGATGATCTGGATCGGCGCAGACAGTTGCGCGCCATCGGCAATCGACAGCACGACGCCATCGGTCGCCATCGCCGCGTTCAGCTCGATCACGGCGTCGGTAGACACCGTCTTCAGGAGAGCGGCATCCTTCTCCAGCGTCTCCCGGAGCGTCTTGAGACCGACCTCGGAGACGAGCGCCTTGACGTCGGACAGATCAGCCACGAACACGCCATCGACCAGCACCAGCTTGCGCGCGCCAGCGATCGCATGGGCCTTCACGGCGTCCGCGGCGCGTTTCAGCGCGGCCGCATCGGGCGCGGCTGCCAGCGGCAGCACCTCGCCGACCAGCGCGCGCAGGTCGGTGTATTTCCATTCCTCGATCCGGCGATGCGGCAGGCCGAGACGCTCATAGGTCTCGAACGCCTCGCGGCGCGCCGCAATGACCGCCGGCGACCCCGGCAAGCGGCCTTCGGCGCTGGCGAAGAGATCGCTCACCGCGCGGCCGTTTCCCGTCTTTGCCACAGCAACGTTCATCCCAAATAATCCTTACGCGGCCTCGAACTGGGTGTAACCGGACGCTTCCAGCTCCAGCGCCAGCTCCTTGCCGCCGCTCTTCACGACACGGCCCTTCGACATCACGTGCACGACGTCGGGCACGATGTAGTTGAGGAGCCGCTGGTAATGGGTGATGACGACCATCGCGCGCTTCGGCGAACGCAGCGCGTTGACGCCGTCGGCCGCAATCCGCAGCGCGTCGATGTCGAGGCCGGAATCCATCTCGTCGAGGATGCACAGGCTCGGCTCGAACAGCGCCATCTGGAGCACTTCGTTGCGCTTCTTCTCGCCGCCGGAGAAGCCGACGTTGACGCCGCGCTTGAGCATGTCCTGCGGAATGTTCAGCGACTTCGAGACCTCGCGGACCTTCTTCAGGAAGTCAGGGGTCGAATACTCATCCTCGCCACGCGCCTTGCGCTGCGCGTTGAGCGCGGTGCGCAGGAAATTCATGGTGGCGACGCCGGGGATTTCCACCGGATACTGGAACGCCAGGAACACGCCCTTGGCGGCGCGCTCTTCGGGGGCCATCTCCAGGAGGTCCTCGCCCTTGAACAGGATCTGGCCGTCGGTGACTTCATAGCCGGGCTTGCCGGCGATGACGTGCGAGAGCGTCGACTTGCCGGAGCCGTTCGGCCCCATGATCGCGTGCACCTCGCCTTCGTTCACGGTCAGCGTCAGCCCGTGGAGGATCTCACGCTCCTCGACACGAACCTTCAGGTCTTTCACTTCAAGCAAAGCCATTTTGGTGTCCAGTCTATTCAAATGATGCATGGAGCGCCGAGGCGCACCGCGAGGGTCGGTGTTAACCGACCGACCCTTCGAGCGAAATCGAGATCAGCTTCTGCGCTTCCACCGCGAACTCCATCGGGAGCTGCTGGAGCACGTCCTTGACGAAGCCGTTGACGACGAGGCCGACGGCCTCTTCCTGCGAAAGACCGCGCTGGATGCAGTAGAACAGCACGTCCTCGGAGATCTTCGAGGTCGTCGCCTCGTGCTCGAACGTCGCCGAGGAGTTCTTGGCCTCGATGTACGGCACGGTGTGCGCGCCGCATTTGTCGCCGATCAGCAGCGAGTCGCAGGCGGTGAAGTTGCGCGCGCCGGTTGCCTTGCGATGCGCGGTCACGAGCCCACGATAGGTGTTCTGCGACTTGCCGGCCGCGATGCCCTTCGAGATGATCCGGCTCGACGTGTTCTTGCCGAGATGGATCATCTTGGTGCCCGAATCGACCTGCTGGTAGCCGTTCGAGATCGCGATCGAATAGAATTCGCCGCTCGAGTTATCGCCGCGCAGGATGCAGCTCGGATACTTCCAGGTGATGGCGGAGCCGGTCTCGACCTGGGTCCAGGAGATCTTGGAGCGGTCGCCGCGGCAGTCGCCACGCTTGGTGACGAAATTGTAGATGCCGCCCTTGCCTTCCGAGTTGCCCGGGTACCAGTTCTGCACCGTCGAATATTTGATCTCGGCGTCATCATGCGCCACGAGCTCGACCACGGCGGCATGCAGCTGGTTCTCGTCGCGCTGCGGCGCGGTGCAGCCTTCGAGATAGCTGACGTAGGAGCCCTTGTCCGCGATGATCAGCGTGCGTTCGAACTGGCCGGTGTTGCGCTCGTTGATGCGGAAATAGGTCGACAGCTCCATCGGGCAGCGCACGCCCGGCGGCACGTAGACGAACGAGCCGTCGGAGAACACCGCCGAGTTCAGCGTCGCGTAGAAATTGTCCGAGGTCGGTACCACGGAGCCGAGATATTTCTGCACCAGCTCGGGATGCTCGCGGATCGCCTCCGAGATCGGCATGAAGATCACGCCGGCCTTCTTCAGCTCCGCCTTGAAGGTGGTCGCAACCGAAACCGAGTCGAACACCGCGTCGACCGCGATCTTGCGGCGGGCCGGGTCTTCCTCGCCCACCTTGGGCTCGACACCTTCGAGCATGGCGACTTCCCGCAAGGGAATGCCGAGCTTCTCGTAGGTCTTCAGGATCTCCGGATCGATCTCGTCGAGCGAGCTGATCGTCTTCTTCGGCTTCGGCGCCGAATAGTAATAGAGGTCCTGGAAGTCGATCTTGGGATAGTCGACGCGCGCCCAGGTCGGCTCGGTCATGGTCAGCCAGCGCCGATAGGCCTCAAGCCGCCACTGGAGCATCCAGGCGGGTTCGTTCTTCTTCTCGGAAATGAACTTGACGGTCTCTTCCGACAGCCCCTTGGGGGCCTTGTCGGACTCGATCAGGGTCTCAAACCCATAACGATACTGATCGACGTCGATGCGCTTCACGCGCTCGACCGTCTCTTGCACGGCTGGCATTCTATCCTCCGCTCGCGGTTTCAAGGACCGCGGTGGATCAAAGTCGGACGACTATTACGATGTTTTCTGGCCGAAAGCACGCGCTTAGAACCGTTCAAGCCGTGTTTCGTCGCTTACTCTCTAAGTAGGGTATTACCAAGCTTTCGCCAAGCCTCTAACGCCCTATTGATGTCGTCCGGTTCCGTAGACCAGCCAAGACTGAGGCGCACCGCTCCCTGGGCGACCGCCGGGTCGAATCCCATGGCGGACAGCACGTGGGACGATTGGACCTTGCCCGAAGAACACGCCGAGCCGGAGGAGACCGCGATGCCTTCGAGGTCGAAGCCGATCACCGCCGTCTCGGCCTTCAGGCCGGGTGCGGTGAACAGGATGGTATTTGGCAACCGCTCAGTATTGTCAGAGAAGATCGTCGCTCCGGCGATCGCCCGGATGCCATTTTCCAAGCGATCTCTGAGGGTTGCCATCCGCTTTGCATCCTCCGGCAAAGCCTGAAGCGCGGCCCTTACCGCCGCGCCGAAGCCGGCAATGCCGGCGACATTCTCGGTTCCGGCCCGGCGGTTGAGCTCCTGCCCGCCCCCTCTGAGCAACGGTTCCACCCCGGAAACCCCCTCCGCCACGACCAGCGCGCCGATGCCCTTGGGCCCGCCGATCTTGTGTGCAGAAAAGGTCGCAAGGTCCGCGCCTACCGCGTTAATATTGAACGCAATTTTGCCAAGTGCCTGGATCGCGTCGACATGCAGGAGGCCCCCTGCGTCGTGAACGATCCCGGCGGCTTCCGCGGCCGGCTGGAGCGCGCCGGTTTCGTTGTTGGCCGCCATGATCGACACCAGCGTCGGTGGGCCGTCCTTCAGCAACGCCGTGAGATGGTCGAGATCGACCACGCCGGCACGCGTCACCCTGATATGACCGACCTTGTCCGCCGGGAACCGGCCGCCTGCCAGCACCGAGGCATGCTCGACGGCAGAGACCAGCAGGCGTTCGACGGGGCCGCCGGACGGTCCCCGCAGACCAGGCGACAGCGCCAGCGCATTGGCCTCGGTTCCGGCGGAGGTGAAGACGACATTCCGCGGCAGGGCGCCGACAGCGCTCGCCAAAGTGGAGCGCGCTTCCTCGACGAGGCGTCGCGCCTCCCGCCCCTCAGCATGGACCGAAGACGGATTGCCGACGAGGTCATAGGCCGCGACCATCGCCGCCCGCGCCTCGGAGCGCAGCGGCGTGGTCGCATTCCAGTCGAGATAGACGCGGGTCGGCATGTGGCCCTCTTAGCACCTTTTGCCATCGCGCCAATCGGAACCCGGCGCAGATCAGGCCGGCTGCTCTCGCGCGATCCCGGCCGCGGAACGGGTCTCCATCCGCAATCCGAACAGCGGACGCAGCCAGGCGATCCGGCGCGCAATCTCGTAGCTGGCGAAACAAGTGAGCGCGGTGCCGGCAATTACGATTGCGGCCTCGCTGCCGGCTGACAGTCCACTGTCCCGCAGCGCGTGCGCAATCACGATGATCGCGGTCTGATGCACGATGTAATAGGGAAAGATCGCATCGGTCAGATAGCGGCGCATGGGGCTATCGGCCGTCAAATGGCGTCGCGCAAAGCCGAGCACCGCCGCCATCGCCAGCCATTGGTAGCAGCCATAGACCGAGCCGGCGAACCATCTCAGCATCGACGACCGCGGGAACAAGCCGGCATAAACGAGGACGAAGGCGGCGAAGCAGGCGGCTGCAAGCGTCAGCGCCGCCCACCGATGCCGCTCGATGTCGCGCCAGATGCCGTCCTGCCGTGCGAGCAGGAAGCCGATCAGGAACGCGGTCGCATGGTCCGCGTGGTTGTACCAGTCGCCGAACAGCGCATGCGTCGACGGGAAGACCGGCGACAGAAACAGCCGCCAGGCTGCAAACAGCAGGCACGGCAGCACCAGCAGCCATGGCCCGGCGAGCACGGCCGCCACCCTCTCGCCGATCCAGTCCGCGGCCGCCGGCCACAGGGACAGCACGCCGACCAGGGCCATGGTGTAGACCCACAGATAGACCACGAACCAGAGATGGTTCCAGGTCGGCAGCACGATGCAGGGGTTCGGACAGAATTGCGAGCCGAACGCCAGGTAGTGGTGGATGTAGAAATCGACGAAGCCTTGGGGATAGCCGAGGCTCTCGACGATCTGGAGGTAGGATTGCGGCGGCACGATTACGAGCATGCCGAAGATCAGCGGGATCAAGAGCCGTGCCGACCGCGCGCGGGCGAAGGCGGCGAGCCCGTACTTTCCCAGCATGAAACGGCTGGCGACCCCGGAGACAAGGAACAGCAGCGACAGCCGCCATGGATTGAGCACCAGCATCACCGGCTCGAGCCAGGTCAGCCGGTGCACGCTCTTGATGTGAAACCCCCAGGACACGTAGAGCATGCCGACGTGGTAGAAGATCAGAAGCCCGAAGGCTAAGATCCGCACCCAGTCCAGATCGACGCGTCGTTCCGGGGGTGAGAGTTGCTGCGGTGTTGACATGGTTTTCTGCTCCTTGACGGGACGACAAACGCGGTTTTGGGGCCATGGCTGACACCGAAAATGCCCGACAAACGGAGCGCGTCGAGCCGGTTCGGGATCAGGATCGGACGCGAGGGGATGAGACGCCGCCGGCTGGGACGAGCGGCAGGCCTTTCGGGATCAGCGGCGGCGACTGGTCCATGTTCGTCGCGATTGCCGCCGTCGCTCTCGCGATCGGAATCGTCAACGCGCTCTCAGGGGCGCAGGACGCCGCCTGGCGCGGCGACGGCTATGACGTCGGCCGGCGGCTGTTCTGGGAGATGTCGAGCGTCGCCGTCATCCTGTTGCTGCTGCCGATACTGGTACTGGCGGTCCGCCGCATGCGCCGGACACCGGGCCTTTCCGCGCAGGTCGGAATCGGAGCGATCGCCCTGCTCGGCTTCTCCACCCTTCACGTCACCGGCATGGTCTGGATCCGGAAGCTCGCGCTCTGGCTCGCCGGGAGCACCTACGACTTCCACTTCTCGCTTGCGACGGTCCTGTACGAATTCCGCAAGGACGCCGTGGCCGTTGCCCTGATCGGCGGCACGCTCTGGCTGTTCGAAAGCCGGCGTGAGCTCAAGAATGCCGCATTCGCCGCTCTGTCCCGGCCGACCGCCTCGCAACAGCCGCTGTCCTCCGATCTGATCTGGCTGCGGGACGGCACCAGCCGCATTCGCGTTGCTCCGCGCGACATTCTCTGGGTCGCTTCTGCCGGCAACTACATCGAATACAGCCTCGCCGACGGCACCCACCACCTGATCCGGGGCACGCTCGCGGGCGCGGAAGGCGAGCTGGCGCGCTTCGCCATCGTTCGCGTACATCGGACCAAGCTTGCCAATCTCGAACGGGTGACCGGCGTGGACCTCAAGGCTTCGGGGGATTTCGAGCTCACCTTCGACACCGGGCAGACGCTCGGAGGCAGCCGGCGCTACCGCCCGGCTGTGGCTTCGCTCGGAGGCCGCATTGCGCCGGCGTAAATCGTTGCCGGGGATTGGCGCTCGATCCATAAATAATCATGATTCCAATCGGTTGAGCGGCACGCCGGGCGGCGCTTGTCGGCGCTTCGCTGGAGGCTGATTGCGGCCTGTCACCTGCGGCACGCTGCAGATAGCGCGGCGATGACCGGCTAAGCTCTTGAGTGCATTGGGAGATGTCGAAGAGGCTTGCTTTTTGACCCTTGCCTCGTGTTAGAAGGCGCGCGTCAGTTCAGCGCACTCGCGCATCATCCGAGGGCGCCTCTTCACCCATCATTCGTGCTTTCGTCGGCGAAAACGGCTGATGGAGCCACAATCGGTTGATTGTGCAGGGATCACCTCTAAGGGACTCAATCAGAGACCGTCATGCCTGAAGTCATTTTCGCCGGCCCCGCTGGCCGCCTCGAAGGCCGCTATCACCCGGCCAAGCAGAAGAACGCGCCGATCGCGATGATCCTGCATCCGCATCCGCAGTTTCACGGCACGATGAACCATCAGATCGTGTACCAGTGCTACTACGCCTTCGCGCATCGCGGCTTCTCCGTGCTGCGCTTCAATTTCCGCGGCGTCGGCCGCAGCCAGGGCTCGTTCGACCACGGCACCGGCGAATTGTCGGATGCGGCGGCCGCGCTCGACTGGGCGCAGACCATCAATCCCGAAGCGCGTGCCTGCTGGGTCGCCGGCTTCTCCTTCGGCGCCTGGATCGGCATGCAGCTTCTGATGCGCCGTCCCGAGGTCGAAGGCTTCATCTCGATCGCGCCGCCGGCCAACCTCTACGACTTCTCGTTCCTCGCGCCCTGCCCGTCGTCGGGCCTGATCGTGCATGGCGAGAAGGACGCGGTGGTGCCGCCCAAGGACGTCAACACGCTGGTCGAGAAGCTGAAGACGCAGAAGGGCATCGTGATCGACCAGCAGGTCATCCCCGGCGCCAACCACTTCTTCGACGCCAAGCTCGAGCCGCTGATGGAAACCATCACGGCGTATCTCGACATGCGCCTGGCCAACGTGCGCTGAGATTGACATGGCCGCGTTCGTAGCCCTGCTGCGCGCGGTCAATGTCGGAGGCACCGGCAAGCTGCCGATGACCGAGCTCAAGGCGATGTGCGAAGAGCTCGGCTTCGCCGCCGTGCGCACCTATATTGCGAGCGGCAACGTCGTCTTCACCAGCCGCAAATCAGAAGCCGCGATCAAGAGCGCACTCGAACAGCGCCTCCACGCCTACGCCAGTGCGCCGGTTGGCGTACTCGTGCGCAGCGCCGCCGCAATGGCGCAAGTCGCGGCCGACAATCCCTTTCCGAAAGCCGCGCCCAACCGCACGGTTGCGATCTTCCTCGACAAGGCCCCGCCCGCGGATGCGCTGTCCGGGATTCGCGGCCAGAAGAACGAGGAGCTGCGCCTCGGCCGCCGCGAGATCTACGTCCACTACGGCGAGGGCATGGGGACATCGAAGCTCGTCATCCCCGCCGCGAAAACCGGCACCGCGCGCAACATGAACACGATCGCGACGCTGGCGAAGATGGCCGCGGAGCTCTAACGCGTCTGGCGCGCCGGAGATCAATTCACGCCTGTGTTCTGGAGGACTTCTGTCCCGGGGTAGCTCAAGATGAAATTTGCCGTCGTCACATATGGCACCGAGGGCGATACGCGCCCTATGGCCTTGCTGTGTAGGGCCCTGGTGGATGCCGGCCACGAAGCCCATCTGCTCGCTGACGCCGCTACGTTGGGCTACGCTGCTGACTTGAATATCACCACCACAGCGCTCGCCGGCGACATACGCGCCATATTGCTCCAAGACGCAACGCGCGAAGCACGGCGCGGTGGTTTCACCGAGACCGCCAGAGCTTTTGCGCGTCTCGCCGCCACAAATTCCGAAGCTTGGCTCCGCACGACAACCGCAGTTGCGCAAGGGTGTGACGTCATTGTTCTTGGCGGGCTCGCAGCGTTTATCGGACTTTCCGCCGCGGAGGCGTTACGGGTGCCCGCAATCGGCACCGGCCTCATCCCAATCACGCCGACCAGCGCATTCGCTTCTCCCTTCCTGCGCCCCGGCGCCGTGCCTCGTTTCGTGAACAGAGCGAGCCACAAGCTGATCAATGCGTTGATCTGGCGCGCCTTCAAGCCATCCATCAACGCGGCCCGCGCCGCGGCGTGTGGTTTGCCTGCTCGCCGACATCTGTGGAACGAGCATCCGATGCTCTACGGAATCTCCCCCAGTCTCGTGCGGCCGCCCGCCGACTGGCCCCCAAACGCAACGGTCTGCGGTCAATGGCTTGCGCCCGTCGCCGAGTGGATCCCGCCGAAGGACTTGTCTGAATTCTTAGCTGCCGGCGAACCGCCTATCTATCTTGGCTTTGGAAGCATGGCGGCCCTGGGCGGGCCGAGCCTGATGACACAAGTGCTGGAGGCGCTTCGGGGGCGTCGGACGTTGCTGTACCCTGGTTGGGGCAATGTAGACGCGGCTGATTTGCCTGCGAATGTCCATCTATTGGCAGAAGCGCCACATGGCTGGCTGTTTCCCAAGACAAGCCTGATCATCCATCATGGTGGCGCAGGCACAGCACATGCCGCCGCCCGCGCCGGCGTTCCCTCCGTCGTCGTTCCGTTCGCTGGTGACCAATTCTTTTGGGCTGAGCGATTGCTGCGGGTGGGCGCCGCACCAGCGCCAGTTCCGGCCAAGGGACTGAGCGCTGACCGGCTGTCCCTCGCCATCTCCGAAGCAGGTAAGAGCGCCATGCGCGACAATGCGGCCGTACTCGGCGCATCAATTGCCAAAGAGGATGGATTGACGGCGGCCGTCGCGGCCATTGAGGCGTTGACGAAATCGGCGCTTACATCAGGTGGCGTATCTCGAGCTGACTATGTCTGAGATGGGTTGTGACCCTCACAGCGGTCTCGGCGACGCGTGGTGATTGGGCGCGAAGGATTCGGTGGCCTGGCCTGCGCCTTGCCGGCGCTCAAAAGCATAAGTGGCGCCAGACGATGCCGTAAGAAAAGTGCCGGCCGCACCGATGCCGGATGGCGACATCGGCATAGTCCCTAGGCGGCAAGCTTGAGCAGATGGGCGTCGTGGCGCACGAGGAAGGCGCGGAGCAATTGCGGATAGTCCGCGCCGACGGCGCTCCGCACGCTCGGACGCTTCGCAAGCTCGGCCCGCCACGCCCGCACCTTCGGCACATTCGTGAAGATGCCGTGCTCGGTCAGTTCGTCGAACAGGTCAAAATAGCGGAAGACGGGTGCGAAGACCGCGTCGACCAGGCTGAACCGTTCGCCGGCGAAGAACGGACCTGCGCTTAGCGCGACTTCCACACGTGCGAACTTCGCGACGAGCGCCTGACGCTTGCTCTCGAACGTCGCCGGATCCGTCGTCGTCTCCAGGCCCCAGAGATCGCCAAGGATCGCCGAGCCGAACTCCATCCAGGCGCGATGCTCGGCGCGCTTCAACGCATCCGTCGGATGCAGCTTGAGGCCTGCTTGCGTCTCCTCGATGTACTCGCAGATCACGTTGCTCTCGAACAGCGCGACCTCACCCTTGTCGGTCGTCACAACCAGCACCGGCACCTTGCCGAGCGGCGACAGCTTGAGAAACCAGTCGGGCTTGTTGGCGAGGTCGATGTCGACCCGCTCGAACGGCACGCCCTTCTCCTTCAGCGCGATCACGGCGCGCTGCACATAGGGGCAAAGCTTGTGGCTGATGAGTTTCAGTGAAGCGGTCATGGCGCGATCCTGGAGATTATATGCAACTGCGTCCAATATAGATGCACTTGCATTAATCCGTCAAGGTCGATGCATTTGCATGAACGCTCGAGATTAGCGAGGAAGCTTCGAGTTTGAGTTTGAGTTTGCGGGAGGCGAACAGTCCGCGTACCCCGGACAAGCGCAATCTTTGCAACTGCACCTCTCGCCTTCCAGATGGTGATACCCGATCGGATGTCCGCAATGGATACAGTCCCCCGGGGCCGTTGAAAGGCGCCGCAGGCGGGAATCTCCTCCAGAATCCTTCACTTCCGATCCCCCTTGCGGCCCGCCAGCGCTCGATCATCTCAGGGCCGCGCGATCACCCCGCCCGTCATCGGCATCGGCACGCCTGTGGTCGCCGGATAGGACAGCGGCAGGCCCTTCAAGCCGCGCGCGGCGAGGAAGCCGAAGGCTTGCGCCTCGATGGCGTCGGAGGCCCAGCCGAGCGCCTCGGCGGGCTCGACGGTGGCCGAGCCCACCCGCTCCCGCAGCATGCGCAGCATGGTGAGGTTGCGGGCGCCGCCGCCGCAGACGATCCAGCTGCGCGGCCGCCGCGGCAGCAGCGGGATGATGCGGGCGATCGCCGCCGCGGTGAAGGCGGTGAGCGTCGCCGCGCCGTCGGCCGGCGAGACATCGCCGAGCTTCAACGCGGCAAAGTCGTTGCGGTCGAGCGATTTCGGCGGCGGCGCCGCGAAGAACGGCAGCTCCAGCGCCCGCGCGATCCAGGCCTGGTCGGCCGTTCCGAGCGCGGCGAACTTGCCCTCCGCATCGAACGCCTGGTTCATGGTGCGGTACATGAAATCGTCGAGCAGCGCATTGCCTGGCCCGGTGTCGCAGGCGATCAGCGTGTCGTTGCCGTCGATATAGGTGATGTTGGAGACACCGCCGATATTGACCACGACGATCGGCCCTTCGCGCGCCAGCGAATGGGCCAGTGCCCGGTGGTAGACCGGCACGAAGGGTGCGCCCTGCCCGCCGGCCGCGACGTCGGCGGCGCGGAAGTCGTGCATCACGGGGATATGGATCGCCTTCGCCAGCGCCGGCGCATCGCCGATCTGCACCGTCAGCCGCTTCTCGGGCCGATGCAGCACGGTCTGGCCGTGGAAGCCGACGATGTCGATATCCTCCGCTTTCATCCGGTTCTGGGCGATGAAGGCGGCCACCGCCTCCGCGTGCGCCAGCGTCACCGCGCGCTCGGCCGCGGCCAAAATCCCGGGCCGGGCATCGCGCTGCGGCAGGTGCACGGCTTCGCTCAGCGCCTGACGCAGCAGGTTGCGCTCCGCCGGGCTGTAAGGCCGGTAGCCGGACGGTCCGAACCCCTTCACCAGCTTTCCGTCGGTTTCGATCAGCGCGACATCGACCCCGTCCAGCGAGGTGCCGCTCATCAAACCGAGTGCCGTCAACATCATGGATCAGCGTCCTCAATACCCCCCTCTGGCATGCCGATCTTGTGCCAGAGGGACACATCTTATAATGCCTCAGCGCCAAGTGGCGGGCGGCAATCGAGTTCCCACGGTAGATCCTTAAATTGCCCCCAAAACAGTAAACCAAGAATTGTCAGGCACGCCGACAAATGACTGCATTTAAATCGGATTTCCTCCACACCCTGCAGGAACGTGGATTTATCCACCAGTGCTCCGATTTCGAGGGGCTGGACGCGCTCGCCGCCAAGGGCGAGGCGACCACCTATGTCGGTTACGATTGTACCGCCCGCTCGCTGCATATCGGCAACTACCTGACCATGATGATGCTGCACTGGCTCCAGCAGTCCGGCAACAAGCCGATCACGCTGATGGGCGGCGGCACCACCATGGTCGGCGATCCCTCCGGCAAGGACGAGACCCGCGCGATGCGCACCGTCGCCGAGATCGAGGCCAACAAGGAATCTATTCGCGGCGTGTTCGCAAAGGTGCTGCGTTACGGCGAAGGCAAGAGCGACGCCGTCATGCTCGACAATGCGGAGTGGCTGACCAAGCTGAACTGGATCGAGATGCTGCGCGACGTCGGCCGGCACTTTTCGGTCAACCGCATGCTGACCATGGACTCCGTGCGGCTGCGCCTCGAGCGCGAGCAGGAGATGAGCTTCATCGAGTTCAACTACATGGTCTGCCAGGCCTACGACTTCGTCGAACTCGCCAAGCGCACCGGCTGCAAATTGCAGATGGGCGGCTCGGACCAATGGGGCAACATCATCATGGGCGTCGATCTCGGCCGCCGCATGGGCACCCACCAGCTGTTCGCACTGACGACGCCGCTGCTGACCACGGCCTCCGGCGCCAAGATGGGCAAGACCGCGCAAGGCGCGGTGTGGCTCAACGCCGACCAGTTCTCGCCGTACGACTTCTGGCAGTACTGGCGCAACACCGAGGATGCCGACGTCGGCAAATTCCTCAAGCTGTTCACGACGCTGCCGATGAGCGAGATCAAGAAGCTCGAGGCGCTCGGAGGCTCGGAGATCAACGAAGCCAAGAAGGTGCTTGCGACTGAGGCGACCGCGCTCTTGCACGGCCGCGACGCAGCGAATGAGGCGGCTGAAACCGCGCGCCGCACCTTCGAGGAAGGCGCGCTCGCCGAAAGCCTGCCGACGGTGGAAATTCCGCGCGGCGAACTCGACGCCGGCCTCGGCGTGCTCAACGCCTTCGTCAAGGCGGGCCTCGTCACCTCCAACGGTGAGGCGCGGCGCCAGATCAAGGGCGGCGGTCTGCGCGTCAACGACGAGCCCGTCACCGACGAGAAGATGGTGCTGTCACCAGCCCATCTGACGCCGGAGGGCGTGATCAAGCTGTCGTTCGGCAAGAAGAAGCACATCCTCATCAAGCCTGCATAGGCGTATGAGCTTTTCGCTGCTTGTCAGGGCGCGCCGAAGCGCGCTCCCTGACCGGCAATGGACCAGAACACGCCCAGGAAAACGACCGCGGAAACGTCCAAGAAGGATATCGCGGCGACGCCGGAAGGCGCCGTGCGCATCGCCCTCACCGTGCTCGCTCTGTGCTTCACACTGGCCGTGCTGGGCCGTGGGCTCGGCGACA
Source organism: Bradyrhizobium niftali (assembly GCF_004571025.1). GTDB lineage: Bacteria > Pseudomonadota > Alphaproteobacteria > Rhizobiales > Xanthobacteraceae > Bradyrhizobium > Bradyrhizobium niftali. The sequence goes on along the minus strand of NZ_SPQT01000002.1, from coordinate 490,897 downwards.
GTTTTACGGTTTTCCTGAAGCCGATCTCGGAAAGTTTTGGCTGGGACCGCGCACAGATCGTCTCGGTCTATTCGCTCACCTGGCTCGCGAGCGGTCTCACCGCCCCCTTCGTCGGACGGCTATTCGATCATTCCGGACCGCGCATCGTCTATGCGCTCGGGCTATCGCTGCTGGGCGCGGCGTTCCTGATTGCAGCGCACGCACAGCATCTGTGGCAGTTCCAGCTCTCGATCGGCCTCTGCGTCGGCATCGGCGTCGCCTTCATCGGCATCGTGCCGAACTCGATCCTGCTCGGTCGCTGGTTCGGGCCGCGCCTGCCGACCGCGATGTCGGTGGTGTATTCGGCGATGGGCGGCGGCGTGCTGGCGCTGCTGCCGGCCTCGCAGCTCCTGATCGACCATCTCGGCTGGCGCGGCACCTATCAGCTGTTCGGCTTTGCAGCATTGGGGCTGCTGGTGCCGCTGCTGCTGCTGCCGTGGCGACTGTTCGCCTCGGGCTCGCCGCATGTGGTGAAGAAGACCGATCCTGATTTCGTCGACAACGGCTGGACGCTTCTCGGCGCGATGCGCCACCACGCCTTCTGGGCCCTGTTCTCGACCTTCTTCTTCACCGCCGTCGGCATGTATGCGATCGCCGCGCAGATCGTGGCCTATCTGATCGACGCCGGCTTTCCGCCGCTCCAGGCCGCGACGGCCTGGGGCTTCTCCGGCGTCGTGCTGGTGTTCGGCATGTTGGGCGTCTCCGCGCTCGACGGCCTGATCGGGCGCCGGCCGTCCGTGCTGTTGAGCTACGCGATCTCGATCCTCGGCATCGCCCTGCTCTGGCTGCTGCAATACCTCCCCAACATCCTGGTGCTCTCCGGCTTCGTCGTCTGCTTCGGCAGCATGATGGGCTCGCGCGGCCCGCTAATCAGCGCGACCGCGATGCGGATCTTTCAGGGCAAGCGGGTCGGCACCATCTACGGCACCATCTCGATCGGCAGTGGCCTTGGCTCGGCGTTCGGCTCCTGGAGCGGCGGCCTGATCCACGACGCGACCCACGGCTACAACGCGTTGCTCGCCTTCGCACTTGCGAGCGTGGTGCTCGGGATGATTCCATTCCTGGTTGTCCCTGCCTTGCGGCGGTAGGTATGTCCGAGGTAACCTGCACCCCTCCGCGCCACCGGGAAATTACGGGCGCGCGCGACATGGCCACTCGCGAATAATCCGAACTCGCCGGGCTCTGCGGCGTTTTGTCCGACATGACGAAAAAGTCAGCGCGGATTGCGCGCCTACGGCTTGCAGGGTGGAACCGAATGCGATTCAAGTCGCTTGGGAATTGTGGATGGAAGGGCGCAAATTATGAACTTCAACTATCTCTCTCGCTATCAACCGGCCCTGCTGAGCCTGTTTCGTTTCATCACCGGACTGCTGCTGTTCCAGTATGGCATCGCAAAACTGTTCAAGTTTCCGGCGCTTCCCTACTTCGCCGACATTCCGCCGCTGATCTACGCGGCCGGCACGCTTGAGCTGGTGCTCGGCGCGGCCCTGATGCTCGGCCTGTTCACGCGGCTCACGGCGTTCGTCCTGTCGGGCGAAATGGCCTTCGCCTACTTCATGGGCCACATGCTCAAGACCGGCTCGCCGGTGTTCCTGCCGCTGCTCAATGGCGGTACCGCCGCGATCCTGTTCTGCTTCGCCTGCCTCTATCTCTCGGCAGCCGGGGGCGGCTCGATCAGCGTCGATGCCGTCATAGGCAAGGAGAGCGACGCATCGGATGGCGCTTACGCCCGGCGCTGACGCGCCCGAGGATCGACCCGCAAGCAGGACGGCACCCGCAGATCTGCCGGTGCCGTCCTAGCGCGCCCCCAGCAAGTTCCAGATGAGAACGAGGGCCGCGACGAGCAGCACGGACATGATGATGCGATGAACGAATCGATTCATTGCAGGTCCAGTCAGGCTCTGTAGCCACCAAAGTCCAAGATCGATTTTCTCCGGCACATGAACCGGCGCCTCCCGGCGCACGGCGATTTGCCTGCACGGTTCCGCACAAGCCTGCGAACGCCGTTCGGCGCGGCAGGCCGCCGCATACCTCCATTCATGATTGGTAAGAACTTCATGCTACCGGTGCGAGCAATAATAACCATTCCGTAGAGGCTGCGATGAGGCTGCTGAGTCATCTGAAGATCCGCACCAAGCTGGCCAGCATGGTCTGCCTCGCGGCGCTCACGGTCACGGCCATCATCGGGGTATCGACCGTCCTCAGCAAGAGCCGCATGATGGAAGACCGCGTCCAGCTGATGCGGACCGCGGTGGAGCTCCTCTACAACTACGCGCAATCGCTCCAGGACGAGGTGACCGCCGGCAAGCTGACGCAAGCCGAGGCCAAGTCCCTGTTCCACCAGCGCGGCCGTCGCATGAGCTTCAATGGCGGCCAGGGCTATCCGGTGGTCTACAATCAGGACACGTCCCTGGTGGTGAACGGCGCCAATCAGCAGCTCGAAGGCAAGATCACGGGCACCAAGGACTCCAATGGCGTACTGATCGCCGACGCCATTCTCAAGGCCGCCGATCAGGCTGCGCCGGGCGGCGTGACCTCTTATCTCTATCCGCGCCCCGGCCAGACCGAACCGGTCCGCAAGACCGTGTTCGCGCGCAAATTCGCGCCCTGGAACGTGACCATCAGCTACGGGCTCTATGTCGACGACATCGACGCCGACGTGCGCGCACTGACGCTGGAGCTGGCCGTCATCGGCGTCGGCCTGATGCTGCTGATGGCGACGCTGTCCTGGCTGATCGCCCGCGACGTGCTCGGCGCGCTCGACCGCCAGAAGAACCGCATGCAGCAGATTTCCGAAGGCGCCATCGACAAGCCGGTCGAGGAGACCGACCGCGGCGACGAGATCGGCCGCATGGCCGAGACGCTGGAAGTATTCAGGCAGACGGCGCTCACGGCGCGCACGCTCGAGGCCGAGCAGGTCGCCGCCAAGACCCGCAGCGAGCAGGAGAAGCGCGATGCCCTGATCGCGCTGGCCGACCGCTTCGATGCCTCCGTCGGCCAGCTCGTCGGCCTGATGGCCTCGGGCTCCGGCGAGCTCGAGACCACCGCCAAGTCGATGTCGTCCACCGCGGAAGGCACCAACCACCGCGCCGCATTGGTCGGCTCGGCCGCCACCGAAGCCAGCCAGCGCGTCCAGACCGTCGCGGCGGCCGCCGAGGAGCTCTCCTCCTCGATCACCGAGATCAGCCGCCAGGTGGCGCAATCCGCCGAGGTGACGGGGCGCGCCGTTGACAGCGCCCGCCGCACCGACACCATCGTGCGCGCACTCTCTGATGGCGCCCAGCAGATCGAGCACGTCGCCGAGCTGATCTCCAGCATCGCGGCGCAGACCAATCTGCTTGCCCTCAACGCCACCATCGAGGCCGCGCGTGCCGGTGAAGCCGGCCGCGGCTTTGCCGTCGTTGCATCCGAGGTGAAGTCGCTCGCCAGCCAGACCGCGGAGGCCACCCGCGAGATCGGCGACAAGATCGCCCAGATCCAGGGCGCGACCAAGGAGGCCGTGGACGCCATCGGCGGCATCACCGCCACCATCGAGGAGGTCAGCCGCATCGCCACCTCGATCGGCGCGGCCATCGAGGAGCAAGGCGCCGCCACCGCCGAGATCGCGCGCAGCGTCTCGCAGACCGCGGAGGCGACCAGGGAGGTCACCACCAATATCGGCGGCGTCAGCACCGCAGCCAACGAGACCGGCAACGCCGCCGGCATGGTGCTCGCGGCAGCCAGCAGCCTCTCCAAGCAGGCCGAGCAGCTCTCCGGCGAGGTCGGCACGTTCCTCGCTGGCGTCCGCGCGGCGTAAACTGCACAGAAATTCTACGCGATCGTCGTCATGCCCGGGCTTGTCCCGGGCATCTACGTTCTTGGTGGGGCGTGGATGGCCGGGACAAGCCCGGCCATGACGCCGGAGAAAGAAACCTCGCGTCTACCGCCTCGCGAGGCTGCAACCGCTCGACAGCGGTCTTGCTGATCCGGTCGGGCTGTCGCCGGATTGTGCCGACGGCAACTGCTCGTCGAACGGCGTGTTCTGCTTGCCGGTGTTGAATTCGAAGATCTTGCGGAACAGGCCGGGCGCCATCGCCGAGATCGGATTGACGCGCATCACGGGCGCGGCCGGCGTGCCGACGACCTCATAGGTCACGCCGATCAATCCCTCGTTGTTGCCGCCGCCGAGGAAGATGCCGAACAACGGGATCTGGCCGAAGATGTTGTTGACGCCGTACACCGGCACGAAGGTACCGCTCATGCACACCTGGTTGCCGGGATAGTCGATCGAGCCTTCGATGGTGCCGCCGATCATCGGTCCCTTGACGACGCCGTCGCGGATCGTGAGCGCGCCGTTCTGCCGGGTGAACTCCGCTCGCAGCGCCGTGAAGGCCACGCCGCTCTGCGCGCCATTGGGACCGCCCGCCGCGACGCGATCGAGCTGATCCATTCCCTTGACCGTGAAGTCGCGCACATTGATCAGGCCTTCCCTGGTCGTAGGCTCCGACGTCGGCGGCTCCATCGCCACCACCATCTGGCCGCCGAAGACCTTGTTGGTGGTGTCGGTGAAGCGCAGCAGCGCGCCGGCATCGTTGGTCTGGAGATAGATCACCTCGCGGGCACCCTGGGCGCGGCCGCCGCGCAGATCGGCCGCCACCGGCGTATCGCGGCCGATCTTGCCGCTCAGCGTGAAGGCCTTGATGGCACCGCTCCGCCGCGACATCTTGGCATCGACACTGCGCATGGCCTCGCCGTTGAAGCCGGCGACGGCGCCGAGCTTCACGTCGATGTCGAAATCGACGTTCTTCATCTTGCTCTTGGCATCGTCCTTGGAATTGCCTGAGATCGCCGACTTCAGAAAACCGCGGCCGTCGAACACGTCGCCGCGCATCGTGCCGCGGACCACGCCGTCCTGGTTGCGCTCGACCTTCAACGACGCCTTGTCGCCGTCGGACGGCGCATAGACCGGGAAGTTCGCGTTCATGAGGTCGCCGTTCGGATCAACCTCGAGCGAGCCCTTGATCGAGGCGCCGCCGCCTTCGATGACGATGTCCTCGAAGCGGGTCGATTGCCCCGTCGGCACCACCTTGAAGCTGGCCTTGCCCGATTTGCCGGGCAGCTTGACCCAGCCCGGAAGGATGTTGTCGAGCTTGACCGAGGTCAGGTCGGCCTCGATCCCGAGCTTCGTGGTCTGGTCCGCGCCGCCCGCGATCTTGCCCGAGAGCTTGATCGGCAACGAGCCGCTGACGGCGGGGCTGAGATCGAAGCCGAGACGCGCGCGGCTCGCATCGTCCAGCGTCGCCTGCAAGCGGACATCGGCATCGCCCTCGGCCGGCTTGCGATAGTCGAGCGAGGCCGCCTGCCCGTTGATCTTGACGTCGCCCTTGACCTGGTAGCCCTGGTTGCTCGCGACGATCTTCAGGCTGTTGGCCTCCAGCTTCTGGTTCATCACCAGCTTGTCGGCGGCAAAGCCGTTGAGGTCGGCGGTGACGGCGTAGGTGGTGTCGGCCTTGGTCAGCTCGCCCTTGACCGGCAAGCCGAGCTGGATGTTCGCCGAGAACGTTCCCTTGCTGGTGTTGGGATCGACGACGGTCGCCGACAGATCGCTCAGCCGGTCATTGGCGAGCATTTCGGCCGCCGCAGGCACCGGTCCGTCGACGCGAAACCGGGTGCGCGACGGCGACGGTTTGGGCGCCATGTCCGGCACCTCGAAGACGAAGTCGGAGATCGTGACCTTGCGGCCGGCGGGCGTGTCGGCAATGCCCTGCCCGATGTTCACGGTGGCGGTGCGCCCGGTCACGCGCGCCTTCAAATCGGCATCGTGCACCACCGGCATGCCGTCCACCGGGCGGACCGCGACGCCGCTCGCCACGATGTTGACCGAGAGACCGTCGTCAGGAATGGGCGGGCCCTTGCGCGGAAGGTTCCTCGTCGGCGAATTGACGCCGATCTCGATGCGCTGGAGCGTGCCGCGTTCGATCCGATCGATCACCCATTCGCGCAACTCCGGAACGACGAGCGTCGGCCACATCCGCTTGAGCGCGGAGGCCGACATCGGCGTTCCCGCAAAGCCCAGCGTGAGCCGCGGCTCGCCCGAATAGTCGATGGCGCCGGTGCCGGCGACGCCGATCTCGCCGTTGCTGATATCGGCCTGCGTCAGCAGGAGGCGCTTGTGGTCGGTGTCGAAGCGGAAGCCGATCGCAATACGGTTGAAGACGAGCGGCGGCTCGTTGTCGATGCCGCCGAGCAGGATCGATCCGCCGCTGAAGCCGAGCTGCCAGTCGTTGACGTTGCCGTTGGGCGGCTCCAGATGCGCCAGCAGCGTCAGGCGGTTCGCGCCCGAGAGAATCTTGAACGGTGCGACCAGCACGCGCCGGTTGGCGTCCCACTCGACATTGATCTCGGCCGTGTCGATCGCCATCGGATAATCGGGCGTGTCGGTGTCGATGATGTTGCCCGCGCCGACCATGACCTTGCCGCGGAAGAAGGTCGGCACGCCGTCGCGGCCGAGCTCGCCCTTGAGCTCGCCGGTCAGCGGCAGGTCGGCGGTATAGGTGAGATCCTTGACCCGCAGCGCCAGCAGGATGTTGGCGGTGGATACCTTGTCGGCGCGGATGTCGACCGAGCGCACACCGTTCTCGGCGGGGCCAATCGTGGCACGCAGCGACCACGGGCGCGCGCCCTCCTCGCCGAGGCTGAGCGCGACGCCGCCACGGCTCGGCCGGCGCAGGCTGAGCGTGATGTTCTCGAACGACCATTTACTGCCGCGCTGCTGATCGTCGACGATCAGATTGCCGTTCTTCAGACCGATCTCGTTGAGGTTCTGGCCGTCGAGGCCGGTCATGCTCAGACTGTCGAGCCAATCGAGGCCCTGGAGAATGCCGCTCTGCGCAGTCGCCTGAGGCGCCGCCTGGGATGCGTCCGGGCTTGCCGGCGCGGTCGCGAACGGCGGCGGGGGCACGCCATTGCGCGGGAATGTCGGCGGCAGGCCCGCGTCCTTCTTGGAGGCCACGCCGGTGGCCAGCGGTTTTGCGGTGTCACCGGCCGAGACTGTGACGGTGCCGTCCGGCGCGATGCGGATCGCGAGTTCGGCATCAACGAGATTGAGGCTTTCCGCGCGCAGGTGCCCCATCAGCAGACCGGCACCCGACAGTTTCACCTCGGCCTTCGGCGCGGTGGCGACGATGGCATGGTCCTGGTCGCGCACGATGATGTCGCGGATGCGCACGGCGATACGGATTCGCCCGGCCCGCTCGATCTGGGTGCCGCCGACCTCGACCGTGTTGCCGTGACCGATGTTGTCCTCGATCGCCGCCGCAAGCCAGGGCGTCGCGATGTCGAGATTGATCGGGCCGGCGCCGAGCCGCCACCACAGCGCGCCGAAACAGCCGACGAAGATAACGACGAGGGCGCCGACGACGATGGCCATGCGCTTCAGCCAGCGACCGCCGCCCAGCCAGCTGCGCAGCGATCCGATCCCGTCGCCGAAGCGATGGAAGCCCGAATTGGAACGCGACAACAGCCGGCGCGCACGATGGCCCGCCGCTGCTTCCTGATCCGGGTCCCAGTCGGCGTCGTCCCATTCCTGCGGCTCCGAATGACCGCCGCGCCGATCGAAATCCCGATTGTAATCCTGGGGCGACTTATTCCTTGCCATTGCCTCTCGATACAGGCGCCCATCGTGGGATTGAGCGCCGCCGGGACCGCAGCCGTCGACGGGGAGCGAACGCCCCTGCGCCGGCATTGCCGCCATACCTCGAATGTTCCTGCTGTTCGTCATTTCGCCCCGGGAGCGCGTTCAACGAGCAGTGGGGTGGTGCGTGGAATTCCTTGTAACCATACTCCGGCGCCATCAAACTTGCCCAGCCGAGGGCGCGATTCCGGCACACTGGACGAGAGCTGCAATACCGCTTTGGTTGACCCGCCGAAAGCGTCGAAAGGAAGGCGTATGTCCAAGAAATCCCAAAAGAAATCGTCCAAGACGCCCTCCGGCATTGCAGCGGCTAAAAAGAAGGCTCCGAAAACCCGGGTAACGACTCAAACAAAGTCCGCGAAAACACAGCGGACACCGGCAAGCAAATCAACCGCGAGCATAGCAAAAGCAGCATCGCATGGCGCCGCATCGAAACAGTTAAATTCCTCCAGATCGGCCCCCGCGTCCGCGGCGAAGCCGGTCCTGACCGAGGGGCAGAAGGCCCCCGCCTTCCGCCTGCCCCGCGACGGCGGCGGCGCCGTCACGCTGTCGGATTATGCCGGCCGCAAGCTCGTTCTGTTCTTCTACCCCCGTGCCGACACGCCCGGCTGCACCAGGGAGGCCATCGACTTCACGCGCCTGGCCGACGCCTTCACCGCGGCCGGTACGGCGGTGATCGGGATTTCCGCGGATTCGTTAAAGGCCCAGGAGAAGTTCCGCGACAAGCACAGCCTCGGCGTTCCGCTCATCTCGGACGAGAAGCACGAGATGCTGGAAGCGTATGGCGCCTGGGGCGAAAAATCCATGTACGGCAAGAGCTTCCTCGGGATTCTTCGCACCACGGTGCTGGTCGGAAACGACGGCAAGGTGGCCAGGATCTGGCGTAACGTCCGGGTCGACGGCCATGCCGATCAGGTTCTGGAAGCGGCAAGAAGTCTTTAACCAGTCCTTTAAATACGACTGTTCCCATTTCCGGAAAATTAACCATGACCGGCCCAGATTGCTGCGGCAATTAGGCCGTACGGACTCATCCGACCGGCGCGGGAGTGCCGATGTCGAAAAGTTCTGCCCAATACTCGCAGTACCCCCAACATCATCCTCACGACCACGGACGGCCTCTGCATCGCCGTCCCGCCGCCGCCGCAGCGGCAATCGCGCTCCCCCTGCCCGCGACCGATGATGCCTACACCATCGTCCATGCCGGCAAGCAGGTGCGCTTCGGGCCCGTGGTGTTCTGGATCGTGGTTGGCACCGTCGTGCTGCTCGGGCTCTGGTCGGCCGCGACCGCCACGTACTTTGCCTTTCGCGACGACGTCCTGACCCGGCTGATCGCCCGCCAGGCCGAGATGCAGTACGCCTATGAGGACCGCATCGCCGAGCTGCGGGCCAAGGTCGATCGCACCACCAGCCGGCAGCTGCTCGACCAGGAACAGTTCGACCAGAAGCTCGACCAGATCATGAAGCGTCAGACGGCGCTGGAGTCTCGGGCCACGGCGCTCGGGGCCATGCCTGACGTGACAGGCTCGATTCCCCGTTCGACCCCGCAGCGTGGCGAGTCCGGCCAGAGCACAACGCAGGGCACGCCGAAGCCGTCGCCGATCAGCGACACCGTGATCTTCGTGGCGCCGCCGGATCGCGAAGCGCGGCTCGAGTCGCGCGCGCCGGCCGTCATGGCCCCACAGGCCAATCAGTTCGCCAAGAACCAGGGTTTTGACAATGTCCTGGTCCGCCTCACGACCTCTCTCGATCAGGTCGAGCGTCGCCAGATGGCGGCGCTCAGCGCCGTCGAGGAAGGCATGGATTCGCGCATGCGCCGGATGCGCGGCGTCGTCAGCGATCTCGGCCTGAACCTCGCCAGTCTCGAAGCCGCCGTTCCGCGGACCGCGATGGGCGGGCCGTTCGTGCCCGTCAAGCTGACGGCCAATGCCGGGCCGTTCGAGAAGCAGCTCAATCGCATCAACGTCAGCCGCGCCGAGATGGATCGCCTCAATCGCACGCTGGCGCTGGTGCCCTATCGCAAGCCCGTCATCGGCGAGGTCGAGTTCACCTCCGGTTTCGGCGTGCGCAGCGATCCGTTCCTGGGCCGGCCGGCGATGCATACCGGCCTCGACTTCCGCGCTGCCACGGGCGATCCGGTCCGCGTCACCGCCAACGGCAAGGTGATCTCGGCCGGCTGGTCCGGCGGCTATGGCCGCATGATCGAGGTCGATCACGGCAACGGACTTGCGACTCGCTACGGCCATCTCTCCGAGATCAACGTCAAGGTCGGCGAGGTCGTGAAGATCGGCCAGGTCGTCGGTCTCGTCGGCTCGACCGGCCGCTCCACCGGTCCGCATCTGCACTACGAAACCCGCATCGACGGCGAAGCGGTCGATCCGCAGAAGTTCCTGCGCGCGGGCGTGCGCCTCAGCGCGGGCTAGCCCGTTACGCCTGACTACTGGCTGCGCTCGTGGCCGACTTCGCCGGTGATGACGTCGCCGAACAGCTCCCAGGCCTGCCCGTTGAAGCGCATCAACTGCATCTGCTCGATCGGGAAGTAATCATCGGACGAGGTGTTGACCATGATGCCTGGCAGCATCAGGTCGGTGTGGAAATCCTTCAGGTTCGCGGCCTGCTTCATGACGTTCTCGCGGGTGAGATTGTCGCCGCACTGCTTGAGCACCTGCGCCATCGCCTCCGCCTGCACATAGCCATAGACGTTATTGGAGTTGGCCTTGTCGCCGTCTGGATAATACTTGTCCATGAACGCGCGCCATTCCACCACGGCCGGGTCCTTGTCCCAGGTCGGATCGGTCGGGTCTTTCAGATAGACGGTCGAGATGATGTCCTTGGCGTATTCGAGCCCGGCGGGCTTGAGCACCGAGGCAACCGAGGTTGCGGTGTTGGCGAGAAAGAACTTCGGCTTCCAGCCGAGCTCGCCGACTTTGCGGATTGCCTGCGCCGACCCTTTCGGCGCGGCCCACGAGAAGAAGATGTCGGCAGCGGAATCGTGCAGTGCGACGATCTGCGAGTCGATCGAGGGATCGCTGACCTCGTAGGACTTGTCGGCGATGATCATGCCGGCCTTGTCGCCGAGCCCGTCCTTCAGACCCTTGAACTGGTCCTTGCCGGCGTCATCGTTCTGCCAGAACACCGCGATCTTGCTGTCGGGGAAATGATCGCGGATGTATTTTGCGTAGATCCGCCCCTCGCTCTGGTAGTTGGGCTGGAAGCCCATGGTCCATGGAAAGTTCCTGGGGTCACCGAACTTGGTGCCGCCGGAGGCGACGAAGAGCTGCGGCACCTTCTTGGCGTTCATGTATTTCATGATTGCCGAGTTCGAGGGCGTGCCGAGCGGCTGGAAGATCAGCAAGACCTCGTCGCTCTCGATCAGCTTGCGCGCCTGCTCGATCGCCTTCGGCGGCGAATAGGCATCGTCATAGCTGATGAAGTTGATCTTGCGGCCATTGATGCCGCCCTGGTCGTTGATCATCCTGAAGAACGCGGCCTCGGTCTTTCCGATCACGCCATAGGACGAGGCCGGCCCGCTATAGGGCATGATGTTGCCGATCTTGATGTCGGTGTCGGTGGCGCCGGGGTCGTACTTCTTCTGCGCAAAGGCCGGTGCCGTGACCAGCACTCCGGCAGCGAGCATGGCGAGGGCAGCAAGGCTCCTGCGACGACCCGGCATCGTTCTCTCCCCTGTGTTTTGTAGTCTTGTTTTGCGGAGAGTGTCGCAAGCAGGCTTGCCGCTGGCAAGCGATACGATTTTCCGCGAGGTGAAACGGTGGAGCGAGACCTTACGCGACGCGCTGCAGCATCCTCAGAGCGCGCCCGTCGATCACAAGCAATGCGCTGCCGATGACGATGGCGCCCGCGATCTCGCGCGCGGAGATCGGCTCGCCCAGCACAAGCCATCCCAGCAGGATGGCGGTGACGGGAATGAGCAGCGTCACCAGCATGACATTGGTCGCGCCCGAACGCCGCAAGACCTGAAAGAAGACGATGTAGGCGAGCGCCGTTGAGAGCGCGGCAAGGCCGAGCACCGCGAGCCAGGTTGTGAGGCCCGGCATCGGCAGATGCCATGGCTGCTCCATGACGCCGGCGACAACCGCCATCATCACCGTTGAGGCCATCAGTTGGAACGTCGCCGTTCCAAGCGGAGCCGAGTCCTTCAACAGCCGCCGCGCCGCCAGCGCCGCAAAGCCGTAGCTGCACGCGCCACCGAGGCAGAGCAGAATGCCGAACCCCTGCCCCGGCCGCGTCTCGATGCCCCATCCGCGCAGGATGACCACGCCGACGACACCCAGAACCACACCGGCGACACGCCGCACCTGCAAGGCTTCCTCGCCTGCCATCGCCATGACGATCACCGTGAACAGCGGCGTGGTGGCATTCAGGATCGAAGCGAGGCCACTGGGAATGAAGGTCTGGCCGATCACGATCAGCGAGAACGGAATGACGTTGTTGAGCAGCCCGATCACGACGAACGGCTTCCAGCCGGCGGCGCCCTTGGGAAAGCCGATCCCATGCACGCGGAGCAGCGGCAGGAGAATTGCTGCCCCAAGCGCCACGCGCAGCAACACCAGGGTGAGCGGCGGCAATTCCCGCAAGCCCGCGCCGTTGAAGAAGAACGAGCCGCCCCAGAGGACCGAGAGCACGGCGAGCAGCGACCAGTCTCGCGCGTCGATCCTGTAATCGTTCGGGGGCATGGCGTCTCACATCGGCAGTTGACCTCGCCTAGTACGGCGCGACGCGTTTTGCCACCCGATTTCCGATGAGGTTTGGAATTCCCGTGTTCAGAAGCAACAGGGCGAACGAGGCTGCCCCATGTTGATGCGAGCGGCTAGGACGGCTTCTTCGGCCGCGACACCAGCTCGATCATCTTGCCTTCGTCGTCATCAGGCATCGCAGCCTTCGCGCGCGCGTAGGATTCGACTGCGGCGCGTGCCACCAGCGGCTTGTCTGCGAGCAGGCTCTCGGCAAGCTTCACGGCGTAGGCGGCATCCTTGTGCCGCAGCGCCGCCGTGAACGTCGCGCCGCCGAAGTTGCGGGCGACCATGCGCTTGGAATGACGCTGCACCTGCGGGCTTGCGGCAACGCCAGCCTGGATCGACTCCAGCACCAGGTTCATGTCGAGCCCGGCCTGCTCGGCGATCGCAAGGCCCTCGGCGAGCCCGGCGATCTGGATCGCGCCCATCAGATTGTTGATGAGCTTGTAGACCGTGCCGGAGCCGACCGCGCCGAAATGGCGGATGGTCGAGCCGATCGGTTCGAGATAGGGCCGCGCGCGTTCGAGATCGGCTGTATCTGCGCCGACCAAAAGCGTCAGCTTTCCGCTTGCTGCCGCATCCGGCAATCCCGTCACGGGGCAGTCGATATAGATGAGCCCGCGCGCATTCAGCTCGCGGCCCATCTCGCGCGCATGGTCATAGGAGACGGTGGAGCATTCGATCGCGATGATGCCGGCCTTGGCCGTCTTGGCCGCGCCCTTCGGCCCCAGCCAGACCGCGCGCGAGGCCTCGTCGTCGGCAACCATGGTCACGACCACGTCGGCATCGATCGCGGCATCCTCGGGCGAGGTCGCCCAATGCGCGCCGCGGACGATCAAATCCTCAGCCTTGGACTTGCTGCGATTCCACACCGTCACCGTGAAGCCGGCATCGAGATAGCGGCCGGCCATGCCATGGCCCATCCGTCCAAGCCCGATGAAGGCGACGCGGGGCATGGCTAATCCACGTCCTCGATGTCGGCGCCAGGGGTGCCGAAAGCGCGCTGCGCCAGCGTCGCGGCCATGAAGTCGTCGAGTTCGCCGTTGAGCACGCCCGACGTGTCGGAGGTCTGCACGCCCGTGCGCAGATCCTTCACCATCTGGTAGGGCTGCAGCACGTAGGAGCGGATCTGGTGGCCCCAGCCGATATCGGTCTTGGCGGCCTGGTCGGCGGCGGCCTTCTCCTCGCGCTTCTTCAGCTCGATTTCGTAAAGACGGGCACGCAGCATGTCCCAGGCCTGGGCCCGGTTCTTGTGCTGGGAGCGGCCGGCCTGGCAGACCACTGCGACACCGGTCGGGATATGCGTCAGCCGCACCGCGGATTCGGTCTTGTTGACGTGCTGGCCGCCGGCGCCGCCCGAGCGCATGGTGTCGGTGCGGACGTCGGATTCCTTGATGTCGATCTTGATGCTGTCGTCGATGACCGGAAACACCTGCACGCTCGAGAACGAGGTGTGCCGCCGTGCGTTGGAATCGAACGGCGAGATGCGCACCAGCCGGTGCACACCCGCTTCGGTCTTGAGCCAGCCATAGGCGTTGTGGCCGGAGACCTGGATGGTCGCGGACTTGATGCCGGCCTCTTCGCCTTCGGACTCTTCGAGGTACTCGACCTTGAAGCCGTGCGTCTCCGCCCAGCGCGTGTACATGCGCAGCAGCATCTGCGCCCAGTCCTGGCTTTCGGTGCCGCCGGCGCCGGCATGGACCTCGAGATAGGAATCGAAGCGGTCGGCTTCGCCCGACAGCAGCGCCTCGAGCTCGCGCCGCGCGACTTCCTTCTTGAGGGCCTTCAGCGCGGCTTCGGCCTCGGCGACGACGCCGTCATCGCCCTCGGCCTCGCCGAGCTCGATCATGCCGATGTCGTCCTCGAGCTCCTGCTCGACCTTGCCGATGCCCGAGAGCGAATCCTCAAGCGAGGTCCGCTCCTGCATCAGCTTCTGGGCCTTCTGGGGATCGTTCCAGAGGTTGGGATCTTCTGCGAGCTTGTTCAGCTCAGCGAGGCGCGCCGTCGATTTCTCGACGTCAAAGATGCCTCCTCAGCAGCCCGACTGACTGCTTGATCTCTTCTACCAACCGTTCGATTTCGGCGCGCATGTGGTTCTCTGGTCTCGCGGAATGGTCCGCGTGCGAAGGTGGGAGGGGATGTAGCGGCGGCTGCGCCAAAGCGCAACCGCCCGCCTCGCCCGTATCAGGCGTTATCCGCTACCACAGCCCGCCGGTGCCCGGCCGGATGAGGAAGCCCGAATCCGGCTGCTGCTGTGAAGAGGGCATGCCACCGCGCCCGTCGGCGTCGGCAACGCCGATCACCGAGTAATTGTCCGGCGGCGCCGTACCCGGCTTGAAGGCTTCGAGGATGGTCCCGCCGGTCTCGCCCGGGCCCGCACGCATGCCGCTCTTGGCGACGACGCGCACGAGCTTGATGCCGGCCGGCACCTTGAACGGAACCGCCGGCTTGTCGGCGAGTGCGAGCTTGAGGAAATCGCGCGCGATGGGAGCAGCCAGATGGCCGCCGGTCGCAGCGTTGCCTTTGCCGAGCGCGCGCGGCTTGTCGTAGCCCATATAGATGGCGACGGCGACGTCGGGCGAGAAGCCGACGAACCAGGCGTCCTTGGCCTCGTTGGTCGTACCGGTCTTGCCGGCGATCGGCTTGCCGACCTCCTTGACCACGGTCGCGGTACCGGCCTGGACCACGCCCTCCATCAGCTCGGTGATCTGATAGGCGGTCATGGAGTCGAGCACCTGCTCGCGGCGGTCGATCAGCTGCGGCTCGGCCTGGTTCTTCCAGCCGCCCGGCGCATCGCAGCCGCGGCATTCGCGCTGGTCGTGCTTGAAGATGGTGTGGCCGTAGCGATCCTGGATACGGTCGATCAGGGTCGGCTTCACCCGGCGACCGCCATTGGCGAGCATCGAATAGGCCGTGACCATGCGCATCGCCGTGGTCTCGCCGGCGCCGAGCGCGTAGGAGAGATAGTTCGGCAGCTCGTCATAGACGCCGAAGCGGCGGGCATATTCGCCGATCAGGGGCATGCCGATGTCCTGCGCGAGGCGCACCGTCACGGTGTTGAGCGACTGCCGCAGCGCGTTGCGCAGCGTCACCGGCCCCTGGAACTTGCCCGAGGAGAAGTTTTCCGGCCGCCACACGCCGGCGCCCTGGCCCTGGTCGATTTCGATCGGCGCGTCGAGCACCACGGTCGAGGGCGTATAGCCGTTGTCGAGCGCGGCCGAATAGACGATCGGCTTGAACGACGAACCCGGCTGCCGGTAGGCCTGGGTGGCGCGGTTGAACTGGCTCTGGTCGAACGAGAAGCCGCCGACCATCGCGAGCACGCGGCCGGTCCAGGGGTCCATCACCACCATCGCGCCCGACACTTCGGGGATCTGGCGCAGCCGGTACTGTCCCTCGACAGGGTTGCCGTCCTTGTAGAGCGGATCGGCATAGATCACGTCGCCGGGCTGGAGCACCTGCGACACCGCCGTTGCCGCCCTGCCCTTCGCAGCGCCGGTGGCCGCCTTTGCCCATTTGATGCCGTCGAGCGTGATCAGGCCGGTCTCGCGCTGCTTGCTGATGGCGCCGCCGAGCTCGCGGCTCGGCTGGAAGCCGATGCGCGCCGACTGGTCGCTGGTCTCCAGCACCACCGCCATGCGCCACGGCGAGATGTCGGAAAGCGACTTGATCTCGGCGAGCTTCACGCCCCAGTCGCCCGACGTATCGAGCTTGCTCATGGCGCCGCGATAGCCCTGCTGCTCGTCATAGTTCACGAGGCCCGCGACCATGGTCTTGCGCGCCATGACCTGGATCTTCGGATCGAGCGTGGTGCGGACGGACAGGCCGCCCTCGTACAGCTTCTTCTCGCCGTAGCGCTCGAAGATGTCGCGGCGGACTTCCTCGGCGAAATATTCGCCGGCGAAGGTGTGGGCGCCGTTGGAACGGTTGGTGACGGCCAGCGGCTCCTTGCGCGCCTTGTCGGCGTCGGCCTGCTTGATCCAGCCGTTCTCCAACAGGCGATCGACCACGTAGTTGCGGCGCTCGATGGCGCGGTCGCGGTTACGCACCGGATGCAGGGTCGCGGGCATCTTCGGCAGCGCCGCGAGATAGGACGCTTCCGCCACCGTGAGCTCGTTCACCGACTTGTCGAAATAGACCAGCGAAGCGGCTGCGATGCCGTAGGCACCGAGGCCCAGGTAGATTTCGTTCAGATACAGCTCGAGGATCTTGTCCTTCGAATAGGTCTTCTCGATCCGCATCGCCAGCAAGGCTTCCTTGATCTTGCGCGCGAAGGAGACCTCGTTGGTCAGAAGGAAGTTCTTGGCGACCTGCTGGGTGATGGTGGAGGCGCCCTGCGGACGCCGGTTGGAGCCGTAGTTCTGGATGTAGACCAGACCTGCGCGCGCCATGCCGGTGTAGTCGATGCCGCCATGCTCGTAGAAATTCTTGTCCTCGGCCGCGAGGAAGGCGTTGATCACGAGCTTCGGCACCGCCTGGATCGGCAGATACAACCGCCGCTCCTTGGCGTATTCGCCGAGCAGCGAACCGTCGACCGCGTGCACACGCGTCATCACCGGCGGCTCGTAATCCTGAAGCTGAGAGTAGTCCGGCAAGTCCTTGGAGAAATGCCAGATCAGGCCCGCCACGGCCCCGACACCGACAAGGAACACCACCGTTCCCGCGGCGAACAGGAAGCCCATGAACCGCACCAGCAAGCGCATTATCTGTTTATCCGTTCAAACTCTGGATCAGCCCCTTGGCACCCAAAACAGGCGCCAACCTCACGTCGCGAATTCACCGGCCTACTCAATTACGTCAGTGCCGGACCTAAAGACGCTCGCCGAACGGGATTCTCGCCGATTCCGGAACCCCCTGCGGCGTTTTTATAAATCGCCCGCTGTGGCCAAACTAGGGCTTTTGCGGCGAGACGGAAAAACCCTTCCTCAATTCTCTCAATTCGACGATCCCCCGGTCGTCAATTCGACGATCCGGCGGTCGCCAGCCGTTTGGCCAGGAACCCGTCGATGGCTTGCGCCATCGAGCCCACGGCGCGGGACCGCCAACCCTCGGAGACAAGATGCCCGAGATCGCCTTTATTGGAGACGTAACCGATCTCGACCAGCACAGACGGCACGTCGGGCGCCTTCAGCACCCGGAAACCGGCCGATTTCAGCGGATGCTTGTGCATCCGCACGGTCGACTTCATTTCGCTCATCAGCAAATGAGCAAAACGGTTTGAAAATGTGCGGGTTTCCCGCTGCGTCAGATCGATCAGGATATCGGCGACATCGGTCGGCTCCTCCGCGAGGTTGAAGCCGGCGATCGCGTCCGCGCGGTTTTCCGCATCAGCCAGACGCTGGGCCTCGGCGTCGGAGGCCTTGTCGGACAGCGTATAGATGGTGGCGCCCTGGGCATCCCCCTCGGTGCGCGGCAGCGCGTCGGCATGAATCGAGACGAACAGCGCCGCCTTGATGTTGCGGGCGACTTTGACCCGGTCATTGAGCGGGATGAACGTGTCGTCGTTCCGCGTCATCACGACACGGTATTTGCCGGCCTTTTCCAGCCGGTCGCGTAGCGCCAGACCGAAGGCCAGCACCAGGTTCTTCTCGCTTTCGCCGCTCGACTGCGTGCCGTTGTCGATGCCGCCGTGGCCGGGGTCGATCACGACGATCGGCCGGTCATCGGCCTTCTGCTGCGCCGTTTCCGGGGCTGCCGTCGCGGGCACCGTGGCGGGCGGCGCATCGGCGATCGCGGGCCGCAGCTCAGGGCGGTTTTCCGGGGCGAGCGATTGCACGAAGGCGGCGCGGTCGACCTCCTCCAGCTCGAGCACGAGCCGGGCCGGCTGGCCGTTGGCCGCCTCCAGCACGTAGGAATTGGCGATCTTGGCAGGCCCCGTCAGGTCGAACACGATTCGCGAGCCGCCGGGCATGACGAGCCCATAGCGGAAGGCCTTGACCAGCCCCCGCCCCCCGGAACCGGTGCCCGCGGGCAGCTGAAAATTGACCTGGGGCACGTCGACCACAACCCGGTACGGGTCGGCGAGCGTGACAGCGCGGAAGGTGACGGTCTGGTCGATGTCGAGGATGAAGCGAGTCTGCTTGCCATCGCCAGCCAGCCGGGCGGCCGAGGCGATTGGATAATTCGCTGCCGCAACAGCGGGTTGCGGCTGGCTTTCCGCAGCGCTCAGGCGGGAGGAATCAGCACATGGCAATGCTGCGGCGGACAGGAGCACGCATCCCAGCAAGACCCTTTGATTTGCGCGGCTCGCCACCGATTCCGTGCCTCCGAGCAGCTCTTTTAACGCAATAGAACCACAGGGTTAATCGATCCTTAATGACAGAAACGCGAAACTCGCTGACTGTGACCGCCGTGCGACGCTCCCTTGCACGGATGGCCCATTCCTCGTATGTACGGAATGCTGACGGCCGATATTTCCGGTTGTGTCGCATTCAGCCTCCCGGTGCAGCGCCGGAACTCTCAAGGTTTGGGAATTCCAGCGTTTTCCGTTCTCCTCTAAGACCAGCGCGGTGCGCGGCAGCGAGGTGGAACGGGCCAAGCTCCGGCGGCGGACGGTTCCCGGATACCACGTTTCCGGGGCGGTTCGGACAGCGACATAACCCATTGCCCGGTCCCTTGATCCCAAGGGAGCGGTTCGTGATCCCCAAGGCGAGCGCGCTCGCGCCATGCCTGGCCAGCAGCAACTGATTGAGGGGCGGCCTCGCCGCCCAATGTTTCATACGGGCCGACGCTTGATGCGCCAGACTGTGCCGACGAATTCTGAAGGATCATTCGCGACGCTGCGGAGTGATAATCCCGCGCGCCGCCGTGGTCCTGAAGCTTCCGGTCCGGCAAGGCGCGAGAGACGGCGTTTCGGCCTTCCCCTCACCCCCGAATCAGGTGGACCGTCGCGTCACCCGGCGGCGCGATACGCGCCCACGGTGTATCGCGCCCGCCGCCGCCAAGAGTTAAGACATGCCCAACAAGATGTTGATCGATGCCACCCACCCGGAGGAGACCCGGGTCGTCGTGGTCCGCGGCAATCGCGTCGAAGAGTTTGATTTCGAGACCGCGCAACGCAAGCAACTGCGCGGGAATATCTACCTCGCCAAGGTCACTAGGGTCGAACCCTCGCTCCAGGCCGCCTTCGTCGAATATGGCGGCAACCGCCACGGCTTCCTCGCCTTCAGCGAAATCCATCCCGACTACTACCAGATCCCGGTTGCCGACCGGCAGGCGCTGATTGAGGCCGAGGAACAGGCCCATCGCGAGGCCGAGGAAGAGAGCGAGAACCGCTCGCACGGCCGCCGCCGCTCGCGTCACCGTAATGCCCGCCGCCGCGGTCATGGCGAACGGGTCCGCAGCGACATCGTCGAAGGCCTCGACGCCGGCGCCGATCCCGCGGCCCAGCCGGTCGATGGCGGGCCGAGCGCCGCCAACGCCGAAGGCGGTCCGCATGAGGGCGAGCATCTGCACGCCGACGCGGAGCATCACGGCGAGCACGATGCCCATGATCACAACGAACATGATCATCACGATCATGATCACCATGAACACGGGCACGACGACCATCATCACGATCACGCTCACGATCATGACGACCATGGTCATGACGGCGGCCACGATCATCACGACCATGACCATGCCGACGAAACGCCCGCGCCTGTCGCGGCCGTTGGCGCCGAACCCGTGGTCGCTGCCGAACCGCAGGAGGCGACCTCCGAAGCGCACGCAGAAGCTCTGGCCGAAGCCGTAACCGCCGCCGCGGAACCGGCCGATGCCGTGTACGCTGCCGGCGAAAGCACGGAAGCTCCGCATCACGACGCTGAAGCGGCGACTGACGACGACGACGACGACGATGACGACGGCGAGGAAGCCGAAGAGGAAGTCGTCGAATCCGTTGGCGGCGACGATGTGATGGAGGAAGTGCCGGAGCGCACCTTCCGTCCGCGCCGCCAGTACAAGATCCAGGAAGTCATCAAGCGCCGCCAGGTGATGCTGGTGCAGGTCGTCAAGGAAGAGCGCGGCAACAAGGGTGCGGCGCTGACGACCTATCTCTCGCTCGCCGGCCGCTACGCCGTCTTGATGCCGAACACCGCGCGCGGCGGCGGCATCAGCCGCAAGATCACCAGCGCCCAGGACCGCTCGCGTCTGAAGGAAGTGGTGCAGGATCTCGACGTGCCCGAGGGCATGGGCATCATCCTGCGCACCGCCGGCGCCGCCCGCACCAAGCCCGAGATCAAGCGTGACTTCGAATATTTGATCCGGATGTGGGAGACGGTGCGCGACCTGACGCTGAAGTCGCAGGCCCCGACCCTCGTCTACGAGGAAGGCTCGCTGATCAAGCGCTCGCTGCGCGACCTCTACAACAAGGAGATCGACGAGATCTCGGTTGCCGGCGAATCCGGCTACCGTGAAGCACGCGACTTCATGAAGATGCTGATGCCCGCCAATGTCAGCGCGGTGAAGCAGTATCGCGACGGCCAGCCGCTGTTCTCGCGGATGGGCGTCGAAAGCCAGCTGGACGCGATGTTCTCGCCGACCGTGCAGCTGCGCTCCGGCGGCTACATCGTGATCAACCAGACCGAGGCGCTGGTCTCGATCGACGTCAACTCCGGCCGCTCGACGCGCGAGCACCATATCGAGGACACCGCGCTCAAGACCAATCTGGAGGCGGCCGAAGAGGTCGCCCGCCAGCTCCGCCTGCGCGACCTCGCCGGCCTGATCGTCATCGACTTCATCGACATGGACGAGAAGCGCAACAACCGTGCGGTCGAGCGCAAGCTGTCCGACTGCCTGCGGCAGGACCGCGCGCGCATCCAGGTCGGACGCATCTCGCATTTCGGCCTGCTCGAGATGTCGCGCCAGCGCATCCGTGCCAGCGTGCTGGAATCCTCGACCGATCCCTGCCCGCACTGCGGCGGCACCGGCCATGTCCGCTCGGTGTCCTCGGTTGCGCTCCAGCTTCTGCGCGGCCTCGAAGAGATCCTGATGAAGGGCGCGACCCACAATCTCGTGGTCCGCACCCGCACCGACGTCGCGCTCTACGTGCTGAACCACAAGCGCGGCCATCTGCGCGACCTCGAGAACGGCTTCAAGGTTACCCTGGCGGTCATCGCCGACCCGAGCGTCAGCGGACCGCAGGCCTACCTCATCGATCGCGGCGAGCAGGTGCATACGCTCGAAGCCGCCAAGGCGCTGCTCGCGGCCCAGGCCGCGGCAAGCCCGCCGCCGGTGCTTGAAGAGGCCTATGACGACGAGGAGTTCGATCCGGAGCTGGAATCCGAGATCGAGTCCGAGGAGACCGAAGGTCTCACCGAAGAGCAGGCTGCCGGCGAGGCAGCCCCCGAGCAGGACGGTCAGCGCCGCAAGCGCCGCCGTCGCCGGCGCGGCCGCGGTGGCCAGCGCGACGGCGAGCTGCGCGAGGATGGCGCCCCCGCTCTTCCCGAGTCGGCCGTGGCTGCCGGCGAAGGCGATGAGGACGCCGAGTCCGAGCAGGACGGCGAGGAAGGCGAGGAACAGGCAGTCCGTGGCGAGCAGCAGGGCGGCGGCGAGCGCCGACGCCGGCGTGGTCGCCGCGGCGGACGCCGTCGGCGTGGGGGCGGCGAGGAAGGTCTTGCCGGCTCCATCGGCGACGAACTCGGCACCCAGTCACCATCGGAAGCTGTCGAAGCGGTGGCCGATTTCGACGGCTTCGGCGGCGAGGCTGCACCCTCGATCGCGCAGGCCGAGCACACCGCCGAGCCGCAAGTCACCCAGCCAGAGCCGCGTGCCGACATGCAGGCAGAGGCGCCGGCCCAGCCGGAGCCAGCTCCTGCCGTCGCAACCGCAGAAGAAGAGCCCGCCGACGACAAGGCCGCGCGGCGTCGCTCCACGGTCCGGGAAAAGGTGAGCTTCCTGTCGAGCAGCCCGGGCGAGCCCGCAGTACCGGTTGTGCAGGCGACCGAACCAGTCGCGCCGCCCGCGCCGGCACCTGCGCCCGCACCGGAACCGGCAAGCGAGACGCCGGCCGCCCCGCGCCGCGCCGGCTGGTGGTCCCGCCGCTTCGGCGGCGGCGAGTAAAGTCGGACACAGAATAAAAAAACGCCCGGCTAGGCCGGGCGTTTTTCGTTTCACAGCTCGCCGAACCGCTATGGCGGCAGTTCGTCATCACCGAGCGGCGCCACGTCGCGCGAGGCGATCTGGCGCAGTTGGTCGTAGAGATCGGGCGCCTCGCTGGTGCACAGGCAGACGCCTTTTGCGGTAGCTGCCTCGCCGGCGTTGAGGTAGGCGTGGCCCATGGTGCTGTCGAGATAGATGCCGTCGCCCTCACCGAGGATCTCAGGCGCGTAGAACTCGGTGTGGACGGCGACGCGTCCGCTCGTCACCAGGAAATATTCCTCGCCGCCATGGCGCAGCAGCGGGCCGAACTCCTCCAGCGAGCGCGCACGAACCTCGGCCACGATCGGCACCATGCGTTTGCCGATCAGATCGGTGCACTGATAGGTGTAGGTGTAGAACCTGGTGGTGATCACCTGCCCCTGCCCGGCCCGGCTGATGCTCCGCCGCGCGGTGACCGGCCGGCCCTGCACAGGCGCCGCGACCGCCGGATTGAACAGCTCGGCGATCTCCATCTTCAGGCCCGAGGTGAGCTGGAGCAGCTTGTCGTAGGTCAGTGACATCAGGCCATTCTCGACCTTCGAGAGGGTCGAGAGCGCCATGCCGGTCCGCTCCGCCACCTGCTTGAGCGTAAGGCCGCGGGCCTGGCGGGCCGCCTTGAGGCATTGGCCGAGCTGGGAATTGGCACCTTCGGGCGTCGTTATCTCGCTCATGCAGCAACCCTATCACGGCGATGGAAAAATTGTTGGCCTATCCGTCTAATCTTTTCGGCCAAGACACCCCTTGAGCAGCCCATTTGGCGGCCCGTTGGGCAGCAGTGCCAGCATTTGTGCATGAAACGCCCCGGGTTGACGATTATTGGTGCGCCTCCCTCACTTTCCGATATGCTAAATCGTTTTCATAATCTGAAAGGGACTGGCATTGTCCGGACTTTGCGATTCCAGCGCCGTTGAGCTGCGCCGCCTGCTGGCCGCGCGGGCGATCTCACCCGTCGAGCTGCTGGACGCCTGCCTGTCGCGCATCGCCACCATCAATCCTGCCGTCAATGCCGTCGTGACATTGGACGAGCCCCGCGCGCGCATGGCGGCAGAGGCAGCCGAAGCCGCCATCCTGCGCGGCGAGGATCGCGGCGCGCTGCACGGCCTTCCGGTCCTGATCAAGGACACCCAGGACACCGCCGGGCTGCGCTCCACCTATGGCAGCCCCCTGTTGCGCGACAATGTCCCGGTCGCCGACCAGGGCTCGGTCGCGCGGCTGCGCGCAGCCGGCGCCATCATCTTCGGCAAGACCAACACGCCGGAATGGGCGGCCGGCGGCAACACCCGCAATCCCGTGTTCGGCGCGACCGGCAATCCCTTCGATCCCATGCGCTCGGCGGCCGGCTCCTCCGGCGGTTCGGCGGTGGCGCTCGCCTGCGGCATGGCCCCGCTCGCCTCGGGCTCGGACACCGGCGGCTCCTTGCGCAATCCGGCCGGCTTCTCCGGCATCGTCGGCATGCGTCCGTCCTACGGTCTCGTGGCCAGCGAGAAGCGCGCCTTCGGCTGGTCGAACCTGTCGACCGACGGACCGATGGCACGCAATGTCGCCGACACCGCGCTGATGCTGTCGGTGATGGCGAGCGACGATGTCCGCGATCCCTTGGCCTATACGCTGCCCGGCGAGCCCGTGCGCGGTCGCGCCGAACGCTGGGCCGCACCGCGTCCCGCGGACCTTGGCAAGCTGCGCCTCGCCGTCACGGAGGATTTTGGCTTCGCCCCGACCGAGCAGGCCATCCGCCGCGTGTTCCGCGATCGCGTGAGCAAGCTTGCGCCGCTGTTCGCCGACTGCCGCGAGGCGACGCCGGATTGCTCCGGCGCCGACGACGCGTTCGCGGTCCTGCGCGCCGGCTTGTTCCTGGCGATGCACGGCAAGAATTACAAAGAGCGCCCCGAAATGCTCGGCCCGAATGTCCGCGCCAATGTCGAGGAAGGCCTGAGCTACACGCTCGAGGACCATGGGCGCGCCGCAACGACGCAGACGCGGATCTATCGTGCCTACCAGACCTTCTTTGAGACTTGCGACGTGCTGATAAGCCCGACCATTACGCTGAGCCCGCGCCCCTGGTCGGAACTCTATCCCGCCGAGATCGACGGCGTGCCGACCAAATCCTATTTTCACTGGCTCGCGCTCGCCTATGCCGTCACGCTTCCCGGCCACCCCGCGATCAGCATTCCGCTCGGCCTTGATGAAGCCGGCCTGCCGTTCGGCCTTCAGATCGTCGGCCCGCGCGGCGGCGACGCGATCGTGCTCTCGGTCGCCGCAAGCATCGAGGCCGCGTTCGCAAGCGATGCGCAATTGTGCCGGCCGGTACCCGACCTGGCACGGCTCGCCGTAGCACCGCCACTGTCGGCCGCGCCCGGTTTCCTCACCTGGGAATGAGCCGACACCGGTCCTGGCTGCACCGCCCGCGCAACGGAGATGAGCATGACGGAACTGCCGAGGAAGACCAGCGTCATCGCCTTCGTCCTGCTCTACATCGCCTACTGCATCTCCTACATCGACCGCGCGGCAATCTCGCTGGCGCTGGCGCAGATCGGTAAGGACTTCAATCTCCAGGCCGCCGATCTCGGCATCGTCATCAGCGCGTTCTTCCTCGGCTACGCCGCGATGCAGGTGCCGGGCGGATGGCTCTCCGACCGCTTCGGCTCGAAATATGTCGTGATCGTCACCATCGTGATGTGGTCGCTGTTCACGGCGTTCACGAGCATCGCCTGGTCGCTGACCTCGCTGATCGCGATCCGCTTCATCTTCGGCATCGCCGAGGGCGGCTTTCCGCCGGCGAGCATCCGCGGCATCTCCGAAGTGTTCAAGAAGGATAGCCGGCCGAAGATGTCGGCGCTGCTGCTGTCCTCGAACTATGCCGGCAGCATGGTCGCGCCGCTGATCATGGCGCCGCTGATCCTCTGGCTCGGCTGGCGCCATGCCTTCAACGCCATCGGCATCGCGGGCATCGTCTTCGCGGTGGTCTATTTCGTCTTCGTCCCCTATCTGGGACGCCCGGGCAAGGCCGATGCAGGCGCACCGGCCAAGCCCGAGAACCGCGCACCGATGCGCGAACTCATGAAGAATCCGCTGCTGTGGCAGTTGATGGTGGTGTGGTTCGGCCTCAGCTGCGTCAACAAGGGGCTGGATTCCTGGATGCCGCTCTATCTGCTCCAGCACCGCGGGCTCGACCTCAAGACCGTCGGCGTGGTGGCGCCGATCCCGTTCGTGATGGCGACGATCGCGACCGCGATCGGCGGCTGGGTGATGACGACGTTCTTCTCCGAGCGCGAAAAATATCTGCTGATCGGCAGCTCCGCATTGACCGGCATCTTCCTCTACGCCATGTACAAGGCGGAGACGATCATGGTGCTGATCGTCTTCCAGTCGCTGGTCTACTTCTTCAAGTCCTTCGTGCTGGCCGCGGTGGTCGCGCTTCCGACCAAACTGCTCCGCGACGACCAGATCGGATCCGGCGTCGGCATGGTCAATCTCGGCGGTCAGAGCGCGGGCTTCGTCGCCCCCGTCGCCATCGGCTTCATCGTGACCGGAACCGGATCGTTCGACGCCGCCTTCGGTTTCCTGGTGGCGATGACGGCGTTGTCCGTCGTGGTCGCGACAACCATCAGCACGGCCCAGCCGAGGCTCGCACCGCAACCGGCCTGACAGGAGCATTCTGCCCATGCAAAGCGCGATCGTTCTCGGCGGCGGCATGATCGGCGTGAGCGCGGCGCTGCACCTCCAGCAGCGCGGCTGGTCCGTCACGCTGGTCGACCGCAGGGAGCCGGGCCGCGAGACCAGCTACGGCAATGCCGGGATGATCCAGGCGGAAGCCGTCCGCCCCTATCCGATGCCGCGCGACCTCGCCTCGCTCCTGAAGATCGCGACCGGGCGCACCAACGACGTGCGCTACAGCCTGTCGTCGCTGCATCTCCATATCGAGCCCCTGCTCCGCTACTGGTGGCATTCGGCGCCGAAGCGGCATCGTGAGGCGATCGACGCCTGGGCCCAACTGATCGCCTATGCGACAGCGGAGCACGACATTCTCATTCGCGAGGCCCATGCCGACAATCTGATCCGTCGCGCCGGTTACCGGGCGCTGTATCGCGACGCCGCTTCACTGGATCTCTCGATCAAGGCCGCCGAGGAAGACCAGCACGAGTTCGGCGTGAACTTT
This sequence comes from Bradyrhizobium niftali, assembly GCF_004571025.1. Lineage (GTDB taxonomy): Bacteria > Pseudomonadota > Alphaproteobacteria > Rhizobiales > Xanthobacteraceae > Bradyrhizobium > Bradyrhizobium niftali. The sequence continues at coordinate 464,160 of NZ_SPQT01000002.1, read as the reverse complement.
CGTGTGCTCTCGGGCAGCGAGCTCGCCAAGGCCGAGCCGGTCCTGCGCGACGATCTTCCGGGCGCGATCCATTGGCTCGACACCTGGACCGTGTCCGATCCCGGCGCGCTGGTAACAGCCTATGCCGAGCTGTTCGAGCGCCTCGGCGGCAGGATCGTGCTCGGTGATGCGCAGTCGCTGCGGCAGACCGCGAGCGGCTGGTCGGTCGACACCGATCAGGGGCGCATCGATGCCGCCCATGCCGTCGTGACACTCGGACCATGGTCGCCCGATCTGTTGTACAAATTCGGCTATCGCATCCCGCTGGTGCGCAAGCGCGGCTACCACATGCATTACAGTGGCGGCGCCTCGCTCGATCTGCCGCTTATCGACAAGGGCGGCGGCTATGCCATGGGCCCGATGGCCAAGGGCATCCGCATCACCACCGGCGCCGAGCTGACGGGTCCGGATGCGCTCGCAACACCCGTGCAACTCGCCAGCGCTGAAGCCTCCGCACGCGAGCTGATCGATCTCGGCAAACGCGTCGAGCCCGACCCGTGGTTCGGCACCCGCCCCTGCACGCCCGACATGCTGCCGGTGCTCGGCCCCGCCCCGCGTCACCCGGGCCTCTGGATGAATTTCGGCCACGGCCACCAGGGCTTTACGCTGGGCCCCGCGACCGGGCGCCTGCTCGCCGAGATGATGAGCGGCGAGACGCCGGCGATCGATCCGACGCCGTACCGGCCGGAGCGGTTCTAGACTTCACCGCTTGCTCGGCTGGCACCGCAAGAAAAAGGGCTGATCGAGGATCTCGACCAGCCCTGTTACTTCAGGCGCATTGCGCCGCAGCAGGCAATCGGCAGATCAGTCCGTCGTGATCGCCGTTTCCAGGTCGGTCGGATCGATCTGCTTGGCGAGATTGGCGTTGAGCTTGTCGCGATCGAGTTCACCTTCCCACCAGGCCACGATCACGCAGGCCACGCCGTTGCCGCACAGATTGGTCAGCGCGCGGCATTCGCTCATGAACTTGTCGATGCCGAGCACGATCGCCATGCCCGGCACCAGCCGCGGGTCGACCACGGCCAGGGTCGCCGCCAGCGTGATGAAGCCCGCTCCCGTGATGCCCGACGCGCCCTTAGAGGTCAGCATCGCCACGATCAGGATCGTGATCTGCTGGCTGAAGGAGAGATCGAAGCCGAGCGCCTGGGCGATGAACAGCGTCGCCAGCGTCATGTAGATGTTGGTGCCGTCGAGGTTGAACGAATAACCCGTGGGCACCACGAGGCCGACCACCGACTTGGAGCAGCCGAGCCGCTCCAGCTTCTCCATCAGGGATGGCAGCGCGCTTTCCGAGGACGAGGTGCCGAGCACGATCAGCAGCTCATCCTTGATGTAGGCCAGGAACTTGAAGATCGAGAACCCCGCCACCCGCGCGATGATGCCGAGCACGACGAACACGAACAGTGCCGCGGTCAGGTAGAAGGTGGCGATCAGCCCGATCAGATTGAGGATCGCCCCGGTGCCGAACTTGCCGATGGTGTAGGCCATCGCACCGAACGCACCGATCGGCGCCGCGCGCATCACGATGGAGATGACACCGAACACCGCATGCGCGGCATCGTCGATGAACGAGCGGATCGTGTGGCCGCGCTCGCCGAGTCCCATGATGGCGAAGCCGAACAGCACCGAGAACAGCAGCACCTGCAGGATCTCGCCCTGCGCAAACGCGCCGACCACTGTGTCCGGGATGATGTGCAGGACAAAGTCGACGCTCCTCTGCGCTTCCGCCTGCTTGGCGAAGCCCGCGACCGCCTGTGCGTTCGCCGCTGCATTGCCGAAGCCCGCGCCCGGCCGCACGATGTTGCCGACGAGCAAACCGATCACCAGGGCGAAGGTGGAGACGACCTCGAAATAGACCAGCGCTTTGACGCCGATGCGCCCGACCTTCTTGGCGTCCTGGATATGGGCGATGCCCGAGACCACGGTGCAGAAGATGATCGGGGCGATCACCATCTTGATCAGCTTGATGAAGCCGTCGCCGAGCGCCTTGATCCAGTCATTGGTGGCAACCGTCGGCCAAAGCCAGCCGACGATGGCGCCGAGCACAATGGCGATCAGCACCTGGACGTAGAGAACCTTGTACCACGGCTTGGCTGCGGCCGGCGCGACTGGCGCTCCCGCCATCGTTGTCGTTGTCATTGTTTCACTCCCCCTCAAAACGCCGAGCCAGCCAAGATCAACTTGGCCGGCCCTGTCAATTGGAACTGCTCGGAATGGCGCGCTTTACCCGCGGCGATCGACGATCCGGCGTACCGCCGGCATCAGCGTCGCGCCCAGCGCGTTCTTGACCAGCGAGGCCGCGATGAACGGCGCAAGGCCGACCTGCCAGGCCTTGCCCGCGCCAAGACCGAGGCCAAAGGCCAGCCAGCCGAACCCGGCGGCCAGGATGACGACGTGGCCGACGGCCATCGCGGCAAACAGCAGCACCACGCTGCGATCCCAGCCGCGCTCGGCGAGCCAGCCGGTCACGAAGGCCGCAGCGATGAAACCGAACAGATAGCCCGCGGTCGGGCCGACGAGCGGTGCAATTCCACCCACGGGACCTGCGAATACCGGCAGGCCGAGCGCGCCCTCGGTGAGGTAGGCGATCATGGTTGCGCTGCCAAGGCGCCAGCCATAGGCGGCGCCGATCATCAGCACCACCAGCGTCTGCAACGTCATGGGCACGTAAGGCAGCGGCAGGTTCACCTTGGCAGACAGCGCCAGCAGCGCTGTGCCGAGCGCGATCAGCACGAAGGCGCGGAAGCCGCCCACGGTTTCACCCGGCCGGGTCGGCCACATCAATGCGGCGAGAGGAGAATGCGGTGCAGCAGCGGACGGGACGGATCGGTCAGACAAGGTGAACTCCGGAGGTGGGGCGAAAACTGGCGGCTATTTAAGCCAGTGAGCTATCCGGTCAACTGCCTCCCGCATCTCTTCCGCCGAACGCGCGTAAGAGAAGCGGATGAACGAGCGGCCATGGATGGGATCGAAATCGAGGCCGGGCGTTGCCGCAACATTCGCCTGTTCCAGCATCTGCTTGGCGAACTCGAAACTGTCGGAGGTGAAGTCCGATACATCGGCATAGAGATAAAAGGCGCCGTCGGCCGGCAGGAACCTGGTGAGGCCGGCCTTGGGCAATCCTTCGATCAGGATGCGCCGGTTTTCCTGATAGCCGTGCTTGATCTCCTCCATCTCGGCCGCGCCGTCGAAGGCGGCCTCGGCCGCGATCTGCGACAGCGACGGCACCGAGATCGACAGGTTCTGCTGCAGCCGCTCGATCGGCCGCACCAGAATCTCCGGCACGACCATCCAGCCGACGCGCCAGCCCGTCATGCAAAAATACTTCGAGAACGAGTTGATCACGAGGGCGTGGTCCGACAATGCCGCCGCCGTCACCGCCGGAAGCGCATAGTCGAGCCCGTGATAGATCTCGTCCGAGATGAAGCGGATTTTGGCGTCTTCGGCCGCCGCGATCAGGCCGGACAGCGCCTCGCGGGACATCATCGTTCCCGTCGGATTGGCGGGGCTGCCGACCAGCACACCCTTCAGCGGCGCCTTGCGATGGGCGGCAAGCAGCGCCTCGCCGGTGAGCGCGTGGCGTGTCTCGTTGGTGGTCTCGATCAGCACCGGCTCGCAGCCGAGCGCGGTGAGGATATGACGGTACGGCGGATAGCCCGGCACCGTCACGGCGACGCGATCGCCAGGCTCGAACATCGACAGGAAGGCGAGGATGAAGCCGCCCGAGGAGCCCGTCGTCACCACGATCCGCTCGGCGCTGACCTCACAGCCATAGGCGTCGCGATAGTGCCGCGCGATCCGCTCACGCAAGGAGGGGATGCCGAGCGCGGAGGTATAGTCGATCCGCCCCGCCTCGAGCGCCGCGTGCGCGGCCGCAATCGCGGTCTTCGGCGCGCCGGCCGCGGGCTGGCCGACCTCCATATGGATGACATGCCCCCCGGCGGCCTCGATTCGGGCCGCCGCGGCCATCACGTCCATGACCATGAACGGGGGAACATCGCTACGGCGGGAGGGCTCGAGCCACTGTCCCAACCGGCTCCTCAATGTCGCATCGTGCATCGATTTCTGCTATTTCGCTGGCGGACCGGTCCGTCCGGTCCGGGGAACGGGGCGCTTGCGCCCCAGACTGGCCGCATTGTACGGCTCATAAGGGGTAAGGCTCATAGGCCATATCGCGTATCCGGTCTGCCGCCAATCGCCAAAACCAATCACAAAACTGCTTGCCAAGACTACTACTTGCCAACACCGTTTGACCAAGACCGCTTGATGTTGCTCCAGATTGCATTGCGCAAAAAGACCTCCGCCCTCACCGCCCTCGTCACGGCCGCGGCGATCGCCTTGCTGCCGCTCCCGGCGGCACGGGCGCAGCAGAAGGGCCCGCCGGTCCTGCGCGACACCGAGACCGAGCAGTTGCTGCGCGAATATACGCGCCCGATCCTGCGCGCCGCCGGTCTGGAAAAGCAGAACATCCAGATGGTGATCATCAACGACGGCTCGTTCAACGCGTTCGTCGCGGACGGCCGCCGCATCTTCGTCAATTACGGCGCGATCCTCCAATCGGAGACGCCGAACCAGATCATCGGGGTGCTCGCGCATGAGACCGGGCATCTGGCGGGCGGCCATCTGTCGAAGCTGCGCGAGCAGCTCGCCGCCGCCCAAACCCAGATGATCATCGCGATGCTGCTCGGCGCCGGCGCGATCGCCGCCGGCAGCACCCAGCGCAGCAGCACCGGCAACAACGGCCTCGCCAATGCGGGGGCGGCCGCCCTCGCCGGTCCACAGGAGATGATCCGCCGCACGCTGTTGTCTTACCAGCGCCAGCAGGAGGAGAATGCCGACCGTGCCGGCGTGAAATTCCTGACCGCGACGGGGCAGTCGCCGAAGGGCATGTACGAGACCTTCAAGCGCTTCACCAGCGAGAGCCTGTTCGCCGCGCGCGGCGCCGATCCCTATCTGCAGTCGCACCCGATGCCGGCCGAGCGTGTCGCCGCGCTGCAGGAGTTCGCAAGCTCCAGCCCCTATTGGGACAAGAAGGACGATCCCGCGCTCCAGCTCCGCCACGACATGGTGCGCGCCAAGATCTCCGCCTTCATGGAGCGGCCCGAGACCGTGTACCGTCGCTATCCCCAGACCAACGACAGCCTGCCGGCGCGCTACGCCCGCGCCATCAGCACCTATCTGCACGGCGATCTGCGCAGCGCGCTCGCCCAGATCGACGCGCTGATCCAGGTCCAGCCGAACAACCCGTACTTCTACGAGGTGCGCGGCCAGGCCTTGCTTGAGAGCGGCAAGCCCGCCGATGCGATCGCTCCCCTGCGCAAGGCTGTCGCGCTCTCGAACAACGCGCCCCTCATCGAGATGTTACTTGGGCAGGCTCTGGTTGGAACCGATAATAAGGCCTACACCGACGACGCCGTTCGGATTCTCCGCGCCGCGGTGGCACGGGAGCCCGAAGCGCCAATCGGCTTTACCCAGCTCGCGATGGCCTATGGCCGGAAGGGAGATTATGCCGAGGCGGATCTCGCGTCGGCGCAGGCCGCCTACTTGCGCGGCGACAACAAGACCGCCCGCGAGCTCGCCACGCGCGCGAAAACCCGTTTCGCCATCGGCACGCCCGGATGGGTCAAGGCCGACGACATCGTGGCGGCCAAGCCGCCGCGCAACTAGCTAGAACGACGCCAGACACCACGACGTCACGACACCGAGCTTTAAGTCCGCCGGGACGTTTTCCGAAACCTGCTTTGGATAAGAGGATTTGCCTATGCCTTCGCTGCGTCTGCTTGCTCCCGCGCTGTTTGCGCTCGCCATGTTCGGCGCAACCGCGCCCGCGTCGGCTGACAGCTTCTCCGATGCCCAGCGCACCGACATCGAGGCGATCATCAAGAACTACCTCGTCACCCATCCCGAGGTGCTCGAGGAGGCGATGACCGAGCTCAGCAAGCGCCAGGCCGCGGCCGAAACGCAGAAGCACGAGGCCAGCATCGCGCAGAATGCGGACGCGATCTTCAACTCGCCGCGCCAGGTCGTGCTCGGCAACAAGGAGGGCGACGTCACCTTCGTCGAGTTCTTCGACTACAATTGCGGCTACTGCAAACGCGCGATGACCGACATGCTCGACCTCATGAAGAGTGATCCGAAGCTGAAGGTCGTGCTGAAGGAGTTTCCGGTGCTGAGCCAGGGCTCCGTCGAGGCCGCCCAGGTCGCCGTCGCCGTGCGCATGCAGGATCCCACCGGCAAGAAATATCTCGACTTCCACCAGAAGCTGCTCGGCGGCCGCGGCGCGGCCGACAAGGCGCGCGCGCTACAAGCGGCCAAGGAGGCCGGTCTCGACACCGCGAAAATCGAGAAGGATCTCGCCGGCCCCGAGGTGCGCGCCACCATCGAGGAGAACTTCAAGCTCGCCGAGGCGATGGGCATGAACGGCACGCCGAGCTACGTGATCGGCAAGCAGATCGTGATCGGCGCCATCGGCCTCGAAGGCCTCAAGGAGAAGATCGGCGTTGCCCGCTGCGGCAAGGCGACCTGCTGATCACGCGCTTCACAATTCACGCATGCAACGAGGCCGGCTGAAAAGCCGGCCTTTTTGCTGGGTCAATCCGTGGCGCGATCCGGCACAATCATTCATCTGGCGTTCAACAAACAAATGCCGCGGAACCGCCGATGTTCCGGAACAACCGATATCTCCTTTCGTTGTTGGCGCGGGCAATGACGCAAATAGACACGTGAGGAGAAATTCAATGTTGAACCGCTTTATGATCTCGGCTGCCGCGCTCGCACTCGTCGCCGGCACCGGACTGGCGAACGCACAGGGCACCATGAACCGCGACAGCGGCGGCGCCGGTGCGCAGCCCGCGCAGCAAACACAGCCGTCGGGCGGTGCGGCCGAGCGCGGCGCCACGGGCAAGGACTCCATGACGAAGGAAAAGGGCACCGTCGGTCAGGCTGGCGGCGCCAGCACCGCGAAGCCGGGTGCGGCCGCGGAGGAGAAGTCGCCGGGTGCAATGAAGGATGAGCGCTCGGGCGGCGCGATGCACAAGAACGCCGCTGAGGACAAGGCCGGCGCGACCAAGGGCCAGCGCACCGACGAACGCGCGCAGGGTCAGATGGACAAGTCGCAGCAGGACAAGTCCAAGAGCATGAGCCAGGATACGACCAAGTCCGGCGCCAAGGACCACAAGGACATGAAGGCGGAGGACAACAAGGCCGGCACGTCCACCAAGAGCAACGCCGAGAACCGTCCGGCCTCGGGCACCTCGACCGACATGAAGGCCGAGGGCAAGAGCTCGACCTCGTCCTCAACGACGACGGTCGGCCAGGCCGGCGCCGCCGCCAAGCTCTCGACCGAGCAGCGGACCCAGATCACGTCGGTGATCCGCGAGGAGCGCGTGGCCCCCGTGACCAACGTGAACTTCGCGATCTCGGTCGGCACCCGCGTGCCGCGCGAGGGCATCGAACTGCACGCCCTGCCGTCCCGCGTCGTGACGATCTATCCGGAGTGGCGCAGCTACCGCTACGTGCTGGTCCGCGAGCAGATCGTGATCATCGATCCGAACACCTATGAGATCGTCGCGGTCCTCGACGTCTAAGGCCGGATGACGGCAACCTCAGGGGGCGGGCAGCAATGCCCGCCCCTTTGCGTTCCGCCGGCAGCCATGCTTTGGGCTGGTTAACAAGCAATTTCCGTAGCTTCCGCACAGGTTTTTGCACCCCGGATGAGGTGCCTGAAGGCCTCTGGGAGGTCCTTCAAGGCTTCCCCTAGGGCGCTTTGTTACCTATAACCCCCGCCACGCCGAAGCACCGATTACGGGATTGGAATGGCCGAACCTGCAACCGACACGATCCTTGTCCTCAACGGGCCGAACCTCAACATGCTGGGGACGCGCGAGCCCGAAAAGTATGGTCACGCGACCCTGGCCGACGTCGAGGCGCTGTGCCGGGAGACGGCGGCGTCGTTCGGTCTCAAGGCCGACTGCCGGCAATCCAACCGCGAGGGCGAGCTGATCGACTTCATCCACGAAGCGCATGCGCGCAAGATGAAGGGCATCATCATCAATGCCGGCGGCTATTCGCACACCTCGATCGCGCTGCACGACGCGCTGCTCGCGGTGCAGATTCCGACGGTCGAAGTGCACGTGACCAACATCCACGCCCGCGAGAGCTTCCGCCACCACTCCTACACCGCGCGCGCAGCCTTCGCCTCGCTCTGCGGTTTCGGCATCGAGGGCTACCGCCTCGCCATCCAGGGCCTTGCCGCCAAGCTCGGCCTCAAGCCCAAAGCCTGACGCTCCCTCATCACACAGAACATTCGGATCAAAGAACATGGCGCGCCAGCCAGACGACAAAGCAGCCGCAAAGTTTTCCAGTGAGGATTCCGCGCTCGTGCGCGAGCTCGCCCTGCTGCTCGATGAGACCAGCCTCACCGAGATCGAGATCGAACGCGCGGGCCTGCGCCTGCGCGTCGCCCGCAACATCAGCGTCGCCGCGACCATGCCGATGCCGATCGCTGCCGCTCCGGCCGGCCTGCCGGTGGCCGCCGCCGCGCCCGCTGCCGCCGCGGCCGATTTGTCGAAGCATCCCGGCGCCGTCACCTCGCCGATGGTCGGCACCGCCTACTGGGCGCCGGAGCCCGGCGCCAAGCCGTTCATCGAGGTCGGTACCAAGGTCTCGGTCGGCCAGACGCTGCTGATCATCGAAGCCATGAAGACCATGAATCAGATCCCCTCGTCGCGCGCCGGTACGGTGACGCAGATCCTGGTCGAGGACGGCCAGCCGGTCGAGTTCGGTGAGCCGCTCGTCATCATTGAGTAACGGCCAGGGCAGCTCAGCTGCCCCCATCGCATTTCGCGCGCCAGTCCCTTAAGGACACCATGTTCGACAAGATCCTCATAGCCAATCGCGGCGAGATCGCCCTTCGCATCCTCAGGGCCTGCAAGGAGCTCGGGATCGCGACCGTCGCCGTGCACTCCACCGCCGACGCCGACGCCATGCATGTGCGCCTGTCGGATGAGAGCGTGTGCATCGGACCGCCGCCGTCCAAGGACAGCTATCTCAACGTGCCCGCGCTGCTCGCGGCCTGCGAGATTACCGGGGCGGACGCCGTGCATCCCGGCTACGGCTTCCTGTCCGAGAATGCGCGCTTCGCGGAAATCCTTTCCGAGCACAATCTGCATTTCATCGGCCCCAAGGCCGAGCACATCCGCCTGATGGGCGACAAGATCGAGGCCAAGAAGACCGCCAAGAAGCTCGGCATCCCCGTGGTGCCCGGCTCCGACGGCGCGGTCGGTCCTGACGACGATGCGCTGGCGATCGCCAGGAAGATCGGCTTCCCGGTGCTGGTGAAGGCAGCGGCGGGCGGCGGTGGCCGCGGCATGAAGGTCGCGCACAGCGAGGCCGACCTCCTGATGGCGCTGTCGACGGCGGCGAACGAAGCCAAATCCGCCTTTGGCGATGCGTCCGTCTACCTCGAAAAATATCTCCAGAAGCCACGCCATATCGAGATCCAGATCCTCGGCGACGGCCGCGGCGGCGCGATCCATCTCGGCGAACGCGACTGCTCGCTGCAACGCCGCCACCAGAAGGTCTGGGAGGAAGGCCCCTCGCCCGTCCTCTCCGCCGCCGCGCGCGCCAAGATCGGCGAGACCTGTGCGAAGGCGATGCGCGAGATGAAATATCTCGGCGTCGGCACCATCGAGTTCCTGTTCGAGGACGGCGAGTTCTACTTCATCGAGATGAACACCCGCATCCAGGTCGAGCATCCCGTCACCGAGAGCATCACCGACATCGACCTCGTGCTGGAGCAGATCCGCATCGCCGCCGGCGGCGAGCTGCCGGCGAAGCAGGAGGAAGTCCAGGTCATCGGCCACGCGATCGAATGCCGCATCAACGCCGAAAATCCGGAGACCTTCCGCCCCTCGCCGGGCCGCATCCTGCAATACCATCAGCCCGGGGGCCTCGGCGTCCGGATCGATTCCGCCGTGTATCAGGGCTACACGATCCCGCCCTATTACGACTCCCTCGTCGGCAAGCTGATCGTGCACGGCAAGACGCGCGCCGAATGCCTGATGCGGCTGCGCCGGGCGCTGGACGAGATGGTGGTCGAAGGCATCGAGACCACGCTGCCGCTGTTCCGCGCGCTGGTGCGCGAGGACGACATCATCAACGGCGACTACCACATCCACTGGCTGGAACAGTACCTGGCCGGCAAGGCGGAACCCGCCGCGAAATAGCTCCCCGCCCCGTGGAACCCTTTCGCCCCAATCGCGTTTTGGACGGTTGGGCAGTTCCGAGGGGGCGTTTTGAACTCCACTGGCGCAACAGGGCGAAACCGTCGTGACGGCTGAGGCGCAGCGGCGGCGCGCATTTTGGCAGATCCTGCTGATCGCGGCGGGGCTCCTGGTGCTGACCGTGATCAGCGCCGGCTCGGTCTATCTCGTCAACAAGGCGCGGGAAGACAGCAAATGGGTCGTCCACACCATCGAGGTGGAGAACCAGATCAACGCCCTGCTGCTCGAAGTCCGACGCGCCGAGAGCAGCGCCCGCGGCTTTCTCCTGACGCAGGGCCCGGATTTCCAGTCGGATCACGAGAAAGCCGTCGCGGCGATCATTCCGGCGCTCGCCAAGCTCACGCGCCAGATCGGCGACGATCCGGCGCAACGCGATAGCATCGAGAAGCTGAGCGCGGCGATCGAGACCCGGCTCGACCAGTTCTCGCGCGAGATGGACTTCGTCAAGCAGGGTCAACCCGACAAGGCCGCGGCGCTCATCCGCGAGGCCGCCGCCGGCAACACCACGACCACGATCAGCAACCAGGCCAACGCGATGATCCGCGAAGAGGAACGGCTGTTCCGGATCCGCACCGCCAACTCCGACCGGAGCCAGACGCTGGCCGCCTCGATGACCGGCATCGGCTCCGGCCTCGTCGTGCTGCTGGCGCTGGTCTCGACCTGGCTGGTGCGGCGCTCGGCCCGCGCCCGTGACGAGGCCGAGGCGCGCCTGCGCGACGCCAACGTCAACCTGGAGACCATCGTCGACGAGCGCACGGCGGACCTGCGCGAGGCCAACGATGAGATTCAGCGCTTTGCCTATATCGTCAGCCACGATCTGCGCTCGCCACTCGTCAACATCATGGGCTTCACCAGCGAGCTCGAAGAACTCGGCGGTGACATCTTCCGCCGCATCAGCAGCCTCGCCCATGTCCCGGCCGACGGACCACCGCTGGCACCTGGCTCTTCCGGCGAGATCGCGCTCGAAGGCCCCGACAAGCAGCTCTCAACGGACTTTTCCGAGGCGCTCGACTTCATCAAGTCGTCGATCGCCAAGATGGACCGGCTGATCTCGGCGATCCTCAACCTCACCCGCGAGGGCCGGCGCGAATTCCAGCCGGAGAAGATCGACATCCGCGAATTCGTCGAGGCCATCGTGTCGACGCTGGCGCATCAGGCTGTGGAAGCGCAGGCCGAGATCCACGTCGGGTCCCTGCCCAATATCGTCAGCGACCGCCTTGCCCTGGAGCAGATCTTCTCCAATCTGATCGACAACGCGATCAAATATCTCAAGAGCGGGGTGCCCGGAGAGATCAGAATTCGCGGGCGCACCAAGCTCGGCTACGCTATCTTCGAGATCAGTGACAACGGCCGCGGCATCGATCCGAAGGATCATCAGCGGATATTCGACCTGTTCCGGCGCGCGGGAACCCAGGACAAGCCGGGACAGGGCATCGGTCTTGCACATGTGCGTGCACTTGTGCGCCGTCTCGGCGGCACCATGTCGGTATCGTCGGAACTGAATACGGGCAGCACGTTCACGATCACGCTGCCCGTCGCCTGGAACGCCAGCAACCGGAACGTAGATCGATGACGCAGCCTGTTACCATCATCATGATCGAGGACGACGAGGGGCACGCCCGGCTGATCGAGCGCAACATCCGCCGCTCCGGCGTCAACAACGAGATCGTTGCGTTCGGCAACGGCACCGATGCGATGAGACACCTGTTCGGCGCCGACGGCAGCGGGCTTTCCCAGAAGGGAAATGCCCTCCTGATCCTGCTCGACCTCAACCTGCCTGACATGAGCGGAATCGACATCCTGAAGCAGATCAAGGAAAACAGGTATCTCAAGGCATCGCCCGTGGTCGTGCTGACGACCACCGACGACTCCCAGGAGATCAAGCGCTGCTACGAACTCGGCTGCAACGTCTACATCACCAAACCCGTCAACTACGAGAATTTCGCCAACGCCATCCGGCAGCTCGGGCTGTTCTTCTCGGTCATCCAGGTTCCGCCCGCCGCCACATGAACCAGAGAACACCGACACTGCTGTATATCGACGACGACGACGCGCTCGCGCGCCTGGTCGACCGCGGCCTGACGCGGCGCGGCTACAGGGTCGTTCATGCCGCCAGCGGCGAGGAAGGCCTCGAGCACATCCGCCGCGCGGCTGCCCAAGACAGCATCGACGACAGCAACGACGGCGGCATCGACGTCGTTGCGCTCGACCAGTACATGCCGGGTCTCGACGGCCTCGATACGCTCGAGCAGATCATGGCGATCCCGGGCGCCCCTCCCGTGGTGTTCGTCACCGCGTCGCAGGATTCCAGCATCGCGGTCACCGCGCTGAAGGCGGGCGCGGCCGATTATCTCGTCAAGGACGTCAAGGGCGACTTCATCCCCCTGCTTCACGTCGCGGCCGAGGGCGCGCTGCGGCAGGCCGAATTGCAGAAGGCGCGCGAGGAAGCCGAAGCCGAGATCCATGCCTCGCGCGACCGCTATGCCGCGCTCGCCGCCGAGCGCGAGCTGCTGCTGCGCGAGGTCAATCACCGCGTCGGCAATTCGCTCCAGATCATCGCCTCGCTGTTGCATCTTCAGGCGAGCTCCGCCGGACAGGAAGAGGTCAAGGCCGCGCTGACCAACGCGATGGGCCGGGTTGCCGCGGTCGCACAGGTGCACCGCCGCCTCTACACCTCTCAGGACCTCAAGAGCGTCGTCCTGAGCCAGTACCTGGACGCGCTGCTCGAGGACCTGCGCCGCTCGGCCGAAGGTAACCGGATGTCGCGCCTGACGCTGAAGGCCGAGCCGATCGAGATCGATCCGGACCGTGCGGTCGCCATCGGCATCATCGTCAACGAGCTGGTGATGAACGCGGTGAAATACGCCTATCCCGACGGAGCCGGCCCGATCCATGTCGAGCTGACCCTGCAGGGCGAGAATCTCCTGCTGGCGATCGCCGACGACGGCGTCGGCGACAACGTCAAGGCCGATCCGCGCTCCACCGGCATGGGCCAGCGCATCGTCGCGGCGATGGCCACCAAGCTGGACGCCTCGGTCGAGCGCGACCCCGCCCATTCCGGAACCCGCATCCTGCTCAGGTTCCGCCGCGTGCCCGCGCCGCCCGGCAAGACCAGCACCGCCGCCGCGAGCTGACCCGCGCCCCCATCGCAACCGCATGGCGATCCTGCTATTGTTGCGCCATGACTTCGCGCGACTCCGCTTCGTCTGAAATTACGCCGGCCGTGCTGCTGCGCGCCTATGCCTGCGGCATCTTTCCGATGGCCGAGAGCGCCGACGATCCGACCCTGTTCTGGGTCGAGCCGGAATTGCGCGGCGTCATCCCGCTCGACGGATTCCGCGTGGCTTCGCGGCTCGCGCGCACCGTGCGTTCGGATGTGTTTCGCGTGACCGTCAACACCGCGTTCAAGGCCACGATTGCCGGCTGCGCCGCGCCGCAGGCCGGGCGCGAGGACACCTGGATCAACAAGCGCATCCGCGACCTCTATGGCGGCCTGTTCGAGCTCGGCCATTGCCACAGCGTCGAGGCCTGGCAGGGCGACGACCTCGTCGGCGGGCTCTACGGCGTGAGCCTGGGCCGCGCCTTCTTCGGCGAGAGCATGTTTCACACCGCGCGCGATGCCTCGAAGGTCGCGCTGGTGCACCTGGTCGCGCGACTCATTCATGGCGGCTTCGAGCTGCTCGACACGCAATATGTCACCGAGCATCTGAAGAGCTTCGGCGCGGTCGAGATTCCGCGGCGACGCTACACCGCGCTGCTCGACAGGGCGCTGGCGGGCGAGCCCGGCGATTTCCTCGAGCTCCCGGCCGGCGATGCGATCTCGGGCGCACGCGCACTCGAGATCATCGCCTCGCGGCAATAATCAAGGGCTGGGCTTAGCGGCCGAAGCCGGGGATCCCGAACAGACCTGGCCGCTGCTCCGGCGGCGGAGGTGGCGGCGCCGGTTGCGGTTGCTGCGGAGGCGGCAATGGCTGCGGCGGACGCTGCTGCACGGCCTGCTTGGGCGCGGCCTTCTTCTGCGCGGGCGGCGGCGGCGCAGCCGGCCTGGTCGCGGGATCCGGCGCAGCCGTCGCAATGGTCTGCTGCGGCTCTTTGCAGTCGGTCAGCCAAATGTCGTAGATCGGATGCTCGACGCCATGCAGGCCGGGGCTTGCCGCGTACATCCAGCCCGAGAAGATCCGCTTCACTTCGCCCTGCAAGGTGATCTCGTCGACCTCGACGAAGGCGTCGGTGTTGGCGGCTTCCGTCGCCGGCCGTGTGTAGCAGGCGTTGGTCTTGACGCGCAGCGCGCCGAACTGGACGGTCTCGCCGATTTCCTCGTCGAAATTGATGATACGGCCGGTGATCTTGTCGAGGCCGGAGAAGGTCGCCTTCTTGTTCACGATCTTCTGGGCCGGCGGCTCGGTCACGACCTCATCGCCCGGCTGGAGGCTCGCCGGCGTCTGCGGCACGGCACCGCCCGGCCCGCCCTTCTGCTGGGGCTGGCGCTGCCCGGGCGCGCCCGGCTGGGGGGCGCCTGGCGGCACGACCGCCACGGGCGGCGGCTGGTTCGGCGGCGCGGCGCTGGAGCCCGGCGGCGGCGCCAGAGGCTGGGTCTCCACCGGCCCGGGCATGACATTGCCCTGACGTCCGGGAGGCGGCGCCATCGGACGCGACGGCAGCACGCGGCCCTGCGGCGGCAGCTCGGGGACCTCCTCGTCGTCGTCCGGCACCTGCGGCTGCGGCTGTCCGCGCGGAATGCTGCCGGGCGGCCGCAGCGGCGGCGGATCGGAGAAGATCGTGCCGATCTGCGCCTGCGCGGGCGTCGCAGCCGTGAGCGCAGTGGCGGCCAGAAGCGCCGCAAGACCTGTCAGGGTAAGGGTTCGAACCATCTTCTCGCGCGGCTTCAACAGCGAATCGGGCTTGCTGGACATTCTACAGGGGATACCGCCGCTCGCAGGCCATCCGGTTAACACGCCGAATACGGCGGGGAAAGGGCGGCATTCCTGCCCAGCCCGGCGCCGGCTGGCCAGACCGCCGGCCGAATGGGATAGTCGGAGGACCCTTCCCTAGGGCCCGAGGCGGGCCCCGCCCCCGAACGCGCCGTCCAACGATAACTGGAAGCCCCAAGGTCGCCCCCATGCCCGTTGTGCTCGATCCCGATGCCGCCGCCGTCTACAAGGCATTCCAGGAGGCCGGCCGCCCCGCCTACGAGACCCTGACCGCGCCGGAGGCGCGCGCCTATTACGCGCAAGCGCGCTTTGCCACCAACCCCGAACCGCCGGAACTTGCACGTGTCGCGCCGCTGGCGATCCCGGCGCCGCACGGGGTGATCCCCGCCCGCATCTACGTGCCGAAGGACCCGCGCCGGCAGAACGGCCTGTCGCCGGCGCTGGTGTTCTTCCATGGCGGCGGCTGGGTGATCGGCGATCTTGACTCCCATGACGTCGTCTGCCGCCAGCTCGCGGTCGAAGCCGCGCTGATCGTGATCTCGGTCGACTATCGCCTCGCGCCCGAGCACAAGTTTCCCGCGGCCACCGAGGACGCCATCGCCGCGACCAAATGGGTCGCAGCGAACGCGCGCGAGCTTGGCATCGACGCCGCCCGTCTCTCGATCGGCGGCGACAGCGCCGGCGGCAATCTCACCGGGGTCGTGGCGCTCGCCGCGCGCGACGGCAACGGTCCCGCGATCGCGGGCCAGGTGTTGATCTATCCGGCGACCGATTTCGCCATGACGCACGGCTCCCACAGCGAACCCGAGACCAGCGTGCTGCTGACGCATTCGGTGATCCGCTGGTTTCGCGATCACTACCTCAGCGCCGCCGCCGACATCCACGACTGGCGTGCCTCGCCGGCGCGCGCGGAAAACCTTGCCGGCCTGCCGCCCGCCTATGTGCTGACCGCCGGCGCCGATCCGCTGCGCGATGAAGGCGACGAATATGCCGCGCGGCTGAAGCAGGCCGGCGTATCCGTCACGTATAAGCACTTTCCCGGCCAGTTCCACGGCTTCTTCACCATGGGCAAGCTGTTGCCACAGGCCAATGTCGCCGTCAGCGAGATCGGCGCGTGGTTGAAGGGATTGGGCTGACAACGCCGCTGCGCATGGCTTCCAATCTTCAAACCATCTACGCCACTCCCCTGCGCGGGCTGACCTGGCTCGGTGACCAGGGCACGCGCGCCGTTGCCGCGATCGCCTTCATCGCGGTTGCGGTGCCGCCGCTCGGTGCGCTGCTGCGCCCCTACGTCACCGAGGCGATCTTCTTTCTGCTCTGCATCTCCTTCATGCGGGTCGACCTGGCGGCGCTCTACGGCCATCTGCGCCGGCCGGCGCTGGTTGCGGCCGCCACCGCCTGGACCACGATCGGCGTGCCGCTGATCGTCGGGCTGATTGCTCATACAACCGGGCTCAGCGACAGCTCGCCCGGCCTTGCTCTCGCGCTGATGCTCCAGGGCATGGCCTCGCCGATGATGGCCGCGCCGGCGCTCGCAGCGCTAATGGGCCTCGATGCCACGCTGGTGCTGGTCACGCTGGTGACCTCGACCGCGCTCGTCCCCTTCACCGCCTCGTTGTTTGCCAGCCTGTTTCTCGGCGGCATGCTCAACATCTCGCCGCTCACGCTCGGCCTGAAGCTGCTCGGAATCCTCACGGCATCGCTGCTTGCGGCGACCGTCATCCGCCGCCTGTTCGGCAGCGAGGCGATCCAGCGCCACAAGCGTCCGATCGACGGCATCAACATCGTCATCCTGCTGGTGTTCGCCTCGGCGGTGATGGGCGACGTCGCGACCGACTTCCTCGCCGCCCCCCTGTTCACGATCGGCGTCGCGCTGCTCGCCTTTGCCGTCTATTTCACCCTGCTCGCCGTCACGACGCTGATCTTCCGCCGCGTCGGCCATGAGCGCGCCTTCGCGATCGGCCTGATGGTGTCACAGCGCAATCTCGGGCTGATGCTGGCCGCAACCGCAGGCGCGCTGCCGGCGACGACCTGGCTCTACTTCGCGCTGACGCAGTTTCCGATTCACCTTGCGCCCTACATGCTGATGCCGATCGCGCGGCGATTGACAGCACGTGCAAATGCTTCCAGCGGGGCAGCGGCAGGCAGCACATAGGGCGTAGGGTAAAGCGGAAGGGCGAGGAAGCATGCGACTTGTTCTGACTACGTTCAAATTTCTTGTCGCGATTGTGCTTCTCGGGATCTTGGGGTTCAGCGGCTGGCTGATCTTCAGCCCACCCGATGGGATGCTGTCCGCCTCGGCCTTTGCGGCAAAAATGGTTTGCTCGAACGTGTTCATTGCCAAACGCGACGCGGACGCGGTGATCGGAAGCGATGTGGCGCTTGCGCTTCCTCGCATCGTCAGCCGTCTGAAAATCAGGGTGGACGCCGCCAACCAGCGTGTCGAGGTGGCATTTCGAGGCCTGTTCGCCAAACGCTACGCCCAATATGAGGAGGGACGCGGTTGCACACTGGTCTCGAAGGACGCTGCCCCCTATGGCGCCGCGCCGCCTTCCCTGCCGGAAAAGTCCGATGCGCTCTGGCCGGCGGGCGAGAGGGCGCAATTGTCCGACGACAAGGCTTTGTTGGCGGCGCTGAACGATCCGACGCTCCAGGGGCCAGGCATGCGCGCGATCGTCGTCGTCCAGAACGGGCGCATCGTCGGTGAAACCTATGGCGAAGGCTTCAACGCTTCGACGCCCTTGCAAGGTTGGTCGATGACGAAGACCGTGAATGCCGCGCTGGCCGGCATGGCGATCAAGGACGGAAAGCTTTCGCTCGATCAGAAAAATCTATTTCCGCAATGGGCTGGCGACGCGCGCGCGGACATTTCGGTGGCCGATTTGATGGCCATGACAAGCGGTTTGAAATGGAGTGAAGATGGCGATTCTCCCGATCCCGACGGATTGGAGAATCTCGCAAAGGATGCGGCGGCATTCGCGAGAGACCGCCCCCTTGTCGCTCCGCCCGGAACGAAGTTCAACTATTCCGGCGGTTCGTCCGTCCTGCTGGCGCGGCTCTGGCAGAACGCGGTTGGAGCGGACGCGCGCGCTTATCCGCAGCAGCGATTGTTCAAGCCGTTGGGCATGACCAGCGCCGTTCTCGAATCCGACCCTTCAGGCACATTCCTTGGCGAAGGCTTTCTCTTCGCCAATGCGCATGATTGGGCGCGCTTCGGCGAATTCCTGCGCCTGAACGGAGAGTGGAACGGCGAACAGTTTTTGCCGATGGGCTTCGTCGACTACATGCGCTCGCCCGTGCCGGCATCCGACAAGGGACATGGTCCGGTCTACGGTCGCGGACAGCTTTGGTTAGGGCCGGGCCAGGGATTCACCCTCCCGGCCGACACATTCATGTTGCAAGGGCACCTCCGCCAGGTGATCGCGATCATCCCCTCGCGTAAATTGGTGATCCTGCGCATGGGTTTGACGCGGGAAGACATTGGGTACAGCACCGCGAAACTACTGTACGCGATTGTCGCGGCGCGCCGATCGAATAGTTGATGCGATGACTTGCGGGTTTGGCCCGCGGCGGACATCGGCTCATGCATCGTCGACGTCCGCTTGTGTGGCTAACGCGGACCTCGCCGCGTCCTACCCTGCCCGCGCCGCGCGTCGCAGCGCCTGCGGCGGCGGGCCGAACGGGCGCTGCCGGCGAGGACCATCAAATCGTAGGAGGCGGCTTACGCTCGCCGGTGCTCAAGCGGGGTACTCCCGAAAACTTGCGCCAATCCGCCACATAACCCCGGAGGATGATTCTCCCCGAGCGATCCGAACGCTATCTAACGTTGCTTGCGGCCTGGTCGTCGCGTGCCACCTAAAGGCGGGTTTGGAGGAGTCGTGTTCCGTCCCGACGCACATGGCATCGCACATTCTCAGCTCACTGCTTTCGGCCAATGGTGTGAGGCCCGAACGGGGCAGCAGCTGCGCGATCACGCTGCGATGGACCGCTTCTCGGTGGAGGATTTCCACAGCTTCTGGCGTCTCTTCCTTGAGTGGTCCGACGTGCCGCGGGACGGCGCAGCCGAGCCCGTCTGCGTCGGCGATGCCTGCGAGACCGCGCGCTTCTTCCCGGATATTCGTCTCAACTACGCCGAGTGCCTCCTCGCCGGCAGTCCCGGCCAGCCGGTCCTGACAGCCTGCCACGCTGACGGCAGCCGCGACCGGTTCACGCGTGGCGCGTTGCGCGGCGCGGTTGGTCGATTGGCGAGGTCGTTGCAGCGGCTCGGTGTGCGCCCAGGTGACCACGTCGTGGCAATCGCACGCAACAATGCCGCGGCGGTCATTGCCTGTCTGGCGACCGCCGCCATTGGCGCGACTTTTGCCAGCTGCGCGCCGGACATGGGCGTGCCCGCTATCCTGGCGCGGTTCGCCCCTCTCGAGCCCGTGGTGCTCTTCGGCTGCCTTCGAGCGGAGCGATGGGATGCGGGAATCCCCGTCGCCGAGCGCGTCCTCGAAACGGCGGCCGGCCTGCCGAGCCTCGCGGCGATCATTGCGCTGGACGATGGCTCGCTGGACGCCGACGAGAGGACGCCACCTCTGCACAGGCTTGCCGATCTGCTCGGTGATGATGGCGGCGAGATTGGGCCAGCCTGGCCCCGTCACCCATTCAACCATCTGCTGTTCACGATGTTCTCTTCGGGCACCACGGGCCCGCCGAAATGCATCCAGCACGGCGCCGGCGGCACCTTACTGGAGCATGTGAAGGAGCACCGGTTGCACTGTGATCTCAGGCACGGCGACAGGCT
Organism: Bradyrhizobium niftali; assembly: GCF_004571025.1. GTDB lineage: Bacteria > Pseudomonadota > Alphaproteobacteria > Rhizobiales > Xanthobacteraceae > Bradyrhizobium > Bradyrhizobium niftali. The sequence goes on along the minus strand of NZ_SPQT01000002.1, from coordinate 444,121 downwards.
GTTCTTCCAAACCTCCTGCGGTTGGATGATGTGGAACTGGCAGCTCTCGGCGCTGGCGTCCGGCGTCGAGATTGTCCTCTACGACGGGCCGCTCGCAGCGGCGGACACGTTCTGGCGGATTGTTGCCGAGGAACGCGTCACCGTGTTTGGCACCAATCCCGCCTATCTGCATTTCTGCGCGGAGAAGGATTTCTCCCCCGGGCGGGTGTTCGACCTTTCCGCCCTGCGCAGCATGCTCTCGACCGGCTCGATCCTCTATCCCCGCCAGTACGACTGGGTCAGCAGCGAAGTGAAGTCGTCGATGCCGCTGCAGACGATCTCAGGCGGCACTGATATCATCGGCTGCTTCGTCCTTGGCAGTCCGAATCTGCCGGTCCATCCAGGCGAGGCACAGTGCCGCAGCCTCGGCCTCGATGTCCGCTCGCTGCCGCCGCCTGACGATCCGCAGGCGGTGATAGGCGAACTGGTCTGCGCCAACCCTTTTCCCTCGCGACCCCTCGGCTTTCATGGCGATGCGGACGGTGCCCGCTTCCACGCCGCCTACTTTGCTCAGAACCCCGGCTTTTGGACGCATGGCGATCTGATCGAGGCCACGCCTCATGGGGGCTGGCGCTTGCATGGTCGTTCAGACGGAGTCCTCAACGTGCGCGGCATCCGCATAGGGACCGCGGAGATCTACCGCATCCTCGATGACGTCGAGGAGATCGTTGAGGCGATGGCGGTCGAGCAACAAGCGGACGAGCCAGGCGGCACGCGCATGGTTTTGTTGCTCGTGTTGCGCGAAGGCGTGGTGCTCGACAGCGCTCTCGCCAAGCATATCCGCTCCGAGCTTGCACGCTGCGGCTCGCCGGCCTTCGTGCCGGCGCGTATCGCACAGGTCGACGCGTTTCCTGTCACCTTTAACGGCAAGCGGTCCGAAATCGCAGCGCGGGATTCGGTGAACGGCCGCCCTGTACGGAATCGCGACGCCCTGCAGAATGCCGAATGCCTTGAGGCCATTGCCAACCATCCGGTTCTGCGAGCGCCTCCGACCGCCAGTGCGCCTCGGGAGCCGACCCCGGTCTGTGGAGTGCTCCCAGACGTTGACCAGCTGCGGAAAGACCTGCAGGCGATCTGCGAGCGCGTGCTGGACGTGGCTCCCATCGGCTGGTCCGATAATCTTCTGGACTGCGGCGCAGACTCGCTGGCCGTAGTCAGCCTGCTCCTGGAGATCGAGAGCTATGCCGGGCATCCGATGCCCCTTTCGGCCTTTCTGCGGGCGCCGTCGATCGAAGGCCTGATCGCGGTCCTCTCCGGCGCGGAGGCAATGACGGCCCAGCAGCTTGGCCGGGCGGGCCTGCACGTCCGTGCCCTCGGTCCGGAGGACGTGGAACCGGTCTGCCGCTTTCTTGAGGAATCGTTTCGCGAGGCGGGCATCGATGCGACGAGATGGCGCCGTCTGTTCGATCATGGCTGGTCGGATCACACCCGCGGCTTCATACTTCTCGACGGCAACGCCTTGGTTGGATTCATCGGGGCAGTTGCTGCCCGGCGGCAGGTGAACGAGGAGGCAGTCCTCGTCTGCAATCTGTCCTCTTGGGTTGTACGCGCGCAGTACCGCGGCTGGGGTATGGCGCTGCTCGCCTCAATGCTGGATGACGCCAACGCCACATATACGTGCTTCACTCCGCAGCCGTCGTCTTGGGCCGCCCTTATCGCACAGCGTTTCAAACCGCTGGACTCGCAGCGCATCGCCATGCCGCCATTGCTTCAGGCCGAGACCTTGTTCGGCTCGACCCGGCCGGTGATCAGCTTCGATCCGGCCGTGGTCCGCGAGAGACTGACCAGCCACCAAAGGCAAATCTTCGACGATCACGCGGCGTATGATTGCCTGCAGCTCATCGTCGTCGACGGGCCTGATTACGCCTATCTCGTGGTGAAGCGCCGCGATCATCGTCTTGCAGCAAGTCGATTGGGACGACTGGCACGGTTTCAGCCGCTCAGAATCCCATATTCGGACATTCTGCATTGTAGTGCACCGGCTCTGCTGTTGCGGCATCTCGAGCGCGTCAAGCTGGCGATCTTGCGCCGGCAGCGAACGGCGGCGCTCGTCGCGGAGGCGCGAATCTTTCCGGTCCCACCACGAGGCATGATGCTCCCGATGATCACGTGTTTCCGTTCCCCGCTGATCGCCGACGACGAGCTCGACAGGCTATATTCGGAAATCGTGCTCCTGCCCATCTGAAGGCGGACATTCGCTTTGCGCATTGTCGACGTCCGCTTTCGTGGCAACGCAGACCTCGCGATCACGCACGCGCGCGGCACATTTACGAGCGCACCACCTACCCGGCCCGCGCCGCGCGCCGCAGTGCCTGGGGCGGCTGGCCGAAGGCGCGAATGAAGGCGCGCCGCATCCGCTCGGGGTCGCGGAATCCGGTCGCCTCCGCGACGAGCTCGATCGCCTCGCGCGAGGACTGCACGCGCTCACGCGCGACCTCGATCCGTAAGCGCTCGATCGCTTTCGACGGCGTCGTGCCGGTCTCGGCGGCAAAGGCACGGGCGAAGTGCCGCGCGCTCATGCCGGCGCGATCGGCGAGCTCCTCGACCGTAAGCGGCGCATCGAGATTTTCGCGGGCCCAGGACAAGAGCGCACCGAACCGGCCGTTCGGCGCCTTCAACTCCAGCAGCGATGAGAATTGCGACTGGCCGCCGCTGCGGCGATGATAGAGCACGAGCTGGCGCGCGGCCGCCTGCGCGATCTCCTCGCCATGGTCCTCCGTGACCATCGCCAGTGCAAGGTCGATACCCGCCGTGATACCTGCCGACGTCCAAACATTGTCGTCGCGGGTAAAGATCTGGTCGGGCTCGAACTTCACCTTGGGATAGCGCGCGACGAAATCGCGCGTGCGGCCCCAATGCGTGGTGGCGCGGCGACCGTCGAGCAGGCCTGCTTCGGCCAGCACATAGGCGCCCGAGCAGACGCTGGCGACCCGAACGCCGCGCCGCGCCAGCCGTTGCACGAAGGCGCGCGTCACCTCGCAGCGCGCGGCATCCGCCACCCCCGCGCCGCCCGCGATGACGAGCGTCGTGATGGCGTTCGCCGACTTGAAATCGCGCGCCACCATTTCGACGCCGGACGAGCTGCGCACCGGCCCCGCATTCACCGCCAGCACCCGCAGCGCGAGCGGCTTGCCGGCGCAGCGTGCTGCAACCTCGAACACCGAGATCGGGCCCGCCGCATCGAGCAACTGAAAATCCGGGAAGATCAGGATGCCGATCATGGTTATGTCCGAAATAGAGGGAATTACGCCATTTTGGACAGAAGGGCATCATGCCAGTTTGCCTGCGTCAAGCCCATGATTGGAGGATCTTCCGATGTCGTCCCCGCTCCAGATCGGACTTCTGGTGTTTCCGCGCGTCACCCAGCTCGACTTCACCGGCCCCTTGCAGGTGTTCTCCGCAGTTCCCGGCGCCAGGCTGCATTTGATCTGGAAGCGGATCGAGCCGGTGCCGAGCGATTCCGTGCTGACATTGACGCCGACCACGACATTCGCCGACTGCCCGCAGCTCGACGTGATCTGCGTGCCCGGCGGCGGCGGCACCAATGATCTGCTCAATGACGAGGAGGTGCTGGATTTCCTGCGCAAGCAAGCCGAAGGCGCCAAGTACGTCACCTCGGTCTGCACCGGGGCGCTGGCGCTCGGTGCAGCCGGCCTGTTGAAGGGCTACCGCGCCGCCACCCATTGGAGCGCGATGGAGATGCTCGGCCAGTTCGGCGCAACGCCGACCAAGACGCGTGTCTGCATCGACCGCAACCGCGTCACCGGCGGCGGCGTCACCGCCGGGATCGACTTCGCGCTGACGCTGGTGTCGATCCTGGTCAACCGCACCACGGCGGAAGCGATCCAGCTCCAGATCGAATACAACCCCGCCCCGCCGTTCACGTCCGGGTCGCCCGACACCGCGCCAGCCGAAGTGCTGGCCTTGCTGAGAGAGCGCGGGGCAGCAAATCAGGCGCGCCGCCTCGAGGCGGTCAAGCGCGCGGCAGGACGGGTGATGTAGGGCGGGTTGATCTCGTGCCCCGGACGCAGCGCAGCGCTTCTTCAGCGGTGCGCTGCAGAGCCGGGGCCCAGCAGCTCAAGCTTGGCAAGTAACTGGGTCCCGGCTCTGCGCCGCAACGCCTAGGAGCGTTGCAGCGCGTCCGGGACACGAAGAAAACTCGCACAACCCACAACAGAAAAAGGCCGCTCGGTTTCCCAAGCGGCCTTTCCTGTCTTACGGCGGCAGCACATTTCATCGGGCGATTTCGGACCTTCCAGACCGGGGGCCTATCTCCCGATCGAGTCCTGGTCGGCGGCCGCTGCATTTCGGGACAGTCGCGAACTGTTGCCCGAACCGAACGCGATGGTCTCCCATCTCCGTAAGATGGGACCATTGAGCCGCATCGCCGGCGCGAACACAATGCCCACGCAGCCGGCGTCCCCGCTGTTCCCGTTGTCCACAGCGGGATCAGTCGGATGCGCCTGCATCCAATCCGACGATGACGATTCGGCGGAGGCTGGAAGCCTAGCCGGGGGTCCAGGGCTGATAGTCGCCGGTCGCCTTCGGCCGCTTGCCGCTGGCGAGCGTCGAGCCCGAGGGGCGGTAGGCGTTGGCGGTGCCCGTGAGATTCGGCTGGTGCGGCTTTTCCCACTCGCGCGGCTGGTAGTTCTCCTGCGTCGGCGGCACGTCGACGACGTGATGGATCCAGCCGTGCCAGGACGGCGGGATCCGGCTCGCTTCCGCATAGCCGTTATAGATCACCCAGCGCCGCTCGAAGCCGAGCGTCGGATCGATCGCCCCGCCGCGCGTGCGATAATAGAGATTGCCCTGCTCGTCCTGGCCGACCAGCTCGCCGTAGCGCTTGGTCCAGAGTTGGGTGCCAAACGTCTGGCCACTCCACCAGGTGAAGAACTTGAGGAAGAACTGTTTCATGCGGCAAGGGCCCTGCTTCGTCGGGTCCTGATGCCATCCGGACGGCGAAATGTCCAGTTCGGCAGGTGCGGCCTTGCCACGCGCAAATCCGTGACCCGCCGCAAATCGGACGCGATCCGTTCATGCCGGGTACAGCGGCCCGGTGAGACGCTCGCTTCACGCGCACACCCGCGTGATCCAGGAACCTCCCCCCTTTGAAGGGGTTTGCTCCCTGGAAAAGGAGTTTGACCATGAGCAGTCTGAGAGTCTTGAGCGCGGCGGCAGCATTGGCGCTGGTCCTTCCGATGGCGACACCGAGCTTCGCGCAGGGCCATGGCGGCCGTGGCGGTGGCGGTGGCCCCCATATCGGCGGAGGCGGCGGTGCCCACATTGGCGGTGGCGGCGCCGCCCGAATGGGCGGTGGCAGCTTCAGCGCCGGTCCGCGGATCGGCGGTGGCGGCGGCAATTTTGCGGCTGGCGCAGCGGTGCGTCCCAGCTTTGCGGCTGGCGCAGCCATGCGTCCCAGCATCGGCACCGCACCGTCGGTTGTCGGTGGCGGCGGCCGCAGCTTCGCAGCCGCCGGCAGCAACTGGCAGGGCGGTGGCGGCAATTGGAACGGCGGCTGGCGTCATCACCATCGCGGCGGGTTCTGGCCCGGTTTCGCGGCAGGTGCTGCGATCGGCGGCCTCGGCTCATACGCCTATTATGGCGGCGGGTATTACAACGATCCCTACTACTATGGCGACGACAGCTACTACGACGAGCCGTCAGTGGCGGTGGTTCCCGACAGCGGCGGCGATTCCGCAGGCTACTGTGCGCAGCGCTACCGCTCCTACGACCCGGCGTCGGGCACCTATCTCGGCTACGACGGCCTGCGTCATCCCTGCCCGTAACCACATCTACAATGCTTGAAGGAAACGGCGTCGCAGCGATGCGGCGCCGTTTTCGCGTGTGCTCCGCTTTCACCAGTTTCGCGTGCAGCCGATTCCGTCCTTGCGAGATTATGTACAAGTCGATGCAAAGGGACCTTTATTCACCGCACCGTGCATATCTACCCTGATCCAATCCAAAATTGACCCGACCCACGATTCGCGGATATCACCAATGCGGGGACTTCGATCTACTGGGAAAGGTCATGCCGCGTATTCTCGTGGTAGATGACGATCCGATGGTCGGCGCGACCATCGAGGTCCTTCTCCAACGTCAGGGCTTCGACGTAACGCTGGCTGACGGCGGTGAAACGGGACTGGCTGCGCTGGAAGCGCAGACCTATCATGTGATGCTGGTCGACATCTTCATGCCGCATATGCGCGGCTTTGAATCCATCCGCATCTTTCACGAACGCGCGCCGGCGATCCCGCTGATCGCGATGTCCGGTTACGCCTTTGCATCGTCGGCCTCGCCCTCTCCCGATTTCCTCCGCATGGCGCTGGAGCTCGGCGCAACGCGTTGCCTGCGCAAGCCGTTCACGCCGGAAGCGCTGCTGACGACAATCCGGGAATGCCTCGCGGGCGAGAGCGCACAGCCGAAGGACAAGAAAGAAGCCCCTTGATCCCAACGCAGCGCGTCATTCTCGGTGCTGGACTTGCAATCCTCCTGATCATCACCGCCGCCTCGATCGGCCTCGACGTCAAGTCGCGGTCCGACACGGTGTGGGTCAGCCATGCCGTCCAGGTCCAGAAGAAGATCTCCGATCTGCGCGTCCTGTTGCGCCGGGCAGAGAGCGCCGCGCGCGGCTACGAGATCTATCGCAGCCCGGCCTTCAGCGACGAATTCCAGGCGGTGCATGCCCAGATCGCGCCGGCACTCGCCGACCTCAAGCGCGGCGTGCGCGACTACCCCGATCAGGTCGCGCTGCTGGAGGGCACCGAGCCGCTGGCGCTGCGCCGGGTCGAGATCGCCGCCGAGGCGATGCGCCTGCGCGCCGAGAGCGACCAGGCCGGCATTGCCGCGCTCCAGGGCAAGGCGGAAGGCCGCGGCCTGATGGACACCGTGATGGGCAATCTCGACCGTCTGAGCGCAGAGGAAGAACGATTGCTCGCCGCGCGCTCCCAGGATTCGCGCCGCACCGGCATCGTGCTGCTCGGCATCGATGTCGCCGGCGCGCTCGTGATCCTGCTGCTGGTCGTGATGGTGATGCGCGAGAGCCGGCGCACCGAGGGCGCGCTCAAGAGCACGCTTTTGGAGACCACGGCCGCCAAGGAGCAACTCGAGGCGGCGGTGGCCGAACGCACCGAACATCTGGTCACCGCGCATGACGAGCTCCGCCTGTCCGTCAACGTGCTCCAGAGCACCTTTCGCAGCATGGCGGAGGCGGTGCTGGTCATCGACGTCGACAGCAACGTTCTGCTGTCCAATCCGGCCGCGGAGCGCATGCTGCTGCACCGCGCCGGCATGAACCTGAGCAGTCTGCGGTCGCTGTCGGACGTCTTTCATGGCGACGGCGCCATGCCGATGAAGGCCGAGGAGCTGCCTTCGGTGCGCGTGCTGCGCGGCGAGGAGTTCGAAGACCTGGAAATGATCGTCCGCCCGCACAGCGGCAATCAGGTTCGCCACCTCATGATCAGCGGCCGTCCGATGCGGGACGGACAAGGCGACATCTCGGGCGCCGTGCTGGTCTATCACGATGCGACCACCTCGCGCGAGACCGAGCGGCAGTTGCAACAGTCGCAGAAGCTGGATGCGATCGGCAAGCTGACCGGCGGCGTCGCGCACGACTTCAACAACATGCTGACGGTGATCTCGGGCAATACCGAGACGCTGGTGGCGAGCCTGAAGGAGCAGCCCGCGCTCCAGCGCGTGGCGCGCCTGATCGACGATGCCGCCGAGCGCTGCGCCGAGCTGATCCAGCACCTGCTCGCCTTCGCACGCCGGCAGCCGCTCCAGCCGCGCAACGTCGAGATCAACGCCGCGATATCAGACATCGCAAAGCTCCTGCGCCCCACCCTCGGCGAGCAGATCCAGATCGAGACCGTGCTGGAACAGGGGCCGATGACCGCGCACATCGATCCGTCCCGGCTCACCAATGCCGTGCTCAACATGGCGATCAACGCCCGCGACGCCATGCCGAACGGCGGCAAGCTGCTGCTGGAGACCCACCGCGTCGTGCTCGACGAAGCCTATGCACAGGCCAATGCGGACGTGGTGTCCGGCCCCTACGTGATGCTCGCGGTCAGCGACAGCGGCACCGGCATGCCGCAGGACGTCCAGGAGAAGGCGTTCGAACCCTTCTTCACCACCAAGGAGGTCGGCAAGGGATCCGGCCTCGGCCTCTCCATGGTCTACGGCTTCGTCAAGCAGTCCGGCGGCCACATCAAGATCTACAGCGAGGAAGGCCACGGCACCACGATCAAGCTCTATCTGCCGCCGGGCGAAGGCGCGATAGAAGCGGCAGCTCCCGTCGCGCCGCAGGCCGAAGGCGGTGCCGAGACCATTTTCGTGGTCGAGGACGATCCGCTGGTGCGCAACTTCGTCACCGCGCAATTGCAGGGCCTCGGCTACCAGACAGTTGCCGCGCCCGACAGCCGCGCAGCGCTGCAATTGATCGAGGCCGGGCAGGTCTTCGATCTCCTCTTCACCGACGTCGTCATCCCCGGCGGCATGAGCGGGCGCGAGCTCGCCGAGGAAGTGGCGAAGCGGCGGCCGGGCCTGAAGGTGCTCTACACCTCCGGCTATACCGACAACGCCATCGTCCACCACGGCAAGCTCGACGACGGCGTGATGCTGCTGACCAAGCCGTATCGGAGAAACCAGCTCGCGGAGATGATCCGGAAGGCGCTGAATGGCAGCGGGATGGCGGCGGGCTAGCGCGTGGACTGCGGAAGGCGCGCTGCAGTCACGCATATATGTGGTCGAGCGCACTGGCTCAGGATGTGACTTCCGGTTGTCCTTTTGAGACGCCGTGGCTCGCCCGGATGCGCGCCGGAGGTGTTCCGAAACCGCGCGGTGCAACGAGTAAGGCCGTTTTGATTCCGATCGGGCCGGTCTCAAGCAAAAATCAAGCGCATCTCAAGGACAAATCGTCTCACCTGCCCAATCTCTGAGCATGCTCTCGGCGACAAATGTTGGAGCCGGCGTCGCGACAGTCCGCTTGCGGAGCGCGATACCGAGCGCAGTCACCAGACGTACAGCTAGGATCCTGGTCTGCGGCCGGAATTGACGGCGCAGCTTCGACAGGTGTTCGGATGAAAAGACGAGAGTTCATCTTGTTGATTGGCGGAGGACTGGCCTGGCCTGCGATCGCACGGGCGCAGGACGGAGCCAAGCTGCATCGTATCTTCTGGGTCTCGACCGCCTCCGAACCGGATCCCTTCCTGGACGGCTTTCGCGAGGGAATGCGCGCGCTGGGATACGTCGAGGGCAAGACCGTAACCTTCGAGACGCACTATGCCCCTGGAAATCCGCAGGCACTGCGCAAGATTGTCTCCGAGTTGCAACAGAGGGATATCGACCTTGTGGTCTCGAGCGGTCCGGCGACACGCGTCATGACCGCGGTCACCGACATCCCCGTGCTGTTTGCATTGAGCGGTGACCCCGTCGCTTTGGGTGTGGTGAAGAGCCTTGCTCACCCCGGCACCAATTTCACCGGCAGCACATTCCTGTCGCTCGAGCTGGCGGGAAAGCGCGTTGAGCTGCTCAAGGACATTTATCCAAAGCTGCGAAAACTGGCGGTCTTCTCGAACACGGATCATCCGGGAGAGCCACTGGAATGGCGTGCGACTTTGGAGTCGTGCCGGAATCTCGGCATTGAGGCAGCCTACGTTCCGTTCTGTGGCGCTCGCGAAATCGAGAATGGGTTGACGGCCGCCGGCAAAGTGGACGCGGATGCTCTCCTCGTGTTTCCCGATGCCGTGACGCTGGTGCATCGTGCAAAGATTGCGGAGCTTGCAATCGCGCACCGGCTGCCTTCGATGTTTGGCTGGTCTGAATATTGTGACGCTGGAGGTCTCTTGAGTTACGGCGCAAACCAGCGCACGACCTATTTTCGGCTTGCCACTTATGCCGATCGCATCCTGCGCGGGGAAAATCCGTCAGATCTTCCGGTGATGCGCCCCGAGAAGTTTGAACTGGCAGTCAATCTGAAGACAGCCAGGCTTCTGGGTATCGACCTGGATGTGTCGTCGATCCTGTTTCGCGCCAGCAAGGTGATCTCCTGAGAGCAGTTATGACGGACGGTGCTGCGCAGTCCTCTTCGTGTACGACGCCCCCGCGTCGCTCGCTGTTCTGCAAGTACTTCGCGACGTTGTTTGTCGCTGCGGTCGTGCCTCTGATACTCGGCGCGGCCGTCGAGGCGTCTTTCGGTTACCGAGACCAGCGCCGCCAGATCAGCGCTGTGCTGCAGGCCGATGCTCGCGCGGCGTCCGACCGGATCGAGGCATTCACCGACGGCATCCGGGATCAGCTGGGTTGGATGGTGCAGCTTCCCTGGTCTGCCGGAGACGATGCGCAACATAAGACCGACGCCTTGCGCCTCCTCCAGCAGGTGCCCGCAATCGTTTCGGTTTCGCTTCTGGATGAGACAGGCACTGAACGGGTCTTTGTTTCCAGGCTGCTTCTGAACAGGACCGGGCGCGGCATTGATATGTCCACGGATCCCGCTGTTCTGGGCGCACGCGCCAACAAGGTCTGGTACGGAGCGGTTCAGTACAAGCGAGATTCAGAGCCCTACATGAGGATCGCGGTTGCCGGGAGCCTGCCGGCCGCGGGGGTTGCGATCGCCGAAGTCAATCTGAAGCTGATCTGGGATGTCATCGCTGCCATTAGAATTGGCGAGACCGGCTACGCCATTGTTGTCGATGACTCCGGTCATCTGATCGCCCATCCCGACATCAGTCTGGTTCTGCGCGGCCGCGCCAGCTCGGGCAGTTTCAGCCGGATCAAGCATCTCGTTGGCGCGGCGAGCGGAGCGGCGGTGATAAATGGGGACCAAGGCAAGCCGGTGGTGGCGCTATCCGTTCAAGCCGCCGATGTGGGATGGACGGTGATCGCGATGCAGCCGGTCTCGGAAGCCTTTGCATCCATTCGCGCGGCGTTGTGGCGCTCGTCAATTCTGATTGCCTTTGGTGTTCTTATCGCGCTGGCGCTCGCCTATTGGCGCGCGCACAGAATGTCCGGCCCGATCAAGCAACTGGAAGAGGGCGTGGAGCGGATCAGAACCGGACAATTCGAGCATCGCATCAAAATCTTCAGCGGTGACGAGTTGCAGCAACTGGCGTTGCGCTTCAATGAAATGGCTTCTGAACTGGCGATCTCGCAGCAGAAATCTGCGCGGATCGAACGGCTGAAGCAGTTCCTGCCATCACAGGTCGCCGAATTGGTCGAGCATTCTCATGAACTGCTCGAAGGGCAGCGACGTGAAGTCGCTGTCATTTTCGGCGACTTGCGCGGCTTCACGGCGTTCTCCACGCGCAATGAACCTGATGTCATCATGGCCGTCATGCGCGAGTACTACGAGGCCGTTGGCGCCGTGACGACTCGTCACGAGGCAACGCTCATCGGCTTTGATGGCGACGGAGTCATGCTCCTCGTCAATGCCCCGGTCGCGTGCGAACAGCCGGCAACTCAAGCGGTCCGCCTCGCGATCGACCTGCAAATGACCGTGCAGTCCCTTGCCGGCAGATGGTACGATTCCGGCCACGCGATCGGCTTTGGTGTGGGCGTTGCGATGGGAGCGGCCACGGTAGGAACGGTTGGTTATAACGGTCGGCTGGACTACACGGCGATGGGAGCCGTGGTGAATTTGGCATCGCGGCTCTGCAATCTCGCGAAGGACGCGCAGATCCTGGCTGATCCCACTATCGCTGGACGGGTAAGGGACAGCGTTCCGTTGGCATCGCTCGGGCAGCGGAACATCAAAGGCTACGACCAGGCCCTCGAAGTCTTTGCTGTCGCACCTGCTGACCTGCCGTCGAAACCGCCGGGCTCGGGACAACGCCGGCGAGAGAAAGAGCCTCAGGACCACTGATACCCCGGCGTCCGGACGGCTAGCGCGTCGCCAGCACCACGGCTGCGAGCGTGAAGATCAGCGCGGCCATCTGTCCCGGCCCAAGCGGCTCGCCCAGCGCGAGCGCGGAGGCGACCACGCCGATGACAGGTACGGCCATGGTGCCGATCGCAGCGACCGAGGCCGGCAGGCGCGCTAACGCTGCGAACCAGCTGACATAGGCAATGCAGAACTGCACCACGGTGGAATAGACCAGCAGCCACCAGCCGACCGGCGTCACCAGCGAAAGGTGCGTGGTCTCGACCAAGAGGCCGATGATAGAGATCGGCAGGCAGCCGATCCCGATCTGCCAGGCCGCGGCCGTGATCGGCGGCAGGTGGATGGGGTACTTCTTCGAGAACACCGTGCCGACGGCAAAGCCGAGCGCGCCGCCGAGCGCCATGATGATGCCCGGCAGCTTCTCCACGCTCGCGGCAAAGCCATTGCCGCCCATGATCGAGGCGAGGCCCACGAAGGCCATCACCAGCCCCAGCGTGCGCAGCACGGTCGGCCGCTCGCCCAGCACCGGCCAGGCGATGATCGAGGCCCAGACCGGCATGGTGTAGGCGATCAGCGCCGCCTCGCTGGCCGGCAGCCAGAGCAGCGCCAGGCCCATCAGCACCATCCAGCCGGTGACGTTGAGGACGGCGGCGGTCAGTAAGCGCGGCCAGATCCCCGGCCCCACCTTGAGGCTCTGCCGGCGGATCAGCGCGAGGGCGGCGAGCAGCACCGCGCCCAGCACGCCGGTCACCCCGCGCAGCGTCAGCGGCGGCAGCTCGGCGAGCAGGCACTTGGTCACCGGCCAGTTGAAGCCCCAGCCTACCGAGGTGATGGCAAGGAACATCAGGCCGGCCGGGGCGATGCGCGGTCGCAAGCCCGGTCGCGTCGAATCAAGCATGTGGGGTACCCGGCGGAAACGGGGTCAGCTTGGCGCGGATTCGCTGGCCCCACCACCACCCCGGCGGGCATGCCTGCCCTCACCTTCCGTAAGGCTACGTGAGTCCTGCTGGCGCAACCCCGTTGCCCAAAAATATACCTGCCCTGTGAAGAGCGGGGTGAAGGGGCGCCATCACCACAAGATGAAAATTTTTTCAGTTGGGAATCCCTGAGGACTCACTGATACTTGCCTCCAGAACAGGCGCGGGCTTGCCCCCTGTTATCCCCCGCAGTCCACCATATTTAGTATTTGATTCAGGAACTCGCACTAGTTCTTGACGGGCGCTTTGGAGAGTCCTAGCTTTCGGACCGTTCGGCGCGAGTGAGTTTGCGTCCCGCCGGCACTCCCCCAAAGGGTCCGCAAAACTGCACTCCGCCAGGCCAGACGAAGGCAGCGGGAGAAGGGCTTGTCTGCCCGCGGGTAGTGGACTTTTCGGGCGCCAGAACGGGCCGGCAACAGGCTCGGATGGCATCGGTTGAAGAAGTGGCGTTGTGGGGCGTTGAACGCATGTCGCGCGCATCCCGTTGGGGCGGATGAGTGTGGACATGCCGGCGGGTGATCGATGCACGCATCGAGCAATCGCGCCGGGAGAAACTGGGCCGGATCCACCGGCTGAACTGCGAAGCCTTAAGGCCAGACGGCCCGGGAGGAATCGCGAATTGAAATGTCGACCGGGCGCCTGAACGGAGGCGGTTCGGTCAAAGATAAGGACGGGGCAAGACCATGCGGATTGAGCGGCGCCACACCACCACGGGACAGTCACCTTACGCCGGGATCGATTTCCGGCTGACCACGTCGGAGATTCGCAATCCCGACGGCTCGGTCGTGTTCAAGCTTGAGAATGTCGAGGTGCCGACCGAGTGGTCGCAGGTCGCCTCGGACGTCCTCGCCCAGAAATACTTCCGCAAGGCCGGCGTTGCCGCGCGCCTGAAGAAGGTCGAGGAGGAATCCGTCCCCTCCTTCCTGTGGCGCTCCGTGCCCGACACCGAAGCTCTCGCCGCCCTGCCTGAGAAAGAGCGCTATGTCAGCGAGCTCTCCGCCAAGCAGGTGTTCGACCGCCTCGCCGGCTGCTGGACCTATTGGGGCTGGAAGGGCGGCTACTTCACGTCGGACGAAGACGCCCAGACCTTCTATGACGAGCTTCGCTACATGCTCGCCATGCAGATGGTCGCGCCGAACTCGCCGCAATGGTTCAACACCGGCCTGCACTGGGCCTATGGCATCGACGGTCCCGGCCAGGGCCACTATTACGTCGACCCCTTCACCGGCAAGCTGACCAAGTCCAAGTCGGCCTACGAGCATCCGCAGCCGCATGCCTGCTTCATCCAGGGCGTCGGTGACGACCTCGTCAACGAGGGCGGCATCATGGACCTCTGGGTCCGCGAGGCGCGCCTGTTCAAATACGGCTCCGGCACCGGCTCCAACTTCTCGCGCCTGCGCGGCGAAGGCGAAAAGCTCTCCGGCGGCGGCCGCTCGTCCGGCCTGATGAGCTTCCTCAAGATCGGCGACCGCGCCGCCGGCGCGATCAAGTCGGGCGGCACGACGCGCCGCGCGGCCAAGATGGTCGTCGTCGACGTCGATCACCCCGACATCGAGACCTATATCGACTGGAAGGTGAAGGAGGAGCAGAAGGTCGCAGCCCTCGTCACCGGCTCCAAGATCAACCAGAAGCACCTCAAGGCCGTGCTCAAGGCCTGCGTCAACTGCGAAGGCTCGGGCGACGACTGCTTCGATCCCGAGAAGAACCCGGCGCTCCGCCGCGAGATCAAGCTCGCGCGCCGCAGCCTCGTGCCTGACAACTACATCAAGCGCGTCATCCAGTTTGCCAAACAAGGCTACAAGGACATCCAGTTCGACGTCTACGACACCGACTGGGATTCGGAAGCCTATCTCACGGTATCGGGCCAGAACTCCAACAACTCGGTTTCGCTCAGGGACGACTTCCTGCGCGCGGTCGAGACCGACGGCGACTGGAACCTGAACGCCCGCACCTCCAAGAAGGTGACGAAGACGCTGAAGGCGCGCGACCTCTGGGAGAAAATCGGCTACGCCGCCTGGGCGTCGGCCGACCCGGGCCTGCACTTCAACACCACCATGAACGACTGGCACACCTGCAAGGCGTCCGGCGACATCCGCGCGTCCAATCCGTGCTCGGAATACATGTTCCTGGACGACACGGCGTGCAACCTCGCCTCGGCGAACCTGCTGACGTTCTATAACGTCAGCACCAAGCACTTCGACGTCGAGGGCTACGAGCATCTCTGCCGGCTCTGGACCATCGTGCTCGAAATCTCGGTGATGATGGCGCAGTTCCCGTCCAAGGCGATCGCCGAGCTCTCCTACGAGTTCCGCACGCTTGGCCTCGGCTACGCCAACATCGGCGGCCTCCTGATGACCATGGGCCTGCCCTATGACTCCAAGGAAGGCCGTGCGATCGCCGGTGCGCTGACCGCGATCATGACCGGCATCACCTACAAGACGTCGGCGGAGATGGCGGCCGAGCTCGGCACCTTCCCCGGCTACAAGAAGAACGCCGCGCACATGCTGCGCGTGATCCGCAACCACCGCCGCGCCGCCCACGGCCAGTCCAACGGCTACGAGGCGCTCAGCGTCAACCCGGTGCCGATGGACCTCGTCTCCTGCCCGCAGGCTGATCTCGTCAGCCACGCGCAGGCGGCCTGGGATGCGGCGCTCGAGCTCGGCGAGAAGCACGGCTATCGCAACGCCCAGACCACGGTCATCGCGCCCACCGGCACGATCGGCCTGGTCATGGATTGCGACACCACCGGCATCGAGCCCGACTTCGCGCTGGTGAAGTTCAAGAAGCTCGCCGGCGGCGGCTACTTCAAGATCATCAACCGCGCGGTTCCCGCGGCGCTGCGCGCGCTCGGCTATCGCGAGAGCGAGATCGCGGAGATCGAGGCCTATGCCGTCGGCCACGGCTCCCTCTCCAACGCCCCCGGCATCAACGCCTCGACGCTGAAGGCCAAGGGCTTTACCGATGAGGCCATCGCCAAGGTCGAGAAGGCCCTGCCGACCGCCTTCGACATCAAGTTCGCCTTCAACAAGTGGACCTTTGGCGAGGATTTCATCCGCGACCAGCTCGGCATCGGCGCCGAGGCGATCGCGGCCCCCGGCTTCGACCTGCTCCAGGCCGTGGGCTTCACCAAGCGCGAGATCGAGGCGGCCAACGTCCACATCTGCGGCGCGATGACGGTGGAAGGTGCCCCGCACCTCAAGGCCGAGCACTATCCGGTGTTCGACTGCGCCAACCCCTGCGGCAAGATCGGCAAGCGCTATCTGTCGGTCGAGAGCCACATCCGCATGATGGCGGCGGCGCAGCCCTTCATCTCCGGCGCGATCTCCAAGACCATCAACATGCCGAACGACGCCACGGTGGAGGACTGCAAGTCCGCCTACATGCTGTCGTGGAAGCTCGCTCTGAAGGCCAACGCGCTCTATCGCGACGGCTCCAAGCTCAGCCAGCCGCTCAACTCGCAGCTCATCAGCGATGATGAGGACGAGGACGATGCGGTGGAGAGCCTCTACGAGAAGCCGATGGCCGCGCGTGCCACGCAGGTCTCGGAAAAGATCGTCGAGAAGCTGGTCGAGCGCATCATCGTGATGCGCGAGCGCGAGAAGATGCCGGACCGCCGCAAGGGCTACACCCAGAAGGCGGTCGTCGGCGGGCATAAGGTCTATCTCCGTACCGGCGAGTATGACGACGGCCGTCTGGGCGAGATCTTCATCGACATGCACAAGGAAGGCGCAGCGCTCCGCTCCTTCATCAACAACTTCGCCATCGCCGTGTCGCTGGGCCTCCAGTACGGCGTGCCGCTCGACGAATATGTCGACGCCTTCACCTTCACCCGCTTCGAGCCGGCGGGCCCCGTGCAGGGCAACGACAGCATCAAGTACGCGACCTCGATCCTCGACTACGTCTTCCGCGAGCTGGCGGTGAGCTACATGTCGCGCTTCGACCTCGCCCATGTCGATCCGACCGAGTCGAACTTCGACGCGCTCGGCAAGGGCGTCGAGGAAGGCAAGGAGCCGGACGACGCGGGCCACCACGCCTCCAAGCTGGTGTCGCGCGGCCTCACCCGCTCCCGCACCGACAACCTCGTCGTGATGCGCGGCGGCTCGACCGCGGTCGCGCAAGGCAACGACAGCGCCCCGACCGGCGGCAGCAAGGTCACGGCACTCGCCTCCCACAGCGCGAGCGCACGGGTCGGCGATGTCCTGGAAGGTGCGGTCGCGCTGAAGCAGGAAGCCCAGCACGACCTCTCGCCGACGGAGAAGCTCGAAGCCCTCCAGTGGAGCAAGGCCGGTACCGCGCAGACCCTGGTGCCTTCCAAGGCCGAGCGCCGCGCGGAAGCCAAGGCCAAGGGCTACGAGGGCGAGATGTGCTCGGAGTGCGGCAACTTCACGCTGGTGCGGAATGGGACGTGTATGAAGTGCGACACTTGCGGAAGCACGACGGGGTGTAGTTAAGCCCATTGGCTGCACCAACCGACCCGACCGAATTGCTGAGGCCGCTCCTGTTCGAGCGGCCTCTCGCATTGTGCGACGAGAGCAAGGCTGAACAGCTTGTCACGGGAGGAACACTGAAGTTACGGTGACAGTGCACTAAATCATTCGCTCCGTCTTGCCGGTCTGCGGCTTCGTAATCGTAGGTTGGTTCTAGCTTCGTTGCTCATCAACACCCCGCCGCCGAAATTGCCTTTCCCGTCGAGCCCTTCCCTCCTAAACTCCCGACACCACCGGCATGAGTTCCGACGGGCCCGGTAGAAGCGGAGTCAATTTATGCCCAAACCGGAAAGCTTCCCGATCGAGAAGATCTTCGTTCCCACGAAGCAGAAGAAAGCCATCAAGCCCGAGATCGTCGGGGAGATCGCGGAAAGTATTCTGGACATCGGACAACAGGCCCCCATATCCGTTCGGCTCGACGGAGACCGCCTCGTCCTGGTCGAGGGACTGCACCGGCTCGAAGCCTGCAAGGCGCTCGGCGAGACGACCATTCTCGGTGTCCTGGTCCCGGTCGAGCTTGCTCAACCTAAGCCGCTGCTGTCCGAGCGGCCCGAGGTCGAGGCAGAGCGCATCAAGATGGCGCGATTGAAACAGTTGCGCCTCGAGAAGGAAGCCGCAGAGGCATCGATTGCTGCCTTGAAGAGCGTCAGCGCAACGGAATCGCCGCGCACCCGTCCGACGAAAGCCGTCCGCGACAATCCGAAGGCATCACCGGGCCGGACTGCGAAATCAACACCGAAAACATTGTCGGACTGGATCACGCAGCAAAAGGGCAGCGGCGGCCGCTATTGACGGCCGGGTTTGCAGCGAGATTGAACCAAACGCCCCATCATAAATCGATCAGTTCGTCGTCGTCGTCCTGCGGGAGCGATAGCCGCAAGCCGCGGCTATCTCTCCTTGCATGACCGCGTTCGTCTTACGCCGCCTTCGCCTGCTCCGGCGATGCCGTCTCCATCGCGCGCATGTAGAGGTCGAGCAGGCTTTCGCGCTCGTCGCGCTCGTTCTTGTCTTCCTTGCGCAGCTTGATGATCTCCTTGAGGATCTTCACGTCGAAGCCTTCGCCCTTGGCTTCCGCGAAGACTTCCTTCTTCTGTTCGCTCAACTCCTGCATTTCGCTGTCGAGGTTCTCGATCCGCTCGACGAAGGAACGGATTTTGCCGCCGGGAATGGTGATGTCGGACATGGTGCCTCTTTGCTGACTAAGGTTGCGAAAATGACCGCAAAGAAATAACCAATGTGTTAACCTCGCCCAACCCTGTGGATATGCCGAGGGAGGCCGCTTCATGCCCGAGCTTCGCTTCGCTCTGCCCATCCTACGCGTCGTGGCTCAGACCGTCGCTTCCGACTCCGACGCCGACGTCTTCCCGCTCTCCTCGTTCGCGCGAGCGGCCCGGCTGCCGGCCATGAAGACGTCGTGCACGAGACCGAGCTTCCCCAATCCCAAAATGATCAGGCCGTTGATGTCGATCTCGTACCAGGCGTGCGACAGATAGGCGTCGCGCGGGAAGCGGTGGTGGTTGTTGTGCAGGCCCTCGCCGAAGGTGAGGAACGTGATTACGGTGACAGTGCACTTAACTGGCCTACCAATTTAGATTGAATGCACTGTCACCGCCACCAGGCCCGGCTCAACCGGTTACTCGGTGGCCGCTGCGCCAAGACCGGCTAGTAGCAAGGGGGGTAAGGTTCGTAGCCGCAGCGGCGATAGCCTCCGTAGGCTCCGTAAGCTCCGTAAGCAGCAGCACCGACCGCAGCAGCTCCGACGCCCACGGCAACTCCACGGCGCACGGCTGCACCACGATAGACGCCACCGCGATAGACACCGCCGTGATGAACACCAACGCGACCAACCCCAACGCCACCGCCTCTTCGATACGCGAAGGCGTCAGTCGAAACAGTCACGATGCAGGCGATGCCAATGATGGCGGATGCGGTGAGTGAAACGATGGTTCGGCGCGACATGACCACTCTCCTTCCTGGACTGGAACGGTTCGTCAGCGTAATTCCCCAATAAGCGGGTCTGTTGATTTAGAACAATGCGGGCCCCGCGACCTCGCTGCCGAGTTCATGACGGGACAGTGAAGCTGTCACGCTTACCGCATAGGCATCAGCGGGAGCCACACACCGATTTCGGCTATGTACCTGACGCGCGCGACGCAAGCGCTCAATCCATCCTACCCGCTCCCCACAAGACCCATGCCAAGAAAAAGCAACAGCCTCCTCCCTCGCCTTCGCGGCCTCCGGCGAAGTGCCCGTTGGGTGCGAAAGACGTTCGCGCGAGCGCCGCGCATGGTTCGGATCGCGGGCGGTGTGGCGATGCTGCTTGCGGCCATCGCGCTTCTGAACATCGCCTATCACGTCATCCGCAAGCCAACCGAACTCTTCGCCGTCGTCGGCAATTCCCTCGACAAGGAGCCGGCCGAGACCTGGCGCCAATACGGGCCGCTGTTCCGCACCTACTCCACCGCGACGATCACGCCCGAGTTGCTGGCCGCGCTGGCGCAGGTGGAGAGTTCGGGCAATCCGGTGGCACGCACCTACTGGCGCTGGCGGTGGAGCCTCAATCCCCTGGCGATCTACCGGCCCGCCTCCAGCGCCGTCGGCCTCTTCCAGATGACCGACCCGGCCTTCATTGAAGCCGCACGGTTCTGTGTCCGCGGCAATGCGGTCACGGAGACCGGATGCGGGTCTTCCTTCCTCTACATCCGCGCGATCCCGAGCCACGCCATCGAGCTGGCGTCGGTGTATCTGGACCGCCAGGTGGCCATGGTTCTCGGCCTCGCGGGCGATGTGAAGGCCAGCCGCGAGCAGAAGCAGGATCTGGCCGCCTTCATCCATCTCTGCGGCGCAGGTCCTGCCACGGCCTATGCGCGCCGCAAGTTTCAGATGATACCAGGGGAGCGCTGCGGCGATCATCTCGTCGCGGGCTATGTCGCCAGGGTCAACGCGATGAAGCGGCAGTTTCTGCGGCTGGCGGCGGATGACGACAATTGATCCGTAGGGTGGGTTAGCCCTGCAGATGCGCGAAGCGCGTCTGCTGGCGTAACCCACCTCTTTGGTTTCCGCGCAGGCAAAAGTGGTGGGTTACGCTTCGCGACCTGCGCTTCGCGCAGTCGCTACGCTAACCCACCCTACACACCGACCAATGCCGCATCCGCCAGTGGCCCTCACCACCAGTATGGCCACCGCCAGCCCTCATAGCGAACATATGACGGCACCAGCGGCGGGCCGAAGGGATCGACCCGGTCGTCTTCAGGGCGATAACGATAGCGTGGAACGACATTGTAATCCCACGGCGTTGGCCTGAGCACCGGCGCCGTGACGACAAGCCTCTCCTGTGGTGCACGGACGTGCGCCGTCCGCGGTCGGGCTTCAGCGCCTGAGATCCCGAGGTTGCACAGCACCAGCGCCGTTCCGAGAGCGCACGCGAGCGTCATTTTCTTCATGCGTTGGCCTCCTTGCGAAGAGAGTGCAAAAGGACTCAAGGCAAGGCAAGCTAATTCGGCGCATGACGGGTCGCCGGGGCCCAACCTATCCCACGTTCGACGTGCCGTTGGGTCCCGTCAGTGCATGGACTTCAGTCCCCTCCAGACTTCAGTACCCTTGCTTTGTGCCCGAGCCGGTGGTCGGCCTCGTGCTCGCGCCAGTCGTCTGACCTGGAGCGACGTTCGACGCGCCGGGGCTGGTGGTCTTCGGGGCCTTCGCGTGGTGCATCGCGTGATGCTTCTTATGTCCTGGAGCGTAGCTGGAAGCGCCCGGCTCGCCCTTCTTGGAGCCCATTTGCTGCATCTCCTGACCTGGCGCCTTGCTCGACGCACCCTGAGCAAACACGGCGGGTGCTGTCGCCATGACAACGGCAGCAGAGAGCGCAATGATCTTTGTTTTCATGTCGTCCTCCTGAATATGCCCTCCAATGCAACGAAATGAACCAACGCCCGTTCCCCTGAACGATCGTTCATAGTGACAACGGCCCTGCTCTTTCGCCGCCGCCGCGGGATGATGGGCCTTTCGAAGCGGATCATGCCGCGAGGCAAAACCGGATCACAACTGTTCGATCAGCATCGGTGAACCGAGCTCTTCGAAATGAAAGAGCTGAAAGACCCGCTGGCCGTTGAAGTCGAGCACTCTCAAATCATCGGTCTCGTGCAGATTGCTTTCGACCGCGTGAAAGTGCCCGCCGTAACGCTCCCTGGCGAGCGACAAGGGAACGTCGAACGCGACGAACTTGCCGATGCCCTTTTGCCTGAGCACCCCAAGAAGCTTTTGGTCGTTCAGGGACTGGTGCGAGGTGAGAATGAGCAGCGGGCCGCTCGCCGTGAGCAGCAGAAGCGATTTCATCGGATCCTCCTTTGCGCCCCGCCCTACCTGATCTTCGCCAGGCACTCCTTCAGGCGCTCCAGCTCCGTACGAACCTGCGCCTCCATGGCGTCTTGCAATGCGAGTATGCCCCTGCTCGACAATTCTGCTGAGGCCTTTTTGTCCAGATTCTGCTTCCAATCCCGGATCGCCTGCCTGGTCGCCCTTTGCGCCTCCGACGTCGTCTTGACGTACTCCTTCATGCAGGCGTCAGCCATTGAGCATGTCTGGCACTCCTGGGCGGCGGCCGGACTTGAAAGAAGCAGGGCGAGTATCGCGGTAGGAACCCTCATGGCGCTTCCTCCCACGACAGCATAGCACGTCGCAGGGATGCCCGGGGGAGCAGCGCCCGGCTGTTTCAGCAGCCGCAGCCCGCCATAATTTCTCCTTCGCACGCGCGTTGTGTTGGACAAATGTGAGGCCTATCCTTCCGACGATCGGACTGCCGCACTCCCATTAACGCCCGACTGGATGGAGCGCGCATCGGTGCCTGACGCGAACGAGCCCAAGCCTGATACCCAAAAGCCTGATTCCCAGAAGCCTGATGCCCACACGCCTGATGCCCACAAGCCGGGCGAGGTGCGCGCCGATGGCGGGCTGGCGCGGGCCTACGACCAGATCAAGAGCGCAGAGGAAGACCTGGCGCGGCTGGACCGGCTGGTTTCCGGAATGGAACGCGGCAGCGAAACCCCGCGGACCTCGCAAGCAAGCGCCGGTGCGGCGGCAGCCGAGCCTCCCAGGGACAAGGCGCCCGATAGCAAGGTTCGCGATCAAGGCCTGAGAGGAGATCGGACCATGCTGCGCGCTTTGGTTGGCCTCGTGCTGGCGATCGGCGTTCTCGGCGCCGCCTTCGCTTCGCAATATCGCGATGAGGCCAAGTCGATCAGCAAGTCGATCATGGCGCGATGGGCTCCGCCGGCCAGTCAGCCCACGCAAGCGTCCGCGGTCGAAAGTCCTGCGCAGCCGCCGGCACTGCACCTGGCTGCCGCGGATGGGCCAAGTCCGGTGCCCGCACCGCCGCCCAGCAAGGAAGCGCAAAGCGCTCCAACACCTGGTGCTTCAACACCTGGCGCTCCAAGTCCTGGCGCTCCAAGTCCTGGCGCTCCAAGTCCTGGCGTTCCAAGTCCTGGCGCCACACCGCCTGACCAGTCATCGTCCGATCTTGCGCAGTCGCTGAAGACCATCACGAACGAGCTTGCGAGCATCAGCGGAAAGCTCGAGCAACTGAAAAGCCGCAACGAGCAGTCGCTGCGCGAGCAGGCCGACACCATTCAACAGCTCAAGACGGCGCGGGAGAAGGATGCGGCGGACAATGCGCGCCTCGCCGCGCAGGTCCAGGCGCTGCAAACGCAACTGACGGCTTCGTCCGCGCCTGCATCCGCGAAACCCGTCGTGCGGAGCGTGACGAGCAACGAGACGGCGGCGCCTGCACGGCCGCACGTGCAAGCGGCCGCACCTCGGAGGCCAAGGCCGCCGCGAGGCCCCTGGATGCCGCCGCCCTATATGGGCGACCCCTACGGCGATCCGGATTGGTAAGCCGTTAGCGAGTGAGCGTAGCCCGGATGGAGCGGAGCGTAATCCGGGATCTTGCCCCAAGCTGCACCGGTCCCGGATTGCGCGCAGCCTGTCATCGGGCGGCGCTTTGCGCCGACCCGTTGGCTCCATCCGGGCTACAGGACTCCCGACGGCGCCGGGATTGGACTTTAAGCCCAGCTCGCAGGATGGGGGGAGCGCAAGCGCTCAACCCATCCTGCGAACGACGCTCTACATCAGCCTCACCGGGCCTCGCACACCGACACCTTGGCTGCGATCCCGGTCAGCTCGAGCTCTTCCGTCGCAAGCTCCTGATGGGGGGACTCGCCGACCGAGACGTCCTTCATTCGACGCTGGACCTCTTCGCAGGTCTTGCGGACGTCTTCCGTGAAGAGCGCGCATTCCTCGATGCGCCTGAAGATCTTCCGTCCCTCTTCACGATACCCCGCCGCCGTTTCGCGCATGAAGGCAATGGCATCGTGGACCTGGGCCGTCAGCGCCTCGCATTTTTGCGCGGCGTCGATCAACTCGGCGCCCATGGCCTCGATCTCTTTTGCAGCGGATTCATAGTCGCGAACGACCGCCTCCGCACTGAGCGCGCCGACGCGCGTGACCCCCTCGGTGTGCTCGACGTAATCAGGTAGTGCAATTGAAGCGATCGAGCTTCCCGTGCGAACCGATGCAATGTCCGCCTCGAGTTGGACCAGGTTCACACCTTCCCGTCTGCGCAATTGTTCAACACTTGCCATGATCGTCCCTCCCAATACATGACCCCGAACCCCAAACGGCGCCCAGTGTATTCCGTGGGTAAGCGGCGTCCTAACCCGATATGTCGTTGACAGCCTCAGCTCTGCCATTTTTTGCCAATTGCCGGCGCCGCACGCAGCGATGAGGGATGTCATCAGTGTTCAACCTCCCCTAGTTGCGGCGCGCGAAGCTGATAGGTTTCGCAAGAACCCGCCTCCTCCCGCAGCAAATGAGAGCAAGCCCATGACGACAGTGCACCGCATCGCCGCTTTCTCGGACGGCAACACCGGCGGCAATCCCGCCGGCGTCTGGATCGGCGACGCAATGCCGGATGCATCGCGGATGCAGGCGATCGCGGCGGAGGTCGGCTTCTCCGAGACGGCCTTTGCGGCGCCCGAAGGCGACGCCTGGCGCGTCCGGTACTTCTCGCCCGCGATGGAGGTGCCGTTCTGCGGCCACGCGACGATCGCCCTGGGCGCGGCCCTTGCGCACCGGCACGGCGACCGCAGCTTCGAGCTGCATCTGAACGATGCCGTCATCTCCGTGTCGGGCCGCCGCGACGGCAACACCATTGCGGCGGCGCTGCAATCACCGCCGACGCACAGCGCGCCGCTCGAGCCCAGGCTGCGGGATGCCCTGCTGGACCTGTTCGGCTATGCGTCCTCCGATCTCGACCCGAAAATTCCCCCTGCGAAAATTCACGGCGGCGCCGATCATGCCGTGCTTGCGCTGACATCGCGCGCGGCGCTCGCGCGCATGGCCTATGATTTCGAGCGGGGCCGCTCCCTCATGGAGAAGGCGGGGCTGGTCACCGTCGCGCTCGTGACCGTGGCGACGCCGCGACTGTTCGATGTCCGCAACGCCTTTGCCGCCGGCGGTGTCGTCGAGGATCCCGCGACCGGCGCGGCCGCCGCGGCATTTGCAGGATATCTGCGCGACATCGGCTGGCCGCATGGCGGCGCCATCGACATCGTCCAGGGCGAGGACATGGGCGCGCGGTCGCTGATCCGCGCGGAGATCGGCGCGACCAAAGGCAGCTCGATCCGGGTCTCGGGGACGGCGCGCTTCATGGATGCGTGAAGCGTGCGAGGCGGGCTACGACCCCCTTGGCCGTCGCACTCGCTCATCATGCCATAATACCCCTGTTTTGCCCGACGGGTCAAATTCGATTCGGTATTTCGGAACCCTTGAAATCCCTGGCGATTTCTACTGTGCATGGGGTGGTTTTCGACATTTCTGTTGGGCGCGCGCTCAATCGCCTCTCAGGCTCAGGATGTCGTTCGACAGCGCGTCGGCCTGCGGATAGGCTCAGCTCAACGCGCTCTGCACATCACCCTCTGGAAGGATCACCATGAACGGCAACCGCTTTTACGGCGTCCGCGTCGAGGGCGCGAAATACGGCGTCGGCTTCGGCTCGGCACTCGCCATCGCGATCTCCTACACCAACAACCATTCGATCCTGTGGGCGATCATCCACGGCATCCTGGGCTGGCTCTACGTGATCTTCGTCGCGCTGTTTCGGTGACATCGCACCGGCAGGCAACGGCCTGCCCGCGCAAGACCCAGCTTTCCCTTGCATTCCCCTGCTCTGCCCCTACGGTGCGCCGCGCAACGCCACCTGAGACGAGACCTGCCATGCCCGACGCCGTGAAATGCCCGAACTGCCAGTCGGAGCACGCCTATCAGGACCGCGATCTCTGGATCTGCCCGGAATGCGCCCATGAATGGAGCGCTGCGGCCGGCGCCGCTGCGGAAGTGCCGCAGGAGATGGGCGTGCGCGATGCCCATGGCAATGTGCTGACTGATGGCGACAGCGTCATCGTGATGAAGGACCTCAAGGTCAAGGGCTCCTCATCGGTCGTCAAGGGCGGCACCAAGGTCCGCAACATCCGCCTCCAGGACGCCACCGACGGCCACAACATCGCCTGCAAGATCGACGGCATCGGCGCGATGAATTTGAAGTCGGAGTTTGTGAAGAAGGCCTAGCGCTACGCGCCCATCAACGCGTCATATCCCGTCGCGCTGAACGCCAGCAGACAAAACCCGTGTCCGAACGGATCGGCCAGCATCGCGATCCGCCCATACGGCGCATCGCGCGCGGGCGCTTCGAGCACGGCGCCGGCGCGCAGCGCGCGCGCGACGGCGGCATCGACATCGTCGACGACGACGTCGACATGCAGCGGCGTCCAGTGCCGCTCGTAGCGGCGGCGGTCGCTGCCTGCACCCAACGTGCCGGCCTGCTTGGTCAGCAGATAAACCGGCGCCGGCCAACCCAGGAGCTCGACGAAATCGCTGCCGAAGCGACGGCCGACCGTCAGACCGAACGCGGCGGTGTAGAAGGTCGTGGCGGCGGCGACGTCGGGGACGTCGATGTTGAGGAGGAAGGTCATGGCGGGCTCGTCAAGTTGCGGGGTGCCCGGGAGCGTAGCCCGGATGGAGCGTCGCGCAATCCGGGATAGTGCCGCACATCCCGCCCCGGATTTCGCTTGCACTCCATCCAGGCGACGCAGATGCGTTCACCGCTGCCTTTGCGCCAGATAAAACCCGCACAGCACCGTCACGAGGCCCGCCGTCTGCAACATCGTCGGCGGCTCGCCGAGCAGCAGCCAGCCGGTGAGCAGCGTCAGTGCCGGCACGCAAGCGGGGAAGACTGCGGCGCGCGCGACGCCGAGGCGCTGGACGGAAACGGCAAAGAGATAGAGCGCGGCGGGACCTGCCAGCACGCCCTGCGCCAGCGCCTGGATCGCATTCTCGCTCACGCCGATCGCAGCGACGCGGGCGGGCCCGCCGGTCAGGAGATAGACCGGCAGCAACAGCAGCGACAGCACGTTGATGACGAGCGCGGCCGAGACGGCGGAGACGCGCCAGTGACGCAGCAGCGCGCCGAAGCCTGCGAACATCAATCCGGTCAGCACGAAGATCAGATCGCCCTGCACGCCGTCGGCGCCGAAATGGCCGATCGATTCGGCGCCAATCACGCCGAGGCCGCCGACGATGACGATGGCACCGGCAAGGCGCGAGGCGGAGATCTTCTCTTTGAGGAACATTGCGGCGAGCAGCAGGCCGCCGAGCGTCGCGGAGGACGGCTGGATCACGCTGCCGTGGCCGAGCGGCACGAACAGGAAGCCGGTGTAGGAGATCAGCGACATCACGGGGCCGCCAAGCACCATCAGCGCAAGGCCCCTGCCCCAGCCGATGCCGCAGAGATCGGAGATGCCGGCGCGGGCTACCAGCGGCAGGAACACGATGCCCGACCAGACGTAGCGATGCACCAGCAGATCGACCGGCGTGAAGCCGACCTTCAGCCCGTGCCGCGTGCCGGCAAAGCCGAGCGCCCAGAACAGCGCCGCCGACAGGCCGCAGACGACGCCGAGAAGCGCCGGCGCCGCATCGTTCTTCTGAATGAGAGCGTCAGCGCCGCTCGTCCGCTGATCCATCAGCAAGCCTTATGTCAGCGCGCTCATCCGCTCAACCCACGCGGTTGCAGGTCTGGCACGCGGCGGAGCGCGGAAGGCGATATCGATGTTCGAAAACATCCTGTGCATGGGCTGCGCGATGATGCGCCCGATTTGCCGCGACCCGACCATGTGATCCGTGTGATCGAGCGCGACCGCGGTGGCTCGGACTCGGTCATCCCGCAAGCCTTTCGCCCGCACAGACTTGCGCTATCATCCGGCCATGCTGAGCTTTGCGACCTGCAACGCCGCGCGCCTGCGCCGCTTCAACGCCGCGTTCGCCGAACGCTACGGCCGCTCGCCGTCAAGTTTGCGCGCGGTGCGCGAGCGGAGGCTCTCGTAGCCCGGCTATCAGAAAAACCCGGGGCTGAGATCGAGGCCATAGGTCAGGCTCAGCACGAACACGAACAACGCGGCGGCCGCGAACAGCGCAAGATGCCTGATGATGAACGCACGCGGCGAGGTGCTGGCAACAACGACTTTTTGCGCAACGGGCATAAACGGCCTCCAGTATGATTCCAGAATTGGCCGCTCAATATGCGGCGCGCGCATCAGGCGCCGCGATCTCCGAAACAAGTATTAAGGAGATCACATGCGTCTTGAACGGCCGTACACAACGAAGCCATCGCGCGATTCTTTTGTCGCGCCCGCTTCTCGATCCGCGCACGCACGATGAAATCGCGCGGGTTCCCGCAGGCAAAGAAAAACCGCGCTCCTGTCAGGAACGCGGTTCCAATGTGATGCTGAGAATTCCGAACCCGACGGTTGCGAATTCATGCAGGCGACAGCGGCACGACGCCTGCGCGCGGTGCCTGTCGCATGATGCTTAGCGGGCGCTGCCCGTGGTCACGGTCGCGGCCTTCACCTTGCGCGGCGACAGAACGCTGGCCTGAAGCGCCGTCACGCTGGCGGCGGGCGCTGCAGCCTGCTGCTCGACCTGCGCGGCACCGAGCACGCGAACCTGCAACGGGGAGACTGGGAAACCATAGGCCTCGTAGGCCGGCAGCTCGGAGGCGAAGGTGGCAGTCGAGCCCGCAAGAGTGAGGGCGGCGATCGCGATCGACAGAGTCTTCTTGTTCATTGGTGATGCTCCAGAAGGAAGTTTCGGAGCACATCTAAGCCTGATTTGCTGCATTGCGACATGCACTGTTGCATTGCAACAACGCATCCGGCGCATGGCGATATGTTTAATGCGTACAAGGCCTTGGCCGAATCGCCGCCGGCCGCGACATGACGCTTTTATAGGCGGCGCTCAGCCGCCGAGCACGTTGCCCCAGCCGTCGAAGACGTAGGCTTTCCAGGCCACGGTCCCATCGTCGCGCGCCTGGCTGGCACGCCGATAATCATCAGCCTGATCGGCGGTCCAGGTAATGATCCTGTCGGAGAGGAGATCGTGGAGGATGGCAGGCTCGGTGGGGTCGAAGGCGTCCATGGGACGAAGCGAGGAGTGGGTCATAGCCGCACCAACGCGCAAGCCGCTGCAAAGTTGCAGCGAGGCGTCGGGCAAAACACCGCATCCAGGGGGATGCGACGGATGCGCAGATCCCTCGCACAGATGCGCCGACCCGGCCCCGTCAGAGGCGCGATCATCACGGAACGCGGGCCGGAGGATAACTTACTTCAGCGCGGTCGCCAGCGATTGCAGCTTCGCAACGAGATTGGTGCCGAGCGCGTAGATGATCTCGATGATCGCAAGCGCGATCCCCGCTGCGATCAGGCCGTATTCGATCGCGGTGGCGCCGGATTCATCGGCGGCAAAGTCCGCCAACAGGCATTTCAATTTCACAACTCGTGTCCTTCCCAACGCTACCGGACGGTGCCGGTGCGAGAGAAATGCCAGACTGCAATCCAAGATTGAGTAAATGCAACCGGGCAAATTCGACGACAATGAACGCAGCATTTGCAGGGCTTTTTCCTTCTCCGAAGCCCGATGGAACCCGCGTTGCATCTTCGCAACACCTGCCTGAAAAGCCCGTTTTCGGCCATTTGCGCCATTGCGCCGCCACACCATCCTCCGAACAATCGACGCGCTGCGTGCCTTTCTGTGCAAGACTGTTCGACAAGACGTGTTCGAACAGAACCGTTTGGAGGCAGGGATCATGAACGATCGGCGGTCTCTTCTGGTGGCAGTCGCGTGCCCCTCGGCCGTCATGGCCGGCTGGCTGGCGCTTTCCTTGTCCGCCTATGCCCCTGCCCTCATCGAGAACAGCGGCGCCAATGCAGCCACCGTCTCGCGCGCGAAGGATCTCGGCCGCCTCGACCTCGCCGACGTTCCGCGCGCTGCGACCATCGAGGATGGCATCGCCCTGACTGCCGATATCGCGGCCGCGGTGGCTCAGGCCCCCGAGCCGGCAAGCGCTGAAGCAGCAGCGCCCGAGGTGCCCGCCCCCGTCATCAAGCTCGCCTCGGCCGATCCCGCGCTGATCTTGCCGAGCGAACCGCCTGCGCCGCAGATCCTGCCCGAGCCGGCGCCCGTCGTCGGCGAGGCCGCACCGGTGCAGGAGCCCGTCAAGCTCGCATCCGCCGATCCCACCGAGATCGTGACGACGGACGCGCTGTCGCCCGCGGCGATCGCGACCGGGCCGGCCGCAACCGAGAGCAAGGCATCACCGTCCGCCGACACCGTCGCGGTGCTCGACGAATGCTTCGTGATGGACGCCTGCATCGACCGCTATCTCTGGGCGCTCTACCAGCGCACGCCCAAGGAGGACTCGATCAAGGTCGAGGAGCGCCGCGCCGTCACCATCAAGCGCAGGGGCAAGATGGTCACGATGATGCGCAGCTTCACGAAACTGGTCGACGAGGATTTCGGCTGGAAGGATCCGAAGGCGGCCGAGCACGCCCGCATGTCGATGATGGATTACGTCATCGGCGGCATGGACAAGAGCTTCAAGCGGAAGCTGTTCCGCACGCTGCTCGCGGCGGAAGCCGCCGGCCTGTCGCCGGGCATCACCAGCGCGTTCCGCGACGACTATCGCCAGTCGATCGCGAGCGGCCTGAAGGCCGCCTCCGACCGCTCCTATCACGGCGGCAGCACGCGCGGCGGCTACGGTCACGGCATGGCCGCCGACATCGTCTCGACCGCCGGCAACAACCGCGCGCAGCGCTGGGTCTCAACCGAGATCCTGTGGAAATGGGTCGATGCCAACGGCAAGGCGCTCGGCATCGGCAGGCCCTATCTCGGCCGCGATCCGCCGCATGTCGGCCCGATCGACGGCGCGGAATATGTCTCGAAGCGCGGCACGGCGGACCGCAGGGAAGCCGCCAACGCCAGGCCGAAGAAGACGCGGGCCGTGGCCAGCGCCAGGTCGCCAAAGGCACAGGCCGCGCGCGAGCAGAAGGGCAAGCCGCAGAAGTCGGCGCAATCGGCCGGCAAGCGCGCGACCTGAACCGTTACGGCTTCCGCGTCGGCAGCGGCACGAGGCGCATCTCAGCGGATCCCGCCTCCTGCGTACGCACCAGCACGGCAAAGACGGTCTCGACCGCGAGCCGCACCGCCGCCTCCATCGCCTTGCCCTTGGCCAGATGCGCCGCGATCAGGCCGGTGAGGAGATCGCCGGTTCCATAGGGGCGGATTGGCAGGCGCGGTGTCGCAAAGCGCGACAATTGCCCGTCGGCGCAGAGGATCGTCTCCACCTGCCCGTCAGGCATATCCGTGAGCGTGCAGCCGGTGGCGACGACGTCGATGCGGCCGGTCCCCGCCAGCGCCGCGCACGCCGCGCGCAAATCCTGCGCGTCCGCGATCGTGATGCCCGAGAGCAGCTCGAGCTCGAACTGGTTCGGCGTGGTCAGGTTCGCGGCCGGCAGCAGGCGGTGCCGCAGCACGTCCAGAATGCCGTCGGCGACATAGACGCGGCCGTCGTCCCCGATCACGGGATCGCAGAGATAGACGAGCCTCGAATTGCGGTTCAAGGCGCGCTCGACGAAATCGGCGACGACGGCGGCGTTGCCGGGCGAGCCGAGATAGCCGGTGACGAGCACCGCGGCCTCGTCGACGAGATCGCGTTCCTCCACGCCCCGCAGAAGATCGGCGACGAGCTCGGTCTCCAGCACCCGCCCGCGCAGGCTCGGATAGCGCGGATGGTTCGACAGCAGGGTCGTCGGCACTGCCGCGACGTTCACGCCCTCCGCCTGCATGGCATAGGCCGCCGCGCTGTTGCCGACATGGCCGTGGACCACCTGGCTTTGAATGGAGATGACGAGCATGCAGAGGTCCGTAAGGTCAATTGTTGCGCGACGCAAGCGTAGCTGGCGTAGCCCGGATGGAGCGAAGCGTAATCCGGGCTACGGGATTTCATACCCAAGCCCCGGCCGCAGCGCCTGCATCTTCCGCGCCAGCCGGCGGTGGCCGCTCTCCGCCGACCGCGCCAGGTAGCCGGCGACCGCGACATGGTCCGCATCGCTCTTGTGCTGGTTGAGCTTCGCCTGCCCCTCGATTTGGTCGACCACGAGATCGATGACGCGGATCGCAGCCAGCATGCTCTCGCGCTTGTCCGGCTCCATCTGCGCGAGGTCCCAGGGCTGCTTCGGCAGCCGCGCCTCGGCGACCGCAAGCAGCGCATCGCCGTGCCCGCGGTTCTCGTCGAGCCCACGCAGATGCGCCACACCCGACAGGTGCACCGCCTCGTAGAGCCAGGTCGAGACGTTGTCTTGCGAGGCGTACCAGTCGTTGGAGATGTAGGCATCGTCGCCGGCAACGATCAGCAGGAAGCGCCGGGTGCCGTCCGCAAGCGGCACGAGTGGATTCCTGGCCGTGAGATGGATCTGCACGATGGCTTGCCCGTCGCGCCGGTCCAGCAGGAACGGTACGTGCGAGGCGCGCGGGCCGCGCTCGTCCGCCGCCACGATCACGCCGAAGCCGCGTTGCCTTGCGAATTCCAGCGCATGCTGCTCCTCGATGCGGAACTGGGGACGGAGGACATGCATGGCGCGGCGCTCGATGGCTGGATGAGGATGGCGCGAGGCTATCCCATGATCCGGCCAAATCCGAAACGATATTGGGCCGCAAGCGTGGATGTCAGGAATGATCTCGGCGTCGTGAGAGCTCGCCGAGATAGGCGCAAAACATGTCGGCGAGCCCGTCGGCATGGCGCACGATCTCCGCCTCGCTGCGCGGTGCCTCCGAGAAGTGCTTGCCGACCTCGCTCAGCGTCGTCTTGATCAGCTCCCCGGCAAGTTCGCGCGTCGCCTCCGAGGCTTTTGGTAATGCCTCTTGCATGAAGGCCGCGACGATGCCCTTGCCGGCGGCCCGCGCATCGTGTGCCTCGGGCGCATCGCGATAGAGCGGCGCGGCGTCGCTGAGCGCCGTGCGGATCGCCGCCTCCTCGCACTCGGAACGAATGAAAGCCTGGACCAGCGCGCGCAGCCGCGCCGGTGGCGGTTTCGCCCGGTCGGCAAGGATGCCGCGCAGCAGTTCGCTCGTGCGTTGCCACTCGTCGCTCTGGAGGCGGAACAGGATTGCCGCCTTGTTCGGAAAATACTGATAGAGCGATCCGACGCTCACCCCGGCCCGCTCGGCCACCCGCGCCGTCGTGAAACGCTGCGCGCCCTCCTTTGCCAAAACCTGAACGGCAGCATCCAAAATAGCCGCGACCAGCTCGTTGGAGCGGGCCTGTTGCGGCTGTTTTCGCGAGGAAACTGAACTACTTCGACGATCGGCCATGATGCGCTCGGGGTAATGCGAATAGGAAATGCGACGAATTAGTCGTATTTCAGTTCGCACGCAAGCCCGCGCATTGCCGCGAACTACGGAGACACCAAATGACTACCCCGACAATCACGTCGCTGGCGCCGCTGCTGGATCGCCTGTTCGACCAGGACGAAGCAGCACGCAGCGCAACGCGAGCCGCGTTCGCTCATCTCACCGACGCCGACCGGGCGCGAATGATGCGGAGCAAGACCGATTACGCCGACCTCTACGGACGCCTGAAGGACGTCCCGCTCGCGGTCTCCCGCGAGACCGGCGCGCTGCTCTACATGCTGGCGCGCAGCTCCCGCGCCAGAACGATCGTCGAGTTCGGCACCTCGTTCGGCATCTCGACCCTGCACCTTGCCGCAGGCCTGCGCGACAATGGTGGCGGGCGCCTCATCACCAGCGAGTTCGAGCCGTCCAAGGCGGCGCGGGCGCGCGACAACCTCTCGGCCGGCGGGCTGCTCGATCTCGTCGAAATCCGCGAAGGGGATGCGCTGAAGACGCTCAGCGCCGATCTGCCTGATACGATCGACCTCGTGCTGCTCGACGGCGCCAAGGCGCTCTACCCTGAGATCCTGGAGCTGGTCGAAGGCCATCTCAAGCCGGGCGCGATCATCGTGGC
The DNA here is from genome assembly GCF_004571025.1 of Bradyrhizobium niftali. GTDB lineage: Bacteria > Pseudomonadota > Alphaproteobacteria > Rhizobiales > Xanthobacteraceae > Bradyrhizobium > Bradyrhizobium niftali. The sequence goes on along the minus strand of NZ_SPQT01000002.1, from coordinate 410,341 downwards.
CGACAACGCCGACGACAGCCCCGACTATCTGGCGCGCGTGCGCATGCCCGGCAGCGGCTACATGTCCACGGCCTTTGCCGAGGACGTCGAGCTCTCCGTACGGATCAACTGACGCCACATCGAGCTGCCACGATCCCACGGAGCCGTCGCACGATTCATCGCGCGGCGGCTTCGCTTTGTCGGCGACAGATCGCGGAACATCAGGTCCTCAGCCCGTGTCGCAGCCTCGTCACTCACATGTGATAGCTGCTGCTGGCAAGAGCCGTCTTCCACGTGCTAAACATACCTACCGCGCGGTATCTTTCTTGCGCACCACGCCCGAGCCTGCCATGACCTCCGCCTTCAATGCCTACATCGCGCTTGCCCTTGCCATCGTCTTCGAGGTCATCGCGTCCGCCTTCCTGCAGCAGTCGGCGCAGTTCACGCGGCCGTGGCCGACGCTGGCCATGGTGCTGTTCTATGTCGCCTCGTTCTACGCGCTGTCGGTCGCGATCCGGGTGATCCCCCTGAGCATCGCCTATGCGATCTGGGGCGGGGTCGGCATCATCCTGACCGCCACGGTCTCGTTTGTGCTGTTCCGCCAGATGCTGGACGCCGCGGCCTTCGTCGGCATCGCGCTGATCGTGTCCGGCGTCGTCGTCATCAACCTGTTCTCGGAGACGACGGTGCACTGATGCCGGCCAGCGCCTATAGCCGCGCCAAGCAGCCGGAGCAGGTGCGGCGCGCCCTGCTCGACCACGCTGCGGCCATTGCCATGGACCATGGCGTCTCCGGCATCACGGTGCAGGCGGTGGCGGCGGCAGCCGGCGTCACCAAAGGCGGCCTGTTTCATCACTTCGGCAGCAAGCAGGCGTTGATCGAGGGCCTGTTCGCGGATCTGCTCGCCCGCGTCGATGCCGAGATCGACGCCGCAATCGAAGCTGATCCCAAACCGCGCGGCAGCTTTACGCGCGCCTATGTCAATGCGGTGTTCACAGGCAAGGCGTTCGGCTTCACCACGCCCTGGGCGGCACTGAGCATGGTCGTCGTCACCGATCCGTCACTGCGCCGGCTCTGGAACGACTGGATGAAGGCACGCCTGAAGCGGCATCGCGCAACCGACGGCACGCCCGAGCTCCATGTCGTGCGCCTCGCCGCCGACGGCGCCTGGCTGTCCTATGTCACGACGGGACAGACGCGCATGAATGCCGAGCTGCGCGCCGTGCATGGCCGGCTGATCGCGCAGACCTATCGGCGCGAATAGCGCCCTTGTCGCGCTGACTACTGGCTTGTCGCCGGCTTTGGCGGACGTGGCGCCGACCGGGATGATTTTGCGCCGGGCTTGGCCGCGGCCCGCGGCGGCGGCGCATCGACCGACACCAGATACGCGGCGAGCGACTTGGCGGAGTCGGAACTGGTCGCGTAATGGTCCTTCAGGAACCAGGACAGCGTCAGGCTGAAGCGCCCCTTGGCAAGACCGCGCGGGCTCCGATGGCAGGTCGCGCAACCATCGGCAAACAGCTTTTCGGGCGACTTGCCGGCATCGAGATTTTGCGCGAACGCGACCGTCGCCGTCAGTGCGACGGCGGCTGAAAGAGTCATCAGGAGCGCGATCAGCTCGCGCCCCGGCCGAAAGTACGAAGTCAAATGTCGTCCCCTAGCCCCGTCCTGCGGTCACGCCGCCAGCAATTGATCGAATTCGGGCGGCGCGTAGGCCTTGCCGTCCTGGTCGGTGATGACGACCCGCCATCCCTCGCTCGCCCACACCCTTGCCTTCGCCACGATGAGCAGTCGGCTCTCGCGGGCGAAACTGTACTTCTCATTGTCGCGTTCTGCGACCATTTTGTAGGCCAATACGCATCCCCTCGCGTTGCCCCCGCACCCGCTCCCCTCGTGGCAGCGGGCTTTGGCGGCAATTCGCCGAGAGCGTGGCAATTTGGTGCCATCCGCAGGCAGCATCGCACCGGCGCACCCGCAGCCGGGTGACCGGGATCGAGCGCGCCGCACTGGTAGCAGGGGCCCGGCCCGTCACATCAGCAACGGACCCGATCGCGCCTGCCCGAGCTCCGCTAATGGACGCGGATGATGTGCGGACGGCCGAGATCGATCAGCCCTTGCACCGCCGACAGGCGATCGTCCAGGGCCGCGATCGTGAGCAGCAGATTGTTGCGCCGTTCGTCGAGAGCACCCATCTCGGCGCCGGACAGTTTGGCGTTCGCCCGCTGCTTGCGGATGCCATCGAGCGATTCACGCAGTGTGGCGATCAAGCCGGTCAGCTGCTTGACCTCTTTTGTCATCGACCGCTTCGCGACATTTTGGCGGCGCGTCTCCGCCTGGTTCTGTCTCATCGTCATCCTCCCGTGCCCCGCTGCCCCGAGTGGATGCTTACAGCTTTGGATAGACATATTACGATCGATGAAATCTGCCCGCGAAGAACCTTTTTAAATTGTACGCGCATGGAACCCGGGTCGCTCCGAAAAGAAAGCCCGGCACGAGGGCCGGGCTTTCGCAACGATGTTAGCGCTTCTCGTGACCGCCGCCGGGACCACTGGCCGGCGCGCCGCCACGCGGAGCGGCGTTGATGTGCTGAGCACCGCCGCCCGGATGCGGCGTCGCAGGTGCTGCCGCGCGCGGCGCCGGCATCTGCGCATGGGCATTCATCGGCGAGCCGTGGCTGACGTTCGGCTGCGCCACATGCGGCGTCGCGGGCCGGGCCGCAGGCGCGGCCGATACGCGCGGAGCTTCATGCGCACGCGCCATCGGCTGAGTACGCGCCGTCGGCTGCGCATGCGTTGGCTGCGCATGCGTTGCGGCGCGGTTCGCCGCATGCTCGTGCACCATGCGCGCCTGCGCATCGCGCGGGTTGCGGTTCTGCTGCACGCTTGTCCGCGCGTTCACCAGGCGATCGTTTCGTCCGGCGCGAGTCCGATCCGCCGCAACCGCAGCGTCGCGCTTTGCCATCGCAGCGTCGCGCTTTGCGATGGCCGCGTCATGCCGTACCGTCGTCGCATCACGGCCGGAGATCGCGGGAGCGGCCTTAGCGTTCGCGCCGCCGCGTCCCAGTACGATCGCCGCGTCGCGCGTCGCCGCACGGCCGATACGGGCCGCGCGCGGATCGATCGTCATCCGCGTCGCGAAGCGCTCGTGCGAGGTCCAGTAATTATTCCAGTAGGCATGGCGGCGATACCAGGGTCGCCCCTGATAATAGTTCGACCAGTACGAGGTCAACACGAAGGGCGCGACGGGCACGTCGATCTCGTCGACATAGTCGGGAAGATAGACGTAGTGATTGCGGTAGAGATATTCGAGATATTGCGACGACACCCAGCCGCGATCGTCGGAGAAGCTCACGTCGCACCAGGCATTGCCGCGCAGACAGCCATGGATGTTGACGCGGGCGCCCTCGGGGATGCGATCGACCACGGGGAATCCCGAACCCGGCCCGGCGCGCAAGCCGGTCGAGACGGTGACGATGCCCGGCGCAGCCAGCGCGGCCGTGGGGGCGAGCAGTAATGCTGCAACCAAAATGCTTCTGAGTCTCATGGCGTGTTCCTCCTCTGCGAGTCCGAACGCGCGGGAGGAACGAGCGTTCCTCCTGGAGCAGCCGCATCAGCCGAAAGATTGAATGCGCGCGGAGTTCAGTATTCATCCGCCGTTCATCTGCACGACGTGCGCAACACCGCGAACGTCAGTTCACCGGCAGCATGAACCCGTCGAAGTACGACGCGAGCCCAGTAAAATCGTCGAGCGGCAGCACGTTCGCGACATATTGGTCCGGCCGCACCACGACCATGCAGCCGGCCTGCCGATCGATGCCGCGCATCGTGAAAACGTCGTGGCAGCTCTTGAGGTCCGGACAGAACATCTTTTCGTAGTCGAGCAGGCCATAGCGGCCTTTGCGCGGGAGCAGCAGCGACGGCATCGCCTCGACGGCGAGCTCGCGGTGATCCTGCTGGAAGACCGCCCGCAGGTCGATCACGGCGTCGACGTCGGCGCCTTCGGAGGTATATCGCCTCACCGGCGATTCCCTGGCCTCGGTGAGAAAGTTGCACAGCGCGCGAATGGCAGAGCCGACCGCCGCCGGATTCTCCGCACCGGAAAATGCATAGATGCGGAAGCGTCCGTCGGCCTGCGCGGCGTGGCCGAGATGAACGGGCTTTGCGTCCGCCAGCCGGATCACCGGCGCGGAATGGAAGCGCTTGCCGATGACGAGGCCTTGCGCGAGGTGCTGATGGGACGCAGCCCCCGTGAGGATCGACGGCCTGTAATGCGTCGCGGTGCCGGCCGTATAGCGGCCGTGCCGGACGAAATAGTCTTGCGTCCTTGCGGCATCGGCGCCACCGGCCTTGGCGGCAGACGCCAGAATCCCCGCCCATTCGCGGTCGAAGTCGATCAGCTCTTTCGCAACGGCCTGACGCTCCGCCGAATAGGAATGCAGCAGGCTTGGCGCACTCTGTTTGCGGAGCACGGCGGCGAGCTTCCAGCCGAGATTGAAGGCATCCTGCATCGAGACGTTCATGCCCTGCCCCGCCTTCGGGCTGTGGGTGTGGCAGGCATCGCCGGCGATGAAGATGCGCGGCAGGCGGGTCGCGATCTCGGCCTCCGGCACGTCGTCGAACTTGTCGGTCAGGCGCTGGCCGATCTCGTAGACCGACCACCAGGCGATCTCCTTCACCTCAAGCGTATGCGGCTTCAGGATCCGCTGTGCTTTCGCAATCACGTCATCGGCGGTGATGTTGCGGCTCGCGACGCGCTCGCCGACGTCAAGCTTGGCGAGTTCGACATAGATACGCACCATGTAGCCGCCTTCGCGCGGAATGATCAGCAGGCTGCCATCGCTCGCCGACTGGATCAGGGCCTTGAAGCGGATGTCCGGAAAATCGGTCACCGCCAGCACGTCCATCACGCCCCAGGCGTGGTTGGCGGAATCGCCATGCAGCTCGCGGCCGATCGATTTGCGCACGGTGCTGCGCGCGCCGTCGCAGCCGACGACATAGCGTGCCTTGATCGTCTCGACCCTGCCCTCGCTTCCGGCATCGACGCGTTCGAGGCGCACGGTCACGGCACGGTCGGCAGGTCCCGCGGCCGGATCGACCTGGAGGTCGAGCAGGCGGCGGCTGTAATGGGGCTCGAGCTTGGCCGGCGACTTGCGCATGAGGTCGAGAAAGCCGTCATGGATGCGCGCCTGGTTGAGGATGACGTGCGGGAATTCCGACAGACCGTCCTCGACGTCCTGCACCCGGCCGCTGCGGACGATGGTCTCGGGCCGCCGTTCGTCCGGCTTCCAGAACGTCGTCTCGTTGACCCAATAGGCCTCCTTCAGCACGCGCTCGCTGAAGCCATAGGCGTGGAACATCTCCATGGTACGGCAGGCGATGCCGTCGGCCTGGCCGACCGACAGCCGGCCCGGCTTCTGCTCGACGATGCAGGTCTTGATGTCGGGAAATTGCGCAAGCTGGGCCGCGAGCGTGAGGCCCGCGGGCCCGCAGCCGACGATGAGGACGTCGACCTCCTCGGGCACGGCGCCCGCCGCGCCGGGAGCCTGAACGCGTTCGGCGGGATCGGCGATTTCAGGGTCGCCCGGCTGAAATCCATTGAGATGGAATTGCATGAGCACCTCTCCCGTCAACGTCTTCTTCGATATTGCTCAGTATGCTGACTATCAGTATACTTGTCACGCACTGTCGCTGCGGCCGAGGAGAATTCGGTGAAAGACAACAACGACATGCCCGGTCATCTGGCGCGCCGGTTCCAGCAGATCGCGGTCGCGGTCTTCCTGGCCGAGGTCGGCGATGCCGGCTTCGACCTCACGCCGGTGCAATACGCCGCGCTCGCGACCATCAAGGCCAATCCGGGGCTCGACCAGGTGACGCTCGCGGGATTGATCGCCTACGACCGCACCACCATCACCGGCGTGATCGATCGCCTCGTGCAGAAGGGGCTCGCAGAGCGTCGCGCCTCGAGCCGCGACCGCCGCGCCCGCGAACTCGAGATCACCGACGAGGGCCGGCGCACGCTGCGCAAGATCACGCCGGTGGTCGAGTCCGCACAGCGCATCATGCTGCGCGGCCTCAACGCCAGGGAGGGCGAGGAGCTGATGCGCCTGTTGCGCAAGGCCATCGCTGCCGGCAACGAGCTCAGCCGCGCCCCGCTCCGCGATGTGCAGGCTTAAGCCGCATCCATGTCCGTAATTGTCGCAGTGCCGCGAAACCAGGAACTAACCTTCGGCTGCTACGGTCGGCCCCATTCGGCGCTTAACGCGCGATTAACTTTGCGGCCCGGGAGTTTCGGATGTTCAGGTTCCTCATTGCGGCCGCGGCCATCGCGTTCTCGACCGGTCATGCGCTCGCAAACGGACATGGCGGCGGCGATGCGCCTCCTCCGCCGAAGCCCGAGGCGACGACCGCGCCGGCGAAGGTGGTCATCACCAAGCAGGGTCCCAAGCTCGTCGATCTCAAGGGCATGACGCTCTACTATTACGAGCGCGACACCACCGGCAAGACGTCGAACTGCAACGGGAAGTGCGCCGAAAGCTGGGTTCCGCTCGCCGCGACGGCCGACGCCAGGGCCGTCGGCGACTTCACCGTGATCAGCCGCAACGACGGTAGCAAGATGTGGGCATACCGCTACCGCCCGCTCTACACCTCACCCGCCGACAAGGCGCCGGGCGATGCCAACGGCAACGCCACGACGCTGCAATGGCGCGTCGCACGGCCCGGCGAGTAGGACCCGAGCGGCGGTCCGATCAGTGCCGTGACGCGCTCGTCACCTTCGCATGGGTCGCTGGACCGGCCGAGGCATAATTCACCTCCGGATTCCAATGCAGCGCCATATACACGGCCATTCCAGCCAGGATCGATCCATAAAATGCAACGGTCACCAGCCGCCACTTGCGGACGACCCGGCGATCGCTTTCGGTCAATTGATCAATGAATTTTTGCATGATGCCTCCAATGGCAACCGGCCATCGAGGCATAGCGCAAGGCGAGCGGATCGCCTGTGAACCAGTTCACCCTTGCGGAATCGCAGATCCCGCGCGCATTCACGCGTGAGTGAGCGCCCTCCTCACCCGCGCCAGTTCGTGCCCGTCTCGGCCTGCGCGTTCTGCCCGGGCGGCAGCACCACGACCATCGAATTGAGCTTCACCCGGTCGTAGAGATCAATCACGTCCTCGTTGCGCATCCGGATGCAGCCCGACGAGATCGCCTGCCCGATATATTCGGGCTGGTTGGTGCCGTGGATGCGGTAGAGCGTGTCCTTGTTGCCGACGAAGAGATAGATACCGCGCGCGCCCAGTGGATTGGCGGGACCACCGGCGACGCGCGCCGGATACGGTCCAAGCCGCGCCTGGATGTCCGCAGTCGGAACCCAATCGGGCCATTCCGCCAAGCGGCCCACGCGCGCGACGCCCGAGAAGGCCATGGCCTCCTCGCCGACCGCGACGCCGTAGCGGATCGCCTTGCCCTCGGGTAGCACGAAATAAAGGTAGCGCGCATTGGTATCGACCAGGATCGTGCCCGGCTGCTCCTTGCGCGGATAATCGACGATATGACGGAGATATTGCTCGGGCACGTTCGCCTGCGCGTATGGCGTATGTGCGAGCAACTGACGGTCGCGCGGCGTCATGCTCGCATCCGTCGATGGCGAAAGCGTCGTCTGCATGCAGCCGCCGAGCGGCAGCAGGGCAGCAACGAAAAGAGCGAGAACAGATCTTGGCACCGCCGGCCCCCCCTATAGCGGATCGCAGCACCCCCAGCAGCGTCAGATATTGCCAAAATCGTGCTGAAAACAAGGCAATGCGGAACACGACCGCGTGTTTTTCCGGCGGAGTTCCATCACCACAAACGGCAGAAGACCGTCGCATCATCTCCATCCCCTCGCCTTGCTTTGGTCAAACCCGGCTGGACTCGTGCGTCATCAGACTTGGGATGGGGCTCACCTCAACAGATCGGCTCGCGCCAATGCGGACGACGAAGGCTTCAAAGGAGCTGCGATGCTCGCGATGCTGAACAGCAAGCAAATCGTCGATGAGATCGTGAAGGACACGGTCAAGGACAATGATCCGCACGACGCGGTTCAGATCTCGCCGGACATCGTTCTGGCCTCGCGCCCCATCAGCGTTGCCCCCGCGCTGGCGCCTGACGTCACGTCCCGTCCGGAGCCGAAATTCGCGCCGGGGCCCAGGAGCAATCCGGAGCCGAAGTTCAGTCCTGTCGTGGAGCCGCAGCCGGCGGCGCCCTCGGTCGACACCGCGGTGCGCGTAACTGCAGGCGATGGTCGCGGCCGGCGGAAGCGATCCTCCGTCGGCAAGTGGCTGCGCGGCGCGTTCCTCACGTTTCTGTTCGCGGGCGGCAGCGCCGCTGCCACCATCGCCTGGGAGAAACACGGCGACGTGGCGAGGCAGATGTTCGCCGACTGGAAACCCGTATTGGCATCGCTGATGCCTTCGTCGCTGACGCCTTCGACGTCACAACAGACGGCGCCGGTCGCGGCCGCGCAGGCCGCGCCGCCCGCGGCGGAAGCGGCAACCGATCAAACAGCCGACCCATCCCCGACGCCGGCTGCGGCTCAGTCTGCGGCCGTGCCCGCAGCAACGCCGCCCGAAGCAGTTCAGTCGGTGCAATCGATGACGCGCGATCTCACCGCGATGGCGCAGCAGATCGAGCAGCTCAAGGCCAACATCGCCGAGTTGAAGGCCGGACAGGAACAGATGGCGCGCGAGATGGCGAAGCCGTCCGCCCCGAAGCCGATGGCTGAGACGCGGCCGATCGATCCGCGCCTCGATCCGCGCGCGCGCGTTTCCGCGCTACCGCCGCGGCCCCAAGCTCCGCCGGTTCGCAAGCCGAAGCCGGCCGTGTCGCAGACCTACATGCCGGCGTATTCGCCCGCACCGGTCGCATCACCGCCGCCGCCTTCGCAGGCTGCCGCGGTCCCGCCGCAGGTCGCGCCGGTCACCACGACACAAGCCGTTGCCGATGACGACGGACCTGTCGTGCGTCCGCCAATGCCGCTGCGCTAGACCAATGCAAGGCGATGCACGGCATCGCTCACGCAGCGTCACTGCAAGCTGTCCGACTCGATGTGATGCGTTGAGTCCGGGCGACTACGGAGATCGATGTTTCGATCGTCTTCCGACAAACGAATCGCCAAGAGAAAAGGCCGTCGGGATCTATGCCGACGGCCTTCTGTTGCAACTGCCGGTTCCCGGAGCCCGGTTCTGTTGCAATTCCATGCCTCATGATCACGCTGACATATTTAATAAAATCTTAACGCGCTTGCACGCTGCACATGATTTCTGCGCCATACGCACAGAGATTGCGCGCTTCGCTCGTTCGATAAAGATCGACTCAGTGGTACTATCCGACATGTGTTGAGACTTCCGTTGCAGACTTGTTTTCCAGACTTGTCGTCGAGACTTGGGTCGTCACAGCGGGGAATTCGGATGCCTTACTACTACTTCGATCTCGTGGTTGGTGAAGAGTTCAAGAACCAGGGCGGAATCATCCTCGAAGACATCGAGGTCGCCTCGGATCGCGCCCACCAGCTGGCCACCGAGCTGTCGCAGGTGAAGCCGGAGCTTCAGCAAAAGGGCTGCGCGGTGCGCGTCACCGACCGCGATCACAACGAGCTCTATCGCACGCCGCTCGATCCCGTGCCGGCCTGGCAACGCTAAGCTACTCCAGCACCGGCGCGTCGAACCAGTTCGTCAGCGACAATCCGCCGTCGACGACGAAGGCTGCGCCGGTGACGTAAGCTGACAGCGTGTTCGACAATACGGTCAGCGCCATCGGCGCAAGGTCCTTGGCCTCGCCGAGACGCCCCAGCGGGATGTGTCGCGCCAACGAGGCGTCCGCGACGAAACCGCCGGCCGCGATCGCACCGGGCACCAGCGCGTTGACGCGGATGCCGTGGCGCCCGAACGTCTTGGCGAGCTCCTTCACCAACATCGCCATCCCCGCCTTCGCCGTCGAGTAATGCGGCAGGTTGCGCGGCGTGCCCGCATGCAGCGAGGTGAGGAACAGGAACGAGCCGGGCCGCTTCGCCGCGATCAGCCGCTTGGCGATCTCGCGCGCTAGGTGAAAACCTGCATCGAGATTGACGGCGTGCATCTCCTGCCAGGTCCGTCGATCGACCGCGAGCGCGTGATCGGCCTCGCGTCGCGGCGGCGAGGCGCTGTGCACGAAGTGCGTCACCTGCCCCAGCGCGGCATGTGACGCGGCAAGCAGCGCATCGCAGGCGTCCAGCTCGGCGAGATCGCCGACCCAGGGCACCGCGCGTTCTGGCCGCTCGCTCGCGCCGATCGCGGCACTCACCCGTTCCGCACTCACATCGGCGAACACGGTCCGCACGCCCTCGCCGACCAGGGCCTGCGCGATCGCGCGACCGATGCCGTTGCCCGCGCCGGTGACGAGCGCCGTGTCGCGCTGGGGATCGAACGGCGTGCTGAACAGGCTCATGGCGTTCTCCGGGTCCGGGAGCAGCCAATTTAACGCACCGCACGCAGACGCGACAATTGCGTCCCGGCACCATTGCGGAGCGGCGCGCCGGACGCTAGCCTCCCAAAAAAATCGAGGAGGTACCAAGGATGCGCTATGGTTTTCTGATGGCAGGCCTGTTGCTGATCGCCGCGCCGGCCCGGGCGGAGGATCATCCACGCTCGGCCTATGTGACGATGGTCTTGCAGGCCTTCGCCGCCAGGGTCGAGTGCCCCAACACGGATCTCGTCTATCAGGACCTCGTGCAGAAGGCACAGCAGATGCAGCTGCCCGACGGCACCACCGAGAAGGTGCGCAAGGCGATCGCCTGGATGCATACCGGCGGCAAGATGGGCGAGAAGCAGGACGACGACCTGATGGCCGAGGTCGCGGTCGCGACGCAGGCGACCGATATGGACCAGCGCCGTCTCGGCATGCCCGGCTGGTGCGAGGCCCAGAAGACCAACCTCGCCGGCCTGATCCGCAGCAAGGGCGGCTAACCGGTTTTCCCTGGCGTTAAGCCCACAGCTGCGGAACCGCCGCCACGGCCAATATTCGTCACAATCCTCGCCAGCATGCGGGCCTCTTCGAATTCGAACAGGAGCCGCTCATGCGGATGATCCATTTCGTCTTCGCCGGCACGCTCGCGGCCGTCACGGCGCTGACCGCCCCCGTGCTGGCGAAGAATTCAGACACCGAGAAAGCCGAGGGCAAATCGCCCTCCTCCACCTGCAGCGCGTATCAGCAGGCATCGGATGGTACCTGGGAACAGCTTCCCTGCAAGGAAACCGGCGATCGCAGTCAGCCGCGAACCCAACGGTCCCAGTCGCAGGGACCCGAGCACGAGGACCGCTGAGGCGTTTCCTGTCCGGCGATCAGCTGTGGTGCGGTCCACGCATGATCTTCATGGCATCCTCGATGTGACGCCACTCCTTGGCCTCATCGGCCTCGCCGCGGCCCTCGCAGGCCTGGGCCTGCTCGGCGGCCTTCGCAATCGCAGCGAAGCCGTGCCGTTCGAGCATCTGGCGTGCGATGGTGTGGATTTGGAGCTCCGATATCATGGGCGCTCTCCCGTTTGATGAAACCGCGGTGCACGCTGGGTGGGTCCGCGAATTTCCTACAACGATCAAGTCGCAGGTCTCGTTCCGATCACCCGCAGCGACGACAAAAGGCGGCCCGCCATGCCCGACGGACCGCCTTCTCACCCACCCCAAAACCTGAAATCGTCGGCCGCGTCCCCTACGCGACCGCCACGCGCTTGCGCTCGAAATCGTTGGGCACCTCGATATCGACCTCCAGGGTCGACACCTCGTCGCCGCGCTCGAGCCGAACGATGACCTTGGTCGGATCCAGCGTGACGTGCCTGGACACGACAGCGAGGATTTCCTCACGCAGCACACCGAGCAGATCGGGCTGGCCGCGCATTCCGCGTTCATGGGCAAGCAGGATCTGCAACCGTTCGCGTGCGACGGGTGCCGAGGCCTTCTTGCCGCGGAGAAGTCGAAGCAGACCCATGCTCATGCAGCCCTCCGTCGCAGCAGACGATCCATCAGACCTCTGCGCTCGGCGGGAACGTGCATCGTGACGTTCTCGCCGCAGAGGCGCTTGGCGGCGTCCATATAGGCCCGCGCCGGCGCGCCGTCCGCGTTCGACAGAGTCACCGGCGTGCCGACGTTGGACGCCTTCAACACGTCCTGGCTCTCGGGAATGATGCCGAGCAAGGGCGTGGCAAGGATCTCGAGGATGTCGTCGATGGTCAGCATCTCGCCGCGCGCCGCGCGGGAGGCATCATAGCGGGTGATGAGAATGTGCTTCTCGACCCGCTCGCCCTTCTCGGCCCGCACCGTCTTGGAATCGAGCATGCCGATGATGCGGTCGGAATCGCGCACCGAGGAGACTTCCGGATTGGTGACGATCACGGCCTCGTCGGCAAAGCGCATCGCCATGGAGGCGCCGCGCTCGATGCCGGCCGGGCTGTCGCAGATCACCCAGTCGAAACGTCCCCGCAGATCGTCGATGACCTTGCCCACGCCCTCTTCCGTCAGCGCGTCCTTGTCGCGGGTTTGCGAGGCCGGCAGCAGCCACAGATTCTCCAGCCGCTTGTCGCGGATCAGCGCCTGCGGCAGCTTTGCGACGCCCTGCACCACGTTGATGAGGTCGAACACCACGCGGCGTTCGGCGCCCATCACGAGATCGAGGTTGCGCAGGCCGACGTCGAAATCGACGACGACGACCTTGTCGCCGCGCTGCGCGAGCGCAGCTCCCAGCGCGGCGGTCGTCGTGGTCTTACCGACGCCGCCCTTTCCTGATGTCACGACCAGTACCTTACTCATCTGAAATGTCTCCTTTGCTGGTCAGTTCAGCGCTGTAATTCGCATGGTATTCCCCTGCAGCCAGGCCTGCGCCGGCTTGCCGCGCAAGGCGGCGTCGATGTCGTCCGCAGTCTGGTAAAACCCGTCGATTGCAAGCAGTTCAGCCTCGATCTTCTGGCAGTAGATGCGCGCGCTCGTGTGACCGTTCACGCCCGCCATGGCGCGGCCGCGCAGCGCGCCATAGATGTGGATGGAGCCGCCGGCGACGACCTCGGCGCCGGAGCCGACCGAGCCGAGGATGGTGACGTCGCCTTCGGGGAAGATCACGGTCTGGCCCGAGCGCACGGGAGCCTCGAGCAGCAGCGAGGTTGGCTTGGCCTCGGCCTTCGCTTCGGCCTTTTTCGGCGCGCTCGGCTCGACCACGCAGCTGCGCCCGCCCGAGAGCAGCGGCGGCATCATGGGGGTCAGCCGGCCCTCCTCCACGCCCTCGATCCCGAGCACGCGGATGTTGCGATCCTGAAGGCTGGTGAGCAGATGATTGATGCCGGACTGGCTGAGATCGACCGAGGACAGGTCGATCACCACGGGCCGGCCGGCGAAGAAGCCCGGCGAACGCGCGATGGTGGTGTCGATCTCCTGGAGCCAGTCCTGGATCGGAACCGTCGGCACGAACACGAAGGCCACGTAGGAGCGCCCGCGCAGGCGCACCATTTGGCGTTGGACTTTTGCTGCAGCCTCCATGGCGGCCGACTCGTTCCCTGTTATTGAATGGTTAACGATGCGGCGGATATGGTTAACGGCAGGTTAATTTCTCCCTGGGCTACGTGAGTTGGACTGGCGGTCGGCCCTTGAGCGGCCGGACCTTCGGCAGGCGCTCCCGCCCAGCACATAGCCGTCATCGCCCGCGCAGGCGGGCGATCCAGTACTCCGAGACGGGAGTGGGTCAGTCGATAGGCTGCGGCGTACTGGATGCCCCGCCGGAGCCTGTCATCGGGCTCGCCGAAGGCGAGACCCGGTGGCGGGGCATGACACCGGTATGGGACGCGAGCGCTTCCGCCTGTAGCCCCCCTACTTCTTCACCTTGCTCGCATCCATCTTGATGGCGGGATCCAGCATCCTGGTCGTGAACGCCGTCGTCACGTCGAACGGCTTCTCCATGCCGAGATAGGTCTGGACCAGATCGTAGTCCTTCTTCATGCGCTCGCCGTCGATCCAGCCGAGGCTCTTCGTCGTCGTGAACTCGTCCGTCATCAGGAACTTGATGCGCTCCCACTGGCGCTCCTGGCTCGCCCTGTCGAGGCCGGAGACCTGGTCGAGCAGCGCCTTCAGGCACGGGGTGACGTCGGCGACGCAGGCCGCGAAGGCCTTCTGCGTGACGCGCACGAACTCCTCGACCAGCTTCGGGTTCTTCTGGAGATAGGCGCCATTGACGATCAGCGAATTGCCGTAAGGGTTGAGGCCGATGTCCTTCCAGTTGACGTAGCCGAGATCGGGTCCGAACTCGATCACCTTGCGGTCGTGCTCGTTGTAGAAGTCGCTGATGATGTCGACGGTATGGCTCTTCAGCGCTGCGATCTTCGCAGTCGGCCCGACATTGACGAAGCCGACCGCATCCGGCGCAAGGCCTGCGGCCTTGGCGAAGGCCGGCCACATCACGCGCGAGGCGTCCCCGGGCGGATTGCCGATCTTGTGGCCGGCGAAATCCTTGACGCCGTTCACGCCGTAGCTCTTCAGCCAGTAGAAGGTCTGGCCGGTGTTGGCGTAGACGCTCATCACCGCGACGGTGTCGGCGCCCTTGCTCTTGGCCACCAGCATGGTGGCGAGATCGGCGACGCCGAACGGCGAGCCGCCGGAGCCGACCTTGGCGGCGGAGACGCCGGAGCCCTTGCCGGTCTCGATGGTGAGGTCGATGCCGGCCTTCTCGTACCAGCCTTGCGCCTTCGCGTAATAATAGGGCGAATGGTCGGCCGTCGGCGTCCAGTTCAGGATCATGTTGACCGCCTCGCCCGCGTTCGCGGGCACGCCCGGCAAACCGAGCATCAGGGTCACAACCGCCGCCTGCAAACGCTTCATCGCATGTCTCCTCAATGCCGCGACCCGGCTTGTCGCTCTCCCCTTGTGAGGATACCAATGCAACAAGTCCGCCTTCCACTTGTCAACTGTTTGGTTGGAAATGCCCGCAAAACGATCTGGCGACACCGTGCCGCAGCGGCGCGACCCCGTCGCCACCCGCAAGAAGCTGCTCACCGCGGCGCGCCTGGAGTTCGCCCGGCACGGCCTTGCGGGCGCCCGCGTCGACGAGATCGCCGAGCGCGCCGGCGTCAACAAGCAGCTCGTCTACCACTATTTCGGCGACAAGGACGCGCTCTACCTCGCCGTGCTCGAATGGGTCTATGAGGACATCCGCGAGCAGGAGCGCAGGCTCAATCTGGAGGGCCTGCCGCCCGACAAGGCGATCCGCCGGCTGATAGAAGCCTCGTTCGACCACCTTGCGGCAAACCCTGATTTCATCGTGCTTCTGAACGACGAGAACCGCGGCGGCGCCCGCCATGTCCGCGGATCCACGCGGCTGGAGGCGATGCATTCCCCGCTGGTGAAGAGCGTCTCCCACATCCTCCAGGAGGGCGTGCGCAGCGGACTTTTCCGCAAAGGGATCGACCCCGTCCAGCTCTACATCTCCATTGCGGGCCTCAGCTATTTCTTCTTCTCCAACACGCCGACGCTGTCGGCGATCTTCGGCAAGGACCTGTCGAGCCGCGCCCAGCGCCGCGCCCGCCGCAGGCATGTCGTCGACCTCGTGCTCCAGTCGCTCCGCCCATAATCAACCAACTGGTTGAAACTTGCCCCGGGGACGGTTAGGCTTGCCGTCGCGGCGGAGAGGCCGCGAGCAACGGGGAGCAACAGGTGGCAGGTGACGGAGCAGGCCCGGCCCGCAACTTTGCGATCATCCTGATCGTGCACCTCGCCGTGCTCGTGCTGTGGCAGGTCGCGGTCGATGCCTTCCATGTGCCGAAATTCATCCTGCCCTCTCCGCTTGCGACCGTGCAGACGCTGGGAACCGCGAGCTACGCCTGGGGCGCCAATACGCTGGTGACGGCGATCGAGATCCTCGGCGGCTTTGCGCTCGGCGCATTCGTCGGCGTCACCCTCGCGGTGATCTTCAGCTGGGCGCCGCTGCTGAGCCTCGTGCTGCTGCCGCTGTTCGTGACGCTGAACATGATCCCGAAGGTCGCGCTCGGCCCGCTTCTGATCGTCTGGTTCTCCTACGGCATCGTGCCGAATATCCTGATCGCCTTCAGCATCTGCTTCTTCCCGATCCTGCTCACCACCGCCCGCGGCTTGCGCGAGGTCGAGCCGGATCTGCTCGATCTCGTCAAATCGCTGCGCGGCTCGCGCTGGACGCTGTTCCGCAAGATCCAGCTGCCGGGATCGCTGCCTTACGTGTTCTCCGGCATGAAGGTCGGCGCCATCCTGGCGGTCGCCGGCGCCATCGTCGGCGAGTTCATCGCCTCCGAGCGCGGGCTCGGCTACCTCATGATCCAGGTGCAGTCGTCGCTCGACACGCCCGCGATGGTGATGGCCGTCGTGCTGCTGACGCTGCTCGGCGTCGCCCTCTACGGCCTCGTGCTCGCCCTCGAACGCATGTTCGTCGTGGGCGACGCCCGGCAGACTTAGCTAAAGGAACGATCCATGCTCCTCACCCGCCAGACGCTGCCGAAGACCATTCCGGATATCGCAGCCCTCGACGATCTCCTGTGCCGGCCGACCCAGGCACTGATCGACGACCTCGCCAAAGTCGAGGGCGACATCATGATCCTCGGCGTCGCCGGCAAGATGGGCCCGACGCTGGCGGGGCTCGCCAAAGCGGCCGCACCGGATCGCCGCGTCATCGGCGTGGCGCGCTTCAGCGAGGCGGGCGTCAAGGACTGGCTGCATGGGCGCGGTGTCGAGACGATCAACTGCGACCTGCTCGAGGAGGCCGCGATCAAGGCGCTGCCGAAGGCGCCCAACATCGTCTTCATGGCCGGCCGCAAGTTCGGCGCCGAGGGCGATCTGTCGCTGACCTGGGCGATGAACGCGCATGTGCCGGCGCTGGTCGCGCAGGCCTTCCCGTCGTCGCGGATCGTCGCGTTCTCGACCGGCTGCGTCTATCCCTTCGTGCCGGTCGACGGCCAAGGCGCGACCGAGGCCATGGCGCCGAACCCGCCCGGCGAATACGCCCAATCCTGCGTCGGCCGCGAGCGCATGTTCGAATATTTCTCGCGCAAATCTGGAACGCCCGGCCGGCTGTTCCGGCTCAATTACGCGATCGACATGCGCTACGGCGTGCTGCACGACATCGCCACCAAGGTCCTCACCGGCACGCCGATCGACGTCAGCCTTGGCCATGTCAATTTCATCTGGCAGGGCGATGCGTCCGCGCAGGCGCTGCGCTGCCTCGCCCATTGCACGGCGCCGACCTCGCCGATCAATGTCAGCGGCCACGAGATCCTGGCGGTGCGCGATCTCGCGGCGAAATTCGGCGCCCGCTTCGGCCGCGCACCGGTGCTGACCGGCAAGGAGGAGCCGACGGCGTGGCTCACCGATACCTCGCAGGCAGTCGGGCTGTTCGGCCTGCCGGTCGTCGACACCGAGCAGCTGATCGCCTGGACCGCCGACTGGGTATCCCGCGCCATGCCAAGCCTCGGCAAGCCCACCAAATACGAGGTGCGCGATGGCCGCTACTGACGGTCCGCCCATCCTCAAGCTCGGCGCCGACGACGCGATCGCCGGGCTCGTTCTATCGGTCGAAGCGCACTGGAACCAGACCGAAGAGGACTGGCGCATCTTCCTGCACGACGGCGTCGTGTTCGGCATCCGCGACGGCATGCGGCTGGTCGCAACCGCAGCGCTGCTGCCCTATTCCGGCAACAACGCCTGGATCAGCATGGTGCTGGTGACGGCGACGCATCGCCGCCGCGGCCTCGCAACGCGCCTCGTCGATGCCTGCCTGGAAACTGCGCGCAAGAACGGCCTGACGAGCTGGCTTGACGCAACGCCCGACGGTGCTGCCGTTTACGGGCCGCTCGGCTTCACGCCGACACTGCAATTGCGCCGGCTGAAGCTGGCGAAACCCGCGCGAGCCGAAGCGCCGCGGTCTTCTTCCGCGACCATCGAGGCGCTTCGCGCGCGGGACCGGCGGGCCACCGGTTTCGACCGGAGCGCCCTCCTCTCCGCCTTCGCACAACGCTCCGGCTCGCGCATCGTCTCCGCGAACGGCGCCATCGCGCTGGTTCGCGACGGCAGAACCGCCCGCCATATCGGCCCTTTGTTTGCGAATGACGCGGTGGAAGCATTGGCTCTGGTTGGTGCGATCGCCCGATCCGAGACCGCCCCTCTGCTGATCGATGCCGTCGCGTCACACGGCGCGTTCCTGGAAGGATTGACCGCATCCGGCTGGACCGTCGAACGGCCGTTCCAGCGCATGCGCTTCGGCCCCGCCACCGCTACCAGCGAGGAAATACCGTTCGCCGTCGCCGGCCCCGAATTTGGATAGGACATCATGCACCACAGCCAGATCAACAGCGACATCCGCAAGCTGATCGCCGACGGCACCGTGCTGCCGGCGCACCCTCTTGCGCTCACCGCCGAGCGAAAGCTCGACGAGAAGCATCAGCGCGCGCTGACGCGCTACTATATCGACGCCGGCGCCGGCGGCCTTGCGGTCGGCGTGCACACGACGCAATTCGCGATCCGCGACGTCGGCCTCTACCGTCCCGTGCTGGAGCTTGCCGCCGAGACCGCCGCGAGCTGGACCAGGCGTCCGCTGGCGATGGTCGCGGGACTTGCCGGTTCGACCCGGCAGGCAACCGCCGAGGCGCGCACGGCCCGTGACATCGGCTATCACGCCGGCCTGCTCAGCCTGGCCGCGATGAAGAGCGCCGCCGAGGACGAGATCATTGCGCATTGCACGGCGGTCGCCGCCGAGATCCCGCTGGTCGGCTTCTATCTCCAGCCGGCGGTGGGGGGCGTCATCCTGTCGAGCCGGTTCTGGCAGCGCTTTGCCTCGATCGACAACGTCATCGCGATCAAGATCGCGCCGTTCAACCGCTACCGCACGCTCGACGTCCTGCGCGGCGTGGCGGCGGCGGGTGCGCTCGACCGCGTCGCGCTCTACACCGGCAATGACGATCACATCCTGCTGGACTTGATGCTGCCCTTCGACCTCCGCGACAACGGCGTCACCACGCGAACCTACTTCAAGGGCGGCCTGCTCGGCCATTGGTCGGTGTGGACGGCGAGCGCGATCAAGCAGTTCGAGCGCTGCAAGGCAGCGCGACACAAGGACAGCGTGCCAGCGGATCTGCTCGCGCTCGATGCCCGCGTCACCGATTGCAACAGCGCCTTCTTCGACGTCGCCAACAACTTTCACGGCTGCATCGCCGGCTGCCACGAGATCTTGCGGCGTCAGGGCCTGATTCAGGGGCTGTGGTGCCTCGATCCGGCCGAGGGCCTGAGCCCCGGCCAGAAGGAAGAGATCGACCGCGTCTGCCGCGAGCACGCCGACCTCAGCGACGATGCCTTCGTGGCCGCCAACCTCGACAAATGGCTGGCATGACGGAAGAGCCCTTCATCAGCCTGCGCGGCGTCAGGAAAGTCTACCGCAGCGGCGGAGCCGAGTTCCTGGCGGTCTCCGACGTCACGATGGACGTGCAGGAAGGTGAGCTCGTCTCGCTGGTCGGCCCGTCCGGCTGCGGCAAGACCACGGTGATGAAGATTCTGGCCGGCCTGCACGGCGCCGACGGCGGCACCGTGACGATCGGCAGTGCCACAAGCCCGTTCGACCCGACCCGCGACATCGGCATGGTGTTCCAGCAGGCGCTGCTGCTGAAATGGCGGACGATTCTGGACAACGTGCTGCTGCCGGCCGAGATCGTGGGCTTGCCGATGAAAGCTGCGCGCGAGCGGGCGCGCGACCTCCTCAATCTGGTCGGGCTTGCCGGCTACGAGCAGAAATATCCGCAGCAGCTCTCCGGCGGCATGCAGCAGCGCACCGCGATCGCGCGGGCCTTCATCCACGATCCAAAACTGATCCTGATGGACGAGCCGTTCGGCGCGCTGGACGCCTTGACGCGCGAGCAGATGAACCTGGAAATGCTGCGGATCTGGCGCGAGAGCGGCAAGACCATCATCTTCGTCACGCATTCGATCCAGGAAGCGGTGTTCCTGTCTTCCCATTGCGCCGTGCTGACCGCGGGCCCGGCGAAGATGGCCGACTACTTCGCCATCGACCTGCCCTTCCCGCGCGACCTTCCGCTCAAGACCACGGACGCGTTCGGTGCCTATGCACGGCGGATCTACGCGAAGCTCGGGCTGGGCGCGGCGTAATAGGGCCACGCACGTCCCGACACAATCAGTCTCGTAGCCCGGATGGAGCGAAGCGTAATCCGGGACGGTGCCGTTGACGTGCGGGATCCCGGATTGCGCTACGCTCCATCCGGGCTACGGAGCTGGGCGCGGCGTCAACACCGCGCCCTCTTCTTCCAATCAGGTCTTGTTGCGCATCTTGCTGAGCAAATAGTTGTCGTAGAAGTTCTCCGCAATCTGCGTGTAGAACAGCAGCTCCTTCATATACGCGTCGTGGCTTTCCTTGGTCCGCTTGAACAGGTCGCTCTTTGCGGCGAGCTCGTTCAGATGGTCCTGGGTCGCGTTGTAGCAAGCCTCCAGCACCGGCTGCGGGAACGCCTTCAGCTCGGCGCCGTTGGCGATCAGCCGCTTCAGCGCCGCCGGATTCACGCTGTCGTACTTCTCGAGCATCCAGGCGCCGGCCGCCGAGGCGGCCTGGTTGACGATGGCCTGATACTGTTTCGGCAAGCTTGCCCACTTCTCGTCATTGACGATCATGTGCAGCATGGCGCCGCCTTCCCACCAGCCCGGGAAGTAATAGTATTTGGCGACCTTCTGGAAGCCGAGCTTCTCGTCGTCATAGGGACCGACGAATTCGGCGGCGTCGATCGAGCCCTTCTCCAGTGCCGAATAGACGTCACCGCCGGCGAGCTGCTGCGGCACGATGCCGAGGCGCGCCAGCACATGGCCGCCCATGCCGGCAATGCGGAATTTGAGGCCCTTGAGATCGTCGACGGTCTTGATCTCCTTACGGAACCAGCCGCCCATCTGGGTGCCGGAATTGCCGCAGAGGATCGCATGCGCCTTGAACGGCTTCAGCGCCTCGTTGGCGAGATCGGCACCGCCGCCGAAATGCCACCAGGACTCCTGATGGCGATGGTTCATGCCGAACGGCGCGCCGGTGGCATAGGCCAGCGCCGGCTCCTTGCCGATGTAGAAATAGAGCGGTGTCTGCGCCATCTCGACGGAGGCCGCGCTGACGGCGTCGAGCGCCTGCAAACCGGGGACGAGCTCGCCGGCCGCAAAGGTCTGGATCTGGAATTTGTTGTCGGTGGCCTCGGCGACGTATTTCGCGAAGGTCTGCGCCGTGCCGTAGATGGTGTCGAGCGATTTCGGGAAGCTCGAGGTCAGGCGCCATTTGATCTCGGGCGCGCCTTGCGCAATCGCAGGTGCGGCAACCAGCGTCGTCGCGCCGGCGACCGCGCCGCCCTTGAGGAATGTACGGCGTTTCATGATGGGGTCTCTCCCTAAAGCACGGCTTCAAATGGACGATTTAGGCCACGGTCTTAGCGGACCGTTTGCCCGTTCCCGTCGCCGAGTTCAAGCTGGGAGCGGAAGGCCTGTAGCCCGGACGGAGCCCTGTAGCCCGGATAGAGCGCAGCGTAATCCGGGGTTCGTGCCACACGGAAGGTCGTGCGGTGTGGTTTGGTCTGTTCCCGGATTGCGCTTCACTCCATCCGGGCTACGAAGTGCCGCCTTAAAGCAGCTTCGCACTCACGAACAGCGCCCGCACGGCGTTGGTCGCCTGCACCGCGAGCATGGCATTGCCGGCGGCGCCTTCCAGGGCCGCGATGGCTTCCTCATGCAGCGAGCGGAATTCCATCCACTCGACCGACTTGAAGTTGGTGAGGAATTGATAGGCCTGGCCGACGGTCGCGATCGCCAGCGTGTCGCCGTTCAGCTTGATCTTGAACGTCGTACGCAGCGGGGTCTCGGAATTCTGGGGATCACTCATGGGCTGCTTCTGGACGAGGACGGCTTAACGAAGGGGAAATGGCAGCCCCGCCGCGGCAGGCAAATATCAGGAATCGGTGCTGGCGCGCTGCGAGGCGGTCGCCGATCCTCTCAGGCTCGGCACCACGACCAGGCGGTTGAACTCGCCATTGTCGTAGGCCTTGAGGAAGCGCTCATAGTCCTTGATCGAGACGCAGCCGTTGGAATCGCCGCGCGGCCCGAGCATGTAGTTGTGGGTGAGAAGGCCGACGCGGCCCAGCGCGCTGGTGCCCTCAGTCGGAGTCAGGCGGAGCGCCCGGACACCATGGAACAGTTTTTCGCGCGGCTTCAGATCGTAGGTCGCCGGCGGGGTCGCACCCACCATGCGCTGGTCGACATGCTGTGGATCGTCCATTAGCGGGCCCATGCCCGAATGCGCCTCCAGCGCGACGCCGCTCGGCAGGTAAAGCGCCTTGGCCGAGATGTCGTAGACCGCCGTGCGCGAATCGTAGCCGAGGGCGCCAAGATCCGGCGCCCTGCCGAGCAGGCCGCTGTCGGGCGTCAGCGAGGCCAGCTTGATCTTGTCGGTGAATTTCTCGAAGAAGTTGCGGTTGTCGACCTTGGGGCTGGTGTCGGCATAGGCTTGGCTGGACGCGATCTGGGCCGAGAAGTCCGCCTGCACCGGCCGCGAACGCGGCATCGGGATGGCGTCGGCGCGCTGCGAAGGCTGCCGCTCGTCAACCGGCGGCCGGTCATCCTCGGTCAGGATCGAGCGCCAGTCGTCGCCCTGGAGTCTCTGGGCCAGCATCGCCTTGGCATCGCGCAGCTTGAGCTGAACCGCATTCAGGGCGGAGCGCTCCAGCGTCCGCAGGCCGATCTCGCGGGCGGCCGGGCTGCCAGATGCCGAAGCAAAACGGTCCTCGAACGAAGGGGCATTGGCCGGCGGCAGCGCGGCGGAAACCAACGGGGTCGAGTCGCCCATGTCGGCAACCCAGGCGGCGGCACCGAGCGACAGCGCAACGGCGGCCAGAGACAGCAATAGCGTCTCGGCTCGCCCGATACGGCGGCGCGACAACAGCCTCTCGGCTCTTGCGGTGTCGGAAACCATCAGATCCCCAAATCGACCCCCGGGGGACCCACCCCCACCCGGAGACTCTATACCAGCTACCACATTGGGAGCCAAAAGTTAGGCATAATCACGGCCGGCGAGGCGCCCCAAAAAGGTATCCAATGACCGCTCCCTTCGATCTGGACCGGTTCGTTCAGGCCCAAAACCCGGTCTATCCCACCGTTACCGGCGAGCTGTCCCGGGGCCGCAAGCAGAGCCACTGGATCTGGTTCGTTTTCCCGCAGGTTGCCGGCCTCGGTTTCAGCGCCATGGCGCAGCGCTACGCCATCGGCTCGCGCGCGGAGGCCGAAGCCTACCTCGCCCACCCCGTCCTTGGCCCGCGCCTGATCGAGTGCACCAGGCTCGTGCTCGCCGTTCAGGGACGGACCATCAACGCGATCCTCGGCGCGCCTGATGACGCCAAATTCCGCTCCTCGATGACGTTGTTCGGCGCGGTGTCGGACGATCCCATTTTCGGCGAGGCGCTCGCCCGGTACTTCGCAGGCGAGCGCGACGGTGCGACGCTGGAGATCCTCGCTGCGCTGGATCGAAAGGCCTAGGGACCCAGCCTGCTCGCCGGCAGCGATCAGCGTAAACCCGGGATTAATATCGCCTGCCTATCTTCCGTGCAAAATTATTCTCCCGCGCCAATTGCCGGACAGATCATGAAAATCGGAACGCTCCTGACCACCGCCATCGTCTCGCTCTCGACCGTGGGCGGCGGCCTCGCCGTCTACGTCGCCGTGACGAAATACCAGACGATGGAGCGGATCACCGAGGCACAGGGGCGGCTCGCGATTGTCCGCGCTGCCAGCGACATCCCGCGCTATCTCAACCCCGAGCGCGGCTTTTCGACCAACATCCTCTATGGGCCGGCGAGTATCGACCCTGCGCTGCTCGCCGAGCAGGACAAGCTGCGCAAGCAGACCGACGGCGCGCGCGACAGGATGAATGCGCTGCGCAAGGAGTTGCCCGGCCCGTTCGACGACGGCGCCACCACCGGCAACAACATCGACGGCATCAATTCGAAATTCACCGCGCTGCGCGAAGCCATCGACAAGGCGCTCGCCGGACCGGCGGAGGCGCGCAAGGACGCCGCCAAGAAGATCGTCGCCGACAACGCCGTGCTCAACGGCGCCGTGACCGCGCTGCTCAACGAGCAGGTCCGCCGCATGGCGATCCTCAACGGCGACGCCTACCGGCAGGCCAGCTACGCCAATATCGCGATGACGCTGCGCGACGTTGGCGGCTTCAACTCCAGCCTGCACAAGAACCTCGTCGGCGGCAAGAAACCGGCGACGGACGCGGAGAAGGCCGAGATCAGCCGCTCGCAGGGCCGCAACGACCAGATCGTGATGGCGCTGCTGGAATTGCGCGGCAATCCGGCAACTCCGGCGAACGTCGCCGCTGCGCTGGAGAAGTTCAACTCGGTCTATATCGAGGAGTTCGGCCGCGAGCTCAAGCTGGTCAAGGACGGTGCGGTCAGCGGCAAGTACGAACACGACATGGACACCTATTACGCCGCCACGCAGCGCGGCCTCAGCACCATCATCGAGGTCCGCGACGCGTTCTACGACAATGCCGAGCAGATCCTCGCCGGCGCCTCTTCGGCCGCGCGCACCAGCTTCACAATCGCGCTCGCGGGCCTCGTTGCCGTGCTGATCGCGAGCGTCGGCCTCGTCGTGACCGTCCGCCGTCGCGTCTGCGCGCCGATCGTCGACCTCACGACGCGGATGTCGCGGCTGGCCGATGGCGACGTTGCCGAGGAGATCCCGGGCGCCGAGCGCTCCGACGAGATCGGGGCGATGGCCGCGGCCGTCCAGGTGTTCAAGGACAACATGATCCGGGCCGACCGGCTCGCGGCCGAGAAGCAGGCCGAGAACGACGGCAAGATGCGCCGCGCCCACGCGCTCGACGAGCTCACCCGCGCCTTCGAGGCCAAGATCACCGAACTCGTCGGCGGCCTGTCCCGGGCCTCCTCCACCATGGAGAGCACGGCGCAGTCGATGACCTCGACGGCGGCCCAGACCAACAGCCAGGCCGCGGTCGTCGCTGCCGCCTCCGAGCAGACCTCGACCAACGTGCAGACGGTCGCCAGCGCCACCGAAGAGCTGACCTCCTCGATCGCGGAGATCGGCCGTCAGGTCGCACAAAGCACCGAGATCGCGGCCCGCGCCGTCGACAATGCCCGCCGCACCGGCGACACGGCACGTGCGCTCGCCGAGGGCGCGCAGAAGATCGGCGACGTCGTCACCCTGATCCAGAGCATCGCCGAGCAGACCAATCTCTTGGCGCTGAACGCGACCATCGAAGCCGCCCGTGCCGGCGACGCCGGCCGCGGCTTTGCCGTGGTCGCGTCGGAAGTGAAATCGCTGGCCGGCCAGACCGCCAAGGCCACGACCGAAATCTCCGAGCAGATCACGGCGATCCAGTCCGCGAGCGACGAGACCGTGGCCGCGATCCGCAACGTCGCCGACGTCATCGGCGAGATCGACCAGATCGGCACCGCGATTGCCGCGGCGATCGAGGAACAGGGCTCGGCGACCAAGGAGATCGCCCGCAGCGTCCAGGAGGCCGCCCGCGGCACCCAGGAGGTCAACACCAACATTTCAGGCGTGCAGCGCGCCGCCGACGACGCGGGAGCGGCCGCCAGGGAGGTGCTGAGCGCGGCCGAGCAGCTCTCGACCCAGTCGCGCGATCTCGCCGGACAGTTCGACCGGTTCCTCGGCGAAGTCAGGGCCGCCTAGGCTCCGGACTGCACGCAGATTCGTAACCCGGATGGAGCGAAGCGTAATCCGGGACGGTGCCGTTGGTGTACGACATCCCGGATTGCGCTTCGCTCCATCCGGGCTACGGGAACGTCTTCGCGGTGAGGGATATCAGTAAGGCGGCGCCTTGCGCGCCCGCTGCGCCTTGGCCGCCTCGATCCACCATGCAAGGTCGTCGGCAAAGCGCGGGAACGAACGCTCCAGCGCCTTGCCGCCCTCGCCGATCGGCTCGGCATCCGCCGACAACGTCTGCGCGATCGGGCCGACGCCGATGGTGCTCGACACCACCACCATGCCCATTTCCGACAGCGTGCCGTGCCAGGCGGTCGAGGCGCGCGCGCCGGACAGGCGGCCGGCGGAATAGCTGACGATCGCGGCCGGACGCCAGAACCATTCTTCGAGGAAATGGTCGGTGAGGTTCTTCAATCCGGGCTGAATGCCCCAATTGTATTCCCCGGTGACGAAGACAAAACCGTCCGCGCCGCGGATCTGCCCGGCCAGCTTCTCCAGCGCCTCGGGCGCGGCGCCCTTGGGATATTCCTTGTACATGCGGTCGAGCATCGGCAGGCCGATCGCCTTGGCGTCGATGAACGCGACATCCTCGCCGCGCTCGCGCAGGCGATTGATGACGAAATTCGCAAGGCGGATGCCCATGCGGTCCGAACGGTAGGATCCGTAGAGGACGAGAATGCGGTTGCTCATGGCGGGCAGGCTAGCACGAAATGACGGAACTGACCCAATCCGATTGTCTCGCTACGCCCTTCGCCCACGCTCCAGCGTTTGCGACGGCGTCTCGCCGAACTGGTCGCGATAGCTCCTGGAGAAGTCGCTGAGATGCCAGAAGCCGAACGCCAGCGCCACGGCCTTGACGCTGTCGGCTCCCGCGAGCAGCCGCCTGCGCACCAGCCACAGCCGGCGCAGGCGTAAATAGCGGTGCAGGCTCATGCCGCGATAGCGGCGGACGACGTCGTGCAGGGTGCGGACGGACAGGTTGAGCTTGCGCGCAATCTCCTCG
Source organism: Bradyrhizobium niftali (assembly GCF_004571025.1). GTDB lineage: Bacteria > Pseudomonadota > Alphaproteobacteria > Rhizobiales > Xanthobacteraceae > Bradyrhizobium > Bradyrhizobium niftali. The sequence goes on along the minus strand of NZ_SPQT01000002.1, from coordinate 383,585 downwards.
CTGTAGATGGGCTGTGAGAGATCGCCGGACAACAGCGCGCGGATGTCCTGAAATGTCTTGAACTGCCGCCCGTCGTTCGGTCGCACCGTCCATCGCGCGGGAACCAAATCGGCGAACGCGGCATCGACTGCCCCGAACAAGGACTCCTTCATCGCCGCGGCCTTCAGCGGCACATCGACGGGATCGATGGGCTCGGACGCGGCGGCCACCACCTCCCTTACAACTTTCCGTAGCCAGTGCAGCGCCGGCGTGCTCGTCTCGAAAATCTTGAAGCAGGAGTGCGTCTCGGGCCAGCCGCGGTCCGTGACCTCTGGTCGGAAGATGACCGAGGCGATTTGCCGCTCCACTTCCTCAATGGTGTTGTAGGCAGCGCCGCTGCCGCCGATGACGATGACCGCACGGTCGCGTTGTGCGCCGTTGAAGCGAATGGGAACTTCAAGGTCGTCCATCGCAAAACCAACCGCCGTGCAATCCGCGATGAGCTGCGCATCCACGACGCGCGGAAACGACCGCGTCACGTTAACGTCGCAGCCGGGCAGTTGCAAAATGATCTGCTCGGCCGCGATCGTTCGCACGAGCGGCGTGAACTCGAAATTCAGACCGCGGATCGCGTTGCGAAATTCATCCACGTCTGCAAAACGGAATATCTTTGGCGCCAGCCCAGGCGCCTCATCAATATTGGTCATGGCAAATGAAAAGCAGCGTCGCGAAACGACGCGCATCCGGCGACAGTACCGGTCTGATTCCCCCCTTTCGGTTGCCCGTTAGATCGAAAGAATCATCCTATCCCCTCTCGATCAGTTGGCGAGGGTCCAATCCAAAGGACAAGTGACGGTTCCCGTCCTGCCAAATTTCGATAGCGTTTCCAGTGAAGACGACGGTGTGGCGATACCCTAGCGATTAAGGTGCGTAAGTTCAAATTAACAACTATGAGGCGCAATGAAGCTCGTTGAATAGTTGAAGTCATTTGAATTCAGGCTCCTGCCATGATGGCAAATTCGCCTGCCGATATTCTGGTCGAATTGGAAGAAGCGGTCGCAGCGAGCCCGCCGGAGCGCTGCGCGCGTATCCTCTCCGACATCGTGCAACTGCTCACCAGCAGGCACGACAGGCCCCATGAAAAGCTCGTCAACGTGGTCGACAGCATCCTCCTGCGCCTTGCTGAGAGGGTCACTTCCAGCGCGCTCGTCCAGCTCAGCAAGGCACTTGCTGAATTCAATGTTGCACCGCAGGATACATTGCGGCACCTGGCTTCGCACGACGATCCGGAGGTGGCGTGCCCGATCCTGCTCAAATCGCAGGCATTGTCCGCGTCCGACCTTGAAGCGGTGGCGAGGTCCTGCGGCGAAAGGCATCAGCTTGCGATTGCGACCCGAGACAAAGTCGAAGCGGCCGTAGCCGAGGCACTGCTCAGGCGCGGTGGCCGCGCGATCTACCTTGCGCTGATCAAGAACCCTGGATCGAGATTCTCCGGTGCGGCCTATGCCGGGCTCATTGAGAAGAGCGCGGCGGATGGCGAGATCACGAAGACGCTGGCGCTCAGGCCGGGCACACCCGACGCCGTCTTGCGCAAGTTGCTCGCGGCTCCATCCGGCGAGAATGCGCCGGCCAAGCCCAACGCTTCCTCCGTGCCGCCGGCGCAAGACGCCGCCTCGAACCCAACGCCCGCTCGGATCGAACCAAAGCGGCCCTGCTCGACCGACTATGCGAACGCAAGGCCCGAGATCGTCGCACTCAGCCGCGTCGGCAAGCTCAACGACTCCACAGTGAACCGCTTCGCGATCCGCGGTGAGATGGCCAACCTCTTCACGGCATTGTCGGTGCTTTCCGCCGTCCCGATCGAGATCATCGAGCACGTGATGACCGATGCCGACTGTGAGGGCCTGGTCATGGCCTGCCGGGCGTCGCGCCTGAACTGGCAGACCACGCTCGCGATCCTCAGCAACCGCGGCGGTGCACGTCTCTCCTTTGCCGAGCGCGAACGAGCGCAGCAGATTTTCGACACGCTTCTCTTGTCGACCAGCCAATGGACAGTGCGCTGGGGGGAAATTGCAGCGAGTGCCAACACAAGCGATCCGGGGCGGCACAGAAACGGGGGATAACCGATGAGGTTCGACGGTCGCAAGGCGCTTCGCGTACGGATGGATCACAAGCAGGCTGTCAATCTGATGGGCTCGGACGGCACGTGGCGACGCAGCTGCGTCCTGCTCGACGTGTCGCAGAGTGGCGCCAAGATCGAGGTCGAAGGCACGCTCGACGTCCTCCAGGCCAAGGAATTCTTCCTGCTGCTGTCGTCGACGGGTCTCGCCTACCGCCGCTGCGAGCTGGTGTGGATCGACGGCACCATGGCCGGCGTGCACTTCATCACTGCAGACGGCAAGAAGAAGCCGGCGAGCGCAAAAGCTGCTGCTGCGCCAAACTCCACTCCGAGCAAATAGGCTCCCGAATTCATCAAGCTCATTCAATGTCATCATAATCCCGGTCCGCCGTGCAGAGTACCCGAACCATATCCAGCCCCGTCAAAGGCGACGGCGGCATCCGAAAGGCGGAAGCGGCTCGCCCCTTCGTGCATGTGCTGGCCGATTCCTCCGACAAACTGGCGGGCGTCTGCTCGATCCTCGAACGGCAGTTTACCGTCGCCGGTGAACGGCTCGATGCGGAAGCCAAGCTGTCGCAAGTGCCATTCGCATACGTCATTCGCGCGGAGCTGCGTGACGTCTGCAACATCGCGGCCATCAAGAAGCGGGCCGCCAAGCTGGCGAAGGCCACGAAACGTGTCTTCCTCGTCGAGCACTCCGCTCACGTGAGTATCTCGCAGGCCTACGCGCTCGGCGCCACCCTCGTTCTTCCCGGGACGATCAACAAGATCAACCTGCTGACGGCGCTGGCCGACCCGGCTGAACTGGCCTCTGCGGCCTTATCGAGCGACACGCCGCAGCCGGACAACGCCGTGGAAGCCGCGGCGACCGCCATCGCATCGATGTTCACGGCCGTCGCGCTCGGCGAGCCCCTTGATGTCGTCGGCACAAAAGAGGCCGGCCGCAAGATTGCCGATCGCATCAGCGAACACGGCCTGTCCGAATGGCTCACGACGGTGCGGCGCCATCACGAGGGAACCTACCAGCATTGCCTGCTGGTGACCGGCGTCGCGATCGACTTCGGGCTGAGCCTCGGCGTCGGGCGAGCCGACCTGGAGCGCCTGTATTCGGCGGCGATGTTCCACGACATCGGCAAGGCCCAGATTCCCCTTGCGATCCTGGACAAGCCCGGCCGCCTCGACGCCGAGGAGCGCGCCATGATCGAGACCCATCCGGCTGCCGGCTACGAATTTCTCAAGAGCCACGAGAAGATATCGCCCGAGATTCTCGATGCCGTGCGGCATCACCACGAATATCTCGACGGGAGCGGTTATCCCGACGCGCTGTGCAGCGAGAGCATCAATGACGTCGTCCGCATTCTGACGATCTCGGACATCTTCGCCGCGCTGATCGAGCACCGGCACTACAAGCCGACAATGCCGCGCACCGAGGCCTACAACATCCTTTGCGGGATGACCGGAAAGCTGGAGAAGGCCCTCGTAACCTCGTTCAAGCAGGTTGCGCTCACGCGATGACCGCGCAGGCGGGGCGATCCCGCGGCGAGGACCTCGTTGCGAACCGCGCTTAGTGCGTGGCCCGGTATTTGGCGCGATACGGAATCGATCGGGAAGCCAGTCCTTCCGCAAGCAGCTTCATGTCCTCGCGTCTGCCGCTGCGGATCAGCTTGCCGAACTCATCGGATGTGAAGGGAAGATTTGGATCGTCATCGATCGGGTACCGCGGTCGCGGACCGAAGAACCGTCGAACCAGGCTAGCCAGCCGCCGCATGTCAATTCCCTCGCGCCAGCAACAAACCTTTCACTGCGCGTATTGTTCCTCCCGTGCGATCGAGATTGCAAGAGCCACTAATGGCTCGGCATCAAAAAATATTCTCCTCCCCGCCGCCACAGTCAGCTCTCCGCGTCAGTGACTTCTCGCGCTAGTCGGCAAAGCCGACATAACGCACGAAATCATCGTTGTGCTCGCGATCCGAGCGCACCGCGTTGGCGGCAAAGCCGTCGTCGGGATAACCCATCGCGACGCAGGTCATGATCACCTCGTCTTCGGGGATTCCGGCAACCTCGCGCACGATATCGGAGCGCATGATGCCCTGCCCGTTGATCACCGAACCGAGGCCGCGGTCCCAGGCTGCGAGCACGATGCCGTAGCAGAGCGCGCCGAGATCGAAATGGCAGACTGCGCCGGGATCGAGCACGCGGTCATAGGTCAGGACCAGCGAGACCGGCGCGTCGAACTGGCGGAAGCCGCGCAGCACCCAGTCCTGGCGCATCGGCTTGTCGTCACGCGCGATCCCCATCGCGCCGAACAGTTTCTTGGCGATGTCGACCTGCCGCGTGCGATGCACGCCCTGGTACTCGCCATGGCTGATGATGTCGCGCTTGACCCTGGCGCCGGCGATCATCTCTTCCATGTTGCGGCGGCGCACCTCTTCCAGCGGGCGGCCTGTCAGCACGTGGACATGCCAGGGCTGGGTGTTCATCGACGACGGCGCGCGCTTGGCGCTCTCGATGATCGCTTCGATTACCGCACGTTTCACCGGCTTGTTCTTGAAGCCGCGCACGCTGCGGCGCGACTGGACCAACGCTTCGAATTCCAACTCGAGACCTCCCTGCCCGTTCATCCCGCGGCATTGCCGTTGCCGATGCGGCGCGCGAAATCTATGCTAAGCCGCAAGCAAGACCAAGAACCCTGGCAAGAATCCCGCGAGGACCTGCAAATGGCCGCACCGCTCGATCCCGTCATCGCCCAGATCATTCCGCTGCTGCCGCTGCGCGATCCCACCACGATGACGCCACAGAGCGCCCGCGATTCCTTGCGCGCACTGGCTGCCGCGCGCGCGGCCGTACCGCCGCCGCCGGTCGAGACCGTGCAGGATATCAAGGTGAAAGGCGGCGCCGGCCCGCTCGATGCACGCCTCTACCGAATCGGCACCGATCCCGCGCCGACCGTAGTGTTTTTTCACGGCGGCGGCTGGGTCGCGGGCGACATCGAGACCCATGACCGGCAGGCGCGCAACCTTGCGATCGAGACCGGCGCGATCGTCGTCTCCGTCGATTATCGTCGCCCCCCGGAGACGCGCTTTCCCGGCGCCTTCGAGGATGCCTTCGCCGCGGTGAGTGACATCTTCAACCGCGTCGCGGAATTTGGCGGCGACGCAAAACGCCTCGGCGTTGCCGGCGACAGCGCCGGCGGCAATCTCGCAGCCGCCACCGCGATCGCCTGCCGCGACGCCGGCATCAAGCTCGCCGCGCAGCTCCTGGTCTATCCCGTGACCGACGTCCTCGGCGCTTACGCCGATGCGCGCGAGAACGCGCGCTATCCCTCGCGCGCGGAGAATGCCGACGGCTATTTCCTCACGCGCGCCACGATGCAATGGTTTTGCGGCCATTATCTCGCCGAACCCGGCCATGCCAAGGACTGGCGGGTCTCACCGCTGCGCGCTGCATCCCTTGCAGGTGTCGCACCCGCGGTCGTGACCACCGCCTGGTTCGATCCGTTGCGCGACGAGGGCGCGGCCTACGCGCAGGCGCTCGAAGCCGCCGGCGTACGGGTCAGGCATCATGAGGGGCCCGGCCTGATCCACGGCTATTTCGGCTTGGGCGACGCCTCGGACGTCGCCAGGGCTGAGGCGCAGCGCGCCCGGGCCGATTTCAAGGCGCTGCTCGTGCGGGGCGTGTGATCACGTTGCGATCAGGCCCGACCGATTTGCCAACTCATCTTGTCCGTCTCTTCATCGGCCTCGTCGCCTCGCTGGTGCCGGTCGCGGCCGTCTCCGCCGCACCGCAGACGGTCTATTTTCGCAGCGCCGACAACCGCACCGCGCTCGTCGGCTACCTGTTCCAGCCAACGACGCCGGGCCCCTGGCCTGCCGTCGTCATGCTGCACGGCCGCGGCGGCCCCTACTCCAGCAACAACAATTCCGGCTGCACGTCCGTCGGCGCCGGTATCGCTTCGCCCTGCGACGCCACCACCTTGTCCAAGCGCCACAGGATGTGGGGCGAATATTGGTCGGCGCACGGTTACCTTGCCTTGCTCCCGGACAGTTTCGGCCCACGCGGCAAGGCGCACGGCTTCGGCCGCTTCACCCACGACGATCCTGACCGTGCCGACGTCAACGAACTGACCGTGCGCCCGCTCGATGCCGAGGGGGCGCTCGCTTATCTGCGCGGACGCAGCGACGTGATCGGCAGGCAGGTCTTCCTCCAGGGCTGGTCCAATGGCGGCAGCACCGCACTGAACGTGATGATCCGGCAGGGCGACAAGACAGCCGGTTATCGCGGCGCGCTCGTGTTCTATCCGGGCTGCGGACGGAAGGCACTGGTCGCGCCGACCATCTCCAGCGCCGCTCCAATCGCGATGTTTCTCGGCGCCGACGACGAAGAGGTCTCACCGCAGACCTGCCAGCAATTCGCCGACCGCTCGCGGCAGGCCGGAAGCCCGATCGACGTCACGACCTATCGCGGGGCAACCCACGGTTTCGACGAGCCCTCGTCCCGGCGGCAGTCGACGCCCGGGAATCAGGCGGCGATGAACGACGCGCGCGTCAAGGCCATGGCCGCCCTCGACCGCTGGAAAAAATGAACCGCGCGAAGACGCGTCGGCGCCGATCCTGCTTGATTGCGCCACGATTCCCGGCTCCAATCCGCTCGCCATTTCTGGTTTAGGGAGACACTCATGATGAAGCGGATTTTCCTGGCTGCGATCGTCGCGACCTTTGCAGCGGGATCGGCCTTCGCGCAAGAAACCTGCGAGAGCAAGGCGGTCGGCAAGGACGGCAAGCCGCTCGCAGGCGCAGCCAAGACCTCGTTCCTGAAGAAGTGCAAGGCCGACGCCTGCACGCCCAAGGCCGTCAGCGCCGACGGCAAGCCGCTGGCCGGCGCCGCCAAGAACAGTTTTATGAAGAAGTGCGAGGTCGGCGCGTAAGGCACCGCGAATTCGCTGCTTCCTAGGCGAACATTAGCTCCAAGAACTCGTCATGGCCGGGCTTGTCCCGGCCATTCGCATGTGTGTTGCCCCATGCCCAGCGTCCGAACCAAATCATCCAAAAGCATCGCCACTCTGGACAGAAGGCCTCGGCTGACGGATCATGCAGTGCCGAGCGAACCGGGGCGCATCGACGAGGCTTTCTAGCAAAGGAATACCGAGATGTGGCAGTTTCGAGTGCGTCATCACATGATCGCGACAATGAGCTTGCTCTTCGCGCTGCTCATCAGTCTTGACGTCGCGAACGCGAGGGGCCCCGGTCTGCCCAACGTCATGGTTCTGGCAACCGGTGGCACGATCGCCGGCAGCGGGGCGAGCAGCACCACCGTGGTCGGCTACACCGCAGCCACGGTGGGCATAGAGACCCTCCTGAACGCCGTTCCCGAACTGAAAACGGTGGCTAACGTCAAGGGCGAGCAGGTTTTCCAGATCGCCAGCGAGAACATGAACAATGACTACTGGCTCAAGCTCGCCAAGCGCGTCAACGCGCTCCTCGCGCAAGACGACGTCGATGGGATCGTGATCACGCACGGGACTGATACGATCGAGGAAACCAGCTATTTTCTAGATCTCGTCGTCAAGAGCAAGAAACCTGTCGTCATCGTCGGCGCGATGCGGCCGTCGACAGCGATCAGCGCGGATGGGCCGATCAACCTCTTTAATGCGGTGATCCTCGCAGGCAGTGACGAGGCCGTCGGCAAGGGCGTACTCGTCGCGCTCAACGATCAGATCAACGCAGCTCGCGACGTGACCAAGAACAACACCTCGACGGCAGACACCTTCCGCACGCCGGAACTCGGCTTCCTCGGCTACATGCAGGGCAACAAACCGTACTTCTATCGTCAATCGACGCGCCGGCACACGGCGGACTCCGAATTTGACGTCTCCAAGCTCGATGTCCTGCCGCAAGTCGACATCGTCTACGGCTACGCCAACATGAACCGGGTCGCGATCGACGCTTTTGTCGCCGCCGGAGCCAAGGGGATCGTGCATGCCGGGGTGGGTGACGGCAGCCTGGCTCGGCCCGCGGTCGAGCCGGCTCTCGACGAGGCCCGCAAGAAGGGTGTCGTGATCGTTCGCAGCAGCCGTGTCGGAAACGGCATCGTCGCACGCAACGGGGAGGCCAAGGACGACGAACACGACTTCGTCGTCTCGGATACGCTGAATCCTCAAAAGGCGCGTATTCTGCTGATGCTGGCGCTGACCAAGACGACCGACACCAAGGAGATCCAACGGATGTTCTATACTTACTAGACCGTCCGAAGTGCGGTCGCCCTACTCCCGCTTGAAACGATAGTCAAAGGCGGCGCCGAGCGGCTTGATCAGCCCGACGGTCGGCGCCGGAAAATGAATCGGCAGGATCAGCGTGTCGGTGTCGGCGACGGAAGCAAAACATTTTCGCCGCGACACCGCCGACTGCTTCGCATCCCAATCCGGCCTCGCCGAGGCCGCATTCGTCGCTTCACCGCTTTGTTCGTGCTGGCTTGCTGCCTGCCGATTGGGGCGGCGTCGGCGAAATCAACGGCAGCTTCGGAGAGCGCGGAGATTGAATCCCGGATGGAGCGAAGCGAAATCCGGGACAATGCCCGCTATGACCTCAACCCCGGCGCTTCCTGCCCCGTGCGCGCGACGTACTCCGTGTAGCCGCCGCCAAACTGGTGGATGCCTTCGGGCGTCAGCTCCAGCACCCGGTTCGACAGCGTCGCCAGAAAGTGCCGGTCGTGCGAGACGAACAGCATGGTGCCCTCGAAATCAGACAGCGCCGTGATCAGCATCTCCTTGGTGGCGAGGTCGAGATGGTTGGTCGGCTCGTCCAGCACCAGGAAGTTCGGCGGATCGAACAGCATTTTTGCCATCACGAGGCGCGCCTTCTCGCCGCCCGAGAGCACGCGGCAGCGCTTCTCGACGTCGTCGCCGGAGAAGCCGAAGCAGCCGGCGAGCGCGCGCAAGGAGCCCTGCCCCGCGGTCGGAAACGCGTCTTCCAGCGACTGGAACACGGTGCGCTCGCCGTCGAGCAGGTCCATGGCGTGCTGGGCGAAATAGCCCATCTTGACGCTGCCGCCGACTGCCACCGTGCCCTCGTCCGGCTCGCTGGCGCCCGCGACGAGCTTGAGCAGCGTCGACTTGCCGGCGCCGTTGACGCCCATCACGCACCAGCGCTCCCTACGGCGGATCATGAAATCGAGACCGTCATAGATGCGCTTGCTGCCATAGCCCTTGTGGACGCTCTTGAGCGCCACGACGTCCTCGCCCGAGCGCGGTGCCGGCGGAAAATCGAACGCCACCGTCTGGCGGCGGCGCGGCGGCTCGACCCGCTCGATCTTGTCGAGCTTCTTCACCCGGCTCTGCACCTGGGCTGCATGCGAGGCACGCGCCTTGAAGCGCTCGATGAACTTGATCTCCTTGGCGAGCATCGCCTGCTGGCGCTCGAACTGCGCCTGTTGCTGCTTCTCGTTCAGCGCGCGCTGCTGCTCGTAGAATTCGTAATCGCCGGTATAGGTCGTCAGCGAGCCGCTATCGATCTCGATCACCTTGGAGATCACGCGGTTGATGAACTCGCGGTCATGCGAGGTCATCAAGAGCGTGCCCTCATAGTCGTGCAGGAATTTCTCCAGCCAGATCAGGCTTTCCAGATCGAGATGATTGCTCGGCTCGTCGAGCAGCATGACGTCGGGCCGCATCAGAAGAATACGCGCCAGCGCCACGCGCATCTTCCAGCCGCCGGAGAGTTTTCCGACGTCGCCGTCCATCATCTCCTGGCTGAAGCCGAGACCGGAGAGCGCCTCGCGCGCGCGGCCGTCGAGCGCATAGCCGTCGAGTTCCTCGAAGGCGTGCTGCACCTCGCCATAGCGCGCGATGATCTCGTCCATCTGGTCGGCCTTGTCAGGGTCGGCCATGTCAGCCTCGAGCTGGCGCAACTCGGCCGCGACCTCGCTGACGGGGCCGGCGCCGTTCATCACCTCGGCCACGGCGCTGCGGCCGCTCATCTCGCCGACGTCCTGATTGAAATACCCGATGGTGATGCCGCGATCGGTCGAGACCTGCCCTTCGTCCGGCAGCTCCTCACCGGCGATCATCCGGAACAGCGTGGTCTTGCCCGCGCCGTTCGGGCCGACGAGCCCGATCTTCTCGCCCTTGTTGAGGGCGGCGGAGGCTTCGATGAAAAGGATCTGGTGGCCGGCTTGCTTGCTGACGTTGTCGAGGCGGATCATGAGGTCATTTTGGGGGAATTTTTGCGTTGCAGCGTCATAGGCCATGCCGGCCCCAAGGGGAAGCCCGGCCGGGCCCGGATTCCGCCCTCGCCGGTCACGCCAGCTTGCTGGAATTCGCCCCGAAACGGCGCTTCGTGCCCGCTGGCAGCCAGTTCGCTGTCCGCGTCCGGCCCGAAGCGTGCCGACCGAGCCGCAAACCGTGATGTCTGTTGATGCCCAGCCGCTGGCGACATCATGCGCGGCATTGCGCCCCGCGCGGCTGCCAAGGGGAATACATTTGCAGCGCGCCTACGTCAGAGCCCTACCTAACGAATACCGTCGCAGGCGGCGGTGGCGCGCGACGCGCCACATTGAATGATTTCACTTCCGACGTAGTCGCGAGACGTCGGCCCGCTTCGGGAGCAGCAAGCCGAGTTCGCGTGCCTTCTTTCTGACTGAAGTGACATGGCGATCGAGCTCACGGGCTATGTCGCCGGCGCAGGTTTTCTGACGCGCGAGAGTCGTCAATCGCTGCGCCTCGTGCCTCGACCATTCGCGCGGTTTTGAAAACATCGCGGACCCTCATTCGTCTGAAGCGATAGAAGGTGCGGTGACCTCCCCATCCGAGATGGGCGATATAAAGTCCCGGTGCAGGCACGTTGGTCTTCGGGCGCCATCGAACAGCACGGTGATGCCCGTAGTGCGACGGCTCACGTCAATGACGATACCACTCCGGTCGGCAATTTCTGGGCATCGAGCGGCACCAAGCTCGCTCATCCTGAAACGCATACCGACAGCAATTCTGTCGACGTTCTGGTAATTCATTACCGATATCCGGTAAGTAAAATTGACAGGCAAAAAAAGCAAAAGCTCAAAATCAGTCTAAAACTTATATCAGAATCATCACCTATGCAACCAGCGGACGAAAATTGCGCTGCTAACGCGCGCAAGCAGGCGCGACCTGGCGGCAGCCCACCCCCTGCTGGCCCGAGGACGCCGTTGATCCAGAACACCTTCGATGTCCGCTTTTCAGGGCAGCGGACGCAGTTTCGATGAGTATCCGCCCTACGCCCTTCGCATCAGCTTGAGCGAGGCCGCAAGGCGCAGGCTGCGCTTGCCGGCGAGCGCAATGCCCTCGAGCTCGCCGCTATCGGCCGTGCAGGTTCCGGAGAAGCCGATCCCGACCTCATAGCCGCCGAAGACGGGATTTTCGTCCTTCGCCGGCGTGTGCTCCTGGTTCAGCATCTCGCCCTTCCAGCGGCCATCCGCCGAGGAATAGGAGCCGAGATAGTAGAAGAACGCATCGCCGCCGAGGATGCGGCCGTCCATCAGCAGCATCACGCCGGACAGCCCGGCATCGATCCCGTCGAGCGCGCGGATGTGGATTGAGTACAGCCCGTTGACGATACCGTCGGGACCGACCGTGCCGCGCGGCGGCAGCGCCTCGTCGTCGAGCGGCGCGAGGTTGGCCCAGAACACGCTGCCCGGCACCGGATCGGCCTTGCCCTCGAACAGGATCGTCGATCCCTCCGTCCGGCCGCGCACCCTGATCGCGGCGACGTCGGTGCCCATCAGCGGCTTGTAATTGGGATCCTCGTTGTGGCGCTCGGTGATGACATTGGCCTCGATCGCGCCGTCCCTGACCTCATAGGTCCCGAGATGCGCGAAAGCGGAATTGCCCCCCAGCATCTTGCCATTGTGCATGCACATGATGCTGCGGCCGAACGCGCCGCCAACGCCGTATTCAACCTTGTAGAGACCGTTGAGCAACGCCTTGAACCCGCGAAATCGGAAAAGAATCGCAGGCTACCTAGCACTGCCGCCGCATCGGTTCCATCCGGCTTTTTCGCGCAGGCGCCGCTCGCCGGACCTTTCGCTGCATGATGCCATCATGCCCCTGTTTTGCCCGACGGGTCAAACGAATTTCGCCAAATCCGCAATCCATGATTTCGTTGTGATTTCAGCGCCCCGGCTACTGTGCATGGGGTTGTTCTTCGACTTTTTTGTCTTGCGTGGTCACGGCCCCCTCGCCACGCGCTAGTGACGCTTGAAATACTGCACTTCGCGCTCGTGCTTCTCGGCCGCCGCGCGGCTCTTGAAGGTGCCGAGGTTGCGACGCTTGCCGGTCTTCGGATTCACCTTGCGTGAGTAAAGGCGATACTCGCCGGATGCCAGTTTGCGGATCATGATCGGGCCTCCCGCTTGTTGTCATCTCAACAGCGCTTGCCGGAGCTGGTTCCTTCCCTTGAACCCGCCCCCGCAAGCACGCGACGAAGGGGCATGAAGCAGACAGGGCTATCACCCGAAGATCAGATCGCGGAATTCATCGCCAGCGCGGCGAAACAACCGCTGCTCGATGCCGCGTTCGAACTCTGGCGCTGGCGTTACCGCCTGGATTCGATCGAAGGGCGCCCGACCGCCGAAGAGGTCCGCATCAATCGCACCCTCACGCCGGAGCAGATCAGCGCGAAATACCGCTGGGATCGCGACCATGCCCATGAAGGGCCGATGTTCGGCTACCTCAAGCGCGCCCATCCGCGCGCCGATGACGCCGCGATCAGGCAGGCCATCATCACCGCGGTCAAATTCGAGGACGCGACCTTCACCCATTTCAGCTGGGATGGGGATTTCTGGGCCTGCGTCGTGCGCGCCGTGGCGCGAGCGGCGGCGCAGTATCCTGATTTTCTCGAGACGACCTATCGCGACGCCCGCAACAACGTCGCCTACTATTACAAGTGAGCTAGAAGCACAGCGTGGTGACGAGCTTGCCCTGCTTGTCCTTGATCGCGTAGGGGCAGCGCAGCCGCTCCAATGCCTTCTTGGCGTCTTCGTCGCCAAGCGCTGCGGCGCGCTCGTAATAGGCTTTCGCGGCATCCTTGTCCTTCGCGCCGCCGCGGCCTTCCTGTGCGAAGGCGCCCATCCGCTCCAGCGCGCCGGGATGGTTTTGCGCGGCCGCCTTCTCGAACAGCGCGCGCGCAGCGACGTCGTCCTGTGCGCCGCCCGTGCCTTCGGAGAGCATCAGGCCGAGCTGGTACTGCGCCTCCGCGTTGGTCTCGGCGGCCTTGCCCAGCAGCGCGCGCGCCTGCGCGGGATCGGCGGGCGCGCCACCGCCGGCGCCGCCGAGCGCGGCAAGATTGCTGACGCCGCGGGGATTGCCGGCCTGCGCCGCCTTCTCGAACAATTTGCGCGCCTGCGCTTCGTCCTTTGCGACGCCGGCGCCGGTGCCGTAGAGCACGCCGAGCTCGACCATGGCCGCGCTCGATCCCTTATCCGCAGCCTTCCGCCAGGCAGCGATCGCCTCCGCCGTTTGCCGGTTGGCGGCATAGGCGCGGCCGAGCGCGAACATCGCACGCCGCGAAGATGGCGCGGCCTGCTTGCAGAACCTGATGGCGGTCGCGACGTCGGAGGCCGCGATCTCCGCCACGCCCTTCACGTCAGCCGGCTTGTCGGGATCGCTGGGATCAGCCGCAACCCGGTCGCACAGGACGAGGTCGGCCGATTGCGCATGCGCCGCGAGGGGCGCGGCGAGCGCGAGGAGAATGGCAAGAAGATAGGTCCGCATGGACACCACGTTGCGTCCCGGCTCCGGCAAATTCAAGGCTCGAGTCCCGATTGACGCAGAACGGGCACGACCTCCGGCGATGCGAGGTAGCGCAGCAACCGGTCCGCGGCTTCGGCATGTTTCGCGTTCGCCATGCGGCCGGCGGAGAACACGGCCGGTGTCTGCAAATCGTGCGGGACCGGCCCGATCACTTCGATGCCGTCGACCTGCTTCAGCTCGCTGATCTGCTGCACGGCCAGATCCGCCTCGCCGCTGACGAGTCGCTCGGCGGTAAAGCCCTGTTCGACGATGGTGGCCTTGGCGTTGACCTCGGCGGCGATCCCCATCCGCACGATCAGCTGGGCGAAGTACACGCCGCTCGCGCCCAGCCGCGAATAGGCGACGGACCGCGCCGCAAGCAGCGTCTTGCGCAGCGCGGCTTCGGTCGCGATGTCGGGATGCGCCTGCCCCGCAAGCACGGCAATGCCGACGAAGGAGCGCGCGAGATCGGCTGCGCTCTCGGCGATCACACGGCCCTCGCCGATCACCTCATCGAGCCCCTCGCGCGTGAGGATAGCGAGATCGGCGGCCTCGCCGTCGCGCAGCCGCTTGAGCAGCGCCAGGGTCGGCGCGAAGTCGGCATCGACGTGGATGCCGCTGGCGGTCTCGAAGGCGGACGACAGGCTGCGCATCGCGCCCATCAGGCCGAGCGTCGAAAGCATGCGGATGGACTTTTCCATGTGTATTCCCGGATGAGATCAGGCGCGGTGCATCAGCTTGAGCGCGGCGGTCAGGCGCAGGCTGCGCTTGCCGGCAAGCGCCGTTGCCTCCAGCACCGCCTGCTCCGCGTCGTAGCTGCCGGAGAAGCCAATGCCGACCTCGTGGCCGCCGAAGATCGGATCGTCCTTGGCCGGCGTGTGCTCCTGATTGAGGATCTGGCCCTTCCAGCGGCCGTTCGTGGCGGTGTAGCTGCCGAGATAGTAGAACGAGGCATCGCCGCCGAGAATGCGGCCCTGGTTGAGCAGCATCACGCCGGTGAGGCCGCCGTCAACGCCGTCGAGCATGCGCAGGTGGATCGAATAGAGGCCATCGCCAATACCGCCCTCGCCAACGCCGCCGGCGATCGGCACCTCGTCCTCGGTGATCGGCGTCATCACCGACTGAAAGGGAACGCCGGGCAGCTCCTTCAGCTCGCCCTTGAAGCGATAGAGATCGCCGTCGGCCCAGCCTTTCGCCAGCAAGGTCGCATCATCGGTGCCGGCCATGGCGCGGTAGTTCGGATCGGGGTTGTGGCGGACGGTCTTGATGACGATGTCGACGCCGTCGTCGGTCTTCTCGTAGGTGCCGATATGCGCGAAGGCCGAATTGCCGCCAAGCATCTTGCCATTGCCGGCATGCATCACGCTCCGGCCAACGGCGTCGCCGAGCTGAAACCGCACCTTGTAGAAACCCTCAAACACCAGCCGTCCCCGGCCCTGCGCGCATCCAGTGACACTCTATCCCGCTTTCGATGGCGATGGACAAGTTTCACGCCATCGGGGTCGACAGGCCACAGGAACGCCCGTCATCAAAATGCAAAAAATCCGCCGGAGCCTTTCAGCTCCGGCGGATTGAAAGCCAACCCGGGCCAGCCCCCCCGCCCGGGCCGGGAGGATCTTAGGCGACCGCCTTCTTCTCGGCCGGCACGGACGCGATCGTCTTCAGGATCTGCGAAGCGATCTGGTATGGGTCGCCCTGCGAGTTCGGGCGACGGTCTTCCAGATAGCCCTTGTAGCCGTTGTTGACGAAGGAGTGCGGCACGCGGATCGAAGCGCCGCGGTCGGCCACGCCGTAGCTGAACTTGTTCCACGGCGCGGTCTCGTGCTTGCCGGTCAGACGCTTGTCGTTGTCCGGGCCGTAGACGGCGATGTGGTCCATCAGGTTCTTGTCGAACGCGGCCATCAGAGCCTCGAAGTACTCCTTGCCGCCGACCGTGCGCATGTACTCGGTCGAGAAGTTGGCGTGCATGCCGGAGCCGTTCCAGTCGGTGTCGCCGAGCGGCTTGCAGTGGAACTCGATGTCGATGCCGTACTTCTCGGTCAGGCGCAGCATCAGGTAGCGGGCCATCCACATTTCGTCAGCGGCCTTCTTGGAGCCCTTGCCGAAGATCTGGAATTCCCACTGGCCCTTCGCGACTTCCGCGTTGATGCCTTCATGGTTGATGCCGGCCGCGAGGCAGAGGTCGAGATGCTCTTCGACGATCTTGCGGGCGACGTCGCCGACGTTCGAGAAGCCGACGCCGGTGTAGTACGGGCCCTGCGGCGCCGGATAACCCGAAGCCGGGAAGCCGAGCGGACGGCCGTCCTTGTAGAAGAAGTATTCCTGCTCGAAGCCGAACCAGGCGCCGGCATCGTCGAGAATGGTGGCGCGCTTGTTGGAGGCGTGCGGGGTCTTGCCATCGGGCATCATGACTTCGCACATCACGAGCACGCCGTTGGTGCGGGCAGCGTCCGGGAAGACGGCGACCGGCTTCAGCACGCAATCGGAGCTGTGGCCCTCGGCCTGCTGGGTGGAGGAGCCATCGAAGCCCCAGAGCGGAAGCTGCTCGAGCGTCGGGAACGACGCGAATTCCTTGATCTGAGTTTTGCCGCGCAAGTTCGGAGTCGGCGTATATCCGTCGAGCCAGATGTACTCGAGCTTGTACTTGGTCATTGAGCCTCTCTGTAGATGATGCGAAAGGTTGGGGGCCCTGGGGCCCCCGCACGTTTGTACCCGGCCACCATCGGCCGACCGCTTACAAGCATTTAACGTGCCAAAAGGCCGCACTACGGAAGGTTTTCCCCTGCCGCCGGGCTCTCCCCGCCGCCGGCTGGGCGTCCACAGCGGCGTGCGTCATAGCGGCGCACCTTTGCGTGAAGCTGCACCGCAAAAATCCCGCGGAAAACGCCTGATTCTGGAGCAGCCCGACCTGCGCCGGAGGTTGCCGATGAAACGCGCATCAACGTCCGGCAATATTCGCAAAGTCTTCGCCCAGTCGCCAGCAACCTTCGCAATGGCCCAAGCGTTAGTCACCAAGCAGGTGCCTTGGAGGATGCAGAAAGCACGCTGCCCAGAAAATGGGCTGAAACTGATTTCCTTTTCAGCACTTTGCATTTCGGGGCGCGCGGCCGATATGGGGATTCCAGTAACCACAATCGAACGAGTCGGGCGCACCATGGAGGCCAAGCGCTTCGACCCGAGGAGATACCGCAATGATGAACAATGGTCTGAGTGAGGGATCTGCAAAGATCTACCAATTCCCCGCCGGGGGCCGCGCGGCTCTCGGAGGACGCCGCTACGGTGAGGCCCGCCTTCCTGCCGACCGTCTCTCGCTTCCCGTGAACGAGACGATTTGCAGCGGAAGCTGGTACCATCAGGAGGCCGTCGACGAAGACAAGCCGAAATGGGATCGCTAATGCCCGCGTTTGGTTCAATCCCGCGACGCTCCCTGGAGCGACCGGCAGCAGTTTGAAGAGGGTCGAAACAACGAGGTTTCGACCCTTTTTGATTCTTGATGGCCGCGCGGCTAGAGCCCGGGCTTTTCGACCACCGCGCAGGCCGTGACCGGCCGCTTCAGATGCTTGACGGTGGTCGCTCCCGTCTTGCCGATCCTCAGCGTGACCCCCGCCCCCGAATAGCGCGCGCCCGAGACCGTCAGCCGCCTGGCGAGCGTGACGGGTTCGCCGTCGATCTGGAGGAAGGCGCGCTTGTCGGCGTCATAAAACCCGACGATGAACTGCGTACCATCAGCGCAGCGGTAGGTCAGGAACGTCTGCGCACCGGCCTGCCGCATGCCGAAGAGTCCGCCCGCCAGCATGCTGATCGCCAAAACAATGGCCTTGTGCCGGTTCATGATCGCCCCCTGTAATGATCCGCCGGCAACATAACAAAAGCATATCCGATGTCCGACTCCCCTACCCGTCACCTCGCCTTGCAAGGCGCCAGCAATTTCCGCGATCTCGGTGGCTATCCGACCACCGATGGCCGCACTACGCGCTGGCGGCACATCTTCCGCTCCAACCATCTCGGTCAGCTCACCGCCGATGACATCGAGATCGTCCGCGCGCTCGGCGTCAGAAGCGCATTCGATTTTCGCGGTCTGGAGGAGCGCGCGGCCGGTGTCTGCGTCGTGAACGAGATCACCGTGCACTCGCTGCCGATCGAGCCGACGGTTGTTGCCGCCCTGCGCGCCGAACTCGCCCGGGGCACGTTGACCGCGCCGGTCGCACTGGAGCTCATGCGCGAGTCCTACCGCAACTATGTCCGTCACAACACGCACAGCTTTCGCGCGCTGTTCGGCCATCTGCTGGAAGACCGCGCCCCGCTCGTGATCCACTGCACCGCCGGCAAGGACCGCACCGGCTTTGCCAGCGCGCTGATCCTGCATGCGCTCGGCGTTTCCGATGACGTCATTGCCGAGGACTACCTCCTGACCAACCGGCACTACCGTCGCGATGCGTCAAACGCCTCCGACCTTCCCGCCGACGTGCTCGACGCGATCGGCTCGGTCGAGGCTTCGTATCTTGCGGCGGCTTTCGAAGCCGTCGGCCGCGACTATGGCGATGTCGAAACCTACTTGCGCGACGGGCTCAAGCTCGGCGCGGCCGAGCGGACGGCGCTAAAGGAGCGTTATCTGCAAGCGTGATCAGGATTGCCACTCGGCGGGGAGCCAGCTCGCCGCCAGGGTGGCATCGGTGATCGCGCGGCACAGGGCTTTGGAAACCTGAAGCGTGCTCCAGTCGCCTTGGTGCAGCTTGTCAGGATCGCTCGGATCGAGCATTTGCTCGAACGACACGTCGTTGTTCACATGCCAGTGCCGCATCAGCGCCCAGCGCTGAAACACGTTCACCTTTGCAGCTTCTGCGATCTTCCGGATTTCCGAGACCATCTTTTCCGAGAGCTCTGCCTTATCGTCTCGGAGCATGGCTGTCACATATTGCGGGTCGATCAATACCACATCCATCGGGTGCTCGCTCAGCAGACGCACTCCCTCGGCGATCTTCTCGACCACCTTTTCAAACACGAATTCATTCTTGCGAAAGATGGCGTTGGTGCCGACCTGCCAGAGCACGACCGAGGGCTTGTCGGCGAAAATGTCGGCATCGAAGCGATCCAGCTCTTTTGGCGCCTCTTCCCCACCCTTGCCCCGATTCAGGACGTCGACCCGGACCTTCGGCAAATGCGCATCGTAGTTCTGCCTCAGACACATCTCGAGGCGAGAGGGATAGGGCACGACGTCCTCACGTCCGGCCGTCGAGGATGATCCCATCGCCACGATGCGAACCGAACCCGTTCCGCGCAGTGCCTCGAAGAAGTTGCGCAGCGGATATCTCAACTTGATGACGTCTCGGGGGACGTCCACGGCCGGCGGACTCTCGGTCACTTCACCTCTCCCCCGCTATCCAAGGTTGCGTCGATCATTCAGCCTTGAAGCCGCCGCCATTGCAAGACCAATTCGGCCCGCGCAATAGTCGGGGCAGGTTCAACCGACGGAGCGCATCGTGCAGGGAAAAGTCATTGTCGTCACCGGCGCGCTCGGCGCTCTCGGCAAAGTGGTTGCGGAGGTCGCGCAGTCCCGCGGCGCACGGATCGCCGGCATCGATTACGCGCCCTCGCAAATGCCAGCGACGCCCGAGCGCATCGAGATCGGCGGCGTCGACCTGTCCGACGCCGCGCAGGCGAAGACGGCGATCGAGGCTGCGGCAAAACATTTCGGCAGGCTTGATGCCCTGATCAATATCGCCGGCGGCTTTGCCTTCGAGACCGTCGGCGACGGCGACATCACGACGTGGCAGCGCATGTATGCACTCAACGTGCTGACCGCGCTCAACGCCTCGCGCGCGGCGCTGCCGCATCTCGCCGCCTCCAGCGCCGGCCGCATCGTCAACATCGGCGCCATGGGCGCGCTCCAGGCAGGCTCCGGCATGGGCCCCTATGCGGCGTCGAAAGCCGGCGTGCATCGCCTCACCGAGGCGCTGGCCAGCGAGTGGAAGGGCAAGGTGACAGTGAACGCGGTGCTGCCGTCGATCATCGACACCAAGGCCAACCGCGCCGACATGCCGAAAGCTGACTTCGCCAAATGGGTGACGCCGCAGGAGCTTGCTGAAGTCATCCTGTTCCTCGCCAGCGACGCCGCGAGCGGCATCACCGGCGCGCTGATCCCGGTCAGCGGGCGGGTGTGATCAATCCGGTACCAAGAGCCGCAGATCGCCCTTGAAGCGGATGCTCTGCTTGCCGGCGAGCGCGATGCCCTCGCCATAGGCGGTCTCGTCGGTATAGGTGCCGCTGAATCCGATGGTCACGATCTTGCGGCCCCACACCGGACGCTCGTCGAACGTGGGCGAGTGCTCCTCGTTGGTCAGCTCGCCCTTCCACTTGCCGTCGGCGGAGATGTAGCTGCCATAGGCGAAGAAGAATGAATCGCCGCCCCGCATGGTGCCGTCGCGCAGCACCATGACGCCCTGGTTGCCGCCCTGGATACCATCCAGCATCTGGATGCGGATGTGATAGAGCCCGTTCCTGATTGTCATCTGCGTCAAGCGCCCGACTGTCACGCCCGCAGGATAGCCGGACCGTCTGTTCCCGATCAAATGGCAGAGAGCCCCGAGTCCGATCCGGGCTAGACTGCCTGGAATCGATTCTCCGATCGGAACACCTGTGGAAACCGCGCTCTACCTGCCCGTCAAACGTTTCCTCGAAGAGCTCGGCTTCACGGTCAAGGGCGAGATCGGCGGCTGCGATCTCGTGGGCCTCAGCGCCGGCGACCCGCCGGTGGTGGTGATCGGCCAGCTCAAGCTCGCCTTCAATCTCGAGCTGATCCTCCAGGCGGTCGACCGCGCGCCGGCGGGCGACGAGGTCTGGATTGCCGCCAAGATGTCGATCCGTGGCAAGGGGCGCGAGAGCGACGCGCGCTATCGCAATCTCTGTCGCCGCCTCGGCTTCGGTATGCTGGGGGTCACCGACCGCGGCCAAGTCGAGGTGCTGGTGAAGCCGCCGACCGCGGCGCCGCGACGCGAGCCGAAAAAGCGCTCGCGGCTCGTCGCCGAGCATCAGCGTCGCCAGGGCGATCCCGTGCTCGGCGGCAGCACCCGCGCGCCGATCATGACGGCCTACCGGCAGCAGGCACTGGCCTGCGCCTCCGCGCTCGCCGAGGGGCCGCGGCGTGTGCGCGAATTGCGCGAACGGTGTCCCGATGCCGGCAAGATCTTGCTTAACAATGTGTATGGCTGGTTCGAACGCACGGAGCGGGGAATCTACGGGCTCACCGAGGCCGGCCATGCAGCGCTGGAGCGCTGGCCGCAGCAACGGATCGAGGTGAACGCAGGTGCTCCGTCACCGGCATGACACAGGATCGATGCAAGTCGTGAATAGCTGAGATGCCACACCAAATTCATATTGCAATGCAACATAGGCGGCACTAGGTATCCCGGATCGAAACGAGGCCCCCATGAGCGCAGACTGGAATACCAAGTACGGCACGCGGCGCGTGCGTCACGATCCGCCCACCCTGGACGAGGCGATCTTCGCCGCCGTTGGCATCACCGACGACCAGGAGCAGCAGGCCGAGATCGCCGCAGCTCTGATGGGGATGCCGCTCGATGTGGTCCAGGCCGAGGTGAAGAAACTGGCCCGCACCAACAGCCGCATCACCGCCACGCGCGTGATCGCCGGCGAACAGGGCGCACAGCGCTCCGTCGTGGTCGAACGCCGCGTCGTCCGTCGCTTCGGCACCGGCACGCGCACCGGCACCTGAGCGCCTCGTCCACGCCCCCAATACAAGAGCGGACCGGTTTTGCCGGTCCGCTTTTTGATTCAGGCGGCGCGACTGCCGTACATGCTGGAGATGATCTTCCAGCAGGTCGAGTTGAAGCTGAGAAGCGCGCGCCCGGCCGTGAACGGCGCGGCTGCGAGTTCGGCCAGCTCGGCTTCCGGCGTCTTGGCCAGATCGATCGTGCCGGTCGATTCGCCGTGGCGGAAGGCGAGATGCGCACCGAACTTCCGGGCAAGCGCCCGCATCGCGTGATTCTCGGCGCCGGTGGTGATGCGCAGGTGCTTGTAGCCCTTCCAGCGCGCTTCCGCGATCAGGCGGCGGAACAGCACGCTGCCGACGCCCTTGCGGCGCGCAGAGGCCTCCACGCTGAAGGCGACTTCGGGCAGAGAATCGTGCTCCGGCGGATGCAGCTCGGCAGCACCGCGGACTACGCCGTCGACGATATAGGCGACGATCACGGTGCCGTCCTCGGCACAGCGGGCGGCGTAACGCTCGATGAAGCTGTCGTCGAGAAAACCGTTGAAACGATCATGCCGGCTTTCGGCATCGAGCCTTAGCAGGTGATCGCGCAGCAGCGGCAACTCTTCCTGCTGGATCAGGGTCCGCACATAGCCTGGGGCGGTGCGGACGGTCTCTTCAAGTACCACGTCAAAACTCCTCTTGGTGTCCCTCGAGGAGGCGTTCGAATCCCTAGGACCCCTATGTTGTGCATCGCACCATAATTTTCAAGACGGGAACCTGCCCAAGTTTCGGGCATCGGGAGCGACTATTTCGTTAACAAAATCAAAGCCCCGTAATCATACGAGGACCAGCTGCGTCTGGGTCACCACGGCCACCAGCTTGCCGTCCTCGGTTTCGAGCCGGGTGGTCCAGACCTGGGTGCGCCGGCCCCGGTGAACCGGGGTCGCGGTGGCGATGATCGTGGTTCCTTCCCTGGCGCCGCCGATGAAATTGGTCTTGCTCTCCAGCGTCGTCGTGCCCTTGGCGTCCTCGGGCAGGTTGATCACGGTCGCCGCCGCGCCAACGGAATCGGCCAGCGCCATCACCGCGCCGCCGTGGATGGTGTGGTGGAGGGTGCAGAGATCGGGCCTGACGGTCATCCGTGCCACCACGCGGTCCTTCTCTGCCTCGACGAATTCGACGCCCTTGAGCTCGGCGAACGGCATCTTCATCGCTTTAAGTTTCTCGAGCGGCGTCATCGGATATCCTCCCAATTCGTTGTTGTCTCAGCGTGAATTGCTTCGCGCGGCAAAGCAATGACGTCCGAGGTCATGGCCATGCTGACATCGGCGCCCGCATTTGTGCATATGCTGCTCCCATGCGTCACTTCCCTCCCCGCCGCATCGTCTGCCTGACCGAAGAGACGGTCGAAACGCTCTACCTGCTCGGCGAGCAGGACCGCATCGTCGGCGTCTCCGGCTACGCCGTGCGCCCGCCCCAGGTGCGACGCGAGAAGCCACGGGTGTCGGCCTTCGTCTCCGCAGACATTCCAAAGATCCTGGCGCTGGAACCGGATCTCGTGCTCGCCTTCTCCGATCTCCAGGCCGGTATCGTCGCCGATCTCGTGCGGCCCGGCGTCGATGTCCACGTCTTCAATCAGCGCGACATTGCGGGAATCCTGGCGATGATCCGGACTCTCGGTGCTCTGGTCGGCGCCGCCAAGCGCGCCGAGGACCTCGCCCAAGGATTCGAACGGCGTCTCGCCGCGATCGCCGCAACGTCCCGCCCCTCGCCGCGGCCAAAGGTCTATTTCGAGGAGTGGGACGATCCGTTGATCTCCGGCATCGGCTGGGTGTCCGAGCTGATCGAGATCGCCGGGGCTGAGGATGTCTTTCCGGAGCTGCGGCATCGGCAGGCGGCGAAGGATCGTATCGTCTCGGCGGACGACGTGCGTAAGGCAGCCCCCGACGTGATCCTCGCATCACGGTGCGGCAAGAAAGTCGTGCCCGCCCGCATCCGCGCGCGCGACGGCTGGAGCGAGATTCCGGCCGTGCGCGACAGCCGCATCGTCGAGATCAAGTCGCCGATCATCCTGCAGCCGGGACCTGCGGCGCTGACCGATGGGCTGGATGCGATCGTGCAGGCGTTGTGGGGTGAGCACAGCTCTCTCATCCCGTCATTGCGAGCGTAGCGAAGCAATCCAGAGTCTTTCCACGGACACAGTCTGGATTGCTTCGCTTCGCTCGCAATGACGCTTGGGGCGACGTTCGGTGCTCACGTCACCGCATTCACGACCTGATATTCCGGCCGCCGCCACACTTCGCCTGCGATCACCTCCTCGATGATCTCGGCCGCCCTCATCACTTCGCTCTCGCCGATATACAACGGCGTGATTCCGAAGCGCATGATGTCGGGGGCGCGGAAATCGCCGATGACGCCGCGGGCGATCAGGGCCTGCATGGCGGCGTAGCCGCCATCGAAGGCGAAGGAAACTTGCGAGCCGCGGCGCTCATGCGCGCGCGGGGTCACCAGCTTCAAGGACGGGCAGCGGCGCTCGACTTCGGCGATCAGGAGATCGCCGAGCGCCAGCGAGCGCGCGCGGACCTCGGCGATATCGACGCGGTCCCAGATGTCGAGCGAAGCCTCCAGCGCCGCCATCGCCAACACCGGCGGGGTACCGACGCGCATGCGCTCGATGCCGCCGGCCGCGACATAGGCGAGCTCAAACGCAAACGGCTTTGCGTGGCCCATCCAGCCCGACAGCGCGGCGCGCGCGGTGTCGGCGTGGCGCGGCGCGACGTAGAGGAAGGCCGGCGCGCCGGGACCGGCGTTGATGTATTTGTAGGTGCATCCCGCGGCGAAATCGGCACCTGAGCCGGCGAGATCGACCGGCAGCGCGCCGGCCGAATGGGCGAGATCCCAGACCGTGACGATGCCGAGCGCATGGGCTTTCGCCGTCAGCTTCGCCATGTCGTGGCGGCGGCCGGTGCGGTAATCGACCTCGGTGATGTAGAGGACCGCGATCTCCTCCGACAACGCAGCCTCGATCTCCTCCGGCGCGACCAGGCGCAATTGATGCCCGCGCCCGAGCGTCGCGATCAAGCCTTCGGCCATGTAGAGGTCGGTCGGGAAATTGCCGGTGTCTGACAGGACGACCTTGCGCGATGCGTTCATGTCGAGCGCAGCGGCGAGCGCCTGGTAGACCTTCAGCGACAGCGTGTCGCCGACCATCACCGAGCCTGCTTCCGCGCCGATCAGCCGGGCGATGCGATCCCCGACATGGCGCGGCTGGGCATACCAGCCCGCGCTGTTCCAGGCACGGATCAGCTCGTTGCCCCACTCGGTGGTGATGACGCGGTTGACGCGCTCGGCAACGCCCAGCGGCAGCGCGCCGAGTGAATTGCCGTCGAGATAGATGACGCCGTCAGGCAGATGGAACAGCGCCCTGGTGTCGTCATAGACGCGAAGCTTCGACTTGGTCATGGACATCTCTAGAGAATGGTCCGGACGCGCCAGAGTTCGGGGAACAGCTCGATCTCCAGCATGCGCTTGAGATAGCTGACGCCGCCGGTGCCGCCGGTGCCGCGCTTGAAGCCGATGACCCGCTCGACCGTCGTCACGTGGTTGAAGCGCCAGCGCCGGAAATAGTCCTCGAAGTCGACCAGCTTCTCGGCGAGCTCGTAGAGCATCCAGTGCGTCTCCGGCGCCTGGTAGACGATACGCCAGGCCTGCAGTACGCCCTCGTTGAAGCTGTGGGTCTCGCGGACATCGCGCGATAGCACCGCGGCCGGCATCTTGAGTCCGTTGCGGTCTGCGAGACGCAGCACTTCGTCATAGAGGCTCGGCGTCGCGAGCTCGGCTTCGAGCAGCTTCGTCGTCTCGACATCGTGCGCGTGCGGCTGCAGCATGGCGTGGTTGCGGTTGCCGAGCAGATATTCGATCAGCCGGTACTGGCGTGACTGGAAGCCGGAGGACTGCCCGAGCTGCGAGCGAAAGCGGGTATATTCGCTCGGCGTCATGGTGCGCAGCACGTCCCAGGCGTTGTTGAGCTGCTCGAAGATGCGCGACATCCGCGCCAGCATCTTCATCGCGGGCTGCACCTC
The DNA here is from genome assembly GCF_004571025.1 of Bradyrhizobium niftali. Taxonomy (GTDB): domain Bacteria; phylum Pseudomonadota; class Alphaproteobacteria; order Rhizobiales; family Xanthobacteraceae; genus Bradyrhizobium; species Bradyrhizobium niftali. The sequence continues at coordinate 357,939 of NZ_SPQT01000002.1, read as the reverse complement.
GTCCAGGGCGATGGCACGGCGCGCGGCGCTAAGCTCGTGGATGGCGAGCCGCATCCACAGCTCGGTGGTCTGATGCTGGATGATGAACAGCATCTCGTCATGCGCCTCCGACAGCGGATGCTGCGCGCCGAGGATCGAATCCAGCGCCAGATAATCGCCATAGGACATGCGCCGGGCGAAATCGGTCTCGGCGCCTTCGCTTGCAGGATCGTAATCGCTGGACGTCATGGCTGGCCCTCTCGATCGATCATACCGGCCTGCTCAGTCGAGGCCGATCAGGCGCGCGGTGATCTGCGACGACGGATCCTTGAGCCCGTCGATCACGGTGAAATGGTTCAGCGCCGGCTCGACGACGAGGCGCGTCGGCACGTCGAAACCGGTCCAGACATTGGCCATCAGGTCGGACTGGCGGATGAATTCGGGCCGCTCGCCGCCGCCGACCCAGGCGGTCACGGGCGAATTCCCACGCGGCACATGCAGCGCCGCGCTTTCGAGCGTCGCTTCCTCCATGGTCATGCCCAGCGTCTCGTTCATCTTGGTCTTGAGCAGCGGACGCAGGTCGTGCAGGCCGCTGATCGAGAGCGTGCCGGCAATGCGGCTGTAGACGGCGGGCTCCAGCCGGCTGTCATCGCACAGCATGCGCGTGACGAGATGGCCGCCGGCCGAGTGGCCGGCGAGGTGGATCGGACCTGCGACAAGCGAGGCCGCTTTCGCGATCGCGGCGGTGATTTCGGCGGTGATGTCGGAGATGCGCGCAGCCGGCGTCAGCGTGTAGCTCGGCAGCGCCACGGCCCAGCCATGGTGCCGCGCGCCTTCGGCAAGATCGGTCCAGGTCGACTTGTCGAAGCGCATCCAGTAGCCGCCATGGACGAAGACGACGAGCCCCTTGCTGTCGCCGTCGGGCAGGACCAGGTCGAAGCGCTGGCGTTCACCGGTGCCATAGGCGATGTCGGCGCGAAAATCATTCAACCCGGCGCGGTAGGCCGCCGCCCGCTCCGCCCACTGCGCCGGCATCTTGTCCGAGCCCGGGATATGGGCCGAATTGGCGTAAGCGTCATCCCAATCGCGCATCGTTACTCCCTCGGCGGACTCAAGGCGGCCGCCAGTCTGCCACCAGGAACGGCCGCATCCTAGTCTTTATTTTAAGCTTAAAGTATTTGGCGGAGCCGGTGGATTGGGCAGCGGGCCGGCACGATATTTCCCCTCACCTTGAGGAAGCGCGCAGCGGCGTCTCGAAGGGCGATGCCACCGGCGGGACCTTCATCCTTCGAGACGCGCGTTCCGCGCTCCTCAGGATGAGGGTCTGGCAGCACACGCCGTCATCGCGAGCGCAGCGAAGCAATCCAGAATCTTTCCGCGGGGGCAGTCTGGATTGCTTCATCGCAAGAGCTCCTCGCAACGACGGTCGAGAGACCTACGCCTTCTCCACCCCGCACCACTCCGCGATGAACAGCGCCATGGCCTTGGTCGTCTTCTTCAGCGAGTCCAGATCGACATATTCGTTGAAGCCGTGCATCTCGCCGCCGCTGGCGCCGAAGCAGAGGCTCGGGATGCCGTGATTGAGGCCGTAGAAGCGGGTGTCGGTGAGCGCGGTGAAGACGAGGTCCTCGACGGCGCCGCCATAGACCTTGTTGAAGGCCTTGCCGAATGCGGCCTCGGGCACCGCCGCGTCGGTCAGCTCATAGCCTTCCGACAGGAAGCCGGACCATTCGACCTCCGGCGGGTTGTTGGCCAGGAAGCGGTGATTGCGCGAGGCAGCAGTGACGCAGGCCAAGATCTCCTTCTGGTGATCGGCCACCGACCAGCCCGGCAGGATCGCGATGCGGCAGTCGACGTCGCACCAGGCCGGCACGCTGGAGGCCCAATCGCCGCCCTTGATGATGCCGGGGTTGAAGTTGATGGGATGGTTGATCGTCCCAAAATGGCGATTGGCCTTTGCCCGCTCGTTCCATTCGATCTCGAGCTTTTGCAGGGCATGGACGAGATGATAGGCCGCCATGATCGCATTGGAGCCGGAGCCGGCGAACGCGACATGGGTCGGATGGCCCTTCACGCGCAGGCGAAACCAGATCACGCCGACCTGCGAGCGCACCATCTTGCCGCCGGTCGGCTCCGGTATGAAGCAGGCGTCCGCGCGGTAGCCGCGCTGGAGCGTCGAGAGCGCGCCGACGCCGGTGCTCTCCTCCTCGATGACGGACTGGAAGTGAATCCGCCCCGTCGGCTTGAGGCCCGCGGCCTTGATCGCGTCCAGCGCATAGAGTGCGCCGATCGTGCCCGATTTCATGTCGCAGGCACCGCGGCCGAACATCTTGCCGTCCTTGATGACGGGCGAGAATGGCGGCGTGTCCCACAATTCCAGCGGGCCTGCCGGCACCACGTCGCAGTGGCCCTGGAGGATCAGTGATTTGCCGCCATTGGTTTGCGGACGGTAGGTGCCCACCACCGAGCGCGCCTTGGAGAAATCATGCTCGATCGGACCGAAGCCGCGCAGATCCTTCAAGTCGTCGACATTGATGTGCCAGTCGTCGACCTCGTAGCCGCGCGCGCGCAGGAGGTCGCCGATCATGTCCTGGCACGGCCCCTCGGCCCCGCGGGTCGAGGGGATCGCGACGAAATCGCGGGTGGTCGCAAGCTGGGCTTCGAAGCCGGCATCGACGGCGTCGAGAATCCTCTGCTGCGTTTCGGCATTCATCAGGCAACTCCAGGCATTCGAATGGTCCCAAGGAGCGCGCAAGCTAGCCGATTTCAGCCGTTCGGGTACTCCACAAAATAAGCATCCCGCAATGCATCTTCGAGCAGGCGGCCTTCGGAATAGCCATTGAGCGTGGCAGGGCGCGTTACGCCGTCGAGCAGGCGCGGGCACGGCTCCGGCGCGCCGAGCACGGTGCGCACGGGAATGCGCTCGGCGTAGATCGGCAACGCATAGTCCTCGTCGTCGTCGGCAACCCCTTTGGCGCGGATCTTGGCCGAGGCCTCCTCGATCTCCATGGCGATGAAGGAGGTCGCCTTGATCTCCTGCGTGTTGCTCGCCCGCAGGCTCGCGGTGCGGTCCGGGAAAAAGCGGTCGACCATGGCGATCACCGCCCGCTCCTTCTCTTCGGGGTCGGTGACGAGATAGGCCGTGCCGAACGCCATCACCGCGCGGTAGTCGGCGGAGTGGTTGAAGCCGCAGCGCGCCAGCACGAGGCTGTCGAGGTGGGCGACCGTGAGGCAGACGCGCTCGCCCCTGGTCTGGTTGCGCAGCATGCGGCTGGCGCTCGAGCCGTGCCAGTAGAGCTTCGTCCCCTCGCGCCAGAAGAAGGTCGGCGTGCAATAGGGCTGCCCGTCGATCGCGTAGGAGACGTGGCAGAGCATCGAGGAATCCAGGATGCGATGAACCGTGTCGTGATCGTAGAAGCCGCGGTCGTGACGGCGCTTCACCTGATTGCGCGCTGACGTCGGATAGGAATTTGAAGTCTCGGTCTGGCTCACGGCCGCTCCTGTTGCGGATTGGAACAATTCCAGAGCAGTTGTAGCGGCCGATTTGGTCTGCGATAGTGCCAATTCCATGCAAAAAATTCCGACCAATTCTCCCTCGGCCGCCAAGGCCGAATTGCCGCTCGACCTCACCGGGGCGCACATCACGGCCGGCGCGTCCGCGGCGCACCGGCTGTACCAGGCACTGTGCGAGATGATCGTCTCAGGCCTCGTCAAGCCCGGCGAGCCGCTGCCGCCCTCGCGGACGCTGGCGCGGCAAACGGGCTTCCGCCGCAACGCCGTCGTCGCCGCCTATGAACGCCTGATCGCCGACGGCTTTGCGGAAGCCACCGTCGGCTCCGGCACCTTCGTCGCCGCTCGCATCCCGTCACGCGCGGCCGAGCCGAAGAAGCCGAAGGCGACGGTCGAAGCGCCGCAGCAAGGCGCGTTCACGCTTGGCTGCACCCATATCGACGAGCGCGCGGTGCAGCGCTTCCGCGCCTTCGTCGGCCGGCGCATGCGCGCGTTCGGGGCCGAGCATCTGCACTATGGCGATCCGCGCGGCAGCCGCGAACTGCGTGCGGCGATTGCCGATCATCTGCTGTCGGCGCGCGGCCTGCGCTGCGACCCCGACCAGATCATGCTGACGTCAGGCACGCTGCACGCGCTGCGCATCGTGCTGAGCGCGATCCTGAAGGCGGGCGACCAGGTCTGGTGCGAGGACCCGGGATATCCCACCGCACGCAAGACGATCGCGCATTGCGGCTATCGCACCGTGGCCGTCCCCGTCGACGAGCACGGGATGCGTATCGCCAAGGGCCGCACGGCGGCGCCGTCCGCGCGCGCGGCCTATGTGACGCCGTCGCACCAGTTTCCACTGGGCGTGCAGATGTCGATGCCGCGGCGGCTCGAGCTGCTCGACTGGGCCAGGCAGGCCGGCGCCTTCGTCCTCGAGGACGATTACGACAGCGAGTTCCGTTATGACGGCGCGCCGCTGATGTCGCTTGCCGGCATCGATCGCCTCCAGCGCGTGATCTACATGGGCACGTTTGCCAAGACGCTGTTTCCGGGCCTGCGCATCGGCTATTGCGCCCTGCCCGAGCGCCTGATCGCCGACGTGACGGCCGCGCGCGCGGCGCTCGACCGCTTTCCCGGGACTCTGATGGAAGGCGCGGTGGCCGACATGCTCAACTCCGGCGCCTTTGCCGCAAACCTGAAGCGGGTGCGAAAGCTCTATCGCGAGGCACGCGACGCGCTGGCCGAGACGCTGGAGGCCAGATCCGACGGTGTGCTGTCCGTGCCGGTGCCGTCGCAGGGCCTGCATCTTGTCGCAAGGTTCGATCCGTCGGTCGATCTGTCGGTCGCGGCAGAGGCGAAGCAGGCGGCCGGCGCAGAAGGCTGGCTGTTGGCCGACACATATTCGCGCGCACGCCCCCTGCCCGGCTTCGTGCTCGGATTTTCGGGGCACGCAGTTCCGAAGCTCGTGGCGTCCGCGGAGCGGCTCGCGCGGGAATCGCGTGCGGCGTTGCGCGTGAACGGCAGATCGGCGCGGCGAGCGTGACGAAGCTTCGCTATCAGAATCGCCGACCGATCCCTACATTGCGGCATCGATTCCGGGAGCCCTCATCATGTCACTCCGCCGCGCAGCCTGCCTCTCGCTCCTGATCGCCATCGCGCTCGCCTCAACGGCACGCGCAGGCACCATCGGGCGCGAGCAGGACGTCGTGGATCTCAAATTGGGCCAGCGTGTGCTGGTGGATGACGGAACCTGCCCGGCCGGACAGGTCAAGGAGGTGCGCGGCGCGAAGATGACCGACAAGGGCATCTCGCGCACGAGTTCCTGCGTGCCGCGGCACGGTCCAAAAACGAAATGATGACCTGAGAGGCTACTTCGCCGGATCGAACATGCACTGCAAGGTGGGCTTGGCGATCTTGGTGAAGGTTGGGCCGATCTCGCCCTGCTTGGACGTCGGCACCCAATCGGTCTCGATCGTCGGCACGCCGGTTTCGCTGATGCCCCGCAACAGCGCCTCGCGCAGATCGCGGTCCTCGACGACGGCGGCGGCATGGTCATGCAGGCAGCCGCAAACTTCCTCCGGATGTTCCCAGCGACCCTGCATGCGGGGCGCGCACTGACGAACGAATTCGCCGCGAGGGTCGGGGATCCTGGAGGGCGCGCGCACCTGCGCCTGTACGGACGTGATGGTCACGAGGGAAATGAACACTGCGGCGCAGAAACGAAGGAACATGATGGCCTTTGCCGGCTGATTTTCTTGTTGGCGATCAGAAGCGCGCGGCGACCACGATCGGCTGCGGCGCCGGGGCGATGACCGGCGAGCCGCTGTACTGGAAGGTGCCGATACCGGGCAGATTGCCGTCGGGCGCGCCCGCGAACGAGGAACCGGCGAGGACGAAACCGAAAGCAAGGATAAAGCTGAGTGCGCGCATGGTCTTGTCCCTCAATTCCGCCGCCGGCGGTGCGCCGTCGTCGTTGTGAAGCTGATAACCATGGGTGGTTTCGCGCGTGATGCGCCAAAGACGGAAAATGGTTTCATCTCCGTGAGAATTGTTTCGTCAGGCGCGATGCCACGAAACAATTCTCGGAAAATGCCAATCATTTCAGTCAGGTTGCACCGCAGCTCAAGGGAACCCGGCAAGTCCTTGTTCCAGCGCGATATGCGTAGGGCATGGCGGCCGTCATGCGTGCGCCTTCCGCGCTTCACACGCGTTTTACGTTTTTCTGCTGAAGAGAAGCCAAACGAAGGTTGGGCCCTGTCGAACCGGGGGCGCTTCGGCTGCGACCCAAGCCATCGAAACCGAGACGCCCGGATCACCTGGCGCGATCACGTGAGGGATGGCCATCATGATGGCGCAAGATCGCGCAACGACGCGCGAGGCGGACCAGGGGACGGACCGCGGAGATCAACGAGCTGTTCGCAGCCTCGCCACCTCGCCGGGCGAAATGGCGCTGCAATCGAGCCGCGGCTTTGAAGCCGCGCCGCAGATGTTCGTGCGGCTGACCGGCTCGCATCTCGCAAAACCGCGCGTCAGCCGCACTGCCGTCACCGAGTGAACGCAAACGCCTCACCGGGCGAACGCAACGGCGTCACTGAGTGAACGCAGACGGCGTCACTGAGTGAAGAACTCGCCGCACTTCTGGACGTTGGCGTCCGCCGGTCCCCACGGCATGATCGGCACGGTCGAGGTCGAGTTCTTCGGCGACCCCTCGATCAGCTTGTCCGAATAGACCATGTAGACTAGGACGTTGCGCTTGGCGTCACAGCCGCGCACGATCTGCATCTTCTTGAAGAACAGCGAACGGCGCTGGCGGAACATGTCGTCGCCTTGCTCCATCTTGTTCTTGAACTTGATCGGACCGACCTGGCGGCAGGCGAGCGAGATGTCCGAGACCTCCTCGGCAAGGCCGAGCCAGCCCTTGAAACCACCCTTCTCCGGCACGGTGAAATGACAGGCGACGCCTTCCACCTCGGGATCGTCGAGGCCGTAGGTCGCGAGCTTGTCGTTCGGGCTGACCCATTTGAAGACGGTCGAACGGCGGAAGATCAGATCCGGCTCGTCGGCAGCCAGGGCGGAAGCCATCGGCACGACCAGAGCCAGGAGGAATAAAGCAAGGCCTTTCAAGCGGATGCCGGAAAGACCGGGGAAACGAGATGACATGAAGTTCTCCGGTAACGAATGCCCGCAATGTAGGGATGCGACGGCCGGACAGGAAGGCGGCGGACAAGCCGCCGTTTACCGCTCCGTGAGGCTTTTTTGCTACGTCTTGGACAAATGTAGCTGATGGCAGAACCGCCCTGCTGGTGAACGCGTATCCCCTCTGCAAAGACTAATGTCTGATTTGGATTATGGATTCGAGGATGAATAGCGTGAACGGGTCCGGTTCTGCTGCAAAGCCGATGCGGCTGTGGCAGGTCGCCATTTTGACGGCGGCGGGCGCAATCGGTACGGCAAGCCAGGCGGAAGCAGCATTTTACTACTGGACGGATTATTCCGACGGGTCCTACGTCTCCCGGCAGGATCGGCATCCCGAAGTCGTACGCCAGAAGCCGCAGAAGCGCGGCGCGGCCGGCAAGAACGGGGTTGCCGAGAAGGAAGTCGGCACCAAGCCGCAAGGGCCGCTCGTCATCGTCGTCTCGATCGACCGGCAGAAGGTGACGGTCTACGACACCAACGGCGTGTTCGCGGAATCCCCGGTGTCGACAGGCATGAAGGGCCATTCGACGCCGATGGGCGTGTTCAGCGTCATCCAGAAGCACAAATTCCACCACTCCAACATCTATAGCGGCGCGCCGATGCCGTTCATGCAGCGGATCACCTGGTCCGGCGTCGCCATGCATGCCGGCGTGCTGCCGGGTTATCCGGCCTCGCATGGCTGCATCCGCATGCCGATGGCGTTCGCGGTGAAGATGTGGAATTGGACCAAGATGGGCGCGCGCGTGATCGTCGCGCCCGGCCAGATGTCACCACAAAACTTCTCGCATCCTCTGCTCGCCTCAGTGCGCGTGCCGCCGCAGCCTGCGGCCAGCGTCGAGCCTCAGACCAATACCGCCGACAAGGCCGACAAGGGCGCGGCGCAAGCCAAGGTCACTGACGCCAAACCGCTCGAGACCAGGACCGCCAGCGCCGACAGCGTGCTCGAGCTGCGCTCGTCGGTCGGCCACACCGTGATGTCGGACATCACGACCGGCAATGCGCCGGCCCGCGAGGAAGCGGCCGCACCGGCCGACAAGGTTGAAGCGCCTGCCCTGCCCGAGACGAAAACCGCCGAAGCGTCTGGCGCGGCCAGGCTGCAATCGCAAGAAACCACCAGGCCGGCGAACGCTGATGCGAAGCCGACCGATTCCGCGGAAGCGGCCAAGGCGACAACCGCCGCCGGCGACAAGCCCGCCGACAAGGTCGGCACCGCCAAGACCGAACCGGCAGATGCGCCGAAGTCCGAGCCCGCAAAGGCGGAGCCCGCCAAGACTGCGGAGCCTGCCAAGACTGAAGCGGCCGGCACTGCAAAGAAGCCTGACGCCGCCGTGACGGCTGCGGCACCCGCGGACGCCAAAAAGGACGAGAGCCGCGCTGCCGATCCCATGCCGGCGGCGAAGCCGGAGGCTCCCAAGCGGGCCGGCCAGATCGCGGTCTTCATCAGCCGCAAGGATTCCAAGCTCTACGTGCGGCAGAATTTCGCGCCACTGTTCGAGGCGCCGGTCACGATCGCCGCCAGCGACCGGCCGCTCGGCACGCATGTCTTCACCGCCGAAGTCGACAAGACCGACGCCAATGCACTGCATTGGTCGGTGATTTCGCTGCCCGTCTCCGCTCGCTCCGCCGCACGCGAGGATGACAGCCGCGTGACGCGCCGCCAGCGTGGCGCCGCCGTGATTCCCGTCGCGGCAAAGCCGGCGATCACGCCGGACAGCCCGGCCGAGGCGCTCGACCGCATCGCGATCCCCGCCGACACCATGGCGAAGGTCAACGAGATGCTGACCTCTGGCGGCTCGATCATCGTCTCCGACCAGGGCATCAACCAGGGCGAGACCGGCGAAGGCACCGATTTCATCGTCCGCCTGTACTAGGGCGTTTCGAGCGAAGTGGTTTCGCGTCCAGATAACGCGGTGTTGACGAGGCCAATCGCAGCGGCGGAGTAACATGCGCCCCGGATCATTTCGGGGGGATGCCGTCATGATGAACCGCAGGACCATGCTCGTCGCAGCGCTTGCAGGCGCCGTCGCGCCGGTGACGCGCGCGTTCGCCGATGGCGGCATGAGTCGGATCGCGGCCTACGCCTTCTCCTTCCCGGCATTGTCCGGCGACGACATCCGCCTCGCCGCTTTCACCGGCAAGCCTCTGCTGGTGGTCAACACGGCCTCGCTCTGCGGCTACACTCCGCAATATGCAGGCCTGCAAGAGCTCTGGAGCGAGTTTCGCGAGCGCGGACTCACCGTGATTGGCGTGCCCTCCAACGATTTCGGCGGCCAGGAGCCGGGTGGAACGAGCGAGATCACGGAAACCACGCACCACCAATACGGCGTTACCTTCCCGATCGCAGCCAAGGTCGTGGTGGTCGGCGCCAAGGCGCATCCGTTCTACAAATGGGCGGCCGACGCGCGGCCGAAGGATGTTCCGCGCTGGAACTTCCACAAATACCTGATCGGGCGTGACGGCTATATCGCCGAGGTGTTTGCCTCGGCCATCGAGCCGACCGATACGCGGATCAAGACGGCGGTTGCCAAGGCACTGGCCGACAATTGACGCAACGCGTCCCATCCGGTTGGGCACAATTGTGGCGGGATGCCAAACAGCCGTTGCAATGGCGAGGGCCCACCATCTAGGCTAGGATCGTTTGGAGCAGGATGGTTTTGCCGGAGGCGAAAAGCCACGGCGGAACAACGGGATCAATCTCGAGGACAACACCATGCGTGTGGCGGCAGGACTGATTTTGGCAAGCGCGATGTCTTTAGGCATGACCGGCGCGGCATGGTCGCAGACCCCGGCCGCGAAGCCTGCAGCCGCACCGGCGGCGACGCCGGCCGCCGCAGCGCCCGCCGCCGCAACACCGGCCCCCGCAGCGGCTGCGGCGCCAGCGGGCTTCGTCAATCCGCCGCCGCCCAAACAAGCCCCGCAGCCCGCGCGCGCGGCCTGCAACACACCCGGCGCGCTCGGGGTCGCCCGCACCGTCGAGATCGACACGACAGGCGGTCCAGGCTTCGGCTTCGAGCACTTCAAGGAGCTCGACTTCCTGCGCGACAAGGAGGTGGTGTTGACCTTCGACGACGGCCCCTGGCCGAAGAACACGCCCGCCGTGCTGAAGGCGCTCGCCGATGAATGCACCACCGGCATCTTCTTCTCGATCGGCAAGCACGCGACCTATGAGCCGGAGATCCTCAAGCAGGTCTACGCGGCCGGCCACACCGTGGGCACCCACACCTGGTCGCACGCCAATCTCAACAACAAGAAGCTCACGGAAGCGCAGCGCAAGGAAGAAATCGAGAAGGGCCTTTCGGCGGTGAAGTGGGCGCTCGGCGGCATCTCGCCCTCGCCGTTCTTCCGCTTCCCCGCGCTCCAGCATCCGCCGGAGATGGTCACCTATCTCGGCAACCGCAACACGGCGATCTTCTCCTGCGACATCGACTCCTTCGACTTCAAGGCCTCCAAGCCCGAGAAGGTGGTCGAGACCGTGATGAAGAAGCTCGACGGCAAGGGCAAGGGCATCGTCCTGATGCACGACTTCCAGAAGCATACGGCAGAAGCCCTGCCCGAGCTCCTCAAGCGCCTGAAGGCGGGCGGCTACAAGGTGGTGGCGATGCGCTCCAAGTTCCCGGCGTCGACGCTGCCGGAGTACGACCAGGAGCTGCTCAAGGACATCAAGCTGCCGACGGTCAGCAACCGGCCGGTCAACAGCGTGGTGACGACGGTCTCCGAATAGCCGCGCCCTTGTCCTTCCGCATCGAAGGCTACGTCATCGTCTCCGCGGACGGCATGCTCGCCGACGCGAGCCATGTCATGCCTGACACCCTGAAGTTCGAAGGCGACAAGCTGTTCTTCGAGCAGGCGCTCGATCGCGCCGCGCTGATCGTGCACGGCCGGCACTCGCACGAGCAGCAGCCAAACTCTCCGAAGCGCAAGCGGCTGATCACGACCCGCAAGATCAAGGCGCTCACCGTCGATCCGGAGATGCCGAACGCGACATTGTGGAATCCGGATCACGCGAGCTTCGAAGAGGCCTGCGCCTTCGCCGATGTCGCCTCCGGCATGGTCGCGATCATCGGCGGTCCCGTCGTGTTCGACATGTTCATGGACCGTTACGACACGTTCTGGCTGTCGGAGGCCCCGCATCTGCGCCTGCCCGGCGGCGAAGGCTGTTTTGTCGGCGTGCCGGAGCGGACGCCGCACGAGGTGCTGGCGGCACACGGGATGAAGCCGGGCGCGCCGTTCCTGCTCGACGCGGCGCATGACGTCACGGTGACGCCGTGGCGGCGCGGCTAGCGCAGGCCTGCCCTACGGCGTCGGCAAGTGATAGGCCAGCACACCGCGCAGCGTGTGCACCGTGCCGCCTGCGCTCAGGCTGGTCATGAAATCAGACGCCAGATCGTCCCTCGCGCCGAGATGCGTGACGCGATATTCGGCTCGGGCCGAAATGCTGTCGGTGAAGAAGCGCTCGAAGCCGCCGCCGAACGTCGCGCCGTGATATTCCCGCGTCGGAGCGGTGCCGGGAAATCCGAGAAAATCGTACGAGATCGACTGCGCGGTCGTTCCGCTGTAGCCGCCGAGCAGATAGACGAGCGTCTCCGGCGCCACGAGATAGCCGACGCGTCCGCCGACGGTCCAACCCCACTTCACCGCAGCGAGATCCGACGAGATCGCGACACCAGCTCCTCCGGCCGATGCAGTGACCTTGGCGCCGCCATTCGTCCCGGCATCGATCAGCCCGAATGCGCCGACAACCCATCTCGGGGCGATCTGGCGATCGTAGCCGATCGTGAAGGTGCCGCCGACATCGGCGCCGCCGAGACCGGACGCGTTGAAATCCAGCACGCCGGCGAACGAGCCCGCGACATGGGGCGTGATGACATCGCCCCCGATGCCCGCACCGACGTAGACGCCCGTCCATGTGGGAGTCAGCGCCGGCGTCGCCGATGCAGTCGCTGGTCCGCCGAACTGGCCGAAGCGATAGGCAGCGCCGATCCTGACCACATGCTCGGAGAGGTCGGTGGTCCAGACCGCGCCGAGTGGATCGACAGTCGTATTACGGCCAAGCGCGACGTAGCGGTATTCGCTGCGCAGCGAGACGTTATTGGCGAGGCGATACTCCGCGCCGGCGCCGACCGTGTAACCGTGCGACGTCAGCGCCGATTCCTGCACGGTGAACGAGGGGCCTCCGCCGAGGATCAGGTAGTTGAGGTTCCAGTTGTTGATCCGCATCTCGCTGTAGCCGGCGAGGCCATAGAGCAGGATATCGGGCGTCACCAGAAATCCTGCACGGCCGCCGATCGTCCAGCCCTGGTCCAACGACGGCAGCGCAGCGCTCAGGCTCTGGCCAAAAAAAGTGCTCGTCGCACTGGCCGTCGTTCTCTGACGCGACCAGTCGTAATCGACGAAACCGCCGACCACTACCCGCGGCGCAACCTGGACGTCAAATCCGGCGAAAGCAGACAGCCCGAGATCGGCGCCCTGCAAGCCGTCGAGATTGAACAAGTCCGGGCCGCCGCCGACCGGTGTCAGGTTTGACCGGCCGGTCGCGAAGTCGAAGCCGAGTCCAGCGCCGATGTAGAATTGGGTCCAGTTCGCCACGGGCGCGGCTAGCGGCCGCGCCTTTACGGGAAGATCGGCCGCAGAAGATTGCACGACGGCAAACGTCGGACCCCACGTTACGCCCAGAACCGCAGCCGCACGCGCAGCCACCCGTCGCCTCGAATGAACCAAGTCCGCCCCCAATCGCCCGAACCGCGCCGGCCCTATTCGACCGCGACCGGTAGTATTCGGCTCAAACACAGTCCGACAAGTCGGGACGTGCGTGCATTCCATGGCGGCCACGATTATGTGGAAGCGCTGTGATATCAAAGCCATAATCTGTGAACGAGGGTTCACGCGAGCGGCACGCGAAGCCGTTCTGGAAGCGCGGCGGCTACACGTCGCCGTACGCCGCCTCGGCCGGGCGCGTGGTGCGGCCGTAGCCGATGATCATGCAGAGCGCCCCGATGATCGAGAGATTCTTCAGCGCGTCGACCAGCATCTTGGCGTTGTCGGGCGGCGCCAGATTCCAGAAATCGTAGAACAGCACGGTCGCGACCGCGACGTAGATGATCAGCAGCATGGCAAAGAACCGCGCGCCGAAGTTCAGCGCGATCATCAAGCCGGCGATGACCTCGAGCGCGCCGACCGCGATGGCCAGCAGTTGCGGCGTCGTCATGGCGCTCGCCGTCTCGATCTGCTTGGCGTAAGGCGCGATGATTTCAGGCACCACGACCTTGGTGGCGATGAAATCGGCGGTCGCCTGGATGGCGAACAGCTTTGTTGCGCCCGTGTAGATGAACAGCACGGCAAACAGAATTCGCCCGAAAGTCACGAACGCTGGCATGATCGGCCTCTTGGCTCAGGCTTTCTAAAATCGGAACCTGGACGAAAGTCCCGAGCGATTATGAAGAGTCGTTCGCCGGTTTACAAACGGGGAAATGGAAAACTGCGAGTAATTCAAAGCTGGCCGCGCGCCATTCGTAGGCGCTCCCTCGCGGAATCGAATCGAGGGCGGCGCGATTGGCACAACGATCTCGACGTCATGCCCGGGCTTGACCCGGCCATCCACGACTTAGCTCGCCGGACAAGGAACGTGGATGCCCGGGACCAGCCCGGGCATGACGAGTTCGCGGAACGTCAATCTTACGTAAACAACGTCGGCTGCTGGCGCGCCGCGCGCTCCTGCGCTTCCACGACGGCGACTGCGGTCATGTTGAGGATGCCGCGCGCGGTCACCGAGGGGGTGAGGATGTGCGCCGGGCGCGCCGGCCCGATCAGGATCGGGCCTACGGGCAGCGCGTCCGCGAGCGACTTGATCATCTGATAGGCGACGTTGGCGGTGTCGAGGGTCGGCATGATCATGATGTTGGCCTCGCCCTCGAGCTTGGAGTGCGGCAGCACCATCCTGCGCGCGGCGGCCGAGAGCGCGGTATCGCCCTGCATCTCGCCGTCGGCCTCGATCTCCGGATGCTTGTCCTTCAGGAGCTGGGTCGCCCGCCGCATCTTGCGCGAGGATTCGGTGTCGTAGCTGCCGAAATCGGAATGCGAGACGAAGGCGATCTTCGGCTTGATGTTGAAGCGCTGGACGTGGACCGCCGCGAGCGAGGCGATCTCGGCCAGTTCTTCCGCGCTCGGATTGGGGCGAACCTGCGTGTCGGCGATGAAGAAGGCGCCCTTGCTGGTAATCAGCAGCGCCAGCGCCGCATAGTCGCTGATGCCCGGCGAGAAGCCGACGATCTCGCGGACATGGCGCAGATGGCTCATGTAGCGGCCCTCGACGCCGCAGAGCATCGCATCCGCCTCCCCGCGCGTCACCGCGAGGGCGGCGATGACGGTATTGTTGGTGCGCACCACCGTGCGCGCCGCATCCGGCGTCACGCCGCGGCGGCCGGCGACCTCGACATAGGACTGCACGTAGGATCGGTAGCGCGGATCGTCCTCGGGATTGACGAGGTCGAAATCCTTGCCGGCCTTGATCGACAGGCCGAAGCGCTTGATGCGCGCCTCCACCACGGACGGACGACCGACCAGGATCGGCGTCGCCAGCTTCTCCTCCAGCACCACCTGCGTGGCGCGCAGCACGCGTTCGTCCTCGCCCTCGGCGTAGATCACGCGCACCGGCTGAGTCTTGGCCTTGGCGAACATCGGCTTCATGACGAGGCCGGAGCGGAAGGCGAAGCGCATGAGCTGCGCGGCATATTCGTCGAAATTGGTGATGGGACGCGTCGCGACGCCCGACTCCATTGCGGCCTTCGCAACAGCCGGCGCCACGCGCAGGATCAGCCGTGGATCGAACGGGCTCGGAATAAGCGAGCCCGGACCGAAGCCGCCCATCTCGCCGGTGTCGACCCCTTGCGCCACCGCATCCGACGGCGCCTCGCGGGCGAGCTGCGCGATGGCCTCGACGGCGGCGTGCTTCATCTCCTCGTTGATGGCGCTGGCGCCGACGTCGAGTGCGCCGCGGAAGATGAAGGGAAAGCACAGGACGTTGTTGACCTGGTTCGGATAGTCCGAGCGGCCGGTGCAGATCATGGCGTCGGGGCGCACCTTCCGCGCTTCCTCCGGCATGATTTCGGGCGTGGGATTTGCGAGCGCCATGATGAGGGGCTTGTCGCCCATCGCCTTGCACATCTCAGGCTTGAGCACGCCCGGTGCCGACAGCCCGATGAAGATGTCCGCGCTGCCGATGACGTCGGCAAGGGTGCGCTTGTCGGTCTTCTGCGCATAGACCGCCTTCCAGCGGTCCATCGAGGTGTTGCGGCCCTCATGCACGAGGCCGTCGATGTCGCAGACCCAGATATTCTTGCGCTGCGCGCCCATCGACACCAGAAGATTGAGCGTCGCGATGGCCGCGGCCCCTGCCCCCGAGGCCACGATCTTGACGTCCGAGAGCTTCTTGCCGTTCAGCCTGAGGCCGTTGGTAATGGCGGCGGCGACGATGATGGCGGTGCCGTGCTGGTCGTCATGGAAGACCGGGATCTTCATGCGCTCCTTCAGCCGCGCCTCGATCTCGAAGCACTCCGGCCCGCGGATGTCCTCGAGATTGATGCCACCGAAAGTCGGCTCGAGCGCCGCCACGGTCTCGACCACCCGGTCGATGGTGTCGGCGGCGATCTCGATGTCGAACACGTCGATGCCGGCAAACTTCTTGAACAGAACCGCCTTGCCCTCCATCACGGGCTTGGAGGCCAGCGGGCCGATATTGCCGAGGCCGAGCACCGCGGTGCCGTTCGAGACCACGGCAACCAGATTGGCGCGGGTGGTCAGCGTCGCGGCCTCGGCGGGGTTCTTGGCGATCTCGGTGCAGGCAGCCGCAACGCCCGGAGAATAGGCAAGCGCGAGGTCGCGCTGGTTGGCAAGCGGCTTGGTCGCCTGGATCTCGAGCTTGCCGGGGCGCGGCAGACGATGATAGGCGAGCGCCGCCTGGTGGAGGTCATCAGAATAGGACGACATGCGGTCTTGCCTCGCGTTACCGGCCTCAAACTACGTTGTCCTGACCGGTCTGTCGCGGGTTGCGGTATTCCGGGTCATGGAAACGGGATGAAGCACGGCCGGCGCCCCGGTGGCAACATCCGATTCCGCCCCCATCAACAGGCCGCGCGGTCAAATAATTGAAAACCATAGCTTTCCCTGGACCGCCCCGGGCTTTGCGAATATGGCAGGTTGCGCAGTGCAAAACGAGCAACTGGAGCTGAGAATGAAGCGGATCCTGATCGGCCTGATCGCACTCGCCGTGCTCGGCGCGGGCGGATGGTTCGGCTTCGACCTCTATGCCAGGCATCGCGCCACCGCGGAGATCGAGGCCGTCTTCGACCGGATCCGCAGCCAGGGCGGCAAGGCAAGCCACGGCAGGGTGGCGTTCGACGTGACGAGCCGGACGCTGACGATCGAGGACATCGCAGTCGATCCCGCCGGGCAGCCGCAGGCGCGCGTCAAGATCGCCGGCATCAAGGGTGTGGGCGTCCGCCAGGCCGATGAGACCCGCTTTGCAGCCGACAGCATCGAGATCTCCGGTTTCGAGGTCGCGCTGGACGAGGTCGGCCCCGGGAAGCTGAAGACCTCCTACAAGGTCCCGCAGATGATCGTGCGGGATTACGCGGGCCCTGTTCGCGCCCAGAATGCGCCGGCGTCAGGCTCCCTGATCGACTTGTACCGATTTGTGCTCGATCAATATGCGAGCGTGACCGCATCTTCAATCGCGGCCCCGACCCTCACCGTCGCCTTCGATGCCGGCAAAGGCGCCGCCGGCAGCGGTGAGGTCGTCTATTCGGGTCTGGCGATCCAGAAGCTCGGCAAGGGCAAGGTCGACGCGATGAAGGCCGACCGCGCCGCCTTCACGATCAACGTGGAGCAGGCCGGCAAGGCGGACAAGCTGACCGGCGAGATGTCCGACATCATCATCAATGAATTCGACTCGACCGCAATCGCCGCCGCCCTCGATCCGCAGAAGGCGAGCGACGACAGCTACCATCGCGTTTACGGACAAATGTCGAGCGGCACTTATGTGGCGACGTCGACGCAGGGCATGCGGATGCAGGTCGATGGCATCGCGATCGCCGATATCGCGGTCCGGCCGTCGAAATTCCGGCCGGCCGAGATTCTCGCACTGCTGCCGACGGACCGCTACGTTCAGCCGACCCCGGCGCAATCGCGCGAGATGATGGAGAAGCTCGCCGGCCTCTATGACGGCCTTCGCGTCGGCAAGATCGAGATCGGCACCATGTCGGTGACGACCCCGCAAGGGACGCCCCGGCTGAGGGCGATCAGGTACCAGGAGGGTGAGTTCGCGCTCGAAGGCCTCGATGCGCCGACGCCGCAAGGCCAAGTGAAGATGGAGCGCTTCGCGCTCAAATCACTCAGCCTCGCCAACCTGATGCGTTGGGCCGCGAGCCTCACCACTCCCGGGCAGGCGCCCTCGCCCGAACAGATGCTGGGCCTGTTCCAGGTGCTCGAAGGCGCCGAGATCAAAGGCGTGGTCTCGCCCTACAAGAACACGCGGCAGCTCGTCACCATCGACACGATCAGCCTGAACTGGGGCCAGCTGGTCGGGTCGATCCCGAGCAAGGCCAACCTGGTCGTGAAGATGGTCGCCCCCACCGATCCGGCCAATCCGACGCAGCTGCCGCTGACGATGGCCGGCATCGACAAGCTGGCAATCAACCTCGATCTCGGCGCGGCCTGGACGGAGTCCTCCGGCGCGCTGGCGCTCGCGCCGGCCACCATCGACCTCGGCAACCTCGCCAGGGCGCAGCTCCGCCTCGCACTCGCCAACGTCCCGCGCGGCGTGTTCACGGCCGACGCGGGGCAGGCCTTGAGCCAGGCCGGACAGATCGAAGCCGGCGCGATCGAGCTCTCCTTGCGCGACAGCGGCGTCGTCGATCTGGTCGTGGCGCAGTTTTCGCGCATGCAGAATGTCAGCCGCGACGCGGCGCGCGGCGCCATCGTCGAGATGATCCGGGCACAGGGGGAGAAGATCGCGGCCGCCAATCTCGACGCCAAGGCAGCGGTCGATGCCCTCGCCGGCTTCGTCGAGACGTCAGGGCAAACGCTCACCATCAAGCTGACGCCGCTCGGCAAGGTGCCGGTGCTTCAGCTCGTGGATGTCCTGAACAGCGAGCCGATCGTCGCGCTCGCGCAGTTCCGGATCGAGGCGTCGACGGGGCTGTAGGCGGCATCCCTGCGCAAAGGATGGCAGTTGGACTAGCGAAAATCCCTCCGCGTCATTGCGAGCGCAGCGAAGCAATCCAGAGTCCCTCCGCGGAAAGATTCTGGATTGCTTCGCTGCGCTCGCAATGACGATGTGGAGAGACCTGACGCCATATCAATCAGGTCGACTCGCGGAGAGCCCCCTCACTCGCATCGCATCTTCGATGCGTTGCGCCCTCCCCCCAAGCGGGGAGAGGCGAAGGATCAGCTCACTTCTGCGGCAGGTTCACCCGCACATGCAGCTCGCGGAGCTGCTTGGTCGTGGCTTCCGAGGGTGCGCCCATCAGGAGGTCCATGGCCTGCTGGTTCATCGGGAACAGCGAGATCTCGCGCAGATTGGTGGTGCCGCAGAGCAGCATCACGATGCGGTCAACGCCCGCGGCCATGCCGCCATGCGGCGGCGCGCCGTACTGGAAGGCGCGGTACATGCCGCCGAAGCGCTCGACCACTTCCTGCTCGCCGTAACCCGCGATCTCGAACGCCTTCACCATCGCTTCCGGAACATGGTTGCGGATGCCGCCCGAGGCGATCTCGTAGCCGTTGCAGGTGATGTCGTACTGGAACGCCTTGATGGTCAGCGGATCCTGGCCCTTCAGCGCCTCGAGGCCGCCCTGCGGCATCGAGAACGGGTTGTGCGAGAAGTCGACCTTCTTGTCGTCCTCGTTGTACTCGTACATCGGGAAGTCGACGATCCAGGCGAGCTCGAACCGCTCCTTGTCGGTGAGGTTCAATTCCTCGCCGACCTTGTTGCGGGCAAGACCAGAGAACTTCCAGAACTTGTCGGGATCGCCGGCGACGAAGAAGGCGGCATCGCCTTCCTTGACGCCGATCTGCGCGCGGATCGCAGCGGTGCGCTCGGGCCCGATGTTGTTCGCAAGCGGACCGGCGCCCTCGCCGCCCTCACGCCACATGATGTAGCCAAGGCCCGGCTGGCCCTCGCCCTGCGCCCACGAATTCATGCGGTCGCAGAAGGCGCGGCTGCCGCCGCCCGGTGCCGGGATCGCCCAGACCTGGTTCTTGGGGTCTTCGAGCATGCGCGCGAACACCTTGAAGCCGGAGCCGCGGAAGTGTTCGGAGACGTCCTGCATCTCGATGGGGTTGCGCAGGTCCGGCTTGTCGCTGCCGTATTTGCGCAGCGCTTCAGCGAACGGAATCCGGCGCCAGTTCTTGCTCACCGGCTTGCCCTTGGCGAACTCCTCGAACACGCCGGTGATCACAGGCTCCATCGCCGCGAACACGTCTTCCTGCGTGACGAAGCTCATCTCGACGTCGAGCTGGTAGAACTCGCCCGGCAGGCGGTCGGCGCGCGGGTCCTCGTCGCGGAAGCACGGCGCGATCTGGAAGTAGCGGTCGAAGCCCGACATCATCAGCAGCTGCTTGTACTGCTGCGGCGCCTGCGGCAGCGCGTAGAACTTGCCGGGATGGATGCGCGAGGGCACCAGGAAGTCGCGCGCGCCTTCCGGCGAGGACGCGGTCAGGATCGGGGTGTTGAACTCGAAGAAGCCCTGCCCTTCCATCCGCCTGCGCATCGACTTGATGATTTCGACGCGCGTCATGATGTTCTGGTGCAGCTTTTCGCGGCGCAAATCGAGGAAGCGGTACTTCAGGCGGATGTCTTCAGGATATTCCTGGTCGCCGAACACCGGCAGCGGCAGGTCGCCGGCGGGGCCCAGCACCTCGATCTCGCTGACATAGATCTCGATCTTGCCGGTCGGCAGATCGTCATTGTCGGTCCCTTCGGGGCGGCGACGGACCTTGCCGTCCATCTTGACCACGAATTCCGAGCGCAGCTTTTCGGCCAACGAGAACGCCGGCGAGTCCGGGTCGACCACGCACTGGGTCAGGCCGTAATGATCGCGCAGGTCGATGAACAGCACGCCGCCATGGTCGCGAACGCGATGGACCCAGCCCGAGAGGCGGATCGTCTCGCCAATGTTGCTCTCGCGGAGCGCGCCGCATGTATGTGACCGGTAGCGATGCATGGTCGTCCCAAAATCAGTGTCGGAGGAAGCGAATCGAACGGCTGAGGTGGCCGGTCCGAAAGTTGCGGCAGGGTTTACCCGACGAGGCCCAAGGCGGCAACCAACGGAACGGGCTGTTTTGGGCCCGGAAGGCCCATTTTGGGCCGATTGGGCCTCAAGCCTTTGCCATCAGGCGTTCTCCGCCTATCTTTACCTCCATGACCGTCCATTTCCCCTTCCAGAACTCCTATTCGGCGCTGCCGGACAGCTTCTTCGCCCGCGTCGCGCCGACCCCTGTTGCTGCCCCCCGGCTGATCAAGCTGAACCGGCCCTTGGCGGTCCAGCTCGGGCTCGATCCGGACCTCTTGGAGACCCCCGAGGGCGCCGAAATCCTGGCCGGGAAGACGGTTCCTGATGGAGCCGACCCTATCGCCATGGCCTATGCCGGCCACCAGTTCGGGCAGTTCGTGCCCCAGCTGGGCGACGGAAGGGCGATCCTGCTCGGCGAGGTCATCGATAGGGACGGCGTCCGCCGCGACATCCAGCTCAAGGGCTCGGGCCCGACCCCGTTCTCCCGCCGCGGCGACGGCCGCGCCGCGCTCGGGCCCGTCTTACGCGAATACATTGTCAGCGAAGCGATGTACGCGCTGGGCATTCCGACCACACGCTCGCTTGCCGCCGTCGTCACCGGCGAACACGTCATCCGCGAGACCGCACTGCCCGGCGCGGTGCTGACCCGCGTCGCCTCGAGCCACATCCGCGTCGGCACCTTCCAGTTCTTTGCCGTCCGCCGCGACACCGATGCGATCCGCCGGCTCGCCGATCACGTCATCGCCCGCCACTACCCAGAGCTATCAGGCACCGAGCGGCCGTATCACGCGCTGCTTGCCGCCGTCGTCGCGCGCCAGGCCGAGCTCGTCGCGCGCTGGCTATTGGTCGGCTTCATCCATGGCGTGATGAACACCGACAATTCTTCGATCTCGGGCGAGACCATCGATTACGGCCCCTGCGCCTTCATGGATGCCTACAACCCCGCGCAGGTGTTTTCCTCGATCGACGAGATGGGCCGCTATGCCTATGCCAACCAGCCGCGCATCGCGCTGTGGAACCTGACGCGGCTCGCCGAGTGCCTGCTGCCGCTGTTCGGCGAGGAGCAGGACAAGGCGGTCGAGCAGGCACAGGAGATTCTCGGCGCATTCCCCGAGACGTTCAGCAAGGCCTATCAGGCAGGCCTGCGCAAGAAGGTCGGCCTGTTCACTGAGCGCGACGGCGACGAGGCGCTGATCCAGGATCTGCTGGACGCCATGGCGAAGAACCAGGCCGACTTCACCCTCACGTTCCGCAGGCTCGGCGATGCCGCCAGCGATCCGGCCGCGGATGACGCGCGTGCAGAGTTCATGGACCCCGCAGCCTTCGATGAATGGGCCCGGCGCTGGCGCGAGCGTCTCGCGGCCGAGCCGCAATCCGCCGCCGAGCGGCAGACCGCCATGAACGCCGTCAACCCGATCTTCATCCCGCGCAACCATCGCGTCGAGGCCGTGATCCAGGCCGCGGTGAACAACGACGACTACGCGCCGTTCGAGGAATTGGTGAAGGTGCTGGCGAAGCCGTATGAGGACCAGCCGGACTATGCCGCCTACGCCGATCCGCCGCTGCCGGATCAGCGGGTGTTGCAGACGTTTTGCGGGACGTGAGCGACAAGCTCGGTGCGTAGGGTGGATTAGCCGAAGGCGTAATCCACCACTTCTTCTGACCAGAGGAAAGTAAAGAGGTGGATTACGCTTCGCTAATCCACCCTACAAAAGTGACCCGGCCATCACGCACGCTCTCACTCGCCTGCCAACTTGGCGTCACCGCCCCAATCCTCGGGAAATAGTCCCGCGCGGACATCGCGGTGAAAGGAGGAGTACGGCCAGTCGCGCACCATCGAGACGTGCCCGTGCTTGACGGGATTGTAATAGCAATACTCAACATGGCGCGCGTAGTCGGCCTCATCGCGAATGAGATGTTCCCAGAACCGCCGCTGCCAAATGCCGCGTTCGTTCCGTGCTGCGCGAACCGCGCTTAGTCGCTCGTTCGCTGGCAATGCTTTGGCGAAACGCGTCTTGATCAATCGCCAGCGGACGGAGAAATCAGTATCACCGGACGGCAGCTCCCAAATCGCGTGCAAATGGTCCGGCAGAACCACAAACGCATTGATCGCGAAAGGATAGGTCTCCCGCGTAGCGGCGACTACATCTCGTAGGATTTCGATCCGGTCAGTCAGCAGAGCTTTCTGCCGGTCGAGCAGATTCACCGTAAAGAACCAACAGCCTCCAGAGGCTAATGCGCGGCGGTAGTTCGACATCACGAGCGAATAGCACAACTTGAAGTTGGCTCACAGTGGTGGATTACGCCTTCGGCTAATCCACCCTACGACACCGGCGTTGTGGACGCCGGAACCGCTGTCATCAAACTGAAACACTCGCGCTCTAACGGCCTGTCCAGGGCCGTCCTGCCGGAGGCGCCCATCCTCCAACAGTCCTGACAGCGTGCCATGCCCTTCAAATTCATCCACATCACCGACACGCATCTCGCGAACCCCGGGCTGAAGCTCTACGGCCTCGATCCGCGCGCCCGTCTGGACGCGGCGATTGCCGACATCAACAAGCACCAGTCCGACGCTGCCTTCGCGGTGGTGACGGGCGACCTCACCCATTGGGGCGAGCCTGAATCCTACGCCAATTTCGCAGACGCCATGGCCGCGCTGAAGATGCCCTACATTGCCATGGTCGGTAACCACGACAAGCGCGTGGCCTGCCTCGACGGCCTGAAGGCCGCGCCGCGCGATCCCAATGGCTTCGTGCAGGGTACACGCACCACCGAGCACGGCCTGTTCGTCTTCCTGGACACGCTGGACGAGACCAGCCACGCCGGCGAGATGTGCGCCAAGCGCCTCGGCTGGCTCGCGAGCACGCTGGCCGCAGCGCCGGCCGATATGCCTTTCGTCGTCTTCATGCATCATCCGCCCTTCCCGGTCGGCGTCCACGCGATGGACGAGATCTCGCTGGCACAGAGCGCGGAATTCGCCGAGGTGATCGCGCCCTATCGTTCGCGCATCCGCCACCTCTTCTTCGGCCATGTGCACCGGCCGATCTTCGGCAGCTATGGCAAGATCCCGTTCTCGACGCTCCGCGGCACCAACCACCAGGTCTGGTTCGAGCTCGACGCTGCCGCGACCGACCATCTCGCCAGCCATGAGCCGCCGGCCTATGGCGTGGTGCTGATCGACGGCGAGAACCTGGTCGTGCACAGTCACGACTTCCTCGACCAGAGTCTGCGCTTCCCCTTCGCCGCACCGGCGGGGATGGACGACCGCGACTATGCGCTCAACTTCCCGGCGCGGTGAAATGAGCCTCGCTGAACCCGCGGCTCTCCCGGTCGCGGCATCGGCGCCGCCGCGCCTGCTTCTCCTGAAGCGGTTCTCCGCCCGCTTCAAAGCCTCGCTGCCGGCCTATCTGCTGCTGCTGCCCTCGCTGATCTTCCTCGCGCTGTTCACCTACGGCGCGATGGGCCGTGTCATCGTCGACGCGCTGTATCAGCGCGCCACGCCCAAGGCGCCGGTCCGCTTCGTCGGCTTTGAGAACATCAATGCGGTGCTCGCCGACCCCGCCTTCACCGGCGCGGTGGTCAACAATCTCGTGTACGCCGTCGGCACGGCAATCCCCAGCATCGGCCTGGCGCTCTTGTTTGCGCTGGCGCTGTCGCGCACCAACGCCGTGAACAGCGTGCTGCGCGCCGCGCTGTTCCTGCCGGTGCTGATCCCGATGGTCGCGGCGTCCGCGCTGTTCCTGTTCATCTTCCTGCCGAATGTCGGCCTGCTCGACTATTACATCGGCCGCCTGCTGCCGGTGCTGCCGAACTGGCTCGGTGATTACGACATCGCGCTCTACGCGATCATGGTCATCACCATCTGGAAGAACGCCGGCTACTACATGCTGTTCTTCCTGGCCGGCCTCCAGGCTGTGCCGGAGGACGTGATGGAGGCGGCGTATCTCGACGGCGCGGGACCATGGCAGCGCCTGCGCCACATCATCCTCCCCGAGCTCAAGCCCACCTTCCTGTTCGTCACCGTGATCGCGACCCTCAACGCGGTGACGCAGGTCGACCATGTCTTCGTCATGACCAAGGGCGGGCCGTCGAACGCAACCAATCTCGTGCTGTTCTACATCTATCAGCAGGCCGTCGAGCACTACGACATCGGCAAGGCCTCGGCGGCCACGCTGCTGACGCTCGCCGCGCTGATGGGCCTCACCGCGCTCTCGTTCCGGACGATGGCGAACCGGGAGGGCGGGTCATGAAATTGATCGACCGGCTGTTCAAGGACGCCCCGCTCGCCACCAGGGGCGAGATCACGCCAAAGCTCGGCTTTGCGCTGACGGTGCTGCTCGCGATCATCTGGCTCATCCCCTTTCTCTGGATGGGCGTTGCGACGCTGCGCCCTGCCTCGGACGGGATCAACGCCATGGCCGAGCTGATGCCGAGCCTGAAGCCGACGCTCGACAATGTCAGGGATGCCTGGGAGATCGGTGACTTCCCGCGCTACGCTCTCAACACCACCATCATCTGCACCGGCATCCTGCTGGTGCAGTTCGTGACGATCACACTGGCCGGCTTTGCCTTTGCGCGGCTCGAATTCGCCGGCAAGACGCTGATCTTCTATCTGTTCCTGATGCAGCTCATGCTCGTGCCGGTGCTGCTGATCGTGCCGAATTTGAGCTTGGTCGCACAGCTCGGCCTCTACGACACGCTGACCGGCGTGATGATGCCGTTCTTCGCCTCCGCCTTCGGCACCTTCCTCATGCGCCAGGCCTTCGAGGCGATTCCGACCGAGCTCGAAGACGCCGCCCTGATCGACGGCGCCAGCCTGTTCCAGCGCATCCGCCACATCTACGTGCCGCTGTCGATGCCGAGCTTTTCCGCCTTCGCGATCATCTCGGTCACCAGCCATTGGAACGACTTCCTGTGGCCACTGATGGTGATCAATTCGCCGGACAAGCGGCCGCTCACGGTCGGTCTGTCCGTCTTCACCGCGACGGCGGAGGGCACCCAGGCCTGGGGCACCATCGCCGCCGGCACGCTGATGGTGATCGCACCGCTGCTCGTCACCTTCCTGATCTTCCAGAAGCGCTTCATCAGCTCTTTCGTCACCTCAGGCATCAAATAGGAGATTTTTCGATGCTGTTTTCCCGCAGGCTCATGCTTGGCCTCGCCGTCGCAGGCACTATGGCAGGCGCCCTCGCCTTCCCGGCGATGGCCGAAGGTCCGACCGAGATCGACCTGTTCTTCCCCGTTCCCGTCGACGGCAAGCTCGCCCGCGACATGGGCACCCTGATCAAGGAGTTCAACGAGACCCATCCCGCGATCAAGGCGACCGCCGTCTACACCGGCTCCTACGACGACACGCTGATCAAGACGCGCGCCGCGATCAAGGCCGGCAAGCCGCCCTCCGCCGTGATCATGTCGGCGAACTTCCTCCTGGACATGCAGATCGAGAACGAGCTCACCAATCTGGACTCCCTGATTGCCGCCGACGGCACCACCAAGGAACAATTCCTGGGCCAGTTCTTCCCGGCGCTCCAAGGCAACGCGGTGATCAACCGCTCGGTCTATGGCGTGCCCTTCCACAATTCGACGCCGCTGCTCTACATCAACGCCGACAAGGCCAAGGAAGCCGGCCTCGATCCGAACAAGCCGCCGCAGACCTGGGCCGAGCTGACCGACTGGGCCAAGAAGCTCACCAAGCGCGAGGGCGACAAGGTGACCCAATGGGGCATCGCGATCCCCTGCGCCTATGACTATTGCGGCTGGATGATGGAAACGCTCACCATGAGCAATGGCGGGCGCTACTACAACGAGGAGTTCGGCGGCGAAGTCTATTACGACACGCCCTCGATGCTCGGCGCGCTGACCTGGTGGAACGACCTCGTCAGCAAGCACAAGGTGCATCCGCCCGGCGCGACGCCCGGTCCGGCCGTCAGCACCTCCTTCATCTCCGGCAACGCCGCGATGATCATGCTGTCCACGGGCTCGCTGACCTATGTGCGCGACAACGCCAAGTTCGCCTACAAGGTCGCCTTCATCCCGCGCAACGTCCGCAACGCCGTGCCGATCGGCGGCGCCTCGCTGATCGTTCCGGCCGGTCTCGAAGCCGACAGGCAGAAGGCCGCGTGGACGCTGATCAAGTGGATGACCTCGCCCGAGAAGAGCGCCTGGTGGAGCCGCGCCACCGGCTATTTCGCGCCCAACATGGCCGCCTACAAGACGCCTGACATGGTCGAGTTCCTGAGCAAGAACCCGGACGCCAAGACAGCCGTCGAGCAGCTCGACGTCGCCAAGCCCTGGTTCGCGACCTACAAGACCGTGCCGGTGCGCAAGAACCTCGAGGACGAGGTGATGCTGGTCCTCAACGGCAAGAAGCAGCCGAAGGAGGCCCTCATCGCCGCCCAGAAGGCCGCCGACGAGACGCTCAAGCCGTACAACGCGGAAACGTCGCTGAAGCTGCCGTAAGGGGCTTCGCGGCTTCGTAGGTTGGATTAGCCCGCGGCTGCGCGAAAGCGCATCCGCGGGCGTAATCCACCGCTTCTGCCCCCGCGGATATCGACAGTGGTGGGTTACGCCGAGCGAACTGCGCTTCGCGCAGTCGCAGGGCTAACCCACCCTACGGCCCTCAAATCGTCACCACGATCTTGCCGAACTGATCGTTCGACTCGAGGAAGCGATGCGCCTCGACGATCTCCTCGAACCGGAACGTCCTGGCAATAACAGGCTTCAACGCGCCGTCCGACAGACCCTCGAGGATGAACGCCTTCGCCCGCGCAAGGCGCGCGGGGTCACGGATGATCTCGTGCACGAGGTAGCCGCGCAGGACTAGGCTCTTGGTCAACACGTGGAAGAGCGGAAACGGCGTCGGCTCGGGGCTCAGCCCGCCGTACTCGATCAAGATTCCGCCCCGTGACATCGCCGCAGTCAGCGGCTCGAAAGCGGGACCGCCGACGGCGTCAAACACCACCCGGACGCCGTCTGGACCGGCAATCTCCGTGAGCCGCGCTCCGATGTCTTCGTCATCCGAGGCGATCACGTGGGCGGCGCCGGCATCGCGCAAGGCGCGCCGTTTCCTCGAGGTCCGCGTCAGGGCGACCGGGACAGCGCCGATCCGGTTCGCGATCTGGATGGCCGCAAGCCCGACGCTGCTCGATGCCGCCGTGATGGCGACGACGTCCCCTTGTCCAACTCCGGCGATGTCGACCAGTGCGCCGTAGGCCGTCAGATATTGCATCCACACCGCAGCGGCGACCTCGAAGCCAAGCTCGGGCGGATGCATCACGACGAGCTCGGCCGGAAACGTCGCAAGCTCGGCATAGGCCGGCCATCGCACCATCGACAGCGGCGGCACGATGCTCACAATGTCATCCGGCGCAAAACCGGCCACGCCTTCGCCGACGGCCTCGACGGTGCCGGCCGCCTCCAGACCAAGGCCGGACGGAAATTTCGCGGACTCGATATACGTGCCCCTCCGCAGCAACGCGTCCGCGCGGTTGAGACCGAGTGCCCGGACCCGGATCTGCACCTCGCCCATTGCCGGCGGTGGAACGTCGACGGTCTCGATGCGCAGCACCTCGGGACCGCCATGCCGGTGAAAGCGAACGGCGCGGGTCATGGACATACTCCAAATCAGTTGAACTGAATGGAGCTATGCCGGTCCCGTGGAAGCGGATAAATCACCCAAACAAGCAAACAGTCGAAACCAGGAGTTTTCAATATGGACCGCCTGACCAGCATGGCCGTGTTCGTCAGGGCCGTCGAACTTGGCTCGTTCGCGGCTGCGGCCGATGCCTTCGAGATGTCGGGACCGATGGTCGGCAAGCATGTGCGCTTCCTTGAGGGGCGCCTCGGCGTGCGCCTTCTCAACCGTACCACGCGTCGTCAGAGCCCGACCGAAGCTGGCCAGGCCTATTACGAGCGCTGCCGTGCGGTGCTCAGCGAGGCCGAAGCTGCCGACGCCGCCGTGTTCGACGAGCTATCCGAACCGCGCGGCAAGCTGCGCGTGACCATGCCCGCCCTGCAGGGACGGCACTGCGTCGCTCCCCTGCTGATGAAGCTTGCACGCAGATATCCGCATCTCGAACTCGATCTCTCCTTCGGCGATCCGATCGCTGACATCGTCGGGGCCGGCTACGATCTTGCGATCCGGACCGGCGATCTCGACGACGAATCCGGCCTGACCGCGCGGCGCATCGCTCGCCAGCGAATGGTGGTGTGCGGCGCGCGGTCCTATTTGCGCGCCCATGGCAAGCCGAAATCGAGCGACGATCTCGCCGCCCACCAGGCGATCATCTATCGCCGCTCGGGGCGCGTCCGGCCTTGGCTGTTTCCGCGGGACGGCCAGTCCCCGCGCGAGATCATGCCCGCCGGCAGGCTGAGACTCGACGATCTCGAGGCGATCGCGGATGCCGCGACGCAGGGCATGGGGCTCGCCTGGCTACCCTACTGGCTGGTCCGCGAACGCCTCAACAACGGCGCGCTGGTCGGACTCTTCGGGGGCCAGCCGGAATTCCTGTACGACTGCCACGCCCTGTGGCCACGGTCGCCACGGATGCCGCTAAAGGTCCGCGCTGCCGTGGACGCCCTCGCCGCCGCCTTGCCGAAACTGATGACGTGATGGCGGTCGTCCGCGCCATTAACCCCCCGTCCACCATCCGGCCCGGCCCGCCGCCGGTAACCACGACAATTAACAGACCCTCAACGCACTCCCGCCAAGTCTAACGGTTCTGTCGGGGGATTTTGCCGTGGATCTGTTGGTTTTCGAGTTCCTGGGACTGGCCTTGGTCGCCATGTGCGTGGTCGTGCTGGCGCTGCCCTGCGCCCGCAAATCCTCGAACCGGGTCCGCTACGAATAGGAATTTCGTCGGAAACAGGCGATTCCGGCCCGATGCAAGGCTCGAATTCGCTTAGAGCCCCTTGACATCACAGCGCTTTCGGCAGAACGGCTGATATCAAGTGTCATGGGCCGTTCATGGATTTGATTACCACCACCGCTGACCTCGCGGCTGCCTGCAGCCGGTTGGCCAAGCACCCCGTCATTACAGTCGATACCGAGTTCCTGCGCGAAACCACCTATTACCCGCTGTTGTGCGTGGTGCAGATGGCCAGCCCCGAGGAAGCGATCGTCATCGACACCCTCGCCGAGGGCATCGACCTCAAGCCGTTCTTCGAGCTGATGGGCAACGAGGGCGTGCTGAAGGTATTCCATGCCGCCCGGCAGGACATCGAGATCATCTGGCACCAGGCCAATATCATTCCGCACCCGGTGTTCGACACCCAGGTCGCGGCCATGGTGCTCGGCTATGGCGACAGCATCGCCTATGACGCGCTGGTCGAGAAGGTCACCGGCCACCGGCCGGACAAGACCCACCGCTTCACCGACTGGTCGCGCCGGCCGCTGACCAAGGAGCAGATGCATTACGCGGTGTCCGACGTCACGCATCTGCGCGACGTCTTCGCGGCCCTCGATGCCGACCTGAAGAAGCGCCGCCGCAGCGAATGGGTCTCGATCGAGATGGAGGTTCTGACCTCGCCCCGCACCTACGACTTCCACCCCGAGCGCGCCTGGGAGCGGCTGAAGACGCGGGTGCGCAAGCCGAAGGATCTCGCGGTGCTGATGGAGGTCGCGGCCTGGCGCGAGCAGGAGGCGCAGAGCCGCGACGTGCCGCGCGGCCGCGTGCTGCGCGATGAAGCCATCAGCGATATCGCAACGCATGCGCCGAACACGCTTGAGAAGCTCGCCCATCTGCGCTCCGTGCCGAAGGGTTTTGAGAAATCCAAATGGGGCGCGGACATCGTCGCCGCGGTCGAGCGCGGCCTGGCGCGGGATCACTCCACGCTGCCGAAGCTGGAGAAGCCCCGCAACAATTCGAACGGTGCAGCCATCGTCGAGCTCTTGAAGGTCCTGCTGCGGATGACCGCGGAGCGCCATGCGGTCGCAAGCAAGGTGATCGCGACCGTCGACGATCTCGAGGAGATCGCAGCCAGTGACGAGGCCGACGTGCCGGCGCTACGCGGCTGGCGCCGCGAGCTGTTCGGCGATGCCGCACTGAAGCTCAAGCGCGGCGAGCTGGCGCTGGCGATCGAGAAAGGCCGCGTGATCGGGGTCCAGCGGGCTTAGGCGCGTGGTCCCTCCCCGCGGTCGTCCTGGCGAAAGCCAGGACCCCCGCGCGAGCGCCCAGCGCTCGTCGCGATACCCCAGGGAGGCGTTTGGCGAAGACTCGCCGCCCGGTACTCCTACCATCCCCATCGATGAATCACGCGGTATGTGTCCTGGCTTACGCCAGGACGACACCGGTGGATGTGGTCGGCTCCTCCGGCCACACCGACACGCACGATCCTACGCCGGCGTCAGCTTCGCCACTTCCGCCTTCATGTCGTTCAGCACGCCCGATATCGCTGCCACCAGCTCGTCGATCTGGCTCTTCGTGACGATCAGCGGCGGGCAGATGGCGATGGCATCGAGCATGTTGCGGGAGATCACACCGCGCTCCTGGAGCATGCGGCTGGCAATGCCGCCGACGGCGCCGGGTGTCGCTGCTGCCGTCTTGCGCTGCTTGTCGATCACGAGCTCGAGCGCTGCGATCATGCCGACGCCGCGGACCTCGCCGACCAGCGGGTGGCTGGCAAGCTCACGCAGCTTGCCCTGCATGTAGGCGCCGAGTTCGGCGGCATGCGCAACCAGGCCGCGCTCCTCGATGATCTTAAGGTTTTCCAGCGCAATGGCCGAGCCGACGGGGTGACCGCCCGCGGTGAAACCGTGGCCGAGCACGCCGATCTTGTTGCTCTCGTCCGCGATCGGCTCGAACATGCGGTCGTTCAGGATGATCGCCGACAGCGGGAAATAGCTCGACGTGATCTGCTTGGAGACAACGATCGCGTCCGGCTTGATGCCATAGGTCTCGCAGCCGAACATCTTGCCGGTGCGGCCGAAGCCGCAGATCACCTCGTCGGCGACCAGCAGGATGTCGTACTTCTTCAAGACCGCCTGGATCTTGTCCCAATAGGTCGCCGGCGGCACGATGACGCCGCCCGCCCCCATCACCGGCTCGCCGAAGAAGGCTGCGATCGTATCCGGCCCCTCCTTCTGGATCAGCGCGTCGAGCTCCTCGGCCCGGCGCGTGGCGAACGCCTCCTCGCTCTCGCCGGGGGCGCCGTCCTTGTAGAAGTGCGGCGAGCCCGTGTGCAGGATGTTCGGCAGCGGCAGGTCGAACGAGCGATGATTGTTCGGCAGGCCCGTGAGGCTGGCCGACGCGATGGTGACGCCGTGATAGGCGCGCAGGCGGCTGATCACCTTCTTGCGCTGCGGCTGGCCGAGCGCATTGGAGCGATAGGCGATCAGCTTCAGGACGGTGTCGTTCGCCTCCGAACCGGAATTGGTGAAGAACACCTTGCTCATCGGCACCGGCGCGAGCGCCACCAGCTTCTCGGCTAGGTCGATCGAGGGCCCGTGCGATTTGGCGGAGAACGTATGGTAGAACGGCAGCGCCTGCATCTGCTTGTGCGCAGCTTCGACCAGGCGCTTCTCGTTGAAGCCGAGCCCGACGCTCCACAGGCCCGCCATCGCCTCGAAATAGCGTTTGCCCGATGCGTCAAAGACGTAAGGGCCCTCGCCACGCTCGATCACCAGGGGACCGGCCTGCTGATGGGTGCGCGCGTTGGTGTAGGGATGGAGCTGGTAGGCCACATCCCGGGCCTCTTGCGAATTCGGCAGCATGGACATTTGCGAAAGATCCTCAAGGTCGCCACATCGCCGGCGCGGCCAGCGTCATCACTTGGCTATTGCGAGAATGCAGAACTTGCAACGCCAATTCGTCGGCAGAAAGCGCTCAGCAGCGTTGCACAAAGCCGCACACGGAACAGCTCTCAGGCCGCGCTGTCGTCATCACCCTCGTCGGCGGCAGCAGCGGCTTCCCGCACCTCCACCAGCGCCATCGACAGCAGATAGACCGTCGTGGGCAAGCCGACGCGGCGCGCCGTCTCGACAGCCCGCGACAGGTCGCTTGCCAGCTCCTTGAGCTCGTCTCCCCGTGACAATGTCCCACCCCATCCATCCGCCGATCGCGGCCACCTACACCGCGACGGCGCCGCTGCTTCTGATCAGTTCGGCGCTGGGTTGGATTGTAGCAAAGTTGGCGACGACATTCACTACCGCATGCTTGTAGGCGGCGGCATCGCCCGCGCCCGGCTGGCGGCAGGCCACGGCGTCCGCCACCACCTGATAATGATGGCTGCGGTGAAACCCGTCGACGGCGGTGGCGAGGATGGTCTCGTCCAGGGAGAAGCCAATCAGGACGCAGCGCACATTGCGGATATTGGACATGTAATCCACAAACCGCGCCGAGCTGTAGGCCGAGGGCAGCGGGTGCTCGAACGTCAACTCGCCGGGCCGCGGCTTGGTCTCGGCGATCCAATCCGTCAGCCTGGATGCCGGATTGAACCAGGCCGCCTGGGCGATGCGCTTCAGATGCATCACCGGCCAGAGATTGTCGCGCCACAGCGTCAGGAGTTCCAGGCAGCGCGCAGTGGCGGCCTCGCCGTCGAGGATGACGTGGCGACGCCCGGGGGTCAGATATTCGACCTGGAGATCCGCGCAGACCAGGATGGGCGGATTATCGTTGATGGAAGCCAGCATTGTCTTGCGCAAAGCTGCACCAGTTTCAGCGATCGGCGAGCGCGAGGTCCCGCAGCGGCGAGGTCACCGCCCGCCCGGCGGAGGCATCGAGCACGCCCGGCCGGTCCCAATCGCCCTCGGGACGGATGATCACGTAAGGATCGCTGTCCAGCGTGATGGCGTCCGGCCCCGGCTCGATCTCCAGCAGCATTTCCGTGTAGGAAAAATCCGAGAAGGTGATCTTGCGATTGTGGCCGAGCGGCTTGGCGCCGAAATGGGCCCAGAAATCGACCAGCCGGTCCTGCGCCTGGCCGTAGATCTTGCGAAACCCCTTGCGCTTCACATAGTCGACGCTCGCCTGCACCAGCTTGAACGAGACGCGCGAGCGCCGATATTGGTGCCGCACAGCGAGCCGCTCCACCTTGGCGAAATCGCCGAAGAAACGCACCCGCAGACAGCCGGCGGGCTCGTTGCCGACAAAGCCGATGAAATGCGCGGCCACCATGTCGTTGCCGTCGAACTCCTCTTCGAACGGACAATCCTGCTCGGCGAGGTAGACCGCCGAGCGGATCGCGGTGACAAGCATGAGATCGTTGGGATCGCGCGCAAGGCGGATGGTGACGGCGCGGGAGTCGGGCTTCGCGAGAGGAATCCTAGTACCGTGCATCTGAAACACTCCTTGCTTGGATGATCGCGCCCGGCATGCGCATCGGGTGCCGGTGCCATGGACGCTCGTAGCACCACAGGTCGGGTTGGAAGCTCGGGACCGGCTCGAAGCCGGTCGCCCTCATGATATCGCGTCCGGCCACGGTTGACGGCTGCGCATAGCAATCCGCGCCGCGAAATCTTAGCTGTCGCAGGTGGGCCGCGGCCTTGCCGAGACCAGCGATGCCGCGGCCCGTCGCCGCAATCGCCCAGATGTAGATGGCAGCAACCTCCTCCTCCGCGGAGGCGAGATAGTGCGTCTCCGGCGCGGTGAGACATATCTCGTCGAGCAACAACGCATCGTGCCCGCGGTCGCTCAGAAACAGGAAGGCCATGCCACCGACCAGCTTGCCGTTCCGGCTGAAAGTCAGGATGCTTTGAGGATCGAAAGTGAAGTATTTTGCAAGCTCTGCCGTCCCGATCTGCACGCCGGGCACCAGCCGTCGCGCCATCTCGGAAAGCGCGGCAATTTCAGAAAATTGCGCACAACGGACATCGACGTCCGAACTGAGCGGCAGCGCGTCGAAATCATGCCTTGCGGCAAAGGAGCCCCTTTCCATACCCTGATCGCCCTTCTATCGTTCGCGGCTTTCGTGCCCCGCTATGTCGAGCTTAGCGGTAGGGGATCAGGAGTATGCAGCAGTTATTGCACCGGGGTGCTGCGATGATGCAGCACCGTGAAGAAGCCCTGGACGCATCCTGGGACGATTTGAAACTATTTCTAGCGTGCGCAAAATATAAAAGTTTTCGCAACGCCGCCGAAGAACTCGGCCTCACCTCAACGACGCTGATGCGCCGGATCGACCGGCTCGAAGAGAGCATCGGCTGCAAGCTGTTCCTGCGCGACCAGAGCGGGCTCACGCTCAGCGACGAAGGCACCGCGATGATTGCCGACGTCGCGCATATGGAGCGTCACGCCTTCAACGTCTTCCGGCGCGCATCGCGCTCGTCGAACGATACGTCGGGCACCGTGCGCGTCGCAGTGACGGAGGGCCCCGGTAATTTCTGGATCCTGCCGCGGCTGATCGATTTTCAGAAAACCTATCGCAAGATCACCGTCGATCTGCGCTGCGCGATGGAGCAGGCCGACGTCGCGCGGCTCGAGTCCGATATCGCGATCCAGCTCGAGCCGCCGACCAACCCCGATCTGATCGTCGCAAAGCTCGGCCGTCTGCACATCTACCCCTTCGTCTCCAAGGAGTACGAAAGCCTCTACGGCCTGCCGACGACGCTCGCCGAATTGAAGAACCACCGCATCATCAAGCAGAGTGCTCCGCAGGTCGACGACGGGGCCTACGCCCGCGTGCTCGGGCTCAAATCGCTCGAGGGCATCGTCGGCATCAAGACCAACTCCTCGGTCGGCGTACTCTACGCGGTCGAGCGCGGCGCCGGCATCGGCTTCCTGCCGACGGTGTCGATCGCGCTCGGCGCACCGTTCATTGCCGTCGATCTCGGCGTGAGCCACCACGCCGACCTCTGGCTCACCTATCACAAGGAGTTTCGCGACTCCGAGCGCCACAAGATCGTGATCGACTGGCTGAAGAAGATCTTCGATCCCAGGACTTATCCCTGCTTCCGCGATGAGTTCATCCATCCGAACGCGCTGGTGCCGATGATGACGGCCGCGCGCGAAGGCTTTGGGCTCACCGGTTACATCGCAGCGACGCCGACATAGGCGCCGGCGAGCTGCGCCTCACCACCGATATTCGAAGCCGACCGTGCCCTGGTGCGAGGTGAGCTCGTTGCGGAACTTGCCGTCGTAATTGATGTAGAGCCGCGCGGTGTTGGTCAGGCTGAGCGAGGCGGAGGCGCCGGCATCCATGCCGTAGCGGCTCTCGCCGATGCCGGGCACGACGATGCTCGCGGTCCCCAGGCTGACCTGGACCGAGCCAAGGTTCTGGTAGAAATTGTCGACGAACTTGCCGTAGGCCGAGAGATCCAGAATCTTCTGGCCGAAGATGAAGTAGCGCCCGACCTCGGCCCCGATCATGACACGCGCGCGCGAGAGCGCCGTCGAGCCGACGTTGAGCGGATCGAGGCCACCGGCCTCCTGGTACGCCGCACTGGTGGCGCGGACATATTCGAGCGCGCCCTTGGGCACGACGCGCATCTGATCCTTGGTCCAGTAGTAGCTGATCTCCGTCAGTGCGCCGTCGACCGCGGCATGATAGCCGGCTGTGGCAAGGCCAAAGCCGGTGTCCCGGCTGGAACGCACCTTGCCGAAACCGTGCACCACCGCGAAAGCCCAGGTCCACGGACCCTTGTCGATGGAGCCGTTGAAACCGACCTGGGTCAAATCGAGCGTTGCCGACTGGAGCGCGAGCGGCACGTCGATATCGGTGTGGCTCTGGTCGACGGAGAAGCCGATGTTGACGCCCGGCGCAAGCCGCGCACCGAAGCCGGCGACGCTGCCAACGGTCTTGCGCTTGTCGCCGACGAAATCGCCCTGCGCATCGGTCCGGACCGAGATGCCATAACCCTCGAACCAGGTGCGGTAGCGCGGATCCTCCGTGCTCTCGGACGCGCCGCCACCGCCGGGATTGGTACGCAGCGATCGGTCGATGCCGCCCGACGCCCGGTTGCCGAGCCGCTCCAGGAAGTTCGATCCGAGATCGAGCGTGGTCGCACTCGGTACGGGAATGGGAGTCGGTGATGGTATCGGCGTGGGTGTCGGCGTCGGCGTCGGGCTCTGTGCAAAGCCTGGCGTGGCCGCCGACATCATCGCGACGAACGCAACAGCCATCGCAATCGCAACCCGGCGGACGCGGTCCAACCCGGTCGTCTGCCGTGTCCCGGAGGGCTGCGATGGGCAGCTCATGACCACAAATCCCGAAGCAAAATGGCGGCGCGCAAAAATGCAACACGAGCGGCGCTCGCATGCCACGATTTGCGCCGAACTGTTACAGAGGGTCAACCGGCTGGGGCCTCCAGACGAGGGTGATTGCTCCCGATTGTGGTTCCGCGGCCACAGGTCGGAAATTGCAGGCGGGCACTTCCGGTTGGGGTCTTGAAATTCGCGCGCGGCTTGCTAATGCGCGATTTTCGTGTTGCAATATCGGACACAATCGGAATTGGCCGCTCGACTGTGCGTTTCGCGACATTGAGACTCAAGACTCGAACAGACTTCCGGAAGCCCGTTTGTGGCGTGGCACGCGAAAAGCGGCCGCGTCTTTTTTTTATCTAGCGGAGGAGACTAGCGATGCCGCAAAAGGGCACCGTCAAATGGTTCAACCCGACCAAGGGCTATGGGTTCATCAAGCCGAACGGCAGCGACAAGGACGTGTTCGTCCACATCTCCGCCGTCGAGCGTGCCGGACTCTCCACCCTCAACGAAAACCAGGTGGTTGAATACGACCTCGTGGAGAACCGCGGAAAATCATCCGCGGAGAACCTCAAGGTCTCCTGATCTCTCGTCTCACACGCGAGACATCACGACGTTGCCCCCGGCTCTGCCGGGGGATTTTGTTTGTGACGACGAAACGCGCGGCGCCTCAGCGCACCACCGGCGCAATCAGGAAATTCTCCGACGGCCCACTTCCCGCCGTCTTGCAGACATCGCCCTCGATCAGGACCTTGCCGGTCGCCAGCAGCCGTAGCGCTTCCGGATAGATGCGGTGCTCGACTTCGAGGATGCGCTCCGACAGCGTGTCCGCCGTATCGTGGTCGCTGACGGGAACCGCGCCCTGCATCACGATCGGGCCGGCATCGGTCTCGGGGATGACGAAGTGCACCGTCGCGCCAGACAGTTTTACGCCGGCGCGCAGCGCCTGGCCGTGCGGGTCGAGGCCGGGAAACGACGGCAGCAGCGAGGGATGGATGTTGAGCATCCGCCCGTACCAGGACTTGGTGAATTCGGCCGTAAACAGGCGCATGAAGCCGCCGAGACAGATCAGCTCGATGTCGTGCTGATCGAGCGCGGCCTGCAGCACCGCCTCGAAGCCGGCGCGGTCCTTGCCGAACGGCTTGCTCTCGATCACCAGGGTCTTTACGCCGCCCGCCCTGGCCCGTTCGAGCCCGAGCGCGTCGGCCTTGTTCGAGATCACGAGCGAAATCTCCGCCGGAAAATCCGGCGCGGCGGCAGCCCTGATCAGGGCCGACATGTTGGAGCCGCGGCCGGAGATCAGGATGGCGACGCGGCGCTTCATCACAGCGCCAGGTCGAGGTGGCCGTTATAGACGACACGGTGCTCGCCCTCGGCCGGGATCACGGTGCCGAGCTGCGCCACGGTCTCGCCGGCGTCGGCGAAGACCTCGATCACCTTGTCGACCTTGTCCGGCTCGACGATCGCGATCATGCCGATGCCGCAGTTGAAGGTGCGCAGCATTTCGAGCTCGGCGATGCCGGCCTGCGCGGCCAGCCATTTGAACACCGGCAGCACCGGCAGGCGTTCCAGATCGATGCCGACGCCAAGATTCTTCGGCAGCACGCGCGGAATGTTGTCGGTGAAACCGCCGCCGGTGATGTGGGCGAGCCCCTTCACCGCGCCGGTCTCGCGGATCGCGCGCAGGCAGGATTTGACGTAGAGGCGCGTCGGCGTCAGCAGCGCGCCGCCGAGCGTCATGACGGGCGCGAACGGCGCCTGCGCCCCGAAGCCGAGGCCGGACTGCTCGACGATCTTGCGCACCAGCGAGAAGCCGTTGGAATGCACGCCCGACGAGGCGAGACCGATCACGGCGTCGCCGGCCGCGATGTCCTTGCGCGGCAACAGCGTACCGCGCTCGGCGGCGCCGACGGCAAAGCCGCCGAGGTCATAGTCGCCGTCCTTGTAGAGGCCGGGCATCTCGGCGGTTTCGCCGCCGATCAGGGCGCAGCCGGATTCCCGGCAGCCTTCGGCGACGCCGGCGACGATCGCGGCCGTCGCCTCCGGGTCGAGCTTGCCGCAGGCGAAATAGTCGAGAAAAAACAGCGGCTCGGCGCCCTGCACCACGAGGTCGTTGACGCTCATGGCGACGAGGTCGATGCCGATCCCGCCATGCAGGCCGGTCTCGATCGCGATCTTGACCTTGGTTCCGACGCCGTCGGTGGCGGCGACCAGGACGGGATCCTTGAAACCGGCCGCCTTGAGGTCGAACAGGCCGCCAAAGCCGCCGATCTCGGCGTCGGCGCCGGGCCGCGCGGTGGCGCGCACCATCGGCTTGATCAGATCGACCAGGCGGTTGCCCGCGTCGATGTCGACGCCTGAATCGGCGTAAGTGAGGCCGTTTTTGCGGTCGGTCATGCCCGATTTCCAGTGGGTTTGCGGCTGGTTACGTCGAATTCCGGGGACGCGCAATGGCTCGCATGGCGCTCGGCGCCATACTATGTAGATATCAACGGGTTCAGCCTTCAAAGAGGCCGGATTCGAGGTCAGGCCGGGTGCCGGGAAGCGCCGCGTGAGTATTCCGAACATCATTACCCTGGGCCGCATCATGCTGGTCCCGATCATTGTCTGGGCCATCGTGTCGAGCCAAATGGAGGTGGCTTTCGCCGTCTTCCTGATCGCCGGGATCAGCGATGCCGTGGACGGCTTCCTCGCCAAGCGCTTCAACATGACAAGCGAGCTCGGCGCCTTGCTCGATCCGCTCGCTGACAAGGCGCTGCTCGTCTCGATCTATATGTCGCTCGGCATCTGGGGGGCGATTCCGCGCTGGATCGTGATCCTGGTGGTATCCCGCGACATCATGATCGTCGCCGCCGTGATCGTGTCCTGGCTGTTCGACCGGCCCGTCGAGATGAAGCCGTCGAAAGTGTCGAAGCTCAACACGGTCGCCCAGGTGGCATTCGCAGCGCTGGTGCTGGCCGCGCTTGCCTTCGGTTTCAAGCCGGCGCCCTATGATATTATCCTGATGGGTCTCGTCACGATCTTCACGCTCTCCTCCGTGTCGCTCTATCTCGTCGAGTGGGTGCGGCACATGAGCACGATCGAGGCCAAATGAGCGTGAACCGGCCCCGCAAAGGGCCAACTCACGCCCGATAGGTCGAATCTTTCAACCGAGGCCGGCCGTCCGGCATGGAGCAAAGCAAGCGTGGCAGGCCGCGTTCACCCCCGACAATTGGCGTTCTCGCTTCCGCACGCGGAGAGCCTCAGCCGGGACAATTTCCTCGAAGGCCCCGCCAACGCTGCCGGCCTTGCCCTGATCGACGGCTGGCCGGAATGGCCGAACCGGATCATGTGGCTGGCCGGCCCCGAAGGCAGCGGCAAGAGCCATCTCGCCGCGATCTGGGCCGCGGAGGCCGGCGCCCGCTCGACCACGGCCAATGCGTTGACCGCCGCAGGCGTTCCCGGTGCGCTCGCGACCGGTGCGCTGGTGGTCGAGGATCTCAAGGCCAAGGACTTTGACGAGCGCGCCCTCTTCCACCTGATGAACCTCGCCCGCGAGGACGGCGCTTATATCCTCTTCACCGGGCGCGAGGTGCCGGCTTCGCTGGACATCGAGCTCCACGACCTGCGCTCGCGGCTGCGCGCGGTACCGGTGGTCACGCTGCTGCCCCCCGACGACCAGCTCTTCCGTGGCCTGATCGTCAAATTCTGCGCCGACCGCCAGCTCACCGTGGACGAGAGCGTGGTGAGCTACCTCGCCACGCGCCTGGAGCGATCCTCGGCCGCCGCCCGGCAGGCCGTGGAACTGCTCGACAGCGAGGCCCTGCGGCTTGGCCGCCCCGTGACCCGGGCGCTGGCCGCCGAGCTGCTCCGGGACGCCTGACCCCGCCCCCAACGCCGCTTGACGGCGCGGAACTGCGGAACATCAATGTCATCGAAACGTCATCGCCCTAACACATGCTCCCGCCGGTTTTGCGCGTTGGTCGCAAATTGGGGCAAACTGGATGGACCGACTTCTCATGGACTCCGCTCAAGCTATTGAAACAAAAGAAAAAGACGCGGAAGCCGAGAGCCTGCCGGCGATCGCCTCGAGTCCCGAGCGATTCATCAACCGCGAGCTCTCCTGGCTGCATTTCAACCGCCGCGTCCTGGAGGAATCGGTCAATCCCAACCATCCCGTGCTGGAGCGGGTGCGATTCCTGTCGATTTCCGCCAATAACCTCGACGAATTCTTCATGGTCCGCGTCGCCGGCATCAAGGCCCAGGTGCGCGAGGGCATTTCCGAGCGCAGCCCCGATGGCCTGACGCCGTCCGAGCAGCTCGCGCTGATCAACCGCACCGTCTCCCAGCTTGCCTCAGACCAGCAGGCGATCTGGCGCGACCTGCGCGCCACGCTGGCCGATGTCGGCATCGTGCTGGTGGACGGCAAGGAGGTCACCAAGGCGGAGCGGACCTGGATCGAGGAGTACTTCCTCAACAACGTGTTCCCGCTGCTGACGCCGCTCGCGATCGACCCGGCCCACCCCTTCCCGTTCATCCCGAGCCTCGGCTTCACCATCGCGCTCCAGCTCACGCGCGCCGCCGACGGCAAGCAGATGAACGCGCTGATCCGCATGCCCGGCAAGATCGACCGCTTCATTCGCCTGCCGGCGGAGGGCACGGTACGGCTGATCTCGCTGGAACAGGCCACCGCCCTGTTCATCAACCGCCTGTTCCCCGGCTACAATCTGCATGGCCAGGGCGCCTTCCGCATCATCCGCGACTCCGAGCTCGAAATCGAGGAAGAGGCCGAGGACCTCGTCCGCCTGTTCGAGACCGCGCTGAAGCGCCGCCGCCGCGGATCGGTGATCCGGCTCGAGATCGACGCCAAGATGCCGGAGCAGCTGCGCAGCTTCGTGCAGCATGCCCTCTCCGCCGCCGACGACGAAGTATTCCTGGTCGACGGCGTGCTCGCCATGAACGAGCTCTCGCAGCTCACCCGCCTCGACCGGCCCGACCTCGAATTCACCCCTTACGTGCCACGCCATCCCGAGCGCGTGCGCGAGCATGGCGGCGACATCTTTGCCGCGATCCGGCAGAAGGACCTAGTCGTCCATCACCCCTACGAATCCTTCGACGTGGTGGTGCAGTTCCTCCAGCAGGCAACGCGCGATCCCGATGTCGTCGCGATCAAGCAGACGCTCTACCGCACCTCCAACAACTCGCCGATCGTGCGCGCGCTCGCCGAAGCCGCCGAGGCCGGCAAGTCCGTCACCGCGCTGATCGAGCTGAAGGCGCGCTTCGACGAGGAGGCCAACATCCGCTGGGCGCGCGACCTCGAACGCGCCGGCGTGCAGGTCGTCTACGGCTTCCTCGAACTGAAGACGCACGCAAAGCTCTCGATGGTGGTGCGCCGCGAGGGCGGCAGCCTCACGACCTACGTCCACACCGGCACCGGCAATTATCACCCGGTCACCGCGCGCATCTACACCGACCTCTCCTACTTCACCTCGGAGCCGACCATCGGCCGCGACGCCGCGCGCGTCTTCAACTTCATCACCGGCTATGCCGCGCCGAGCGATTTGGAAAAGATGGCGGTGTCGCCGCTGACCTTGCGCAAGCGCATCATCGAGCACATCCAGGGCGAGACCGCGCATGCGCGGCATGGCCGCCCCGGCGCGGTCTGGATGAAGATGAACGCGCTGGTCGACCCCGACATCATCGACGCGCTTTACGAGGCCTCGCAGGCCGGCGTCCAGGTCGAGCTCGTGGTGCGCGGCATCTGTTGCCTCAGGCCCGGCATTCCCGGCCTGTCGGAGAACATCCGCGTCAAGTCGATCATCGGGCGCTTCCTGGAACACGGCCGAATCTACTGCTTCGGCATGGGCCAGGGGCTGCCGAGCGCGAAAGCGGCTGTGTATATCTCCTCGGCCGACATGATGCCGCGCAACCTCGACCGCCGCGTCGAGGTGCTGTGTCCGCTGCAAAATCCCACGGTGCATCAGCAGGTTCTCGAACAGATCATGGTCGCGAATCTGAAGGACAATGAGCAGAGCTGGCAATTGTTGCCGGACGGGTCCTCGACGCGTATGAAGACCGCGAAGGGCGAGGAGCCTTTCAACGTCCACAACTACTTCATGACAAATCCGAGTCTATCTGGCCGTGGAAAGTCGCTCAAGGAATCCTCGCCGCGCCGTCTCACGCGCCGTAGTGAACGTCATCAATCCTGATCCGGGATCGTGGACGTGAAGCGGCCGCGTAAGCGCGGCTCGAGCGTCGCGGTCATCGACATCGGTTCCAACTCGGTCCGTCTCGTCGTCTACGAGGGACTGACGCGGAGTCTCATTCCGATCTTCAACGAGAAGACGCTGTGCGGCCTCGGGCGCGAGGTGCAGAGCACGGGCCTGCTCGCGCCCGACGCCGTCGACAAGGCGTTGACCTCGCTGAAGCGGTTCCGCGCGCTGTGCCGCGTGATGCAGGTCGGACGCGTGTTCGCGATCGCGACCGCCGCCTGCCGCGACGCCTCCAACGGCCCCGACTTCATCGCCAAGGCCGAGCGCATCTGTGCCGTCAAGATCGAGATCCTGTCGGGCCCGCGCGAGGCGCGGCTGTCGGCGCTCGGCGTGATCTCCGGCATCCACCACCCCGACGGCATCGTCGGCGACCTCGGCGGCGGCTCGCTCGAGCTGATCGACGTGCGCAGGAACAGCGTGCGCAGCGGCGTGACCCTCCCGCTCGGCGGGCTCGCGCTCCAGGACCTCGCGCACAAATCGCTCAAGCGCGCCGACCGTATCGTGCGCGAGGAGCTCGACGAGGTGCCGCAGCTCAAGGCGGGTAGCGGCCGCACATTCTACGCCGTCGGCGGCACCTGGCGCGCGCTCGCGCGCATCCACATCATCCAGAGCGGCTATCCGCTCCAGGTGATGCACGGCTATTCCATCTCCGCGGCCGAGGCGCTCGACTTTTCGCGTCGCCTCCGCCGTCTCGCGGCCGCCGACATGCTCGCCGACATCGAGATCGTCGCCGATGCGCGGCGCCCGCTCCTCACCTATGCGGCGCTGGTGCTCGAGCACATCATCCGGGTGGCGAAGCCCAAGACCATCGTGTTCTCGACCTTCGGCGTGCGCGAGGGCCTGTTGCACGAGAAGTTGCCGGAGACCGAGCGCAACAAGGACGGGCTGATCTGCGCGGCCGAAGAGCTCAATCAGCTGCTGTCGCGCTCGGCCAAGCACGCCCGCGAGCTGATCGCCTGGACCGATCGCCTGGCGCGCGTGGTGAAGCTGCGCGAGACGGACGAAGACCGCCGCTTGCGCCACACCGCCTGCCTGCTCTCCGACATCGGCTGGCGCGTGCATCCCGATCACCGCGGCGAGCAGACGCTGAGCCTCGTCGTCAACGGCAATTTCGGCGCGATCACCCACACCGAGCGCGCCTTTGTCGGCCTGTCCGTGTTCTATCGCTATGCGGGCCTCAGCGAGGAAAACCAGCCGCCGGCCACCACGCAGGAGTTGCTGACGTCGGCCCAGCTCGACCGCGCCCGCCTGCTCGGCGCGGCATTCCGCGTCGCGCATCTGATCTCGGCGGCACGGCCAGGCGTGCTGCCCGCCACCCATTTCCGCAGCCAGGGCCGCAAATTGATGCTGGTGTTCGAGCACCGTCTCGGCGACATCGTCGCCGACCGCGTCGGCAGCCGCTTCCGCCAGCTCGCCCGCCTGGTCAACCGGGCCGGCTCGATCGTGCGGCGGTAGTTCACCTCTCCCTGCGGCAGAGGTGAACTACACGTCCCTCGGAAAGGCTTACTCCGCCGAAACCTTGGCGTGGCGTTCGGAGGATTCCAGCGCGGCCGCGCTCAGGCTGCGCCGGCGCCAGATGGTGCCGACGACCAGCACGACGACGACCCCGAGCGCCGCGCAGAGATATTCGCCGCCTCCACCGCCATGGCCGAATTGGGCCGGGATGCGCAGTGCGCCGAGCATGTTGTCCAGCGAGGCGCCGAGCGGGCCGTCGAACAGCGAGTGGAGCTTCGGTGCGACGCCGGGATCGGTCGCGATCACCTCGCCCGCGATCCAGCCGAGCAGCGCGGCGCCAGCCCAGACCAGGACCGGCAGCTTTGCCAGCAGCGCCATGATCAGCGCGGCACCGGCGACGATCAGCGGCACGCTGATGGCAAGACCCAGCACCAGCAAGGGCACGCTGCCATTGGCAGCAGCGGCGACCGCAATGACGTTGTCCAGGCTCATGACGATGTCGGCGACGACGACGATCTGCACCGCCTGCCACAGATGCGAGGCGGACT
The DNA here is from genome assembly GCF_004571025.1 of Bradyrhizobium niftali. Classification (GTDB taxonomy): domain Bacteria; phylum Pseudomonadota; class Alphaproteobacteria; order Rhizobiales; family Xanthobacteraceae; genus Bradyrhizobium; species Bradyrhizobium niftali. The sequence goes on along the minus strand of NZ_SPQT01000002.1, from coordinate 313,096 downwards.
CGACGCCGTCCTCGTCCTCGTTCTCCGGCACCAGGAGCTTGGCTGCGATCACGATCAGCGCGAGACCGCCGACGAGCTTGAGATACGGCAGCTCCATCAGGCTCGCGACGATGCCGGTGAAGATGATCCGCAGCAGCACCGCGGCGCCGGCGCCCATGATCATGCCCCACAGCCGGTGCCGCGGCTTCAGGCCGCGGCAGGCGAGCGCGATCACCAGCGCGTTGTCGCCGGAGAGCAGGATGTTGATCCAGATGATCTTGCCGACCGCGATCCAGAAGGTCGGTTCGGCCATCTCGTTGCGAAACTGGGTGAAGAATGCCCCGATCGTAGCGGGATCGAAGATCTGCCAGAGCCAGTTCACAATGAGTCCTTTCGCCCCGTCGTCTCAAAAAGCATGATTCGGAACAGTGAAGCGGTTTTCCGAAAAGATCACGCCCAAACAATAAATTGAAGCGCGACGACTGTCATCGCGCTTCAATCGGCTGAATGATCAGCCGACGATCTCGTTGCCCGAGAAGAACTGCGCGATCTCGATCGCGGCGGTCTCCGGCGCATCCGAACCGTGTGCGGAGTTCTCGCCGATCGACTTTGCGTAGAGCTTGCGGATGGTTCCTTCGGCCGCCTTGGACGGATCGGTCGCGCCCATCGCGTCGCGGTACTTGGCGACGGCGTTCTCGCCTTCGAGCACCTGGACGACCACCGGGCCCGAGGTCATGAACTCGACGAGCTCGCCGAAGAACGGACGCGCCTTGTGGACGGCATAGAAGGTCTCGGCCTGTTCCTTGGTCATGCGGATGCGCTTCTGCGCAACGATGCGCAGGCCCGCCTTTTCGATCACGGCGTTAACCGCACCGGTCAGGTTACGCGCGGTCGCGTCGGGCTTGATGATCGAGAAAGTACGTTCGATGGCCATGATCTTGTCCTTGAGAAGAAAGCGGTGGTTCGGAGTTGCGGGGCTTATATCGGCGCCTTTGCCAGACGGCAAGCGACCGCCCAAACCGCCTCCCGGGCGCTTCGCCGCAGGCCGCCCCGGCGCATCCAGACGTGGATTACCGAGATTTCATCCAGATGAACCCAATCTGAAGCCCCCATTCAGGCTTTGGTCCAGCTCGCCGGCGTAAGGTTGGGTCTATCGAAACCAAAGCCTGATCATCAGGCAGACCGTTTCGGCGGCCTTCCATCGACGCGATACCTCGCGCCGGCAGTCTTGAGGAGATCACAATGTTGAGGAAACTTTCGCTTGCCGCTGTCGCTGCGGTCGCGCTGGGTGCCGCGCTGGCACCGACCTCGGCCTCTGCTCACTGGCATGGCGGCGGCTGGGGCTGGCACGGCGGCGGCTGGCATCACGGCTATGGCTGGGGTGGCCCGCGCTACTATGCCCCCGTCTCCTACGGTTATGGCGGCTGCTATGTGCGCCGGCTGGTCCCGACCCCCTGGGGACCCCGCTGGCGGCTGATCAACCGCTGCTACTGAGCCCGCAGCACCTTAACTTAAGGGTGCCGCCCCCCACGGCACCTTCCAAGAGAGGCCCCGGCGATCCCCCCGCCGGGGCCTCGTTTTTGAGCAGGCACGACGAATTCATACAATTTTTGCTAGAACGCCGGACATTCCCCGCAACCGGCGAAACCATTTGGGGACCAACGACTTGGTACCGTGTCGTTACTCTGCAACATGGAACCTCGTCATGACTGGCCTTTTCGCCAATGACAGCGAACAGATCGACCGGCGCACCAGCCGCTCGATTTGCGATGCCGTAGGCGAACGGCTTCAGCAGCGTCTCCGCCCCGACCCCCGGCTGCCGACGCATCTCGAACAGCTCCTCGACGAGCTGAAGAAGCGCGACCGCGAAGGCGGCGCTCACTGACAGGCCGTAGACATAGAACGGGCTGCGCAAAAACGGGTTGCGTTTGATCCCGGCTGCGGTGACAAGGCCGCATGCTGTCCATCACCGACCTCTCCATCCGCCTCGCCGGACGCCTTTTGATTGACCAAAGTTCCGTGCAGATCACGCCCGGATCGCGCGTTGGCATGGTCGGGCGCAACGGCACCGGCAAGTCGACGCTGTTCAAGGTGATCCGCGGCGAGCTCGCGGCCGAGCACGGCACGGTGACCCTGCCCCCACGCTGGCGCGTCGGCAGCCTCGCGCAGGAGGCGCCGAACGGCCCCGAGAGCCTGATCTCGGTCGTGCTCAAGGCCGACCTCGAACGCGACGCGCTGCTCGCCGAAGCCGAGAGCGCCACCGATCCACACCGGATCGCCGAGATCCAGACCCGGCTGGTCGACATCGACGCGCATTCGGCGCCGAGCCGTGCCGCCGCGATCCTCTCCGGCCTCGGCTTTTCCGCCGCCGATCAGCTCCGCCCCTGCGCCGAATTCTCCGGCGGCTGGCGCATGCGCGTCGCGCTCGCCGCGACGCTGTTCGCGGCCCCCGACCTGCTGCTGCTCGACGAGCCCACCAATTATCTCGATCTCGAAGGCACGCTGTGGCTGGAAGACCACCTCGCGCATTATCCGCGCACGGTGATCGTGATCAGCCACGACCGCGACCTCCTGGAAAGCTCGGTCGACCAGATCCTGCATCTGGAGCGCGGCAAGCTCACGCTCTACAAGGGCAGCTACTCCTCCTTCGAGGAGCAGCGCGCCGCGCGCGAGCTGCTCGATGCGAAGGCGGTCAAGCGCCAGGAGGCCGAGCGCGCGCGCCTGCAAGCCTTCGTCGACCGCTTCAAGGCCAAGGCCTCCAAGGCCCGCCAGGCGCAGTCACGCGTGAAGATGCTGGAGCGGCTGAAGCCGATCACCGCGCTGGTCACCCAGGACGTGCGCGAGATCAGCTTCCCCGCGCCGGAAAAAATCCTGTCGCCGCCGATCATCGCCGTCGACAACGCCGCGGTCGGCTACGATCCGGCGACGCCGGTGCTCGGCCGCGTCACCTTGCGCATCGACAATGACGACCGCATCGCGCTTCTCGGCGCCAACGGCAACGGCAAGTCGACGCTGGTGAAGCTGCTCGCCGGCCGCCTCGCGCCGTTCACGGGCAAGGTCACGCGCGCCGACAAGCTGTCGATCGCCTATTTCGCGCAGCATCAGCTCGACGAATTGAACGAGGACGCCTCCGCCTACGATCACGTCCGCAAGCTGATGGGCGATGCGCCGGAAGCGAAAGTGCGCGCACGCGCCGGTGCGATCGGCTTTTCCGGCAAGGCGGCCGACACCAAGGTGGCAAAGCTGTCGGGCGGCGAGAAGGCGCGGCTGCTCTTGGGGCTTGCGACCTTCTTCGGCCCCAACATGATCATCCTGGACGAGCCGACCAACCATCTCGACATCGACAGCCGCGCCGCGCTCGCCGAAGCCATCAACGAATTCCCCGGCGCGGTGATCATGGTCTCGCATGATCGCTATCTGATCGAGGCCTGCGCCGATCGGCTCTGGATCGTCGCGGACCGCACCGTCACCAATTACGACGGCGACCTCGACGAATACCGCCGCCTGGTGCTGTCGGCGCGCAACAGCGAACCCGCCCCGCGCGAACGCAGCGCCTCAAGCGAGAAGCCGCAGCGTCCGAAGTCGGACAATCGCGGCTCGCTGAAGAAGCGCATTGCGGAAGCCGAGACCGAGATCGCCCGCGTCAGCGACATCATCGCCAAGATCGATACCGCGCTATCGCTCCCCGACATCTTCACCCGCGACCCGAAGCAGGCCGCGCAGCTGTCGAAGGCGCGCGCGAATGCCGCCGACGCGCTGGCGCGCGCGGAAGAGCAATGGCTCGAGGCGAGCACGCAGTTCGACGAGGCGGCGGGGTAGTCTGGCAGGCTGGCGGGGACCGGCTGAGGCTCAATCAAAATCCGAAAAACAACCCCATGCACAGTACAGGTATTAAAATACCTGCATAATTCCATCTGTTACCATTGGGCAATCTGCTCCGCCGCGCTGGACCCGGTCATCCCCCGAACTGGTTGAAAACGGGGCTGGCACGTTGGCGCGCGATACGTACGCCGCGCCTGGTCAGGTCGCGCAACTGCAGGAACATCATCGCAGTCATCAATGCGTCGTTGAAAGCATCGTGCTGCCCAAGAGACGGAATGCGGAGGTCGTGGAGGATCGCGGCGAACGACAGATCGACCGGGGTGTTCGGAGGCGCGTTGCCGTATTTGCGTTCGTAGTAAAGCCGCGACACTTCGATGCGTTCGTTGGGCAGTTCGATTCCCACCAGCGGCAGGATATACTTGTCCAGCATGGCGATGTCGAAATCGACATAATAGCCGATCAGCGGGCGCGGCCCGATGAAATGCAGAAAGCCTGGCAGCACCTTCCAGACGATCGGCGACGCTTCGACGTCGGACCGGCGCAAGCGGTGAATCTTGATCGCCTCCGCCTCCAGTTCGCTATCGGGATGGACGATGGCTTCGAAACGCGCGCTGGTCAAAATCCGGTTGCCACGGATCTTGATTGCGGCAATGGCGACAACGTCGTCCGTTCGCACATTCAGACCGGTGGTCTCGCAATCGATGACGACAAACTCGTCGTCCGGAGCGCGATCGAACATGAAGCGATACGATTGATCGCTCAGGGTCGCCTGGTGCAACAGTCGTTTGATCGCACGGGGCAGCATTCTAGAACACGCCGAGCTTGAAATGATGACCGACAATTTCCCGAAGCTTCTTCACCACCTGGAGCGCGTCACGCAATAGATGACGCTCCATGCTGGACAGTTGCGCCGGTCTCACCAGAGTCCCCGACGCGCCCGCGGATGCGGCCAGCTGCCCGTCGAGCCGAAGCATGAGCAGGAATCGGAAGGCTTGCTTCAGGTCGCGTCCAAAGTCCCGTTGCAGCACGCCGAGATCACAGAGCCGGGAAATCCGCTTGTCGGTGGAGGTCTCGCGCAGGCCCTGTTCGAGCGCCAGACTGCGAACGCCGTGCACGATGGGAAAGATGCCGCCCTTCTTGAGATCCAGCGCATCGCCGGTGCCCTCGGACGTGATCAGGTTGTTGAAGAGGCCGATCGGCGTTTCAAACGCGTCAACGGCCCGCGCGAAGTGGGCCATGAACGCCTGCTCGCCCCGCGTCATGTCGATCAGCGCCGTCTTGGCGTCGTTCAGGAGCTGCTCGTTGCCCGCGATCGCCTGCGCATCGTAGACGATGGCCACATTCATGTGCCCGGCCTGATCGGGAAGCACGATCCAGCGGCGCAAATCCGCGAGATAGTCCGAAAGTGGCCGGGACCATTGCGGATTGCGCACCATGATATCGCCCGGACAGGGCGGAAAGCCGAAGCTCTGCAGAGCGACGAAGAATTCCTGACGGAACGCCTCCAGGATTTCGCCCTGCATCGGACCTGCGAGGACAAGGCCGTTGTCCTGATCGGTACGGATGGTCTGCTCGCCCCGCCCTTCGCTTCCCATCACGATCAAGCAGCTGCTGGTGCGCAGCTCGGCCGGCGCGATCATTTCGAACAATCGAGACAGGAGGCGTCTGTTGAGGTCGGAGACAATCTCCGCAATGACCTCCACCTTGACCCCTTGCCGTCGCAGCACGCGCGTTTGCGTCTCGATCTCCCGCGCCGCGGTGGCGAGGTCCTGCTGACTCGAGGCTCGATCGATGCGGCCGGCGGTGACTTGAGCGCTTCCCGCCAAGAACCCCAGCAGATCGATCTCCTCCAAAATACCGATGAGCTCTGCGCCGTCGCGCACGGCAAGCCGCCGCTTGTTGTGCTTGGTCATGAGCAGGAGAGCCGAGGAGACGAAATCGTCACGGCGCAGCGACACGATGTCGAAATTCGCGAGCGCGCCGACCGGCGTCTGGATGGACTGGCGACGCAGCACCACGGCCTTGGACAGGTTCATGCCGGTCACGATGCCGATCCGCTCGCCGTCCCGGACAAACAGCGCATTGCTGTTGATCTCGCGCATCAGATGCCCGGCGGCCTCGATCGTATCACTGGCAGCCAGAAACACCGGCGGATGCAGGAACAGTTCGCCGACCTTGGCGTGCATCAACGAGCCGTAGCGTCCCGTCTCCTCGTCGTTGGCGAGTTCGTCCAGCTTCCGGGATATCTCACGGTAGAAAAAGGCCGCAAAGCGCGGGTTCGCCTTGATCAGATCGAGCGCGACCTTCCTGGGGATCACGTAGCAAAGCGTCTCGTCGCGGGCGAGAAACTGGTGACCGCTGTGGTCGTGAACGAGCGCGCGGCTGTCGAACGTGTCCTTGGGGCCGAGCAATGCCAGCAGGTCGGCCTCGTTCCGCTCCTCGACGATGCCCTTGATCACGACATAGAGCGCCTCCGCCGGGACGTCCCGCCTGATGATCGCTTCGCCCGGACTGAAGTACCCGATGTCCAGCGCGGCTCGCAACGTCTCGGCCTCGCTCGGCGTCAGACGATCGAACGGCGGGTTGGTGATATCGAACGCCTTGGGCATTTCGGCCTTTCGAAGATGCGGACCATCCGAGGATCCGACGACTGACCATCGAAAGCGCAGCACCGGCCGGTCCATGTGGACCGGTCGGTACCGAAGCGACGTCCCGCAGATCCTCGCCTAGTGAGCCGTGGCCGAAGCAGCCCCGATTCCGGTCTGAGATCGGACATATTGCGCGTCAAAGCCATCGCGATCGGCCGCGGCACGCTTGCTGCGGTCGAGGATCGAGACCAGCCAGATCCCAGCAAAGGCGAGCGCCATCGAGAACAGCGCCGGATTGTCCAACTTGATGGGAGCCGACCCCTTGGCGAAGCCAAGCGTCGCCTCCCAGACTGCCGGCGAGAGGACCACGCCCAGAACCGCGCTGGCCAGGCCAAGGAAGCCGCCGATCACGGCTCCCCGCGTCGTCAGGCCTCTCCAGAAGATCGACATCACCAGCACCGGGAAATTGCAGGACGCCGCAATGGCGAAAGCAAGGCCCACCATGAAGGCGACGTTCTGGTTCTCGAACACGATGCCCAGGAAGATCGCAAGCACGCCGAGCACCAGTGTCGCAATCTTCGAGACCCGGATCTCGTCCTGCTCGTTTGCGTTCCCGCCCTTGATCACCATGGCGTAGAGATCGTGGCTGATGGATGATGCCCCGGCCAGAGCCAAGCCTGACACGACGGCCAGGATCGTGGCAAAGGCAACGGCCGAAATGAAGCCAAGGAACAGATTGCCGCCGACGGCGTTCGCGAGATGAATCGCCGCCATGTTGGAGCCGCCCTTGATCGCCGCGATTCCGCTCTTGGTCTTCTCGAGAATGCTCCCATCGAGGAACATCGCGTCGGTCGAAACCAGCGTGATCGCGCCAAAGCCGATGATGAAGGTCAGGATATAGAAATAGCCGATGAAACCCGTGGCATAGAACACGGACTTGCGGGCCGCCTGAGCGTCCTTCACGGTGAAGAAGCGCATCAGGATGTGAGGCAGGCCTGCCGTTCCGAACATCAGCGCCAGACCGAGCGAGACCGCGGAGAGCGGATTGGAAATCAGGCTGCCGGGCTCCATGATCGCGAGTTTCTTGGGATGCACCTCTGTTGCCTTGGCGAACAGCGCTTCCGGGCTGAACCCGTACTTGTAGAGGACCGCGGCGGCCATGAACGTTGCGCCTGAGAGCAACAGCACCGCCTTGATGATCTGCACCCAGGTCGTCGCCTTCATCCCGCCGAACGTCACGTAGATCATCATCAGGCCGCCAACCAGGACGACCGCGATCCAGTAGTCGAGACCGAACAACAGCTGGATCAGCTTACCGGCACCGACCATCTGCGCGATGAGATAGAACGCAACCGTCACCAGCGAGCCGCACGCCGCCAGGATGCGGATCTCGGTCTGCCCGAGCCGAAACGACGTCACGTCAGCAAAGGTGAACTTTCCGAGGTTGCGCAATTGTTCGGCGATCAGAAAGGTGACGATCGGCCATCCCACCAGCCAGCCGACGGAGTAGATCAAGCCGTCGTAGCCCGAAGTATAGACGAGGCCCGATATGCCGAGGAAGGACGCCGCCGACATGTAATCGCCTGCGATCGCAAGTCCGTTCTGGAAGCCTGTAATTCCGCCACCGGCCGAGTAGAAATCCGCGGCCGATGCGGTCCTCTTGGCGGCCCAATAGGTGATGACGAGCGTCAGGCCAACAAACCCGACGAACATGCCGATCGCCGACCAGTTGGTCGCCTGCTTGGAGCCGCCGTCGATGCTGCCGGCGGCGAGCGCTATGGTGGGCATGCTTGCGAGCAGGATCGCCGAGAGCCATGAGAATTTTTTCACGGGCGGTTCTCCTCGACAACCTTGCGAATGAGCACGTCGTAACTGGAATTCGCCTGGCGGACATAGATACCCGTCAGCACGAAGGCGAGCACGATGACGGACAGTCCGATTGGAATGCCGATCGTCGTCACGCCGCTGCCCAGCGGTATGCCGAGGAACTTGGGAGCGTAGGCGACCAGCAGGATGAAGCCGAAGTAGATGACGAGCATAACTCCCGACAGCATCCAGCCCAGCGACGAACGTCGACGCACGAGCTCCTGGTAGTTCGGATCGCGTTCAATCTTGGCGAGGTTGCTCACATCAATGGTCCCTGGAATGATCCTCTGGAGTTCTTGCCGTCAAAGCGGCCCCTTATCTCGCGGGGCCATCGCAGTCTGTACTGCCGGACGGCCAAGCTCCATGATCCAGATCAAGTCCGGTTGATCCCTATGACGTGCGTGACAAACGGCCAGCGGCCGCGCCGGCGCGCGCAGAAGAGCAATGGCTCGAGGCGAGCACGCAATTCGACGAAGTGGCGGTCCAAAGTGCTATGAGATATTGAATCGTCATCACGCTTTAGACTGTTGGTTGCGCATAATCTCTTCAGAGACGGGCGCACGTCCGTCGCACCGCAAGTTTATGCAAGTTTGAAGGTGCCTGCCGAAGACCCGAGAACGCTCGAGCAAACATTCGCTGTTCTTGGTCGCGCGCAGGCGCTGTCAATTCGCGGCGACGAACAGATTCGATACGGACGCAGCACATGGCGCACGCTGGACCTGTGCAACGAGGCGGGCATCAGCATCAACGTGTACGATGAGCCCGGGCTCGCGCACGCGCACTCGCCCCGCGCCGATGAAGGCATGAAGCTCAGCATCTATTCGCTAAAGCCAGACTGGGACTGGAAGCCGCTCGCCCGTCATCTCCTCAATGAGATCGAGAAGATTTGGCCCGAGAAAACCAAATTTCGGGGACCGGGCGGTCAGATCGTGTCGTTCGAAGATGCAATGCAAGGACGGCCATAGCCGTCCCGCGCGCTCGCCTTACGCCGACTTCTTCTTCGCCTTCGGCTTGGTCGCCTTCGGCACGGCCGGCGCCTCCGGCGTGCCCTCGATCGAGGACAGGCGGCCGGCGGTGAAGGTATAGATGCCGGCGCGCGGGCCGGTGGTCCAGGTGACCACGGCGACGCGGCGGCCGATGGCATCATTGGAGAGGTTGACGGTCGAGGGCGCGCCGATGCCGCGCACCACGTCGCATTCGGTGTGGCCGAGCGCGACCGTGCCGCCCGTGGGCGCCGTCGTCGACGCATTGGCATCAGCAGGTCCGGGAGGCGGCGCCATGCCGGGACAGGCCCCGTCGGCGCTAACCAGATCTTCCGCCGTTACGGGCTTGTCGGGGGTCAGCGGCGGCGATTCAATCGAGATGCTCTTGATGAACAGGCGGCTGGGCGTGTTGAACCACTGGGCATCCTTGGACAGCAGATCGCTCGCGCCCGAGCAGCCCGCGACCAGCGGTGCTACGGCAGCCAACGCAACTATGAGCGAGCCGGGAAGCTTTTGATGTCGCACGATAAACTAAATTCCCCGCGTGAAGGACCAGCCCTAAACGATTGTCCCAACATCACTTTGCGGCACCAAGGTGGCCAAGACCAGCCTTACCCGAAAAGTGCAAATTATCATTAATTGCTGACGACCGCTAATTCCGCCGCTGCCACCGGCCCCGTTCGTCGGCCTGCCAATAGGTGACATCAAATCCCCGCGCCTTGCAATCCGTCCAGGCGCTGCGGGCGAGCGCCAGCGCGTCCGGATCGTCGCCGTTGAACAGCAGCACCATGCGTTCATAGCCCTGGGCGTCCTGCGGCAGCGCGGCGTTGTCGATCAGGAAGCGGACATGGGCGCCGTTGGGATTACCCTCCTCGATCGCCAGCACGATCGGCTGGTCGGCGGCATCGTTCACGCGCCATGTTGCGTGCGGCAGGAAGGAATCGTCGCGATAGGTCCACAGATGCGCATCCAGCGCATCGGCGCGTTCCTCCGAGGTCGACTGCACCACGACGCGCCAGCCGCGCTCGAGCGATTTCTCGAGAAGCGGCGGCAACACGTTCTCTACCGTCATGTTTTGCAGATGGTAGAACAGCACTTCCGTCATTTGCGCTCGTAATGATCTGCCACCAGACGATCCAGGAGGCGGACGCCGTAGCCGCTGCCCCAGCTCTGGTTGATGTCGGTCTTCGGCGCGCCCATGGCGGTGCCGGCGATGTCGAGATGCGCCCAGGGCGTGCCGTCGACGAAGCGCTGGAGGAACTGCGCCGCGGTGATCGAGCCGCCATGGCGGCCGCCGGTGTTCTTCATGTCGGCGAACTGGGAATCGATCAGCTTGTCGTATTCGGGGCCGAGCGGCAGGCGCCAGACCTTCTCGCCGCTCTCGATGCCGGCCGTCAGCAGCCGGTCGGCGAGCTCGTCATTGTTGGAGAACATGCCGGCATGCTCGGTGCCGAGCGCGACCACGATTGCGCCGGTGAGCGTCGCCAGGTCCACCATGAATTTCGGCTTGGTCTTCTTGGCCACGTACCAGAGCACGTCGGCCAGCACGAGGCGGCCTTCGGCGTCGGTGTTGATGATCTCGATGGTCTGGCCCGACATCGAGGTGACGATGTCGCCCGGCCGCTGCGCATTGCCGTCGGGCATGTTCTCGACGAGGCCGATGGCGCCGACAACGTTGGCCTTGGCCTTGCGCGCCGCAAGCGCGTGCATCAGCCCGACGACGCAGGCGGCCCCGCCCATGTCGCCCTTCATGTCCTCCATGCTGCCGGCCGGCTTGATCGAGATGCCGCCGGTGTCGAAACAGACGCCCTTGCCGACGAAGGCGACCGGGGCCTCGCCCTTCTTGCCGCCCTCCCAGCGCATGATCACGGTGCGGCTCGGCCGCGTCGAGCCCTGGCCGACGCCGAGCAGCGCGCCCATGCCGAGCTTGTCCATCGCCTTGACGTCGAGCACCTCGACCTTGACGCCGAGCTTGCGGAGCAGGCTGGCGCGGCGCGCGAACTCCTCGGGGAAAAGCACGTTCGGCGGCTCGTTGACGAGGTCGCGCGCGATGACCACGCCGTCGACGACGTGGCCGGCCGAGGCAAACGCCTTCTTGGCCGCGGCGACATCGCCGACCGCAAGCGAGATGTCGGCGCGTGAGCCGCCCTCCTCGCCGTCCTTCTTCTTGGTCTTGTAGCGGTCGAACTTGTAGGCGCGCAGCCGCAGGCCCGCAGCGATCGCAACCGCCTGCTCGCTCGTCATGGCGCCGTCAGGCAATTCGGCCATGATGGTCATGGCGGCTGAAGCGGCGGAGAGCTTGCTCGCCGCCACGCCGCCGAATTTGAGGAAGTCGTTCGCCTTCAGGCCCGTCGCCTTGCCGGCCCCGATCACGATCAGGCGGGTGGCCTTCACCCCCTCCGGCGCCAGGATGTCCAGCGCGGCGCCGCTCTTACCCTTGAAGGCGGCGGCCGCGGCCGCCCGCTTCACGAGTTCGGTACCGCCGCCCAGTGCCTTGGCGGTCGCGGGGCCCAGCTTCAAGCCGTCGTCGCAGAACACGACCAGGATGCCACGGGCGGCGGCAGACAACGGGACGAAGCCGACCTTGATGGCATCGGACATGGGTAACTCCTCCAAAACATGGGGCTTTTTGCCGCTCGGCGGTTCCGGCCACGGGCCGGCGCTGAACGGCGATTCACTGGACTTTCCACACTATGGGCCACCGGCCGGGCAGATGCCAAGCACCGCCCGTGGCCGCCAGGCCACAACGAACGAAATATTAACCATATATTGAGGGTGCCATGGGCCAGCCATTTTGTTGACGGATCAAAGGGATGGTAGTGAGAGAGGAAGCTGGCTAAGAGCTGTTTGTCCGACCTCGGGGATCCCCTTTCGGGGATTGGTTGGACGGCAGAACGTCGGCCGGCATTGGGGACTTGGTGGGATTCGTGCGGTAGCGCATGGGGTCAATCGATAGGTATATCTTCCGCACGACGCTGGCGTCGTTTGCGCTGGTCCTGGTCAGCCTCACCGGCGTGATCTGGATTACGCAGGCGTTGCGCGGCATCGACCTGATGACGAGCCAGGGTCAGACCATCCTCACCTTCCTCGGCATCACCAGCCTCGTCGTGCCCGCGCTGGTCCTGATCATCTCGCCGATCGCGCTGATGATCGCGATCTCGCACACGCTGAACAAGCTCGCGACCGATTCCGAGATCATCGTGATGAATGCCGCCGGCTTCTCGCCGTTCCGGCTGTTCTATCCGTTCTTCTACGCCACCTGCGTGGTGGCGCTGCTGGTCGCCTTCATCGCCGCCTATCTCGCGCCCGACGGCATGCGGCGGATCAAGCAGTGGGACGCCGAGATCACCGCCGACGTGCTCACCAACATCCTCCAGCCCGGCCGCTTCGCCCAGCTCGACAAGAACCTGACGATCCGGATTCGCGAACGCCAGCCCGGAGGCATTCTCGCCGGCATCTTCATCGACGACCGCCGCGATCCAAATGAGCGCGTCTCGATCGTCGCCGAGCATGGCGAGGTCATGAAGAACGACAACGGCTCGTTCCTGGTGCTGGAGACGGGCAATCTCCAGCGCTTCGAGGCGGGCAAACGCGATCCCGCGCTGGTGGCGTTCGGCCGTTACGGCTTCGACATGTCGAAGTTCTCGGGCCAGGGCCGCGACGTCACTCTCGGCATCCGCGAGCGCTATCTCTGGGAGCTGTTCTCGCCGTCCGAGGACGATCCCGTCTACAAGCAGATTCCCGGTCAGTTCCGCTCGGCCTTGCATGACAGCCTGCTGGCGCCGATCTATCCGTTCGCCTTTGCCGTGCTGACCTTCGCCTTCCTCGGTGCGCCGCGCACCACCCGCCAGAGCCGCAATTTCTCGATGGGCTCGTCCATCGTCGCGGTGTTCGGCCTGCGCATGGCCGGCTTCGCCTGCTCTGTGATGGCGGTGAAGTCGCCGGGCGCGGTGCTGGTCCAATACGCCATGGTTTTGGGCGCCATCGGCGTCGGGATGTGGATGATCGTCGGCGGCATCGTGGTCGAGCCGCCGCCCCGCCTCATGGAGGCCATCAACAGGTCGAACGCGCGGATCGCGCGGCTGTTCGGACGGCCGGTCACCGCATGAGCATGCTCACCAATACACTCGGGCGCTATTTCGCCGGCCGCTTCGTGGTTGCGGCGCTCGGCGTGTTCGCCGGCATCTTCCTGTTGCTGGTGCTGGTCGACTACATCGAGATGGTGCGCAAGACCTCCGGCCTTGCATCCGCCTCGGCGATCATGGTGGCTGAGACCTCGCTGTTCCGGGTGCCGCAGCTGCTGGAGAAGCTGACGCCGTTCTGCATGCTGATCGGCGCCATGACCTGCTATCTCGCGCTCTCGCGCCGGCTGGAGCTCGTGGTTGCGCGCGCCGCCGGCGTCTCCGCCTGGCAGTTCATCTCGCCGGCGCTCGGCAGCGCGCTCCTGATCGGGGTGGTCGCCACCGTCGCCTACAATCCGATGTCGGCCAATCTGCGCGAGCTCTCCAAGCGCATGGAGGCCGAGCTTTTCGGCTCGGCGCCCGGCGGCGGCATCCAGGACGCCTCCGGCTTCTGGCTCAACCAGGTGACCAACGACGGCCAGACGATCATCAATGCGGCGCGCAGCGAGCAGCAGGGTGTCCGGCTCACGGGGCTCACGCTGTTCCGGTTTGATACAGAGCAGCACTTCAAGGAGCGCATCGAGGCGCGCGAGGCGGAGCTCGAAGCCGGACAGTGGATATTCAGGAACGTCCGCCGCTTCTCGCTGGACGGGCCGCCGATCGAGCAGGCCGTCCTGGCGATTCCGACGACGCTGACCGAGGCCCAGGTCCGCAACAGCTTTTCCACACCCGAGACTGTGTCCTTTTGGCAACTACCGAGCTACATCCGCTCCTCCGAAAGCTCAGGCTTCGCGACAGCCGGCTATCGACTCCAGTATCACAAGCTGTTGGCGCAGCCGTTTTTGCTCGCCGCCATGGTGATGCTCGCGGCCTCGGTGTCGTTGCGCTTCTTCCGGATGGGCGGCGTGCAGAAGATGGTTTTGAGTGGCGTGGGCGCAGGCTTTCTGCTCTACGTTCTGTCGAAAGTGACTGAAGACTTGAGCAAGGCTGAGTTGATGCATCCGATCGCTGCGGCGTGGTTGCCCGTGGTGGTGGGCGGCCTCACCGGCTTCTTGGCCTTGTTGTATCAGGAGGACGGTTAGTGACTGCCGTCCGTCGAGGGCCCGTGTCTCGTCTGACGCGCCGCACCGTGGTGCGCGCGAACGGGTGCGGCTTATCCGTTCGCAGGCTGCTGCTCGCTGTCGTCGCCGCGGCCTCGCTCGGCGCGCTGATCGACCTTGCCGCCGTGGCGCCGGCCTCCGCCCAGAGCTTCACCTACAATCCGCTGCCGCCGCGTCCGAAGCCGCCGAAGGTCGCCAACGACAACCAGATGCTGGTTCAGGCGACCGAGGTCGACTACGACTACAACAATTCGCGCGTCTCCGCGGTCGGTAACGTCCAGCTGTTCTACAACGGCACCAGCGTCGAGGCCGACAAGGTCATCTACGACCAGAAGACCAAGCGGCTCCATGCCGAAGGCAACATCCGCATGACGGACGCCGACGGCAAGATCACCTATGCCGAGATCATGGATCTCTCGGACGACTACCGCGACGGTTTCGTCGATTCGCTGCGCGTGGACACCGCCGACCAGACCCGCATGGCGGCGAGCCGGGCCGACCGCTCCAGCGGCAACTACACGGTGTTCGAGAACGGCGTCTACACGGCCTGCGCGCCGTGCAAGGACGATCCGAAGAAGCCGCCGCTGTGGCAGGTCAAGGGTGCGCGCATCATCCACGACCAGCAGGAGAAGATGCTGTATTTCGAGACGGCGCAGCTCGAATTCTTCGGCGTGCCGCTCGCCTACATGCCCTATTTCTCGACGCCCGACCCGACCGTGAAGCGCAAGACCGGCTTCCTGATGCCGTCCTACTCGTCGAATACGCCGTTCGGCTACGGCGTCGAAGTCCCGTTCTACTGGGCGATCGCGCCCGACATGGACATGACCCTCAACCCGCGCATCACGTCCCGGCAGGGCGTGTTGTTCCAGGCTGAATTCCGCCAGCGCCTGCTGGATGGCGCCTATCAGATCCGCGCTTATGGCATCAACCAGCTCGACCCGGGCGCGCTCGCCGGTCAGCCCGGCGACCGCGAGTTCCGCGGCGCGGTCGACACCAAGGGACAGTTCGCGCTGAATGACAAATGGGTCTGGGGCTGGGAAGGCGTAGTCATGTCCGACTACTACTTCTTCTCGGACTACCGCCTGTCGCAGTACCGTGACCCGCTCGGATCGTTCCTGATCCTGCCGACCGACGCGATGTCGCAGCTCTACCTGACCGGCGTCGGCAATCGCAGCTTCTTCGACGCGCGCACGATGTACTGGCTGAGCTACTCGGGCAACCAGAGCCAGGTGCCGATCGTCTACCCCGTGATCGACTACTCGAACGTGCTCAACTATCCGGTCTTCGGCGGCGAGTTCAGCTACAAGACCAATTTCGTGAACCTGTCGCGTGATACCGCCGTGTTCGATCCGATCACGACGCTCGCCAACACCAACAGCCTGTGCACGACGGCGTCGGCCGATCCGCTCGCGCGCACGCCGTCGCAGTGCCTGCTGCGCGGCTTCCCCGGCACCTACACCCGCCTGTCGGCGGAAGCGCAGTGGCGCAAATCCTTCACCGACCCGCTCGGCCAGATCTGGACGCCGTTCGTCAGCCTCCGCGCCGATGCGATCAACTCCTCGGTCTCGAACCAGCCGGGCGTGTCGAACTACCTGCCGGTCGGCGACACCCAGGCGTTCCGCCTGATGCCGACCGTCGGCCTCGAATATCGCTATCCCTTCATCAACGTTCAGCCCTGGGGCTCCACCACCGTCGAGCCGATCGCGCAGATCATCATCCGCCCGAACGAGACCTATGCCGGCAAGCTGCCGAACGAGGACGCGCAGAGCGTCGTGTTCGACGCCTCGAACCTGTTCAACGTCGACAAGTTCTCCGGTTACGACCGCGTCGAGGGCGGCGGCCGCGCCAATGTCGGCGTGCAGGCCACCACGCAGTTCGACAAGGGCGGCGCCGTCAAGGCGCTGTTCGGCCAGTCCTACCAGCTGTTCGGCATGAACTCTTACGCGGTCCAGGACTCCATCAACACGGGCCTGGATTCCGGCCTCGACAAGCCCCGTTCCGACTACGTGGCGAGCCTCGCCTACTCGCCCAACCGCACCTACACGTTCAGCGTCCGCTCCCGCATGGACGAGCAGACCTGGAACGTCCAGCGCTTCGAGGCCGAAGGCCGCGCCAACTTCGATCGCTGGTCGATCGCGATGATGTACGGCAACTACGCGCCGCAGCCGGAACTCGGATATCTGACCCGCCGCGAGGGCATCCTGACCACGGGCTCGCTCAAGGTCGCGACCAACTGGGTGGTATCGGGCTCGGCACGCTGGGACCTCGAGGCCAACAAGATCAACCAGTATGTGCTCGGCGCGGGCTATGTCGACGATTGCTTCGTGCTGGCGGCGAACTATGTAACTTCGTATAGCTACTCCGCGGGCACGACGCCGCCCGTCCTGAGCCATGCGTTCATGTTCCAGATTGGCCTGCGTACGCTGGCGACCTCGTCGACGAGCAGCGGTTCCGGCGTCCTCCAGTAAACGGTTTGAAGTGCCGGTCGCGTTTTCCCAATCGCAGGTTCACCGCGGCTGACATGCGAGCGATAAAAATGACGACTGCTTTGCCTATGTTCCGCCTCCTCCTCCTCGTCCTTGCCGCCCTGTTTCTGGCCGCCGCGCCGTCGCGCGCGCAGAACATCGTCGTCATGGTCAACGGCGATCCGATCACCGATTTCGACATCGACCAGCGCTCCAAGCTCGACCAGTTGACGACGCAGAAGACCCCGAGCCGGCAGGAGGTCATCAACGAGCTGATCGACGACAGGGTGAAGCTGAAGGAAGGCAAGAAGTACGGCGTCGATCCCGGCGTCTCCGACATCAACCAGTCCTACGAGGGCATGGCGCAGCGCATGCGCATCTCGACGGATCAGCTGACCAAGTCGCTCGAGGTCAAAGGCGTCCGCCCCGAAACGCTGAAGGCCCGGATGAAGTCCGAGATGGTCTGGACCAGCCTCGTGCGCGGCCGCTTCAAGGAGAAGCTGATGGTCGGCGAGCGCGACGTCGCGCAGGCTGTGCAGGCCCAGACCGGCGACAAGCTCCAGATCGAGGGCACCGAATACAAGATGCAGCCGATCGTGCTGATCGTGCCGCGCGGCTCCTCCCCGACCTTCCTGGAGACGCGGAAGAAGGAGGCCGAGACGTACCGCTCGCGCATTGCGAGCTGCGAGGAGGCCAATTCGCTGTTCCGCTCGACGCCGAACGCCACCATCCGCGACAGCGTCACCAAGACGACCGCAGAACTGCCCGATGCACTGCGCAAGGTGCTCGACGACACGCCGATCGGCCATCTCACCGCGCCCGAGGTGACCAAGGCCGGCATCGAGATGGTCGTGCTGTGCTCGCGCAAGCCGACCATGATCGACACGCCGAAGAAGCGCGAGATCCGCGAGAAGATGTACACCGAGAAGTACGAGAAGACCCAGAAGGCCTATCTCGACGAGCTCCGCAAGGCGGCGATGATCGAATATCGCAACCGCTGATGGCCAACCACGCAGCAAAGCCCCTCGCCCTGACGCTGGGAGAGCCTGCCGGCATCGGCCCCGATATCACGATTGCGGCCTGGCTCCGGCGCCGCGAGCTGAACCTGCCGGCCTTCTACCTGCTCGGCGACGAGGCGCTGATCGCGCGACGCGCCAAGACGTTGGGGAAGGCGCTTGGCGCCGAGATCCGGATCGCCTCCGTGACCGCGAGCGAGGCCGCGGCCGCCTTCACCGAGGCCCTGCCCGTGGTTGCGACCGGCGAGCGCGCAACGGCCGAACCCGGCCAGCCCGACGCCTCGAGCGCGCCGGCCGCGCTCGCCTCGATCCGCCAGGCGGTAGCCGATGTCCGCGCCGGCCGCGCCGGCGCCGTCGTCACCAACCCGATCGCCAAGAGCGTGCTCTACCGCGCGGGCTTCCGCCATCCCGGCCACACCGAATTCCTCGCCGAGCTCGCCGCAGAGGACGGCCGCGTGCCGCAGCCGGTAATGATGCTGTGGTCGCCGCGGCTCGCCGTGGTGCCCGTGACGATCCACGTCTCCTTGCGCGACGCGCTGTCCCAGCTGACGAGCGAATTGATCGTCTCGACCGTGCGCATCGTCGCGGCCGAGCTGAAATCCCGCTTCGGCATCACGAGGCCGCGCATCGCGATCTCCGGCCTCAATCCGCATGCGGGCGAGGACGGCTCGCTCGGCCACGAGGAGCAGACGGTGATTGCGCCGGCGCTCAAGGCGTTGCGCAATGACGGCATCGACGCAAGAGGCCCGCTGCCCGCCGACACCATGTTCCACGAGGCTGCGCGCAACAACTACGACTGCGCGGTCTGCATGTATCACGACCAGGCGCTGATCCCGATCAAGACCGTCGCCTTCGACGACGCCGTCAACGTAACGCTCGGCCTGCCCTTCATCCGCACCTCGCCCGATCACGGCACCGCCTTCGACATCGCCGGCACCGGCAAAGCCAATCCGGCGAGCCTGATTGCAGCGCTTCAACTCGCCAGCCGCATGGCGGCTGCCAAAACCTGATGAGCGCGATCGACGACCTCCCGCCGCTGCGCGAGGTCATTCGCCAGCACGCGCTGTCGGCCCGCAAATCGCTCGGCCAGAATTTCCTGCTCGATCTCAACCTCACCGCGCGCATTGCGCGCGCGGCGGCGCCGCTGGATGACTCCACCATCGTCGAGATCGGCCCGGGCCCGGGCGGGCTGACGCGTGCGCTGCTTGCGCTCGGCGCCAGGCGCGTCATCGCCATCGAGCATGACGAGCGCGCAATCCCCGCCTTGCAGGATATTTCCGCGCGCTATCCCGGCCGGCTCGAGATCGTCCACGGCGATGCCATGACCTTCGACCCGCGCCCGCTGCTCAATGGCGAACGCGCAAAAATCGTCGCCAATCTGCCCTACAACATCGCGACCCAGCTTCTGATCGGCTGGCTCACCACCGAACCGTGGCCGCCCTGGTACGACATGATGGTCCTGATGTTCCAGCGCGAGGTCGGCGAGCGCATCGTGGCACGCGAGGACGAGGAGGCCTATGGCCGCCTCGGCGTGCTCGCCAACTGGCGCTGCGAGACCAAGATCCTGTTCGACATTGCGCCATCCGCCTTCGTGCCGCCGCCGAAAGTGACCTCCTCAGTCGTGCGCCTGGTGCCGCGCACCGAGCCTCTCGCTTGCGATCGCAAGCTGCTCGAACAGGTCGCGGCCGCCGCCTTTGGCCAGCGCCGCAAGATGCTGCGGCAGAGCCTTAAATCGCTGGGCGTCGATCCGGCGCGGCTTGCGCAGGCCGCCGGCGTCGATGCGACGCGGCGCGCCGAGACCGTTCCGATATCGGGCTTTGTTGCCATGGCGCGTGAATTGGCGGATATACGAGCCGAAACCTGACGCATGATCCGGAAAAGTGTGAAGCGGTTTTCCGATCAGATCATGCTCAAATAACGAGCCCAAGCGCACGCTTCGGCGAAAATTCCGGAGGAAAGAAAATGGCGTTGATGCGTCGGCAGTCCCTGGTCAAGTTCGATGCGCCGCTGTGCGAGACCATCGTCGACACGCCCAAGCCGCAAGGCCGCGAAGTCCTCGTGCGCATCGAGCGCTGCGGCCTCTGCCATTCCGACCTGCACATCCAGGACGGCTATGCCGATCTCGGCGGCGGCAAGAAGCTCGACACCACGCGCGGCATGACGCTGCCCTTCACGCTCGGCCACGAGATCGCCGGCGTCGTCGATGAAGTCGGCCCTGACGTTCCGGCCGGCCTCGTCGGCAGCAAGAAGGCGGTGTTTCCGTGGATCGGCTGCGGCCAGTGCCGCGACTGCAAGAACGGCGACGAGAATCTCTGCGTCAAGCAGCGCTTCCTCGGCGTCTCCATCGACGGCGGTTTTGCCACCCACGTGCTGGTGCCCGACGCGAAATATCTGCTCGACTACGATCCCCTGCCCGTCAACCAGGCCGCGACCCTGATGTGCTCCGGCGTCACCGCCTACGGCGCGCTCAAGCGTCTCGTCGACCGTCCGCGCCAGCGCAACCTGCTTCTGATCGGCCTCGGCGGCGTCGGCATGATGGGCCTGTCGTTCGCGCAAGCCATGTTCAAGCAGCCGATCACGGTCGCCGATCTCTCGCCGGCCGCGCGCGACACCGCGCTGAAGAACGGCGCCGCGGTCGCTTACGACCCGGCCGAACCGGAAGTGATCCGGCGCATCCTCAAGGAGACCGACGGCGGTTTTGACGAGATCGTCGATTTCGCCGGCAACGAGAAGTCGATGGCGTTTGCGGTCGCGGTCGCCGCGCGCGGCGGCAAGATCGTGGTCTCCGGCCTGATGGGCGGCCAGTTCACGCTGCCGATGGTGCAGTGGGTGTACAAGCGCATGACCATCGAAGGCTTCATGGTCGGCACGCTCGCGGAGGCCCAGGAGCTGATGGCGCTCGCCCGCGCCGGCAAGATCAAGCCGACGCCGATGCGCGAGGAGCCGATGGGCGACGTCCAGAAATGGATCGACGAATTGCGCGCCGGCAAGGTCGTCGGCCGCATCGTGCTGAAGAATTAGAGCGCGCATCAGCGCCCGCGCGGAACGCCGGCAGCCGCGCTGCGTTGGTAGCGCATGTCCATTCGCTGCACCGTCGAGAGCGCATTCTTCATCGCCTGGAGCTTCCTGGAGCAGAGCGGAGAGCTCGGTCCTCCGGACGAGACAGCGAATGTCCTTCTCGACGCCATCGAAGCCCAGCTCAAGACCGGCGAACGCCGGCAGTTGATGCTCGCGAACAAGGCGATCAACGCCTTCCGTGCCCACGCGGCGAAGAGCCGGCCGTCGCAGGAAGCCCGCTTCGGGTGACGGGCGGCGGGCGATACCGCCGGGCCCCATTCCGGCAAATGCGGCCCCCATCGAGCCCAATGCCTGCCCCTTCGATGAAGACGGGAAGCTTCCACTTCACCGTACCATCATCCCGATCACAGCCGATCACTTCGGCCTGACATTGGAACGTCGCGCGGCTCGGGCGCGTTTGTCTCTCGTGAAGGCAACGCCGGAGTCAGAGCTGATGACAAAGCCGCTGACGAAGACAGTGCAACCTGTTCCTGAAGAAAACCAGAGCCACAAGGGCGCCGGCAGCGCCCCGTCGGTCCCGGTCGACACCACCAAGGGCCACCGCGACGACGAGAAGCAGAATATTCGCGAGCAGGCGGCGCACGGCAACCTGACCCAGAACACAAGCAACAGGCGCCAGGGATAAGCGATCAGACAACGGGGGGATTGAAACGAGGAGAAACGAGCGTGGTCAATCTCGGCAAGTGGTACGATCCCATATCCGAACGCTGGATCGCACCGCGCGAACCCCGCCTTGAGGCTGCATCCCCCCAAACGAGCGAGAACCACGTCCTGGAGCTTCAGAGGACGGTCGAAATCCGGCGCATCTGGCGCGCGCTCGTCGATTGCTGCGCACGCGACTGATGCTCGCACGCAGCCGCGGGAGGAACCCGTCGTCGATCGCACCGTTGGTACCTGCATGACCGATCCTGCATCACCCGCAAGGCCAGTCGCGGCCGCGATACGCTATCTCTCGATCATCGTCGGTTGCGCCTGCCTGCTGCTCGCGGCCGTCTGCTTCGCCATCGCCTGCCAGGTCTTCATCCAGACCGGCGTGTTCGCGCAATCCTACGTGATGGTGGGCCTCATCAGCGCCGCATTGGGGCTGCTGGCGCTGACGCTGTCACGCGTGTGGAAATAGGCTTCGCAGTTTCGCTCCTTCGCTTGGCTCTCGCCAGGAAGCCATCTCCCGCTCCGTCATTGGGAAGCCGTCTCCCGCCCCGTCATTCCGGGATGCGTGCGCGAGCACGCAGGCCCGGAATCCATCGGGCCGCGTGTCGAGCCGTGCGATGGATTCCGGGTTCGCCCTTTCAGGGCGCCCCGGAATGACAGGCGGAAGTCAGGGCAGCCCCCGCGACCCGTCGGGCAAAACACCCCAGTCAATCCCTTCCCGCGAAAGCATTTCACTTTTCCGAATTTCGGATTTGTGGCATACACCCCTCATCCCGGCCCTGCCAAAGGGGCGTTCGCGATCGTCACGACATGCGGGCCGGGTGGCGGCGGACGCGGCAGCGTCGGCGCGGGCAGCGTGATGGCAGGACGGGCAACCGTGAGGCATCCACGCGACGCGTACGACACGGCGCTGGTACAGCGGGCCCGGCAGTCGTCGGGGGTGAGCACACGCAAGCCCCTGACGATCCGGCGGGGCCGTCCGCGGACGGAGAAGTCGTGTGGTCCTGACGCCCGGGATCTGTGCGTTCAAGGCTCGCGGTGATGTGGCGGCCCGACCGGGCGCGCATCAGCGATCCGCGAGGCGACGGGGGCAATAGTGCATCGCTCCCCGGGGAGAGTACGAAGGACACCGTTAAAACCATCCGCGCAGGGAAGGCCGGGCGACCGGCATCACCTGTGGTCCAAACCGTGTGCATTCTATGCAGCGCACGGATCTCGGGTGCCGCCGGCGCCCGGCCTTCCCTGCGCCCTTTGGCCAAGAAGGGCGATGCATTGAAGCAAGGCTCGGGCAGAACCTGCCGCGAGACCGTGGAGCCATGGTCACTGCCCGTTCCATGCGCCCCCGCTCCGCGCAGCGGTTCCAAGACACAACGCCGCTCCGACTTGCGCGGGAACCTGGAACTCGACCAGGCAATAGCGCCGGCAAAATGCCCGATTTCGCGGCGGAACGACCGCCGCGCAGGCCCGATTTAAGCCTCATCCTCTCCGGATTTGCGGCTCATTGCCACCCAACTCTTTGAAGAGAAAGGAATGGTTAAGAGTTGCGTCGCGTAACCGGGAGACCAGGATGGGCAACCGCACCGCAAAGTTCATATCCGCGCTTGTCGGCAGCATCATTGCCGGCGCGCCACTGGCTGCCGTGTCGCAGAACGCGCCGAGCGCATCGAACACGGCCAATGCGGCCGCCGACTGCCTCGCCTCGCCGAAGAGCACCGCGCCGCAGGGACAGCACTGGCACTATCGCCTCGATCGCGCGACCAAGCGGCAATGCTGGTACCTGCGCGCCGAAGGCAGCAAGGCGACGCAGAGCGCGCAGGCGACGGCCGACACACCAGATGCGGATTCAGCAGCAACGCCATCGGTGCAGAACGCGCGCGCGGAATATATTGCACCGCAGATCGGTGCCGCACCGGGCTCGCCGAACATGACCGCGCCTGCGCCGGCCGCAACGAGTGCACCGCCGGTCACGCAACAGCCGCCGGGCGCCATCACCGACAACAACGCGCAACAGCCCGCCGTCGCCGCGCGCTGGCCCGATGCCTCCACGACATCCGTTGCGCCCGCGCTGCAGCCGGCGCCCGCCCCCGCGACGCAGCCGAACACGAAGCCGGCAAAGGGCCCCGCCCCGATGGCACTCGCCGCGGCCGAACTTCCCGCCGACAAGCCAACCGGCTCGCTCCAGACGCTCCTGCTCGTGATCGGCGGCGCCTTGGCGATTGCCGGCATCCTCGCCAGCGTCGTCTACCGCTTCGCCGGGGCGCGCGCGCGCGTCCGCGTCCAGGCGAACGACCACCGCCGCGTCAATTGGGACGATCGGGAGCCGCAGAACCGGGACGAGGGCCGCGCGCCGTGGCTCAAAGCGAAGCCGGCCGTCACGCCGCGCGCGCAGCCGCCGCGTCCGATCGATTTCGACGCCGCACGCCCCCAGGCGGCCCAGCTCGCCGCAATCGACCGCAACATCGATATGATCGAAGCGCACGAGCCGGCTCACGAACCAACTGAACCAGCTGGCGTCGCCGAAGCCGCGAAATCCGACGAGCCCGAGATCGCGGTATTCGACGGGGAATTCGAGATCGAGGCCCGTGCACCCCGGCTCGCAGCGGACCAGGCCGACAGCAATGAAGGGCCGGCTGGTCGCGATGAGGATGCGGTCAACATCGACATCATCACCACGATGCTGGAACGGCTGCTGCAGGAAGGGCCGCGGCTGAAGCAGCCTGGCCCTGGCTCTAACCTTGGAGCTGGCCTTGCAAACCTCGCACGAAACCAACGAGGCCAATCCGCCGCTCGCGCTTGAGGCGCTCGGCCTTCAGGATCGACTGCACCTCGGCGAAGGCCTCGTCGACGTCGTGGTTGATGACGATGTAGTCGTACTCGGCCCAGTGGCTCATCTCGTGGCTGGCACGGCTCATGCGCTTGCGGATCACCTCGTCGGAATCCTGCGCGCGCGAATGCAGCCGCTTCTCGAGATCGCCAGCCGACGGCGGCAGGATGAACACGCTGACGACGTCGGCGCGCGCCTTCTCGCGCAGCTGCTGCGTGCCCTGCCAGTCGATGTCGAACAGCACGTCCTGCCCGGCCGATAGCGCCGCCTCGACCGGCGCGCGCGGCGTGCCGTAGCGGTTGTCGAACACGGTCGCCCATTCCAGCAGCTCGTCGTCCTTCACCATCGCCTCGAAGCGGGGCTTGTCGACGAACAGATAGTCGCGGCCGTCGACCTCGCCGGGCCGCATCGGCCGCGTGGTCGCCGAGACCGACATTCGCAGGCCCGGCATGCGCTCGATCAACAAGCGCGACAGCGTCGTTTTGCCTGCGCCCGACGGCGAGGACAGCACGAACATCAATCCGCGTCGCTCGACACCGTCAGTTCCGTGACCGTCCGTCGTCATCGATCACTCCAGATTCTGGACCTGCTCGCGAAATTGCTCGACCACGTTCTTCATGGCGAGCCCCGTATTGGTGAGCTCGATGTCGTTCGACTTCGAGCAGCAGGTGTTGACCTCGCGGTGAAACTCCTGCGCCAGGAAGTCGAGCTTGCGCCCGATCGGGCCGCCCTTGCCGATCAGCTCGCGCGCCTGCGCGACATGCGAGGCGATGCGGTCGAGCTCCTCGCGGATGTCGGCTCTGGTCGCGATCAGGATCGCCTCCTGCATCAGGCGGTCGGAATCGAAACGGTCGGAGGTGTCCAGCAGCGCAGCGATCTGCTCGGCGAGCCTGGCCTTGATTGCCTCCGGCTTGCGGCCGGGCGCGGCCTCGGCCTTCTTCGCCAGTTGCTCGACCTCGTCCACCCGCTGGGTCAGGATCTGCCCGAGCGAAGTGCCCTCGCGCTTGCGCATCTCGACCAGATCGGCAAGCGCCTTGTCGAAGGCTTCGGCCACAGCAGTGCGCGCCGCCTTGTCCTCCTCCTCGTCGCCCTCGGGCTCGGCGACCTCGACGACGCCCTTGATCGCCAACAGGCCGTCGACGCTCGGCGCCACCGCATCAACCTTGCCGGCGATCACCGCGGCGGCCCTGAGGACGGCGTTGAGCACGTCCTCGTTGACGCGGACCGTGGCGGCGGCATTGGTGCGCTTGACGGTGAGATTGGCGTAGACGGTGCCGCGCGACAAAAGCTCGCCCGCGCGCTTCTTGGCATGGGCCTCGAGCTCGTCGAACCCCTGCGGCAGCCGCACCCTGAGGTCAAAGCCCTTGGCGTTGACCGACTTCAATTCCCATTCGAACGTGTACGGCCCGCTAGCGCCGTGGCTTCGGGCAAAGCCGGTCATGGACGACAGCGCCATCAGGTCAAATTCTCCAGAAACACAGGATTCGCGAGGCCATCAAGGCACGCGAATCTTAAGACTATTTTGCCGGAAAGTGGAATCCGCAAAGTCCCGTAGGCAGGTCTGCGCGCGGCCTAGCGCGGGACCACCGGCGGCGAGGGCTGCACCGCGCCCTGCCGGGCAGGAGCGGGATTGGCGGGGCGAGGAGCAGCCGGCGGCTTCTTCTGCTGGTTCGGCCGTGCCGGTGTCGTCGCCGTTGGCGTGTCGGCAGCGCCGGGCGCAGCGGCTGCCGGCGGCTGCGCATCCTCGGCCGGCTCGACCGTGTCGTTCTGGATCTGCTTCTCCATCGCGCGCAGCTTGGCGACGTTCTTCTGGTGCGCGTCGTAGGTCTCGGTAAAGGCATGCCCGCCGGTGCCGTCGGCGACGAAGAACAGGTCGCGGGTGCGGGCCGGATTGGCGGCGGCTTCCAGCGAGGCGCGGCCGGGGTTGGCGATCGGGCCCGGCGGCAGGCCCTCGATCACATAGGTGTTGTAGGGCGAGGGCTGTGTGATCTCGCTGCGCTTGATCGGGCGGCCCAGCGTCCCCTTGCCGCCGACGAGACCGTAGATGATGGTCGGATCAGACTGCAGCTTGATCCTCTGCTTCAACCGGTTGGTGAACACGGCGGCGACGCGGCTGCGCTCGTCCGGCTTGCCGGTCTCCTTCTCGACGATCGAGGCCAGCGTCACCAATTGCTCCGGAGTCTTGACCGGAACGTCCTGGTTGCGACGCTCCCAGATCTCGGCCAGCACGCGCTTGTGCGCCTGCTGCATGCGCTGGACCACCTGCTCGCGCGTGGTGCCGCGCGGGAACTTGTAAGTCTCGGGCAAGAGCGTGCCCTCGCGCGGCAGCTCGCGCACGCTGCCGGTGAAGATATCGTTGTCGGAGAGCCGCGCCACGATCTGCTCGGAGGTCAGGCCTTCGGGAATCGTGACCGCATGCTGCACCACCTTGCCCTCGACGATGGTGGCGATGACGTCGCGCAAGGACGCGTTCTTCTGGAACGAATACTCGCCGGGCTTGAGGTCCGAACTCGCCTTCAGCGCGGCCACACTTGCAATGAACACCCAGGGATTGACGTCGGTCACGCCTTCCCGGTTCAGCGTCTCGGCGATGTCGCGCTTGCCGGCGCGCTGCGGGATGTTGACGATCTTGTCTTCCTTGAGCGGACCCGCCGTTTCGAGCACCTGCCGGCCGTAGTAATACACGGCGCCCGCACCGATCATGGAGATCAGGAGGAGCGTGATGATGGCGTTGCCGACGATCACAAAGGGATTGCGCGCGCGGTCCGATCGCTTCGGCGGCGGCGGGACCTGCTCGGGCTCGAGCGCTGCCCGCGGACTCCGGGGCGAAATGGGCGGCCTTTCACTCATCGAAGCAACCTGAATCCTGCCGGTTCAACCGCGGCCTGACAATCGTTTGCCCTGCCAAATGCACGCGCCCACTACCATGACTATCGCCGAATACGGCAAAACGGTGGATTCGCTTCAAACGCAAACTAATTGACCAAACGGCGGACGATCACCGACGCGTTGGTACCGCCAAAACCAAAAGAATTCGACAACGCTACGTTGACCTCTCGCTTCTTCGCCGCGTGCGGCACGAGATCGATCGCAGTTTCGACCGACGGATTGTCGAGGTTGATGGTCGGCGGCACGACATTATCGCGAATCGCGAGAATGGCGAAGATCGCCTCGATCGCACCGGCCGCGCCGAGCAGATGGCCGGTCGACGATTTGGTCGAGGACATCGCGACCTTGGAGGCGGCATTGCCGAGCAGACGCTCGACCGCACCGAGCTCGATCTCGTCACCGAGCGGCGTCGAGGTGCCGTGCGCGTTGATGTAGTCGAGATCGGACGCCGTGAGGCCGGCGCGCTTCAGCGCTGCCGCCATGCTGCGGAAGCCGCCATCGCCATCGGGCGACGGCGAGGTGATGTGATAGGCATCGCCCGACAGGCCATAGCCGATCACTTCGGCATAGATCCTGGCGCCGCGGCGCCGGGCATGCTCGAGCTCTTCCAGGACGAGGACGCCGGCGCCCTCGCCCATCACGAAGCCGTCGCGATCCTTGTCGTAGGGACGCGAGGCCTTCTCGGGTGTCTCGTTGAAGCCGGTCGAGAGCGCGCGCGCGGCGTTGAAGCCGGCAATGCCGATACGGCTGATCGGCGACTCGGCGCCGCCGGCGACCATGACGTCGGCATCGCCCAGCGCGATCAGGCGGGCGGCATCGCCGACCGCATGTGCCCCGGTCGAGCAGGCCGTGACCACCGAATGGTTCGGCCCCTTCAGCCCGTGCGCGATCGAGACATAGCCCGAGGCGAGATTGATCAGGCGGCCCGGAATGAAGAACGGCGACACCCGGCGCGGACCGCGCTCCTTCAGCAGGATGGCGGTTTCCGCGATGCCGTTGAGGCCGCCGATGCCGGAACCGATCATGGTGCCGGTCGCGCACTTGTCCTCTTCGGTTTCGGGATGCCAGTTGGCATCGTCGAGCGCCTGGCCGGCCGCGGCCATGCCGAAGATGATGAAGTCGTCGACCTTGCGCTGGTCCTTCGGCTCCATCCACTTGTCGGGATTGAAGGTGTCGTTCGACCCGTCGCCGCGCACCACCGTGCAGGCGATCTTGGTCTGAAGATCGGAGACATCGAAGCTCTCGATCCTGCGCGCACCACTTTCGCCGTTGAGGATGCGTTTCCAGGTCGGCTCGACGCCACAGCCAAGTGGCGAGACCATGCCGAGACCCGTGACGACAACCCGCCTCATATCCGAAAACTCCGCATCGAAAGATTCACGGCCAATAACAAGAAACCGGCTGACCGCTGCGAAGCGGCCCGTCCGGTTTCAATGTTATCCCCGCGAAAAAGAAGAGCGTTAGCTCTTCGCGTTCTTCTCGAGAAACTTCGTGGCGTCGCCGACGGTGAGAATCGTTTCCGCGGCGTCGTCCGGAATCTCGCAACCGAATTCTTCTTCGAACGCCATCACCAGCTCGACGGTGTCCAGACTGTCGGCGCCGAGGTCGTCGATGAAGCTCGCGGCGTCGACAACCTTCTCGGGTTCAACACCAAGGTGTTCGACCACGATCTTCTTAACCCGCTCGCCAATGTCACTCATTGCATAACCTCGTGTTGTTCCCTGTAGACCCGACCCCCCGGGACGATACGAGCCGTCGTGGTCGTTGACTGCCTTCGCTTACGAACTTTGATTTGGCCCCATCCTAACCGATGCAGGGCCCGGCGAACGACGGCCAAGGCTCCGCATCGCCAATATACAGGGTTTCAAAAACCTGCAATGGCGTTCTTTGCCCATCCGTTGAAGGTCCGGTTACCATACTTCAACTGCCTTGACTACAAGCCTCATTTCGCACCGGAAACGCCCGTTTGCCGCATCCCGCACCGCCATGTGGGCGGTACGGAACGAGGGCTTCAGATCATGGCCATGCCGCCGTTGACATGGATGGTTTGCCCGGTGACGTAGGCCGCTTCGTTTGAGCTCAGATAGACGGCCGCGGCCGCAATGTCCTCGGGCGTCCCTAGCCGGGCTGCCGGAACCTTGGTCAGAATCGTCTCGCGCTGCTTGTCATTGAGCGCGTCCGTCATCGGCGTCTTGATGAAGCCGGGCGCGATGCAGTTGGCGGTGACGCCGCGCTTGGCGTATTCGGCACCCAGCGTCTTGATCATGCCGATCAAGCCTGCCTTCGACGCGGTGTAGTTGCCCTGCCCGGGATTGCCGGTGACGCCGACCACCGAGGTGATGGCGATGATGCGGCCGAAGCGCTTGCGCATCATCAATTTGGTGGCGGCGCGCGCCAGGCGGAAGGTCGCGGTCAAATTGACGTTGATAACCTCCTCCCAATCCTCGTCGCGAAGCTGCACGAAGAGATTGTCGCGGGTGATGCCGGCATTGGCGACGAGGATGTCGACCTGGCCCATCGCGGCTTCCGCGGCGGGCACCAGCGCCTCGACCTCGTCGGCCTTGGAGAGATTGCAGGGCAGCACGAAGGTGCGCTCGCCGAGCTTGCCGGCAAGCTCATCCAGCACTTCCTTCCGCGTCCCTGATATCGCGACCGTGGCGCCCTGCGCGTGCAGCGCCTGCGCGATTGCGCCGCCGATGCCGCCGGTCGCGCCGGTGACGAGCGCCTTTTTGCCAGTCAGATCGAACATCGATAACTCCTTCAAAGCACGATCCGGAAAAGTGCGCAGCGGTTTTCCGGAAAGATCGTGCGCAAACTAAAGAACGAAGGCGCGATGACGAATCATCGCGCTTCAGGCCTGCTTCGAAGCGGCCAGTGCATCCTTGGCCGCCGCAATGTCGTTCGGCCCGCCCACGGCGACGCCGACGGCGCCGTCGGCGATACGCTTGACGAGACCCGTCAGCACCTTGCCGGCGCCGATCTCGAAGAAACGGGTCACGCCCTGCCCTGCCATATAGGCAACCGACTCGCGCCAGCGCACCGTTCCGGTGACTTGTTCGACAAGGCGGCGGCGGATCTCGTCGGGATCGGTGATGGCGCTCGCCAGCACGTTCGACACCAGCGGAGCGGCCGGGGCCTTGATCGTGACCTTGGCCAGCGCCTCCGCCATGGCGTCGGCAGCCGGCTGCATCAGCTTGCAATGGAAGGGTGCGGACACCGGCAGCAGCATCGCGCGCTTGGCGCCCTTGGTCTTGGCGATCTCGACGGCGCGATCGACCGCCGCCTTGTCGCCGGAGACAACCACCTGCCCGCCGCCATTGTCGTTGGCGGCCTGGCAGACCTGCCCCTGCGCCGCCTCATTGGCCACCTCCATGGCGGCCTCGTAATCGAGACCGAGCAGCGCGGCCATCGCACCGGCGCCGACCGGCACGGCTTTTTGCATTGCGAGACCGCGGGTGCGAAGCAGCCGCGCGGTGTCGGAAACCGTCAGGCTGCCGGCCGCGGCCAGCGCCGAATATTCGCCAAGCGAGTGGCCGGCGACAAAGGCCGCATCCCGCCCCACGGAAAAACCGGCTTCAGCCTCGAGCACCCGCAGGGTGGCAACAGAAACCGCCATAAGCGCCGGCTGGGCGTTTTCGGTGAGCTGGAGGGTTTCGGCCGGGCCATCCCAGATGATGGCCGTCAGCTTCTCCCCAAGCGCTGCATCGACCTCGTCGAATACGGCGCGCGCCACCGGGAAGGCGTCGGCCAGGGCCTTGCCCATGCCAACCGCCTGGGACCCCTGCCCCGGAAATGTGAATGCTGCCGTCATCGGCGCTCCCTGCTTGTCGAGCACGATCCCTGCGAGAACCGGCAGCCGATTACGCGCGGCCTTGGGCCATGGTTCCGGATCGTGCGTCAAAGGGGGCCGTAGACACCGTCCGGGCCTGCAATGTCAAGCCAAGATGGGATCCTCGACCGGCCTCCAACTGGGGATGCGCCCCTTAAAACCCGCCCGCCTTCTGATCTGCGCCGACCTCGGCGCCAGCCCGCGCGCGGCGCGCGCTGCTGGCCAATTGCCCCGGCCGGTCGTCACGGTTCGGCCTGGCGGTGGCGAGCCGCAGCACGGCGGCGTAGTTCGGCTGCACTTCCATGCGGCAGGCATGCCGGCTCTCGCTGAGCAGGCGATGGACCTTCGGCAGATTGTAGCAGGGCACGTAGAACAGGAGGTGATGCTCGAGGTGATAGTTCACGTAATACGGCGCGATGAACAGGCGCTCGAGAAAATTGGCATGCGTGGTGCGGGTGTTGCGCAGCGGATCGCTGCTGTCGGGGACGACGGCATGCTCGGCGATGTTGCGGATGCGAGTGATGACCATCATCCAGGTCAGCAGCGGCACCAGCCATAGCAGCGGATAGGCCCACCACAGGCCGGCCGCCGCAAGCGCTGCGAACATCGCGGCATTGACGAGGCATTGCGGGCCGAGCTTCTCCCAGAAATGCGCAGCGCGCTGCCGCCACGGCCAGTCCTGCGGACCGAGGGCGTTGAGCAGTTGCGCCTTGCGCTGCTGGTAGCCGGTCTGCCCGGTGATGTCGCGAATGAACTTGCGGCGATAGCTCAGCTGCGTGATCGGAAATGGCGCCGACAGCACGAGATCGGGATCGTCCTCCTGCTGGGTCCGCGCGTGGTGCTGCAAGTGATAGCGGCGATAGGCGCGCGTCTCCGCAAAAACCGGATAAGCGCAGAACCACTGGCTCAGCGTCAAATTGGTGTTCTCGTCGGCGGAGAGACAACCATGCGCGCCGTCGTGCATGAGGATCGACAGGCCCAGTTGGCGCGAGCCGATAATGGCGACGGCGAAGACATAGGTGAGCGGATTGGGCCACCACGCGACCAGCGCGATCGCGCCAATGATCAGCGCCCAGGCATGGGCGATCAGTGCGACACCCTTCCAGGTTACGCGCTGGCGCACGTCGACGAGCTGGTCCTCGGTCAGGAAATCGCGGGCACGCATGCGAAGCGCGGTCATGGCCTAGCTCTCCTCATCCGAAGTGGTCGATGCGTCGCGGTCGTCGACGAGGCGCAGGCGCGCGGCCTCGCCGGCGGATTTCGCCTGCTCGCCAAGCACGCGCAGCATCTCGGCGCAGAGTTCATCCGGCGAGCGGCCCATGGCGTAGCCTTCGAGGATGACGCCGATGGCGACGGCCCAGAACCGCCGCGAGCTCTCGTCGGGCGCGCGCAGGGAACGCCAGCCATGGCGCGCGACCTGGCTCGCATAGGCACGCGCGCCCTCGGCGTGCAGACGCTCGATGGTGCGCTCGACCAGCGGCGCGAGATCCTGGCGACGCCGCGTCAGCGTCAACGCCTCGGCGAAGAAGGCGACCGAATCGCTTGCCGTCACCGTCTCGGCCAGCGCGTGGGTGTAGTCCCGCGGCGTGCGCGCCCTCAGCGCAGCCTGCTCGGTCGCGCGGGCCAGATACAGCAGCTCGCGGCAGGCGCATTCGACGAACAGCGCCTCCTTGGTGCGGAAATAATAGGTGATCTGGCTCGGAAATGCGTCCGCGGCGGCCGCGATGTCGGTGATCGAGGCGCCCGACAGCCCCCGCTCCCGGAACAGCGGGCTGGCCGCGTCCAGCAGCAGCGAGCGCATTTTGCGGCCGGCCGAGCGTGTGGCGCGCGCCGCATGCCGGGGGTCGCCGGCCGCCGTCTCGGATGGGGCGTGGGCAGATTTGTCTGCCATTGGATCCTCCCGTTGATTTATTTGTATGCCATACAAACAAATAAATCAAGCTGAGGGGTTCGCCCCGTCCCCCGCGCGGGCGCCAAGGGCCGAGACCTGGCCCTCCAACCTTGCAAAGCCGGTCAAAATCCGTATAAGGCGCGCATCCGCAGACCCCGGCCGGGAGCTGAACGGACGGTCTCAACAAATCATTCGTGATTTTGGTGTGGCAGGGCCAGTCGGCCCGTCGTCCCGTGTTTCCGCCTTCTGAGCTTAATCCCAGAGTCCTTTCCGAAGGTCTCTTAAGGGCTTGACGCCGGGCGATGCGCCAACATGAGGAAAGGACTTCCATGCCTCTTTACGAGCATGTTTTTCTCGCGCGCCAAGACGCGAGCCCGCAGCAGGTCGAAGAGCTGACTGCGCAGATGACCGGTATCGTCGAGGGTCTCGGCGGCAAGATCACCAAGACCGAGAACTGGGGCGTTCGCTCCCTCACCTACCGCATGAACAAGAACCGCAAGGCGCACTTCGTGCTGCTCAACATCGACGCGCCGTCCGCGGCGATCGCCGAGATCGAGCGCCAGGAGCGCATCAGCGAAGACGTGATCCGCTATCTCAGCGTCCGCGTCGAGGAGCTCGAGGAAGGCCCGTCCGCGATGATGCGCAAGGCCGACCGTGACCGCGAGCGTGATGACCGTGGCGGCGGCTTCCGCGGCGAGCGCGAAGGCGGCTTCCGTGGCGACCGCGAGGGAGGTTTCCGTGGCGGCGATCGCGACGGTGGTGGCTTCCGCGGTGATCGCGGTCCGCGCCGTCCGCGCGAAGAAGCCGAAACCACGACGGATGGGGAGTAAGATCAATGGCTGAAGCTGGTGCACGCCGTCCGTTTTTCCGTCGTCGCAAGAGCTGCCCGTTCACGGGCGCCAATGCTCCGAAGATCGACTACAAGGACTCCAAGCTGCTGATGCGTTACGTCTCCGAGCGCGGCAAGATCGTGCCGAGCCGCATCACCGCGGTGTCCGCGAAGAAGCAGCGTGAGCTCGCCCGCGCCATCAAGCGCGCGCGCTTCCTGGGCCTGCTGCCCTACGTCATTCGCTAAGACGAATTCGGCCGGCGGCGACATCGCCGCCGGCCGCGACTTATCTTAACTCATAAGGCTTCCGGGTCGTCCGGTCGCCGATGGTTGGGGCGAGATGCCTCTAACCGCTCGAAGGGAGCGGGACAGCTGATGATGGCCTTTGGACTGATAGCCCTGATCGCCGGCGCTGCGTCGGCCCTGATGTTCGCCTCGATCGTTTCGGGCGCGCTGATCTCGCTCGTCCTGTTCTATCTGGCACCGCTGCCGCTGATGGTCGCCGCGATCGGCTGGGGACCGCTTTGCGCGAGCCTTGGCGGCATCGCCGCTGCGATCGGCCTCGGCGCCCTGTTCGGCCTGCCCTACTGCATCGCGTTCGCCGTCACCGTCGCGCTGCCGGCCTGGTGGCTCGGCCATCTCGTGCTGCTCAGCCGACAGGTGGGACACGTCACGCCGGACGCCGCCACCGAGCCGCCGGCCGAGCCCGAGCTCGAGTGGTATCCGGTCGGCCGCATCCTGCTGTGGATCGCGGGCTTCGCCACACTGACCACGATCGCCGCCCTGCTCACGCTCGGCACCGACGCCGACACCATCCTGGGCACGCTGCGGCGCGGCTTGATGCGCATCCTCCGCGCCACGGATCCGCAAGCCTCCGGCGAAGCCGACCAGTTCGTCGACGCACTGGTGCGCATCGCGCCAGCCGCCGCCACCATCGTCGCAATGATGACGCTGACCCTCAACCTCTGGCTCAGCGCCAAGGTGACGGCGACGTCGGGCCGGCTGCGCCGCCCCTGGCCGGATCTGATGACGGCCGAGCTGCCGCCGATGACGCTCGTGGCGCTCTGCATCGCGCTCGCCTTCTGCTTCACCGGCGGGCTGCTCGCAATCATCGCGCAGATCACCACGGCGGCGCTGATGATGAGCTATGCGCTGACCGGCTTTGCCGTGCTGCACACGCTGACGCTCGCGCTGAAGAGCCGCACGTTCTGGCTCGGCTCGACCTACGCCGTCGTCGTCGTGTTCGGATGGCCTGTCATCGCGATGGTGATCCTGGGCCTTGCGGATGCCGTGTTCGGCTTCCGCGAGCGCTTCCTGCGCAGCCGCCAGCCGCCGCCGCTGCCGACCCCTTAAGTCCAACCCTGAAACCCCGAACTCACAGAGCACTTCAAAGGAGAACGAATATGGAAGTCATTTTGCTGGAACGCGTGAACAAGCTCGGCCAGATGGGCGAAGTCGTGAAGGTTCGCGACGGCTATGCCCGCAATTTCCTGCTCAAGCGCGGCAAGGCGCTGCGCGCCACCGCCGACAACCGCGCCAAGTACGACGGCATGAAGGCCGACCTCGAGGCCCGCAACCTCGCGTCCAAGGCCGAGGCGTCCAAGGTCGCCGAGAAGATCCAGGGCAAGAACATCATCGTGATCCGCCAGGCCTCCGAAGCCGGCCAGCTGTTCGGCTCGGTCAACGTGCGTGACATCGTCGTCGCGTTCGAAGCCGACGGCATCTCGCTCGCTCGCCCGCAGATCCAGCTCGACGCACCGATCAAGACCATCGGCAAGCACACCATCACCGTCGCCGTGCACCCCGAGGTCGAAGTCGAGATCACCGTCACGGTTGCGCGCAGCCAGGACGAGGCCGAGCGCATCAACCGCGGCGAGGACATCTCGACCCGCAACGAGGACCGCGATGCGGCCGCCGAGGCGATCGCCGCCGCCGGCGAGTTCTTCGATCCGGAAGCCCAGCACGACGACGCCGAGCCGGCCCCGGCCGCGGAAGAGACCGAGAAGTAAATACGTCAGTTCGTTATTCCGGGGCGATGCGAAGGATCGAACCCGGAATCTCGAGATTCTCAGGTGCGCAATTGCGCACCAGGGTTCTCGCTTCGCGAGCCCCGGAATGACGACGGAGAGTGGATCAGCCCGGTCGCTTCAAGCGGCCGGGCTTTTCGTTTTGGCGGCGACGTCCTCGCTCAGCATCGCGATCGAGGCGAGCGCGGTTGCGGTATGCTTCTCGACACCGTCGCTGACACAGAACACGTCGGCTGCGACCACGGAGACCTGGCGCCCCGGCTTGATCACTCTTGCCCGGCAGATCAGCTTCTCGCCGACAGCGGGCGACAACAAATTGAGCTTGTATTCCGCCGTCAGCGCCGGCTGGCCGCGCGAGGTGGCGGCCGCGATCGTCGTGGCGTTGTCGACCAGAAAGGCGGTGACGCCGCCGTGGAAAAAGCCGTGCTGCTGAAGCAGCTCCGGCCGGCGCTCCACCGCGATGGTGCAGGTGCCGCGCGCCAATTCCGAGAGCTCGGCGCCAACGAGGTTCATGAAGCCCTGGCGGCCGACATTGGCGTGGATGCGCTCGGCTACGGCCGCAAATTCCGGATCTGCTTCGGCTCGCATGACATCTCTCCTTATTGTTTGTTGATGCGATCGGGCGGCCGCAGCGCGCGGATGGCGCAGGCGACCAGCGTGTCGGCCTCGCTTCGCGGATCGGCACGATCGCGCCCCGACAGGAACGCGCGGCAGAAGATCTGCGCCGGCCCGATGAGCTGGCTGATGAACGTCACCGGCGTCATCGGCAGGAGCTCGCCGCCGGCCACCAGCGGCGCGCGCCAGCGTTCGATGCCTTCGGCAAGGCGCGCATTCTGTGCGCGCTGGGCGTCGCGGACGTCCTCGCCCCATTCGCTGCGCGAGATCTCGAAGAGATAGCGGGCCTCGCGCCGGCTCGAGACGACCCAGTCGAGATGCCCTCGGATCAGGCGATCGATGCCCTGTTCGGCGTCAGGCACGGGAACGAGCGCGGCCAGCACTGCGGCGTGATAATCCCGCAGCACCTCCAGAAACAACGCGCCGGCCAGTTCCTTCTTCGACCCGAAGACATGAAAGAAGCTGCCGTTGGAGGCGTGCGCTTTGGCGCGGATCGCAGCCACCGTCGCAGCTTCGAAGCCGACGCGGTCGAACACGAACAGGCCCGCCGCCAACAGGTCGTCACGCATGCTTGCCGACATCGACGCCTCCTAGAGCATTACTCTAGAGCGCCGCTCTAATCGCGGTCAAGACGATACGAAGGCCGCGATGAACGCGGCCCTTGCAACGCGATCTGACAATGCGGGTTGGCTTAGCGCGAAATCGGCGGCGCCGGCGGTCCTGATGACTCCGCCGGCGGCGGGGCCGCCGCGGTCGCGGGCGGCGCCGGCTCCTGCGGCTTGGCCGCCGGTTCGGAGCTTGCGGCCGGCGCGGCAGGCTTGGGAGCCGCCTCTTCCGCCGCCTTGGGCGGGGCCGGCTCGGCCGCCTTGGGCGGCGCCGGCTCAGCCGCCTTCGTGGCGGCCGCCGGCGGGGCCGGCGTCACCTGCGGCACCGGATCGGGCCGCAGCGCCGGAGCGTCGCTGCTGCGCGGCTCGACCTTGGCGCTCTCCGGCTTCGGCTCGACGGGTTTCTCAGTCGCCTTCTCTGGCTTGGACTCGTCACGACCGGGTTCGACCTTGGCGCTCTCGGGCTTGGACTCGACCTTCGGCTCGCTCTTCTTCTCTTCAGTGGCCGGCGCGGCGGCGTCGACCTTCGGCGCTTCCTCGGTCCCGGGCTTGCCGCGACGCTTGGCTTTGCTCCCCTCAGGCGCTGCCTGGCCCTCGGGCTTTAGACCGCCCTCCTCGGCAGGCCGCGCGGCGCGCTTCTGGCGCGCGCCCTCGGTCGCGGGAGCGGCAGCCTCACCTTCCGGCTTGGCGGCCTCCTGGGAGCGCTGGCGACGGCCCTGATGCTCGGGCGACTGCGCAGGATTGGTGCTCGCTTCCTTGTCCTTGGCGCCGTCCTTCTTGTCCTTGCCGTCCTTGCCACCATCCTTGGCCTGGTAGCGCGTATCGGTGGCGCCGTTCGAAACAAGGTAGGAAGCCAGCACGCCGGCCATGTCGGAGCTGGTGGTGTAGTGCTGACGCAGGAAACCCGGCAGCGAGCCCGGCGCGACGGTCTTCAGCAGTCCCCTCGGGCTCTTGTGGCAGGCATTGCAGGTCTGCGCGAAGAGCTGGGATGGGGCCTTGCCGGCCTCGAGGTTCGTTGCCTGCGCAAGAACGGCATCGGTCGCGCCGAAGCCGATCAGAAGCACTACCGTCGCGAGGCTGAGCGCTCGGCTCGACATTCCCATCATCTCCATTGAATTTCCGCGATGCAACCGGCATCCGGCGCGGCGGCGGTCACCTTTTAGCCGATTGAGCCGCGAATGGAAGCAGGCCCCGCGCGCAAGGATGTGATTAAGCGCTTTTGGAATATCGGCTTTGAATACAGCGCAATAGCGGGAGGGGACGACCCTCCCTAGATTTGGATGCAAACGCATAGGAACCGGAGCGGGACCTGAGCGTCTGATGTGAAAGCCGGGTTGGTCGCATCTTTTCGGGTTCGCTCGAGAGGAAGGTGTCGATGGACCGTTTGTTGCGTCAATTCCTGTCTCAATTCATTCGCCGCGGGTCGATGACGGTGACCACGGCGAAGGGGGTGAAGTTCACCGTCGGCGACGGCTCGGGCGAGCCGATCGCAGTCCGTTTCGTCACTGCGGACGCAGAACGAAAGATCCTCATCAATCCCGAGCTCGGGCTTGGCGAGGCCTATATGGACGGCGAGTTCGTCGTCGAGCGCGGCACCATAGCTGATGCCCTCGCGATCCTGCTCGATCAACCCGACCTATTGCCGCAGTGGGCAAAGCCCTGGTGGCACCTGCGCTATCTGACGCGGCACCTGAAGCAGTTCAATCCGCGCTCGCGCGCGCGTCGCAATGTCGCGCATCACTACGATCTCGACGCCCGGCTCTATTCGCTCTTCCTCGACGCCGACAAGCAATATAGCTGCGCCTATTTCGAGGCGCCGGACAGCACGCTCGACGATGCGCAGCTTGCCAAGAAGCGGCACATCGCCGCAAAGCTGCGCGTCACGGCTGGCCAGCGCGTGCTCGACATCGGCTCGGGCTGGGGCGGGCTCGGGCTCTATCTCGCCGAGATCGCAGACGCCGACGTCACCGGCATCACGCTGTCGACGGAGCAGTTGCAGATCGCCAATACGCGCGCGGCCGAAAAGGGCCTGACCGGATCGGCCAAATTCCTGCTCCAGGACTATCGCGACATTGACGGACCGTTCGATCGCATTGTCTCGGTCGGCATGCTGGAGCATGTCGGGGTCAGGTTCTACGACGCTTACTTCCAGCGCTGCGCCGAACTCCTGGGCGAGGACGGTGTCATGCTGCTGCACTCGATCGGCCGTTCGCAGGGCCCGGATTCCACCAATCCCTGGATCGCCAAATACATCTTCCCGGGCGGATACATCCCCGCTCTGTCCGAGGTGCTGCCGGCGATCGAGCGCGCGGGCCTCCTGGTCTGCGACATCGAGATCCTGCGGCTGCATTACGCCGAGACGCTGAAGGCCTGGCGGGAGCGCTTCATGGCGCGACGCGAGGAGGCCGTGCAGCTTTACGACGAGCGCTTCGCCCTGATGTGGGAATTTTATCTGGCGGCCAGCGAGATGACGTTCCGCAAGCAGCACATGATGAACTTCCAGATCCAGCTCACCAAGCGTCAGGGTGTGGTGCCGATGACCCGTGACTACGTCGGACACGAAGAAGCCCGCCTGCGGGCCATCGAACGCGGCGCCAAGCCAAGGCTGAAGCTGGCTGGTGAATGAAGTCTAGTGACGCTGGGTCGAAATCGGGGACGAGCGGAAAGAAGCTGTTAACGCCAACTGCGCCCGCAGTTCCACCAGGATCTCGGGCGCGACCGGCTGGCGGCGCACTTCGGGGCGCTCGGCGTGCTGCATGGCCGCGATCAGCCCGGACAGCCAAAGCCGGCTGCCCGCTTCGCTTCGCCAGATCTGGTGCTGCCGTTCTGGCCGCATCACTTGCCTCGTCTCCCTGATGGCGGGTTACCGGGGACAATCCCCTGTCTGCCCGCCCGTTCCGGCGCTACCCCGAAAGAATCCGGAGAGATGTGATCTGCTTCACATAAGTCTGGTCGGGCCTGGCCTAGACCGTCGCCATGAGCAAAGAGACCCGAACCTCATTCGACGTGCAGGACGACCTCCGCACCGATTACGCCCTGATCGCTACCGGCGTCGGGGCGGCCCTGGTTGCGCTGGTCTACCTCCTGCTGGTCTGAGCCCGAGCCGAAAGCGGCCAGCGCGCGGCATTTCGCGCGCTCTTCATACGTCTGCACGCCAATCCAATAGGTTCACGGTTTCAGGATATTTCCATGGCACGGTCGCGGCCGCTTCCGGGCCGGGGCGAGTTCCGGAAAAATCCGTCAAGCGCGGTGCATGCTGCGGCCGCTAATCATCCACCATTTTAACTGAGCGGTTGATAGCGGTCAGCTTTTGCTTCCGCTTTGGGCGCAGGCGGCGCTTTATCCCGGCCCCGCATCCGCCCAAGAAAATTGCTAAGCACGTCCGACCATGGCCCTGACTGATTCGAACGTTCTCAAACTCGCGCCTGACGCAGGAACTCCGACCTATCGGAGCGCGCCGCATAATATCGAGGCGGAACAGAGCCTTCTGGGCGCAATCCTGGTCAACAACGATGCCTTCTACCGCGTCTCCGACTTCCTGGAGGCGAAGCATTTCTTCGAGCCGCTGCATCAGACCATCTTCGACACCGCCGGCAGCCTGATCCGGATGGGCAAGGTCGCCACGCCCGTCACGCTGAAAACGTTCCTGCCCGCCGATACCGATGTCGGCGGCATGACCATCGGGCAATATCTGGCGCGCCTCGCTGCCGAAGCGACCACCATCATCAACGCCCAGGATTACGGCCGCACCGTCTACGACCTGTCGCTGCGGCGCGACCTGATCGGCATCGGCGAGGACATGGTCAACGTCGCCTACGACGCCCCGGTCGATTTCCAGCCGCGCGCGCAGATCGAGGACGCCGAGCGGAAGCTGTACGAACTCGCCGAGTCCGGCCGCTATGACGGCGGCTTCCAGAAATTCTCGCAGGCGCTGACGGTTGCCGTCGATCTTGCCGCGAAGGCGTTTCAGCGCGATGGAAAGCTGTCGGGCATCTCGACGGGTATGCGGGACCTCGACACCAAGATGGGCGGCCTGCAGCACTCCGACCTCATCATCGTCGCGGGACGCCCCGGCATGGGCAAGACGTCGCTCGCCACCAACATCGCCTACAACGTCGCGCAGGCCTATGTCGCCGAGATCCAGGCCGACGGCACCACGAAGGCCGCCAATGGCGGCGTGATCGGCTTCTTCTCGTGCGAAATGTCGGCCGACCAGCTCGCCACCCGTATCGTGGCCGAGCGCACCGGCATCCCCTCCTCCCACATCCGCCGCGGCGGCATCACGGAAGCCGATTTCGAGAAGATCCGGCAGGTCTCGATCGAGCTACAGTCGCTGCCGTTCTATGTCGACGCGACCGGCGGCCTGTCGATCGCTCAGCTGAT
This sequence comes from Bradyrhizobium niftali, assembly GCF_004571025.1. Lineage (GTDB taxonomy): Bacteria > Pseudomonadota > Alphaproteobacteria > Rhizobiales > Xanthobacteraceae > Bradyrhizobium > Bradyrhizobium niftali. The sequence goes on along the minus strand of NZ_SPQT01000002.1, from coordinate 271,535 downwards.
GGCGCGCGCGCGCCGCCTGAAGCGTCAGAAGGGCCTCGATCTCCTCGTGATCGACTACATCCAGCTGCTGTCGGGCTCGGGCAAGCGCGCCAGCGACAGCCGCGTGCAGGAAATCACGGAGATCACGACTAGCCTGAAGGCACTGGCGAAGGAGCTCAACGTTCCCGTGATCGCGCTCTCGCAGCTCTCGCGCCAGGTGGAATCGCGCGACGACAAACGGCCGCAGCTCTCCGACTTGCGTGAATCCGGATCGATCGAGCAGGACGCCGACGTCGTCCTGTTCGTTTACCGCGAGGAATATTACCTCGCGATGAAGGAGCCCCGCCCAGGCACGCCCGAGCACGAGAAGTGGCAGCTTGACATGAGTCTTGCGCACGGAAAAGCCGAGGTCATCATCGGCAAGCAGCGCCACGGCCCGACAGGCACCGTTGACTTGGCCTTCGAAGCCTCGGTCACGCGGTTCGGTGACCTCGCGCCTGACAGTCAGCTGCCAGCTCGCAGCGGCAACGACTACTGAGTTCCTTGAACCAGACCGGCCTCTTGCGTAAAACGGCGCCATGACAATGGCGTCCGACCCGAAAATGATCCCGCAATCCGGCCTTCTCTCTGCGGAGGCCAACGAGGCCGCCGCGCTCGCAGCCTTCGGCGGCGTGCTCACCGTCGACCTCGACGCGATCATCGCCAACTGGCGCAAGCTCGAGAAGACGGCGGTGCCGGCCGAATGCTCGGCCGTGATCAAGGCCGATGCCTATGGCTGCGGCGCCGCGCAGGTCGCGCGTGCCCTCCACAAGGCCGGCTGCAAGACCTTCTTCGTCGCCACCATCGAGGAGGCGCGCAAGGTGCGCGCCGCCGTACCGGAACCGACCATCTACGTGCTCGGCGGCTATTTCCAGAACACCGGCGAGCACTACGCCCAGATCAATTGCCGTCCGGTGATCGGCGATCTCAACGAGCTCGCCGAATGGGACGTGTTCTGCCGCCGCACCGGCTGGAACGGAGGCGCCGCTATTCATATTGACACCGGCATGAACCGGCTGGGGCTGACGCTTGCGGAAGCGCAGGCCATCATTCCCCGCATCAATGCCGGCGATCATGGCATCACGCTGGTGATGAGCCATCTGGTCTCGGCCGAGCAGCTCAACAGCCCGGTCAATGCAAAACAGCTCGCCTCCTTCCGCGGCATCGCCAGCGAATTCTCCGGCGTACCGGCGGCGCTCGCCAATTCGTCCGGAATCTTCCTCGGCGCCCCCTTCCAGTTCGACCTGGTGCGGCCGGGCGCCGCGCTCTACGGCGTCAACCCGACGCCGGAGGCCGACAATCCGATGCAGCCGGTGGTCGACCTCAAGGCGCGCATCGTGCAGATCCGCAATATCGAGCGCGGCGAGAGCGTCGGCTATGGCGGCACCTGGACCGCGCGCCGGCCGACCAAGCTTGCGATCATCGCGGTCGGCTATGCCGACGGCTATTTCCGCGCCGCCAGTTCAAACGACGGCACGCGCGGCGCAGAGGTGATCGTTGCCGGCAAGCGCTGCCCGGTCGCAGGCCGCGTCTCCATGGACCTGATCGCGATCGACATCACCGATCTGCCGCCGAACGCGGCACGGCGCGGCCACATGGTGACGCTGATCGGCGAAGGCATCACCGTCGACGAGCTCGCGCATCATTTCGGCACGATCGGCTATGAGGTGCTGACCAGCCTCGGCCACCGCTATGCCCGCGTCTACAAGGGCGGCAACGTGGAGGAGCCGCTGACACTGCCGTCCTCCGCACAGGCGGCCGAGCAACCGCCCTCGCCGCCGCCGGTCGAGCAGCCGGCGAGCCCGCCGCCGCTGCCGAGCTGAGCGACAACCCTCGTGTGCCCCGGACGCAGCGCAGCGCTCCTTCAACGGTGCGCTGCAGAGCCGGGGCCCATCTCTCCGCTTTGTGCCGTGTCGCCTTTTGGGTCCCGGCTCTGCGCAGCAACGCTCACGCGTTGCGGCGCGTCCGGGACACGAGAGTGGGCGCTTACTTCTTCTTCCTGCTGTCGAGCGCCGCCTTGCAGGTCGCGCTGAGCTGGTCACGCTTGCCGTTGAGGCAGGCGACGATGCCGCCGCCCGGCGCGAGGCCGGCGCAGAATTTGTCGTAATCCGCCTTGCACGCGCCGCGCGGATCGGCCGATTGTGCCGAAGCCGCACCGGAGAACGCGGCAACGACGACGATGGCAGCAAAGCTCAACTTGGACATTGTATCTCCGGTGTCGGAAGGCAGGAGCCAGCAGCTCTACATGAAGATCGCGACGTTCAACATCAACAACATCAACCGCCGCCTGCCCAATCTGCTGGCATGGATGCGCGCGGCGAAGCCCGATGTCGTCGCGCTCCAGGAATTGAAGGCAAGTGATGGCGAATTTCCGGCGGGCGCTATCGAAAAGGCCGGCTATGGCGCAGTATGGCGTGGACAAAAAACCTGGAACGGCGTTGCCATCCTCGCCCGCAATGCCGAGCCCGTTCTCACCCGCGACCGCCTGCCCGGCGACCGTGACGACCACGAGGCGCGCTACATCGAGGCCGCCGTGCGCGGCATCATCGTCACCAGCATCTACCTGCCCAACGGCAATCCCCAGCCGGGGCCGAAATTCGACTACAAGCTCGACTGGTTCGCGCGCCTGAAGCGCCACGCCAAGACCTTCATCAAGCAGGACCTGCCCGTGGTGCTCGCCGGCGACTACAACGTGGCGCCGACCGCGATCGACATTTATCCGACGAGATCCTGGGACAAGGACGCGCTGATCCAGCCGAAGAGCCGCGCGGCCTTTGCCTCGCTGGTCACGCAAGGCTGGTGCGACGCGGTCCGCGAGCTTCATCCGGACAAGCGCATCTACACATTCTGGGACTACAAGCGGAACCGCTGGCCGCGCGATGCGGGCCTGCGGCTCGATCATCTGCTGCTCAGCCCCGCCCTCGTTTCACGCCTGGCCAAGGCCGGTGTCGACAACAAGGTTCGGGGCGAGGACGGCGCGAGCGATCACGCACCGGCCTGGATCGTCCTGCGCTAGATCAGCGGCCGTAATACTCCTGCACAGTGTCCCATGCCGCCTTTTGCAGCAGCTGCGCCGTCTCGGGATCGAGCCCCATGATGTAGGAATTGCCGACCGGCGAGCGACCTGTCAGCGCGGCGAGCGTCGTGCAGGCCGCCAGATACGTGCCGGCCGGACTCGGATGCCGCTTGTCCGGCGCATAGAGGTTGAGTTCGGGCTGAAGCTTGCGGACGCGCGCGAAGGCAAGGCCCGCGGGAATGACCAGCGCATCATTGGCATTGCCGGCGACCGTGTAGGCCTCGGCCAGTCCCTCGGTCATGTCAGGCTTGTCGGCGTAGGCCCAGGACATGAACAGCACCGGCCGCATGTCGTGGGCGCGGACGATCTCGCTGTCCTTCTTGGCGAAGGCGGCGAAGGCGTCTTTCAACTGCGGATGGATCGGGCACTGGCTGCAATCCATCATCACGACCGCGTCGAACTGCTTGCCGGGCTTGTTGAAGATCACGACGTTCTGCTCGTCGAACGAGTAGGCGCCGATGCCGCCCGGCCGCAGCAGATTGTCCATGTCGTGCCAGTCGAGGCCGGAGCCGCCGATCGTGGCCATGGTGTTGCGATACGCCGCCTTGTTGGCTGCATCCGCAGCCCGCTCCATGAAGGAGAGATGCCCGGGCATGCCGTTGTTGTAGTAGAAGAAGCTGTTCCCGACGAACAACGCCGCCTTGGGGAAGTCAGGTCCGAGCGTCGTGACCTTCGGCTTGGTCTGCGCCTGCGCCGCGCTGAAGCTGGCTACAACGCCCAGACACATTGCGAGCATCGCTCGCGTCAAAAGACGCATCATGGGTTTCCTCCCCTTTTCTGCTCACCGAGGCCGGAAACAGATCAGCTTTCTCCGGCAGCCTCAAGAGGACGGGAGGCAGCATTCTCACCACAAATTCTTGCCGTCGATCACGTTGACCGGCACGGCGTCCAGATCGAACTCATCGAACAGGCGCGCGTTGACGCCGACCCTGGGATTGTCGAAGTCGGGCTTGCCGGTCGACCAGTCCGGCGACTCCGAATAGGTGCCGCAGCCGCAGTTTGCGCAGAAATGGTGTTTGACGGTGCGGCTGCCCCAGAGATAGGTCGCGACGTTTTCCGGCGGCGACAGCAGGCGGAACTGCGCCGGCTTGTAATAGGCCCACAACGCGCCGCGCTTGGCGCAGAGCGAACAGGTGCAGCGCGTCACGTTCGAGGGCGCCTCCGTCACCTCGAACACCGTTTCACCGCAATGACAGCTTGCCTCGATCGGCATGACCCGCTCTCCGTTTTGTCAGGAGATGGTCATAGCCGGCCCCTGCTGCCAACATGCTGTCAGCAGCAGAATTCGTCATGGAATCTCGTTCGCGGACAGCCGCCTGGCATTCGCGGCCACATGCTCGCGATAGCGCTGGACGATGGCGGCCGGCGTTGCCCCCGCAAGCAGCCCCGCGGCAGCCTCGAAGGCTGCGGCGATCTTCTCGCTCACCATCAGCACGGCCTCCTGCCCGGCGGCCTCATCGCCGTGGCTGAGCTTCTCGCAGCGCAGCCGCACCACTTCACTCGCTTCGACCGCGAGCATCGCGCCGGCGTACCAGGGAAAACCGTTGTCGGATCCGCCGAGCACGGCATGGCGGTCGAGCGCGGAGAAGGAATGGTGACCGGGCATCGCGGGACCTCAAATTCTTTGAGCGAAGGCTCCGATCAATACGCTTCAAAGTCTAAGGATCAGGCCGCCGAGCAGGTCGGATTGGCGGTTCCGGCAACACCGCCGATTAACTACGAGACAAGCGCCCCGATCGTTCGCCCTGCACGCCTCCACCAGCTAAACTGCGCCGATTCCCGGAGCCCGCCCTTGGCCTTTCTCTTCGTCCTCACCGTCGGCCTCGTCGCCGGCACCATCTCAGGCATCGTCGGCACCGGCTCGTCGATCATGTTGATGCCGGTACTGGTCTATGCGTACGGGCCGAAGGAAGCCGTGCCGATCATGGCTGTGGCCTCCGTGATGGCGAATTTCTCGCGGATTCTGGCCTGGTGGCGCGAGGTCGACTGGCGGGCCTGCGCTGCCTATTCGGTGACGGGCATCCCGGCCGCAGCGCTTGGCGCGCGCACGCTGCTGGCGCTGCCCTCGCACACCGTCGATCTCGCCATCGGCATCTTCCTGATCGCGATGGTGCCGGTCCGGCACTGGCTGGCGCGGCACGACCTCAAGGCCAATCTCTGGCATATGGCGATCGGCGGTGCCGTCATCGGCTATCTCACCGGCATCGTGGTCTCGACCGGCCCGCTCAGCGTGCCGCTGTTCCTGTTCTACGGCTTGAGCAAGGGCGCGTTCCTGGCGACGGAAGCCGCCGCCTCGCTCGGCCTCTACTTCGCGAAATCCGTGACCTTCGAACGCCTCGGTGCGCTGACGGGCGACGTCTTCATCAAGGGCCTGATCGCGGGTTGCTCGCTGATGTCAGGTGCCTTCATCGCAAAGCGGTTCGTGCTGCATTTGAAGCCGGATGTGTTCCGGCTGGTGATGGATGCCATCATGGTGGCGGCGGGTCTCTCCATGCTATGGAATGCCACACAATCCCCCTGACAGCCGATTCACCTCCCATGGCCAAGAACACGCTTTCCTTCGTCTGCCAGAACTGCGGCGCGGCCTACAACCGCTGGCAGGGCAAATGCGAGTCCTGCGGCGAGTGGAATACGCTCGCCGAGGAAGACACGAGCGGCAGCGTGCCGGTCTCGATCCGCTCCAAGCGCAAGGGCCGGACGTTCGCGCTGGAGAGCCTCGCCGGAAAGAGCCCGGATGCGCCGCGCCTGTCCTCAGGGATGACCGAGCTCGATCGCGTCACCGGCGGCGGATTCGTCCGCGGCTCGGTGCTGCTGGTCGGCGGCGATCCCGGCATCGGCAAGTCGACGCTGCTGACGCAGGCCACCAGCATGATGGCGCGCGCCGGCCACCGCATCGTCTACATCTCCGGCGAAGAGGCGGTGGCCCAGGTGCGCCTGCGCGCCGAGCGGCTCGGCCTGTCGGACGCCCCGGTGCAGCTTGCGGCCGAGACCTCGGTCGAGGACATCGTCTCCACGCTGTCGGAGGGTGCGGTTCCCCGCCTGATCGTGATCGACTCGATCCAGACCATGTGGACCGACACCGTGGAATCCGCGCCCGGCACGGTCACCCAGGTGCGCGCCTCCGCGCAGGCGCTGATCCGCTTCGCCAAGAAGACCGGCGCCGCCATCATCCTGGTCGGCCACGTCACCAAGGACGGCCAGATCGCCGGCCCCCGCGTGGTCGAACACATGGTCGACGCGGTGCTGTCGTTCGAGGGCGAAGGCTCGCAGCAATTCCGCATCCTGCGCGCCGTCAAGAACCGCTTCGGCCCGACCGACGAGATCGGCGTGTTCGAAATGACCGGCCTTGGTCTGCGCGAGGTCACCAACCCCTCCGAACTGTTCCTGTCGGAGCGCGATCTCGGCACGCCGGGCACCGCGGTGTTCGCGGGCATCGAGGGCACGAGGCCGGTTCTGGTCGAATTGCAGGCACTGGTCGCTCCGACCTCGCTCGGCACCCCGCGCCGGGCCGTGGTCGGCTGGGACCCGAGCCGGCTCTCGATGGTGCTGGCGGTGCTGGAGGCCCATTGCGGGGTCAAGCTGTCCGGCCACGACGTCTATCTCAACGTCGCAGGCGGCTTGCGCATCCACGAGCCGGCGGCGGACCTGGCCGCGGCGGCGGCGCTGGTGTCCTCGCTGGTTAATGCCCAGTTACCCACGGACGCAGTCTATTTCGGCGAGATTTCGCTCTCGGGCGTGGTCCGGCCGGTGGCACAGACCCCGGCCCGGCTGAAGGAAGCTGCCAAACTCGGCTTCCAGCGCGCCGTGCTTCCCGAATCGGCCCGGGGTGAAGCCGGTGGCGACGCCGGACTGTCGCTCAATGCGGTGAACAGCCTGACGACTTTGGTGGCCGAGATCGCCGCCCGCGGCTCTCGTCGGGGCGAATCCGGCGGATCGGCAGAGAAAAATGCCACACCGGCAAGATTCCGCCGTGGAGAGGGGTAGCCGGAGGTGACGTCCCCGGCCCCCGCCGCTATACAGCCGTCACAAAAGCAGCATGGGATTGCGTGGTTGCGGCCTTGCCGGGAACGCCGTCTGCCCCTCTTTTAGGGCGGCGGCCAAACACCGATTCGCTGAGCACCTTTGAGAGTACGAGCGGACCAGACCAGCCGATGCCAGTAACACTCCTCGACCTGATCCTGCTCGGTGTGATGCTGATCTCGGGCCTGCTTGCCATGGTGCGCGGCTTCATGCGCGAAATCCTGTCGATCGCAGCCTGGGGCGCGGCGGCGATCGTGACGCTGTACTCCTTCTCCAAGCTGCTGCCGACCGCAAAGACCTATTTCAACAACGACACGGTCGCGAGCGTGGTCGTGGTCGCCGGCGTGTTCGTCGGTACCCTGGTCGTGGTCTCCGTGATCACCGTCCGGATCTCCGACATGATCCTGGATTCGCGGATCGGCGCGCTGGACCGCACCCTCGGCTTCCTGTTTGGCCTCGCTCGCGGGCTTTTGATCGTCGTGGTCGCCTTCCTGTTCTTCACCTGGCTGGTGCCGGACAAGCAGCGCCCGGACTGGGTGACGGGGGCGAAATCCCGCGTGGTGCTCCAGGGAACCGGCGATTGGCTGATGGCGCTCTTGCCGGATGACCCCGAGAACACCATCTTGAAGAGATTCAAGAAAAACAAACCAGATGATGATCAAGCTGATTCCGAGCAGCAGCCTTCGGGCAGTGGCGACGGATACAGTAAACCTGCTCGTGACAGCCTGAAAAAGCTGATCGAGAAACCTGCGGCGCGTTGATTAGGCCCTAAAGAGAGGCGCGGAGACGAGATGCGACACCCTGACCAGGACGCCCAACTTGATCTCGATCCCAAAGCCGGTCTGAGCCCGGCCGCGCTGGAGCTTCAGGACGATCTGGAAGGAGATACGCTCCGCGAGGAATGCGGCGTCTTCGGCATCTACGGCCACCCGGAGGCGGCCGCCATCACGGCCCTCGGTCTCCACGCTCTTCAGCACCGCGGCCAGGAAGCCGCCGGCATCGTCTCCTATGACGGCAGCCGCTTTCACAGCGAACGCCGCCTCGGCCTCGTCGGCGACACCTTCTCCCGCCGCGAGGTGATCGACCGCCTGCCCGGGAACATGGCCGTCGGCCATGTCCGCTACTCCACCACCGGCGCCACCATCCTGCGCAACGTGCAGCCGCTGTTCGCCGAGCTCAATGCCGGCGGCCTTGCGGTCGCCCATAACGGCAACCTCACCAACGGCCTGACGCTGCGCCGCGAGCTCGTGAAGAGCGGCGCGATGATGCAGTCGACCACCGACACCGAGGTGATCCTGCACCTGGTCGCGCGCTCCCGGCGCACCCGCTTCATCGAGCGCTACATCGACGCGCTGCGCGAGATCGAGGGCGCCTATGCGCTGGTCTCGCTCACCAACAAGAAGCTGGTCGGCGCGCGCGACCCGCGCGGCATCCGCCCCCTGGTGCTCGGTGAGCTCGACGGCTGCCCGATCCTGACCTCCGAGACCTGCGCACTCGACATCATCGGCGCGCGCTTCATCCGCGACATCGAGCCGGGCGAAGTCATCGTGTTCGACGAGAACGGCCAGGACATCCACAAGCCATTCCCGCCGATGGCGCCACGTCCCTGCATCTTCGAATACATCTATTTCTCCCGTCCGGATTCCATCGTCCACGGCCGCTCGGTCTACGAGGTGCGCAAGGCCTTCGGTGCGCAGCTCGCGCGCGAGAGCCACGTGCCGATCGACGTCGTCGTGCCGGTGCCGGATTCCGGCGTGCCCGCCGCGGTCGGCTACAGCCAGCATTCCGGCGTGCCGTTCGAGCTCGGCATCATCCGCAACCACTATGTCGGCCGCACCTTCATCCAGCCGACGCAGGCGATCCGCGAATCCGGCGTGCGCATGAAGCATTCGGCCAACCGCGCCGCGATCGAGGGCAAGCGCATCATCCTGATCGACGACTCGCTGGTGCGCGGAACCACCTCGAAGAAGATCGTGCGCATGATGCGCGATGCGGGCGCGAAGGAAGTGCATTTCCGCCTCGCTTCGCCCCCGATCCTCTATCCCGACTATTACGGCATCGACCTGCCGGATCGCGGCGGCCTCTTGGCGGCGACGCATTCGCTGGAGGAGATGCGCGAGATCATCGGCGCCGACTCGCTCGCCTTCCTGTCAATCGACGGCATGTACCGCGCCATGGGCGAGCCCGGCCGCGACCCGGCCAATCCGAAATTCTCGGATCACTGCTTCACCGGGGCGTATCCGACCCACCTCACCGACCAGACCCAGACCGAGCAGCAGCCCCGGCAGCTGTCACTGCTGGCGGAGGCGAGCTGACGGCGAAGCCGTCATCCCGGGGCGCGCGATAGCGCGAACCCGGGATCTCGAAGTCGTATCATAGCCTCTGGATTCCGGGTTCGATGCTTCGCATCGCCCCGGAATGACGACCAGGCGGGGGCTTGCCCCAGCCGTTCACGCCTGTAAAACGCGGCCATGACAAAGCCCCTCGCCGACCGCATCGCTCTCGTCACCGGCGCCTCGCGCGGCATCGGCTTCGCCACGGCCAAAGCGCTGGCGAAGGCCGGCGCGCACATCGTCGCGGTGGCGCGCACGCAGGGCGGGCTGGAAGAGATCGACGACGAGATCCGGAAAGAGGGCGGCAGCGCCACGCTGGTACCGCTCAACCTCACCGATTCCGACGGCATCGCGCGGCTCGGGGCCGGCCTGCACGAACGCTACGGCAAGCTCGACATCCTCGTCGGCAATGCCGGCGTGCTCGGCCCCTCCTCGCCGATCGGCCATATCGAGCTGAAGACCTTCAACGACGTCATGGCCGTCAACGTCTCCGCCAACTTCCAGCTCATCCGCTGCATGGAGCCGCTGCTGAAGCAGTCCGACGCCGGCCGCGCCGTGTTCATCACCTCGGGCGCCGCCAACAAGGCGACCGCCTATGTCAGCCCCTACGCCGCCTCCAAGGCCGCGCTGGAAACGTTGGCGCGCGCCTGGGCGCAGGAGACCGCGAACACGCCTCTTCGCATCAACCTGTTCAACCCCGGCCCGATCCGCACCCGCATGCGTGCAACCCTGATGCCGGGCGAGGATCCTGCGACACTCGACACGCCCGAGCAGGTCGCCGAATTCATCTTGCCGATGTGCGCGCCTGACTGGACCGAGACCGGCAAGTTCTACGACTACAAGACGCGCAGCCTGATGAGCTTCCGCTCGCCGGCCTGATTGACTTGACCAATTGGCTCGGCCGATTGACTTGGCCCCCTCCCCGCGATTGACTGCCCGCGCTCAAGCGGCAGCAAGCCGCAAGCCAAAAAAGGGAGGTTGCCATGGCACCATGGCATGATCGCGCAGGCGCTGGCCGTGCGATCGCACGCGTCTCTCACGCCTTCTCCATCCTGATCGCGGCACTCGCATTTGCGCTTCCGGGCGTTGCGACCGCCGGCGATGTCCCGACCTTCGCCGTCGATCCCTCCTGGCCCAAGCAGCTGCCGAACAACTGGATCCTCGGCCAGGTCGGCGGCATCACGGTCGATTGGCAGGGCCACGTCTGGGTGATCCATCGCCCACGCTCGCTCACCGACGACGAGAAGGGCGCGAGCCTCAATCCGCCACGCTCGAAATGCTGCATCTCGGCGCCGCCCGTGCTCGAATTCGACGCCGACGGCAATCTGCTGCGCTCATGGGGCGGTCCGGGCGAAGGCTACGAATGGGTCGGCCGCGAGCACGGCATCGAGGTCGACGAGCGCGGCTTCGTCTGGGTCGGCGGCAACGCCGACAACGACAACGCGATTCTGAAGTTCACGCTCGACGGCAAGTTCGTCGCCCAGATCGGCAAGATCGCGCCGAGCCTCGGCAGCAACGACACGACGCAGCTCGGCAAGCCCGCCGAGACCGCGATCGACAAGGACGCCAACGAAATCTACATCGCCGACGGCTATGGCAACCGTCGCGTCATCGTGTTCGACGCGAGCACGCTGGCCTACAAGCGGCACTGGGGCGCCTATGGCAACAAGCCGGATGACAGCAAGCAGGCGCCCTACGATCCCAAGGCGCCGGTTGCCCAGCAATTCGGCAATCCCGTCCATTGCGTGAAGCTCGCCAATGACGGGCTGGTCTATGTCTGCGACCGCATCAACAACCGTATCCAGGTGTTTCGGAAAGACGGCACCTTCGTGAAGGAGTTCTTCTTCGAGAAGAACACGCTCGGCAACGGCGCGGTGTGGGACGTCGCGATCTGGCCCGATCCGAAGCAGACCTGGCTGCTCAGCGCCGACGGCGAGAACAACGAGATCAGGGTGATCAGGCGCGATGACGGCAGCGTGGTCGGCAGCTTCGGGCACAACGGCCGCAATGCCGGTCAATTCCACTGGGTGCATGCCATGGCGATAGATGCCAAGGGTAACGTCTATACCGCCGAGGTCGATACCGGAAAGCGCATCCAGAAATTCAGGCTGACGTCGGACGCGCTCAAATAGCGCCTCAACGCATTTTGCCCAAAAGTTAACCGACGGATGACGTAACGACGCAGCGTCATCCGGCTTTAGGCGCATTGCCGCCGGCCGTGGGACAGGCTAGAGCCATCAGCCAGAAACAAGGCTCCTCCAAGAGAGCCGTCCGGATATTTGACAGTGGAGGAGATTCTGACATGACAACGACGCTCGCGCGCCGCTATGCCGCGCTTCTGGCTTGTGCCGCATTCGGCTTTGCAACCTCTGCGCATGCGCAGGACAAGACCATCAAGATCGGCGTGTTGAACGACATGTCGAGCCTCTATGCCGACATCGGCGGCCCCAACTCGGTGGCGGCGGTCAAGATGGCGGTGGAGGACTCCGGGCTTGCCGCCAAGGGCTGGAAGATCGAGGTACTCAGCGGCGATCACCAGAACAAGCCCGACATCGGCGTCAACATCGCGCGGCAATGGATCGATGCCGACAAGGTGGACGCCATCGCGGACACGCCGAGCTCCGGCGTTGCCCTCGCGGTGAGCAACCTCGTCAAGGATAAGAATTCGGTGCTGCTCAATTCGGGCGCCGCCACGGCCGACCTCACCGGCAAGGCCTGCACGCCCAACACCGTCTCCTTCACCTACGACACCTACATGCTCGCCAACGGCACCGGCAAGGCCCTGACGAAAGCAGGCGGCGACAGCTGGTTCTTCCTGACCGCGGACTACGCCTTCGGCCACGCGCTGGAGCGCGACACCAGCGCCGTCGTCACGGCCACCGGCGGCAAGGTGCTCGGCGGCGTCAAGCACCCGCTCAACTCGTCCGACTTCTCGTCGTTCCTGCTGCAGGCGCAGTCCTCGAAGGCCAAGGTCATCGGCCTTGCGAACGCCGGCGGCGACACCACCAACGCGATCAAGCAGGCGGCCGAGTTCGGCATCGTGGCCGGCGGCCAGAAGCTCGCCGCGCTCCTGCTCTTCATCAACGACGTCCATTCGCTTGGCCTGAAAACGGCGCAGGGGCTGACCTTCACCGAGTCCTTCTACTGGGACCTCAACGATAAGACCCGCGAATGGTCGAAGCGCTTCCAGAAAGTGTCGCCCAAGGGCTCGATGCCCTCGATGACGGTGGCAGGCCTCTACGCGGAAATCCTGCACTACCTGAAGGCAATGGAAGCGCTCGGCAGCAATCCGCATGACGGCGCCAAGGTCGTCGCCAAGATGAAGGAGCTGCCGACCGACGATCCGCTGTTCGGCAAGGGCCCGCTGCGTGCCGACGGCCGCCGCCTGATTCCGGCCTATCTGTTCGAGGTGAAGAAGCCGGAAGAGTCGAAGGGCCCGTGGGACTACTACAAGCTGGTCGCCACCATCGCGCCAGAAGACGCGGCCAAGCCGCTCGAAGCCAGCGACTGCCCGCTGGTGAAGAAGTAAGCCAACCAGCGCTGCTGTAGGGTGGGCAAAGGCGCGTAAGCGCCGTGCCCACCATCTCTCCGCGGGCTGACGAAGCAGCGGTGGGCACGCTTCGCTTTGCCCACCCTACGAGACCGTCTTCGTCGTCGCCAACGTCCGCATCGCGATGGCTATGCATACCACCATCAGCGCACCCGCGAGGAGGAATGGCGCGCCGGGCAGATGCAGCGGCGCGCTGCTCCCGATGAAGTATGAAAACGTCAGCGTGAACAGGAACGGCCCGACGAGCTGCGACACGCTCTGCACGCTCGCGGTTGCGCCCTGCAACTGGCCCTGCTGATCGGGCGCGACCAGCCGCGTCATCAGCGATTGCATCGCGGCACCCGAGATGCCCCACAGCGACATCACGGGAATGCCGATCCAGAACAGCGGTCCGGTCGGCGCAGCGCCGAAGATCACGAAGCCGATCGCGCCACAGCACAGGCCCAGCAACAGTGTGGTCCGCTCGCCGAGCGCGCGCACGATCGGGCCGATGGCGAGCCCCTGCACCACCATGGCGCAGATGCCGACCATCGCGAGCGTCAGCCCGACCGTCTTGGAATCCCACCCGTAGCGATAGGTCGCGTAGAGCACGAAGGTCGAGGGCAGCACGACATGGGCGACCTGCGCGATGAAGTTGACGATCGACAGCGCGGCCAGCATCGCGTTGGAACGCAGCAGATGCAGCGCCCCGACCGGATTGGCTCTGGTCCAGCGGAACGGCGCGCGCTTGTCGGGCGCCAGCGATTCCGGCAGGACCAGGAGCCCATAGAGCGCATTGGCAAAGCTCAAAGCCGCCGACGCCCAGAACGGCAGGCGCGGATCGATGTCGCCGAGCAGGCCGCCGAGCGCCGGGCCCAGAATGAAGCCGGCGCCGAAGGCCGCACCAATCTTGCCGAAGATCGCCGCGCGCCGCTCCGGCGGCGTGATGTCGGCGATATAGGCGAACGCCGTCGAGATGCTGGCCGAGGTGATGCCGGAGATCACGCGCCCAATGAACAGCCACGTCAGCGACGGCGCGAGCGCCATCAGCACGTAGTCGGCGGCGAGCCCGAAATTCGACAGCAGCACCACCGGCCGCCGTCCGAAACGATCCGACAGCGCGCCCAGCACCGGCGAGAACACGAACTGCATCAGCGCCCAGGCGGTGCCGAACAGGCCGAAGATGCGGGCCGCGTGTGCGGTGTCGTTGTCGACGAAGCTCTCGACGAGCTTTGGCAGGATCGGCATGATCACGCCGAGCGCGAGCATGTCGAGCAGGATGGTGACGAAGATGAAGGCGACCGCGCCGCGCCGGACCGGCGCAGCGCCCTGCGCCATGGCCTCGCCGGCATCGCTGCTCACGACGGCCGCTTGCGCTTGTGGGCGAAGGGGTTGGCCTTCTCGCGCAAGGTGATGCGCACGGGCGTGCCCGGCAGATCGAAAGTCTCGCGCATGGAATTGGTCAGGTAGCGCAAGTACGACTGCGGCACCGCGTCGGCCCGCGAGCAGAACAGCACGAAGCTCGGCGGCCGCGCCTTGGTCTGCGTGATGTAGTTCAGCTTCAGCCTGCGGCCGGACACGGCGGGCGGCGGATTGGCCTGGACCGCCTGCTCGAACCAGCGATTGAGCGCGGACGTCGACACGCGTCTGTTCCAGACCGCGTAGGCGTCCTGGATCGCCTGCATCAGGCGCTCGATGCCCTCGCCCAACAGGCCCGATACCGCGACGATCGGCACGCCCTTGACCTGCGGCAGCCAGTGGTCGGCGTCGCGGCTCAGGCCCGAGATCGCGCCGCCGCCCTTGGTCTCCATCAGGTCCCATTTGTTGGCGGCAAGCACGAGCGCGCGGCCCTCGCGCTCGACCAGATCGGCAATGCGCAGATCCTGCTCCTCGAAGCGGTTCTGCGTATCCATCATCAGCACGACGACTTCGGCAAAGCGCACCGCGCGCAGCGCGTCGGCGACCGAGAGCTTTTCCAGCTTCTCCTCGATGCGCGAGCGACGCCGCAGGCCGGCGGTGTCGAACACGCGAAAATCGCGGCCCTTCCAGTTGATCTCGACCGCGATGGAATCGCGCGTGGTGCCGGCCTCCGGGCTCGTCAGCAGGCGCTCCTCGCCGAGCAAATGGTTGATCAGCGTCGACTTGCCGGCATTTGGCCGGCCGACGATGGCGACCCGGATCGGGCGCGTCGCGGCCTCTTCCTCGGAGAGCGGCGCGTCGTCCTCGTCCTCATCTTCGTCGACGGGCTCGGGCATCAGCTTGGCGAGGGCGTCATAAAGCTCGCCCATCCCCTCGCCGTGCTCGGCCGAGATCTGGATGGGATCGCCAAGACCAAGCGCGAAGGCTTCCATCGCGCCGGCATCGCCATGCTTGCCTTCGCTCTTGTTGGCGACCAGCAGCACCGGCTTGTTGGCCTTGCGGGCGAAATCGGCGAAGGCGCGGTCGGTCGGCGTGAGGCCGATGCGGGCATCGACGACGAAGAACAGCGCGTCGGCCTGCGCGATCGCGGCCTCGGTCTGCTCCTGCATCCGCGCGGTCAGCGAGCCCTTGGCGCCCTCGTCGAGGCCGGCGGTGTCGATGATGGTGAATTCGAGGTCGCCAAGCCTGGCCTCACCCTCGCGGCGGTCGCGGGTGACGCCCGGCAGGTCATCGACGAGCGCGAGCTTTTGCCCAACCAGGCGGTTGAACAGCGTCGATTTGCCGACATTGGGCCGGCCGATAATGGCGATCGTGAAGGACATCGGTCATTCGTGCGCTGCGAAGGCCGCGCCTGTCAATGCAATGAAATTATTAAAGCGCGATGAGGCCGGGATGAATCCCCATCGCGCTTCAGCTTGTTGTTTAAGCATGATCTCCGCGCAAACGCGTTCCGCATTTGTCGCGAGGGAAAACCGCTTCGCACTTTTCCGGGTCATGCTCTAGCGCGAGAAGCTGCCGCTCGGCAGCGGCGCCGGGAAGCCGCCCTGCTGCGATTGCTGCTGCGTGGTCTGGGTCGGTTGGGCCTGCTGGACGGGCTGATCGGGCGGCGGCACGGTGGTGCGCTTGCGCACGATCTTCTGCTTGGGCGGCGGCGCGGCGGTGGGCGGCGCGGCCTCCGGCTGGACCTCGCCATCGACTTCGCCGGCAGGCGCATCGGCGGGCGCGGCCGCGCCGGCAGCCGGCTGTCTGGCCTTCTTCGCCTTGGCACCCTTGCCCGGCTTGGCCTGTTCGGGCGGCGGCTCCGCGGGCAAAGCCGCAACGGCAGGCGCATTCGGATCGGGCTGCTGCTGCGCGCCCTTGTACAGATCCTTCGGCACACCCTGCTCGAGGCCCGGCACGCCCTCCGGGAAGACCGGCTTGCGGTCACCCGGCAGCTTCTTCTTGGTGTCGAGGAAATCGAGCAGGTCGGTCGGATCGAAGCTGGAGCAGCCGCCCAGGACGCCCGTGAAGGCGATCAGGACGGCGGCTGCGATCAGGCGAGGCGTGCGGCGCATATCGGTGTCTCGTCAGCTCTCGGGACCGTCAGCTTTTGGCGACGGGCGGCAGCAGTGCCTGGAGCGCCTCGGCGCGCGAGCGCAGGCTCGCCGGCGTTTCGCCGTCCTCGGCGATCGCGTCGAGCCATTTGCGGGCCGCGGTCGCGTCGTTGTTGCGCCAGGCCGACAGCGCCAGCATCTCACGGGCGCTGTGGCGGAAAGTCGATTTGGGCGCGGCGGAAGCCTCCAGCCGCTGCTGGATGTCGGCGTAGCTGGCGCTGTCAATCAGCAGGCCTGCGGCGCGCATCTTCGCCAGATCCTGCCACTCGCTGCCGACGCCGCGGTCGGCGGCAATGTCGTCGTACATCTTGGCGGCCGCCTTGGGATCGCGGCTAGCGGCCTCGGCCGCAGCACGCAGCCGCGCCAGGGTGCGATAGCCCGACGGAGCCTTGGCGGCGAGCTCAGTGAAGGCCGTCTCCGCCTCCGCATGCTTGTCCCGCTCGGACAACTCGACGGCCTTCTCGAAGGCGGCGCCGGCCTCGGCGGCCTTCTTGGCCTCCAGATATTGGTAGCCGCGCCAGCCGCCGACGGCGGCCACGATCAGCACCATCAGGGCGATGAAGTAGATCGAATATTTATCCCACAGCTTCTTGAGCTGTTCGCGACGTACTTCCTCGTCGACTTCGTCAAATAATTCAGACACTTATGCTAATCCCATGCCCGTCCGGGTGCGCGCGCCTCAGCGTTCGCGTCAGGAATCCCGTCCCCCACGTGGCGGCGAGGTAGCCTAACGATATGGCGATGGCAAGGCAAAGCGAGCCCGATCAAGGCGTTAACCACCCGGAAGAGCCCGGAGGAAGCGCCTGCCCGGGTCAGGTTCCCAAGGGCTCCCGTAATTGCCGCTTCAGCACCTTGCCATTGGCGTTGCGCGGCAGCGGCTCGGTGGTGATCGCCATGGTTTCGGGGACCTTGTAGTCGGACAGCCGCTCCGCGCACCAGGCCTGCAGGGCGTCGGCGGCGACCGGGGTCCGCGTCACCACCACGGCATGGACGCGCTCGCCCAGCACCGGGCATGCCCTGGCGATGATCGCGCTCTCGATTACCGCGGGATGGCCCGCCAGCACGGATTCGACCTCGGCGGAATAGATCTTCAGTCCGCCGCGATTGATCATGTCCTTCTGCCGGTCGAACACGCGGACGAAACCGTCCGCATCCACGGACCCCAGATCGCCCGAGTGCCAGAATCCACTGGTGAAGCTTTCGGCCGTCGCCTTCGGGTTGCTCCAGTAGCCCTTGATGACGGAGGCGCTCTGGATCCAGAGCTCGCCGATCTCGCCATGAGGCAGCTCGCGCCCATCCGGTCCCATCGCGATGATGCGGGCACCGGGACACGGCAGTCCGACACTGTCGATGTGGCTCGCGGTCAGCTCGCCAGGCATGATCGTCGAGGGCGACGTCGTCTCGGTCGAGCCGTAGCAGTTCATCAGCTTCAGGCCGGGAATCGTCGCCTTGAGCTTCTCGATGGTCGCAACCGGCATCGGCGCGCCGCCGAAACCGCCGATGCGCCAGCTCGACAGATCATAGCTGTCGAAATCGGGCTGGAGCAGGCTGAGATTGTACATTGCCGGCACCATCACGGTGTAGGTGACGCGCTCGCGCGCGGCGAGCTTGAGATAATCGGCGGCCTTGAATTCCGGCATGATGATCAGCGCACCGCCGCAGCGGATCATGGTCGTGATGTTGGCGACGACACCGGTGACGTGACCGAGCGGCACCGCGGCGATCGAACGGTCCCTTTCCGTCAATTGCAGGCAGGACACGAACACCATCGAGGAATGGACGATGTTGCAATGGGCCAGCATCGCGCCCTTGGGCTTGCCTGTCGTGCCCGAGGTATAGAGGATCATCGCTGTGTCCTCTTCGTCCAGGTCGACTGGCGCGGCGGCCGCGGCGTTGTCTGCGAGCACCGCGAAGCGCGACACATCCGGGTCGTCGTCGACGGCAACGCGGTGGATCACATCGGGGACATCAAGCGCATCCGGTAGCCGCCCGGCGAGCCCGGCCTCGTGGATCAGGATCTTGGCGCCGCAATCGGTGAGCACATAGGCGATCTCCGGCTTCTGCTGGCGCGTGCTGAGCAGCACCGTGACGAGGCCCTCATGCGCGGCGGCGAACAGCAGCAGCGGAAACTCGATGCGGTTGCCGAGCAGGATCGCGACACGATCGCCGCGCTGCAAGCCGAGCTTGCGAAAGCCCGTCGCGATCCGCGCAGCCTGCTCCACCGCCTGCCGCCAGCTCAGCCGGACATTGCCTGAGATCAGCGCTTCGCCGTCGCCGTTGCGTGCGCGGGCCTCTGCGATCATCGCCCAGAGACTGGCCGGCCTGTCGCAGAACGCCGGGACAACCCGATCGCCAAAGCGCGCCTCGAACCGCATCGGCGGGATCTGAGATTGCGACCAGTCCATCGGAATGTCCTAAGCTTGTTGCTCTTGTTACTTCCGCGCATGGACATGCGGGTCCTGTCTTGTGCCGATCGGCTAGACCCCCACGACGGGAACTCCGATCACGACAGGATGGAACGCAAACGCCAACGCCAGATACGCAACCACGCCGACGGCAACCGCGATCAGGTCGTTGGTGACGCCGCCCACCGGAATCGGCGGGCCGCCACTGTCGGTGCGATGCTTCAGCGAAATGCGGTCATACACCGCCCAGCCCAGGAACGAGCCGAACAGGATGATGGAGCCGAGATCGCCGTTGGCCAGCAGATGCGCGGCCGCCCACAGCTTGATGCCGGCCAGCATCGGATGTTTCAGAGTCGCATAGATGCGGCCGCGCAGATAAGAGGCGACCACCAGGATCACCGCGGGCAGCATCAGCACGAGCGTGATGTGCTTCATCGCCTTCGGCGGATACCAGACGTCGATCCAGCCGGCCGCACGGTAATGACCAAAGCCCCAGATGATCAGCGCAAGCCCCGCAAGCGAGACGAGCGAATAGAGGATCTTGTAGGTCCCCTCGCCCAGCCTTGCGATCGCCTGCGCGCGCGTCTCGCGTTTCGTCGTGAAAACATGGGCCGCGAAAAACAGCACCAGCCCCAGGATCATGACCAGCAGACCCACGACATCCTCCCCTCAACAGCCCCGCCCATGGCGTATCATCGATTGGCCGCCGGTCGCAACCGATGCGCTACTTGCCCAGCTCGCGATTGTCGACATAGCGGATCGCGATCGGCCGCCCCGCCAGGGCGCCGCTGAGACCGCTGGTGAATTTCAACGGCAGGCAGGCCTTCAGCGATGCATTGATGGCGTTCAGATAGGTCGTGCGGGTGTCCGCCGGAACGCCCGCGGTGGCGTATGTAAGGCGTGGCGGGCCGATCAGGCCGCCCGCCTTGTTGAAGCTGAAGCGCACCGACATCTGCATGCCCGCCCGCGCATTGTCCGACGGCGGCGACCAGCAGGTGCGCAGTGCGGCGAAGAGATCGCCGATCGTGTCGAGATCGTGATCCGGCTTCTGGTATTTGGCGCGGTCGGTCTCGGACGGCATGCTCTCGATCGTGAGCTGGAGATTCTGGCCGTAGGGGTAGTCGATCTCGGGAATGCAGGGGCCGGGTTCGAGCGGGCTGCAATAGGACGGCGTGCAGGGCCGATAGTCGAGCACACTGCACGGCTCATGCGCAAACGGGATCGGATTGATCTGCCGAGGCCGTTCGTCGGCGGCGGCGACCGTCGATATCGCCAGCAGTAAAAAAACGAGAATGCCGCGCCACATGATGCGAGCTCGCAAGGCTACATATCTGGAACGTGGCATTGCCGCCGATAACGTCAACCCTGCCGACGTTCACATGCCCGCGTTCAAGGACGGTGTCGTCGCCCGGCTTGCCGTCTTCGCTAAAGCTACGCCGGCCCAACACCGAAAGCCCGGCGAAGCCCTTGGCGGAGCCGGGACCGGGCGACCCAGTATTCCAGAGACGTTTGTGATTAAGCCGATGGGCCGCGGCGTACTGGATGCCCCGGTCAAGCCGGGGCATGACAGCGGAGGAAGTGGCTACAGAGTGGGCGAAACGGGCGCCCTCACCCCTTCTTCTTGACGTCCTTGACGTTGGTGAACTCGATGCCCTCGGCGCGTTCCCTGGTGTAGCCGAGATAGAACTCGTTCCTCGCCAGATATACGGGATCGCCGTCAACGTCGTCGGCGATGCTCGAGGTGTTGGCGGCGATGAAGGTGTCGAGCTTCTTGCGATCGTCTGACGAGACCCATCGCGCGAGCTGGAACTCGCTGACCTCGAACTCGACCGGAAGGGAATATTCCGCCTCCAGCCGTGCCTTCAGCACGTCGAGCTGGAGCGCACCGACCACGCCGACCAGCGCCGGCGCGCCGTCGCGCGGGCGGAACACCTGCACGACGCCCTCTTCCGACATCTGCTGAAGCGCTTCCTTCAGCTTCTTCGCCTTCATCGCGTCGGTGAGACGGACGCGGCGGACGATTTCCGGCGCAAAGCTCGGCACCCCTACGAAGTTGAAATCCTCACCCTCGGTCAGCGTGTCGCCGATACGCAGCGTGCCGTGATTGGGAATGCCGACAACATCGCCGGCAAAGGCCTCGTCCGCCACCGAGCGGTCTTGCGCGAAGAAGAATTGCGGGCTCGACAGCGGCATGCTCTTGCCGGTGCGCACCAGCTTTGCCTTCATGCCGCGGCTGAGCTTGCCCGAGCACAGGCGCGCGAAGGCGATGCGGTCGCGGTGGTTCGGGTCCATGTTCGCCTGGATCTTGAACACGAAGGCGCTCATGCGCGGATCGGTCGCCTCGACCTTGCGCTGGTCGCTCTCCTGCGCACGCGGCTCGGGCGCGAACTTGCCGAGGCCCTCGAGGAGATCGCCGACGCCGAAATTACGCAGCGCGCTGCCGAAATAGACCGGCGTCAGATGGCCCTCGCGAAACGCCTCCAGCTCGAACGGTTTGGACGCCTCGGTGACGAGCTCGAGCTCGTCCTTCACCGCGGAGACGTCGAGATTGGCGTTGAGCTTGGCGAGCTCCTCGATCTCGATCTGCTGCGCCGCGCCGGTCTTGGCGCCGCCGCCTTCGAGCAGGCGCACGCCACCATTGACGACGTCATAGGTGCCGAGGAAGTCGCGGCCGCGGCCGACCGGCCAGGTCATCGGCGTGGTGTCGAGCGCCAGCGTCTTCTCGATCTCGTCCAGCAGCTCGAAGACGTCGCGGCTCTCGCGGTCCATCTTGTTGATGAAGGTGATGATCGGAATGTCGCGCAGGCGGCAGACCTCGAACAGTTTTCGGGTGCGCGCCTCGATGCCCTTGGCGGCGTCGATGACCATGACGGCGGAGTCGACGGCCGTCAGCGTGCGATAGGTGTCTTCCGAAAAGTCCTCGTGGCCCGGCGTGTCCAACAGGTTGAACACGAGGCCCTCGAACTCGAAGGTCATCACCGAGGTCACCACCGAGATGCCGCGCTCGCGCTCGATCTTCATCCAATCCGAGCGCGTATTGCGCCGCTCGCCCTTGGCCTTGACCTGACCGGCGAGGTTGATGGCGCCGCCGAACAGCAGCAGCTTTTCGGTCAGCGTGGTCTTGCCGGCGTCGGGGTGGGAGATGATCGCAAAGGTCCGCCGCCGCGCCACTTCAGCGGCAAGCGGGGAACGGGCCGGCGATTCGGCTGGAATGGCGATGTCGGACATGGCGGGAGCGTTTGGCAGGGAAAATGGGCCTGATCAAGCCTCATTTGGTGATTGCGGAGCCCTTCGGCCAGCCCCATATCGCCCCTGGGGAGGACGGCCTTCCTTTTCATCAGCATATCAGCCGCGGGGACGACCCTGCCTTGCATGGAGGGTCGTCATGGCCTGGAGCGTCCTGTTCGTCGCCGGTCTGCTCGAGATCACCTGGGCGATCGGCCTGAAATATACTGAGGGTTTTACCAGGCTTGTTCCATCCGTCATCACGCTCGCGGCGATGGCCGGCAGCGTCATCCTGCTCGGACTCGCCCTCAAATCGCTGCCCGTCGGAACCGCCTATGCGGTGTGGACCGGCATCGGCGCGGTCGGCACCGCGACACTTGGCATCATCCTGTTCGGCGAGCCGGCCACGGCGTTCCGGCTTGCCAGCATCGGGCTGATCGTCGCCGGCATCGCCGGGCTGAAATTCGTCACCTGACGAAGATCTTGACCGCCCACCAGGTCAGCGCCGCCACGATCGCGGAGGCCGGGATCGTGATCACCCAGGCATAGACGATCGAGCTGGCGACGTTCCAGCGCACCGCGGAGACCCGGCGGGCCGCGCCAACGCCCACGATCGCGCCGGTGATGGTGTGGGTGGTCGAGACGGGAACCCCGAGGAAGGTCGCCATGAACAGGGTCACGGCGCCGCCGGTTTCGGCACAAAAGCCCTGCATCGGGGTCAGCTTGGTGATGCGCAGGCCCATGGTGCGGACGATGCGCCAGCCGCCCATCAGCGTGCCCAGCGCCATCGCCGCCTGGCAGGACAGCACCACCCAGAACGGCACCGAGAATTCGCTGCCAAGATGGCCCTGCGAATAGAGCAGCACGGCGATGATGCCCATGGTCTTCTGCGCGTCATTGCCGCCATGGCCGAGCGAATAGAGCGAGGCGGAGGCGAATTGCAGGATGCGGAAAGCGCGGTCGACCGCGAACGGCGTCGAGCGCACCGAGGCCCAGGACACGATCGCAACCAGCATCATCGCCAGCAGGAAGCCGACCAGCGGCGACAGCACGATGGCGAGCACGGTCTTGGTCAATCCGCTCCAGACCGCCGCCGAAATCCCCGCTTTGGCCATGCCGCCGCCGATCAGGCCGCCGATGAGCGCGTGGGACGACGAGGACGGAATGCCGAGCGCCCAGGTCACGAGGTTCCAGACGATGGCGCCGACGAGGGCCGCGAAGATCACCTGGGCATCGACGATCGAGGGATCGATGATGCCGGTGCCGATGGTCTGGGCGACGTGCAGCCCGAACACCATGAAGGCGACGAAATTGAAGAACGCGGCCCAGACCACCGCGAATTGCGGCCGCAGCACGCGGGTCGAGACGATGGTCGCGATCGAATTGGCGGCGTCGTGCAGGCCGTTCAGGAAGTCGAACAGCAGCGCGACGGCGATCAGTCCGACCAGGACGGGAAGACCCAACGCAGCATCCACGGCGAGGCCCCTGCCCTAAACTTGCTCAATGACGATGCTGTTGATCTCGTTCGCGACGTCGTCGAAGCGATCGGCGACCTTTTCGAGATGGTCGTAGATCTCGACGCCGACGATGAAATCCATCGCGTTGCCGTCGCGATGCTTGAGGAACAGCTCCTTCATCCCGATGTCGTGGAGATCGTCGACCCGGCCCTCGAGCTTGGTCAGCTCTTCGGTGATCGCTGTCAGCATGGCGACGTTCTTGCCGATCTGCTGCATCAGGGGCAGCGCACGGCCGACCAGATTGGCGCATTCGATCAGCAGCGCGCCGATCTCGCGCATTGGCGGCTCGAAGGCGCGGACCTCGAACAGCATCACGGCCTTAGCGGTCTGCTGCATCTGGTCGATGGCGTCGTCCATCGAGGTGATGAGGTTCTTGATGTCGCCGCGGTCGAACGGCGTGATGAAGGTGCGGCGCACCGCCGTCAGCACCTCACGGGTGATGTTGTCGGCATCGTTCTCGAACTGGTTGACGCGCTGGCAATAGACCGGCGTCTCTTCGCCCCCGTTGAGCATGCCCTGGAGCGCGATCGAGCCCTGGATCACGGTCTGGGCATGGCGGTCGAACAGGTCGAAGAACCGTTCTTCCTTGGGCAGGAAAGCGCGAAACCATCGCATCATGGGGATAGACTACCGGTTGGAAATGGCCCGGCCCGGAAGGGCCGTCACGAAACTGTCATAGACCATTTTCAATCCGCGCGCGCACTACCTCACGCCCGCGGAACCGGGATCATCCACCGCTTTCACTCAACCAGCAAACTGACGTTAAATCAATTACTTAGAGCGAACGTCGGAAGTAATGCGCGATTTCGCCGATGACGCCGCGGCGGAAGGTGAGCACGCAGATCACGAAGATCGAGCCCTGGATCACCGTCACCCACTGGCCGAAGCTCGCCAGATATTGCTGCATGGCGATGATCACGAACGCACCGACCACCGGTCCGAAGATGGTGCCGAGCCCCCCGACCAGCGTCATCAGCACGACTTCGCCCGACATTGACCAGTGCACGTCGGTGAGCGAGGCATTCTGCGCCACGAACACCTTCAGCGATCCGGCGAAGCCGGCCAGCGTGCCCGACAGGACAAAGGCCAGGAACTTGTACTGGTCGGTCCGGTAGCCGAGCGAGATCGCGCGCTGCTCGTTCTCGCGGATCGACTTCAGCACCTCGCCGAACGGCGAGTTGATGATGCGGAAGATCAACAGGAAGCCGGCGAGGAAGCCGACCAGCACGACATAGTACAGGACCGTCGGCTTGGTGAGATCGAGGACGCCGAACATGCGCCCCTGCGGAATGCCCTGGATGCCGTCCTCACCATGGGTGAACGGCGCCTGGAGGTAGATGAAGTACAGCAGCTGCGACAGCGCCAGCGTGATCATCGAGAAATAGATGCCCTGGCGGCGGATCGAGATGTAGCCGGTGATGATCGAGAGCACGAAAGCCGCGGCGATACCGACGAGGATGCCGAGCTCCGGCGGCAACGCCCACACCTTCAGCGCATGCGCGCTGCAATAGCCCGCCGTCCCCAGGAACATCGCGTGGCCGAACGACAACAGGCCGCCATAGCCGATCAGAAGGTTGAAGGCGCAGGCGAGCAACGCGAAGCACAGCGCCTGCATCACGAAGAACGGATAGACCCCCGTGAACGGCACCGACGCCAGCAGCAGCGCCATCACCACAAACACGATCATCTCGTCACGCATCCCGCGCGAGGTCACCGGCAGCGTATCGTCCGTCAAGGCTGTCATATCAGGCCGCCCTTCCCGTCAATCCCGTTGGCTTCACCAAGAGCACCAGCACCATCAGCACGAACACGACGGTGTTGGAGGCCTCGGGGTAGAAATATTTGGTCAGGCCCTCGATCACGCCGAGCGCGAAACCGGTGATGATCGAGCCCATGATCGATCCCATGCCGCCGATCACCACCACGGCGAACACGACGATGATGAGGTCGGCGCCCATCAGCGGCCGGACCTGGTTGATCGGCGCCGAGAGCACGCCCGCGAGTGCGGCAAGGCCGACGCCGAGACCGTAAGTCAGCGTGATCATGCGCGGCACGTTGATGCCGAAGGCGCGGACCAGCGTCGGATTTTCGGTGGCGGCGCGCAGGTAGGCGCCGAGCCGCGTCTTCTCGATCAGGAACCAGGTCGCCAGGCACACGACCAGCGAGAAGACGACGACCCAGCCGCGATAGATGGGCAGGAACATGAAGCCGAGATTCATGCCGCCCTTGAGCTGGTCCGGAATGGCGTAAGGCAGGCCGGAGGAGCCGAAATAGTTCTGGAACACGCCCTGCACGATCAGCGCGATGCCGAAGGTCAGCAGCAGGCCGTAGAGATGGTCGAGCCCGGTCAGCCATTGCAGCATGGTCCGCTCCAGGATCATGCCGAAGATGCCGACGATGATCGGCGCCAGCAGCAACGCCCACCAGTAGTTGATGCCGCCGAGGTTCAGCAGGAAATAGGCGACGAAAGCGCCCATCATGTAGAGCGCGCCGTGGGCGAAATTGATGATGTTGAGCATGCCGAAGATCACGGCAAGCCCGAGACTGAGCAGCGCGTAGAACGAGCCGTTGATCAGTCCCACCAGTAGCTGAGCGTAAAGAGCCTGCATCGATCCCGCACCCGGTCCCTTCGGCCTTCCCCTGAAAGTCGCCCGCAGGCCTCGAGGCCTGCGGGCCGTTATCTCACTTCTTCAACAGCGCGCACTTGCTTTCGGAGAGCGGTGTGAAGGCCTGATCGCCCGGCACCGAACCGACCAGCTTGTAGAAGTCCCACGGTCCCTTGGACTCCGAGGGCTTCTTCACCTCGAACAGATAGGCGCTGTGGATGGTGCGGCCGTTCGGCTGGATCTCGCCCTTGCCGAACAGATCGTCCTCCGTCGGCATCGACTTCATCTTCTCGACGACCTTGACGCCGTCATGAGGATTGCCGCCGAGTGCGTCCAGCGCCTTGAGATAGTGACGCACGCCCGCATAGACGCCGGCCTGCACCATGGTGGGCGGCGCGTTGTTCTTCATTTTCCCGGCAAAGCGCTTCGAGAACGCGCGGGTTTGGTCGTTCATGTCCCAGTAGAACGTCTCGGTGAAGTTGAGGCCCTGCGCGGTCTCGAGACCGATCGCCTTGACGTCAGTGAGGAACAGCAAGAGCGCGGCGAGCTTCTGGCCGCCCTTGACGATGCCGAACTCGGCCGCCTGCTTGATCGAGTTGGTGGTGTCGCCGCCGGCATTGGCAAGGCCGATGATCTTGGCCTTGGAGGCCTGCGCCTGGAGCAGGAAGGACGAGAAGTCCGGCGTGTTCAGCGGATGCTTCACGCCCCCGACCACCTTGCCGCCATTGGCGGTGACCACGGCCGTGGTGTCGCGCTCGAGCGCCGCGCCGAAGGCGTAGTCCGCGGTCAGGAAGAACCAGCTGTCGCCACCGGCCTTCACCAGCGCCTGGCCCGTGGTGTGGGCCAGCATGTAGGTGTCGTAGGTCCAGTGCACGGTGTTGGGCGAGCACTGTGCGTTGGTGAGGTCGGAGGTTGCCGCACCAGAGTTGATGTAGACGCCGTTCTTTTCCTTGATGACGTTGTTGACGGCGAGCGCCACACCGGAATTCGGCACGTCGACGATGACGTCGACCTTGTCGACGTCGAACCACTGCCGCGCGATCGCGGTGCCGATGTCGGGCTTGTTCTGGTGATCGCCCGAGACGATGTCGATCTTCCAGCCCTTCGCAGCTAAGCCGGAATCTTCAACGGCCATCTGCGCGGCGAGCGTCGAGCCGGGGCCGCCGAGGTCGGCGTAGAGGCCGGATTGATCGGACAGAGCGCCGATCTTGACGGTCTTGTCCTGCGCGGAGGCGACGCCGGCTGCGGCGAAGGTGAGCGCGGTGGTCAGGAGCAATGACGCAATCGACCTGGTCTTCATGCAACTTTCCTTTTTGAATTTTCTCGTTGGCGGTTCTGTTGTTTAAGCATGATCGTTTCGGAAAACCGCTTCACACTTTGCGCTAACGCGGCCCTCCGGGTCCGGACCATGCTTAAACGCCGAGATAGGTGTGGAGCTTGTCCATGTTGGCGGCAAGCTCCGCGTTGGAAAATCCGTCAATGATCTTGCCGTGCTCGACCACGTAATAGCGGTCGGCCACGGTGGATGCGAAGCGGAAGTTCTGCTCGACGAGGAGGATCGTGAAACCCTCCTTCTTGAGCCGCGCAATGGTGTGGCCGATCTGCTGGATGATGACGGGCGCAAGGCCCTCGGTCGGCTCGTCCAGCATCAGGAAGCTCGCCCCGGTGCGCAGGATCCGCGCGATCGCCAGCATCTGCTGCTCGCCGCCGGACAGCTTGGTGCCCTGGCTGTTGAGCCGCTCCTTCAGGTTCGGAAACAGGTCGAAGATCTGCTCGAGCGGCAGTCCGCCTTCGCGGACCACCGGCGGCAATAGCAAATTCTCCCGCACGTCGAGGCTGGCGAAGATCCCCCGCTCTTCCGGGCAGAACGCGATGCCCATGCGCGCGATCTTGTCGGAGGTCGCGCGGATGATCTCCTGGTTGTTGAACTTCACCGAGCCGGTACGCCTGCCGATGATGCCCATGATCGACTTCAGCGTGGTCGTCTTGCCGGCGCCGTTGCGCCCGAGCAGGGTGACGACCTCGCCCGCGTTCACGTCGAAATTGATCCCATGCAGGATGTGGGACTCGCCGTACCAGGCCTCGAGGTTACGGACCTGGAGGATGTTTCCGCCGCTCGCAGCCTTTGCCGGAGCCTCGGCGACCGCAGTGTCAGGCATGACCGGCTCCCAGGTAGGCTTCCTTGACGCGCTCGTCCTTGGTGAGCTCGCTGTAATGGCCCTGCGCAAGCACCTGCCCGCGCGTCAGCACGGTGATGATGTCGGAGAGATTGGCCACGACGCTCAAATTATGCTCGACCATCAGGATGGTGTATTTCGCGGAGATGCGCTTGATCAGCGCCGCGATCTTGTCGATGTCCTCGTGGCCCATGCCGGCCATCGGCTCGTCCAGCAGCATCATCTCGGGGTCGAGTGCGAGCGTGGTTGCAATCTCGAGTGCGCGCTTGCGCCCGTAGGGCATCTCGACCGCAGGCGTATTGGCAAACTCGCTGAGGCCGACATCGTTCAACAGATCACGTGCACGATCGTTGAAGCGGTTGAGCACGGACTTGGAGCGCCAGAAATCGAACAAACTGCCGTGCTGGCGCTGAAGCGCGACGCGAACGTTTTCCAGGGCAGTCATGTGCGGAAACACCGCCGAGATCTGGAACGATCGCACCAATCCCATGCGGGCCACGTCGGCCGGCGCCATCGCAGTGATGTCCTGGCCCTTGTACAGGATCTTCCCGGCGGACGGCTTGAGGAACTTGGTCAGAAGATTGAAGCACGTCGTCTTGCCGGCGCCGTTCGGGCCGATCAACGCGTGAATGCTCCCACGGCGGACCTTGAGCGCAACGTCGCGGACAGCGAAGAAGCCCGCGAACTCCTTGGTCAAGCCTTCCGTCTCGAGAATGAACTCATCGGCCAAACAGATTTCCCCCTGCCCGCGCGACCCGCGTGGCTGTCGTTGTTGCTTCGGCTTTCAGGAGGCCTTGGAGCCATCCCGGAACGCCGCCTCCGGGCGCGGAATATGCCGGAGGTGACGGGGGTTAGGCAAGGCGGAAAGCTGAGCAGATCAGGTCTCCGGCTGGGATACAAATGCTCCCTTAGTCGGAGATGTTTTGATGTCACGCCTGCCCGGCCTTCCGGTTCACGAAAGCACCGGTCATCAAGCCGTCGTTAACGGTCTTTCGTCCGGCGCGCCAGCCTTCATAGAATATTTTCCCGCAGCATGGATGATGCGCGGGTTTCGATCTGCCGGGAATATTGTTTTGGATTTCGCAAGCGCCGCGCCCTCCGTCGTCAAGTCGATCAGGCAGCGTGATCTCCTGAACACGTGGCTGCGCCTCTATGCGCGCCAGCGGATCGCGCCGGCGATCTGGGAGTACCAGCCTGCGCGGCTCGAGGAAGAGCTGTCCGATCTCATCTATTACACGGTGGACACCTCGGCTCCGGTGCCGCGTCTCGTCATCCAGAGCGAAGGCACGCGGATTTCGCGCGCCTACGGACATACCGGCAAGGGCGTGCCGCTGGATGAATATATCGGGCCGCGGCTCGTGCCCTCCGTGATGCCCATCTATTACGAATGCGTCGCGCGCGGGCTTCCGGTCTACAGCGTTGCCGATGTCGACGACATCTACGGGCGCATCGTCGCCTACGAGCGACTGCTGCTGCCGTTCCTAACCGACGGCAAGGTCTGTCACATCATCGCCTCGCTCAAGACCTTCTGCGAGGACGGCGGCTTCGAGATCAAGAATCTGATGCGCGGAAATGACGCGCTGCCGCGCCAGAAATTGCGCGCCGTGATCGATCGCGATCTCTTTCATCGCGCCCCCGGCCGTATCGCGGCCGCCGACGTCGTCGAGTTCGCGGACCGGTCCGGTCCCGCCGACGCCACCGAGACCATCGAGCTGAACTAGCCTTCAGCGCGTTTTGGCGCCAACCTACTTCGTCCTGACGTCCTTGGCGTAGATGTCCGGCTTGAACCCGACCAGCAGCTTGCCGCCGACTTCCAGCACCGGACGCTTGATCATCGATGGTTGCGCTAGCATCAATGCCAGTGCCTTCTTCTCGGTGAGGCCTTCCTTGTCGGCGTCGGGCAACTTCTTGAAGGTCGTGCCGGCGCGATTGAGCAGCGTCTCCCAGCCGAGCTTGTCGCTCCACTGCTTGAGCTTGTCCTTCTCGACGCCGGCCGCCTTGTAGTCGTGAAACTCATAGGCAACGCCATGGGTGTCGAGCCAGGCGCGGGCCTTCTTCATGGTGTCGCAGTTCTTGATGCCGTAGATGATGTTGGGCAAGATGTTCCTCGCGCATGCGTGATGCTTCGGCTGCGGCGTTGTACGAAACTCCGGTTCGCGCGACAATATTGCGAGCGATGCTTTCGAACTCTGTCAACGGACACATCATGCACGTCACTCACGATCCCGCCGCGGCCCCGTCGCCGACCATCGACTTCAACAGCTTCCTCGCGGTCGATATCCGCGTCGGCACCATCGTCGATGCCAAGCCGTTTCCGGAGGCACGCAAGCCGGCCTGGCGGCTGTGGATCGACTTCGGTCCGGCGATCGGCGTGCGCAAGAGCTCGGCGCAGATCACCGAGAACCATCCGCTGGAATCGCTGGTGGGACAACAGGTCGCGGCCGTCGTCAATTTTCCGCCGCGCCAGATCGGGCCGGTCGTATCGGAAGTGCTGACGCTCGGTTTCCCCGATGCCGACGGCAAGGTCGTGCTGGTGCAGCCGGGCAAGCCCGTGCCGAACGGCGGACGGCTGTTCTAGCGGCACATCATCGCGAGCCAACCCGTCGCTTCGGCTCGCCAGCCGTCTACTCCTGCTGCTCCCGGGCCCGGGGCCATCCGGACTTGACCAAGGCCCTTTGTTCATTTAAAAATGACTGATCGATCGTTTTTTATTTCTGTTGGCCAATATCCACGCCGTTCCCGACGAATCACTAAAACGATCGACCAGTCAGTTATTTACGGACGCCCCGATGCCCAAGATCAGCGACAAGCAGCGTGAAGGCCGGCGGCAGCAGATCCTCGAGGCCGCCCTCGCCTGCTTCGCCGAGAACGGTTTTCACCAGACCGGCATGGCCGACATCGTGAAGCGGTCGGGGCTGAGCCATGGCGCGGTCTATCTCTACTTCCAGAGCAAGGACGACCTGATCGAGGCGCTCGCTGACGACCGGCATCGCCGTGAAGCCGTGCTCAACTCGGTCGCGCAGGGATCGGGCGATCCGATCGAAGGCCTTCACGCCCTGGTCCGCGTTTACGCGCAATGGCTCACCGATCCCGCCGGCGAAGCGCGGCGGCGCGTCGGCATCCATGGCTGGGCCGAAGCGCTGCGCAACCGCCGCGTCCGCACCAGCGTCGTCGAGGGCATCGAAATGCCGCGTGCCCTGATCGTGGCGCTGGTCGAGCGCGCCCAGCACGACGGCCTCGTCAAGCCCGACCTCGGCGCCGACGCCATCGCGCGCGTGCTGATCGCGATCTTCCAGGGCTTTGTGCTGCAAAAATGCTGGGGCGAGGACTTTGCCGTCGATGCCTGCATGGCGACAGTCGATGCCGTGATCGACGGCTTCCGCACGATGAAGCCGGACGTCAAGCGACGAACCCGGGCTTGAGCGATGTCCTGGATTGTCGAACTGCTCGCAGGAATCGGCGTCGGCCTCGTCGGCGGCGTGACATCGGGCTTCATGGGCACGAGCCCGGGTGGCGGCCTCGTGATCTTTTCCGTTCTGCTGCTCGGCGCGGAGCAGCACGTCGCCCAGGGTACCTCGCTGATCACGCAGGTCCCGCCCACCGGCCTCGCCGGCGTGCGCCGCTACTGGCAGAGCGGCAATCGCAGTCCGCTGCAATGGATCGTCTGGATCGGCATCGGATTTCTCGTCGGTGGCGCGGGCGGCGGCTATGCCGCGGCCGCCGTATCCGACGCAGTCCTGCAATGGACCTACGTCGTCTACCTCGCTCTCTTGATCGCGGCCCTGCTGCTGCGCCGTGACCGCAAGGACGGTGCTGGCGCGCCCGGCGATCCCGCCGAATTGCCGTGGCTTCCGCTGTTCCTCATCGGCACGCTGGCCGGCTTTTCCTCCGGCTTCATGGGCATCGGCGGCGGCCTTGCGATCACCGTCGGCCTCGCCGCGGGCCTGCGCGTGCCGCAACATCAGGCGCAACTCGTCAGCCTCGTCTTCTCGGTGATCCCGACCAACATTCCAGCGGCGTGGATCTACTGGAGCAAGGGACTCATGGTCGGGTGGCCGGCCATAACAGGCATTGTTATCGGCCTCTGGGTCGGAACCGATCTCGGCGCACGCATGGCCAATGGCGTCAGCAAATCGGTGCTGCGCCGGGTCATGATCGCCCTCGTCTCGCTGATGGCGCTCTACATGACCCACAAGGCGCTCAGCTAGTTTCACGGGCGCTTCGGGATGTTCAACCCGCGCTGCACGGCGGGACGCGCCAGGCCGCGTTCGAGCCACGCGGCAACCGATTTGAACCGGGTGAATTCGACGAGGTCACCGGCGCCGTAGAAACCGATGAGGTTGCGCACCCAGCCGAGCATGGAGATGTCGGCGATGGTGTAGTCGTCATCCATGAACCATTGCCGGCCCGCCAGATGCGTCTCCATCACGCCGAGCAGACGCTTGGACTCGCCCACGTACCGCTCGAGCGGCCGCTTGTCCTCGAAATCCTTGCCGGCGAATTTATGAAAGAAACCGACCTGGCCGAATATCGGCCCGATGCCGCCCATCTGGAAATGCACCCACTGGATGGCCTGGTAGCGGCGCGCGGCATCCTGCGGCAGCAGCTTGCCTGTCTTCTCCGCGAGGTATTGCAGGATCGCCCCGGACTCGAACAGCGGCAGCGGCCTGCCGCCGGGACCGTTGGGATCGAGGATCGCGGGAATCTTGCCGTTCGGATTGAGTGACAGAAACTCCGATGTCTTCTGGTCGTCCTTGTTGAAGTCGACGAGATGGACTTCGTAGGGCAGCCCGATCTCCTCCAGCATGATCGACACCTTGACGCCGTTCGGCGTCGGCAACGAATAGAGCTGAAGCAACTCCGGATGCTCGGCCGGCCAGCGCTTGGTGATGGGAAAGGTGGAGAGATCGGACATCGGGACCCCGGCATCGTTCGTGAGATTGTCGCCTAATCTAGGCGAGCGGACGAACGGCACAAGGCCGATGCAGAGACCACATGATCTTTTCGCACAGAAGTTGGATCACAGCCGCGGCAGCAAGTGACTTGTCGCATACGCGATGTCGCGCTGCGCACGTTGCTTGACGAAGAGCTGCCCGGTGACGAGCAGGGCTCCGATGAAAACGAGCGCGAGCAGCGCGGTCGCGAATTGACTGGTATCATTCATCGCACGAGCATCTCTGTAGTCTCTTCGCACGGGGAACGCGGGCCAACCACCCGCAGTTCCTATATCTGTCAAATAAATTGCCGCTTTTTCCCGAATTCGCCTTGGCGGCCGGTCGCCTCAATAGTTGATCTCCATTCGCAATCCGCGCGGATCGATCTCGCCGTCGCCGACCGACTCCGTGCTGTCGCGCGCCGCGACCGCGCAGGCGCACGCGTCGATGAGATCGTCGCGGCCGATACCGGTGCCGTGACGCTGCGTCAGCCACTTTCGCAAGCGTGTGAAGCCGCGTTGCTCAAGCAGCGCGATGCGTTGTTCGCGGCCTCGCGCTGACGCCTTGCTCTCGGGCCGCACGTGGCCGGCGAGATTCCAGAAAATCAACTCCGGATGCGCTTCGCCGATCGTGGCTTGCCGCGCCGGCGTCATGATCTCGTCGACCTCCCTGATCTTGTCCCTGATGTTCCAGAGCTGCGCCGACACGCCCCTGCCCTTGCCTTCGTGCTCCCAGTAGTGACGATTGGCTGCTGCCATGTCGGGAAATCTCCAGAGGTCCCGGCGCGCGCCGAGAAACACGGCGGGGCCAACCAGTTCGCGGGCGCGCAAGTCGCACGTTCGATAACCGCTGGGATTCAATCCAATCGGCATGTCGATCATCGCGCGCGCATGCGGCACCGCGAGCAAGCGCGTCAGCCCCGGCGAATAGTCGAAGCCGTGATCGCCGTGCTCGTCGATCCAGGCCGCGACCCAGCCGTAGCGAAATCCGTCGAGGCCGAGATAGTTATTCACGCGTACGACCGAGCCTCCGATGCGCGTTCATCCCGTGGTTTCACCTCGATGCCGCTCGAACAGGCGCTGGGCCAACAGCGCATGGCCGAGCGTGCCGCCGGCGCGGACCGCGGCTGCGATCAACGCAGCTTCCGCGACCTCCTCGCGCGTCGCGCCGGCCTTCGCCGCCTGTGCCGTATGCACGTCGAGGCAATAGGCGCATTGCGTGGTGAGCGCGACCGCGAGCGAGATCAGCTCGCGATATTTCGGCGGGATCAAGCCGTCCTTGCGCTCGACGGCATGATTGAAGGCGAGGAAGGCGTTGGCTTCGACCGGCGCGAGCGCGACGAAGGCCGGGACAGATTTCAGGTCATCGGGGGTTTGATAATCGGTCATGTCTCACCTCGTCAGGTATTCGCGCATCAATGCGCGGGCGCGATGCAGGCGTGCCTTGACGGTCTGTCTGGACGCGCCGAGTGCGACGGCGATTTCGTCGATGGTCATTTCCTTGACGTCGCGCATCAGCGCGACGTCGCGATACTGCAGCGGCAGCGCCTCGAAGGCCGCGGCCACGTCGAGCCGCAGATCGGCCTCGGGCCGCGACAGCATTGCGGCCTCCGCGTCGCTCGCATCGATGGCCGGCATTAGGCCGGCCTTGCGCGCGAGCCGCAGGCATTCGCGGCGGACCACGCTGAACAGCCAGGCGGACAGCGCCAGCAGCGAGCGGATCGTGCCGACATGGCGGAACAGGATCCAGAGCGCCTCCTGCGCCGCGTCCTCGGCATCCGCCGAGCTGCGGCAGGTCGCGCGCGCGTAGCGGCGGATATCCGGCTGCGCCGTCGCGAGCAGCGACGCGATCGCTTCGGGATCGCCGAGCCGCGCTGCCTCGAACAGGTTGGGCGGGAACGCAGCCGCACTCACGACACGCCTCCTCGTCCGATCCCGGCCATCGCGCACATCGGGCAGTAGCCGACGAGGCCGGTCAGCGCGATGGCTGCGCCGCCGAGCGCGACCAGCCACGCCGCAAGCCCGGACAGATACGCGAACCCGGCAATCGCGACCGCAAGTCCGAGCACCACCCGCACCGCCTGATGCAGGCCACCGATATTCTTCCTGTAAAATCCCAACACATCCTCCGACACGAGCCGAGGCGGAATGCCTCGACGACAAGGAGGACGCGACGGGCGAAAAGGATTCGCGAAGGCTTGCAATTTTTTTGCGATCAGCCTCCGACCGCCTGGTAGGCCAGGCGCTTGAAGTCGAAAAAGAACGGATTCCAGAAACCCATGTGGCGCTGGGCCATCAGGACGCCCGCGGTATTGGCCCGCGGGCAGATCCACCAATGGGTGCCGGCAAGCCCGCCCCACTGGAATTCGCCGGTGGAATTCGGGGGATCGACGGGCGTCGGCGCGAAGGTGACGGCGCCGCCGAGGCCGAACCCCTTGCCGGGTATCGGCCCGAGATTGGCGAAACGGATGGTCTGCCCTGCGGGCAGCTGGTTCGTCATCATCTGCCGCAGCGTCTCCGGCTTCAGCAGCGTATCCGACCCGGGCACCAATGCGCGCACCAGCGCGAGCATGTCCGGCAGCGTCGAGATCAGACCGCCGCCGCCCGAGAGCCGCGGGAACGGACGGCGATAGGCTTGCGGATAAGGCAGATTGTCGGCCCGCGTCAGGCCGGGCTTCATCGGGTCGAGCACGTCAGCGCCGGTGTAGAGCGCGACCAGCCTGCCCTGCTGCGCTTCGGGCACGTAAAATCCGGTGTCGGTCATGCCGAGCGGATCGAAAATGCGCGCCTTGAGGAAGGCATCGAGGGATTTTCCGGAGACGACCTCGACGACGCGGCCAAGCACGTCGGTCGCCACTGAATATTCCCAGCCGTTGCCGGGATGATAGGACAGCGGCAGATCGGCGAGCTGGTCGATCATGTCGGTCAGCGGCGTCAGCGGATTGAGCACGCGCGCCTCGTTGTAACCCCTGAACAGCACCGTGCCGGGATCGAAGATGCCATAGCTGAGGCCGGAGGTGTGGGTCAGGAGCTGGCGGATCGTGACCGACCCCTTCGCCGGCTCGACATCGGCAAGACTCGACGCGCCCTGCTTCAGCACCTTGCGGTTACCGAGCTGCGGCAGGAATTTTTCGACAACGTCGTCAAGCCCGATGCGGCCCTCTTCCACCAGAAGCATGATCGAGCACGTGATGAAGATCTTGGTATTCGAAAACGCGCGGAAGATGTGGTCGGGCCGCAGCGCGGTGTTGGCCTCGCGATCAGCGAAGCCGACGCATTGCTGGTCGACGACCTCGCCGCCGCGCAGCACCGCCCAGGACACGCCGGGGATGATCTCCTGATCGACGTAGCGCTGCATCGCCGTCCGTACGGCGGAAAAATCGGTTGTCCTGGCGTCCATGTGTTTCCCCCAATTGTGGTTCGGACGGATATAGCGTGAATTCGAAGGAAATGAAGGGCGGCACCTGAGGGAGCCTATCCCTCCTTCATGAACGCAGTGACGTACAGGCGCCGCCGAATCCGCATGCCCTGTCGCTGGTACAGCGCGATCGCGGACGCGTTGCCGGAAAACACGTGCAGGAACGGAATTTCGCCGCGCGCCTCGATCCGGCGCGCGACCGCCGCGAGCAGCGCCTGCGCGTAGCCACGCCCACGGTATTCCGGATGCACGCAGACGGCCGTCATCTCGACGAACTTTCCCGGCTTCATCCGCTCGCCCGTCATCGCGACCAGTTCGCCGCCGGAGCGGATGCCGAGGAACGTGCCGAGCTCGTGGGTGCGCAGCGCGAATGGCCCGGGCTTGGTCAGCTCCGTCAGCGCCATCATGGCGGGGACGTCGCCGGCGCCCAATGTGACGATCTCGGCATCGCGGAGCGGACTGTCGGCAGGCGAGCCGATCATCTGCTCGCCGGTCTCGGCGAGCACGACCTTGAAGCCCGCGGGCATTTCGACCGGCTCCGGCGTGAACAGCGCGGCAACCTGCGAGCCCGACAGGAGATCACGGAGCGCAGCAAAGCTTGCCGGGGACATGTCGGCCATGTCGGCAAACGGCGTCATGTCCACGGGATAGCGCAGCGCTCGCGGGCCGCCCTGCGCCAGATGCTTCTGGCTCGTTGTCAGCGCGCTCCAGATCGGGCGATCCAGCAGCGCCTCATCGCTGTCGGACACCGGCCTAATCCTTGTCGAAGCTGACGATGACGGCCGCATTGGCGATGAGGATGGGGTCGTTGGCCACTTCCGTAGCCGAGGGAATCTCCAGCCCGCCCTTGACCGCAGTCACGGTCACGGTGCCGTAGGGCAGCTCCTTCGCAACGGCTTCCTTGTCCACCGCCTCAGGATTGGGCACCCCGATCGTGACATCGACGAACATGTCGTTCGCGGTCTTGCCGATCATCCGGAAGAAACCGAGGCTCGAATGCCTGATAGCATCCGACACCGCCCGCTTCGCCGCCTTGGTGGCGTCCCTGCCGTGGACGTCGACGCCCATGCCCATCTCGGTGACACAACGAACGCGAGTCATTTCATATTCCTGTGGTTGGTTGGATGGTTGAGAGTGTCGGCGATCAGCGATGGCGACACAAGTACGGTAGACCTATTCGGGCCAAGCCCTCGCTACACACTCCGTCATTGCGAGCGCAGCGAAGCAATCCAGACTGCCGCCGCGGTAAGACCCTGGATTGCTTCGCTGCGCTCGCAATGACGACGTGGAAATCGCTACGTCCCATCACATCACGCCTTCGACTTCTCGCGAGCCCGCAGTTCGTCCACCAGCACCCGCACGTTCTCCGAATAGTCGATCGGGATCGAGACCAGGTGCACGCCGCCTTCCCTGAACGCGGCATCCAGCGTCGGGCCGAAGCTGTCGATGCTCGCGATACGATGGCCCTTGGCGCCGTAGGCCTTCGCGTAGAGGACGAAATCGGGATTGCCAAAGGTCATGCCGAAATCGGCGAAATGATCGACGGCCTGCTTCCAGCGGATCATGCCGTAGGCGTTGTCCTCCAGCACCAGCACGACCAGGTTGAGCTTGAGGCGGACGGCGGTTTCCATCTCCTGGCTGTTCATCATGAAGCCGCCGTCGCCGGCGACCGCGAGCACGCGGCGGTCGGGAAAGAGCATCGCCGCCATCATCGCCGACGGCAGGCCGGCGCCCATCGTCGCCAGCGCGTTGTCCAGCAGCAGCGTGTTGGCGACGCGGGTGCGGTAGTTGCGCGCGAACCAGATCTTGTACATGCCGTTGTCGAGCGCGACGATGCCGTTCTCCGGGATCACCTGGCGAATGTCGTGCACGATCCGCTGCGGCGTCGGCGGCCAGCCCGCCTCGGTGGCGCGGTCGGCGATATGCGCGAGGATCTTTTCGCGCAATGGCAGGAGCGCCGTCGCCTGCGGCAGCCTGCCTTCGAGGCGGTCCGCCAGCAGCTCCAGGCTCGGGCCGACATCGCCGACGACCTCGGCATCCGGGAAATAGACCTGCTCGACGCTGGCCGACGTGTAGCTGACGTGAATCACCTTCGGGCCCGACGGCCCCATGATGAAGGGCGGCTTCTCGATCGGGTCGTGACCGATCGCCACGATCAGATCGGCGGCGTCGATCGCGTCATGGACATAGTCGCGCTCGGACAGCGCCGCGGTGCCCATATAGAGATTGGTGCCGCCGGGCACGGTGCCCTTCCCCATCTGCGTGGTGAAAAAGGGAATGCCGGTTCGCCGCACGAAGCTCGCGATACCGTGGGTCGATCGTGGCCGGCTGGTCGCAGCGCCCATCATCACCAGCGGATGCCTTGCCGCAAGAATCATCTCGGCCGCTCGATCGAGCGCGGCGCGGTGGGCGACCGGAATTTCAATCGGATGGACCGGGATCACGGGAACGGCGGGCACTTCGTCGCCCGCGATGTCCTCGGGCAGTTCGAGATGCACCGGCCCCGGCCGCTCCTCCATCGCCACGCGAAAGGCATCGCGCACCACGGTCGGGATGCTGGAGGCGCTGATGATCTGCCGCGACAGCTTTGTCAGCGGCTTCATGGTCGCGACCACGTCCACGATCTGGAAACGCGCCTGCCGGCTGCTCATGATCGGCTTCTGACCGGTGATCAGGATCATCGGCATCGCGCCGAGATGCGCATAGGCCGCCCCCGTGGACAGATTGAGTGCCCCGGGGCCGAGCGTCGAGAGACAGACGCCGGGCTTGCCGGTCAGCCGGCCATGGGTGGCGGCCATGAAGGCGGCCGCCTGCTCGTGGCGGGTCAGGATCAGCTCGATCTTGGAGGTGCGGAGCGATTCCACGAGATCGAGATTTTCCTCGCCGGGAACACCGAAAATGCGGTCGACGCCTTCATTCTCCAGCGCCGCAACAAACAGGTCCGATCCCTTCACCTTGCGTTCCTGCCCGCTCATGTCGCCTCCGCTCGCTGTTCTGGTCCCGTGTTCCGGGCGCGCGCATGGTAGCGGTCTGCGGCGCAGGCACAACTCACAATGCGGCGTGGTCTGTGATGTGCAGTGCGTCTTCAATACTCCGCTGTCATGCCCCGGCTTGACCGGGGCATCCAGTACGCCGCGGCCTCTCGGTCAGCTCACTGCTGTCTCTGGATACTGGATCGCCCGACCAAGTCGGGCGATGACACTTGAGAATGTGGCGCGCAGCTCGACTTACATCGTCATTGCGAGCGAAGCGAGGCAATGACGGAGCAAGGGCCAGCGTCGCGCTTGCTCAACTCGCATCTGAACGCGCAGACACACCTTCGCATCCTCGCGGCTCATCTCGCCCGAGCTTTGCTTCGTCGCGACACCCTCCGATGTCAGAGGGCGCAGGGAAGACCGGGTGCCGGCCGGGCACCCACGGTCCACTGTGCGAAAGGTGGCAACAAAAATCTGCACAGCGGCATACAGGTGAAGCTCAACACACGGCCTTCCCTGCGCAGTGGTTTGACGGCTTATGCCGAGTTCTCCCCGGGGAGCGATGCACTATTGCCCCCGTCGCCTTGCCGATCGCTGATGCGCGTGCCCGGTCGGGCCGCCACATCACCGCAAGACTTGGCGCACAGACCCCGGGCGCCAGGACGACACGGTTTTGCCGTACGCTGATCACACCGGTCGTGTGCGCAATGGGTTTCGCTCACGGTTGCCCGCCCTGCGATGCCTATCGCGCCGATGTGACTAGCGTCCACCGCCGCTCACCCCGCATGTCGTGACGATCGCGATACGCCCCTCTGACCGGGATGAGGTGGCGCATGACTACGCCAAAGCCGAATTTCGGTAAAGTGGAATATTTTTGCTTGAGCGGATTGACCTGTTTTTTGTGTGTTTTGCCCGTCGGGAAACGCAAGCTCTTGTAGCCCGGATGGAGCGAAGCGTAATCCGGGATTCCATCTACGCGGATGCAGAGACCCCGGATTGCGCTTCGCTCCATCCGGGCGACGAGTTACATCACAGCTTCGCCTCGGCAAAAATGCCCGATATCCAGTCGAGGAAGACACGCAGACGCAGCGCGGGCTGGCGGTTTTGCAGGTACAGCGCGGAGAGCGGTGTCGGCGACGGCGGATGGTCGGCGAGCACCTCGACCAGCGCGCCGCTGGCGAGATCATCTGCGAAGCGATAGCGAGGGGCCTGGGCGAGGCCGAAGCCGAGCCGCGCGAGATCGGCCATGGTGTCGGAATTGTTGACGCGAACCCGGCTCGGCAGCACGACGTGACGCAGCGCGCCGGCGACGGAAAATTCCAGCGGCAGCACATCGCCGGTGCGCGAGGAGACGAAGGCGACCATCTGATGGCCGTCGAGCGCATCCGGCGTCGCGGGCATGCCGTGGCTGGCGAGATAGGCGGGGCTCGCCACCGTGATTTCCGCGATCGTGCCGAGGCGGCGCAGGATCATCCCGCTATCCTCCGGCTCGCCCGACCGGATCACGCAATCGATGCCTTCGCGCACGAGATCGACCAGGCGGTCGCCCTGCCCGATCTGCAATTCGAGTTGCGGATAGCGCGCCAGGAATGCCGGCAGGTGCGGCAGGATGAAGGTCCGGGTCAGCAAGGGATGGGCGTCGATGCGGAGCAGGCCGCGCGGCCGCGCATCGCGCATCGCGGTTTCCGCCTCCTCGACCTCGGCCAGGATCGCGACGCAGCGGCGGTAATAATCCTCGCCGTCGAGCGTCGGCGTAACGTGCCGCGTCGTCCGTTCGAGCAGGCGCGCACCGAGACGCGCCTCGAGGCCGCGCAAGACCTCGCTCGCCGTGGAGCGGGGAATGCCGAGATCGGCGGCCGCGGCCGTAAAACTCTGCCGCTCGACGAGGCGAACGAACAGACGCATGGCGTCAAATCGGTCCATGGCCGATTGTTCACCACAACCGACAAGTGATGGCAAGTCTCGGGCGATTATCCGGCCACGGCGATCAGCTAAATCTCCGGCCGAAGACAACGAGGAGACCTGCCATGACCCACCAACATCAGCGCGCAGCCGTCGTGACCGGCGGCTCCCGCGGCATCGGCGCAGCGATCGCCCGCCGGCTGGCACATGACGGAATTGCGGTCGCGATCAACTATGCCAGCGGCCGCGCGGCTGCCGACGCGCTCGTCGCCGAGATCGAGGCCGCCGGCGGACACGCCATCGCCGTGCAGGCCGACCTCGCCGATCCGGCAACCCCTTCGCGGCTGTTCGATGCGGCCGAGCATGCCTTCGGCGGCGTTGACATCCTCGTCAACAATGCCGGCGTCATGGAGCTCGGACCGCTCGCCGAGGTGACCGATGAAGCGTTCGCGCGGCAGACAGCGATCAATCTCGGAAGCGTGTTCCGGTCCTTGCGCGAGGCGGCGCGGCGGCTGCGCGACGGCGGCCGCATCGTCAGCTTTTCCTCCAGCGTGGTCGGTCTCTACCAACCCGGCTACGGCGTCTACGCCGCGACCAAGGCGGCGGTCGAGGCCATGACGCATATCCTCGCCAAGGAGCTCGGCAGCCGGCGCATCGCCGTCAACGCGGTGGCGCCCGGGCCGGTCGAGACCCGGCTCTTCCTCGAGGGCAAGAGCGAGCAGCAGGTGCGCGCCATTGCCGCCATGAACCCGTTCGGCCGCCTCGGCCAGCCCGACGACATCGCTGCAATCGTCGCCTTCCTCACCGCTCGCGACAGCGGCTGGATCAACGGCCAGGTCATCCGCGCCAATGGCGGCGTGGTCTGACGCACGGGACGATCGCATCACACGGAGCGACCCATCATGCCTTTCGCCAACGTCAAGATTCCGCAAGCCGCGCTGTCGCGCGCCCAGAAGGCGGAGATCGTGCATCGCCTCACCGCCCTGTTCGTCGACTATTTCGGCGAAGCGGTGCGGCCGCACACGATGGTGCTGATCGAGGAAGTCGGCGACGGCGGCTATGGCCGCGCCGACGAGGTGTTCGTTGTCCCCGACGCCTATCGCGCCCGCGACGCCGTCACGCCAGCTTCAGGCTGAGCTCGGTGCCGCCCTTGAGCGGCAGCGTCATCGCGACGAAGCCGTCTTGCGGGTCCGTCACTTGCCGAGGATTTCCGCGGCAGCGCGGTCAAGGATCGCGGCGATGCGGCGTGCTTCAGCAGAATCGCTGCCTTGCATGCTGCGCAGCGCGCGCTTGAGATTGTGGCGAGCCCGGTGCAGCTCGTCCGAGGCACCGCCGTCGAGATCGCTGACGCCGGCGAAGGCCTCGCGCACCTCGTCCATGCGGCGCCCGATCCGCGACAGCGCCTGCAGGATCGCGTCCGCGGTCGCACGCTGCTCGGCGAGATACGCCTCGCCCTGCGGCGTGATGCTGTAGAGCTTGCGGCCGCCATCCTGTTCGACGCCGGCGTGGCCGACCTCTTCGAGATAGGTCAGCGCCGGATAGATCACGCCGGGGCTCGGCGTGTAGAACCCGTCGGAGCGCTCCTCGACGATCTTGATCAGCTCATAGCCATGCGCCGGCTTTTCGGCCAGCAGCGCCAGGATCACGAGCTGAAGGTCCTGCGACGAGAGTCGTCGCGCCCCCGGAAAATCGTCGCCGCCGCGCCCGAAGAAACCGTGCCCACCGCGGCCGAAGCGCCGCCCGCCGCCGTGCCGGCCCATGGCGAAGGCGAAGCGCAACTCATGATCATCCCGGCCGTGCCTGCCGTGGTTCTTGTCTCGAAACATATCTTACGTCTCCTCTATTAGATATA
Organism: Bradyrhizobium niftali; assembly: GCF_004571025.1. Lineage (GTDB taxonomy): Bacteria > Pseudomonadota > Alphaproteobacteria > Rhizobiales > Xanthobacteraceae > Bradyrhizobium > Bradyrhizobium niftali. The sequence continues at coordinate 228,037 of NZ_SPQT01000002.1, read as the reverse complement.
TCGTAAGATATGTTTTGAGATGCGATACGCAAGCCACGAGTGCGTGACTTTGTCTCAAGGCTCGTTTCACCAGCAAAATCAGGAGCCAAGCTTGACATTCCGCTGACATACCGCTGGTATGTCAGTTATGCCCACCGCCTCCCTCGACCGCGACCGCGCCTATGCCCTGCTCCGCGACCTCGTCATCTCAGGCGAGTTCGCGCCTGACGAACCCCTCTCCGAACGCAGCCTGTCGAGCCGCCTGGCGCTGGGCCGCACCCCGATCCGCGAGGCGCTGAAGGCGCTCGCCAGGGACGGCCTGCTCACCATCCATCCCATGCGCGGCACCTTCCTGCGCCAGATGTCATTCGACGATCTGCGCGAGATTCATGAATTGCGGCTCGCGCTCGAAGGCATGGCCGCCTATCTCGCCGCGACGCGCGGGCCGACGGAGCCGCTGCGCCAATGCGCCGGGGAGCTGCGCAGCATTCAGTCGCGCGAAAACCTCGATGTCGAGGAGGCGCAGCAGGTCGGCTGGGCCTTCCACGACGAGCTGTTTCGCGCGACCGGCAACGGCCGGCTGGCGCAGTCCTACGACAATCTGCGCGCGCAGAGCGGCCTCGCCCTCCAGAAGATGCGGCAATACAGCGTCGAGCGCACGCGCCAGGCCGTCAGCGAACATCTCGATATCTATGCGGCCATCGAAGCGCACGATCCTGACGCCGCGCAGCAGCGCATGTGGCGGCATCTGTCGTCCGCATTCGAGGCGCGCCTCACCGCGCTGGGCGCGATCCGCGCGCAATATCCGGGACAAGGAGACCATCACGCATGATCCGGTCGCTGTTCAGATTGCCGCTCGTGTTCCAGATGCTGCTCGGATTGGTGCTGGGCCTCGGCGTCGGCCTGCTCTGGCCGGATTTCGGCGCGAGCCTGCGCCCGGTCGGCACCGCCTTCGTCGAGGCGGTGAAGATGATCGTCATTCCCGTGGTGTTCGCAGCCGTCACGCTCGGCCTTTATCGCATGGGGAGCGAGCTGAAGGTCTTGGGGCGCGTCGCCGCGATCAGCCTCGGCTATTTCTACCTCGCCACCGTGGTCTCGATCCTGATCGGCCTGCTCCTCAACGCCGCCTTCCATCCCGGCGCCGGCGCGCCGCTGGCCGCGACCGGCAAGGTGCCGCCGAACCTCGCGGTATCGGTGGACTGGATCAAGTTCTTCATGGACATGATTCCCTCCAACATCGTCGCGGCGATGGCCGAGCAGAAGATCTTGCCGACGCTCGTCTTCGCCATTCTGTTCGGCTTGGCCCTCGCCTCGGTCGGCAAGGTCGGCGAGCCCATGGTCGCCGTGCTCGAGGCGGTGATGGCGGCGATGTTCAAGATCACCAAATGGATCACCTCGCTCGCCCCGATCGCCATCTTCGCCGTGATGGCGTGGCTGTTCGCGACCCAAGGCCTCGCCACCGTGCTCGCGCTCGCAAAGCTCGTCGGCGTGATGTATCTCGGCCTCGCCATCATGGTCGCGATCTTCTGGCTGATGCTGCTTGCGATCGGCGAGAAGCCGCTGGCCGTCACCAGGGCGGTGATGGAGCCGATGATCCTGGCCTTCTCCACCCGCTCCTCGGAAGTGACGTTGCCGCTGCACATGGAGAAGCTGCGGGCGATGGGCGCCTCCGAGCGCATCGTCTCGGTGGTGCTGCCGCTCGGCTATGCCTTCAACCGCGACGGCGCCATCATGTATTTCGCCCTGGCCGTCACTTTCCTCGCCGAAGCCTATGGCGTGACGCTGACCTTGTCGACGCTGTTCACCATCGTCATGGTCACGACCATCGCGAGCAAGGGCAGCGCCAACGTCCCCTCCGGCGGGCTCGTCGCCATCGCCATGGTGCTGTCGGCGATCGGGCTGCCGATCGAGGCGCTCGCGGTCATCGCCGGCGTCGATGCCTTCCTCGACATGGGCCGCACCGCGATCAACGTGTTCGGCAACACGGTCGCGGTGAAGCTGGTCGAACGGTTTGCCGGCGACATGGCCGCCGATGAGGCGCAGCCGGCGGCGGCCGGCCTGCAAATGCAGGACGCCTGATGGCCGCGCAGGAGAACGGCCGCGACGGCATCGTCGATCTGCGCAGCGACACCGTCACGCTGCCGACAGCGGCGATGCTGGAGCGCATGCAGCGCGCCCCGCTCGGCGACGATGGCCGCGAGGGCGATCCGACCGTCCGCGCGCTCGAAGAACGCGGCGCTGCCTTGATCGGCAAGGAAGCTGCCCTGTTCGTGCCGAGCGGCACGATGGGCAATCTCCTGGCGATGCTCGCCCATGCCGAGCGCGGTGCGGACGTCTTCGCCGATCGCGGCGCGCATCTGCTCAACTCCGAGCTCGGCAGCGTCGTGACGATCGCGGGGCTGGCGCCCAGGCCGATGCCGGGCCGTCGCGGCGCGATGGACGAAGCAGCGCTAGCGGACGCGATCCGCGCATCGAGCCGTCCCGGCCTGATCGCGATGGAAACGACGCATAACGGCGCCGGCGGCACCGTGCTGCCCCTGCCGCACATGATGCGAATTCATGCGCTCGGACAAAGCAACGGGATTCCCGTGCATCTGGACGGCGCCCGCCTGTTCAATGCCTCGGTCGCGCTCGGCGTGCCGGCGGCACGGATCGCCGAGCATGCCGACAGCGTGATGGTCTGCCTCTCCAAAGGCCTGAGCGCGCCGGTCGGCAGCCTGCTGTGCGGCAGCGCTGCGTTCGTCGCGCGGGCGCGGGCCTTGCGAAAGCTCGTCGGCGGCACGATGCGCCAGTCCGGTGTCGTCGCAGCCGCGGGCCTCGTCGCGCTGGAGACGATGATCGAGCGCCTCGCCGAAGATCATGCCGCGGCAAGACGGCTCGCCGCGGCCTTGAGCTGGCTCGACCCGGCGCTCGCCGATCGCGACCAGGTGCAGACCAACATCCTGCGCGTCGACGTCTCCGCAAGCGGGCGCGAGGCCGCCGCATGGGCCGAGGGCGTGAAGCGGCACGGCATCCTGGTGCAGGCCAGCGGCCCCTTGCAGCTCCGGCTCGTCACCCATCGCCACATCGACGAAGCGGCGGTGGACCGCACCATTGCCGCCTTCGCGGCGCTCGGCCGCTAGCGCGCGCATTGCAAGCCGCAAGCGCGCGCATTGCAAGCCGCACGCAGCGTGCTATCGCTCGCGTCATGACTCCGAAAAGCTTCGAAGCGCGCTGCCTGCGCCTGCCCGCCGCCACCAAGGTGGTGCAGTGGGAGGGCACCTCCGTGTTCAAGGTCGGCGGCAAGATGTTCGCGCTCGGCGGCGGCTTTGCCGCAGGCTCCGGCGGCTACATGTTCAAGGTCTCGGACATGGCCTATGCGATGCTGATCGAGCATGGTGTGGCACGTCCGGCGCCGTATCTGGCCCGGGCCAAATGGGTGCAGCTCGTCAGCAACAACGCCCTGCCGGATGCCGAGCTCACCGCCTATCTGGCGCAGGCCCACGCGCTGATCGTGGCAAAGCTGACGCGCAAATCGCGCAAGATGCTGGGGCTCGACTGAACACCAGCGCCGGCGCGTCGCACGTCAGGACCGCTCCTGTTCGGATTCGGTGTGGCGCAGCAGATTGTCGCGCAATGTGCTCACCGTCTTCTGCACCACCGGAAACTCGTCGCCGAGGCCGGTCGCCTCGATCACGGATGCGCCGAGGTCCTGCTCGATCAACTTGCGGCCGGCCGGCGTCAGGCTCACCCGCACCTGCCGCTCGTCGGCGGGATCGCGGTGGCGCTTGATGTAGCCCGTCTGCTCGAGCTTCTTCAGGATCGGCGTCAGCGTGTTGGATTCCAGGAACAGCTTCTCGCCGAGCGCGCTGACGGTCTGCTCGTCCTCCTCCGACAGCGCCACCAGGGCGATGTACTGGGTGTAGGTCAGCCCGACCTTGTCCAGCAGCGGCTTGTAGGCGCGGCCGAAGGCGAGATTGGCCGAATAAACCGCAAAGCACAGGAAATTCGACAGTTTTCGGCCTTTGCTGGCGGCTTTGGGGGAACGGGCCACGGGAACCTCCGCAATTCGTGATCTGCCAACCGATATAAATCGCATCCGATTAAATCGGAAGAGCTTGACCGGCGGATGCGGCGAGTTTATTTCAACGCGCATCCGATTAGATCGGATACGATTTATATCAACCCCGAAAGGACCCCGCCATGTCATCCGCTGCCAAGCTTCTCTTCACCGGCAAGACCCACGTCACCTCAGGCTCCGACGGTGCCGCGCGCTCCAGCGACGGCTTCCTCGACATCAAGCTGGCGCAGCCGCATCCGGCCGCCGAAAACCTGTTCGCCGCCGCCTGGTCGGCCTGCTACCTCGGCGCGCTCGGGCTCGCCGCCGCCCAGCGCAAGGTCAAGCTGCCGAGCGAGCCGTCGGTCGACACCGCGATCGACCTGAACAACGCCGGCGGCGCCTTCTTCCTGCGCGCCCGTCTCGACGTCAGCGTCCCCGGCGTCGACCGCGCGGTTGCGCAGGAGCTGATCGAAGCCGCGCACGGCATCTGCCCCTACTCCAAGGCGGTGCACGGCAACATCGAGGTGACCACGACCCTTGTCTGAAGCGCCACGACGCGGGAACCGGCCGAAAGTCGGCCGGCCCCGCGCGGTGCGATCAATCCAGCGACCACACGGAGCCGACCATGAGCCATCGCCTTTTCCCAGCCGTGCGTATCCTCGCCAGCGCCGCCCTGCTTGCCGCAAACCTGTTCACCCTGCCGGCAGCGGCGCAGCCGGCCGGTGTCACGCGCACCGACCTCCAGCGCCACGATCTCAGCGCGCCCGGCCGCGAGGCCGTGCAGGTGCGCGTCGACCTCGCCCCCGGTGTTGCGTTCGGCCGGCACACCCATCCGGGCGAAGAGATCATCTACGTGCTGGCGGGCGCCATCGAATACGCCGTCGAAGGCAAGCCGCCGGTGACGCTGAGGGCCGGCGACGTGCTGTTCATCCCGGCCGGCACGGTGCATGCGGCCAAGAACGTGGGCAACGAGACCGCGAGCGAGCTTGCGACCTATATCGTCGCGAAGGACAAGCCGCTGCTGACGCTGGCGAAGTGAGACCGGCCATCTTCGATTGACCAGATCGATATATCTGACTAAAGTCAGATATATGCTCGATCCCGTCTCCCGCGTCCGCCGCTTCAACCGTGCCGTCACCTCTGCCGTGGGCGCGCTCGATACCTCGTTCCTGGGGCGCGGCCGGCCGCTCGGCGCGGCCCGTGCCTTGAATGCAATCGGGCATGGGCGCACAGATGTCGCGGAGATCCGCGACTATCTCGGCCTCGATTCCGGGCTGATGAGCCGGCTGCTCCGCAGTCTCGAGGACGAAGGGCTGGTCGAGACCACGGCGCATGAGGACGATGCCCGCCGCCGCGTGGCCACACTGACGCGCGCGGGCCGGCGCGAGTTCGCGGCCTACGAGGCGCTGTCGAATACGCAGGCCGAGAGCTTCCTTGCGCAGCATTCGCAGCGCGAGGCGCTGCTCGCGGCGATGGACATGATCGCCTCCGCGCTGACGCGCGAGCGCATCGCGCTGGAGGAGATGGATCCACGATCCGAACAGGCACGCTATTGCCTCGGCGAATATTACGCGGAGCTCGGCCGCCGCTTCAAACAGGGCTTTGACGTTTCGCTGTCGCGCGACCCCGATGCCAAGGACATGCGCCGCCCGCGCGGCGCGTTCATCGTCGCGATGTCGGATACGCTGCCGATCGGCTGTGTCGGGCTGAAGGGAACCGATCACGGCTATGCCGAGATCAAGCGGCTGTGGGTCGCCCCCGCCGCGCGCGGATTGCGGCTCGGCCGACGCGTGATGGACGCAGCCGAGGACGCGGCGCGCGGGCTCGGCATCGAACTGCTGCGGCTCGACACCAACAGCGCCCTCCCCGAGGCCGGCCAGCTCTACCGCAGCACGGGCTGGAGCGAAATTCCGCGTTTCAACGACGATCCCTATCCGGACCTGTTCTTCGAAAAGCGGCTGTGATTCCGTGATGGATCGTCAAGTGGTCCGCGTCGGGCGCACGACGATCTCGTTGACGTCGACGTCATCGGGCTGCGCGCCGAAGCTGCGCGCGCTGATCGAGCACGTGCAGCGTCGCGGCTGAGCCTCACGCCGCTACGGCCGCCGACTGCCCTTGCGGTTTGGCGAACGGGCGGAAAGTCATCGCCATCAGGAAGGCGCCGAGGCCCATCGCACTGGAGGCGATATAGAGCCAGGCGTAGCTCGAGAACGCATCGTAGATCAGGCCGCCGGCGAGCGGTCCCGTCGCCATGCCGAGGCTGCCGGCCATCGCGGTGCCGCCGATCACCGTGCCCATCATGCGCAGCGGAAAGTTTTCGCGCACCAGCACCGCGTAGAGCGGCATGGTACCGGCATAGATGAAACCGAAGATGGCGCCGACCGCGTAGAAGGTCGCGAGCTGATGCGCGAAGACGTAGGCGAGCGCGCCGAACGCCTGCAACAGGAGGCCCGTGACCAGCACGCGCTTGGCGCCGAAGCGATCGCCGAGCAGCCCGAAGGCGATGCGACCGCCCATGCCGGCAAACCCCTCGATGCTATAGATCGTCACCGCCGCGATCAGCGGGATGCCGCAGCTCACGGCATAGCTGACGGTGTGGATGATCGGGCCGGAATGGGTGGCGCAGCAGAAGAAATTGGTCGCGAGCAGGATGAGGAATTGCGGCGAGCGCAGCGCCTCGCCCAGCGACATCTCCGCCTGCGCGGCGTCCTCGCCCGAGGGCACCGGCATCGCCTGCGCGAGCGCTGGCGGTCGGCGCACCAGCAGCGACACCGGGATCATGATGGCGCCGACCACCAGCGCCACGATCTGCATCGAGGTGCGCCAGTCATGGCTGGAGACGAGCCAGGCCGCGAGCGGCGACATCGTCATCGGCGCCATGCCCATGCCGGCCGACACCAGCGAGACCGCGAGGCTGCGATGGGTGTCGAACCAGCCGGTGACGGTCGCCATCATCGGCGCGAAGATCGCCGCGCAGGAGGCGCCGACCAAGAGGCCGAACACGAACTGGAACGCAATGAGCGAGGTCGCATGGCTGGCCCCGAACAGGCTCAGCGCCAGCACGGTCGATCCCGTCAGCACCACCGGCCGCGGCCCGAACCTGTCCGTCGCCGTACCCCAGGCCATGCTGGTGAAGGCCATCGCCAGAAAGCCGATCGTCATGGCACTGGAGATGCCGGTCACCGACCAGCCGGTGTCCTTGGCGATCGGCTGCAGGAACACCGGCAGCGAAAACATGCCGCCGATCGCGACGCAGCCAAGCAGGCCGCCGGCGGCGACGATCACCCAGCGATAGGGGGACGAGTTCATGTTCCTTGTCTCCAGTCAGTTTGTCTGAGTGAAAGACGAATGGGCTTGGCGCGGGCCGACAGGCGACGGTACTTTAATTTTCCGGCGACCGCGCCGCCGGCGCGCGGTTCCGCAAGCGCCGCCTCCGGTGCGGCCGATCGATCGGAGCTCATCGTCCTTGAAGAGACGTCCGCGCGGCGCCATCGACCAGGCTCGGTCGCGCGGCGGTGGCGCAGGCCTGCTCGACGCACCGGCTCGCGCGCAGGATATTCTGCTCGGCGAACATCGGCCCCACGATCTGCAGGCCGATCGGCAGTCCCTCGACAAATCCGCACGGCACCGAGGCGGCGGGTTGGCGCGTCAGGTTGAACGGCCATGTCAGCGGCGTCCAGTCGAACCATTGCGGGAAGCGCGCGGCGTCGGGCGTATCGATGCCGGCCGCGAAAGCGGTGATGGGAACCGTCGGTGTCAGCAGCAGGTCGTAGTCCTGATGAAACGCCTGCATCTGCTGGCTCAGCGCGCGCATCTCGACATGGGCGGCTTGCAATTCGCGCGCGGACAGATCCTGGGCCGCGAGGATCAATCGCAGCAGGCCGGGATCGAGCGCTGCCAGCTGCGCGCCGGTGAAGTCACGCACCAGCGCGGCATGCGACGCTCCCCAGATCACTTCCAGCGCATGCTGCGCGCCGGACAGATCGAGAGCAACATTCTGCACGTCGGCGCCTGCCTCCACCAGCGCGTCGATCGCCGGCCGCATGCCGGTCACCACGGCAGGATCGGCGACCGCAAAGCCGAGATCGGGCGACCATGCGATCCGCAGGCCCGCAACGCCGCGGTCAAGGCCATCGAGATAATCGATGCCGCGATGGGGAATGGCAAAGGAATCACGCGGGTCCGGGCGCGTGAGCACGTTCAACAACAGCGCGCTGTCGGCGACATCGCGCGACAGGCCGCCATAGACCGCGAGCGTTCCCATGACGCCGGGGAGGTTCGGCACCACGCCATAGCTCGGCTTCAATCCGAACACGCCGCTGAACGCCGCCGGGATGCGGATGGAGCCGCCGCCATCGCCTCCGGTGGCGAGCGGGACCACTCCGGCCGCCACCAATGCGGCCGAGCCGCCGCTGGAGCCTCCGGGCGTGCGGGAAATATCCCAGGGATTGCGGGTGATGCCGGTCAGCGGGCCATGGGTGATGCCCTTCCAGCCAAATTCGGGGGTCGTCGTCTTGCAGAAGAACACGGCCCCTGCCTCGCGCAGCCGGGCCACACCTGGCGTATCCTGCGTGCTGGGCGCGGCCGCAGTGGCGTGGGAGCCGATGCGCATCGGCCAGCCCGTGACCTGCGCGGTATCCTTGATCGCGACGGGCACGCCGTCGAGCGGCCCGAGCGGCGTTCCGCGACGCCAGCGATCCGCGGACTCTGCCGCCAGACGCCGCCCCTGCGGCTCATCCAGCAAGCACACCGCGTTCAGGACGGGATCGACCGTGCGCAGCCGCGCCAGGGTCGCGTCCAGCACATCGACCGGCGACAGATCGCCCCCGGCGAAGCGCCGGGCCAGTTCACGAGCGGAAAGCCAGTCCAGATCATCGGACATGAGGCATGCTTGGCGCATGTTCTGGCACGAGGAGAAGCCTTCGCGCGTTTTGGATCATCGCCTGCAAGTCATAAACCAACTATCGATCAGCCGACCATGCAATTTTCAAGGAGACCGCATTCCAAGGAAAGCACTTGCGCCCCACGGGTTCCTGCGGCGGCACGAGCACCCGAGCCGCACATGAACGAGTTGAGGCTTTTGCGACCTGCCAACAAAAACTTTGAAAACAACCCCATGCACAGTAGGCGGGCGCTGCGGGATCAATGACTTACGATGCCGGTCACCTGCGATGCCGATCACTTGCCAGTCCCTTCCGATGCGAAGCCGCGATTTGACTCGTCGGGCAAGACACCGGCATCGTGTCATGATCCCGCCAACGCCATCGCATCACCCCAGCTGAGCCCGCCTGGCGCCGCGCCGCCACGCGCTGACGGTGAGCCAGATCGCCGAGACCAGAAAGTAGAGCGCGCCGACCCCGGCATAGCCGGCGACATTCGTGATCGACGGGGCCGTGGGCATCGCGGCTTGAGCGATGAAGAAGCCGCCTGCCAGTGCCGATTGGCCACCGCTGAGCGCCATGGCCCACTGCGCGCCAAAACGCCTCCAGCGCCGGATTGCCGTCCCGAGCTGCAGCAATCCGGACAGGATCGCCCATGCACCGAACACGCCGAGCACCCAGTTCATGCTGACCTGCAAGGCAAGGATGACCGCGACCGTGGTCGCCAGACTGACCAGGACGTTCAGAGCCTGGGTGCGGTTCTGGCTGAGCCCACCGCTGCGCAGCGCATCGAGCCAATTGGCCGCGGCGTCCCAGGCAGGATAAGCGATGAGCAAAGCTCCGGCGACCGGCGCGGAGGACTGACCGATGGCAAACGCAGCGGCGACCCAGGCGACGGAAAACCCCGCGCGCGCGAAGTAGTACAGCTTCAGCCATTGCGCCTGATCGGCCAACGCGGAATCCAGCTGATGATGGTCTTTCATGATCGTCTCCTTACCTACTAGTTGGTAGCTTCTGAGCGAAGCGAAGTCGCCGCGACGCAGATGTCTCGCAGCTTGTGTGATTGTCGGGCTCTTCGGATGGATCTCAGCGCGTCGCGGACAGCCGCTCCAGCAGCGGCCGGGTGATGACACCGAACATCTTGGGATCGCCATAGGCGCGCGCCGACAGCATCGCGCCATGAACGGTCGCCATGAATCCTTCGGCCTCGACCCGCGCGGTGCCGGCGAGCTGCAGTCGCCCCTGCCGCTTGCCGCGCTCCATCACCGAGGTCAGCCAGGATGCCAAGGCGCGGAAGTGCGCGCGGACTTCAAGCGCCACCTCCTCGGGCAGCAGCGGGAGCTCGCTGGCAAGAAGCGCACAGACACAGAAGGGAGCCGTCGCGTCCTTGATGCACGCCTCCCAGTAGGCGAGATAGCTTTTGAGCTGCACGCCGGGGTCCGGGATATTGCGCTCGATTGCGGAGAGTCCCGCCGCGGCCTCCTCGCGATAGCGCGATACGAGGGTGCGGACCAGATCGACCTTGCTGGCGAAATGGTGGTGGATGCTCGGCTTGCGGATGCCGACGACATCGGCGATGTCGGCATAACTGAAGCCGTTATAGCCGCCGGCAATGATCAGCGTGCGGGCGCAGGCCAGAATGTCGTCGGCGGTCGAGGAAACGTTGGTCATGACCAGCTAGCTACCTTCCAGTTGGTAGGGCGTCAAGAACCGGGTGCTTCAACCATCCGTGAGTGGTAGGAGCGTGTATGACCATCCGCCCCCTCGTCCGCTACCCCGACCGCCGGCTCGCGATGCCTGCCCGCCCCGTCACCGCATTCGACCACCAGCTCCGCGAGCTTGCCGCGGACCTGCTCGACACCATGCGCGCCGCGCCGGGCATCGGCATCACGGCGCCGCACATCGGGGTGCCCTTGCGCGTCGTGGTGCTCGAGCTCGACGCCAAGGACGGCGCGCGGACCTATGTCAATCCGGAGATCACATGGGCTTCGCCGGAGATGATCATGCATCGCGAGGGCAGCGTCTCGATGCCCGGCGTCAACGACGAGGTCCAGCGTCACGCCCGCGTGCGGATCGGCTACTGGGATCTCGACGGCACCATGCAGACCGAAGAGTCGGAAGCCTTGCGGGCCGTGTGTCACCAGCACGAGATCGACCAGCTCGACGGGATGTTCTGGATCCAGCGGCTGTCGCGGCTGAAGCGGGAGCGGCTGGTGAAGAAGTTCGAGAAGCTGTCGCGGGGGTGAATGAGACGGCGCCTCGCCAATGTTCGTGGTCAGCGCCACGGAGCGCGGTTGAGCCGCGCAGCCCAGTAGCGTGCCTGCTCGCCGCGCCGGTGAAGCGTCCGAGACCGGTCGCGAGCAGCGACTCGCACAACCGCGGGCCACCGATCATTTCGACCGCCATGGGGTCATCCGCGGTATCCAGCGCGGGACGGCGGCCCGGAACGCCTCGTACTCCGTCCCAAACGTCCGCTCGAGCGTGGGTTCTTCGTACGCCACGACGAAGACGTGGAAGGCGAGCCAGAGCAGCGCGCCGTAGACGATGAGGCGCCAATCGCCCATCAGCACCGCTTGACCCAGGATGATGGCAACGACCGCGACGTATATTGGATTACGAACATAACGGTAGAGACCGGTCACCACGAGATTCCGGGTCGGCGCGATGGGCGCGGGGGTACCGAGACCCTGCAGCGCGAAACGCGCAAATGCGTCAACGAGCCCAGGCACGCCTGCGAGAATCATTATCGCGCCGATGCCGCGCGTCAGCTCCAGACCAAGGAACGGCGGCCGGAGTTGCCAACCCGTGATCGACCATGGAACGAGCCCCGCCAGCGTACATGGGGCGACCACGAAGAAAACCGCCGAGCCCAGGACGGCAATGGTTCGCTGCACGGCGGTTCCCGACACTCGCTGCGAGCTCATTCCAACCTCCCCTTCATGGCTTCCCGTCGTCATCCGGGTTGAGCTACGGCGGACAAGTCGCTCCCCCCATCCTGCCTGCTGGATCCAGCGGCTGTCGAGGCTGAAGCGGGAGCGGCTGATCAAGAAGTTCGAGTAGATGTCGCGGGGCTTGTAGGGTGGGTTAGCTGAGCAACTGGCAATACGCCGTCCAGTCGGCGTAACCCACCGCTTCTTTTCCGCGCGGATACAATGGATTATGCTGGGTCATAAGCCCTCCTCGCAAAACCAAACGCGACGCAGGGTGGATTGAGACGCACTGATGGCGGAGGTCGTGCAGAACTTTCGCGGCCTCTCCTGCGCGTGGGTGAACCAATTCCGTGAGTATTGACTTAGATCAATACTGACTGTGGCCTGAGTGCCCCCCGTGTCGTGCGGACTTGGAGGAGGTTCCAATGCGCAAATGGGCTTTGACGATTTTGGCGGTGAGCATGGCCTTAACCGCAGGGCATGCCCGGGCTCAAAGATATGATCCGGCTTACCCCGTCTGCTTGAACGTCGTCTCTCGCGGAATCACCCCATATTACAGATGCAGCTACACGACGATGGACCAATGCAGGGCGTCAGCGAACGGTCAGATGTGCGTCCTCAATCCGTATTACGCCGGTGCGACGGCCAGAGGGAGCAATCGGCGTAACTATCGCCAGACGTACACGCCGCCCAAGCCGCCAATCGGCTACCGGGCCGCGCCGTACAATCAATTCAATGAACCATATTATGGAGCTTCCCAAGGCTATGCGCCGGGCGAAAAGCAACGATTTCTCGACAGCGTGAGACGATACATGTGACGGATGACGGCCGACCGTGGTCGCGCACGTCTGCCGCCCGGCCGGCGCAATCCGCCGTGTTGAGCGCGCAACGAGGAAAGAAGGCGGATTGCGCCTTGCGGCTCATCCGCCCCACAGCCATTGCGATCTCCACCAATGCGCTATTTCAGCGGCAGAAACACTTCCGCAACCGTCTCATGCTCCGGCACCTCCGGGAAGAAGTTCAGTCGCTGGCAATAGATCGGGAAGTCGCGGGCCTCCTCGCCGCTCGCCGGAAGCCAGTCGCGATAGAGGTAGAGCGCGGCGGGCTCCAGATTGTCGGTGTAGCCGACGACCCGCAGCACCGCGCAGCGCCCGCCGGGGATCTCGCCGGCCTTGATCTCTTCGCCATTCGCCTCGATCGGCTGGTCGGTCCCGACACAAAGATCCGTGCTGTAAGCGGCCGGCGAGTCAGGACGCCGTTCGGACCGCCAGACATTGAAGGTCGGACTTATCCTCGGGTGCAGGCCCGCTGCCTTGCGCCACGCGATGAACCGCCGGATGGTGTCGCCGAGCGTTGCCGGGTCGCCCGATGCTCCATGATCGCCACCCGCGTCGGGGGCACATCGCGTATCGTCACGTCGTCAGTGGTAAATCTCTTCATGAGCTTGCTCCTCGCGTTGTCGAGAGGCCCGAAGGCCACAAGCCACGGCTCCCAGTCGGGAGAGTTGCGGAACGACGACGGCGATTGCCCGAACCGTTGCCGAAAGGCGCGGGCGAAGGCATCCGGGGCATCGTAACCGGCATCCATCGCGATGTCCGTGACGCTTTGGGCGTCCGCGTAGGCCAGCCGATAGGATGCGCGTTTCATACGTGCCAACTGGACATAGCGATGCACCGACAACCCGAAGGTCGCCGTGAACTGCCGGTGGAAATGAAACTTCGAGAAGGCCGCAACAGCGCTTAAGCTTTCCAGGTCCAGATCGCTGTCGAGATTCCGGTCGATATGCTCCAGCACCCGCCGCATCCGGTCCTGATAGTTTTGCAGCGCCCCCTTCATCGTCCCTCCTCCGTGGCGGCTCCAGTTAGTCGCTGACGGCCATGATTTGCTCGACCGATCTTGCGGTTTGGCAGATCGCAGGTCGCGCTCCAGCACCCGCCGCACCCGGTCCCGATAGTTTCTGATGCGCCGCCTTCACCGCCCCTGTGGCGGCTCCAGTCAGTCGCTGATGCCAGGCGGCGTATTCCGCTTGTAGTCTTCCAGCTGGGCCTGGATCGCGCGTTGGAACGCTGGTCGGCTAACGCATCTGTCAACGTACGATCTTGTTGCCGAATAGTCGTTCAAAATGCCGCTGTCGGTGAGCTCCCTGAGGACAGTGCTCATCACGATGTCACCGGCCGTGAACCGCCCCTCGAGGAATTCCCTGTTCTCGAGCCAGACATTCAGGCCCGTCAGTTTCCGCCGCAGACCGCTTTCCGCGACCGGACGATAGTCTTTCACCCAGGGTTCACCTGCATGGAAGGTTTCCAGTCCAACAAAGTTCTTCGCGTGGGGTTCGACGGAATTCAATGCGGCGATGACCCAGGCGGTCACGCGTGCGAAACCCGCGGCTGTCGTGGGCGCCAGCGCCTCCGACTGCCTGGCAAGGTGCAATACAATCGCTCCGGACTCGAACAGCTCAACTTGATCATCGCGATAGGCTGGCACCTGCCCGAATGGTTGCCAAGCGCGGTATTCGCTCCCGTCCAGAATTTCGCGATCGACCAGGATGACGTCATACGGCAAGCCAGCCTCTTCGAGCGCCCAACGGACCCGATGATCCAGGGCATATCCCTGGGCAAACGGTGGAACCCACCGAAACGCCGAAACCTGCGGAGTCATTGAAGCACCTCTCTCGTATCGTGAGGCATCCTATGGACAGCCGCCAACACTCTCGGTGGGGTTCGCTGCCAAGTGTCTCGAACGGGTCCGAACATTTTTCGCCTAGTCGAGCACTGAACCGCAAGTGAGGTTCGCGATGGGGCCGGTCATTGCGCCGGCGCGGTCCGATGCAACAAAGGCAGCGAATTCCGCCACCTCCGCCAGTTTCGGCGGACGCTGAAGGAGAGCGCCCTTGCGCACCCAATCGTCGAGCATCGTCTCCACTGTCACGCCTGCGCGGTTGGCGAAGCCCTCAAATACCGCCTGCGCGTGCGATGCCGGCAATGCTTCCGGAATTGCGTCCGGGCGAAGACACACAACACGGACTCCACTTGATCCCAATTCGGCGGCGAGAAGCCGTGAAAAGGTCTCTATCGCTCCACATGTCACACCAAATCCCAGGACGCCCGGACCGGTTGCGCGTGCCCCCGGGGTTGAAAGGGTGAGAATGACGCCTGAACCCTGCTGGATCATCTGGAGTGCTACAGCCTTGGCCGTAATGAAGTTCGATTTCATGTAGGCTGTCACGGGGAATAAGAAATCTTCGAGCGAGAGCTCGGCAAGAGGCGCGCCCTGGACATGAAACATCCCGATGGCATTCAAGGCTATATCGACGCGCCCGGCAGCGGCCAGGACATGCTCCAAGTGCCGGTCTACCGAGGACGCATCCAGCGCATCGACTTCAGCGATGTCGACAACGCCTCCTTTCCGCTCAATGTCCGCAGCGACTTCTTGAAGCTTGGAGAGCGTCTTTCCAGCGATGAAGACCCTTGCTCCTTCGCGAGCGAATGTCCGCGCGGCCGCGCCGCCAATCGCTCCACCGCCACCGTATACAACGGCAGTCTTACCCTCCAACAGCATCGGCGCCTCGCCTCAAACTGATTGCATTTTAAAACTACTTGCATAATGGGATCAGTTTTGTCAATTAGCTTCCAATGAGGACTTTGCGAATGGTTGAGCCACATCGGTCCGGCTGCCCGATCAATCTCACTCTGGAAATGCTCGGCGACAGGTGGAGCCTTATCGTCATCCGCGACATTTTGGTCGGCAATCGCCGGCATTTCCGTGAGTTGCTGACGCAATCCGAAGAAGGGATCGCGTCCAACATTCTGGCGGATCGGTTGCATCGCCTCGTCGATGCCGGGCTGCTCTCGAGATCCGACGATCCAACGCATCGCCAGAAAGCGGTCTACAGCCTGACGGAGCCGGCAATTCAGCTTGTCCCCCTGCTCGCCATGATGGGAGCCTGGGGACGCCGGCATACGCCAGCCACACGCGTTCTTTCGGTTCGCGCGCAACTCCTGGAGGAAGGAGGGCCGGATCTCTGGTCGGACTTCATGGACGAACTGCGGAGTCTCCACCTCGGACGTCCGATGAAGGGGCCGTCTGTCATCGCGAAGCTTCAGGCTGCGTTTGCGAAGGCGGTCACTGGACAGAAAGATGTCACCCCAACACCCGAAAAATTGCCCCGCCGGGTCAAGACGAAGAGATGAGCTGGTCAAAAACAACGCCTGACATTGCGTTCGGATCAATTTGTGGAGGCCGGTGCCAATGACTCTCACGGGCAGATGTTCTTGCGGATCTGTTCGATATTCGATCTCTGAGCCGCCGATCCGCGGCTTCCAATGCCAGTGCCACGACTGCCAGCGCGATACGGGGACCGGTCATAGCTCCGTCTTCGTATTCCCGCGCAACGCTCTCTCCGTCACCGGCGAAGTGCGCGAAATCGCCCGCACGGCAGACGGCGGCGCGGTCAAGCGCAAAGGATTTTGTCCGAACTGCGGTTCGCCGATCTACAACAAACCGGACGAGAAACCCGAATTCATCGGCATCTATGTCGGCACGCTGGACGATGCCAGCACGTTCAAACCGGCGGTCGCCCTGTTCTGCTCGCGCGGCTATGCATGGGATCATCTCGATCCAGAGATTCCCAAGCTGCCGGAATGGCATCCGGGATCGCGTTGACGATAGCCAGGTAGAGCGAAAGCTAGCGACGCATGGCGGCCAGCGTGCACATCACCGCCGAAGCGGCACCAACGCCTCCGACGATGACCCACATGCGCGGACCAAACATGGGCGCCGAACCCAAATGGGGATGCGGGATCACGAATTCATCGAGCCAATAGATCGTCGCCATGCTGATCCCGGCTCCGATGAGAAGGCTAGCGGCGACGATCCATGACTTCGAGAAGGCGCGGTTCGACATCCATCGCGTCGCCGCGCCGACGGCAAAGGCGGCGGGCGCCCCGACGACATAGGCCCCGATCAAAAGGACAGGGATGAGCGTCAGGACACCAAGCGCGGTCGAGACCAGCGAGCCATTCGGCAGAACGGCGTCGCTTGACCTCATGACCATCTGCCAGAAGATTCCCGCGAGCGAGACGGCAAACATCATCGCGAATCCGACCGCCGGCCCCATCAACCCAAACCACACGGCGGACCGTTTCAAGAGATTGCCTTCCAGCCAGTCAATGCGGCGTCAGCTCTGTGCCGCCATGGGCGAATTCACGACCATGCCTCCCGGTCCCGCTCACCCGCCCGCCGTCAGCGCCTTCGCCAGCGCCATGTAGGCCGGCAGCGTCACCGGATCGTTGGCGGCGTTGCCCGCGACAGGGTGCGAGGCGTAGCGCGCGATCACCATCTCGGCCTTGGGATCGACGTAGATGCCCTGGCCATGGACGCCGCGCGCCATGTAGGCGCCGTGGGCGTTGTGCGTGACCCACCATTGATTGCGATAGGAGGCACCCGGCAATGTGGTGTAGCCGGCCGGCTTGAACTTTTCGGGATCACCGCCGCGCGCGATGTCCTCGACCACCGACGACGGCACGATCTGGCGGCCGTTGAAGCGGCCGTGATTGCGCATGGTCTCGCCGAAACGGGCGAGATCACGCAGCGTGGTGGACAGGCCGCCGCCGCCGCTCTCGGTGCCGATGCGGTCGACGTGATAATGTGCGTCTTCCTCCGCGCCCATGGGCGTCCAGATCCGTTCCGAGAGAAGATCGGACAGCGTCATGCCGCTGGCGCGCCTGATGATCCAGGCGAGCACGTCGGTGTTGACGGTCTTGTAGGCAAAGGCCTTGCCGTGCTCGCCCTGCTTCTTCTGCGCGACGAGGAAATCGAAGATGGTGGTCGGGCCGTCATAGTCAGGCGGAATCGGCGCCATGCCGTTGGCGCGCCGCAGGCCCCACACATGCGAATTCCTGTCGGTGTAGACTTCGGTGTATTCGAGGCCCGTGGTCATATCCATGACCTCGTGCACGCGCGCGTCCCCGAATGCGCTCGCCTTCAGCTCCGGCACATAGTCGGTCACTGGCGCCTGCGGATCGACCCTGCCCTCGGTCACCAGAATGCCGGCGAGCACGCCGGTGAAGGATTTCGTCACCGACATCCCGATATGCGGCTTGTGCGGCTTCAACGCGCCGAAGTAGCGCTCGTAGATCAGCTTGCCCTGGTGCAGCACCGCGATGCCGTCGGCATAGGTCTCCTCCAGCATCTTCGCGAAGGTCATGGGGCGGCCGTCCATGGTGACCGAGGCGACCGCGCCGATGTCTTGGTCCTCGCGCGACAACACCGACGCGGGCCCTGCCCCGCGCCAGACGTTCACGGTCGGCACCAGCTGGCGGATATTGCTCCAGGCCCAGCGCAGCTCGGGGAAGCTGCGGAACGAGCCGTCCTGGAAGGCGACGGTGCGGTCGGGCGCGGGCGGGAAGCCCTTCATCCAGCCGAGGGATTCCGGGTCGGTTTCGGTCGCGGATGCGGGGTGTTGGTTGGCGGCGGCGGCGACGGACATGCAAGCAAGCTCCGGAAGCGGATGAAGAGCTCGCACGTATCATGGCCCCACGTGGTCAACATCCAGCATTTGTGCCGAGGTGACCGTCGCCGCGCGCTTGGCAATGAGCGGGGCACGCTGGTCTCCCCGATCAGGCCCTCTTGCCGCTCCGTTTCGTCATAGGCGCGTTACGCCGCTCCCGCTTGCCGCGCGCGATCTCCGTCGCCAGCGCGTCCAGCTTCGGCTCCCAGAAATTCCTGAACTGACCGATCCACGCATCCACCGCCTGAAGTCCTGCCACGTCGACCGCGTAGAACCGTCTTTGCGCCTCCGCCCGAACCGTCGCAAAGCCGCTCTCGCGCAGCACCTTCAGATGCTGCGACACGGCGGCCTGCGTGATCCCGAATTCGGCCCCGATCGCCTCCACGACTTCTCCGGACGCCATTTCCCCCGGTACGAGCAGTTCGAGGATGCGACGACGCACGGGATCGGCGAGGACTTCGAAGATGTGCATCAGCTTCCTGTACCGGGATGCGCGATATCGGGCGGCATTTCGCCGCGATAGAAGGCAATGGTGCGGTCCGAGCGCTCCTTCGCCAAGGCCGGATCGACCCCGCTCGCGACATGTGCTGCGCGCCAATACTCCCCGCTCCTCGTCATGAACTCCTTGCCCTCGGGCGAGCCCATCCACGCCTCCGCCGTCTCATGGTCGACTGCCGCTCCCGTCGCGAGATATCGCTCAAGTCCCGCAATGGAAAGGTCCCAACCGATCCCCACCGCGCCCGGACCGAACTGATTCCAATGATCCTCGATCATCGCGGTGTGCTCAAGAGTCAAGCGCGCCTGGCTGCGTTCTGCCGCCAGCGCGACGTCGATCCAGCTTGTGGCGCCACCGAACTCCCACGTCGCGGCAAAATGAGTTGGCGGCGCGCAAGCCGTGATGGTGCCGCCCGCGTTTCCCTTGAGCTGGTACCTTCCTCCCAATTGGAGGTCGCCCTCGACCGGAAGGAACCAGCGCGGGATGCGCTCCCTGCTCGTCAGCGCGTCCCAGAGATCATCGACGCTCGTGTCGTAGAGCCGCGTCAACGTGACCGCGCTGGCCGCTCTCCCGTCCTTCTCGAAATTGCGCACCGAACGCGTGGCGAGCCCCAACACCCTGACAACGTCGATCTCCATCCCGGTTCTCCCTGTCGTTTCACGCCGATGAATATCGGTATCGACTTATATAAGTCAATACTTAATTTAACAGCGGATCCGGGCCCTGCTGCAGGTGTTCGTCGTCGTCCACGACAGTGTGAGCGTGCGTGTGAGATGCTTCACAAGCTGCGACGATCGAGCGCCGAAGAGGCTTGCGCCAGCGCCGGACCTAATCCGTCATCAGCCGGCTCGGCCAGCCCACGCGGACGAGCAGGTCGTCGGGGCCATTGAGCGCGAATTCATACATGCCCCACGGCTTGTGCTCGGCCACGCGGCTCGGCTCGGCGATCTCCGGGCTCATCGCCGCAGCCAGGCCGCGGACCCGGGGCGTGTAGACGTAGACGCCGAACGGGTTGCTCCCCGGAGTGAGCCAGCCCTCCACCGCCTGCTGCAAATGCACCTCGCCACCAACACCATCCGACAGCATCCGATATTCTTCGTAGCCTTGATCGACCGGCCTGAAGAAGCCGAGCCTGTTCCACCACCGTTCCGCTGCATCAAGGTCGTTGCAGGGAATGATTGCGACTACGCTCGATGTCCGCCGCTCGTCCATGGCGCTGCTCCGTTGAATATCATGCAATGATTGCACCTTGTGCCTCGCTGGTGACCTCGCTTCGACATCGCACATGAAGTTGGCGCGGCTACGCCTACGGCGCGAATAGAGGCGAGGATCACCTTAGCAGGCGTCGATGAACTCTTGAATACGATCCGCCACGATCCGTCCCGCGCGGCTATTCAGGTGCACGCCATCGGTATGGAAACGCCATCCATTCATGCGCGCGACCTCGTCGATGCTTCGCCGCAGCACGAGCACACGGAACGCGTCAAGATAGAATGGCAAGAAACCAAATGACGTGAATGCCTGACCGGGTGAAGCGCGAAGCTCCTCCGCGATCGCTTCATAGAGTTCAATGTAGCGGCAGTTCTCCTCATCTGCGACGGCAGCCACGATATCGGAATATTCCTTGACCCGGCGGTTGAGCTCCTTCTGGAACGGGTCCTCCGAATCCAGGTTCTCGCCGATCGGGCAGAGTGAGCAAAGCCCGATATCTGCAGCCGCATCGCTCTTCAGCCTGCGGGCCAGTTCGGTGAGGTTCTCGCGGAACCAGCCAGGCGACGGGGCGCATGGAAGGTGCTTTGAAATCGAGAAGAAGCGCCGCGCCCGCCTCGACACGAGGGCGAGGACATCGTTGCCACCAACCCAGACGACGACCTTGCTGGGACGACAGGCAAGCACCGCAGGCAATCGCTTGAGCGCATTGTAGGCCAGGTCACCACCGACACCGAAGTTCTCGAATTTGACTTGCGCATTGCGCGGGCGGGCGCGCAGCTCGGCGATCCAGTCGAAGGCCTGCCCTTTGCCTGCCGTGCTGCTCGATCCGAGGCACGCCACGGTTTTCTGCTCGACGACCGTCATGGTGCTAGGCTCCCGCCGAAGCGTGAACTCCGGCGACATGATGCCGATCCTGCAAAACATAGGCAGCAGCGCACTGACAGGGAGGCATGAGCCCCCGCTTGACGCTTGCAGCCGGCCTTTAATTCTATATATTCGGGATATGCCGAATATGTCAAACAAAACCAGCAGGGACGAGCAGCGGTTCACAGAGGACGTGGCACGGCTGCTCACGCCCTGGGGCGTACCGCCCGTCGCCGCCCGTCTCTATGGCTATTTGCTTCTCTGCCCTCGCCCCGCCAGCCTCGATCAGATCACCGAAGACCTCGAGATCAGCAAGAGCAGCGCAAGCGTCGCCGCTCGACTGTTGGAGAGTTACACGCTGGCGCGCCGCCATAGCGAACCTGGGACAAAACGCGCGCTTTATGCCGTAGCAGACGACTACGAAGTCATGGTCCGGCAGCAGAATCGTCTGCTCGACGCGTTGGCCGGGCAGTTGAACGCCGGGGCTGAAATAGCTGCGTCCAAGGCGGCAAGCGCGCGTCTCAGGGAGATGGCCGACTTCTATCGGGTCATGCGCGGCGCCATGGAGGACGCCATCAGCCGCTGGACGCGTGGCCGACGACGGCAATGAGGAACCCCGCAGCGGCGCTGACCGTGCGGAAGAATCCGAACCTTCGACGGGAAAGGCAGAAAGATGGGTCTCGTACTAAATCTTATCGTCCAAACGATCGTCTGGTTCGCCTTCATGGGCGCGATCATCTTTGGTGCTGCAGGCACGACGGACTACACCGGAGGGTGGCTCTATCTCGGAGTGATGGTCGCGCTCTCGGTCGTGTTTGGGACAACCATGGCGCGCGTCGATCCGAGCCTGCTCAGAGAGCGCCTCAAGCCGCCCGTACAGAAAGATCAGCCGCTCGCGGACAAGCTGATTCTCATCCCAATCCTGCTCCTCATATTTGGAGGAATGGGCTTCATGGCGGCAGATGCGGCACGCTGGCGCTGGTCGGCAATGCCATCTTCCGTGCAGTGGGCTGGCTGCGGGCTCCTCCTGGCGGCGATGTTGTTCATCTACTGGACCATGCGCACGAACAGCTTCGCGGCGCCGGTCGTGAAACTGCAAAGGGACCGCGGGCAGGCGGTCATCACAACAGGCCCCTATGCCATCGTCCGCCATCCCATGTATTTCGGCACGCTCTTCTACATCGCCGGGACATCGCTCGTGCTCGGCTCGTGGTGGGGACTTGCGACGGTCCCCATCCTCGCCCTCCTGTTTGGCATCCGGATCGGCGTCGAGGAGCAGACGCTTCGCGCGGGCCTCGAGGGCTATGACGACTACGCGCGCCGTGTGCGCCGGCGCCTGATTCCGTTCATCTGGTGAGACGGAGCACTATCGCCAGAGGACACATCGGCTCCGATCAAGCCGTAGCTTGCGCTACTTCTTTAGCTTCGGTCCGATATACTGCGCTCTGGGGCGGATCAATCGTCCTGTCTCAATCTGCTCAAGACTATGCGCGATCCAGCCGACGACGCGGCCAAGTGCAAAAATGATGAAAGGCGAGTCGGCCGGGAGAGCATAAGCGTCCGCAAGCGCGGCAAGTGCAAAATCGATGTTGGGCAGTTCTCCGGTCATCACCTCGGCGACTGAGCAGATCTCCGCGAACATGTCGCTCGGTCGGAATTGCGCCAAAAGGGACGCCGCGCGCGGATCGCCTTCGGGATAGAGCGGCTGGCCAAATGTCGGAAGCGGTTGACCTCGTGATAGCCATTGGCTCAACGCCTGTTGCGACCCGATCTTCTTCGCATCCTCCACGAGCATCAGCAGCATTTTGGAAGCTGCGCCATGAAATGGCCCCGTGAGGGTCGAAAGGCCGGCAAGGACACATGCTGAAAGCGGTGCCCCGGTCGAGGCGCAAATTCGTGCCGTGAACGTGGAGGCGTTGAGCTCGTGGTCGGCCAATAGAACCAGGGCGCGCCGAAGGATATCTTCGGCCTCTGGCGACGACCATGCTGCCGCCAATCGAATGTGAACTGGTTGGGCTTCAGCGGCTTGCCGACCGATCATCGTGTCGTAGAGGTTGCTGCATAGACGCGTACCGTGTCCCACGAGGCTCAGCGTGTCCTCCCTCCGGTTCGCATCGACGACATTTCGATGCGTTGGGAGACGCCAGCGCGCCCCCTCGGATCGGATCCGGCCGAATGGTTCTGATCACTTCGGGCGCGGCATCGGAAGGATCACCTCGTTGATGATGCGCGTGGCGGTCTCGCCCAGGAACGTCATGTCGAACTGGTAGAAGTCGGCGGTCACGCCGTCGGTGGAGGTGACGGCGCGCAAGGTCGAGGTCAATCGGATGCTTTCACTTCCGAACCGTTCGGTTGCGCGTGGCCTCCATCAAGACGCTGAGCGGCCCGGTAGCGACCGGGCGACAGGCCGTGATGTCGGTGGAACAGTTTTGAAAACGCCGCCGCTGTCTCGTAACCGACCCGGCTCGCAATCCGTGCGATGGGCTCGTCGCTGGTTTCAAGCAGGAACGCCGCTTCCGCCATCCGGCGTTCGATCACGTAACGATGCATGGACTGACCTACGAGCCTGGTGAAGCGCGCCGAAAATACCGAGCGGCCGAGCCCCACGCGCTGACCGAGGTCGCTCAGGGTCCAGGGCCGCTCCGGGTTTTCGTGGATCAGCTTGAGCGCCGGTCCGATATGCGGGTCCGATATGGCCCCGAGCCAGCCGCCTTGTCCGGGACTGAGAGACGCGATCCAGCTTCGGAGCGCCTCGACAAAGAGCACTTCCGTCAGTCGTGAAAGCGCGACGCGTTGCCCGGGACGCTCGAGCGCGGACTCGCTCACCATGCGGCGCAGGATGGCTTCGAGCCAGCCACCGTCCGCCGTCGGCTTCAGCAGGAGCACGGGCGGAAGTAGCTCGAGCACGCTGCCGAACGAGGGCCGCGACACGGTGAAATTGCCGCAGATCATGGTCGAGAGCGGCTTTGCACGGCCGCCGTGACGAACGACGCCAAGACGTGCCGACGATCGATCGAGGTCCACAATCTGCAAAGGCTTGGCCCGGCGATCCGAATAAAACACGTGGGGCTCGCCGCGCGTGATGACGACGAAATCGCCCTCGGTCATCTGGATTTCCTGTCCCTGTTCGAGCGCAAGGGTCGCCGAGCCTCGGCTGAGGTAGTGAAACAACGCGTAGGGGCGCGCCGGCAGCTCCAGATTCCAGGGGTGGCCGAGCTCGAAGTGGAAGAGCAACGTCCCACCGAGACGAACGCGATCGAGCACCTGGGCGAGGATATCCATGCCGCCCAAGCTAATCCGATGGACGATCGGACACAACATCCGGACGATTGATCCCTATCGTCCGAAAAGTCCACGGACTAGGTCATCCCGCAGCGGGCCGACATCACGTGCGGCAACCATTTCGCCAACGGCGGACGGAAGAACCGCGACCTGGAAACGCCTGTCCATTCCCCCCGGACCTCATTTCGTCCGACATTCCAACAGGAACATTCAATGCGAAATATCCTCCTCTCAGCCGCCACCGTGCTCCTGGCCGGAACGACATTGGTCGGCTCCGCTTATTCCGCCGAACTGCCCAAGGGCGCAGCCCACAACATCGTGCTCGTGCACGGCGCGTTCGTGGACCAGACGAGCTGGCAGCCCGTTGCCGATATTCTCACGAAGAAAGGCTACCGCGTCACGCTCGTGGAAAATCCGCTCACCTCGCTCGCCGCCGACGTCGATGCCACCAAGCAGGCGCTCGCGAAGCAGGACGGCAAGACTGTTCTTGTCGGCCATTCATGGGGCGGCGTGGTGATCACGCAAGCCGGCAACGATCCCAAGATCTCGGCGCTGGTCTATGTCTCCGCCTTCGCACCCGAAGTCGGTGAATCCCTGGCGTCGCTCGCCAAGGCCGGCCCGCCGACCGAAGGCGGCAGTGCGATCCATCCCGACGCGAAGGGCAATCTGTACATCGACCCCAAGGTGTTTCCGTCGGCCGTCGCGGCTGACCTTCCTCCGGAAATCGCCGTGCACCTGGCCAACTCGCAGCTACCGTTGAACCACGTTGCGTTCGAGGCCCCGGTCGACATTGCAGCCTGGCACGACAAGCCGACGTTCTATGTCATCAGCACCAAGGACAAGGTGCTCGCGCCCGAGGCCCAGAAATCGTTCGCGGCCAGGATCAAGGCCCAGACGACGGAAGTCGCCGGCAGCCATGCCTCGCTCGTCGTCCATGCGAAGCAAGTCGCTGAGGTCATCGAAAAGGCCGCGCTCGCGAAGTGACGAACCTGCTCCCGGCACTTCGGTGTCGGGAGCGTTTGCTCGGAATCTAGCAACCTGCCGCACATCAGTCGCGCGATACGGACAGCCCCGCGAGAAGCGGCGCGTACGCGGCGAGCCTGCGGGATACGAACTCGGTGAAGAGCTGCACGCGCTTGGTCTTGCGTGTCTCCCCCTGTGTGAGAAGCCAGAGCGTTCCGTACATGTGCAGATCGGTGCCCGGCACCCTCACCAGCAGGGGGTCGGCGTCTCCGACAAAGCACGGCAGTGTCGTCATCCCGATCCCTTGCCTGACAGCAACGATCTGCGCCCCGGCGTCTGTGACCCTGAACGGAACGCCGGTGGTGCGGACCTCACCCTCGCTCGCCCAATCCGGAATTCCATGAATGCTGATGACGATCCACCTGACAGGATCAGGCGCGCCGGCACGCCACGCGGCCAGTCGATCCCGGGACATGTAGACGCCGCCGAACACCTCCGGTCCCTTCAGGCCGTGAAGATTGAGCGGCAGGGTCTTGCGGTCGTAGACGACGCGGATCGCGACGTCCGCCTCCCGGTTGGTCAGATTTGCCAGCTCACCGAACGACAGGATGTCCATCTCGATGTCCGGATGCAGACGCGCGAAATCGGCGAAATCAGGCATGAGCAGGTGAGTCGCAAGCGGCGGCGCCAGCGTCACCCGCAGAAGCCCGCGCACGCTCTGGTCGCGCCCGAAGACGCGCGTCTCCAGCTGGTGCGACGACGCTTCCATCTGGTCCGCGAACTCGAGGACCTCCTCGCCCGCAGCCGTCAGGCGGTAGCCCGAAGGCAGCTTTTCGAACATGTGGACCCCGAGGCGTTCCTCGAGTTGGGCGATGCGTCGCAGCACGGTCGCGTGGTTCACACCGAGGCGCTCGGCGGCAGCCCGCACCGAGCCTCCGCGCGCGACGGCAAGAAAGTAGCGAACGTCATCCCAGTCGATCATGGTGCAATCTCGCACCGCACGGTGCGCCTTCCAAAGCCCGTATCCAACCCATCGAACAGCATCTCGTATGTGGGTGGCGCGGGGCGATTATCACAGCCCGTGCCGACAAGCGCCCGAGTCCAAACGGCGGACACCGATCGTCGCGGCTGGCGTCAGTCGTCCAGCCGGATCGATTTCGCACCACCGATGTGCGCGCTTCCGCACTCAACGCCTGACGCCGGCAGACCCATCTCGAGGTTCTCGGGGGCAGATGCTGTCCCGACCGACACCACGAATGGAGAAGTCATGGGAAAGCTTGAAGGTAAGGTTGCAGTCATCACGGGCGGATCGAGCGGCATGGCGCTGGCGAGCGCCAGCCGGTTCGTTGAAGAAGGCGCCTATGTCTTCATCACGGGCCGGAGGCAGGAGGCGCTCGACGAGGCCGTCAAGCTGATCGGCCGGAACGTGACCGGCGTGCGCGGCGACGCGGCCAATCTCGCCGACCTCGACCGCCTGTTCGACACGGTCAAGCGGGACAAGGGCAGGATCGACGTCCTGTACGCGAGCGCCGGCATCGGCGAAGCCGTCCCACTGGGCGAGATTACCGAGCAGCATTTCGATGCGACCTTCGGCCTGAATACGCGCGGCACGCTGTTTACGGTTCAGAAGGCCTTGCCGCTGTTCAGCGATGGCGGATCCATCTTCATGACCGGGTCCGTTGCGTCGGTGAAAGGTTTTCCCGGTTACGGCGTGTATGCGGCGAGCAAGACGGCGTTGCGCTCATTCGCACGCACCTGGCTCAACGAACTGAAGGGCAGGAATATCCGGGTGAACGTGCTGAGCCCGGGGCCGATCGCCACACCGATGCAGGACCAGGTTCTCACCGAGGAGGCGAAGCGGATGTTCGAATCCCTGATCCCGCGGGGAACGATGGGGCGTCCTGAGGAAATCGCGGCGGTCGCGCTGTTTCTTGCTTCGGACGATTCGAGCTTCGTGAATGGGGTGGAGTTGTCTGTCGACGGCGGCTTCTCGGCCATCTGAAAAACGGAGAAGCATTATGAGCTACGCAATCATAGGATTCGGCAAGATCGGCCAGGCCCTCGCCCATGCCTTCGCCCGCAAGAACATCGAGGTAACTGTCGCGAGCCGCCGGCCGCCCGAGGCGCTGGCACCGCAGGCTCGGGCGATCGGCCCCACGGTCGTCGCCAAGTCGCTGCGGGAAGCGCTGGAGGCCGACACCATTATCCTGGCGGTCCCGTTCGGGGAGCATCGCGAGGTTGCGAAGGCCCTGCCGAGCTGGCAAGGCAAGACGATCATCGACGCGACCAACGGGTTTGGAGAAGAGCTGGACGGTCTTCTGTCCTCCGCCGTTGTCGCGAAGGCGTTCACCGGCGCCAGGCTCGTGAAAGGTTTCAATCACCTGGGTGCGGCCAAACTGGCTGCCGATCCGATCGTCGAGGGCGGGCACCGGGTCGTCTTCCTGTCTGGTGACGACGAGGACGCGATCGCTCCCGTGGCGGCCCTGGCCAAGCAACTCGGCTTCGCACCCGTCAAGCTGGGCAAGCTCAACGAGGGTGGCGCACTAGTGCACGCACGCGGCCGCGTCTGGGGTCAGCTCATCTTCCAGGATCTATTCAAGAAGGAGCAGTAGTAGATCTAGGACCGTATGATCGACACCGAGAACCGGTCGCGCGCGCCAATTTCTTGGAGCAGCGCGCGACCGAATATTCCCCATCACCCTGGGGTACGCTGCGGGTCAATTACAGTTCTTGAGCTTTCGGTGCAGCCGGATCACTTCTTAGTCGTGCCCTCAGATGGCTGCTCTGCCGACCCGCCGATTTTGTTCGACACCACGTAGACGTCGACGGCGCTCATCGAGCATTCCTCGCTTGATGCTCGGCTTTTCGTGATGACCTCGATGGTCTTGCCATCCTTGGTGTGAAACGTGATGTCGTAAACCTGCTGGTAGAGGTCTTTGCCGATCTTTTCGGATGCGAGACGAACGGCCTTGGTCTGCGCCTCGATCACTGATGGGATATCAATCAGGCCGGCGTTCTTGAGGTGCGTGAGGGCCATGTTGGTGGGCCAACTCGCGCAGTCCGGAGACTTCGCCAGAGCCACCGCAGCCGGCATAGCAAATATTGCGGCCATCACCACTTTCAACGCAGCGCGCATCAACGCACCACCTTGATGGTGTGGTCGCCACTTTCCGAGATCTGCTTGCGCCTGTTGATGGGCAGGACGGCAACGTACATGCCGTCGCGGTCGCCGCGCTTGTAAAGCTTCTCGCCAGGCTTGAGCTTCTGAAGTCCCGTATCGGTCAACAAGGTATTCTCCGTTCGGGTTCGCCGCCAGATACCATCATGGTCCATGATGGTACAGAACCGACCGAAACGGAGCCCCTAAAAACGTGCCCTCGGCGACCACCATGCCG
Source organism: Bradyrhizobium niftali (assembly GCF_004571025.1). Lineage (GTDB taxonomy): Bacteria > Pseudomonadota > Alphaproteobacteria > Rhizobiales > Xanthobacteraceae > Bradyrhizobium > Bradyrhizobium niftali. The sequence continues at coordinate 199,489 of NZ_SPQT01000002.1, read as the reverse complement.
GCGAGCACGCCCGTGAACGACTTCATCACCGACATCCCGATATGCGGCTTGTGCGGCTTCAGCGCGCCGAAATAGCGCTCATAGATCAGCCTGCCCCGGTGCAGCACGGCGATGCCGTCGGTGTAGGTCTCCTCCAGCATCTTTGCGAAGGTCATGGGACGGCCGTCCGTGGTGGTCGAAGCGACCGCGCCGATGTCATGGTCTTCGCGCGGCATGCGCCTAACAAATTTATGTTCATCGGCTGACGAGACATACCGCTTGAGAAACCCAGGCGACATTTAATCCGCCACCGCGCTTAGCCGCCCCTACTCCCACTCTATCATTTCGAACGACGTTTCGCCGTTGATTTGCAAGCACAAATTTTCAGGTCTGACGGACAAATGCCGACGGTATACCCGCCGCAATTTTTTGGTCTTGTATTCACAGAAAAAATTGCTCCTCACGAATTACTGGCAATTCCGCTACCAATCGGCGTCTATCGACGGGATGGCGCCCTGTACGTGACTAAGTCTAACAATAGTCAAGCTCGAACAGAGCCTCAAATACCGTCAGAGATAACAAAGGTACCTTCGGCCTCGCCGCTGCTCCCACAAGAACTCCTGATCGGTCATGTTGCCGATACCGGTCTCCCGGTCCGGGGTGATATTCGGCGCGACGATCCTGCCGAACGACGTCTGCAGCGCCAGCCCACCTGCGAACGGCTGAGCGCCGGGGCGCGGTATGACAGGCCCCGCAATCGCTGAGCTCCGACAGATACCGTCCGCGCTCGATACGATCGAAACATTGCGTGTCCTGCGCGTGCTGTGAAAGACATCCAGGGCCCCGGACGGAGGGGCGCTGGCGGCGTCGCGGTTCCCGATTCCCAGAGCATGCCACCGGCAAGGGTACGGACATGTGCGACAGTTGCTCCAACCAAGACAAACGACGTAGCCGACGTCAGCACAAGCGCCGAGTCAGTCTTGAGGACGTCACGTAATCCATGATCGCGCTTTGGTCCTTCATCCAGCTGGGCTGGCTGTGACTCCACTGAGAAGGATGCCAAACGCTAACGCGCCGAACTGCGGCCTCTCCATTGGGCGCAGGTCTCGTCCAGCCCTTACGTTGGTGTTAGGAGACGAAGCGTCGACAGCTCGAAGCAAAATAAGCAGCCGCCCGTTCCATCAAACAGATGCAAGCGCTGTTGTCGTACTCGCGTGCAGAACCATTTGAAACACGGCGCCCTCAGGCGAGTTCGGGAAGACCAGTAAGCTTCCATCGTGGGATTCGACGATGGAACGACAGATTGAGAGGCCCATCCCCATCCCATCAGGCTTGGTCGTGAACAACGGGTTGAATATCTGATCGATTTCCTGCGACTGGATGCCTTTTCCAGTATCCGCCACCGATACAACTACGTTACCTTCTTTGCCCACCTCGGACCTCACACCCAGGACACGAAGCCCTTGCTTGCCAGCCATTGCCTCGATGGCGTTGGTGATCAGGTTCAGCAGCACTTGCTGAAGCTGAATTCGATCGCCCATGATCTGCGGTAGCCCTGCGTGCGGTTCCGTACGAACCAGTATCCGATGTTGCTGCAGATCACCGTGCACCAAAGTGAGGGTTTCTTCGATGAGGACGTTAACATCGAGCCACGTTCTAATGCGGGGATCTTTCTTGAAGTTCCCCCGAATGCCGTCCATCACCGCGCCCGCGCGACGACCATTCGCGACGATCTCTGCGAATTGCTCCTTGGCTTTATCGATTTCCGGCGAAGCGCGATCAAGCCAGCGCAAACCCGTTTCAGCTCTGGTTATGATCGTTGACAACGGCTGTTTTATCTCGTGCGCGATCGTGGCTGCCACCGCATCGCCAGTGATCAGACGCGCACCGCGTTCGCGGCTCTGGGCGCGGACGGCACCGATCAGGCGCGCGTAAACTATGGTGATTTCATACAACAGAACAATCAGAATGAGGCTGCCGGACAGCAGACTGCAAGTCCTTCCCGCATACCAGCCAAGACTGAAGCGCGCTGAAACCGGAAAACTACTTATAAGGACTTCGGTCAGAAAAACGAGCATGACGACCATCAGCCATAGATCGAGCAATGACTTCCGTCGGATCCAAAGCAACGAGATCGCAAGGGCACTCAACAATGCGATGATGGCCGCAGTATAGTACCACAGAACAGAAAAATTCATTGCATCAATCATGAAGCTTGGCAGGTGCGCTTGGAACACGACCAGAACGTATGTCGCTCCGGCTATGACAGCTGCCGAACCAACAATGCACGAAAGAATGGCCGTTGCAGCGGGGAGTTGTCTCAGCCGTTTGGCAGGCTGTGCATCCTTCAACAAGGCAAAGGCAATGACGAATATCGGGAAGCCAGCGTGCCACAACGTGTAAAGCCAAACCGTGATCTCGGACGAACTTCCGCCGAGAAGGCCATGGGGGGCAAATACGCCCGGAAACGAGAGCAGCCAGGGAATGACGACCAGCGCCGTCCAGACAAAGCCGCTGGAGATCACAAGAAGCGCACGCGAACGCACGATCGAGAACTGCGTGAACAGCAGGACCGCGGTAATCGAGTCGCTCACGAACATAGCCATGCCGAAAAGCGGCACCAAAGCGTCAATTACCGCAAGCTTGACCTGCTGCATGCCTGTTATAGATATCAGCAATGCCATCAGCACGATCAGCAGCGCCACGCTGAGGGCTAGCTGCTGCTGCGTCCTGCTGGGCGGCAGGCTCGAAAGAACCAGATCTTGCTCGCGCAAAGCCATCGATACCCTCTGGGGCCGCACCCTCGGACGTTTTCAACAAAATCTGGTCTCAATCGGCATCGGCCGAAATTGCCCGCCATCAATGAAAGCGTTTCATTGGCGAAACATCTATGCCCTCACGAAAAGCTTGCGGGCAACTCGATGATGAGTCTCGCCCCACCGAGGGTTGACTTGTTGTCGGCTCGAATAACCCCATTGTGTGCTTCAATGATTGACCGGGCGATCGGCAGGCCCAGCCCCATGCCGGTCTCCTTGGTCGTAAAGAAACTGTCGAACAGGCGCGGCAGATGCTCCGCGTCAATGCCAGGGCCGCTATCTTCGACGATGCAGCACACCGTTTGCGCATCGACTTGCTGTGTTCGAATCGCAATATTCCTGGGCGCCACATCCGACGTGGTCATGGCTTGCACCGCATTGATAAGAAGGTTCACGATGACCTGCTGCAACTGCGTGCGGTCGACCATCACCTTTGGCAGGTCGGGCGCCAAATAGAGCGAATTCGACACATTCTTCGATTGGAATTCGTGATACAATGAAGCCGCGCATTCCGTAATAATGTCAGCGAGCTCAGTCTCCGCCTGCCTGGGCGTCCCCTTGCTTGCCATCGTGCGGACACGATCGATGACATCGGCGGCACGTCGCGCGTCATTGACGATACGCTTCAGGACTTGCTGTACCTTCTCGAAATTGGATTCTGGCTGGTTCAGCCAGCGCAATGCCGTTTCACTGCTTGTCACGATCGACGCAAGCGGCTGGTTTACCTCGTGCGCGATCGATGCCGTCAACGCTCCGAGGCTGGCAACCCTGCCCACATGTGCCAGCTCCGATCGAATCGTGTCACGCGCATCTTCAGCGAGCCGGCGACGCGTAATGTCCTGAATGGCACCGAGGCATTCCAGTCGGCCGTCCTCCTGCTTCACCACGCGCGCGCACACCCACAGGTATTTGATACGACCATCCGGCATGCTCAGGCGCATTTCATAGTCGGGGTTGTCAAAACCCGCACGGACCTGCTCCAAATAGGCACCGGTCCTTCGGAGATCCTCCGGGTGGGTGCGCTCACGAAGGAGAGCAAAAGTCACCACCGTATTCGGCTCGAACTCCCAAATGCGCTTGAGTTCACCTGAAAACGCGATCTCATCCGTGGCCACATCCCATGCGAAAGTACCCGTTAGGCTTATCCGTTGCCCCTGAGTGAGATAGAATTGGCTGCGCTTGAGCACATCTTCAGACTGTGAACGCTCGATCGCGATGCTCGCAAGTTGGGCGATATGTGCGATAATTTCCTGGTGATGTGAAGACGGAATGCCGGGTCTCTGCTGATACACACAAATCGTGCCGATGACCGATTCCTCGCGCGAGCAAATTGGCGTGCTCCAAACCGCTCGCAGCCCGTGATCGAGCACATGGGCGCGGCACGGAGCCTGCATCCAACGCGGGTCAGATTCAATGTCCTCTGCGATCACTTGGGTCTTTTCGCTGATCGACTGGCCACGTGGAGAGTCATCCGAATCGACCTGCACTCCCTCGATCGGAGCGGTGTAACTGGCAGGCAGTGAGGGCGCTACGCCGAACTCGAATATTTTGCCACGACCGTCAATCGGATAGATGCCGCAGAAACAGTCGCTGGCAGCTTCCTCGAACAGCTTGCATGACGCGGTCAGAATATCGCGAAGAGGTCGTCCACACGCAATCATTTCGAGGACGTGCTTCTCGCCCGCGAGATGAACCTCCGCGCGCCGCCGGTCTTCAATGTCCGTATTCAATCCGTACCATTTAACAATATTTCCGTTGCTGTCATGCAAGGGGTTGGCGCGTAGAAGAAGCCAACGATATTCGCCGTCGGCCCGACGAAACCGCGCTTCGGCCTCGCCGCTTTTTCCTGAGGCTAAGAGCGAGCGCCAAATCGCTGCAAGACCGCTGAGATCGTCCGGATGAATTGCAGTCGTCCAGCCCCACTCCATCAACTGCTCGGAGGGCAGCCCCACGTAATCGAGATAGTGCTGATTTACGAAATCAACCGAACCATCGGCGCCGGTCGACCACACCAGGGCAGGAATCGTATCTATCGTCAGCCTGAGATCGCGCTGGCTCGCCGAGAGCGTCTGTTCAGCACCGCTCAACGATTCTCGTCCAACTGGGGTCCGGTAAGCCGGATAGCTTTAGTCTTCGTGGTCACCGTGTCGCTCGCTCGTGTTTAGAGTTCGTCTCGGCTTTTCTGAGGCCGCGTATTCCGCGAAATCGGCTCAGGTCTTGGAGCGCCATTGCATGAGATGCGAAAACTATCACAGGGTGCGCTCGCCCAATCCTAAGCCAAGGGAACTCAGCGTCCGCATTGTCACGATCTCGTTTCAGTCTTTCACCGCTCCTTCGATGCAACCAATCAGCTCATTTATTTCAAATGGCTTTCTGAGCAGGCACACGGCACCTGCGACTGCGGCCTTGGCCTCCAGGTTCGCATCTGAACGTGCCGTGATCAAAACGACGGGGGTTGTCGTTCCCTGAGCGGCAAGATGTTTCATCAGGTCCAGCCCGCTCATGCCAGGCATGTGAATGTCCGAAACAACGCAATTGACCGCGTTGCTCCCGATCAAACGAACATAGTCCTCCGCAGAAGCGTATCCGCTGGATCCATACCCGAGCGAGGACAGCGATTCCACGAGTGCTACGCGGAATGACTCGTCATCGTCGATGACTGCGATTTCGAGATGTCTTGCCACACAGCATCCATGCCCCGAATTGAATGAAGAAGCGGGGAAACGAACTGTTGCATGCACCTGCGCTGCTCAGGAACTATACAAGAGTGTTATAGCCTGCGGCGCAATGATGCAGTCACAGGCAATAGCTTAGAAATTAGCCATCGTTTTCAGGCCCGGAAGTGTCCCCTCCACTCCCCGGCTTATCGGCCCTCGATACCGTTGGGCCTGCCCCGCACATCATACGATAAGCTGATCAACGGCACCGAAACGTAGAATGGAAAGACCTCATCGACCGGCTATTCATGGAACCCGGATCGAAAGTCAACAGGTGAGGACAGCATGAGGTCGATTGAAAGCTTTACCGTCACGCCGGCTATGCAGGATCGGAGGCTGGGCGCTCCCGCCGCACAGGAATTTCAAACAACAATTGTAGGGATGATGGGACACGACCTGCGGCAATCCTTGCAGGTTATCCAAGGGACCTACTCGCTGCTGCGCTCGCGGCTGGAAGAAATGCCACAGCAGGCATGGCTGGATCGGGGAGAGCGTGCCGTCAACAAGCTGACGGAACAGCTTGATTGTCTGGTGGATGCCTTTTACCTAGCCGAGCGGACCAATGCGTTGGAGGTCTCCTTTGTCGGACTTGGGCCCCTATTCTGGCGGCTCCGGCACGAAAACGAAGATGCCGCCCTTCAGGGAGGTATCGATCTTCGGGCCGTGACAACCGATGCCCAAGTGATGAGCAATCCAGTGCTACTCGATTGCGTCCTCCAGAATTTGTTGACGAATGCCATAAGATACACGGAACCGGGAGGGCGCGTCTTGATCGGCTGCCGCCGCAAAGGAGCTGAAATCAGGATCGATGTATTCGACACAGGCATCGGGATTCCCGAAGACCAGTTGCCTCGAATCTTCGAATCGTTCACGCGCCTTGCGCCCGGTCGCAGCAATGGCTTGGGCATCGGGCTCGCTATTGTCCGTCGTGCGCTGGAGATGCTTGGCCACCGGGTCGAAGTCCGATCAATTGTGGGGAAAGGGTCGCTTTTCTCGATCTACACGCCCGCTGTCGCGGCAAGTGCAAGCTAAGACGCCGCCACAATTGAACTTTCTGCGATAGCCGGAGACCCCGGCCGCCTATACATAGGTGTGATGCCCGGTCCGTTCCCGTTCGTGCTAACACCTCCGTGAAAATACGGTGCATAGCAAACGGCATGCGGCAAGCGACCAACGAAAAGCCCCTCGTGCACGTCATCGACGACGATGCTTCCATGCGTGGCGCGCTGGAGGGTCTCTTTGACTCGGTCGGACTTCAGACCCAGACCTACGCCACGGCAAAGGATTTCCTTTCGGCAAGCCTCTCGGAGAGACCGGGCTGCATTGTGCTCGATGTCAGGCTACCCGACATGAACGGCCTGGAATTTCAAACCCGGCTGGTCCAGACCGGCATCGGAATTCCGGTGGTGATGATGACCGGATACGGGGACATTCCGATGTCCGTTCATGCGATGAAACATGGCGCCGTCGACTTCCTCCCAAAGCCGTTTCGCGATCAGGATATGCTGGATGCCGTCATGGCCGCCATCGAGCGCGACCGACAGCGACGGGTCGTCGAGAATGACGATTCATTATTGAAAGAGCGCTTCGAAACGCTTTCGCCGCGCGAACAGGAAGTAATGCTGCTCGTCACTACCGGCAAGATGAACAAGCAGGTCGCCGGCGACCTCGGGATCAGCGAAATTACGGTCAAAATTCATCGAGGTGCGGCCATGCACAAAATGGGTGCGCGAACCTATGCCGAACTGGTTCGGATGGCGGACGCGCTCAAACCGAAACTTGGAAAACTTGGCCGATAGCCTTGTCCACTCCAGTCCACTCCTGCGACAATCCGAACGGTGAACTGGCGGTGTCCAGGTGAGGGAAGATGATCATGACGACATCCGCTCCTTCGCGGAGCCCGAGGTGGCCAACCGTCCTGAATTACTCGATTGCAGTTTTTTCGGCCGCCGCGGCGGTCGCGGTGGCTTTTTCCATGGACCCCTCGTGGGGCGCTGATCATACGCTCTTGTTTCTCTCCGTAGTCGCATTTGTGGCCTTGGCAGCAGGTCCAGGTCCGGCGGCGCTCGCTTCCGTACTAAGCTTTCTTTCTGTCCAATATCCCCTTCTTTCAGGCTATCCCTCTGTTCCCCCGTCCGGCGAAGCTATTCGACTGGGACTGTTTGTCGTGGCCTCAGTGTTCGTGGTGCTGCTGTCTGCCGCCCGAAAGAGGACTTCGGCCTCGCTTCAGTTGCTGCTCGACAACCAGCAGATAATGATTCAGAAACTGCAGCAGCAAAACGACGCGCTGCGGCTCGAAAACGCCGAACGCAGCGAGGCCACGACAAGAGCGCAAGTAGCCGAACAGGAAATTCGGCAGACCGTTGACACGGTCCCGGCATTGATTGCCCGATATCGCCCCGACGGATTCATGGATTTCCGCAACAAGAACTGGCGGGAATATACCGGCCTTTCACAGGACAATTTGGGAGGCCGTCGTTGGGGAAGCGCGCTGCACCCCGACGACGAGGAGATGGTCGAGCGCGAGTGGCGAAACCATATCGCGACAGGAGAGCCGTTCGAGCTGGAACAGCGGCTACGAAAAGCGGATGGAGAATACAGGTGGCATCGGGTTCGCCGCGTACCGCTTCGCGGTGAAACGGGAGAAGTGATCAAATGGTATGCCATCGCGTTCGATATCGACGACAGAAAGCGAACTGAAGACGCGCTGCGAACAAGTGAAGCTGACCTCGCCAAGGCCAGATACGAGCTTCAACTAATAATCGATACAATACCTGTGCTCGTGCTTCGCCATCGGGCCGACGGTATCATCGACTATGTCAACGAAGTCGGGCGCACATACAGCGGACTCACAACAACGAAGTGGACCACGCGCACCAGCATCATCACTCATCCTGATGACGTTCCGCGACTCGAAGCCGCATGGGATGCCGCGCTTGTTACGGGTGAGCCGTTCGAATCGGAAGTTCGTCTTCGACGAGCCGATGGCGAATATCGCTGGTTCGTCACGCGGCGTGTGCCACTGCGCAGGAACGGAGACGTTATCGCTTGGTACGCAGCAACCTACGATATCGAAGATCGCAAGCGGACCGAGACCGAGTTAATTGAGAGCGAGCGGCGATTCCGCGAGGCCCAAATGGAACTGGCGCACGCGAGCCGCGTGGTTACCATGGGCCAGTTCACGGCCTCGATTGCCCATGAGGTTAACCAGCCGCTCGCTGCCCTGCTTACGAATGCCGAAACCGCGCTGCGATGGTTCGCCCGGCAACCGCCGGATTTGGAAAAGGCCAAGTCGTCGATTGAGCGCGTCATCGACGACGGGAAGCGGGCCGCTGATATCGTCAATCGAATTCGGGATTTCTCCAGGAAGGCGCCGATGCGAAAGGAACGCTTGGAAGTCAACGGGGCGATTCTGGAGGTTTTGGGATTGACCCGTGTTGCGATGTCAGATCATGGCGTCTCGGCGAAAACGCAACTGTCGGCGGGTCTACCATACGTTTTGGGAGACAGAGTTCAATTGCAACAGGTAATCCTGAACCTGATCATGAACGCGATTGAAGCGATGAGTGAGGTCAGCGGCGGATTACGTGAGCTACGGATCTGCACGAGTGAAGCCGATTCGGGCAGCGTGCTCGTCGCTATAAGCGATTCGGGTCCGGGACTGCCGCCGACAGGCCTCGCGCGCATTTTCGAGGCTTTCCATACCACGAAGGCGAGTGGCCTCGGAATAGGGTTGTCGATCTGTCGCTCGATCGTCGACGCGCATGGCGGGCGACTATGGGCAACGCCAAACCAACCTCACGGCGCAATCTTCTGCATGATGCTACCGATCGGGGAATAATGGCTTGAGAAGCTCGGCGAACAACTATCCCGCTTAGCCATTCTCCTGCATTCTTGGAAGTCAGTAAATTCGCCCCCTCGGTTGGATCGAAGTTGATTGGTTAGTGGCTGCAAACGCACGGCCCAAAGGTCGAGCTCCACGGTTTTCCATCCCGGCCCGCCGACGCGGACAATAGCGAAGTCAAATCCGTATTGCACAATTCCGTAGGCTGCGGTCATCGCATTTTTTCAACCGATCCCTTGCCGTGTTGCCTCATACAGGAACCAGGTGCGCCGCTCCGCTTCGTCGATCCAGTTTTCCAAGAGACTCGCGCTCGCCAGATCGCCGTACTCATCGCAAGCCGTGTGTTTCGCGCATCGCTGCGGTGATCTGTCTGTTGTCGTCCCTGAGTTCCGCGAGCATGTCCATCGGAGTAACGAATTCGGCGTCGTTGTCCAGGACACGTTGCAATCGGCCGATATGCCCGATTGAACGCAAGGTTATGCCTCCGATCTTTCGAACGCGTTCGGCGATGGCGTCGGTCATGGCAAAGATTTGGTCACCCTGCTCGTCCAGCATAAGGTGATAGTCGCGAAAGTGCGGACCAGACACGTGCCAATGAAAATTCTTGGTCTTGAGATACAACCCGAACACATCGGAAAGCAGGATGTTCAAAGCACCTGAAATATCTCGGATAGCATCCGGCGTCAGATCCGTAGGGGTCTGCGGCGAAACAGTCTTCAGCACCTTGGCGTCTCGAACACTCATCAACGTTCTCCATTCAATCGATATTTCCTGACGACGTTAGGATCAGAATCAATTCCAAGACCCGCCCCTTGCGGTCCAGAAATCCCGCCTTCACCCATGGCCCGGCAGGTGGCCAGCCAAGACCGGCTCATCCGTCTGATGACGTGGATCGTCTTCCGCGTCGTGATATTCGAGGCCCAACGGACCGATCGCCGTCACCTGCGTGACGTATTCGCCGGACTTCGCCCAGTGAAAATGCCAGGTCTCACCAGGCAGAACAATGACGCTTCCAGGCGGATAGGCGTTCACCTTACCGCCATCAAACGTCTCGCCTAGCCCAATGTAGAAGACGCCTGACATGACCGTGTAGATCCGGTCCTCGGGATGCTTGTGCGGCATCAGTTTCGTGCCATTAGGTACCTTGACCCTGACCACATAAAGACCGGCTTCGGCCGGGTGGCCAACCATTACCGCGAGGTGTGTTCCGGTCGGAAACGCCGGAAACGGCTTCCATTCGACGTCTTCCGGCAGGATAGCTCTGAAATCGGCTTGATCAGGTTGATGTTTCGTGGTCATGCCGGCACTCCTTTCCAGGCTTTACTGCGCGTCCAGCGTGATTGTTGCATTGAGAACCTTCGACACCAGACAATTCTTCTCGGCCTCGCCGCGATGCGGGCAAACTCCGCCTCGTCGAGACTGGGCACATTTCCACGCATGGTGAGAGCCGACTTGCTGATCTTGAATCCCTTGCCTTCGGGTTCGAGTGTTACGGCGGCTTCTGTCGACAGCTCGGTCGGCTTGAAGCCCGCGAGTTGCAGTCCGAAGGCCATCGCCATGGTGAAGCAGCCGGCATGTGCTGCTGCGATCAGCTCCTCGGGGTTGGTGCCCTTCTCGTTTTCGAAGCGCGTCTTGAACGAATACGGCTCTCAGCGAGCACGCCGGACTCGCTGGAAAGCTGGCCGTTCCCGTCGCCGCCAGTCCCAAACTGCCTCTACCTTGCGGATCATGTCACTTCTCCGTGTTGAGCTGAAATTTGTTTCTGCTCACGCCTTGAGCGCATTGCTATCGATCGGCATCTTGCGCAGGCGCTTTCCCGTGGCGGCAAAGACCGCATTGCAGATCGCTGGAACGATGCCCGATGTGCCGGCCTCGCCCATTCCGCCGGGCGGTTCGGTGCTTTTGACGAGGTGAACCTCGATGGCCGGCGCTTCGTTGATGCGAAGCATCTGGTACGTGTCGAAGTTCGCCTGCTCGATGCGGCCATTCTTCAGCGTGATCTCGCCGTACAATGCTGCAGTCACGCCAAACATGACGCCGCTCTGAATCTGCGCCTCAACAGTGTCGGGATTGATCACGGTGCCGCAATCCATCACGCAGACCACGCGATGGACTCGAACGGAACCGTCCTTTGCCACTTCCACCTCGGCCACTTGGGCGAGGTAGCTCCCGAACACATATTGCAGGGCAATGCCACGACCGCGCCCCTTCGGCAGTGGCGAACTCCAGCTGGCCTTTTCCGCGGCCAGATCGAGCACGGCCTTCGCTCGCGGATTGTGGTCGAGCAGCGCACGACGGTAGGCCACCTCGTCCTGACCTGCAGCCGCCGCCAGCTCATCAATGAAGCTTTCAGTGACAAAGACATTGTGCGAGGGACCGACGCTGCGCCAGAACGCCGTCGGGATGCCTGGCGGTTCAATGCGAACGTATTCGACGTGAAAGTTTGGCAGCGCATAAACCAGATCGATAGCACCTTCCGTGGTGTCGGGATCGAGGCCATCCTTGAAAGCTGACGGCAGCCAGCGCGCGATCACCGATGACCCGGCGAAGCGATTGATCCAGGCAACCGGCTTGCCGCTCTTGTCGAGGCCCGCCGCGATGCGGTCAACCCAATAGGGCCGGTACATATCGTGCTGGATGTCCTCCTCGCGCGTCCACACCACCTTGACGGGACCATCGACCTGCTTGGCGACCTCGACGGCACGCACAGCGCCGTCGGCCTCAAGACGCCGACCGAAGCCGCCGCCGATGAGGTGATTGTGAACGGTCACTTTCTCGACCGGCAGGCCGGCCGCCTTCGCCGCCATTGCCTGAACACGCGCGATTGCCTGGGTCCCGACCCAGAGCTCGCATTCAGTGCCTCGGAAATGCACGGTGCAGTTCATCGGCTCCATCGTTGCGTGCGCCAGGAACGGCAGGTGATAGCTCGCCTCGACCCTCATCGCGGCGTTCGCCATGGCCTTGTCGGCGTCACCGATGTTCTGAGCGACCGGGCCTGATTTCCGCGTCGCCTGCTCGAGCTCGCGAGCGATGTCCTGCGTGCCCAGCCCGGCATGAGCGCCTTCGTCCCATTCGACCTTGAGCGCCTCCAAGCCCTTTTTCGCGGCACCCATATGATCGGCCACGACGGCGACGGCATCGTCGAGACGAACGATCTGGCGGACACCTCTGACCGCCTTGGCCGCGGTATCATCTACGCTCTTCAGCCGGCCGCCGAAAACCGGCGATTGCGCCAACGTCGCGATCTTCACGCCCGGCGGACGAGCATCTATGCCATAGACGGCGGCACCGTTGACCTTACCGGAAGCATCGAGCCGCTTCGCCGGGGTCCCGATCAGCTTGAATTCTTCTGCCGGCTTCAGGGCCACGTCCTTCGGAACAGGCATCCGGGCGGCCTCGGCGGCAAGCTCGCCATACCTCAGGCGGCGCCCGCTCGGCGCGTGGACGACCTCGCCGGCGTCGGCATGGCAGGAACCGGCATCGACGCCCCAGCGGCTCGCGGCGGCCGCGATCAGCATGATCCGCGCAGCCGCCGCCGTTTCGCGGAGCGGCTTCCAGGCGCCGCGAATGGCATTCGAATTACCGGTCGCCTGCACGCCCAGCAGCGGATTGGCGTACAGTTTTTCATTCGGCGGAGCATGTTCGATCCGAACCTGCTTAAGGCCGACTTCAAGCTCTTCCGCGATCAGCATCGGGATCGAGGTATAGGTACCCTGCCCCATCTCGACATAGGGCATCGTGAGCACGATCTGCCCGTCGGTGCCGATACGGATGAAGGCGTTCGGCACGAAGCTGTCGTTACCGACGGCCTTGCCTTGGCCGAATGGCAAACTCAAGCTCAGAACCAGACCGCTCCCGGCCACGGCGCTGTTGATTAGGAAATTGCGACGAGAAAGGTCGGCGTACGCGCCTGGCGAACTGCGATCGAAAGTCATCTTCAGCCCTCCTTCGTCTGCGATTGCGCTGCCAGCTTAATCGCCTCGCGGATGCGGACATAAGTGCCGCAGCGGCAGATATTGCCGCTCATCGCGTCGTCGATGTCCGAATCGGTCGGATGAGGTTTGTCTCTCAGCAGCGCCGAGGCCGACATGATCTGGCCGGACTGGCAGTATCCGCACTGCGCGACCTCATGGTCGAGCCAGGCTTTCTGGATCTTCGCGCCGATTGCTGTGGCACCTATCGCCTCAATCGTCGTGATCCTGGAGTTCCCGACGCTGTCGATCGTCGTGATGCAGGAACGGATCGCGGAACCGTCGAGTTGCACGGTGCAGGCGCCACACAGCGCCATCCCACATCCGAACTTCGTGCCGGTCATCCCCAGCACGTCGCGCAGAACCCACAGCAGTGGCGTGTCCCCATCGACGTCGACGCTGCGCGGGGTTCCGTTAATATCGATCGTAAAGCCCATATTACAGCTCCTTGTGTTCACGGACAGGACGACTGACGGCCGCCCCCGGTCGCCTACTTCAGGGTGGCCGCTCCGACATCGACGTCGCGTTCGTCGCATGCCGCAGCGATCCTCTCAGCCCCCGAGTTGCCCGACATGGAAACCCAGTCGATTTTCGACGTCGCCGGCGCGGTGGAAGCCCCGCGCCATCAGCGCCTTGATCCTCTTCTGGCTTGCAGGGCGGCCCAGGGAGGCCAAGAACGCGTCCCACTCAGGCCGAATTTCCAGATCCGCCGGCAAGCTCGCAACGTCGACGAGACGCTTGGTCTCAGCGATGGCTTCCTTGTCGAACGACGCAACGCGCATCGCGAACGCTTCGACGAACCCGTCGAGTTCGGCGTCCGGCAGCGACCGGTTGACGTAGCCGTATCGTTCGGCGAGGTCGCCGGGAATATCATCGGCGCCGAGCAAGACTTCGAGCGCGCGCCCTCGCCCCATCAGACGCGGTAATCGCGCCATCGGCCCGCCGCCAGGTACCAGGCCGGCCCCGACCTCCCATTGCGACAGGATCGCCTTCTCGCGACTCGCGAAGCGCATGTCGCTCGCCAACGCAAGCTCACTGCCGACCCCGGTCGCGCGGCCTCGGATCGAGGAAATGGATACGACCGGCGCACGGCTGAGACGCACCAGCATGTCGGGAAGCGCCTGCAGCCCCGTAGGTCCCGGCGGGATGCTTAGCGATTCTTCGAGCGGCGCGAGAAAGTCGTAGTGCGTGATGAAGAATCCATCGACGGCACTGTCGAATACGACAACCTTCACCTCTGGATCGGTCTCGATCGTGGTGATGACGTCGTTAAGTAGAGGAAGATGCTTCGGGCCGAAGATGTTTACCGGCGGCATGTCGAAAGTGACACGCCAGTATGACGGCAGACGGCGCTCCAGTCGGATTTGCTCAGTGGCAAACGTTTGTTCGGGTCGGTTCATGATATGCACTCCTGTTTGGAGGAAGGACACGCGCTTACGCACGAGTCGGTTCGATTCAGATCGGTTGACGCAGCTGCCTGAAGGCCGTACGCATCTCGGCGCAGAAGAGTTCAGGCTGTTCCCAGGCTGCGAAGTGCCCGCCCTTGTCGAGCTTGTTGTAATGTATGAGTTTGGGATACGCCCGCTCTGCCCAGCTTCGCGGGGCCGCATAGATTTCGTCAGGGAACGCGCTCACGGCGACTGGGATCGTGACGCCCCTGACGTCGAAGAAGCCTCCTGCCGTCGACATCTGCGTGGTGTCCCAGTAGAGACGCGCCGAGGAGATCGCAGTGTTCGTGAGCCAGTAAAGCGTGACGTTATCGAGGACGTCGTCCCGGGTCAGCCCCTCAGTCATTCCATCGAAGACGCGAGAGATCATACCGTAACTGCGGATGTCGTGATCCAGCATCCAGGCCGCGAGGCCGACGGGCGAATCCGCGATTCCGTAAAGCGTCTGTGGCCGGTTCGACATTTCCTGGGCGTAGGCCAGGCCGTGCCTGTAGAAGTCATCGAGCTGGTCCCACGCATGTTTTTCATCAGCCGATAGGCCGACGGGTTGCGGGCCCCCGGCCGAAAGCGCTTTTGAAACGTCAATTGGGACCGTGGCCGCCATATTGGTGTGAATGCCGAGCAATCCCGGCGGCTGTTGCAGCGCCATCACCTCCGAGACGGCATTCCCCCAGTCCCCGCCCTGCGCGACGTAACGCGTGTAGCCCAGGCGTCGCATCAACGTCGCCCACGCACGCGCGATGCTCACGGGAGTCCACCCCGGTGCCGTCGGCTTGCCGGAAAAGCCGTGACCCGGCAGCGAGGGAATCACCAGATGAAACGCATCCGATGCGCTTCCGCCGTACGCGGTGGGATTGGTCAAGGGATCGATAACCTTCATCTGCTCGATGATCGAGCCGGGCCACCCGTGGGTCACGATCATCGGCAGCGCAGTGCCATGTTTCGAACGAACGTGAATGAAATGAATGTCGAGCCCGTCGATTTCGGTGATGAACTGCGGCAAGGCCTTGAGCCGCGCTTCCACCTTCCGCCAGTCGTAATCGGTCCGCCAGTACTCCGCGAGTTGCTGAATTGTCCTCAGCTGCACGCCCTGGGACGGATCGGCGACCGTTTCGCGCTCCGGCCAGCGGGTCATCATCACGCGTTCGCGCAGCTTGACCAGCCCTTTCTCGGGGAAGTCGATATGGAACGGACGAATGGCGCCACTCTCGGCTGCCGGAGCCAGACGTGTAGAGAACAGGCTGGTGGCACTTGCAGACGCAATCCCCATTGCGGCCGTGCCGAGGAACTGACGACGATCCTGGTAAGACTCGAAATCAGCCGTCCGTTGGATTGGCGGATCAGGAAGATGTATCATGTCACGTGCTCCTGGTGCAGATAGAGGGATCAGCTCTTGCTGACGTCGATGACGGCCCGGGCAAAGGCGGCTGGCGCCTCCTGCGGCAGATTGTGACCGATGCCACCCTTCACGAGGCGATGCAGATATTTGCCGGTGAACTTCTTGGCGTAAGCGGCGGGGTCCGGATGCGGCGCACCGTTCTCGTCGCCTTCGAGGGTGATGGTCCGCACGCCGACCTGCGGCGCGGCGGCCAGTTTCGCTTCAAGCTCGTCCAGGCTCGGATCGCCTTGGGCCAATCCGAGGCGCCACCGATAGTTATGGATCACGATATCGACGTGGTCCGAATTGTCGAAAGATGCCGCACTACGAGCGAACGTCGCGTCGTCAAACTGCCATTTCGGTGACGCAAGCTTCCAGATCAATTCAGCGAACTCTCGCCGGTATTTGGAATAGCCCTCGCGGCCTCGTTCCGTAGCAAAATAGTACTGGTACCACCACTGAAGCTCGGCCTTCGGTGACAACGGCATCTTCCCTGCTTCCTGGCTTCCAATGAGGTAACCGCTCACGGACACGAGGCCCTCGACGCGATGCGGCCAAAGTGCGGCAACGATAACCGCGGTGCGGGCCCCCCAATCGAAGCCGGCGACGGTCGCCTTCTTGATGCTGAGTGCATCCATCAGCGCAATCGTGTCGACGGCTAGGGCCGAGGGCTGACCCGTCCTCGGCGTTTCCTTCGACAGGAAGCTGGTCGAGCCATAACCCCGCGCATAGGGAACAATGACGTGAAAACCCGCTGACACCAGCAGCGGCGTCACCTCAGCGAAGCTGTGGATGTCATAGGGCCAGCTATGCAACAGAATGACCGCCGGCCCATCGAGGGGACCCGCCTCAACATATCCGACATCGAGCACGCCAGCGTCGATCTGCTTCAGGGACGTGAACGAGCCTGTTCCCTCGGATTGGGCTAGCTGGATCGGTCCGTCGAGGACCAGCCCCGCACTAGCAACGGGAACTGGCATCAGTTGCGTGGTGGCCAGCGCACCGGCGGCAACGCTTAGAAATCGCCGCCGGCCGAAGATGTTCTGCCGGTTGTTTCCTATCATGTGCGTCACCTTGATCTCGTCATTTGGCCTGCTCGTCGCGCGGCACTGGCGTCACTTATGAGCGCCAGTAGGGTCATCATTCCCGACTGAGCTAGTTCGAGCCATTCAACGTTGGGAAAATTCCGCTCATATCAACGTATGAGTGATTGGCGCTCAGCGTATGAGTGAATTCCCCGCTGTCGATCCGCTAAATAACAGCGTCACTCGTTCTCGCGAGTTTCCGAGATCAGGTCGGCAATAGCCTGCGAAACGACGAGATGCTTCGGAGCATACTTCGGTGCCAAGCGCTTCAATCAATAACGGCAAACCAAGGAGACAGTAATGAAAGTGCTGATGGTAATCACATCACACGACCAATTGGGCAACACCGGACGAAAGACGGGCTTCTGGCTCGAAGAGCTCGCAGCCCCCTATTACGTCTTCAAGGATGCCGGCGTCGACATTACGCTTGCGTCGCCAAAGGGAGGACGACCGCCGCTTGACCCCAAGAGCAACGAACCAGAATTCCGCACCGAGCTTACGCTCCGGTTCGAACAGGACGAGGATGCGGAAGCTGATCTCGACAAGACCGTCCGCCTTGAGAGCGTTAGGCAAGAAGACTTTGACACCGTCTTTTATCCTGGCGGCCACGGGCCGATGTGGGATCTCGCTAAAGACAAGCACTCCATCAGACTAATCGAATCGTTTATTGCGGCCGACAAGACGATCGCCGTTGTCTGCCATTCCACGGGCGCACTGCGTCATGTCAGGACGCCGGACGGCAAGCTGCTGGTACAAGGCAAGGAAGTCACCGGCTTCACAAACGGGGAGGAAGAAGAGGTCGGCCTCACCAAGGTCGTGCCTTTTCTCGTCGAGGATGAGATGCTGAAACTGGGAGCTATCTTCTCGAAGAAGGCCGACTGGGAGCCCCATGTCGTCAGCGATGGTCTGCTCGTTACCGGACAGAACCCGCATTCGTCGGGTCCAGCTGCGAACACGCTGCTGGCAGTGATGAAGCAAAAGACCAAACCCGCCTCCGCCGCCCGGGTCTCCTAGATTTATAAAAGTACCGGTCGCAGTAACGGGTTGCCTGGGAGGGTCACGCTTGATCGACGCTTCACCACGACACCCGCACTCGATAACTCCACTTGGAGGGGCTCGGATTGCCCGCGGCTCCATCGGAGAGTCTAAGAGGTATTCTTCATGTCCCATCATTATTCCGGACCCAATGTCGGGTTCCCTCATGGGGACGCGCGCTTGGACTTGACCGACCTGTACGCATTTCCCTCGCCTGCGGATGCGAGCAGATTGGTACTGATCATGAACGTCCATCCCTCCTACAGCCTGCTTTCGCAGGAGCCGACCACGCCCGAGCCTTTCGCCGCTGATGCGATGTATGAATTCAAGATCGACACCAACGCGGATGCGGTCGCGGACATTGCGTACCGCGTATGTTTCTCGGCGTTTGCAAACAGAAAGCAAACCGCGGTGTTGCGCCGCGTCGAGGGCATCCAGGCGGCCGAGACCAGCGACGAGGGGCAGCTCATTGAAGAGTGGCCGGTTTCGATGGATAAAGAGGCGCTCGTGGTGGAAGGCCCAGACCATCGTTTCTTTGCCGGATGGCGAAGCGATCCGTTTTTTTTTGATCCAACCGGCGCGATCAACGGCTTTCACTTCAGCGGCCGGGACAACTTTATCGACAAAGACGTATGCAGCATCGTCCTCGAGTTGCCGCGCTCGGCTCTCGGCGCCAAACCGTTCGGTGTCTGGGCACGGACGGTTGATCGCACCAACGGCAAGTGGATTCAGGCCGACCGTGGTGCCAAGCCGTCGCAGTCGATCTTCCTGACCGGCGAGGCCGGCGCCGACTATCAGGCGTCGGAGCCTTCCGGGGACAGTCGCTTCATTCCAATTTTTGCGCATTCGCTGGAGCACACGGGGGAGTACGCTTCGGTGGATGCGATGCGCGTGGCAGCAACGCTGCTGCCAGACATCCTGCATTTCGATCCCGCGCTTCCGGCCTCGTATCCGGGCAACGGCCGAGCGCTTACCGACGATGTCCTCGATCACTTCCTTTCTCTCCTGACCAACGGAAGAGTGAAATCTGACGGTGTGGGCCCGCATCGGGATTTGCTTGCCGGATTTCCGTATTTGGGCCCGCCGCACGCGGCAGCCGCCGAACGATTCACGGCGTACGAAGCACTGCAGGGAGGCTCAAGTGCACGCAAAGACTAACGAGGCGGAAATCCGTCTGACCTGTTCGTCACCGAGCTATTGGTGGGTCACGTTCGATAATCCTCCACTGAACGTTATGGGCCCCTCGCGAATTTAGAGAGATCATGACCACCGTTGAGGCGGACAAGGACGTTGGGGTGTTCGAAAGTGCCATTGACGGATTTTTACTCAATCACAGTGATTTCAACGCCCACTTCAAGGAACTGACCGGGATGCCTCAAGGGATCGAACGGCCGATCTTTCTCCACTCGTGCAGCCTAGGCAGGAGCTCTTCCCTAGATGGGCTGTCCGGGGACGGTTTTGTTCAATGGGCGGCGGACCGCCACTCACCAGCGAGGGTCAGTTGGCCGCGGGCGCGTTAGCGGCGGCAGATGTCGCCCCTTGAAGCCGCGCTGCGGGAAGCCGTTGCGCCTGAGCTCGCAGCAGCATCGTGAAATGCGGAGTGAACCCGCGGTCACTCGCACATACCAAAATGGCTGATCCCATGAATACTCCCGGTGTGCTTGCCCTCTCAGTCGCACTTGCCTGCATGAGCAGCAACGGATCGACGCAAGATCTGACATCGACCCGACGTTCGATTTCTTATCACACGGTCGAAATCGACGGCCTCAACATCTTCTATCGGGAGGCCGGAGCGGCTGACGCACCGACCGTGTTCCTGCTGCACGGTTTCCCGTCCTCATCGAGGATGTGGGAACCGCTGTTGCCCCTTCTCGCCGACAAGTATCATCTCATCGCTCCTGATTATCCCGGCTTCGGCAACAGCAGCGCGCCCTCTCCGTCGAGCTTTGAATATACCTTCGACAATCTCGCGCGCGTGATGGGCCAACTCGGAACGCGGCTTGGGATCACAAACTATGTGCTGTTCATGCAGGACTACGGGGGGCCAGTTGGCTTTCGCATGGCGGTTGCCCACCCGGAGCGCGTCCGCGGAATCATCATCCAGAACGCGGTTGCTCACGAACAGGGCCTGAGTCGGCTCTGGGAGGCGCGCAGGAAGTACTGGGCGGATCCAGTCCACGAGCTTGAGAATCTCAAGGCCAACTTCACGTCCTTCGCAGCGACGCGCCAGCGTCATATCGGATCAAGTCCCCATCCCGATCGTTACGATCCGGATACATGGACGGACGAGTACGCTTTTCTGACCCGTCCTGGCCAAGCCGACATTCAAACTACGCTGTTTCTCGATTACCGGACCAATGTTGCCTCCTATCCGCGCTGGCAGAAATGGCTTCGCGAAGTACAGCCGCCGACGCTCGTAGTTTGGGGGAAATATGACCTCTCCTTCACCGTTGCTGGTGCGACTGCTTATGCCGGCGATGTGCCGCAAGCGGAGATCCATTTCCTAGAAGCAGGACATTTCGCACTAGATGAAGCGACTGACCAGATTGCGTCTCTGGTCCGCAACTTTCTTGAACGTCTGTAGCTTCACAAGCAATCATTGGTGAGCTTTATGATGCCGGAGACGAGTGAGGTCCGGCAGACTTACCTCGCGTCAATCACCCGACTTTCATCGTGTGATTTCGCTCCGGCAGATTCTCCGGATTTCGTCGTTTTACACTCCCACCCCAAAAAATTCGATTGCAATCCGGTGCGCCCTCGGGCCAAAGTTGCGAGAATACGCTGAAAAAGCCGGGGTCCTAGTGGACAATACCAACCGAGAACTGCAAGCGCTCGATTCAATCCCGCTGCAGACTTGGCGGAGCCGCGCCGACGGCTTCACGGAGTATCTTAACAAACGTTGGCTCGACTACACGGGCATGACATTGGATCAAGCACTTGGCTGGCAATGGTTAGCCGCGATCCATCCTGACGACCTGCCGGCATTGTCAGATACATGGGGAAAGGTCCTCACGTCCGGGAAGCCCGGCGAAGCTGAGGCGCGCATGCGCCGCTTCGACGGTGTGTATCGGTGGTTCCTGTTTCGCGCAGAACCTTTTCAAGACGAAAGTGGAGCCGTCGCTGGTTGGTATGGGACAAACACCGACATCGAGGATCGCAAACACGCAGAACAAAAACTGCGGGACAGTGAACTCAACCTGCGCCAGATGACCGAAACCATTCCAGAAATGCTTTGGAGCGCTACACCGGACGGGGCGATCGACTACTGCAATACTCGCCTGCTCGATTACACTGGCTTCTCGGCCGAAGAAGTCAAAGGCGATAACTGGACAAAGCTTCTTCATCCCGATGATATCAGTCGCGCAGTCCAAGTGTGGCTCTCCTGTGTCACGACTGGAGCGCCGTACCGAGTTGAAGTTCGCACCATACACGCTGCCGACCGTACCTATCGATGGTGCGTAACGAACGCACTCCCATTGCTCGATCAAGAAGGCCGGATTCTAAAGTGGCACGGCACAGTTGTGGACATGCACGATTGGAAGCAAGCGCAAGAAGATCTGCGCAATACGCAAGCTGAACTCGCTCACATCACGCGCGTAATGACGATGGGGGAACTCGCAGCGTCGATCGCGCACGAAGTCAATCAACCGCTTGCCTCGATCGTGACGAATGGCGAAACCGGCTTACGCTGGTTAGCGCGCTCCGCGCCAGATATCGAGAAAGTCCAGGAACTCACTAAGCGCATGGTCGCCGATGCGCGACGAGCGTCCGAAATCATCGACCGAATACGTGCTATAGTTACGGGGCGAAAGGCTCAGTTGGTTCGGCTATCGCTCGGAGACATTATTGAAGAATCGATGACCTTTCTGAAACACGAATTTCAATCAAGAGGGATCTCCGTTTCTCTCGATCTGGCAACGGACCTTCCGCAGATTGTTGGCGACCGTACTCAGCTTCAACAGGTAATCGTGAATCTAGCCGTCAACGCGATGCAGGCGATGGCACACGCTGGTCGCCGCAACATCCATGTTCGAACCACGCTGTTGGCCTCTGAGACGGTGTGCTGCGCTATCGACGATAGCGGCCCGGGAGTCGATTCGGCCGCTTTCCCTCGTCTTTTTGACAGCTTCTTCACGACGAAAGAGGCCGGAATGGGAATGGGTTTGCCCATCTCCCGTTCGATCATTGAAGCACATGGTGGTCGGATTCGAGTGGAAAACAACTCTACACTCGGCGGAGCCCGCTTCAGCTTCGAGTTGCCAGCGAACGGTGCAGGTTAATCGTGGAAGGGGCGCAATCACGCTGCTCGCGATGACAGGCGATCAATACGGCGGCTTCTTGCGCTGCCGCTGCATCTTTGCCGCTTCGACCCACCACGTCAGATCGTCGGCAAAGCGTGGAAACGCCTTTTCGAGGGCCTCCCCGCCCGGACCCGTCGGGGCACCATCGGCCGCGAGGGTCTGTGCAATCGGACCGACGGCAATCGTGCTTGAGACCACCACCATGCCCATCTCGGAGAGTGTGCCGTGCCAAGCGGTTGCAGCACGTGCGCCGGAGAAGCGTCCTGCCGAATAGCTCGCGATCGCCGCGGGGCGCCAGAACCATTCCTCGAGAAAATGATCCGTCAAATTCTTCAGTCCGGGCTGGACACCCCAACTATATTCGCCGGTGACGAACACGAAGCCGTCGGCATCATGAATCTTGCCGGCCAACTGCTCAAGTGACTCCGGAGCTTTTCCCGACGGATACTCCTTGTACATTCTGTCGAGCATCGGAAGGTTGACCGCCTTGGCGTCGATCAGTTCGACGGCGTCACCCCGGCGTCGCAACCGCTCGACAAGGAATTCGGCGAGGCGGATGCCCATCCGGTCGGAACGATAGGAGCCGTAAAAAACCAGGATTCGATCGTTCATTGCAGCCCCTCAATGTCCACCCTCAACTTACTCGCGGTCGGTCAGCCGCCGATCAACCGGAGGAGATGCGGAAAACACCGTCACGGGTTCAAGATGGCAATGGTTCGCCAGCTTGTTCGCGGACAATGTACTCGGCGTACCAGTCCGGCCAGTTCACGTCATGCCCGCCTGTTCGTTTCTCATGCTCGCCATGCGCGGCCGCGGCGCGCCGTAGGGCGCCAGCAAGCTCGACGGCCGAAGTGAAAGTCGTGTCAGTTTCCACACGGCCGGGAAGCCGCGTGGTGATTTCTTGGAGCAGCCAACCATTGCCGTCAGGATCGCTGAAAGAGGCCAGCGAGAAATAGCTGCGGCGGTCAGGGTCTGGTCCACCGAGGCGGACGCTGCCGAACAAATGGGGTTCGTCGACTCCATTGCGTACTTCGCCGCCGCCGTGAAACGGTCCGCTGACCGTTACGCCGCGGCTGAGCAGGTCCTTGCACGCAGCCTCGATGTCCGAGACGACCAAGTACAGTCCTTTGGCGGAACCGGGCGCCGCGGCGGTGACTTTTGCCCCGAAGATGATCGAAGCTCCAGACCCGGGCGGCGTGAACTGAATCACGCGATAGCCATCATCAGAGGCGAAATCGGCGTCCAGCCTCCAACCCAGGCTGCCGTAGAACTGCTTGGCGCGATCGACATTTGAGACCGGGATGACAACGATCTCGAGCTTCATGTCGAGCGACCGCCCTTGAGAAGGATTCATCCTGGCCGTCTCCCTGATGCTGGTCACAGCTCAACCAGACGTGAACACAGAATCTTCAGCGCGCCACTCATACGTTGATATGACCCGCTTCTTCCGAAGGTCGAATAGAAAAGCACACTTAACATCAGCACGGTGGGCACGAGGGCATTCGAGATGAAATGGAACGCGCTCGGCGGCCCATAGGGATGCAGCTAAGGCTTGCGTCGTAGGTTTTGTGAGGCGAGCCTTCCTGTGTTCATGCGGGTGATGGTCG
Source organism: Bradyrhizobium niftali (assembly GCF_004571025.1). GTDB lineage: Bacteria > Pseudomonadota > Alphaproteobacteria > Rhizobiales > Xanthobacteraceae > Bradyrhizobium > Bradyrhizobium niftali. Next base: position 175,308 of record NZ_SPQT01000002.1, on the reverse strand, counting down.
TTAGGAAATTTGATGGCACGTTTGCTTTCGGTCAATGTCGGCCTGCCCCGCGACATCACCTGGCAGGGCAAGACCGTCCATACCGGGATCTGGAAGGTGCCGGTCGAGGGTCCGCGCATGGTACGCCGGCTCAACATCGACGGCGACGGACAGGGTGACCTGAACGGGCACGGCGGCGAACGCCGCGCGGTATTCGTCTATCAGATGGATTGCTATCGATACTGGCAGTGCCACCTGGGGCGAGACGACTTCATCTATGGACAGTTCGGCGAGAATTTTACCGTCGATGGCCTGCCGGATGCCGAGGTCTGTATCGGCGACCGTTACCGGATCGGCGGTGCCTTGTTCGAGGTGACGCAACCGCGCGTGACCTGTTACCGGCTGGGCATCCGCATGAATGAGCCGGAAATGGCCGCGCTCGTGGTCAAGCACGGCAGACCCGGCTTCTATTTCCGTGTGCTGAAGGAAGGCGAAGTAGAGGCCGGCGACGAGATTACGCAGGTCGCTTCCGGGCCCGAGCGCATGAGCGTGTCCGAGATTGATGCGCTGCTTTACAAGCCCGGCCATCCCCGAGATCGACTGGAGCGCGCGCTGCGCATCCCGGTACTGAGCATCGGCTGGCGTCGCTCCTTCGAGGCGCTGCTCAAGCAAGACCGCGAGGGCGGTGCGACAACAGGAAACGCCGGACTCGGCGCCGTGTCCGGCCTGTCCCCGGCATGGCCTGGATTCCGCCCGCTTCGCATCTCGCGCAAGCTGCGCGAGAGCGGCAATGTGACATCGCTGCTGCTCGAGCCCACCGATGGAGAACCTGTCGCCGCGCCGCTCCCCGGGCAGTTTGTCGTGCTTCGGCTTGGGCCGCCATCGGCGCCCGAACTGATTCGCAGCTATTCGCTGTCGGGAGCGCCCGATGCTGCAACCTATCGCGTGAGCGTCAAGCGGGAAGCCCACGGCGTGGCGAGCGCCTACATCGACGACGGGCTGCAAGTTGGTGACATCGTGCAAGCAAGCGCTGCGCGCGGCGATTTCACACTGCGGCCGGGCGACACGCCAGTGGTGTTGTTGAGTGCCGGGATCGGGGTCACGCCGGTGCTCGCGATGCTTCACGCACTGGCGGCCGAAGCATCGACACGCGAAGTTTGGTGGCTGTACGGAACCCGTAATGGCCACGAACATCCCTTTGCCAAGGAGACGCGTGCGCTGCTCGACGCGCTTCCCCATCACCACAGACATATCTGCTACAGCTCGCCCGATCCGCAGGATCAGGCCAACGTTGATTTCGATGCGCCCGGGCATCTGAATACGCGAGTCCTTGGTGAGCTCAAACTGCCGCGCCACGGCGATTTCTACATCTGCGGCCCTTCCGCCTTCATGAGCGATCTGACTGCCGGGCTCAAGCAATTGGGTGTCACACCGGATTGCATCCATACCGAGACGTTCGGTGCCGGTCCGTCCATTACCCCGGGCATTGCCGCCGCTCCACGTCGGCGGCCGCACTTGCCGGCCAGCGCTCCCGACTCAGGACCGATGATTTCGTTTGCCCGCAGCGGTCTCAACGTCCGTTGGGGGTCATCATTCCCCAACCTGCTCGAGCTCGCCGAGGCGTGCGACGTACCTGTGCGGTATGCGTGTCGAACCGGGGTCTGCCATACCTGCGAGAGCGGATTGGTGGCAGGAAAAATCAGCTACCGCCCGTACCCGGTCGACGCGCCGGCGGACGGCATTGTGCTGATCTGCTGCGCGCAGCCCGAGGGCGACCTCGTAATCGATTTGTGAACGCACGCAGCCCGGGCGCTGATGCGCCCGAAACGAGGGAGGACTTCAATTGCGACCCGACATGGTGCCTGGAGCCATTTTCCCCGACTATGAGCTCAGCGATCATACCGCAAAACATCGAAGGCTCTCCGAGCTACAGGGACAGGACCCCATGGTGCTCGTCCTTAGCCGCGGCGCCTTCTGCCCGAAGGACCGCCGTCAAGCCGAAGGTTTGTTGCAACTTCATCGCGAGATGGAGGTCGGCTATTGCCGGTTGGTCACGATCAGCACCGACAATATCACCCAGACCAACGAAAATCGAAACGGCATCGGCGCGCACTGGCCGTTTCTCTCCGATCCGCGGCGCGTCGTTCAGAAGGATCTCGACATCGCCGAATATACCGATCCCGTCAACAATCCGATGATCCCGCACGTGATCGTGCTGGAACCCGGCCTCGTCATTCACAGGATTTACAACGGCTATTGGTTCTTCGGGCGGCCCACGATCGAAGAGCTCCGCCAGGACCTGCGTGCCGTCAGCCAAAAATGCCGGCCGGACTGGGATATCGCCACGCGCGAGCTTAAGGCAGCGTGGCAGCAGGGCCGCAAGGAACGCTTCTACCCATACGGCAAGACCTATGCGCAAACTCTTGGCGAGCAAGACTAGAAGCAGACGCTGTGTCTGCTTCACCTCTCTCGCCCGCGAACGAAACGTGGAAGTTGCCATTTTTAGCCTCGCGCTGCGCGCCGCTGACTTCAGTTCGCCGCGACCCGCGGAATGAATCCGGGCACGCCGGTCTTCACCACTGAGTTGAACCGCACATGGGTGGTGATGCGGTCTCGGATCTCCTGCATTGCGTCTTCAGGCAGGGCCGAGATGTCAAAGTTCTCCTGGATGCGCCAAGGTTTGGTCGAGGTGGTCAGGAAAGCGGTGCCGCGCTGGATCGCCCAGGCCAGGGCCACTTGAGCCGGCGTCTTATGCACACGCTTAGCAATGGCGGTAATCACGGGATCGGCCAGCAGGTTCGGCTCCATGGCATGTCCGACCGCCGCAAACGCCTGGAGCACGATCCCATGCCCCCGGCAGAAGTCGAGCAACTCCCATTCGGGTAGATACGGATGGGATTCCACCTGCACCACTGACGGCTTGATCCGCGCAGCCGAAACGATCTCCCGCAGCTTCTCCAACGTAATGTCCGACAGACCGATCGACCTGGCGTGCCCGTCGTCCACGAGACGCTCCAGGGCCCGCCATGTCTCCAGTAATGTAACGCCTGAATCGTAGATCACCCGCCCCTGCTCGTCCCTTGGATCCTGCTCGTCTCCCGGTTTGAAGGCAAAGGGGGTGTGGATGATGTAGCAATCGATATGGTCGACTCCCAGTCGGCGGCGACTGCCGTCAAAGGCAGTCTTGACCCGTTCCGGACGATGATTGGTATTCCAGAGCTTCGTGGTGACGAACACGTCCTCGCGCCGGACAATCCCTGCCTTGAACACTTCCTGCATCGCCTCGCCTACCGCTGCTTCATTGCGGTAGCGTTCCGCGCAATCGAAATGTCGAAATCCCGTCCCTAATGCGGCCTTGGTAGCCTCCTTTGTCACGAGAGGATCAGGGATCAGGGTGCCAAACCCCGCGGCAGGCATCAAAACCGATCCATGGTTGAGGCCAATACGCGTATTGCGAAGCGTGTCAGGTGTCGTCATGGAAACACTCCTTCATTTGAAGCTAAGTGGCTGGCCGCGGCTTATGGAGAAAAAACACCAGCGGGCTCACGATCAGCATGGCGAGCATCAAGATTTTGAACTGGCCGATGACGGCGACGACGGCCGCCTGCTGGGTGATCATGCCGTTAAGCGCGGCAAGATCTGACTTGCCGATTGAACCCGCGACATGGGCTGCGGCGCGGAAGGGCGTGAGGTTCTTGACCAGCGCCAAATGCATGGCCTGGGTGTTATTGTAGAAGAAGATCTGGACGACCGCGATGCCGATCGTGCTTCCATAGACGCGCGAGAGGCTCAACAGGGCGGTGCCTTCGGGGCGAAATTTCGGATCGAGCGCGCTGAACGCCACCTTACCGAGCGATGGAAGCAACATGCCGAGACCGGTACCCTGAAGCAGCGTTGCTGCGACCACCAATCGCTGATCCATCGCCGGTGAATAGCCGAGCATCAGCGAATTGGCATAGATTACCGCCGCCATACCGCCGACTATGAAGAGCCGGTTGTCGATTCGTGCTGGAACGAAGCCCATCAGCGCCACCGTCCCCACGAGCGTGACACCGCGCGCAAGGGTCATGTAGCCGGCGGTATCGACCGGATATTCGAGCAATTCCTCCAGCATCGGCGAGGTCAAAGCCAGGGTCGGCAGCAGGACGAAGCCGACGGCAAAGAACATGATCGCCGAAAGAATGAAGTTGCGGTCCTTGAACAGCGCCTTGTTGAGAAAATGCACGTCCGCCGTCATGACGTGCACGATGAAAAGATAGAATCCCAGCACCGAGGCAGCCGCTTCAGCCCAGATTTCCGCCGAGGCAAACCATTCCAGGCGTTCGCCGCGGTCAAGCACCATCTGCAGGCCGATCATGCCAACCGATAAGGTCGCCAAGCCACAGAAATCGAAGCGCGGATTCTGCTCCACCCTCTTCTCGGGGAGGAACAGTGCCACTGTCAGGGAGATGAAGGCCGCTATCGGTAGGCTGAAATAGAAGATCGAGCGCCAGCCGTGATATTCGCTGAGCCAACCGCCAATGCTGGCGCCGCTGCTGATGCCAAGCACGATGCACACCGACCACGCCAAGGTGATCCGGGCATGACGCGGCTGCGGCAACACATCCAGCAGGGTTGCCAGCGATAAGGGCGCGAACGTGCCGCTCGCGGCTCCCTGCACGATCCGGGCGAACACGAACTGAAGGGACGTCGTCGCCAATGTGGTGAGGATCAGGCCGACCACGAAGACGGCGAGAGCCACCTGATAGACCGTCTTGCGGCCATAGCGCCCCGCGAGCCAGCGCGCCATTGGCATGACGGCGGCGCCCGCTACCAGATAGGCGGTAAACACCCAGCCGACCTCGTCGTTGCCCATCGACAGCGTGCCCTGGATATGCGGCAACGCCGCATTCGGCAGCGAGATGTTCACCGCCTCCATATAGGTCGCCATCAGGGCCGCCACGATGATGGCGTGATGGCCGGTTGCAGTGCTCGCTCGGAGGGGTGCGCTCATTTGGCCGCCTCCGTCGCGAGCACGAGCTGGAGTGGATGGCGCCAGGTGCGGCGGTGGCCAGTGTCGACCCGCGCCGTCACGCTGATGCCGGAGAACAACGGCCGGCTCGGATCGACCTCATCAAGCTCGAGTCGCACCGGTAGGCGCTGGACGACCTTGACCCAATTGCCGGTCGCATTCTCCGGCGGCAGCACCGCGAAGTCAGAGCCAGTGCCCGGACTCATGCTGACGATGTGCGCCCTGAACGTACGATCCGGATAGGCGTCGACGTCGATCGTCGCCCCTTGACCTGGACGCATGTGGGTGAGGCCGGTTTCGCGGAAATTTGCCTCGATCCAGATGCGTCGGCTCGATAACAGCGAGAACACGGGCGCTCCCGCGTTGACGAAACCGCCGACCTGTAAATCGTCGACTTTTGTCACGACTCCGTCGTCCGGCGCCCTCACCGTCGCGTAGGACAGATCGAGCCGGGCACGGTCGAGCTGGGCCTTGGCCGCACGAACCGTCGGGTGGCGGTCGATATCGATGTCCGGATCGCCGTTCAACGCAACAATGGTGCTGGCGATCTGCTGCTCGACGGATGAAATATGCTGACGGGCGACCTTAAGATTGGTCTCGGCCCGCTCGTAGACCGCGCGCGGGGTAAAATCAGAGGCGACCAGCGCTTTCTTACGATCATACTCGCGCTCGTCGAAAGCCGCCGAATCCCTGGCCGATTGTAGTTCGGCCTGTTGTTGGCGATAGGTGGCCTTTAACGCCTCGATTTGCAGGCGTGCGCTGGCGAGATGTGCGTCGGCTTGGTCGACCGCAATGTGGTAAGGCTCGGGATCGATCCGGAACAGCACCTGACCCTGCCGGACCCGTTGATTGTCCTCGACGGCGATTTCAACAGCCTGCCCGGCAACCCGAGCGTTAACGGTCACCTTCGCCGCGCGAACGAAGGCGTTATCGGTCGAGACGTAAGGCTCGGCGGCAAGGTACACAGCGGCCCCGATGGCGGCCACCAGGATCGGCACCACCAGCAACAACGGCCGGCGCAGCCGCTCCCTGAGGCCTCTGCCTTGCACCTTGGCCACGTCGACGGGTGCAGTGCCATCGATAATGCGGCCAAACCGCGTCTCGCCCGCAGCCCCTCCGGCTGCCGCTGAGCCAACAGTGATGTCCGCAACCTCGCGAAACTCTTTTCGGTCACCCATTCCGCCGGCGACTGGCGCGAAACCAAACGACATCGAACGCCTCACTTCCATCCTTCTTTTGTAACGTTCGCTACAAATACGGTGCGATACCATCACGATCAAGGGGTCCGCCCCATTGATTTTTGTAACGATCCATATAAATATGAACGAAACAGGCCGCGACCGGGGTATTTGCGATATGGCACGAAAGCGCAGCGAAACCGGACCAGCGCGCCGGGGGCGGCCGCGCGCCTATGACACAGAGGCCGCACTCAAGCGGGCAACCGAGACGTTCTGGAAGAGCGGCTACTCCGGCACTTCGCTGGATAACATCGCCTCCGCGACCGGAATGAACCCGCCGAGTCTCTATGCGGCCTTCGGCAACAAGCACGCGCTCTATCTGGAGGCGCTCGCGCGTTACTGGCAGATCAGTCTCGCCGCCACGCGCGAAGCTCTCGCGGAGGACCGTCCCTTGGGCGAAAGCCTGATGCTAGCCTTTGAGGCGGCGCTATCGATCTATTTTTCAGGGAAAGGAACCGCCCGCGGCTGCTTTGTGATCGGGACAGCGGTCGCCGAATCCGTCGGCGATCCCGCGATCCGCAGCAGTGTTGCGGCGGGACTGCGAATGATCGACGCTGATTTTGAAGCCCGTTTCCGGACGGCAATTGAGCGAGGCGAGCTGAAGCACGATGCGGATCCCGTGGCGCTTGCGGTCCTCGCATCGGCCACAATGCACAGCATCGCGATCCGCGCGCGCGCCGGCGCCCGCCGCGCCGAATTGACGGAGATTGCGCGGAAGGCGGTGAGTGTAATCTGTGAATATGTGGTAGAGACGGGCCGAGCCGCAACACGGTGATTTCCCTGCCGCTGGGCGGCCCGGTAGCTAACGCAGAGACAAGATCGAAAGCCCACAGGGCGCCCATTGTTGCACGCCGCCCTAGCCGGCTGGACGATGAGGATAGCTCGTTCATTTTCACTCGCTCTCCGTAAAACGAGCCCCCATGGTGCAAGGCACTGACACGCCGGGCCATACGACACTTGGCGGAATCCGATCATATCAAGGTATGAGCGGGCATCATGAAGCGACGACTGGCGAGATCGGAAAAAGCGCCCTACGTTCGATCCGGGGCGATGCGAACGAATTCCTTACTTCCGAAATGATGGCCCCGACGGTAGGAGAACGAAATGGATGATCGAACCGTGCGGCTGGCGCTTGAGCGTCATTGGGATGCTTCGGACGCGAGCGATTTCAACGCCGAGCACGAAATCTACCGCGAAGATGCTGTGCTTGATTATCCGCAATCGGGCGAGCGAATTCGCGGCCGGCACCACATTCAGGAGAGCCGAACCGCTCAGCCAAACAAGAAGCGCTTTACGGTCCGGCGAATGATCGGTAGCGGTGATCTCTGGGTCACCGAATTCATTCTTACCTATGATGGCATGCCGTCTTACGCGGTGAGCATCATGCAGTTCCTCGAAGGACTGGTCGCTCACGAAACACAATATTTTGCCGATCGGTTTGACCCCGCCCCTTCGCGGACGCACCTTGTTGAGCGAGTAGATGCTGTCTTGCAATCAAAATTGCGGTCGTGAGGGACCGGGCAGACATATGAATTGCGCTCTTGACGTCCGCTCTCGTGAGAAGCCATCGGGCACGGGGTCACGTCCCGTCATCGTGTAAGGTCGCTTGAACCTCATCGCCGAGATGGGCCGGTTCTTCTATGAGCACCGGCGGTTCGTCTTACCCTTTGCGGCCGCTGTAAAATATCAACGCCATCAAACCGACGCCGACGGCCACGGAGAAGATGACGCCCAGCACCATGGCGACATAACCCGATGTCGGCACGTCGGTATCGGTGCTTGTCCATCCGAGATAGCCGATGATACCTCCAACGACCAGGAATGCAGACAACACTGCGAGGACAATCCAAGCCCCGAGCACGTTTTGGCACCGGTTTGGCGATTCCGCGCCCGACCTAATTCCAGTGAGACCCGCCGCATTTTCGATCGCCATCAGATTGTCCCAGGTATCGTCGATCTGAGCGGCCCCAAACGTTCGGCTTGATGCTCTGCCTGTCAGCGAAGCGAGCTGAGCCGTCACGATACGAGGCCACCCCACCCAATGACGTCCGCTCGCTTCTTTCTGAACCATTCACTGTAGGAAGATGTCGCTCACATCAATGTATGAGTGATCGGCGCTCCATGTATAAGTGAATGCCGATCAGTCGATCAGCTAGTAGCGCACTTCGTCTTCGCCGATGAATTTGGCGCCGCCTACAGATTTCGGAGAATGCCATGTCGACCTTTTCTCTTGCTCCCTCCCAGCAAGCCCAAACCGGCCTCCGACCGTCCCGGCAGGGGATACAGGGAGTGGGCATCGCTGGGTGTCGCCGCCACCGCCGCTTTCGGCCACTACTACTTCGTCACCGCCGCTACCTACCAGCCGGTGCTCGAAACTGGAGGTTTGGACACCCCGCCGTTCTGCACGATTAACTGCGCTGCAATACTCCAATAGCGAACCGCAGTGGATTACGGACCTCGATTATTGTAAGCAAAACTCGCTACTCGGTCAGAGCTCAACGCGAGGAGAGCGAGAACAATTCCACCAGACTACGCTAAAATGCGCGATCGCAGCCAACCGCACTACTCCCACTCTATCATTTCGAACAGCGCTTCGCCGTTGATCTGCCAGCATAATTTTTCAGATCTGACGGACAAATGCCGCCGGCATGCCCGCCGCATTTTGTCGGTCTTGAATTCACAGGAAAATTTCAGTCGCCGGCAATGTTGGCGATTCCGCCAACTATCGGAATCAATCGACTGATTGCCGTTGCTTGGTAGACGAAACTGTTAGAGCCGCTCCGATGCGATGTCCCTTCAGTACCGTCATAGATCATCAACACGCTGGTACTCCCCTTCGCTCGCCTGTGCGCGACTCAGAATGGTCCTGCCTCCACGGACTGACTACCGCATCGCATACATCGCCTGGATCGTGCCAAGACACTCGGCACGATCCGGAAGCGGAACGAAGTCGTTGGGGAGAGCTGAACCCTCCTCCTACCCAAGCTTTTACGACCGGACCTGAATGATCGTCTTGCCTTGGCGTCGCTCGGTCGAGTTGAAGGTGGCCACGGCATCGTCGAGGGAGGAGACCTTTCCAATGTTCGTCCGCAGCCTGCCGTCCCGCACCCTCTGGACGATCTCGTTCAATTGGCCGCGATCGGCCTCCACGACGAAGTCGATGGCCAGACCGTCGAGCGGCTGAGCCTCCGCTGGGCCGACGACACTCACCAGCGTCCCTCCGGCCCTGACGAGGGCTGCAGACTGCCGCTGGATGTCGCCGCCGATGACGTCGAATGCGAGATCGACGCCACCGATATCTTTGAGCGCATCGTTCTCCAGGTCGATGAATTCATTAGCACCGAAGTCGAGCGCTTTCTGCCGGTCGGGCGCGCGTCCTGTTCCGATGACATAGGCGCCGGCCTCTCGCGCGAGCTGAACCACCATAGAACCGACCGCGCCCGCCGCGCCATGCGCAAGCACGCTCTGACCTGCCTGAAGACGGCCGTGCTGAAAAAGCCCCTGCCACGCGGTCAAGCCGGAGATCGGCAGGCTCGCGCCGATCTTGAAGTCGACGTCACCCGGCAAGGGCGCGAGATTGCGCGCCTCGATAGCGATGTACTCGGCGAGAGAGCCGTCCCGATACCAGTCGGCAAGGCCGAACACACGCTGTCCCACCGACAGTCCCGTAGTGCCGTAGCCAAGAGCCGCGACGACGCCGGCAAATTCGTGCCCGAGGATTGACGGAGCTCGGTTCTGTTCGCGACGATCCGTCCACGTCGAGGGCCATTCCAATTCGGTCGGAACGAAGCCCGATGCGTGAACCTTTACGATCACGTCGTTTATCGCTGGTTGTGGTTCGGGCCGTTCCACCAGCTTCATCCCGGCAAACCCGGCAGCCTGGTCCGTCACGATAATCGCTTTCATCTTCGACTCCTTTATGTGTGGTGTTTTTCAGATTCCGAACTTCCCGACCGTGCTCAGATCGAGCCGGCCGGTGTCACCGCGGGGAAGTCCTTGTCGGGATGGAACACGTTGTTGAAGAAGTTCGTCAGCGAGTACATGGCCACAAGCGCGACGATCTCCATGATGTTCGCATCCGTGTAGCCCGCATCGCGGACGGGTTGCAGATCGGCGTCCGTGACGTGGCCACGGCTCTCGATGATCTTGCGTGCAAACTGGACGGCGGCATCCCGCTTTGGATCTCTGGCATGCCCCTTTCGGGCGAGAACAATGTCCTCGGCCGGCAGCTTGGCCATATGCTCCGCTGTGAAGCTGTGCACCGTCAGGCAGTAGTCGCAGCCGTTCACTTCGGAGACCGCAAGGCCGATGCTGTCGCGCGTCTTGACGTCGAGCGCCTTGCTCAAGGAGCCGAGCAGAGCGGCCCATGCGTTGAATGCGATCGGGCTTTGCGCGAAGGTCGCCATCATGTTGGGCGTGAACCCGATGTTCTTGGTGAACATGTCGAGGGTCGGTTTCAAAGCAGCCGGAACGTGTTCCTGCTTCAGAGCAGCAGCTCTGGCCATGATATTTCTCCTTGAATGATAGGCTTCGGGGTTGGTTATGCGAAGTGCAGCACATCGGCCACGGGCAGGCGCGGCTTCTGAGGCCAGTTGCCAGGCCGCTCCGGCCCGACCGTCAGCAGCATGACCGGGATCTCGTCTTCGGCCAGAGCGAACTCTCTGTGGACGGTCTCCACATCGAAACCGATCATCGGAGTCGAACCCAGGCCAAGCGAGCGGGCCGCATAGATGATGGCTGCGGCGCCGAAGGTCGCGGAGCGGACGGCTTCGTCGCGCTGCCGCTGCGGTTGATTATCGTACAGGCCGCGCGCAGGCCCCTCCCATTCCGGCACTAGATGTGCCGACATGATTCCGGCTTCCACGACTGGCGCGAGACGGTCAGGGACAGTGCTGGCATCGGCCAACTGGCCGATGATGATGAACGTAACGGCTGCTTCGGTGATCGCGGGCTGATTCCAGGCGATCGGACGTAGCCGCGCCTTTGCTTCGGGTGAGCGCACGGCGATGAAGCGCCAGTTCTGCAGATGGAAGGACGTCGGCGCCGATGTACCGATCCGCACGAGGTCACGGATCTGATCGTCGCTGAGCACGGCCGTCGTGTCGTAATATTTCGCAGCACTGCGGGCCATAATGGTGTCGATCACGGCGTTTGTCGGCAGCGACCGTGCAAGCGAACGGGACGTTTGGGGATCGGCAGCGGCAGCTGTGGTAGCGGTGTTGTTCATTGGGTGGCTCCCTCATCAAGTGATTACGGAGCCCAACCTACTGATGGATTTGATGATTTCGAGCCTCTATTTGATCAAAATGATGCTCGAAAGGATCATTCTGGCGCTGTGGCGTTACTCGTCGACTGCTCGGCGGCGTGCGCCAGATGGCGCCATTCCCCTGGTGTCATCCCCATCCTCTCAGCAAAGACACGTCGAAAAGCCGATATCGATTGATACCCAACCGCCTCGGCCACAGCTTCCGTGCTGATCTTTGGCTTCTTGAGCTCGTTCGCGGCCATACTCATGCGAAGATCGGTCAGCAGGTCGAGGGCGGAGCGACCTAACTTGTCCTGAAAGTGGCGCATGAATGTAGCGCGTGACATGCCGCATAAACCGGCCAACTCGGGAAGCTTCCACTGTCGCGCCGGATCAGCGAACATCGCCGCCATAGCCGATGCCAATCTCGGATGGCCAGTAAGGGCCAACAAGCCGTCGGAGGATTTTCCGGCTTCACTCGCAGCGCGCAGCACTAGCGTGAACAAGACCGTCGAGAGCGCGTTGAGAATGGCGCGTCCTCCCGCTCGGTCAGCGGCGGACTCCATTCGCATCAGGCCCACCAGTCCGGAAAGCTGACTCGATGCCGACGCGGTGTCCTCTCCTCCATCGTTTTTCATAGCCCGAACCACCAGTTTTGCCGGCAGATAGTTGCGGACCAGCCGGTCATGGGGCGGCACCACGAAAAACCGTCCGCACAGGAGATCCAGTCGCTCACCCGGTCCATCGTTCTCGCTTAACATCCATCCTGCGGAGCCCCTGCTCTGGTGCGTGGCAATTGGCTTTTTGCCGCTGCCGTCGTGCAGTACATGCGCCGAACCGTGCGGGAGCAATACGACATCTCCGCTTTCAAGCTCCTGCACCGTTCTCGAATCAGGGTCCTCGAAAATGGCCCGACCCTTGACTATGACGTGGTAGGGGATCTCGTTCGCCCCCGCCGTAGGCCAGATCACACGCCAGGGTGCGCCGTACGCGCAGCGCACCTCAAGTTGGCCAGTAACGGTCATGATTTGCAGGAGATGACTCAACCAGTCGACTTGAGACATGAGACCTCGAGAACGTGAATCGCCGACGCAGGATATCAAATTAGCGACGCGTTCGGCGAAGGGCTTGACGTTCCGTCCTCATTGATCGTGGCGCTGAAGGCCAGGACGCTCACTTGCTGATTGTCTCCATATCGGCCGTGAGTTCATCATCAATACCCACGTTGGATATGGGTGCTCAGGATACGTGCAGGAGGTCCGGTGGCGCGCTGCGTGACGACCGGTTCCTTGCCAACGGTAGCAACTTCCCCTCTCCCGCGCCAGACACCATGAGTAGCCGGTCGACCCGAGTATCGATGGCCCGGTGTTGCGCCAAGAGCAGCCTCGACTCCTGCGCTTGGCACGTCGAATTGACGCTCAACCCGGATACCGGCTGCGGCAGAGGCCGCCATCTTTGGATCGAAACTCGAGCTGCGATCTGCAACCTTGCTGCGCTCCAGCTACGACCTTCAGTTCGGCCATGGCGAGCCGAGAATGATCGAGCAGAAGTTTCCGCGCACATAGTCCATGTCCTTCAGCGCCAGTACGTCGGCTTTGACGTTTCCGAACGTTGTAAGAGGCTTCTTGACGATGCAGTTGGCGAAGTGGTCGATGATGTTCTCCTTGAAGTTGGCCTCGCGCGGATGGTGGGCACACACATGGTCCCGCTGCTCGTGCGTGAAGTCGTGATAGGTGATACCGAGCACGTCCATTTCCACGCCGGCGATCACCAGCGCGATGGTGGGACGCATGTGCTCTGGGATGCCGGGCGTCGTGTGCAGCGCGATGGCGGTCCAGACATCCTCGACGTCGCGTTCCGGCACGCCGTAGCTCTTCATGAAGTCGCGTGCGGCGTTGGCTCCGTCTACCTCGAAGCGCAGGTCGGGGCTCGAATACTTCTCGGTCAACCCCATGTCGTGGAACATGGCGCCCAGATAGAGCAGCTCCGGGTCGTATCTCAGGCCGCGGCGCGCGCCTGTTAGCGCCCCCCAAAAGAAGACGCGGCGGCTGTGATTGTAGAGCAGATCGTCTTCGGTGTCGCGCACAAGCTGGGTCGCCGCGCGGGCGATGGCGCTGTCCGGCACGCGAATACCGGCAATGATCTCCGACATTGATGTTCTCCTTCGTTGGATCAGAATCGGGTGGCGTAAATCGCTAGGTGATGGTTACGGATCGAGGATGGGTGGTGTCGCTATTCGGCGGCGACGTCCGTCGGCGTAAGTCCGAGCGCCCTGGTTATGCGTATTTTGCGGAGGAGCCTCGCGGCGGACAACACACACGATCCTATGGATCAGGACGGCCGCACCTTGTTTGCTGCCAACAAGCGGTCAGACCATTCTGCAACGGCAATGGCTTCCTCGGAGCGGTCGCGCTCTATGCCGTCTCTGTCCGCCGGAAACTCGCGCGATATTGCACCGGTGTGACGCCAAGGCGGGTGCTGAAGACGATTCTCATCCGGTCCGCCGACCCGAAGCCGCAATCGAAGGCGACTGCCTTCAGCGGCCGGTCGCTTCCTTCCAGCATCATGCGAGCCGCGTCGACACGTGCGCGCTCGACGAACTCGTGCGGTGTGATACCGGTCACCTGCACAAAATGCCGGGCCAGATTCCGGGGACTCATCCCGACGACAGTAGCAAGCGACGCCAGCGTGTGACGATCCCCGATTCTGGCCATGACATGGTCCTGGATGCGTGCGATTGCTGATTCCGGATCGGCGGGGGCCGTCAGATAGGGACTGAACTGCGACTGTCCGCCCTGGCGCTGGGCCACCACGACCAGCCGCTTGGCGACCTTGAGCGCTGTTTCCGGGCCGTGCCGCTGCAACACGAGCGCCAAACCCAGATCTATCCCGGCAGTCACACCGGCGGCGGTGATCAACCGTCCATCCCGCACATAGATCAAGTCAGGTTCGACTCTTGCCTTGGGAAATCTCGCGGCTAGCGACTTAGCATCCTGCCAATGGGTTGTGACACGCCGATCGTCGAGAAGACCGGCATAGCCAAGCACGAAGGCCCCGGTGCAGATCGATCCATACACGCTTGAGCGCCACGGCAACTGCTTGACCCACTCGACCAGGGAGGGCTCTGGTTCCGCTTCCGGTGGCGTCGGCGCACCCGCCACCAATATGATGTCGAAACCGCCTGTCGCCTCCTCGAAGGTCAGGTCCGCCATTAGCCTTAGGCCATTCGATGCCCGCAGCGGATTGCGGTGAGCGGCGATTAACACTGTTTCATAGCGATCGGAATCGTCCAGAAACGTGTTCGCCTCGCTGAACACGTCGAGCGGCCCGGCCACATCCAAAGCCTGGACCCCCTCGTAGACGACAATCGCGACAGCTTGTACCGGCACTCCTTACTGCCTCTCCAGTCTGGCGCCTCATTATGTATGTCGTCCGCACACTTCAAAGGGTCTGGTGCGATCCGGGACAGACCCGCTTGAGCCGCCCTATCGCGATCCTGGCGCGCTGTCTGGCGTCGTCAAGACATCGTCCTTGGCATCGACGACGAAGACCGCGAGTAAACTGGAGGGCTCCGTTTTGCTCGCGTTTTCACTCATCCTGTGATGTGAGCCCGGCATCTCGTAAAACGCTTCGCCTTGATGGTAGACCTTCGGCGCGTCATTGTCGACCTGACTGCGGATCGTCCCCGACAGTACATAAGCGTAGATGAATGCCGATGCCGCGTGGTGATGAGGCAGCGATTTAGCCCCGGGCGGATAGTTCACAACAACGGAAACCAATCTCTTTCCTTCGACATTTGGCAGTGCGTGCTCGAAGACTACCTTCACTTACTCCCGGTCCTGAGCGACCGCGGGAGAGGCTGCCAAAGCGATCGCTGATGCTAGCAACGGAACGGCGGCGGCTCGCACTGCGCTTCTGGCCAGCAGCCCGGTGATCGTGTGACCCTTTGTGTCGATAGAAAGCGCGTTCAGAATTAGCTCGCGAAGAAAGGCAAGTGCCTCGCCGCTGGCAATTCGCCCGTACGCGGATATGAGTTCTAGGAGCATGGCACTTTCCTCTTTTGAGATGTTGAACTTCGTCATGGAGAATCCGGCAAGGGAGATGCAGCAATCAGATCGCACGCGTTGGGGCTCTTGAACCCCGGGATGAAACGCTCGCAGACGGCGGCGTTGACTGTGCCGTACGTGGTCGCTGGCTTACGCGCAAAGCCCGCGAAATACTCCTGAATAAAGCCGTTTTTGAAGTTCGTTCGCGGGTACCTGGCGATGATGTCCTGAAGGATATCCGCGGGAAAATGCTCGAAGCCCACCCCGATCACATCGAGAAGAACACCTGAATTGAGGAGCGCGACTTCCGGGCCCATATACTTCGGGATGCCGGGCGTGGTGTGCAGCGCGATTGCCTCCCAGACCGTCTGCACCTGATCTTCCGGGATATTGTGGGTGCTGAGGAACTGACGGGCGGCATTTGCGCCATCAACTTCGAAGCGCTCGTCCGGGCTCGAGAACTTCTTGATGAGACCGAGATCGTGAAATGCTGCAGCGACGTAAAGGAGCTCAGGGTCAAAGCGGAGCTTTCTCTGATGCCCCTGCTCAGCCGCGAACAGGTAGACACGGATTGAGTGATTGAACAGCAGATCGGTGGAATGCTCGCGCAGGAGGTCTGTCGCCTCTTTTGCGAGCAAGGAATCGGGAATCCGGGGGGCGCGGGCTGGTTTTCGAGTGGTCATTTGATGTTTCCTTTCAAGAGCGGCCGAGGGGCAGGCAACACACAATGGCTCGCGAGCCCAACGCCTGGTGATCAACTCGAAGTAACCTTGAGCACGATTTTTCCTTTCGGCTGGGGCCGCACGCGCTCCAGCATTAAATGAGCTTCACGCGCGCCCGCGAGGGGCAAGACAGCCCCTACCTTTGTTCGCAACTTTCCGGCATCGACAAGACGGGCGATCTGCATCAGATATCGGTTCGTGACGTTGACGAGAAAGAACCTGGCTTCAACACTGTGGCGCGTTGCAAGATACTGATCCGGGTGGGAAACCGCGGAGATCAGCTTGCCGCCGCGGCGGAGGACCTCGAACGAACGGCTTTGTGTTTCGCCGCCGACCAGATCGATGACGGCGTCGGCCTCGCGAACCTGCTCCTCAAACCGTTGAGCGCGATAGTCGATCACGGCATCTGCGCCGAGGTCGCGCACCAATGGAATATCATGAGCCGCCGCAGTCGCGATGGTCTGGAGACCCGCGCGCCGGGCCAACTGAACCGCATAGGACCCGACGTTTCCTGCCGCTCCGTGGATGACCACCTTTTGGCCTTCCTTGAGCTGGGCCTGATCAAACAGAGCCTGCCATGCGGTGGCGGCAATGACAGGAACAGAAGCGGCTTCAACGTGGGTCAGCGAAGCGGGCTTGTTGGAGACCATTCCGGCAGAAGCCAAAGCGTATTCGGCGTAGGCCCCGACAAACCTCGAATTCGTAACGCCATAAACCTGATCTCCCACGCGCAGATCGGTAACGCCTGGGCCCACGCCGACGACTTCACCCGAAAGGTCGGAGCCCAACGTGAGAGGGAGCGGTTGCGGCAAAGCGCTCTTTCCGGCCCTGATCCATCCATCCCACGGTCCGACCCCTGCGGCTTCAACCTTGACCAGGACCTCGCCAGGGCCGGGTTCCGGCCGCGGGACGTGCTCCAATTTCATGACCTCAGGTGGCCCAAACTCGTGGACACGCCAGGCCATCATTGTTGAACGAGCTCGCTCGTGACTGGCCTGAGGATTGACGATGCCTGGTGTCATCTCACTCGCTCCCTTCCGCTCGCCATGACTACCGCCCGCGCTCGTCCTGAAGAGTGCAATGGGCGGAGCCTATCGCCAATCGGATTGGCGGATGGCTCTGCCCCATATGTCGCAATCGATCCTGCTTGGGACAACAAACAGCATCCTTTGGATCAGGACAGGCGTACGTCGTTTCCTGACAACGCCGGTCGATGGGCCCGGCTCTAACCGATAGCCCCCGGCAGCTTTCGGACGGCCGACTGGCTTGAATTCGGATCGCGCGGAATCGGATACTGGTCCCAAACATCCACGTAGCGCCCATGGACTTTCGGTTGGCAGATCCAGACGAGCGTGTTCGGCACCGCGGCCATCCTTGTCGTACACCGGCAGCGAACGATGGCTCGGCCGTCAGGCCGGAGCCTTGAAATCGTACGAGATGCGTCCGGCTGGCAGATAGAACAGAGCGATGACAGCGCCACCTCTCACCTCCGGATAGTGCCGGCTGCCAGGGTCGGGCGCCGTCCAGCCTGGCCCTTGCCAACCCTGCAATCCCTTCAACTCCGCGCCTTTGTTCAGGGGCACGACGAGGTTGAGCTCGCCATAGGGGTGGCCGTGATACTCGCCACGGAGCACGTCGCTATCATCCTCGTCCTTGAAGCGACGCGGATCGGCGCTGTTCATGTACACGGCGGTGATGCTGAACTGGAACGTCTCGGGAGTTGGCTCCAGGATACGGCTGCGCCGGTAATTCGGGCCCTCGACCTCCTGGTTCGCCGCCCAGCCCTCCTCAACTCCGATTTTGATGAGCCGGCTCAGATCCTGGTAGAGCGAGCTTTGCTCGCCATATTTCTCGTTGAGCCAGCGCTCCATCTCGGCGCCGGGCGTCATATCCTTGATCTCTCGCAAGAACGGAATACTGCCCTGAATTAGCTCTTCCCGGCTTCCCATGGTCCTGTCCTCCTTCTCGATTGGATCTCACGCTTCAAATCCCGCAAACGTGGCGAACTCGTCGACGTCCGCACGCGGCATCAATCTTTCCGCCCCCACAACCCTGGCACGGCCGATCGAAACGCCGCACACCACCATTTGCTCCGCCGGGATCGACAGCAGCGGACGGAGGATCCGGTGATACTTCGAGAACGTCTCCTGCGGGCAGGACTGAAGCCCACGCCCTGCCGCTACCAGCATTACGTTCTGCACGAACATTCCGAGGTCGAGCCAGCTTCCGACTTCCAGACGACGGTCGATGGTTACGATCAGTCCTACCGGCGCGCCGAAGAATGTGTAGTTTTTCGCGGTCTGCCGTGCCCGGGCCACGGAATCGGCCTGCGCGATCCCGAGTGCGCCGTAGAACAATTGACCGAACTGCTGTCGCCGCCTGAGGTACGGCTCGGGCAAGTCGCTGGCGTAATATTTGTATTCCGACACGTGCTCGTCGCGCGACGTCTGGTGCGCCTCCAGCAGCGCCGCCGACACCCTGTCCTTGACCGCGCCCGTGAGCACATAGACGTGCCAGGGCTGGATGTTCGCTCCACTTGGTGCGAACCGGGCTGCGCTGAGAATCTGCTCGACGGTCCGCCGCGGGACCGGATCGTCGCAGAATTCGCGGCACGCGGTTCGGCCCATCATGATCTCGTCGATGCTTCTATGGGCAAGGGGCACTACGGTTTCGCCGGTCACGGCTTCTTCAGGAGCGGACATCCTCCCTCCTCCATCGGCCTGAACGCTTCTTCCCCAAGAATGGTCGCGAGTAACTCGTAGTAATCGAACCTGTATTTCGACTCTTCCGGCGACTTGACGCGGAAAAGATACATATCGCGGATCAGCCGTCCGTCCTCGCGAATGTGGCCGATCCTCGTCATGAAATCGTTCACCGGCATTTCGCGCATCTTGGCGGCCACCGTCGGTCCATCCAGCGTGTCTGCCGCTTTGATTGCCCGCAGATAGTGCATCACCGCACCATAGGTGCCGGCGTGGATCATGGTCGGGACTTTCTGCGTCTTCTCGATGAAACGCTTCGACCACGCCCGCGTCCCATCGTTGAGATCCCAATAGAATGCCGAACTGAGCATCAGGCCCTTGGCATTCTGCAATCCAAGACTATGGATGTCGGCAATGAAGACGATCAGGCCGGCAAGCTTTTGTTGACGCGTGATTCCGAACTCTCCGGCCTGCTTGACCGCGTTGATGAAATCACCCCCAGCATCGGCGAGTGCGATCACGTCCGCGTTTGAAGACTGCGCCTGCAGCAGGAAGGAAGAGAAATCGGGCGTGTTGACTGGATGCTTGACTGCGCCGACGACCTTGCCGCCGGTCGCCTCGATGACCTTGCGGCTGTCGGCCTCGAGCTGCGCGCCGAGCGAATAGTCTGCCGAGAGAAAGAACCAGCTCTTTGCGCCAAGACGTGAGATCGCCTTGGCCGTGCCCTGCGACAGAGCATAGGTATCGTAGGTCCAGTGAATACCCGTCAGCGAGCACTCGTCACCTGTCAGGCGCGACGTTGCCGCGCCTGTGGCGAGAAACAGCTTTTTCTTGTCACGCGCAATGCCTTGGACGGCGAGCGCAACAGCGGAATTCGGCACGTCAAGGATCGCCTCGACGCCCTCGTTGTCGAGCCAGCGCCGTGCGATCGCCGCACCGACGTCCGCCTTGTTCTGGTGGTCGCTGGCGACGATCTGGATCGATCGCCCGAGCACCTTGCCGCCAAAATCGTCAACAGCATCTGCGCCGCGACCACCGACCCCTGGCCGCCGTTGTCGGCGTAAAGGGAGGACATGTCGGTCAGGACACCGAGCTTGACAGGAGCATCCTGCGCAACTGCCGATGTCCCAAGTAGCGCCGACGCAACCATCGCAACGACCATCTTGCGTTTGACACCCGACATCACGCTGGATCTCATTGCGACCCTCCTCCAGACAGGCGACGAGAATAATGACGGGATCGGACAGCGACGGAAGTGAAACCTTCGCAGATCTGTCCTGAACCGGCTTCAGATTGGTCGCACCGGCGACAGCATGTCTCCGTTAGCTCCGCGGTTGCGTCCAGCATGTGCCTGGCTTTAACTGGATTCCACCGCGGCATGCGCGCACGCGGCTGGCTGCCAACAGGATCCTCGTCGTGCCCGTTTCTTTCAAGACATTGGACTTGAATCTGCTCAAGGTGTTCGACGCCGTTATGGAGGAACGCAGCGTGCTGCGCGCCAGCCAGAAGGTTGCGCTGACCCAGTCCGCCGTTAGTCATTCACTTGCCCGACTTCGCGAGATGCTGGAGGACGAACTGTTCGTGCGCACGGCCACGGGCATGCAACCCACGGCGCGCGCGCTGACGATGGCGCCGCAGGTTCGTGAGGCTCTGCGAACCCTTGAGGCCGCGGTCGAGCTGCCGACCTTCGTCCCGGCAACGTCCACCAAGCAGTTCACGCTCGCCGCCAACGACTTCACGACGATGGTCCTGGCATCTC
This sequence comes from Bradyrhizobium niftali, assembly GCF_004571025.1. Lineage (GTDB taxonomy): Bacteria > Pseudomonadota > Alphaproteobacteria > Rhizobiales > Xanthobacteraceae > Bradyrhizobium > Bradyrhizobium niftali. Next base: position 154,606 of record NZ_SPQT01000002.1, on the reverse strand, counting down.
CGCTCCTGAAACTACTCGGCCGAGAGGCGCCGTCCATTGACCTGACCATCAAGCCCGTGACCCGAATCGACCTTGCCGAGCAGATCGATCTCGGTCGCATCGACGTGGCTATCGGCGTCTTCTCGGTCCCTCCGAGCCGCTTCCGCACGTCGCTGTTATTCGAATATGACGACGTGCTCATTGTCGGCGGATAGCGTAAACTCGGCCGGCTTGACAAAGCAAAGCTTGCGCGCCTGTCGCTGGTCGTCGTCTCCTTTGGCGGCGAGCAGGAGGGCGCCATCGGCGGATTCATCTCGGAGCGAGGTCTCGCCCGGCGCTCGGAAATGTATGACCGCGCGGCGCTCGAGCGGGCGCTCTCGGAAAGCGACCGCCCGCCGCGGATCGCGGTCTCATTGCCGCATTTTCTTGCGCTCCCCGCCCTGCTCCAGGATTCCGAACTGGCAGCCATTGTCCCGCGTCCGCTGGCAAGGGCGCTCGAGCAAAATCATTCGATTGCGACCTACGAGCTGCCCTACACCACAACCCCTGTCGAAGCCCGGCTGTTGTGGCATGAACGCGTCGAGGGTGAACCATCGCACGACTGGCTTCATGAAATCCTCCGACGCGCGGCCGAGGACCTCCGACATGGGCCCCAGGGAATTGCGGCGTCCCTATCGAGCCCCCATCGCGCCTGACGTCGGAATCCAGCGCTCGCCGTCGAAACGTTGCGGCCTCAGCGCCTTGATCAGGCGATAGTCGTCAGGGCTTGAGCTAACGGTGATACCGGGAATCAGCCCAGGAAGGGCCACATCTTTCATCGTTGTGGCTTGCTTCATCAAATTCTTCGGTGAAATGTCGTCACTCGCCGATGAGCCCAAGCTGATACCGTCTGAGATGGCGAGACCGAAGGCCAATGTTGGCGCGTTTCCGATCATAACAAGTAGACATTTTCAAGCGAAACGCCGAAGCTGTAGGAGGTACGCGGCAGGGGCCAGGAACGGATTGTATGAGCAACTCTCGGCGTCCATCCGCGATTGGCCGATGACTGGATAGTGACACGCCCTCTTGATCATGAACATCAAGCAGCTTCGCTTTTTTCTTCAGATCGCCGAGCTTGGAAGTGTGACGCGTGCGGCGACCTTGCTGCACATCGCACAGCCTGCGCTGTCCCGTCATGTGCGCCAGCTTGAGGAAGAACTCGGAGTTGCGCTGTTCCAGCGCTCCGATCGCGGAGTTGCCTTGACCAGCGCCGGGATGCTGTTGCGCGATCGCGCCGTTGGCCTCCTGCAGCACGTTGACCGGGTGCGGCAGGAGGTGCGCGACGAATTCAACGAGCCGAGCGGCGAGGTGACGGTGGCGATGCCGCCATCCATGCTCGAACTCGTGACATTACCGTCGGTCGCCCGATATCGGGAGCGTCACCCGGGCGTGCTGCTGCGCGTCATCGAGGGCATCAGCGGCGTCCTGAATGCCTGGTCAATGGTTCACCTCGGAAAGGCTGACCTGGCGGTCGTGACCAATGTCGAGCCGCTGGCAACACTCGATAGCACGGAGTTCCTGCGTGAGCCGCTGTGCCTAATTGGCCCTAGATCCGCCGGTCTCGATCCGGCTGCGCCGGTTGCGCTCGAGGAGATGGCGACGAAGTCGTTGATCGTCCCCGGACGACCAAACAGCCTTCGGCTGATCCTTGAAACAGCAATGGCCGAGCGGAAAATCCCGCTTGATGTCGCGTTCGAGGGAAACTCTCCGACCCTGATCATGCTCGCGGTCGAAGCCGGGCTCGGCTTCGCCACTCTGCCGTTTTGCTCGGCCTACCGCTTCCTCCGCGAGGGGCGCGTCAGCCTCGCACCGATCCGGCACCTCGATGTGTCGTGGGCGCTCGTCCAGTCGCGCGAACAGCCCTTGTCGGCGGCCGGAGAGCAGCTCAAGGCGACCCTGCGCGAGACCATCGCCACCCAGATCGCCTCCGGCAGCTGGACAATGGCGAAGCTGCTGCCCTGATCGCCGTGGTCAGCATCGCGTTATGACCGTCATGCCGAGATAGTATTTCCTGCGGCAAGCTGCGGACCGGTATCCCCTCGCTCGAGACGACGTCAAGAAATTCGTCCGACAGGGAGACCGGCCATGAAGCAGCCTTCGGCAGCTGAGACGACCACGGTAGATGCGCGCCCGCTGGACTGGGTCCGCGACATCACCCCGTATCAATGGCGCGTCTTTGCGGTGGTGTGGCTGGGCTGGATTCTCGATTCCACCGATTTCGGGCTGTTCTCCTTCGTGTTGCGCCCGGCGCTCTCTGAGCTGCTCGGCAACCAAGCGAACCTTGCCGAGCTTGGCCGAATCGGCGGTCTGCTCAGCATGGTCGGCCTGTTGGGTTGGGCCCTTGGCGGCTTCGTGTTCGGGATCGTGGCTGACTATGCCGGCCGGCTGCGGACATTGGCCATCAGCATCCTGATCTTCAGCGTGTTCACCGGCCTGCAAGGGTTCGCACAGACACCGCTACAGCTCGGTATCTACCGCTTTCTCGCCGGCGTCGGCGCAGGCGCCGAGATTATCGTCGGAATCCCCCTGCTCGCGGAGGCGCTGTCCGGGCCTCACCGCGCCAAGGTCACCGGGATCATGATGACCGGCGGCGCGTTCGGCAGCCTGCTCGGGGCATCCGTGTACGGCCTGCTCGCGCCTCTCGGCTGGCGCTACGTGTTCGCAGCGGGCATCGCACCAGCACTGCTGCTGTTCCTGCTCCGCCGCGGCGTGGCCGAACCGGAGTCGTTTGCCGCGGTGCAGGCGCGGCGCTCGCGCGCCAGGCTCGCCGGAGCCGGCGTGTCGGATGCGGATCGCGAATTTCTTCGGTTCGTTCCGATGCAGCTCTTTGGACGCAAGCTGATCTTCAACACCATCATCGGACTGATGTTTTGCCTCGGCACGCTACTGTCGATCTGGACGAGCCTGATCTGGCTGCCCACGATCCAGAGCCTGATGCTGGAGAAGGACGCGATCAACGGCGCCGAGGCGATCGCGATCGTCAGCCATAATATGCAGCTCTGGAGCATCGGGGGCATCCTCGGTTACGCGACATTCGGCTTTATTGCCGACCGGATCGGCCGCCGCGCCACCATCGCCTTCTACAACCTCGGAACGCTGGCCGTCGGCCTCTACCTCTACTTCGGTGTCGACCACCACGCCCTCTATCCCTACCTGCTGCCGCTGTTCGGCTACTTCGTCTGGGGCGTGTTCTCCGGCCACGCCATCTACGTGCCGGAGCTCTTCCCGACGCACGTTCGAGCCACTGCATTGTCGTTCTGCAACGGGACCGGACGCATCATTACGAGCTTCGGACCGCTTGTCGCGGGCCTGCTGGTCGCGCCGTTCGGCGGAAATTTCAGCAAGGCGGCCGGCGTGATGACCTGCTTTGCGCTGCTCAGCCTGCTCGCGGTCACCATCGGCCGCGAGACCAGGGACGACGCGCTGCCGCAATAGACCGGAAAGGACAATCGAATGCGAGGGAGTGAAGAGATGTCGCTGATGGAGCAGCCCGTTGCAGCCGATCCTCACCGGGTCGAGCGGCGAGACGGCATGATCGTCGAATGGGACGTGCCGATCGCGATGGATGACGGGGTCGTGCTGCGGGCAGACGTGTTTCGCCCGCCGGGCAGCGCCGCCTGCCCGGTCATCATGAGCTACGGGCCTTACGCCAAGGGCTTGTCGTTTCAGCAGGGCTATCCCTCGGCGTGGCAGCAGATGGTCGAGCAATTCCCGGAGGTCACGCATGGATCGAGCGGCCTCTATCAAAACTGGGAAGTCGTCGATCCCGAACGCTGGGTGCCGGATGGCTACGCCTGCGTGAGGGTCGACGGACGCGGTGCCGGGCGGTCGCCCGGTCACATCGAGCCCTGGTCAGGGCGCGAGAGCCGCGACTTCTACGCCTGCATCGAGTGGGCCGCGGCCCAGCCCTGGTCGAACGGCAAGGTCGGCCTCAACGGCATTTCCTACTACGGCATGAACCAATGGCAGGTGGCGTCGCTGCGCCCGCCTCACCTCGCGGCGATCTGCGTCTGGGAAGGTGCGGCCGATTTCTATCGCGACGTCAGCCATCACGGCGGCATCTATTGCACGTTCCTCGCCAACTGGTACCGCCAGCAGGTCACGTCGGTCCAGCATGGCCTCGGTCGCCGCGGTCCTCGCAGCGTCCTCACCGGCGATCTGGTCTGCGGTCCGGAGACGCTGGACGCCGATGAACTCGCGGCACGCTGTAGCGATCTCGGTGAAGACGTCTATTCCCGTCCGCTCTGGGATCCGTTTTACCAGGAGCGGTCCGCGCGGTGGGACCAGATCGATGTGCCCTTGCTGTCCGCAGCCAATTGGGGCGGCAACGGGTTGCACCTGCGCGGCAATATCGAGGGATTCCTCCGCGCTGCGTCCAAACACAAATGGCTGGAAGTCCACGGCCGCGAGCACTGGACCGAGTTCTACACGAACTACGGCGTGGACGTTCAAAAGCGCTTCTTCGACCATTTCCTCAAGCGCGAAGCCAACGGATGGGACAAGGAGCCGCCGGTCAAGCTCTGGCTGCGCCACGTCGATCGCTTCGAGCCGCGCAGCGAACAGCAATGGCCGATCGCGCGCACCGAGTGGCGCAAGCTGTTCCTCCATTGCAGCAACCTGGTCCTGCTCCCTTATCAACCCGAGCTGCAGGCAAGCCACAGCTACGCCGGACTGGGCGACGGCGCCACATTCCTGCTCCCGGCGCAGGATCGCGAGTTGGAGATCACCGGACCGCTTGCGGCAAAGTTGTTCGTCTCTTCTGAGACCACCGACGCCGACCTGTTCCTGGTCCTCCGGCTGTTCTCGCCCGACATGAAAGAGGTGGTATTCCAGGGCGCGCTCGATCCGCACACGCCGATCGCGCAAGGCTGGCTGCGCGCCTCGCATCGCAAGCTCGATCCGCGGCAATCGACGGTCTATCGGCCGTATCATCCGCATGACGAGATCGAGCCTCTGCAACCCGGCCGCATCTACGAACTCGACATCGAGATCTGGCCGACCTCGATCGTCGTGCCGGCGGGTTACCGGCTGGCGCTCACCGTGCGCGGCAAGGACTACGAGTATTCCGGCCCGTCGGCCCGCCTTTCCAATATCCGCAACGAGATGCGCGGCTGCGGCCCCTTCCTGCACGACGATCCCCGCGATCGGCCGGCGTCCATCTTCGGCGGCAAGGTGACTTTACACGCCGGGCCCGCCTGCCCTTCACACCTGCTCGTGCCGATCGTGCCAGCCAAAGCGAACACCGCGCCATGACGTCGAAAGTCATCATCACCTGCGCCATCACAGGGGCGATCCACACCCCTTCCATGTCGCCCCATTTGCCGATCACGCCGGATCAGATCATCGACGAGGCGGTCGCCGCCAGCGAGGCGGGAGCCGCCATCCTGCATCTGCATGCGCGCGATCCCGAAACCGGAAAGCCCGATCAGAACCCGGAAGCCTTTGCCAGGTTCCTGCCTCGCCTCAAGCAGCGCTGCGGAGCTGTGATCAACCTCACCACCGGCGGCAGCCCCTACATGAAGGTCGAGGAGCGGGTCCAACCCGCGGCCCGCTTCAAGCCGGAAGTCGCCTCGCTCAACATGGGCTCGGTCAATTTCGGGCTGTTCAAGCTGCTCGACCGTTACAGCGACTTCAAATTCGAGTGGGAACGCCAGCATCTGGAGGCAACGCGCGATCTCGTGTTCCGCAATTCGTTCAAGGACATCGAATACATCCTAGAGACTTGCTACGGCAGCGACACAAGGTTCGAGTTCGAGTGCTACGACATCGGGCATCTCTACAATCTCGCGCATTTTCTTGACCGAGGGCTGGTGCGTCCGCCGCTGTTCGTGCAGTCGGTGTTCGGCATTCTCGGCGGCATCGGCACCCACCCCGAAGACGTGATGCACATGAAGCGGACAGCCGACCGGCTGTTTGGCGCTCAGTATCGTTGGTCGGTGCTGGGTGCAGGATCCGCACAAATGCGAATTGCGGCAATGGCCGCCGCCATGGGCGGTCACGTCCGCGTAGGGCTTGAGGATTCGCTTTGGTCCGGCAAAGGCCGCCTGGCGCGATCCAATGCCGAGCAGGTCACCCTCGCCCGCAAGATCATCGAGGGCCTCGGACTGGAGGTCGCAAGCGCCGACGAAGCCAGGGACATGCTCGCGCTCAAAGGTGCGGCGCGCGTGGCGTTCTAGCGCGGTGCGGCAAGCAACAGACGCCTGCGCACTCCCCCGAATGAATCAAGGAGACCTCTGATGGACCGTGCATCACCACTCAATGGCCTGACTGTGCTGGTAACCGGCGCCGGCCGCGGCATCGGCCGCGCCTGCGCGCTGTCCAGCGCGCAGGCCGGCGCCCGCGTCGTGGCCGTTGCCCGGACCCGGCGCGACCTCGACGATCTCAAGGAGGAAGCAGGCCCCCGGCTCGAGACCCGACAGGCCGATGTCACCGAGCAGGCGTTCTGGCGCGAGCTGGAGTCGAACTCCAACATCGACGTACTCGTCAACAATGCCGGTACCAATCGGCTTCAGGCCATCGACGAAGTCGACGATGCGACACTCGACCTACTCCTCATGTTCAACGTCCGCTCGGCGTTCAAGACTTCGCAGGCGGTCGCCAGGTCCATGATTGCACGGCGACGCGGTGGCGCGATCATCCACATCTCGTCTCAGATGGGTCACGTCGGAGCCGCCAAACGCAGCGTCTATTGCATGACCAAACATGCCATCGAAGGCTTGACCAAGGCGATGGCCATCGAGCTCGCCGCACATGACATCCGGGTCAATGCCGTCGCCCCGACCATTGTGGAGACATCGATGACTGCGCCATTCCTGCAAGATGCGTCGTATCGGCAGTTTGCGATGGACACCATTCCGCTGAAGCGGGTCGCCGAGCCGCAAGACGTCGCCGAAGCGGTCGTCTACCTCGCCTCACCCGCCGCCCGGCTCGTCACCGGCACCAGCCTCAAAGTCGACGGCGGCGCGACGGCGCAATGAGGCGTGCTTTCGCCTTTGAATGATCCAACTGAAAGGTACTAGCGATGCGCGCAGCATTCTATACACGGCAGGGTCCGGCGCATGAGGTCCTGCAGATCGGCGAACAGCCGACCCCAGCACCGGGACCGGGAGAAGTCCGCGTCAAGCTGCGGATCTCAGGCGTTAACCCTTCCGACTGGAAGGTTCGCCGTGGCGGATTTGGCCGCGGGCTCGCCGCGCCGCTGGTGATTCCGCATAGCGACGGCGCCGGGGATATCGACGCCGTCGGTCCCGGCGTTGCCGATCGCGTCGGCGAACGCGTATGGGTCTGGAACGGCCAATGGAAGCGTCCGCACGGCACCGCGGCCGAATACATCGTGCTGCCGAGCGCGCAGGCGGTGCCGCTGCCGGCCAATGTCGGCTACGACGAGGGTGCCTGCCTCGGCATCCCTGCCCTGACCGCGGTCCAGGCCGTTCGCCTTGCCAACATCGATCAACACGCGACCGTGCTGGTTGCCGGCGGCGCGGGATCGGTCGCCCACTATGCTATCCAGTTGGCCAAGCTGCGCGGCGCCACGGTCATCACAACGGTCAGCGGGGACGCCAAGGCGGAGCATGCAAGGCGCGGCGGGGCGGATCACGTCGTCAACTACAGGACCGAGGATGTCGGCGCGCGCGTCAGAGACATCACCCAGGGGCGCGGCGTCGACACAATCATTGAGCTCGACCTGACGTCGAACGCGAAGCTGTATCCCCTACTGCTTCGTCCTCACGGCACGGTCGTGGTGTATGGCATGTCGGCCAACGAGTCGGCTCTGCCCAGCCTCTGGCTGATGCAGAACTCGATCACGCTGCGCCTGTTCCTGATCTATGATATTTCTGACGCGGATCGACTGGCCGGCATCGCCGAATTGACCAAGATCCTGAGCGAAGGCCGGTTGGTCCACGCCATAGCGCGCCACTTGCCACTCGAAGCGATCGACGAAGCCCACGACACGATAGAGCGCGGAGATGTCGTAGGAAACGTCGTCCTCGACATATCCGAGGAAACCCCTGGTCGATGAGCAAAAAGACCAGTCTGACAGGCTAGGTTTCGCGTCTGAGGCACCTGGACGCAACGAATGGGGCTACGCCTTGTCCAAAGCTAGCGCGATGTCCGTGAGGAGATCGAGTTCGCGATGAAGACGCCCTGCCTTTCTGCGCGTTAAAATACGCAGCAGTACGCCGTCCGCGTAAGAACACTGGGATATCGGCTTCGGCCGGATTAAATCCAAGCATGCAACTCCGGCCGACCACCTCGACGTCGAATAAAAGAGAACGAGAACGCGCCCCGAAATACGCCAAACTACGCGAAGGCCGCCGCTAGCCCTACTCCCACTCAATCATTTAGGACGAGATTACCTCATTGATTTGCAAGCACAAAGTTTCAAGGCTGGCGATCAAATGCCGACGGGATAGCCGCCCTAACTTTTCGGTCTTGAATCCACAGGAAAATTCATATCGCTCGGAGGAATGGTTACTTCGGCAAGTATCGGAGTCAATCGATTAACCGGACGCGCGTGCCTAGCCGCAGGGCCGCCACTCACACTCGCACCACTTTACTTCCGATACCGTCAATGATCAGGAAACCCCTGTTTCGAGCTGTCGGGTAATCGCTCGCACCGCTCACCGGACAATCCGTCTATCGACATTCAGGTCCGCTTCGCGGCCAAGAGCTGCCCTCCGCGTGAGGTCGCATCTTGAACCGCATGAGACATCCAGCGGCCCCACTCGTCTGACCCGAGCAGTTATGGCCGGTCGATGCTAAACGGCGACGGTGGAGACACCAACGTGCCCAGAATATCCGCATCGATGCAAAGGGTGCCGATCCCACTGGACTCGCGCGCGTGTAGGCGGAAGTTGCGCGGCTGCGGACCGACTTGCCCGCAACTGTCGTTCCGGTAGTCAGAAAGGCGAAGGATGCTTTAGCTGCTCAGGGGGCGGCTTTCGGGCCGCCCTACTCTGCCCGGTTTATCGATATCACGCGATGGGCTACCGCTGATGTCCGAGTCCAATTCCAAGGACTAGTGCCTTTTGGCGGAGTGCACCAATACTGCGCTTCGTCAATTTGGATATCTTGGTAACCGGCGTGCGTGCTTTTGAGTGGACTTTGAGTTCTTTGATGTCTGTCTTCGTCCATTCGCGCCGCTTCACGGCTTTCTTGGCTGCCTTCTTCACAATCATTGCTCCTTTCGAGAGGAGCGGCTTTTAACATAGCTTTTCCGTAATGACGACCGTCGAGAAAACGAAACGATCACAGGAGCTCGCGCAGCCGCGCCAACTCAACGACATGCTCGTGAGATAACACTTCGGTTACTAGAGGCGGCTGTGGCGTGCAGTGGATTTCGTATAGAAGGCGCGCTGATAAGGGCTTCGCCATGAATTCTCGCATGCAGTCATCTAGCGTGCCATCAACGACGGCATATGGGCCTGAATCCGCCGCGCGAGGGCCACTTACGAAGATTCGCTGGCGCCTGGAAATTGATCTGAAGTTCGTCGCTGTTCATTTTAGCCTGCCCCGTCAACACAAACTATTCACCTTCGTAAAACCGGCTAACGCTCCAACGGCTCTGAGCTTTGTCCAGATCGCCTAACTCACGAAGACACCGCTCGAGCCGTAGCCGGCTTCTTCAAACGATTCCTTGGGCGGCTCCCTCTTTCTGGGAAAGGGCAACTATCAGGCCCACCGAGAACAAGAGCCATGCCGCCAACCACCAACGCAATACTCACTTTGCCCATTGGAACATTCCCAAAAAATGCGGAGTAGCGGAACCTCCGAATTTCAGCAATGCGCGGTATGGGTCGCCGCAGCGAGGTGTTGGCGTAGACCGCTTCGTCGAGTTCGCCCGCCTCAGTTGGCGGTCTCTTTCACCCGGCCCTTGCCTTCGCAGACCTTGCACTTGGGCGGGTAAATTCTGCGACCGCCCTCCAGTTGCTCAACTGGCTCATGCCCCGTGCCGCCGCATGCCGAACACTTCGTTTCGGAGATTTTCAACCTTGGCCGCTTCATTCGTTTCATTGCTTTCGAGACCATGGCGCGACAGTCAAACAATGCGATGCTCAACAAGAGTGTCCAGTTTCGTCTCGATCAACAACAACGGGTACGAATTAACGTTGAGCAGAACGGTTAAGTTTGGTGGGAGTCCCGTAATTTTGCGGACAACGCGTGCATTCCCTTAACTCTCTATCGAAAGTGCGCCGCACGATTCCGGGGTCGCGATTCAGCACGTCGCGTGTCCTGCCGGCCTCGTGTATGACGCTCGCGTTCGCCGCCTTGAGTGCCGCCCCCTTTGGGGACTTAGAAAGCTACGCTCGCCGTTCTTTCCTAATCTCTTCCCTGTCCTGCGTCAGCGTCGACCCCATCTGCGACGTTCGGCATTCGACGGAAGATCACCTCTATTCGATCGGCGGAATGGTGCGCAACCAGGCAACGAGGGCATTGAGATCCTGCTCAGTCATCTTGCTAACTGGAACCTGGGAAGTCTCATCCGTGACAGGCAAAGCCTTTGGGGTTGGCGCGACCCGACTCTTTCTGGAAGCACGAGGCAGCTCCGGGCTTCTGCTCATCGTCCAGAGCAAGCCTCGATTGCTGCGAACGTGAACGGCAATTGCATGTTTCCGCTTTTCGATGCGCGTTTTGGGTGTCACCATGCTCGTGAAAGGACGGGAGGGCCGCCATGCGCTGGTGTGTCTCGGTCGGGGCGGTGCTTGTTGCGGGGGCGATGGTCGGAGGTGATGTTGCTGGCATTGCCGCGCCGGCCCCGAACTCTCGATTCGCCGACACCAACCACAGTGTACAGCCCGTCAATGTCGAGCTCGCTATCGCCGTCGACGTCTCCTATTCGATGGATATGGACGAACTTGCCATTCAGCGCGAGGGCTATGCACAGGCCATCGTTTCGAAAGACTTCCTGCAGGCGTTGAGGGCCGTTCCGGGCAGCAAGGTGGCCGTGACCTATTTCGAGTGGTCGATGTCGGGCGACGAGAAGATCATCGTTCCCTGGCGCATGATCGACGGCCCGGAATCGGCGGATGCAGTGGCCGCCGAGATCATGAAAACACCGGTTCGCCGAGGTTCGAGTACCTCGATTTCCGGTGCGATCAATTTCGCACTGCAGCTGTTCGAAGAGAGCCCGTATCGCGGGTTGCGGCGCGTCATCGACATTTCCGGCGATGGGCCGAACAACAACGGAGCCCCCGTAACCGGCGCGCGTGACGCTGCCCTGGAGAAAGGCATTATTATCAACGGCCTCCCGATCATGGTGAAGGAGCCATCCCTCTCGACGACCGATATTGAGAATCTCGATCTCTATTACGAGGACTGCGTGATCGGCGGGCCGGGCGCCTTCATCATGACGATCAAAGATCGCGAAAAATTCCAGGAAGCGATCCGGACCAAGCTTGTTCTCGAAGTTGCGGGCCTCAAGCCAGAGAGCAGGATCGTCCCAGCCGCCGAGAAAGAGCCCCGGGTGCCCTGTCTGATCGGCGAAAAAAAATCGCAGGAGCGCGGCCGGCGGTGAGTGTCGAGACAATCATTCAGAGCCGCCGGACGAACAAGCTTTAGACCGCAGTTTATCATGGTCGCCGCCCCACGCGCCGGAGCATTGGAGGTGCTAACGTCCGTTCGTGGCCGACACCGACGAATTCCCGCGCTCGTCCAAATGGCAGTTGTTAAGGGTCGACCGGAAATGGCTGACGTATGGCCAAAACGACGCGACTGGCGAGCAGGTTTTGGAAACCGTGCCCCAGCAGGCCGTCGTCAGCATATATTGGGGCACAAGGAGGTGCGATATGGCAACAGCAGCTACCCAAGTCGTTTTTGATACGCCGGCGGCGGTGTTCCAGCTTCCGGCCACCGACGGCAAGACTTACGCACTAGACGACGTTGCGGGCAAAAAAGGCACGGTCGTCGTCTTCATCTGCAACCATTGTCCCTATGTTAAAGCGGTGATCGACCGCATGGTTTCGGACGCCCGCGTGCTGATGTCGGAGAGCATAGGCTTTGCGGCGATTTGCTCGAACGATGCGGCGAGCTATCCCGAAGACTCGTTTGAAAATATGAAGCGCTTCGCGAAGGCTCATGATTTCCCGTTTCCATATCTCCACGACGAGACCCAGACAGTCGCTCGGGCGTATGGGGCGGTCTGTACGCCGGACTTCTTCGGTTACAATGCCGACCGCAAGCTCAAGTATCGCGGCCGGCTCGACGAAGGGCGCACAACTCAGCCTCGCGCGGGGGCGCCCCGAGAGCTTGTCGAGGCCATGCACGCGATTGCGACCACCGGTCTGGCGCCGGCTGACCAAAAGGCGTCTATTGGCTGCTCGATCAAATGGAAGGACGAATGAAGCCGATCCCTATCAGCAGGTTTCGTATCTGAGACCGCCGCGTGCGGCTGCATTTGCTGCGCATGTGCGATTTTGACTGGCGGCATCACGAGGACCCTGCGGCTGCTGCCGGAGTCGCGTTCGCCCCTTCTCCTTCAAGTCTGCTTCCGGGGCAACACGAGGCTTCGGCTCCCGCGATCCGACCCGTCAGTGCTGCGTCGCTTTTGCGACACCGATCGACTCCTCGGCCGCCTCGATGTCTGCTCCCGAGCGCTCGGACGAGACTTGCTCACCTGAGTTCTTCCGGTGTTGGCCCGTTTAGGACATGCCAACCGGCCCGGAAACTGTCCGCTTGTCGAGGGGAGACCGGAAGTGGCTCGCCCGCGCGGTCAAAATGGCATATTGACTCCAACCGGACGTTGCGCGCCCCAAGACAGGAACTGTGGTATCTTCCGTCAAACGCGATGGGACGGTTCAATGAATGCGGCTGCCCCCTCGAATGGCACTTGCTGCGCGTCCTCGTGTCCTCGCCGGGCGCCGGGACAGCGCAAAATGGCATGGCATCCCCACCTCTTAGGCGCCTGCTCGGCCCGCGCCGACGAGGTGATCGAATGAGCGCGCCAGGCAAGCTGGTGCGATCCAGCTGGCGGAAGACCGGTCCGAGTAAGGGATAGCGCTCTCCCGGGTCTCGAGGAGGACCAACGTCGTGAAGCGGGACTTCGACCTCATCGTCTATGGCGCGACGGGTTACACCGGCCGTCTCGTCGCCGAATACCTGGCGACGTCCTATCGCGGCGGCGATGCTCCGTCCTGGGCGATCGCGGGACGCTCGACCGACAAGCTCCAGAAGGTGCGTGCCGACATCGGCGCACCAGACGATTTGCCTTTGGTGAGGGCGGATGCCGGCGAGCCGGCCAGCCTACGTTCGATGTGCGAGCGTGCGGCCGTAATTATCACGACGGTCGGGCCTTATCAGCTTTACGGCCCCGAGCTTGTGGCGGCCTGCGCGGCCACGGGCACCGGCTATGTCGATCTATGCGGCGAACCGGCTTGGATGCGGCGCATGATCGACGCCCATCACGAAGAGGCGAAACGGACCGGCGCGCGCATCGTTTTCTCCTGCGGCTTCGATTCCATCCCCTTCGATCTCGGCGTGCTCATCTTGCAGGAGAAGGCGCGCGAGAAATTCAGACGCCCGGCGCGGCGGGTCAAAGCCCGCCTGCGCAAGGTGAAAGGCGGCATGTCTGGCGGCACCGCGGCGAGCGCTCAGGCGACGTTGGCCGCCGCCGCGCGCGACCCGGCCCTGATCCGGCTGCTGACCGATCCCTTCGCGTTGACGCCGGGGTTTACCGGGCCGTCTCAGCCGTCGGGCCTTATCCCCGAATACGACCGTGTGGCTCGTGCCGTTCCCCATGGCGCCGATTAACACCAAGAATGTGCACCGCACGAATTTCCTGTTGGGTCATCCCTACGGCAGGGACTTCGTTTACGACGAGATGATGGTCGCGCCGGGATTTGGGGAAATCGGTCGCGTGACGACGGAGACCTTCGCCACCATATTTTCCCTGCTCGGGACCGGCGGTCTCAAAGCCGGTGCAGGCCCGACTCGGGAAGAGCGCGAGAAGGGCTTCTACGATATTCTCTTCCTGGGCGAACTGCCGGATGGCGGACGGGTCGAGGCAGTGGTCACGGGCGACCGCGATCCGGGCTACGGCTCGACCAGCAAGATGATCGCCGAAAGCGCTCTCTGCCTCGTGCACGACGTGCAGGGCGAGGGCGGCATCTGGACGCCGGGCGCGCTGATGGGGCCGGCGTTGCGCGAGCGTCTCAAGGAGCGCGCCGGCCTCACCTTCAGCGCGCGTTGAGGTAACGCTCAGAACAGCAGCGGTGCACCGGACTACTTGGATCGTGACCAACGAAAGCGCGGATTGACGAGCGCGGCCTCAAATCCGGTTCAATGGCCGCTTTCGGCCCGTCTGAGACATCCCTCTGGCTCTGAGAATGTTCGATTATCGGGACAGCGACGAGCTCCATCGCAAGGTTGCACGATGAAGAAGGTAATCAACTCAGCACAGTCGCGCCGCCACTTTTTGCGGCTCACGTCAATGGCCACAGCATCAGCTCTAACTCCAACGGTGTTGTGGGCCGAGCAGCAAGAAGCAGCGGATTCGGCCACATCCCAGGCCGTGCCTGCACGCATCGCCACGTTCGAGAATGTATGGCGGACCGTGCGAGACCGGTTCTACGATCCGCACCTACACGGGCTCGATTGGTCGGCGGTCCGGGAACGTTACTTGCCGGACGCCACGCGGGCGAGTTCCGAAGAAGCGCTGGCCGGCGTCATTAATAGCATGCTCTCGGAGCTGCATGCTTCGCACACCCGCTACTACACACCATACGAACCAGAGTACTACCAGCTTTCCGATATCTTTGCTGGTGCGTTAAGGCGGCGCGGACTGGAACGTGTTTTTCCGAGTGGCCGTATCTCCTATCCCGGCATTGGCGTCCTCTCGCGTCTCGACATGCAGGGTCGCAACATGATCACCGGTGTTATAGAAGGCACGCCGGCCCAACAAGCCGGCCTGCTCGCTGGCGATGTGATCGTCTTCGCCGATGGTGCACCGTTTCAGCCGGTAGAGTCATTCCGTGGCAAGGTCGGCAAGGAAGTTGTATTGGGGCTGCGTCGTGCCGGCGCACTTATGCAAATATCGGTTACTCCGGTCGAAATTGAGCCCAACAAAATGTTCTTGGACGGCCTAAAGGCCAGTGCCCGTATAATACCGGCCAAAGGTCGAAGCATCGGCTATGTTCATGTCTGGTGCTACGCTGGCTCCGTGTATCAGCGGACGCTCGAGCATCTTCTATCGCAGAGTCCCCTGAACGGCGCCGACGCGCTGATCTGGGACTTGCGCGATGGCTGGGGCGGCGCGATCCCCGGGTATCTCGATTTGTTCAACACGCGAGCGCCGACGATGCAGGTCACTGATCGCAATGGCGCAAGCGAACTCGAGAACGTGAAGTGGCGCAAGCCTGTCGCCATGCTTGTCAACGGTGGCACCCGCAGCGGCAAGGAGATCCTTGCCTATGGCTTCAAGAAATATCGGCTTGGCGAGGTCATCGGTAGCCGGACCGAGGGAGCTGTCCTCGCTGCGACGGCATTTCTCATCGACGGCGGCTTGCTGTTGCTCGCGGTCGGGGACGTGCAGCTCGACGGCGAGCGGCTAGAAGGCGTTGGCGTCGCACCCACAATCGAGATCCAAGCTGACCCGGGCTCCGTGGGTCTAGGTGATCCTCAACTCGATCGTGCAATCGCGGTCCTATCCGGTGCCTGATCCTCGCGAGGCGGTCCCGCTGGCTCTGACGCTGATCCGCGAGGACCAGACGCCACGAGTGAAATGCTGAGTTTCTTGCGAGCATTCGCTTAGCCAGGTTAGAGTTAGCTAGTCCGCTCGTGGCCCCTGTGAGACGTTCGGGGCCAGCCGAATGCCGGTTTGCGCCCGCCAAGAGCTGCCACATGAGAACGGCCTGCCCGGTTCGCAATACAGCTCATTGCCAGGATAAGCACCGATCGGACGAACGACCGTGATCTACGATGCCTGATGTCGAACAGCACGCCGGGCAGTGCTAACATGGAGGGCTAATCGCTCGGCATTTTGATACAGATCTGCACCGCGATCGGAGGGATCTATCGGCCTTGGTCGCAAGCCGTTAGCCTTCAAAGGCGACTAGACGTTGTAAGTCAATGTTCACCTGAAACACGGGGGTTAAGAATGAAGACGATCTTGGTCCCGATCCAAAACATTGCGCTCATGACATCCGCACTCGAGGCCGCCGCACGTCTCGCGCAACGTACCGGCGCCTACATCGAAGGCTTTCCGCTCCGGCTCGGTATCCCTCAATATTTAGTCGCAGAATTAGCCACCGGCATCCCTTTGGATTCTTACCATGCGAAGAGCCAAGAAGAGTTAGTCGAAATGCACCGTTTGTTCGAAGCGTTCATGCTAAAGCACGATATTCCTCCAGCCACTGCAGGCTCGAGCCGACCATGCTTCGGCTGGTTGGAAACCGCGCCTGAGGGTGAAGACTTTGTTGGAAGTTATGGGCGTGCTTTCGACGTCATTGTAATGCCGCGGTCCGACGTTGATGCTGCCGGCCCTCACCGGCGCGCCATTGAATCCGCACTGTTTGAGAGCGGCAGGCCCGTCCTACTGGTACCATTAGATCCGCCGAGCACCATCGCGACAAACATCGTGATCCACTGGAACGGCAGTACCGAGCAGGCTCGGGCAAATGCATTTGCTATGCCGTTGCTTCGTCTGGCGGACAGGGTAACGGTGCTGACCGTGATCGGCGGGCAAGAAGTACCAGGCCCATCCGCCGCTCAGATAGTCCAACAATTGCTGTACAACGACATTGCCGCCAAGCAATTGAGCATTGAACTGGAAGGCCGCGACACTGGTGAGGCGGTCCTTGACGCCGCCAGAGCACAAGGCTGCGATCTGTTGATAAAGGGAGCCTTCACCCGCAACAGGCTGAGGCAAATGATATTCGGCGGCGCGACCAGCTACATCATGGAGCATGCGGATCTGTCCGTCCTCATGGCGCATTAGAACTGCGCCTACAATTCTGCCGTGCGCTCCGATGCGATGGGCGCTTCTCCCGCCGTCAGCTTGCAAACACGGAGAAACCCTTAAGGCATTAACTTCAGCTCTAGCCGACAAGAGATCCAGTTCGGCTGTGAAAGTTGATCACGACCGCTCTGCGCCCAATAGCCGCCGTTCCCAAATTAGAGGGCCTCGGCCGGGCAGCTCCGGCCCTCCTGCACGCTCTAGTTCGCCGCAGTACTCCGTCAGCTAAAACGCGGTGGAGTGCCGACCTCCAGCGGGTTAGGTCTAAACCCCCAACTGTCGTTATCGCCGATTGAAAGTAACTAGGGGTCACCCGCCCAAAACTACACCAAACCGCGCAATAGCACTCGATCGCCCTACTCCCACTCAATGATTTAGGAAGACGTTTTCGCGTTGATTTCCAAGCACAAATTCTCAAAGCTGACGGTTTAATGCCGACGGTATACCCGCCGGAATTTTTCGGTCTTGAGTTCACAGGAAAATTTGCAAGGCCCTGAGGGTTGGCAGCTTCAGCAAGTATCGGAATCAATCGACGCACTAGACGTAGACCAAGTCGAATCGGCCTCCTCTAGGGCTTTCGCCGACTTCCAGCCGATACCGTCAGCGGTCATTCTGCCGGTTCGCTTTGCGATCATCGGAATATCTTGCCGGGATTGAACGAGCCGTCCTCGTCGAGCGCCGACTTGATCCGGCGCATAAGATCGAGCTCGACCGGATCTCTTTTGCTTTCAAGCAGGCCTACCTTAGCCCGACCGATACCGTGTTCGGCCGAAAACGTCCCGCCTAGGGAGAGCACGATATCGTAGATCGCCTGGCTGATCTGCCTGCCGTGCTCCGCGGCTCGTTCGGCGCCGAGCGCCGCGGGCAGGACGACGTTCAGGTGGATGTTGCCGTCTCCGACATGACCGAACGGAACGACCGTCACATCAGGGAAGCCGGCTTCGACGTCGGCGCGGCTTCGGCGCAGAAGCTCGGGCACATTTGCCACCGGCACAGCGACGTCGTGTTTGAAGTCGCGTCCCGCCTTCTTCTGGACCTCGGTCTGGTCTTCACGAAGGCGCCAGATCTGCTTCTGTTGTTCTCCGCTCTGGGCAAGCGCGGCATCGACGATGGTGCCGTCCTCGAGCCTGTCGGCGAGGAACGCTTCCAGCATGTCCTTCAGACCGGCTTCCGGACGGCTCGAAGTCAGTTCGACAAGGACGTAGTGGTCCGCCTTCTCGACGGGCGAACGAAGCCCTTCGCGCTTCGCCAGCTCGACGCACGAGCCCGAGAGGTACTCGATGGCACGCACATTCCCATCCGCGGCCGCGCGCAGCTTCATCCAGAAATCCAGCACCTGGTCCTCGGTCTCGACCGCGCAGAAGGCGACCTCGCGACCGACCGGCAGGGGAGCGAGCTTCATTGCCGCGGCCGCGATGATGCCGAGCGTTCCCTCAGAACCGGCGAAGAGGTGCTTGAGGGCGTAGCCGGTGTTGTCCTTCCGGAGCGTGCGCAGGCCGTTCCAGATCCGTCCGTCGGGAAGTACGACCTCCATTCCGAGCAGAAGATCTCTCGCGCTCCCGTACCGTACGGCAGAAATGCCGCCTGCGTTCGTCGCCAGCGCGCCACCGAGCGTGGCGGTGCCTTCCGAGGCGAAGGACAAGGGAAACAGCGCGTCCGCCTCCGCTGCCGCGCTCTGAAGTTCGGCGATCGTCGCGCCCGCTTCCGCGACGACGGACATGTCGACCGGGTCGACGGTCCGGATCTTCTTCATGGCGCCGGTACTGACGACAATCTGGAGACCGGTTTCGTCCGGCGTCGAGCCACCCACTAGCCCTGTGTTGCCGCCTTGAGGAACGACGTTGACGCCGGCCTCCTGACAGATCCGAACGCTGCGCGAGAGCAGGCTCGTCGTTCTGGGGCGCAGCACGCAGGCTGCGTTGCCGCGAAGCAGACCGCGCCAGTCCGAGAGATATCCGTCCGCCAGCGCCGGATCGGTGATGCAATCGGAGCCCAGCAACTCCCGGAGCTTGGCGACGACGTCGTTCACAACTGCTTCCAGGTGGATGTCGCGTGCGCGATCGTTTCTCCGGCGCCATCCTGGGCGGACGACTGCAGGAAGAAGGTCTTGCGTCCCTTCTTCAGAAAACTGGCGCGGCAGGTCACCACGCTGGTTCGGACCGGGGCGAAATACTGGACCTTCATCTCGAGCGTCGCGCCGGCGCCGAACTGATGCTTAAGAAGATGTCCCATCGAGATGTCGAGGGCCGTCGCCAGAACGCCGCCGTGGAGCGAGCCCTGCGGGTTGAACATGTAGGGCTTCACGTCGAGAGAGACGATGCAGGCATCGGCCTCATAGGAGACCGTCATCCCGAAGAAGCGTGACAGGAAGAACGATCCGAATTCATGGCGGCCGTCGCCCATGGCTGCCACGACCAGTTCCCGAACCTGCGCCTCGTCCATCCGTTCTGCTCCCTATTCGGCCGACTGCTTCAGCGCGGCATCTCCGAAGGCCCCCATGGAGGCGAGATCTAACACCTCCTTCCGCGTCCAACCGAGCCAGTGCTCGAACACCTCAACGGTGTGCTCGCCGAGAGTCGGCGGCGGCGTGGACGGCGCGGGGGGCTTGTCGTCGAAACGCAGCGGCCGGGCCACGAACTTGACTTCGCCGGCGACCCTGTGTGTCACGGTCTGGACCATGTCGCGCTGAACGAGCTGAGGCGCTTCGCAGACCTCGCCGACCGTCCTGATCGCGCCGCACGGAATGCCGGTTCCGCTGAAGATCTCGAGCCAACGGTCGCGCGGCTCGGACTTGAAGATCGGACGCAGAATCGCGCCGAGCGCGGCGCGGTTCGCCGCCCGCTTGGGCGCCGTGTCGAAGCGGGGGTCGGCTTCGAGGTCCTTGCGACCGATGACGGCGCAGAACAGCAACCAGAACTTGTCATTGGCCACGCCGAGGTTGAACCAGCCGTCGATCGCCTCGAAGGTTTCGTAGGGACTGATCGTGGGGTGAACGTTCCCGCGACGCTTCGGGCTTTCTCCGGACGCGAAGTACATGCCGGCGTTGAACGTCAGCAGCGAGGCCATGGCGTCCAGCATGGAGACGTCGACCCGTCCGCCGACGCCGCTCCTCTCGCGCTTCATGAGCGCTGCGAGCACCGCCTGCGATGCGTAGAGCCCGGTGACGAGGTCGGCGATGGACGTGCCGACCTTCGTGGGCGGCCCGTCCGGATCTCCGGTGATGTCCATGACGCCGGACTCGCCCTGGAGGATCAGGTCGTAACCGGGCCGGCTCGCGTCCGGACCGGTCCGGCCGAAGCCGGAGATGCTGCACTGGATGAGCTTGGGATTGTGGGCGCTCATCGCTTCGTAGGACAGGCCCCATTTATCGAGGGTCCCTGGCCTGAAGTTGTCGATCACGACGTCAGCGGCCCTGGCGAGCGCGATCACCGCGTCCTGCCCCGCCGGCGACTTCAGATCGATCGCGCAGCTGCGCTTGTTGCGATTGACCGACAGAAAGTACGAACTCTCCCCGTTGACGAACGGAGGACCGTATCGGCGACTCTCGTCGCCGATACGGGGATCTTCGATCTTCACGACGTCCGCACCGAGATCGCCGAGATGCATCGTGGCGAAGGGGCCGGAGACGACGCGGCACAGGTCCAGGACCTTGATGCCGGAGAGAGCTTCCGTACTAGACGATCGCATCCGCCAGATCCTTCATCGTGGGGGCGGTGATGTCGGGCTTGTGCGGCGTCTCTTCAAACGGCCGATCGCGGCGATTGATCATCGCGGTACGCATGCCGGCCGACTTCGCCCCGATGACGTCGAACGCATGGTTGGCGACGAAGAGGATCTGATCCATCTTGAGGCCGAGGATCTCGGCGGCCTTCGTGTAGGTCGCGACGTGCGGCTTGAAGGAGTTCGCCTCGGCGACGGAGATCACGTTGTCGAACGGGATCTTGTGATACTTCTTGGCCGTCTCAAGCATGTCGCGGTCGCCGTTGGAGAGCACGACCAGCTTGTACCTGGTCTGCAGCTTCGCCAGCGCCGCCGGCACCTCGGGAAAGCATTCGAGCTTCTCGATCTCGCCCACCAGGTACTTCACCTCGTCCTTCGTGTACTTGATGCCCGACCGGTCCATGACCTGGGAGACGGCGCGGTGACCGATCTCGCGATAGGGCGTGTGCTCGCGGTGGAGCAGCGCGTCGATCATCGAGTTCTCGAAGTGGGTGCGGCGCCACCAGGTGACGAAGGAGTTCGGGTTGCCCGTCCAGCCCTTCCCCTCGAGGAACGGCGTCGCGATCTTGACAAGGCCACCCTGCATGTCGACGACGGTGCCGTACTGGTCGAACATGCACACCTTCACTGTGTCCTTCAGTTTCTGGATGTTGGTCATTGCTTCTTCCCTTGCTCATTGGCGGAATGGATGATCTGGATTTGACCGCATCCATCGCCATTTTCGAAATGGATTGTTCTTCTGCGTACATTCACGACGTGAATGCGAAGCGTAGGTGCACGCTTCAGGTCAGCCGCATGCGGAATGCCGTCTTCGCCGCGGCGACGGCTGCATCGACGTCCTGCGGGCCGCTGTCTGGAATCTCGCACCAGTTTTCGTTGTGATAGGGATCAAGGCTCGGCATCCACTTGCCGGACGCCGACGCAATCTTCTTGCCACCGATGAGGTTTTCGAATCGTCGGACGCTCTTCCTTCTGAAAGGTCGCGATGGGCACCGTCATGGCGCCGGAAAGCATCAGGCTCGTGCCTGATCGGCAGCCAGGCTCCGCATGAAGCGCGAAGCGATGAGGGTCCCTTCCCGCTCCGGTACCGTGCGCGGCTGGTCCCCCGGCTTGATCTTGAGGACGCCGACTAGCGTGCCGGCCTTCGCGCGCAACATGGGTTGCAGCGCCGCGATCTCCTCCGGGCGGGTGAGAACCGAAGCGTTCTGGATCCCGCAGGCACGGGCGACCGCCGCAAGGTCAGTGCCGAAGCCGGTCGCAGTCCTTTGCATCCCGGTCTCGGCGTATTGTTCGTTGTCGAGGACGAGGATCGAGAGATTGGCCGGTCGGTGCTGCGCGATGGTAGAAAACGCGCCGAGCCCCATCAGCATCTCGCCGTCGCCAGTAAACACGATGACGGGCCGTTCCGGACGCGACAGGGCGAGGCCCAGACCCACCATAGCGGCCGAGCCCATGGCGCCCCAGTCGTAGAAGTTCAGATCGTGATCGCCCGCAGCGAACACGTCGTAGACCGGCGAGCCCAGGCCAGCGACTACAAGCGCATTCCCACGATCCTTGAGCAATTCCGCGACTGCTGGACGACGTTCGATCATCTTGAAACCCCTGAATTCCCGGTCCGACCGGATCTTCGTCATTTCGACCAGTTCTTGCGACCGATCAGTCGCTGCGAGAGCAGCACCGCCGTGCTTCGGCTGGAGTAGAACGCCTGGTCGATCGCGCCGGAACAAATGTCGCCGACGGACTTCGCGTCCTCCGCACGGAAGACGTCAAAGCCCATCAGTTCCAGAGCGGCGCCGGCGCGCTTGCCCATCGGGATCTGCCAAGGCACGAACTCTGCGAACTCCCCGCGCATCGTCACCAGCAGAACGAGTGGCAGGCGGCAGTTTTCAGCGAGCGTGAAGAGGTTCAGGCAGTTGCCGACGCCGGAAGACTGCATCAGCAGCACGCTGCGCTGCCCACCGAGGAAAAGCCCGGCCGCCAGGCCGACGCCTTCTTCCTCGGTTGTGAGCACTGTGGTTCCGATCTCCGGATCGTCCGCGCAGAGATCGATGAGCCCGCGGTGCCCGCCGTCCGGAACGTAGGATACGTGCTGGATGTTCGCAGCTTTGAACACCGAGTAGATGTCCCGTTGCCAAGGTCTGATCGCCTGATCTTGATCCGACATGTCCGATCCGCCCTAAGTTTCGACTAGACCTCGATGCCAACAACCTTCCGGCCGGAGGCCGTGGCTCCCGCTTCGGTCGGCGCACCTGACACTTCCTCGAGCGCGCGTCCCTTGGTCTCGAAGCCGAAGATCATGAAGACCACCGCCTGGAAGAGGAGAATGCCCGCGAGCGTCACCAGCACCCCGACGAGCCCCTTCCATGCGAAGATCGCGATGACGGCGAACTGGACCATGGCGGTCGTTACGCGACCCGCAGTCGCGCAGATAGCGGTGCCGCGCAGTCTGTAGCGGGTCGGAAAAAGCTCCGGCACGTGCATGGCAAAGCCGGTCGCCAGCATCACATAGATCGCGGTGACGAGCATGAAGCCGACCGCGACGAGCGGAGCGCCGTCTGGCATGAACGGGTACGCAAGACCGAAGGCCGCCGCAGCGATCGACGATCCGATGATCAACGGCTTGCGGCCGATCGCATCCGCCAGAGCCAAACCGATCAGGGAGCCGATCGGGCCGCCCAGCGACATCAGGGTCGTGTAGCCGAGCGACGACACGACGCTGTGGCCGCCCTTGACCATGAACGTCGGCAACCAGCCGATGAAGCCGTACAGGCTGAAGCCGACGACGATGTGCAGAAGACTGCCGAGCAGGGTCCGGCCGAGGTAGGGCGGCGCGAACAGACGCCAGACCGAACCGCCCTCGTTCTCCACACGCTGCGCAGTCGACACTGGCGGCAGAGGTCCCTTCTTCGCCGCCTCCGCTTCGATGCGGGCGAGGATCGCTTCGGCTTCGTCGGCGCGGCCGTTGGCAGCCAGCCACCGAGGGGACTCGGGCATCGACTTCCGGAGGAACCAAACGATCATCGCCAGCACGCCGACGAGGCCGAACATGTAGCGCCACCCGAGGCTCGGAATGACCCACAGGCCGATCATCGACGAGACGAACAGGGAAAAGTTGGTGATCACGGCCAGGATACCGATCCATCGGCCGCGGGACGATGCAGGGACGAACTCGGTCAGCGTTGCGTAACCGACAACGATCTCTGCGCCCAGCCCGATCCCGATGACGAAGCGCGCGGCGATCAGTGCCTGCATGGACGGAGCAAGCGCCGCGGCCAGAGAGGCGAGACCGAAAATGGCAAGATTGACCTGATAGGAGAAGCGGCGACCGTAGCGATCGCCTAGAATGCCCGAGAACCATGCTCCCAAGGTCATGCCGATGAAGGTTGCGGTGACGAACGCCGCATTGAGTTCAAGTGTCGACCAACCCTCCTTCAGCACGGCGCCGAGAACGCCGCCGGCGAGGTAGATGTCGAAGGCGTCGAGAAACATGCCCGCGCCGATCAGCGCAAGGATTCGCCAATGAAAGCCGCAAATCGGCAGCCGATCGAGGCGAGCGCCCGCGTTGACCGATGCCACCTGTACGTCCGAAATCGCTTGCATCTATCCCTCCCAGGGGTCCACAGAGATCGACCGAAATTGTTTGGGAGCAGGATGGAGATCGGGATGGCGGCGTCTAATCGGAATCCGCTATTCCATTATTTGGCAGATCAATAATCCTGCTGTTGCTGCGGATTATCGAAAGATGGTCAGTGAGCTGCCCTCTCTCAGTCGTTGTCGGGAAGGCTTCGCGTGGCATCGACGAAGATCGAACGCAACCAGTTCAGGTCCTGACTGGCATCGTGCCTTCGGTGCCAATACATCGACCATTCGAAGGGATCAGACGCGAACGGCAGGTCTCTGATCGCCAGATCTTCCGCGACCATCGCGAAGGCCAGGCGCCGCGGCATGACCGACAACAGATCGGAATCCCGCAGCACGTGCGGGACCAACAGCCAATGGGGAACGTTGACCGCGACCCGGCGGGTCAGCCCTTGCCGGGCGAGCACGTCATCGACGAAACGGAGGTCTGTCGGCGACATCGAGACCTTGAGATGCGCCGCCTGGAGGAACGTCTCCATCGTAAGGGGTCGCTGCGCCAAAGGGTGGCCTTCGCGCATGACGCACACCATCCTGTCCTTCATCAGGACGACCGACTTGATCGAATTCGAAT
Source organism: Bradyrhizobium niftali (assembly GCF_004571025.1). GTDB lineage: Bacteria > Pseudomonadota > Alphaproteobacteria > Rhizobiales > Xanthobacteraceae > Bradyrhizobium > Bradyrhizobium niftali. Next base: position 129,710 of record NZ_SPQT01000002.1, on the reverse strand, counting down.
GCGCGAGACCCATCGAGATCGCAAGGTCGATTTCGTCCTTCTCCAAGGCCTCCACCGTATGCGTCGGTGAATAGTGCACGACGTCGAGCTGCGCGGAGGGGGCCGTCGTTGCCAACGTCTTGCCGACGGCGGGAAGAAGAAGACGGCTGAGAAGATCGGACAACCTCACGGAAAAGCTCCGTGTGGTGGTGGTCGGATCGAAAGCGGACTCGCTGTCCAGGAGGCGCTCCAACTGCCGCAAAAGCCGCTTCACCGGCTCCGCCAGTTCGATTGCACGCGGCGTGGCCTGCATGCCATTGGCCGTCCGGACAAGAAGCTCATCCTTGAAGATGTGACGCAGCCTGGAGAGCGCATTGCTCATTGCGGGTTGACTAAGGCCAATCCTGTCGGCAGCACGGGTTACGTGAAGGTCCGAAAGAAGAGCGTTAAGAGCGACCAGAAGATTGAGATCGACAGATCTGAGGTTCATGACATACCGTCATTGATATCACGAATAGTGCAACCTGGAAAATCCACAATACAAATCTTGATCGATCGGCGTCAACGTCCCCTCTCGGAGAGTCTAGGTGACCCAGTTCGGGCCAGTCGATCGGCGGCGATCGGGCGGCGCGCACCGGAGCTCATAGAAGCTTGGATGAAGCAGACTAGATCGTTCCTCGCGCCAGCGCTGTTGCCGAGCAAACTCAGTCCGTAGGCGCAATGCCATCGCGGGCGGCCTCAAATGAAGGCCTCGGCTCAGGCAGCTCCAGCTCTTCTGCACGCTGAGGTTCGACGCGGCACTCCGTCAGCCAAAACTCGCTGGAGCGCCGAGCTCGTTCGAGTTAAGTCGAGACCAACAGCTCTCTTCACATGCGAGTGAGACCCACCACGCCGAAGCTACGCTAAACCACGCTTTATCACCCGATTGCGCTACTCCCACTCAATCATTTCGAACGACGCTTCGTCGTTGATTTGCAAGCACAAATTTTCAGAGCTGACGGACAAATGCCGACGGTATACCCGCCGCAATTTTTTGGTCTTGAATTCACAGAATAATTCGAACCGCTCTTAATGCTGGCGCCTCCAGTACCTATCGGAGTCAATCGGCTGATCAGGCCGCCTGTGCTTAGACAAGGCTGCGATATTCGCTACAGCGCGGCATCTTACAAATACCGTCATGAACACACTAGGCCGCCGCGGTCGCTTACCCACCGTGCACCAACCAGAATGGTGCGCTTTGCGCCGGTAGCTGCCCTCCCCCGCGAAGTCGCATTTACCGCGCAACGCGCAGCGTCAACGGCACTGGCGAACTCGACCAGCATGCCGTCGCCTGTCGTCTTTACGATTCGACCTCGATGCGCCGCGATCGTGGGATCCACTAGCGTCGTCCGGAAGACTTTTAGCTGGGTGAGTGTCCCTTCCTCATCCCGCCCCATCAGAAGACTGTAACCGGCAACATCGGCGGCCAGAACTGCAGCTAGTCTCCTTTCCATTCGGTTATCAGCCAAGGAAGCCCCCACCAGCCTAACGATGTTGAGACTACGACACGCAAGCCAACAGCTAAGGCCAGGAAGGTCCTCAAAGCAACAGCCAATCGGCTCAAGGTATGGCTTCATGCATCGGCTATTTTCCGTGATTTGCAGAGCAATTCCTCCGATACACGATGCGAGTGCATTGCCGCATTTCTTCCAGTTGGTCGAAAACGTTTGCCTGCAGCAGTCCGACCGTGATCTTATCGTCTGATCCTCTGAGCGGGCTGATCCTGAACTTGGATCAGCCACGGGCCGCTCAACGGGACCGTAAGGCGTCCCGAAGGAGGATAAAAATGAAGCTTTCAATTTCACTGTCAGCCGTGGCTTTCGCTTGTTGCATGGTCGCGAGCATCGAGCCGGCCCGATTGCCAATACATTAGCTATCCGGCCGGCTGCATCGTGAGGCCGGGAGTCAGGCTAGTGGCTCGGCCGGTTGCCCGTGCAGTCACTCCTGGACGACCCATGAACCGTGGTGGTCCAGTTAATCGCGTCGGCCGACGCTGATTCTATTGTACTGCACGTCAGCATTGCGGGCATGCGAAGAGAAAGTCCGTGTGAGACATATGCTGCGCTTGAATTCCGCTCCATCGGGCGAAAGTCCAGGCCAGGTGCCGGGTTCAGAATAACTGGCCACGATTGTAGGGGGCGCTCATGATGAGCCGTTTGTCATCTTTTCCCGCAACCGTTTTTGCCGGTATGTGCGCGGCGTGTGTATTTTTCACCGCGGCTGGCGCCGAAGATCAAACCACTGACATCGGAACGCTCGACAAGGAGACCGCCGACAAGGCATTTCCCGCCAAGCCACCTTATTCGCCGTATGCGGGTCGCAATTTCCCGACGCGGCCGTATTTCGGCGACACGCACACGCACACCTCGTACTCGATGGATGCGGGTGCGTTCGGTGCCCGGCTGGGCCCCAAGGACGCCTATCGCTTTGCCAAGGGCGAGGAAGTCATCTCGTCCAGCGGACAACGTGCCAAACTGTCGCGCCCGCTGGATTTCATGGTGGTAGCGGACCATTCGGACGGCATGGGCTTCTTCCCGCAACTGATTGGCGGCGATGCCGCTCTACTGGCGACGCCTCAGGGTCGGAAGTGGTACGACGAGATCAATTCTGGAAAGGGTGCGCAGGCAGCGCTCGATATCATTACCAGCTTCGGCAGGGGGCAAATGCCCAAGGGCTTCCCCACGCCGGGCACCCCAGCATATCGCAGCGCGTGGCGCGAGACCATCAAGGCGGCGGAAGAAGCCAATGAACCCGGCCGGTTCACAGCTTTCATCGGCTATGAGTGGACCTCGAATGCCGGGGGGAACAATCTCCATCGCAACATCATCTGGCGAGACAATGGAGCAAAGGCCAGCCTCGTCGAGCCCTACACCACGTTGCCGCCGCTCGGCAGCCCGAATCCTCGCGATCTCTGGAAGTGGATGGCGATGGTGGAGGAAAAGACCGGAGCGGAGATTCTTGCCCTCGCGCACAACGGTAATCTCAGCAACGGCCGGATGTTTCCGATCATCGAATCGTTCAACGGCAAACGGATCGATCGTGAATATGCGGAGAACCGCACGCGTTGGGAGCCGCTCTACGAAGCGACGCAAATGAAGGGCGACGGCGAGACCCACCCATTCCTTTCACCCAACGATGAGTTTGCAAACTACGAACGTTGGGACAAGGGCAACCTCGATCTGACCGAAGTCAAAAAGCCCGAGATGCTCGAATTCGAGTATGTCCGTTCTGCGCTCAAGAACGGCCTCAAGATGGAAGCGGAGCTTGGCCTTAATCCCTACAAGTTTGGCCTGGTCGGCAGCACCGATACGCACACCGGGCTCGCCGCAGTTGAGGAGGACAATTTCTTCGGCAAGACATCGTCTTCCGAACCAAGCGCCGGTCGCGCGACGCATCCCTTCGTCAAGTCCGACAAGGCCGTGATCATGGGCTGGGAGACGACGGCGGCGGGGTATGCCGCGGTCTGGGCAGCGGATAACACCCGCGAGGCAATCTTCGACGCCATGAAGCGGCGCGAAACCTACGCCACCACCGGCCCGAGGATGGTCGTCCGGTTCTTCGGTGGATGGGACTTCGAGGCGGCCGACGCCAACAATCGCATGCCGGCCCGAGTTGGCTACACCAAGGGTGTGCCGATGGGCGGAGACCTGACTAGCGCGCCGAACGGAAAATCGCCTTCGTTTCTTGTCGCCGCGTTGAAGGACCCGATCGGCGCAAATCTGGACCGCATCCAGGTCATCAAGGGATGGCTCGGAAAAGACGGCCAGACGCAGGAACGAGTCTACGACGTTGCTGTGTCGGGCGGTCGCACGATCGATGCCGATGGTCGAAGCAAGGCGTCTGTCGGGAGCACCGTCGACGTCGCAAACGCGACCTGGACCAACACGATCGGGGCCGGCGAGATGATCACGGTCTGGAAAGACCCGGATTTTGATCCGACGTTGCGCGCCTTTTACTATGTGCGCGTCATCGAAATTCCGACGCCCCGCTGGACCGCGTATGATGCGAAATATTTTGGCATCACCATGCCCGCCGAAGTCAGAATGACGACCACCGAACGGGCCTATACTTCGCCGATCTGGTATACGCCTTGATTGTCCGGCTGCTGCGGGAGCCTCTGCTCCAGTTTCTCGTCCTGGGTGCCGCGCTATTCGCGATCTACGGGCTCGCCGGCAAGCGAGGGTCGGACGCCCCCGAGAAGATCGTCGTTTCCGCGTCGCAAGTCACCAACTTGGGCAACGCTTTTGTGCGAACCTGGCGGCGGCCCCCCAACCAGGAGGAACTGCGCGGCCTGATAGATGACTACATCCGGGACGAGGTATTCTATCGCGAGGGCAGAGCTGCCGGTCTGGACCGGGACGACGTCATCATCCGCCGCCGCGTACGGCAGAAGATGGAATTTCTCGCGACTGAGATGTCCGTCCCCGAACCCAGTGAGGCGGAGCTTGCGGCATATCTCGCTTCCAATCCGGAGCGGTTCAGGGCCGAAGATCAACTTACATTCCGTCAGTTGTTCCTCAGCGCCACGAGGCGCGCTGAGACCATCGACAGCGACAGCAAGCAGCTTGCGGGCGTTCTGGCGCGAGCCGACGAAGCCGTAGACGCGACAGGACTCGGGGATGCATTCCTTCTCGGGGAAGAGTTTCGAGCCGTCGCGCCGACCAAGCTGACGAGCATATTTGGGGAAAGCTTCGCCAAACAGCTATCCGTCATGGAAAAGGGCCGCTGGCAGGGACCGATTTCCTCTGGCTTCGGGCAGCATTTTGTCTTCATTAGTGAGCGGGCGCAAGGAAACTTGCCGCCCCTCGACGCTGTTCGGCCGGCTGTCCTCCGTGAGTGGGAGAACGCGCGGCGTCTGGAGACCGAACAAAAGCTGTATGCCTCGCTTCGGAGCCGCTACGAAATCGTGGTTGAACAGCCTGGGGCAAGGGCGGCAGAGGCCGCGAGCCGATGAACTGCTTCCGCCTGATCTTTGCGGTTTTGGCGGTGCTGCTGGCGCAACCCGCGCTCTCGGACGAGCTTCGGCCGGGCTACCTCGAGCTGCGCCAGACCGGCGCCGGCTCCTATCATCTGCTGTTCAAGATCCCGGCGCGCGGGGAAGAAGTGCGGCTCGCGATTTACGTCAGACTGCCCGATGGCACTCAAGATACGAGCCTGCCACGCGCTTCGCTCAGTGACGGAGCCTATGTTGAGCGTCGTGCAATACGGCGGGATGGAGGACTGGCTGGACAGGCGGTATCGATTGAGGGCCTGTCGGCCACCTCAACGGATGTACTGGTTCGGATCGAAAGCCTTGAAGGTGCAATCCAGACCGAACGGCTTTCTCCGACCAAGACATCGTTCGTAGTTCAGGCCGTGCCCGGTTCGGGAGAAGTGGCGGCGACTTATCTGCGGCTGGGCGTCGAGCACATTCTTTTCGGCTTCGATCACTTGTTGTTCGTACTGGCGCTGGTGATCCTGGTTCGCGACTGGCGCCGCGTCGCCATCACCGTCACGGCCTTCACCATTGCGCACAGCATCACGCTTGCTGCGGCAACGCTGGGTTTCGTGAAAGTGCCCGGCCCCCCCATGGAAGCGACGATAGCGTTGAGCATCATGCTGGTGGCCGTCGAAATCCTGAATGCACGCCGTGGGAAGCCAAGTCTGTCGGCGCGTCTGCCATGGCTGGTTGCCTTCAGCTTTGGGCTTTTACACGGTTTTGGCTTCGCCGGCGCACTCGCTGAAGTGGGACTGCCTCACCATGCCATTCCGATTGCTCTGCTGTTCTTCAACCTCGGCGTCGAGATTGGACAGTTGGCATTCGTAGCGGCGGTGCTTCTGTCAGGGAATTTGTTGCGCACTGCCATGGAGTTTCGTCACAGGCCTGCCCTGGTTCAGCTGACAGCCAATCAGCTCGACATCGTCGCTGCGTACGCGATAGGCGCAGTAGCTGCGTTTTGGCTAATCGAGAGAACATCTGCGTTCTTTGTGTTGGCCGCGATCGCGGCCTGAGACCGAACCGTCCAGGCTTCTCACCGCCCTCCCGCGGAGGGTGTTTTTATACGACCAAGACCCACAGCAGACCATCACAGCAACGCGCATCAACCCACGATGAGGGCGAGTTCTGCTAGAGGGGACCCTGGTGATCGCTCGGCGCTTGCGACAGCGCTGTATCAATCGCGGATTGCAGCTCTGCCAGCAAGCAAGGCTTTCTCACGACTGGAGTGCCCCTGAATGCTTCGGGCAATCCCGACGATCCATACCCACTAACGAAGAAAAATGGCTTGCCTCGATCAGCAATTGCTGAGGCGATTGGCTCGATGGTGTCGCCACCGATATTTATATCCAGGATCGCGAGATCGAAGTCAGCATCAGCTGTGAGAACGGCGCCTTTCGCGACATCTCCCGCTTCCGCAACGACCGAATGCCCCCCTCTTCGATCATCTCGACAACATCATTCGGATCAGGGCTTCATCTTCTATGAGGTAGTACTGAAGCAGGCACGGATTGCGGTTTCCTCAGACCGGACCCGTCTGCTGCGAGCCCGCGTTTAGGAGCTGGGAGACAGCCGAAACGACTTGCGCTGGCGCAAATGGCTTTTGAAGCAGAATGCTGTTTGGTACACCGAGTACGGGCCACTTATCAGCCGCACCGCCAGTCATGTAAACCGCGGGAAAATGCCGTGGTCAACAAGCTGCAGAAGCAAGGGCGGATCGTCGCGATGGCCGGCGACGGCGTCAACGACGCGCCCGCCTTGGCCGCCGCCGAAGTCGGAATCGCGATGGGTACAGGCACCGACGTCGCCATGGAAAGTGCCGGCATCACTCTGCTCAAGGGCGATCTCACCGGCATCGTTCGGGCGCGGCGCCTGTCGCGCGCGACGATGAGCAACATCCGACAGAACCTGTTCTTCGCCTTCGCCTACAACGCCGCGGGAATTCCGATCGCGGCTGGCGTGCTCTATCCGACGTTCGGGCTTCTGCTGTCGCCTATCGTCGCGGCAGCGGCAGCGCTGTCTTCGGTCAGCGTGGTGGGGAACGCGCTACGGCTGCGAACCGTAGGGATTTGAAAATACAGCTCCTTGACGGCGATCATCGCGGGCGTTCCTGCCTCCCCGGCACGACGAAGATCGGCAGCGAGGGAGTTCAGCGACGACCGAGAAGGTGCTCAGCGCGTCGCGCGAGTTTTCGACCGCAAGTATGACGCTGCCGATGAGCCAACCCCGCCCGTCAGGCGGTCCGGGGATTGGACCTTCCTAAGCTGCCGAATGATGGCAATTTGGGCCGCCGCGGTGCCACCCTGGTGCTACACCGTCGTGCTACACCGTCAATTTCCGGCGGTTCGAGAGATGCCTGTTTTCGAAGGACTTCTGCGCTGTCAAAAATCGATGGCAGAGAGAGTGAGACTCGCCACCCCACTTACCAGATGCTAACGAGTGTGGTTGCTAGGGCTTGTGGTTACCTACTAGACGTGCGCATCGCGCAGAGTATCCTACCTTGATGCGACATAACCAACATTGCCAGTTTTGTCGAATGACCGCTTTGTGCAACACTGATCGAGCGCCATTCGCGCCACGTGATGCTGGTCAGGTCGCAAAAGGATACCGAAAGCGTCGTCTCGTCGCTCATCAAGCAATCGCAGCGACCGCCCAGCGAACTTTATGTCATTCGGCCCTTTAATTGCAGTTTGTTGTCAAGCTTACATTTCTGAACTCGCCACGCACGGCGGTAGTGCTCACGCCGTCGAAGCTGGTCCGGATTGCGGAGACGGGCGCGGGCGCCGCTGATACTTGCCTGCCGGCCGGGGCACTAGATCGCCCGGGCTTGTTGATGTCTTCGCTGGGGCCATGGTCCTTTCCGAGGTCGTGGCCCCGATCGGCATCCAAAAGGCCCCCTTGATCGCGCGTGACGCGATCCGGCTGCCAGCCTTGAAAGCCGGCCGGGATTGAGAGCCGATTCAGCTTCCAGAACGAAGGCCATCCCGGAGGACTGTCCGCAGGGCCTCTCGGATTTGATCGATTTTCATCCCTGGTCGCAGCGTTAGAGCGCCGAAGTGGAATGCGCTTCGGTAGGCGGGGTGAAATAACCGGCCCGGTAAGGCGGTCTCGGCGTATGAGAGGCCCAAAACTCCCGCACCGGGGTCGCGTGAGCCGCGGGTTCGGCGACGGAACGCTCGGCATCGGAGGTCTCGAGATTTAATCTCCGGGTGCCGTCGCCGGCCGCGGCCTTCGGTTCGTCGTCGCGCTGAGGCTCCGCCGTCGGCGGGCTACACCGGCAAACCCGGGCGTGCCGAAAGGCCTCATTTTACGGGGCTTTCTCAAAGCTGCTTTAAAGTGGCGGAGAGAGAGGGATTTCCTACAACTTTTAAAAACTTTCGTGCGTGCGATCGGGGGCTTGCCAAACGTTAGTCTCCGACCTGGTGGGTTTCCCAGCGAACTGTTGAGGCAATTAGCCAGCGCGCCTGCGAGCAAATACGTTGCGCCAAAGGGAGTGACGTTACCGCTTTCGCGATTCCTCGATTTCGAAGAAGATCGGCGCGACGCGCGTCGGTGTTTAGCCGGAACACGATCGACGTCCGCTCATCCCTCAGAACGAGCCCGACGCCAGGCGCCAGGGCTCATTCCCACTCTACGCGAGAAAACCCTCACGAAGTAGCTTTGATCGCCGAACCCGCAGATCAGCGCAATATCTGCCAAAGGCAATTTGGTAGTTGTCATCAGGCGCTTGGCCTCTTTGACTCGGAGCTGAGAGAGATACTCGTGGGGCGCAACCCCTGTACTGCGCCGGAAACAGCGGGCGAAGTGGCTCGGCGTCAGCCTGCACTCGGCAGCGATATCGGAGATCGTCAGGCCGCTGGCGAGGCGAACACGCATGATCTCCTTGGCGCGACGCTCCTGCCATGGCGCCAGTCCACCCTCGCGAATACCCTCACGCGAGCGAAGATCCCCGTAGCTCTGGGCAAAGTGGGCGAGCAATGTCATACCAAGCTGATCAACGAAAAGCTGATTGTTACCCCTCTCCTCCTCGAGGGCGCTCAAGAGAACACTTGAAAGCGAGGTCAAATAGGGATCGCACCGATCGCGAGTGCACTGGAGGGTGGAGATCGGCTTTGCATTGTTCTCGTGTGCGAAGTCGTCAAGCGCGCGGCGCGGGACGTAGTATTGGATACCTTCGAACGGACCTCTGAATTCACACTGCGGATCGTCGCGGAGGTCGGAGACGCTCACAGTTCCTACACCGACCGGTCCATTGGAATGGTTCTCCAAATCCGCCAACCGATGAAGGATGCTGAAGGCCGGTTCGGACGGAATTGCGGCAGCCCGCTTGCCAATGCGGCGGGTACAGCTCAACCGCGTAATTGCGAGCGCGAGCTTGCCATGCCGATTGACCTTGTGAATACAGTCGCCCTCTATTCCGAGATACATAGCGATCCGACGACCAAATAACCCATCGCAGGAGGGATCGGCGTATCCGCTCATCGGAGTCTCGCCGACTTCCAACTGGCTCTTTCCGGCACTTTTCACGGGCTTATCTTCGCAATGGACAAGATGGCTGTGATTTCCGCTTTCGTTGTGCGCAAGGCACGCTCGCACCATCATTAATTACCGCTCCGGCACATGGCGAATAAATCGTTCCAAAGAATTGCGTCGCGCCGGCGTCGACGGCACCGCCGTAGCCTTTCGCCATTCTTTTGTAAGATTTTATTTGGCTGCGACGTTGCGTCGCGAAAGAGTTGCACCTGTCGAAAGAGGTGCAGATTTGATAAACGGCAATTTAGCTCAGTTCGGAGAAGACTTGCGCCTGCATTTGTTTCGGCTGCAGGTGAGCCTGGACAACATTTGCGGATTGTTTGCTGGGTCCCCGGTCATGAGCGACGCCGATTTCGCCGGACGGTTGGACGAACTGCGCACGACGGCAAACGCGGCTTCGGAGCACGCCACGGAGCTGCGTCAGGCGCTGCTGGGCGGCCTACAGCAAGACGCGGCGATCACGCCGGAAACGTTGTCTCGATGGATCGGCAGGCGGCAGACGGCACAGCTTCACGCCCGAGCCGATTTGATCGAGAAATCGGCGACGATTGCGGTAGAATTAGCGACACTCTCAGTGCTCGACGCCGAACGCATCAGCATTTCCGCAGTCCTTGCGCGCCGGCAGGCGGTCGCCGTGCAGGTCCAGCGCGACGATCCGCCGTGATCCCTTTGGTCGCGCGGCATATTCCAACGGATGGACACCTGCCGGTCGGAGGCGTAATGAAGGCCTTTGCGAACCTAACGCCGACCGACGGATGTCCGACCGCGACGAGAGACCAAAGCGTACGTTTCTATTCGGGCCGTTCCGCCTTTCCTCGTCCAAGCGGATATTGTCCGAGGGTAACCGCGTCGTTCGCTTGGGCAGCAAGGCTATCGAGATCCTGATCGCACTGGTCGAGCGCGCAGGGGAATTGATGAGCAAGCGCGAACTCATTGAGATCGCCTGGCCCAACACTTTTGTCGTCGAGGCGAACCTCACCGTTCAGGTGGCCGCGCTGCGCCGCGCGCTCGGAGATGACGAGACGGCGAATCAGTACATCGTGAATAGCCCGGGCCGCGGATACCGCTTCGTCGCCCCGATAAAGGTCCTGGAAGAGGAACGTGGTGAAGCCGACCTTCTAGTTGCACGTGAGCACAACCTGCCGGCGCAACTAACTCGCCTGATCGGCCGAGCGGAAGCACTAAACTCGATCAAGCGGAAACTAGCCAACGGTCGCCTCCTGAGTATTGTCGGGCCGCCGGGCGTCGGAAAAACCTCGACAGCCCTCCAAGTAGCGGAAACGATGCTACCACAGTTTCGCGACGGCGTTTGGCTAGTGGATCTTGGCTCGATCACGAACGAATCGCTGATTCCGAGCGCGCTCGCATCTGCGCTCCCCATCGATGTCCGTTCGAGTGACATCTTATCGGGGATCGTCGCGGCGCTGCGTTATAAGAACATGCTCCTGGTTTTTGACAATTGCGAGCACCTTATCGATGGCGCAGCGACGGCGATTGGCGCGCTGCTCCGCGGTGGCAACGAGATCAAGGTGCTGACGACGAGCAGAGAGCCGCTGCGCGTCCAGGGCGAACTGGTGAACCGCCTCCCACCGCTGGATGTGCCTCCTCTGGTTGCGAATCTCGACCTGAAGGTCGCATTGACCTACCCCGCGGTGCAGTTATTCGTCGAACGAGCAGCGGCGGTTGTGAGCAATTTCGAACTCAACGACACCAGCGCCTCCTTTGTGGCGCAGATATGCCGCAGACTGGACGGCAACCCGCTTGCGATCGAGCTGACCGCCGCGCGCGTGGACGCTTTCGGTGTCAAGGGATTGGCCTCTAGGCTCGAGAACCGGATGAGCCTGCCGGCTGACAAGCACCGAGGCACGTCGTCGCGACACCGAACTATCGGGACGGCTATCGAATGGAGCTATCAGCTACTAAGCGAGCGCGAGCGCCATATCTTGCGCTGCCTTGGGGTGTTCGCCGGTAGTTTCACGCTGGAAGCGGCTGTTGCCGTGATTGCGGCGACCGAAGATGACACTGCCACGATCCTCGCAGATCTGGTCTGCAAATCGCTGCTCTCCGTCGATGTCGGCACCGACGGTGTCAGGTTTCGCCTGCTGGAGATCACCCGGGCGTTCGCCCTTGCCAAGCTGATCGAGAAAGGGGAGCGGAACGAACTGGCCGGCAGGCTTGCATCCTGCCTCGCTGAAATGCTCCGAAAGTGCGCCGATGGGTCAAGTCGGGTGCAAACGCTCAGAGAAGCGGTTCTAGAGCTTGATAACGTGCGCGGGATCCTAAACTGGGCTTTTTCGACGAGCGGCCAAGACGGAGCGGGCGTAACGCTCGCGGCCGCCGCCGTGCCGGTCTGGTTGGAAAATTCCCTTCTAACAGAATGCATCGGTTGGACGACAAAGGCGATCGACGCTCTAAGGCCGAGTGTCGAAAGCGAACGAAGCGAGATGATCCTGAAGGCCGCCCTCGGACTCGCGGTGATGTTCACCGAAGGTATGACGAGCCGGTCGCGTGATGCGTTGAACAGGGCAATCGAGCTTGCCGGGCATCTGCGTGACCGCCATTGGGAACTTAGGGCCCGTCTCGGCCTCGTCCTCTTCCTGCATCGGCGCGGTGACATCAAGGGCGCATTGGAGGGAACGAAAAGGATCGAGAAGCTTGTCGCAGACGTGGAAGAGCCAACCGCGCTTGCAATGATGAAAAGCGTAAAGAGCGCGTCGCTGTACTTCAATGCCGAATACCCGAGTGCCTTGAATCTCGCACGCGAGGCTCACGCCTTTTTTCGAACCCACGCAAACGCGTCCCAAATAGGTCGCTGGGGCTTAAATCATTCGGTTTACGCGCAGTGCGTCATGACGGGAGTCCATTGGTGTGAGGGTCGTTTTGATCAGACACTTCGTGCATGCCTGTCCGCACATTCCGAGGCGGAAGAAAACGGAAATCCGACGTCGATCTGCCAGGCGCTAAGTTGGTGCGGGTGCACGATGTTTCTCAGATTGGAGGAGTTAGACCTTGCTGGTGAGGCCATTTGTAGGATGAGGCGAGTGGCTGAGGAGAACGATATTCAAAGCTACTTGTTCTCGGCTATCGGATTCGAGGGTAGACTACTGTTCCTAAAAGGGGAGTTCGAGCCCGCAGAACGACACTTGAGAGAAGCGATATCCAAGCTGAGCGATGCCCGGTACGAAAACTCCTCCCTCCCGTTTCTGGGCCGATTGGGTGTTCTTCTCGCCACCGCTGGCCGCCCGGAGGAGGCAGTCCTGGCATCAGCAGAATCACTTGAACGTATAAGGGCTGCCGAGGCGTTCTGGCTGTTGCCGGATGCTCTTCGGATCCACGGCACTACTTTGCTATCCTTAGAGGGAAGCAAATCTAAATCGGCCGAGAGCCACTTCCGCGAAGCAATCACGATCTCACGTCGTCAAGGTGCGCTCGGCTGGGAGCTTTGGGCAGTAGAGGCCCTTACTGAGATGCTGCAGCAACAGGGCCGAAATAAAGAGGCTTCGGCCCTGCTGGAGCGAACCCTCGGTAAATTTGTAGAGGGCTTCGAAACCGTCCCATTCCGACGCGCCAAGATGATGCTCGAAAAACTGCGGGGAACGGTGGCGCCCGAAGCGAGGCAGCAACCGTCCCCTGGGCCGCGTACGCGCCTCTGAGGAGGCGCGCCACTGATTGGAGGCCTCTCTAAACAGCCGGTACCGAAGTGCAGGCGCCGGCGCGAAAGCTTGCTCGCGTTCCCCGGAGCAGTTCAACGTAAGTCGCTTCCATGCCGATGCCGCCTCGCCTCTTCATGGACTTTGGTTGCCGATCTTCAAGGGAGCATTTGCACTGTCGAGGAATTCGACGGTGGTGAACCACAAATCGGCATCTCCGACATTCTTGAGGTCGTGGATCTTGTACTCGCCCTTTCCGTAGACGAAGTGACGCGTCTCACCGGCAGAGTAAACTGCTTCGACGATCGTCCCATCCTCCGCATACGACCGCGCCCGTCCCGGTGTGACCGCAGTCCAGAAATAATCAAGCACATGACGGTGGAAGCCGATGCGTTCGCCCGGCGCAAGTCGTATTTCCCAGACACGCACGCGTTCGGTTTCCGACAGGAGCCGGGTCCCTACCCGCCCGTTGAACTCGTTGATGTCGAATTCCTTCTGAATCGAGTCGGGCCAAACGACCCTGCCCGTTTTTGCCACGCTGGTTGCCATTATCCCGCCTCCGTTGTTTGGGGATCGCCGAGAACCGTCATTCGACGGCCAGGCCTGTCTGGGCCCGAACATGCTGCGCTCCATACGATGCGCGGACCGATGCAGCCGCGGCGCTGCGGTCCAGCATCGACACAGCCCAAGATACTGCGAAGGCCAGCGGAACCGAAACGAGTGCCGGGTTGTCATAGGGGAACGGCGCGGGACCGAGCTTGAACGCGGCGGTCCACACGCCGGGGCTGAGAGCGACCAGCCCGACCGATGCCAAAAGGCCGGCGAGCGAACCGGTCACCGCTCCCCGCGTCGTGAGGTCCGGCCAGACGATCGAAAGAAGGATGACCGGGAAATTCGCGCTCGCCGCGATCGCGAAGACCAGCCCCACCATGAACGCAATGTTCTGGTTTTCGAACAGGACACCCAGGGCCATCGAAAGAACGCTGATCGCGACCGCGGCAGCCTTCGAGACGAGCACTTCCTCGCGCTCGTTCGCGCGCCCTCTACGGATGACGCGTGCATAGAGATCGTGGCTCACGGCTGAAGCGCCCGCAAGCGTCAATCCAGACACCACGGCCAAGATGGTCGCGAATGCCACCGCGGAGATGAACCCGAGCAGCAGCGACCCGCCGACGGCATCAGCCAGGTGGAGGGCTACCATGTTGACCCCACCCAACAGGCCACCCGACGGATCACGGAACTGGGGATCCGCCGAAACGATCGCGATAGCCCCGAAGCCGAGCACGAAAAGCAGGCTGTAGAATATGGAGATAAATCCTGTCGCAACCAGAACCGAAGTTCGAGCTTGACGGGCATCGCTCACGGTGAAGAAGCGCATGAGGATATGCGGTAGACCGGCCGTCCCGAAGATCAGGGCCAATCCGAGGGAAATTGCAGACACCGGATCCTTAACGAGACCGCCGGGAGCCATGATCCCGCTGGCCTTCGGGTGCAGCGCTACGGCCTCTCGGAATAGCGCCTCCAGGCTGAAACCGAAGTGACTGAGGATCAGAACCGACATCAATACCGATCCTGACATCAGCAGGACAGCTTTGATGATCTGCACCCAGGTCGTCGCGAGCATTCCTCCGAAGGTCACGTAGACCATCATCAGGACGCCGACGATGCCGACGGCGTAGATGTAAGGGAGCCCGAACAGAAGCTGGATGAGCTTTCCGGCCCCGACTAATTGAGCGATCAGGTAGAAGACCACGATGACAAGGGTGTTGACGCCGGCGACCGCCCTTACCGGCACCTCGGAAAGGCGATATGCCGCGACGTCGGCGAATGTATAGCGGCCGAGGTTGCGCAGCGGCTCCGCGATCAGGAACAGGATCATGGGGAAGCCGACGAGAAAGCCTATGGCGTAGATCATGCCGTCATAACCCGACGTGTAAACCAGCGCCGTAACGCCCAGGAAGGTCGCCGCGGACGTGTAGTCGCCTGCGATCGCGAGTCCGTTCTGGACACCCTTCAAGCCGGCACCGGCGGCATAGAAGTCCCTTGCGGTGTTCGTACCTCGTCTGGCGGCCCACAACGTGATGCCTAGACTGACGGCGACGAAGCCGAGAAACATCGCGATCGCGGTCGCATTCAGCGATTGCCGGGCGCCCGTCGTGGATGCCAGCGCATCGGCCGCAGCGGGACTTGAAAAGAGCGCGGATGCGATAGCGAAGAAAGCCGCGTAAACCGGGCGCACGATCATCGGAGATTCTCCCGCAGAAGTTGATTGAGGCGATCAAAACGGGAATTGGCCCGTCGGACGTAGAGGGCAGTAAGCAAGAAGCCCAGGGCGATCAGACCGACACCGATCAGCACCCCCCAGGTGATGATAGTGCCGTTCCAGAGCGGGTGACCCAACAGGTCCGGCCGGAACGCTATGGTCAGGATGTAGGCGAAGTATGTGGCCGCCATGACGACCGACATACCGACGCCGAGGCGCGCCCGCTCGCTCGCGAGTTGTCGGAACGCCGGATTGTTCTGAATGGCTTGCAGATCCATTGGTTGATCGTCCTCCCTCTTCCAGTTCTTGAACTTCGTTACGCGGCGATTCCCGTCGTGACGGCGGTCTCAGCCATCACCGCCTCGGGGCTGCGATGACGTTCCGCCATCTTCCGCTCTTCCGCGGTCGCGATCTGGGCTTGCATGTAGGCGCCGAGATCGCGCGCCCGACGAACGACAGCCGAGCCGAACGGAAGTCGAACCGATTCGAATTTCTCCAGTGCGGCTGAGAGATCGCCTGGATGGTCCCGCAGCGCGTCGGCGAGGGCGGCCGCGTCTCCCGCTGCCTTCGTCACCCCCATTCCGACGTGCGGTCGGGCCACGAAGGCGGCGTCGCCCAGGATCACCGTTCGGGGTCCGAGGGCCATTCGTGGCGTCTCGAGGTCCAGGATCGCCTGTATGAACGGCTGACGCGTGAGGCGAACGACCTCGGCGAACTGGGGCGCCAGCAATCGCTCGGCGTCTCGCCGCATCGAGGCGATCACCTCCGGACGAATTCGGATCGGCGGAATGGATAGTTCGTGGCGAAAGCCGTCGATGTCCGTCAGGAGATCGGCCAGCCCGTGATCGGCGTCGGCCGGGCGGTACCAAACGAAGTTGTAGCGCCGCTCGCCGACGCCCATCTCTTCGTTCACCCCGGCTACGGGATAGCCGAGCATCTGCTCCCCCGGCGGGAGGCTGAAACCGAACCAGTCGCACAATTCCGCGCGGGTCTTCGCGGACAATTCCCGTTCATCGACCAGGCCTCGCCAGGCGATGTAGCCGGCGTATCCGGGGCGGACTTCCGCAGCGAGCTGGGACCTGACGGACGAAAAAATGCCATCGGCGCCGATCAACAGATCCCCGGAAGCCTCGGAACCGTCGGAGAAGCGCGCCGTTACCCGATCCTCCACTTCGGTCAACGCCACTAGGTTTTTGCCGTGATGGTAGCTATCGGTCGGAAAGGCCGCCCTCAAAAGCCCGTAGAGATGGCCCCACGACGTGAGTACCTGACGCAACCCGAGTTCGCCCTCTATGCGTCCGCTGCGGTCGAGCACCCGTCGGCCCGGGACGGCTACTCCAACGGCCGCCGCTTCGGTGTCGATGCCGGCCCGCCCCAACACGTCGAACAATTCGCAGTGCGTAACGATCCCCGCGCCTCGGCCGGCGAGTTCGGCACCGATGCGTTCGTATATGTCGACGCTCCAGCCTTCCCGTCGCAGAAGTAACGCCGCGAACAATCCGGCCATGGAGCCACCGATCACAAGCGCTCTCGGCTGCGCCTCCCGTGTGCTGCGATCGTTCGTCATAGGCGGCCTCCCTTCGATGCACTCGGACGGATCGTCCAATCGTTATTTATCGTTTGATCAATTATTGCGACGGCATTGACGGGAGTCAACGATTATTTATCGATTGATAAATATATAGTGATCGGTTTTGGGGGCTCGGCGAGTACGGTGTATGACTATGGAAAATGGCACTCCAGCCGAAGAAGCAGATGTGAAGAAATCTATCGGTCCTCGTCCCCGAACACCGATTCGAGACCAACAGCGGCTAGACCCGTCCGAGCGGGAGGCCATCATCGCGCGCGAGGCGGTCTCCTTCTTCGCCGAGCATGGGTTCGAGGGGCAGACCCGCGAGCTCGCCAAGCGACTGCGGATCACACAGCCCCTGCTCTATCGATACTTCCCCAGCAAGGAAGCCCTCATCGAACGAGTCTATCAGGAGGTTTTTGTCGGGCGCTGGAAACCGTCATGGGAAAAGCTCATCGCCGACCGTTCTGTTCCCCTCAAGACCAGGCTGACGCAGTTCTACCGCGAATATGCCGAAGTCATTCTCACCTACGAATGGATCCGCCTGTTCATGTTCGCGGGCCTGAAGGACCTTGGGTTGAACGCCCGCTACCTGAAGATGCTCCGCGAACGCGCATTCGAAAGGGTGATAGAGGAGATCCGGTTCGAATACCGCCGTCCGTCCACCCGAGAGGTGCCGACCACCGTCATCGAGATCGAGATGGTGTGGGGACTTCATGCGGCGATCTTCTATCTTGGGGTGCGTCAGTTCATCTATTCCATGCCGCTCGAAGCCGACGTCAGTTCGATCATCGACGCGAAGGTGACGACATTCCTTGGCGGCATCCGTTCCGTTCTGCCGGCGAAATTGTGAATTCGACACTGCACTCGCAGTCGCTGGGCATTCCAGATCTCCATAGCGCCGCCGTGACATCGCAACGCGAAGGAATAGATCCTGGTAGCGCGGCTGGTGCCAAGCGGGTCACCTCCGGTCGTGTCGAGCTGGTCTCGCGTTCCAATCACGCTCCAATCGCTTTTCTTATCCGCGCCGACGTGATCGGAAGTTGAGAGAACCTGACGCCCGAGGCATCCCTGATGGCATTTGTGAGCGCAGCCCCCGTCGGACCTTGCGCGGCCTCGGCGACGCCGTAGAAGCCGTCGCCCGGGCGATCCACCAGATGGACTTCGACGCTCTCTGGGACGCTGTCGAATCGCATGATCGGATAGGACGACCAATCCACGGATGTGACACGGGTGCGATCGAATCTGACTTGCTCGAAGAGCGTCCAGCTTGTCGCCTGCAGGATGCCGCCTTCGATCTGATTGCGGACGCCGTCCGGATTCACGATCTGCCCGGTGTCCACGGCTGCCACGACCCGACGAACGCGAACCGCGCCGCTCAAGCGGATGAGTTCGACCTCGACCGCCACCGCGCACCAGGCTTCGAGATTCTTGTACCGGGCGAAACCGAACCCGAATCCGTTGCTCCCGGAAAGTTTCTTCCGTCCGCTCCACCCGAAGCGCGAAGCTGCCGTTTCGATGACGGACCGTGCGCGCGGATCTTCCATGTGCCGGAGTCGAAACGCAACGGGATCCTGCCCCGAACGGACTGCCAATTCGTCGAGCACGCTCTCGATCGAGAACACATTCAGATAGCCGCCCAATGAACGCATCGACGAGCCGCGCAAGGGCATGTCGGGAAGAAAGTGGCTGATCACCTTGCAGTTCTCGATCGCGTAAAGCGGAATCGCATTCCGGTCGCCGCCTCCCTCGGGCTGCGCGAGGACGACAGGAGGCGCCGGCGGGAAGGCGTTTGCCTTCAGACGCGCAGCGATCAATGTCCCGGGCGGACCTGGCCGCATCATGTGCGACTGGCTCCAAACTTCGTGGTGCCAATCCGCGATCGCGCCGTCGGCTCCGACCGTGGCCTTGAGCTTGACCACCATGCCGGGCCCGAACGGATCCCACGCGTGCTCCTGCTCGCGCATCAGCTGAATCCTGACCGGTCGGCCTGGGACAGTGAGAGCAAGCATAGCGGCGTCGGCCGCGACGTCATCCGCGCCGTTCTGGCCGTAACACCCCGCGCCTTCGGCGTGCACGCAGCGCACATCTTCGGTCCGCATTTTCAACATGCCGGCGATCGCATCGCGGAGGAAGAACACGCCTTGGGTATGAGTCCAAACCGTGAGCTTTCCGTCCTCGAACGTCGCAAGAGCGCACGCAGGTCCGATCGATCCATGCGTGAGATAGGGCCTGCTGAAGGTGCCATCGACCGTGATGCCCGGCTTACCTGGATTTCCGCTGTCATGAATCGTCGTATCGCGCGACGGGAGATTCATCAGCGCCGTCGGCAGATCCTTCTCGTCGGGCAGTTCTTGTCGCTCGATCCACGTCGTGGATGCCGCCAAGTTTCGCATCGCCTGGACCGCGGTCCACTCGCTTTCCGCGACGACGCCAAGGAAATTTCCGTCTCGCACGACCTTGACGATCCCGCTCATCCGCTCAATGCGCGCCACATCGCAGTCCCGCAGCGTTGCGCCATAACTCGGCGGCCGAACGACGCGGCCGTGCAGCATCCCCTCCGGGCGAAGATCCTGGACGTAGGCCTCTCCCCCCGTCACCTTGGCCGGAAGGTCGATTCTCGGAACCGGCCGGTTCATGACGGTAAAATCTGAGGAAGAGGTCAGGTGCGATATCTGACCGGCGTCGACGGCCAGCAGTTGATCGTGCACCAATTCGCCGAAGCCCAGGCTCCTGCCGTCCTCGCCCAACACCTCGCCGCCTTGCACCCGCAGCGAGGCGACAGATACGTCGAGCCTTCGGGCCGCCTCTTCGCGAAGTAGTTCGCGCGCTTGGGCTGCCGCATGCCGGATCGCGGTGCCTGAATCCTGCATCGAGTGGCTGGCCGCCGTGTAGCCTTCGTTCGGTGTTCGTCCTGTGTCGGCCGTGACTAGAGAAAGCCTGTTCAACGGCAGCTTGAGTTCTTCGGCGGCGATCTGCAAAAGCGCCGTCTTGAGACCCTGGCCGAGTTCGGCCTTTCCGGTGAGGATCGTGGCTCCGCCCGAAGCGTCGATGCGGATCCAGGCGTCGATTCTCGGCGTGTCATCGAGGCTTCCCGGCAAGCCGTGTTTCGAGGGACCTCCCCTCGTACCGGTTTCGGTCTGTGCATGCGACCGGGATATCCGGAAGGCGACGACCAGGGCGCCGGCGCCGGCCAGGACACTGCGACGCGAAACCGTTCTCGTCATCGCCTTGTCCTTGTTTCGACAGTAGTGTTGGATCGCACTTCGTCCGCGGCTCTTCGAATCGCCCGCAGGATGCGCATGTGCGTCCCGCATCGGCAGAGATGGGGCTGCAGTTCCGCCTTGATAGACTCATCGGAGGCGTGCGGATCGCGATCGAGTAGCGCCTGGGCTCGCATCATCATGCCCGGGATGCAGTAGCCGCATTGTGCGGCCTGTTCCTCAATGAAAGCGCGCTGCATCGGACCAGGGGCGTCCCGGCTACCGATCCCCTCAAGCGTTGTCACCTTACGTCCCTCCAGAACCATCACTGGCGTCACGCAAGAGAATATCGCCTTGCCGTCGACGATAACGGTGCAGGCACCGCACTGGCCTAGCCCGCAACCGAACTTCGCGGCGCTAAGACCGAGTTCGTCTCTGAGGACGAAGAGCAGTGGCGTATCGGCGCTTGCTTTGATCGTTCGGCTTTCACCGTTGACTACCAGAGTTGTCATAGTGTTGCGCCGAGCCTCCTTAGTCCTTGACCGATCGCCCTCATTGTCCGCCTCTTGCTTCCGCGACCGCTTTGTCCAGCCCGTCCCACCGCTGTCTTCCCGCAAGTCGCGTGCGCAGATAATTCGCAAGATCCGAGATCTGTCGGTCGTCGAGAACTTCACCGAAACCGGGCATGATTGGGCGCACGGAAGCGCCGGCGGTTGCCGGGATTCCCCGTAGCACCAGATTAACGAGGTTGGCTGGCGTAGCATCGGCGAGCGCGGTGGAGAGATCGAGTCTCAAGCCCCCGAACGGCACTGGCCTGTCGCCTTCGTGACATGAAGCGCAGACGGTGATGTAGATCGCGCCGCCAGCCTCGGGCGGGATGGCAGGTGTGGCCGCCTGCGTGCCGGCCGCCTGCGGCAGGCGGCCCGGCCCGGCAGCAACCTTTTCGACGTCGTTCCGCCCCTTCCCTTTTCCGAGAGATGCGAGATAATAGGCCATCGCTCCCACGTCCGACGGATCTACCTGGGACAGATTGTCGACCACGTTCGCCATGGGCCCCTGGGCGGTGCCATGTTGGGGATGAAAACCATGCGCGAGATAATCCGCGAGGGCGGCTTCATCCCACGCGACCGGTGCCAGCGAAATTCCGCCAAGCGCATAGGCGCGCCAGCCTTCGGCTTCGCCTCCGGAAAAGCCGGAAGATGTAATCTCGGCCCCGAGGAGATTTCGAGGGGAATGGCAGGCTCCGCAATGGCCCAGTCCGTCGACCAGATATTTTCCCCTATTCCATTTCTCGTCCTTCGACGGGTCGGCGACGAAACGCGACGGATGCAGAAAGAGAAGCTTCCAGCCGGCCAGAGTGAGACGGACGTTGAGAGGAAATGGAAGTTCGTTGGAGGGCGCCGACGACTTCACCGGATCGATCGACATGAAGAAGGCGTACAACGCCTTGGCATCACCGTCGGTCACGCGCGTGAAGTGGTCGTAGGGAAACGCCGGATACAGATGGCGACCTTCGCGATCCACGCCGGACCGTAGAGCGCGAATGAAAGCCTGCTCCGACCAGCGACCTATGCCCGTCTCCGGATCCGGCGTGATGTTGGTGGAGTAGATCGTTCCAAAGGGCGTCGGCATCGCGAGCCCTCCAGCGTATGGGAGTCCGCCCGCCGCGGTATGGCATGTGGCGCAGTCTCCGAGAAGAGCGAGACTTGCGCCACGACGAGCCAATGCGCGATCCGGCGTTACATGCGATCGAGGATCGATCGTAGCAATAGGCGATTCCCACGCATATAGAAGCGCCGCCGTCCCGCCAAATGCACCAATCGCAAGTAGCGCGAAGAAGACAAACCTGAACTTCATCACCCTTCCTTCATCGAGACCTAGGCCATATCAGGGGACGTCGCGCGATTTCTTTTGAGTTTCATGCGCGGCTTGCACAATCTCCAGATCGCTGCTCGACGAGCCAGTCCAAACCACGCTCACGGAATCCAATACGACCGCTCGTTCACGGAGTAAGAGGCTTGGGGAAGAGCCTCGCTTCAGGACGAATGCGGGGCTGCGGATGTCATCGCAGCGCGTAGGGCCGTAATGCTCACGCGACCAAAACCACATGCAGATTGGAGCCGCCACCGCCGCGCCTTGTTATTTATCACTTGATAATTAACTGTCGTTCGAAGGTCAAGAGCCGGCGCGTGAAAGAAGAAGCGCTTGCCGGCGCAAAGAGGATTTCGCCGCCATGTCGACTTCAACGGTCACGACGGACCGCCAGGCACCCAGCCTCACCCGCGCTCGCATCTTCGCGATGGCGGTCTGCGCCGGGATCGCGGTCGCAAATATATACTACAACCAGCCCCTGCTCGGCCTGATCGAAGCGAGCTATCCGGACTCGACCGCAATCGGCCTCATCCCCACCGCCACGCAACTCGGTTACGCCGTCGGCCTTCTCTTTCTGGTGCCATTAGGCGACATTGTGGAAAGAAGGCGTCTAATCGCAGCACAATTCCTCGTTCTGTCTGCTGCTCTCGCGTTCGCCGCAATCGCTCCGTCTACGCTTGCTTTGATCGCGGCGTCGCTAACACTGGGCGTGGCAGCGACCGTGGCCCAACAGATCGTCCCCTTCGCCGCGACACTCGCCGACGACCGGACCAGGGGCAGCGCCGTAGGCACCGTGGTCAGCGGAATTCTGGGAGGCATTCTCCTCAGCCGTACGATCGCCGGCTTCGTCGGATCGCACTTAGGATGGCGCGAGATGTTCTGGCTGGGCGTTCCTTTGGCGCTTGGCGCTGCCGCGCTGGTCCGTTCGATCCTGCCTCAGCACCATGCGAAGCAAGACATCGGATATCTTGCCGCGCTGCGCTCGCTCGTCCACTTGCTCGTCGAGGAGCCACAGCTTCGTCTCGCCGCCGCGACGCAAGCGATGCTGTTCGCCTCCTTCATCGCCTTCTGGACCATACTTTCGCTTCATCTCCAGGAACCCGCATTCGGGCTTGGACCCGAGATCGCTGGTCTGTTCGGCGTCATCGGCGCGTCCGGCATCTTCGCCGCTCCTCTCGCAGGACGCGTCGCCGACAGACGCGGTCCACACGTGGTGGTCGCGATCGCAGCCGCCATCTCGCTTTCCTCATGGGCCGTTTTCGCGGGCTGGAACGCGATCGCGGGATTGGTCGTCGGGGTGGTGCTCCTCGACATCGGCGTGAACGCCGCACTTGTATCGAACCAACATCTGATCTTCGCGCTTCGTCCGGAGGCCCGGAGCAGGTTGAATACCGTGTTCATGACAGCAATGTTCATCGGCGGCTCGCTCGGTTCCCTCGGGGCGAGTTGGGCGTATACGCACCTTTCCTGGCTCGGAGTCTGCGCCTATGGGGCCGCTCTTGCGGCAGCGGGGCTGCTTCTGCAACTGCCGACGCTTGCGACCCGCGCCGGCAAGGCATCGAAACACTAGGGCCACGGCCCCTCCGAGGGTTACAGAGCATGGGCATCGCGGTCGTCGGAGGCTCTCTCGCGGGACTGTTCACCGCGACGTTGCTTGCACAGGACGGGCACGACGTCACGGTCTACGAACGATCGCTCCATGGGTTGGGGGGACGCGGCGCGGGCTTCCTCGGCAAGCGCGAAACATTCGCGATCCTTAGGGCTTCCGGATGTGAGCACGTCGCGCGAGTCGGCGTGATCTCGCGAGAGCGCATTGTCTTCGGCGACGCCGGAACTCCGCTTGTCCAGCCGATGCCGCCGCAAATGCAGATATCCTGGGACGCCGTCTATCGAGTCTTTCGCGAACGGAAGGCGGACGGCACATACCTGCCAGGCAAGAAGGTCGAACATCTTCGAGAGGACACGAATCGTGTCGTTCTTCGCTTCGAAGACGGCAACGAAGCGATGGCCGACCTGGTCATCGGCGCCGACGGAATAGCATCCGTCGTGCGCGCCGTCGTGGACGGTCCTTCGGCCTCAAATTCCTATGCCGGCTACGTCGGATGGCGCGGTCTGCTTTCGGAGTCCGCCTTGCCTGGATTCGCGAGGGAAGAACTGCTCGACCGCTTCGCATACTTCCGGATGCCCTACTCCCACATCATCGGCTTCTTGGTGCCTGGCGCCGGAGGCGAGACCGGGACCGGACGCCGTAGGTACAACTGGGTCTGGTATAGGCCCGCGGCCGGACCGGCGACGCGGGACGGGGTACTTACGGATAGCCAAGGCCGCATCCATCGATATTCCCTGCCGCCCGGCACCGTCTCCGAGCGGGCCCGCGAGCGGCTCGTCGACGACGCGAGGCGGCTGTTGCCCCGCTCGTTCGCCGCGGCGGTCGAAGAAACGGCCCGGCCTTTCGAGCAGGGCATCTTCGACTACGAAACGGAGTGGATGGTGTCGCAGCGGATCGCACTCGTCGGAGACGCGGCATTCGTCGTGCGGCCACACACGGGGATGGGGATCGCGAAGGCCGCCGCGGATGCCATCGCGCTGCCTAAGCACATGTCATCCGTGCCGCTCGAAACCGCGCTCCGGAACTACGCTCAAGAACGAATTCAGGCAGGCAAAGCCGTCGCAGCATCCGGCCGCGAGTTGGGGGCTCGTCTGATGAGCCCGTCATGATCCTCGGAGATTTCACATTGGAAAAACGGATGAGTTGGCACGCCGAACATGGCTTTACGGTTACGATCGGCGGGGGATCCGTTGCCGGACTTTGCAATGCCATAGCCCTTCGGAAGATCGGCGCGACCGTACGCATCTACGAACGCGTGCCCGGTCCGATGATGGCGCGAGGAGCCGGCATTGTCGTCCAGGGCGAATTGACGCGTTTGCTCGCGGAGAACGGCGCCGGGGCCCTCCCCCGCACGTCCTGCCAAGGACGCCGCTACCTCGACTATGACGGCGGAGACGGAACGCTCGAGGAGGCACCGCAAGACTTCACATCCTGGGAAGCCATCCACGCAGCGCTGCGCGCCGCTGTCCCTGACGAGTGCTACCGCGCGGGCTCTGAGGTGACCGCTGTGACCCAGACGACCTCCAAAGTCGCGGCAACGCTCGTCGACGGCACGATCGTCGAAAGCGATCTGTTTTTGTCCGCGGACGGTTCGGGCTCGGCGACGAGACGAAGAATGCTTCCCGATGTCGCGGCGCGTTATGCCGGTTACGTCGCCTGGCGGGGCGTGCTGGACGAGCGCGACGTGCCTGGCGAGCTTTTGTCCTTTTTCCACGACCGTTTCACCTTCTCCGAGGCCCGCAGCGGGGGGCACATGCTCGCTTATTTCATCCCGGGAAGGGACGGCGCCATCGCGGCCGGATCGCGACGCCTCAACTGGGTCTGGTACGTTCACGTCAGCCCAGCCGACCTGGCGGGCGTGCTGACCGATAAGAACTGCACGCGGCATCGATCCTCGATTCCGCGCGGCGCCTTGCCGGACGGCGCCATCGCAGCGCTCAAGGCGCGCGCCCCTCGCGAGATTCATCCCAAGATGGCCGCGCTGGTGTCGGAAACGCCGGATCCATTTCTCCAGACCATCGTCGACGTGAGAGTGCCGAAGACGTTGTTCGGTCGGATCCTGCTGACAGGCGACGCCGCGTTCGTCGTCCGTCCCCACACCGCAGGAGGAACCGCCAAGGCGGCCTACGAAGCTGCCTCTCTGGCACGCGCTCTGAACTCGGCGCGCGCGAACGTCGACGTCGCGCTCTTGTCCGCCGAACGGCAGCAACTCGAATACGGGAACGCTCTTTACGAATACGGTCTCGCGTTGGGAAATCGCTGGTTGCGCGATAGACGCGCGGACCAGCTCGATCTGGCTCGCAATGAGCCGACCTCGAAGGAGTGAACATGCAAAGCCTTTTCCATCCGGCGACCTTGGGCGATCTCGATCTCGCGAACAGAATTGTGATGGCACCGATGACGCGTTCGCGCGCCAGCGAACGCGGCGTGATTAATCCGACCGCGTCGGAGTACTACGCGGCACGGGCGAGCGCTGGTCTCATTGTGACCGAAGGCATTAACGTGGGGCCGATGTCCTGCGCCTTCGACCGGACGCCTGGTCTCTGGACCGACGAACAGACCCAGGCGTGGAAGCCGGTCGTCGATCGGATCCATGAAAAAGGGGGGCGCGTCGTCGCGCAGCTCTGGCATGCCGGGCGTGCCAGCGCTCGCGGTCTCCTATCCGATGGACAACCGCTCTCTCCCTCAGGCGTGAACGACGATCTCGATCGGCTACAGGTGTGGGCGCTCCTCGCCAACGGTGCATATGTGCGGATAGCGGCGACATCATCGCGCGCGATGACCTCCGCAGAGATCCAAGGCGTCGTAAGCGAATTCAGACTCGCAGCCGCCAACGCGGTCCGCGCGGGCTTCGACGGCGTCGAGATTCATGGCGCCAATGGCTATCTCATCCATCAGTTTCTGTCGCCGACGATTAACCTACGAACCGACGACTACGGCGGAAGCGCCGAAGGACGATCAAAGCTGCTTCAAGAGATCGTCTCGGCGATTTCTGATGTCATGCCGCGCTCGCGGATCGGACTGCGGCTGTCGCCCTTCGCCGACTACAACAGCGTGCGGGATCCTGAGCCGGAGGATACCTATCGGCCCCTTGCTCACTGGCTGGAGTCGGCTGGGCTTGCCTATCTGCACCTTGCCGACACCAACGCCTGGACTGGAGCTCCCGACTACGAAAGAATGCTGTCGATATTCCGCGGAGGCTACCGCGGCCCGCTGATCGTCAATGCGGGTATCACCCCTAGACGTGCAGCGCAGATTGTCGGCTCCGGTGAGGCCCATGCGGTCGCCTTCGGTCGTCTCTTCCTGGCCAACCCAGACCTGCCAGCGCGAATTCTGATGGACGGTCCCTACAACTCGCCAAAGCAGTTCGGGATGTATGGCGGATCGAATTCCGGATATCTCGACTATCCTGAGCTTGAGAGCGGTCACGTGGAAGCCGCTGCGGGACACTAGCGGAGGCCGACTGCCGAGACAACTTGCCGGTCCGTGCCCGGTCGCGCCTCTGAAGGCAGTCTGCGCGGTACCAGGCCGATGTCGCCGGCACGTTGCAGCGCCTCTCAAACGATGGTCGGCGTGATGCCGCCGTCGACCCGTAGCGCCGCGCCGTTGGTCGCGGCCGAGAGCGGGCTTGCGAGATAGGCGACCAGCGATGCGATCTCCCCAGGCTCGATCATGCGTTGGATCAGCGAGGTGGGGCGGTCTCTGACGAAGAATGCCCGCTCTATCTCCGCTTCCGGCGCGTTGGGATCCTCGGCGACACTCTTGAGGAAATCGACGATTCCTTCGGATCGCGTAGTTCCCGGCAGCACAGAATTGACGGTAACCCGAGTGCCCTTGGTATTCGCGGCGAGACCCCGTGCGATCGCGAGCTGCGCTGTCTTCGTCATTCCATAATGAACCATGTCAGGCGGCACAAGCAGACCGCTCTCGCTGGCGATGAAGATGACGCGTCCCCAATCGCGAGCGATCATGCCTGGGAAATAAGCCCGGGCCAACCGCACGCCGGAGAGGACATTCACCTCGAAGAAACGACGCCAGTCTTCGTCGGAAATCGCGGTGAAAGGCTTCGATTCGTAGATGCCGAGATTGTTCACCAGGATATCTACCTCCGGCACAGCCGCGAGAAGCGTTGTCGCTCCCTCCGATGTCGCCGGGTCGGCGAGCACACCACGCGCACCGGATTCGACCGCCGCTGCGTCGAGCTTTTGCCGATTGCGACCGCAGATGACCACGTCGGCTCCCTCTGCGACTAGGCGTTTTGCAATCTCGAGCCCAATGCCGGCCGTCGAGCCGGTCACCAGCGCAGTCTTGTCGTTCAGTTGTAGATCCACTGTGTCATCCCTCCTGCTCCTTGGTGCCATCGTGGCACCTCGCGGCCGTCGCTTACTACCGAAAGCCTATCCTGCTCATGTTCGGCCCCTTCCTGTCACGCCTCGCAAGGGTTCATCGCGACCCGTCTGCGAGCCCCGAGCCAGACCGGCAGCGGCAAACGGCGCCCGCGATGGGAATGGCCGCATAGCCGAGGCCGAGGCTGATGACGCCGCCGCCGACCGCGGCACCAACCGCGTTACCGAGATTGAACGCTCCGACGTTGATCGACGATGCGAGCCCTGGCGCTTCGGAAGCGGCCTGCATGACCCGCATCTGCACCGACGGGACGATCGCGAAGGTCGCTGCTCCCCACATCAGTAGACCTACCGCCGCGCCTATATGGCTGGTGAGCAACAGCGGCAACACCGCCATGATGACGGCGAGGCTCGCGAGACAAATCTTCGTCGCGCCATCCAGCGACCAGTCGGCGAGCTTGCCGCCGAGACCATTGCCGACGGTGAAGCACGACCCCAATCAGAATCAGGGCAATCGTCACGAAAGTCTCCGACGCACCTGTTAGTCCGGCCAAGACCGGAGCCACGTACGTGTAGAGCGTGAACATGGCGCCAGCGCCCATCACCGTCGTTGCCATCGCGAGCAGCACGGTCGGCCGGATGAGCACCTCGAGCTCACGCCGTACGTCCGGAACGGTGCCCGATTCACCCTTTGGCAGCGCTATCCACAAGAAAATGATGGCGAGGACGCCGAGCCCCGCCGTTCCCGCGAATGCGATCCGCCAACCCACCTGCTGACCGATCCAGGTCGCAGCGGGAACGCCGCCGACATTGGCGATGGTCAGCCCCATGAACATGGTGGCGACCGCACTCGCTTGCTTTTCCCTCGGCACCACGCTCGCGGCGACGATCGCACCTAGCCCGAAGAAAGCACCGTGATTGAGGCGGGTAACGAGCCGGGATGCCAGTAGTGTGTAATAGTCCGGCGCCAGGGCCTAAAGCAAATTGCCGACAGTGAAGATCGTCATCAGCAGCATGAGCGCCGTGCGCTTGCCGAACCGACTGAAGACAAGAGTCATGATCGGCGCGCCCACCATGACGCCGATGGCGTACCCGCTGTCGAGCATACCTGCGGTCGGGATGGAGACGTCCACCCCCTGCGCGATGACTTGCAGCAGGCCCATCGGCGTGAACTCGGTCGTACCGATGCCGAAGGCTCCGATGGCGAGCGCCAGCAGGGGCCAGTTAAGACGCCGAGACTTTGTAAACGATCCGCTCACGTGCAGTTCTCCTCAATCCCAGACAGGAGCGAGACCGGGCGGGCTAACCAGGCGGCCGGTCGGTCGAGCGAGCTTGCCGATCGCGGCCATGTCCTCTTCCGTCAGAGCGAAATCGAAGATCGCGAAGTTCTCGGCCACGCGCTCGGGCTTGGCGGTCTTGGACAGCGCGACATAGTCTTGCTGGACCAGCCAGCGCAGCGCGACCTGCGCTGCGGACTTGCCATGCCTCGCCCCGATCTTCTGCAAAAGCGGATGGCGCGGCATCGCGCCGTCGGCCATACCGTAGTAGGCTGTGATCGCTACGCCCGCAGCCTTCGCTGCGGCGGCGACGGCGCTCTGATCGAGATAGGGGTGCACCTCGATTTGATTGGTGACGATCGGCGCCCTGCTGAGCGCGATCGATTCCATCGTCTGCGCTATATTTTGGTTGCTTACCCCGACGAAACGGGTCTTACCGGCTTCCTGAGCTTCATTAAGCAGGGAGATCTGGTCGGCAATCGAAACCTTGTCGCCCGGCCAATGCAGAAGCAACAGGTCGACCCGGTCGATCCCAAGCTTGTCGAGGCTCTGGTCCACCGAGGCCGAGAACTTGTCCTTTGAGTAATTGTCGACCCAGACTTTTGTAGTCAAGAACAAGTCCTCGCGGCGTACGCGGGCGGAGCGAAGTACGCGACCGAGCGCCGCTTCGTTCTGGTAGATCTGCGCGGTGTCGAAGTGCCGAAAGCCGGCCTCGAGCGCGGCAGGAACGGCCGCTTCGACTTCGGCGTCCGACATGCGGAAGACGCCGAAGCCGAGTGCCGGAATTTCGGCGCCAAGTGCTTTCACGATATTCATGCTGATTGTCCCAAAAGTTTTAGGCGGCTCGCGCCTTCGGATTTCCGACGAGCGCCGGCATGACGTCCGACGCCAGTTCTTCGATGATCTCGGCGGGCGGCCGCCCCGATTGTCTGAGATTGATGGCGATGTGATCGACACCGACCGAGGCAAGGGCTTCCAGATGCGCGATGAGTGCTTTGCGGCCGACGCGCGCGCCGAAGCGTATCGGTACAGCCGGCGCATCCACGTCTGTGAGCAGATCGAGATGAAAGGCGCTGATGAAACTGCCCTGGGCGAATGTCGCCTCGCGCCAGCGCGCCGCCTGTGCAGCCATTTTTTCGACGCTGCCGGGATAGACGAAGCGTCCGTCCATATGTGCGGCCAGCCATTTGTCGTCTTGACTGGCCTGCCCGGCAACGACCATCGGGATAGTCGGCTGCGTTGGGCGCGGGAGAAGATCGAGGCCTGGGGCACGCTTGCCGTTCACCGGCAGGCCGCCTGGCTGCCACGCTGCCCTGAGATAGGCGACCGCTTCGCGGAACGCCTTCCCACGCGCCTCGAAATCAAGACCGAGCAGAGGATACTCTACCGGGCGGTCGCCAGAGGCGACACCGAGGATCAGTCGACCGCCTGACAGCACGTCCACCGAAGCGGCGGCCTTCGCCGTCAGAAGCGGATGGCGGATCGGAAGCACCACGGCCGCCGTGCCTAGAGCGATCTGGCGCGTCACTCCGGCGAAGTAGCCGAGCAGCGTGAAGACGTCGTACACCGAGCCGGCGTCTCCCATATTCACGGCATCGAAGACCGGCACGTCGCGCATCCAAATCGCCGCAAAGTCGAGATCGTCGGCCTTACGGATGAGTTCGGTCTGCGCCGAGAGATCAGGTACGCCGCGCGCACGGCCTGCCGCCAGGCGCCGGGCCTCGCCAGCGGGCGACCAGTCGTTGTCGAACGGCAATTCAATGCCGAGCGTGAGACGGTCGGGCCTCCGGATCAGATCGAGAGCTGAGTTCTTTGCCATGGCCGTGACATAGGCCTGGTCACGGAGCCTGATAACCCATCAACGCTTTACAGTATTTGTGAAACCAGATCATAGGTGGAGCTCTCAGATCTTCCCCAGCGCGCCGCACCGCCCCCAAAATTTGTCCATCCTCTGGACTGCCAATTTCGCAACGCCTTTTTGGGACCCGCGTCCCAACTTTGGGCCATCGCGCGCCTCGAGCGTGTTTGAAGGCGCATGTTCGCCGCGGGCATAGCGAATCGACTAGTTTGTCGTCGGCGGAAAGCACTCGCGGGACGACGAGTGGTCCGAAGGCGATAGGAGAGCCGCTTCGGAAGCTCGCTCCTCTCCTAATGGCCATTCTGCCGACCGGTGGCTACGCCGTCGACGACACCCTCACCCCGCCAGTCCGTAGACCGACATCCGAGCGGCGACGCCCCGCAACTGATGCTCCCCGAGATGTTCGACGTCATGCGAAAGATGTCGGGCGACAGCTTCCGTCATGAGCAGGTCGCGGCCGATCGTTTTCGTGAGCGCCTCCAGGCGACAAGCCTCGTTGACGGCTGCACCGATGACGGTGAAATCCAGGCGATCCGGAGCACCAACGTTCCCGAAAAAAACCTCTCCTTCGTGAAGGACGATCCCTGCCCGCAGCGAGGCGCCCCCCTGCTCCGGATCGCATGTGATCTGCATCTCCCGGTTGGATGCGTCGAGCCTGGCGATAGCCTCCTTCGCGGCTGAGACCGCCGCGCGCGACGCATCGGCGGCGCCGACCGTAACGGGGAAGACGGCGAGCATGCCGTCGCCGATAAACTTGAGAGTTTCGCCGCCATGGGCGGCAACGGCGCTCGCCATCGCTTCGAAATAGGCGTTGAGCAGCACTAGCATGTCGGCCGGCTCCAAAACGTCCGACATCTTCGTGAAATTTCTGAGATCCGAAACCCAGATGACGGCGCGGATCGAATCTCCGGCGCCGCGCTTGATCGCGCCTTCGAGCACCTTGGCGGCGGCGCCGTAACCAAGGTATGCACCCAATGCGTTTTCGGAGATCTTCAACTCGCTGTGCCGCTGCACGTGCAGGGCGAACAGTTGGAAAAGACGCCTCAAGCAATCTATCTCCGCCCCGGCGAATCCGCCAACTGCTTTCGTTGCGATCGTGATCACGTTGCGCGTGTCAAGACCGGACAGAGGAATTGCCACGTAGTCCGTCATGCCGGCGGCCGCAAGCTCGATCATGATGGGAAACTCGGCCTGCGCCGATGGCTCGGTCGGCGTCCGCCGGATCGTCTCGCCGGTTTCGACGATGCGCTGGAGCGGATTAAGCCTGTAGGCATCGGAATCGATCGCGGCGTCCGCGACCCGCACTTCGTCGCAGAAACCGTCGTCGACGTTCCAGACCCATGCGAACCCGACGAGTTGAGGATGCAGCGTACCGATGTGCAGGGTGAGGCGATCGACCGACGATCCGGCGGCCTTCATGCGGCCGATCAGTTTGACCAGGAGGTCGATCATGTGCCGGTCGGCGGACGCCTCCTCCAATAGCCAGTTTTCGATCTCGACGAAAGTGTCCACGCCCGCCGTAACCATGATCGGGCCGGCTCTACGCACGAATGCGACCGACTTGGGATAGGATCGAGGCGATGGATCAGTAATTTCGAAAGGCATTTGATTTCCCTGAAGCATCCACTTCGCGGCCAAAGCGCTCGACCAAGAAATCGATGAAAAGTCTGACCTTCACCGAGAGGTGTCTCGTCGGTGGATAGATCGCATATAGTGTCAGCGGCGGGCCCCAGAACTCCTTTAAGATGGTTTTCAATCGCTGCGAATTCAGGGCGTCTCCGGCGATGAACTCGGGAATGAGAGCGACGCCCCTGCCCTTGATGGCAACGTCGCGCAGAACTTCCGCATTGTTAACGCACAAAGACCAAGCAGGATTGATCCAGTGCTCTCCGTCCGCGCCGGTGAGTTTCCACTGGTTACCGGTGAGCAGGAAGCCATAGGTGAGCGAGACGTGATCCCGCAGTTCCCGCGGATGTGACGGGGTGCCATGCTTCTTGAAATAGTCGGGAGACGCACAGACCACCCTGGGAATAGGCGTGGTCTTGCGGGCTATCAAGCTGGATGACTCCAGGTCAGCGATGCGAAGCGTGACGTCGAAACCGTCCTGGACAGGATCGACGAGGTTGAATCTCGAGCGGAAACCGGTGCTCATCCTTTCCGGACGACAGGATCCTATCGTGCCCGCGGACAACGCGGACACGTTGGCGATCATGCTGTCGGCCGCGGGAGGCACAGTGAACCATCGTATCCTCCCGGCGGGGCACCAGCTTTCGCAGGCAGACATCGCGCTTTCTCGCGAATGGATTGCAGAAATGAAGCACGAATCGATGGGCCTGAGAGATCTGTCGCGCACTCCTCTACTCTCAGCCTCGATTGGGAGCGGAAAGGGCCACTAACTTCTTCCCCGCGTCGATTCATACAGGAACCAAGTCCTGCGTTCGGCTTCGTCGATCCAATTTTCTATGAGGCTCGCCGAGGCCACGTCGTTGTGCTCGTCACAGACCGCGTGGGCCTCCCGCAGCAACGTCGTCATCCGCTTGTTGTCATCGAGAAGCTCGGCGAGCATGTCCTCAGGGGTTACGTAGGGCGCGTCATTGTCCAGAAGCCGTTGAATGCGGCTGATGTGACCGATCGATCGTATCGTCGTGCCGCCGAGCTTGCGGACACGCTCGGCGATGACATCGGTCGTCGCGAATATCTGGTCGCCCTGCTCGTCGAGCAACAGATGATAATCTCGGAAGTGAGGCCCGGACATGTGCCAATGAAAGTTCTTGGTCTTGAGATAAAGCGCGAACATGTCGGCCAGGAGCCCGGTGAGAGCCGCGGAGACATCCTTCGTCGCATTGTCGCCGAGATCGGACGGAGTTCGCAGCGGCGTCAGCTGTGTGGGCTCGGGTGAACGGTCTTGCATCGTTGCCTCCTATCTCAATCAAAGACCCAGAGATTCGCCGTCACTTCGTTTCGCCGATCTCTCCTCGCCAACTCACTTCGGCTCGGCGGCCGCAAGGAAGACGGCCGGCAGAGCGATGAGCGGCGGAAGCACGAAACACCAGGTTCCTAGCGTCGCGTAGAGGCAGGCGCCAGCGGCACACCCCAGCGCGAAAGCCGCCATGCTCGCTGACATCTTGCCGAGGCGCGGCTTGGCCGCAGTCAGCACGGGCGCGGGCGCACCCCTGAGTACGTCGGCCACGTCGATCATGATTTGGGTGGTAGTGCCGGTCATCAAGGTGCTCGGTGGTTCCGTGCCCATGTGAATGCGGTGCGCGGCGTTCTGAATTGCCATCGCGGCAACCAACATCATGCCAGTGCAGATCGCCTGCCAGCTATCACCTTGAACGAACGGCCCGAATCGGACGGCGCAGACCGCGCCGATAGCTAATAGCAGCACCTTTAACGCGAGCATCGAGCGGAAGATCGGTAAACCGATCGCGGGAAGAAAGAAGCTGAAGACCCGAGTGCCGATCACGACCAGGCAGAAGACGGGCAACGCCAGGAGCTTCGCCAAGGCGCCGGAAGTCCCGAGCACCATGGCCGCGCCGAATGTGACGAAATTGCCGGTTACGTGCGCGGTGAACAATCCCTGCAATGCGAGAAATCCCGCAGTGTCGACGAATCCCGCATTCAGGCTCAGCAGCAGCGGAAGGAGCAGTATCTGACGCGGCATTTCACCAGCCGTACTGGAGTTGGACGCCGACGTAGTTGCTGGTGTGCCCGCCAGCGCGGATGATCGTGTCACCGACGTCGAAATGCACTGCTTCGATGGCTCCCGTCAGATGGTCGTTGAAGGCGTAATCGAGCCGGATCTGGCCGTACATGCCCGTCCAGTTGCTGCCCTTGCCTGCCGTGCCCGCAATCGGGACGTTGGGCTGCACGTAGATCGCGTCAGTCGTCGTCTCGCGCCATTGAAAGCCAACCGCTGCGAGCACTTTCAACCGCTCTATCGGATTGAACATGATGGCCGGTTTGACGTGCAGAAGGTTCACGTAGCCCGTGTAGCCTGCAAGGGTGAAGTAGTATCCGTTAGGGAAGAGCGGATTGAGCGTGCCCAGCGATCCATCTCCGGGGTGATGGTCGCCGGACGCGGCATCGATCTGCAGCCCGACCCGCGGCTGCCACGGCACGCTGCTGAAGGTGTAGCCCGTGCGCGCGCCGACGGCCCAAGCGCGAATGTCCGTTGTCCCGACTTGGCCTACCTGCCCCATGGCCTCGAGGTCCCAATCGAAGTGTTGGGCATTGCCCGCGAAGCGGACATCGAACACGTGTCGATGTTCTTCGCCACTCGCATCCAGATATTTGGCGTTGCTCCGTTCGTAGAGCGAATAGTAGCCGGACAGTTCCTTGTCGCCGAACACCTTGCGCTCGACTCTCAGTGTGCTGAATTTGAAGTTATCGTTGGACGTGTCGTCGAACGGCTGCCCATCGAAGTACTGCACAGGACGGCTGACGAAGCCGATGAAGCGCCAGGGACCAGTCTCCCAGTCCGCCCACAACGCATCGAACGACTGCCGGACGTTGGGCCCATCTCGCGAGGATACGAAGCGCTGCAAGTCGAAGGCAAAATCCTGTCGTCCGGCACGCGCCTTCAGGGTACCGCCCGAGAACGTATTGACGTATTCGACGAAGGCCAGACGAAGGTCTAGTCTATCCTGATCGACCGAAGTGACGTTGAACTTGTGAAAGGCCCGATCGTCCTCCAACTGGACGAATGCACGCCAATTCTCGTTGAAGTGGATGTCGGCATGCACCTGCAGCCGTTGCAGGAAGTAGCTATCGGATGGAGTGTTGCTGGTGCCGAAGCCGGCCGCGTTGTTGCTCTCGAAGCGCTCCCGCAACGTTGCGCCCAGCGAAATGTAGCTCTTAGGATCGGTGGCCCAAAGGGGAATGTACTTCAGTTCATCGAACGGCTCTGTGCGCAGCCTTGGATCGGCGAGAACCGACCAGTCCTCCGCCCAGCGGTTCGCCTGGATAGCGGGCCGCTTCGGAAGCGTGGCGTCTCCGTCATCCGCGAGTGCGCGGTCGGCTCCGGCGCCGAAAATCGCGAGCGCCAGAAGGATCCAGAAACCGCACAGATAAGCCCGATCCGCCATTGACGCTCATCAACTCCTACTTGCCGGCGGCCCGCGCCGCGCTCTTCTGCGCGAGCGAGTGGATCTCAGCGACATAGCCGCCAGGAAACACGACGAACGCCGCGGAGCGACCGTCCGACGTGTAGGGTTCGACGAGCACCGAGGCGCCCGCCTCTTTCGCCTTGGCCAGCGTGGCGGCGAGATCGCTCACTTCGTAGCCTGTCGTCTCCCGTCCATAGGGATAGGGCAGATGACCGTCAGTGACCAGCACGACCATCTTCCCGAAGGCGGATTCGATCCGGATCCGGCGGTAGGTCGCCTCCGGCCTGCCTATCTCTGCTCCGGGAGCCTTTGCGTCATCGGAGACGATCTTGCCCCGCGAAAAGGCCAGAAAACCACGGGTGAACGCCGCGACCCGGTCGGGCGAGACATAAACGCGGTTCTCCGGAATCCGCTCGAAGGGAGTGTAGTCCGGCTTCGTCGTGTGCCAGTAGATCTGAAGGTTGACACCGCCAGGCCACTGGATCACGGCGTCCCGTCCAATAGGGTCCGGAAAGGTCGACACGATCACGTCTGCGCCCGCAGTTCGCGCCGCCTTGATTGCCTCGTCGATGTCGGTGACGAGGTAGCCGTTGCGCTCGGCGCCGAACGGATACGGGATCGGCGTCTTGAAGCCGAACAGCGAGACGGTGCCCGCTGGCGTCTGCAAAAGTTGGGACGTGGTGCTGCTTGGAGTTGGCGTAACAGTCGCCACCACTTGCTTGGTGCTCTTGCCGCCGAAGGTCGCGAGGAAGCTCGTCACGAACTTGTCCACGTCCTCGGGTGCCACGTAGACGTGCGTCGTATCGTACTGTGGAGCGACGGCAACTCCGGTCTCCCGCGATTTCGTTGCGTCCTTTGCCGCAATCGGCGCGGTTGTCCCGACGGCCGCAGCGAATGCGAGCAGAACCAATATCCTAGCCGGTTTCATCGAGAAACTCCTTGGGTGGCTTGAGATCGCGCAACAGGACTCGAGCGGACGGAGGACGCGTCGGCAACGATCGATACGACGACGAGACCTGCAATCAGACCGAGATGTTCGAAGAAGGCATTTGTAGTCATGAATCTCTCATGGCCACTCATAGTCCAGAACGCGTTGGCGGTGAGCATCGCGACGAACGTAAGGACGCCGAGCCCACCGGCACCGAGCCAGACGAAGCGGTTGATGACGACAAGCAGGGAGCCACCGAGTTCGACCACGATGGCCGCCGCCGCCCACAGCCATCCTGGATGAAGGCCGAAATGTTCCTGCTCGGCCGCGGCAGCCGCGAAGTCAAGCAACTTGGTCGAGCCGCCGATCACGTAGGCCGACACCAGCGCCAATCTGACGGCATGCCACAAGAGCGGCCGGCGGAGAATCGAGGACACCCAGTCCGGAGAATCTTTGGACGTCATCTTAGACCGCCCAGCAGGCGCACCCGAGAGCGCCCCAGAAGCTTCTGAGGTCGGAAATGGGCAGACGACTCGACCATGCCGAGGCGTGATCATGTCCATGCACGCCACAGGAGTTGGCGCAGCCGCACATCTGCGAAGCCTTCATGGCGAGACCGCTTTCCTTCGTCTTATCGTCGGCCCAGGCGGCGTAGCCACCGAAGCGCCTGACCGGCGACCAGTCCGGCATTGCGGGCGGCGGGGTAGCTGCCTCCAGCTTCGAAAAGTCTCCGGTGCCGAACACGATCTTGCCTCCTACCATCGTCAGCACGGAGGTCGTGTCGGCTATTTCAGCTTCGCTGCAGGAGAAGTAGTCGCGATCCGGAACGATGAGATCGGCGAGCTGACCAACCTGGATACGGCCCTTGTTGCCTTCCTCATTGGAAAACCACGTTACATTCTCGGTCCACATCCGCAGCGCCGTCTCGCGATCCAGGCAGTTGCGTTGCGGCGTGATCCGCAAACCGCCGACGGTGCGGCCGGTGACCAGCCACGACAGCGAGACCCATGGATTGTATGAAGCAACGCGAGTCGCATCCGTACCGGCAGACACCTTGACGCCCTTGTCCAGGATCTTCTTTACCGGCGGCGTAGCCTCGGCTGCCCCTGCCCCGTAGCGTTCCACGAAGTATTCGCCCTGATAGGCCATCCGGTGCTGGACGGCGATGCCACCTCCGAGCGCCGCAATCCGGTCAATCGACTGGTCGGAGATCGTCTCGGCGTGATCGAAGAACCAGTGCAACCCTTCCAGCGGCAGATCCTGATCAACCCGCTCGAACACGTCCAGCGCACGCGAGATCGTCTCGTCATAGGTCGCATGTAGCCGCCACGGCCACTTGTTCTGGACGAGAACGCGCACGACTTCTTCGAGTTCACCCTCCATCTCAGGCGGCATGTCAGGTCGTGCGACGCGGAAATCCTCGAAATCGGCAGCGGAGAACACCAGCATCTCGCCTGCGCCATTGTGCCGGAAATAGTCGTTGCCCTGCTTGTATTTCGAAGTCTTCGTCCAGTTCAGGAAGTCATCCTTCTCGCCCTTGGGCTTCTGGGTGAAGAGGTTATAGGCGAGCCTGATGGTCAGAAGGCCCTCATCGTTGAGCTTCTGGATGACGGCATAGTCTTCCGGATAGTTCTGGAATCCGCCGCCCGCATCGATGGCGCCGGTGACGCCCAGGCGGTTCAACTCTCGCATGAAGTGACGGGTCGAGTTGACCTGGTAGTCGAAAGGCAGCTTGGGACCTTTGGCGAGCGTGGCGTAGAGGATGTTGGCGTTCGGCTTGGCCAGCAGCAAACCCGTCGGATTGCCCTTCGCGTCCCGCATGATTTCACCGCCAGGCGGTTCCGGGGTGTCCTTGGTATAACCGACGGCGCGCAGCGCGGCCCCGTTCAGGATGGCCCGATCGTAGAGATGGAGCAGGAAGACCGGCGTCTCCGGAGCAACCGCGTTGAGCTCGTCGATCGTCGGGAGCCGCTTTTCGGCGAACTGATGTTCGGTAAACCCACCGACCACCCTCACCCACTGGGGCGGCGGAGTGACGGCGACCTGCCGCTTCAGCATATTCATCGCATCGGCAAGCGAACGTACGCCGTCCCACCGGAGCTCCATGTTGAAGTTTAGGCCGCCACGGATGATGTGGAGATGGTTGTCGATCAGACCGGGCAGCACACGATGCCCTTTCAGATCGACGACTTTCGTGTCCGGCCCGGCGAGCTTCATTACCTCGTGATCGTGCCCGACGGCAACGAAGCGGCCGTCGGCGATGGCTACGGCGGAAGCGGTCGGGTTAGAACGGTCGAGGGTCGTGAACAGGCCGCGGTGTAGAATGACATCTGGCGTAGTGGTCATGATTGCTTCTCCAGGGCCTCTAACGTGGTCGTCTTAGCGGGTTGCTCGCTGTGACGCCCAGGCAACATCCCAAACATGTGCGTCGCGCTCTTTGCTTGATGCCAAGCGGAAGCCAGCCCATGTCCGGACAGCAACTGCCGAGTGACGGGAACGATCTGCTCGCCCGCAAGGATGCCAAGCAGCCCAACCAAAGCGACCAACGGAGGCGCGGGTGAGCGAACGTTCATCAAGCTGTAGATGACGCCGACCAGAAGGCCGGCGCCGAGCGACAACAGGTAGATTTTCATCCCGGTTATCCGCGATTAGAGGAACTCTAGCCGGCCTTGGCGCCACCCTCGGAAGCATGCTCGCCGAGCGCCCACTTCGAGAAGCGGATCTGAATTCCGTAGGGCGAATGCGCGCGTTGAATGTCCATCATTCCTTCGTAGGTCTCGGTGCGCGCCCAATCCTGCTGAAGTTCGTAGGCGTACTGAGACGAGGTGATGGGGACCGCGCCCGCCTGAATGGCTCGCTCCATCGCTCGATTATGGGCTTCGAGCGAAAGGTCTCCACAAGCATCAGCAGCGATGTAGATCTCGTAGCCCTCCTTGAGCATGTCCAGCGTCGGGAAGATCACGCACGCCTCGGTCCAGAGACCGGCCAGCACGAATTTCTTGCGACCGGTAGCAGCGACCGCCTTACGGAAGTTTGCATCGAGCCAGGAATTCATCGACGTGCGGTCGATGACGTCATGCTTCGGAAACAGCGAGGTGACTTCCGGAATGAATGGTCCGGAGAACGAATCACGCGCAACCGTAGTCAGCACGGTCGGAATCTTGAAAAGCTTGGCAGCCTTTGCCAGGATCTGAACGTTGTTAATTGTGACCAGGCGGTCGTGCGATTGAACACCTTGGAACATGGCCGGCTGATAGTCGATCAGCGCAATGGCGCTATTGTCCGGCGTGAGCATATCGAGTTTCGACATCTAGGGATCTCCTTGCGATCGTGACCGATCGGCGAAAGCGGATGGGTGCGAGTGAGGCCATCCTGAACCCTGACTGTCGCCGGAGCTTGGACTATTTCGTCGTCGCTTGGACTCCGGCCCGATGTTCGCGTGCGACTATTTGCCGAACATGCCGCGTTCCCGCCGGCGCGTCCAAGATCGCCAGCATGTCCAAAGGACGAGCAGATAGTCCAAGCCAAATGCCCCTACTTTCGCGACGTTTCGCGTAGACAACCGATGCGTCGAAAGGCGACGCACCGGCCTTGTCACGCGCCAAAGGAGCGATCGATGGCCTTGCTGAAATTGCGGGACGGTACCGAGCTTTATTACAAGGACTGGGGAAGCGGAAAGCCCGTCCTGTTCAGTCATGGCTGGCCGCTGAGCGCCGACATGTGGGACGCGCAGATGCTATTCCTGGCCGAGCGAGGCTACCGGACCGTGGCATTCGATCGCAGGGGATTCGGCCGCTCGAGCCAACCCTGGACGGGTTACGACTACGATACCTTCGCCGACGACATCGCAGAGCTCATCAAGCATCTCGAACTGAAGGAAGTGACGCTTGTCGGATTCTCGATGGGCGGTGGAGACATCGCCCGCTACGTCGCGCGACACGGCTCTGCGCGCGTCTCGAAGTTCGTGCTGCTGAGCTGCGTCACGCCGCTGTTTGTCAAGACCGCGGACCACGACGGCGTCGACAAATCGGTATTCGACGGCATCAAGGCCGGCCTCATCAAGGATCGCCCGCAGTTCCTCGACGACTTCAATCCCCTCTTTTACGGGACCAACCACGGCATGAAGGTGTCGCAGGGTGTGTTCCAGCAGACGCTTCAGATCGCTCTTCAGGCGTCGATCAAGGCGACGCTCGATTGCGTAACCGCGTTCTCGGAAACCGACTTCCGGCCCGACATGGCCAAGATCGATGTCCCCACGTTGGTAGTCCACGGCGAGGATGACCAGGTCGTGCCGCTCCCCTA
This sequence comes from Bradyrhizobium niftali, assembly GCF_004571025.1. Lineage (GTDB taxonomy): Bacteria > Pseudomonadota > Alphaproteobacteria > Rhizobiales > Xanthobacteraceae > Bradyrhizobium > Bradyrhizobium niftali. Next base: position 88,198 of record NZ_SPQT01000002.1, on the reverse strand, counting down.
TACCGGCAAGCTGGCCGCCGAGATGATCAAAGGCGCCAAGCTTAAAACCTATCCGGGCGCTCCGCACGCTACCACGACGACGCACGCCGATCAGGTCAACGCGGACCTGCTTGCATTCCTGAAGTCGTAGTGGAGAGGTCACATGGCGTCGAATCCCCTCCACTTACTGGAACCGAAGGACTGCGCCCTGCTTTTGGTCGACCAACAGGCCGGCCTGGCGTTCGGCGTCGGATCGATCGACCGGCAGGCGCTCATGAACAATGTCATCGCGCTCGCGAAGACCGCGACTGTGTTCGGTCTGCCTGTCGTCGCATCGACTTCCGCGACAAAGGTGTACAGCGGCCCGCTGATGCCGGCCATCAAGTCGGCCCTGCCAGGCATCGAGACGATCGACCGGCGCAGCATGAACGTTTGGGAGGATGAGAAGGCGCGTGACGCCGTCCTCGCCACCGGCCGCGGACGTCTCATCGTTTCAGGTCTGCTCACCGAGGCGTGCGTGACGTTCGCCGTTTTGTCGGCGCTGGCGGCCGGCTTGGAAGTCTATGTCGTCGGCGATGCCTGCGGAGGGCTCACTCCCGCAAGCCACGAACTCGCTCTCAGCCGGATGGACGCCGCGGGGGCTCACCTGACATCGTGGATTCAGATTCTGCTCGAAATGCAGCGCGACTGGACGCGACACGAAACTTACGATGGCGCTCGCGCCATCGTCGAATCCCATGCGGGCGGATACGGGATCGGATTGGCTTATGCCCGCGATATGATCCGTCCCGCTTAAGGCGTCGCGGGTCTGGACCTAGCCTTCGGTCCGGGCCCGCCGCCAAGCGCCGGGACTTGCTCCCACACTGCGCGAGAAGACCCTGGTGAAGTAGCTCTGATCACCGAAACCGCAGATGAGCGCGATGTCGGCAAGCGGAAGCTTCGTGCTCAGCATCTGACGCTTTGCTTCTTCGATCCGAAGTTGCGAGAGGAATTCATGCGGCGCGATACCTGTGGTGCGCCGAAACGATCTTGCGAAGTGGCTGGGCGTCAATTTGCACTCCGCAGCTACGTCGGCAATCGTCAGACCGCTGGCAAGACGCGTTCGCATAATCTCCTTGGCGCGACGCTCCTGCCAAGGCGCAAGGCCTCCGCCGACCGCGCTATCCTGGGGGCGCATGCCGCCGTAGGTCTGCGCAAAATGGGCGATCAAGCTCAATCCGATCTGGTCGATGAAGAGCTGATTGTTGACCGGATCCTGCTCGACAGCGCTGAGAAGCACGCTCGACAATGTCGAAAGATACGGGTCGCGCTGATCCCTGCCCCACTTGAGCGTCGCCACCGGCTTGGCTCCGTGTTCGCGGGCGAATTCGTCGAGGGCGCTCGTCGGTACGTAGTATTGGACGGCATCGAACGGACCCCTGAATTCGCACTGAGGGTTGTCCATCAGATTGGTGACGCTGACCGTGCCGGCGCCGAAGGCTCCCGAATATCTCGGCTTACCGGCGAGCCAGCAGGAATGCCTTTCAAGATCGCCCAGTTGGTGCAGGATGCTGAAGGCTGGCTCGGAAGGTATGGCCGCCGTCCGCTCCCGAACGAAACGAGAGCAGGTCAACCGCGTCATCGCGAGCGCCAGTTGTCCCTCGCGATGGACGCGAAGCAGACAGTCGCCCTCCATACCGAGGTGTTCACTGATACGACGACCATAGAAGCCGCCGGACGCGCTATCAGAACCTTCCTTCATTGGAACGTCCATAGCCCCCCATCACAGATCGCGTCCACAACGAATCTCCCTTAGAGAGATAATCGCCTTCGTTCAAGACTCCGATCCGACGACCGCCGATAGCAAAACGTGCTTATCGGAAATGTCGCCGGGACGGAAACGATGCCTCACGATAGGTGAAGAAGCCCGGACTTGATAATCCATCGAAACTCCACATTATTTGTGAAGTCACTTCACAGACGGGTATGACATGGACAATCGGATCGGTGAAATGCAGGTCTTCCTCCGCGTAGTGGAGGTCGGCAACTATTCCGACGCCGCACGCAGGCTCTTGATGGCGCCGTCGACGGTCAGCAAGCTTATCGGAAGAATCGAGGAGCGGCTCGGCGTGCGGCTTTTCGAGCGCTCGACGCGGCGCTTGGCGCTGACGGCCGAGGGACGGATATATCATGAGAAAAGCTTGGCACTTGTCGCCGAGCTTGATGGGATCGAGCGGGGAATTTCCAGGGGTGCGACGACGGCCGGTGGGACAATTCGCGTCAACACGACCATATCGTTCGGTATCCTGGGTCTCGAACCTTTGCTCCCGGCCTTCTGGAAGGCCCATCCCGAGATCGTGATCGATATTTCACTCTCCGATGAGGTCGTCGATCTCTACCTCGATCGGACGGATGTCGCCTTCCGCGTGGGCCCTCTGCAGGATTCCGCGATGGTTGCCAGACGTATAGGCGTCGTGAAGAGGCGGATCGTCGCTTCGCCTGACTACATCGACCATATGGGTGAACCCAAAAAGGTCGAGGATCTATCCCGTCACAAATGCCTGGGGTTCAACTTCCGGCGGTCTGCGCCGGTCTGGCCGCTCAAGGAGAGTGGCCGCATCGTAGACCGGATGGTCAATGGCCCGCTCGTTGCGAACAATGCCCAAACCCTGAAGAGAATGACCCTCGCGGGTGTGGGCATCGCCAGGCTCGCAGACTATCACATCCGCGACGACATTGCTGCCGGCCGACTGATCGAAGTGCTCCATGGCACCGTGGGCGACGACGAGCAGATCCACGCGCTTTATCACGGTGGGCCGCGTCTGCCGTTCCGGGTGAAGGCCTTCCTCGACTTCGTTTGCCCTCGCCTTACCGATTTCATGGAAGGCAAGGCCACTCGCGAAAAGCCTGCGCAAAGGGCCGTCCCGCAGGGAAAAGCGAAGCGAGCAACCAGGGCGCCTAGCTGAGCGGAGGTAGGATCGCTTGCAATTCGGCGCGGCGATCTTCTAGGAAAGCGGGTAGCTTGAGATGTTCCCCCAAGCGCTCGGGCGCTTCGTCGACCGCGAATCCTGGGCCGTCGGTGGCGATCTCGAATAGGACGCCGCAAGGCGCACGGAAACCTACAGCGCTCAGATAGGTGCGCTCGATCGGATCGCTGACCGCCATCCCGTATGCCGAGCGCAACTTCTCAACCATCTCCGACCTATCATCGATATCCCTCGAGCGAAAGGCCACGTGGCGGATGGTACCTCCGCCGAGCCGTCCCCGCGAGGACTTCCCTATCACACGCAAGGTGATGGCGCCTCCGGGTCCGCCGTGCGCAGCCAAGCGGATAGAACCATCCTTCCTCGACACAAGCCCGAAGTCGAAGACCTCTTGAAGGATGTCGATCGTCGCGTCCTCCTCGCGGACATTGAGTGTCACGTCATGAAGGCCTTGGAGCGGGCGAACTGTTGGCCCATCTCGATGGACTTCCGACGATTGATCTTCCAGTGTCTCGACCAATGCCAGTGATGTTCCATCGGGGTCCGCGAAACAGAGCATTCGCTCTCCGAAGGGTGACATCTGCGATCTACTGGGTACACCACACGAATCCAGGCGATTGGCCCACTGACCGAGGGAATGCGGCGGTGCCCGAAATGCGGTCTGGACGACTTCGCCGACCCCGACGAGTCCCGCTGTCACGCAGTTCCAGGCAAGGGTGCTTATCACAGTCCCTGGAGAACCGAACTCGGCGCCATAATAGACGTGGTAACTGCCTGGATCGTCGTAGCAGACGGTCTTCTTAACCCGCTTGAGCCCTAACACGCCTCGATAGAAGTCGGCCGAGCGCCTTACGTCGCCGACGATCGTCGTAACGTGGTGAATTCCTCGCGCGTTCACTTGGCTCATTCCCAGTCCGCGACCCGTAGGCCGCATGGTGCGTCATACCTGCCCAGCCGGCCTTTGGTTCTCGTTGTGGCTGCCGGTCATAGCAGACACACAACCCGGAACTTGACCTCTCGTCTTGGACTTTCTCCCGAAAAACAACCCCTTGCCGAGGCGATTATAGCGCTTTTTGATGCTGTCGCGACGCAATCGTGCAAAGCGCGCTGAAATCCTGCAATGACTCCCCGGCCGATCAGCCTAACGATTGCGGCGCGAAACCGCAGCGGGGCGCCAGATCCGTGACCACCATCCATCGGACCACGTGCCGTGCCAACGGCATCAGGCAATTCTACCTCGAGGCTGGGACCGGTCCGCCGGTAGTGCTTCTGCACGGCTTTCCCGAGACTAGTTTCGCCTGGCGGTTTCAGATTCCGGCGCTTGCGCCCCAGTACCGAGTGATCGCTCCGGATCTTCGCGGGTACGGGGAAACCGACAAGCCTGCGTGTGGCTATGACAAGCGGACGATGGCCAATGACATCGTCGAGTTGCTGAAGGCCCTCGGGATCGGACGGGTCGCACTTATTGGACATGACCGTGGTGCGCGGGTCGCGACCCGCCTGGTCAAAGACCATCCCGATCTCGTCGATCGTCTGGTCGTGATGGACAACGTCCCTACGCGGATTGTCGCGCGCGAAATGAAGGCCAAAGTCGCCCGCGAATACTGGTTCTTCATGTTCCACCAGATTCCGGATCTTCCGGAGGCATTGATCGCGGGTCGGGAAGACATCTGGCTTCGGCACTTCTTCTCCGACTGGTGCCACGATCCATCGACGATCACCGGCGAGGCGTTTGAAACCTATGTGAAAGCCTACAGAGCCCCGGGTGCGGTCCGAGGCGCGATGGCCGATTACCGAGCAAGCGCGGATGATGTCGCGCAGGACCTCGAAGATGCCGACAAGAAGATCAAATGCCCCGTACTCTCGCTTTGGGGACAGGATTTTGGCGCCGTCGGCCGCCTGTTCGATATGAAGGCGATCTGGAGCGAGATGGCAGAGAATCTCACTGTGGCTCCCATCGAACGCTGTGGTCACCTTCCGCAGGAAGAACAGCCGGATATCGTCAACAAGCTCCTTCTGAATTTCCTCGAAGGTTGGAGCGGCTGAGTCTGCGAGGCTCGCGCGCAACAACGTCCAATCCGTCTTGAGATCGGACAAGACGGGGTCGCGGAGCTGGGCGATGCTCGAGCCCGATCGATCGGAATGATCCGGACGGCCCGAACGTCGTTCGCGCCGTGATCGAGGGCATCCGGATCGGATCCCCGAACGGCAACAACACGATGCCTTCGTTCGCCGCGGCCTACTCCGACGAAGAGATCGCAGCGGTCAGCACCTACGTGATCGGTCACTTCGGCGGCAAGCAAGGCCGGGTCACCCCTGCCATGGTTGGCGCGGCTCGCGACTGAGCCATTCGACCCCAGGAGACAAAGATGAGACCTGTTTCGATCGTGATGTGCCTAACGCTGGCGCTCTTGTCCGGTGACGCAGCGTTGGCCGCAGCTCCCCAGGTCCGGACGCAGGCACCCGGGTTCTACAGGATGATCCTCGGGCGCTTCGAGATAACCGCGCTGCTCGACGGAACTCACCCGTTTCCTGTCCACGAAGTGATGACGCGGAACGAGACGACACCGACCGGTGAACGAAAGGCCGTGAAGCTCGAGGAAAGTCATCCCGGCAAGGCCGAGGCGCTCCTTGCCGCTTCCGATCTCCCTGCTCCAGTCGAGGGCTCGATCAATGCCTTCCTGGTGAACACCGGAGTGAAGCTCATTCTGATCGACAGCGGCGCCGGCAGCCTTTACGGCGCGTGCTGCGGACACCTGCTGGAGAATCTGAGGGCGGCCGGATACACCCCGGAGCAGATCGATGAAATCTATCTGACTCATCTTCACGCGGACCATGTGGGAGGCATCGCGCCGCAAGGAAAGCCGGCGTTTCCCAACGCCGTCATAAGGGTGAATCAGAAGGACCTGGACTACTGGCTCGACGTCAAGAATGAGAGCGAAGCTCCCAAATTTCTCAAGCCCATGTTCGAGGGCGATCGCGCCTCCTTGAAGCCTTACTTGGAGACCGGCCGGCTGAAGCCGTTCTCTGAAGGCCAAGAGCTTTCCGCAGGAATTCGCGCCATCCCGACTACTGGGCACACCCCCGGCCACACGTCGTACGAAGTGACCAGCGAAGGCAAGACACTTCTGGTCTGGGGCGATCTCGTACACGTGGCGCCGATCCAGTTTCCCGACCCGGCCATCACGGTGACGTACGATAGCGACACAGTATCGGCGGAGGCGGAACGAACGGGAGTCTTCGCACACGCCGCCAGAAGCGCGACCTGGATCGCGGCAGCGCACATAGCATTTCCGGGTATCGGGCATATCCGATCGGTCGACGGGCGCTTCGAATGGTTGCCGGCGAACTATACCACGGAGCTCAAGCCGATTAACTGACTCAGGCCATCGCCGAGCGTGATCGCCGAGGGCGCGCGGCGAGCCTGCTCGCGGGTACGCCTACGCACCTACGTCAACGAGGAGAAAAATGACCTTCGCATTCGACCCGAGAGAATGGCACATGGTGCCGGAACGCAGTTTCGGCGAACTCAAGCTTGGCGAGACTTTCCGCGCGCCAAGTCGCACGCTGACGGACGCCCATGCTTCCGCTTTCCAGACCGTGTCGTGTGACAATCATCCGATCCACTACGACATCGGTTACGCCAAGCGGTTCGGCCATGCCGCTCCGGTCGTACACGGCTTGCAGGTTCTTGCCTTTACCGCTCCTGGCGCTACTTTGCTGCCGCACACCTTCGGCTCGATCTTCATTGCGTTCACCGAACTATCGGTGAAGTTTCTCAAGGAGGTCCATGTCGGCGACACGCTCTATCCCGCGCTTGAGATCGCTGCGCTGGAGCGTATGGGCGACAAGGGCAAGGTAACCACCGACGTTACGGTTCACAACCAGAATGGCGAGCTCGTTTTGTCCGGTCAGCACTCCTACCTGCTCAGGACGACCTGAGCACGATGGCTCCGCAGTGCCGCTGATCGCTAGGCTCGCTATGGAGTACTGCTTCCACGTGACCGGGCGCTGGCGCAGCGGGCGCGCTTGCGTGCGGATGATCGCGGGAGCCATGGCCGGCGCCGTCAGACGATCCCCGCGTCTCACGGCGTGACGAAAAGCAAAGAACTCGCCGACCGATGAGGAATAGTAAAATGCCGCGATGCAGCCACATGAACTTCCGGACGGTCAGGAGAGTCTCGCCCAGCGCCCAAGGCTGCGAGGAATGTCTGAAAACAGGAAGCTGGTGGGTGCACCTTCGGATATGCCGCGAATGCGGCCACGTCGGCTGCTGCGATCAGTCTCCTAACCGGCACGCCACCGCACATTTCCACGCCACCAAGCATCCGATCATGGAAGGCTATGATCCGCCCGAGGGCTGGGGCTGGTGCTACATCGACGAGACAATTGTCGATCTTCCCGACCAGACACCTCCTTCCGGACCCACGACATGAGTTCGCCGAACGAAAGTCGGGCCTCCCCCGATCTGAAGACCGCCCCCACCTCGCCCTGGGTGGCCTTCCGCTACAAGACGTTCACGGTGGTGTGGATAGCGACCGTCGTCGCCAACGTAGGCACTTGGATGTACAACGCCGCGTCCGGATGGCTGATGACGAGCCTCGCTGCCGATCCGCTCACCGTCTCCCTGGTTCAGGTCGCGAGCAGCCTCCCGATGTTTCTGTTCGCGTTGCCGGCCGGCGCGTTGGCGGACACCGTCGACAAGCGCCGCTTTCTGATCGGTTGCGAGATCGCCCTCACCCTCGTCGCGGGGGCAAGCGCAGTGCTCGTCGAAATGAACCTCGTTACGCCGACCGTCCTGCTCGTGTTCACATTCCTGCTCGGCGTCGGCGCTGCATTTACCGCCCCTGCGTGGCAGTCGGTCGTGCCCCAGCTCGTCCCAAAGAAGGATCTTGCCGCGGCCGTCGCCAGCAACGGCGTCGGGGTCAACATCAGCAGAGCCATCGGGCCGGCGCTCGGCGGCGTGGTCATCGGCGCGTTGGGTATTGCAGCGCCGTTCTGGTTCAACGCGCTGAGCAATTTCGCCGTAATCGGCGCCCTTCTTTGGTGGCAACCGGCTGCCTCCCCGGGCAGCGGGCTGCCGCCGGAACGTCTCGGCGGTGCCATGGTGATCGGCTTTCGTCACGTACGCTACAATCCGAACCTTCGAGCGACCCTGGTCAGGGCCGTGGCGTTCTTCTTCTTCGCGAGTGCCTATTGGGCCCTGCTCCCCCTCGTCGCGCGCAATCAGATCGCGGGCGGCCCCGAGCTCTACGGTGTTCTGCTTGGAGCCATCGGTGTTGGTGCCGTCGTCGGTGCCTTCACGTTGTCATGGATGAAGACTTGGCTCGGACCAGACCGCCTTGTCGCAGCAGGAACCGCCGGCACTGCACTGAGCCTGGTTCTCCTGGGCGTTGCGCATCAGCCGGGAATGGGAATTGCGGCGTGCCTCGTCGCGGGTATGTCATGGATTGCCGTCCTTGCGACCATCAACGTCTCGGTCCAAGTCTCGCTGCCCGATTGGGTCCGCGGCCGCGGCTTGGCAATGTTCGTCACAGTCTTCTTCGGAGCGATGACGGCCGGCAGCGCGCTTTGGGGACAACTCGCCTCAGGGCTGAGCCTGCCAGAAGCACATTTCATCGCCGCGGCGGGTGCAATCGCAGGGATTTTGCTGACTTGGCCCTGGAAGCTTCAGGGCGGCGCCAGCATCGACCTTGCCCCTTCGATGCATTGGCCGGCGCCGATATTGAACATCGAAGCCGAGGCCGACCGCGGGCCTGTCCTCGTCACGGTCGAGTATTTAATCGCCCCGGACAAGCGTGAGGCCTTCCTTCCCGCTGTCATGGCGCTGGGCCTGCAGAGACGTCGCGACGGCGCCTATGCCTGGGACATCTTCGAGGACGCGGCCCAGAGCGGACGCTTCGTGGAGACGTTCATGGTGGCGTCCTGGCTCGAGCATCTTCGACAGCACCAACGCGTGACGAATGCGGACCGCGTCGTTCAGGACGCAATCCTCGAGTTCGGCGCCATGGCTGAACCCAAGGTTACGCACCTCATAGCAGCGCGCCGTGAGTGACTACCGTGTGCCCGCTCACAACGACGCTTCCAGACCAGCCAACGCCCTTGGCGGCACCAAGATGCGGGCTGGCTGACATCGTGCGCAGAGCGAACTACAACATCAGCCGGCGCTTGGTTCGCGCACCGACCCGACGCGCGACGATGGCGTAGTGGCCGTTGGAAAGAAGGATTCGCGCGGGCCGTCAGCGCCGCGCCTGCGAACCTTCGTAGACTGGATCATGTCTGAGCTCGCGCAGACCGACAAGAAGGCCTAGCACGAGTTTGGGACGCAGCTTGGCCGATTGTTGCAAGGCCCGCATTGAACTATTGCGGACATGACGTCACTTCACGCCGACGTCGGCTTTTCAGCGACATTCGCGATCGGCCGATGTCTGCTTTGCGCTAAGGCCTATCTTTGCTCGAAACTAAAACTTTGGGTGCCCTACTCTTCTGCACGATCAGCTCCGCTGTGGTACTCCAGAGGTGAAAACGCCGTGGATTTCGGAGCTCGGGCGGGCTAAGCCAATCTCGCTATTTCGGTCCCCGGTGCGAGAGGAAGCAAGAACAAACTCTATCAGACTACGCTAACGCGCGCGATCGCGGCCGGCATCACTACTCCCACTCTATGATTTCGAACGACGTTTCGTCGTTGTTTTACAAGCACAAATTTTCAAGTCTGACGGACAAATGCCGACGGTATACCCGCTGCATTTTTTTGGCGTTGAATTCACAGAAAAAATTGCTCCTCACGAAGCACTGGCAATTCCGCTACCTATCGGAGTCTATCGACTGGATGGCGCGCCGCGAGCGCGACTAAGACTGACATCGCTCGCACTGGTACAGAGCCTCAGATACCGTCAGAGATCAGGAAGGTGCCTGGGCTCGGCGTGCGCGGGCCGTACAGGTCCGCTCCGCATTCCAAAGCGGCCCTCCCACTCAATTGCCCACGATATCGCGATTCCTATACCAACGCGCCGCTGGACCGGAACGGATTGTCGCTGGCGGTGCTGGTGACCTGAGACGGGCCATGTGGGTCGTAGCCCTAGCTAGTCTGGACACCGCCTGCACCGGCTCGCGCCATCGTGCTGCCAAGCGCATCGGTGAACGAGGTCGCGCCACCGCGTCGCCGACAATGTGACTATCGCGAATTTCGAGAACCTGAAGCTGGTCCAATCACGAGTGGGCTGTTGCGGACCCAATTTGCGCAACGAAGACCCAGCCCCCACGGCATTCTGGGTCCGCGGAATCCCAGTCAAACGCCGTCGAAATTTCCAACTCATTGAGCTTGCTGCGCTTCTTCATTGGCATCGTTCTTGCGGAGCTATTTCGGGAACACCATGGCGCACAATCAGCATGAACTGCTCGTTCAAGAGTTGGAACGCGAAATTCTCGATTATCTGGCGCGAAACCCCGTCGCCGCAGAACATCGAGACGCGATCTTCCAATTCTGGATCATGCGCGAACGGTTCGCGCGCGGCCTCAGCGCGCTCGATGATGCCCTCGCATCGCTTGTCAGACGCGGCGAACTCGAACGCGTCGATTTGCCAGACGGCGAGGCGATTTACCGGGCAGCGCGCCGGTAAATCCAGGCTCTCCAGGGAAAGGACTGCGGCTGCATGACGACCAGCATCAGGGACGCAAGCGTCAGTCTGCAGAACATTTTGACGCAAAGATTGGGCGCCGATCCCGACGTGCTTGCATCGCTGCCACCCGGAGCGACCCTCACGGTTTCCATCCGCTCACCCGACGAAATGCTGAACACCCCCGAACAGGGCATTTCGCTTTGGCTTTACAAGGTGACGCGCGACGAGCACCTCAACAACTGCCCGCCGCGTCGGGTGTCGAACGCGCGGCACCGCCCGCCGCCCCTGCCGCTGCGCTTGCACTATCTCCTCACGCCGGTCCTCGAGCTCGACACCGGGCTGAGCGCACCGGAATTCGAACACACCGTACTGGGCAAGGCGCTGCAATTGTTCGCCGAAGAGCCCGTTCTCCGCGGAGCGGCATTGGTCGGCGCACTCCGAAGCGAAGTCAGCCAGATCACAGTGCGGCTTGAAACGCTCACCACCGAGGAAATCACCAGAATCTGGGATGCGCTCGAAAGCAATTACAAACTTTCGGTTTCCTACGAGGTGACCGTCATTCCGGTCGATGTGCGCAGCGAGATCGTTTCCGGCCCGCCGGTCGCGATCCTCGCCAACGAGTATGGCACGGCCTATGCGGAGGGGCCCGCATGAGTTCGATCTCGCTGCAGTCGGACGGTCGCACCTGGCGATTTTCACCACTGCCCCCAGTGAGAGACGCGGCCCGGTCGCAAATCATCGCGCAGGTGCAAATCCTAGATGATGCGTCGTTGTCGGTACCGGCGACGCCGATCAAGGTCACTAGCGACGGCCCGTTTCATTCTTCCAGCGGCTCGGACGGACTGGTGGGGCTGGTCGGAGAGCCGACGCTGGCGTTGCCTGATCTGCAGATTGCGGGAACGGCCGTTGGGTTCACTGTCTCGGCGGTCGGCTATCGATCGGTAGCCCTGAACGGCGTGCTTCCTCCCCAACCCGCCGTGTTTCCTGCCGAGCCCGGCGTGATTTTGCTCGACAAATTCCAACTGCTGGACTTCGGGCAACGCAGATTGATCCGCAATGCAGTTACAATCCAGGGACGGGTATTTCGACGAATAGCCGGCGCATTCCAACCCTTGCCCGGCGCAACTGTCGCGATCACGGCCGCCACGCAGGTTCCTGCCCTCGCCGGTGCAACACCTTTGCCGGTCCCGGTCGCGGGTGTTGGCATAACTGCAATCGCCAACGCCTTCGCCGAATATCGGCTTCCGCCGGTGGAGCGTTTCGCGACCCTGACGCTTCAAGTAACGGCGCCCGTCCTCGGAGCGCCCGTTGTTATCGTCGCGCCGCCTGCAGGGTCGAACGTAGTCCAAGACTTCCGTTTGTAACGGTCGAAAAGGCTCACATCGGAGAATTCAAGATGCCCGAATATCTTTCCCCCGGTCCGTATGTTGAGGAAATCGACAGTGGATCGAAGCCGATCGAGAATGCCAGCACCAGCACCGCCGCGATGGTGGGACTCACTCAGCGCGGACCGGCAAACATCCCGTTGCTGATGACAAATACGGGCGACTACGCCCAGATGTTTGGCGGACTTCTCGATCGTGCCGATTTCGGCGATCGCGGCCACCTGCCGCTGGCCGTCGATGGCTTTTTCCGCAACGGCGGCCGGCGGCTTTACGTGACGCGGATTCTCTCGGCATCTGCCGCAGCGTCCGCAATGCTGCTGTATAACCGTGGCGAGCTTGTAGCCGGCACGATTGCGCCGAGCACGGCGCTGCTGGTCGCCGCTCACACCGCCGACACGCGCGTCACTGTCATGGAAGCGGCCGGCATTACCGGTGCCTCCCAGCGCATCCGCATCGGTGGCGGCAGCCGGACCGAATGGCATGAAGTAAGCGCGGTGGCCGCAGCCGCGCAGAACGTCGTGGTCGATCTGCCGCTGTCGAACCCGTCCGCCGGGCCCGCGCCGGTGGTCGGCTGCGTCCAGGCGTTCGCAGTCTCACCGGCGGCGGCTCCCCTTGGAGGTCCGCACGCGATTCTCGAACCCGCAGGCGCCGGATCTCAAACACTGCTGCTGCAGAGCTCAGGTGCCGACCTGACGACGATCAACCCGGCCTCGCAACTGCTTGAGCTGCGTCGCAACGGGCCACGCGAACTGGTCGCCGTGCGAACTGTGACCGCCCTCGGGAGCAACGTCTTCCGCATCGCGTTGACCAACCCGCTTGCACTCACGCATCCCACCGGCGGCACCGCGAACGTCCTGGCATTGGGCGCCATGACCGCGCACGATGCCAGCCAGACCATTTCCTCCGGCGACGTCTGCATCTTCTATGGCGGCGCCGCGCTCGGTGCGGGTGAGATCATCGAAGTCGTCTCTGCTTCAGGCGCGCATGAATTCCGCCGGCAGGGGCAACCGGGACGCATTACGCTGGCGCGCCCATTGAACTTCGACCTGCCGCACCTTGCGCGGATAGAGCATCTCGTTCCCGCAGACGCAAGCGTCGGGCAACTACACGCAGACGCGGCGGCAGAAGCACGCACGATCACGGTTTCGGACCGGACCAGTTTCAGCGCCGGCGCAGTGCTGCGTGTGGGCACCGCCGCTGATACCGAATTCGTGACCATTGCCGTGTTGCCGGGCCTGAATCCGGTCGCGGTGCCGGATCCGGGCCCCGTCCTGCTAACGCATGGCCTGGCGCAAGCGCATCACGCTGCCGAGCAAGTCGCGCTTCAGAACCCGAGCATCGAGAGCACGGCCGGCGGATCGGTGGTCATCGGCGGCGCGGCTCGTGGCGATACCTCCGTTCTGACCACGGATATCGCCGGCTACACAACGGCTCCCGGTGCCCTTCGCTCGGTCGACGGCAACGGCATTGTCCGCGTCATTGCTATTACGGCAGTCGTGGCTACCGCGGCCCAAACCTTCACACTGAGCACCGCACTCACGGACGAACACGGTCCGGGCGCAACCGTTAGCGAGCGGCGCACCCTTCTCGGGGTGGAAGCGCTCGACGCCGGATCGTGGGGCGACCGCCTGCGGATTTCGACCCAGGACGAAAATTCCGGGCTCGTTTCGCAGGCCTTCGGCACCGGCATGATCGGACCGAGCCGCATCGTCGTCTCGAGCCTCGCCGGCATGGAAGCAGGAACCTTGCTCGGTCTTTACGATGCGACAGGCCAGGTCATCGAACCGCTGCTCAAGGTCACCCAGACCAACCCGGCCGACAGCAGCATCACCCTCGATAGCCCGCTACTCGCGCCGCAGATCGCGGCACTTGGGGCGCCCGGGGCACGACTAAGACTCCGCTCGCGAGAATTCCGCCTGATGGTGACCTTGCTGCAGCAGCCATCGCCCGCCCAGCCGTGGCGTTCGGATGCGGTCGAGGACACCGAGGTGTTCCGGCAATTGTCGATGGATCCGCGCCACAGCCGCTACGTCGAGAAGGTTGTCGGGCAGATCGGCGGGCCGATACGGCTCTACGACCGGCGGCCGGAAGGCGAGTCAATGTACATTCGCGTTCGTGACACGACACCGGGACCGGCTGTTCCCGGCGCGGTCGATCCTCGCTGGGCAGTCCGGCTCGGGCCCGAACCGCTCGTAGACATTCAACCAAGCGGGCTGCGACGGCCAGCACGTCATCGCCTGACCGGCGGCGATGATGGCCTGGCTATGCTTACGGATCTCGACTATCTGGGACAGGACGACCGCGATCCCGTTAACCGCCGCGGTATCCCGGCGATGAAGAACGTCGACGAAATCAGTATCGTTGCCGTGCCCGGGATCGTCTCGGAGCAAGTTCAGGGAGCGTTGGTCGGTCATTGCGAAGAAAGACGCTATTGCTTCGCTGTACTCGACGGGCCTGCGCCGCCTAACGACGCGATCGCCGATGTCCAGGCGCTGCGGCAGAATTTCGACACGCGCCATGCTGCCGTCTACTACCCCTGGCTCACGATTCCCGATCCGATGCCGGGCAATCTTTCGGCTATCACGCAGATCCCCATTCCTCCATCGGGCCATATGCTCGGAATCTACGCCCGCACCGACATTGAGCGCGGCGTTCACAAGGCGCCGGCCAATGAAGTAGTGCGCGGAATTACTGGCCTGCGTCACTTCCTCAACAAGTCGGAGCAGGACATCCTCAATCCCTATCCATCCAACATCAACGTGATCCGCGATTTCCGGCCGGATAATCGCGCGATACGGGTATGGGGCGCGCGCGTGATCACCAGCGATCCCGACTACAAATACGTTTCGGTCCGACGGTTGATGTTGTTCATCGAGAAATCGATCGAGCGCAACATGAACTGGGTCGTGTTCGAACCGAACGACGAACCGCTCTGGTCCCGCTTACGTCTCGCGATCACCGGCTTCCTGACAACCCTATGGCACAACGGGGCGCTGCAGGGAACAAGTGCCGACCAGGCGTTCACCGTTAAATGTGACCGTTCGACCATGACGCAAACCGATATCGACAATGGTCGCCTGATCTGCGTTGTCGGCGTCGCCGCGGTGAAACCCGCCGAGTTTGTCATCATACGCATCGGCCTGAAGGCGGCCACCACTGAAGAATAAGGAGGAAACCCCATGGCCGCAATCGACGCCAGGAATGATCCCTATCGCGCGTTCAACTATGAAGTCGATTTTGGCGACAAGACCTCCGCCGGCTTCAGCGAGGTCTCGGGCCTCGTCGCCGACGGCGATCACGTTGACTATCGCGAGGGCACCGATCGCTTCAATCACGTTCGTCGCCTTCCGGCGCTGAGGAAGTATCCGAACAACCTCGTTCTCAAGCGTGGCTACACCAAGAACATCAATCTCTGGACCATGGCCCAGCAGACAGCCCTTGGAAAGACCAACCGGCGCGACGTGATCATCACGCTAAAGGACGAAGAGCATAACCCGGTGATGCGCTGGAAGGTGATGGCCGCCTGGGTCAACAAGATCGAAGGACCCAGCCTGAAGGCAAGCGGGAACGAGGTCGCGATGGAATCGGTCGAGCTCTGCTTCGAGAGCATCAGCGTTGAGCTGGTCGGCGGAGGCGCCTGACGATGTACAACCCGGAAACACCAGGAGTCTATTGGCGACCGCTGCCGAGCGCACAAGGTCCGGGAGAGGTTCGGCTCGATGTGCCGGCGTTCGTCGGCATTGCCGAGCGCGGACCACTCGACAAACCCGTACGTGTCAGGAATTTGCGAGAATTCGAACAGCACTTTGGCGAACCGATCGACGCAGGCTTCCTCGCATATGCAGTACGCGCCTTTTTCGAGAACGAAGGGCAGATAGCCTGGATCGTGCGGGTCGCCTCGCGTGACGCCGCAACGGGAGCTCGCGAGGCCGGTGCGACGCTGCTGGCTTCCGCGACGCCGGCCGGACCCGGCACACCCTATTGGTCGATCCGCGCATCATCGCCGGGAAGTTGGGGCAATCGGCTGTCGGTCGCGGTGCAACCGGGTAGACGAACAGCGGCCAGAAGCGTGCCCGGCATTCGCGACGCACAACGCCTGAAAGTGACGAGCGTCGCAGGTTTCGAGCCAGATTGCCTGGTGAGGCTGACGCAAGGCCTGTCGTCGCAGATCTGCACCATTGCAGATATCGACGCCGCATCATCGCACTTCTCGTTGCTTCCCTCCGACCCCCGGCGGATCCGGCCCTGGCATCAGCTTCTCGCGGGACTTGATCCGGCTCTCCCAATTGATATCGAGCGATTGTCCGCGACGTTGATCGTCAAGCTGGATATGCGCGTAATCGCGGAAGCGCGCGATCTTTCCTTCGTGCCCGATCATCCCCGATACGGCCCCACTCTGCTTGCGCTGCCCGTCTATCCCGCTCGCCCCGAGCACGACCGAATTGCTGCGGCGCCCTTTTCCATTGTCATCGAAGCCCTCGATGATCCTGGAACAGCACTCTTGCCGCTGATGCCGACGGCTCAGGACCTCGAGCTCGAGGGCGGGCAAGATGGCCTGTCCTCGTTGAGCGTTTCCGACTTCACCGGCCTTGCAGGCAGCGCCGTACCCACACACTACGGCCTTCGCGGCCTGGCTACGCTCGAGAACGTGGCGGAACCCGCCATTCTTGCCATCCCGGATGCCTGCATCATCCCAGCCCCGGAAATCGTGCTGGAACGCCTGCCAGTCGCCGCCATCGACCCCTGCGATCCCTGCGGCATCCCACAGCTACCCGCCCCGCTCGCAAAGCGTCCCGTTCCGGAAACTCCGCAGATCTTCAGCGACGAGGAGATTTTCGCGATCCAGCAGGCGATGGTCGAGCATTGTGAGTCGAGACGGGATCGTATCGCCCTGATTGATCCGCCATGGACGGCGATCGCCGACAAGACGCTCGGCATTCGCGGATTGGAAACGTGGCGGCAACTCTTCGATTCGAATTTCGCCGCGTTCTACGCACCATGGCTCAAAGTAGTCGATCCTCGCGACTCGCGGCGCACGCGCACGCTGCCGCCTTCAGGTCACGCTGCCGGGCAATATGCGATGTCCGATCATCTAGGCGGCATTCAATTCGCACCAGCCAATCGCGACATCGCGTGGGCACAGGCCACCTCGCTGACGATCTCCGACGCAGCGCACGGCTTGCTGAACCGGCTCGGCATAAATGTGATCCGGACCGGTCAAGGGCATGCCCCACGCATCCTCGGATCGAGGCTGATGACCAGCGACGCGCAACTGCGCGACATTCCGGTGCGCCGCACGATCATCCTGTTGCGTCGTGCGTTTGAACGCATCCTGCGCGGCTTCGTATTCGAGCCGAACGCCGAAGACCTGCGTGAGCGTCTTGGCCTGACCATCGAGATCTTCATGACCGGGTTGTGGAACCAGGGAGCTTTTGCCGGCACCACGGCGCAGGAGGCATTTGCCGTGATTTGCGACGACACCAACAATTCAGCGCCGGACGGCGACAACGGCAGGCTCATCTGCGATGTAGCGTTCGCGCCGGTGCATCCGCTGGAATTCGTGGTTCTGCGCATCGGCGTTGCCGGCAATGAGATCGAAACCAACGAACGATTGATGTCGATCGCAGGAGGCGTGTCTTGAGCATCGCCAACCGCAAGAACCCGCTGCTCGGATACAATTTCCAGATCAGCCTCACAGAATCCCAATCGTCGCCGGCCGGTACCCTGACGACGATCGCGCTGACCGGCGCCGGCCTCACCGTAGCTGCCGGTTTCCAGGAGTGCAGCGGCCTCGAGGGCACTCTGGAAGTGCATGAGCAAGCTGTGGGCGGACGCAACGACGCCGTTCTGAGATTTCCGACGCGCATGAAGTGGACGAACATCCAACTCAAGCGCGGTATCGTCGCAAGCGACGTTCTGTGGACCTGGTTCGAAGGCTTTGCCCAAGGCAAGGCCAGCCGCCGCGATGGGGTTATCGTGCTGCAGAACGAAGAGCACCAACCACAGATCGTCTGGGGCTTCCGCCGCGGCCTGCCCGTCAAATACTCAGGTCCTGCGCTGAATGCCCAGCAATCCGCTGTCGCGATCGAGAGCATCGAAATCGCTCATGAGGGTCTTTACCACATCAGGGGCGCTTCAGGCATTGCCGCGGCGGCGCGGGCCATTTTCGACGCACTGACATAGGAGCGGCATGTGGTCCAGGAAGTGATCATTCAGGATGTGACGGCGCAGGTCAGGGTTCTCGACGCCGAAGGCCTGCTGAATCCCAGAACCATGTCGGCGATCGTGAAAGCGGTGCTGCAAGCCGCCGAAGACGAGCAACGCCTTGCACTGCGGCGACAAACGGATACGCAGACATCCGCCTCCAACCGCGGAGAAAAGCCATGAGCGACGTCGCCAAGGCCACGCTGCTGGTTCACTGGGCGTTGGAACAGCGGGACGACCGGATTGAGCTGACATACAACCCGGCTGAACTCAGCTTTGAAAAGGGCGTACAGCTCGCGGAGATCGCCATCCCCGGTCTCAACGCACCGCTGCAACAGTTCGTTCGCGGCCAGGCGGAGAAGCTCAACGTCGAGCTGTTCTTCGATACAACCGAATTCGGCATGGCCGCCGGGGCTTGCAGCGTGACGACCGAGACCGATCGCATTTACGCCCTGACACGAATTGAGCCATCCGGACATGCACCGCCGCCCGTCACGTTCGTCTGGGGCAAGTCCGTTCCGGGCATGAATCTGCCTCAAGGCACCGGCAGCCAGCGCCGGGAAGGCTTTAGAGGCATCGTCGAATCCGTGCGGCATCGTTTCACGCTGTTCAGCCCTGCCGGAGTGCCGTTACGCGCCATCGTCAACCTGACGATCCGCGAATTCGCGCCGCTTCACGAACAATTGGCGCGTTCCAACCCGAGTTCGCCGGATCGGTCGCATCTCCACATCCTCAAGGATCGCGAACAGCTCTCGGCGGTCGCATCGCGCTACTATCTTCAGCCCGCATACTGGCGCGAGATCGCCGCATCGAACGATATCGACGATCCGCGTCGTCTGCTTCCCGGGCGGCTGCTCCAGGTACCCGCACTGACCGACGGGAGCGCATCATGAACACACTGGACCTCGTGACACTTTCGGCGGACCGGGCATACCAGGGCTTCTATGCGCCACATTTCGAATTGCGCATCGCAGGCGAGATCGCGCCGGAGAAGGCGATCCGCGACATTGTCCAGATCACCTATTCGGACAATATCAAGGATATCGATTCAGTGGACATCACGCTGAACAACTGGGATCCGGAAAACAACCTTCACAAATATATCGGAAAAACCGAGCACAAAAATACCGGGAAAACCCAGCAGGCGAAGGCCAGCAGCCCCAATTCCCTTGCCTCGCTGTTTGAACCCGGTCTGACGCCGTTCGAATTGCGGCTCGGCTATCTCGGTAATCTCAGCCTTGTCTCAACGGTGACGATCACCAGCATGGAGCCGTCGTTCGCCAGCTCCGGAGCAAGCTCGCTCCAGCTGCGGGGCCTCAACGTGCTGCATCGATTCAGGACGAAGCAGCACAGCGAAGCGTGGGTCAACCAAAAGCCAAGCACAATCGCGCGGAAGGTCGGTGGCCGGAGGCTTCCAGTGCGTGTCGAAACGCCGGATCCACTGCCCGTCGAGCAGCCGATTCCGTTCATCGCCCAGGACAACGAGCACGACATCGACTTCCTGCTCGGACTGGCCCGTCGGGTCGGTTACGAGCTCTATGTCGTACCGAAGACAAAAGGCAAGCCCGAGCATCTGCGCTTCGAACCGTCGAACCGCGTCGTGCCAGCGCAGGACATCAGTCTCAACTGGGGTGAGAGCCTGATCGACTTCAAGCCGCGGCTGACCACGGCAAACCAAATCGCCAAGGTCACCGTACGAGGCTGGGATCGCGCTCGCAAAAAGCCCATCAAGGTCACCGTGGATCTGAAGGATTCCGAGGTGCGTCGCATCAACCCCGATCTGCACCGTCTTGTCGAGGCGACGGGCGGGCGCGAGGAAATTACGGTAACCGAGCCCGTCTTCAGCGAGGCCGACGCGCGTCAGCGCGCGCGCGCAATCATGTCCGACCGGCTGAAGCAGATGGTAACGGCCGATGGCACGACCATCGGCCTGCCGGGTCTGCGCGCCGGCAGTGTCGTCGAAATCGGCAGCCTCGGCGCGAGCTTGAGCGGCCGGTACTTCGTCGAGAAGACGACGCACAGCTTCTCCGATTCCGGTTACACCACAAGGTTTACCGCGCGACGCGAATCCTCGAGGAGGAGCGGGTCATGAACAGTCCCAACGCAATGCCCGGCGTAGCTTCGGCGATCGTCAAGGAGCGCAATGGCAAGGGGCAAATCAAGGTCGAGTTTCCATGGCTCGACGAATCTCTTCGCTCGGACTGGATTTCGGTCGCATCCGCGATGGCGGGAAAGGGGCGCGGCCTGTGCGTAATGCCCGAGATCGACGACGAGGTATTGGTTGCTTTTAACCATGGCCATTTCGACAAGCCCGTAGTGATCGGCGCGCTGTGGAACGGAGTCGACGCCCCGCCGCATAGCGATCCGCGCGAGCGCATATTCCGGTCCGTCAACGGTCACGCCATCCGCATGATCGACAGCACGCCGGGCAGCGGCGACTTCGGTTGCCTCGTGATCGAGGATGCACACGGCAACATGATCACGCTTTCGAACGGCAAGATCTCGATCAGCGCCACGGCCGTGCTCGAGATCGAAGCGCCTTTCGTCACCATCAACGGCCGCCCCGTCCAGATCGTCGACGCTCCCATTTGAGGATCGACATGCCCACGATTGACGTCAAACTTCCGAAAGCCATCCGCGACCAGCTCGAAATGCCGCGCTGCGTCGACCTGAAGATTCCCAAGCCGAAAATCCCGCAGATCCGGCTCCCCACCGGCGGCAGCATCAAGGGCATTACCGACCTCACAAAAGGCATTCCCAGCGACTGCTCGCTCAATTTCAACCTGGTTCTGCAGCTCGCGCCGATCATGGCGAGCATCGAATGCCTGGTGAAGGTGCTGGCGCTGATCGGTCCCCTGATCGAGGTGATCAAGGCGCTGCCCGACCCCATCAAGATTGCCGAGACCGTTCCGAAATTTCTCGAGGCAGCTAAGGCGCTGGCGCCGTGCCTCCTCGTTCCGACACCGCTCGTGATGCTGCCGTTCGTGGCGGACATCCTCAGGCTTATCATCGCCTTGCTGCGCTGCCTGATCCAGCAGGTAAAGAGCATCGTCGACCTGATCGGCCGGCTGGAGCTGAAGATGGCGGCCGCGCAGTCGCAGGGTAACTCCGAACTGATGGCGAGCCTCGCCTGCGCGCGCGAGAATGCGGATGCGGCGATGGCCAACGCAATGGTCGGGATCGAACCGATAAAGATCATCCTGGAGCTGGCCGATCCGTTCTTTGGCATTGCCGGCGTCGACCCCATCAAGATTCCGGCGATGGCGGGAGCCGACGACCTCGAAAAGGTCAAGAGCACGCTGGCAACGCTGGAGGATCTCCTCGCGTCACTTCAACTCATTGCGGATGCGTTGCCATGACCCCGGCGGCTCGACTCCCGCGACCGTTTCTTGGACAAGGCCTGCGTTTCCCGCTTGAAATCGTCGGCGGCGCGCTCGCGGTATCGCGTGGCGAAGCCAAGATCGCCGAATCGATCCGGTTCCTGCTCTCCACAGCAAAGGGCGAGCGCACTATGCGCCCTACGCTGGGTTGCGGGATTCATGACCTCGTGTTTGCGCCCGGCAACTCGCAAACCGACGTCTTCGTTGCGGAAGCCGTGCGCGATACGCTCGTGAACAACGAGCCCCGCATCGATGTGCTCGATATCGGCGCGGAGCGCTCACCGCAGGAGCCCAACCTGATCCTGATCCGGCTCGTATACCGGATCCGGGAGAACAACTCGGTCACCAGCCTCGTCTACCCTTACTTCGTCACGGAGGGAACGGCGGCATGAGCATCGTGGCGAAGATTCCGGCAATCGACGACAGGACCTACGCCGATATCGTCTCGGAAGCGCGCCAGCGTATCCCTCGCTACACGCCGGAGTGGACCGACTTCAACGCCGGGGACACCGGCATGGCCTTGATCGAGCTGTTCGCCTGGATGAGCGAACTGCTGATCTATCGCACCAATCGGATGCCCGAACTCGCACAGCTCAAGTTCCTGGAGTTGATGGGTTTCAACGTCAATCCGGCGCGCCCCGCCTCTGCTTACGTGACCATGGCGGTCGAGTCCGGTTGGCCAAGCGCCACCGTCGATCTGCCTAGGCGCAGCCAGTTTGCCGCCGACAATGATGCCGGGCCGATCATCTTTGAAACCGAACGGCCGCTGGTCGTCTTTGCCCCGGTGCTCGATCGCGTTCATGTGCTGGTTGGCGGGATTTTGACCGATCAAACCGCCACGAATCTTTCATTGCAGGGTTTGGCACCCTTCGGCGAATCGGCCGACCCCGGATCGGCGTTGACTCTCGGGTTCGCCTACGACGGAGCCTTTCCGGCTCGAACCGAACTGTGTCTGACCGTATTCACCGCGCCTGAGTCCGACTCCGGCGCGGTGGCTTGCGGCAAACCCCAGATGCTCGGCATCCGCTTCGTCTGGGAGTATTTCGACGGACACAACTGGCGGCCGATGACGCTGCTCGCCGACGAAACCTTTGGCCTGCGCATAACCGGCCAGATATTCATCAAGACCCCCGAGCCGGCAAAAATGCGGGCGGCGAAACTCAACCCGCAAGACGATCGCGAGCGCTATTGGATCCGCGCCCGTCTCGAGCAGTTCGATGCCCAGATCGCACCGCGGATTCTGTCGATCCGCACCAACACTGCTCTCGCCACCCAGGGGGAAACGGTCGAGGGCGAAATCCTGGGAGGTAGCAACGCCACCGCCAACCAGGTCTTTCAGCTGGCCAACCATCCGGTTCTCGAGGCAAGCCTGGACCTCGCAATCGACGAAGGCGAAGGTTTCAAGCACTGGGTCGAGGTGGACGAATTCGTCGAGCCGTCCGCAACAACGGGTTTTCGCTCGCTGGACC
Organism: Bradyrhizobium niftali; assembly: GCF_004571025.1. Lineage (GTDB taxonomy): Bacteria > Pseudomonadota > Alphaproteobacteria > Rhizobiales > Xanthobacteraceae > Bradyrhizobium > Bradyrhizobium niftali. The sequence goes on along the minus strand of NZ_SPQT01000002.1, from coordinate 65,199 downwards.
CGGAGGCACGCGCGCAGAAACGATACTATCTGCTCGACCGCAGCGCCGGCGAGATCCTGCTCGGCGACGGAACTCTTTCGCATGCTCCCGTCGTCAACGTCGAACGTCCACGCTCCAACGTGCGCGCCAACAGCTATCGATACGGCGGTGGCGTCCTCGGAAATGTCGGCGCCGCCGCCATATCGACGTTGCTGTCGCCGGTACCCGGCGTCGATGCGGCACAGATTGCCAACATTTTTGCAGCGGCGGGCGGCACCGATGAGGAGACGCTCGACCAGGCCAAGGCCCGGGCCGCGCGCGCACTGAAGGCGCGTGACCGGGCGGTAACCAATGAGGATTTCGAGGTCATCGCACTTGGAGCCGGTCCCGTCGGCCGGGTAAAGGCGCTGCCGCTGTTCAATCCCGAAAGTCCGGCGCTGCCGACGCCCGGCGTGGTTACCGTCGTCGTGGTTCCACAACCGGCGCAGCGCGTAGCGAGAGATGCCGCGGGCGAGGCTGACGCTCAGTCGCGAGGCTATCTCGTTCCCACCCCGGGATTGCTGCGTCAAGTCTGCGCCTGCCTCGATCGGGCGCGGCTTTTGACGACCGAAGTCTATGTCATCCCCCCCGTTTATCGACAAGTGACGGTCGCCGCCGACGTGTTTGCGGACGGTACCGTCGACGAGTCGCAGTTGACACAGGATCTGACGGCGGCGCTAGATCGCTTGTTCGATCCCTTGAACGGCGGTCTCGACGGCAACGGCTGGCCGTTCGGCGGCACCATCTACTTCTCGTGGCTTCATCGCGCACTGCTCGTGCCGGGCGTCAGCCGCCTCGGGGCGATCACGATAACCGTCGACGGCGACACCTGTCCGCCTTGCACGGACGTTCCAATCGGCGGTGCCAGCACGCTGCTGTTCAGCGGTGAACACGCCGTCAGCCTTCTCATCGACGAGGAGGCGATTTCATGAACGTGGCTCAGGCTACCCCGCGGCTGGCGCCTCCGCACGATCCGCTCACGCTGCTGCTCACCCGTACCGATCGCTGGCGCGGAGCCGGGCCGCCCTGGCAGACGGGCCTGTCGAATGAAGCGCCACCGTATGCGCTCGCACTGGACCGGCTGGCGCCCGTCGGCCCCGACGCATTGGGCCCTCTGGGCACACTCGGCGGGCTTCTGCCGCCTGCATTCGCAGCCCTGACCGAAGACGAAACGCTCTATCTGCTTGATCGAAAGAATCGGCGGGTGCTCTGGTTCGATCGTTGCGTGTGCAAGTTCGAAAAGCTGCCTTGCATAGCCGACGACATACACGATCCCCGCACCATGACGGCACAAGCCGCCCTTGCTGCGAACCGCGTGGCCCTGGCGATCGCCGGAACCCAAGGCGCGCTCGGTCGGATCATCATCATGCAGCGTGCCACGCTTTCGATCGTGACTGTCGTCGATGGCGACTTCATGCCGTCGGCACTCGCCATTTCGCACGCACGGGTCGCGGTTGCGGATCGCAAGACCGGAGCCGTCCTTGCGTTCGACTTCGACGGTCACCAGCGCGGGCGTATTGCCGGGATCGGTGCGGTCGATACCCTGACCGGCAGTGCCGACGGACGATGGCTCGCGGTGACGGCGCAGAACATTCGCCTGATCGATGCGGATTTCAAGAAGGCAGATATCGTTGCCACGCCTGAGCAAGCGGCGTCAATGGTGCGCCGGTTGCCATTCGACGTAGACGGGATGGGACGACTGAACCTGGCGAGGTTTTGCCAGTCCAAGGGAGCTTCGGTTGCCCTGTTCGGCGACTCCGGACAACTTCTCCCGGGATCCCCGGCACCGCATCTATCGCGACGCTACGCCCTGCGCGGCCGACACGCGACCGAGCCACTCGACTGCGGCCTCGATGACTGTCAATGGCATCGGGTAAGCTTCTGGGCCCGCATTCCAGACAAGACCCGCATAAGCGTCAGGACGCGCAGCGCCGCGCTGGACTTTCCGAACGAGTTGACCCTGCCGGAAACAGAGCCGGGATGGTCGCTGGCTCAAACGTTTGGCGGAACGACCGGCGCGCATGAAGCGGAATTCGAATGCCTTGTGCTGTCGTCGCCCGGTCGCTGGCTATGGCTCGAGCTGGTGCTCGAGGGCGACGGACTGGACACTCCCAGGGTAACGAAAATAGCCGTCGAGTACCCCAGGATCTCCCTAGCGCGCTATCTGCCGGCGGCGCTGACCGCAGACGCCGCGTCCGCTGACTTCACGCACAGGCTGCTGGCGATCTTCGACACAGGTTTCCGCAGGATTGAACGGGCAATCGATCGGGCTCCCCGGCTGTATGATGCGCGCACCACACCTGTAAAATTGCTGGAGTGGCTCGCAAGCTGGATCGGCGTCAGCCTGAACTCTTCGATGAGCGAGACAGAGAAGCGCCGGCTGTTGCGAGAACTACCCAGACTGTTCGCAAAGCGCGGCACGCTCGATGGGCTTGAATCGACGCTTGCGACGGTGATGGGCTTTGTCGACCTGAACTGCCCCTCCCATCCACAACCTTGCGGGCCGCGCTGCCAGCTTCACTTACCGGCCGCCCATCACAGGCCCCGCCTCGTGCTTGAGCATTGGCGGCTGCGGCGTTGGCTCTTTCTCGGCCGCGGACGGCTCGGCGCAACGTCGCAGTTGTGGGGGGAAGGCATCCTCAAGCGCACGCGGCTCGCCGGTGGCGAGCCGCTCGGGACCACGATGATCAAGCTCGAACGCGATCCTTTGCGCGATCCGTACCACGCCCATGCGCACCGCTTCTCGGTGTTCCTGCCGGCCGCACGCGCACCGAGCGCGGCGATGCGGTTGAAGATTGAAAATCTGATCCGACTGGAAGCACCGGCACACACCGATCCGGATATCCACTGGGTGAAGCCAAATCTCACGCTTGGATCGCAATCGACACTCGGATTTGACACCGTGCTCGGGGACCGCGCCGCCGGTCACTTTGGCGAGGCAAGGCTTGGCGATGCCAGTGCGCTGTCTGGCTCCAGTCTGCGAAGCATGGGCACCGTTCTCGATCGATCGACGAGCCTGGGACGTAACATCCGGCTGGGAGCCAATGGAGGGATTCAAGCATGAACAGTCATCCCCCACACAGCGAATTCCACTGCCCTGAATGCGCCCCGCGCCTGCCGCTGCGCAACTTCTGGTTCTGGGGCAAGAGCATCGTACCGCGCGACATGACCGACGAGCAGATGTTCTTCCTGGAAAAGTTGCGGCTGCATCACCAGCGCCTGCACGGCAGCGGGATCGTCTGCGGCCTGCGTCTTTTGCAGCATCCCAACACGTCCTGCCGCGACCGGTTGATCCTGCTTGAACCGGGAAGCGCGGTTGACTGCTGTGGCCACGATATTCTGGTGCTGGAGCAGGATGTCATCGATCTCCACGATTACGAAGCGTTCCGGAACCTGGTGAAGTCCGCGGACGGCAAGCCTCACACATTGCGGCTATGCATATCCTATCGGGAATGCCCGACCGAGGAAGTCCCGGTGCTCTACGACGAGTGCGCCTGCAGCGACACGCGCTGCGCGCCGAACCGCATTCTGGAGACCTACGCGATCGAACTTCAGATCGATCCAAAGCCAACACCACCAATGCAGGGCGCGATCACCTACCGCAGGAGTTCGACGCTTCTGATAGATAATCCGGTCGGGCTTGCTCTTGGCGAAGCGGCAAAACGTCTGTTCGTTGCCAAGGGCTCGACGCTACTCGAGCTCGACGTGAGCAACGGCGCGCTGAAGGGGACGCGCGATCTCGGCGTGCCGCTTCTCGGACTGGATATTGCCACTGACGGCACGCGGCTCGACGTCGTCGGAGGCGGCGGCGGCGGCACGGATCCCTCGCTGTTCGCACTGGATATCGGAGGACCAACCAGCATTGCTGCCGCCGCATCGAGGCAAGGCGCACTAAAGGGCTTCGATGCTGCAGCGCCACTGTTCGGCGAGGCCGCCGACGGTCGGCTCGCATTGACCAGCAGGGCTTCCGGCCTGTTGCAGCTATTTGCGGCCGGTATTCCGGCTCCCGTTCAACCGGAGAAACCTGCAGCCGGCGACCCGCCATTCTCGCTGGCGGCCGCCGCGACTGGAAGCGCATACGACTCGTCCGGAAAGAATCTCTACCTCGGTCTTTCCGGCGGCGCCAAGGTCGCCCGCGTCGCCCTCGATCAGGCGACGTTGCAATCATCCGTCATCACCCTGGCAACTTCTCCCGCCTCCACGATTGCCATTGCCGGCCTCTCTCTCGACAAGGCCGCAGGCCCCGACCGCCTGATTGTGCAGGATGCCGGCCCACCGTCACGGCTGCTGCTTGCCGATCCGGCCAGCGGGCTCGTCGATGCCACCGTCCAACTGGATCATCCACCAGTCGACATGGTCGTCTCGGCCGACGGCGCGATCGCGCATGTATTGGTTCGCGACGCGGCGGGAAAGGCGTTTGTGCAATCGATCGATCTCCTGGCGATGCGGGCCAAATCGCCGCGCCCCGCCGGAGCCCCCTTCCCCGTCGACGACAAGTCGTTTGGGTTGCGCCTGGCCGCGGACGGCAGGACAATCTACACGCTCGCGCCCGACGGGATCGCGGTGGTCCAGGTCGAAGCGCTGGATTGCGGCGACTTGCTGAAGGCCGGCGAGTGCCCCGGCTGCGATACTCCGGATTGCCTTGTGCTCGCCACCATCGAGAACTGGCAGCCGGGTTTTGCCATCTCCGATCTCTCATCCGGAACGCGCGATACCGTCGCCGATGCCGCCGCCAAGATAGCACGCATCGACAACGACAAGGATCGGCTCAACCTTGCGAGCACACAGGCGCTGACCAATGCGTTGCAATGCCTGATGGAGAAGCCCGGCAGGGGTGGCGGAATAGCAGGCAAGGACGGCAAAGATGGAAAGAACGGCAAGGACGGAAAGGATGGCAAAGACGGAAAGGATGGCAAGGACGGCCTCGACAAGACTCTGGCTCATTTGTGCGCGGCGAACTGGACCCATGGCGGCGAACTGGTGCTCAATGACTTGATGGTCAATCGCCTCGAGGCCTTCGGCATCCTGGTTTGCTTCGACAAGCCGGTCAGGGCCGACTTCTTCGACACCGTCAGCTTCGCGGTTGAATTCCAGACTGAACTCAAGGACACGCTCAGCAACGCTGGCAGTAGCTGGCTGTTGATCGAACCGAAAGACATCCTTCCGCTGCAGATGGCGGAACCGTGCAGGCTCGAGATCGCCGAAACAGGACCCGACGCCAGTGGTATGTGCGACGGGGCGTTCTATCGCTTCGCCAATCCCGACCTGGTCGCCCGACTTGTCCAGCGCGTGCCGCGCCGTCTGCGTGTGCGCATCAATGGCGACCTTATCCCCGACAAGAAATTGCGCGGACTTGACGCCAATCACCTTCCGATGATCGACGGCAACGGAAACCCTTATTGGATCAGGCCTCCCGGTCAGGAGCCCTATGCCAGTGGCGACGGCATTGCTGGCGGCCAGTTCGAGAGCTGGTTCATTCTGAAGCGACGCGGCTGATGGAGATCAAACATGGCGTGTGCACACTGTTCCGGCCATACGGCCTCCACCGCGCTCCGCTACCTGGCACCAAGCCGTGGCGGCGCACCGATTTGCTCGCCGGCTCCCGTCTGCCCCTGTTGCGGCGAACTGGAATGCCTGTGCCGGCCGCGATGGAGCGCAGGAATGATCGTAACCGAAGACGACCTGAACCGTCTCGACCACTACATCATCGCCAAGCAGCGCCTGCATAATCTGCAGCTGCACGGCGTCGGCGTGGTTTCCGGCCTGATCGTGACCTGTCATCCCTGCGGCGATGGCCGGGTCCGAGTCTCTGCCGGTTATGCCATCGGCCCTTGCGGCGATGACATCGTTGTCTGCAAGGATGACGTCGTCGACATCTGCGAGCTCATCCAGCGTTGTCGCGCCCTTGAACGCCGGGATGTCGAATGCCGCCCCTGGGGTGACACCAAGGGATGTTCCGAACTGCGCGAGGACTGGATACTTGCCATTCGTTATGACGAGCAACCCAGCCGTAACGCGCCGATGTTGCGCGCCGGTAGTGCAGGCTCGTGCGATTGCGGAGACTCCTGCGGCGGTGGAGATTTCTGCGAATGCGGCGGATCGTGCGGCTGCCATTCCGCACCCGCCTCGACCAAGAGCCGGCAGGTACGGACCGCAATGCCGATCGCCTGCGCTCCGTCCGTGGTCTGCGAAACCTACCGCTACGAAGTATTCCGCGCGCCGCGCCCGCCGACCAAGCTCGATGTCAGGGAAAATCCGGCTCTGGGCTGGGCCAGAGAGGCCGAGATCTTCGAGTGCCTCTGGGACCTCATCGCTATAGCGGCCGCGCGGCCGGCCGCCCACGGCCCCGAATTCTCGCAAGCCGACAGGCAGGCGTGGACGACTTATTGCCGTACGATCAAGCAGGCGATCCTCGAATACATGGACCGGCATGGTACCCAGCATTGTGCAGCTCTGGCCGCGGTTTGCGCCCTGCCCTGTCCCGATCCGGCCGCCAACAATCAGTTGTTCGGCCAACAGACCACATTGTTGAGTCAGACCTTCGCGCAGGCCGTGCTTACTGTCTTCAAGGACTGCATCTGCCTGAAGCTTCTGCCCCCCCTACAGCCCGAGGCATGCGATCCGCGGTTGCCGCTGGCGGCCGTGACGGTCGATACCTCAGGCGGATGCAATGTGGTCGACATCTGCAACTGGACGCCGCTGCGGCCCATCGTGCTTTCGGCGCCGGCGATCGAGCATTGGCTGGGACTGCTCGACATATCTGCCCAACTGCACAAGCTGATGGCGAGGCTGTGCTGCGGGTCGCCACGCGTGGTGATGCCGCATGGATTCCGCGTTGCAGCCGACCGCGCGCCGGAAGCCATGATGGCCCAGCCGGGTGCATTTGCGGCGCACGACGCCGGCGCGGAGCCTGGACCGATCGGCCAGGAGCCCGGACCGATCGGTGGCACGCAGCCGCCGGCGGCAGATATTGAATGGCAGGACATGTTCGCTGCCAGGGTAACGCTGGTGCTCGAGGAGACACTGCTCGCAGCCAGCCAGTCGGGCGCGCCTGGCGCACTCCTCGTGCTCCGGGCGGTCGGCGAAAGCCTGCGGAACGCGCTTCGCAAGGCATTGCTTGATTCGACGGCACCCGCACCCTTTCCCGAGGAAACCGCTGCGCTGCTCAGACGCATCGAGGCGCTCGAAGCCCGCCTTGATTCTTCACGACCGGATAATCCGCCAAACAGGGATGATCTACTATGAGCGCCATCGTACGGCCGGTGTTCCATGACGGCCAATACATTGCCGCCGCCGATCTCGATGCGATCCTTTCCTACGTTCGCCGTCTGGACACCGCCCACGGCCTCGGTTCGCATAGTTGGGGCATCACAGCCGGGCTCGAACTGGCGGAAAAGCCCGGGATCGGCGGCCAGATCGAATGCTGGCTGACGTCAGGTCATGCCACCGACGGTTTCGGCCACTCGCTCATTGTACGTGCGGCGCTGCCGATCGGGCCGGAACTGCTGCAAGGCAAGCCGTCGGGGGCTTGGTTTGTCTGGATTGGCCAGCGCGCTCAACAGCAAGCACAATTGCGCGCGTCCTACGGCGTCTGCGACGGCAACGAAGCCTTCGCGCGCGTGCAGGAGCAAGTTGAAGTACTTGTGACAGGCGTGCTGCCGCTGACTGACCAGCAGAGCGGCGTCGCCGTCGCCGACGCGGTAAGACCGGATGCGCGGCTGGCACGGCGCCTGTTCAATCCGGACGGGCCGTTTCAGCTTGACGGTTCGGTCCCGGAACAGGACGCATCTCCACTAGGACTGAAGGCAAAATGGCTTGTGCCCGTTGGTCTCGTCGGCTGGGACAGCGCCAAGAAGAGCGTGCGCGCCTTGTCGGATATAGAAAAGCAGGGCGCCAGGCTATTCCGGCGACACGCCGGCGCGGTAGCGGAAGAACTGCTGGCGCCGGGCGGCCTCCTTCGCGTACGGGATCGCTCCAGCGTCGTTGCAGCCGGCACGCCCGACAGCGCCGTGACAGCCGCCGCCGACGCCATCGCTGCTTCAGCCGGCGACCTCGAGATGGTCAATGGTCGTGCTTCGTTTCGCGAGCTGTTGTGGGTCGATGGCAACAGCCGGATGAAGGGCGACGTCAGGGTTTTCGGCGGCAAGTTCGAGTGGCGAGCCGCCGACGGCGCGGCGCCGAATGGTCCCATGTTCATGCAGCGCATCCTTACGCCAAAGGCGGACGCCGAACTTCGCCTTGCGCTTGGCAGCCCGGCTGCCAAGACGCCGATGAGCCGGCTCGTAATCGGTCCGGTCGTGCCGGGTTCCTCACCCGAGCAGGTGCAACCGACGCTCTGCGCCGGTTCGGACGGTCGGGTCGGAATTGGGACGGCGGCACCGCAGCTCACGCTCGATATTCATGGCGATTTTGGCAACCTGTCGGGCGAGACCACCGCCCATCTCGGATCGTGCTATATTAATGGCGCCGGCAACGGGACCCTGACATTCATCAGCGGCAATCAAACGATCATACTTGGCGACAAGGACCACAAGGTTGGCATCAATACCAGTCCGGCACCCGGCAATGCCCTTCATATAAAAGGCACTGTCCAGATTGACGGACCTGGGGCCCTGAAAATCGCGGGATCGGAATTTATCGATGCCAACGACGCCATCTTGCGCATACGCAGCGGCGGCAATGTCGTCGCTTTCGATGGCGGCGATCGTGTCGGCATCGGCACAGCAACGCCCGCCCCGGATTTCGCGCTCGACATCAATGGCACCTTTGGATCCAACGCCAACCCGGCGCGCATGCGCTTGCTCGGTTCGGAGGTGATCGATACCGGCGACGGGATTCTGCGGGTGCGCAGCGGCGGCAACATAGTCACCTTCGACGGCGGGGATCGAATCGGCATCGGCACCGCAACGCCCGCCGCAGACCTCTCGCTGGACGTCAACGGGGCCTTTGGCTCCACCGCCAACCCGGCGCGGATGCGATTGCTGGGTTCCGAATTGATCGATGCCGGCGATGGAATTCTTCGGATTCGCAGCGGCGGCAATATCGTGACCTTCGACGGCTCGGATAGTGTCGGAGTGGGAACATCGGCGCCAGCGTACCTTCTGGACGTCAACGGCGATGCCCGGATCGCCGGCACACTGCACTACTTCAGCCTGGTCTTCTCGTCCGACCGCCGGCTCAAGACGGATATCGGCGGCATCAGCAATGCGCTGGATCGCGCCCTGGCGTTGAAGGGTGTCTCCTACCGCTGGAAAGAAATCCCCAAAGGCCAGGATGCCAATGCCACGCACTTCGGGTTCGTGGCCGACGATGTGGAAAAGGTGTTTCCCGATTGGGTTGGCCGCGGCCCCGATGGCATGAAATTCGTCCGCGGCGAAAGCCTCGCGGCGCTCACGATCGAGGCCATTCGCGAACTTGCCGAACGCGTGCAAGCGCTGAGTACAGAAAATGCCAGGCTGAAGCAGCGGATCGCAAAGCTCGACAGCCAACATGCGGCGAAGCCGAAGAAAGAATGAGGCGGCCATGCGGCTGGAAATCGGGCGGATGAGCCTCGACTGCCTGGTTGATGCAAATCATTCGAACCCGGCACGCGCAAGCGAGCGAGTACAGGCGCTGTCCCGGCGCATGCCTAGCGCGATGGCGTCATGGCTAGATGGATTGGCCGGCGGTGACGAGATCGTCCTGATCCGTTCCCTCAATCTCGACGTAACGATCGATGTCGATCACTCCGATGCCCTAAATCTCGCACGCTGGTCGAAAGCATTTGCATCTGCCCTCGCCGGCAAGCTAGCCGCGAATGGACAGGGGGTCGTGCGCTTCACCAATCGTGCAGAACAGCTTGCGCAATTTATCCGCGATTTTGGGCGCGGCGATGCTTGGAGCCTCTGGTTTCACCGCCCCTTCGAGGGATTGCGGGGGTTGCCGGCGCCACAGGCGCTCGCCGCCGCGTTGTCCGAGAATCCCCTGGTCGCGCTTGATGCGCTAGCGTCGCTGGACGACGCCACCCTGTTGCGAACCGGCGATGTGCTCGGATCGTGGTCCGAACGTTTCATTGCAGCTTTCCCGGCAGCCGCCGATGCCGTTCCTCCCGATAAACAGATCATCGACTGCCTCTGCGAGGGAGCGCTGCGGTTTCCACCCTCGTCGCGGACGGCAAGACTTCTTGCTACAATGGTCGCCTATAAGGCGGCCACCAGCGTTGCGCCCGGCCCCGACGAACTGGCGCTGTGTAGCTCGGTAGTCGAAATTCTCGAACAGGTAGAAGCCCGGCGCGACGCCGAAGGCTCGACGCCGGCGTTCCTCCCCCCGTCCGATGGCGATCGCGAGGCAAGTCGAACGGGCGAGGTCCGCCTACGGACGCAGTCGGCGCTTTATTCTGCGCGCATCGCAGCGCGCGCATGCGCACTCGATATCCGTCGCATCAGCACGACGATCGGCGGACCTTTGTTGCTTCTTCGTGAAGTCGACCGGCTTGACTTTTCCGCGGTGCCCCCGGTCGCTCCGCACGACGATTTTTCAGCCCAGCACGTCTTCCGCACGCTCGTTCTAGCCAGGCTCGCCGGCCCCAGCCTGGACGCCGAATTTCTGCGCGACCCTTTCTGGCGCAATCTGCTCGCCGTGCCCGCGAACCTGCAGACAAGCACACTGCGCGACTGGGCAAATAGCGCCTTGCGCGGTCCGAGAACTGCACGAGGCAAGATCCAGCGACCACCGGACTGGCCGAGCGAACTCGGACTCGAACGGACCGCCAATCGGCTCCTGACGCAGGCGGCAGGCGAAGTACTGGCGCAATTCGCGCACCGGCTTCCCGGCTTCTCCGGGTCGAGCAGCCTGCATCTTTGGCAGAATTTCCTCAACGTCCGTGCGACCGCAGCGATCAGCATCGAACAATTCGACGCAAGGATCGCGCGACCGCCGCTCGATCCGATTCTCGCCATTTCCGGCGCCGCGGTCTGGACTGAAACCTTCGGATGGACCCGGCCGCCCCGAGTCAGCGTTGCGCGAGAAACCTCATGAGCGAATTGCCCCTGATATCCGAGCGTGCTTGGCTTGATCTTCGCCTGGAGCGCGACTTGCGGGCATTGCGCGCGGCTTACGAAATGTCGGCGGAGGAATTCAAGGGCTTGTGGGTCAGCGACGATCTCGTGGAAGCCTTGCTGCGCACCGACGCCGGCCGCCAATCCCGTGATGCCGCCGAACTTCGGCCATGCCCGCGCAGCGAGCCACTGGCCGCGGCTGCGGATCGGTTCGGATTGAACGAGGTCGAATACGCGCTGCTGACTGTCGCGCTCGCCGCGGAGGTAGACGGCAAGTACGAGCCGATCTTCGCCTATTTGAATGGCGCAGCGTCGCGGCGGTGGCCGACGCTTGGTCTTGCCAGACGTCTGTTCGGTCTTGAATCGGTGGCTTCGCTGTCGCCAAACAACCGCCTGATGACGACCGGTCTTCTGAGTATGGTTGAGGTCGATGGCACGCGGCCGGAGGTCGCACGCGAGTTTCGCGCCGGCCGGGCCCTCACGCAGTTTGTGCAAGGTCTCGACCCGTTGTTGCCGGCCGATACCGTGTGGCTGTCTCCGGTCAACGGTGATCCTGGTCCGTTGAAGCCATTTTCGGAAACCGCCCGGCATTTCGCCAACCCCGTGCTGTTGACCGGACAGGGTGACTGTGGCCGGATCGGCGCACTTCGCGCGCTCGCCGGCAAGCGAGATCGCCGATTGCTGCACGCGAGGCTGGCTTTTGCCGATTCCGCGGCGAGCAACGTCCTGACCGAGCTCGATCTGATCGCTCGCCTCTCCGCCGCGCTTGTTGTGATCGATGGTACAGAACCACAAGGACCGGACGCGATTGCGACCATGACTCGGATGGCGGGCCGTCTTGCACGCATGACTTCGCCGACATTCGTCATGGCCGAACCGGGCTCTCTGCTGTGGCAGTTGAGCCCGCACAGCCGCACCGCACAGGTACATTTCTCGGAACCAAGGCCCCGGGATCGCGAACGAATTTGGCGGCGGGCAATCGCGAACCACGTGTTCGAGGTCGAGCCTGATACCCCGGATCAGCTTGCGCTACGTTTCCGTCTCGGCCCCGATCAGATCGCCGAAGCCGCGGCCGCAGCCGGACTGCTCTTGCGCAGCGACCGGCCTGACATAACCACCGATCGGGAAGCTTTGTTCGCGGCGGCCCGCGAGATTTCCGGACACGAACTTGCGCGGCTGGCGCGGCGCATTCCCTCGACGCATCGGCTCGCCGATCTCGTACTGCCTCCGGTCACACTGGAGAGAGTGAAAGCTGTCGTCAATGCCGTGGAGCATTATGACCTAGTGCACAGCGAATGGGGATTGACCGCCGACGGACGCGCGACCGGCGGGCTGGCCACGCTTTTCCAGGGCCCTTCGGGCACGGGCAAGACAATGACGGCCAGTGCGATCGCGGCCGAGGCGGGACTGGATCTATATCGCATCAACCTGTCTTCGGTTGTGTCAAAATACATCGGCGAAACCGAGAAGAATCTGGAGACGATTTTTTGCGCCGCGCGCCGCGCCAGCGCCGTGCTGATGTTCGACGAGGCAGACGCCATCTTCGGCAAGCGCGCCGAGGTCAAGGATGCCCATGACCGCTACGCCAACATCGAAACAGCCTATCTGCTGCAGCGGATCGAGGAGCATGACGGGCCAGTGATCCTTGCGACCAACCTTGCCAAGAACATCGATCAGGCTTTCTCGCGCCGGCTCCACTACATTGTTGAATTTCCGCGGCCGGACGCCGACAACCGCAAACGCCTGTGGCAACGGATGCTGGCACCGCCAGTGCCGGTGGGTGACGATGTCGACTGCGCCGTCCTCGCCCGCGACTTCGAACTGACCGGCGGCGACATCCGCAAGGCGGTGCTGGAAGCGGCCTATATGTCGGCCGGCGATGGCGGCGTCGTTTCGATGCGCCACCTTACCGCAAGCGCCGTGCGCGAGGCGCGCCGCCAAGGACGGCTGTTCTCGGCGGAAGGCAGCCATGCGATCCAAGAGGTGGCGTGAAACGAGCGGCAGAATGACGGACAAACTTGCCAAGCTGGAAAAAGGCAATACCGCTGCGGCCTCGTTGCTTGCGAGCACGCCCGCTGCCACCGTCAACGCACAGGCGCCCGATCATGATATCCTGTCGCGGCTGATGCAGGCCGGCGTGTTACGGCCCAAATTGAAGATCGGCGGCGCCAACGATCCCGAGGAGCGCGAAGCCGACTGCATGGCCGACAACGCCGTAAACGGCGGCGCCTGCTGTGAGTCCTGCGCGAAGGCACAACCTGGCGAAACACTGCGAATGAAGCCGATCGGCTCGGGGCCAACTGACGCGAGCGGCGGCGGATCGGGCGACGACTCCATCATGAACGGCCTGGGCTCCGGCGAGCCGCTCAACCCGCGCCTTCAGAACCTGTTCCAGCCGCGCTTCGGTCCGGACCTCTCCGGTGTAAGGCTGCACACTGGGAGCGATGCGCAATCAGCAGCGGAATCGATCGGTGCGCGCGCCTTCGCAGTCGGCAACAACATTGCCTTCGGCGCCGGCCAGTTCCAGCCGGAGACGAACGACGGACAGCGGCTGCTGGCGCACGAACTCGCACATGTGGCGCTGGGGCACCCCGGCATACGGCGCGATCCGCTGCCGGACGCAAAGAATTCCCCTTCCTCTAGCTTCACCGACGCCGGTCCGGTCCGGGCCAGCTCCGACTTCTATTCCTTCCGCGGCGTTCTGATGACGACCGATGCCGCGTTCATGCTGGGTGAGCTTCGCCGGTTGATCCGACGCACCGGAATTCTTGGCGGCGATCTCTGGTACGAGGCGCTCCAAGGGCATGGCCGCGACGTCGATCTGCCGTTTTCAGCGCACGCTCGTGGGTATGGTGGCCTGCGTACGCGCACCCCCTTGGACGTCAAGCGCGAAATGGAGGAGGAATCATACCGCAACAGGCTCGCGCCAATAGCGGTCCCGCTGGCGATATGGGGTTATCCGATCGTTCGCGCCGAGGCTGTCGCCTTCATAACCAAGTTCCGCAGTGAAATGAAGAGGACGCTCGAGACTGTCCTGCAGGAAAGCGAACGCAGGATCGGGGTCGAACGAACGCTTTATGGGATCAAGAAGGAAGGCGGTGGCTTTTTCTCCGGTCCGCCAACCTATGAAGCGCAGAATACCGTCGCATTTCAAGCGCTGGTCGGGGCGGCAACGGATTTGCTGGAAATTCGAAAGCGCTCCGAAGTCCTGAGGAAGCAACAGTGGGGACTGATGAGATTGCGGGGTGGTCACGCCGGCCCCTACCTGCCCGAGGAAAACAGACCTCAATACGAGGACTTAGGCCGGCAAATCAACGACGTTGAGGCAGAATACACTAAGGCGCGGATTGGCGCCGCATTGCGTCATCCGGCACTTGGCGCCATTCTCGATGATGCCGACACGCCTTGGATTGCTACCGCTCGCCTCGAAAAACTCGCCAAGGGCGACCTGAAAACGATCCCTGGCACTCATCCCTTCGGACCATCCGGTGCTGCGTACATGATTGGCCAAGTGCTGGACAACAGGCAGGACAGCATTGATACCGTTCGCAAGAAGATTGATGACGATCCAGACAAATTGTGGAACATCGCTTCGATCGTATCTCTGACTCGCGTGACCATGGGCACTGCCAACCTGACGATGGCAGACAGAGTTGTTGACGACAAGCTCGCCGAGCTGGCCTTTGACGAACAGCTCAAAGGCCTTTTCCTGGGCATTGTAGCGCTTGTACTCGCTATCCCAACCGGCGGCACCAGCCTAGCCGTTGGCGCCGCTGTGGCCGGCGCCACCATCAGCGCAATCACCGCGCTCAAGAGCATTCAACAATATCAATTGGAGATGGCGCTCACCAACACAGATCTGGACAAGCGCGCCTCAGCAATAGCAACCGAAGAGCCGTCTCTGTTTTGGGTCGCCCTCGACGTGGTGTTTGCTGTCGCGGACGGCGCTGCTGCGCTCAAGGCTTTTCGCTCGCTCAAGAGCGAAGCCAAAGCGGCTATGGCCGCGAAAGGCGCCGAGGCGGCCGAGGCCGAGGAGCGCCTTGTCAAAGCGGCCGATAATATCGACGGAGGCGCGAAGCCGGCAGCGGAAGGCGGCGCAAAGCCATCCCTGGGTCAAAGGCTGCGCGCCACGCTCGCCCGCATGCGGAAGACAGCTCCGGAGGGCCAAGCTCTCAGCGCCGGTGGAAAAGCGGAAGCCGCCGCCATAGCGCGCGCTACGGAAAGCATCGGGAAGGAAGCTGCCGAGACAGTCACTGCCATCGCAGGCCACGAGGTCAAGGTCACGAAATCCGGCCATTTGGTAATATGCACGGAGTGCTCGTGGCTGCGCGAACGGTTTGGACCCGAGCTTGCAAAGGACAAGAATCTGCTCGCGCGGGTCGAGAAGGCAGAGGAGACGGCGAAGGCTGGCTCGGTAACGCAAAAAACCCGCGCAGAAATCGAGGGCTTGGCGAAGGACCTCCAATCGGCCCAAAAGGCCAGAGTAACCGAGGAACTTGGAGCCGATGCCGCCAAGGCGCTCGAACATATCAATACCGAAATGGACAAGCTCCGCGGCACCTTCACGCCCGAACTAAAAGCCAATCCCGGGCTGGAAGCCGAAGCCGCGAGAATCGAGGCCATTGTCGATCCCATCGACAAGGCGACCGAACTCGCCGCCTTGAAGAAGAAACTGGAAGCCGCCGCGCAACTGGGGGGCGAGATCAAGCTTGCGCCAAGCGCCGTCTCGGCCGGGCAACGGGTAGCCGAGACGCAACAGGCCCTGTCGACAGCTACTGCGCAGTTATCCGGCGCCGAAGCCAAGCTTCGTGCGGCGGAAGCCGATCATACCACTGCAAGAGCATTCGCTGCTAAGAACCGTGGCAATCAGGCTGCCAAGGCGCAAGTCGAGAAGGCGAAAAAGGCGGTAAGCGAAGCCAGAGCGGAGTTGAAAACTGCTCAGAAGAGCGAACAGGTGGCTCGCGTGGAGGCCGAAAAAGTGGCCGCCTCGCGCACGGCGATGTCGAAACTGGAAGACGAGATCGCAGCAATTGATGATCAAATTCACCAGGAACTCTTCCCGGAAGGTGGTTTTTCAAAAGAGCAAATCCGAGCAGGTCGGCGGCCCGGGCTAGTCCCGCCCACCGCGACAGGCGGGAAATATCACGACCTTGTCGCTCAGCGTGCAAAGAAGCTGCAGGAGCTCCAGGGACAAACCGAAGGGCTGACCAAAAGCCTGGCTGAGCGAGTAAACGCCGCAACGCCTGGTGCCGAAGCAAAACCGGTTGCCATGAAGAACGCCACTGAGATCAAAACACCCGGTCTCGCACCAACCAAGGGGGCCCCGATAGACGTTACCACCGGCGCACCGATCAAGGGTGACGAATGGGCGGTCGATCATATCGTATCCCGCAACGAAATCGCCGCAGATCCGCGGTTCAGGCGCTTGTCGCCAAAGGAAATGGACGAAATCCTGCTAGACTTACCGGAGAATTATCTGCCAATCACGAAAGAAGCCAACAGCTCCAAGGGAGCGCTCAGCGTGGACGACTGGATCGCAGCGCGGGCCAGCAATAAGAAGCCACTGCCCGATGCCGTCGTTCCAGCTCTGCGCGATGCGGACAAGCGCGCAAGAGCGGCGATTGAAAAGTACTTCAGGGAACATGCGCCAAAATGAAGATTGATATTCCACTATCGTCCGGCAAGACGCTTGTTGGCGAAGCCGGTGAGGAGCACGCAATCTCGGCCCGTGCGCTGCTCTCGCGCCTTGCCGGGCAGGCGGCAGGACTCGCACCGGGAGAAAGTATAGACGTCGAGATCGATTGGAGCTTGGTTCGGTTGCTGGCGGATGAAACGAACGTAACGGCAAGCGAGCCGGACTATCACGGAGATCCCAAACGCTTCACGCCGTCCCTCGCCTTCACGTGCGGGATCCTCGACGCTCAACGGAAGCTCCTGCAGGGCCTGCAACTGGCGGGTAACCCACCAGACGCGAATTCGTATACCCGCATTGCCGACACAGCGTTGCACGCGGTTTCGGCAGTTGGTGTTCGCCGTGCCGAGCCCGACAGGATTTTCACGGGCTGGCAAATCGTGAGTACCGAGCGAGGTCCCGATGATCAGTTCGGCCAGTATCGACCGATCGAGTTTGCGGCGCGGCACCCGGCATGGCTGGCCGCCATGAGCTTGCCCCCTGGCTGGGCGTTTCGCTGCGTCGGCCGGACAGTCTTGGACTGTGTCTCACCTGACGACGTAACGCATGCCGTAATGATCTCGGTCGATGTTTAGAAACGCCCCTCCCCACTCAGGACGGCGAACGGCTTTGGCTCGGCACCCCTTTAGCGCAGGCCGCTCCTGCCGATACCGTGCCGCTTGAGCATCCGCCCCAGGGCGCGGCGCTCGGTGCCGGCGCGGCGGGCGGCCTCGCTCACATTGCCGCCAACCTCAGCCATGAGCTGCCGCAGATAGCGATCCTCGAATTCGAATGCCACGCGCTTGCGGGCCTTGATCAGCGGACCTTCGGTCAGTGCATCGCGATCTGCACCCGCGCGAGGTGACGCCTTTGCCGCGGTGGGCCATATCCGAAGCAGCAGATCGGCATCGATTTCATCTCCGGTCAATGCAGCGACCGCGCGGTGCATCACATTTTCCAGCTGGCGCAAATTACCCGGCCACTCGCGGCTGCATAGCCAATCGATCGCGGCAGGCGCTAAGACCGGTACGCTCCTCGCGTAACGCGCTGCTAGCTTCTCAAGGAAATGGACAGCAAGCAGCGGGATGTCGGAGCGACGTTCAGCCAACTCGGGAATGATACAGTTGCAGACATCCAGACGGAATAGGAGGTCCTGGCGAAAGTCGCCGGCGGCAACCTTCTGCTCGAGATTGGCGTTCGTCGCTGCGATAAGGCGCACGTCGACCTTGCGCACGGCCCCTCCGCCTACCCGACGGAACTCGTGCTCCTGCAGAAAACGTAACAGCGAGACCTGGCCTTTCGGAGGGAGGCAGTCTACCTCATCGAGGAACAGCGTTCCCGTATGCGCCAGTTCGACGAGGCCTTCGCGATTGGCGGACGCGCCAGTGAAAGCACCTTTGGTCGCACCAAAAAATTCTGCTTCCACAAGGCCTTCGGGGATGGCGCCACAATTGATCGGCACGAACGGCTGGCTGTGTCGGCCGCTCAAATAATGGATGGCGCGAGCGAATACTTCCTTGCCGACACCTGTCGCACCTTGTAACAGCACCGGCGCCTCCGACAACGCAAACTGGCGGGCCAGCTTGACAGCATCTACCAGAGCGGGAGAGTCTCCGCAGATACCAAATTGCAACTGTAACGCGCGTAACTCGCGCCTGTCCTGGTCGATATCGAGACCAACCGTTCGCTTTGATTTTGCCTGCAGAAACTTAGGGGCATCATTGAGCGATGTCATGACGGTGCCACCCGGCTAACGCAAAACACGCCTCTGCCGCATGCAATCACGTACGCGGGCTTCTTCGCTCGCGAGAGCGCAACATAACATGAAACGGCTAGCTGAATAGAGAATTCGTCATTCGTCGCGCTTGCTGAGGTCGGTTGAAATTCTCCACCAAAAAATGACTGGCGCATCTCCGCAAAACGTTCACCAATGAGCGTGCGGGAATTTCGGATCTAATTGCGGCAATAATCCGTTCCGTCAGAATGAGCACGACCGATTCACACGGCGGACATGGGCCGTTTAGGTGCAAGTCTGGGTTGAAAAGGTGTCGTACAATCAAAGCGAGTGATCGCGATGGTACCCAAACACCCGAACGATCGTAAGCGCCTTGCGGTCCCCGTCGATGTCGAAACTTGTCCGTTGAATCGATGCACGTTGTCCTGGCAGCGATGTGCGACTCGCTGAAACGGGAAGCGAGAACGAGACGCGGACGAGCTATGAAGAGAGCTCACTTCCCGTGTGGCCGTTATTCCGCAACCGTTTGAAACGCTTGATGGGCGGAGCTCGAATCTGGGGCCCGCTGATTAACAGTCAGCAAGGCCACGGCGGCCAGACGCGCATGAGCTCCGCAGTAGCGCGATGTCTAGAGACGCTGGGTGCGTTCTGAAAAATTCGGCCGCTCTTCTAAGGGTTTTCACAAAGGCATCAGCAATCACGCCCAATGCAACCGTTACCTTGTCAGGAATTTCCCAACCCACCTGTTTGCGACATAAACTCCCACGACGACCACCACGATCACGGTGGTCGTAATGGTCACATCCCTCTTGCCATGCTTACCAGTCTTGCCAACCTTTGCCATCGGCGGCCTCGCGCCGTTAGATAATAACCGAATAATATCGGCGCGATAAGTTATTCAAGGCTCGGGTCATTGTCGCCGGTGCAGCACAAGGTGGATTGGTCAGCGGCGCGCTCGGCAAATTTTCATCCGAAAGAGTCGCCTGTTATTCTCGCGGTAATCCCATTTCCCGATGGAGATGGTGCCCGAGATCCCCGGCGTCCGTGGCGGAAATGGGTCTTTACCTTGCGACCAGCCCTGAGCTTGTCCCAGTCCCCTTGCGGTGGCGGGGGCACGAACGCCTTTACGCAGTGCTTCCGCAGTCCGTTGTCGGACAGCCTAGCTTCTGCGCGACGTCACGCATCGGTCCGGACCAGACCAAATCGTGCAATTGCTGACGTGCGTAGGTTTCCATGTCGGCCCGCTTTCTTCTGTGGAGTTAACCGGTCTTCCGCACCCTAATGCGCTCCGACATAAGCATTCTTCACCCATAGGCTGGGCAGCAATTCCTACCGGCGACACGAAGGTAGGTCTGTTCGCCTTGCGACGAACGAAACCCGTCTCTCGTGTGTAGGTGGCCGCTTTGCGCTCATCAATTTCGGTCGCGTCGAGCCCGAGATCCCCATCGCGCCTCGGACCGACTAGCTCAGATTTGCCGCAAATGGATTTTTCTGGACTTCTCAGTGCACACGTCGTGCAGACGACGTTCTTTAATTGATTGAAAAAATTAAACTCTCGCTCCCATCATGGGCCAATTTGAGCTAGCTACGGCCAATGCGATCGAGGCCGATATTGAGTGGTCCGTTTTGCGCCAAAACCTGTTGGTGCTCCGGTCAGAATTCTCAACGCGAAGGAAGCGAGAACAACTCGACAAAACCACGCTAAACTGCGCGATGCCAGCCGGCCGCACTACTCCCACTCTATCATTTTGGACTGCACTACCGCGTTGACTTGCAGGCACAATGTCTCAAAGTTGACGGACAAATTCCGACGGTACATCCGACCAAACTTTTCGGTCTTGAATCCACAGTAAAATTTGTGGGGGTTCTCAAAAAAGGCTTTTCGCCAACTATCGGAGTCAATCGACTAGGTGAACGCGTACGCATAGTTGCAACGATCGCTGCCGCTTCTCACCCCTTCCGTACGGTACCGTCAATCGTCATCAGTTCCCGGCCGATTGAGATATGGTCCGCTCTGCGTGAAGAGCGGCGTTCCAGGTAAGCCAGCGCACCATTCGTTGCATCTCTCGCTTGAGGTCACGCGGTGTCAATTCTCTGACATGCTGAGACTGCTTGAGGCGAACCGTCTGAAGTCTCCACTTCACGGTCGAGGACGAAACTAACGACTCATGGCCGGTTACAGCTGGGGAATAGCACGCCACGCCGAGGGCGGTAGGTAACTGTCCAACCGCTTGCGCACCGACCGCTTCGCTTAGCGAGAGCGAGCAAGCAGGTTCGACCGACGCAGAACCTGCCGATTTTCAGCGGATTATCGGAAGGAATATGCGTGCATCCCCAAATACGCGTTCGCAGGAAGCCAGTGGGTCGAACTCCCATTGGTTGAGGGCCCCCGCATTTCGCGGATTCTTTGCTCCCACGGCGACAAATACACCGGCCCCTAGGCGGCCACCGCCACTCCGACTCGCCCTGTTCGGTGCTAGGGCCGCTTCGAACGCAAGCGCTTCAATCCCCGCGACTCCGAAGGCGGCCGCCTTAAGTCGGTATTTTTGAAGGCGTGCCCCCGGGCATCAGGTGCCGCGCTGGTCCAGTCTTTGTTTCCGAAATGAACCGGGTAACAAGGCCGTCAGATACTCCCAGGCGCGGCAATTTTTCTACCCTAGCCCACTCGACTTTGGATCGAAATATTGTCACTATTGCAATTTCTCGCTGAGCTCGTTTTTTGACCTCGGCGAGGCTGCATAGTTCGTTCATTACAGAGCCTAATAGGTGCGGCCGTGCCCCACTATGGAAAGCCCGTGAAGCTTTATTAGCGAACATGAGGAAGTGCCGCTGGTTGCCGCCCACGCCTGCTATAGGCCAGTGCCGAACGAAGCAACGGGAGAACAGCGATAGGGCCTCAAGCGAGATGAAGAAGCTTTTGGCGATTACTAGGAATCTTGCCGCATCTCACGAAGAGGCCGCGGCAGTTCTCGCTGCTGCCGGTGTGCTAACGGCAGCAGGTTGGGACTGGTTGGCCAAATTTGATCCGGCGCGCGCCGCACAGAGTATGCAGTCGCTTGGCGCCAAGCGAATATGGGCACCGCCACCTACCTATTCCTATGACGTGATTAGCACCGTTGCATCCGAGATCGCAGAGGCTTGGCTTCATTCCTTTCGCGACGCGAGCGAGCCTGGGCCTGCGCGATTGTTGCTCAAGCCATCACAACGGCAATGGGGCGACAGTGAGCGTTTCGCCCTCCCCCCTCTGGTGCATGCGATGCTCGGTGGCCTTCAGCAACTGCGCGGCAGCTGGCCCAGTTGGACCGCTATCGACCACGCGACAGTTGGCTCCGTTGCGATCAAGATCGGACCAGGTGGAGGTGACCGAAATCATTGGAAGTGGCCGCTGCGTCTGTCGCTGGAGGGGATCGAACCGAAGTCGTTCGACGCGACATTTCGGCCCGCCGAGCGCGGCCTTTCTCGTACTGTCAAACTGGGCGCGCCGTCCGAATATGCCTTTGTCCGAAGCCTGGACGGACTTGACGCAGCAGATACGGCCTTCGTTACGTTCATCTCGGACGAGTCCTACGATCTGGTTGCGCCTCTGCTGGCTACTGGGCGGCGGCGTGCAATCCGCCCGGTGGCCTGGCTTCAGGGTGCCGACATCGATATCAAGAGTCTCGCCAAGGAGCTAATATACGAGACCGCCCACGACGCTCCACCAGACCTGGCGCTGAACCTCGCCTGGCTCAGAGCGGGCGGCAACGCCGCACCACCAATAGTCTTCGCGAGGCAGGACTATTTTGAGCAGATGGACGCGGCGCGCTTGTCGCAAAGTGTGAAAGATCTCTCTCAACAGCTCCGCGCGCTGGCTCTTGCGAATAATTTGCCGATATCCATACCCGAAAGCGCAGCCTATTGGTTCGGTGTTCCCGCACACAACAATATTCGGCCTTCTGAGCTGGCTGACGCGATCGCTAACGCCGTCGAACAGGACAGCATCTCCTATCAATCAGAGGATCATGCCGCACACGCGACCGCACTGATCACGGGTCTCATCGACGATCGTGGGGCCGACTCTCGACGATCGGCCGAGGCAAAGGTGACGGCGGAAGACGTGGCGCCTTCTCCAGGGGCAAGGGAAATCGAGACCGAGCGATTTAGCGACCTCTCGATCCTTACGGGGTCATGGTGGCTCGGTGATGTGATACCTGATGACGCGCGACTGGCGCGGGATGCGCCGTTGGGTGAAGCGAGTGAGTACACACTCGAGGTAGCGATACGAGCAAACCCGATTGCAAACAAAGACAACCGAAAACCAATCCTGCCCCCGCGCCGCACGAAGGAGTCGATCACTATCTATGCACGCGTTATAGCTCGAGCCGACATCAAGCTTGCGGACGAGCTTCTTCCAATCACCTGGCCGTTCGACGAAGATAGCACTCCGGCATTGTTTCGCTTCTCGCTCGGTACCGCTCTCAACAGTGGCACGCTGCTCGAAGTCCGGCTCCTGAGCCGCGATCTCCGGCTGCTCGACCAAATCAAATACGTCTTCGAGAACCAACAATGGCGCGTATACCCGGTCGACCCGCTCGCAACGCTTGCCCGGCCTGCTAGCGAGCGGGCCCGCGACGTATTATCTTTGGCGATCAGCGGCGCTCGGAATGGGTATACTGTCCAGGCCGAGCTCGTGCGCGACGGCAGCACTCCTCTCGCGGTCGCCCTTCGCCAGACCATCCGCTCAGACGACGTTGCGAGGTTGCTTACCGACGTTCGGCGCCATTGGACGAAGCTCGTAATCGGCGTGATGAGCAAGCGCAACCAGCTCACTGAACCCTCCTATAAAGTAGCGAGCGACGAGCTCGCCGCGTTCGGCCGTGAGGCTTGGCGGCTGCTCTTCGGCGACAGGCGCGGTGGTCAAAAAGGGGCGGGCGAGGCATTAGGCACATTGCTCGCCGACACCCCCCTGCCATCGAACGCACTTGTGCGTGTCTCCTTCTCCGACGATGCTCAGGATTTCACCTTTCCGTGGTCCATTGTGACGCCACCAAAACGGAAAAAAGGCGCTGCATCTCTTGAACCTTGGGGCCTGTCCTACCAGATCGAGATTGCGCGCACTCAGGGCCGGACACCTCCTCCAAAAAGCGGCTCGCTACGCATGACCGCAATTGTTGACGACGGATTTGTCTCATTTGTGGACCATCGTAAGACACTCCAGGACATCGTCACGGCAAACCCGTTCCTTGCCCTGACCCAAGCCGACCTGAACGACGAAATCAGGGCAGCGCTCGTTGCGGACGATCCTTCGGACGTTTTCTACTTCTTCTGTCACGGGATGATGGCGAGCGCTCCGCCCGCCTTGCTGGCCGAGATGCAAGCTGAGATCGGCGCCGCGGTCAAAGCGCTGGACAAGGCGAGCCAAGAACCGTGGCAGCTCCTTGTCAACGCACTCGGTGGTAACGATGGCGGTGCGCGTATCTCCAGCAGCCGTGCCGACTTCAGCGAACGCGCGTTGCGCGAGCTGGAATTCTTCAATGGCTTGCGTCGCCCGCTCGTGTTCCTCAATATGTGCCACTCAGCCTCGAGCCTTCCCGCGTCGCATATAGGGTTACCGGCTGTGTTCCTTGACCGTGATGCGATCGCCGTGATCGGCACGGAAGCGCCGATTACGGCACAGTTCGGTGACGCCTTCGCTCGAGCCTTACTCGGACGATTGCTCAATGGTGAAGCTCTGGGGACGGCGATGCTCGCGACTCGTCGCACCTTTCATCAGCAGAATAACCCGCTCGCGCTCATTTATACGCTTTACGGCCGTGGAGATACGAGGCTCGTACCCAAGCGGCCGGAGAGTCCCTCGCCTCCCACCAACAATCAGCCGAAGGAGATTGCCTGATGAATTCCCTCACGCAGATCGAACAACAGTCCGTTTCAGTCGCGCAACGCCTTGCACGCGATGAAGACGATGCGCTGTACGTCCGAATTGGAAAGCTTGCAAAGACGATTGACGACCATCCTGCGCTCGCCTTTAGCCCGGAGCTCGACCCGCCGTACAAGAAGGATCAGATGGGCCCGCTGGAAGATCTGCGCGATCTTGGCCGCAAGATCGTGCGCAAGTGGGCAGCGGCCCTCCACGAGCTGGTATGCGGAGGCACAGACGACGAGGCAAGAAAGCAGCTATTCTCGGCGCTAAACGTGAGCGAAGCCGCCGCCATAGGCGTCGTCACAACAATGTTGTTGCCGGTACTCTCACCAGCGATTGCGGCCGCCGTGTCGGTCGTGATCGTCAAAAAGTTTCTGAAGCCGGCCGGAGGCTTGATCTGCGAGTTTTGGGGCGAACAGCTTGAGACCGCAGGCTGAAACACCCGTGGGGTCGCGCGGCGATACCGACAAGGTCGATCTAACGCTCGTCGACATCTACCGAGCGCGATGTCCGTTGTGCAAGACGGAGTTTGACGCAAAACTCTGGCGGATCATCGATTTGGATGCCAATCCAGACCGGCAGTCAGACATTCGCGATGGTACTCTGCAGCGAAGCTTCTGCCCGGTATGCATCGGCCCCGGCGTAGAACGCCTCGGCGCCTTGTGCGTGGTCGGTCGTGGACCGGAAGGACTGGCGCGCGTTCAGTTTGCGTTCGATCGCAAGAGCGTCCTTGAGGCGTTTGAAGCATTGAGTGCGCGCTTCTCCAAGCGCTGTACGGACTACAATCTAGACCCCGCTTCTGTTCCAATCGTCGGCACTGGCCTTGTGGATAACATGGTGCAGGTGGGTCAAAAGCTGACCGAGATTTCTGGTCTTTCGTTGCCAGCGAGTTCCCTTGACCGAATGCAGGCGGCAATCGCGCTGATCTTTGCCAGCGATTGTAATGAACGCCGCGAGATTCTCATGAAGAATCCCGACCTTGTCCGCCCTGGCGCTATCCGTTTGCTTGCCTCCGCACCTGACATGAACGCGGACTTATCGCGCGCTCGTGTTCGACCTATCCTTGGGCTTCTGACCGCCGCATCGCGAACTGGGATCGATGCAGCGATCACCTCCTGCCGAGCCGAGTTTGACGGCGAGATGGTCTTGAACAGCCTGCCAAGGCCGGTCAGCGACGCCTATCTCGACGCGTTTCCCGGATCCGACACGCCAACTGCCGCAGAGCTTGAGGTGCGTAGCGCGCGTACAGAACGTCTGCTCGCAGAGCACCCCGAGTTGCATGGTGACCTAAAGGCTGATCTGTTTCTATCGCTTGGTGAAGGATGGCAGGCGCTCGCAGCAGATTTTGGCGACAGTGCGGGGTCGCGTGCGCGGAGCTGGTATACTCGTATTCTCGATGATAACGATCCGACTGTCACACCGCGCGTCAGGCTCGAGGCACACCGAGGGTTATCCGCTTCGTGGGATACGAGGCTCGAGGGGGATCCAGCAGAGAACAACCGACAAGCATTGCTGCATGCGGAGACATCAATTGCAATTGCAGAGCTGCTCTCCGACGAAGAGTTAGCACTCGCGCTTATGGAGCTTGGCATTGCTCGCACACGCCAAGTGACTGGCGACCCTTTTGCAAACCGTGTGCTTGCTCGGGAGGCTTTCGACCGCGCGGAACTTCCTGGCGTGTCGTCCCTCACGAGCTTTATGGTAAAATACAACAGGGCCCTGACGTGGATCGAAGAAGGGTCCGGCGACATTGTAGGGAAAATCGACCTTGGCATTCGAATTCTGGAAGTTCTTCGCGAGGGAGCCTCTGATGCGTTCGGACCCGAGCAACTTCAGCTGATTCATCAAAGCCTCGGCGCAGCGCTTTTGCAGCGGGGTACCTTCACCGGCGATATTGATGACTTTGGCGAAGCAGCGAATGAATTCGCCGCTGCCGTCCAGTTGGCGCTCAAACGAGGCGATCGCCGCGCCCGCGCGCGACTCATATATCTTCACTATGCGGCGCGCGTGGAACTGGCGGTTCACGGCGGCGAATTGCCCAATCCGGCAATTGTGCTGTCGCATATCGACGAGATTCAGAACACCTACGGACCCGAGCAATCGCCCTACTTCTACGTTGAGACCGAGCGGCTGCGCGCCAAGGTGCTTGAGGCATTTCCGCCTCCGGACGCACCGGAGGATGCGGCACTGCTCGCCCGCGAGCGGGTTGTCCACACACTCTCGTCGAACGGAATGATGAGCGTTGCCCTCCCGGATTTCTTTGGACTGGGACGAGCCCAAGAACAACGTGGCGCCATAGGCGAGGCCGCACGCAGTTACGCAGCCGCGGCGCAGTGTGCAGAGGGCCGGCTAGGGTCAGCGAGCACATCCGGGCGCCGCGACGAGGAGATTGCAAATATCTCCCAAATCTTTTCGGCGCTGATCCGCACATTGATGATCCTCTTCGGTCGTGGAGAGGCGGACGGCTGGCATGTGCTCGCCGCCATGGAGCGAGGGCGCGCGCGCGACTTGCTGGAAGAACTCGGCGGCCGCGAACTTGCCGAACCGGCGGGCGTTCCAGTCTCGCTACTCGTGGAAGAACGGCAGCTGCGTTCCGCGCTGGGCAGCGAACCTGAGGACAATTTGGCGCGAATGCTCGGCACAAATGCCGACACCGGCCGCCGAATCATGCAACGCCAAGCACTTCATGATCGCCTACTGGAGATCTATGATGCGATGGCCGCTTCGGGCGAAGCGGGCGCGGCCTATGTTTCACTAAGACGACCGCAACCGCCCGATTTGGATTCCCTTCGCTCCGTAGTCGATACGCTCGCCGATGATACCGGTGTGCTCTCATTTTGGATTGAGCCAACGGGCGCCGTCGGCATATTTGGGAGGACTCGCACCCCTATCGCTGTCCACCCGCTTGAGTTCACCGAGGCCGACGCGCGTGCCCTGCTGGAGGCGCTTGAGGCCCAAGTTGAAGGACCGGTCCGGGCCGAGAAAGAGCCACTGGGTACCTGGCAGGAATACGGGCTGCAATTGCTCCATCCTTTCGAACGTGAGATCAGAGGCTGCCGGACGCTGGTCATTGTTCCGCACGGACTCGCTCATCGGTTTCCATTTCACGCATTGTTGCTATCGCCCGGTGAACTGCTCGTTGACGTCGTAGCAACGCAGACCGTCCCGTCACTCGCAATCTTTCGAGATCTCGAGCCGGCCTCGATACTACCCGGCTCGATAACTGCGAAGGTCCTGTGCAGCGCCCGTACGCCAAACGAGCGCGAGAGCTTTCATGCAGAAGCCGAGCTGGTCGCCGACACGTTCGGCGTCGGAGCAATTCTCGACGCGAAGCGCGATGACCTGCTCGCGGGAACATCGCAGTCGGACATCATTCACGTAGTTTGCCACGGCCGGTTCGACGACGAAGATCCCCTGGCAGCAGAACTCATTCTCTCCGATGGCCCTGTCGCGGTGCGGGAACTGCTGACCGTGCGGCTTCGCGCATCGCTCGTGTCTTTGGCGGCGTGCGAGACGGGCATTCTCGCAGCAACAAAGGGCGATCGCTTGAAGGGCTTCGCTCAAGCGCTCCTGCTCTCCGGGGCCCGCACAACGCTGCTTTCTCTCTGGAGTGTGTGGTCGGAACCGACCCGTTTCTGGATGGAGCAATTCTATCGGGCGCTATTGGAGCCAGAAGCGCACTCGAATAGGCTGGCACACGCTCACCAAATGGCGACGCTTGCGACACGGAGACGCTATCCGGACCCCACCAATTGGGCGCCTTTCATGCTCTCGGGCCGAGCCGAATGATGGCCACGGTCTCCGGCCCTTCTGTACGCTGCAATTCGCTGCGGTACTCTGTCAACGAGAGCGCGGTGGAGTTCCTACCTCGATCCGGTCAAGTTGACAGCCATAACTTTCGTCGCCCCCCGATGTAAAAGGTACAGAGAATAGCGGCACCAAAACCTACGACAAACCACGCGATGGCAGCCCGTCCCACTACTCCCACTCAATCGTCCCGGGCGGCTTGCTCGTCACGTCGTACACCACCCGATTCACGCCCTTCACCTCGTTGATGATGCGCGTCGCGGTCTCGCCTAAGAACTTCATGTCGAACTGGTAGAAGTCCGCGGTCATGCCGTCGGTGGAGGTGACGGCGCGCAGGCCGACGACGAAGTCATAGGTGCGGCCGTCGCCCATGACGCCGACGGTCTTGACCGGGAGCAGCACGGCAAAAGCCTGCCAGATGTCGTCATAGAGGCCGTGCTTGCGGATCTGGTCGATGTAGATGGCGTCGGCCTTGCGCAGGATGTCGAGCTTGTCGCGGGTGATGTCGCCGGGGCAGCGGATGGCGAGGCCCGGGCCCGGGAACGGGTGGCGGCCGACGAAGATTTCGGGGAGGCCCAGCTCGCGGCCGAGCTTGCGCACTTCGTCCTTGAACAGCTCGCGCAAGGGCTCGACGAGCTTCATGTTCATGCGCTCGGGCAGACCGCCGACATTGTGGTGCGACTTGATCGTCACCGAGGGGCCGCCGGTGAAGGAGACGCTCTCGATCACGTCGGGATAGAGTGTGCCCTGCGCGAGGAAGTCGGCGCCGCCGATCTTCTTGGCCTCCGCCTCGAACACCTCGATGAAGAGGCGGCCGATGGTCTTGCGCTTCGTTTCAGGGTCGGTGACGCCTTCGAGCTCGCCGAGGAACTGCTTGGAGGCATCCACGTGCACGAGCGGGATGTTGTAGTGGTGGCGGAACAGATCGACCACGGTCTTGGCTTCGTCGAGACGCAGCATGCCGTGGTCGACGAACACGCAGGTGAGCTGGTCGCCGATCGCCTCGTGGATCAGCACGGCCGCCACCGCGGAATCGACGCCGCCGGACAGGCCGCAGAGCACCTTGCCCTTGCCGACCTGAGCGCGGATCTTGGCGATCTCCTCCTCGCGGAAGGCGCGCATGGTCCAGTCGCCGGTGAGGCCGGCGATCTTGCGCACGAAGTTGCGGATCAGCTTGGCGCCGTCGGGCGTGTGCACCACTTCGGGGTGGAACATCAGGCCGTAATATTTGCGCTTCTCGTCCTGGATGATCGCGAAGGGGGCGTTCGGCGAGGTGCCGGCCACCGAGAAGCCCGGCGGCATCTTGGTGATGCGGTCGCCATGGCTCATCCAGACCTGGTTCTTGCTGCCTGATGACCAGACGTCCTCGAACAGCTTGCTGTCGGCCTTCACCTCGACATCGGCGCGGCCGAATTCGCGGTGATGGCCGCCCTCGACCTCACCGCCGAGCTGGGCGGCCATGGTCATCTGGCCGTAGCAGATCCCCATCACGGGAACACCGGAGGCGAAGATCAATTGCGGGGCGCGCGGCGAGCCGGCCTCGTGCACCGATTCAGGCCCGCCGGAGAGGATCACCGCCTTCGGCTTCATCTCCAGAAAAGCCTGTTCGGCCTTGTTGAACGGGACGATCTCGCAATAGACGCCGTCCTCGCGCACGCGACGCGCAATCAGCTGCGTCACCTGGCTGCCGAAGTCGACGATGAGAATCTTGTCATGCGCCGAGGCCACTGATGGCGTCGACGCGGAGCGGTCGTTCTGTGCTGCTGTCATGGCAAGCAGATACGCGACGGCGCGACGACCCGCAACCGCGCAGGTTTGCGCGCCCACATTCTTCTTTGGGCATGGACAAACGGATATAGGTAAGTATTATTGACCTAACTTGCCCCACCCTTCAACCAGGGGCCGATCAGGGAGAATGCCATGCCACAGCACCATCAGCCATCATCGCTTGCCGCGCTCGGCCGGACCTGGGTCGAGGCCTGGAATACGCGCGATCTCGAGCGCGTGCTCACGCTCTATGACGAGACCGCCGTGATGACCTCGGACCGCATCCCCGCGCTGGGGTTCGACGCCAGCGGCACCGTGCGCGGCAAGGACGCGTTGCGGGCGTACTGGGGCAAGGCGCTCGGGTTTGTGCCGGAGCTGCACTTCACGCTGATCGATGTGTTCGTCAGCCCGGACAGCATGGTGGTGCTCTACGCGAACGAACGGGGGAAGAAGATCTGCGAGTATCTGCGGGTGAATGACGCCGGGCTGATCGTGCAGGGGTCGGCGAACCATCTGGTGGGGTGACGCGTATTGAACGGTGCCGCCCCACCCACCGCTGTCATTCCCCGCGAACACCGCTGTCATTCCCCGCGAAGGCGGGGAATCCAGTACGCCGAGGCCTGTCGATTCAATCACGACCGTCTCGGCGTACTGGATCGCCCGCCTTCGCGGGCGATGACAGCGAGAGGGCGGAACGCTCTTGCCCCAAGCTCGTCATTGCGAGCTCCGCGACTTTGTCCGCCAAAGCCTTGGCGCGGGCGGAAGCAATCCAGACGGCCTCCGCGGATGCATTTCTGGATTGCTGCGCTGCGCTCGCAATGACGGAGACTGGGGCAACGGCCTGCGCTAACACCAGCATTGCCGGCTCTGAGACAGGATCCCCCCATGAAACTCCCCACCTCCCCCTTCACCGTCACCGACTGGAGCAAGGTCGAGCCGACCACCCATGCCGGGGAGAACGGCCAGGCGCTGTGGCGCACGCTCAATATCGGCGAACTCCGGGTGCGGATGGTCGAGTATTCGCCGGGCTATCTCGCCGACCATTGGTGCGACCGCGGCCACGTGCTGTACGTGCTGAAGGGCGAGCTCGACTCAGAGCTGCGCGACGGCCGCAAGTTCAAGCTCACGGCGGGGATGAGCTACCAGGTTTCGGACTTCGGCGACGCCGCGCACCGGTCCTCGACGGCCACCGGGGCGACGCTGTTCATCGTCGATTGAGATGCGCCGGAGTGGTTAATTTGCACCGCAAAATAGAAAATCCGGGCGAGGTACCGGGCGGCGGGTGATGCCTTGAAGTGGCCCAAAATTCTCGCTATATTGTGATCATCGATACTTGGCCGAACGACTGGGCCGCTTCGCCTCGTCTAAGACAGGCGCGCACGCTTCAGATGATTTCTCCAAAACATCGACTCATCAGGGCTATGGGCGCAGCGCTGCGTTCCGGTCCGCGTGCGTATCCTCTCTAACTAACTAAAGGAAATTCCCATGGCTATGGGCACCGTGAAGTGGTTCAACACCCAAAAGGGTTATGGTTTCATCCAGCCGGACGACGGCCAGAAGGACGTGTTCGTGCACATCAGCGCCGTCGAGCGCGCTGGCCTCTCCTCCCTCAACGAGGGTCAGAAGGTCTCGTTCGACATCGTCGCCGACCGCCGCAGCGGCAAGTCGTCGGCGGACAATCTCCGCGTCGGCTAACGCCCGCGCACCAGCGCTTCTGACCGCGGACGTACCGGCAGAACGCTAGAATTAGAAAGCCCCGCGACCGGGATCCGGTCTGCGGGGCTTTTTGTTTTTGGCCCGTCATTCCGGGGCTCGCGTAGCGAGAGCCCGGAATCCATGGACCCGCAGAGACTGCCGCGCGATGGATTCCGGGCTCGCCCTGCGGGCGCCCCGGAATGACAGCGTTGATCAGCCCGCCTTCTTCAGCACCGAGACGAAGAACCCGTCCGTGCCCGTCCGCCGCGGCGTCATCAACCAGCCCTCGGGCGATTGCTGGGCGGCTTCCGCGAAGGCCTCCGCCTTGTCCCAGAGCACGCTCGCGGTCTGCTCCGGCGGCACCACCGCGAACTCGCCATGGCGGCCGATGAACGCCCTCACCTGCTCGCCGTTCTCTTCCGCCAGCACCGAGCAGGTGATGTAGGCGATGCGGCCACCTAGCTTCACCAGCGGTGCGGCGCGTTCCAGCACCTCGGCCTGGTCGCGCAGGCGGATCTCCAGCGCGCCCGGCCGCATCCGCCATTTGGCGTCGGGGTTGCGGCGCCAGGTGCCGGTTCCCGTGCAGGGGGCGTCGATCACGACGAGGTCGGCCGTGGCACTGATGTCGGCCAGCGGATCGACCTCGCCCTTGGGCGTGCGGACATCGGCATTGTGGACGCCCGCGCGCGACAGGCGTTCGTGAATCGGCGCAAGCTGCCGCTTGTCGCGGTCGGTGGCGATCAGCCGCCCCTTGCCCTGCATCATGGCGGCGAGCGCCAACGTCTTGCCACCGGCGCCGGCGCAGAGATCGATCACCTGCTCGCCGGGTTTTGCCGCGGTGAATTGGGCAGCAAGCTGCGATCCCTCATCCTGCACTTCAACGGCGCCCTTGATGAAATCCTCCTCGGCCTGGATGCCGGGGTTGCGCGCGTCGGCGGAAAGCTCGATGCGGAGGCCCGTTGCGGACCACGGCGTCGGTTTCGCATGAAGATGAGCAAGCGCCTTTAGCACCTTGTCGCGGTTGGATTTTAGCGTGTTGACGCGCAAGTCCAGCGGCGCCCGGCTCGCCATCGCGGCCGCTTCCGCGGCGCGGTCCTCGCCGAACACTTTTGCAAGATGCGGATCGAGCCATTCGGGGTAGTCGCCTGCGATCGCGGCCGGTGCGTCCTTGAGGGAGCGATGGCTGAGCGCCGCCTGCTCGGCCTCCGTCAGCGGCGCCGGCGCAAACCGGCTGCCGTCGAACAAGGCCGCCATGGTGGCCGCATCCATGTTGCGCTCGAGGCGGAGCATGCCGATCAGCCTGGCACGCGCGGTGTCGGCGTCCATCAGGAAGGCGCTCGAGGCATAGCGGCGCAGCACATCCCAGACGAGGCCGGCAATCGCGGCGCGGTCGCCGGAGCCGGCGAAGCGGTGCGCGGTGCCCCACTCCTTCAGCGCCTTGGCCGCGGGCACGCGGTCCTTCTCGATGGTGTCGATCAGTTCGATGGCTGCGGACAGCCGGGCAGCGGGAGTCATTTCAAATCTTTCAGGTCAGGATCGGCGGATAAGCGCCTAGATCAGCAACAGCATCCTCAGCGCGAAGTAGATCCACATCGCGAGCAGCACCAGCACGCCGGCGAGCCAGATCGTGGAGCGGCGGCCGAGATCGTTCGAGGAGACGAACACGCCGGCATGGGCAAAGCGCGTCACCACGAACACCCAGGACATCAGCACGATGAAGAGATCGGCATGGCGCAACGGGAGCGCCAGCGCGATCAGGGCGTAGAACAGCACCGGCAGCTCGAACTGGTTGCGGTAGCAATTGGCGATTTGCGTGGTGCTCTTGGGCCAGTTCGGCTCGCCCAGCGCAACGTCGCGGATCTTGGTCTCGCCCGAGACCAGCGAGCGGCGGCGCGCCAGCGCCATGCCGATCAGGAGCGCGAAGGTGAGACCGACCTGCACGAAGACAGGCAGCAGGACCATTTGGGCAGACATCGGAACTTTCCCGTAAGGCGGAACACCGCGGACCGTCATTAGCCGCGACTGTTGGCGCTGACAATCAACGAGTTGAACCGGCGTTCCCGATCAGGCGACCAACGGGCGATAGTTAAAGCAATTTCGGCCCGTTCGGGCCCAAGGCGAGCGAGCGCCATGAACACCCTGTCCAGCCTTTTGACCGAATCCGCTGACGGCCGGCTCGGCATCCTGATGTCGGCGCTATCAGGCATCGCGGCGGCGCTCGCAGTCGCGCTGGCGATGACGGTGTATTTCCGCATGAGCTACCGGACCTGGCGCGACGTCGTCAGGCATGGCCTCGCCACGCTCGCCGCCCTCGTCCTGTTCGGCTTTGCCGCCTACGACATGCGCCACGCCGCGCTCGCCTATCTCGGCCTCAACCCGTCCAAGCCCGCGGTGGAGTTCGAGATCCGCATGCCCAGGGAGACGCTGACGGCGGTGTCCGATTCCCAGATCGAGCTGCACACCGACCGCAACCAGACGCTGGCGCTGGTCGACGGCGTGCGCGACCTCGCCGACGGCCGCGCGCTGCTGCGCGGCGCGGTGGCGCTCAACCACCGCACCGCCGACCGCGTGCTGGTCGTGAGCCTGCCCGGCAAGGGCACGTTCGAATTCCGCCTCCGCCTTCCGGCCGAGCCGCATCGCTCCGAGCAGTTCGGCCCCTGGCATCTCGCCGACCGCATCGCCTCGCCGCTGGCGGGCAGCGTCGCGCCGCAGGACGCCTACACGATCCGCTACCGCGTGCTTTAAACTTTGTTCGATCGCGGACGATACAGGCGCCGTCATCGTTCCGACGCTTCACGGGGCTACACCTTGCCCCATGTCCGCATTTCGCCTGACGCAGATTTCCGACACCCATCTCGGCCGGCGCTTTCCCGGCCTGGTCGCCAACTTCCACCGCGTCTG
The DNA here is from genome assembly GCF_004571025.1 of Bradyrhizobium niftali. GTDB lineage: Bacteria > Pseudomonadota > Alphaproteobacteria > Rhizobiales > Xanthobacteraceae > Bradyrhizobium > Bradyrhizobium niftali. The sequence goes on along the minus strand of NZ_SPQT01000002.1, from coordinate 30,670 downwards.
CGAGCACATCGACGCTGACAGACCCGATCTCGTCGTCAACACCGGCGACGTCTCCTTCGACGGGCCGACCAGCCGCGACGATGTCGTGTTCGCCAAAGGCCTGCACGACGCCCTGCCCGTCGCCTGCCGTTACCTCCCCGGCAATCACGACATCGGCGACAATCCGACCGCGATCGGGCCGGCGCCGAAGCCGCCGGTCAGCGAGACGCACCGCCAGCAATTTCGCGACATCATCGGCGACGACCATTGGTCGTTCGAAGCTGCGGGCTGGTGCTTCGTCGGCCTCAACTCGCTGGTGATGAATTCGGGTCTCGCGTTCGAGGCCGAGCAGTTCGACTGGCTGTCCCAGGAGATCGCGCGCGTGAACGGCAGACCGGTCGCGCTGTTCCTGCACAAGCCGGTGTTCCTCAACCTGCCCGACGATCCGGAGACAGCGGAGACCGCGATCCGCTACGTGCCGCAGCCGGCGCGGGCGCGGCTGATCGAGATGTTTGCGCGCGTCGATCTGCGCCTCATCGCCAGCGGCCACGTGCACCAGCGCCGCGACTTCACGTTCCGTCATACACGCCACGTCTGGGCGCCGTCGGTCGGCTTCAAGATCAACGATGCGCGCCAGGACCGGATCGCGATCAAGGAGACCGGCCTCGTCGAGTACCGCTTCCAGCGCGACAGTCTCGAGGTCCGCCACCTCAAGGCCGCCGGCCAGGTCGACATCGATATCGAGGAGATCCTCGCCCAGATGGACCCGCACTAGCCCAAACCGCGGGCACGCATCCCTACGTTTATACCTATTTGCATCGATCTTGGTCTGAAAATGGCTAAAAAACCCTAATGACAACGTTGTCATTCCGACATATCGTTCCCCTGGCGGTCGAGGGCCGCCGAGGGAGCGACGATGCAGTTCTTGTCCCGGTGGGATAGCCAACGCCTTTCGACGACGATTCGGGGCATTCCCCTGGTCGATGGCCTGGCCACTGAAGACATCGGCAGCCAGCGCTGGTCACCTTCGCGCGGCGATCTTGCCCTGCCGCCCTCACCCTCGACGAGGCCGCCTTCGCGGCCAACCGCGACCTCTTCCTCAAATGGTGCGCGAGTGCCGGCGTCAGCGTCGCGCCCCACGCCAAGACCCCGATGTCGCCGGAGCTCGCCCGCTCGCTGCGCGCAGCCGGCGCCTGGGGCACCACGGTCGCCAACATCCAGCAGGCCGCGGTGCTGCTCGCGAGCGGCGAGCGGCGCCTGCTGCTGGCCAACGAGATCGGCGGGCTCGCGGCCGGCCGGCGGCTCGGCGCGCTGCTCGGCGCCTATCCCGACGTCGAATTTCACGCCTTCGCGGATTCACCGGCCGCGGTCGCGGCGCTCGCCGAGGCCGCGCGGATCGCCGGACGCCGCGAATTGTCCGTGCTGGTCGAGCTCGGCGCAGGCCGTGCCGGCGCGCGCGATCGCGCCGCAATCGAGGCGACGATCGCAGCCGTGCTTGCCGCCGACCGGCTCGTGCTCGGCGGCGTTGCGACCTATGAGGGCGCCGCCGCAACGTCCGATCCCGACGAGACGATGCGCGCGATCGCGGCACTGTTGGAGCGCACCATCGAGACGTTTGCGCTGGTGCGCGCCGCCGCCCCGCAGCAGCCGTTGATCATGAGCGCCGGCGGCTCGGCCTATTTCGACATCGTCGCGCGCGCGCTCGCGCCAGTCGCGCAGGCTGACGGCAACGCCGGCGTGATCCTGCGCTCCGGCGCGCTGTTCTTTGCCGATCACGGCATCTATGCCCGCGCCTTCGCGGAAGTGGACCGGCGCGGCGGTCTCCTCATCGACGGCACGCGCCACTCCGCGGCGGAGGGTTTCCGCCCTGCGCTAACGCTCTGGGCCGAGGTGCTGTCGCGGCCCGAGGCCGGGCTTGCGATCGCCGGCTTCGGCATGCGCGACGCCTCCTTCGATCAGGGACTGCCGGTCCCGTTGCGCGTATTCCGCGACGGTGTCGAGCAGCAAGGGCTCGCCGCTGCGCTGGCGGTAACGCGCCTCAACGACCAGCATGCGTTCCTGTCCGTTGCTTCCGAAAGCGCCCTTGCCGTCGGCGACATCATCGCCTTCGGCATCTCGCATCCCTGCACCTGCCTCGACCGCTGGCGCGTGATCCTCGGCCTCGACGCCGACGGCGTCGTCGCGCGCGCCCTCCCCACCCAGTTCGGCTGAGAGCGCACGCGATGAATTTCCTGCCGCTCTGGCGCTACCAGAACCAGCTCATCGACGGGGCCATCGTCACGCTCGAGCTGACGGTGATCGCGGCGCTGGCCGGGCTCCTGATCGGCGTTGCCGGCGCGGTCGCGCTGAACGGCCGCATCACGCCGCTGCGCTGGCTGGTGCGCGGCTACATCGAGCTGTTCCGCAACACGCCGTCGCTGATCCAGATCTTCATCGTCTTCTTCGTGCTGCCGACCTTCGGCCTGAAGCTGCCGGCCTTCGAGGCCGCCGCCGTCGCGCTGTCGCTGTATTTCGGCGCCTATTCGGTCGAGATCATCCGCGCCGGTCTCGACTCCGTGCCGAAGAACCAGATCGAGGCCGGCCAGTGCCTCGGGCTATCCGGCTGGCAGGTGTTCCGTCACATCCTGCTGCCGCCGGCGCTGCGCAACGCCTATCCGGCCGTGACCAGCCAGTTCGTCCTCTTGCTGCTCGGCACCTCGCTCGCCTCGCAGGTCGCCGCCGACGAACTGTTCCACGTCGCGGGTTTCATCGAGAGCCGCACCTATCGCAGCTTCGAGGTCTATGCGGTGATCTGCGCGGTCTATTTCGCGATGGCGATGTCGTTCAAGGCGCTGTTCGCCATCATCGGTTTGGCGGCCTTCCGCTGGCCGCGACGGCGCTGAGGGGACAGCGATGCGATCCTTCTCCCTCATCGATTTCGTCTCGCTGTTCGCGGCGCTGCGCTGGACCGTCGCACTCGTCGTGCTCGCGCTCGCCTTCGGCGCGCCGCTGGCGCTCGGGCTTGCCATGGGCCGCATCAGCCGCTTCGCCGGGCTGCGCTGGACGATGGCGGCATGCATCCAGGTGATCCAGAGCGTGCCGCTGCTCGGGCTGTTGTTCTTCTTCTATTTCGGCATGCCGGTGTTTTTGGGAATCCAGGTGCCGGCGCTCGTTGCCGTGACCATCGCCTACACGCTCTACACCGCCGCCTTTCTCGGCGAGATCTGGCGCGGCGGGCTGGAAGCGGTGAAGCAGGCGCAATGGGAGGCCGGCGCCTGCCTCGGTCTCTCCGCCTGGCAGCAATTCCGCCACATCATCGCGCCGCAGGCGCTGCGGCTGTCGCTGCCGCCGACCGTCGGCTTCCTGGTGCAGCTCATCAAGGGCACCTCGCTCGCCTCGATCCTCGGTTTCGTCGAACTCGCCCGCGCCGGCCAAGTGGTGAGCGCAGCGACGTTCCAGCCGCTGCTCACCTACGCGCTCGTCGCCGCGATCTATTTCGCGCTGTGCCTGCCGCTCACGCTCTGGTCCCGCTCCTTGGAGGCCCGCCTCGATGGCTCTCGTTGAAATCCGCGACGTGCACAAGACATTCGGCAAGGTCGAGGTGCTCAAGGGCGTCTCGCTCGACGTCGAGGAAGGCGAGATCGTCACGATCATCGGCCGCTCGGGCTCGGGCAAGTCGACGCTGCTCCGCTGCATCAACGCGCTGGAGAGCGTCGATTCCGGCGAGATCCGGGTCGAGGGGCAGAAGGTTCACGCCAGGATGCCCGACCTGAAGAAATTCCGTCAGCGCGTCGGCATCGTGTTCCAGGCCTTCAACCTGTTTCCGCATCTGAAGGTCGAGCGCAATATCACCCTCGCTCCTCTCCTCACCGGCCGCATCGAGAAGGCGAAAGCCCGCGCACTCGCCGAGGACGTGCTCACCCGCGTCGGCCTTGCCGACAAGATCGACGCCTGGCCCGAGCAGCTCTCCGGCGGCCAGCAGCAGCGCGTCGCGATCGCGCGCTGCCTCGCCATGGCGCCTCACCTCATGCTGTTCGACGAGGTGACCTCCGCGCTCGACCCCGAGCTCGTCGGCGAAGTGCTGAAGGTGATGGAGGCGATGGCGAAGCAGGGCATGACCATGATCCTGGTCACGCACGAGATGGGCTTTGCCCGCAACGTCGCCAACCGCATCGTCTTCATGCACCAGGGCCGCGTCTGGGAACAGGGGCCGCCTGCAAAACTGTTCGCCAATCCCGAAACCCCCGAGCTCGCCAGCTTCATCGCCTCGGCGAAATGATCATCCAGCCATCCGCCACCAGGAGAGAGTCATGAGACAACTGAAATCGCTCTTTGCAATCGCAGCCACGGCACTCGCGGTGATCGCCGCGCCGAACCTCGCGCACGCCGACAAGCTCCAGGACGTGGTCGGCTCCGGCAAGCTTCGCGTCGGCATCCTGACCGACGCCGCGCCCTGGGGCTTCAAGGACGACAAGGGCGAGATCGCGGGTCTCGACGCCGATCTCGCGCGCCTGATCGCCGCCGACATGGGCGTGAAGCTCGAGCTCGTCCCGGTGACGGGACCAGCGCGCATCCCGAGCCTGCTGTCGGACAAGATCGACATGCTGATCGCAGGCCTCGGCGCCACGCCCGAACGCGCCCAGCAGGTGATGTTCTCGCAGCCCTATGCGGTGGTGAATCTCGGCGTCTACGGCGCCAAGGCGCTGCCCGCCGCCACCGGCAAGAAGCCGGACAATCTCGACGGCCGCAGCGTTGCCGTGGCGAAGGGCTCGACGCTCGACGTCTGGCTCACCGACAACGCACCCAAGGTGAAGCTGGTGCGTTTCGAGGATACCCCCGCCGCACTCGCCGCGTTTCTCGCGGGCCAAGCCGACACCTTCGCCGAGAACAGTGCCATCGCGCTGAAGGTGCAGGATCAGAATCCGACCAAGGAGGTCGAGTTGAAATTCCTGATCCGCCAGTCGCCGGCCCATGTCGGCGTGCGCCAGGGCGAGCAGAACCTGCTCAACTGGATCAACACCGACATCTTCTTCAACAAGCTCAACGGCAAGCTCGGCGCACTTCAGCTGAAATGGTTCAAGGAAGAGCAGACGCTGCCGACGCTGTAAGTTCACAAGCGGCTCCCGCGTCGCGCGGGAGCTGCTTTCACAAGGAGACTTCGAGATGATCAAACGTTACGTCGTCGGATCGCGCATGAGCCAGGCCGTCGCCGCCGGCGGCATGGTGCACATCGCTGGCCAGGTCGCCGACGACCGCAAGGCCGGCATCGTGTCGCAGACCCAGCAGGTGCTCGCCAAGATCGACGCGCTGCTCAAGGAGGCCGGCTCCGACCGCTCCAAGCTGATCGCGGTCAACGTGTTCCTGCCGCACATCACCGACTTCGACACCATGAACTCGGTCTACGATTCCTGGATCGATCCGGCCAATCCGCCGGCGCGCGCCTGCGTCGAAGCCCGTCTCGCCGATCCCGACCTGCGCGTCGAGATGACCGCGGTGGCCTTGCTCTAGATTTTGTTTTGACGCGTTTTCTTTACGCGAACCGGTATCCACTTCGCTCGAAAACGCTCTAAAGGCACCGCACTTCCTTCCACCTTCGGCCGGCGTCGGCGACGACGCGGCCCCGAGGCAAGCCATGCATACCGGACTTTTCCACGAGATCGATTTCGAGAAGGACCAGAAATGGTCCGGCCATCTCGGCATTCCCTTCTCGATCGATCGATCGCCCTACTTCCAGCTCAAGATCCCGATCTTCCGGATCAAGAACGGCGCCGGGCCCAAGCTCCTCTTGATGGCCGGCAATCACGGCGACGAGTACGAGGGCGAGATCACGCTGACGCGGCTCTATCGCCGGCTGGATGCAAACGCCATCAAGGGCGAGATCACCATCCTGCCCTTCGCCAATCTTCCCGCCGTGATGGCGGCGCGCCGCCGCTCGCCGCTCGACGAGGGCAATCTCAACCGCGCCTTCCCGGGCGATGCCGCGGGCACGCCGACCTTCCGCCTCGCGCACTTCCTCGAGCACGAGCTGTTTCCGCGCCATGACGTCGTCTTCGACATCCATTCCGGCGGCACGTCGATGGCGCATGTGCCTTGCGCGCTGATCGAGCGGCAGGGGCCGCCCGAGATGTTCGGCCAGGCACTGCGGCTGATGGAAGGGATGGGAATGCCCTTCGCCTTCGTCGCCGAGAACGGCGCCACCGCGCCAACCTCGATGGCGGCGGCCGCACGCGCCGGTGCTGTCGGGCTGTCAGGGGAGTTCGGCGGCGGCGGCACCGTCACGCCGCAGACGATGGCGCTCACCGCGCGCGCGGTCGACCGGCTGCTGCTCGCGCTCGGCATCGTCCAGGCCCCGGTGCTGGGGCCGCACGCGCCGGTCGAGCGTGCCACCGAGTTGCTGGCGCTGCAAAGCCATGCGCAGGCGGTGTTCGCGACGCGGCGCGGCTGGTTCGAGCCCGCGGTCATGGTCGGCGCGCGCGTTGCGGCCGGCGACGTCGCCGGCTGGTATCATGATTTCGAGCGCCCCGAACTGCCGGAGGAAGTGCTGCGCTTCCCCGCCGACGGCATCGTGATCTCGCAACGCCTGCACACCGACAGCCAGAGCGGCGACTGCCTGGTCCAGGTCGGCCGCGCGCTGTCGCGCGACGAGGTCGTGACGCGCTGAGCTTTGGAGACGATACCGACTTCGATTACCCTCGGGATTCGATGACCGATCCGGCAAAGCCAGGCTATGACGACGTGGTGCGCATTCCGGCGCCGCCCGGCCGCGCCAGTGCGACCGGGCGGCCGCCGCGCATCGCGGAGGTGGCGGAGCGCGCGGGCGTCGCGCCGATCACGGTGTCGCGGGTGCTGCGCCATCCCCAGAAGGTCAACCGCGAGACCCGCGAGCGCATCCTCGAGGTCATCGAGGCGACCGGATACGCCTCCAACCCGCATGCGCGCGCGCTGCGCTCGGGCCGCTCGAACGTGGTCGTCGCCTTCGTCTCCAACATCCTCAGCCAGCAGTTCGGGCTCGCCGTGCGCAGCTTCGCCGCGACGCTCGAGCCGGAAGGCTTCGAGGTGCTGGTCGGCCAGACCTCCTACTCCTATGCCAAGGAGGTCGCGATGATCCAGTCGCTGCGCGGCCTCCGCCCCGCCGCGGTGATGTTCACCGGCGTGATCGAACTCGAGGAGAATCGCGCCGCGCTGCTGGAGCTCGGCATTCCCGTGATCGAGACCTGGGCGTTTCCGCGCGATCCCATCGACATGCTGGTCGGCCTGCCCAATGCGGATGCCGGTGCGATGGCGGCGCGCAGGCTGGCCGAGGGCGGACATCGCCGCGTTGCCTTCATCGGCCGCAGCAGCGGCCGTGGCGCGCTGCGCCGCGACGGCTTTCGCGCCGCAGCCGCACAGCTCGGCCTCGAGATCGTCCACGAGATCGGCGTCGGTGAGATCACGGGCCTCATCGACGGCCGCGCCGCCTTCACCGCCCTGCTCGACCGCGGCGGCCGCGTCGATGCCGTGTTCTGCGCCAACGATCTGCTCGCAACCGGCGCGCTGATCGAGGCGCGCGCCCGCGGCCTGTCGGTGCCGCGCGATCTCGCCGTGCTCGGCTTCGGCGACAACGACGTCGCCGATCAGATCACGCCCGGCCTCACCACCATCTCGTTCGATGCGGCGGCCGTGGGGCGGATCGCGGCCGAACTGCTGCTGGCGCGCCTGTCCGGCACGCAGCTTGCCGAACAGCGGCTCGCCGTCGAGCTGTTCCTGGTCGAACGCGGCAGCGTCTGAGGATTGCGGCTTACGCCACGCTCTTGAGGTCCTGCTGGATCGCAGCCAGCAAGGATTCCAGCGCCGCGCTGTTCACCGGCTTCGCCTCGGCCATCTCGGGCTGGACCTTCGCGGACTGAACACCGGCGGGCTGCGCAGCTTTCAGCGGACGCTTCGGGAATGGCGGCGGTGCCGGCATCGCGGGGCGGGTGACATCGCCCTCCTCCTCGGCATGAACGAACTTGCCATGGATGACGTCGTCGCGGCGGCCCATGACGAACATGGTCGTCCAATAGCCGGCGGCGAGAAGGATTACGCTGAAAACACTGATCTCTAACATCGCAACACCCAAAATATGCGCGATGATTCAACGCCTTCGCTCGCCGGTCAATGAACCGGCGGTCACACCTGCGGCTTTTGCGGGCAGGTGTGACCATTTGGTGACTCTTTTTTAACTATCCCCACCCGGAGTGTAGCTCTGGTGCAACTAGGCCTTGCAGCTAAGCCTTATCTTGCCCGACCCGCACCAGCTGCTTGCCGAAATTGGCCCCCTTCAGGAGCCCCATGAAGGCGCCGGGGGCGCTCTCCAGGCCCTCGGTGACGAACTCCTTGTACTTGACCTTGCCGTCGCGGACCCAGCCGGACATGTCGCGCAGGAAGTCGCCATGGCGGTTGGCGAAGTCGGAGACGATGAAGCCGCGGAAGGTGAGCCGCTTGGTCAGCGTCGCGCGCATCATGCTGGCCGCCCATTTCGGCGGCTTGGCCTCGGTGTCGTTGTAGTGGGCGATCAGGCCGCAGACCGGCACCCGCGCGAACGGATTGAGCAGCGGGAAGACCGCTTCGAACACGGCGCCGCCGACATTCTCGAAATAGACGTCGATGCCCTTCGGGCAGGCAAACTTCAGCTTGGCCGGAAAATCGGTTTCGCGATGATCAAGACACGCGTCAAAGCCGAGCTCCTTCACCACGTAGTCGCACTTGTCCTTGCCGCCGGCGATGCCGACCGCGCGCGCGCCCTTGATCTTGGCGATCTGGCCGACGGCCGAGCCGACCGCACCTGACGCGCCGGCGACGACGACGGTCTCGCCTTCCTGCGGCTTGCCGATGTCGAGCAGGCCCGTATAGGCGGTCATGCCGGGCATGCCGAGCACACCGATCGAGGTCGAGATCGGGCCGAGCTTGGGATCGACCTTGATCAGGCCCTTGCCGTTGGAGATCGCATGCGACTGCCAGCCGGTACGGGCTCGCACAATGTCGCCTACCGCGAAATCAGGATTGTTGGACGCCGCGACCTCGCTGACCGCCTCGCCCTCCATCACGCCGCCGATCGGCACCGGCGCGGCATAGGATGGACCGTCACTCATGCGGCCGCGCATATAGGGATCGAGCGACAGCCAGATCGTGCGTAGCAGGACTTCGCCCGCGCCGGGCGTCGGGAGCGCGAATTCCTCGATGCGGAAATCAGACGGCTTGGGCTCGCCGACGGGACGCGCGGCGAGAACGATGCGTTTTGCTTGGGACATGGTGGTTTCCTCCTGACTACTTGTTGCAGTCATTTAGGAGGTGTGTGGGAATGAAGCAAACTCTTGGTCGATTAAGGCTTTGGTCGCGATTGCAAACTAGAATTGTGCGGCCCTCCCATGATCGAAGAGCCCTTTCGTGCCAGAGCTTTCCCTGCCGTCCGAACCTTCCTTCAAGATTGGCGCGATGGGCGGTATAAGCCTGCGCTGGCGCGTCCTGGCCGGCAATCTGATCACGAGCCTTCTCGCTGTAGCCTTCGCCGGTGCAGTCGCCTGGGGCGGATGGGGCGATCTGCGCAAGCGGGAGGCGGCCGCGCGCTCGCTGACCGCCTTCGAGCTGGTGATGAAGGCCAACAGCCTCATTCCGGTCGAACGCACCGCCTGGTACGCGGCCGCGACTCCCGCCGACCCGGCCACGTCCGAGAAATTGTCGGCGCTCGACAAGACCATCGCCAACACGGACGCCGCCATCAACGCGGCCAAAGCGGCCATTCGCGCGGCAGAGCTGCCGACGCGGTCGATCGAAGCAGCCGAGCAGACGTTGCAAAAAACCCGTAGCGCCGGACGCCAGGCCGCGGTCCTGCCCAAATCGCAACGCCCCGCCGACAGCCAGGCGGCGATCGTGGACGGCCTTGCGCGCTCGGTCGACGCCCTCACAGCGGCGACGAGCGAAGCCTTGATCAGCCTGTCGCGCACCGGCAGCGACATCGAGAACCTCCTGCCATCGGCGGCGCTGGCGCAGAGCGCGCAAAGCATGCGCACCATCAACGGCGCGCGCGCCGCCGTACTCGGCCTTTTCGCCCGCAACCAGCCTTTGTCGGCAGCCCAGCGCGTCGAGGTGACTGAATTGACGGGGCAGGTCGCGCTGATCTGGACCCAGATCGAGCAGGGAGTCCACAATGCCGGCGATGCGCCGGCGCTCGCGAACGTCATCGACCAGGTGCGCGCGAAACTGATGACCGAAGGGGAGCCGCGGTTTCGGGAATTGGTCGCGGCCGCTCGCGAAGGTCGTCCTTGCTCGATCAGCGAGGCCGAGTGGCCCGGCTGGCTCGGCCCCATCCTGAACAGCGTGCTCAGTCTGCGCGACGCAGCCTTGACCTTCGCCCACGACGCCAACGACACTGCGATCTCACAGGCGCAGACGCGACTGATCTGGGCGCTCGCGGCCCTGCTGGTCGTGCTGGTCGCCTCGGTTGCCGTCGTCATCGCCGTGATGCGCCAGGTGATCGGTCCGCTGGTGCGGCTGACCGGAGCGACGCTGCGGCTTGCCGACGGCGAGCTCGATGTTGCAATCCCCGACGGCCATCGCAAGGACGAGATCGGCACCATGGCCAACGCGCTGCAGATCTTCAAGGACGCGCTGGTGGCGAAGAAGCTCGCCGACGAGGATGCTGCCCGTAACGCCGAAGCGCAGATCGAGCGCGGCCGCCGCGTCAACGTCATCACGCGCGATTTCGAGACCGCGATCGGCGAGATCGTCAGCACGGTGTCGTCGGCAGCGACCGAGCTTGAAGGTTCGGCCGGCACCTTGAACACCACGGCGGATCGCTCGCGGACGCTGACGACAGCCGTTGCGGCCGCGTCCGAGGAGGCATCCGCCAACGTGCAGTCGGTCGCCTCCGCGACCGAAGAACTCACATCGTCGGTCAACGAGATCAGCCGACAGGTTCAGGAATCGGCGCGCGTCGCCGGCGATGCCGTCGAGCAGGCCCGCCGCACCAACGACCGCGTCGGCGAATTGTCACAAGCGGCAAGCCGGATCGGCGACGTCATCGAGCTGATCAACTCGATCGCGGGCCAGACCAACCTGCTGGCGCTGAACGCGACCATCGAGGCCGCACGCGCCGGCGACGCCGGTCGCGGCTTCGCGGTGGTCGCCTCGGAGGTGAAGGCGCTGGCGCAGCAGACCGCGAAGGCGACCGAGGAAATCCATCAGCAGATCGGAAGCGTCCAGGCGGCAACGCAGGAATCCGTCGGCGCCATCAAGGCGATCAGCGAGACGATCGAGAGACTCTCGGAAATCTCCTCGACGATTGCCGCGGCCGTCGAGGAACAGGGCGCAGCCACGCAGGAAATCGCGCGAAACGTGCAGCAGGCGGCGCACGGCACCCAGCAGGTCTCCGCCAACATCAACGACGTCCAGCAGGGCGCCAGCGCGACCGGCTCGGCCTCGTCCCAGGTGCTGACCGCCGCGCAGTTGCTGGCCTCGGATTCGAGCCGCCTCAAGCTCGAGGTCGGGAAATTTCTCGAGGCCGTCCGCGCGGCCTGAGGCCGCGCGAGACTAACCCCCGCCCGGATAGTTCGGCGCCTCGCGCGTGATGGTGACGTCGTGGACGTGGCTTTCGCGCAGGCCCGCGCCGGTGATGCGGACGAAGTTCGCCTTGTCGTGCAGCTCCTTCATGTCCTTTGCGCCGACATAGCCCATCGCAGCGCGCAAGCCGCCGGCGAGCTGATGCATGACGTTGCCGACCGGACCCTTGTAGGGCACCTGGCCCTCGATGCCTTCAGGCACGAGCTTGAGCGTGTCCTTGATGTCCTGCTGGAAGTAGCGATCGGCAGATCCCCGCGCCATTGCGCCGACCGACCCCATGCCGCGATAGGCCTTGTAGGAACGGCCCTGCCACAGGAAGACTTCGCCGGGCGTCTCGTCGGTGCCGGCGAGCAGCGAGCCGACCATCGCAATGTCGGCGCCGGCGGCGAGCGCTTTGGCAAGGTCGCCGGAGAACTTTATGCCGCCGTCGGCGATGACGGGGATGTCGGACTTCTTCGCGGCGTCTACCGCGTCCATGATCGCGGTGAGCTGGGGAACGCCGACGCCGGCGACGATGCGGGTGGTGCAGATCGAGCCCGGGCCGATGCCGACCTTGATGCAATCCGCGCCCGCATCGATCAGCGCCTGCGCGCCTTCGGAGGTCGCGACGTTGCCGGCGACGACCTGCACCGAGTTGGAGAGACGCTTGATGCGGTTCACCGCGTGCAGCACGTGGCGCGAATGGCCGTGCGCGGTGTCGACCACGACGAGGTCGACGCCGGCGTCGATCAGCCGCTCGGTGCGCTCGAAGCCGGTGTCGCCGACGGTGGTGGCGGCGGCGACGCGGAGGCGCCCCTGCGCGTCCTTGCAGGCGAGCGGATGGGCGACCGCCTTTTCCATGTCCTTCACGGTGACGAGGCCGACGCAGCGATATTGCTCGTCGACCACGAGCAATTTCTCGATGCGATGCTGGTGCAGCATCCGCCGCGCCTCGTCCTGGCTGACGTTCTCGCGCACGGTGACGAGACCTTCATGCGTCATCAGCTCGGAGACTTTTTGCCGGCGGTCGGTGGCGAACCGCACGTCGCGGTTGGTGAGGATGCCGACCAGCTTGCCCGGCGTGGACTTGCCTGCACCGGTGACGACGGGAATGCCGGAGATGCCGTGATCGCTCATCAGCTTGAGCGCATCGTCGAGCGTGGCCTCGGGGCTGATGGTGAGCGGGTTCACCACCATGCCCGACTCGTAGCGCTTCACCTGGCGGACCTGGGCGGCCTGCCCTTCGGGATCGAAATTGCGGTGGATGACGCCGAGACCGCCGGCCTGCGCCATGGCGATCGCCATGCGGGCCTCGGTGACGGTGTCCATGGCGGAGGCCATGATCGGGATGTTGAGGGGGATGGCGCGGGTGACGCGGGAGCGGATGTCGACCTCGCCCGGCATGACGTCCGAGAGGCCTGGCTTCAACAGCACGTCGTCGAACGTAAGGGCTTCGCGGATGCCTTGAACTTGCACCGTGGCCATCTGCCAACTCCTTCCTGCGGCCCTGCCGCAAATAGCTATGGATGAGCGCCGCCCTCGGCGTACCTTGCGGCATCGCCGGAGAATCGGAGCCCATCGGTGGGGTTGACGCGGGTCGATAGCACGGCCGCGTGACGAATCAAAGCAAATCGCACCGCCGGCCAGCCATGCACAGGCTTTTTGGGTAAATTCAGCGTGGATAGCCGGTTCAGCGTGGATAGCCAGGGGGCGGCCCCTCCTCGTCATTCCGGGGCGCGACGACGTCGCGAGCCCGGAATCCATCCCGCAGCAGTCTCCGGGGCCCGATGGCATCAGGGCTCGCGCCAGTTGGCGCGCCCCGGAATGACGAGAGAGGGTCACACCGTTATGACCGAGGATTTAGGTGCTATGCGTCGATCCGCAATGGTCGCGGCCCGGCGGCGGTGTTAAGCCGCAATTCCACCCTTCCTTCCGATTTTCATTACCAATCCGTCATGGTCGACAAGCAACGCGTCATTCCGCTGATCGTGGCCACCGCTCTCTTTATGGAGAACATGGATTCGACGGTGATCGCGACCTCGCTGCCGGCGATCGCGGCCGACATCGGCACCAGCCCGCTGACGCTCAAGCTCGCCATCACCTCCTATCTGCTGTCGCTCGCGGTGTTCATCCCGGCGAGCGGCTGGACCGCCGACCGCTTCGGCGCGCGCATGGTGTTCGCGATCGCCGTCGGCGTGTTCATGGTCGGCTCGGTCGGCTGCGCGCTCTCGACCTCGGTCACCGATTTCGTGTTCGCGCGCATCCTCCAGGGCATGGGCGGGGCGATGATGACGCCGGTCGGGCGTCTCGTGCTGCTGCGCTCGGTCGACAAGAGCGCGCTGGTCAATGCGATGGCCTGGGTGACGGTCCCTGCCCTGATAGGCCCCGTGATCGGCCCGCCGCTCGGCGGCTTCATCACGACCTACGCGTCCTGGCACTGGATCTTCCTGATCAACATACCGATCGGGCTGCTCGGCATCTTCATGGCCTTGCGCTTCATCGATCCCATCAAGAGCGAGGAGCGCGAGCCGTTCGATCTCTACGGCATGGTGCTCGCCGGGATCGGACTTGCCGGCATCGCCTTCGGCCTGTCGGTGGCCGGCCTCAATTTGCTGCCCTGGAGCACGGTCGCCGCGCTGATCGCGGGCGGCGCGATCTCGATGACGCTCTATGTCATCCATGCCCGGCGCACGGGATCGCCGGTGCTGGACTTCTCGCTGCTGACCCTGCCGACGCTGCGCGCGGCCGTGCTCGGCGGCTTCCTGTTCCGGCTCGGCATCGGCGCGCTGCCGTTCCTGCTTCCGCTCCTGATGCAGATTGGCTTCGGCCTGTCGCCATTCCATTCCGGCCTCGTCACGTTTGCCTCCTCGCTCGGCGCTATGGGCATGAAGACGCTGGCGGCGCGGATCATCCGCACCTTCGGCTTCCGCAATCTGATGACGGTGAACGCGATCGTCAGCGCGGTTTTCCTCGCCGCCTGCGCGCTGTTCACGGTGACGACGCCGCTGCTCATCATCATGATCATCCTGGTCGTCGGCGGCTTCTTCCGCTCGCTCGAGTTCACCGCGATCAACACGGTGGCCTATGCCGAGGTCGAGACCGCGCAGATGAGCCGCGCCACCACGCTCGTCAGCGTCAACCAGCAGCTCGCGGTCTCCGCCGGCGTCGCCGTCGGCGCAGCGTCGGTGGAGACGACGATGTGGCTCAGCCATGTCAGCGAGCTCAACGCCACCGTGTTCGCCCCGGCCTTCGTCGTGGTCGCGCTGACCTCGGCGGCGTCGAGCTGGTTCTTCTGGCAGATGCCCGCTGATGCCGGCCACGAGATCTCCGGCCGCAAGGCGACAGAGATCGCAAGCCGCAAGGGCGCCGGCAAGGGCGCAGAGAAGGCGGCCGTCAAGGCGGCGACCGAGGATACCCAGGACGTGCGCGACCAGCGGCTGGGGTGAAGCTGGCGCGACTATTTCGAGCGAATGACGCCCGACCGGATCAGGACGGCGTACTTCTCGGTCTCTTCGGCAATGAACTTCGCAAATTGCGCCGGCGAGCCTTGAATCGGGCTGGCGCCAAGCTCCATGATCTTCGCCCTGACGGCGGCGTCGCCGAGTGCCTCGTTGATCGTTCCGTTCAGTCGATCGACGATGGCCTCGGGCGTGCCTCTTGGTGCACCGATCCCGAACCACGATCCGGCCTGATAGCCCGGGACGGTATCCGCCGCGATCGGAACGTCCGGCAAATTATCCGACCGGGCTGGCGAAGTAACGGCCAGCGGAACCAGTCTGCCGGCCTTGATATGGCCGATCGAGGACGGCATGGGATCGAACATCGCATCGATCCGCCCGGCCAGGAGATCTTCCAGTGCAGGCGTCGACCCCAGATAGGGCACCAGCGTCAGGTCGACAGCGGCCATCGATCTGAACAGCTCAATTCCAACGTGCTGCGGCGTGCCGAGACCTGCAAATCCCACCCTGAGTTTTCCGGGATTTTGCTTCGCGTAACTGATGAGCTCCCCGACTGTCCGGACCGGCACGGCAGGATTCACCTCGATGACGAGCGGAACGCGATATAGACCGCCGATGGCGACGACGTCGCGGCCAAAATCGAAATCGAGATGATCGAACAGCGTCGCGTTGATCGTGTTGACGGGACCGCAGACGAGGAGCGTGTACCCGTCGGGGGCCGCCCGAACCACGGACCTGGTCGCAACGTTTCCGCTTTCACCTGGAACATTGTCCACGCTGAACGACTGGCCCAGCCGCTCCGACAGCCAGGGAGCAATCAGCCGGCCGGCGATATCGACCGGGCCTCCCGCGGGAAATCCCACGACGAGGCGACTGCCGCGAGAAGGGTAAGCCTGAGCCGTGGCCATCGCCGGCAAAACCGATGTCGCGATTGCCGCCAGTGCTGAACAAAGCAAGCGCCGTCTCTGCGTATCCATGTCACGATCCTTCGCTGCCATGGACCGCCATAGCTCGGCAGCGCCGGTTGAGCTATGATATGCCAACGTCGATCTTGATACCTTTGAGGTATGGCATGGATCTCAGGCACCTTCGCTATTTCGTCATGGTTGCAGAGGAAGGGCACATCACGCGGGCAGCAGAGCGGCTTGGCATCCAGCAGCCCCCGCTCAGCCGGCAGATCAGCCAGATGGAGAGAGAGCTCAAGGTTCAACTGTTCAGGCGGTTGCCGCGGGGGGTAAGCCTGACAAGCGCGGGTCAGGCCTTTTTCTCCGAGGCCAAGGCAATCCTGTCGCGGCTCGATCACGCCGTCGAAACGGCCCAACGCACGGCACGCGGCGAGCAGGGAACGCTCTGCATCGGCATCGCACCAACTGCCCCCTTCAATCCGCTCGTACCGCTTGCCATCCGGTCCTTTCGTGAAACCTTCCCGCGCGTGTCCCTGATCCTGCAGGAAGGCCTGAGCAACGAAATCGTCGGCCAGTTCGAGCGTGAGCAGATGGACGTTGCCTTCGTGCGCGCGCGGCAAATTCATGCGGAAGGCGTCTCCGTTGCTGCGCTTCAGGAAGAGCCTCTGGTCGCGGCCCTCCCGAGCCGTCACACGTTGGCGAGGACAAGGACAAAGCCCCTTCAGCTGAGGAGCCTGTCAAGTGACTCCTTCATCATGATCGGGCCGCCTGGTACCGGATTGTATGACGAGACCGTCGCGGCCTGCAGGGCAGCCGGATTTGTTCCGCGTCTCGGGCAGCCGGCGCCGCGAATTACCTCGACCTTGGGTCTTGTCGCGGCGGGACTCGGCATTGCGCTCGTGCCCTCGACGCTGCAGGGCGCACGCATGACCGGCGTCGTATACCGGCGCCTGCAAGACCCTACTCCGAAGGCCTTTCTCGGACTGGCGTGGCGGCGCAGCAATCCATCACCGATCCTCAGGAATTTCCTGGGCCTGGTTCGAGGCATGGCCGAGCGCCGGGCCCCTGAGCATCACCGGGCAGCGAAAACCGCAAACGACGATCGTTCGCGAACGTGACGGTTTTGCGCTACGCCTTCGGCTCGCCCCGAAACCCCGTCGCCAGCACGTAGCGTTCCGACGAATCCTGCCGGCTCGCGGCCGGCTTGACGTGACGGACCGTGGCGAAGTCGCGCTTGAGCTGGGCGAGCAACTCGGCGTCGGCGCCGCTCTGGAACGTTTTTGCCAGGAAGGTCCCGCCGGGCTTGAGCACGTCGCAGGCAAACGCCGCCGCGGTCTCGATCAGGCCGACGATGCGGAGCTGGTCGGTCTTGCGGTGACCGGTGGTGTTGGCGGCCATGTCGGACATCACGACGTCCGCGCCGCCCCCCAGCATCGCGGTGAGCTTTTCCGGCGCGCCGTTGTCCATGAAGTCGAGTTGCGCGAACTCGACGCCGGCAATTTCGGGCATCTCTAGCAGGTCGATCGCGACGACCTTGCCCTTGCCATCGATCGAGCCGACGCGCTTGGCCGCGATCTGGCTCCAGCCGCCCGGCGCGGCGCCGAGATCGACCACGGCCATGCCGTGCTTCAGCAGCCGAAACTTGTCGTCGATCTCGAGCAGCTTGAATGCCGCGCGCGAGCGATAGCCCGCGGCCTTGGCCTTCGCCACATAGGGATCGTTGAGCTGCCGCTCCAGCCACAGCTTCGATGACAATTTGCGCTTGCCGCCGGTCTTGACCTGGACGTGCAAGCGGCCGGTGGTGTCCTTGGCCATCTCACCAGCTCCTGAGCGCGCCGTCCTCGCGCATCATCTCGACCAGCATGCCTTCGCGCAGGCCGCGGTCGGCGACGCGCAGGCGCGGCAGCGGAAAGGCGTGGCGGATCGCATCGAGGATGGCGCAGCCGGCCAGCACGAGATCGGCGCGCTCGACGCTGATGCAGCTGTTGTTCGCGCGCTCCTCGTAGCTCATGCCGAGCAGCTTGTTGATGGTCGCGGTGATGTCGGAATCGTTCATCCAGATGCTGTCGATGCGGCGGCGGTCGTAGCGTGCGAGATTGAGATGGATGCCGGCAAGGGTCGTCACGGTGCCAGAGGTGCCGAGCAGGTGCATCTCAGTGAGATCGCCGCCGTGCTGTTCCGCGAACGGCGCAACATGATTTGCGACCTCCCGCTCCATCGCGGCGTAGATCTCCGGCGTCACGTCGCGGCCGCCGAATTGCTCGGCGAGCGTGACCACGCCGAACGGGATCGACATCCAGGCTTTGATGCGCGGCTCCGGATTTGTGGGATCGCGCTCGATCCGCACCAGCTCGGTCGAGCCGCCGCCAATGTCGAACAGGATGGCGCCGCGCCCCCTGGGGTCGACCAGCGGCGAGCAGCCGAGTACGGCGAGCGAAGCCTCGGTCTCGCGGTCGATCACCTCGAGCTCGATGCCGGTCTCGGCCGCGACGCGGCTGCGAAAGCCCTCCGCGTTCGAGGCCGCGCGGCAGGCTTCGGTCGCGATCAGCCGCAGCCGCCGCGCTCTCCGCAAGTTGATCTTGTCGCGGCAGATGCTGAGCGCCGCGATGGCGCGCTCGATCGCGGCCTCGCTGATGCACCCCGTCGCCGAGACCCCCTCGCCGAGCCGGATGATCCGGGAGAAGGAATCGACCACGCGAAAGCCATCGCTGGTCGGACAGGCGATCAGGAGCCGGCAATTGTTGGTTCCGAGGTCCAGCGCCGCATAGACGCCGGTTCCCGGCGCTTGCGCGACGACGGCCGGCTCAGTGGCCAATGCCACCGCCGCCATCGACCCCTCGAGCTCACCGTGCGGCCCATGGCCGTCGCGGAGCCGCGTGTGGTCATTCATACAAACTGTCTTTCCGCGGCCCGCTGGGGCCGAGCTGGAATTGCTTTTTCGCCTGAAACATTAGCAGCGCGGCAGGCCTGCGCAACAACGCATCACATGGGACCATGCCCATTCGTGCGTTGTCGTGAACGGGACCGTGGGCTATTTTTGAAGGGTCCGGCCCCCAAGCGCCCCCCAAAACGCGCAATTGCCGGCTTTTCAGGTCAATTCCATGCAAGAACACACCAAATCGTCCACGCTCGAAAACGCTATTGCACTGCAAAAATACGGCGTCGGGCAGCCCGTCCGCCGCAAGGAGGACGACACGCTGGTCCGCGGCAAGGGCCGCTACACCGACGATTTCAACCTGCCCGGCCAGGCCTATGCCGTGGTGGTCCGCTCGACCCATGCCCATGGAATCATCCGCGGCATCGGCCTTGATGCCGCCAAGGCGATGCCGGGCGTGCTGGGGGTCTGGACCGGCAAGGACCTCGATGCGGCCGGCTATGGCCCCTTCACCTGCGGCCTGCCGCTGAAGAGCCGTGACGGCTCGCCCCTGCTCCAGACCAACCGCCAGCCGCTGGCGACCGACAAGGTCCGCTTCGTCGGCGATCCCGTCGCTTTCGTGGTGGCGGAGACGCTGGCCCAGGCGCGCGATGCGGCCGAGGCGGTCGAGCTCGACATCGAGCCGCTGCCGGCGGTGACGGACCCCGAGGAGGCCGCGAGGCCCGGCGCGCCGCAGCTCTACGACCACATCCCGAACAACGTCGCGCTCGACTACCATTATGGCGACATGGACAAGGTCGATGCGGCCTTTGCCAGCGCCGCCCATGTGACCAAGATCGACATCGAGAACACCCGCGTCGCCGTGGTCTCGATGGAGCCGCGCGTGGGACTTGCCTCCTACGACAAGAAGGCCGAGCGCTACACGCTCCAGGTTCCGACGCAGGGTGTCGCCGGCAACCGCGCCAACCTCGCCAAGAACCTGAAAGTGCCGAACGAGAAGGTGCGCATTCTCACCGCCAATGTCGGCGGCTCCTTCGGCATGAAGAACATCAACTACCCCGAATACATGTGCATCCTGTACGCGGCCAAGGCGCTGGGACGGCCGGTGAAGTGGCTGGACGAGCGCTCGACCAGCTTCCTCTCCGACAGCCACGGCCGTGCGCAGAAGATTCATGCCGAGCTCGCGCTCGACGCCGAGGGGCATTTCCTCGCGGCCAAGCTTTCCGGTTACGGCAATCTCGGCGCCTACATCACCGGCGTTGCGCCGGGCCCGCTCTCGCTCAACACCGGCAAGAACTTTTCCAGCGTCTACCGCACGCCGCTGATGGGCATCGACATCAAGACGGTGCTGACCAACACAACGCTGATGGGCGCCTATCGCGGCGCCGGCCGGCCCGAGGCGAATTACTACATGGAGCGGCTGATCGACCGCGCCGCCGACGAGATGGGCATCAACCGGCTGACGATGCGCAAGCGCAACTTCATCAAGCCGAACCAGATGCCGTTCCCGGCCTCCTCCGGCGTCACCTATGACAGCGGCGACTTCCAGGCCGTCTTCAACAAGGCGCTCGAAATCTCCGATCACGAGAATTTCGCCAAGCGCAAGAAGGAGAGCAAGAAGGCCGGCAAGCTGCGCGGCATCGCCGTCGGCTCTTATCTCGAGGTCACCGCGCCGCCGAGCCCCGAGCTCGGCAAGATCGTGTTCGACCCTGACGGCAGCGTGCAGCTCATCACCGGCACGCTCGATTACGGCCAGGGCCATGCCACCCCGTTCGCGCAGGTGCTGTGCGACCAGCTCGGCGTCCCCTTCGAGAGCGTCAAGCTGGTGCAGGGCGACAGCGACATCGTTCACACCGGCAACGGCACCGGCGGATCGCGCTCGATCATGGCGAGCGGCATGGCGATCGTCGAGGCCTCCAAGCTCGTGATCGAAAAGGGCAAGCGCGCCGCCGCGCACATGCTGGAGGCCTCCGAAGCCGACATCGAGTTCGAAGGCGGCAGCTTCACCATCGCCGGCACCGACCGCAGCATCGACATCATGGAGCTCGCCAAAAAGCTGCATGACGGCAAGGTGCCGGAGGGCGTGCCTGATAGTCTCGACGTCGATCACACCAGCGAGCCGGTGCCCTCTGCCTTCCCGAACGGCTGCCACGTCGCCGAGGTCGAGATCGATCCGGAGACCGGCGTGGTGCAGATCGTGCGCTACAGCGCGGTGAACGATTTCGGCACGGTGATCAACCCGCTGCTGGTCGCGGGCCAGCTTCATGGCGGCGTCGTCCAGGGCATTGGACAGGCGCTGATGGAGCACGTCCGCTACGACGAGAGCGGCCAGCCGATCACGGGCTCGCTGATGGACTACGCGCTGCCGCGCGCCGAGGACGTGCCGAACATGACGGTCGGCGACCACCCGGTGCCGGCCACGACCAATCCGCTCGGCAGCAAGGGTTGCGGCGAAGCCGGCTGCGCCGGCAGCCTGTCGACCGTGGTGAACGCCGTGCTCGACGCGCTCTCCGACTACGGCATCAAGCACATCGACATGCCGCTGACGCCGGAGCGGGTGTGGCGCGCGATCCAGGACGTGAAGGGCAAGGCGGCGTAAGGCCGCGCTTCTGCCTCCACACGCACACTGTCATCGCCCGCGAAGGCGGGCGATCCAGTACTCCGTGACAGATGTGATTGAATCGAGAAGCCGCGGCGTACTGGATGCCCCGCCTTCGCGGGGTATGACAGCCAATGTGGAGACGCGCCTTGCCCCTTCCCTACGCCGCCGCCTCCTCGCGCGGCTGGTAGATCGCGGTGTGCTGGCAACGCGCCAGCGGTGTCTCGCCATTGGCGACGACCAGTGCGTCGAGCTCGACGAAGCGGTGGCCCTTCTTCTCGTAGTTCGCGGTCACCTTGGCCCGCGCAACGATCTCGTCGCCGGCGCGCGCGGGCGACAGCAACTGCATGCGGCTGCCGGCGTGGATCCATGGGCCTAAAATGGTGTTGTCGACGAGGACGCAGTTCATCACGCGCTGGATCAGGCCGGGATGGCCGAGCCCCTCACGCGCGAAGATCGGATCGGTTTCCCTGATCTCGGCGAGATATTCCGCGGCGGCCTGCCCGATCCATCGACGCGGCTCTGTGCCGAGCCATTTGCCGGTCTCGAAGGTCGCGGGGCTGACCGGCTTGCGCTCGGCGACCGCGGGGACCGCGAGGTAGTCGCTCAAATCCTCAGCCGGCGCGGCCGCCGGCAGCGAGGCCGTCCCGGTGGCGCACAGCTCGGTGCGGCTGAACACCTCGATCGTGAGCAGGCCATTGTGCTCGGTTGCATCGACATCGGCCGTCTCGCCGTCATAGACCGGCTTGATGAAGCGGGCCTCCACCAGTCCGCGTGACAGGAAATCGCGGCCCCAGTACGCGACCGGCACATGCATCATGTAGGCGAAGACGTCGACACCAGGCACCAGCCCGCCGGAAAAGCCGAAGCGACGCGCTACGTTGTCGTCATGCATCTTGTTTTCGGATTGTTTGGCGGTGTTGTAGGCCTCGACGCGGTAGGTCTCGAGCCGGTTCGGCATGGCTGCCCTTCCCCACAATTCCTGTTGTTTCGGGCCGATCGTAGGCCCCGGGGAACACCGGTCAATCCCCTCGCCTTTGCGGCCCGAATGGGCTACCACCCCGCCGATGACTGACACGCCCACCCGCATCTATGTCGACGCCGACGCCTGTCCGGTGAAGGACGAGATCTACCGCGTCGCGCTCCGGCACGGCGTGCCCGTGAGCGTGGTGGCCGGCAATTTCATTCGCGTGCCGCAGGATCCCTTGATCGAGCGCATCGCCGCAGGTAGCGGCATGGATGCCGCCGACGACTGGATCGCCGAACGCGCCAAGCCGGGCGACGTCGTCGTCACCTCCGACATTCCGCTCGCCAGCCGCTGCGTGAAGGCGGGCGCCGACGTGATCGCGCCGAACGGCAAGCCGTTCACCGAAGAATCGATCGGGATGACGCTGGCGGTGCGCAATCTCATGACGGATCTGCGCTCGGCTGGCGAAGTTACCGGCGGCCCGCGATCGTTCGCACCGCGCGACCGGTCGACGTTCCTCTCGGCGCTCGACCAGACGCTGCGCCGGATCCAGCGCCGCCGCGCTGATGCGGCTGCAACGAGCCAGAATTCAAGTCAGGGCTGACGATGGCGCCGCCGCTGATCCAACTCAAGGACATCAAGCTGACGTTTGGCGGCACGCCGCTCTTGAACGGCGTCGAGCTCAACGTTGCGGCTGGCGAGCGGGTCTGCCTGATCGGCCGCAACGGCTCGGGCAAGTCAACGCTTCTCAAGATCGCGGCCGGCCTCGTCGAGCCCGACGGCGGCACACGCTTCGTGCAGCCGGGCGCCACGATCCGCTATCTGCCGCAGGAGCCTGATTTCGGCGACCACAAGACCACGCTCGCCTATGTCGAGGCGGGGCTCGCGCCCGGCGACGACCAGCATCAGGCGCGCTATCTGCTGGAGCAGCTCGGGCTGACCGGCGACGAGAACCCGCACAACCTCTCTGGCGGCGAAGCTCGCCGCGCGGCGCTCGCGTGTGTGCTGGCGCCCTCGCCCGACATCCTGCTGCTGGACGAGCCGACCAACCATCTCGATCTTTCCACCATCGAATGGCTGGAACAGGAGCTCGACAGCCGCCGCAGCGCACTGGTGCTGATCAGCCACGACCGCCGCTTCCTCACCAATCTCTCGCGCTCCACGGCGTGGCTCGACCGCGGCCGGATCAAGCAGATCGACCGCGGCTTTGCCTCGTTCGAGAGCTGGCGCGACGAGGTGCTCGCCGAGGAAGAGCGCGACCAACACAAGCTCGACCGCAAGATCGTCGACGAGGAGCACTGGCTGCGCTACGGCGTCTCCGGCCGGCGCAAGCGCAACGTCAAGCGGCTTGCCAATCTGCACACGCTGCGCGACCAGCGCCGCAACTATCGCGGCACCGCCGGCAGCGCCAATCTCGCAGCCGCCGAGGCTGAGCAGTCCGGCAAGCTGGTGATCGAAGCCAAAGGCATCACCAAGGCCTATGGCGAGCGCAAGATCGTCGACAATTTCTCCACCCGCATCCAGCGCGGCGACCGGCTCGGCATCATCGGGCCGAACGGCGCCGGCAAGACCACGCTGGTCAATCTGCTCACCGGCGGCATGCAGCCTGACACTGGCACCGTGCGGCTCGGGGCCAATCTGGAGATGGCGACGCTCGACCAGCACCGCGAAAGCCTCGATCCCAAATCGACGCTGGCGGAGGCGCTGACCGGCGGCCGCGGCGACCAGATCATGGTCGGCGGAAAGCCGAAGCATGTCGTCGGCTACATGAAGGACTTTCTGTTCGCGCAGGAGCAGCGCGGCACGCCGCTGGAAGTGCTCTCGGGCGGCGAGCGCGGCCGGTTGATGCTGGCGCGCGCATTGGCCAAGCCATCGAACCTGCTGGTGCTGGACGAGCCGACCAACGATCTCGACCTGGAAACGCTCGACGTGCTCGAGGACATGCTCGGCGACTACGAGGGCACCGTGATCCTGATCAGCCACGACCGCGACTTCCTCGACCGCGTCGTCACCTCTGTGATTGCGCCCGAGGGCAACGGCAGATGGATCGAATATGCCGGCGGCTACAGCGACATGCTGGCGCAGCGCGGCGCGGACTTGAAGCGCGAGACGGCGAAGGCGCAAGCCCCCGCGGAGAAGAAAGAGGAGCGGCAAGCTGCTCCCGCATCCGCGCCGAAGCGGCGGTTGAGCTTCAACGAGAAGCACGCGCTGGAAACGCTGCCGAAGAAGATGGAAAAATTGCATGCCGACATCGCCAAGCTGCAACGCGTGCTCGACGATCCCAACCTCTACGCCAAGGATCGCAAGAAATTCGACGACGCCTCCGCCGCGATCGCCAAGGCGCATGACGAATTGTCCGCCGCCGAAGAGCGCTGGCTCGAACTCGAAATGCTTCGCGAAGAAATTGAACAGGCTTAGCGCGTATTCCGCCAACTAGGGGACTGCCATGACAACGACTCTCGCCGCCAAGATCGCCCGCGAATACGGCACGCCCTGCGCCGTCATCGACATGGACAAGGTCGAGCGCAACATCGCGCGGATCCAGAAGGCCTGCGACGACGCCGGAATCGCCAATCGTCCTCACATCAAGACGCACAAGAACCCGACCATTGCCAAGATGCAGGTGGCGGCCGGCGCCAAGGGCATCACCTGCCAGAAGATCGGCGAGGCCGAGATCATGGCCAATGCCGGCATCGACGACATCCTGATCAGCTACAACCTGCTCGGCGAAGAGAAGATGGCGCGGCTCGGCGCGCTGCAGGCGAAGGCGAACATGACGGTGGCCGCGGACAATTCGACGGTCGTCGCAGGTTTGCCGAAGGCGGCCGCAGCATCAGGCCGCCCGCTCTCGGTGGTGGTCGAATGCGATACGGGCCGCAAGCGCGCGGGCGTCGAGACACCGGCGGAGGCGATTGCGCTGGCGCGCGAGATCGCCGGGTCCAAAGGGCTCGAGTTCGCCGGCTTCATGCTTTATCCGACCGAGACCGGCTGGGCGGACGCGCAAAAATTCTACGACGAGGCGCTGGCCGGCGTGCGCGCGCACGGGCTGGATGCAAAGATCGTCTCGACCGGCGGCACGCCGAACCTCGTCAATCTCGGCAAGCTCAAGGGCGGCACCGAGCATCGCTTCGGCACCTACATCTACAACGACCGCATGCAGGTCGCTGCCGGCTCCGCGACGTGGGACGACTGCGCGCTGCACATCTATTCAACCGTCGTGAGCCGCGCCGCGCCCGAGCGCGGCATTCTCGATGCCGGCTCCAAGACGCTGACCACGGACACCGGCGGGCTCGACGGCCACGGCCTGATCCTGGAGCACCCCGAAGCCAAGATCGCGCGCTTTGCCGAAGAGCACGGCTTCCTCGATCTCTCCCGCAGCAACACCCGGCCGAATGTCGGCGATGTCGTGCGCATCGTGCCCAATCATGTCTGCGTCGTCGTCAACATGATGGACGAGGTGCTGATGGTCCGCGGCGAGGAGATCATCGGCACGCTGCCGGTGGCGGCGCGGGGGAAGCTGCGCTAAGGTGTTCGCGCCCGCGCATCCTTCGAGGCTCGGTTTCCGGTGCTCTCGCACCGGAAACGAGCATCTCAGGATGACGCTCTCGTTAGGCCGACTTAAGATGATGCTCGCGGATAGCCGTCACCCCGAGGTGCGAGCCTTGCGGCGCACTGCGCCGCTGGGCGAGCCTCGAAGGGCGACGGCGTTCTATGAACGCTTCAGCCACTCCAGCACCCCCCTACCCGCGGCGGCCCCAGTCGCGAACGATGCCTGCAACAGATAGCCCCCGGTCGGCGCCTCCCAATCCAGCATCTCGCCGGCAGCGAACAGGCCGGGCAGCTTGCGCAGCATGAAGCCCGCGTCGAGCTCGTCAAACGAAACGCCGCCAGCGGTCGAGATCGCGCGATCGATCGGGGCAACGCCAGTGAGCCGAACCGGAATGGCATTGACCAGGTGTGCGAGCTCGGCCGGCGAGAACGAGGCCAGCGGCCGGCCAGATGCGATGGCGGCCTCCTGCATCAGGCCGATGCCGACCGGTGACAGCTGCGCCGCCTTGCGCAGGAAGTTTGCGAGCGATTGCTTGCCGCGCGTGCCCGACAGGCGCACGGTCAGCGCGGCAGCGTCGAGGTCGGGCCGCAGCGCGATTGTGAGCGTCGCCTGTCCGAGACCCAGCACCGCCTCGCGCAGCTCCGCCGACAGCGCATAGATCGCGCCGCCTTCGATGCCGCCGCGGGTGATCATCGCTTCGCCGCGCACTGTGTGTGCACCGATCGTCAGGGCAACGCCCTTGAGCGGCTGGCCCTCGAAACGATCACGGAACAATTCGGACCATGCGACCGTGAAACCGGAATTGGCCGGCCGCAGCCTCGAGATGGCAATGTCTTTGGACGCGAGGATATCGACCCAGCTGCCGTCCGACCCGAGCCGCGGCCAGCTTGCGCCGCCGAGCGCGAGCACAGTGGCGTCGGCTGCAACGGCGGAGGTGCCGCTCGGTGTTTGGAACAACAACCGCCCTTCCCCGTCCCAGCCGGTCCAGCGATGGCGGAATGCAAACCGCACGCCGGCGGCGTCGAGCCGCCGCAGCCAGGCGCGCAGCAAGGGCGAGGCCTTGAACGCTTTTGGAAACACGCGGCCGCTGCTGCCGACGAAGGTCGGCTCACCCAGTGCCTCGCTCCAGGCGCGCAGCGCGTCGGGTGAAAAGGCTTCGACCGCAGCTTGCAGCTTCGGTGCCGCCTCGCGATAGCGCGGCATGAACTGCGGCAGCGGCTCGCTGTGGGTGAGATTGAGCCCGCCCCGGCCTGCCATCAGGAATTTACGGGCAGCGGATGGCATTGCGTCATAAACGGTGACGCGCGCGCCGCCCTGCGCCAGCACCTCGGCCGCCATCAGCCCGGCGGGACCTGCGCCGATGATGGTGACGTGGGATTCGGATGGTGTCATGGCGGGAGTTTAGGCCAGATTCTCGCGCCAAAAACAGCGTCATTCCGGGGCGCGCCCGCTTGGGCGCGAACCCGGAATCCATTGGGCGGCAGTTTCTGTAGCACGATGGATTCCGGGCTCGTCGCTTTGCGACGCCCCGAAATGACAGTGGAGCTAGAGCTTGATCCCCGCCCTCGCCGCGGCCTGCGCCACATATTTCTGCGTCTGCTCGAACGCTCCCGTCAGCGCCTTCGCCTTCGACATGTCGCTGATCTCGGCGAAATGCGCGGCGACCGCGTCCGGCGTCCATTCGGACTCCGGCAGGTTGATGCCTTCGCTCTCGACAATCTTGATCACCGCGAAGGAGCCGGCGCCGGCGCCCATGATGGTGCGGGTCGGCGCATCCTCGCTCAGCATGTACTCGACGGCCGGCGTGATCGCGTTCGGCTTCATCAGCTGCAGCGCCTGTGGCGGCAGCAGCTCTTCGGTCATGCGGGTCGCCGCGGTCGGCGAGATGATGTTGACACGGATGTTGGTCTTGCGGCCCTCTTCCGCCAGCACGTTCATCAGGCCGACCATGCCGGATTTCGCCGCGCCGTAATTGGCCTGGCCGAAATTGCCGTAAAGACCGGAGGACGAGGTGGTCAGCACGATGCGGCCGTAGTTGCGGTCGCGCATGCCGGCCCAGGCCGCCTTGCAGCAATAGAAGGTACCGACGAGATGCACGTCGAGCACCTTCTGGAAATCGGCGGCCTCCATCTTGCCGAACGACTTGTCGCGCAAAATGCCGGCATTGGCGCACAAGAGGTCGACGCTGCCCCATTCCTTTGTGGCGCGTTCGACCATCGCGGTGACCTGCTCGAAGTTCGAGACGTCGGCGCCGTCGGCCATCGCGGTGCCGCCTGCCTTGCGGATCTCCTCGACCACGGTTTCCGCCGGCGACAGCGAGCCGCCGGTGCCGTCGCGCGCGCCGCCGAAATCGTTGACCACGACCTTCGCGCCGCGGCTGGCCAGCCCCAGCGCATGCGCCCGTCCGAGGCCATTGCCCGCGCCGGTGACGATGGCGACGCGTCCGTCAAACCTGATTGCCATGAGTGCGTTTCCCAAACGTTGGATCGTCGTGGCCGGGCTTGACCCGGCCATCCATCAAAATCGAAAAGCTTTTGAGCAGCGATGGATTGCCGGGTCAAGCCCGGCAGCGACGCGTGGTATCAGGCGAAATAGATCAGGCCGAGCCAGTCGGCGACCAGCGCGGGCTTGTCCTCGCCCTCGATCTCCACCGTGACATTGGTGCGGGACTGCAATTCGTTCGGCTTGCGCAGCCTGGCTTCCGCCAGCACGAACCGGCCGCGGACGCGCTTTCCCGAGCGCACCGGCGAGATGAAGCGGAGCTTGTCGAAGCCGTAATTGACGCCCATCGTGGTGCCGGCGATGACAGGCATGACTTCATAAGACATGATCGACAGCAGCGACATCGTCAGAAAACCGTGCGCAATCGTGGTGCCGAACGCGGTCTCCTTCTTCGCCCGTTCAGGGTCAACGTGGATGAACTGGTGATCCTCGATCACGTCGGCATAGGTGTCGATGCGGGGCTGGTCGATCAGGTGCCATGACGACACGCCGACCTCCTTGCCGACCATGGCCTGATAGGCATCCAGCGTAATCGGCGGCTTCTTCCAGACTTCGTTCACTTAGGTCTCACTCCGTGTTTTCGGCAATTCCGGAAAATCCTCCTCCCGGAATTCCCGGCCGCGCAGGGGATCGCTGCGGTCGTCGTCGCGTTCCAGCCGTCGTAGCTGCACACGGCGGATTTTGCCAGAGATCGTCTTCGGCAGCTCCGTGACGATTTCGAGGCGGCGGATGCGCTTGAACGGCGCCAGGCGCGTATGCAGGTGCTTGAAAATCGACAGCGCCGTCTCCGGCGTTCGCTCGGCGCCCGATGTCAGCAGCACGAAGGCCTTGGGGATCGCAAGGCGGATCGGGTCCGGGCTCGGCACCACGGCGGCTTCGGCGACGAGCTCGTGCTCGAGCAACACGCTTTCCAGCTCGAACGGGCTGATGCGGTAGTCGGAGGATTTGAACACGTCGTCGGAGCGGCCGACGAAAGTGAGATAGCCGTCTTCGTCTTCGAACACGACGTCGCCACTGCGATAGAGCGTGCCTTCGGCGCCCGAGAGCTTGCCATCGTCGCCCTGATAGCCCTGCATCAGGCCGGCGGGACGGCTCGCCCCGAGCACCAGCGTCACCTCGCCCTCCTTCGCCGGGTTGCCGTCGGCATCGCTGACCTGCACGCGATAGCCCGGCAGCGGCCGGCCCATCGACCCGACCTTGATCTTTTGCCCGGGCGAGTTGCCCGCCAGCGCCGTCGTCTCGGTCTGGCCGTAGCCGTCGCGGATGGTAAGGCCCCAGGCCGCCTGGACCTGATCGATCACCTCCGGATTGAGCGGCTCGCCCGCGCCGCAGACCTCGCGCAACGCGACCTTGAACGACGCGAGGTTCTCCTGGATGAACAGCCGCCATACCGTCGGCGGCGCGCACAGCGTGGTGACGCCGCACCGCCCGATGGTGGCAAGCAGCGCCTTGGCATCGAAACGCGGCTGGTTGACCACGAACACGGTGGCCCCCGCGTTCCACGGCGCGAAGAAGCAGCTCCAGGCGTGCTTGGCCCAGCCGGGCGAGGAGATGTTGAGGTGGACGTCGCCCGGCTTCAACCCGATCCAGTACATGGTGGAGAGATGGCCGAGGGGATAGCTGCGCTGGCTATGCAGTACCAGCTTCGGCTTTGCCGTCGTGCCCGAGGTGAAATAGAGCAGCATCGGGTCGTCGGCGTTGGTGGGGCCGTCGGGCGCAAAACTCTCCGGAGCTTTCGTCGCCTCGTCATAGGCGAGCCAGCCATCGAAGGCATCACCGACCACGATACGGACGACATTCTCGGCGCCAAGCTCGGTGCCAAGGCTCGCGAACTTCGCGACCTGATCCTGCGCGGCCACCACCGCCTTCGCCTTGCCGCGATCGAGCCGGTCGCGCAGCTCGTCGGCGGTGAGCAGCGTGGTGGCGGGGATGACGACGACGCCGAGCTTCATCGCAGCCAGCATGGTCTCCCACAGCGGGACCACATTGCCGAGTAGCAGCAATAGATGATCGCCACGCTTCAGGCCCTGCGCGCGAAGGAAGTTTGCGACCTGGTTGGAACGGCGCGACAGCGCCGCAAAGGACAATTTCGTTTGCCGATCCTGTGCGGCATCGACAATCCAGAGCGCGGGTCGGTCCCTGCTCTCCGCATTCCCCGCCAGCCCGGCGTCGAACCAGTCGAGCGCCCAGTTGAAGGGAACCGGATCGGGCCAGCGGAAGCCTTTGACCGCCGTCCCGTAATCCGTGCGGTGCTGTAGAAGGAACGCGCGCGCTTCCTGAAATGTCGTCATGATCCGGGC
>NZ_SPQT01000001.1 GCF_004571025.1 Bradyrhizobium niftali | reverse complement strand
GCGGAGGGGTCGGCGACCAGATAGGTGGGATCGCCGGCGCGGCGCGGCTTGACGGTGTGCGGCACCTCGCGCCCGGTCTCCTGCCTGATGGCGCCCAGGATCTCGCGCACCGAAAAGCCGGAGCCGGTGCCGAGATTGAAGCTGCCGCCGGCATGTCCCTGTTCCAGCAGCTTCAGCGCCGCGACATGCGCGGCGGCGAGGTCGGTGACATGGATGTAGTCGCGGATCGCGGTGCCGTCGGGCGTGTCGTAGTCGTCGCCGAACACCGCGAAGTCGACATGGCCCTGCAGCGCCATCAGGGCCCGCGGAATGAGATGGGTCTCGTTGTCGCGCAGTTCGCCGATGCCGCCGGCCGGATCAGCGCCGCTGGCGTTGAAATAGCGCAGGCAGAACGCGCCGAAGCCATAGGCGGCGCGATAGTCGGCGAGCATTCGCTCGATCATCCATTTCGACGCGCCATAGGGATTGATCGGCGCGCAGGGGAAGTCTTCCGGCAGCTCCCTGGAATCGGCGTTGCCGTAGACGGCGCCGGTCGAGGAGAACACGATGCGATGGCAATCGGCGTTGCGCATCGCCTGGAGCAGCGACAGCGTGCCCTGCAAATTGTTGATGTAGTACTTCTGCGGGTCGGTCATGGATTCGCCGACTAGGCTCGCCGCCGCGAAATGCATCACCGCCTTGACCTTGTGATCGGCGAAGGCGCGCGCCAGCGCTACGCCGTCAAGAAGGTCGCCGGTCACCAGGGGGCCGGCAACGAAGCTGCGATGACCTGTCGAGAGATTGTCATAAACGACGGGCTGATAGCCGGCGGCGGCCAGGGCGCGGCAGGCATGCGAGCCAATATAGCCCGCGCCTCCTGTGACGAGGACGGTCGGTTGGTCAGTCATGGTTGCTACCCCGAAGCGAAGTCATTAATCGCCCAATCAATCGTCGACAGCATAAAATCTGCGCAGAGCGCAAGCAGAGCGAGCTTCAACCATCCAGGATCCTTTCCGGCGCAATCGAGTACGACGGTGATTCGGACAAGCGGACCAGAGACAGCTATTGCGGAGAGTCGATAGCGAACTCCTTTGGCATGAGGCGATTTGATGCCCGGGGCCGGTCCCACAACTTGACCGTGATCAGATTCAACATTGCTGTATTTGCCTAGCTTCCATCTCGTGCAAGGCAGTCTTCGCCGGCATAGGGCGTAGTGCGAAAGCAACTCCTGAGCCCCCGGAGCAAACGGCAACGAAGAATTGCACAACGGAGATCCGCTGCGATGCCCCTTCAGCATGACCCTTCCGGAGAGATGACCGTTGTTGACCAACATTCAGGCATCCTGTTCGCGATGTTTGACGGTCCCAAACGAGTGATCTGCAGAGTTGATTGGGACGCTCTTATTGATCGCGCAGCGGTCGATGGCGCCGATGAAATGGACATTCGCGCGACCTTTCATCGGCATCGCGAGGCCATCCAGGCTATAGCCAGCCAGAACTATGATGCGGGGCAAGCAAGCCCGATTGTCACGACTTACCAGCTCACCCCGCTTCCCTGACCCTCGAGACCGTTGCCTCTTCGTAACCGCCTGAAAAGGAGCGCCATAGTGTTGGCCCCGCAGACCACCAAGCGAAAGGTTGCTCCGCCATGGAGTCATCACGAAATCGAGCAGGTACGGTTCCTCATTTTAGAGGGAAAGAGCTTGCACGCCGTCTCACGACGCCTTGGAAGAACACCACAAGCTGTGAGAAAGATCGTTAGCAGGCTAAAGCTCCCACTCCGGCTTGTCGATCTGACGAGGTGAATCGGCTTCAATCTCCGGCACTCGACTGACGTCATCTCACGCGGACGGTCGGAGAATATCAGACATACCTGTCAAACTTGCGCCTCCCGACGAGACCAAGGCAGGCGCCTGCTCTACTCATCCCTCTCCGTCGCGGATCGCTTTCGCCCCAGACCCTAGCCGGTTGTCGCGAAAGGGGTGCGTTGCGCGACATTTCATACTGCCGTAGCTCTTTTTGAGTTTAACTGGGCTTTCAGATCGCGATCACTTTGTCACTGCGTCTTTGCAACTAATAGCAAGATGCCGCATATTCTATTCCAGGTCGATCGACGGAGGCATTTCGAGAGGCGCTTGCGCCTACAACACATGCAAAGCAGCAAGCGCATCTGCAAATAAACGCGGCATATTGCTTATTTGCGCAGCAAGAATTGACGAGTCTATTGTGAGGACGTGAGCTTTGGACGGCGAGTTCCGATTTATGCGCGGCATATTGCAGCGCCGGTCAGTCTGGATGAACGAAACTCGACCCTCACCGGACCAAGGGGTAACAACCGGGGTTTGAGCAAAAAGAAGTCATTCTACGCCCGATGTGAACTTTCTACGCTTTCAATCTTTACGTCGGACTAGATCATGCGGATGCCGGAGGAACTTTGGCTAACGGATTCGTAGTCTGGTTCAATAAGTTCAAGGGTTACGGCTTCATAAGGCCCGACGGCGGAGGCAAGGATGTATTCGTTCATATGTCCGCCGTCGAGGAAGCCGGCATTTCGACGTTGATTGAAGGGCAAAGAGTGAGCTACGAGCTCGCTTCCGTTGCAGGCAAGGTAACAGCCAGTCAGCTGCGAGTCGGCACCCAGGAATCAAAATCTGCAGGATGAATGGATATTTCGTGTCGCTGACAGTTCAAAATCTTCGTCTCAGATTCGGCGATACCGGAGTTCGAGGTTCTCGACCATGTCGTTGTAACGACCAATAAGGTCTATCAGCTCGCCCCCATGATCCGACAAAAAACTAGCGATGCTGGAACTAACGATTTGTACAGTCGCGTCGATCTCTTCCAATAGCTCGCGTCGCGCAGCGTCACAGTACTCCGCAATGAGTGCGTCAGCGATCGACAACTCGCTTGCTATCCTCATGGTCTTGAACGTTGTCGCTTCGTGCTGCGGCACAACTTCGAACCAGCGATCTACCCGCGTGTTCCGCTCGCCCGCCCTCGTTCGAGGAGAGCCATCAGCAACTGCTCTTTCGACATCGACAGAAAGCAACTCTAGCGTTTCGTTGTGAAGGCGATCGAGCTCAGTCATGGAATGATCAAACATGCTGCTCAGCTGCGTGAGCTGTAGCCACGCGAGTCTCAAATGTTGGTACGGCGACAATCGGTCATGGTTCCAGGGATAGCTGCCGGCAACAATGCGACAAACAATCAGATCGCCGTATACGGTCCGCAGCTTAAGAAGCGCAGCAAGCTCCGCTTTCAGGCGCTGATGAATGGCCGATATCGCTCCTGTCATCCGCTCCGGCACGAACTCGAATGACGGATCGGACAAGCGCACTAAATTTTCACCGGCCAGTTCGATGATCGAAACAATCCGCTCGTCAATCTCACCGGTCGTTAGCTCATCCACCCTGCTCATTCTCACATAATCCAGCAACGCCTGGCGCAAGTCGAGCTTGCGAATCCCCAACCCGAAGCCTTTCAGGGTTCAGCCGCTTTCGGAAGCCCCAATCTATGTTCATATCTAGGCAATGGGAGGGGACTCGAGCTAGTGCTGGCGGATAGTTTAGCCCACCGATAGGATCCAGTCACAAAAGCGCCCGTGACTCGCCAGGATTTCGATCGCTGGCTGCAGACTTTGGACGCCACGCCCATCGACCATGGCCGGCGCTATCGCCAACCTTAGCGGGACGACCACAAAAGCTGAGATCTCAGCACTGAGAACCGGGACGCCCGACCTGAAATCAGGCTCTGAGTAACAGCCACAATCCTCGGCGCCGCCAGCCCGGGCGCGGCATCGCTTCAACCCGATCAACGCATGGGACGCCAACATGCTGCCAGACTATGTCGTCGAAAGCGCTGGCAATGCCTCAATGGTTGGCTGGTCTGCCGTATGCCGATTGTTGCGACCTTGCGCTGGCGCGCCAGCCTGCGCGCGACAGATTGCCTTGCTGCCGCGTCCGGCCGAGCAGGTCATCATAGATATCCGACGTTCTCGATGCGATATCGGACCAATCGTACCGCGAGGCGCTTTCGCGACGTACTATTTCGCGCTCAGACGCGCTCAGACGCGTCTTCGTCAGCACCAACAGCTTCGCACCCAACTCCTCACAATCACCGACATGGAAAATGTGTTCGGGATCACCCACCACCTCCAGATTAGGTGCGATATCGCTTACCAGCACCGGCAATCCATAGCTGAGCGCTTCAAGCAGCACGATCGGCAGCCCCTCATGCGACGACGGCAAAACAAACAGTGCCGCGTGGGCGTAGAGTTGTCGCAGCCCATCGCCGGTCTGAAACCCGGCCATGACAACGTTCTGGTGGCCGGCCGCTTCTCTAACCAGCTGATCCGCGTACTCATTCTGGTGGTCGATCTTTCCAACTATGGCGAGCTTCCATCCCGGCATTGCCGTAGCCAGGAATGCGCGCAAAAGATCGAGCTGCCGCTTCTCAGGAACAAGCCGGCCGACCGTCAATACGTATCGTCCTGGCTCCAATCCCAACCCGACCACCTGTTCGCTTTGCTGCGGCAAGTCCGAGAACACCACGCCATTCGGCACCACCTCGCAGGGTTTGCCATATTTGGAAGTGACGAGGTCGCCTATGCTGCGACTGACCGCAATGCGCTTGCTAGCATAGCGCATTCCGACAGCTTCGCCGGTCCTCAGGACCATACGCGCCGCCCAGCCCCATTTTTCCCTATTATAGTCCTCACCATGATGCGTGACGACGACCCGCAGGCCGACAGCACGAAGCAACGGCGTTACAATTGCAGGACCTATACCGTGAATGTGCACCAACGCCGGCCGCCGCACCATTGCGACAATTGCGCAGACTACGGAATGCAGCAGAGTCTCCAGATATTTGTTACTTAGAGTCCACAGTCGCAGTACCCGCACCCCCCTCCAGACTTTGGGGACATTCGAGGTGACGTAAGGAGACCGCATGCAGACGGTAACCCCCCTGCCTAGCTCGACCAACCTTGGTGCGAGATTTTCTGCATGCGTCTCGATACCACCCTGAATTTGAGGGAAGCCACGGAAGCCGAACATGTAGATCTCACGCCTTCTCATCTGGACTTCCTCCCAATCTAATTGTTCATAAATGTTCGCAACGGGTAATGCTCGTCCGGGGTTATGCGGCCCTTGACCAGCCGGGCCTTGACATTCTTGTTCAAGAACGACGTTCGCTCGACGTGCGGCGATGGACGCACGTCGGAATAATCAATATAGCTGTCAAAGCATATGCTCTTGCCGATCGAGACCTTGAGCTTGTTCTTGATGACCCATAACAACGGCTCGCCTTTCGGAAGCTGAGGGACCAAGTTGGACCGCATCGCGGTCCGCGCGGTCGTCACCATCCAGCAGTTCTGCCCACAGCTCGCGACCTTCTTCCGTGTCTGCTGGGCGGCCTCGCTATTCATGATCTCGTTCCATGATTCCCGCGCAAGATTTCCCATGGGGAGATCCGAGCGGACGTTGCAGGCCCATACGTCCGACCACGGGTCGATGAAGGCAAAATCCCTACCCGCACTGCACGGGATCAACCGATCATGACCGAGAATCTTCTCGATCAGGCCAAGGTTCAGGTAGGCCCGAAACCAGTTCTTTGGCTTCGGACTACGCAGCAACGCCGAAATAAGCCCCTCAACTTTCCGCGCGACTGCCTTCCGATCATAGAAGTAATTGTCGTTCTTGTAGAACTGCCACGCATTGTGAAGCGTGGAAGTTGCCAGCTCGAATCCCTCCTTGCGTGCGAACTCGTAGACATTGACGAGCTGATCGACGTTTTCGTCCTGGATGACCATCGCGAAGCCAAGGTCGGTGCCGCCGGCTTCGCGCAGCATACGAAGTCCCGCGATCTTGGTGTTGTAACCGTCCTTCTCGCCGCGAATTCTGTCGCTGGTCTCCTGATCGCCCTCGAGCGAAAAGCGTACCTTGATGTTGGGGTGTTTCTTGATGATCGGAACGAGGCGCTCCGGATGCAGCCCGTTCGACGATATTTCCGTCACTCTTGCCTTCGGATAGAGAAGATCGATCATCTCTCCGAGGTCTTTGCGAAGCGTCGGCTCTCCACCCGACACATTCAGATTGTCGAAGCCGGATGGAAGCTTCGACAACGTAGCCAGCGACACCTCTTCCTTTGGCTCGGTCGGATTCTGCCATATGTAACACATCTGACATTTGGAGTTGCAGCGGAACGTGGAAATGACGGTAAGGTCCATTTTATGATCCAACTTTCCTGTGTAAGCCGACTGATGCAATCAGATCCTCGTATAACGAGAGTAACGTCGCACCGTGTTCCTCAAGCGAGTACTCGTTCTCGACGGTCTTGCGTGCGTTGCGACCGAACACCTCGCGACGACTGCGATCGACGAGAAGAGTTCTGACTTTTTCGGAGAGTTGAACAACGTCGCCAGGGTCAAACAACAGACCTGTCGTCCCGTCTCTGACCAACTCGGGAATTCCGCCAATGCGGGAAGCGACGATCGGCTTGCCATGCGCCATCGCCTCAAGGATCGAGAGAGGACTGTTTTCGTGCCACACCGAGGGCACGACAATCACACCCGCCTCCCTGATTGTGCGCTCGAGGTCGATGCCCATGAGATGCCCTCTGAACTCCGCCGCGGGGTATTTCCGCCGAAGCTCATCGAAAAGCGGTCCAGTGCCAGCGATCACCAGCCGCCAGGCTCCTTGGGCTGTCGCATGAGCTTTAAGGAGATCCTCAACGCCTTTTTCAGGCGACAGGCGCCCGAAATACAGTGCGTATCCGTCATCTCCGACAGACGTATCGATACGCGATGCGTCTATCCCGTTCGGAATATGAACCACCTTATCGGCACCGAACCGACGGACAATGGCCTCATACATGAACTTGCTCGGCGCAATGAATTTTCCGACGCGGTGATAGCTTCCCAGCAGCGCGTGATAGCGCGCCTCCGCCCAAAGCAAGGCGCTGCGCCCAAGAGAGCCGTCGGCGCAGCGGCGAGCGAGAATCGTCTCAAAGGCGCCGTCCCCGCATCTCGTACACACCTGTCCGTTGCTAAGCTGCGTATAGACGGGACATACCGGTTTGTAGTCGTGAAGCGTGAGGACGACGGGAACCCCCATTTCCGCTGCTGCGGTGACGATCGAGGGAGTGAGCTGGTGATAGATATTATGACAGTGCAGTATGTCCGGCTTCTCATCTCGGATGAGGCGCGTAATTTGCGAGACAGCTTCGGATGAATGAATAAAGGATAATGCCGATCTCAGCTTTTCGCGTCTTGATGATGCGCGATACGATTTCCGCGAAACAAAGTACGATTGGAAGCGTGATGGAATATTTCGATCGTCATTCATGGAGAATTCGACGACGTCAACATTCCGCCTGCGCATCAACTCCATCTCGTCGAACATCACGACTTCGGAGCCGCCGTTACGAAAGAAGAACTTGTTCGCAAACAACACTTTCAGAACGTGCCGATCCGATCCATCAAGCCGTTCTCGTCTAGAAGACGGGACATCTTGCTCCGGGCTCAGCCTCGATCGGGCCACCGAAACAGCAACCTCTTCGCTGAAATCGAACGAAGGCTCCGTCATCGCCGCGGTCCTTATCTGGAGACCGAAACAGGCCACACTGCGGGGCGGACACTAACGCCTGCAGAATGATGTTCGGTCGGGCGGTGCAAGGCTGATCTCGTCGCAACTACAACCATCAGTAGGATGATAGGCGGCCGCCATGCGCCGATATTGACGGCCGTCAACTCGCCATCGGTGCGCGGCCTAGGATGGGGTGCTGGCCCTCTTCGAGTCGGAATGCCGCCCAATTCTGAGGATACGAGCTGCTTCTAAGGACGCGCTCGGGCGTCAAAACGACATATCTTCATGATCGGCGCGAACTGCATGGTGACTGCCGGATCGCAACTGCTCGATGCAATGCGGAGAGAGGATGCCCGAGCACCTTGAGCCAATTGGCGTAATCCCCGATCAAGGGTTGATCGCGTTGGTCATGATGCTCCGATTTAACGGCCTCGCCATAGATCCTGAGCGCATCCGTTATCAGTTTGGGACCATCATCAGGGTCGCCGAGGTTCTCCGCTGTGCCAAGGAGCTTGGGCTGAAGGCACGTGTCGTCAGGACCAATTGGTCTAGGCTTTCCGGTCTGCCGATGCCGGCGCTCGCCATCCTTCGGGAGGATAGATTTCTTATCTTCGGAAAGGCCACCGAGGAGCGGGTCATCGCGCTCGAGCCGGGCCGCCCGCAACCGGTCATGATGTCGCGGATGGAACTCGAGGCCGTCTGGGACGGCGCGGTCATTCTGATGACGCGTCGAGCCTCTCTTTCCGATCTGGCGCGGCGTTTCGACATCACGTGGTTTCTCGGCGCAATCAGAAAATACCGGCGATTGCTCCTCGAAGTCCTTGCAGCATCGTTCTGCCTTCAGCTGTTTGCCCTGGTATCGCCGCTCTTCTTCCAGGTGGTTATCGACAAGGTTCTAGTACATCGCAGCATGAGCACGCTGGACGTACTTGCCATTGGCCTCGTAGCGACCGCGATGTTCGAAACGATCCTTGGAGTTCTACGTACATACCTTTTCTCTCACACCACCAACCGAATCGATGTCGAACTCGGCGCTCGGCTGTTCCGCCACCTGTTGGCGTTGCCGATCGGCTACTTCCAGGCGCGGCGGGTGGGTGACTCTGTCGCGAGGGTCAGGGAACTCGAAAATATCCGCAATTTCCTGACGAGTTCCGCTCTGACCTTGGTCATCGACCTGTCGTTTTCGGTTGTCTTCATTGCAGTGCTGGCCTTCTACTCGCCAACGCTAACCTGGATCGTTCTCGCCTCGCTTCCGGTCTATGTCGCGATTTCTGCCGGAGCGACGCCTCTGTTTCAGCGGCGGCTCGACGAAAAATTTCAGCGGGGTGCGGAGAACCAGGCCTTTCTTGTGGAGAGCGTAACCGCGATGGAAACGCTCAAGGCGATGGCTGTGGAGCCTCAGATGCAACGCCGCTGGGAGCAACAGCTCGCCGGATACGTCGCAGCGAGCTTTCGCGTCATCAGCCTGGCGAACGTGTCCAGCCAATCGGTCCAGCTTGTCAACAAACTGGTCGGCGTCGCCATCCTCTATTTCGGCGCTCGGTTCGTCATCGCTGGCGATCTTACCGTTGGCGAGCTGGTTGCCTTCAATCTGATCTCCGGTCGCATCAGCGCTCCAGTCCTCCGACTAGCCCAGACTTGGCAAGATTTTCACCAAGCCAGACTCTCGATCGCGCGCCTCGGCGACATCCTGAATACAGAGCCGGAGCCTGT
This sequence comes from Bradyrhizobium niftali, assembly GCF_004571025.1. Lineage (GTDB taxonomy): Bacteria > Pseudomonadota > Alphaproteobacteria > Rhizobiales > Xanthobacteraceae > Bradyrhizobium > Bradyrhizobium niftali. The sequence goes on along the minus strand of NZ_SPQT01000001.1, from coordinate 1,120,271 downwards.
TTACAGGCCTGGCAAAATGGCGCTGGCTACGATCCGAGGTGATATTGCGTTCGAACAGGTGACCTTTCGCTACCGCATCGATGGGCCCGAGATCCTTCGAGATGTGCAGCTGCACGTTCCGGCAAGGCAGGTCATTGGAATAGTGGGCTCCTCGGGATCGGGGAAGAGCACTTTGGCCAAACTGGTGCAGCGGCTGTATATCCCCGAGCGAGGCCGGGTTCTGGTCGACGGGATCGACGTGACTCAGGTAGACCCCGCCTGGCTGCGCAGACAGATCGGTGTAGTTCTCCAGGACAGTGTCCTCTTCAACTGTTCGATCAGGGACAATATCGCCTTCGCGGATCCCGCGACATCGACGGAGCGTGTGGTTGAAGCGGCCACGATGGCCGGTGCACACAATTTCATTCTACAGCTACCGAACGGATACGACAGCATAGTCGGCGAACGCGGGAGCAGCCTGTCCGGCGGACAGCGTCAGCGCATTGCGATTGCACGCGCGCTGGTAACCGATCCACGGATCCTGATCTTTGACGAGGCGACCAGCGCACTCGACTACGAGAGTGAGCACATCGTTCAACAGAACATGGCCAAAATCGTGCAGGGCCGTACCGTTCTGATCATTGCGCATCGGCTATCGGCCTTACGAATGGCCGACCGGATCATCACGATTGAAGATGGCCGCCTGGTCGAGGATGGTTCTCATCAAGAGCTGGTCAAGCGCGGAGGACGTTATTCAAAGCTCTTCCGCCTACAGTCGAGCTTCCATGACCTTACATAGACTGTCCTTCGCTTGCGTCGACACGAACAGGCGAGACGGTCGAGCTCACGCCGGCATCGACGAGGCCGCATGAGACAGACACCCGCAGAGACGTTCGACGATCCGGGGCTGTTTGTGCTCGACCTCCTGCTCCGATTGCGTGGTGTCGACAGCAGCCTGGATCACATTCGCCAGTTGTCCGGTTACACGCTTATTGGTGTCCCGGAAATGCTCGCTTATGCGAGGGAGCTCAATCTCTCCGCAAGCTGTGTTCTGACCGATTGGGACGGACTATCGGCATCAGCCCTGCCTGGCATCCTCCCGATTCGCAACGGGAGCTTTCTCCTACTCGGAAAAGTACATGGCCACGAGGCCGTGGTGATGACCGCTGGCGCCGAAAGGCCATCTATCATTTCCAGATACGAGCTTGAGTCCAATTGGGACGGACGGCTCGTCGTGATCGCCCAACGACGCGCCATCATCGCTCGGCTTCTGCGCTTTTCACGATCCTGCCTGGAATTCATTCGGCGTTCAAAGGAGCGCTCCCTGATTGTCGGGGCACGACTGGCTGGTATGTTCTCGTCTCGCACCGATCGCGCACCTGCAACGTCTGAGCAGCGGCCGGCCGCGCCGACGGAGCCGGCCCGGAATGCGAACAGCGGGAATGCGGTCATTGTTTTCGCGGATCACGCCCGCAAGCTCGGGCGCGCCGTTGTCGGGCTAACGCCTTCCCGCGGGATTCATCCGAGCGAAGCACTCGCTTTCCTCCCCGCAGCGCTCGAAATCATCGAGACCCCTCCTTCGCCGGTTGGACGTACCATCGTGGTCAGCATCACGGCGGGTTTCGTTGTCGCCCTGCTCTGGGCCTGCCTTGGAACCATCGACATTGTTGCTATCGCTCCTGGCAAGATCATCCCGAGCGACCGAACCAAGACCATCCAGCCCTTCGAGACCGCCGTTGTTCGCGCGATCTACGTTCACGACGGCCAAACCGTCAGAGCCGGTGAACGCCTGATTGATCTGGATGCGACCGTTTCGGCTGCAGAGCTGAACCACCTCAAGAGCGATCTGATGAGTGCGCAGCTCGACGCCGCCCGCTTGAAGGCGTTACTGTCAAATAAGCCTAATCTCGCTTCGGCGTTTAACCCGCCCCCAGCCGCCACACCTACTCTGATCGAGATGCATCGTCGCTTTCTCGTCAGCCAAGCCACCGAGCAGGCTGCCAAACTCGCTGCAATTGACCGCCAAATCTCACAAAAGGAGGCAGAGCGAGCCACTTCGAAAGCGTCGATGGATAAGCTGAAAGCCACAATTGGCCCGCTCCAGCAGCGCGTCGAGATACGCGAGCAGCTGTACCAGAAAGAACTCGGTTCCAAGCTGCAATACTTGGCCGACTACCAAGAGCTACTCGGTCAGCGACAGGAGATACTCGTTCAGCAAAGCCGCTTTGGCGAAGCAGATGCCGCCATCGCGGTCCTGGTGGAGAACCGCAACAAGGCCATCGCCGAATACGAACGAACCTTGCTCGAGGAACTCGCCAAGGCGGAACAGAAGGCTGCCGGTCTAAGCCAGGACGTCATCAAAGCCGAACGGCACACCGGCCTGCAAAACCTGACCGCGCCAATCGATGGCGTCGTACAGCAACTCGCGGTTCATACCGTCGGGGGTGTCGTCACGCCGGCGCAACCAATCATGATGATCGTTCCAATCGATAGCAATCTCGAAGTCGAGGCCATGATCTCGAATCAGGATATCGGCTTCGTCGAGGCAGGCCAGGACGCCGCCATCAAGATCGATACCTTCAATTTCACCCGGTACGGACTGCTACATGGCAAGGTGATCAACATCTCCCAGGATGCTATTCCCCGGAACAAGCCACCGGAGAACGGCAGCACCAGGTCTCTCGGCGCCGGGACAACAAGCAGCGAACCCAATGGACAGGAGCTTGTCTACGCGGCGCGGGTGTCGCTCGACCGCAGCTACATGAACATCGAGAACAAGCGTGTCAGCCTTTCTCCCGGTATGGCCGCCACCATCGAGATCAAGTCTGGATCACGCAGTGTCATTAGCTATCTCTTATCCCCGATCATGCGGTATAAGCAGGAAAGCTTGCGGGAGCGGTAGCGCGCGAGCAACTGTGCAAGGGCATTCGCCGCGAATACCACGCGCTGTTACTGATGACGTTTCGCGGATGGCGAGGTCAGGATATCGATCAGATGCCGCCAGCTCGGAGCTAAACGGCCGGCGCCGACCCCGCATACTCCTCCAATGACCTTCACTACGGCGTCGAGAATCCGACCATGCCGATCGGGCGTTAGCAACTGCATGCCTTCGAGGGCAAGCGCGCTGAGGATCACCATGGCAAGAACAGCCCATGTACGACGTGTTATGCCGAACGCAAACGCAAAGCCCATTACAGCGAAGGCAGCGAAGTGTTCCAGTTGAAGGCCAGCCAACCTCGGACGACCTTGAATTGGTGTCAGCGTTGCGAACGTGATGAACACGAGTACCACCCACCCGACAATGAGCGCTACCCTTTGGATCATGACCTCTCGCTGGTCCGGGAATGCTCAAATTCGACGTGCTGGCGAGCCGTTTCCAGCGGACACCGTCAACTCGTCGCCCTTCAGCTGTCTCAACCTCTATCGGCCGGCAAACACCACCCGCCCTAACGAAACTAGTTTGTCGGGCCCGGCTCGCTTTGCTTGATGAGACCGGCTCGGCTCAGCGCGGCGGCCGCTTCCTTTATCACCGCCCAGGGCAATTTGGATCGTTCGGCGATGTCGAGCAGTGAATGATCCCCGTCCGACATGTTCAGGACCCATAGCAGCCCCATCTGGAAGTCTCCGGCCGCGAGCCCGCCCAATCCACCGTAAAGGCCATAATTGCCCAATTTTGGCTCGCAGAACGGCTTCTCGTTCCGAAAGCAGGCGTCGTTCTCGATGACGTCGATAGCTGCAATCGCCTTCTTTAGAGTGTCGTACAGCGCAGCAGGGCGAACAAAGTCCAGATTATCGGCCGAGCTGTGATACTCCGCGAATCTACCGAAGGGCGTTCGCATCACGGTCCCGATCGGTAGGTTGAAGCCAGGCGAGCAATATTGCCGCTCGTCATAGCCGTAAGGTGAGAACTCCTGAATTTCGTACGGTTCGCCGCTCTGCTCAAGCACATAGGACCAGGCTCGATCGATCTCTGTGTTGCCGCGGCGGCTCCTCTTGTAGGTCATCGCCCCCGAATCGCCGGCGCAGGTCAACACAAATCCATGCTTCACCCGACCGACATGAGCCTCGTTGAGCGCCAACCAGGTGATCGCTCCAATAGTGCCGGGGATGAAGACGAAGCGATAGGTATACCTGAGCTCCATCTTCCGCAGGTGCTGCGCCAGCGCGGTTGCGACCGCGATCCCGGACAGGTTGTCATTGCAGAGCGACGGATGACAGATATGGCAGGAGATCAGCACCTCGTCCGAGGTACGTCCAAGCAGTCTCAGATCGCCGTAAGTCAGATGACCCGGTGCGAGGCTGGAATCGATACAAACCTCGTAGACGTCCTCCTGCATTGCCAATAGTTCATTGTGCGGCAGACAGAAGCCCCACGTCTTCTCGTAATAGCTTGTCCGATAGGGAATCCAGTCCGGCTTTTCCGGATCCGAGTAGAGGTGAGGCTTAAGCTCGTCGAGCGTCATGTGAGCGCTCACCGGTATGCTGTAGCCAAGGAGGTGCAGGTTCGACTTCCTGAAATCGATCACGCGCTCGCCGGCGCTGTTCTTGACATATGCATCACGCACGTTCCACTCCGGTGGAACGGTCCAATCAAATACCTGCAGACCGGACGGTACTTCGCACGTGGTAAGCGGGACATAGTTTCGGATGAGATCGATCGTTCTTCGGGTCCCATCCCCCGTTATGCTGCGGGAGATGGGATACATATCCGCAATAAACTCGTGGAGAGCCCGTCCCGTCTTGTCCGCCGACAGGTCAACGGCCGCGTCAGTCTCCCTGAGGTCCGCGAGGTCTGCATGCCTTGCAATGTCATCCATGCTCCACGACCCTCCGGTATCCGGTTGGCTCAATCCACAATCCTGGGCTCGGGAATCGGCACCACGAACTGAGCTCCCCAGCTGCGGGCGAATGACAACTGGCTGACGATCTCCCGCTTCAGGTTCCAGGGTAGAATGAGGATGTAGTCCGGCTTTGTCACGTTGATGCGTTCGGGCTCAAGAATTGGAATGTGAGATCCCGGCAATAACGACCCCTGCTTGTGCGGGTTTCGGTCGACCGTATACTCAATGAGGTCCGAGGTAATGCCGCAGTAGTTCAAGAGTGTGTTGCCCTTGGCTGGGGCGCCGTACCCGACAACACGCTTGCCCTGTCGCTTTGCATCCTCAAGAAAGGAAAGAAGCTTTTGCCTGGTTTCCATAGCGCGCTCTTCGAACGCGTCGTAGTGATCAAGGTTGGCATATCCGGCATCGATTTCGCGGCGCCTGAGATCCAGCACCCGATGGGAGATCGGATGCCATCCCTTGTTGGCGTGCTGAGCATAGATTCGCAACGAGCCACCATGGGTCGGCAACTCTTCGACATCAAACAATGTCAGGCCGTGGGCCGCAAAGATCTTCTCGACAGCGATAAACGAGAAGTATGAAAAATGCTCGTGATAGATCGTGTCAATCTGGCACTCGTCAAACAGACGCATCAGATGGGGGAACTCCATCGTGATGACCCCCGCGTCGGCGAGAAGAAGGCTCATGCCTTTGACGAAGTCATTCAAATTTGGCACGTGAGCCAGGACATTGTTTCCGATCAACAGATCAGCGCGCAGCCCCTCGCGTCGCAAGGTACGGGCAGCACGTTCGCCGAAGAACTCCACACGAGTGGGAATGCCCTTCGCGCGCGCAACGGCAGCGACGTTCTGAGCCGGCTCGATGCCTAGGACCGGCACATCGGCTTCGACAAAGTACTGCAGCAAATAGCCGTCGTTGCTCGCGATCTCGACGACCTTGCTGTTTGCCCCGAGTGCGAACCTTTCGATGACTCGGGTGACGTAGGACTTAGCATGCTGCAGCCATGAATCGCTGTAGGATGAAAAGTAGGCATAGTCTCCAAAGATATTCTCCGGCGCCTCCCATTCCTCGAGCTGGACAAGGAAGCACTCTCCGCAAACGTAAGCCCGCAACGGAAAAAAACGCTCGTCTTGCTTGGCTTTCTCGTTCCGAAGATAGGAGTTTGCCAACGGAGACATTCCGAGATCGATGAACACGCGTTCAAGAGGCGCGCTGCAGAAACGACAACAGCTCAACTCCATTGCATGCGCAGTTGGTGCTTTGACGTTAAGGGTGGATGCCGCTTCTTTCAGCATTTTATGGCTCCTGCCGGGGGCGATCTGTGATGTCACCGACACGCTAGCGTTGGTCGGGGCAGAGCTATTGACGGTCGTCAAGTCACGTTTGCTTTTTGCGAACGTGGGGCCCTCACCTACGACCTCTTGGGGACAGCGATATTCATGCGGGCCTTCAATTCGTCCCCGATATTGCTGTGAGGCTTCCATGCCCTGTCACGATCCGAGAGCACCCGCACCTCTGCCGGCCAGGATATTCCAAGCGAAGGATCGTCATGCGGCAACCCGCCTTCCGCGCCTGGCGTGTAATAGTTGCTGATTAGATAAATCAGCTCCGTATCGTCAGTGAGCGTGATGAAACCATGCGCGAAGCGCTCCGGTATGTAGAGCCCGCGGCCATTGTCCGCCGAGAGGTTAACGATGACATGTCGCAAGTAGGTCGCCGATTCCGGCCTCAGGTCGACGATCACGTCGGCCACCGCCCCCTTGGTGCATCGGACGTACTTGTTCTCCGTCGCCGGGGGATACTGAAAATGCAGGCCGCGCAGCGTACCGCGTTTTGCGTTGTAGCTGATACTTGCCTGTGCGACGACAGGCTTGAGACCGTGCGCAAGAAATGTGTCGGCGCAGAATACCCGAGCGAAGTATCCCCGGTTGTCCTGATGCCTATCTATCTCCACCGTGTAGGCGCCGGCGAGGATTGTTTCGGAAAATATCATGCGGCAGATGAAATAGCTGGGTTCAGGCGACTAGAGGAACACGATCCGACAGAGTTTGACGGCAAGCCACAGCAGAGCTAGATCCCACGCAACGACGCTGACCAGCGCAAATGCGACACCGAGGACAGGCCAGTCGAGAATTCGGCTCGCCGCTTTCGCGGCCCTGAACTGGGTTGCGTAGGTTGCGGTTCTGAGTTGATCGAAGTCAGACATTGCCCGCCCAATCCGTGACGTGACCTCACGACAGCCTAGCCAGAGCTGAATTCGCCAATCTGACAAAGCTCAATAACGGTGGGCTATGCAACGGCGGCGTTCAAGCGATGCTGTGGGTAGCGGGGTGCTGTACCCCGCCAGGCCAGCGGCGTCCGCCCCAAAACGGAGATCGTCGAAAGGCCGACTACCTTTGCGCTCCGCCTGAGCCGAACTGCGGCAATTGGAAAAGATCGCCTGGAATCCTGGTCGCGGCTGCGGCCAAGTTGAGAACTCTCAAATACGTGACATCCTTGTGTCATCAAATGCAGCCGGGCGGCGCGCAACTGCGGTTCTTCGAAAATCACGCGTTGAGAGGGCTTTGGCAATGAACATCAGGTCGAGTTTTTTCTCGGGAACAAATCTGGACAACTTCGCGACGTCTGGAGCGCTGCGATTTCGAGCGCGCGCTGCGATCCCGGGCGGAGCACATACTTATGCGAAGGGCGACGATCAGTACCCGCTCCTCGCGCCAGGCTTCATCGCGAGAGGCTTGGGCTGCCATGTATGGGACGTCGACGGCAACGAGTTCATCGAATACGGAATGGGACTGCGCGCGGTGTCGCTGGGCCATGGCTTTCCAGCTGTCGTGAAGGCCGCAGTCGGGCAGATGTCACAAGGCACAAACTTTACGCGGCCTTCGGCACTTGAGGTCGAATGTGCGGAGCGCCTGATCGAGCTCGTCCCTGCCGCCGAAATGGCGAAATTCACCAAGGACGGATCGACGGCCACGACGGCCGCCATCCGGCTTGCCCGAGCCTATACGGGCCGGGACATGATAGCGCTTTGCTCCGATCAGCCCTTCTTCTCCTACGACGACTGGGCGATCTGCACGACACCCATGAACGCCGGCGTTCCCCGGGCTATGGCGGAGCTGACACAGGGATTCCGGTACAATGACCTGTCCTCGGCGGAGGCGCTGTTTGCCCGATACCCAGGTCGGGTGGCCGCCCTGATCCTCGAAGCCGAAAAGGAGGTGCCGCCGACGCCGGGATATCTCGCCACACTGCGCAAACTGTGCCATCGAAACGGTGCTCTCTTGATCATCGACGAGATGATCACAGGCTTTCGATGGCCGGGGTGCTCTGCCCAAAGTCACCATGGAATTGAGGCAGACCTATCGACCTTCGGCAAGGCGATGGGCAACGGCATCGCAATTTCTGCGCTGCTCGGCAGACGCGAAATCATGGAGCTGGGCGGCCTCAATCATGATCGCGATCGCGTCTTCCTGCTTTCGACGACACATGGTGCCGAGACTCACGCTTTGGCTGCGGCGCTGGCCGTCATGAACACCTATCGGGACGAACCGGTCATCGAGACGCTCCACCGCCAAGGAAGTCGCCTGAAGGCCGGCATCGAAAACTCCACGCAGCGCCGCGGACTGACCCGCTATTTCAAGCTCGCCGGCCGGACGTCCAATATGGTCTATGCTTGTTGTGATCGTGACGGAGTGCCATCACAGACCTTCCGCACATTGTTTCTCCAGGAGACAATCCGCCGCGGCTTGCTTGCGCCCTCACTGGTCACAAGCTATTCGCACACCAACGACGATATCGACCGAACCATCGAGGCCATCGACGGCGCACTCGCCGTATATCAGAAGGCGTTGGAGGACGGGCCGGAAGCCCATCTGATTGGCAGACCGGTCGCGCCGGTGTTCCGTCGACGGGCCACTTCGACTTCGGCCGGAACGCCGAGAACGAAAGTTCGCGGTTCAAGCGATGCGAAAGCCAGTTAATCGATCAAGCCTCGCGCGCGGCGGGCTGTATTTGTAATAGCCCCAATCTGATCACGTTCGGCATCCGAGGAAGCCCGCCGCGAACCACAGAGAACAGTCGCGGCGAGACACTCACAACACGAGACGGTTTATTCAACGGCTCGCCCGTTGGAAATCCTCGCGAGCCCCTCAAGATCGGTGAACTTGATCGTCTTGCGATTGGGAAGATCGATGACCTTCTTCGCCTTGAACTCGGCCAGGGTACGACAAACCGTTTCGAGCGACGTCCCAACGTGATCGGCGATATCAGCCCGGGGTAACTGAAGTCGGAGCGCGCCAGGACGTTTGGGGTCCGCAGGCAAGTGTGGCCGAATGCGCAACAAGAGCCAGGCGATGCGCGCCACGCAGTTCTTTTGGCTCATGGTCATCACCAAGGTGAGAGTATCTGCCAGCACCTGGTGGGCCCCACAGGGTTCATCGCTCCGGCACACTCCAGAAGTCCTCGATCGGATAACGCGACAATCTGTCACGGCTTCTGCGGTAAACTGCTGATGGGTTGAATGGGTCGGCATAACGACATCGCCGGGCCAGTAGAAAGCAAGTATCTGGCGATTTCCGTTCTCAAGAAGGCGGACTGCCCGTACGACCCCCTCAACGATCTCGATCTTCTGAGCTTCTTCCTCTCCTTCCCAAAAGAGAGCCCTGCAGCGAGGCACGAAGGACGTAGACGGGCGTCGAAAATCGGGAACGTTGGTCGATCTATGAACTTGCGAAGAAAGTTTACCCTGGAGTAAAGCGGATTCTGTAAGCATTTGAATTCACCTCAATACGTAACCCAATACGTTGAAGTGTAGGCGGACCTAATCCGAAGGATATTCAGGCTAAAGCGTTAGGATTCTACGGGTTCCGTATAAGCCGGTTGGCCTAGTCCGTCGGGCGAAAAAACTATTCGCTGCCTATGCCGCGCTCAAAAGAGCAAAAAGCTCGTGCAAGCCTGCGGTAAAGGTGCTCACGCGTTTATCACCTGTGCCCAATTACACAGCGCCTTCTGTCGGTTCGATTTTTCGGAAGAGTTGCGGTTGAGGAGCGCAATTGCCCTTGCTGCACGATTTCATCCGAAGCTACGAGCCCCCAGGAGGTTTCCACATTCCCATGGCAACCAGTCGCGTGCGCCAGAGCGTTGCTCATGAGGTTGACGCGGCAACGCTGCCAGCTGGCGTTGAGAACCTTGTCCTCGTTGGGGGTCGGAGACGACGCCGCGAAGGCTGCGTCGACCTCGAGGAGACTGAATATCCGTTGCCGAGAACCTCGCGCCGGCCGTCGGTGTTGACGCCGACCGCGACGATCGCCGCGACCCGGACGATGCATCCCCTGCTGGCTAGCCCTTCACTTGGGTGGCGTCGATCCACAGATATGGCCAGTCGCCCTTGATCGGACGATAAGGCTTTCACCTTGTTCGTCCACGAGCGTGCGGAGCTTCATGATACCGTCGAACATCGGTGGTTCCTCGGTTGCGTTGGCGTGTCGCAACCCAATCCTACCGGCGACTCTCCAGTCTCCACAAAGCTGCCGACCCGCTAGGACAAGATCTCAGGTGCGTAAGGGGGGCTTTGCCCTGCCGAGCTCCACCACCATTCACCGGGGATACGGCCCCGGGGTTGCATCTCTAGCAGCCAGCGCCGAGCAAGACGTTGTTGCCAAGCGCGCGCAAGCTGGAAAATGCAGCGATTACCCGGCTGGTCTTCGAAAGAGAGGCCTATCCGTGGGCTGCGCCCATCGATCGCCAACGATCAACTCCGAACCTGGGCCTGAGCCGTTACCCCGGTCGATCGAGAACCTCTTGCTTCTCATTCTGCTAGCCAACCTGTCCCTGGGCCCGACCAACTTCGCGGCTATAAAGGCCGCTTCCGTCCGATTCCGGGCACAAAGCGCGCGCAGGAGCGCCGCTGTATGGATCTTGCTGGTTCCTTCCGCGATGCTTAGCTCGCGCGCAATCTCTTTGTTCGACATTCCTTGGGCCAGCAGCGGAAGAATTTCGTTCTGCCGGCGTGTCAATCGCAGAGCCTCCAAATTGAAGTTGACCGTCTGAGGGGGCTCTGGTCGGCCTACATCATCATCGGCTAACCACCGCGGAACATAGATGCGTCCAGACAGCAAATCGCCTATCGCCGACAGCAATTCCTCATCCGACTGAAGCTTGGGCAAGAATCCATGAAAGCCAGCCGAAAGACATTTCAGCACGTCCGTGCGGCTGCTCGAAGCCGACATCACTGCAATACGAGTAGCGGGCCTCAAGTCGACGACTTCCGAGAGAACCGCGAGCGAACGTTGATTAAGACAACCTAGATCGATCAGGATCAAATCGATGCCTGTCTCCAGTTCAAAATTCTCGAGCTGTGCCGTGTCTAAGACGCGGGACTTCTTAAACCTGGTCTCCAGAACATCTCGGAGACCACTACGATAAACACTGTGCTGATCAACTATTAGAATGACTGGCACTGCTCAATCTCCGAGCAATCCCGTACTCTTACCCGGGACTCTCACATCGTTGGCAGCTTGAACTGATGAAACGGCAAAACAACCTCACCCATTGGTACTTCTGCTCGGTGTTCCCTTCCCTCCGGCTATACGCTGCCACCCAATAGGATTGCCGCATTGCAAAAATATTATGATTAGTTGTGGAAAAGTCAACTGGTGATAGCAACTCGTTTCCCAACGCTGCCGCGCCGACGGGCCTCGACTTGGCTCCATCGGCGTCGGCAGACAAATACGCGAACCTTCTCGCTAAGTGCGCGCGAGCGCCGGCACGATTTCGGGAATCGGCGTCCACCGCAAATGAAGATCCAACTGCTCGGTGTGCTGCAGGTGTCGAAGCTCCGAAAGGCGTGTAAATGGCGCGGCATTGAAGGTCGCTTCGTCTAGTTGGATGCGCTGGAACACCCCGCTCAATTGCCGCGCGCCACGCTGCGCATTCCATTGGCAGCGGAAATTCGGCATGTGGGCCCTAATCTTCGCAAAGGAGACGCGATAGCTGCGATTGTCTGGACCACTCGGGCCAAACGAAAGATCGCAATCGGTGAAAGTGTCGTTCACGATCTCCGCGATCTCGCGCACCGTATAGTTCTGACTTTCATCGCCGACATTGAACGCCTCGGCGCAAACCGCTTCGCGGGGAGCGTCTAAAGCGCACAGGATGGCCTGGCAGATGTCCTCGATGTGGACCAACGGACGACAGGGGGTGCCGTCGCTCATGACGCGAATTTTCCCTGTTGTGTACGCCCACCCCGCAAGGTTGTTCAGGACGAGATCGAAGCGCTGCCGGGGAGACGCTCCAAACGCGGTGGCGTTACGCAGAAACACGGGCGTGAACCGGGAGTCAGTCAGTTCGACGAGATCGCGCTCGACGAGCACTTTGCATCGCGCATAAGCCGTCTGAGGTTCACAAGAAGACATCTCGGATTTCACCTCGCTGCCGGCCGCTCCATAGATGCTGCAAGAGGACGCATAGATGAATCGCCCGATTCCCGCCTCCCTGCACTTGCGGGCAAATTCTACGGAGCCGCGATGGTTGATCTCCATCGTGATCGCAGGATCATTCTCTCCCAGCGGATCATTAGAGAGCTCCGCGAGGTGCACCACAGCGTCAAACCCCTCCAAATCAGACAGTGACAGCTGCCGCGTATCGCGCGACATGACCATTGGCCGCGTCCTGCCGTCATCGAACAGCCAGCCGCGGCGGTAGAGGCCCGTATCGATCCCGATCGCATCGTAACCGTGCTCAAGCAGTCTCGGGCCGAGCACCGCACCGATATATCCGTCAGCTCCAGTGAAGAGAACGCGCATCTGCTTCATCTCCTCAGATTGTTGCCCGATCGGCGATTGCGGGGTGCGATATCTTGGTGCTTCCATTCGCGGCACCGCCCTTATTCCAGACGCACCAGGGTGGATCTCCGGTATCCCAGAGATCCTGGAGAATGGCCTTGTCGCGCAAGGTGTCCATGTTCTGCCAGTAGCCACGGTGCCTGTAGACAGCTAGTTGGTCCTGTTCGGTCAGACGGGCGAGCGGCTCGTTTTCCCAGCTCGTACTGTCGTCGTCGATGAGATCGAGGGACTGAGGTTCGACAACGAAGAAACCTCCGTTGATGACCTGACCGTCGCTCGCGTCCTTCTCGCGAAAGCCGGCCGCGCGGGGGCGGTCAGACGAGAGATTGATCGCACCAAAGCGGCCGGGTAGCTGGACCGCGGTGACCGTCGCCAGGGCGCCCTGCTGATGGTGGAATTTGATTAGCGCACGTATGTCGACGTCGCTGACGCCATCGCCGTATGTCATGCAGAAGGTCGAATTCCCGAGATGCTCGCGCACTCGTTTGAGGCGCCCCCCGGTCATCGTCCTCTCTCCGGTATCGACCAGCGTCACCTGCCAGGGCTCCGATCCGTTTCGATGCATTTCGATGCGGTTGCGCTGAAGGTCGAGCGTGAAGTCTCCCTGGTGAGACAAGTAGCTCATGAAATAGTCCTTGATCACCGTGCCCTTGTAGCCACAGCAAATGACGAACTCGTTGAGGCCGTAATGGGAATACAGCTTCATGATATGCCACAGGATCGGACGACCACCGATCTCAACCAGCGGCTTCGGCACCACCGAAGTCTGCTCGCTCAATCTCGTACCGTAGCCGCCGGCGAGAATAACAACCTTCATAGGGATCTCCTGTCCTAGGTTCCCCACCGAAACATGCGCAGATGCATTTTCGGATGGCGCAGTTCGGACCGTAGTTCGCTGGGGCACGACCAAGTTGATGACCGTCAACTCGGCAGGACGACATCAGTTGATGCCGCATACGCGTCATCACGAGCGTTCGCACGCATGACAATTTGACGTTCATCAACTTGCCGATCTGCGCTGCCGATATTCAACGATCGAGGCGAACGCCTACTACCCCGGCAGAACACGCGATGACATCGATCGGTGACAAGTGGGAAGCGGCGAAGGGACGGCCCGCGGGTTTCGATCTCCTGCGCATCTCATTGGCAGTCGCCGTCATCCTTTGGCACTCAGTCGCGGTTTGCTACGGTTTGCCCGCCGAACAATGGTTCTATGGGGGCTCATTGAAGCCCGTTGTCTGGCTTATCGTCCCCGCCTTCTTTGCCCTCAGCGGATTCCTCGTTGCAGGAAGCCTCGAGCGGAACAGCCTTCCGGCGTTCGTCACGCTGCGGGTTATCAGGATATTCCCTGCCCTGACTGCAGAAGTCGTGATCTCGGCTATGCTGATCGGCCCGCTCTTCACAAACCTGGCCCTGTCGCAATATTTCACCGACCCCGACTTCCTTCGCTATTTCCTCAATGCAATCGGTGACGTTCACTTCTATTTGCCCGGCGTATTTTCCGACTTGCCCGTGCCAAACATGGTCAACAGCCAGCTTTGGACCGTTCCGCACGAACTCGAATGTTATGTTGCCATCAGTGCGGCTGCGTTAATCGGCTTGACGAGGCGTCACCGGCTCTTCTTGTTCGCAGTCCTGTTCGTCGTGTGCGCATTGGCGCTGCGTGACATTGTTGGCGGGAAGCCCGCCTCGCCTGCCGCTCCTCCGGGCCGGATGCTAGTTCTCGCCTTCCTGTGCGGAGTGGCGCTGTTCCTGAACCGAACCCGGATCGTGTTTTCGCGCTGGCTGCTGCTGGTCAGCCTTGTAGGCTTCATTGCTTCCGTGCTCGCCTCGAACCGCGCCGGAGAGGATCTGGCCGCACTCTTCGTCAGCTACCTCACGGTCTATCTCGGGCTACTCAATTTCAACGTCGGACCTGTCACCCGGGTGGCCGATTACTCGTATGGCATCTATCTTTACGGGTTTCCCGTTCAGCAAACAGTTGCTCAGCTCTTGCCGAACTACCGCATTTGGTACGTCAATTTTGGGATCAGCCTTGCCGTGACTTCGATCTTCGCGATTGCATCCTGGCATCTGCTCGAATCCAGGGTGATGGCGGGGAAGAAGCCGATCCTGGCGTTCGTCTCAATGCTCGTGGATCGAGTGCGGTATATGCTCGTAACCGCGTGGGGTTTGCTGTTTCGCCGCCCTGCTGAAGCCGGTACTGCGCCTGCCAAGCCGCCGGCTCCGACAAACTGAGCGATATGGGCCAACCGGGGGAGCCACGGAAAACAAAACCCGAGCTGCCTCAAGTCCTCGAGAGCCGACGGGTCAGTCCACGAAATAAGCCCATTTGCCCATAGGTCGCAGGATCGGGGCCGATCCTTCCATCAGGCCGATCGAGCCTCGAGATGACCGCGTGGTCGTCGCTGGTCAAATCAAAGTCGAACACGTCGATGTTCTCGGCCATGCGGGCCGCGTTTGCCGATTTCGGTATCGCGATCGTGCCATTTTCGAAGTGCCAGCGAAGCACAATCTGCGCAGGCGAACAGCCGCACCGCTCTGCGATGGCCAATATTCTCGGATTGGTGAGAGCCGCGCCCCGCCCAAGCGGACTCCATGCCTGAGTGACGATGCCATAGCGCTCGTGGATATTTCGTAGCTCGCGCTGTTGGAACGCTGGATGCAGCTCGACCTGATTGACCGCCGGTACGACGCCGGTCTCATGCATGATGCGTTCCAGATGATCGGCCATGAAGTTCGATACACCAATCGACCGGACACGTCCCTGCTTCTGGAGCTCGATGAGCGCGCGCCAAGTCTCGACATATGCCCGCCGTTGAGGGCATGGCCAATGGATCAGATAGAGATCGACTACGTCGAGTTGCAACCTGGCAGAGCTTGCGTCGAACGCACGCATTGTCCGGTCGTATCCCTGATCCTCATTGCGAAGCTTCGTCGTGATGTAGAACTGGTTTCTTACCCGCTTCAGGGCCGTGCCAACTCCGCTCTCGTTTCCATAATCTGCAGCAGTGTCGATCAAGCGATAGCCTGCGTTGATCGCGGATGTGATGACTTCCGGCGCAATCGCGTTGTCGATCTGCCAGGCTCCAAAGCCGAGTTGGGGCAATACATGACCGTCGTTGAGCAACGCCATCGGGACTCGAGTTGCAACCGCTGCAAGGTGCCCTCGCGACCGTTCTGCCTGCCTCAGCGGCATTCCAGAGGCAGCCGACGGTAAGGACGGTCCGGCTCCAGCAGCAGCAGGGGGCGCCGTGGCACGATCAGATGCGAGTACGTATGGCAGAGCGGCGGCGTCAACAACCACCGTCGGACGCAGCAGAGGGCCGTCGATCCAGCCGCGAAGCATCTTAGCCTTCAACCAGTCACGGATCGTTGGGGTGCGCCTTTCAAAAACGCAATAGAAGATTGCCGCTGTGAACAGGCAGGCCAGGATGAAACTTGCGTTAAGCCCGATCGAGGCCAGCGTGAATTCCTGGCGATCACTGGCAACGGTGACGTTCAGGAGCAGCAGGATCGGATAGTGTATCGCATAGAGCGAAAAGCTGAACTTTGCGAGCTCCCTGCCGGCTCGAAGAAATGAAGGCAGCGACACCTTCAGATGGTCTGCGCCAACAATGAATGCGGCCGTGCCTAATCCGACCGACATGCTGAACGAGGCCCATTGAGGGAAGAGGCCCTTCAATGTGAGAAAATACAGTCCCGTCATACTCAAGAGAAAGCCGCAGCACCACGCCCAGGCCGGCGCAACCACCGCATAGGCGATCACGCCGAGGCACCAGATGAAGAAAAAGAAGATGAATTTCAGACCGATATGCGTACCGCCGGTGTCATGGTGTTCGGCGAGCGCAAACAGCCCGAAGACCGTGACGATCATCGCGATGTAGGCCGGTTTCTTACGCACCGAAATCAGCGCAAAAAACAGCACATAGTACCAGAACTCGTTCGACAAGCTCCAGAGGGCGGCATTTCCTGCGAATTCCGAACAGGCTATCGTCTGGAGAAACAGGCCGTTGCAGATCGCAGCGGCTGCGCCAACAGGCGCGTGAAAGATGACCGCATTGTTGTAGAGGTCCTGATGCGAGGACACATATACCTGCCACCCCGCTGACTGCCGCGCCGAGATATAGAGGCAGAAGGATATCGTCAGCGCGGGCAGGAGCACGACATAGAGGCGCGATAAGCGCGCCGAGAAATAGTCGACAGCGTTCGGCCGTCCTCGCAAGGCTCTAACCAGAGCGGGCCCTCCCACAAGGTAACCGCTCAAAACAAAGAAAACGAGAACAGCCGCGGGGCCATTCGCGCTTGCGGCCCACAGAATGGAATAGACCGCTCTCATTGCCGGGTCGTAACCCTCGCCCGGCAGCTTCTCCATGAACATCAACTGATAGGAATGGAATGCCAGGACCTCGACGGCAGCGAGCCCGCGCGCAAGATCGAGCCAGTCGGATAGAACATTCGAAATTCCGGTCTGTGCACGAAAGCCGATCACGTGATGCCTTCCGTCTCGAACCCTTTTCGGCGAACCACAGAAGAGACGCCATCCCTCTCGCTTAGACCCAACCGTTCCAATCGAGTTGACGATGCTCAATAATGAGCGGTGCAACAATAAGAGATGCGGACACCTCTCGTCGCACGGATTTCGACCGCCGCACTCGTCGAAGGGTCGATGCAAATGTCAGAAGCGGCATGCGTCTCACCGAGGCGGGACAATTCGACGCAATGCGCTCAACATGCGACCACACACAGCGAGCGAAACACAAAAACAGCCGGTATTTCCTCGTGATAGCAAACGTGGTGATCAAACAGCTCCTGCTGCCTCAAGCGGCAAACGTCACCATTAGACGGTAATGATGAGAGAACGCCTCACTGCCACCCCATTCCGCAACAAATCAATCACATTGACGACAGATTCTGTTGCAAGCGTGAACTCGCGAATGCGCCGGGTTGCATTTGCAGGTCGTTGCGCTGACGACCATTGCTCAAAATGAGTGCAATCACGGAAGCTGCGAAAATTTCGTTGCGGCGCGTCGATTGAACTTTACTGCGGCTTGGTTCATGCTTTCTGGAAAGGCTCAAGGTGATTCGGCAAGTCCGATTTCGGTAATGCGGGACGATGGCCGCAGGGCGTTCGGCCGGTTCTTGCAACTTTCGAGTATCAGCAGAAACAGCGTTTAGTTGGCGCGAACGGCGTGACGTCGATCGTGCCTTCTGTCCCCGCACGCTCGCGGGCAGCCTTGAATGCTGTCTCACATCCACACATTCGAACGACTAGGAAAGTGAAATGGGGATTTCGTTATCGGAGCTGATCAAACAGAACACGCTTGGGCAGAGCGATGGGTATCCTGCCGGTGTTCCGCACAGCTACAGTTGGTACAAGGGTTGGAATCCCGGTGGTCAAATGACACCGCCTGCCGGCTTCACCGCGGTCGAAGGTTGGGGGCAGGTCTATACGGAAGAAGGCACTCCCGCGTCTCCAAGTGCGGACGTCGAAGTCGCGAACGCAAAAACCTACGTTCATATCAAGGAGACCGGTCAGTGGGTGCTGGTCCAGGACCAGTCAAAGCTTGGCATCGGAGGCGGGCATTTCGTCTCTGATTTCGCCGGTAACTCAGCTTATCCGATGACGGTGACTCGGCTGTCAAACGGAGCGGCGAGCTTTGATGCGCCTTCGACCGGATACAACGATCATTTCTGGTATGGATCGCGCGGGACCTACATGGCCGGTACGGTCGACGGCGTTTACGTCCAGATGGATATGAGGACGACCGATGCCAACGCGAATCTGGTGGGCATGGTCGGCGTGGACTGGTGGCGCAACGCGACGGCTCCGTTTCTTGCCGACCACAGCAACAATCCAGGTGTCGGAGGCAGCAATTGGGTTGAGCTATCAACCCAGTGGAAGACGATCGGTTACTATTCCCTGAGCACTGCGGCGTTCCAGGCAGACTTGCCTCCGCCGTTGCTTGGATCTTCACCTCCAGTCGAGCCTTCCGACACGGTGGCACCGGCATCGCCCACGATAGCCGCACTCACGCCGGATACAGGTACCGCCGGAGACAACGTCACCAACGCCAAGCAATTGACGTTGAGCGGAACGGCAGAAGCGGGCAGCACCATCAAGGTATTTGAGGGCACCACCGTGATTGGCACGGCCAAGGCCAATGCGAGCGGCACCTGGAGCCTGACCACAGCCCAATTACCGGACGGCAATCATGCTTTCACCGCAACCGCCACAGACGCTGCAGGCAACGTCAGTTCAAAATCCGCTGCTCGCAGTATCCTTGTGGACACGCTGGCGCCGGTGGCCCCCAGGATCACGGCATTCACACCGGATAGTGGTACCGTCGCGGCCAGGACGACGAACACCAGGCAACTGACGTTGAGCGGCACGGCGGAAGCGGGCAGCACGGTTAAGGTCGTTGAGGGAACGACCGTGATTGGCACGACCAAAGCTGACGCGGGCGGCGCCTGGAGCCTGACAACGGCCCAGTTGGCTGCCGGGAACCATGCCTTTGCTGCGATGGCCACTGACGCTGCGGGCAACGTTAGCACGAAATCTGCCGCACTGAATGTGACGGTGAGCGCGCCCGTCACCTCACCACCGGCAAATGGAGACAACTTGCTGGTCAACGGGTCATTCGAGGCAACGGCCTTGGCGCCCTTCGCTGGCGGCCGTTGGGGAGCTTACAAGTCGGTGTCCGGCTGGACCGCGATCTCCGGCGGCACGATCGAGCTCTGGAACAATCTTGGTGGGGTCAAGGCCAGCGACGGCGGCAATTTTGGCGAGCTCGACTATGCCGGCGCGCGAGATGGATTCTACCAGGACGTCAAGACCGTCGCGGGACAAGTCTATCAGCTGTCCTTCGATGCGCGGTCACGACCCGGCTTCACCGGCGCGACCTGCTCGATCGAAGTGTTGTGGAATGGCTCAGTCATTGCGACCGTTCCACCTAGCAGTAGTTGGGACGCCTATGATTTCAAGGTCGTGGGCACCGGCAGCAACGATCGCCTTACCTTCCGCGAGGTAGCCAGCCAGGGTAGCGACGGTCTGGGTGCCCTCTATGACAATATCCAACTCACCGTCGCCACGGCGACGCCGACCGATTCACTACCGGGGGCCGCGGATAAGAATCTCCTGGTGAACGGATCGTTCGAATCATCTTCGCTGGCGCCCCTCCAAGCCGGCCGCTGGGGGGCCTTCGATGCTATTCCGGGCTGGCACGCCATCAGCGGCGGAACCATCGAGCTCTGGAATAATCTGAACGGCGTGAAAGCAAGTGACGGCGTCAACTACGGCGAATTGGACTATGCCGGAGCTCGCGACGGACTTTACCAGGATGTGGAAACCGTGGCCGGCCAGCAATACGTTCTTTCCTTCGATGCGCGCTCGCGGCCGGGCTTCACAAGCTCGACCTGCTCGATCGAAGTCCTCTGGAATGGCTCGATCCTTGGGGTCGTTCCGCCCGACAGCACCTGGCAAAACTATGATTTCACGGTGACGGGTACAGGCGGACAGGATCGCGTGACATTCCGCGAGGTTGCGGGCCAAGGCAGTGACGGGCTAGGTGCGCTCTATGACAATGTGTCTTTGGTTGCAAAGCCCGCGAGCTCTGCCTCGGCGTCTCTGCTGAGCAGTGCAAATCAGGCGTTCGCGCTACTGAGCCAGTATACCGCGACCGATGCGACCACAGCCGGCGCCGTGACGAACGGGCCTCTCGCGGTCGATCCGAACGCTTCACTCGTGCAGACGCTCTCGTTGCCTGCCCAACACTAGTTTTCTCGCAATGGGATAGACAAAACCTCGGGGCGCCGTTTCACGGCCCCCGCATTTTGTTTTGCGTCCGCCCGCGCGGAACGCCCTCACACAAGCAGCCGCGGCCTGGCGAACAACGGCCGACGGAATTGATAGCCGTCAACTCGGACCCCGTCTGTCGCAGTTTAGATGATGCCGGGCGCGCCCAGAATGATGCCGTTCGCCGTCCATGACGCCTTTTTGCGATTTCACACGTGGGAGGAGCCGGCCGTGCATTCCAGCAAGTTCACTTCCGGTCGCGAACCAAACAACACCGGATCGAGCCTCTCATGGCGATTGCCGCGACGACACGTCTGACAATCGAAATTCCATGACACATTCGGCAAATATCACGGAGTGTCTGCCCTCGAACCATGCGAATGCGATGGCGAGTCGTATGCCTTCGGCCACGACAAGCCATCCCTACGTGACGATTGCAATTCCCACGTATAACCGGGCCGCCCTATTGAAGGGATGCATTGCGTCAGCCCTGGCGCAGACCTACCCCCATTTCGAAGTCCTCGTTTCGAACAATGCTTCGCCCGACGATACCGCACAGACCTTGGACGAATTTAGCGACCCACGATTGCGCGTCATCACCCAGGAAACGAACATTGGCCTGCTCCCGAATTGGAATGCATGTCTCGCGAATGCCCGAGGCGAATACATCATCCTCGTCTCCGATGACGACAGAATAATGCCGTCGCTGCTCGATCGATGCGTGGCCCTCATTGACCAATACCCGCAACTTCCAATCGTCATTACCCTAAGCAATCTACATGCCGCCTCGCTCGGCCAGACGCGCCCGCCGCGCGTCAGCCGGACTCTCGATACCGGCATTCGGGACGGCACCACGATTCTGAATGCGTTCCTGACCGACCAGATCACAGTTAACGTATGCGGCGTAGTGATGCGCACTGCCCTCCTGCGCGAGCGCGGCGGCATCCCGCTGGATCTACCGCACACAGCCGACGTCGCTGCATGGGCGCCGCTGCTACTTCTCGGCAAAGCAGGTCTCATCAACGAGGCCTGTGCGACCTACACCTATCACGACGATTCCGAGACGGCTCGATTGGGGGTGGAACAGCTTCTGCACGACGGACGCAAGGTAGCCGATTTGATCGCGCAGACTGCGGAATCCAGTGTCCAGGACACACGGCTGCGCAAAACCATCCAGCTCCAGGCCAGGCGCTGCTTTGCTCGTCGGGGACTGATCACGCTGACAGATTTTCGTAAGGGCGGTGCGAGCATAGTGGAGATGTCGAGCGTGGCCTGGCAATTTCGCCGGGATCTTCACGGCGTCAGCCTGCAAGCCGTCCTTCGTTTCGTTGCTGTCGCCCTTTGTCCGCCGCTTCTCGCCGCCCGCTTGCGTCGCCTGAGGCGCAGCCCCCCGGAACAACTCGCTTGACGGTAAGTGGTCCGTCTCCCGGTCCACGAGTCTGACAGCAATCGCACGGTCGGCCACAGTTTGTCGGCTTAAACCGTTATTGATGCCTCTCAAATTCGGCCGGCTCTCGCACCCATAGGCTACCCCGAGAGTCATTGGTTTTCCGATCGAGCGGACCGGGCGCGAGATGAATGCGATGGTGATCTGTTATGCCTGATTCATTGCCTGCATCATGAGCACAAAAGCCTTGCCGGACTCACCCAGCCGCCTCCTCGTCGATCTAATGGTCATGGCCATGCGGGCGAGCGTCATGGGCTGCAAATTCGGCCTCACCTTGTTCATTGCCCGCTATCTTGATCTGTCGTCGCTGGGTCTCTATGGCCTCGCCGCCGGCGCGATCGCAGCCGTTCCGATCGTAGTCAATCTCGGTATGAACCACCTGCTGATGCGCGACGCCGTAACGGCCTCCACCAGCGAAATGATCGACAGCATGCGCCACTATTGGTGCTTCGTGGTGTTAGCATACACGGTTCTTCTGACGATCACGACGCTGGCCACCGTCCTCTTCGGCACTCCGCCTCTCTGGATCCTCATCGTCGCCGTGATCATGTTCGAGCATGTTGGCAACGACATTTTCTACCTCCTTTCCAGCCTGCAGCGGCACGTCTGGGCAAACGCCATCGGTTTCATCCGCGGCGCGGCCTGGATCCTCTTCTATGTTCCGCTCGCCATTTGGGACGCCAGCTTCAGATCGCTTCCGTATCTGTTCGGTTTCTGGTTGGTGGGAGGCGTTGCCTCGGTAGGGCTGTTCGCTTTCCTGAGCCGGTCATGGCCATGGCTGGCATCCTTCTCCCGGCCGTTCAGACGTTCAGTGATCACCGACGCGATCCGAAAGTCCTTCCTCATGCTGTTGAGCGACCTCGGCTTTATTACGAGCCAGTATATCGACCGCTACCTGATCACACTGTTCCTGGGTTTGAAAGTCGCCGGCATCTACTTCCTCTTCTGGACGGTCGGCAGTTCCGCAACCACCTTCCTGGCTCTGGTCCTTCAACAAAAGCAGCGCCCATCGCTGATCAGCGCATATCGGACTAGCGGCCCCTCGGCGCACCGTCAGCTGGCCTGGCGCTTCCTGCAGACAACCGCGCTCACGACCGCTGCGCTCAGCACGGCGGTCGGATTTACCTTCCAGGTCCTTCTGCCATGGGTCGCTCAGCCCGCGCTCGTCGCCCAGTGGTCGGCATTCTGGTTGATCGTAGCTGGGCTGGCTGTTCGTTATATGGCCGATTTCGGCGTCTTGGCCTTGTTTACAGCGCATCTTGACCGCCTGACGACGGTCACGAACCTGGCCTCGGTAGGGGTTCTGGTGATAGCACAATTGGTGCTGTTGCCGCTCGCCGGACTCCATGGCGCCGGAGCGGCAATCCTGTTGACGTCGCTCATCATGGCACTATGGCGCTACTGGTTGCTGTTCGGCTTGCCGATCTCGAACGCCTATTCCCGCCGAGTGGGCGCCTAATTGCAGATTCAGAGCCATCTCAGGAATGTTCGGCAATTAGTCGTAGCTGAGACCATCGGCGTAATGAGTCCGCCTAAATAGGCAATCTACCTCAAGGAGCGACGCTGGATCCCGGGAGTAGTAGGTCACCGGACGCAGCTGGCTCAGCGTAAAGCCAGCCTCTCGCATGAAGCGGAGTGCTTCATCGAACTTCCAGGTATCCTCATAAAGATGGATCAGGGGCAATTCGAGTTGAACGCCAAGCAGGCGATGAAGCGAGTTTGCACCCCCGCGCAGGACGCTCTGCTCAAATCCCTGCGTATCAACCTTCAGGAAAACACGCTCGCCGACGAACTCCTCAAATATCGAATCGAGCGTGGCGATCTGGACCTTGTCGACGCGAACCACTTGGGATTCGTAGATGCTGTTCCGACCGATCTCTGTCTGGCTGACGATCGAGCTCATGGCCGTGTTCTTGCTCACATTGATCTGGATGACGCCGTTGACATCGCCCAGCGCCACATTTCGGCACTCCCATTTCTGATCGGCCTCGCAGCTTTTCTCGAGTCTCTTGAACACATCAACCACAGGCTCGAAGGAGACAATCCTCCCTGCATAACCTTGC
This sequence comes from Bradyrhizobium niftali, assembly GCF_004571025.1. GTDB lineage: Bacteria > Pseudomonadota > Alphaproteobacteria > Rhizobiales > Xanthobacteraceae > Bradyrhizobium > Bradyrhizobium niftali. The sequence continues at coordinate 1,096,305 of NZ_SPQT01000001.1, read as the reverse complement.
GATTTGAGATCGTGTACGAACTGACCCTCGTTCGCTCCGACGTCCAGAACAAGGTTTACGGAACGGGATCGGAGGAACTCCGCCAAATTCGGATGATGACGGCGAATTTCGTATCCTGCTGACCTCACGAACGATTTCAGTCGATCTTTCACCACCATATTTCTCTGCTCCTGTCAGTTTCGTCCAGCTCGGTTAGGCCGTTGATATCGCGCGCAGGTGGGACAGACGGCTCACCGCCTGCCGAATTGGCTTCGACGCCATCTCAGGAGCGGTGACACAATTGCTCTCCCTACTTGAGTCCGCCTCAGGCCGACCTTCACTAGGTCCAAGGCCGGCGATGGAAGGGGTGGCATCAGGTCATCGCGCGTGAAGAACATTCCATCGCCCCGATCAACGTCACATTCAGCGACCTCTCTCACGCGATCGCGCCAGGATGCCAGCTCATGCAGGGGCACTGGACCTTTTTCCATCCAGTCAGGCTGCAAGCCCTTCGCAAGCGCTCGGTTCGCCTCGTGCTTGAATAGCCCCGGCTGCTGTTGACGTATCGCCAGTCGCTTGGATATCTGCGCCGGAGAGCGGTATGGGAAATGCTTCAAACGTATCCGCGATGGAGATGTCCGTCCGCGATTATGTGGCCAGATCAGTCCGCCCCAACGGAGATCGCCTCGATGGCGAACGAATCGCGGTTCGCTCCAGTTGTTCTGATAGTACCTGAGCCGCTCTTGCACGGGGCGGGCGAGCCATTCAGCCGGGTTCTCTTCGTAGTTCTTCAAATCGGCGTCCGTGAAATAGAAATTCATTGTCGCCGAAAGAACGAAGCCATAGCTTTGGGGCACGTTCCCAAGGAACTGCGCCGGATCATCGATGAAGAACTCGTCAGAATCGAGCCTGCACCACCAGTCTCCCGGCGACGCTACATGCCGTCGCGTTTCAAATATTTCGCCACGGAGCTCATCGGTGAACGTCCGATCGTCGTGGCCAACGAGCTCGATCTTGGGATAGCAATTCGCGAGGTCCTGAAGCGTCTCCCAGGTTCCATCGACGCTTCCATTGTCAAAAACGAAGATCCGATCGCTCCATTCGAGAGCCGCTTTCAACGTCTCGCCGACAATGTCGTTCTCGTCTCGAACGCAACAAATGCTGAATATCTTCATGTCGAGGATTACCCTTGGTACCGGCGACGGCTACCGACGCGTCACATGGCACTCTCATGGCACATTGTATTCACCCCTTCAGTGGAGGCATTCTGGGTGATCGTGCGCCAATCCCGGCGCCGTTTTCCTCGTAGTCAGCCCATCCGACGGGATGAAGCCCCCTCATCCCATCCCCTCTTTGAACGGCCATCAACAAGTTCTTTATCGGATCGTGATCCTCAACGGCGGTGACCGGGTTGGGCGCCGGAGACATGGTGCTCTTGGCAAGCTCGGGACCGAAGATGCCACCTAAGCCAAGCAGAATTCCGCCAGCGACTGCCAATGCGACAAGCTGCGAGACTTGCGGAAACACCGGCGCTGTTGGCGTTATCGCCTTCTGCACCACTCTAAGACTGGAGAGTTGGCTCTTCTTGGCCACTTCGGAGCTTATCTGCTCTTCGAGAATTCGAGTTGCATACTGTGCGGCGGCCGACGACGAGGTCGTGAGAACTCGTTTCAATCTCCCGTATTCTGCTTCCTTCGCGGAAAGCGACGCCAGCTCCTTGTTTACCTTCTCGAGCTCAGTACCGAGCTGATTCAGGAGCTCCATTTGCCCATTGAGTTCGGCATTCAGCTTCATCAGCGTCGCCATGTTGTCCTGGTAGACCTTGATCAGAAGCAACGGCGGCTGCTCCTCAAACTGCTCAGGCGGCTTTGCGACCGGGTCAAGACCCTTACGGCCATCCTGCCCTCCGAGCGTGGTTACCATCCGACTGACGGCCTTGTTCTGCGCAACTGGCCGCAATACGGCCAATTGGTCGGCGACCGACAGTTTCTGCCCCTTCTTGTCCTCGATCGCACCTCGCGTCGTGGCGATCAGCGCAGACAGATCACTGGCACGTTTGAGAAGCAGCTGCCGCTGGTCGTCGACGGCATAGATCGAGGCCTCGACGGAGAAGCGCTTCAGTTCTGCAGCTGCTATCTCGGCCTCCTCCTCCAGCCGCTTCGTTTGTTGCTGGAAGAACTCCTGTGCACCCGGCATTTGCACGTCGAGGCTTTGCACGGTAACCAACGCGTTCGCGAGCTCGTTCAGATAGCTCGCGGCGATCACCGGATCCTTGTGACGGAACGTTATCCTCAATAGATCAGAGCGCCCCTCCTGTTTCGCGTTCACGCGGTCTCGCAAGCTGAGAATGCCCGCTTGATTACGCTCTATGTCCTCTTCCGTCTCGTCAACCGGCTTCGCCTGCGCCTTCGGTTCTGCAGGCTCTTTGGCGAACACGTCTCGAAGATCAATCTCCCTTCCCCATGCCATAACTCTGGCCAGACGCGTCGGGTTTGAGTCGGACGATAGTCTCTCGTAACCGACGTTCTTCGCCGCCTCCAGGATGACCAGATCGATCTTGGCGATGCGCGACAGTGATTCCATTCGGCTTTGGAGGTCAACGCCCTCCCCGAACGGCGTGGCCGCCGCGTTAGTGGAAGATCGTTCCTTGATCCCCTGCCCGGCGCGAAGCAAGACGTATGCTTCGTAGCGCTCTCCAACCGCAGCGTAGTAAAGAAAGGCCGCGCCGGACGTCAGCAACAGGCACAGATATATGACCCATTGCCGACGCCATAACAGACCGAACGCGCTGGCTAATACACTGCTCGTGCCACGTTCCACTGTCGACTCCAATTCTTCTGACAGCTTAAGGTCCACCGAAGCGTTCGGGCGGGTATTGACGATCGTCAACTCAGACTCGGCAATTCCCGACATGTTGATCCGACAGGTCGGTCCCGGATAGAGCGCTCCCGTTCGGAGGGGCGACGCGGAACCGAAAGGTCAGAAGCGCGGAGTACGCCTGCTGTGAACGATCTAGCTCTGGGAAGAGAGGGTACACCGCACCTCGCTTCCGGTTCGACGACCATGCAGGGTCGCTTCTTCGTGGTGACCTGCTTTGGGCTCGTCTTCCTGAACTGCCTGACCTTTCTCTATCATTTCACCGGCTCGACGGTATTCAACGTCCTGAGTAATTCGACAAGCCTGCTTCTGATCCTGTGGTCCGCGCGCCACGTGCTGATCGCGAACGAGAGAAGCTACTTTTACAATGCCCTGTTGACGCTCGCTTGCATCTTCACAGGCGCGAGCTACCTGGTGAACTTTGGCGCTTTCGAGCTGTCCGATGGGTTGAAGCTTGTCTCAATCTACTCGTTCTACGTAGCGGGCCGCGGTATGGCCGAGCGGGTGCAGCCGCCCGAAAAGCGTTGCATCTATGTGCTCGCGGCATTGCCGCTCCTGTTCAAGGTGATCGGCCACACTCAAGTCTATACCGGTATCGAATATCCTGACGTGTTCTCCTACTTCCCGAACACAAACACGGCAGCGCTGTACTTCTCGGCCCTGTTCTTTGCCTTGTCTCCCTGGTTCGGAAACAAGGTCCTGGTCGCACAGTTCATAAACGCTGCCATCATGAATCGTGTTGGCCCAGCGCTGGCGACCATCATCTCCATTGGCCTTTGGTCTTTTTTCCCATTGCGACCACAGGTCTTCGTCGCGCTCATCTTGTTGGCATGCGCCAGCGTTGCAGCCTACGCCGTCGGCGCGCTGGATCGACTGATAACCGGATTGAACGCAATCGCGCTAATCTGGAGCCTCGATCCGAGCACCGTCGCCCGAATGTCGACAAAACAGTTGATCGATTTGACCGGAACGACGGACATGTCTGCGTTCTTCCGCGTCACACACTGGACGAACATATGGCAGATATATTCATCGCTCGGAATCGGCGGAATATTGTTCGGATATGGCGCAAGTCAGACCGGTGTCCTGACTGTCCTGCCGCTACCGCCGCACAATGACTACCTGCGCGTATTGGCAGAGTACGGGCTGCTGAACTTCCTGGTCTTCGCCATCTTCGTCTTCACCATCGTTTTTTCGCTGAAGGATCGGGCGGCGAAGACCATGTACACGGTGCTCCTCATCTACTTTCTATCCGAGAACCTCATCGATAATTTCACATCGATGACGTTGTTCTTTTGCTACGCGGGCCGGTTTACGTCGCCGAAATGGCTTGCACACAGCCCGTCCAGCGCATGAGCAAGGAAGTGTAGTTGATGGACTTCTCAATGTCAGATCTCATCAAACAGAACACTCCTGGGAATAGCGAAGGCTTTCCTGCAGGCGTGCCCCCAAGCTACAACTGGTACCAAGGTTGGAATGATGGCGGGCTTTGGTCGCCGCCCGCGGATTTCACCGCGGTCGAAGGCTGGGGACAAGTCTATCCGAAGGTGGGGTCACCGCCGTATTCAAATCCTGACGCGGCCGTCGAGGTCGCCAACGCCAAGACCTACGTTCGCTTCAAGCACACTGGTGAATGGACGTTGGTGCAAGACCAGTCGAGGACGCAATTGACTGGAGGACATTTCGTCCCAGACTTCGTTGGTAATGTTGCCATTCCGATGAAAGCCACCCCTGTGGCCGGCACGACGATCGCCTTTGGTGCGCCTCCGGCCGGCTACAACAATCACTTTTGGTACAAGGCGCGCGGAACCTATCCGGCTGGCGCTGTGGATGCCGTCTATGTCCAGATGGAGATGAGGGTTACCGATCCGAACCTGCATCTCGTGGCCATGGTCGGCGCCGACTGGTGGCGCGACGCGCGAGCACCCTATCTTGACGACCACAGCAATAATCCAGGGATCGGTGGCAGCAACTGGATCGAACTTTCGACTCAGTGGAAGACGATCGGATTCTATTCCATGAGCGCTGATGGCTTTCGCGCGAGCCCAGCTCCGCCGCTGCGCGGATTGGTCAAGGAGATACTGCCCGCGCCCCCTTCGACACCGACCCGAAGCGGCGAGATTCTCATCCAAGGCAAATCGGCTGCTCCCGGGGCCCGTTCCAGCCGGTGGAAGAATTCAGCGGACAACGACAAAGATAGATCTTCTCCGTCGGCAGACGGAGGGCAGCAGCTTATTGGGGCCGGTTCACGCCCCATCCCTGCCGATTCAACAGCAACCGCGCAAGCCTTCTCAAACGACTGCCTTCTGGCCTTTGCTCTGACACTGGGAACACTGGCCAAAGTCCGCCGTAACAACCCGCCGTGTCGCCAACGAACAAGCCGGAACGCAGCGACATGACAGTCAAAGCGTGGACAATTCCAGTTCTTCGCGTTGCATCCGATGAGATGCTGCATCTGGATCTGCTTCGATTCATCGCCTCTATCGGCATCGTAGTTCGACATTCTTTCGAGTTCTTCTTTCCGGCGGCCATTCGGCCTACGCTACCGAGCGGCCTTGCCCTGTTCGTTGACCTTTTTTTCGTGATCTCCGGATTTGTTATTGCGCATGTCTATCAGGGAAAAGTCGAGTCTCTCGCCGATTATGGATCATTTCTCCAACGACGTGTCGGCCGGCTCATGCCGCTGCACTGGTTGACGCTGGCGGCTTCTATCATTGTCTGGTCTGTATTCGTCGTGCTCGGCAAGGCGGGAAATCACCAACCATCTTTTGAGGCGACATGCATCGCGGAAACCGCCCTTCTCCTCAATGCGATGTTGACCTGCGGCAACGGAATTTCGTTCAGCAGTGTATCCTGGTCGATTGGCGCGGAAATGGTGATGTATCTGATGTTTCCGCTCTTCGCTTGGGCGGCAATCAGATCAAGGCTTGGGCTTCTGGTGGCGTCCTTCCTTGTTCTTGTCGCCATGATCGCCGTCGATCTCACTCAGAATTCCGTCGACCGCTCGTGGGTCGACGTGTTGCCGCCCTTCAGGGCGCTTCCTTCCTTCATGATTGGCATTTGCCTGTTTTGCTTTCGGCACGAACTTCAGATCATTCCTGCGCCGGGGCGAGCTTTGCTATTGTCAATGGCGCTATTGCTGATCTCGATGATCACCTCTACCCATCATCTCATCTCGCTGGGGCTCGTCTATGTCGTCGCGATCACCGCGATGGCGGCCGACCAGAGGACTGCGCCACCCTTGGTGAAACGCCTCGCTCCCTTAGGCCAGCTCACCTATTCAATCTATATGTGGCATTCCCTGGTAATTCTGATTGTCATGAATGCGATCGCCGATAAGCTCTTTCACGCGTCGCCCGGCCTGATGGTCCCGTTCTGCATAGTTTCCTGGTTGATCATATTCGCTATCTCCTATTTCTCCTACTTTGTGATTGAAACGCCGGCTCGGCGCTATATCGACGGTCTCGGGCGAGCGAATAAGCGTAGCGTCGCAGACGTCGTTGTATCCGAGAACGAAGGGTTACGACGTCAAACAGGCTAACCGTAGCAACACGCGGCTGATCGGCCCCAAATCGCAGATCCATTCTTGACGATCGTCAAGTCGGCCGCGCGCCCGGTGCCTACGATATGAGAAGACGCTTAACTGGTTATGGGTCGGTCCATGTCTGACACTTGCCATTTTGTCCCGTCCTGCTCGCCGCCCGCTGCTATTGCGCGTAACGTCCTCGAGCGATCTGCCTCGGGTTGGCTCCTGTCGCTCGGCCTCATTGGAATTCTGGCCGTCTCTACGGAGAGTGCCGATGCGGCGAGCGGGAGACCGGACGCCGTCACCTCTGCGAGTCTCGCTTCGAGCGTCATCGCGCAAAACAGCGTTGGGTATAGCCAGGCATATCCTGCCGGCGCCCCCAAGACATCCTCCTGGTGCAACGGCGCCTCCAAGCCCGAGAACGGCGAACCTCCCGCCGACTTCACTGCCGTCACAGGAATGGCATCGGTATTTCCAAAATTCGGGGCGAACACACCGAACAAGGACGGCAAGATCCTCGTCGCCAACGGAAAGACATATGTACGCCTTCGCAGCACGAAGGAATGGATCCTAGTGCAGGACCAGACAGAGAACGAGATCGTTGGAGCCCATTTTGACGCGATGGTTCCCAAGAACGTTGCTGTCCAGATGAAGATCGAAGTTCAGACGGATGGAGGCACCCTTGTTGACGGTCCCCCTCCCGGCCGCAACGACCTGATGTGGCTCGTGAGACGCGGCGGTTTCGCCGCCGGAGCCGTCGATTCTGTCTACGTCCAGATAGACATGAAGACGACGGACCCCGAAATGAAAGTGGTTGCCAACGTTGGGGCCGACTGGTGGCGTTCTCCGGACTCGCCGCACAACGGCGCCAATAATCGAGGGGCCGGCAACAGCAACTGGGTCGAGCTCTCGGCAGATTGGTCCACACTCTACTTCTTTTCGGGCAGCACCGCGCAGTTTGTCGCAGACCCGCCTCCACCCCTGGCCGAGTCTCCGCTTCCTGCTACAGCCGCCGGCACGCAGCGCACTGCAGCTGGACCCTCGCCGTGTCTGCGGACCTTGACGCCGCGACAGGCACCCTAACGCAGTTGATACTCGCGATTTCCGTCGCCGAAATGTCGCGAGGAGCCACGATATCATCGGGTCTGTAGTCTCTCGATGTAGGCTTTTGAATATACCCTTGCTTTCGTTAGTGCATTGCCGCGTGCAGTCTTTGGAATGAGGCCCTTCATGTCATTAACCACATACGGTTCGAAGTCCTCATCCTCGATGTTGGTAAGACGCGGCGTCTCACTGCAAAGACCGCTTCAATTTGCCATTATGGCAGGCGACTTCCTGCTCATCCTGCTCAGCTATGTTGCCGCCAACCAAATTCGCCGCAAGTTCATGGCAACACTGGCCGAGCGAGAACTTTCGGTCGGCGTCGCGTTGCTTGTGGCGACCGCGTTCGTCGCGATCGCCTTCTTCAGAGGATGCTACGATAACCACAATCTGGCCAATACGAGCTGGCAGTTGCGTAAGGCCTCATCCGTGTGGCTTCTCTCACTCGCGATTCTCGCATTTTCTGCTTTCCTGCTTAGATCGACCGCCGAGCTCTCCCGCATCACTATCGTTCTGTTTGCAGCGGCCGGCCTTGTCGGTCTGGGCGCGCATCGCGCGATCTGGCGCCTCGCCTTGAACTCTTCTTTCGCGCGAAGACATTCCGTCAAACGAAGGGTCGTGCTGATCAGCGGCGAGCCGCTCGACTTTACTTCAAGCCGCTTCAAGGACTTGCGCAAGAACGGCTTTCAGGTGGTACGTCACTTCGTTCTGGACGCTACGCTAAAGTCTGACGACGCAGCAATTGAGCGCGAGCTGACGACCATCATTCGAATTTCGCGCACAGCAAGCGCCGACGAATTTCTTCTTGCCTTCAATTGGAACGACCTGCCGCTGTTTCAACACCTAAGCCAATGTCTGCGCCAGGTGCCAAATCCGGTTCGCCTGCTGCCGGATTTTGAAATCGCCGACCTTGTATCGCGGCCATTCGTACCCATTGGCGGATCAGTCGCGATCGAAATCCAGCGAGCGCCTCTTTCGGTCAGCGAGCGAGCCTTGAAACGCGGCGTCGATATTGGTCTTGCCTCGTTCGGATTGTTGTTCCTTGCCCCTTTGCTTGTCATGACGGCGCTCCTGGTCAAGCTCGACTCCCCGGGCAGCATCATATTTCGTCAGACGCGCCGCGGCTTCAACGGCGGGTTGTTCGACATCTGGAAATTCCGCAGCATGACGGTCTCGGAGAATGGTTCCGAGATCAAGCAGGCAAGCAAACAGGATGCGCGGGTTACCAGGATCGGGCGGATCTTGCGCAAGACCAGCATCGACGAATTGCCTCAACTGTGGAACGTGCTGCGCGGAGAAATGTCGCTAGTGGGTCCGCGGCCGCACGCTCTCGCGCATGACAACTATTACGACCAGATGATTGGCAATTATGCCTGTCGCCGTCACGTCAAACCCGGCCTCACCGGCTGGGCTCAGGTGAACGGCCTTCGCGGCGAGACACCTACCATCGACCTGATGAAGAAGCGCGTTGAGTTTGATGTCTGGTACGTCACCAATTGGAGCATTTGGTTGGACATTCGCATCATGATCCGGACCGTGGTAACGCTCTCGGGTCAGGACGTTTATTGAACCATTCTTGTCGTAGCTCGCGACGAGGGTCGCGCCGATTCCGGCATCGATCTGCTCGAATTGCAGGTGGGATCACCATTCCCATCGCCCGCCGGAAGACCTAGCAAAAGCAGACCGACCGCGCGCAGTTCTCTCGTTGATTGTCGCCGCGAGACACGCTGCCAATCGGTGCCACCCTTTGCGGGATTTCAGCACGAACGTTTTACGAATTTCGCCACTCGTCGCACGGCGTGCGACCACAAAAAGTGTCGCGCGAGACCCGTTCTGTTCTCAACGCCTCTGCCAATAACGCATTGAAGAGAAATGAGTTTTGGGTGGTGGGCCCACCAGGGCTCGAACCTGGGACCCGCTGATTAAGAGTTCAAAACCGGCACTTCGCTGCGATTTCTGAATCTGCTCCACGCTACGATGATCTTTCAGAAGTCCTTTATTTTATGGGGTTTTGTCGCATAGTTTCGCGGCACATCGAACCCAAACATCCAAACATCCCGATCCGCCAACACCGTTTGAAAACCGTTTTAGTCGACTAGCTCCCCTCCAATGAACGACATTCGCATTCCCCTGAGTGATAAGAACATCGCTCAGTTATCCACCCCGAGCGACGGCTGGTATCTAGCCCGCGACACCGAACTGAAGGGCTTCTTCGTCGTCGTTGGGAAGAGGAAAAGAACCTTCACCGTCCAAGGCGACCTTCGGCAAGGAGGAAAACGAGCCTCTTCGATCAGAGTATCTATCGGCGACACGCGCGAATTGACGACCCGAGCAGCGCGCGCGATCGCGAAGGAATATCTCGCTCAGATCAGCAGGGGACAGCACCCGAAAAAGGCAAAGCAAGACGGAGATACTGGCCCTGGCCCGGTTGGGAACGAGGCGAATACGGACGTCGCGACCGTTACCCTTAGGCAAGCATGGCAGCGATATCTGGAAGCTCACCTGATCCGGAAGGGTCGTAGTGAAAAGACCATAAGTGGTTATCGTGACCACGTAGAACGTCTCTTTGCGGAGTGGCTTGATACTTCACTGGGCGAACTGGCGATCGATCCCGCTCGCGTCGCCAAGAAGCACGACGACATTACAAATGAGAACGGTCCCTATATCGCAAATGGCTGTATGCGAACGCTGCGCGCAATTTACAATCATGCTTGCAAGACCAACAGATCACTGCCCCGCGACAATCCAGCGGACGCCGTCGACTGGAATGAGGAGAAGCGCCGAGATACTGGCATGGGCGCGAGCGACTTGACCGAATGGTTCCGAGAGTTGGCTGCCCTCGAGAATTCGGTCCGCCGCGAATTTCATCTGCTCACGCTGCTCTGTGGATCTCGGACTGCCGCGTTACAGCAGGTAAAGCCGTGTCACGTCGACTTTCGCCGCCGAACTCTGCGCGGCAGGAAGCGAGCTTTCGACATCCCACTCTCCAGAGAGATGATATTGTGCCTCATTCGGGCAATACGCTTCGGTAGGCAGATGTATCCGTTGCAGTCGCGAAAATGGATCTTTCCCGGCGATAGTGAGTCGGGCCATCTTGCTGAAACCAAAGAGGATCGCGATACCCTTTCGAAGTGGGGTAACGATCTTCGTCAAACATTCCGGACCATTGCAACAGCCGCTGGAGTTTCGGAATTCGACGCAAAGCTGCTGATGAACCATTCAATCCCAGGCGTGAATGCCGGCTACGTTACGCGCCACAAACTGCTTGAGGACCACCTGCGCAGCCAGCAACAAGCGATCGGCACCGCTGTGTTCTGCGCTATCGGTAAAATGCTTACGAAGGACGCCGCCTTGCGAGATTGGCTCGGACGCTGCGCAAGCCGTGTAGCCGGCGGGCGCCAGATGAAGCGAGGCGATCTAGGTGAGGCTCAAGACAGAATTCGGCCTGCAGCCTGAATCCACGCATAGGTCGGATAGCTTTGGTGTTCGACGTCGCTGGTGCAGCGCACCTCGGCATCTAAAAGGCAGGCACGCAATCACCTATTCCAACATCCGGCTTCCTGCGTCCCAAACGCAGCGAACATCTTTTAAGTTATTGATATTTCTTGATGTGGCAGTCGTTCCCGTCCCGTTTTGTTCACCGTCGTTTCACCCAATTCGTTGCGATTTCGTTGCGGCGTTCTTGAAGCGGAACGGGCGTCGGTGATTCATGGGCATCTTTGGATGATCAGGATATCTCCGGCCGAAGCTAACTGACCGAAGGGGCCGCGCTCGCTCCGCATTTGTGTGTGGGGGGCCGTGGGCCGCTATCGCCGGCTGTCGGGGGTTCGTGTCAGTGGTGCACTACATCGCGAAACCCACTATTTCAGAGGGCGCAACTTGTACCGTTCTGGCAGCTAGTGGAAACGTTGCTCCGCAATTGGCAGCCCGGACTCGGCCCTCTCCCGGGGACTCGGCCCTCCGAAGGCAAAGGTCACACGTTCGAATCGTGTCGGGTGCGCCAGTTTCGACACCACTCGGTGGGTGGTGCAGTCCTTACCCCAAAATGATCGGCGAAGTGTCTTCCTCGGAGGCTCGTGGGTCGTGAGCGTATCCAGCCCGTCGACCAGGTCCATGACCCCGTCGCGCGCTGACGTCCCGATCGCGGGCTCGACAAGCTCACGGAATTTCTGGGTCTTGTCGCCGAATGGTCGCGCTACGTCACCAAGCGGAACTGCCACGTCGTCGCGATGCGTCGTGCTGGCTTTGAGCTTGGCCTCGACGGGCGCGATCTATGTGGCGCCAGCGCCTTTGCTCGAAGTTGCGCGGCTGTCAGGTCGCTCCAAATCTCATCTCTGGCCGCGACCTGCGAAGGTCCTGCCGATCGCGTTGAGCAGTATCTGCGCGGCGAGGATTGCAGTGGAGCCGGTGTGATCATAGTCAGGCGCGACCTCGACCAGGTCGATCCCGACAATGCGGCCTCGACTGGCAAGGCCTGCTATCAGTTCCAGCACTTCGTAATAGATGAAGCCGCCGTGGCTCGGCGTGCCGGTGCCGGGTGCGATCGACGGATCGAAGCCGTCAATGTCGATCGTGAGATAATAGCGCCTTCCAGCCGGAATACGCTTCAGCACTGCCTCGACGCCGAGCTTGCGTATCTGTCGCACGGACAGAATGTCGGAGCGCATGGCACGGGCCGCCTCGTAGCCTTCCTTGGCCGTCGAAGACACGTTGCGGATGCCGAGCTGCGTCAGGCCGGTGACCCAGGACCTCTCGGCGGCCCGCCGCATCGGACTGCCATGGCCGTAGCGGACGCCGTGGCGCTCGTCGACGAAGTCGAGATGAGCATCGATCTGGACCAGATGGATCGGATCCTGATCGCTGAAGGCGGCGATGCAGGGGATATTGATCGAATGATCGCCGCCAAGCACCACCGGCAAGGCGCCGGCCGCCAGGATATTGCGGACCCCGAGCTCGATATTGGCGTGGCTTGCGATCGTATCGGTATGGATGATGTCGGCGTCGCCGAGATCGACGATGCGCACACCTTCAAGATAGGTGACGTCGTCCTCGTGATCGTAGGCGCCGGCATGGCCGAAGGAGAATAGCGTCGATGCTTCACGAATGGCCCGAGGCCCAAAGCGCGCACCGGCACGCCATTGAGTTCCGAAGTCGAAGGGCGCGCCGAGGATCGCGACATCCGCCTCGATCCGGTCCCAGTCCTGGACATAGGGACTCTTGGCGAAGGTCGCGATGCCGACGAAGGGCAGGTCGAGACGACCCTTCTCGTAAGCGTGAGTGGTCATGATCGTCCTTTCCGTCCCTCACAGAGCGCGCTCGCGCCAGGTTTCGAGGAATTGTCTGAGCCGTTCGCTCTGCGGTGCCCTGAAGAGGTCTTGCGGCGTCCCCGCCTCGACGATCCGACCGCGATCCATGAAGACCGTGCGGTTCGCCGCATGGGCTGCAAAGCCCATCTCGTGCGTTACGATCACCATGGTCATGCCGTCGGCCGCCAGGGCTTTCATCACCGAAAGCACCTCGCCGACCAGCTCGGGATCGAGCGCGGATGTCGGTTCGTCGAAAAGCATCACCTTCGGCCTCACCGCCAGCGCCCGCGCGATCGCCACGCGCTGCTTCTGGCCGCCCGACAACTGATCAGGGAAGTGCCCAGCATGGCTGGTGAGCCCGACGCGCCCGAGCATGGCAAGCCCGGTCTCCTCCGCCCCCTGCTTGGAAAGGCCGCGCGCCAGCCGCAGCGCAAGTGTGACGTTCGCGAGGACCGGAAGGTGCGGCCAGAGATGGAAATGCTGGAACACCATGCCGAGCGGGGCCCGCACGGCTGCGAGTTCGGCCTCGCCGGCCGGTTCTCGTCCCATCGGCGTTTCGCGCCAGCCTATCAAGCGGCCGAGGATGTTGACCTCGCCCTCGTCATAGGCGTCGAGGAAAGCGACGCAGCGCAGCAGCGTGCTCTTGCCCGAGCCCGAGGGGCCGATGATGCACAGGACGTCGCCGTCCCTGACGTCGAGGTCGATGCCGTCGAGCACCGTGCGATCGCCGAACCGCTTCATCAGGCCGCGAATGCGGATGGCCGGAACAGGTGATGCTTGCGACATGCGGCTCATGACTTCCCAACTGCGAGGTGACGTTCCGCCGCGTCGCCGGCACGCGCCAGCGCCTCGACGGCGATCCAGTAGAGCAGCGCGGCGGTGAGATAGGGCGCGATAGCGGAGAAGGTGAGGTTGCTCACCTCTCCGGCGACCTTTGTCAGCTCGGGCACGGTAATGACCGAAAGGACGGCCGATTCCTTAAGCAGGTTGATGGCCTGGCCGATGGCCGGCGGCAGAACGAGTCGCGCCGCTCGTGGTATACGGACATGCAGGAAAATCTGTCCTCGAGACAGGCCGAGCACTGCGGCGGCCTCGATCTCGCCACGCGGCACTGCGTTCAGGCCGGCGCGGTAGATCTCCGCGAAATAGCCTGCGCCATAGAGGCCGAGCCCGGCGATGCCGGCCGTCTCGGCATCGAGCACGATGCCGAAGGACGGGCCTCCGTAATAGGCGAGGAACAGCAGGATCACGAGCGGCGCGCCGCGCATCAGCTCGACATAGAGCCGGGCTGGAACCGCAATCAGCCAGCTTTGGGAACGCAGGCCCAGCGCCAGCGGCAGCGCGACGAGCGCCGCGACGACGAGTCCAGCTGCCGTGAGGGTCAGCGTCGTTGCGAAGGCCGCGGCGAAGAGCCCGCCATAGGTTTCGAGGAATGTGCCCATCTCAGCTTCGCCCGGCGCTGGCGAGGCGGCGTTCGAGTAAGAGACCCGCACCCGCCAACAGCGCGGCGATCGCGAGATAGGCGATCAGCGCGATCGCGTAGGTTTCGAGCGGGCGGAAGGTCGCCGATGCGATCTGCTGCGCGCGCCACGTGATCTCGGTGACGGCGATCACCGAGACGAGCGACGAATTCTTGATGAGAGTCAGCGCCTCTCCGACCAGCGCCGGCAGCATCAGCCGCACCGCCTGCGGCAGTTCGATCCGCAGAAGGATGGCGCGCCGCGACAGGCCGAGCATCCTGGCGGCCTCGCTTTGGCCGGCTGGAACCGCTACTAGTCCGGCACGATAGATTTCCGACTGGAAAGCGGCGGTATTGAGCGAGAGCCCGATGATGGCGGCGATCGTCGGCACCAGCGTGAGGCCCAGCGCCGCCGGCAGATAGAACACGATCAGCAGTTGCACGAGGATCGGCGTGCCGCGCCAGAACGATCGGTAAAGTCCGCTCGTGGCGACGGCTATCGGCCGACCCGACAGCGTCGCTCGCGCCAAAAAGACGCCAAGCGGACAACCGACCAGAAGCGCTGCACCGCTGATGGCGAGCGTCACCGCCAGTCCGTCCAGCAGCACGGCGCCGTTCTGCGCGATCAAGTCCCACATGACGTGGAATTCCGGTCCGTGGCGGCTCTCCTATTTCTCCGGAACGGACAAGGTGTTGGGCAACTGCATCGGTGCGCCGAACCATTTGGTCTGCAGCTCAGCGAGCTTGCCCGAGACGTTGAGCTTGACGAGTTCGGAATCGATCAGCGCGTCAAGCGTGGCGCTGTCGGGATCGTTGCGGCCGGCCCAGGTAAAATATGTCTTGGGCCCAAAGGTCGGCAGCACGACCTCGAAGAGGCCGGGCCTCTGACGCGCGGCCTCGAGCAGGTTTGGCAGTGAGTTGACCACCGCGCGGATTCGTCCGGCGGCGAGATCCGCATAAGCCTCGCTGAAATCGGTATAGGTCGTGATGCGACCGACCGGCGTGCCCTTCGCCTTGAGATCGGCCGCGAGCGTTTCCAGCGCCTGAAGCTGCGCGGAACCTGCTTGTGAACCTGCCGGCTTTCCGGCGATGTCGTCAGGTTTGGCGATCTCGGCGTCGCCCTTGCGCTTCAGTACCGCCATGGTTGCATCGGCGATCGGGACCGACAGGTGATAGGTCTGATAGCGCTCCTTCGTCGCCGTGACCGAAGTCACCACATAGTCGAAGCGGCTGGCGGCGAGGCCCGGTAGTATCCCTTGCCAGGGCAGGTCAAGCCGTTCGAGCTGGACGCCCGGTAGCGTCTTCATCACCTCAGTCATGATGTCGGCGGAGTAGCCGACGATCTGGCCGTTCTCAACGAATTCGAAAGGCGGAAACCGGGCCTCGGTACCGACTGTCAGCTTGCCCCTGGATTTGACTGTCGCCAGAAGCTCGGCGCTCGTGGCCGGTACGGCGAAAGCTGCAACGCACGCAGCGGCAGCGATTCCGGACAAGAGGATCCTGCCAAAATTCGCGGTGGTGGACATGTCCGTTTCCCCTCTTTGCAGCCGCCGCGGCGGTACATTCCTGATAGGGAAAGCGCACCACGGATTTCACTACAGAAGGATAGGAAAGTGTTTATGCTTATATCAGAAAATGTGATGTATTGAGGTCCTCATGCAGGTCGCGCAATCTGATCTTCGTTCGCTCGCGGTGTTCCGGGCCGTCGTGGAACATCGCAGCTTTCTGGGAGCACAGATCGCGCTGGGGTTGAGTCAGTCGGCCGTCAGCTTCCACATCAAGGCGCTCGAGGAACGGTTCGGCTTCCGGCTCTGCCGGCGCGGTCGCGGCGGCTTCGAACTCACCGACCGCGGCGCGGCGGTTTACGAGAAGTCCAAAGTGCTATTCCTCTCTCTCAACGCCTTCGAGAGTGACATCGGCACGCTGAAACACCGGATAACCGGAACCTTGCGCCTTGGGCTGGTCGATAACACCATCACCGATGAAGATCTGCCGATCTACAAGGTGATCGCCGCGCTCAGCCGCAAGGCGCCGGACGCGACGGTTCAGATCGTCATCGATGCGCCGGAGGCGCTCGTCACCGAACTCGGCAATGGCGGCATCGACATCGCCATCCTGCCGGAGGTTCAGTCCTATCAGGGCCTCAAATTTTCCTATCTGCGGGATGAGCGACATTCGCTCTATTGCGCCACCGGACACCCTCTCTTCACCGTGCCAGAAGAAGCTTTGAGCGCGACCGCTATCGGGAAATACGCGTTCGTCGTCAGGCTCTACGCCAACAAGCGAGAACTGCAGCACTTTCCCAACGCCGTCACCCGCGCCACAGCCTCGAACATGGAGGCGCAAGCCATGTTCGTGCTCTCTGGCCAGTATCTGGGCTATCTGCCCGATCACTATGCCCATGCCTGGGTGAAGCAGGCGCGATTGCGCGCGCTCCTGTCCAGTGAAACCAACATCCCGTCGAAGTTCGTGATCGCGACCCGCCTGGCGGAGCGTGCTCCGTCCGTGCTCGACCTCTTTATTCAGGAGCTTGCGGGTATCGCTTCCGAGCGGCTGCATGGAGTGCTCGCCAGGGACATACTCCGATAGAGCGGCGCATTTCGATCGGCCCCCTGCGGAACGAGACCCATTTCCCAAACCGGTCCGGCTTCTGGGGATCTCGCTATGCTCTCTGCAGTCCGACGACCAAAGAGCCGCAACTTGGCCTTCCTATCTGAGCACGGGGGGCGCCGGCGTCATAATCGCGCCTACCGCGCTCGCAATACGGACGGCTGCAACGGCATCACGCTGGTCGGCGTCGCAAGCGGACGCGAATTCGAGGTCCTCAGCCATTTCGCCGGAATTCTCTGATCCGGAATTCTCTGATGATTTGCCGCACGATTATCTGGCCCGAAAGGCCGCAATCGCTGCCCTGGCGTCCGGCGGCACCGCCACGATCGAATGGGCTGGCACGCCGGCCCACGGACTGAGCCTATGGCACGGCCGTTCTCTTTGGCTCTAATCTGTCGGCAAGGCCATCCACTCCGGGAGCGGCGCGCCGTCGCGGTGCCGACCGCCGGCAACTGCCGCCGCCCAAGCGCTCACAGCCCCGAGCAGTGTGGCCACGGCCAAGGAGAACGCGAGAACGATCGTGCTGCGACGCGCATGAGCGATTGCCGTTTTCGAGCTCGCTATGGCCTGATCGACCCGCCGCTCGGAGTCGCCGGCCGAAAGGCCCGTCAGCGCCTGGATCTGCTGGATCAGATAGGTCCGGTCATCTCCGTTCACAGGCCCGCCTCGGCGCGTTCGGCGCTGATATCGGCATTCGCAGGCCGACGCGGGGAGCGCAACAGCCGATCGAGTTCGTAGCTCAGGAGCGGCTCGGCAACCGTATTGTTGGCCAATGTCGTCGATGAAGACGCGCGATTGACCGCGGCCGCGCCAACAATACCTGCCAGGACAGCGCCAAGTAGGACCGCGAGCGCCCATGCCGCCAGCCCATGAAGTCCGTCGCGCATCTCCCTTTCGGCACCGCTCGTCGCATCGATGCCGCCGCGAACTCGCCCCGCAATGTAGCCGCCCAGACCAAAACTGACGATCGCCTGCGAGATCAAATAGAGCCCAGAGAGTAGCGACAGCGCGGGAGACGCGTCTCGCCAGGTTGGCGAGGTTGAGCTGACACCGAGACCGATGGCGACGCCAAAGGTCACCAGAATAAAGGTAAATGCCGTTGCGACGAACGCGCCTGCGACGACGGGCGTCCATCGCAAATGTCGCCCTGATCGGGAATTGTCAGCGCTTCGTCCTCGATGAGCGTGGGAGCTTCGGAAGGTTCCTGTCGGACGCTAATGATGCCATGCAACACGCCAGCGCTATTCGCTGCGATTGCCGTGCGTCATTGCTGCGACTGTCGCCGAATAGGCTCTCGGCAGCTTATCGATTGGCTCGCCGTCGCTCAAACGCGCCCGTTAGCCCGTTCGCTTGCTCAATGGCCGCTTAGCGCCAGAAGCCGCTTCCCCGCCCCGACATTCTGCTTTCGGCACCCATCGAGTGCAGGCTCAGCCGAAAACGGAAATGCGAGATGTAGCGTGATGCTATGTCCGTGATCGCAGGCAAAACCCGGTCCAGCCAGGGAGTTTCCCAGACGGATTTCCGACTCGCTGTCCCTCGTCGAATGCACCACTTGCCCCACCCGGGATTCCAATGAGATCATGAGGGCTCAGGTTCCGTTCCGGAGAGCTGCATGGAACAAAGCGATTGGCCGACCGTTGGGCGCGAATGGCGAGCGGAAACTGGCGCACTCTCGCCAGCAGGTTTGACTTCTCAGCTCGGCCTCCACCGCAGGGAAAACGACATGGCTGATGTCGCAAATCAAGTTGCCAATCGCATCCCAACCAACCTCGTCGTCAATGGCGTCAGGCGCACGCTGGACCTCGTGCCCTGGACCACGCTGCTGGACGCATTGCGTGACCATCTTGCGCTGACCGGCACCAAAAAAGGCTGCGATCACGGTCAATGCGGCGCCTGTACGGTACTGGTCGATGGTCGGCGGGTCAATTCCTGCCTGACGCTCGCCGTCATGACGGACGGCGCGGAGATCACGACCATCGAAGGTCTTGCCAGGGATGGAGCGCTGCATCCATTGCAGCAGGCCTTCATCGACCACGACGCCTTCCAATGCGGCTATTGCACGCCGGGACAGATTTGTTCGGCGGCCGGTTTGCTCGCCGAAGGTCGCGCCGGGGATGCTGACGAGATCCGGGAGCTGATGAGCGGAAATCTCTGCCGCTGCGGCGCCTATCCCAACATCGTCGCCGCCATCCAGCAGGCAGTGGGGCGGCCATGATCAACTTCCAGTACTCCCGCGCCGCCGACGTCGCCGATGCGATTCTCCTGCTCACCGCCCATCCCGGTGCCAAGCTCATCGCCGGCGGCACCAATTTGATCGACCTGATGAAGGAGAACGTCGAGCAGCCGTCCTGGCTGATCGACATCTCTCGCCTGCCGCTCCGCAAGATCGAGGAGACTGCCGACGGAGGTCTGCGCATCGGCGCCTTGGTGCCGAACTCCGATTTTGCCTACCATCCGCTCATCGAGCAGCGCTACCCGCTGGTCGCCAGCGCCATCCTCGCCGGAGCTTCGGCGCAATTGCGCAACATGGCCTCCGTCGGCGGCAATCTGATGCAGCGAACGCGTTGCGCCTATTTTTATGATACGGCAACGCCCTGCAACAAGCGAACTCACGGCAGCGGCTGCTCGGCGATCGACGGCCTCAACCGCAACCATGCGATCCTCGGCACGAGCGCCGCCTGCATCGCAACCAATCCGTCCGACATGAGCGTGGCGCTGGCTGCGCTCGGCGCGTTCGTGCACATCGCAGGCCCATCCGGTGAGCGGACGATAGCATTGACCGATTTCCATCGGCTGCCCGGCGACACGCCTCACATCGATACCAACCTCGATACCGGCGAGATCATCACGGCAATCGAACTGCCGCCACGCGGCTTTGCCCATAACTACAGCTATCTGAAAGTCCGCGACCGCCTGTCTTATGCCTTCGCCCTGGTCTCGGTCGCGGCTGCGCTCGAACTCGAGGGCAACGCCATCAGCGAGGCGCGCGTGGCACTCGGCGGCGTCGCCCACAAGCCCTGGCGCAGCTTTGAGGCCGAAGCGGCGTTACGCGGCCAAGCGGCAACAGTGGAGCACTTCTCGCACGCTGCGGATTTCCTGCTGCAGGGCGCAAGGGCCTCTGCCCATAACGGCTTCAAGGTCGAGCTCGCGCGCCGGGCCATCGTGCGGACGCTGATGCAGGCCGCAAGCGCCACGCCGCAATCGCAAGCTCACAAGAAGATTGCGTGAGGGACCGATGAACGCCTATGTCGGAACAGCAACGTCTCGCGTCGACGGTCGGGCCAAGGTCACCGGGGCCGCCAAATATGCCGGCGAATTCACGGTCGACGGTCTCGTCCATGGTTTCGTCGTCGAGGCCACAATTCCACGCGGGCGGATTGCCCGCCTCGACACCAGCGAGGCGCTGAAGGTCACGGGCGTGCTCGACGTGCTCACCCACGCGCATCGCCCGCCGCTCGCCGACAAGGTCGAGGCCTGGAAGGACGAGGTGGCGCCGGACGAAGGTTCGCCCTTCCGTCCGCTCTACGATGACATTATCAAATTCAACGGCCAGCCGATCGCGCTGGTCGTGGCGACGGAGTGGGAAACCGCGAAATTCGCCGCGACCCTGGTGCGTGTCGAATATCAAGAGGATCACACGTTTGCGACCGAGCTCGAAACCGGGCGCAACAGGGCGACCGAAGTGAAGAGGCCGCACGAGCCGCGGGGCGACGCCGCAGGAGCGCTTGCCGGAGCGGCCATGCGGCACGAGGCGGACTACTTCGTTCCGACCGAGCATCACAACCCGATGGAACTCTTTGCGACCACGGCTGTCTGGGACGGCAACGGCAGGCTCACCGTTTACGACAAGACGCAAGGCGTCCTGAACGTTCACAGATATCTCTGCGGCGTGCTCGACAAGCAGCCGGACGAGATCCGCGTGCTCTCGCCCTATGTCGGCGGCGCTTTCGGCTCCGGTCTGCGGCCGCAATACCAGGTGGTGCTGGCGACGCTGGGCGCACTTGCCTTGAAGCGGTCCGTACGCGTCGTGCTGACGCGCCAGCAGATGTACGGGCTCGGTTACCGGCCGGCGACGATCGAGCATGTCGGGCTCGGCGCAAAGCCGGACGGCGCGCTGGAGGCAGTCATGCACGAGGCCACCGCCGTCACCTCGCGCTACGAGGATTTCGCGCGCAACGACAGCGGCTGGGCGGAACAGCTCTACAAGAGCCGGAACAGCCATTATTCCCACAAGGTCGTGCGCCTCGACGTCTCCACCCCCTGCGACATGCGCGCGCCCGGCGCGGCTTCGGGCGTCTGCGCGCTCGAATGCGCCATGGACGAGCTGGCCGTCGCGCTCAAGCTCGATCCCATCGAACTGCGGCTGAAATGCTACTCGGATCGCGACCAGAGCGAAGACCTGCCCTACACCAGCAAGCAGCTGCGCGAATGCTACGCCCGCGGCGCGGAGGCCTTCGGCTGGAGCAAGCGCAATCCCGCCGCGCGCTCGATGCGTGATGACAAGGAACTGGTCGGCTGGGGTATGGCGACAGGCGTGTGGGAGGCGCTGCAGATGCCGGTCGCGGTCCGCATCGTGCTGACCGCCAATGGCCATGCCGAGGTATTCTGCGCGGCGTCCGACATCGGCACCGGCACCTACACCATCGTGGCGCAGGTGGCGGCCGATGCACTCGGGCTGCCGATCGAGAACATTAGCGTCAAGCTCGCCGACTCGACCCTGCCGCAAGCTCCCGTCGAGGGCGGTTCCTGGATGGCTGCATCGAGCGCGCATGCGGTACTGGGAGCAGCCGAAGACATTCGCCAGGAGCTCGCGCGCCTCGCCAGTGCAATGCCCTCTTCGCCCCTCGCCGGTATCGATGCGGCCGAAGTCATCCTCGTCGACGGCACCATCGCCAGCAACGGCGAGAAGAGCCGTGCGGTCCCGATCACGGATGCGATGCGCTACGGCAAGCTCGAACGGATCGAGAAGCACAAGCTCAATCACTTCGCGGAGGACAAATCGCACGCCCGCAACACGCATTCAGCCGTATTTGCAGAGGTGAAGGTCGACGAGCAGCTCGGCGTCATCCGCGTCACGCGAGTCGTGAGCGCCGTCGCAGCCGGGCGGATTCTCAACACCAAGACCGGCCGCAGCCAGATCATGGGCGGAGTGGTTTGGGGGATCGGGATGGCCCTGCACGAGGAGACGGTGATGGATCACCGGTTCGGCCGGATCATGAACGCGAATATCGCCGAGTACCACATCCCCGTGAATGCCGACATTCACGACATCGATGTGATCTTCGTCGATGAGCGCGACGACCACATCAACCGGCTTGGCGTCAAGGGCCTGGGCGAAATCGGCATCGTCGGCGTCCCCGCGGCGATCGCAAACGCCGTCTATCACGCCACTGGCAAACGCATCCGCCGCTTCCCGATCACGCTGGATAAGCTGCTCACCTGATGCGACAGACTATTTGCCCTTCTCGCCTGGTTCGACGGCTGCTCGCATACATTCACCGTCGGCCTGTCTCGTCAAAGACGAAAAGCCGGTCGAGAATGTCACGGAAAGGCCCATTTAGCCGCGAAAGGGGTGGTCAACGATCATACGGTCGGCTTGGTTTGCGCACGTCGCGCCTCGCTGAAGATCGAGCGGGCGCGGCGCTGCTTGGCCTCGAAGGCCGCCGAAACAGAGCAACGTCGGTCCTACAGCGAATGCCGTGTCGCAAACGATGACGTCTGCGCGTGGGATCAGCGTGAGAAAAAACGAGACCGTCACGTCCCAAGCGCATCGGGCGCCGGGAATCGGTCGCAGCTAGTCCAGCGCAAAAATCGCGTCTGTCCGCTTTCGAACATTCTCGCAACCTAACTAAGTACGCGCGCCATCTATGATTTGGCCTCATTAGCTCGCTGAGCTGTTCTTTCGATTGGCCTGTCTACGGGCATGCTCAGGATCATTTATCCGGATAGTCCGGCACCGATCATAGCCGGCGCGCAATAGTGGGTGCTTTTGTGCGGCCGGATCTCGTCCGGGCCAGAATGTATCCACCGCATTGCCCGATTTGAGCCGCATTGTGACCCAGGTCGCAGCGAAGGATCCTGCTGGGGGGCGCAACACCGGGGGTTTTCATGTCCGGTCATTTGCGATTCTGCTTCAGCGCTTTTGTCCTTCTCGCAGGATTTTCAACGGCGCCTGCATCTTCGAATCCATTTGCAGATTTCTTCGGTATCGCTCCCCAGACAGCCGCTGCGCCTGCATCCACTGAAACGGAGTGCTTGCCGCGGCCCGGCAAGTCGACCGCGGACGGTCAACGCTGGGTTTATCGTTTGGACGGCCACCGCAGGTGCTGGTTCCTGGCGGCCGAGGGGATCGCGACTGTGAAAAAGCCGGTGCATCGTCACGCCGCAAAGGATCGTGTCAAGCAGGAGGCGCTCGTGGATGCGCGTGCCGAGCTACTGTACTCCACTCAACCGATGCCGCCCGCGTCCAAGCTAAAGGTGGCTGATGCCGCTATCGGGGCCGCGGCCCTCGTCCCATTGGCACCCGTCGCCGACCGCGCGACTGATCAGCTCAACCTTGATCGCCCCACGCCGCGCCAGGTGGACGTTGAGACGCCTCTGGCCGCTGCGCCGGCCGCCAGTGACGCGGTTGCCGTCTCCATGACTCCGGCCTCACCCGTCGCCCATCCTATTGCCGAGGCGGGCGACGACGGGCGGAGCTGGACGGCAAACTGGCCTGGCCTGGTGTTGATGGCTCTGGGGCTCGTTTCCGTCTTAAGCTCGAGCCGAACTGTTCGAGAGGCCATCCTGTCGCGTGACTGATACAACGAACAGTGATCGCTGCAACCGATCTTCAAACTACAGCAGCCCTACTGGATTGGCTTCCTGGTCCATCCGTCATCGGCCATAATGTATCCGCTATTTGCATGGCTCCGGTGGCCGATCGGGCACCCACACCGGCAACGGTACGGTTCGCACACGTTGGGCATTGGGCGCCCGCTCCGTTCTGGCTTTGTCGGCCAGCCTTGGATTGGCCGACGCGCTTTCAGTTGCTCTGCCGCTCCTAAGCAGATCCCGGGATGAGGATCAACGCTACATGCGCCACATGACGACGCACCATCAGCAGGGAATCACGCTTGCCCGCCTTGCGGTCGCGTGGGCACAGGATCCCCATCTGCGTGCCTTGGCCGCTCTCATGGTGGCATCCCAAGCCGGACAGAACATGATCTTCGCGCGCTGGCGGGGTGGGTCAGTGATCCCATGACGGTGTGCTCGGCCGAAGAGATGTCGGCAATGCCGGGCTACCTGACGGCGGCACAGATGGCGGAAGCACGCGATGCGCATGACGACAAGCGGCGGCTCGATTTTTATCCGGCTCACGAGCCTGCACTATGCCGGCGCGGCTCGGATGATGGACCAAGAATGGCATTCAGCCGGTGATCCCCGGCTTCGGCTGATGGCGCATGCGATGCGCCATGAGCAACAGGGCGAGATCGCCTTGATGCACGGCGTCGGTGGCGCCGAGGCGCGGCGCCAGGCCGCGCGCAACATGCTCGCGAATAATCTTTAATGTCGTGACGCTCCCAGGAACGAGACAGCCCCTCTTCGGTTGGGATTTTGCGGAGGCTGGGCAACAAAGCAGGAGCATCGACATGGCAAACGAACAACGCGGCGGTGGCGGTAACTTTGCGAACGATCCACAACGCGCGTCCGAAGCGGGCAAGAAGAGGGGCGAACATAGCCACGGCCAGCAAGGACAGCAAAGCCAGGGCGGCAACAAACCCGGCCAGCAGGGCAGCAGCTCATCGGGTAAACCTGGAAACTTCGCCAACGATCGCGACAAGGCCAGCGAGGCAGGCCGCAAGGGCGGCCAATCGTAATGCGATAGCAACAGAACGGGCGGGTGTCGGCGCACATCCCGCCCAGCGTGTGGAAATGGCGCGCGTCCTCATCGGCACCTCCGGCTGGCATTATGATTCCTGGCGCGGCCCCTTCTTCCCGGAAGGCTTGCCGCTGAAAGAAGAGCTTCGCTACTACGCCGGCCAGTTCGAGACCACAGAACTGAACGGTGTATTCTACCGGACGCCGACACCGGAAGCAGTCGAGACCTGGCGAGAACAGACCGGCGGCGATTTCGTCTTCGCATGGAAGGCGTCCAAATTCATCACGCACTGGAAACGCTTGTCCGACCGCTCTGAAAACAGCCTCGCGCTGCTGGAGGACCGCATTTCCCTGCTTCGCGGCAAGGCGGGACCGATCCTGTTTCAGCTGCCACCGCAGTTTGAGGCGAATGCCGACGGGCTCGCGCTCTTCTTCAAGCTGTTGTCGAGAAAGCGCCGCTACAGCTTCGAATTTCGTCACCCAAGCTGGTATCAGCCCCGCATCCTGCGGATGCTGGCCGACGAGAACATATCACTCTGCCTGTCAGACCACCACGATGCCCCGGCACCCTGGAAGCGCACGGCGGACTTTGTCTATGTGCGTGGCCATGGTCCGAGCGGGCGGTATCACGGCCACTACACGCGACCGACGCTCACGCAATGGGCCCGGCGCATCAACTCCTGGAAGCGGCAAGGCTGCGACGTCTATGTTTACTTTGACAACGATCAGAAGAGCGCAGCCCCAGCCGATGCGCTGAAGCTGAAGGCGCTTCTTTAGCGAGCGCAACTACGGCCCGCCGGCAACTGAACCTGCGATCACCATGACAAGCTCGGCAAGGTCGATCTTTCCGTTGACAACCAGCTCCTCTGAAGAGCCTTCAACCTTCAGCGATTGCGGCCGGTTGGCCGCCTGACGCTTGAGTTCGCCGATAATGGATTCCTTGAGTTTCTCTTCCAGCATCTGTTCTCTCCGTCCGTCATTTTGGATTCGGGTCTTCGAGTTCGCTACCCGGCTCCTCGAGCTGTCCGTTCCGCGCGAGCCGGACGGCATTGCCGAGCGCCCGCGTCGCGTTCAGTACTTCCCGCTGGAATTCGCCGTCTTCATCGAATGCGCGATGTGAGGCCGCATATTGCTCCATGTAGCCGACGTAACCGTCGAGCTCGCTGAAGCGGCCCGCCGAGATCAAGTGCATATCGGTCAGCCAGTCGGACAGGGTTCGCCGCACGCCTTCGGCGCCGACGCTGTCGCCGTGGACGATCAAGCCGAAATGACGGCCGGCGAGATGACGTGGGTACGACCAGCCTTTCAACTCGAGGGCTTTGGCTTCATCAGCTTTCTTGCCGTGGGTCGATGTCGGATCGGGATTACCGCCGTCGGCGCAAACCAGGCGATCCATCATCGCCTTGAGCCC
Organism: Bradyrhizobium niftali; assembly: GCF_004571025.1. Lineage (GTDB taxonomy): Bacteria > Pseudomonadota > Alphaproteobacteria > Rhizobiales > Xanthobacteraceae > Bradyrhizobium > Bradyrhizobium niftali. Next base: position 1,070,176 of record NZ_SPQT01000001.1, on the reverse strand, counting down.
GCCCGGCACGTGATACCAATTCACCGGCGTTACGATCAGGATGCCGTGGGCTGCCACCCAGAGCGGATAGATCTCGTTCATCCAGTCGCTGGTCTGGCCGAGCGAGTAGTTCGGATAGCAGCTGCACGGCCAGTGGCACAGCGGCATGGCTGTCGAAACGCAGGCCTTGCAGGGATGGATGTTCTTGCCGAACTCGGAAGTGAGGCGCGAGAGGTCGAGGATGTCGACGGCAAATCCCATCTCGGCGAAGACGGGCTCGGCGAGCTTGACCATGCGCCACGTCTAGGACATCTCGCCGGGACAAGTATGCTCGCTGCGGGCCGAACCGTTGACAATCAGGATGCGCGGCGTCGCGTTGGCATCGTCGTGCCGTCGCTGCGCCTCAAGGACGGCGGCGCGCGCCGCAAGCCAATCGACGGCAACGTCATAATCGGGATCGACGAATCCTGCGCCCGCCTTCTGGGTCACAGGCGATTTGCGCGAATGACTGTAGGCGTCCCAGGCAGCACCGACGATGGCATCGATCTCGGGCTTGAGCGATGCAAAGATAGGATCGACGAACCGGCTCTTGTAGCGGCTCTCGAACTCTTGACGCGACAGCTTGACGGGCGGCATCCCTTTACGAACATCCGGTTCCGTCATGCTGGCCCCTTGATAGTTGGTGCAGTTCAACTAACCGAGGTTGTCGCGGCGAGTTCCAAAGCGCGTCGCGCACGCTTGGCTGGCTGCAGCAGCAAGCTAGCGCCGATAAGTCATCTCCGCGAGATTGTTGTTCTTCAGCGAAGCTGATCTTGGTCGGCAATTTTTGCGCGACAGCGATGGAGAGCTCAACACGGCAAAGCCACCGATCGAAGGCGCGCTTCGCTGACCGGGCTTACGTTTCACGATCGCACGGGCGTCCGGCCGCTACCTTGGAGCAGCGGCCCCACCCGGATTTCAATAAGTCCGAGATGAAAGATACCGTACCGGCCCCGGCATAGCATGCTCCATCATGAACGAGGGCTAACGCGGAACTGCAAGAAGTATCTGATTTCGCCAATGCGAGCACTGGTCTAGTTGGGACATCATCCCGCCTGTCGCATTTCCGTGGGCATGCCGAGATATTTCTTTCATATCACGCACCAACGCGCTGAGATCGACCACGAGGGCGAGGAGCTTCCGGACAAGCACGCGGCGTGGAAGGAAGCCACCGTAACAGCCGGGCAGATGCATCAGAGCATAGACGGAAAACTGGCGCGCGATCGCGATTGGCGCATGGAAGTTACGGATGCGTTCCAGAACACGCTCTACGTTCTGCACCTTCGGGCCGAGAAGCCGAAGTAAGGCCTCAGTTGGCTCCGCTGGATAGGATGCCAAGCTTCAATATCGGATTTGCCTAAGGACAATCGCCACGCCTGTGACCGAGCTGCCGAGCGGCGCATTTCGGCCAGTCCCCTTCAGAGGAGCGATTGGCCAGCACTTGCGATTGGATCAAGGCCGCCCGGGGAGTTTGCGTATGCGTTCCTGGTCTGCCTTCTGACCGGCTCGACTGCGACGTCTATCGGATGCTTGAAGATTTTTGAGCGCAGGCGGGCTGCGCCTGGCGCGAGACCGACACCGACCTCGTCACTGCGCCATCTGATCCTCCTTCAAGGACTGGATGGTCATGCAACGCCGCAGGCTTCACGGGTTCCGGAACGATTGAAGCCATGTCAGTTTGAATCGGTTGTGGCGTGGCTTCTGTTGTTGGACTTAGCGGCAAATAAGGAACGGCGTTGATGCGCTGCGGTTATAGTTCACGGGGTACGCTGTGTGGCCGCGGAGTCTTTTCTTCATTGCGTGGAGCGTCTGGAAAGGTCGGTGCGGCTGCAGGAGACGGGTGAACGCGGGAGGTTGATGCTCGCGAGCCGGCACATTGGAAAATGTATGCGGCCGCGCGACAGCAAGCCAGCCAACCACCGCAAGGATCAGAAGACGTTCTCGTCGACCCCCAAAGTCAAAGCGCGGGCTACTTCCACCGGAGCTGGCGCAGTGTTGCGGACAATGGAACATCCGACCGCGACATCCGCTTTGGCCATGACCGGAAAGCTTGGTCGTCTAAGGCGACGCGCTTGGTACGGCTAGTTGGTCTTCGTGAGGTCACGCTCGGAAGCGGGCGAGGAATCTCTTGCAAGAGCATCCTTCACTTTCCTGGAACGGAAAGCCGCCGTTCCGGTTACTCCACGTTCAAGTGTGCTTAAGGAAGGCGTTGATGCTCACCATGGAGGCCCGGTCGGTTGATCGCCTGCCGAGGGGGGCCGAGTGGCAATATGAGCCGAAGTGGGACGGCTTTCGCTGCCTTTTGATCCGAAGCGGATCGCGCCTTCGAATGCAGTCCAAATCGGGACGAGAGCTTGCTCGTTACTTTCCGGAAGTGGCAGTCGCGGCCCTGAACCTTGCCGAAACACAATTTGCGCTGGACGGCGAGTTAGTCATTCCAATCGGCAAGCGCTTTTCGTTCGATGATCTGCTGCAGCGCATCCACCCAGCGGCAAGCCGCGTCAAACGGCTTGCCACGGCAACGCCGGCCGTCTTTCTCGCGTTTGATCTTCTTGGCTGCGGGACCGACGACATTGCGGGGCTCCCGCTCACGAAACGGCGCCCTGCGCTGGAACGGTTCGCCAAACGGCATTTCAAGCACAGCGAGATCTTTGTCCTCTCTCCGGCAAGTCGAAATCATACCGATGCCGAACGGTGGCTCGCTCGGGCCGGTGGTGGTAGCGATGGTGTCATCGCCAAACGCATCGATCTTCCCTACCAGACTGGCAATCGCGAAGGCATGCAAAAGATCAAACGCATCCGCTCCGCGGACTGCGTGATTGGGGGTTTTCGGTACGGAGAGAGGCGTACTGCCGGGCGCAAAGTCGTAGGCTCTCTCTTGTTGGGCCTCTATGATGAAAAGGGCCAATTGAACCATGTCGGGTTCACGTCCGGGCTCAAGTCTGCAGCGAAGGCGGCTTTGACGGATCAGCTTGAGACCATCGTGAACGACCGCAGCTTCACCGGAAACGCGCCAGGCGGCCGCAGCCGGTGGTCGACCAAACGATCGACGGAATGGCAGTCGGTGAAACCGAAATTCGTTGTTGAAGTTTCCTATGACCACTTCACCGCCGGACGATTTCGCCACGGCACCACGATCATCCGGTGGCGTCCTGACAAAAAGCCGCGCCAATGCACTATGGACCAACTTGAACAGAAATCGGTTCTGCCTGCGGCATTGCTTCGTGCTCCAGTGTAGGAACGTCTACGCCGGACAGCTTGGCTGCCCTCGCGCTCCCCTCTCGACGTGCTGATCGCCGAAGACCGCCTCACCTGTCGCCGGTACGGTCCATCACGATCTGGATTGCCATGATCGTCCTCCTCGGAATCCTGATGGCCAAGGACCTGATCCAGTATCCAGCCGAAGCTATTTCCAGAGAAGAAGATTTTCATCGCGAACGCCTGTCGCCGAACTCGCCATCACGTAGGTCAGTCGGCAGGTCAGACTGTTCGGCGAAGCGCACCTCGATCCTGCGGAGCGCTTTAGGGCCACGCCCGGCTTTGCCATGGCCGCGGCGACCGCGTCGGGTCGCCCGTCTCCCTGGCCATACCCTGATGGAAGAGATTGCTGCCGTGCCCCAAGCCTGAAGGGCCCCCTTTCATGAAGGGCGCCGCGATCGCGAGATCGAAGAAGCCTACAACGCCTGGCAGGTCTTCAGTTTCCAGCCATGGAGCCTGCGCAGCTCCATCATTCGTCCTCCGCTAACGCCGACGGGCTACCAATACTCCCAACAAGAACGCCAACAAGAGCGATTGCAGCGGCGCCTCCACGGCCATCTTGCGCAAACGGTCGGACAACCGCAGTGCTGTCTGTTGGGAATCCGGCTCGCGTCGGCCTGGCGTCCCTACCACATCCCTCTCGCCGCTGGCATCGCTTCGGAAGCGAGCTCAATACCGCCCTGATCGTTCACGAGGCCGGAGGCTTCCGTCATTGCAGAGGCTTCCCTCATGTCCATGCGCGTCCTCCCTGTGGTCGTAGCGAAGCAATTGCCCCCTCAACCGTTACGTCGACAACTTGCCGCCGATGCCCTATCCAGCGCCTATGATCCGAAACACGGAAGCCGGAAGCGAGATGGCGCTGATGCACGAGGGAATGCCACCACCGCCGCGCACAGGTGGCCCGCCAGTCGCCAACATTCGCAATACGTCACAGCCGCAGGAGCAGTTGGCTCAAGCCTCAGAACCGCTGCTCCAGCTAGGTGGCCTGCAAACAAAAAGTCGCGCCGAGAGGAATAGGCGCGACCCTTCTCGAATTCGCCAAGGCCGTCGGTTACTTCTCTTTGATAACGGTCGTGCTGCTGCTACCAACAGTGCCTTCCTCGCAGACTTTGGTCTGTTTGATGCGGTCTTCAGCTTCCACGCGGGTCTTGAAGGCCATCGGACCGATCTGCGTCACGACTTCCTTGTCCGCCGGACGTGTGGTGGTAATCGTGCATTGATGGCTCGGACCTTGTACGACGTAGTACTCATCTGCTAATGCTGGGGCGGCGCATCCGATGATTAATGCGCCAGCAAGAAGAAGTGGTGCTTTCATTGTCGCCTCTCCATTTAAGTACTGCCGAATGGAGGACGAGCGCGATCAAGAGAAACGCCGTGCGCTACTGCGCACACGACCGCTCATCCTTCAATCCCCTCGGCGGTTCTGTAACTCGCCCGACAGTTCGGAGTTCCCCGATTTTTGATGGATCCAAGCCAGCACCAAACCTGCTGAGAGGTTGGTGCGCCATCCGCTAATTCAGTTTGCGCTTTTGGGCATCGGGCGATGGATGTGTGGCCTTCGCCGAACTGCGCGCCTCCATCGGGTCAGCCAGCATCCGAAGCTCATCCGCAAGAACACGGTCCTTTTCGGAACCGGATAATCATGGGAAATGCGATCATTCATATAGAGGCGGAAAAGCACTTTTTCCGCAGTCTCAACGATCCACACTCTTTCAATGCCGGGAAGGGCCATGCTGTCCGCGGCCGGACTTCCAGCGAGATGAATCATGTTTCGCACGGGCCGTTGCTCAGGAGTGACGCCCCGTCTCGACCACTACCAGGTCGCCCTCTGACCGTCAGCATCAGCCCGTCGGCGTCGATCCATAACCCTGTCGCTGCAAGTCGCTCTAGCAAACGCAAACTCAAGTGCCAATGGGAGTCGAAACGGTAGTTGATTTTGACTCGAAACTGCAGTCGTACGTCATTCAGACGCCGAATGCCGATCCCATGGCATCGGAGTGGATGCGCTATCTTGCTTCAATTGCGATGACCGCCGTGGCGACGACTGTGACGGTCGGTGGTGTCCATTCCGAATGTGTCCTTGGTATTTGTCATCCCGGTTATCATCGCTGGCGTCGGCTTCGGCTTGGATCTCACTCTGCTCGGCGATACTTGACGCTCTGGCTTACAATTTTTTTCTTACTGAGCCTCGCCTCCAACGGGCCGCCGCTGCAGGAATAGCCAAGGAGCCCGCCGTCGTCTTATCCGCGAGCGGCGTGTCATCGAAGCGTGCATAAAGGGTGGCCGGTCCGGGGTACACATCGACGCAACCGGCATCCCGCAGCGAGCTTTCCGTAAAGCCGCCGCAGAGGACGCCGATGGTCGGGATACCCACCTTGCCGGCCGCGATGGAGTCGTACGGCGTGTCGCCGATTGCGACCGCTGCGCCGCCCTCGATGCCGAGCTTCTCCAGCACGACTTCGAAGATGTCCGGTGCCGGCTTGGACTCGTCGACGTCTTCGGACGAGGTCGCGATGTCCACCAGATCGACGATTCCGGCAATGGCAAGATACTTCTCCAGTTCGTCCTTCTTGGCGGAGGAAGCGATGGCGATGCGAAGTCCTGCGCCTCGCGCGCGCCGCAAAAGGTCCGGAACAGCCGAGAAAGGACGGACGAGCGGTAGATACGCCGACTTGAAGCGCTTGCCGCGCCACTCATCGAGTGTCTTGCCATGGTCCCGTTGCTCGGCCTCAGAGAGAAACACAGGAATGAGCTTGTCTCCGCCCTTTCCGATCTGGCTTCGCGCCTGCTCGAACGTGATGTCGTGGCCGAATTCGACCATCGCCTCCTGCCAGGCGAGCGCGTGCAGGTCGACCGAGTCCAGTAAGGTCCCGTCGAGATCGAAGATGGCGGCTTTGGGCATCGCAAGGTTTCCGGTCCCAAGGAAGGGGGCGCCTAGCGCCGACGCGCGACCCAGATCCCAAGCAGAAAAGCCATAAGTAGGGATTGCAGCGGCGCCTTCAAAGTCATCTCGCGCAACTGTTCGGCCCACCGCATCGCGGCATCCTGCGAATGCCACGGGCGACGGCTCGCGTCCGCTTGGCGGCTCGGCCTCGCTAAGGAGGCCTGCTCTATGCCGCCGTCATCATTCGTCAGCCCGGAAGCTTCCGTCATTGCCGAGGTTTCTTTCATATCCATGCGGCCCTCCTATGATGGTGTCAAAGCAACCGATCTCCCGACGGCTCGTTCCTACGCAGTCTTCCGCCGCGTCCCGGCCACCGGCTTCTTGGCGGCCGCCTCCTTCGCCGGCTTCTTGCCGGCGATCGGCATCAACATCTCCTTCTGACCGGCGGAGGCCTCTTTGGCCTTCTTGTGCGACTTTTTCGGAGCCTTGGCTTCGGCTGCGGCGCGCCTTGGCTTCGGCTGCGGCGCCCCCGACACTCTGCCGCAGCGCCTCCATCAGGTCGACGACGTTTCCACCGCGCGGACGCTCCTTCGGGGTGATCGGCTTGCCGGCGCGCTTCTGATTGATGAGCTCGATCAGAGCCGTTTCGTCGTGATCCTCGAATATCTCGGGATCGAACGTGCCGGACTTCTGGTTGGCGATGTGCTTTGCGAGGTCGAGCATATGCTTGGTGATTTTGACGTCTTGGATCTCGTCAGAATACTCCTGCTCCGATCGCACTTCGTACGGGTAGCGCAGCAGCGTGCCGACCCGACCCTTGTCGAGTGGCTCAAGCGCGATGATGTGCTCTCGGTTGGTCAGCACCACCCGTCCGATGGCGACCTTGTCCATATCGCGGATGGTCTCTTGGATCACGGCGAAGGCATCGTGCCCCGACCTTGCGATCCGGCCTTAGGTAGTAGGGGCGGATCAGGTAGCGCGGGTCGATGTCGGCCTTGTCACGAATTCGTCGATCTCGATCGTCCTGGTCAACTCCAGCGCGAACTCCTCGAGCTCCTCTTTGGTGACGTCGATGAACTGGTCCTTCTCGAGCCGGTAGCCCTTCACGATATCCTCGTTGGCCACCTCGTCGCCGGTGTCGGCGACCTTCAGATATCTGATGCGGTGACCGGTCGCCCAGTTGAGCTGGTTGAACGAGATCTTCTCGCTCTCCGAGGTCGCCGGATAGAGCGCGACGGGACAGGTGACGAGAGACAGTCGCAGGAAGCCTTTCCAGTTGGCTCAAGGGGCCATGACTTCCATACTCCGGATACGCGGCCTGGATTCAAGACGATCATGTGGGCCCGGTTCCGACACGTCCATACGATCTTCCGACGATGCCCTCCGCGGCCGCCCCCGCTCTTGACTCGACATGAACAAACAGGGAACAATGGGCCATGTCCGCAGCCCCCGAAAACTCATTCCACGTCGCCGACCTGTACCTCGCTGCGGACCAGGCAATAGCGGCCTGTGGCGGCGACGCAAGGGAGACGGTCAAGGCGCTCCTGGTCGCGAACGACTTCCTGGAGCAGCAGCTCGACGAGCTCCGGGCCAAGGTGTCGACCGGCTACGCCTGCGGACGGCTCCCACCGTCTCGGGAACGCAAGGACGAGGCAGATGGCTGACCTACTTCGTCGCTCTACCGTTCGTTTTCTCCGATGACGGCCTCGCTGCGGGCGAGGCGACGGAGTGCTTCAGCGCTAATGCCGCGGTCATGCGGACCGAGGCGCTGGCGCGCAAGCCCGGACACGCCGGCGCCGTCGCGTTCAGCCGCAGCGGGGGCCCCGCAACAGGCGCGAAGCTGATCCGGAAGTTCGGGAACGTGCCGGACGATCTGAGCGCACTTTGACCGACGGCAAAAGCCGCGTCACTCGTCCACCCGACCGACGGCATCTCCCGGTTCCAGCAAGCTCAGTGCGGTCTCGATCTGCGCAAGCTGCCTTTCGATTTCCTCGCGCTCGTTCGGCCCGGGATCGCTCTCCAGTTGCGCCAGGAGAATCATCCGCAAATTCAGCGACGTGCCGGACGATCTCAGCGCGCTGGGATGGCCTAGCTCTGAGGTCCGTGCTCCATCATGATCTGGCCGACGTCCGGCTCCTCGACACAGTGGTGAAGATCGCGCACAGCAGATCTTTCTGATAAAGATTTGGATCATCAATGACGACCGCTTCGTTTCAATTCGAAAGAGGAATAACGTGGCAAAGACCCAGCCCGAACCCGTCCGCGATCCGAAGGCCGATCACCTTCTGACCCCTCAAAACTGCGTTCTGGTCCTGATCGACTACCAGCCTGAGCAGTATTCCAGCGTTACTTCATCCTCCCGTGAGGAGATCACCCTCAATGCAGTTGCGCTATGCAAGCTCGCTCAAGCCTACAGCATCCCCGTGGTGCTCTCGACGGTGGCGGTCGACATGGGCGTGAACGAAGGCACGATTCCGGAGATCCGCGCGGTTCTGCCGGGAGTGGAAGAAATCGACCGTACGGGCGTCAATGCATGGCAGGACGATGACTTCCGCAAGGCGGTCCAGGACACGGGGCGGCGCAAGGTGGTCATCGGCGCGCTTTGGACCGAGGTCTGCCTGGCCTTTCCAACCCTCGACATGCTGGCCGAAGGCTACGAGGTCTATCCGGTTGCCGACGCCGTAGGCGGCATCTCGCCGACCGCGCACGAACGCGCGTTTGATCGAATGATTCAGGCCGGGGCAAGACCCATCACGACGATCTCCTTCGGCTGCGAGATCATGCGCAACTGGGCGCGCGGAGATTCCGACAACCTGCGAGAAGTCATGCGATGGTATTTTCCTCAGCATCGCCGTCTGCATAAGTCGGCTTGAAGCATGCGGAGACTTGGCTGCGGTTGAGAATGTCACGATGTCGCCGAGTTCGCCGAACTGCCACGTCGCGACCGCGGCCGCCGAACTACTGCTGCACCGCATCCGAAGCTAGGATCGATGGCCTCTGCGCGGGCTACGCCTTCAACCACGGGCGCAGCGGGCCCCGACATCTGGCATGACCTGCAAGCTCGACCGGAACCGGATCCCTGGTCGAAGGGTTACTCACGCCGCTCAAGATCGGCCCCGAGGTTGACGCTCAGCTGGCTGGCCGGCTGGATCCCCACAAGCCCCAGGACGAACGAACTAGCCCTGTCCCTCACCATGGCGTTGTCGCAGTCGAGCAACTCGACCTTGGCAGCGCCGGCCCGCGTCGCGGCAACGGCCAGATTGCGCTGCACCTTCTGGTGCATGAATGCGGCTACATGAGGCTTGCCGAGCTCGCGGCTGAGATGTTCGCGGCTTAGACCCACGACCTTAGCGGCAGCTGCCGTGATGCTCTCGCCGGTGACCATGCTGGCGATTGGGGACATGCGGGCGCTGAACCGACACTCTCCCGGAGCTCCCAAGGGCAAGGAACCGCATTGGAGACGACGCAAGCTGAAGCGGGATCAATGATCGTCCTTCTCCGAGGGGACGCCACACGATTTTCATTTTGTCGGAATCAAATTGATCCGTTGCTTCAATTAGGACGTCATAAATGACCAAGGAAAATTGCCTGATCGTCCACGTTGCTGGAAGAAAGTTGGATCTGCTGCGAGGAGAGGCCTCCCGCATTGCAAGGGACAGTAAAATTGATTGGTGGATCGATCGCGCCGATGTCGGCACGCGCTTCTGCTTTGAAGACGCGAAGGCGAAAGAAACCTTCGCTCTCACCTGCGACAACTTCGGTGTCCCGTGCCGCGATGGCTAGGAACACACCTCAATGGGAAAAGCCGCAGCGTGGTTCCAGCCCCACTGCGGCCATATCCCGGGCAACTTGAAATTGGCTGATACTTAAATCTCGCCGGTGTTCTCACAGTAGAACACCCCGTTCCGAATAAGGACTCCGGATAACTACCGGAGTCCGCTGGTCCACCCGTTGTAATTAACGGCCGAACATGGCACCGCTCACTCTTCCAGCCCCGATGCTCCCGGCTGCCGATCCAATTGCGGATTAGAGCGCCGGGAGTGCTAGGTCCGCCAGCGTGAACCGGCGGCGCCGACAATTTGCGGCAAGCTTCGCGTCGGTGCTTGACCGAGGGCTTAGTTGTTGAGCGACCTTCCGAAGCTTTGGCCGCCGTCAGAGCAGGACAATTGTCGGTAGGGATAAGATCCCGAGACGGTGCAAGAGACGGTCACGTTGCCGGATGATAAAGTGAATAGTGCGGTGTGCTGCTTGGGCGGCTTAGTCATAAAGCACTGAATCTGACTGTTATTGTACCGTTTTAGCTGCGAATTGGCTTTCACGTAGTTTAAGAATCCGGGACAATCGTTAGCGAAAGCGCTCGCCGGAAAAATCATGAGGATTGAAAGAATAAGCTTCATGAACATCCCCTCTTGTGTCGATCGCGACTGCGTAGGCCGAGGGAATATATAGAAAACCGCCAACGCTCGCACGTTTGTGAAGCAGTTCACAAACGCATGAAAAGCCAGCCAGCGTGAAGATACAGGCGAGACAGGCGATGTGCACCAACTCATTCATGTCGCGCGCTGTACTCAGCAATCCGCCTTGCGAGCGTCCTCAGCCGACTGTCAAAACTATCCAGGACACGGATGCGGCAAAGAGTGCTTGCGAGCTGATGCCGAGCGGCCAGCTAAGCGTCCGCTTCGTGTGGGCCCATCTATGGAAACGTTGCAAGGTCGTCAGGGGCTGTTTCGGAAACATTCTATGCGCGACCCGTAAGGGGTCGGGCAACATTCCTGCAAGAGCGCCGAGCACGATCACCCCAGTCGTCGCGGGTGCCGCGAAAAGCCAAATTGTCATCAATAGACCCACGCAAGCATCGAAGCCGATAAGAGCCAAATCGTAAAAAAGCCTCGGATCCGCTGGCAGGCCGCGATTGTTGACATCACGCTTTAATTTGATCGCTCGAAGTGGATAGTCCCAGTGCGGGATCGCATCGATCGCAAAGTGGCTTGCAAACGCCGCAACCGCAACGAGGACTGGGTGCGACGGGAACAGGCTAGCGATGGCGCCGCCGACAACTGCGTGAGTGCTTAAAATCATATCTCGTCGGCTCGTATACTCGCTCATTGCCCCACCTCTTAGCACGGCCCGCCGCAGAGAAGCAGGGATCGGCATCGCGTTTCGCCTGGCTGGTTCCTGACCGCCGAGACAAGGGGAAATGTCCCCGCCGGTCGCAATTGGAAGGTGGATGCCTATGTCGGCCTATGCGTTTCGAGTTTTGCCTACCGACGCTCGGCAAGGCGGTTCCCGCCGGCGCCGAGTGGTTTTATGAAATAAAACACGATGGATATCGCCTGCGGCTTTAGCGGGATGGCGACTGCGTGCGGCGGGGTCACCAAGGGTGGTTATGACTGGACGAAGCGCTTCCATGGGTTGTGGAAGTCGCACTGAAAGCATCGGGGCTGGAATGCAAGCCGCAGGCGCTCGTCTTGTGACGGAACGGAGATCGCTGCACCGATCGTGCGGAACGGTAGCAGCGCAGGCCGCAGGCGCCGCTCAAATGCAGCGCTTGCGGCCGTTTCAACGGCAAGAGGAGTACCCCTAATGCGCCAAATTCCAGAATGCTAATGTTCGAAAACAGACAGACGGCAGCGTGAGCTGTTGTAAGGTAGGCCCATTGCGGCGTACCAGAGCATATTCCCAATGAAGCCCGGCCTTCATGCCGGGCTTTTGGTTTGCCAGGCCAGGGGCAAAAAAAGGGCAAGGCCGCCCCCCGAATTTGCCACGGCGGGATCCTGAAACCATTTTGCCGGCTCCGCGAAGCACTCCCGAAACAAAACCTGATCAAGCTCGCGTACATTGGCCAACGGGGATTCGATCATGTGGGCATTCATTGAAGAATTGTATCGAGACTATTGCCTGACGCGGGTGCAGGAGATCCGGAAGTTCGAACTGTCCCACTGAGCCCGCGGGGACGGTGCCTCTTATTTGCGCGAGATGCCCAACATTCCCGCCCTCCGAAAGCTTCAATCCAACGTTCTATCAAGGCGGGTCCTTGGCACGACACCTCGCAAGAGCCTCGCGCCATCCATCTGCACGGCCCCTGTCGCGTGCACCGGCAGGGGCTTGTTTACATTCGGCACTCTCGCGCGCGGAGGGATGGCGGCGTCTAGCCTTTGGATGGAATCTTGCGCTTCATCGCATCGAACCCAGCCTCTGTGATCCGATATTTTCGGTTTGGCCCCGCCGGTTCGATCCAGCCCTTCGCGAGCATTTTGATCACAGTGCGGGGACCGACTTCGCCGGGGATCGGCTGACTTTTATGGTCGCTTCAAGACCCAGGCGCTCGAAATAAGTCGGAATGTGCGAGGGCCTAGCCGGCATCCTAATCCACAGATTTGAACCAAGGCCGTGCGGGATCTATGCCGCACGGCCCTGGCTGCAACTGTCCAGCCCCGGCCGGATTCCGTCGCTGCCGACAGACTAGCCGATTCCTGTAAGTCGCCACCGATTCGGGAGGGGCCTTCTCCACACCCATACGGAGGCAATAGCGGGCTGACGCCCGGGCCATCAACGATCGACAATTTGCAGAATGCTCACCGGGCCGCTTTCATCGCGGCATGGCAGACCTATTGCCTCTGGATCCAGACTCAGATCTCGTTCCGTTCATTTCGACCAAATTGCTTTTCCGGGGGATCTATCGTGAACGGCGAAGCCGGATGCATGGTTTGTAACCAACCTCGAGTGCTCAAGGTCCTTTTTCCCGTCGGCAAAGGTTACGAGCTGAAGCTCTATGAACCGCCGTGAAGCATCTCTTGAGGCAAGCGGTCAAGCGCCACCGCCCAAGCAGAGCCTATTCGGTCATCATCCGTCACGGCACCGAGACCGATGCAAACCGGGAGTTTGCGTCGGATCGCGAGGGCGATGCGGTCGCATGGTTTTTGGGCGCGCTCCCAATATTTGTGATCATTTATGTAATCTGCGTGAAAATCGGCGCGATCTAGCAAGGAAAGTCATGCGCGATGATAGGCTTTCGCTATCGGTGTTCACAATCGAGGTCGATCGAAAGCCGGTAGTTGCCTTCGCTGCTCGAAAATATTCGGATGCTGAGGCGATCTGTGCCGACCAAAGAATACGCACTAAACTCAACGCGGCGCGGTCGGGTGGAAAGCCTCTTTGCGACGAATTGGCTACATTGCGCGTTCGACTTGCCAATCCCGGAGAAAAGAACCGCTACCGAGAGCAGACTTCAGCGCGATCTGCAGATGCTGGTCTGCCAGTATATTTGGTCGATCTAGATCGGTAGCTGATTGGAAATTAGCCAAAGCGAAAGTAAAGCGTCGCTCCCATGCTCGTCTCCAGACAGCGCAGAATTGCGCTGTGGAAGAGCGCGCTTGAGTCGATGCGGGATCGTGACCGGGGCTTCATGTCCCAGCTGCGGCCCATTATCTCTGCAGCTGTTTCTTGAGTCGGGCTCTCCCCGTCCCTGTCAGGATCTTGCGGCGGGTCAACCGCTTTTCCACACCTCTCGATCCGCAGTAGCTCGCGCGCGTTCCGAGGCCCAAGGTGGCTTGGACTAATTGATAGCCAGCCGTGGGGGGCTTTTGAGGTGTGAAGCCGGGGCCGCTCGAGGTGCTGAACTGCGTCGGTCCAGCGACCCAAGCCTAGGAAAATTCGGCATTCAGCTCTGTTCGCTCTCACACTTTGACAATACGGTTCCCCTCAGGGAACGGAGTAGCTGCAATGAAGGCTCAGTTGGAAAAGCTCCGCACAGAGGCCGCCGAGGGCACCCTCATCCGTCGCCTGGCGACCGCCCCGAAGACACGAGAGCTTTTACGAGGGCTGGCTGATCACCTGACGTTCTCGCCTCAGAAGTTGAACGCGCAATCGCGGAGAGCGTGAAGCCGGCCTGATGAAGGCGGGCCGGCGCGGCCTTTCGAGGAGCCGATCAGGTCAGGGGCCGCCAACGGCGCTTTGACGCATCGGGAAAACGCGGCAATACTCGCCGTATGGTTGCTCTCGATGAGATTGCTGATGCCAGCCGCCGCGAAGCCGACCGCGCGCATCGACTAAGATTAGAGGGCCTGGTCACACTGTGAGCGGACATCACCGGACCCGCTGTTCAGGAAGAGACATGGCTCTAGCACATTGGTCTGGCCAGATAACGGGCAACGCCTGAGACATTCGTTTCAACTCAGATGGCTGCTCCGGCCAGCAAGAAAGCGCCGCCAAGCGCGACCATCACAAGTCCAGGCCAGTTCGATTTGATGCCGAAGCCGCTACCCGGTCTTTCAGGCTCCAGCGTGTCACGCCTAGAGCGAAGCCACCTTCCACCGCTGAGTCGGCCTCGCCAGATGGGCTGAAACGCCATTTGGAGCACGCCGCCGAAAACAAGGAGCACACCAAGCCACATGAGGATCATGCTCGCCTCCTCTACCCGCGAACGCCGAGAGGTTGCTGCGCCGAGAACCCATGGTCAAGTCAGCGTCTGTCCGTGCTCTCCGAATTGGGATCGCGCCCCCGCACGATCACCGGCGTCGTGCCTTGATGCCGGCCGATGTGATTGTGCCACGCCGCAAGCCACGCAAATCTCTGAAATACGGTGCATTCGGCGCGTCGCTCGAATTCGGTCCACCAGCGCTCCGCCGTGCGAAGCTCAGTGTAGATATCAACCTCAACGGCCGAGACGTTGCCTTGCGGTTCCGACATCGTCTTGCGGTTCCGTCGGCGCAGCCTGCCGGCGGCCACGCTTGAATTCGTTACTGGCTTTAACCCTGATGATTCCCTGTCCGCCGGCTTGACGATCAGGATGATAAAGGGTTCCCGCCGAGATGGCGCGACAGATCGCCCCGGGTCCGTCACGGGTCAAACTTGGAAGTCGGCGGGCCCAGGGTGATGGTCTGCTCTGCCCGCTGTGAGCGGACACACCGAATCCGCGGTTCAGGTCCGCGAAGCGCCAGATGCGGACGCTTGTCTTTGAGTCCTGCGCCGCTGGCATGAAGCCGTTTGTTGTTCCTATGCTACGCTAAAACATCTTGATCCCGCACATCCGATATCATCTCGGTCTTCTTCCTCAGCCGTTAACAGCGGAGCTTCGAGCGGGTGGAAGACACGAGCGTGCTGGGCAACTGCCTGGCCTCCCATCCCATATTCCTGGACCCGATGAGCCGCACCAACGTCGCATCACGCGGCGACAGGTGACCGGCCTATAACGATATGAGGATAGGAGCGGACCTAGGCGGCGGCTACCTGAGCGGAACGCTGTCCGACACCCGCCAATGACAGGACATCCTGTTCACGCCGCGAACCGAGCCGGAAGGACGCCTTGGAGCTCGTACAGCAGCCGCTGCTCGCGCTCGATCCGGCTCCGATAGAGTTCGCACTCGCTTTCGGTTTTGGCGCTCGCGCGCTGCGGCTTGGCCAAGGGCTTCTTGGCGGCCGTTTCCTTCACCGGCGTCTACCCGGTGATCGACATCAACATTTCCTTCTGGCCAGCCGATACCTTCTTCGGCTTCTTGAGCGGCTTGGCCGAACGCCGAGCCCAAGATTCCAGAAACCGTCGTCCGACGCGAAGACGGATGGATCACCCGCCATTCAGCGAGAGGCTGATGCGCGTAACGATCTCATCCCAGGCGCGCTCTTCGCTGGCCGGATAATTGATCAGCACGCAATGGACCAACCTGCCGGAGAAGTTGCAGCGGTCATACCAGACCTTGTCGCCCTTGTAGCTGGAAACCGCAAAAAACCGCGGCGTCACTCTCTTGTATTGAATGCGCGCCGGCGGTCCTTTTTTCGCGAGGAAAACAGCGGGCGAATCGCTCCCGACGTTGGGAGCAGCCTGTATCGTGAGGTCGGCGCGGCCGTCGGCAGTTCGAAAGCGTTGCCCGTAACCGTCCGGCCGGCCCGCTTCTTCGGTGAAGATCGAAGAAGGGAAGTCGACCGACGTGCCCGTCTGTGGAATGCGGTAGATCGTCCACCTTATGGGCTGCGCCGAAACCGAGGCGGCCGAGACAGCGCAAATGGCCATTGCCAGAGTTGTCGCTTTCATCAAAGCTCCTCCTTCGCAGACCCCCACCGAGACATAGGCCGCGAGCCGGCTGCATCCCTTCTTACCAGGAAAAGCGGCGAGGCCAATTACGTTCCAAGAGGCCTGATCCTTCGCCATCAATGCCTCTCCACCGAGAAGCAGTGCGAAAGCACTACGCCGACGCGTTCGAGGCATGGGATCGATGGGCCGCAGCAAACATCGACCGGCGACGTGAGTATCCGAAGGCACGTGACCTCCGGGCCAAACGGCCGCTGAGCCATGTGTCCCTTACGGCGGAAACGATCAGCCGTCTGCCGCGCCTTCCCAGCAGCCCGCGACCACCCTGCACCGCAGCCCCGCGCCGCAAGCTTCACCAACGCCGCAACCAGCTCCGAAACCCTGACGCCACCGCCAGCGCCGCCTTCAAGGGGACCTCCGCAGCCGCCATAAGACCACCAGAACGGGCTTCCAGTCATACTCGTCGGCGGGCTACCCGAACAGGAACGGCTAGGCATTTTGGCCGTTCGACATGAGAACAAGTGCTATCGGATATGAGCCGCCCGCGAGCGTACTTCTCGTTGAGGACGACCCTTTGATCCGCGAATTCGTCGTCGAAGCGCTGCGCGAGGCAGGCTAGCCCTCTGCGCCTGCTTCTTGCGCGGTGCAGCGCCCTCGATCGCGGCAAGGTTTCCCATGCGCCCGGCGCCGACCGCCGGCGTTCGAGCAACGCTAATATCCGCGCAGGCGTCCTCCGCCGTCAGCATGCCGTCTGGCGAGCCGAACGTCACCGTCGCCGTGAGCCGATTTGGTTCGGCTCGCTTCTAGGCCGCGATCGAACCTGTCAGAACGTCGGCCCCGACGACGCGGTTTGGGAGCATTCTAAGCCGCGCTTCCGGTAGGAGGCGCCGGCCTCAATTTTGGTCGGCACCGCGCCTTCCTGACTGTGCTATCGTACTGGGCACAGGAGGAAACACGCGATGTCCGTTGCCAAGAAGCCGCTGAAACCCACTGATTTCCCGGTGACTGCCGAAGGCCAAAAAATAAAAAAACAGGACGGCAAGCCGATCGCAAGCACGGAGGATGCAGATCTCGCTGCCGACGTGGCCGAGCGCCTTAACGACGACGAAGCTCGGCGCGAAGAAGATAAGTGGTCAGCCTGATCTGCCCTGGTCGTCGTTGAGCGTACCGATAAGCTTCAGCATGGGCGACTGGACGGCCCAACAAGCTAGTCCGTCGACGGCCCCTGATCGCCTTCCGCGTTCGCCGTTGGGTCGGTATCATCCGAGTTTGCAGTCTCGGACTGCACTTCGGCAGCTCCATTCGTTTGGACCGCGTCTTCCGATGCGTTCGGGCGACGGACGATTGACTCTCCGCCCCTTCGGCGCCTTCCAGTTCGCTTTCCAAGTCGGCCGCCATCTTATCGAAGCGCTCCCGGTCTGCCGCGGTATTCATGGCTGCCGCGAAGCGCCGCGCGCGGGCGATCTGCTCCAACAAAAACTCCTTACTGCTGGGCGTGGCGTCATCTTGGTTCGATGCCCTGTCCCACAGACAATGCGCAACGCGCGAGTTTGTTACAGAAGCGGAAATTGAAGGTCTCCAATACGGAGAATCTTCAGGCCCGCTCGCTGTTGGGTTTTTCATTTCGAGCCCGGCGATCGGTGGGCGCGCGCTCGTCGGCGATGGCCTTGGTGAGCTCGGCGCCGAGGAGGAAGATCTGCGCCGAATAGTAGGTCCAGAACATCAATACGATCAGCGCGCCGGCCGCTCCATAGGGTGAACTGGGCGCTGCGCGCCCGAGATAAATCCCGATCAGCGATTTTCCGACGGCGAACAGCACGGCCGTGATGAACGCGCCTAGCACCAGGTCGCGCCAGGGTATCGCCGTATCCGGAAGCACCTTGTAGATCGCGGTGAACAGCAGCGTGAAGATGGCAAGCGACACGACGGTGTTGAGGACGGCCAGCAGGATCTTGCCGGCGAACAGTCCCTCGAAGACGCTACCGAGCGCTGACAACGCGGTACTGGCGGCCAGCGACACCACCAGCATGAAGCCGAGCGCTGCGACCAGGCCCAGGCTCGCCGCGCGGGTCCGGATCAAGGCGGAGATCGGCTCATCGATCGGGCTGGCCTTGAAGGTCGCATTCAGCGCCGTGTGCATCTCGCCGAATACGCCGGAGGCGGTGATCAGCACAGTGATCACACCCAAGATCGTAGCCACGGCCCCAGAGCCCGGATCGCTCGACCGCTCCAGGATTGACTTGATGAAGTCGCCGCCGGCCGGACCCAGGAGCTGGCCGAGCTCATCGCTGATCGCCCCGCGAGCGGCATCCTGCCCAAAGGCCAAGCCCGCAATTGCCACCACGATCAGAAGCACGGGTGCTAGTGAGGTCGCGGCATAGAACGCGATGGCCGCGCCGCGGCTCAGGGCATCGTTGTCCAGGAAGCCTGAGAACGCCGCCTTTAGTATTTGCCACAGCCGTCCCATGGATTCTCTATCCGCACGTGGACTCGCACACCAGCGAGCCACCGCTTCTGGGCGCGGCCCCGCCTTTGGGGGCCTATGTGGGCTGGGAGCCAGGCCACGCAGGCCCGCATTTTCGCACGGCCCGCTGGACCAATTCGTCCGGGACGCCTGCGTTCCGATCGTGATTGAAGCCGTTCTCTGATCCTGCCTAGAATGGACTTCCACCGCTGGGCCTAGGCTTATGAGGTCGCCGCACGGGCCGTGATGCTGGAGCGCGGCCGCAGAAATTCGCTCAGAAGCGGCACCAGCTCCCCTCGTCGCACATAGGGCGCGGCCACGAATGTGGGCGTGATGCCAATGCCGCCCCCGCAGCGATCACGGCGGCTACGGCGTCGCGATTATCGGTGATAACGCCATTCCAGCGGACGCTCACCTCTCATGAAGGGCCAGCGGAAGGCTGACCCGAACTCTGAAATCGGAAGTTCACGCAGTCATGTTCCGTGAGAGCCTCGGGACGCTGCGGCGTGCCGCGCCGCGCCAGGTAACCGGGCGCGGCAAAGGCGCAAATACTGTGCGGCGCTAGTTGCCGGGAAATCAGCCGGGAATCTTCCATATCTCCGACGCGGATCGCCACGTCGACGCCCTCGCCGATCAGATCGACGAACTGGTCGCCGAGGCGCAGGTCGACGGAAGCTTGGGATAGCGCTCGCGAAAGCGCGGCAGGACGGGTGCAACGATGTGAACGCCGATCGGCAGAGGAACGGTCACCTTCAACACGCCGGCCCGCTCCGACCGCGCTGCGACCGCGGCCTGCTCGATCGCCTCCGCCTCCGTGCCGGTCGAGATCATTTACTACGATGGCCGGCGGCCTTAGCGGGCCCTCGATCCACTTCTGCGCTGCGGGGTCGCGCATCGGATCCTTATCGCATTCCGGGCAGACAAGGCCCCTGCCCCCGTCGACGGTCTCGTCGTACACGAGCTTCATCGGCCGTCCGCAGCGAGGACGTGCCTTTCTCGTCCGATGCAGCAACCACATCTGTTTTCCTCATGCCGCGTTCAGCCTAAGCCCGATTGGCCTCTGCACCAAGCGCCGTTCCGACGCTTGACGAGGCGAAGCCGACGTACTGAAATCGAGCCTTCAGTGATGTTGTAGGATGGCGTCATGGAAGAGTTTTACCTGGGGTTCGCGCAGCAGGCGCGCGACTTGGCCGAGAAAGCCGATCCGTTTACCAGGCGTCGGCTGCTCGAATTGGCCAGGCGGTGCGACCTGCAAAGCAAGCCCGGCCACCATGGCGCTCGGGTCGCTCCTCCACCCAGGGCGATGCCGCCCAACGCGGCCTTCTCCGGCTCCGGCGAGTCCTGAGCCGTTCAGCCGCCCTTGAGAGCATCCTTGACCTCAGGGACGGGCCAGCTCGCGCCCTCCGCGATCACCCGGACCTTTTCGCCGAGACTGACCAGCAGGTGGAGTCGACGTCATCCTTGGCGGCCGCGACGACCACAAGATCGGTCTCCGGAGTCCAGCCGAGGGTATGGAAGAACCCCGGCGCCGTGTCGGCGGGCCGCTTTCCCCATCAAAAATGTCGCCTCATGGTCGTCGCGGCAATTCGCGGGCGAGCTCGCCATCCGGCCAAGCGAAGCGGCTGCTCGCACTGAAATAGCGCCCGAATTCTACGGGGGCGTCAGATCGCCATGACCAGATTACCCATCGCGCACGCGCGGTGAGCTATCCCTTCGAAGCGCCAGAAAGTCGCCCTCGTGAAACTTGGGTGCGATCGATCTTCAAAGAATTACAGAAACTAGGAAACAGCGGGTCCTTCTCACGTTGTTGAGTAAACCATCTGAGGAGGAAAGAATGCGTCGAATCGCACTTGCAGCAATCGTTCTTGCCGCTGGCCTGACGCCAGTGGTGGCTCAACAGACCTCGCCAAACATGCAAAACGAAGCCGATAAAGGCATCAAGACTCAAAACTCCGGTGCATCGGGTTACGTCGGTGAACAGGACAGACCAGGTTCCGCAGCGCAAATGCCTGGCAGTAGCTCGGGTCGCGCCGATTCCACGACGACAACACCTAGCGCTCAAAATTCCGGAACAGGAATTGCCGGGGCACCGGGTGGCAAAAGCGGCCCCTCTCCAAAAGGTACTGTCGGTCAGAATACGTCGACCCAGCAACAGGACTCATCGAATATCAAAGGTCTGCCGGGAAACAAGAGCGGCCCGCCCGCTAAACGTTGACGGTTCGTTGCTCGAAGGCGCGTGGCGTAGTCGTCACGCGTCTTGATCGGTCCCTGACCGGCAAATTGTCTGTCATGCCGGGCGGCAGATCATCTGGCTGCGACCGCACCGTCAGAAGCTGCTTCTCGGCTGCATACCAGAAGCGATCCACGTCTCCGCTTGGCTTGCCCGCAGCACGCCAAACCTCGCAGGCACGAATACGAATGTCCTCCTGACCTAAGCTGGGCGTCGGTTGTTCCTACCCACTGGTGCAAACCTTGGCTCCAGACGGTCTCGCGGTTGATATTCAGTGTCGCTGGAGAGCGTATCGACGTTTTAATCTTTCGGTTGTCGTCCGAGCAGCATAATCGATGCGGTCAATGTCGGCGCCATCAGCCGCAGTAACGTTCAAATGCCAATTCATAGTGTTTGGGTTGTCCTCATCGCATTCAACTTCAACCGCGATAACCAATTCGCCGCCCGGAAAGCTCCGGATCTCCTGCAGGGCAATTAACTCCAGGTCTTTCCTTGACATACTGGCCATTGCGAGGCTCCGCGCGCCCACCTCTCAATCAACACGCCGCGTTCTTGCCTCGTTCCTAAAATGCAAAAAGTCAGCCATGCCGTCTTATCGCACACTGGGACAAATAAAGCGGGTCTGCCGTTCGCCCGGGAAAACTTGCAGCGCCCACTCACCGATGAGACTTGTAAAACGCTTGCGCGTTTGCGTTGCATCGGGCGTCGCGCCCTATGAGCAGGACCTCTTGTTGGAGTGCTCCAATCCGGTGGACTGATAGGATGCCGAAAGCAGCAGCAGAAAAAGCGCCCTGGCCGCTTTGTATCTGGCGGCGGCGCGGCTGCCCTCCCGACCTGAGACTATGGTCGTTCCGTCGCTGGTGCACACGCACCAGCTCCATCTTCGGCCCCGCGGCGCGAGAGAGCGATATCAAAGAGCTTGAACTGGCCAGTCATTGCACTGCAAAAGATTGTGGATAGGCCAAGAATAATCGACAGCGCTGCCCCCGTCCACAGCGACAGAAAATCCCCCTAAATACCGCTGGGAGCTTTCGGAGCCTTCGGGTGTTACGAATTAATTTTGGCTACAGCAAAACTGTTTGAAGGTTGAAGGACCCAAGTATAGCATCGGGGCTTGGGGCTCTGATGAGGACTTTGGAAGTGCCGCCTCATTGGCGGGTTGACGTGCACATCCCGCAGCCTGGCACTTCAAGCTTCAGAGATCAAAATGTCATCTACCAGCAAGATTGCGCTCTTCATCGATGGAGCCAATCTCTATGCCACGGCGAAAACGCTGGGTTTTGACATCGATTACAGGCGCCTGCTGAGTGAATTTCATAGCCGCGGGTCGGTTCTCCGCGCGTTCTACTACACCGCCATCATCGAGGACCAGGAATACTCTTCGATCCGTCCCCTGATCGACTGGCTCGACTACAACGGGTACACCGTGGTGACCAAGGCCACCAAGGAATTCATCGACGCCAGCGGCCGCCGCAAGGTCAAGGGCAACATGGACATCGAGCTCGCGGTGGACGCCATGGAGCTCGCAGGGCACATCGACCAGGTGGTGCTGTTCTCCGGTGACGGCGATTTCCGCTCTCTGGTTGAAGCCGTGCAGCGGCGTGGTGTGCGGGTCACCGTTGTGTCAACAATTACGAGCCAGCCGCCGATGATCGCCGATGAGTTGCGCCGCCAGTCCGACTTGTTCACCGACCTCGTCGAGCTGCGATCCAGGATCGAGCGGCCCGCCTCTGAACGAGCTGCCCCGCGCGAGCGTGAGGTGCGTCAATCCGCGCCGCAATCTTTGCAGCGCGTGACGGCCGTGCCACCCAAGGGAAATGATAGCGTTGTTGAGGAATGATCTCGAAGTGCCAGTGAGCAGCGTCAGGCGGTTGCCCTTAGCCGCAACCTAATTGACCAGCGAAATGTCTGCTCACATGAACCTCGCAGGCATAATGGTCCAGCGCGCCGCCGGGTCGGACGGCGACACGAACTTCGGGGTGACTTCACTGCCCCGAAGGCTGCATCGTCGACGACAGCTAGATAATCATCGATGGCTCGTCCGGCAGCCGCCGGCGAAAGTCCCTTGTCGCCTTCGATGCCCTTCTGCCGATTGGCATCGGCCTTGATCAGGCTCGCATCGACTGCAAACCCTTCACCGCCCACCAGCCGCTCCTCGATGCAGCGGCGCAACACGCACTCGAACACGCGTCGGAAGATCGTTTTGCCGGAAGCGGCCGTGCCTGTTCTTGGAGAACGTCGAGTGATCCGGCACCGCCCCGTCGAGACTGAGCCGGCAGAACCACCGGTCGGCCAAATTAAGGTGAACTTCATCGCACAGGCGCCGCTCTGATCGGATGCCGAAGCAGTAACCGATCAGCAGCATCCGGATCATGAGCTCCGGATCGATCGAAGGCCGACCGATGTTGCTGTAGAAAGGTGCCAGGTCCCGCTTGATCTCTTCGAGGTCAACAAACCTGTCGATCGACCTGAGCAGGTGATCGGCGGGAATATGCTTCAGAACAAAGCGGCCTGCTCGACTTGCCGATTCCCCATCATGATCTTCAGTCCTGGCAACTAGACAGACTGAATCACTGATCTATCTGCGTCGCAACAGCCGCCTTTTTCAACAGAATCGGCCCAACGAGGAAGTCCGCGATGTCCGCTTTCGCGCCGCTATCAGAGTCTCAGCGGACATCAACGGTGTCCCTGAACTATTTCACAACAGGCAGTAGCTCGTGCTCCGTCTCCAAGCCGCCAGGAATCGATAAATTTGACGCAGGTTTGCCGAGTGGCTCGGGAACTTTCCGTGGCGGGGTTGCTTGGAGGGCAATGACGAGCACGACCGTAGTTCTCATTCCCGGGATGCTGAAAGCGCTTCGTCTGGTGCGCGTTTACGGCTTTATGGTCGAGCGCAGAGACGGCCTGTATTACCCCGGCAGCAACCAGCCGGCATGCTCGAAGGCTTTAGCAGAGAAGATGGTTGAAGGCGGCTGGCTGGTGAAACAGGGAGAGCGTTATCAGCCTACAGAGAAGGGTTGGCATGCAGGAGAAGCCGGTCCGCATGTGGGGTAAGATAGGTGAATCCCAGGGCCCGCCCCCGTGAATATCTGCTGGCTCCTAGGAAGGTAGTAGCCGTAATAAACCGCCAACTGAACCGTCCTTACTGCTTCGTCATACTTCTGTCGAAAATGAATGCGGCTTGAAACACCCGCTCAACTTCTGTCCTCACTTCCACGGAAACGTCCTGCCGTATGGTGGCAAAGTCCTTTGCCAAGTTCGCAAGCGACCTCGCGGCTTCGACCTCGGCCTCTTGCTGAGTGTCGAATTCCATCCCTTCCTCGTCCGGGTACAAACCGGTGTCGTCCCGGATGTCGAAGTAGTACCGGGTCATGCGCCGCCCTCATTCGAGGGAGAGCAATGGAATAAATGTCCACCTGTTCCTATTCCGGCGGCTGTAACCCGGGCGATCTCAGCCAGTCGCTGATGTGAGAGCCGGTCTCGGCTTGTCTGGCTTTGCGAAGGAGGATTTCGCGCTCAGGGCCGTGCGGGAGCCTCTTGGCTTCATCTCTCAATCGCTGGGCTTCTTGGCCGAGACGTTCTTCGAGGACGACGGTCTGTTTAAACCTGCGGCGTTTCGTCATGATTCGCCTCGTGCATACGGGTCCTAACCGATTGGTTTGCAGTCCATATTTTAGCCAGAGCTCTACCGGTTGCCATTTACAAATGTTGGAATCTCGGGCCCTCGGAAGAACTTTAGTGTTCAGATGCAAGCGTTGACGGGAGCGGGCAGCCGGAGGAACAAGCCATGGAAATGGACCTTGCGGAGCGCTTCTTTATTGGGCTCGCATTCGTAGGCGCGAAGTATGGCCCGGCAGCGTGAACCGGCGGGCCGTGTCACAAGGCTGTGGCATAAAGATTGCCAATTCGAACCCAACTGGGATTTCAGCACTCAGTTTGAGAATGAAACGCTGCCGGGACATGAATTTCGAGCCCGGCAGCGTCCTATTTCGAGACTGGCGGGACCGCCCTCAGTGGAGATCCGCCGGCATCAGCACGCGGCTGAGAGGGCCGGCTCAAACTACACGAGAGCGGGACTATGTGCGGCTGCTGAAAGTCGCCGAAGCCCAGGAGCATCTGGCACTGGGCGTCGTCCGATATGTTCCAGCTTCCTAGTGTTGCGGCGACGAGAGAAGCCGTTGCCGATTTTGCTGACGCTGCATCTGGTCGACTACATCAGATCAGATACGCAGATTTTCCGCACTGCTCTTGCCGCGCTTTCGATCAACCTGGACCTCATAAGAGACCGTCTGCCCCTCGGCCAGCCCGGACAGACCGGCGCGCTCAACAGCGCTTATGTGCACAAAAACATCTTGGCCGCCGTCATCGGGTTGGATGAAACCAAATCCCTTGGTCGCATTGAACCACTTCACAATACCCGTCGCCACGTTCATCTCCGAGTTAAGCAATACGATAGAGTAAATCAAGCTGGACCATTCCCGCAAGACCGATCCCCATGTTGATCGCTCGGCTCGTCACCGCCGGGTGCCACGTATTGAATGCAAGACCCGCGGCGGCACCTTGTTCCCGGCGACATTGGCATTGGACAACGTCCGATCGATCGCGGCCAAGCGCTCCCATGCGTCGCGGAAGACGCTAAGGGCGTTGAGCTAGTTGCAAGTTCATCGTTCGGTTTGCCCCAACGCCCGTGCGAGATCGACGGGAAGCGGCCTCTTCGCAGGCGGATCTCTGACGTCGAGCCGCGCCTCGTCTGCACCGCCTGCGGTCAGCGCGGCGCCGAGGTCAAGCCGAACTTCGATGGAGACGAGCCGCCTCTGCTGGCGATGCGATATCGCAACACCAATGACCAATGGCTGGGGGCGGCCCTTCGACGATCCGATCAAGCTGCCGGACGGCAAAACAACGCAGCCGCTACCAAATCCGAGCCAATCCCAGAACGAACCGCCGCCAGCCGAAATTCGACCGGCTGCTCCGCATCCTAGTGGCGCGCGGACATCCACAAAATAAGGCAAAGCCGCTCCTGATCCGGGGCGGCTTTTGCATTTCGAATGCAATGACCCCAGCGCCGGGTTGAGGATCGACGCTGGAGTCAAAGCTTGCCAGAAAGGACGTCCGGGTGTGCGAGGCCGAACGGGTATAGCTTCACGGCGGTGCCCTAATCTATCGTTACGTTTTTCCTAATGTCGCTCTCAGAACACGAACAAAAAGCGAGAGGAAAATTGAAATCGCGTTAAACGCGAAATGGTAGATTAACTTACCGACAAATTGCATTTGGTTTCTTTCCATGCACAACGTTGTGCCGTTTCCGAAAGCTGCTTCCAGGCATGCGGGCGAAACCGCCCACCATTTTCGCCGCGCAATACTTCTGCTCGACCTCTCGCTGCAGCACACCCGTGCGCTGATCGAGGACTGCCCTCGGAGCGACAATAGACACAAACTGGAGCATCAGCTTCGAGAGGCCCGAATGCTGCTTGAAATGCTGCGAGCCTCAGCAGAAACGATGTTTCCCAACATTGAGCGGCATTACGATTGATGCTCCGCCTCCTGATCAGTGTCGGCTTGCATGTTTTGGACCTCGCCGCGTTAAGGGGCGTTTTGAGATTGGAACCGGGGGACCTTCCCAGTCTTAAACCGAATATTTCCGATCGACGGGAGGAGTGTCATGCCTCGTGGCGACAAGTCCAGTTACACCGACAAGCAGAAGCGACAGGCTGAGCATATCGAGGAAGGCTATGAGCACCGCGGGGTTCCGGAGAAGGAAGCCGAACGGCGCGCCTGGGCAACCGTGAACAAAGAAACCCACGGTGGGAAGAAGAGCGGCTCGGGTCGCGGCACTGAGGAAGATCACTCGCCGTCCCGCAAAGGCGGCCGATTGGGCGGCGCGGCCTCGGCCAAGCGGCCGGCATCGGAGCGTTCAAAGTCAGCCAAAAAGGCGGCCAAGACCAGAAAACGACGCGCGGCGTAAATCATCGAAAGGAGAGCGAGATAGGTCTCGAAGCCGTCGTTTTCCTTGGAGCGCTCGTACTCCTCACGGCGCTGATCTACGGCGTCCTCGGCTATCGCTACCGAAACCGGGCATTGGATCGCGTGGCCGAAGAGGTCACGCGTGAGAGGTATCGAAAGAACGAAACCTAGCGCGACGCCAGGTCTAGTCGACGTCGACACAGCAGCCCGTCACGTCTTTCCTGCTAGGATATCGATCAGCGCTATGCCGAGATCTGGCTGCTTCTTCCGCCTAAGATGGGCTGGTGTGTCCGCGACGACCACCTCGAGTGTCGGTCGCACCCTTCCTTCGAGAAGATGTCCGCCACGGGTTGTGCCGTCGGCCAGACCCAGGACCACATGCACGTGGAGGCTCGCCTTTCCGTCGTCGCCGACAGCGATATCGCCGATCGCGCTCAACACCTCGCACTGCTCCGCGACCTCGATCTTCTTATAGGTCTTCTTCTCGAAATCGAACCAGCCAACGGTCGCCCTTTCGAAGGCGCCGATGGCGGTCAGCGACGCCGCGGTGATTCCGGCGTCGTTCGCGAACTTGGTGAGCGTCGTGAGTGCTTCCTCGCCGGATTCGAGGATTGCGACGCGGGTCTCCAAGCCTGCCTCGCCCGATATCTTGGCGCTCTTCATCGTCGTCAGGCCGCGCTGCGCTGGGTGTGTCGACCTTCCTTGACCTCTTCCACGATCTTGGCGCAGAAGGCCTCGAGATCGCCCGGGTTGCGAGAAGTGATGACGCCCTGATCGACGACGACCTCAGCGTCCTCCCACTTCGCTCCTGCGTTCGCGACATCCGTCTTGATCGACTTGAAGGAGGTCATCTTGCGACCTTTCGCGATCCCGGTCTCGATGAGAAGCCAAGGGGCGTGGCACACTGCGGCGACGATCTTCTTGGCATCGAAAATATCCTTGATGAACTTCAGCGCCTTGGGCTCAACCCGTAGAAGATCCGGATTGATCTGCCCGCCGGGCAATACGATTGCGTCGTAGTCGGCGGCCGATGCCTCGTCGAGCGTCTTGTCGACCTTTACCGGCCAGCCCCAATCCTTCTTGTTCCAGCCCTTGATCTCGCCTGCGGCGAGCGAGACGACATCGACCGTTGCGCCAGCCTTCTTCAAGCGCTCCTGCGGCACTTCCAGCTCGGCCTGCTCGAAGCCGTTTGTGGCGAGAATGGCGATCTTTTTGCCGGTCAGATCCATGGGTCCAATCCTTCGTTTTGCGGTTTTGTCCAACAATCGATCTTCTCGAACATCGTTCCTGAAAAGGCCAGATCGGTCGGCGATTAGGACCCGACCGCCGCGACGACGGTTATGAGCAGCAGGAGAGTTTCGCATGGTCGACAGGTTCCACGGCAAGGTGTCATCGTCACTGGAGCGGCTTCCGGTATCGGAGAGGCGACAGCGCGTCGCTTCGTTACGGAGGGCGCGAAAGTGGCGCTGGTCGATCGCGATAAAGCCTCACTGGAAGAGGTCGCCAAGAGTCTGCCCGCCGACCAGGTAATGGTGCAAGCCACCGACGTGTCGGATCGCGTGCCGTCGATAGAATGGTCGCGGCTGTCGTCGACCGCTTGGGCCGGCTGGACGTCATCGTGAATAACGCCGGCGTCCATGAAGGCGGCGACCCGGCTTCGATCACCGACGAGAAATGGCGCAAGGTGATGTCGATCGACGTCGACGGCGTGTTCTACGGCTGTCGCGCGGCACTTCCCATATTGAAAAGACCAAGGGCTCGATCGTGAACACGGCGTCAGTCTCCGGCACCGGTGGCGATTGGGGCATGAGCCCCCTACAACGCGGCGAAAGGCGCCGTCGTCAATCTGACGCGTGCCCTTGCCCTGGACCTCGGCAAGAAGGGCATCCGCGTGAATGCGCTCTGTCCCAGTCTGACGCGTACGGGCATGACGGAAGACATGATGGACGACAGGAAGCTGCTGGCGAAGTTCGCCGAGCGGATCCCGTTAGGCCGCGTCTGCGAACCCGAGGAAGTCGCCGCCCTGATAGCTTTCCTGGCAAGTGACGACGCGAGCTTCATGACCGGTGCCAACGTGGCGGTGGACGGGGGCGTATCCGCCTCCAATGGTCAGCCGCCTCAAGAAAAGCCTATGGGCAATAGCAGATCGGACCTAGGGCGAATGATCAGGGCGTTGGCCATGCGCGCCTCCGCTACAAAGCCACTCCACTTCCGTCTGGTGCGTCACCAAAGCAATGAAAAGCCGTGCTTGCCCAGCCATCCTAACACGGCCGAGTAGACGAGAGAAAATAGGCCGGCCCACAGCCAAGAACGCCCACGGACTACACTGATAGATCTTAGATACAGGAATGCTCCAAGCAAAGTTCCGTAATTCCTCCTGAAGTCCCCGTTGAGCTTCGCAATCTTGGACAGCTCGGAAGAAGTCTCGACTTCAGTCGCCATGGCGCTGGTTCCTATTACGACAGTTCGAGCCAGCGCCTTATGAACCACTGTTTTGCCCGACGGAGCAAGCGGAATTTCGGTATATCGAAAGCCTCCTTTTTCGACTCGTGGTGCGCGCGTTTTCCACGCCCACGACCGGCAGTAGATCGCGCGCCTTTCTGTCTACCAGTAATGGATAATTTGCAAGGTGCTCACGACGGCGCTTTGATCTCGGTATGCCTCGTCCTGTTCGACGCCACACGCCTGCACACGTTGACGGCCGCCCCGTCAAGATCACCTTCGGCGAGATGCGCGAAATGGGCCTGCGTGGCGTCCTTGTCTATTGTCATTGCGGCCATCACGTTGCTCTGGATGCCGACCATTGGCCCGACAAGGTAAGGCTATCGGATCTCGAGCCGCGATTTATCTGCCAGGGCTGTGGGTCTCGCGGTGCCGACGTTCGGCCGGACTTCGACTGGAACGGCAAAGCGCCTTTCGGTGGCTTGGGCTATCGATAGCCACTTAAGAGGCGACCCCGGCCGTGGGGGCTTTTGAGGTGTGGAAGGCCGGGGCCGCTGGAGGTGCTGGACTGCGTCGATCCAGCGACCCGAGCCTAGGAAAATTCGGCATTCAGCTCTGTTCGCTTTCATACCTTGGCAGTACAGTTCCCCTCAGGGAACGGAGTAGCTGCAATGAAAGACATGCAGGCTCAGTTGGAAAAGCTCCGCACAGATGCCGCCGAGTGCGCTCTCATCCGTGACTTGGCGACCGACCCGAAGAAACGAGAGCTTTTTACGAAGCTGGCTGATCACCTGACGGTTCTCGCCTCAGAAGTTGAACGCGCAATCGCGGAAAGCGTGAAGAGCACCCGATGAAGGCGGACTTGGGGGCGGCCTTTCGAGGAGCCCGATCAGGGTCAGGGCACGCCAACGGCGCTTTGACGAGTCGGGAAAAATCGACAATACTCGCCGTATGGTTGCTCTCGATGAGATTGCAGATGCCAGCCGCCGCGAAGCTGACCGCGCGCATCGACTGAGATTAGAGGGCCTGGTCGAGGACATCCGGAAGACCATAGAGGGACCGAGCAGCGCCAAAAAGAAGGTGGCGCGGATCAGAGAGCTACTCACCGTCCAGGGCTATCGCGCCCAAGCGTAGGCCCGCCAGCTTGAAACCGACCACCACCTGATGGGGTG
This sequence comes from Bradyrhizobium niftali, assembly GCF_004571025.1. Lineage (GTDB taxonomy): Bacteria > Pseudomonadota > Alphaproteobacteria > Rhizobiales > Xanthobacteraceae > Bradyrhizobium > Bradyrhizobium niftali. Next base: position 1,039,720 of record NZ_SPQT01000001.1, on the reverse strand, counting down.
GATGGCCCCCTCTCGCGGCATCGAGTGCCATAATGGTGGTCGTCGAATGCGCTACAAGCCTTCATCGCCGCTAACGCCACAAAGCGCTTCGACATGCAGCTAGCGCTGCCCTGGCGGGCTCGGCCTGATGTCCAACGAGGAAAAGCCCCTAGCCGCCGGTGCAATGGCCACGACGTGCGCCAACTGTGACGATCGCGGCTGGGGTTGCGACAACCATCCGGACCGTGCCTGGGACGACCCGCGCGCCTGCACCTGTGGCGGCGCTGGCGCGCCCGAGGGCATTGTCGGTGCCGGCGGCCGATCCTGCCGAAATACAAAAGATCCGCCGCGTGATCGATTTGCGCTGGTTCGAATCCGCCCCTTCGATGCAGTCCACAAACGCCCTGATCGAGGCTTGAGAGAGCACAATCGCCTCATCAGACAGGCCCAAGACCCGGGACAGCACTTCAGCGCGATGCGCATCGATTGCCGGGATATCGCGCTAGATGGATGTTGGAGCGCGCGACATCTTCCAGGGAGCAATGACGCCATTGAACTCCCCGCCCCGTCCATCAGCATTGTCCCAGAACTCTAGCTTTCGGGGGTTCGAGTCCCTGGTCCGCTACATCGCGATACCCACTATTTCGGAAGCCCTGTTTTCTTACCGGAGAGCAGCCTAGGGTCTCGATAGGCCGCCAAAAACCACCTTTCGCGTCGTGCGCTCCGTCGCCGCCAAAAATTTCAGCGAGTAGGTTCAAATCAGGGAGGCGCAACCACCGATACCGACATTCGGTTCAAGTGAGGATCTGAGCGCTCCAGCCAGCGCCGGTATCGGGCAAGCCGGCCTTTCCTGAAGCGCCCCCATCACCAGGAGTACCGCAGCGCCACTGTGCCGGCGTAGAGGTCCGAGCGCTTGGCAAATTCACCATCGAACTTGGCGAGCAGCTTCCAGTTCTGGTTCAGATACCAATCCGCACCAATCGAGGCCAAACCGGAGTCGTGCGGGATCGGTGCGCCGAACACGGTGAAGTTCGACAGCGGCAACACCTGGAACGCCGCATTGAGCGAGGGCGTATCGACGAAATCGTGTGCCCAGGCCAGTCGTGCGCGCAAGATCAGCGGCGTGCCGCCGAGCAGCGTCGGATGGTCAAAACGGGCCCCGAGCTCGGTGCGGACATCGGTCGCTTGCTTCGCTGCGTAGGTCAAGCCGAAGCCCAGATTATTCACGTCGGTCTCGCTGTAGGCGCCGGAGCGAAATGCCTGCGCCTGTGCCGCCGCATAAGGTGTAATCCCAAAGTTGGGCGTCACGGCAATGCGATAACCTCCTTCGATGCGCCCGCCAATGCTCTGGCCGGTGAAGGTCGCGCGCAGATTGCCGCCGAGCGCCGTTCGGTCGGTCGTGAACCAGTGGTTGGCAAAGGCGATCGACTCCGCGATGTAGGCCGGACCGATCACCGTCCTCGCATAAGCGCCGATTTGCGCGGACTCGCTGCGGCCATTGCCGAGGCTGTTGGACAATCCCCAATTGGTGCCGCCGCCGGCCGCGGTCACCGTAGCGGGCGAGAGGCGATAATCGAGACCGCCCGCGAAGCCGTAGGTGCTGAGCCGGGTGTCGGTCGAGCCGATCACGGGATCGCCGCTGGTCTTGCCGCTGCCGCCGAACGCCGCATTCCACAGGCTCCAGCGCTGCTCGAAATTGGCAGGTGCTGGCGCCTTGAACACCGATGCGTAGGCCTGCGCGATTTCCGGCGGCAGGTTGGCCTGCTGCTCCGGCGCAAAGGCGGTGACACCGCCGCCCGTGGCGGCACCGAAATGGCCGTCGACAAAGGGCAGCTTGTCGTCGGCGTGACGACCTCCCGATGGGGCGCGTCACAACTCGGCCGCAGCCTCGATCTGCATCCGGGAGACTGGTCGCTGTTGAGCAATAGCGACGTCAGCGAGATCATGATTCCCGAGGCATGCCGCTTTTTGGCGTTCTCTATTCCGCGAACCGCCATAAAATCTCTCGTCCCCGACATCGGCGCAACGTTCGCGCGTCGTATACCGGCCTCAAGCCCGGCGTTGCAGATGCTGGTACGGTATCTCGAGCTCGCGCGCCGCGACAATGTCGTGACCACGCCCGAGCTCGCAACCGCCTTTGCGGACCACGTCTGCGATCTTCTGGCGCTCGCGCTGGGGCCGACGCGCGATGCGGCCGAACAGGCCAGGACGCGCGGCCTTCCCGCCGCCCGGCTGCAAGCCATCAAAGACGACATTGCGGCCAATCTGCGCTGGCCGGAGCTGTCGGTGCACACCATCGCCGCGCGGCACGGGCTGAGCGTCCGCTACGTGCAGCAGATATTCGAGGAAAGCGGCTTGACGTTCACGGCGTATCTCATCGAGCAGCGGCTTGCCGCTGCCTACAAGGCGCTTCGCCGCCGCGCGCCGGTGGATCTGCCGGTCAGCACCATCGCGTTTGACTGCGGGTTTGCCAACGTGGCGCACTTCAACAGGTTGTTCCACCGGAGGTTTGGTTGCACGCCGAGCGATGTCCGAAATGCGGCTCGCACTCTTCGAACGGACCGCGACTGATTTGCAAAGAACCGGCTATTCAGGCAAACCCGCCTTGCTCAGCCCCTCGCGCAAGCGCTCCGAATCTCCGGCTGATGCGAGCTGGATCGTGTTCAGGAAGCGGGCGATCGTCAAATCGGGGCGAAGACGCATTGCCGCGGCCGCGGCCGTTCTGGCTTCATCTTCCAGTCCTACCTGTGCCGCCGCGGCCGCGTGCCAGACGCGCGCTTGATACACCGCTGGCAAACGGTCCACCGCTGTCCGGCTGGTTTCCAACGCCTCTCTATATCGCCCGGCAAGATAATAGCAATTCGCGAGATAGCTGAAATAAACAGGTCGGGGCAGCGGATCGAGGCGGGCGATCCGGCTGAGCATCGCGATGCCTTCCTCGGCGCGACCGGCGTGAGCAACGACGAGCGCGAGGCGACCATCGGCCGTGTTTGGATTGAGGTCTATGGCACGACGCAACTCGGCAAACGCATCGTCTCTCCGATGTCGCCAATGGAGTATCCATGCGAGTTGCGAGTGCGCTTCGGGCAGGGTCGGGTCTGCCGTGACGGCGCGCTCGACAAGGGCAAGCGCCTTATCGTTGTTCGCAGAGCTTTGAAACTCGCCAGCGAGCTCCGGTTCATCGTTCGACACCAACCATGCCCGATGGTAAGTATCGGACAGCGCAGTCAGTGCCGGCGCGTAGGCTGGGTCAAGCCGGACAGCCTCTTCCAGGGTGCGCCTCGCTCTCAAAAGGCGTTGGCCCCATTCTCCGATGGGGCTGGTTTCGACGGTTGCGAGTTGCGCCCGTCCGCGCAGGAAGAGATCGTAAGCTCCGAGCGAACGCGGTCCTTTCTGTCGGGCGCGTTCGAGCTCCGTCTGCGTGATACGCGACAGCAACACAGTCACAATCTGCCGCGCTAACTCATCCTGCAGGGCGATGACATCGGTGAGATCGCGGTCGTAGATGTCGGCCCAGCGCTGTGCTCCGGTTTCAGCCTCGACCAATCGTGCGGAGACGCGCAGTTGTCCTTGCTCGCGGCGCACCCTTCCGAGAACCAGATAGCGAGCGCCGAGGCGGCGACCGATCTCGCGGGTGTTCGTTGTCGCGCCTTTGAACGAAAAGGCCGACTCTCGCGCGATGACGAAGAGTTCGGCGAACTTGGACAGGCGAATTGCGATGTCTTCTGTGAGACCATCGGTAAAATAATCATGCTCGCTGCCGCCCCCGACATACGTGAATGGCAGGACGGCGATCGACGGGCGCTGCTGCGCCGACCAGGGGTCCGGAGCACGAGGCCAAGCCACCAGTCCAAGGATCAATGCACACGCCAAAATGGCGCCTGTCGCGGCGAGCATCATCGGGCGGCGGCGCGGCAAGATGGGCGACGGGGCGGCGCTTTCCTGCGGCTCGGCAAGCTCCTTATCACCGGCAACACCGACATTGAGGGGAGCAGCAAAAACATAGCCGTGGCGCGGAAGCGTCTTGATGATCTCCCGCTTGTCGTCGTCCAGCGCCTGGCGGATGTCACTGATGCACCGGCTCAGTGACTCGTCGGTCACCGTGACGCCACGCCAAACAACCCGCGCGAGATCGTCGCGCGACATAGGCTTACCGGCGGCGGTCACCAGACAGCAAAGGACTTCAAAGCTCTTTGGTCGCAACGCAATCGGCCGCCCATCACGCGTCAAGGTGCGGCGCGTGGCGTCGAGGGTAAAGACGCCAAAATGGACGGGATCCGCAACGATTGTCGTATCCATGGCCCCCAAAGCTGCATCTTTCAGGCATTTCAGCTTTTTTTCAGTATCTTATTCAGGACTTCGCTGCCGGACTAGCGCTTTTCTGACCGGGGCCCGCCTCCATGGTGCCACCTCTTGGGACTCAATCAGAAGGAGCATTTCATGTCCGCAATCCGGCCGGCCTGCCCAAGGGCTAAAATGAACAAAGCGATGCTGACTTTCCTGGTCACCATTGCAACCCTCGCAGCCTTGCCGACGTCGGCCCGATCCCAGGAGGCCCCGGAGGCGTCTCTGGTTGGTTCCTGGAGATTGACGGCAGTCTATGACCAGTTCACGGATGGCCGTCGGCGCGACACATGGGGCAATAGTCCTCAGGGGATGCTGCAATTCGCCGCAAACGGCCTTTTCACCGCCGCCATCATGGCGGGCGATCGTGCACCTAGAGCTGGGACTGTTCCATCCGATCCCGTTGGGCCGGCCTTTGCTTATTACGGAACATATGAGGTCAACACATCCGCAAAGACGTTCACCTTCCATGTCCAGCAAAGTACATGGCCGCAATGGAATGGCGCCACGCTCAACAGGACTATCACGGAACTTACGTCACGAAGCTTGAAAGTAGTGGCTGCGCCGATCCGTGATCCGCAAGGCGGCGAATTTCAGCCTCATCTGGAATTCGAACGCATTCCCTAATCGCGTTTAGAACCTTTTTGGCCCCGTCCGATAAGGCAGGCTCCGTCGCAAGACTCAAAGCCCCCGCCGTTTTCTTCGGCGGGGGCTTTGATCAGATCGCCACTTTGATCACATCGCCGCAATGAGCGAATTATGCTGGAAGTGGTTGCGGGGAGGCGCAACTACCGATACCGACATTCCGTTCGGGTGGCGATCTGACCGAGGGGCGTTCCCTGCGTCCCGAACGCAGAGAGAGATTGTGCTCCCGTCCCGTTTTGTTCAGGGTGGCAACACGGCCTCGAGGTCTGAATAGATCACGTCGGCCGTGCGCTGATAGTGCTGCTGGAGCAGTGCGACAGCGTCATCCGTCTTGCGATCGAGCACCGCCTGAAGGATCTGCGCGTGCTCGGTCCCGATCTTGCGGACCGGATAGGCCTTGGCGATCGACATCATGCGATAGCGATAGAGCCGGTCGGCGAGCTGCTCGCAGAAGCCGAGCAGCGGGCGCGAGCCGCACAGCCCAATCAGCGTCGCGTGAAAGGCGCGGTGCGCCTTCTCCCAATCGGGATTGTCCGTGAACTTGTCCGGATCGAGCGAACGCGGCGTGCGGTCGAGGCGGTGGTGCGTCACCAGCAGTGCCTCCTCCCAGTCCTGGGTGCCGTTCTGCATGGATTCGCGCAAGGCGAGACCTTCGACCCAGCAGCGCGTCTTGGTCAGCTCCTGAAGCTCGTCCTTGCTGACCGGCTTCACGTAGAAGCCGCGCTGCTCCATGCCAATGACGAACTCCTCCATCGTGAGACGGTTGAGCGCCTCGCGCAGCGGGGTCTGCCCGACATTGTAGTGCTCCATCAGGAAGCGCGACTGGAGCTTGCGGCCGGGCGCAAGCCGCGTGGTCAGGATGTCGGCCTTGAGGCGGGCATAGATGCTGGTCGCCAACGTCGCCGGGGTATCCGACTTCGGGCTGGACAGGTCCGAACTCATAGCGTGCCGTTGATTCATCTGGTCTTTTTGTACATCACGCCGGACCGAAGCCATAATTTATAAATTTTGTCTTTACGAGTCTGTTTGTATATATTACTTCTGTGCCGACGACAACCGGCTCGGTGGCGATCAGCGGCTGCTTCGGCGCGCGTCTCCGGGCCTTTCACGAGGAAGCCTGATGTCCGATTTTCCGGTGATCGCGTTGCGCAGCGTCGAGATCGCGACGCCGCATCTCGGCGTCTCGGGGGATTTCTATCGGACAGTCTGGGGGCTCGATTTTGCCGCGGAAGCCGACGGCACGATCTACCTGGCGGCAACCGGAGCGGACTTCCACGTCCTCGAATTGACGCAAGGCGAGCGCGCCGCGCTGCGCAAGGTCAGTTTTCGCGTGCGTTCGCGCGAGGACCTCGACCACCTGTTCGCCCGCGCGTGCGAGGCCCGTTGCGAGATCATCTCCCCGCCCGGTCCGTCGCGTACGCCGTCGGGCGGCGAACACTTCGTGATCCGCGAGCCGCAAGGCTGCTGCATCGAGTTAGTCCACGGCGACCGCACCAAGAGCGCGCGCGTCGTCGCCGAACGCCCCGAGCGGCTCGCCCATGTCAACATCAACAGCGCCGACATCGAGAAGCTCTCGAAATTCTACCAGCAGGTGCTCGGCTTTCGCCTGACCGACCGTTCGAAGCTGATGGCCTTTCTGTGCTGCAACAGCGATCACCACGCCGTCGTGCTTGCGGAGGCCCCGCTCAACGGGCTCAACCACATCGCCTTCCTGATGCCTGACCTGGAATCGGTGATGCGCGGCTCGGGCCGCATGGTCGACCATGGCTTCCCGATCGGCTGGGGCGTCGGCCGCCATGGCCCCGGCGACAACGTGTTCGCCTATTTCGTCGATCCCTCGGGGATCGTCATCGAATACACCGCCGAAGTCCTTCAGGTCGACGACGGCTATCGCGCCAAGGGACCCTCGGAATGGGTCTGGCCACCCGGGCGCACCGATCAATGGGGCATCGCGCCGCCGAAGAGCGAAGCCTGCAAGACCGCGCAGCTCTCCGTCTTGTTCGACACGGAGCGCCGCGCATGACCACGTCCTCTGCTCCTGCGCACTACGGCGTACTCGTCGTTGGCTTCGGACCGACCGGCGCGGTCGCGGCCAGCCTGCTTGGCCGCCTCGGCCATCGCGTGCTCGTCATCGACCGTCTCACCGGCATCTACGACAAGCCGCGCGCCATCGCCCTCGATCACGAGATCTTTCGTCACTTCGACAACATGGGATTGGCCGAGGCGATCGCGCCCCATGTCGAGCCCTTCACTGCCTCGGAGCATTTTGGCGCCGACGGCCAGTTGATCCGGCGCGTGCATATGGTCGCTGAACCCTACCCGCTCGGCTACACGCCGAGCATGGTGTTCAGCCAGCCGCCCGTCGAGGCGGTGCTGCGCCGTCACGCCTTGAGCTTTCCCAACGTCCGCGCCGAGCTGGGCGTCGAGTTGGTCGACCTCGTGCAGCGATCCGACCGTGTCGAGGCAACGCTGCGGGAGGCCAACGGGCAGTTGCGGAAGGTGACGGCGCGCTACGTCGTCGGCTGCGACGGCGCCTCGAGCACGGTGCGCCAGATCGGACGCATGGCGCTCGAAGACCTGATCTTCGACGAGCCCTGGCTGGTGGTCGACGTGCGCGTCAATCAGGAGGCTCTCGCCAAGCTGCCGCCAAGCTCGGCGCAGTTCTGCAATCCGACGCGGCCTGTCAGCTTCCTGATCGGCCCCGGCAATCATCGCCGCTGGGAAATCATGTTGCTGCCGGGCGAGGATGCCAGGCAGATGGAGCGGCCGGAGAATGTCTGGTCACTGCTATCACCCTGGCTGACACAGGACGACGGCGAACTGTGGCGGGCGGCCTCCTATCGCTTCCACGCGCTTGTCGCCGCCAGCTGGCGCAACGGGCGTATCGTCATCGCCGGCGATGCCGCGCATCAGCAGCCCCCCTTCATCGGCCAGGGCATGTGCCAGGGCCTGCGCGATGCAACGAACCTCGTCTGGAAGCTCGACCGCGTGCTCAAAGGCACTTCGCCCGAGACGCTGCTCGACAGCTACACGGCCGAGCGCAAGCAGCACGTGATCGAGCTGACCGGCAAGATCAAGGCGATCGGCCAGTCGATCTGCGAGCGGGATCCGGCGGCCGCGCGGCGTCGCGACGCGCAGATCCTCGATCAAGGCGGCGGCAAGCCGCTGGAGATCACGCGGCAGGAGATCATCCCGCCGCTGCGCACGGGCTTCCTGGCGGAGCAAGCTGGAGCTGCGCAGGGCACTCTGTTTCCGCAACCGATGGTCCTGCACGGCGGCGCGCCCTGCTTGCTCGACAAGATCACCGGACCAGGCTTCCGCGTCGTCATCGACGGCCGCCGCAGCGATGTGCCCTCTCTGATGGCGCTCTGCGCCGCGTATCCCGAACTGGCCGGAACGGGGATCGCGCCTTCCGGCACCGGCGCCTCCGGCGTGCTCGAAGAGACCGACGACGTGCTGGCCGGCTGGTTCGACCGGTATGGCGTCGCCGCCGCAATCGTGCGGCCGGATCATTACGTGTTCGGCACGGCGCAGCATGCCGCAGAACTCGACGATCTCTTGCGCGAGGTCAGAGCGCGCCTGCACGGCCAACCCGATCCCAATATCAGAATGGAGAAGACAGCATGAAGCTCGCAACCGTTGCCATCGATGGCCGCACGACGTGGGGCCTCGTCGAGGGTGACAATTTCCTCGATGTCGGCGCCGCGCTGGTCTCTCGCTATGCCGATCTCAGAGCCGCCATCGCCGGCGCGCTGGCGGGCGTCGCGGATGCGAAGCCCAGGGCCGCCGTGAAGCCGCTTGCGAAGCTCACCTTCCTGCCCGTCATTCCGAACCCGGACAAGATCCTGTGCGTCGGCCTGAACTACGAGACGCACCGGAAGGAAACCGGCCGCACCGAGGTCGAGCATCCCACCATCTTCTCACGCTACGCCAACAGCCAGACCGGTCATCTGAAGCCGATCGTCCGGCCGCGCGTCTCGACCGACCTCGACTTCGAGGGCGAGCTCGCCGTCGTCATCGGCAAGGCTGGACGCTACATCTCGCGCAGCGAGGCGATGGGCCATATCGCCGGCTATGCCTGCTACAACGACGGCAGCATCCGCGATTTTCAGCGCCATACCCATCAATTCACGCCGGGCAAGAATTTTCCCGATACCGGCGCGTTCGGACCGTGGATGATGACGCCGGACGAACTCGGCGAGCTGGCCGAGCTCAAGCTCACCACCCGCCTCAACGGCGAGGTCGTGCAGGAAGCGCAGATCAAGCACATGATCTTCGATATCCCGCGGCAGATCGAATATTGCTCGACCTTCACCCGGCTCGAGCCGGGTGACGTCATCGTCAGCGGCACGCCCGGTGGGGTCGGCGCCCGGCGCAACCCGCCACTCTGGATGAAGCCAGGCGACATCGTCGAGGTCGAGGTCGAGCGGCTCGGCGTGCTGCGCAATCCGGTCGAGGACGAGGCGCGGTGAAAAGTCCATCGGACGGGAGCTCCTCCGAGCGGCGGCGGCGAAGCCCATCCGGCTTCGTCCGCCCGCGGGAATGCTCCTGATTGAAGCCAGACAAACAAAACCGGAGAGGGGAAACGTCATGAGCAACAGCGCAGATGTCATGGTCGGTACGAGCGAAGCCACGACGGCAGTGCCGATCACGGCCGCGTTCCGCAAGCTGGTCATCGCCTCCTCGCTCGGCTCGGTGATCGAGCACTACGATTTCTTCATCTACGCCTTCACCGCGCCCGTGGTGTTCGATCGTTTCTTCTTCCCCAAGATGGATTCGACCGCGAGCATGCTGGCCGTGTATGCGACGTTCGCGGTCGGTTTCGTCGCCCGGCCGCTCGGCGGCATGGTGTTCGGCCATTACGGCGACCAGCTCGGCCGCAAGGCGATGCTGACGATCACCTTCGTGCTGATGGGCGTCGCGAGCTTCCTGATCGGCTGCCTGCCGAGCTATGATTCGATCGGGCTTCTGGCGCCGATCGCACTGGTCGCGCTGCGCTTCGTGCAGGGCTTTGCCTTCGGCGGCGAATATATGAACGCGGTGTCGCTGACGCTGGAGAATGCGCCCTCGGCAAGGCGCGGCTTCTTCGCTTCCTTCGTCAACGCCTCGGGCCCGATCGGCGTGATCCTCGCTTCAGGCTTCATCGCGCTGCTCGGCCTCGTCTCGACCCCGCAGGATTTCGCGCAATGGGTCTGGCGCGTGCCCTTCGTGCTGAGCCTCGTGCTGGTGGTGCTCGGCACCTACATCCGGCTCCAGGTCGACGAATCGGCCTTGTTCAAGGCAGTGCAGGCCTCGGCCGCGCGCCCCAGGGCCCCGCTGCTCGACGTGGTGCGCTCGTGGAAGAAGCCGGTCCTGTTCGGTTGCCTCGTCAACATGGCGCACAGCACGTTCCAGTACATGAGCACGGTCTTCGTGCTCGGCTATGCGGTCAAGACGCTCGGCATGGCGCAATCGCACGTCACATTCGGCACCATGGTCGCCAACGTGCTGGAGATGTGCATGGTGCCGCTGATCGCGAGCTACTCGGACCGCTTCGGCCGCCGACCGTTCATCGCGCTCGGCACCTTGTTGGCCGCCGCCTGGTATCCAATCTACTTCCAGCTGGTCGCGAGCAAGGATCCGACGCTGCTGATCACTGGCCTCGTCGTCTCGATCGGAATCATCCACGCGCTGATGTTCGCGCCGGAAGCGGCCTTCACGGCGGAGCTGTTTCCGACCGAAGTCCGTGTCAGCGGCTCCTCGCTCGGCAAGCAGCTCGGCATCATCCTGGGCGGCGGCATCGCGCCCCTGGTCGGCACCGCCCTGATGGGATCGAGCGGCAGCTTCACCCCGGTGATCCTCTATTTCGAGGCGATCGCAGCCTGCGCCTTCATCGGCATCCTGCTCGCTCCGGAAAGCGCGAAACGCGACCTCTAGGCAAGCCTCGTCAGACCGCCGATCGGTCGTCGTGACGTCCGACTTGTCGAAGCCTTCTCCCCGCGGGCCTCCCCCAAGCCGTCATCGATGCTTGGCCGAATGCGATAAAGACACGATCGAGCGTTACCGTTCGGCAATCACTCAATGCGGGAAGCACGACCGTGTAGCGGGGAGCGACTCGAACCCCGAGGTATCCGCTGGGCGAACTGCAGGACGGGGCCAATTGCGACATGCTGCTCGCGTGAAAAGCGGAGACCGTCAGTATTCGATACGTGCGAGGGCATCCTGAGTCGACTCGCTGGAGCGCTATCGCTTTTCGAACAAGACAGTTTGTAAGGTCTCAGGCATTCTCATCCGGTGATCTGCTCCGGAAGCCGCGGACCAACGCGTCGTAGGACTTTGCGTGTACTCATCGAGCAGCTGATTAAGAGACATACTGCTGCCGTTGACTTCCTTAGTGAACTTTCCCAACCGGGCCAAAATCCCATCATTAAAGATCAATAGCTTACAACGAGAAATCCAACCAAAGGACCGTCACGCTCGTTCTCTAGGCTGGCGTTGGTTCATCAAGGAAATCCATCAACAGCACCAAAGACCTTGCGTCCGTATTTAGTTCGCCAACCAGACCGAAAGCATTGCGCCAAGATTCATTAAAGCTCCGAGGGCAGCCAGTGCGCGCACGTGACATTCGGTGAGAGCCGGCAGCTCGGACTCCGGTGGTTGCCAGAGCGGGTGCATCGACCGGTTTTCTTTCTGAAGACTTGGTGATGCCGCTGTACTAACCTCACTTGACGAGGTCGCAGCCCCCTTCGTTGAGCGGACGAAACGCACGATCTGCTTCGACGTTTCCGACCGCCTTGTAGTAGTCCCACGCTCCGGTCGATTCGCCGCGCGTTTTCACTTGGTACAACGTTATGGGATACAGAACCCGGCCGTCGATGCGAATCGAGCCGGTATGGCCGAAATAGTCGACTGGCGCCTTTCGCATCTCCGCCGTGACCAGATCCGCATCTACTGAATCTGCGCTCTTCACCGCTTTCAGATAGTGCGTGATGGAAGCATAGACAGAAGCTTGTTCCTTCGTCGGCATTCGCTTGGTCTTTTCGAAATAGCGCTTCGACCAGGTCCTGGCGACGTCGTTCTGATCCCAATAGAAGCCCTCGGAAAGCAGCAAGCCGTTTGTCGCGTCCAAGCCCAGACTGTGGACGTCCGTCAGGTACACAAGAAATCCGACCAGCTTCTGCCCGCTGTCAGAGATGCCAAACTCCTTGGCTTGCTTGATCGAATTAATCAAATCGGCGCCGCCGTTCAGAAGTCCGATGACTTGAGCCTTGGAGCTCTGCGCTTGTAGAAGGAAGGAGCTTAAGTCGGCAGTATTAACGGGATGTCGCGCCGCTCCCAGCACCGATCCACCTGCTTCGGTGATGAATGCCGTGACGTCCCGTTCCAACGCGTGGCCGAACGCATAATCGGCTTCCACAAAGAACCAGGTCTTGCCTCCATTCTTTACAGTGTTTTGTGCGGAGGCTTTCGAATAGGAATAGGTGTCGTCCTGCCATGCCGTACTATACGGAGAACAAGCCTTCCCGGTAAGATCTGAGCTCGATCCCTGCATCAGCGTGATGCGGCGGGCCCGTCGGCCGATCTCTTGCACGGCCAAGGCGACCGATGAGACCGGCACATCGGCGATGGCATCGACACCTTCGACATCGAACCAACGACGAGCCGTTGCCGATCCGACGTCGGCCTTGTTTTGGTGGTCGGCGGAAATGATCTTCACGGGGACGCCGTTGATGGCTCCTCCGAGATCATCAATCGCCATCTGGGCAGCGATCACCGAGCCCGGACCACCCAAATCGGCATAGGGCCCGCTCATGTCGTTCAGGATCCCGATCTTGACAACATCCTTCTCGATCTTTGCTTCGGAGGGGACGACCGTGGAAAGTCCGAACAGGGCCGCAACGCTCATACCGATACAATAACGAATAATCATAGGTGATGCCTCATCGTTGATGAAAACGGACCGTCAACTCATTGGACGATGCTACGATCGTCCGTCGTGATCAGAGCATGTTTGAGATCGTCCCGAACAAGCTTGGGATCGCGATCTCGCGGATCGCCGTATCCGCCCCCGCCGGCGGTTTCGATCACGAGACGATCGCCGCGTCGGAGCTCCGTATTGCCTTTCGATGGAAGGTTGATTTGTTCGCCATCGCGTTCGACCACGAACCGGGAATTCGCGCCGGGCTTGCCGCCGAACAATCCCCATGGACGTATCTTGAAGCGATCGGAGTAGGAATTGAACGTGACGCCATCATCCATGATGCGATACACACGTCGCGCACCCAGGCCGCCGCGATGTTTTCCCGCACCGGCCGACCCGCGGCGCAGCGCGTATTCCTCCACCCGCATGAAGGGGTAGTCGGCTTCGAGCGACTCGACGGGGACGTTCGAGCAGTTTCCCACGTAGCCATCGACGACATCCGCGCCGTCCGAGCCGGCCGAGGCGCCCCACCCTCCACCGACGACCTCCATGTAGACCCGGTATCGGTCGGAGCCCATATGACCCATGCCGATCGCGTTCGTCGTATCGTGGCCAGACGTCAGGACCTGGCTCGGGACCACTTCAGACATTGCGAGCATGATCGAATTGTAGACCCGATGGCATGCGTTGTTGCGGGCCCTTACTGCCCGAGGCTGACTGGGATTGAGGAACGATCCATAAGGTACTTTCACGGAACGGATCGGCCGATAGAGACCATCATTCACCGGAATGCGACCTCCGCCCAGCAAGATCGCGATTGCTCCATAGGCCGCCGATACCGTCGACGCGTGCGGTGAATTGATCATTCCCTTCGTCTGCGGCGAGCTGCCCTCGAAATCGATTTCGATTTCGTCCCCGTCGATGGTAATTTTGACGGCAACCCGTAATGGATCCGCTGTGAATCCGTTGTCGTCGACAAAATCTTCAGCGCGATAGACCCCGTCAGGAATTGCGCGCACGGCATCGCGGGCGAGCCGCTCGGAATAATCCTGAAGATCCCGCGCCGCAGCCAGAACCGTTTCCTCGCCGAACCGATCGAGCATCTCTATAAAGCGAGCCTGACCGGTCCGATTGGCGGCCAGCTGGGCGTAGATATCGCCCATGACGTCGTCAGGCGGACGGACGTTGATTCTGATGAACTGTTCCAGAAGGCCGTCGCCGAGATCGCGATCCACGTCGAAACGGCAGAGCGGGATACGCAGCCCTTCCGAGAACACGTCGGTAGCGCTGGCGTTTGGTCCTGCCGCTCCGCCGCCGACATCGATATGGTGACCAAGCGATGCGCTGAAGGCAAGCAGCGTGTCACGATAGAAGACAGGCGTGAACAGCACGATGTCGTTGAGGTGCTGGGCACCGTGGTAGGGATCGTTCGTGATCAAACCCTCGTTGGGCTTGATGGTCGAGAGATCGAACTTCGCAGCAAACGCCTCGAACACCTTGCCGAAGGAGTTCATGTGGATCGGGCAGAACTGCGCCTGGGCGATGATGCGGCCATTGCGATCGAGAAAGGACGTCGAACAGTCTCTCGCCTCGCGGATAATGGTCGAATAGGCCGAGCGCACGAGCTTCTCGCCCATTTCCTGCGCGATGCCGTGCAGTCCGTGGCTGATGATGTTGAAGGTCGCCTGATTGAGATTCGTGCGCATGACCTAGGATTCCGGAGTGAGAATGAGCGCGCCGGTCTTGTCGACGATGACCATCCATCCCGGCGGTACGAACGTCGTTGCTGTCGGCTCCTCGATCACTGCGGCACCCTTGACGACCGAGCCCGAAGCCAAACTGCTGCGCCAGGCGAATCGACAGGGGATCTTTCCGCCTCCGAAGGTGATCTGTCCTTCCTCGATTTCTGCCTCGCTTTTCTTTTCGTTCATCCGGGTCAACGAGCTCAGCACTGCTGAGGGCGTCGGGACGTGCGCAGTCAGACGGAATGTCACGATTTCGATCGGCGCCGCGCGGGATGTCGAGCCGTAGCGGGCCTGGTGAGCGGCACCGAACACTTCGCGAAGGTAAGTGACTCCGTCGCGATCCAGGCGATCAAGGTCGATCGTCGCCAAGAGCTCGAAACCCTGCCCCGCGTAACGCATTTCAAGCGCATGTTCGTAGACGATATCTGCTGCCGCATAGCCATATTTGACGAACTCCGTTTCCGGCTCGCGCTGCATCCGGCGGAATGTGCTTGCGATGATCCGAGAGCTTTCGCCATCCACGGGCAGGAAACGGGTCTCGCGATAGATTCGCTTGACGTCGGCAACGAGCAGACCCAGCGCGGAGAACAAGCCGGGATAAGGTGGGGTCACGACGCGACGTATCTTCAGGTCGGAAGCAGAGAGCGCGCTGATCATCGGTCCCATGCCTCCGTAGCCGTACAGCGAATAATCCCTCGGGTCGTGGCCGCGCTGAACCGAAACGAGGCGAATTCCCTGGCTGATATGCGCAGTGCTGATGTCGACCATCGCCTGGGCCATTTCGTCGATGTTCTGGCCGAGCGGTTCAGCAAGCGTCTTCAGCGCCTGATCGGATTTTTCCGGATGCAACGTCATCCTGCCGCCTAGAAAACGGTGCGGCCGGATCCATCCAAGACGCACCAGCGCGTCGGTCAGGGCCGGAGCGCTGCCGCCATGTCCGTAGCAGGCCGGCCCCGGCCTTGCTCCCGCCGAACGGGGCCCGACCCGCAGCATTCCACCTTCGTCAATCCAGCCGATGCTGCCCCCGCCCGCGCCTATGTTTGCGATATCGACGCTGGGTAGACCGACCGGCAGTCCGTCCACCTCCGTCTCCGCGGTAATGCCGGGAACACCGTTCGCAATGAGACAGATGTCCGCGCTCGTTCCGCCTACGTCCAGTGTAATGACGTTGCGATCACCGATGAGGCCCGCCATCCGCGTCGCCCCGATCACGCCGGCGGCCGGCCCCGAATTGAGCATCTCTACGCCCCGGCCATGCGATCCGGAGCTCGGAAGCACACCGCCCGACGATTGCATCACGAACAAACCGCTTCCGGGCGCGCGATCGCCGAGATGATCCTCGAGCCGCCGCAGATATCGACCGACCAGCGGCACCAGATAGGCAGCCATCACCGTTGTCGACGCCCGCTCGTACTCGCGGAATGTTGGCAGCACGTCTGACGACAGCACCACGGGCAGATCGGGATAACGTTTGTTCACAATCCTCCGCACCGTCTGCTCGTGCTCGGGATTCCGGTAGGAGTGCAGCAGGCAGACCGCGAGCGCTTCGGGCTGTTCCTTTTCAACCAACTGGTCGATCGTCCGACACAATTCGTCCTCGTCGAGGGAAAGAACAGCCTGTCCAGAGACGTCCGTGCGCTCGGTCACTTCGACGGAGCGCTTGAGCGGTATCAACGGCGCCGGCTTCTCGCAGGCGATCGCATAGACGTTCGGACGAAGCTGCCGCTGCAACACCAAAAGATCGCGGAAGCCGCGGGTGGCCAGAAACGCCGCGCGGCATCCCTTCCGTTCGATCACGGCGTTGGTGGCCACGGTGGATCCGTGAAACAGGTGCGTCAGCTTGGGAAGGTCAGCGCCAAGGGACTGTGAAAGACCATCGATCACACCGATCGACGCGTCATGGGGGGTTGAAGGCAGCTTGTGCGAACGGACATGATCGCCTTCAATCCAAATTAGATCGGTAAAGGTCCCCCCGACCTCGATCGCCATCTTGATCATCACTGCAAATCCGCACTTCACTGGTTGGACAGCCAAGAGGGACAATTCCCGCTGGAACTCGCCCTCCCCATGAAGTACGACAGAAAAGCAAATTTTTAGCAAGAGTGAAAATGAAGCGAGATGACCGAAAAGCCGGCAGGTCGGTGGCAAGCCGACAGGCGGGAGCCAAAAGTCGAAGCCAAAAGGGCAACCCGGCTCTGGCCGATCTTCTACGAGAGGCCAGGAAGAACAAAGATTTAAGCCTCCAGGACGTCGCGGATGCCACCGGACTGTCGGTAGGGCTGATCAGTCAGATCGAACGGGGCCTAACCACACCTTCCATGCGATCGCTCAGGCAGATTGCCGATGCCGTCGAGGTGTCGGTGAGCTCCCTCTTCGCAAGGACCGACGCTGAAGATGCGGGTGAGGGCCGCCACATCACGCGAAAAGACATGCGACGCGTGCTGAATCTCGAAAGTATCGGCATGCATATGGAAATTATGACCCCCACTGAAGGGACTCCAATTCAGGCTTTTGTGGCCTACCTTCTTCCCGGCGGCATGTCAGGAACCGAATTCGACAGTCATATAGGCCATGAGTTCGGGATCATCATCGATGGCCAGCTTGAGCTTTTCCTTGGCCCTCAAAGATACCTGCTCAATCCTGGCGACACTTTCAGCTTCAATTCGGAAACGCCTCACCGTTACGTCAATTCCGGCACCACGATGACTTACATCCACTGGGTCATCACGCCTCCGATCTATTGATCCGCCCCCAAAAAAAATCCTTTGCATTGCGACAGCTCAGGCTGATAAATTTCACTCTGGCTAAAATTTCTGCTTTGAAGGCCGCCGCGAAGCGAAAGGGAAACAGATGGCGAAAATACTTGTTCTGGGTGGCGCCGGCGCCATGGCGAGCGGCACGGTGCGGGACCTCGTCGCACCCTACTCGTCCCGAACCATCGAGCTGATCACGGTTGCCGACTTCGCTGCCGATCGCGCCAACAAGCTCGTCGCCGAACTTGCGGATCCGCGGCTCAGGGGCATCGAGCTCAATGTCAATGATTCCGGTAAGCTGGAAGCGCTGCTGGCCGAACATGACCTCTGCATCAACGCAGTTCCCACCTTCGCAGGTCATCAGATGGCGATCTTCGAAGCGTGTCTGCGAGCCCGGCGCACTTACGTCGACTACGGTGGAATGGGCGTCTTCACCGTACAACAGCAGAAGCAACATGACGCCTGGAAGGCGGCCGGCGTCACCGCGGTGTTGGGACTCGGAGCCGATCCGGGCGTCTCCAATATGATCTGCAAGGCAGTGGCTGAGCGGCTGGATACGATTGATCGCATCAATCTCTATTGGGCCGCCACCTTGGTCGGAGAAGAAAATCCGATTCTCGTGCCGCCTTACAGTATCTCCACCATTCTCGGCGAATATGCCAATCCCTCGATGCAATTCCTCGACGGCTCGTTGAAGGAAGTCGCTCCGCAATCCGGAAAGGAAATACTTGTCCTGCCCGAACCGTGGGGCCGCACCGAATTCATGTATACCCAACACTCTGAACCACTCACCGTACCCTTCGCGGAAGGTATTCGGGAGAAGGGCATTCGCGAATTCACTTGGAAGCTGCATTTGCCGCACCGCGAGCACGAGGCCTGGACAGGATTGATCAAGGCCGGGTTCGGGGCCTTTGATCAGCCGATCGAGATCGGAAACGCCAAGATCACGCCGGCCGAGTTCCTCGAAGCCGTGATCGCGCGCAACATTGCCACCAATCGTCATCGCATTCCTGCGCAGCAGAGCCACGAGATCCATCTCGCGATCGGTCACGGCACAAGCGGAGGGAAAAAGACTACTCTGAATTTCGCCGTGATCGGCCACCCGCATCCTTCGTTCGATGGTTTTGCCGATGCCGGCACGTCAATGGGCCTTTCCATCGGCGTACAATTGCTGCTGTCGAAAGACCACAAAGCTGGCGTCTGGGGCCCTGAAGAGTACTATGACGTTCCCTCCTTTTTAGCCGAGTTGCAGCAGCGCCACTTCGAGGTCCACGAAAACATCGACGTCGAACCTGCCGCGTAGTGGCAGGCTCTGTTGTTCTCAAGGGCATTCCTCCAACTCAGCTCACATGGCGCCGGATTGTCTATCCAGAGGCCCCTCGGAAAACCGGGACAATCGGAAGGCATCGAGATCGAGCGACGCGATGCCTTCGAGAATCAGACTCGAAATGACCTCCCCTACGGCGGGCGCCAGCGCGAAGCCGTGACCGTTGAATCCGGCGACTAGCATCAAGTTCTCGAACCCGCAACGCGACATGATCGGAATTAGATCCGGTGTCGCATCGATGCGGCCAGCCCATGTGCGTCGGGTGCCGAGAGTTCTGAGCTCCGGAAAGACCCTGTAGAATTCTTCCAGGTTTCGCCCGACCAGCTTCTGATTGATCTCAGGCTCCTCATTCGGAATCGAGAGCCGGCGGCTCCTTAGTTGATGCCGCAACGTATGTAACGCTTCTCGTCCGAACCTGATCTGGATCACGCCCCTGTTGGCGATGAAGGTTGGAATGAATTTGCCGAAATGACCGAAAGAATGCAGCCCGATGTCGTGCTCCGCATCGATTCCGCGATAGCCGTTCGACACATAAAAGCTGCCATCACGCTTCGGCCTGAAAGCAACCCGCGGCGACCAGACAGGCACCGATAACCGTTTGTTGGAAGGATTTGTTTGCGCGACTGACGCACGCACGGGCTGGACCGGAATCGATATGCCGACGCCCCTCACCAATTCGGCGCTACCAACGCCTGCCGCCACGACGACTTGATTTGCGCGCACCACGCCATCGGCCGTCACAACGGATACGTTACCCGAAGCTGAGCGTCGCAGCCGTATTACCCGGGAGTTCTCCTTGAAGACAACGCCAAGCCTTTTGGCCGCAGCGGCAAATGCCAAAGACGCCTTCACCGGCTCCGCATGCCCGTCGCCCGGCGTAAAGAGGCCGCAGACCCATTCCTGACGCTCGCCTGGAAAGAGTTTGGATATCTCGCGCGAGTCGATCAGATCTGACCTGATGCCGGCAGAAAGTGCGGCCTTCAGCGCGGTGTTCAGACGCTGCTCATCTTCGGGCGTTTCAGCAGCGAGCAGAATACCCGAACGGACATATTCGAGATCGGCATCGAGCTCGTCCTCGAGGGTCTCCCACATCCGGCATGCCTTTGCCGCGAGAGGCATTTCCGCCGAATGTCGGCCCTGTTGACGGATAAAGCCCCAAGCTCGGCTCGACTGTTGCGCTGCGATATTGGCCTGTTCAAGCACAATCACGCGGGCGCGACGGAGAGCGAGGTGATAGGCGATGGCGCAGCCGACGATGCCGCCGCCCACGACCACAACGTCGAAGACTGGTTCAAACGAAATCGACGATCGCTGGTCATGTACAATTTGCATGTGGCTCAAGCTGCCCACTGAAGACGTCTACGATGAGTTCGATTTGTCGGCGTACCAATCCCACACATGGCCGCGCTTGAACCGGGTGACCTGCTTTACTTCGAGATAATTGCCGAGGCCCCAACGCCCCAATTCACGACCAATCCCGCTCTGCTTGTATCCGCCCCAGGGCGCCTGGGTAAAAGTAGGCTGCGAGCAGTTAATCCATACGATCCCAGCCCGAAGAGCTTCTGACATGCGCTTGCATCTCGTCTCGTCTTCCGACATCACGGCGGCGGCAAGGCCGAAACGGGTGTCGTTGGCAAGCCTGAGCGCTTGCTGCTCGTCGGAAAACCTGTGCACCACAAGGACTGGGCCAAAAATCTCGTCGCGCCAGATCGACGAATTCAGAGGTACGTCCGTGAAGACCGTCGGCTCGATGAAGTAGCCGCGCGACATATTAGCCGGCTTCTCCCCTCCCGTGACGAGTCGGGCGCCTGCCGCCACGCCTTGGGCAACGAATTGGCGAACTTTTTCGTATTGTCCGCGGCTGACGAGGGGGCCGAGCTTGGTGCGAGGATCAAGACCGTTTCCGATCGGGATACCTCGCGCGCGCTCAACGAGCCGCTTCACCAGTCGATCCGCGATTCCTTCCTGTACAATCAGGCGCGACGTTGCGCTGCAGACCTGCCCTTGGTTCCAGAAAATTCCGAACATGATCCATTCGACGGCAGCCTCGATGTCGGCGTCGTCGAAAACGATAAAGGGCGACTTGCCGCCGAGCTCAAGGCTGACATTCTTGATCTCCTGCGCAGCACCCATCATGATTTTTGTCCCGGTCGGAACCGATCCGGTGAAGGCGATCTTGTCGACGTCTGGATGTCGCGCCAAGTGCTCTCCCGCGACAGAACCGAGCCCCGTGACAACGTTGAGAACGCCTGCGGGCAAGCCCGCATCGACTGCGATCTCGGCTAGTTTTAGACTGGTTAATGATGTCAGCTCGGAAGGCTTGAGCACCATGGTGCAGCCCGCGGCGATCGCCGGAGCAACCTTCCAGGCGGCCATCAGCAGTGGATAGTTCCATGGAATGATCTGGGCTGCCACACCGACGGGCTCGCGCCTGACCGAGCTTTCAAACCTTTCGTCGGGAAGAGCGATCGTCTCGTCCTGCGCAGCATCGAACTCCTGGGCTAGATCCGCGTAGAAACTGAAGCAGCCTGCAGCGTCATCGATATCCCACAGGGCTTCCGCCAAGGGCTTACCGTTGTCGATCACCTCCAGTCGCGCCAATTGCTCGCGTCGGTCGGAGATGCCCTTGGCGATCGAGCGAAGTAAATTCGCCCGCTCAGCCCCATTCACGCTCCTCCACTCGCCCTCGAACGCTCGGCGGGCGCAATCGACCGCAAGATCGACGTCATGTGCTGTGGCGGCCGAAAGATAATCGATGCGCTCCTCCTTTGCGGGGTCAATGACGTCAATCACGGCGCCATCACGAGATGGACGCCATTCGTTGCCGATGAAGATCGTTCTTGTCATTGGCAATTGCTCAGGCAGGCAGACCGGGCGTCAGCCGGGGTATGATCATTCCGTCTTGGATGATGGTAGTCAGATTCGAATGGCTGGTGAGGTCCGCGAGACTTTTGCTCAGGTCACCGCGTACGATGATGACGTCGGCGGCTTTTCCTTCATCGAGCGAACCGATCTCAGCGCCAAGACCGAGAAGTTGGGCATTGGAAGACGTCGCCGCCTGGAGAACCTGCAGCGACGTCAACCCAGCTTCTTCCATGAGTTCGAGCTCGCGGACGTTGTATGGACCGAACGCGGTCATCGGTTCGGAAAAGGCGTCGCAGCCCGCGCCGATCCTCACACCCATCTCGACTGCGAGCTTGAACGAATTCAGGTGAGCCTGGAACATCGGGCGGGCCTTGATCTTCGCGTATTCGGGAACCCCGGGTGTGTTGACGACGCGATCCAGCAAGGCCAGCGTCGGCACGAGAAAGGTCCCCTGTTGCTTCATCAAATCGCAGCATTCGTCATTGAGGTCGAAACCATGCTCGATGGAATCGACACCGGCCCTGATCGACGCGAGCGCGCCCAACAGGCCCTCCGCGTGTGAGGCGATCTTGCGGCGCAGCGCGTGCGCCTCCCCGACCGCCGTCTTGATCTCTTCGTCGCTGAAATGCTGATCTTCAAGGCTGTCGCGCTCGGACATGGTCCCACCCGTGGTCCAGATCTTGACCACGTCGGCGCCATCGCGCACCGATTGCCGCACAGCCTTTCGCACGGCATCGACGCCATCGACCACAAAGGCCATAGCCGAGCAGCCGCACAACCAGTCGCTCGGCACATTGTGCACGTCGCCGTGTCCGCACGTCATGCTGAGGCCCATATGGGCAGGAACGGTCTTCGGTCCGAGGATAGTGCCTTCGTCGACCGCACGCTTGATTGCCACGCCGTTCCGCGAGCCCATGTCACGAGCCGTGGTGAAGCCATAGTCGAGCAACCGGCGCGCATCCGCCACCGCGCGAACGCAGTTGAGCTCTTTTTGCTCCATAACCCACATCATAGGATCAGGGCTGCGGCTCCCGAACCAATGCAGGTGGGCGTCGATCAGCCCGGGAAGGACGGTTTGCCCCTCCGCATCGATGACCATCCAGTCGTCGCGCAGCCCCAGACTCCTTTCGGCGGTGATCTTGGTAATCCTGCCGCCCTCGATGAGGAGAGCTTGCCCTCTGACGGGCTCGAGATTGACGCCTCGCAGGAGAGTGCCTCCGCGAATGACGATTGATTTTTGATTCTTCTTCATGACGCTTCTCCTCGAATGCCAACTTGTGTTTCGCGAGCCGCGGCCTCTAACCGATGAACGACTCGAAGAGGTCCTTGCTCTCGCGCACATCCTCTTTCCGCGCGATCTTTCCGCTGTTCATGAGGTAAACGGAATCAGCCACGGCCAGCGCCATGTTCACGTTCTGCTCGACCAGTATGGTCGTTTGCCCACCGGCTTTCAGCGCCATCAACGTCTCCCGCACGTGATCGACAATCTTTGGTGCAAGTCCGGCAGTCGGTTCGTCCAACAGCAGCACGGAAGGATGAGCAACAAGGGCGCGGCCAATTGCGAGCATGGCCCGCTCGCCGCCAGACAGACCTCCGGCAGGCTGCACGATCCGCTCGCGAAGTCGCGGAAAAAGCCTTAGGACGTCCTCGATACGCTCGGGCCCAGCGCGGCGAGCGGAAGCAGGCACGCCAAGTTCGAGGTTCTCCCGGACCGTCATCTCAAGAAAAAGCTCGCGCCCCTGAGGCACAAGCGAAACCCCGGCACGGCACGTCAGATGGCTCGGCAGCCGTCCAATTGATTTATCATCAAGTGAAATCGCGCCGGAGCGGATTCGGATTATTCCGGCGATCGCATTCAGCAGCGTTGACTTGCCTGCGCCGTTCGGTCCGAGGACGGCAACGAGTTCGCCCTTGCCGACCTTAAGATCAACCCCGTGGACGACCTCAAGCTGGCCGTAACCGATCACGACGCGCGAAAGGCTCAGCATGCGACGTCCCCAAGGTAGGCCCTGCGAACCTCGGCGTTGTCGGCAATTTCCGCGGGAAGCCCCGTCGCAATCACCGAACCATTGTCAAGCACGACGATTCGATCGCACAGTTTGAAGACAAGGCTCAGAACGTGCTCGACGATCAACATGGACAGGCCAGATTTTCGGGTCAAAAGCACGAGTAGTGCTTCCAGATCCTCGACTTCGTCGGGGCCGAGACCTGCCGCCGGTTCGTCGAGAAGGAGAAGGCGAGGCTCCGAGACCAATGCTCTGGCGATCTCCACCCTGCGCTGCTGCCCAAAGTCGAGACTGCTCACACGCGTCAACGCCAGATCGCCCAGGGAAAGCCTTTCGAGCACCTCGTAGGCGCGCTTCTGGGCGACGTAGTCCTGCGAGCGCGACGTCCGGAATTGCCCGAACAGATCGAAAAGGCCGTGATCGAGCCGGCTATGCATCCCGATCATGATGTTTTCGATAACCGAAGAATCCTGAATGAGCTGCACCGCTTGAAACGTCCGAGCGATGCCGAACTTTGACCGCTCATGAGCCGGCCGATCGGACAGGGAAACATCATCGATCAGGATCTGCCCGCTCGATACCGGCACGAGACCTGAGATCGCGTTGAACAGCGTGGTTTTTCCGGCGCCGTTCGGGCCGATCAGGCCCACGATCTCTCCAGGCGCGATTTCGAGCGATGCGTCGTGAACGGCTTTGAGACCGCCGAAGTCTACGCTCACTCCCTCGATCGAAAGGCGCTGTGCCATCAACTAGAGACCCGAGTGCTTGCGGCGACGCGCGTCAAAGTACGCCACGGCTCCGCGCACGAGAATTTCCTGCGGCACGAGACCGAGACGGCCGAGCAATCCAACGATGCCGCGCGGCATAAAGATGACGAACAGGACAAGCAGCACGCCATACAGCATTTCTTGGTAAGCCTCCACGTTGCGCAGAAGCTCCGGCATCACGGTGAGAAGGAGAGAGCCAACCAGGCCGCCAAGCAGGCTGCCCAGACCTCCGATCAAGACCATTGAGAATTGCAGGACGAGCTGAACTAACCCGAAACCATCCGGAACGATAAACCGGATCGTAAGAGCAAATAGCGCGCCGCCAATACCGGCGTAGAACGCGCTAATGGCGTAGGCGATCGTCTTGGTTCGTTCGACGTCGATCCCGGAGCAGCGCGCAAGGGTTTCGCCTTGACGGATGGCGAGGAAGGCACGTCCCAGCTTGGACCGCACAATACGCAGCGCGCTCCAATAGCTGATCGCGACAACTACGAGAACAACGTAGAAAGTGTTCTTATCGCCCTGAGCTACATAGGATCCTACGGCGGGCCAGCGCACGCGCACACCGTCTGTTCCGAGCGTCACTGCGCTCCAATGGATGAAAGTCCATTGCACCAGTTCGGCAAACGCCAGGCTTGTCATTGCGAGATAGACCGTGGAAAGCCGCAGAGCGGGACCGGCGACCACCATTCCCAGCGCGGTCGCGGCCATGCCGGCTGCGGGAAGCGCAACCAATGATGGAACGCCGAGACGGGACGTCAGAAGCGCGTAGGTATAAGCGCCAATGCCCATGAACGCCGCATTGGCAAAGGAAAACTGGCCCGCATAGCCCAACAACAAATTGAGGCCGAGGCAAACCAGGGAATAAGAGAGCGCTAGGTTGACTAGATATTGGGTGTAGGCGTCGAGGACGAACGGCGCGAACAGCAGCAGCAAAAGCAAGAAAATGACGATTGCCGGCCGCATCTTAGACCCTGACGATCTGGCCGCGGCCGAACAAGCCCTGCGGTCTAACGAACACGACAACGATGATGATTACGTAAGGCGAGATCTCGATCAGGTAGGTGCTGAAATAGGCTCCCACGAGCTTTTCGAGTATCCCGATGGCGATTCCCCCGACGATCGCGCCAAGTGGGTTTCCGAAACCTCCAAGGACCGCCGCCGCGAAGCCCTTGAGCAGGAAAGTGGCGCCCATGTCGGGATAAAGCAACGTGAGCGGAGCGGCCAGAACACCCGCCGCTCCCCCGATGGCGGACGCAACCGCCCAGCTCGAACTGTAGATCTTCCCGGTGTTGATGCCGACTACCTTGGCGCCAAGATAGTTTTGCTGAGTTGCGCGGATCTCCCGTCCAAGCCGCGTCTTCCAGATGAGAAGAAAAACTGCGACTGAAATCGATACTGCCAGGACGATCGTCAGAACGGTCTGCGCCGAGATCACCAACGAACCGATGAAAACTGGCGCGGCGGAAATGATGGGAGGAAACGTCAGAATGTCGCTACCGAATGGCAGCCTCGCCGCCCCGCGGACAGCCACCGACACGCCGACGGTGGCCATGGCGAGCGTGGCGTGGGGATGATTCACAAGCGGCCGGATCACGACCCTTTCAACCGCCACCCCAAGCAGTGTGCTGGAGAGAACAGCGAGCACGAGAGCTACCGGGAACGGCCATGACATCGGCTGGAAGGCCACATAGCCAACGAAAGCACCGGCCATCAGCAATTCGCCGTGGGCGAAGTTGACAATGCTTTGCGTCCGATAGATCAGCACGAGCCCCAAAGCCATCAACGCATAGAGGCTGCCTACTTCCAACCCAGCGGCGATGAGAGTGAGCAACTCAGACATGACCGGGGCCTGCCGCCTGGATTTCTCTCATTGCTTTGGCTCGATCCAGGTGGCACCGACCGGAACCACCTTGCCATCGACGAACGACCATACCGTCCCCTGCGTGCACCCCTGATGGTTCTCCGGCGTGATGCTGATCTTGCAATAGGCCGGGCCCGCATCGAGATCCTTGGTCGTCTCAAGCGCCTGGATGAACTTTTCGCGCGTGAGATCCGGACCGGCTCGCCTCAGGGCGTCGACCACGAGGAGCGCGCCCGACATCCCGAAGAAGGACAGGGTCTGCAGCTTGTCATTCGGAAAGCTGGCCTTGTAGATTTCATCCCATTTTGCGGACGCCGAAGAGCCTGGAGGCGAGGCGAGGAATGAGGCGGCATAAACCTGCTTCACGACATCGACCCCTCCGGCTCTCTGAGAGAGATCGGCAAGGTCCATAACCGATGTCGTAGCCACGAACGGTACCGTGAGGCCATACTTTCGCGCATCACGCAGCAAGACCGCGGTTTCGGCCGGATAGGTAAATGCGATCACGACGTCGGGATTGAGTTGCTTGATACGCACCGCCTGTGAGACCGCGTCGGTCACTTTACGGTCGATCTGTTCGGTAGCGACAACCTTGATTTTCTTGTCGAGCGCGGCGCTGAAAGCGTCAGCCTTCGTGTCGGCCCATTCGTCCGAATGCTTGACGATGGCGATTGTCTTCACTTGCGGCATAGAGGCCACGAATCTGGCCATCACCGATCCGTCGCCGCTTCCTGGCATTGTCGTCGTATAGATGTACTTATTGACGGGGCTCGATATCTTGTCGAGGGTGGCCGCCATGACGACGTATGGCATCTTCGCCTCGATAATGTCGTCCTTCGCCGCCATGACGGTCGCGCTGCACGTCCCCCCGTGAATTGCGAACACATCTTCTCTTACGATCAGTTTCTTGACTGCCGCGACCGCTTTCGCAGGGTCACAAGCATCATCTTCATCGACCACCTCGATCTTGCGACCGTATATTCCTCCGGTGGCGTTGACATGATTGTAAACGGCGATCGCGCCGTTGTTGATTGGGTAGCCCCACAGGCTGACCGGTCCGGTCAAGGGCCCGAACATCCCAATCTTGATCTTGTCCGGCGCGATGCCTGGCTCGGCCGACCAGGCGGCAGAGCCTCCTACACAGAGGACCAAGCCGATCGACGCCAGTCCGGATAGCCTCCGTAACGCCTGCATAGACATGCCTCATCCTTCTTTTTACAGTCGCGTGTAAATTTACAGCTAACTTTCTTATTGTCAATCGGCTAGTCTTTGACGATGAAAATCGCGGCACCCGCGATAGCGGACGGACGCCCAATCGCCAGGCGAAGTGTGATGAACGAAAGCAAAAAAGACCGAAGGAAAACCGACCTTCTCGATGCCGCAGCCGAGCTCTTTCGGAAGGTCGGCTATGAGAGCACTAGAATGGAGGACGTCGCGAAAGCCGCCGACGTGTCTCCGAAGACCGTCTACAATTACTTCGCGAACAAGCAGCGTCTCTTGATCGAATTCCTGCAAAGAGACCGCACGGCCCTGATTCCGGCTTACGAAGAGGTGGTGGAGAACCCGTCGCCTACGCTGGCCGAAACTTTGGCGCGGCTGATCCACGCCGATATCGGCAACGTGATTACGAGCGCCGACAAGACCTTATGGAGGGAAGTGCTCGCAGCCGAATTGCGGTCCCATAAATCCGGCAGCGACGGGTTCGCCGCCAACCGATCGGTCTTCTTGCGTTTCGTTCGACGCGCCATTTTGAAATTTCATAAGGTCGAAGATCTCGCGGTGCCCACATCGGTCGCTGTGGAGATGGTCTACGCCCTGAGCTCCTACAACTTCCGGGAATACTGTGCGAACGACAAACTGACCCCGAACGACATGCTCAAGCTCGCGAACGTGCATATGCACCACTTGGTGGAGGATTGGACAAAACGCAGTCAAACCGCGAGGAGAGAATCTTGGGAAAGGACACGAAAAGGTCCTTGAAGCATCACTTCGGGATCTTTGCCGACGGAGGCGGGGCGTTCGATTTGCCGCAGGCGAATCAGCCGGCATCTGCGGATCAAAGTGCCAACGACGAGCGGCATTGCGTGAGCGAGGAGCGGGGTTCTCCCTCGCTCGCAAACCTTCTGGCATGGATTTTCCGGGCGCGCACGTGCCGGCTGTCGTGGCATCTGCGCCGAGCCGCCGTTCGCGCGCGATTCGTCGCCGGCAAAAAGTAGCCGGGGAGCAGGTTCAAATAGTGGAGGCGCACTCCCACGCGCCAGCCGACAGAGATCCGCGGTACGCGCCTTTGCAGATTCGCTCATGGCGCAACTTGAGGATCAAAACACGCGCTCCTGAGAGTGACCTCATCGTTGGCCCGTCTCCCGGCTCACTTCGCAAGCTGGCCCGCACAGTCGCAGGATTGCAAGCTTGAGCGTGGGACCATCGGTTCGCGCACACAGCAGTTGCCCGATTTACTTGACGAGAAACTTCGCTTGCAGTTGGACGTCGAAAACGTCCAACTGAAAAGTCCGTTCCGATGCTCAATCGCTGCAAGCAATTGATTTTATTTGGCGGGCGCACCAGGGCTCGAACCTGGCACCCGCTGACTAAGAGACATGCTGCTCCCATTGATTTCTCAAGAGAATTTTTCCAACTAAGCCAAAATCCGATCATTGGAGATCAATGGCTTACAGCGAAACGTCCAACTGCAAAGGCGCGTGGACGCCCGAGCGCCTCCTTCCCAAAGATGGACTGGTGGCGCTTCTGAATGGACGAGGCTACTCGGCACAAGGTTGGTTAGAATGGCATTGGACCGGGCTCGCTGCGGCCGAGCCAGCGCTGGGTCGGGAAGAGCTGCAATTGCCAGCGTCGAGCTGCTGCGCCCCACACGCCGTTGGGCATGAACAGCATGATCAGGATGGCGAGCGTGCCGAGCACGACCAGATAGAGACTGCCATATTGGGCGAGATAGGTGACTAGTCCCCACAGCAGGAGCACGCCGACCATCGGGCCTTCGATGGTGCGCACCCCGCCGATCACGACGATGAAGATGACATAGGCGGTCCAGTCGGTGACGCTGAAGGCCGCATCAGGCGAAATACGCGCCTTCTGCAAATAAACCACGGCGCCGACCATGCCGGTGGCGAACGCAACCACGATCCACAGCACGTGGCGAGTCCGCGCGGTGCGGACGCCGACGCTGCGCGCCGCCGCTGCGTTGTCACGGCTTGCGGCCAGCGCAAGGCCGTGATGCGAGCGCATGAAGGCGTAGATGCCGAGCGTGACCAGCACGGCGAGCAGCAGCGCCAGCCAGTAAACCAGCACGTCCCGCGCGGCCGCCGGGCGCAGGCCAAGCAGCGCCTGCACCGCCTTCAGCCCGACCATCTGCGACAGTTCGCCCGGCGAGATCGACATCCCGGTGCCGCCGCCGAGCGACTTGAACTGGGCGCAGATCAGCCGCAGCGCTTCGGCGGCGACCCAGCTGCCGATCGCGAAATATGGCCCTTCCAGCCGGAACAACAGTGGCCCAAGCACCGCCGCGACCAGCGCCGCGAACAGTCCGGCCAGCGGGATCGCCGCAACCGGATCGAGCCCGGCCATCACGATGCCGGCAAACAACGCATAGGCGCCGAGCCCGACAAACGCCTGCTGCCCAACCGATACCAGCCCGCTCCACCCGGCCAGCACGTTCCAGAGCTGGGCCAAGGTCAGCATGGTGAAGACGAAGATCAGATCCTGGATCAGGTTGCGCGAGGCGATCGCTGGCAGCGCGGCCAGCGCCACGATCAGAGCGATGCCGGCCACGGCCGCGACGCGCGACAGCCGTGTGCCGACCCGAACCTGCCACACCGGCGCGTCCGCCGGGCGCTGCTCGCGGCTTGCCGGGATATGGATGCTTTCGACGCTCATGCCCGCCTCGCCGGGAACAGGCCGCGCGGCCGCACCATCAGCACGACAAGGAAGGCGAGATGGCCAGCCAGGATCTGCCATTCCGGATTGATCCGCCCTCCGATCGCCTGCGCCAGCCCGAGCACGATGCCGCCCGCCAGCGTCCCCCATAGGCTTCCGAGCCCGCCGATGATCACCGCCTCGAATGCGTAGAGCAGCCGCGCCGGTCCGATCGACGGATCGAAGCTGGCGCGGATGCCAAGCACAACAGCGGCGATCACCGACACCGCGAGCGACAGTCCAACCGCGATGGCGTAGACATTGCGCTCGTTGACGCCCATCAACTGCGCGATCGCGGGATTATCCGCAGTGGCGCGGAAGGCGCGGCCGAGCGAGGTGCGATAGAAGATGAGCTGGAGCAGCGCGACGGCGGCAACCGCCGTCACCAGCGCGATCAGCGGCGCCAGCCCGACGCTCAGGCCGGGGGCGAGCGCCACCGACGAGGATTCGAAGGCGCCTGCCTGCAGCCGGCGGCTATCGGCGCCATAGCCGAGCAGCAGTCCATTCTGGATCACGATCGACAGGCCGAAGGTGACGAGCAGCGGCGGCAGGATGTCGTCGCCGAGCACCCGCTCCAGCACCAGCCGCTGCAGCACGAAGCCGAGCACGAACATCGTGATGACGACCAGCAAGGATGCGACTGCCAGCGGCAGACCGAGCGCGGTCGTGGCGCTGAGCACCAGAT
Source organism: Bradyrhizobium niftali (assembly GCF_004571025.1). Classification (GTDB taxonomy): domain Bacteria; phylum Pseudomonadota; class Alphaproteobacteria; order Rhizobiales; family Xanthobacteraceae; genus Bradyrhizobium; species Bradyrhizobium niftali. Next base: position 1,008,910 of record NZ_SPQT01000001.1, on the reverse strand, counting down.
AGGCGGCAAGCAGGATCAGATCGCCATGCGCCAGATTGACCAGGCGCATGATGCCGAAGATCAACGACAGGCCGAGCGCGAACAGCGCATAGACGCCGCCGAGCAGCACGCCTTCGATGATGGTGTCGAACCCGCTCATGGCTCCCTCATGCTCCGAAATAGGCCGCGCGGATCGTGTTCTGATCGACATCCCCTGGCCGTCCGCTCAGCGTCACCCGTCCCTCCTGCAAACAGTAGAAGCGATCCGAAGCCCGCAATGCGCGGGCGATGTCCTGCTCGACCAGCACGACGGCGGTACCGCCAGAGCGGATCTGCGGCAGCATGCGGTAGATGTCCTCCACCACGATCGGCGCGAGGCCGAGGCTGATCTCGTCGCACAGCAGGACCTGTGGGTTGGACATCAGCGCGCGGCCGATCGCCACCATCTGCTGTTGCCCGCCCGACAGCGCGGTGACGGCGCCGCGCCTCCGCTCCTTCAGCACCGGGAACATGCGGTAGACCGCGGCGAGATCCCACGGCGCCCTGCGTTCGCCGCCATATGCGCCGATCAAGAGGTTCTCCTCGACGCTGAGCGAGGGAAACAGCTGGCGGCCCTCAGACACCAGCGCGAGGCCGAGCCGGACGATGCTGGCGGCGGATGCATCGCCGATCGCCCGTCCCTCGAGGCGGATCGCATCGCGACGGCTCTTCACCAGCCCCGCCAACGATTTCAGCATGGTCGACTTGCCGGCGCCGTTGGCGCCGATCACTGCGACCGCCTCGCCCTCGTTCAGCTCGAAGTCGATGCCGAACAGCGCCTGGAAGTCGCCGTAGAACGCATCGAGCGCCGTGACACTGAGCAGCGCGGTCACGCCGGCACGCCCATATAGATGGTCTCGACCTCGCGGGAGCGCATCACCTCGTTCGGCACGCCCTGCGCCACGACTTTACCGAAGTTCAGCACGACCAGTCGCTGCACCACGGCGAGCAGCGCGTGCACGACATGCTCGATCCAGATGATGCCGACGCCTTCGGCATGGATGGTTCTGATCGTCTCGACCAGCTCGTGGCATTCGGCGTCGGTGAGACCGCCCGCGATCTCGTCGAGCAGCAGCGTGCGCGGCTTTGTGGCGAGTGCGCGGGCCAGCTCGAGTCGCTTGCGATCGAGCAGCGGCAGGCTGCCCGCGAGCCGATTGGCCTTGGCTTCGAGGCCGGTCAGATCGAGCGTGCGGCCGCAATGCTGGATCGCATCCGCCTCCGACAGGCCGCCGCCGAACAGCGCGGCGACCGCAAGGTTCTCGAACACAGAGAGGTGGTCGAACGGTTGCGGGATCTGGAATGAGCGCCCGATGCCGGCGCGGCAGCGTGCTTCCGGAGAAAGACCCGTGATGTCGACGCCATCGAGTGCGATGCGGCCGGCGTCCGGCCGCAACAGCCCGGTGACGAGGTTGAACAGCGTCGACTTGCCGGCGCCGTTCGGCCCGATGACGCCCAGCGCCTCGCCGGAGGACAGCGTCAGGTCGATCGCGTCGGCAACGACAATGGCGCCGAACCGCTTCGAGATGGCATGGAGTTCGAGCATGGTCGCCCACATCTGGTTTTGGCGTAGAGGAGATGCGCAGCAACACCACGCATCCTCTTCCTTTGAATCAGCTGGCTTGCACTAACTCAGCGCCTGCATGTCGCCGCCGAGCGGTATCTGAGGCGCCAGCTTGTTGTCCGTGATCACCATGTTGTACTTGTCGCCGCTGAGGCGCCACTGGCCGCCCACCAGCGGCGTCTTGGCGATGTTTTTCGCGGCGAACGGCGGCACGGCGCTGGAGCCGAATGTGACCTGGCCCACAATCGTATCGAGCTTGGTGGCGCCGATCGCCTTGGCCAGCGCCGCGCCGTCGCTCGGGTCGCCGGAGCGCTTGATGGCGGCGATCGCGACCTCGAACAGCGAATGCACGAAGCCGATCGGCTGGGTCCATTGCTTGCCGGAGGCCTGCTCATATCCCTTGGCCAGATCAGCGGCGCTGACGCCGCTGAGGCTCGATTTGTAGGGATGCGTCGGCGTCCACCACACCTCGGTCGAGATGTTGTTGCCGCCCTTGCCGAGCGCCTGCACCGACGCCGGGAACAGCAGCGCCTTGGCGACCGATACGACTTTCGGCTTGAGCCCCTTCTGCCGCGCCTGGTTCCAGAACGTGGTGAAGTCGGGCGGGATGATCACGCCCGTGACGATCTCGGCATCGGCGCCGCGAAATGCAGCGATCTGCGAGCTGAAATCGTCGGTGAGGTTCTGGAAGCGGCCGGGGTCGGTGAGCTTGAAGCCCTGCTTGGCCAGCACCGGCGGGAAGCCGATCGTGGTGTCGCCCCAGGCGTTGCCGTCGGCATCGTTCGGAAACAGCGCGCCGACCGACTTGTTGGTCGCGACCTGGCCCCACATGCTGGTGAAGACGCCGATCACGTCTTCCAGCCCCCAGAAATAGTGGAAGGTGTATTCGAACGGCTTCCAGCTCTTGGGATCGCCGGGGTTGGCTTGGCGGCCGATGAAGTTGGTCTGCCACGGCGCCACGGAAGAGATGCACGGCACCTGCTCGAGCTCGCACTGCGTCGCCACCGGATTGTTGGTTTCCGGCGTGGCGCCGACCACGATCAGGCCGACATTGTCACGGGTGATCAGCTCCTTGGCGACCTCGGCGGCGCGGTTCGGATTCGACTGACTGTCTTTTGTCACCACCTCGACCTGATAGGTCTGTGATCCGACCTTGACGCCGTCCTTGATGAACTTTCGGAATTCGCCGAGCACGAAATCGTCAGCTTCGGCGAAGGCGGCCAGCGGTCCGCTCTTCGGCGAGACATAGCCGATCTTGATCGGCTTGTTGGCCGCGCGCACGGAAGGCGCGAACAACGTCGTGCTGCCGGCGGCGGCGAGGCCACCGGCGATGCCCTGCAGCAGGCGGCGGCGATCGAAAGACTTTATGTTCAATAGGTCCTTGGACATTTTCCCCTCCCTTGAGGCAAGCCGGTTTCAAGCCGGCTGCCGTTCATTCCATTCTGAACAATTATCCGCGCAGCGTCGCATCACGCGGCGGCGACGGACTTCGCCTGCTCCTTCGCACTACGGCCAAGGATCTGGCCGAACACGTCGAGCAGCACGTCGGGGGCATTCACTACCGCCTCTCTGGCGCGCCAGGCGACATACATGTCGGGACGCACCAGCACGCAGCCGTCCTCGTCGACTTCGCTCTGGCGATACCAGTCGGCATAAATGTCAAGCGCGTCGCAGCCTTGCGGACCGATGGTGACGACGTCTACCGGCAGGCCGTATGCCTTCTCGATTGCGGTGGCCGCGGCCTTCCAGCCATCGCCGCCGACCCCGGTGAGCAGCGTGAAGCGGCCCTTGCCGACAAGATCGAGCGTCGATTTGCGCTGGCCATGATGCTCGACCCAGACATGCGGCAGATGCGCGCCGGGCCAGGTCGTTGCCTGATAATAAAGTTCGTGATCCCTGGTGAAGGCCGGCATCGGCGTGCCGTCGGACACCACGGCGGTCGAGCCGTAGCGCTGGTTCAGCTCGACGCCGTGGCAGTTGAACTCGTAGCTCTTGTTGGCGATGGCCTCATAGAGCTTCTTGCGCCGTGCCTTGCCCTCGGCGGTCGGCGCCTTGCGCGCGGCGATCGCCTTGCGTGCTTCCGCCGGATCCGTCGAAGCGACGAGGCCCACTGCCTCGAAGATCGGCGGGAAATCGCCGATGCTCTTGTTGGCGCGCGTCACGATTTGCTTGCCGACCGGCTGGCGCTCGGCCGAATAGGTCTCGAGCAGCGACGGTGCGGCGTGGCCCTCGAGCACCAGCATGAGCTTCCAGCACAGATTGAAGGAATCCTGGATCGAGGTATTGGAGCCGAGGCCGTTGGTCGGCGGATGGCGGTGCACGGCATCGCCGACACAGAACACGCGGCCGGACGAATAGTGGCCGGCGTACATCTCGTTCACGGTCCAGGTCGAGGTGGAGCGGACCTTGACCTCGAGGCTCTCGTCGCCGACGAGATTGCGCACGATCGAGATCGCCTCGTCGTTGGAGAGCTTGCGCTCGCCCTGCTCGATGTCGTAGCCCCAGATGATCAGCCACTCGTTCCACGGCCGCACCATTCGGATCAGGCCGGCTCCGATGCCGCCGATCTGCGCACCAGGCTGCAGCACCCAATAGAGTACACTCGGCCTGTGCGCGACGTACTTGCTCAAGTCCGCCTGCACGATGATGTTCATGCTGCCGGCGCGGCCCATCTGACCCTCCATCGGCAGCCCGATCACCTCGGCAACCCGGCTGCGTCCGCCATCGGCGCCGATCAGATACTTTGCGCGGATCTGGTAGGTCTCGCCGGATAGTCGATCCTTCACCGTTGCCGTGACGCCGTCGGCATCCTGCACCAGGTCAACGAACTCGGTGTTGAAGCACAGCGAAGTGCCGCGCTGGCCGGCGGCCTCGATCAGGATCGGCTCGAGCAAATTCTGCGGCAGATCGCAGATCCGGGTCGGGCTGGCGAGATCGTAATCCGCCTTGCGTGAGGGATGATTGCCCCAGGAATAGAGCCGGCCAAACTCCTCGCCGGCGAGGCTTTCGCAGAACACGTTGTTGGCCATCAGATGTTGCGGCGTCGCCTGTGCCACCGCCTTTTCCTCGAGGCCTAGATCGCGCAGCACCTCCATCGCACGCTGGTTGGTGATGTGCGCGCGCGGCGTGTCGGCCAGCCAGCCGTATTTCGTCACCAGGATGTGCTTGACGCCGTACATGCCGAGCAGCGCCGCCGCCGTCGCGCCGGCCGGGCCACTGCCGACGACAAGCACATCGGTCTCAACAGGTTTGCTGGTCATCATCCTCTCCTTGGTCGTATTGTTGGCTGTGATCGTTATTCCGCGGCCATCATCGGCCGGGGCACCAGCCCTGCGCCGGGCTTCATCTGGAAGTCGTAGGTCATCAGGTACCACGGGCCGGAGACCCGCTCGCCGTTCGGCAATGCCGCTTCGTTGCTCGGCTCGACGCGCGCGATGAGCTCGTCCTTGACGCCGAACACCACGTCGCTGCGCAGATATTGGTCGCCGTCGAGGAAGACGTGGGTGATCAGCGGCTCGTAGCCTTCGGCCTTGACCAGGAAGTGCACATGCGCGGGGCGCATTGGATGACGCTGCGTGGCGGTGATGAGATCGCCGACCGGGCCGTCGGTCGGGATCGGATAGCTGCACGGCAAGATGGTGCGGAACGAGAAGCGGCCATCGGCATCGGTGACGAAACGTGCGCGCAGCGACGGACCGTGGGTCGCGTAATCGGCCTTCTGCGAATCGTAGAAGCCGTCGTCGTCGGCATGCCAGACGTCGATCTCGGCACCGGCGAGCGGCTTGCCGGCGAGGTCGGTGACGCGGCTCTGCACGAACATCACTTCACCGTCGATTCCCTCGGAGATATTGGCACCGTGCGGCGTAACGCGGTGCTCGCCGACATAGAACGGGCCGAGCACCGTGGTCTCGGTCGCGCCCTCGCGCTCGCGGTGATTGACGGCGTCGACCAGCATCGAGACGCCGAGCACGTCGGAGAGCAGGATGAACTCCTGGCGCAGCGGCGTGCAGGTCTGGCCGGTGCGGGTCAGGAACTCGATCGCCTGATTCCATTCCTCGAAGGTGAGTTCGGTGCGGCGCACCAGATCGTGCAGCGATTTCACCGTCTCCTCGATGAGGAACTTCAGCCGCTTGTTCGGCGTGTTGGCGAAGCTGCGAACCACCTCGTCAGTGAGGTTATGCTCATTGAAATTGGTCATCCTGTTGTCCTTGATCCCTGAGGTTCAGTCCTGCGCGGGCGCATCGCCGCGCCAAGCTGCCGCGATCAATTGCTCGATCGGCGCGTGATCAATCGGTCTGGGATTGGCATATGGCTTGCGCACCGCCATCTCCGCGGCGCGTACGATGCCGTCCTCGGGCATTCCGATGTCGGCGAGCGCGCATGGCAGCCCGAGCTGACGGGCAAGGTCAAACAGGCCCTGCGGAGCATTGGCGCTGTGCAGCGCCCGCGCGACGCGAGTCATGGCCTCAGGCGCGGCGGCGGCGTTGTAGGCGGCGGCGTGCGGCAGCACGATGGCGTGAGTTTCGGCATGGGGCAGGTTGAACATGCCGCCCAGCACGTGGCAGAGCTTGTGGTGCAGCGACATGCCGACCGCACCGAGGCAGATGCCGCAGAGCCAGGCGCCGTAGAGCGCATCGCGACGGGCTCCGGGATCGGCGGGCGCCACCATGATGCGCGGCAGCGCGCGGGCGAGCGCGACGATGCCATCTTCCGCCATCAGCGAGGTCAGAGGATTGGCGTTGGGCGCATAAAACGCCTCGACGGCGTGGGCGATCGCGTTCAGGCCGCTGGCGGCGGAGATGTGCGGCGGCAGGCTGAGGGTGAGATCGACGTCGTAGATGACGGTGTCCGGCACCAGATCCTGGGAATGCTGCGTGGTCTTGATGCCGTTGCTGGTCTCGCCAAGAATCGGCGTCATCTCGGAGCCGGCATAAGTGGTCGGCATCGCGATATGCGGCAACCCCGTGCGCAGCGAGAGCGCCTTGCCGAGCCCGACCGTCGAGCCGCCGCCGATCGCGACCAGCCCGTCGATGTCGCGGGACTCCACAACCCGAAGCGCTTCGTTGGTGACTTCAACCGGCGTATGCATGCGTGCGCCGGTAAACAGACCGGCGAGCCTGTCACTGAGGCCTGTGCCGAGCCGTCGCCCGAGGTCGTGCTGCTCGCTTGTGGTTAGCACCAGCGCCCGCTTGATGCCGAGGCGCTCTGCCTCCTCGCCGAGTCGCCCCGAGGTGCCGGCACCGAACAGGACGCGATATTGCTGCGAGCAATAGGCAAACGCGCCCTTCCCCGCATTACCGGCCGTCGCAACGGACGCGCCTCCGGCATCGGCCAACGCGATGCTCATGGCAATCCTCCCAAGCCGGCGAACCGGCGATCTCATGTCGTTGGGAGGAAGCTAGGGGCGCACTGGCGCGGCGGGCCTGCACGAAACCGAACAAAATCTGCACAAAACCGGAAAAATAATACAGGGCCGAGTCGGGCCTTCGACCACACCGGCCGCGATCAGCGGAACCTAGTGGCTGTGTCGGTACCTGCCGGGTGTAATGCCAGTAAAGCGGCGGAACATCCGCGTGAAATGCTCTTGATGGGAGAAGCCGCAAGCCAGCGCGATCTCAGCCAAACTCAGGGTCTCGTCGGCAAGCAGCGCCCTGGCGCGCTCTATGCGCAAATTGAGCACATATTGATATGGCGAGACGCCGCTGGTCGCCTTGAAAAGCCGCACGAAATACTCGGTGCTGCGGCCGCACAGCTCCGCCAGCTGGTCGAGCCGGATATCGCTATCGATATTGGCATCAACGAATTCGCGGATGCGTGCCATCTGCCTACCACTAAGCAAGTTCGGATGCTTGCCAGCTTCCGTGCTCGGCTTGTGGAAGTTGATCGCCACGAAACGGTTGGCGATCGCTTGCGCGATCGGATCGACGAAGAGCGACGAGGCCGGCAGACCACCGGTGATGGTGTCACCGATCGCCGCGGCAAGATGCTCCAACACAGCGTCCTGATCGCCGAGCATCGGCGCGAGGCCGCCGATCACGCCGGGCGACCCGTCAGAGCCGGCGAAAAGGTCGGAGCGCAGATAGATATGGGTGGATTCCAGCGGTTCGCGCAGGAGCACATTGCATGCATGGCCCGCCGGCAGGAAGAAAACGCCACCGCGCGGGATGTGCCGGGCAACCGACTTGCCGTCCATCACATACGTGATGTCGACCGGGCCGCCCCGATGTAACACCATCAGATTGTCTGACAGTGCGTGGAAGTGCCCCTCAAACGGCCGTTCGCGCTGGACCGAGGCAAACGCCGATGACCAGCCGAGCCCTTCGCTCGAGCCGCGGAATTCGGCCTGGAAGCGGTTCAGGATCCCGTGCGTCTCCTGCACCCCAAAATTCGACGTCGCCTGCATCCGACAGACCAAGGGCTCGAGGCTTCGGTGCCGCGGAGTAAATCCCAATAGCCTTCAATTTTCAATACGATCGCTCTCATCGTTGCTGCGGCGCAATGGCAACACCCGCGGACCAACCCGCCTCGACATCATTGGGGGTCGATATCGACGCTACTTGGTCGAGAGCACCTCGCCGAACCGCTCCCACTGCTTGCCGGTGAAGCGCATGAACTGCAGCTGCTCGACCGGCAGATGGTCACTCTCGCCGGTATTGACCTTGATGCCGGGCAACAGCATCGGCAATTCCAGATCTTTGATCGACAGCGCCTGCCGCAGGATGTTCTCGCGACTGAGGTCGTTGCCCGCCGCCTTAAACACGTGCTCCAGCGCCATACCGTTGTTGTAACTGTTGACGTAGTAGGAATCGCGGACGTCTCCGTCAGGCACATATTTGGCCATGTTCGCCGCGCGCGTGACCGCCTCACCCTCAAGCAAAAGGCGGATTGCACGAATTTCCAAGAATTGATCGGCACTCAAGACAGGTATGGCGATGGTTCGCGAGGGGCGTATCTCAAGAGCACGCTCCGCCACTAAGCGCCGCATGGCGTCGCGGACCGGCATCAAACTGGTACCAAGCGCCTCGGCAACAGATCGAAGCTTTAATTCCGAGCCAGCTTGACGGCACCGTTCATAATCGATTTCTTCAGTTCACGGTACACGATCATTCGGCGTCTCCCGCCCCACCGCTGAGATCGCAGCGGCAATTTCAGCGTTTGAACTGTCGCGTGCCATGGTTATCTGAGCGCAAGTGTTAAAACAGTTCCCACCACTTTTCTCGTCCGCGATTCTCGAGCTCGCGGGCTGATTCTTCGAGGATAATCCTTCCTGACCGTAAGACGTAAACACGATCGGCGACGCTAAGCGCGATGGCGATATTCTGCTCAACCAGCACGATCGAAGTCCCTTCGCTTGCGAGCCCGCGAACCCGAGCCATAATCTGCTCTGCGATCGCAGGCGAAAGGCCGAGGGACGGCTCATCGAGCAGGAGAAGGCGGGGGCGGTGCATCAGCACCATCGCCAGGCTCACCATTCGCTGCTGTCCGCCGCTGAGAGACCCGGCGAGTTGATGCGCGCGCTCGCTCAGAATTGGAAAATCATCATATGCTTCCTCCAAGCGCTGTTCCCGCAAGACACCCTCAAGGCCGCGCCCACTCAGCCGGAGATTTTCGAGGACCGTCAGGTCGGGAAAGACGAATCTCTCGGATGGAATCATGCCCATACCCAACGCGACGGCCTCGCTTGCCGCATGCCGATCATCGAGGGACTTTCCGTCGAAATAAAGCGAGCCGCTCCAGACCGGCTGTAGTCCGTAAATAGTCTGGAGCAGCGTCGTCTTTCCCGCACCGTTGTGGCCGAGGATGGCAACCGCCTCGCCCTTCTTCACGTTCAGGCCGACATCATCGAGCACGCGCTTCTTGCCAAAGCCCGTGCTGATGCCCTTGACGAGAAGCATCGGCTCGGAATCCTTCGCGACCGATCCGGCATCAGACGGTGCCAAAATAGACCTCCGCAAGTCGCGGGTCGGAGGTCAACTCCCTGATCGTCCCCTTGGCTGTGATGTGACCGAGCTCCATGAAGAAGACCGTATCAGCCAGCTGCTCCACCACGTGCAGACTGTGCTCGACAATACAGATGGTCTTGCCCCGATCGCGCGCATAGACCACTAGTTCGAGAAGCTTATCGACCCAGCGGGCGTCGACGCCGGAGGCGGGCTCATCGAGGAGAAGCACATCGGCATCCGTCGCCATTAGCCGGGCGAAGGACACGAGCTTTTGCTGGCCATAGGAGAGCGCCCCGGCGGCCGTGCCGGCGACGTCAGCGAGACCTACCAGCCGCAGATGCTCCATGGCGCCGTCGCGCTCCGAGCGCTCGGCCCGCGCGGCACGACGCGGATGCAGGAAGAGATCGCTGAGCTTCTCGCCACCGCTCCCTCCCTCGATCCCGCGCATGGCAAGCATGACGTTCTCCAGAGCACTCATGCGGGCGAAGAGGCGAACGTCCTGGAACGTGCGGGCCATCCCTTTTCTGGCGACCGCATCGGGACCAAGCCCACACAATTCCTCGCCGTTCAGCTTTATGCTGCCGCTGTCGGCTCCGAAGGCGCCCGTCAAAAGGTTGAATACCGTCGTCTTGCCTGCTCCATTTGGCCCGACCAGTGCCGCGATTTTTCCGGTTTCCAGGTCGAGGCTGAGGTCGCGGCAGGCGACAATACCGCCAAACTGCTTGCTCAGACCGCGCACTTCGAGGATGGGGCCAGCGCCAGTCGGCGGCTGAAGTTGCGACGGGCGCGATGTACCAATGTTCACCGCTTTCGTCGCCGCCGCAGAGCGCACCGAAGGAGGCGCCACGCGTTCTGCAGCGCGTGCCGGAAGCAGCGATACCCCCTCCGGCAGCAAGCCTTGCGGGCGGACGCGCACCAGGATCGCCAAGCCGATGCCGTAGATCACTAGCTGGATCAGGAAGGCGTTGCCAGGCTCCAACTTGACCACGTTTTCGAGAATGGGTTGAAGGAGCTGGACGACAGCGGTTCCCAGGATCGATCCGACGAAGTTGCCGAGGCCGCCAAAGATCGTCATGGCGAAAATCTTGAGCGACACATCCAATCCATAAACACTTGGCGAGACGATCTGGTTGTAAAAAAAGAGGAGTACACCCGCCAGTCCGGCGAAAGCCGATGTGACGGAGAATACGATTACCTTGAATATGTACACGTTGTGTCCGAGCGCACGGGTTGCCACCTCATCGTCGCGGATGCCGCGCAGGACGCGTCCCCATGCCGATTGCCCCATGCGCCAGCAAACAAAGAAAGTCGGCGCCGCGAATCCTATCAGCGGCAAGGTCCATTGGATTGGGAATAGAAGCGGACCGCCGGGGATCGGCCACAAGTCGGCCGGCCTGCTGGCGGTGATTCCGTAAGCGCCGCCGAGTTCGGCAACCGCACCGACGATAGCAAGGACAATTGCTGAAACGGCGATGGTCAGGAGAACAAGATATTCGGGCCGCAATCTCAACGCGGGCAGGCTCATGAGGAGCCCAATCAGTCCCGCGCCAAACGTGCCGGCGGCAAGGCCAGGCCAAAAGCTGAAGCCTGCATTGGCCTGCAAATATGCCGCCGCATAGCCACCTATCGCTCCGAACGCCGCATGCGCCACCGATACCTGGCCGGCGTATCCGATCAGCAGATTTAGCGAGATCGTGAAGATGCTGAAGATCAGGACAACGTTGAATATGTCGATCCAGTAGTCCATGCCCGCTCTAGACCTCAACCCGGCCGCACAGGATGAAATAAATTTTTCCAGGCCACGTGCCGCGCTCTTTGAAGTTCATCCTGCACCTACTAGCCGCGCAAACGCGCACCGAGCGACAGCCACCGGCGCAGGCCTGAGATTTCGGTTGGTTGAAGCGAGAGATAAATGAAGAGCACCGAAAAGACGACCAGCGCCGACCACTGCGGCGATACCCACAGACCGCTCAAGCTCTCGACCAGTCCGATGAACAATCCGGCAAGGCCAACCGTGAGGGGCGAACTGCGCGTTCCTCCCAGAAATGCGACGACGAAGGCAAAGACAACCGGACGGTCGCCCATATTGGGAACCACCGCGAAGCGAGCGCCGTTGAGGATGCCGGCGACGCCGGACAGGAACGAGCCAATGGCAAATACGACGAGATACAGCCTGTCAGGTTTGAGCCCGATGATCCGCGCCAGGAACGGATTGCCGCGCACAGCTTTGATGGAACGCCCGAGATCGGTGAAGTTGAGGGCGACGGTCAGCAATCCGATCAGCAGCCAGGATGCGAAGACGATGAAGAGGTCGAGGTTGGTGAATGTCACCCCTGCGACGTCGAAAGGCCGCACCTCAAACAGATAAATTGACCGGCTGAACGCGGTCCACATCAACGTGATTAGGTTGACCCCGGCAATCGTTATGCCGAGCGCTGAAATGAAAACGGTCAGAAGCGCCAAGGCTCCTGAAGAAAGCGCAAGCGGACCATAGACCCACCGCTCCAATGCCACTCCGAGCGCCATCGCTGCGAGGAGACCGGCTCCCGCAGCCAGAGGCGGCCAGACGCTCAACGAGCTTTCCAGCACCGACATTATGTAGGCTGCGAGTACGAATGTGAGCGCGTAGGCGTAGTGAAAACGCCCTACCACACCGAGGATAAGACCGAAGCCGACGCCCAGCAGCGCATAGAAGCTGCCGTTGATGGCGCCGGCTACGGCAAGTTGTGCGATCTGCTCAAACTGCACGGGTTACGCGGACCTTACTTGACCAGCCTAAAGTTGGCGCCGCCCAGATCGAAATACGCCAGCGGAACCGGATCGCCCTTGTTGGCCCGATAGACTCCGAGCGGCCGTGAAGTGACCGAGTGCGTCTTGGTATCGAGGGTGATGACGCCCGGCTCGGCCGCCTTGCCCCCGTAGATGCTCTTGAACTTTGGATCGTCTACCAACGCCTGCTGGAGCTGCTCGCCGCTGTTCACGTCGCCACCTTTGGCGATGACCCGCCGAATGAGATCCCAGATGGCGAACGTGTCTTCGTAATAGTTTGCCGCATACATCTCCGGCTTGAGGTTGAACTGCTTGGTGTAGCTGTCGATGAACAACTTTGCCCAATCGTTGGTGGGCTTGTTGGCGTCGAACCAGTCGGTGGCGAAAATCATCTCGTCATAAACCGGACCGGCAACCTGCGCTGCGTCGGAGACGTATTCCGCCACGATTGTCGGTTTCGTGAGACCGGCGTTGGCATACTGCTTCATGAAGTAACCGGGATCGACGCCGATCAGGAACAGGAAGACGGCGTCGGGATTGGTTGCCTTCAGCCGCGCAATCGTCGCCGAATAGTCGGTCGCACCGATCGGCGTGACTTCCGTGCTGGCGAGTTCATGGCCGGTTGCCTCAAGCGTCTTCTTGAAGTTATTCGTGACGATTTCGTTGATCGGCCCCTGGTCGATGAAGGCCATCGACACGCGTTTGATCGACGGATCAGTCTCCTTCCAGTACTTTAGCGCACCGACAAAGTCGTCATCCGGCTCGATGGCGCGCATACCCCAGAAGTAGCGCTTGCCTTGGCCGAAATCGCTGGTTCCGCCGCCACCGTCCAGCGCGAAAATCTTGTACTGCTCAAGGCCAGGGAACATCGACCCGATGACGCCGACATAAGAGGTGAGCGCGGCGGGCACCCGGGCAATGCCTAGTTCCCTCGCAGCGCGTGCGCCAGCCTGCGCATCGGCGGATTTGTGGTCCTTGAAGATTAGTTCGATGTCGGGCCCGCCCGCCGCCTTTATCTGCTCGACCGCGAGCTTGGCGCCGTTGCCCTGGATGCGACCGTAATAGGAACCCGGACCTGTCAGCGCCAGGACAATGCCGAGCTGGAATTTGAGTCCCGTACCAAGCGCCTTCGCATCGAGGCCCTCTATCCCGAGAAGCTTCTTGATTTGGTCCGGGGTCGCGGAATCCTGTGCCAAGACAGGTCCACTAGCCACAAGCGACCCAAAACAGGCCGCGACCATCAGTTTGATCGCGCCGCGGCAGAAGGCGTCGAAGCCGTTATTGGTAAATTGCATCACATCCTCCCACAAGGCCGTTTTTACGTTTATGCGGTGCCTCGTCGGGGCGGTGGGGTACACCCTCGCCTCAAGAGCCTCCGTTACATTCGCGCTGGACACTGAGCTGCAATTTGTGATCAAAGATCATTTATTACGACTAGTAAGTCAAGGGACAAGAGGCAGGCGCCGTTAATTGGTCGCGCAGGAGCAAGGACCGTGACCATTCATAGGGGGTTCGTCCATGCATCGCGCTGGACGGTTCGAAGAAATTGAGGGACCGGCGCTCTTCTTTTCCCCCAGGCCGCGAGCTTCGTTACCGGGGCGCAATACACATTGACGGCGGCCAGTTACTCGGTCGCGGCGACGAGGAGAGAGGACATGACCGGAAAAATAAGCGTCAAGATCGGTGAAACAGAAACCGAAAAGCAGATTCTATTCGCCGTCAACGAAGACTGGCTTGCGCTCCGGCGAGAAGAACCGATCGAACCGGAAATGCCGATCACCGACCCACATCACCATCTCTGGGATCGGGGATCGCGGTACCTTCTCGAAGAGCTGAAGGCCGATATCGACGGAAGCGGCCACAACGTCATTGCCACCGGTTTCGTCCAGTGCGACTCCATGTATCGCGCCGATGGCGACCCGAAATTTGCACCGATCGGCGAGACCGAATTCGTCAACGGCATAGCCGCCATGAGCGCCAGTGGTCTCTATGGCCCGGCGCGACTGTGCGCCAGCATCGTGAGCTATGCCGATCTCTTTCTAGGGCCGGAAGTCGACGCGGTGCTGGAAGCGCATCTGAATGCGGGCGGCGACCGCTTCAAGGGCGTCCGCCAGTGCTCCGTCTGGGATGCGGACAGCACGATAAAGTCGACACCGATGGATTTTCCGAAAGGCCTCCTGCTCGATGCCAAATTCCGCAGCGGCTTTGCGCGTCTTCAACGCTACGGCCTTTCTTTCGATTCATGGATCTATCACCATCAGATCCCGGAACTGGCCGATCTTGCGCAAAAGTTTCCCGACACAACTGTCGTGATCGACCATATCGGCGCACCGCTTGGAATCGGTGCCTACGCCTTCCGGCGCGACGACGTGTTTGCCGAATGGCGCAAAAACATCCAGGAGCTGGGTAAAAATCCCAACGCCTACGTCAAACTTGGCGGCATGGGGATGCATGTCTTCGGGTACGATTTCGAGAAGCGCAGCGCGCCGCCCGGCTCGCAAGAGCTGGCCGAAATCTGGCGGCCCTATGTCGAGACGTGTATTGAGGCCTTTGGGCCCGAACGCGCGATGTTCGAAAGCAATTTCCCGGTCGACAAGCGCTACTACAGCTACGGCGTGATGTGGAATGCCTTCAAGCGGCTTGCTGCCGGATACAGCCAGAGCGAGAAAGAAGCGCTGTTCCGAGGCTCGGCGCGACGTGCCTATCGTTTGAACTAGATAGTCCCGTCGCGCCATCGTGCATCACTCGCCGACCCTTGAGACGCTTGGACATGTAGGGCGGATGGAAGACCTCCAGGCCGTAGGCGTGCTCAAGCGGGAATTTGAGTATCGCGACATCAGCGGGGCTGTGCTCGCCAAGATCGACTAGACACTCTCCGGGGAAAAGGAAATACCCGTTTAACCTCCATCTCGGCCAGGATCGGCTTGCGGAGGTGATCCTTTCTCACCTGCAACGGTTGCCCCTATCGCGTCGTCGCCGGGGCTGCGCTCGTGGCGGTCGAGCTCGCCGTCATCCGGAACGAAGGTTACCCCCTGCTCCGCTTCCAAAACCGTAACCGGCACGCCGTGCTTCGCCAAAATAAGGGCCAAGGTCAGTCCAACCGGACCTGCGCCGCTACAGTAACCCTGTCATTGCTCATTGAGATTTCCATTCTCGCCGCTTGACTAGATATGATCTTTGATCACAATATTGATGGTGTCGAGCCTCAAGACGGGAAAAGAAGCGTGGCGAAAGGCTGGCCGGAATTAATGCGCGGGATTGACGCAGCTGCCTTCGTTGCGGAGGTCAACGCCGATCCTGAGTTCCGCCTCGCAGCACGCTACTGGAACGCGAAGGTCGGGTTAAATTTCCCACCCGACAACCTGGTCTTGGCGTTCGAGAATGGCGCATTGATCGAAGCAGGCCCAGGCGACACAGCCACTGCCGACATTCGACTGACCGCCCCGGAGGGCAGCTGGTTGGAATTCCTCAAGCCGGTCCCATTACCATTTCATCACGGCATGCTGCCGGCGATCGTAAGGCAGGGCTTTGCGCTCGATGGCGATGTTGTTCTTTGGACGACCTATTACGGCGCGCTCTCCCGTGTCTTTGCGATTATGAAGACACTCGTAAATGGACAGGGATAGATGGCTCGATTTGACAAGGCCGTCGGCCGATACGTTTACCTGACCGTGGAAGGGGTCGATTATCGCGTATATTTCGAAGAAAGCGGCAGCGGAATCCCCCTCCTGTTGCAGCACACTGCCGGGGTCGACGCGCGCCAATGGCGGTTCTTTCTTGAAGACGAAGAGATTACGAGAAATTTTCGGTTGATTGCCTACGATCTGCCATTTCATGGCAAGTCCTTGCCACCTTCGTCCGAGCGGTGGTGGGAGCAGGAGTATCGGTTGACCGAAAGCTTCCTAAAAGAATTCATCCTGCGCCTTTCCGCGGCGCTCGAACTCGACCGGCCGGTCTTTCTGGGCGTCTCGCTTGGGGGCTACATTGCCACTGACCTTGCGCTCACCCACGCGGACGCCTTTCGGGCAATTATCGGCTGCGAGGTCTCAGCCGAATTGCACGGACTCGACAATCCGCTGTTCCTTCATCCGCAAATCAGCGACGCAGCGAAGGCCGCGCAGATGTATGATGCTATGGGCCCGGAAAGCCCAGAAGCGTGCAAGCGAGAGTCGACGTGGCTCTTCTCTCAAGCCGCTCCGCCGGTCATGTTGGGAGACCTGTACTACGTCTGTAATGAACATGACCTGACGGAAACAGCGCACAAAATTCGCACCGATCGGACGCCGCTCTACTTGCTAAACGGCGAGTATGACTTCGTTATGCCGCCGTCCCACGGTAAGGCACTCTCTGACCGGATCAAAGGGGCACGTTTTTCGTCTATGGCCGGTCTAGGCCACTTCCCAATGATTGAGAATCCACCACTCTTCCGGCGCCATGTCATGCCGATACTGGAAGAGATACGACGACTATTCTAGGAATAGGAGCGCTCGTAATGCCACCGTCGATGATGATGGCCACATCCGGCAAGTAAGGAGCGGAATCACCTGGCGGGTCCATCACTCGACGGTAGCCGCTTAAGCAGCTTGGGCTATAAAACCTCTTGGACGCCTGAACGCGTCCTTCGCACCGAACTTCGAAGCGCCCGAGGCGACGAACAGCTGGGGCACCTTCTTGCCCTGGATATTTTGGGCGGCAAGGAGCTGCTGTATTGCCTCAAGGGGTCGGGATGATCGATTCTCGAAAGAAAGCAATGCGCTTTCTTCCAGAACTCGCCCTGCACCGCGAAGACGATCAATCCTCAGGCGCGGCATTCATGAGCTCACCGAAGAGCACGAATGACGACTTGCCGTCAAACCGCTGAAGCTGGAGCGTCTTGATCGGATAGGGCGATTTCGCGCTGGTCTGCATCATCACGCCCGGGAGCAGCATCGGAATGCGGACGTTCATGTTCAGCGCCTGCGCCATCAAGTTCTCGCGCGTCAGATTGTCTCCACACTGCTCAATGACTTTCTCGAGCGATTCGGCCAGCAGATAGCCGACCAGATTGAAAATGTCGTTGACGTTCGCGCCGGGACGATACTTCGTCAGGAAAGCCGTGTATTCGAGCAGGTCGGGATCGTTGGCCCATTGAGGATCGCTGGGATCCTTGAAGAAGGTTGAGGAGATGATGCCGGCCGCCTTCTCTACGCCGGCAGGAACCATCACGGTTGCAACGGAAGCCGACGTATAGCTGAGGAGTTGAAGTGGATGCCAGCCGGTGTCGTAGGCGATCCGGATGGATTGAGCGGCGAACTTCGGCGTCGAGGCATTGATAAAGACATCGGCGCCGCTTTCCTTGAGAATGGCGACTTGCGAGTCGATGGTCGGCGCCGTGATATCATAGCTCTGCTTGGCCACGATCATCGTCTTGGCTTTCTCGCCGAGCTCATATTCGATACCCTTGACGTAGGCTTTGCCTAGGTCGTCGCTCTGATAAAGGATCGCGATCTTTGCATTCGGCTTCTGCTGTAAGACGTATCGCGCATAGATGCGCGCTTCGCCCTCGTATGTCGGCTGCCAGCCGATCGTCCAGGGATACTTACCGAGATCTCCCATGGCGGCGAGGCCATTAATCGCGAAGATTGTCGGAATCTTCTTCGCATTGAGATAGGGCCGGATTGCCATGTTGGCTGGCGTGCCATGCGAGGCTCCGATGAACAGGACCTCGTCGTTTTCGACGAGACGCCGCGCCTGTTCCATCGCCTTGGACGGACTGTAGCCGTCGTCCAGCGAGATGAAGTTCAGCTTGCGGCCGCGAATTCCACCATGATCGTTGATCATCTTGAAGTAGGCCGACAACGTCATGCCCTGCACCGAGAAGAT
Organism: Bradyrhizobium niftali; assembly: GCF_004571025.1. Taxonomy (GTDB): domain Bacteria; phylum Pseudomonadota; class Alphaproteobacteria; order Rhizobiales; family Xanthobacteraceae; genus Bradyrhizobium; species Bradyrhizobium niftali. Next base: position 990,757 of record NZ_SPQT01000001.1, on the reverse strand, counting down.
CGATGCCGGGCCGCTGTAGGGCATATTCTGTCCGAATTTGATCTCGGTATCGGATGCGCCGGGACCGTATTGCGACCCGGCCGCAGCTCCTCCGACTAGTGCAAGCAGGATGACCCCGCTGCTGAGCGCGCTCTTCACCTGCAGGCTGAGACTGTTGATGTTCATGTCACTTCTCCCTAAACGCTTTTCTTAAATAGCGAACGCCCGATGCTCGGGCTGACACTCAGCGATGCCTCATTCCGAGACTTCCCCCGCCGTCAATCGAAATCTGCACGCCTGTGACGAAGCCGGATGCTGGCGACGCCAGAAAGAGTGCAAGACCTTTCAGATCCTCCGTGGTCCCGATTCGGCCGATCGGTATCGCGGCGGCCATCGATGTCTGTACTCCCGCCTGTTTGAGCCAGCCGCCTCCGATGTTGGTGACAATGAATCCGGGCGCGATCGCATTGACGCGAATATTGTACGGCGCAAGCTCGAGAGCGACGTTGCGCACCAGATGCGCAGCACCGGCCTTTGCGGCCATGTAACCGCGCCGGTCATTCCTTCGTTCAAATACGCAGCAACCGACGTCGTGACAACGATACTGCCGCCTTTGCCCCGCTTCATGTGACGTGCAGATGCCCGGATCGTCGCAAAGATGCCATTGAGGTTCACGTCGATGTTTCGGTTCCACCGCTCGTCCTCGTAGTAAGTTCTAACCAATGCTTGCAGCCAAGCGCTTGGCCTCCGTCGTCGCTTGCCGGCGCATCGCTTCGAACTGTTGCCGTTTCGGATCGACGTCTCGATCGGCGGGGAACGACTGAAGTATCTCTCCAAATGACTCTGCGACTTCCTCTTTGAATTCGCCGTGCGGAAGAATGTATGGCTCGTTCCCGACGATTCCTTCGACCACCCGTTCGCCTACGGCGAGAGGATCCATCCCGGCTTCCAACGGCGAACCGCCGGCCGCGAACGGGCCGCCCCCCGGTTGAGCAGAACCGAACGTGTTGAGGTGAAGCGTCGTGTCAACGAGATTGCTGCGAACCAGGCCGGGGCAAAGGAGCGAAACGCCAATGTTGTGCGGTCCGAGCGCCATTCGCAACGACTCCGTCAGGCCGCGCACCGCGAATTTGGATGTCGAGTAGATGCCGCCGGGATTTGGAAGAGCGAGAATGCCGGCCATCGAGGAAGTGTTGACGATGTGACCACCTTCTCCATGCGCCCGAATTCGGGGAACGAACGTCGCGACGCCGTTGACGACACCCCCGACGTTGATGTTCATCACAAAATCCCAATCCGCAAAGCTCGCGTCTTCCATAGCCACCATGCTCGATACGCCTGCATTGTTGCAGAGTATGTGGACCTTGCCGAATACCTTCTCGGTCTCCGTCGCGGCCCGTGCCATTGACTCGCGTTCGGTAACGTCCAGACGGATCAGATGGTAGTTCTTGTTGGAGCGATCGAGGGCGGAAGCCGCCGCATCGAGATGCGATTGACGGACGTCCGCGATAACGACCTTCACCCCATGTTGCAGGAACGCGCGGGCCATTCCGAACCCGATCCCACTCGCGCCTCCCGTGATGAACGCGACCTTATCTTCGATATCTTTCATTTGATGGTGCTCCTGATCCTTGCGCGCGCCCCTTGACTTCATCGCGCCTCCTCGAGCATGAGCGAGAAGGTGGAGTGAAAGCCCCGCCGCTAGGGCTACGGATACTGACCGGCATACTGTGGAACGAATTAGCGTCTCCACCTCCGGCTAGGCTCTTAATCGTAAGTTGCCAGACCCCGCCGCGGATCGCTGTTATTCCTCGTGGCCCTCGATCATGACGAAATCGGAGGTGCTGGCTTCGTCCCGAATCTTGGCCGCCGCCTGATACTCGGGTGAGTCGTAGCAGGCCTTGGCTATTGCGTAGCTTTCGAACTCGATGACGACGTGGCGACGACCTTGAAGTGCGTCGCCGTGCACTTCGCATGCACCGTTTCGGACAAGGAACCGCGCCCCGTACTTCTTCAATGGCACGGCGTTGGCCGCCATGTAGTCCTTGTAGCGCTCCGGGCTCGTGACGTTGATGTGACCAACCCAATATCCCTTCTTCGCCATCTCGCACTCCTCTTGCGCTAACGGTCTGCCGACAAACCAGACCACCTCACTCGCACCTTTCAGCCGCTGTTTCACCACAAAGTGCAGCGGCGCGAAAAATCGAATTTTATGTTGGTCGTGACCCCACATATGCCGAGATCCACCTTTCCAGAAAGGCAGCAATGTCATCGCTGTTCCTTTCTTGCATCATCAGGTGGCCGTTGCCGCGCAGGCCATGGTCCTCAAGCCGCAGATGGACGGCTCGCACGCCTGCCTGAACGAGATAATCGACGGTGCCGTGGTCGTGCATGGACCAGGCCGACGCCTCCGATGTCACGACAGCAACGGGTATCGATGCCAAGTTGGGAAGACGCCTCGCCGGCTCTTTCTGAACGAAGCAGTCCGCCAGCCCCGGCTTCCGAGCCTTGCGGATTTCGCGCCGCAGTTCAGTTGGGCCTTTGAGGGGCGGATCGAACGTCATCGGGATCGCAGTGAGCCCGTAAGAGAGGTCGCCGAGCCCCATTGGCAATTGGGCGAAAGGCGGCCCCATCGGCTCAACCGCGACAATGCCTTTCACCAGGTGCGGTCGACTATCTGCCACGAGCCAGCCGAAGGGCGCCCCCATGGAATGGGTGAGCAGGATCGCTGAACCGATACGATCCAGCAATTCGGCTCCGGCTCGCTGCATCAGCTGTTGCGTCTGTGCCAAAGAAACAAGGAATGGACCTTGGGTCGCCATGAATTGGTCCAGAACTGGATCGCCGACGGCGCCGGAACCGGGCCACTGATTGTGCTTTTGCGCGTTCGGCCAGCCGTTCGGCTGCTTGCCGGGCGCGGTGAACAGCGTCATGGCAAATTCGTATGTCAGCGGAGGCGTCATGGGACCCAGAGCCTCCGGATGCAGGGGCGAGCGACCATGCCCTGGGCGATCGACGACATAGACCGCGTACCCCTGTTTCAGAAAGTAAGTGGCCCATCCAGGCCGTCCATCGGGAGTACCGAGAAAATCCGTTCCCTGCCCCCCACCTCCGTGCACCATCACGATGGGATATGGATGCCGGATGTGCTCCGGGATCTGATACTGTACGAACATCTGGCCCGCAGCGATGGTGCCATTCGGTGTCTGCTGCCGGACCAAACCGGTCCAAAAGGATCCCTGGTCTGCCAGCACCAACGGAGCAGGTTTCGCTTTAGTTTGGGTCACGTCCCCCTCCGACTTTCTTCAGAGATCCAGAAAACCGGTCGGCAGCCCAAGATTGCTACGACCAATGTACTTCGCGAATGTCATGTATTGGGAAGAGATGTGTCCTCGATACATCTGGGCGTCGCCAAAGTATCGAAGCATCCTTGAGCCCTTCCGCGCCGCGGTCGACCCGGCGGTCTGAAACAAGAGCTCAATGGCTTCACAGGCAAGGCGTGCGCCGGTCTGCAGCATTCCCCACAGTCGCAAGTTTTCTTCCACGGATGCTTGCAAGCCCGTCTTCGCCCACCGCTGGCAGTAGTCCATGTGCTTACGCAAACCCTGCAGCAGCACGCCTTCGGCCGCGTCGGTCAACGCTATGGCGCGGCCATAGTTGACCTGGAAATCAGTCTCGAAGGCGCGCTTGATGAAAGGTGGAACAAACGTGTTTTGCGAGAGTAGGATATCGCGATACTCATCGATCGCCGCGCGCGCGGCACCGACGATAGGCGATGTCAGAGACGCGTGATAGGGACCCATGAGAACCCCGAGATACATGGGGTTGCCATGCAATCGCGTTCCCGGTGTGCCGTCGGAGAGATCCTGCTTTGCACCCAGCGCGTCGAAGAACGCCGTCATGTGCTCGGGCACGAAGACATTCTCCAGCTTGACGCTATTCGAGCCGGACCCGCGCATGCCCAAGGTGCGGTCTCCACCCCAATCGCCCAGAATTGTGTATTGCCCCTGCGGCACGACGAAGTTCAGGATTCGTGGCGGGAACGAAGTGTGAAGCAACGTTGCGCCGAGGAAGTGCGTGCTGTGCGGTATTCCCGACGCATACGGCCACACACCATTGATGATATAGCCGCCCTCGACCGGCAGGCACGTGCCCCCGGGGGCAGCCCGGTGCGGTGACGCGAAATGTCCGGACGAACCGAAGATTTCGATCTGTGCAGCTTCCGACCAGTGCGAGGCTATGACGGGCGCATGAGAAGCGGCCAACGTCAAGCACCACCCCGCGGACGGATGACCGCGCGATATCTCCACCATGACGCGGAAAAATGTTTCGTAATCGAACTCGTAGCCACCAAACATCTTGGGCTGCAAGATCCGATAGAATCCAGCATCGATGAACTTCTGCTGGATTGCGTCCGAATAATGTCCCCGCTCATCGGTTTCGTCCTGCGATTCCCGCAGCAGCGTTCTCATCGAGGCGGCGCGCTCCACCAGATCCTGCGGAGTGAGGTGAGGTTCCGGTACCGGCAGGCTCTTGGGCATGGCCTGAACGTTCATTTTCAATCTCCTGATATTTTCACTGAGCGCGCCGTAACCGGCGATAGGCATTTATGCCGGCGAACTCACAATCATTCTTTTGTGGCGCTCGAGCACCCGCGGCGCGGTCTCGTCCAGCATCAGGCAAAGCAAGCCTGCACAGATACAAAGCGTAGCGGCGATCCACATCGAGCTGGACGGACCGAACACGTCGGAAGCGATCCCGGCGAGGGCCGGGCCAGCGAAGCCGCCCGCGAGCTCGCCAACCCCCATGATGAAGCCAAGCGCAGTAGCAACATGGGTCCGCGGGATTGTCTCGGACGGCACAGTGGCCATGAACAACGAGAAGCTGCCAATCGCCAGATTGCCGACCCCCATGAGCAACACCATCAAAGGCAAAGGTCCGTCGAACATTACGGTTGTCAACGGAGCAATCACGGCAACGAAGCCTGACAGGATGAGAATCGGACGGCGGCCAAAGCGATCCGACAGCGCCGGTACGATGATTGAAGACGCGGCCGTTGCGATACCAGTCGCGGCCACGGCAACGCTCATCGCGCTGGGCGACAAACCGCGAACCTGCACCAGGTAGATCGGAAGGAACGTTATCTGAATCAGGAGCCACGACACCATCAGGCAGCTCACGATCGCGCAAACCCAGATATTGCGATGTTTCAGCATCGTCAAAAGCGGAATCGTGTTGCGCGCTGCCGCAGCCGATATCGGAGCGGCACCCGACGAGGGTTCACGGATAAATGCGACAATCAGGGCCGCCACCACAAAGCCGGGCACTGCCGCAATGTAGAAAGCACTTCTCCAGCCGTAGATCTGCCCAATTGCCACGAGCACCAGAGGAGCGGCAAAATTACTTAGGAGCGCGCTGAAGAAATTCTGCAAAACGCCCATGTTGAAGCCGCGGCGGTGCTCCGACGATTCCGCAGCCATGATCGATTGCGCGATCGGAAGTACAGGTCCTTCCGCAAATCCCATAACGAGGCGCGCGGCAAGCAACGTCAGAAACGAATTGGCGAGACCGGATCCTACCGAGCAGATCGAGAAGATCACTATCGCGCAGACAAGGAGTGTTTTACGATTTTGAAAATAGTCCGAAAGAGTGCCAACGGCATAGCCGGCGATTGCCCAGGTCAGCGCCAGACCACCCGCGAGGGCACCCAGCTGAGTGTTATTCAGCTGCAGCTCAGGCACCAGAAATGGAGATAGAAAGTTCAGCGCCAGACGGTCGAAAAATACGAATCCAAACGCGGCTCCCATCAAGACGACAACGAGATTTTCATAACTAAAGATGCGATTCTTGTTCATGATTCCTCCCTAGTGTTTCCCGTTCCGGTTGTTTATGGCCGCGCTCTATGCGCATTGCGCCGGCGCGGCTTCTGATACTTCTTGAGGCGAGAGTCCATTGGGCCGGCTCTCATATAGCCGCCGCATTCTCGCGAACTCGACGACCTGCTCGGCCACGAATGCAAGCTGTTGCGCTATGATCGGATCACTGCACGCACCATCTGCGGAAAATGGCCTCTGGGCGGTGTTAATCACCGCTGAAAATGGAGTCGGCCAACCGCGCAGCGCGTGAACAATGGTCCGCAAAGTCCCCAGCGTCGCGCCCATGGCTTGGGCTCCGCCCGCGCATACGATGGCGCCGACCGCGCGTCCGGCAAGATAGCCGCGCGCATCGGCGCTGAGATCCTCGGTGTAGTCTATTGCGTTCTTGACCAGGCCGGAGATCGAGCCATGATAGCTTGGGGTAGCAATGATGACTCCGTCTGCTGCGCGTAGTGCTTCGACCAACGCCGTCGCACGCTCCGTACGTTCAATGCTGTCGTAGTGCGGAAGATTTAACGATTGCCCGGCGAAGATCTGCGTTTTCGCACCGAGCCGCGCGGCTTCCGTCAAAGCCAGGCGGAGCGCCCGCTCCGAGGACGAGCCGTCGCGCAACGTTCCGCCGATCCCGACCACGAACGGAGACCAGTCTTTCATCGCAGCGGCCCGCTTTCCTGCGCAGCACGGCCAACCGAGGTCCAGGGCTCCTCAAGCAAAGGCCGGCCAATTCGGATATGCGAGCACCCTCGCCCGGCATCGAACAATGCCATGCGCCTCTCTCCCTATCGTGGGCGCCGTGATTGCGTCTGGCGCCTCTTCGTGAGGTGAAACTAGGGCATGCCGGGTGGCTAAGCCTGCACAAACCGGACCGGTTTGCAGGAAACTGACACAAACTGTCCGCTTCGTTTACAGGAAGCGAGCCAGCGTTCAGATCGGAAAGGCTGATCGTGGAGATCTTAATTCATCGCCCGTCGGTAAGCGCCCGGCGACAAGCCGGTCATCCGACGGAACGTGTTCGTGAAATGCTGCTGGTGCGCAAACCCGCATTGCCTTGCGACTTCCGCAAGCCCAATGTTTGGATCGGTCAGGAGCAGCTTCGCGTGATGAATTCGCACCCCCACAACGTAGCGGTGAGGAGACACGCCCAGCGAAGACTTGAACACCCGTATGAAGTACTCGGGGCTTACGCCGCAGATCGCGGCCAAATCGTCCAGCTTGATGCAATCCGCGATATTGGCTTCGACAAAATCACGAATCGAGCGGACGCTACGTGGACTCAGTCCGCGTTCCACAGCACACGGCGCTTTCCGCTCCCGTGCATTGAGGACGACAAGGCGATTGGCTATTGCATGCGCAATTGAATCGGCCAGAAGGGAACACGAGGTATCACCCTCGCGCACCATTTCTTCCACCACGGCCAGGAGATTGCAGGTTACTGGCTCCGGCTCACCCAACAAAGGCAAGAGGCCAAAATCGGAGTTCTGCGCTTTATCTTCAGAGGCAGAAAACAATTCGGGACGCAGGTACACGTGGACCGAATCCAACGGCGTATTTAGCGTCACCTCACAGTCGCGGCGCGGCGGCAGGAAAAAGATCCCCTTCTCCTGCAAATGCCTGGATACAACACGCCCGTCGATCCGATAGGTAACATCGACTGGTCCACTCGCCGCAGTCACCAGCAGGGCGTTGCCATTGGCTTCGAAGCGGCCTCTGAACGGCTCTTCCCGCTGAACCGATGCGAACATCGTCGACCAGCCGAGCCCCGCGCTGGATGCCTCGGGTTTCACGGCGAACTGTCGCAGCACGGAGTGGACCTCGCCACCGTCGAAAGGCCGCATGGTATGCTCATTTTGCGCTGCGGCTGGCGATGGTGGATCGGAGCGTTTCTGCATTGGCCCTGGCTGCTTGTCAGTTGACGCTGCGACGGTACCGACCCGGCGTTTGACCCGTCAGCCTGCGGAAGGCACGCGTCAAGTGTTCCTGATGGGAGAAGCCACACCGGAGTGCTATCTCAGCGAGGCCTTCCTGGTCTTGCTCGATCAAGCGCTTGGCCCGTTCGACACGTGCCGCAATCACATATTGGTACGGTGACTTGCCTGTCGTGGCTGCAAAAGCCCGAACGAAAGACTTTGTGCCAATGCCGCACGCGCTGGCCATCGCAGCAAGGGTAATCTCACTCTCAAGATTGGCTTCTATGAAGTCGTTAAGGCGCCGAAGTTCGTAGTCCGGCAGCCCAGCGGTCTGAACCTGCCAGGGTTCGCTACTCCTGCTAATCGCAGAGACCCTGTCCGCGAGCGCTCGCGCTATCGGATCGATGAAGAGATCTGAATTCGAGACATTCTCGCAAACCGCCTGCTCAACCGCCTGCGCCAGATGCTGGATAACCACGTCCCGTTCCACCAGCAGCGGTGTAACACTGTGGACAGAAACTAAGTTTGCGCGGAGATAAATATGGAGAGTATCCAGCGCCCCGTGCAATCCCACCTCGCACGCATGACCTGCCGGCAAAAAAAAGATGCTTCCTTTTGGAATGCAACGTGAAGTGACGTGCCCTCCTGATGCAAAGGTCGTTTGCACGGGGCCGCTACGGTGCAACACAATCAGGTCGTCAGCGATCGCTTCGAACCGCCCCTCGAAGGGGTTCTCCCTTTGGATCGACGCGTAAATCGAAGACCATCCATGCCCCTCACTCGTTGCACGGATGTCGGCCCCAAACCGTTGCAGAACACCGTGAGTATCGGAGCCTCTAAACTCGCGCTTTCCTTCCATCTCATGCTCCGCGTGTAGTCTGACGGGGCCCGCTGCAGCGCAATATGCGCCTCGTGGTGATGAAGAATAGTTCGTTATAACAACAATGCTCTGCGCACGCTATGTCTTCATTTGGCCCCCAGGAGGAAGCTGCCGTCGATCTGCTCGCGAACGAGCCGGAACGAGCCGGCTGCCTCGAAGCCGAACTCGTTGAAGAGGCGCGTCATCTACGCTTCAGTGCGTCGAACAGAGACTTGACCTTCAGGCGCTACTGAGGTCTCGCCTCGCTGCGCATTCGCACCGTCAGCATAAGCCGGTCGAGCAGCACCTCCTTATCTGTCAGACGGCGCAAGCGGATGAGATTGGCCTCGTGCTGCTCCGGATCTGCCGTGTCGAAGATGATCCGCTTGTTGTCGACCGCCGCGGGCGAGACGACCTCAAGGAAGATGCGGCGGCGCTCCTCGGCGTAGCGATCGAGGATCGAGTCCTCGACATCGCCACGAACGACAGCAGCCAGTGCCTCGTAGAGCGCAAATGCGTCGAACAATCCCGATGTGAGCCCGTAGGCGCCGCTGGGATTCGTTGCATGCGCTGCATCGCCAGCCAGCAACACTCTGCCAACACGGAACCGCTCGGCTGCCCGCTGATGCATGCGATAAGGTGCAAAGGCAACGACCTCAATGTCGCGCGCTCCCGGAAGGATGACGTCAAAGTACGCGGTCATACGCTCGGCGATGCTTTCCTCGGGTAGATCGAGCGGCTCGCTGTAGGTGCAGCGCCACAGATCGTCTTTATCGAGCTTTACGATGATTGCGCCATGGGTTGGGTGAATCAGAAAAGTGGTGCGCGCGTAGCCGTGCTTCGAAAAATCGTGCCGGACGTTGGCCGCGATAAACCGTTTCGGCCATGTGATACCATCGAACTCCAGATGCAGGGCCCTTCGAACGTTGCTCGTCGCGCCATCGGCGCCGATGACCCAGCCGGCACGGAGTTTGGAAGGGCCCTCAGGGCCGTCAACTGAGAGAGTGACCCCGCTGCCATCTTGCATCAGATCGCGCATTGTCACACCCCAGCGAACCTCGGCATGCGGAAACTGCTGGAGTCGGCGCAACGCAATTTCGGCAAGTAGGTTTTGGCCGAGATGGAGATTGAAAGGGAAAGGTGTCCGACCGTCGAGAACGTCCAGGCTGTAATTGATTTTCTCGCCGGTCGCGAAATCCAGGTAGGTATAGTCCTGCTTGGCGAACCCGACGTCCAACGCCTCTTCAAGCAAGCCAAGCCGGTTGAGGCCCTCAAGTACAGACCAGTGATAAACTATCGCGCGCGGGGAGGCGATGATTTCCGATGCATGCTCGATGACGACAACCGGGATGCCCGCCTGGGCGAGCCCGAGAGCGCTTAGCAAACCAACCGGGCCGGCGCCCACGATGGCGACTCTTTCTTCAACCGACATAAATGCCTCTTCTATTTCCTACAGGCGTGACTGCTTCTTTTTGCGATCGACGCCTAGCCGTCACGCTTCGCTCAAGCCCGTGGGGCCGCCGTCGGCGCACCATCGCGGAATGGCTGCAGAAGTCGATATGCGAGACTATGCAGCGGCGTTGCTATGCCATGCTTGTGGCCCAACCGGTCGATCTCACCGCTAATGAAATCGAGTTCGAGCCTCTTGCCAGCATCCAGATCTTGGCGCATCGACGCAACCGTCGCCGGCGGCAAGCTTTGAAGGATTCTCAGGGTCATCTCTTCTGCATCGCCGGTGATCGCAATGCCTTCGGCTCGGCCCACGCTTGCAACTTCGCGGATCGACTGCTTGGCAAGTTCGACGAGTTCCGGCGTGTGATAGACGACGCCGGCCGGAAGGCGCCCGAGCGATGTCAGCGCCGCATTGGTAGCGAAGCCTAAAAACTTTGTCCAAATGACGTCATCGATATCTTCAGCTATCTCAGCGGTGACACCAACGCTCGCCCAGCGTCGAACGAGTTCATCAACGGCTGGTGAGACCTTGCATTCCGGATTTCCTAGGGTCACCCGATCGGCACCGGCATAAGCAACCGATGAAGATCCCGTAAGCCGCGTGGCCGCAAACACCGGCCCAATGGCCAACTTCGACGGATCCAGAAGGGGGCGGAGAATGCCGTAGGCGCTGACACCGTTCTGGACGGCAACCAGTGCACCTGCCGGCGCCAAGGCAGGTAACGCCTGAGCGGCAGCGGCCGCGAGATCGTACAACTTCACGGCGAGAATAATGGCATCGAAGCTGCCCGCATTGGCGACGTCGCCAACTGCGGAAACGCGCTCAAGACGAAAGGAAAGGCGCCCCTCGGCCGTCAGTGTTGCTCCATCAAGCGCGGCTTGCCGACCCGGCCGGGTGACGAATACGACATCCAACCCCGCTGACTGCAACCAGCCACCATACAGCAGCCCGATTGCGCCGGATCCGACAATAGCAACCCTCATCGATCATCCTCAATCTTCTGTCCGAGCGTCGCCTCATGCACCCACTCCCTGCTTTAGCGTCGCATTGCGATTACCCGCATGCAGTCCCAACGAGACGCTTACCTTCTCTGCCTCTTCTTTGTGCTGAGGCGCTCAAGGGATCGCTCTACGATTGATCGTCTTGTGCAAGCGGGTCCAGCACCCGGGTATTGTCGAGAGCTTTTCGATGAACATGCTGGACCTTGTCTTCCCTTAGAACGGGTAGTGCTGCGGACCTTCGATCGTTATCCAACGAAGCTCGGTGAATTCGTTGATGACGGCCTTTCCGCCGAAGCGGCCGTACCCGCTGGCCTTTGTGCCGCCGAATGGCATCTGAGCCTCATCGGCCACGGTCGGCCCATTGATGTGGCAGATACCGCTCTGGATACCTTTCGCAATCGTCAGGGCACGGGAGACATCGCGGCCGAAAATCGCAGCGGACAGCCCGTATTCAGTGTCGTTGGCGACGCGCACGGCCTCATCGACGCCGGCGACACGAATGATCGATTTCACGGGTCCGAACGATTCCTCGTTGTAGATTTTCATCTCCGACGTCACGTGGTCGAGCAAGGTGGCTTCCACGACCGTTCCGTTGCGCTTGCCGCCCGCGACGATCTTCGCTCCCTTTCCGGTAGCATCCTTGATGAGCGCATCCATACGCTCGGCGGGCGCTAGATCGACCAACGATCCCAGGACGACATGCCCACGCGGATCGCCAGCCGGCAATGTCGAAGCCTTGGCCGCGAGTTTGGCGACGAACGCATCGGCGATCTTCTGATCCACAATAATGCGCTCCGTGGACATGCAGATCTGCCCCTGATTCATGAAAGCGCCGAAGGCCGCAGCATCGACTGCTTGGTCCAGATCAGCGTCATCCAGAACGACCAAAGGCGCCTTGCCGCCAAGTTCCAGCAGGGCAGGCTTGAGATGCTCCGCCGCGAGCTTGGCGATGATGCGACCGACTTTGGTTGAGCCTGTGAAATTGACCCGGCGTACGGCAGGATTGGAAATCAACGCCTCGACGATCTTGGGCGCATCCGGAGGTGCATTCGACAGGACGTTGACGACTCCTTTGGGGAAGCCAGCATCATTCAGAACTTGGCCGATAAGATGATGCGTTCCGGGACAGGTTTCTGAGGAACGCAAGATGACCGTGTTGCCGCAGGCGAGCGCCGCCGCGATTGCCCGCGTGCCGAGAATGACCGGGGCGTTCCACGGCGCCATGCCGAGGACGACGCCGGCCGGCTGGCGTACAGCCATCGACCAGATGCCGGGCTTATCGGACGGAATGACTTCGCCGGTGATTTGGGTGGTGAGAGCTGCAGCTTCGCGCAAGATGCCGGCGGCGAGATGGACATTGAAGCCAGCCCAAGGCGCCGTCGCCCCGGTCTCCTCTAGCATCAGCTTGATAAATTCATTGGTTCGGCTCTCCATAAGATCAGCCGCCTTCAGAAGGAGGCCGCGACGTAGCGAGGGCCCTGTCTCTGACCAGGTCTCGAACGCCTTGGCCGCAGCAGCGACGACCTTCTCGACATCTGCGAGCGTCGCCGCCGGCGCGCGTGTCGCGACCTTACCGGTCATGGGATCCTTGCGCTCGAAAGTCCGCCCTCCCTCGGCCGCAACCGCACCACCGTCAACGATAAATCCGATATCCATCAACACTCTCCTGATTTTCCAAATATTTATTTTCTAATTGCGCGGCCCTCAGGCCTGCGTTCCACCGTCGATCGGAATGATCGCGCCGGTCATGTACGTGGAAGCCGGCGATGCCAACAGCAGCGCGAGCCCCTTGATTTCATCCAGTTCGGCAAGCCGCCCTAAGGGCACGGTATCTGCGAACGCCGCGGCACCTTCGGGCGTATGCATCCGGCCATTGGCGATATTCGTCCGAAAAGGGCCTGGCGCGATGGCATTGACACGCACATTGTGAGGACCGAGCTCGAGAGCCGCGACGCGTACCACCTGTGCGATGCCGGCCTTTGCCGCGTGGTAGCCGTAACTCGGCAGCGCCGACGCGTGCAGCGCCGCGACGGAAGACGTCACGACGATCGATCCCTGCCGCCGTGGCTTCATATGTTTTGCCGCCACGCGAATTGTCCGAAAAGCGCCATCAAGGTTGACCCGAAGGCAGGCGTCCCAAAGCTCCATGGACGCCGCCTCGAGCTCGCCTTCGGGCTTGCCGTATCCGGGGCCACCGCTCACGCCTGCGTTCGCAAACACACAATCGAGCCGGCCATATCTTTCGGCGTAAGCGTCCACGACAGATTCGACTTTGCCGGCCTCGGCTATATCGACGCTGAACGTCTCAACGGCTCCACCGGCCTCGTCGATGGCGGCCGCCGCCTGCTTCAATTTGCCCTCGTCGATGTCAAGCATCGCGACCCGCCCTCCATTGGCTGCGATCACTTGCGCAATCGCGAGTCCAAGGCCAGACGCAGCGCCTGTAACGACGGCGACATGTCCGGACAGGTCAAACAGTTCAGCGGCTTTCATCGCGTCTCTCCTGGTTTAACGTTCGATCAGTTTAGTCAGCGCGACCAAGCAAGGCGCCGCCATCGATGACGATATGGGTCCCGGTGATATAGCTAGACGCTGGTGAAGCCAGGAAAAGCGCCAGCCCCTGTATCTCCTCGGGTCGACCGACGCGGTGAATAGGGCTGCCAGCTTCGAAGCGCTTCTTGAGGTCGGGCGTCGTGAGCTGGGTCAGAAACGGACCCGGCAAAATTGCGTTGACGAGAATGTTGTAGCGGGCGAGCTCAAGTGCGGACTGCTTGGCGAGGTGCGACACACCCGCCTTCGCTATCTGATAGGGCATACCGACGATAGCGCCTGGCCTGATGCTCGCAATCGACGAGGTCAGGATGATGCGTCCGCCGTTCTGTCGCTTCATATGCGGAACAGCGGCTCGAATGGTCGAAAAGATAGAGGTCAAATTCGTATCGATGACCTTGTCCCACAGCCTGTCCGGGACGGCCTCGATCGCACCCTCCGGATCCCGTTCGCCGGCCATCGACAGAAATCCCGGTCCGGCGTCGATGCCCGCATTGGCGAAAACGACATCGAGACGGCCGTTTCGTTCGACCGCTTTGTTGACAGCGGCCCTGACTGCATCGCGATCGGTAACATCGACGGAGACGCCGGCTACATCGCCGCGCGCCTTGAGCTCGGACACCGCCTGATCGAGGCTAGACTCGTCTTTGTCCAGCAGGACGACGCGTGCATCATTGTCGAGCATTGCCTCGGCGAAGGCCCGACCCAGGCCTTTGGCACCGCCGGTAATAATGACAGAAAGGCCGGTGACATCGAACAGATCCTGGGTTTTCACGTCGAGGCCCCTTGTTTGAGTGACCAGCGCCGGATGGGATCCTTGCCGTCCCAGTTCTGCGCCGCTGCGAAGTAGCTGTGATAGATGCCTTCGAGCGCCTCCGTCGTCTCGATCACCTCAAGCATGCCCGGCAAGTCGCGGCGGGTATCGACATAGACGATCCGCACGCCGCGCGGCGAGAGGTCGGAGAACACGACCGGGTAGCCCGCAGCCTCGTAGCGAGCGACGTCCGCATCGAAGTCCTTGGAACAGACGGCCCAGTGATGGAAACCGTGACCTTTGACCTTGATCGTCTCTTGATAGACCGACGGCTTGGTGTCGTGCTGCTCAATGAGCTCGATCATCATGTGGCCGGTAAAGGCGACGGCGAGAGTCAAACTCATGTCGGTCGGCTGGCCTCGATACATTCCCTTCGCAGGCACGAAAGGACCGCTCACAAACCAAGGCCCGATATTCAGCGCCTTCACATAATGCATCATCGCGTGATCGATGTTTTCGACCGTATAGGCTGCCTGCACCAGTCCGCCGACCGGCTGTCCGAATGAGAGTGGTTTCATCGTGCAAAAAACTCCGTACTACCCGCCATGCGCTCTTTGGCGACGACGAAGTCGAGAACTGCGGGCTTACCGCTTTCGTTGGCCACGAACGCCCGTTGTAGCGCGGCCTCGACCTGGTGGGGATCGGTGACACGCTCGCCGTAGCAGCCGGAGGCGACTGCAAGGCCCGCGTAATCGAGATCAAGTACGAATTCGGTCCCAATGAACCGCTCATTGAACGCTTGCACTTGGATGTCGCGGATCGAGCCCAAGGCGTGATCGTTGAATATGCACCACGTGACACCGAGCTTGAGTTCGGCGGCAACGGGAAGGATATTCATCACCATCTGGAAGGATCCATCACCGACGAAGCAGACGGCAGGCCGGTCAGGATAGACGAGGCGTGCGACGGGAAAAGCCGATGCCGCGAAGCCCATTCCATAGAAGCTCGAGGGCACGATCGTCGCGCGTGGCTCAAAGATCTTAAAATACGGGAATGCGCCACCCATACCCTGCGCGAGCACGCCGACGTCGATGGCGACGGTCGCGTTGCGTGGGAACACGCGCTGGATGCGATCGAAGATTCGAATCGGATGAATTGGCGTGGCATTAGAACTCGCCATGCTTTCGCGCTCTGTTTCGAGCGCAGCGCGCCGGTTCGACAACTCGGCGAGCCACTCCTTGGAGACCGTGCGCTGACCAGTACCCTTTGTTTTTAACTCCGTGAGAAGATCCTGGAGAACCAGGCGCGCATCTCCCGTGATGCCGATGGTCGCAACGACCGAGCGGCCGAGTTCGTTCGGATCGATATCGATCTGGATATAGGTGGCCGCCGGCGCCGGAACATATTCTGGCTTCCAGTTGGTTTCCTGCTGCTCAAAGCGAGCGCCGATGCCGATGACAACGTCGGCGTTTGGCAGAAGATACTTTGTGACATCCTGCCGATGATGACCGATGCCGCCAGCCGTGAGTTCATGATCGTCAGGCAATATGCCACGCCCTGCGAGCGTCGTGACGACGGGGCTGCCCAGCATCTCCGCGAGTTGACGCACTTCAGACGTTGCGTTTGCGGCTACGGCGCCGCCACCGGCGACAATTAGCGGCTTTCTAGCCGCGAGAAGAGCCGCCGCCGCGGTCTTGATGCGGTCGCTATCACCGCGAACCGCAGCCGGCTTGCCGACTGGGAGATAGTCGCCGACGTCAAACTGCATTCCAAGGATATCCTGAGGGATATCGATAAGCACAGGACCTGGCTTGCCCGAGCGGGCAATGGTAAACGCTTGACGCAGGCTTTCGACAATGAGGTCCGGTCGATCGACCCGGACGCCCCATTTCGTGATAGCGGCAAAAATCCTGACTTGGTCGATTTCTTGGCTTGCGCCACGATGTGCGTTGCGGGTGGCACCACGTCCCGCGATGATGACCATCGGCAACGCACCGACATATGCTTCCGCTACGCTCGTGACCAGATTGGTGGCGCCGGGCCCTGCCGTCACACAGCACACGCCGGGCTCACCGGTAAGCTGCGCATAGCCGGCAGCCATGCTTGCAGCATGCTGCTCGTGCCGCACGAGAATGTGAGAGATCTGCTGTTGTCCGTAGAGAGCGTCGTAAATTCCGATTGTGTGGCCGCCGGGCATTCCAAAGATAAACTTCACGCCTTCGGCCTTAAGAACGTCAACGACGGCTTGACCGCCACTCTTCATCACCATTGCCTCGATCCAGTTTTTGTCATCGACGACCCCAGCCCCGCTTCGCGCGACGATTTGCTACGTTGATCACGGTTTGGCCGAGCCGGCTTTCACCAACGGACATCCGCCATCTTGGAGCGGACGGAATGCTTCATCTCCAGGTACTGTAGCCACCACGTTGTAGAGGTCCCACTTTCCTTTGGACTCCTCGGGCTTCTTGACTTGGAGAAGATAGAGGTTGCGCAACACACGGCCGTCGATCCGCACCTTCCCATCTTTGGTCGTGAAGTCATTGACCGGCAGCTCGCGCATCTTTGCAGCGACGGCGTCCGCGTCGCGCGATCCGGCGGCGTTGACTGCTTTGAGATAATGGAACACCGCGCTGTACGACATCGCAGGATCCCAATCCGGCGGATGACCTATCTTTTCTTCGAAGCGCTTCGACCAGGCACGCGTCTCGTCATTCAGGTCCCAATAGAAGGGATTGGCCAGAAGCAAGCCGTGGGCGGCCTTGAGCGTGATGCTTTGGACATGCTCGAGAAAGAGCACGTAAGCCGCGAAGGTCGCACCGTTTGAGGTGAGACCGAATTCGACGGCCTGTTTGATGGAGTTGACCGTATCGTCCGAAGAATTTGCAAGACCGATCACGTTCGGATTGGTCGGCTGCGCCTGCAAGAGGAAGGAGGAGAAGTCGGAAGTGTTCAGCGGCGCGTAGACGGCGCCGAGGACCTTGCCTCCGTTGGCCTCGATTACGGCGCTGGTATCGCGCACAAGGGCACGTCCGAATACATAATCGGCGCCGAGGAAGAACCAGCGGTTGCCGCCCCGCTTGAGAACAGCGGCTCCCATTACGTGCGCCAGCGAATACGTGTCAACGGCCCATTGCGTCGTGTAAGTGTCGCATTTGGGACCAGTCACGTCGGAACTCAGGGCGCCAACAAATAGCGAAATCTTCTTCTTTTCTTTGGCAAGACTTTGGACCGCGAAAGCAACCGCCGAGTTCGGTACGTCGACGACCGCATCGACACCCTCAACGTCATACCAGCGGCGCGCGATGGCCGAGCCGACGTCCGGCTTGTTCTGATGATCGGCAAAGATGAGCTCGGCCTTCTTACCGAGCACCGGCCCCGCGTCGTCGATTGCCATGCGAACGGCTTCAACGGTCTCTCGACCGCCAGCAACGGCATAAACCGACGACATGTCGTTCATGACGCCAATCTTGATGGGTGGATCGTCAGCGTGTGCGGAACTCGCCCACATCAACGCACCTGCGAAAACCACACCTAGAGACCTCATCGCAAATCTCCTCCCAAGCGAGCGATCCTCCTCGGGACGCTCGCGAATTGTGATTTGTGATAACAAATCACGAATGAGAGTCAAGAGCTTTGAGCGCGCCCCAGCACGCACGCGCTACTAGCAGCAGCGCAGCACTTCCAGCTTCGTGTTTGAATTTGGATAGTTTGGTGGAGGACTAGACGGCTAGTGGGCCGGCTGCTTGTCCTGGATAAAGGCCGCGATGATGCGATCGCCACCCTTCATTAGGTCTTCTGTTAGCGCCGCCCTTGCTGCCTTGGCATCGCCGGCACTAAGCGCAGCTATAATTCGATGATGGCCGCGGGCGCCTTCCGAGGTCAAATTGATCGGAATATGGTTGAAAACAGGCCCGATCTGGAGCCACAGCGACTCGATCATTGAAAGTAATAACGGGCTCTTGGCCGCTTCATACACCGTAAAATGAAACTCCTGGTTCAGCGCCCAAAATTGACGCTGCTTATTTCCACTCAAGGATTTAATCTTCTCATGGATGCGCTTGAGGGATGCAATGACGTCAGGGCTAACGTGCTGACATGCCAGGGCGGCGGCCTCGCCCTCCAGAAGAATCCGAACTCTGCGAATTTCCAAGAACTCATCGATCGTCTTTTCAGGTACGATGACGCGATGGTTGGGGAGCATTTTCAGTGCGCGTTCGACGACTAGGCGCGCAATGGCGTCCCGAACCGGCATCAGGCTAACATGTAGGCTTTGCGCCAGACCTCGGAGCTTCATTTCCGAGCCGGGCGCGAAGCCTCCAGACATGATCATAGTCCGGAGTTCGCGGTACACGCGATCGTTGAGGGTCTCTCGTTCGACAGCGCGAATCGAGCTCTCCAGCCCGACCTTGTCTACTCCTTTAACCATTCGCTGAGTCGCCTCGTCCTCGACAATTCCGTCACCTTATCAAGAGACGCGCGCTTGGCAAATCTGACGCCTTCCCCGGATGCGTACTAGCCGCTCACCGATGATCCGCGCTGCACTCCGCCAGGCGATAGGCGAGACGCGTATCGCTTTATCCCTGAAGAACAACGCTTTTTCCGTGGCCGAGAGCCTGATGCAAGCCGTTTAAATGCGTTCCACAACACATCCAAATAGGCAGCTCATCGCTCCCGAGCCAATGGTCGCAATTCTCATGACCTACCAAAAAACATTCATCAGAGAGCCGGGACGCCATTCTTCATCAGCGATCGAGCGATCACCATTTTGTGGATCTCGGTCGTACCATCATAGATCCGAAGAACGCGGGCATCGCGATAGAGACGCTCCATGATGAACTCTTTCGTATATCCCATTCCCCCAAAAATCTGGACGCCGCGATCGACGACGCGGCCAAGCATCTCGGATGCGTGGAACTTGACCATGGATACCTTTTCACGCGGATCCCTGCCTTGATCGATCTCCCAGGCGGTGTTCAGCACCATCATACGGACGCCGAAGATGTCGGTGACCATATCGGCGAGTTTCTCCTGGATCATCTGGAATTCGCCGATGGGCTTTCCAAACTGCTTGCGCTGCCGGGCATAATCGGTCGCCAGCGCAAGGACCCGGCTGGCCATTCCGACGGCGCGCGCGCCAACTCCGCCGAGCCGGTAGGCGTTCACAAACGACAGCATTTGGCTCAAGCCCGCGCCTTCCTCCCCCAGCAATTGCTCCGGGCCCACGCGCACATCCTCCAGCGACAGCTCGGCGTGGTTAACGCCGCGCATGCCCATCATGTGCTGCACGCGCGCGACACGAAATCCGGGCGTCCCCTTATCGACGAAAAATGTTGAGATGCCCTTTGTGCCCTTCTCGGGATCCGTTACCGCGGAGATGATTACCGTATCAACGAAATCGCCGTCCGTGATGAAGTGCTTGGTCCCATTGATGATCCAATCCTTGCCGTCGCGTTTTGCTGTCGTGCGGATTGCTGCCGCGTCCGAGCCGGCAGCCGGCTCGGTCATACCCAGTCCGACGTCGATTTCGCCCCGGACTGCCGGAAGAAGATAGCGTTCGCGTTGCTCCCCTTGACAATGAATGATCGGCCCAGGAATGGCACCAAAGGCGCGCCGCACGAGCGCATCCGATGTCCAGCCGCATTGCTCTTCGACCAGGCAGGAATCGATTGTTCCGAGCCCTCCCCCACCGACGTCTCGGGGATAGGTCATCGCAAAGAGCCCGAGCTCGCATGACTTGCGGCGCAAGTCGCGGACGAGATCAGGATCCACCGTCCCGGAATCCTCGACCTTCTGTTCGAGAGGGGCGAGCTCCTTTTCAATGAAGCGTTTCACCGTGTCGACCAGCAGTCGGCTTTCCTCTGGAACTTCGAAGTCAATCATGTCGTTTCCTCTTGATTGTTTGGCTGGCCGAACAAGAGCCGGCTTGTCTTAGGAGATTCGAAGTGCGTCCAAACCGGTCGCCCTTTCATTCGCGATGGGCATCATTGGAAAATCCTGTCATTGATCCGATGCCCGCCTCGCCTTCCGCACTGGCGGCGCTCGCACATTCGCGATCTCCGGCTGAAATGTGAGTAGCTTGTGTGCGGCCGTTCTTGATTGCGCCGGGAAAAGGCTCGCCAGGAGCGCCCGCCGGAAGACGCGAACGAGTTCCGATCCGTCCAGCTCTTCGCCACGGCGGACCCACTCGAGCAGGATGCCGTCATGAATGGCCATGAACGTCGAGGATGTCTCGCGAAGCCGGACATCAGCGGAGAAGCGGCCAGTCTTGATGCCCTCGTGGACGACCTCCTCGATGAAGTCTCGCATGTCCTTGTACTTTTGTGCGATGATTGCGCCGCTCTCGCTCTCGGCGTTGCGGAGTTCGATAGATAAAAGAACAAACAGGATTATCTCGCGTTGGTTCTTGACGGAATAACTAACCTGCTGGTGCAAGAACCGCACGACCCGATCGACGACATCCTTTTCCTCTTTGGCGCGAGCGATAGCAGCGTCAATGTAGACTGCAGTAATTCGTCTTAAGATATGCGCCAGATATTTGTCTTTGTTGTCGAAATAGAAGAGCAGGCCAGCCTTCGACATGCCGGCAAGTTTTGCGATCTCGTCGAGCGATGCCCCGCGGAAGCCCTTTTCCGAGAACACGGCGACACCAGAGCGGTAGAGCGTTTCAAGGCTCTCCTCTCGCCACTGTTCATTCGTTCGGGATTTTTTGGCCAATTGGCACCTCTAATCTGGTTGGAGCACTTTCAACGGCGCAGTTCGGCTTGAAGTTCAAAAGCCGCGAGGAGCAGGAACCCCTGAGCAAACGGCGCTTTTCCAAACGGCACGCCGGGCCCCCCCGGCGGAAGTGCAACAGCCGGCACGCCGCCGTCGGCGCCGACCGAATCCGCTACGACACGAAAAGCCCGGATCGCGGAATCTCGAAATCCCGACTCGACGAGGCCGAGCCTGGCTGCCGCCGCGGCCGCATAGGCATATTGCAACGTCCCCGAAGATTCGAATGGCGCGAAGGGATCATCAAGCACGTGTCGCAGATAGCCCGAGCGGTCCTGCCGTTCGTGCAACGAGGTGAGAACCCTGCGAAGAAGTTCGCAAAGCCGATCTGCTGCGGCGTGGTCGGGCTTCATCTCGATGACATCAACAAGTCCAGCAACGAGCCACCCATTTCCTCGCGCCCAGAACGTCGACTGTGGATAATGGTCTGGGGTTTCGCACCACACATGGCGCGCGAGATTCTGGTGGGGATCGACGAGGTGCTTTGCCATGACCTCGATCTGACGCGCCCCTTCATCAAGGAATTCCGCTCTGCCCGTCACGCAGCCAAGCAGGGTCAGGAAAGGTGCCATCAAATAGGCGAAGTCGATCCATAGCTCGGGCGCTTCGAGCCGGGCCACAATGCCGCCATCTCTCGTTCGTTTCGCGGCCAACAGGGCTTCAGCGTGAAGAAGCGCTGCGTCGAGCAGGCGCTGTTCGCGCGTGCGCCGATAGACGTTTAACAATGCAACACCGAACGACGATGCGTTCGCCGGTGATGGCGTAAAGACGCGCACATGGCCCGAGCCGAGATAGTCACGCTCATCATTCGCGAGATACCCGGCGCTCGATTGTCGGGCGACCGCGCGGTCGATCCACCTTTCCACCACTCGGTTCGCCTCGGGATCTTCAAAGCGTTGAAGGCCGACGAGAGCCGGCCCGCGCTCCCACCAGTCGCGGTCGTCGGGATGGTCGATAATGTAGCGACTAACTCTTCCGATCAAACCGTCGAACTCGCTTGACATGCCGCGTCCATATTAGTTACCGTTCGGTCAGTTAGATATATGAGAGCGCTGGCGGATGCAACCGCGAAGCACTCCGAGGGAGCGAAACCGGAGGAGGCATGGCCTTCGTCGAATTCGGGCTGAATGGAATCTTTCTTGGGGCTGTGTTCGGCCTCCTCGCACTCGCCATTGCAGTTGTCTGGATGACCACGGACGTCGTTGACGTTGCAACAGGCAGCTACGCGGCCGCGGCTGGCATGGTGGCTGTATGGGCAGGGCCGCCTTGGGGCGCGCTCCTTGGAATCTTGGCGGCAACGGCGCTCAGTGGCACGATGGGCGTCATCTTCCTGATCTTCCGACGACTTGGCGCGACCCGCGATACCATATTGATCGTACTCTGCACGATCGCCTACACGTTCGTCATCGAATCTGCGCTTCAGAGCGTGTTCGGGACCGACAACCGCTTCTTTCCATCCGTTCCGGGCGCCTTTGACGTGGCAGGCGTGTTTCTCACGTTTCAAGGCGTCTTCGCTTTCCTTTTGGCTGTCGTGCTGTTGGCGGGACTACTCGCGGCACTTCGTTGGTCTCCTGCGGGGCTTCTAATGCGCGCAAGCGCGATCTCCGCAAAGTCTGCAAGCCTTACCGGCATTCCGGTCCGCCGTGTTCAATTCGTTGTATTCCTGCTAGGGGGCGCGATTGCAGGCGTTGCAGGCGTTCTCGCCTCCATGAGTATCGGCGTGTCCTACTCGAGTGGTTTTGCGCTCTCTATTGTTGCCTTCAGTGGGGCCGTGGTCCTCGGCCGCGTGACCGTTTCCCTGGCCTTCACGGGCGGGCTTCTGATCGGGCTCGCAATTGCACTTGGCCAAGCCTATCTGCCGCAGGGCTGGGACGCGGCGACGGCGCCCATTTTGATCGTCGCCGTCCTCTGTAGCGGGCTTGTTTCGCGCGACATGTTCCACGGAGCGCGGCCATGACCAGAAGCGTTCGTCTCAGCAGGATCTCTCCTGTCCTGATCATATTGGGCATCGCGATTACGCTGGCGATCGCCGGCGAGGTCAGGCCATCTATCTATGCGACATCGGTCACGATCGGATTCTTTAGCCTTCTCGCGCTTCCTCTTGGGCTTCTCTATGGCCAAGGTGGCGCCATATCACTGGCACAAGGAGGGTTCGCGGCCGTGGGAGCATTCACGACCGCGATCCTGACGGTCAAGTTCGGCTGGTCACCCTTCGCTTCACTTGTTGTCTCGGTCGGCCTCCCAGCGATTCTTGCATTCGTGATTGCACGGCCGCTCCTTCGTCTTCCCGAATTGTCTCTTGCGCTGGTCACTATTTCGCTCGTGATGATCTTCAAGGTCGTATTCGAGCGGGCGGAGCGATTGACTGGCGGCTACAACGGCATCACCGGTATCGCACCTCTTCCGATTATCGGCGTCGAACGCTCGTATGCGCATTGGACGGTTTGGACGGCCGTCCTCATCGTAGCATATTGCTACGCTTCTTACGTTGAAAGCGGACGCGGACGAGCACTGAATGCGATCCGGGTGGACCGCCTTCTCGCCGAATCAACCGGCACCAATGTCGCGCTTGAGCTATCAAGTCTCTTCTCCCTGTCCGCCGGAATTGCCGGGTTCGCCGGTTGGTTTTACGCACATTACATTGGTTTTATGGCGCCGGACTCATTGGATCCGACCCTGTCGGCCAACATCCTGTTCATGGTCGTGCTGGGGGGGCGCAAGTCGGTCTTGGGGCCGATCGTGGGAGCATCACTGTTTACGCTTGCCTCCGATCTTCTTCCGGGCACCGTCACACAAGGAATGATTTTCGGCTCCCTCCTCATCGTCATTCTCGTCTTCTTCCCTGACGGTATCGTCTCTCCGGGGATGATGCGATGGACCCGCCGCCGAGCCACGACGATTCCGGAAGCCAAGAACACACCTGGCGTGAGGCTTGAGCGCGCATGACCCTGTCAGCTCGAGATCTCTCCGTTCGCTTCGGTGGCCTCCAAGCGCTCGCTGAGGTTTCACTCGAAGTCACACCTGGACGCATCCTCGGCCTCATCGGCCCGAATGGTGCCGGGAAGACGACGCTTTTCAACTGCCTCACGGGTGTGATCCAGCCGAAGGGTACGGTGGTCGTCGACGGCGTCGAGATCACACAGTTGCGCACGGACGAGCGCGTCCGACGCGGCATCAGTCGCACCTTTCAAACGCCGCGGCTGGACATGAATCGAACCGTGCTTGACGCAGTGATGCTTGGATATACGCCTCACCTGGCGCAAGGCCGTCTCGCCTGCTTTCTTGGGTTACCTTCGGTCGGCCGCAGCGAAGAGCATCTCAGGAACGGTGCGATTGAGAAAATACGGCTCCTCGGGTTAGGCGGAGCGGCGGAGGACCGCGCCGGATCGCTGTCGCTCGGCCAGTTGCGGCTGCTCGAGGTGGCTCGGGCCTTGGTCGCCGGCCCACGCTACTTGCTGCTTGATGAGCCGGCAGCCGGACTCGACGAGTCAGACCGGATACGCCTGGCCGATGCCATCAAAAACGCGGCAGCCAGCGGGATCGGGATCGTACTGATTGAACATAACGTAGGCTTCGTCTCCAGGCTCAGTCATGAGTTGTTGGCGCTCGTGAATGGCACGGTTGTCGCTCGCGGAGAGCCGAACTCGGTGGTCTGCTCGGAAAAGGTAGTCGAAGCATATCTGGGGCCTGCCTATGTCCATTGAAGCAGGCGGTTCAACCCGGCCAAGTCTGATTTGTCGCGAAGTTGGCGCACGCTACGGACTGTTGGAAGCCTGCCGGAATATCTCGCTCCAAGTTGACCCCGGCGAGATCGTCGCGTTGATCGGACCAAACGGTGCTGGCAAAACGAGCTTAATTGGCGCGCTAAACGGTACCGTTGCCGGCTCGGGAGAGGTGCTGCTCAACGGAAATAACCTGATGGGCATGGCGACGCATCGTCGAAGCCGAGCGGGTCTCGCGACGGTGCCGGAAGGCCGCGGCCTGTTTCCCACGTTGACGATCGGCGAAAATCTGGCGCTCGGCGCCCGGTTGGCACCTTCAACGGAGCGCGCCGCCGCGATCGAGGAGGCCGCTGGCCGGTTCGGATTTATCCGCGAGCGATGGAATACGGCGGCGGGATCTTTGAGCGGCGGCGAGCAACAAATGGTCGCGGTCGCGAAATGCCTAGCCGGACGGCCGACAGTCTTGCTGCTCGACGAGCCATCGCAGGGCTTGGCCCCGATTATCGTCGGAGAACTGGCCGAAGCGTTGAACGGGCTCCGCACGACCGGCATTGCCATCCTTCTTGTCGAACAGAATCAGACGTTGGTCTCCATCACTGCTGATCGCTTCGTGCTGTTGGCCGCCGGCCAAGTCGTGTCGCAAGGCGGTCGGGCGGAACTGGCCGATCGTGAACGAATGGCCATGGCATATTTCAAATAGAACAACATCCTGCGGAGGAAAACGTGATGCAAGTGTTTCGTTGTCTCGTAACAGCGGTTGTTCTTGCGGCCGGTATCTCAAGCGCTTCGGCCCAATCGACCTCGAAGGACCCAATCAAGGTCGGCATTCTGCTCGGCCTGACAGGGACCTCTGCTGGTTATACGTTGGACGAGCGCCGAGCCGCCGAGGCCGTGACCGAAAAGGTCAACTCCGCAGGTGGCATTAACGGACGCAAGATCGAACTCGTCATACGCGATACAAAGACGAACCCGACTGAAGCCGCCCGTGTCGCGAGTCAGGTCATTCTGGACGACAAGGTGGTCGCCATCCTCGGGGCCGGAACGGCTTCGGAAACATTGGCATTTGCCGATTTCGCCGCGCGCAACCAGACGCCGATCTTCGCGCCGACCTCGTCGCAATCCGTGACGGATCCGAGCACATCCTACTTCAAATGGATTTTCCGGATGGCCCCTCCCCTCAGCGCGGACGCTCCAAAGTTGATGGACAAGGTGAAGGCCGATGGGCGCAAGACGATTGCGATATTCGTGCAGGAAGACGCTTATGGCCAGCAAGCGTCCGAGATGATGAAGGACTACGCCAATAAGAACGGCATCAAGATCGCTGAGATTGTATCCGCACCCATCTCGAACACGGACTTCACCACGCACGCCATCAAGCTACGAAATGCCCGCCCCGATGCGGTGCTGATCGCGGCTTCGCAAACGCAGACGGCGAGCAGCATGCTCCGGAAACTGCGTGAGATGGGTTCGACGGCGCCCGTGTACGGGGTCTCCGCGCTTGTTTCGAGCGCCATCCTTGAAGCTACTGGTCCGGCTGCGGAAGGTCTTATTGCGCTTTCGAACAGCAATCCGTTCGATCCCGGACCGTTGAAGCCTCTCGTTGAACTGCTGAAGGACCATGGTGGTAATCGATCGTATGGCTCGGTGTGCGGCGCAACCGCGATGGAAGCCATTGTTCAGGCACTGCGGACGGGCGCCACGACTGGATCCGAGATTCGTGACGCCGTGGAGAAAATGGGGCCCGTCAAACTCTATGCGGCAGCCCCAGTGGAGTACAGCGAGACCAATCACGACGGCTGGGGCCCAGGCACCATGTTCTTCGTGACGGTCAAGGACGGCAAGTTCGTCAACCTCTGACGAAGAGAAAAATCGCCAAAAATAGGAATCGAAGCGTGAGAAGCTGCGAGCAAATAATCGATAGCATCCAGTTAGGTGAAACCGTTCAGTTCGAGAAGACAGTCACCGAAGCGGACGTCTATATGTTTGCCGGCATTACCGGAGATTTCGCTCCCGTACACGTCAACGAAGAATACATGAAGAGAACGCGGTTCGAGGGCCGGATAGCTCATGGCGTCCTGATCCTCGGACTCGCCTCCACAGCATCGAGCCAATTCGCGGCACGTGCGAACATTCCGGGTGTTTCTGCAGGATATGATCGCGTGCGCTTTCTCGGACCGGTCCGGTTCGGAGACACTATTAGGATCGATTACACTCTTCGCCGAAAAGACGCCGAGCGCGCCCGCCTCTACTGTGAAGTCAAAGGCATCAACCAGCGCAATGAAAGCGTTCTGTCGGCTGAGCACGTCATTAAGGTCATTCCGAACGGCAACGACAGCCGGCTTACCTAATTAGCGCAACTTTCCTGGAGCAATCCCGATGTCAGACAGCGTCGATCTTCACCTTGCCGCAGATCGTTCAGCCACGATCGCGTCGCGCGCCGATGTCGTAGTGGTTGGAGGCGGTCCGGCGGGTGTTTGCGCCGCCGTCGCGGCAGCACGGCAGGGCGCATCCGTCGTTCTTCTCGAACGCTATTCCTATCTTGGCGGCCTGGCCTCCGGCGGTATGGTTTTGGTGCTCGACGACATGTGCTCGGGCTCGGAAATTACAGTGATGGGCCTTTGTGCAGAGTACATTGACAGGATGCAACGCGAGGGCCTGGCCGTGGTCCCTCCTCAGCACGAACGGACAGCCACGCCGGAACACTATCGAAAGTGGGCGCGGTGGGGCCTGTTCGATCTCTACGCGCGTACAAAGCCTCCCCCCGTCTGCTATGCGGCGACCTTTGATCCGGATAGCTGGAAGCGTGTCTCGACTGAGATGGTGCGCGAAGCGGGCGTCGAGACGAGACTGCATAGCTGGTTTTCCCGCGCTATCGTCGAAGATGACCGCATTCGGGGCGTAGTCTGCGAGACGAAATCGGGCCGTCAGGCAATCATGGGAGATGTTGTAATCGATGCAAGCGGCGACCTCGATGTTCTCGCCTCCGCCGGCGCTCCGTTTGCGCACGAGCAATACTTAGTGACCAATGTTTTCCGATTGGGCGGCGTGGATACCGAGGAAGCCGACCGCTTCCAGCAGGAGGAGCCGGAGGCGTTCGCACGCATCGATGGACAGGCGCGCAAGATTATCGGCGGCTCCTGGGAGTTCTGGTGGCTTAAGACTCCTCTGCCTGGAATCGTGTGGTGCAACTGCCCGCACCTGACTGGAATTGATGGCCTCGATGTCACCGACATGACGCGGGCCGAGTACGAAACCCGACGACGCGCTGACCAACTCGTCGAGTACGTAAAGCAGAACCTTCCCGGCTTCCAAAAGTGTTTCGTCGTAGATTTCGCACCGCAGCTTGGCGTCCGCCAGACGCGACTGTTGCAAGGCGAGTACGTCGTGACGAAGGAAGACATTACCAACCGTCGCTGGTTTGCCGACTCAGTTGCGCGTGGGCGGGACTACTTCACCCCCTATAGAGCGCTTCAGCCGAAGGGGCTCGTAAACGCGCTCGCGGCGGGACGGCACTATTCCGCCACATCGACCGCTCAGAAGATCTCGCGCGAGATCCCGCCCTGCATGGCAATGGGTGAGGCAGCCGGAGTGGCTGCGTCCATGGCGCTCGAAAGCGAAGCAAACGTAAAGAACGTTGATATCGAGCGCCTTCGCCGGCGCCTGCGGGAATTGGGAGCGATTCCGGGCGACAAACCTACCGCGTCGACGGCCGCTTCCGAGCTGAACAACAAGTTCGATCTGCAGACGTGAGAGAAGGCTTTGAGAGGCTTCCATGAGACCAAATCGTATCCGACACGACAACAGTTTGTCACATCCAACTCGGCGTGGGATTTGTACTCGGGGGAGACCTTCGCGGCCTCATCAAAACGTCCAATAGGTCGCAAAAATTGAATCTGAAACGGAAACCGAACCATGACTGACCATCACCTGACCATCGATGCGGGGATCGCGACGATCACGTTCGACAACCCGCCGCTCAACCTGATGACGACTGCTCTGATGGGCGTTCTCGAAGGTCATCTCGATACGA
The DNA here is from genome assembly GCF_004571025.1 of Bradyrhizobium niftali. Classification (GTDB taxonomy): domain Bacteria; phylum Pseudomonadota; class Alphaproteobacteria; order Rhizobiales; family Xanthobacteraceae; genus Bradyrhizobium; species Bradyrhizobium niftali. The sequence goes on along the minus strand of NZ_SPQT01000001.1, from coordinate 961,855 downwards.
TCGATGCAGACCCAACCGTGCGCGTGCTCATTCTGACCGGAAGCCGCAAGGCCTTTGGCGCGGGTTCGGACGTGCGAGAATTCCCGGCTTATGCAGAATCCGGGAATGTCCTCCACAAGAAATTAATCCGCGAGAATAAGGTTTTTCGCCGAATCGATCACCTGCCGATTCCGACCATCGCAGCCATTCACGGCCTTGCCTTCGGCGGCGGACTTGAGCTCGCTTCCGCCTGCGACCTCATCGTCGTCGATGAGGATGCGCGGCTCGCGTTGCCGGAGATCAAGCTTGGGGTCTTCCCAGGCAGTGGAGGATCGGTTCGTATCAGCCGACGCATCGGGGAGGCTCGCGCGAAGGAAATGATGTTCTTGGGCGAACCGATCGATGCGGCGACAGCGCTGTCGTGGGGGCTGATCAATCGCGTGGTGCCGAGCGGCAAGGCAATGGAGGTCGCGCTGGATCTCGCACGGCAGCTTATTGCTCGTCCCAAGCTCGCACTTTCGGTGTGCAAGACGGCCGTGGATCTGGCGTTCGACGTCTCCGAGGACGAGGCGATCGCCCGCACGCTGTTGATGTGCGACCTCGTTTCCAGTTCAGCCGAGACCCGAGAAGGCGTTCGTGCGTTCTTCGCCAAGGAAGCGCCCGACTTCAGCCGGGTGTCGTCCAGCCTCTATCGCCCTTCCTGACATTTTTCGAGGAACGATGATCACCGCTGCCGGACAGCTGAGCGTGTCAGTGCCGACCGAGCTCTAGGAGCCGAGCGTCGGGTGCCGACCTTCGGACCGGATTGCTTGACCTAACGCTACTTGCAACGATCTTCCGAGTTAACCGATCCAGAGAGAAGCCATGGGCGAATCGGACAGTTCGGGACGCGACTTTCTCAAGCGCGGGCAATTGGCGGCGGAGCGGTCACAGCCGCCGCAACGCCATTGGCGAGCGTCGCGCAGAGAGCTCAACCAATGACGCACCGGTGTCGCCGGGCTATATGTTCCTCATTCCGTCGGAGGCCGCGTTTATCGAAGCCGTCGCGGACCACATGTTTCCGGCCGATGCACACACGCCGGGCGGCGTGGACATCGGCATCAACATCTTCATAGACCGCGCACTCGCGGGGTCGTGGGGGAAGGGCGATCGCCTCTACCTGGAGGGGCCGTGGCGGCTCGGCGCCCTGGACAAGATCGAATGAACAGAACAATTCTCAAGGGCGGCATCCTCTTCGCCCTGGCAAGCGTGGCGCTCACAGCGTCTCTCAAGGCGGAGGATCTCCCGCCGGCGTTTCCGCGCGAAGGGTCGAGAAAGGTACTGGAGAATAGTCGCGTCATTATCTGGGATGCGACGTGGCCAAAGGGCAAGGCCACCCTACTTCATGAACACCCCGTCGACTATCTCTCAGTCACATTGGTTGAAGGGGCAGTGAAGATTACGGAACGAGACGGAACGTCTTCTGTTGGTCGGCCCGCTCCATTTGGGTTTGTCCGGTTCAATCCGAAGGGCACGATTCACGCTGAAGAGGGTGTCAGCGACCAAGAGAGGCGGGCCATCATGGTGGAACTGAAAACGGTTCCGAAACCGGCAGAGGCGGCTGCTACCAAATCAGGCTTTCCAAGGGACGGAGCCACGAAAGGACTGGAGAACGACCGGGTCGCCGTGTGGGACGTAACTTGGATTCAGGGTCAACGGATCCCGAGGCGGCAGCAGGGTCGAGACGCAGTTGTCGTATTTCTCAAGGGTGGTGTCATTCGGCAATCTCCGGAGGGTGCGGCGGTAAACGACACGCGGTGGAATGTCGGTGATGTTCTATATGTCCCGGCAGGTACTGACGTTCCGTCCGAGGAAGCCACCCAAGGTCCACCGCGAGCGGTCGTCATAGAACTCAAGTAATGATTTCAGAAATCACGAGCCGGCTAACCTTGCGATTGAGCCGACGCACCATCGCCCGCGGTCGACTCGCCGTGGTGCGCGGCTCATCGCTATCGTCAGCCAGACAACACAGACGTTCCACTACATCAAAGGAGCTCCGTCGATGAAGGCCGCCATCTGTTTCCTCACCGCCGGGTTTCTTGTTACCCCTGCCTTGGCTGCGGACCCGGTGGGGTTCGCCATGTGGAAGCCGGCCGAACTGAAGCAACGAGACGAGGCGATATCCAAGAAGGTCGGTGCGGATAACTCCGCGCGGGAAACGCTGGCCGACTACGGCCATTACCGCTTCCGAATGCTTTATCGGGATGCGGATGGACTCCCTGAGCAGCATGACAACTTTGTCGATGTCGTCATTGTGCAAAGCGGGGAGGGCACGTTGCTCCTGGGCGGCAAAATGATCGACCCCAAGGCTGGCCCGGGCATCGGCGAGTACCTAGGCACGGGAATCGAGGGCGGGGAGCGGCATGCGCTCGCGCCAGGTGACTTGGTTCACATCCCAGCCAAGATTCCACACAACTTCCTCGTCGCCAAAGGGAAGCACCTCACGTACGTGCTCGTGAAGGTTCCCGCGCGTTGATGAACCGCTAGTGCACTCACCGTGGGGCTCGATCCACACCTTGGCAAGCTCCCACAGTATTCGATCAGTCGGGATCGGCGACCCCAATGGCTTTTTCGGCCGCGAGGGCAGCGATCTCGTCTTCCGTATAACCGGCTTCTTGCAACACCGCCCGCGTCGAATCGCCAAGAGCGAGCGGAAGGTGGCGTACTGGGCGCACTTCGCCATCATACCGAATGGGGTGAGTGACTAGCGTCGCCTGGGCCTCCCCAACCGGAACGCGGGTTAATGCTCCAATGGCCGCAATTTGGGGATCATCGGGGAGGTCGTCATAGGACTGTACCCGTGAGAACCAGATCCCCTGCGACGTCAATACCGCAGCAACTTTGTCGAATGTCATCGTCTCGAGTTTGGCGGCGAACAATTTGGCATATTCATTCCGCCGCGTTTTGCGGCCGTCCGGTCCGAGCTCTGCCAATTCCGGAATACCGAGGAGCCTAGGTAGGTCTTCGAATGTCCCTCCCGCACTGACGGCTATGTGCGCATCGCAAAGCCGGTAGACGCCATAGGGAGCATCGGAGAACCAAAGCCCGATATGCGGATCTCGCTCGATATTTGCACGCGTTGCCCGCCGGGCGAAGAAATGGGTCAGCGTCTCGGCTTGCAGATCGATTGCAGACGTGAGGAGGCTCGATTCGACCCGCGTCCCCTCGCCGGTTGCAAGTCGCTTCACATAGGCGGCAAGAATGCCGAGCGCCAGAAGCGCCCCGCCGTGCTGATCGACGATCGCGGCACCAACGCTCGACGGTAGCGTGGCAAGATCGCCGGTCGCCGCAATCAGACCCGTACGCGCTTGGGCAAGCAAATCCTGTCCTGGTTCTTGAACCATCGGACCATTCACCCCCCAACCCGTGGCTGATGCATAGATAAGATTGGGCTTCGTTTGTTGCAGATCCTTGAACCCGAAGCCGAGACGGTCGAGAACACCGACGCGGTAGTTCTCAGTAACAACATCAATCGTTTCTACGAGCCGATGAATGATCCGTTTGGCCTTCGGATGCTTCAAATCGATCGCAATTGACCGCTTGTTGCGGTTTGCTGCCAAGAGGCTGCTTGAATGTCCATCCACGTAGGCTCCCGCGGGGCTGAATCGTCTCTCGAAAGCGCCCTCGAGTGGCTCCACTTTGATCACGTCGGCGCCCATATCGCCCAGATATTGGGAAGCGGCTGGACCCTGAAGCCAATGTGAAAAACTCAGCACCCTCATCTGTTCGAGCATGTATCATCCGTGTTGACTAGGCTTTTTGGAACTTGCCAGGATTGTGTCTGCGCTTAAGAAAACTAACTTACCGTCTAGACAGTAACTTGGTCAACCGCGGCGTAGACCTATGCACCTCTACTCCGGAAGCGTAGCCTAAAATCAGAAACTCCCGCGGCGAGGTCCCGGCCTCAAGCAAACAGAAGAAGACGAAAATGAATACGATGGAGATGCCCACGTTTGATACGCTTGTCTGGAGCGCGGCGCGCCAAAATCCCAACGGCGTGGCAGTCGTTTCCCAAGCAGGCTCCGAGACATGGTCCGCCTTTGCGTGGCGGGTTTCTCAGATTGCGGGCGCCTTGATAAAGAACGGCCTTGAACCCGGTATGCATGTCTGTCTGCTGGCAGGAAATTCTCCGGCCCATCTTGCGACGACCTATGCCGTTTGGGCCGCGGGAGCCGTGCTGGTCCCTCTGAACATACGATTGTCATCCAGCGAACTCGGCGCCATCCTTTCTCATGTCGAGGCTGCCGCTCTGCTGTTTGACGCGGCACACGCCAATACTGCACACACAATCGCGGCCGAATGCCAAATCTCTCGCGCGCTGCAGATAGAGACTCTCAACGACCTCCGCGAGCCTACGCCGACGGGCTGCCTGCCCTCTAAGCCAACGATCCTCCGTTTCGGCGAAGATCGGGACATTGCCGGCATCATTTACACGGGAGGGACCACGGGTACTCCCAAGGGGGCAATGCTCACTGGGCGCTCGTTTCTAAGACAGGCAGAGAATTTGCTGAATATTATGCGCCACGACACGATGTCCGTTTATCTCCACACCAGCCCCCTCTTTCATCTATCTGGATTGACGCACACACACGGAATCACACTGGCCGCCGGGACTCATGTTTTTCCCGGCTCCACCAAACCTGACGATGTGTTCGCATCGATCGCCGATCACGGCGTAAATGTTTTAGGCCTCGTGCCCACCTACCTCGCCACACTCCTCGAGAACACCTCGGGCCACAAGGCAGCACTTCAGCGCATCGAACATGTCGGATACGGAGCGTCGCCGATCAGCGAGCCCCTTTTGCGGCGTGCGATTCGAGAGCTGCCAAACGCCTCTTTTCACCAGGTTTACGGGCAGACGGAAGCCGGAGGTTCCTGCCTGACGCTGCCGTCCGAGGCCCACCGCCTAGAGAAATCAAGCCGTGAGCGACTGAGCATGGCCGGCATTGCGCTCCCCGGATTCGACGTTCGCATCTCCGGCGAGGACGACCGGGAATGCATTCCTGGTGAGACAGGCGAAATCGTTGTACGTGGTGAGGGTGTTATGGCTCGCTATTGGCGAGATCCTGCACGCACATCGGAAGTCTTGCGCAACGGTTGGCTGAGAACCGGCGACATGGGCCGTCGCGACGAGGATGGGTATATCGCTGTGGTCGGCCGGTTGAAGGATTTGATCATCACGGGCGGAGAAAACGTCTACGCCGGCGAAGTCGAACGCGTGCTCGAAGCCTTGCCCGGCGTCCGGAGCTGCGCAGTGGTCGGCGTTCCAGATCCGTATTGGGGCGAGGCGGTGCACGCCTTTGTTGTGCGCGAACCGGGCGCCAGACTAACCGAGCCCGATATTGGACAATTCTGCCGATCCCATATCGCCGCATACAAATGCCCCAAAAGAGTATGGGTCGGCGACAAACCGCTGCCTTTGACGGGGGTGGGTAAGATCATGAAAAGCAAGCTTCGGGAGCAAGCGCTCGCATTGATGACAACAGCCTCTGCTCCGACCATTCTGAGCGAGCCTGCAGCCTCGACCGACTGAGTGAAGAATGAGCGTCCGGAACGGCAGAGCCTTCGGCCCACAGGGCAACCGCTCATACGCCGAGATCACCGCGATCAGCGCGCGGCGTGCCCCAGATCGCGACGGACAACGGGTTCAACGATCTCAGCCACTTCAGCAAGGCCTTCCGGATCAAGTTCGGCGTGGCGCCGCGCGACTGTCGGAACGGGCAGGCGACGCATTCCTAGAAGGGGTCCGGCCAACATGGCCGGATGTGCGGTCAGCGTTTGCGGTTTCCCGCCGACGTTAGCCGCCTCAACTCGTCCAGCAGCTTCACTGCCGGAACGGCCAGGAGACCCCGCCGGCGGCGAAATGCCACCAGCTTTCGCCTCCCATCGACCCCCGCGATCGAGAGGGGTGCAATGAGGCCAGCGCGCCGCTCCGGCTCGAACATCGGCTCCGCCATCCAGCTCAGAAACCCGGAATCGACGACAAGGCTCTTGAGCACCGTGATCGAGCGCGTTCTGACGATGACGTCGGGCATGCCGAGGCCTTGTTCGGCGAACACACGCTCGACGTGCTGATGCGGTCCGGTGCCAGGCGGCGGGATCGTCCATTTCTCGTGAAGCGTATCGGCGAGCGTCAACTTTCGACGACGCCTGAGAGGGTGTCCAGACGAAACGATCACGTGGCTCGTGTCCTCCCAGCAACAATCGCGAATTGCCACGATTTCGTCCGTGTCCGGCGCGTCCGCGCCCAAGGCGAGATCGATCTCGTGCTTCGACAAACTCGCTGCCAATAAGTCCCAGACGCCTTCAAAGACTTCGAAGTGAAGACCGGGCCACTTCGTCAAGGTCCGCTCGATCGCGGGCGGCAGGATCGAACTCGCGATGCTCGCCACTGCCCCAACGCGGACGGTCCCCTTCGCCGCGCCGCGCAGCGCCTGAATTTCCTCCAGCGCCTGCGTGGCTTCGACATGCAGCGAAGTCGCGTGCGGCAAGAAGGCCCTTCCGATATCTGTGAGTTGCATGCCCTTGGAGTGGCGCTCGAACAGTTCGGCGCCGAGTTGCTGCTCCAGCCGTTTGATGGCCCGGCTCAGCGCGGGCTGTGTCATGTTCAACAGGGCAGCCGCCCGGCCAAGGCTCCCCGCCTTGACGATCGTGGTGAAGGTCGTCAGCTGTTCGATGCTCAGGGCCATAACCAAGTGTAATGGGTTTTCGCCTTTTTTTCAATTCTTTGCAACGGCGTCCCTCCCCTAGTGTCCGAACGACAAAAAACCGGGATGGGAACGATATGGCCACTGGGACGGATACGTTCGAGCAACAACGGGTGACTGCGCCGACAGTGCGCGATGCCGTCGTCGACCTGCTGCGTCGTCTCAACATGACGTCTGTCTTCGCCAATCCGGGATCGACGGAATTGCCGTTATTCCGGCACTTTCCTGAAGACTTCCGCTACGTCCTCGGGCTCCAGGAAGCAGTCGTCGTCGGCATGGCCGACGGCTTTGCACAGGCAACGCGCAACGCGGCCTTCGTCAACCTGCATTCGGCGGCCGGCGTCGGCAACGCGATGGGAAACATCTTCACCGCGTTCAAGAACCGGACGCCCCTCGTCATCACGGCAGGACAACAGGCCCGCTCCATCCTCCCTTTCGATCCGTTTCTCGCTTCCAGAGAAGCTACCGAGCTGCCGAAGCCCTACGTGAAATGGAGTATTGAACCGGCACGTGCCGAGGACGTGCCGCATGCCATCGCGCGCGCCTACTACATCGCGATGACGCAACCGTGCGGGCCTGTCCTGGTCTCGGTGCCGGTGGACGATTGGGACCGTCCGGCCGAGTATCTGCCAACACGCACGGTCAGCCAGCAGGTCCGCCCCGATCCAGCCATTCTCGAGCAAATCGGAAACGCCCTCGATCGTTCGAAGCGGCCGGCCTTCGTCGTCGGAGCGGCCGTGGATCGCGACGGGGCCTTCAACGAGGTCCGGCAGCTTGCCGAAGCGCACAATGCGCGGGTCTTCACTGCGCCGATGTCCGGCCGCTGTAGCTTCCCCGAGGACCATCGATTGTTCGCCGGGTTCTTGCCGGCGATCCGCGAGAAGATCGTCCACCTGCTCGACGGACACGATCTCGTCTTCGCCATTGGCGCGCCGGCGTTCTCGTATCATGTCGAGGGGTTTGGTCCGCATCTGCCAGATGGAGCCGAGCTTTTCCAGTTGACCGACGATCCCCAGACCGCCGCATGGACGCCGGAGGGAATGGCTGCGATCGGCAGTGTGCGGCTCGGCCTCCTGGATCTTCTGGCACGTGCGAGGCCCCCGACGCGTGCCCTTCCTCCTGCTCGCTCCATCGCGCGGCGAGTGGAGCCGACGACGCCCCTCTCGACGGCCTTCGTGATGCAAACCATTGCGGACACAAAACCTGCCGACAGCATCATCGTCGAGGAAGCGCCGGGCGCCAGGCCTGTGATGCAGGCGCACTTGCCCATCACGCAGAGCGAAGCCTTCTACACGATGGACAGCGGCGGCCTCGGTTACGGCATGCCCGCCGCGGTGGGCGTGGCGTTGGGCAAGCCCGGCCGCCGTGTGATTGGCCTGATGGGCGATGGCTCGAGCCTCTACTCGATCCAGGCCATCTGGAGCGCGGCGCAACTCGGTCTGCCCGTCACCTTCGTCATTCTCAAGAACGGGCGTTACGCCGCGCTACAGGACTTCGCACCTGTGTTCGGCTTCAGTTCGCAAGAGCACGTCCAGGGCACCGACCTTCCCGGGCTCGATTTCGTCTCGATCGCGAGGGGCCTGGCCTGCTCCGCAGTCCATGCCGGGAGCGCCAAGGGCCTCCACGACGCGTTGGACAAGGCATTTTCGTCCGAGCGACCTACCCTGATCGAAGTCGAGGTCGAGGACAGAGACCTGCACAGGTAGAAAAACCGAGGGAGTAGACATGAATACGATCTCGATGTTGATCGGCAGCGAGCAACGAGCGGCCACCGGTGACGCCACGTTCGAGCGCCTCAATCCGCTCGATGGCCAGATTGCAACGCGAGCACCGGCAGCCACAGCGCACGATGCGGTTTCAGCTGTGGAAGCGGCCGCCGCGGCCTTCCCGAGCTGGTCTGCCACAGGGCCATCGGAGCGCCGTGCCCTTCTGACTAAGGCAGCGCACGCGCTGGAGGCCAAGGCCCCTGCATTTGCGGCATCCATCGCTGCCGAAACCGGCGGCTCGGGGATCTGGGCTGGGTTCAACGTCCATCTCGCCGCCGGCATGCTGCTTGAGGCCGCGGCAATGACGACGCAGATCAGCGGTGAGATCATTCCCTCCGATGTGCCCGGCAGCTTCGCGATGGCGGTGCGGCAGCCCGCCGGGGTAGTCCTTGGCATGGCGCCCTGGAATGCGCCTGTGATCCTCGGCGTGCGAGCCATCGCGCTTCCGCTGGCCTGCGGAAATACCGTCGTTCTGAAAGGGTCCGAGCTGTGCCCCGCAACTCACGGGCTGATCGTCGAGGCATTCAAGGAAGCCGGCTTTCCCCAGGGCGTCGTCAATTACGTCACCAACGCTCCGTCGGACGCTGGATCCGTGGTCGAAGCGATGATCGCGCATTCCGCCGTCCGCCGGGTCAATTTCACAGGATCGACCCGCGTCGGAAAGATCATTGCCGCCACATGCGCGAAGTATCTCAAGCCGGTGGTCCTCGAACTCGGAGGCAAGGCGCCGCTCGTCGTCCTTGACGATGCCGATATCGGCGCCGCGGTGAACGCAGCCGCGTTCGGTGCCTTTGCGAATTCGGGACAGATCTGCATGTCGACCGAACGAATCATCGTTGATGAGACCATCGCAGACGAGTTTGTACGTCGTCTCACCGACAAGGCTTCCAAGCTGCCACTCGGCGACCCGAGGAAGGGCCCTGTCGTTCTCGGTTCGGTCGTGGATATGAGCACTGTCAAGCGCTGCAACGACCTCATCGATGACGCGCTCGCGAAAGGCGCAAAGCTGCTGTGTGGCGGGAAAGCCGATTCCACGCTGATGCCGGCCACGCTGATCGATGGCGTCACGTCGGATATGAAAATCTACAGCGAGGAGTCCTTCGGACCGATCAAGCCGATCGTCCGGGTCAAGGGGGAGGAAGCCGCGATTGCCTGCGCAAACGACAATGCCTACGGCTTGTCGTCCGCCGTGTTCACCAGGGATACGTCGAGAGGCATGCGCGTCGCCTCGCGCATTCAATCCGGGATCTGCCACATCAATGGCCCTACCGTGCACGACGAGGCTCAGATGCCGTTCGGAGGCGTGAAGGACAGCGGATACGGGCGATTTGGCGGCAAATCTGGAATCGCCGAGTTCACAGACACCCGCTGGATGACCATCCAGACAAGCGAACGACATTACCCGTTCTGATCAGGCGCGAGCCCGGTCTCGAATCTCCAATGAAACGATGTCGTCTCCCCCTCGGGCGAGGCGCGATCAGGCTCGTCTAGACGGAGCACAGAATGTCAGATCGGCAGTTACCACGGCGTCGAATCGCCATTCTCGGCTCCGGTGCGATGGGATCATTGTTCGGCGGTTGTCTTTTCGAAGGCGGATCGGACGTTACCCTGATCGACCTGAATGTCTCGCATGTGGAGGTGATCCGAAAACACGGTCTCGTCCTGAAGACAGACGCAGGCGAGCGGTCCATCCGTTTGCCAGCTGTCTTTCCACAGGAGGTGGCGACGATATTCGATCTCGTCATGGTCTTCACCAAGTCCATGCACACAAGTTCCGCCCTCTCGGCGGTCCGCGCCTGCATCGACCCGGAGACGGTCTTGCTGAGCCTTCAGAACGGACTCGATAACAAGCTCGCGTTGACCGCCTTCGCTCCCCCCCAGAACGTCCTGATCGGCATCACGACCTATCCTGCAGACCTCGTCGCGCCCGGCCACGTGGAGTCGCACGGTGCGGGGATCGCCCGCCTGGCGGCGACTTCCGAGCCTGCGACGCCAATTCTGAAGCTGCTGCCCGAACTGCTCGCGCGCGGCGGGTTGAACGCCACCGTCGATCCTCAGGTCGAAACCGCAATATGGGAAAAGGTTGCGTTCAACGCCGCCCTAAATACGCTTTGCGCGCTCACGCACTCGACGGTTGGCCAGATCGGCTCCGACGCTGCTACGCGCGGCCTGGCGTTCGCGATCGCTGCGGAAGTCTGTAACACCGCTATTGCCTGCGGCTTTCCCGTCAATCGTTCGCATGTCGAACAGACCCTGGCGTCCGCCATGCAACATCACACGCACCACAAGCCTTCGATGCTCCAAGACGTGCTCGCCGGAAAACCCACCGAGATCGAGGCGATCTGCGGTGCCGTCGTGAGACACGCAAAGGAACGCGGCCTCTCAACGCCAATGACTGAAACTGTTTTAGCCTTGATCCGGCACATCGACGCAAAGATCGCCCGCAATGCCTGAACAGCAAAGTCCTGTGCAGTCATGCGGGCATAGGAAAGATCGTGTTGGCAGTTCACCACACGGCGCAAAACAACAGGAGGAAATCAAGTCATGACAGAGTCGTACCCCATGGGTCCCTTGTCTGCTCCGCACATTGCGGCAACCGGCTCCAGTCCAACTCGCATTCCTGGTGAGGTTAGAAGCAGCGGCGACAACGCACATTCCTCGCTTGACATCGGGCAGCTCCTTGATGATGGCCCCTGGACCGTCCTGCAGAAAATCGTCGTCTTCATCGCCGCCCTGTCGATCATCATGGACGGGTTCGATGGACAGCTGATCGGCTTCGCGGTGCCCGTTCTGATCAAGGAATGGGGCGTTACCCGTGGTGACTTTGCTCCCGCCCTTGCCGCCGGCCTAGTCGGAATGGGAATAGGGAGCGCCTTCGCCGGCCTCCTTGCCGACCGGTTCGGACGACGTGGGGCCGTCATCGTCAGCGTGATGGTTTTCGGGCTGGCAACCTTCTGCATCGGCTTTGCAGCCAACCTGTGGCACATCGGCGCACTGCGATTTATTGCGGGACTCGGCATTGGCGGCGCCTTGCCGAGCTCTACGACCGTTGCGGCGGAATTCACGCCCGCACGGCGGCGGACGCTCGCCATTACGGCGACCATCGTCTGCGTCCCACTTGGAGGCATGCTCGCCGGCCTGTTCGCCGGCCTGGTCCTGCCGAGTCTCGGTTGGAGGGCCCTGTTCTTTCTCGGCGGAGCTCTGGCCGTGCTCCTCGGATTCATTCTGCTGTTCATACTTCCGGAGACGCCCCGTTTTCTGACGCGCCGGCCCGCGCGTTGGACCGAGCTGCGCCGGCTCGTCGGACGAATGTCGCGTCCGGTCGCGGCCGACATCATCTTCACAGATTTAAGCGAGCAAAGAATCGAGAAGCGCGAGGGTTTTCCTGCGTTGTTCGAGAAGGGCCGAGCCCGCGACACGATCGCGCTCTGGTGCGCCTTCTTTCTCAACCTGCTTGCCGTATATAGTGCCTTCACGTGGCTGCCGACGATGCTGACGTCCGAAGGGTTGGACGTCGCGATTGCGGGGTCCGGTTTGACGGCCTACAACTTCGGAGGCGTGCTCGGCGCATTGACATGCGCCATGGCCATCACCCGGTACGGCTCCCGTTGGCCGCTCCTGCTGTGCAGCCTCCTCGGCGCCGCCACCGCGCTTTACCTGACCCGCGTGAACATCGCGCTGGAGACAAGCATTCTGATAGCAGGCTTAGGTGTGCAAGGCTTCTTCGCCAATGCGGTGCAGTCGACCATGTACGCCGTGTGCGCCTATGTCTACCCAACCTCAGTCCGGGCCACGGGCACGGCCTCCGCCCTCGCCTTTGGTCGGCTTGGAGCCATCCTCAGTGCCTTTGCCGGTGCAACGGTGATCACGGTCGGCGGAAAGGACGGCTATCTCCTGATGCTGGGCGTCGCCATGATCGGTCTCGCCCTCTCTCTCGCCGTTGTTGGTCGCCACATCCCCGCGCGCGAAACATGACGGGGACCTTCTCCGTGACTCGCGAGACCCAAGCGCGCGGCGCTTCCAAACTTGCATTTTCATCAGATGAGAGGTCGTTACTGCGCTTGGGTCAGCCACTGGTTCGCTACATCGCGAAACCCATTAGTTCGGAAACCCTGTTTTCTTGTGCAATCCCGTCGCTCCAAAACGGTCGGCGAGTGGCGCAAATACCGATATCAACAATCGGTTCAAGTGACGATCTGAGACGGCGCCCGATGGGGAATTCGACACGGCAGCCAATTCGGGGCAGCTACGGGACTAGAAAAGTCGATGACTTAGGGGTTGCAGCACAGGTCTTATCTGGCGGAAACGAGCATTCGTCGCCCGGTGCTCCGTTCCTCTCATTGAATTGCCTCGACAAGCTCTGCGGTGACACGGTCGATAGGCAGCGAGGCGTCAACTGTTCTGAGCAATCCCTTGGTTCCATAGTAGTGGGTCAAGGGCCGTGTCTGGTCTGCATAGGCCCTCAGTCGTGCGTTGAGCGCCTTCTCGTTGTCGTCTGCTCGTACCGCTTCTCCATTTACACGGGCCTGCGTCGCGCGCCCGAGTATTCGGTCGAGCAGTTGGTCCTCGTCGACCTTGAGCTCCAGTACGCGATCCAGTTTGTGGCCATTGAGGATTTCGTCGAGGCTCTCCGCCTGGACTACGGTGCGCGGAAAGCCATCCAGGATGAAGCCTCTCTCGGCATCGGGCTGCGCAACGCGTTCGGCGATTACCTCAAGCACCAACGGATCCGGCACGAGGGCGCCGCGCTCCATGATCTTTGCGGCCTGTCGCCCGATCGGTGTTCCCGCAGCCACCGCCGCGCGAAGCATATCGCCGGTCGAAAGCTGCGGAATCGCGAGGATTTGCGAAAGCTTGAACGCCTGAGTTCCCTTTCCGGCGCCAGGAGGTCCCAACAATACAAGCCTCATTTCAGCGCTCCCTCAGCGCGATTTTCGGTTGGCGGCGCGCGAAATCGCCGCCTCGATCAATTCGCGGGCTTCTTCCGCGTCTCCCCATCCCGCCAGACGCACCCACTTGCCGGGTTCGAGATCCTTGTAATGAAGGAAGAAATGCTCGATCTGCTTCCAGGTGATCTCTGGCAAGTCGGTATAGCTATGTACGTGCTGGTAACGTTGGGTGAGACGAGACGATGGGACAGCGACAATTTTCTCGTCGCCGCCGCCGTCGTCTTCCATCCTCAGTACGCCGACCGGACGCACATTGATGACGGCTCCGGGGACGATGGGACGGGTATTGGCGACGAGTACATCGATCGGATCACCGTCGTCCGAAAGTGTACGCGGCACAAATCCGTAATTGCCGGGCTAACGCGTTGGCGTGTAGAGGAAACGGTCAACGACGAGCGCGCCCGAATTCTTGTCAAGTTCGTACTTGATCGGCTCTCCCCCGAGGGGCACCTCGACGACGACGTTGACATCATCAGGTGGTGCATGGCCGATCGCGATTGCATCAATATTCATCCGCCGCCCTCTCCGCTCACGCTGATCGTTTGTTCTGCCGGTTCTTCACGAGATCATCGACCACGGCGGGATCGGCCAATGTCGAGGTATCGCCGAGACTTCCCGGTTCGTCCTCGGCGATCTTGCGCAGGATGCGGCGCATGATCTTGCCGGACCGGGTCTTTGGCAGGCCCGGCGCGAACTGGATCTGGTCGGGCGAAGCGATCGGGCCGATCTCCTTGCGCACCCAGGTGACGAGCTCCTTGCGCAGATCCTCGGTCGGCTCGATCCCGGCCATCAGGGTAACATAGGCGTAGATGCCCTGGCCCTTGATGTCGTGCGGGAAGCCGACCACTGCAGCCTCCGAGACTTTCTCATGCGCCACCAGCGCGCTCTCGACTTCTGCGGTGCCCATGCGATGGCCGGAGACGTTGATGACGTCGTCGACGCGGCCCGTGATCCAGTAATAGCCGTCGGCGTCGCGCCGGCAGCCGTCACCGGTGAAGTATTTGCCCTTGTAGGTCGAGAAATAGGTCTGCTCGAAGCGGGCATGATCGCCATAGACCGTGCGCATCTGGCCCGGCCATGAGCGCGTCAGGCAGAGATTGCCTGCTGTCTCGCCCTCCAGCACCTTGCCGTCGGCGTCGACGATCTCAGGCACCACGCCGAAGAACGGCTGCGTCGCCGAGCCCGGCTTTAGCTTGGTCGCGCCCGGCAACGGCGTGATCAGGATGCCGCCGGTCTCGGTCTGCCACCAGGTGTCGACGATCGGGCAGCGCTCGTCCCCGACGACGCGGTGATACCACTCCCAGGCTTCGGGATTGATGGGCTCGCCGACCGAGCCGAGCAGGCGGAGCGAGGCGCGCGAGGTCTTCTTCACCGGCTCGTCGCCGCCCTGCATGAGGGCGCGGATCGCGGTCGGCGCGGTGTAGAAGATGTTGACCTTGTGCTTGTCGATGACGTTCCAGAACCGCGAATTATCCGGGTAATTCGGCACGCCCTCGAACATCAGCGTGGTCGCGCCGTTGGCGAGCGGCCCGTAGAGGATGTAGCTGTGGCCGGTGACCCAGCCGACGTCGGCGGTACACCAGTAGATGTCGCCGTCGTGATAGTCGAAGACGTATTGATGCGTCATCGAGGCGAACACGAGGTAGCCCCCGGAGGTGTGCAGCACGCCCTTGGGCTGGCCGGTCGAGCCCGAGGTGTAGAGGATGAACAGCGGATCCTCGGCATGCATGTGCTCGACCGGGCACTCGGTCGTCACCATCGCCGCTGCCTCGTGGTACCAGAGGTCGCGCGTCGGGTTCATGTCGATCTTGCCACCGGTGCGCTTGACCACCACGACCCAGTCGACGCCGTCGGCCTTTGCCAATGCGGCATCGACATTGGCCTTCAGCGGCACCTTCTTGCCGCCGCGCAGGCCCTCGTCGGCGGTGATGATGATCTTGGACTGGCAGTCGTTGATGCGCTGGGCGAGTGAATCAGGCGAGAAGCCCGCGAACACCACGGAGTGAACAGCACCGATCCGGGCGCAGGCCAGCATCGCATAGGCGGCTTCCGGAATCATCGGCAGATAGATGGTGACGCGATCGCCCTTCTTGACGTTGCGGGTGCGCAGGATGTTGGCCATCCGGCACACTTCGTCGTGCAGTTCCTTGTAGGTGATGTGCCGGGATTGCGAGGGATCGTCGCCTTCCCAGATGATCGCGGTCTGGTTGGCGCGCTTGGCGAGATGCCGGTCGATGCAATTATAGGCGACGTTGAGGATTCCGTCCTCGAACCATTTGATCGAGATATTGCCGGGCGCAAAGGAGACGTTCTCGATCTTGGTCGGCGCGTGCATCCAGTCGATGCGCTTGGCCTGCTCGGCCCAGAAGGCGTTCGGGTCCGCGATCGAGCGGGCGTACATGTCCTTGTACTTGGCCTGGTCGACCCAGGCGCGGTTGGCCCATTCCGCGGGGACGTCGTAGATCTTCTCGGACGTATATCCCACCAGATTATCCATCTTGTCCTCCCTACGCAGTCGGCAGCGTTCCATCACGCCTGCAGAAACTGGGTGACCACATCAATCTGCTCGCGAGCCATCAGTGGTGGTACATGGCCACAATCATCGACTTGAAAAACATTGGCCAGTCGGTTACGCCTTCGCATCTCTGCCGCGAGATCGAATGAAAGCAAATCCGAGCGAGCGCCGCGCAGCACAAGCACCGGGACCTTGATGGCCTCCCAATAGGCCCAGAGATTGAGCGGCTGAAACCATGGCAACCGAAACCCTTTCGCAATCTTCGGATCACATAACAGCACGTATCCCTGTTTGCTATCGTCCCAACGAACACTGTGCGTGGTGAGATGACGCCAATGCTCGTCGAGCAGATCACCGTAAGGCGCCAGCACCGTTCGAAAGTACATCTCTGCATCTTCAAGGGACGCGAACAGCGATGGCATCTTGCCTATATACTGGCCGATCCGCTGCAGCCCGGTCGACGAGACGAAGGGGCCGATATCGTTGATCACGAGATTGCGGACGATGCTGCCTGAGAAGCCGGCCATGATCATCCCGATCAGCCCGCCCAGCGAAGTACCAACCCAGTCCACCTCAGAAACGCCAAGGCGCGCGATCAGCGCGTTCATGTCGGCGCAATATTGGGGGAGCGCGTAGTGATCGGGATCGTCGATCCAGCCGCTGCGTCCGCGGCCCGGCAAATCCGGGCAGATCACTCGTCGTCCGGCAGCCACTAACTGTTCCGCCAGATGGTCGAAATCCCGACCCTGCCGCGTCAGTCCATGCACGCAAACGACCGGCCTCTCGTCCGCGATGGGCCCCCAATCGGTATAGGCCAATTGGTGAAAGCCGGAGGGCGAGAGCCCGAGCACAACGCCCTCCCGATCCGGCTGTCCGGATTTCGGCGATCCGCCCGCCATGTCCCGCATTAGCTCGCCAGCCGCTTCAAACATGTCGCCCCTGCAACCTGATCAGCAGGTCCGCGCTCTCCAAGCGGGCACGAACCATGCCGTAATCACCTACTTCTTGCCTTCGCCCGGGAGAAACGCCGTTCTCATCCTTTCGAAATCCTCGGTCATTCGCTGCTTCACGACGTTGAAGACCTCGGTGTTCGACTTGACCGTCAGTTCGGCAAGATCGCGCGCGTTCGCGATTGCGGTTTCGAACGCCTTGCGGGCGAACTCGCTTTGCTGCTCACCCGACAGCTTCATATCGCGAATTGCCGTGCGCACCTGCTCGCTGGTGACGCGCAGGATTTCCAGCTGGCGATGAGAGATCGCAGCAGCTCCCTCCGCAGTCAACTGCGCGGCCTTCGACATTGCCTCGATGTTCTTGCGTTGGCTTTCGATCAATGCATCGACATTCACGCCTGGTACCTTGAGATTCTCCGTCAGCTTCGCAAACTGCTCCTTCATGGCTTTCGTTACGGCTTCGATATCCTGGGTCATGATCAGCTCCCTCGATTAGATGCTGGCTTCTTCCTTACGTAGTCCCCGCGCAAAAGCTTGCGCCTCCGCTCGGGTTTCGAAGATGTGCGGGGCGACGTGACGCTCGGCGAGGCCCTCGCCCAACTTGAGACGCATGAACGCGCTGGTGGTGTAACGCGATGCCGAGCTGTAGTAGCGTTGCTCGAGATAGGCGATCATCGAAAAATAGGTGTCGCCGACCGCTGAATCCAAATGAAAGCCGTCATAATTGGCGACGAGCGCCACCTGTTTGCCGACGGCACGACAGGCGCGTTCGACCTCGCGGCGGACCAGGTCGACGTCCTCGACCGTCCTGACATCAAATCCTTCGAAATTGACGAACAACGTGTTACGCTCGGCATCGTAGCTGATCCGATCAGCCAGGCTTCGGCCAAGCAGCATATGGTCCAGACCCATCGGGCCGTCGCGGAAAATCCGGGGATCCATCGGCTTGACGTTGCGGATCAGCGGCTCGAATTCCATCTGGGCCAGGATGTCACGATCGACATCAACGCCGGGTGCCACCTCGATCAGCTCCACGCCGGCGGGCGTCCGCTGCAACACACAGCGCTCGGTGACATAGAACACGGGCTGGCCCGTCGACACCGCATGATCGCCGCTGAACGTGATCTGCTCGACCGCAGAGACGAACTTCTTCGTCGTGCCTTCGCGCAGGATGTGGAGCGCGCCCTCCTCTACGGCGAGCTTCAAGCCCCCGCTGGTGAAGGTGCCGGCAAACACCAGCTTCTTCGAGCTCTGAGAGATGTTGATGAAGCCGCCGGCGCCGGCGAGACGTTTACCGAAGCGGCTGACATTGACGTTGCCGGCGCTGTCGGCCTGCGCCATGCCGAGACAGGCCAGATCAAGGCCGCCGCCGTCATAAAAGTCGAACTGCTGGTTCTGATGGATCACGGCATCCGGATTGAGCGCGGTTCCGAAATTGAGCCCGCCCTGCGGCATGCCGCCGATGATGCCGGGCTCTGCGGTCAGGGTCAGGAACTTGAGCATGTGCTCTTCGGCGGCGACCGCGGCGACGCCCTCGGGCATGCCGATGCCGAGATTGACGACGCCGCCCGGCGGCAGCTCGAAGGCGCAGCGCCGCGCGATGATCTTGCGCTCGTCGAGCTCGAGCGGCTTGACGCGATCCATCGGTACGCGCTGACGGCCGGAGAAGGCATGGCTGTAGGTCGCGCCGTAGGTCTGGACGTGGTTGGTGGGGTCGGCGACCACGACGCAATCGACGAGAATGCCCGGGATCTGCACCTCGCGCGGGTTCAGCGAATTGCTTGCCGCGATGCGCTCGACCTGCACGATGACGAAGCCGCGCGAATTCTTCGCCGCCATCGCCATTGCAAGGTTGTCCAACGTCAGCGCCTCGCGCTCCATGGTGATGTTGCCCGCGGGATCGGCCGTCGTGCCGCGCAGTAGCGCGACGTTGATCGGAAACGACTTGTAACGCAGCCACTCCTCGTCGTTGATCCGCATCAGCTCGACGAGATCCTCGGTGGTACTCTCGTTGAGCTTGCCACCCTGCAAACGGGGATCGACGAAGGTCTTGAGGCCAACCTTAGAGATCACGCCGGGGCCGCGCGCGGCGATGTTGCGATAAAGATGCGAGATGCAGCCGAGCGGCAGATTGTAGGCCTCGATACGGTTGGCGAGCGCGAGCTCGCCAAGCTTGGGCACCAGTGCCCAGTGGCCGCCGACCACGCGCTTCAAGAGACCGTCATGGGCAAGTCGATTGAGGCCACGGTCTCCGGCATCGCCGGGCGCAGCCGCAAATGTCAGAGTGAGGTCTGCGGGATGACGGGTTTCGCGATATCGCTTCTCGAGCGCGATCAGAAGCTCGTCGGGCGTGCCGATGCCGACGAAACCGGATGTGCAGACCGTATCGCGATCCCTTATGATGGCGACCGCCTCGTCGGCTGAAACGATCTTGTCCTTGTTCATCGCGCTAGTCCCTGGCGGAAAGCCACTCCGAAATGCCCTTGGTCAGCGAGCCCTGCGACTTGCTGGATACGAACAGTCCGACGTGGCCTCCGGGCAGCTCGATCTCCGAATAATCCTTGGTGCCGACATGTGCGCGGAGCGCCCGCGAGCAGGTCGGCGGGATGATGTGGTCGTTTAAAGCGAAGACGTTGAGCACCGGCGCGGTGACCTTCGACAGGTCGACGCGCCGCCCCGACAGCACGAAGTCGCCCTTCACGAGCTTGTTGTCCTGGTAGAGATCCTTCAGCCACTGCTTGGCGGCTTCGCCCGGATGAGCGGGCCGGTCGGCGAGCCATTTCTCCATGCGCAGGAAATTCATCAGCTTGGCTTCGTCGTCGATGACGTCGATCAGGTCGATGTTGTACTTGGTCAACGAGCGCATTGGCGTCATCAGCGAGAAGACCGAACTCATGAACTCGCCGGGTAGCCCGCCATAGACGTCGACTAAGCGGTCGATGTCGGCGCGATCGAGACTGCGAGTCCAGACGTTCAGGAACCCGTGATGGGTGTCGGGATCGTCACGATCGGCATGGAAGTCGATCGGCGTGATCGTCAGCACCAGGCCCTTGACTTTGTCCGGATGCAGCGCGGCATAGCAGGTGGTGAACACGCCGCCCTCGCAGATGCCGAGCAGCGTGATCTTGTCATATCCGGTCTCGCGACAAACGCGCTCGACGGCGGCATGGATGTAGTCGTCGACATAATCGTCGATGGTCAGCCAACGCTCGCTGCGGTTCGGCTGGCCCCAATCAACCAGCCAGAGATCCAGCCCCTCCTGCAACAAACTGCGCACCAGCGAGCGGTCCTCCTGAAGGTCCGCCATGGTGTAGCGGCCGATCAGGCCGTACGCCAGCAGGACCGGCGTCTTCACCTTCTGCTCGGTCAAGGGTGTATAGCGAAATAGCTCGACCTTGTCGCGCCGCATGACGAGCGTCTTTGGGGTTGCGCCGACATCGACGTCCTCGTCCTTGATGGACGACAGCAGCTTGCCGGCCTTGAGCAGCTTGTCGCTCATATATGCGAAGCCGTCGCCCTTCGGTACCTGCGGGCTCATTGCGCGGCTCCGGTGATTCGTCGCTCCAGGGCGCGAACCTCGCGTCGAAGCTCGGTGATCTGGCGGGTCAGATCGTCGAAATCGCGCTGCGTGGGCATTCCCAGCACGGCGGCGATCGCGTCCGATATCTCCGATTGCCGGGCCCTGAACTCGGTCGCGGCCTGCAACAGTTGCTTCTGGGCGACCAAAAACTCCTCCGAGTGCTGGTTGGCGATCAGCTCCTCGTTGGCAAGATCGTTCCATGCACCGAGCTGCTCGCGCCAATTGGGGCTCTCGCCTGGCTGCGGTATTTTCATCTCGTATTGCTGCGCCGTTCGCATCCAAGGACGCGATGCGACGAACTGATAAGCGGCAAGCTTGCTTTGCAGCTCGCCCCAGGCCGCCGTTATGTTCGCTAGCTTGCGGTCGAAATCGAGCACGTCGGCGAGACGCGGTCCCTTGGCCATGCGTTCGATCGCCTCGGAGAGGTCGTTGCCGGGGCCGACGCCGAACCCGCTCTCGGCCGCTCGCTTCATGATGAAGGGCAGCATCGAGCTCGACCAGTTTTCGCCGACGCCGGCGGCAGCGCCCGCCATCGCGCGCCAGGAGTCCATCCATTGCGCGGCGAGCGGGCCGAACGGATTTGCGCTGGAGCTCTCCTCAGCCATGGGAGGCCTGCACAAAGCGGTTGCTACCGTCACCGAAGGCGGCGCTGTAGATCGCGTACGCGTCATCTAGTGTCAGCTCCCTGGGGTTATTGACCAAGAGACGCGTCTGCTTCATCGCGTCTTCCGCGAGCTTCTTCAGATCGTCGCGGCCGATCCCGACCGCCGCCAGCGATCCTGGCACCTGGCAATCGCGGCCGATCGACGTCATTTCGTCGATGAAGGCCCGCGCCTTCTCAGGCACGCTGCCGCGCAGGCCCGGCTTCACGATCTCGGCGAGCTCCGCATACAGCGGCTCGGCCGCGGTCAGGTTGAACTCCAGCACATGGCGCAGCACGAGCGCATTCGACAGACCGTGCGGCACGTGGAAGATCGCCCCGATCGGATAGGCCAGCGCGTGAACGGCGGCGACCGGCGCATTGGCAAAGGCCATGCCGGCGAGCATCGAACCGAGTAGCATCTCCGAACGGGCTTCGAGATCTTTCCCATTCTCGCAGACACGCCGCACATTGGCCGACAACAATGCGAGCGCCTGGCGCGCGAGCTGGTCAGACATCGGGTTCTTCTTGATCTTGCTGGTATAGGCTTCGATCGCATGCACCATGGCGTCGATACCGGTCGCGGCGGTCACTGGCGCCGGCAGACCAAGGGTCAGCTCGGGATCGAGGATTGCCCAGTCCGGGATCAGGACCGGCGAGACAACTCCCTTCTTCTCCGTGGTCGGCGTCGTGACGATCGCGATCGGGGTCACTTCGGAGCCTGTGCCGGCCGTCGTCGGCACCAGCAACAGCGGCAGGCGCTTTCCTTTTGCCAGACCGACGCCGTAAATGTCGTCGAGACGATCCGGCGTCCGGGCGAGATAGGCCACGAGCTTTGCGGTGTCGAGTGCGCTGCCGCCGCCGATCGAGAGCACGAGCTCGATCCGGCCGGCCCGACACGCGTCCGCGGCCGCTTCCACGATATGGGATGGCGGGTCGGCGACCACCTCATCGAATATGCTGAGCTCGATGCCAGCTGCTGCCAGCGAGGCCTCCGCGTCCCTGGTCAGCCCCGCGCCCCGCACGCCCTTGTCGGTCACCAGCATCACGCGTTGCGCGCCGTAGCTCGCCACGAGCTCGTTGATCTTCCGCGAAGCGCCGGGCTCGAACATGATGTTCGACGGCGCCTGAAAGGTGAATTTCCCGATCATGTTTTCCGCTCCTCCGGGTTTCGTCGAATGGCCTGCGAGCGCTCAGGCGCGGCGATGCAGCACCACCAATTTTTCCTGGGTCATGTCGCGCATGGTGTAGCGAATGCCACCGACGCCGTAGCCGGCCTCGCGGCGGCCTGCGAACGGCATCCAGTCCGTCCGGAACGTGGTGGGATCGTTGATCATGACCGCGGATGCATCGAGTCGTTCACTGGCGCGCAGGGCAACGTCGATGTCCTCGCTGAACACACAGGCCTGGAACGGCACCCGCAGCGAGTTCGCCTGGGCAATGGCCTCATCCAGTCGCGAATACCGGTAGACGCAGACCACAGGCCCAAACACTTCTTCACGCGACACCCGGGCTCCGACCGGCGGCTCGATCAAAATCGCCGGCTGCATCAATGTTGCTGACAGGCGTTCGCCGCCGCTGACGCGCTTGGCACCGCCCGCAATGGCCTCCTTCACCCAATCCGCGACCCGATTGACCTCGTTGGGATGAATCAACGGTCCAACCTCGGTTTCGGCCGATATGGGGTCGCCGGTTCGCAAGGATGCCACGCGGGCAATGAGACGCTCGTTGAACTCGCTGAAGATGGCTTCGTGCACATAGATGCGCTGGGTCGAGACGCAGACCTGACCGGCATGGTAAAAGCCGCCCTTCACCAGAGGAGTGATGATGCGGTCGAGATCGGCGCTGCGGTCAACGATCGCCGGCGCGACTCCGCCATGTTCGAGCGCCGAGCGCGTCCCGGGCGCAAGCTTGCTGTGAAGCCGCCAGCCGACGCTGGCCGAACCGATGAAGCTCAGGAAACTGATCCTGGGGTCACCGGCCAGTTGCTCGGCAAGCGCTGATCCGCGCGGAATGAAGGTCTGACACCAGCCTTCCGGCAGGCCGGCCTCGTGCAGCAGCGCGACGAAATCGCGGCAGCTCAGCGGGGTCGCGCTTGCCGGCTTGACGATGACGGGGCAGCCGACTGCAATCGCGGGCGCAACCTGGTGCACAATCAGATTGAGCGGATGATTGAATGCGGAGATTGCGAACACGACGCCGATCGGCTCGCGCGTGGTAAACGCCCAGCGTTTGGTGGACGCAGCCGCGAGGCCCATCGGGACCTCGCGCCCCGCAAAATTCCGGAGTTCGTCGGCGGCGCAATGCAGGCCGTCTATCGCACGCGTGACCTCGATATTCGCATCGATGAGCGGCTTGCCGCCCTCGCGCGCGATCTGATGTGCGAAATGATCCTGCCGCGCCGCCAGCAGAGCCGCGGCGCGCCGCAGCACCGCGGCGCGCGTATGGGGCGCGAGCCAGCCGTCGCGGTCGGCGAACACACCGAGCGCGGCCTTCAGCTTCGCTTCCATCGCGTCGGCATCATCGACCGGAACCTCGGCAAAGGGGGCACGGTCGAACGCCTGAACAACCTGCAACATGGCGTGCTTGTCAGGTCGGTTCGCCGCCGAGCTTGCGATTGCGCAGCTCGTCGACCAGAACCTTCGTGTTCTCTGAATAGTCGATGGCGACGTCGACGAGATGCACGCCGCCGCCCTTGAACGCCATCTCCATGGTCGGCAGCAGCCCATCGACTGAGGTGACGCGCGAGCCCTTCGCGCCATAGGACTCCGCGTAGCGGACGAAGTCCGGATTGCCGAAGGTGAGGCCGAAATCCGGGAACTCATCGACGGCCTGCTTCCAGCGGATCATACCGTAGGCACCGTCATTGAGGATCAGCACGACCAGGTTGAGCTTGAGGCGGACCGCGGTCTCCAGCTCCTGGCTGTTCATCATAAAGCCGCCGTCGCCGCAGATCGCCATGACGCGGCGGTCCGGATAGAGCATCGCCGCCATCATCGCTGATGGCAAGCCGGCGCCCATCGTGGCCAGCGCGTTGTCAAGCAACAGCGTGTTGGCGACATAGGTCCGGTAGTTGCGAGCGAACCAGATCTTGTACATGCCGTTGTCAAGCGCGACGATGCCGTTCTCCGGGATCACCTTTCGGACATCATGCACCAGACGCTGCGGCGTCACCGGCCAGCGGCTTTCGGTGGCACGGTCGGCAATGCGACCGAGAATACTGTCGCGAAGGGGCAGCAGCGCCTTGGCGTTGTGCAGCTTGCCTTCAAGCCGGTCAGCCAGCAGTTCGAGACTCGGACCGACGTCACCGACGACCTCGGCATGCGGGAAGTAGACCTGCTCGACCGTCGCCGGCGTGTAGCTGACGTGGATGACTTGCGGCCCCTTAGGACCCATGATGAAGGGCGGTTTCTCCACCGTATCATGGCCGATGGCGATGATCAGATCGGCCTGGTCGATCGCCTCATGCACATAGTCGCGCTCGGACAGCGCCGCAGTCCCCATATAGAGGTTGGTGCCGCCAGGCACGGTGCCCTTGCCCATTTGCGTCGTGAAGAACGGAATGCCGGTGCGGCGCACGAAGCCAGCGATGCCGAACGTCGAGCGCGGACGGCTGGCGGCAGCCGCGAGCATGATCAGGGGGCGCTTTGCCGCGAGGATCATCTCGGCCGCACGGTCGAGCGCCGCCCGGTGCGCGACGGGTATCTCGATGGGGTGGATCGGCACCATTGGCACCGGCTCGACCTCATCGCCCGCAATGTCTTCGGGCAGTTCTAGCAGGACCGGGCCCGGCCGCTCCTCCATGGCGACGCGGAAGGCGTCACGCACCAGTGTCGGGATGCTGGACGCGCTGACGATCTGCCGCGACAGTTTCGTCAGCGGCTTCATCGAGGCGATGACGTCCACGATCTGGAAGCGCGCCTGGCGGCTGCTCATGATCGCCTTCTGCCCCGTCAGCAGCACCATCGGCATCGCGCCGAGATGGGCGTAGGCCGCCCCTGTCGAGAAGTTCAACGCGCCGGGGCCCAGCGTCGAAATGCAGACGCCGGGTCGGCCGGTGAGCCGCCCGTGCGTCGCGGCCATGAATGCGGCGGCCTGCTCGTGACGCGTCAGGACCAACTCGATCTTCGAGTTGCGGAGCGCCTCGACGACGTCGAGATTTTCCTCGCCCGGAACGCCAAAGACCTGGTCGACGCCTTCATGTTCCAATGCCGCGACCAGCAGGTCAGAGCCCTTCACCATGTTTCTTCTCCTTGTGTTCTTCGACGCTAGGCGAGGCGCTTGATCACGGCGCCGGCGAAATCCGCCGTCGAGACCTTGCCGCCGAGATCGGCTGTCCGCACGTTGTCGACCTGCAAAGTCTGTTCGATCGCCGTTCGCAGCTTGCTCGCGAGATCGTCCCGCTCGACATGCTTGAGCATGAGGCCCGCCGCGAGCAACAGCGCGAGCGGATTGGCGATGCCCTTGCCGGCGATGTCAGGCGCGGAGCCGTGCACCGCCTCGAAGATCGCGGCCTTCTCGCCGATATTGGCGCCGGGCGCCATGCCGAGGCCACCGACGAGGCCGGACATCTGATCGGACAGGATATCGCCGAACAGATTGGTGGTGACGATGACGTCAAATTGCCACGGGTTCATCACCAGCTGCATGGCACAGGCATCGACGATGCGGTCGTCCATCGCGATCCGCCCCTCGTACTCCTTGGCAATTTCACGGCCGGCCTGAAGGAACAAGCCGGTCAGAGCCTTCAGCACATTGGCCTTATGAACGACCGTCACTTTCTTGCGGCCGTGCGCAAGCGCATACTCGAATGCGAAGCGAACGATGCGACGTGCTTCCGCATGGGTGTTGACGCCCGATGAGATCGCGACCGCGTGCGGATCGTCGCCCACCTGGATGAAATGCTCGAAAGCGACGTAGAGACCCTCGATGTTTTCGCGGACAAGAACGAGGTCGATGTCCTCGTAACGACCGCCCGGCACCATCGTCTTGACCGGACGCAGATTGGCGTAGAGACCGAATTCTTCTCGCAGGCGCACGTTCACCGAGCGGAAGCCGCCGCCGACCGGCGTCGTCAGCGGACCTTTGAGCGCGAGCTTGGTGCGGCGAATGCTGTCGATCAGCGCACCGGGCAAGGGATCGCCGGCGCTCTGGATCCCGGCCATGCCGCCCTGCTGGAGGTCCCATTCGAAAGGAGCGCCGAGTGCATCCAGGACGCGGGTGACGGCGGCTGTGATCTCTGGACCGATGCCGTCGCCGGGTATCAAGGTCGCCGGAATTTTTCCTGACATGTTCGTCCCCCGTGTTGATCGTGTCCTTGGGATCACGCCGCAAGCTGGCGCAGCACGTAAGGCAGGATGCCGCCATGCTTGTAGTAGTTGAGCTCGTCGAGCGTATCGATGCGGCAGGTCAGCGGGACTTGCTTCACGGTGCCGTCCGCCATCGTGATGTCGACGGTCACGCGCTGGCCCGGCGTGATGTCGGCGATTCCCTTGATCGAGACCTGCTCGGAACCGGTTAGACCAAGGCTCTTCCAGGACGTGCCCTCGTCAAAGACGAAGGGCAGGATGCCCATGCCGACCAGATTGGAACGGTGGATGCGCTCGAAGCTCTGCGCAATGACGGCGCGAACGCCGAGGAGCTTTGTGCCCTTTGCAGCCCAGTCGCGCGAAGAGCCGTTGCCGTATTCGACGCCGGCGAACACCACCAAAGGCACGTTCTCCCGCTGGTATCGCATCGCCGCATCGAAGATCGACATCCGGTCGCCGGAAGGCTGATGCACTGCCCAGCCGCCTTCCGGTGGCCCGCCGCCCTCGCCCTTCACGGCAAAGTTCTTGATGCGGATGTTGGCGAAGGTGCCACGAACCATCACCTCGTGATTGCCGCGCCGCGTGCCGTATTGGTTGAAATCCTCTTGCCGGACCTGCATGCCGCGCAGAAATTCTCCGGCCGGCGACGACGCCTTGATCGAGCCCGCAGGCGAGATGTGATCGGTCGTGATCTTGTCGCCGAACAACCCGAGAATGCGGGCGCCCGCGATATCTCGGGTCGGCGGCGGATTCATCGTAATACCCTGGAAATAAGGCGGGTTCTGAACGTAGGTGGATGACATATTCCAGCGATAGGTCAGCGCCGTCGTGACCTCGACGGCCTTCCAGTTCGCATCGCCCTCAAAGACCTCGGCATATTTGCTCTCGAACAGGCGGCGCGTGACGTTGTCGCGGATGAACTGCTGAATTTCGGTACTCGAAGGCCAGATGTCCTTCAGAAAAACGGGAGCGCCATCCAACCCGATCCCCAGCGGCTCGTTGACGAGGTCGACCTGAAGCGAACCGGCCAGTGCATAGGCGACCACGAGGGGCGGCGAAGCCAGATAGTTGGCCTGCACATCGGGCGAGACGCGGCCTTCGAAATTGCGGTTGCCGGACAAGACTGCCGCACCGATCACGCCATGATCGTTGATCGATTTCGCGATCTCCTTCGGCAGCGGACCGGAATTGCCAATGCAGGTGGTGCAGCCGAAGCCGACGAGATAGAAACCGAGCGCGTCGAGATCCTTCTGCAAACCCGACGTTTCGAGATACTCCGCCACCACCTGCGAGCCCGGCGCGAGCGAGGTCTTGACCCAGGGCTTGGCCGTGAGCCCCTTGCGCGCCGCATTGCGCGCCAAAAGGCCGGCGCCGATCAGCACCGATGGGTTCGAGGTGTTGGTGCAGGAGGTGATCGCGGCGATCACAACATGGCCGTGGCCGAGTTTGAACTCCTTGCCTTCGACAGCGAAATGCTTCGCAGCCTGAGCTTGCTTGCCGTACTCGCTCTCAAGGGCTGTGAGAAAGTTGCTCTTCGCCACGGACAGGTCGAGCCGTCCCTCGGGTCGCTTCGGCCCGGCGAGCGACGGCACGACGTCGTCGAGATTGAGCTCCAGTGTATCGGTGAACACCGGATCGGCCATGCCCGGTGTCCGGAACAGGCCTTGCGCTTTGGCATAGGCCTCGACCAGCGCAATGCGATCGCTGGCACGCCCAGAAAGCTTGAGATAGTTCAGCGTTTCCTGATCGACCGGGAAGAAGCCGCAGGTCGCGCCATATTCGGGCGCCATGTTGGAAATGGTCGCGCGATCGGCCAGCGTCATGTGGTCGAGCCCCGCGCCGTAGAACTCGACGAACTTGCCGATCACACCCTTCTTGCGCAGCATCTGGGTGACCGTCAGCACGAGGTCGGTCGCCAGCACGCCCTCGCGCAGCCGGCCCAAGAGTTTGAAACCGATCACCTCCGGCACCAACATGGACAAGGGTTGGCCGAGCATGGCGGCCTCCGCCTCGATCCCGCCAACGCCCCAGCCGAGAACGGCAAGACCGTTGGCCATGGTCGTGTGGCTGTCGGTACCGACCAGCGTGTCCGGATATGCGAAGGTCTTGCCGCCACGCTCCGCCGTCCAGACAGTCTGGGCCAGATATTCGAGATTGACCTGGTGACAAATGCCGGTGCCCGGCGGCACCACGCGGAAGTTGGCAAATGCCCCCTGCCCCCATTTCAGGAAGTTGTAGCGTTCGCCATTCTGCTCGTATTCCCTGGCAACGTTGTCGTGCAGGGCTTGCGGGTTGCCGAAATGGTCGACCACAACGGAATGATCGATGACGAGATCGACCGGAACCAGCGGGTTGATCTTCGAGGGATCGCCACCGAGCCTCTCCATCCCGTCCCGCATGGCCGCGAGATCGACCAGGGCCGGCACGCCGGTGAAATCCTGCATCAGCACGCGGGCGGGACGAAAGCCGATCTCCGCGCCGGCCGAGCCGCGATCGTCGATCCATTTCGCGAGCGCCTCGATGTTGACGCGCGTCACCGACCGGCCATCCTCGAAGCGCAGCAGGTTTTCGAGCAGGACCTTCAAAGAGAAGGGCAATCGCGAAATACCTGCGAGACCGTTCTTTTCGGCCTCGAGCAGGGAAAAATAGCTATAGGGCTGTCCAGCGACATCGAGGGTACGCTGGCATCCAAAGCTGTCCAACGTCGTCATGCTCACCTCCCGTCATCCGCGCGCCCGCCGAGTTCACGAGACCCGGGGCTCTACCTACGGAGGGAGGGATGTCCTTGAATGCGCTGACCGTTCTGAGCCGGTACAGCCATGACGTCCTCCCACGTTTTTTGAATGCGCAATGGCTGCGCTGTCCGCGTGCGGCCAGCATCAACCCAGCACTGTTGGGAGCAGGATAGAGGCGGTTACCTGTCAACAACCTGTCGCGGCTGCCAAGGCGACGAGATTGGCTATCGCAGCGTCATGCGAGGCGGAATCTCATCGTGACACGGAGACCACGAAGGCGCTTGCCTTCGCCGAGTTCGATGGAGCCGCCCATCCGGTCGAGCAACACGCGTACGATCGAGAGCCCCAAACCGCTTCCGTCCGGAGCGTCCGGACGGGCGATCCTGTAGAACCGTTCGAACACCTTCTGCCGCTCGGCCGGCGGAATTCCGGGGCCGTCGTCTTCGAGGTCGACCACGCCGGTCTCGCCGTCCCTGGACACTCTCGCGATCACCACCCCACCAGCCGCCCCATACCGGATCGCATTGTCGATCACGTTGCCGAAAACCTCGTCAACTAGCAGCTCGTTGGCTTCGATGGACATCTCATCCTGCTCCACCTCCAGCTGGAGCTCGATGTTACGAGCCGCCGCAGCTTGCGCCCGCAAAGCAAGAATTTGCTTCGCCTTCGTCACCAGCGAAATCGTTTCTGAGGGGGATCTGACCAAAGCATCTTCGTCGGCACGGGCCAGCGTTAGCAATTGCGAGATCATCCGGTCCAACCGAACGACCTGGGCGTCCACTTCCATCACCATCTCGGTCATTTCGCTCGAACCGGTCAAGCGCCGCTTGAGGAGATCCAAATGCGTCCTTAGCGCAGCAAGGGGAGTTCGCATCTGGTGCGACGCATCGGCGGTAAACTGGCGCAAGATCTGCGTCGCCAGGCTGACGCGGTCGAGCAATTCGTTGATGGCCTGGGCCGGCGCAAGCGCCTCCTTCGGCACCATTTGCAAATCGAGCGGCTGGAAATCTTTCGAGCCACGGATTCCACGACGATCGATCTGCCGCTTCAGCTGGGCAAGCGGCCCGAGGCCGCGCTCAACCGCGAGCCACGTGAGCAAGGCTATGACTGCGAGCAACACGATCTCGGCCATTGCAAGTTCGCGGATCATCTCTCGCCACAGCTGCTCGCGCGCATGCTCGGTTTCCGCAACGGTGACCAGGACCGGCTTGGCAATACCGTAGACGTGCCGTGATATGGCCGCTATGCGGACGGCATTACCGCCGTAACTATCATCCCAAAAGATCGGCTGTTCTGGTTCCAGTGCCGCCTTCCGGGGCAGAGGCAGGTCGCTGTATCCAGTGACCGTCTGGCCATCCGCGCTCACCCTGTAAAAGACGCTGTCGTCAGATTGCGTTTCGAGCATGCTGAGCGCCACGCGCGGCAAGTCAACCGTCACCTCTCCATCCTCCACGGCAAGACGCTCGGCAATCGCCAACAGCGAGCCTTTCAGCAGCCGATCATGCGTAACCTCGACCACGTGTGAGATGACAAGACTGCCGCCAACAGCCACCGCCACCGCAATGCAGGACACGGGAACCAGCAGACCGACGAGAAATCGGGTTTTGAGAGATGGCTGACCTCGCGCCATCAGTGCTTTTCCAGCAAATATCCGAGCCCCCGCATGGTGCGGATCTTTGGTCCATCAGGACCCAGTTTCTGGCGAAGACGGGCGATATAAAGCTCCAGCACATTTGGTCCGACCGGCTCGTCAAAGCCGAACACCTCGGCGATGAGGCGGTCTTTCGGCACCAGCTTGTCGTGGTGAAGCATCAATATTTTCAGGACCGCCATCTCCCGGCGGCGCAAATCGAGCGGTTTATCACCGAGGGTCGCGCGCCCCATCGCTGGATTGATCACGAGGGATCCACAAGTCAACAGTGGATCGGTGCGACCTTGCCCCCGCCTGACGAGCGCGCGGACCCGGGCTTCGAACTCCGACAGATCGAATGGCTTGCGAACGTAATCGTCCGCTCCGAGATCCAGCCCCCTCACCTTGTCTGCGGTGGCATCGCGTGCCGTCAAAATCATGATCGGCACCTTTGACCCACTGGCGCGGACTTGACGCAAGACCTCAAAGCCTGAGCTGTTCGGCAGACCGAGGTCGAGCACGACAAGGCTGTAAGGTTCGGAGATGGCAATCGAAGCCGCTTCGGCTCCGTCCGGCTCGTGGTCGACCGCAAACCCCATGGCCTTGAGCGAAGCCGAGAGGCCGCGCACAAGCGCTTTGTCGTCTTCAACGATCAGGATTCTCACGGCGCCTCCCCGCCAACGCATCGCTCGGCTCAGGCGCTTCTTTTAATCTCGCGCCTTGCCATGACGTCTATCACAGAGCGCCCGTGATAGCATCTCCTTCTTCGCAAACGCTCCCGTCTGTTCGATAAATCCGCAACGGAGTCTTTCGGCGGGGCCAGCCCTATCTGCCTGCGCGCACCTGACGCGGCACAGCACTGGCCCGTGACAGGTTCACGACAGCTCAGCTGTCTACGCTACCTCCATCGCTACCGTTGCAGCAGCTCCTTGCCTTGCTTTCCAACCGTGCCCGATCGAGCGGTCGCGGCGCGGAGCGCGATCTGCACACGACACAAGAACCCGAAATCGGGTCAAGCAACGCGACAACCAGGGGAGGATATCATGACGACATCCGAGCAATCAAAAATCGGAATGGTGCTGCGCGTCACCAGCGGCAACTTTCTGGAGATGTTCGATTTCTTCCTTTCCGGCGTGTTTGCTTCCTACATCGCAAAGGCGTTCTTTCCGCTCGAAAATCAGTATGCATCGCTGCTGCTGACGTTTGTCGCTTTCGGAGCCGGCTTCTTGATGCGACCGCTCGGGGCGATCTTCTTGGGCGCTTACGTCGACCGGATCGGCCGCCGCAAGGGCTTGATTGTCACACTCTCGATCATGGCTTGCGGAACGGTCTTGATCGCATTCGTCCCGAGTTACGCGACCATTGGCATCGCGGCTCCCCTTCTCGTGCTGGCCGGAAGGCTGCTGCAGGGCTTCTCGGCGGGAGTCGAGCTCGGCGGTGTTTCCGTCTACCTCTCCGAAATGGCGACCCCCGGCCACAAGGGCTTCTACGCCAGCTGGCAATCGGCGAGCCAGCAGGTCGCGATCATCGTGTCGGCCGCATTCGGCTTCGCCCTCACCGCCTTGCTGTCTCCCCAACAGGTCGACGACTGGGGATGGCGGATCCCGTTCTTCGTCGGTTGCATGATCGTGCCCTTCGTGTTCTTCATCCGGCGCTCGCTCCAGGAAACGGACGAATTTCTTGCGCGAAAGCATCATCCGACCGTCGGTCAGATTTACCGCTCGATCCTCGCAAACTGGGCGATCGTGCTCTGCGGTATGATGATGGTGATCATGACGACCGTTTCGTTCTACCTCATTACGGTTTACACGCCCACCTTTGGCAAGTCGGTGCTGAAGCTTTCCGCAACCGACAGTCTCTTGGTGACCATCTGCGTCGGCATCTCGAACTTCTTCTGGCTTCCCGTGATGGGGGCCTGGTCCGACAAGATAGGCCGGAAACCGATCCTTGTGGGCTTCTCCTTGCTTGGCCTCGTGTCGGCTTATCCCGCTCTCTCCTGGCTCGCCGCTGAACCGACCTTCGCCAAGATGCTGGCCGTCGAGCTTTGGTTGTCCTTCATCTATGCAAGCTATAATGGCGCAATGATTGTCGCGCTGACGGAGGTCATGCCGGTTGGCGTGCGCACATCCGGCTTCTCGCTCGCCTACAGCTTGGCCACAACATTCGGAGGCTTTACGGCGGCGATCTGCACGTGGCTCATTGCCACGACCGGTGACAACGCCGCCCCCGGCTGGTGGATGAGCGCCGCGGCAGCATGTGGTCTCGTCGGGACCCTATTGGTATATCGAACGCAAGCGGTTGCGACGGCATCCGAAGTCTCCGCCAGCTTGAACACCGTCGGTACCTGAGGAGGAAGACCGGCCATGAACGAACAACCCAAGCGTGACTTGATGTCTTCAATTCGTCGGGCCTGGCTTCCTGCAATAGCAATCCTTGTCGCAACACTCTGCGCACCGAGGACTGAGGCGGCAGAAATCCGGGTCATGATTTCGGGCGGCCTGAGCGCTGCCTACAAAGAGCTCGCTCCCCAATTCGAGAAGGCGACCGGCAACACCGTCATCACGTCTTACGGGCCTTCGATGGGAAGTACCGAGAATGCAATCCCCGTCCGCCTCGCCCGCGGCGAACCTGCCGACGTGCTGATCATGGTCGGCGATGCGCTCGGTGTCATGATCTCCAAGGGACTTGCCGATGCTGGCAGCCGTGTGGATCTGGTGCGCTCGCCGATCGGCATGGTCGTTCGCGCGGGCGCTCCGAAGCCCGACATCTCGACCCCGGAAGCTCTCAAGGCAACCCTCCTTGCAGCGAAATCGGTTGCATATTCCGACAGTGCAAGCGGTGTCTATGTCGGGACAGAGCTCTTCAAGAAACTTGGCATCGCGTCGGAGATGGAAGGCAAGGCGCGGATGATCCCAGCGGACCCCGTCGCAGGCGTCGTCGCGAACGGGGACGCCGAGCTCGGCTTTCAGCAAATCAGTGAGTTGCTGCCAATTCCGGGGGCTGATCTGGTCGGACCACTGCCACCGGAGCTGCAAAAGATCACGATCTTCTCGGCGGCCCTCACCAAGGAGGCCAAAGCGCGCGAGCAAGGCAAGGCGCTCGTCGACTTCCTCGCTTCGCCTGCAGCCGCTCCCGCACTGGTCAAATCCGGGATGGAGCCGATCGCACCCGCACGATAGATACGTCCTACCGAAGAGTCCCCGGCCTTTTCTTAGGACGACGGCACCGTCTATAATGTCTGCTTTAGACGTCGGCTGGCGAAGCGTCTCCCATGACGCCTCCACCGTCGGTGTCCGGTAGATCGAGGCCGTTTGGATGCCGAGGAATGGGTTACATTTCGTAGCCTTAACTGTTCTTTGTGTCCTGGCCGCCACGTCAGCGAGCAGCCAGGAGGATCAAGTTCGCACCGACCCGCTCGACCGGGACCGACTGTCGGTCGGCTCCGGTACGCAGGGAGCAGTTCGCATTGTCTCAACATCGGACACCGTGGAGGTGAAAGGCCTGCTCGGCGAGTGGCATCGCCTACACCCCGATATTCGCGTCGATTACATCCATCAGAGCTCTCTCGAGGTCTACGAAGATGTCGTGAAGTGCCGCGAGCAAGGCCAATGCGCCGACATTGCGTGGAGTTCGGCGATGGACCTGCAAGTCAAGCTCGTGAACGATGGCTATGCGCAGCCCTTCTCGCCAACCGAGCCCGATCGAATTCCCGATTGGGCGATCTGGAGGAAGCAGGCATTCGGGATTACCGCCGAGCCGATCGCGCTCGTCTACAACAAGCGGCTGGTTCCAACTGAAGATGTTCCACGCACGCGCGCTGATCTGCTCAAGCTCTTGACCACAAAGCGCAGCATCTATCAGGGCAAGGTGGCTTCATATGATGCTGAACTGAGTGGCACCGGATTCCTCTTCTTCAGCAACGATGTGCAGATTACGCCAAACACCTGGAACCTGATCCGCGGTCTCGGGCAGGACGGCGTGCGTCTTTATACGTTCAGTCACACGATCCTCGATCGGGTCGCGAGCGGAGAACATCTGCTGGCCTACAACATGATCGCGTCCTATGCGCTCGAACGCGCAAAGGACGACCCGTCCATCGGGGTGACCCTGTTTACGGATTATACCGCGCTGATTACACGCATTGCGATCATCCCGAAGAACGCGCCACATCCGGCAGAGGCGGCCCTCTTTATGGACTTCCTGCTTTCCCGGAACGGTCAGCAGCAGTTGGCTGCGCGCTCCTTCGGAACTGTACGCTCGGATCTGCCGGCCGGGCTAAGGGCAACTGTGAGCGAGGACACGCTCCGTCCTATCCGCGTCGGACCCGATCTGCTAGCGAACCTCGACCAATCCAAGCGGAAAGCCTTCTTCCGCGAATGGCGCCGCGCGCTGGATGGCCGGTGATGGTGTCAAGCGTCCGGCAAAAGCCGTCGGGAGCATGTCCCCGCTTCATCCGATTCCAGGTAGAAACATGCCCACGCTCCTTGGAATATCCGTTTCGCCCGCTGGCCTATCCAATTCTACGATGGGCATGTAATCGAGCTGTCCCGATTGGCAAGCACGGTGTAATGATTCGGGGAGGGTACAGAGAGAAGACACTCAGCCATGCAAGCATTACCGGCAGATGCGCCGGGCGTTGCTCCCGGCTTGCCGGGACATGGATGCTTTCGACGCTCATGTCCGCCTCGCCGGCAAGAGACCGCGCGGCCGCACCATCAGCACGGCAAGGAAGGCGAGATGGCCGGCTAGGATCTGCCACTCCGGGTTGATCCGACCGCCGATCGCCTGCGCCAGCCCGAGCACGATGCCGCCGGCCAGCGTTCCCCACAGGCTGCCGAGGCCGCCGACGATCACGGCCTCGAACGCATAGAGCAGCCGCGCCGGGCCGATCGATGGATCGAAGCTGGCGCGGATGCCGAACACGACAGCGGCGATCACCGACACCGCGAGCGACAGCCCGACGGCGATCGCATAGACATTGCGCTCGTTGACGCCCATCAATTGCGCGATTGCGGGATTGTCAGCGGTGGCGCGGAAGGCCCGGCCGAGCGAGGTGCGATAGAAGATGAGCTGCAGCAGCGCGACGGCGGCGATCGCCGTCACCAGCGCCGTGAGCGGCGCCAGTCCGACGCTCAAGCCCGGGGCCAGCATCACCGACGAGGATTCGAAGGCGCCCGCCTGCAACCGGCGGCTGTCCGCACCGTAGCCGAGCAGCAATCCGTTCTGGATCACGATCGACAGGCCGAAGGTGACCAGCAGCGGCGGCAGGATATCGTCGCCGAGCACGCGCTCCAGCACCAGCCGCTGCAGCACGAAACCGAGCACGAACATCGTCACGACGACCAAGAGGGCTGCGGCCGCAAGCGGCAGGCCGAGCGCCGTGGTCGCGCTGAGCACAAGATAGGCCGCGAGCAGGATCAGGTCGCCATGCGCCAGATTGACGAGGCGCATGATGCCGAAGATCAGCGACAGGCCGAGCGCGAACAGTGCATAGACGCCGCCGAGCAGCACGCCCTCGATGATGGTATCGAACCCGCTCATGGCTCCCTCATGCTCGCCTTGAACAGGCGCACGAAGTATTCGGTGCTGCGACCGCACAGCTCCGCCAGCTGGTCAAGCCGGATATCGGTATCGAGGTTAGCGTCGACGAATTCGCGGATCCGCGCCATCTGCTTGACGCTGAGCAGGTTTGGATGCTTGCCGGCCTCCACGCTCGGCTTGTGGAAATTAATCGCGACAAAGCGGTTGGCAATCGCCTGCGCGATCGGATCGACGAAGAGCGACGAGGCCGGCAGGCCGCCGGTGATGGTATCGCCGATCGCCGCGGCAAGATGCTCGAGCACGGCATCCTGATCGCCTAGCATCGGCGCGAGCCCGCCGATCGGGCTTGGGGCCCCGTCCCGGCCCCCGAACAGGTCGGAGCGCAGATAGATATGGGTCGATTCCAGTGCTTCATGCAGGACCACGTTGCAGGCGTGCCCCGCCGGCAGGAAGAACACGCCGCCGCGCGGGATGTGTCGGGCGACCGACTTGCCCTCCATCACATAGGTGATGTCGACCGGGCCGCCCCGATGCAGCACCATCAGATTGTCGGACAGGGCGTGGAAGTGCCCGTCAAACGGCCGTTCACGCTGCACCGAAGCATAGGCCGACGACCAGCCGAGCCCTTCGCTCGAACCGCGGAATTCGGCCTGGAAGCGGTCCAGGATCCCGTGCGTCTCCTGCACCCCAAAATTCGACGTCGCCTGCATCCGACAGACCAAGGGCTCGAGGCTTCGGTACCGCGGAGTAAAACCAATGGCCCTCAATTTTCAATACAATCGCTCCCATCGTTGCTGCAGCGCAATGGCAACACCCCCGGACCAACCCGCCTCGACATCATTGGGGTTCGATATCGACGCTACTTGGTCGAGAGCACCTCGCCGAACCGCTCCCACTGCTTGCCGGTGAAGCGCATGAACTGCAGCTGCTCGACCGGCAGATGGTCACTCTCGCTGGTATTGACCTTGATGCCGGGCAACAGCATCGGCAATTCCAGATCTTTGATCGACAGCGCCTGCCGCAGGATGTTCTCGCGACTCAGGTCGTTGCCGGCCGCCTTGAGCACGTGCTCCAGCACCATGCCGTTGTTGTAGCCGTTGACGTAGTTGGAATCGCGGACGTCGCCGTCAGGCACATATTTGGCCATGTAGTCGCGCCACCCCTTCACGCCGGGATCATCCGCCCAGGTCGGATCGAGCGGATCCTTGACATAAGCGCTCGAGATGATGCCGGCGCCGGCGTCGAGCCCGGCGGGCTCCATCACCGAGGACATCCATACCGACACATTGGTCAGGAACGTCATCGGACGCCAGTTGATCTCGTAGGTCTTGCGGATCGCCTGCGCAGCAAATTTTGGCGTCGCGGCGATCACGAGCGCATCCGCGCCGGCCGATTTGAGCTTCACTCGCCGATTATCGCCCGCTGCTCCTGCGCATAGCGCACCAGGGCGACATAACGGTAGATGCCGTGGACGAACTTGCCGTAGGGCATTGTGACGAACAGCGCGAACACCACGCCGAGATGCAGCGCCAGCAGCGGGCCCATCGCCGATGTCTCGCGCAGCAGCAACAGCGCGATGCCGGTTAGGGAGGTCAGGAACAGCATCGCGATGAACGCGACGTCCATGCCGAAACGCTGCGCGTCAACCAGGACCGGGTCGCGCTTCCACTTCTCGGCGAGCAAACTGATCGGCCCGATCAGGAGGCCGATGCCGCCCAGCGTGCCGAGCACAACAGGCAGATCCCACCACGCATAGGGCGCCTCGCGGGCGAACAGATAGTGATACAGCGTGGCGACGCAGGTCGCGGCAAAGCAAAGGCCAAAACCGTAGAAGGTCAGGTGGTGAAAGATCTTGCGGCGGTCGGTCGGCGTATCGTCCTCGTTGAAGCAGCCGCCGCCGCCGCCATCGAGATAGCGCAGCTCGCCAGCGTCGCGCATCGCCTGGAACAGCGAGGCGATGTTGGTTTTCATGCCGACGGGCTCGCCGATGTCGCGCCAGAACGCGCGCACGCCCATGACGAGAGCTGCGATCGCATAGAGGAACACCGCACCGAATAGCACCGCCATCGCATTATGCGGCATCAATTTGTAGAACGCGCCGGCGTCGGCGTGAACGCCGAGCAGAATTTGGCGGTCGTTGAAGGCGGCGAAGCCGAAGATGAAGGCCGCGACGCTGAACGCGGCGATCAGGCTGATGACAAGGCCGTTGCGCGCGAAACTGCCGGCGAAGGCGCGGGGCCAGGCATAGGCAGCGTAAGATTCGGCGCGCGCCACCGCCAAGGTCTGCGGCACATTGACGTTGAATTCATGCGGCGGGGAGAACTGGCAGTCGGTGTAGCAGGCGCCGCAGCCGTGGCAGAGGTTGGCGAGATAATTGAGGTCGCCGTTGGAAAACGCTCGGCGCATTTCCATCGCCGGAAATACCGCGCAGAGCCCTTCGCAATAGCGGCAGGAATTGCAGACCGTCATCAGGCGGTCGGCCTCGTCCAGAATTCTCGTTCCGTGCATGGTGCGTTGCTCTACTCGTTGTTGCCTGATGCGATAAGGGGACGGCGCTGCTCGAGAAAATTTCGATTAGCGCGAGATCTAGTTCTTCGCATTCTTCGCTGCTTCCCGTCCCGCCACTCGTCCGAACACGCTGCCGATGGTCATGCCGATGCCGGCGGCGTAACCCTTGCCGAGAACGTTGCCTGCCATAATCTCGCCGGCCGCGAACATGTTGGCGGAAGGCTTGCCGTCCTTCATCACTATGCGCGACTGCTTGTTCACGCGGGTGCCGAGATAGGTGAAGGTGATGCCGGGCCGCACCGGATAGGCGAGATAGGGCGGCGCGTCGATCTTGCGCGCCCAATGCGTCTTCGCCGGTGTGATGCCTTCGGTGCGGCAGTCGTCGAGAATGGTGTGGTCGAAGGTTCCGGGCTGCACTGCGGCGTTGAAATTGATAACGGTCTTTTCAAGGGAGGCCGGATCGAGCTCAAGCTTGGCGGCAAGTTCGGCGATCGTCGGTGCGCCGATCGGCGGGAACAAGGACGGCATGAAGCTGGTGACGACGCTCGAATCGAAAATGATGTAGGCGATCTGGTCGGGCTGCGCTGCTACCAGCCGGCCCCAGATCGCGTAACGCTTCGGCCAGATGTCCTCGCCCTCGTCGTAGAAACGCTCGGCGTGCTTGTTGACCACGATGCCGAACACAACGGAGTCATGTCTGGTGATGATGCCGCCGTCGAATTTCGGTGCCCGGCCGTCGATCGCGACTGCATGGCACTGAGTGGGGTCGCCTATCTCCCGCACACCCTTCGCCAGCAGCATTTTAAGGATCGAGCCGCGGTTATAGGGAGTGCCGCGGATCAGGAAATTGTCGGCGGCTGCGCCCCAATACTCCTTCAGCCATTCGATGTTGGCCTCGAAGCCGCCGGCCGCCGCCACCAGCACCGAGGCGCGGATGTCGGTGGCGCCACCGATCGGCTGCTTCAGGGTTGCCCCGAGAAACATCCCGTCTTCGATCTGCAGATCGGTGACCTCGGCATCATAGGCGATCTCGACACCAAGTTTCTCGGCCGTGAGGTAGAGGGCGTTCAGCATCGCGCGACCGCCGCCAAGGAAGAATGAATTGGTGCGGCCGAGGCTGAGCGTGCCGCCCAGCGAAGGCTGCCAGCGCACGCCCTGTTCGACGATCCAGTTCAGGATGTCCTTGGACTCGTGGATCATGAAGCGCGCCAGCTCCTCATCGGTCTGGCCGCCGGTCACCAGCAGCAGGTCCTGCCAGAACTCCTCCTCGGTGTAGGGACCAGTAAGGATTTCGGTCGCCGCGTCATGGGCGCAGCGCATGTTGCGAGTGTGACGGGTGTTGCCGCCGCGGTAGAATTTCGGCGCGGCTTCCAACACGAGAACGGACGCACCCGCGCGCCGGGCGCTGATGGCGGCGCACAGCGCGGCGTTGCCGCCGCCGATCACCAGGACGTCGTAAGGTCTCGTCAAATCAGCCATGCTTCTTCCCCAAGAATGACCGCGCGCGATCATATTGTTTTGAACTCCGCCACGGCGCGCTGCCGTCTGTGGCCGGCCATCACGACCAGAATGGCGGCAGTTGCCGTCAGGGTCACGAGCGGGAGCAACGCCACTGCGAAGCTGCCCATCAGTTCCTTAATCACGCCGAGGAGCGCTGTCTCTCCTGCGGTGCCGATGTGAGCCCAGGTGTTGATGGCCGCGAGACCGACCGCGGCCATGCGGGCCGAAAGCCAATCGCCGCGCGCCAGCCGCACGGGAATGGCGTTTGGCGCGGTGCCCATCGACGGCCCGTAAGCCGTGCTGACAGCGAGTCCCGTCTTTCGTTTGAATACCGCCACAACTTCCTTGTAAGCCGCGGTCATGCCGCCGGAAATCGCGACCTTGACCTCGGTGGCCGGACTTGCAGCTACAGGCAAGATCGCCATGAGCGCAGCTGTGGCGGGGGCGAACAGCCTTCGCCACGGCGTCATCGCCTGTCTCTTCCATTGGACTTGAGTTCAAGTTTCCCGGGCATGTCCACGTCTTCCGTCACCGTGCCGCAACCCGCGGTGCAGGCTTGCGCTGCCGATATACGATCATCGTGGCAATCAGGCTTACTGAGGCAGCTCCCACGAGCCAAAAACCCGGCGAAGCTGGATCGCCTGTCCTGTCGATGAGCCAGGTTGCCACCAGCGGGGTGAACGTCCCGAAAAGGGCCACCGCCAAGCTGAAAGCCAGGGAAAAGCACGTCGTACGGACATGGGGCGGCACCTGCTCGGACAGGGCTGCCACCATCGCCCCGTTGTACATGCCGAAGAGCATCGAGAGCCAAAGATCGAACAGAAGCAT
This sequence comes from Bradyrhizobium niftali, assembly GCF_004571025.1. Classification (GTDB taxonomy): domain Bacteria; phylum Pseudomonadota; class Alphaproteobacteria; order Rhizobiales; family Xanthobacteraceae; genus Bradyrhizobium; species Bradyrhizobium niftali. The sequence goes on along the minus strand of NZ_SPQT01000001.1, from coordinate 920,679 downwards.
CTTGGCGAAGGTTGGCTGGTTGACCAGCCAGGACAAGCCGGGATAGGCCGTCAGCAAGGCCAGAGCGGTTATGGTCATCAGAACCGGCTTGCGGCCGAGACGGTCGGATATTGCCCCGCCTATCGGAAGCCAGAAGAAATTGGAGATAGCGATGAACAGCGTGACCAGAAGGCTGTCGGTCGTCGACAATTTCAGAACGTTCTTGCCGAACGTCGGCGTGTAAACCGTAATGAAATAGAATGTAACCGTCGTCATTGCGGTCAGCATCATGCCGAGGACCACGATTCGCCAATTGGCCATCATGGCGCGGAACACTTCGCCGCTGGTCGGATGTTTTTTCTGCGCCAGGAACTCCGGCGTCTCCTCGAGCGAGCGACGAATGATGAAGATGAATGGAACGATCAGACAGCCGATGAAGAACGGAATGCGCCAGCCCCATTCGACGATCACATCAGCGGGCATTGCGGCATTCAGCGAATATCCAAGAAGCGCAGCCACGAAGATCGCGACCTGCTGACTGGCTGATTGAAAGGACGTGTAGAAGCCGCGGTTTCCGGGCGTCGATATCTCGAACAGGTAGATTGAAACGCCGCCCAACTCGACGCCGGCCGAAAAGCCCTGCAGCAGCCTGCCCGCAAGGACAATGATAGGTGCAAGAATGCCGATACTATTGTAAGTCGGACATACCGCAATCAGGATCGTGCCGATCGCCATGATCGATAGCGTCACGATCAACCCCTTGCGGCGCCCGATATGGTCGACATAGGCGCCCAGCACGATGGCTCCGACCGGGCGCATCAGAGCACCGAGCCAGAACGTCGTGAAGGTCAGCATCAACGCGGTGACTTCATTCCCCGTCGGGAAGAATGCCTTCGAGATCGCCGTCGCATAGAAGCCAAACAGGAAGAAGTCGAACTGTTCGAGGAAGTTTCCGCTGGTGGTACGCAAGATTGCCGCGAGGCGCGACTTGATGGCAGGCACTTGCGGGCGGGTTGCGGGCGCGGACGCACCTACGGTGTCGATCGCGGACATTGTCTCCTCCTTGGCCTATGGTCCCGGACAGGGGTGCAGGCACATTGCGGCCTGTCATTCTGCGGAGAGGATACGGTCACAAAGCTGTCAGCAACCTGTCACGTGCCGTTGCCGACTGGAGAAGTGCTTTGCGGTGGTCCAACCGACCCATGGCATCCATGCGCGCTCAACGAGCGATGAGCGCGCCAGGCCTTTAGTTCCCGCACAGGGCGTCCTTCCAGTCCCTCAAGAACCGTTTGCGCTTGGACTGGTCGAGATAGGTCAGGAGTTCGATGCTCAGCGCGATCGGACGCAAGGCCTTTTCGGTCTCGGCGTATCCGGGAATCGATTCCGCGGACCGATCCCAGCGAGTATCGTGCCAGCAGGGTCTGCCCCTCTCGCGACAACAAGAAATCCACGAAGCGGGGGATTGGCGGCCGCGCGGCCGGTTACGTGTGTCGGCGGCTCCGATCGCTGTTAGTCCTCGTGGCCCTCGATCACGAAATCGGAGGTGCTGGCTTCGTCGCGAATCTTGGCCGCCGCCCGATACCCGGGTGAGTCGTGGCAGGCCTTGGCTATTGCGTAGCTTTCGAACTCGATGACGACATGGCGACGCCCCTGAAGTGCGTCGCCGTGCACCTCGCATGCACCGTTTCGGACAAGGAACCGCGCCCCGTACTTCTTAAATGGTACGGCGTTGGCCGCGATGTAACAAGCGCGACCTTGCCTGTGAGGGAAAAACTATCGGCCGTGATCAAATAGATGAACTCCTGAGTCGTTCACAGCCTTCTGAAGCCCAATTTCGACTCCCGATCTGAGAAGACGGCTAGGCAGTGGATGTCCAACTGCGCGCTCAGCTAGTCGCCCTGCATCCAGCAGGCGGGTAAGATCGATGCCGGTCGAAACGCCCAGCCGATCACACAGAAATACGACCTCCTCTGTGGCGACATTCCCCGCGGCTCCCCCATGGCCCGCGAATGGACATCCCCCCAATCCCCCGATAGCACATTCAAATCGGTCGATTCCATCGACAAGGGCTGCATAAACATTTGCGAGGCCAAGGCCGCGCGTGTCATGCAGATGGAGCCCGATCCGTGTTGCTGGCCAGCGCTCACGCACCGCAGCGACTGTACGACGAATCAGGGTCGGATCCGCCCATCCCATCGTATCGGCGAGGTTCAGTGTTGAGAGTCGACCGCCAGTCTCCTCGGCGATGTCTGATAAAGTCCCGATGCGTTCGAGTACGCGCGAGAGTGGTATCGGACCCTCGTAATTGCAGCCAAAAGCCGCCATAACATTCCCAGTCGTGACTGCAACTCCCAGATCACGATAGAGGGCACCCATTCTGCGGGCGGCTTGTGCATCTTCATCGAAAGTGCGCTTTTGGTTTCGGAGCGCGAAGGTTTCCGACGCCGACAACACCAGATCGGGCACGAGAGCGAGCTTGGGATTTGCGATCGCGCGTTTCAATCCGACGTCGTTAAGGTAAATGCCCGTATAGGTGACGCCTGAGACGGGTTGGAGCGCTTCGACGATGCGCTCGGCATCGGCCATCTGCGGTACCTGCTTCGGGTGCACGAACGAGACAATCTGCAGCGTTTTGACGCCCGTAGCAGCAAGAGCGGCGATTAGTGCGAGCTTGTCATCGAAAGCAATTGCCTCCGGCCTGCTGATGCCTTCGAACTGAAAGCCCTCGCGCGGTCCGACTTCGACGATTTCGACCTGCTTCGGAAGCATGATGCGTCCAACCTAATCTTCAAGTATCCACTTACCGCCGTCGACACGCACGACGACGGCCGCTCTCTTATCCAAGCCCGCATGATCGTTTGGTGAGAAGTTGAACACGCCGGCCGTTGCATGGAGCTCGCGCGTGGCTTCGATCGCTTCGCGAAGCGCAATCCGGAATGTGAGGGCAGCATAAGTGACGAATTGTCCCTGCGGAACCAGGATCACGCGTGTGACAGTGAACACAATCAACAGCGCCAGCGCGATGAGCGCGTAGATTGCTCCGCTTGTGAGCCCGTCTAATGAGATGATAGCCGCGACAGTGACTGTCATAGCGCACCGTCCGCGCGATCCACCGCCCCCAGCGTTGGAATCAAGACACTCTCCATGCGAAGTTCCTCAGCGCCCTTTGAACTCGGGCTTTCTCTTCTCGTTGAATGCTCGGACACCTTCGAACCGATCCTCGGTCGTGACTAGACGATTATAGGCCTCGATCTCGAATTGCATCGCGGTGCGTATGTCGGTCTGCATGCCGAAGGAAATCGACTTTTTGGCCTGCAGCACCGAAAGTGGCGCATTGGCCGCAATCGCAGCCGCAGTTTCAATCGCGCGCGGCAGCAGGGATGCCGGCTCAAGAACCTGATTAACCAGCCCCCAGTGCGCCGCTTCTTCTGCGGAGAACGGACGAGCTGAGAAGATGAGTTCCTTGGCACGGCGGATTCCGACGGCGCGGGGTAGATTCTGTGTGCCACCCCCGCCGGGCATGATGCCAAGCCTAACCTCCGTGAGCGCAAACCGCGCATTCGACGCCGCGTAGATAAAATCGCAGCATAGCGCGATTTCACACCCACCTCCGAACGCCACACCATTGACAGCTGCAAGAACAGGCTTTGGGCATTCTAGAAGTCGAAGGTTTACCTCCTCGAACAGTGCGTGCTGCCGCAGCCAGTCATGATCGCTCATCCCTTGGCGCTCTTTAAGATCACCTCCAGCCGAGAAGGCCTTGTCGCCAGTGCCCGTGAGGAGAATGACACGTACATCTTCCTCTTGGACGACTGTCGTGAGAACGGACAGCAAATCGCGGCCAGTCTGAGTGTTGATGGCGTTCATTGCAGCCGGCCGGTTGAACGCGACCTGGAGTATCCCTTCGAGCGGGCGAGAAATGGCCAATGTTTCGAACGAACGCGTCATGCCGCAGTCCTCAAGCCGGTATCATCGAGCAGTTCGGTGATAGATCTGGATGGATTAAGGTCCCACAGGGCTTCAAAGAGCTGCCGCGTGCTACCAACCGGCAGATGATAGCCGGCCGAGCCCTTGAATTTCTCCCAGGATTCCGCCTTGGAAGGTGGAGCGTATCGACTGCCGCTTGCATGTTTGACATGTGAGCCCTCGAGCACACGGCCATCGGAAAGGCGAACTTTCACTTGGTCGAAAGGGGAGAAAGGCGGCTCGCCGAGCTCTGGATCGATCATCCGCACAGTGCGGTCGATAAGGTGCTGGACATCGTCGCTCAAGACGAAGCCTTCTCTTAGCTCGTTAAGTCCGACCGCTTTTGCCACGAGCGCGGCGGCAACCGCGAATTCGGCGCTGAATTTCGCCTCCAGCACTGTGCGTGGACGATGGCTGTGAAGTAAATCAGACTGGATGCGCCCCAGCCGCAGTTCGATGGAATCGATCGAGGGCGGGGTGAGGGCAAACTCCTTGGCAAGCTGAAGCGCGCCCTCAATCAGGCGATGAGCTGCATAGCAGACAGGATAGACTTTGATATCAAGACCCTGCTCAAGAATTGCCCAGTCGGGGTCCCCAAATCCGCCTCCCCCGTCGCTGTGTGCACCAGCATAAGCATTTAGGAAACCATGTTTGTGTTCCAACGCCTCATGGGAGGCGTTGACTCCGCCGAGAGCCAAACGGGCCGAGAAGAGGCCAGCCTCGGCCGCGTGCCCAACCTGAAACGATTTCGCCATTGTTCCGAAGTTGGCGATGAGGCCTGCAGCCTGCGCCGCGGCTAAGCCAAGAGCGCTCGTCGTCTCATCCGGCGTGAGTCTGCGCAGTGCCGCACAAGCAGCTGCGGCTGCCACGACGCCGAACACGCCACTTGGATGCCATCCGCGCGCGTGGAGCGGCCCTGCGCTCGCCTTCCACAGCGTAGCCCATGTTTCGTAGCCCGCAACATAGCCCCGGATGACGTCGGCACCTTTCGCTCCAATCGCCTCGGCTTCCGCCAAGAGGGCCGGCACGAGAACCGCACTGGGATGACCATCGAGCGCCACATCATCGAAATCGTGAACGTGAGCGGCCATGCCGTTGACAAGCGCCGCATCGCGGGCGGAGCATCGGATGCCATCCGGGAAGAGGCGCGCTTCGCCGCTCCATGGAGGTCCTAGGACACTTCTAACCCGCTCCACGGCCGGCTCGGTGCTGCCGGCGATCATTACACCAATGCAATCGACGAGACCGCGACGGACGATGGCGCAAGCCTGCGCCGGCAGATCCCGCCCATGCAATTTTGCGATTGCAGCCCCGAGATGGGCTGTCAGCGCCGGTTGCTGACTGTTTCGATAGGAGCGTCTCATCGCATGGCCTCAGAAGGAACGGGGCATGCCGAGCACGTGCTGACCGATGTAAGCCAGGATTAGATTTACCGAGATTGGAGCGGTTCGGCCCACTCGGATCTCGCGCCACTTACGCTCAATGTCGTATTCCGTCGCATAGGCAAAGCCACCGTAGGTTTGCATGGTCGCCTCCGCCGCCTCCCAAGCGGCGTCTGCAGCAAGAAGCTTCGCCATATTCGCGTCTGCGCCGCAGTCCCGATGTGCATCGAACAACGCGGCGGCCTTGCGCACCATCATGTCGGCAGCCTGCAAGGAAGCATAGGCTCGCGCGATAGGGAATTGTATAGCTTGATTTTGTCCAATCGGACGGTCGAATACTATCCTTTCGTTTGCGTAGGCCGTCGCCCTCTCGATCATCCAGCGCCCATCGCCGATCGCCTCGGAACCCACAAGGATGCGCTCGGCGTTCATTCCATCCAGAATGTATCGGAAACCTTGGCCTTCTTGACCGATCAGATTCTCGGCTGGCACTTTCAATCCATCATAGAAAATCTCGGTGGTGTTGTGGTTGATCATGGCTTTGAGTGGCCTGATCTCCATCCCCTTGCCTTTGCTCTGCTGAAGATCTACGAGCAGAACGGAAAGACCGTCTGTTTTCTTGACAACCTGATCAACAGGTGTGGTTCGCACGAGGAGCAACATCAGATCGCTGTGAAGCGCCCGCGATGTCCAGACTTTTTGGCCGTGCACCACGTAGTTGTCGCCGTCGCGCACGGCACGTGTTTTCAGTTTCTTGGTGTCGGAGCCCGTCGTCGGCTCAGTGACGCCGAAGGCCTGGAGGCGCAGCTCCCCTGAGGCGATGCGTGGCAGAAGACGCTGCTTCTGTTCCTTGCTGCCATGTCGCAGCAGGGTACCCATAATATACATCTGAGCATGGCATTGGCTCGCAGTACAGCCTGATGCATTAATCTCCTCGAGGATAACACCAGCTGCCCTTAGGGAGAGACCGGCGCCGCCATATTCTTCGGGGATCAGCGCAGCAAGATATCCAGCTTCCGTCAGCGCTTTGACAAACTCACCGGGATAGGCCGCCTTCTCTTCCACCGATCGCCAGTATTCACCTGGAAAACGAGAGCACAAGCGCCGCACTCCCTCGCGCAGGTCAGCGTGATCCGCTCCGATTTCGAGTCTAAGCAGCTCATCAGAGCGGATGAGATCACTCGCTTGATTTGTCATACCGTAGTCTTTCGCAAGATGCGGTCTGTGTCGGCGCCGAGAGCTGGGGCCGGATTCTTGGAACGAGGTCTAACACCGTCGAAGCTGATCGGAAGCGCAACGTATGGATGGCTCAAGCCGACCTCGGCTCGCAGCATGTTCAAGGCCCGCGTCTGTTCGGCAGCAGCTACGTCGGCCACATTCTGCAGTGGTGCGGCGGGGACCTGCTCTCGAGCGAGCAGCTCGCTCCATTCGGCAGTACTGCGCGTCGCGAATATCTCCTCAAGCACGGGAAGCAAAATGTCACGAAAGCGGACGCGCCCGCCGTTGGTTGCGAAGCGCTCGTCGCAGGCGAGATCTGTTCTACCCAAGGCCCGGCAAAGCCTGTTGAACAAGTTATCGTTGCCAGCCGCAATCATGATGTTGGAGTCCAGCGTAGGAAACACCTGGTACGGAACGATCGTGCTCATGCTCGATCCCTGCCGGCCTGGAATCTGGCCCGTTGCCAGATAGGAGCTTAGGGGCCACATCATCCAACCTATTGCGGTTTCGAAGAGAGATACGTCGACAATGCTTCCGCGCCCGCTTCGCCTGAGTTCGGCAAGTGCAGCCAGAATGCCGATCACAGCCCACATTCCAGCGCCCATATCGATAATGGACACCCCGATCCGTACCGGAGGCCTTTCGCCGGGTTCGCCTGTTACGCTCATGAGCCCACCAAAAGCTTGCATCAACGGATCGTAACCTGGACGATCCTTGAGCGGTCCCACGGCGCCGAACGCATGGAGGTTGCAGTAGATGAGCGAAGGTTTTAACTCCGTGAGCTGCTTGCCTCCTAGTCCAGCACGATCGGCGGCTCCTGCCTTAAGGTTTTGAAGGACAATGTCACCACGATCGATGATCAGCTTCTGCAACGCAGCACGCTGCTGGTCGTCGCGAAGATCGATCTCGATACCAGCCTTGCTGCGATTGTAGGTCTGAAACGCCGTCGCTATTCCGTCGGTATATGGCGGGCCCCAATCCCTCACCGGATCGCCAACACCCGTTCGCTCGACTTTAATGACCTCTGCACCGAGCTCAGCAAGCACTAAACCCGCGTAGGGTGCAGCGATGCTGTGGCCCAATTCCAGCACGGTAAGGCCCGACAAGGGCATTTCTGACATCTGTCCTCCCGTGATCAAAGACAGCCTTGAGGCCGCTCCGATCGGCGCAAAAACAAGCAGGACAAGCGTCATGTGTAAAGAATAACCATCATGATTGTGTCCACTTATCATGGTTGTGATAAAGTGGGCCGCTGCGCGGGCATGACATACGCCTGTGCGATCGCAGCAGCTTCGAAGCAACGGGTCGAAACGATGGATAGCTCTGCAATAAAATCCGCGAAGCGCGTCTTGGAGGTGTTTGAATTCTTTGCCCAGCGGCGCGGCTCGGCAACGATCGGGGAGATCTCCAAGGCACTCGGCTATCCGCAATCAAGCACGTCCGTGCTCATGAAGTGCCTCCATGAATTGAGATATATGCAACATGATGTGCGGCAACGGACATACCGGCCGACGCTACGATTGGCGCTGACCTCGAGCTGGCTACGCGACCAACACTTTAGCGGCTCGGAGCTGACTTCCTTAATGACTGCACTGCGCGACGAGACTGGGGGCAGTGTTGTGCTCGGTATCCAAAACGGCATCGATCTGCAATATATTCAAGTCGTGCCGACCCTTATGCCCGTTCAGTTAGTGATGCGCATCGCCTCAAAATGCAGCAGCGTAGGTTGCTCACCCTGGTCAATATTCAGTCGGCCTCAGACCCTGTAGCTGGTCAGTTTTATGTCGGCGGCAACAGCCGCGGGCGGCGCTTCCATGCGCAGTTCCAAGAGAGGGCGGACGCCTCAGCCACGTTGGAGGGCTGCTGCGCGCTCTAGGGCCGCAACCAGTTTGGCCGCGGCGGGCGTGAGCGCGGAGCCGGCCCGCTGAAAGAGAATGGCCTCGCGTCGCCAAGTGCTGTCTGGCACGCGCAACTGCACGAGCGCGCTTCGGTGTGCAGCGGACTGCAAGAGTGGGAGGGGCATGAAGGTCAGGAAATCCGTGTCGCGCACCACGCTGGCAGTGAAGGCCACGGACCCGCTCACCACCGCCGGCGCGGGTCCCATGAGGCCGGCGGCGGCGAAGCAGGTGAGGCAACTTTTCGTGAAGGTGTGGTCGGGCGACGGTAGGATCCAGCGTGCTCCTTCGATGTCGGCCAGCGAGAGATTGCGCCGCCGCAGCAGCGGGTGGCCTTTGCGAACGACCACGCCGATCTCGTCGCGAAACAGCGGCCGGTACGCGACGCGGGGATCCGCGTAGTTCGCGGGCGGCACACCGAGCACGAGATCGAGGCCACCGCGCAGCAGGTCCGGAATGAGCTGGTCGGTCGGGCCGGCTACGGCGGTTACGCGCAGGCCGGGATTGCGCGAGCAGAGGTTTGCCGTCGCGCGCGCAATCAGGGTGTCGAGGATGCTGCTGCCGGCGCCGATGGTGACGTGACCAAAGCGGCCCGCGCGCAGGTCGGCCATGTGCACGTGCAGCCGTTCCACGTCCTTCAGAATCACGTCGGCGTGTTCGATCAGGGCTTGGCCGAACGCGGTCGGCTGCGTTCCAAGCACAGTGCGTTCAAATAGCTCCACTTCGAGCGCCTGCTCCAGACGCCGGATGCTCTTGCTCAGAGCCGGCTGCGTGATGTGCGAGGCCTCGGCCGCCTTGCCGATCGAGCCGTGGCTGGCCACGTTTAGGAAGTGGCGCAGTAAGCGAATGTCCACGGGATAACCTCCTGGAATGGGTTTCAGAAAAAATTGAATTGGCGGGGAATGCCCGGTTCATCCTACGCTAAGATGCGCCACTGCGTCACACGAAAGACACATCGGGAGGAACACGGTATGCTAGGGACGGCCTTGAGGAGGCTGCTTTTAACCGCCGCCATTTTCGGCGCAGCGGCCGTTACTGCCGGTGCGGGCGAACTCACGGTCGGTCTCAATCTGCCGCAGACCGGACCCGGATCATCGCTCGGTGTGCCAATGATGAACGCTGTGAGCCTGATGCCGCCCACGATCGGCGGGCTCAAGGTCAATTACGTCGCACTCGATAGCCGTACCGATGTCACTCAGACGGCAGCCAACACCCGCAAGCTGATCACCGAAAACAAGGCCGATGTTCTTATCGGCGAGGTCGTGACGCCGACGTCGCTCGCCATGGTGCCGATAGCCGGGGAGGCGAAGACCCCGTTGCTCGCCACCAGCCCCATTAAGGCCCTGGCCTACCCGGTGGATGACGTGCGGCGCTGGGTGTTCAAGATCGTACCCGATGACGACACCACCGCGCCGCCCGTGGTCAAATACCTTGCCGACAAGGGCGTGAAGACCATCGGCATCATCGGCTATAACGACGCTTATCTGCAAGTGTGGACCGGGCTGTTCGATCAGCTGCTGCCGTCCACGGGCATGAAGGTGATTGCCGTTGAGTCGTTCGAGCGCTCCGCGACCAGCACGACTCCGCAAGCGCTCAAACTCATTGCGGCCAAACCGGATGCGATCTTCGTTGCAGCCGGCGGCACACCCGCGGTCGTCCCCATCCGCGACCTGCGTCAGCGCGGCTTCAAGGGTATCATCCTCGCCAGCCATGGTATCGGGCTCCCGGACTTCATCGATCGCGGCGGCAAGGATGTGGAAGGCGTGGTGATGGTCGGTGAACCGTTCATCATCTGGCGCGACTTGCCGGCTGACAGTCCTTACAACAAGCTCGCGCAGAAGTTCGTTCCGGCGTATCAGGAGAAGTTCAAGGCTGATCCGCCGATGATGGCGGCGCACATCGCCGACTGCGCGACACTACTAGAAATGGCAGTTCCAGAAGCCCTGAAGCGCGGCCAGCCCGGCACGCAGGAATTCAAGGACGGACTCCGGGACGCACTGGAAAACGTCAAGGGGCTGTACCTCAATAATGGCCTGTTGAGCAATTCGCCCACGAACCACGCTGGTTACGACCCGGGCGGTCAGTTCGTCATGACCGTTAAAGATGGAGCATTCCATCTCGTGAAATAGAACTGCGCACGCATCCCTTGCCATCGCATCGCACTGACCGGGTGTCCTGATGGATTCCATGATCTTCTGGACCCTAGTGGTCGATGGTGTCGTCAATGGCGCCATCTACGCCCTGTTGGCTATCGGGCTCGTGCTCGTCTTTGTGGTGACGCGCGTGATCTTGTTGCCGCAAGGCGTGTACATGTCATTCGCGGCGCTCACGCTTAGCCAATTTCAGCGCGGCAATGTTCCCGGCACGGCCGGCCTGCTGCTCGCACTCGGGCTTGCGGCATTCGTGATTGATCTGCTGCGCTCGCGCGTCACGCGAGCGTGGCTGATGCGCCGCGTTGCCAGCGATCTCGCACTGCCGGCGATCATGTACGCTCTGGTGACCTGGCTCGTGCCGTTGCGGCCGAACATGGCCATACAAATCGTGTTGACCTTGGCGCTGATCACGCCGCTCGGCCCCTACCTCTACCGGCTTGCCTTCCAACCGCTGGAGCAGGCATCGGTGCTCACCCTGCTGATCGCATCTGTCGGGGTCCATATCGCACTCACGGTGCTGGGCCTCGTGTTCTTCGGGCCGGAAGGCTTTTTGGCAAACCCACTCTCGAGCGCGCATTTCGAAGCCGCCGGTATCGTGATCTCGGGCCAGAGCGCCATCATGGTCGCGGTGTCATTGGTCATCATGGTGTTGTTGTGGCTGCTCTTCGATCGCACGCTGATCGGCAAGGCGATGCGTGCGGTCGCCGTCAACCGCGTTGGCGCGCGGCTCGTCGGCATTCCAATCAGCCAGGCCGGCGAAATCACGTTCGCACTCGCGTCCTTTATCGGGGCGGTCTCCGGCGTGCTGATCGCCCCGGTGTCCATGGTCTACTACGACACCGGCTTCCTGATCGGGCTGATCGGATTTGTGGCCGCAATCATCGGCGGTATGGGCAGTTACCCGCTGGCCGTCGCGGGAGCGATCTTCGTCGGCCTGCTGCAGTCGTTCGCCGCATTCTGGAACAGCAACTATCAGCAAGTCGTAGTGTTCACGACGCTCATTCCAATCCTGTTGCTGCGGTCATTGCGCGCTCCAGCCGTGGAGGAAGACGAGTGAAGGGGGCAACTGCGCGTTGGCAGGCGGGGGGGCTTGCGATACTGGCGTTGGTCGTGCCGCTGACGCCACTGGTGCCGGAATTTTGGGTCACATTGCTGATCCTGATCGGGCTCGCGAGCCTAACCGCCCTGGGCCTCGTCGTTCTGACCGGGATGGGCGGCATGACTTCGTTCGGACAGGCTGCGTTCGTCGGTTTTGCCGCCTACACCACGGGCCTGCTTTCAACCACGTACGGGCTCTCGCCGTGGCTGGGCCTGCCGGCGGCCCTCGTCGTCACTGGGCTTGCGGCGTGCGCCCTCGGCGCGATTACGATGCGCCTCTCGGGGCACTACCTGCCGCTCGGCACGCTCGCTTGGGGGATCAGCATCTTCTACATCTTCGGCAACAGCGCGTTTCTCGGCGGGCAGACCGGAATGACCGGCATCCCTCCCCTCAGGCTCGGCTCATTTTCGCTCATCGGTCCGCGATCTTATTACATCCTCGTTTGGCTCGCGGTCGTGCTGTCGCTCGTGGCCACGATCAACCTGCTCGACAGCCGGGTCGGGCGCGCATTTCGGGCGCTGCGCAATAATGCTATTGCGGCGGAAGCATTCGGCGTTTTGACCGCGCGCGCCAAGCTCATCGTGTTCGTCTATGCGGCGCTGCTCGCCGGCGTTGCCGGGTGGCTCTATGCGCATTTTCAGCGCACGCTGAGTGCCAGCGCATTCGGAGCCGAAGCCAATATCGATTATTTGTTGATGGCGATTGTCGGCGGGGTGGGGCAGGTGTTCGGTGCCCTGCTTGGCGCCGGCATCGTCATCGTGCTCAAGGATCTGCTGCAGGACATGCTCGGCCGGCTCGGTATGTTCCAGGATCTCGTATTCGGAATCATGCTTGTCGGTATTCTGCAATACTCGCGCGACGGCATTTGGCCGCTGCTGTCATCCTGGCTCCCGCCGACGACGCCGCGCAGCATCGATCCCGCCGCCGATATCGAGAGGCCGGCACGGGCGCCCGCCACATCGAGCGGCCCGTTGCTGGCGCTCGACAAGGCACGCAAGACGTTCGGCGGCCTTGTCGCCGTGGATGACGTGAGCTTCAACGTCGGCCATGCCGAGACCGTGGCGCTGATTGGCCCAAACGGCGCCGGCAAGAGCACGCTGTTCAATCTGATCACCGGCGTTCGGCGCGCCAGCTCTGGACGCGTCTCGTTCGACAGCGCGTCCATCGAGCGCCTGTCACCGCAGATGATCGCCCGGCGCGGGATTGCCCGCACGTTCCAGCACGTCCGCCTGGTGCCCGAACTATCCGTGCTCGAGAACGTGGCGCTCGGCGCGCATACGCGCGGCCATGCGGGTGTCGCCTCTGCGGTCCTGCGGCTCGATCGCGCCGAAGAGCGCCGCCTGTTTGCACATGCGGCGCGCCGCCTCGAACGCGTCGGGCTCGCCAAGGAGATGTTTCGCCCCGCTGGCCACCTCTCGCTCGGCCAGATGCGCCTCGTCGAAGTCGCCCGCGCGCTGTGTCTCGATCCTCGGCTGTTGTTGCTCGACGAGCCGGCGGCCGGGCTGCGGGCGGCCGAGAAGAAGGCGCTCGCCAAGTTGCTGCGCGAGCTCAAAGGCGAGGGGATGAGCATCCTGGTCGTCGAGCACGACGTCGACTTCGTCATGGGACTTGCAGACCGTATCGTCGTGCTCGATTTTGGCAAGAAGATCGCCGAAGGACTGCCGCAAGAGATCCGCGTCAATCCGCTGGTGATCGAAGCCTACCTGGGAGGCGTCGAGTGAGCGCACCACTGCTCGCCGTCGATCGCTTCTCGGTGGCCTACGGCAAGGTCGAGGCCGTTCGTTCGGTTTCGCTCGAGGTTCCTGCGGGAAGCGTCGTCACCGTGATCGGCGCTAATGGCGCCGGCAAGACGACGCTGCTCAACGCCATGATGGGGTTGCTGGACCAAGCCGGCGCAATCAGCTTCGAGGGCCACGACTTGCGCGGCACGCGAGTCGAAGACCGGGTCGCCGCCGGGCTGGTGCTGGTCCCGGAACGGCGCGAGCTGTTCGGCTCGCTCACGGTGGAGGACAACCTGCGCCTTGGCAGCTTCCGACATCGCCGTCACCATCAGATCGGTGCGGAACTCGACAAGGTCTACGCCCTCTTCCCGCGCTTGCGCGAGCGCCATCGTCAACTCGCCGGCACTCTCTCGGGCGGCGAGCGGCAGATGCTGGCGCTTGGTCGCGCGCTGATGTCGCGTCCCCGGCTGCTGATGCTCGATGAACCGAGCCTGGGACTTGCTCCGCAGATCGTGCGCGAGAGCTTCCGCATCATCGCCGACCTGCACAAGAGCGGCGTCTCCATCCTGCTGATCGAGCAGAACGCACGTGCCGCGCTCGCCATCGCCGACCATGGCTATGTGATGGAGCACGGCGAGATCACACTCCAAGGGTCGGCGGCGGAGCTCGCACAAAACCCGCGGGTAGTGGAGAGCTACCTGGGGCTAGGGTCGGCGCGCTGACGTGCGTTCGAACCTCCGACCCAGCCGTGCCGGTACGAGACCAACCCTATGCTAGGTTGCGGCCTCAGGATCAGGCGGGTGATCAGCGTCAGCAATTTGGCGCGGGCTTTTGGGTAACCATCGGGCTGATGAGCCTCTTGGCGTGGACCGCCAATGCTCAATCGATCAGTGTGCCTGCCTACAATCCGCCAATCGGCCGGGAAGCGGCCGAACGCGGTCGGCTGCGTTCCAAGCACCGTGCGTTTAAACAGCTCCACTTCGAGCGCCCGCTCCAGACGCCGGATGCCCTTGCTCAGAGCCGGCTGCGTGATTTGCGAGGCCCCGGCGCCTTGCCGATCGAGCCGTGGCTGGCCACGTTCAGGAAGTGGCGCAGTAAGCGAAGGTCCACGGGGATAACCTCCTGGAATGGGTTTCAGAAAACAATGAATTAGCGAGGAATGCCCAGTCATCCTACGCTCGCACGCGCTGCAACTGCGTCGACCTCCGTCGTGCGGCGTGCGCGTCGCGCTCAAGGACAACCCTTCGGACAATAACGTCATGAAAGCCCTTATCCGACTGCTTGTGGCCGCGTTGGCCGCGCTGGTGTCGACCGCCAGCATCGCCCAGGATCAGGACTATCCCGTTCGCCCGATCCGTCTGATCGTGCCGTTCTCGGCCGGCGGCCCGACGGACGCGACAGCGCGCGCGGTCGCCCAGAAGATGGGTGCGCTCCTCGGCCAGCAGATGGTGGTGGAGAACCGGACCGGCGCTGGCGCCATCGTGGGCAGCGAAATCGTCGCCAAGGCGCCGGCCGACGGCTACATGTTGCTGTTCGGCACCTTTTCGATGGCGATCTCCGCGACCCTATACCCGAAGCTGCCGTACGACACGCTCGACGACTTCGCGCCGATTGGCCAGGTGGCCAACACCTTCCTTGTGCTGGCCGTCCCGGCGAACTCCCCGGCGCACACGCTCCAGGAGTTCATCGCGATGGTCAGGGCCGCGCCCGAGAAGGTGAACTACGGCAGTTCCGGCATCGGCGGCGGCATGCATCTCGCCAGCGAAATGTTCCTGGCGCGCAGTGGGCTCCAGGGCGTGACGCACGTGCCCTACCGCGGTAACTCGATGGTGGTACCCGCACTTCTGGCGGGCGATCTGTCCTTCGCCTTTCTGGGGATGGACAGCGCAGTACCGCACATCCGGTCCGGCGATCTGCGCGCCATCGCGGTGACTTCGCCGCGGCGCGACCCGCTGCTGCCAGAAGTGCCCACCTTCGCGGAGGCCGGCCTCCCCGGGGTTGAAGTCGGCATCTGGTTCGTGATCGAGGCGCCGAAGAACACGCCGCCGGCGGTCGTGAACAAGCTGAATGCGACCCTCAACGCGGCGCTGAACTCGCCCGAGCTGCAGGCCCTGAGCAGCAAGTTCGCGGGCACGGTGTTGTTGGCCGGCTCCACGCCGCAGTCCACGCGCGCCTTCATCCGCGACGAAATCATCCGCTGGGCGCCGGTGGTCACGTCCTTGAGCGCCAAACCGGAATGAGGGAGCACGCCGCCATGCAGAACTTTACTTCCAGCGACTTCTCGTCCTACGCCCCGGGCGAGCGGGAGACGCGCGTCGACCTCGCCGCCTGCTACCGGCTGGTGGATCATTTCGGGATGACCGACCTGGTGTCGAACCACATCTCCGCGCGTGTACCGCAGCGGCACGGCGAGATCCTGATCAACGCGTTCGGGATGATGTACGAAGAGATCACGGCGTCCTCTCTGATCAAGGTCGACCTGGCCGGAAACGTGCTGCACAACCCGCACGCGGACTACACCGTCAACCTGGCCGGTTACATGATCCACAGCGCCGTGCACGAGGCCCGTCCGGACGTCGGCTGCGTGATCCACACGCACACGGTCGCGGGCATCGCGATCGCCTCCCTGGAGTGCGGGCTGCTGCCGGTCAGTCAGTCGGCGATGCGTTTTGCGGACGTGGCCTACCACGACTTCGAGGGCGTAGCCTTCGAAGCCGGGGAGAAGGAGCGGTTGGCCCGCGATCTCGGCCACCGCGACGTCATGATCCTGCGCAACCACGGACTGCTGGCCTGTGGCGCGACGATCGCCGAGGCCTTTAACAACATTTATCGGCTGGAGCGCGCCTGCCAGATCCAGGCGGCCGCGATGGCCTGCAACAGCCCCATCGTCAAGATCCCCGCGGACCTGGTGCGCAAGACCGGTGCCCAGTACGCCGCGAACCCGGTTTCGATGGACCGCAAGCCGAGCCCCCTGGGCCTGACCGAGTGGCCCGCGATGCTGCGCCTGCTGGACCGCCGGGATCCTTCGTACCGCGCCTGAGGGGGCACGCATCACAGCCATCCTTCTTTCTCCACGCAGCGTCGCCGAATATGGCGAAGCGATCCGCCGCATCTGCGCATCGGCGGGCGGCTTGCGTTTTGAGGTGTTCGACGGCCGGCGGCTGGCCACCCGCGAACAACTGGCGGACGTCGAGCTCGCCTTCCTGTCCGTGGACTACATGGGAGCGAGCAGCAATCCGGCCGCCAATCCGGCGCTTGCCAGCTTTCTCGATGCGCTGGCCAACGCCCCGCGCCTGCGCTGGTTGCAGGTCTGCTCCGCAGGCGTCGACCGCCCGGAGTTCCAGCAGCTCATGGCGCGTGCAGTGCAGATCACCACGTCGACCGGCGCCAACGCACGCGCCGTGGCCCACACCGCCCTCGCGGCCGCACTAGCGTTCGCCCGCGAGGTGCCGCTGTGGGTCGAGGCCAAGGCGGCACACAAGTGGATGCCGCGCCGCGGAATCGACTCGCCGCGCGACTTCGACGGCTCACGCGCGGTTGTGGTCGGCTTGGGCCAGATCGGCCGCGAAATCGCCCGACTGTGCCGGGCCTTCGGCATGCATGTAACTGGCGTGCGCCGGCAGTCGGCCCCGATTGCCGAATGCGATGAGATCGTCAGCCTGGATCAGCTCGCGCTGGCCCTGCCCCGCACCGACTGGTTGTTCCTGGCGTGCCCGCTCACCGAACAGACGCGCGGGCTGGTGGACGGGGCCATGCTGGATCGGTTGCCCGTGCACGTGCGGGTGATCAATGTGGCCCGCGGATCTGTCGTGGTCGAGGCCGACCTGGCACGAGCCCTGCGCGAGGGGACCATCGCCGGTGCGTACTCCGACGTGTTCAGCGTGGAGCCCCTGCCGGCCGATTCGCCTCTATGGGATGCGCCGAACTTTCTGCTGTCGGCGCACAGCGCCGGGCTCTCGCAGGGCTTCGAAGCACGTACTGGCGCGATCTTCCTGCACAACCTGGAGCGCTGGGTCCGGCGCGAACCTCTGTGCAACCCGGCGATCGCGCAGTGAGGCCGCGAGCGCAGGAATCTCGAGACACCGCTTGAACGACCGCAAGACCCCCGCTTCGCCCCTGCCGCTCGCCGCCCATGTAGTGATCGAGCTCGGCCACAGCATTGCTGCGCTTTCGCCGGGGCAGATCCTGGCCGACCTCGGCACCGATGTGATCAAGATCGAGAAGCCGCACCTCGCGCGCCAACACAGCCTCGACGCAGGCGCGTCCGGAAGGTCCGGGGGAGCATCAGGCTCACGCAGGCAGCCATGCTGCGCACCACGAACCCCACACCGGACTCGAAGCCAAGTTCAGCCTAGAGTTCCCGATCGCGGCGGCCCTTTCTGTTCGGAAGGTCGGCTTGTCCGAGCTGCAGGCTCGTTCCCTGTTGCGCGACGATGTTCGGGCTTTGATGCGCAAGGTGGAGATCGTTTGCCCGCACGAACCGACGCTCGCCGCCAGCGACCGTGTAGCCGTGCAGATGGACGATGGACGCCTTTTCGACAGCGGCGAGATCGAGGAAGCGCGTGGCGGGATCGCACATCCCCTTGATAGCCGGCGAACTCGAGGCAAAGTTCATGGATTGCGTGGCGGGGAATGGGCACGATGCCGCTCGCCTGTACGGTCAGCTGCAACGGCTCGAGGCCCTCGACGGAGTGATCCTGCGCGCTGCATGAGATCCAGTCCTCTCGGAGCAGGCGCTCGGCGAGGCCTTGCTGCGTTTGCGGAGTGGGTCAGCTCAACTCGGAGTCAGCACCGAACCACCGCAAACGGAGATCACCTGGCCTGTCACATACTGCGATAACGGAGTCGTCAAGAATTCTAGGACCCCAGTGCAGTCCTCGATAGACCCGAAACGTCGCAAGGGTATGGATGCCGTCTCGTCCTGTGTGCCAACCCCTCGTGCAGCCGCTTGCGCAGCAACGCGCGAGGTCCAGATGATTGCCGGCGCCATGCAATTCACGCGCGTGCCTCTCGGTCCGAGTTCCGCCGCGAGGTAACGGGTATAATGTGCGATCGCAGCTTTAGTCGCGCCATAGCCAGCCAGTACACCCTTGCTGTAGACGGTGGTCCCTGTCGTGGATGCCATATTCACGATCACACCGCCGCCGATACTCGACATGTACGGTGCGGCCGCGACGCAACAATTGACTGTACTGAAGAGATTCACGTCCAGAAGTAGACGCAGGTCTTCATTGCGAGTGGCCGAAGCAGCGCTGAATTGCGTCGGAGTAATTGCACCTCCGGCGTTGTTCACGAGAATGTCAATTCTCCCCAGAGTCGAATAGACCTGTTCTATTGCCTCGACGGCTTTCTCGCGATCTGTCAAGTCCGTCTGGATACCGATGCCACGCCGACCCAAGTTCTGAATTTCCTCCGCTACGCTGGGAGCCTTTAAAACCTCTCCAAACGCTGCAGCAGCGTTAAGGTCGATATCGATGATGGCGACGTCGGCTCCGAGCGACGCCAAACGTAAGGCAAACGCTCGTCCAAGGCCACGGGCGCCTCCGGTGACAACCGCTGTTTTTCCTACCAACTGCATCAAAGCTCCAAGGTGTCATTGGCCGGACCCACATCTCAGGGCCAGGATTGTTGAGGACAAGTTTCGCAGCCTGAGGTTTTGCACTATTCCAGCTTCACGTCCGCCACATCCAAAGTTTGTTTCCAGCGCGCGTTCTCCTTCACGGCTCTACCCCGTTCGCCCGCCATTGCGATTCGGAAATCTTCGTGAGTAATTTCATCTTGTTCTCGGTTGTGGAAGTTAAGAGGCCCCGCCTAACGACAGCTCGGAGATCGACTGCCATAGTTGGGATGCGGAGTTGTACCTTCAGCCTAATGTTACGTTCGCCCGACGCGGGAAATCGAAGAGCACCTCAGGGTTGAGGGACAGCAACTGATTTAGGACTCCGGCATCATGCTCAAACCAGCCGGCGAAGGCGTTGAGCAACCGGCCTGCGTCGCTCGCTTCGATAAGCCCGACGTGTGGCCAGTCCGTACCCCATACCATCCGCTCCGGCGCAGCTGCATATAGTCGCTGGGCGCGATGGATCAGTCGGGGCTCCATGAGGTCAGGCGACAAGCGATAGCCAATCAATTTGATCCATGCGCGACCCGCTGATAGCAGGGAAAAGATCGCCTGCTCCGCTTCGCCAGCCATCTCGGGAGGAAGTCCTCCCAGATGATCGATCACGAGGGGACATCCCAATGAACGCAACACGGGCATCAGCTCCGTCCACTGCTCCGAGCGAAGTGCCACCTCTGCATGCCAGCCTCGTTCCGACAGCCGCGACGCGAGCTGTACCAGATCCTCGATGCCCACCGTGCCACCCAGTTGGCCCGACATGATGAACCGCATTCCGCGTACGCCGAGCGCATGCCACTGGTCGATCTGAGCATCGCTCACCCGACGGTCGGCCACTACCACGCCTCGCAAAACATCCGGCTCGCCACGCAGCGCCTGCTCGACGGCCCGATTGTCCAACCCGTACACACTGGCTTGAATCACCACGGATCTTCCGAACCCGATTGAAGCCCGAAGCTGGCGCAGCGCTGCCGGCGTAGCCGGTGCAGGACTGTAGCCGGCGTCGGGTACGGTGTTTTCGTAGTCATGCGGAGTCACGTGGCAGTGTGAATCGCACGACCACGCGGGGACAGGGAAACGCGGCGCCTCATAGTGGGCTGGAGGCGGCAGGCAAACGGATGCGATCGGCATGAGCATGTTCTCCGGAAAAGAAGCTGGACTCTTCCTCCCCGAATTCAGACATCCTGGGTCGAAGCCCAAGGCGCACTACCCACGCCTCCAAGTATCTTCGCCTCACGCGCATGCCCAACCGCGTCCGTGGCTGCCGGGGTAATCGAAGAAGCCGCGCCGGCGGCTGCGGCAACGCTCAAGAGCGTTCGGCGGTTCAATGTCATCTTGTCTCGGTTTCGTTGTGGGTGTCGCGCGACGGCACCGCCGGTCGCGACGGAAATAGGTGCGGTGGCACCGGTTAGCGTAGGAGAACCGGGCATTCGTCGCTGATTCAAGGTTTTTCCGAATCCATCCATGACGTTATCCCGGATCAGCGACCATAGAGACGCAGCGGGTTCTCCGCGAGGATCCGGCGCACGATCTCGTCGTCGTTGTCGGTTATGCTGAACAGCAGGTTCATCAGCTCGCCGTCGTCGGGAGGCGGTTGCCCGGGATCGCCCGGACGCCGGTAGAGCACGTGCGGCCAGTCGGTGCCCCATATCAACCTGTCGCTGCCATTGCGGATGAGGGCCCGTCCGAGCGGCACGGCATCGGAATAGTCGGGCGGCCCGACGTCCGACCAACGGTCGCTGTTGCTGATCTTCACCCAGCACCGTTCCAGCTGCTGCAACTTCAGGAGCCGGTGGAAGCCGGGCTGCTCGACGCCCTCGCTGACTCGCATGTGAGAGAAGTGGTCGATGACAAAGGGGATGGGCAGCTTCGCGAACACCGGCGCCAACTCGATCAGGTCGCTGGGTTCCGTGTGCAGCACCACGTGCCAGCCGAACTCGGCGATGCGCGCGACGCTGCGGTGGAAGGTCTCCATCCTGGGCCGCTTCTTGATAAAAGCGGCAAAGTGGAACCGCGCGCCGCGCACACCCGCCCAGTGCAGGGCCTCGAGCTGCGCCTGCGTCGTGTCGTCGTCGATCACGGCGACGCCCCTGAGCCTTGGGTCGGCCCTGAGCTGCTCGATGTAGCGGTCGTAATTCGCGAGCACGGCCGTCGTCTGCACGAACACGCCGAAGTCGATGCCCAGGCGCGCGTGCATCCGGTCCAAGGCGCTTCTCGGCGCGTCGATCGGCGCATAGGCCGCCGTCGGATCGGCGGCCCCCCGATCGGCGCTTTCGAAGATGTGGAAATGCGTGTCCCAAGCGCCCGCGGGCACCTTGCGCCGAGGCGTGCTGGGTTGCGGGTGATAGGGCGGCGCGCCGGATGTCTCGGCCACCATCTGTCTCCTTCATGTGCGTCGCCAAAGTACGATTCCTGCCAGCCTGCTTCAGCAACCGCCGCGCCTAGGCAAGAACGGCGCATCGACCATGCGCCCCACCAGTGCGAAGGCGGCTTCCCGTTCTTACGCGCCTCTCAGAGTACCCCCCGCGCATCGTGCAGTTCCGCTGCCGTGGGTGCGAAGCCGCGGCGAAGGTACTCGCTAATCATTCGGCACCTCGCCCGAACATCCTAGGAGCGTGCCGGCTCGAATTTGCCGAGATTCGCGAAAGCCCGGCTATTCAGCGCCTTGAGCCTTTGCCACCAGGCGGGCGGATGGATCGCTGTTGCATAGCACCGACAACTCTGCGACGGCGCAAACGGCGTCGCTATTCCGTCGGTATATGGCGGGCCCCAATCTCTCACCGGATTGCCAACACCCGTTCGCTCGACCTTAATGACCTCTGCACCCCGCTCAGCAAGCACTAATCCCGCGTAGGGCGCAGCGATGCTGTGGCCCAATTCCAGCACGGTAAGGCCCGACAAGGGCATTTCTGACATCTGTCCTCCCGTGATCAAAGACAGCCTTAAGGCCGCTCCGATCGGCGCAAAAACAAGCAGGACAAGCGTCATGTGTAAAGAATAACCATCATGCTTGTGTCCACTTATCATGGTTGTGATAAAGTGGGCCGCTGCGCGGGCATGACATGTGCGATCGCAGCAGCTTCGAAGCAACGGGTTGAAACGATGGATAGCTCTGCAATAAAATCCGCGAAGCGCGTCTTGGAGGTGTTTGAATTCTTTGCCCAGCGGCGCGGCTCGGCAACGATCGGAGAGATCTCCAAGGCACTCGGCTATCCGCAATCAAGCACGTCCGTGCTCATGAAGTGCCTCCATGAATTGAGATATATGCAACATGATGTGAGGCAGCGGACATACCGGCCGACGCTACGATTGGCGCTGACCTCGAGCTGGCTACGCGACCAACACTTTAGCGGCTCGGAGCTGACTTCCTTAATGACTGCGCTGCGCGACGAGACTGGGGGCAGTGTTGTGCTCGGTATCCAAAACGGCATCGATCTGCAATATATTCAAGTCGTACCGACCCTTATGCCCGTTCAGTTGGTGATGCGCATCGGCCAGCTACGCCCGCTTTGTCGTACAGCCGTTGGCAAAATCTTGTTAGCGCAACAGTCCGAGGACAAAATCGCCGCCACTGTGCGCCGCATCAATGCTCGCAACAACAAAGCCGAGCGGATCAATTTCAAAGCATTGATGAATGATCTGGTCGAGGTGCGGCGCACGTCTATTGCGTATTCAGTCAATGCGGCCTCAGTTGGAGCGGCGGTAATTGCAGCCCCCCTCGCCTTGTCGGACCGAGACTTGCCGATGGCCATCGGCATCGGAGGTCCCGTCGATTACATCGAGCCGAATAGGACAAAAATAACAGAAGCATTGAAGAATGCTTTGCATCTTGCGTGAGCGCGACTTGCCCAGCGAGGGAGTTCCGGCATTGACAGATTTGCAGCCTCGAATGAAGAAGCTCATGTTGCCGACGAGCACCATGGGCCCCGGTCGTGAATCAGCCTGGCCGCCAGTTGCAACTGCTCCGGATTTCAGGCGTCATCCCTCATCCCGGTACTTAACCGGCCGCCCGTTGATGGCGTCAGCGTTGAGGCATTTGGAGTATCGCCGCCGTGACCCCGGACGAGCTGAGATTGCCCGCACCGATCGCGATGCCGCCGATGATTACCGGCTCTCCCATCCCGCTCTTGCTTTTGCTGCGCCTGCATTTAGAGCGGGCCAGGATCTGATTGAATCGTTTGGGATTCCCAAATCAGGCTGATTCAAGCTACCTGCTGGCGAAGGAGGTCGGCGGGCGCGGCAACATTTCTGTCGGTCGATCTTCGCAAGCGTGTGGTTGCCGCCATCCAGGGGCATGTCGCGTCGGGAGGAGGCTGCGCACTTTGGTGTGGGGGTGTCGAGCGCGATCCGCTGGGTGGCGCAGGCGCGCGAAACGAGCAAGGTGACGCCGAAGCCAGAGGGCGGCGATCGAAGCGCAGGCCGAACGCATCCTCGCACTGATTGTGACCGAGCCCGACAGCACGTTCGAGGAGTTGAAAGCGATGCTCGCCGCCTACGGTCACGCCTTTAGCGTCTCTGCGCTCTCGCGCTTCTTCCAGCGCCGGACCATCACGCTCAAAAAGGACCGCGCACGCCGCCGAGCAGGAGCGGCCGGACGTCCTGAAGAAGCGGGAGGATAGTTGCGCGAGGTCGACCTTTCATTCGCGATGGGCATTGCGAGCAATCTGGCGCTATTTCGACAGTCGGACTCCGGTTTCCGCTGTTTGTGTTCGGCGACAATCACGATCGTAGGCTTCTCTAGTACTACTCAGTCAATCATGCTGATCCCGCGCACGAGATCAATGGAGCAGGCTCATGGCTGCATTGCGCTGGCGCCCGGCAGCACTTCACGTCATAAGGCAGAAAACAAGGGAGGTTATCGCAATGCGCGCTCATTCCGCCGCAATCCTGTTGTCAGCCGCTCTCATCGTCCCGTCACAGGCCGCCCCGCGCGACCGCTTCTTCTGGCTGTCGGAGATCAACAAGGCCTCAGCCGTGATGGTCGTCGAGCGCGGCATCGTGCCGAAGCCGCTGGGCGCCAAGATCTTTGACGCGATCAACAAGGTCGATAGCTCGGGCGATGCACCGGGAGCGGCACGCTCCGGCGATTATCTCATCGTGGAAAAAGAGCTGATGGCGGCGGGCGGGCCCGACATCAGCCGGTTGCATTCCGGGCGCAGCCGGCAGGACATCGGCTCGACCACACAACGGCTGATCACGCGCGACGATTTCCTCACCGCTTTCGAGAAGCTGAACGGCATGCGCGACGCGCTGCTGGCGCTCGGAGCACAGGCGCCGAACGCGATCCTGCCGGCATATACCTGGGGCGTGCAGGCGCAGCCGGTGACGCTCGGCCACTATGTTTCCGCCTATGCCAACGCGCTGGATCGACAAGCCGCTCGGATGCGCGAGGCCTACGCGCGGCTAAACCAGTCGCCGCTCGGCGCCGCCGCGCTCGGCACGTCGAGCTTCCCAGTCGACCGGCCGCGGCTGGCCCAACTGCTCGGCTTCGATGCACCGGTCGAAAACTCGCTCGACGCCAACCAGGTTTCGCCGATCGACGGCGGCGCCGAGCTGGCGGGGCTTGCGACATCGAGCGCACTGATACTCGGCGCCTTCATCGCCGACGTCACCACGCAATATGCCCAGACCGAGCCGTGGATCGTCCTGACCGAGGGCAACGAGACCGGCATCTCCTCGATCATGCCCCAGAAGCGCAATCCGAGCGGGCTGGTGCGGCTGCGCGCGGAGGCGAGCACGCTGATCGGCGAGGCCGCGACCTTCGCCATCATCGCCCACAATGTCGAGCCTGGCATGAGCGATTACAAGGATTTCGGCAATCCGAAGGAATATCCGAACGTGATGCTGCGGGACATGGCGGCGCTGTTCGCGCATGCCGAGAGCATTATCCGCACCATGCGCTTCCGCCCCGAGCGCGCGCTCGACGAAGTCAACAGCGACTACTCCACCACGACAGAACTCGCTGACACCCTGCAGCGCGAGGCCGACGTGCCCTTCCGCATCGGGCATCATTTTGCATCGGAGCTGGTCAACTACGGTCGCGGCCGCCGTCTGCGTGCGAGCCAGATTCCGTATGCGGAGGCGCAGCGGATCTACGTGGACATCGCGACGGCTGCGAAGATGGAGACAAAACTGCCGCTGTCGGAAGAGCAATTCCGCCGCTCGCTCAGCGCGGAGAACATGGTCGAAGCGAGCAAGGGCCTCGGCGGCCCGCAGCCGGCCGAGGTCGCGCGCATGCTCAAGGGCGCGGGCGATCACCTCGCGGCCGATCGTGCCTGGCTCGATGCAGCGCGGGCGAAACTCGCAGATGCATCGCAAAAGCTGCAGCAGGCCTTCATGGGATTGCGTGAGGGGAAATAGCTCGTAGCAACCATTAAACGGTTGCTGCCTTTGGGATCGTCTGCGTCTTCCAATGGTGACGGCGTGCTCGCGTCGGTCAAGGCGTGGCCTGGCGGCAGATCAGGTGAGGTTAGGGCGAGCGACGGCCATCCTTGACCGACGTTGCGCGCGACGTCATAGGCGTCCGAAGGTCGGGACGAAGAAACGCGTCCAGGTCGAACTAAGAAACAGGGAATGATCGCATCGGTGGTTCGCCGCACCACGGGGTACCGCGAGCCACCACTGTGTTGGCGAAGATGAGCATCTTCCTGGCACAGGCAATGAGTGCGCGCTTGTGTTCCTTTCCTGCGGCAGTCAGCCGTTGATAGAGCTTGATGAGCTGCGGATTCCATCGAAACGACGCCGCCAATGAAGCAGTGTAGAAGGCGCGACGCAGCCGCTTTCGTCCGCCTTCGATATGTCGAACACCGGTTTGCTCGCCGCTGTCGTCGTCATAGGGCGCAAGACCGGCAAGGGCGACAGCCTGCTCCCGTGTGATCCGCCCGATCTCCGGCAGGCGCACCAGGATCGCCACGGCGGTCGGCAGTCCGATGCCATCGACGCTGTTGATCAGAGCAAGCCTCCTGGCGAGGTCGGGGTGTTTGCAGATCGCGGCATGCCATTACAAGCCGTCGGCGCAAGATTTGTTGGCTTCTGCCGCTCGGCCGCGCGCATCCGTTCCGGCATTCAACGAACGCCGGCACTCGCTGCATAGTGAGATCAGAGCTTTCAGCCCGCCGGCTGCTTGTCCTGAATGAGGGTAGCGATGACGCGATCTCCACCCTTCATGAGATCCTCGGTGAGCGCGGCCCGCGCCGCTTTGGCATCACGGGAGCTCAGGGCCGTGATGATGCGTTGGTGCCCTCGGGCACCTTCCGATGTGAGATTCATCGGGATTTGGTTGAATACAGGCCCGATTTGAAGCCAGAGCGACTCGATGATCGAGAGCAACAACGGGCTCTTGGCCGCTTCATAGATGGTGAAGTGGAATTCCTGATTAAGCGCCCAAAACTGCCGCTGCTTGTTCGTGCCCAGCGACTTGATCTTCTCATGGAGTCGCTTGAGCTCGGCAATGCCATCAGTGCCGATGTGCGCGCAGGCGAGCGCGGCTGCCTCGCCTTCCAAGAGAATACGCACGCGGCGGATCTCCAGGAATTCGTCGATCGTTATTTCGGGCACGATCACCCTGTGATTGGGCAGCATCTTCAGCGCGCGCTCGACCACCAAGCGGCCGATGGCATCGCGAACCGGCATGAGGCTGACGTGTAGGCTTTGCGCCAAGGTCCGAAGCTTCATCTCGGCTCCAGGAACGAAGCCGCCGGACATGATCATCGTCCGTAGCTCGCGGTAGACCCGGTCATTCAGCGTCTCCCGCTCGACCGCGCGTATCGAGCTCTCGAAATTGGTTTTATCGCCCCCCTTGGATATCAACCGAACCGCCCCTCTTCGCCGATCTGCCGAATGCACATCTTAGCAAGAGACCCCGGCTAGGCAAAATGGGGCGGGCCATGGCTGTCCAATCGGGAGCCCTCGCCTCCGAATTGGCGAATGGCGCGCCTGGCTGTCGCTTTGAACGTATGCTCACGACGAAAAAGACTGGAATGGGCATGGGTTTGATCATCTCCAGATCCATCGTTGAGGCACATGGAGGCCGCATCTGCGCCGAAAACAACTCGTCTTTGGGTGGCGCACGGTTTTGCGTCACGCTACCAGTGATCGCGCGTGTCAAACCGGCGCCAGACCCCGCCGGCGCCGAAACGCCACCAGCCTTCGCCTCCCATCGACCCCGGCGATCGAAAGGGGAGCGATGAGGCCGGCGCGCCGCTCCGGCTCGAACATCGGGTCCGCCATCCAGCTCAAGAAGCCGGAATCGACGACAAGGCTCTTAAGCACCGTGATCGAGTTCTGACGATGACGTCACGCATGCCGAGGCATTGTTCGGCGAACACACGTTCGACGTGCTGATGCGGACCGGTGCCGGCGGCGGGATCGTCCATTTCTCGTGAAGCGTATCAGCCAGCGTCAACTTTCGCCGTCGCCTAAGAGGATGGCCCGACGCAACGATCACGTGGCTCGTGTCCTCCCAGCAGCAATCCGCGAATTGCAACGATTTCGTCCGTATCCGGCGCTTCCGTCAATATGTCGCCCGGCCGCCAGACAGATCAAACACCGCACCCGTACTAAACGAGCATTCTTCGCTCGCGAGCCAGCATACCAGCGAGGTCGCTT
This sequence comes from Bradyrhizobium niftali, assembly GCF_004571025.1. Classification (GTDB taxonomy): domain Bacteria; phylum Pseudomonadota; class Alphaproteobacteria; order Rhizobiales; family Xanthobacteraceae; genus Bradyrhizobium; species Bradyrhizobium niftali. The sequence continues at coordinate 893,042 of NZ_SPQT01000001.1, read as the reverse complement.
CCTCGACGGTACCGAACCGTCCGAGCGGTATCTTCGACAGCATAAAATCGATGTGCTGAGGGGTCATCTGCTCGAACAGCGGCGTTCTGATCGCCGCCGGCGTGATGCAGTTGACGCGGATACCCGTCGTGGCCGTTTCCTTGCCCAGCGATTTGGTGAGCGCGATCACGGCGGCCTTGGACGCGCTGTAGGCGGAAGCGTTCGGGTTGCCTTCCTTGCCGGCGACCGAGGCGACGTTGACGATGCGACCGTAGCCTCCCTTCTCCATCGCGCGGACAGCGGCGCGGTTACAGTAGAAGGCTCCGTTGACGTTGACGTCGAAGACCTTGCGCCAATCGCTGGCGGCGTAGTCCTTCACGGCTCCGTTCGGGCCGGTGACGCCGGCGTTCGCCACCAGAATGTCTAGCCGGCCGCCCAGATCGTCGATGCTCCGCCGCATGGCCGCATCGACGGCGTCTTCCTCCGCGATGTCGACCGACTGCGTGTGCGCCGCGCCGGCCTCCGCCGCTGCTGTGGCGAGAACGGAGGCGTTCAAGTCCCACATGGAGACCCGAGCGCCTTCGGCCGCTAGGCGACGAGCCACGTCGCGACCGATGCCGGACGCCGCGCCGGTGACGACGGCCGTTCGTCCTTCGAATCTTCCGCGATAGACCGTCACGACCGCGGCCCCACAGCAGGCGACCACTCACGGGTTTGCTGACGTTGCGTTCCGAGACCCTCGATCCCGAGCGTCATGACGTCGCCCGGCTTGAGATAGATGGCAGTGGGCTTCTTGCCCATGCCCACGCCAGGCGGCGTACCTGTCGCGATGATATCGCCGGGCATCAGCGTCATGAAGCGGCTGACGTAGCTGACGACCTCGGCGCAGTCGAAGATCATGGTCCGGGTATTGCCCACCTGCATGCGTTGCCCGTTGACGTCGAGCCAGACGTCGAGCGCCTGGGGGTCGGTGATCTCGTCCGTCGTCACCAACCATGGCCCGACAGGACCGAAGGTGTCGCAGCCCTTACCCTTGTCCCACGTGCCGCCGCGTTCCATCTGGTACTCGCGCTCGCTCACGTCGTTCACGATGCAGTAGCCGACGACGTGGGCGAGCGCGTCGGCGCGCTCGACGTAGGAAGCTCGCGTGCCGATCACGATTCCGAGTTCCACTTCCCAGTCGGACTTCGTCGAGCCTTTCGGCAGAACGACATCGTCGTTTGGTCCGCTGAGCGAAGTGATCGCCTTCTGAAAGACGATGGGTTCGGAGGGCAGCGGAAGGTTCGCCTCCGCCGCATGGTCGGCATAGTTCAGACCGATCGCGATGAATTTGCCGACGCCTGCGATCGGCGCGCCAAAACGCGTCTCGCCGGCGACGAGCGGAAGCGTGGATGGAGCGATCGCAGCGATCTTCTGTAGCGCTGAACGCGACAGGTTGGCGGGGGTGAGGTCGGCGATGACATTTGACAGGTCGCGCAGGCGGCCCTGATCGTCAACGAGCCCCGGCTTTTCGGCACTTGGATTGCCGAATCTGGCGAGCTTCATCTGGTGTTCCTTCGGATGTGGTTAAGCGAACCGCGCTGAGACGGTGCCAAGCCCCGCGATGTTGGCCTCGAACGCGTCGCCCGGGCTCACCGCGACCATCGGGCCGAGCGCTCCGGACAGCACGACGTCGCCGGCGCGCAGCGGCCGCTTGCGGCGGGCAAGTTCGCCGGCGAGCCAAGCCATCGCGTTGAGCGGATTGCCGAGACAGGCCGCGCCGGCCCCCTTCGAGACGACCTCGTCCTTCCTCGTCATCTGCATCTGGAGAGCACGGAGATCCAAGCCATCGAGCCGGCGCACGGGCCCTCCAAGAACGAAGAGGCCCGACGACGCGTTGTCGGCGACGGTATCGACGATGCCGATATCCCAATTGGTGATGCGGCTGCCGACGATCTCGAGGGCCGGCATCGCGTAGGCCACCGCGCGCAGCACGTCGGCCACCGTAGGCGCCTCGACCTCGACGTCCCGATCAAGAAGGAAAGCCACTTCCGCCTCGATCTTCGGCTGAAGGACACGCCCCGCAGCGACAGGTTCGTCCTCGCCCACGATCATGTCGGCGAAGAGAACTCCGAAATCCGGCCTGTCGACGCCGAGTTGCTTCTGCACGGCGCGCGATGTCAGCCCGATCTTGCTTCCGACCACGCGCCGGCCTTCCATCTCCCAATGCGCGGTGTTCTCCTGCTGGATGGCGTAGGCCCCATCGACGTCGAGGTCCGCCAACTGCGGCCGAATGGGCGCGATCGGGGTGCCCGCATAAGCGGCGCGGATCTGAGCGGCAAGGTCGCTGTGCTTGGCCTGCTGGTTCATCTGAACGATCCTTTATTTGCCGGTCCGCAGGAATTCGATGTGGAGCCGATTGAACTGCTCGGCGTCCTCGAACTGGGGCCAGTGGCCGCAGCGATTCATGACCACGAATTTCGAACCCGGAATCATGTCCGCGATCTGCTTCCCCTCCTCGGGCGTCGCCGTCGGATCGTGCGAGGTCCACACGACCATCGTCGGCGCCTTGATAGACCGATATTGGTCGGCGGTGATCATGTTAGGCCGGCGGATTTCCATCTCCTGCAAGCACATGATCCGCTTCATGGTGTCGGCAAATCCCGGCTGTGCGTAGATTGCGCGGCGGGTCTCGATCAGATCGTCCGAAACCATGCTCTTATCGCACATCAGGAATTCGAGACGCGCCTTGATCCGTTCCCAAGAGGGATCGGACGCAGCTTCGTTAGACAGCTTCTTCAGTCGCTCCATCACTTGGGGGTGCGCTGTCCAGCCGCCGGCGGTGTTGAGGACAAGCTTCTCGACCGCGGCGGGACGATGCACGGCGAGATAGGTCGCGACCCAACCGCCCAACGATTCACCGCTGATCATCGCCTTGTCCCTGCCGAGCGTCTTGAGGACAGCGAGGACATGATTGGCGTAGTCCGAGACCTGGTAGTCGATGGCCGGCTTGTCGGTCCATCCATGGCCGAGCATGTCGATGGCGACGAACCAGAAGTGATCGGCGTGCGGACCGAAGTTTCTGGAATATGCCTCTGCATGGCCGCCGACGCCGTGCAGCGCGAGGACGAGCGGTTTGGAGGGGTCGCCCGACTCGATGCAGCGGGTTCGAATTCCGCCGGCATCGATGAAGTGCTGTTTGAAGGAGACACCCCTAAGATCGGCCCAGACGCTGGAAAAGTTTTCTGGTCTTTTGTCGCTCATGACTGAATCTCTTTGGTTTGTAATTGTCGCTGACGAACGGTCAGGCGAGCTCTTTTGCGACCAGATCTGCTAGGATCCGGCGCCAACGAACGACGCCGACATCGATGTCAAGCATCGCGGGCTTGAACTCTCCGCCATAGCGCTTGATCACCTCATACTGCGCTCGCATCATTGGCTCGTCTTGCTCAGCGAAGGCCTTCCTGCGGGCTGCGGCGAGACGCGCCTCGATTTCCTCCTCCTCCTGCGGGGAACGCTCGATCAACCCCCATCGTGCTGCCGCGAAATGATAGAAGCTCGTCGCTTCAGTCTCTGGTGTTATGAGGTGAGCCGCATGGACCCCGGTCCCCTCATCCCTACTCGCTCCTGGCGAGGTCACATTGATGTCAAGCAGGATGATTGATGGCGCTATCCACTTCACGACGTGCTGCTTGTCCACCGGACGACCATCGGCATGAAAGATCAGATCCGAATACTCGGGTGGTCTCACGTTCGGCATAGTTCGTGAGACCGTGATCGTATTCCCGGATTGGACCAATTGGTTGCGCGTGCCGATCATGTCCGCACCTCCAAGAAGGCCGTCATGAAGAAAGCTTACGTGGCTTAGGTCTACAAGGTTGTCGATGATAAGCTGCCATGGTGTGGCCATGTGCAGGTACGCGGGTTTGTTGAGCTTGTAGCCTGTGCCGGGTTCAAGGAAGTCGATGGTCGGCGTCTCAGTCACGTTGTCCGCATCGCCCATCCACACCCAGATCATACCGTACTTCTCTTCGACCAGGTATGATTTCACTTTTGCCGCGGGCGGGATCCGGCCGTTACCATGTGGATTGTAAACACAGGCGCCTGTCGCATCAAATTGAAGACCATGGTAAGCGCACGCGATCCGGTTGTCGCCGCAGAGCTTGCCCATGGAAAGGGGAGCGTATCGGTGAGGGCACTTGTCCTCGAGTGCAACGAGGTGACCATGGTCGGTTCGGTAAATCACCATCCCCTCGTTAAGGATGGTGCGCTTGTAGATCTTGCCGGCCTCCAAATCTGCAGAGAGCATCGCGACGTACCATGCATTCTTCAACCAGGCTAAATCATTCATTTGTACCTCCCATGCGATGGCTTGGCGCCACCTCGTTCAGACCGGCTCGGACGACTGAATTTCGTTTGTTTGCGTGTCAGGCGAAAAGCGGCGTGCCGCTGGGCTTCGACGGAGAGGATGATTTCTCGCGCGGGATGGCCGAGAGGTCCTGGAGATCCAGGACCGTCCGAATGGCCGCACTGAGCCGGTCAAGGGCCGCGCTTGCGTCGGGCGTTCCCTCAATGTCGCGCCAGGCGACCACTCCATCGGGGCGAACCAGCAGAACTCCGGCTTCCTCGATCTCGCGAATGCGCTGCCACTCGCAATAGAGGTCCTGCGCATCTGGCGAGCCCGTTACCACGACGCGGAGGAACGGGAGGTCGAGGCGCAACGCCGCTTCCTTCCACGCCCCGCCGGCAAGGCCGGTCACGATCGTGAATAGGCCCCTTCCGGTCACGTCGAGCGTCGACATGCGCAAGCCGTCACGGTCGACGAGCCATGCATGCGGGATCTTCGCACCAGGGCGCGACGTCGGTTGATGGTAGAGGCCGCGATCTCGCCGCCACTCCTCCGGCTTGGCATCGACGTCCGGAATCACTGCCGAGGATTCGTACCGCTGGTTCATCTCGGTGCCCTGGGCATTGAACTCCGTCTGCTTCAGGTCCAGCGCTGCTTGCGCCGCCTTCCGGGCAGCTACGCCATCCGGCCCCGGATCGCGGAAGCGCGCGATACCTGCGGCGACCGGGTTCTCCGCGCCCGGCACCCTGAAGCACGCGTTCAGCGGGGCGTAGTCGAGCCGGGATTGGTTTGCCCGCAGCACGATCTGCTTTCCGACGGGAGCGCGCTCCTGCGAGTAGCTCTCCAGCAGCTTCGGACCGGCCCAGCCCTTCACCGAATAGGCAAGCTTCCAACCGAGGTTGTGGGCGTCCTGGACGCAGGTGTTGTTGCCCAATCCGCTCGATGGCGGATGCCGGTGGACCGCATCGCCGCCGCAGAGCACCCTGCCCTTCGAATACTGGGTCACGTAGGCCTGATTCACGTACCAGATCGACGTCCGGACGATGTCGATGTCCACCAATGGATCGCCGATCAACACCTTGATCCTCGGAATGATGGCTTCCGGCGACAGGTCCGGCTCGCCCTTGCTGATGTCGAAGCCCCAACCGGCGATCCATTGTGTCCACGGATGCACGGCCCGGAGCAGGCCCATGCCGATCTCGCCGAAGCTCGCATCCGGCGTCACGATCCAGTTCAGGATGCTCGGCCGATGTTTGCTGTATTTGGTCAGGTCACAGTTGAAGACAGTGTAGACGGTACCTGCGCGCGCCATCTGTCCTTCGATCGGCAGGCCCAGATGATCCACCACCATCGAGCGCGCGCCGTCCGCGCCGACCATGTAACGCGCGCGGACGGTGTACTCTCGCCCGTCGAGCCGATCGCGCAGCGTGGCCGTCACGCCGTCCGCGTCCTGCTCATGACGGACGTACTCGGTGTTGAACGCGAAGGTTGCGCCCTTTTCGGCCGCCTTCTGGAACAGAATTGGCTCGAGCAACGGTTGGATGATGTCGACCATGCCGCAGGGGCTTGCGCGCAGATAATCGCCGCGGCGGTCGTCGCCGGTCCCCCATGTCCGCATCCGGATCAGTTCGGAGCCGGCCAGGCTCGTCGTGAAGGTCGTGTCGCCCATGAGCTCCCAGGTGCTCGCGTACCGCGCCACGTCCTCCGCGACCCCGAGATCGCGGAAGACCTCGTTGGCACGCTGGTTCGTGATGTGGGCGCGGGGGCTGTCAGCCATCCAGTTGCCACGCGATATGATGTGACTGCGAACGCCACAATTGGCAAGCGCCAGGGCGGTCGTCGAGCCCGTGGGGCCGGCGCCGATGATGAGCACGTCCGTTTCGTATGCCATTTGCCTGCTCCGCGATGCTGCCGCATTCGCGCGGGGTTAGTCGATCAATGAGCGCCGTCGGCCTGCTTGGCCGCCATCATCGCCATGCCGGCGATCCAGCCCGGAATCGCTTCGTAGAATTCCTGATCCATCTTGAAGTGGCCGCTTCTGGAAAAGGCTCCGAAGGCGGCGACCCATGCGAGGACCTCGTTTGCGCCGCGTCCAGCGACTTCGCGGACCTGGCTGGTATCGAGCGCGTCAGCGCGCCAGATCTGTCCGCTACGAAGGATCTCCATGAATTCCGCGTCCCACTTCGGATTGAGCGGCTGGCACGGCCCCTTGCCCGCCTCGGCAAGAAGACCCGCCTCGAGCACGCGCTTCTCGCGAGCTTCCTTGGCCTCAGCCGTCGGATTCCGGCCGTTGATCAGCCGCTCGCGGATTTCAGGATCATCCCTGATCGACGGGAGCGGTGGATCGTGCGAGAGTCCGCCGGACGCGGCAAACAGCACCCGCTTGCCGGACCGCATCGCGAAGCGGCCAACGGATTCCCCGAGTTGGCGGGCCCGGCGATAGGTCGGCACCGGCGGAGCAGCGGCGTTCACGAAGATCGGCAAGATCGGGATGGACTTGAAGTCCCCGAGCATCGCTTCCCACAACTGGACGAAGCCGTGATCGACCGGCATGCGGTAGGACACCGCGACGTCGAAATCCTCGGCCCGCAAATGGTCGATGAGTTCGAGCGCCGTCTTCTCCGGAACGTCCAGCGGGCCCGTCCCGCCTCCCCAATCGCCCAGGGACACGGCTCCCGCTCCGACGCAGAACGAGGGCATTAGATCGTAGAAGAAGCCGTTGAAGTGATCGGGCGCGAACTGGACGATGTAGTCCGGCGCAAACTCCTTCACGAAGCTTCCGAGACGTCCGAACGCGGTTCGGACACGTTGCTCGGTCTCATTGCTGGCAGGCCCCTTGTACATTAGGGGAGTATGGGAAGCGCAGACGATGGCGACTGACATGGGCGAATTCCTTCGAACGCCGAGTTAAGTTGTCGAACGGTTGGCTGCGGCCAGCTACTTCTTCACCAGCGGGCATGGGCTTTCGGAAAGCGGTCGGTTAACGGATTCACCAGACAACGTCTGCACGACGTTGTAGAGATCCCAAGCGCCCTTGTTCTCTCCGGGCTTCTTCACCTGGAGCAGGTACATGTCGTGGATCATCTTGCGATCTTCGCGGATGTAGCCGTCGGCCGCGAAGACGTCGTGCACCCGCTCTTTTTCCATCTGCGTCATTACGGTCGGCGCGTCGTCGGTGCCCGTCGCCCTGACCGCTTTGAGGTAGTGCGCGACGGACGAGTAGACGCCGGCGTGGAAGCCAGTCGGCATTTGCTTCGCCTTGGCGAAGAATTTCTCGGCCCAGGCGCGCGTATCTGGCGTCCGGTCCCAGTAGAACGGCGAAACTTCGTAGGCGTCATGCGCGATCTTCAGGCCCACCGCGTGCACGTCCGTCAGCACCGATTGCAGCGGCACGATCTTCGCTTTTGCGCTCAGCCCAAATTCATCGGCCTGCTTCAGCGCCGTGACGGTATCTCCGCTGGAAGCCGCGATCGCGATGACGTTGGCGCCGGCGCTGGAGGCGGTCAGCAGGAAGGATGCAAAGTCGGACGTGTTCGGCGGAAACACGGAGTTGCCCACCACCTGGCCGCCGTTGAGCTTGACTTGCTCTGACGTATCGCGCGTAAGCGCATTGCCGTACGCCTGATCGACGGTCAGGAAGTACCACTTGGTTCCACCTGCCTCGATCACGGACTTGGCTGCGCCCTTTGCGAGATTGTAGGTATCGACCGTCCACTGCACCGTCAGCGGCGAACAGGCCTTGCCGTTGAAGTCCGACGAGGTCGATCCCGAGAGCAGCATGATCTTGCTCTTCTGCGCGGCCATGTTCTGCACCGCGAAGCCGATCGGCGAGCCCTGCATGTCCGCAACGGCATCGACGCCTTCCACGTCGAACCAGCGGCCAGCGATCTGGGAGCCGATATCGGGCTTGCCGGAATGGTCGGCCGAGATCACTTCGACGTTCAGGTCGGCACCGAAGTCTTCGGCGGCCATCTGGGCGGCAACGACCGAGCCCTTGCCGTTAGCCATGGATGTCGGACCGGCGATGTCGGTCAGAACTCCGATCTTGACCTTGCCATCGCTGAGCTTCGGAGTGCCTCCGGCGGTCTGCGCCGCCGCTGGCGCCGCCAAGGCCAGACACACGGCCGCGGACAAATAAAAGCTTGACTGAACCATCGTTTCCTCCCGTCGCCGCCTGTTTGGGCGTGCGGGCGATGGTTTGCCGCCGATTGAACTATGATTCCATCTGAGTCTGTGAAATGTTCGCAGTGCGAACACGTCCGGAGGCGATCATGCACCGCAACGTCAGGGCACTTTCCCGAGGGTTGGCCCTGATCAATGAGCTCAACGCGAGTGGGCCATCGAACGTCGTGCAGCTCGCAAAGAGGACCGGCCTCAACCGAACAACCTGCTACCGTTTACTCGATACGCTGCGCGAAGACGGCTACGTAACGTTCGACGAAAGAAACGCTTTGTTCGGTTTGACGCCCCAAGTGCGCGCCCTGAGCGAAGGCGTTTCGTCGCGCGACTTGTCGAGCCAGGCCGCGCTTCCGGCAATGTTCAGCCTGCTCGACCAGGTATCGTGGCCCAGCGACTTCGGAGTGTTTGAACTCGGCACCGTGCTAATCCGGGAGAGCACCCACCCCTTCAGCCCCTTCTCGGTTCATCGTTCAATGGTGGGGCGCAGAAGGTCATTGGTCCGGAGCGCCTTGGGCAAGGCCATCCTGGCTGCCTCACCGCCCGAGTTGCGTCGCGAGATGCTCAATCTAACCGCCTCGCTCGTCGAGGAGGATGCCGAGCTGGCGAAGGATCGCCGCTTCATTGAGGACATTCTTCTGCAGACGAGAAAGGATGGCTACGCATCGTCAGTTGGAGGGTCCGAAGCCGGCATCAGCGCCATCGCATTGGCCATTCCTGGTGGCGGTCCGATTCTCGGCAGTCTCAACCTCATCTTCTTCTCGTCCTCGATGACGCCAGAGGCCGCTGCGAAGAAGTATCTGCCGAGCTTGAAAAAGACGGTGAAGGAAATTGAGCGTCGGTGGTCTGCGGCAAATAGGGCGCGAGGAAAGGTCACATGAGGGTCTGCACCGAAGTTGCGCGACGTTTAGCTAGGCTTCGATAGTCGTTTAGGGTAATCGGGCTCACTGTAAGCCCTCAAGCCACACCGTTCGTATCATAAGGGCTGTGGATCGGCGCGGCTTTTGCCTCCACGACCGGCGTCCAACACTGACCCCGCCCGGTATGCAGTAAGCGCCTGGATGCATTTCGAATTAGCGCAATGAGGAGCCGGGGTGCATGTTGGAAGCCGAAAGGGGTCAATATTCGGAGCCGCGACACACTCGGGAATTGACGGTTCGCCGGCAAAGTACCGTCTCGGACGTCGATATATCGCTATCGACCCCGAGGATGGGTGCGCTCATTTGCGGCGAACGTCGCCGTCGGAGAATCTCGAGCTTATTTTCACACTGCCGGTCCACTTCTTTTCACAAGCATCTGAGGGAAGTGACTATCGCACAGGCGATGTCGACCCAGCGCGAACCGGCTCTCTGGAGGCATGGAGTTGATCGCCCGTGAAGTGAATAATGCTGTCTCCACGAAGTGCTCCAATTGCGAAGTCCATGATCTGCTCTAGATTTGGTCGATGAAAACCTCCCGTCGTAGCGATTAGGCGCGGATTGCAAAACACAGCCGTCGTCACAAGAAGACATCGCCCAAGGATTATACTATCTCCGCTTTGAAACTGGTGTCGTGCTATCCCTTCCGAGACGATGTCGGCCACGATGGACTCGATCCGCTCAGTGAAGGAACGGCTAACCAACCAGTCCTCTCGTATCGAAATCACCACTAGTTCATGGAGATGTTTTTCGTTGAGGAAGCGATCAGCATGGCACTTCTCGATAGCCGCCAACGTCGCTCTTAATCGCTCGGCGGGAGTTCGCGGGGTTACAGAGGCTTCAGTCGCGAGAGTGATCACCTCGGCAAACAACCTATCTGCGACAGCATCGTTCATCGCTTGCTTCGAGCTAAAGAACCGATAGACGTTTGCCGGCGACATCGAACACTCGCGCGCAATATCGGCCACCGACGTCTTCCTATGACCCATCATCCGATACAGTCTGGTAGCAGCGTCCAGAATGCGACGGCAGGTAGCAGAATGTTCGGCTGCTAAGTTCTTATGTTTCATGGCCCTGAAACGCTGGCTATTCTCGCATGCTGTGAATCGCGCGTATAATGCTTAGGTGTTCGAGCCTGGGTTGCCTCGGGGACTTTCTTCGCATTGACATACTTAGCCGGCAGCGCAGCAGCATCGCTTCCCGTCATCTAAGGTCGACTACGCGGCTTCGGTTATCTGCTCTTTGCAAGTGGCCACAAACTCGCCGATCGACGCGTACATTTCTCGAACCCGCGGGATGAACGCACTCATGTTGAACACACCGTGGAAGAGTCCATCGAACCGATGCAACCGGACAGGAACCCCTGCCGAAGCCAGAGCACCGGCATAGTCCTCAGCCTCGTCACGGCTCATATCGAGCTCGAGCGTTAGGACCAGCGCGGGTGCCAGTCCGGCCAAGGAGGAAGCCCGCGAGGGCGCGGCGAGCGCCGTTAGTCCGGCGCCACCGAGGTAGGCGCCCCACATCTTCTCGCCGATGGCCCGAGTAAAGAAGGGTCCATCAGCGAATTCAGTGCGGGATGCCGTGGATGCCTCCGGATCGATCGGAGGATAGATCAGCACCTGCCCCGCCAGCGGAATGCCGGCATCGCGTGCGCGGATCGCGGCGACTGCGGCCAGATTCGCGCCGGCGCTCTCACCCATGACCACGATCCGGCCAGGATCGCCGCCGTATGCGCTGACGTGCTTCCAGACCCAGCTTAGCGCAGCGAATGTATCATCGGTTGCAGCCGGGAACGAATGTTCGGGCGCGAGCCGATAGTGCGCGGAGACGACCATTGCTCCATTTTCGTCGGCGAGCCGTCTGCAGGGAGCGTCGGCCAAATCGAGCGACCCGGAGATCCAGCCACCTCCATGATAGAACACGATCACCGGTAGAGGGCCCGCGCGGTCGGGGATGTAGATTCGCGCGCGAGGCGCCTCGACGGTTTCGACTCGCATTGCGGGTCCTGGCAGCTGCAGCTCCCTCAGGGACTCGGCCGCCGCTCGTACCTCATCCAGATTGAGCTCATCAAGAGGCTTCATGCCGCGGGCCAGCATTGAGCCCAGGAGGAGCGCCGCGGCGGGATCGAGTCTGACCATTGGGGGAATAGGCGCCGAAACACGGTCAAGGGCAAATCCGCCATAGCCCACATGCGCGATCTCGGCGCAGATCGCCCGGTACAAGGGCGCGCCACCCGAAAAGAAATACGCCGCCCTCGCCTTGCCCGGGATGTTCTCGCCCATGTACCAGGAGCCCTTGGAATGCGGGATGACGGTCAGGTTGAGAATGCCTTCGCACAGGCGGCCCCAGGCTTCTTCAGCCTCGTAAGTTGCCTCAAATGTCGCGGTCTTATCCGCTATGGCGCGAGCGAGAGCCGCAGCAACAAAGTTGACGTTGTCCTCGGTCGCCAATGGAACGTTATAGAGCGCGACCGCACTCTTCGGGCCGTTGATGACGAACAGATTTGGAAATCCGGCGATCTGGACACCCAGATAGCTCGTGGGGCCGTTCGCCCATCTGTCTTCGAGCTTCAGACCATCGCGCCCCCTCAGCCCGAGATTCAACAGCGGCCGTGTGAAGACATCGAATCCAGTTGCGAGGATGATCACATCGAATTCGTAGGATTTCGACGACGTGCGGACACCGGTTGGCGTGATCGCCTCAATCGGCGCGGAGCGCACGTCGACAAGATGAACATGCGGGAGGTTGTAGGCTTCGTAATATCCGGTCTCGAACGGCGGACGCTTCGACGCGTAGGGATGGTCCGTAGGACAAAGCAACGCTGCCGTCGCAGGATCCTTCACACGTTCACGGATACGTTCGCGGATATATTCTGCGATAGTTTCGTTGGCCTGTTGGTTAAAAATCACATCGCTGAATGTCGAGACGAGCAGGCGAAAGCCGCCGCGGTCCCAATACTTGTCAAAGATCCTGCGCCGCTCATCCGGCGTCGCTGCAAGTGCAGGACCGCTGGGCGGGTCGTAGGGCACGCCGATCATATGTTGGCGCGAGCCCGCTCGCAGCTCGGCGTGATGCTCTGCATTCCATCGCCGCTGCGCCAGATCGACGGGTTCATTGCCCAGGGGAGCGGCGAAATTGGGCGTCCGCTGAAACACGGTCAGCTCCGCCGCCTCGTTCGCAATCTCTTGAATAACCTGGATGCCTGTCGAGCCCGTGCCGATCACCGCAACCCGCTTGCCAGTGAGGTCCACGGGCTCGTGCGGCCAACTACTCGTCCGGTAGAGTTCGCCCCTGAATGTCTCTGAGCCCGGAAACTCCGGCTCCTTCGCGACAGAAAGGCCGCCGACACAAGACACCACAAAGCGTGCCGTGCAGGTGGCTCCGTCATCGGTACAGATTATCCAACGCGCGGCCTTGTCATCCCACGTTGTCGACGTCACGCGCGTATTGAAACGAAATGCGCGGCGGACATCCAGCTTGTCAGCCACCCATTCCAGATAGGCCAAGATTTCCGGCTGCCCGGCAAAGCGCTCCGACCACTCCCATTCGCGCTGTATCTCTTCGGAAAAAGAGTAGCTGTAGTGGATCGATTCGAAATCGCAACGGGCACCGGGATACCGGTTCCACCACCATGTACCGCCCACTCCTCCGGCCGCCTCGAAGGCTTGAACATCCAGCCCAAGCTCGTCGCGCATTTTGTGCACTGCGTACAAACCGGCAAAACCTGCGCCGACCACAACGACATCGTAATGCGATCCCATCAGCGTATCCTCCATCTGAAGCGGCCCCAGGTTTTCCTGCGTTGCCAGCACAGAGCTTGGACCCGACCGACATCGGCTGTCTTCGGCTAAACGCTCAAATTTCTGGAGCAAAATTGACCATTTGGCGATATGCTCGACCTATGGCACGTTCTTCGGAAAAATTGATCCTCGCAACCGTTCGCCGTATCGCCACGGCGTTGGTGCCCGAATTGCCCTCGATTGGTGACGGGACCCTTTCCCACATTCTGGCGGCGATGCCAGAAATCCCCCAGGGCGGCATGATCGACCTCGCGCGGGCGAGCTGCCACGCAAACAGCAAGGCGATCCTGCATGCGCTGATCAATTCAGTCCCATTCGAACAGATCGCTCCCCCCGCCGAAGTGGTGCAGTCCACGCGCGCCATGGTCCAGCACAACTTCAGCTATGACGCAATCATGCGGGCTTACCGAGTGGGACTGATCTATTGGTGCAAGCGCTGGTCCGATGCTGTCGAGCAGCATTGCCGGGATACGTCTACTGCCGTCTCGGTTGTTAGTTATGGGACGACATTCTTGATCGGCTGGTTAGATCTGATCACTCACCGGCTGAGTGCCGAGTATAGAGATGAAGCCGAGCGCGTTGCGCGGGAGGGCTCGCTGGCGTGGGCGGCCTTCGTCCAGCGTATTTTGACCGAAGACGATGTCAATATGCGCGATGCAGCCCTGCGCCTGAGCTATAACCTTGCGGGGCATCATGTTGCGCTCGTTTTGCACCGACATCAAAGCGGGGATCAAACGCCTCTCGATTCAACCGCACATGAAATTGCCGGCTCGTTGAGCCAAGCAAAGCCACTGCTAGTCCGTCCCGACATCGACACGGTTTGGTGCTGGATCCCAGCACAAGTCGGGCATGAAGCTCGTCCACCGCAAGCTGCGGTACTTGTCGGTCAGGGTCGGCCAGCCGTCGGGATCATCGGATTCCGCCGCAGCCACAGAGAAGCCTGCGACGCAATTCGAGTCGCACGTCTTGCAGGTTATCCTGCCGGGACCGTGACTCACTTTGACCACGTGGAGCTTGCAGCTCTTTGCGGGAGCGATCCCGCGTACTGCCGCGCGTTCATAGCCGACAAGCTTGGGCTTTTGGCAGACGAGACAATCGAAGCACGTCGCTTGCGGGCCACACTCAAAGGATTCTTTGATGCCAACAGCAATCTCCGCGCAGCCGGCGCCTGCCTCGGCCTCCATCACAATACGATTCGCTATCGTCTCGATCGCGCGGAGACACTCCTTGGACGTCCGCTCAAGCAAAATCGATTGCATCTTGAACTCGCCCTCCACCTAGCGGACCGGCTTGCCGCGCCCCGACCGGCGCCAAGGGCTTGAATTTGGCCGCGCACGTCCTCGCTCGGGCGCTGGCGTCGTACTACGACAATCGGTCGACCGACCTTTTGGATGCCTATTGGCGCACCGCGCTTCGGCGCGTGTGGCGCGCTCAGCACTTCTCCTGGTGGATGACGTCGATGCTCCACCGATTCCATGAGGGGACCGAGTTCGACCTGAAGCGCCAACTTGCAGAGCTTGAGCTCGTGGCCTCGTCTCGCGCCGCCGCGACAACCAAGCTTCGGTGCAGCGCGCCATGCGCCTCGCCAGAGAACGGCATGCCAAGCGTGTGGTCGATCTCAAGATCCGTCGAATGATCAAACAGTTATCCGCTCGAGATCCGCGGATATTTGTATGCAGCCATTCGCTGGAGCAGAACTCCCGATGCCGCCGCTGGGGACGAGCGCAACCGTTTCGCCTGTGACGGCGCTTCGCGCGGCGACCCAATCAGCCGCCCGATCAACCCACTTGGAACGTACGAAGCTCCGCAATTTTATGCTGTTTCTCGCGCTGAAGTAACGTATGGCTCGGCTGACCTGTCTCACATACGGTCACGGAACACTCATCAACGATCTCAATCCATCGCGGATATTTCCAAGGCCCACCCGTTGCTCTCACGTGATTCTTGAGAGCGAGCTCCAGCCGTGGGCGCGACGTCGATGAACGCGATCTTGTCACCTCTGCCAAGCTCAACGTTGCGGTCGACCCATGCCACGGCGTTGTAGGAAGTCGCGTTACCAGCGTCGGCTTTGTCAAAATGACTGTGCATCTCATCCAATCTTCGGTGCCGGCGCGGCTTGGCCGGCGCTGAACGCATCCCGCAACGCCCTGCGCAATATCTTGCCGCTCGAGTTCTTCGGCAGCTCTTCCACGATCTCGATTATCCGCGGATATTTGTATGCGGCCATTCGCTGGCGGCAGAACTCCTGCAGTTCGTCCATCGTGGCGTGCTGGCCGTGCTTGAGGCTAATGACCGCCCTCACGGTCTCGCCGCGGTAGGAGTCGGGGGTGCCGACCACAGCGACCTCGCGGACCGCGGGATGAGTATAGAGCACGTCTTCCACCTCTCGCGGCCAGACCTTGTACCCGCCCGCGTTGATCATGTCCTTCTTGCGATCTACGAGGTAGAACCAACCATTCGCATCCATAAAACCGATGTCTCCGCTGCGCAGCCCATCCGGCTGCATCGTCTTTGCGGTATCCTCCGGATTGTTCCAGTATCCAGCGGACAATGATGACCCGTTGATGATGATCTCCCCTTGCTCGCCGATGGCAGCGGGAGCGCCGTTCTCGTCGGCGATCCAGGCCTGTGTATGCGGCGTCGGAACACCGATGGACAGTGTTCCCGTCAGTTCGTCGATCGGTGCCTCGCGATCCGCAGGCACAAGAACGACCGGCCCATTGGTCTCGGTCATGCCATAGCCGTGATAGATGTAGTGCCCAAACTTGGCCTTGAAGTCCCTCAGCACCTGCGCAGGAACCGGTGCGCCTCCCGAACATATCGTAGTGAGGCTCTTCAACTGGTCGGCGCGCACGGTGCCTTCGTTCAACATGGCCATCAGAGCCGTGATGGCGCAAAACGCGACGCCAGCGCCATGCTCCTCTATCGCGTCCGCAGTCACATTGGGATGAAAGCGATAGGTCAAGATGAGTGGCGCCGCGCGAACGAGCGCCAGCGCGAGACCTGCGATCAATCCCGTGATATGAAAAAGTGGAGCGACGCCAAGGACCGGTGTGCCCGTTTCGACATGCATCCAGCGTGCAATGCTTTCCGCCGTTATCACGGCACCGCCATGCGTGTTCATCGAGCCCTTGGGAACGCCTGTCGTTCCGGAGGTGTAAACCAACATGGCTAGGTCGGATGCCGCAGGTTCAATGATCGTAGCGGATCGTCCCTTTCTGGCTTCGATAAGCTGAATCAAATTCGACGCTACCTTCCCCCTGGACAGGCCGCCGAATATGCGACGATCGTTCCGCGATTGAAAATCGAACGCAGATGTCGTGAAGACTGCGGGCAACGTGCGTCGGAGGCCACTGACGACATCGCGATACAGCTCGTCTTGGCAGACAAGTGCCTTGGGCAAGCTGTCATCGAGGATAAGCGCCAGTTCGCGGGCGGTGTTCATCGGATTGACGGTGACAACGATCCCGCCCAGCTTCCAGGCCGCGAGCGCAGCGATGACAAACGCAGGAGTATTTTGAAGATATAGCGCGAGCCGGTCACCTTGACCGAAGCCTTCGTCCGCGAGTGCCGTTGCAAACGCATCACTCGATGCGTCGAGTTCGGCGTAGGAGATTTTCTGATCGAAATAGATGACAGCGGGCTGCGCCGCTGCTGACCGAACCGACTTCTTGAAGATCGAGACGATATTCGAGGCTTTTGGAACTCCGCCTTCCTGGTTAGCTTCATAGAGGGCCCCCCACGGCCGTGCGGCGTAGGGGCTCAGTTCGTCCAGATGGCTTTTAGTCGACATTTTCGAGCCCTTATTAGATCCGAGCCTTCTCGGAGTGGTTGCAATTCGCTACCTGACCATACCTCTTATGCCAGACGAGCCCATCTCAGACAAAAAATGCAACTGTAATGTTAGTTTGGAGCAACGGCGCCGGCAGCGCTGCTACCGGTCGTCGTCATGGATCGACGACGGATGCCGGCACAGCGGCGCGACCCGGATCTCCATGAATGGAAACAGCGGCAGGCTGGACAGGATGTCGTGCAATTCTTGCGCGCCCGAGACGTCGAATATGCTGACATTGGCGTAGCGCCCGGCCACCCGCCACAAATGGCGCCAGGCCCCTGTGCCCTGCAGCTCCATGGCGCGGACACGCTCCGCCTGCTTCAGCGTGTCGGCTCGCTCAGTCGGCAGATCGTGCGGGATCCGTACCTCCATTTCGACGTGAAACAGCATGACGATGAAATCTTTCTGCAAGGATGAAGCGACCGCGCGAAAACGGCGTGGAGCCGCGGCGCAATCGCGGCGGCTCCCTTGATCGTCTTTACCAGATCGTCAGCCTTGTCCTCAGCCCTGCACCAGTCCGCGGCTGACGAGGTTGATGTCATCAGGACTAACCAGATCTTTCGCCGTCCAACCGGAGACGTCGTAGTCGCTCATGCAGTTGCGCACGAAATCCTGCATGGCGCCGAGGTCGCCGGTGGCAGCCGCGGCGTTCAGCGTCTCGACCCGCAGGTTCTCGTAATTGCCGGCATAGTTGCGCTCGTAGAGCTCGTGCCTGCCACCGAATTCGGAGCCGACCGCGTCCCACAGCAGCTTGAGCAACTTGATCCGGTCGATCGCGGCATAGCCGTTGGAGCCGCGCACGAACCGATCGAGATAGGGCCGGATCGCATCGCTCTCCAGATCGGCTGAGCTCGACGGCAGATAGATCAGACCGCTCGCGACATGGCGCTCGATCAATTCCTTGATCCGCGGATAGGCCATCGGCGCGAACACACGATAGGCCAGCCCGTAGTTTAGGTTGGGCAAACTGTAGCCCTCGGTGCCCTGCCAGGCGATCGGCGATTTCACCATCGCGTCCGCAATGCCGTGGAACAGATTGCGCCAGGCGATCACCTCGCCCACAGCGGTCTGCACGCCGCGGAAGTCCTTGGAGCCGGTCGCCTCTACGGCCATCGAAAACAGGCCGGCGATGAAGTCGAGCTTCACGGCCAGCCGCGTCACGCCGTGCAGCGTGAACCGCGGGATGAAACCGGACGCCGGGAAGAACTGGTTGATCTTGTCGACGTCGCCATAGATGAAGACGTTTTCCCAGGGCACCAGCACCTTGTCGAACACGAGGATCGAGTCGTTTTCATCGAAGCGGCTCGACAGCGGGTAGTCGAACGGCGAGCCGGTCGCCGCCGCCGTGAATTCGTAGGACGAGCGGGCGATCAACTTGATGCCCTTGGCATCCATCGGTGCCGTGAAGATCAGCGCGAACGACTTGTCCTTGATCGGGATGCCGTAGTGGGCGATGAAGTTGTAGTGCGTCAAGGCCGAGCCGGTTGCGACCACCTTAGCCCCGGAGACGATCAGGCCGGCGTCGGTCTCCTTCTCGACATGCATGAAGACGTCGCGCACCTCCTCGATCGCCCGATCGCGATCGATCGGAGGGTTGACGATGGCGTGATTCCAGAAGTCGAGCCGTTCCTGGGTCCGGGCATACCACTTCCTGGCGTTGCCGGCGTAGTCGCCATAGAAGCTCGAATTCGCACCCAGCGTGCCAAGGAACGATGCCTTGTAATCAGGTGAACGGCCCATCCAGCCGAACGCAACCTTCTGGAGTTCGGCGATCGCGTCGCGGCCCTTGATCAGATCGTCGGCCGTCTTCGAGCCGAGGAAGAACGGATGAGTCAATTGTCCCGAGCCGGTATCGGTCAGGACGCCGATCTGATCCTTCTTCTCGTGAAAACGGTCGTACCAGCGCGCCACCATCCGCGCCGAATTGCGAAAGGCGGGATGCTGGGTGACGTTCTTGACGCGCTCGCCGTAGATGTAGATTTCTCTTCCGTCCTGGATGCTGTCCAGGAATTCCGCGCCGGTATAGACGCTGGTGGTCGACGCAGGCATGTCGGCTCGCAGGGCGGCTGCTGTAGTCATGGACACTTCTCCTCCGTTTGTGTCGTTGGACCGGCGGCGTTGCAGCACCGGCCTGGGACCAATCCCGTCACGCTCTCGGTCGGCGCGACATCGGAGGAAACGCTATGCGCTCACGAGGAGCGGCGAAAGGTATCACACCATACCGCGCGGACCGGCCCAAGTCGGGCTATGACTCGATCGCACGGACCGGACGGCAATGATCGTCCGGCCGACGCAACGCCGCAGGCGACGGAGCAGTCGCGCAGCACGGCAAGGAAGCGAAAACCGGAGCGAGCCATGACCACGGGTTTAGGCGAGGGTTTTGACAGCAGCGCTGTCGCTTTCCATCGTGATGGCGAACTGGCCCTCGAAGCCTGCGTCGTGACGATCGGCGCGTTTGACGGCGTCCACCGCGGCCATCAGGAGCTGATCCGGCAGACAATTGCGGCAGCGCAACGCCGCGGCGTTGCCGCCGTGGTCTACACCTTCGATCCGCCGCCAAAGGTGTACTTCGGCCAGGCCGAGGCGTTGATATCGCTGCGCGAAAAGCTCAAGCGCATCGCAACATTTGCGCCGGACCATATCATCGTCGCCGACTTCAACCGGATCTATGTGCGGCGCACAGCGGCGGATTTCCTCGCCGAGCTGCGGCGGCTGCAGCCGCGTGAAGTGGTCGTCGGCGAGGATTTCCGCTTCGGGTCCTGCAAGGGCGGCACGGCGTTGCTGTTGCGGCAACACTTCAACACCCGCATCCTGCCACCGGTGCGCTGCGGCAATGGCGAGATCGTCTCCAGCAGCCGGATCCGGAGCTTGCGGCGATCCGGACTTGCTGCTGCGGCGGCGACGCTGGAAAACTGGCGAGACATCGCGCCCTCGGCCAATCGATCTGGTTTGGCGCAACCTGAGGCCGCAAGCCAATGACCGCGATCGATCCGCGCGAGCTGCGCAACGCCTGTGGCCAGTTCGGCACCGGCGTCACCATCATCACCACGCATTGCGAGGGCCGCGACCATGGCATGACGGCCAACGCCTTCATGTCGGTCTCGCTCGATCCGCCGCTGGTCGCGATCTCGATCGCGAAAAGCGCGAAGATGCTTCGCAACATCCAGAACACAGGCCGCTTCGCTGTCAGCGTCCTCGCCGAGGGGATGGAGGATTTCGCGTGGCATTTCGCCGGCAAGCCGCGGCTCGACCTTTGCGACATCTTCGAACGGCGCAACGAGCTACCCGTGATCGCCAACGCGGCGGCCTATTTCGTGACCGATCTCGCCGACGAGATCGTCGCCGGGGACCACACCATCTTCCTCGGCCGCGTCCGCGAGATGGCGCTGGAGCCCAGCAAGAAGCCGCTGCTGTTCTTCCGCGGCCGCTTTGGCGGCCTTGCCGACCCGCACCCTGCGCCCGCGATGCTGGAGAATGCTGCTTACGAATTTGTGTGGTGAAGCCACCAACCGATATTCCCGAAAACGGGAATGCAAGTTTGATCAAACTGGAAGAAAAGGAGGAAACGACCATGCTGAACGTCACCAAGGACACCATCACCGACCACGTGATCGCCGCGCTCGCGAAGGATATTCCGGATCGTAACCGCCAGATCATGACTAGCCTGATCCGCCACATGCACGCGTTCTGCAAGGAGGTCGACCTGACCTTTGCCGAGTGGTTCGCCGCCTGCGAATTCCTGCGGCGCGCCGGCGACATCTCGGACGAGAAGCGCAACGAGTTCATCCTGATCGCTGATATCCTCGGCGTCGAGGTGCTTGTCGATATGCTCGACCACCGGGTCACCGACGGCGAGAGCGAGTCCACCGTGCTTGGGCCGTTCTACCGGGAAAACCCGCCGGTACTGCCGAAGGGCGCCTCCATCATCAAGAAGACGTTCGACAACGCGCAGACTGTCAAGGTCAGCGGGCGCATCAACGACACCGCAGGGCAGCCGATCGAGGGCGTCACCATCGACGTCTGGGAAGACGCGCCGAACGGGCTCTACGATCTGCAGGATCCGGAGCAGCCGGCCTACAATCTGCGCGGCCGGTTCACGACCGACGCCAACGGCGAATACGCGTTCGTGGCGCTCCGCCCCGAGCCCTATCCGATCCCCTATGACGGCGCGGGCGGCGAGCTCCTCAAGTACATGGGCCACCATCCCTGGCGCCCGGGCCACATCCACTTCATGCTCTCGAAGGACGGCTATCAATCGCTGATCTCGCAGATCTACGATTCCGAGACCAAGTATCTCGACAACGACTCGGTATTCGCCGTGAAGCAGAGCCTGATCGGCAAGTTCAACAAGGCACCGGCCGGTGCCGACACCGATCTGGTTCTCAACTTCGACTTCAAACTCAAGAAGGCGGCCGTCGAACGGCTCGTCGCTGCAGAGTAATACCCGTAATGTCCTGCCAGCCCCACCGGCCTGGCGGGACTCATTCTGAACTGACCTGCGAGGATATATGAGTCGTGCCGTGATCGAAGTCGCCGAGCCTGTGGAGCGAGTGCAGGCTCACACAAAGGACACCGCGATCCGCAGCATCCGCGCCACCATCGTGGAGGCGCCGACCCGTCGTCGGCACAAGCTCTCGAACACGGAAGTCACGCATCAGGGCTACGTGCTGGTGCGCGTCCTGCTTGACAACGGCGTGACGGGCATCGGCGAAGCCTCGACGCTCGGCGGACCGCGCTGGGCCGAGGAGAGCGTGGAGTCGATCAAGGCTGCGGTCACGAATTATCTGGGGCCGGCGCTGCTCGGGCAGTCTGCCCTCGCCTTCGAGGCCAATGCGCTCCGCATGGGCAAGGCCGCCACCCGCAATTTCGCGGCCAAGGGCGCCATCGAGTCCGCCCTGCTCGACGCCGCCGGCAAGACGCTCGGCCTCCCCGCCAGCGCGCTGCTCGGCGGCGCGGTGCGCGAGCGCATGGAGGTGATCTGGGCACTGGCCTCCGGCGACAGCGGCCAGGAGCTGGAGGAAGCCAAAGAGAAGCTGCGGCGCCGCGAACACCGCCAGTTCAAGATCAAGTTCGGCTTCATCCCGCCGCAGGCCGATCTGAAGCGGCTGCAGGCGTTGCGCGCCGGCCTCGGCGGCGAGGTGCGCCTGATCGTCGACGTCAACCAGGGCTGGACCGAAGCCGAGTGCATCCGCTTCATGCCTGCGCTGGAGGAATTGGATGTTGCCCTGATCGAGCAACCCGTTTCGGCGCTGCAGCTGGAAGCCATGGCGCGCGTAGCGGCGCGCACCTCGATTCCACTGCTGGTCGACGAAGCCGCCTTCACCAAGGAGGAGATCGCCCGCATAGGCGCGATGGGCTGCGGCAGCGTCTATTCGCTGAAGCTCGTGAAGAGCGGCGGCCTGTTCGAGATCAAGCGCGCCGCCGCGGTCGCGGCCGCGCACGGCCTCGAGCTCTACGGCGGTTGCCTGTTGGAGAGCAGCATCGGCGCGGCCGCGCATCTCGCCGCATTCTCGACCCTGCCCAAGCTCGAATGGGGCACCGAGCATTTCGGTCCGCGAATCCTGGTGGAGGATCTGGTCGTCAACCCGATCAGATTCGAGGAGTTCGAGATCTGCGTTCCCGATGGTCCCGGTCTCGGCGTCGAGGTCGACGAGGACAAGATTCGGGCCTTCGCCCGGAAGGACTAGGCAGGCGGCGTCGTTCCCGCGGACGATTGACAATCCGGGGACCTACGCCCAGTCTTTACGCTGGAACCATCGATCGTGCGCTGATGACCACGCGACACCAAACCCGGCGGGACCTCCAGGCCGCTTCCGCGGAAGCGCGCGAACAAGCGTCCGGCTGACCGTGACCGACCGCGACGACGTCATGGATCTCAGGCGACTGGTCTATTTCGTTGCCGTCGCCGAGGAACTGCATTTCGGCCGTGCCGCCTCGCGGCTCGCGATCGCGCAGCCGCCGCTCAGCCGACAGATCGCGCAACTCGAGAGCGATCTCGGCGTCATGCTGATCGACCGGAGCCGAAGCCAGATCCGGCTGACCCAGGCCGGCAGCGTGCTTCTGGAGCGTGCGCGCGACGTGCTGGAGCGACTCGATCGAACGCATCGCGAGATCAAGCGGATCGGCGAAGGTTTTTCGGGACATCTGCGCGTCGCCTTCGTGGGATCGGCGACGTATGGCGTGCTGCCCAATGTGATCAAGGCGTTTCGCTCAGCCTATCCCGACGTCGAACTCGCGCTGTCGGCGATGAACAACGCCGAGCAGAAGCGCGCGGTGATCCAGCGCGAGATCGATATCGCCATCGCCCGCCCTTCGCTCGACGACGAGGAGTTGAAGTCGGAACCGCTGCTGCAGGAGCCGTTGATCCTAGCGCTGGCCGACACCTCGCCTTTGCTCGAACAGCCGGTCACGAGGTTGTCGGCGCTGAAGGCCGAGACATTCATCCTCTACCCTCGCAAGCCGCGCCCGAGCTTCGCCGACCACATCCTCAACATCTGCCTCGAAGAGGGTTTCATTCCGAAATCGCAGGTGCTGGCCCAGGACTATCAGACCGCGATCAGCCTGGTCTCGGTCGGCGTTGGCATCTCGCTGGTGCCGAAATCGGTCTCGGAGGCGGAACGCCCCGGCGTCGCCTACCGCGCCTATGAGGGACATAATCCAGGGACCGCGCTGTCGCTGAACTACCGGCGCGACAACCGGATGCCGCATTTGTTCAACTTCCTGAAGATCGCAAAAGACGTCACGCGGCGGCAGTGCAAGCCATAGTCTCGCGCTCTCAGGGCGCGAGCGCGCGATCGTCGGCGCGTGCGATGGCATAACATGTCGATCCTCGCACCCAGCCGCACGCGGTTCTCCCCGCAACCCCTGAGAATGGCTCCTACGCTAAATCAAACTTCAGTGTGCCAAGCTTCTCAATTCGGCTGATGATCCTGTCGCCGGCCTTCAGCCAGACTTGCTTCTCCTTCGGCATTCCAATGATCACTCCCTCCGGCGTGCCCGTGAAAATGATATCGCCTGGTTCCAGCGCAAACAGTTTCGAGGCGTAAGAGATCACCTTCTGCGGGTTGAAGATGAACTTTGAGGTACGCGAGGATTGTCGTGGCTGAGCTTCATCATTCACGAATGTCTCGATCGCAAGGTTGTTCGGATCGACCAGATCGGCCGAGACGAAGTAGGGTCCGATGGGTGCGAACCCATCCAGCGTCTTACCGACCATCCATTGGCCACCCGTGTCGAATTGAAGGTCACGTGCGGAGAAATCATGTCCAACGGCGTAGCCCGCAACATAGTCGAGGGCTTCTGCTTCTGAGACATTGCGGGCCGTCTTCCCGATGACCACAAGCAATTCGGTTTCGTAGTCGAACTTGTAAGAGACCTCACGTGGGGGTAGCTTTATGGTGCAATTGTGCGCGGCAAGCGTATTGTTGTACTTGTTAAAAAGGATGGGAACTTTTGGAAGCTTTTCGCCGGCTTCCTCCGCGTGCGCCTTGTAGTTAAGTCCGACGCAAACAATTTTGCCCGGGTTGGCAAAGAGCCGGCCGAACTTGATCGTCCCTTCATCCTTTAAGAACTCCGGCTTGTCCTTTGCCGCTGCGATCAGGCGTTCGAGCGCCGCGACGTCTCCATGCGCAAGCAGTTCGTCAAGGGTCGTCGGCACGACCAAGTTCAGGGTCTTGCCAGCTAAAGCCACGTCAAGAATCCCGTTCGACAGTTTGACGCCGAGCGTCTCACTGTCATCGGCCTGGACCAAGGACAACAGTGTAAGCCCGCGCGGCATTTGCATTTCCGCAGTTCTCGCCGTGGCTGAGTGCGCGGTGTCGGCCTGCGATAGAACGGTGCTCCCCAACTCCGGCGGTGGGTCAATAAACGATTCGATTGCGCTCGGGCGGCAGTTCCGGGAGCTGAGCGTGCTTGCCGACAGCGCACTTTGAGAGCGCGCTCACGTGTCACCTGAGGCAGGGGCAACCGGAAGGCTTTGAAGTAGGAGCTGGTAAGACGCGTGCTTTGGTATGAGCGCAACCACCGAAGTGCCAAACATTTGGCTGGTTGCGCTTGAATGCGTGCTGTGACTGTCGTTACAGTATAGTCGTTGCGCTGGACATACCCCGTTCGCGCTACCCATCGGGTTCAACCAATACCACTACTGGTCCCCTCTTCCGCGCCTGATTTCGCACGAAGGGGCGGCCCTCGATGCCTGTGCCATATCCGGGTCAGTCGCCACCACCGTCAACACCCTGAGCTTACGGAGGCCGGTCAATGTCGCTCTTGAGACCTCATCCAGGCTTTCGATTCTGATTGCCTGCGGCATTCTATCCGCGGAAACTCTGGCCATTGCGGCACTTGGATTTACTTCGTAATTTCCGAACTTCCTGTGGTAAATAGAGGACAGGTGGGTATACTTCCGATAATTGTCCTTATCGGAAGTGATCACCCTGTCCCCACGACCTCAAATCGAGCGCACGAAATCCTTATCAGATGGCAACTGATAAGCTTCGCAGCCAAACCTTATCAGTTGGCGCAGCATCCAGTTGCTCGCTCTTCGGTTTCCGCTTTTTCCGATCGTGGTGCAGCGAGTACTTGAGCCAGCGCGCTAGCGTATGCCACTATAACAACGGCGAGGCCTTGCGCCTTAAATTTTGCGGAGGCCGCCGCGAATGAACGAGACGCCATTGCTATAGAAATGGGCGATCGGCCGTCACTGACGATAGACCTTTAGTAGGCTGCTTAACACGACGGCTAGGCACAATTTGCTCGTCTTCGCGGGTTGTCTTACTATTGGTATGGGCATGGATAACACCGACGTGGCGTGAAGAAGGGCACTTGCCGTGGTCACTAAACGGGGCGATTCTCCCGACGAATTGGGCCGTCGATGTAACCATTGTGGTTTCGAGATCCGGCCGACTGCGCACTTTTGCGGTGGCTGCGGCCGATCCAGGGCCTTCGGGACCGCGGCCGACCAGAACGCACTGACTTATCTGCAGTCGAAGCTGCCGCCCAAGCTGGCCGAGCGGATCTTGCGTTCCGGCGGCGCGATGTCCGGCGAGCGCAAGCACGTCACGGTGTTGTTCGCGGATGTCCGCGGCTCGACGGCGCTGATCGACGGGCTCGATCCGGAGGAGGCGCTCGAAATCCTTGGACCGGTGCTTCAGGTGCTGATGGATGCAATTCATCAGCACGATGGATTTATGAATCAGGCCCGTGGCGACGGTGTCATGGCGCTGTTCGGAGCGCCCATAGCGACCGAGGACCATGCCGTGCAAGCTTGCCGCGCGGCAATGGCCATGCGGGCCGGCATTCGGGAGCTGAACCGCAGGAGGATCGGCGACATCTCCCTGCGCATTGGAATCAATTCCGGACACGTCGTGATTCACTCGATCGGCAGCAACCTGATGATGAACTACGATGCGGTCGGAAAAACCGTACATCTGGCTGCCCGCATGGAAGAGCTCGCGCCAGCGAACGGGATCATGCTCACCGCTGCGACGCAAAAGCTCGCCAAGGGCTTCATTGTCGCGGAGTCTCGCGGCACGGTTGTGTTGAAAGGGGTGGCGGAGCCGGTCGAAGCTTTCGAATTGGGAGGCATGCGCTCGACCACACGCTGGCAAGCCCGCTCCTCGCAAGGCCTCAACGCGCTGGTGGGCCGCCAGGCCGAGCTCGACACGTTACGGAGTCTGCTGCAAAGAGCCGCGAGCGGAAATGGACAGGCGCTGAATGTCGTCGGCGCCGCAGGGCTCGGAAAATCGCGACTGATTCATGACTTTATCGGCGAGCGCCCCAGCGATTGGATCGTGCTGGAAACCGCGTGCGTTCCTCAGCATACCCAATCCAGCTATTATCCGATCAGCGACCTTATCCGTCACATCTTCGGGATCGACATCGATGACACGCCCGAGATCGTCGCCAAGCGGATCAGGGAACACCTCGTTTCGCTGGATCCAACTCTGGCGAGATACGTTTCGGCGATCTGTTCAGTGCTGGACATCAACGTCGCAGATCAGGAATGGAAGAACCTAGAGCCGACGGAGAAGCGGCAGGCAATCATCGAAGCGATCACGGCTCTGATCCTGTTTCAGGAGCGCCGCACCCCGCTGCTGATCGTTGTCGAGGACGTTCACTGGATTGACAGTGAAACGAGGATCATTCTTCACAATCTCCTCAGCCTGTTGCGCGGGTTGCGAATTTTCCTCGTCATGACGCAGCGCCCGGAAGGCAATCTGGCGGATCCCGATCTCCTTCGCCTCGAATTGTCGGCGCTCGCCGAGACAGCCTCACAGGAAATGCTCGACCGTCTTATCGGGGGAGATGTGACGCTGCAGTCGATAAGAGACCGCATCGTCGCCAAGGCGCAGGGAAATCCCCTCTTTCTGGAAGAGCTGGTGCAGTCCCTCGCAGAGACCGGAAGCTTCGCTGGAGACCCCGGGGCCTATCGTCTCAGCAAGCCCGCCGGGCGGATCGAGATCCCGCAGACCATTCATACCGTTCTGGCTGCCCGTATCGACCGATTGGACGGGGTGCCGAAGACCTTGCTACAGACGTCCGCCGTGATCGGAACGGACGTTTCGATCGCGCTGCTCTCCGGACTGCTGGAGGTGCCGGCAAGCAAGATATCCGGAGATCTCAAGGGGCTTGAGGAGGCGGACTTCCTTCGCAAGGTCAAGCGCGTCGGATCGGAATACTCCTTCAAGCATGAACTTATCCGCGAAGTTGCCTACGGAACGATGCTGCTGGGCACGCGCCGCTCGCTGCATGCAAAGGCGGTCGCAGTCATCGAATCCCGGTTCAGCGACCGGCTCGACGAGCACATCGACCGGCTGGCCGATCATGCATTCATGGCGGGACTTTGGGAAAAGGCAGTGCCGTATCAGCTGCGCAGCTGTCGGCGTGCCGTGAGGCGCGGCGCCAACCAGGATGCGATCGGGATTTACCACCGGGGATTGGAGACCTTGTCGCATTGGCCGGATTCGGCCGCGAAAACCAAGGCCGAAATCGATTTCCGCCTGATCGTTATCATTGCGCTGGAGCCCCTTGGCAAGCATCGGCTGATTGCCGACGTGCTGCGCGAGGCGCGGGAGTTGGAGGACCCCTCGAGCGATCCAATACGCAATGCCGCCGTCAATTGTCAGCTCGCAACTGCCCTGTGGCGCATTGGAGAGCACAACAGCGCAATGGAAGCAGCCAAAGCGGCCAACGAGGTCGCGCAGCGGATCGCCGATCCTGCTCTCATGTTTGCGTCACTGCACCAGATCGGGATGGTTCTTCACGAAACCGGTGCGTTCAGAAAGTCGATCGAGATACACGAAAGGTGCTTCGCGTTCGAAAGTCCGGAGCTTGATGCGCGGCGAGCCGGGTGGGCCGCCTATCCGAGCGTCGTGCTTCGTACTTTCCTGGCCGATTCCCTGGTCGAAATCGGGGAAACGGAGCGGGCCGAAATCATGGCGACCGAAGCCATGAGGAGAGCCGAGGATCATTTCTATTCGCGTGCGAATATATCGCATGTGCTGGGCCGGCTCAGGATTGCCCAGGGCCGGCAAGCGGAAGCCTTGTCGATCCTGCGGGAGTGCTGGCAAATCTGCCTCGAGCGTGGCATCGTGCAGATGTACCCTATCCTCGCGGCGCGAATGGGAGAAGCGTGTCTCGCGTTGGGCGATACAAGGGCTGCCGCCGAGATTCTGTCCAAGCCGGAACGGCTGGACGTGCCGCTCGGCGAAAATGCCTTCGGCTGGGGTTGGCTGTTCGTGGTGCAGGGGCGTGCTTTCCTGGCCGTGGGCGACCTCGCGCAAGCACGCATTTCGGGCAAGCGCGCCCTGGCGCTGGCCGAAGAGCGCGGCGAACCTCCGCAACAAGCCCATGCGCTGCAACTTCTGGGTGAGGCCTCATTGGCCAAAGGCGACCGGGCGGAGGCCCAGTCCTACCTCGAGCGGGCTCTCGCGATCGCAACAAAGTGCGACATGCGGCCGTTGATAGACCGATGTCGTCCTGCCCTCGAGGCCGCCCGCACCTCGCCCGCCACCTGAATCCGGCGCGACATCGCCCGAGGTCATTTGGCCGCGGCGATATCGCGCAACGCCCGAAGTCCCGGCAGGAAGAAATAAGCTCCGCCGCGAACCGTGACGAACGGTTTTGGACGGTTGACGCGGAAGTTGGCCGGCCGGTTCTGGATCGTGATTGCTTCTCCATCAGGGAAGTGACTGATGGGATCCGTTCCGGTGTAAAGACCGTTGAGATGACGGTTGTTGATCCATGAGTGCTGGATCATCTCGAATTGCCCGGCAATATCAGCGTTCAGGGCAATGAACAGCATTCCCCTCTCGGCTCTGTCTCCATGGCCATTTGCACCATTCGGCTGCCATCTCTCGCCATATGGCCGGCCGCGCCGGATGATGCGATGCATTTTTGAAAGATGCAGCGCTGTTTCCGGATCGGGTCCGAGGGAGTCGCGCGGATTTGCGCGCCGGATGTGGGCTCCGATCGGGCACTTCAGGCCGGAACGGTCCTCGTAGTGGTACAGGAAGTTGTTTTTCGCATCTTCCTCGTTTCCGTTGGGTTTCTCGGGGATCAACGGGTCGCCGTTCTTCCACCGGCCGAGCAGGCGTGCGGCGACCCAGTCTCCGGTCTCGCCGATTTGTTGGCCTACAGCGCAAACAAAGGAGTTGAAAGCGGGGACGTCCTGTTCGAGCTGACGAAACACGAGATAGGTGCCGTTCCGCCTGATATCCCGGTCCTGCCCCTTGGGGATCACACTGGCTTTACGCTCATTCTCGTAGCCGAGCAGGAATTCGCCTGCCTTGACCTCGGCCCCCAGCTTGATCTCGGATTTCGCCATCCGGGAATGGCCTTTGCTTTTGTTGGGTCGGCCCTCGATCTTCGGCTGGGAAAATCCGTCCTCGAAGCCGAAGTGCTCTATCTCCTGGTCGAAGAGTTGCCCCCTCAGGACCATTGGTTTGCCGTCTGCAATGCCGGCCAGTGCATTCAGCTCGTCCTGGATCAGCTGATCGATTTCCGCCTCAACCGCGAACAGCATGAGGAGCCCGTCGATGTCGCGGGTTTGCTCATTCCAGCCGCCCCAATTCCACTTCTCGGGCGAGCTGTGTCCGAGGTCGCCGAGGACGTTTGTCCGGCGAGGGATCGGCGCGCCCGGGGCTCGCTCGGGAGCCATTCCTTCGAGGAATTCGAACGAGAAGGAGTTGAGCGAGGCCTGCTCGACGCCGAGACGGCGTAGGCCCGACGGCGTCAGCGCCAGGTTCCTGGCGGGTTGCGTCTTGCTGCTGGGCCCAGGCTGGGATGGAGTCAACCGCCTCGTCAGCAGGGCCGATAGCCAGTTTTTGTTGCGCTGGAGATCACCGGATTGGAAGCGCCACAACAAATAGGCCGAGCGCCTTAGATCTCCGTAGCCGCTGAGGACGATGCCTTGCACATCCGTCCATTCCACCTCGACCTTTTTGCCCATGATCATCCCCACTCAAAGGTTTTGAACGACTGCGTCGACTCCGGTGGGAGCCAGCCGCTGGGACAGCGATTGTCGAATAGCCGTGCTGGTATTGATGTTCACCACGCTCAGCGTGGGATAGGCGCTGTACCACATGATCGTCTCGATCTGGCTCTCCCGGACGTAAGCCTTGAAGGGCTGTTCGGCTTGAGCCCCGCTCCAGAAATAGAACCGCGTTCCGGGGAAGCTGTAGCGCTTACCCGCCTGGTCTTCGACATAGGTGTTGGTCCAGATCGCGTTCAGTCCCTTCACTGCGGCCATGTCGATGAACTCGTTCAGGTAGCTGTCCCAGGCGCCTCCATAATTGTCGAGAAACAGCAGCCGTCGACCGCTATCAATCAGCAGCCACCGGGCCGAGAGGATGGTCGGGATATCGCCCAGCGCGCCGACATTGAACCAGAAGCGGGACAGGAGATTGATGAAGAACAGCGTGGCGCGCAACGCAAGACCATGGACGAAGCCCGGCTTCACCAGAGTGAGGCTTGCCAAATGGTTTTGGAAGCGGTTATTGCCGCCTTCTTCCCGAGCGTACTTTTTGGCGTTTTGGGCGGATCTCGCGACGAGGTTTGCGGGCTCCTCAAATTGCTCCTTGTCCTTCCGCTCACGCCGGCGCGCGACCAACAGAAGCGCGACGCCGAGCCCATACAAGACAATGACGCCGACCACGGCGTAGGCCGCAATCAATAATCCCCAGTAGATCACCCGTTCGGCATCGTGCCTGGGCATGATTGGCCACAAGTACCGGCTGACGATGAGGGCGCCGCAGGCGAGCACGAATACCATCAGAAACCGGACGACGTCGAGCCGCCAGCGTCGCCAGTTTTCCTGCCGGCCGTTGAGCTGCTTCACTTCCACCATGATCTTCAGGCATGTCGCGAAGTATTGCAGGCAGAGCAGCGCGACGAGCAACAGGAAGAGGACGAAGGCAAGGACCACATGCACAACCCACGTCGAGAGCGTGGTCGCATCCAGCAACGCCCCCATGTGGGGAAGGAGCGCCAGCAGTACCGCACCTGCGAACAGGACGAGCACGCCATAACGCAAGATGATCAGGATGTGCAGCGGAACGCGGCGGGCGAAGAATTGATCGCGCGGGTGTTTGCTCCAGCTGGTGAAAAGGAGTTCGACTGCACGGACCGCGAGCCAGATGACGGCAA
The DNA here is from genome assembly GCF_004571025.1 of Bradyrhizobium niftali. Lineage (GTDB taxonomy): Bacteria > Pseudomonadota > Alphaproteobacteria > Rhizobiales > Xanthobacteraceae > Bradyrhizobium > Bradyrhizobium niftali. The sequence continues at coordinate 861,365 of NZ_SPQT01000001.1, read as the reverse complement.
GTCCGATAGGGAGAAACACCTCAGACGGCAATTCAAGCGGGGAGTTCGGAAACAGGTCGATGAGAGTGCCTCTGCTGTAGCCATCCACCACTTTGAACGCGGTCCGGATCGATTCCAGCAGCGGCGGACAGCCGAAATATTTCAACGCCAGCCAGTCGCAACCAGCGCCGATCAGGCAGGCCAGGACCACGGCCGCAATCCCTGCCGCTACGACGGTCAGTTTCCGGCATTTCACTTCCCATGGCACCGGAGCAGGTTGATTAGCCCAGCGGCGGCTTGCGTCGTCGGTCATGAAGCTGCGCAGCTGCGCAAAGAGTCCATACAGACGTGGTGCGGTGGCGGCAAGACGTTGCGGCTTGACGAAATGGTCGACTATCTCGGAGCGGACCCGACTTTCACCCCTGATTTCCCCGACGGTGCGGCCGGGGCTGCCGGAGAAGTAGATGTGGGCTCCCGCGTCGTGACTGATCAGATATTCCTTTGCGAGCTCGGGAGAGATGCGACCGGAAGCAGGGTAGCCTTCGCAGTGCTGGTAGAGCTCGTGGATACCGTTGCCGGCCACACGCAGCAGGTCCGAAATGAAATCCTCTTTCGAGCCATCGAAGGCTGCCTCGAATACGAGGCTTGGCGCGAAATCGCCTGTCTCCTCAAGTATGACGCAGCTGGCAAAGTGGAGAGTTGAGATGCGGTCGAACGGAAAATCCCCCGTGCATTGCATCCCGGCTTGCGGTTCGGCATGGCGCCGGAGATAGTCACGACATTGCCCTGCCAGCGAGCTTTTTATCGGCGTGATAATAGTGACATAATTTGCCATGGGCGCTATCCGGGTTGCCGATCGCTCTTGAACTCGTTGCTCTTGAACTCGACAACGAGCCCAGAAGCCACCGGTCCATCGAAGCTGAGCTGACCTTTGGCGTCACTCTTTCGCGTGAGCCCCTTTAGCAGCAGCACCGCCCTGAAAACCTCCAGCAGGGCAATTTCGGCGATGTATCGACCGAAGCACTCGCGCGCTCCAAAGCCGAAGTGCAGATATTGCTCGAACTGTCGCGTCGCATCGAAGCGCGACGGGTCGGGGACCGCCTCCTGATCGAACATGGCCGACAGGGGAGGCGCGAGAACCCTCGTTCCAGCGCGCACGCATCGGGACTTCTTCGTGCCGTATGCGATCACCGTATCGCGCGGCGTATCCCGGAGGAGCAGGGGCAGCATCGGCCGGAAGCGGAGCGCCTCATAGACGAAGTGCCGGAGTGTAGTGCGAAGCGCATCCGCACGTTGTTTGTCACCGCGAGTTTCGGCATCAGTCAGCGCGATCGCAACGTTCCGGGCCTCCTGCAAGGCGTCCGGGTGCGCAAGGATCTGATCGATTGCCGAGGCAGCCGCCCGGACGATCGTCGCTCCGCCCGTCGCAAGCAGGCCAGTCAGGTAGCGCCGTATCCAGTCTTCGTCGAACCAGAGCGGCGCGCCGGGAGTGCCTAACCGGTGAACGAAGCGGGTGAGAAGGTCACCTGGAGCGACCACAGGCGATCCCGCCGGTGACGACACGGCAGCGATCTCATTTACTACCTGTTCGGTGATTTTCGCGATGTTGCCGCGGGAGCGGAGCCATGGCTTCGAGTCGATCGGCGGCTTGACCATAATGATGCCCGCGAGATCGCGCATCGCATCAGCCATGCTTTTCACACTTCCCCCAAGGGGAGGAACACCAAAATATTTGTCGGCGATATCGACGACTACCGGCTCAAGCAAGTCGGAGACGACGTCAATCTCACCCTTTGCTGCCGCGATCTGCAGCTGGCATCGTTGGCTAATGATTGCCCTGAGTCTCACCGAGTCGGCGGTCACGCCAACAGCGCTCTGAAGCCACGCGCGCTCCTGCGCATGCTGCTGACGCCAATCCGCGGTCATGAGGAAATCGCCCCACGGCATTCCCGGCACGATGGACTCTCCGAGCGTGAAGTCGTCGAAGCGACCGAGGACTTCCCGCACCTCGCAGGCCCGCGTGACGATGAGGACTTTGCGGAAGATGAATACCGGTCGAAAAAGTCGCATGATGCTGAAGACGAACTTGAAGAGACCGAGCTGACAGAGGAAATGGCACTGCACTCGGTAAAGCAGCGTGCGGAGCTGGAGGCGCTGGGCCTTGACGCAGCGCTTCACCCAGGAGACAAGCTGGAAATAGCGATCCGGCGACTCACGTCGCGTCGTCGATTTGAAAATATCTGTGTCCATCGACAGCCCCCAAAGACTTACTTCACAATTCCGCCGGGGCGATACGTTATACCCTTGCAATCGTAATCGCAGTCCGGGCAATGGTCATGTGAACTGCTTCACACTTGCAGCTGTCGACGCGCGAACGCAGTTTGAGTGCCCGACGCGGCTGGCGGATTGCCAATCCTGGCCGGCGCTGCCTTAAGGACCCTGCCCTGTCCGATGAGCCGCCAAAGTTGCGCGTCCTGTGCCGGTGCTGTCGGAATCGGCGCTACCGGCGTTCGCAGAGCCTGCCGGGTCGCCGGAAGCAGCCATTGTGACGGTTGAACTCCAGGGGGCACGAGTGGAGGTGCGAGGGACGCCTGGCCTTGCTGTGTTGAGTGATGTGTTCTTGGCGCTTCGACGGACACGTTCATGCTGACGCCGCCCACGAGCCTTACGATTTACGTGGCGACGCAACCTGTGGACTTCAGAAAAGGTGCGGAGGGCTTGGGGCGCTGATGGCGCAGGAGACGCTGGGCCATGATCCGATGAAGGGCGTGGCGGTGGTGTTCCGTGCGAAGCGCGCTGATCGGGTGAAGATAGTCGTCTGGGATGGCAGCGGCCTTGTGATGTATTGGAAGCGGCTCGATGGCAGCGGCTTCAAATGGCCTCCCATCGTGGCCGGTGTGATGCGGATGAATGCCGCCCAGCTGTCCGCGCTTCTGGCCGGCATGGATTGGACGCGGATGCACGCGCCTCGAATCCCGCAGCCGAAAGCAGTTTTGTAGGACATAAAATCTTCGCTGCATCGATGCGCGAAGCATGGCAGACTCGGGCCAATGAGTGATTTGCCTGATGAGCTGCCGAGCGATCCGGCCGAGTTGCGTGTCTTTGCCGCGGCTCTGCTGGATCGCTGCGCCAGGCTCGAGCGGTTGCTCAACCTTGCGAAGGATGCGCAGTTTGGTCGATCCTCGGAAAAGCTGGACGCTGATCAGCTGCAGCTTGTTCTGGAGGACATCGGAAGAGGCCGTCGCGGCCCTCGAAGCAGCCGAGGATCGCGCCAATCCCAGAACCTGCGAGAAGAGGACGGCCGAGCGCAAAGCCAACCGTGGTCAGCTGCCGGAGCATTTGCCGCGCATCATCGAGACCCTGATGCCCGCTGCAACCTGCTGCCCGTGCTGCGCAGGCGTCCTTTCTGAGATCGGTCACGATGAGAGCCAGAGGCTGGACGTCGTACCGGCGCAGTATCGCGTCATCGTCACCCGCCGCCCCAAACTAGCCTGCCGCGCCTGTCACGGCGTCGTCCTCCAGCATGCTGCGCCCGAGCGATTGATCAAGGGGGGATTGCCGACCGAGCGTCTCGTCGCGCATGTAATTGACGCCAAGTATCATTGGCATTTGCCGCTCTATCGTCAGGCGCAGATGCTGGCGACCCACGGTATCGCCATCGACCGTTCCACGCTCGCCTTCTGGGTCGGCTACGCCGCCCAGGAATTGAAGCCCTTTTGGCATCGTGTGCGCCAGCTTCTGCTCGCCTCTTCGAAGCTCTGTGTCGATGAGACCCCGGCGCCGGTGCTGGATCCGGGGCGCGGCAGGACCAAAACCGGCTACTTCTGGGCGCTGTCACGCGATGACAGGCCCTGGGCCGGACCTGACCCACCTGGCGTGGTTTACGCCTATGCACCGGGCCGTGGGGCCGTTCATGGCTTGAGGCTGCTCGAGGGCTATCGCGGCATCATCCACTGCGACGGCTATCAGGCTTACAAGACCATGACCCGAGAGACGCGTGCGGACGCCTTGTCCGGGACGCTCGCCTTCTGCTGGTCGCATCTGAGGCGCCAGTTTGTGAAGATCGAGCGCGAGGCTGCTCCGGCGCCAGCTCCGGTTGCCCGCGAGGCTCTTGAGCGCATCGCCCAACTTTACGCGGTCAAGAAAGCGCTCCGCGGCCGATCGGATGCCGAGCGCCGTGCTGGCAGGCAGGCGCATGCCCGACCTCTGGCTACAGCCTTGAAGCAGTGGTTTGAGGCCAAGCTTGATTACCTTGCACAAAAGAGCGACACGGCGAAGACCTTGCGTTACGCGCTGCGTCATCGGGACGGCCTGACGCTCTACCTTGATGACGGGCGCATCGAGATGGACACGAATGCTGTCGAGCGTGCGATGCGGCCGATCAAGCTCAACGCCAAGAACTCCCTTTTTGCCGGTTGCGACGATGGCGCCGAGAATTGGGCAGTTCTGGCTTCGTTAATCGAGACCTGTAAGCTCAATGGCGTCAGTGCCGAGCACTGGCTCGCTGATGTTCTCGCCAAGCTCGTCAATGGTTGGCCTGCGGCGCGACTGGACGAACTGCTCCCTTGGGCGTCGATCTACACGATGCATGCACACGATCCGAGGCTGGCGGCATGAGCCTGAACACGACCGCGGTCCGGATCAAGGTGACCCTCAAGGACGTGAAACCAGAGGTGATGCGTCGCCTTGTCGTACCCGTCACTCTGCGCCTTGATCGGCTACATCTGACGCTTCAGGAGGCATTTGGCTGGACGAATACCCCCGAGTTCGTTCGAGAGTATCACGACGCGCACACAAGCCTTCGCCAACCACGCGCAGGCACGTTCATGACGATCATCGCGCAGTACAAGGCCGCACCAGAATTCACTGGCCTAGCGGCCTCGACGCGCCGCGCGTACCTCGCCTATATTAAGCTGATCGAAGACGCGTTTGGCGACCTACCGGTGGCAGCTCTGGCCGACCGCCGCGTGCGTGGTGAATTCAAGACCTGGCGCGACTCGTTCGCTGAGACGCCACGTAAGGCCGACTACGCCTGGACGACGCTGGCGCGTGTCATGTCGTTCGCGAAGGACCGCGGCATCATCGCGACCAACCCATGCGAACGCGGCGGCCGCCTCTACGTAGCAGACCGCAAGGATAAGATCTGGACGGAGCAAGACATCGCCGCGGTCCTAGCGGTCGCCTCCAGCGAGATCCAGCTGGCGCTGATCTTGGCTCTATGGAGCGGGCAACGGCAGGGGGACCTTTTGCGCCTCCCCTGGTCGGCCTACGAGAGCCCTTACATTCGTCTTCGCCAATCGAAAGGTGGTCGCAGGGTTGCAATGCCCGCTGGCGCGCCTCTGCGGGCCCTGCTTGATGCGACGAGCCGCCAGGGCCCGCTTATCCTGACGAACACACTGGGCCGCCCCTGGACCTCCGATGGCTTTCGGACGTCTTGGGGAAAGGCTTGCGAGCGCGCTGGCATCGACGGCCTGACCTTTCATGACCTACGAGGCACAGCGGTGGTTCGGCTTGCGATCGCAGGCGCCAGCGTGCCGCAGATCGCGGCCGTCACAGGACACTCGTTGAAGGACGTCGAGGCTATTCTCGATGCACACTATCTCGGTCGCGACATTCAGCTCGCAGAAGCAGCGGTGCTGAAGCTCGAAGCGAGAACAAAACTGTAAACGGTGGTGTAAACGGCGCTGGTTTTGCCGCTTGATCAAACCGCTAAGTGTTTGATTTATTTGGTGGGCGCACCAGGGCTCGAACCTGGGACCCGCTGATTAAGAGTCAGCTGCTCCGATCCCAGGACGCTGCATCACTGATCGAACAAGCCGTAGGTGTAGCTGCGCGAATGCGTGGCCGACGAAGCGGCGCCCCGCGACCGCCCCGACCACTTCGGAAAATTCGCTCACGTTGGATGTCGGAAGATTTTTCTTGATCTCCCGGTGCACACGTCGTGCATACGCCGCCTCTTAACCGATTAAAACTCCAGAGTTCTCGCTCCAATCCATCATGGGCCAATTCGAGCTAACGTAAGGAAGCGTCGTCGGAGAAAGTCAAATAAACGCTCGCGTTCGAGCGGCGAGAGAAAACGGCAAATTGGTTCAGCTCGGGGAGACACAACCACCGATACCGACATTCGCTGCGAATTAACATTTGAGATCTGATTGGCACAAGCGGATGCTATCTCTAGTCCGTGCGTCACAACCCGCATCGGTGATCGGCTTCTGCGCTCGATGTTCGACAGACCCGGCGGAACGTCGCGCGGATTGCTTGATGATCTCAGCAGGGCGGCCGTGTCAAATCTGCCGCCCGCGTAGCAACCGCTCGAAACAGATTAGCGGATCTCGTTCACGTAGTGATGATGCGCAGTCGTGGCGCGGTGCTCGCTCAGGATCGCAAGCGCACCGGCTTGATCGTACGCTTCCTCGCGGATCACCAGAACGGCGTTCGGCGAAGCCAGCGCAAGTAGACGCCGATCCTCCTTGTCGGCGAGCTCTGCCATGAGCTTCTCGCGTATCGCCGCGATGCGAATGCCATAGGCGTCGAGCAGATGGAGGTAGAGCAGCGCCGGCACGCTTGCCGGCGCATGTGGGAAATCGGGCACTCGGCGCGCAACGATCCGTATTCGCGAATGCATCACCGGCACGCGGCCAACACGTCGGACGCGATGAAGACAGAGCAGCGGCTCACCAACGACTTCCGTGAAGAGGATGGCCTCCTCTGCATCGGCCGGCCGCAACATCACGGACAAGACTTCGGGCACGGAGCGCTGGAGCCCGCCGTCTTCTCCATGAAGTCGGAAATACTGGAAGAAAAAGCGCAGACTATGTTGTGGCGCGCGGCCGGTCACGACCGTCCCGGTCTTGCGCCGGCGAACCAGCATGCCGTCGGCCGTCAGGTCCGCGAGCGCCCGGCGGATGGTGCCGACTGCAACCCCGTATCGCGCGGCAAGTGCAACTTCACCGGGAAGCACCGTGCCCGGCGACAGTTCGCCCACCAGGATCGCCTCGGCGATCTGCCGCTTGACGTGCTCGTACAACGGAACCGGTAGGCTGGATTGGTCGCTCGCCGCTGCTTTTGCCTGTTTACCGGTCACGCCTGCCTCATTCTTCGGAATTGACAGCAATCGGCTTTGCATATTTCTTTATAGAATATAGAAATGAGCCGCCGCAAATGTTTTCTCCACCGCAAGGCCCTGGACAGGCCAGCCCGACGCTGACCGACGGTTTCGCCGAAATCGAGCGCACGGTCGAGCGTGCGATCGACGATCTTGCTCGGATGGTGGCGATCGACACGAGTTTCCCGCCCGGCGCGGGATATGAAGCGTTTGCCGGATTGATGGAGATCGCCGTTGCAACACTCGGCCTGGACTGCCAACGCGTCGAAGTCCCCGAGCATTTGTGGTGGGTGGCGGGCGGCCCGGCGCAAGGGCGCAGAACCAATCTCATCGCGCGCCGCCGCTCGGACAAACCGGTGCTCGGGCTGTATTTTCACGTCGACACCGTACCGGCAGCGCCCGGGTGGACCACCGATCCGTTCCAGTTGACGCGCGACGACGATCGCCTGATCGGCCTCGGCGCCGCCGACATGAAAGGCACCATCGCGGCCGTGCTGCTCGCGCTGCGCGCCGCCGACACGATCGGTGTTCCACTCGGCTACGACCCGATGCTGCTGCTTTGCACCGACGAAGAAGCCGGACTCTATCCCGGCGTGCGTTATCTGGCGGAGCAGGGTTTGCTCGAAGGCCACATTCTGAACTTCAACGGTGCCGCAGCGCCGCGCATCTGGGCCGGCTGCTTTGGTCTCTTCACGCTGCTGGTGCGCGTGCGCGGCAAGACGGTTCACGCAAGCCAAGCCAGAGCCGCCGGTTCAAACGCCAACGCCATCGAGGTCGCACTGCCGATCCTCAATGCGCTCGCAGCATTGAAACCAGATATCGCCGCGCGGACGTCCGCCCTGCCCGCGCCGCCGCATGCGACGCATCCGCTCGCAGCCCAGCTTGATATTTCCGCAGCCCATGGCGGCCAATGCGGCGGCCAGACTCCATCGCTCTTTGAAATTCTCGTCTGTCGGCGCTATGCTCCTGAAGAAGACTTTCAGGCCGCGCGTGCCACAATCGAGAACGCCATATTTGCGGCGGCTCCCGGGGCCGACGTCGACGTCGTTCTCGCCGGCCACCTCATGCCGACATCCGATCCGACAGGCCCGCACTGGCCGCGCTGGCAGGAGGCGCTGTCGGCCGGGTTCGGATACGCACCGGACGATTTCGCCAACTGGGGTGCGACGGGCTGTTCTGATTTCGGCTGGGTACAACGGACCGGAATGCAGGAGATCCTGTTGACCGGCCTCGGCCGGCCGGAAAGCCGCATTCACGCTCCCGGCGAATTTACCACGCGCGCCGACATCGTCGCGCTGGCGAAATCGGTCCTTGCCTATCTTTCAGCCGAATTTCGTTCCGATCTGTCTCCCGAAACACCTGCCGTCCGCTAGCTCAAGGAGCACGCATCCATGCTGTCCGTCACGCGCCGTCTTTTCCTTGCGGGAACCGCGATCAGCCTCGCCGGTCTGCCCAGGATCGCCCTCGCCGAAGCCCCGAAGCGCGGCGGCGTGCTCCGGATGTCGGTCGACCAGGCCGCATCGGTCATCCATCCGATGCTGGCGCGCGTGAACCCGGAATATCTCGTCACCGAACTGCTCTACTCCAACCTCACCCGGCTGAAGCCGGACATGACAGTCGAGCCGGACCTCGCGATGTCCTGGGAGCCCAACGCGACGCTGACCGAGTGGACCTTCAAGCTGCGCCCGGGCGTGACGTTTCATGACGGTTCGCCGCTGACCGCCGACGACGTCGTAGCCACCATCAACGCGATCCTCGATCCGAAGACCGCTTCCCCCGGCCGCACCAATGTCGGCCCGATCAAGGAGGTCGCCGCGGTCGATCCGCTGACCGTCAAGTTCACGCTCGCAGGCGCCTATGCCGACCTGCCAGTGGCACTCACCTATCTCAACGCGCGTATCGTTCCGGCCAAGGTCATCGCCGGCGACCTCGCGAGCCTTTCGACTACCGCCAACGGCACCGGCCCATTCAAGCTGGCGTCGTACGAGCCCGACCGCCGGATCGTCGTCGAACGCAACCCCGCTTATTATGATCCGGCGCGGCCCTACCTCGACCGGATCGAGCTGCTGGTCTATCCGGACCGCACCGCCGAAGCGTCCGCAATGATCTCCGGTGAAATCGATCTGTTGCTCACGACCGCGCCGGGCGAATATGAGCGCCTCGCCAAGGCCGATGGCGTCAAGGCGCTGCGCACCCCATCCGGCCAGTTCCTGAACATCAACCTCGGATGCGACCAGAAGCCGTTCAACGACGTGCGCGTCCGCCAGGCCTTGGCCTTGGTGGTGGATCGCGAGGCAACCGTCGGCTTCGTCGCCGGCGGCTACGGCACGCCAGGCAACGACACGCCGTTGAGCTCCGCCTACCACTTCTACAAGAACATTCCGCTGAAGAAGCCCGACATCGCCACGGCGAAGAAGCTGCTGGCCGACGCAGGCTATCCCAACGGCATCGATTTGACGCTGGTCGCGTCCGACAGGCCGTCAACCCGCACGCAGCTCGGCGTCGCCGTTCGCGAGATGGCGGCCGCGGCGGGCTTCCGCATCAACGTGCAGACCATGCCGCATGCCACCTATCTCGACCAGGTCTGGAAGAAAGGCAACTTCTACGTCGGCTTCTACAACATGCAGCCGACCGCCGACGCCGTCTTCAAGCTGCTCTACACATCCGACGCGGCCTGGAACGAGACCCACTGGAACAACGCGGACTTCGACGCGGTCATCAATGCAGCCCGCGTCGAGACCGACGAAGCGAAACGCACGGCACTCTACGCCAAGGCTCAGGACATGATGAACGCCGAGGTCCCCTCGGTGATTTCGGCATTCTTCGACCTGCTCGCGGCACAACGGTCCTACGTCGAAGGATACGCTCTCCATCCACGCGGCTCGGTGTTCCGCCTCGACATGGCCTCGCTCGGCGCCGGCGCGCCGAAGCGCGCCTGACGCCGGAGGCGCTCGGTGTCGCTGGCCTGGTTTGCGCGCCGTTTGATGCTGATGGTCTACACCGTCATCGTGGTCTCGATGCTGGTGTTCGCCATCACGCAGATCCTGCCGGCCGACGCCGCCCAGTCGCTGCTCGGGGAAAACGCGACGCCCGAAGTGCTGGCCGCGCTCAGGACAAGGCTGGGGCTCGGCGATCCAGCCTGGCTGCAATATGGTCGCTGGGCCCGCCACGTCTTCACCGGCGATTTCGGCATCTCGATGCGCACGAGCCTGCCCGTCGGCCCGGAAATGCTGGCGGCGCTGTCGCGCTCGCTGCTGCTGGCCGTATCAGCCATCCTGGTCACGCTGGCCATTGCCGTGCCGCTCGGCGTGGTCGCGGCGCTGCGGCAAGGCAGGCTCACCGACACGGGCGTCAGCCTGATTGCCTATCTCGGGGTCTCGCTGCCGGAATTCGTCACTGCGACGCTACTTGCCCTGTTGCTGGCCGATACATGGCATTGGTTGCCGGCGACCGGCTACGTCTCTCCACTGGAGGATTTCGGCGACGGCATCCGTCATCTGGCGCTGCCGGTGCTCACTGTCTCGTTGATCCTCGTCGCGCATGTCATGCGCATGATGCGCTCCGAGACGCTCGACGTGCTGAAATCGGACTATATCCGGGCCGCGCGCCTGAAGGGCCTGCCGGAACGCACCGTGGTGTTTCGTCACGCCCTGCGCAACGCGCTGTTGCCGGTCGTCACCATCATCGCGCTCGACGTCGGCTATTTGCTCGGCGGGATCATCGTGATCGAGGAGATCTTCGCCATTCCCGGCATCGGGCGCGCGCTGATGGTCGCCATCACCACGCGCGACCTGCCCTCGATCCAGGCGGGCGCGTTGATCATGGCCGCGACCTATGCCGTCACCAACACGCTCGCCGACATGGCCTATGCGTTTCTCGACCCGCGGATCCGCTATGACTGAGCTGTTCATCCGCCTGATGCGAAAGCCACAAGGTTTCGTCGGAATCGTGCTGCTGGCGCTGATCGCGGCCGCCTGCCTGTTCGGGCCCGCATTGGCGCCCTATGCGCCGGAGAAGATTGATTTTCTTGGCCGGTTTCGCGCACCCGGCTGGCAGAACTGGCTTGGCGCCGATCAATTCGGCCGCGACATCCTGAGCCGCCTGATGGTCGGCGCGCGTTCGACCGTGCCGCTCGCTTTCATCGCCACCTTCGTCGGCAGCGCAGCCGGAGCGACCATCGGCGTTGGCTCTGCCTATCTCGGCGGACGAACCGACGAGGCCATCATGCGCACGATCGACGCCGTGATGGCGATCCCCGGCCTTCTGATGGCCCTGTTGCTGGTCTCAACGCTCGGCAACGGCGCCGGCAATGCCGTCATTGCCATCGCGGTGGCCTTTGCGCCGGGCATGGCGCGGGTGACCCGCTCGGCCGCGCTCAACGTACGCAATCAGGACTATGTCAAGGCGGCCATCGCGCGTGGCGAGGGAGCGCCTTGGATCATCTTCCGCGAGATGTTGCCGAACGTCATGGCGCCGATCGTGATCGAATCCACCATCCGCGTGTCCTTCGCCGTCATGCTGTTCGCGACGCTGAGCTTTCTCGGCGTCGGCGCCCAACCGCCCGCATCCGAATGGGGCCTCATGGTGGCGGACGCGCGCCAACACATGCATCAGGCACCGTGGGGATTGATCGCGCCCTCGGCCGCGATTGCACTCACCGCGATTGCCTTCAACCTGGTCGGCGATGGTCTTCGCGACGCCCTCAACCCGAAGGACGAGCGGTGACCCCCGTACTTTCGATCCAGAATTATACGCTCGACTACATCTCGTCCGCTGGCCCGGTACGTGTGCTGCACGACATTTCGCTGGAGATCGGACCAGGCGAGGTGCTGGGCCTGGTCGGAGAGTCCGGCTCCGGCAAGAGCTCGCTCGCCTGGGCGCTGATGCGCCATTTGCCGGAAAATGCCCGTGAAGTTGCCGGGTCGTTGCGTCTCGGCGACATCGACCTGCAACGATTGAGCCCAGGCGAGCTCACCAGGATACGTGGCCGCCGGCTCGGCATGGTGTTTCAGGATCCCTCGACCTCACTCAACCCGACGCTCACCATCGGTCGTCAAATCACGGAAGCCCTGATCCAGCACCGCGGCCTCAAGCAGCGCGACGCCAGTTCGCTCGCCGTCAATCTGCTTGGCCACGTCGATCTCAACAATCCTGCTGCAATCATGCGGCGCTACCCCCACGAGATCTCCGGCGGAGAAAAACAGCGCGTCATCATTGCCACCGCCTTCGGCTGCCGTCCCGACGTCATCCTGTTCGACGAGCCGACCACGGCACTCGACGTGATCACGGGCGCACGCATCCTCGCACTGTTCGCGCGACTACGCCGGGAGACGGGCGTCGCCGCGCTCTATATTTCTCACGATCTTGCGCTTGTGACGCGGGTCGCGGACCGGGTCGCGGTCCTGGAGCGCGGCCGCCTGGTCGAGCAGGCGCCGGCGGCCGACATCTTCCGTGCGCCGCGACATGCTAACACGCGCGCACTTGTAGACGCCGTGCCCAGACCGGAACGCCGTCTTGTCCATGACAAGCCGGGTGACCAGGTCGTTCTCGCGGCCTCCGACATCGAAGTCCGATATGGCAGCGGCAGACTGTTTCGCGACGCGCCGCCGCCGGCTACGAAAAAGATCGGGCTCGAGGTTCGTGGCGGCGAGATCCTCGGTCTTGTCGGCGAGTCCGGCTCTGGCAAGTCTTCAATGGCGCGCGCCCTTACCGGGCTCGCACGCTTCTCGGGCAAGATCACCTTCGACGCGCACGAGATCCACCGCATGCGCGACATGAACGCCGCTTACCGCCGCGACGTACAGATCATCTTCCAGCATCCCGATGCCTCGCTCAATCCGCGTCACAGGATCGACGAGATCCTGTCGCGTCCTCTCAAGCTCTACGGCGGCCATCTTGCGAATATTCCCCGCCTGCTCGAACAGGTGCGCCTGCCCGCATCCTACGCCAACCGCTGGCCCCATCAGCTTTCAGGCGGCGAGAAGCAGCGCATCGCCATCGCGCGTGCCTTCGCCGCACGGCCGAAACTCGTGATCTGCGACGAGATCACGGCGCCGCTGGACGTCTCCGTGCAGGCACAGATCATCGAATTGCTGCTGGCGCTGCGCGAGGAAACCGGAACCGCCTTTCTCTTCATCACCCACGATCTCAACCTCATCCGTCAAATTGCCCACCGCATCGCGGTGATGCGCCGAGGCGAGATGGTCGACCTGCTGCCGGTCGAGGATTTCGACGCAGACCACGTCCATCCCTATACCCGCGAACTGATGGCCGCCTCGCCCGTGCCAGTCGGCTGACGACAAGGACTTCCCCCATGGATCACAACGCACTTCTCGCCCGAATCGATGTGCCCGCCGCCCTCGACCTCTTGTCACGCATGGTGCAGCACAAGAGCTACTCCAAATCGGACGGCGAGAAGCAGCTCGCAGCCTTCATGGCAGGTCGCATGCGTGAGATCGGGCTGGAGACCGAGCTTGCGCCCTTCGGCAAGGAGGGCCGGGTCAACGCCGTCGGCCGCTGGAAGGGTGCGGGCGGCGGCACGAGCCTGATGTTCAACGGCCATCTCGACACCAACCCGGTGACCGAGGGCTGGACCGTCGACCCCTGGGCAGGCAAGGTCGACGACGCCTTCATCTACGGCATCGGCGTTTCCAACATGAAGGCCGGCGACGCCGCCTACTTCTGCGCGGTCAAGACGCTGATCGACGCCGGCGTCAAACTCAGGGGTGACGTCATCCTCACCTACGTGGTGGGCGAGCTGCAGGGCGGCGTCGGCACCTACTCGCTGGTCGAGCAGGGACTTCGCGCCGACTATTTCATCAACTCCGAGCCGACCGATCTGAAGGCCATGACGATGCATGCGGCCGCCTTCATGTTCATCATCGAGTTGACCGGCAATACCCGTCATTTGTCCAAGCGCGAAGAGGCGATCGATGCGATCACGGCCGCGTGTGACGTCATTCCGCGCCTCAATGCGATGAAATTCTCGGGCGCCCTTTCGCCGGAGCATGAGCGGATCAACCGCGTCCATGTCGGCGTCGTCCACGGCGCGCTCGGCCGCGAGCTGCATGAATGGCGCACGCCCCAGGTCGCTGATTTCGTGCGGATCAAGGGCTCGGGCCGCTATGCGCCAGGCCAGACCGAGGCCGGCGCGATGGCCGACATGCGTCGCGAGCTCGACGCGCTTGAAGCACGGTTCCCTGGCCTCGAGGCCGAGATCATGTCGGAGGACCGCTCCGGCGTGCCGACCATGCCGCCTTTCGAGGTGGCGCGTACGAGCCTGATCGTCGAGGCCGTCAACCGCGCCTATCGCGCGGTACGCGGCGAAGAGCAGCCGACAGGCGCCGTTACCCCGAGTTGCTTCTATGGGACTGATGCCGGTCATCTGCACTATTTCGGCGGGATGGAAGGCATCGTCTGCGGCCCCGGCGGCCGCTACAACACCATGCCCGACGAGCGGGTCGATATCGTCGACTTCATCGACATGATCCGCATCTACATGCTGGCTATTCTGGAGATTTGCGGATAGTGGGCGCCGAAGCGCGCGCACCCGATCCCGCGAAGGATGAATGACGATGTTGTTTCCGATCGACGAATATGAGGCGCGCATCAAGCGCGTGCGCGAGCGGATGGCCGCCCGCGAACTCGATGTCCTCGTCATCGACCAGAGCGAGTTCCTCGCCTAGGTCACCGGCTTCTTGATCTCGGAGAACATGTACCGGGCCTGCCTCCTCCCGCGCGATGGCGAGCCGATCATGATACTTCGCGCCGTCGACCTTGGCCCGTTCACCGAGAGCTCGTGGCTGTCGCGCTCCGTTGCCTTCGCCGATTGGGAAGTCCCGATCCGGGTGCTCGCCGACACCATCCGTAGCCTTGGCTATGCGACAGGCCGCGTCGGGCTCGATGAGGATTCCAATTGCATGCCGCGCTCCCGCTTCAAGCAGCTCTCGGCGCAACTGCCAGACGCGCGCTTTGTCGACTTCTCCGGCGTGATGGCCGAGCTACGCGCCAGGAAGAGCACGAGGGAGATCGCCGTGCTCCGGCGCGCTGCCGCGATCGGCGACCTCGGCATCGATGCAGCTCTGAAAGCCTCCGGCGAAGGCCGATCGCGCCGCGACGCGGCAGCGGCCGTCTATCAAGTCTTCATGCAGGAAGGCGCGGACGCCGCACGCGCCGGGATCATTACCGCTGGCGTCGGCAACGCGTTCTTGCATGGCGGACTGACCAAGCAGCCGCTGGCCAAGGGCGATATCCTGCATATGGAGCTGTTGCCCTATATCGACGGCTACAGCGCTCGGCGGTGATCGGAGAAATCGACCCGCGCCGGTCGCATCTCGCTCGACGGCTTATCGATATCCAGGACCGGCAGTTCGAAGCGATCAAGCCTGGAGCCAACGCCGCCGACCTCGATGCTCTGGCGCGAAAGGCGATGCTCGCCGATGGCCTGCGGCCCGACTACCCAACATCACCGGCTATTCGCTCGGCTGCTATCCGCTCCATGGCCCGCGCACCAGCGACTTCTCGCGCATCTTCCTGCCCACGGCCCATTGGACGCTGGAGTAGGCATGGTGTTCCACATGTATGTCTCCGCCGACGGCATCGCGATCAGCGAGACAGTGCTCGTCACTGAGACCGGGCATGAATGTCTGACGCGCTCGCCGCGGCAAGTGTTTCAGGTCTAAGCAACGCACGGCCCAGAGACGTGCACGTCCCCACCTGGGGCGACTCCTACCCACTTCAGAAGGCCTTCTCACATTGGCTGTGATGAGATTTTTCTTGATCTCCCGGTGCACACGTGGTGCACACGGCGTCGTCTAACTGTTTTAAAATCCTGAGCTCTCGCTCATCCATCATGGGGAAGTTTGAGCTAGCTCTAGCAAATCATGTCCAATCTGCTGCGGGTGAGCGCCTGTGGCTCTCTGAAAGCATGCAGATCATCGGTCGAACGCGGCATGATTCGTGAAATGTTTGCCACGATGACCGTTCCGGTCTTCATATCGCATCGAGCGCGAAGCGGCTGCGACCCGCCCTGCAATGACTGCGGGCGACGCCCCGGTCGCTCACGCCGCGGCCTCACGCATCATCGCCTTCAGCATCTCCGCGAGCACGCTGGCGATCGCGCTCGTCCCGCGCTCGTGGCCGATCAGCATGAGCGTCTGCGTCTCGTGCGCCAACTCACGCACCGGCACGTAAACCAGGCGGCCGACGCGCCGCTCGAACTCGATGTCGAACGGCGTAAGAAAGGTGATGCCATTATCAAGAATGGCGGCGTGGCGCATGATCTCGATGGCGTTGGTTTCGATGATCGGCAGCGGTTCCAGCGAAGCTTTTGCAAATGCTGAATCGAGGTAAGGCCGGATCACGGTCGACCCGTCGGCGATCACGAGCGGATAGTCGACGCAGTCGCCGAGCCGGATCTGGTTGCGCTTGGCGAGCGGATGGCTCGGCGCCATCACCGCGCCGAGTTTGCCGGCGGCACGGGCCAGCACCTTCAGATGACTGCCGCGGGTGAAATCGAAGCCGATGCCGAGGTCGGCCTCGCCGCTGGCGACCGCGGATTGAATGTCCTCGCCCGTGGTCAGCAGCGTCAGGCAGAGCCGCACCCGGGGATTGGAAACACGGAACTGCTTGACGGTGCCGGGCACGAGGTTCGAGGCGAGACCGCTCATCATCGCCACCGTGATCTCGCCCCGGCGCAAACCTTTCAGTTCCTCGATCTTGCCCTGGGCGCGGGTCAATTCCTTCAGGGTCTGGCGAATGTGGCCAACCAGTACCTCACCCGCGGCAGTCAGAATCAGCTTGCGCGGCAGCCGTTGAAAAATCGGCGTGCCGAGTTCGGTCTCAAGCGCAAGAATCTGGCGACTGATGGCGGAGGCCGCGACGTTAAGATGGCTCGCCGCCTTGCGGATCGATCCGGTGCGCGCCACCTCGTCCACATAGGTCAACAGGCGGCTATGCAGCATTCCCTTGCTCCTGCTTGAAAAAGAGCCTCGCTCCGGAGGATGCTGTGACGTTGCCTAAAAGGCAACAGTGTTTGCGAAATAAAGCGCTTTTGTGCAAGCCTTCCGGCGTGCTGAATCCATCGTGGCTCGTTACGCGTACGTCCGCACCGTCGAACCGGCCACAATCAGGAGCCTCCTTCATGGCGTTCAGCGTCGAAAACCTCGCTCGGTCCAAGGCCTTCCGCATCTCTCCGACGGACACCAACTATTTCGTGATGCTGTTCGATCATGAGAGCGACCGGATCGACAACATCTTCGTCATCGAGATCTTCCGGCCGGGCGGCGCGACGCCGCCCAACGAACATGCGGCGGCGCACGAATTCTTCCATGTGCTGCACGGCGAGGGCGTCGCGCGCTGCGACGGCAAAACGCTGCCGATCCGAAAGGGCGACTCGCTGCTGCTGCATCCCGGCTCCGAGCACGTGATCGAGAACACCGGCGCCGGCAAGCTGTATTGCCTGACGGTGATGACACCGAACGAAGGCTTTGCCGAATTGATACGCGGCGGCGAACCGGTCGAGGTCGAGGCCGACGACATCGCTGTGCTGCGGGGACGCGACGTGGCGGATCAACGATGAGCAACACCCGCCTCCAACCGGTCGATGATCTCCGGCCGCTCGGCGCCAGCACGCGCAACCGCTGGTCGGTCTCGGCGACCCAGGCAAACCTTATCCGGCCGCCGGTCGTGCCGCAGCCGGTGACAATCGATGCCGGCGCCAAGCTCGTGACCTTCGATCTCGCGCGCACCGCCATCATTGTCGTCGACATGCAGAACGACTTCTGCCATCCTGATGGCTGGCTTGCCCACATCGGTGTCGACGTGACGCCGGCACGCGCACCGATCGCACCGCTGCAACGGCTGTTGCCGGTGCTGCGCAGTCTCGACGTGCCGGTGATCTGGCTCAACTGGGGCAACCGGCCCGATCGGCTCAACCTGAGCCCGGCTCTGCTGCATGTCTACAAGCCGTCCGGCACAGGTGTCGGCCTCGGTGACCGGTTGCCGGGCTCCGGCGCGCGGGTGCTGGAACGCGGCAGCTGGTCGGCTTCGATTGTCAAGGAGCTGACCGTCGAGCCCACCGACATTCATGTCGCCAAATATCGCATGTCAGGATTCCAGGACACCGAGCTCGATAGCATCCTGCGCAACCTCAATGTCACGACGCTCTTGTTCGCCGGAGTCAATGCCGACCAATGCGTGCTCTGCACGCTGCAGGACGCCAACTTCCACGGATACGACTGCATGCTGCTGCGCGACTGCGCAGCCACCACCTCACCGGACTACTGCATGGCTGCGACCGTCTACAACGTAAACCAATGCTTCGGCTTCGTGCTGGAGTCTTCCGTCCTCACCGCTGCCCTCGCCGGCAAGCGGGCCGCGATTGCCGAGGTAAACGCGCCATGAACGATCTTACGCCCTTTGACGCATCCAACCGTCACCCATCCACGGACAGACTGGCACCGCTGCTCGCCGATCTCGGCGATATCCCGGTCGTCACTGATCCCACAATCGTGCGCCGGCGCTCGCGCGATTTCTTCTGGTACAGCCCGATCCTCAACGATCAGCTCAACGACAAGTCGGCCGATCTGATCGTCGCGCCGCGCAACGAGGCCGATATCGTTCGCGTCGCCGCGGCCTGCGTACGCCATCGCGTGCCACTGACGGTGCGGGCCGGCGGCACCGGCAATTATGGCCAAGCCGTACCGCTCGCCGGCGGCGTGCTGCTCGACGTCACCGCGCTCGACACGATCGAATGGATCAGACCCGGACAGATCCGCGTCGGCGCCGGCGCCAAAATGAATGCGATCGACGCCGCGACACGGCCATCCGGCTATGAGCTGCGGATGCATCCCTCCACCAAGCGCACCGCGACCATTGGCGGTTTCGTCGCCGGCGGATCCGGCGGCATCGGCTCGATAACCTATGGCGGCTTGCGCGAACCCGGCAATATCCTCGCCGCGCGCATCGTCACCATGGAGCCGGAGCCCCGCATCATCGAACTGCGCAACGACGCGGCGCAGAAGATCAACCGTGCCTACGGCACCACGGGCATCATCACCGCGCTCGAAATGCCGCTGGCGCTGGCACAGCCATGGATCGATGTGGTGGTCGCTTTCGACGATTTCCTGACCGCGGTCGAATTCGGCCATACTGCGGCGCTTTCCGACGGCATCGTCAAGAAGCTGCTGGCGCCCATCACATGGCCGCTGCCGTCCTATTTTGGTGCGCTGAAATCCTGCTGTCCCGAGGGCAAGAGTATTCTGATCGCAATGATCGCCGAGCGCTCGCTGGGAGACTTCCGAGAACTGCTCGGCGATCGCGGCACCATCACCCTGGAGATGCCGACCGACGAAGGCCCCGGCAAGGTGCCGCTATACGAATACACCTGGAATCATACCACCCTGCAGGTGCTCAAGAGCGATCGCACGGTGACCTATCTGCAATGCCTGTACCCCCATGACCGGCTGCTGCAAAAGGTTGAGGAGATGCGCACAATGTTTCCCGACGAGGTGTTGCAGCATCTCGAATTCATCCGTTTCAACGGCCAGCTGACCTGTAGCGGACTGCCGGTGGTACGGTACAGCGACGCGGAGCGGCTGAACGAGATCATCCGCCTGCACGAGGCGCACGAGGTCCATATCGCCAATCCGCACGTGTACACCGTCGAGGACGGCAGCCGCTACAAGCGCGTCGATGTCGATCAGCTCGGCTTCAAACATGAGGTCGATCCCTACGGCCTGCTCAATCCCGGCAAGATGCGCAGCTTCGTGGCGGAGCGGTAACTGGGACGTCACGATGGGAACGATATTTGGCGAGACGAACTGGCGATCGATGAGTCAGGAGCAGCGCGACCTCGGGCTCAACAACAGCGCTGCCGTCCCGGGCAGCGCCGAGCTTGTCGCGAGTTGGGAGCAGCGCTCCGCCGCCATGCGGAACAAGCATTCCGCGCATCTCGACCTGAGATACGGTCCACGCGACCGTAATCGGACCGATTTCCTCAAGGCCACCGACGGCGGCCCGACGCTGGTGCTGATCCACGGCGGCTACTGGCAGATGCGCTCGAAGGAGACCGTCACCTGGTTCGCTGAGGGACCGATGGCTCACGGCATCAATGTCGCGCTGATCGGCTACACTCTGGCGCCGGAGGCGACCATGGACGAGATCGTTGCCGAAATCCATCGGGCTCTCGACGCCCTGGTCGACCAGCTTCCCGCCCTCGGTGGCGACCCCAGCCGCATTGTCGTCTCAGGCTGGTCGGCAGGTGGACATCTGGCGACGATCGCGCTGTCGCATCCGCGCGTAAAGGCGGGCATTGCGATCAGCGGCATCTTCGATCTCGAACCTGTCCGCCACAGCTTTCTCAACGTCAAGCTCAAGCTTGACGAAGCGACGTCGCGGCGCAATTCGCCGCTGCTGCTCTCAAGCGGCCCCGCGACACCGCTGGCTCTGGTGGTCGGCGCGGCCGAACTGCCGATGCTGCGCCAGCAGACGGCCGACATGGCCGCGCACCGCGCCGTCAACGGATTGCCGGTGAGCTATGAGGAAATTCCCGGCGCCGACCACTTCTCGGTCATGCTCGCGCTGGGCTCGCCGACCGGCCGGATCACGACCCTGATCCGGCAGCTATTCGAGCGCAGTTGATCAGCGCGGCAGCTTCGCCGCCTTCACGTCGTACAGCAGCTTGATGAATTCTCCCGAGGCGTGCTCGGCGGTGAGACGGCCCTTGTCGGCGGTGGCCTTGTGCGCTTCGCCGACCGCGCCGTCGGGATTGAGGTCGCCGGCGATCCAGGCATAGGCAATGAATCCGGTCGGCCTGAGATGGTCGAAGGCCGCTTCGTCGTCCTCGGCAACAGACCGGAAGTCCTGCGCGCGCGCCATGTCGACCAGTTCCGGGCGGAAATGCAGCATCAGCGAGGTCTCGACGTCACCGCCGTGAATGCCGAATTTCAGCTCGCGCTCGCTGTAAAGGCCGGCCGGCTTGCCGAGCCGCGACCAGGCAGACTTGACCACCAGCATGTCGGCGCGCACCCGCAGTTCGCGCGCGACGATGCCCATCACCTCGTCATTGCCGCCGTGCGAGTTGACGATCACGAGCTTCCGCACGCCGGCGCGCGCGACCGACAATCCGAGCTCTGTCCAAGCCTCGATCAGCGTCGCCGCCGGCAAGGTCAGGGTGCCGGGCATCCGCAGATGCTCGTTGGATTTTCCGACCTGCTGGATCGGCAGGATCCGAATGTCGAGATCATCGGGCAGACGATCGATCAACGTCTCGAGCATGCCACGATTGATCGCCGCATCGACGCCAACCGGCAGATGCGGCCCGTGCTGCTCGATGGCGGCGATCGGCAGGATGGCGATGGTGCTGTCCGGATCGAGGCTTTCGAATTCACGCGAAGCGTATTCGTCCCACCAGACGCGGCGGCGCGGCTTGTCCATGTTCGATTCCCTTCACGCCGCACCGCGCGGTTGCGGCGCGTACGACCATGATGTCCGACTATGACATCGCGGAGCCGTTGACAATGGTGCGTGCCGAGGCGTGACACCGCTTTTTATGCGTTGCCTAAAAGGCAACATATGCCTCGAATCAAAATGCTTCCGGATGACAGACGGTGCGTGCATCTTTTGCGGTGCCGGGAACGCTGCCGCCGGGATTCCGCCTTCCATAGGAATTCCATCCGATCGAGATCACACCGAGGTTGCCATGAACGCCGTCATGACCATCGTGTCCCGCGCCCTGCTCGCCACCGCGGCCTGCCTTGGCTTCGTCGCCCCGTCGACCGCCGCCGACAAGGTGACATTTCTGACCAGCTGGTTCGCCCAGGCCGAGCATGGCGGCTTCTACCAGGCCAAGGCGACCGGGCTTTACGAGAAGGCCGGGCTCGACGTCACCATCAAGATGGGTGGACCGCAGGTGAACGGATCGCAGCTCCTGCTGGCCGGCGAGACCGACTTCCTGATGGGCTACGACATCCAGGTGCTGAAGGGCCGCGAAAAGGGACTGCCGCTGGTGACGGTTGCGTCCTCGTTCCAGTTCGATCTGCAAGGCATCATGGCCCATGACGACGTGGCAGATCTCGCCGCCTTGAAAGGCAAGCCGATCCTGATCTCCGGTTCGTCGCGGACCACGTTCTGGCCGTGGCTGCGCGCCAAATACGGCTACACCGACGACCAGATCCACGCCTACACTTTCAATCTGCAACCGTTCTTTGCCGACCCCACGGTGTCGCAGCAGGCCTATCTCTCGTCCGAACCGTTCCAGGCGCAGCAGCAGGGCGCCAAGGCAAAATTCTTCCTGTTCGCCGACGGTGGCTATCCGCCCTACGGTTCGGCGATCGTGACCACCGAGAAGATGCTCGCCGGGAACCCCGACCTGGTGGCGCGTTTCGTCAAGGCATCGCTCGAGGGCTGGCGTGACTATCTCAAAAACCCGGAACCGGCCAACGCCCTGATCAAGGTCGACAACCCGAAAATGACCGACGCCCAGATCGCATACGCGATCGACAAGCTGAAGCAGACCAAAGCGCTCGACGGCGGCGACGCCGCCACAAGCGGAATCGGCATCATGACGGCTGCGCGATGGAAGCAGACCTATGACTTCCTGGTCGCCGCCAACCTGCTCGATCCAAAGACCGAATGGCAAAAGGCGTTCACCGATCGCTTTGTCAAGGATCTGAAGATCGGATTCTAGCTCACGGCGCGCAGGCGCGAAGCTTGCAGCGGTCCGGTGATGATTACCCCGCAAAGAAGTCTGTCATGAATGCTCCCTTGCCCAGCGACCCCCTGGACGCGCACATCGCGCGCCGCGCAGCCGATCGTCCGCCGGCGGTCGAAGTGCTGTCCGCGGAAAAGATCTTCGCCAACGGCACCCGTGCCCTGGCACCGATCGACCTCACGATCGCCGAGGGTGAATTCCTAACGCTGATCGGCCCGTCCGGTTGCGGCAAAAGCACGCTGCTCAAGCTGATCGCCAATCTGATCCAGCCGTCGGACGGTCGCATTTTGTGGTGGCGCGGCGATTCCGGACAGGTCGGCCAGGACGGCCGCGGCCTCGCCTTCGTATTCCAGGAGCCGACCCTGATGCCCTGGGCGCGGGTCGACACCAATGTGCGGTTGCCGCTCGACCTCGCCGACGTGCCACGCGGCAAGGCCGATCCGCGGGTTAGCGACGCCATCGCCCGGGTCGGCCTCTCGGCTTTTGCGCGGCATTACCCGCGCCAGCTCTCCGGCGGCATGAAGATGCGGGTGTCGATCGCCCGCGCGCTCGCCACCGACCCGAACCTGCTGTTGATGGACGAGCCATTCGGCGCGCTCGATGAATTCACCCGCAACAAGCTTGATGACGATCTGATCAAGTTGTGGTGGGAACGCAAGCTCACCACGGTGTTTGTCACCCACTCGATCTATGAAGCCGTGTTCCTGTCGACCCGGATCGTGGTGCTCGCCGCGAACCCAGGCCGCATCTTCCGCACCATGACCATCGATGAACCGCAACCACGCGGCCAGGATTTCCGCGACAGCGCCCGGTTTGCCGCCTATTGCCGCGAACTGTCGACCTGGCTCGCCGAAGCGTCGTTGCCGTCGGCATCGGGAGCCACGCCATGAAGCCGCTGTTGCAATCGGAGACTTTCGTACGGATCGCGGCGCCGCTCGCGGTCGGCGTGGTGCTGCTCGCGGTCTGGGAAATCGGCTGTCGCCTCGGCTCGATCCCGGTCTATCTGTTTCCGAAACCGAGCGACATCTTCGCCAGTCTGATCAAGAATGGTCCATCGCTTCTGCGCGCACTGCTGATCACCTTACGCATCACCCTACAGGCATTCGCCGCTGCCGTTGTGCTGGGGACGCTGATCGCCTTCATGTTCGTGCAAAGCCGCGCCATCGAGGTCAGCCTGTTTCCCTATGCAGTGCTGCTGCAGGTGACGCCGATCGTAGCGATCGCGCCGCTGATCATCATCCTGGTGAAGAACACGCAACTCTCACTTACCGTATGCGCGACGCTGGTGGCGCTGTTCCCCATCATCTCCAACACCACGCTGGGCCTGCGCAGCGTCGATCCCGGGCTCGCCAGCTATTTCCGCATGAACCGTGCCAGCCGATTGAAAACCCTGGTGCGGCTGCGGATTCCCGGCGCTCTACCGTACTTCTTCGGCGGGCTGCGCATTTCCTCCGGGCTCGCGCTGATCGGCGCCGTGGTCGCCGAGTTCGTCGCCGGCACCGGCGGCCGCTCATCAGGACTTGCCTACGAGATTCTCGATGCCGGATTCCAGCTGGACATTCCCAGGATGTTTGCCGCACTGTTCCTGATCACCGTTACCGGCGTGTTGCTGTTCGGCGCGATGGTGGGACTGTCCAAGCTTGCACTGTCGAACTGGCACGAGAGCGAGCTCGGAGCCGAAGCATGAGCGCATTGCTGATCGAGAATGCCGAGGGGATTTTCACCGGCCTTCCCGGCGAGGCGATGCGCGCGCAGGGATCGATCCGGATCCGCGACGGTGTCATCATGGCGATCGGCGCGCTTACGCCGGAGACCGGCGAACGGAGGCTGGATGTCTCTGGTTGCGTGATCTATCCCGGATTGATCTCAACCCACCACCATCTATTCCAGAGCGTGCTGAAGGGGGTGCAGGCCGGCA
Organism: Bradyrhizobium niftali; assembly: GCF_004571025.1. Classification (GTDB taxonomy): domain Bacteria; phylum Pseudomonadota; class Alphaproteobacteria; order Rhizobiales; family Xanthobacteraceae; genus Bradyrhizobium; species Bradyrhizobium niftali. Next base: position 836,651 of record NZ_SPQT01000001.1, on the reverse strand, counting down.
TCAATCAGCCGCTCGCCGGCTGGCTGCGGTCCGTGCCCTATGCATACTGGTCAAAGATCGACGAGGAGGCGTTGGCGGTCGCGGCCCGGATCGGCCTTACCGAGCTGCTGCTGTCCGGCACCACGACCGTGGCCGATCACCACTACCTGTTCAGCGATACCTACCGTTTCGATCCGGCGGCGGTGATCTTCGAAGTCGCCCGCAACCTCGGGCTGCGCCTGGTGCTATGCCGCGGCGGCGGCACCAAGACGAGCCACGTCGTCGGCGACGACGGAGCACGGACGCCGGTTGAACCGCTCGAACGCATGCTGGCCTCGGTCGAAGCCTGCGCCCAGCGTTTTCATGATCCCTCTCCCGCCGGTCTCACCAAGGTTGCGATGGCGCCGACCACGCCGACCTGGTCACTCGACCCGGGTGAACTTCGAGAAGTGATTGCCGCCTCGCGGCGCATGAAGCTGCGGCTGCACAGCCACCTGTCGGAGACATCGGACTATGTCGACTTTTGCATGTCGGTGCATGGCAAACGCCCGGTGCACTGGCTCGCCGACCACGACTGGCTCGGCCCCGATATCTGGTACGCGCACATGGTACATCTCGACCATGACGAGGTGAAGATTCTCGCCGACACCGGCACCGGCATGGCGCACTGCCCGCAGTCGAACTGCCGGCTCGGCTCCGGTGTCGCGCCGGCCGACGCCCTCGCGGCGCTCGGCGGCGCCGTGTCGCTGGGCGTCGACGGTGCGGCCTCGAACGAGGCAGCCGACATGGTCTGCGAGATGCACAGCGCCTGGCACACCCATCGCGCGGTGAAGGGCGCGAATGCCATCACCGCCGAAAACGTGGTGCACTGGGCCACGGCCGGCGGCGCGCGGGTGCTGGGCCTGCCGCATGTCGGCACGCTTGCGCCGGGCCAGCAGGCGGACATCGCCGTGTTTGATCTCGACCAGCCGCGCCACTTCGGCATGCATGATCTCCTAGTCGCGCCGGTGACTTGCGGTGGCGCTCGTGTGCGCCATCTGCTGATTGGCGGGCGGACCGTCGTTGACGACGGCGCCATCCCCGGCCTCGACCTTGCACGACTTCGATCCGACGCGGCGCGCGTCGTGACACGCATCGCGGTCTGAGCTTTTGGGAGACACCTCATGCTGGCCACCAAGCAACCGGTGCTTCGCCGCTTCTGGTACGCGATTATGCCGATCGAACAACTCGAGAGCGGGCCGCAGCCGTTCACGCTGCTCGGTGAGCCGATCGTGCTGTTTCTAGATGCCAAGGGCGAACCCGCGGCACTGGAGGATCGCTGCTGCCATCGCACCGCAAAACTCTCCAAGGGCTGGTGCCGCAACGGCAACATCGTTTGCGGCTATCACGGCTGGGAGTACGACCGCGACGGCATGCTGGTGATGATCCCGCAGTTTCCGTTCGAGCAACCGATCCCCGACGCCCGGGCGCGCGCGTTCCGCACGAAAACTCGCTACGGCTATGTCTGGGTTGCGCTGGACGAGCCGCTGCACGACATTCCCGACATTCCAGAGGACGGCGATCCCGCCTATCGCCGCATCTTCCAGTTCTACGACACCTGGAACACGGCGGCACTGCGGCTGATGGAGAACTCGTTCGACAACGCCCACTTCGCCTTCGTGCACAAAAACACGTTCGGCGACATCGACCAACCGCGACCGGAGAAATACGAGATTGTCGAGACCGATTACGGCTTCGAGGCGGAAACCCTCATCACCGTAAAGAACCCTCCGATCGCGGCGAAGATCTCTGGCACAACCGAGCCCTATACAAAGCGACACATGCGCAACAAATGGTTCATGCCGTTCTGCCGCCGGCTCGACATGGAGTATCCCTCCGGCATCCGGCATATCATCTTCAACTGCGCAACGCCGATCGCCGACGGCAAGATTCAGGTGGTGCAGCTCCTGTTCCGCAACGACACCGAAGCGGACTGCTCGACGCAGGAACTGATCGATTGGGATGCCGCCATTATCGCAGAAGATCGCGACATCCTGGAATCGACCGACCCGGACGCGATCGTCGACATGGGCCGCAAGATCGAGAAGCACATGCCGTCCGATCGCCCCGGCATGTTGATGCGCAAGCGCCTGCTCGACCTGCTACACGAGCACAACGAGGAAGAAGTCCCGAAGCCGATGGCCATGGACGCCAGTGCGCCGGAGCAGAGGCGTCTGGCGGTGTAGTCAAATGCTCGTTGCTTTGTACGCCGACGATGGAAAGCAGGCGGCGATTTGGAGACGCTTCCACATTTTACATGCCGGCTAATACCTACAAGCATCGGCGTATCGCTTATCATTCCCTCGCCATTTTGGCCAAACACTCGCCGAGCCGCCCCATAGATAGCTCGCCACAAGCCAAAGCGTCGACGCGCAACCGACGAGCATAGAAAGTCGTACCAAGCGCAGGCTGGCGTAGGAAATAGCGGGAAAGCATAGCGGGGTCCGCTACCAAGCCACGCGGCGAGAATTTTTCGCTCTTAGTTGGATGAGTGGAGCTGCGTGATGGCGCAGCGAACGGGTGATGCTCCCCGTCTCCGACAACAGATGCTGCTCGTCGGTGCTCGCGCCGCCCCGAAGTTTTTCCGTGCGGATCCGCCGAGCGGTGCGGCCTATCCATTTTAGAAGACCTGCTCACTCACATTGGTTGTCATATGATCTCTCTTGATCTCTTAGTGCACACGCCGCCTTCCAACTAGTTGAAAGAATTCAACTGTCGTTCCAATCCATCATGAGGAAGTTTGAGCTAGCTCGAGCCAAATTGCGGCAACGCGGACCAGCTCAAAATCGCCCCGCTTTCGGAAGCACGTCGCGCTACTCGCGAATCCGACGTTCAATCAAGGCCTTCGCAATTCAGCTCGCGCAGCGCCTTGTCCACCCAAGAGGAATCGTGCGTGCCAGCGTTTATGTTCCCGATCTGCTTCTGCTCCGCCTCGTACTTAGCCGTGGCAGCCTTTAATACCTCGTCCACATCGTCGAACCCTACGCAGAGAAGGCCGTCGTCGTCGCCGATAATAAGATCGCCTGGCTCGATCACCATGCCATCAATCGCGATCGGAACATTAATCTCGCCGGGCCCGTTCTTGTAAGGTCCGCGATGGGTCACGCCGGCGGCAAAAACGGGAAAATTCTGGCCGCGGATAAAGCCGGCGTCCCGAACCGCACCATCGATAACAACGCCCGCAAGTCTACTCTTGATGATTCGCGTGAGCATCATTTCGCCAATCAGCGCATTGGTAAGATCGCCCCCTGCATCGACAACGATGACATCGCCGGGTTCGGCGATTGCCATCGCCTTATGGATCATCAGGTTGTCGCCTGGCCGTGTCTTGACGGTGAGCGCCACGCCCGCCATCCCGCCGGTCTGATGAATAGGTCGAACCCGCGCGCCTGCGGCCGTCATCCGGAACATGCTGTCGCTGACATTTGCGACCGGCAGGTGGGCAAAGCGTTCGACGATATCGGTAGCTACTTTTCTTTGCCGCTTCAGAATTCTAAATCCTGCGGACATGCGTTGATCCCTCTCGATGTTGTGATGAAGCTGTTGCGTTCTCGCTGCTTGCCGAAAGCCCTAGAAGCCGAACAGTTCGGCGGGATTTTCGACCAGGATGCGCCGGCGCGTTTTTTCGTCCGGCGCCCAGTCTGCAAGGAGATCGAGCAACAAGGCATCGTCCGGCTTGGTGCCGCGCTGGGTGGGATGCGGCCAGTCGGTGCCCCACAAAATGCGTTGCGGCGCGGCCTGAACATAGGCCCGCGCCACTTCGCTGGAATCTGCGTAGGGCGGACCGAGCTTGCTATCCTCATAGGGCTCGGTCACCTTCACCCACGTGCGCCCCTCGTCCAGCATGCGACAGACCGCGGCGAACGCCGGATGCTTGAGGCCGTCCGGCTGCGGGATGCGTCCGAGATGGTCGATCACCACTTTGGTGGAAAGCGAACGGATCACGCTTTCATGGGTGACGATCTGATCGCCCGTCATCAGGATTTGCACGTGCCAGCCAAAGGGGGTCACCCGCTTTGCGAGCGTGGCCAGCATCTCCGGTGTCGTCCTTCCCCAGCTCTGCGGAGAAACGAAATTGACTCGGATCGCACGGACGCCTGCGTCCGTCAGCATCCGCAGTTCCGCATCCTTGACGTCGGTGTCGACGACGGCGACACCCCGCGCGGCAGAGCCTAGCTGCCCCAGCGCGTCCACAAGACAGCGGTTGTCGATGCCATAGGTCGATGGCTGCACCACTACACACCTGGTGGTGCCGAGCCGCCGCTGCAGCAGCCGATAGTCGGCGACGGTCGCGCCGGGCGGAAAGCCCTGGCGCCAATGCGGTGAGACAGGAAACCGTTCATCGTAGATGTGATGATGGCAGTCGCACGAGTTGGCCGGCACGTCCAAACGCGGCGGCGCCGATCCGATGCTGTTGGGGACCGCCTGCTCAACGCCGACGGCCAACGCGCCGCTGCTCCAAGCCAGCATCCCGGCGAGGACGCCGCGTCGGGTGATGGTGTGTTTCGACAGCTTGCTGCGCGCGCTCATGGCTTCACCGCCACCATGTCCGTCGCGCGTGCGGCGCTACGTCCAAGCACCAGGACGCAGACCGCGGCCACGGCGCAGAGCAGTGCAAGCGGCAACATCCCGAGCACGAAGCTGCCCGTCTGTTCCTTGACCACGCCAACCACATTCACCATCAGGCCGCCGCCGATCAGATTGGCAATCGCGTTGATCCCGGCGAGGCCGGCCGCGAGCGTGCTCGCCGAAAGCCAGCTTGCCGAAAGCGCCCAGAATGGCCCCTTGAAGGCATACGCGCCGACGAGACAGCACGTGACCATGACGATCGTCGGCACGACCGCGGTTCCTGTCATACCCAATGCAGTGAAACCGCCGGCGGCGAGCACGAGCGGAACGGCCGTGTGCCAGCGGCGTTCACCGGTCTTGTCCGAATGACGCCCCCACAAGACCATCAGCACGGTCGCGATGCCGTAGGGGATCGCGTTGACAAAGCCGGTCTGCAGGTTCGAGAGACCGAACGACTTCAACAACTGCGGTTGCCAGACCGACAGCACGCTGCCGGTGGCGGAGGCGCCGGAGCAGACCAGGGCCATGACGAGGAAATACTTGTTGGTGGCAAGCTGCCAGAGCGAGAGATGTCCGACCGGTTTGCGCGCGGCGGCCTCTGCCTCCATGCGTCCGGCCAGCCATTCCCGCTGCTCCATGGTCAACCAAGACGCCTGTGCCGGCTTGTCCGTCAGAACGAACAGGCATGCGAGACCCAGCAGCACGGTTGGCAGCCCTTCCAGGATGAACAGCCATTGCCAGCCGCGCAGACCAAGCACACCATCAAGTTCAAGCAGACCGACCGAAAGCGGCGAGCCCAGAAAGGTGGCAAGCGGGATCGAAACCGTGAACGTCGCCAGGATGCGCGCGCGATACTGCGTCGGCAGCCAATAGGTCAGATAGAGGATTGCGCCGGGAAAGAAGCCAGCTTCCGCCGCGCCGAGGATGAATCGCATCGCATAGAGCGAGTACGGCCCAACGACAAACGCCATGCACGCGGTCACCAATCCCCAGGTGATCATGATGCGCGCGATCCAGCGCCGGGCACCGACCTTCTGCAGCGCCAAATTGCTCGGCACTTCCACCAGGAAATAGGAGACGAAGAACAGGCTGGCGGCAAAGCCGAACATCGCGGGCGTAAGTCCCAGATCCTTGTTCATCTGCAATGCAGCGAAGCCGACGTTCACGCGATCGAGCAGCGCGAAGAAGTAGCAGATCATCAGGAATGGCACGAGACGCAGGATGACCCTGCGCATCGTCGCCTTCTCCAACTGGTCAATTTCCGTTCGAGCGGCCGTCACGTCTCTCTCCCTGTTGGTTTCCTGTTGTTGTTCTGTTGGCTTGGCCTTATTCGGCCGCCTTCGCTCCGGCCTGCATCTTGGCCACGATCGCGTCGATGGCGACCTTGTAGTTGTCGGGAACGACGCCCTTGAAATGCTCCTTCAGGCCGAGGCTCTCCTTCCAGCGCAGCCGCGCCACCGTCGCGCGCGCCATCAGCGGCTCGATCCCGGCATCCTCGACCGCCTCGGCGGCCATCTCGACCTCTTCGGTCCGCCGCTTGGCGTGGATGACACCAGAGGGAGTCAGGCTCTCAACGGTGTCCATGAACGGACGCGTGAGCGTCTTCGAAGCAGAAGCCAGCACGGTGTCGTCCAGCCCATAGGACCGGGCTGCCAGCAACGTCTCATCGATCAGCGCCTCGATCCCCTTGATCAGGACGGAACGAAGAATCTTGATGCCCGAAGCCGTGCCAAGCTTCTGGCCGGCGAATTCGATGCTCATGCCCCAGGGCACAAGCAGGTCGACGACACGCTGTCCCGCGGGACCGCTCGACATCATGTGCATCGCGTAGCCGTTCTTCGGCGTCCCCATGATGGAGCCGTCCCCGAGCGTGGCGCCGGTCTTGGCGAGCCGCTCGGCCACGCCGTATTTCACCTTCGGCGTGGCCGAGGCGAAGTCGAGGAAGGTGTGGCGACCATCGAGCACGGGTGCAAACGCAGCCGCGCTTTCGAGCGACGCGGAGCCGGGCGTGACGCTGAAGATCAGTTCGGCTGCATCCGCCAGTTCCTGATTGGACTTGACCAGCGTGACGCCAGCCGCCTTGGCGCGGTCTTGGATCAGATCGGCGTAGGGACCGTCGAAGGCATACTTGTCGTAGCAGAAGATCTGCTGCAGGCCGGCGCCGCGGAGACCTTTGCCCAGCGTGCTGCCGATCTCGCCATAACCGACCAGACCGAGACGGAACTGCTGTTTGTCGCTCATCTTCAGATTCCTTTCGAGAGGGTTGCGACCGGACCGGTGCGGCCGTCCGCTGGCCCGGCCTGTCGTTGCAGGCTGACGCCAACCACCCGGATCAGGATGGCGGCCAAGGTGAGAAATGCGGCCACCGAGATCAGGGCCCATGAGAAGCTGTCGGTCGACTGCTTGATCACACCGATGAGATACGGGCCGACGAAGCCACCGAGATTGCCGATAGAGACGATCATCGCCAGGCCGCCGGCGGCAGCGCTGCCGGTGAGAAAGCTCGACGGGATCGGCCAGAAAGTGGACTGGTAACACATGATGCCGATCACGGCGCCGCAGAGCGCGACAACCGAGGTGAGCGCCGAGGACGTCGCGTAGCTGCAGGCCACCAACGACACCGCGCCCAAGAGCAATGCGCTGGCCACGAACCGGCTTCGTTCGCCCCCCTTGTCCGACAGGCGAGCCCACAGCATCATCGCGATGGCGCCGCAGACGTAGGGGATGGCGGCGACAAAGCCGACGGCAACGACACCGAAGCCGAGGCCCTTGATGATCTGCGGCATCCACAGGCCGAGGCCGACAGAACCGATGATGGCGCAGAAGTTGACGGCGGCGCAGACAAGGACGCGCCAATTGATGAAGGCGTCCCTGAGACGGGATGAGTGCTCGGCGGCGACTGCCGCCCGCTCCGAAGCCAGCACCTCGACCAGCCAGCGCCGCTCCTCCTCGCTCAACCACTTGGCCTGCTCTGGCTTGTCGGTGAGCGTGCAGAAGCACACGAAGCCAAGCAGCGTTGCCGGCAGCCCCTCAAGGATCAGCAGCCACTGCCAGCCATGCAGGCCGCCCAGGCCGTCAAGGGCGAGCAGTGAACTTGAGATCGGCGCGCCAACAATGTTCGCGATCGGGATGCCGAGCAAAAATGCCGCCGTCGCCCTGCCTCGGACGCGTGCTGGGAACCAATAGGTGAAATAGAGGAATACGCCCGGCGTGAAGCCGGCCTCGCCGAGCCCCAGCAGGAAACGCATCACGCCGAAGCTCACAGGACCGACCACGAATGCGGTCGCCGCCGAGATCAGGCCCCAGGTGATCAAGATGCGCGCGATCCACTTGCGGGCACCGATCGCCTGCAAGACGAGGTTGCTCGGCACTTCCGCCAGGAAATAGCCGAAGAAGAACAGCCCGGCACTCCAGCCGAACGCTGACGGCGAGAGACCGAGGTCGCCGTTCATCGTCAGGCTGGCGATGCCGACGTTCACCCGGTCGAGATAGGCGACGATGTAGCAGAGCAACAGAAACGGAACGATCCGCCACAGCACTTTCGAGAGGATCTTCTCCTGCTCGGGCGTGAAGCTCGCGCCGGCTGACGCGGCGGTGACACTGGCCATTGGTTTCCTCCAGGGCCGTGTTTCCCCGGCCGTGCGGCTCCTTAACAAAAATAGAACGGCGTTGCAATTTATTTTGAAACGTCGTTTCATTTTTGTAAGGCTGCGCTGGAGCGCTTGCGTCGCCCGATCCGAGGCGCTTCCATGAAAAAGTGGAGTGCTGGCCGTCAGTTAGAAACCGGGAGGAACTGGATGCTGCCACGCGTTTCCGACATGCGGGCCCCTGCTCCGCTGCATGGCGAACTGGCTGCGGAACTTCGGCTGCGCGGATTCGAAGGAGATTTGGCACCGGCCTTTGGCGACCGGATCGTCTCGGCGACCGACAATTCGATCTATCAGTTGCTTCCCCAGCTTGTGGTGTTTCCGCGCCGTGTCGACGACCTGGTGCGCATCACCCGCATCGTTGCCGAGCCGCGCTTCAAGGACATCGTGTTCGCTCCTCGCGGCGGCGGCACCGGCACCAACGGCCAGTCGCTGACGGAAGGTCTCGTGGTAGACGTCTCGCGCCACATGAACGGGATCCTCGAGATAAATCCGGCCGAGCGCTGGGTACGCGTGCAGGCCGGCGTGGTGAAGGATCAGCTCAATGCCGCGCTGGCCGAACACGGCCTGTTCTTTCCGCCGGAACTCTCCACCTCCAATCGCGCCACGATCGGCGGCATGATCAGCACCGACGCCAGCGGCCAGGGTTCCTGCCTCTACGGCAAGACGCGCGACCATGTGCTGGAGCTGACGACCGTGTTGCTGGACGGTACTGTCTGGACATCGCGCCCGCTCGAAGACGAGGAGCTGCGGCAAATCCAGCAGCGAACCGACCTTGTCGGCGCGGTACATAGGTTGGTCGATGCGATCCAGTGCGAGCAGGCGGACCTGATCGCAGCCCATTTCCCGAAGCTGAACCGGTGCCTGTCCGGCTACGACCTCGCTCACATTCGCGATGATCGCGGCCGCTTCAACCTGAACTCGATCCTCTGCGGCAGTGAAGGCACGCTCGCGCTGATTGCGGAAGCCAAGCTGAACGTGGTGCCGATCCCCAAACACAGCGCGCTGGTCAACGTACGCTATGGCAGTTTCGATGCGGCCTTGCGTGACGCGCAGGAGTTGATCCAGTTCGGCGCGGCGTCGATCGAAACCGTCGATTCCAGGGTGCTGGGCCTCGCGCAAGACGATGTGGTCTGGGACTCGGTCCGGCAGTACTTCCCCGAAGACGACGGACAGCGCGCCATGGGCGTGAACCTTGTCGAGTTCGTCGGCGATACCGAGCAGGAGGTCGAGAGCCCGGTTCATCGGATAACGGAAGCGCTTGTATCAGCCGACGCATCGCGCGGTCGTCGCGGATTTAGCGTGGCACGCGGTGAGACCGAGGTGAACGCGATCTGGAATATGCGCAAGAAATCGGTCGGCCTCCTCGGCAACATGCAAGGTGACAAACGGCCGATCCCCTTCGTGGAGGACACCACCGTGCCTCCCGAGCACCTGGCCAATTACATCGCCGAGTTCCGCGCGCTGCTCGACGCGCGCGGGCTGGTCTACGGCATGTTTGGCCATGTCGATGCCGGCGTGCTGCACGTCCGCCCGGCGATCGACATGAAGGACCCCGCCCAGGAGCGGCTTATCCGGGAGATCACCGAAGAGGTCGTCCGGATCACCAGGAAATATGGCGGGCTGCTGTGGGGCGAGCACGGCAAGGGCGTGCGCTCGGAATTCTCGCCGCGCTTCTTCGGACCGCTGTACCCGATCCTCCAGTCGATCAAGGCTGCGTTCGACCCTCGAAACCAGCTCAACCCCGGGAAGATCGCTGCGCCCGAGGACGGGCAGTTGCTGACGATCGACGGGCTGACCACGCGCGGCCAGCTCGACCGAACGATCCCCACGTCCGTCCGTGCAGCGTATGACGAAGCGCTCCACTGCAACGGCAATGGTGCATGCTTCTCCTGGGATTCGGACGAAGCGATGTGCCCCTCCTACAAGGCAACGCGCGATCGCCGGCATTCGCCGAAGGGCCGCGCCTCGCTCATCCGCGAATGGTTGCGGCAACTGGCTGCACTCGGCGTCGATCCGGAAAGCGAAGCCGCAGTGCTGCGGCGCGGCTCCGCCTGGCGGCACTTTCCCGCGAAGTTGCGCAACAGCTTGGCTCGCGAGCCGGATTTCTCGCACGCGGTGAAGGAGGCGATGGATGGATGCCTCGCCTGCAAATCCTGCAGCGGGCAGTGCCCGATCAAGGTTGACGTGCCGACCTTCCGCGCGAAGTTTCTCGAGGTCTACCACGGCCGCTATCTGCGACCGTTGCGCGACCACTTGGTCGGCTCGCTAGAGTCGATGCTGCCCGCGCTCGGCAAGATGCGGTGGCTATACAATCTGGCGATCGACAGCCCGCCGGGCCGCGCGGCGATGCGGGCGATCGGGCTGGTGCACACCCCGAAATTCGCCCAAGTATCGATAGGGCGAGAATTGGCGGCGCGCGGGATTGCGGTCGCAACGCCCGAACTACTGGCGGCACTCACGGTCGAGCAGCGCGCGCGCAGCGTGGTGCTGGTCCAGGACGCCTTCACGAGCTGGTATGAGCCGCGTATCGTGCTCGCGGTGCTGGACCTCATCCAGGCGATCGGCTTCAGGCCTTTCATCGCGCCGTTCCGTCCAAACGGAAAGCCGCTGCACGTTCACGGCTTTCTCGGCGCCTTCGCCCGCGCGGCATCCCGCAACTCCGGCATGCTACGCGACCTGGCCGCCTCCGGCGTCGAACTGGTCGGGGTGGATGCATCCATGACACTGACCTACCGCTCGGAATACGGCATGTTGGCTGATGCGGATCGGCCACCGCCCGTGTTCCTGCTTCAGGAATGGCTGGCGCGTCGCTGCGATGCCATCCCGAAGACAGGCGCCGGCGCCGAATATTTGCTGCTGCCGCACTGCTCTGAGCGATCGCTCGCTTTGCCGAGCCTCCGGAATTGGCAGGCGGCATTCGCGGCAGCGGGCGCCGACCTGCGCATCCTGCCTTCGGGATGCTGCGGAATGGCCGGGACCTATGGCCACGAGGCCGAGCATCGCGCCACATCCGAGCAGATCTACGGAATGAGCTGGGGACCGCAGGTCAACAAATGGGCGCGGAGCGGTCGCCTGCTTGCCACTGGCTATTCCTGCCGGTCGCAGGTCAAGATCATGGATGACCAACCTCTGCTCCATCCGGCAGAGGCGTTGCTGGCCTGTCTGCGCGGCAGGTGATCAATCAGCGTGCGAGAATATCGGCAGGCCCGGCGTTTCGAGCTCGGCACGCAGCAGCGTCCCGGTACGGCTTTCGGTGATGAAAAGGCTTTTTCGTTCCGGTCCGCCAAAGGCAAGATTGGTCGTCCCCACACCGGCACAGGAGACGATGCGGTCGAGCGGCTCAGCCGCGGGCGACAGCCGCCATATCGAGCCGAAGCCGGTATGACAGACCAGGAGGTTGCCGCCGTTATCCAGCGCCAAGCCATCGGGACCGCCTGGACCGCCATGCAGATGCGAGAAGATGCCGACCTTTGTGGTGAGACCGCTCGCTGGCAGCGGCACGCGCCAGATCTGGTTGGCACGCGTCACCGCGACGAGCAGAAAACTCTCCTCCTGATCGACAACAATTCCGTTCGGACTCGGGATCGTGTTGATCAGGCAGGTTAGCCGGCCGTCGGACGTGAGTTTCCAGACCCGGCCCGTGGGATCGTGCATCCCGGTCTGGCCCTGATCGGTGAAATAGAGATTACCCGACGGCGCGAAGACCAGATCGTTGACGCCCTTGAAGCTCTCGCTGGCGGCCGTCTCCAGGAACGGCGTCACGGTGCCGCTGGACGGATCGAGCAGCATGATCCCGCGCTTGTAATCGGTGATGAACACTCGCCCGTCGCGGTGAATCTTCAGCCCGTTCGGCCATCCATCGTACTCGGACACGAGCTCCCATGCGCCCTCGGCGCTGACACGGAAGATGCGTCCATAGGGAATGTCGGTGATGTACAGCCGGCCTTGCCGATCGAAGGACGGCCCTTCGAGGAAGCAGTCGATCTCACGTCCACCCTGGTTGGCATCCGCCCAGGCGGTGCGGCGCGGCTTTCGGAATTGATCCGGAAGCCGCGTAAAGATGGTGGTCTCGATCCGGCGCGGCGGATTGAAGAACGTCATGGTGCGACCTTTGGAAAACCATAGAACTCGGCAGGGTTATCGACCAGGATACGCTTGAATGCGGCGGCGTCTCCCGCGCATTGGGCGAACAGGTCGAACAGGCGCGCGTCATCCGGCTTGTGGTCCTTCGGCTCGGAAGGATGCGGCCAGTCGCTGCCCCACACCAGCCGCTCGGGCGCTGCCTTGACGTAGGCTGCTGCAACGGCAGCTGCGTCAGCGTAGTCCGGGGCGCCCTGCTTGCTCGATACATAGGGACCGGACAGCTTCACCCAGGTCTTGCCGCGATCGAGCAAACCGCGAATGATCTTGTAGGGCGCGCTCTCGACACCAGCCGGCTGCGGCACCTGGGCCAGATGATCAAACACCAGCCGCCCAGGCAATGAAGCCAGCAGATCCGCGTTGTCCTCGATCTGCTTGGGACGCATGTTGATCTGACAGTGCCAGCCGAGATCGGCAAGCCGCGGCGCAAGCGTCGGAAGCGAGTTCACCGTCAGCACGCCGGGAAAACCGAGATTGAAGCGGACGCCGCGGACGCCCTGTTCGTCGAGCCGCCGCAGCTCGGCTTCCGATATGTCCTCGGCCACCACCGCGACCACCCGAAAATTCTCCGCGCCGAGCGCCTGTCGTGACGCGATCTGCAGCCGATTGTCGGTGCCGTAGGTAGAAGGCTGGATGATCACGCCCCGCGTTGTACCGATCCGGCGTTGCAAAGCACGGTAATCGTCGGGCAAGGTGTCGTCAGGCAGCAGTGTCGCGCTTTTCGCGATGGGATAGGTCTTGTCGTAGGTGTGGAAGTGGCAATCGGTGGCACCGGCGGGCGGTACGAAATGCGGCTTCTCTGACCCGCTCGACCAGCGCACTTCCTGCGCTTGCGCCGGCGCAATCCCGGGCAAAGCGGATGCGGCCAGCCCAGCCAGGACTGTCCTCCGCGTGAGCAATGCTGCTGCCACGTCGTTCGTCCTCGCCTTCGTTGTTATGGAGAGGCTTATAAGCCCCCGAAGGTCGATGCCGCAAGTTAAAACGAAACGACGTTTCGTTTTAGACCGCCGCACTGCTCCGCTTGCGCGCGCGCTTTGGGGTGTCGGAGGACGAGGTTCCCCCGCATGCCGCGGTCAGCTTGCTTGCGGCCTCAACCAATGCATCCTTGATTTGCTCCGCCCGCGCCGTGGTGAGCCGACTGACGGGCCCGGAGATCGCGAGCGCGCCGACCAGGGAGTCGCCAATGCCGAAGACAGGCATGGCGAGAGCGGCGGCATGAGGATCCGTGACGCCGGACGTGAACAATGGCAGTTCGTCGTCCGGTCCAGGCGGTCCGGACTCGTACCGGCGGAGCGTTTGGGCGATGGCGGACTTGTCCATGGGACGGCTATCACCCGGCTGCACGGTCATCCGGATTCGGTTCGAACTCTCTACCCGGAAAAGACATAACCGTTCTTCGCCATTGCGAACGTAGAACGACGTCGTCTCGCCGGTGCTTGCAGCGAGTTGCTCGAGCACGGGCATGACATGATCGGCCAGGCGGAACGCCTGCTGATAGGCGGTACCGAGACGCAAGGTCTCCGCATCAAGACGGTAAGAGCCGTCCGGAAGGCGTGCCAGCAACCGGTATTGTTGCAGCGACAGAGCGAGCCGCAGGATGGTGCTTTTGACCAGCCCGGTCCGCTCCGCCAACTCGGCCAGGCTCAAAGCCCCATCGCCCCGACGAAATGCCGTCAATACTGCTAGTGCTCGTTCGGCCGCCGACACGCCCTTGAGTACAGGCGGCTTCTTCACGGTCTGCTTTGCCATTTCAAATCCTCTTCCCTGCCACTTCCTACGTCATTCTTGCTGCAGGTAGAAGGACTACGGTGCCCTCAACGAGATTTGGATCCCACACTCATTGGAAGAAAGCCGGCAGCGAAGGCCGTTCGCCCGACACAGCATTATTCTGTTTTTTGGAATAGAGACAACCGAAGCCAAAGGCGCCTCGTTGATTGCGAAAAGGCCTACAGCCAAAGGCAAATCGATCTGTGCCGTTCAGCCTGCCGTCGACGGTTTTGCGTCAACGTCAAATGGTTGCGCATTCTAGCCGTAACAGGATTTTTCTTGATCTCCCGGTGCACACGTCGTGCACACGCCGACCTCTAACCGATTGAAAACCTTGAACTCCCGCTCCAATCCATCAAGGAAGTTTGAGCTAGGTCCAGCCAGCGGGAGGCAGCCAAATCTAACGCCCCGCATCAACGTCCGCTTTGCCGAAGAGCGGATGAAATCGCGTATTATTACGCGCGCAAGAGGCGACTGAACCCTGGTCTGGTGGACCCGGCTTCCGCTCCCCCCGTTATGCGTCGATGACAAGATCGAAAAGAGGACGGCCTGGCATGTCAGGCAATGCCCCCATCCAGATCCGCGCAATCGACGAAATGACGAACCTCGCCGGTCTTTATCGGCACGGAACAGCTTTCGCATTGTCCGACACGGCAACCACTCGGAAGCGCAAGCCCGACGCCTTCTGCCCTCGCATGGATGCTAATCAGCGGCACCTGCGGCGACCATGTCAGTGTTCGGCCAAGCGAGCGAAATGAATCCGGTGCGGCGCGAGGCCGTCGAGCGCGGATGGCGCGGGCGAACGGAAACGTTCCCTGAAGATCTCGAATGCAGGCACGCCACATGCCTGGAGACCCGCGCTCACCTCTTCCATCATCGCATCGGATGCGCACATGTAGAAGCGCGCACGCTTGTGCAACAGTTCCGGATCGATATCCGACACGGTGAACCGGCCCTGCAGGTCAAAGCGGTCGCCGCTTCGCGGCTGGCTTCAAATCCGCCATCCGCGCCACGTTCCGGCGCGACAATGGCGTTGCAAACGGTGGATCACATCTGGATCCTCCACTGCCAGCTCATGGATGTGAAAATCAACGGCGTTGAAAGCCTGACTCAGGGACGTTGCGGCGCTCGATAATATCCAACATCCAGTCCACAACGTTCCGGCCGAGCCCCCATCTCCACCGGAATAAAAAGGGGCCGACAAGGCCAGGCCTCGCCAGTCCCCTTTCAGTTAGCTTGTCAAGCAATCCCGAGACGATTTCGTCCGTTTCGGGAACGTCCAGTGCGCCGGAGCGACCCAATTGAGCGGCCGCACAGCTGCGCACATATATGGACCACGGCTCCGCAACGTTGGATAGTCAATCAATCCAAGAAGCCAGAGCTCGTCAAGGGAGACGCCGCATGCTGAAATCGATCGATCCGCTTTTGAATGCCGATGTTCTCTATGCACTGCGGTCCATGGGGCATGGCGACGATCTCGTGCTCTGTGACACGAACTTTCCGGCCGACGCGGTCGCGCGTCAGACTGTGCTGGGGCGACTGTTGCGCATCGACAACGTCACCGCAAGCCACGCCGCGCGCGCGATCCTGTCGGTGCTGCCGCTCGACAGCTTCGTGGACAAGCCGGCATCCCGTATGGAGATCGTCGGCCAGCCTAACGAAATTCCGCCTGTGCAGAGCGAGGTCCAAGCCGCGCTCGATGCGGCGCAGGGCCGGTCTTTTCCGATGGCCTCAGTCGAGCGCTTTGCATTCTACGAGCTTGCGAAGAGATCCTATTGCGTGATCCAGACCGGAGAGCGGCGCTTCTATGGTTGCTTCATCTTCAAGAAGGGCGTCATCCCGCCTGATGTGGCTTGAGGTGAACACCTCAAACCGTCTGGACGACGCGGCTACACGAAGCGTCTGACACAAATACGACGTCGAGATGATGTCGCGCTCGCGGAACCTGCTCATTCACGGTCACCGCGACGGCGATCGGCGCTGCGCGGCCTCCGTCATCTTGCAGCGCGGCATTGCGAGGACTGCGCTCATCATTCACGCATCGACGGCACGCTCGGCCTCAAGTTCACGCGCATTCGTTGACTTTGATATGTGCCGTTGCATACTCGAACCGGCCTCTGCCACCATCGCCAGGACGCGAAAGTCCGCCGAATGTCACGTCATCGAGGTGCATGGGCGAAGTGGACTTCACGAAAGAAGGTCACGCAAAGAAGGTAAAAAAACGGGAGGGTATCGCGGTGAAACAGCACGATCACGATCAGCATTCCGCATTCCAGCCGAACCGGCGAACGGTGCTAAGAGGCGCGGCGAGCGCCGCTGCACTCGGCACCAGCGGCGCACTCGGCACGTTCTCGGAGCTCGCATTGGCGCAGGCCAACCTACGCGCGCAGATCACGCAAGTTCCGGGTGTCGGCAAGGGCGCACCCACGGACGCCGACTGGCAGAAGGTCGGTGAACTCTGCCTCGGCCCGACCAAGGCGAGCATCAAGGAAGGTGAATTCAAGGGCGTCGAGCTCTCGTTCATGGGACTCAACAATCAGAACCTGCATAATCTCCTGTTCCGCGGCTTCCTCAAGCCGTGGGAGGCTTATACAGGCGCGAAAATCTCCTGGATCGATCTCGCTCAAGCCGACTACAACCCACGGCTTCAGCAGGCGATCGCGACGAGCACGGTCGATTTCGACATCCTCGAGATGGGCGCGCCGTTCGAGGGCGATGTCTGTGGCAAAGGCCTCGCATCGGAGATGCCGGACTGGGTCAAAAAGCAAATCGATATCGATGACTATGTCGACTATCTGAAGCCGCCGGTCGGAACCTGGAACGGCAAGACCTATCGCGTCACCATCGACGGCGACTGCCACAACTTCAACTACCGCACCGACGTCTTCTCCGACGCAGCCCTTGCCAAGGCCTGGAAGGACGCCGGTAACACGGGCGAATGGGGCGTACCGAAAACCTGGCAGCAGGTCCAAGCGGTGACAAAGTTCCTCAAAGGCAAGAAGATCAAGAACCAGAACGCATTCGGCTATCTCGATGCGCCAAAGCCCTGGGGCGGCTTCGGCTTCTATTTCCTCGGCAGCCGAGCCTCTGCCTACGCCAAACATCCCGACGACAAGGCCTGGCTGTTCGACATCGACACGATGAAGCCGCGCATCAACAATCCGGCCTGGGTGCGCGCTATCCAGGACGTCATTGACGCGCTGCCGTTCGAGCCGGCCGACCAGCTCAACGCCGATCCGAACACCACCGGCTTTCAACAATTTCTCGCCGGCGTCGGCTCGATGATCCCCTGGTGGGGCGACATCGGCCAGGTCGCCAAGGCGAGCGACACCTCGGTCATCGGCGATATCGTCGGCTTCGACATCCTGCCGGGATCGGACGATGTCTATAATTCCAAGACCGGACAGTGGGACAAGCTCGCCAGCGGTCCGAACCACGCGCCGAACTGCGCCTATCTCGGCTGGGGCGTCTATGTGATGGCCAGGGTCAATGGCGACGAGAAGAAGCACAAGGCCGCCTGGAGCGCGGCTGCGCATCTCGGCGGCAAGGATCTGTCGCTGTGGATGGTGATGTATCCGTCGGGCTTTCAGGCCCACCGCACCAGCCACTTCCAGTTCGACGAATGGGTGGCCGCGGGTTATGACCGCAAATATATCACCTCCTACCTCAACTCGCAGCTTGGCTCCTACAATCATCCGAACCGGGCGGTCGAGCCGCGTATCCCCGGCATCTTCCAGTACTACAGCATCGCGGAGGATGAGCTGACGAAGATTTTTGCCGGCAAGGTCGACGCACAGACCGGCGCTAACAACATCGCCGCCGCCTGGGAGAAGCTGACCGACCAGATCGGCCGCGAGCGGCAGATCGGACTCTACAAGGCTTCGCTTGGCGTGTAGCCGCATGAGCATCACGAAGACCCTCGGCTGGCGGCGCTCTCGCGGTGCCAGCCGAAAACTTGCCCGGCGGCCGGCCGGTCATTCAGGATCAGCAGAGTTCGATTGCCATGCAGAATTCAGCTCCCGTGACCGACGACCTGCACCACCAGCCCGCGGTAGCACGCGCGCCGGCCAGGCGGAAAACCGTCGGCCGCGCGCTTGTCGCGCTGGCGTCGCTCGGCTTCCTGCTCGTGCTCCTCGTCCAGATCCTGCACACGACCGGTGCGACCGCGGCCGGGTTCTCCGATTGGCGACCGATCCTCATCGCCTATCTCATCTGGGCCGTCGCCTTCGCCATCGCCCAAGTGCTGATCCGCGGCGAGCGCGGCCAGCGCGCGCTGTTCCTGCTACCGGCGGTGTTCTTCACCATTGCAGTGGTGATCTTCCCGACCATTTTCGGGATCTATATCGCCTCGCTCGACTGGAATCTCAGCTCGGTCGAAGGCCCGCGTTTCAGCGGCTTCGACAATCTCGTCGGGATGTTCAACGACACCTATTACTGGAACGCGCTGGGCAACATGTGCTTCTACGCGGTCGCGGTCCTCGGTGAGTACGCGATCGCGTTCGGCCTCGCGCTCCTGCTCAGCGCCGAGATCCGCGCGCGAAAATTCTTCCGCATCGTGTTCCTGCTGCCGATGATGCTGAGCCCGGTCGCGGTGAGCTGGATGATCGGCAAGTCGCTCCTCGAATTTCGCTTCGGGCCCGCTGCGACGCTGGCGCGCTATCTCGGATGGGAGAACCCTGCGTTCTTCGCTTCGCCTTGGATGGCGCGCTTGAGCATCCAGGCGATGGACGCCTGGGTGTCGATCCCTTTCATCATGATCATCCTGCTCGCCGGCCTCCAGGCTATGCCGCGGGAGGTACAGGAGGCCGCCAAGGTCGATGGCGCCAACGGCTGGCAGTCGTTCCGGCACGTCACGTTTCCGATCATGCTGCCGGTCAGCATCACCGTCCTCATCATCCGCATCATCTTCAAGCTGAAGCTTGCCGATATCGTGATCAACGTAACGGCCGGCGGGCCCGGGGGCGCCACCGACACCGTGTCGAGTTTCATCTATCGCGTGTACCGCGACCGCTCCAATGTAGGATACGGCACGGCACTTGCCATGGTCTATCTGGCGCTGATCATCGTCCTCCTGACGCTGCTCCTGCGCTTGTCCAAGCGTTGGACGCAGAAAGTCATCTAGAACCAGGGAGTTCACGCGCGTGTCGACATTGGCATTGAAGCGCGTCCGGCGGCATCCCGCCGTCCCGCGCGCCAAGCGGATGCTTGGCCGCGCGCTGATCTATGCCGCGCTCCTGTTCTGGACGTTTATTTGCCTGTTCCCGATTTACTGGACGGTGACGACGTCGTTCAAATCGGCAGTCGACGTCACGCAGGCGCATCTGATCCCATGGGTCGATTTCCAGCCGGACTGGAAGGGATGGCGCTCGCTCGGGCTGTCGCCAGACACGCTGTTCGGCACCTCGACCGCCCGCGCGGAGTTCACGAGCCGGTTCGTCAATAGCATCATCACCTCGGTTGGCGCGTCCCTGCTCGCGTTGATCCTCGGTTCGCTCGCCGCCTATGGCCTCAGCCGCTTCCGCTACAAATTCGCCTGGATGCGCAACGACGACATCCTGTTCTTCTTCATGTCGCAACTGATCCTGCCGCCGGTCGTGCTCGCCCTGCCCTTCCTGGTGCTCTACAAGGCGCTCGCGCTGCTCGACACCCGCTTCGGCCTGATCCTGCTCTATACGCTCTCGGTCCTGCCCATCGTCATCTGGATCATGCGCGACCAGTTCAACGCGATCCCGATCGAGCTCGATGAAGCCGCCTTCGTCGATGGACTGTCGACCTGGGGTGCGTTCCTACGCATCATCCTGCCGCTTGCTGTGCCCGGGATGGTCGCCGCTTTCATCCTGTCGCTGGTGCTGTGCTGGAATGAATACTTCTTCGCGGCCCTCCTCACCAGCACGGATGCGAAGACGCTGCCGGTGATCGTGGCGAGCCAAACCGGCTCGCAAGGCATCAACTGGTGGTCGATGGCGGCGCTGTCGACGGCGGCAATCGCCCCGCTCGTCCTGGTCGGCATCTTTCTTGAGCGCTATATTGTGAGTGGCTTGACGACAGGCGCGGGAAAGTAGCACGGCGGAAATTGTACCAAAACTGTGGCGATGGGCGCGCGCCGGCCAGATGCAACGTTGCATACGATGCTCGCCCGCCGGCGCGGGCCCGACTAACCGCCAGTTGCTGGGCCGGATCAGCCGGTCGGCCGAACCGACTCCGCCGAAGCCCGTAGCTGGCATTGGTCCGCTAACGGTTTTCCTGGTCTTTCGGTGCACGCGCCTCAATCTACGGCTTTGGGCGCAGAGCCCGGAACAGCATGTTCGAGAAGGCAAAATTGCGGGTGTCCAAAACTCGAATTTCGCTTTCCGAGCTTGCAAAGGCCGCACGATCTGCCACTCAGGCCTTTTTTGAATCGACAGGCGGTGCCTGGCGTTCTTTTCCAAGCGCGCCCGGAGGCACCGATAGGCTCAAGAAAATTAACGGCCGTCTTGCCTGGGAAACGTACGCATCCGGCGAAGGCCCCCGGCTAGGCCGCTTTCGGGAAGGCTGATGGCGCTCAAGCTGCGTGAGCGACGCTTTGAGCGTGCCAATTCCAAGGCAGCAGTTCGTCAATGCGCTTGGCAGAGTGATCCGGTAGGCGCGCCAGCACGTCGGCAAGCCAAGCCAGCGGGTCGATGTCATTGAGCTTTGCGGTGGCGATGAGGCTGTAGATGGCAGCAGCACGCCGGCCGCCCTCATCGGACCCGGCGAAGGTCCAATTTTTTCGCCCGATGGCGACCGCCCGTAGCTCACGCTCAGCAGCATTGTTGGACATGCAAAGCCGTCCGTCATCTAGGAAGCGGCTAAATGCATCCCAGCGGCTGAGGCAGTAATTGATCGCCTTGGTCGTGTCGTTGTTCCTGGAGAGCTTGGCGCGCTGCTCGCGCAACCACGCCTCCAGCTCGCCGATCAGGGGGCGACTACGCTCCTGGCGCACACGCAAACGCTCCTGCGCAGTAAGACCGGCGATCTCGCGCTCAATGGCGAACAGAACATCGACGCGCTTCACCGCCTCGGCCGCGATCGGTGCCTTGCTGAGCCGCGCGAGATCAAAGAACTTGCGCCTGCCGTGCGCCCAGCAGGCGGCCTCGATGATCGGGCCGCCCTTGCGATTGGCCTCGTAGAGCCTGCCAAAGCCGGCGTAGGCGTCGGCCTGCATCAGTCCGGCATAGCCCGCCAGATGCTGCTCCGGATGCGCACCGCCACGATCGGGCGAGTAGAAGAACACGGCCGCCGGCGGATCTGGACCGGCAAACGGACGGTCGTCGCGCACGTAGGTCCAGAGCCGGCCGGTCCGGGTCTTGCCCTTGGCCAGGACTGGCACCGTGGTGTCATCGGCGTGGATGCGCTCGGCTGCGAAGACGTGGCTCCGGATCGCATCGACCAAAGGCATCAGGCTTGCTGCGGAGGCACCTACCCAGTCCGCGAGCGTCGATACGTCGAGGTCGATGCCTTCACGCTGGTAGACGTCGCTCTGACGATGGAGCGGCAGGTGCAGGCCGTACTTGGCAAACAGAACATGGGCCAGCAGCTTGGGCCCTGCACGCCCGCGCGCAATCGGATGTGAGGGAGCCGGCGGCTGGGTGATCGCTTCGCAGGCTCGGCAGACGAGCTTCTCGCGCACGTGCTGGATCACCTTCCACTGGCGCGGAACGAGCTCTAGCGTCTCGGTCACGTCCTCGCCAATTTTGCGCAATCGGCTGTCGCCGCAGCATGGGCAAGTCGCAGCTACCGGATAGACAATGCGCTCCCGCGGCAAATGCTCCGGCAGCGGCCGGCGGGCTGGCTTGCGGCGCTCGAACGATGGCACCGCAATCTTCTCGGCTGCCATCTGTGCCGCGGTCTCAGATTGCGCCGCGTTCTCCTCCAGGTCGGCGAGCTGTAGCTCGAGCTGGTCCAGCAATGCGCCTCGCTCGGAGGACTGTCCGAACTGCTCGTGCCGGAGCTTCTTGATCGTGAGTTTGAGCTTCTCGATCAGCAAGGTCCCCGCCTGGGCCTCGGCTTCTGCGGCCAACCGGGCCGCTCGCTCGGCGCGCAGCATCGCCTGCAGCGTAGTCACATCGTCGGGAAGAGAATCATCAGCGCCCATCGCCGACCAGAGAATCACAAGACGCGGTCTCTGTCCGAACCGCTGATCGCGCCACCGATTCAAATCCCAGCGATCAGCCCGCCGCCTCCGGTCGCCAGGTATGTTGCGGCATCCGCCAGTCGATGCCCTCCAGCAGGTAGCCAAGCTGGGCTGGGGTGATTGTCACGACGCCATCAGCCGACGATGGCCACAGGAAGCGGCCGCGCTCCAGCCGCTTGGCATAAAGCGACATGCCCAGTCCATCGTGCCAAAGGATCTTGATCAGCTTGCCGCTTTTGCCACGGAACACATAGAGGTCGCCGCCGTGCGGGTCTCGTTTGAAGGCTTCCTGCACCAGCAAGCCTAGCGAGTTCATGCCGCGACGCATGTCGGTGTGGCCGGTCGCAATCCACACCCGCACGCCCGACGCAATGGGAATCACCGTAGGCGTCCATCCGCCAGCGCCGCCACGGCGGCCTTCAGCGTCGCCGCGTCGACCGTACCCGTGATCCGCATCCGAGCCCCCGCCGCAAACTCGATCTCGATCGCGCCGATGCCGGCCGGCCCGACCGGACCAGACGTCGGCCCCGATTCCGCGACCACCATTGCCGGCACGAAGCCCGCTTGATGGGCGGCATCCTTCGGCTCAGGCCGAAACGACCGTCGCCATCGCAGCAGCAATGAGCGCGAAACGCCATACCGCCGCGCAGTTGCCGCGACCTGGCGCGGCGCCTGTAAGCTCTCCAGGACGATCTTGAGCTTCTCGTCCTCGGACCAGCGCCGCCGCCGGCCCGTGTCCACCACCTCAAGCCGTTCGACTTGGGCACTGCGCCTATCACTGTCCATAAGGACAGTTCTCAACAACACGCCTCATTCGGCAAGGCGGCCTTCACCGGACGGATACTGGGAAACAGTTGTCGCGAATGTAGCGCGAGGCCGCGGTCAATCTGGCAAGCACTTGCAAGATCGCGCTCAATCTAGGGGCAAATGATCGCCTTGATGATTCCATCTCGTCGCGCGACCTGTTGCTCGAACGCGGCAGGCGTCTGGTCGAGTGAGAAGCGATGCGTGGCCAGCGGCGCGAGCTTGACCCGACCGGTTTGCGCAAGCGCAATGGCCCGCGGGTAAACCTCCGGCATGCGGCGTGAAAATTTGATCGACAAGCCCTTTCGGCGCGACTCGGCGCCGCTCAGGATGTACTGGTTGTTCTCGGGAATGCCGACGAGTACGACCCGGCCACCGATACGGGCACAGCGCGCCGCATGCTCGAAGCCGTGCGAGGAGTCGGTCGCCTCGATCACCAGATCGACGCCGCGGCCTTCGGTGACGTCCCCAACCCCGGCGTAGCTGCGGCACGCCACATCCGCGCCGAGGTCGCACGCCATCGCGGTACGCTGCTCGACCGGGTCAATCGCGATGATCTTTCCGGCACCGGCGAGCCGCGCGAGTTGCACGAGCAACAATCCCACCGGCCCGCACCCAAGCACCGCCACGGTTTCCAGAAGTCGCGGACGCGCCAGATCCATGGCATGGATCGCGACCCCGAGCGTTTCCAGGATCGCTGCACCGGCCGGATCGATGCTGTCGGGCACCAAATGCACGGCGGATCTGGGCACGCAGACGAATTCGGCCATGGCGCCGTTGTGTGGCGCATAACCGAGGAACTTCACGTTGGGGCAGAGATTGCTGTGACCGCGGTGGCACCATTCACAATGGCCGCACGGAATGGAAGGGTCGACCGCTACCAGCGCATCGGCTGATAGCCCCGCTTTGCGCGCCGAATCCGGCGTGAGGACACCCGAGAATTCATGGCCCAGGACGAACGGCCTGACCCGCGTCGGGCCGGTCGTTCCGCCCTCGAGGTAGGAATGCAAGTCGCTGCCGCAAACGCCGACAGCCTTTACGCGAACGATGAGATCGTCCTCCGCGACCGGCCTCGGTTCGGGGATATCGAGGATGCGGATATCGCGAATGTCCTGAAGCACCGCAGCGCGCATGTCGACGCCATCCCTCTCTGAGCAATTATTTTGGCTACATTACATATGTAAGATTGACGTGACAAATGCTTTTGCGCGCTCTGGGGCGCAGGTGGGCGGTCACGCCGGCATCAGCGTCGAAAGCGCGGGTCCAATGTTCGTTTGCAAAAAAAGCAGCTATTTCTGCTTGTCGATAAGTTTTAGCGCGGCGATGGCGGCGTTCTCGTCCGTCACCAGCACCTTGCCGATCCGGCCGCGCAGCACCGCGGCAATGATCGGCGCCTTGTTGAGACCGCCGGCGATCAGCATCGAGGTCGGCACGCGCGCCAACTTCTCGAGCGGCAGCGCGATGGCACGGCTGTTGATACCGTGATCGATGGGCCGGCCGGACCTATCGAGAAATTGTGCGAGCACGTCGCCGACGGCGCCTCCGGCCCGCAAATGCTCCGCACGTACGTCCGGCGGCAGCCCGTGCCGCACCAGCAGCGAGCGCGGCGTCAGATCTCCCATGCTCAATAGCGCAAGATCGATCCGCTCGACGCTGTTCAGCACCTCCTGATAGACCTCCTGGGCCAGGAAAGTATCGCGCGAGCGCCGGCTGCTGGCAAAAATGGGCGCGGCCAGATAGCTGCACTGGGCGTGCAGCCGACGCGCGAGCTCGCCCGCGATTTCGAAGGTGTTGAGCTCGAGTCCGCGCGACAGCCCGCCCATCATCGAGACTATGGAGAGATCGGGATAGTCCGCCGGCGTGACGTAACGGATGGTCTCGCGCAGAGTCGCGCCCCAGCCGATACCGATGATGCGCGGGCGCTTCTGTTCGAGGACTTTCGACAGATACGCTCCGGCCGCCATCCCGATCAGGCTTCCGACCTGCTCCGGATTCTCTGGGCTCGGGATGACGACCGCGTCCTCGAGGCCGCATTCCCGACGCAACCGGTGCTCCAGCTCTGTGCAGCTCGCAAAGGCGGAGTTAAGGCGGATATTGACGATGCCGGTCTGCCGGGCGTCCGACAGCATGCGGTTGACGCGGGCGCGGGTCAGGCCCAGCCGCTCGCCGATCTCGGCCTGGGTCAGATTCTCCATGTAGTAGAGCCAGGCCACCCGCAGGATGGTTTGATCAGTCACGGCGCAGCCCCTCGCAGCGGCCTAAAGCATGGTCAGACGTCGGATCATTTGAGGCGATCCTTCATCATTCGTCAAATGCGAGGCCGTGCGGTCGTTCGTCATGCCGCCTTCGCCCCCGGCGCGCCGTCCTCGACCACAAATGTCGTCAGCCGGCGCACGGCGCTCCTGGCGTCCCTGACGTCATCGAGCGCCTCGAAACCCACTGTGCAATGCCGGGCGTCGAGCTCGACGGTCGCATATCCGCGCCTGTCGCCGCGCGCATAGACGAGATGCGGATTCTCCGCCAATGCCTTGCGCACACTGCTCTCGCTCGGCCCGTCCGAAGTGATGGAGGTGCCGACGAACTCGGTCGCAATGGTCGGGCCATCAGGCCGGGCAAAGTCCTGCTTCAGATCGGCGGTAAAGAAAGCGTGACGGTCGCCGCCGATCACGATCGGGTTGCGGCGATGCGCAACGAGCGAATCAAGGAGACGACGGCGGGCGTTGGGGTAGCCGTCCCAGCCGTCCATCCAGAAGTGCGCGCCATCATCCCCTTCCCGCTTGTCCTGTGCCATCAAGGTCTGCTGCGCGACGATCGTCCAGCGACCACGGCAGTCGCGCAGGCGCGCCCCAAGCCATTGCTCCTGTCTCTCGCCCAGCATCGTCCGCGTTTCGTCGGTTCGGCCTGCACAGTCATTCACCCAGGTCGGGCGTCCGCTTCCGACACAAGCCGATGCCGAGCGATATTGCCGGTCGTCGAGCAGCAGTACGTCAAGCACGTCGCCAAAGCGATAGTGTTCGTAGATCGTGGCGTGCGCGCCGCGTGGACGAGCCGAGAGCGGAAGCGGCATGTGCTCGTAATAGGCTTGATAGGCCGCGGCGCGGATCTTCAGGAACCGCGCGGTGTCACCCACCGTGTAGGAGCGATCATTGGCATAGTCGTCCATCACCTCGTGGTCGTCCCAGACTGATAGCCAGGGAAAGGCGGCGTGCGCGGCTTGCAGGTCGGGATCGCTCTTGTAGAGCGCGTAGCGGTTGCGGAATTCCTCGAGCGTCGTCGGGATGCCGACGCCGTGCTGGCGGACGTGGTGCGATCCCCAGGATTTCTCATAGATGTAATCACCGAGATGAACGACAAGATCGAGATCGCGCGCGGCCATGTCGCGGTAGGCGGCAAAATAGCCCTGCTCGTATTGCTGGCAGGATGCGAAGGCAAAACGGAACGGGCGCGCGGACTCGGCCGGCGCGGTTCGGGTGCGTCCCACCGGGCTAAGCGCCGGACCGGCGCGGAAGCGATACCAGTAGACGCGATCGGGCCGCAATCCCGTCGCCTCGACATGCACGGAATGCGCAAGCTCTGCTGTCGTCCGCACGACGCCGCTGGAGGCGATCCGCGAGAAGGCCTCGTCATCGGCGACCTGCCATTCGACATCCACCGCAGCGTCGCCCATGCCGCCGCTGTCGAGAGGTTGTGGCGCAAGGCGGGTCCACAGGATGACGCGATCCGGCCGCGGACACCCGGACGCAACACCGAGCGCGAAAGGATCGGCGCTGAAGGAGAGTGGCGCTCCGCGCACGAACCCGGCGGGCGCCGCCAACGCGGCGCTCGCCAGCGATCCCAGGAGAAAGCGGCGGCGGGGAATCATGAATGCGCCGGCCCGGTTTCAAGCTTGCGCCGAATGCTCACAGCGAGATCAGGCCGATCGGTGGTGATCTGCCGCACCGGTTGGGCAAGCCAGTAGGCGATATCCTCCGGCTCATTGGTCACCCATGCACCGAGACGCTTGGATCCGAGCACTTGAAGGGCCAGCGGCAATGTGAGCCCCAGGAGCGATTTTTCGACCGCGACAATGCAGCCGGGAATGGCGGCAAATTGTGCCAGCGCGGACGCGATTCCGCCCATCATCTCCGCCGAACGGCGGTCGAGCGAGGCAAGCACCTGCGCCTCCGGCCAGAGCCGGCGCACGGTCGTGATCACGCCGGGCACGAAGCAGGTGATGATTGCACGCCTCTCCAGCCCCCGGCGCTTGATCTCGTCGATCAGCCGCGCTTCGAGGCCCGCATAGCAATTGCCGAGCGCATCGGTCTTGATCTCGATGTGGAGCTCAAGCGTCGTTTCGCTCAACACGCCGAGCACCTCGCCGAGGGTCGGAATGCATTCGTCGCCGGCATCGCGAAGGCGCGTTGCCGTCAACCGTCTCAGGCTGCGCTCGCCAACCGGGCCGCTATCCAAGGTGGTGCGGTCGAGCAGCGGATCATGGATCACGACAAGCCCGCCATCCGCGCTCTGGTGGACGTCGAACTCGACCGCATCGACGCCCTCCTCGCACAGATTGCGGAAGCCCGTAAGGCTGTTCTCCGGCCAAAGATTGCGCGCGCCGCGATGCCCGGCGATGAAAACCATGATCGAACCCTATTTGCTGCTGTCGATAAGACCCTTGATGAACCAGCGCTGCAAGAGCAGGACGACCAGCGCCGGCGGCAACATTGTGAGGAGCGCGCCGCTCATGGCGATATTCCAGGCCGGCTCGCTGTCGGAGCGGGGGATCAGGCCCTTCAGTGCAATGACGGCCGTTGCCATATCCTTGTCGGTCGTAAAGAGGAGCGGCCAGAGATATTGATTCCACCCGAACAGGAACAGGATGATGGCGAGTGCCACCATGTTCGGCACGGACAACGGCAACAGGATGCTCCAGAAGAAATGCAGCGGCGATGCGCCGTCCAGCTTCGCCGCCTCGCACAGCTCGTCCGGGACCGTCAGGAAGAACTGGCGAAAAAGGAACGTGGCGGTCGCCGAGGCGATCAGTGGCAGGATCAGCCCGGGATAGGTGTTGACCATGTTCCATTCGAGCGTGATCGCGACGTCGTGGCCGCTGATCCAGCCCCACAGATCCGCCAGATGCAGAATGTCGGCGAGCGATTGCAGCGGCAACGCCGCATTGGCCACGGCTTCGAAGGTCGGCACGATCCGGACCTCGATCGGCAGCATCAACGAGACGAAGATGAGCCAGAATGCGAGCATCCTGTAGCGGAAGCGAAAGTAAGTGATGGCGAAGGCCGAGAGCAGCGACACCACGATCTTGCCGGCCGTGATACCGAGCGCCACGACGATCGAATTGGCGAAGGTGCGGCTGAAATTGCCCTTGCTCCAGGCAAGTTGCAGGTTGTCGAAAAACTGGTTTCCAGGGAGCCATGGTAACGGCACCTTCTGCACCTCGGTCACGGTGAGCGAGCCCGCCACGAACGCAAAATAAAGGGGTACGCAGACCGTCAGCGCGCCGGCAATCAGGATCGCGTGACAGACCATGTTGAGGATCGGCGAGCGCTCCACCATTCGGCTAGACTCCGTAATTGACCTTGCGGTCGAAGTAGCGGAATTGCAGCAGCGTGCAGATCAGCGCGAAGCTCATCAAAAGAACCGATTGCGCGGCCGAAGAGCCGAGGTCGAGATTGACGAAGCCATCCACGAAGACCTTGTAAACCAGAATGTTGGTTGCACCGGCGGGGCCGCCTTTGGTGACCGCGTCGATGATGGCGAAGGTCTCGAAGAAGCCATATATGAAGTTCATCACCGTGAGGAAGAATACGGTGGGCCCGAGCATCGGCAGCGCGATCGAGACGAAGCGGCGGATCGGACCGGCGCCATCCACCGCGGCAGCCTCCATCAGCGACACCGGTACCGCGAGCAACCCCACGACCAAAAAGATATAATCGTAGCAGACGTGCTTCCACGACGCGGCGAGCGTCACCAGGATCAACGCGTCAGTCGGATTGAGGTTGGGGTCCCATGCAATGCCGACCCAGTGCAGCACCTGCGCGAGCGGGCCGACCGCCGGATTAAACAGGAAAGCCCACAGGATGCCAGCGATCGCGGGCGCAATTGCATAGGGCAACAGGATGATGGTGCGATAGGCCGAACGGCCGCGCACAATCCTGTCAGTGGCAAAGGCGAGGACAAGCGCGCTGCCCAGCGTGAGCACGTTCTGCGCCACCGTGAACCAGAACGTCACCGTAATCGACTGGCGGTAATCGCTACTCGCAAGCAGCGTCTTGAAATTGTCGAACCACACGAACTGGACGTTGGTCCCAAAGGGATCGCTGAGCAAGACGGATTGCATCAGCGCCCGCAGCGACGGGATGAAGAAGAAGAACAGCAGGATCAGCAATTGCGGCAGCAACAGCAGCGTCGGCAGGCCGGGGCCGTCGCCGAAATTGGCTCGCTTAAGGCCGGCCTCTTGCTCGCGGCGACGCACCTTTCCCGACGTTCGGGATCCGCCGGCCGCCGCGCCCGTCCCGGCCTTGGACTGATGGCCCCCGTGCCTTCTCTGAAGCACGGGTGCGCGCGTATCACGCCACGGGATGGACAGGCGCAACGTCATGGACGCTCGGTTTCCAGTGTCTTCCCGGCATTGAGCTTTTCGAACTGCCGCAAGATCTCGTTGCCCCGCTTGACCGCATCATCCATCGCCTGCTGCGGCTGTTTCTGGCCGGCAAAGACTGCCTCCACCTCCTGGCGCTGGGCCAGCATCGTCTGCACGAAATTGCCGAAGCGGAAGCCGCGCGAGTTCTCGTTCGGCGTGCCACGTGAAAGCTGTAGAACGGCAATCTCTCTGGTTGGGTGATCCTTGTAGTAGCCACGCTCCCGCGCAAGCGCATAGGCACGATTGGTAGCGGGAACGTAGCCGGTCGCGCCATGCCACCACACCTGGGTCTCCGGCTGGGCGAGGAAGTTCAGAAAGGCCGCGACGGCGTCATACCGCTCCTGGGTGTGGCCCCTCATGACCCAGATGGCTCCGCCGCCGATGGTGCTGTTGAGAGGCGAATTGATGTCGCTCTCGTGCGGCAGGAAGGTGGCGCTCCAATTGACGGTCGCGTTGCGTTCGATATTGCCGTGCGATGCGGTCGAATTGACGAACGTCGAGCATCGTCCCGACGTGAACAACTGTTCCGGACTGAAGCCCTGGCCTGCGATCTGCATCACGCCGTCGTCGAGCCACTTCTTCAACCGAGCGACTTGCGAGACCACCTTCGTCTTGTTGTAGACGAACTCGGTGCCGAGCCCGTCAAAACCGTTTGCAAGCGTGCCGTAAGGCTGGTTGTTGATGGCGCTGTAGTTCTCGAGGAGGCTCCAGTAGAAGTCGCCCGGCAGCACCGTGCCGCATTCGCTGATCCCCTTGGACTTGATGGTGTAAAGCTGGCTCTCCAGCTCCTGCCAGGTGTCGGCCGGCTTGTCGAAGCCGGCCTTCTGGAAGTGGTCCTTGTTGTACCAAAAGATCGGCGTCGACGAGTTGAAGGGCATCGCCGACATCCGCCCCTTGTAGCTCCAGAAGCTTGCCACCGGCTTGATGAAATCCGAAAAGTCGACCTTGTAACCCTTCTGCTCTATCAGGTCCTGCACGGGAACAACCGCCCCCGAGAGCAGCATCGTCATGTAACCGCGCTCGGCGATCTGCACCATTTCCGGCGGCCGCTTCGCGCGGTAGGCGGCGATCACCCCGTTGGTCACCTCATCGTAGTTGCCCTTGGCGACCGCGACGACGGTGTACTTGTCCTGCGACGTGTTGAACTTCTCGACGAGCTCATTGAGCCGGTCGGCGAGGACGCCGCTCATGGCGTGCCACCACTGCACCTCGACCCGCGCTTGTGCCGGACCGACCAATGCCAACGCGCCGAACAAGGCTGCAATGAATGCGACTTTCCTACCCATGGACAGCCCTCCCTGAAGGCGACTTATACATTTGTATTTCTATCATGACATATGTGTCTCGATGATGAAAGGGGAGTCATCCGCTACGATAGGCAGTCGGAAATCGGCGCATTTTCCCGCGACGTGAATGCTGGTCGCGGCGGGCGGAGCGGTCCCGCGCCAGGTGGTAGCGCGGCATGACCATGCTTTGGACGTGGCCGAGTTGGTGAAGGGAGTTAAGAAGCGCCTCTAATGGCCCGGCCGACTTTCTGCAGGGCCTCAAAGGCTCCGAAGCGCCGATCGGTCCAGTCTTCCAAAGTCGCCTGGGGCTGATGAATTTCCCCTAAGACCGACATCGCCTGCATCGCCTCGCCGAGACTGGCATGGACACCCGAAGCAACTGATCCAAGCATCGCGGAGCCGAGAAGGACGGCCTCCGGAGATGCCGACGCGGCGACCGTCAAACCCGTCGTATCAGCGAGCACCTGTCGCACGAGGCGACTCTTTGCGGCGCCGCCGCTGACCACGATCGTATCAACCGCGATGCCCTTTTCCTGCTGGGCCCGAACGATCTGCCGGGCCCCGTAACCGAGACCGCACAATCCGGCAAGGTAAAGCGCCAGTAGGCTCTCTAGATCCGCGCGCATATCAAGCCCGGCAATCAGTGCACGCGCGTCAGGATCCGCGAATGGCGCGCGATTGCCGAGGAATTCGGGGACAACATGAAGCTCGCCGACCAATTCCGGAATCATGTCGGCACCGCCGCGTGATTCGACTTCCGCGGCAAGCCAATCGGCAAGCGTCTGCTGCTTCTGACGTGCAGCATGTGTCGCCTGCGTGGAATGCGGATGCATCTGCAACAGATGCTCAATCGCAGCGCCGGCGGCCGACTGCCCACCTTCATTGAGCCAAAGCCCCGGCACCATGGCAGAGAAATAGGGTCCCCAAACACCGGGAACGAAGGACGGTTGCGTCGTGGTTGACATGGTACAGGCGGACGTTCCGAAGACATACGCCATGCGCGTGAGCACCGTGCCGGCCGTACCACGTGCGCCCACCGTACCAACCCCGCCGGCGTGTGCATCGATGAGGCCTGCGGCAACGGGCATTCCGGCCGTGAGACCGACATCAGCCGCTGCCTCCGCGGTCAGACCCGCCGCCAGTCTTGTTCCGCCGGGTACGATCTCGGTGCCGATCCTGCGGAACTGCTCGTCC
The DNA here is from genome assembly GCF_004571025.1 of Bradyrhizobium niftali. Lineage (GTDB taxonomy): Bacteria > Pseudomonadota > Alphaproteobacteria > Rhizobiales > Xanthobacteraceae > Bradyrhizobium > Bradyrhizobium niftali. The sequence goes on along the minus strand of NZ_SPQT01000001.1, from coordinate 804,434 downwards.
GCTAGCACACCGAGGCCAACCGACCGGAAAAAGTTGCCATCCCAGCGGTTTTCGTGGCCCAAATAGGTCCACTTGCACGTCACGGTACAAATGGAGCGAGACAGGCTCCCAGTCGCACGCCAAGTCAGAAAGTCAGTCAAGTCCATGAACTGCCACGCACGGGAAAACGTGTCGGGCATGTTTTCGGCGAGCCACAACAGTTTTGGTGTCTCCATCTCGGGTGAGATGGCCCCGCCGACATACTCAAGGACTTTCTCGCCTGTCTGGTTGATCCGGCGGGCCTGCTCGGCTGCACGGTGATCCATCCAGACGATGACGTTGCGAGCAGGATCGCCGGACGGGCCGACGGGCAGCGGCTCGCCCCCCGCGCCCAGCACCACCAGCGAGCAGGTCGCATCAAAGCCGATGCCGGCGATGCTATCCGGCGCGATGCCGGCCTGCCCCACCGCGCCACGCACGCTGCGGCATACGGCATGCCAGATATCCTCGCTCGACTGCTCGACGATATCTCCGGCCTCCTGCCAAAGTGCAACAGGAGCTCGATCACTCGCAATGAGTCTGCCCGAGCGATCGAACACTCCGGCCCTTGCGCTGCCCGTGCCGACATCGACGCCAAGAAAATAGCGGTCAGCGAATTCTTTGGTCATGAGGCCACATCCAGATCGCCGATCGGAAGATGCTATAGATCGTTGCTCTGCGGTAGAATGACGAGGTCGCGGATGGTGACGTTTCTCGGACGCGTCAACATGAACAGCACCGCCTGCGCGACTTCCACCGGCTGCATCAAGCCGCCGGCCGCCATTTCTTCCTCGATCTTCTCTTTGGGCCAGTCTTTGATGAGCGCGGTCACAACTGGACCTGGCGCAACAGCGCCGACACGCAAGCCATATTTGGCGACCTGTCGGCGCACGGTATGCACGAAAGCCTGCACAGCGTGCTTGGAGGCCGTATAGATCGGCTCCCAGACGACAGGGACAAGACCTGCGATCGAACTGGTGACGATGATGTCGCCGCTCTTGCGCTCGACCATGTGCGGCAGCACCGCATGAATCGACCGGAAGAGCGCATTGACGTTCAGGTTGAGCATACGGTCCCAAGCGTCGGGGTCGCCGCCAAGCACCTCGCCGCCGACATAGGCGCCTGCATTCGCATGGAAGATGTCCAGTTGACCTGCCTTCTCCAGGACCTGCGACATCATGGTTCCCATGCTTTCAGGATCGGTGAGGTCGATACGTAAAGGAATCGCCTGGTCGCCCAGCTCGACGCTAGCGCTGCTCAGCGCCTCCTCTGCCCGATCGATCAGAACCACCCGCGCGCCCGCCCCGATCAAGGTTCTGGCGCATTCGAGACCGATGCCCGACGCGGCGCCGGTGATCGCGGCGACTTTTCCTGCAAGTTCCTGGGCCACGGCTGGTCCTTCTTGTGAGAGTTATTCAAGCTCGGCCATGGGACAGGCGTGAGCGCCGTGCCAGCGAATCGACGATGACCGCAATAGCGAGTACCGCGCCCGTGATCATGTACCGTAGCGACGAGGAGAGATCGAGCAGCGTGAGGCCGCTCGCGATGGACTGGATAACGATGATGCCGAGGAGTGCAGAATAGGCGCTGCCGCGACCGCCAAATAGGCTTGTGCCGCCGATGACCGCGGCTGCGATCGCGTTGAGGTTGACATCCCCGGTCCCGGCCTGCTGGCTGGAAGATGCCAGCCGCGCTGCGGCAAGAATGCCGCCAGCGGCTGCCAGCGTGGAGCACAGCATGAACGCGGTCGAATAGACCCGGCGAACGTTGATGCCGGCCCGACGGGCCGCCTCGCGATTGCCGCCGACCGCAGACATCGAGCGGCCCCATTTGGTCCGCGTCAACGCGTAGTTCATGACCACGCACAGGCCGACGAACAGACCGAACATCCACGGAACGCCGCGCCCGAGGTTGAGATAATAGACGATGAATTCGAGTACGATTGTAACCAGCAGCGCCTTCAGCACCATGCGGCCAGACGAACTGGCCGATAGTCCCGCCTGCCGACGGCGCGCGGCCGTCCGGTAGCCGGTCACGAACACAACCAGGCTCGCGGCCGCCGCCAGCACATAGGATACGATCGGCGGCATGACGAGCATCTGCCCGAAATTGACCAGCGGTGATCCGTAGGGAAGATTGATCGAGCCTGAAGAACCGAGCAGATACAACTGCAGGCCGAGCCACGCCAGCAGGCCCGCCAGCGTCGAGACGAAGCTCGGCATCCCCAAACGATTGAAAAGAAACGCGTAGAGCGCACCGATGGCGGCGCCCAGTACCAACGCCGTGACGATCGCGACGGCCACCGGCCAATCCTGACCGACCCAAAGCACGCCGATAAGCGCCGAAGAGAACCCGCTCACCGAACCAACCGAGAGGTCGATTTCGCCGACCATCAGGATACAGACGATGCCCAGCGAGATGACCCCGACCGTCGAACAATCGAACAGCAAATTGACCAGATTGTTCGGCGCCAGAAAAACGGGGTTGAGACTCTCGAATGCCGTACAGATGACGATAAGCCCGACGACCACCGGCAGCGAGCCGAGGTCGCCCGACCGCACGCGGTCCACAAAAGCGCTGAACATGTTCCCAAGTGTGTCCGTGTGCTTGACCCGCTCGTCACTGCGGTCGAGCGGCCGCGCCGTCGAAATCCGTTGCGTGTCGCCGGTCATCGCCGCTGCTCCGGCGATTGATGGGCGCGGCGCCGGCTGGCGCGGCGCGAGACCGAGTTTTCGTCCGCACCGGTAATTGCGGTGACGAGGTCCTGGTTGGAGGCGTCGGGTTCGAATTCGCCGTTGTTGCGGCCTAGGCGCAGCACCACGATCCGGTCGGCGACCGCGCGCACGTCCTCCATGTTGTGGCTGATCATGATGACGCCGAGGCCGCGGGCGCGAACGCGCTCGACGAGGTCGAGCACCTCGGCGGTTTGGGCGACGCCAAGTGCGGCGGTCGGCTCGTCGAGCAGAATGAGCTTCGGCTCGGTTAGCAGTGAACGCGCGATCGCCACGGTCTGGCGCTGTCCGCCGGAGAGCGACGCAACGGGCTCGCGCACGCTCGGGATCCGCGCCGACAATTCGCTGAGCAACGTCCAGGCGCGGAGCTCCATGGAAACCTCGTCGAGCCGCACTGGATTGAGCTCTCGGCCGAGGAAGATATTTGCGACTACATCAAGATTCTCGCAGAGCGCCAGGTCCTGGAACACGGTGGCGATACCGAGACCGAGCGCCGCGGCCGGATCGGATAGGACGACATGTTCGCCATCGAAGGCGATCGTTCCAGAGGTGGGCTGATGCACGCCGGCAAGAATTTTCACGAGCGTGGACTTTCCTGCGCCGTTATCGCCCACAAGCGCCACGACCTCGCCAGCATGCACGTCGAGATCGACGTCGGTAAGGGCGGACACAGCGCCGAAATGCTTGGAAATTCCGCGAAGACTTAGAACAGGCTTGCGCAGTCCGCCCTGCGGGTGATCGACATCCGAGATCGTGGTCATTTCCAAGCCCGTGCTCTGGTCGGTCATCCCGGCCGCCGGGAGCGGCCGGGACAGACGCAGTTACTGTGCTATGCCAAGTTTCTTGCAACCGGCGGCATATCGGCCCGTACAGAGCTGATCGGCCGTCTGGATCTTCTTGTCGACGATCTCCGCCTTCAGGTTTTCCTGGGTGACGACCGCCGGCACGAACAGCTTCGACGGCGCATTAAAGAGCGTGGTTTCCGCGTTGGGCGTCTCGCCGGAGAGGAATTTCACCGCCGCCTGAGCAGCCGCAGCGGCCACGATCTCGCTGGGTTTGGAAATCGTGTTGTACTGATCGCCGGCGATGACGAGCTGAAGCGCGGCAATCGTCGCATCGTTGCCCGTAACCGGCGGTACCGGATCGACGCCTGCGGCCTTGAAGGCGGCAATTGCACCACCGCCCGTGCCGTCATTGGCGGCCACTACGCCGAGGATCTTCTTGCCGAAGCGGGTGATCTGGCCGCTCGCCCATTGCTGCGCCTTCGGCGGCGCCCAGTCCGGCGTGTCATATTCGGCGAGAATTGGATAGCCGCTCTGATCAAGACCTGCGTGGATACCCTTCTTGATGAGTCCGGCAGCGGCATCGGTCGGCGATCCATTGATTTCAAGCACGCCCTCCCCCTCCTTCGCCGTGATCTTGGCCGCCTTCAGATGTTTGATCAACGATTCAGAGATGGCCTTCCCGATGGCTTCGTTGTCGAAGGAGACGTAGAAATCGACCTTGGCGTCGGGAACCGGCCGGTCATAGGCAATGACCTTGATGCCCTGCGACTGTGCCATCTTGACCAGGGAGGCCGCGGCGGTCGAGTCGACAGGGTCGAGCACGATCACCTTGGCGCCTTGCGAAATCACCGAATTGAACTGCTGTTGCTGCCGTGCGGCATCTGCGCTGGCGTTCTGGTAGATCACCTTGCAACTGTCGCAGAGTTTCTTCATCTCTGCCGCAAAGCCCGGATAGTCGTGTTGCTCGTAGCGGGTGGAGGCCTGGTCCGGCATGAGGAAGGCAACGGTTGCGTTCTTCACCTCTGCGGCCTGCGAAAACATGACGGTTGTGCCGAGCAGCGACAAGGCCAGGGCAATTGTGGCCGCATCTTTCGGAGAGAACTTTTTCATTTCGGATTTCCTTTCCGGAACTGGGTGTTAGAGTGCCGTCATTGATCTTTTGAAGACAGGCCTTCGCTGCTTCCGTCGCCGACGGCGCAATGAGCGCCGGTGCTCCGAAGCCGCGCAGAATCCTGGACAGACGATTCCTGTCGCGGACTGCCATCGGCATGTCCGCGTCATTCTTCCGCAATGGTCCTCCTCCTTTGCTCCTCCCCGGCTAGGCCGCGCGAGCCGCATTGATGTTGTGCGCCAACAATCGTCTGAAGCGCGAAGGCGGCATGCCCTTCTCGGCCAGAAACTGCCGGTTGAAATTGGAGAGATTGTTGAAGCCGACCTCGAAGCAGATGTCGGTGATGGAAGCCTGCTCGTCGCTCATCAAGATCTGGCAGGCGAGATTGATGCGCAGCCGTTTGACGTATTGCACCAGTGACATGCCCGTGTGCCGGCGGAACGAGCGCGAAAATGCGCTTTGCGACTGACCGGCGATCGCTGCGAGCTCCGTTTCACCGAAAGGTTGCGTCAGGTTCTTCCGGATGAAGGCAAGTGCCTTGTTCATGCCAGCAGACATGTAACCAGACGGGTCGGGCAGGTAGTTTGGGCTGGAGAGCGGGCGCGCCTTTCGGGCGCGGCAAAGTATCCCCAATATCATCATGAACAGCTCGATCCGGCGCACGCCGTTCGCCGTCACGATCTCCTCCATGAGTGGGGCGAGCGCGTCGCTTGTGCTGCGGGTGAAAAGCGCGCCGCGCCGGGAGAATTCCAGCAACGCGGCAAGGCCCGAAAGCTCGGGCATGACCTTCATCAGATCGCCGATAAATTCTTCGCTGAACTGAAGGATGCGTCCGCGCAGCGGGATAGTGCACTCCGCCGGCAGATCGCTCACCCAATTATGCGGCAGGTTGGGGCCGGTGAGCACGAGATTACCCGGCTCGAATTCGCCGATAAAGTCGCCGACGAAATAACGTCCGCTGGTGGCCACAACCTGATGGAGCTCGTATTCGGGATGGAAATGCCAGCGGACCGTGTGGAATGGGTAGCCGTGCGACCACGCCTTGAACGACTCGCCGCGCCGTATCTGGACAACTTCCAGGTCCGGTTCCATATCCGCTCCCTTCAGGCCGGTGCGGTTTGCAATAGTCCGCCCCTGTTCCCTTATCGGCTGAATTTTGCTCAGCGCTTCCTCTTGCCGGGAGAGTAACGACCGGTACTTAGGCACGCCACCACGATTTCAGTGTGCAACTGATACTTTTTTGATGCGCAACACCCGGCTCGACTCCCGTAGCGCCCGACGGACGATAGGCGTGATAATCCGCGACGCAGCCGCGGATCCGGGCTGCTTCGACACCGCGCTCAAGATGGACGAAGACTTCGCACCAGTTCGAATCTTTAGGGTGCGCTATCTCCGCGAAACGACCTTCGGCAATAACGGCCTTGTCGAAAGCGATTGCGCCGACGGAATATCCACATCCGGTAGTCAAGGCTGTCAACCCGCGGAATGGTCTTGCCACAACCGGAGGCCCTGCTCTCGAAAACATACGCTCACATTGGTCGTGACTGGATTTCTGTTGATCTTTCGGTGCACACGTGGCCACCTAACCAATTGAAGCGTTTTGACTTTCGCTCCAATCCATCATGGGCGCCACATAAAAACAATAGTCTTGCGATTTCAACGACTTATCTTATCATCTTAATAGAGACCTTTCGCCGTCGCAAGGATGGTGAAGATTGGGCGCGCGACATGGAGCGCAACATTGACCGCCGCGGATCACCGAAACCAAAGGCTGCTGCGCCGGTCCGTACAGGTCGGCCGCCCTCCCCGCCCGAAGGCGAACCTGGAGCGCCTGCTGGAGCGGCGTCCTGAGGGCGTGTTCGTCAATGCCTACGAGATCGGGCTTATGAAGCGGGCCGCTGCCGCCATTGGGGCAAGGTGAAGAACCGATCTCGCTCATCGATTGGTCGCGCGTTGGCTTAATTCCGGGTCTAGCATAGCATTGTGCGCTTCATGTCTCCGGGAATGCGGACTTTATGATGCGCCTGCAAAAGCTCTCGTTTGATGATTGGCTGGATCACTCGTTTGGACGCGAGGTCCGCTTTCAGCAATCACCTTGGTACTTCGATCCCGAACATGATTGGTGGGACCCGCCACCAGCAGAAGCTGTGTCTTATTTCACGCGACTGTTTGAAGACCCGGAGACCGCATTACAGGGATTTGCCGACAGCCAAATCGCACAAGGCTTAACCTACCTCGCAAATACGAGCGCAAGCGGCGATAACAGATGGCTATGTTCAACTGATGTGCCGATCAAAGACCGTGTCCGCTGCGTGAAGTCCGTCGCAGAACTATTTGCGAAATTGTTCGAGCCGCGGTGTACTCCCAGCTTGTTTCACCTTGGCGAAGCCGATGCGGGGACACTAAACTGTGTCTGCTATATGTGGTGGGATGTGTTTCCGAGCTTGGCTCTTGCCAATGATCCGGACCTGCCAACTCTCCACGATTGCGCGCTGTGTACGATGGAGCGCATCCTTCACCTCAACTCGATTGCTTGTCGGGAGAGCGCTCTGCACGGGTTGGGACACTGGCAACGAGACTATAGTGAGAAGGTGACCCAAATCATCGATCGCTTTTGCGAGGGGCATTCTAGAGCCGACCTTCGGCTTTTGGCCTATGCTCAATCCGCCCGCTGCGGATGCGTGCTGTGATCATTGAAACGGTGTCCGGCGACATGGCGGAGCCGATATCGGGCTAAAGGTTACGATGAGCCGGTTCACTCACGGCCCGCCAAACGGCTTTGGTCTCTCCAGCGGAACGAAAGCGCTCAGATGGGCTGGGTATGTCGACGCGCCGCCGCCTATGGTCGTGCCGGTGCTGATGCTCAAGTAGACGTCCTTCACCCCCTTGGGCGTTTCCAGCAGGATCCAGTTCTTGCTCACACCGCCTATGCCGATAGTCGTAAAGCGCATCGACTTGCCGAACTGCGAACAGGAGATTGGCTTTTCAGTCGTAAACGAATTCCAGGGACCATGCAGGGTACCCGATCTACCGCCAGTCTTCGGAAGGCTTAAGCCAAAGCCCAGGCCGACCGCCGCATAGACGTAGGTGCACTTCAAATTGTTTTCCGTGTCCCATATTGAGAACAAGGCGCTGGCAAACGCAATTCCGGCTCCAGCCCTGCCCTTCACGATGCGCTTGATGGCCGCTCTCGCGGCGAACGAGATCGAACCGTCGACCTCAAGCAGCATGGCTATCTTGAAATTTCGACTAACTTTTGGCTTCGGCGGAACGGGGCGCGGCAAGTCCGGCTTTATGATCGGTTCGAAATAGACCTTCGGGAGCACCCAAAGGACCACCGATCTATCGCTGTCTTCGTCCAGCCTGTGATTTGCCGTCTGCGTATTGCCGATGGCGTGCGTCTGCATTTGCTCCGGGTGGATGCCCATCTCGGACAGAGACCGCGCGACTGTAATCACGCGGTTGGCCGACGTCGTCATATTCCAATCGGCCGCACCGATCCGGCTCGCGGAGCCCGTCATCCAGATCTGACCGGCGTCGTCCTCGAGTAGGGGGACCACTTTGCTCTTCAGAAATTCGGAATGCTCCTTCTTCAAGCCCCGAAACTGGTAACCGGCAAAGTCATCGAAATCGAAATTCCACAGCCGCGCGTGCAGAACCCCCACTCCTGAAAAATCCAGATCGACGTCAACCCTGCCCGGACCAGTTTTGTGAAACATGTCTCTTCGACCTGCAGTAAACAGATAGCAACTCGTCGGCGATCGGCCGGACGGCGCAGGACCGCCTTGTTTTTAGTGCGGGCAAGAGAAGAGAAGTTCATGAAATCGGCAGCCACAACGAAGGTTGTGATCTTCTTCCCATTTCGATCTGGCGCCGAAGCAGTGTGCGCTGTGCAACGCGACATCATTGTCGCGATCGGAGCAGCGACGACCTAGGAGGAGTCGCGATAGGCGTGGAACTCGTACAGCACGACGACTTCGCGGAACTTCCCTAGACTTGGAAGCCCTTACCCAACCGCTGTCGAAACGGCAGCCAAACGTCTGAACTGGAGCGACGAGGTTCTCGCGAACAGGAACTTGGCGTCGTTTGCTCGACTAAGGCTGTCGGTGCCATGCGCGAAACGCAGTCATTCAATTGCTTTTCGATTTCCGACAAGGGGCTCGCCAAGGGCTCCGCCTACGAGGCCTGGCGCGATGGAACTTGCCGTAAGTCCGGCCGCCTCGACGTCGGGCCGGGAGCACACGACTACGTCGATTGCCGCAATGTAATCGTTTGGCTGAATTCAGTGGAGACCGCCTTGCGCAGAGGACGTTCGCACCGTTTCGCGCGGACGCGCGATCTGCAGGACGACGCGACGACTTCTGCGATCGACCGACGACTTATCCGCCAAATCGCTTGACCAGCTTTGAGCCCTTGGCTGCATCGATCTGCTGGCCAGTCAAGTCGGAGCCGGCGCTCAATCCTATCGTCATGAGGTTCTTGACGCGCTGCGCCGCCTGCTTCTCATTGGAATAATCGATCTCGACGTGATCAAGGCTCATCAGATGACCAAGCTCGTGAGCCCAGGCGCGTCCATTGGCGTGGTCATTGCCATACCACTGGACGAAGCTTGCCGGCTCGGGTTCGCTATTGGGGTATGAGCCTCCGCCAGCGGACAGATTTTCAATCGAATTGACGAGGTAGATGTGGATGGCATTGTCCGGATCGTGCCGAGAGGTTAGAACACCCAGCAATCGCTGATCATTGCTGCGTGCGCTCTTTGCCATGTCGAGCGGCTTCTCCATCAGGCAATCGCTGATCACGAACGCGATCTTGGCCTTTGACCAGATCGTATTGACCACGTCGAGCGCCTTCTTGGCCGTGTCGCTGCTCCATTGCCTGGGCTCAACGACCCCTCTCTCGGCAAATGGCGTGATGTAAATCCTCAAGGGAATAGGCATTAGTTTCTCCGAAGTTCGGAATTTGCGATTGTATCTCCGCGCGCTGTCCTCCGCAATTCGGAGGACTGGTTCATTTCGACTCTACCGAAGGAACAATGTCTGGCGGACATGACCCCGATGGAGATTCACCGCGCCGGCTACACCGACATCCAAGAAGACGCCGATCTCGTGTTTCACCGTCGGGCACCGGCAGTATAGACAGGGCGGGCCGGCTATTTGCCGCCGGCTACCGCGTCTGTTTGCTGATCGACCCCCAGTTTGCTCGACGCGTCGGATCAGGCGACGTCGGGCTCGATGAGGCTCAAGCTCGTCATCGGATCGTCCTGCGCTCGAAGATCGAGCGCTCCGGCGGGAACGTGAAAATGACGGTCATCACTTGGGGAGATTACGAGTACAAGGGCCACAAGAACGTCCTCTCTCACGGAGGATCAGCTCCTGGAGAACTTCTACGGCTTCGTGGCCGCCAAGCCATGGCTCGATAGACGCGAATTCTTCGCAAAGTCCATCACTGCCCGAAGCCGAACTGACGGCCTTGCTCCGCGCTGTTGACCTGAATGCAAGCTGCGACCGAGACCGTCGATCCGCGAGCCCGTCCTTGGACTTCACGTCCCCTCGATCGCCGTCAGCGGAACTTTCGTTTGAACCACGCTAGAGCGTTCTGGTGCGCTGCCGCGAGCAGGCCAGCAAGAATACAATAACTGTTTTACATCAACATCTTATACAGAGGTCGCACGATAGCACAATATTGGCGGGCGCCCATCATCCACATGAATCGGCGCACAACGCCCGGCCGCAATAATCCTCCGCACCTTTTGAACGCCTCCGCATTTCAAAACAACACATAGGAATGGATCGGGCTCGAGATCGGTACCGTATGCAGATAGGCAGCCGCCAGTAGCGTACGAATTCAGGAATTTTTCTTACGCGGCCGTCCTCGCGACGTTACCATTCTACGGGCATAGGTTGGGTGTTCGCCATGAGATTGTACAGGCACCTCCGAGTTGGTCTTCTTCTCGCCGCTTCGCTGTTCCTGGCCTCTCAGCCAGCCTGGGCGACAAAGCGCGTGGCTTTGGTGGTCGGCAATTCCAGCTATCAAAACGCCCCACTGCTTCCAAACCCGGCCAATGACGCCGCGGCCATCGCCGCGACCTTGAAGGGCGCTGGTTTCGACGTGGTTGACTCAAGGCTCAACCTTGCCGCGACCGACATGCGGCGGGCCCTGAGAGAATTCGCCGATCAGGCCCGCAATGCCGACATTGCCTTGGTGTACTATGCTGGCCACGGTATCGAGATCGACGGAACGAACTACCTGATCCCGACAGACGCCAGACTCGAGCGTGACACGGATATCTATGACGAAGCATTCTCGCTCGACCGTGTCCTGCTGGCGATCGAGCCTGCGAGGCAGCTGCGCGTTGTGATCGTCGACGCGTGCCGCAACAATCCGTTTGCCGACTCAATGAAGCGCACAGTTGCCTCGCGATCAATCAGCCGCGGGCTGGCCAGGGTCGAACCTGCCGTCTCCAACACACTGATCGCGTTTGCCGCGAAAGCCGGACTAACCGCACTCGATGGCAACAGCAAGAATAGTCCGTACGCGACGGCTCTCGTGAAGTATATTGCAAAGCCGGGGCTCGACTTGCGCAGGGCTTTCGGCTTCGTCCGCGACGATGTCTTGCAAGCCACAGGCAACCGACAGGAGCCCTATGTCTACGGCTCGCTGGGCGGCGAAGACGTTGCACTTGTTCCGGCTGCCAAGGCCGAGGAGCCGATACAAGCAGCCAACCCCCAGTCGGAAATTCGTCGCGATTACGAATTGGCCTTGCAGCTCCGCAACAAGCCCGCTCTGAACGCGTTCCTGACCCAGCATCCCGACGGATACTACTCAAATCTGGCCAAGCTGCAGCTTAATCAGCTCGAGGCCGAGGACGCACGCGTCGCGGCGACGGCGAAAGCGCAGCAGGCCGAGCAGCAACAAGCTCGCCTGATGTCCCAGGGCGCCCAGCGTGCCGAACAGGAGAAGGCGGCCGCGGATCTGAAGGCCGCGGAAGAGGCCCGGATTGCCGCCGAGAGGACGAAGCAAGCGGCGCAGGAGCAGGCCACCGAGGCGGAACGGAAACGGACTGCATCCGAATCTACAATCGTCGCTGCACTCTCCGGGAATAAACCGGCCGCTGAGAGTACCGTCGCGGATAACCCCACGGCCGCTGCGCCCGGTGAGGACAGCAAGACGCCCAAGCTTGCGGCACTGAGCGACGAGCCGCGCCAGACCGATATCGCAAGAGCCGATATCGCCAAGTCCGTACAAGGCGAATTGAGCCGCGTCGGCTGCTTCGCCGGCCCCGTCGATGGCCAATGGAATGCGGCCTCACAGCGCTCGTTGGCTCTCTTCAACCGGCACGCAGGCACCAGACTGGACGTCAAGCTTGCAAGCCTGGATGCTCTTGACGCGATCAAGCTTAGGCCATCGCGGGTCTGCCCGCTGATCTGCGATCGCGGCTACAGGCCCGACGGCGACCAGTGCAGCAAAATCACCTGTGCCGAGGGCTCGTTCCTCAACGACGACAATGAATGCGAGAAGCAGCGCGGGAAGAAGCCGGTTGCCAAGAGCAATACGGATGACCGTCCGTCGCGCGCGGATCGTTCGGCCCGCCAGAGTCGGCAGCCGACAGCGGACGTTCCGCCGCGACAGGCGAGCCCGAAGCCGCAGGCGGATGGTGCCAAGCGCAGCGCATCAGGCGCCGGCGGACAGATCTACTGCAATGACCTCTTGTGCCGCCCCGTCAAGCGCGGCTGCCATCTCGAATATCGCGGCGGAGGTGGCCCCTACGCCAATCCCAATGCCGAGGTCTGCAACTAGCGCGGCGAGATGCTACGCCGGCGGCGTCAGGAAGCTATCGGGACGCCGGATTATCTCGAGTGCGCCGAGCCGCCGACCCTAGCCTCGGCTCGGTCGACGACCTTGTGTCTGACTTGGCCGAAGCGGAGCGACCTGCGTGGTGGCGTGTGAGCTCGAGCAGAGGGACGCCAGCGCCTTTCCAGGGGTGACGCTCTTCACGAAGCGGCAGGCGCCCGGCATGAAGCCGACGGCGGTTTATCTTCCGCCAAAGCACCCAACAGCCGCCACCAAGTTCGATGTCGTGATCTGGCTTCACGGCTTCTACGTCAAAAACCATGAGTTCCTGTTCCGCAACGATCCAGCGCGACTGCGCGAACAAGTCCGGGATTCCGGCAAGGACGTGGTGCTTATCGCGCCGTTCCTGGGCTACGAATATGCCGTTGGCGACACCTTTGCCGGAAACTACAGCGTGTCTGACCTGGCAACCGCGAACTGGGGCGAACGCTATCTCGAAGAGATTCTTGGAGCTCTTGCCAGGTTCCTGGGTCTCTCCTCGACGTCCATTCCTCAGCTCCAGATCGGCAAGCTCATCATCGCATGCCACTCCGGCGGTGGTAACGGCATGCGCAATCTCGTCGGGAGCCTTGGAAAGTATCAGGGCAAGCTGACGGCTTGTTGGGGATTTGACTGCCTCTACGGTGCCAATGCGCGGCCCGACGATGCGACCTTCTGGTACCAGTGGCTGTCTGGACAGAGCGGCCGCGCGCTCGAGATCGTGTATGGTCCATCAACTCTCCCGCAATCGGTGAAGCTGGACCTGATCGGGCGCGGGCTGGCGACGGCCGATGGCAATCAAGCACAGCCACAACGCCCTGCTCTCAAGAACCTTAGCGTAAGGGTCGGTCATTACGACCTGTTCCCGGCATTTGGCCAGATGGTCAGGGTCAACGACCTGGACCCGGCTTACGTGGATCGCTTCATGATACCGCAGGTCGCTGACCAGCCAAGTCTGCGCCACAAGCCGGCGCCACAGCACGGGGAATTCCTTCAGGGCGCGATTTCCAACGTTCGCAGCGCTTTTCCCTTTCCAAAGGACATTCATTACATGATCGCCCGGGGCGGCTTCTTCAGTCGGCTGAGCAAGCTTTAGCCTTCACAGGCCTTGGCCTTGCCGGGCTCACTTGATGGAATAGGATTTGACGTCGAACGACCAATTATTCGTCACCAGCTTTCCGCTGCCGTTGTCCGGCACGCGCAGCTCACTGGTCCAGGCCGTTAGATAGCTCAACGCCTCGGCCTGATCTTGTAGCTTGCGCGGCAAGTCCGGCAAATCGAGCAACTGCACCCGCCGCTCGCTCAGGATGGCGATCATCACTGCTGACCCAGTCGGCGGTGAGACGACATATTCAAAACCACGCTGCCGAGCCGCCGGGGTTGGAACGACAAATTCGACGCCGGGCTTGACGAGATTGATGTCGCGTCCGTCCGACTGCGCCAATAGCTCGGGAGTCGGAAAGATCTGGGACATCCGCCCTTCCGCGTCGACGTCGACGAGAATGAGATATCCCGGCTTCCTCGCGGTGACGCCGAACGTGACCTTGCCGCCGAGGTTGACGGTCTGACCCGGCAGGATCTGAAGGGACACACTCGCGGTATTGGCCTGCCTGCGCGCCGCTTGTACGGGCCAAAGCCAGGGTGCATACGTCGTGCCGACATTCAGCGATGCCGACGGCAACGGTGCTGCGGACGAAGCTCCGCTACCCGCCAGCAGCAGCAGGAATGCGAGCCATGGTCGCTCCCGGCGGATCGGCTGCGATGACGGCATGGCCGGCTCTCCCTAAGAGTCAGGGAGCACTGAAGAAGCCGATCGAGGCGATCCGCGCGTCCGCAGGCAAGTACCGCTCGAGGCTCTTGATCACCTGCCCCGAAGCGCGGCGCCGGTTGAGCTGCATCAGGACTGTCTCAAGATCGACCATGCGCTGCTGCGAGGTCACTGCAACGATCTGTTCCGCACCGAACGGCTCGCCGACCCTGAGCGGTAGGCGCAAACTCGCCGATCGGGCCAGTGCCGCATCGGAACCCACCGGATACAACAATTGGATGGTGCCATCGCCAGACACATTGAACAGCAACACCGCTCTTGACCCCACATCAGACAGATCAACTTCGACAGTCTGGCCAGCACGCTGTTGGCGATCGTCCGGCCAGATGCGCATGATCTGCGGCGACCGGGTCGCAATGCGCTTCAGTTCACGAATTGCCGCTGTCCGGTCAACGACCGTCGGCAGGCTGGCAACGTCGATCCCGTAGGCGACTACGTCGCCCCACGCGATCACGTCGTGCGACACGGGATCCCAGATCAGGTCGGGATTGTCCGTCGGCTGAACAGCCTGCACGGGAACATCCTTTGGCACCACGCTCGCAAAATAGTTCGTCTTGCCGTCGAGCGCCGCCAGCCGGATTGGCGCAGCGAGACGGAGCGGGGCCGGCGCGTCGCCGGTCGGAAGTTCCTTGGTCGCCGCCGCGGCAAGGGTGGGAATGTTTGGTGCCTTGGCCGTGACAGCCGGCGGCGCGGGCGCTTGTCCCTCGACGGGCGCCCCGGATCCGGCCGGGCCGGAGGCCGCTCTCGCGGCCGGCCCCTGAATCAGCACGACACCGCGCGTCAATTCGAAGGCGATGTCGGTATCAGGCGTCAGGGGCGGCGATGATATGGTCACGATGTTCTGGCGCTGGTCCGAGAGCTGATAGACCACCTGTCGAACATTGCTGAAGAGCTCCTTGAGCGTCACCTTCCCATCGTGATTGACGTCCGCGCTCCCCTCCACCGCCCGCGCGACCGCATAGCTGAGAGCCCCGCGCAGGCCATCGATGCCAGGGATGCGGACTTCCGGCGCCTTGGTGTAGCGGTCCACCGCAGCCAGGAACGCCGTGTGGTCAAGATCGAGTTCCGACTTCGGATCGTTGCTGTCCGACACCGGCTTCAGTTCGTCAACCAGCAACGTGTAACGCGGGACCTGCCGGAAGCTCATCTCAGCGGCACGCGGATCGATATCGCGCACCATACCGCCGCCGTGGCAGGTATCAGCCACGAAGATCACCTTCGCTCCGCGAAGCTCGAACTGCCGGATGAAATGGTTGAACTCACTGCCCAGAACACGCTCAACGGACCCGGTTGGCGTGGTTTCAAAGCCTGGCAGCAGGAACACGTTTTCCATCCCGTCCGGCTCCGAGCCCTTGACGCGCTCCGGCTCCTGGGTTCCATGACCTGCGATCGACAGAAAGATGAGGTCGTTGTTCTTGGTCCGCTCCACCAGTGAACTGATCTCGCGCAAGACGCTTGCCCTGTCGGCCTGTGTGTTAGTCAGTACGACGACGTCGCCAACCCCCATGCTCTTCAAGCTGGTCACGATGTCAGTGGCGTCGGCGACCGCGCCCTTCAATTTCCGCACGTGCTGATAGTCATCGATCCCGATCACGAGCGCGCGCACCGCCGCCCCGTCCGGATTGCTGATCGACAATCCTCCTGCCGCATGCGCGTGCGGGGATATCAGCCCGATCAACGCAGCGAGCCCGATGGTGGCGCATAGCCGCTTGATCCCGCAATCAAGTTCCCTGGGCATCCGCATCGTGATCCACCTCGACATCCTTCCTATCCATTCTGTAGCGCCAGCGACACACCGGGTTCAGCGCCTTTTGCTTGCCGTCTTGCGGCCCGCCTGCGGTTCGGCCTCTTGATAGGCGCTCGCTGAGACCGTCGCCTGGTCATCCGCGAACGCCCGAAAGCGGACCGGAACGTAGCCACGCGAAAGCAGGCTCGCCAACGGGTAGACGTTGCGGCAGACGCGGCCGTTGCAGCCACCGGTCGAGGATTCCATCACCTCGGCCTTGCGATCGGGCGTGAACCGCAGGAACAACATCACGTGCGAGCCCGGCTTGTTCAGCGCATCGCCGGGCCTCAGGTCCCAGGGATTTGCCACGGGGGCTGCGATCGCAGGAATAGCGGCAGTCGTGTAGTGGACGGAAAGTCCCCACGCGGCGCTGACGAATGCCGAACAGTCGACGCCAGCAACATCCGGCCGTGGCGCATTGCGAGTGCACACATTGCCAGCCAGCGTTCCGCTCTCGATCCGCTGACGGAAGTTCGCGAGCGATCCGTGGCAGCCCCAGCAATAAGGTACGCCGCGCACCTCCTGGTTCACTTTTCCCTGCAGATACCACGGCCGACGAACACGGCTGAAGCCGCTGCATTGGCTGTCGGGATCGCTGCCGTAGTTGGCCTGCGTCAGCTTCCACTGGATGCCCTCGAACGCAAACGCGGTCTCGATCGCCTGCTGGCGATTGGACGGTCTCACGGCGGCCGACGCGTCAAATTTGACGTCGGATCGCGGTGCCGGCGCGGCTGCCGTTCGCGACGGCCGCACGTCGATAATCGAAGCGTTGGTCAGAGGCCTGAAGCCGACGCCAACCACTTCGATGCCGTCCGGCTTGGTCCGCAGGAAATAGACATCGCCATCGCCCGAAACAGTTACGAACCGCCGGGTCAGCGGCGTATTTTCCAAAGGAAGCTCATAGATTCCTTCGAGACGGCCGTTCGCAGCATAGCGTGCGACGAACGTGGAGGCGTTCTTTCCCGATGGCGGAACGTCCTCAGCAAGCACGTAGAAGCGGTCGCCGTTGTCGATCTCAAGAAACTCCACCGTTCCGAGCTGGTTGCGCACCCGCAGGCTTAGCTGTGCGATCGTCTCGTTGGTGACCATTGTCTGGATCTCGACCCTAACGCTGGCATTGCCCTTGTCCGGAATGATATCGGCGATCACCGAGCCCTTACTTCGAGAAGCCACATATTGCCGGTCGGGCTGCCGCGTCGTCGTGACGATGGCCGCGCGGGTATTCTGGTCGAGCAAGTCGGCCGCGCTGCCGGGCGCCTGCGATCCCATCTGGGCGAAAGCGGAGACGGCGAGCTGATCGTCCGCGCCACGGCTCGAGACCTCCTCAAGCTGGATCACGTCGCCACCGATTCCGCGCGTGGACTGCCCTGGCGCCGCCTTCAGCGTCCGTACGCCGCCGTCCCAAACCATGATGTCGTCGTTGTGGACCACGAGATCGGTCGGCTGGACGTCCTTCGGCATCTTGAGGACGTCAGGATCTGAGCTCGGCTGTTTCGGGTCAAACTGCAGGATGCGACCATTGACCTGATCGAGCACAAACAGGTTGCCCTGCCCGTCGGCGCTGAGTGCTTGTGGTCCCGCGAGTTCCACGTCCTCGCTGGCCGGAACGATGCCGACCATGGAAGCAGCCAAACCGCTGGCAAAGCTGCGGACGACAGTATCGTCGGCATGCGCCTTGGTTCCGAAAATGCCAGCGCCAACGATGAAGACCCAGATCCAACGATTTGGACGAAGCATGTTCGCCTCAATGTACCCCGAACCGATCGCAGCGTCGGATCGACTAATCCGTGATGCCGTTAATGCGGCGCGTCAATTAGTGGTGAGCAATCTCAATCACGTTCAATTCTATCACTTGACGGTGATAGTCCGAATTTTCTTCAGCTTGCGGTGCAAAACATGGCCCGGAATAGATTTGAGAAAGTGAGCGAAGTTCAGCCCGACGCGATCACGCTGCTCCTGAAACGCGACAATGACGGCGCCTGCGGATCAATCGTGCTGCCGGCCGCCGCGAGCCGGGGACGGCTGACCACCGACCAGATCAGCGCGCAATTGCCGGCTCAGGATGCTTTTCGCGGCGCGATCCGGCTGGCAAACGATGTAAAGCTGGCGCTGGTGGTGTGCGATCCAGACGGGGTCTGGAAGTCCGAGTGGGGCGATCTTTATCAGCCGATCGATTGACCCGCATCGGATGGAACCCGCATATGTTGCGACGCCGCATGGAGACTAGCTTGCCGAACGGAGTCTGCATCCGACCGTCGTTCCGGATACGGGCCTTGATGGTCGCGCTGCTGGTTGGGACGGGCTGGCCGGCACGCGCCAACGACTCGGCTGCGGAATTGTCGATCGGCGGGCTCCAGTTCGTACGCACCAATGAAGTGGCCATGGAGAGCGAGAACCTTAGTATCGGGCTCGACAGAATCAGTGTTCGCTACCAATTCGCCAACGTCACTGCCAAGCCGGTCACGCTTACTGTTGCCTTTCCGCTGCCCGACATCGACCTGTCGGAGGCTGAGAACATTGCACTGCCTTCAAATGATCCGATCAACTTCGTCGACTTCGAGACCAGGGTCGACGGCAGCCCGGCCCCGCTGACCGTCGATCAGCGCGCCATGGTTGGCAATAGGGATGTCAGTGCCCTGCTCCGCGAACTCAAGCTGCCGCTGCTGCCGATTGGTGGCCGCGAGATCCGGGTGAGCGACCTACCCGCGGCGACTCGGACCCGGCTCGTGGACGACGGACTTATGATGCCTGCCGGAATGAGCGACAACGGTCGCCAGCAGTATGCGCCAGGCTGGGTTATCAAGACCTCGGCTGTACGCCAGCAGGTGTTTCCGCCCATGCGCACCGTCACGGTCGAACACCAGTACCGGCCGAGCGTCGGCTCCAGTCCTGACACCATCCTGCGCCCGAGCCTACGCCGCAGCAGCGCACTGGGTCAGCAAGTCGCCCGTTACCGGAAAGAGTACTGCGTCCAGGATACGTTCCTCGCCGAGCTCGACAAGCGCGCGGGCAGTAACCAGACCAACAGCGCGAACCTGCAGGAGAGGCGCATATCATACGTGCTCAAGACCGGCGCGAATTGGGCCGGGCCGATCCGGTCGTTCAAGCTGACTATCGACCCAGGCGGCAACGACCGCTTGGTGAGCTTCTGTCCTGGGCGGCTCAAGGCATCGTCTGCTTCCGGAAACACGCTTGAATATACGGCAAACGACTTCAAGCCGGATGCCGACCTGAAAATCCTGGTGATCGGGACATTCTGAGCGTGCCGGTCAATTGGTGAGCAGCACGTAGCGCGCGGCCGCGATGATAGTCACCTTGTTGCGCTGAGCCTCGCTCAGCGCCTGGAGGAAGAACGTATCGGCAGCTATCGGTCGCGGCTGGCGCAATGAGTCCAGAACCTGCGGAACCGCCACGACCAACAGCAATTGCGGACCGCTCGCGCGCGCTGTCGGGAGCGTAAACGAAAGCGCGTCGATGCCCGGCTTCAGAAGATAGGACAGGCTCTGGACTTCGCCGCGATCCGACACCATGAGCAGCTCGACCACGCGGTTGGCAAAGTTCTCAATGGTCCCATTGAGGGCTTCACCACCCTTCAGCTCTGTCGCTGACAGGGTGATGCGTGGCATTCGCGCCTGATCGCTCCCGACCTGACTCAAGAATTTGACGGCTGGGCATTGCGCCTGGGTCACTTGCCTGACGCCGATCGAAGCCTCGAAACCCTGCTCACGCCGAAACGCTTTGTCGAAGGTGTCGAATGGGGCAGTCGAGGCACCGAACCCTTCGATGACAGCGGCATTTGGGCTCACGGCAATCGGCAAGACAAAGAAGCAGTCACCGCCAGAGTATTGGGCCACGTATTTGCGGATGCGCTCAGCTCGCCCCGCCCCATCGAGTGCCGGTGACGGCGTCGCCGTCGGCTGCGCGGACAACTTCTCCGGCTCTTGGCGCCCGGGCTGTGGTCCAGCGGGCTCGACCTTCGGCGGCGCCATTGTTCCAGCGAGTTTTGGAGGTGGCGGCAAGACCGCGGTGCCTGGCGCTGACCAGACCAGCTTGTAGAAGGCATATCCACCACCGCCGACCAGCAGTAACAGAGCCGCCACGCCCGCCCCCAGCCAGCGGCCGCGCAGACTCCGCGCGGTCGACGGCATCCTGTCCTGCGGCACCGGCGCCGCGCCTTCCGGCCGCCGCAGCGGATCGAAGCCATATAACGGTGCGGCTGGCGTCTGCACCAAACCGGTCGGCTTCCAGCTGGCGACCTCTCCCATGGTCGGGCGCAATGCCGGGTCAGGCTGCAGCATCCGCTCCAGCAAAGGCCGAATGCGCATATCCACCGCACCGAGATCGGGCACACGCCGGCGCTTCTCCACCAGTTGAAACTGGCTGCCACCCATGTCGAGCTTCTGTCCGGTCAGGGCGTGAAACAATACAAGACCGAGGCTGTAGACATCGGATTTCGCAGTCACGTCATTGCCGTACAACCCTACCTGTTCCGGCGATGCGTAATTGTCCTTGCCAGCGAAGCCCGAGCCGATGATGGTCTTGTCACCCATCTGGGTCGACCGGGCTATGCCGAAGTCGATGATCTTAGCCCGCCTGACGTCGTCGAGCGGAACAATGATGTTGTCCGGAGAAACGTCGCGATGGATGATGCCGTGCTCATGGGCAGCCTCCAGTCCCGATGCGACGCGCAGCATCAGCTTGATCAGCGCCTCGAAAGTCAACGGTCCATCGTCGAGCATGTTCGAGAGCGAGCGGCCATTCACGAACTCCATCGCGAGATACGGTCGCTGCAGCACCGGCTCCACCGTAAACAGGAAGTAGCGAACGATCGCGTCATGCGGAAGATTGTGGAGTGCCGCGGCCTCTCGACGGAACAGCGCGAGCGCCGCCTCGTTATCGACCATGTCGGGCAATAGCATTTTCACGGCAACAGGCGATCCAGTCTGGATCTCTCGGCATTTGTAGACCTCACCCATGCCGCCCGCGCCGATCACCGCTTCGATCTCGTAGATGCCGTTGAGACGGGTGCCGGGGAGCACGCCCTGATAGGACGGTCGGAACGGATCGTTCGGGGTCATGGTTGCGGCTCGCGATTAAGCGGAGATCTTGTCGCCTCCTGAGATCGCGGCGTCAGCAGTCGCACGATCACAATCGTTACGTTGTCAAGCCCGCCACGATCAAGAGCCAGCGCGAGCATGTCATCGCAAGCTGCCTGGGCGCGTCGCGTAGCCGCGTGCTGCAGGATCTCGTCGTCCCGCACGTGCCTGGTCAGGCCATCGCTGCAGATCACGAAGACATCCTCCGGCTCGGCCGGGCCTGTTACCACCTCAAATTCCGGATCATCGGCGACACCGACGGCGCGTGTAATGGCATTGCTCGGCCAATCATTCACGTCTTCGCGCGACAGCGCACCTTCGGCGATCAGTTCCTCCAGTTCGCTGTGATCATGCGACACTTGGCTAATTGCGCCGCGACTGATCAAGTAAACCCGGCTGTCACCCGCCCATATGCAGGCATAGTAGCTATCGCGAACGAGCAGAACCGCCGCTGTAGTCCCGACGGTGGCACCCTGTCGTTCATGACTAAGCGCCAGTATCTGCTGGTTTGCGCTGAATAGCCGCTCCTCGCATTCCGCCAGCAGGTCTGCGGCTGATTCTGGCGTGCCGATCGCGTCAAGCGACTGCACTACAATGCGACTGGCGAGATCGCCGGCCTCGTGACCACCCATACCGTCGGCGACGGCCCACAGGCCAACGTCGGTTCGTACCAAACATGAATCCTCGTTCCGCTCCCGCACCCTTCCGGCATGGGTAACGCTACCAACATCGAACAAGGAAGGAGTATGCACCATCGTGCGTCATCTATTCCCGGATGCCGCGAGGCCGGGATCACCGGTCAGCAGCGTGATGTAGTGAAACGGATCTGGTAGTCCGCGGCAACTCAGCGCCATGGGCGGAAAGCCTTCCCCTCCGGCGGTCCACCAGAAGCTAGCCGCGGCGTAGACCTGTGGGTTGGCGGCGCAAAGTGCTGCAAACGCCCCCGCGAAGGCGTCGACCGCCGAAGGCCTCCCCATTGCCGCAGTACCAAGCGACGTGATCGGCGGACCGCTGGCGATGGTCTCCTGCAGTCGTGGCACCGCAAGCCGCTCCAACCCATCGGAGATCTGCTCGAAGGTCGCGGCCCGATCCAGGGTCGAAAGCAGGAACGCCTCCACTTGCCCGAACCATTCGTCCTGCGGATCAATGCTCGGCGGCGGCAGCGAGACGGCCTCGCCGGTCACGGCATGCAGGGTCAAGGGATAGTATCGCCCCACCCCGTCGAGCGAGGGCATAATCGCCCCCGCCACCGTCGTTCCGCAGATTGCGGCACCGAGCCAAAACCGCCAGACCGGCGCGGTCAGAAAGGCCTGCTGCCATCCTGGGCCAAGCTGGTGGCGACTTGCTGACAGCGCAGCCTGTACCCACGGCTCCCACGCTTCCAGGAAACTGCGCGGGGTTGCGATCGCGATGAAATCGCGCTTCGCGCCGATTTTGCCGAATAACCCGCAACGCATGGTCATATCCCGGTCGGGCAACGAAATTCACGCAGCACTGACAGGTTCAGCGGGTTGCGCAACGATCCAGTCGAAATTTGATAGCTGAGCTCGCGCCCGGCGACGATGAAAGTCGCGCTGGCCGTTTCCGCTTTCACCACTAGCGAGCCCGCCTCCAGCATCCGAAACAACGACCAGGGACCAATGCGCTCAAGCACGGATGGCGGGCCGGTGTCGTTGCTGACTGAAATTGCCGTTCGCGGCGCGGGGCCCGGCCATAGGACGGTCGTTGGCGAGTTGCTCTGTGGCTGCTGCGGCGGCGTAGGTTGCGGACCGCCGAACAAGGATGAGGTCGCTGGACCAGGTGTGGTTGGGCTTGTAATTGTGGTGCCGCCGATCTCGGTCTTGACGGTCACGCCTGGCCCGGCTGCCCCAGGCGGCCGGATCGCGAACGATACCGCCGGCACACCGCCGCCGGTCTGGAAGAAGGCGTCGCGGATATAGGCCGCATTTTGGAATTGCTTGAGCGTATCCGGCGAGAACGACCGACCAACGGGGCTCTCCTTTCGCCAAACCCAGTCCGATCGCGACGTGTCGGCATAAGGTGCCAGGTACTGGGTGAAGAACTTGTCCATAACGCCGTTCGGACTGAACAATTTGGCAAAATCCGCCAGCGGGACTTCCTGGCTGCTGCTGCGGATAAACGGGTAGCGGTTGGTCACGGTCTGTTGGCAGACCGGCGTGACCTGATCGCGCAACGTTTGAAGGATTTGCCCGGCGGTTGAAGCCGCTATGCTGCCTTCGAACTCCGCGGCTGCTGCTCGCAGCATGTCGGAGAATGGCGGCGGCATGCGCGAGGCATTGTTGCGGAGCGCTGCGACCTGGGTCTGAAGCGCAGCTGTGGCCTGTGCGGTCAGTTGGGGGTTCTCGATGATCAGCGTCAGATTCTGCGCGATGTCGTTCAGGTTCGCGACGGTCGAGTCGATCGGCCGGCGGGTGCTCTCGCCTTCGAGCGCCGCGTGGTAAGGTTTGAACTGCGCCTCGATCATCGCGCCAGGCGGTCCATCCTGGGCATTCGTGAAGAGTGCTGGCGCCGGTGCTGCAGCTGCTGCCGAAGCGCTCGCCGGCTTCGCCCGTTCCTTGGTTAGCACCGTCTCGTCGCGCACCGATTCCAGAATTTGCCGCATCGGCGAGGTCGGCGCCGAAAGCGCCCGCAGCACCTCATATTTCGGCTTGTCGGCGAGCAGCTTCTTCAGGCGCAGGCTCCCGAGCGCCGTTCGCCAGGTCGTCACGAAATCGTTGGAATAGATGCTGAGCAGATCGCCGGCCAGATTATCGTACTGCTGGTCGATGGCCGACTGCTGCCCGGCATCCCCCAAAACCCATCGCTCCCGCTTCATCCGCTCAGACAATCCGGACAGCCGGGCAACGAATTTCTGATGGAAGCCATTATACGTGAAGAACTCGGGTACCCGCACGGCGTCCAAAGGCTGCCCCGTCGTGGTTTCGAACACGACACCCATGTCGGGTCCGCCATGGCGGCTGGCGATCCAGTCGCCAGCGGTCGATGCGCGAGCCTCCGATTTCAGAAACTCGTAGGCACGTTGCGACACGCTCAGGCGCGCCAAGGAGCTCTGGGCCTGCTTGATCAACCGGCCGTCGAGTTCGACCAGCGGCTGCTGTTCGGTCTCGAGGTCGAACATTGCCACGAGGTTCTCGTCGAGCAGACGCCGCCCTTCCGCGTTGGTGGCGCCAGGATAGAGGTTGTCCGCCCAGTCACGTTGCATCCAGGAACGGATCAACTCACGGTCCGGCGACTGCAGGCCGCCGACCATCAGATAGACCTTAAGCGCCTCGTAGACGAAGGCAGGTTCGTTTATTCGCGCATTGAGCTGCTCCTCCAGGCGATACAGCAGGCGCGGTCGGAACATGCGCTCAAGCGCCGTATGATAGGCCGCCTTCGAGGGCGACAGCAGCCGGGCGTGCTGACTGAGCCCGTAGCGAGCCGACAGAGGCACCGACTCGCCGCGCGATCCGTAGCCTGCCGGGGCGTTGCGCAGCCGGTAGAGTAGCGGCAGCACCTTGTCTAGATCATGATCAGCAATCAGCGTCTGTTTGATAAGTGGCGCGCCGGCGGCTGCATACTCGCTATCGGCCTGCAGGCTTTGCTCAATCAAATCGGAGTTCCGCTTGTAACTCGTCAGCCAGGCCGCGATCAGTCCGATCGAGACCATGCCGATCAATGACAGGGCCGCGGTTTTCAGGATCAGCGCGCGGCGCACCGCGGCACGGTCGGTCGAGACCCAGTCGGCTTCGCCGATGATGACTTTGGAAATCAGATCGGCGAGGAAAAAGCTCTTGCCCGTGCCCGAATAGGATCCGGAACCGACCTCCTCAGCGCCGAACGTACGCGCCAGCGATCCGATCAATTGGTCGATCGGCGTGCCCTGCTGCGTACCCGAGGTAAAGTAGAAACCGCGCAGGTTCGCGTTAACGTGATAGCGCGTCGGCTCGAAGATCAGGTTGAGGAAATCGTGGATCTGCGGCTTGAGCCGCGCCATCTGTGCCGGAAAGCCGAACAATTGCACGCGGTGCTGGGGCGTCGGCTCGTCCTGCAGACGGTCGAGCGTCTCCTCGCTCAGGCGCTCCAGCAGACGGTCGAACTCGACCGGGATCTGCCCCACCAGATTCTGGGTCTTGTCGGCGGTCTGGAACGTGGCACCCCAGACCTGGCGGCGGCCGGCATCCCCGAGATAGGCGAAATACTCGGTGAAGCCGGCAACGAGATCGGCCTTGGTAAATAGCGCGTAGACCGGGAAGCTGACCTTGAGCCTCTGATGCAGCTCGAGCAGGCGCATCCTGATGGCATCGGCGTGAAGTGCGAGCTCCTGCTTCGGCAGCGTTAGAATGTCTTCGATACTGATGGCGACAAGGACGCCGTTGATCGGCTGGCGTGATCGACTTTTCTTCAAGATGTCCAGGAACGCCAGCCAGCTGTCCTTGTCGGCCTTGCTATTGGAGTCCTGGGTGGTGTAGCGGCCGGCGGTATCGATCAGCACCGCCTCCTCGGTAAACCACCAATCGCAGTAGCGGGTACCGCCGACCCCCGCGATCGCCGCGGGCGTCGCCCCGCGCGCGAGCGGAAATTTGAGCCCGGAATTGACCAGCGCCGTGGTCTTGCCGGCGCCGGGCGGACCGATGATGACGTACCACGGCAGATCGTAGAGAAAGCCCGATTTGTTGCCGCTGGCGGTCTTCAGCGTCGCGAGCGCATCCTTCATGCGCTCCTTGAGCACCGGTTCATCGCTGACGGGCTGGTCCGCACCAGCGATGCCATCGGCAATCTCCTTGGCACCCTTGCGCCGCTTGAACAGATTGAGGCCAACGATGCCTGCCACGATCGTGGTGAGCAGCAGAATAGCGATCTGCCGGACGATATGGTTCTCCAGCGGCCGCCAATCGCCGAACGCAATGAAGGGACCGGCGAAATAGATCACCGCTCCGAGCGAGCTGAGCCCGACTCCGTAGAGAACAATGCGAAGAATGTCCTTGGCAAGCATCTAACCGTACCTGTCGCAAACCACCTGACCCGGTGGAATCTGCCTATTCGCTGCGTTCGATAAAGATCTCGACGCGCCGGTTCTTGGCGCGTCCCTCAGGTGTCGTGTTGCTGGCGATTGGCGCATCTGCTCCTTTGCCCTCGACGTCGACGCGCGAACCATCGGTCAAGCCAGGCTTGAGTGCCGCGGCAACCGCCTTGGCGCGCTCGACGGACAACTCGAAATTTGTCGGGAAGCGGACTGTGCGGATCGGCGAACTATCGGTATGGCCAACGACTCGGATCCGTCCCGGCTCCTTGTCGAGGGTTGCTGCGACGCGGAGTGCGATCGGCTTGAAACCGTCGAGGATGGTCGCCTGGCCCGATGCAAACAAGGCCAGATCGCAGACCCTGATCACGATGAAACTGGGGGTCTGGTCCGCGGTCATGGCACAGGCTGTGTTCTCTTTCGCGAGCGCGTTGCGGATGCGTTGCAACTGGGTGATGCGATCCGGTGGCGGCGGAGGCGGAGGCGGCGGCGGTGGTGCAACGACCTGGCGCTTGAGCTCGATCGGGCCGGCCGGATGGAGCGCGAGCGCCACCTCGGCAGCATTCTCTGCCCGGCCAGCGAGTAGCGTCCGCAGGACGAAATAGGACCCGGTCAGCAGCGCGGCGACGACGGCCGCCACGAGCCAGACCGGAACACGCAAACGCTGCCGGCGCCCCGCCAGCGCCTGCCCGCGCCAGTTGGGCGACAGGTCGGTCATCGTCTTCGGCCGGACCCGGCGCAGCAATTCATAGAGGTTACGCTGGATCAGCTGCAGGTTCGCAAGTCCGCCCCCTGACGTCCGGTGAATGCCCTGAAAACCAAGCGCCAGGCAGGCGTGCTGAAGTTCGAGGACCGGATAATTGACCAGTGGATCCATCTTCAAATGATCGAGGATCTCAAAGAAACGGACGCCGCCGACACGCTCGCCGAAAAACCGGCTCAACATCGAGTATTGCGTCCAGACGTGACGCTCCTCGGTTGGGATGTGCTGCACGATATCGTCGGCAGTGGCACACAGGATATATTTCGCTGTGTTGGCCTGGTGCTCGGAAATGCCCGCCGAACGGATGTCCTTCTCAAAGAATTTGATAGCGTCTGCGACCTGCTCCATCAGGCTCGCGAATGACGCGCGCATGAGCGCCACCCGCAACCGACCGAGCAGTTGCAGCAATGGGCCCGCAGCACGCATCACTGGATTGGCATTTGGCGCGACGAGATCGTCGACGCGTAACGGCGGCCCTGCCGGCAGCATGGGTTGCGGCACCTGGCCTTGCGCGGGTGTCGAGATCCATTCCTCGGTTGGATGGCTGGCCGGCGCGGAGGCGTAGTTCGAGCCCTGTGGAACGGGCGAAAAGGATGACGGTGGCGCTGGCGCGCCGGGAGAAGGTACGGGTGACGGCGAATAGGCCGGACGAGCTGCAGGCCCCTCGCCCGGCGGAGGCTGAGAGGTCGGCGCCGGCGGCAACTTCCCGCCGGGGTTGGGACGGATGATCGTCCGTTCGCCCCGACCGAAAGGATTGACCGGCTTGTCCCTGTCGCTCATGGCCTGTCTTCCAGGATAGCCCAAAGGTACAGCTCAAGCTCCGGCCAGTCGCCGGAGAAGTGCATTCCGATCGAGGCCGCCGTGCTGAACTCGGGCCACAGCGGCGACTTGCGGTCGAGATAGAAATAGACGTGATCCGTAATGGCCCGGATATGCGGCGGCGGCGTCGGCAAATGCACCAAGGTCAGGCCCGGCAAGTTTGCGTGCACGATCTCGTTCATCTTGGTGTTCGGCCCGACCTTGAACAGGTGCGGGAAATCGTTCTGGATCTCCACGAGCGGCCGCCGTGCGGCAACCTCCAGCACCAGGGTCGCATTTCGGAATAGCGCTCGATCGCGGATCGGCGATACGAACGCATTCTGCGCGCGCTCGATGATCTCCAGACGGATCGCCCGCCGGCCCAGCCGCGCGCTCAAGAAGTCCTGGATGTCGCTCACCAAAGGTGTGAAGACATTGTCGAGATCGTCGTGATCGTACGCCGGATAGTTGCGCGCCCGCCGTTCCGCCGTGGAAAAAGTCGCAAGTTCACCCGCGAACCTCAGCAATTCCTCGTACAGGCGCTCGGGGTGCACGCTGCCGGAGCGTTGGAAATGAGTCAGCACGGGAATGGTACGGTTCAGCACTTGCAGGACCAGATAGTCGACGCTCTGCAACCCACCGCCGGATGACGGATCGACCGCGTAACGCGCCAGCTCGTCGAGTTTGGTCTCAACCCAGCCGATGATGCGGTTGAGCCAACCATCGATGATCGGATGCGCAGCGCAGACCAGCATCGGCGGCACGAACTTGTCGTCGAACAGGATGTTCTTGTCGCGCACTTCCAGAATGCGCGCGATGCCGATGCCCATGTATCCGGGCTTGCTGGTCTTGCGCAGTTCGAACGACAAGCGCGGATAAGCGATGTCGATCTCTTCCTCGATGCGTAGCGCCGAGGTCGAGTCAATGAAGGTTTCCGAAGTACGAACATAACGACTGGCGCTGTCGGTGCGGTCCTCGTCGACCTCGCGGGTGTTTGGTGCCGCTACCGGCATCATCAGCCAGACGATCTGGCCTGCGGCCGTCTCCGGCACATCGATCGCTTCGGGAATTGGGCTGTCCGCAGGGATATCGAACGGCGTACCGTCCGGCATGACGCCGGACGCATTGCGCACCGCGAACTTGCTTTGTTCGGTAAGATCCTTATCGATCTCCAGCTGGGCAAAGCCCCAGGGGTATGGTGTCGTGTAGCGAACGCGCTTTTCCAGCAAGTGTTCGATGTAGCGGTCGTTCTGCTGCAGATGATGCGGCCGCAGAAACAGACCTTCCGACCAGAAAACCTTGCTGTACCAAGACATTCCTACATCCACTTAGAAAATGTCGGCGACCGCATGGTCGCCGATAGCTTACTTTGAACCGGGCTTGTCGCCGCGGTCGTAATAGTCCGAGAAGTGCAACATAAAGGTTTCGATCGGCGCGCTGTTGTCGCGGCCAAGATGCGCCTTCCAGCGCGTCAAGAACTCGTCCCAGAGTTTGCCCTTGTTCGTGCCGAGCCAGGAGCTTGCGCCACGCTGAAGCTCGAGCTCGCGCGCCATCAGCGTCGGATCTATGTCCGCAATCAACTCATGGACAGCGTGCTGCATCGCCATGTAGGTCTTCAACTGATGTGATTTGAGATCACTGAAGCCCTGTGCAAAGGCGCGCTGTGCGTCGAGGTAGCTACGCGTCGGCGGCCCAAAGAGAATGCGCATCGCCTCTTCCGCGGTCGGCGAGAATTTCAGCGGATTATTTTCGAGAGCTTGGACGGTGGTCTGGCTGGTGCTGCGGGTCAGCTGTTTGGCTTGGGTTCGCGCTTGCAGCAGCGCCATGAGATTATCCACGGTCATACGCAAGATGATGCCAAGCTGTTCGGCGAGTTCGGCGTCGGACTTGTTGGCAAAGAAATTGTCCGGCAATCCTGCAGCGCGCGCCACCAGTCGCGCGAACTCGGTACCGCCGACTGGCTTGGACGTGACAGGCCCCTCGCCTGCTGCTTGCGTCTGGCGCGGCGTCGCAACCTCTTGGTGTGATGGCGATGCCGGCGGCTGTGCACCGGCTGGTTCATCATCGATCCACACCGACGGCCGGCGTGGGGTCGGCTTGACTGGGGGGCGCTCGACTTGCGGTTTCGGCGCGGTGACCGGACCCGCTGCCCAGTTCATGTCGTCGTCCTGCACGGACGGTTGGTACGGAGACGTCGGCGATGACGGTCGAAATGGGTCTACACCCGGCGCCGGGACGCTCGCCGCCCAATCCAGGAACCCCGGATTAACGGGCCGCGCAGCCTCGCGTGGCTTCTTCAACAGGTGCGGATCGATCGGCGGCGGAACGTCACGATCGGCCGTCCAAAGCTCTCCGTAATCGGCATGCTGCTGGACCGAGGGTTCGTGCGGTTGCGCCTCATGGTTTGGACTGCGCCCGCCAGCCTCATCCTCCAGCGAAACTCCGATGATGTAGTGGCCGATCGTCAGTCGGTCGCCGTCGCGCAAGCGGTGCGGCCCCCGCATGCGCTGGTCGGCACCATTGAGAAAGGTGCCGTTGGTCGAGACGTCGTGCAGCCAATAGCCGCCGTCGCGAAAGTGCACTTCGCAGTGCTTTCCGGAAATCGTCCGCGCCGGATCTGGCAGCGTCCAGTCGAGGTGACGATCCCGGCCAATATCGACCGAGCGCCTGCCGGTGACCGTAAACGACACAGGTCCGCCGTCCGGAAGGTTCGGTTCGTTCTCGATATTAAAGCGAAGCACCATCACATCGTCTCGTTAGCGCGGAGGGCGCGGTTCGCCGCGTGCCAATTGAATACCATCCTCCAGGCATGACGTCATTATCTGGTCCCGGGAGTCACGGGGGAGCCGGCAGAGGCCAATCAGCAGTGCGGCACGCACCGCCCGTGCGGCCTGATCTGGCTTGGCTTCCACAGGCGCAAATTCCGGAGGAACCACGCTTCCGCCGGACCAGCCGGCCGCCAGCGCCAGCCATGTCGCTGGCTGCTCGGGATCGTTGGCATTGCCGACGGCCAGCGCCTTGTTCCGGGACTGCTCGTCCGGTTGCCGGACCCAGGTCTCCACAACATTCAGCGACCTGCTGTCGTAGGCGTCGAAATGGTCGAACATCCGTCGCAGGGAGCGGCATCCCCAGGCGATCGCCACGCGCCTGGGAAGCAGATAGGCACAGTAAGACACGGCCTGGTGCCAATTCCGCGTGTCGGCGGCCTCCTGAAGGAAGTCCAGCGAAGGCTTGTCGGCGTCGGCTTTGCCGACATCATAACGCGCCAAGGGGTAGGCCTGAAACAGATCCTGTACCGTGCCGAACCGAACCTGTCCCATGATCGTCAACCGACAAGGGTTGGAGTGCCGTGGGCGACCAGCGGACCACCGGCCGCGAGCGCCATGCCGGCCTGCGCCGTCATGGCGATCGTCGGCGCGTTGATGACGATGCCCGCCGGGGTCAGGATGATCTGGCTTGGACCCACCTGCAGGGTGATGTTGGCATTGGCCGTGAGCGTGATGCTGATGCCTGCGTTGACAGACTGGTCCATGGCCAAAGTGACGTGCTGACCACCCAACTGGATATCGAGCTTGTCATTGCCGTTCTTGAGCGTGGTGTTGCGCGTGTCGCCGCCAAATGCAGCTTCGCCGATGGTCCGCGTCTCGGTGTCGCGGACCGTTACGTCGTGGTCCTTCTCGGCATGCACTGTGATCTTCTCGGATCCCTTCTTGTCCTCGAAGCTCCACTCGTTGAAGCCGCCGCCACCTTTGGTGGAGTCCGACTTCAATCCCGCAATCGTCTTCTTCGAGGGCAGATCGTAGGGCAGCTTGTATTCATCATTATACACAGTGCCGATCACCAGGGGCCGGTCCGGATCCCCCTCCAGGAATTCGATAACAACTTCCTGTCCGACGCGCGGGATGATCTGACCGCCCCAGCGCTTGCCAGACCAAACCTGAGCCACGCGCAACCGGCACGACCGCTTCTTCTTCCGATCCCAGAAAAATCGGACATAGATTTCGCCCAGCGATTCAACGTCAATTTCCTCGCTCGAATTGTCGTCTTTGGTCACCACCTTGGCGGTCTGGATGCCATTGATCCTTGGCTTCGGCGTCATCATCAGCGCTCGAAACGGCCGATCGCTCGGCAGAAACTCATAGCTGCCGAAATAGACATGTTGCCCGGCGTCGCTGGGACCGCCTGTGCGGTAAGATTCAATCGAGAACGAGTGCGTGGCTCGCACCACGAGATATTCCACGTTCTGCGAGTCCTTGGAGTGCTTTTCGAGCTTCGTCAGCCCACCCGGGAACAGGTTGACCGCGTCACCATTGCCGCGACGCCGCCGGTCCATCGCCTGCTCCGCCTCGAGCTGGATCTTCGCGTAGCGCTCGCCGTCGGACTTTTCCTTGAACTTCCCGGGATAGTCGTAATACTCCATCTCCGACCGAGTGTAATGCTCGGAGCCCTTGGCATCGCTGATCAACTGAGCGTTTGGCTTCTGGTAGTTGTAGTCGTTGAGTTCGATCTTGCCGGTACGAAACCGGCGCTCCGACACCCATTCATAGATGTGCTGCTCGCCTCGACGATCGGCACCCGTCAGCGGGATGTAGGGAATCGTAGCAAGACCTTTGATCGGGCTGTGCGACGATTTGGAGTCCGCCAACACCAACGTGTGTTTGCCGCCCTCATGCTTGAAGAAGTAGGAGATGCCGTGCTGCTCCATCAGCCGGCACACGAAATTCATGTCGGTCTCGCGGTACTGAACGCAATATTCGAGCTTCGGACAGGAACCCTCTTCGGTCAGTTTGGATTCATAGTCGGTGAAGCCACGTTCGTTGAATACCTCCTTGATGATGTCGGGCGCCTTCTTGTCCTGAAAGATCCGGCAATCAGTTGTCCGCGACAACAGCCATAACCAGGGCCTCAGCACGATCCGGTAGCTGAAATAGTCGTTCTTCACCCCGAGCCATTGGGCCTCTGTCAGAATGCCACTGAACTCGCGCTCCTTTTCATGCAGCTTTATGGTCAGCGTACACTGCTGACCGATGGCACGATCGAAGTCGAGGTCGGCATCCTCACTGAGACACTCGATGCGATACTCGAACAGTTCGCTGAGACCTTCTGAGCCTTCGAATCCGGCAAAAACCAGAACGTCCTTGCCAAGAGGCGTCTTGAGTTCGCAGAGGCGGGTATCCTGAGTAAGCTGGCCCATGTGGGCTTAAACTCCCTCCTTCGATCGAATGACCCGCTGCGAAGAGCTGATCAGACGTTATGCGAGAACCACGGAAATCCTGCCCGCCACCGGCAGTGCCGGCAGGTCCGCCCCAGGGCTGGTCCGGACGCTCCACAACAGCGGTCCAAAGAACCGCCCCGGTCATCAAGTAGTCGGCTCCAAGAGCTTGCCGGTTCACGCGAAAATGGCATGATCTTCGGGAATGAACCAACACCAGCAGGCATCTGACCCATGGATATAGACTAGGATCATGGATGCCCCGCGATCCGGCAGTCGCCACGGGCTCGGCAGCGGGGCCGTGACCGAGCAGATGGACGATCGTCGTATGCTTGATGTCGCCTCCCTGACGCACCC
The DNA here is from genome assembly GCF_004571025.1 of Bradyrhizobium niftali. GTDB lineage: Bacteria > Pseudomonadota > Alphaproteobacteria > Rhizobiales > Xanthobacteraceae > Bradyrhizobium > Bradyrhizobium niftali. The sequence continues at coordinate 771,092 of NZ_SPQT01000001.1, read as the reverse complement.
CGTTGCCGCTGACGATCCCTGCGGGCCGGATCTCGACGCCATCGGAGACGTCCAGTATCTGAATTTCTTCGCAGGTGCGGAATCCCTGCTGCCAATGTCGTTCTTCGAGGTCGTCAATGCCAATGGGGAACGTGGACGCTTCGATCCAAAGGCAGTCGATTTTGCCGGCCAATTTGCCGCCGCACAGCCTCTTCTTGCTCGTACCCGCGATCTGCGCCTGAACCTGCTGCTGGCCAAGTTTTCAATTCTCAACCGCGATCTCGACGGCTTTCTCTGCTGCCTGAAGGCGACCAACTTGCTGCTGCGCGAGCAGTGGGAAGCGGTGCATCCGAGAGGCGAGGACGGCGACTACGCGCTTCGGGCTGTCACGGTCGAAGCAATCGACGTGTTTCCGACCGTGATCAACCCGCTCCAGTTCCTTCCCCTGATCGAGAACCGCAGACACGGCAACCTCAACTACCGTGCCTATCAAATCGCCCAGGGCGAAATTCCCGCCGGTGAGGCCGACGCCGACGGGCTCGATCTCGCGACCATCGAGCGCATCGTCAGCGAGACGGATCTCGACACTCTCAAGACAGCCAGCGCGCGGTGCTCCGCGGTCGCGGCTGAAATCGCGGGCATCAAGGCGACCTGGCGTGAGAAGTTGAACTCGGGGCAACCGATCAGCCTCGACAGGCTCTCGGGCTTGGTTAACGGGATGGCTGCCTGGCTTGCGGGTCTTGTTGCGTTGCGGGATCCTACGGCAATCGCGGAAACTGCGGAAGATGTCGGTCCTGTCGATACACAGGTGCCGTCAGACACGATCGGGGTGGTGGCTTCATCCGCACAGGCATCTGCAGCGCTTGCAGCGGCGGCCGATTATTTCGCCCGAATGGAACCATCCAACCCGGCACTGTTGTTGGTGCGTCAAGCGCAGGAGATGGTCGGCAAATCATTCATTGAAGTGATGCGGATGCTGGTGCCGTCCCACGTGGAGAGCGCCGCGATCAACATCGGACGCGACAAGGTCTTCGACCTGTCGATCGAACGGATGGCCGAGCTCGCAACCTCGCTCTCATCGACGACCGATGACAGCGCTCAAGATATTGTGTTTTCAGTGGAAAATAGAGCACAGGCCTTGGGCTTGCTGACCAAGGTGGCGTCGTTTTTCCGAACCGCGGAGCCGTCCAGCCCCATCCCCTTTTTGGTCGACCGCGCGCGCGACCTCGCACAACGAGATTTCCTCAGCCTTTTGAATGATGTTCTTCCTGAGGGAGCCCTTAAAACAATCGACAGATCGCATTGAACCCAGCTTTCGCTCGAGGGCACTAACTGGACACAAGGATGTTTGCCGACCGCAGCAACTTGAAGCGCCCTAGCCACTCTGCGTCGCGCAAATTCGATGTCTTTTTCGATGTCTAATGCGATTTCGTAGTGAGGGAACCATGGCTACAGACAGCGGTCAAAAATTCATTCGGCGAAACCGCGCACCACGCGTGCACATCACATACGAAGATCCTTACGACGCAGAGCGGCTGATCGAACTGCCGTTCGTCATGGGCGTCCTCTCCGACCTCTCCGGCAATAACCCTGGCGTCGAGAAGACGAAGGTCGAGGAGCGCAAGTTCCTCGAGTTCGACATGGACAATTTCGACAACCGCATGGCGGCAATCCAGCCCGGCGTGACGGCGCGTGTCGCCAATCGCCTCAGCGATGGATCCGACGAAAAGATCTCGGTCAACCTGCGCTTCAACAAGATGGCAGACTTCACGCCGGTGGCCGTCGCCCGCCAGGTGCCGGCTACTGCCAAGCTGCTCGAGGCGCGCGAACAACTCGCCAACCTGTTGCGCTACATGGATGGCAAGGTGGCCGCCGAGGACCAGCTCAAAAAACTTCTCGCCGATCCTCAACTGATGGCGGCGCTTCGGGAACGCGCGACAAGCCAGTCGACCGAACCTGGCACCGAGAGCTAAGGAAGGAATGGGGATCATGGCAAAAGAAGCTGTTCACAAAGAGAGCACCACCCAGGTCAAGACCGTCGAAGCTGACGAGTTTGCCACTCTGCTGAAGCAAAGCTTCAAACCGCGCACTGAACGTGCAGCGACCGAAGTCGAAAACGCGGTATCCACGCTCGTTCAAGAGGCGTTGAAGGACACGAGCGTCATCAAGTCGGACGTCCTCGACACCATCGAGGAGATGATCGCGCGGATCGACCAGAAGCTGACCGCGCAAATGAACGAAATTCTTCATACACCTGAGTTCCAGGCAATCGAAAGTGCTTGGCGCGGCCTCCACTACCTCGTCTTCAATTCCGAGACCGACGCCAACCTCAAGATCCGGGTGATGAACGTCTCCAAGAACGAGTTGTATCGGAATCTGCGGCTTTACCCCGATGCGCGCTGGGACCAGAGTCCCCTGTTCAAGCAGATCTACGAGTATGAATTCGGCCAGCTGGGCGGCGAGCCGTTCGGCTGCCTGATCGGCGACTACTATTTCAGCCACCTCCCAACCGACGTACAGTTGCTCCGCGATCTCAGCAAGATCGCCGGCGCCGCGCACGCTCCCTTCTTCAGCGGCGCCGAGCCGACGCTGATGGGAATGGACTCTTGGACCGAACTGTCCAACCCTCGCGACATCGGTAAGGTGTTCGACACGCCGGAATATGCCGCATGGAAGGGGCTGCGCGATCAGGACGACTCGCGCTATCTCGGCCTGTGCATGCCCCGCGCGCTCGGCCGCCTCCCCTACGGCGCGAAATCGGAGCCCGTGGAAGAGTTCGCCTTCGAAGAGGAGACGGACGGACACACCGGCGACAAATACGGCTGGATCAACGCCGCCTACGCAATGGCGGTCAACATCAACCGCGCCTTCAAGGAATTTGGCTGGTGCACGCGCATCCGCGGTGTGCAGTCCGGTGGCGAAGTCATCAACCTGCCGACGCACACATTCCCGACCGATGACGGCGGCGTCGACCTGAAATGCCCGACCGAGATCGCCATCAGTGATCGCCGCGAGCACGAACTTGCAAAGGCGGGCCTCATCCCGCTGATCCATCGCAAGAACACCGACAAGGCCGCCTTCATCGGCGCCCAGTCACTCTACAAGCCGAAGAAGTACTTCGGCGATAAGGGCGTGGATGCCACCGCGTCCGACAACTTGTCGTCACGACTACCTTACATGTTCGCAGTGTCCCGCTTTGCCCACTATCTGAAGTGCATGGTTCGCGACAAGATCGGATCCATGAAGGAGAAGGATGAGCTGACGATCTGGCTGCAAACCTGGATCAACGAATACGTTGATGCCAACCCAGCCCTCTCGTCAGAAGCTCAGAAAGCGCGCAAGCCACTGGCCGCTGCGAAGGTTGAAGTCATCGCAAACGAGGAGAATCCGGGATATTACAACGCGCGCTTCTTTCTTCGTCCACACTTTCAGTTGGAGGCGATGGACGTCGGCCTCAGCCTGGTTTCACGCCTACCCGGCCCCGCTTCCTGATGCCGCAACATCGCAACCGTAACCACGCAGAAATTTGAGAGGACTACGCTATGGCTGTCGACATCTTCTTGAAACTCGATCCGATCAAGGGCGAGTCGCTGGACGACAAGCACAAGGACGAAATCGATATTTTGAGCTGGTCTTTCGGCGAGAGCCAGTCAGGCACTTTCCACAGCGGTTCGGGCGGCGGCGCCGGCAAGGTCAGCGTCCAGGATCTCCACTTTACGCACTTCGTCGACAAGGCCACGCCGGAGCTTTTCAAGGTCTGCGCGAACGGCAAGCACATTGATACGGCGATCCTCACCGTCCGCAAGGCGGGTGAAAATCCGCTGGAGTATCTCAAGATCGAGATGAAGCACATCCTGGTCACCAGCGTATCGACGGGCGGATCGCACGGTGAAGATCGCCTCACCGAAAACGTGAGTCTGAACTTCGCGAAGGTCAAGATGACCTACAAGACCCAGACGGAAAAAGGCGGCGCTGGAGCTGCGCCGGTGTTTGGCTGGGACGTTCCCGCCAACAAGGAATGGGCCTGATTGTCGGCCCTACCTGGCGCCGGTTGCGATAAGCGCGAACCGGCGCCAGGCGACGCAATTGCGGTCGCACGTCTTTGTGGGCCCGACCGCCTGTCGAGGCGACATCATCTTGGAGACCAGCTGATGCGCCGCGGAATAGAATAGCGAGTCGGGCGGCCATCTTGGGGACCGTAAATGACTATTGCTCCAAAGAGGGACCGGCTTTCTCCTCCATTGATGCTGGCCTTTCGCTCGGCTCATGAAGCCCGCGATGCGCGCAAGAAGCTCAATCTGCGCGATGAGTTCGGTGAGCGGATCATTGCCGGGCGGCGCAGCGCAGGCCGCTTTCCGATCTCGGAAACGTTGTTGCGGAGGGAGGTCTCCCATGACCTTGAAACGCTCCTCAATACCATTGCTCTGGAATCGACCTTGGATCTGAGCGGGCGGGATAGCGTTCGAACCTCGATCCTGAACTACGGCTTCCCCGATATCGCCCACCGTTCGATCGACGAGGTCACGGACGACGAACTCACCGACGCCCTGCGCGAGACTCTGACGACGTACGAGCCAAGACTCGATCGCAAGACGATCCGGGTCCGTCGCGACGGCTCGGTCGGTCCTGAGCAGCTGAAGCTGCGCTTCATCGTTCACGCAGACCTCAAGGCCGAGCCGCTCAACGTCCCCGTGGAATTTGTCGCCGACGTCGATCTCGACAGCGGCGACATCCAAATCAATCGACTTTAGCATGAATCGCGAATTCCTCGATTTCTACAATCGTGAACTGTCATTGCTGTACGAGCAGGCGGGAGATTTCGCCGAAGAATATCCTGGCATCGCAGAGCGCCTCGGCGGCCTCATCCGGGACCGCTCGGACCCGATGATCACGGGACTGTTGGAAGGCGCCGCGTTTCTTGCCGCCCGCGTTCAGCTCAAGCTCAAGCACGAATTCCCGGAATTCACTGCAAACCTGCTTGAGCAGCTGGTACCGAACTATCTTGCGCCCACACCATCGGCGATGCTCGTCACGGCGCGGCCACCCTACGCCGACCCGGCGCTGCGCGACGGCAAGAAGATTGTACGCGGCGCCTATTTCGACGCGACCTACCGCGAGAGAGAACGAAGTCTTTCCTGCCGATTTCGACTTTGCCGCGACATCGTGCTCTGGCCGTTCGACGTCACCAGCGCAGAGTATTTCTCGACAGCGGGCACTCTGCAGGCGCTCGGGATCCCGGTCGGTGGCGACGTCATCGCGGGGCTGAAGCTGTCGCTGACCCATCGTACCGCAGCCCGGCTCGACGAGGAACTACCGGATGCAGAGGCCCGAGCCAAGCCGGAAACCTGGTTCGCAGGCTGCCGCGTGAGCGAACTTCCGATCTACCTCTCAGGCGCGGAATCCGACGCCATCGCGCTCTACGAGCAATTGATCTCGAATTGCAAGGGAGTCTACTTCCGGCATCTCGACGACTTCGGCGATCCGGTGGTGACTCGTGCGCCCCATGATTGCGTGCAGCAAATTGGCTTCGACGAAAACGAGTCTCTGTTCCCTAACGACAATCGGATCTTTCGCGGCTCGGAGCTGCTGCGAGAATATTTCATGTTTCCACGCAAGTTCCTCGGCATAAACCTGACGGGACTACGCAGCGTGATGTCGCGACTGCGCAGCAAATCGATCGATATTGTCTTCGCTTTCGATGAACACAATTCGCGGCTGGCTGCCTCGGTGCGCCCCGAGACCTTCAGGCTCTATACTGCACCGGCGATTAATCTGTTCGAGAAAACGAGCGATCGCATTCCTGTCAAGTCGAATACTTACGAGTACCATGTGGTGCCAGATCGCAGCCGCTATCTGGAATACGAACCGCACCAGGTGCTCGAGGTCTACGCGCACCTGCCGGCAGAGAAGGATAAACGGCCCGTGCGCCCGCTATATTCGGCCGCCGTCGACCGGACCAGCGGATCGGTCGACGGGCTTTATTTTACCGTCCGCCGCTTACCTCGGCGCCGCACAGTGGAAGAGAAGACATACGGCTCTTCCTCCGACTACACCGGAACGGACATGTTCCTCTCACTGCTCGAGCCCGGTGAATTGAGCGGCCAAGGCTCCGTCGCCGAACTGAGCGTCCGGGCTCTCTGCTCCAATCGCCATCTCACCGAGCACCTACCGGTCGGCCAAGGCGGCGCCGACTTTCGTCTGCTTGACGATACCTCCCTTGATCTGATGTGCGTCGCTGGTCCCACGCCACCACGCGAGCCGGTGGTCGCCCAACTGCGCAGCCGCAGCGAAATCGCCAACAGTGGGATTGTCAGCTGGCGGCTGATCAATATGCTCAGCCTCAACTATCTTGGCCTCGTCGAACGCGGTGGCGGCAAGAACGCCGGAGCGCTGCGCGAGATGCTGGCCTTGTTCGCCGATCAGTTCGACGACGCCACGGAGCGCAAGATCCGCGGCGTGCGCAGCATAGAAAGCCGACCTGTCGTGCGGCGCGTGCGCGAGCGCACGGGTAGCGGCGCAGCACGGGGCCTGGAGATTACTGTTACGCTCGACGAGAAGGCATTTGAGGGCAGCGGCGTGTTCTTGCTCGGGGCAGTGCTGGAGCGCTTCTTCGCCGACTATTCGGGCTTCAACACCTTCACTCAGACGGTCATCTCGACGCCGGAGCGCGGCGAGATCATGCGGTGGCCACCGCGCATGGGCACGCGGAGACCGCTATGACGCTGATCGACCAGATGAAGGCCGAGCCCTGGCGCTTCGATTTCTTCCATACGTTGCGCCAGTTCGAGCGCGCCAACCCGGATCGACCGCGGATCGGCGACAGTGCCGCGCGTCGCGACGAATATGTCGACCTCGGCCAGGTGCCTTATCTGGAGTTCCCCGCCTCGAACCTCGCGGCGGTGGACGACCAGGGTGGCCGGCTCAGGATACTCGTCAAATTTCTCGGCCTCCTCGGCCCGCAGGGCGCCCTGCCCCTTGCCACCACCGATGAAAGCCTCAGCTGGTGGCTGATGCGGGATGACGCCTTCCCCCGCTTTCTCGACCTCCTCAACGGACGCTTCCTGCAACTCTTCTTTCGTGCCTGGGCCGACGCGCGCCCGATCGCCCAGCATGACCGCCCGGCGGACGATCGCTTCATTGCCTATGTCGGCTCCTTCGCCGGCTTGGGCTCCGATGTTTTCGCCGATCGCGATGCGGTTCCGGACATGGCGAAGCTCAGCTTCGCTGGACTGGTCGCGCCCAGGGCAAAGTGTGCATCACGGTTGACGCGGTTCTTGCAAGGACTGTTCGACGTCAAAGTCGAGATCGACGAATTCGTCGGCACCTGGCTCTCATTCGACCCAAGTCACTGCAGCCGGCTCGGCGGAACGCATGCGAGGCTCGGCCAGGACGCCCTTCTCGGCTCGCGTGTATTCAGCGTCGAGGACAAGATCAGAGTTCGGGTCTTTGTCAGAACTTTTGCTCAGTACGAACAATTCCTGCCGACCGAAACGCCCAACCTGTCGGCGCCACTGGCCGACGCCGTTTTCTTCTATATTGGCGACGAATTGGAATGGGAGGTCGAGCTCGCCATTCCTGCAGGAGAGGTCGTACCGGTCAGGCTGGGACAGAGTGGACGACTTGGATGGACCACCTGGGTCTCGCCGAACTGGACTTCAACGGAAGAATATCGCCGCGATGCCCGCTTTCAGCTCGGCGAACGATTGAGAGCCCGCCGGAGCGCCGCGGCCAATGCCGCGGCGATTTGAACCTATCCATCGCGCTGATCGCCTAATGCTATGGAATCCGAAGCGATTTCCGCGTGATGGCAAGCATCCGCGGAGGAATTGAGCAGGAGGAGCCGCCGTGACCGACATCAGCATTGAAGCTGTAACGGGCAAGCTGAACCGGGCCGGCTATGATGCCTTCATACAGGCCCTGCGCCACGCAAAGAGCGCCGGCAATCGCAACGTCGAGCTTGCGCACTGGCTGTTTCATATCCTGCAGCAGGAACGCAACGATCTCAGCCTCTCGGTCGATCATTACAAGCTCGACCGGGCACGCTTGTTGTCGGACCTTGCCGGCGTGATCAATGGCTTTCGTAAGAACGAAACCGACATGCCGGGCGTCGCCAATTCGGTCATCGATCTGCTCGATCGGGGCTGGCATTATGCCACGCTCTTCTTTGGCGAGACCCAGATCCGCACCGGTCATCTGCTCGTGGCGGGCCTGAAATCGAACGATATTCGTCGCACGCTGAACAACCTCTCGCAGGAGTTTGCCAAGGTCAACGTCGACGCACTGGCCGCGGAGCGCCGCGCCGTCTGGGCCGGCTCCGACGAGGAGACTATGCGGCCGATGGACGGTTCGGGCCTGGTCGGCGCCGGCACGGAAGGCGCGGCTCAAGCGGGTCCCAAGGGGACGACGCCGCTCGACCGGTTCTCCCAGGATCTCACCGCCAAGGCCAAATCGGGCGAGATGGATCCGATCCTTGGTCGGGACGAAGAAATCCGCCAACTGATCGACGTGTTGATGCGTCGGCGGCAGAACAATCCAATCCTCACCGGCGAAGCTGGCGTCGGCAAGACCGCAGTTGTCGAGGGCTTCGCGCAGCGTATCGCCGCCGGCGATGTGCCGCCACCGCTCCGCGGTGTAAGGCTTTGTGCGCTCGACATCGGCCTGATGCAGGCCGGTGCCTCCATGAAGGGCGAGTTTGAGCAGCGCTTGAGGTCGGTGATCGACGAGGTCCAGAGCTCACCCACCCCCATCATCCTGTTCATCGATGAAGCCCACACACTGATCGGCGCCGGCGGCGCGGCCGGCACCGGTGATGCGGCCAATCTCCTGAAACCTCCCCTCGCCCGTGGCACGCTGCGCACGATCGCCGCCACCACGTGGGCAGAATATCGCCAGTATATCGAGAAAGATCCCGCGCTCACACGACGCTTCCAGCCGATCCAGATCGATGAACCGGACGTGGAGACCTGCTGTATCATGCTGCGCGGACTTCTCGGTCCGATGGAAAAGCACCACGGCGTTCGCATCTCGGATGCAGCGATCGTCGCAGCGGTCAACTTGTCCCACCGCTACATTCCTTCACGGCAGTTGCCGGACAAGGCGGTCAGCCTGCTTGACACCGCCTCGGCACGCGTGGCGATCAGCCAGAGCGCGACACCGGCCCTGATCGAGGATGCACGGGTTGCGATTGCCGCCCGTGAAGCTGAGAGATCGGCACTCGTCAGCGACGGCGATCTTGGGATTGAGGACGACGAGCGCATCGTGGTGATCGATAACGACATCGCAGCACTGAAGGACAAGCTGACGAACCTCGAAGCCGATTGGGCCGCAGAGCAGGAGCTCGTCAAGGACATCCGGAGCATTCGGGAGATCCTGTCCGAACCCAAGGAAGGCGACGATCCGGCTGCCAAGCGCGCGGAGCTGCGCGGCAAGTTCGACACGCTTGAGAGCATCAATCCGGAAAAGCGGATGGTCTATGCCCATGTGGACCAGCAGTCGGTGGCGTCCGTTGTCTCTGACTGGACTGGCATCCCGGTCGGCCGGATGATGCGCGACGAGATCGAAACCGTGCTGAAGCTACCGGAGATCCTCAACCGCCGCGTCGTCGGCCAGTCCCATGGGCTGACGATGATCGCCAAGCGAATTGAGACCAGCCGCGCGAAGCTTGACAACCCGTCGAAACCGATCGGCGTGTTCATGCTGGCTGGTCCGTCCGGAGTGGGAAAGACCGAAACCGCCCTGGCGCTTGCCGAGACTCTTTACGGTGGCGAGCAGAACATGATCACGATTAACATGTCGGAGTTCCAGGAGGCGCACACCGTCTCGACCTTGAAGGGAGCGCCTCCCGGCTATGTGGGCTATGGAGAAGGTGGACGCCTCACCGAGGCTGTCCGGCGCAAGCCCTATAGCGTCATTCTGCTCGACGAGGTGGAGAAAGCTCATCCCGACGTCCACGAGATCTTCTTTCAAGTGTTCGACAAGGGAACCATGGAGGACGGCAACGGGCGGCGGATCGACTTCAAGAACACGTTGATCATCCTGACCACCAACGTCGGCACCGATCTGATCGTGGGCCTCTCGCGAGATCCAAGGTATCGCAGCGAGCCCGAAGAGCTCGCCAAGATGCTGAGGCCGGAATTGCTGAAGGTGTTTCCTGCAGCGCTGCTCGGGCGCATCGTCTCGATACCGTACTTCCCGCTATCCGACGAAATGCTCGCCGGGATCGCTCGGTTGCAGCTCGACCGGATCGGACGACGCCTCCGTGACAACCATAACGCGGCCTTCAGCTACGATGACGCCGTCGTGGAGCACATTGTGTCACGTTGCAACGATCCGGACTCCGGCGGGCGAATGATTGACAACATCATCACCAACACCCTCCTCCCGGAGCTGTCGCGCGAATTCCTCAGCAAGTCGCTTGCCAAGGAAGAAGTCAAGCAAGCGCGGGTCTCGATCGAGAACGACAAGTTCGCATATTCGTGGAATTGAGGACGATGAACATTCAAACCGAGCATCGCCACCCGAGCACCGGTCCCACGCCATACGACGAGGTCTACTACCCCGGCCACGTCTACGGGCTCACTCATCCGAACCATCTCGCTACCATTGCTGCCGTCTACGGCATGCAGGCGGCTCCGGTCGAGCGTTGCCGGGTGCTCGAGCTTGGCTGCGGCGTTGGCGGCAACCTGTTGCCGATGGCCTTTCAATATCCAAACAGCGAATTCGTCGGTGTCGACCTGAGCGGCGTGACGATCGAGCGCGGCCAGCGAAATATCGCCACATTGGGCCTGAGCAATATCAAGCTCCTCCATTGCGACATCATGAACGTCGACGCTAGCTTCGGGCAGTTCGACTACATCATCGCACACGGCGTGTATTCCTGGGTGCCGCCGGCGGTGCGCGAGAAGATGATGATGATCTTCAAGCAGAACCTGGCTCCGCGCGGGGTCTGCTACGTCAGCTACAACGCGCACCCGTTCTCGCATCTTCGCGACATGGTCCGCGACATGATGCGGTATCACACCCGCCGTCTCACCGACATGAAGGAGAAGGTAGGACAGGCCCGCGCGATCTTGAAGTTCCTGAGCGACGGCTCGAAGGCCAACTCGGTGCACGGCGCAGTTATGCGCGACCAGTACAACCGCGTCCTCAAGTCCCCCGACGAACTTTTATTTCACGACGATCTCGATGATGGTGCCGAGGCATTTCTCCTGCATGAGGTCGCCGAAGACGCAAACCGCCATGGCCTGCAATATCTGGGCGACGCTGATTTCTCACGACGCTATCTTGCCGGCTATTCCGAGGAGGTTCGCGCAACGCTGCAGCGCTTCCCGGAAAGCGAGTTCATGGCGCGCGATCAATATCAGGACTTCATCGACGGCAACGGCTTTCGGCGCACCTTGCTCTGCCACGACAGCATTTCGCTATCCCGCCAGATCGACCTCGATTTCGTCACCAGGTTCCATTTGCTGAGCACGACCAACCCGGTCCATCCCGACGCCTGCGTGACTGACGATTCCACGGTAGAGTTCGAGAACCAGGACGGCAGCAGGGTCACGGTAACAAATCCGGTCTTGAAGGCTGCGTATCTATGTCTCGGCCGGGCCTGGCCGCGAGCATTGTCGTTTGGCGAGCTGCTCGATGGCGCCCGCGCGCTGCTGGGCGGCCGACACGCGGATGATGACGAAAAAGTGCTGACGGAGGCAATGTTCATCCTGGCTTGCAGCGGCGAGGTTTCGTTCCTGCTCTCGCGCCCATTTCTGTTGAAGGAAGCTTCCGAGCATCCGCAGGCGAGCCTGCTCGCACGAAGACAAGCGCAAACAGGTCCGCTCGTCACCAACCTCCTCCACCAGACGGTACAGTTGGAGGACGACCGGACCAGGGATTTCCTGCAATTGCTCGACGGTGCGCGGACTATCGATCAGATCACGGCCGAAATGACCGAAAGATTCGGCCCGACCATCCAGGTAGACCAGAAGGATAGTGCCGGGAAGCCTGCCGATCCGTTGTTGCTGTCAACGCGAGAAAGCGTTCAACGCTCGCTTGCGATGGTCGGCAAGCTGGGCCTGCTGGTCGCATGACGCGCTCAAGTGCGTCGGTTCCGTTGGCGATGAACGGCAGGAGTTGGAAGCTCCCGCCATTTCCTGAAACGGATGCGGCCCCGGTACTCTAGCCGTCGTGGGTATATTGCTGGCCGAGGAGCCATCCCGTGAGAATACCGCCTGGTCCGCGCGTATAGACCGGATCAAAGCCAACACCTGCGCGCAGCATCTTCCATTCATGCTCGCCGACCCAGGGAATCCCGGGATCGCCCTTCTGATACTGGGACAGGAGCGTTCGGGCGACCTCTGCGGCATTGGCGTAGATCGGCCCGTTGGCCCAGCGAGGGCGCGGCAGGCCTGTCATGCGGCAATAGAGCGCCGTGCAGACGTAGGCAGACGCCTCTTCCGCATTGGCATCAAGGCCGGTACGCAACAGATCGTATGCCGCATGCAGGCTTTCGTGGACGATATAGGCCTCATCCAGCCGCCCCGTCGCCGACACGACCTCCAGCGTATTGGCGGCGACCGCTGTGCCGTCGGCTCGGGTTCGCGCGACATCGTTATATTGCGCAGCAACACCCGCTGCGAGATCGGTCGGAGCCGCGACGGTGACCTGCCCCAACCGGATCGCCCGGGCAACGTGATGGAACGTTTGCGGCGCAATCGTCACATGGCTGCCGCGGATCGGAAACCGGAACCGCATGCGTGCGACCGCCGGGCCATTGAGTACGTCTAACACCCTGCTCCGCAGTGACATTTGATCGTCCTCGTTGTTCACACTACCCCACGGATGGTGGTCGCCGTGTCCGATCGGCAGGTTCAAACAGTCAATGTGCTGGCGCGACAGGAATTCGAATGACCTGGGCCGGGCGGTAGCTTGATCGAACGAGCCGGCATTGAACCCGAGCCCGTTCGGGTGAGACCAATCTGAGGGGAGGATTGGCTCGGAGGGCGTTCCATGACGACGACTGATCCGACGACGACCGACACTTACCGGAAGATCGCGGCGCGACTGACCATGCTTCGGCCGCAGATCGATTTGAAGAATTACTTTGCCGGCCCCAACCCGGATGTGCGCCTTTATGACGAGAAGCCCTACATCCGACACCAACTCGAGAAGTATGGTGTCGCTGCCGCGACGACCACGCTCGACGGCGTCACCTTCTTGCCCAAGGACTGGGAAGAGCTGATCAAGAAGCTGCGCATTGCCAAGACGACGGACGGATTCGACGCCTTCGCAGAAGGGCAAAGCCCGGAGAAAGCGTCGCATTGGGCCCTCGATCTGTCGATGGCGGCAACGATCGGCAAGGGGTTTCGGGAGATCTGGCGCCCAAAGCTGTCGGACAGGCCGCTCTCAACGCGGGATCTCCCGGGCCGCCACGGCTTCGGGCTCGGGCGCGACCGCGGACAATGGAGCGACGCCTACAGCTCGCAATTCGGCAAGGACCCGCAGCCCCAGGACATCACCTCGCTGCATTTCGCCGTAGCACCTGATCGGGTGAACGTGCACATCGACGAAACGGGCTTCGTGTTCGAGGGCGTGGACGGTGCGCTTACGGTCGGGCCGAACTTCGTGCATCACGCCGGCAATGAACTGTTCTGGAAGAGCAACAAGCATATACCGCAATGGGCCGCAGAGCACATCGATCTGATCCTGCCGAACAGCGCGAACGACTTTTCGCGCGTGGGCATTTCGGTCGACATGTACCAACGCAAAGACTTGCGCGTTACGGTCACCGGCTCTTGCGGAATTTTCGGCGGCTTCGAGTGCTCGGGAACGGTGAGCATCAGCGGAACGCATGATCTGCTCGGTTCGAAGTCAAAAGGCCGGCGCTAAATCGGACATTGCTCGATCAACATTGCTCCGTGTCTACGCCTCCAAGCTACGAATGAGGCTCCTCGATTTGCCACTGCCAGTTCGTGGCCCGAATGAATGGAACTATCGAACCGCTTCGAGGTAGCGGCGCCCAAGATATTGGGGGCGAGAACGCGTAGTTCCGCAGGAACCAGCAGGGGAGGCCTCACATTGCCGAACCAGGAAAGGCCCTTGAAGCCTGTCGTCGAAAGCTATGCACCGCCAGCAGGAATCCGGCATGCGGTGACGGCAGGCGAGACCTGGATATCCCTCGCCAAGCGGATCGGCATCGACCCCTGGGACCTCATCGAGTTCAATTTTCCGGGCATCAAGCTCGTCAAACAGCGCGATTTCCAACAAGCCACACGGCAGGTGAACTGGTACCTGGCCGAGTATGTAGGCTGCCGCGCGATGTCGCCCGACCGCCAGAATTTTGCGTTTTCTTCCGGTACGACCGGCGGAAAAGGTGGATGGCGAGGGGGATTCATCTATCTGCCGCCAGGTACGCCGCCTCCCCCGCCGATTGCGCCCACTCCACCGGTTGCGCCCACCCCAGCGGCTCCGACCCCGCCGGAATGTGCAGGAAGCCGACCCGACTTCGCGCGGGTGCTGGACGTCAGCGAACGGGATTTCGCGCGCAACGTCTTTGGCCCGACGTTGCCGCCGTGGGAGACAATCGCGATTACCAATGGCCTGGGAGCAGGCGGGCGACCGTGGACGAACGATGGACCGTTCTTTAGAGGAAGCAATCCCATGGTGCCGAGCATGCGGTATGCCATCAATCTTGGCAATGTCGCGTTCAGTAACCTGGCATCGCCTAGCCCCACCTTCGGCCTCTTGTGCGACGACTTCGGTCGCATTTGCGACCTCTTCGTGCATGAAATGACCCACGTGTGGCAGGCGTTCAACGATTCAAACTGGACGATGGCGCGCTCCTTCTGGGCGCAGACGGTCGGTGCCGGCTACGACTACACCCCCGGGGATAGCTGGGACTCATACAACGTCGAACAACAGGCACACATCGTCGAAGATTGGCACAAGTACAAGATCAGTTCTCCGATGCTTGCCGAAGAACGGTATCCGTATGTCCGGCTCGTGATCCGCTCTGGACGCCTCACTTTTCCTCGCGGGCTGGATCTGCTGGCATTGAAAAAGGACCTTCAAGATCTGCGCGCAAGGCACCTGGACTAGACTCCGCTGCAAAGGAGTGGTCGGGACTCTACTTAATGATGCACCACACGCCGAGAATTCGACGCGGTGCGGTAGCGCATTCTTCCTCTCGAGAGCACTTTTCCGACTTGTCCAGCGTGCTGGTCAGCTTCGCGCAAGCACACGGAGAAGAATTGCGCGGCCGCCATGCGACAGGCGCTCGTGAAACAGTTCGGAGAGCCGGTCGCCACGCTTTGGGACAGCAAGCTTCATGCAGCGATTGCACCAAGCGCACACGACGCTTTTGTCGAGCTTGTCTATCACGCAATCTTACAGGTGCGGCAATCGACCGAATGGAATAAGGTCGAAGTCTTCGCCGTGACGCCGGACCGACGCAAGAAGACTGAGGCAGATCACCGCACAATTTTCGAAGCGATCAGGGATCGGAAGGGCCGTCTTGCCCGCGATGCGATGCGAGAACATCTCGAGCATATTGGTCAGTACATCTCGCAGCGCGGCTAAAGTGGAGAACTTGTGTGCTGCGGATGAATCGTAACACCACAATCCCGCGGCACTTTCGAGATCGCTGCGTCCATGACTGTCGAAGACAAAGATCCCATCGCTCCGGGTGATAATTTACGGCCCCTTCTCGAGGTGCGCAACCGGTTCGTTTGCGGCGGCATGAGGGAAGCGATATCGCGAGCCTCGCGGGCCGACTCGTGCAATTCACTTCGGCCGAGTGCATCGCTGGTCATCGACGAGCTAGTTCTTCAGCACGCAGGCCCCTTCAGACGCCGTGCGAAAGGCCCCCTCGCCAGGAATGCGGGCAACTATCTTGAAAGTATCCCAGGGCTCGGTGGATTCATAGGGAGTCTTGACTTCCAAGAGATACATATCTTGATTGAGCGCGTCCTGCGGCAAGGCCGGCAGGCCGCGCTCGTGAATGTTATTTGCCAAACCGATCGATGACTTCTGCCAGGGCGATATGGCCTACGCAGGCGCCGTTTCCTGGGCTGGAGTCACCCTTTTCCAAAACGGTCGCGTAGACCACAGCAGGATCAGCTTCGAGCCCTTGGCGCAGAGCTGCTAGCTTTGGCCATCCACGTCTGTCCGCGACGTCGTGGAAGTCGAGCCAGCGCGCGACGCCGATGAGCAAGGCATCCGCCAGCGTCGGCCGATCGCCAAGCAGAAACTTACTCTCACCGATCATGCCTTCGAGCTTGTCATGGCGTTCGATCACTCGCTTTCGCCCCACCTCTCGCAAGACCAACTGCATTTCCGGATTCGGCGTCTTCATTTCTATCGCGATCCAGAGCGGACTGAATGCGCCAGTGAAACCGGTATTCACGAACGCCATCAGCTGATGCATCCGATCAGCTCTCCGCGACAGCGGATCGAAGCTTATGCTCCGTTCGACGTCCCTAGCCTCAAGCCAGGCCGCTATCGCCATCGTTTCCGTCACAACGTCCCCCTCGTCCGTAATGAGTGCCGGCGTCTCATGCCGCGGATTGATCCTGGAGTAGGACGGGTCGCGCATTTCGCTGAACATGTCGACGCGACACAACCGGTATGGCTTGCCTAGCCATTCGAGCGCAGCAACTAGCCCCATGGAACTTCCCAACGGGAAGCCGTAGAGTAAGATTGGGTCCATGCATCTATTCTCCGTGATTTTCTGATGATCACGCTGCGCAGCGGTACCCGACTCTAGCCGCTCGCCCCAGCGAGTAAATTACGCACCTTTTTGTAACTAAGAGCCGCCGATGAAAAATCTCGTCTCACGCTGCCCCATCGAAGAAGTAATGCAGGTGCTGAGCGGTCGATGGCCCACACTTCTGATCTACTATTTGAAGGTGGGTACTAATCGTTTCAGCGACCTGCGTCGGAAGAATCCGACCATCTCGCATAAAATGCTTGCCCTAGAACTTCGTAAATTGGAGGATGCCGGCATCGTGGTGCGCACTGAATTTGACGGATATCCGTTACGGGTCGAGTATGATCTGACCCCGGCGGGTCACAAGCTCGTGCCGTTGATCGACGCCTTGGGTGACTGGTGGGAGTCGGTTGAAACCGTCACAACTGGAGAACGAGGTGGGCTCAGGGTCGTCGAAATCAGCGCTACAAAAAAAAGCGCTTCGCGATTGATCCTGTAGGCTGGGTTCTCCTGTAAGCTGGATTTATCGCATCATTGCTGCTGGGCGCAACCGCGTGGGGCAAAGCGGACATTGATGTCCGCGCACCACTTCAAAAAGCTAAGAGTAGACAGGAGATTGGAAGGTAGTCGCCTGGCTTCTTCGGCCAGAGGAAATCGCCGCTTTGAAGCTGCTGCTCCGATCCAAAGACGCCGTATCGTTGATCGAATAGATCGCAGCGCACCTAGACGAATGCATCGTGGGAGAGGTGGCACTTTTCCGCGGCCAATCCACCCACTTCAGAATGCCTTGCTCACGTTGGCTACCACGAGATTTTTCTTGATCTCCCGGTGCACACGTCGTGCGGCCGCGGTGCGACGGACCGAGTGGCGAATGAAGCCGACGCATGAAGTCGGCCGTTGCCGTTCTCGGGAAACACCGGCGCGTCGCTGCGGCTCGCCGAGATGTTGACGATCTCCAGCGAAGTGTCGCGGTACATATCAGCGAGATCCGACAGCGTAGTTTCGACCTTGAGCCATCGGTCCTGCCGCACCGCGCCTGCCGTGGCCCCGCTGCGCCTCGATGACGCCGTCGGCTGAAGCAGCTCGACGGCCTGCCGGAACGTGACGCGTGACACGCCGAACTCCGCGGCCAGCTCCTCGGAGGCGAAAGCCTTGGGTCCAGATGCCGTGCTTAGACTGAGCAAGACCAAGAAGCCGGCACTTAGTCTTGCTGACCCCGGGCGGCAAAAAGCGCCAATTAGCTATCTGCGATTTCATCGATAATGTGCCGCAGGTGCGGTCGATCAGCATGCGCACCGTAGTCATACGGGGTCCCGACGGAGTACCCCTCTTGGGCCGTTGCCCCGACCGAGAATCCTAGCGAGCATCGCGATCTAGAAGCAGGGGCTACGCGATTGCTCGTCTCACATTTCGAGCGGCTCGCCGAGGCGGGGATGCGCACAGCGTTTTCCAGCCCGGACTGGGATTCTTACGCTGATCCATCCGTGCGAAGGATCCTGTGCCGCGGGCGACTGTCGGGTTCGATCTCTCAAGGGACGTTACTAAAGCAAGAAACGTTATTGGAAAATCATAAGCCATGCGCGGTCGTCAGGAGGCCGAGCATGAACGGGGCAGGAGTTGAGGGCGTCGGAGTCTTTTCACAACAGGTCAGAGTTTCTTCTGGCGGCAGCGCCTAGGCGCTGAACGGGCGCCCATTGCCGGCGCTCTCCTGTGAGTTGCTCTTCGAATGCAATTGCACCTGCTCTGCGTCAGCAGAGTGGAGTGTGTTGTGAGCAGCGCTTTATTCACCTCGACGTCTCTACCAGCCACCAGATGGTCCGAAACTAATTCTCACCTCAAGGACAATTCGAGTTCATCTCGACCATCGGATCCTCCGGTCGAACTGTCTATGGCAGGTGCGATTGCCTCCCGGGCGACGGCGGCTCCGGTGATCGATTCAGCCGATCTGCAGTCCTCGCCGAGCGACGGCGCACCTTCGCTATCTCCTCGTCAAGACACGACTGCAGAGTTCTGGGCCGCTTCAAGGTCGCCCGTATCCGACACGTTGCTCTCCCGTCTTCTGGTTGCTCCCAAATAACATTCATCTTCTACGAGTTTTGAGGTCAAAGACATGGCTACTCAGACAACCGGCGGCGGCAGCACCACTTCGTTCTCCAATACACCGCAAGCGAAGGACGATGTTTTTACAAGTGGTCTGACCGCCGCCGGGGTCTCCATTGCGCTGACGGAAGATAACCTTCAGCCTGTTGTTTTCGATGTCATGGGAAATGACCTTGGAGGCAATGCCAAGACCCTCTTTTCCATCGACAATGGCATCAATAACAGCGGCGCCATGAGCGGCTATAGCGCGGCTGATTTGCTGACCCAGGATACCGCGCGCGCCGAAGCCACCAGCAGCGATACAAGCTTGAATGGCGCCAAAATCTGGATCACGGCGGATGGAAAAGTCGGGTATGACGCGTCAGCATTAAGCGCTCAGATCGCTGCCCTGTCAGCAGGGGAATTTTTCACAGATTCATTCATTTACGCCATCCGGCTTGGCAATGGGACGCTGAGCTGGGCTACCGCCACGGTGAGAATTGCCGGGGTCAACGATGGCCCCGTAGCCGTGGCCGACACAAATGCGGTGAAGGAAGACACCGCGTCGAATTCAGTCAGCGGCAGCGTGCTCATCAACGATACCGACACCGATACGCACGACAGTCATGGCGTCACGGCCGTCAACGGCTCCGCCACCAAGGTCGGTTCTGATGTGGTCGGCACCTACGGCACGCTGCACCTCAACTCCGATGGAACGTACACCTATACGCTCAACAACGCCCAGGCCAATGTGCAGGCACTAGCGGCAGGCCAGCTGGTTTACGACACTTTCAGCTACACCAATTCCGACAATCATGGCGGCTCGAGCATTGCCAACCTGACTATCACAGTTACAGGCACCAACGATGCGCCGGTGATCACCTCGTCGGCGCAGAGCGGCCTGGCGACGGAGTGGGCGGATCTGTCGGCGGCGGAAGTTGCCAACAGCCCGCATACCGCCTTCGGCGCGGTGACCTTCACCGACGTCGACACGCTCGACAGCCACACCGCCTCGTTTGCGCCGCAGGGCGGCGGCTACCTCGGCACGTTCACCCTCGATACCACCAACCATGATACCGGCAATGGCGGCGCGATCGGCTGGAGCTTCTCGGTATCCGACGGCGCCATCGATTACCTGCAGGCCGGCCAGACCCTGACCCAGAAGTACGACGTCACGATCTCGGACGGCCACGGCGGCACCGCGGTGCAGACCGTGACCATGACGATTGTCGGCACCAACGATGCGCCGGTGATCACCTCGGCGGCGCAGAGCGGCCTGGCGACGGAGTGGGCGGATCTGTCGGCGGCGGAAGTTGCCAACAGCCCGCATACCGCCTTCGGCGCGGTGGCGTTCACGGACGTCGACACGCTCGACAGCCACACCGCCTCGTTTGCGCCGCAGGGCGGCGGCTACCTCGGCACGTTCACCCTCGATACCACCAACCATGATACCGGCAATGGCGGCGCGATCGGCTGGAGCTTCTCGGTATCCGACGGCGCCATCGATTACCTGCAGGCCGGCCAGACCCTGACCCAGAAGTACGATGTGACGATCTCGGACGGCCACGGCGGCACCGCGGTGCAGACCGTGACCATGACGATTGTCGGCACCAACGATGCGCCGGTGATCACCTCGGCGGCACAGTCCGGCACCGTGTCGGAAGGCGACGACCTCCCGGCCGCAGCCCAGACCGCCACCGGCCAGGTCACCTTCTCCGACGTCGACACCAGCGACACCCACACGCTCTCGGTCAGCGTCGCCGCCGCTCACGGCACCGCCACCGTCGATCCCGACGGCACCTGGCATTACACCGTGCTCGACAGCGGCGGCGTCGACGCGCTCGCCGCCGGTGAGCATCTCGCCGACAGTTTTACGGTCGAGGTCGATGACCACCATGGCGGCCTCGCCAGCCAGGTCGTATCGATCGACATCACCGGCACCAACGACGCGCCGGTCGCGGTGGCGGATACCAATGCCGGCAGCGAGGACAGCACCATCACCGGCACCGTCGCGAGCAATGACAGCGACGTCGATGACGGCGCGATCCTGACCTATGCGCAGACCAGCGCTGTCGCCGGCCTGACGCTGCACCCCAACGGCAGCTACAGCTTTGATGCCGGCAACGCCGCCTACCAGCATCTGGCCCAGGGCGCCACGGCCGACGTGGTGGCGAACTACACCGTCACCGACGAGCACGGCGCCACCTCGGGCGCGACGCTGACCATCACCCTGACCGGCACCAACGACGCCCCGGTCGCGGTGGCGGATACCAACGCAGGCCTGGAAGACAGCACCATCACCGGCACCGTCGCAAGCAACGACAGCGACGTCGATGACGGGGCGATCCTGACCTATGCGCAGACCGGCGCGGTCGCCGGCCTGACGCTGAACCCCAACGGCAGCTACAGCCTGGATGCCGCCAACGCCGCCTACCAGCATCTGGCCCAGGGCGCCACCGCCGACGTGGTGGCGAACTACACCGTCACCGACGAGCACGGCGCCACCTCGGGCGCGACGCTGACCATCACCCTGACCGGCACCAACGACGCGCCGGTCGCGGTGGCCGACACCAACGCGGGCAGCGAGGACAGCACCATCACCGGCACGGTCGCGGGCAATGACAGCGACGTCGATGACGGCGCCACTCTAAGCTACAGCCTCGATGCGGCGGTCGCCGGCCTGACGCTGAACCCCAACGGCAGCTACAGTTTTGATGCCGGCCATGCCGCCTACCAGCACCTGGCGCAGGGCGCCACGGCCGATGTGGTGGCGAACTACACCGTCACCGACGAGCACGGCGCAACCTCGGGTGCGACGCTGACCATCACCCTGACCGGCACCAACGACGCCCCGGTCGCGGTGGCCGACACCAATGCGGGCAGCGAGGACAGCACCATCACCGGTACCGTCGCAAGCAATGACAGCGACGTCGATGACGGCGCCACTCTAAGCTACAGCCTCGATGCGGCGGTCGCCGGCCTGACGCTGAACCCCAACGGCAGCTACAGTTTTGATGCCGGCCATGCCGCCTACCAGCACCTGGCGCAGGGCGCCACGGCCGATGTGGTGGCGAACTACACCGTCACCGACGAGCATGGCGCCACCTCGAGTTCGACGCTGACCATCACGCTGACCGGCACCAATGACGCGCCGGTCGCAGCGGCCGACACCAATGCGGGCAGCGAGGACAGCACCATCACCGGCACCGTCGCGGCCAACGACAGCGACGTCGATGACGGCGCGGTCCTGACCTATGCGCAGACCGGCGCGGTCGCCGGCCTGACGATCAACGCAGACGGCAGCTACAGCCTGGATGCCGCCAACGCCGCCTACCAGCATCTGGCCCAGGGCGCCACCGCCGATGTGGTGGCGAACTACACCGTCACCGACGAGCACGGCGCCACCTCGGGTGCAACGCTGACCATCACGCTGACCGGCACCAACGACGCCCCGGTCGCGGTGGCCGACGCCAACGCAGGTCTGGAAGACAGCACCATCACCGGCACCGTCGCGGGCAACGACGGCGACGTCGATGACGGCGCCACTCTGAGCTACAGCCTTGATGCGGCGGTCGCCGGGCTGACGCTGAACCCCAACGGCAGCTACAGTTTTGATGCCGGCCATCCGGCCTACCAGCATCTGGCGCAGGGCGCGACCACCGATGTGGTGGCGAACTACACCGTCACCGACGAGCACGGCGCAACCTCGGGCGCGACGCTGACCATCACCCTGACCGGCACCAATGACGCGCCGGTCGCGGTGGCCGACACCAACGCGGGCAGCGAGGACAGCACCATCACCGGCACCGTCGCGAGCAACGACAGCGACGTCGATGACGGCGCCACTCTAAGCTACAGCCTCGATGCGGCGGTCGCCGGCCTGACGCTGAACCCCAACGGCAGCTACAGTTTTGATGCCGGCCATGCCGCCTACCAGCACCTGGCGCAGGGCGCCACGGCCGATGTGGTGGCGAACTACACCGTCACCGACGAGCACGGCGCAACCTCGGGTGCAACGCTGACCATCACCCTGACCGGCACCAACGACGCCCCGGTCGCGGTGGCCGACACCAACGCGGGCCTGGAAGACAGCACCATCACCGGCAGCGTCGCGAGCAACGACAGCGACGTCGATGACGGCGCCATCCTGACCTATGCGCAGACCGGCGCGGTCGCCGGCCTGACGATCAACCCGGACGGCAGCTACAGCCTCGATGCCGGCAATCCGGCCTACCAGCACCTGGCACAGGGCGCCACGGCCGATGTGGTGGCGAACTACACCGTCACCGACGAGCATGGCGCCACCTCGAGTTCGACGCTGACCATCACGCTGACCGGCACCAATGACGCGCCGGTCGCAGCGGCCGACACCAATGCGGGCAGCGAGGACAGCACCATCACCGGCAGCGTCGCGGCCAACGACAGCGACGTCGATGACGGCGCGGTCCTGACCTATGCGCAGACCGGCGCGGTCGCCGGCCTGACGATCAACGCAGACGGCAGCTACAGCCTGGATGCCGCCAACGCCGCCTACCAGCATCTGGCCCAGGGCGCCACCGCCGACGTGGTGGCGAACTACACCGTCACCGACGAGCACGGCGCCACCTCGGGTGCAACGCTGACCATCACCCTGACCGGCACCAATGACGCGCCGGTCGCGGTGGCCGACACCAACGCGGGCAGCGAGGACAGCACCATCACCGGCACGGTCGCGGGCAACGATAGCGACATCGATGACGGCGCGGTCCTGACCTATGCGCAGACCGGCGCGGTCGCCGGCCTCACGCTGAACCCGGACGGCAGCTACAGCCTCGATGCCGGCAACGCGGCCTACCAACATCTGGCCCAGGGCGCCACCACCGACGTGGTGGCGAACTACACCGTCACCGACGAGCACGGCGCCACCTCGGGTGCAACGCTGACCATCACGCTGACCGGCACCAACGACGCCCCGGTCGCGGTGGCCGACGCCAACGCAGGCCTGGAAGACAGCACCATCACCGGCACCGTCGCGAGCAACGACAGCGACGTCGATGACGGCGCGGTCCTGACCTATGCGCAGACCGGTGCGGTCGCCGGCCTGACGCTGCACCCCGACGGCAGCTACAGTTTTGATGCCGGCAATCCGACCTACCAGCACCTGGCGCAGGGCGCCACCACCGACGTGGTGGCGAACTACACCGTCACCGACGAGCACGGCGCAACCTCGGGTGCAACGCTGACCATCACGCTGACCGGCACCAACGACGCCCCGGTCGCGGTGGCCGATACCAACAGCGGCCTGGAAGACAGCACCATCACCGGCACCGTCGCAAGCAACGACAGCGACGTCGATGACGGCGCCACTCTGAGCTACAGCCTCGATGCGGCGGTCGCCGGCCTGACGCTGAACCCGAACGGCAGCTACAGTTTTGATGCCGGCCATGCCGCCTACCAGCACCTGGCGCAGGGCGCCACGGCCGATGTGGTGGCGAACTACACCGTCACCGACGAGCACGGCGCAACCTCGAGCTCGTCGCTGACCATCACCCTGACCGGCACCAACGATACGCCGGTCGCGGTGGCCGATACCAACGCAGGTCTGGAAGACAGCACCATCACCGGCACCGTCGCGAGCAACGACAGCGACGTCGATGACGGCGCCACTCTGAGCTACAGCCTCGATGCGGCGGTCGCCGGCCTGACGCTGAACCCGAACGGCAGCTACAGTTTTGATGCCGGCAATCCGACCTACCAGCACCTGGCGCAGGGCGCCACCACCGACGTGGTGGCGAACTACACCGTCACCGACGAGCATGGCGCCACCTCGGGTGCAACGCTGACCATCACCCTGACCGGCACCAATGACGCGCCGGTCGCGGTGGCCGACACCAACGCGGGCAGCGAGGACAGCACCATCACCGGCACCGTCGCAAGCAACGATAGCGACATCGATGACGGCGCGGTCCTGACCTATGCGCAGACCGGCGCGGTCGCCGGCCTCACGCTGAACCCGGACGGCAGCTACAGCCTCGATGCCGGCAACGCGGCCTACCAACATCTGGCCCAGGGCGCCACGGCCGACGTGGTGGCGAACTACACCGTCACCGACGAGCACGGCGCCACCTCGGGTGCAACGCTGACCATCACGCTGACCGGCACCAACGACGCCCCGGTCGCGGTGGCCGACGCCAACGCAGGTCTGGAAGACAGCACCATCACCGGCACCGTCGCGGGCAACGACGGCGACGTCGATGACGGCGCGGTCCTGACCTATGCGCAGACCGGTGCGGTCGCCGGCCTGACGCTGCACCCCGACGGCAGCTACAGTTTTGATGCCGGCAATCCGACCTACCAGCACCTGGCGCAGGGCGCGACCACCGATGTGGTGGCGAACTACACCGTCACCGACGAGCACGGCGCAACCTCGGGCGCGTCGCTGACCATCACCCTGACCGGCACCAACGACGCCCCGGTCGCGGTGGCCGACACCAACGCAGGCCTGGAAGACAGCACCATCACCGGCAGCGTCGCGAGCAACGACAGCGACGTCGATGACGGCGCCATCCTGACCTATGCGCAGACCGGCGCGGTCGCCGGCCTGACGATCAACCCGGACGGCAGCTACAGCCTCGATGCCGGCAATCCGGCCTACCAGCACCTGGCACAGGGCGCCACGGCCGATGTGGTGGCGAACTACACCGTCACCGACGAGCATGGCGCCACCTCGGGTGCAACGCTGACGATCACGCTGACCGGCACCAACGACGCCCCGGTGGTCGTCGCTGGTCATGCGCTGAACTACACGGAAAACCAGGCCGCCACCGCGATCGACCCGGCGCTGACGGTGTCCGACGTCGACAACGCCAATCTGTCCTCGGCGACGGTGCAGATCACCGGCAATTACGTCAACGGCCAGGATGTGCTGGGCTTTACCAACCAGAATGGCATCACCGGATCGTTCAACGCAGCGACCGGGACGCTCACTTTGACCGGTTCATCCAGTGTCGCGAACTACCAGACCGCGCTGGACTCGGTGACCTACCTCAACACCAGTGATAACCCGTCGGGCCTGGCCCGCACGGTCACCATCATCACCAATGACGGGTCCGCCAACAGCCTGGCCGTGACCGACACGATCAATGTGACGCCGGTCAACGACGCGCCGGTCGTCGTCGTGGGTCATACGCTGAACTATACGGAAAACCAGGCCGCCACCGCGATCGATCCGGCGCTGACGGTGTCCGACGTCGACAGCGCCAATCTGTCCTCGGCGACGGTGCAGATCACCGGCAATTACGTCAACGGCCAGGATGTGCTGGGCTTTACCAACCAGAATGGCATCACCGGATCGTTCAACGCGGCGACCGGGACGCTCACCTTGACGGGTTCATCCAGCGTCGCGAACTACCAGACCGCTCTGGACTCGGTGACCTACCTCAACACCAGTGATAACCCGTCGGGCCTGGCCCGCACTGTCACCATCATCACCAATGACGGGGCCGCCAACAGCGTGGCCGTGACCGACACGATCAATGTGACGCCGGTCAACGACGCGCCGGTATTGAACGCGGCGCAGACGCCTGTGCTGACGGCGGAGAACGAGGACGGGGGAGTGCCGAGCGGAGCGGTCGGCACCCTGGTGTCGAGCCTGGTCTCGTTGTCCGGTGGCGTGAACAACGTCACTGATGTGGACAGCGGCGCAGTCACCGGTCTTGCACTGACGGCCACCGACACCGCCCACGGGAGCTGGTTCTACTCCACCAATGGCGGCACCAGCTGGACGGCAGTCGGGACGGTGACGAACACCTCGGCGCTGCTGCTGGCGGCGGATGCCAATACCCGGCTGTACTTCCAACCGGCCGCTGACTTTAACGGCACGGACACCAACGCCATCACGTTCCGGGCCTGGGACCAGACCAGTGGCGCGGCCGGTACCAAGGTCGACGCCTCGACCAATGGCGGCACGACTGCGTTCTCCACTGCGACCGACACCGCCAATATCGTCATCAATCCAGTCAACGATGCTCCGATTGCGTCCGGCAGTGCGACACTGGCGGCGATCAACGAGGATACGGCGACACCTGCGGGGGCCACGGTGACCTCGCTGTTTAGCGGCAACTTCTCGGATGCAACCGACCAGGTCAGCGGCGGCTCGAGCGCCAACACCTTCGCGGGCATTGCGATCAGCAGCTACACGGTTGATGCGACCAAGGGCAACTGGCAGTACTCGACCAATGGCGGCGGCAGCTGGACATCCCTGGGCAATGAGACGACATCGGCGGCCCTGACGCTCAATGCGTCGGATATGCTGCGCTTCCTGCCGGCTGCGAACTACAACGGCTCGGCTACCGCGCTGAGCGCTAACCTGATCGAGAGCGGCCAGTCCATCACCAGCGGGGCAACCATCAACCTGACCGGGGCGACCGGTGGCAGCACGCACATCTCGTCCGGCACGGTGGCGCTTTCGGAAACCATCACGGCAGTCAACGACGCACCGATTGCCTCTGGCAGTGCGACCCTGCCGGCGATCAACGAGGATATGGCGGCCCCAGCGGGGGCTACAGTGAACTCGCTGTTCAGCGGCAATTTCTCGGATACGGCGGACCAGGTCAGCGGCGGTTCGAGCGCCAACACCTTCGCGGGCATTGCGATCAGCAGCTACACGGTTGATGCAACCAAGGGCAACTGGCAATACTCGACCAATGGCGGCGGCAGCTGGACAACGCTGGGCAACGAGACGACATCGGCGGCCCTGACGCTCAATGCGACGGATATGCTGCGCTTCGTGCCGGCTGCGAACTACAACGGTTCAGCTACCGCGCTGAGCGCTAACCTGATCGAGAGTGGCCAAACCATCACCAGCGGGGCAAGCGTCAACCTGACCGGGGCGACCGGTGGCACCACGCACATCTCGTCCGGCACGGTGCCGCTTTCAGAAACCGTCAGCGCAGTCAACGACGCGCCGGTGAACACTGTTCCCGCTACTTCGGTGAATGCGGGCAATGGATCGGGCACGGCGACTTTTTCGGGAGCAAGCCTCATCAGCATTAGTGATGTGGACGCCGGAAACGGCAGCGTTACCGTGTCACTATCCCTCGGTGCTTCGGCTCAAAGCTCAACCGGTATTCTTACACTCGCTACGACAACTGGACTCGCATTCAACGCTGGTGCCAACGCCACAAAAGCGATGACGTTTACCGGCACAATCACCGATATAAATAACGCCCTGAATGGCATGGTATTCAGTGGCGGTTCAAATAACAGTACCCGAACACTAACGATTACAACGAACGACAACGGAAATTCCGGCTCTGGTGGAGGCCTTACCGATGTCGACACCGTCTCGGTCGTAAAGGGAAATGGGTCCACTACAATTACGCCAGCGGGCATTGCCGGAGAAGCGATCAACTTAGCTCTTGCGGATCAATCGATAGATCACTTGGTTGCAGTCACCGCTAATGTTTCAGGTATTCCATCTGGATGGACATTGAGCGAGGGCGCAGTTAACAGCGATGGTAGCTGGACCGTGGTGACCAATCACATCGCATCGCTCGCAATCACTTCACCCTCGAATTACACGGGTGCGTTGGTACTTGACGTGACGGAGACCTGGATCAACGCTGACGGTAGCGCCGGTGCCGCAATTGTAGCCGACAACATTGAAGTTTATGCGCAAGGCTCCCCAATCTTCGCGCTGTCAGGCGACGACAACCTAACCGGCTCGAGTGGCCACGACCTGTTCGTGTTCTCGCAGCCGATCGGCCACGACGTGATCTATGACTTTGCAGCGGCGTCGGATCAGATCGATCTGATCGGCTACGCCAACTTCACCGATTTCGGCGATATCCAGTCGCATATGACCGACGACGCTGCTGGCAACGCCGTGGTTACGCTCGCCGATGGTCAGTCGATCACGCTGAAGGGCGTCGACGCCTTGTCGCTCACCGCTGATGACTTCGTCTTCGATCAAACGCCGGTCACGGAGAACGCCGGCCACATGGTGATTAGCGACGGCGCGATCCTGCCGCTCTCCGGCATCATCGACAACACCGGCACGATTGAGTTGAACTCGACCGGAAGCGGGACCGACCTCGAGCTCATCGAGCACGGCATCACGCTCCAGGGTCATGGGCAGGTCGTCCTGTCCGATAGCAGTCAGAACCTGATCACAGGAACGGTCTCGGACGTCATGCTGACGAACGTGGACAACACGATCTCCGGCGCTGGCCACCTCGGAGATGGCGTGATGGTGCTGGTCAACGAAGGCACGATCATCGCCACCGGCACCAATGCACTCGACATCGATACCGGAGCTAACGCCGTAACCAACACCGGCACGATCGAGGCAACAGGAACCGGTGGACTGGTGGTCCACAGCGACGTCGTCAATACCGGCCTGTTGTGGGCCAACGACGGCAACGTCACGATCGACGGCAACGTCAGTGGCAACGGTTCGGCGCTGATCAGTGGGACCGCGACGTTGGAGTTTGCTCATGCTTCGGCGGAAAATACCACGTTTGCGACAGGCGCAACCGGAACCCTCATCCTTGGCGATTCGTTCAATTTCTCGGGGACCGTGTCCGGGATGAGCGCAGACGATCATATTGATCTCCTCGACTTCAACTTCGCCAACGCGCCGACGTTGAATTACACCCCCAACGCCGACAACAGTGGCGGGACTCTGAGCATCGCCGACGGATCCCATACCGCCAACATTGCTCTGTTGGGTAGCTTTGATCCCACCGGCTTCCAGATTGAGGCAGATAAGACGACAGGAACATTGGTCAGCTACCACGATTTCCATCTGGCCTAAAAAGCGAGTCAATCGCGATCTTCGAGAGAGCACCTCCTCATCGCGTATAGCTCGGAACTTAATGCCAACTATTCGCCCGGCAGCAAATCCGCTGCTTGCTTCAACCACTTCCGCACGGTGTCCACGTCCAAGACAATGCCGTGCTTGGCGAGGTCGTCGGCAATTTCCTGCGGCACGGCTGCGGCTCAGTTTTGGATCATGTTTGTAGCTATCGAGCGCCAACCCGATCACGATCTTGAGCAAGCTGTCGGCTCCTTGGCTCCGAGTGGTTGTTCCGCTGGCTGGCTTGCCTGCTGCACTTCCAGTTCTAGTATCCGGGTTGGTAGTGCCGCCTGGGCCTTATTCTTTACCCCAACGATCTCCTGCCAGACCTTTTCCTCGTGAGCGACATTCAGTTCGCTATATAACTTTTGCGCGGCGCGGCCCCAATCTAAGGCGTCGAACTTGTCTTGGAGCGGCTGTCATGCTGTTCGCGTCGAAGTCGGCGTGGACGCCGCCGAAGCCCGCTGCGCGACCTTGCGGACCCCGGCGGTGTGAAAGCGACGAGCCTTCGCCTGCAACAAAACCACTTCGTCACGACGCCGATATCAGGCTCCCCACCGCAGCGCCGCGGTATGCACCGGGGCATCCCACAATTTAGCGGCGTCGTTATCGAGTACAGATACGGTGATCGAGACGCCGGCCATGTCTAGCGATGTGACGTAGGAACCGGTCAGGAAACGCGTTGCCGCTATTCCTGCGCGATCCAAGATCCGCTTGGCGGCATTGACCATCAGATAGAGCTCGATCAAAGGCGTCGCGCCAAACCCATTGACGAGAAGCAGCACTTCGCTGCCTCTCCTGGGCCCAAGATCCTTCAGAATTGCCTCGACCAGCTCAGCGGCGATCGCATCCGCGGAAGCCAACGGCACCCTGCGACGGCCAGGTTCACCGTGAATGCCGACGCCCATCTCCATCTCATCGTCGGCCAAAACAAAATTTGGCCGTCCGGCCGCTGGCACTGTACATGGCAGCAGTGCGACCCCCATCGAGCGCGTACGCCGATTGACGTCGTCACCGAGCGTCTTGAGCGCGGCAAGGGGCATACCCGTTTCGGCCGCGGCGCCGATCATTTTTTCCACGATCAACGTTCCAGCGACACCGCGACGACCGGTCGTGTAGGTCGACTTTTCGACCGCCACGTCATCGTTCGTCACCACGCTTGCGACTTCTCGGCCAGCCATCTCGGCTGCCATGGTGAAATTCATCACGTCGCCTTCGTAGTTCTTGACGATGAACAGCACGCCTGCGCCGGTATCAACGGCCTCCGCGGCCTCGATCATCTGGTCAGGTGTCGGCGAGGTGAAGACCTGGCCGGGGCAAGCCGCGTCAAGCATGCCGAGGCCGACAAAGCCCGCGTGCAGCGGCTCATGTCCCGAACCGCCTCCCGAAATCAGCGCGACCTTGCCTGGCTTCAGAGTCCGACGACGCACAAATTTGCGCTCGGGGCCGAGCACAAGCAGATCCGCGTGCGCTGCGGCTAGACCGTCAAGGCTTTCTTCGAGCACCGTATCCGCGCTGTTGATCAGCTTTTTCATGAACGTTCTCCCAGTCCGGTCCAAAGTTCAACTCAATGGCTAACCGACGCTTTCTGCAAAGCGCGCGAGCTGCGCCGCGAAATCCACGATGAGCTGCTCGAGCGCACGATTCTTCTTGTCGTCACCAAGTTCAGGAACGGTCACCGTAATGACACGCGTGCGCGCTTCGCGGTGGGGTGCGCGCAGTCTTCCGGGGTGTGCGCGGCCATACGCATCGAGAAATGCCGCACGCTCGGCGCTGGACGGATGGCAGACGTCGAAGATGACCGTGACATGCTTCGCCGGGATCGGCACCAGGTAAGCCGGATTCGTGATTTGACTCACGAAAGAGCGATTCTTGCCCAGCGCCGCCGCAAGCTTCAGGCGCGTTCCCGAGGGCCGATTGTCGAGTACCTTTCGCAGGATTATCTTGTATTCTGCGACATTCTTGTCACCGGGCGTGTCCTTGCCGACATCGTCCTTCATGAACTCACCTTTGCGATTGCGGCCTTGAGCCGTGCGACGGCAATCGGCGACACCGAGAGAGTTGTCAATCCGGTGGCGAGCAGCGCCGCCGTCAGGTGAGTGTTGGCCGCGGCGTCGCCACAGAGCGAAACCTCAACGCCACGCTTTAGCCCGGCCTCGACGGTCGCGGCTATCAGAGCCAGCACAGCTGGATTGCTGGTATCATTGAGGTCAGCGACTGCGCCGATGTCGCGCGCCGCCGCCATCGTGTACTGGGTTAGATCGTTCGAACCGATGGAATAGAATGCAGCGCCAAAATCCGCTGCACAGAGCGCCGCCGCTGGAACCTCGACCATAATGCCGAGCGGCGGGCGAGCGCAGGCAACTCCTTTCGCTTGGAGGGCTGTGAACTCCGCGTCAAGCATTTCGTTCGCGCGGTCCAATTCCGACGGGACCGCTACCATGGGCAACATCACTTTCAGCGTGCCATGGACAGCCGCACGGCAGAGCGCGCGGAGCTGCATGCGAAACACCTCCGGCCGCGCGAGCGAGAGGCGGATACCGCGGAGACCGAGAAACGGATTGCTCTCACCTTCGACCGTCAAACCGGGAACCTGCTTGTCTCCGCCCGCATCCAAGGTCCGGATCGTCACCGGCTTATCTTGAGCCCAGACGAGAATGTCCCGATAGACCCTGTATTGCGTTTCCTCGTCCGGCAGGCCGTGAGCCGCCTCGAACAGGAATTCCGTGCGTACAAGGCCGATGCCGTCGCAAATTGCGGGATCAAGGTTTGCAAGGTCTTCAGGCCCGGCGACATTGAGCAGAACCGTTATCCGCCGACCATTGGCGACGAAGGCAGGCGCAAGGCTGGTCGCCTCGGCGACAGTTCGTTCGGCCTTCGCAGCCGCCATACGCAGCTCAAAGAGACGGATGGTCTCCGGCTCCGGATCGAAGATGACCCTTCCGGCGTCGCCGTCTACCAGCGCCAAGACCGGCGGCTGTCCGTGCCACGACAACGGACCTAATCCAACGACCATCGGCGCCCCGCGCGCGCGCGCCAACATCGCGACATGGGAGGAAGGTGAGCCACTGGCCAGCGCGATCGCGCCGCCTTGCGACCAGTCAGTCGCAAGAAAGGTCGAAGGCGTGATATCTTCAGCCGCAACAATCGAACCGCCCGCGATTCCGGCGACAGCCTCCACACCGCCCAGATGCGCAAGCACGCGATCGCGGATGTCAACGATATCAACGGCGCGGGCACGGAAATATTCATCTTCAGCCGCGCGATAGCCGGCGATCTCTAGGTCGAGTGCCCGGCGCCAGGCATGGTCGGCAGTGATCCCGATCGCGATAAGTTCATATGCCGTGTCTGTTAGTGAATCGTCCTCCAGCATGGCGGCCTGGAACTCCAGAATGTCTGCCGCCTCACTCTGAATCGTCTTGATCTGCTCGGCGAGTTCCGCCCTCGCCCCCTCAATCGCCGACCGCAGCGCTGCAGCCTCCTGCTCCGGATCCTCGCTCGCCATTCGCCCGGCCACGGCCGCAGTCAGCACGGCGACCGGCCCGAACGCGAGGCCCGGCGATGCGGCACGGCCGATAAGTTGGATCTCTGCCACTGCTGTTAAGCCTCACCAAAACCGTCATGCACAAGCGCAAGCACGGCAGCAAGCGCCACCTCTCCGTCCGGTCCGGTGACCCGGAAATGCAGCGTCGCCCCCTGCGGAGCTTTTACACGCATCACCTTCACCGGACTCTTGGCATCCGTCCAAGGCCCGTCTCCAGAGAGGGCGAGTTCGATCTTTGCGGCAAACCTCTTCGCACACTGCGTGAGCTTGACCGACGGCCGCGCATGAAGACCGACCTTGTTGACGAGAACCGCCGAGGCGGTCAGCGGCACCGACGTCTCACCTGCCCGGCTGGCGTGGGCATCATGCATAGAATTCCTCCGCGCTACGCTTGACGGCTGCGAGCGATGAGCCACCCGAGGATTCCGTCGCTGCAATCACCGCTCCTTCGACCACCGGAGCATTGCAGACGACGACGCGCGCCCTCCGATCTTCGGCTAACATTTCTACCGCCATCTCGGAATTTGTCTCCGCTCCACCGAGATCAACGAGCACAGCCACACCTGATGGGGACCACGCCGCCTCGATCGCCTCCAGGATTCCAGCAACATTCGTGCCGAGCCCTCCATCGACATCGCCGCCGGTCCAGGCGAGCGGCACCGCATTGCCCACCATCTGACGCACCATATCTGCCGCGCCTTCCGCAATCTTGGGCGAATGTGAAACGATGACAATTCCGACATTACCGCGATCTTGACTGTTCATAACCTTGCCTCGAACTCCAATACTTTGGCTGCAGCGCCGATCAACAGGGACACCGAGCGCGAACCGGGGTCCATGTGACCAATCGAACGTTCGCCGAGAAAAGAAGCCCTGCCGCGAATGGCGAGCATCGGCGTCGTGCGATCGGCCGCCTGCGCTGCCTCCATCGCAATCGCCCGCGCATCGCCACCCGCGGCCAATACCGCTTGCACCGGCACCAGCACGTCGAGCAGGGTCTTCTGTCCTGCTTCTGAGCGTCCGCGTGCCTTCACGGCGTTAATCGCCATATCCGCGGCCGCGACAAATTCTGCACGTGTCGGCTGCTCCGGAAGCGCCTTGCCCAGCTCCATGAAG
Organism: Bradyrhizobium niftali; assembly: GCF_004571025.1. GTDB lineage: Bacteria > Pseudomonadota > Alphaproteobacteria > Rhizobiales > Xanthobacteraceae > Bradyrhizobium > Bradyrhizobium niftali. The sequence continues at coordinate 736,844 of NZ_SPQT01000001.1, read as the reverse complement.
AAGGTCCCGACCAGTGGCCCAGAGGCCCCGCCGACCTTCATGACCAGCGTCATTCCGATCGACTTCAGCATTTCCGGCAGTGCTTTGTCCGCAAGGCCAGGCAATGTCGCGAGCACGGCTTCGAAGCCGCGCTTCATGTTCAACCCATGATCGCCGTCACCGATCGCTTGATCGAGGCCGGTCAGCTCGTCGGCGTGCTGGATCACCGCTTCCGCAAGCGCTCGCACCAGCTCTTCCCTGGAGGCCCGATCGAGACTCATGCTGCGACCCTCCTGCCGGCCGCGTCGAAGAACAGCGGCTTGTTGAGGCGAAGTGACACCACGTCGCCGACATCTAACGTGGTCTCAGACTCCGCCAACGTCACAACGGGTTGGCCACCGAGATCCAGGTGCAAATGACTCTGGTCGCCGAGATGCTCGACCCGCGTAACGGTTGCCGACACGTCTCCGCCATTGCGCGTGATAGCCAGGTGCTCGGTACGCGCCCCGATGGTCTTGGCGCTCGACGGAGCCCCCGCAAACAGACCGGCCGGCAGCAGGTTGATCATCGGCTGGCCGAGCCGGGCAGCGACATAGCTGTTTACCGGGTTCTCGTAAATCTCGCGCGGCGTTCCGATCTGCATCAATCGCCCGGCCTCCATCACGCCGATGCGCGACGCCATGGTCATAGCCTCGGTTTGATCGTGGGTGACGTAGAGGATCGTCGCGCCGAGATCGATCTGGATGCGCTTAAGCTCCAGGCGCATTTCACCGCGCAGCTTGGCATCGAGCGAAGAAAGCGGCTCGTCCATCAGGTAGATCGAGGGCGAGCGCACCAGAGCGCGGCCAATCGCAACGCGCTGCATCTGCCCGCCCGACAACTGGGTCGCCTTGCTGTGGAGCTTGGCTTCGATATGAAGAAGACGCGCAACCTGTCCGACCTTTGCGCGAATTTCGGCCTCCGGCAGCCGGCGAGTCGGCGCGCGTAGCGCAAAGGCCATGTTCTCGAACACGGTCAGATGCGGGTACAACGAATATTGCTGGAATACGAAGGCGACGTCGCGATCCGCCGGCGCATCACTGGTCACATCGCGTCCGTCGATGCGGACCGAACCGCTGTCGGGCGCCTCTAATCCGGCGACGAGACGCAGCGTCGTCGTCTTGCCGGCCCCGGTCGGCCCCAGCAACGCAACGAATTCGCCGTCTCCAATGGTGAGAGACAGATCGACGACGGCTTGCGTCTTGCCAAACGCCTTGGAGACCGCCCCGATCTCGACTTCAGCCATGCTCGCCTCCCTCGTACAATGCGGTGCGTATTGCCCGTCCCGACCCCTGGTCGAAGAGCGATAACGTATCGGGCCGAAAATCGAGCCCGACATTCACCCCAATCTGAAAGGGCATGCTGGCGGGCGAGCGTGCCTTGAGAGCGCCGTAAGACGTCGTCACCGTCACGATCTGCGTCGTGCCAAGATATTCCGACCCATAGATCTCGCCCCGCACCACGCCGCTATCGGAAAAACGCACATGCTCGGGTCTGACGCCCAGGACAAGGTCGCTCTCCACCAACGCCTCGCGTGCGGTGGGTATCGCAACTTCGCGATCCCCGAGCCGGATCGCCTGCGCCCCGGCTTGCAGGCTGCCGCGAAACGGCAGGAAATTCATCGCCGGAGAACCGATGAAGTCGGCGACGAAGAGCGAAACAGGCCGGTCATAAATGTCGCGCGGACTCGCAATCTGCTCGACCACGCCGTTGTTCATCACCGCAATCAGGTCCGCCATTGCCATGGCTTCCAGTTGATCATGCGTGACGTAAACCGTCGTCGCGCCAAGCCGGTCATGCAGCGCGCGCAATTCCTGGATCATCGCCTCGCGCATTTCGGTATCGAGCGCTCCGAGCGGCTCGTCCATCAGGAAGCACTTCGGCTTGCGGACGATCGCCCGCCCAAGCGCGACGCGCTGACGGTCGCCGCCGGTGAGGGTCGAAACCGACCGATCAAGGAGATGGGAGATACGCAGGATCCGAGCGGCCTCCACCACGCGCCGGTCGCACTCCGCAGCTCCAATCCCCTCGCATTTGAGCGGAAACCCGATATTGCGCCGGACATTCATATGCGGATAGAGCGCAAATAGCTGAAAGACGAAGGCGATATCTCGCGCGGAGGCACGGTTCATCGTCACGTCCTCACCGTCGACGCTGATCGTTCCGGATGTCGGCAATTCCAGCCCTGCAATCATCCGCAGCGTTGTCGTCTTGCCGCACCCGGAAGGCCCAAGAAGACAAAGGAACTGTCCGTCATCCACCGTAAAGCTCGCGCCCTTGACTGCGTGAAACTCTCCAAAGGATTTGTTGAGCGCTTCGACCCTGATCTGTGCCATCGAGCGCTACTCCCGGACCTTCGAGACGATCGTGAACGTCACCGTCCCAAAGAGAGTGACCACGAAAGACCAGGAATAAAGCGTTAGAGAAAACGGCTGCATCAGCATGACCACGCCTGCGGCAATGATCGTCGTCGCGACCGCTTCCAGCGGACCGCGCCGCAACATTCTGCTCGTCAGGCTGACGTGCGGCGTTGACATGTTCACATCAAGGTTCATTTGCGGACGGCCCCAAAGGTAATGCCGCGCAGAAGATGCTTGCGGAGCAGCACCGTGAACACGACGATCGGCACAAGGAAGATCGTCGTACCGGCGGCTACTGCGGGCCAATCCTGACCGCCCTCGCCGATGATGATCGGAATGAAAGGGGGCGCGGTCTGGGCGTTGCCAGAGGTCAGGAGGACCGCAAAGGCGTATTCGTTCCAGGCAAAAATCAGGCAGAAGATTGCCGTTGCGGCAATCCCGGTCGTTGCCTGCGGGAGAACCACCTTCACGAAAGCCTGGAAGCGCGTATAGCCATCGATCATTGCTGCTTCTTCGTATTCGCGCGGGATTTCGTCGATGAAGCCCTTGAGAAGCCAGACGGCGAGCGAGACGTTCACCGAGGTGTAGAGCAGGATCATCCCGAGACGGGTATCCGATAACCCGACGGTCCGGTACATCAGGTAGATCGGGATCGCGACCGCGATTGGCGGCATCATTCTGGTCGAAAGAATGAAGAACAGGAGGTCGTCCTTGAGAGGCACGCGGAAGCGCGAAAAGCCGTAAGCCGAGAGCGTACCGAGCGCGACGGCAAGCACCGTCGAGCCAAAGGCGATGATCAGCGAGTTGATGAAGCGCGGCACATAGTTCGACGGCCCGGCGACAACCATGTTGCGGCTGCGCGCGATGTTGTCACAAAGCCCCTGCGGTGGCCCCAGCGTCTGGATAAACTCCTGGGTCTGGCGCGAGCGCGTTGTGAAGACGTTGCAATAGCCTTCAAGGGAGGGCTTGAAGAAGACCTTCGGCGGATAGGAGATCGCATCGTCAGGTGACTTGAACGAGGTGAGCACGATCCATATCAGCGGAACCATCGTTATGATGGCATAGAGTATGACGAGCAGGCCGGCAAAGCGGCGAGTGCCGGTCGACGGCTCGACGACTGAGTGGGCTGCGTTTGACGCGCTCATCGGCTTTTCACCCGGTTCAGCGCCTTGACGTAGATGTTGGCAAGGCCAAACACTGTCACGAACAGAATGATCGCGAAGGCCGAGGAATAGCCGGTTCGCCAGCTCTCAAAGGCTGCGCGCTTCAGTGTGATCGAAGCGACCTCCGTGGTCGAACCCGGCCCTCCTCCGGTCAGGAGATTGACCATGTCGAACATCTTGAAATTCTCGATCCCGCGAAAGAGCACCGCGAGCATGATGAACGGCAGAGCCATCGGCAGCGTGATCGACCAGAACTGCCGCCAATTCGACGCGCGGTCGACCTCCGCTGCCTCATAAATGTAATCCGGGATGGACCGCAGCCCCGCCAGGCAAATCAGCATCACGTAAGGCGTCCACATCCAGGCGTCGACGATGACGATGGCCCACGGACTGAGGGTCACGTCTCCCAGCATCTGGAACGACGAAGCGCCGCGCCCCGTGAAGAAGGCGACCACGTAGTTGAACAGCCCGATCTGCGGCTGATAGAGGAAGGTCCAGAAATTGCCGACAACCGCGGGTGAGAGCATCATCGGCAATAGAATGATCGTGGTCCACAGGCCATGGCCACGGAATTTCTTGTCGATCAGGAATGCAAGGCCGAATCCGAGCACAGTCTCGATCAGCACGGTCCAAACCACGAAATGCGCCGTGACCTGCATCGCCGCCCAGATATCCGGATCGGTCAGGATCGACTGGTACCAATCGGTCCCCAGCCATAGCGTCGGCGCGTTCGGCCGATTGGCGCGGTAGTTGGTAAAGGACAGGTAGATCGTCCATACCAGCGGGAAGATATTGATCGCCAGCAGCAGCACGATCGTCGGTGTGATGAAGAGCCATGCGAGCGCCTGGTCCGAAAGGCCGCGGATACGACGTATCACGCCTGGTCGGATCGGGACGGCCCGGTAGGTGATCTGCGACGAGGTACTTAAATCGTTCATGGCCTTGGTCAATCCTGGCGTCGCGATTGCCGTCTATGCGACGCCTGCGGGTTCTACCGAAGAGAGCCTGGAGCGCGCTCGGCGTGCGCTCCAGGCGTTTGCCCTAGAACTTCTTGCCTTCTTCTTTGAAGATCGCCTTCCAGTCCTTTACCAGGCCATCGAGCGCTTCCTGCGCGGTGCCCTTGTCCGCCACCACGTAGTCATGCACGCGCTTCTGTTCGGCTTGCAGGAGTTGCGCATAGGAAGGCTCGGCCCAGAAGTCGACGACCATTCCCATCGACTTCAAGAACTCGCCGGCAAACGGCGCGCTGTTCGGGAAGCCCGGATCGTTCAACACTGACTTGGCGCAGGAATAGCCGCCCAGCGCCCACCACTTCTTCTGCACATCTCCACCGGAGAACCATTTGATATATTGCAGCGCCTCGGCCTGGTTCTTGGAATAAGAAACGACCGAGATGCCCTGCCCGCCGAGCTGCGTTGCCTGGGTCGCGGCGCCGGCGGGATTGCTGAAGAAGCCGATCTTGTCCCCACCGACGTTCGGATCCTTGTAGAGGCCCGGGAAGAAGGCGAAGAAGTTCATCTGCAGCGCGACTTGCCCCGACTTGAACGCATCAAGGCCTTCGGACATGTAGGAGTTGGATGCGCCGGGCGGCGTGCAGCACTTGTAGAGCTCCTTGTAGGCCTCGAGCCCCTTCACGGCGCCTGGCGAGTTGACGAACCCGTCCATTGAATACGGCTTCTTCGGATCCTGATATTGGAAGCCGTAATCATAGAGGTAGTTCGACACGCCCATGGTGATGCCTTCCGAGCCCCGCTCGGTATAGATCGAAGCGCCATAGACCTTCTTGCCGTCGATCTCGCGGCCCTGGAAGAATTTTGCGATGTCGCGCAGTTCATCGAGCGTCTTCGGCACGGCGAGATCGCGGCCGTATTTGGCCTTGAAATCCGCCTGAATCTCAGGCCGCGCAAACCAGTCCTTGCGATAGGTCCAGCCCACCGCGTCACCCATGGCGGGCAGCGCCCAATAGTTCGGGCTGTTCTTCGGCCACTCGGAATAGCCGACCACTGTCGCCGGCATGTAGTCGTCCATGCTGATTCCTTCCTTCTTGAAGAAATCGTTGAGCTTGACGTACTGACCGTTCTCGGCGGCGCCCCCGATCCATTGCGAATCCCCGATGATGAGATCGCACAGCGAGCCATGCGAATTGAGCTCGTTCAGGAAGCGGTCGGCATAGTTGGTCCACGGCACGAACTCGAACTTCATGCCGACGCCGGTCTTGGCGGTGAAGTCCTTCGACAATTCGACCAGGGCGTTGGCTGGATCCCACGCGGCCCAGCACAGCGTAATGGTCTTGGCCTGCGCATGCGCAGGAGTAGTCCCCACTCCGACACCGAGCGCGGATGCGAGAACTCCGCAAGTAGTAAGAAGCGCATTCACTGTCTGTTTCATAACGCTTTCCCTCACAGTGGGGCCGGCCATCGACATGGCGCGACTCTCCAACCCGCTCGAATGCTTCGAGCAGAGCGATACAGTCCTTCACGGGCTGAACGACTAAACGGACGTTTCCTCGCGCCTGCCCGGATTCTTAGGGATTCAGCCAGGCTCGATTTGTTTAGTAAACCACGAGATACTAAACATTGCAAGCAGGCTCTTCCTGGACGCCGTTATCTGACCGTGCGCCAGAAGCTGTCGAGCGGGGTAGCCCGTAGGAAAACATTACGGCGACTGCTGTGTGTACCGAAACCTCACACCTCGCGCCGGAACAGTCGCATGTCCGCGCGCATCAGATCTGGATGGGTGATCACGCTTGCGATGCACGAGCCGCGAGCTATGGCGCAGATGATCTCCCTCACCTCGCGGTTGAATTCGCCGAGGGTGAACGTGCGCGTAACGTCAGCTTTGGCCTCGAAACCCGGCACCTCCGATTTTGAAATCGCTTGGAGGCCTGCCCGTTATGCGTCGATGACAAGATCGGAAAGAGGGACGGCCTGGCATGTCAGGCAATGCCCCCCATCCAGATCCGCGCAATCGACGAAATGACGAACCTCGCCGGTCTTTATCGGCACGGCACAGCTTTCGCATTGTCCGACACGGCAACCACTCGGAAGCGCAAGCCCGGCGCCTTCCGCCGTCGCAAGGATGCTAATCAGCGGCACCTGCGGCGACCATGTCAGTGTTCGGCCAGAGCGGGCGAAATGAATCCGGCGCGGCACGAGGCGGTCGAGCGCGGATGGCGCGGGCGAACGGAAACGTTCCCTGAAGATCTCGAATGCAGGCACGCCACGCGCCTGCAGACCCGCGCTCACCTCTTCCATCATCGCATCGGATGCGCACATGTAGAAGCGCGCACGCTTGTGCAACAATTCCGGATCGAGATCCGACACGGTGAACCGGCCCTGCCGGTCAAAGCGATCGCCGCTTCGCGGCTGGCTCAAATGTGTGACGAGGGTCAGGTTCGGAAGCCTCTGCCGCAGCGCCTCGAGCCGATGCTGGAACGGGCGGCTCTCGTTATCCCGGCAGCCATAGTGCAGCGTCACACGCGGTTCGTCGCTAGTTCCCTCCAGCGTTTCGAGATAGGACAGGAATGGTGTGATGCCGATGCCGCCGGCGATCAGAACGACCGGAAATTCGTTGCGCAGCGGCAGGACGAAGCCACCTTTCGGTGACTGTAGTTCGACAACGTCACCGGGCGCGAGCCCATGCCTGATCGCCGTCGAGACCCGCCCGCCCTCGATGTGCCTGACGCCGATGTCGTAGGCCTCGTGTGACGCGGCCGCGGCTCCGGTGAGCGAATAGGATCGGATCGCACCGCCCATCCGGACGCTGACATACTGGCCCGGCCGGAAAGCGGGAAGCGAGCCACCGTCGACGGGCCGCAATGTGAGCCCAACCACATCGGAACATTCCTCGCGACGCTCCGCGACGGCGAATGACCGCCAGCCCTGCCAGGACGTACCCTCCTCAGGTGCGACATCGCAGGCAAAAGAGCGCAGCGCCAGTGCCCCGCTCAGGGGATCGCGGCCATCTTCAGCGATGATGGCGTTGAAACTCGCACCGACAGGCTGTGTCGCGTCCGGAAGATAGCCCGGAAGGCCAAGATCCGGCGCCGGCTGCCACCAGCCATAATCGCTCGCCACCACATCCTGCGCGAGCGCATCGTTAAAGATGGCCCGCATCCGGATCGCGCCCATGCGGCTGCTGACGCGCATCCAGTCACCTTCCTGGATACGCCTGCGGCGGGCGAGTTCAGGATGAATCTCGGCCGTCGGCTCCGCGCGCTTGCGACGCAACGTATTGATGCCCCGATGCTGGCTATGGCAGAAATAGCCGCTATTGGCGGAGAACAGCGTCAGCGGAAACGCCTCGTCACGACGCTCGGTTGGCTCGATGAAGCGCGGTACCGCAGGGTAGCCATGGCGATGCAGGAGTTCCGAATAGAGCTCGGCCTTGCCGGTCTGGGTGGCGAAGCCGGTCGTCTCATATTTGCGGTGGAGATGCTTGAGCGGCACGCGAATGCCCTCCGGCCTGGCCCGCAGCGCTTCGAGGTCGAGGCCGAGCGGCGCAAGCAGATGCTCAAAGCCTTTCTCGACATCGCCGTCGAAGAACAGCTCGCCCATGCCGAGCCGTTTGGCGAGCTGGAACACGATCCACATATCCGAACGGGCCTCGCCCTGCCGCGGAATCATCTGCGGGCGCAGCTGCACCAGTTCCTGCGCCTCGGGCGAAATCTCGAAGCCCAGGCGCAGCGCCTCGTGCTCCCAGGGGCTCGAGACCGGCAGCACGATGTCGGCCATCTCGGCGGTCGGGTTCAGGAACAGATCGCAATGGACCTGGAAGTCGAGCGCCTTCAGCGCCTCCCGTCCACGCTCCGGCGCTGGATGCGACACGAGAAGATTGGAGCCGAACGCGAACAGCGCGCGCACGCGGTAAGGCTTGCCGGTCAGGGCCGCGTCATAGAAATCGCTGGAGGTGATCCAGCCGTCGGTAGGCGGGCCGAGCGGGCGCTCCGAGAGGCCGAGCGTGCGCGCTCTCGTCTCCAGCGGGATCATCGCGATGGAATGCAACGAGGGCACCGGAAGGCTGGGCATCCGGACATTGCCGCCCGGCGCATCGAAGCAGCCGGTCAGTGCATAGAGCGTTGCGACGGCGCGTTCGGTCTGTGAGGCATTTGTATGCTGTCCGAGCCCGGTCCAGCCGTGATAGCAAACCGATGCCGCAGCCGAGATCGTGGCCGCGAGTTGCTCGACCTGCGCCGCCGGAATACCGGTGGTACGCTCGACCGTCGCGGGATCGTAAGGCTCGGCCGCCGCGACATAGTGGTCGAAACCGGTGCGGCAGGCGATAGGACCCTCGGGATCGATCACTTCGAAGTTTCCTTCGAGCGCAGCCACAGCTAGTCCGTCCGCGGCGAGCGCCGCGCGACCCGCGGCCTCGTCCCAGACCAGGAAGCCGTCGCCCTGGAGCCCGATATCGCCGGCGCGCAAAAAGCAGCCGTCGCTGTTGCGGACCAGGAAGGCGGCATTGGTCCAGCGTCGTACGAACTCGGCGTCATAGGCGCGGTTGACGATCAACCAGCGTGCCAGGCCAAGCGCCAGCGCAGCATCGGTGCCGGGGCGGATCCGCAGCCACAGATCGGCGTCGCGCGCCGAGCCGGTCAGGCGCGGATCGATCACCGCAAGCTTGGCGCCGCGCGCCCGCGCGGCGCTGATCGCCTCGGCCTGGGCCAGCCAGACATTGGCGGGGTTGTGGCCCCAGAGCAGGATGAGTTCGGAATTGCGATAGTCCGCCGTCGGCAAGCCACAGCCGAAGGTGAAGGCGTGGGCGTGGTCCTTGTGCCAGTTGCAGATCTCAGTGGAGAAGCAGTTGTTCGGACTGCCGAAGCCGCGGACGAAGCGCTGGATCCAGTCCAGGCTGTCTGATGTCGAGGACGAAGAGCCGGAGGTCACCGCGAACGCGACCGATTCCGGCCCGGTCTCTTCCCGGTAGCGGCCGAGCCGTTCGGCGATCTCGCTCAGTGCCTCGTCCCAGGAAATCGGCACGAAGCCCGGATCGGGGGCGCCCTTCGGCGCGGTGCGTCGCAGTGGCGTCTTCAGGCGCCTGGCCGAGTGCGCGATCTCCGGAGCGGCCCTGCCCTTTGGGCACAACGCCTTGCCGGTTGGATGAGCCGGATTCGGCTGCACAGCGACAAGCCTGTCATTCTCGACCACATTGAGCGTGCCGCAGCGGGAGCGGCACAACGTGCAGAAGCCAGGCTTTTCCTGCTTGGACATCGTCAGGCCTTCGTTGTCGAGCGCCCTCGCTCGGGAGACCGCACGAGGGAACTCGGATTGGCCAGCAGACTCGCGGCCGTGAGATCCTCGATCGCCGCGCCGACCGATTTGAACAGGGTGATCTCGTTGCGGTCAAGGCGACCCGACTTCGTGCCATTAGTCAGTTCGTGGAGATCGCCGCAAATCCTGTCGGCGCTCCAGCTTCCGGCGGCGATGGGTTGCAGCAGGTCTCCCGCCTCGGCCAGTGCTCCGGCATAGGTGTCGATGAAGACGCGGCTGCGCAAAACGGCGTCATCGTCGCTTTCGCGCATCTGCGGTGTGAAAGCACCGACAAGGTCGACGTGGGTTCCCGGCCGCAGCAGTGCCCCTTTGACCAAGGGCTCGGTCGACGTCGTGGCGCAGGTGACGATGTCAGCCTGCGGCAAGGCCTCGGCAAGGTCGGCCGCACTGGCTGCGTTGACGCCCCGCCGGACAAGCGTATCGGCCAGGGCCAGCGCGCGCCGAGGATTGCGTCCCCAGACCAGCACCTTCTCGATCGGACGTACGGCGCAGTGGGCTGCGACGAGGTGAGGTGCGAGATGGCCGGTTCCGACGACAAGCAGTGTGCGGCTGTCGGCGCGCGACAGATAGTCGGATGCCAGCGCCGAGGCGGCCGCAGTGCGCCGGTTGGTCAGGGCTTCGCCGTCGATCATGGCGCGCGGCTGGCCGGTCTGGCCATCGAGCAGGAAATAGAGCGAGGACACCGCTCCGAGACCGCGCTCGGCGTTCTTCGGAAACACCGTGACGAGCTTGACGCCGAGCGCCTCGCCGCGAACCCAGGCCGGCATCGTCAGGAGACTGGCGGGCGCGCCGTCGACGCCGACCTCGTAGGCCTGCCGCAACGGCATCGGCTCGCCGTCGCGCCTGAAGGCCTCACGCAATGCTTCGATCAGCTTGGGAAAGGCAAGCGCGGCATGGACGTCGGCAGCGGAGTAACTGCGCAGCATCGGTATCATCCCGTCCCAATCATGAAAGTGCGCTGATGCCGGTGCAAATCCAGATGACTTCGGCATCCTCCTTGCTCAACGACACGATGGCATGGCCCATCTTGCTGTCGAAATAGGTGCTGTCGCCTACCTCGAGCGTGACGGGAGCATAGAATTCCGTGAACACCCGGACGGTACCGGACAGAACGCACAAGAACTCCTCGCCTTCGTGACGCACCCAGCCAGGGAACTCGTCCAGGCTGCGCGCCCTGATCCGCGCCTTGAACGGCAGGATGTGTTTCTGCGAAAGGTCGGTCGCCAGCACTTCGTAGTCGTAAGTATCGGTCGGATGCGGCTTGCCCTCGCCGCTACGGGTGACGCTGCGGCGGCCAAAGGGCGCGCTCTGGCGACGCTGGTCGAACAACTCGACGATGTCGAGCTCGACCCCACGCGTGATCTTCTGGAGCACGTCATAGGTCGGCGACATCTGGCCGTTCTCGATCTTCGACAGGGTCGAGCGGGCGACCCCTGTGCGCTCGCTCACCTCTTTCAAGGTCCAACCCTTCTCGATCCGTACGCGCTTCAGCCTCTGACCGAGATCGTCGCTTGTCTCGGCCGGCGCGACGTCGGCCGAGAAACGCGCTGGCACGATCTCGGCGGCCGCGGTCTCCCTCAGCGACGGTCGCGTCGCAGTCTTCTTCATCGCGGCTCTCTCCCTTTTATTGCGTATGTGACGCCCAGCGGCACGAAACCGCCGGGACTTGCCTCATTTCTTTACGAGCGGGCATTCACTCTGGGCAAGAGATTGAAAGGCCTGCTCCCCAGAGACCGTCGCCACGACATTATAATAGTCCCATGGCTGCTTCGATTCGGAAGGTTTCTTGACCTGGACCAGCAGCATGTCGTGGACCATGCGGCCGTCCTCGCGCACCTTGCCGCCCTTGGCGAAGAAGTCGTCCACAGGCAGCTCGCGCATCTTGGCAGCCACGGCCTTGGCTTCATCGGTGCCGGCGGCCTGGATCGCCTTGAGATAGTGCCGGATCGAAGAATAGACGCCGGCCTGCGGCGCGGTCGGCATGGCATTGCGCACCTCGAAGAAGCGCTTGGCGAAAGCCCGTGTCTCGTCGTTCTGGTCCCAATAGAAGCCCTCGATGAACGAAATCCCCTGCGCGGTCGACAAGCCGATCGCGTGGACGTCGGTGATGAACACGACCGGCGCGGAGATGGACTGGCCGCCCGCGATGATACCGAACTCATTGGCCTGCTTGATCGCCGTCGTCATGTCCTTGCCGGCGGTGGCGAGAACAATGACCTTGGCTTTCGACGCCTGCGCCGGCAGCAGGAACGCCGAGAGATCGTTCGCGCCGAAGGGATGGCGGATGGTGCCCAGAACCTTGCCGCCACTCGCCTTGATCGCCTCGCTTGCGATCTTCTCGAGCGAATGTCCGAAGGCGAAGTCGGCGGTGATGATGAAGAAGGTGTCGTTGCCCTTGTCGATCAGGGCCTTCATCGGTCCGACCGCGTTGGAATAGTTGTCGTAGACCCACTGAAAGCCGGTCGGTGAGCACTGCTTGCCGGTCAGATCCGTCGTCCCCGGCGACGAGAACAGCGCGACGCGGTTGGTCTCGCGCGTCAACTGCTGCACCGCGAGCGCAATCGCGCTGTTGGTGACGTCCGAGATCGCATCGACCTTCTCGTTCTCGATCCAGCGCCGGGCGATGCCGACGCCGATGTCAGCCTTCTGCTGATGATCGGCGCCGATGATCTCGATGGGCTTGCCAAGAACCTTGCCGCCGAAGTCTGCTGCCGCCATCTGCGCCGCCAGGAGCGAGCCCGGCCCATTCAGGTCGGAGTACTGGCCGGACATGTCGGTCAGTACACCGATCTTGACCACGTCGTCGCTGACCTGGGCCGTGGCCTGACCGCCGACGGCGAACGAACCCAGGAAGAGCGCGGCCGCGATCCCGCGCAAGGATTTGGAAGGCGTCGGTTGCATCATCTATTCCCTCTTGTCAGATCCACTCTCTCGAGCGGGTTTGGCCCGGTCCTGTCCTGCTCCGCCGGACGGCGAAGCTGTTCGAAATGTCTCTGCTCACTCCTGCGGCGCGACCACCACCTCGCGGAGCGCGGCGGACGCAGCCGGCGGTGTCCGGCGCAGGCGATGCCAGAGCTCGATCAATTCGCCGACGATGCCGCGCCGGAAGGCGAGCACGCAGAGCACGAAGATCAGGCCGTGAATGACGGTGACCCATTGCCCGAATGCCGCCAGATAGTTCTGCATCGCGACGACGATGAAGGCGCCGACCAGCGGGCCATAGAGGGTGCCGACGCCGCCAAGAAACGTCATCAGCAGCACTTCGCCCGACATCGACCAGTGCACGTCAGTGAGGCTGGCGAGCTGGCTGACGATCGCCTTGGTCGAACCCGCAAGCCCCGCCAGAGCCGCCGAGAGCACAAAGGCGACGAGCTTGTAGCGATTGGTTTCAAAGCCGAGCGACTGGGCACGCACGTCATGATCGCTGATCGCCTTCAACACGCGCCCGAACGGCGACCCCACCAGCCGCATGATCAGGAAAAAGCCGCCGAGGAATATCACCAGCACGAAGCCGTAGAGATTTGCCGGCTGCGAAAGGTCGATGAGGCCGAACAGCATGCCACGTGGAACGGCCTGCAACCCGTCTTCGCCGCCGGTAAAGCGCGCCTGGAGCGCCACGAAATAGACCATCTGCGCGAACGCAAGCGTCACCATCGCGAAGTAGATGCCGCTGCGACGAATAGCGAGCCAGCCGGTGACGAGGCCGAGCATGGCCGCCGTCGCAGTCCCGGCCAGGATCGCAAGCTCGGGAGATAGCCCCCAGATCTTGGCGGCATGGCCGCAGACGTAGCCGGCCGAGCCCAGGAACATCGAGTGGCCGAAGGAGACGAGCCGCCCGTATCCGGCAACCAGGTTAAAGGCGCAGGCGAACAGCGCGAAAATCATCGCCTTCATCATGAAGCCGGGATAGACGACGAGTGGCGCGGCCGCGAGGCAGCAGGCGAGTGCCAGGAAGATCAGCGTCTGCGTACGCATTGACGGCGCGGTCGCCGACAGGCCGGACTGCGGTTGGCCCTGCGCCGCCTCGAGCTTCGAGCCGAACAACCCCGCTGGACGGATCAGCAGCACCACCGCCATCACGACAAAGACAACCGTCGTTGAGGCTTCGGGATAGAAGGCCTTCGTCAAGCCTTCGACGATGCCGACGAGAAAGCCGGTCACGATCGCGCCCATGATCGAGCCCATGCCGCCGATCACCACCACAGCAAAGACGACGATCAAGAGATCTGCGCCCATCAGCGGACTGACCTGGTAAACCGGCGCGGCCAGCACGCCCGCCAGCGCGGCAAGCGCGACGCCGGCGCCGTAGGTCAGCGTGATCATGCGCGGGACGCGGATTCCGAACGCCTGTACCAGCATCGGGTTTTCGGTTGCGGCTCGCAGGTAGGCGCCAAGCTTGGTGCGCTCGATGACGTACCAGGTGCCGAGGCAGATCACGACAGAGGTTACGATCACCCAGGCCCGGTAGTTCGGCAGGAACATGAAGCCGAGATTGCGGCCACCCATCAGCGCCTGTGGAATCGTATAGGGCTGGCCGGAGGATCCGAACCAGTTGCTGAAGGCGCCCTGCACCATCAGCGCGAGACCGAAGGTGAGGAGCATGCCGTAGAGATGGTCGAGCTTGTAAAGGCGCCGCAGCAGTAACACCTCGATCACGATGCTGATCGCACCGACGATGAGCGGCGCCAGGATCAGCGCCCACCAATAGCCGACGCCGAGATAATTGAGCAGAAGCCACGCGCCCATCGCGCCGATCATGTACTGCGCACCATGTGCGAAGTTCACGATGTTCATCATTCCGAAGATCACCGCCAGCCCGAGGCTCAGCATGGCGTAAAATGCTCCGTTGATCAGCCCGAGCAGGAGCTGGCCATAGAGGACTGCAGAAGGGACGCCGAGGATCGTGGTCATGATGCCCTTTAAAGTCCGAGATAGCTCTTGAGCGCGCCCAGTCGGCCCTCGAACGCCGCGCCCGGAATTTCCTCGACGACACGCCCGAGCTCCATGATGTAGTGTCGGTCGGCCAGGCCGGCGGCGAAGCCGACATTCTGCTCGACCAACAGGATGGTGAAGCCGAGCGCCTTCAGTTCGGTGATCGTCCGGCCGATCTGGCGGATGATCATGGGAGCGAGCCCCTCGGTCGGCTCGTCGAGCAGCAGAATGCGCGCACCCGTGTGCAGAATGCGCCCGAGCGCCAGCATCTGCTGCTCGCCGCCGGACAGCTTGGTGCCCTGGCTGTCGAGACGCTCCTTCAGATTGGGAAACAGCGTGAGGATCTGCGCGACCGTCATGCCGCCGGCGGCGACCTTCGGCGGCAGCAGCAGGTTTTCGCGAACGCTCAGGCTCGCGAAGATGCCGCGTTCCTCCGGACAGAAGGCGATGCCCTTGCGCGCGATGTCGTAAGGTGCGGCACCGATGAGTTCGTGGCCATCGAGTGCGATCGAGCCCGAGCGCTTGTCCAGCAGCCCCATGATCGCCTTCAATGTCGTGGTTTTTCCGGCACCATTGCGGCCGAGCAGCGTCACCACTTCCCCGGCGCGGACACTGAAATCCATCCCGTGCAGGACTTTGGACTCGCCGTACCAGGCCTGGAGATCGCAGACCGCGAGGCTCTCACTCATGTGCCTGCCCCGTATAGGCAGCCATCACGTCGGCGCGCGAGGACACTTCGGCATAGCTTCCCTGCGCCAGCACTTCGCCGCGCACCATCACCGTGATGGTGTCGGCAAGCTCGGCGACCACATTCATGTTGTGCTCGACCAGCAAGACCGTACGGCCCTTGCCGGCCTCTCGGATCAATTGCGTCACCCGCCCGATATCTTCATGACCGAGCCCTGCCATAGGCTCGTCGAGCAGCAGCACGCTGGGCTCCAGCGCGAGCGTCGTCGCAAGTTCGAGCACGCGCTTGCGGCCATAGGAAAGACTGCCCGCCATCGTCCCGGCATAGTCGGTCAGGCCGAAGCGCTCGAGCAACGCGTCGGCGCGCTCCAGCACGCGACGATGATGCGCAATCCGGCCGAGCAGATTCCAGGCGAGACCATGCTCGCGCAGCAGCGCGAGCTCGATATTCTCGCGCACAGTCAATCCGGCGAAGACTGCGGAGATCTGGAAGGAGCGCACCACGCTGCGCTTGGCCATCGCCGGCATGCTGAGGCGGGTGACGTCCTGGCCATCGTGCAGGATCATGCCGGCTGAAGGCGGAAGGAATTTCGTCAGTAGGTTGAATAGGGTGGTCTTGCCGGCCCCGTTGGGGCCGATCACGGCGTGCATGCTGTTGCGGGCAAGGCGGAAGTTGACACCGTTGACGGCGAAGAAGCCACCGAACTCGCGGCTCAGATCGCGAGTCTCCAGAGCGTAAACGGCGCCGTCCGTCATGCCTTTGCCCTGCTGACGTCTGGATCGCAGCTTGGAGAGACGGGTTTGGACCAGACCGCGGGTCCATCTTTGATCAAAAGTTTCCTATCGTCAACTTATTTCCTATAGGATCATTCTGTTGCACTTCTGAATTTCGGGGCTACAGCCGCGCCTCGATCAGATGGACGAACTGCGCCCCGACCTCGTACAGCGCCGTCCTCGCGCTCCGGAAATTGGGCTTGATCGGCGTCGATGCCGGAAGCGGCAGGTCCTTCTCGTCGAGTTGTCCGAGCGCGTAGAGGGCGAGCAAACGCCCGAACGTCGTACCGGGCGCAATGCCGCGCCCGTTGTAGCCGCTGAAGCCGAACACGTTTTCGGCGAGCTTGTGGAAGCGCGGCAGGTGATCGTCGGTCATGCCGATCAGGCCGTACCACTCCGCTTCGAACCTGACGTCCCCGATTTGCGGGAAAAGCTTCTTGAGCGCCCGTCGTGCCCAGGATCGATGAACCGCAGCACCCGTCCCTCGGAGCGCGCCGCAACTTCCGAACACGAGGCGGCCGGCGCGATCGAAGCGAAACGAACTCAGCACCTCATTGGTGTCCCAGGCGCCTTGCCGTTCGGGAAGAATGGATGCGCGAACGTTGTCGGACAACGGCTGGGTGGCGAAGTTGAAATAGGGCAGATGGATCTGCTCCGTCCTGACTTCGGACCAGGGCCCCGTCGCGTAGGCGTCCGTCGCCACGATGACGCGGTCGGCGATGACGTGGCCGCCCGCGGCCTGCAGCTTCCACTTTCCGTCAACCCGCTCGGCCGAGGTAACCGCGCTGCGGGTGAATATCTTCGCGCCGGCATTCACGGCGCTGCGGGCAAGGCCCCGCGCATACGCCAGCGGCTGGATCGTGCCTGCGCGCCGATCCCACAACGATCCTGCATAGGCCGACGAGCCAATTTTCGCGGCGGTGTCGGCAGCGTTCAGCAACTCGACCGGCGCACTGCGACGGCTCCACTGCGCCGCACGCTGCTCCAGCTCCCTCAACCCTTTGAGCCCGACGGCGCAATGGAGCGTGCCGGCACGCTCCACCTCGCATTCGATGCGGTGGCGCTCGATTAGATCGAACACCAATTTCGGGGCATCGCCCAGCAATTCGAGAAGACGCTCACCGTAATCGCCACCGAGCACATCGCCAAGGACGTCCGGCATCACCCACATGCCGGCATTGACCAAGCCGACGTTCCGGCCGGCCCCGCCAAAGCCAATCTCCACCGCCTCGAGCAGCGCGACATTGGCGCCTGCCTCGGCGAGATGGAGCGCGGCCGACAGACCGGTATACCCGCCGCCGACGATGGCCGTGTCGACCCTGATCGATCCCTTCAGTCCGCTCGTTTCCGGGGCCGGTGGCGCGGTCAACTCCCAAAGACCGTGGGATCTGGCGTTGTCTAGCATCGGCTCCGACGTCCTCGTCTGTTTCCGCCCGCAGGGTCGAGTTGTCCGAGGCGCGTTGACTGGTTCATTCCAATTCGGCAAGTGAGATGCCGACCGCTGCAGGGGGCCGAATACCAGGACTGCGGGTCCGGGCGGTAATCTAGCGTTGCCAGTTGCGGCGGGCCAAGTCATGTTTGATCAAGACCTCATTCGGCTGGAGAATGACGTGCAAGGCCCCCGCCGCTTCCTACCCTCACTGCCTCTGTTAACCGCCTTTGAAGCGGCGGCACGGACCGGGAGCATCACAGCCGCGGCCAGGGAGCTATCGCTGACGCAGAGCGCGGTGAGCCGCCAGGTCAAGGCGCTGGAGGAGCAGCTCGAGGTCGAGCTTTTTCATCGCGAGCGGCAGACCATCCGCCTGACCGTGGGTGGAGACGCATACGCCCGCGAGATACGCGATGCGCTGCGCAAAATCAGCACGGCTTCGCTCAATCTGCGCGCCAATCCGTTCGGTGGCACGCTGACTCTCGCAATCCTTCCAACCTTTGGCACACGATGGCTGGCGCCGCGGCTGCCCAAATTCCTTGCGGGTAATCCCGGCATCACCATCAACCTGGTCACGCGGTTGTCGAGCTTCGACTTCAGGCTTGAGCCCATCGACGCGGCGATCCATTTCGGGCGCCCGGAATGGCAAGGGGGTGAACTGGCTTTGCTGCGGTCGGAGACCGTGATCCCCGCCTGCAGCCCAGAATTGCGAAGGCAATATGATTTCAAGGAAGCAAGCGATCTCCGGAAGGCCCCTCTCCTGCATTTGACGACGCGCCCGGACGCATGGGAGCAATGGCTCACGCTCCACGGCGTGGACGCCCATGCTGTCCACGGCATGCTGCTGGATCAGTTCGCCACCGCATCGCAGGCGGCGATCTCCGGGCTCGGCATCGCGCTGCTTCCCGAATTTCTCATCGAGGAGGAGTTGAGTGCCGGCAAGCTGGTGCGCGCCCTCGACCTGCCGATGAAAAGCGCCGAGGCCTACTATCTGGTCTGGTCGACCGACCGGGCATCCCACCCGCCACTTGTTGCCTTCCGGGAATGGCTTCTCCTGGAAACGGCACCAGACCGCTGAAGGTCGCCGCCTGACGGCGTCAGGCCTGCTGGCTTGCACTCACCTGCGAGCGATTTTGGATTTCGTCCACTAGTCATTCAGCCTCAGAATGACTTATTGAACTTCTATCGTTTGAAAATGCCGGGCCATTGTCCTCTCTATGAGGTGGGCGATCGCCTTCAAGGCCCGCGCTGCCGGAGAACGGTCATGACGCATCTCAAGACAATCGCTGACAGCCACCTCCTCTGAAATCAACGCGAGCCGTCGGAAAGAGTCCCTCATGTCAGACAAACAATCCGCTCATGCCAAAAACCCCTCGCTCAAGGCCGAGGTCGACGCGCTTCTGGTTGAGCTCGGTGTCGAGCCCGCCAGCTACACCGGTGGCACGCTGGTCGCGAAAACCCCGATCAACGGCGAAACCGTGGCGCAGGTCAGGCAGGTCGATGCCAACAGTGCGACCGCGGCCATCGAAAAGGCTCACGCGGCCTTCCTCCAATGGCGCCTGGTCCCTGCTCCAAAACGCGGCGAACTGGTGCGGCTGCTTGGCGAAGAGCTGCGCAGCAACAAGCGTGCGCTCGGAAGGCTGGTTTCCATCGAGGCTGGCAAGATCGAGTCCGAAGGCCTTGGCGAAGTCCAGGAGATGATTGACATCTGCGACTACGCCGTCGGGCTCTCCCGCCAGCTCTACGGCTTGACGATCGCCACCGAACGACACGAGCACCGCATGGCGGAGACGTGGCATCCGCTCGGCGTCACCGGAATCATCTCGGCGTTCAATTTCCCGGTTGCGGTCTGGTCGTGGAATGCCGCGCTGGCACTGGTCTGCGGCAATAGCATTGTCTGGAAACCGTCGGAAAAAACGCCCCTCACCGCCTTGGCGACCGACGCGCTGTTCGGACGCGCCCTGAGGCGCTTCAAAGCCGAAGGCGGGTCGGCCCCCGACGGACTATCCGCCGTGCTGATAGGAGGGCGCGAGATCGGTGAGACCCTCGTCAACAACACCAGGGTCCCCGTGGTCTCGGCAACCGGTTCGACCGCCATGGGACGCGCCGTCGCTCCGAAGCTCGCGCAACGCTTCGCCCGCGCCATTCTGGAGCTCGGCGGCAACAACGCGGCGATCGTAACGCCGACGGCCGATCTCGACCTGACGCTGCGCGGCGTTGCCTTTGCGGCCATGGGCACGGCAGGCCAGCGCTGCACCACGCTGCGACGCCTGTTCGTTCACGAGAGCGTCTATGACAGCTTCGTGCCGCGTCTGAAGAAGGTTTATGCGTCCGTTTCGGTCGGCAATCCCCTCGCCGGCAACCTGGTCGGCCCCCTCATTGACGGTCTTGCCTACGAAGCGATGCAGCGGGCCCTCGGCGAAGCCAAGGCCGCGGGTGCGGGCATTGTCGGCGGCGATCGCGTCAATGTTGCGGGCGCAGAAGCGGCTTTCTACGTCCGCCCTGCGCTGGTCGAGATCGGCGGACAGACCGGCTCGGTCGAGCGCGAGACCTTTGCGCCGATCCTCTATGTCATCAAGTACCGCGACTTCGATGCCGTGATTGAATTGCACAATGCCGTTCCGCAAGGCCTGTCATCGTCGATTTTCACCAACGATCTGCGCGAGGCCGAAGCCTTCTTGTCGGCGCGCGGCTCCGATTGCGGGATCGCCAACGTGAACATCGGCCCTTCGGGCGCCGAGATCGGCGGCGCATTCGGCGGCGAGAAGGAGACCGGCGGCGGACGTGAATCCGGCTCGGATGCCTGGAAGGCCTATATGCGCCGCGCCACCAACACGGTCAATTATGGTCGCACGCTGCCGCTCGCCCAGGGTGTCAAGTTCGATGTCGATTGAATGGAAGTCGCCGTGAACGCGCCGCTGCAGACAGAATTTCGAGCCGGGACTTTTCATTGCAGTTGGTCCGCAGAGCGTACGCCGAGCCCTGTGGAGGTCTGAGATTGGTCGCCTTTATCAAGCGCACTGGTCCTTCGCTTGAACATGTCCGAGGCCATGAAAGCTGCGACTGCATTGGAATATTCTTCCAACCCCTCAAAGCTAAAATGCATATCGCCCGGCCAATAGAACTCCTCGGGCCGCGACCCGAACCGCCGCCTCAACGGCTCAGTGGCATTGAAGAAAAGAAAGCCATTGTCGATGCACATCTTCTCGACAGTAGAGCTGACGAGATCGTTCCAGACGTGCCCTTCGGCGTCGGGCTTCAAGTGCTCGAGATGAGGATGAAAGATGAAGAGCACCCGGCTCCCGTCCTCGGTGTAATCCTTCAGGATGTCAGCCAGCTCCTGCAGGTTCCGCTGGAAAGTCGAGAGCGGTTCTGCATATTTCCGTTCGAGATCGGCGCCGTGGTCCTGCGAATAGCCAAAGAGGACGAGGTCATCCGGTCGGTTTTTCTTGATCACCGCCGGCATATGTACGAAGGAGAGCCAACCTTTCGCCGCGAACCGCATCAGATACAGTGGATGCTCGCGAGCCTCCATCAGACCGACGCTGCATGCATGTCCGATGGGTGAAGCCTTGACGCCAACATTCTGTCCGCGCTCGTTGCGGACAATCAACTTACGATATCGTGCGAAGTCGTCGTAGAGATCTGTCTCGTCCACGTCCACAACGATGTAATCGGGATGCACAATAGGCAGCAGCTTCTTCGCCTGGGGCACGAAGATCGCCGGAGAATAGGACGTATATCCAGCATTGTGCGTCTTCAGACAGACCCCGCGTTCCTTCTTGATATATTTTGCAACGTGATACGGGAGCGTGTTCTCGTCATCATAGCCTTCCATGAAGGAATCGCCGAGAAACAAGACCGAAAGCGGCTTCCTACACCCCTCAAGTAGAGCCTTGTCGTCGATCACCCTGACACCGTTCTCGTCATAGTGCCTCTGGTAGCTGAAGCCAGTCAGGTCGCCGTAAATGCAGAGGTTCTGGCTTTCCGGAGCCGGCTTATGGTTCAGGACGTTGGACTCCCAGTTCAGATTGACACTCGCCATCTCCAAATCGAACAGAGGCCCAAAATACTGTTGCAGCCGCAGCCCGATCTCGAAAATCGCGCCCCAGGTGATGAGGAGCAACGCCCCCTGTCTGAGGAGGCGAAACCATGGCTTCATTGAAAATCTCCTAAATGAACTCCAAATGACTCAATGCATCGACTTTGGAACTGTGATTGCTTTCGATCAATAGATTCCTGATGCTCAAAGGGAGGGGGCAAACGGACAACGCCCCCGGTCCCAGACACCTGATGGGGCAGCTTGGATTGTCCATGGAGGCTTGGCCAGCTGCGATGCCGCAAGCAATCCGCGAAAGTTCGTCCGCGACACCGAGTCCGGGTTCGAATCGAACTTTCGGCTTGGCGATGCCCGGGCGCTCGCTTTCTTAAGCCTCCCGAACGGCTGGCATCACGAGCGGCTGTGGCCATCGGCTCTGGCCGCCGCGGAGCTGCTTCTCGTCGTCCCCTGGAGCAGTCCGGCTTTGTTGCAGCCGCTAAACCGTTTCTGGACGAAACTTGGCTTGCTCCTGCACAGGACCGCCAACCCAATCGTTATGGGCCTTCTCTTTTACGGTACAATTTTGCCGACCGGCCTCGTCATGCGGCCGCGCGGCGGAGACCTCCTGCGGTTGAAGCGCGAGCCCGACGCCGAGAGCTATTGGATTTGCGCGCACGCCGGGGCCAGCGCCGGAAACGATGAGAGACCAGCTCTGATGATGGATTTTCTGGTCGAACTCTGGCGCTTCATGCCGGTGCGGAAGAACTTGTGTCGATCCTTTGCACCGCCGCGTCACAACCGGCGACCAGTGCATCCATGATCCGGTCCCATACGCCAGCTCGCCGCCATCGATCGAAGTAACGAGTGGTGCGGGGACCGTAACTCTCCGGCAACTCGCGCCATGACGACGAATGTCGAACCGCTACAATGAGCGCCGCGATTTATCCCAGCTTGGCCCGGGCCACCGATATCGGTGCCGCACTCAAGCAACTGAAATCCGACGGGTCTGAAGCATAAGAACGCCGCGCTCTACCCCACGATTACCAGTGCGAGCAGACCGGAGCCGAGCAGAGCGACGCCCACGAGTGTAACCGCCAAAAAAGCAAGAGATGTGAATTCTTCACGCATGTATGTGTAGCCAAGGAGTCACCACGCTCCGACCATCACAAGAGTGGCGATGCTCAAAGCCGAGCAGCACAGAATGATGACTGGCGCGATTAAGTTTTGGTGAGACCGCATTGCTGGCTCTCCGAGTTAGAAGGAACGCAAACAGTAGGCCGGCAATGTGTTTCCCTGACTTCGAGGTTGCTGGAAAGTGGTTTCGATCCGATGTCATTTGTTTCGTCTTCGCGGGGCGAATGAAGTCTCCTCACGGGTTCGCGAACGCGAAACGGAACCAGAGACCGATTCTCCCAATCTCGGATCAAACCTCAAGATGAGGCCCCGTTCGGGTTGGTTTTTGACAGTTATTCCGAGGCATCGATCGACTCGCTGGGCGTCGCATTTGCCGCTGCATTCTATGAGGCGACGTCGGGCGTCTGTAAGGTGAACCGTCCTGCGCGGCCGCGCGCCCGGGGCCGGCGCGACTGGGACCTTCTGCGGATATCCCGATGCGATGCTGCTGCCCTTTTCCTCAATTGACATAGGGCTCGCTTATCGGCACGGTTTACGCCCACGTCCATGCTGGCATGATTTGCAGATCCGGCGTCGGCCCGCAAACGTGCAAAACCGCCCCATTTGATGCTCCAGGCGGAACAACCGCTGAAGTTGATAGATGGCTCCATCGAGAACGGATACGGGCCGGCTTGATCACCAGATGGATGATGATCCGTCCCGCACTCATCCGCGCGCCGCCGCTCATCCCCTGGCGGACGATCACGTCGCCGAGGACGGAGAGCCGCAGCCACGCACCGATCAAGGTAACGGTGCGCCCATAATTCACCCGCCCCAGGGGGCCCCTGCCTTGTCGTCCACGCACTTCGGTTCCGGGCAGGAGGAGTCCGGACGTGTGACGGCAATTGGGAATTGGATACAGCGTGGACGCCGCATCTGGCGCAGGCATCTCCAGCGCGATCAACTCCCCGAGGCAACCGGAGGGTCGATGGGAAACATCGAGCGCTGGCTGCTCGCGTTGCTGAGCGTTCTCGTCATCGTGAGTTGCGTTTGCGCGACCATTGTCTTGATGCAGGCCACGGCGCTCAAAGCGGAGATCGCCACACTGCAACGCGAAATCATCGCGCTCAAGCTACGCGTAGCCAGGCTCGATCAGATCGCAAGCGCCAATGACGCCCGTGACAAGCCAGGCACCGAGACACCCAAGCCGCCGGCCGAAAATCGCCCCGACCAGGCTGTTCTCGTCCTATCGCGCGAAGAGATTCAGCTGATCCGCGACTATATCAAGCCCGCCCCAGTTGCGGGCTCCGCAACTGAGTCGATCAAGGTCGGCGATCCCGTCACGGGAGAGACGATCCCGTTCCCTTCTCCGATCACTGAGAAGGTCCGCAAACTACTCGGCGCGAGATTTACCATCCGCAACGGCGTCATCGTCATTACCCGCATCGGCAGCCGTCAAGCCGATGTTGTGATCGGGCCCAATTAATGAGAGGCGGCTTACCTATGGCTGATTATTCGGCGGCCTTTCGATGAACCGACGGCTACCATTGAGAAGCTCGAGGTTATTCGCGATGACCGGGTTGCCTGGATCGAGCGAATAAGCCTTCTCAAACTTCCGTCGCGCCGCACTCAGATTGCCGCGCAGCATGTACGAATAACCCTGATCATTCAGGATTTGAACGGTCTCGCCCCCCAGCCGAATCGCATGGGCATAGGCCTGATCGGCCAGGTCAAACCGACGCAGACGGTCATAGCTTGCCGCGAGCCCAATCCAGGCCGTCAGGTCCTTCGGTGATTTCTCGACGGCGTCCTTGAAATAGCGCTGGGATAGCCCGTAGCTGCCGCGGTTGAAATGCTCCAGTCCCAGCCGCACTGGCTCGTCGGACGGGTAATATTTGACGTCGGTCGGTTCCTGCACGGGGTCCCCGCCCGGCGGATCCACGGGGGCCACGATCGCAGCCTCCCTCAGCGTGTAGTCACACCCCGCAAGGCCTGTCCCCAAGCAGCAATAGATCAGCATTAAGATGATGCGCCGCATAACTGTTGTCCCCGCCCGGCTCATCGGACTCATTGAAATAGCATCGTTGAATTTCCCAAAGCTAAAGCCCTTGGCTCCTCTACCTGTTCGGTGCTCCGCCAGTTCCGCCGACCGGTACCGACACGCCGGTTGACGAACCTGCCCCCAATCCCTCGATGTTGACGTTCTGCGTCGGCGTCGTCCGCACGCCCATTTGCCTCGTCGGATCGCTTATGTCGGGAAGCTGATCCACCGGCTGTTGCGTTTTGCCATAGCGTGTGACCGCGGCGCCCACGCGCCGAGCGTCATATGCGATCCTCCGGTCGCCGACGTTTCGCGGCCAGGGATGGATCGTATGGGTGACCGCGTTGACCTGCTTGGCATCGCCGGCACTCATTGTGATGGTGTCGGAACGCTGGAAGTAGCGGTCCACCTCGTCATGACCGGCGAGGCCGTAACATCCCCCGAGCAGCAAAGGCGCGAACAGAACCAGATACCTCTTGGTCATCTCTCGCTCCTAGTTGAGGGTCTTTACGACCGGCTGGTTGGCAGCGGCGGCCGGGGGCGGAACGGGTGTCCTGAGCTCAGGAGCGATGATGTGGCCGTACGGGCCCTTCACGTCGCCACCGGAATTGACGTAGTCATCGTAGCGCTTGCGGACTTCCATCTGGCCGTTGAGGAAGAAATCGACGTCGTTGGCCGGAAGGCGCGAGTCGAGCGGCGAGGCCAATTGCTGGCCGGGCGCCGCCGGCGCGACTAGGCGCGGCGTGACGATGATGACGAGATCGGTTTCCTGCTGCTGGTAGGACTTGCTGCTAAACAGCGTCCCGAGCACGGGTACCGAGCCGATCCAGGGCAATTGCGAAACGTCCTGGCGGTTGCGGGTCTGGAGCAGGCCGGCGATGGCAAAGCTCTGGCCGTCTCGCAACTCGACCGTGGTGCGCGCGTCGCGGCGAGACAGCGCGGGAATAGTCGTGCCAGCAATGGTCACCGCGTTAGCGAAATCAAGTTCACTGACCGAGGGCTCGACACGAAGGTTGATCACGCCCCGCGAGAGAACGGTGGGCACAAAGGCGAGCTCAACACCGAACTTCTTGAACTCGATCGTAACGGTGGGAAGCGCGCCCACAGTCGGCGTGGAAGCTACCGGCACTGGAAATTCACCGCCGGCCAGGAAGCGCGCCGCATCGCCCGACAACGCCATCAGGTTCGGTTCTGCTAACCTGCGGAGGACGCCTTTGGTCTCAAGTGCAGTTATCAAGACGTCCAACGTGCTGCCATTGCTGAGCTTCAAAACGCTTGTCAACAGGCTACCGAAAGGCACGGCGCCTCCAGCCAGAGTACTCGCAGTCCCTATCAGGGGAAGGCCACCCGGAGTCGACACATGGCCGCCGGTCACAGGATCCTGCAAAGGCGTTCCGGTCCTGTCCGCTGCAATACGTCCGGCTGAGGTTACCGCACCAGCCGAACCGCCAGCGCCAAGGCCTGTGTTAAATCCTCGCGATCCGCTCGCGTTAGCACCAAAAAGATTGACCCCTAGATCGCGACCAGCATCTCGACCGACCTCAAGGAAGCGCACCTCCAGCATCACCTGCTGTGGCGCCGCGACGGTCATCGCATTGACGACGGTGCCTCCTTTGGCGACGGTGCTGGTGGCGATTGCCATGGCCCGCTCGGCCGCAACCGCGTCGACGGCGGTTCCGCTGAGCACCACCTGACCCTCGGAGGCCGAGACGCGAATACCCTGCCCGCCGATGCTGGTCCGGATGTTCTGCTGCAGATTGCCGGTATCGATCACGACCTCGACGTCGAGGATCCCGATCTGCTTCATCGAACTGTCGAACAGGATGACGTTGGTGGTGCCGGTCTGCTTGCCCTGGACATAGATCAGGTGATCGCTCAGCGACTTCACGTCGACGATGTCAGGCGAGCCCGCAACAATCGTCGCAAAAGCCGTGTCAACCTTGAAGGTGCGCGACTTGTTGACGACCACCTTGACCCGCTGGACGTCGTTCATTTCGCTGACGAAGACACCGCTGGAGGAACCCCGCCGGTCTGCAGCCTCCGCGCGGTCGGCGGACCCAAACAAGGCCACCGCCGCGCCAAGAGCCATCACACCGGTGGCGAGACGCCTCCCTACCCATTTACCCGAAACGCCAGCGCCACCCATTCGAGTCCCCCCGCCGCAGGTTCACGGCTATCCCCGCAAATCTACGTGCTCGATGTCCCCAACAATTCCCTCCGCGCACCACGCCGCAGAGCTTACATTCCGTCCCACTACAATTCGTTACTTCGTGTTTCCGAGATCATCGTCCCTCATGCAGCCTCCTTGCAAGAAGAGACGCTTACCGCATTGCCGCAGGCAGCAAAGAAAACTTTCCAATGTTGCCAGCGAGCATCATTCTCTCTGCCCGTTCGGAACAATCCTGCAGCACAACCGCTCGGGTACGAGTTCCCGTCGTCGCCCCGCAGCCGAACGACGTCGAGTCCCGCTTGGAGATTCGCTTGGCCAGGCGCAGATAGGTCTGGCGAGTTCCATAGCTCTGGCGCAGTTCCATGCGCGCGCACTTAGCCAACTCGACCGGCGCGGCCACGCAGCGCTGCCGGGCCAATACACGTAAGGTATGCTGCCATATCCATGCATCCGGCATCATTGTAACGCCATGGCCAGCGACTGATCGGGTGTTCATCGGTGATGCCGGCGCTAGAAGGGAATACTTGTGGACGCGCTCGGCGCATTGAGTGCTGTGCCCCATATCGGCATCAGCATGGTGAAGCCGGCTTGGGAAGCCGTAACGGTCAAATTGTTGGTGCTGGCCCCCACGGTCAGTGTCGGCGTGAGATGGCCGAAATACAGGAAGGGCGCCGCATTCTGCTTAGCCGTCACGGACAGGGGATCCCCGGTGCAGCCGGCCGGCGACTGCGGCGGGCTTTGGACCACGTCAGGCGTGTAGCAGCTAATCATGACCGCCCGTGCGCCGACGCTCGCCAGCGTCCGCAAGGACTGCATCGTGATGGCATAGCGTCCGAGATCGATGATGGCGAACATCAATGTGAAAAGCGGCACGAACACGAGGATGAATTCAAACGACGCCATACCGCGATTGTCGAGCTTTCTCATCATTGCACCAAAGCGACAACTTGGGTGTAAACGATGGTGGCCGGGTCACACCCTTGCGTGCTCAGGTAGCCGCCACCGCTCATGTCGAGCGTTTTCGCAATCACTTGTGAGCAGGTCGTATTGGCACTGGCAGTCGTTCCGTTCCAGCTAACGTCGACCTTGGGGAAGTACATGGCCCCGCCCAGGCTAACTAGACCATTCCCGTTTACAGTGACCTTGTTGCTGGTCTTGCTCGGAGCCTGATCATCAATCAGGACTCCATTCAGATCAGACGAGAAACTGTTCGTAGCAGGTGCGGAGAGATCAACAGTCCCCCCGTTGATGGTCAGCTGCGAGTCACCGAGCAATACGAGCGTTACGCCTGTGCCTTTCAATTGTCCGCCGGTGACCTTTATGGTCGCGTTGTAGAAGAAATATGTTCCCGGGTCCAAAACGTACTTGTCCCCGTTCTGCACCGTGAAACTGCCGTAAGCGCCACTCCCCGCGCTATTCGGCGCGCAATGCTTCCACCCATCCGCCTGAACGGGGCATGACGGGTTTGTATTGCCAGTCCTGCTGTTGAACGATTTGGTGTCCAGTTTGCTGAGCGGATTGTTAGCGTACGGCATAAAATAATTGTGCGGCACGCTAACATTGCTGCAGGAGCCTGAGGGGGTGCAGCCACTTGCACCATAAACCGCCCATCCCGAACCGGTGAAAGTTGGCGTGCTGGCAAGTTGAACACTGGTGTCCGACATCAGCGCGCAGCCAGTTCCGTTGTTGCTGAGGTTACCAGCAAGCTTAAGCGCGCCTGAGTCAGGCCCAAGCGCCAAGGCGCACACCTTGGTCGGCAGCTGGACCAGCGCAATGGCTTGGGTGGGGATGTTGATGGTCAAAAAACCCAACACTGCCGACAAGTAGGCCGGTTGTTGCTGGCTGACCCTGGCGCGAACGGCGTTGCCGGTGCCTGCAGGTGGCGTTGTGAACGTGCCCGCAGTGTAGGTGCCGACATCGATCTGCACGGCCCGCGAGACTCTGGTCGGAAGACTCGACACACACGTGGTCCCTGGATAGGGCGTGTTGTCCTGCGGACTTGAGTTGCAGAACCCATTCTGTGCGGCGAATTCCTTGCCGCGATAGTCCACCGATTGCGTGTCGCAGGTCGCGCCAGCGATCGTGCACGAAAGCCGCAATGCACCCGAGTAAGCCGCCGAGTCGGCGGCGTTCTGCGCGTGCTGGCGGGTAACGTACCACGATCCGGCCTCGGCCCCGAGCGCGACCACTCCGATCAGCGGCACGAGCGCGATGGCCGTTGCGAATGCGGCAGCGCCTCGTTGGGAACGGAGCAGATTACGCATGGAAACAACCTACTGGAAGCGTTCTGAGTAAGGCAGCGTGTACGTACAAGTGGTGGGACACAGCACCGACCTCCAAAAAGGCGCGCGCGCCCCAATCGGAGCCAAGGTGATGGTTGTCGAAAATGTAATGTACTTCGGAGAAGCAAGATTGCCCGGCGAGCAGGTCGCCCCTGCGTCTCCGCATATAACCCGGAGATTGCCGATCGTATGACCGGCGACTGTTGTCTGTAGCCCTGGCCCCCAGGTCACCGTGCCGTCGGGGCCGAGCGGATTATAGTACTGCACATACTGCCCGTAGGAGCGCAATGCCGACCACGCGGAGATGAACTGGAAGCCTGCGGCGGCTACGTCGGCGAGCGGCACAAGCAGGAACGACACCAAGAAAATGTAGACGATCATGCTCTCCAACGCGACGGCGCCGTGTTGATCCACGACGAAAGACCCCTTGGCACGCGCGCGCCTGGCCCGACCGATACCTACCACTTCTGGTCGCCGAGTCCGCGCAGTAGCGACTTGAACCTTGTCCATGATAATTCGGCCACGCATAGTCGTTCACCAAACATAAGGGACTACTCTCCAACGCGATGCCTCGTAGCTGGAATACTCGGGGCAATTGCGCCGAAGCAGGTCTTCTTCGTAAAGAATTCGGCATACCTGGACGCCGATATGCAGGACGAGCAAGACCGCTGTCAGCGGTGTCGGGTTTCTCAGCACTACTCCCAACACCGCGATTTCTTCCGCAAGGTAGAGCGGGTGCTTGATCCACCGGTACGGACCCGTTTGCACCACATTGCGTGCCTGTGGCACCAGACTGAATGACCTGCCAAGGTGTCGGATGGTGATCAGCATCATGATCATGCCGATCAACACGCAAGCGGTGGATGCAAGGTTCGGTAACGCTTGGTCGGTCTTGCCGAAGAAGGCGATCGTCCATGGCATATAGGTGCCGACGAACGCCGCTATTCTTGGGAGGACGCCATCCGCTTGCGCCTTCGCCGGCGACCGCGTCATCGTCAATAGCGCCAGGAGCACGTAGAAGGTACCAAGGCAAACACTCGACAGGAGCGACGGCCACGGTTTATCGGCCGATGATCCAATACTGAAGGCGACGCCAAGCGCCAGCAGCATGAACCACATGCCGCCGAACAGTTGCATCGTGCGGTCGTAAGAGGAGGTTTTCGACAGGGCAACCGTGCTCATGGCTACTTACCGAAGCTGGCGAACGAACGCACGAGGTGCAGAATGGGACTTCCTCCCAAAACGACGAACATGGCTGGAAGCAGGAACAGCACCATCGGAATGGTCAGCTTGGCGCCCAATTTGTGTGCTCTTTCTTCAAGCTTTGTGATGCGTTCTCGCCGGAGGTCGACAGCGATATTCCGCAGCGCCTGGCCCACCGGCGTTCCGTATTGCAGGCTTTGAGCGACCATGGTGCCGAATCGGCGAAGCCCATCCGATGTAGATCCTAGTTTATCGAATGCTTCGCTGCGATTTGGCAGTATCCGGAGATCATCAAGAAGGCAGTGTATGACCCGGGCCATAGGGGGATTGGTCTCGCTCATTTCTTGCGCGACGCGAGCGAGCCCGCTCTCCAGGCCCATTCCCGCTTCGCTGCACACGACCAGCAAATCGATCATATCCGGCGTGCCCACCCGAATGGCAGCATCAAACCGCCGCTTCAGCACCGCCAGTATCAATCGTGGCCCCAAGATTCCGACCATCACGCCCATGAGTGTGAAGACCAGTACATCCGTCAGTGACTTCGCGAAAAGCTGAGCGACACACGCGGCGATGATTGGGCATAGGAACATGGCGACGGCTTTGACGCCGATCCAGGTCGGCAACGCTCGACGATGATTGAAACCTGACGATTGAAGGATCGTTCGTAGTTGATCCAGATTCTCCTCAGCGTAGAAACGGCGATACCGCGTGCCGAGCCATGAAAACAAACCGGTCACGTCTTGGAAGGGTGTTGCCCCGCCAGCGCCGCCCATCACGGCGTTTGCCACCCGTGCGTCCACAGTACGAATGTGTATCTCGCGGATAACCAACAGGCTGGCCGCAGTCCCAGCTGCCAATGCGAGGGCCACCAGACTGAGGCCAAAAGTCATAGTTGTGTTTCCCTTCTGACCATCCAACTGATCACCAAGGCTCCGACAAGCACCGAGGCTACCGCGTAAGCGAGCAGCTTGTTTCCGACCGGATCGGTGAACAAGAGATCAACAGTTTGCGGATTGGCCGCGTAGAGTACCCCGCCTCCAATCAAGGGCGAGATTGTCAGCGCTCGTGAGGAAAAGATCACCTCTCCTGCCAGCGCCTTGGCGCGAGCGGCCAGCGCAACACGCTGCCTCACAGTGTCTCCCAGGTTCTGCAGGGTTTCGGCCAAGCTGCCGCCCGACTTCAACTGGACTGCAAGTGTCACCGCGAACATCGCATACTCTGCCACTTGCGTTCGGCGATAGACACCTTCGACAGCTTCCGCTGGAGGCCTCCCCAGATTCACTTCGTTGCATACGATGGCAAACTGCCCAGCTGTTGGTTGCGGCATTTCGCGCGCCAGCGCGCGGAATGCTTCGTGCACAGGCAAACCCGATCGAACCGTACTCGTCACCAGCTGGATCGCATCCGGCAGCTGTCGAAAAAGCTGGAGGGCGACGCGACGTTGCTGCCATCCAAACAGCCCTCGCATCACGATGATGGCTGCGATTGCAGCGGCAACGCCCCCGTAGAGAATGGAATATCCGAGCTGGCTAATCGCATAGAGGATTGCTGCCGCTGCGAACGCACCGGCAAGCAGCACATAGGTCGGATGCCAAATGTTCGGTATCGCGGGATTGTAATTGACCAGGCGATGGAGGAACAGAGTCTGGGATCCGGTCTCCGTGCGGCGAATGGACAGCAGGTTGGCTGGATGTGAGGCTGGCAGCGCAACCGCCAGCCGGCGATCGATGCGTCTTTCCCGAGCGTCGAGCCACAACGCAACGGCTGCTGCGCACATCGCGAGCGCCAGAACAGTGACGATCACGGACTCCGGCATCATATTTGCCTCATCGCCTCGGCCCAAGCTCCATCCAGCCCGTAATAGACAAGACGGCTTTTGAATTTCGGGGTCGCAAGGTTGCACCTGTAGGTGCCCGATAACCGCCCATGCACATCCTCGTCCTGGTACTCGAAGGCTGCGATGTCATTGGTGGTGATCACGTCCCCCTCCAGCCCGATTACCTCGCTGATCTGAACGATACGGCGCTGTCCGTCCCGCATGCGTTCGACCTGCACAATGAGATCCAGCGCTGCCACGATCTGAGTTCGAATGGCGCGCGACGGTAGATTAACCTGCCCCATCTGCACCATGTTTTCGATACGGGTCAGGGCATCGCGGGTGCTGTTGGCATGCACCGTGGAGATCGAACCATCATGGCCGGTGTTCATCGCCTGCAGCATGTCAAACGCTTCAGCGCCGCGCACCTCGCCCACGACGATCCGGTCAGGACGCATGCGTAGCGCATTCCACAAGAGATCGCGCTGTGTCACCTGCCCTGTGCCTTCGAGACTGGGAGGCCGGGTCTCCAGGCTGACCACGTGCGGCTGCTGAAGCTGCAATTCTGCCGCATCCTCGATCGTGACAATGCGCTCGGTGTGATCGATGTACTGGCTCATCGCATTCAAGAGCGTCGTCTTACCGGAACCGGTGCCGCCGGAGACCAGAACGTTGAGCCGAGAGCGGGCGGCAACCTCCAGCAATTGTCCGATGGCCGCGGTCATTGAGCCGTTTTCGATCAATCCGGCCATGTCCAAACGAAGGCTTGGAAATTTTCGGATGGAGATGCACGGACTATGAATCGCCAGCGGCGGGAGGATGATGTTGACGCGGCTGCCATCCAGCAGGCGACAGTCCACCATCGGGCTGGATTCGTCGACGCGCCGACCAACCTGCGCGGCAATCTTCTGAGCGACGGAGGCGATGTGATCATTGTCGCGGAATCGCACCGCAATTCGTTCCAGCCTGCCGCTTCGCTCCACGTAGACGTTGCTCGGACCGTTCACCATGATATCGTTGATCGATTGATCGAGCAGGAGCGGACGCAGCGGCCCGTAGCCGGTCATGTCGTCCGCAATCTCGTCCGCTAGCTGAATCTGCTCGCGACCCGACAGTTCAAGTCGTTCCTCGTTGGCGATTCCATGGATGATTTCCTCGATCTGCCGCCGAAGGACATCCCGCGAAACCGTTGCGGCAACCGACGGATCAATCTGCTCGATGACTCGCTCGCGGAGCGAGGCCGGCATCAGGGGCCGCTGAGGCGAAGGCGCGTGCCTGGGCGCAGATGAAGGCAAGCTCGGCGTCGACGCAGGCAATGGCGTCACTGCCGGCAAGGGAGCTGGCGTATCGTCGTCGCGCCTACCAAAGGTCTTCATAGTCCCAGCAGCCTCCTCAGCCGTCCCTTCTGCTCGGCGCCGAGCCCTGTGATCTCCCGTACAATCGGGGCAAGGTGACGCCGCAGTGCCGATACGTGCTTGAGCGCTGGAATTCCGAGATTGACCGCCTGAGTCATCCCCTTCCCGAGATCGGGTACCACCATGTCTGGTTCTGCCCCCAAGGCCTTGACAATCGCGGCCCTGGGGAGGCCGCCCGGGCGATCGGCGCGGTTCAGGAGAGTAAAGACCCGATCCTTGCCGGCGATGTTGGTGACAGCGGTACGCAGCGCATGAGCATTGCGAAGTCCAGTCACCTCGGCTTCCAGCAGCACCAGCACGTGACGAGAAAGAGTGATCACCGGATGGATGGACGGCGGAAATGGGACCGGTACATCGACAACGATGTAATTGAAACGTTGGCGGAGCAGACCGAGCACGTGTCTCACGCCCGCTTCAGTGATGTCGAGCTGCGCATCCAACTCCTCATCGGCGGAAATCAGGCAAACCCGCTCGTTGACCTCAATTGCCGCGCGCTCGAGGAACAGCGTGTCCGCCCGCATCGGGTTCTCCAAGGCGATACGGAGCCCTGGCCCAGGTCGAACACCCAACATCACGGCTGTTTCGCCGGCTTGCAGGTGAAGGTCGAGCAGCGCGACCTTGGCCTTGGTGGTCTCGGCCAGCTGCAGGGCGAGGTTGATGGCGATACTCGTCGCTCCGGCGCCGCCCTGCGCCCCGCAGATCGAGATCACATGCCCGCCGCGGTCGGGCTGACTGTGGGCCACATCGCCAAGCAGCTTCGGGCGCAGCTGGTCCAGCACCATGTCCCGCGTGATCGGCTTCGGCAGATACTCGGTCAGGCCAAGATCCATAAGCTCGCGGTAGAACGTAATCTCCCTGCTCTCGCCGACCAGAGCAACCCGGACATCGGGCGGGCAGACGCCGGCCAACCGTCCCAGCTCAGCAAATGGGTCTTCGATGCCGCTGATGTCCGTCACCAACGCGGATATATCGGTGTCGGTTTCGAGCATCCGTATGGCGTTACGGATCGTGCCACGCTTGATCGATATGTTGCTACCTTCGAGGCCCTTGCGCAGAGCCGCGGCACTAAGCTCGTCATTTACAAAACAGACGATCCGGTTGCGGGCTACAACAGATGTAGCTTCTTCAGGTGAACTGACGACTGCAATATTAACGCTCATCAACGTTTCTCCAGCAACTTGCCTGCCTGAACCACCATCGTCGCACCCCGGCGGGAAACTTCCGACCCATCGCAGTTGACCATTGAGTCCCCGTCGCCTGAGTCTTTCCTGACTGAGTATTGCTTGACCTGACCGCCAGCATGAACGACTACCGCTGCAGTCCGGCCGGTAACTGCATTCTGGCGAGCAATTTCCGGCGACACATCGCAGCTGGACATGGAGCCAGTGTCCGCCGTATCCCACTGCTCGACTGCTGCCCGTACGGCCAGCGAGATCGTTCCGATCTGCTTTGCGACTGTGATCTTCTTGACCTGGTCTGGCGCAAGCTCCAACGACACGGTTTGCGCTTGCTTGCCGGCCAAAGAGCTAACGGTTCGCCCGCCTTGCACAATCTCCTGATCAATCGCGATGACTCGAACGTTGCCCAGAACGACTTCGCTCAGGGCCCGACGCGCGGGATCTGCCTTCTCGAATACTTGGGTCAACAAGACATCGACATGATCACCGGGCCTGATCAGCCCCGAGACGCCAGACTCCTCGTCAACCTTGATGCTGATTGCACGGCTATCCGGTGCCAAGACGCTGGCCAGGAAGCCGCGATCTCGCGGCCGCAACACGTCCTGCAATGTAATTGGACTGCCAGCCTCGACGAACTTGCGAACCAGAGAGCCGGTAAGTCCGGCCTTCGCGTCGGGCGTTTCGAGAATCGCCCCCGCTGGAAGACGCTCAGGCGGCGCCGAGCGTACTGCGAAATCTTCATCGCGGGCCAATGTACCTCTCGATAGCGGACGTGCTGCAACAAAGTACCCGACAGTCGAAGGAGGCGCCGGCCCCTGCTCCGTGACCGCTACCGGAACCTGTTTCGGCAGGTTCATGTTGTAGGCAATAAGCCCGAACGCGGCGGTTGCGAGCAGCAGAACTGTGATGATCGAGAGACGCAAGGCGGATGACATGTCAAAGTCCTCGACTGAAAATGGTCCAAATGCCACCGCATGCTATGGCCACCCCGTAAGGCAGCGGTGCGTGTCGCAAATGTCGCCACCGTTCGACCGCGTAGACGCGGCGCACGAGCGACGAGCCGGC
This sequence comes from Bradyrhizobium niftali, assembly GCF_004571025.1. GTDB lineage: Bacteria > Pseudomonadota > Alphaproteobacteria > Rhizobiales > Xanthobacteraceae > Bradyrhizobium > Bradyrhizobium niftali. Next base: position 700,890 of record NZ_SPQT01000001.1, on the reverse strand, counting down.
GGGCGCCAGCCTGGGATATGGCAGGAGGCGCATCAGCAGATGCACCAGGGCGAGAATGCCGCCAGCCAACGCGGTAACGGTCAGCAGCTGAATCACGCCCGTCAGCGGAAAGCCGATCGCCAACGCAGTCAGCAACTTGACGTCGCCGCCGCCAATTCCACCGCGCGTGTATAGGACAAACAGCAGCAGGAAGAGGATCGCGGCCGTTATCAGCGACCCGGCAATCTGCATCGAGTTGGGCAATTGAGTGGCGATCCCGAGAAGTGCCAGCGCCAGACAAATTTCGTTTCGGATCAAGCGCGTCGCGACATCGATCGTTGCGACATAGAGCAACAACAGGATTTGCAGGAGCGAGGCCGTGGGAGCAATCCAATTCATCAAACGCACGCCAAAAAAAAGCGGAAGGCAACTTTGTGGGGGGCACTCTTGCAGGAGGGGGGGCAGCCTGGATTGCCCCCCTCTGGCGTCAAGATGGCTGTATCAGCCAGCGATGGCTGTAGCGAAAGCGGTGGTGATAGCGGTGATCCCGGTCGTCAGCGCCGCGCCGATCTGACCACCAGCACCGCCACCGAACACAGCACCCACTGCGCCAACGATACAAACCGCGACGATGATGTACTCGAACGACACCACGCCGTCCTGGTCCGTGCGCAAACGCTTCAACGCTTCTTTAGCCTCAATATAATACGTCAACATAGGAGGATCCCTTCCTTGGAGATGACAGACATCGGAACGTTCGTTGGCGAAAAACCCCTAGCGCCAACTGGATTCATTTATAATGTCTGCTCCGAAGGTTTCGCTTGCTCCATAGAGTGGTGATGCGGAGCAAAAGGGGTACTCCTCCCTCAATTAACCATTTCGCTCAATGGCCTGCGTTCGGTCGACGCGCGACAGCGCGGTGGCGCTTCCCAAGCGCTCAGCGATCATGGCCCTGACGATGCACAGCGTTGTCGACCCCAGAGAAACGCGCCGAGGAGTTGAACGCAATCGAGGACTGAGGGCTGTAATCAGCCGCCAATGTTGGTGCGCTCTATTCTATCGATCGGCCGAATCCGGCGATTCCCGACCTTGGATCGCGGACAGCACCAAGATGACCAATCGCCGGCACTTCACATGAAGCACGGACAACTACTAGCGTACACATTGGCGGACGTAATAGCCGTTGACCCGTATCCACTGGCAGGGGCTCGGCGGAGGCTCCTTGATGATGGTGTAGCCGTGGTAATCAATGTCGGTTGGTGCGGTCAGGCCACGCCAAAACACCGCATTCGCGCTGGAGCAGCTCAGGGTCATCGCTGCCGAGAAACAGGCCAGGGCGACACAGAATGAAAAGAGTGTTCGCATCAGCGTCTTCCGGTTTGGAATTGCTTGCCGTAGCGCGCTTATCCTGACTGGTCCCAGAGAGGCTCGCAAGTCCGATCGCGCCATCACCGGCAGCAGAACTTCCGTGCTGGTTCGGGGTCCAGATAACCCCCTGTCACACCGCAAGCTTCACCTCGTGTGCGATGGTCGAACCGAGCCAGAGCCCATGGGTGCGTGGCCCCATGATCGGCACATTGCCCTCGTGCAATTGGCGGCACAAGAATGTCCATGTCCGCGAATGGCTGACGGAGTTGGTATCGGGAAACCGACGAGCCTCCTGGGACGACGGAGTTGCGCCCGTCGATAACGAGCTCAGTATTCGACAGATCGGCAAGCCGGTGGCAATTGAAGTATTTGCGGCCGATCGGCACCCTGCTGCTCGCAAAGCGCGGCGACGGCTGGACGAGATAGGGATCGGGTGCGATCGGCTCGCGGGATTCCAGCAGCACCTCGAACTGCCCGTTCGCAGCCGAGCGGCCGATCCGTGGCGTGAGCCAGGCGCGAAAGGTCTGCCGGTCGATACAAGACGACTCGGCGTCTGCCGACGAGACCGGTCCATCCGGAAAAGATTGCGCGTAGGCATGGATGAAGGCGGCATTCTCCGGCGAATTCAGCGACGAGAAATAGACGCTCGACGACAGATGCCCGTCGATAGCGTCGGGTCCGAGCCGCGACAAGTCGCGCACTGTCATCGGCTACTTGGCCGCATCCGCGCGCGGAGCGGAGAAGCCGCTGGTGCGGCGGCGGGCATCACCGCAGGACGGCGAGCAATCTCATTCCCGATCGCGTGCTGGCATATGATCGTCTGGGCCCATCCAGTCGACCGATTTCAGCGTCTGCCTCTCGGGCGAGAACATGAGTATCCATCTTGCGCGCAGCCGGGCGAAAACCCCGGGATTGGGCGACCATCAACTCCGAGTTTGCAATTCAGATCTCTGCTGCGGCGCACGGCCGGAAAGTTCGGAACCGTCAAGCTCGAGCAGCGCGCTGATAGCTTGCTCCTATTCGCGTTCCTGCCCATTTGACCCTCGTGGAGTCCTTGGATAGGTTGCGCTCAACCTACGAAATCAACTCAAGCGAGCCACGACCAAGGTGAGCGCACTCGTCTCTGCGACCAGCAAGGCTGCCGATCCCGCATCGTCAATCGGCTCCAGCTTTCGACGCTTTACCGTCGGATTCATTGGATTTGTAGCGATACCTCCGCTCGCCCTCTCCGCGCTCATCGTATTGGTTGATCCCTACTACGTGTTCGGAACCCCTGACATTCCGGGGATCAATGTCGTGCGGCCGCGCTACGAAAATCACGATCCCGCCGTGAAGCCGTATCAGGTGCGGCGGATCAAGCCCGACGCGGTCATATTGGGCAGTTCCCGCGCCGAGGTCGCGCTCGATCCGCGGCATCCCGGATGGAACGGCAAGAATGTCTTCAACTTCGGCCTGCCTTCGGCCACCAGCTATGAGGTCATGCTGGCGTTTCTCCGTGCGCAATCAGTTGCACCGCTCAAGCAAGCCGTGATCGGCCTGGATTTCTTCGGCTTCAACATCTTCTTTCCCCGCGACCAGACATATCTGGAGGGTCGATTCTCCGGCGACGGGGTTCGGGCCTTCGCCGATTTTCTGACGGGAGAGCTTGCAAAGCGCCGGCCCCACGGCGCGGGCAAACCTCCTGCCTCCGTTGTGGCGCCTGCGCCCGGGGAAGTGGCTCGCACGCAGGCTCAGCCCGCGCTACCGACGGAAGCCGACACGGACCCTGCTTGCAAAGACGCGGACCGTGAGAAATGCACCCAAGCCGGGTTAGCGGAGGGCAGTCCCCCCACCGACTGGAACGAAGCGCTCTACCTTCGACTCTATCCGGATGTCGCCGCCGAAGTTCGGCGAGGCACCTTCGTCAGTGGCTATCACCACTATCTTGCCGCCGGGCGCACCGAAGGTCGGCAGAACGGAGCGGCGCCACCTCACTGGAATGAGGCGCAGTATCTTCGAATCTATCCTGACGTCGCCGCCGCAGTTCAGCGGGGCACCTTTGTCAGCGGCTATCACCACTATCTTGCCGCCGGGCGCGCCGAAGGCCGGCAGGACGGCACGCCCCCGCCCGGCTGGCGCGAAGAGCTCTATCTGCGCGTCAATCCCGACGTGAAAAACGAGATTGCCCGCGGCACCTTCATCAGCGGCTATCACCACTATCTCGCCGCCGGCAAGGTGGAAGGTCGCGAGGGCGGCTTCACACCGGAGGGTTGGAGCGACACGAGATATCTGCAAGTCAACCGCGACGTCGAATATCAGATCTCGCAAGGTCTTTTTCTGAACGGTTATCACCATTATCTCGCGGCCGGACGTGCCGAAAAGCGAATGGGCGGATTCCTCCCCGACGGCTGGAACGAAGCCAACTATCTGTCCAGGAACCCCGATGCACGCATCCGATTGGCGCTCGGCGAATACGGCGACGGCTATTCGCACTACGCCGCAGTCGGCCAAAAGCAAGAATTGACGGGCGGATTCCCGCACGCCGATCTTTCGGACGCGCTACTGTCGCGTTGGCCGACGCTCGGAAGAGCATCGTTTCAGATTGGAGAGCTATTCCGCCTGATTTTTTCGACAACGGCCGTGCGCGACGCACTCGCAACACTTCACGGGCAATCGGAGCCCGTATCGTTCGACAACCGTGGCATGCGTATTTGGGATTGGCAGGACAGCAACATTCGCAAGAACGGAGGAAACGGCCAGGTTTTCCGCGATAACGTTCTGAGCTGGCGGTGGTACGTTTGGCTCATGCCGCCGCGGTATATGTATTGCTTCAACAACCCCGACTGCTCTACTCCGCCTTCACGTACTACACCGGCTTCAAGGTCAATTCGGGCGAATACAAGCTGATGGGGCTTGCTCCCTATGGCGAGCCGAAATACGCGCAGCTCATCCTCGATTCACTGATCGATCTGAAGGCGGACGGCTCGTTTCGCCTCGACATGTCGTATTTCGATTATTGCACCGGGCTGACGATGACCAATGACCGGTTCGCCAAACTGTTTGGGCAGCCGGTGCGTTCGCCGAACGAACTGCTCACGCCGTTCCACATGGATATCGCAGCCTCCATCCAGGCAGTCCTGGAGGAGGCGGTACTTCGCTTGACCCGCAGCCTTGCGCTTCAGACCGGCGCACGCAATCTGTGTCTTGCCGGCGGCGTTGCGCTCAATTGCGTCGCCAACGGCAAGGTGTTGCATGACGGCAGATTCGATTCGATCTGGATTCAGCCGGCCGCCGGTGACGCCGGCGGTGCAGTTGGAGCTGCACTCGCTGCCTACCATCAGTTCAGACAACAACCGCGCCATATCGCGGCCGGCGACGGCATGTCCGGCGCTTTTCTGGGACCCGAATTCTCGCAAGAGGTGATCGAGCAGCGGCTGCGCGCCGCCGGCGGCCGCTTCGATGCACTCAGCGAAGATGCAATGATCGAGACGACGGCGGCGGCCCTGGCCGACCAGCTCGCGGTCGGCTGGTTTCAGGGCAGGATGGAATTCGGCCCGCGCTCGCTCGGCGCACGCTCGATCCTGGGCGATCCGCGGTCGCCCTCGATGCAGAAGAACCTCAATCTCAAGGTGAAGTTTCGAGAGAGCTTCCGGCCGTTTGCGCCGGCGGTCACGCGCGAGGACGTTGCGGATTGGTTCGAGCTCGACGGCGACAGTCCGTACATGCTCCTGGTTGCCGGCGTCAGGGGTGACCGGCGTCACATGATGAGCGCGGACGAGCAAGCATTGTTCGGCATCGACAAGCTCAACGTGGTGCGCTCGACGATCCCCGCCGTGACGCATGTCGACTATTCCGCCCGAATCCAAACGGTGAGCGCCGACACCAATTTGCGCTTCCATCGCTTACTGTCTCGTTTCAAGGCGCTCACCGGTTGCCCGGTGCTGGTCAACACCAGCTTCAACGTTCGCGGCGAACCGATCGTCTGCACACCAGAGGATGCCTTCCGCTGTTTCATGGGTAACGAGCTCGACATGCTGGTGGTCGGCAACTGCATCCTGAGAAAAGAACAGCAGGATCCAGCGCTCAAGCGCGACTACAGTGCAGCCTTCACGCCTGACTGACCTTCCGGCATGGCATGGTGGCTCGGATTGCCACGCCTCGGCGAAGCCCTAGGACTCACCAGCCGCCGACCCATTCCTCCCTGCCCCGCTTTTCGTCCAACGCATCAGGGGCTCCAGCCATGGCCTCCTGGCCATGCGCTCCGTTATGACCTGTGCCCACACATCCATTGCGCCCATCAGTGACCCTTCCCCACCGGGTTATGTGCGCCCCTCCACAGCCGAAGCATCAACACGATGTGGGTTTCAGGCGCTTCCGAAAGAAGGCGAGAATCTCGTCCCGGGCAGCGAGCGTTGGCTGCCCCACCTCATCGACAAGATGAACCGTTACGACACTGTGGGGCGTCTTCACGAACTGCTCGAAGAACGGCGGCTTGGGTCCGGTATTCGCGGCAGTGTCGGGCAAGACGCGACCAATGAAGCGATCGCCGAGCGCGGCCTGGTAGGCCGCAAACCGTTCGGCGCGGCAGAATGAATCGCCCGCAAACCGGTAGGCAAGGACAGTCAGATCTTCTCGTTCCAGCCGCGAACGGACTTGTGCCAGTTCCTCGGCGGAGCTCTCGATGCCTCCGGGATCGTCCAACGGGAGCGACGGCTGGGAGACGACAGGAGCCAGCAGCACCGGCTCCAGCATCATGTTCAGCGCGAAGTTGCCGGTAAAGCACATGCCGATAGCGCCGACACCCGGCCCGCCGCTCTCGTCATGGGCCAGCCTGGCGAGCGCCCGCAACCAGTTGGACACGGGGCTCGATGATCCGCCGCCAAGTGCGCGGAATTCCGCACTGACGCACGCGCGCCGAAAGACGCCGACAGCGGTCTCGGCGTCCGGAACATCGCCGTCCTTTCCAAACAGCGAAGGCATGTAGACCCGGAAGCCGGCATCGCGAACCCAGCGAGCGAAACGCGCGACGTGAGGGCTGATACCCGGCATCTCGGTCATGACGATGACGGCCGGTCCCCCGCCCGCCATGTAGACCGGTTTTGTCGCCCCCTCCAACGTGAGGACCCGCTGGTCGAAATCCGATAGATCGTCAGGCTTCAGCAGCGCATCGCTCATGTTGTCCTCCGGAAAAGGTTGCACAGACGGTATTTCCCGGGCATTTATTCCGACAAGTGTCAAAACTGACATTAATCGGGTCTATTTTGCCATGCTGCTCGTTGACATTCTCGTCCTGGAAGGCGCCTCTGCGGCCAGCGTCGCCATCACCTTCGAATTGATCGCAGTAGCCAACGGCATTCGTGCAAGGGCCGGACGACCGTCCTGCTTCGACGTCAGAATTTCCGGTTCCGGGGCGAGATGGGCCACGAGGCTCGCAAGGCTTTCCTCGAAGGAAGTCGCCAGCAGACCCGCGGATGTGGTGATCGTCCCCGGCCTGGCCTGGATGGATGAGCAACTCATTCGCGAAGGATTGCAGCGGCGGGACGCCGAAACGGCGAGGAAGGCTCTGCAGGCGGCCTTTCGATCCGGAGCCGAAATTGCCAGCTCCTGTTCGGCCGTATTTCTGGTCGCGAGCGCCGGGCTGCTGGATGCCCGCCGTGCAACCACGACCTGGTGGCTCGCGCCGCTCTTTCGGAATCTATTTCCGAAAGTGATGCTCGACACGGACGCGATGGTGCTGACCGACGGGAGCGTAACGACCGCCGGCGCGGCAATGGCTCAACTGGACCTCATGCTCTCGATCATTGCGCGCCATGCCGGACCCGACCTCGCGGACAGCTGCGCACGGTTTCTGTTGCTGGACCGGCGGCCGTCGCAGTCCCGCTACATGGCGCTATCCTTTCTTGCCGCCGCGGACGAACGGGTTTCTCGCGCCGAGCGCTGGGCACGAGCGCGACTGCATCGGACCTTTTCAATTTCCGAGCTCGCGAAGGCCGTGGGACTGGGTGCACGCACGTTTGCGCGCCGATGTGAGCGCGCCACCGGGCTTTCGCCGGTGAGATTTGTCCAGAAGTTGCGCATCGACAAGGCGATGGAGCTTCTGGAGACAACGCGGCTCAGCCTCGACGAGATCGCGGAGAGGGTTGGGTATGCCGACCCCTCCATGCTTCGCAAGCTGCTGCATCGGGAGAGGACGCCCGGTGCGCGGGCCTCCCGTGCCGGCCGCAAGCGAGAGAAGAGCGCCGCGTCCTCCAGAACGTCTGCGAAAAGGCCACCTGCACCGCACCGGAGACCACCGGTCGGCGCTGGCAGGAAGGGATCGAAGACAGCTTGAACGATCCTTCACCGTCCGCATCCCAACGGCGGGGTCTCTCAGGGCGCGACCAGTTTCTTGCGAATGGCATAGCGGACCAGTTCGGCCGTCGACGACATCCCGAGCTTGCGCATGGCCGACGCACGATGGGTCTCGACGGTCTTCACGCTCAGCTTCAAAATGGTGCTCATGGATCTGTTGGTATGCCCTTCCGCAATCAATTGGACCACGCTCTGCTCACGCGACGTTAGCAGCATGTCCGACTTGCCATGCTTGTTGAGCTGGTAGTCGTGGAGCAGCTTCTCCACCAGGGCGCTGGTGAAGTAGGGCCTGCCGTCGAGCAACGCCTCGATGGCGGAAATCAGGTGCTTCTTGGCATCCGACTTGAACAAGAAGCCGCGAACTCCGGCCAGAACGGCTTCAGTCAGCAGTTCCTCGTCCTCGTGCATCGTCAGGATCAGCACTTCCGTGCGCAGATCAAGTGCCCTGAGCCGGCGGCTGACCTCCAGCCCGTTCATGAGTGGCATCGAATAGTCGACGATTACGATGTCCGAGCTCGTCTCCACGGCCAGACCGACGGCTTGCTCACCGTTGGTCGCCTCGCCGGCGACGATCCAGTTGGACTGCGTTTCGACAATCGCGCGAAGCCCTGAACGTACGACTGCATGATCATCCGCAATCAAGATGCGTTTCATGGCGTCGTTCTCGTTTTCCGGCCGCAATCAATGGAGACGGCCGGCAGCCGCAAGGTCGAACGATCATGCCGATCATGGCTCGAAGCGCCATCCTGCAAAACCCTGAGCTGCGTCGGCGAATGTACCGACGTGGCCGCCTTCAAGGAGATCCCGCGGACCGACGCGCTGTCATGCCTCAACCAGCTGCGCGCGAACGGCATACCGGACCAGACCTGCGGTTGAGTTCACCTCCAGTTTGCGCATCGCAGCCGCCCGATGTGCCTCGGTTGTCTTGACGCTGAGGTTCAAGATCGCGCTGATGCCCTTGTTGCTGTAGCCTTCAGCTACCAGCTTGACGACGAGCTGCTCGCGTGGCGTAAGCCCGCGACGCCGATCTACTTCGCTGCCCGCGCCGTGATCCAGTTCGTTCCGACAGCTTTCGCTGCAGAACCGCTTATGCACCAAAAGTGCGTCGACGGCCGCCAGCAGCATTCTGTTCGCGTCCGATTTCGCCAGAAACGCGCGTGCGCCGGCCTCGAACGCCTGCTGCGCAAGCAGACCGGACTTGTGCACCGTGAAGATCAAGACCTCCGTCTGCAACGGATAGTCCCTGATCCGCCGCGCAACCTCCACTCCCGTCATTCGCGGCATGGAGAAGTCGACGATAGCCACATGCGGCCGGCTTTCGATAGCCGCGGTCAGCGCCTTGCTGCCGTCGTTCGCCTCGGCAACCACCTCCCAATCCGCCCGCTGTTCGAGCACCGCTCGCAAGCCCAATCGCACCGCTTCGTGATCATCCGCGATAAGAAAGCGTTTCATGGCAGAGCACTCCAATGTCGCTATACGGCAGCCATTCCACCCGCCACCGATAACCTTCTTCTTCTTGCCTCAGTGGGTGCCAGCTTGGGCCCTCCCGAAGCCCGCGGCCTTTCGCCGGCCAGGCTTGTTCGTCGTCAGCCCATGCGGAAACACCGCGCGCAGGATGGTGCCGGAGAGCTGTATTGCCGGATCGGAGTGGATATCCAATGACCCTCCGATCTGTTCGAGACGTGCCCTCATCGCGGGAATTCCGACGCCGATGGATATGGTTTTCGCGCCTTGCTTCGCGTAGTCGGCGCGCATCCCCCGCCCATTGTCAGTGACCGTCAGTCGAAAATGACGGCCGATCGCATCGATAACGATGCTCACTTCCGTCGCTTGCGCATGGCGGAATATGTTCGTGAGGGCTTCCTGGACGATCCGCAGCAAGGCGCGTTGCTTTTCGTAAGGTAGCCTATCGACGTCAGGCACGATCCTGGTCGTGACCCGCAACGAGGTGCGCGCCGCAAATCCATCGGCATAGTGCTCGATCGCGGCCTTGAGTCTGTCGATCGTCAGATTCTGGGGGTGTAGCAGATAGGAAAAGGCACGGATTTCCCTGAGTGCCTCGTCGATAGACGCGTCGATCTCATCGCAAAGCCGTTCGGCACCGACCGGGTCGCTGATGTTACGCCGGAGCCGCATGAGACCGAGACTCGCGGCAATCAAATGCTGACATGTCGAATCATGGAGATCGGAAGCAATCCGCTGTTGGATATCCTCCTGAATGGACGCCAAATTGGCCCCGACGTGCACATCATCGACTCCTTCGGTCGCGGCTTCGAATGCACCATGACGCATGGTACGATGGCTGCCCATCAGCCGGATCGCGCCAGTTGTTACGGGATCCACAACGGGAACGATGGTCGTCTCCATATTTTGCCGCCGGATGCCAAATGCGAGACGATGGCGAATCCTCACTTCCGTTCCTTCCGCAACACAGGCGCGGAGGGCCTCATAGATGGATCTCGCGTCATCCCTGCTCATGCAACTGGAGACGTCCATCTCCCGGATGTCATCGGATGAGATGCCGAGATGCGACTCGAAGGCCGGATTGATCCCCTCATAGACGAAGCGTCCGCCAGGCGAAGGGCGCACTACGAAGAGAAAGTCGGCCGAGCACATCCAGTACAGCCGGTCGCTGGCTTCTTCGAAACCGAGCCGGAACGACCCTGTGCCGCCGGTTCGAATTGGCTCGGGAGCGGGAAAGCTATGAGGCTTCACGGTACGCGCTCACTCTGCTGCGGCAACGCCCGACATTGAAGCTCGATATCGAGAGTCGCCGTCCTGCCCCGCAGGCGAGGCATCACCCTGGATCAGAGTAGAGACGCCCGTGGGGTCCGCAGATTATACACCGTTAGGTTGATCGCGCCATAAGTAGTCGTAGCGCGAGATTGGAATCTCGAATTCGTGAGGGGAGACCTGAAGGGACCAAATGCGGTTCGTGCCAGACCATTCGGCACTGGACTCAAAAGAGATGCAACAAATGCTAAAGTGCCACCTACAACCTTTACGAGCGACAAAATCATACAACAGCTTTATCGACACGTAAGCAACGCGCTCCGAGAATCATGCATATCGTTCTCGGATCGAGATCGGTCGACATGTACCACCAGGCGCTAACGGCTTCCCGTTCCGCTCGCGCTGGACTTCTTCTTCTTTCCTGCCTTCGCGCTCGGAGAGGGCTGTTGAGGCGGCGCGATCACCAGCGGATGAGACGGCACCTGGAGGCGGTTAATGCCGACGTCGTCCCTGAGTGCATCGGTATCCAGGCGTTGGCTTCGGTCCACAGAATCGCGCGGGTCTGCGGCAGCGGCAGACGGCGCCGCTAGACCAACGGCGACTCCCATCAGCACCCACGCGCATTTCATCATCTTGCAGGCCCCTCAAAAAGCGAAGTCAAGTCGAGGACCGATCCTGAGGTCCCTGTAGCGCCGCACCGCAACATTCGATGCACGCGCCTCGTACACCACACTGGTCGTCAGCGACACGTTGCTGGTAAAATTGTACTTCACACCCAGGTCCGCCGAGTAGATCTGGTCCTGCCGCCCCCGGTTCAGCCCGTCGGTGAACCAGAAGGCTTCGAACAGCGGCGTGCTCACGATCGACCATTTCGGATCGAGCTTGACCTCGATGCCGAGCAACGCGTCGAAGCGCCAGCGGCGAGCTTCCGCGAGGTCGGAAAACCGGTAGGTCACAAGCAACAGCGGCGAGAGTGTCACATTATTCATGCGGAAGTCCCGCGCCACCGAGCCCATCACGTCATGCGAGGTGAAGGCAAGGTCCCGGTAGACACCGTCGAAATCATATCGGTTCTCGTAGATGGCGGAGAAGCGCCAGCCGTCCCAATTCTCCGTCAGGCGCGCTCCCACGCGTGCGACTGCAGCGTTGCCATCCTTCTCCCTCGCAAACGCCTCGTATTGGGCGCGAGCGTAGAGCCGGTAAGAAAGGTCATTTGTCAGATTCCCGTCCAGCCTGACGCTCACGTCAGGCTCGTAGTAGAAATCCGATTTGCGGTTGTCCCGGCTGAACAAGGCATTGTCGGTGAAAGTCGGTGCAACGGAGCCGACGACGCTCCATGACGGAGCGGAGTAATACGGCACAGGACTGCTTGCCTTCAGCTCGGTCAGATCAACATCCGCGGCCCACGCGGCGCTTGCTCCAAACAATCCAACGACCGGTAACAGAACGATAGATCCACGCATGGCATGCCCCGATGGCTTCTGCGTACACCAGGAATCGCCTCAGATTGGGTAGCGATTGTGGCGTGTTAATGATATGATTTTAAATCAGGGATTGAACCGACAGATTGCCATTTCGTAAAATGACGGGAGCTCCCGACGCTGCGGAACAGACGCCGGGGAACTTACTCTGCATCTGACCCGATCGGTTGCGTTGCCCCAAGAAAAGCGGAACGCGCGCTGGCCTCACGGCCAAGCCCACTCGATCCGCCTAGTAGTCCACCGCGTCCCTGGTAATCGGACAGGTCATGCAATGACCGCCTCCCCGGCCCCGCCCGAGCTCTGCACCGACGATGGTGATCACCTCGATCCCTTCCTTGCGTAGCAAGGTGTTGGTGTAGGTATTGCGGTCATAGGCAAACACCACGCCCGGGGACGCGCAAACCAGATTGGCGCCGCTGTCCCACTGCGTCCGCTCGCGCATATAGGCGTTGCCGCCGGTCTCGACCACGCGCAGCTTCTTCAGGCCAAGGGCCTCAGCCACCACATCCACGAACGGCTTTTCGTCCTTGCGCAGTTCGAGGCCGGCGGAATTGTCGGCCGGCCGGTAGGAAAAGGCCGCGATGTTGTTGACGATGTCGGGATAGAGCAGAACGCAATCCCGGTCGGCGAACGTGAAGACCGTATCCAGATGCATTGCGGCGCGGAGCTTCGGCATCGCAGCCACGATCACACGCTCGGCCGCCTTTTTCCTGAACAGGGCTGCGGCGACCTGGCTGATCGCCTGCCGCGAGGTGCGCTCGCTCAACCCGATCAGGACGTTGCCCTTGCCGATCGGCATCACGTCGCCGCCTTCCAGCGTCGCGAGACCGTGGTCCCGCGTCGGATCGCCCCACCAGACATTGACCTTGCCGGCGAAATCCGGATGGAACCTGTAGATGGCGGTGGCGAGGATCGGCTCTTCATGCCGCGCCGGCCAATAGAGCGAATTCAGCGTGACCCCGCCGTAGATCCAGCATGTCGTGTCCCGCGTATAAAGGGTGTTGGGGAGCGGCGGCAGCAGATACTCGGTCATGCCGGCGGCCTCGCGGACGAGCTTGAGCATCTCGCCGCCATGGGCGTCCGGGAAGTCATGGGTCGAAACGCCACCGATCAACGTTTCGGCCAGTTCGCGCGGCGTGAGGCTCTCGAGGTAGCCCCTGAGTTCGTCGACGAGACCGAGACCGACCTGATCGGGAACAACCTGGTTGTCGAGGATCCACTTCCTGGCCTCGGGGATCGCGACCGTCTCGGTCAGCAGGTTGTGCATCTCGACGACTTCGATCCCGCGATCGCGCATCTTCTGCACGAAATCGAAGTGATCGCGCTTGGCGTTTTCGACCCACAGGACGTCGTCAAATAGCAGCGTGTCGCAATTGGAGGGCGTGAGGCGCTGATGGGCGCGGCCGGGTGAGCAGACCATGACCTTGCGGAGCTGACCGACCTCCGAATGAACGCCAAAGGGAGTATTGGATTCCGATGCCTGCTTTGCCATGGGACTGCCCTTGAGGGTTGCCTTGCCTAGATCGTGATATAGCCGGTGGCCAATCCGTGAATCCCGACAGCAGCGCCGACGGCGGCCGCGATGAAGATGCCCCACTCGACGGCCGTGAAGACCCTCGCCTTCTGTTCCAGGCGCGCCCAGAAATAGAGCGCCGTGCCGGGCGCGTAGAGGATCAAGGACAGCAGCAGAAACTTCATTCCGGCCGAATAGATCAGGAACAGCGTGTAGATGACGGCGATGCCGGCAAAAATCGTGTCGCGCGTTCGCTCGCTGCTGCTCTTCTCATAGGTCTCGCCCCGCCTGACGAGCAGGAGCCCGTAGGCTGCGACGAGGAAGAACGGAATGAGTGACATCACGCTCGTCAGATTGAGCATCAACGCGAACGCATCCTGCGACCAATAGGTGCTGATGACGAAGAGCTGGACGATCACATTGGTGAGCCAGAGCGCCGCGGCGGGCACCTTGTTCGCATTTTCCTTGCCGAACAACGCCGGCATATCCCTGGTCCGACCGGCGGCGGAGAGCACCTCGGCACAGATCAGCGACCAGGCGAGATAGGCCCCCAACACCGAAACCAGAAGTCCAATGCTGACGAAGATCGCGCCCCAATGCCCGACCACCGCCTCCAGGACCGTCGCCATGGACGGTTGCCGCATGCCGGCGATCTCGGCGCGGAGCAGCACGGCATATGGCAGCATGGTGACGAGCACCATCAGGCTCGTGACGATCGCAAACCCGAGCAGGGTCGCAGCACCGACATGCGCGCGCTCCTTGGCGTAGCGTGAATAGACGCTGGCGCCCTCGATGCCGAGAAAGACAAACACCGTGACCAGCATGGTGGCGCGGATCTGCTCGAACAGGCCCTTGTCCGGCATGCCCACGCCGCCCCAGAAATTGCCGCGGAACATGTCGGCGTTGAACGAGACGATCAGGATCACGATGAAGACCAGGATCGGTACGATCTTGGCGACAGTGACGATGGTGTTGATCGCGGCCGCCTGCTGCACGCCGCGCAGGATCATGAAGTGGAACAGCCAAATTCCGATCGAGGCGACGATGATTGCGGTGACCGTGTTCCCATCCCCAAAGACCGGAAAGAAGGCGCCCAAGGTCGACTTGATGAGGACCCAATAGGATACGTTGCCGATGCAGCTGCCGATCCAGTATCCGAATGCCGACAAGAAGCCGGGATAGTCGCCAAATCCTTCCTTCGCATAGGCATAGACGCCGGCATCGAGCTCGGGCTTTCGCTCGGCCAGTGCCTGGAACACCCGCGCGAGGGTGTACATGCCGCCGCCGGCAATGCACCAGGCGAAGATCGCGCCGAAGGGACCAGTGGCGATGCCGAAAGTTCGCGGCAGCGAGAATATCCCCGAGCCGACCATCGAGCCGACCACCATCGCGGTCAATGCGAACAGGGAGAGCTTCTGGATTGACGGCGTCCCAGTCATGTGAAGACCTCGCGACACGCGGGTGCGCAACATCCCGGCCGAGCGACTTTGCCGGCGGTCGCACGATGCGCCTTGGGCGACACCTGGAATATCGGGTGATTACCTAGTCGAGCGTCGGGATTTCCCTCGCAGGAAACAGCCACTCACGACGACGGTGGCGCGGAGGCAATGGCCGGTCCCTTCTCCCCGAACCAGGTCACGTACAATGTCGGCAGCAAGACAAGCGTCAGCACGGTCGCGACCAGCAGGCCGCCCATGATTGCAACCGCCATCGGCCCCCAGAATACGGTTGGAGCAATCGGGATCATGCCGAGAACGGTCGACACCGCCGTCAGCATGATGGGACGGAAACGGGAGCTGCTGGCATCCACCGCCGCGTCCCATGGGCTCTTGCCGTGCGCGCGCTCCGCATCGATCTGGCTGATCAGGATCACCGCATTTTTGCAGATCATGCCGAGCAAGGCGAGAACGCCGAGAATGGTGACAAAGCCCATCGGCCTGCCGGACAGCAACAGCGCGGCCACGACGCCGATCATCCCGAGCGGAGCCACGCTGACGACCATGACCAGTCGCGAAAAGCTCTGCAGCTGGACCATCAGAACCGTGAACATGACGAACAGCATCATGGGAACCACGGCGAGCACGGACGCCTGCGATTTCCGGCTCTCTTCCACGGTCCCGCCGACGGCCACATTGTAGGACACGGGAAGCGTCTTCCTCAGCGTTTCGATCGCGGGCGACAGAGCATCCACCATCGTATCGGGCAGCGTTCCACCACCGATATCGGCACGCACCGTCAGGGTCGGGATGCGGTCGCGTCGCCAGATCAGCGGATGCTCCTGATGATATCCGAACGTCGCAAACTGGCTGAGCGACACCGTCTGTCCACCAGGTAGCGGCACCTGGAGCGTGCGCAGGTTGGACAGCGAAATGCGCTGTTCGTCGATTGCCCGGGCCACCACGTTGACCAGATAGATGTCGTCGCGGACCTGGGTGACGACTGCGCCAGATATCACGGTGTTCAATACGCTCGATATCGCCTGCGAGCTCAGGCCGAGACGGCGCGCTTCATCCTGATCGACGTAGATCCGCAGCTGGCGCTCCGGCTCCATCCAGTCGAAGTTGATGCCCTTGGCCCTGGGATCCGAGGCCAGGATCTGTCCAACCTTGAGTGCAATCGCACGCACCTGCTCGACGTCAGGTCCGCTGACGCGATATTGCAGCGGCCATCCGACAGGCGGGCCGAGGCCCAGAGGCGAAACCGACGAGACGGCCGCCGGAAACTCCTCCGCGAGACGACGTTCCAACCGCACCTGTAGGCGCTCGCGCGCCGCGACGTCCTTTGCCACGACAACCGCCTGCGTGAAGGAATCGTTCGGAAGCTCCACGCTCAGTGGGAGATAAAAGCGGATCGCACCGCGCCCCACATTGGTGCTCCAATGACGGACGTCCGGATCGGCGGCCAATGCTGCATCCAGGCGCCAGGCTGCCATCTCGCTCGCATGGATCGATGCGTTCTGCGGCAGGCTGAGGTCCACGAGCAATTCGGGCCGATCGGACGACGGAAAGAACTGCTGCGGGATCAACGGAAGCGCGAGAACGGACGCGACAAAGAGCGCCAGCGAGATCGCGATCGTCAGCCACTTGGCGCGCATCGCCAGCGTCAGAAAACTCCGATAGAAACGGAACATCGCGCCGGGCTCGGCAGCGCCCTTCCGCACCGGCGGGACAAGAATGACGACACCCAGCAAGGGCGTGAAGACCACGGCAACGAGCCACGACACCAGGAGTGCGATCGCGACCACCGCAAACAGCGAGAAGGTATATTCGCCGGCCGAGCTCGCGGCAAACCCGACCGGGATGAAGCCCGCGATCGTCACCAGCGTTCCCGCAAGCATGGCAAAGGCATGGCTGCGGTAGGCAAACGTCGCCGCGTCGACCTTGCTGTCGCCTTGCGCCAGCCGATTGAGCGTTGCGTCGGTGGTCGTCATCGCATCGTCGACCAGCAGTGCGAGCGCGATGATCAGCGCTCCCAGCGATATCCGCTGCATGTCGACGCGAGCGATCTCCATGATCGGAAACACGATGGCCAGCGTCAACGGGATGGCAAGCGCGATGATGAGGCCGGGACGGATTCCGAGGCTGATGAAACTCACCACCAGGATGATGGCGATCGCCTGAAGGAGCGAGGTCATGAATTCGCCGATCGCGCCTCCGACCACGAGTGCCTGATCGGCAACGAGGATCGGCTCGATTCCGATCGGGAGGTCGGCGGTGATCTCCGCCATCACCTTCTTGACGTTTCTGCCGAGCGCAAGAATGTCGCCGCCCTCGCGCATCGCGATGGCAAGCCCGATTGCAGGCTGGCCGTTGACCCGGAACATCGGTTGCGGCGGATCCACGTAGCCGCGCCGCACCTGCGCGATGTCGCTCAGGCGAATCGTGCGTCCTGCCGCGACGAAATTGACGCCGGCGATGTCCTGCTCCGACTGAAAACCGCCTGACACCCGCACGGAGATGCTTTCCTTGCCGGTCTGGATCACGCCCGCCGGGCGGACGATATTTTGCGATTGCAGCGCGGCGAGCAGAGCCGCCCGATCGACGCCCAGGGTCGCAAGTTCCTGCTTGGAGAATTCGACGAAGATCACCTCGTCCTGCGCACCCAGGAGCTCGATCTTCGACACGTCATGGACCTGAAGCAATCGGGAACGGATGTGCTCGACGTAATCTCGCAACTCCCGCTGCGTGAAGCCGTCGCTGGTGAAGCCGTAGACGATGCCGAACGTGTCGCCGAAGTCGTCATTGAAGCCCGGACCGACGACCCCGGCAGGCAAGGTGTGCCGCATGTCGCCGATGCTCTTTCTCACCTCATACCAGGTGTCTGAAACCTGCCTCGCGTTCGCACTTCCTTTCAGGTTGACGAAGATGGTGACGAGACCCGCCCGGGTGAAGCTGCGCAGGAAGTCCAAATGGGGCGTCTCCTGCAATTGGCGCTCGAGCCGCTCCGTCACCTGCTTCATCGTCTCTTCGGTCGTTGCCCCCGGCCAGGCCGCCTGAACGACCATGGTCTTGATGATGAAGGAGGGATCCTCGTTTCGGCCAAGCCGGAAATACGCCAGTCCCCCGGCGATCACGGCAACCATCATCACATAGACGACGAGCGAGCGATGCCTGAGGGCCCAGTCGGAGAGATTGAGCCCGGTCATGGCTCTGACCCGAGCACCCGCACCTTCTGGCCCGGGTGAAGCGCCTGCACGCCCGCGGTGACGACGATTTCTCCGGCGTCCAACCCCTGCGAAACGATGACCTGTGCCTGGTCGAAACGCAGGATGTCAACGTTGCGCGCCGATACGACGTTCGTCGATGGATCGACAACCCACACGGCCGGCTGTTGATTGATCCGCGTCAACGCGGTTGCCGGTATGTCGATCACCGGCCCGGAACTGGTTTCGACGCGGCCGTTGACGGTCGCGCCGAGCCGCATCGCCGCCGGCGGCTCCGTTAAGCCGACCTTGACCTCGAAGGTGCGGGTAACTGGATCGGCTTGTGCCGCGATCTGACGAATGCGGCCTCGCGCCGTAATCTTCGGATCATCCGTCAGGCTGACGGTGACCTGCACGTCGGCTGGGGCCGATCTGACCATCTGAGCAGGAACATCGAAGATGGCGTCGCGGCCGTCCTGTCTGGCGATCCGCGCGATCATTTGTCCGGCCTGAACGACCTCGCCGGCCGACGGCCCCGTCGCGGTGATCTTGCCCGGCGCGTCGGCTCGCAGTTCGGTGAAACTGACGAGATCGTGCGCAGAACTCAATTGCGCCTCCGCCGCCTCGACCTGCGATTGGGCGGTCTGTCGTGCTTGCGTCGCCGCCTCGAAACTGGCACGCGTGGTCCACCCTTGTGCCAACAGCGTCTCCTGGCGCTCGTAATGGTTGCGTGCCTGCGTCAACTGGCCCTGTGCAGCGGAAAGAGCAGCCTTCGCCTGCCGCAATGTGCTCAGCTCGTTCTGGGGCTCCAGTTGCGCCAGCAACTGCCCGGCCTCGACCCTGTCGCCGAGCCTGGCCTCGTTCGCAAGCAGACGCCCGGAGATCCGGAAAGCGACGCTGACTTCGTCCTCCGCCTCGATGCGCCCCGTGAAGGTCAGCGGCATCAGGCTCTCACGCTTCTCGATCGTCGTGGTCCGGACCGGACGCGGAGACGACTTCGTTGTTTCCACCTGACGATCACACGCAGCCAGGATCGACGCGGATGCAACTGCCATCAGCGTCAGTGCGATGGCTTGCCGAGGTGTCGTTCGGCGACCGCGCATAGCCAAGCTCCTCAAATTCCTGAGACGTTGCCGAGCAGGTCAGCCTTTCCCGAGGTTGCGATTTCGCGGCATCGCCCCTCGGTATTCTTGCCCAGGGGATCGGCCGCACACATCGGCAAATCTACTCGGTGCGGCCGGATGCAATCGCTGTTACGGCGCGGCGCAAAACGCAGGCAAAAACCTGACGAGGCGTGACAACCGTCCGACAGCGCTCTGGGGAATTCCCGACGCCTGATCAGGCAATCACCCAATATCGCCGGTCTCATCAAGAGCGCACTGTTCCAGGCTCAGACGAAGCGATCGAGCGCGGCGGCTTGACGAATGAGAGGGCCCTCGGGAAAACGGGACGCGCATACGGGCGTCGGAGTCGGGGCGTCCTGGCGAAGCGCGGCGTCCCGAGCGGCATGGTTTCTCTGCCTTTGGCTCGTGCTTGCCGGCGCCTCTCTCGATGACATTCCTGCCGCAACAATCGCCGTCGCGACGGCAACCTGGACGAGCCTGCGTTTGCTGGAGCCTGGCACGTCGCGGCGCTCACCTCGCGCGATCCTCCGACTGGCGCTTCTGTTCCTGTACCAGTCCATTGTGGCCGGAGTGGACGTCGCAAGGCGCGCACTCGATCCCGGCCTGCCGCTGCGCCCTGGATTCGTCGCGTATCCAACCCGCCTTCCGCGTGGCCTGCGTCGCAACGTGTTCGCTACACTCACCAGCCTGTTGCCAGGCACCGTGCCGGCCGGAGAGGAGGAGGCGCAACTCCTCTATCACTGCCTCGACGTCGATCAGCCCGTGATCGCCGAACTCGATCAGGAGGAGGCGGCCTTGGCTCGAGCGCTTTACAATGACTGAGTTCCTGACGGTCGCGGTCGGCTTCATTCTGGCCATGCTGGCGCTTGGACTGTTGTCGATCCTGCGTGGCCCTGGCGACGCTGATCGAGTCATGGCGACGCAACTGATCGGGACCGGAGGCATTGCGACACTGCTGCTGCTCGGAACCGCAGCGAGCATACCCGCAGCGATCGACGTGGCTTTGACCCTGGCGCTGCTCGCCACCTTCACCTCCATCGCGTTCGTCAAGAAGGGGCTTTCCCGCTTCGCGGCCGATGGAACCGCATCAACGGAGGACGAATGAGCCTCGCACGCGACGTGATGACGATTGCGGCAGTGTCGGCCGGCGCGTTCTTTTTTCTGGCCGGCACGGTCGGCCTGCTTCGCTTTCCCGATACCCTGACGCGCCTGCACGCGCTGACCAAGGCGGACAATCTCGGCCTCGGTCTGGTTGTGCTCGGACTGCTCCCGCAGGCAGCGAGTCTTCGCGACGGGCTGAAGCTGGTTGGTATCTGGCTGCTCGGCCTGCTCGCGGGCGCCACCGTCTCGCAACTGATTGCGCGCGCGGCGCGCCATGGCCAGTTGAACCGATGAGCATTGAGACGGTCATCGAAATCGTTCTTGCCGCGGTCGTGCTGACCCTCGGCGTCTGGACGATCGTCGTGCCCGAGACGTTTTCGGCCACGGTCGGGTTCGTCGCCTATGGACTGCTGGTGGCACTCATCTGGGTACGCCTCGATGCTGCCGACGTCGCACTGACTGAGGCCGCAATCGGCGGCGGGCTCGGTGGCGTCTTGCTGCTGGGTGCGGCGGCGCGGTTGCGGGATGCCGACATGATGGCAGACGCAAGGCCAGGCAAACTGCTGCGAGCCGGCGCCGCAGCGCTGTCCGTATTGACGGCTGCGGTGCTGGCCGGGGTGGTCCTGCTGCTACCCGATCCTGCGCCGACGCTTGCACCGGCTGCTGTTGCAAATGCCTGGGCGACGGGCCTGTCAAACCCCGTTACCAACGTGCTCATGGCGTTCCGCGCCATGGATACCATGCTCGAGAAGGTCGTGCTGTTGCTGGCCATCATCGGCGTTTGGTCGCTTGCGCCTGACAGCGCGTGGGGCGGCCGTCCCGGGCCGCGCCACCAGGCCGATCCACGTGGCGTTCTCGCCTTTCTTGCGCGGCTGCTGCCGCCGGTTGGCATCGTCATCGGGATCTATATCCTCTGGACCGGCTCCGACCATCCCGGTGGAGCTTTTCAGGGCGGCGCGATTCTCGCGTCGATGTGGCTGCTGGCCATCATGGCCGGATTGGCGGACACGCCGCTCGTGAGCCATCGATCGGTACGGTTCATCCTCGTTGCCGGGCCTGGTCTGTTCCTGCTCGTCGGCCTCGCCGGCCTTCTGTTTGGCGCCGCATTCCTGTCCTATCCGCCGGCGCTGGCCAAGCCGCTGATACTTGGCATCGAAATCGCAATGACCCTGACGATCGCAGCGACGCTCGGACTGCTGCTCGCCGGTGCGCCGGAACGGAGCACGGAGCCGTGAGCGGCGTGACGGTGTTCGGATTGTGCGCTGCTGCCGCCGTCGGACTCGGGCTCTACGGCCTGATCACGAACCCCCAGCCCCTCCGCAAGATCATCGCCTTCAATCTGCTCGGCAGCGGCGTATTCCTCCTGTTCGGCGTCGTTGGACGGCGCGGTGCGGCGGCAGGGATGGGCAACGATCCCGTGCCGCAAGCCTTGGTGATCACCGGCGTCGTCGTCGCGTTTTCCGCAACGGCTTTGGCAATTGCACTGTTGCTGCGGCTGTTCCAGACGAGCGCCTCTGTGGCGCGGAGCGGTCGCGCCTCGCCGGGCGATGACCCAGATCAGGTTGGTGGCTGATGCTGCCCCCTGCCCCTGCGCTGGACGCGGCAACAACCCCAAGCGGCTTCCTGCTGGTGCTGTCGATTGCCATACCCATCGCGGGTGTTCTGCTGGCCTTCGTCCTGGGCGACCGATACGTCAGGCTGGTCGCATTCGCGATGGTCCCGCTGGAGCTGGCGATCACCGTGACGATTGTGGCAGCAGTGCCGCACAGCACGGGCCCTCTCGTTTACCTGCTCGGCGCCTGGCCGCCGCCGCTGGGGGTGGCGCTGCGCGTGGACGGATTGGCGGCCGTGATGCTTGCGGCAACCGCAGTCGTGATCTCCGCAGTCGCCGTCTATGCCGGTGCTGAATTCTCCGTCACGACGACCAAGGCCCGCGCGCCATTCGTGTTCTGGATCCTGCTGCTGGCGGTCTGGGCCGCGCTGAACGCAATCTTTGTCGGTGGAGACCTCTTCACGCTTTATGTTGCCCTGGAATTGCTGACATTCGCCGCGGTGCCGCTGGTCTCGCTGGATGGCCGCCCGGAGACCCTGCGAGCGGCGATACGGTACCTGCTCTTCGCGTTGCTCGGCTCCGTGCTCTATTTGCTGGGCACGGCACTGCTCTATGGTCTCCATGCCACCCTGGATATCGTGCTGTTGTCGCATCGGATTGGAGCAGAGCCGGCCTCGCTCGTCGCGGCGGCATTGATGACATCAGGTCTTCTGGCCAAGACCGCGCTCTTTCCGTTGCATCTCTGGCTGCCGCCGGCCCACGCGGGCGCGCCAGCTGCCGGCAGTGCGATCCTGTCTGGCCTCGTCGTGAAGGGATCTTTCTTCATCATCGTGCGGCTCTGGTTCCAGGTGATGCCCGGGCTGCCCGGTTTCGCCGCCACGCAACTGCTCGCTGCGCTGGGAGCGGCGGCGATCGTGTTTGGAAGCGTTCTCGCCTTGCGCCAGGAGCGACTGAAGCTCCTGATCGCATATTCAACGCTGGCCCAGATCGGGTATCTCTTCCTGATGTTTCCGCTCGCGTTCAATGGCTCGGGCCACCTGGAGAGTGGCGGGGCCCTGGCGGGCGGCCTGCTACAGGCTGCCTCTCATGCCACCGCGAAGGCGGCGATGTTCATGGCCGCCGGATCGATCTACGCCGGGCTCGGTCACGATCGCATCACGGGGCTCGGCGGCATCGCGCGGGTCCTGCCCTTGAGCGTGCTCGCGTTCGCCTTCGCCGGCATCGCGCTGATCGGCGTGCAGCCGAGTGGCGCATCCCTGGCGAAGGACCTGTTGCTTCAGGCCGCGACCGAGAGGCAGCAATGGTGGTGGGCGGTCGTGCTCCAGGCCGGCGGGGTATTCACTGCCGCCTATGTTTTGTTGGTTCTGGCTCATGCGCTGGCCCCTCCGGACAAGCCCGTTGTATTGACGGGCCCGGCACCGCGCCTCGGGGACGTGGCGGCGCTCGTCCTGGCGCTCTGCTCGTTATTGCTCGGCCTCGTGCCTTGGGAACCGTATCTGCCGGTCCCGTACATTTCGCCGCCCGATCTCTCCGGTCTCGGAACGCTCTCCAAATCGCTGTTGCCTGTCCTGGGAGGCGTGGTGCTGGCAATCCTGCTCAGCCCCCGGCCGCACCCGTTTGCGTCTTCGGTGCGCTGGAAGGTCGCAATCGGCATGCTCAATCGATTCCGACGGGGCTGCTGCGCGTTCAGTAGCTATGTTGAAAGGGGCAACGGTGTTCTCTGCGAGTGGCCGGCGGCAAGCACCTGCCTTCTGATGCTGGCGCTGCTGTTCAGCGTGTTGATGCTAGTGGCCGCGTGAGGCGCGAGCTCATGCATCGGAACAGGTCAGACCCAGGTATTCCCTGTCGCCATGATCAGGAACAATCATCCCGACGCCTGAGGGTTTTCTCCGATGCCGCGCCGGTGAACCGACGGCTAATCTCTGACAGCGCGTCCCGCCAGCGTACCAGGCTTGGCCGGCGGAGTGCGATCCAGCGGGAGGTCTTCATGTCAGATTTAGTGGCGATCGTTTATCCATCCGAAGCAAAGGCTGAGGAAGTGCGCCAACGGCTGCTCAAGCTGCAGAAGGAATATCTGATCACGATCAGCGATGCCGTGATCGCCGTGAAGACGGATTCCGGCGGCATCAAACTCAATCAACTCGTCAATACGACGTCGATGGGGGCGGTGACCGGCGGTTTCTGGGGGCTTCTGATCGGCATGATCTTCCTCAATCCGATCCTCGGTGTCGCCGTCGGCGCGGCCTCCGGCGCGCTCGGCGGCGCCTTGTCCGATTTCGGCATCGATGACTCCTTCATGAAGGAGTTGTCAGCGTCACTCCACACCGGCAATGCCGCGCTGTTCGTCCTGATCAAGAATATGACTGCAGACAAAGTCCTGAAGGAGATCAAGGACGCCGGAGGGACCGTGCTGAAGACGTCCCTGGATGACACCAGGGAGCAGGCCCTGCGCGACGCGCTGGCAAGCGCCGCGGAGCGACCGGCGGCCTGAGGGCCGCCTTTCGTTCGGTCGCTCAGCGCCGGCTGCCGGCCAGACGCAGCAGCATCATGAACAGGTTGATGAAGTTGAGATAGAGCGACAGCGCTGAAATCACCGACTTGCGGCCAGCCGACGTTTCATCGTCGCCGCTGTCGTACATTGCCTTGATCCGCTGGGTGTCGTAGGCCGTGAGCCCCGCAAAGACGCCGACGCCCACGATCGAGATCAACCAGTCGAGCCCGCTTGATTGCAGGAAGAGGTTCACCAGGCTCGCAATGATGACCCCGATCAGGCCCATGAACAGGAAAGTGCCGAGGCCGGACAGGTCACGCCTTGTGGTGTAGCCGAACACGCTGAGCGCCCCGAACATGGCGGCCGCGATGAAGAACACGCGCGTGATCGAGGCGCTGGTGTAGATGTGCAGCAGTATCGAGAGCGAGACACCGACCAGCGCGGCATAGATGAAGAACAGGAGCCGCGCCGTCGCCGCCGACAGCGTATTGATGCGCGCGCTTAGGAAAAAGACCAGCGCGAGCGGCGCCAGTATGAAGACCCACATCAACGGACTCTGCAGCAATGCGGGACCGGTGAGCTGGTAGGTCAGCCACGCCACAACGGCGGTCAAGCCGACGCCGGCGGCCATGTAGTTGTAGATGCGCAGCATGTAGCCGCGCAATCCACCGTCCATCGCGATTGCGTCAGAGGTCGCCAGGTTCTGATCGTAGTTTGACATCGCTTGCCTCCTCGCGGAGCCGTTGGGAGGCAGCAACCCTATCCCTCTGCCCTCGCACGGATATCGGACAATCACCTGATATCCCGGGGGCAAGATCACCCTACTCGGCCTGCAAATTCGGCACGCCTGCCCTTCAGCTTGCGGCGATTTTCCGCCTTACAGAATCGCAAGATGGAGCTGCCGCTTGCGTTCGTCTTTCTGATTACGACCCTTACGCATTTGTCACTGGAAGCGGGTCGATTACCGGCCTAATCGGCCGACATGCGCTACTTCTTTCACATCGTCGACAGGTACGGCCTCTCGCCGGACGAGAGCGGATGCGAGCACGTTGACCAGGACGCGGCGATGCTGCATGCCCGGCGCATTGCAGAAGAGCTTGCCAAGGCCGGGGAATTCGTCCGGTCGAGCTTCGTGTTTGTGGCCGATACCGCTCCCGGACTTTCGTCCGGTCGCAACTGAGGAAAGACGAGGCTGGCCGGACCAGGTCCAGCCTACTGGTTTCCTGCCACTGCTCTCTACATAGAATCACTGATGTTCGAGCAGAAGGGCTGCTCCTAAGGTCTTTGCCAAGGGGTGGCCGGCGCTGCACCGTCGCAAGGGCTTGTCGCGCCTGCCCGATCTCCGATTGGAAGGCCAGCTTGCACCATGGCGCCTCCATCGAGCCAGGCCGATCAAGGGCTCTCCCGGAATGCGCTCATCGCGCTCGTGATCGGGTCGATGGTCGGTTCCGGTATCTTTGCATTGCCTGCAGCGTTCGGACGGACCACGGGCGCGCTCGGAGCGATAATCGCCTGGGCCATCGCGGGCACGGGCATGCTGATGCTCGCCTTCGTGTTCCAGACCTTGTCACAACGCAAGCCGAACCTCGATGCCGGCATCTATGCCTATGCCAGGGCCGGATTTGGCGACTATATCGGCTTTGCTTCGGCGGTCGGATACTGGATCGGTTGCTGCCTTGCAGATGTCGCCTGCCTCGTCTTGATCAAGGCGACGCTCGGACAGTTTTTCCCGATCTTCGGCGATGGCACAACGCCGGTGGCGATCGCTTCGGCGACCGTCCTGCTCTGGGGAGTGCACATTCTGCTGCTGCGCGGCATCACGGGAGCGGCCGCGCTCAATACGATCGCGACCTACGCCAAGATCATCCCGATCCTATTGTTCATTGTCGTCGCCATCATCGCCTTCGACGGCACGCTCTTCTCCATGAATTTCTGGGGGACGGAGCAGCCGGACGTCTCGAAGGTGGTCGCGCAGGTTCGCGGCACGATGCTGCTGACGGTGTTCGTGTTCGTCGGAATTGAAGGCGCGAGTGTCTACTCCCGCTACGCCCGGAGCCGCGCCGACGTCGGATTCGCAACCCTTGCCGGCTTTCTGACGGTTCTGTGCCTCCTCGTCCTCGTGACGCTCCTGTCGTACGGCGTGCTGCCACGAGCGGAGCTGGCGGATCTACCGACACCATCCATGGCGGGCGTGATGGAAGCGGTCGTCGGCCGCTGGGGCAGCGTGTTCATCAGTGTGGCACTGCTGATCTCGGTCCTCGGCAACTACTTGTCCTGGTCGCTGTTGGCGGCCGAGATCCTGCATTCCGCCGCGATCCACCGCACGATGCCCTCCTTTCTCGCCACGGTGAACGTGCACAAGGTCCCTGCCGGCGCACTCTGGCTCACCAACTGCGTCATCCAGAGTTTTCTGCTCGTCACCTGGTTTGCGGAATACGCATTCACGCTTGCCTTGAAGATGACGAGCGCGATGACGCTGATCCCATATTTCTTTGTTGCGGCGTACGGCCTGAAGCTCGCCTGGACCAGCGAGGCCTATCACGCCGGCGAGCACGCCCGCGTCGTCGACTGGATCCGCTCGGCCATCGCGACACTTTACGCGGCCGGCATGATCTACGCAGGCGGGCCCAAGTTTCTCTTGCTGTCGTCGATCCTCTATGCACCCGGCACGGTGCTGTTCCTACTCGCAAAGCGCGAGCGCAAGGAAGCGATCTTCAGGCCGTTCGAAATCATCCTTTTTGCAGCGATCACGATCGCCGCATGCGCCGGCGTCTACGCGCTGGCCACCGGAGCCATCTCGATTTGAGTCCTTGTCCCTGGTTACATGGAGGCGGATATGAGCACCCGGGCCATCTGTGGCGCCTTGATCCTCGGCGGATTGGTGGCGGTCTCCGCATGTCCAACCCTGTCGCCGGCCCAGCCGACCGAGACCGGCGTGTCTGCCCAAAAAGATGCCGGCGCGCCGGCACCGAAGAGCGCAGCGCCCAACACCAATACGAACCCGACGAAGCACCGTTACTGGCGTCACCGCGGCGGAAAGCATCCGCACTATGGCAGCCGGCGCGTGCGGACCTAGGTGCAGAAGACGATCGTCGACTCCAGCGATTGGACCGATCCATGAGCGAGTCCAGGACAGGACCGGAGAAGCTCCACGAGGTCGTTCTACGCGACGATTCCACCGGCCGGCCGGAGAACGACGCACGACGCAGCATGCTCGCGACCGGTCTCACGCTGCTCGCTGCGTGCGTTTGCCTGTTCCTGGCGTGGCAGACGGTGTCCAGTCTCCTGCTCATCTTCGCAGGCGTGTTGTTCGCCGCATTTCTGGACGCGTGCGCGAGGGCTCTGGCGCCGGTCCTTCCGCTCAATCGCGCCTGGCGACTGACGCTGGTCCTGTTGCTGTTCTCCGCTCTGTCGGGGTTTGGAATCGTCTGGGGTGCGGGCAAGCTGCCGGAGCAGACGCGCCTCCTGCTGAAGGTCATGGACAGCCAGATCGACGTCCTGCAGGAGCATCTCCTGTCATATGGCGTTGACCTCCTCGGCCCGGAATGGGGCCGCGACTTCGCGCAATGGCTGTTCTCGGATCAGGGCCGATTTCTCAGCCACGCTCAATTTCTGCTCGGCGGAGCCTCAACTCTTCTGACCGGCGCGCTGGTGATCCTGTTCCTCGGGATCCTCTTTGCCTTCGATCCGAACAGCCATCGCGATAGCCTCGTCATGCTGGTGAAGCAGTCCTATCGCACGCGGACAAGGGCAGTCATGGACGAGATAGGCACCGTCATGCGGCTGTGGCTGGTCGGACAGTTCATCCGCATCATCCTCATGACGCTGTGGGTCTGGGTCGCACTCTACCTCATCGGGCTGCCCGGTCCTTTCGTGCTCGGATTGCAGGCGGGACTGTCCAATTTCATTCCCTATCTCGGACCCATCGTGGCCGCAATTCCGATCGCGCTCGTCGCAATGCCGCTCGGCAGTTCCCTGCTGATCTGGGCCGTCCTGATCTACACGATCATCCAGTCGGTCGAAGGCTATGTGATCGGCCCGCTGATCCAGCGTCAGGCGGTCGAGATCCCTCCTGCCTGGACGCTGGTCGCGATTGTCATGCTGGGCGCGCTGTTCGGCGTCCTGGGCATCGCGCTGGCGATGCCACTGGTCGCGATCGGCCGTGTCGCGATCATCCGATTCTACGTCGAGGACTACCTTGGCGATGACCTCAAGCAGACGTTCAACGGCGGTAGATCGAGAGTGGATCGGCCATGAGCAAGATCGATGTACAACGAAACGTGGGTACCGAGCCTCCCTCGTATCGTTCCGGAATGGCTCATTTCCTGTGGCAGCAGCTTCCTTACATCGTGGCGCTGGTGCTCGCTATCGGAGGGGTCGCCTATACCAACGTCTCCCACCAGCCTCTCGTCGGCTATTGGGAATTCCTGGCGCTTGCCATCTGCGTCGTCTGCGTCGTTACCAAATGGCCGGAAACCCAGGGCAAAGAGACCCAGCTCCGATTGATCTGGACCCAGGCGCTGCACTGGATTGCCGTCCTGGTCACGATGAACATCATACTGGTCTCGGGCGTCCAGCAGTTGCTTCCGACACCGGCAACCGGCCTGGTCCTGCTGACGTTGCTCGCACTCGGCACGTTCCTTGCCGGCGTCAGCCTGTTATCGCTGCAAATCTCGTTCCTCGGCCTGGCGATGGGCGTCGCCGTCCCGGCGATATCCTGGCTGAAGCAGTCCGTCTTCTTCTTCCTGCTGGGCGCAGTGCTGCTGATCGGCCTCGGCATCACGTTCTGGCTCCGCCAGGACGGCCGACCGAGGATTGCGCCCTCCGACACCAACAGCCAAGTGGAGGCCTGAATGCGAATGACACGACTTGTTGCAGTCTTCGGCACATCCGCGCTGCTATGCATCGCCAACCTGCCCGCGCGCGCCGAAACGTTCAGGGTCGGCCGGCTCCTCTGCTTGAGCACCCCGCGCGTCGGGCTTGTGCTCGGATCAGCGCAGTCACTGCGCTGCACATTCTTCGCGAGAAACCCGCCGAGGCAGTTCATCTATGAGGGACGGATCCGGCGCGTTGGCCTTGATCTCGGCGTGACCAGTGCAGGCTCCCTGTCCTGGGCCGTGCTCGCCAAGAACTCGCGGATCGGGTCCGCCACCCTGCGCGGCAACTATGTCGGCGCGAGCGGCAGCCTCGCATTCGGCCCCGGTCTCGGCGCCAACGTCCTGATCGGCGGCTCGCGCAGGAGTGTGATGTTGCAGCCGCTGTCGATCGAGCGGTCGATCGGGATCAATCTCGCGGCCGGCGTCACCAATCTGACGCTGGGCCCGCGCGGCAGCCGATAGCTCGCAACAGCGATTTCACGCGCGATCGCTGGAGTCCGGTTGGGCCCACGCGAACATTCCCACCCCGTCGCTCAGGGTTTCGTCGGATGTCGACCGCGCGGGCTCGAAGCTACCATCCCAAGCGTGCCGATCATCGCGCGGATCAGGAGGATGGCATGACGGTCTATGACAGCCGGTCGGACATCGGGGTTCTGGGCTCGCCTCCGCTGTGGGTCTGCGCTCTCCTTGGCATCGTGATGATCGTCGCCGGCATCGCGGCTCTCAGTGACGTGGTCTTCGCGACGATCATCAGCGTCAAGCTGATCGGGCTGACGGCTATCGCGGCTGGCGCATTCGAGATCGCCCATGCCTTCTGGACCAAAGGATGGGGCGGTTTTCTGTGGCAGATTGTTCTCGGCGCGCTCTATCTCGCCTTCGGGCTTGTGCTGCTCACCCAGCCGGCTTCCGGTGCCCTGATCCTCACCTATTTCCTCGGCGCGGTGCTGTTCGCCTCGGGCGTCATTCGATGCGTGCTGAGCTTCGCCCATTGGCGACAGAACGGATGGATGATGCTGATCTCCGGCATCTTCGGACTGCTCGCGGGCGTGCTGATCCTGTTCGGCTTTCCGACCATCAGCGTCTGGGCCCTCGGATTCCTGCTTGGCGTCGACCTGATCTCGCACGGCCTGGCGTGGCTGCTTTATGCGCTTCAATCCGTGCGGCGAGCTGCGTAACGAACGAAGGAGAAGATGATGATGGACACTCCCACCCGTCGAGCTTTCCTTGGCTTCGCTCAGAATGCCGTTGCTGCCGCGGCGATCGGCGCTATCGGAGTTCGTCTGATTGAGACTGCGGAAGCGATGCCGATTGCCCACGATCTTGGCCAGGCCAGCGAGCCGTCGGACCTCCTGACGCAAGCTCAGTGGTGGGGACCGCCCGCTCCCGCCTGGGGCCCTGCCCCCGGTTGGGGACGACCGCCGCTACTCTGGCAAGCGCAGTGGGGACCGCCGCCTCGTCCAGGCTGGGGCCGCCCACCGCCGCGCAGGCGCCGATGGGTTTGCTGGTGGCATCGCGGTCGTCGTCGTTGCGGATGGCGGTGGCGCTAGGAAGCCCCTCTCAACTTGCGCAATCCGCTGGCAGCAGATTTGACACGAAGGCGATGCAGGCCCCGACCCGGGCGATGGAGGCGATCGTGCGCCACGCGAATCAATGGCTCCTGTGGGCCGCTCTGATAGCTCTTCTCGTGGTGGCAGCCGCCTTCTGCGTGTCGGTATGGCAGGCAACTCCATCGATGCCGCTCTACCGCAACATCATCCTCGGAGGGGCCGTCATCCTGATGTTGGTGTTCGGCTGCGGCCTGATCGCGCTGATGTTCTATAGCCGTCGCAAGGGTTACGACGAACCCGCGCGCAACGATCGGACACGACGGGAGTAACGAGGCGCTGGTGAAGCACAGACCCGGCCCGGCTCTCAAGTCTGGAGCAAGGAGCGGACAATGAACCTTGCTGGCGTCCCGATCAGGCTGCTGGCGGCAACTCTCCTGACGATCATCGCCGGTGGGACCGCCCGGACCCAACCCGCCGCGGCCGGAGCCCCTGCTGTCGGCGTCGTGGAAGCGACCAGGCGGCCGATCACCGAGACCAGCGAATTTCTTGGACGGATCGAGGCGATCAATCGGGTCAACGTCGTCGCGCGCGTGACGGCATTTCTGGACAAGCGCCTGTTCGACGAGGGCGCCGAGATCAAGGAAGGCGATGAGCTCTATCGGCTCGAACGTGGTCCCTTCGAAGCGGATCTCGCATCGAAAAAGGCGCAGGTCGCGCAGCTCCAGGCAACGCTCGAAAATGCCAAATTGACGACCGAACGCGCGCGGACCCTGCTCGGGGGCCCTGCCGGGCAACAGTCCACCTACGATGCAGCGATCGCGAACCAGCTCAGCCTCGAAGCCCAGGTGCACGCCGCGCAAGCCCAGGTCCAAGCCTCCCAGATCAATCTCGGTTACACGATGATCAACGCGCCGATTGCCGGCAAGATCGGACGCACGGCGGTGACGGAAGGCAACGTCGTCGGTCCGAGCTCGGGCGTGCTGGCCACCATCGTCAGCCAGGACCCGATGTATGTCACCTTCCCGGTGCCGCTCCGCCAGGGGCTCGAGCTGCGGGAACGATACGGACCACAAGGCGGCCTGGACGCGGTGGTGATCAGGCTGCGACTGCCCGATGGCCGCATGTACGGCCACTCCGGCAAGCTGAATTTCGTCGACAACACCATCGCCCAGGGCACCGATACCATCACCGTACGCGGGGAGATCGGCAATCCGATCCTGCGGGCTTCTTCGGCGGCTGGTGTCATCGTCCACGAACTCACCGACGGCGAGTTCGTCACCGTCGTGCTGGAGGGCGTCCAACCGATCGAGGTGCTGGCAATCCCGCGCGCCGCTGTGCTCTCCGATCAGCAGGGCGACTATGTGCTGGCTGTCGGCGCCGACAACAAGGCCGAGCAGCGCCGCGTCCAGCTCGGACAATCGACCACGACCATCGCCGCCGTGATCGCCGGACTTGCGGCCGGCGACAAGGTCATCGCGGAGGGCTTGCAGCGCGTTCGTCCTGGCCAGACCGTTTCGCCGGGACCGGCAAGTCCGCTGATCCTCTCGAGCATGAAGGCTGCCGCAGACGGCACGGCTCCGCAAGCGGATCACGGCGCCTCCGGCACGAGCCGCCCGCTGGACCGCAAACCATGATATCTGCCGTCTTCATCGATCGTCCGCGGCTTTCGATGGTGATCGCCTTCATCATCACCATCGCCGGCGCGCTGGCGTTGATGCAGATTCCGGTGGCGCAATTTCCGGACATCGTGCCGCCGCAGGTCACGGTCTCCGGCAACTTCCCCGGTGCATCCGCCGAGGTGGTCGAGAGCAGCGTCGCCCAACCCCTCGAGGCGCAGATCATCGGCGTCGATCGCGCGCTCTACATGAAATCGACCAGCGCCAATGACGGCAGCTACACGCTGACGGTTTCGTTCGCGCTCGGCACCAACCCCGACATCAATACCGTCAACGTCAACAACCGCGTGCAGAGCGCTCTGTCGCAACTGCCGACCGAAGTGCAGCAGCAGGGGGTGACGGTGCACAAGCGGTCCTCGTCGATCCTGCAATTCCTGGTGCTCTACAGCGCCAATGGCCAGCAGGATCCGCTGTTCATCACCAACTACGCGATCATCAACGTGCTCGATGCGATCGCCAGTACGCCCGGCGTCGGCCAGGCGAACCTGTTCGCCAAGATGAACTACTCGATGCGGATCTGGTTCGATACGCAGCGGCTCACCAGCCTCGATCTCACGCCGTCCGACGTCATTGCCGCGATCCGCACGCAAAGCGTCCAGGCACCTGTGGGTCGCATCGGAGCACGTCCGATCAGCGACGACCAGCAGCTCCAGTTCAATGTGCAGACCCTGGGCAGGCTCGCCACCGTCGAGCAATTCGCCAATATCGTGCTGCGTGCCAACCCGGACGGCTCGTCACTGCTCGTGAAGGACGTTGCCCGTGTCGAGATGGGTGCGCAAAATCTCGACAGCGAAGCGCGGATCGACGGCCGCGCGGCCGTGCCGGTCGCGATCTATCTGGCGCCGGGCGCCAATGCGATGACCACCGCACAGGCCGTGGCGGCGACGATGCAGCGGCTGTCGCTGCGTTTCCCCACCGGCCTGAGCTATCTCGTGCAATACGATTCCACGAGCTTCGTGCGCGACACGATCACGGAGGTCTTGCGGACGCTGGGCGAGGCCTTCATTCTGGTCGTGATCGTGGTGTACCTGTTCCTCGGCAATCTGCGCGCCACGGTGATCCCGGCCGTTGCCGTTCCGGTGAGCCTGATCGGCACGTTCGCCGTCCTGCTGGTGCTGGGCTATTCGGCCAACACGGTGTCCCTGCTGGCCATGGTGCTCGCCATCGGCATCGTGGTGGACGACGCCATCGTCGTCGTCGAGAACGTCGAGCGGGTGATGGAGGAGGAGCCGGGCCTTTCCCCCGCCGAGGCCAGCAAGAAGGCCATGACCCAGATCACCGCGCCGATCATCGCGATCACCCTGGTGCTGCTCTCCGTCTTCGTACCGATCGCATTCATTCCTGGCATTTCCGGAACGCTGTTTCGCCAGTTTGCGGTGACGATCAGCGCCGCGATGATGATCTCGGCGTTGAACGCGCTGACGCTATCGCCCGCCTTGTGCGCGCTGTTCTTGCGCCACACCGGCCCCAGGCGCGGCATCATGGGGCGCGTCCTCGGCTTCGTCGACTGGCTGCGCGACCGCTACAGCGGCGGCGTCCGCCGGCTTTTGCGCGTAGCGGGCCTCTCACTGCCGCTCGTCGCCGTTCTTGCCGCCGGTATCTTCGGCATGTCGCTGATCACGCCAACCGGTTTCCTCCCTGAGGAAGACCAGGGCGCCTTCTTCACCTCGGTGCAACTGCCAGACGGCGCATCAGTGGCGCGAACCAGCGAGGTCACCCAACAGATCGAGGATATCCTGAAACAGATCCCCGCCGTCGATCACGTCCTCGCCATCGTAGGCTTTTCCCTGCTCGACGGCGCATCCGAGCCGAACAGCGCATTGGTGGTCACGCGCCTGAAGCCGTTTTCCGATCGCAAGGCGGCAGCCGATTCCGTGCAGGCGCTGATCCGGCAAACCTTCGCAGCCGGCGCACAGATTCGACAGGCCAACGTGTTGCCGTTCAACCTGCCGCCGATCATTGGGCTCTCCACCGGAGGCGGGTTCGAATACCAGCTTCAGGCGCTGGAAGGACAGAGCCCGGCCGCGATCTCCAGCGTCACGGGGGCGCTGATCGGTGCAGCCAACGCCGATCCACGGCTTGCGCGTGTGTTTTCGACCTTCACTGCGACCAATCCGTCCGTCTATCTCGACATCGACCGCCGCAAGGCGCAGGCGCTCGGCGTGACGGTCAGCGACATCTTCACCGCCTTGCAAGCGACGCTCGGCGGCATCTATGTCAACAACTTCAACCTGTTCGGCCGCACCTGGCAGGTCAACGTTCAGGGCGAAGCGTTCGATCGCGCCGATATTTCGGACATCTGGCGGATCTATCTGCGCAACGGCGCCGGCCAGATGGTCCCGATCAGGTCGCTCGCCGGGATCAAGATCGTGACCGGGCCTCAGGTGATCACCCGCTACAACAATTATCGCTCGGTGACGGTAAACGGCAGCCCGTCGCCGGGCATCTCCTCGGGAACCGCGATGGCCGCAATGGCGGAAATCTCCAACACCGTGCTGCCTGCGGGCTACAGTTTCGCGTGGACCGGAACCGCCTATCAGGAGCAAGAGGCCGCCGGCCAGACCGGCATCGTGCTCATGCTCGCGGTGCTGTTTGCCTACCTGTTCCTGGTGGCGCTCTATGAGAGCACGGTGATCCCGATCCCGGTGCTGCTGTCGGTCGTCGTCGGCGTGCTCGGGTCCTATATCGGCATCAAGCTCGCCGGCCTCAATCTCGACCTCTACGGCCAGATCGGGCTCGTGGTCCTGATCGCGCTCGCCGCCAAGAACGGCATTCTGATCGTCGAATTTGCCAAGGAGCAACGCGAAGCGGGCGTGGCGCTCGACGACGCCGCGATACAGGGCGCGCATATGCGCTTTCGCGCGGTCATGATGACGTCGGTCGCCTTCATCCTTGGCCTCCTGCCGCTCGTGATTGCAACCGGTGCTGCGGAGCTCAGCCGCAGAGCCGTCGGGACGGCCGTATTTGCGGGCATGCTTGCGGCAAGCTCAATCGGCATCTTTCTCGTCCCGACGCTCTACGTGACGTTCCAGCGTCTGCGGGAGCGGATGAAGACGACGTCAACATCCAGCCGCTGAGTTGCCCCAGCGAAACTCTGGCATGGCTGGATCCACAACGCGCGAAATGCGATCCGGGCCCATGTCGAACGGGCACTCGAGGCCGCAGTCCTTCAACGCGGGACGACAGCCGTCGCTTCTATCTCGACGCGCGCTGCCGGCTCGACAAGACGCACGACCTGAACGAGCGCCATGCTGGGATAGTGGGTGCCGATCACCTCCCGATAGGCTTTGCCGAGCGCCTTGAGATTGGAGACGTATTCGTCCATGTCCACGACATACCAGGTCAGGCGAACCAGATGATCCGGACGCGCGCCGCCTTCGGCCAGGATCGCGACGATGTTTTCGAGCGCCTGGCGGACCTGCGCAACAAATCCGTCGCCAAACCGGCCTGAAACGTCCCAGCCGACGACGCCGCCGGTCACGACGAGGCGCCCGTCGGCCATCATGCCGTTCGCATATCCCTTTGGCTGCGGCCAGCCGCCGGGCTGGAGTACCTGCAAACCGTTCGCCATTTCGGGAGCCGCTGCGCCCGGCTGTCTCATCACACTCATCGGTCTCTCTCTATCGTCTCAGCGCGACTTCAGTAAATCGCGCGCCACAATCAGTTTCTGCACCTCGGTCGCGCCCTCGTAGATGCGCAACGCCCGGATTTCGCGGTAGAGGCTTTCGACGACCTCACCCTTGCGCACGCCGCGTCCGCCGAACATCTGGACCGCGCGATCGATGACGCGCTGGGCGGTCTCGGTCGCCGTCAGCTTCGCCATTGCAGCTTCGCGCGTCGTCGGAAGCTTCTGGACATCGCGGCGCCAGGCCGCGCGATAGGTCAGGAGCGCGGCGGCGTCGGTGTCGGTCGCCATGTCGCCGAGCGCGGCCTGGGTCAATTGGAGATCTCCCAGCGTCGCGCCGAACATGCGCCGGCTGCGCGCGTGCGACAGCGCCTCGTCGAGCGCCCGCCGGGCAAAGCCGAGCGCTGCGGCCGCGACCGACGCGCGAAAAATATCCAGCGTCTGCATCGCGAGCTTGAACCCGCCGCCCGGCGCGCCGAGGCGACGGCCCGCCGGGATCCGGCAATTGGCAAAGCGCAACGTCGCCAGCGGATGCGGCGCGATGACGTCGATGCGGTCGGCGATGCCGAAGCCGGGATCATCGGGAAAAACGACGAACGCCGAGATGCCGCGCGCGCCCGGCGCCTCGCCGGTTCGCGCAAACAGCGTGTAGACGTCGGCAATGCCGCCGTTGGAGATCCAGGTCTTCTCGCCGTCGATGACGTAGTCGTTGCCGTCGGCACGCGCGGTGCAGGACATCGCCGCGACGTCCGATCCCGCCTCCTTCTCGGACAGCGCGAAGGCCGCAAGCCATTCGCCGGAGCGAACCTTCGGCAGCACGGCCTTGCGCAGCTCAGCCGAACCGCCGAGCGCGATCGCGCCGGAGCCGAGCCCCTGCATGGCGAAGGCGAAATCGGCGAGGCCATCGGCATAGGCCAGCGACTCGCGCGACAGGCAGATCGAGCGGGAATCGATCGTCGTCGCATCGCCGTCGGGCGCCGCAACCGCGCAATCGAGCACCCCCGCCTCGCCCATCGCGCGCACGAGCTTGCGGCAGGCGGCGTCGACATCGCCGTGATCGATTGTGTCGAGAACCCCCGACTGCACGAAGCGGTCGAGCCGCTCGCCGATCGTGTGGTGGCGTTGTTCGAAGAACGGCCAGTCCAGCCAGTCCCGCTTGATGACCTTTGCCACGGAGCTCATCTGATCCCTCCTCCGCTCACTGCGCGCTAGCTGCCGCGGCGCGCGCCAGATTGGTTTCGTATTGCCCCTTGGCGGACAGATACTGCTTCGGCCAACTGACCGACGTGATGCCGATGCGCGCGGCTTCGTGCAACGTCCAGGCCGGGTCGGCAAGATGCGGCCGCGCAATGGCGCAGAGGTCGGCGCGGCCGGCCGCGAGGATCGAGTTGGCGTGATCGGCCTCGGAGATCGCGCCGACTGCGATGGTCTCGATGCCGACCTCGTTGCGGATCAGGTCGGCGAACGGCGTCTGGAACAGGCGCCCATAGATCGGCCGCTCCTCCTTCCAGACCTGTCCTGACGAACAATCGATCACGTCCGCCCCCGCCTCCTTGAACATCGCGGCGAAGATCGCCGCATCGGCCGGGATGTTGCCGCCTTCGGTCCAGTCATGGCAGGACAGACGCACCGACATCGGCCGATCGGACGGCCAGACCGCGCGCATCGCCTCGAACACCTCCAGCGGAAAGCGCGCGCGGTTCTCGTGGCTGCCGCCGTATTCGTCCGTGCGCCGGTTGGTCAGCGGCGACAGGAAGCTCGACAGAAGATAACCGTGGGCGCAATGCAGCTCGAGCCACTCGACGCCGGCGGCAGCGGCGCGATGTGTCGCCGCGACGAAATCGTCGCGCACGCGGTCCATGTCGCTGCGATCCATCGCCCGCGGCAACTGGCTGTGGGCCAGATACGGCAACGCCGACGCGGAGATCAGAGGCCATTCTCCGGATTCAAGTGGTTGATCGATCCCTTCCCAGGGCACTCTGGTCGCGCCCTTGCGCCCGGCATGGCCAAGCTGGATTCCGACCTTGGCGTGCCCGAGACTGTGGACCAGCTCGACCAGCCGGCGCCACTGCGCTTCTTGCGCATCGTTCCAGAGCCCGAGGCAGCCCGGCGTGATCCGCGCATCCGGCGAGACGCAGGTCATCTCGGCAAAGATCAGCGCAGCGCCGCCCATGGCACGCGCGCCGAGATGAGCGATGTGGAAGTCGTTGATGAGCCCGTCTTCGGCCGAATACATCGCCATCGGCGACACCATGATGCGGTTCGCGAGCGAAAGGCCGCGCACGCGGTGCGGCGTCAGCATCGGCGGCGGCACCCGCTCGCCGTCCTTGACGGCGATGCCCGAGCGCGCGGCAAACCAGCGCTCAAAACCTTCCAGCCAGGTGCGGTCGCGCAGGCGAAGGTTTTCGTGGCTGATACGCTGAGAGCGCGTCAGCATCGAATAGAAGAATTGCGGCGGCTCGAGCGTGTCGGCATAACGCCGGCCGACCACCTCGAACCATTCCATGGCGTTGCGCGCCGCGTTCTGGATGCGCGCCACGTCGACACGGCGCACCTCCTCATAGGCCTCGAGCACGGTTTCGATGCCGGCGCGACCGTGACCATGGCGATCGAACTGGTTGGCGAGCTCGATGGCGTCGTCGAGCGCGAGCTTGGTGCCCGACCCGATCGCGAAATGCGCGGTGTGCGCGGCATCTCCCATCAGCACGACATGAGACTTGCCGTTGAACACGCTCCATTTGCCGCAGATCAGGCGGCTGAAATTGAGCCAGGCCGAGCCGCGCAGATGGCGGGCATTGGTGAGGAGCTTCGCGCCATCGAGCGTCTCGGCGAAGATCTTTTCGCAGAAATCGATCGACGCCTGCTGATCGAGCTCGCCAAGCCCGTGGGCGTTGTAGGCCTCTTCCGTGGTCTCGACGATGAAGGTCGAGGTCTCTGCGTCGAACTTGTAGATGTGCGCCTGGAACCAGCCGTGCTCGGTCCTCTGAAAATCGAACGTGAAGGCGTCGAACGCCTTCTTGGTGCCGAGCCAGATGTAGCGGTTCGGCCGGATCACCATGTCGGGCTGGAATTGATCGGAATAGCGGGCGCGGATTCTGGAATTGACGCCGTCGCAGGCGACGATCAGGTCGGCGTCGGGAAATTCGAGATCGGACTCGACGTCGCGCTCGAAGACGAGCTCGACACCCAGCGCCTCGCAGCGCCTCTGAAGGATGTTGAGCAGATGCTTGCGCCCGATACCGATGAAGCCATGGCCGGTCGTACGCTGGCGCGTGCCCTTGAAGACGAGCTCGATATCGTCCCAGTGATTGAAGGCGTCCTCGATCTCGGCGGCGCTCTCGGGGTCGGCAAGCCGCATCGCGGACATCATGGCATCGGAGAACACGACCCCCCAGCCGAACGTATCGTAGGGCTTGTTGCGCTCGACGACCGAGATGACGTGCTCCGGATGCTGGCGCTTCATCAGCAGACCCAGATAGAGACCCGCCGGGCCGCCGCCGATACAGACTATGCGCATGATCCCTCGCTTTCGCGCGCCGCGCCGTGTGCCGAGCTCTCGCCCGAATTATTTTAAGCATAAAGTAATTTGTCGGCACGGGCCTTGTCAAGGTGGGTTCTGCAAGGAGCCCGGGCGGCGCCCCCGGCGCCGCAGCGTCGATCTTGAGATACAATCAAATTGGCTACACGGCAGAGCAGATTCCGGGGCCCCCGGGCTCAGCCTTGAATTTACTTTTGGCACGAACTATCTTGCCAGCATCCGCGAAAGCTGCATCAGCTTTCGTCAGGCCACCAAGCCCGGGAGATTCGATTGGCGCTCGCGAAGGAGTCCACGCCTGTTTCAGCCAAGAATGGGGCAGATCAAGAGGCCGAGTACAGGGCTCAAACGCGAGTTTGGCTCCGGCTGCTCGCCTGCACGACCCTGATCGAGGGGGAGCTGCGGCGCCGGTTTCGCGAAGAATTCGATTTCACGATGCCTCGCTTCGACGTTCTCGCGCAGCTCGACCGCGAGCCGAGCGGACTCGTGCTGGGAGAGCTGCCCAAGCGCCTGATGGTCTCGGCCGGGAACCTGACGCCGATCGTGGACCGCCTGGTCGAAGACGGATACATCACCCGCACGCCGTCGAACCTCGACCGCCGCGTGCAGATCGTCTGCATGACGGTCGAAGGCCGCAAGGCCTTCAGGCGAATGGCCAAGAGCCACGGCGCTTGGCTTGCCGAGCTGCTGGCGGATTTCCCGGCGGACCGGTTCGACGGATTGATCGGCGAGCTCGACGAACTCAAGGGCGCCGTCAAGGACGCGCTGCAAAAACCCTGAGCGGACCGACGGTTAAAGCGCGATGAGATTGGCATGAATCGTCATCGCGCTTTGGGTTATCGTTTGAGCATGGTCTTTTCGGAAAACTGCTGCGCGCTTTTCCGGACCATGCTCTAGCGCCGCAACCTCACTCCGGCCGCCTCGCGATCCCATGTGTCCGTGGTGACGCCCGCCTCGCGCAGCACGCCCTTCTTGATCTTGCCGTTCTCCGTCAACGGCATCTGGCTCAGAATGCGCACATAGCGCGGGATGGCGAAATAGGCGATCTGCCCTTCGCAATGCCTGACGATGTCGACGGGCTCCAGCAACTGGCCCGGTTCCAGCAGGATCGCAGCCGCAACCTCGTCCTCTCCCAATTCCGACGGCAGCGGGTAGATCGCGCAGGCGGCGACCGCGGGATGGGACTGGATGGCCTGCTCGACCTCCCATGAGGATACGTTCTCGCCGCGCCTGCGGATGGAATCCTTCATGCGGTCGATGAAGCGATAGTGTCCGTCAGAATCCCGAACGACCCGATCGCCCGAGTGAAACCACAGATTTCGCCACGCCTCGACCGTCTTCTCCGGCATGCCGAAATAGCCGGCGGCGAAGGCAAAGGGCTCTCTTGCGCGAAGCAGCAGTTCCCCGGCCTGTCCATCCGGAAGTGCTGAATCATTCTCGTCGACGACCCGCGCCTCGATTCCGTCGGCGAGATAGCCCATCGTTCCCGGACGATCGGACGGGATCGTGCCTGCGAACACGAAGTTTGTCTCGGTCGACCCGTAGCCGTCGACCAGCGGCACGCCAAACCGCGCGAGGAAAGGACCGTGGATTTGCGGCGGCACGCCGCCGCCAAGCGCAACGCGCAGACGATGGGCCGAATCGTTCGCATTCTTCGGCTGCGCCAGAAGCATCGACGCCATCGCGCCGAGCAGATAGCCGACCGTCGCATTGTGCCGCTGGGCGGCGGCCCAGAAGCCGGAGGCGGAGAATTTCGGCTCCAGCACATAGGTGCACCCGTTCAGAAGCGCCTGATAGAACGCATTCAGCGCGTTGGTGTGGAACAGGGGCAGCGTCGTGAACAGCACATCGCCCTCGCGGACGCCGAGCGCTCGCGCCGAATAGATGCCCCACCAGAACAGCTGCGCCTGCGGACAGCACACACCCTTTGCAGGCCCCGTGGTGCCCGATGTGTAGAGGATCGCAACGGTGTCGCCGGGGCGGACGGCAGCCGCCGGCGCCGCGGCTCCGAGCGCCGGCAACGGTAACGCGGAAAGCCCGGCGTCGATTGCGTCGGCGGCAGCCCCGATGATCCAGGTCCGGGGCGGCAGCTCGACACCCGCCTCGACACTCTCGATCGCGACAACGAACTGAGCCTCGACGACGAGGAGCGCGGGACGCGAGTTGCGGAAGATGTGGGAGAGCTGGAAACCGCGGAGCGCGGTATTGATCGGGACTGCGATGGCCCCGAGCCATGCGCAGCCGAGATAGACCTGCAAAAACTCCGGACGGTTCGAACACATCAGCGCGACCCGATCGCCCGGCTTGATCCCCGCATCGACGAGCGCCTGGGCCGACGCGGCCGCGATCGCCGCGGTCTGCGCAAAGGTCCAGCGCGTCTCACCCGCAACCAGCAGGGTGCGATCGCCATAGCGCTCGGCCTGGCGCGTGAGAATGGTGGACAGAATCCGGTCCGACGGCGGAAACGACGTCACCGCACGCGCCCAGGCCGGCGTCACGTTCTCCGTCACGCTCATGCTCCGACCTCAGGGCAACAGCTTGTATTTACCGTCCTCGATCTGGACCATGACGCGTGAGCGATCGTCGACGCCATGGCGGTCCGCCGGCGTGTAGGTGTAGACGCCCTGCGTCCCGACGACCTCCTTGGTCGTGAACAGCGCCTGACGAAGCGCGGTCCGGAATTCCGGCGAACCGGGCTTGGCGCCGGTCGCCATCGCGCGCTTGGCAGCATCGGCGAAGACCAGCCAGCCGTCGAAGGAATAGGACGAGAATGAATCCGTCGGCGCCTCGCCGTTCGCCTTCGCGAAGGCCGCGCGGAAATCCAGTGCAACCTTCTGGATCGGATTGCTGGCCGGAAGCTGCTCCGCCGCGGTCACCGGCCCGGTCGGGCAGATGATGCCGTTGGCGGCCTTGCCGGCAAGACGAAGGAAATCGGCGCTGATCATGCCGTGATTGCCATAGAGCGGCCCCTTGTAGCCGCGCTCAGACAGCGCGATCACCGGCAGCGCACCGGGCGTTCCCGTCCCACCCAACATGATCGCATCGGGATGCGCGGCGACGACGCGCAGCACCTGCGCCGTGACCGAAGAGTCCGAACGCGCGTAGCGCTCATTGGCGATCACCTTGATGTCCGCCGACTTGGCGGCCTGCACCAGGGAATCGTAGAAGAGGTCACCTAACGCGTCGGAGAAGCCGATGAACGCGACGCTCTTCAATCCCTTCGCCTTCATGTTGTCGACGATGCCCTGCAACAGCAGCGGCGTCGGTTGCGGCGTCTGCACGACCCAGGGACCGCCCTCGCCCGGCGGCACCGGCGCGATCGGGGACACCGCGATCATCGGAATCCTCATCTCGATGGCCGCGGTCGCCATCGCGAGCGTCTGGGGCGCACCGGACGTGCCCATGAGGACATCGACTTTTTCCTGCTCGACGAGCTTGCGGGCGTTGCGCGCCGACGCGGTCGGATCGGAGCCGTCGTCCAACTGGATGACGCGGACCTTCTCGCCACCGATCTCACCGAGATAGACTTGGCCCGCCGCGATCCCCTTCCCGTTCGGAATTCCAATCGACGACACCGGCCCGCTGAGACCGGTGACGAAGCCGACGAGGATCTCGGCTTGGACGGCCTGAGGGACGGCAAGAAGCAATGCAGTGGAGGCCAGCAGGCTCTTGATCAAGTTCATGGCACCTGTCTTTCGTGAGGACTTCTTGTTCCGATTGGCAAGCGCCATGGATTCGCTTCAGGTCGACGAGACCAGCGCGATGACGCGAAGCGGACTGCCGGAGCCGT
This sequence comes from Bradyrhizobium niftali, assembly GCF_004571025.1. Taxonomy (GTDB): domain Bacteria; phylum Pseudomonadota; class Alphaproteobacteria; order Rhizobiales; family Xanthobacteraceae; genus Bradyrhizobium; species Bradyrhizobium niftali. The sequence goes on along the minus strand of NZ_SPQT01000001.1, from coordinate 657,526 downwards.
TCTGGATCTTCAGCGGCGAGGCCACGATGACGGCCCCGGTGGCCGGAAGCTGATCCAGGTTGCACAGGCATTGCAGGCCGTAGCGACCCCCGCCGTGCAGGAAGTGATGCGCGGGATAAGGCGGCTCGAAATGCCCGGCCTGCCCCGCATCCGTGCCGATGGTCTCGGTGCCAAACCCGATGATGCCGCGCTCCTCCACCAGCCACTTCATGACATCAGGGTTCGGGCCCGGCGTGTGCGCGCCGTCGTCCCCGAGATTGGAGTAGTCGCGCCAGCCCTTCTTCGACCAGTCGGTCCTGAGCAGCACCCAATTCCGCTCGGGGATCCGACCGTGCTTGGCTTCCCAGGCTTCGACGAGCGGGACGGTCAGCAGGAAATCGGGATCCTGGGCCGCCTGCGCGGAGCAATCGATGACGCAGGCCGGCGCGATCATGTCCTTGGCCGGCATCGTGTCGACGGCATTGTTCGGCAGGTTCTTGCCGGTGAACCAGTGAATCGGCGCATCGAAATGCGTGCCGGTGTGTTCGCCAAACGTAATGTTATTCCAGTACCAGGCCGGGCCGCGACCGTCGTATCGCGAGATTTCCTGGATGCGGACCGGCGCCGCCTGGCCGAACTCCGGCGGCAGCACGATGACCGGAAAGTCCGGACTGAGCGTGAAGGTCAGATCGACGACGCGCACCGCGCCGGAAGAAATCGCACCCGCCAGCTCCAGGAGATTGTTGCCTTGCATCGTCACGTCCTCCGGCTTGGTTGAAATCTCGATGTCACCTGTCGAGCTCGCGCTCGAGCGCTTTCGGATTGGCCGCCAGACGCTGCCGGATCTCCTCGGCGACATCCCCGACATACATCTCCTCGAGCCCGCCTTTGAGCCCCGACACGATCGCCTGCGCGATGGCGCGCGGCGCGACCTTCGGCGGCGGCACGGTCTGGAACCATTCGGTGTCGACGGGCCCGGTGAACAGATTCATCACCCTGACGCCGCCGGGCCTGAGCTCGGCACGAAGACAGTGCGAGAGCGACAGGCACGCCGCTTGCGAGGCCGAGTAGGCGCCAAAGGCAGGCCAGTTCGACAGCGCATAGACCGAGAGAATGTTGACCCACGCCGCACTGTTGTTGATGCCATCGGCACCCCGCATCCGCATGGCGAGGCCAAAGGCCTGCGCGAGGTTGATGAAGCCGAGATAGGCCTGGTCGATCTCGTCCCGTGCGATGCTCGTGCCCCTGCGGTCGAGCAGGCCGCCCGGCCGCACATATTCCGTCGTGTTGACGAGGATATCGACCTTGCCGCCGATGTCGGCGGCGAGATCGGCCGCGGATTTTTCGTCGGCCGCGTCAAGGGTCACGATCTCGATCCCGTCCTGGCCGCGCAGCAGCTTCTCGCCGGCGAAAGGCCGCCACGGCTCGGCAACGCCGACGAAGACCGTCCTGGCGCCCGCGGCCTTCAAGGCGGCGACGGCTTCCTGGCCGATCACGCTGCGGCCGTTGGTCACGAGCACGCGCCGGAATTTCGGATCGGCCGTCATTTCCCGCCACTGCTTGTCGTCTGCCATGTTGGGAGTCTCCCCCTCGGGATGGGCAAAGGCCACCGCCTGACCGCTCTTGTCGAGCTGAAGCGACATGCGAACCGGCGCGCCCTCCACGCAGTCGGCATGGAGATGTGCGACGATCGTCGGACCGCAGTCCATCCTGACGAGGCCGATGCGCCAGGGCGCCCGTTCGCGGAAATAGACGTCGCTCGGCACGCGCGCCGTGGCCTCGGAAAGAAGCATGCCCCGGCGCGGCGCATCGACGAAGGTGAGGCCGGACGACAGGCAGGACGGACATGCCTCCCGCGCCGGATAGGCAAAGGCACCGCAAGCCTCGCAGCGTTGCAGCATGAAGCGGCCTTCGGCGGCTGCCCGCGTGAACCCATGCGACGTCCTGCTGCGCGGCCTAGGCGGCGACGCAGGCAGCCGCGTCCGCAGCAGCGGGTTCTTGCGCCGGGGCGGCTTGATCGGCTCTATCATCGCGACGGCCCTGCAAAGATCGCGGCGCCCGAGGCGAGACCGCGATCGTAGTTGATCATACCGAACCCCGAGGCCAAGGCGAGGCTCGCATTCCTGACCTGGGTGGGGCCTGCAGTCCCCAGAACCTGCCGCAGTCCTTCGACGAGGCCGAGATAGGCGCCGGCAGCGCCGGCCTGCCCGGCCGAGAGTTGTCCGCCCGAGGTGTTGTGCGGAAAGTCACCGTCGATGGTGAGGTCGTGCTGGCGCACGAACTCGGCCCCCTCCCCCTTCTTGCAGAAGCCGAGATCCTCGAACTGCATCATCGTGATGACGGGATAGTCGTCGTAGGTCTGGACGACATCGAGATCGTCAGGCTTCACGCCGGCCATCGCATAGAGCTCGCCGATATCCATCGCCCAGCCGCCGCGCACCTGCATGGGGTCGTCGGCAAAGGCGTTGTGCCGCTCGATCGTCGACAGCAGTCGCGCCGCAGGCAGCCCGAGCGATGCCGCGGTGTCTTCGCGCATGACTAGGAACGCTTCCGCGCCGGCGCAGGGCATCACGCAGTCGAAGAGATGGATGGGATCGGAGATCGGCCGGGCCGCGAGATACTGTTCGAGCGTCAACGGCGCCTTCATCAATGCGTGCGGATTGCGCAGCGCATTGGCGCGCTGTGCGACCGCGATCCGACCGACATCCTCCCGCGTGACGCCGAAGGTGCGCATATAGTTGCGCGCAATCAGCGCGAAGCTCGCATTGGCGCCACCCGCGCCGTAGGGATAGACGGCATCCTGGTTGAAGCGCGAGAAGTTCTCGAGCGTCAGCCGGAAGGAATCGACGTGGTTGGTGTCACCCGCCACGCACGCCACGATGTCGGCGTCATGAGCCTGAACCGCGCGCGCCGCCTTTCGCAATCCGGCGACGGCGCTGGCGCCACCGAGCGGAATCGTATCCAGCCATCGCACGCAGAGCCCGAAATGCTGCGTCAACCCGATCCCGCTGTCGGTGCCCATGGTGAAGCTGGAGACGCACAGGCCGTCGATGTCGGAGGCTTTGATGCCGGCCTGCGCGACGAGCGCACTGAGCGCACGGCCGATCCACCACTGCGCGCTTTCGATGGAGTAGCGCACATAGGGAATCGTGACGGGAGCCGCAATCACGACGCCGTCGTACGGTGTGCGTAAGGAATTGGTCACCGACCGCCCGCCTCGTTCATCCGCCTCAGACCACCGTCAGCTTCACGGCAATATTGCCGCGGGTTGCGTTCGAATAGGGGCAACGCTCGTGCGCGCCGGCGACGACCTCTTCGGCCACTGATTTCTCGACACCGGGCAGATTGACCTTCAGCTCGACAGCGAGCGCATATCCGACCGGAACCGGCCCCATCGCAACCTTTGCCGTCACGGATGGCTCGGCGGCTGGCGCAACCTTGCGGGTGCGCGCGACGAGCTTGACCGCACCGAGAAAGCACGCGGCATAGCCGGCCGCAAAGAGCTGCTCGGGATTGGTGCCTTCGCCGCCGGGGCCCCCCATCGATTTCGGCAAGGACAGCGATACCGACAGGAGACCGTCGGCGCTGGCAGCCTTGCCATCCCGACCTCCGGTCGCCGTCACCTCGGTCTCGTACAGGATCTTCTCGGGAACCATCATGATTATTCTCCAGGACTAGCGGCTGTTGCGGGCAAGCAGCGCGCGGAAATCGTCGCGCGCCTGGGCGCTGGCCCGCTTGAAGCTCGGCCCCCGGCTGGGCTCGGTGCCATTGAGCTTCCGGAGCTGCACCCACATCTCGGCACTCTTCAGCGCCACGGCCGCACAGTTGACCACCGGCGCGTGGCCGATCTTCAGGCCATGCTCCCTGCCGATCAGGAGACCCGGCAGCACGCCGGCCGGAATCACGACATCCGCGCCGCGCTCGACCAGCGGACGTGCACAGGCGACAAAATCCTCGATCATGCGGGCTTGCGCGGCATCGTCTCCGGCGAACGCATCGGCGAAATCCTCCGGCCTGCAGCCAAGACCAGTCACGTGGACCACGCGGCCGCCGAGGCCGTAACGCTCGGCCTGCTCATAGTGCCAGACCTCGAAGACAGGATCGAGCGTGACAAGGCCTAATCGCCGGCCCAGCTGCGAGGCCGCCAGCAACGTCGCCTCGCCGGTCCCGATCACGGGAATGTCGAGCGCCGAGCGCAGCTCGTAGAGTCCGGGATCCTGGAAATGCCCCATCACGAAGGCGTCGAACCCGCCCTCCTCGGCCGCGATGCCGTTGTCGATCGCCTGGACGGCGCAGCGCAATTCCGCGAGCCGCCCGAACTCCCGGTCCGGCGGCGTAATGCCCTCGACATGAACCGTCGTGCCCGATGCAGCGATGTTGTTGAGGTATTCCGACAGCCGCGCCATGTAGGGCGCGTTCACGCTCGCATCAACGAAGCTCTGCCAGAAGATGCGCATCGTCCTTCTCCTCAAGCGGTGATCGGAGGATCGGTCGTCGGCTGCCGATGAATATATTTCAATCATAAACTAATTCACGCGTCAAATGCGCGCGGCGGCGCCGCCGACGGGCCCCGTCACGACAGGGCAGGCACGGCCATTTCGTCCGGCCCAATGGCAAAGAAGCGCCGCGCTCTGACGAAATTGTATGCAACGACATTTTTTTCTGACAGCACCGTGACACGTGTTGACGGCCCCACCGATAATACTTTAGGCTTTAAGTAATTCCTCGCCGGTCAGGGACCGGTGGCCATGACAATGATGTTGCAGGGCACCGATTTTGAGAGACTCGATCGTGTGGACAGTCGCCGTGCTCGGACAGCCGGCAGCAGCAGCACCGCCGGTCGCGCATCGCGGCAGGGCCAACGACCTTTCATCGCTTCAGATAAGGCCCGCCCGCATTCGCCGATGGGCCCGTTGTTCGAGCGGCAAGCAACATCATGGCTGCTGACGCCCGGCCGAGCAGACTCGCGTCGGCCGCGCCCATGATTTGGCGCTGCAGCAATGCTTTCAATCGGTTCGTCCGTCGTTCGGGCTCCCCGCGCGGCGGCATCAAAGCATTCCTATCCAGCATCAACGGAGGAGAACGCAAATGCGCAAGACTCTGAGCCTACTTGCACTTGTCGCCGGCATCGTCGCAGCCCCGGCGGCGCAGGCCGACATCACCATCGGCTTCGTCACCTCGCTCAGCGGCAACGGCTCGTCGATCGGCATCCCCTACGGGCGCGGCATCAACGCCGCCTATGAATACAAGAAGACCATCAACGGCGAGACCGTTCGCCTCATCCAGCTCGACGACGGCTCCGACCCGTCGGCCGCGACCCGCAATGCCCGCAAGCTGGTGGAAGAAGAGAAGGTGGACCTCCTGATCGGCACCGCGACGGCCCCCTCGACCATCGCCATGGCGGCGGTGGCGAGCGAGCTGAAGGTGCCGATGATCGCGGTCTCGCCGATCGGCAAGCTGCCTGATACGCCCGAGCAATGGGTGGTGTCGGTGCCGCAGCCGGCCTCCCTCCTCGTCAAGATCGTCGCCGACCGCATGAAGCGCGACGGCAAGATGAACATCGGCTATATCGGCTTCTCGGACGCGTGGGGCGACCTCGTCTACAACGGCGCCAAGGCCGCCGAAGCCGCCGGCGACATCAAGATCCAGACCAACGAGCGCTATGCCCGCACCGACACCTCGGTCACCGCGCAGATCCTGAAGGTGCTTGCCGCGCGGCCGGACGCGGTGCTGGACGGCGGCTCCGGGACGCAAGGCGCGCTGCCTCTGCTCAGCCTCGCCGAGCGCGGCTTCAAGGGCAACACCTACGGCACCGTGGCGCTGGTCAATCCGGATTTCGTCAACGTCGGCGGCAAGGCGGCCGACGGCATCCAGGTCTCCGCGGGTCCCGTGATCGTCGCCGAGCAGCTTCCCGACGAGCACTTCGCCAAGAAGATCGCGCTCGACTTCCGCGCGGTCTACCAGAAGACCCATAACATCCCGACCACCGACGGCTTCTCGGCCTACTCCTTCGACGCCTGGCTGATCTTCGCCAACGCCGCCGAGCGCGCGCTCAAGACTGCGAAACCCGGAACGGCGGAATTCCGCACGGCGCTGCGGGACGCGATCCTCAGCACCAAGGAGCTGCCGGGCGTGCATGCCGTCTACAACTTCAAGCCCGGTGCGGTGACCGGCGTCGACGAGCGCGCGCTCGTCGTGGTGCGCCTGACCGGGGGCGCCTGGAAGTACGCGCCGTAGTCGGAAGGCGGCAGACAGTCAGAACGGGGGAACGGCGTCTCAATGACGAGTGATATCGCAGCCATTCTTGCGATCGACGGGATCGCCACCGGCGCAGTCTACGCGCTGGTGGCGATCGGGACCGTCCTCATCTTCACGGTGACACGGGTCATCTTCATTCCCTTCGGCGACATCGCCGCATTCACCGCGCTGACGCTGGCGGCCCTCGATGCGAAGCGCTTTCCGGGCACGGGGGCGCTGGTCGTCATCCTGGCCTGCCTTGCGACCCTGATCGAGATCGTCTCGCTCATGCGCGCCGGCGAGCTTCGGCTGCTGCCACGCGCGCTCTTCTTCTACCTCGCGCTTCCGCTGGCCGTGGTCGGCCTCGCCTGGGTGACGATGCGCGCCGATCCTCCGCTCGCCGTCAGGCTCGTGCTCGCGCTGATGCTGATCACGCCGATCGCCCCGCTTCTGGACCGGATCGTCTTCCGCCCCATCGCGGACGGAACGGTGCTGTTGCTCCTGACGGTCTCGGTCGCACTGCATTTCGCGCTGGTCGGCCTCGGCCTGCTCTTCTTCGGACCTGAAGGCGTAAGAACCGAACCGCTGACGTCGCTCTCGACCGAGTTCGCCGGTGTGCTGGTCTCGGGCCAGACCATGCTGATCGTGATCGCAGCGCTCGTCTTCAGCGGCCTGCTCTATCTCTTCTTCGACTTCACGCTGGTCGGAAAATCGCTGCGCGCCACAGCCGTGAACCGGACCGGCTCCCGCCTGATGGGAATACGGCCGGCCCGCGCCGGCACGATCGCCTACCTGCTGGGCTCGCTGATGGCCGGCGTATCCGGCATCCTGATCGCGCCTGTGAACACCGTGTTCTACGATTCCGGCTTCCTGATCGGCCTCAAGGCCTTCGTCGGCGCCATCGTCGGCGGCATGACCAGCTATCCCGGCGCGGCGATCGGCGCCGTCGGCGTCGGCATCCTCGAGAGCTTCGCATCCTTCGAGAGCAGCGCGCTGAAGGATGTCATCGTGTTCTCGCTTCTGATCCCGATCCTGATCTGGCGTTCCCTCGCCTCGCTGCATTCCGAGGAGGAGATCGAGGAATGACGCGCTTCCAAATTCAGCTCGTGTCAATGGTAGCGCTGGCGTGCCTGGCGGTAGCCCCCTTCGTTCTCAGCCCCTTCAGCATCACGCTGATGAACTACATTGGCATCTATTCACTGGTCGCCATTGGCCTTGCCCTGCTCACGGGCGTCGGCGGCATCGTATCGTTCGGACAGGCAGCGTTCGTGGGCGTCGCGGCCTATGCGACCGCGTGGGTCTCCGCGCTGAACGGATACTCCCCGTGGCTCGGCCTCCTGTTCGGGGTGGCGCTGACCTGCTGCGTCGCGTCCATCCTCGGCGTCGTCACCTTGCGGCTTCAGGGCCATTTCCTGTCGCTCTCGACCGTCGCATGGGGCCTCGCGATTGGCTTCCTGTTCGGCAATGTCGAGGGGCTCGGCCGCTTCAACGGCATCTCGTCGATCCCGCCGATCAGCATCGGATCGTTCGCGCTGGTCTCGAGCGCGCAGATCTATTTCCTGATCTGGGGCATCGTCGCCGCCGTCCTCCTGCTCGGATATAATCTACTGGACTCCCGGCTCGGCCGTGCCATGCGGGCACTCCGCGGCGGCAACACGCTGGTCGAGAGCCTCGGCATCAACGCCTTCCGGATCAAGCTCGTGACCTTCGTGATCGCGGCCTTCCTGGCCTCGCTCTCCGGCTGGCTCTACGCCCATATGAGCCGCTTCATCAGCCCGGGCCCGTTCGATGCCGGCATGGGCATCGAATATCTGATGATGTCGATGGTCGGCGGCGCCGGCAGCCTTCTCGGCGGTGTCGTCGGTGCCGCGGTCGTCACCTTGCTCAAGAACAGCGTGCAGGATTATCTGCCGCTGATCGCCAAGGGCGCTTCCGGGCAGCTGGAGATCGTCGCCTTCTCGGCGCTGTTCATCCTGTTCCTGCAATGGGCGCGGCAGGGCATCGTGCCATTCGTTGCGCGCTTTCTACCGAAGATCAAACGCGAGCGTCCGGAGCCGGCGGCTCCCCTGCCCCGCCGCGCACAACCGGCACCGGGCGAACTACTTTTGAAGGTCGACGGCGCCGAGCGCCGGTTTGGCGGCCTCGTCGCCGTCAACAATGTCAGCTTCGAGGTACGCTCCGGCGAGATCCTTGCCGTCATCGGTCCGAACGGCGCCGGCAAGAGCACGATGTTCAACTGCCTGACCGGCGCGCTCCGGGTCAACAAGGGCGAGATCGTCTTCGCGGGACGCCCGATCACGCGCGATCCGCAATCCCGCATCGCCAAGGCCGGGATCGCGCGGACCTTCCAGCATGTGAAGCTGCGGCCGCGCATGAGCTTGCTCGAAAACGTCATGCTCGGCACCTACGCCCGCACGAGCACAGGCCTGTTCGCCAGCGCCTTCCGTCTCAACCAGCGCGAGGAAGCCAGCGCGCGGCACGAGGCGCTGACGCAGCTCGAGCGCGTCGGGCTCGGCGAAAAACCGTTCGAGCTCGCAGGCAACCTGCCGCTCGGCAACCAGCGCATCCTGGAGATCGCCCGTGCGCTCGCCGCAGACCCGGCGCTGCTGGTGCTGGACGAGCCGGCGGCCGGCCTTCGCCGCCAGGAGAAGCTGCGGCTTGCGGAGCTGCTCAGATCGCTGCGGTCGGATCACCTGACCATCCTGATCGTCGAGCACGACATGGAGTTCGTGATGTCGCTGGTCGACCGTATCGTGGTGCTCGATTTCGGATCCAAGCTCTGCGAAGGCGCTCCCGCCGCGATCCGCAGCGACGAGCGGGTTCAAGAGGCCTATCTTGGAGGCGTCGCGTGAGCGAGATGTTTTCCATGACGGACGTGACCGTCTGCTACGACAATGTCGAGGCGGTCCGCAACGTCTCGCTGTCGGTCGAGGAAGGCCAGATCGTCACCGTCATCGGTCCGAACGGCGCCGGCAAGACCACGCTGCTGATGGCCGTCATCGGGCTGCTCGCATCCCGCGGCCGCATGGTGTTTCAGGGCAATGACATCGGGAAGATGTCCGTCGAGGATCGCGTCGAGCGGCGGCTATGCCTCGTCCCGGAAAAGCGCGAGCTGTTCTCCGACATGTCGGTCGCCGACAATCTCCTGCTCGGCTCCTACAGCCTGCGCGACCGCTCGGGCGTCCAGAAGACGCTGGACGAGGTCTATGATCGCTTTCCCCGCCTGAAGGAGCGGCAGCGCCAGGCCGCCGGCACGCTTTCCGGCGGCGAGCGCCAGATGCTCGCGCTCGGGCGCGCGCTGATGGCCAAGCCGAAGCTGCTCATGCTGGACGAACCAAGCCTCGGCCTCGCGCCGCTGATCGTGCGCGAGATCTTTCGCACTATCGCGTCGTTGCGCGACCTCGGCGTGTCGATCCTGCTGGTGGAGCAGAACGCCCGCGCCGCGCTGGAGACGGCCGACTACGGCTACGTGCTCGAAACCGGCGAGATCGTGCAGTCCGGCCCCGCCAAGGATCTCATCCACGATCCCAGGCTGATCACGGCCTATCTCGGCGGACATTAGGACCGGCCCTTGCAGGCCGCACAACAAAAAGTCGAAAAACAACCCCATGCACAGTAGCCGGGGATAGCGAAATCAACGGCTTGACGGCCCGGCGCAACGCCTGCTGATTTTTCGAAATCGTTTGACCCGTCGGGCAAAACAGGGGCATGATGCCATCATCGCCGCGCTCACCCTGGTCGTTGGCTGGTTGGGCGCCGTGCTGATCCGGGGGCAACGATGCGCGACACGCGGGACCGCTGGCATCTATCCTCGATGCTCCTGGCGGTCTCCGGCACCCTGTTGGTCGGCGTCGGCATCTACTTCCTGTTCCTCCGCCCTCCATTGCTGCCGGAGGACATCCGGTACATGAGCCTCACCCCGGCCGAATTGCAGTCGGTCGGGCCCAGACTCATGTCATGGCTGACCTACGTCTTTCGTGTGATGGGCGGCTACGTGGCGGCCACGGGAATGCTCGCGCTCACCTTGGCCACGACGTCCTTCCGCGACCATCGCCCCGTGGCTGCGGTCGGCGCCGGGGTTGCTGGCGGGCTCTCGATCGGGTTGATGGCCGCCGTCAACTTCATGATCCAATCGGATTTCAAATGGGTGCTGCTCGGCATGGCGCTCGTCTGGGGGACGAGCATTGCAACGTTCGTCCGCGAGTCCGCCCTTGCTTCGCGACAGAGCCGGGTACGCAACCCTGACCTACGTCAATAACTGAACGGCCTGTCCAGCCGATGATCATGTCCCTGTCCTTCCTGTCGGTCCATCTCGGTGCGATGCCGTGCAACAATCAACGCCCGCCAGGGAACAAGTGTCCCCCCGTAACAGTTGCCAGCGACAGAACCCGGAGTCGACCTTTGATTTGGACGCCGCTGGACGTTCGAGTGTCACAGCGGTGCATTTGAACCGATAGGCGTTCAACGCGAAATCATCGCGAGACTTAAGATCAGCGAAGGATATGCCATTGCGCGTCTTCATCCTCGCATTGTCAGTCTTGGGAATTCTCGTCGGTGCAAATGGTGCCGCAGCCGGTCCGAGCACGACCGACCGCGAGCTGATCGCATCCGTCGATCCGACGATCGTTGCCGGCGAGGCAACTCAGGAAACCGAAGATCAGATCGGCCTCAACAAGGAAAAGCGTCGCGACGTGCAGCGCCGGCTGACCGGTCTCGGTTTCGACACCAAGGTCAACGGACGGTTCGACGGGTCGACCCGCGCCGTCATCACGCGCTGGCAGGCGGCACGCGGCTACCCCAGGACAGGCTTCCTAAATCCGCTGCAGCATCAGGCGCTTCTGACCGAATCCGCCTCGGCGGCGCATGCCGGCTTCAGCGGCAGCGACAAATCCGATGACGATCGTCCAACCCGTCGTCGCACAGGTGCTCACCATCAGCACAGCGGGGGCGGTCCCGGCGGACTGATTGGCGGCGTGGTGGGGGGACTGTTCGGACGTAGGTGACCGAGGTGCTCCAGATAGTGCAGGTTTCAGGCGTTCATGTCCTCCTCCGGGCCGGGATAGTGGACGAGGTACCTGCACGGGGCGGTGGTGCCTTCCGGATGCGCCGCGACATCGACGGGAAAGGAGCGCGTCAGCATCGCCTGTTGCGTGACATCCAGTCCGGTGAGGCCTGACAATCCTGGCACCCGTCGCGAGGCTGGCAAGGATTCCGCTGCGATCCATCGCCGCCTCGCACGCGCGGCCAAGGCTTCACGTGTGCCGTCCGCTTCGCCCTTCTCGATGTCGTCATCCGTCTGCCCCATGGTGTTGGTGACATGGGCGAGGCAAAGCACTCGCACTTCGGAGGTACGGGCAAATGGTCCAGGGCCGCTGTGGGCTTATTGTCCAGGATTGGGGGAATTGCCATATTCTGAACTAATCGCGGACCCTTGGGCGGAGGAACACGCAATGGAGAGTGAGAGCCGTCAAGCCCATTGGGAAGGCGTCTACACCAAGAAGGGCGAGAACGAAGTAAGCTGGTTTCAGGAAAGACCGGCTCCTTCGCTCGAGTTGATTGCCCGGGTTGGCGCGGCTCGCGCTTCGGCCATCATCGACATCGGTGGGGGCGCTTCACGCCTGGCCGACAATCTCATCGATCGGGGCTTTGAGGATGTAACCGTCCTCGATTTGTCCGGGGCCGCACTCGAGGCCGCGAAAGCCCGCCTTGGGGGCCGCGCCGCACAGGTTCATTGGATCGTCGCGGATGCAACAGCCTGGGAGCCGCCGAAGGCTTACGATGTTTGGCACGATCGGGCGGCCTTTCATTTCCTGACCGAGGAGCGTGACCGTGCTGCGTATGTCGCGCGTCTCGGACGGGCCTTGAAAGTCGGAGGGCACGCAATCATTGCCACCTTTGCGCTCGACGGACCTGAACGATGCAGCGGCCTTCCCGTCGTGAGGTATGATGCTGCGAGCCTCGGTCAGACCCTCGGGAGCGCGTTCCAACTCGTTGAGACCCGGCGGCACGCTCATGCGACGCCTTGGGGCACCGATCAATCATTCCAATTCAGTGTGTTCCGCCGCTGCTCCTGAACCGCAACGCCGCGCCTTTGTGACCAACCTCACATACCCTCCCCTTGCCTTTAGGCAGGCTGTGAATACGCTGCTCACGTTTGATTTGGGGCGGAAATGGGCAAGCTTCGTTTTCTTTTGATCATTTTTGCCGTGTGGCTCGGATGCGGACCGGCGATGGCCGAACGGCGCGTGGCGCTGGTGATCGGAAATTCGGCGTACAAGAGCGTGGCCCGGCTAACCAACCCAGCGAACGATGCCACCTTAGTCGGCAGCATGTTCAAGAAGGCAGGTTTCGATGCTGTCGACATCAAGCTCGACCTCAATGTCGCGGAGATGCGCAGGGCACTGCGTGACTTTGGCGACAAGACGAAGGATGCCGAGGTCGCCGTGATCTATTACGCCGGTCACGGCATCGAACTTGATGGCACCAACTATCTGATCCCCACGGACGCAACGCTGGAGAGGGATAGCGACGTTCTCGACGAGACGATTGCTCTGGACCGCGCGCTGTTCGCGGTCGACCCCGCGAAGAAGCTCCGCCTCATCATTCTCGATGCCTGCCGCGACAATCCGTTTGCCAAGACGATGAAGCGGACGATCGCCTCGCGCGCCATCGGGCGCGGCCTCGCCAAGATCGAGCCGACGAGCCCGAACACGATGATTGCTTTCGCGGCGAAGGCGGGATCGACCGCGTCAGACGGCGACTCCAAGAACAGTCCGTTCGCAGCGGCCTTGGTCGAGCGCCTCCCGACGCCGGGGCTCGACCTGGGCAAGGCGTTCCGCTTCGTCCGCGACGATGTCTTGAAAAATACCGGCAACAAGCAGGAGCCCTATGTCTACGGCTCGCTCGGCGGCGATGACGTGCCGTTGGTTGTAGCGAAGCCGGTTGCGACGGGACCACAGGCGAACCCCGATGAGGCGGTCCGTCGCGACTATGAGCTGGCCCTGCAAATCGGCACTCGCGAGGTCTGGACCGCATTCCTCGCAAAGTACGCAGACGGATTCTACGCCAGCTTGGCCAAGGGGCAGTTGAACCGGATCGCCGCGGAAGAGACCCGCGCCGCAGCGGTTGAGAAGGCGCGGCTGGCCGAGGAGGAGAAGACAAGGCTGGCATCCGACCGCGCCAAGAAGGCCGAGCAGGACAAGGCGGCGGCCGCCGCCAAGGCCGCCGAGGATGCCCGGCTGGCGGCCGAGAAGGCCAAGCAGGTCGAGGAAGCCAAGGCTGCCGCAGCCGAGCAGCGCAGGAAGGATGCCGAGGCCGCCGTCGCCAAGGCGCTGGCCGACAAGCAGGCTGCCGAGAAGGCGCTCGCCGACAAGATCGCGAATGACAAGGCGGCTTCCGAGCAGGCAGCAAAGCAGGCGACTGAGAAGGCTCAGCGTGACGGCGATCAGGGTGAGCAGAAGGTCGCCGCAGTTGCCCCAACGCAATCGGCGCCCAGCCTCTCGCCGCAGGAGACTGCCAAACTGGTGCAGTCAGAACTCCGTCGGGTCGGGTGTCTGACTGGCGCCGCTGACGGAGATTGGAACGCAGCCTCACAGCGCTCGCTGACGCTGTTCAACCAGCATGCCGGGACGATGTACGACACCAAGTTGGCCAGCTTCGACGTGCTCGATGCCATCAAGAGCAAGCAAGGCCGCGTCTGCCCGCTGGTCTGCGACCGCGGCTTCAGGGCTGATGGCGACGCTTGCGTAAAGATCACCTGCCGCGCGGGCTATCGCGTCAACAGCGACAATGAGTGCGAGAAGGTTCAGGATAAGAAGCCCGTCGCGACCCGCGAGGACGCCAAGCCGCGCGACGACGAGAGAAAGAAGAGCGAGGCCTCGTCCTCGAGGCCGCAGGCGACTGGGCAGTTGATTTGCAATAGTGCGGGCTGCCGTCCGGTAAAGCCTGGATGCCGGGTGGTGCCCTATCAACAGTTCAAGCACGGGTCCGTTAGCACCGGTCAGCCACAAGAGGAGTGCAACTAGCTCGATTCATCTGGCGATCACTCTGAATTTGTGCGCTCGCGCCCTACTTTTTAGCTCCCGGTTCTCCAAGCCTTCGGCCTGACCGCCCGCGTCAGCATCGGAAAATGCTTGTTGCCGCCTGCGAAAGGCGGGAACTGGACGAAGTCTGCGCGCATGCGCTTGATCACGTCGGAGCCGAGCGCGTGCGCGAGGGCTTGCGGGCTGTCGAACACCAGCTTGTTGCGCTGCATGTGCTCGACCCGCTGCGACGGCAGCCGGTCGACCCAATCGATGCGGGTGTAGATCTCGATCTGGCGAACATCCGGGAAGGTTTGCATGATCGATGGATGGTGCTCCAGATAGTGCAGGTTCCAGGCGTTCATGTCCTCGGCCGGACCGGGATAGTGGACGAGGTAGCTGCACGGGGCGCTGGCGCCTTCCGGATGCGCCGCGACGTCCACGGGAAAGGAGCGCGTCAGCATCACCTGGTGCGTGACATCCAGGCCGGCAAGGCCTGACAAGCCTGCACCCGTCGCGAGGCGGGCAAGGATTCCGCTGCGATCCATCGCCGCCTCGCACGCGAACAGGTCTGGAAAGCGCAGTTGAAGCGCAAACACGGGGCCTGAGCCGTCGGCCTTGTAGGGATGATCGACCGACTCCTCCAGCGGCGTGAACAGCAGGGCCTCGGTCATGTCAGGGATCGATCCGACCAGCTCCGCCACGGCGGCAACCTCGTCGGGATGAATCCGCCATTCGCCTGTGGAAGCGGAGAACGTCATGAAGAGCGAGATCATGCCGGCGTTGCCTCAGCGCCCTCGCCCGCGCTCACGTGCGCCGTGAGCGCGGCGCGAATGTCATCGGGCCATGGGATCGCATGGTGATCCACCAGCGAGGTCGCGGCAAGGACCTGGCGGGCCCGCCAGCGCATGCCATTCACGCCAGCGACGACATGCTCCAGATGGAGCGACGATCCGCCCACCCGGTCGATGCGCAATCCGAACGTCAGGCGATCGCCGAACATCGACGGTCGGGAAAAGTCGCAGGTCAGATGCACCGTGGGCGTTCCGATCTTCCGGACCGTGATCAATTCCGGCCAGGGAAAACCGACCGCCGCCCAGAAGTCTTCGACGACGCCGTTGAGGATGTTCAGATAAGACGGAAAGTACGCAATGCCCGAGGGATCGCAATCGCCGAACCTCAGCTCGCGATCGAACGAGAAATTCGTCATCAGATCGCGACGACAGGGTGCCTGATGACACCGACGCCGTCGACCCCCGCTTCCACCACGTCGCCCGGCCACAGCCATTCCTGCGGGCTCATGCCGGCGCCGACGCCTTCGGGCGTTCCGGTCGCGATGATGTCGCCGGGCTCGAGCGTCATGCCCGACGAAATGTCCGATATCAGCACCGGGATGTCGAAGATCATGTATTTGGTGTTGGAGTCCTGCTTCATGACCCCGTTCTTGGTCAGCCACAGCCGCAGATCATGCGGATCCGGAATTTCGTCCGCGGTGACGATGCACGGGCCGAACGGTGCATAGGTGTCCATGCCCTTGGAAAAGATCCACTGGCCGGCGCGGCGATTGTCGCGCGCGGAAATGTCGATCATCACCGAATAGCCGAAGACGTGCTCCATCGCTTTCTCGGTCGCGATGCGGGTCGCGGTCTTGCCGATGATGACGGCGAGCTCGACCTCCCAGTCGAGCTGCTGCGTCATCTTCGCGTTGTGCTGGATCGCCGCGCCCGGGCCGATCACCGAGGTCGGCGGCTTGGAGAAGACGACCGGCTGCTTCGGCAGGTCCTTGTCGGTATCCAGGCTCTTGGCGGATTCCGCGACATGCGCGCGATAGTTCAGCCCGATGCCGAAGATGTTCTTTCGCGGACGCGGGATCGGCGCCTGCAGCTTGACGTCCTCGACCGGAACGGCGGAGCCGGCCGGCAAGCGTCCATCGGTATTGTCCAGGCATTCCCTGAGCGCCGGCAACAGTGTCACGCTGTTGTCGATGAACGACAGCATGTCGCTCGGCCATGCAAAGCCTTGCGACGCACCGAGGTGCTCGACGTCCACGACCAATCCATCAACGAGGACCCCGAGGCGGGCACCGCTGGAGCCCAAAGTGTAGGTAACAAGGCGCATCGAATCTCTATCCGGCTCTTTCGGTTGAATTGCGGGTGACGTCAGGCCGCCACTGGCTGGTGGCCCGCATTGTCGCCATAGGCCTCTTCCCGGTAGAAGCCGAGGCCCTCGATGACGGGCAGGTCATTGAAGCAGAACAGGCAGGCGTCCTCACTGTCCGAGGCGTTGCCGTGCTCGTGCCAGGCCCAGGAGGGAACGCAGAAGATGTCGCGCTCTTGCCAGTCGAAACGCTTGCCGGCGATGATCGAATAGCCGCGGCCCTTGGCGACTTGGTAGATGAAGCTGCCGGTGTGCCGATGCGACTTCGTCTTCTCGCCCGGCCGCAGCAGCTGCATGCTGGCGCCGATCGTCTGCATCACGTGCCCGCCGGTGATCGGGTTGACGTAGTTCATGAGAATGCCGTCATAGGGTGAGCCATCGGTCGCGGCGGCATACTTCCGCAAGGACTCGTAGGTCGGCTCCCACTCGTATTTGAACATCGGGGAATAGCCCTTCGACCATCGCGAATCCGCCGGCCGCAGACCGGGATTGCCCCAGGTCTTGGTCATGTCGTCCACGGGATAGCCGGAGTCTTCCTGCTGTACCTTGGGATGGACCGCGAAAAAATTCGCCTCCAGCGCATTGACCAGCGGGATGTCGAGGCCATCCTGCCAGATGCAGACGGTGCCATTGCCTTCGACGCCGTGCTCGTGCCAGGTGCCGTTCGGCGTGAGCACGAAATCCCGAGCCCCCAGGGTCATCTTGTGACCGTCGACGATGGTGTAGGCGCCCGCCCCCTCCATGATGAAGCGCAGGGCCGAGGCCGAGTGCGCGTGCGCGGTCGCGACTTCGCCGGGGTGCATCACCTGCAATCCCGAATAGAGCCAGCCGACCGCGGCCGAGACGTCGCGGCGGCCGGGATTGTTGAGATAGATCACCCGCCGCCCCGCCTTCTCCGGCGAGACCAGCTCGACCGAGCGCAGCACGTGCTCGCGCAGATCGTTGTAGCGCCAGAGCACGGGAACCGATGCCGATTGCGGCGCCCACGGCTCGATCTTGTTGGCGACCGTCCACAGGGCGCCGGCTTCGTACTTTTCGAGGTCCTTGTAATAGGCCTTGAGCTCGGGGGTGTCCTCGACATTGGCCCGGCCGACGGTGTTTTCGCGCATCCTATCCTCCAAGTCCTGTCTCGTGGCGTCGTCCGTGCGACGCGTCCCGAACTTTCATTCCGGTTTGCGCGGGCCAAGCGGCGCCAGCGGACGCCGATTGACCCGCAGATCGACGATATCGTCCATTCGCTGCGGCTTCACGGACCAGTGAAGCCGCCTTGTCGCTGTCGCGCCGGCGTTGAGATAGACAGGTGAAGCCTGGACGGCGGCAGCTCTAAAGCGAGGCGGCTTCAGCATTGGCCCTACCCTGTCGCCGGCTCATGACCGCCTTGTCGGAGAAGAGGTCCGCAAGCGTGTTAGCATGGCGCGGCGTTGACTTACTTCACATGTAAACGTATGCTATCGCATATTTCTGGAGGGTGCAATGGCTGAACGGTCTTTTGCTCGCGAAGTCGAGGATCTCCGGCTCGGCGACGGCGATACGTTCCGCGGCGAAGGCATTCTCGCCATCACCAAGGCGCTGCTGCAATCGGGCGTCGCCTATGTCGGCGGCTACCAGGGCTCGCCGATCTCGCATCTGATGGACGTGCTCGCCGACGCCAAGGACGTGCTCGACGATCTCGGCGTCGTGTTCCAGAGCTCCGCCAACGAGGCGGCCGCGGCGGCGATGCTGTCGGCCTCGGTGATGTATCCCCTGCGCGGCGCGGTGGCGTGGAAGTCGACCGTCGGCACCAACGTGGCCTCCGACGCGCTGGCCAATCTCGCCTCGGGCGGCGTCACCGGCGGCACCATGATCATCGTCGGCGAGGACTACGGCGAAGGCTCCTCCATCATGCAGGAGCGGACCCACGCCTTCGCGATGAAATCGCAGATGTGGCTGCTCGACCCGCGCCCCGACCATGAATGCATCGTCAACCTGATCGAGAAGGGCTTCGAGCTCTCCGAATTCTCGAACACGCCCGTGATGCTCGAAGTTCGCGTCCGCGCCTGTCACATGCACGGCAGCTTCGCCTGCAAGGACAACGTCAAGCCGGCGCATACCATCAAGGATGCGCTCAACAATCCCAAGCGCGACGTCAATCGCATCGTGCTGCCGCCGGCGGCCTATGAGCACGAGCAGGAGAAGATCAAGACGCGGATGCCCGCGGCTATGGGATTCATCCGGGACAACAAGTTGAACGAGTGGATGGGACCGAAGCACGGCAAGGTCGGCATCATCATGCAGGGCGGGATGTACAACAACGTCATCCGCGCGCTGCAATATCTCGGACTGTCGGATGCCTATGGCAACACGCAAGTCCCGCTCTACGTCATGAACGTCACCTACCCCGTGATCGACACCGAGGTCGCGGAATTCTGCGTCGACAAGGATGCCGTGCTCATCGTCGAGGAGGGCCAGCCGGAATATCTGGAGCAGGCGATCAACACGGTGCTGCGCCGCAGGGACATCCAGGCGCGTGTCCATGGCAAGGACGTGCTGCCGATGGGCGGCGACTACACCGCGCAGGTCCTGCTCGGCGGCGTCAGGGAGTTCCTGGAGAAGACCGAGCCGCGGCTGCTCGGCAACCGGCCGCCGGCGCCGGACGCAGCGCCCGTGCTCAATCACCCCGCGGTCGAGAAGCTCAAGCAGGTCGTGCCGGCGCGCCCGCCGGGGCTCTGCACCGGCTGTCCGGAGCGGCCGATCTTCGCCGCCATGAAGCTGGTCGAGGAAGAGCTCGGCCAGCACCACGTCTCCGCCGACATCGGCTGCCATTTGTTCTCGATCCTGCCGCCCTTCAACATCGGCGCGACCACCATGGGCTTCGGCCTCGGCCCGGCCTCGACCTCGGCCTTCAACGTCAAGGCCGACAAGCGCTCGATCGCGGTGATGGGCGACGGCGGCTTCTGGCACAACGGACTGACGAGCGGCATCGGCAATGCCGTCTTCAACAAGCATGATGGCGTGTTCGTCATCGTCGACAATTTCTACACCTCGGCGACCGGCGGTCAGGACATCCTGTCGTCGCGCGCGGTCAACAAGCGGCGAGACACCAACAATTCGATCGTCAAGGCCGTGAAGGGCATCGGCGGCCAGTGGGTGCGTCAGCTCGACCGCACCTATGACGTCGGCAAGATGCGCGACACGCTGAAGGAAGCGCTGACGACCAAGGACGAAGGCCCCAAGGTCATCGTCGCGTCCTCCGAATGCATGCTGAACAAGCAGCGCCGGGTGAAGCCGCAGATCAACAAGGCGATCAAGGACGGGGTACGCATCGTCAAGGAGCGCTTCGGCGTCGACGAGGACGTGTGCACCGGCGACCATGCCTGCATCCGGCTCTCCGGCTGCCCGTCGCTGTCGGTGAAGCAGCTCGACGATCCCTTGCGCGACGATCCGGTCGCGGCGATCGACAATACCTGCGTCGGCTGCGGCAATTGCGGCGAGGTCGCCGAGGCCGCCGTGCTCTGCCCCTCGTTCTACCGCGCCGACGTCATCCACAATCCGACCCGCTGGGACATTTTCAAATCCAGGGTCGCCATGGCCGTGATCGGCTGGCTGCAACGGCGGCGTGATCGCCGGCGCCCGGCACTCGAGGCACTGGCATGAGGGACGAGACGATCCGGCTGGCCCTCCCCGCCGCGGGCGAGGCAACCGAGCGGCCGATCTCGATCGCGATCGTCGCGATGGGCGGCCAGGGCGGCGGCGTCCTGACCGACTGGATCGTGCAGCTTGCCGAGAACCACGGCTGGGTCGCGCAGTCGACCTCGGTGCCCGGCGTCGCGCAGCGCACCGGCGCCACGATCTACTATATCGAGGCGATGCCGCCGCTCGACGGCCGCAAGCCGATCCTGTCGCTGATGCCGACGCCCGGCGACGTCGACGTGGTGATGGCGGCGGAGTTCATGGAGGCCGGCCGCTCCATCCTGCGCGGCCTGGTGACGCCGGACCGCACCACGCTGATCGCCTCAAACCACCGGTCCTTTGCGATCGGCGAGAAGATCGCGCCCGGCAACGGCATCGCCGACGGCGGCGCCGTCACCGGCGCCATCGGGGTTGCCGCCAAGACCGAGATCATCTTCGACCTCAACGCACTGGCGATCGCGCATGGCAGCGTCATCTCGGCCGCGATGTTCGGCGCGCTCGCGGCAGCCGGTGTGCTGCCCTTCAGCCGCGACAGCTATCTCGACGTGATCCGTGCGGTCGGGAAAGGCGCGAAGGCCAGCGTCGAGACGTTCGAGGCCGCCTTCGACCGGGTCAAGACCGGCGCTGCCGACGTTGCAGCGCCGCCGCAACCGAAACAGGCTGGCAATCCCCCCTCTCCCGCAACGCCCGATCCGGATCTTGCCGCGCTCGTCGCAAGACTGAAGCAGGAGCTCCCCGAGCCCGCGCTCACCATGGCCCGCGCCGGCCTGAAGAAGGTGGTCGACTTCCAGGACGTCGCCTATGGCACCGAGTATCTCGACATTCTCAAGACGCTGCACATGGCCGACCGGAACGCCGGCGGTGGCGCGCGGGCCTATGCCTTCACGGAAGCCGCGGCAAAGTACCTCGCCAACGCCATGACGTATGACGACGTCATCCGCGTCGCCGACCTCAAGACGCGCGCCGGTCGCCGCGCGCGCATCGAGACCGAGCTCGAGATGTCGGGAGGACAGCTGCTCCAGACCACCGAATTCATGCATCCGCGCATGGAGGAGGTCATGGGCGTGCTGCCCGCGGGCTTCGGCCGCTGGCTTGGCGGAAAGCCTCGCCTGCTCGGCTGGCTCGATCGCCGTGTCAACCGGGGGCGCCGGGTGCGGACCTACTCGCTGCCGTGGTTCCTGGCGCTTTATGTCGTGGGCGGCCTGCGCGGCCTGCGCCGCCGCTCGCTGCGTCACGCCATCGAGACGGCTCACCGGGACGGATGGCTCAAGGCCGCGACCGACGCGGTCGGCACCAACTACCAGCTGGGTGTCGAGATCCTGCAATGCCGCCGCCTCGTGAAAGGCTATTCCGATACCCACAGCCGGGGGCTGTCGAAATTCGACAAGACGCTGGCGGCGATCAAGCTGGTGGAGCGACGCGAGGATGCCGCCGACTGGGCGCGCCGCCTTCGCGAGGCCGCGCTCAAGGACAGCGCCGGCAAGGAGCTCGACGGCGTGATCCAGACCATCAAGACTTTTGCATGATTCCATCGGCGCGGGACGCAGGATTGGATTGCCGTTCGCCTCGCAGGACGTCAGGATCAATCTTGACTACGATTCTCAGGTTGCTAATCGGAGCGAAAGACCCGCGATAATTCACCCCAATCGACGAGACATTCTGTACTCGATGGTCATGCGATGCCGGCAGCACTCAAAGAGAACATTGTTCCCGTCCCTGGGCAGATCGAGACCCGGCTCTGGCTTCAATTGCTGTCGCTGCATGGCGAGCTGTTCGCCTCGCTGAATTCGATGCTGAACTCCGAGTTCGGCCTGTCGCTCGCAAAATTCGACGTGCTGGCCCTGCTCGATCGCTACAGGGACGGACTTGCGCTCGGGCAGCTGTCGCAAAACCTGAAAGTGACCGGCGGCAATGTCTCGGGCCTCGTGCAGCGTCTTCTCGCCGACGACCTCATCAGCAAGGAGATGTCGAGCGAGGACCGGCGCTCTTTCATCGTGCGTCTGACGCCGAAGGGCGAAGCGCTGTTCAGGAAGGCGGCCGACGTCCACAAGAAGCATCTCGGCAAACGGCTCGATAACGTTTCGGCCCAGGAGCTGGACATCGCCCTGTCCGTGTTGAAATCGCTCTCGTCAAAACTTCGTACCGAGAGCAAGAAGCAAAGTCGCAAGAGATAATGGCCAGAGAATCCAAGAGCAGATGGAAGTCGGGTCCGCCGAGGACCAGGGACCAGCTGCAAACCTACATCCCGTATCTGTTCAACCGGCTCGCCAATCGCTGGAACCTCGACCAGAACCGCGACCTCAGCGAACACGGCGTCAACAATGTCGTGTTCCGGACACTGTCGGTCCTGTTCATCTACAAGACCCTCACCGTCAACGAGATCGCCGTGCTCGCGGTGACCGAGCAGTCGACGGCGAGCCGCATGGTCGAGTCCATGGTGTCGTCCGGGCTCGTCAAGCGCGAGATCGCGGAGGAAGACCAGCGCCGCCGCGTCGTGGGTTTGACGCCGGACGGCGAGGCACTGCTGCGCAAGATCTGGCCGGTCATGGCGGACAACTACGACAAGCTGATCGAAGGCATCGATCCTGATGACATCGAGGTCTGCGCGCGCGTGCTGGCCAGGATGGTCGAGAACATCCGCCAGAACCAGATCTGACGAGTTACGGACCGAGGCCGACGAGGCTGGTGCCGCCGCAGACATAGAGCACCTGGCCGGTGACGAAGTCCGAGCGCTCGTCGAGGAAGAAGGTGATGGCGTGCGCGACATCCTCGCGCGAGCCGAGCCGCCCGACCGGGACGTTGCGCGCCATCCGCTCCTGCTGCTCGGAGCCCTTGGGAATGACGCCCCAGAAATTGTCGGTCAGGATCGGCCCCGGCGCGACCACGTTCACGGTGATGCCGCTCGCGGCAAGCTCCAGCGCCCAGGTCCGCGCCATGCCGTGCACGCCGGCCTTGGTGGCCGAATAGGCCGAGCGCGTCGCCGCGCCCATCGCGGCGCGCGAGCTGACGAACACGATGCGCCCGAAGCGGCGCGACCGCATCCCCTCCAGCGCCGCCTGGGTCAGCAGCATCGGCGCGCCCAGGTGCAACTGCGCCAGCATCAGAATGTCTTCCGGCTTCGCATCGGGCAGCAGGTTCGGCAGGATGATTCCCGCATTGTGCACGAGGCAATCGACGGCGTGATTCCGGCCAATCTCCTGCGCGATCGCGCGCGTCTCCTCGATATTGGTCAGGTCGGCGCGATAGGCCGCGAGCAGATCATGGGTCCAATCCGGCTTCTCCAGCCCGACCGAGACCACGCGCTGCCCGCGCTCGACCAGCTTTCTCGCCAGCGCCTCGCCGATCCCGGAATTGCCGCCGGTGATGAGTGTCGTGCGGATCTCGCCCATGATCAAACCTGCCGCTTCTTGAGGTCGCGCAGATCGAAGAACGCGCCATCGCGCATCAGCCTTGCGACAAAATCCTTCAGCCCGCCGCGCTGGATCTTCTCGGTTGCGGTCAGCGGCAGGCTGTCGACGAAACAGATCCAGCCCGGCGCCTTGTAATAGGCCATCTGCTCCAGGCTCCAGCGGACGATGTCTTCGGCGAGCGCGCGGCCGGCGCCGGCCTCCTCAGCGATGATGACCGCCGCAACCTCGTCGCCGCGCACCTGATCGGGCGTCGCCGCAACCGCGGCCTGCCGGATCGCGGGATGGCGGTTGAGGACCGACTCGACCTCGACCGCGGCAATGTTCTCGCCGGAACGGCGGATCACGTTCTTCTTGCGATCGACGAAATGTAGATCGCCGTCCGCATCGCGCGACACGATATCGCCGGTGTGCAGCCAGCCGCCGTCCCATGCCTCGGCGGTGGCTTGCGGGTTCTTCAGATACTCGCGGAAAAAGCCGTAGCGCGGGTCGGCGCCCGCCCGCCGCACCAGCAGCTCGCCCGGCGTCCCGCTTGGGGCGTCATTGCCGCCGTCGTCGACGATACGAACGTCGACCTCGGGTGCGGGCCGTCCGAAGCAGCTGGTGCCGATCTTGCGCGGCTCGACATTGGCGGCGATGACGCCGCCGCTTCCCGTCTCGGTCATCGCCCAGGCCTCCAGCAGCGGAAAGCCGAAGCGTTGCTCGAACGGCGCGTGCAGGAGCTTGTCGACGCCGGCGCCGAAGCCGAAGCGCACGGTGTGCGCGCGGTCCTGCCCGGACGGCGGCGCGCTCATCAGCATCGAGGGCATGACGCCGAGATAATGCAGGCAGGTGGCGCGACTGTCGCGGACGGAAGCCCACCAGCTGCGCGGATGGAAGCGATCGAGCATGGTCAGGCTGCCGCCGACCGACAGCATCGCCATCAGCGACACCGCCATCGCGTTCATGTGGAACAGCGGCAGCGGCGTGATCATGCGCTCGCCATCCGGCTTGAGAGCGATCAGCCCGCCGACGTCGCGATACCAGTTGCCGGAATGCAGGAAATAGGTGTTGGTGAGCACGCAGCCCTTGGACTGCCCGGTCGTCCCCGACGTATAGAGCAGCGCGCATTCGGTCGAGCCGTCACTTGTGCTCGCCTGCCGCAAGCCGCCGAATGGCGCGGGCACGTCGTCCTCACTGGTCACGACGGGGATCGGCCGGCCGGCCTGGCGCGCCGCCGTCTCCACCTCGTCGCGACGCTCGGCAAGGACGAAAGCAGCGTTCATCTCGGAATGCGCGATGATGTATTCGAGCTCGCTCAACCGCAGATCCGGATTGATCGGCACCACGGAGACGCCGAGCGCGTTGAGCGCGAACCACAGCTCGACGAACACCGGCCTGTTCTGAAGCAGCAGCCCGACCCGGTGGCCTTCGCCATAGCCGCAGCTCGCGAACGCGGCGCGCCAGCGCTCCACGCGATCGAGCATGGCGCGATAGGAGATCTCCTCCGCCGCAATGCCGTAGATGCCAGCCGTCTCCGGCAGCACGTTGAGGAAGCCCGCCTCGCCGCGGCGAAGGGCGGTCTCGCGAAAGCGGGCGTAGACTGTGGTCGCAGCGGTCAAATTCGTCTCACATGAAGAGCTGGATGTTGCCGAACGGCGCGTCGAAATTGACGAGATCGACACGCTTGAGCTTGATCTTCAGGGCATCGCCGACCTGAACGAGATCGTGCGAGGCCCATCCCGAATAGCGCTCCAGCATGTCACCGCGCGTCTCGGTGTAGATGTACGACGTCCGCGCCTTGAACACGCCGGCAGCCGTGTCGCACGCCACGATCTGCGGCGCCTGCAGCAGATGGTGGCAACGGCTCTTCGGCTTCTGGCTGAAGGTGCGCTCGCCGGCGAGACGCTCGACCCGCACCTTCAGGAGCAGCAGGTCCTCGTACATCAGCGACGGCTGGAGCACCGGATCCTGCTGCTGCCATTCCAGCGGCATCCAGTAGCGCCCTTCGGGGTGAAACAGATCGAGCCAGGCCTGCCATTGCATCGTATCAAGCAGATCGGCCTCGCGATAGATGAAGTCGGTAATCGTCTTCTCGGTGATCATTCCGCGGCCTCGACGCGCTTGTCCATGTCCATGGTCATGAATTTCGCCCAGGCGTGGAACTGGTTGCGCATCTGGCGCTCGGAGGTGCCATTGATCACCGCCGTGACGTCCTGCTCTTCATCGCTCTCGTAGAGCCGCCGCAGATTGACCCATTGATTGCCGTTGGACTTCAGCCCCTCCTGCGCCCGCTCATACATTTCGAGGTCGTCGTGTCCGACGATCGAGGTCGGCGCGTTGATGAAGCGGTTGTACATCAGCGCCCGCTCGTAGAGCTTGTCGGGCGCGCCGACCAGGCGATAGACCCAGCTCTCGACCAGCGTCCTGTCGACCGCGATCGGGATGAAGTTGCGCAGGATCTGGACGGCGCCCTTGACCATGATGTTGGGGAAATAGACGGTGTTGTGCCTGACCTCGCCGAGGATCTCGTGCGCCCGCTTCTCGCCATAGGCCGCGACCATCTGGTCGAGATAGCCCGGGATATCCGAGTAGTTCGAATGGATGGAGTTGGCGACGCCGGTATGGCCGTGGCCGTTCGGCCAGATCCTGATGCCGCTCTGCTCGTAGAACTCGTACGGGCTCATGAAGGGACCGTAGAGCTGCACCGCCATCGGCGTTTCCGTGGAATCGCCCTGTTCGCGCTTCCAGACTTTCACCGCGGTGCCGGCCGAGCTCTCATGCGCCACCATCGGGTGGCAGGTGTCGGTCTGGTTCTCGACCAGCATCTTCCAGTTGCAGGTGTGCATGTAGCGGATCGGCGTCGCCATGACGGCGAGCTTCCCTTCCGGCGAGCGGTCGACCATGTTGTCGATGGTCGAAAGGCTCTCGCCGAAATAGTCCTCGAAGGAAACGCCGCTGTCGCTCAGCCGTGCGAAGATGAAGTCGCGATGGATCACGACGTTCTTGACCTTGGACAGCCCTTCATTCGCCTGGGTGTCGCCGAAGCCGGTGCCCTCGTAGCCTTTCTTCAGGGGGATCGCGAGCAGCGAGCCGTCAGTCTTGAAAGACCAGGCGTGATAGGGACAGCGGAAGAACTTTCCGGTGTTGCCGCAGGGCTCGGAGGCGAGCTTCGTGCCCTTGTGCGGGCAACGATTGTAGAACACGTGGATGGAGCCGTCGGTATGGCGGCTTGCCAGCACCGGCTGCCGGCCGATATTGGCGGTGATGAAATCGCCGGGCTTCGCCAACTGGCTGGCATGCCCGACATAGACCCAGCTGTTCGGGAACAGATGCTCCATCTCGAGCTCGAATATCTCGGGGTCGACATAGACGTCGCGATGAACCTCGGCCTCGCGCACCAGCGCGGCAATCGCGTGGGCATCCCTTCCGTATTTCGCCATTGCGTCCCTCGCCTCCCTCACAAATCCAGTACCAGACGTTCCGACTTCGCGCGCGACACGCAGATCTGCATGACCTTGTTGGAGGCCTTCTCGTCGTCGCTGAGGATGACGTCGCGATGGTCGGGCACCCCTTCGACCACGCCGCACTGGCAGATGCCGCAATCGCCGCGCTGGCAGTCATAGAGCACGTCGAGGCCCGCCGCCTCCAGCGCCTGGATGATGGTCTGGCCGGCCGCGACGCCGACGACCTGTCCGGTCGATCTGATCTCGACCTCAAACGGCAGGTCGGGTGAAGACGGCTGCTCCGCCTTGAAGAGTTCGTAGTGGATGCGGTCCGCCGGGACGCCCCCGGCAAGCGCGGCCGCCTTCACCGCGTCGATCATCCCCGCAGGACCGCAGACGTAGATGTGGGAGTTTGCGGCCGCTTCCCTGAGCGCCGCAGCAATATCCAGACGGGACTCGTCGCTGTCGTAGTGAACGGACAGGCCCTTGGCGCAAATGTCCCGCAGATGCGGCAGGAACGCCAAAAGTCCTTGCGTGCGGCCCGCGTAATGCAGGCGAAACGGACTTGCGCGGGCGGTGAGCTCTGCCGCCATCGACAGGATCGGCGTGACACCGATGCCGCCGGCAAACAACAGCGCGGGCGCTGGCCCCTCGTGCAGATGAAAATTGTTCACCGGCGCGCTCGCCTTCACGACATCGCCGATCTTCAGCGCATGCATGAACTGCGAACCGCCGGTCGAGGCCTCCTCGCGCAGCACCCCGAGGGCCAGCGCACCCTCAGGGAGGCCCGGCAAGGCCATCAGCGAGTACGGCCGGTCGCCTCCGTTCGGGAGCGCCACGCGGACATGGGCGCCTGCCTGCCATCGCGGCACGGGGCCGTCCTCCACGCCAAGCACAAGGCTCCGTATGAACGGCGTCTCCGCGGCATACGACCTGACCTTGAGCTTGAGCGGATGCGCGTCCATTCAGGCATCTCACGAATTATATGAATTTGCATATTTTTAGACATGTAATAATTGGATGTCAATCGGCCGCATGGGGCGACCCGGAGGCCCCGGCGCCGGCCGCCCTACTCGATCGGCGCCGGCCGCACCAGCTGGAAGAGATCGCGAGGCCGCGCATACCAGCCCGACCCGTGCATGCGGGCGATGAGGTCGAGGCCGACCGTATCGATATAGCCTCGCTGTGCATCGATCACGAACTGCTCCGCCACATGAGCACAGACGATCTCGCCGATCACCGCGATCTGCCGGGGCCCGGTCTCCTGAACCGAGAGGGAGCGACATTCGAACGCCACCGGGCACCCCTTGATGAGCGGAGGTGCGACCATCTGCGAAGGCAGTGTTTGAAGCCCCGCAATCTCCATCTCGTCGACGCCGGCCGGAGCATCGACGGCCGTCGCGTTCATGGCTTCAGCCATCTGGTGCGACACCAGGTGAGCGACGAACTCACGCGTCTCGACGATATTCTGCGCCGTGTCTTTCAAACCCTTGTTCGGATGGCGCAGCAGGCCGAGCACGACCGTCGGCGGTTCATGCCCGAGGACGTTGAAGAAGCTGAAGGGCGCGGCATTGGCGGCGCCGTCCAAGGAGCGGGTCGTCACCCACGCGATGGGGCGCGGCGTAACGGTCGCGGTGAGAATCTTGTAGCGGATATCCGCCGGAAGCTGGCCCATATCGAAGAGCATCGGTCCCTCAATTGTGTACACGATCGGCGCTGACGGTTGATACCGCCCGCTTCGGTCGATCGTCGACGACGAGCTGGAAAACGTCCGGACGGGAATAGTGCCCCGCCGCGTCGAAATCAAACTTGCCGCGCGTCACCTCATCGAGCGCAATGTCGGCATACAAGATGGTCTCACCCTCGAAGCATGGCCCCGCCAGCACCTTGCCAAGCGGATTGACGATGGCGCTGCCGCCGCGCATGAGCACGGTCTCGGGATCGGCCCCCAGCACGCACTCGTAGCCCGCCGGGAAGGCGCCGCGCTTGAGATGCTGACAGGCCGTCAGGACGAAGCACCGTCCCTCCAGGGCGATATGCTGCATGGTCGGAAGCCAGGTATCGCGATCATCCGCGGTTGGAGCGCAGTAGATGCTGATGCCCTGGCTGTACATGTGCATGCGCAGCATCGGCATGTAGTTCTCCCAGCAGATCACCGCGCCGATATTGCCGAGCGAGGTCTCGAACACCGGCATGGTCGAACCGTCGCCGAAACCCCAGATCAGCCGCTCGCCCGCGGTCGGCATCAGCTTGCGGTGCTTGCCGACGAGCCCACGAGCCCCGTCGAAGAACAGCGCCGTGCAGTAGAGCGTGCCCTGCTCTCGCTCGATGCAGCCGATGACCGTGAAGGCACCGGTTGCGGCCGCTGCCGCGGCGATCGTCTCGATCTCCGCGCCATCGAGATCGATCGCCGCCTCCCAATACAAACGGAACGCCTCACGTCCTTCGGGCTTGCGCATGCCGACGGGAGCGCCGAACGAATTTCCCTTGGGATAGCCGCCAATGAAGGCTTCAGGGAAAACGACCAGCCTGGCGCCGGCGTCGGCGGCCTTCTCGATCAGGGCCGCCGCCTTTTGTGCCGACGCCAGCGAGCTTGTCGGATCCGACGCGGCCTGAACGACGGCCGCCTTGTACGTATTCGGTCGATTGATATCCATAACGTCATCCCGGGCACGGAAACGGAGAGCGGGCCGCTGCTGCGGCCCGCCAGCATGTCGCACTCAGTGATCAGTCTCGATTTGCGGCCGGTTCGGCAGCATGATCGATCCGACCACGGCAACGACCGTGCAAATGACGACCGGATACCACAGTCCCGCAAACACGTCGCCGACCGCGAGCGAAAGGTAGGTCGCAAAGAACGGCAGGAAGCCACCGAAGATGCCGGCGCCGATGTGGTAGGGAAACGAAAGCGCCGTGTATCGGATGTTCGCCGGGAACACCTCGACCAGGAACGACGCCACCGGCCCATAGACCATCGCGACGATGACGGTCATGACGACCAGCAGAAAGACGATGTAGGCCGACGACACCTTTGCGGGATCCGCCTTGGCGGGGTAACCCGCCTCGGACAAGGCCTTGCGGTAAGCCGCCGCATCGTATCCGGAAATCGTCCTGCCATTGACCGTCATGGATACGGCCTGGCCGTCGACCGGAGCGGCATAGCTGAAGTTGATGCCGCTTCCGATCAGCAGCTTCTTGGCCTGGACGCAGGGCTTGCCATGATCGCCGTGCGAGCTCAGCAGCGCGGCCACAAGGCCGAACTTGCACGCTTCGCTGGTGGTGTCGGCGTGCACTATCACCGGCGCGCTGCGCGTGGCAGCCACGAGCTGCGGATTTGCAGCCTCCAGCAGCGACGAAAACATCGGCCGGTAGCACAACGCCGACAGCACGAGCCCCGTCATCATCAGCCATTTGCGTCCAACCCGATCGGACAGCCAGCCGAAGAAGACGAACGCGGGAGCACCGATGACGAGGCCGATCGCCATCAGGATGTAGGATGTTTGCAGGTCGATCCTTGCGATCTGCTGCATGAAGATCATCACGTAGAACTGGCCGGTGAAGTAGGTGGACCCCATGCCCGCGGTCACGCCGAACAGCGCGATCAACACCAGGCGAAGGCTGGACCACCGGGCGAAGGTGTCTCTGACCGGGCTCCTGGACAGGCGTCGCTCGGCCTTGAGACGCGTGAAGACGGGCGATTCGTGCAGCCTGGCTCGGACGTAGATCGAGAACGCCAGCATCGCGATCGAGATGATGAACGGAGCGCGCCATCCCCAGGCCTTGAAATCGGCCTCGCTCATGACGCTCTGCGTCCCGATGATGACCGCGATGGAGAGCGCCAGCCCGACCGACGATGTGATCTGGATCCAGCCGGTCAGAAGCCCGCGCCGATCCGGGCGCGAGTGTTCCGCAACGTAGATGACGGCGCCGCCATATTCGCCGCCGACCGCGAGGCCCTGGATCAATCGCAGCATGACCAGCGAAATCCATGCAGCGTGACCCACGCTGGCATAGGTGGGCAGGAAGCCGATCATGGCCGTGCCGCCTCCCATCATCACGATGGTGATGAGGAAGGTATATTTTCGACCGACCAGATCGCCGATGCGGCCGAAGACCACTGCGCCGATCGGCCGGATCACGAAGCCGGCCGCAAGAGCACCGAGCGAAGCAAGCACGGCGGCGGTCGGGTTGTCCGGCGGAAACAATACCGAGCTCATGAACACGGCCAGCGAGCCGTAGATGAAGAAGTCGTACCACTCGAACACGGTGCCGAGGGTCGAGGCGAGAACGACCTGCCGCTCCTCGCTGCGCGTCAGATTCTGGTCGGCGGGTACCGCCGTCGCTCGTGCATCCATCGTCATTCCCCTGTTTGCGCCCGCGGCCAAACCCAGCCCCGCTTCACACAATTTTATTTAGTCATATACGTATGATGTCGTCAAATACAGCAAGCTTGAATATCCGGCGCGACGCGCCCAATAATGCGCCAACACGACACCCGCCATAACACCCTGATCTATAAGGATTTTCAGTGAAGAAGCCGCGCCGCCCCCGCCCGCCGGATCCGGCGCCTGCGTCCGCACGAGGAGCCAAACCCGGCAAAATCAGCAAGGCCGAACGGCCCGGACGGCGCGGCATTCAGTCGATCGAGATCGGCTTCAAGATCCTCGACTACCTCAGGACCGAAATGCGGCCCGTGCCGCTGAAGATGATCGCCGCCAACACCGGAATGTCAGCGGCCAACGTCCACTATTATCTCGTGAGCTTTCAGGCGGTGGGCATCGTCCGGCAGGAGAGCGACACCGGCTGCTATGCCCTCGGCCCCTACGCATTGAAGCTCGGCATGGCGGCCATCGAGCAATTCGACGTCTTCGCCGTCGCGCGGCCGGCCATGACCGAACTCGCAACGACGATCGGCCACACGGTGTTTCTCGGCGTGTGGGGCAATCGTGGCCCGACCATCATCTATCGCGTCGAGGGCGGAGCCAGCCGGCCCATCATCGAGCTGCGTGTCGGAAGCGTCCTGAGCCTGCTGCGGTCTGCGCTCGGGCGAAACTTCCTTGCACATCTGCCGCGCTCGCTGACCGGCGAGATGCTGGATCAGGAGCTCAAGGAGGAACGCTCGCGCGAGGCGCGGGTGGATGACGCGCCAACCACCAAGGCCGAGGTGGAGGAGATGATGGACACGATCCGGCGCGACGGCATCAGCCGTTGTCGTGACGCCCTGCTGCCGAACTTCACCTCCCTGTCCGCACCGATCTTCGACCAGGCCGGGTTCATGATCGCAGCCATCACGATGATGGGACCCATCGGTATTCTCGACGATGACCTGAAAGGTCCGACAGCGACGGCCCTGATCGCTCACGCGCGCGCCGTCTCCGCGACCGCCGGCTGGCAAGGCGGAGGCTGAACCGCCCGGAGTTACGGCAGATTGTCCCGCAGGAAAATATCGATGCGAATGCGTTCCTGGTCGGGGCTGATGGGCTCCCCCGAGCAATGCGCGAGCAGGACTCGCGCCGCAGACCGCGCCTCGTGGCCGGGGTCCTGGTTGATGATCGCATCGAGCGTGCCGCGAACCAGAAAACGCCGCGTGTGCTGGGTCAGCTCATGGGTGATCCAGACCACCTCGCGCGCGCGTCCCGAGGCCTCGAGCGCATCGGCGATGCCTCGGTTCCCGGCGCCGCAGCAATAGATGCCGCGGAGATCGGCATGGCGCGCCAGCAGCGCGGCCGTGAGCTTCCGCGTTCGGTCGCTGTCGTCGCGCCCCTCGATGACCGGAAGCGCGCGCAAATCCGGATACTCGCTGGACAGGATCTGGTAAAACCCGAACTGCCGCTCGGTGTGATCGCGCAGCGACAGCGATCCCGCGATCACGGCCACCGCTCCCTCGCGGCGGGCCAGGAAACGGCCCATCAGGGTGGCCGCAGTCCGCCCCGCGGCCGGGTTGTCGATACCGACATAGTGCAGGCGGCGCGAGCTCGGCGCGTCCGACACCAGGGTCACCACGGCGACCCCGCGGCCTGTGAGTTCGTCGATCGCGGCGCGGACCCTCGGATGGTCGAGCGCGATGACGGCGACGCCCTGATAGGCCGGCGACAGGTTTTCCAGCGCACTGGCCAGCACGTCCGGATCGAACACGTCGACATGGAGGATATCGATGAAGCCGCGCTGGCCGGCGAGCCAGTCCGCGGCGCGCTGGACCTGCTCGGTCAGGTTGGTCATAAAGCTGTTGCTGCCGGTCGGCAGTACGAACGCGAAGCGGAACGTTTGGCCGCGGGCGAGCCGCGCGGCCGCGACGTCGGCACGATAGCCGAGCTTTGCCACCGCGGCCTCGACACGCGCGACCGTCTTGGCGCGCACGCCCTCGCGCCGGTTGACGACGCGGTCGACGGTGGCGAGCGAAACGCCCGCCGCGCGCGCGACATCCTCGAGCGTGGCGCGAAGCACCGGCTGCGCCGCGCCGCCTGTCATTCGCGCGCCGCCCACAGCATGCCGCGGGTCATCATCGTCCGGATCTCCGGGACGTCGAGCTCGTAGGCGCGGTGGCCGAGCGAGGAGTAGAACACCCTGCCCGCGCCGTAGCGCTTCTTCCACACCACGGGCATGACCACGCCCTCGATCCAGGGCGCGCGCTCGCCGGTGAAGGTCGTCGTCGCCAACACCTCGTTGGCGGGGTCGACATGCATGTAATACTGCTCTGAACGATGCTCGAAACTCTTCAGACCCTTCATGATGGGGTCATCCGGCTTCGTCAAGTCGACCTTGTAGTCGATGATGTTGCCGGGATGCGCGACCCACTGCCCGCCGCACAGGAACTGGTAGTCGACGGAATCGCGGAACGCGTCGCACATGCCGCCATGATGGCCGGCGAGCCCGACGCCGCTGCGCACCGCCGCGCAGAGATTGAGCGCTTCAGCCTTCTCGATCTTCGACATGGTGTAGATCGGGATGATCAGCGACAGATCGTGGATCGCGGGATCGGCGAACGCCGCCGTCGTGGTTTCGATCCGCACCTCGAAGCCTTCCGCCTTCAGCCAGCCGCGGATCATCGAGGCACAGAGATCCGGATCGTGTCCCGGCCAGCCACCCCAAACAATCATTGCCTTGCGCATGTTTCTGTCCTCAGTCGATCTGTCCGGTTTCGCGTCCGGCCGGCAGCATCGCCGGCCGCTCGACGCGGCTCTCGATCCCGACGCGCCGGCCTTCGTCGGCGGAGGTCTGGAACGCCTCCATCACCTCCAGCACGTGGAAGGCAAGCGCCCCGCTGGCGCGGTGCGGCCGGTTGTTCAGGATCGCGGCAGCCATGTCGGCAACGCCGATCGAGCGGAACTCGCCGTCGACATGGCCGTGCGTCAGCGGCACCGTCTCCCATTCACCGCCGGTCTTTGCCACCTGCACCTCGCCGCCGAAGCGGTTCGGGTCCGGCACCAGCATGCTGCCCTTGTCGCCATAGATCTCGATCGGCGCGTGCCGGTGCTTCGGCACGTCGAAGCTCATGGCGATCGAGACGACCGCCCCGCTCTCGAATTCGAGCGTGCCCGCCACGTGGGTCGATACCTCGACCGGAATCAGCGTGCCGTTCATCGGCTGGCTGGTGACCACGCGCTCGGATTTCGGACGCGCGGTCGAGCCCATCACGCTTGCGACCGGGCCGAGCAGCTGCACCAGATCGGTGATGTAGTACGGCCCCATGTCCAGCATCGGCCCGCCACCGCGCAGGTAATAGAAGCCCGGCGCCGGATGCCAGCGCTCGTGGCCGGGGCAGCCGAAGAAGGCGCTGCCCGCAACCGGCGTGCCGATCGCACCGTCGTCGATCAGCTTGCGCGCGGTCTGGTGTCCGCCGCCGAGGAACGTATCCGGCGCGCAGCCGACGCGAAGGTTCTTCTGCGCAGCGAGATCCATCACCTTTGCCGCCTCCGCGACGTTGATGCCGAGCGGTTTCTCGGAGTGGACATGCTTGCCGGCATTGAGCACGGCGAGGCTGACGTCGGTGTGGGCGAGCGGCACGGTGAGATTGATGACGATCTCGACGTCGTCGCGCCTCAGCAACTGATCGACCCGCATCCCCGGCAGGCCGAAGGCCGCGCCCTGGCGCTCCGCGGCATCGCTGCGCATGTCGGCGAGCGCCTTGACCTCCATGAAAGGAAAGCGCTGGGCCGCCTTCAGATAGGCGGTACTGATATTACCGCAGCCGATGATTCCGATGCCTATTCTTCTCATTGTGATCTCCGTGAGATACCGTTCATCCCTTGACCGCGCCTGCAGTGAGGCCGGCGACGATGTGCTTCTGCGCCAGAAGGAAGAGAACGACCGTCGGCAGGATGGTCAGCGTGATGAAGGCCAGGATCAGGTGCCACTCGGACGAATACTCGCCCTGATAAACCATGATGCCGAGCGGCCAGGGATACAGTGCATCGGTGTTGAGCATCACCAGCGGCAGCAGATAGGCGTTCCAGCTGTTGACGAAGGTGATGGTGCCGACGGTGGCAAGGATCGGCCGTGACAGCGGCAGCGTCACGTAGCGAAAGAACTTGATATAGCTGCAGCCGTCGACCAGCGCGGCTTCGAGCAGTTCATAGGGAATGTCCTTGAAGAAGCGCCGCAGCAGCAGCACGCTCATGGCCAGGCTGAACGCGACCTGCGGCAGCGCGACGCCGAAATAGGTATCGAGCAGCCCGAGATCGCGCACCTTGATGAACAGCGGCAGCACCGCTGTCGCGGCCGGAAACAGCAGGCCGAGCGTCAGATAGCTCAGCAACATCGAGCTGCCGTAGAACCTGACATGGGCGAAGGTGAACGCGGCCATCGAGGCCGTGATCAGGGTCAGGATCACCGCGAGCGTCGAGATGACCAGCGAGTTGCGGAGCAGCTGCCAGTAGCGCGCCGAGAACAGGATGTCGGCATAGTTCTGCCATTCCCAGTGCCTGGGCAGGCCGAACGGATTGACGCGCAGCTCACCGAGCGACTTGAAGCCGCCGAGCAGGGTCGCGAGCAGCGGCACCAGCACGAAGATGGCGATCACGGCGAGGAACAGCGCCTTGAACAATATTGCGGGATCGAACGGGGTGCGGGTGGTCTCGGCGTCATTCATCGCGCATGAACCATCGCTTGTAGGTGAAGGCAAAGGTCACGCAGATCACGAACAGGATGACGCCGATGGCGCTGCCATAGCCGACGCGCATGCGGGAGATGCCGTTGTTGTAGAGGAAGCTCACCATCGTGTTGGAGGAATCCGCAGGTCCTCCGCGCGTCAGCGGCATCACCAGGTCGAATAGCTGCAGCGAACCGATGATGGCGAAGAACACGGAGAGCCGGATCGTCGGATAGAGCAAGGGGATGACGACGTGGCGGAGCGTCTGCGACCGCGTCGCGCCGTCGATGGTGGCCGCCTCGACCAGGCTCTTGTCGAGCCCCTGGAGTGCGGCGATGAACAGCATCATGTGGAAGCCAAAATACTTCCAGACGATGACGATCAGCACCGCCAGCATCGCCGTGTCGGTCGAGGCCAGCAGATGCGGCGCCTCGGCGCCGAAGGTGCGCCAGATCGAGGCGACCAGGCCATAATCGCCGTCATAGACGAACGAGAAGATCAGCCCGGTTGCGATCTCCGCCAGAATGTAGGGCATGAAGAACAGCATCCGCAGCGCCACTGCGCCGCGGAAACGCTCCGCGAGCATCAAGGCCAGCGTGAGCGCAAGCGGCAACTGTACCAGCAGCGAGACCGCGATGATCAGCCCGTTGTTGCGCAGCGCGAGCCAGAAGGCGCGCGTCTCCAGCACGAAGCGGTAATTGTCGAAGCCGATCCAGTTGGTCGACCTGCCAAAGCCGTTCCAGTTGAAGGCCGAGTACCAGGCGGCCTCGCCGATCGGCAGCACCACGAACAGCGTGAACAGCAGCAGCGCCGGCGGCAGGAACAGGATCAGCACCGTGAAGCGGCCGTCCCAGCCGGGACCGCGGACCGCTGTCGACGAGAACGATGGCTGTGCAACGCCTATCGCCGGCGCGCTCGCGATCCGTCGCGCCACCGTCAGTTGCCCTGCTTCCAGGCCGCCTCGATCGCCTTGGCGGCGTCCTGCGGGCTCATGCTGCCGCCGGCGATTTCTGCAGCCACGTCATTGACGACGCGGCCGACCGAGGGGCCGAGGCTCTGGTCATAGAAGTTCTGGTGGTAGTTCGACTTCGCCAGATTAGCCGCGATCAGCTTCATGAAGGAATTGTTGAGGCCGGCATCCGCGCCCTGCACCACCGGAATGATGAAATTGCTCGCCGCAAGTCGCGTCTGCACGTCCTTGGAGATGAAGTATTTCAGGAAATCGACCGCCTCCTTCGGCGAGCCCTTGGTGATGAGCCAGCCGGTGATGCCGCCGAGCGTGTCCGTCGGCGCGCCCTTGCCGCCCGGTACGACCGGGAAGTCGAACCAGCAGATCTTGTCCTCGGAGAGGCCGACCTTGTCGGCGGCGAGCGCGCGCTGCAGATGATAGACGCTGCTGATCGCAAGCGTCATGGCCGCCTTGCCGTCGCCGAAATAGC
Organism: Bradyrhizobium niftali; assembly: GCF_004571025.1. GTDB lineage: Bacteria > Pseudomonadota > Alphaproteobacteria > Rhizobiales > Xanthobacteraceae > Bradyrhizobium > Bradyrhizobium niftali. The sequence goes on along the minus strand of NZ_SPQT01000001.1, from coordinate 620,104 downwards.
CGACCGCCTGCGGATTCTTGAAGCCGAGGAAACCGTTCTGGAACGGCTGAAGATCGACGAGCTGCTTGAACAGCTCGCCGGACTTCTGGAAGGTTTCGCCGGCGAAGCCGCCATTCTCGCCGCGCAGCGCCGCGTCGAAGGCCGGCTTGCCGCCGATGCGCACGGCAAGATGCGTCCAGTAGAAGTGTAACGGCCATTTGTCGGCGCCGCCGACCACGATCGGCGTGACGCCGGCGGCCTTCAACGTCTTGACGGCGGCAAGCAGGTCATCCCAGCTCTTGATCCCTGCGGGATCGACCTTCGCCTTGGCCATCAGCTCCCTGTTGCAGAGGAAGCCGACCTGCGACAGCGCGGTCGGCAGACCATAAACGTGGCCATTGCTGGTGAAGGCGGCGAGCGCTGCCGGCGTCAGGCTGTCGCTGTAACCCTTCACGGAATCGGTGATGTCGTCGAGGACGCCAGCCTCGATCTGCGCCTTCAGGACGCCACCGGACCAGCTGTAGATGATGTTCGGCCGATCCTTGGATTGCAGGATGGTCGGCAGCTTGGCCTTGTAGGCCTCGTTCTCGAGGAACTGCATCTCGACCTTGACGCCCGGATGCGACGCCTCATAGGCACGCGCGACCTCCTCCCAGATCTTCACCTGGGCTGGATTGACCTCGATGTGGAGCCATTTCACCGTCGTGTCGGCTGCGGCAGAGTTGGCCCAAAGCAGGCATGCGGCAGCGGCGAGTCCCAGCTTCCCGAGCAGTCTCATCACATTCCTCCCGATCGGCTCTTATTCTTTGGCTGCAATCCTGCCTTCGATTTTTGAGGTACGCAACTAAAATTCTGATCTATGGACCTCACGGCGGTAGTCGCTAAGGTTGGCGGGACAACCGGGCGGCGCCTCGCACCGCCCGCAACGCAACATAAGAGGTGCCCATGGCCGCCGTTTATTCCGACCTTGCCGGCAAGGTCGTTCTCGTCACCGGTGGCGCTGCGGGAATTGGCGCTGCGATCGTGCGGCACTTCGCGCAGCAGAAATCCAATGTCATGTTCTTCGACATCAAGGCCGACGAGGGCCAGCGCCTGGCACGCGAGTTGTCGGATCAGGGCCTGGCTGCGCATTTCCAGCGCGTCGACCTGACCGACATCGCCGCGTTGCGCGCCGGCGTAGTCGAGGCCCGCAAGGCGCACGGCGCGATCAACATCCTGATCAACAACGCGGCACATGACGAGCGGCACAACACCGAGGAGATGACGCCGGAATATTGGGACGACCGCGTCGCGGTGAATCTGAAGCACCAGTTCTTCGCGTCGCAGGCGGTGCTGCCGGACATGAAGGCGGCGCGTGCCGGGGCCATCATCAATTTCGGCTCCGTGTCGTGGATCGCGGGGCAAGGCGGCATGGCCGCCTACACCGCCAGCAAATCGGGCGTGATCGGCCTGACGCGCTCATTGGCGCGCGACTACGGTCCCTACAATATCCGCGTCAACGCGATCGCGCCGGGCTGGATCATGACCGAGCGCCAGCTCGAGAAATGGATGACGCCGGCGGGCGAGATCGAACTGCAGCAGCGACAGTGCCTGAAGCGCCGGCTGGTGCCGGACGAGGTCGCGAAATTCACCGTCTTCCTCGCGTCCGACGAGGCCTCCGCCTGTACCGCTCAGCATTACATCGTGGATGGCGGCTGGGTGTGAGGCGCTTTGACGCTGGCGGTCGCGTCAGGGCGCTACACAGCCGCCGATTGCGCCGCAACACCACTTGCGCCGCAGCATTCAAAAATGAGACTGCCCGTCAAACCAGAAGAGGTGCGCACGCAGGCACCGCCTTCGACTTCGGCTAGCTTCCCTCCAAAGCCGGGGCCGCTCGAGAGCCACCGGCGTCGCGCCCGGTTCGGCGCGGCAAAGCGACGACACAGGGAGGAGCACAATGTCGAAATGCAGTGTGGGGCTGCTCGCGCTGAGCAGCCTGTTTCTTTCGGGCGCGGCGATCGCCCAGGAAAAGATCAAGGTGGGCGTGACCGCAACCCTCGAAGGCACCTACACGGTGCTCGGCGAGGACGGCATGCGCGGCCATCAGACGGCACTCAACGTGCTGGGCAAGAAAATCGGCAACAAGGAACTTGAGTTCATCGTCGCGTCAACCGACGCGACGCCGGATTCGGCTGTGCGCGCCGTCCGCAAGCTGATCGAGCAGGACAAGGTGCAGATCCTGCTGTCGCCGCTCTCCGGCGACGAGGGCATCGCGGTAAAGAACTTTGCAAAGACCCATCCCGAGCTGACTTTCATCAATGCGGCGTCCGGCGCCCAGGAAACGACCTATGTCGATCCTGCCCCGAACTTCTTCCGCTACAACATGGACGGTGCGCAGTGGCAGGTCGGCCTCGGCAAATACGCCTATGACGAAAAGAAGTATCGCAAGATCGCGACCGTGGGCGAAGACTACTCCTTCATCTACACCCAGGTGTTCGGCCTCGTGCTCGAATTCTGCGGCGCCGGCGGCCAGGTCACCAACCGGCAATGGGTGCCGCTCGGCACCAAGGACTTCGCCTCCGTCATCGCCGCGCTGCCCGACGATGTCGATGCCATCTATCTCGGACTTGGCGGGGCGGACGCCGTCAACTTCCTCAATCAGTATCAGCAGGCCGGCGGCAAGGCGCATCTGATGGGAGGTTCCATCATGATCGACCAGACCATCCTGTCGTCAAAGGGGAATGCCAAGAACGCGCTGATCGGCACCATCGCAGCGAGCGGCCAGGCCGATACCTGGGAGGATCCGGGCTGGCAGAAGTTCGTGAAGGCCTATCAGGACGCCTTCCCGCCCAACAAGCGCTTTCCAAGCCCGTCACTGCTTGCGACCAACTACTACGGCTCGACGATGGCCTTGATCCTGGCGCTGCGCGAGGTCAATGGCGATCTCAGCGACAACCAGTCGAAGTTCAGGACTGCGCTCGCGAAGATCGAGCTCGACGCGCCGAACGGCAAGATCAAGCTCGACTCCAATCGTCAGGCGATCGGCACCAACTTCGTCACCGAGGTCGTCGATGACGGCAAGGGTGCGCTGTTCAGCAAGGTCGTGAAGGTGATCCCGAACGTGAACCAGACGCTCGGCTACGATGCGGCCGTGTTCTCGAAGATCGGGCTCCCGAGCCGTAGCGTGCCGGAATGTAAGAAATACTGACGCATCGCATCGACAGCACATGAGCGGGGAGCGACTTGCTGACGCGGGTGCTCTCCGCTCTTGCAATCTCCGCGGCGTTGTTGAACGCTGGCTGAAAAGACAAGAACATTCGGGAGGGAAGGCATGAGCCGTGCGCTCGCCGTCTTCCACGGCCGGTTCGGTCGGGCGACGGTTTATCAGTTGAACCGCCCTTTCAATATCCACGCCCATCGTGAAGGTCATCTGATCTTCCATGTTGGCGGCATGCCCGCATGCATCGATGTCTGCGCCGGCCACTACGATCTCAGCGAAACCTCCGTCGTTGCCGTCAATCCCTGGGAGCCGCATAATTTCCTGCCGACCGACCTCGACGGCGGCGCGATCTTCTTCGTGCTCTACGTCAATCCCGAATGGTTTGCGCCCGATGCACCGGGCTCCGACCGGCTGCGCTTCGGCCGCACGCATTTCAAGCGCACCGTCGCGCTCGACAAGCACATCCGGCGGACCGCCGCCTTGGTGTGCGGCGCACCATCGCTCTCCAGCCTCGATTCCGAACTCCGGCGGCTGATCGACATCTGCTACGACGAAAGCTGGCAACAGGCCGAGACCGCGCGCGATGCGCGGGCAAACGGCTCCGTCACCGATTTTCGCGTGCGCAAATGCATCAAGATGATGTCGGAGAGCCCCGGCGCCGAGATCGAGCTCGACACGATCGCGCGCGAGTCCGGCCTGTCGCGGCCGCACTTCTACCGATTGTTCCGCGTCCAGACCGGCGTCACGCCGAACCTCTATCTCAACACGCTGATCATGGAACAGGCGCTCGAAGCGCTGGTCGCCAGCGAGGCACCGATCGCCGATATCGGCTTCGATCTCGGCTTCTCCTCGCAGAGCGGCTTCACCCGCTTCTTCGCCGCCAATGTGGGGATGGCTCCGACCGACTATCGTCGCGCCGCCAAGGTCTTGCGCGCCTGACCGCCGCGCGAAAAGATACTCACGATCAAACGTCCCTCTCCAAGCCCGGCTAGGATGAGCGCAACGCGATCCCGAGATGGTCGCGACGACGGGAGCGCACGTTCATGGCGAGGCAAGCAGCCACTGCAAGGCTGTCTGACCTGCATTCGGTGGAGCTTCGGCGCGCTGCCTTCACAAGCGGGCGGCGCCCATGAGCCGTTTCATCGAACGCCATCCCGTCTGGGCGCTGATCGTGATCATCGCGATTGCCGTCGCGCTCTGGCTGGTCTTCGCAGTCTGGCCGCCGGGCCTTGAGGAAGCGATCGGCCGCAAGCGCGTCTTCCTCAACGCCGTCTTCAACGGCGTCACGCTCGGCGGGCTCTACTTCCTCGTCGCGAGCGGCTTCACGCTGATCTTCGGCCTGATGCGCAACGTCAACCTGGCGCACGGCTCGCTCTATCTGTTCGGCGGCTATGTCGGCTACGCCATCAGCACAGCCACCGGCTCCTGGCTCCTCAGCTTCATCCTTGCCTTCCTCCTCACTGCACTGGTCGGCGTGCTGCTACAGGTGATCGTGTTCCGGCGCATGGAGGGCCAGGACCTCAGGCAGACCATGGTGACGATCGGGCTCTCGATCGTGTTCGCCGACCTGATGCTCTGGGCCTGCGGCGGCGACTTCTACCAGATCCAGACCCCGAGCTGGCTGGTCGGGCCCATGGACCTGCCACTGATCACGGCCGTGAAATCCTCGGGCGAGCCGGTCTACCTCCGATATCCGGTGGTGCGGCTGGTGATCTTCGCGGCGTCCGTCGTGATCGGCGTCGGCATGTGGCTCGCGCTCAACCGCACCCGGATCGGCATGATCATCCGCGCCGGCGTCGACGATCGCGACATGCTGGCCGCCACCGGCGTCCGCATCCAGCTCGTCTTCGTGCTGGTGTTCGCGTTCGGCGCCGGGCTTGCCGGCATCGCCGGGGTCGTCGGCGGCACCTTCCAGTCGCTGTCCCCCGGCGAGGACATCCGCTTCCTGCTCGCCTCGCTGGTGGTGGTGATCGTCGGCGGCATGGGTTCGATCCCCGGTGCGGCGCTCGGCGCGCTCATCATCGGCCTCGCCGAGCAGCTCGGCTCGGTCTACATCCCGACCTACGCCATCGTCGTGACCTTCCTGATCATGGTGCTGGTGCTGGCGATCCGGCCGCAGGGCCTGCTGGCGAGGCGCTGATATGTCCCTCGCCCACGACGCCCGCGTTGCCGTCCGCCCCGCCACCACGGCGCAGCCGTCCGCACGGGCATGGCCGGAGATCGACAATCCCGCCGCCTGGATCGTCGCGGTCCTTCTCCTGATCATGCCGCTGATCGCCAACGGCTTCTTCCTGATCGAGATCTTCGCCACCACGCTGATCCTCGGCACCATGGCGCTGAGCCTCATGTTCCTGGCCGGCTATGGCGGCATGGTCAGCTTGATGCAGCTCACCATCGCCGGCTTTGCGGCCTACATGGTCGCCGTATTCGGCGTCAGCGCCAACACCAATATCAGCCTCGGCTGGCCATGGTGGCTCGCGGTCCCGATGGCGCTCGCGCTCGCGACCATCTTCGGCACGCTCGGCGGCGCGCTGGCCGTCCGCACCGAAGGCATCTACACCATCATGATCACGCTCGCGATCGGTGCCGCCTTCTATTACTTCACCAATCAGAACTGGGCGATCTTCAACGGCCACACCGGCATCAACACCGTCGCGACGCCGCATTTCTGGGGCGTCAACTGGCGCGCCGACATTCCCTTCTACTATGTCGTGCTCGCGGTCGCCGCGCTGTGCTACTTCGCCGTCGACTACATCTCCCGCGCGCCGTTCGGCCTGGCGCTGCAGGGCGTGCGCGACAATCCGCGCCGCATGGCCGCGCTCGGCTTCAACGTCAATGCGCACCGCGTCGCCGCCTATGCTTTCGCCTCCTTCGTCGCGGCGCTCGCCGGCGTGCTCCAGGTCTGGAACTACCGCCAGATCTCGCCGGGCTCGGTCAGCGTCAGCGCCTGCATCGACGTCCTGATCATCGCCGTGGTCGGCGGCATCACGCGCCCGATCGGTCCCTTCATCGGCGCGCTGATCTTCGTGCTGCTGCGCACCTTCGCGCTCGATGTCCTGATCAAGTTCGGGCTCGACGGCAACCGCTTCCGGCTGCTGATCGGGCTCGGTTTCCTCGCCATCGTATTCTGGTCCTCGGACGGTGTGATCGGCCTGTGGCAGCGCTGGCGCCAGAGCCATCGCCCCACGACGGGCCGTTCGGGTGGAGCGCACGGCCATGGATAGCGTCGCCCAACGCCTCTCCGCCGTCGGCGCCGGCGCCGCGCTCGAGTTGCGCGGCGTCACGCGGCTGTTCGGCGCGCTGGCAGCGCTGACCGACGTCACCATCACCGTGCGTCCGGGCGAGCGGCGCGCCGTGCTCGGCTCGAACGGCGCCGGCAAGACCACGCTGTTCAACTGCATCACCGGAGACTTCCCGCCCTCCTCCGGCACCATCCGCTTCTTCGGCGAGGACGTCACGCACTTCCCGCCCTATGAACGCATCCGCCGCGGGCTGCGCCGGACCTACCAGATCTCGGCACTGTTCCCCGGCCTCACCGTGCAGGACAACGTCTATCTCGCCTGCCGCGGCATCTCGCGCGGACGCTTCTCGTTCCTGCGCCCGGGACAGAACGACGCTCTGATGCACGCTGCCGACAACCTCGTGCAGGCCGTGCACCTGACCGCGGTGAAGGACCAGCGCGTCGCCGAGCTCGCGCATGGCCAGCAGCGCCAGCTCGAGATCGCGCTCGCGCTCGCCGGTGCCCCGCGCTTCGTGCTGTTCGACGAGCCGGCCGCGGGTCTGTCGCCGACCGAACGGCAGGAGCTGATCGAGATCCTGACCTCGCTGCCCGCCCATATCGGCTACATCATCATCGAGCACGACATGGACGTCGCCTTGCGCGTCGTCGAGAGCGTCACGATGATGCACAACGGCCGCGTCTTCAAGGAAGGCCTGCCGCAGGAGATCGAGTCCGATCCCGAGGTGCAGGAGCTTTACCTCGGAGGCGGCCATGAATGAGGCCCGCCGCACAGCCGCCGCGCTCGAGGTCCGCGGCCTCGACGTCTACTACGGCCACTCGCACGCGCTCCAAGGCGTCGACCTCTCCCTGGAGAGCGGCGTGTTCTCCGTCGTCGGCCGCAACGGCATGGGCAAGACCACGCTGTGCAAGGCGATCATGGGTCTGGTGGGCGTGAGCGGCGGATCGGTCCGCGTCCGCGGCGAGGACGTCACACGGCGCTCGCCGGCCCACATCGCCCGCCTCGGCGTCGGCTATGTGCCGCAGGGCCGCCGTCTCTGGCGCTCGCTCAGCGTCGACGAGCATCTGCGCCTCGCCGGCAGCATGCGATCCGGCGCCTGGACCGTCGAGCGCATCTACGACACCTTCCCGCGTCTCGCCGAGCGCAAGGACCATGGCGGCGGCCAGCTCTCCGGCGGCGAGCAGCAGATGCTCGCGATCTCGCGCGCGCTGCTCACCAATCCGCATTTGCTGATCATGGACGAGCCGACCGAGGGGCTCGCGCCCGTCATCGTGGCACAGGTCGAGGAGATGCTGTTGCGGCTCGGCGAGGACGGCGACATGGCCGTGCTCGTGATCGAGCAGAATATCGGCGTCGCTACCGCGGTCTCGCGCAATGTCGCGATCATGGTCAACGGCCGCATCAACCGCATCATCGATTCGGCGCGGCTTGCCGCCGATCGCGAGCTCCAGCAGCGCCTGCTCGGCGTCGGACTGCATGCGGCGCTCGAGCCGGATACCGATGCGCCCGCTGCCGGCGCCGAGGCGAAGCCGGTCCCGCAGCCGTCGCGGCCGAGCGGGCCGATCCGGATCTACGTCTCCAACCCCACCTTGCCGACGCGCTGGTCGCAGCCGGTCCCGATCGCGCGGATCGAAGCCGCCGCACGCACGCTCTCGACGCAGGTTGCGCGTCTCGACGAGACCGCGCGGCGCAAGCGCGAGCCGGCGACGGCGCAGACATCCGGACCGCCGGTGGTCCTGGTCGTCGGCACACTCGACACCAAGGGCGCCGAGCTGCGCTTCATCCGCGACATCATCGCGGAGAGCGGCCTGCGCACACGGCTGGTCGACGTCTCCACCAGCGGCAGGCAAGCGAGCTGCGACGTCTCCGCGCAGGAGATCGCGCTCAACCACGGACGCGGCGGCTCGGCCGTGTTCGGCCCGGACCGCGGCGCCGCCGTGACCGCGATGGCGGATGCGTTCGCCAACTGGCTGCGGCGGCAGGGCAATATCGCCGGCGTGATCACGGCCGGGGGCTCGGGTGCGGCATCGCTCGTTGCGCCGGGCATGCGTGCCCTGCCCGTCGGCGTGCCGAAGCTGATCATCTCCTCAGTCGCCTCCGGCGATGTCGGGCCCTATGTCGGGCCCGCCGACATCACGATGATGTATTCGGTCACCGACGTGCAGGGGCTCAACGCGATCTCGCGCGCGGTGCTGTCGAACGGCGCGAATGCCATCGCCGGCATGGTGAAGGCGCGCCTCGATCAGCGCGAAGCCAGGGAGCGCGCGACCGCCGCCAGCCTGCCGTCGATCGGCATCACCATGTTCGGGGTGACGACGCCGGCCGTGCAGAAGATCGCCGCCGATTTGCGCGAGGATTTCGAGTGCCTCGTCTTCCACGCCACCGGCGTCGGCGGCCGCTCGATGGAGAAGCTCGTCGAGACCGGCCAGCTCGCGGGTGTCGTCGACCTGACCACGACCGAGGTCTGCGACCTCCTGATGGGCGGCGTTTTTCCCGCCACCGAAGACCGCTTCGGTGCGATCATCCGCACACGCGCCCCCTATGTCGGTTCCGTCGGCGCACTCGACATGGTCAATTTCGGCGCGCCCGACACCATCCCGGAGCGCTATCGCGGCCGCAAGTTCCACGTCCACAATCCGCAGGTGACCTTGATGCGGACCACGGCGGAAGAGAACGAGCGCATCGGCCGCTGGATCGGCGAAAAGCTCAACCAGATGGACGGGCCCGTGCGCTTCTTCCTGCCCGAGGGCGGCGTCTCCGCGCTCGACGCACGAGGGCAGCCATTCTGGGACCCGGATGCCGACGCAGCGCTGTTCCGCGCGCTGGAGCGGTCCGTGCGGCAGACCGCCAACCGTCAGCTCATTCGTGTCCCCAAGAACATCAACGATCCCGAGTTCGCCTCCACCATCGCAGCTGCGTTCCGAACGCTGTTCGGCCGCGCTGGGGCGCGCCGGCGACTAGCGAGGTGACCGATGGCCCGGTTTGAACGCGCAGCATTGTTGAAGCGGTTCCGCGAGATGGCACGACGCGGCGAGCCCATCGTCGGCGGCGGCGCCGGCACCGGCCTGTCGGCCAAATGCGAGGAGGCCGGCGGCGTCGACCTCATCGTCATCTACAATTCCGGCCGCTACCGCATGGCCGGCCGCGGCTCGCTCGCCGGGCTGATGGCTTACGGCGATGCCAACGCCATCGTGCTGGAGATGGCCGGCGAAGTTCTGCCTGTCGTCAGCAAGACGCCGGTGCTCGCGGGTGTCAACGGCACCGATCCGTTCCGCGACATGGACGTGTTCCTCGACCAGTTGAAGGCACTCGGCTTTGCCGGCGTGCAGAACTTTCCGACGGTCGGCCTGATCGACGGCGTGTTTCGCGCCAATCTCGAAGAGACCGGGATGTCCTACGCGCTCGAGATCGACATGATCGCGAAGGCGCGCGAGAAGGACCTGCTGACCACGCCCTACGTCTTCAGCGAGAAGGAAGCCGCCGCGATGGCGATAGCCGGGGCCGACATCATCGTCTGCCATCTCGGGCTCACCACCGGCGGCACGATCGGGGCGCAGACGGCGCCGAAACTGAAAGACTGCCCGGCGCGCATCGACACCTGGGCCTCGGCCGCGCTCAGCGTCAATCCGGACATTCTGGTGCTCGCGCATGGCGGGCCGATCGCCGATCCCGCGGACGCCGATTTCATCATGAAGAACACCCGCAACTGTCACGGCTTCTATGGCGCCTCCTCGATGGAGCGACTGCCCGTGGAGCGGGCTCTGACGGAACAGGTACGGCAATTCAAGGCGATCGGCGCACGATAACGCCTTTAAGGTTCGAGGGAGGATAAGATGTCAGGGATATTGGTCGGCGAGTTGATCCTCTGGCTGATCGTCGCGATCATCGTGATCGTCGTCGCGGTCTACATCGTGAACTGGCTCTACCACCGCTCGTCCAAGGAAACCTCGTTCGTCCGGACCGGCTTCCTCGGCGAGCGCGTGGTGATCAACGGCGGCGCTTTCGTGCTGCCGTTCATCCACGACTACACGCCCGTCAACATGAACGTGCTGCCGATGGGCATCGTGCGCTCCCGCCAGGACGCCGTGATCACCCGCGACCGCATGCGCGTCGATATCGAGGCCGATTTCTATGTCCGCGTCCAGGCCACCAAGGAGGCCGTCTCGATCGCGGCCGCCACACTCGGTCGCCGCACCATGGAGCCCGAACGGCTCCACGCACTTCTGGCCGGCAAGTTCATTTCCGCAATCCGGTCGGTCGCGTCCGAAATGACTCTGGAGGAGATGCACGAACGGCGCGGCGACTATGTCGTGCGCGTCAAGACCAATGCGGCGGAGGCCCTTGCCCAGAACGGACTCGAGCTCGAGTCCGTCGCGATCACCGATCTCGACCAGACCGACCTGGAATTCTTCAATCCCTCGAACCGGTTCGACGCCGAAGGTCTGACCCGCCTGATGGAGGACATCGAGGCGAAGCGGAAGCTGCGCAACGACATCGAGCAGGACTCGATGATCAGGATCCGCTCCCGCAATCTCGAGGCCGAGCGGCAGGCGCTGGAGATCGAGCGCGAGAGCGAGACCGCGCGGCTGGAGCAGGAACGCGACATCGAGATGCGCCGCGCGCTCCAGCGCACCGAAGTCGCCCGCGAACGCGCACTGCGCGAGACTGAGGCGGAGCAGGCCCAGATCTCCGCGCGCGAGACCATCGAGCGCGCGCGGATCGCCAACGACCAGGCCATTGCCGAGGCCCGCATCGCCTCGGAGCGGGAGACCCGCCAGAAGGAGATCGAGCGAACCCGCACCATCGAGGAAAAGGAGCTGCTGGCGCGCGAGGAGATCGAGAAGACCCGGATCGCCAACCAGCGCGCGATCGACACCACCCGCATTGCCTCCGAGCGCGAGGTGCGCCAGCGCGAGATCGAGCGCATGCGCACCGTCGAGGAAGCCGAGATCGCCGCACGCGAATCGATCGAGAAGGCCCGCATCCAGCAGGACCGCGTCGTCACCGATGCCCGTATCGCCAATGAGGAGGAGACGCGACGCCGCGAGATCGAGCGCACCCGCGCCGTCGAGGAGGCCGAGATCGCCGCACGCGAGGCGACCGAGAAGGCGCGCATCGCCCAGACCATGACGGTCAATGTCGAGCGCATCTCCTCCGACGAGCGCACCCGCGCCCTGGAAATCCAGCAGGTCCGCACCATCCAGGAGGCCGAGATCGAGGCGCAGCGCGCGGTCGAGGCCGCCCGCATCGCCCGCGAACGGACGCTGGCCGCCGAGCGCATCGCTGCCGAGCAGAACACGCGGCAGCTCGAGATCGAGCGCAACCAGACCCTCGACGTCGCTGGCATCGCCGCGCGCGAGGCCACGGAAGCCTCCCGCATCGCCCAGGAAGAACGGGTGCGCTCGCTGGAGATCGCCCGCAATCGCGCCATCGAGGAAGCCGATATCGCCTCGCGCGAAGCGATCGAGGCCGCCAGGATCGCGCAGGAGAAGACCGTGGCGGCCGAGCGCATCCAGGCCGAGCGCGAAACCCGCGCGCTCGAGATCGAGCGCACCGGCGTTCTGGAGGCAGCCGAGCTGAAGCGGCGCGACGCGATCGAACGCCAGCGCATCGGCGTCGATCTCGCCCTCGAGGCCGAACGAATCAACTCGTCCAAGAAGCGCGAAGTGCTCAATATCGAGCAGAAGAAGGCGATCGAGATCGCGGACGAGGACCGCGTCATCGCGCTCTCCACCAAGCGCTCGGAACGGATCGATGCCGACCGCCAGGTCAAGCAGGCCGAGATCGTCGCGCGCAAGGACGTCGAGACCACCGACGTGTCGCGCGAGCAGGCGCTGGAAGCGGCGCGGATCGAGCGCCGCCGCGCGATCGAGCAGCTCGAGGTCGCTCGCGTCCAGTCGCTCCAGGAGGCCGAGATTGCCGCGCGCGAGGAGGTCGAGCGCGCGCGGATCGCGTCGGATCGTGGCCTGGACGAGGCTCGCATCGGCCGCGAGCGCGAGCTGCGCAAGCTCGAGGTCAACCGCGAAAAGGACGTCGAGACGGTCCTGATGGAGAAGGCCATCGCCATTCATCAGAAGTCGCTGGAAGAATCCGCAGCGCGCGCTGCTGCGGAAGAAGCCCGCATCCACGCGACCGAAGCCACCGAGCGCGTCATCACCGCGCGCGAGAGCGAGATCGCAAGGCGGCGCAAGACGGTCGAGGTTCTGCTCGCCGAGAAGCAGGCCGAGGAGACCCGGATCGCGGCCGACGCCGAGCGCGTCCGCGCCACCGTCGAGGCCGAAGCGCAGCGCATGCTCAACGAGGCCGAGAACGTCCTCACGGATCAGGCACGCTACTCGCTGTTCCGCCGCAAGCTGCTCGACCGTATCGAGGGCATCGTGCGCGAAAGCGTCAAGCCGATGGAGAAGATCGAGGGTATCCGCATCCTTCAGGTGGACGGGCTCAACGGCAACGGCCACGGCGGCAATGGCGGCCGCAGCGCCACCGACGAGGTGATTGACTCGGCGCTGCGCTACCGCGTCCAGGCGCCGCTGATCGATTCCCTCCTGTCGGATATCGGCGTCGAGGGCGGCAGCCTCGCCAAGATGCCGGGCCTGATCCGCGAAGCCCGCGACATGCAGGGCATCAAGGAGTCCGCCCGCAAGAGCGGCGGTGGAGGCGGCGACAAGCCCGCCGCAGCGCCCTCCGCTGAAGGCGAACCGCCGGCCGAGCGTGGGCCGCGGAAGAAGAGCTGAGGATCGCGTTCATGGCCCGCGTCTACGTCTCCACCGTCGTCAATGCCCGCAACGACCGCGTCTGGGCGCGGGTGCGCGATTTCAACGGCCTGCCGAACTGGCATCCGGCGATTGCGGAGAGCCGGATCGAGGGCGGCGAGCCCTCGGACAAGATCGGATGTGTCAGGGACTTTCGCCTGCGCAACGGCGACCGCATCCGCGAGAAGCTGCTCGGCCTCTCCGACTACGACATGTTCTGCACCTACTCGATCCTGGAATCGCCGATGGGCGTGGAGAACTACGTCGCCACCCTGCGGCTTACGCCCGTCACCGACGGCGACCAGACGTTCATGGAATGGACCGCCGAGTTCGACTGCGCGCCGGAGCGCGAGACCGAGCTCGTCAACAATATCGGCGGCGGCGTGTTCCAGGGCGGCTTTGACGCGCTGAAGCGCGTGTTTGGAGGCTGACGTGGTTCAACACTCTTTCGTCAAGGCTCGCTTCGCCCCCTCGCCCCGCTTGCGGGGAGAGGGTTGGGGTGAGGGGGAGTCTCTCCGGGGACGGCGGCAGTTGGACTCGCGGAGACTCCCCCTCACCCGGCGCTTCGCGCCGACCTCTCCCCGCAAGCGGGGCGAGGTGAAAAAAACAACCGAGGCCTAGCCGTGCCGCATATCGTCAAGAGCACGATCCTGGACGCACCGACCGATGCGGCGTGGTCCGTGCTGCGCGATTTCAACGGGCACGACCGCTGGCACCCGGCGGTTGCGACCTCGACGATCGAGCGCGCACAATCCTCCGACAAGATCGGCTGCGTGAGGCGCTTCAAGCTGAAGGACGGCTCCGAGCTGCGGGAGCAGCTCCTGGCGCTGTCCGACCTCGAACAGTCCTTCAGCTACTGCCTGCTCGATACGCCGGTGCCGATGTTCAATTACGTCGCCCATGTCCGGCTGCTGCCGGTCACCGACGGCGACCGCACCTTCTGGCACTGGGAGTCGCGCTTCACCACCAGGCCGGAAGACAAGGACCGCATCACCCACATGGTCGCGGAAGACATTTACCAGGCCGGGTTCGAGGCGATCCGGCGGCATCTGAAGGAGGCCGCATAATCATGGCCGTGACAGTGAAGACTTTTTCGAGCGCCAGCGAAGCGGCCGGGGCGCTGTCCTCGGACCGCAGCGCGCGCTATCTCGGCGGCGGCACGCTGGTGATGCGCGCGCTGAACGAGGGCGACGTCACGATCTCGACCGTCGTTCGCGCCCACGACCAGGCGTTGACCCGGATCGACGCATCCGGTCCGCGCGTGACGCTCGGGGCCGGCGTCACCTTCGCACGAATCCTCGCCGAACGGGACCTCGCCTTCCTGCATGCCCCTGCCCGCTCGATCGGCGGTCCCGCCGTGCGCAACATGGGCACCGTGGGCGGTAATCTCTTCGCCCCCAATCCCTATGGCGATTTCACCGTCGCGCTGCTGGCGCTCGACGCCACCGTCGCCGTGCAAGGCGGCTTTGGCGCGCGCGACATCCCGATCGAAGAGTTCCTGCAGGCGCGCGACCGCCAGGCCGGGACACTGGTGCTGTCGGTGTCCTGCACCCGGCCGGCCAGCAATGAAGCCTTCCACTATCGCAAGATCGCGCGCATCAAGCCGAAGGGCGGCTCGGTCATCACCCTCGCCGCGCATCTGCCGGTCAGCGGCGGCCGGATCGCGGGCGCCCGCATCGCGCTGGGCTCGATGGCTCCGACGCAGATCCGCGCCCGCGCAGCCGAGCGCGCGCTCGAGGGCCGCGCGCTGGATGCCGCGACCATCGCGGCCGCCGCATCCGCAGCGACTGAAGGAACATCGCCATCCGACAACGCGCTCGGCAGCAGCTGGTATCGCCGCGAGATCGTCGGCGTCCATCTGCGGCGCCTGCTGTCCGGCCAGGAATAGATCGCCATGTCCAAGATACCCCTGCAGTTTCGTCACAACGGCCGCGACGTCGCGATCTTCGTGGACGGCGGCACCAATCTGCTGGTCGCGCTGCGCGAGCTGATCGGCGACATGACGCCGAAATTCGGCTGCGGCCAGGGCGGCTGCGGCACGTGCAGCGTGCTGATCGACGGTGAGCTTCACCTTTCCTGCCTGACGCTGGCCGAGACCGTCGCCGGCCGCGCGGTCGAGACACTCGACGGCATGAAGCAGGGCCCGAATTTGCATCCGCTCCAACGCGCCTTTGCCGACCATTTTGCCGCCCAGTGTGGCTATTGCACGCCGGGCATGCTGATGGCCGCCAAGGCCCTGCTCGACCGCAACCCCGCCCCGAGCCGCGCCGAGGTGGTCGAGGCGATCTCCGGCAACATCTGCCGTTGCACCGGTTACGAGCCCATCATCGACGCCATCCTCGCTGCTTCCGGCAGCCGAGCGAGTGCCTGAGGATCCCCATCATGCTGGAACTGCGCAAGGACATCTTCGCCGACGAGCGCGACGATAATTTGAAGGAAATCGGAAAGGGGACGCAGCGGCAGGACATGCTCGGCCACGTCACGGGCACGTCAAGCTATTTCAACGACCATAAGCTCCAGGGCATGCTGCACCTGAAGGTCGTGCGTTCGACCGAGGCGCATGCAAGGCTCCGCCGTATCGACACCACCGAGGCCGAGCGATCGGCCGGCGTGCGCCGGATCATCCGCGGCACCGACGTGCCGGTTAATCTCAACACGCTGCTGAGCCTCATCAACTTCGGCAAGGACGACGAGCCGTCGCTTGCGGTCGACAAGGTCCGCTACAAGGGCGAGCCGATCGTCGCCATCGTCGCCGACAGCGAGCGCGAGGCGTTCGAGGCGATCGCCAAGGTCAAGGTCGACTACGAGGTGCTGCCGTCGGTGTTCGACGTCGAGGACGCGTTGAAGCCCGGCGCGCCCGTGGTCAACGAGACCTACCCGAAGAACACATTCACCTATCACGAGGTCTACGATCACCAGCGCCTGCGTTTCGGCGACGCCGATGCGGCGCTTGCGACCGCCGATCACGTGCTGGAGCAGCGCTACCAGATGTCGCCGATCGAGCACGCGCCGACCGAGACCAACGGCGCGATCGCCGCGCCCGACACCAACGGCCGCTACGTCGTCTACACCTCGACGCAGGCGCTGTTCTTCTCGGTCGACACCTGCGCCAAGATCCTGGACGTGCCGTCCAACACCTTCCACTTCATCGGCGGCACCGTCGGCGGCGGCTTCGGCGGCAAGGTGGACACGCTGACCGAGCCGCTCGCGATCCTCGGCGCGATGCTGACGGGACGCCCCGTGCGCTACGTGTTCGGCCGCGAGGAGGAGATGCAATACGGCCCGCCGCGCGGCGCCGAGCGCATCTACATCAAGGATGGCGTGATGCGCGACGGCCGTATCGTCGCGCGCAAGATCCGCGCCTATTTCGACAGCGGCGCCTATACGCGGCTGTCCAGCTACGCCGCCGTGAAATGCGCCGCGCACCTGCCCGGCCCCTACACCATCCCGAACGTCTATGGCGACGTCTATTGCGTCTTCACCAACCGGACGCCTGCAACCGCGATGCGCGGCTTCGGCGTCACGGCGATGGATTTTGCCATCGAATGCCAGATGGACAAGCTGGCAAACCTCGTCGGCATGGATCCGATGGAGTTCCGCATCCTGAACGCCTATCGCGACGGCGACATGAAGGCGCACAGGCGCGAAGCCAAGAACACCGCGCTGATCGAATGTGTCCAGGTCGCGGCCGAAAAGGCCAAATGGCCGATCCGCGACGAGTTCAAGCGGGCGTCCTCGCGCAAGGACGGCGGCGGCAGCCGCGCGGTGATCCCGCCGACACCGGCGGATTCGCGCAGCCGGCCGGCGGTGGCCGCGCAGCAGCGCACGACCTATGACCGGCTTCCGCCGACGGTCACCCGCGAGCCGCCGCGTGAGCCGCCAGCACCGGCGCCGCCTCCCCCGCGGCCCGCTGCGCCCTCGCATGGCGCGACCCGTTTCTCCTCCGTCTTCGGCACCAGGAGGCGCTAGATGACCCGGCATCGCGGACGCGGCATGGCGTCGATCAACTATCCCATCGGCATGAACCTCGGCGGCGACCCCAGCCAGGCGCTGGTGCACTCCAATCCGAGCGGCAAGTTCACCGTGGCGCTGTCGTCGATCGACCTCGGCCAGGGCATGAAGTCGGTGACACGGCAGATCTGCGCGGAGACGCTGGGCGTGCCGGTGGAGGACGTCTATGTCGACACGGCGGACTCCGACACCGGCCCGCATTGCATGGGCTCGTTCGCCTCGCGCGGCACCCACCGCGTCGGCAACGCCGTGATGGCCGCGGCCCGCGAGGCACGCGGCGTGATGATGGAGGCCGCCGCCGAGGAGCTGGAGGTCAACGCCGCCGATCTCGAGACCGACGGGCGCGGCAACATCCACGTCAAGGGCGCGCCGCACCGCTCGATCTCGACCAAGGACGTCGCGATCGCCGCGCAGTTCAAGCAGGGCAAGACCATCTCCGGCCGTGGCATCTTCCTCGTCCCCCTTTCCAACGTCGATCCGGAGACCGGCGAGATGTCGCCGGCAACCTGCTACGCCCATGCCTGCCTGGTCGCCGAGGTCGAGGTGGACGACGAGACCGGCGAGGTCGCGATGGTGCGCATGGACTCCGCCTACGAGCTTGGCCGCGCGCTCAATCCGCGCCTGGTCGAGCAGCAGCTGGTCGGCGGCGCCTGGATGGGCGTCAGCCATGCGCTGTACGAGACGCCGGAGCCCTACTATCCCGACCCCGTTCACGGACCCCGCGATTTCGTCGAATATCTGATGCCCGGCCCCGGCGATATCTGCCCGCACGACATCGCCGTGCTGGAGCGCCCTGCGCCGGATGGTCCGTTCGGCGCCAAGGGCCCCGGCGAGATGTGCGCCAATCCGGTGTTGCCGGCCGTCGCCAATGCGATCTTCAACGCGGTTGGCGTCCGCATCGACGATCTGCCGATCACGCCGGAAAAAGTACTGCGCGCGATCAAGACGCAGGGCGGCGCGCGACCGCAGGCACGGCGCTAGAGGACTTGGAATGGCGGTCCGCAGCAACATCGTCGGCATCGACAGCCCCGCAGCGCTGGAGAAGGCGCTGCGCGCGGCCTATTACCTCGCCGACGAGGGGCTCGCGACCGCCGCCTATCTCGGCCTCGCCCTCGGCAAGCCCCTGCTGCTCGAAGGCGCGCCGGGCGTCGGCAAGACCGAGGCCGCGAAAGCCATCGCCGCCGTGCTGGGGCGGCGATTGATCCGGCTGCAATGCTATGAGGGCATCGACGCCTCCGCTGCGCTCTACGAGTGGAACTACCCGCGCCAGATGCTCGCGATCCGCCAGGCCGGCGACGAGAGCATCGACATCTATGGCGAGACGTTCTTGATCGAACGGCCGATGCTCGCCACGCTGCGCGCCCCCGATTCCACCGTGCTGCTGATCGACGAAATCGACCGTGCCGATCAGGAGTTCGAGGCCTTCCTGCTCGAATTCCTGTCCGACTTCCAGATCTCGATCCCCGAGCGCGGCACGGTCCGCGCGGCGGAGCGTCCCGTCGTGGTGTTGACCTCGAACCGGACGCGCGACCTGCACGAGGCGTTGCGCCGCCGCTGCGTCTATCACTGGATCGACTATCCCACCGAAGAGCGCGAGGCACGCATCGTGATGCTGCGTGCCTCCAGCGTCGCGGAGGCGACCGCGCGGGCGGTCGTCGCGGCGGTCGGAAAATTGCGGCGCGAGCCGCTCAGCAAGGCGCCGGGCATCGCTGAAGCCGTCGACTGGGCCGAGGCCGCGACCTTGCTGCACACGGGAGGCGCGCGCTGGCCAGAGGCCTTCAAGCGCTCGATCGGCGTCGCGCTCAAGGACGAGGAGGACCTGCACTTCATCTCGCCCCGGCTCGACGCGATGCTTGCGGAGGCGACCGCATGAGTGTCGAACTGCAACTGCCGCAGGCGGCGCGCGTGTTCGTCTCCTTCGTCGCACTGCTGCGCGCCAACGGCTTTGCCGTCGCGCCGGAGCAGACCACCATGTTCCTCACCGCGATCGAACTGCTCGGCCCGCGCGACCTCGGCGATATCCGCCAGGCGGCGCTGGCCACCCTCGCCCCGCCGCCCGAGCGACGCGCGACCTTCGACCGGCTGTTCGACCTCCATTTCCGTGGCAGCGAGGCCATCACGCGCGATGACGACGGCGAGGACGACGAGACGGTCCGACTTCAGGAGGAAGGCCGCGGCGACGAGGAGCCACTGCTCTCCGACGACGCCAACGAATCCGGCCTCACTGCGACCCGCACCGAGGCGCTAGTCGAGCGCCGCTTTGCGCAACTCTCTTCGACCGATGCGCTCCGCCGCCTGACCCGCGAAGCGCCACGGCGCCTACCCAGGCGGCGCGGCCACCGGCGCAGGCAGGCGCGTCGCGGTCCCTTCGCCGATCTCCGCCGCACCTTGCGCGACTCCGTGCGTAGCGACGGCGAGGTCCTGCGCCTCAGACACCTGAAGCGCAGGCAGCGCCCGCGAAAATTTCTGCTGCTGATCGACGTCTCGGGCTCGATGAAAAGCCGCACCGAGGAGAACATGAAGCTCGCGCACGCGCTGGTGCAGGCCGCGCCCAATGTCGAGGTCTTCACCTTCGGCACGCGCCTGACCCGCGTCACCCGCGCGCTGCGGATGAAGCGGCGCGAACAGGCGCTGAATGCCGCCGCCCATCTCGTCAGCGACTGGGACGGCGGCACCCGGATCGGTGATGCCCTGCAAGCCTTTCTCGCGGTGCCGCGGTTCGGCGGCTATGCGCGCGGGGCGGCCGTCATCGTCGTCTCGGACGGGCTGGAGCGCGGCGCACCCGAGGCGCTGCGCGACGCAGTGGCGAAACTGTCGCGGCGGGCCTGGCGCCTGAGCTGGTTGACGCCGCTCGCGACGAGCCCGGGCTTTCGCCCGCAGACCGAAGCTCTCGTCGCCATCGAACGCTTCGTCGACGATCTCGTCGACGGCGGGTCGAGCGCGTCGATCGTCGCGCACGTGCTGGCATTGGGACGAAGGAGAGTTGCGTGACCGAGATTGTCGACGGGCATCATCACATCTGGCGGCAGGCGGACCTGCCCTGGCTGATCGGCCCCATGCAGCCCCGCATCTTCGGACCCTACGAGCCGATCCGGCGCGACTATCCGATCCAGGAATATCTCGACGACCTCAAGGGCAGCGGCGTCACCCGTTCCGTCTACGTCCAGACCAACTGGGCCAATGACCGTTTCGAGGACGAGGCGGCCTGGGTGCAGCAGACCGCGGATGCGCATGGCTGGCCCCATGCCATCGTCGCCTACGCCAATTTCGCCGTCGACGACGTCCGCCCGCAGCTCGACCGCCTCAAGCGTTACCCGCTCGTGCGCGGCGTGCGGATGCAGCTGCACTGGCACGAGAACCCGCTTTATCGTTTTGCGGCCCGGCCTGACCTCTGTCTCGACCCCTCGATCCGCCGCAACATCGGACACCTCGCCGACTACGGCTGGAGTTTCGACCTTCAGGTGTTCACCCCGCAGATGCCGGGCGCCGCCGACCTTGCCGAGGCCTGCCCCAAGGTGACCTTCATCCTCCAGCACGCCGGGATGCTGGAGGATCTTTCGCCGGCAGGCCGCGCGGCCTGGCGCGCGGGAATGGCACGCCTCGCCGCATGTCCCAACGTGGTGTCGAAGCTGTCCGGGCTCGGCACGTTCATTCACCGCAACGATCCCGCGCATATCGCGGCGGTGCTGACCGACACGGTTGCGACGTTCGGCGCCGGGCGTTGCCTGTTCGGATCGAATTTCCCGATCGAGAAATTGTGGACCAGCTATCGCGAGCTCGTCGACGCGTTTCGCGCGGCGGCCTCTGCGCTGAGTACCGAACAACAGGACGCGATCTTCAGGACCACCGCAGCGCGCGTCTATCGGCTTTGACGGACAAGAAACGAGAGATGGAGAGACACGGATGGCGCTGGAGATCAAGATCCTGGACTATGGCGATATCGAGCTGGAATCGAGCTTTCTGGTTCTCGGTCGCGATTGCGGCCGCACCCGCCGCGTCCTCACGCTCGGCTTTCTGATCCTCGGCGGCAAATATCCTGTCGTGGTCGACACCGGCTACCGCTCCAACCAGATCATGGAGACGCTGGGCATGCGCGGGCTGCAGTATCACGAGCACATGATCGAGAACCAGCTTGCCCGCCATGGCGTGCGCATGGGCGACGTGCGCTTCGTCTGCCACACCCATCTGCACATCGACCACGCCGGCAAGGACGATCTGTTCCCGATGAACACGACCGTCGTCCTCAACCGCAAGGAGCTGGAATATTCGGTCTCCGGCCTGATGCATCCACAATATCCGGCGCCCGACATCAAGCACCTGATCGACCGCCTGCACACCAAGAGCGCGCTGCGTTTCCTCGATCTGGAGATTACCGGGCCGATCGAGCTGATGCCCGGCGTCTACTGCGACGCCGCCAACGCCCACACCGAAGGCTCGATGAACATCATCGTCGAGACTGCCGATGGGATCGCGACCATCTGCGGCGACGTGATCTACGATTTCAACGACCAGATCGTCACGCCGTTCAACGAGATTCACGACTGGGAGCCGCGGACGACCGGCAACCACGGCACCAGCAAGCGCGCGGAGAAGGCCTCGATCAAGAAGCTGCTGAGCAATTCGCGCTATCTGCTGCCGGTGCACGACAGGCCGGCCAAGATCGAGGGCGGCATGGTCGTCGGCCGTCTGCACGACCAGGTCCCCGGCCCGATCGTACAGTCGCTGCCCCCGCGCAACTGGTTCCCGGCCTGACGCTTTTTATTCACGCATGATCCTTTCGGAAAACCGCTCCACACTTTTCCGGATCATGCTTCCGAGGATCGACCGATGACACATGTCACCCTGCGAAGTGAATTCGAGACCTTGATCGATCCCTATGCGCCGGTCGCACAGGTCGGAACGGGCTTTGACTTCACGGAGGGCCCGATCTGGCATCCGGTCGATCATTACCTCCTGTTCTCGGACATGCCTGGCGACGTTCGCCGGCGCTGGGACGCGCGGCGCGGCGTGACCGAGGTCAAGCGCCCGTCGAACAAATGCAACGGCATGACCTACGACGCCGAGCTCAACTTGATCGTCTGCGAGCATGCGACGTCGTCGCTGATCCGCGAGCGGCCAGACGGGCGGCGCGAAGTGCTGGCCTCGCATTTCGGAGGCCAGGAGCTCAACAGCCCCAATGACGTCTGCGTGCACTCCTCGGGCGCAATCTATTTCTCGGATCCCTGGTACGGCCGCATGCCGGTCTATGGCGTCGAGCGGCCGCGGCAGCTTGGCTTCCAGGGCGTCTATCGCGTCATGCCGGGCGGCGAGCCGAAACTCGTGGTCGAGCGCAATCTGTTCGACCAGCCGAACGGGCTGTGCTTCTCGCCCGACGAACGGCTGCTCTATGTCAACGACACCGTGCAGGCGTTGATCCGCGTGTTCGACGTCAACGCCGACGGCACGCTGTCGAACGCGCGCGTGTTCGCGAGCGGAATCAAGTCCGAGCTCGAGCCTGGCCTGCCCGACGGCATGAAGTGCGACCAGCACGGCAATATCTGGGTCACCGCACCCGGCGGCGTCTGGGTCTATACGCCGCGCGGCGAACTGCTCGGCAAGGTTCGTGTGCCCGAGCTCGTCGCCAACCTCGCCTGGGGCGGGCCGGATTTCCGCACGCTCTATCTGACCTCGACGCATTCGGTCTATGCCATCCCGACCAAGGTGGGACCGCGCCACGAGCCCTATATGAGCGGCAAGCGCGGCGGCGGTGCAAGCGCCGGCCCCGCGGCTGCAGCGCCCATCCTCACCGACGGCGAGATGCAGCTCGATCCGCAGCGCTGCGCCATGATCATCCAGGACCTTCAGAACGACGTCATCATGGATGGCGGCGCATTCGACGGGTCAGGCGCGCCTGCTCACGCGAAGCAGCAGCATGTCGTCGAGAATGTCCGGCGTCTTGCCGAGGCCGCGCGGGCGCGCGGCGTCGCCATCATCCATGTCTGGTTCGTGGTCGAGCCCGGCGCCCCCGGCGTGACGCTGAACGCGCCGCTGTTCGAGGGTCTGGTCGACAGCAAGGCGATGGTGCGGGGCAGCTGGGGCGCGGCGCCGGTCTCGGGCCTGGAGCCCCGGCCCGGCGATTTCGTCGTCGAGAAGATGCGGATGAGCGCCTGGGAGGGGACGCGGCTGGAGACGATCCTGAAGGCCACCGGCCGCGACATGATCATCAACACCGGCGCCTGGACCAACATGTCGGTCGAGCACACCGCGCGCACTGGCGCCGACAAGGGCTATTTCATGATCGTGCCGGAGGATTGCTGCTCGACCATGAATGCCGACTGGCACTCCGCCTCGATCAATTTTGCCATGCAGAACGTCGCCATCGTCACGCGTGCGGATGCCGTCATCAGAGCGCTGGGATGAGCGGTGGCAAAGCTCCTGCACCTCTCCTGCTCGCCGCGTCCCGACTCGGAGTCGAGCGCCGGCGCGCGCGTCTTCCTTGACGGATTTCGCGAGGCGCGTCCCGACTGGGACATCGATGTCATGGATCTCTGGCGGGAGCGGATGCCGGAGTTCGCGGGACCCATTGTCGAGGCCAAATATGCGCGGATGAAGGCCCAGGCTTTCGACGACGCCCAGCGCGACAGCTTTGCCGAGGCCGAGCGCATGGCGACGCGCTTGTCGCTCGCCGAGCGCGTGCTGATCTCGACGCCGATGTGGAACTTCGGCATCCCCTACAAGCTCAAGCAGTGGTTCGACATCATCGTCCAGCCCGGGCTCACCTTCCGGTTCGACCCGGCGACGGGATATGTCCCGCTGCTGAAGGACCGGCCGACCATCGTCATCCTCGCCAGCGGCAGCGACTTCGTCACCGGAATGAACCGCGGCCGCACCGACATGGCGACACCCTATTTGCGCGAGGCACTGCGCTTCATTGGCATCAGCGACGTGCGCTTCGTGCCGATCGGGCCGACCACCGGCCCGGCGGGCCCGATCCTCGCCGCGCGCGAGACGGCGTATCGACGCCTCGGGGAGATCGCCACATGGTTTTGATCGACTGATCCCGCGCCACGCTAGGCGATTGCGAGCTTCAACGCTGCGGCGGAATCAGCGAACGCAGGATGTCCGGCTTCCAGGCCTGGCGCGTGCTGTCGAAGGCCGCGAAATCATGGTCGAATTGCCAATAGGCCCATGACCAGCCAAGCCTGTCTGCGCTTCTCGCCATGAACGACAAATATCTCGCGCGGCTGTCGGATGGTGCACGCTCGTACACCCCGAATTCGCCGAGATAAACCGGGCGCCTCTCCTTCTCCGCCCAGAGATTCATCTTCCTGAAGTCAGCGGCCGCCTTCGCTTCGTCGTCCGGACTGCCCCAATCCAGCGGCCCGATCCGCGAAAACGTCGAAGACCACGGCGCGCCCTGATGCGTGAATCGTATCGGCGCGTAATAGTGAAACGTGACGATGAGGTTCCTGTCTTCGGCCGGCAGCGCCAGGTCGTCGACGGGGATGTCGTCCGTGTGGAGAACCGCGGCAATGACCGGCCGCGCCGGATTGGTGCGGCGGATGATTTCAAGACATTCGTTGAGGAGTGAATTCCAGTCGGCGGACGTCATTTGCCCGCCGGGCTCGTTCAGGACCTCGAAGACCAGCGCGGGATATTTTCCGGCATAGCGCTCGGCGATCTGCCGCCAGAACGCCCTGAGCTTCTCGCCGCATCCAGAAACGTCGCGTTGGCAAACATGAGTGTCGTGCTCGTCAACGACCGGAATGAGGTTCCTTGCGAGGACTTCCTCGATGACGACATCCAGCCGCCTCAGAACGATCTCGTCCAGGACGTTTCCCTCGCCCATGAACTTGAAGCCGAAGAAGTTGATCCTGACATGCGAAAATCCGGCCTTCTTGATTGCGGTCAGATTGTCCAGGCGGAACGGCGCGTTCCGGCCGCCTTCCCAGATCCCGTCATAGCCGAGAATATTGATGCCGCGCCCCAATTTCGGCAGGTCACGGGACGCCGCCTGCCCGGCGCCATGGGCATGGAAGCAAGACGACGTGAGGAAAAGGGCCGTTGCCGCAAGATTGAAGCTTCTCGTCCAGCGAGCGCGGATGGCTCTCATCTTGCTTCCATTCGTTGAGACTAGAAATCGGTCTGCGGCACAGGCCTGCACGTTGCAAAGAAGAACGCCACCAGCAGCACCGACGTGAACATGGTCGAGCGAAGGAACGTCGTCTCGGTAAAGTTGGTCTGAAAGCTGAGAGCGACAAATCCGATGATGAGCGCGCAGTGCGACCGGTCGATCGCGCGGGCCGAAATCAGATGGAGAACCTTGTTCGAGAACAGAAGGACGCTCGCGGCGAAAAGCGTGTAGCCGAGAAACCCCGTCTCCATCAGGATCGCGATATAGCCGCTGTGATAATTGTCGAGCACCCAGCCGTGGTTCTGTTCGAAATAGTCGTAGATCGACGGAACCGTCCAGAAGCCGTTGATCCCGAAGCCGAGCAGCGGTGCGTCATCGAAATGGCTGATGGCGTAATGCCAGATGAACGTCCGCTCGGTCAGATCGATGGACGCATCACCGACATGGATCGCCTCATACCCCGTCGCGTAAAAATAGAAGATCAGCGCGCCGGCCAGCAAGCACATGACGAACGGCAGGACCGCGTAGATTCTCATGCAGGTGACCGACCACATCGAGGTCACGAGCAATGCACAGGCGGCCAGGGCAACGGCACCGGCGCCTCGCGATTCCGATGCGAGGACACATGTGGACGCCAGAAGGAACGTCAGGAGGAAAGCCGGCCACCCCTGCCCCTTCATCTTCAGATAGCAGGCGAAGAACATCAGATACGCGCCGACGAAACCGAGGGTCTGCTTCGATTCATAGACGCCTTGCCATTGACCGTTATGCATCCAGCTGTGGTCTATCCCGATATCGGGTACGGCGAGCGCGCAGAAGGCCGATGCGGCCACCAATATGAAAAGCCCAAGGGCCGTGGCCCTGACGACCTCGTCCATGTCGATGCGCGTGATGAGACAGAATGCGCCGAAGGTCGTCATCGCGAGCGCTAGGCTCTTCATGATCGCAGCAGCGTTCAGGCTGGTCCAGAACACCGAAGTGACGGCGAAGGCGTAGAATGCGACCAGGACGATCAAGTCGGGATTGAACTGCAAACGCAGCCGCGGGCGTACGAACGCGCTGGCGTAGATCAGGACGCCCCACATCAGGATCGCGACGGCCTGCTGCAGATAGGTCAACTCCGCCGGCAACAGCGCGGTGTTGAAGGTGCCCATCGACGCGACGACGTTGATGGTGATCGAACAGCCAATTGCAGCCCTGGCAATCTTCTCAACGCCAACGCTGCGCGTCTTCCAGATCGCGCTCCCGGGAGTCCCGGAGTCCACCTCGGTCTGTAGGCTGGCCATGAATTGACCTTCCTTAAACGCGGTTAATTATTTGCTAGCGCGGCCAGGTCTCGACATCCGAGCCGTCGTGACCGCGAAATCTTAAGACTTCGGTAACGATACGAACCCGGCTTAGTCCGTTTAATGCAAATCGTGCCACCTCGGTATCTCGACCGTCACTCCCCTGCTATAAGCCCTGAGCTCGCTCGAGCACTCCCTAAATTATCCGGTTTCCCTGGTTACGCATGAACACGCTTGGCAACACGTTCGATATCGCCGTCGAATCGGCATTCGACTTCCTGTCGCCGGACTATGCAGAGCTGTTCGATCACTCGGCTGCCACCGCGTTCCAGCATCCGCTTTGGCTGCACAGCCTCTACGGCAGGCTAGCGTCGCATGCGGGAGCAACACCTCTTGTTGTCGTGGTTCGCTACCGCGCGACGGGCGCCCTTGCGATGGTGCTGCCCTTGCTGCGGATCCGGCGCGGCCCGATACGGACCGTCGAATTCGCCGACCTGCGCGTCTCCGACTATCTGGCGCCGGTTTGCAGCCCGATGGTGTTTTCCGAGCTGCTCAGGGATGCGGATGCATGCGCCGAGATTCGCCGCCTCGTTCGCCCTTTCGACCTGCTCCGAATGACCAAGCTGCCGGACGGGCGGCTCCCGATCGAGAACCTCCTGGGTGCGCCCCGCCGCGTCGCGATGGACACCAATGCCTACGCAACGGTTCTCCTCGCCCCATTCGAGCAATGGCGGACCAGTGCGATGGAGCGCTCCTATCAGAAGGAGCTCGCAAAGAAGTATCGGCAGCTCCAGAAGAAGGGCACGCTGAGCTTCTCATGCTGCAACGACAGCGCCGCCGTCCTCGAGACGCTGGACGTGATGAGGAAGTTTCGCGGCCCGCGGTTCCAGTCGCAGGGCGACGGAGACCTGCTCCAGCGGCCCGAATATTACGACTTCTATTCCGACATCGCGGTCCGTGGTCTCGGTTCCCTTGCGCGGCTCTATGCCATGAAGATGGATGGCGAGGTGATCGCCGCCGTGCTCGGATTGCACCACCGCGACAGTTTTCTCGTCATCATGAGTGCCTTCGATATTGCCGGATACAAGAGCCAGTCCCTCGGCGCGCTGATGTTCGAGCAGGTGGCGAAGGACTGCATCGAGCGCGGGGATCAGATGCTCGACTTCACCATTGGTGACGAGCCATACAAGAAATTGTTCGGCGGGCAGCCCTCGCCGATGTGGGCGGTCACGCACGCCGGCAGCACCACAGGCGCGATATCGCTGTTCGCACTGAAGCAGGCACCCTGGCTCAAGCTTGCCGCCAAGCGAATTTCGGAGTTCCGGCTCTCGCCAACCCGCACCTCGACGCCGACGCGCTGACCGGCGCGAGGCGCCTGCGGATTGCAGCCTCAGGCGCGCAGCGCGCTGCGGACCTGCGCAAGCCAGCCCGGCCGCATCTGATCGACCCGATGGGTGATGCTTCGCCTCAGGAAGTGCAGCCGTCGCCGCACATCCCAGCCGATATCGTCGCGGGACGTCAGCGCCTGGCGGAAGCGCGCCATCTTCAGTGACTGCTGGTCCGCGGCGATCTTGTCGCGATCGGAATAGAACTCCGATATCTTCTCGATGCCCATCCCACCGGTCGCGAGCCACCGCGGCGCATATTCGGTACAGAGGCGCTCGACGTCCACCAGCAGGCGGGCTACGCCCGTTCCGGCAGCAGGACAATTGGTCTGAAACGCATCGCCGATCAGCACGATTCCGGGCTGGAGGTGTCCTTCGACGACGGACAGGTCCATCACCCAGTTCCGGACCCGGTCCGTCACGCGAAAATCACCGAGGTAGGGCTGCAATCCCGGCAGCAGCCGCAGGACTGTCGCTTCCGTGTCGCGACGCAGATCGCGCATGACCGGATCGGCCGGGTCGCGGAACATGAAGAGATTGGCCCGCATGCCGGTGGGTACCGGAAACAGGCTGAGATAATCGACGCCGTCGGAGGTGCGCTCGCCGTAATAGGTCAGCGCCTTGAAATCGAACGGCGCGCCGTCCCGGCGAGCGATCGTGAAGCCGAAGGAAACCGAGTGGCCTGCGGCCAGCACGCGCCGCCTGATGCCCAGCTTGTAGCCGAGAGCTCCCGCCATGCCCGTCGCCAGAACGACAAGACGCGCATTCAGGCGGCGTCCGGAGGCAAGCTCGAGATGCTGAACGTCGTCGCTACAGGTCATTGCGGTGACCTCGTCGACGATCAGACTGGACGGATCGGGGATCTGGCCGCGCGCCATGGCAACGAGACCGGCATAGGGAAGCCCGTAAGCCTGGCCGACGCTGACATCGACCACCTTGCCTTCCCTGACATTGAGCACGCGATCGTATGGACAGGCGACGCTCGCGAGGCTGCGGATGAAGCCCAGCCTGCGGAGCATCTCCAGCTGCTGGCCTCCAATCTTTTCGACCCGAAACTCGTCTGGATAGACCGCGCGCTTATCAACCAGCGCGACGCGATGCCCTGCCCGCGCAAGGACAGAAGCCGCGAGCGAACCCGCAAGGCCACCTCCGACAATCGCGATGTCCGCGAACGTCGTCGTGGTCGCAGCTGCGGCGATCGGCTCGGTCACGGTGCTATCCGCCGTCATGGTCCAGGCTCCCACGGTTAACGGTGGTTCCATGTGCAATTATCCCGCCTGATGTCGCATCGCAGGACCGAGCGCGATCATTTCCCTCGATCGAGGTTAATGAACCGGAGACTCGATCGGCCGGACGATATCCCGGCACGCGTCTTGCTCAGGATGTTCGACAGGGGCCGGTCTTCGGCAATGCCCCGGTGGAATGCATGGCTGCTTCGCGTCAGAGCGACATCACGTCGCTTTCGACAGAGCCGGCCTTCGCTCTCTCCGGGACAGGCGGAACGAATCTGTCCCACCGTGACGCAGCGGGCGTTTCGCCGATATCGGCCGCGACCAAAAGGACTCAAGAGGCCCCCATTAACACTCGCAATTTTTCACCATGCTAGGCTCTCGCCGCTGTCCTAACGCGCATCCCCGGGGGAAAGTCGTCCCGCAACGTCCATGATCGAATCCATCGTCCAGTTCCTGCGGCGCGACGTGACGCGCGGTGTTGTCGGGACCATCCTCCTCAAGGTTGGCAGCGGCGCGCTTGCGTTTGCGTTGTTCTCGCTGGCGGCGCGAACGATGTCGCCTGATGGATTCGGCATCTTTGCGACCTGGCTTTCAGTTGCCCAAATCGCAGCGGTCGTGGGGCTGGTCGGCCAGGAATCGCTCCTGGTGCGATTCCTGAACGAGTATCAGGTCGGAGACAGGCCCGACCTCATCAAAGGTGTCCTCCTGTCGAGCTTCAGGATGACCTCCGTCGCGATGCTGATCGCGATCGCCGCGGTCGCGCTGGCCGCGAGCTTGAGGGGCGACTGGTGGCTTCTGATCCTTGCTCTCTCGGCCTACACTGCGGTGAATGCCGGACTGATGCTCGGCAGCCAGATCGCCCGCTCGCTGGTCAGCATTCTCATGGGCGAAGGCAACCGGGAGCTCTTCTGGCGAGTCATCGTCGTCCTGTTTCTGCTTGCCATGTTGTTCGGCCATCGGCAGCTCGATCCCGCCGAGTTGTTCGCCGTGATGACGATCGCCATGTCGGTGGGCCTGGTCGCGCAGGTCGTTGCGATTGCCCGCGCCCTGCCGGGCTTGCGCAGCACGGCGGCGCGTTCCGAGACCTCTCGCTGGAGATCGAGCGCGCTTCATTTCTGGGTCGCGTCCATCCTCGAAGTCGCCAACCAGTATTTCGACGTCATCCTGGTCTACTGGATGCTGGATCCGACGACCGCCGGAATCTATTTTGCCGCTTCGCGCCTGGCCAACATCTTCGCCATGGTCTCGGCAGCACTGTACAGCTTCGGGGCGCGCCGGCTTCCTTCGCTGTACTTCAGCAAGAACCACCAGGAGTTCGGGCGAACGTTGCAGCTCATGGCGGAAGTGACCGGGCTTTGCGTGGCCAGTGGACTTCTCCTGATCTGGATCGGCGGCCCCCAACTTCTCAACCTGTTCGGGCCCCATTTCGCCGAACAGCATTGGGTCCTGATCGTGCTCGCGATCGGCACGGCTTTCCAGGCGGCGGGCGGTCCATCCGCCGCGATCCTGCAGCTGACCGGCCATGAGCGCGTCTATGTCCCCGTCGTCGCGGCGAACGTGGCGCTGCGGCTGGTCGGATTTCTGGTCCTGATTCCCTGGCTCGGCGTGCTTGGCGCGGCGATCTCGGCAACGGTGTCGCTGGCGCTCGCAACCATCGCGCTCAACATCCTCTGTCGCCGGCGAACCGGAGTCGATCCTTCAATTCTCGTGCTCTTGCGCTTCTCGGCATCGAAACGCGGCGCCTACGCCGTTCGCGGTGCCGACTCCGGCGAATAGGCGCCGATCATCCGGCCAGGCCCAACACTTCGCCCCGACGGCGCGCCGCCGACGGATCGGCCGGGACGCGATTGATGACGAGCCCGGTCGGCACGCCGCCAAAGCGAGAGAGCGCAGCCATTGCCCTGCGCATTGCAGTGGAATCGACCGCGTCTTCGCAAGCGACCAGGATGACCAGGTCGGCGTGAGCGGCCAGCGCCGCCGCCTCCGGCTGCAAGGCCAGCGAGGTGGCATGGACGACGATCAGATCGAACTCCGAGCGAATGTCGTCCGCGGGCGATGCCTCGGGCCGCTTGCCGGCACCCAGAAGCGCATCGACGCTGCGAAAATCCGCCGTGGTCATGCCGTCCGACTGCCCCTTGGCGAGGCCAGCCCCGGCACCGCCGAGGTCCGGCTCGACCCGGATCAGGACGCTGAGCTTCCCCCTGTTCACCGCCCACCGGTTCAGCGACCGCGCGACGGTGTTGCCGCCGGCCCGCTTGCCGACCGACATCACGAGCGCGACCTTGCCCCGGGCTCCCGGCAAATTCTCCAGCCGGTCGAGCAGCGGGCGCAAATGGGGACCGAGATCGAGCTCAGCCGTCGCGGAGACCGGACCTTGCCAGATGTTTCTCGGCACATCGCTCGGCAGCAGGTCGGGAATGCGGGCCCACACGGGCGGGCGTGGCCACGACGCGGGCTGGCGTGGAGCCGGATCGGGAGCAGGAGCGTCTTCGGCAGCCTTGTCCGATCCGCGTCCGGTTGCCGCAACGACCGCCGTCGATGTCAGCAGCGAGCCGATCGCGAGCGCGGCGAGCAGCAAGGGCAGCGGCGGAAGTGTCGAGCGCAGCGGCGGAATGGCGGACGAAGCAATCTTGGTCTGGGAGCTCTGCAAGAGACGTTGCTCGTTCGTCGTCTTGGAGCGCGAGAGGAACTGTTCGTAGATGTTTCTGTTGGCCTCGGCGTCGCGCTGCAACTCCTGGAGCCGGACCAGGGCCTGACCATCGACCAGGATCTGCGATTCAGCCGCCTTCATCTGGCCTTCGAGCGCCTTCTGCTGTTCGCGCTGGGCCTCGTATTCCGACTTTGCGGTGTCGATGCCCTTTGTCCGCTCGACCTCGATCTGCCTGTTGAGATCGTTCAGCTGACTGTAGGACATGACGAGGTCGGGATGGCGATCGCCGAACACCGCCCGCTTCTGCGCGATTTGATCATTGAGCGCCGACCGCTGCGCACGCAGCGCGCTCAGGAGATCCTGCTTGACGGGACCCTCGACATTCGCCTTCAGGTCGCGGTGAGCCTGCTCGTAGCGAGCCTTCGCCTCTTCGGTCCGGGCGCGCGCGGCGGCAACCTGCTGCGACAGCTCGGTCACGCGCAATTGCTGGGTCGTGGCATCCTTGCCCGCGTTGACGATCCTGTGCTCGAGCTTGAACGTGGCCACGGCGTCCTCTGACGCCCTCAGCCGGTCGTTCAACGTCTTCAGCCGCCCGCTGAGCCAATCGGCCGCATCGTCGGTCGCCTCGGTGCGGTTGCGCGTCTGACCAGCGACGAACGACTCCGCTATCGCGTTCGCATAATAGGCCGCCCGCTCCGGACGGTTCGAGGTGAAGCGGATGGCGATGACGTAAGTGAGCCCGCGGCGGGAAATGTCGAGACGGTTGCGGAATCTCTCGAGCAGGCGCGCGGGGTCGGTATGTCCCCCGGAAATATCCTCGTCGTCCCCGACCTTGAGCTGCTCGATCAGCGGCTTGAGAAAGCCGTCGGACTTCGCCACTTCGACCAGGCTTTGCAGCGCGGCGCTATCCTGCCCTATGCCCGGCAGAACGTCCTGATCCGCGGTCACGCGCTGCTCCCGGGGATCGACAACGACCAGCGCGGTCGCCGCAAATCGAACCGGGATAACCAGCAGAACGACGACGCCGAGGACGAAGATCGCGAGAGCGAGCGTCAGGATGCGGCGAGCATTGTCCCGAAAGAAGGAGAGCGCGCCCGCGGCCGTGAGCACACCACCAAGACGTGCTGCGGCTCCGCCGGCCTCACCGTTCGACGCATTTTGAGTCTGCCACGACGCGGAGACATCGGTCGATCCGGAACTTGTCGGGTCTGCGCGGCGACCGAACGTCATGGACTTTACTCGGATTCAACTGGCAAGCACTGTTCAGTGGCCTGCTCCACCGTAAATATCTATGGTTAATCCGCAGTTACCCGCCGCCACGCGAAGATGACCAATTGGTTAACGCGCGTGCCTCGCTCCGCGCGGAAACCGCCGTCATTCTGATGTGAACGATGCGGTCCGGCGGCCAGCGCATTAACTCCGTTTGTTGCTAGTCGGTGTCCGCCCGAGGCTCGCATGTTAGGTACGGCATCAAGAAGGTGAACGTTTGATTAGCAGGTCGGAATCCGTGCTGCATTACCAGCCAGGCGCAGAACTGGGCGAGGCACCGAAGCTGCCGTCGACTGCAGCAGCACTCGCAGGTCGGGGCAGCGGCGGACCAAAGCTGCACGTGCTTCTGGTCCAGACACAGGCCGAGAATGCGGGCGCCCAGGAGATCTCCAGGCTGCTCGGCGCCGGCCTGACCGCACGCGGCTATCGGGTCACCAATCTGTTCTTCTTCCGCAAGTCGGATTCCTTCGACGAGCCGCCCGATACGCTCTACTGCGCATCGAGCCGGCCAGGACATCCGCTGGCCCTGCTGCAAATGCTGCGGACGCTCGGCCGTCACATCAGGACCACCAGGCCCGATGCGGTTTTGACCTTCCAGCATTTCGGCAACGTCATCGGCGCCGGCGCGTCTCGCCTCGTCTGCCGCGCACCCGTCATCGCCAATCAGGTGTCGTCCGCGCTGTCGATGAGCTGGCCGGTCCGCACGGCCGACATCGTCATGGGCAGCCTCGGCTTCTTCGATCGTATCACGCTGAACTCGCTGGACATGCAGCGCGAATATTCGCGCTACCCCGCGGCCTACCGGTCGCGCATGGTGCACGTTCCACACGGCTTCGACGACAAGGCGCTCACTCTGCCGAGGCAAGCTGCGCGAGAGAAGTTCAAACTGCCGACCGACCGCGTCCTGCTCGGCTGTGCCGCGAGGCTGCACCCGCACAAGCGGCTCGATGCGGCGATACGCCTCCTGCCGGATCAGCCATCCTGGCACCTCGCATTGGCCGGCCAGGGAGTCGACGAGGCCCGGCTGAGGCGGCTTGCGGATGATTTGAACGTATCGGACAGATTGCATCTGCTCGGGGAAATCGCCCCGCGCCAGATGGCCGATTTTTTGGCCTGCCTGGACGTGTTCGTATTTCCGACACAGGCCGAGACCTTCGGCCTCGCCGCGGTCGAAGCCGCAAACGCCGGTGTTCCCTCCGTCGTCACCGATCTACCCGTCCTGCGCGAGGTGCTGTCCTTCGAAGGAAAGCCGACAGCCCTGTTCGTCGATGCCTCCGATCATGCGAAGCTGTCGGCCGCCGTCTCGAAACTCCTAACCGACCAAACCCTGCGCGAGGAGCTGCGGCACAATGCCAAAGGCCTGAAGTTGCGGTACTCGGTAGACGCCATGGTGGAGGAATACGTTCGAATTCTCGGCCAGGTCACGTGACCTGATCCGCTGGAATGGATTAGCTCGACATGATCATCGAGTTTCGCTGTGAAATTGAGCATGCGCGGCGGTGGATGCGCCGCGAGACGCTGTCGATCGACGGGCGGGACGTTCCGGTCCAAATCGCCTGGACGACGACGGCGGAGTCACGTCCCGCAGGTCTCGACGCGCTGTTCGCGCTCGAACGCGTGGTGTTGCACAAGGGCAAACCCAGCGGCGCCGACAGGCTGCAGATCATTCCGGAGCGGACGCAGGCTCGCACAGGCACGGCCGACGTGATCGTCGATTTTACAAGCGGCGCGCCGGATCGGAACTGTTCGGCTCCGCTGTATCTGCGCCCGCTGTTCAACGGAACGGCAGGGGAAAACGCCGCGCTCGCCGCCATTCTCGGCGGCGAGTTGCCGGTGATCGACATCGTCAACGAGATCGACGGCGCCGTGCTCGATCGCGGTCACCCGTCGGGAGAAATTGCAGCCGGCCTGAGCGGTGCGCTCGAAACGGTCATGGCGCGAACCCTGACCATGGTGGCGGCAATCCTGTCGGGACGGCCGCGCATTCTGCCGCAACTGGCGCGCCCCGCCGGCGATGCAAGTCGCCGTGGACCGCTTGGCTACGTCGCGCGCGGCCTCGCCGCCTCGATCGCCAAGGAGATCTATCGCCTCTGCTGCTACGCCCCGCATTGGCATATCGGATGGCGCTTCAACGACGGCGCAGGTGTCTGGCAGACGGGAGATCTCTCCGGGCCTCGCTGGAACGTTCTGGGAGATCCGGGAAACCACTTCTACGCCGATCCCTTTCCCATCACCTGGCGTGGACGAACGTTCGTCTTTTTTGAAGATCTCGATCACCGGGTCGGCAAGGGAATCATTTCGGCGATCGAGTTCGGTGACACCGGGCCAGTCGGCGACGTCGTGCCCGTGCTGGAAGAGCCCTGGCACCTGTCCTATCCGTTCCTGATCGAGGACGATGGCGACCTGTGGATGATCCCGGAGAGCTCGATCAACGGGGACGTCGCCCTCTACAAATGCGTTCGGTTTCCGGACAAATGGGAGCGGCACGCGACGCTGCTCTCGGGCCTCGAGCTCGCCGACGTGACGATCACGCGGCACAACGGCCTGAACTATCTGTTTGGCGCCTGGCGCGACGGAACCGGCGGCTATTCGGATTCGCTTGCGATCTTCCACGCCGACCGCCTGCTCGGCCCTTGGCTGCCTCATGCCAGCAACCCGGTCCTGATCGATCGCGCGAGTACGCGACCGGCTGGGAATTTCGTCACCATCAACAACAGGCTGTGGCGACCGGTGCAGAATTGCGCGGACGGATACGGCGCGGCGCTTGGCCTCGCGGAAGTCGTCGAACTGTCGCCGACGACGTTCAAGCAGATCGTCCGCCACTCGCTCAAGCCCGGACCGACATGGCCCGGCCGAAAGCTGCACACCCTGAACCGCTGCGGCCGGCTCGAGGTGATCGATGGATCGCGTGTTCAGCCGAAGACGAGTGCCTTTGCGCGTCAATTTCCATCGGCGGTTTTGTCGCCGCGGACCCGTCCATCCACGGCCTGCTGAAACAAGTTCCGCGAACGGCGCATCCCTCGTCTGAGCGCAAGCGATGTGCAATTCAAGCGGGATTCGTGGCAGACAGGCGCGAGCGACGCCGGTCATTGCCACGACCGGCCGCTCGGAGACTCCATGGTCAACAACACAAGCTCGACACATCGGCCGTTCGATCCGCGCAGCAAATGGGCCGAACTGTCCCAAGCGGAACGCAGCGCCGCCTATGACAACAATGCGGCGGTCAAGAACAGCCCTGCCCTGATCGCCGA
Organism: Bradyrhizobium niftali; assembly: GCF_004571025.1. Classification (GTDB taxonomy): domain Bacteria; phylum Pseudomonadota; class Alphaproteobacteria; order Rhizobiales; family Xanthobacteraceae; genus Bradyrhizobium; species Bradyrhizobium niftali. The sequence continues at coordinate 583,738 of NZ_SPQT01000001.1, read as the reverse complement.
GCGCAACGAAGCTTCCAGCCGGCTGCGCGGTACACTGAAGTCCCATCTCGATTTGCCTTACGGCGAGCGGGCGAACAACAAGATCGATCTCTACCTCGCCGCAAAGCCCGATGCGCCCTGCCTGATGTTCGTGCACGGCGGCTATTGGCAGCGGAATTCCCGCGAGCTGTTCGCCATGCTCGTCGAAGGCGTCGCCGCACATGGCTGGTCGGTCGCCATTCCCGGCTATTCGCTGGCGCCCGAAGTATCCCTGACCGACATCGTCGCTGAAATCCCGCGTGCGCTCGACTGGCTCGCCGCGCATGGCGAATCCTATGGCATCGCCGGACCGGTCGTCCTGTCGGGCTGGTCCGCCGGCGCCCACCTCGTGGCGATGGCGCTGGACCATCCGCGCGTCCATGCCGGGCTTGCAATATCAGGTGTCTACGACCTGGCGCCGATCCGCGATACCGGGCTCAACAACGCGCTGAAGCTGACGGACGAAGAAATCGCCACGCTCTCGCCGCTTCGCCTGCCCGTGACGCCAAAGCGGCTCGACATCGCCTATGGCAGCAACGAGTTGCCAGCGCTGGTGATGGATTCAATCAACCTTCATGAGAAGCGTGCGACCGCGCAGGCGCCCGGCAAGCTCATTCCGGTCGCAGGCGCCGACCATTTCACCATCCTCGAGGCGCTTCGTCGGCCGGACGGCGTTCTGGTGGAGGCTGCACTCCGGTTGCTCGACTAAAAACGCGAAAACAACCCCATGCACAGTAGAATGCCGTTGTTTCCAAAGGCAAATCCGCGCCGCGGGTGGCTCTGACACGTCGGGCAAGACAAGGGCATGGCGGCATCATCGCCCCGCTTGTCGCCCCCGCGCCGCGATCCAGACTTGCTCTCCCGCGACCTTGACCGGATAGAGCCGCAACGGTGGGCTCGGCCATCCCGAAGTAATCGTCCCGTCGCGCAAATCGAACGACGCCGCATGGCGCGGGCAATACAGCCGGCCCGCCGCCACCTGCCCCAAGCCGAGATCCGCCTGTTCGTGCGGGCACGCGCGTTCGCACGCGATGACATCGCCCTCGTTCCAGATCACGAGCATATCGCGCCCGGCAACGCGGACGATGGTCTCTGCCTTCAGCCGTCCGAGGTCACAGACCGGAATCCACGCCGGCCCGTCCGGACGGAGCGCCGGATCATCCACCGAGATAGGCCTTCCGCACATGCTCGTTCTCGATCAGCTCAGAGCCGGCACCGGACAGAACGATGCGGCCGTTCTCGAGCAGATAGGCGTGGTCGCACATCTCCAGCGCAGCGAACGCGTTCTGCTCGACCAGCAGCACCGTGGTGCCGGCATCGCGGATGCCGCGGATGATCGCAAAGGTGCGCTCGACGATGTTGGGGGCAAGGCCGAGCGAGGGCTCGTCGAACATGATCAGCCGCGGCCGCGACATCAGCGCGCGCCCGATCGCGAGCATCTGCTGCTCGCCACCGGACAGCGTGCCCGCCGCCTGCCGGCGCCGCTCGGCGAGCCGCGGAAATTCCGTGTAGATGCGATCGCGATCGGCCGCGATCTCGCCCGAACCACGACGGAGGTAAGCCCCCATGTCGAGATTTTCCTCGACGCTCATATGCGGAAACACGCGCCGCCCCTCCGGACAATGCGCAATCCCGCTCGCCAGCACGCGCGGGGGCCTCGCCCCGGTGATGTCGATGCCCTCGAACCGCATTTGGCCTGCGCGCGGCGGCACGAGGCCGGAGATCGCGCGCAGCGTCGTGCTCTTGCCGGCGCCGTTGGCGCCGATCAGCACCACCAATTGCCCAGCCTTCACGTCGAGTGAGATGCCGCGCAGCGCGGTGACGCCACCATAGCCGCACACCATGTCGCGGATCTCAAGCACGTGCCGCTCCATGCCCGAGATAGGCCTCGATCACGGCGGGATCGTTGCGGATCACGTCCGGTGTCCCCTCGGCGATGATACGGCCGTAGTTGAGCACCACGATGCGATCCGAGACCGTCATCACCATGGGCATGTCGTGCTCGACCAGCAGGATCGTGATGCCGCGATCGCGGATGTCGCGAATGAGCTCGACGAACCGGTGCGTCTCCGAGGCATTCATGCCCGAGACGGGTTCGTCGAGCAGCAGCATCGAGGGTTCCGCCGCGAGCGCCAGCGCGACGCCGACCAGGCGCTGCTCGCCGTAGGAGAGCGAGCCGGCCGCATCGTGGGCTCGGCGTTCGAGACCGACCCATTCGATCAGCTCACTCGCCCGTTGTCGCAGCTTGCGCTCCGAGGCGCGCGCGCCGGGCAGCCCAAGGATCGCGTCGAGCAGCCGGACGCGGCCCTGGCGGTGCAGTCCGATCAGGAGGTTGTCGTAGACGGTGTCGTTGGGAAACACGCTGGTGCGCTGGAAGGTGCGGATCAGGCCGAGGTCCGCGATCTGATGCGGCTTCAATCCGTTGAGCGCGGTGTCACGATAGGTGACACGCCCTGCACTCGGCTCCAGAAAGCCGGTCATGACGTTGAAGGCGGTGGTCTTGCCGGCGCCGTTCGGCCCGATCAGGCTGACGATCTCGCCTTCGCCCACGGTGAAGCTCATGTCGGAGATCGCGACGAGCCCGCCGAAGCGGACCGCGACCTGCTCGATCGTCATGGCAACGCTGCGCGCCGTCATCACGCCCGCTCCTTGACGGCTGTCTCGGCAAGGGCCACCGGCGCCAGCGCCGTCGTGCCGCTCCGACTCCTACGAAATCGCTGCGCGAGCGAGGGCACGATACCGCGCGGCAGCACGAACAGGATGGCGATCAGCACGCCGCCATAGGCGATCCACTGCGCCTCAGGCGCCATCACCGGACGCAGCGCGACCGGCAGCAGCCCGAAGATCAGGCCACCGACGACGGGACCGGCCAGCGAGCCCTTGCCGCCGCTGATGACCATGATGACCATCGTGACAGTGTTGATGAAGGCAAACACCTCGGGATCGATGATCCGGATGTAATGGGCATAGAGGCTGCCGGCCGCGCCCGCGATCGCGGCCGAAATCACCGCCGCCAGCGTCAGCGTCTTCGTCACGTCGATGCCGACGGAGACGGCGAGCGTCTCATTCTCCATCAATCCGCGCATGGCGCGGCCGAAATGGGAACGAACGAGGCGCGCGATCAGGAGATAGGCGATGAGCGCGACGACCAGCACGAGATAATAGTTCTGCAGCTTGGTGCGCAGCGTCAGCTCGCCGACGCCTGGCAACGGCAGCCCGATGGAAGGAATGTTGGTCAGCGCCAGCGGACCTTGCGTCAGCTCGACCCAGTTCAGCGCGACCAGCCGCACGACCTCGGCGAAGGAGATGGTGACAATGACGAAATAGGCACCGCGGACACGGAATGACAGCAGCCCGACGAAATAGCCGCACAATCCGGCGATGATGATCGCGAGCACGAATCCCACGATCGGCGGCCAGGGCGCGTGAACCAGACGAAAGCCTCCGGGCAGGCCGACGTCGAAGCCGAGCGATGTCAGCGCACTGACATAGGCGCCGATGCCGAAGAAGGCGATGTGGCCGAGGCTGAGCTGACCGGTGAAGCCGAGCAGAAGATTGAGGCTCATCGCGCCGATGACGAAGATTCCGGTGGTGATCAGCGAGTTGAGGAGATAAGGATCGCGCAGCCAGAGCGGCACCGACGCAAGGGCTGCAACGGCGAGAATGGTGAGGGCTATTCTCATCCGACGCGCTCCGCGCGCGCGAACAGGCCGGTCGGCTTGAAGATGAGAACCGCGATGATGATCACGAAGCCCATCGCGTCGCGATAGCCTGATGAAACGTAGCCGGCGCCAAGCTCCTCGGCCAAAGCCAGGATGAAGCCGCCGATCACCGCGCCCGTGATGTTGCCGAGACCGCCCAGGATGACGATGGCGAAGGCCTTGACGGCGGCGAGATCGCCCATTTGCGGGAAGATCACGTAGACCGGCCCGAGCAGGGCTCCCGCTGCCGCGGCAAGGCTGGAGCCGATCGCGAAGGTCGAGGTGTAGATCATGTCGACATTGACGCCCATCAGCGAGGCCGTGTCGTGGTCCTGGAACGTTGCCCGCATCGCGCGGCCGAGGCTCGTCTTGTTGATCAGCAGGTACGTCACCAGGATCAGCAGTGCCGCGGCGGCAAGCACGAACAGCCGCAGCCAGGACACGGATACGGGTCCGAGCACCAGCGGTGCCTCGGGAAACGGCGTCGCCACTGATTTGGCGACGCCACCCCAGATCCATAGCGTGCCCGACTGCATCGCGATCCAGGCACCGATCATGACCAGCATCGTGGTGTCGATGTCGAAACCGCGCAGGGGCCGCAGCAATGTCAGCTCGATAGCCGCCCCCAATAGCCATCCGGCCAGCACGGCGACGGGTAACGCCAGGAAGAAGTTCAGCCCGATCTGCTGCACCACGATGAACATGATGTAGGCGCCGAACGTGTAGAGCACACCATGCGTGAAGTTCACCACGTTCATGATGCCGAAGATCAACGTCAACCCGATCCCGAGCAGCGCATAGGTGCCGCCGAGCACGAGCATGTTGACCAGATGCTGGAGAAACTCGCTCAAGGCTGTTCCCGTTTGATCCAGATGTCGGCGAGGGTCGCGATGTGCCGCCCTCGCCCGCGAATGAACGCGTCAGAGCGTCTTCATCTCGACCTTGCCGTCGTTGATCTCGATGAGATAGACGTTCGGCTGGCTCTGTCCGCTCTCCTTGCCCTCCGGGCCGGACTTGCGGAACACGATGTCGCCGTTGAGCCCCTTGATATTGATGTCCCAGAACGCCGCTTTGATTGCAGCCGGCTCGGCCTTGCCCGCCTTCTCGATCGCGGCCGCCGCGGTGCGGATGCCGTCATAGCCGCGGAAGCTTTCGGTGCAGCCGGCGAACTCGAAACCGCGCTTCTTCCATTCCGTGATGAAGTAGTTGGTTGCCTCAGGGTTCGGCGTCTTGTCCGGGAACCACGGCAGGAAGGTCGTCAGATGCATGGTGCCGTTGGCGGCGGCCCCCGCCTGGGCGATGATCTGGTCGGGATTCTGCGAGCCGCCGGTGGTGATGATGCGCTTCTTCAGGCCGAGCGCAGCGGCCTGTTTGAAGATCAGCGTCAGCTGGTCGACCGCGGTCGTGACGATGACCGTCTCGGAATCCGAGCTCTTGATCTTGGAGAGCTGGGCGCTCATGTCCTGCGCGCCCTGGTCCATGGTCTCGACCAGGCCGATGGTGATGCCCTTGTCCTTCATCATCTTGCTGAAGTCCTCGGCGGTGCCGCGGCCCCAGTCGTTGTTGATGACGAGGAAGTCGACCTTCTTCAGGGCGAGCTTGTCGACGATGCCCTTGAACGCCGCGGCCTCGACCGCCGAGGGCGGCGAGATGCGGAAGATGAAGGGATTGCCCGTCGTCGTGATCTTGCCCGAGGACGAGGTCTCCACCACCATCGGCGTCTCGTATTCCATCAGCTTTGGCATCACCGCGAGCGTCAGGCTCGAGCCCCAGGCGCCCATCAGGACCGGCACCTTGTCGCTGGTGATCAGCTTCTCGGCGACGGCGGCCGCTTCGGTCGGGTTGCTCTTGTTGTCCTCGATCACCAGCTCGATCTTCTTGCCCAGGATGCCGCCCTTGGCGTTGATCTCGTCGGCGGCGATCTTGGCGCCGTTGACGACGTAGGTGCCGGACGCCGCGAACGCGCCGGTGAGCGGTTCGTTGACACCGATCTTGATGGTCTGCGCCTGTACGGCGCCGCCGACCAGGGCCGTCGCCAGCGCGATTGTCCCAACCAGTCCGAGTGCTCGTGTCATGTTGTCTCTCCAAATCCCACGCTGTTGATGTCTAGCAGTCCAGGCTTCGTCACTCTGCGGCGCGCGCGCCGGTCATTCCGCTCTACCTTTTCCGGTGAAGACGCGGCCAAGGACGCGCGCGAGCCGGGCGCGCAAAACGTCTGATGCAAGCGACCAGAAGCTGAGTTCCGCCGGGGCCGCCTGCCCCGACGGCGCGCCCGACATGTGGCGGTCGAGATTTCCCGCGAACTCCGCAACCAGGCGTCTGGCGAGATCTCGCACCAGGCCCGGCCGGCCGACCTGCGCCAGCATGCCCGTGAGCGTGTAGCCTATTGACAGTTCGACGGCGGTCGCCGTGCCGCCCTCGAGCGGGACCAGGCGATAACGGATTTCGCCCTGTGTCGCCGAATGACTGCGCTGGTCGGTGCCGATGCCAACGATGCAGCCGGAGAGCGTCGCGGGATCGCGTTCGACGCGCGCGGCACCCTCGAAGCTTGCTGCGATCGGTCCGAGCCTGACCCGGATCACGCCTTCGATGCGCTCAGGCTTTGGCGGCACCGTCAGCGATACGCCGGGAAGGCAGGCGGCGATGCCGGCGATATCGTCGAACATCGCAAACACCTTTGCCGGCGGGTGCGGCAGCGTGAAGCGCTGATCGAGAACGGTTGCCGGGGTGAAGTCGGGAATGGTGCCTGCCGCGGCGCGGTCTGATGCCGCGGCCAACGCCTGCCGCGCAGGCTGAGGCTCGCTTCGGTCTGACGTAGCTCGCCCCGATCCGGCGGGGCCGAGACTGGTCCGGCCGCCATCGGTCTGCGGCGCGATGTTGCGCGCGCGCCTCGCCTCGATCACGGACTGCACCGCCCGCACGATGCCGACATAACCGGTGCAGCGGCAGAGATTGCCGCTGAGGCCGACGCGAATGCGCCGCTCGTCGGCGTCAGGCAGACGCAACACCAGGTCTCGCGCCGAAACCAGCATGCCCGGCGTGCAATAGCCGCATTGAAGCGCATGCTCACGGGTGAAGGCGGCGCGCAGCTCGGTTGTGACCTCGTCCTCATCGAGGCCCTCGATCGTGGTGACGTCGGCGCCCTCGCAGGCCACCGCATAGGTGATGCAGGAGCGCGCCGGCACGCCATCGAGCAGCACGGTGCAAGCGCCGCAGACGCCATGCTCGCAGCCGAGATGCGTGCCGGTCAGGTCGAGCTTGTCGCGCACGAAATCGGCAAGGCTGGTGCGCGGCTCGGCCGACACCTCCACCGCGCGGCGATTGACATGAAGCGCGATCGTATTCATGCGGCGGCCTCCAGGACGGCGCGCTTCAACACGCTGACATGGATATGGCGCTGCGCGACATCGTCGATGCCGGCCTTCATCAGGAGAGTATCGGCGACCCTGATGTCGAAACGCTGCTTGTAGTCGGCCGCAATCCGGCCGCCGAATAGCTCCGCCGCATCGGTCACGACGATCGGCGCCGTATCGATCGCACCGATCACGACACGCGCCGAGGCGGCGGCGGGATCGACAAGGATCGCGCCGATGGCGTGGGCGAACTCGCCGGTCTTGCGGCAGCTCTTGGCATACCCCCAATGCGCCGAAACAGCGCGGGCCGGCACATGGATCGCCTCGACGATTTCGCCTGTTTGCAGCGCCGATTCCAGCGCACCGACGACGAAGGCCTCGATCGCCATCGAGCGCGCACCGGCAAGACTGCGCAGCGTGACGCGCGCACCCAAGGCCGCGAGCGCGGAAACCCAGTCCGCGGCGGGATCGGCATGGCTGAGCGAGCCGCCGATCGTGCCGCGGTTGCGCACGGCGCGATAGGCGATGTTGGCCGCGACGCCGCGCATGGCGCCGCGGGTCACGTCGGCCGTGCGCCCGTCCTCGATGTCGGCATGCGTCACCAGGGCCCCGAGCACAAGCTCGCCGCCGGAAAGCCCGGCCTGCTTGAGCTCGGCAAGGCCTGAGATGTCGACGATCAGTTCCGGCTGCACCAGCCGCAGATTGAGCATGGGCCCGAGCGACTGGCCGCCGGCGATGATCTTCGCAGATCCATTGCTTGCTGCCAGCATCGACAGTGCCGAATTGAGATCGCGCGGGCGCTCGTAGCTGAATGGCGCCGGTTTCATGCCGCGCTCCGTTCGGCCGCGCGCGCGGCCAGCACGGCTGCGACGACACGATGGGGCGTGATCGGCGACTGCATCAGTTCGACACCGAGCGGGCGCAGCGCGTCGTTGACGGCATTGGCGATCGCGGCGGGCGGCGCAATCGCCCCGCCCTCGCCGATGCCCTTCACGCCGAATTGCGTGTAGGGCGACGGCGTCTCCATGTGATCGAGGCGTGCCGCCGGGACCTCGGTCGCACCGGGCAGCAGATAGTCGGCGAGCGTCGTCGCCAGCGGCTGGCCGGAGGCATCGAACGGCATTTCCTCGTAGAGCGCGGTGCCGATGCCCTGGGCGAGGCCGCCATAGATCTGGCCGTCAACGACCATCGGGTTGACCAGCACGCCGCCGTCCTCGACGATCACGTAATCGAGGATCTCGACCTCGCCGACATCAGGGTCGACCGCAACGACGGCCGCATGCGCGGCGTAGCTGAACGTCCCACTGTCGCGCACCGGCTTGTACCCCTGCGTCACCTCCAGCCCGCCGGGATCGACATCAACAGGCAGATCCTGCGGGCGACGATACCAGGTGTGAGCAATCGCCTTCAGGCTGACGCTGCCATTGACGCCGCGCACCTCGCCATTCTGCAGGACGACCGAAGCCGGATCATGCTGCAGCAGTTTGGCACCGATGCGCCTTGCACGTTCGCCGAGCTCACGGCAGGCGGTGGCCACCGCCCCGCCGGCCATGACCATCGAGCGCGAGCCCCAGGTGCCCGTCGAATACGGTGTCATCGCGGTGTCGCCGAGGACGATGCGGATCTTCGCGACGTCTATTCCCAGCATTTCATGCGCGACCTGGGCGAGCGTCGTCTCCATGCCCTGCCCGTGCGAATGCACGCCGACGCGCAGCTCGAGGCCGCCATCCGGCGTCAGCCGCGCCGATGCCTGCTCATGGCCCGGCACCATCGGGATGCCCCAGCCGGAATAGACCGAGGTGCCGTGCGCCGCCTGCTCGCAATAGATGGAGACGCCGACGCCGATGCGGCGGCCACCGGTCTCGCCCTGGCTTTGCTTGGCGCGAATGGCCTCGACATCGATCGCGGCGAGCGCGCGCCGCATCGCCTCCGGATAGTCGCCGCTGTCAAAATGCTTCCTGGTGATGTTGTCGAACGGCATCTGCTCCGGCTGCACCAGATTGCGCAGCCGCACCTCGCCGGGCTCGAGCCCGGCTTCGGCCGCCACGAGGTCGAGCATCAACTCCAGCGCAAAGCAGACGCCGGTGCGCGCGACGCCGCGATACGGCAGGATCGGACATTTGTTGGTGGCAACCGAGAAAGTGCGGCAGCGATAGGCCGGCATCTTGTAGGGACCCGGCAGGATGCTTGCGACCTGCGCGGCTTCGAGACAGGCGGAGAACGGGTAGGACGAGTACGCGCCGGAATCCACGGTCGCCTCGCAATCGATTCCGCGCAACGTCCCGTCGCTGTCAGCATAGACCGTGATTTTGTAGTGGTGCTCGCGGCAATTGGAGCTGGCGACGAGATGCTCGCGGCGGTCCTCGGTCCAGCGCACGGGATGGCCGCAGCGCATCGTCAGCCAGGACAGGCAAACCTCTTCAGGCAACAGGATGCCCTTGTGGCCAAAGCCTCCGCCGACATCGGGCGAGATCACGCGGATCCGGCCCTCCTCCATGCCGAGGCACTCGGCGAGACCGCTGCGCGTGATATGCGGCATCTGGGCGGCTGAATGCAGCGTGAGCTGATCGAGTCTCGGATCGAAAGTCGCAACCACGCCGCGGCCTTCGAGCGGCGACATGCATTGCCGCGCGGTCGAAATCTCGCGCGTCACCTGGATCGGCGCGTCGAGCGCGGCTGATATGTCGACCTCGTAATTGGTCTCCAGGAAGACGTTATCGCCCCAATGCTCGTGCACCAGCGCCGAGCCCGGCTCGCGCGCCTTCAGCATGTCGGTGATCGCGGGCAGCTCCTCCAGATCCAGCGTCACGGAGGCCGCGATGTCCTCCGCCTCGGCCCGCGTCGGCGCGAGACACATGGCGACGAGCTCGCCGACCTGGCGCACCTTGCCGGTGGCGAGCACCGGCTGCTCCGAGATCTTGAAACCCGGAAGCCCCGAGACCGCGCGGATCGGTTTGACGCCGACAAGATCTGCCGCCGTAAAGACGCCGCCACGATGACGTTCGGGCACGTGGATGCCGCGGATGCGTGCATGCGCCAGCGGGCTGCGCACGAAGGCGACGTCCTGAAGACCCGCAAGCCTGATATCGCCGACGAACTGGCCGCGGCCGCGCATCAGGCGGTCGTCCTCCTTCCGCGGCAGCCGTGCGCCCACGCCCTGCCCGGACCTTCCAGAAGGAAACTCTCGCTCGTTGCGCACGCCGGCGTTCTCCATCACCGCGCGGCCTTACGCCGCGACGGCCTGCGGCAGGATCGGCGCGACCGCGTCGAAGCGCGTGCCGGCGCGCAGGCAGAAGGCCGGCTGAAGCAGGCGCTCGGCGATCACCTCGTTCTTCTCGTTATCCCTAAGCACGAAGCGGCCGTTCTTCTCCGCGAGCACGGAGACGTCGGCGTCCATGCCGACCTTGAGCGCGCCGATCTCCGCGCTGCGGCCGAGCATTTTTGCGGGATTGGCGGTGACCATCGGCACCACCTGCTCCAGCGACAGGCCGAGCGCCATCATCGAGCTCATCGCCTGGACCAGGCTGAACTTGGCCTGCCCTGCAAACGGATGGTTCTCCTCGTCCTCGTGCTGGTCGGGCGTTCCGGCCGGCGCGGGCACGTGGGTGTTGTAGCCGTGAATGTCGGCGCCGAGCGTGGTTGGAATGATGCCGGCGGCGATCGCCTTCTTCGCAAGCCGGTACGAGAAATGGCTGCCGTGGCCGACATCGACCTTTAGGCCGCGATCGAGCGCCGCCTGGATCACCGGATGCACCTCGCCCTCGCGGTTGACGAAGCCACCGGGGTGGCGCGTGAACGGATGGGCAAGAACGTCGCCCTCGCGCAAGAGCGGGATCACGCGCGTGAGGATCGTATCGGCATCCTCGCCATTGGCGCCGCTCTCGGGCAGGCCCCAGAGCTGGCCGAAATGCACATACACCGGCAGATCGGCGCGCTTGCCGATCTCCGCCGCCATCTCGATGACGCGGATGCCCCAGCGCGCGAAGCCGCCGATCTCGGCATGGGCCTTGATGCCGCGCACGATGTCGAGATTGGCCGTCGCCGCCTTGACGGTCGCATCGATGTCGACACCGTCGGGGCTGTAGAGCTGCGGATAATAATGTCCCTCGAGTCCGCCGACGAGATAGGCGGACAGGAAGGCATAGACGCGCGTACGGGACGGCTCGGCGATGAAATGACGAAAGCCGGGCAGCGTCATGCAGGACGGACCGCCCTGGTCGATCACCGTCGTCACGCCCGACTGCACGCCGACCATGTCGGGGTTCATGCCGAAGCGGCCGGAGACATATTGATAGACATGCGCATGGGTATCGATCAGCCCGGGCAGCACGAGCTTGCCGCCGACATCGACGACCTCCTTCGCACTCGTCGGCAGAATGTCCGGCGCGACCGCGGCGATCTTGCCGTTGCGGATGGCGACGTCCCTGATGCCGTCCACGCCCGAGGCCGGACAGATCACGCGACCGCCGCGCAGCAGAAGGTCGAAGCTGGCAGTGATGGACATGGCGCTCTCCTCTCCTCACGGCGGCGATTGCTTCGCCCCCGGAAATACGAAGCATGCTTCGCATTTTGACAAAAGCAAGCTTCGTGCCATGATCTGACGGTGGCGGGCGCACTCGAATCGAGCTAAGCGCGGCGGGGTTCCAGCTTGGGAGAGCGCGCATTGCGGCAGGGGAAGACGCGTCGCAGCGGGGGCAAGCACCGCCCCTGGCCATTGTCGCAACGTCCCGGCTATCTGATCCGGCGGCTGCACCAGATTCATGTCGCGCTGTTTCAGGAAGCGTGCGGCGCGTTCGAGGTCACGCCGCTGCAATACAGCCTGCTCTCGGCGCTGGCGGTGCGCGAAACCGCCGATCAGACCACTTTGGCGGCCGATATCGCCCTCGATCGAACGACGACGACCGGCGCGCTGAAGCGGCTCGCCGCACGAGGCCTGGTCGAGCGCGCCATCAACAAGGACGATCGCCGCGCGCGATTGTGCCGCCTGACGCCTGCCGGCGCCGCCCTGCTGGTCAAGATCGAAGGCGCGGCACGACGGGCGCACCGTGCGACGCTCGGCGATTTAAGCGAACGGGAACAGGCGCTCTTCATCGAAATGATGCAGCGCATCGTGGCCGGCAATCCCAGCCGCGACAGCGCCGCTGCCCTATTCGACTAGAAGCGGCTGCTGCACTTTTGAGTTGGGCTGCCCAATTTATCATCGTACCGCTGCTCGCGCGCGCAAGTCACTGAGGCTCCGCGCCGGTCGCCCGGTTGCAAGCAGGTGGCTCAACATGAGCCGATACAAGCCTGCGCGTGACGTCGATCGCATTTGAAATCTCAACAGCAATCCGGCGCAAACCACATTGCATCCGGCATCGGCGCACGCCCCGCTCCGGCGGCTGTGCAACCAATGGCACGATTTATGCTGCGACGATGCGCAGCGTGCTTCGTATTGGGGGATGTCATGACGGATTCCGAACTTCGCGCTGATATTCACAGCATCGAGCCAATTCCCGATGCGGACCGGGACTCGACCGGACCGCAGCAGATGTGGATCTGGGCCGGCGCCAACATCGCGCCGGTCAACTGGGCGCTCGGCGCGCTCGGCATTATCCTGAAGCTCGGACTGATGGAGACGATCGCGGTCATCGTGCTCGGGAACATCGTCGGTTGCGCGATCTTCGCGACCTTCACGGTGATGGGGCACAAGACCGGCGTCAACCAGATGGTACTGAGCCGATCCGCGTTCGGCGTCCGCGGCGCCTACCTGCCGAGCATCCTGATGTTCGTGATGACGCTGGGCTGGATCGGCGTGAACACCTACTTCCCGGTGAAGGTTTCGATCGGCATTCTCGGCCAGTTCGGCGTTCCCGACACCTGGCTGATCGAGATCGTCATCATCACCCTGGTGATGGCGGCGCAGGTCCTGATCGGCGTCTACGGGTTCTACGCGATCCGCACCTTCGAGAAATACACGGTGCCGCCCACCATCGCCATCATGGTGCTGATGAGCATTCTGGCCTGGACGCGCCCCGGTGTCGTCAACTGGAGCCTGACGACCTCGCTGCCGCCGGGCGCGCATCTGGCGATGCTGACCCTGCTCATGACCGCGATCGGCGTCGGCTGGGGCATTTCCTGGGTCACCTGGGCCTCCGACTATTCGCGCTTCGTGCCGCGAAGCGTATCGTCGAAATCCGTGTTCTGGTACAGCTATGTCGGCATGTTCGTGCCGACGGTCTGGCTCGGCATTCTCGGCGCGACCATCGCCTCGACGACGCTGGACACCGATCCCGCAAAGATGGTCAGCGCGGTGTTCGGCGGACCGGTCAGCATCCTCGTTCTGCTGATGGTGCTGCATGGCCCGATCGCGACCAACATCCTCAACGTCTACTCGGCGACACTGGCGGCGCTGAGCGCGGGGCTGAAGCTCTCGCGCTTCTGGCTCACCGTCATCGTCGGCGTGGCCGGCTACCTGGTGACGCTGTACTTCATCTTCGCGCCGTCCTTTGCGAAGGCGTTCGACAACTGGATGATCAGCCTGTTGTTGTGGATGAGCCCGTGGGCCGGCGTGGTGCTTGCGGATTTCTTCCTCAAGCGCAAGGGCAAGATCGACATCGCCGAGCTCTACCGCTCGCCGGAGACCAGCGCCTATGGCGACATCAACTGGGCCGGCATGATCGCGTTCTTCGCCGGCCTCGTCGCCGGATGGCTGGTGGAGGACGGCCTCGTCGGCGCGCTCCAGGGGCCGGTCTCGATCAACCTCCTGGGCGGGGCCGATCTGAGCTGGCTGTTCGGGATCGGGGTCTCGGGGCTGGTCTATCTCGCGCTGGGCAAGCACGTCACCTCGCCTTCCTCGATCGTTGCGAGCAGCGCGGGAAGGTAACGTCAGACATGGACTTCGTCCTGCGATCCACCCCCGGAAACGTCCAGTGGGGACTCTGGGACGGACGTCTGAAGCCGGTGCTCCGGATCGCATCCGGAGACCGCGTCACCATCGAGACCCTCTCGGGCGAGCCGGACGATCTACCCGATCCGTCGCTCGGCTTCGACGTCGTGCCCGGACATGCGGAGGTGCTGGCAAGCGCGTTCCGCGGTCCGGGCCCGCACCTTCTCACCGGACCGATCTACATCGAGGGCGCCGAGCCCGGCGACGTCCTCGAAGTGCGCGTGCTGGGCATCGAGCTGCGCTGCAATTGGGGCTGGAATCTCCAGGTCCCGACGCTCGGCACGCTGCCTGAGGATTTTCCCGAGTTCCGCCGCATCCACATTCCGCTGGACCGCGCGCGCAACGTCGCAAAACTGCCCTGGGGACAGGAGCTGCCGCTCTCCCCCTTCTTCGGCAATTTCGGCGTCGCGCCACCGCCCGCCTGGGGCCGGCTGTCCTCGAAGGAGCCGCGCGCGTTCGGCGGCAACATGGACAACAAGGAGCTCGGCGCCGGCAGCACACTCTACTTTCCGGTCTTCGTGCCGGGCGCGCTGTTCTCCGCCGGCGACGGCCACGCGCTCCAGGGCGATGGCGAAGTCTGCCTGACCGCGATCGAGGCGGCGCTCACCGGCACCTTCGAATTCCACGTCCGCCGCGATCTTCGCCTCGCCTCGCCGCGCGCCGAGACTGCGTCCGACTGGATCACCATGGGCTTTGACGAGGATCTCGACGACGCGGCCAAGGCCGCGCTGCGCGACATGATTGCGCTGATCCGCGAGCACAGCGGCCTCAGCGCCCAGGATGCCTATACGCTCTGCTCGATCGCCGCAGACCTGCGCGTCACGCAGCTGGTCGACGGCAACAAGGGCATTCACTGCGTGCTGGCGAAATCCCGCATGCCGTGACCGATGCCGCCGGGTTCAAGACCCCGATCGATCGGCAAAACGCTTCATACGCAGGATCCTGTTCAGCCCGAGGCGCGCGCCGTTGCCACCCCCGCAAAGTCCAGCACGGGCGCGGCCGCGAGCAGTGCCTTGGTGTAGTCATGCTGCGGACGATCGAAGATCTCGTCACGCGATCCCTGCTCGACGATCCGCCCGCCCTGCATCACCACCACCCGGTCGGCGACCTGCTCGACGGCGGCGAGATCATGGCTGATGAACAGGCAGGCGAAGCCGTATTGCGCCTGAAGCCGCTCGAACAGCTTCAGCACCTGGGCCTGGATGGTCATGTCGAGCGCCGAGACCGGCTCGTCCGCCACGACGAAGGCCGGCTCGCGCACGATGGCACGCGCAATCGCGATGCGCTGGCGCTGACCGCCGGACAATTCATGCGGCCAGCGCTTGCCGAGGCCCACAAGCCCGACCTCCTCCAGCATCGCTTCCATGCGCCTGTCGCGCTCGGCTGTCGTTAGCTGCGGGACATGACGCAGCGGCTCGGCGACGATCTCGCCGACGCGCATGCGCGGATCGAGCGAGGAGTAAGGATCCTGGAACACCAGTTGCGAGGCGAGGCGGAAGTCGCGGTCGACACTTGACGTGACGTCCCTGCCCCGGAACCTGATCTCCCCGCCCGAGGTCGGAATGAGACGCAGCATGGCGCGGCCGAGCGTGGTCTTGCCCGAGCCGCTGCCGCCGACCACCGCAACCGTTTCGCCGGCGGCGATGTCGAGATCGACGCCGTTGACGGCCGGGACGCCGGCATCGCGCCGGAACAATCGCTGCCGCCCGGCGAAGCCGACCTTGAGGCCCCGGACGCTGACGAGGGGTTCGCCGGCCTGCCGCGCCTTGGTCGTGGTGCCGCGGCGCGGCAAGGCCTCGACCAGCCGTTTGGTATAGGCTTCGCGCGGCGAGGACAGGATTTGCCGCGTCGTTCCGGTCTCGACCATCCTGCCCTGGCGCAACACCAGCGCGCGCTGCGCATAGCGCGACACAAGGCCAAGATTGTGGGTGATCAGCAGCACCGACGTGCCGTGATCGCGGGCGAGCCCGACCATGAGGTCGAGCACCTCACGCTGGGTCAGGGTATCAAGCGCCGTGGTCGGCTCGTCCGCGATCAGCAGCTTCGGTTTCAACAGCATCACCGAGGCGAGCATGATGCGCTGGCGCATGCCGCCGGAGAATTCGTGCGGATAGGCGTCAAAAGTCCGCTCGGGATCGCGGATCTGAACCCGCGCGAGCATATCGAGGCAGTGGCGCCGAATCTCGCGCTTGCCAAGCCGCTCATGCAGACCAAGCCCCTCCGCCATCTGCGCACCGACGCTGATGGCGGGGTTGAGTGAGACCATCGGCTCCTGGAACACCATGCCAACGGTCGGCCCGCGCAGCGCCCGCATCTGTCGCGCAGAGGCGCTGGCGAGGTCGATGCCGTCGAGCACGATCCGGCCGCCGGCCTGGCGAAGACCTGATGGCAGCAGGCCGAGCACGGCGCGCGCGGCCGCCGTCTTGCCACTACCGGATTCGCCGACGACGGCGAGGAACTCGCCGCGCTCGACCGCGAAGGAGACGCCCTCCACGATCACGGCCTTGCTGGCCGACACTTCGATACCGAGATCCTCGACCGACAGCAGCGTCATCCGTGCGCCATCCTGGGGTCGAGGCGATCGCGCAGGGAATCGCCGAGCAGGTTGATGCCGAGCAGCGTCAGCGCGATGCAGAGGCCCGGCGCGATCGAGAGCCAGGCCGCCGTCTCCATGAACGGACGGCTCGCCGCCAGCATGTTGCCCCAGGTCGGCGCCGGCGGCGGCACGCCGAGGCCGAGGAAGCTCAGCGCGCTCTCGGCCAGCAGCACCCAGCCGAACATGCTGGTTGCGAGCACCGCAACCGGCGCAATCGCATTCGGCATCACATGGCGGATCATCGAATAGACCTCGGAATTGCCGATGACGCGCGACGCCTCGACATACTCCTTCTCGCGGATCGACAGCACCGTGCCACGCACCACGCGGACGACCGACGGGATATAGGCAAGACCCAACGCCAGGATGAGCCCGACCTTGTTGGCGCCGACCACGATCATCACGGCCAGCGCCAGCAGGATGCCGGGGAAGGCGAGCAGCGCGTCATTGACCGCCATGATGATGCGGTCGGCCCAGCCGCGGATGTAGCCCGCCGTGCAGCCGATCACCATGCCGGCCGCAATCGCCAGCATCACCGTGACCAGCGCAATCACGACGCTGGCGCCGGCGCCGACCATGATGCGGCTCAGCACGTCGCGGCCGAATTCATCGGTGCCGAGCCAGTGAACGGGCGACGGCGCCTGAAGCCGCGCGCGCAAATTGATGCGCAGCGGGTCGAACGGCGTCCAGAAGGCTCCGGTGACGGCCGCGCCGAGCAGGAGCGCCATCAACGCGCCGCCGATTGCGGTGTTGGCGCGCATCCTCATGCCACCGTCACCCTGGGATCGAACAGCGGGTAGCAAAGATCGACGATCAGATTGACCACGACGTAGATCACGGCAGTGAAGAGCAGACAGCCCTGCACCACCGGATAGTCACGGGCAAAGATCGAATCGACCAGGAGCCGGCCGAGGCCGGGCAGCGTGAACACGGTCTCGATCACGGCGATGCCGCCGAGGAGATGGCCGAGCACGAGGCCGATCAGCGTCCAGGTCGGCGCGAACGCGTTGGGCAGGACGTGCCGGGCAAGCACGCGCCATTCCGGTACGCCCTTGGCGCGCGCATGCGTGACATATTCGAGCCGCAGCACCTCGATGGAGGCGGCACGCGCCATGCGCGTGAGCACGCCGATCTCGACCATCGTGAGCGTCGCGATCGGCAGTACGATGAAGGTCGCCGCCTGCCAGAAGTTCTCCGCGAACGGCACATAGCCGATCACCGGCAACCATTTCAGCTTGAGGCCGAACAGGAGCAGCAACAGCAGGCCGAGCCAGAAGCTCGGGATCGACAGCAGCAGCGTGGCCCCGCCGACGACGGAGAGATCGAGCAGGCTGTTCTGCTTCCAGGCCGCAACGAGACCGGCCGGGACGGCGATACAGGCGGCCGCGGCAACCGCCACCAGCACGATGACCGCGCTGACCTGGAAGCGGTCGAGGATCAGCGGCAGCACCGCGAGATTGTTGGTGATGGAGTGCCCGAAATCGCCGGCCGCAAGCTTGGCGATCCAGTGCATGAACTGGACCGGAATCGGCTGGTCGAGCCCGAGCTGCATGCGGAGCTGCGCCGCCTGCGCGGGGTCGGCGGCATCGCCGAGCATCACCTGCACGGGATCGCCTGGGATGAGGCGGACCAGCGCAAACACGGCGATCGCGACCAGCAGCAGCGTCGGGATCGTCATCGCCAGCCGTCTTGCGAGGTAACTCAACATGGCGCCGCCCTACTCGACCGTGACACCCCAGAACCGCGGCTGCGGATAAAGCCAGCCGGCATAGCCCTTGATGCCCTTGCGCAGCGCCGTCAGCTCGGCGCCGTTGAACAGCACGATCATCGGCACGTCGGCGATGAAGCGCTTGTGCATGTCGTCGAACAGCGCCTGCCGCTTCGCGGGGTCGTCGATCATCATCGACTGGCGCAGCATGTCCTGCGCCTCCGGATTGTCCCAGACCTTGCGCGGCTGCGTCGCCTTCGGCCCGGTCAGCATCTCGAAGCTCAAGGAGGGATCGAGCCGCGCCGAATAGGTAAAGGCCATCGACTGGTAGTCGCCGCGGTTGTAGCGATCGAGCTGCGCCGCCCAGTCCATCACCTCGAGCTCGATATTGATCCCGACCGTCTGCGCCATCGCCTGCACCAGCACGGAGGAATCGAACACGAAGCTGTAGCGCTTGTTGGTGATCATCTTGACCGGCTGGCCGCGGTAGCCGGCCTCCAGCAGCAGCTTCTTGGCTTCCGCGATATTCTGCGCATAACCGTGCGACTGCGCCTCGCTATAGAACGGGCTGCCGAGCGGCAGCGCGGAATTGTTCGGACGCGCGGTGCCCATCATCACGGCATCGACGATCTGCGCGGTGTCGATGGAGAGCGCGATGGCGCGGCGGATCCGCACGTCCTTCAGCAGCGGGTCTTTGGTCTGGAACAGGATGCCGGTGAGGCCGAGCGCGGGCGTGATGCTGAGCTGGACCTCGGGACGCGATTTGAGCTCTTCGAGATCGGGGATCGACAGGCTCATGATGACGTCGAGCGAGCCGCTGAGCAGCCCCGCCTTCGCGGCAGAGCTGTCCGGGATCACGTTGAAGCGCACGCGATCGACCCTGGCGTCCTTGGCACCGGTGTAACCGTTGCGCGGCTCGCTGCGCGAGGCGTAGCCGTCGAAGCGGACGACATCGACATATTGTCCGCGCTTCCACTCGGCGAGCTTGAACGGGCCGGTGCCGATCGGGGCGATCCACTTGCCATCAGCCCCGACGGAATCGCGATGGATGATCGCGGTCTGGCCGCAATCGGGCCGCGCCACAGTGGGGAGGAACAAGGCGCTCGGCTGATCGAGCGTGATGGCGACAGTTTGCGGGTCCGGCGCCTCGATCTTCTCGATCCGCGCGATGCCGGTGGCGCTGAACTCGGACAGGCAGCGCCATTGCGTCGCCGGATCAAGCCAGCGCTTCAGCGACCAGATCACGTCATCCGCGGTCATGGTCGCACCATTGTGGAACTTGACGCCCTGGCGCAGGCGGAACGTGTAGGTCTTGCCGTCGTTCGACACCGCCCAGCTGTCAGCCAGCATCGGGCCGATCGAAGTGTCGTCACGGAACGCGACCAGCCCTTCCACCACATGCGCGATCACGCCGTCGGTGTTGGCGTCGCGATTGGTGCCGGGATCGGTCGACCGGATATCGGCGTTGAGCCGCGTTCGCAGCAAGGTTTCCGCGCCGGCCTTCCCCAGCATGGCCAGCAGGGCCAAGGCGGCGAGACCAACCGCCCACGCCGGCGATGGCCGACGCCGCCGCATCACGCCGCCCCCGCCGCGGCCGACCGCTCGAACGCCGCGCGCCCGATCTCGTCGATCTCGAGCCGGTAGCTGGTGAACTCGCGATTGAGCGCCGGCAGCGGCGCCACCTGCATCAGCCCGCTCGCCGGCTCCATCAGGATCATCGCCACGGTGGCGCTGAGATTGTTGCTGAGGTTGCGGCGCGGCGGGCGGCAGACGGACCAGGGATAGGCAAACTCGTCGAACAGCGCGCTCTTGACCGTGTCGAATGTGATGCTGCCGATGTGCGGCTGGAGCAGGTCGCGGACGCGAATGTCGCGGTACAGACTATCCGGCGTGTTGAAGGGGCCGGTGTCCTTGAGCTTGCCGAGCGCGACGGGGCTGACGAAATGGTTGGCGTGGACCAGGAGCCCGTTCTGCGGATGCACCTGGAAGGTCTCGTCCGGCGCACATTCGAAGTCGATCGCCACGCCCTCGCGATGGCTGACGATCATGTTGTTGGCCGCCGACTTTTTCGTGCAATAGACCGCGCGCATCGCGAGCGCGAGATGCTCGTTCTCCAGAACCTTGCGGCGGATCAGCGCCAGCGGCACGCCGACCTGGCGATAGTCGCGGTCGCTTTCGAGATAGTTCGCCGTGATGGCGATGCCGACCGCGTTGAAGCCGCAGCGGCCGAGCGCGCCGGCCTCGGTAAAAGTCATCAGGTCCGGCCCGTCGTCGCGGCGCACCTTCAGCACCACCGCCGTCTCCGCGCATTCGCGCTTCCAGTCCCAATTCTGGGCGTGGATCAGTCGGCCATCGGCGGTCGCCTGCGGCAGCACGACGACGCCGGTGCAACCATCCGGATCTTCGGGCGTCTTCAGCCGCGCGCGGATGGCCGGGTTGGCAAGCTTGATGATCTCGGTGCGGGCGTTGAGCAGGACGATGTCCTCGAACGGAACGTCGGCGCCCTCGGCAATGCCGCGCATCTCCTCGATATAGCTCGGCTCGAACGCCTCGATGACGGGCAGATAGTCGCGCACCAGCGCGGCCACGCCCTTCGCATCGAGCGAAAGCTCCTTCAACTGCGCGAAGTAATGGGTCGTCCCCTTCTTGATCCGGCCCGCCGCCTTCTGCCCGTACTGACGCCCACGCTCGCGCGGAGGACCGGAGATTTCGATGAGGGGAAAGGGCTCGACCATGGGACGACAAATTCCTTCTTGAAGTTCCTTTTGCTTTCCGGCGAAGCCTAATGTATTTTGTGATGACATGAAACAAAAATCTTCTACCTCGAAATCGACCTTGGAAAAAGCGTCCCCGAGCCGTCTTCAGCGCGAACTGTCCGCCGGGATCATGAACCTGATCCGGAGCGAAGGGCTCGCACCCGGAACACGTCTTGCCGAAGTTGCGCTGGCCGCGCGCCTCCAGGTCTCGCGCACGCCGGTGCGCGCCGCCTTGAGGTTCCTGGCGCGACGCAAGCTCGTCCACGCCGGCGCCAGCCGCGGCTATTTCGTCGCCGAGACCGCACCCGCCCCGCACAAGACGCCGCCGAAGCCAAGCCCCGACGATACCGACCGATTGTTCCTCGCCATCGCGCGCGATCGCCGCGCCGGCCGGCTACCCGATGAGGTTTCGGAACGCGACCTGATGCAGCGCTACGATGCGACGCGACCGATCGTGCAGCGCGTCCTCACCAGGCTTGCCGAAGTTGCCGCGGTCCAGCGCAAGCCGGGACATGGCTGGCGCTTCCAGCCCACCCTCGCAGATACGCAGGCGCGCGATGAAAGCTATCGCTACCGTTTGCTGATCGAGCCGGCGGGCCTGCTCGAGCCGGGATTTCGGCTCGATCCGGCATGGGCTGCCGAGATGCGCCGCCGTCATCAGGAGATGCTGGCGATGCCGTGGAGCGACACGGTCAGCATCGCGCTCTACGAGATGAACGCGGCCTTTCACGAAGGCCTCGCCGCCGCGTCGGGCAACCGCTATCTGCTGGTCGCGGTTCAGCAGCAGAACCGGCTGCGGCGCTTCGGCAACTACGACTGGACCTTCGGCCATGAGCGCGTGATCGTGAACTGCCGCGAGCATCTCGCCATCCTCGACCAGCTCGAAGCCGGCCAGAACGAGGCCGCCGCCGCCCTGCTGCGCCGGCATCTCGAAGGCGCCGCCAAGCTCAAACGCAGCCCCGCCAATTCCGCTCCGTCAAAATCCTCCTGACCACGCACAAGAGTTTTCATGCCCATGAGCGCCTTCGCTTCCTCAAACAGCCCCCTCACCCGCGAGGTCATGGAGCCGTTCTGGCTGCCGATGACGCCGAACCGGCAATTCAAGTCGAAGCCGCGCATCTTCGTCGCCGCCGAGGGCATGCACTACGTCACCGATGACAACAGGCGCATTCTCGATGGCATGGCGGGGCTGTGGTGCGTGAACGCGGGACACGGGCAGCGGCGCATCGTCGATGCGATCCAGGCGCAAGCGGCGAAGCTCGATTTCGTCTCCTCGTTCCAGATGAGCCATCCGGCCGCCTTCGAGCTTGCCCGGCGCATCACCGAGATCGCGCCCGCGGGGCTCGACCATGTCTTCTTCACCAATTCTGGTTCGGAATCGGTCGACACCGCACTGAAGATCGCGCGGGGCTATCACCGCGCCCGCGGCGAGGCCAGCCGCATCCGCTTCATCTCGCGCGCCAGGGCCTATCACGGCATGGGCTGGGGCGGCCTGTCGGTCAGCGGCATCGTCCGCCACCGCAGGGATTTCGGCCCGCTGCTCCCTGAAGTCGATCACCTCCCGCACACGCATGATCCGGAGCACATGGCGTTCTCACGGGGCCAGCCGCAATGGGGCGCGCATCTTGCCGACGAGCTGACAAAGCTGCTGCAAGTGCACGATCCCTCGACCGTTGCCGCCGTCATCGTCGAACCCGTGACCGGCTCCGGCGGGGTGCTGCCGCCGCCGGTCGGCTATCTCGAGCGGCTGCGCAAGATCTGCGACCAGCACGGCATCCTCCTGATCTTCGACGAGGTGATCACGGGGTTTGGACGCCTCGGCGCCGCGTTCGGCGCCAACGCCTTCGGCGTCACGCCCGACCTCATCACCTGCGCCAAGGGCATGACCAACGCTGCCGTGCCGATGGGCGGCGTCATCGTCAGCGGCAAGGTCCACGACGCGCTCATGCAGGGGCCGGACAACGCGATCGAGCTGTTCCACGGCTACACCTATTCGGCCCATCCGCTCGCCTGCGCGGCGGGTCTTGCCGCGCTCGACGTGTACCAGGATCTCGACCTGTTCGGGCGGGCGCGCCGCCTCGCGCCGGTTCTGGAAAGCCACGCGCACGGCTTGCGCGACCTTCCCCATGTCGTCGACATCCGCAACATCGGGCTGCTGGCCGCAATCGACCTGAAGCCGCGCGAGGGCGCACCGGGGGCGCGCGGCGCCGAGTGCGCCAGCCGCTGCTATGAGGACGGCATCCTGATCCGCGGCAGCGGCGATACGCTCCTGGTCTCGCCGCCTTTGATCATCACAGAGGAGCAGATCAACGACATCTTCACCGCCATCCGCCGGGCCCTGACCGCCATCGGTTGACGCCGTTCCCGGGACTCATCCCGCCGGCAGTGCATCCAGATGGCACGCCACCCATTGATCGCCTTCGGCGGCACGGAGCTGCGGCTCTTCCGTGCGACAACGGTCGAACACGTACGGACAACGGGTGTGGAAGCGGCATCCGCTCGGCGGATTGATCGGGCTCGGCACGTCGCCGCCGAGAATGATCGGGTTGCGCTGGGCGCCAGGCTCGGGCAGCGGCACCGCGGAGAGCAACGCCTTGGTGTAGGGATGCCTTGGCGCGGCAAAGATCTCGCGGCGCGGCGCGACCTCGACGATCTTGCCGAGATACATCACCGCAACGCGATGGGTCATGTGCTCGACGATGGCGAGGTCATGGCTGATGAACAGCAGCGCGAGGCCGAATTTCTGCTGGAGGTCCTGAAGCAGATTGACGATCTGCGCCTTGACCGAGACGTCGAGGGCGGAGACCGCCTCGTCGCAGACGATCAGCTCGGGCTCGGCCGCGAGCGCCCGCGCGATCCCGATGCGCTGGCGCTGGCCGCCGGAGAATTCGTGCGGCCGGCGGTTCAGCGCCTCGCGCGGCAGACGAACGGTGTCCATCAGCGCCGTGACGCGCACCTCGAGATCTTCCGCGGATTTGGCGAGGCCGAAATTGCGGATCGGCTCCGCGAGAATGTCGCGGACGCGCATGCGCGGATTGAGGCTGGAGAACGGATCCTGGAACACGACCTGCACGCGCCGGCGCATCTGGCGCATCGTGCTCGGATGCGCGTCGTCGATGCGCTGGCCGTCGAGGATGACCTGGCCCGAAGTGATGTCGAACAGCCGCAGGATGGCGCGGCCGACCGTCGATTTGCCGCAGCCGGACTCGCCGACCAGCGACAGCGTCTCGCCGCGCGCAATCTCGAAGGACACGCCGTCGACCGCATAGACCCATTCGGACTTGCGCCCGAACAGACCCTTGCTGACCGGAAAATGCTTCTTGAGGTCGTTGACCTGGAGCAGAGGAGGACTCATGCCGCGACGGCTCCCTTGGCCGCGTAGTGACAGGCGGCGACGTGGCGAGGCGCCTTCTCTTCGAGCCCCGGTGCATATTGGCGGCAGAGATCGGTCGCGAGCGCACAGCGCCCGGCGAAGACGCAGCCGGTGATGGGCTTGCGGAGATCCGGCACCTGACCGGGAATCTCGGCGAGCCGTCTCGCGGTGCCTGTCAGCGACGAACCAAGCCGCGGCACGGCGCCGAGCAAACCTTGCGTATAGGGATGGCGCGGCGAGCGAAACAGCTCGGCGACCGGCGCCTCCTCGACCTTGCGGCCGGCATACATCACCATGACGCGTTCGGCGATCTCGGCGACGACGCCGAGATCGTGCGTGATCAGGATGATCGCAGCACCGACCCGGCTCTTGAGGTCGAGCATCAGCTTCAGGATCTGCGCCTGGATGGTCACGTCCAGCGCGGTGGTCGGCTCGTCCGCGATCAGAAGTTTTGGATTGCATGCCAGCGCAACCGCGATCATCACGCGCTGACGCATGCCGCCGGAAAGCTGGTGCGGATATTCGCGCACGCGCCGCTTCGGCTCGGGAATGCCGACCAGCGTCAACATCTCGATCGCGTGCGCTTCAGCGGCCTGCTTGTCCAGGCCCTGATGGATCATCAGCGTCTCGCGGATCTGGCGGCCGACCGTCAGGACCGGATTGAGGCTCGTCATCGGCTCCTGGAAGATCATCGAGATGTCGTTGCCGCGGATCGCGCGCATCTCGCGGTCGGACAGTTTGAGCAGGTCCCTGCCCGCGAAGCGGATGGCCCCGGCAATCCTGCCGGGCGGCTCCGGGATCAGCCGCATCAGCGACATCGAGGTCACCGACTTGCCGCAGCCGGACTCGCCGACGATGGCGAGCGTCTCGCCTTCGTTGACATGGAAGGACACGCCGTCGACCGCGCGGTTGATTCCGCTGGGCGTCCGGAAGTGGGTCTGAAGGTTCTCGACTTCGAGCAACGCCATGGTGATCAGCCTCGATACATCAGAGGCTCTTGGCCATGCGCGGATCGAGCGCATCGCGAAGGCCGTCGCCGAGCAGATTCACGGCAAGCACGGTGACGGACAGGAAGGCCGCCGGAAAGAACACGATATAGGGCTTGACCTGCCACAGCGCGCGGCCCTCGGCCATGATGTTGCCCCAGGACGGAATGGTGGGCGGCGTGCCGGCACCGATGAAGGACAGGATCGCCTCCGTGATCATGGCACTAGCGCAGATATAGGTCGCCTGGACCAGCATGGGCGCGAGCGTGTTGGGCAGGATATGACGCAGGATGATCATCGGCGTGCGCGTGCCGCACGCCACCGCCGCATCCACATAGGGCTGTTCGCGCAGCGACAGCACCACGCTGCGCACGAGGCGCGAGACGCGCGGGATCTCGGCGATGGTGATGGCCAGAATGACGTTGCCGACGCTGCCGCGCGTCAGGGCCATCAGCGCGATCGCCAGCAGGATCGGCGGGATCGACATCAGGCCATCCATGAAGCGCATCAGGATGCCGTCGGCCCAGCGGACGAAGCCGGAGACGATGCCGATCGCAAGGCCCACAGCGGACGCGAATATGGCAACGGACAGGCCGACCGTGAGCGAGACCCGCGCGCCGAACAGCACGCGCGAATAGATGTCGCGGCCGAGCACGTCGGTGCCGAACCAGTAGTCCGCCGACGGCGCGCGCGTGCGCTTGGCGGGCGCGAGCGCGGTCGGATCGACCGTTCCGAGATAAGGTGCGAAGATCGCGATCAGGACCAGCATCAGCAGCAGCGCGCCACCAATGGCGACCGTCGGATGACCGCGCAGAAAGCCGATGAAGCCGCGACGGATCTTGACCGGCCGAAGGATCTCCGGCAGTTGCGGCGCGAGGACGAAGCCGGCCGGAAGCGATTGCGGATTGACGGTGGTGTCGGTCAATAGCGGATCCTCGGGTCAACGAGCGTATAGATGACGTCGATCATCAAATTGACGAGGACGTAGACGAAGCTGAACAGCAGCACGATGCCCTGGATGACGGGATAGTCGCGGCGCAGGATCGCGTCGATGGTGAGCCGGCCGAGGCCGGGAATCGCGAACACGCTTTCGGTGACGACCGCGCCGCCAATCAGGAGCGCGATGCCGATCCCGATCACGGTCACGATCGGCACCGCCGCGTTCTTCAGCGCGTGAACAAACAGAATGCCGCCCTGCCCGAGGCCCTTGGCCCGCGCGGTGCGGATATAGTCCTGCTGCAGCACTTCGAGCATGGTGGCGCGGGTGATGCGCGCAATCAGCGCGATGTAGACGCAGCCGAGCGCGACCGCCGGCAGAATCAAATTCTCCAGCCAGGGCCAAAAGCCCTGGGCAAGCGGCGTGTAGCCCTGCACCGGAAGCCATTCCAGTTCGAGCGCGAAGATGTAGGCAAGCATGTAGCCGACCACGAAGACGGGCAGCGAGAAGCCGAACACGGCAAAGCCCATGATGACGCGGTCGATCAGGCTGCCGGCCTTCCACGCCGCCACCACGCCGAGCGGCACCGCGACCACGATCGTGAGCAGCAGCGTGACGATCATCAGCGACAGCGTCGGTCCGAGACGCTGCCCGATCATCGTCGAGACCGGCAGATTGGTGAAGATCGAGGTGCCGAGATCGCCGTGCAGGATGCGCCAGACCCAGCTTCCGAACTGGATCAGGAACGGCCGGTCGAGACCGAGGCTCTGGCGGATGCGCTCCACATCCTCCGGGCTTGCCTGATCGCCCGCGATCACCACGGCCGGGTCACCCGGCGCGATGTAAAGCAGGCTGAACACGAACAGCGCGACGATTGCCATCACCGGCAAGGTCGCGACGATGCGACGGAGGATGTAGGAGAGCATCTGGCTTCAGTGCACGATCATGCGGACTTCGATACGCCCCAGAAGAACGGCAACGGCCCCTTGGTGATGCCGGAGACGTTTTTGCGCCACGCCGTGTAGCTCAGGAAGAAGCCGGTCGGCGCATAGACGACGTCATCCATCGCCGCCTTGTTGAGGCGGTTGATGGTGGCCTTTTCCTCGTCGAGGTTCTTGGCCTCGAACCAGGATGTGACCTCCTTTTCGGTGCCGGCGCTGGTGGGCCAGCCGAACCAGGCCTTGTCGCCGTTGGCGCGAATGGCGGTGTAGGGGGCTGGATTGATGCAGTCCGCACCCGCATGCCAGGTGTGGAACATGTTCCAGCCGCCCTGTCCCGGCGGCGTCTTCTGCGCACGGCGGGAGCCGACTGTGCCCCAGTCGGTCGCGACGAAATCGACATTCATGCCGAGCTTCTTCAGGAGGTCCGCGGTCACATCGCCCATCGCCTTGGTGATCGGCTGGTCCTGCGCCACCAGACACGTCACCGGCTGGCCGGAATAGCCGCTCTCGGCGAGCAGCTTCTTGGCCGCGTCGAGATCGCGCTTGCCCTTCAGGATCTCACCGCCCACTTCCGTGTAGAGCGGGGTATCCGGCGTGAAGTAGCCCGGCAGCGGTCTCCAGAGCGCGGTGTCGTCGCCGACGATCGCGCGCATGTAGTCTTCCTGGCTCAGCGCCATCAGCACCGCGCGCCGCGCCCGCACGTCGTTGAAGGGCGGATACAGGAAATTCATGCGGAACGAGCCGACATTGCCGAGCGGATCGCCGATATCGACGCTGATGTTCTTGTTCTTCTTCAGGACCGGCACGAGGTCCGCGATCGGGTTCTCCCACCAGTCGATCTCGCCATTCTGCAACGCGGCAGCCGCAGTGGCCGGATCCGGCATCACCACCCACTCGATGCGGTCGACCAGCATTTGCTTGCCGCCGGCAAGCCACGAGGACTTTTCCTGACGCGGCGCGTAGTCGGCGAACTTCTCGAACACCGCTTTCGCGCCGGGCACCCATTCGCCCTTGGCGAACTTCATCGGCCCCGAGCCGACATAGTCGGTGATCTGCTTGAACGGATCGGTCTGCGCAATCCGCTCCGGCATGATGAAAGCGCACGGCGAGTTGTTCTTGCCGAGCGCATAGAGCAGCTTCGGGAAGGGCTGCTTGA
Source organism: Bradyrhizobium niftali (assembly GCF_004571025.1). Taxonomy (GTDB): domain Bacteria; phylum Pseudomonadota; class Alphaproteobacteria; order Rhizobiales; family Xanthobacteraceae; genus Bradyrhizobium; species Bradyrhizobium niftali. The sequence continues at coordinate 555,285 of NZ_SPQT01000001.1, read as the reverse complement.
GCACCAACTTGAAGGTGCGGTCATCGACGGCGGTCAACTCCTGCTGGAGCGCCTTGATCATGAGCCCCATCGGATCGCGCGCCGACCAGCGCGTAAGGCTCGCGACGACGTCCTTGCTCAGCACCGGCTCGCCGTCATGGAATTTGAGCCCTGATCGGAGCTTGAACGTCCAGGTCATACCGTCGTCGGTGACTTCCTCGGACTCGACCATCTGACGTTGCGGCTGGAGCGACGAATCGACGCCGTAAAGCGTGTCCCAGACCATCGCCGCGGCGTTGCGCACGACATATTGCGTGCCCCAGATCGGGTCGAAATTGGCGAGGTTGGCCTGCGGCACGAAGCGCAGGGTGCGCGCCGCTGCGCCCTGGGCGATCGCCGGGGCCGAAAGGCCACCCGTCAATGCCAGACCGCTCGCGCCAGCCAGTCCCTTCAATACGGTCCTGCGATCCATTAAGTCCTCCCAGTAATGCCGTGATGCCGGCCAATCATTGGCCAAGAGCAGGTGAAACCGAAGCCCATTGGCGTGCAAATGGTATGCCAGTAACCAGGCCTTCGCCAGCGGGATCTCACCGCCATTTTGGACGGTCCTGGCCTCAAAGCGCCGCCGCCAGCGTCGGCCCGGTCTCGATATGGGGGATCGCCTCGACCAGCTTGCGCGTGTAGTCGGTCTTCGGATTGTCGAACAGCGCCCGGCTCTCGCCCTGCTCGACGATGCCGCCATTGCGCAGCACGATGGTGCGATCACATAGCATGCGCACGACGTTGAGATCGTGGCTGACGAACAGCAGTGCGATGTCGTTCTCGCGGCGCAACCGGTCGAGCAGTTGCAGCACCACCGCCTGCACGGAGACGTCGAGCGCGGCGGTTGGCTCGTCCAGCACCAGAAGCCGGGGCCGGCAGGCGATGGCGCGCGCAATGCCGACGCGCGCCTTCTGACCGCCGGAGAGCTGGTGCGGAAAGCGCGGCAGGAGATCGAGCGGCAGTCCCACGCGCTCGGCGCATTCTTCGACCCGCGTGCGCAGCGCCTCGCCCGCCCGCATGCCGTCGAGCCGCATCAGGGGATGGGCGATGCAGTCGAAGGCCGTGAAGCGCGGGTTGAGGCTCTCGTTCGGGTCCTGGAAGACCATTTGAATGTCTTTGCGCAAGGGGGAGCGGTGAAAATCGCGCGACGCCACATGGCCGATCGACTGCCCGTCGAACACGATGTCGCCCTCGCTCGGATCGATCAGGCGGCAGATCATCCGCGACGTCGTGCTCTTGCCCGAGCCGGACTCGCCGACGAGGCCGACGCTCTCGCCGCCGGCCATCGTCATCGAGAAGTCCGCGACCGCCGCAGAACCCTGGTCGAAACGTTTCGCAAGCTTGCGCACCTGCAGCAGCGGCGGCGTCCCGTGCGCGGGCTCGGGCCTCGGCTTGCTGACAAAAGTCGCCTGGCGCTCCCGCTCCTCCTCCGTCACGAGATCCTCGATCCGCGACGTCGCGGTCGGCGATGCCGCCACGAGGCGCCTGGTGTAGGCGTGCTGCGGCGTGGAGAAGAGCGTCCTGGGGCCAGCCTCCTCGACGATGCGTCCACGCTCCATCACCGCTATGCGGCGGCAATAGCGGGCCGCGAGCCCGAGATCGTGCGTGATCAGGATCGTCGCCATGCCCCGCGCGGCGGCGATGTCGGCCAGCAGGTCCATCACCACCTTCTGCGTGGTGACGTCGAGGCCGGTGGTCGGCTCGTCGGCAATCAGCAGCGCGGGATTGCAGGAGATCGCGATCGCGATCATGACGCGCTGGCACATGCCGCCGGAGAGCTCGTGCGGATAAGCGTTCATCCGCGTCTCGGGGTCGCGGATCTGGACGGCGCGAAGGAGCTCCAGCGCCTCGGCGCGCGCGGCGTCCTTCGAGATCCGCTTGTGCGTGAGGATCGCGTCCGCGATCTGCAAGCCGATCGCCCGGATCGGATTGAGCGCCGCCCGCGGATTCTGGAAGATCATCGACATCGCCGCGCCCTGGAGCTGACGGAGATCGTCGCCCCGGAGTTTTGTCACGTCCTGCCCGCGAAACAGGATCTTGCCGCCGGTGACGCGCCCGGCCGCATCGAGCAGCCGCGTGGTCGCAAATCCGGTGACCGACTTGCCCGAGCCGCTCTCGCCGACGAGGCCGAGCATCTCGCCGGCCTTGACCGTGAGCGTCACGCCGCGCACGGCCTCGACCATGCCGCGCCGCGTCGAGAACGAGACGTGGAGATCGTCGATCCTGAGCAGCTCTTCGCTCATGTGCGCATGCGGGGATCGAGAATGTCCCGCATCCCGTCACCGAGCAGATTGAAGCACAGCACGGCGAGCATCAGCGCCAGGCCCGGGAAGGCCACCAGCCACCACCGTCCGGTCGAGATGAAGCGCGCGCCTTCCGCGACCATGATGCCCCATTCCGGCGTCGGCGGCTTGACGCCAAGGCCGATGAAGGACAGGCCGGCCGCATTCAGAATGGCCCAGCCGAGGTTGAGCGAGATCTGCACCGCCATCGCGGGCAGGATGTTCGGCAGCAGGAAGCGCAGCACCACCGAGAAATGGCTCTCGCCGCAGGCGCGCGCGGCCTCGACCCAGCCGACATTGCGCCGGACGTTGACCTCGGCCCGCGCGAAGCGGATGTAGAAGGGAAGATTGATGATCGCGGTCGCGATCACGATGTTCTCGATCCGGTTGCCGAGGGCCGCGACCATCGCCATCGCCAGCACGAACAGCGGAAAGGCCATCATGACGTCGACGAAGCGGCCGACGCCACGATCGAGCCTGCCGCCGGCATAGCCGCAAAACGAGCCGACGACGGCGCCGATCACGAAGGAGATGCCCACTGCCGAGACTGCTATGGCAAGGTCGAGCCGCGCCGCGATGACGAGGCGGCTGAACACGTCGCGCCCGAGCTGGTCCGTGCCGGCGATGTGCGCCGCGCTCGGCGGCAGCAGCGCTTCCGAAACGTTGGAGGCCACGGGATCGTAAGGCACGATCCAGGGGCCGAAGATCGCAACCAAGATGAACAGCAGAACGCCGGTCGCGGCGACGGCCGTGAGCGGATTGCCGCGCAGGATCCAGACCGAATGACGGAGAGTGGCGCTGGTCATTCGATCGATACCCTGGGATCGGCGATGCCGTAGCAGACATCGACGACCAGATTGACCAGCACGAACAGGCTGGCCATCAGCAGCACGAAGCCCTGCACCGGCGCATAGTCGGAGGACAGCAGCGCATCGAGCGCGTAGGAGGCAACGCCCGGCCAGGAGAACACTTTCTCCACCAGGACGTTGGCGCCCAGCATGGTCGAGAACACGATGCCGGCGATGGTGATGACGGGAAGGATCGCATTGCGCAGCGCGTAGGTGACGACGACCTTGCGCCAGGACAGCCCGACGGAGCGCGCGGTGCGCACGAAATCGCTGCCGAGCGACACCAGCATCGAGGCGCGCGTGATCCGTGCCAGCGGCGCGATGACGAACAGGGCCATGCTCACGGCCGGCAGGACCAGCTGTTTGCAGGCCGCCCACCAGCCCTCAAAATCGCCGGCCAGCAGGAAATCGATCGACAGAAAGCCGGTGCGCTGCGGCGGCAGCGAGGTGAAGACGTCGATCCGCCCTGTGGGATCAGGCGCGAGCCCGAGCAGATAATAGAAGACATAGATCAGCAGCAGGCCCGAGACGAAAGTCGGCACGCAGACGCCGAGCGCGCAGAACAGCCGCACGCCGTGATCGACGACCGATCCCGGCCGCAGCGCCGCGACGACACCGAGCGGCACTGCCGCGATCAGCGCGATCAGGAGCGCGGTGAAGGTGAGCTCGAGCGAAGCCGGCAGCCGCTCGCGCAGATCCTTCAGCACCGGCTGCCCGGTCATCATGGAGCGGCCGAGATTGCCGTGGCCGATATCGGAGAGATAGAACACGAGCTGCTCCGGCACCGGCCTGTTGAGCCCCATCTGCTTGCGGATCTGCTCGATCTCCTCCTTGCCGGCATTGGGCCCGGAGGCGAAGAACACCGCGGGATCGCCGGGCAGGACGCGCATCAGGAGAAAAGTGAAGACCAGCACGCCGAACAGCGCCGGCAGCGACGACAGAAGCCGCCTGCCCGCCCGCACCATCGTTGCGCCAAGTCCGGTCATCACCTTTCAGAGCCTCTCTCGTTCGCCGATCTCACTTGCGGCTGACGTCGCGATAGTCCACCTGGCGATGGAACTCGTAGGTATAGCCTTCGATCGACGATGCCATCACCGCGTCCTGGTTGGGCTGCCACAGCGGGATCTGCGGCATCTCGCTGAAATGAATCGCGTTGAGCTTGCGGCCGTCCTCCTCGTACTTGGCCTTGTCCGGCTCGAAGCGGGCTTCCTGCGCGATCGCGGCGATCTCGGGATTGTTGATGGAGCTGTAATTCCAGCGCTGATTGCCGGTGTAGAAGTTGCGGTAGAAATAGTCGGTCGAGGGCAGCCAGGCCACGATACCCTCGGTGAAGAACGGCAGCTTCTTCTCGTTGATCTGCGTCGACATCTGCGCATCCGGCAGCTTCTGAATGTCGACCTTGATCCCGATCTTCGCAAGCGATTCCTTCACCAGCGAAGCCATCGGCTCGGCCGTCGAGGCCTGGCCGACGTTGAAGCTGAACGTGGTGGCAAAACCTTCGGGAAGGCCGGCGGCCTTGAGATATTCGCGGGCCTTGTCGAGATCGGTCTTCACCGGCGCCTGGAACGGATAGATGCCGTTCGCCGGCTTGCCATCCGGCCAGGTCGCGCCAAACAGCGGCGCGCCGCGACCGAACAGCGCGGCCTTGAACATGTCGTCATAGGGCAGCGCAAAGGCGATGGCGCGGCGGACATTGACGTTGTCGAAGGGCGGGATCTGGTTGTTCATCGAGACGAAGGTGATCGCATTGTATTGCGGCGTCGAGATCACCTTGAGCTTGCCCTTGGCCTCGAGCGACTGCACGTCGCTGGCCTGGAGATCGACGACGATGTCGGCATCGCCGCGCTCGACCAGATTGGCGCGGGTCGCCGGCTCCGGCACGGATTGCACGATCACGCGCTTGAAGAAGGCGGGCTTGTTGGCCGAACCGCGGTTCCAGGCCTCGTCACGCTTGAGGATGACCTGTTCGCCCGGCTTGAAAGTCTCGACCACATAGGCGCCGCTGCCGGCGGTGTGCTCCTTCAGCCAGGCGGTGGCCCAGGGATCATCCGCCGTCGCATGCTCCTTGGCGACCTTCGAGTTGATGATCATGGGATAGACGGTCGCCAAATTCGGCAGCGCGAGCTTGTCGGGCTTCGGCAGCGTCACCTCGATGGTGAGGGGATCGATCACCTTGAACTGGTCGGCCGACGTCAAGGAGCCGGTCAGGAGCTGCGCCTTGCCGAGGATCGGCGCGGTGACGCAGCGGTCGAGCGACCATTTCACGTCCTCGGCCGTCACGGGCGAGCCGTCCTGGAACTTGGCGTCCTTGCGCAGGCGGAAGGTAAGCTTCAGTCCATTGGGACTGACGTCGTAGGATTCGGCGAGCTCGCCGGTGATCGTGTCGAGATCGAACACCCATTTGCCGTTGAGTTGCTTGCGGCCGAACGCCACCAGCCGGTCATAGGTGCTCATGCTCAGCGCGAAGGACTCGCGCGTCGAGCCGGGGATGTTGGGATCGAGCGTGTTGACGGATGCGCCCGTCACATAGCGCAGCGTTTCCGCCCTGGTTTGGGCCTGCGAAGGCGCGTTCGCGATGAGCAGCAGCGCGACAGTGGCGAGCACGGAGGTTGCCGGCCTGAAAGACACAAAACGCATTCGTTTTTCCCTGAATTTCGAAAGAGAACGCCAGCAAGGCAGGTTAAGAAACAAGCAAGTTGCGCGCCAGTCTCACGGCGCGCTGGCGGGGACGCTTCGTCGCGGCGGCGCATGGATGATCATCGCATTTCCCCCATTTTTCGTGCCGGCCGCATGACCACGGCCTGCGGCACGTCATAGGCGCTGAGCGAAGCCCAGTGCCGCGCGACATCGGCGCGGAACAGGCCGCGCGTCAGGCCGTGGACCAGCTTCGGGACGGCGGTCGTCATCGCGTTGATCGACGATCCCGACGGGCCAAAACTCATGGTGGAGGCTATGGCGAAGAGATGGATGTCGGAGATCCACGGCGTCTCGCCGGCTACGCGCTCGGTGAAGGCGTAATCGTCGGCGAGATAGGGAAAGCGGCCGAGCCGTTCGTTGCGCTCGCCCTCCGGCGGCTGATAGCGGTCGGCCCAGGTCGCGATGTTGCCGGCAACCCCGCTGAGCTCGCCGCGCCCGGCAAAGTTCATGTCGATGCCGGTGCCGCAGATGACGAAATCCGCAGGGATGGCGCCGCGCGGCGTCTGCAATTCGACGCCTTTGCCCGTCTCCCGGGCAGCCTCGACCGGCGCGCCCTCGTGCAGTGTGAAATTGGCATGACGCGCGCAGCGATCGTAGGTCGGCTGCGGAAAGCCTTCCCGCATCTCGAGGATGGTGCGCATGAAGCGCCAGCGCCAGGCATCGTCGAGATCGCTGAGATGGCGCAGGAAGCCGCGAAAGGTCAGCCAGCGATAAGGCTGGATCACCTGGATCTGCGCGCGGCGGCACAACAGATGCACCTCGACAGCGCCAGCCTCCAGCGCGGTCGCCGCGTTGTCGAAGGCGGATGCGCCGGCGCCGATCACGACAACCCGCTTGCCGCGGAGCTTTTCGAAGTCGATGTCGTCGGCGACGGTCGCGACCGAACTCGCCGGCAGATGGCGGAGCGGCTCCGGGATCATCCAGCCGCCCATCCCCTCCTGCCCCGTCGCCAGCACGATCTTGCGCGCATGGAGCGTCTCGACACCGCCGGCACTGTTCACGCGTGCGGCCAGCAGGCCATCAGGTCCCGGCGCGATCTCCAAAAGCTCGCAACCGTTGCGCACCGGCAAGCCGATCGTGCGCCGCAGCCAGAGCAGATACTCGGCCCAATGGCCGCGTTCGATCAGGCCGAGTTCCTGCCAGCTCTCCTTGCCGAAGCGGGCCTCGTGCCAGGACTGGTAGGTCAGGCTGGGAATATCGAGGTCCGGGCCGGTGTAGTCCTTCGGGCTGCGCAGCGTCGGCATGCGGGCATAGGTGAGCCACGGGCCCTCCTTCCCCTCCTCGGCCTTGTCGAGCAGCAGGATGTTGCTGACGCGGGAGCGCATCAGGCCGAAGCCGATGGCAATGCCCGACTGACCGGCGCCGACGATGAGAACATCCAGCGCCGGCTTGCCATCAGGCCCGATCTTCGGGTCGAGCCATGCCGCGCCCGGATGCGCGATCATGGCGAGATCGGCGCGAACATCGGCTTCGAGCTCTGTCAGCGCGTCACTCATGCCGCGAGCCAGCCTCCGTCAACCACCATCACAGTGCCGGTCGTGAACGAGGACGCGTCGCTGGCGAGATGCAGCGCCGTCTGCGCGATTTCCTCCGCCTGGCCGAAGCGCTTCATGGCATGGCGGTTGCGGGAGGCTTCGCGCACCTCCTCCGCATTGGCGTGACGGGCAAAGCTGCGACGAAGCATCGGCGTTTCGATCGCGCCCGGTGCGATCGCGTTGACACGAATGCCGTCGGTGGCGAAATCCACCGCCATCGTCCGCGTCAGGCTGACGATCGCGCCCTTGGCGGCGATATAGGCGCTGTTGCCCTTGCCGCCGGCAATGGCAAGTTGCGACGCCAGCGTGATGATCGAGCCGCTGTTCTGCCGCTGCATGTGAGGCACGGCGGCCCGCGCCCACAGCCAGGTGCCGCCGACATTGGCGCGGAACACCGCGTCCCAATCGTCCGGGCTCGTCGTCAGCACCGTGCCGCCGCAGGAGAAGCCGGCGGCCGTCATCAGGATGTCGAGGCCGCCGTGGCGCGTCATGACATCGCCGACGACGGTCTCGGCGAATGCGGCATCGCCGACGTCGCCGACATGTGTCGTGGCTTCGCCTGCCAGTCGCCGGGTTTCCTCAAGCCCCGCGGCATCGCGATCAACCAGAGCGAGGCGCGCGCCCTCCTCTGCAAACAGCTTGGCGCTGGCGCGGCCGATGCCCGAGCCCGCTCCGGTGATGATGGCCGTGCGCCCCTGCAGCCGCATGTCAGATCCCTTCCTTGTGCTGCATCCACCAAGCGCTCATCGCAGCGGCCGACTCCGCGCAGCCGAACCGGGCGCGCCAGCCGAACTCATCCGCCATCCGCTTGACCGACATCGGGGCACGATCCCCACCGTGAAGCTTGATGAGGGTCTTCTCTCCGGGCGCCGCGAGCCGACACTCCAGCCCGGGATGCAGGGCCGCAAAGGCCTCGCCCCATTGCAGCGCGGACCAGGGCGTGCCGCTGGAGATGTTGTAGAGCCGGTGGCACGGCCGCTCGGCTTCGATGAGCAGTGCCACGGCTTCGGCAGCGTCCGGCGCGTAGGTCCAATCCTTGATCCCCGGCGCAGGCAGAAGGGCCGACTCGCCGCGGGCGAACGCAGCCAGAATCTGGAACTGGAGGCTCGGCGTATCGCGCACCGAGCTGGGTTTCTCCCACGGACCGAACAAGGCGCTCAGGCGTACGCTCAGGAAATCGCCGCCAAAGAGTTCGGCGTGGCGGGCGACTGATCGTTCCGAAGTGAACTTGCTGATGGCGTAGAACGAGACCGGATCGCAAGGCGTCTCCTCGTCCAGAATATCGACCCGTGCACCGGCGGCGCCGTAGGCCGATGCCGACGACAGATTGACGACGCGGCGAACGCCATGACGGATCGCGGAGAGCAGGATCGGGATCTGCGCCATCACATTGATTTCGAGCACGCGCGCGGTCGACACCCGCTCGAGCTCGTCCCCGGCGGTGACCGCCGCGCCGAGCACAATCGCGTCGCAGCCACCGGCGATGAGGGCGTCGATGGTGGCTGCGTCGGTGATATCGCCCTGCACGGCTTTGAGCCGTGCGCCGTAGTCGGCAAGAGATCGCCGCGCGGATGGCGGCAGCTCTGCGCGGTCATACAGCGTCACGTCATGGCCGCGCGCGAGCAGCACCTCCGCAACATTGAGGCCGACAAACCCCGTGCCGCCGAAGATGACGATCTTCATCGGGAGCGTTCCACCGTCACAGCAGCTTTGCTCCAAAATTCCGTTCCGGATCCATGTCGGCGACGAGCCGGCCGGTGGGCCTGGCCGCCTCGCCGCCGCTGCGTGCCAGGAACTTGCCGCTGCCGGCGCTCGCCAGGCACTTGTTGCCGTCGACGATGACGCGGCCGCGCGAGAGCACCGACACCGGCCAGCCCTTGAGCTTCCGCCCCGCAAACGGCGTGTAGCCGGCAAGATCGTGCATCATCTCGTCGGCGATCGTGGTCTCGCGGTTGGGATCCCAGATCGCGATATCGGCGTCTGCGCCAACAGCGATCGAGCCCTTGCGCGGATGCAGATTGTAGATCTTGGCCGGTGCCGTCGCGGTCAACTCGACGAACTTTTCCAGGCCCAAGCGTCCCTTCGACACCATCGCGTCGAACAAGAGCGGCAGCCTCAGCTCCAGCCCCGGCAGGCCGTTGGCGACCTGCTTGAAGTTGGGATTGGGGCCGGCGCGCAGCTTGCCGGTCTCGTCAAAGCGATACGGCGCATGATCCGACGAGATGGTCTGGAGATCGCCGAGCGACAGCGCCTGCCACAGCGCTTCCTGGTCGGCATGCGTGCGCGGCGGCGGGCTGCACATCCATTTGGCGCCGTCTGCGCCGGGCTTGTCGAGATCGGCGGCGGTGAGGAACAGATATTGCGGACAGGTCTCGGCAAAAACCTTGAGCCCCTGCCCGCGCGAGTCGCGGATCACCTTGGCGCCTTCGGCGGTCGAGACATGGAAGATCATGATGGGCTGATCGATCAGCGCCGCCATCCCGATCAGGCGGGTGAACGCTTCCGCCTCCGACACGCGGGCGTGGCTGACGGCGTGGTATTTCGGCATCGTGTAGCCGCGCGCGAGCAGGCGCTTCACCATCCAGGCGATAATGCCGTGGTTTTCGGCGTGCGCGCACAGCATCGCGCCGGACTGGCGCGCCGCGAGGAGGATGTCGAGCAGCGGTTCGTCGTCGACCTTGAGCCGGTCGTAGGTCATGAAGATCTTGATCGAGGCATGGCCCTGCTTCACCAGTGCCGGAATGTGCTCCTCGACCGTCTCCCTGGTCGCGTCCGCAATGATCATGTGGAAGGCGTAGTCGATCACCGCGCCCTTCTTCGCCAGCGCGTGATAGTCCTCCACCACCTGCGGCAGCTTCATGCCGACATGCTGGGCTGCGAACGGGATCACCGTGGTGGTGCCGCCGAACGCGGCGGAGACGGTCGCACTCTCGAACGTATCGGCATTCATGATGCCGGCCGCGGACAATTGCTCGATATGGGCGTGGCTATCGACGCCGCCGGGCAGCACCAGCTTGCCGCGCGCGTCGATCTCGCGCTTGGCCGCCGGAAGGCCGCGGCCGACGGCGGCGATGGTCTCGCCGGAGATGGCGACATCGGCCTCGAACACATCCGTTGTGGTCGCGACGCGGCCGCCGCGAATGATCAGGTCGTAGGTGGGTTCAGTCATGAGGCACTCCGTGATAGGCTTGAGGCACGTGATCGCAATTTCGCAGGAAGACCAGCATGCCCCGGCCACGCATTCTCGTTATCAATCCGAACTCCAATCCCGCGGTGACGCAAGGGCTGGAGGATGCCTTGAAGCCGCTCGGTTTCGAAAGCGGGCCGGAACTGGTCTGCCAGAGCCTGGCCGAGGGTCCCTTCGGCATTGAAAGCCAGGCCGACGTCGACAGCGTCGCGATGCCGCTGCGCCGGCTGGTGGAAAGCGACAACAGCTCGGCTGCCTTCGTCATCGCCTGCTACAGCGATCCCGGTCTTCAGGTCTGCCGCGAGGGCACCGACCGGCCGGTGTTCGGCATCGCCGAGTGCGGCGTGCTGACGGCGCTGGCGCGCGCCGAGACCTTTGGCGTCATCGCCATTGCCCAGCGCTCGATCCCCCGACACATGCGCTATCTCAGGCAGATGGGCCTGACCGACCGCCTCGCCGGCGAACGGCCGCTCAACATGAGCGTTGCGGAAACCGCCTCGGGCGAAGGCACTTTGGCGAAGATGATCGATATCGGCCGCGCACTGCGCGACGAGGACGGCGCCCGCGCCATCGTGATGGGCTGCGCCGGCATGGCCCGCCACCGCCGCCCGCTGGAAGACGCGCTTCGTATTCCCGTGATCGACCCGACACAGGCGGCCGTCACCATGGCACTGGGTACGGTGCAGTTCTCGGCTCACTAGGCGTCCTTCAGCTCTTTGGCGTCCTGCCGCGCGAGCCACTGCGCGTGGCTCTCGCGGACCAGCGCAAACGTGTCCCGCTGCGTCGTGTAGAGATTGCCGAACATGCGGCCGATCGGCCGGTAAGCGTCGAGATCGACATACATGTTGGCCTTATCGACGAGGCCTTCGCGGGCGTGAATCCTGAGCACCTCGCCGACCAGCAGCTCGCGATCGGGCGAGAAGGTCATCACGACGTGGCGGCGGCATTCCAGCGCGAAGGGGGCTGCAGCAAGGCGCGGCACCTTCACGTCGACCGAGGGCAGCGTGGCAAGCCCGGTCGCGGCGACCTCGCTGTCGCCGGAGGGAAAATCGACCGCGCAGTCGTTCATCGCCACCGACAGCGCCTCGTCCACCATGTGAACCACGAACTCGCCGTCGCGATGGATGTTGCGGGTCGTGTCCTTCGGGCTGTGATCCGGCTTGTGCTGAAGCCCCAGCACGATCAGGGCGGGACTCTCGGAGAAGACGTTGAAGAAGCTGAAGGGGGCGGCATTGACCGCCCCGCTCTCGTCCAGCGTCGTCACCAGCGCGATCGGCCGCGGCACCACCACGCCGCAGAGCAGCTTGTAGCGGTCGCGGGGATCGAGCTCGCGCAGGGGAATGCCTGATGAGTCCTTGCCTGCCATCGGCGTCACTTCTCCGGCGGCGGCACCGCGCCGGTTTGGCTGGTGATCAGGCCGTAATGCTCGATACGGCGATGCCGGGCAAAATCGAAGATCGTGGTCTTGCCGAAAATGGTGGCATCGAGATCGCAAGCGTGAACCAGAACCTCGTCGTCCTCCGTCCTGGCCTCGGCGACGATCTCGCCATTGGGATCGACGATCAGGCTGCCGCCGAACAGCGGATGCCCGTCCTCGACGCCGGCCTTGCCGACCGCGACCACCCAGGTTGAATTCTGATAGGCGCCGGCCTGCACCGAGAGGCGATTGTGAAACAGGCGCTTCTCGATGCCCTCCTCGCTCTTCTCCGCATTCACGGACGGTGTGTTGTAGCCGATCAGCACCATCTCGACGCCCTGCAGGCCCATGACGCGATAGGTCTCGGGCCAGCGCCGGTCGTTGCAGATGGCCATGCCGATGATGCCGCCCAGCTCGCGCCAGACCTTGAAGCCGAGATCACCCGGCTCGAAATAGCGCTTCTCTAGGTGCTGGTGGGAGCGCTTGGTGTCGTATTCCACGTGGCCCGGCAGATGGACCTTGCGATATTTGCCGACGATCTTGCCAGACTTGTCGGTGAGAATAGCGGTGTTGAAGTGATGGCCGTCGGGCGTCAGCTCCGCATAGCCGAAATTCATCGCCATCTGGTGCTGCGCCGCGCGCTCGAACAGCGGTTTCGTCGCCGCGCTCGGCATCTCGCGCTCGAACCAGTTGTCGAACTCGGCCCGGTCCTCCACGTACCAGCGCGGGAAGAACGTCGTCAGCGCCAGTTCCGGATAGACGATCAGGTCGGCGCCCTTGGCCTTGGCTTCGTCCATCAGCGCAATCATGCGCTTGACCACGGCCTCGCGGCTGTCGGCTTTCTGGATCGGGCCCATCTGGGCGGCGGCGACATTGACGATGCGCATCAGCGAATTCCTGGTGATCTCTTGGGAGAAGCCGCAGCTTCAGTGATTGTCCGGCGCCTGCAGCATAACGCAGCCGCGCACCGCTTTTCCAGCCGGGCGCACCTCATGTGGTCCGCCCCCATTCGGCGTCCTGCAAGAGCCGCCAGTTAATCTTGTTGCTTGCGGTGCGCGGCAGGGACTCGACAAAGACCACGGCGCGCGGCGCCTTGTAGCTCGCCATCGCACCACGCGCCCAGCCAACGATGTCATCTGGCGACGTCGTCGTGCGCATCGCCTCGTCCAGCACCACCAGGGCCTTGACGGTCTCGCCGCGATAATCGTCCGGCGCAGAGACGATACAGCACTCCCGGATGGCGCGGTTCTGGTACATCGCGGCCTCCACCTCGGCCGGCCACACCTTGAAGCCGCTGACATTGATCATCCGCTTGAGGCGGTCCACCGCAAAGAAATAGCCGTCGGCATCGCGATAGCCTAGATCGCCCGTGCGCAGGAACCGTTTGCCGGCGAGTTCGATGAACGCCTCAGCGTCGGCCTGCGGGCTGTTCCAGTAGCCTTGCAGCACCTGCGGCCCGTGCACGACGATCTCACCGACCACGTTGTCGTCCAGCTCGATCAGGCTCTCGGGATCGACGATCCTTGCATCCGTCTCCTGCACGGCGATGCCGAGGCACTGCCGCTTCGGCGCCGCCATCGGGTTGAGGTGGGTCGGCGACATGGTCTCGGTCATGCCGTAGCCCTCGACGAAATCGAGACCGAAGCGTCCCTTCAGCCGCTCGGCCACCGCCGCCGGCATCGCAGCGCCGCCGCCGGTCAGCACCTTCAGCTTCGCAAAACACCGGTCGCGGAACCGGGCGCTTGCGAGGACGTCGACGATCATGGTCGGGGCCGCGTTCCAGAACGTCACGCCATAGGTCTCGAACAGATCGGGCAGCAGATCCTTGTCCCAGCGCGCCATCAACAGCAGCGTGGCGCCCGTCACCACAGCCGCATTCATCGAGCCCTGCATGCCCGCGACGTGGAACAGCGGCATGAAACCGGTCATCACGTCGCCGCCACCGAGCCCATACCAGCGCGCCTGCAGCACGGCCGTGAAGAGCGCGCTGCGATGGCTATGCATGCAGGCCTTGGGCTTGCCTGTCGTGCCCGACGTATAGGGCAGGATCATGAGATCGTCCGGGCCCGGGGTCATTGCAGCGGGACGCAAGCCTTGCGCGATTGCGGATAACCAGGAATGCCAGCCCGGCGACGATGGTACCTCCGCCGGCGCTTCGGTCACGCAGGACGGCAGCGTATAGGGGGTCGCGACCGGAACCTCGTCGCGATACTGCGCGACGATCGCATGAGTGATAGTGTTACCCACCAGCGGCGCAAACACGTCGCTCAGCTCGCTGCCGAGGATCGCTACCCTGGCGCCGCTGTCCGATGCCAAATACGCGATCTCGGCGGTCCTGTTCATGGGGTTGACGGGCACGATCACGGCGTCCGCCCGCATCACCGCGTAGTAGGCCATGACATATTGCGGCGAGTTCTGCAGCGCGATCATGACGCGGTCGCCGCGCTTCACACCGCAAGCACTCTGCAGGAAACCCGCCATAGCGTCGACGCGCTCGCGCAGCTCGGCGTAGCTCAGGCTTGCACCGTAAAACACCGTCGCCGGATGCGACGGCCGGTCGTTCGCCGCGCGCGCCAGCGCGTCGTAAAGCGTCCCCTCCGGCATCGCGAGATGCCAGGGCTCATCCGCCGGCCAGGCCGGCGAGCGATGGGGTGTTGCGTGGTCCGCGCTCACCCGTGCTCCTCGTCGGCAATATCGAGGCCGTGGTCGAGCGCGTCGAGCAGCAGCGTAGCCTCGCGCTCGGAGATGACCAGCGGCGGCGCCAGGAACAGCGAAGTCTGTTCACCGCTTGTGCCGATCACCGCGCCGGCCTCCAGCGCTCGCTCCGCCACGCGCGAGGCGATCGGCACCTCCGTGGTGTCGGCATGCCAGGTGCGCCAATCCGGACCGTGCAGCTCGACCGTCCAGTGTAGTCCCTGCCCCGCCACGCGCTGCACGCTCGGATGTTTCTGCGCGATCGCGAGCAGGCGACGGGTGAACAGCTTTTCGAGGCTCGCTACATGATCCAAAATCCTGTCGTCGCTGACGACCTTCAGATAGGCGCTGACGGCGGCCATGCTGATGGGATGACCGCGCAGCGTGCCGTAATTCTGCCAGCTCGTGCCCTTCAGGCGCTCGACGATATCTTTCGACACCACGACCGCGGCCACCGCCGCCGCGCCGCCGCCGAGCGACTTTCCAAGTGTGACGATGTCGGGGCGGCTTTCGGCGCCCTGAAATGCGAACCAGCGTCCCGCGCGCCCCGCGCCGGTCACGACCTCGTCCGCGATCCAATACGAGCCGGCCTGCCGCGCGCAGCGCGCCACCTCGTCCTGATAGGCGCCGTCGTAATAGATGCCGCCTTGGGTGTAATCGATGATCGTCGCCGCCGTGTCGGAGAGCAGGCGCGGGGCATCCGCGAGATATTCGCTCGGCGGCGCATTGTTGGCCGGCGCGCCGTAGATCGCGCCATCAGGCGCTGGCAAAATCCGTACCGGCGCCATCGGTGCCGGCAGCTGCGAGCCGCCTGAGTGCACCGCGAGCCCGCCATGCCATTGCGGCTGCACCGTCATGCTGCGCGACAGGCCGGTGATGCCGTGATAGGCGCGTTCGCGCGTCGCCAGTGCCGAACGTTGCGTCAGCGCCTGGCAGAGCGAGAGCGCCATGTCGTTGGCCTCGCTGCCGCTGATGCAGAAGCGGACCGCGCCGACCCAATCCTCTTCACCCCTGAACGCGGTGGCCATCAGGTCGTCCGCGGCCTGCTCACGGCCGACCCAGGTCCACCCTTCGTTCACGACCGGCGTATCGGCTGCACGGCGGATCGCCTCCACCATCGCCGGATGACGATGCCCGAGACCGCCGCCGGTGTTGCTGCCGTCGATGAGCTTGCGACCGTCCGCGAGGTGAAAGTAGACGCCCTCACCGCCGACCACGGCCATCGGCGCGCTGTCGCCCGCATTCAGCCCGGTTCGCAACAATCTGCTCATCGCAATCCCCTCACTCCGCAGCCGCGGCGCCGTAGCCACCGCCGCCGCACATCTCGATCGTGACGAGATCGTCCTGCTGCAACACAAGATTTGATTTGCCGTCGATCGCAACGTTTGCGCCCTGCCGGAGCAGCGAGATGCGGCAGGCCTTGCCGGCCTCGCCGCCCTGCATGCCGAACGGTGCAATCACCATGCGTTCGATGCAGGTGGTCAGGTGCATCGAGGGTGCGAGGATGCGATAGGTGCGGACGGAGCCGTCACCGCCGCGATGAGCCCCCGCGCCGCCGGACCGCCGGCGAATGGCCTGCTGCTCGAGGCGGATCGCGTAGCTCGCCTCGATCACCTCGACCGGCGTGTTCGAGGTGTTGGACAGATGCACCCGGGTTGCCGAGATGCCGGCCCGATCATGCCGCGCGCCTTCGCCGCCGCCATGGACCTCGTAGAGCATCTTCCAGGAACCGTTCGGCCGCGGCTCGGCAAAGAACAGCACGCCCGCGGTGGTCGCCCCGCCCGCCGACAGGCGTTCGGGGATCGTGTGCTGCATGGCGCGGAAGATCGCATCGACGATGCGCATGGACGTCTCGTGGTTGCCGGCGGCAACGGACGCCATCCAGCCCGGCTCCAGGATCGAGCCCGGGCGCGTGATGATGGTCAGCGGGCGGAGCGCGCCCGCATTCTGGTGCATTTCGCGCCCGCTCATGATGCGCGCGGCATAGGCGACAGCCGAGCGCGCCATGAACGGCGTCGTGTTGCAGAAGTTCGAGACGCGGTCGCAGCTTCCTGACAGGTCGAAGGTTGCCTCGTCGCCTGCGATGGTGATCTTGACGTGGATCCGCGCCGGCGCGTTGTTGACGCCGCCGTCGTCGAGGTAATCCTCGCCTTCGTAGACGCCATCCGGCAGCGCGCGCAGCGCCTCGCGCATCTCGATCTCGGAGAGATCGTGCAGGCGCGACTGCGTCGCCGTGAAGACCGCCTTGCCGTGCTCGCGGCAGAGCTCGACGATGCGGCGCTCGCCCGCCTTGGTCGCCGCGATCTGGGCGAGCAGATCGCCCTCGCAGGACTCGGGGTCGCGAACGTTGGCCTTGAGCAGCTGCACGATCGGGGCGTTGACGCCGGCCGCAGTCGCAATCAGCACCGGCGGAATGCGCATCGCCTCCTGGAACGTGTCGATGGCTTTTGCGAAATAGCTGCCGGGCCAGGTGCCGCCGATATCGGGCCAGTGCGCGAGGCTGACCGCGAACGCCACGATCTCGCCGTCGACGAAGACGGGACGCACGACCTTGACGTCGTTGAGATGATTGCCGCCGAGCGCGCCGACATTGTAGATCAGCACGTCGCCGTCGTTCAGGGTCTCGATCGGCACGACCTTCAGAAGCTCCGGAACGGTGTAGGCCATTGCACCGAGGTGGATCGGGATGTCGCGGCCCTGCCCGACCAGACCGCCGCGGCCGTCCGTGATCGCCGACGACAGATCGCCGGCCTCGCGCAGCAGCGGCGAACGCGCCGAGCGCGTCATCACCAGGCTCATCTCTTCGGCGGCGGCGGAAAGCCCGTGCCTGATGACTTCGACGACGAACGGATCGAGCTTCATGCCGCCCCCCGCGTCAGGAACAGATTGCCGGTTGCATCGGGCCGCGCCTGCCAGCCGGGCGGTACCACCACAGTGGACCAGGCGTCTTCGATGATGGCGGGACCGCTGACGATGTCGTTCATTGCGGCGCGGTCAATGATCGCGGTTGCGATGTCGTGGAAACCGTCGAACGAGCAGGTACGCTGACCGGTGGACACCGCGCGGGCCACGGTCGCCGGCCGGCTGACAACGGTCGTCGACGGACGACGCGCCTGCACACGCACGGATTCGATGACGCAGGGCTCGCTCGTCGCGTAGCCGAAGAGCTCGTGATGCCGCACCAAAAAGTCCTTCTTGAGCCTGCCGACGTCGAGCGGCAATGCGAACGGCACCGGAATGGCGTCGTTCTGCGCCGCGTAGCGCATCAAGGCCACCAGCTCGACCTGGATCTCCGCCTGCGCAACGCCGTTGGCAATGAGCGGCGCCGAGGCATCGGCGATCAACGTCCCGATCCGTTCCGACACGCGCGCGAGATCAATGCCATCGAGTGCCGCGCGAAAGGTCTGCTGCTGGAGGAAGCTGAAATCGGCGGTGAGGCAGCCCAGCGCCGAGAACGCACTCGATGCGCTGGGCACGACGACGGCTGCAATCCCGTAGAGATCGGCAAGGCCCGCGGCATGCATCGGTCCGCCGCCGCCGAAGGCGAGCAGCGTGCAATCGCGCCCGTCGATGCCGCGCTCGACCGTGACGCGGCGGAGCGCGCGGGCCATCGTGGCATTCGCGACCTTGATGATGCCGAGCGCCGTCTCGGTCAGGCTCAATCCAAGTGCGCGGGCGATCGGGGCGATGACATCAGCCGCGGCCTTGATGTCGATCCCGATGCGGTCGCCGAGTTTTGTTTCGGGATTGAGATAGCCGAGGACCGCGTTGGCATCCGTGATCGTCGGCTCGGTTCCGCCGCGGCCGTAGCAGGCCGGCCCCGGCTCGGAGCCTGCGCTCTCCGGTCCAACCGTCAGGCCGCCCGGACCGTTGCGCACGATCGATCCACCGCCGGCACCGATGGAATGAACCGCGAGCATCGGCTGGCGCAGCGGCTTGTCGCCGAGCATGCGGCCGTCGGTCATCTCGGCCTGGCCGTCCACGATCAGGCAGACGTCGGTCGTGGTGCCGCCCATGTCGAAGGTCAGCATCCGAGATGTGCCGAGCTGACGCGCGATGCTGACCGAGGCAGAAACGCCGGCCGCCGGACCCGACATCGCCATCACCAGCGGCCGCCGCTTCACCGCCGAAATCGGGATCATGGCGCCGGCCGAGTGAAACACCTGCAGGCCGGCTCCGATCGGTAGCCGCCGTTCCAGCTCGCTCAGATATTCCACCGCGATCGGCATCGCGGCCGCGTTGAACACGGTTGCCGAGGTCCGCTCATATTCGCGCGCCTCGGGATTGACCTCGTGTGACAGCGAGACGTGGGCGACGACGTCCTTGAGACGCTCGCCGAGCATTTTTTCGTGCACCGGGTTGGCGTAGGCGTGCAGCAAGGCCACCGCGACGCTCTGAACGCCGGTCCCTTTCAGCCACGCCACCAGCCGCTCGATCTCCGATTCCTCCAGCGCCTTCAGCACCCGGCCTTCGTAATCGAGGCGCTCGGCGAGCCCGAAACATCGTTCGGGCGGCACCAGCGGCGGCGATTTCGGCGGAATGTCGAGACGATAGAGATCGCGGCGGCGATAGCGCGCGATCTCCAGCACATCGGCAAAGCCTTCGGTCGCGACCAGCGCCACCTTCGGCAGCCGGCCCTCGACGATGGCGTTGGTCACGCGCGTGGTGCCGTGGACGAAGCGCTTGACCTCGCTCTTGCGCAGGCCCACCGCCTCGATGGCCTCGAGCATCGCCTGAACGGGCGCCTGCGGGCGCGACGGCACCTTCGCGATCCGTGCCTCCGCGGAGCCACGCCGGATCGCGATGATATCGGTGAAGGTGCCACCGATATCGGTGCCGACTTCCCAGTGATGTTCGGAAGAGCTCATGTGCAGCGATCAGCTACGCGTGACGTCCGAACCGGACGCCGGGTCCTTGCCGTTCATCGCAACGTCCAATGCCGAAACCAGAGCGCTCATCATGCATCCCCTGTCATGCCACCGACCGAGAGCGTGCGACAGAGCGATGGGCACGGGATAGGGCCAGAGTTGTCGCAAACCACTAGACCAG
Source organism: Bradyrhizobium niftali (assembly GCF_004571025.1). GTDB lineage: Bacteria > Pseudomonadota > Alphaproteobacteria > Rhizobiales > Xanthobacteraceae > Bradyrhizobium > Bradyrhizobium niftali. Next base: position 535,555 of record NZ_SPQT01000001.1, on the reverse strand, counting down.
CGCGCGAGCGACGCCGCGCACCGCGCCACCTGCTGCACGTTTTGGTGCAACGCTGCCCGCGGAGAGTGCACGTGAACGAGGACTGTTCCACGCGAGAAAAGTGCAGCGCACCACGGATTTCTCCGCACAATTCATGACGCCTGCTGCACCGCAATCGGAGCGCTCAAAATCGTCTGTCTAATTTGCAGGCGATCGAACGGCACTGCGGGATATTCGCCTGCCTACGAGCTATGCATGCCGGTCGGCTCAGCCTCTCTTTATTGTACGAACAGTCAGAGACGAGATGGCCGGGTCGGATGGTGCATTGCGGCGGCCGCTGCCGATGCAAGCCGCGATTCTCGCGAGCAGCGGAGATGCATCCTCGACGCGCAGCCGCCCGTATCCGAACACCAGGCCTTGCAGCGTCGGCTGCGCCAGAAAATTCTGTGACAGTGGCTGCACGTGGATGCCGGCCTGCTTCAGGACCGCGGCCGCCTCGCGGTCACTCATCCGCGTCCGCATCGCATCGGTGAACAGCGCCACCAGATGCAGTCCCGTCACCGCCGCGGACACGGTCAGATCGTCGGGCATCAGCGCGGCGATCGCGTCGATCAACGCCTTTCGCCTGACGGCATAGACCCGGCGCATCCCGCGCAGATGTCGCAGCAGATGCCCCTCCCGCATGAACTCGGCCAGCGCCAGCTGACCGACGCCGGAGGTATGGACGTCGATCCGCGCGCGGCCCCGGGAAAACCCGTCGATGAAATGCCTGTTGGCGACGATGTAGCCGAGCCGCAAGGCCGGCATCATGATCTTCGAAAAGGTGCCGAAATAGATCACCCGCCCCTCGCGATCGAGCGACCGCAAGGAGGCGATCATGCTGTCCTGATGCCTGAACTCCGAATTGTAGTCGTCCTCGATCACCCAGACATCGTTCTTGTTGGCCCAGTCGAGCAGCTCGAGGCGCCGCTCCAGGCCCATGCTGACGCCGAGCGGGTATTGATGCGACGGCGTGACCACGATCAGCCGCGCCCCCGGCGCGCGCCTGATCCCTTCCGAGACGACCAGCCCCTTGTCGTCGACCGGAACCGGAACCAGCTTCGCGCCGGCCGCCGTGAGCGCCCATCGCGCCTCGACAAAGCCGGGCTCCTCGACCCAGACCTCGTCACCGGGATCGAGGATCATCCGGCTACAGAAATCGAGCGCCCCCGACGTGCCTGATGTGACGACAACCTCCTCCGGCGAGCAGACCAGGCCACGCACCGAGCCGAGGAAATTTGCAATCTCGCTGCGCAGCCGCGGATGCCCCTCGGGCGGAAGATCGAGGCACTCCTGCTCGCGCGGATTTTGCCAGGCCTGGCGCAGCAGGCGCGACCAGTCCTTGAAGGGAAACGTCGAAATATCGGGCGCGCCGGGACTGAACTCCGACGGCCAGTTGGTCTCGTAGTCGAAGGCGAGCAGCGATTGCCAGCGCTTCGACATATGGGCGGGCGCGGCCGCGGGCGAGGCGACCGACGCCAGCTCCGCATGCGGTGTTGCGAGCGATGCCACCATGACGCTGCCGCGCGGGGTCGATTCAAGATAGCCCTCGGCGTAGAGCAGGTCCCACGCGGTCAACACCACCGTGCGCGAGCAGCCCAACTCCCGCGCGATCTCCCGCGATCCCAGAAATTGCGTTCCGGCCGGAAAGACGCCGCGCAGAATGCAGCCCCGGATGTGGGCCGCGATCTGCAGGTGCAGCGGCACGGCCGAATTCCGGTCGATATGCATCCCCGCAAGGGATACGCGCTTGCTTGGGCGGCGTTCTCTGTCCATCACATGGAGGCAGCTGTTGGATCGGCCGGCGATGGCCGCCAGCGTCCCCTCAGGATGCGTCAAGAGCGGATTCGGGTCCAGCCCCGGCCGGATCGGTCACCCCGATCGTGTGGTAGGCGCGGCCGAAATAAATCAGATTGTCGGTGCAGCCGGATCGTTGCAGGGCCACGACGCGGCAGAACAGCACGTCATGCGTGCCGACATTGACGATATCGGCAATCCGGCAGTCGAACGCCGCGGCGCAGTCGGCCAGCACCGGCGCACCGGTTGCGAGTGTCGACCACGCGGCCGCGGCAAACCGTTCCTCGGCGGGCACCTTGCCGCCGAACAGCCGGGACAGCGGCTCGTGCCGGGCCGCGAGCACGTTGACGCACACCACCTTGTTGCGCGTCACGCTGGCATAGGCCGAGGACGCGCGGTTGATGCAGACCAGAAGCGTCGGCGGATCGTCGGTGACGCTGCAAATCGCGGATGCGGTGAATCCGGCGCGACCGGCGCTGCCGTCGGTCGTCACGATGTTGACGGCCGCGCCGAGACAGGCCATCGCATCGCGGTAGTCCTGTGGGGCCACGTCCTGCATCGGCGTCCTCACGCCGCAATGCAAGGCGCAAACGCGAGCTCGCGCAGCACCTGTGCCAACACGGAGGCGCCGGCGGCAACATGATTTGGCTCAGCCCATTCGTGCTCGACATGGCTTGCGCCGTCGCGGCACGGGATGAAGATCATCGCGGCCGGGCAAACCTTGGCGAGATGACGGGCGTCGTGACCGGCGGCCGAGAGGATGGCCATCGCAGGATGCCCCTGCTCTCGCGCGGCCTCCGCGATGCTTGCCCGCAGGCGTGCATCGAACGCGTTTGACGGCGCATCGACGAGCGGCGTCACCGTGACCGTGCAAGGTGCGGCGTTCTCGTGGCAAAGAGCAGCGATGCGCACGCCAGCGGCATTGAGCACCGCATTGTCAGGATGGCGCAGATCGATGCTGAAGCTGACGCGCGAAGGCACCACCGACGGCGCATTCGGCGTGACGGTGACCCGGCCGATGGTGAACTTGATGTCGGCATCGACCGTGCCGATCTCCGCATGGAGCGCGGTCGCCATCCGGGCAAAGGCCGCGAGCGCGTCCCGCCTCTCCTGCTGCGCCAGCGTGCCGGCGTGTCCCTCGGCGCCCTCGACCACCACCTGAAACGTCTTCTTGCCCTGGATGCCGGTGACGACACCGATGGTGCAGGCGGCCGCCTCCAGCAGCGGCCCTTGCTCGATGTGCAATTCGAGATAGGCTCCGGCCGCAAAGCCGAGCGGCCGGTGCGGCAGATCAGGAAAAGCCTGGTGGAGGCTGGCGAGCGCTTCGCCGACGCTGATGCCGTCTGCATCGCGCGCGGCGCGGATGGCGTCCATATCGCGTTCGCCGGTAAAGGCCTCCGAACCCATCATGCCCGGGGCGAAGCGCGAGCCTTCCTCGTTCATCCAGGCAACGATGATGACATCGCGTGCCGGCCTGTCACCCTGCTCGGCGAGCGAGACCGCCGCCTCCAACGCCGCCATGACACCGGCCGCGCCGTCGAATTTGCCACCGGTCGGCTGGCTGTCGAGATGACTGCCGAGCAGGAGCGGCGGCGCGGCGCGATCGCGCCCGGCCAACGCCAGGAACAGGTTTCCCGCGGCATCCGTCGACGGCGTCAGGCCCGCCTCGCATGCCCAGCCGATGACGCGGCGCCAGGCGGCAATCTCGCCGTCACTCAGTGCCTGACGGTTGACCCCGCCGGCGGGCGTCGCGCCGATCTCGGCGAGCGCCATCAGGCGGGTCCAGAGCCGATCGGCGTTGATCAAGGTGCTCGATCCCATCGACCTACTTCGTGCGCATGATCTGACCCGGCAGCGCGCGCGGATCGCGCGGCAGCCATCGCCCGGCCTCGACCTGGGCAATGAACTCCGCGAGCAGCGCGTTGAACGCCGCCGGCTCTTCCAGATTGAGCGTGTGGCCGGTCTTGGGGAAGACGGAGAGACCGCAGGCCGGAATGGTCTTCTTCAGGAAGATGCCGGGCTGCAGACAATGATCGTCCTCGTCGCCGACGACGACCAGCGTCGGCACCATCATCTTCTTCAAGCCGCCCTCGAGATCGTAGAAAGACGGCCGCCGCGCCTGGACGCCGCGCATGGTGTTGGCAGCGCCGCGATCGGAATGGGTGGCGAGGCGATCGGCGAATTCCTGCCAGCCGCGCGGATCCTTGTTCTGGAACTGCACGCGGCTCGCGCCAAGCGCATAGATCTTCGAGAATTCCTTCGCGCCCTGTTTCTCGAAATTGTCGGCGACTTCGCGCGAGACGCCGCGAAAATACTCCTCGAACTCCTTCTCACAGCCATAGCCGGCGCCAGCCACGGTAAGTGACAGGGCGCGTTCCGGCGTGCGCAGGCCGAAATGCACCGTGCAGAAGCCGCCCATCGACAGGCCGACGATGTGCGCCTTCTCGATCTTGAGCGCATCGAGCACGGCGACCGCATCGTCAGCTGCGATCGCCTGCGAATAGGCCTCCAGGCTGTCAGGCACATCCGACGGCGAATAGCCGCGCGCGGCGTAGGTGATGCAGCGATGGCGCCGGCTGAAATAACGCAGCTGCGGCTCCCAGCTTTCGTGATTGCCGCCGAATTCGTGGATGAAGAGGATCGGCGTGCCCTCGCCCGCCTCCTCCACATGGAGCTTCACACCGTCTTTGGTGGAGATCATCGTCATCGGCATCATCCCTAGAATTGCGCCGGCAAGTCGTTGAGCGTGCGCGCTTGCGCAACCAAGTCCGGCAGCAGCGTGCAGAGCTTTTCGACCCACGCCTGCGGCACGGAGGTGCTGATCTTGACGAAACGGTCGCCGAAGCGCTGCGTGTGATACGTGCCCTGGCGGATCATGATGCCTTGCCGGCGATAGCACTCGACCAGCGCCTCGGGACGGATGCCCGCCGCGATGGTCTCCAGCACCAGAAAGTTTCCGTGCGAAGGCATGATCGGCAGCGCCAATCCTTCAATCGCCGCAGCCGCCTCCTGGATCATCGCCTTGTTGGCCCGGTCGGTGCTGCGAACCTTCTTCATCCATTCGGCCTTGACGGAGAGGCCCGCCTGCGCCGCGCGCTGGGCGATGACGCTCGCACCGAGCACGCTCGTGGAGGTCTGCGCCAGCTCCTCGAACAGATCGGGAGCAGCGACCAGAGCACCGATGCGGAGGCCGGCAAGCCCGAGCCATTTCGAAAAGCTGGTCGAAACGACCGAGCCTTGCGGCGCCACGTGAAGCGCCGGCGTGTGGCCATCGGCGAAATCGCGGTAGGTGCAGTCGTGCACCAGCAGCGCGCCGCAATCGCGCGCAATCGCCGCAAAACTCTCGATCTCCTCGCGGGTATAGCGGATGCCGAGCGGATTGTTGGGATCGACGAGGTAGATGATCGCGGTGCGCTCATCGACATTCGCCTTCAACGCCTCGGGCGTCAGGCGGTAGTTGCAGGCCGGATCGTAGATCGGAATCTCGATTACCTCGGCGCCCTGCTGGCGCGCGAACAGACACGGCCATTTCCAGGTCGGATCGGTCGTCACCAGCGTCGTGCCGGGCTTGCAGCGCGCGCGACAGATCATCGCCAGCGCGTTGACGCCGCCCTCGGTCACCAGCGCCTCAGCGCCTGGTGTGCCGAGGTCGGCCACGATCGCAGCGCGCAGCGCCTCGAAGCCGAGCGGAGGGGCATAGGCGTTGAACTCGCCAGCCTCGATCGAGCGCAGCATCGCCTCGCGCACGGCGGGGTGGCTCTCGACATGGTTGGTGTTCTGGCCGAGCCAGTAGAGTCCCGGCGTCGCCGAGAGCTCGTCGAAATAGCGGTTGCGGACCAGTGCCGCCGATTGAGGCTTCGACATCGGCGCCTCAGATCACCGAGCCGCGAGCGGCGATGCCGCCGTCGATCGTCACCACGGTGCCGGTGATGTAGCCGGACCTCGGCGAGGACAGGAAGGCGACGAGATCGGCGACCTCCTCCGATGTCGCCGGCCGCTTGCCGGGATATTTGTCGAACAACTCTTCCCAGCGGCTTTCGTCGCCGAGCATGTCGATCGCCTTGCGCTTCATGATCTTGAGCATGCGGTCGGTGGCAACCGGCCCCGGATTGACCGCGACGACGCGCACGCCGTGATCGAGGCTGCGGCCGCCGAGCGCCTTGGTGAAGGACATCAGCGCGGCGTTGCCGGTCGAGCCCGCGATATAGCTCGCGTCCCAGTTCTCACCGGAATTGCCGATAATGTTGATGATGACGCCGTCCCTGCCCTTCATACGCGGATAATAGAGACGCGACAGCGTGATGTAGCCGAACACCTTGAGATCGAAGCCGCGCCGCCAGGCCGCGTCGTCGAGGATTTCCAGCGAGCCGGCCGGGATGTCGCCGGCATTGTTGATGAGGATGTCGATGTCGCCGACCTCGGCCGCGAGCTTCTCCATCGCAGCCGTGCTCGACAGGTCGAGCGCGTGGATGGTGATCTTCACGCCATGGCGCGCTTCGAGCTGCTTCTTGGCCTCGAGCATCGCCTCGCCGTTGCGGGCGGCGAGATGCAGATGACACCCCTCCGCGGCGAAGAGCTCGGCCACCGCAAGTCCAATTCCTTTCGACGCGCCGGTGATCAGGGCGGTCTTGTTCGTCAGCTTCAGGTCCACTCCGGGTCTCCAGGATGCAAGCTAGATATACAAGGTCTAGCAATTTGCATACCAAGCGACATCGGAGGTCATTCGAAGGCGGCGAGGAAGTCCAGAAGGTTGTCGCCGAGCAGGTTGACGTGGTCCCGCATGGCGCTGTGCGCCCGCTCCGGATCATGCGCCAGGATCGCTTGCATGATCGCCTCGTGCTCGCGGATGGTGTCGGCGATCCGGTTCGGCATGCGCGTCACCCGGCGGCGATACGCCGCCACCTGGTTGCGCAGCTTGCGGGTCTGCTCGGCCAGGAAGGCGTTGCGCGAGGCCTCGTAGATCGCCTCGTGGAATTCCTGGTTGATGTCGTAGAAAACGTCGATGTCGCCGGTTTCACCCGCCGCCACAAGCCGCTGGTGAATCTCGCCAATTTCAGCCCCCCAGGCCTGGGAAACGCGCCTTGCGGCGAGCCGCGCGCAGAGCCCTTCCAGCTCCGCCATGACCTGGAACATCTCGATCAGCGCCTGCGCCTTGATGCTGCGGACGGTCGCCCCTTGCCGGCCGCGCAGCTCGACCAGATTGTTGGCGGCCATCAGGCGGAATGCCTCCCGCACCGGCGTGCGCGAGACGCCGAAGCGCTGCGCGATCTCCTGCTCGTCGAGCCGGCTGCCCGGCTCGAGATGCCCCGCCGCGATTGCCCCTTCGAGCTTCAGGCGCAGGCTCTCGGCGAGCGTCATGCCCGGGCTGGCCGGCAAGGCTTCATGCCCATTTTTCACGCGCCTGCCTCCAGCATGTGCACCAATATCCGCCATCATGTTTCTCCGATATCGACATACGTATACAAAATGGCACCAATCTTCCAGTGAACCGGCCGATTTTCTCGCGGAGACGGGCTCAGCTCCGAGATAACCACCTTCGAACTCGCAAATCTTATGCCTGATTTGCCGAGAAATCGCACTGGCACACGAGTTGCTAAGAGATTTCGACGCGGCCCGCTTTCGTATGCGAATGGCCGCCGCCATTATACAAGGACATCCCGGTGCAGGCTGCCCGCCTCCCCCATCCCGGACCGGCCACCGAAGCCCCGCAGGCGCAACCGAAGCCTGAGCCGCTGCTCGAACTGCGTGCGATCAACAAGACCTTCGGTCCCGTCGCGGCGCTGTCGGGACTCCAGGCGAGCGTTGCCCCCGGCGAGTTCGTCACCGTCGTCGGCCCGAGCGGCTGCGGCAAGAGCACGCTCTTCAACATCGTCGCGGGCCTCGAGGAGCCTGATACCGGCGGCATCCTGCGCTTCGAAGGCAAGAGCTGCCATTCGGCCGACCTGCTCGGCCGCGTCTCCTTCATGCCGCAGCGCGACCTGCTGTTTCCCTGGCGCAACGTCGTCGACAACGCCATCCTCGCGCTCGAGGTCGAGGGCATGCCGCGCGACCAGGCGCGCGCCAAGGCGCTGAAGATGCTGCCCGAGTTCGGGCTCGCCGGCTTCGAGAAGCAATATCCCAATCAGTTGTCCGGCGGCATGCGCCAGCGCGTCGCCCTGATGCGGACCTTCCTGTTCGAACGCGATTTGATGCTGCTGGATGAGCCGTTCGGCGCGCTCGACGCGCTGACGCGGGCGATGATGCAGCGCTGGCTGCTCGACGTCTGGCAGAAATACCGCCGCACCATTCTCTTCATCACCCATGACGTCGACGAGGCGATCTTCCTCGGCGACCGCGTGCTCGTCATGACCGCGCGTCCCGGCTCGGTGAAGCTCGAACAGGTCGTCGACCTTCCCCGCCCGCGCCGGCCCGAGATCGTCACCTCGCCCGAATTCGTGCGCCTCAAGCGCACGCTGCTCGATGCCATCGAGGAGGAAAGCATGAAGTCGTTCCAATCCTCCATCGCGCAGGAGAAGACGCCGTGAACGCGATGTCAGCGAGAGAACCGCAAGCCGCGCCGCGCGGGATCGAGCCAGCCGAGTGGGATGCCCGGATCAAGCTCGCGGCCTGCTATCGCATGGTCGCCAAGCTCGGCATGGACGACCTGATCTACAACCACATCTCCCTGCGCGTGCCCGGCCACGAGGACCAGTTCCTGATCAATCCCTACGGCCTGCTGTTCGACGAGATCACGGCGTCGAGCCTGGTGAAGATCGACACTGGGGGTAACAAGCTCGACGACACGCCGCAGGCCGTCAATGTTGCGGCCTTCGTGATCCATGCCGCGATCCACACCTCGAACCACGATGCTGTCTGCGTGCTGCACACCCACTCCGACGCGAGCGTCGCGGTCTCAGGGCAGGAGAAAGGCCTGTTGCCGCTCAGCCAGTTCGCGATGCGCTTCTACGACCGCCAGGCCTTCCACGACTACGAAGGCGTCGCCATCGACCTCGATGAGCAGGTTCGCCTGGTGCGGGATCTCGGTCCGCACAAGGTCATGCTGATGCGCAACCACGGCATCCTCACCGTCGGCCGGACACCCGGCGAGGCCTTCATGCTGCTCTATTATTTCGAGCGCGCCGCGCGGATCCAGCTCCAGATGCAAGCGGCTGCCGCGGCCGGCGCCAAGCTGGTGATGCCGCCACACGAGGTCTGCGAGAAAGCCGCGCGCCAGTTCTGGGAATTGCAGGGCGACATCCTCGTGCCCGGCGAACGCGAATGGCCGGCGCTGATGCGCCAGCTCGACCGCACCGATCCGTCCTACCGCAATTGATTTCCACCGCCTGGAGTATGACCATGTTGAGCCGACGCCACGCTTTCTCTGTCCTCTCCGGCATCGCACTGGCGACCGGCTCGCTTGTCACGGCCGCGCCCGCGGCCGAGTTGCAGAAGGCGAGCCTGCGCCTGAAATGGCTGCCGCAGGCGCAATTCGCCGGCTTCTATGTCGCGGCTGCCAAGGGCTACTACAAGGCCGAGGGCATCGACCTCACCATCAATCCCGGCGGGCCCAACCTGCTCACCGAAAACCTGGTCGCGACCGGCGCCGACACGTTCGGTCTGTCCGGCGGCACCGACAGCGTGTTCGCGGCGCGCGACAAGGGGCTTCCGATCGTCTGCATCGGCGTGTCGCACCAGATCACCCCGTTCATCTTCGTCACCCGCAAGGACGGGCCGGTGAAGACGATCCAGGATTTTAAAGGCAAGACGGTCACCACCTGGTTCACAGGTGCCAACCATGTTCTGAACGGCATGCTGGCCAAGGAAGGCATCAAGCCGGACGAACTGAAGATCCAGCCGCAGCAGGTTTCGGTGACGCCCTTCGTCGACGGCAGCGTCGATGTGGTCACGGCGACCTATTACAACGAGTTCTACACCATCCAATCGCGCATGCCGAAGGACAGTTTGAAGACCTTCGTCGCCGAGGATTACGGCATCACCTTCCCGCGCGACACGCTGATCGTGGCCGAGGCGACCGCCAAGGAGAAACCGGAGCTGGTCAAGGCATTCCTGCGCGCGTCGCTGAAGGGCTGGAAGGATGCCTTCGCAGATCCCAAGGGCGCCGTCGACACCATGATGGCCACAGCCCCGACGCTCGACCGCGCGCAGCAGGAATTCATGCTCACCGAAGTGAAACGCCTGATGACATCCGGCGCGGCGGCGAAGAACGGCATGTTCTGGATCGATGCCGACGCGGTCAAGACCGCCCACGACTTCTTCCTGAAGTACGGCGTGATCTCCAAGCCGCTGGATCTTGCCGCCGCGTATGATGCAAGCTTCATCCAGGGCGTTCCGCAGGCGGACCGGCTGCCGTGAGCAGCCCCGTGGCGACATCGCTTGGTGAAGCCGGCGCGGCCGCGCGGTCGATAGCGATGCCGGCTCCGCTGCGCAAGCTGATCCGGCTCCTGCTCGGTCTCGTTGTCGCGGCGGTGATCTGGGAAGGCGCGGTGCAGCTGTTCGGCATCCGGCCTTATTACCTGCCGCGCCTCAGCACCATCCTGATGGCGATAGCGGCGACGCCTCGCGCCTATGTCGACGGTTTCCTGCGCACGCTCGCCGAGACCCTGATCGGCTTTGCGTCCGGCGGCGCCTTCGGCGTGCTCATGGGCGTCGTGTTCTTCCGCGTCCGCGCGCTGCGCGAGATGGTGTTTCCGATCTTCGTGGTGTCGCAGACCATTCCGGTCATCGCCTTCGGGGCGCTCGTGGTGCTGTGGTTCGGCAATACGCTGCTCGCCAAGGCGATCATTGCGTTCTATCTGACTTTCTTTCCGGTGACGGTGAACACGCTGCTGGGCCTCGAAACCGTCGATCCCAAGCAGGTCGCCTTGATGCGCAGCTTCGGCGCCTCCAACCGCCAGCTCCTGCTCCGCTTGCAGCTTCCAACCGCATTGCCACAGATCTTCGTCGCGCTGCGGCTCGCCGCATCGCTGAGCTTGGTCGGGGCCATCGTCGGCGAATGGTTCGGCGACACCACCGGGCTCGGCGTACTGCTGCTCCAGGCCATGTTCACCGAGAACGTCGTCGCGATCTGGGCCGCCCTGCTCGCCGCCGCGTTACTCGGCACCGGCTTCTATGCGGTCGTCGCCGCGGTCGAGCGACGGCTGGTGTTCTGGAACGCCGAGCAATGAGCCGCGCGTTTGCCTCACCTTCGCTCGCCGTCCAGCGCGGCATCCTGGGCGCCGTCCTCCTGGTCGCATGCTGGGAAGGCGCGGCGCGCGGACTGCATCTGCCGGCCTATGTTCTGCCCGCCGTCAGCGACATCCTCGCCGGCCTCTGGTCCAAGCGCGCGACGCTCATTGACGCTGCCGGCTACACCCTGCTCGAAGCGCTGGTGGGTTATGGCCTCGGCTGCCTGATCGGTATCGGCCTCGCCGTCGCGATCGCATTGGTTCCGGCGCTTCGCAGCGCGATCCTGCCGCTCGCAACCGCGATCAATTCGGTGCCCGTGGTCGGCTATTCGCCGCTGATCCTGCTCTGGTTCGGCATCGGCGTCAGCTCGAAGATCGTGATGGTGGCGATGGCGGTGAGCTTCACCATCCTGCTCTCGATGCTGGCCGGGCTCGACCGCGTCGACCGCCGCGCCGTCGATCTCATGAAGAGTTTTGGCGCAAGCCGCTTCGGTGTGCTGTGGCGCCTGCGCCTGCCGACCGCCCTGCCGCTGCTGCTCGCCGGCATGCGCGTCTCGACCGTGCGCAGCGTGATCGTGGCGATCGTCACCGAGATGCTCGGCGCGCATGGCGGGCTTGGCTGGGTGATCTACCAGGCCGTGCTCCAGATCGACTTCGTCCAGGTCTGGGCGGCGATCTTCGTCGCATCCGCGGCGAGCCTCGCCTTCTTCGGCCTGATCGGTTTCCTCGAACGCAAGATCCTGTTCTGGACATGACGCCATGAAACGACAGATGCATCTCGGCCTGTTCATCCTGGGTACCGGCAGCCACGTCGCCGGCTGGCGCTATCCCGGCGCAGTCGACAGCTTCCAGGACTTCGCGGCGATCCAGGAGATCGGCCGCACCGCCGAGCGCGGCAAGTTCGACCTGATCTTCATGGGCGACAATCTCTATGCCGACGCCGCCGCCCATCCCTCCTACACGCTGCGGCTCGAGCCGTTGACGATGCTGGCCGCGCTCGCGACTTCGACCAGCCATATCGGGCTCGGCGCGACCGTCTCGACCACCTACAGCGATCCGTTCTCGGTCGCGCGCGTGTTCGCCTCGCTCGACCACATCTCCGGGGGACGCGCGGCGTGGAATGCGGTGACGACGGCCAATCCGGCCACGGCCGCGAATTTCGGCACCACCCATCCCGACCACGCGCGACGCTACGAGATGGCCGGCGAATTCCTCGATGTCGTCAAAGGCCTGTGGGACGGCTGGGCTGACGATGCCATCGTCGCCGACCGCGCCAGCGGCCTCTACATCGACCCGGCAAAACTCCGCCCGATCGACCATGACGGCGCGTTCTTCAAGGTGAAGGGCCCGCTCAACATCGGCCGCAGCCCGCAAGGCCGCCCCGTCGTGCTGCAGGCCGGCGGCTCCGAGGCCGGCCAGGCTCTCGCCGCTCGCACCGCCGACATCGTCTTCTCGGTGGTGCAGGACATCGAGGAGGCCAAGGCCGGCTACACGTCATTGAAGACGCGACTGCCGGCGTTCGGCCGCAGGGCGGACGATGTCACGGTGCTGCCGGGCGTGATGCCGGTCGTCGGCCGCACCGACAAGGAGGCGTTCGAGAAGCTCAACGTGCTCCAGAGCTTTGTCAGCGGCAGCAATGCGCTCGCGATCCTGTCCGACCGCTTCGGCCGGGACATGTCGGCCTACGATCTCGACGGCCCGATCCCGGACATCGCGCCGTCCGACAGCTATCACAGTTTCGCCAGCGTCATGCTCGCCAAGGGCCGCCGCGAGAACATGACGCTGCGCGATCTCTACAACCTCACCGCCGCCGCTCGCGGCCATTGGGTGCTGTGCGGCTCGGCCGAGCGCATCGCCGACACGCTCCAGCTCTGGTTCGAGGAGCACGCCGCCGACGGCTTCAACGTCATGCCGCCCTATTTCCACGAAGGGTTCGCGGATTTCGTCGAGCTCGTCGTACCCATCCTGCAGGAGCGTGGGCTGTTCCGCGCGGACTATGAGGGGACGACGTTGCGGGATCACCTCGGCCTTGCGCGGCCGGCCAATCCGTTCTTCCAGGCCTAAAGCGCGCCGGCGATCCGAAGTGCCTGTTCCAGCGCCCGCAATTCGTTCGCCATTGCCGGCGGCTGCGGCGGTCGCGCCGCGTCGCATGAGAGACGCCCAAGCAATTTCAGGCAGGCCTTGAGCCGCACCGTCGCGCGTCCTCCCGGTGCATCGCGATAGATCGCGACCGCAAGCGGATATAGCTTCTCGTGCGCGGCGCGCGCCCGCTCCCAGTCTCCGGATTCTGCCGCGTTCCAAAGGCTGACGACAAGCTCCGGCACGACGCAGGCGAGGCTGACCTGGCTGCCGGCCGAACCGACGAGGTAGCTTGTCAGCAGATGTTCGTCACCGGAGCCGAGCACAACGAACTCCGGACGCAGCTTCTGAATCAACCTCAGATTCTGCTCGTAGGTCGCGACCTCCCAGCTGCCTTCCTTGATTGCGACGAAGCGGCGATCGGCGATGAGCTGCTCCAGCAGCGGCGGCGCATAGGCCATGGCTCCCGCACCAACTGGTGCAGCGTAGAGCATCAAGGGTGCGGTTGTCGCTTCGCGGATATGGCGGTGATGCGCGATGACGCAGTCATCGGCGTGACCGAGCGCCCAGCTGTTGGGAGGGAACACCAGAAGTCCGTCCGCGCCCGCCCGCTCCAGCACAGCCGCCTCTCGCGCGGCCTCCAGGCTTGATTCGTGATTGACGCCAGAGACGATCAGGCAGTCTTTCGGTGCGTACTCGCGCGCCAGCTCCACCACGCGCTGTTTTTCGGCGAGCGACAGCACAAAATTCTCACCGGCGTGGCCGTTGACCAACAGCCCATTGATGCCCGGCGTGGACGCAACCGCGGCGAGATGCGCCGCCAGCTGCGCCTCATCTATCCCATAATCAGGTGTCATCGGCACGATCGTGGCGGCATGGATGCCGCGCAGGCGATCGCTGAATGTCCGCATCCCGCTCGACATCGGCTAGTGAATGATCTGGTCGAGGAACGTCCGCGCCCGCTCGGACTTCGGATGCTGGAAGAACTCCTCCGGCGCAGCCTGCTCCACGACCTTGCCCTCGTTCATGAACACGATGCGGTCGGCGACCTCGCGGGCGAAGCCCATCTCGTGGGTCACGCACAGCATGGTCATGCCCTCCTCCGCGAGCTTCTTCATCGTTTCCAGCACCTCCTTGACCATCTCGGGGTCGAGTGCGGAGGTCGGCTCGTCGAACAGCATGATCTTCGGCCGCATGCACAGCGCGCGTGCGATGGCGACGCGCTGTTGCTGGCCGCCCGAGAGCTGGCCGGGAAATTTCTCGGCCTGGTCCGGAATCCGGACCTTGGTGAGGAAATGCATGGCGAGGTCCTTTGCCTCCGCCTCCGACATGCCATTCACGGTCATCGGCGCCAGGATGCAGTTCTCCAGCACCGTCATGTGCGGGAACAGGTTGAAGCTCTGGAACACCATGCCGGTGTCGCGCCTGACCGCATCGATGTTCTTGCGCTGATGATCGAGCTCGACGCCGTTGACGTAGATCAGGCCCTCGTCGTGCTTCTCGATATGGTTGATGCAGCGAATGAGCGTCGACTTGCCCGAGCCGGAGGGACCGCAGACCACGATCTTCTCGCCCTTGGCGACCTTGAGATCGACCTGGTCCAGCGCGGTGAAGTCGCCATAGTGCTTGTAGACGGCCTCCATACGAACCGCAGGCACATCGCGCAATTGCGATTGCGCCGTTGCGCCTTCGACACCGCTAGCCGTATTCATCGATATCTCGCTCATGCCCGGGCCTCCACGCTCGTCTGCGCAACCGGTGCCGTCGCCGCGATCCGCCTGGACTTCGCGGCACTCGACCGGCCAAAATGCTTCTCCAGCCGGCGTTGAATCGCATCCCAGACCGAGGTGAGGATCAGGTAATAGGCCGTGGCCGCCGCGTAGACTTCGAGGATCTGGAAATGCTCCTGCATCAGCATGTCGCTGCGGCGCATGAGCTCCTCGACCGAGATCACCGAGGCGAGCGAGGTCGCCTTCAGGAGCGAGTTGATGGAGTTGCCGAGCGGCGGGATCATCAGCCGGAACGCCTGCGGCAGGGTCACACGGCGGAACGTCACCCAGGGCGACAGGCTGAGCGCCCAGGCGGCTTCGCGCTGCCCTGCCGAAACGGCCATGAAGCCGCTGCGCACGATCTCGGCGAGGTAGGCCGCCTCGTTGAGAATGAGCCCGACCAGCGCGCAGGTGATGACGGAGAACTTGATCCCGAGCTGCGGCAAGCCGCTGTAGATCACCACGAGCTGGATCAGCAGCGGCGTGCCGCGGAAGAACCAGATGTAGAAGCGCGAGAAGCCTGACAGCACGGGGTTGGACGACATGCGCATCAACGCGATGCCCATGCCGAGAATCAATCCGCCGATGACAGCCGCCACCGTCAGGCCGATGGTGACGAGCACACCCTTCATCAGGAAGTAGTTGAAGAAGTAGTTGACGGCGGCCGTCGGACTGAAATGGCTCATCGGCTCGTCTCCTCAGGCCGGACCCGGGCCGGCGATCGCAAGCGGCTGATCGGCCGGCATGCTGGTCAGTCCGAACTTGTCGAACAGCGCCTGGTAGCTGCCGTCGGCGCGCATGGCATTCAGCGCCTTGACGACGGCGTCGACCACCGTCTTGTTGCGGAAACCGAGCGTGGTGCGCGCCGTACCGAGGCCGCTCAGCACTTCCTTGACGCGGCCGCGGCCGGTGAGATCCCGCGCCACGCTATCGACGAGCAGCGCGTTGTCCACCTGGCCGGCCAGCAGCGCACTGACGACGTTGGTGGCGGTGGGGAACGTCCGCATCTCGACGGCTGCGCCGCCCTTCGCCACGCTCGCATCGCTGAGCTTCTTGAGCCAGTTCATCTGGTAGGTGCTGACCTCGACGGCCGATGTTTTTCCGATCAGATCATTTTCGGTAGCAATTTTTGTGCCGCTGTCGGGCGCAACCACGACCGAAATCGCCTGAATGGCGTACGGCACCATGTACATCAGCTTCGAACGTTCCTCGGTCCAGAACATGCCGGTGTCGATGCCGTCGATGCGGCCTGCGTTCATGGCCGGGATCATCGCCGGAAAATCCATCCGGACGAGTTCGACCGGAAGACACAACCGCTTGCCGAGCTCGGCGGCGAGTTCCACGTTGAGGCCCTGCAACTGGCCGTCCTTGTCGACGAATTGCTGCGGCGGGTTGGTCGGATTGATCGAGAGCTGCAACTTCCCGGGCGCAATCAGATTGTCGTCGGTAATCCCGGGCGTACAGGCCGCATGCGCAGCCGTGGATGCGAGAGCGAGTGCGGCCGCCGCACTCAGGCGAAGCAGTGTCGAGAGCATGTGATACCTCCAGTAAGACGCCAATGACCGATGCAGTCCCTCGCCCGGGTTTCCCCCTCAATGTTTCTTGGATGCGGCCGGCCGGATCGCACGACACGACAGGCAGCATCGTCTTCGCTCCCTCAAGCCGATCCCGACATCGGCTTGAGCTGGATTCGCATGAAGTTCTTCACCAGGGATTCGAACGGACCGAAACCCTTCACCTTCAGGAACTCCGGCGTCTCGAACGCCCATCGTCCCGCGACTTCGTAAATGGCCGCGTATTTTGGTCCCTCGCCGATCGAGACGAAGCGCTTTGCGGACAGCCAGCCGGGACAGGCGAGCAGATCGGGAAAATGCCTCTGCTCGTACCAGGCGTTGAACGCGGCCTCGTGCTCGGGATCGATGTCGACCCGCACGATGTGGATGAAGGCCTCGTCGGGCATCCGTGCCTCCGTCACGCCAGGCGGATGTTGCCGGCCGCGCGCGCCGCGCCGACGGTCGTTGCAATGACGTCGCACAGCGCAGGAACGACCGGCAGCAACGGCGGTCGCGGATCCGCATTTTGGATCAGGCCGAGCGCCTTGAGCCCGACTTTCATGCGCGTGTGCATGTCCATGATCGGCGCCGGCCCGTAGATCGCCCGCACGATCGGATAGAGCCGCTCGTTGACGGCGCGCAGCGCCGTGAGATCATCAGCGAGCGCCGCCTGCCAGAGCGCGACGAACAGATCCGGCGCGAGGCTGACGAGACCCGAGAGAATGCCGTCGCCGCCGATGGCAAGCTGCGGCAGGAACCAGTTGAAATTCGACGGCAGGATCGCGACGGTGGGATCGGCCTGCTTCACCGCCCGGCGGTTCTCGTCATAGGCGAAGATGGTGTCGCTGCCTTCCTTGATGGCGACGACACCGTCGAGCGCTGCGATCTTCGCCAGCGTCTCCGGCGAGTAGCCAAATCCGGACGCCAGTGGATATTGGAAGATCGACACTGGAATGCCGATGGCGGAACTGACCGACTGCACGAAGGCCACCGGTGCACGCGAGGTCGCCGATGCGCCGCCACCAAGCGGTGGCGGCGGGAACAACACGGCGCAATCGGCGCCGGCAGCTTCCGCGAGCTGCGCCTGATGGATCGCCTCCGCGGTGGAATGCGCGATGATGCCGGCCAGCAGCGGCTTGCCGCCGATTTGCCTGCGCGTCCGCTCGATCACCGCCTGTCGCTCGTCATCCGAGAGCGACCCGCCCTCGCCGGCATGTCCGTTGACGAACACGGCCGCGATGCCGTCCGGACAGGCACAATAGTCCAGCACGCGGGCGTAACCGTCCCAGTCGATCGCGCTGTCGTCCTTGAAGGGCAGCACGGTCGCGACCGTGACGCCGCGCAAGTCAGGTTTCTTCATCGGCTTGCTCATGACGGTTTCCGCCGCGGGAATTTCAGGCTCGCGCGCGCCTTCAGCACCTCGAGGCCGCCCTCGTTGCGGGCGCTTGCTTCCCAGATGATCGTGCGGGTCTCGTCGTGCTGCTCGGCGATCCAGACGTCGAAGGTGAGTGTGTCGCCGTAGAACACCGGGCCGGTGAACCAGAACCGGTCCTCGACAGAGACGCCGATCGTGCCAACCAGTTCGCTGGTGAGGATGCTGGTGCAGAGCCCCGCGACCATGATCCCCGGTGCCAGCCTTCGGCCGAAGCGCGTTGCGCCCGCATAGACCTCGTCGACATGGACGGGGCCGAAATCGCCGGTCGCGGCAATATAGAGCGCACCGTCCGCCTCGGTGATGGTCTTGCTGAGGCTGACCCTGTCGTTCACCTTCAGATCGTCGAAGGATTTCGGCTCGTACATGGCTCAGCCCTTCGCAAACGGAACCAGCGTCGCAGTACCGTCCACCACGGTCGCCCCCGAGGGCGACAGCGTGCAGGTGACGCGGCAGACCGCGTCATCACCCGCAACCGAGACGATCTCGGCCTTGGCCTCGACGGACTCGCCGACGATCACGGGCGCAGCGAAATTCAGCGCGATGCTGCCGATCCGCCGCGTCGGTCCGCCGAGCTGGCTGAGGCAGGTCGTGGCAAGGCCGCCGACCGCGAGCTCGAAGGCGACCATGTTGGAGGCGCCGGCCTTCCTGGCGCGGACGGCATCGACATAGAGGCCACCAAGATTGCCACTGATGCCGGTGAACATCGCCTGCTCCGCCACCGTCATGGTCTTGCGGAAGGCGAAGACGGCGCCGGGCTTGAGAGGTGCGTGAGACATCGGTCGTTTCCCTAGAGCTGCAAGCCGTTCTTGATGGTGCTGCGCGCGACCAGCATGCGGTGGATTTCGGAGGTGCCGTCGTAGATGCGGGTGACGCGCGCGTCGCGGTACATGCGCTCCAGCGGCAGGTCCTTGCTGAAGCCCATGCCGCCGAACACCTGGATGGCGCGGTCGACGACGCGGCCCTGCATCTCGGACGCCGCGACCTTGATCATCGAGACCTTGTCGCGCGCATCCCGGCCCTGATCGATGTCCCAGGCGGCGTTCATCACCATCATCTTGACGCCGAAGATCTCGGTGGCGGAATCGGCGATGAGTTTCTGCACCATCTGGAAGTCACCGATGAGCTGGCCGAACTGACGCCGCTCGCCGGCATGCTTGCGCATCATCTCGAGCGCACGCTGCGCCATGCCCACCGCCCGGGCGCCAATATGAGCCAGCCGGATCTGGAGCACGCTCTGCATGATCAGCTTGAATCCGCCGCCGACCTCGCCGAGCACGGCCGCTTTCGGAATCCGGCAGTCCTCGAAGGTCAGCTCGGCATGGCCATAGCCGCGGTGGCCCATCATCGGCTGCGTGCGCGCGACCTTGAAGCCAGCTGTGCCACGATCGACCAGAAACAGCGTGATGCCGCCCCGGGCGCGCTTCTCCTTGTCGGTCAGCGCCATCAGGATCACGTAATCGGCGATGTCGCCGTCGCTGATGAAATGCTTGGTCCCGTTGAGCACCCACTGGTCGCCATCGAGATGAGCGGTCGTGCTGATCGAGGCCGCATCCGAGCCGGCGCCCGGCTCGGTGATCGCCATGGCGCAGATCTTGTCGCCCTTCACCGTCGGCAGCAGATAGCGCTCGACCTGGTCGCCCTTGCAGGCCATCAGCATCGGATAGACCTGGCCGAACACGCGGCGGATCAATGCATCGGAGGTCTTGCCGAACTCTTCCTCGACGAGACAATGCTCGACGCAGGACAGCCCGCCGCCACCGATGTCGGCCGGCATGTTCATCGCATACAGGCCGAGCTTCTGTGCCTTGGCCTTGGTGACCGCCAGCACATCGGCCGGCACCGTAGCCGTCCGCTCCACCTCGTCCTCGAGAGGTTGCACCTCCGTCTCCACGAAGCGGCGGACGGTATCGACCAGGAGGCGCGTATCCTCGGGGATTGAAAAATCGATCATCGCGCCACTCCCACCGCCTTGCCGGCGATCATCGCGTCAATGTCGGCAGCGCCGTAGCCGATCTCGCCGAGCACCTCGCGCGTCTGCGCACCCAACCGCTGCGGAACCAGCCGCACCTCCGGTGTCCGGCCGTCATAGCGCGCGGGATGCGCGACCATCCGGATTTGCGCGCCCCCTGCACTCTCGGCACACTTGAACACGCCGAGATGTCTAAGCTGGGGATCGGCCTCGAGGTCGCGATAGTCCTGCACCGGCGCGTGCCAGATCCGCGCCGCTTCAAGCAAGGGCAGCCAATCGGCAGTCGACTTCTGTTTCAGGCGCGCCGCGACGATCCGCGTGATCTCCTCGCGCTTCGAGAAACTGTCGGCCTCGCCGAACCGCTGCAACTCTTCGCAGTCGAGCCCTGCCGCCAGCGCCTTGGGCGCCGCCATGGAGATCGCGAGATGGCCATCGGCCGTCGCGTGAATGCCGTAAGGTCCGGGGCTGAACCAGGCGGCGATTCCGGCCGGACCGCGCGGCGTCGGCGACGGCGCGCCATTGAGCCAGGCGGTCAGCGGCTCGACCTGGAGATCTAGGGCGGCCTGATAGAGGTTGACCTCGACGAGCTGCCCCTTCCCCGTCCTGGTCCGGGCAAACAACGCGGCGAGAATGCTCATGGCATAGAGCGAGGCCGCATGCTGATCGACGATCACCGCGCCGACAGCAGTCGGCTCGCCATCGGCGCGCCCGGTCCGCATCGCCAGGCCCGACATGGCCTGGAGCAGCAGGTCCTGGCCGGGACGATCCTTGTAGGGCCCTTCCGAACCAAAGCCGGTTGCAACCGCATAGATCAGGCCTGGATTGATCGCTTTCAGCGTCTCGTAGCCGAGGCCGAGCTTGGCCATGGTCCCCGGCCGGAAATTCTCCATCACGACATCGGAGGTCGCCACCAGCTTCTTCACGGCCGCGATGCCGTCGGGATGCTTGAGATCGACCGCGATACTGCGCTTGTTGCGCCCGGTCGCCAGATGATTGACGCTGTCGCCCGCAACGAAATGATTGGCCACCGCCCAGTTGCGCTGAAACGCGCCTTCGATCGGCTCGACCGCAATGACGTCGGCGCCGAGATCGGCGAGCGTCTGTGCGGCCAGCGGGCCTGCGAGATAATGGTTGAAGCTGAGGATCTTGACGCCGTCGAGCAGGTTCATCCGGTCACACCCGTTTAAGCAGCCGCAATGGACGCGCCGCGCCACGCGAGATCGAACGCCTTGACCAATGCACGCGCAACCGCGTCCTGCGCGGCCGGCAATGGCAGGCGCGGCGGGCGCGGGTCGCCGACCGCAAGCCCCATATGGCCGAGCAGCGCCTTGCTGCCGGCGACATAGGCCTGGCCGCCGACGAATTCGATCACCGGCAGATATTTCAGATAGAGCTCACGCGCCTCCTTGATGGCGCCCTCGTCTGCGACGAGGCTGAAGATGCGCGCCATCTCGGACGGCACGACATTGGAGGCGACAGCGACCCAGCCTTGCGCGCCCTCGACGAAGGATTCGAAGCCGAGGATGCCGCCGAACACGGTCATCCTGTCACCGCAGAGCCGGATGATGTCGCGCACCCGCGTCACCTCCAGCGTTGACTCCTTGATATAGAGACAATTGTCGATCTCGGCGATGCGCGCCACGAGAGGCGGCTTGAGATCGACGTTGGCGGTCGCCGGATTGTTGTAGACCATGATCGGCAGCGCGATCGCGTCGGCCACCGTCTTGTAGTGATGGACGAGTTCGTCGTCGGTCGGCGTCGAATAGAACGGCGGAATGATCATGACGCCGTCGGCGCCCAGCTTTTCGGCACGGCGGCTGAGGCGAACCACCTCGCGGGTATCCTCCGCTCCGGTGCCGATCAGCACGGGCACGCGCCCCGCGGCCTGGCCGATGACGACCTCCGCCACCAGTGCCTTCTCGTCATCGTCGAGGGACAGGAATTCGCCGGTCGAACCGAGCGGGATCAGCCCATGAATGCCTTCCGCGATCTGCCAGTCGACAAAGGCGCGCAACGCCGCGACATCGACGTCGCCGCCTTGCGTGAACGGGGTGATCATGACGGTGTAGGTGCCGCGAAACGTCTTCATCAGGGAGCTGCCGGGCGATCAAGTTGATTGAGAGGACAACGATCAACTGCGGAATATCCGCAGTATTTTTGCAATCGATTGCGTAACTGGCTCTGCATTGAGCAACACCATCCATTTTTTGGGCTTGATCCATGTGGAAATAGCCCATAGCGTTCTTGCAATCGATTGCAGTCTATCGGCAGGTTTGATGACCGTCACGCTCAAAGATGTGGCACAGGCGGCCCGCGTTTCGGTCAGTACCGCCTCGCGCGCACTGACTGGAACCGGCTTGACCAGCGAGCGCACGCAGCAGCGCCTGACACGTATCGCGCGCGAGCTCGGCTATCGGCCGAACCCCATCGCGCGCGGACTGAAGACCGGACAATCGCGGCTCGTAGCGCTGCTCGTGCACAACCTCACCAACGCCTCGTTCCAGGTGATGGCCGAAGTGGTGCAGGCGCGCCTGAAGGCGCTGAGTTATCAGATGCTTCTGTGTATCGGCGGCGACGATCCGCAGCAGGAGAGCGACACCCTCACGACGCTGGTCGACCATCGCATCGACGGGCTGATCGTCGTCCCCACCGGCAAGAACGGCCCGCAGCTCAAGGCGCTGGCGAAGGATGTTCCGATCGTCTGCCTGGTGCGGCGCGATGACGCAACCGATCTCGAGACCGTGCTCGCCGACGATCCGCAGGGCGCCTATCTCGGCACGCGCCACCTGATCGAGCTCGGCCACAAGCGCATCGGACTGATCGTCGGCCGCCAGGACACGACGTCCGGCCGTGAGCGGCTGTCCGGCTATGTCCGCGCTCTGCGCGAAGCCGGCATCACCAGGGACGACACTTTGATTCATGCCGGCCATTTCGTTCCCGAGACCGGTGCGACGGGCTGCCGCAAGCTGCTGGACCTTTCGCGCCCGCCGAGCGCGATCTTCGTCGCCAACCACGAGGCAACGCTCGGCGTGCTGCGCGTGACGGCGGAGCGGAACATCGCGATCCCCGACGACCTCTCGCTGCTCTGCTACGAGGACATGCCGTGGTTCGAATGGCATCGCCCCGCCATCAGCATCGTCGACAACGGCGCGCGCGATCTCGCCAATCTCGCCGTCGACCGCTTGCTGCATCGCATGGAGGCGAAGGGCAACGGCAATGACGGCGTTCGCGAATATCGCGTCGGCGCCCGGCTGATCAAGCGCGACTCCTGCCGCCAGCTCGACGCCCCGGTCTCCACCAGGTCCACGAAGCCCAAATCCCCGTCCAAATCGTCTGCGGCCAAATCGTCTGCGTCCAAGCCCGCGAAGGTCTGATCGATGCCCTATGTCGAAGTGCTAGCCCCGCAAGCCCCAATCCAGCACAAGGCTGCGCTGGCGAGGTCCGTGACCGACGGCCTGATGTCGTCGTTCGGCGTGACCGCGGATACGGTCACGCTCTATTTCCTGACCATTGCGCCCGACGACTACGCCCATGCCGGCACGATGGGAGCTGGGGACGCCGGACAGCGCATCCTGCTCAAGGTGCACGCGTTTCGCCGCAGCGAGGCCGAGCGCCGCGCCGCCGCCATCGCGCTGACCCGCAGCGTATGCAGCGCCTATGGCGTGCCCGGCGACGACGTCGCGGTCTATTTCCTCGATCGCGACCGCAGCGAGGTCTCGCACGATTCCAAGCTCGCCAGCGACTGACGGGAGCCGCACGCCATGGACCGCTTCTACTCCCAAGACCAGAAAGCCCTGCGCGAGACAGCGCGCCGCTTCGCGGAAGCAGAGATCCTCCCGCGCGCCGCCACGATCGACCGCGAGGACCGTTTCGACCGCGCGCTCTACAAGGGCATGGCCGATCTCGGCCTGTTCGGCATCTGCCTGCGCGAGGGCGCTGGAGGCGCAGGTCTCGATGGGGTCGCGGCCTGCATCGCGATGGAGGAGCTGGCGCGATGCTCCGGCGCAGTCGCCAATGCCTTCGCGATCCCTGTCGAGGCGGTGCTGTTCTTCGACCATCACGGCACCGATGCGCACAAGGCGCTGATCCCCAAAATTCTCAGCGGCGACATTATTCCCGCGACCGCCGTCTCGGAGCCCGACCACGGCTCCGACGTCGCCGGCATCCGCACCAACGCGGTGCGCGACGGCAACGGCTGGCGGCTCAACGGCACCAAGGCCTGGGTCACGCTCGGCGGCGTCGCCGATCGCATCATGGTGTTCGCGCGCACCGGCGCGGATGCGGGCCATCGCGCCATCTCCTGCCTGCTGGTCGACGGCGCCCTGCCCGGTATCGCCCGCGGCAAAAACGAAGAGCTTCTCGGCATGCACGGCCTTGAAGACTGCCAGATCACCTTCTCCGACGTGCAGCTGCCGGCGGACAGCGTGATGGGACCGGAGAACCAGGCCTTCAAGATGGCCATGAGCAATTTCAACTTCAGCCGGCTGATGATGGCCTCGATGGCGCTCGGCATGGCGCAGGCCGCCTTCGAGGACGCCACCGCCTATGCCCGCGACCGCAAGCAGTTCGGCCAGGCCATCATCGGCTTCCAGGCGGTTCA
Source organism: Bradyrhizobium niftali (assembly GCF_004571025.1). Classification (GTDB taxonomy): domain Bacteria; phylum Pseudomonadota; class Alphaproteobacteria; order Rhizobiales; family Xanthobacteraceae; genus Bradyrhizobium; species Bradyrhizobium niftali. Next base: position 511,171 of record NZ_SPQT01000001.1, on the reverse strand, counting down.
GTTCATGCTCGCGGACATGTCGACCGACATCGCCGCCGCACGGCTTCTGATCCATCACGCCGCGCGCCTGCACGATGCTGGCGAGCCGATCGCCAAGGAGGCGGCGCAGGCAAAACTGTTCACGACCGACATGGCGATGAAGCACGTCTCCAACGCACTCCAGATCCACGGCGGCAACGGCTATTCGCGCGAGTACCGCATCGAGCGGCTGTTCCGCGACGTGCGCCTCGCCCAGATCTACGAGGGCACCAACCAGATCCAGCGGCTGATCATCGCCCGCCAGGTCGAGAAGGAGGCCGCGTGATGCGGGGCGTGCGGTCATGCTGAGCATCATCACCGCGGCAGAGGCCGCAGGCCTGATCCGCGATGCCGACACGCTGATTGTCGGCGGCAATGGCGGCACGGGCGCTGCCGAAGCCATCCTCGATGCGCTGGAGCAACGCTTCCTCGGTAGCCAGGGCCCGCACAATCTGACGCTGATCAACATCACCGGTGTCGGCGCCGTGACCGAGAAGGGCCTCTGCCATCTCGCCCATGAAGGCCTGATCGCGCGCGTGATCGGCGGCAATTTCGGCCTCCAGGTGCCGTTCATGCGCCTCGTCCGCGACGAGCTGATCGACGCCTACAATTTTCCGCAAGGCGTGATGAGCCAGCTCTGCCGCGCCATGGCGGCGAAACATCCCGGCGTGCTCACCCATGTCGGGCTCAACACCTACATGGATCCCCGCCAGGACGGCGGCCGCATGAACAAGCGCACCACCGCGCCGCTGGTCGATTTGCTCGAGCTGCACGGCCAGTCCTGGCTGCTGTACCGCGTCCCCGCTCCGCCCGATGTCGCCATCATCCGCGGCACCTCAGCCGACGAGGACGGCTATATCAGCATGGAGCACGAGGGCACGACGCGCGAGGATCTCTCGATCGCGCAGGCCGTGCACAATGCCGGCGGCACCGTGATCTGCCAGGTCAAGCGGATCGTGAAGCGCGGCTCGATCCATCCGCAGATGGTAAAGATTCCGGGCTTCCTGATCGACCACGTCGTGCTCGAGCCCGATCAGATGCAGACCTACGGCACGGCCTATGATCCGGCGCGCTGCGGCGAAACGCGTGTGCCGGTGGCGATGATCACACCCGATCCGCTGACCGAGCGGCGGGTGATCGCCCGCCGCGCCGCCTTCGAGCTGCGCCCGCGCGACGTCGTCAATCTCGGCGTCGGCATCTCCGCGATGATCCCCAATGTCGCCGCCGAGGAAGGCATCTCCGACCTGATCACGCTGACGGTGGAATCCGGCGTGGTCGGCGGCGTGCCGGGCCATGCGCGCGAATTCGGCACGGCCATCAATCCGCGCGTCATCCTCGACCAGGCCTATCAGTTCGACTTCTACGACGGCGGTGGCCTCTCCTGCGCCTTCCTCTCCTTCGCGGAAGTCGACGAGAAGGGCAACGTCAACGTCACCCGCTTCGGCGAGCGCCGTGACGGCTCCGGCGGCTTCATCGACATCACGCAGAACGCCAAGCGATTGATCTTCAGTGGCACCATGACCGGTGGCAAGTTCGACATCGGCGTCGAGAACGGGCGCCTCGCGATCCGGCGAGACGGCGCCTTCCGCAAGTTCGTGCCGCAGGTTGGCCAGATCAGCTTCAGTGCCTCGCTCGCCGCGCAGCGCGGCCAGCACGTCAGCTATGTCACCGAGCGCGCCGTGTTCGAATTGGAGAACGGCAGCGTGACCTTGACCGAGATCGCGCCGGGCGCGCGCCTGGAGGAGGACATCCTCGCCCATATGGGCTTTCGGCCGCGCATCAGCCCGCAACTGAAGGACATGGATCCGCGCATCTTCCGCTCCGGGCCCATGGGCATCGCGCAGAGCTTCAAGGCTCTGCCGGCGCGGCCGCGCAAGGTCGCCTGAGGGATTCGGCATGGAGATCAGCGCCCCGATCAATCTCCGTTACGAGGACATCGCGCTCGGCGCGGAGTTCGAGACCGCCATGCACACCGTGACGGAGGCCGATATCGCGGTATTCGCCGATGTCACGCACGACCATCATCCGCTCCACGTCGATGCCGGCTATGCGAAGTCGCGCGGTTTTCCCGCGGTGATCGGCCACGGGCTGTTCGGCCTGTCGCTGATGGAAGGACTGAAGTCGGAGCTGAAGCTGTACGAGGAGACCTCGGTCGCCTCGCTCGGCTGGGACGAGGTGCGGTTCAAGGCGCCGATCGTCGCCGGCGATGTCTTGCGCGTCCGCTTCCGCTTCGTCGAGAAGCGGCCGACCAGGAATCCCGCGCGCGGCATCGTCATCGAGACGCTCGACCTTCTCAACCAGCGCGACGAGGTGGTGACGGCGGCCCGCCACACCTCGCTGATCCTGACCAGGCAGGCCGATCGCGACGCGACGGCGGCCATTTGACGAGACAATGAAAAAGACGTCGGACCGGAGAACGGCTCCTCTGCCACCCACGATTTGATCGGAGTATTCAGATGCGATTTCCCAAGACCTTCTCCGCCTTCGCCCTGCTGATCGGCCTGTCCCAGGCAGCCGGCGCCCAGACCTGTACGCCGAAGGTGCCGGCGTCGAGCCTGATCGAAGCGCCGAAATGGCAGATGTCGATCAACCCGACGCTGCCGCCGCAGCAATTCGTCGACGACAAGGGCGAGTTGCAGGGCCTCAACGTCGAGCTCGCCCGCGAGATCGCCAAGCGCATCTGCGTCGAGGCGGTGTTCCTGCGCATGGACTTCCCGCCGATGATCCCGGCGCTGCGCTCGGGTCGCTTCGACGCCATCAACACCGGCCTGTTCTGGACCGAGGAGCGCTCGAAGATGCTCTACCTCGTGCCGTACGCGCAGCAGGCGATCAGCATCTACACCGATCCCTCCTCAAGCCTGAAGCTGGAGAAATTCGAGGATCTCGCCGGCCGCGTGGTGGGCGTGGAATCGGCGACCTACACCGAGCGCAAGGCACGTGAGTTCAGCACCGCGATGGAGGCCAAGGGCCTCAAGCCGGTCGAGCTGCGCACCTTCACCACCGTCACCGCCACCTCGGCGGCGCTGCGTGCCGGCCAGCTCGAGGCCGCGCTCAACATCAACGAGACCGCCAACTCGCTCGAACAGAAGGGCATCGCAAAGATCTGGGTCCGCGACATCGCCGGCACCGACATCACCTTCGCCTTCCGCGACAAGCTGCTGGCCCAGGCCGTTGCCGATGCACTCACCGCGATCCGCGTCGACGGCACCTATGACAAGCTGTTCGACAAGTTCGGCATGACCAAGCTGAAGGCCACGACATTCGTGATCCGCGGCGACGGACCGACGAACTGACGGTAGAGACCGCCTACCCGATGTGATCCCCACATCGAGTGGGGATCACACCAGGCTGGACTTGCCGCGGCTGAGCACCTCGCCCGCGCCCTTGTCGCCGACGATCTTGCCGTGCTCGTACACCACGCGGCCGCGGGCTACCGTCGTGACGGGCCAGCCGGTGACGTCAAAGCCCTCCCACGGCGTGTAGTCCGCGCCGTGGTGCAGATCGGCCTGCTGGATCGGCTTCTTCAATTTGGGGTCCCACAGCACGATGTCGGCATCGAAGCCGACACCGATCGAACCCTTGCGCGGATAGAGGCCGTAGATGCGCGCATGGTTGGTCGCGGTCAGCTCGACGAATTTCTGCAAGCTGATCCGTCCCTTCGACACGCCCTCTGAGAACAGGATCGGCAGCCGCGTCTCGACCCCGGGAATGCCGTTCGGTACCCAGCGGAACGAGGTGCGTGAATTCGGCGTCAGCTTGCCCTTGGGATCGTCGTAGCGGAACGGGCAGTGGTCGGACGAAAAGGTCTGGAACACGCCTGACGTGATGCCCTCCCAGATCGCCTGCTGGCTTTCGGCATCGCGCGGCGGCGGCGAGCAGACATATTTCGCGCCCGTAATGTCCATGTTCAGGCCCTTCATGTCGTCGGCGGTCAGCGTGATATATTGCGGACAGGTCTCGGCATGCACCGGCAGGCCGCGCTGCTGCGCCCAGCGCACCTGCTCCATCGCCTCGCGCCCGGAGACGTGCACGATCATGATGGGAACGCCGATCACCTCGGCATGGCTGATGGCGCGATGCGTCGCCTCGCGCTCGACCGCCTGCGGCCGCGAGACGCCGTGAAAATGGGGCGCGATATGGCCCTCGCGTTCCAGCTTGGAGGTGAGGAAGCGGATGGCGTCGTAGCCCTCGCAATGCACCATCACCAGCGCCTCCTCGCGGCGCGCGACGTCGAAGACCTCGAGCAGCTGCTCGTCGCTGAGCACGAGGTCGTCATAGGTCATGAACACCTTGAACGAGGTGTAGCCGTCCTTGACGAGGGCCGGCAGCTCCTGACCGAGCACGACCGCGGTCGGATCGGAGATGATGAGATGGAAGGCGGTGTCGATGTAGCACTCGCCTTCGGCGAGCTTGCGGTAGTTCTCGACGCAGGTCCGCAGCGAGGTGCCCTTCTCCTGAAGCGCAAAGGGCAGCACCATGGTGTTGCCGCCGGCCGCCGCCGCGCGCGTCGCCGAGGCGAAGTCGTCGGCCATCACCACGTCGGGGCCGGAAGCTTGCGAGATGTGGACGTGGCTATCGATGCCGCCCGGCAGCGCCAGCAGGCCCGTCGCGTCGATCTCGCGCGCCGCGCCCTCGAGATGATCGGCAATGCTGACGATGCGGCCGTCGCGGATGCCGATATCGGCGCGAAATTCGTCGCTGGCCGTCACGATGGTGCCGCCGCGAATGGCGAGATCGAGCTGGGTCACTTGCGTCTCCGTCACTTGATGGCTGGCCTTGTCTGGAATATCCGGCCCCATTCCGCAAGTGCCGCTATGTCCCCTCCGGCGAGGCTCAGGGTTCGCCAAAGCGTGACCGCAACCGAATCCAGCACCGCAATATCCAGTTCCCGCTCGAGCGAGGCCGCAAGCGCCGCGCCGTCGAGATTGGTGCAGAGGATGACGACGGCGTCGGCGCCCTCAGCCGCGACCGCGCGGATCATGCCGGCAATCGTCGCAGGCGCGACCTCGCCGAAGGAGAAATTGTCGCGCAGTCCGAGGTGCCGCTCCGTGTGCGGGGCGATTCCCTCCTCGGCCCAGACATCGCCGATCCGCCGCTGCACGTCGTCGGTGTAGGGCGAGACGAGGCCCACCCGTTTGGCGCCGAGCGCACGGGCGGCATCGATGCAGGCGAGCGTCGACGTGGTGGCCGGCACGCCTGTGCGCGCCGTAATCGCCTCGCAAAGGCTCCGGTCGCGGCCGACGCCGAGCCAGCTTGCGGACGTGCCGTTCCAGGCGATGGCGTCGACCTTGGCATCCGCCAGCAGATCCGCCGCCGGCAGCATCGCGGAGGCGTCGAACTGGCTCAGCGCAGCGGCGTCCAGTGCAATCTCGGTGACGCGGAAGCGGGAGAAATGCGCGGTGATGTCAGCCACGCCATGCAGCATGGCGCTGGTGACGGGCTCGAGCACCGAGTTGGAGGACGGCGTGATCATGCCGAGACGCTTGCGCATGATCATACTCTACGACGCCTGCGCAAGGCGCGTCGACTCCTCGCGGATCAAAGCCAGGATGTGGCGCTTGGCGTCGTTGAATTCGGGGCTGGTGATGTCCCGCGGGCGCGGCAGGTCGAAATTGACGGCCTCGCGGATCCGGCCCGGCCGCTTCGTCATCACCACGATCTTGTTGCCGAGCACCAGCGCCTCGTCGACGCTGTGGGTGACGAACACGATGGTGCAGCGGCGCTTCTGCCAGATCGCGACCAGCTCCTCCTGCATTTCGAGCTTGGTCTGGGCGTCCAGCGCCGCGAACGGCTCGTCCATCAGGATGACGCTCGGGTTCATCAGCAGTGCACGGGCGATGCCGACCCGCTGGTTCATGCCGCCGGACATTTCGGAAGGATGATGGTGCTCGAAGCCGCTGAGGCCGACGAGATCGATGAACTCCATGGCGCGGTGGTGCCGCTCGGCCTTGCCGACGCCCTTGAGCTTGAGATGGAACGCGATGTTGTCGATGGCCGTCAGCCACGGCATCAGGGTCGGCTGCTGGAACACCACGCCGCGGTCCGAGCCGGGCCGCTCGACCTGCTTGCCGCCAACCAGCGTGCGGCCGCTTGTCGCCTGCTCGAAGCCGGCGATGATGTTGAGCAGCGTCGACTTGCCGCAGCCGGACGGGCCGAGCAGGCAGACGAAGTCATTGGCCTCGATATCGAGATTGATGTTGTCCAGCGTCAGCAGGTCGCGACCGCGCCGCTTGTCGGAAAATACCTTGACGATGTTGCGAAGCTCGATTGCCGCCATCAGCCTGCCCTGCCCTGCACGGTGGTCGTCTGCTGCCAGCGCAGCGTGCGCGCCATGATCGCCTTGAGGCCGAGGTCGGAGAGATAGCCGAGCAGTCCGATCGAGATCATCGCAGCTAACACGATGTCGTAGCGCAGGAAGTAGTAGGAATCCCACAGCACATAGCCGAGGCCGCTCTTCACCGCGACCATCTCGGCCGTGACCGTCAGCATCCAGGCGGATCCGACCGCGATGCGCAGGCCTGCGAAGATCGAGGGCAGCGCCGCCGGCAGCACGATGTCGGTCAGCATCTGCCGCTGGCTTGCGCCCATCATCGCCCCGGCACGCACGAGATTGTGGTCCACAGTCTTGACGCCGTGGATGCTGTTCATCAGCACGGGAAAGAAGGCGCCGAGGAACACCAGGAAGATCGCCGGCTTGTCGGCAATGCCGAACCAGATGATCGCCAGCGGGATCCAGGACACCGGCGGGATCGGACGCAGCATCTGGAGCGTCGGCTCCAGCGTCTTCTCGAACAGGCGCGACCAGCCGATCGCGACGCCGGCGAGAATGCCGAAGAGGCTTGCCAGCGCAAAGCCGCCGAACACGCGAAGAGCGCTGGCGAGCGCATCGCGCAGCCAGTGGCCCGAATAGGTCTGCGTGGTCTCGTCGAGGCCGAACACCCAGTCACCGAGCGCATGCAGCACCGCGCTCGGCGCCGGCAGCAGCGCCGGCGGCAGCATGCCGCTGCGGGCGAAGGCCTCCCAACCGGCGATCAGCAGCGCGGGGACGACGACGCGTTCGAGCCCCTGAAACGCCCGTGTCAGCCGGAATGCCGGCTTGACCGGCGCGGCGTCAATAACCGAGGTCATTCTTGGCTTTTCCCGTGGCCTGCTCGAGGAACGAATAGTCCATGTTCTTCTCCGCGTCCGCGGAGACGTCCTTCGCAATGTATTTGAGATCGCGCATCATCGCGGCGATCGCGAGCGTCTGCGAGCGATGGATCGCGGGATCCGGCGAGGCATTCTTCAGCGCTTCGGTCGCCACCGTCTTGTCGAGGCCGGTGAGCTTGTTGATGACGTCGATCCACGGCGCCTTGTCGGCGATCAGCTTGTTGTCAAGCTCGACCACCGCGGTGACCACGCCCTGGACGCCGGCGCGCTGGCTGGCGATCACGTCGGATCGGGTGACGATGAGGTTGGTCAGATTGCCGGCGGCCTGGTCGTAGGGCAGCACGAAGTGCTTGCCGGCGCCGGCGAGCCTGATCTGCGAGGCGAACGGCTCGACCGAGCAGATCAAGTCGACCTCGCCGCGCTGCAAGGCTGCGAGGTGGTCCGACGGATTGGGAATGTTGATGAACTGGATGTCCTTGTTGGGATCGACGCCCTGCTTGAGGAACGCGCCGCGCATGTGGATGTCCTGCGCATTGCCGCGTGACGCTGCGACCTTCAGCGGCTGGCCGTCGCTCTTCGCCTTCAGAGCGGTCGCCTTGAACGTAGCCCAGTCCTCCGGCGGCAGGTTCAGCTTCGCGGAGGAGAGGCATTCCGAGCCGCCGTTGATCTGGCCGGACACGGCGACGACGTCGAAGCCTTTGTCGAGCGCGGTGATGTAGTGGAGATAGGTGACCTGGGCGACGTCGATGCTCTTCGACACCAAAGCGGTGAGGACGTCATTGCCCGAGTTGAAGCCGGTGGCCTCGACCTCGACACCCTTCGCCATGCCTGCAACCAGCGACATCGGCAGGCAGTGCGCGCATTTGGCGTAACCGAGCTTGATCTTGGCGGTCTGCGCGGAGGCGAGATCGCTTCCACCGAACATCGCCGCCATCACCACGAGGCCCCATCGCAAACTCGTCCGCATCGCTTACTCCGTTTCGAAGGCGCGAGGTCTCGCGCGTCGTCAGAGATCATCGGTCGACCTTTGCGGCAGCGCAACGGGGATTCTGCATGCTGCATACAATTTGCGCGTTGTGCCATTGTTTTCAGCGAGATGCGTCGGTATTTTGAGCAAGTCAAAGGGCTGGAAACGGCTAAGATAAGCGCAAGCAGTGAGGCACGCGTGCAGCAGAAATCGGAAGCGCCGAAGGGACGAAAGTCGCCCAAACTCAAGCGGATGGGCCTGCACGAGCGCGCCGCCGCGCGGATGCGGACGATGATCATTCGTGGCGAGCTGCCGCCGGGATCGCAGACCCAGGAGACCAGACTGTCGAAGGAGCTCGGCGTGTCGCGCACGCCCTTGCGTGAGGCGATGAAGGTGCTGGCGGCGGAAGGGTTGATCGAGCTGCGCCCCAATCGCAGCCCCCGCATCGCCGACATCGCCGTCGACGGCATTTCGGAACTGTTCGAAGCGCTGGCCGGCATCGAGCGGCTGGCCGCAGAGCTTGCCGCGGAGCGCGCCACCGAGCGCGATCTCGCCCGCCTGCGCACGCTTCAGACCCGCATGGAGGGTCATCACCGCAACGGCAAGCTCGACGATTACTTCGCCATCAACGGCGAGATCCACAACACCATCGTCCGCATGGCGCGCAACGCGCCGCTGCGCGAGGCGCACGAGACGCTGATCTCCCGCGCCGAACGCGCGCGCTACCTCGCGCTCGGCGCTAACAGCCGCTGGAGCAATTCGGTCGACGAGCACGCCGACATCCTGGCAGCGCTCGAGGCGCGCGACAGCGAAGCGGCCGGTCGCCTGCTCGGCGCCCATGTCCGGCGCACCGGCACCGCCCTGCTCGAAGTGATCGCCACCTCTCAAGCCAAGCAGACGGCGGCATGACCATGAAGCTGCTGCTGCTCAACCCCAACACCAGCACCGAAGTCACGCAGCTGATGATGCGGGTCGGGCAGCGCGCGGTCTCGCCCGGCACAGAGCTGATCCCCTGCACCGCGACCCGCGGCGTGCCCTATATCGCGACGCGGACCGAGGCGCAGATCGGCGGCGCCATCGCGCTGGAGATGCTGGCCGAACAGCACAACAAGGTCGATGCCGCGATCATCGCCGCCTTCGGCGATCCCGGCCTGTTCGCCGCGCGCGAAACCTTCGACATTCCAGTGGTCGGCATGGCGGAAGCGGCGATGCTGACCGCCTGCATGGCCGGCCGCCGCTTCGCCATCGTCACCTTCGCGCAAGCGCTGGGGCCCTGGTACGAAGAGTGCGTCCGCGCCCACGGGCTGTGGGATCGCTGCGCCGGCATCCGCATGCTCGACACGCCGTTCCAGGCGATCTCCGAGGTCGGCACCGAGAAGGAGGATGTGCTGGTCGATCTCGCACAGCGCGCCATTGTCGAGGACGAGGCCGACGTGCTGATCTTCGCCGGCGCGCCGCTTTCCGGTCTTGCCGAACGCGTCGCCGACCGGATCCCCGTCCCTGTGGTCGATCAGGTCATTGCCGCCGTGAAGCAGGCCGAGGCGCTGGTGGCGCTGCGCCTGCGCAAGGCGACGGTGGGCACGTTCCGCCGGCCCGCCGCCAAGCCGACCATCGGTCTTGCCGACGCGCTCGCCGCCCGGCTCGAGCATCGCGACAGCTGATCAGAGGGGCGGCCGGCGATGCGAAAAACTCAATTCGTTCTCGATGATGCGGCCGAAGGCAAACAAGCGGGATTCGCATCCCGGCGGCGCGATGATCTGGATGCCGAACGGCAGCTCGTCCACTCCCCGAGGTGCCGGCAAGGTCAGGACCGGAAAGCCGACCAGCGACACGATGAAGGTGACGGCGAGATAGTCGATCGGCGTCTCCAGCGGAGCGCCGTCGATGGCGGTGACGTCGCTGATCTCATTCGGCCAGGGCAAGACCGATGCCGCCGGCGCGACCATGAAGTCCGCGCGCGTGAACAGCTGGCGAAAGCTGCGATAGATCGCCGTGCGGCGGCGCTCGGCGTTGAGATAATCTTCGGCGGAGAGTTTTGTGCCCGCCTCGATGTTCCAGATCACGGTGGGCGTGAGCTCGGCGCGACGCGCTCTCAGCAGCTCACCATAATTGTTGGCAATGTGGGCGGCGCGCAACGTCCGAAAGGTCTCGATCGCGCCGCCGCAATCGGGCGAGGCTGGCACGAGATCGGCGATGCGCGCGAACTCCTCGCAGGCGGAGGCAAAGCGGGCTCGAACGTCGCGCGCAACCGGCGCGACGCCGAAATCGGGCGTGACGGCGATCCGGGGACGTCCTGCGATCGCTCGATCGTCACTGACAATTCCGGCCGAGAGCGGATCGTGCGCGTCGCTTCCCCCGCATGCCGACAGCGCAAGTTCGAGGTCGTCAACGCTGCGAGCGAGGAAGCCGTGGGTCGCCAGCATGTCCCAGCCGAGCGGACGGCGCGGCGACGGAATGCGGCCGGGGGTCGGCCGGATCGAGGCGACGTCGCAGAAGCTGGCGGGCGTCCGCACGGAGCCGCCGAAATCGGTGCCATGCGCCAGCGGCACCATGCCGGCCGCGACCGCAACGGCAGAGCCGCCGGACGATCCGCCGGAGGTCAGCGCGGGATCGAAGGGATTGCGCGTCGGCCCGCACAACCGGTTGGTGCAGACCGCACCGAAGCCGAATTCCGGCGTGTTGGTCTTTCCCAGAATGATCGCACCGGCGCGCCGCAGCCGCGCGACCACGAGATCGTCCCCCGCCGGGACGTGATCGCGGAACAGAGCCGATCCGTAAGTTGTCGTGAGCCCGCCGGTGTCGGTGAGGTCCTTGATCCCTATCGGCACGCCATGCAGGGGTCCGATCGGCGCGGGCGCGGCATCGCAGATTTCCGCCGCACGTCGGGCGCCCTCCGCATCGACCGTGACGAACGCCGCCAATTGGGTATCGAGGTCCGCAATCCGTGCGAGGTGCGCCTCGACGGCGTCACGCGAGGACAGTTCGCCCCTGGCGATGGCGCGCGCAAGCTCCGTGGCCGTGAGGTCGCAAACCGATGTCATCGGGCCACCATGCCAAAACGCGCACCGACAGGCGAGCGCTTCGGGCACGAGACTTGCTTTCTCCTCTGGACCAACGGGAGGCAACACCATGGCTGATGCGCCAAGCGGACGTTCGCTCGTCGTCGACGCCGTCACGCACCGCTATCCGAGCGGCGCACTCGCGGTCGAGAACATCAACCTCGACATCAAGGGCGGCGAGATCATCGCCCTGCTCGGCCCGTCAGGCTGCGGCAAGACCACCCTGCTGCGGATCATCGCCGGCTTCATCGCGCAGACGCAAGGGCGGATCATCATCGGCGACGACATCGTCGATACGCTGCCGCCGAACCGCCGCGCGGTCGGTATCGTGTTCCAGAACTATGCGCTGTTTCCGCACCTGTCGATCAGCGAGAACGTCGCCTACGGGCTCGCCGCGCGCGGCATCGACAAGGCGACGCGCCAGCGCGAGGCACAGCGCCTGCTGGAGCTGGTGCAACTGCCTGCAATGGCCGAGCGGCTGCCGCGGCAACTCTCGGGCGGTCAGCAGCAGCGCGTGGCGCTGGCCCGCGCGCTCGCGATCAAGCCGTCGATCCTGCTGCTCGACGAGCCCTTTGCCGCGCTCGACAAGAATTTGCGGCTCGACATGCAGATCGAGGTCAAGCGGCTGCAACGCGTCTCCGGCATCACCACGCTGATCGTGACGCACGACCAGGAAGAGGCGCTGTCGATGGCCGACCGCGTCGCCGTGCTGAGCCATGGCAAGCTCGAGCAATTCGGATCGCCGTCCGACGTCTACGACCGTCCGCAGACGCTGTTCGTCAACACCTTCGTCGGCTCCACCAACCGCATGCCCGGCGTCGTGGTCTCAGCGGACCGCACCGCCGCCAAGGTGCGTCTCGATGCCGGCGCGGAGATCATCGCACGGCCCGCGGGCGGCGCGCTCGCCGAAGGTGGCCGCGTCACCGTCTGCATCCGGCCCGAGCACCTGCAATTCGTCGGCGGCGAAACCGGCTTCGCCGGCGTGGTCGGCATGTCGCTGCCGCTGGGCGCCACCGTCGTGCACGAGGTCACGACCGCGGACGGCTCCGGCGTCAAGGTCTCGCAGGCGCGCATCGGCGAGACGCGCGCGCTGGAGAACGGCGCCGCGGTGCGCCTCGCACCGCTCGCACCGTCGCTCGCCAACGCCTTTCCCGCAACGCTTTAGATCCAGTCCTTGTCCAGAGGGAGTTCCACATGATCATGAACCGCCGAAGCCTGATGACGACCGCACTCACACTCGGCGCCATGAAGGCGTTTCCCGGCCTGAGCTTCGCCCAGGCCCGCCCGCTGGTGTTTGCGACCTTCACCGGAAGCTGGGAGGAAGCGCACAAGGCCGTGCTGGTGCCGGCCTTCCGCAAAGCCAACGCGGACGCCGCGATGGTGCTCGATCCCATGCTCTCGGTCGACCAGATCGCGAAGGTCAATGCCGCCAAGGCCAATCCGCCGATCGACGTCATGCTGCACGATCCCGGCCCCGCCCTCGTCGCGATCGGCCAGGATCTTGTCGAGCCCTATCCGGTCGAGAAGAGCGCCTCTTACAAGGACCTGATCGCCGAGGCGCAGGAGCCGATGGGCCCCGCCCCGTTCTTCCAGGTCGTCGGCCTCACCTACAATCCGGAAGCCGTCAAGACGCCGCCGACCTCCTGGGCCGATCTCTGGAAGCCGGAATTCAAGGGCCGCGTCGGCATCACCAACCTCAACTCGACGCTCGGCACCGGATGGCTGGTCGAGATCGCCAAGATGCGCGGCGGCTCGGAGGCCAATGTCGATCCCGGGTTCAAGGCGCTGGAAGAGCTGAAGCCCAATCTCGCGGCCGTCGCTGCCAATCCCGGCGCGCTCGCCACCCTGTTCCAGCAGGGCCAGATCGACATCTCGCCCGGCAATTTCAACGCCATCCAGATCCTGAAAGCGCGCGGCGTACCGGTCGAGTTCGTGGCCCCGAAGGAAGGCGCCATCGCCTTCAAGACCACGATCCACATCGTCAAGAACTCGCCGAACCGCGAGCTCGCCTTCAAGCTGATTGAGGCGGCGCTGACGCCGGAGGTGCAGACCACGCTGATGAACCCACCCTACCTGATCGTGCCCACCAACTCCAAGGTGACGATGGGCGGCGAGATCGCGCGCGTGCTCGCCAAGGACACGGCCGAGCTGAAGCAGAAGTTCGTGTTCCAGGACTGGAAGAAGATCAACGAGCAGCGCTCGGCCTGGATCGAGCGTTTCAACCGCGAGATCAAGATCTGAGAGAGCTTAAGGACCTGACGATGGGTGCAGCACCGGCATCACGGGACGTGACCACCTACGGGATGGGATTGGCAGTGCCGCTGGCGCTGTTCTTCCTGGTCTTCTTCGTGGCGCCGCTGCTGCAACTGCTCTGGCTCTCGCTGCACAACGACACGGCCGGGCTCCATTGGGGGCTCGGCCAGTACCTGCACTTCCTCACCGATCCCTTCAGCCTGGGGGTGCTCGGCTCGACGCTGCTGCTGGGCGCCGAGGTCACGGCCGTGTGCCTCGTGCTCGGCTTTCCCATTGCCTGGCTCTACCAGCGGGTCGGGCCGCGGCTTCAGACCATCATCATCCTGATCGTGCTGCTGCCGCTCCTGACCAGCGTCGTGGTACGCACCTTCGCCTGGATCGTCATCCTCGGCCGCCAGGGCATCATCAACGCGACGCTGCAATCGCTCGGCATCATCGATACCCCTCTAAAACTGCTTTACACCCAGTTCGGCGTCGTGCTCGCGCTGGCGCAGGTGCAGATGCCCTTGATGACGCTGCCGCTGATCACCGCGCTCGGCCGCATCGATCCCAATCTCGACGATGCCTCCTGCTCGCTCGGCGCCGGAAGCTGGCGCACCTTCTTCAGGATCGTGCTGCCGCTGTCCTTGCCGGGCGTGATCGCCGGCTGCACGCTGACCTATGCCGCGGCGATCACGGCGTTCATCACCCAGTCGCTGATCGGCGGCGGGCAGATGCTGTTCATGCCGATGTATCTCTATCAGCAGGCCTCGACGCTGCAGAACTGGCCCTTTGCATCCGCGATCTCAATCATCTTCCTGCTGGCCGTGCTCGCGGTCGTCTCCGTCTTCACCACGCTCGGCCGCATGTCGCGCGGCTATGGAGGCGCGTGATGAGCAGTCGCAAGCGCACCCTGGAGGCCATCAGCTTCGAGCTGGCCATGACCGTGATCGCGGTGATCGCGCTGATCATCATCATCGCGCCCTCGCTGGTGGTGCTGATCGTCTCCTTCACCAGCGGCTTCTCGCTGCGCTTCCCGCCGCCGGGCTATTCGCTGCGCTGGTACGCCGAACTGTGGAATGCCTGGCAGCTGCACTTCGCGGCCAAGAACAGCCTCATCGTCGCGCTGTGGGCGACGGGCCTGTCCGTCGTCCTCGGCGTCGCCGCAGCGCTTGCGATCTCGCGCTCGCGGACGCTGTCTGCACGGCTGCTCGATTCCCTCTTCATGTCGCCGCTGGTCCTGCCGGCGCTGGCCTTCGGGCTTGCCGCCCTGATGCTGTTCTCGCTGGTCGGCCTGCCGGTGTCGCCGCTGACGCTGGTGATCGGCCACACCGTCGTCTGCGTTCCCTATGTGGTGCGCAACACGATCGCAGCGCTCGCCCAGCTCGAGCCGACCCTGCTGGAGAGCTCGGCGGTGCTGGGCGCCAGCCGACTCTATACGTTCCGTCGGATCGTGCTGCCGCTGATCCGGCCGGGCATCATCGCGGGCGCCTTCATCGCCTTCATGTCGTCCTTCGACAACGTGCCGGTCTCGCTGTTCCTGCGCGATGCCGCCACCGACATGCTGCCGATCCGGATGTGGCAGGATCTCGAAGGCAAGCTGGATGTCACCATCGCCGCGCTGTCGGGCGTGCTGATCATCGCGACCGTCGCGCTGGTCGCCGTCATGGAGCGCGTCACGGGCCTGTCGCGACGGCTGACGAACTGATCAGGCGCCGCGGAACAGCGAATAACCCCAGCGCGTGAATTTCAGCGGCAGGTGAAAATGCTCGTCGACCTCCTTGATGCGGAAGCGGAACGGCGTCACCGTGAGAAAACCGCCGCTGTCGCTAAAGAACTCGCCGAGATGAAACAGGACCTCGTACTCGCCGGCCGTCACACCGGCGCCTTGCGCGACGGGGTGATCGAGCACGCCGTTGGCGCCGAGCCGCCCGTCGGCAATGCGCGAGGAGTCGGGATCGATCCTCCAGATTTCGACGCGCAGCCCCTGCGCGGGCCGTCCGCTTGCCACATCGACCGCGTGAATGGAAATACCGCCTGCCACCATGTTCCTCCGCTGAGCGCGCCACCATGATAGTCGGAAACGCTGCCGCTCGGCCAGCACTGCTGCCAGCCCTGGGCGCGATGACCTGGCTCCAGGCGCTGGTCGCGCTCGCCTTGTTCGCGCCCGGCGTGGTCGCGCCGCGCGCCCATATCGAGGTCTGGCAGCTCTCGATGTTCTCATGCGCGGTGTTCGCCGTCGGCATCCCCGCCTCGTTCTGGGGCGGCGGCTTCATCGCGCGGGTCGGCTCGCTGCGGATCGCGAGCCTGTGCGCGGCGGCCATCGTCGTCGGCATGGCGCTGGCTTCACTCGGATCGAGCGCCGCCCTGCTGGCCGCAGGCCTCTGCCTCGGCCTCGCCATGGGGCCCGAGACGCCCGCAAGCGCGGCGCTGCTGGCGCGGCTCGTAACCGCCGAGCGCCGCGCCTTCGTCTTCTCGGTGCGGCAGACCGGCAACCAGATCGGCGCGGTCTGCGGCTCGCTGGCCCTGCCCGCAATCGCCATCGCGTTCGGGCCCGCCTGGTGCTATGCGGCCGTTGCCGCCCTGGCGCTGCTCGCGATTGCGCTGTTCGAGTGGCTGCGGCCGGCCTATGCCGGCAAGATCGTCCCGCCGCCAAAGCTCGATCTGCGCGCGCGGCTGGCGCTGGTGACCGCGGACCGGCGCATCGCAATGCTGGCGCTGGCCTCGATGCCGTTCAGCGCGATGCAGGTGTCGCTCAACACGGTCTTCGTCACGCTCGGCACGCGCGAGCTTGGCCTCAGCCATATCGAGGCCGGTATGGCGCTCGCCTGCGCGCAGGCCGGCGGTCTGATCGGCCGGCTCGGCTGGGGCTACGTCGCCATGCGCCTCGACGCTTCCCGCGCCGTGCTCATCGTCATCGGCCTCGGCATGGCCCTCTGCGCTGCGCTGCTTGGCCTCGACGGCGGATCGCTCAGCCGCACCTGGCAGTTCGCAGTGGCGGCGCTGTTCGGCCTGACGGCATCGGGCTGGAACGGCGTCTTCATCGCCGAGATCGCCCGCCTCGCCCCGCAGGACCGGATCGGCGAGACCACCGGCGCGGTGCTGACCGCGTCCTATGCCGGCCTGCTGGCGGCGCCGGCCGTGGTGTCGATCCTGGACGGTGTGGCCGGCCTTGGCGCGGCGTTCTTCGCCTTGGCCTGCCTCGCTCTCTGCGGCACAGTGGCGCTGATCTGGGGAGGCCATGACAAAGCCAGCACATAGCGCCCGCGAGATCGCGGCCGATGTCGCGGCCGGACGGACGAACGCCGTCGAGACCGCAAAGGCCGCGCTCGCGCGGATCGAGGCCGCCAAGGCGTTGAACGCGGTGGTCACGATCGATCCCGCGCGCACGCTGGCCGATGCCGCCGCGGTCGACGAGCGCCTGCGTGCCGGCGAGACAATGCGGCTTGCCGGCGTGCCCATCGTCGTCAAGGACAACATCTGGACCCGTGGCTGGCGCGTGACGCAGGGCTCGCGCTTGTTCGCCGATTTCATCGCGCCGCAGGATGCGATTGCGGTCGAGCGGCTGCGCGATGCCGGCGCGGTCGTCGCCGGCATCGGCGCGACATCCGAGTTCGCCAGCAAGGGCGTCACCACATCGCCGCTGTTCGGCCCGACGCGGCATCCCCTCGATCCCGCGTTGACGCCGGGCGGCTCTTCGGGCGGACCTGCCACGGCGGTCGCAGCCGGTCTCGTGCCGCTTGCGATCGGCACCGATGCGGGCGGCTCCAGCCGCAGGCCGCCGGCCCATGTCGGCGTCGCCGGCTTCAAGCCGTCCTATGGTGCGATCCCCTATGGGCCCGGCTTCGCCGAACCGTTCTTCGGCCTGTCGGTCATCGCGCCGATCGCCGCCGATGTTGCCGATATCGCGCTGGCGTTCGAGACGATGGCCGGCGTCGATCCGCGCGATCCGGATTCGGCCGTCATCGCGCGAGAACCCGATGACATCGCGCGCCTCCGCATCGCGTTCTCGCCACGCCTTGGGCTCGACGTTGCGGTCGATGATGTCGTCGCGGGCGGGCTGGTGTCCGCCATCGCGCGTCTCTCCGCCGCAGGCCTCAGCATCACGCAGCGCGATCCCGTCTGGCCCGCCGGCGCGACGGAAGACGCCCTCATGCCGCTTCAGCATGCCGGCCTCGCCGCGCTCCATGGCGACGCCTTCCGCAAGGACCCGACTGTCTTCGATCCTGACATCGCCAGGCAGATCGAGCGAGGGCTCGCCTGGTCAGGCGCGGACGTTGCGGGTGCGCTGATCGCAAGCGCCACGATCGCCAATGCCTTCGCGGCGTTCTTCACCGAGGTCGACCTGCTGCTCATGCCGACTGTTCCTTGCGTCGCATGGCCGTTCACCCAGTTGGGGCCCGATATGATCGGCGGCCGCCCCGCGAGCCCGCGCGGGCATGCCGTGTTCACGCCGTTCGTCAATCACGCCCGCTTGCCGGCGATCTCGATTCCGTGCGGGACCGATTCCCGCGGGCTTCCGTTCGGCCTCCAGATCATCGCCCGGCGCGGCCAGGACCGCACGCTGCTGCGCGCCGCCCGGCAGATTGAGGCGCTGTTGCAGGCGTAGCGACGATTTCGGAATAATAGCAATATACCCCTGTTTTGTCCGACGGGTCAAATCGCGTCGACACGTGCGTAAGCCGTTGATTCCATTATCACCGGCTACTGTGCATGGGGTTGTTTTCGCACTTTTTGTTTATCGGGCGCCGCGCGCGCCCATCTAGCTGGCGAATGACAGACGCAGCCGCCGCCACCCGATGACAATTCCGGTGATCGAGAACACAAGCCCGAGCGCGCAGAGGCCGACGATCAGGACATCGCGCAAACGCGGATGCGCCAACAGGACCGGAAAGTCGAGCGTGTGCAGCGCGCCATAGAACCAGCGATAGGCCCGCCGCGATGCATCCAGCCTTTGCAGCACGCTGCCGTCGGCGCTGTCGATGTCAAACCAGATGTCGCCACAGCGGGCACGGTAGACGGGAGCCCCCGGGACAATGGATTGCGCGGGATAGTCGTCATTGACCGCAAGAACGGACGGCGCGCTACAGCCGGCCGCAAGGCGCGTCATCAAACTCTCGACCTCTTGCGCGCTGAACACGCCTGCCTCTCGGGCGTTCAGCCGAACCAAAACCTGCTGGTCGAGGCCAATCCGTTCACGTCGATAGACCATGCCGTTAAAGCCAAGCCATTCGACTTCGCGGGCTGAAGACGATACCGGTTTCCCATCGAGCGAGGCGGCCGTCTTCCAGTCCGGCAAGGCGTTCGTCACGCCAGCCTCCGCGGGGGTCAACTGCCCGCGCGAGAACAGCCGGCCGTGATCCATCGAAAGCCAGCCGCTGAAGATCCAGGTCAGCACGAAGGCCGTTGCCGCCAGGCCGACGATGTGATGCAGAGCATGCCAGCCGCGATAGGGCGAGGAGATCTGGCGTCCCTGCATCCTCACCCGCGCGATCCCGAGCACCGCCCCCAACATCGCCGCGATCAGGGCCAGCAGCGATAGCGTCCAGACCACGCCGTCCCACAGCACCCAGTTGCTTCTCAGAACCGTCGGGTAGATCCAGTGCAGCACGCTGCCGACGAGATTCCAGCCGCGCTCGCTCCGCGTCGTATCCAGGACGATTTCGCCAGTACGGGACGAGACGTAGATCTCCGTTCCGGCGGCATCGCCAAGCGCCGCGCGAAACAGCGGCCGGTGGCGATCAAAGCCGTTCGGTACGCTCCATTGATCGTGGTCTGCGTGCGCAACGATCGCCGCATGCGCGGCATCCAGCCCGCGTTGGCGCGCATGCGCCTGCGCGATGGCGAGCGCGACCTCGGGCGACGACACCGACGCATCCTGCCCGTCGGAAGCGCGGACCGCGCGCGAACGCGAGGGCCCCGACACGACGTAGACGGGTCCGTCGCTCCGTTGGATCAGGCGCACGCGCGTAGGATCGGCGATCCCGCTCGCAGCCACGGCATCGGCAACCGCCATGGTGGCCTGCACGCGCTCAACCGGCGCAAGGCCGGCAAAACGTTCCGCTTCCGTCAATGACGGAAACGGAACGAAATGCATCACGATGCCGGTCGCGAACCACATCGCGAACAGCAGACAGAACGCGATCCCGAGCCAGCGATGCAGCAGGACGACCGCGCCCATCATGCGCTCAGCGCCCTACCATTTGAACGCCGCCGAGATCTCGTAGGTGCGCGGCGCGCCCAGGAGGATCTGGTCGGGATAGAACGGATCGCCCCAGATCGCGTAGCGCTTGTCGGTGAAGTTGCGCACCCGGAAGGTCAGGCGGGCCTGGTCGACGGCATTGAAGACCGTCTTGGGGATGTCGACGAAGGCGTAGACGTCGCCGACCGTGTAGGCGTTCATCGTCACCGTGTTAGCGTCGGTGTTGTAGCGATCGCCGACGTGGCGGCCGACGATGCCGAGCTCCACCGGCCACGACGTGAAGAAGCGCCAGGAAGCGCCTGCATTGGCGACGATGCGCGGCACGTTCGGCGGCGTGTTGCCCGAGAACGAGCCGCCGACGAAATTGTAGTCGGCATAGCGCGCATCGACATAGGCGATGTTGCCCCACAGCCGGAGAGGTTCGATCGGACGCACCGAGGCGGCGAGCTCGACACCCTTCGACTCCTGCCGTCCCGCAATATTGAGCGCCTGCCCGCCGGCCGCCGCATAGACGTTCTTGCGCAGGATGTCGTAGGCCGAGAACGACCACTCCGCCCGGTTGTCCCAGAACAGATGCTTGACGCCGGTCTCATAGGTGCGCGCGGTCGTCAGGTCGAGTGGCTGGATCGGCGCGAGCAGGAAGATGTTGTTGGCGGAGATATCAGCGCCGGTCGCGTACTGGCTGAAGAAGGTCAGGCCGGGCACGGCCTCCCAGGTGTAGCCGATGCGTCCCGTCACCGGCGCCCAGTCCTTCGTGAACGGGAAGCCAGCCTTCTCCAGTCCGTTCTTGTCGGTCGAGTTGCGGTCGAGCCCGATATGCTCGACGCGCAGGCCGCCGATCAGCGCGAAGGTCCGCGTCAGCTTCAGCCGGTCCTCGAACGACAGCGCCTCATTGTCGATGCGCGCGGTCTGCTGCTGCGTCGTGAGCAGGCCGTAAAAGCCGCGGTCGGGATTGACCAGCGAAACGGAGTCGCCGGGGAAATTGGCGGCGCCCGGCCTGACAAAATCGAGATAGCTCGAGGACAGCGTCGTGACCAGGCGATTGTCAAAACCTGCGATATTCGCATCCCAGGTCAGGTCGGTGATGTTCCCGACGAGGCGCTGGCTGTGCGCGACATAGAAGCGCTCACGATCCACCATGTTGGTGGTCGAATTGAACGCTTCGACCTCGTTGTTGAACCACGTCCGTTCCGCACCATAGCCATAGACCTGGCTCTTCAGCGTCAGGTCGGGCGCGAGTTTCAACTCGAACCCGCCGCGCAGCCAGACTTCCTGTGCGACATTGCGGTTGTCGAGAACGTTGTAGTTGGTGTTGAAGGTGCGGTCGTCGATCGTGACCGCTCCAAGATTGGTTTTGTTGAAGTTCGAGACGTAGTTGCCCGAGACAATCCCTGTCGTCGCGTGCGAGCTGCTGAAGGCAATCGGCACCAGCGGCGCGCCCCAATAGGCCTTTCCGCGATCCTCACGGTACTCGATCGCGCCCCAGACCTTGAGGCTGTCGGAGACCCGGTAGTTGAGCTGGCCGGACACGTCGAGCGTCTTGGTGTTGGTGTCGTCGACAAAACCGTTGAGCGAGGAGCGACTGATGTCGAAGCGGTAGTCGAGCCCCTGGACGTTGGTGCTGCCGCCCGAGCCGTAATGCGCGCGGAACGAGTTCAGGGAGTCGTACGAGAAGTCCGCCTCGTTGCGGATAGGTCCGGTGTGCGGCTGCTTGGTGACGAAGTTGATCGCGCCGCCGGCGGCGCCCTCGCCCGAGATCAGCGAGGCCGGGCCCTTGAGGAATTCCACGGCCTCCAGATTGGCCGTGTCCATGATCCGCGAGGTCATGTTCTGCGGGCCGATCTTGATGCCATTGTAGAGCGTGTTGATCTGGCTGTTGGTGAAACCGCGCATCGAGAAGCCCGCCGGCTCCCCAGGCGCGTCGCCGGATGTCACGCCGACCGCACCTTGGGCCACCTCGGACACGGTGCGATAGCCCTGCTCGCGCATGGTCTCGGCCGAGATCACCTCGACGGTCGCCGGCGTCTCGCGCACGGTCAGGCCGAGACGCGAGGCACTCTCGGCGACCGCGTTGCTGTTGAGCGGCGTTGGCGCCGCCGCGGCCGGCACGGCAGGCTTGGGCGCAGCCGATGCGGCCACCGGCCTGCGCGGCGTCGCGCGGCGCGCACTCTGCGCGTCCCGGCCGGCCGGCTTTGCTTGCTTGCGGGATTGGTTGGGCGACACCTCGACGGGGGGCAGCGGTTCGCGGACCTGCTGCGCCAGCGCGGCGGGCAGATCGGCGACTGTAAACGACGTAAGAGCAGCGGAGGCAAGCAGGAAACGGCGCGATCGTCCAAGACGAATAGAAGACACAGCGGGACCTCGGTATGACGTCAGTGGCACGTCACAGCGAACGAGGTCTCACCCTGGGCTTGTCAGCCCTCCGATGAAGCCGAATGTCTGTACTCCCCGACCGACATCTTCGCGTGTGACCACGGCTGACGGCAGGTCTCCTGGCTCGCGGGTCGACACCACTTCGTCGCCTTCCCGGGACCGAGGACCCAGTGGCGTCTGACGAAGGATTATCCGCTTACAGTTGCGGGGGCAGCCGCGGCGTTGGGGAAATATCCCCGCACCGCATTCCCTTTTCATCCCCTCTCGGGGGAAACCGTCGCGAGCATCTAGGATTACGATCGAGACAGAGTCAATGTACCAGTTGCGGCGTTATTGCCACAGCGACCAACTTCCTTGGAGAGAAGCATGGAAGGCGAGACCTTCCTCTGGCTGATCCGTCATGCGCCCGTCGACGGCATCAAAGGGACGATCCATGCGCCGGACGCGCCCGCCGATCTCGGCGATCGCGCGCAACTGGAAGCGTTGCGGCAGCGCCTGCCGCAGGACTCTGCGAGCTATGCCAGCCCGTCGCGGCGCACGGTCGAGACCGCGCGCGCACTTAGGCTCGACCCGGAGCTGGTGGGCGAGTTCAGCGAGCAGGATTTCGGCGATTGGACCGGCCGGCGGCATGACGACCTCGCCGCAATGGGCGGCAATGCCTACGCGCAATTCTGGGGCGATCCGGCGCACGCGCGACCACCGGGAGGTGAAAGCTTTGAGGACCAGGTCGCGCGCGTCCGACATGGGCTGTCACGGATCGAAGCTGGGCCCGCAACGCTCGTCGTGCATTCCGGCACGATCCGCGCCGCGCTGTGCATCGCGCTGGATCTCACGCCGCAAGCCGCCCTGCGCTTCGTGATCGATCCGCTGTCGCTGACCCGGATCGACCGGCTTGCGACCGGCTGGCGCGTCGTGTCGGTCAATCAGCGCGTGGCGTGAGCCGGATCAGGCCGGGCGATCCGGCACATTGGCCTGCGCGAAGGTCGCCATGCCATTGTGAAGGCTGCAGGCGAGCCGCACCAGCGGCAGCGCGATGGCGGCGCCCGATCCCTCCCCGAGCCTGAGATCGAGGCTGATCAGCGGCTGCGCGTTCAGCGCGCGGAGCACCAGCCGATGCCCCTGCTCCGCCGATTGATGCGAGGGCAGCAGGAACGGCTGGCACGACGGATTGAGCCGCACGGCCGTCAGCGCCGCGACCGACACGATGAAGCCGTCGATCAATACAGGGATGCGGCGCTGCGCGGCCGCAATGATGGCGCCGCAGATGGCCGCGATCTCGAGGCCGCCAACGGCGCACAGGATTTTTTCGGGCGGCGCACCCGCAACGCCGTGACGCGCAATCGCGGCATCGATCACGCGAGCCTTGTGCGCACGGCCGGCGGCATCGATACCGGTGCCGCTGCCGGCGATTTCTTCCGCGCTCACGCCGAGCAGGCTCGCCGCGATCGCCGCCGAAGTCGTGGTGTTGCCGATGCCCATCTCGCCGAAGATCAGAAGATCGGGCTGGCTGGCTTCCGCGCGCGCGACGGCGCGCTGACCGGCTTCGAAGGCGAAGGCCAGCTCGGACGGTGCGAGCGCAGCCTCGACACTGAAATCGCGTGTGCCGCTGCGCGGCTTGTCGATGACGATGCCTGCTACCGCCTCCGGCGCCAACGTGCCGGCGTCAACCACCTCCAGGCTCGAACCAAGCTCCCGCGCCAGCACCGAGATCGCAGCGCCACCGGAGGCAAAATTCGCCATCATCGCGATGGTCACTCCTTGCGGATAGGCCGACACGCCTTGCGCGACGATGCCGTGATCGCCGGCGAAAATGATGATCGGCACGCGTGCCGCGCGCGGCTGCTTGGTCGCCTGCAGGCCCGCGAGCTCGATCGCGAGCTGCTCGAGCCGGCCGAGCGCGCCGGTCGGCTTCGTCAGTTGCGCCTGCCGCGCGATCGCCGCCTCGCGATGGACCGCGGAGATTTCGGGGCATTTTTGGGTGACCCAGTCGGGGAGCATGCTGCCTCGCTTATGGCCTGCGCTTGAGAATGTAGCTGTCCATGATCCAGCCATGCCGCTCGCGCGCCTGCTGCCGCAGCGCGGCGATGCGCGGCCCTACCTCGGCAAGCGCGCCGGACATGACGATCTGATCGGGCATGCCGAGATAGGCGCCCCACCAGATGTCGAGCCCGGCCGGATCGAGCGACTGGAACGCCGTGCCGCCATCGAGCATCACGACCACGGTGTCGACGCCCTGCGGCCAGCCGCCTTCACGCAAGCGCCGTCCCGTCGTGACCAGAAAGGGCTCGCCGATGTCGTTGAGCGGCAGCGCATGCGCCGCGCACAGCGCCTGGATCGACGTGATACCGGGGATGACTTCGATATCAGGCAAGGGATCGAGCCGGCGCGCAATGCGCAGCGAGGAATCGTAGAGCGAAGGATCGCCCCAGATCAGCAGCGCGACCTTGCCGTCACCATCGAGATGGCTTGCGATTGTCCGCGACCACGTCGCGGCGACCGCATCGTGCCAATCGTCCACACCCTTGCGATAGTCCACTTCACCGGCGTCGCGGACGGGAAGGTCGAACTCGGCAATGCGCGTCGTTGGATTTGTGAGCACATCCGCGCAGATCGTCCGCCTGAGATCGGCGAGATCGGATTTCGCCCTCCCCTTGCGCGGGATCAGGACGAGATCGGCCGCGTTAATGGCGCGGGTCGCGGCGTGCGTGAGCTGCTCGGGATCACCGCAACCGATGCCTATCAGGGAGAGCGTGAGCATCGCGTTCGCGAAGGGCGGCCATCACGGCCGCCCTTTCGCTTGTCTCTTAGGCCGCGTTGTGCAGGCGCGGGGTCACGAGGCCGGGCGCGGTGACGCCGCGCAGCGATTTTGCCAGCGCCAGCACGGCGAGATCGGCCAGCGGCTCGATCACGATGACGAGCGCGTAGGAGGCCGCGAAGGTCGCGATGTTGACGAGGTTGGTCGCGCCAAAGCCGGAACCATAGAGCGCCCAGAACGCGACCCACGCGATGACGCCGGCCTGATACGTGGTCGACAGCGCCAGCGCCTGGCGATACCTGAGATCGACATAGGCGGTGTTGCGGGCAATGATACGCGTGGCGATCGCCTGGATCGCGAACAGCGGCACCAGCAGCGTGGTGACGTTCATGCCGTATTGCGGCAGGTCCGGCGGCTCGAAGAACACACCCTGGAACAGCAGGCCGAACGCAAGGCCGAAGGCCGCCGGCGCTGCCCCGAACAGCAGGAACAGGGTCGAGCCAAGGATGAAGTGCACCTCGGACACGCCGACCGGGAAGTGCGGCAGGATCTCGAAGAAGACGAACACGAGGCCCGTGGTGGCGAGCGTCCGCGCCGCGAACGACGTAATGCCCTGCTCGCGCACGGTCTCGACCGCGAGCTTCAACGCAACGCCGCCGACGGCGATGCCGGTTGCGTAACTCAACACGAGCTTGGCGCCCGATACGACTCCGGGTTCGATATGCATGGTTCAGTTCCTTCCTGCCGTCACACCCGACGGCCTTGGCCACAAAACATGCACGGCCGGTCTCCTGGCTCGCGGTTCACTGGGGTTCTCCGGCCTTCCCGAGCCTTGCGGCCCAGTGGCTGATCGGAGCCCCTCACCGCTTACAGTCGCGGGGGCGGCTGGGGTTTTGGGCGGCGCAATTGTCCGCCCACCCCCATTCCCGATTATGCTCCGGCGGCTTGCACCGCATCGAGCACCATGCCCGTCCTGTGTGCCCCTTTCGCCAGCCGGGCGTCAAGGGCTGAAGGGCGATTGAGACCATCATGACGGGTATTCTCCCGCCAGTGCGCCGAACAGGATCACGGCGGCCGTCGAGGCAGCGCCGCCCCGCGCAAGCTGCTCGGCCAGCTCGGCAATGGTGGTGCGGACCAACCGCTCGTCGGGCCGGCCGAGGGATTCGGCGAACAGCGCCGGCGTGGTCGGCGCGAGGCCGTGCGCGATCAACTTTGCGGCAAGGGTCGGAAAGGTGCGGCGGCCCATATAGACCACGGTGGTCGCCTCAGGGTCGGCCAGCGCCGCCCAGTTCAGGTTTTGCGGCAGCTCGCCGGTGACGTCGGCCCCGGTCACGAACTGCACCCGGCGCGAGGTATGGCGCCGGGTCAGGGGTATGCCGGCTTGCGCAGCGGCCACGCAGGCCGAAGTGACGCCGGGAACGATCTCATAGCCGATGCCGGCTTCGCGCAGCGTTTCGAGTTCCTCCTCGAGCCGGCCAAAGATGCCGGCATCGCCGGACTTCAACCGCACCACGCGCGCGCCAGTCGCGGCATAGTCGACCAGCAGGCGGTTGACGTGATGCTGCTTGGTCGAAGGCCGCCCGGCCCGTTTCCCCACCGCAACGAGATTGGCGCCGGGACGGGCGAGGTCGAGGATCGCGCCCGAGGCGAGGTCGTCAAAAAGCACGACATCGGCCTCGCGCAGCCGGGCGGCACCCCTGAGCGTGAGAAGCTCGGGGTCGCCGGGACCGGCGGAGATAAAGGAGACAAAACCGCTCACCGGTCCTCCGCGATCAGATGGAAGAACGTGCCGGTGGCGTTGCCCCGGCGCGAACCGGTCTCGGCGATGACCGCACCGGTCGCGTCGTGCACGACCGCGAGCGGCGTGTCGGGCTGGGCAAGAATGGTCGAATAGTGGAACTCATGGCCGCGCAGGCGTGCGCCGGCGCGATGTCCCGGCATCGGCGCGGCGAGTTCGGCGAGACGATAGCCCAGATGCATGCGGCGCTTGGCAAAGCTGGTCTCCAGGCCGAGCAGGCCCGCCATCTCATGGCAGACACCGTCGGCGTCGGTCAAAGCGGTTCCCAGCACCATATAGCCTCCGCATTCACCGTGCACCGGTCGCGTCTCGGCGAAGGCGCGCAAGCCGCTGCGAAAGCGCGCGTTGGCCGCGATCTTCCCGGCATGAAGCTCGGGATAGCCGCCGGGCAGCCAGCAGACATCGGCGCTCGCATCGGGCGCTTCATCGGCAAGCGGCGAGAAGGTCGAGATGTCGGCGCCCGCCGCGCGCCAGGCTTCCAGCATATGCGGGTAGACGAAGGAGAACGCGGCATCGCGGGCAAGCGCAATGCGCTGCCCCGGCGGCGTCACGTTCAGACCGTTCGCCGCGGATTGCGGCGACCAGCTGGCTGCCGATCGCAGCACCGCATCGAGATCGACATGCTCGGCGACGAAGCGCGCGGCCTCGTCGATCAGCTTGCCGATCTCGGCCTGCTCCTCCGCCTGCACCAGGCCGAGATGCCGCTTCGGCAGGTTAATCTCGGCATGGCGCGGCAGCGCGCCGAACACGGCGATGCCGGCGTCGTCAAGCGCACGCCGTACGAGGTCTTCATGGCGCTGGCTGGCGACCCGGTTGAGCACGACGCCGGCAAGGCGCACGCCGGAGCGGTAATCGCGGAGACCCGCGGCGATCGCCGCCGCGGTCTGCGCCTGTCCCGAAGGATCGATCACCAGCAGCACCGGCCAGCCCAGCATCTCCGCAATGTCGGCGGTGGCGCCGGTACCCGAGACGCCACGCGCGGCGACGCCATCGAACAGACCCATCGAACCTTCTGCGAGGACAACGTCAGCGTCCGCGCCACGGCTGACGAGATGGCTGATCGTCGCGCGATCCATCGCCCAGCTATCGACATTGACGGAGGCGCGGCCCGTAGCGGCGGCATGAAAAGCGGGATCAATATAATCGGGTCCGCTCTTGAAGCACTGCACGTTCAATCCGCGATTGCGCCAGGCGCGCGCGAGCGCCAGCGTCAGCGTTGTCTTGCCGACACCGGAGGCAGGCGCGGAGATGACGAACCCTGCCGGCATCAGGAGGCCTCCGGAAAGCGCGGCTCGGCGCCGACCGGCCGATATCGGCGATCGTAATCGGCGGCATAGAGACGGCTCTCGTCGAAATCAGCCGAGCCCAATGTCTTGCCGACCAGAATGAGCGCGGTGCGCTCCATCTCGCTGCCGACAGCCGCATCGAGCGTTGCAAGCGTGGCGCGGACAATGCGCTGGTCCGGCCAGCTCGCGCGCCAGACCACAGCGACCGGGCAGCCCGCGCCATAATGTGGCATCAGCTCCCCAATCACCCGGTCGAGCAGATGGATCGAAAGGTGAATGGCTAGTACCGCGCCGGTGGCGGCGAAGGCGGCGAGCTTCTCGCCCTCGGGCATCGCGCTGGCGCGGCCTGGCGTGCGCGTCAGCACCACCGTCTGGGCAAGGCCTGGCAGCGTGAGCTCGACCTCCAGCGCGGCCGCGGCGGCGGAGAAGGACGGTACGCCGGGCGTCACGGTAAAGGGAATGCCGAGCACACGGAGACGACGGAGCTGCTCGCCCATCGCCGACCAGATCGAGAGATCGCCGGAATGCAGGCGCGCGACGTCCTTGCCGTCGGCATGCGCGGCGGAAATCTCCGCGATGATCTCGTCGAGCGACAACGGTGCCGTGTTGACGATGCGCGCGCCCGCCGGGCAATGCACCAGCACGCCCTCAGGCACCAGCGAGCCGGCATAGAGACAGACCGGACATGCGGCGATCAGGTCACGTCCGCGCAACGTCAGCAGATCGGGAGCGCCCGGCCCGGCACCGATGAAATGCACCGTCATGCGCCGTCTCCTTCCGCGATTGCGGCCGTCGCGGTGCGATCCTGAGAGACCGCCCGGGTCGCAATCAATCGCGCGCGGGGGCCAGCCGCTGCAAGGGCCGCGGCTTCGGCGACCGATCCCGTGCCGAATTTTTCCGTGATGAGCTTTGACTGCGTTGGCGTGTCGATGCCGGCAAGCACATCGGGCGGGACCGCCTTGATCGGCACACCGCATTCGCGCGCGAGCTGCTTCAACGCCTCCGCGTCGGCTTTGTCGCTGACAGTCGCCACCGCAGCAAGGCCTTCAACGCCGCCGGCCTCCATCAGCGCCTCACGCAACGAGGCCAGGCTGACATCCTGCCTGAATCCGAGCCCGGCGACCTTCATCGGACCGCACTCCACTGCACCACGGGACGCGCCGCCTCCCAGGATCGGTAGCGGCCGAGCGGGCCGGCATGGGCGATCTCGACGCGCATCAACTCGCCGCCGTGGCGCTGGTGCAGGTCGCCAAGCAGCGCTTCCGTCTCCAGCGTCACCGCATGCGCAACGAGCCGTGTGCCCGGCGCAAGGAGCGGCCATATGGCGTCGAACATCGCGCCATCGAGACCACCGCCAATGAAGACGGCATCCGGCGCGTCCAGCCCAGCGAGAGCTTCGGGCGCACGGCCCGTGACAACAGCGATCCGATGCGCCAATCCGAACGCCGACGCATTGCTGCGGATATTCGCGGTGCGATCCTCGCGCATCTCGATCGCCGTCGCTGTCCCGCCGCAGAGCACCCACTCGACCGAGATCGAACCCGAACCGGCGCCGATGTCCCACAACCGTTCGCCCGGGCGCGGTGCCAGCGCCGAAATCGCGAGCGCTCGTACCGGCCGCTTGGTGATCTGGCCGTCATGGGCAAAGAGATCGTCTGAAAGTCCTGCGCTGCGGGGAATGCCCTGCGCTCCCCTCGCCTCCACGGCCACCGCGACCAGGTTTCCGGCGAGATCGCCGGCAAGGCCATCGGCGCGATGTTCCGCGATGCTTTCGCGCGGTCCGCCCAGCGCGGTGAGACTCCAGAATGCCGAGGCGCCCCATCCGCGCTCGCTCAGCCACTTTGCGAGGTCTCCCGCGGCCTTGCCATCTCGCACGAGGCAAATGATGCGCGCGCCAGCTGCAAGGTGCGGCACGAGGCGCTCGAAGGGCGCAGCATGCAGACCGAGACAGGCAACAGCTTCGAGGCGCCAGCCGAGCCGCGCAGCGGCAAGCGAGAATGTCGACGGCGCCGAATGTGCGATCCACTCGCCCGCCTCGAGCTTCTCGGCAAGGCTTGCGCCGGCGCCGTGCCAGAACGGATCACCGGAGGCGAGCACCACCGTCGGCCGGTCGCGGCAGCCGAGCACGACCTCCGCATCGAACGGCACCGGCCACGGATGGCCGCGCCCGGTCACGCCCACGAGCGCGAGGTGCCGCTCGCCGCCGAAGACGGTTTCGGCTTCACGCAGCGCCTTTCGGCTTGCCTCGGACAGCCCGGCAAGGCCATCTTCGCCGATACCGATGATGGTCAGCCAGGGTTCAGCCATGACACGCGCCCTCATTCTGGGCGGAACGAGCGATGCGAGCCAGCTTGCGGCGGAGATCGCGCGCGCCGGGTTTGATGCGGTCTATTCCTATGGCGGCCGCACCCGCGCGCCTGCCGAGCAACCGCTGCCGACCCGCATCGGCGGCTTCGGCGGCGCGAGCGGGCTCGCCGATTACATGCGCCGCGAAGGCATCACGCATGTGATCGACGCGACACATCCCTTTGCCGCCGAGATGAGCCGCAACGCCGTCGCGGCGTGCGCGGAAACGGGCACGCGCTTGATCGCGATCGAACGCTCCCCCTGGGTCAAGACGCCCGGTGACAACTGGATCGACGTCGCCGACGTCAATGCCGCGGTCGCCGCCTTGCCCGACTTGCCGGCAAAAGTGTTTCTCGCCATCGGCCGCCAGCATATCGCGCCGTTCGCGACCAAATCGCAACACGCCTACACGCTGCGCTTCGTCGATCCGCCCGAAGCGCCGCTGCCCTTCCCAGCTGACGTGATCGTGTCGCGCGGACCGTTCACGCTCGATGGCGAGCTGGAGATGCTGCGCACGCGTGGCGTCATGTGGATCGTCGCCCGCAATTCCGGCGGCGATGGCGCGCGCGCCAAGATCGACGCGGCCCGTACGCTCGGCCTGCCCGTGATCATGATCGCACGGCCGGAGCTGCCCGAGCGCCAGCGGGTCGAGAGCGTGGCCGAGATCATGCAGTGGCTCGGTCATCGCACCTGCCTCGGCGCATAGATCCAGCGGCCGACACGGCGCGTCTGCGAGTTGCCGACGATCACCAGCGTTCGCATGTCGGCCATCTCGGGCCTCGCCGCATTGAGCGTGACGGTCTCGATCTTCTCGTCGGATGCGCTGACCGCGCGCGCGAAGATCACGAGCCGCTCGCCGCAGCCGGCGTCCTTCAGCACGGCGAGCGCGCGGCCAAATCCTTCCGGCCGGCTCGCCGAACGCGGATTGTACAGCGCAATGGCAAAATCGGCTTCCGCCGCCAACCGCAGACGCTTCTCGATCAGCGCCCATGGCTTGAGATTGTCGGAGAGATTGATCGCGCAGAAATCATGGCCGAGCGGCGCGCCGGCGCGCGCGGACGCCGCCAGCATCGCAGTGATGCCGGGCAGCACGCGGATCGGGAGTTCGCGATATTGCGGCGCCTGTTCGAGCGCCTCGAACACGGCAGACGCCATCGCGAAGACGCCGGGATCACCGGAGGAGACGACGACGACCTGCCCGCCTTCGGCGGCCAGACGCAACGCCTCGCTCGCGCGCGCGAGCTCTTCGCGGTTGTCGGATGGATGCAACGTGAGCCCCGGTCGCGGCTGCACGCGCGAGACATAGGGCGCATAGCCCAGAATATCGGTGGCGGAGGCCAGCGCGGCGGAGACCTCGGGCGTCACCAGCGCGTCACTGCCCGGCCCGAGGCCCGCAATGGTCAACGTGCCCGTCATTCGGCGGCGTCCAGATGCCGGCCCTTGCCGTGCACGAGCACGATCGCGAAATAGGGGCAGTCGGCGGCGTCGATCTCGGCGAGCCGCGCGACGCGCTCGCCCGGCATCGTGCCGCGCTCGACCAGCCAGGCATCGTCGAGCCGGCCGGCGGAAGCGAGCGCGCGGCGCACTTTTGCAAGATTGCGGCCGGTCTTCATGATGACGAGCGCATCGGAGTCCCGCATGCGGCGCTCGAGCTCGTCCTCCGCGAGCGTGCCCATCAATACCGTCGTCACGTCATCGCCGAGCGCGATCGGCTGTCCCACGGCATTCCAGCAGCCGACCATGCCGGGAATGCCGGCGATCACCTCGATCTCGACGCGTCCCTGCAAGCGCGTATGCAGATGCATGAAGGAGCCGTAGAAATAGGGATCGCCTTCGCAGAGCACGACCACGTCGACCGCGCGCGCCAGCCGCGCCAGGCGCTCGGCCCATTCGTCATAGAAGCCCGCAAGCAGCTGGACATATTCGGCGCTGTCGAAGGCGATCTCGGTCGTAACCGGGTATTCCATCGGATATTCGGTGACGCCGCCGGCGAGCATGCCCTCGACAATGCGGCGCGCCTGGCCCGGCCGACCCTTCTTGCGGAAATAGGCCACGTGCTGTGCGCCGCGCACGGTGCGATCGGCGCGCACGCTCATCATATCGGGATCACCGGGGCCGAGACCGCAGCAGATGATGCGTCCCATTCTATTCGCTCCGGCTCGCCAGCGCGTTCACGGCCGCAACGGTAATCGCGGAACCGCCGAAACGGCCCTCGACCGTCAGCGCCGGGACCGGCGGATCGGCCATCAGCGCGGCCTTGGATTCGGCGGCGCCGACGAAGCCGACGGGGCAGCCGATGATCGCCGCCGGCCGCGGGCAGTCGCGGTCCTCCAGCATGTTGAGGAGATGAAACAGCGCGGTCGGCGCGTTGCCGATCGCGACGATCGCGCCACCCAGATGCGGCCGCCACAGCTCAAGCGCCGCGGCCGAGCGCGTGTTGCGCATGGATTGCGCCAGCGCCGGGACGGCGGCGTCGCCGAGGGTGCAGATGACGGCATTGGCCGCGGGAAGTCGCGCGCGCGTAATTCCCTCGGAGACCATGCGCGCATCGCACAGGATCGGCGCCCCCTTCTGCAACGCTGCACGCGCGGCGGTCGCCATGCCTGATGTGAAGCGGATATGCGCTTCCAGGCCAACCATGCCGGCGGCATGGATCATCCGCACCACGACCTGTTCCTCATCGGGCGTGAAACGCGCAAGATCGGCCTCGGCCCGGATGGTCGCAAAGGATTGCCGGTAGATCGCCGCGCCGTCGGTCTCGTAGACATGCGGCATCAATGCCCTCCCATCAGGATGGAGGGATTGCCGACGATGTCGTCGCGGTTCAAGCCGCGCAGGATGGGCTCATCGCGCGTCGACCCGCCGCGCACGAGATCGAAGCCAGCGCCGGTCGCGACCAGCGTAATCGCGGCCGCACCGGAATGAGCGCAGCCCTTGGCGCAGCCGGACACGTGAAGCCGTGCGGCCGCACCGATGTTCGGCGCTAGCGCTGCTGCCAGTGCGCGGGTATCGGCATGCGCCTCGCGGCAGCGCGGCGCGCCGCTACAGGCGATGACACGCAGCGCCGGATCGTAGGCTTCGGTGATGAGACCGGCCGTAGACGGCATCGTCCGCTTGCCTTCGCTCAGAACCATCCGCCACGGCGTCATGCGCAGCGCATGTCCGCAGCCGGCGAACTGGCTGAGCGTCGCATGCGGCATTTGCCCGAAGGCGACGCCGACCATCGCGCCCTGCGGATAAAGGCCAGGGCGCGCCGCGGCCATGATCGGCACCGGCTCGGCCTCGCCGCGCAACGCGCCAGGCAGGGCCGCGCCAGCGGCAAGATGCGTCGCCATCCGCCCTCGCCCGCCCCTGGCACCGCCTGATGTCACGAACCAATTTGCGAGCGCGAGCGCGGCGGTCACAGCCTCGCCGCGTCCAACGGAACGGCCGAGGCTGGCGCCATTGGCCCGCACCAGCAGTCCGCCGGCGCGATCCCGCTCGATCCGCACATCCGCGGAATCGCCGGCAAGCACGCGCGACGT
This sequence comes from Bradyrhizobium niftali, assembly GCF_004571025.1. Classification (GTDB taxonomy): domain Bacteria; phylum Pseudomonadota; class Alphaproteobacteria; order Rhizobiales; family Xanthobacteraceae; genus Bradyrhizobium; species Bradyrhizobium niftali. Next base: position 477,462 of record NZ_SPQT01000001.1, on the reverse strand, counting down.
GCCGTCATCGATGGCAAAGCCGAATTTCGTCGGAAGCGCGAGCGCGCTGTTCTCGAGCGCCTCCTCGAGCTCGGCGGCGAGCGCCTGGGTCTCGTCGCCCGCGCGCCAGAACGGCGTCACCAGAATGTTGCGCCGGGATTCGGTGTCGGCGTCGGGATCGAGCAGCGCCAGTCGCGAAAGACCGTCGAGCAGCAGCCGGTGGCTGCCTTCGCTGACGCCTCTGATCTGGAGATTGGCGCGGCTGGTGACGTCGATCAGGCCGTTGCCATGGCGTTCGGCCAGATGTGCCAGTCCGGAGATCTGCGCCGCATCGAGCCGGCCGCCGAACGGTCGCACGCGAACCACGAAGCCGTCGCCCGATTGCATCGGCCGCAGCGCGCCGGGGCACCAGCCCTTGACCATGGCCGCGCTCATGACGCCTCCCGCAACGCCGCCGCGATCGAATTGCGACGCGTTCGCCAGAGTAAAGCCTCATGCAGACGGGTGAAACATGTTTCCATCGCGGCGAGCGCCGCCGGATTTTCGTTCGCCATGAAGGCGCGCACATCGGCATTGCCGAGCGTCGCATCGTAATAGAGATCGAACAGATGCGGCGGCACGGCGTCCGCCAGATGGGCGAAGGCGGCCATGTGCTCGAGTGTCGCGGTGATCTCGGCGGCGCCGCGAAAACCATGGCGCATCATGCCGGCGATCCAGGCAGGATTGGCCGCGCGCGCGCGGACCACACGCGAGATTTCCTCCGTCAGCGTGCGCGCATGCGGCTGCTCGGGACGCGTCGCGTCGAGATGATAGAGCGACGGCGCAATCGCGCCGAGATGTGCGGCGGCCGCCGCAACGCCGGCTTCATGCGCGGCATAGTCGGCGGCGAGCAGAAGATCCGTTTCCGGCAAGTCCTGGACGTGAACGAATGCATCGGCCGACGCGAGCCGCTGTTCGATGCCGGCGCGATCGGGCTTGATCGCGCCGTCAGCGGAGAATGCCCAGGACGATGCCGACAGCCAGGCTTCGCCGGCCGCATCGCGCGTCTCAGGCGTGAAGGCATCGGGGATCGCCGAGAGACCGACGCCGTATTGCCCGGGGCGCGGCGCGAACACGCGGGACGCACGGTGGCGATACGGATTCTCGTCGCCCTCCTCCTCGCGCGCAGCGAGCGCCTCGGCCGCCGCCTCGAACAACTGCGCAAGCCCGGAGAAGACATCGCGGAATAGGCCCGACACCCGCAGCGTGACGTCGATGCGGGGACGGCAGAGCTCGGCCGGCGCGATGATGTCATAGCCGGTCACGCGGCCGGAGGCGTGATCCCAGCGCGGTGCAAGCCCCGCCAGATGCAGCGCCATCGCGAATTCCTCGCCGGCGGTGCGCATCGTCGCCGAGCCCCAGAGATCGATCACGAGGCCCTTCGGCCAGTCGCCGTGATCCTGCAAGTGACGGCGAAGCAGCTCTTCCGCGAGCTTGATGCCTTGCGCATGCGCCGACGGCGTCGGCACGGCGCGCGGATCGACGGCGAAAAGATTGCGTCCCGTCGGCAGCACATCCTGGCGCCCGCGATAGGGCGACCCTGACGGCCCCGGTGCAATGCGCTTCCCCGCGAGTGCGGCACGCAGCGCGTCCCGCTCCGCTTCGCCGCAGGCGCCGCGGCCGAACACGTGCAGGCCGTCGCCGAACTGGCTTTCCTTGAGATCGCAGACAAAGCGATCGATCCGCGGAATCGCCTCGGCTGGTGCTGCCGATGCATCGAGGCCGAGATCGTCCTCCAGTCCGGCCGCGCGCGCCTCGTCGCGGATCGCGGCGATCAGACGCTGGCGGCGGGCGGGATCGAGACCATCGGCCGTCGAATATTCGTCGAGGAGCTGTTCAAGCCGGCGCAAGCCTTCCGGCATGGTCGAGCTTGCCAGCGGCGGCGGCAGATGGCCGATGGTGACGGCGCCGATGCGCCGCTTGGCCTGCGCCGCCTCGCCGGGATCGTTGACGATGAAGGGATAGACGACCGGCAGATCGCCGATCAGGGCTTCCGGCCAGCAGCTCGATGACAGCGCCACGGATTTTCCGGGCAGCCATTCCAGCGTGCCATGCGCACCCATGTGCACGACGGCGTCAATGGCTTGCTCGCGGAGCCAGAGATAGAACGCGACATAGGCATGGCGTGGCGTGCGGGCGAGATCGTGATAGTCGGCGTCGCGCGTGGTTGCATCGCCGCGTTCCGGCTGAACCGCGATGATCGACTTGCCGCACTGGATCGCGGCGAAGCGGAACGCACCGTTGCGGCAGCCCGGATCGCTCTCAGGCGCGCCCCAGGCTTGCGCGAGATCATCCTGCAAGGATTGCGGAAGACGCGAGAGCGCCGCGCGATAATCGGCGAGGCTCCAGGTGAGTTGCTGCCTCAGCAGCGTCTCGCCGAGCGCATGAACCGGCGCGACATCGAAGCCAGTCTCCGCGAGATCTGACACCAAGGCTTCGACCGAGGCCAACGCGTCAAGACCCACCGCGTGCGCGATCTGGTGCGGACGGCCCGGATAGTTCGAGAGCACGATCGCCAGCCGCCTCTCGCCGGCCGGCTTCACCGCGAGCTTCCGCCAGGCTGTGACACGTGCGGCAACGGCCTTCACGCATGGCTCGTCAGCCCGATGCGCAAGATGCGAAAACTGCAAATCAGCATCACGCTCCGCTGCCGACTTGAAACTCACCACGCCCGCGAACAGGCGACCGTCGACCTCGGGCAGCACCACGTGCATCGCAAGATCGCCGGGCGACAGACCGCGCAGCGATTCCGCCCACTCCTCGCGCCGCGCCGTGGAGAGCGCGACCTGGAACACGGGACACGATGCAGCATCGAACGGTGTCGTGCCGTCATCGCCGACCGCGGAGAACGCGGTCGCATTGACGATCGCGGCCGGAGGATCTTGCGCAAGGAGCGCCCGCAGCCAGTCCGCAACGCCCGCGGCCTTCAGCGAGGTGACGAAAAGGCCATACGCGTCAAACCCCTTCTCGCGCAGCGTGGCAATCAGCGCGTCGACCGGGCCGGTGTCCGCGGCGGTGAGGTACGAGCGATAAAACGTCACCAGCGCGCGCGGCCGGCCCTCGCCGTCCGGTATCGCCGCGATGACGCCGCGCGCGGGATCGTAAAAGCCCATCTCGGGCACGGTCGTCTCGCCGACGACCGGACCGGCATAGAGGCCCGAGGCCAGTGCAAGCTGCGCGATCGCCGCTTGCGCCGCGACCGGACCACCGGTGTCGCAGAGCACCTTCAAGCGGCGCAGCGTCGAGACCGGCAGGGTCGAGTATGCATCGAGCCGTGTGTCGTCGCGGCCATCGGCCGGCAGCACCGCGAGCACGATACCGCGCGCCTTCGCAAGTTGCTGGAGAGCCGCGAGGCCGTAGGGCCAATAGGACTCACCGCCGATCAGGCGGACCAGAATGCCGCGAGCCTGGGCCAGCGTGCGCTCGATGTAGGTGTCGATAGAAAGCGGATGACGCAGTTCGGCGAGATTGGCGAGCCGCAGCGACGGCAGGCTGTCGCGGCCTCGCCGCCAGCCGGCCGCGAACGCGGCCAGATCGGAATCCGAGTACGAGAGCACCACGAGATCGGCCGGGTCCTGGCCGATGTCCCTTGGCGTCGCGGTCTCTTCCAGACCGCGGCTCTCGCGGAAGACGACGTGCATCAGATGCCAGATCCTGAAAGACCAAGTCCCGCTCTTATCGCGGCCTCGTCGATATCGCCGTGCTCGCCGATCACGACGAGCCTTGACTGGCGCGCGACCGCGCCCCAGGGCTTGTCGAACTGGTGACGCACGCGCTCACCGACCGCCTGGAGCAGCAGGCGCATCGGCTTGCCCGCGACCGCGATGTAGCCCTTGACGCGCAGCACGTTCTGCTCGCGCGACAGGCGCTGAACCGAGGCGACCAGTGTGTCGATATCCGTGACCTCAGGAAGGTCGATTACCACTGAGGCAAAGTCGTCGTGCTCATGCTCCTCTTCGCCGTCGTGATGCGACGGGCGCGCGGCGAGATCATTCTCGGCGGCAGCACCGAGGCCGAGGATGACGCGGGCGTCGATCGCTCCATCAGTGATGGGGAGCATCGGCACGCGGCGCGGCATCTCGGCGGTGATGGCAGCCTTGGCCGCTTCGATCCCCGCAGCACCTGCGAGATCGGCCTTGGTGAGCAGCACGATGTCGGCGCAGGCGATCTGGTCCTCGAACACTTCCGACAGCGGCGTCTCGTGATCGAGATTTTCGTCCGCCGCACGCTGCGCTTCCACCGCGGCCGGATCCGGCGCAAAGCGTCCGGCGGCGACGGCCTCGGCATCGGCGAGCGCGATCACGCCGTCCACGGTGATGCGCGAGCGGATCTCCGGCCAGTCGAACGCCTTGAGCAAAGGCTTGGGCAGCGCGAGGCCCGAGGTCTCGATCAGGATGTGATCGGGCCTTACGGGCCGCGCCAGCAACAGTTCCATGGTCGGGATGAAATCGTCGGCAACGGTGCAGCAGATGCAGCCATTGGCGAGCTCGACGATGTTTTCCTCCGGACAATTGGCATCGGCGCAGGACTTCAGGATCTGGCCGTCGACGCCCTCGCTGCCGAACTCGTTGACGAGCACCGCGAGCCTCTTGCCGTTGGGATTTGCGAGAAGATGCTGGATCAGCGTCGTCTTGCCGGAGCCGAGAAAGCCGGTCACCACCGTGACAGGGACTTTTGCGAGCGAATTCATTCGGCGGCCTCCGGCACGACGGCAATGGGGGGAATGCGGGCAAGCGATTGCTTGCGGAAGATCTCGGGGCGGCTGCGCCAGGGCACGAGGCCGTCGGGCGCGGCCGCATAGGCGGCGGCGCCCGCGATCACGTCGCGCGCGTTGGCATCCGACAGGCGGCCATAGACATAGGACCAGCGGCCGGGCGCGCTCAGCGCGACCGAGCAACCCTGGTTACAGGCCGACAGGCATTCGACGGGAACCACATTGACGCCATCGGGCACGCCGGCCTCCAGGATCGCACCGTGAAGGCGCTTGCCCGGAGTGACTTCGCCCTCGCCAGGTGTCTCGCCGGCGCGGCAGGTAATACAGACGTGAAGTGTGACGGTCATCGCCTCTTCCAGAATAAACAGCGGGAGGCGAAGAGGCCCACGAACCGGTCTTGCGAGGGTCCGTTTCCCCGTCGCGGAACACCCCGTCCGCCGGTCCAAAAATCGTCCGCGCTGGCAGGTCTCCCGGCTTGCGGAGCAGGGTTTTACCCTTCGATCCCCGCCTTCCCGATCCCGTTAGGGGTCAGTGGCCTCGGGCATCTCTCCGGTCACGGTCGCGGGGGCGGCTGCATTTTGGACCCAAATCTTGCCGATTCGGACCCTATCGCATTCCCTCTTCGCCTGTCATAGGACAGGAACCAACGCCGGGCCACCATTTGCCCCCGGCCGCCTCTTGTCAAGCCGAAGGACCAGGTACGATGACGCCTGAACCGGATACCCAAACGGGCGAGGAAACCGACGCCCGCCACGCCGCGAAAATGGCGAAGAAGAAGGCCGCCCGCGACAAGATCATGGCGACCAAGAGCGGCGAAAAGGGCCTCATCATCGTCCATACCGGCGCCGGCAAGGGCAAGTCGTCCTCGGCCTTCGGCATGATCGTGCGCTGCGTCGCCCACGGCTTCCCCTGCGCGGTGGTGCAGTTCATCAAGGGCGCCTGGGACACCGGCGAGCGCCGCCTGCTCACGGGTCATTTCGGCGATCTCTGCCAGTTCCACGCGATGGGCGAAGGTTTCACCTGGGAGACGCAGGACCGCGCCCGCGACATCGCCGCCGCGCGCGCCGGCTGGGAGAAGGCGAAGGAGCTGATCCTCGATCCCAGCCTGCGCATGGTCGTGCTCGACGAGATCAACATCGCGCTGCGCTACGACTACCTCGATATCGCTGAGGTCGTCGAATTCCTCAGCACGCAAAAGCCTGAGATGACGCATGTCGTGCTCACCGGGCGTAACGCCAAGGACGAGCTGATCGAGATCGCCGACCTCGTCACCGAGATGACGCTGGTGAAACATCCGTTCCGCTCCGGCATCAAGGCGCAGGCCGGCGTCGAGTTCTGAAGACACACGCGATGGCGCGCGCATTGATGATCCAGGGGGCCGGCTCGGACGTGGGCAAGTCGCTCATCGTCGCCGGTCTTGCGCGCGCCTTCACGCGGCGCGGCCTGCGCGTGCTTCCCTTCAAGCCGCAGAACATGTCGAACAATGCGGCCGTGACCGTCGATGGCGGCGAGATCGGCCGCGCACAAGCACTGCAAGCCCTCGCCGCCGGCGTCGAGCCACACACCGACATGAACCCGGTGCTGCTGAAGCCGGAGACCGATGTCGGAGCGCAAGTCATCGTGCATGGCAAGCGCATCGCAACTGCGCGTGCGCGTGACTATGCGGCGATGAAGCCACAGCTGATGGGATCCGTGCTGGAGAGCTTCGAGCGGCTGAAGGCGCGGGCCGATCTCATGCTGGTCGAAGGCGCCGGCAGTCCCGCCGAAGTGAACCTGCGCAAGGCCGACATCGCCAATATGGGCTTTGCCCGAAAGGCCGATGTGCCGGTTGTGCTGATCGGCGATATCGACCGGGGCGGCGTCATCGCCCAGCTCGTCGGCATCAAGACGGTGATCGACCCCGACGATGCCGCGATGATCCGGGGTTTTGTCATCAACAAGTTCCGTGGCGATCCCACGCTGTTCGACGACGGCTACAAGCTGATCGAGCAGAAGACGTCCTGGCGCGGCCTTGGTGTGCTGCCCTGGTTTGCGCGCGCCGGCGAGCTGCCGGCCGAGGACGCGCTGGGCCTCAGCGACGCGCGAAAGCCGGGCCAATGCAAGATCGCCTGTCTCGCGCTGTCACGGATCGCCAATTTCGACGATCTCGATCCGCTCAAGCTCGAACCCGGCGTCGATCTCGTGATGGTCCGTCCGGGTGAAGCGATCCCCGGCGACGTGAGGCTCGTCATCATCCCCGGCTCCAAATCGACCCGCGGCGACCTCGCCTTCCTGCGCGCGCAGGGCTGGGACATTGATCTCCTGGCGCATTATCGCCGCGGCGGCCACATCCTCGGCCTCTGCGGCGGCTATCAGATGCTCGGGCGCAGTGTCGCCGACCCCGATGGCATCGAAGGCCCTGCCGGCGACACGCCGGGCCTCGGACTTCTGGATGTCGAGACGGTGATGAGCCCGCAGAAGACGCTGACGCGTGTTGCGGCCGTGCACGCCGCCACGGACCGGCCGATCGAGGCCTACGAAATCCACATCGGCCGCACCGACGGGCCGGATCGCGCGCGGCCGTTCGCGACATTGAATGGCGAGCCGGAAGGCGCGATCTCCAGCGACAGCCGCGTGCAGGGCAGCTATTTGCACGGCCTGTTCACGTCGGATGATTTCCGCAGGGCGTATTTGGCCAAGCTCGACATTCCCGCAGGCGACGAGCCTTATCATGCCAGGGTCGAGAGCGCGCTCGATGCGCTCGCCGACCACATCGAAAAGCATCTCGACGTCGAAGGCCTGCTTTCGCTAGCGCGCTAGGACCTCGGCAAGGCGCGTCCATTCGGCTTCGCTGCCGGGAAGCCCGAGCCGCAGCCATGTCGGCTTTTGCCCGAAGACGCGCGACCAGATCTGGCCACGCGCCATCTTCTCCTGCGCGGCCAGCGCATCAGGCGTTTCGTAAAGACGAAACAGCGGCGTGCCGCCGACGAGCGTCCAGCCTTTTACGTGCGCCATGTCGTCGAGACGGGCACAGTCGCGCACAAGCCGCGCCGAGGTGGATTTCGCCCAGGCATCGTCGCGCAATGCGCGGCAACCGATCGCGATCGCGGCCCCCGAGACCGGCCATGGCCCCGACATCGCGGCGATCCCTGCGATGACGCCCGCGCCACCGATCGCAAACCCGAGCCGCAGGCCGGCCAGACCATAAAACTTCCCGAAGGACCGCAGGATCAGCAGCCCCGTTCGATCCGCTTCCGGCGCAAGCGACAGCTGCGGAACGGCATCGGCAAAGCTCTCGTCGATGACGAGACGGCCGACGCGCGGGAGCAGTGCCAGCAAGTCCTTCGGCGTATGGCACCGGCCATCGGGGTTGTTGGGATTGACGACGATGGCGAGGTCCGCGTCCGCCAGCGCGTCAAGATCCGCGACCTCCTGGACGTCCCAGCCCGCAGCCGCCAGGACCCCGGAATATTCGTTGTAGGTCGGCGCAAGGATGCGGGCGTGGCCGCGCGGCCCAAGTTGCGGCAGCAATTGAATGGCGGCTTGCGCGCCGCCCATCGCAACGAGCGCCGCGCTGGTGCGGTAGGCGTGCTGCGCCGCCTGATGCAAGGCATCGATCTCCGCCCGCGACGGCAGCGCGCTCCACGCGCGCATGCTCACCTCGCCCGCCGGATAAGGCAGCCGGTTGATCCCCGTCGAGAGATCGATCCAGTCCTCGGCGCGCCCGCCGAAACGCTGCTGGGCCAGATCGAGATTTCCACCGTGCTCGCGCATGTCCTGTTCTTTCACGCGAAGCTGAGGATCGCAAGGAGGCCTGCGAGCAGCAGCATGGCGCGGCGGTAGACGGTCAACCCTTGCGAGATATCGGCGGCGAGCGGATCGCGCGCGCCTTCGTTGAGCCAGGGCTCGTTGGTGATGCTGCCGTGGTAGATCCGGGGACCGCTGAGCCGCACGCCAAGCGCGCCGGCCATCGCAGCTTCCGGCCAGCCGGCATTGGGCGAGCGATGCCGGCGCGCATCGCGCGTCATGCACGACAATGCCTCCGCCCGGCGCGGCGCCAGCAGCACGAACAGAAACCCGGTCAGGCGCGCCGGAATGAAGTTGGCGACATCGTCGATCCGCGCCGCCGCCCAGCCAAAGGCTTCGTGTCGCTCGCTGCGATGGCCGATCATGGAGTCCAGCGTGTTGATGGCCTTGTAGCCGAAGATGCCGGGCAGGCCGAACAGCGCGCCCCAGAACACCGGCGCCACGATGCCGTCGGAGGCGTTTTCCGCAAGACTCTCGATCGCCGCGCGCGCGATGCCGGCTTCATCGAGCGTCGCGGGATCGCGGCCGACGATGCGCGAGACTGCCTCGCGTGCGCCGGCGATGTCGCCAGCCTGCAAGGGGCTTGCGACGGCGGCCACGTGATCATCGAGCGAGCGTAGCGCAACCAGCGGCCACGCCAGGATGCCCACCAGCACGAATTGGATCCAGCCCAGCGCGAGCACGGACTGAAGGACCCAGCCGAGAGCGGCAGAGACTGCAATCACCACGAGCGCGCCGGCAACGCCCGCGGCGCGGCGGAACGCCGGCGGATCTGACGGCCGATTCCAGGCGGTGTCGACCGTCGTAATCAGCCGGCCGAGCCAGGTCACGGGATGGCCGATCCGTGCGAACAGCGGGGCCGGCCAGCCCAACAGGGCATCCACCGCCATTGCCACCGCCATCGCACCCGCAAAGCCCACGCAAATCTCCCGTCTCGCTCCGCCCCTGTTGCGCAAAGCTCCGGCCGAGCGCAAGCCCCTGCCCGCCTGATTTCGGCTTTGTCTTTGGCCCCGTTTGGTGATTAGTGCTGGCCGACAGGAGACTTTTATGGCCGTCATCTTGATCACGGGCGGAGCGCGATCGGGCAAGAGCCGGCGTGCGGAGACACGCACGCAGGCCTTTCCCGGGCGGCCTGTCTACATTGCCACAGCCGAGGCGCTCGACGCCGAAATGGAGGATCGCATCGCAAAGCACCGCGCGCGACGCGGAGCCGACTGGATCGAGCGCGAGGTGCCGCTCGACCTGGTGCAGGCGCTGGTCGAAACCGAGGGCGGCGGCGCGAGACTGGTCGATTGCATGACGCTCTGGCTGTCCAACCTGCTGCATTCCGAGCGCGACTGGTCGCGCGAGGTGACGCACCTCGCCGAGGTTCTCCCTCGCTTGCGCAGTCCCGTCATCATGGTCACCAATGAGGTCGGCCTCGGTATCGTGCCCGACAACGCGCTGGCGCGCGCCTATCGCGATGCTGCCGGAATCATGAATCAGACGTTCGCCGGCGTTGCCGACGAAGTCGAGTTCGTGGTCGCCGGGCTGCCGATGAAGCTGAAATGATGCCGGGCGTCGAGACGATCCGGGACGTCATCGCCGATCTCAGGATCGCGGCGTCGTTCGTCACGCTCCTGCCGGTCGGATCGTCAAAGCCCGCGGCCGACGGCGCCATCGCGCGCGCGACCTGGGCGCTACCGGTCGCCGGCCTTCTGGTCGGACTTGCAGGCGCCTTGGTCTACAAGATCTCCAGCCGGCTCGGACTGACGCCGAACCTTGCCGCCCTGCTCGCACTGGCCACGACCGCCCTCATCACCGGCGCGCTGCACGAGGACGGCCTTGCCGATACCGCCGACGGGCTCGGCGGCGGCCGGACGCGCGAGCGCAAGCTCGAGATCATGCGCGACAGCCGGATCGGGACCTATGGCGTCTGCGCGCTGATCCTGTCGTTCGGCCTGCGCTGGAGCGCGCTCGCGGCGATCGCCAATCCGTGGCTGGTGACGCTGGCGCTGTGCGCTGCGCATTGCGCTGCCCGCGCGGGCGTGCCGGCCTTCATGTCGCTGGTACCGCCGGCACGGCCTGACGGTCTGTCGGCAAGCGCCGGATCGCCGCCGGGCCGCAGCGTCGCCATCGCCTTTGCCGTTGGAACTCTCGCGCTCACCCTCGCACTTGGACCGGGCAAGGCCCTCGTCGGCCTGATCCTGCTGTCGCTTGCCGGCTGGATCCTGGCACGGCTTGCCATCCGCCAGATCGGCGGGCAGACCGGCGACATCCTCGGCGCCTTCGAGCAGACCGGCGAGATCGTGATCCTGCTCGTTGCTGCGGCCTTCCAGATGGGACACTGACCCCATGGTCGAGTTCGACGACACCTTCCGCCGACATCTGCGCGAGCTGTTCGTGTGGCGCCGTGACGTGCGCCGCTTTCGCGGCGATCAGCTGCCGGACGGCGCGGTGGAACGCCTGATCGAAACCGCCTGCCTCTCGCCCTCCGTCGGCCTGAGTCAGCCCTGGCGCTTCGTCACCGTCGATGACGCCGCACGCCGCCGCGCCGTGATCGACGACTTCAGGGCGTGCAATGCCGATGCGCTCGATTGCTACTCCGGCGAGCGCGCGGCGCGCTATGCGACGCTGAAACTATCAGGCCTCGAACAGGCCCCCGGCCACCTCGCCGTGTTCGCGGACAAGGCGAGCGACATCGGGCACGGCCTTGGCCGCGCGACGATGCCGGAGACGACGGAATATTCCGTGGTTGCCGCGATCACCGCGATGTGGCTCGCCGCGCGCGCCGAGGGCATCGGCCTCGGCTGGGTGTCGATCCTGCATCCGGATCGCATCCACACCATTCTCGACGTGCCAAGCTCATGGAAATTCATCGCCTATCTCTGCATCGGCTATCCCGAGACCGAATGCGACCAGCCCGAGCTGGAGCAGGCGAAGTGGGAGCACCGGCGGGGGACGGAGGAGTTCACGCTGCGGCGCTGACAAACGCGCCCTCCTCCGTCATTGCGAGCGCAGCGAAGCAATCCAGAATCTCTCTGCGGACGGATTCTGGATTGCATCGTCGCGAGAGCTCCTCGCAATGACGACGGAGAGAAGCAGCGCAACCTCCCGCTACGACTTGCTCTTGCCGGCAACCGCCGCCACAGGCGCGGCGCTTTCCTGCTTCTGGAACATCAACAACGGCCGGAAAATGACGCGGCCATAGGCCTCATAATGGTTCTGGGTCGAGACGGCCATCTTCAACGGCGTCGCGTAATTTGCCTCGAACGTCATGAACGGCGCGTAGGTCCAGGAGAAACCGACGCCGACCGAGCCGAGTTCGGTGACGCCGGGGAATGTCGAATACACCGCACCCCAGTCGGTGAAGATGTAGGTGTCGAAGCCCTTGAGCCATTGCGACCAGTTGTAGTGCAGCTCGGCGTTGAAATAATAGCCGCTGTCGCCGGACGCCGAGTTGGAGGGATAGCCGCGCACGGTGGTCGGGCCGCCGATCGAGAATATCTGGTCGCCCGGCAGCAGCTTCCCCTGCGTGTACTGCCAGCTCGCAAGCACGTTGGCGCTGAAATTCGCCGGTCCCGCCGCGCTGGTCGCGATCAGCGAGCCGGTATAGGTGTTGAACGTGCGGTTGTTGCCGAGCACGTGGTCCTGCCATTCGATGTAGTTCACCGCCGGCGAGACCGTGATCGAATAGCTGTTGCCGGAATTGGTCACCGAGACGCCGGCCGTGGCCTTGTCGTAGTGATCGTCGGTGACGGCGACCGTGGTAAAGCGGCTCACCGTCTTGCCCTCGGTCACCGCGCCGTTGAGCAGCACCAGCCAGTCCTGCGTCACCCAGACCGGCTGGCTGAAATTGACGGCGGCCTGGCTGGAGCGTCCGGTGACGTCGAGCGCGACGAACGGTCCCTGGATGATCTTGATCTTGCCTTCGGTGTAGCTGACGCCGACGCGGCCGCCCCAGGGATTGACCGGAATGCTGTAGGCGGCGTTGCCGTTGAGATTGCCGTCGGAGCGGACGCCGTAGAAGGTCAGGCGGTCGTCGACGCCGAACAGGCCGTGGCGCTTGTAGAACGTGCCGCCTTCCCAGCGCCCGGTGTTCTCCACGCCCTGGTTGTCGACGAAGAGCTGCCAGGTGTCGACCGGCGGCTCGATGACCGCGAACTGGAGGTCGGTCAGGCCGAAGCTCGTGCCGGGCTGGAGCAGCGCCTTGATCTGCACATCGTTGGTGCGATTGAACCAGATCACGTCGCGATTGAGTTTCGGAACGTCGAGGACCTCGCCTTCCGGCTCCTTGACGCGCTGGAGGATATAGTCCGTGCTGGTCTGCTTGTTGCCCTCGACGGTCGTCTTCTGGAGCCGGCCTTCGGTCAGCTTGATCTTGACCACCCCGCCCTTGGCATCCTGATCCGGCAGCGTCGCAATGCCCGTGACGATGCCGCGCGCGGTGTAGATGGCGTTGATGTCGGCGACGAGCTGCAACAGCGAGGCGATGTCGACATTCTTGCCAACATACTTCTTGGCGATCTCATCCAGCTCCGCCGGCGTGATGAATTTGGAGGAGTCGAACTCGACCTTGCGCAGGCGGAATTTCGGCCCGCCCGGCTTCAACAGCTGGGACTTTTCCCGCTCGCCGCCGATCACCGCCGGCCCGCCCAGCTTGGGCGGCGCGCTCTGCTGCTCGAGCTGCCGCCGCTGACGGTCGACGTCGTTCTGGATCACGCCGGGATTGATCGAGGGCACCTGCGCGCGCGCGGACGCGATGCAGGACGCTGCAAGCCCGAGCCCAATTGCTACCCCCAGAACCCGCATCCCGCTACCACGCCTCCGCGAGACGGCTAACCGCCGGCCTCGCCGTCTCAACCGCCGCATCCTTCCAGCCGGTACGACCCGCGCGCTGCCCCTGACGGCGGAGCTTACGCATGTCGCTCAATCCCTCGATATTGACGGCGGGACCGGAACCGATGGTTTCGACCGGCCGCGGCGTCAGCAGCGCATCGAGACGCGCCTGGCCGGAGAGGCCGAGCAGGTAGAACGTCCCGCCGTCCTTCTTCGCCATCCAGGTCTCGATGCTCTCGCTGCCCTCGCCGTCGACCGAGATGTTGCGCGCCATGCTGGCGCCGGTGAAGTTGTTGCAGCAGATGTGGGTCGGCCCGTAGTTGGTGACGGTGGCCGAGACGTCGCCGGTGTAGAACACCACATAGGCATTGCTGACATTGGCGTTGCCGACCTGGCTCATCGTGAACACGCCGCCCGGCTGGTAGAGCTGAAGCGTCGGCCAGTTGGACGGCGCCGGCGTGCGGTTGTTGAGCAACACCTGCTGGGTGGCGGTGGTGAGCATCAGCTGGCCCGGCACGTAGCCGTTCAGGATCGCGACGGCGTGCGCGTCCGTCCAGAAATTGGCGTCCACCACCCTGAACTGGTTGACGATGATGCTGTCCGGGTCGATCGAGATGTTGGCGGACTTCGCCACGCCGCCGTTGTAGCCGGTGACGTTCAGGATCAGCGGAATCGGCGGGTTCGAGCGGATCTGCTCGCCCTTGACGTTGATCGTGTCTGCCGCCAGGTCGAGCTCCCTCACGACGCTGACCCAGCCGATCGTCAGGTCACCCGACGAGGTCATCCTGACGGTGTCGCCGCTGATCCGGTCGAGCGAGACCGATCCGGCCACCTCGAAACGCGTATCGCCGTGCGCCGAGATCGATCCGCCGCGGAGCGAGCCCGTGTCGGACTTGACGTTGAGGTCGCCGGCATCGCCCGGGATACCCGTCGTGGTGAGCTGGCTGAAGACGATGTCGTTCACGGCATGCAGGGTCTGCGTGCCGCCGCTGATGGCGGTGCCAACGGTGATCCCTCCGGCCGTCGCGGTGACATCGAGCCTGCCGCCCGCGTTGAGATTATCCCAATGAACGACCGTGCCGCTCAAGACCGCGTTGCCGGTCGAGGCCGTGAGGTTATGCCCGGTGTTGGTGCCCGCCGCGATCAGCCGCGCCGAGCCGTTGGCCGAGACCGAGCCCAGCGTCGGCACGCCGCCGGCCATCACCGCCTGCGCCAGGATGAAGCCGTTGTCGGCGTTGACGTTGATGCTGCCGGCATCGCCGTTGATGCCGGTCGCCGTCAGCGCGTTGAACGTCACGTTGTCGCGGGCGTGGATGGTCTGCGTGCCGCCGCTCTGCGCGGTCTGGAACGTGATGCTGCCCTGGCTCGCCGTCGCGCCCAGCGTCGTTCCGACGTTGAGGACGTTCCAGTTGATCGGGCCGCCGCCGGCCGTCAGCAGCCCCGAGCCGGTCGTGGCGGCGAGCGTGTCGCCGGTGACGGTCGTGGCGGCAAGCAGCGTCGCCGAACCGTGCGCCGAGACCGAGCCAAGCGTGGTCACGCCGCCTGATGTCACAGTCTGGGCCAGGATGAAGCCGTTGTCGGCCGTGACATTGATGTTGCCGGCGTCGCCGCTATTGCCGGTGGTCGCGAGCGACTTGAACGTCACGTTCTGGCTGGCGTGGACCGTCTGCGAGCCGCTGCTGTCGGCGGTGCCGATGACGATGCTGCCGTTGTTCGTGACGGCGCGGAAAGACCCGCTCGCACCGGTCGCAGTGCCCGCCAACACCTGGTCGAGCGTCAGGCCGCCTGTCCCGAGGATGTCCACGCTGCCCTTCACCGCGGACAGCAGGCTCGCCTCGGCGTCGGTCAGGGTCTTCAGGTGGATATCGCCGGCGCTCGCGCTCGCCGACAGACGGGCGGCGCTGAGGGTGAGCCGGCTCGTCGTGTTGCCGATGCCGTTCGATGCGTTCAGCGAAAGCTCGGCGCCGGAGCCGGACGCGACGAACTTGGTCTGGCCGTCACCATTGTCGATGATCGCCCCGAGCGAAGCGACGCCGCCGGCGGTGACGAT
The DNA here is from genome assembly GCF_004571025.1 of Bradyrhizobium niftali. GTDB lineage: Bacteria > Pseudomonadota > Alphaproteobacteria > Rhizobiales > Xanthobacteraceae > Bradyrhizobium > Bradyrhizobium niftali. The sequence continues at coordinate 462,076 of NZ_SPQT01000001.1, read as the reverse complement.
GATCGAGGGCGCGTTCGAGGCCGCCGCGTAAGATTGCGACGAATTCAGCTGGCCGATGGTCGCATCGCCCGTGGTGGTCACCGAGATCAATCCGGCCGCATTGATGGCCGAATAGGCGCCCATCGACAGCGTCGCGGCGACCAGCGTCACGCCGCCCGAGCTGCTGGTCGCAACCACCGGCGCCGCGCTGGTGCCGGCCGCGAAGGTCATGCCGCGGTTGGCGAGCAGTTGCATCAGGCCAGCGCTGGTGATGCTGGTATTGATGGTGAGCGCGCCGCGCGGCACGTTCAGCGTCAGGGCGCCGCCGGCCGTCAGCGCCCCATAGGCGCCGCTCGTGCCGACGGCGAGATCGCCGGCGACCGCGAGGATGCTGAGGTCGCCGACCGCCGAGCCGGTCACCGCGCCCGAGATGTTCACTTGCAGCGGCTGGAAGGTCGAACCGTTGAAGCCGATGTTGCCGCCGGCGCGCAGGTCGAGGTCGGCGCCCAGGATGTGGATCGCCGTACGATCCGTGAAGTCGGCTTCGGCGTAGATGCTGCCGGCCGCAGCGAGCTGGATTGCATTGCCGGCCGAGATGTTGCCGAGGATGAGATCGCCGGTGGTCTGCTTCACATAGATGCCCTGCGCCGACGAGACCTGGTCGAGCTGGTCGTTGCTCGGATCGGCGAACGCGATCTGAAGCGCGTTCGTGTTGGTCGCGGGATTGCTTCCGGCGGCTCCGGGGGCACCGACATTGCCGCGCTCCGCGATCAGGGTCAGGTTGCCGATATCACCTGATATGACCGGCCCGCTCACATTGGCGAAGATGCTGGTCACGGCGTCGAGCTTGACGTCGCCGCGGCCGGTCACCTGGATGCCGTTGGCCTGCGCGGCCGCGATCGGACCGTAATTCGCGGTGACGCCGCCGAGCGCGAGGCTGTTCTTGCTGCCGAGATAGATATTCGTCAGCGCCTTGGCCGAGATCGCGATCGGGTTGTCGACGACCACGAGGTTCTGCTGCGACAGGCTGACCGTATAGGTCGTGACATGGGTCGTCGGGTCCGTGACCGCGCCGACGGTGAGCTGGCCGGGACCGGCGGTCGCGAGCAATCCCCTCTGCTCCGGCGTCAGTGATGAGGAATCGACGCTGGTGAAGGTGAACGTCTGGGGCGCGGCCGAATTGCCGACCGAGCCGCGCGGCGCATAGAGCATGATCTGGTTGGCGCTGACATTGGCCACGACGTTGTCGTCGATCGGCGGCGGCGCCGCGCCGACGGCCGACGACGACACGGTGTAGGCGAGCTGGCTCTGCGTCCACTGCGAGCCCGCGGTGATGATGCTGTAGACCCGCTCGGTCGATGCAAGCGTATAAGTGTAGGTCGAGCTGAAATGGCCCGGTTGCAAGACGGCCTGGAGCGCGGCGTTGGTCGGCAGGAACTGCTGATTGATTGCCACGCCGTCGAACAGCTTGGTGAACAGGGTCGTCGAGAGCGAGCTGCCGAACAGCGACGCCAGCGGGTCCGCAGGTGCGGTTCCCATCAACGTGGTCAGCGAGCTCTTGAGCTCGGCGGTGCTGATCTGGCCGAGCAGGAACTGATCCTTCAGGAACCGCGTCGTGGCCTCGACCTGCATCTGCGTCGCCGTGACATTGGCGGGATCGATGCCGAGCTTGGCCGCCACCTGCGCCCGCAGCACGGTCAGCCCCACCGAGGTCGGGTTGTAGGTACTGCCGTTCGTGAACGCGATGTTCTTGAGCTGGAAATAGTCGTTGTAGGCCGACGTCACCATCGACTGGTAGCTGTTGACGGCGTTGGTGGCGGCGTTGCCGCTGAGCAGGTCGAGGCTGGCCCAGACGTCCTGCAAATGCTGGCTCTGCGCCTGGGTGAGACCGACCGCCGCCCGGCCATTGAGGATGCTGGCCTGGTTGCCGTCGGAGCCGGCGGCTTCCAGGAAGACCGGACCACCGGTCGACCGGATCGTGCCGAGGCGGAGATCGCCCTTGGACTGCACGATGTAGGTGCCGGTGGCCGAGGCGCTGTCGAGCACGCCGCCATCGACGGCGCCGCTCGCCTGAATCGTCCCCGTCGCCTGGATCACCAGCGGATTGATGTTGGTCAGGGTGGAAGCGCCGTTGACGACGGCGCTCGTCGCGCCGATGGCACCGGCGGTGGAGTTGATCTCGATGTTCTTGCCGATCACGACGGGATTGGCGACGTTGTAGGCGGACGCCGAGTTGATGTCGCCGGTCGCCGAGAGGAAGACGCTGCCCTGCGGCGTGCCGCCTGCCGAATTCACCTTCACGTGGTCGATCGACAGCGAGCCGGTGGCCGCGATCGCGATGTCGCGGTCGATCGTATCGGCCTTCAGGCTGCCGCCATAGACCTGCACCTGGACGGGAACGCCGTTCGTGCCGCGCGTGCCGATACCGCCATCCGCCGACAGCGTGACGTTCTTGCCCGAGATCATCGGGTTGTTGGCGTTCGCGCCTGATGTGATGGCCGAATTGGCGCCGGTGGCGATGACCGTCGTGTCACCCGAGAGGTTGTTGATCGGCCCGTTGATGACGATGCCGGAATTCGAGGTGACATTGACAGTGCTCGCGCCACCGCCGCTGAACTGGATGTTGATCGGGTTCGAGGCCTTGACCGTGTTGGTCAGCGTTAGGGTCAGGTGATCGTAGATCTGCTGGAACCAGTCGTAATGACCATCCGCACCGCAGCACAGCCCAGCCGACGTGTTGTAGCCACCGTTATGATAGCTGCCGGTCGCCGTGACCACTTCCTGGAAGTTCGCGGTCTGCAATCGGCCGGTGTTGCCGCCACCGCCCGTGGCCTGCATCACGTTCTCGACGAGGCTGACGGTGCGGGTCCAGTTGTCTCCGGACGCGTTCGGCGTGTAGTGCCAGCCGTAGTCGAACTGCGTGCTGGTCGTCGGACGATCGAGCGTCGCCGTATCGACCCACTGGTAGTACATGTTGGGCTTCACGGTGTACTGGATGCCCGCTGTTCCGCTCATACCGGCCAGCATCGCGGCGGTGTACGAGCTCGCATTGACGCCGGCTGTCCTATACGTCGACACCTGCTGGCCGCCCGACGCGGAGGGATTGTAGACGTACCACGTCGTCTGCTGCTGGAGCTGATCGACGATCTGGATCACGCTGGGCGCACTGACGCCGGTGTTGATGGTGTTGGTGACGAGCTGAAGCCCAGTCGTGTTGTTGACCGTGATCGTGCCCGCACCACCCTTGACCGCGATCGTGCCCTGGGAGGTGCCGTCGGTCGAGGTCGAGATGATCTTGCCGTTCAGATAGACGTAGCCGCCCGAGCCCTGCACCACGCCGTTCACCATGATCTGGTCGGTGAGTGCATTGTACTTCACGCCGATCTTGATATCGCTGGAGAACTGCGTCGTCGCAGCCGCCGTGATGTCGTAATAGCTGCCGTTCCGCGCATTGGCCTGGGCCTGGGCGAAGTCCGCGCCATTGTTGCTGGTCTTGAGGCCGTTGATGGCGGACAGCACTCCGCCGCCGATATCGACCGAGTAATTGCTGCTCGTGCCGCTCTGGATGAGGCCGTTGACGTTGATGACCCCCGCCGAGATGATGATCGCCTGGCCGAGAATGAAGGGCCGATCCGTGGGGTTCTGGTACCCCGAAGGCGTGGTCGAGGCCCAGTTCGTGCTCGCGTTCGTGTTCGCGGTCCTCGGCGTGATCACGTCGTTCTGGATATTGACGACCTGGAAGTAGGCCGAGCACCTGTCGCAATTGAACGGCGAGTAGTACGTGTCCGTGTGGGTCGAGGTCGAACCGTCGGAGTGTGTTGTAACGGTGTCGTGGGTCGTGTTGCTGAAAACGCCCTGGCCGGCATAGGTATTGCGCTCCCACGGCGCGGTCGAAATCGGCTGGACCGTCGGGCCTTCCATCGCCGCAAGCGTGGCGGTGCTGCCCACGCTGCCGCCGCCTCCGTTGGGCGAGCCGTTGCCCATCGGCAGGAAGATCGCCGAATAGAGCGACAGGCCGTCGTAATAGGTCATCAGCATGCGCGCGGTGAAGACCGTGCTGTTGGCGGCCGTCTGCTGGACGCCACTATGGCCGTCGACGCAGCAGTAATAGAAATACGGGTGATTGCCGCCGTCGCCGATGTGCGGGCTGTACGCGTAGGCGCCATAGGCGCCGAGATAGGTCGCCGCCGCCATCACCGCCGTCAGTGTGTCGTTATCGGCCGGCTTGTATTCGACACCGGCCCATTGCGAGGTGACGTCGTGGTTGGAGCTGTAGAAGCTGCCGACGCCGCCGAGGAAGATGAACGAGCCGTTGGGCGCCACCATCTGGATGGTCGCGGCGTTGAGCGACTGCGACGCGACGACGCTGCCGAGCTGGCTGGTGATCTTGAGCAGGCCGTTCTCGTTGGTGACGATGCCGTCGAAATAAATGTCGGGCTTGCGCGTCAGCTGGTTGCCGTTGCCGTCGACCCCGAGCCCGGTGCTGGGATCGACGCGGTTGTAGGTAGCCGAGATGTCGATGATCGGCGTCGCGCTCGGCGTGGCGGTGAAGGTCACGTTGGAATGCGAGTCGGGGTCGACATGGTCGATCTGGCGGTAGGTGATGTTTCCGCCGGTCACATTGGTAACCGTGAGGTTCGCGAAATCCATGAAGTCGAGGCCGCGGTTCTCGACCCTGATCGTCGGCGAACTCTGCGCAGTGACCGATGGCGCCGTGTGACCGGAGAGGCTGTTTCCGCTCAGCTTCTGCGCCAGAATCGAGACATTGCCGGCGGACACCAGGATGTCGCCGAACGCGAAGGCGTTGCCGGCGGCGTCGGAAGTATAGGGCGCCTGCTGGATCAGGGCGTTGATCTGGCGCTGCACGTCGCCCGTCGGATCGGCGCCGGACGGCGCCATCGTGGCGGGATGTGTCGACGTCGACGTCGCGAGCTGGGTCCGGATCTGCGTCGCGGTCTGGCCGGTCAGCGTGACGAGCTGGTTGACGATGTTCTGATAAGGATTGAAGCCCCCGACGATGGTGTACTGGATCGTCTGGTGGTTCCAGCTCTTCACCGGGCTGAAATGATCGACGTCGGCGACGTATTCGAGGGTGGGCGGCGACGACAAGTCGGGCTTGAGCGGCGAGTAAGGACTCGTCGTACTCAACGTCGGCGCACCTGCACCAAGATCGATCGTGATGGTCACGTCGTTGTTGATGCCCGCGACCACGAGGCCATTGAGCGCGACATCGCCGGTTCCGCTGGTATGGCTGTGGTTGTCGCTGTTCTTGGCGCTGAAGATGTCCAGATACGGATTGTAATTGCTGCCGTTGCCGGACGCGGTGACCTGCCCTTGCGTTGCGCCAAGGTAGATGTCCCGTACGCCGAGCACACGCGAGCTGTCGGCAAGCGTGAGGCTTGAGTCGTTCGCGGCATTGGCCGTGCCGCGATACAACGTGGAGATCGGAATGGCCGTGTTGTTGTAGACCACCGTCGTCGCGGTCGCCTGCACGCTGCTGAAGGTGATGGTATCGCCGGACATGCCGGCATAGATGTTGATGTCGCGCCAGGCCTCGATTGTCGTGCTGCTGCCGACGTTGACGGCCTGGTTGGCATGGACCCATGTGTTGGTGCTGGCGCCGACGCCGGCGATCGCGCCGTAGAGACTGGCGTTGGCGTTGTTGGACGCCGACATCGTCGCGGCCGTGCCGACGAAGATCTTGCCGACGCTGAACAATTCGCGGGCATTGATATTGACCGCGAGCGTGGCGTTCGCCGTCATGTTGGACTCGGCGCCACCGCCGGCGAAGAAACTGGCCGTGGCCAGGCTCGCCGTGTCCTGGGTGTTCAGTGTGTTGTAGGCCTCGATATCGATCACCCCGGTCGCCGTCCGCGGATCGCCGTTGAGGCTCAGGATCGTTCCGGCGCCGATATTGGTGGTGACGTACTGGGTCACATGAGAGTCGCTCAGTGCCGCAGCCCCCGAGAACGAGCCGCCGGAGCCCGAGCGTGCGCCGCCACCGGCCTGGTTGACGTTGTCTTTGGAGATGACGACGATGTTGCCGCCATCCGTGTTGATGATCAGGTGCGTGCCGATCTCGGCCGTGGTGGTCGAGGTGACATCATTCTGCGCCTTGCCGGCGGAGACGCCGGCCGTGGACGCCTGATAGGCATCACCGCTGGCCGCATAATTGGTGGTGTGCGTGGCCTTGACGCTGAGGCCGCCGAAATAGAGCGTGTCATCCGCGGTGCCGCCGTCGAACCGCGCGTTGGTCACGGCGGTCGAGTTGGTGGTGGCGACCGCCGCCGCGCCGGCATAGGTGCCGCCCGCGCCGACCTTCGCGTTGGAGACATTGGTATCGGTGCCGGTCGCCGTGATCCGGAGGATCCCCGTATAGCTTCCGTGGTTCAGGGTAGCCATGTCCGCGGGCGCGCCGAGATAGGCGTAGGTGTGCGCGCTAGACGACGTCTGCGCGACGGTGGCGCCGAGCGCCAGGAACCCGGTCGAAAGGCCGGTCCCCTCGGCATATTGGGCACTGTCGTTTTCAGCCGCGATGGTCACGTTGGCATTGGGAAGCCTGATCCCCGTTCCGCCGTACGCGTTGACCGTGGCGTTCTCGGACGCCTGGGCCAGGCTGCCCTGCGCGCCGATCAGCGAGCCGCCGCCGCCGGCGAGCGCCTTTGCCCATGCCGTGGTGCCGCCGGTCGGAACCAGCGCCATGGCGGTCACGGCGAGCGCACCACCCGAGAAGCTGACGTTGTCGCCGACATCGGCCGTAACCGTGGCGCCGACCGTGGACTTGGCGATGGCAACGCCGACGGCACCGCCGCCGACCGAAACGCCGATCGCTTCGCTCGACAGATTGGGCGTGATCGATGCCGACACCAGCGTGCCGATGTCGGTCGCGGACGTCGTGATCGAGGCACTGCTGCCGATCTCCGCCAGCACGGACGAGTTCTCGTGGGCCTCCGCATCCGCACCGACGCCCGCGACGATGCCGCCGCCGAGCGCGGTAGCGGTCGTTGACAAGGTGCCGGCGCCGGATGCGCCGACCGCCAGAGTCGTGACGTTGACGGTGGAGCCGTTCAGAACCCTCGCAGCGACCGAGCTCGTTCGGCTTGCCGTTGCGACCGAAGCGCCGACAGCGACTGCGCCGCCGGTGACGCCGCCGGTGAAGACCATCTGGGTCGTCGAATCCAGCGCCATGACCGCAGCGCCCGTGCCGGTGCCGCCCGTTCCGGTGATCTGGCCGCCAAGCATCGCCACCACGGAGTTGCTGACATTGCCGACCGCGACAGCCGCATCGGCGCCGAAGTAAAGCGCCGCACCGCCGGCGATCGCCTCGGTGTCGATGGTCTTGCCGGCATAAGGTCCGGTGGTCGCGTCCTTGACGACCGCGGCAACGGTGACAACCGGTGCCGAGACGGCCAAGGGCGTATCTGCGGCCACCAGCACGCCGGAACCGTTGCGTCCGTAGTCACTCAAATTGGCGAGCACGGTGCTGTTGACGCTGGTGTAGCCGATGCCGGCGCCGATACCGACATTCTTGGCAAAGCCCGCGCCGAGCAGATACATCTTGGCTGCGTTGGCGCTGGTGGCGGCGACATTGACCTGCGTGCCCGTGACATTGCCGCCCGCGATCTGCGCGACGACGGCGTCGTTGCCGCCGCTCAGCACGCTGCCGACGTCGTAGGTCGAGCTGACGTTAGCGCTGTTCGGATTGCCGGCCGTGCCGCTGGCGACTGCGTTGCTGCCATGCGAGTTGTTGGTGCCGTTGTTCACCGACGCGATGGTGCCGTTGTTGCCCTGATTGAGCTGGCCGGTCTGCTGGCCCTGGGTGTCGGCATCGGCGGTGTTGGTGCCGATGATAATGACGCCGACGGTCGCGCCGATGCCGACGCTGCCACCGATGCCGGCCGTCACTGCGTAGGACAGCACTTCCTTGGTGCTGAGCGCGCTGACGTTGATCGCACCGGACGAGTTCAGATTGCTGTTCCAGCTCTCGGCAACGGTCCGGCTCTTGAACACGATGACGTTGGCCGCAGCGCCGACGCCGACGCCGGCCCCGCTGGCGCCGACCGCGAGTGCGCCGGCGATCTCCTTGATCGCCACGTCCTCGGTCGCATTGATGGTGACCGCGCCGGCTGCGCCGCCCGTCTGCGACTGCAGCGTGGTGTCGTAAACGCCGGCGATGGTGGTGTTGTTGGCGATCTCGATGTTCGCCATGCCCGCGATCGCGGCCGTCCCCGTCGAGAGCGCGCCGCCGATGGCATAGGCCTCGAAGCGGTTCTTGGTGTAGGCCTCGACGTCGAGCGCGCCGCTCAAATTGAGCGCGGTCGTGTGTGCTGCGCCATTGCCCTGATAATGGAATTCGTCGCCGACATAGGCCTCGGTCCGGTTCGAGGAGACCTGGACCAGGAACGCCGCGCCGATCGCGGCCTGGCTGCCATAGGCGCCGGAGCCGTTCGCGGAGAAGATGCCGGTGTTGTTGGTGGCGTTCACCGTCAGTGACGAGGCCGTCAGCGCGCCGCCGTCGACATAGGCTTCCGTCGTCGCCTGGAAGATGTTCAGCCCGACCGAGCCGGTGTTGAACCCGATCGCGATCGAGGATGCATCCTGCTCGGCATTGGCCTTCACGGTGACGGCGCCGACCGTCGCGCTCGACGACTGCACGCCGCCGACCGTGGCATTGGTGATATAGGCGAACGTACCGCGCTGCATCGTCGTGCTGATGATGGTGGCGCCGCCGCCGCCGTTGCCGGTCGGAGCCACGATGCCGGCACCGAACGCGCCCGAATAGGAGAAGCTGGATGCGGCGACCTCGATCTGCGGCTTCAGCGTCGAAGAGGTCAGGCGCGTGTCGAGGGCCGCGCTGTCGATATAGGCGCTCGTCACCCCGCTCATCACGTTGGTGATCGGGTTGATCATGATGGAAATGCCGCTGCTCGCAGCGACCGACGCGACGTTGGTCACGACCGCCTGGTGCGAGCTCGCGACGACGGCAAGGCCGCGCACGGTGTCCTGGTTTTCGGTGAGGTCCGGCGTCGTGTCGGTCGGCGCATGCGCGGTGCCGAGATCGAAGGCATGCACCAGCGAGCCGTTGTTGACCGACAGCGTATCGGTGCTGCTGGTCCCGAGCGCGTCGACCTTGGTGTTCGCGCCGCTGATATAGGCCGCGGTGGTCCCGGTGATCCGGTTGGTGACCAGCGACCCCGCACCGCCGGCCGCCCCCTTGCTGATCGACACGGCACCGGCGAACACGCCCGCCTTGTCGTTGTTGCCGGCGATCACGGCGACGTTGTTGGTGGCGGTGACGTCGGCGCCGTTGACACCGTTGGTGCCGGCGGCGGTGATGCTGGCGGTGACGTTGGTCCCCATCAGATTGGTGGCGACCGAGCCGGCCAGCCCGACCTGCGAGGACATCGCGATACCGACGGCGACCGTCGAGATGCTGGCGTTCGAGTTCGCACCGACGGCAACGTTGCCCGATGCGGTCAGCTTGGAGCCGGTGACGCCGGCGCTGACATTGTTGGCGATGCTGCTGTAGACGAGCGCCAGGCCCGCGGCACTGCCTTGCGTCGAGGCGCCCGCGACGGCGGCGGTTCCGGTGATGCTGGAATTGTCGGTCGCGGAGACGGAAATATTTTTGGCCGTGATGGCCGATTGCGACGCGCTGGACAGGTTGTTGCCGATGGCCGCCGAAACAGTATTTGCGATGCTGCTGATCGTCGTGCCGCCGACCCCCGCAAACTGTCCGGTCGCCAGACCGAAGCCGATGGTGACCGACTGGATCTTCGAGGAATCGACCGCACTCACGCTGACATTGCCGTTGACACCCGCCGTCAGCAGCACGTTGGCGATATAAGCCGAATGCGTCGTTGCGATCGTGTCGTAGACGATCGAGGCGCCGACATTGTTCTTGCCGGCCTGGATGAGGCCCGCAACGGAGATGATGCTGGCCCCCGGACCGTTGCCCGCGCCCCCGTTGAGTGCAGCCGCGCCGAAGTCGATGCAGTTCTGCCCGCCCGTGCCGCCGGCGACCGTGCAGGTGTCCTCGGCGAGATGATTGTTGTTCGACTTCTTGACGAGGTTGCCGAGCGCGGTGTCCAGCGCCGACACCGCGCCGCTGTCTGCCAGCACCGTCACGCGTCCAACGTTGATGTTCACCGTTGCGCCGCTGTTGATGTAGGCGGTCGTGGTGGGCGAGATCTCGCTGACGACGATCGCGCCCGCAAGCCCGTTGGACCCTGCCCCGCCCGAGGCCGCACCGGCCGCAATCACGCTGGCGCTGTCGGCCATGACCAGCAGCGTGTCATAGTTCGAGATCGAGGTGCTGCGGATGTGCGCGTCGGTCGCGTTTCCGCCTGAGGGATCGGCGATCGACGCATAGGTCAGTCCGATGCCGACGCCGGCTTGTCCACCCGTGATATAGAGCGAACCGCCGCCGATCGCGATGTTCGTGGTCTGGTAGGCGTCGACCTCGAGCGCGCGATTGACGCCGGTGGCTTGCCCCGTGATCGTCGAGCTCTCGATATAGGCGTTGGCGCTATCCGTGATGATGCCGACCGAGGCCGACAGCGCCGCAGAATTGGATTTCGATCCCGCCACGCCGATGGCGACGACGGTCTCCGAGCCGCCATTGAGCGCCTGCACCGTCACCGAACTCTGGTTGTTCACGGTGGTGCCGTAGATGTAGGCGAGCGTCGCGTTGTTGGACATCGCCGCCGCGATCGCGCCGCCGATCGCAGCCCCCTGGGCAGACCCTCCGGCCAGATTGAGCGCCGCAGATCCGGAACCATTGTTGAGCATGGTGTCGTTGAGCGCCTGAACGATCGTATTGGTCAGAACGGCGCTGGTCGTGGTGTACTTGTTGACCGTCGTATTCTTGATATAGGCGCTGGTGCCGAGCGAGACGTCGCTTACCGACGAGCTTCCGGCGAGATCGAGGCTGAAACCGCTGGTGCTCGATCCAGAAGTCGAACCGATCTTGCTCGCAGCCGTCCCGACGCCGGCGGTCCCGCCGGTCGAGGCCGCCCCGGCGGCCCCCGCCTTGTCGGAGAAGCTCGACGACGCCGGATCGGAGACTGATGCCGCGACGGCGGCCGCGGTGATGCGCCCGGAGGTGGTCGCGCTGATCGTGAGATTGTCGACATTGACCGATCCGCTTCCACCGCCAGTGCCGGCAAAAGGATCGTTGGAGCCGAACACGCCGGGCCGGATGTCGGAATGGTTGTCGCCGATATAGGCGGAGGTGTCGGTATTTGCGCCGAGATAGGCGACCGACAAGCCGACCGCCGAACCGCCGCTCCCGTTATAGCTCATCGCGCCGGACAGCGTCACGACCGACAGATCCTGCTGCGCCAGGATGCCGACGGTCGGTGCATAGACGGTGGCCTGGCTCGAGATCGACGCATGCGTCGTGTTGTTCAGGAAACCGAGCGAAGTGATGCCATTCAGCGCCAGCGTGCCGGCAGCCTTGCCCGACGACGGTGCGACAGCGACGAACCGGTCGGAAGTGATCGCGTTGACGGCGATGTCGTCCGCCGCACGCAGCGTCGCGCGGTCCGAAACGCCGGCGATGGTATTGGTGTTGAACTGGACGAGATTGAGCGCGCCGCCGACGGAGGAGCCGCCCGAGGTGTTGCCGAACAGGAAGCCGAGCGTGCCGACATTGCCGGCGGCGTCGATCGACGCCGTGGTCGTGGTCGCCGCGATTTGGAGGCTGGCGTTGTAGGTATGGACGTCGCCATTGTCCATCCCGACCGACCAGCTGCTGCCGCATGTCGCGGTCGTGCAAGTCGCGGTCAGGCTGGCGCTGCCGGCCACCCACGCAGTCGTATTGTTGTTCACGACGAAATGGTTCAGCGAGCCGGCGATGCCGATCGTATCGCCGGCGTCCGCGGTGGCATTGGCGTAGCTGGTCAGGATGTTGCCGCCGACGCCGAGATTGCCGTTGAGGTGGCTCAGCACCGCGCCCAGTCCATCCCACTTCAGCCAGGTGTTGGTGATCGGCAGTTCGGTGGTGGCATCGACGGCGATGTTCGCTGCGTTGATCAGCGTGCCATTGCCGACATAGGCGTTCGAATTATGCGTGAAATTGCCCCAGGCGACGGCCGCGCTGATCGCGGTGCTCTCGCCGGACACCGGATCCTTCGTGATCGCGCTGGACGTCGCATTGCTGCGAACGCCGCGATCGATGACATTGCTGGCAACGGCAACGTTGCCGCTGGCATAGATGCTCGGCGCGCCGCCGCTCGGATTCTGCGCGATCGCGGCGGTTGCGCTCTGCGTGCTGTTGGCCAGCGAGAGCGCGCCTGCGACCTTGAAATCGAAGCTCAACGGCATCAGCGAGCCCATATGGTCCCTGATGATCGACGTCGGCGAGGTGACGGCGCGCAGTCCTCGTTCGATCGCCGCGATCAGCGCCGGCAGGCCGGCGATGGACGAAGCCATCGTGGAATTTAGCGTGGTGTCGGACGTCGCTTCGACCAGAACGGATCCGTTCATCCGCGTGTTGACATCGGTTCCGAGCGATGCGCCGAGCGTTGCGGTCGCGGACGTCGTGATGTCGCTGATGGCGAACGCGCCGCCGACAGCACCGCTCGCCCCCGTTCCGGGCGCCGCAACCGACGTTGCGCTGGTCGAGAACGAGTTGTTGTTGATCGCGCGCACCTTCAGGGTGCTGCCGCTCGTGTTCACCGTGCCGGCAGCAAGATGCGCGCCGGTCGCGACGTTGGCGGTCGTCGTCACCGATCCCGTGGAATAGGCCACCGTCGGGACGATTTGCGCGCTGGTCGACGCCGCGAGGGCCGCGATGGCGATGGTCGCATCGTTGAGCGCCTTGATCTCGAGGTTGCCGCCGGCGTTGACCGTCGCGCCCGAGGCCACGTTGGTCGTGGCAGTGCCGTCGATCTTGCCGACGACCACACCGGCCGCGACCGGCGTGAGGCTGCCGAGCAAGGTGGAGGCGACCGCCGGATCCGACGCGGTCTCCGTGGCATGCGCGGAAATGGTGACATCGCCGTGGCCGTTGATGTCGGCATGGCTGTTGATGTTGATGGTCGCCGTGGCGCTTGCCGCGACATAGCCGCCATTGAGCCCGAGCAGCGAGGCGGCAAGCGTCGAGCCGACAAGCGCGAAATCACCGGCCACAGAACCGTTCAGGAAACTCGACACGGCCGTCGAGGTCGCGCTGATCGAGATGGTGCCGCCGGTGATCTTGCCGTCAACCGTGATCGACGTCGCGGCGGTGGCCTGGCCGGACAGCTTGATGTCGCTCGCCGTTGCCGTCAGCGTGACATTGCCGTCGGAATAGGTGGTTCCGCCGAAATTGACCGCCTGGGCCAGGATCTGCGCACCATTCTTGATATCGATGTTCGGCGCGTCGATGGTGATGTGGTTGGCATTGCCCGTCGAATGACCATTGACGTCGAGATGGCGGGTATCGACTACTGCGTGTGCCGCCAGGGTGATCGAATTGCTCGCCTGGATCAGGTAGGTGGCGCTGGAGCCACCGGTGATTCCACTGATGGTGTTCGCGATCGAGGTGTTCGACAGCGTCACGCCGGTGTCACCCTGGCTCGCATCGCCGACGACCACGTCGGTCGGGTCCATCAGCAGCGTGCCCGCCATGCCGTTCGGCGCGGCCAGGTTGATGCTGACACCGTTGCCGACGTCGATGATGCCGTTCGCGCTGAACTCGACGAGACCTGCATTGCCGGTCTTCGCGCTGGCGTCGAACTTGGCCCCGCCCGCCACGGTCAGGTTCTCGGTGGCCTTGAGGCGGATGTCGCCGGCGTCGCCTGTCTTGCTCGCGGCGCTGAGCCTGGCGTTCTTGCCAATTTCGATGTTCTTGCCCGCATCGACGGTAATGTTGCTCGGCGTTGCGGTCTTGCTGTGCGCGGTCAGACGCCCGTTGACCCTGGCGTTGTTGACCGCACCGATACGGATCGAGCCGTTGCTGACGGTGATCGCGCTGGCGCTGCGCAGGCCCTTGGAGTTGACGGAGGCCGCGAATTTTGCGGCGTGATCGAGATTGGCGATGTCGCGCTGGCTGGCGCCGCCGACATAGACGTTCTGCCCGGTCAGCCGCACGCCGTCCTGGGCATTGACCCGGCCGTAGATCCGGATGTTGCCGTCCGGCGAGACCGGGAACGAGCCCGCCATGAGGTTGCCGACCGCCGACTGGTTGATCACCCCGCCCGCGCCGATCAGACTGTCGGTGAACTCGCGCGTCGGCGTCGAGACGTTGAGACTGCCGACGTTCACCGTGCCGGAACGGCCGACCACGAACCCCTTGGGATCGGCGAAGTAGACGTTACCGCCGATCGCGCCGTTCATATAGGAGTTCAGCGTGCCGTTGACGTAGACCGGCGCGTCGCGAACGATGTTGACGAGGTTTTGCGTGCCGGCCGGCAGCTGCAGGTTGACGGTGTTGCCCTGCCCGACGCTGAACTGCGAGAACGAGTTGAAGGCGTTGTTGCCGGACACCGTCGACGTCGTGACGTTGGTGACGCTGCCGGAGGTGTGCAAGGAGGTCCCGGTGCGGCCATCCGGAACGATGACGTTCGCCGTCTGCGCCTGAAGGCGGACGCTGAACACCGGCAGAAAGACCATCTGCATCGCGCAGAGCAGCGACATCGAACGGAAGCGCGCAAGCCCCCGCAGCGTCAGCTCGTCATTATTTCGCGTCGCAGATGGTCCGCGCATTTCATATCCTCGTCATCGGCATTGGCGCCGATCCACAACCGGGTGGGAGAATGTCGTGGAAGCGTCCGGCATCAGAACTGGCCGGGCGGAAGCTTGAAGATGTCGGGGCTCTTGGCGTCGGCCACGTAGAACAGCAGGAGGCTGGTCGGCGTCAGCACACGCTGGTTCTCCTTGTTCTCGAACGTGCCCTGGAGCAGCAGGATCACCGAGCGGTCCTTGGCGTCGCTGCCGCGGAACATCACGATGCCGCCGGCAACAGGCATGTTGACCGCGATGGAATCAGGCTTGAAGCCTTCGCCCATGAAATGGGCGCGCAGGATATTGGCGTTGGAGAACAGCTTCTCCGCCGTCATCGCCGCGTCGGTCCCCTTCGACCAGACGGCGCCGACCTGGATCAGCGACTTGGACTTGTAGCCGAACACGTAGGAGAGCTCGGCGGTCCCGCCGTTCGGCAGCAGCTCTGGAACCGACATGAGGATGCTGTGCGTCAGCTCGGACGCGTTGTCCTGCGCCTTGATGGCGTCGGGCTTGGCGTTGAAGTCCTTGATCATCGCCGCACGCACGTCGGCTTCGCTCATGCCGAACTTGGCGGAGCGGAAGCCGTCGATCGCCTTGACCTTGTCATCCGCGCCGGCGCTCGGCGCCTCGGTCGTGGCCGCCGCCGGAGCGCCGGCTGCCGGAGCAGCCCCAGCCGCGGCAGCCTTCGGAGCCTGCGCGGCCTTCTGCTTTGGAACGGCGCCCTGGGCCGCCAACGGACCCGCAGCAACGGAGGTGAGAAGACCGACGAGGGCCGGAACGAGATAGATTTTGCGCATCGAAAACCTTCGAAACAACTTGAAAGAACGCTTCAAAAATCGGCAGTCACGAAATCGGCTTCTCCGAACCACCGTCGCACCCGAGACGGAAAATATTGCAATGCCACAAGGCGTTACAAAACATCACGGAGCAGACAAGGCTCGAAACAGCGACTCCTCAGCGGCGTAGGAATACGGTATCGGGTTGCCAAACGCTGCGAATGAACATTCACAAGCGCATTTTTTCATCAATTGTGGTTGCCGGCCGTTCGCGCTAAGCATCCGCCTTGGGGCAAGCATCATGCAAAGAATTTCATGAACGAACGGCCTTTCGCGGTCGATCGCCGCGGGTTCATTCGCCTTGCGAGCGCAACCGCTGCGGGATGGCTCGCGCTCGGCGCAACACCTGATCGCATGCGGGTCGTCGCTTCGCTGACGGCATTATCGCTCGACGACGAACTGACCAGAAGGAGCATGATCGAAACCCCGACCTCGCGCCTGGGTGGTCTCATCGTCGGGCTCAGGCAGCGAGGCTGGGTCGAAGGCGTCAACTTCCGCCTCGAACTCCGTTCGACCTTCGGCCCATCGGACAAACTGAAGGCGGCGATTCAGGAACTGCTGGAGCTCAAGCCGGATGTGATCCTGACGGGGTCGACGATCGAAACCGCAGCGGTCCTTGCAGCCACCAAGACCATTCCGATCGTCTTTGCGACCGCCAACGATCCTGTTGGCAACGGCTTCGTCGAAAGCCTTGCGCACCCCGGCGGCAACGTCACCGGCTTCACCAGCAGCACCGCCGAGATGGGCGGCAAATGGCTTCAGCTCGTCCGGGAGGCCGTGCCGGATGTTACCCGCGTCGGTGTCCTGTTCAACCCGGCGACCACACCTCGTGCGGGGCGTTTCTTTCTCGATTCGATCGAGCAAGAAGCTGCGACATCGGGAGTGTCCGTTGCCCCCGCCCCCGTCGGCGCCCCAACGGAGATCGACGAAGCCGTCAGCCGCTTCTCCGAACCGCCCAAGGCGGCAATGATCGCCCTCGTCGACAGCTTTCTGGTGGTCAACCGGCAGGCGATCGTCGCGGCAGCCGCCAAGTATCGCGTACCGACGATCTATCCCTTCCACTATTTCATGGATGCAGGCGGGCTGATGAGCTACGGGCCGACGCTGGAAGTCCGTTCGGCCGACTATGTCGATCTCATCCTGCGCGGCACCAAGGCCGGCGATCTGCCGGTGCAATCGCCGCGAAAATACGAGTTGCTGATCAACCGCACAGTTGCCCGCACGCTCGGCTTGACCATACCATTCACGCTGCTCGCACGCGCCGACGAGATCCGCGAGTGAACGAGACGATCGACCAGGGACATTTGCGGACGCCTCCCGGCCGGCTGTTCCGCAAATATCTCTACTCGATCGTCGCTCTCGCCTTTGCCGCGCTCGCCATCAACACTGGCTTCGACGTCTGGTTCTCCTATCGCGAGCAGAAGCAGCTCCTCGCGTCAACCCAGCGCGAGCAGGCAGCGTCGGCGGCGATTCAGATCGGCCAGTTCATCGGCCAGATCGAGAACCAGATCAGATGGCTCTCCCGCCTGCCCCCGGAGCTGTCGACGAACGAGGACGAGCGCCTGAACGCGATCCGCCTCCTGCGCCTCTCGCCCGCGATCGCGGAAATCGCCGAGCTCGACGCGCAAGGCCGCGAGCAGGTGCGCGTGTCGCGCCGCGTCGCGGACAGGATCGGCAGCAAGATCGACCTTTCCGCTTCGCCCGCCTTCCGTGGCGCCAACGAAAGCCGGACCTATTACGGGCCGGTGTACTTCTTCGGCGACACCGAGCCGTTCATGACGATCGCCGCGCGCGGCGTCGGCCGCGGTCCCAATGTGATCGTCGCCGAGGTCAATCTGCGCTTCATCTGGGACCTCGTCGCGGGGATCAGGGTCGGCAATACCGGCAAGGCCTATGTGGTCGACCGCATGGGGCTGTTGATCGCACATCCCGATCTGTGGCCGGCGCTACGCCGCAGCGATCTTTCGAGACATGCCGACGTTCGCGCCGCGCTCGATGGCGTCGGGCCACCGTCAGGCGGCCTGGTCAAGGAAGATCTGTCCGGTCAACGCGTGCTGTCGACCTATGCGACGGTGCCCTCGCTCGGCTGGGTGGTGTTCGTCGAGCTTCCGCTGACCGAAGCCTATGCGCCGATCTACGCGTCGATCGGCCGCTCGACGTTTCTCCTCGTCGTTCTGCTCGCCTGCGCGGTGCTGGTCTCGCTCTTTCTCAGCCGGCGCATGACCGTGCCGATCCAGATCCTGACGCAGGGCGCGCGCCGGATCGGCAGCGGCGATCTCGGCCTACGGCTCGCGATCAAGACCGGTGACGAGCTGGAGGCGCTCGGTGACCAGTTCAACCGGATGGCCGCGCATTTGCGCGAATCCTACGCGACGCTCGAGCGCAAGGTCATCGAGCGAACCTCCGAGCTCGAGAAGGCGCGCGACCACGCCCTCGCCGAGCATGACGCGGCCGAGCGCGCGCGCAACATTGCCGTCCAGGCCAACGAGACCAAGTCGCGCTTCCTCGCCGTCGTCAGCCACGAGCTGCGCACGCCGCTGAACGGCGTCATGGGCGTGCTGCAGCTGCTGGACGACGGCAGCCTCGGCGAAGCGCAGCGCCGCCACCTCGCCACTGCCGCCGCATCGAGCGAAACGCTGATCGCGCTGGTCGATGCGATCCTGGAATATGCCCGCCTGGAAGCCAGCGCCGAAACGCTGGAGACACGCGACTTCCGTCTCGGCCAGCTCATCGAGGCCGCCGCCGATCTGATGCGCCCGCAGGCCTTCGACAAGGGACTGACGTTCGACGTTGCCAGCGATGCGACGGTCAACACCTCCGTGCACGGCGATCCTGTCAGGCTCAATCGCATCCTGCTCAATTTGATCGGCAATGCCATCAAGTTCACCCCGCGCGGCGGGATCGGCTTGAAGGCGGTCGCCGAGCAGAACGACGATCACGTCCTGCTGCGCATCACGATTCGCGATACCGGGATCGGCATCCCGCCCGACATGCATGAGCGGATCTTCGAGGATTTCGTCCAGGCGGACGACAGCATCGCGCGGCGGTTCGGCGGCACCGGCCTCGGACTTGCGATCGCGCGGCGGCTGGCGCGCCTGATGCACGGCGAGCTGACGGTGGAGAGCACGCCGGGCGCGGGCAGCACGTTCACGCTACAGGTGCCGCTTGGCCGCGCCGCGAGCGGTATCGCGCAAGGTACGGTCCTGCCGCCGTCGCGGCGGCTCAGCGTGCTGCTGGTCGACGACGATCCCGTCAATTGCGAAGTCGGCGAAGCGATCCTGAACCGGCTCGGCCATCGCCCCACGATCGCCAGGAACGGCGCGTCGGCCATAGAGTTCGCCCGCGATCAAGTGTTCGACGTCATCCTGATGGACCTGCACATGCCCGACATGGACGGCGTGGAGGCGGCGTCGCAGATCGGCAAGCTCGGTCTGCCGAGGATGCCGCGCATCATCGCCGTGACGGCCGACGTGTCGGGCAGCGCCCGCGAGCGGCTCGCGGGCTCCGGGATCGCCAAGGTCGTCAGCAAGCCAATCCTGATCAATGCGCTGCGCGAGGCGATCGAGGACGATCCCTGGGACGCGCCGGCAGCACCGCAACTTGCCGCAGACGGATTGATCGACCGGCACTTCCTCGACGATCAGCGGGAGCTGCTCGGGCCTGCGCAAATCGAAAAGCTCCGCCATCTGCTGGGCGAGACCAGCGCAAGATTGATCGACGACGTCGCCAAGGCTGCGGCGGCCAGCGATCACGCGCAGCTCGCACGATCTGCGCACCAGCTCGGCAGCGCGGCGAGCGCGCTCGGGCTCGTCCGCCTGTTCGATCGCTGCCGCGACGTCGAGCTGGCGGCGCCCGCGATGTCATCGCCTGAGTACCAAAATGCTGCGCGCGAACTCGCCGAGCTTCAGCAGGCGTCGATGCGCGCGCTGGACGATCTGCTTCAGCCCGCCGAACAAGGTTCGGTCAGCTAGATTTGCCCAGATGGAGATCTTCGAACTTTGCCCGGCCGGCGATGTGCTTCCGGCCGGACCAACGCGCCAAAGGGATCAACTCCTTTGGTGTACAGCTGTCACGAGCCCGGAGTTTTAACGACGAGCTTTATGTTCAACAGGTTGACGCCCTTGAATGGGTTCGGAGCGCTTTCGATTGTTCCCGTGCCCGTGGCGTTCGCATAGGCACCTGTGCCCGACAGGATTGTGTATTCGCCCGTCGATTTGCCGTCTTTGGCCGAACCGGTGTAGCGCGCCGTAATCGAGCCTTCCTCGAACGTGTAGGTGCTATAGCCGAAAAAGGGGCCTGACCCTTTGAGCAGGTCCGAAGCGTTGACGAACTCTTTCACTCCGATACGGCCATCGTTGAATACGGCGACACCAAAGAATTTGCCAGAGACAACCGTCTGTCCTTCGACGTTTGCGGCCTCTATGACCTTGAGGTCGATCGGCTTCGTGACCAGCTTGAACTCGAGCACCCGCTCACCGGCTACGGCTGTTGACGCCGCGACGGCCAATATCACGCCAGAAAGGAAAAAGGTGAGAGACTTCCGCATAGCTTCCTCCTGCGCTTGTTGAAATCAAGTTGAGAAGTGCTGGCGAGCTACTCGTCATGCCCCGGCTCTTCGCGGTGGCACGGAAGAGAGCCCTTGGCAACGCCCCGGCAGCGGCTGAAGCACTCTATCCTAAGGCGCAAAGTCGGGACGCAAATATGAGTCCCAAGCGACGGGAAGAAAGTTCAGGTTTCCGTTACGGTATAATCGTATCCAGCGACCGCTCGGGGACTCTCAGCAAAGGCACAATCCTCATGGTCTTTGCTGGTCGCCGGGCTTCTTCCAATCGTTCGCGGAAGAGCGAATTACTGTCACCAACGTTGACGAATGAATAGAACTCATGCCGCCCACCGCACCGTAGCCCGGCAGATTCATGCCTTCACGACCGAGCCTCCGCACGTCTGCGCCCGCTACCTGTCCCCTCCTCGCGGCCAAAATGCTCGACCAGGAAGTCGATGAACAGCCGCACCTTCACTGACAGATGCCGCGTCGGCGGATAGACCGCATAGAGCGCGAGCGGCGGCGCCGAATAATCATCCAGCACCGTGCCCAGCTCGCCCTTCCGCAAGGCATCAGCGGCGATGAACTCGGGCAGCAGCGCCAGCCCCCTGCCCTTGATTGCGACGTCGCGCAACACCTCGGCATTGTTGACGCAGAGCGACCAGGCCGGCTGGATCCAGTGATCGCCGTCGGCGCCGGTGAGCTTCCACTGATTGCCGGTGAGCAGGAAGCCGTAGGTCAGCGACGCATGCTCGCGCAGGTCCTGCGGATGCTTCGGTGTGCCATGACGCGCCAAATAGTCGGGCGAAGCGCAGATCATGCGCGCCACCGGCATGATCTTGCGCGCGATCAGGCTGGAAGATTCCAGCTCCGCAATCCGCAGCGTCACGTCAAAACCATCCTGCACGGGATCGAGCAGATCATCGCTAAGCACGATCTGAAGCTGAAGCTCCGGATATCGCACCATGAAATCGGCCAGCACCGGCCCGAGCCGCATGGTGCCGAACGACATCGGCGCGTTGACGCGCAACAGTCCCCGCGGTGCCGACTGGAGCTGCGCCACCGCCTGGTCGGCCGCCTCGATCTCCGAGAGAATGACGACCGCGCGCTCGAAATAGCGCTGGCCGTTCTCGGTCGGGCTCGCGTGGCGAGTGGTCCGGTTCAGGAGCTGGACGCCGAGGCTCTCCTCGAGATCGGCGATGTACTTGCTGATCGCCGAGCGCGACAGGCGCAACTGGCGGCCCGCTTCGGCAAAACTGCCGCTCTCGACCACCTTCACGAAGGCCCGGAGGCTGGCGACCTTATCCAAGCGCCCGCTCCAGCGATTGTTTCCAAATCGTAGACATAGACGTCATATTTGCACGGATTGTCTCCAATCCAAAGCGGAACGATATTTCCGGCCAGAGCAAGACCGCTCCCCGAATTTGGAGGACGACAATGTCTGGACTGCACCACGTCACCGCGATCGCCGGCGACCCCATCAGGAATTTCGGCTTTTACACCAGGGATCTCGGCCTGCGCTTCGTCAAGAAGACGGTCAATTTCGACGATCCCGGCACCTATCACTTCTATTATGGCGACGAGACCGGCCGTCCCGGCACCATCCTGACCTTCTTCCCCTGGGCCGGCGTGCCGGCCGGGCGCCGCGGCGTCGGCGAGACCCACCAGACCGCGTTCCGCGTGCCGCAGCGCTCGCTCGGCTACTGGACGCAGCGCTTCACCGAGAAGGGCATTCCCTACGAGGCGCTGGAGAAGCGCTTCGGCGAGTCCGTGCTGCCGTTCACCGATCCCGATGGCATGGCGCTCGCGCTGGTCGGCGTTCCCGGTGCCGAGAACGAGCCGGGCTGGAGCAATGGCGACGTGCCGGCCGAGCATGCGATCCGCGGCTTCCACGGCGTGACCTTGCTGCTCGACAGCGCGGCGAAGACGGCGGCCGTCCTCACCGACGTGTTCGGCTTCAAGGAGACCGGACGCGAGGGCTCGGTGATCCGCTTCAAGGCGCCGGGCGATGCCGAGGGCAGCGTCGTCGACATCTATGAGGCCAAGGGCTTCCTGCGCGGCCATCAGGGCGGCGGCTCGGTGCACCACATCGCCTTCCGCGCGGCTGACGATGCCGAGCAGGGTAAGATGGCGCAAAAGCTCGTGAGCAATCACGGCCTGCATCCGACCGAGCAGAGGGACCGCAACTACTTCCGCTCGATCTACTTCCGCGAGCCCGGCGGCGTGCTGTTCGAGATCGCGACCGACATCCCCGGCTTCGCCGTCGACGAACCCGTGGCGACGCTGGGACGCGACCTGAAGCTGCCGAGCTTCCTCGAACAACACCGCAAGCAGATCGAAGACGTACTGCCGAGCCTGGAAGAGAGCGTGTCATGACCGAGAGTGCATTCATCCATCGCTTCGAGCCCGCGACCAGCGCGGGCTCGGCCCCGCTCCTGCTGCTGCACGGAACCGGCGGCGACGAGAACGACCTGCTTGGGCTCGGCAAGATGATCTCGCCCGGCTCGGCCCTGCTCTCGCCGCGCGGCCGCGTGCTCGAGCACGGCATGCCGCGCTTCTTCCGTCGCCTCGCTGAGGGCGTGTTCGACGAGGACGACGTGCGCCTGCGTGCGCGCGAGCTCGGCGACTTCGTCAGCGAGTCGCGGCAGCGCTACGGCATCGCCGCGCCGGTTGCGGTCGGCTTCTCCAACGGCGCCAACATCGCAGCCGCGCTGTTGCTGCTGAAACCGGACGTGCTGGCGGGCGCGATCCTGCTGCGCGCCATGGTGCCGCTATCGGATCCGCCCAAGGCGGAGCTCGGCGGCAAGCCGGTCCTGCTCCTGTCCGGGCAGGCCGATCCGATCGTGCCCGCGAGCAACTCGGCACGGCTCGCTGCGCTGCTGTCGCAGGCAGGTGCCGGCGTGACTCACAAGGTCCTGCCGGCGGGCCATCAATTGTCGCAAGCCGACGTGACGCTCGCCCGCGACTGGATCGGCAACATCGCCGCGGAAGCGGCCTGATCCCAAAGCGGCGCACCGCCCAACCGCGGTGCGCCGTTTCGACACGGCGAGCGACCTTCCGCCGCATCTGCGCAATCGGGCACCACCCTGCCGGAAATTTCCGCTTGCCCGTTTCCGCGCCAGGCTTAGAATTCGGGACAAGGTTCCGGAATTTGGAACTGCCTTGGACCGATCTTCATGAGCGCCCTCACCAACGCGATCGAGATCCTGCGCTGCTTTTCCAGCGCGCGGCCGGATCTGTCGTTCGCGGACGTGATGGCACTGACGGGCAAGCCGAAGAGCTCGACTTCGCGGCTGCTGCGGTCCTTGCGCGACTGCGGCCTGCTCGAGCAGGACCCGCACACCCGCCGCTACCGGCCGGGTCTGCTCACCTTTGAGCTCGGCCGGCTGCACCGCGCCCATGATGATCTCATCAGCATGGCCGAGCGCGAGCTGCGCGAGGTCTGCGCCCGCACCGGCCACACCGGCTATATCGCCGTGCTCGACGGCTACGAGCAGGTCGTGCTCAGGATCGTGCCGGGCTCGAATCCCCTGCGTGTCGTCAATCCGCCCGGCCAGCGCACGCCGGCGCTCGCCACCTCCAACGGCCGCGCCATGCTCGCCCGCCTCACCGACGAGGACATTCGCGCGCGCGTACCCGCGACCTATCCAAAGCTGCCGCGCAACTCGCCGCAGAACTTCAAGCAGTTGATGGCCCGCCTCGACGAGATCCGCCGCACCGGCGTGTCGGAAGCGGCCGATGAATCGATCGAGGGCGTCGGCTCGCAAGGCTTTGCGCTGAAGAGCGGCGAGACCGGCGAGATGATCGGAATCGCGGTGTCCTATTCGGTGCAGGCGACCACCGCCGCCGAGCGCGCTGATGTCCGCCGTGAGCTGGCGGCGATGGCCGCAAAACTGCGGCGCATGACCGGCGATCCGCTCGATCAGGATACGGCACGCGTTCAGACGGGGACGCGATGAGCAGCGCCGCCGCCCAGCGCCCCAACGGCCTTGCGCTCTTCATTCTGCCGAGCGCGCTGCTGTTTGCCCTCTTCTTTTTCCTGCCGATCGGGCTGATGGCGCTGATGAGCGTGCTCACCGGCAATCCGGTGGTGGCGCCGAAGGTCGCCTTCACCACGCGTCACTACGCCCGCATGGTCGACGATCCCTTTTATCTCGAGGTGATCTGGACCACGATCCGGATCGGACTCGTGACCACGCTGGTCGCGCTCGCGATCGGCTATCCGCTGGCGCACTGGATGGCGCGCATCAAGAGCCGCACCGGGCACGCCCTGCTGCTGATGGCGGTGCTGGCGCCGATGCTGACCGGCATCGTGGTGCGCACCTTCGCCTGGATGACGCTGCTGTCCGACAAGGGCGTCGTCAATCAGACCCTGATGTCGCTCGGCGTCATCGGCCAGCCGCTCAAGCTGATGTACACGGAGACCGGCATCGTGGTCGGCCTCGTCCACATCTACGTGCCCTTCATGGTGCTGACGCTGACCGGCGTGATCGGCCGCATCGACGAGCGGCTGGAGCAGGCCGCGGAAAATCTCGGCGCAAGCCCCTTGCGCGCCTTCCTTGAGGTGACGCTACCCTTGAGTCTGCCCGGCATTCTCGCCGGCTCGCTGCTCGTCTTCGCGCTGGCGATCAGCGCCTATGTCACGCCAATCCTGCTCGGCGGCTTCCAGATCATGACGCTGCCGATCCTGATCTACCAGCAGATCTCCGCGAACTTCAACGTCGGCTTCGCCGCCGCGCTCGGCATCGTCCTACTGATGATCTCGCTCGGGCTCGTCGTCGCCTACAACCGCGCGCTCGGCCTCGTCTCCGGCCAGCGCGAATTGCAGTGAGGCCGACGATGCAAACCACCGCCTCGCACAGCCCATCGCTCGCGGCGGCCCGGCAGGCGGCTCCCGCGCGGACGGCCGGAAGCGTCAGGCATTACGGCCGCTATCTCTATCTCGCCGTCAACATCGCCATCCTGATCTTCCTGCTGGCGCCGATCGCGATCGTCGTCGTGTTCGCCCTGAACCCGACGCCCTTCATCCAGTTTCCGCCGGTTGGCGTGTCCTTGCGCTGGTTCGAGAAGTTCTTCGCATCGCGCGACTTCATGCATGCGCTCGGCTTCAGCCTCGAAGTCGCAGTCCTTACCACCATAGCGGCAACGATCCTCGGCGCCTCCGCCGCGCTCGCGCTGGCGCGCGGCAATCTGCCGGGCGCGCGGCTGATCGTGGCGACGATGCTATCTCCCCTGATGCTGCCGGCGATCCTGACCGGACTTGCGCTGTTCCAGACCTATGTGCTGCTCGACGTGGGACGTCCAACCTGGGGCCTCGTTGCCGGCCACACGCTGGTGACGCTGCCTTACGTCGTGCGCACCACGCTCGCCGTGCTGCATAATTTCGACACGCGCCTGGAGGAAGCGGCACAGAACCTCGGCGCAAGTCCCTTGCGCACCTTCTTCGAGGTGACGCTGCCGCTGATCAAGCCGGGCGTGCTGGCAGGCGCAATCTTCGCCTTCATCGTCTCCTTCGACCAGTTTCCGGTGTCGCTGTTCCTGGTCTCGCCGGGCAACGAGACGCTGCCGGTCACGCTGTTCAACTATCTCAAGTTCGATCTGGACGGCACGATTGGGGCTGCTTCCGTGGTCTCGATCGTCCTCGCCTTTGTCGTCGTCATCGGGCTCGACCGCACGGTCGGCCTGCGCTCCTACGTCAAATTGTAACCGCTCATTGCACCCGAAGGAATCGAGACATGATGAAAGCTCAGGGATCCTCACGGCTCAGCCGCCGCCGCTTTCTGACCGCGAGCGCCTCGCTCGGCATCGGCACGATTGCCGCGCCCTACGTCGCGCGCGCCGACGATCCGACGCTGCGCATCACCGGCTGGGGCGGCAAGTGGGGCGAGATCATGAAGGCCGAGATCGGCCCCGCCTTCGAGAGCGAGTTCAAGTGCAAGCTCCAGATCGATTCCGCGTTCCCTTATCTGCCGAAGCTTCAGGCGAGCTCGCGCTCCGCGCCCATCTATGACGTGCTGCACACCAATTCCAACGAGCAGTGGGCCGCCGCCGAGATGGGCCTCGTCGAGCCGAAGATCGATCCCAGGCTCGTGCCGAATCTCGCCGACGTCTACCCCTACGCCGTCAGCGACAAGATCGTCGGCGTCTCGATCTTCACCAGCGCCATCGGGCTCGGCCTGCGCACCGACAAGGGCTATGGCAGCATCACCTCGTGGAAGGAGCTATGGGACGCGAAATACAACGGCGTCCGTGGCGGCTACGTCATTCCCGTCAACAGCCTCGGCCAGGCCTTCCTGATGATGTGCGGCACGTTGTTTGGCAAGGGACAGACCGACCTCGATGCGGCCTACACCGCACTGGAGAAGCTCAAGCCGATCAAGATCGTCGATTTCACCGGCGCGATGGAGAAGATGCTCCTGTCGGGCGAAGTCGGCCTCTGCGTCATCCACGATTCCGGCATCTACCGCTATGACGGGCAGAACCAGCCGACCGACTTCGTCTCGCCGAGCGAAGGCGTGCTGTCGCTCGAGCAGGTCCTGACCATCACGCCCGGCAGCAAGATGAAGGAGCTCGCCAACGCCTATGTCAACTACATGCTGCGCCCAGAGGTGCAGAAGCGCCTCGCGGAAACCGTGTGGTACTCGCCGGCCAACAAGAAGGTGAAGCTCGACGCCAAGTACGACGCCAAGCTGCTCACCACGCCCGAGAAAGTCTCGAAGCTGATCCAGGTCGACTGGAAGTGGTACAACGAGCGCAAGGACGAGATCGACCAACGCGTCAACCGGATCTTCCGCGCATGAGCGCGTCGATCGAGATCGCCGGCGTCAGCAAGGTCTATGACGGCGGCGTCCGCGCAGTGGACGCGGTCGCCATGGACATCCGGCAGGGCGAGTTCTTCTCCCTGCTCGGCCCGTCCGGCTGCGGCAAGACCACGACGCTGCGCATGATCGCCGGCTTCGAGACGCCGAGCGCGGGCGCGGTCCGCGTCGACGGCGCCGACATCACCCATGTGCCCGCGCACAAGCGCGACATGGGCATGGTGTTCCAGAATTACGCGCTGTTTCCCCATCGCACCGTCGCCGAGAACGTCGCCTTCGGCCTGCGCATGCGCGGGCTCGACAAGGCGAGCATCGCAGCCAAGGTGAAGGCGGCGCTGGCCATGGTCGAGCTGTCCGGCCTCGAGGACCGACGCCCCGCCCAGCTCTCCGGCGGCCAGCAGCAGCGCGTGGCGCTCGCCCGCGCCATCGTGATCGCGCCGCGCGTCCTGCTCTGCGACGAGCCGCTCGGCGCGCTCGACAAGAAGCTGCGCCAGCAGATGCAATTCGAGCTCAAGCAGCTCCAGAAGAAGCTCGGCCTGACCCTCGTCTTCGTCACCCACGACCAGGAAGAGGCGCTGGCGATGTCCGACCGTATCGCCGTGATGAACGGCGGCCGTGTCGAGCAGGTCGGCACGCCGACGGAGATCTACAACCAACCCACGACGCGCTTTGTCGCCGACTTCATCGGCGACACCAACATCTTTCGCGGCGAGCGCACGACGACGAGCACTGTCGCCTCGGCGCTCGACGTCGGCAAGGGCCTGATCCTGGCGCTGCCGCCGACCGAGGCGCAAGGCACCGGCGTTCTCTCGGTGGCGCTGCGTCCCGAAAAGATTCGCCTCATCCCGCGCGCTGACGCCGCCACGGCAGCCGGCAGCTCCGCCCACGGCATCGTCGAGAACACCAACTTCCTCGGCGGCGCCGTGCTCTACCGCATCACGCTCGAGGGCGGCTATCGCGTCCTCGTGCAACAGCCCAATGCAGGCACGAGCCGCCTGTTCGTTCCCGGCAACGGTGTCACGCTCGACTGGACGCCGGCCGATCTCGTCGTCTTGAAGGACTAGACATGAACATGCCATTGAAGCACCAGCGCATCGGGGTGGTCGTGATCGGCCAGAGTCCACGCCCGACCGTCGCATCGGAAATCGCCGCCGTGCTGTCGCCGGACATCGAGATCGAGCTGCGCGGCGCGCTCGACGGCATGAGCCGCGCCGAGATCGACGCGATCCCGCCGATGGACGGCTACGACACGCTGTTCACGCTGCTGCCGAACGGCGACGGCGTCACCATCAGCAAGAAGGAGGTCGAGCGCCGCGCGAGCCAGCAGATCACCCGCTTCAAGCACGAGGGCGTCGGCGTGACGCTGATGGCGTGCACCGGCAAATTCCCCAATCTCGCGGCCGACGGCCTCGTCATCCTGCCCTCGGCCATCCTGCACAATCTCGTCGAGGCCGTGCTGCCGAAGGGCCGGCTCGGCGTGTTCTCGCCGCTGCCTGAGCAGACCATGCTGATCGACAAGAAATGGCAGCGCGAAGGCGTCGAGGTCGTCGGCATCACGCTGCGTCCCGGCTCGAGCGACGCCGTCGTCGACGAAGCCGCACGCACGATGGCGGACCTCGAGCCCGATCTCGTGGTGATGGATTGCATCAGCTACACCAGCGCCAACAAGGCGCGTGTGCGCACGGCCTATCCCGGCCCCGTGATCCTCGGCATTGCCGCCGCGGCCCGTATCGTCGAGGAGCTGGTGTCGTGAGCAAGGTGGAATTGAAGACGATCAGCCTCGAGGAGATCGAGGCGCTCGCGGTCGGCGCCTGGATCCTCGGCACCGGCGGCGGCGGCAGCCCCTATCTCGGCCTGCTCAATCTGCGCCGGCTCTATGCCGAGGGCCACCGCGTGCAGTTGATGTCGCCGCTCGACCTCGACGACGAGGACTGGGTCGCCGTGGTCTCCAACATGGGTGCGCCGCTGGTCGGACAGGAGCGCCTCGCCGACAGCCGCAACATCGCGCGCGCCGTGCGCATGCAGGAAGAGATCAACGGCATCAAGTTCCGCGCCGTGATGTCGGTCGAGATCGGCGGCGGCAACGGCGTCCAGGCGCTGATGGCGGCCGCCCATCTCGGCATCCCCGTGGTCGACGCCGATTGCATGGGCCGCGCCTTCCCCGAAGCGCAGATGACCTCGGTCGCGATCGGAGACCTGCGTCCCTATCCCTGCACCCTCTACGATCCGCGCGGCATCGAGGCCGTCGTCACCAAGGTGCCGAGCTGGAAGTGGATGGAGCGGGCCAGCCGCAAGATCTGCGTCGAGATGGGCTCGATCGCCTCCACCAGCAAGGCGCCGCGCACGGGGCGCGAGGTGAAGGACTGGGGCATCCACTTCACCACCACGAAGGCGATCGGCATCGGCCGCGCCGTGCAGGAGGCAAATCGTCGTCACGAGGATCCGATCGCCGCACTGCTGGCCACCGAAGGCGGCAAGAAGCTGTTCACCGGCAAGATCATCGACGTGGCCCGGCGCACGACGGAAGGATTTTTGCGCGGTTCGGCCATGATCGAGGGCAGCGACGCCGACCGCGGCAACAAGCTGGTGCTCTCGTTCCAGAACGAGTGGATCGTGGCCTGGCGTGGCGAGAAGGCTATCGCGACATCGCCCGATCTGATCTGCGTGCTCGACAGCGTCAACGGCCACGGCGTCGGCACCGAGACCGTGCGCTACGGCCAGCGTGTCACCGTCGTGGCCCTGCCGGCGCCGGCCGTGCTGACGAGCCCCCGAGGCCTCGAATTCGTCGGCCCCCGCGCCTTCGGCTACGACCTCGACTACCGTTCTCTCTTCGCGCCCGCAGAGGCTGGAGCTTAAGATCCCATGAAGCGTATTGGCATCGATGTCGGCGGCACCAACACGGACGCCGTGCTGATCGTCGACGAGAAGGTCGTCCATTCCGTCAAGCGCCCGACCACCGCCGACGTGACTTCCGGCATCCTCGACGCGCTCAAGGCGCTCCGCGCCGAGCCGGCCGCCGCGATCAAGGTCGATGCGGTCGTGATCGGTACCACGCATTTCATCAACGCAGTGGTGCAGCGCCGTCACGTGCAGAAGATCGGCGCGATCCGCATCGGCATGCCCGCGAGCGCCTCGCTGCCGCCGTTCTGCGACTGGCCAACCGATCTCGCATCCCTTGTTAATGGCGAGATCTTCATGCTGGAGGGCGGCCACGATTACGACGGCCGCCCGTTCATGCCGCTCGACACCTCCGGGCTGAAGGACGCCGCGCGAAAAATCAGGGACAAGGGTCTGCGCTCGGTCGCGGTGTGCTCGAGCTTCTCCCCGCTCGATCCCTCCTGCGAGACCACGGCGCGGGAGATCCTCGCCGAGATCTGTCCCGACGTCGCGGTGACGCTGTCGCACGATCTCGGTCGCATCGGCCTGCTCGAGCGCGAGAATGCCGCGCTGCTCAATGCATCCCTGCACGATCTCGCGATCACCACGGTTGCGGCCTTCCGCAAGGCGATCGCCGACAGCGGCATCGATGCGCCGCTGTTCCTGACCCAGAACGACGGCACCGTGATGCAGGCCGAGATCGCCACCGCCTTCCCGGTGATGAGCTTTGCCTCCGGCGCCACCAATTCGATGCGCGGCGCCGCGCATCTGTCCGGCCTCGACGATGCCATGGTCGTCGACGTCGGCGGCACCACGAGCGACATCGGCCAGCTGCGTCATGGCTTCCCGCGCGAGGCCAATGCCGTGGTCGAGGTCGGCGGCGTGCGCACGCTGTTCCGGATGCCCGATCTGCTCTCGATCGGGCTCGGCGGCGGCAGCCATGTCGACGAGGATCCGGTCCGCGTCGGCCCGCTCAGCGTCGGCTACCGCCTGACGACGGACGCGCTGGTGTTCGGCGGATCGCGCCTCACCGCCACCGACATTGCGGTTGCGGCCGGCCTGATCGACATCGGCGACCGTTCACGCGTCGCCAAGCTGCCGAAGCGCCTGATCGATGCCGCGCTGCGCGATGCCTGGCGCAAGCTCGAGGAAGACATCGACCGCATGAAGACCGAAGCCGGCGACGTGCCGCTGCTCGCGGTCGGCGGCGGCGCCTTCCTGGTGCCGGATCGCCTGCCCGGCATCTCCGAGATCGTGCGCGTGCCGCATGGCGACTGCGCCAATGCGGTCGGCGCTGCGATCGCGCAAGTCAGCGGCGAGGCCGACCAGGTGTTCCGCGATCTCAGCCGGGAGGATGCGATCGCCGCCGCGCGCGATATCGCGGCGGACCGTGCCGTCCAGGCTGGCGCCGCGCGCGACAGCCTCAAGACCGTCGACGTCGAGGACATGCCGATTGCGTATCTGCCCGGCAACGCGCTGCGCGTGCGCGTCCGCGTTGCTGGCGCGATCGCCGATCCGGATCTGCCGGCGGCGGCGTAAGCGCCTCCCCGGGCATGACGATCCTCGCGAAACAAAAAGCGCGAAAACAACCCCATGCACAGTAGCCGGCGATAGTGGAATCAACGGCTTACGCGGGCAAGCTACGAGGCGGAGACAGACCCCTCACCCGAGTGAGTCTGCGTCTACCGGCCTCGCTGCCCTCTCCCGCAAGGGGAGAGGGCACAGCAACGGGCCGCCGCGCGCCTCGAACGACGAGGGTGCTCTCGCTCCCCTACTCCCAATACCAGGCAGAGGAAACGTTCTCGAACTGCGGGACTTCCTTACAGATCGGCGCCCCTTCGATGTTCGCTCGCATCGGGACGCTGCGAAGTCTCATGCACTGAAGAATTCGCGCACTGACAGGCTGCTTCATTTTTCCCTGGGGCGCTGCGGCTTTTCCCTTCTCGCCGCCTGCGAGGTTCGGCTTGCGGGGGCCTCAAAGACCGCAATACGCCGATCGAGTTGCCATAGCTCGATGTCGTTGGCATCAACTAGCTGCGCAGCACGTTCCCGTGCTTCCTGCTCGTCGGCGCACTGCAAATTGGCTACGCTTATAACGTGGTGGTGCTGATCCAAAAGGTAAGCCCTGTAGTGAGCCATCCCCACACCTCCCAATGCCTGCGTTTATCGGATCATCACCTCAATCCTTCAATCAGCGTTCTCCAGCCGAACGCATCGTTCGCCGTCAGCAGCAAAGCGCCAAGCGTTCCCAAGTAGGACGGCAGTTCGCAATCGGGACGCGCGTTCATATTGCCGACAAACGAGGCGACCGCGTTCTTGAGATCGCCTCGGTCCAGATGATCGAAGGCCCGTTGCTTGCAACGCTCGACATATTTATCGCGCGCCAGCTCAATTAACAGGGAACGTTCCATTTCGTCTCCCCCGACCGATGACTGTCTTCAATCGTTGGGGAATTGGAACGGACCGGGCTTTTTCCGTCTGTTCGAAAAGCGACAGACGGATCTCTTTTGCTCGCAAGTGTGGGAATTGAGATACAGGCTGCTCGTTGATCGCAACGCAGCCCTGCGGCCTGGGCGGCCGGATCGGAGATGAAGCGGATCGTCACCTTCGACAAGCTTGATCGCCGAGGCGTTGCGGTAGTCGGCCCATTGTTGAGCTGATCGAGGAGCCCTTGACCCAGGCGCCGAGCTGGTACGGCCCTGTCCCGACCGGCTGCGCGACGTCGGTCGCCGTGCCCCTGGCTCGCAACACACGCTCGCGGGACTATTTGCGCAACATTGACCCCGACGACACCGAGACACAGTGGGAAGCCGACAACTTGAAATAAAAAGTGAAAAGAAGAGCGGGGATATTCCTCAAAGCTGACTTGATTTATCTCTCCGCTCGCTTTCCTGGCGCAACTAATTGATGAGTAAGCAGTGATGACTGATCAGCAATTAGCCCTGGAAGCGATTAGCAACGCGCAACTCATACTGGAAGAATACCTTCAGCCCTGCCCCAAGGATAATGCGCTTATCCTTGAAAAGCTGGTGGAAGTCCTCGAACGGCCTGCCTTGATCGTTGCCGTAAGTCGATTGCAGCAACAGGGCAATTGAGCGCGCCCATGAGCAAACCGCTTCAATCGCTGGCTTTAATCGTTTGCATTGCTGCGCTCTCATTGCTCGAAATGACCAGCGTGCATGCCAAGCAACAATGCAGCACCGCCATGCCGCCAAATCCGCAAGGGCAATACTGGTCCTATCGTCTCATCGACGGACGAAAATGCTGGTACGCGGGTAAGCCCATGCTGTCGAAAGCATTGCTGGAATGGCCTATGGAGCAGTCCCCCAAACTCACTGCTCGCGGAGAAGCGACAGGCATTGTCATGGCCAGCAAGCCCGGCAATCCCCTGGATGCACGAGCGTTGGCACTGAAAGAGGGCCCTGACACTTTTGAAGAGCGATGGCGTGCCAGGATCAACTCCAGCTCAAACACAGGGCATGACTGACCGATACTAACGACCTGAGCGATCCTGCATCCCGCTTATCGTTGGCGAGGACTTTCGACCGCCTGTTCGCGGCCGTGCGCTTGGTTACATCATGCAATCACGCGCCTGAGTTCATCCAGAACAACGCCCCTGCGCAACTCGTGCGCAGCAGCCGTCAAATGAGAGCCTACGATCAGACCGAGGCGCCTTAAAGTCAGGAGAGCAACGGGGTCACACAGCTCGATAGAAAGCCCGGCTCCCAATATCGCAAGGGCGCGTTGCTCATCCGCGTCGAGATCAGTCCACAAGATGCCTTCCATCGACGCGCCTAAAAATTGTTCCCAAGGGTATCTCAGAACCCAAACGCGTGCCTGATCTGCCGCAGCATGATGATGGCCGCGTCGGTGTACCGACCGTTGGTTAGGAATCGATCCACTTGCGCTGTGGTCATCAGCGCCACAACTGCCACCGTAAAGCCCTTAAACATTGGGCCTCTCCTGAAAGAGACCGCCAACCGGGCGTGTTGAAATATCCAACCGTTCTTAGAATGCGCTGCCGCTTATGGCGACGAGCTATATGCGAATGGTGACATTGACGGGTAACCAGTTCCTTAACGAGCGCGATGTCTGGATGGGCGCCCGTGGGCTGCGGCGAGGGCTCCAGAGACCGCCACTGGATGGCCGGCTTAAAATCGCGCTCTCCGCGAATTCATCTCGCGAGATTCGTGCGCTGAGACAGACCCCTCACCCTTGCGAGTCAGTGTCTACCCGCGTCGCCGCCCTCTCCCCCAAGGGGAGAGGGCACAGCAACGAGCCGCGCGCCCCGAACGATGTGGGTGCCCCTGCGCCTCCTACTCCCAATACCAGGTCGAGAAATCGTTCTCGAACTGCGGGACTTCCTTCCAGACGCCCTTCAGCTTCTTGTTGGTGATGGTGATGAGCTGCGGCTGGAACAGGTAGGCGGAAACGGCGTCGGTCGCCAGCATGCGCTGGGCGTCGCCGAGCAGCTTGGCGCGGGCGGCTTCATCCGGCGTGGAGACGATCTGCTTGTAGAGAGCGTTGAACGCCTCGTTGTTGTAGCCGAGGTAATAGTCCTGCTCGGTGATCTTGACGAGATCGAACGGCTCGACATGGCTGACGATGGTGAGGTCGAAATTGTGCGGACCATTGCCGGCGAACACCTGCGACAGCCATTGCGCCCATTCGACGTTCTCGATCTTGGCGATGATGCCGACCTTGGCGAGCTGGGCCGCCGCGATTTCGCCGCCCTGCCGCGCATAGGACGGCGGCGGCAGCTTGAGCGAGAGCTCGAGCGGCGTGGTGACGCCGGCTTCGGCGAGGAGCTTCTTTGCCTTCTCGGGATCGTAGGGGTTGATGCCGGTGGTATCGACGAAACCGAGCGCGCCCGGCACGTAAAAACTGCCAATCGGCGTGCCGAAGCCGTCGACGGCACCGTCGATCATGGCCTTGCGATCGATCGCGGCGAGGATGGCGCGGCGCACGCGGACGTCATCGAGCGGCTTCTTGCGGTGGTTGATCGCGACGATGGTCTTGGCGCGGGAGCCGCCGACCTGGACGTTGAAACGCGGATCGGCCTTGAACTGCGCGATGGTGCGCTGGGCCGCGACGCGCGGAAACGCGTCGACGTCGCCCGAGAGCAGCGCCGCGGTCTGCGCGGACGGATCGGAGATGAAGCGGATCGTCACCTTCGAGAGCTTGATCGCGGCGGCGTTACGGTAATCGGCCCATTTGGTCAGGGTCATCGAGGAGCCCTTGGCCCAGGCGCCGAGCTGATAGGGCCCGGTGCCGACCGGCTGCGTGACATTGGTGGCAGCGCTCTTCGGCTCGACGATCGAAGCGCTCGCCTGTCCCATCAGGAACGGCAGGTTCGGCTCGGAGTTTTTCAGGGTGATCACGACCGTGTCGGCATCGGGCGCGGCAACGGATTCGAAGCTCTGGAACAGGCTCTTGTCCTTGTTGGTGCTGGTGGGCACCCCGTTACGCTCGAACGAGAATTTCACCGCGGCGGAGTCGAACGGCTCGCCATTGTGGAATTTGACGCCCTTGCGCAGCTTGAAGGTGTAGGACTTCAGGTCGGGCGAAGCAGTCCAGCTTTCCGCCAGCAGGGGCGAGGTGGAGCCGTCCTCGTTGATCTTGGTCAGCGTCTCATAGATGTTGTAGAGCGTGACCTCGGCGATCGCGGCAGCGGCCGCGTTGGTGGGATCGAGCCCCGGCGGCTCCAGCGCCATCGCCATGACGACGCTGTCTTTCTTGCTTTGGGCCAGCACCGGCAGCGGCGCCGCGACAAGCGCGGCAGTGAGTGCGACGATGGATAGTTTCCTGAACATGCGTAACTCCCCTGCCTTCTCAATTCCCAGTCTACGCCAATCCTGCGCCCGAGACTAACCCTCCGCGGCAGGCGGCGGCAACGCCATCACGGCTTCCGCCTTGTGGCAGGCGGCGAGATGCGCCCCGCCCACCTTGCGTAGCTCAGGCAGGACCTCGCGGCAATGCTGGTCGGCGAGCGCGCATCGCGCGACATAGGGACACCCCGTGGCGGCCGCCGATTGCGAGGCGATTGCCTGCGCCCCGCGCCGGCGCCGGCCGCCGCCGGCGCGCGCCCGCGGCACGGCATCCAGCAGCGCCCGCGTATAGGGATGGGCGCAGCGCTCGAACAGATCCTCCGGCCGCCCCTGCTCGACGATCCGGCCGAGATACATCACCGCGACCTCGTCGCAGAGATAGTCGACGACGGCGAGGTCATGGCTGATCAGGACATAGCTCAGCCCGAACTGGTCCTGGAGATCCTGCATCAGGTTGAGGACCTGGGCCTGCACGGAGACGTCGAGCGCGGAGACCGGCTCGTCGGCGACGATCAGCTTCGGCTGGGTGATCAGGGCGCGCGCGATCGCGATGCGCTGGCGCTGGCCGCCGGAGAATTCGTGCGGATATTTGTCCATGTCGGCATCGCGCAAGCCGACCTGGCGCAGCACCGCGGCGACGCGTTCCCGGAACGTGGTGCGATCAGCGCCGTCCAGCACGGTCAAGGGTTCGGCGACGATGCGCGCGATGGTCTGGCGCGGATCGAGCGAGCCGTAGGGGTCCTGGAACACCATCTGGAAATCGCGGCGGGCGCGGCGCAGCTCGTCGGCCGGGAGGCGGTTGAGATCGCGGCCGAGCAGCGCGACCTGCCCCGACGTCGGCCGCTCCAGCGCCATCACGACGCGCGCAAAAGTGGACTTGCCAGAGCCGGACTCGCCGACGATGCCAAGGCTCTTGCCGGCGGCGACCTGCAGGCTGACGCCGTTGAGCGCGCGCACCTGCCCGGGCGGACGGAACAGGCTCTCGCGCGGCAGCGTGTAGCGCTGCTCGAGATCCCTGACGTCGAGAAGCGGCGCGGCGGTCATGCGGACAGCGCTCCGACATTCGCGGCCATCGAGACATCGGTGCGCACGCAGCGCACGCCATGGCCGGCGCCGACTTCGACCATCGGCGGCAGCGCGGTGCGGCACCGATCGATCACAAGCGGACATCGTTCGGAGAAGGTGCAGCCGGCCGGAAGATCCGCGAGCTCCGGCACGGTGCCCGCGATCGTCGTCAGCCGTGTCCCCTTGCGCGCGCCGAGCTTCGGCCGGGCGCGGAACAGGCCCTGCGTGTAGGGATGGCCCATGCGGCGGAACACCTCGTCGGTCGGCCCGCTCTCGACCACGGTGCCGCCATACATCACCATCATGCGCTGCACGTTCTCGGCGATGACGCCGAGATCGTGCGAGATCAGGATCATCGACATGCCGCGCTCCTCGACGAGATCGGCGATGAGGTCGAGGATCTGGCCCTGGATGGTGACGTCGAGCGCGGTGGTCGGCTCGTCCGCGATCAACAGATCGGGCTCGCAGGCGAGCGCCATGGCGATGGTGACGCGCTGGCGCTGGCCGCCGGAGAACTGGTGCGGATAGGCATCGATGCGCTTTGCAGGGTCCGGCAGTCCGACGCGGTCGAGCAAGGCAATCGCCTCTTTCCGCGCCTGCGACGCCGAGAAGTTCTTGTGACGCCGCAGCGGCTCGGCGACCTGGTGGCCGATCGTGTGCATCGGGTTGAGCGCGGTCATCGGCTCCTGGAAGATCATGCTGATGCGGTTGCCGCGCAGGCGGCAGTAATCCGCATCCGCAAGCCCGGCGAGCTCGCTGCCATCGAGCTTGATGCTGCCGGTGACCACGGCGCTGTCCGGCAACAGGCCCATCAGGGACATCGCGGTGACCGACTTGCCGCAGCCGGATTCGCCGACGAGCCCGAGCGTCTCACCGCGCTTCAGGGCGAAGCTGACGCCGCGCACGGCCTGCGCCGGGCCGCGGCTGGTGTTGAGGCGGACGCCGAGATTGGCAACCTCGATCAGCGGCATGGTGGAGCGCTCAGCCATCGTCATCGCTCCCGCGCCAGTCGTGGATCGAGCAGATCGCGCAAGCCGTCGCCGAGCAAATTGAGGCCGAGCACGGCGACCGCGATCGCGGCACCGGGATAGACGGCGAGCATCGGCGACTGGAACAGCAAGGTCTGCGCATCGTTCAGCATGCGGCCCCAGGACGGCTGCGGCGGCTGCGTGCCGAGGCCGAGATAGGACAGTGCGGCCTCCGCGAGAATGGCGAGCGCGAACTGGATCGTCGCCTGCACGATCAGGATCGACAGGATGTTGGGCAGCACATGTTCGATGGTGATGCGAAACCTGCCCTTGCCCGAGGCGCGCGCGGCCAGCACGAATTCGCGCGCCCAGATCGCGTTGGCCGAGCCGCGCGTCAGCCGGGTCAGCGTCGGGATCTGGAAAATGCCGATCGCGATGATCGAGGTCACCATGCCCGGCCCGACGACCGCGGCGAGCATGATCGCGGAGAGCACGGCCGGAAAGGCGAAGGTGAAGTCGGAGAAGCGCATGATGATCTCTTCGGTCCAGCCGCGCCGCGCCGAGGCGATCAGGCCCAGGCAAACGCCGAAGGTGAGACCGATGCTGACCGCGATGATGCCGACCATGATGGTGGAGCGGGCGCCGGCGAGCAGCAGCGAGACGATGTCACGGCCAAAGGAATCGGTGCCGAGCCAGTGCGCCGCCGATGGCGGCCGGAGCTTCGCGGCGATGTCGATCTCGTAGGGCGACCAGGGCGTCCAGACCAGCGACAGCAGCGCCGAGACGAGCACCAGCAGGCTCAGCGCGCCGCCGAGGACGAAGCTGCGATGGCGCAGCGCGCGGCGCCAGAACGTGCGCGCGGGCAGCGGGCGCGTGGCGACCGGCGCATCCATCGAGGTGGTCAGGGGCGCGCTCACAGGTCGTGCACCTTGATGCGGGGATCGATGAAGGCATAGAGCACGTCGACCACGAAATTGACGATGACGACCATGGTCGCGAGCAGCATCACGCAATTGCGCACCACGATCAGGTCGCGATTGGCGATCGACTGGAAGATCAGGCGGCCGAGGCCCGGCAGGTAGAACACGTTCTCGATCACGATGGTGCCGGCGAGCAGATTGGCGAATTGCAGGCCCATCACCGTCATCACGGGGATCATGGCGTTGCGCAGCACGTGGCGCCACAGCACCTCGCGCTTGCCGAGGCCCTTTGCGCGCGCGGTTCGGACGAAATCCTCGCGCAGCACTTCGAGCACGGCCGAGCGCGTGACGCGGGCGAGGATCGCGGCCTGCACCACCGCGAGCGAGATTGCCGGCAGCAGCAGCGACTTGCCCCCCAGCCAGATGCCGTCCTCCCAGCCGGCGAAGCCGCCCGCCGAGAGCCATTGCAGCCGCACCGAGAACAACAAGACCAGCAGGATTGCGAACCAGAAATTCGGCAGCGCGATGCCGACCTGCGTCAGCGACATCACGCCGACATCGCCGAGCTTGTTGTGGTTGGCGGCGGTGTAGATGCCGGCCGAGAGCGCCAGCGTCACCGTGATCGACATGGCCATGATCGCGAGCGGAATGGTCAGCACCAGCCGCTCCGCGATCAGGCTGGCAACCGGCGTGCCGTAGACATAGCTGTTGCCGAGATCGCCGACGAGCAGGCCCTTGATCCATTGCAGGTAGCGAACCGCCAGCGGCTGGTCGAGCCCGAGCTTGACGGTGAGCGCGCGGACCGCGTCCGGCGACGCGTCGGCACCCATCAGCATCTGCGCGGCATTGCCGGGAAGCGCATCCAGCACCAGGAAAATGATCAGGGATGCGCCGACCAGCGTCGCCAGCAAGGTCAAGACACGTCGGAGGACAAATACGCTCATGCGCGCTCGGGTTCAAAGCTCATCCGCGGCACGATCAACATGTCCGGACGGCGGACGCAAGTCCTTTGCGCGCAAGTGCCTAGCTGCATGCGCATGTCGTCATTCCGGCCAGCGGGACAGGAGGTCGGCGGAGGCCTCGAACAGCGCGCTCACGCGCAGCAATTCCGCATCGCGCCGGAAGCGGCCGACGAGCTGAAGCCCGATCGGCAGGCCGTCGCGGCCGAAGCCCGAGGGAAGGCTGACGGCGGGATGCCCGGTCATGTTGAACAGCATGGTCCAGGGGAACCAGTGCGGCCGGACGCTGTCGAAATGCACGCCGTCGATCTCGATGGTGCCGAACAGATCCTGCTTGATCGGCAGCGCGGTGCGCGTGAGGGTCGGCATCGCCAGGAAGTGCCCGCGCGCAAGCAGCGATTGCACGCGGCGGAACAGCGCGGTGCGCGCGAACATCGCCTCCTGGTAGTCGACACCGCTGACCTCGGTGGCGAGCGCGAGCTGCTTGAGGAAGGCCTCGCTCAGCTCGTCCTTGTGCTCGGCCGCGAGCTTTGCAAAGCGCGTGCGCCAGACGGTGTGGTTGATGGCGCGCCAGATCGGCTCGATGTCGAAACCTTCGCCGGAGAATTCCTCGAGCTCGGCGCCGAGCCCGGCCAGCCGGTCGAGGCTCGCCCTGAAGCTGGCGGCGACCTCGGCGGACACCGGACGGCCCGGCGGCGTCAGGCAGTACAGGATCCTTTGCCCGCGCAGATCGCCGCGCGGGGCCGCGGTGCCGACGAAATCGGGCACGCCAACGCCGATCGACCAGGGATCGCAGGGGTCCTCGCCCGCCATCGCCTGCATCATCAGCGCGGTGTCGGCGACGGTGCGGGTGGTCGGCGTGACGTAGGTCTGGTTGCCGAACACATCCAGCGCCTGGCTGTGCGGGATGACGCCATTGCTCTGCTTCAGTCCGACCACGCCGTTGCAGGCGGCGGGAATCCGCGTCGAGCCGCCGCCGTCGGTCGCGATCGCGAGCGGCGCGATGCCGCTGGCCACGGCAACCGCCGCACCGCCGCTGGAGCCGCCGGAGGAACGGCAGGCGTCCCAGGCATTGCGCGTGCGGCCGAACAGCGGCGAATCCGTCAGGCACTTGCTGCCGAATTCCGGCGTCGTGGTCTTGCCGATCAGGATCGCGCCCTCGGCGCGCAGCCGCGCGACCGCCACCGCGTCCTCGGCCGGCACGTTGTCCTTGTAGGGAACGGCGCCGAAGGTGGTCTTCACCCCCTTGGTGTTGACGATGTCCTTGACGGTAACGGGGATGCCATGCAGCAGGCCGAGCGGCTCGCCGGCCATCATCTTGCGCTCGGCGGCGCGCGCCGCCGCCATCGCCTCGTCGCCGCAGATCGTGATGAAGCAGTTCAACTGGGGCTGGAGCGCCTCGGCGCGCGCGAGCACGGCCCGGGTGATCTCGACGGGCGAGATCCGCTTGTCGGCGATGAGGCCGCGCAGCTCGGTTGCGGACAGCAGGCAGGGATCGCCGTTCATCGTCACATCACGCTCCGAAGCCGGCCCCCGTTGGCCGGCCATTGACAGCCAGAATGACAGTTTTGTTAACTCGCCGTCCAATACGATTTCGGTCGTCAACCCATACGTTTTCGGTATGCCAATGGATCTTCGCCGGCTTCGCTATTTCGTCGCCGTCGCCGAGGCGCGCAGCGTCGGCAAGGCCGCCGAACGGCTGCGCATGGCGCAGCCGCCGCTCTCGGTCCAGATCCGCAAGCTGGAAGCCGAGATCGGCGCGCCGCTGTTCCGCCGCGGCACGCGCGGCATGGACCTGACCGAGGCGGGCCAGGCGCTGCTGGCGCGCGCCAGCGAGGCGCTGGCGCTTGCCGCCGACGGCGCCGAAGCCGCGCGTGCGGTTGCATCCGGGCGGCGCGGCCGGCTGTCGGTCGGCTACATGTTCGTGCTGGCCAATGCGGTGCTGCCGCGCCTGATCCCGGAGCTGCGGCGGTCGATTCCCGGCGTCGACCTCGACTTCGCCGAGCTCAGCGCCTCGACGCGCGAGGCGCGGCTGCTCGACCGCAGCGTCACGGTCGCGCTGTGCATGCCGGCAATCAACCATCCCGAGATCCAGGTGGCACGGATCGGCGCACAGCCCTTCATGCTGGCCATGCCGATCCGCTCGCCGCTCGCCCGTCTTAGTGCAGTGCCGATGGCGAAATTGCAGGGCCGCCCGCTGATCGCGCTGCCATGGCCGGACCACGACCCCGCCTCCTCCGCGGTCGCGGCCTTGCTGCGGCGGCACCAAATCGTGATGCCGATTGCGAGCCGGGTGGAGACGGTGCATTCGGCGATGAGCCTGGTGCTCGCCGGTGAAGGTCTCGCCATCCTGCCAGCTTGCGCGCAGCTCGGCGCACCACGCGGCATCGTGTTCAGGCCGCTGCGCGACGCCACCGACTCCATCGATATCGCAGTCTGCTGGCGGCGGGATTCCCAGAGTCCGCTGATCCGCACCTTCCTCAAATGCGCGGAGAAGGCCGTCGCGCCGATGTGACGGGCTACAAGGGCCAGGTGATCTCATGGCTCCAGGGCGGATCGGCGCCCGGGCGGGTGCAGGTGAGACCGGCGCAATTGGCGGCAAAGGACAGCGCGCGGCGGAGCTCGTCGGCACTGATGGCCTTGAGCTGCTGCCGCGCCAGACGCCCCTGCTTGTGCAGGGCGAACAGCAGCGCCGCCTGGAAGCTGTCGCCGGCGCCGATGGTGTCGGCGACCTCGACCTTGGGCGCGGTGACCTCGATCTGCCCTGCCCCCGCGTGCCAGGCGATGGCGCCATTGTTGCCGAGGGTGATGACGACGAGGCCTGTGCCCTGCCCGAGCAGCATGCTCGCGCGTTGCTGATAGGGCTCGTCGCCGAAGAGATAGGCGAAATCGACGTCCGACATCTTGATCAGATCGGCCTGGCTCGCGAACTCGGCCATGCGCGCGAGATAGGCCGGCTTGTCCTTGACGAGGTTGGGGCGACAGTTCGGATCGAGGGAGATCGTCGACGACATCAGCGCGTCCGCGATCAGGGCTTTGGTTTCGGCCGCGCCTTGATCGTTGACCAGCGTGGTTGAGCCGACATGGAGGACTTCAACGTCCGCGAAGGGAATCGACCCGCGCCGGTAGGTCCAGTTCCGCGTCGCGGTCTCGGCATCGTAGAAGGCGTAATGCGACTCGCCCGCGACGATGCGCACGAAAGCGAGCGTGGTCTGGCGATCGCTGCGGGTGGCAAGGCCGAGCTCGACATGCGAGGCGACTGCGTGGTCGGCGATCATGCGGCCGAACAGGTCGGTCGAGATGCCGCCGACGAAGCCGGTCGGTGCGCCCAAGCGCGCCATGCCGATCGCGACGTTGAGGCAGGAGCCGCCAACCGCGGGCATCACCGCTTCGCGTCCTTCTGCGTTTCGCGTCGGCACGAAATCGATCAGCGCATCGCCGCAGGATATCAGCATTCGTTTCACCCTCCGGCGATATCTCGCATCGCGGCACGGCTGCCGCGATCGAGCTCGCGCAGCAGCTTGTACACGTCGCGCTTGCGGGAATGAAACGCGGCCATGTCGGGCGCGGTCGGCTCGCTCTTGCGTCCCAGCGCCGACATCTTGGCCATGGTCTCGCCGATCGAAGCATAGGCGCCGCCAGCAACCGCACCTAACATCGCGGCGCCCAGCAGCACCGGCTCCCTGGTCTGCGGCAGCGCGACGGTGAGGCCCGTGGTGTCGGCCATGATCTGACGCACCAGCGGGCTGCGGCTGGCGCCGCCGCCCATGATCATGATGCTGGACCGGACGCCATGCGCGGCAAAGGCCTCGATCACCTCGGCAAGCCCATAGGCGAGCCCACAGAGACCGGCGACGAACAGCCGCTCCATCGAAGCGATGTCGGTGTCGAGATCGAGGCCGGCGATCACGGCGCGGGTGTCAGGATCGGCATAGGGCGAACGATTGCCGATGAATTCCGGGAGCACGTGGACGTCGCGGGCGAGCAGCGCGGCGCGGCTGGCATCGCCGGCGCGTGCGATGATGCGACGCTCGAGGAACTCGATGAGGTCGAGGCCATCGCTCCGCGCAGCCGCGCTCGCCTCGGCAAAGCCCGGATGCGACTT
Source organism: Bradyrhizobium niftali (assembly GCF_004571025.1). Taxonomy (GTDB): domain Bacteria; phylum Pseudomonadota; class Alphaproteobacteria; order Rhizobiales; family Xanthobacteraceae; genus Bradyrhizobium; species Bradyrhizobium niftali. Next base: position 418,469 of record NZ_SPQT01000001.1, on the reverse strand, counting down.
GAGCAGATGGTCGATCGCCGCGCCCGCGGCCGACTGCCCGCCCTCGTTGAGCCAGAAGTCCGGCACCATGCCGGAATAATAGGGGCCCCATACGCCCGGCACGAAGCAGGGCTCCTTGGTCGTCGCCATGATGCAGGCCGACGTTCCCATGATGTAGGCGAGGCGGTCGCTGACATCGCTCGTCCCGCCAGACCCATCGCGGCCGCCGATCGCGCCGATGCCGCCGGCATGGGCGTCGATCAGCGAGGCACCGACCGGCGTTCCCGGCGTCAGACCGAGCTCGGCCGCGGCCGCGCCGGTGAGACCTGCGCCGAGCCGCGTGCCCGGCGCGACGATCTCGGTGCCGATGCGGGCGTATTTCTCGTTGACGAAGTCGGACAGCCCGATGCGCTTGAAGAATGGTGCGCTCCAGCCGCCGCCGTCATGGGCGAGATAATTCCATTTGCAGGTGACGGTGCAGGTCGAGCGTTGCAGCGCGCCGGTTGCGCGCCAGGTCAGGTAGTCTGCCAGATCGAAAAAATGGCCTGCGGCGTCGAAGCTCGCGCGCAGATGCCGCTTCAGCCACAACAGTTTCGGCATCTCCATCTCGGGTGAGATCGAGCCGCCGACATAGCGCAGCACCGCATCCTCGGTTTCGTTGATCAGCCGCGCCTCGGCCGTAGCGCGATGGTCCATCCAGACGATGACGTTGCGCTGCGCCTCGCCCGAGGCGCTGACGGTGAGCGGCTCGCCCTGGAGGTCGAGCACCACGAGGGAACAGGTGGCGTCGAAGCCGATGCCGCCGACGCTGTCGGGCGCGATGGCGGCGTCCGCAATCGCCGCCCGCACGGATTTCACGCAGGCCTCCCAGATGTCCTGGGACGACTGCTCGACGATATCGCCGGCCTCGTGCCAGATCCTGATCGGATGCCGGGCCGTCGCCAGCAGCGTGCCGGCCTCGTCAAATACCCCTGCCCGCGTGCTGGTGGTCCCCACGTCGACGCCGATATACGCTCGCGGCATTGTCGCTCCCGGTCGCTCTCGTCAGTTTTGACGCAAGCCTACCAGCAAGTGTAGCCGCCATCCACCAGCACGATGCTGCCGGTCATCAGGCTCGCGGCCTCCGAACTGAGGAACAGCACGACGGAGGCAATCTCCTCGACCTGCCCCATCCGCGCCATCGGGGTTCCGCCGATCCAGGCGTCGTACATTCTCGGATTGCTCTTCACGAAGGCGTTGAGCGGCGTCTCGATATAGGTCGGCGCCACCGCGTTGACGCGGATGCCGCGCGCGCCCCATTCCGCGGCGAGCGACTTGGTCAGATGGTGCACGCCGGCCTTGGACGCATTGTAGAAGCACTGCTCCTGCGGCTTGTTGACGATGAAGCCGGACATCGAGCCGACATTGACGATGGCGCCGCTTTGCGCCTTCAACATGTGCTTGCCGAACTCGCGGCAGCACCAGAAGGTGCCGTTGAGGTTGACGTCGATGACGTTGAGCCAGTGCTCGTCGGTCACGGTCTCCGCCGGCGTCTCGCTGCGGGCGATGCCGGCATTGTTGACGAGGATGTCGACCTTGCCGTGGCGGGCGACGAGGTCATTGGCGACCTCGGCGACGCGCTTGGTGTCGGTCACGTCCATGACCGCGGTCTCCACGTCGAACCCTTTGGCCTTCAGGCCGGCCTTGGCGCTGTCGGCGACCTTGCTGTCGCGGTCGCCGATCACGACCCTGGCGCCGGCCTCGGCCAGCGCCTCGGCGCAGGCGAGCCCAATGCCCTGCCCGCCGCCGGTGATGAACGCGGTCTTGCCGTTCAGCTTGAATCTTTCCAGGTACATGTTGGTTTTTCCGTCTCTTGCCGTCTCTTGCCGTTTCTTGTCAGCCGCGAAGAGCGTTGCCGCTCTCGTCGAAGCGGTGGATGCGCGCGGGCTCCGGCACCAGCGACACGTGATCGCCGGCATGCAGGCTCAATTCGCCGATGTAGCGTGCCGTCAGCATGCCAAGCGGGCCCGCATCGACATAAAGGAACGTGTCGCTGCCGAGATGCTCGGCGACCGCGATCGTCCCCTGCCAACCGCCGGTCCCGTCGCGCTCGATCTTGAGATGCTCCGGCCGCACCCCGATGGTGGCCGCGCCCTGCTGCCTGGCGAGCTCGCCGGTGACGAAGTTCATCTTGGGCGAGCCGATGAAGCCGGCGACGAACAGGTTGGCGGGCTTCTCGTAAAGCTGCAGCGGCGAGCCATATTGCTCGATCTTGCCGCCGTTGAGCACGACGATCTTGTCGGCCATGGTCATGGCCTCGACCTGGTCATGGGTGACGTAGATCGCGGTGGTGCCGAGCTGCTTCTGGAGCCGCGTCACCTCGATGCGCATCTGCACGCGGAGCGCGGCGTCGAGATTGGAGAGCGGCTCGTCGAACAGGAAGGCCTTGGGCTCGCGCACGATGGCGCGGCCGATCGCGACGCGCTGGCGCTGGCCGCCGGAAAGCTCGCGCGGCTTGCGATCGAGATAGGGCGTGAGATTGAGCGTCGCGGCCGCCGCCTCGACCTTGCGGTTGGTCTCGTCCTTGGAAAGGCCCGCCATCTTCAGCCCGAAGCCGATATTGCCGCGCACGCTCATATGCGGATAGAGCGCGTAGGACTGGAACACCATCGAGAGCCCGCGCTTGGCCGGCGGCGTGTCGACGACGTTCTTGCCGTCGATCAGGATCTTGCCGCCGCTGACGTCCTCAAGCCCGGCGATCAGCCGCAGCAGCGTGGTCTTGCCGCAGCCCGACGGCCCCACGAACACCACGAACGACCCGTCCGCAATGTCGAGATCGGCGCCCTTGATGATGTGCACCGGGCCGAAGGATTTCTGCACGTCCTGAAGTGTGATCTGACCCATGATCCGGCAGCCCTTCTTACTTTACCGCGCCAAAGGTGAGCCCGCGCACGAGCTGCTTCTGGCTGAACCAACCGAGGACGAGAATGGGCGCGATCGCCAGCGTCGAGGCCGCCGACAGCTTGGCCCAGAACAGCCCTTCCGGGCTCGAATAGGACGCAATGAACGTGGTGAGCGGCGCAGCGTCCGACGTCGCCAAATTGAGCGTCCAGAACGCCTCGTTCCAGGCCAGGATCAGATTGAGCAGCATGGTCGATGCCAGGCCCGGGATCGCCATCGGCGTCAAGACATAGACAAGCTCGCGGCCGATGGTGGCGCCGTCCATGCGCGCGGCTTCGAGGATGTCGCGCGGGATCTCCTTGAAATAGGTGAAGAGCATCCAGATCACGATCGGCAGGTTGCCGAGGCAGAGGATGAAGACGAGCCCGATGCGGGAATCGAGCAGGCCGAAGGACTTGTAGATCAGGTAGATCGGCACGAGCACGCCGACCGGCGGCATCATCTTGGTCGAGAGCATCCAGAGCAGGATGTCCTTGGTGCGCTTGGTCGGCGAGAACGCCATCGACCACGCCGCCGGGATCGCGATCAGGAGCGCGATCAGCGTCGAACCGCCGGCGATGATGATCGAGTTCATCGCATGGTGCAGATAGTCGCTGCGCTCCTGCACGGTGACGTAGTTCTCGGTGGTCCAGTGGAAGAACAGGAAGGACGGCGGAATGGCGAAGGCCTCGAGCTCTGTCTTGAAGCTTGCCAGCACCATCCAGAGGATCGGGAAGAAGATCAGGAAGCCGAAGAACCACGCCCCGATCGTCGATATCACCACCCGCTGCGTCGTTTCCTTCCGCGCCATTGTTCAAGCCTCCAGGTTGCGGCCGACGATGCGGACAAGGAAGAAGGCGACGATGTTGGCGATCACGACGGCGACCAGCCCGCCGGCCGACGCGCTGCCGACGTCGAACTGGATCAGCGCTTGCGAATAGATCAGGAAGGCGATGTTGGTGGTCTGAAGGCCCGGCCCGCCGCCCGTGGTGACGAAGATCTCGGCAAACACCGTGAGCAGGAAGATGGTCTCGATCAGGATCACCACCGTGATGGGACGCGCCATGTGCGGCAGCGTGATGTAGATAAAAGACGAGAGCGCGCTGGCACCGTCCATCTCGGCGGCTTCCTTCTGCTCCTCGTCGAGCGATTGCAAAGCGGTCAGCAAAATCAGCGTCGCGAACGGCAGCCATTGCCAGGCCACGATCAGGATCACCGCGAGCAGCGGCGCGTCGGTGAACCAGTCGATCGGCGTCAGCCCGACAAGCTTGGCGAGCCAGGCGAACAAGCCGGACACCGGATGCATCAACAGGTTCTTCCAGACCAGCGCGCTCACCGTCGGCATCACGAAGAACGGCGCGATCACCATCAGCCGCACGATGTTGCGGCCGATCACCGGCTGGTCCATCAACAGCGCCAGCGGAATGCCGAGCAGGATGGTCAGCGCCAGCACCGAGCCGACCAGCACCAGGGTGTTCTGGAGCGAAGCCAGGAAGGCAGGATCGGTGAGGAAGTAACGGAAATTCTCAAGCCCGACGAACGCCTCGGAGCCGGGATCGAGCAGGCTGTAATGCAGCGTCGAGAAATAGAGCGTCAGCGCGAGCGGGACGATCATCCAGATGAACAGGAGCCCGACGGCCGGGGTCAGGAGCGCGCGCGCCAGAAACTGCGTCTGCCGGGTTGCCATCCCTGACTTCTCCTCTTGGGGAAGAAGGCGGCCATCCGCCGGGGCTGGGCTGGTGGATGGCCGCCAGTTTGAGCTCAGGAGGGAGAGCTCGGGTTCACTTGATGTAGCCGGCGCGCTTCATCTCGCGCTCGGTCACGGATTGCGCCCCGGCGAGCGCGGCATCGACCGTCATCGATCCCGCAAGCGCGGCCGAGAACTGCTGGCCGACCTGCGTGCCGATGCCCTGGAATTCGGGGATCGCGGCATACTGCACGCCGACGTAAGGCACCGGCTTCACCGTCGGCTTGTTCGGATCGGCGGCGTCGATCGAGGCCAGCGTCAGCTTCGCGAACGGCGCGACCTTCAGATATTCAGGGTTCTGGTAGAGCGAGGTGCGCGTGCCTGGCGGCACATTGGCCCAGCCCTCCTTCGCCGCCACGATCTTGGTGTAGTCTTTGCTGGTCGCCCAGGCGATGAACTTCTCGGCGACGTCCGACTTCTTCGAGCCGGCAGGGATCGCGAGACTCCACGCCCACAGCCAGTTGGCGTTCTTGCCGAGCCCGGTGTTGGGCGCCAGCGCGAAGCCGACCTTGTCGGCGACCCTGGACTCCTTGGGATTGGTGACGAAGGACGCCGCGACCGTCGCGTCGATCCACATTGCGCATTTGCCGGCGTTGAACAGCGCCAGGTTCTCGTTGAAGCCGTTGGAGCTTGCGCCGGGAGGGCCAGCTTCCTTCATCACATTGACGTAGGTCGTCAGCGTCGTCTTCCATTCCGGCGTGTTGAACTGCGGCTCCCACTTCTCGTCGAACCAGCGCGCGCCGTAGGAATTGGCCATCGCCGAGAGGAACGCCATGTTTTCGCCCCAGCCGGCCTTGCCGCGCAGGCAGATGCCGTAGGTGCCGGCGCTCTTGTCGGTGAGCTTCTTGGCCGCGTCGATCACGAAATCCCAGGTCGGGTTTTCCGGCATCTTCAGGCCGGCCTTGTCGAACAGGTCGGTGCGGTACATCACCATCGAACTCTCGCCGTAGAAGGGCGCGGCGTAGAGCTTGCCGTCGACGGAGACCGCATCCTTGATCTTGGGCAGGAGGTCGGCGACGTCGTAGTCCGCGCCGAGATTGGCGAGCGGCACCAGCCAGCCCTTCTTGGCCCAGATCGGCACCTCGTAGGTGCCGATGGTCAGCACGTCGAACTGGCCGCCCTTGGTGGCGATGTCGGTGGTGACGCGCTGGCGCAGCACGTTCTCCTCCAGCGTCACCCATTTCACGGTGATGTCTGGATTCTGCTTGGTGAATTCACCGGTCAACCCCTGCATGCGGATCATGTCGCCGTTGTTCACGGTGGCGATCGTCAGGGTGGTTTCGGCCATCGCGGGGACGGCCAGCAGCACGGACGCGCCGCAAACGGCGCCGAGGACGTATTTCACGGTGACCTCCCTCAAACTCGCGTTTTGAGCATATGCTCACGCGTTGGGCGTATGTTCACCTCACGGACGTAGGATTGTCAAGCAGGCGCGCGGGCGTTTTGGCAACTTATGAGTGCTGCGGTGCGGGAGGGAGTGAGGATGGAGGTGTAGCCTCACCCACGCTGTCATGCCCCGCGAAGGCGGGGCATCCAGTACTCCGTGACGTCTATTGGTTTGCCTCAAGCGTGGCCGCGGCGTACTGGATCGTCCGCCTTCGCGGACGATGACAGCGGCGCGAGCAGCGAAATCCCGCGCCTCAGCGCTCCAGCGCCGACCGAGGCGCCGATGGTCGTGGCCTTCGCCGGCACTTCCGGCGGAATGCTGGTGAGGCGCCGAGCTATCGCCCACACTCAGCGTCATGCCCCGCGCAGGCGGGGCATCCAGTACGCCGTGTCGTCTATTGGTTTGCCCCAAGCGTGGCCGCGGCGTACTGGATCGTCCGCCTTCGCGGACGATGACACCGATGTGGGTGGAGAGACCATTCGCCTCGCTGACGCTGGAAGCGCTACCCCGCCTCAGCGCTCCAAAATCGCCCTTGCCGTCGCCTCGTCCGTGATCAGGCCGTTGATCAGGCCTCCGCTCAACGCCGCCGTGATCGCCGGGACCTTGGCGGCGCCGACCGCGGCGCCGATGGTCGTGGTCTTGGCCGGCACTTCCGGGGGAATGCTGGTGAGGCGCTTGTTGGTGCCGGCCTTGAGCATGCGGCCCTTGGCGTCATAGGCCCAGCCGGTGATCTCGCCGATCGCCCCCAGGCGCATCATCTCGAACAATTCGTCGCGGGTGACGAAGCCGTCGACATGGACCTGCGCCTTCTGGTCCATCTGGCCGATGCCGACGAGGCGTAAATCGGCCTTGGCCGCGACCGCCTTCACCTTCGCGATCGGCTCGATGCGCACCATCTTGTTGCGTTCGTCCTCCGACGACATCAGGAACGGCAGCGGCATCGGGTAGTGCCGCGCGCCGGTACGGTCGGCGAGCCGGCCGACGGTGTCGTAGAAGCTTGCCGAACCGTCGGCGGAGATGTTGCCGACCAGCGAGACGATCTGGTGATTGGGCCGGTCGATCGGCGTGACGCGCTCGACCGCGGCGCGCACCGCCCGTCCCGTGCCGAGCGCGACGATGACGGGGGTCTCCGAGCGCAGCGTGGAGTCGAGCAGGTTGGCGCAGCGCTCGGCAATACCGGCGGTCGCCTGCGGCGCGGCGGGATCTTCCGGCACCACCTCGCAATGGACGAGATCGAACCGCTGCTTCAGGCGCGCCGCCAATTCCATGCAGGCGGCGATGGGATGTTCGAGCCTGAAGGTGATGAGACGCTCGGCAAGGCAGAGCGAGACCAGCCGCTGCGCCGAGGCGCGCGAGACCTGGAGCATCTTCGCGATCTCGTCCTGGGTGTGGCCGGCGATGAAATAGAGCCAGCCGGCCCGCGCGGCGTCGTCGAGTCTCGATTTGTCGTTCTCGGCGGCCATGGCTGAAATCACGCCTCCCAGAAATCGCTCATGCGCGAGAAGACCCGATCGGCCCCGGCGGCGGACAATATAGCGCGGCCGCCGCGGGCGCGATAATGGCTGCCGCCGACAAATCCCCAGACGGTCATGCCGGCCGCCTTGCCCGCCTGCACGCCGCTGACGCTGTCCTCGATCACCAGCGCGCGCGGGGGCTCCGCGCCCATCTGCGCCGCCGCGTGGAGGAAGAGATCCGGCGCCGGCTTGCCGTGCCTGACCATCTGCGCAGTGTAGAGCCGCGCGCCGAAATGCGCCCGAAGACCGGTGACATCGAGCGAAAGCGAGACGCGGTCGATGTCGCTGGACGAGGCCACGCAGAACGGCGTGGTGAGTTTGGAGATCACCGCCCCGACCCCGGGGATCGGCTCGAGCGAGGCGGCAAACGTCTCCAGCACGCGCGACTTCAGGCGCGGCAGAAAGCCATCCGGCACGACCTGCCCGAGATCACGGTAATGCTGCTCGATCGCCTTGGTGCTGCGTCCGAGAAACAGCTCGAGCGCCTGCTCTTCGCTGAGCGGGAGGCCGAATTCGGCCAGCACCTCGGACAGGCACCGGCAGCTCAATAGCTCGCTGTCGACGAGCACGCCGTCGCAATCGAAGATGATGAGATCGGGTTTCGGCCGACTTTGGTCCATCCGGTCATTCGATCATATACCCATCAAGTGAGCAATAGCTCACCCGAACGGGAAGTCGCGCGGAACAAACGCCGAAGAAACGTCGATGCCGAGCCGGCGCGCTTCCTGAACGGATTTGCGGGTGTCTTCGACAAGATGCATTCAAGCGCGAGGCGTCGAGGGCTTCCGGCGGCGACGCAGTCGCGACTGCCGTAGGGTGGGCAAAGCGGCCGCCGTAGCTCGAAGGTGGACGCGTGCCCACCACTTCTCGCGCGATCGTGGAAAGATGGTGGGCACGGCGCTTACGCGCCTTTGCCCACCCTACGACTACGAAGCGTCACCGCCGCTGGTTATACACGTCGATGCACACGGCCCCCAGCAGCACCAGGCCCTTGATGACCTGCTGATAGTCGATGCCGATGCCGAGGATGGACATGCCGTTGTTCATCACGCCCATGATCATGGCGCCGACCACGGCGCCGCCGACGCGTCCGACACCGCCATAGGCCGAGGCGCCGCCGATGAAGCAGGCGGCGATGACGTCGAGCTCGAAGCCCAAGCCCGCCTTCGGCGTCGCGGTGTTGAGACGCGCGGCGAAGACGAGGCCGGCGAGCGCGGCCAGCACGCCCATGTTGACGAAGGTGAAGAAGGTCAGCCGCTCCGTCTTGATGCCCGACAGGCTTGCAGCTTTCGCGTTGCCGCCGACTGCGTAGACCTGCCGGCCGATCACGGTGCGGCGGGTGACGAAGCCGTAGAGCGCGATCAGCGCGGTCATGATCACCAGCACGTTGGGCAGGCCGCGATGCGAGGCGATCAGATAGGTGAAATAGAGCACGGCGCAGGCCAGCAGGATGCTCTTGCCGAGGAAGAACGCGTAGGGCTCGACCTCGATGCCGTGTAACTGCTCGCGCGACCTTCCCTTGGCGCTGGCATAGACGAGGCCGAGCGCGAGCAAGGCACCGATCAGCATGGAGGTCGGATGCAGCGTGCCGGCCTCGGGCAGGATCTCCGGAATGAAGCCCGAGGACAGTTTCTGGAAGGTCGCCGGAAACGGCCCGAGCGACTGGCCCTGCAACACCGCAAGCGCAAGGCCCTTGAACACCAGCATGCCGGCCAGCGTCACGATGAAGGACGGAATCTTGAAATAGGCCACCCAATAGCCCTGCGCCGCACCGATCGCGGCGCCCAGCAGCAGGCAGGCAATGAAGGCCAGCGTGTAGTCGACCTTCCAGGTCACCATCAGCACGGCGGCCACCGCGCCGACGAAGCCCGCGACCGAACCGACCGAGAGGTCGATATGGCCGGTGACGATCACCAGCAGCATGCCGAGCGCCATGATGACGATGTAGCTGTTCTGAAGCACCAGGTTGGTCAAATTGAGCGGCTGGAGCAGCGTGCCGCCGGTCATGACCTGGAAGAACAGCATGATCGCGATCAGCGACATCAGCATGCCGTAATTGCGCAAATTGTTCTTGATGAAGCTGCCGTGCCGGCGCTCCTCGGGCAGCGAAACCGTCTTGTCGGTCATGGCTGCAATCCTCCCATCTCCGCGGCCTCAGGCACGCCGTTTCCGTTGCTTCTCTGGTTGCGCATGATGGCGCGCATGATCTTCTCCTGCGTCGCCTCGGCGCCCTTGAACTCTCCGACGAAGGCGCCGTCGTTCATGACGCAGATGCGGTCGCAGATGCCGAGCAGCTCGGGCATCTCCGAGGAGATCACCACGACGCCGCGGCCGGCTTCCGCCAGCTCGTTGATGATACAGTAAATCTCGTATTTGGCACCGACGTCGATGCCCCTTGTCGGCTCGTCCAGGATCAGCACCTTGGGGTCGGTCATCAGCCATTTCGACAGGACGACCTTCTGCTGGTTGCCGCCGGAGAGCTGGCCGGTCTCCTGGTAGACGTCGGAGCAGCGGATGCGCATGCGGTTGCGGTAGTCGCTGGCGACCTTCAGCTCGGCGATGTCGTCGATCACCCGGTTAGGCGCGACCTGGTCGAGGCTGGCGAGCGTGATGTTCTTGCGGACGTCGTCGGCGAGGATCAGGCCGAGCTGCTTGCGGTCCTCGGTGACATAGGCAAGGCCCGCGTCGATCGCGGCGGCGACGCTCGACAGCACGATTTCCCGGCCCTCGAGCCGGATCCGGCCGCTGATATCGGTGCCCCAGGAGCGGCCGAACAGGCTCATGGCGAATTCGGTGCGGCCGGCGCCCATCAGCCCGGCAATGCCGACGACCTCGCCGCGCTTCACGCCGAAATCGACGTTTTTGATCACCTGCCGCTCGGGATGGATGGGGTGATAGACCGACCAGTTCTCAACGTTGAGGACCGGCTCGCCGATCTTTGCGCTACGCTCCGGGAAACGGTGAGCCATATCGCGGTTGACCATGCTGCGGATGATGCGGTCTTCCTGGATCGGCTCGGCATGGCAGTCGATGCTGTCGACGGTCCGGCCGTCGCGCAGCACGGTGATGTGGTCGGCGACCTTGGCGACCTCGTTGAGCTTGTGCGAGATCAGGATCGAGCCGATGCCCTGCTCGCGGAACACCATCAGGCGTTCGAGCAGCGCGGCACTGTCGGCCTCGTTCAGGCTCGCGGTCGGCTCGTCCAGGATCAGCATCCGCACCCGCTTGGACAGCGCCTTGGCGATCTCGACCAGCTGCTGCTTGCCGACGCCGAGATCGGTGATCAGCGTGTCCGGCGATTCCCTGAGGCCGACCTGCGCCAGCAGCTCGCGCGTGCGCCGGTACACCTCGTCGCGATCGATCACGCCGAGTTTTGACGGCGGATGTGACAGAAAGATGTTCTCCGCGATCGACATCAGCGGGATCAGCGCAAGTTCTTGATGAATGATGATGATGCCGAGCGCCTCGGAATCGTTGATGTCGCGGAAGTGGCGCTCCTCCCCCTCGAAGATGATGGTGCCCTCGTAGCTGCCGTGCGGATAGACGCCGCTCAGCACCTTCATCAGCGTGGACTTGCCGGCGCCGTTCTCGCCGACGAGCGCGTGGATCTGCCCGGCATGAACCGAGAAGTTGACGTCGCGCAGCGCCTGGACGCCGGCAAAACTCTTGCTGACGTTGCGCATCTCCAGCATGGCGGTCATGGCTTCATATCCCATCCGTTACTTCACCTCGCCCCGCTTGCGGGGAGAGGTCGATCGCGAAGCGATCGGGTGAGGGGGAGTCTCCGCGAGGGCAGCTGTCACCGTCCCCGTGGAGAGCCCCCCTCACCCTGACCCTCTCCCCGCGCGCGGGGAGAGGGGAAAGAGAGAATCCTACTGGAACTGCGCCTTCTTGTAGTAGCCGCTGTCCACCAGGACCTTCTCCCAATTGTCCTTGTAGACCACGACCGGCTTGAGCAGATAGGACGGCACGGTCTTGACGCCGTTCTCGTAGGTCTTGGTGTCGTTGACCGAGACCTGCTTGCCGGCGAGCGCCGCGTCGACCATGTCGGCAGTCACCTTGGCGAGGTCGCGGGTGTCCTTGAAGATGGTCGAATACTGATCGCCGCGCAGCATCGCCTTGATCGAGGGCACCTCGGCGTCCTGGCCCGAGATGACGGGCATCGGCTGGTCAGCACTGCCATAGCCCACGCCCTTCAGCGAGGAGATGATGCCGATCGACAGGCCGTCATAGGGCGACAGCACGGCGTTGACCTTCTTGTTGCCGTAGTAGGCGCTGAGCAGGTTGTCCATGCGGGCCTGCGCGGTGGCGCCGTCCCAGCGCAAGGTCGCGACCTTGTCCATCCCCATCTGGCCGGACACGACGACGAGCTTGCCGCTGTCGATGTACGGCTTCAGCACGCTCATCGCGCCATTATAGAAGAAGTAGGCGTTGTTGTCGTCCGGCGAGCCGCCGAACAGCTCGATGTTGAACGGACCCTTGCCGTCCTTGAGGCCGAGGCCCTGCACGAGCGACTCCGCCTGGAGCACGCCGACCTGGAAATTGTCGAAGGTCGCGTAGTAGTCGACGTTCGGCGTGCCGCGGATCAGGCGGTCATAGGCGATCACAGTGATGCCCTTGGCCTTGGCCTGCTTGAGCACGTCGGACAGCGTGGTGCCGTCGATCGCGGCGATCACAAGCGCCTTCGCACCCTTGGTCACCATGTTCTCGACCTGCGAGAGCTGGTTCGGAATGTCGTCCTCGGCGTATTGCAGGTCGGTGTTGTAGCCGCGCTCCTTCAGCACCTTGACCATGTTGTTGCCGTCGTCGATCCAGCGCGCCGACGATTTGGTCGGCATGGCGATGCCGACGGTCGCCTTGTCCTGCGCTGAGGCGGGAACGCCTGCGGCCATCGTCGCAGCGCCGGCCAGCGCCAGCGCGAGGATTGTCGTCTTCAGTTTCAGCATGCTTCACTCCCTTAGGTGTCAGACTGTTTCTTCGGTCGTAGCGAACGTCGGTCGAGTGCCTGGGGTCCTCCTATGCGAGCTTGACGTCGGGCTCCGCGCGACCATGCGCGGAGGCCTTCAGCAGAAAGGTGCAGCCGGCTTGCGGATCGGCGGCGCGCGCCGCCGCATCCATATCCTGCCAGGCCGAGGTGACGAGGAGACGCGACAAGTCGGGGCCGACGAAGGCCGGGCAACTCGCCTGCTTGGCCGGCACGCTCAGTGAGCGCAGCCGCTCGCCCTGCGGGCTGTAGACGTCGATACGGCTCGCGCCCCAGCACGCATTCCAGATCTGCCCGTCGGCGTCGCACACCGAGCCGTCGAGACCGCCGATGCCGGTGTGGCGGAGCAGCACCTCCGGCTCGCCGCGCGGCAGGCCGGTGGCGGGATTGAGCGGCACCGCATAGAGCACCGCGCGCGCGGTGTCGGTGAAGTAGCCGGTCGCGCCATCCGGCGAGAAGCAGATCGAATTGGGAATGCTGATGCCGGGAAACAGCGTCGAGATCTTGCCGCGGTGAAGCGCGTAGATCGCGCCCGCCCCCCGCTCGGCCTTCTTGCCCATGGTGCCGATCCAGAACGTGCCGGACTGGTGCACGCGGCAATCATTGGAGCGCGTCGTGGGATTGTCCGCTTCGAGCGGACAGAACAGCGTCATCGCGCCGTCGGCGAGACTGCGGATGTAGAGGCCATCCTCCGCGACGACCAGCTGCCGCTCGGCATCGATGCGTCCGAGCGCGCTCGCCATCCGGCCGAGCCCGTGGACGCGGATCGCGCCACTGCCGAGATGCGCCTCGAACAGGCGTCCTTCGCGGATGTCGAACCACCAGGCGGTATCGGTGGTCAGATCATAGGTCGGCCCTTCGCCGAGATGACACTGCTCGGCGGAGAGAACGGTGGTCGGCACTTCTTCCATCATGACGCCCTCGCTGCAAAGCGATAGACGGTGTGATGCCGGTAGATTCCGCCGGGATCGAGACGCGGGCTCGGAAAATCCGGCCGGTTCGGCGCATCAGGCCAGATATGCGGCTCCAGGCACATGGCGTCCGATTGCCGGATCAGCTTGCCGCCCTTGCCCGAGATCGTGCCGTCGAGATAGTTGCCGGAATAGACCTGGATGCCGGGCTGATTGGTGAACAGCTCCATGATGCGTCCCGAAAGCGGGGCTTCCAGCCGCGCCGCGAGCGCGAGCTTGCCGTCGCGGCCGAGGCAGTAAGTGTGGTCATAGCCCCTGCCGCTCTGCAATTGCTGATCGTTTTCGCGGATGCGTTCGCCCACGGTATGCGGGCTGCGGAAGTCGAACGGCGTGCCGGCCACCGTGCGCGGCGGCTCCGGCAGCGGAATGGCGGTGGGATCGATCGCGAGGAAATGCTCGGCAGCGACCGTCAGCCTGTGGTCGAGGATAGGCGCGCCCGATGTCGCGCCCTCCAGATTGAAGAAACTGTGGTTGGTCAAATTGACGATGGTCGGACGGTCCGTCCGCGCCTCCATCATCAGCGACAGCTCGGCCGGGCCGGTGACGCGATAGGTCAGGCGCACATCGAGGCGGCCCGGATAGTTCTCCTCGCCGTGGGGGCTCGTATAGGTGAGCGTCACCGCGGGCTCGGCGCCCTCGTCGATCCCGGCGATCTCCCAGAGCTTGCGGTCGAAGCCGTCGAGGCCGCCATGCAGCGCATTCGGGCCATTGTTGACGGGGAGCTGCACCGTCTCGCCATCGAGCGAGAACCGTCCCTTGGCGATACGGTTGGCGTAGCGGCCGACGGTGGCGCCCAGGAATTTACGTTCGGCGAGATAGCCGGCGAAGGCGTCATGGCCGAGCACGACGTCGTCATAGCCGCCTTTGGCGTCCGGCGCGATCAGCGCCTGGATCACCGCGCCATGGGTGATGATGCGGGCCTCAAAGCCACCCTCCCCGCGCAGCACGATGCGCTCGACATTGCGGCCGTCCGGCAGCTTTCCGAAAACGTCTTTTGTGATCTTCGAGCCAGCCATGTTCAGTCCACAAAAGGTTCGACGATCGTGCGCCTGCCGAGCAGGAAGGCGTCGGCGACGAGACGCAGCGGCGCCAGATCGACATCGCTTGCGCCGGTCGCCGCAAGCGCGACAAAGCGCCGGTACAGCTCGCAATATTCCTGATCGGGCGCCTCGGCAATGGCCTTGCCGTCGACAGCCATCCGACGCCCGCCGCCGGACAAGGTCATCCGGCCCTGGTCGGTTTCCACGACGATATCCCAGCTCTGCGGCCCGGTCTGGCGGAAATCGAATTCGGCGGTGATGGGCAGGCCGTTGATGTCGGTCAGGTTCAGGTTCGCGGCAATCGGCGCCTGGCAGTTGGCGGGGAAGGCAAGGTCTGCCGCGGTGACGAACACCGGCTTCGGCAGGATGCGGGTCAGGATCGACAGCGCATTGATGCCGGGATCGAACACGCCGAGCCCGCCCGGCTCCCAGATCCAGGCCTGGCCGGGATGCCAGACGCGGACGTCTTCCTTCCAGTTGATGTGCACGGACTTGATCCGGCGCGTCGCCAGCCATTCGCGGGCCGGCTCGACCGCCGGCGCATGGCGAGAATGCCAGGTCGCAAACAGCGTGCACTTGGCATCGACCGCCATGGCAATCAGCGGGTCCAGCTCGGCAACGCCGGTGCCCGGCGGCTTTTCCAGCATGACGTGCTTGCCGGCGGCGAGCGCTGCGGCGGCCTGGGCGCGCCGCACCTGCGGCGGCGTGCAGAGCGAGACCGCGTCGATCACCGGGCCCTTCTCCAGCAGCTCCTCGATGGTCGAAAAATGCGGCAGCTCCGGCAGCGAGGCATTGCGGCTGGCAACGGCCGCGAGCGTCGCGCCCGGTACCGCTGCGATCGCGCCGACATGCTGGTCGCGCGCGATCTTGCCGAAGCCGACGATGGCGATGCGAAGGTCGGTCACGCTTATTCTCCAGTATCCGCTGATGGCAGCGCATCGGCCGGGGCGGTCTCGATCACCGTACCCTCGTGGCGGTGCATGCCGTTGTGAATGACATAGATCATGGCCTCCGATGCCGCCTCGGCATCGCCGGCCTCGATCGCGTCGACGATCTTCTGATGCCAGAGCAGCACGGTGTCGCGGTCCTCCGGCTCGACCGGCGCGCTGAGCAGAAAGGAGGCGCGAAGTGCGGCCTCGATGACATGCCCGATCGAGCGCATGAACAGATTGCCGGAGGCCCGCGCCACGGCAACGTGGAGCGCGAGGTCGGCATCGGCAAAGCCCACCGAGTCGGAGGCTTCACGGCGCATGCTCTCCATGCTGCGCCGGAGCTCGACGACGTCCTCCTCGGACCGCTGCTTCGCTGCGAGCTCGGCCGCGCGCGGCTCGACCGCAAGACGGATCTCGGCGAGGTCGTTGAGGAAACGCTTGTCGATGCCGGCGTCGAGATGCCAGGCCAGCACGTCGGCGTCGAACATGTTCCAGGCCGCGCGCTCGCGCACGACGGTGCCGACCCGCGCCTTGGTGGTGAGCAGGCCCTTGGCCACCAGCGTCTTCACGCTCTCCCGCAGCACCGGCCGCGACACGCCGAACATCGCGATCATCTCGGCATCACCCGGCAGGCGTGTCCCCTCCGCGTAACGGCCGGCGATGATGTCGACGCCGATCGAGCGGGCCACTTCCGCGTGGTTGGAGTGAGCCCGGCGCGTCGGGATGACGACGATGCGCGAGGTCATGTGGCAGCTCCCGCACTCTTGGCCACGGGCCGGCGCGCGAGCGCGACCAGCCCCTGCTGCAAGGCAATGAAGGCGAACAGCAATACGCCGGTCGCAATCTTGGTCCACCAGCTCGACAGCGTGCCGTCGAAATTGATGTAGGTCTGGATCAGGCCCTGGATAAGCACGCCGAGGAAGGTGCCGATCACAGAGCCCTGCCCGCCCGTGAGCAACGTGCCGCCGATCACGACGGCCGCGATGGTGTCGAGCTCGACGCCGACGGCGGAGAGCGAGTAGCCGGCACTGGTGTAGAACGAGAACACGATGCCGGCGATTCCCGCGAGCAGACTCGACAGCATGTAGATCTTCACCGTCATCTTGCCCACCGCAACACCCATCAGGCTCGCGGTCGTCCGGCTGCCGCCGAGTGCATAGACATTGGCACCGAACCGGGTGAGATGCAGCAGCAAGGCGCCGCCGACCACGATCACGAGCATGATGATCGCAATCGCCGTCAGACGTCCGCCACCGGGCATTCGCAGCGCGAAGTCGGACACGGTGGAATAGACCGGCGCGGTGATCGGCACCGATTCCGTCGAGAGCAGGAAGCTCGCGCCGCGGGCCAGGAACATCCCTGCCAGCGTCACGATGAACGGCGGAAGGTCGAAGACATGGATGACCGCGCCCATCGCGGCGCCGAACGCCGCCGAAAGCGCGAGGATGGCGACGAAGGCGACCAGCGGCGGCACGCCCCAGCGCTCGATCGCCAGCGCGACGAAGACGGTGGTGAAGCCGATCACCGAGCCGACCGACAGGTCGATGCCGCCGGAGATGATGACGAAGGTCATCCCGGTCGCGACGATGCCGAGGAAGGCGTTGTCGGTGAGGAGATTGCCGACCACGCGGGTGGAGGCGATGTTGGGGAATTGCATGGCGCAGAGCGCGAAGCCCGCGACGAGCACGATGGCCGTGATCAGGACGGGCGGCAGGCCTTTCATGCTTTCGTCCTCCGCAGCCGCGCAGCGATACCGGCAAGCCCCGAGAATTTCGGAGATTGCAGCAGCAGAACAGCGAGCACAACCACCGCCTTGACCAGCAGGTTGAATTCCGGCGGATAGCCTGACAACAGGATTCCGGTGTTCATGGTCTGGATGATCAGCGCCCCCAGCACCGCGAGCACAAGACTGAAGCGGCCGCCGAACAGTGACGTGCCGCCGATCACCACGGCCAGGATGGCATCGAGCTCGAGCCAGAGGCCGGCATTGTTGGCATCCGCGCCCATGATGTCGGCCGCGGCGATCACGCCGGCCAACGCGGCGCAGACGCCGCACCAGACATAGACCGACAGGATCATCGCCCGGGTGCCGACGCCGGCAAGCTCGCTCGCCCGCGCATTGCCGCCGGTCGCCTCGATCAGGAGCCCGAGCGCGGAGCCGCGCACCACCGCGCCGGTGAGGATCAGCATGCCCAAGGCGATCGCGACCGGCACCGGCAGGCCGAGGATGGCGCCATTGCCGAGCCAGACCAGGTCGGGCGAGGAAAACGTCACGATACGCCCTTCTGTAATGAGCTGGGCGATGCCCCGCCCCGCCACCATCAGGATCAGCGTCGCCACGATCGGCTGCATGCCGAGCACGGCGACGAGAAAGCCGTTCCACAAGCCGCAGACGAGGCCGGCGCCAAGCGCGGCCGCCAGCACGACCGGAAGGCCGTGGCTGTCAGCGAGGCTGGCCGCAATCGCGCCCGAGATCGCCATGATTGCGCCGACCGAGAGGTCGATGCCGCGCGTCGCAATCACCAGCACCATGCCGAGCGAGAGCAGCGCCACCGGCGTGCCGCGGTTGAGCACGTCGATCAGGCTGCCGAACAGACGGCCGTCCTGAAGGCGCAGGTCGAAGAATTGCGGCGACACCACGCGGTCGACCGCGAGGATGACGATCAATGCGAGGATCTGGGCAAGGCCGCGGCGCGGCAGCAGCGCTGTCATGCCCGCCCCTCATGCGCGATGGCGGCGCCGTCGGCCGCGATGGCCGCAAGAATGTTGCCGACATCGATCGCCTCGCCCGCGAGCTCCTCGATATGGGCGCGGTCGCGCAGCACCACGACCCGATCCGAATAGGTCACGATCTCATCCAGCTCCGAGGAGATCACGAGCAGCGAGAGCCCATCGTCACAGAGTTCGCGGATCAGGCGGATGATCTCGGCATGCGCGCCGACGTCGATGCCGCGGGTCGGCTCGTCCAGCACCAGCAGCCGCGGCGAGGTCGCAAGCCAGCGCGCCAGCAGCACCTTTTGCTGGTTGCCGCCGGAGAGCAGGCCCACGGGGCGATCCGGATCGGGTGGACGGATGTCCAGCATCTTGACGTAGCGGCGCGCGATCTCGTCCTGCTCGCGGCGCGACAGCGGGCGATGCAGCCCGCGCTTGGCCTGGAGCGCCAGCACGATGTTCTCGCGCACGCTGAGCTCGGCGACGATGCCGTCGGTCTTGCGTTCCTCCGGGCAATAGCCAAAGCCGTGGCGCACGCCGTCGCGCGGCGAGTGCAGCCGCACGGGCGCGCCCTCCACCTTCGCCTGCCCGCGATCGGCGCGCTCGGCGCCGAACACCAGCCGCGCCGTCTCGGTGCGGCCCGAGCCGAGCAGGCCGGCAAGGCCGACGACCTCGCCATGACGCAGCTCGAGATTGAACGGCGCGACATAGCCGGATTTGCCGTAATTCTCGAAGCTCGCGCATATCTCGCGCGGCTGAGGCTCGCGCGTCGCCGCCCGCACGCTGGTGGTCTCCGCAAGCTCGCGGCCGAGCATCATGCGGATCAATTCGATCCTCGGCAGCGACGCAGTCTCGCGCTCACCGACCAGGCGGCCGTTGCGCAGCACGGTGATGCGGTCGGAGATCTCGTAGACCTGGTCGAGGAAGTGGCTGACGAAGACGATGCCGATGCCGCGCCCCGCAAGCTGGCGCATGATGCCGAAGAGGATCTCGACCTCGTGACGGTCGAGGCTCGCGGTCGGCTCGTCCAGGATCAGCACGCGCGCGGACAGATCGACGGCGCGCGCAATCGCGGTGACGTGCTGCACGGCGACGGAATAGCTGCCGAGCGGCGCTGATACGTCGATGTCGAGGCCGAAGTCGGCGAGCAGCGTCTTGGCGCGGCGGCGCATCTCGCCGTCGCGCACGATGCCGAAGCGCATCGGCTGGCGGTCGAGAAACAGGTTCTGCGCTACCGAGAGGTTCGGCAGCAGATTGACCTCCTGGTAGACGGTGGCGATGCCGGCCTGAAGCGCGGCCTTGGCCGAGCGCGGCGCGACCTCCTCGCCGCCGAGCCGGACGACGCCGGCATCGCGCGGGAATACGCCGGTGACGACCTTGATCAGCGTGGACTTGCCGGCGCCGTTCTCCCCGAGCAGCGCATGGATCTCGCCGGCGCGAAGCGTGAAGTCGACCTCCTGCAACGCACGCACAGCACCGAAGCTCTTGCTGATCCCGCGCACCTCCAGAAGGGGCGAGGCAGGATCGGGGCTGTTCTCCATAGCAACGTCACTCCTACCGGCGCCCGCTGATGACGCGGACACCCAGCCTATTCGTTCGCGCAGCGGTTTCGAAGGGGGGCGCCGGACCACGAGGAGCGGCCCGGCGCGGCACCCGCCTCAATAACCGAGGCCCTTCTTGCTGTCGTAGATCTTCTGCGGATCGTCGGCTGCTGTATAGAGCTTGGACTCGGTCTGGATCCACTTCGGCGGAACGGTGCCCTTGTCCTTGAAGGCCGCGATGGCATCGAGTGCGGGGCCCGCCATGTTCGGCGTCAGCTCGACCGTGGCATTGGCTTCGCCGGCAGCCATGGCCTTGAAGATATCGGGAACCGCATCGATCGAGACGGTGAGGATATCCTTGCCGGGCTTGAGGCCGGCTTCCTTCATCGCCTGGATCGCACCGACCATCATGTCGTCGTTATGCGCATAGACCGCGCAGATCGACTTGCCGCCGCCTTCAGCCTTGATGAAGCTCTCCATCACCTCCTTGCCCTTGGCGCGGGTGAAGTCGCCGGTCTGGCTGCGCACCACCTTCAGGTTCGCATGCTTGGCGATGGCGGTGTCAAAGCCCTTCTTGCGATTGGCGGCGACGCTCGCGCCAACCGTGCCCTGCAATTCGACGATGCTGCAGGCCTTGTTGCCGACGGTCTTGGCCAGCCAGTCGCCGGCGACCTCGCCTTCATGCACGCTGTCTGACGTGACGGCGGTGAGATAGAGCTCCTTGCCGGAGGGATCGATGTCGCGGTCGAGCAGCACGACCGGGATCTTGGCCTCCTTGGCTTCCTTCAGCACCGAGTCCCAGCCGGTCGAGACGACGGGCGCGAGGAAGATCGCATCGACGTTCTGCGCGATGAAGGAGCGGATCGCCTTGATCTGGTTCTCCTGCTTCTGCTGCGCGTCGGCGATCTTGAGATTGACCTTGCGCTTGGTGGCCTCCTGCTTGGAGACCGAGGTCTCGGCCGCGCGCCAGCCGGATTCCGATCCGATCTGCGAGAAGCCGATGGTGAGGTCGGCGGCCTTCGCCGGCAGCGCGAGCAACAACGCGGCGGTAGCGGTGGCCGCAAAGAGGGCTTTAGGGGTCATCAGGCGTGTCTCCCAAGAGTGATCTTGTGTTTATCTCGGGCGCCGATTGGTAGCATGGCACCCCCAAACCGCCCTTTGCGGGCGGCGGAAGGCACTATTTCACAGAAGATTGGTTCCGACTAGTCATATTATCTGACTATTTGGAGCAAACCACACGTTGGCAGGATGGGTGGCTCTATGACACGCCCAGCGCGATTTTGTTCCGGCGATGCAACGAGGAGATGAAGGAAATGATGCGGGGTGTTGCGACAGCGACGGTGCGCTCCCTCGCCCCGTTCTTACGGGGAGAGGGTTGGGGTGAGGGGCTCTCTCCGCGAAGACGGTGACAAATGGACTCGCAACCTCTCCTCCTCGTCATTGCGAGCGCAGCGAAGCAATCCAGAGTCCCTCCGCGGACCGATTCTGGATTGCTTCGCTGCGCTCGCAATGACGATGTGGATAGAGCTTTGCGTCTATCATCCAAATCGACGCGTGGAGAGTCCCCCTCACCCGGAATCCGCGCTTCGCGCGAATTCCGGCCTCTCCCCGCAGGCGGGGAGAGGCGAAGAGCAGCGAGCTAGATCAGCTTCCGCTGCGCGAGGCTCTTCATCAGCGCACCGATGCCGAACGTCCAGGGCTCGCACTCGTCGCTGGTGCGCATGCGATTGACGAGCTTGCCAAGCTGGGGCGCGGCGATCGTGACGATGTCGTCGCGCTTGTGGGTGAACCCCTGCCCCGGCGCATCGCGATCCTTGACCGGCGCGAACATGGTGCCGAGGAACAGCACGAAGCCGTCGGGGTATTGATGGACCTTGCCGATGGTCTGTTCGACGAGGTCGGTCGGATCGCGGCTGATCTTGCTGATCGAGGAATGGCCGTCGAGGACGAAACCGTCCGTCCCCTTCACGTTCAGGCTGATGTCGAGCTTGCGCGCGTCGTCGAGCGAAAAACTCTCGTCGAACAAGCGCAGCAGCGGGCCGATCGCGCAGGACGCATTGTTGTCCTTGGCCTTCGACAGCAGCAGCGCCGAACGCCCCTCGAAGTCGCGCAAATTGACGTCGTTGCCGAGCGAACCGCCAACGATCTTGCCGCGGCTCGAAACGAACAGCACGAGCTCCGGCTCGGGGTTGTTCCAGGTCGACTTCGGATGCAGGCCTGCGTCCATGCCGGTGCCGACCGAGGACAGGGTCGGAGCCTTGGTGAAGACCTCGGCATCGGGGCCAATGCCGACCTCGAGATATTGGCTCCAGGCGTGCTGGTCGATCAGCACCTGCTTCAGATGCATCGCCTGGTCCGAGCCCGGCTTGAGCTTTGACAGATCGTCACCGATCAGCCGCGTCACCTCTTTCCGGATCGCTTCGGCCGAGGCCGGATTGCCCTTGGCCCGCTCCTCGATCACGCGCTCCAGCATCGAGATGGCAAAGGTGACGCCGGCCGCCTTCAGGGTCTGGAGATCGACCGGCGCGAGCAGCCACGGCTTTTTCGGGTCGCGCCCATCGGGGGCCGTATTGGCCACGATGGCCTCGAGTTCGCCGATGCGTTCGCCCTTGGTCGCGGCAAGCGCCTTGGCGGCATTGTCCTCCTCGCAGAGCGCGCTGATGGTCGGGAATTTGGCGGTGACGTCGAAGACGCCATCGCTGCGCACGGCGACAACGGCGGGGCCATTGACCTGCGGCAGCCAGACGCGGCCGACGAGCGTTCCCCGCGTGCCATCCTCGGGGAGAAGGTCTTTGACAGTCAATGTCGTCATGGCCGGCGTCCTCGCTGTTTCTAAGGACCGGCCGCGTTCACGGCAGCCGATCCCATTGGCGAAGACCAATAAACGTCTGGCAGGGGAAGTCCAGACCGGCAGCGAAGGGCCGGTATGCCCCTGCTCGTGCCTCTATGCGCCTGCGCGCGCCTTGCGGGCCGCGATCTGCTGCAGCGCCCAGCGTGCGTTCTTGCGCACATCAGGATCGGCATCGTCGGCGATGACGGCCAGGAACGCCTCGCCGTCGGGATGGGCGATCTCGCCGAGCGCGGCGGCCGCTTCCTTCCGCAAATTGGCCTGGTCATGATTGATGCAATTGCCGATCGGGCGCACCGCACGCTCGATCTTCATCCTGCCGAGGCTGCGGATCGTCTTCAGCCGCACCTGCCAGAATTCGTCGGCAAGGCAGGCGATCAGTTGATCGGCCGCGAGCGAACCATTGACGTTGAGGCCCAGCGTCTCCGCCGCCATCTCGCGCACCATCCAGTCCGCATCCTTCAGCGCGCGCGTGATCGTCTCCGCCGCGGGCTTCAACTGCGAGAACGCCAGCGCGCTGACCGAGGCGCGGCGCACATGCGCGTCGGGATCGTTGATCAGCGCGGTCAGCGCGGGGATGGATTCCTCCAGCTTGAGGAAGCCGATCACACCGATCGCCTGCACGCGCACGGCGGCATCCGCATCCTGGAGCGCTTCCAGCGCCGGCTTCAGCGTGTCCTTGCAGCGCAGCTCCTTCAGCGCGCGCAGCGCGCCCATGCGGACGAAGGCGTGGGCATGCTTGACCAGCGGCAGGATGATCTCGGCACAGGCCGGATCCTTGAACTCGGCCATGCTGTCGGCGGCGGCCGATGCGACGATTCTCTCGGGATCGACCAGCAGCTTGACGAGCGCGCTCGCCGCTTCCGGCCCGTCGAACTCGCCGAGCGCCATCGCCACCTGCTGGCGCACGCCGGCGTCGGGATCTGGGACCATGTTGGCGAGATGGCCGACGGCGGCGGGATCGCCGGAATGGCCGAGCGCGATGATGGCGACACGGCGCTCCGCGGGATCGGCGGCCTGAAGCCGCTCGTCGGCGTCTTCGAGATCGTCGTAGGACTCGAACGGGCTCGACATGATCACCTCAACAGATAGGGAATGTTGACGGTGACGGCGCCGGTCGGGCAATCGGCCTCGCAGGGCATGCAGTACCAGCACTCGTCATAGGCCATGTAGGCCTTGTTGGTCATCTCGCTGATGCGCAGCACGTCGAGCGGGCAGACGTCAACGCAGACGGTGCAGCCCTTGTCCGCAATGCACTTGGCGTCGTCGACGACCACCGGAACCGATGTCTGATAGGAAGCGAGAGGCATTGGATGTCTCCTGTTGCTATGTTCTGGTGGATCAGGCGGAGGCGCGGATGCGCTGCTTGTCGTAGAGGTCCTTCTCGTCGTCGGCGATCGGCACGACGTACGGTTCGACGGCGCGCTTCTCGCTGGTCATCTTGCCGTCCCGCTTGCTCAGCAGCGTGTGGCAGAACCAGTTCTCGTTGTCCTTCTCCGGGAAATCCGTGCGCCAGTGGTAGAGGCCCCAGCGGCTCTCCTCGCGGTAGAGCGAGGCATGTACCGCCATGTCGGCGCAGTCCATGATCGACTGCACCTCGAGGGCGCGCAGCAGCTCGTGCGCGTTGCGCGCGATCATACGCTCCTGCATGTCTTCCCGCGCCTCGGCGAGGCGGCGCATGCCGAGCTCGTATTTGCGCGTGACTTTCGGCGGCTGGAGATAGTCGTTGACGAGACGGCGGGTCTTGTACTCGACCTGGTTCGGCGGAATGCCGTCCTCACGTTTGGTCGGCGCCATCACGCGGTCGCGCTCCAGCGCGACATCGGCGGCGTCGAACTCCGCAAAGTCGTGGCTGTCGGCGAACTCCATCGCATCGATGCCGGCGACCGAGCCGTTGGTGAAGGCGCCGAGCATGTAATTGTGCGGCACGCTCGCCATGTCGCCGGCGGCGTAGAGGCCGGGCACGGTGGTGCGGGCATTGTCGTCGACGAACACGCCGGAGGCGCTGTGGCCGGAGCAGAAGCCGATCTCGGAGATGTGCATCTCGATCGATTCGCTGCGGTAATCGACGCCGCGCCCCTGCTGGAACAGGCCGCGCGTGGGACGCTCGACCTTGTGCAAGGTGGATTCGATCTCCGAGATGGTGTCGGGGTGAAGATGCTTGAGCTGGAGGAACACCGGACCCTTGCCGGACAGAAGTTCGTTGTAGAACTCCAGCATCATCTGGCCGGACCAGTAGTCGCATTCGATGAAGCGCGAACCCTGGTTGTTCGCGGTGAAGGCGCCGAAGGGACCGGCGACGTAGGCGCAGGCCGGGCCGTTATAATCCTTGATCAGC
Source organism: Bradyrhizobium niftali (assembly GCF_004571025.1). Classification (GTDB taxonomy): domain Bacteria; phylum Pseudomonadota; class Alphaproteobacteria; order Rhizobiales; family Xanthobacteraceae; genus Bradyrhizobium; species Bradyrhizobium niftali. The sequence continues at coordinate 393,557 of NZ_SPQT01000001.1, read as the reverse complement.
GGGTTGATCTGGTAGCATTCGAGGTTCGCGAGCGCCGCGCCGGCGTGATAGGCCATGGAGTAGCCGTCGCCGGAATTGGCGGCGTTCTCGTAGGTGCCGAACATGTAGCCGGAGGTCGGCAGACCAAGGCGGCCGGCGGCGCCCATGCACAGGATCACGGCCTTGGCCTTGATCACCAGCATCTCGGCGGTGCGGGTGTTGACGCTGATCGCACCGGCAATACGGCCGTCAGACGATTTGAGCAGCCGCGTCGCCATGTAACGGTTGGAGATCAGGATGCGGGCGCGGCGGAGCTGACGGTACAGCGCCTTCTTGACGGTCTCGCCGTTCGGCATCGGCAGAACATAGGTGCCGATATGATGCACCTTCTTGACGGCGTAGTCGCCGTTCTCGTTCTTCAGGAAGCGGATGCCGAAACTGTCGAGCTCTTCGATGATCTTGTAGCAGTTCTGGGCGTATTTATAGACCGCCTTCTGGTCGACGATGCCGTCATTGGCGATGGTGATTTCCTTGGTGTACTGCTCGGGCGTCGCGTAACCGGGGATGACCGCGTTGTTGAGCCCGTCCATGCCCATCGAGATCGCGCCGGAGCGCTTGACGTTGGCCTTCTCGAGCAGGACGACGTTGGCCTTCGGGTTCTTCAGCTTCGCCTTCAGTGCCGCCATCGGGCCGGCCGTGCCGCCGCCGATGACCAGCACATCGCAGGAAACCTCCGAAAGTCCGTCGACGATCTCATCTAGTGCCATCGCTTGCTCCTGGTTCGCCGATAGCCGGCGCCTTTGCATCAGATTTGTTCAGGGGGCTGTCCGGCGATAGCAATTAGTTGTCGCCGGGATGCGATTTGCGCCTCAGCGCTCGACAAAAGCCTTTTCGATCACGAAATGGCCGGGCTGGTTGTGATTGCCCTCGACAAAGCCGCGCGCTGAAAACATCGCAGGGAGTTCCTCCAGCATCGCCGGGCTGCCGCAGAGCATGATGCGGTCGGTCTCGATATCGAGGCCGGATAGCCCGATGTCGTCGAACAGCTGGTTCGAGGCGATCAGATCGGTGATGCGGCCGCGGTTCCGGAACGGCTCGCGGGTCACGGTCGGGTAGTAGACCAGCTTGTCGCGGATCAGGGGACCGAAGAATTCGTGGTTGAGCAGGCCTTCGACGAGGTGCTCGCCATAGGCGAGCTCGGAGACCTGACGGCAGCCATGGGCGAGCACGATGGTCTCGTAATTCTCGTAGACATCAGGGTCCTTGATCAGGCTGGCGAACGGCGCGAGTCCCGTGCCGGTCGAGAGCAGCAAAAGGCGCTTGCCGGGAATGAGGTTGCCGGTGATCAGCGTGCCCGTGGCCTTGCGGCCGACCAGGATGATATCGCCTTCCCTGATCTTCTGGAGGCGCGAGGTCAGCGGGCCGTCCTGCACCTTGATCGAGAAGAACTCGAGCGCCTCCTCGTGATTGGCGCTGGCCATGCTGTAGGCCCGCATCAACGGCTTGCCTTCGACCTCGAGCCCGATCATCGCGAACTGGCCGTTCTGGAAGCGGAAGCCGGGATCGCGCGTCGCGGTGAAGCTGAACAGGTTGTCGGTCCAGTGCCTGACCGACAGAACCGTTTCCTTCTGAAATGCGCTCATGGTCTCTCCTTGGCCATCGATGGCGCCCAAGGTTTCGGAGAGAGCAGAGTCCGGCAATTCGTAAGTGAAATTCCCGGTCGATTAGTTTCACATTTCGCGGGCGGTGACTGAAGAGGAGGCAGCGAAGGTCAGGCGGGCGCGCTCGCGCTGGCAATTAGTTGCTATCGCAGCGGCGTCACGACGACGTAGAGAGGATTCGGAGGTTCGTCATGACCATGACTGTGGTGGCACCAACCGTAGCCAACTATGAGGCCAGCGCCGATCTCGCCGCGCTCCTCGTCCGCACCACGCAGGACGATGCGTTGAGCCTGCCGGCCGAGCAGCTTCGCCTCTCCTGCAAATGCGCCCACTGCACCCGCGCCCGCTTCGACGGCCGCTTCCCTGACGCGTTTCCGGGCATCGCCATCATCGAGATCGGCGATCTCGGCTACGGGCTGAACATCTCGTTTTCGGATGGACACAACCGGGGGATTTACCCGAAGCCGTATTTGTTGAGTTTGGCGGGGCGCTGACCCAACATTCGATGTCGTCCTGGCTTTCGCCAGGACGATGCTGGAGAGACGCTTCAGCCAAGCAACGGCCTCCGCTGTCATTCCCCGCGAAGGCGGCGAATCCAGTACGCCGCGACCTCTCGATAACTCATTGACGTCTCTGGAATACTGGATCGCCCGGTCAAGCCGGGCGATGACAGCGGAGTGAATCTGGCACGGACATTGCTCCTCTTTAGAACGACTTGAACGTTCCGGAGGCAGAGATGTTGCAGGCGGCCAATGTGGTTCGCGGGGCTGTTCCCCCGGCAGTCCGGCCTGCCGGAAGCTCCTCGCTGCTGCTCACCGAGAACCAGCAATGGATCGGCGGACCGCCGCCGCTGATGGACAAGCTCTCACCGCGCGAGCGGGAACTGGTGCTGAAGCAGGGCCGGCGAAAAGTGCTCAACCGCGGCCAGACGCTGTTCAGCCAGGGTGGCAAGCATGACGGCATCTGGCTGATCGAAAGCGGCCGCATCCGTGTGTTCTACACGTCCCCGCTCGGACGCGAGATCACGCTGGCCTATTGGCATGTCGGCAATTTCGTCGGCGGGCCGGAAGTATTCGAAGGCACCGTGCATCAATGGTCCGGCGTCGCATCCAGCAATTGCAGCGTGGTGCACCTGCCTGGAAAGGAACTGCGGTCCCTTGCCTTGGAGATCCCGAACCTCGCGATCGGCCTGATCGAAGGTCTCACCTTCAAGGGCAAATGCTACTCGGCGCTGGCCCAAATGCTGGGAACGCGCTCGATCACGCAGCGCCTCGCGCATCTCCTGCTGCATCTCGTCGAGCTCTACGGCGTCGCGGACGCCGACGGCACCGTGATTGCGGCGGCGTTCACCCATGCCGACATCGCCCACATGGTCGGCGCGACCCGGCAATGGGTCACGATCAGCCTCAAGCGCATGCAGGAGAAGGGAATCGTCGTGACCAAACGCTCGCAGATCGTGGTGTGCCGCGCCGACGTCCTGGAAGAGATGCGCGGCCAGGCCTCAGATTAAGGGAGCCCGCGGCCAGGGCCGCTGCACAGGCAAGCGGCTTTATAGTGCAGGACTGCCCAAGGAGTATGCAATCAGCTTTTCCCGGCAACTAATCGACTGCGGCGGTCATTCCGGATTTGCCCTGCCCGTGCCCTCACCCAATCATGGCAACCACAGCACATCCAACCGAATGAGGATGAGAATGGTCCGCCATCTTCCCACACTCTCGATCGCGATGTCGGTGACGTCGCTGGCGCTGATCCTCGCGCAGCCGGCTTCGGCGGAAACCGTCACGCTCGGCATCGGAACGCAGGACACCACGACCAACACGGTGACCGCCGGCGTCGTCATCCGCCAGCTTCACCTCCTCGAAAAATACCTGCCGACGTCAGGCAAATACGCCAACATCAAGTTCGAGCTGGAGTGGCAGAATTTCACCTCCGGCCCGCCCGTCACCAATGCGATGATGGCGAACAAGCTTCAGATCGGCATGATGGGCGACTATCCGCTGATCGTGAACGGCTTCACCTTCGAGAGCAATCCGGAGAGCAAGAGCCGCCTGGTCGGTGTTGCCGCCTACAGCCTGTCCGGCTCCGGCAACGGCCTCGTCGTCCACAAGGACTCGCCCTACTACGACCTTGCCGATCTCAAGGGCAAGCTGGTCAGCGTGCCGTTCGGCTCCGCCGCGCACGGCATGGTGCTGAAGGCAATGCAGGACCGCGGCTACGCATCGGATTTCTTCCAGCTCGTCAGCCAGAGCCCGGAGGTCGGCTCGACCAATCTCCAGGAGAAGAAGATCGACGCGCATGCCGACTTCGTCCCCTTCGCCGAGCTCTTGCCGTTCCGCGGCTTCGCGCGAAAGATCTTCGACGGGGTCGAGACCAACCTGCCGACCTTCCACGGCATCGTGGTCCGCACCGACTTCGCCGAGAAATACCCCGAGGTCGTCGTCGCCTACTTCAAGGCGCTGATCGCCGCCAACCAGTGGCTGCGCGACGATCCCAAGCTCGCCGCCGAGAAGATCCAGGAATGGACCGGCATCAGCAAGGAGGTCGTCTACATCTTCCTCGGCCCCAGCGGCAACATGACCACCGACCCCACGGTCAAGCCGGCACTGATCGATGCCGCCACGACCGACGTCAAGGTGCTCCAGAATCTCGGCCGCATGAAGGAGTTCGATCCGAGGAAGTGGGTCGACGACAGCTACATCCGCAAGGCCTATGCCGAGATGAAGCTCGACTATGACGCGCAGCTTGCGAGCACGAAGAATTACGAGATTTCCGGCGAGGACGCTTTCTGCAAGAAGCCGATCACCGATCCGCGCAAGGCCGGCGAGATCTGGGTGGATGAAGCCGGCATCCTGCCGTTTGCGTCCGCCGCCTGCACGTTAGGTTCCTATGCCGACTTCAAGGCCAAGGGCAAGAAGATCAACGTCGCCTATGTCTTCGACACCACCCGCGGCATCAAGCTGTTCGCCGACCAGGCCTTCTTCGCGGTCGGCAATGACGAGGTCGCGCCGTTCCTGCTGAAGAAGGATGCCGAAGCCCATGCCGCCAAGATCAGCGGCAAGGTGCTCGGCTTCGACGACGCGGTGAAGGCGGCGGTCAGCGGAGGCAAGACGTGAGCAGTCCCGCCCTCCTCAGACATCCCGAGGACAGCATGCCGGCAACAGCAGTCGCGGAGGCGGGCCCGGCGCCCGCCGCTCCGCCCAAGACACCGCCCAAGACACCGCCCTCCTTCGGCACGCTCGCGCTGCGCTGGTACCGGCTGAACCAGGGCCGGCTGCGCGCAACAGCGATCGGCATCGCCTCGCTGATCGCGTTCCTGCTGGTCTGGCACCTGCTCACGACCTACCGGGTCGTGTTCTTCGTGCGCTTCACCAACGTGCCCTCGCCGCTCGCGGTCTATGCCAGCTTCACCAAGGCGATCCACGATCCGAAATTCCTGATGCACATCCTCTTGAGCTGCCGGCGCATCTTCATCGGCTTCTCGCTTGCGGCCATCGTCGGCGTGCCGCTCGGCCTGATCATGGGCCGCTTCAAGCTGGTGCATGAGATCATCTTCCCGGTCGCGGAGGTGCTGCGGCCGATCCCGGCGATCGCCTGGGTGCCGATGGCGATCATGCTGTGGCCGACCAACGAGCAGAGCATCGTCTTCATCACCTTCCTCGGCTCGTTCTTCCCGATCCTGGTCAACACGCTGCACGGCATGTCGCTGGTCGATCCGGTGCTGGTGCGCGCCGCGCAGTGTCTCGGCGCGCGCGAACGCTCGATCTTCCGCGAAGTGTATTTTCCGGCCTCGCTGCCGCATATCTTCACCGGCCTCACCGTCGGCATGGGCGTCGCCTGGGTGTCGCTGATCGCCGCCGAGATGATCTCGGGGCAGTACGGCATCGGCTACTTCACCTGGGAGGCCTATTCGCTGGTCCAGTATGCGGACATCGCGCTCGGGATGATCGCGATCGGCGTGCTCGGCCTTGGTTCGAGCCTGTTGATCCGCGGCGCGGGACAATTGGTGATGCCGTGGAGGTCGACATGAGCGAGATGCTCGCGAACCCGTCGAAGGGCCATATCGAGGTCAGGAATTTTTCCCTCAGCTATGACAGCATCGAGGGGCCGGTCCAGGCCGTCACCGACACGCAGATCCATGTGAAGCCCGGCGAGTTCGTCTCGATCGTCGGCCCCTCCGGCTGCGGAAAGTCGACGCTGCTCAACGCGGTCGCGGGATTCCTCAAGCCCACCACCGGAATCGTCACCGTCGACGGCGAGCGCGTCAACGGCCCCAGCGCCGAGCGCGGCATGGTGTTCCAGCAATATTCGCTGTTTCCCTGGAAGACGGTGCGGGAGAATGTCGAGTTCGGCCTGAAGATGCGCGGCATGCCGCGCTCCCAGCGCGAGCGCGCCGCGCGCACCCTGCTCGGGCTCGCCGGGCTCGAGGCCTTCGAGAAGCATTATCCGGACAAGCTCTCCGGCGGCATGAAGCAGCGCGTCGGCATCGTCCGCGCGCTCGCGACGGGGCCAAAGGTGCTGCTGCTGGACGAGCCGTTCGGCGCGCTCGACGCGCAGACCCGCGTCATCATGCAGCAGATCCTCACCAACATGTGGCAGCGGCTGAAGATCTCGGTGCTGTTCGTCACCCACGACATTGACGAAGCCATCTTCCTGTCCGACCGCGTCTACTGCATGACCGCGCGCCCCGGCTCGATCAAGGCGGAGATTCCGATCCCGCTGGAGCGACCGCGCCAGCAATCGATGATGATGTCGTCGGAATTTCTGGCGCTGCGCCGCGGGCTGATGTCGCTGATCCGCGAAGAGAGCCTGAAGGCGATGGGCGGCGAGATCACCGACATGGGCATGCAGGGGCTGAACATCGAGCTGCACGGGCATTCGCTGGCGGATGTGATTTGACTTAACCTCGCCCCGTTTGCGGGGATCACGGTCTAGTAGGGTGGGCAAAGCGAAGCGTGCCCACCACCTTCATCATGAACGTGGATACATGGTGGGCACGGCGCTTTCGCGCCTTTGCCCACCCTACGGCAGTTTCGCTCCAATCACTTGAACCAGTGCACCAGCGCGATGCTGATGCCGAGCAGCAGCATCAGCGACAGCGTCACCGCGGCCGTCACCCTGCCGCCGACATTGGCGAGCACGCGGACGTCGACGCCGAGGCCAAGTGCGGCCATCGAGACGACCGTGAGGAAGCTGGTGATCTTCGTCACCGGTCCGACCACCGTGCTAGGGACGATCTCCAGCGAGCGCAGCGTCGCCAGCGCAAGAAAGCCGAGGATGAACCACGGGACCAGGCGAAAGAAGCCGACATTGGCCTTCTTGGCGTCGCTCTGCCAGCGCGAGGCGACGAGGGACAGGCCGACGACGACGGGGCCGAGCATCAGCACGCGCATCAATTTCACCAGCGTGCCGATCTGCGTCGAGACGAGGCCGGCCGGCACCGTTGCCGCGAGCACCTGCGGCACCGCATAGACGGTCAGGCCGGCGAGAATGCCGTATTGCGTTGCGGAGAGTTGCAGCAGCGGAATCAGCAGCGGCAGGCCCAGCACCATCATCACACCGAGGATCGCCGTGAAGGAGATCGAGGATGCGATCTCGTCGTTGTTGGCGCCGATGATCGGCGCGACGGCCGCGATCGCCGAATTGCCGCAGATCGAGTTGCCGCAGGCGATCAGGATCGACAGCCGCGTCGACAGGCCGAGCAGCCGGCTGAGGCCGAAGGAGACGCAGAGTGCGATCACGACGACCGCGGCGATCGAGGCGAGCAGCGCGATGCCCGAGGCGGCGATGGCCGCGAAGCTGATCGAGGCTCCGAGCAGCATGACCGCGACTTCAAGCAGCTGTTTTGCGCTGAAGGCGATGCCGGCCTGCCAGCGTGGCGCCGGCTTCCAGAAGCTGCGCAGGGCCATGCCGAGCAGGATCGCCATCACCAGCGCCTCGACATAGGGATGCTCGAACACGCCCAGTTCCGCCCGCTCCAGCAGAGCCGAGACGCCGGCAACGGCGATACAGAGGAGGATGCCCGGAATCAGCGCCGCAATGCGGCTCATGGCGGTGGCCGGCTTGGCATCGGCCGGGCTGGATGCTTGATTCTGCGACACAAATCTCTCCCAGAGGAGAAAGATTTATACGCAGCACGATCCAATTGGGAAATAAGTTTTCGACATATCAGGGCCGAGGGAAGTTCTGTCCTCGCCCCGGAATAAACCGGCTCAGAAGATCAGGTTCTTGGCCAGCGAGGCGACGCGGCTGAAGCCGTCATAGATGCCCGGCTCGAAGAAGGCCGCACGCGCAAGCACGATGCCCGCGACCAGCGACCAGAACAGCGTGGTGCCGGCCCGCAACAGGAGCTTCGAGGCGCGCGACTTGGGCTGGGTGTCCGTTGCGGACACCAGCTGCTCGCCGAAGGGTTCAAATCCAGTGCGTTCCATAGCTTGCGCCAATCCATCAAATTCTGAACGGAATGTCGTCGTTTCGGCCCCAAACGGCAATGGAAGCGATTGGCGTTTTTGCGCCTCGACGGGGAAACTCCTTCCGTCGGATGCCCCCGGGACAACAGTTTTCTTCTTCCGGCCTATTTGGACACCGGCGCCCCGGCTAATTGCGTCATTGGCCCTCACCTCGTCGATTCCGGCGGCATGGAATGATCTGGCCCTTGCCGACGACCGTGGCGTGGTTCGCCAGTCCCGTGCAGAATGCGCGTCTCATTCGGCGATCTCCGCCAATCCCAAGCTGTATCCGGAGATCAGGAAACGCCATGAACATCGCATCTCCCCACCAGCCGCTCGATATCGCCTCCGCGATCGCCGAAGGCGACATCCGCTGCCTCCTGATGGTGCTGGTGCACATGACCGGCGATGCGCGCTGGCTCGAGCCGCCGTACCTGCCCAAGCGCGACATCCGTCTCATTCCCGATCCCGAAGCCGGCATGCCCCAGGAGGTCCAGGACGAAATCCGCGCCGCAGTGGTCAACCTCTTCGCCAATGGCTCGCCGCAGCCGGTTATCACCGACCCCGGCGAAGAGCTGCTCCTGAAGATGATGCGCGCCTGCCTCGGCGAGAATGTCGCGCCGGAATATGCGCCCCTGATGCGCGAGGAGATGGGCTTTGTGCCGCGCGAGACACGATGGACGACGCGTCCTTCCGACGACAAGCTCGCGGAGCAGCACGTTCTCATCGTCGGCGCCGGCGTCTGCGCCATCGCGCTCGGCGTGGCGCTCGGCCATCTCGGCATCCCCTACACCATCGTCGAGAAGAATGACGAGCTCGGTGGCACCTGGTGGATCAACCGCTATCCCGGCTGTGGCGTCGATACGCCGAACCACTCCTATTCGTATTCGTTCGGCTCGCGCAACGCATGGACGCGCTATTTCTGCCAGCGCGAGGAGCTGCTCGGCTATCTCCTGAAGGTCGCCGATGAATACGGCATCCGCAAGCATCTGCGCGTCAACACCGAGCTGACCTCATCGCGCTGGGACGAAGGCAAGAAGCGCTGGATCTCGACGCTGAAGACTGGGAACGGCGAAGAGACCTTCGAGTCCACCGCGCTGGTCTCGGCCATCGGCCAGCTCAACGATCCCTCCCGTGCGCACTTCAAGGGCGAAGAGGATTTCAAGGGCACGATCCTGCATTCGGCGCTATGGTCCGGCGATATCGATCTCGACGGCAAGCATGTCGCCGTGATCGGCACCGGCGCGACATCGATGCAGCTGGTGCCGGCGATTGCCGGCCGTGTCGCCTCGGTCACCGTCTATCAGCGCAGCGCGCAATGGGCGCGGCCGGTGACGGGCTATTCCGACCCGATCAGCGAGGGCGCGCGCTGGCTGCTCGCGCATCTGCCCTTCTATGTGCAATGGTATCGCTTCAACATGTTCTGGCGCTACGGCGACGGGCTCCTGCCGTTCCTGCGCAAGGACCCGGCCTGGCCGCATCCGCAGCGCGCCGTCAACAAGGGCAACGACCGGCATCGTCAGGAATTGACCGACTTCATCCTCACCGAGCTGAAGGACCGGCCGGACCTGATCGAAAAATGCGTGCCGACCTATCCGCCTTACGGCAAGCGCATCCTGCTCGACAACAACTGGTTCAGGACCTTGAGGCGGGACAATGTCGAGCTCGTCACCGACGCAATCGACCGTTTCGACCAGGGCGGCATCGTCGCCGCCGACGGCAAGCACCGCCCCGCGGACATCATCGTCGTCGCGACCGGCTTCAAGGTCACGGAGATGGCGGCGCGCCTCAACATCAGTGGCCGCAACGGCAGGAATTTGCGCGACGCCTGGGGCAACGACAACCCGACCGCGTTCCTCGGTCTCACCGTGCCTGATTTCCCCAACTTCTTCTGCATGCTCGGCCCGAACTCGGGCCCAGCGCATGGCGGCAGCGTCATCTTCCAGTCGGAGTGCCAGAGCCGCTACATCTCGGCGTGTCTCGCCGACATGATCGAACGCGACGTCGCCGCCATCGACGTCCGGCAGGACGTACACGACGACTATGTGCGCAAAGTCGATGCCGAGCATGAGGCGATGATCTGGACCCATCCCGGCATGACGACCTATTACCGCAACTCAAGCGGCCGCGTGTTTTCCGCGATGCCGTGGCGGTTCGTGGATTACTGGCGCATGACGCATGACCCGGATCTGGGGCAGTACAGGCTGACGAAGGCGTAAGCGCTGGGACCTTGAGGCGTTGATCGTGCGGCGATGACGGTGCACCCTCTCCCCTTGTGGGAGAGGGTGGCTTCGCGAAGCGAGGCCGGGTGAGGGGTTCTATCCCCACGAACGGTTTTGCGAGTGGATAGAACCCCTCATCCGGCGCCATAGCCGAAGCTTCGCTTCGGCGTTCTCTTAAGAACGGCGGCCGAAGGCCGCCTACGCCACCTTCTCCTACAAGGGGAGAAGGGAAGAAAACATCCGCGCGTGAACCGGCCCCGCCTTACGCCGCCAGCCCGCTTTCCACCGGCGCGAATTCCAGCCCGAGGCTTTCCGCCACCGCCTTGTTGGTGATGCGGCCCCGATGCACATTCAGTCCATTACGCAGGTGCGGATTTTCCAGCACCGCCGCAAAACCCTTGTTCGCGAGCATCAGGCCGAACGGCAGCGTGGCGTTGTTCAGCGCCTGGCTCGACGTCACCGGTACCGCGCCCGGCATGTTGGCGACGCAATAGTGCACGATGCCGTCGACCTCGTAGGTCGGGTCCGTGTGCGTGGTCGCATGCGAGGTCTCGAAGCAGCCGCCCTGGTCGATGGCAACGTCGACCAGCACCGCGCCCGGCCGCATCGATTTGAGCATCGCGCGCGTGACGAGTTTCGGCGCGCTGGCGCCCGGCACCAGCACCGCGCCGATCACGACGTCGGCGGCAAACACCTCCTCCTCGACCGCTTCGATGGTTGAAAAGCGAGTGCGCACCCGTCCGAGAAAGACATCATCGAGCTCGCGCAGCCGGGGTATAGAGCGATCGATCACCGTGACCTCCGCGCCAAGGCCCGCGGCCATGCGCGCGGCCTGCGTTCCCACCACGCCACCGCCGAGCACGACGACGCGCGCCGGCTGCACGCCGGGCACGCCGCCGAGCAGCAGCCCGCGACCACCGGCCGATCGCCTGAGCGCGGCGCCGGCGGCCTCGATGGCGAGGCGGCCGGCGACTTCGCTCATCGGCGCAAGCAGGGGGAGGTGACCGGCCGCGTCGGTGACGGTTTCATAGGCGATCGCCGTACAGCCGGAGGCGAGCAAACCCTTGGCCTGCTCGGGATCCGGTGCAAGATGGAGGTAAGTAAACAGGATCTGGCCTTCGCGGAGCTGGGCCCATTCGCTCTTCTGCGGCTCCTTCACCTTCACGATCATGTCGGAGTTGGTGAAGACGTCGCGGGCGCTCCCGGCGATCGCGGCCCCTGCCCGCCGATAGACCTCGTCCGACGCGCCGATGCCGCTGCCGGCGCCGGCCTCGACCGTCACCTGATGCCCGGCCGCGACATATTCGCGAACGGCGCCCGGGGTGAGCCCGACGCGATATTCCTGCACCTTGATCTCCTTGGGCACACCGACACGCATCCTGGGCTCCTTCCAACGTTTTGATTCACCTCGTCATGGTAACGACGGGTCCAGTTTGGTTTCGTGCAAATATCAGCTAGTTTCGCCATCTCCGCGCCGGTTTCCGGCGCGCAAACGCTCTTTCACGCTGGAAACGAAACATTGGCCCTCGACCGGAAAGACCTCGCCATCCTCGCGGAACTCACGACCAATGCACGGGCCAGCCACACCGAGCTCGCCAACAAGGTCGGGCTATCCAGCACGGCGCTGGCGCGGCGCCAGAAGGCGCTGGAGGACGAGGGCTTTATCCAGGCCTATCAGGCCGCGCTCGACCTGGCGCAGTTCGGCCTCACCACGACGGTGCTGGTGCGCATTGCGCTGGAGAGCCAGAGCGACGAGGCGCTGAAGGCGTTCGAGGCGGAGGTGGTGAAATGCCCCTCCGTCGTGCGCTGCTTCCTGATGTCGGGCACCGACGACTACATCCTGATCGTGCTCGCCCGTGACATCCAGGATTTCGAGCGCATCCACCGCACCGAACTGTCCCGCCTGCCGCGCGTCGCGCGGGTGCAATCGAGCTTCGCGCTGCGCGAGGTCGTCAACCGTGCCGTGCCGACGGTGGTGTTCAGCGAGGCGAAGCGCTAGCGGTTCCCTCTCCTGCGAGCGCCGCGAAGGCCATCCCGCGCCGCAGTCGGGCTGCATCGGGCACCAAGCTGGCTGGTGCCCGATCCGGTGTACACGTTAAGTTTGGCTTTACCCTAAGTTGCACTTTACCCAATGAGCTTAGGGTAGCTCAGAGCTATTCGCTTATCCTCGCAACTTAAGATCGTTTTGCTGGAGGGGGTCCCACCGGCGCGCAGGGGCACGAATTGTGGCACTTCATTCCAAGACGCAGCTTTCTCCAATCGAAGCGCCGACCACGTTCTTAAGCCTGATCGATCGGAGGTTCCTCCTTGGCGCCTATGGCTCACAGGCACGTATCCACATGGCTGTGGCATGGCTAGCCCGGACGATCGTCACAGCCAGCTTTATTGCAGGCCTCGCCTGCCGGTATGCAGCCCTCGATCAGGTGACCGCCGATACGACCGAGTTCCTGCTGCCCTGGTATGAATTCGCGCACAGCCACGGTCTTGCCAGTCTCGGGCACACGTTCACGGATTACACCCCGTTTTACAGCTACCTTTTGGTTGCGGCGACCGCGTTCCATGGGCTGTTCGAACCATGGCACCTGATCAAAGGAATTTCTTTCATCTTCGAATTCGGCTGCGCGCTGATGGCAGCGCGCCTGGTCGCGTCCGACAAAGAACGTATCTACAGTCCATCCGTTGCATTTGCGGCCGTCTGGCTAGCACCGACCGTTCTGTTCAACGGTGCGGTCTGGGGTCAGTCCGACGCGATCTGGACGTTCTTCATTTTGCTATCGGTATATTTCATTTCCCGAGACAGACCTCGGGCCGGTCTCGTTTCATTCGCCGTCGGATTTTCTGTCAAGGCCCAGGCAATATTCCTTTCGCCCTTGATCTTCGCGCTCGTGCTGAGGCGAACGATCCATTGGCTTTGGCTTGCAACGATTCCGATTGTTTATCTCGCCGTCGCGGCTCCCGCCTGGCTGCTTGGCCAACCTCTCTCCGACATCCTGACGGTCTATTTCAATCAGGCTGAAACCTACGCCCGGCTGTCAATGAACGCAGCAAACATGTGGTTGCTCGTGCCCAACCGGTTCTATGGACCCGGTGTAGCCGCCGGAATGGCCATTTCAGCGGCGGCAGGGCTCGTATTCTCGATCGTTGCCGCGCGGGCGAAAGACCTGCACAAGCTCGAACATCTGGTCGCAGCCGCAGCCGTGTCTCTGCTCTTGATGCCATTCGTGCTGCCGAAAATGCACGACCGATATTTCTACGCGTTTGAGGTCATGGCGATCATACTGGCCTGCCTTAAGCCGCGCTTCTCCGTAGTCGCCATCGCCGCGCAGATCAATGGCGTGATTGCCTATCTGAGCTATTACGGCATTGCAGCGCCGTTGATGGTTCCGGCGGTCATTGGGAATGGCTGGATTCTGCTGCAGCTCGCTCTTTACACGCTCCGCAAAGCGAAAGACCCGGAGCAGCCCGATTCAGTTGCATTCTCTCCGACGACATTCGCCGTCGGCGCGATCGCTTTCTGGGCCATCTATTTACTTGCCGCTTGAAGAGACCGCGGGGAGAGGCGAAAAACGCGGACCGCAGCCACTGTCATCCAACTGTCATCGAATGTGCCGAGAGCTGTGTCTCCAGTACATTCGGGACCGACAATGGACTATTTCAAGCGCTTCAACTTCCTGTTCGCCGCACCCGTGTTCGACGCCGACGACCTCGAAGGCGTCCGCTTCAACCAGATCATCGAGGAGATCCAGCGCTCCGGTTTCGAGGTGGTCCGGGCCCGCAAGCTGGAGGACGCGGAGATGGCGGTGCAGACCGACGCCGCGATCGGCTGCATGGTGGTGGACTGGGGCAAGAAGGGCCTGGAGGGCAAGACCTCGGCCCTGATCAACCTGATGCGGCGCCGCGGCCTCGACTTCCCGATCATCCTCCTGATCCGGCGCAAGCGCTTCGAGGATTTGCCGGTCGAGGTGCTCGACTTCATCGACGGCTATGTCTTCCTGTCCGAGGAGACGCCGACCTTCATCGCCAAGAACCTGATCAGCCGGCTCAAGCAATATGCCGAGACGCTGAAGACACCGTTCTTCGGTGCGCTGGTGGACTATGCCGAGGAAGGCAACCAGCTCTGGACCTGTCCGGGCCACAATGGCGGCGTGTTCTACAATCGAAGCCCGATCGGCCGGGTCTTCGTCGAGCATCTCGGCGAATCCGTGTTCCGCGACGACCTCGACAACTCCGTGCTCGACCTCGGCGACCTCCTCACCCATGAGGGCCCGGCGCTGAAGGCGCAGAAGGAGGCCGCGCAGATCTTCGGCGCGGAGAAGACCTATTTCGTGCTCAACGGCACCTCGACCTCGAACAAGGTCGCGCTCGGCGCGCTCGTCACCGACGGCGATCTCGTGCTGTTCGACCGCAACAACCACAAGGCCGCCCACCACGGCGCGCTGATGATCAATGGCGGCATCCCGGTCTACGTCCCGACCATCCGCAACGCCTGGGGCTTGATCGGCCCGATGCGCTGGGACGTGCTCGACGAGAAGGCCCTGCGCGAGGCGATCCGCAACCATCCGCTGGTTGGGGATCGCGACGCCTGGCGCAAGGAACGGCCGTTCCGCGTCGCCGTGGTCGAACAGTGCACCTATGACGGCACGATCCACAGCGCCGAGATGATCCTGAAGCGCATCGGCCATCTCTGCGAGTACATCCTGTTCGACGAGGCCTGGGCCGGCTTCATGAAGTTCCACCCGCTCTATGCCGGCCGCTTTGCCATGGGCCTCGCCAACCTTCCCCCCGAGGCGCCGGGCATCATCGCGACGCAGTCCACCCACAAGCAGCTCGCGAGTTTTTCGCAGGCCTCCCAGATCCACATCAAGGACCGTCACATCCGCGGCCAGAAACGGCGGGTCGAGCACCGCCGCTTCAACGAAAGCTTCATGCAGCACGCCTCGACCTCGCCGTTCTACCCGCTGTTCGCCTCGCTCGACGTCGGCGCGCAGATGATGAAGGGGCGTTCCGGCGAGGTGCTGTGGGACGACACGATCCGGCTCGGCATCGAGCTGCGCAAGAAGATCCGCGCAATGCGCCGGGAGTTCGAGGAGAAGGAGCAGAACCCGGACCGCCGCTGGTTCTTCGAGCCCTTCGTGCCGGATCGCGTCGCCATCCCCGATGTCAGCCGTCCCGGCGCCGCCCACAATGTCGCCTGGGAAACGCTCTCGACCGACGAGCTCGCGACCAATCCCGCCTTGTGGCAGCTCTCCCCGGATACCAACTGGCACGGCTTTCCCGATCTCGCGGAAGGCTTTGCCATGACCGATCCGAACAAGCTGACGCTGCTCACGCCCGGATTCGACCGTACCACCGGCGCCTATGCCGAGCACGGCATCCCCGCCCCTGTGGTCGCGCAATATCTGCGCGAAAACCGCATCGTGCCCGAGAAGAACGACCTCAACTCGCTGCTCTTCCTGCTCACTCCCGGCGTCGAGGCGAGCAAGGCCGGCACGCTGATCTCCGGCCTCGTCGCCTTCAAGAGGCTGCACGACGACAATGCGTTGCTGGCGGACGCGATCCCGGAATTCCATCAGCGGCGGCAGGCACGCTATGCCGGCGTGCGGCTGCGCGACCTCTGCGGCGAGATGCACCGCTTCTTCCGCGCCGCAGATGTCAGCGCGCTGCAGGCGCGGCAGTTCATGCCCGAGCACATGCCTGAGATCGCGATGTCGCCCCGCGATGCCGCGCGCTATTTGTTCCGCAACGACGTCGACTATCTGCCGATCGAGGCGATCGCGGGCCGCATCGCCACCACGCCCTTCGTGGTCTATCCGCCCGGCATCGCCACCATCGTGCCCGGCGAGCGGCTGACGGAACGGGCCAAGCCCATGGTGGACTATCTCAAGATGTTCGAGACCTGTTTCAACACGTTCCCGGGCTTCGACGTCGAAATCCAGGGCGTCTACAAGGAGGTCGATGCGAATGGCCGCATCGGGCTCTATACTTACGTCGTTGCCGAGTAGGTGCCGATGACCGAAACAGCCGCAATCCGCGCGGATGACGAGCCGGTCCTGGTCCGCCCCTCACGCGAGAGCGATGTCGAGGCGATGCTGGCGATCTACCGCCATCACGTCCGCAACGGGGTGCCGCGCGATGTCGAGGGAACCGGCGCGCCGGAGCCGGACGATCTGCGCGACCGGCGCAAGAACCTGAAGCAGACCCGCCTGCCCCACTGGTCGCGACCTACCGCGGCGAGGTGGTCGGCTATGCCTATGCGGTGCTGTTCCGCAAGCGCCCGGCCTATCGCTACACCGCCAAGCACTCGATCTACGTCCACCACGCGCATCTCGGCCGCGGCGTCGGACGGCTATTGCTTCAGGAGTTGGTCGATGTTTGTGCCGCGGCCGGCTTCCGCCAGATGATCGGCTATATCGATGCCGACAACGCGCCCTCGCTGGCGCTGCACGAGAAGTTCGGCTTCGCGCGCGCCGGCCTGCTCTGCGGCGTCGCCTACCGGCACGGCCGCTGGTCCGACACCGTCATGGTGCAACGCTCGCTCGGCGCGGGCGCAACCGCGCCGCCGCCGGCAACGGCGCCCGGCCGGTAAGCCTTACGAGGGAAAGTCAGCCGGTTTGACGTGGATGCGATCGGCATGCAGCGACCAGTGACACAACGCCTGGTCCTTGCAAAACCGCGCCTTCGCCCGTTCCCTGGCCTCGTCCTCGTCGGCGGCGTCGATCTCGAGCGTGCCCTGACAGACCTCGATCTGCCGGCCGTACTCCCCGAGCACGTCCTTCATGAACCTGACGACATAAGTGGACATGGGACCTCCTGCTGCCCCGGCAGCACTCTTATCCCATTTACTCGATTTCGGGGAGGCAGATTTTGACCGGGATCAAAGCCGGCAACGGTTCCCGCCGAAGATCCAGGCGCCGGTTCGATCCGTCAGCCGCCCCGCCCTGCCCAAAGCCTCGCGGAACGCGCGCGCGACACGCGGCGACGTCAACCATTATGTCTTGATATCGAGCAGCGACTCTGTCGTCTCGGCGTAGGCTTGAATGACCTTCGCATTGGCGATGAAGCTGTACTTCGCGGTCGCCAGTTCAACGAATTCGCCGGCGAGATCGACATTCGGCGCTGCGACCAGGCCGTCCTGGTTTGCGAAGGAAGCGCTCGGGTCGGACTGTGCAGTATAGCTCGGCGAAACGGTCGACACGGTCGCGACCGTACCGCCCGGCGTCGAGCCGCTCGATTGGGAGACCTGATCGACGCGCAACGGTACATAAGCCGCGGGAAAGGTCGGAGCAATGCCCGCACCGGCCGATGTGCTCGATCCGCCTGATACTGGCAGCGGCCCGGTCGTGTTGACGTTGGCGATATTGCTCGCGGCCACGCTCACGCGCAAACTCGCTGCAGAAAGTCCGGATGTCGCAATCGAAAGTATGCTCATGAGCCCTGATCTACAGGACAAGTCATACGCGTTCACTCACGCAATCGATAGGATGCGCCGCTTTGTATTTTCATCGCGGTAACCAATGATTGGAGCGCAATCGGACCTTGCGCGCGTCCCTATCCCGGCGTCACGCCGAACGCCTGCTTGAAGCGCTCGGCGTAGCGCGGCCAAACTTCGGGATTGATGATGCGCGGCGGGCGCTTGCCGTCGAGCGTGTCCAGCACCTGCTCGGCGGCAATGCGGCCCATGTTCTGGCGCGCCTCGGTCGTCACGCCTGCGGTGTGCGGGCTCGCCAGCACGTTGTCGAACTGGAGCAGCGGATGCTCGGGCGGCGGCGGCTCCTTGGACCAGACGTCGAGACCGGCCCCCGCAATGCGCTTGTCGCGCAGAGCCTGGAGCAGCGCGTCCTCGTCGTGGATGAAGCCGCGCGCGGTGGTGATGAAATAGGCATGGGGCTGCATCAGCGCGAATTCGCGCACGCTGATCAAGTTGCGGCTGCCCTTGTTGAGCGGGCAGGAGATCGAGACGAAATCGGCGCGGCGCAAGAGCTCGTCGAGCTCGACCTTCTCGCCGCCCCGCTCGGCCATCACCTCGGCCGACAGATACGGATCATAGGCCAGCACCTTCATGCCGAGCAGGCCCTTGCACAGCGCGGCGATGCGGCGGCCGACATTGCCGAGACCGATGATGCCGACGGTCTTGTGCTCGACTTCGTTGCCGACGAGCTCGTTGCGGTTGACGTTGCGCTCCCGGCGCAACCGGCGGTCGGACTGGATGATGCGCTTGGACAGCGTCAGCATCATCGCCAACGCATGCTCGGCGACCGAATGCGCGTTGCCGCCGGACTGGTTGACGACCACGACGCCCGCGTCCGTGCAGGCTTCGACATCGACGGGATCGAAGCCCGCGCCGTTGCTGGAGACGAGCAGCAGGTTCGGCGTACGCTTCAGGAAGGCGGCATCGACATGGAAATGCGGGGCGAGCTCGTCGCGGGCGGCGCCGATCTGGTAGACATGGGCCGCGCTCAGGATGGGCGCATAGAAATCTTCAGGGCTTGCGTTCTCGATGCGATCGAGCCGGACGTCGGACCGCGCTTTCAGGATGTCGACATAGATCGGATTGGCCAGATAATTGGAGTAGACGACACGCTTGCTGTTGACCGACATCAGGACCTTCCGGCTCTCCGGGATCAGCCACGGCCAGCGCGGCGCGCGCCCCCTTCCGTGCTTCCTCCCACACTTTCTTTGCCCACATATGACATGGCGGTGCCGGCCACGGCAGGCCGTCTGGCGCAGATCACGGTGCCGGCCCGGACATGTTGACAATCCCGCTGCCTGCGTCAAGTTCGGCAGATCGCCGCGACGGCCAGGACAATGGCAAGAACCAAGAAGAATGCGCGGCCGAAGGGAGAACGCAATGGCGATTGCGGAACAGGCGACACAGGGGTCCAGCGACAAAAGCTGGCACGGCATCGTCCTGCAAACCCTGAAGCGGAACGAGATCAGCCTGATCCCTTACGTGCCCGACCGCGTGCTGACGCCGCTGATCAAGAACCTGCATGCCGATCCGTTCTTCACCACCTTTGCCACCGCCCGCGAGGAGGAAGCCGTCGGCATCGTCTCGGGCGCCTGGATGGGCGGACGGCGCGGCGCGGTGCTGATGCAGACCTCGGGCTTTGCGACGCTCGCCAACGTGCTCGCCTCGCTCGCGGTGCCCTACCAGATTCCGCTGATCTTGTTCGTCTCCGAGCGCGGCACGCTCGGCGAGTTCAACTACGGCCAGTCGCTGGTCTGCCGCACCATGCGCCCGGTGCTGGATTCGCTGGCGCTGGAGCACCACACCATCACCCGGCTCGACGAGCTCGAATTCATCGCCGACCGCTCGATCAAGCAGGCGGTCACCACGCAAGCGCCGGTGGCCCTGATCCTCAGCCCGCTGCTCACCGGCGGCAAGGTTTTTGACAAGTGAGCGCCGCCAAATGAGTTCGAATATGAACACGCGCAACACCAAGGTGATGAACCGCTTCGACGTGACGTCGCGCCTGATCGGAAAGCTGAAGCACGAGGAGGCCGTGATCGGCGGCATCGGCAACACCAATTTCGACCTCTGGGCCGCCGGCCACCGCCCGCAGAATTTCTACATGCTCGGCAGCATGGGGCTTGCCTTCCCGATCGCGCTCGGCGTGGCGCTGGCGCAGCCCGAGCGCCGTGTCTTTGCGCTCGAAGGCGACGGCTCGCTGCTGATGCAGCTCGGCGCGCTCTCGACGATCGCGATGCTGAAGCCGAAGAACCTGATCATGATCGTGATGGACAACGGCATCTACCAGATCACGGGCGCGCAGCCGACACCGGCCGCTGACGTGGCCGACATCGTCGCCATCGCCATCGGCTCGGGGCTCGCCAACAGCGCCTGGGCTGCCGACGAGGAGGATTTCGAGCGCCTGGTGGAGGAGGCCATGTCGGCCTCCGAGCCGAGCCTGATCGCGGTCCGCATCGACGACAAGCCCGGCGTCGGCACCACAAGGCGCGATCCCGTGCAGATCCGGGAGCGTTTCATGCACGGCCTCGGCGTGCGCGAGCCACTTTAACGTTTCGTCATTAACTACACGGCGATCTGATTCAGGCCCCGCGGCAGGCCCGCAAAATCCGTGCTAAGCGGTGCGGATGCCCATTTTGGTTCGTGCCTTTGCCTGGCTGCTCGCCACCGCCGTCACCTTCGCAACGCTCGGTCCGCCCGGCCTGCGTCCCCATTCCGACCTTGGCCAGGACGGCGAGCATGCGCTCGCCTTCATCCTGGTCGGGCTTGCCTTCGGCCTCGCCTATCGGAAGCAGCGGCTGGCAGCGGCGGCCGTCTCGGTCATCCTGATCGGCCTGCTCGAACTGATGCAGTTCTGGGCGCCGGGGCGCCATGCACGGCTGGAGGATTTTCTGGTCGATGCCGCCACGGCCTGCGCCGGCTTTGCACTCGCAGCCGCAGCCGATTGGGTCACGACACGCCTGCGCCCGAGCGTATCCGTCACAAGCGAAGGCCCCGCGGAGTGACGCTCCGCAGGGCCCGTTTTCACTCGACGTCCCTGATCAGTCGATGATCTTGACGACGCGACGCGTCCGCGGCTCGACGATCACGCGGCGATCGTTCACGACCGCATAGCGATATTCGGTGTAGTTCGGCACGGGACGCAGCACCACGGTCGGGGGCAGCGGCTCGCCGACCACGACGCGCTCGTGGATCACGACGGAGTCATTGCGCGGAATTCCGCCCAGGATCGCATTCGGAATCTCCAGGCCGGCGCCGACGGCCGCACCGACGGTGCCGCCGACCATCGCTCCGACCGGGCCACCGATATCGCCACCCGCACGCGCGCCGTCCCGGGCGCCCTGTTCGGTCGTCGACTGGGCAAAGGCTGCACTCGACGCCAGCAGCGACACGGCAGCCAACGAAATCGCAAGACGGGTCTTCATGTCCACACTCTCCAGTAATTGTTCTGCGCCTTCAACCGCGGGGTCGGACCATTGTTCCGGTTCCCGCGCGACGAAAGACACGGCAAATCTGGAGAGTGTTACTGCGTAACACTTACGCCGCGGCGATCTCGTGCCCCGCCATCAGTTCCAACGCGCGCACCATCGCCGAGTGATCCCAGCCCTTGCCGCCATGCGCGGTGCAGGACGAGAACAATTGCTGCGCCACCGCCGTGCTCGGCAGCGACAGGCCGAGCGCGCGCGCGCCCTCGAGCGCGAGGTTGAGATCCTTCTGGTGCAGCTCGATGCGGAAGCCGGGATCGAAATTGCGCTTCACCATGCGCTCGCCATGCACTTCGAGAATCCGCGAGGAGGCAAAGCCGCCCATCAGCGCCTTGCGCACCAGCGCAGGGTTCGCCCCGGCCTTCGATGCGAACAGCAGCGCTTCGCTCACCGCCTCGATCGTCAGCGCAACGATGATCTGGTTGGCGACCTTCGTGGTCTGGCCGTCACCATTGGCACCGACATGCGTGACGTTCTTGCCCATCCTCTCGAAGATCGGTCTCATGGTGCCAAAGGCGCGCTCGGGGCCGCCGACCATGATGGTGAGGCTCGCCGCCTTGGCGCCGACCTCCCCGCCCGACACCGGCGCGTCGAGATAGTCCGCGCCCAGCGCCTCGATCTTCCTGGCGAACTCCTTCGTCGCCAGCGGCGAGATCGAGCTCATGTCAACGACGATCTGGCCCTTGGAGATGCCGCTCGCGACGCCGTCCTTGCCGAACAGCACGGCCTCCACATGCGGCGTATCCGGCACCATGATGATGACGGCATCCGCCTCCTCCGCGACCTCCTTGCCCGACTTGCAGGCGATGCCGCCCGCCGCGATCAGCTCGGGCGACACCGGCGCAACGTCATGCAGCAGCACGCGATGGCCCGCGGCCAGGAGATGGCCGGCCATCGGCCGTCCCATGGTGCCAAGTCCGATGAAGCCGATGTCGATCATGTCCAATTTTCCTCAGGTCTCGAAGGTTTGCGCCGCATGCCAGGACAGGCCTTCCAGCGTCGTCGTGCGCGGCTTGTATTCGCAGCCGATCCAGCCGCGATAGCCGATCGCGTCGAGATGGCGGAACAGGAAGGGATAGTTGATCTCGCCGGTGCCCGGCTCGTGACGGCCGGGATTGTCGGCGAGCTGGATGTGGGCGATCTGGGGGAGATATTCCTGCATGGTACGGGCGAGATCGCCCTCCATGATCTGCATGTGGTAGATGTCGTACTGGACGAACAAATTGTTCGACCGCACTTCCGAGATGAGCTGCACCGCCTGCTCGGTGCCGTTGAGGTGGAAACCGGGAATGTCGAGCGTGTTGATCGGCTCGACCAGGAGCTTGATGTTCTCCCGCGCCAGCGTCGAGGCGGCAAAGCGCAAATTACCGACCAGCGTCTCGTTGAGCTCGCGCGGATCGGCATTATCGGGTGCGATGCCGACGAGACAGTTGAGCTGCTCGCAATCGAGCGCCTTGGCATAGTCGATGGCGCGGAACACACCGTCGCGGAATTCGGCGGTGCGATCCGGCAGGATCGCGATGCCGCGCTCGCCCGCCGCCCAATTGCCGGCGGGGAGATTATGCAGCACCTGCGTCAGCCCGTGGGCCTCCAGCTGCTCGCGCAGCTGCGCCTTGTCGAAATCATAGGGAAACAGATACTCGACCCCGGCAAAGCCTGCCGCTTTCGCCGCGGCGAAGCGGTCGAGGAACGGCATCTCGTTGAAGAGCATGGTGAGGTTGGCGGCGAATTTCGGCATGATGCTGTCCCCTATTCCGCCGGCTGAAGCACGCCGGACCGCTTGGTCCCGACCTCGTCGAGGGCCAGGTCCAGCACCTCCTCGAACTCGACGATGTTGTCGATCTCCGTCCCCATCGCGATGTTGGTGACGCGTTCGAGAATGAACTCGACCACCACGGGCACGCGGTGCTTCGCCATCAATTCGCGCGCGGTCGCGAACGCGGCCTGCGAGTCCTTGGGATCGGTGACGCGGATCGCCTTGCAACCGAGGCCTTCGGCGACGGCGACATGGTCGACGCCGTAGCCGCCGAGCTCGGGCGCGTTGATGTTCTCGAAGGAGAGCTGGACGTGATAGTCCATGTCGAAGCCGCGCTGGGCCTGGCGGATCAGGCCGAGATAGGAATTGTTCACGACGACGTGGATGTAGGGCAGGTTGAACTGCGCGCCGACCGCGAGCTCCTCGATCAGGAACTGGAAGTCGTAGTCGCCCGACAGCGCGACGATGTCGCGATCCGGGCATGCCGCGCGCACGCCGAGCGCCGCGGGCAGCGTCCAGCCGAGCGGCCCCGCCTGCCCCGCATTGATCCAGTTGCGCGGCTTGTAGACGCCGAGGAACTGCGCACCCGCGATCTGCGACAAGCCGATCACGGTGACATAGGTGGTGTCGCGGCCGAAGGCCTTGTTCATCTCCTCATAGACGCGCTGCGGCTTGATCGGCACATTGTCGAAATGGCTCTTGCGCAGCATCGTCTTCTTGCGATCGCGGCAGGCCGCGGGCCACGCCTGGCGCTCGCGGAGCCTGCCCGACCGGCGCCACTCCCTGGCGACGGTGACGAAAAGCTCGAGCGCGGCCTTGGCGTCCGAGACGATGCCGAGATCGGGATTGAACACTCGGCCGATCTGCGTCGGCTCGATGTCGACATGCACGAAGGTGCGGCCCTTGGTGTAGGTTTCGACTGAGCCGGTGTGGCGGTTGGCCCAGCGGTTGCCGATGCCGAGCACGAAATCGGATTCGAGCATCGTGGCGTTGCCGTAGCGATGGCTGGTCTGAAGGCCGACCATGCCGGCCATCAGCACGTGATCGTCGGGGATTGCGCCCCAGCCCATCAACGTTGGCACCACAGGCACGTTGGCAATCTCGGCGAATTCGACGAGCAGATCGGAGGCATCGGCGTTGATGACGCCGCCGCCTGCGACGATCAGCGGCCGCTCGGCCGCATTGAGCATCTCCAGCGCCTTCTCGACCTGCTTGCGCGTCGCGGTCGGCTTGTAGACCGGCAGCGGCTCATAGGTCTCGTCGTCGAACTCGATCTCGGCGAGCTGCACGTCGAGCGGCATGTCGATCAGCACCGGTCCGGGCCGCCCGGAGCGCATGACGTGAAACGCCTGGCTGAACACCCGCGGCACCAGCGCCGGCTCGCGCACGGTCACCGCCCATTTGGTCACCGGCTTTGCAATCGATTCGATGTCGACGGCCTGAAAATCCTCCTTGTAGAGCCGCGCGCGCGGCGCCTGCCCGGTGATGCAGAGGATCGGAATGGAATCGGCGATCGCCGAATAGAGCCCGGTGATCATGTCAGTACCGGCCGGTCCCGACGTGCCGATGCAGACCCCGATATTGCCCGCCTTCGCCCGCGTGTAGCCCTCGGCCATGTGCGAGGCGCCCTCGACATGCCGCGCCAGGATATGGCGGATCGAGCCGCGCTTCTTCAGCGCCGAGTAAAGCGGATTGATCGCGGCGCCGGGAACACCGAAGGCGGTCGAGATGCCTTCCTTCTCCAGAATTCGCACGGCCGCATCGATAGCTCGCATCTTCGCCATATCGGACCTCGCCTAGGTTGCGTCAGCGAGCGAGATCATCGGGCGCGCAGAAGCCGATCTCAACGAGATCGATTTTATTTTCCACGATGCGGCAGCCGTGGAAAAATCGTGGACGTCTCAATCAGTTAGATCGAGATATCCGTGAAAGCGATCACTCGAACAGCGGCGCCAGCTCCATCTGCGGCACCAGCACGAGGCCCTTGTCGGTGATGCGAATTTCCGGAATGACCGATAGCGGAATCAGATTGAAGCCCATGTAGGGGATGGTGCAGCCGGCCTCCGCCCATTCCTTCTTCAGCACCTTGACCTCTTCGGCCACCTCCGTGACGCGCTTGTCGGACAGGAGCCCCGCGATCGGCAGCGGCACCAGCGCCCTCACCTTGCCGTCGGCGACGACGCAGACGGCGCCCTGGTGCTCCTTGATCGCCGCGATCGCGACCTGCATGTCGCCCTCGTTGGTTCCGGCGACGATGATGTTGTGGCTGTCGTGCCCGACGCTGGAGGCGACCGCGCCGCGCTTCAGGCCAAAATCCTTCAGCAGGCCATAGGCGACATTGCCGGCCGATTTGCCGTGGCGCTCGACCACCGTGACGAAGCACAGGCCGTAGCGCGCGAACAGCGACGGCCAATCCTTTGCGGGCTCGATAGCGACCTTCTCATGGATCAGCGTGATGCCGGGCAGCGCGGTCTTGATGGCGTTGACGGTGCAGGCCTTGGCCGGCAGCTCCGGCGTCAGCTTCATCTTCTCCGGCAGCTTCACGGTCGCATAGGCCGCCTTCGGATATTGATAGCGCTGCGACAACGCCTGATCGAGGCGCGGCGTGATCTTGCGGTGCTCGACCACCAGCTCGCCGCCATACCAGGTGCATTGCGGCTTGAGATTATCGTCCATCAGCACGAGATCGGCGCGGCGGCCGCCGCCGAGCCCGCCGATATCGCCCTCCATGCCGAAGCGCGTGGCGCCGTGCAGCGAGCCCATCGACCAGGCCTGCTCCGGCGACATCCCCGCCTTCACCGCTTCGCGTACCACCCAGTCGAGGCCGAACAGCAGGAGATCGTCGGCGTCGCGATCGTCGGTGCACACCGCGGTGCGCTTGTGCGAGGCGCCGAGCTCGGTGATCGTCCGGATCGCCTGCGGCAGCGAGTGCCATGGCGTGGTCGGCGGGCCGCCGCGCAGGAACACCCAGACGCCGGCGTCGAGCAGATCGTCGGCGATGTCGCGGTCGATCGCCTCGTGGGTGTCGGTGACGCCGCTCGCCGCATAGGCCGCGACGAACTCGCGGCCGTAGACGTGGCCGGACACCGGGCGTCCGCGCTTCAAGGCGGCGGCGAGGATCGCGTGGCTGCGCTCGTCGCCCATCGTCACAGGCACGAAATCCATCTTCTCGCCGAGCGCCACCGCCTCGGGCCAGCGGTCGAACAGGCCGGCGATCTTGTCGGGCGTGAGGTCGCCGCCCGCCGTCTCAAGCTCCGCCGACGTGGCCGGCACGGTCGACGGCACCGTCAGGAAGATCGAGAGCGGCGCCTCGCGCGCGTCCTCCAGCATCGCCTCGACGCCGGCGACGTCCATGACGTTGCCGATCTCGTGGCTGTCGCAGAAGATCGTAGTGGTGCCGTTCAGCAGTGCGGCCTCGGCGTAGGCGCAGGCTGTCACCATCGAGGATTCGATGTGGATGTGCGGATCGACCAGGCCCGGCGCGATGATGCCGCTGGCCGCGTCGTAGGTCGCGACGCCGCTCCACGCCTTCTTGGCTGTTCCGGCCGGCTTGACCGCGGCGACACGGCCGCCGGTGATCCAGACCTCGCGGTTCGCGTGGATGCGCTCCGAATAGGTCGACAGCACCCGGGCCCCCGTGACCACGAGATCCGGTGCGACGCGCGCGGAGGCGACATCGGCCAGACGCCGGGTCATCGAATGCAGCGGTGCGACGGCGAAGCGGGTAAGTCTGGTCATCGGGACCCTCGCGTGGCGTTACGGCCCCGCGATGGTTACGCCCCACGCCATAGCGGGCAAGCGCAAATATAACGGCAGGCCCTGCTTACGCCTTAGGCGCCGAGCCGCCCGCCGCCCCCGCCCGTGCAGGCCTGCGCGGGTTCCGCCTTCTCGGCGGTGCTGCGGCAGCGGGCTTGACCCGAATCCGCATCGAGCGGCCCTTTGACTCGTCGATCTCGAACGAGTTCGTCTTCCGCACGAGGTCGCTCAGCTTGCGGAACCCGAACGTTCTCGGATCGAAATCCGACGCCAGGTTGGCGAGCTGCCGCCCGACTTCCCCGAGCGCGACCCAGCCGTCCTCGCTCTCCATCTGGGTGATGACCTTCTTGATGATGGGGGTCGCGGCATCAGGCGGCTGAAGCGATGTCGATCTCGCGGCGGCGTCCTGGGTGGTCGCCGGGGCGGCAAGCAGGTTCTCGGTGTAGACGAACCTTCGGCAGGCCTGCCTGAAGCTTTCCGGCGTCTTCTGCTCACCGAACCCGAAGACATCGACGCCCTGCTCCCGGATGCGGGCGGCCAGACGGGTAAAGTCGCTGTCTGAAGACACCAGGCAGAAGCCGTCGAACCGGCCGCTGTGAAGCAGGTCCATGGCGTCGATGACCAGGGTTATGTCGGACGCGTTCTTTCCCGTCGTATAGGCGAATTGCTGCTGCGGGATGATGGCGTGCTTCGACAGGATGTCGGCCCAGCCCCTCGATCGCGCATTGGAGAAGTCGCCATAGATGCGGCGAACGCTGGCTTCGCCGATCTTGGCAATCTCCTCGAACAGTCCATCCGCGATCTTTGCGGAGGCGTTGTCGGCATCGATCAGGACGGCGAGACGGGGCGAGCGAAGTTCCGACGGCATGGCGTTTCCTCAACGGGATGGACGCAGCATTCAAGGACGCGCGCGCCGGGACGGCTAGTCCTCGTTCGCCTTGAAGCGCCCCATCCCCTTCAGCACGAATGGGGCCAGCAGCGCAACCAGCGCGATGCCGAGCAGCGTCGCCGAGATCGGGCTCTGGAGCAGCGTCATGGGATCGCCGAGGCTGATCGCGAGCGCCCTGCGCAACTGGCTCTCGGCGATCGGGCCGAGGATCAGGCCGACGACGACGGGCGCGATCGGAAAATCGAACCGCCGCATCAGGAAGCCGAGCACGCCGAAGCCGGCCAGCATCGACAATTCGACCACCGAGGGCTTTGCCGCGATGGTGCCCATGGTCGCGAAGACGAGAATGCCGGCATAGAGCCATGGCTGCGGGATCGCAAGCAGCCGCACCCACAGGCCGACCAGCGGCAGGTTGAGCACCAGCAGCATGCAGTTGGCGATGAAGAGACTTGCGATCAGGCCCCAGACGAGGTCGGGCCGCTCGGCGAACAGCAGCGGCCCCGGATTGAGGCCGTATTGCTGGAAGCCAGCGAGCATCATCGCGGCCGTCGCCGAGGTCGGCAATCCCAACGTCAAGAGCGGCACCAGCGTGCCGGCGGCCGAGGCGTTGTTGGCGGCCTCCGGTCCCGCGACGCCTTCGATCGCACCCTTGCCGAATTCTTCCGGGTACTTCGTCAGCCGTTTCTCGGTCGAATAGGACAGGAAAGTCGGGATCTCCGCGCCGCCCGCCGGCAGCGCGCCGATCGGGAAGCCGAACATCGTCCCGCGCAGCCACGGCTTCCACGACCGCTTCCAGTCTTCCTTCGTCATCCACAGCGAGCCGCGCACCGGCTCGAGCTTCTCCTCGGTGTGGTGGCGGCGCGATGCGACGTAGAGCGCCTCGCCGACTGCGAACAGACCGACCGCAAGCGTCGTCACCTCGACACCGTCGAGCAGCTCGGGGACGCCGAACGCGAGCCGCGCCTGGCCGGTCAGCTTGTCGATGCCGACGAGGCCGAGCGTCAGGCCGATGAACAGGCTGGTGAGGCCGCGGATGGGGGAATCGCCGAAGGTCGCCGACACCGTGACGAAGGCGACGCACATCAGCGCGAAATAGTCCTCGGGGCCGAAGCGCACGGCGAAATCGACCAGCCAGGGCGCGAGAAAGGCGAGCCCGATGGTGGCGATGGTGCCGGCGACGAAGGAGCCGATCGCGGAGGTCGCGAGCGCCGGCCCGCCGCGGCCGGCCTTGGCCATCTTGTTGCCTTCGAGCGCGGTCGCCATCGACGCGCTCTCGCCGGGCGTGTTGATCAGGATCGCGGTGGTCGACCCGCCATACATGCCGCCATAATAGATGCCGGCAAACATGATCAGCGAGCCGCCGGGATCGAGCTTGTAGGTGACAGGCAGCAGCAGCGCGACCGTCAGCGCCGGACCGATGCCGGGCAGCACGCCCACGGCCGTGCCGAGGAACACGCCGATCAAAGCATACAGCAGGTTCATCGGCTGGACGGCGACCGCCATGCCATGCGCCAGCGCGGCAAAGGTGTCCATCACAGCAGTCGCTCCAGGGGGCCGGCGGGAAGGCTCAGCGTCAACAGCCGGTCGAACGCGAGATAGATGAGGGTCGACATCACGAGCGCGATGACGGAATCGACGAGGACGGCCCGGCGTCCGAATGCCGCCGACGTCGTGACGAACAGCGCCGCCGTCGCCAGGATGAAGCCGCCGCCGAAGCCGATGATGGCGATGAGGAGCGCAAGGCCGGCGAGGATCAAGACCACAGGCACAGGATCGGCGCTCTCGCGCGCCGGCAGATTGCCGCGCAGCGCGTCGATGAGATTGCCGATCGCGAGCAGCGCAAGGCCGGTGGCGATCACGACCGGCATCGCCTCCGGCCCCATCCCGTACATTGCGGTGGATTGCAGGCCGCGCGCGTCCCAGACCAGCACCGCGGCAAGACCTGCGAGCAATGCGGCGATGACGATGCCGGCGCGATCGACGCGCCGCGGCGGCTGGGCCGGATCGCCTGAGGTCATGACTTGACCAGGCCGACCGATTTCAGCACGTCGGTGACGCGGACGGTTTCCTTCTTCAGGAAGTCGGCGAAGGCATCGCCGCCGAGATAGGCGTCCTCCCAGCCCTTCTGCTTGAGGATCTCCTTCCAGGCGTCCGACTTCACCATCTTCTCGACCGCATCGCTCAAGGTTTTGCGCTGCTCCGGCGTGATGCCGGGAGGCGCGACCACCGAACGCCAATTGGCGATCACGAGGTCGATGCCCTGCTCCTTGAAGGTCGGGATGTCGCTGCCTGCGATGCGCTTCTCCGAGGTCACGCCGATCGCGCGCAGCTTGCCGGACTTGATCTGCCCTTCATATTCGCTCATCCCCGAAATGCCCGCGGTGACCTTGCCGCCGAGGATCGCCGCCAGAGACTCGCCGCCGCCGGAGAACGGGATGTAGTTGATCTTCTTCGCATCGGCGCCGACGGCGCCGGCGAACAATGCCGCCATCACATGGTCGACGCCGCCGGCCGAACCGCCGGCGAAGGTCACCTTGGCGATATCGGCCTTGACCGCGGCGGCCAGATCCTGCGCCGTCTTGATCGGCGAATTCGCCGGCACCACGATCACCTGGATTTCCTCGGTGAGGCGCGCGATCGGCGTCACCTGCTCGAGCGTCACCGGCGACTTGTTCATGGCGAGCGCGCCGACCATGACGAAGCCGTTCACCATCAGCTGGTTGCCGTCGCCCTTGGCGCCGTTGACGAACTGCGCGATGCCGACGCTGCCGCCCGCGCCGGGAACGTTGGTGACCTGCACGCTGCGCGCGACGCCCGCGGCGACCAGCGCCTGCTGCATCGAGCGCGCGGTCTGGTCCCAGCCCCCGCCCGGGGCCGCCGGTGCCATCAGCTTGAGCTCGAGTTGCTGGGCGAGCACAGGCGTGGCTGCCGCAAGGGTCAGCGCGACGGCTGCGCCGACAAGGCGCGCGGGAAATTTAAACATGGGGGCATTCTCCAGGCTCGTGCGGACGTCGTTGATCGTTTGCCGCATTGTGTCGTTTGGTCGCATATCAGCCAAAACGGCCGATGCTGTCCAGCGACAGGCCCGGTTCCTTGTTAGCCAGACTTCGGCATCACCCCGCCGAGCGCGACGGTCAGCTCGCCGGCGACTTCGCGCACGATTTGGCCGATTTCCGGCAACCTGTCGTCGGTCAGACGACTGGTCATGCCGGAGACGGAGATCGCCGCCAGCGGCTCGGCGCAGTCGTTGTAGACGACTGCGGCAATACAGCGCAGGCCCATGCAGGCCTCTTCGTCATCGATCGCAAAGCCCTGTTTGCGGATCGTCGCGAGCTCCTTGAACAGGTCGCCCGGCCGCACGATCGACTTCTCGGTCAGGCGGGGCATGCCATGATGGCGGATGACCGCGCCGACGTCCTCGTCCGAATAAGTCGCGAGCACCGCCTTGCCGACGCCTGACGTCACCATGGCGACGCGGCCGCCGACCTGGGTCAGCGAGCGCATGATCTCGCGGCTCTCCATGCGGGTCAGCACGATGATGAACTCGTCGTCGACCACGGCGAGGTTGGCGGTCTCGCGGGTGAGATCGCGCAGCTTGCGCAAATAGGGAATCGCCTGCGTGGAGAAATTACGCCGCCGGGCAAAGCTCGCGCCGACCGTGAAGCTGCGCACGCCGACATGCCATTTGGACTCGGCGCGGTCGAACTGCACGAAGCGGCGGCTTTCCAGCGTCGCCAGCAGGCGGTGCACGGTCGAGGCCGACAGGCCGGTGCGCACGGCAAGGTCGCTGAGGCGATAGCCTTCGTCGTCCTCAGCCAGCGTCTCGAGGATCGACAGCGCGCGGTCGACGGACTGCACGCCGCCATCGCGCGCCTCGTGGTCGGCCTCCGATGGCGATCGAGGCTCGAGCGATTTGCGCCGGATCACGTTCTTGCTCATCGCGACCTGCATTCGTTCTTCTTCCCCTCTCCCCGCTTGCGGGGAGAGGGTCAGGGTGAGGGGGAGCCTCCGCAGGGACGGTAGCAGTCAGACTCGCGGAGAGGCCCCCTCACCCGGAATTTGCTGCGCAAATTCCGGCCTCTCCCCGCAAGCGGGGAGAGGCGAAGGTCGTCATACTCAGAGCAGCCCTGCCCCGCGCGCCCACTTGTACTTGGCGCCGAGCACCTCGACCGGCAGTTCGGTCGAATAGGCGTAGGCCGGGATACCGTTCTGGTAGAGATATTCGGCGGCTTCCTCGACCTCGACGTCGCCGGCGAGCGAGGCCACGATCGGCTTCACGAAGCCCTTGGCCTCCATCTCCTTCTTCACCTCGACCATGTTGCGGGCGAACACCATCGGCGGCGTGACGATGGTGTGCCAGTAGCCGAGGATCAGCGAATGGATGCGCTCGTCCGACAGGCCGAGCTTCACCGTGTTGACATAGGTGATCGGCGGCTCGCCCCCGGTGATATCCACAGGATTTCCGGCCGCTCCAAACGGCGGGATGAACTTGCGGAAGGCCGCGTCCAGATCCGGCGGCATCGACATCAGCGACAGGCCGTTGTCGACGCAGGAGTCCGACAGCAGCACGCCCGAGCCGCCCGCACCGGTGATGATCAGCACGTTCTCGCCCTTCGGCGTCGGCAGCACCGGCACGCCACGGGCGAATTCGAGCAGCTGCCGCAAGCTGCGGGCGCGGATCACGCCCGACTGCGCCAGCACGTCCTCGTAGATCTTGTCGTTGCCGGCGAGCGCGCCAGTGTGCGAGGACGCCGCCTTGGCGCCGGCCGAGGTGCGGCCGGCCTTGAGCACGACGACCGGCTTCTTCTTGGAGACGCGCTTGGCGGCTTCCGCGAAGGCGCGGCCGTCCTTGAGGTCCTCGCAGTGCTGCGCGATCAGGTTGGTGTTGGGGTCCTGCTCGAAGAAGGCCAGCAGATCGTCCTCGTCGATGTCGGACTTGTTGCCGAGGCCGACGATCGCCGAGACGCCCATCTTGGCCGATCGCGAGAAGCCGATGATGGCCATGCCGATGCCGCCCGACTGCGACGACAGCGCCGCGTGGCCCTTGACGTCATAGGCGGTGCAGAAGGTCGCGCAGAGATTGGCCGGCGTATAGTAGAAGCCGTAGATGTTCGGCCCCATCAGGCGGATGTCGTACTTCTTGCCGACCTCGACGATCTCGGCCTGCAGCTCCGGCGCGCCGGCCTCCGCAAAGCCCGACGGGATCAGCACCGCCCCCGGGATTTTCTTCTCGCCGCATTCGGTCAGCGCAGCCGCCACGAACTTCGCGGGAATCGCGAACACCGCGGTGTCGATCACGCCCGGCACGTCCTTGACGCTCTTGTAGGCCTTGTAGCCGAGGATCTCGGTGGCCTTGGGATGGATCGGATAGATGTCGCCCTTGTAGCCGCCGTTGATGAGGTTCTTCATCACGGAGTTGCCGATCTTGCCGTCCTCGGCGGAGGCGCCGACCACGGCGACCGCCTTCGGCTGCATGATGCGGCTCATGGCAGCGACGATCTCTTCGGTCGGGCGCGGCTTCGGCTTGGGCACATAGGCGAAGTCGACGACGATACGCACGTCGGCCGCAATCGCGCTCTTCGCCGTCGCGAACACGGGGTTGAGGTCGAGCTCGACGATCTCAGGGAAATCGGTGACGAGCTGCGAGACCTTGACGATGACGTCGGCCAGCGCCGTACGGTTGATCGGCTCGCCGCCGCGCACGCCCTTCAGGATCTCATGGGCCTGGATGCCGTCGAGCATCGACAGCGCGTCTTCCTTGGTCGCGGGCGCGAGACGGAAGGTGATGTCCTTCAACACTTCGACCAGCACGCCGCCGAGGCCGAAGGCGACCAGCTTTCCGAAAGATCCGTCGGTGATCGAGCCGACGATGACTTCGGTGCCGCCGGCCAGCATCTGCTGCACCTGGACGCCCTCGATCTTGGCGTCGGCCTTGTACTTCTTGGCGTTGGAGAGAATGGTCTCGTAGGCCTTCTCGGCATCCTCGGCCGTCTTGAGGCCGACGATGACGCCGCCGGCTTCGGTCTTGTGGAGAATGTCGGGCGAGACGATCTTCATCACGACCGGGAAGCCCATCGAGGCGGCCATCTTGCCGGCCTCACCCGCCGACCTTGCCACGCCCTCCTTCGGCACCGGAATGCCGTAGGCGTCGCAGACCAGCTTGCCTTCCGGCGCCGTCAGGCTGGTGCGGTTGTCCGCCTTGACCTGGTCGAGCACCTTGCGGACGGCATCTTTGGAATTGGACATGTGGCTTCTCCCTTGACCTAGTTCGTTCTTTGCAAAGCGCGCGCGTAATGCGGCTGCCCGTGATGCTTGCCATTCGCCGCGCTCTGTTCCATGCGGCGGGACGGAGTGGCATAAAGCCCGAGATTACTCCGCCGGCTTGGATCAAAAATGGCTGGCGATGGCATTTGGTATGCCAGGAGCCAATTTGTCAAGCTGCGGCACTGCCTGGAATGCCGCAAAAAATAGGCAGCTTGACATTCTGGCATGTGGTATGCCAAAAACTTTCCCGTTAATAATCCTGTAAAAGACGACTCCCACTGGAGGAGATTCGTCGTGTCACTGCGGAAACCAACCAAGGCGTTGCCGAACATGGCCGAGGCAGATATCGCAATCGTTCGTATTGCCCCGGAGAGCAGCTTCAAGAACAAGGCGTATGACGCCTTGAAGGAAGCCATCCTCAAGATGGACATCTACTCGACGCCCGAGCCGGTGATGCTCGACGAGCGCGCACTGTCCGAGCGCCTGGGTGTCAGCCGCACGCCGATCCGCGAAGCGATCGCGATGCTCGAGCAGGACGGTTTCGTGAAGACCGTTCCGCGCCGCGGCATCATGGTGGTGCGCCGGACCAAGAGCGAGATCGTCGACATGATCCGCGCCTGGGCGGCGCTGGAGAGCATGGCGGCCCGCCTCATCACCACCACCGCGCGCAAGAAGGACATCACGGCGCTGCGCGACTACTTCAAGGACTTCGGCAAGGACCGCCTGCCCGAGGATCACGTCGAGGAATATTCGCGCGCCAACATCGCCTTCCACCAGGCGCTGATCTCGCTGTCGGAATCCCCCGTGCTGGTCGATCTCACCAACGACCTGCTGCTGCACGTGCGTGGCTACCGGCAATTGACCATCGGACGCAAGGACCGCACCGCGACCTCGCTGCCCGAGCATCTCGGCATGATCGAAGCACTGGAAGCGCGCGACACCGAGCTCGCCGAGAAGCGCGCCCGCGACCACACCCTTGGCCTTGCCGCTTACGTCGAAGCGCACGGCCAGGAACTCTTTACCTAGCAACGTTCACCAGAAGGGCGAAACATTCGCCCCAGTATTGAGACCAGGGAGACAAGGCCCATGCTGAACACCGCGACCAAGTCCGAGGCACCGGGCACCGAGCAGGAATTGACGGATGGCTTCCATCTCGTCATCGACGCGCTCAAGCTGAACGGCATCAACACCATCTATAATGTGCCGGGCATCCCGATCACGGACTTGGGCCGCATGGCGCAGGCCGCCGGCATTCGCGTGATCTCCTTCCGCCACGAGCAGAACGCCGGCTATGCCGCGGGCATTGCCGGCTACCTCACCAAGAAGCCCGGCGTCTGCCTCACGGTCTCCGCGCCCGGCTTCCTCAACGGTCTCACCGCGCTCGCGCACGCGACCACCAACTGCTACCCGATGATCCTGGTCTCGGGCTCCTCGGAGCGCGAGATCGTCGACCTGCAGCAGGGCGACTACGAGGAAATGGACCAGCTCGCGATTGCCAAGCCCCTGTGCAAGGCGGCCTATCGCGTGCTGCACGCCCAGGACATCGGCATCGGTTTCGCCCGCGCCATCCGCGCCGCCGTCTCGGGCCGTCCGGGCGGCGTCTATCTCGACCTGCCGGCCAAGCTGTTCGGCCAGGTGATGAACGCCGAAGCCGGCCAGAAGTCGCTGGTCAAGGTGATCGACGCTGCGCCTGCGCAGATCCCCTCGCCTGGATCGGTGAAGCGCGCGCTCGACGTGCTCAAGAGCGCAAAGCGTCCGCTCATCATCCTCGGCAAGGGCGCGGCCTACGCGCAGGCCGACGAGGAGATCAAGAGCTTCGTCGAGAAGAGCGGCGTGCCGTTCCTGCCGATGAGCATGGCCAAGGGCCTCCTCCCCGATACGCATCCGCAATGCGCCGGCGCGGCCCGCTCGACGGTACTGAAAGAGTCCGACGTCGTCATGCTGATCGGCGCGCGGCTGAACTGGCTGCTCTCGCACGGCAAGGGCAAGAGCTGGGGCGAAGCGCCCAAGAAGTTCATCCAGGTCGACATCGAGCCGAGGGAAATGGACTCCAACGTCGAGATCGTCGCGCCCGTCGTCGGCGACATCGGCTCGGTCGTATCGGCCTTCAATCAGGCAATCAGCACGGGTTGGACCGCGCCGCCGGCCGAGTGGACCAAGGCCATCGTGTCCAAGCGTGACGAGAACGTCGCCAAGATGGCGCCGAAGCTCATGAACAACAAGTCGCCGATGGACTATCACGGCGCGCTCGGCGTGCTGAAGAACGTCATCAAGGACCATCCCGAGGCGATCCTCGTCAACGAGGGCGCCAACACGCTCGACCTCGCCCGCGGCGTCATCGACATGTACAAGCCGCGCAAGCGTCTCGACGTCGGCACCTGGGGCGTGATGGGCATCGGCATGGGCCAGGCGATCGCCGCCGCGCTCGAGACCGGCCATCCCGTGCTCGCGGTGGAAGGCGACTCGGCCTTCGGCTTCTCCGGCATGGAGATCGAGACCATCTGCCGCTACAACCTTCCGATCTGCGTCGTCATCTTCAACAATGACGGCATCTATCGCGGCACCGACGTCAACAGCGTCAACGCGGATCCCGCGACGACCGTGTTCGTCAAGGGCGCGCGCTACGACAAGATGATGGAAGCCTTCGGCGGCGTCGGCGTGAATGCCACCTCGCCCGACGAGCTCAAGCGCGCCGTCAACGAGGCGATGGCCTCGGGCAAGCCGACGCTCATCAACGCGGTGATCGATCCGGCCGCCGGCTCGGAGAGCGGCCGCATCGGCAACCTCAATCCGCAGAGCGTCTTGCAGAAGAAGAAGTAAGGCATGATCTGGAAAAGTGTGAAGCGGTTTTCCGGAAAGATCATGCCCAACCAAAAAGCTAAAGCGCGAAACGCGCTTTAGTCCTCCCCTTCAACCCATTACTCCCTGCGGGTGCAGGGGCAGACAGAGTATACGGAGCAATACGATGACCAAAGCGCTCACGGGCGTTCGCATTCTCGACTTCACCCACGTCCAGTCCGGACCGACCTGCACGCAGCTGCTCGCCTGGTTCGGCGCCGACGTGATCAAGGTTGAACGCCCGGGCGTGGGTGACATCACCCGCGGCCAGTTGCAGGACATCCCGAACGTGGACAGCCTGTATTTCACCATGCTGAACCACAACAAGCGGTCGATCACGCTCGACACCAAGAACCCCAAGGGCAAGGAAGTCCTCACCGAGCTGATCAAGAAGTGCGACGTGCTGGTCGAGAACTTCGGCCCCGGCGTGCTCGACCGCATGGGCTTCCCCTGGGAGAAGATCCAGGCGATCAACCCGAAGATGATCGTCGCCTCGATCAAGGGCTTTGGCCCCGGACCGTACGAGGATTGCAAGGTCTATGAGAACGTCGCGCAGTGCACCGGCGGCGCCGCCTCGACCACCGGCTTCCGCGATGGCCTCCCGCTCGTCACCGGCGCGCAGATCGGCGACAGCGGCACCGGCCTGCACCTGGCGCTCGGCATCGTCACCGCGCTCTATCAGCGCACGCATTCGGGCAAGGGCCAGCGCGTCACCGCCGCGATGCAGGACGGCGTGCTCAACCTCGCCCGCGTCAAGCTGCGCGACCAGCAGCGCCTCGCCCACGGCCCGCTCAAGGAATACAGCCAGTTCGGCGAAGGCATTCCGTTCGGCGATGCCGTGCCGCGCGCCGGCAACGACTCGGGCGGCGGCCAGCCCGGCCGCATCCTGAAGTGCAAGGGTTTTGAGACCGATCCCAACGCCTACATCTACTTCATCACCCAGGCGCCGGTCTGGGAGAAGATCTGCGACGTGATCGGCGAGCCGACCTGGAAGACCGATCCGAACTACGCCAAGCCGGCGGCCCGCCTGCCGCGGCTGAACGAGATCTTCGCCCGCATCGAGCAGTGGACGATGACCAAGACCAAGTTCGAGGCGATGGAAATCCTCAACAAGGACGACATCCCCTGCGGCCCGATCCTGTCGATGAAGGAGATCGCCGAGGACCAGTCGCTGCGCGCGACCGGCACCGTGGTCGAGGTCGACCACCCCACCCGCGGCAAGTACATCTCGGTCGGCAACCCGATCAAGCTGTCGGATTCCCCGAGCGAGGTCGAGCGCTCCCCGCTGCTCGGCGAGCACACCGACGAGATCCTGCGCTCCGTGCTCGGCTTCTCGGATCACCAGGTCGCCGACATCCACAAGTCCGGCGCGCTCGACCCGCCGCAGAAGCAGGCCGCGGAGTAAGCGGTTCGACCAGAGACACGAAAGGCCGCCGGTTTCGGCGGCCTTTTTGTTGGCGGCGAGAGGGACTGCATCCCGCCATCGGCACGCTTGCTGCGATGAACCGGCCGACGCCAAATTAAGGACGGGTCCGGAGGGAACCGATGCAGTCGTCGGCCGTTATTCTTTCGCCGGCGCGCTCCCGGAAATGCGAGCGAGCCGCTTCCACAGCGAGTGACCGAGCGCCTCGCAGAATACCTGCCCAACGCTGAAGAATTGTCCTCCTCGTTCCGGGGATGACAAGTCGACCCATCTCAGCTTGCGAGCGGGAGGCGTCGCGCCCGGCACTTGCCAGGACCACGCCCGTTGATCAAACCGAGGTCGATATGTTGAGACATCAATCCTCTGATCGCGCCAAGCGTGAAGCCAACAAGGCGTTCAAGCCTGCCGACACGCACAAGCCGATGAACGACTATGCGAAGGACCAGCACTCCTTCCACGAGAACCGTGAGCGGCTGAAGGCGGAGCGGTTGGCCCGCGAAGCCAAGCCCCGCGAGGCCAAGCCGAGTGGTCGCTCCGAATAGGGAGCGGCATGAAGGGGCGCCTCACGATCGGCGCCCGCGCCTGGCCTATCGCATCGGCCTATAGCATCGAGAGAACGACGATCCCGTCTTCAAGTTCGCCGGAAGCCAGCCGTATCCGCGCGATACGCTCGAACTCCGTCCGGTATTTCTGGAGATAGCTGAAGGCCTGCTTCTGCGTCTGAAACGTGGTGGCAAGCCGGCACATCTGTCGACCCGCGCCAAGCGCGAGAAAAAAGGTGATGGTGCCGCCTTTATCCGGCTTGATCCTAGGCACGACCCGCACTCTTTGGCATGTGACCGGCCCTCCTGGAGTGATCGTCGGCGCTATCGAACCCGACTAGAGCCTTTCCCATTCCGATGAAATCGGAACGGAGCTCTAGATTCTTGTTTTGACGCGTTTTCCTGCCGCGAACCGGTATCCACTTCGCTCGAAAATGCTCTAGCGCGGCGATTTCCGCGCGCGCTTCTTCGGCACAGGCGCCGGCAACGACGCGCGAATATCTGCGTCGGCCGCTTCCTTGGCCTCCCGCAACTCGCGTAGCCGCGCCATGTTCTTGCGGAGTTCGGCAGACTGCCGTTCGGCATCCGCCATCGCGCGTGCGCCTTCTTCAGCCGCCAGACGTTGGCGGTTGGAACGCGCGATACCTGCGGGCGAAGGTTCTGCCGATTTCCTGGCGCTCATCTTCCACCCTGCTTGGCAACGGACAAAACCCGCTCAATCCAGGGATCGAGCGGGTCGCACGGCCGTTTCAGTACATCCGTGAAACGGCACTGGAGAGCTTAGGCCAGCGAGAGATTCTCAGCGCTGACTTTGCCCCGCATCTTGTCGGTCTTGGCCTCGAAGTTGACCTTTTGGCCCTCGGCGAGACCCGAAAGCCCGGCCCGTTCGACCGCGCTGACGTGAACGAACACGTCGTTGCCACCGTCGTCTGGCTGAATGAATCCAAAGCCCTTCTGGCCGTTAAACCACTTCACTGTTCCTGTCGGCATTCTTCTTCTCCAAAGCGCGCATGCGCGTAGCCCGCGTGACGCTCACGCAGAATCGATTCAATTCGTCGATGTCTCTGGAAAAAGGAGCCCGCGGGCGCATTCAACAAGGCACAGCGGCTGAACGAATGGCGACAAGGTATACCCCATCACGGTCGGTTACAAGGCTTGGACCGGATTTAATTGGGCGCCGGCTTCGGCGGAGTGTTTGAGGCTTGCGACACTTTCGGCGAACAACGTATCTTAGTGGACATACAGTCTACGGATTTGTGGGTATGGTTGCTCGTCACCGCCCGGCCCGTGGCTTTTACCGGTGATGAGAACGCCAGTTGCGCTCCCGCCCCATCCGAACAAGGGGAGCATTGCTATGGAACGGCGTCGCTTCAAACAGAGTCAAACTCTCAAACAGCGGCTCATCAATGAGGTCGGCCGTCTGCGCGACGAGGCCCGCTTACTCCCTCCCGGCCGGCGCCGCGAGATGCTGCTGCGAAGGGTGCGGCAGGACGAGACGGCCATCCAGATCGACGCGTGGCTCAGCTCTCCGGGCCTGAGGGCGCCGACGTAACACAACAATATCGAGTCGATTTCGCGGGACAGAGCGGCGTGATCAATCCGCCACGGCGACCGCGCGTCGGATAGCCTCGATTTTTAGCTGCGCCCTCAGCGATCTCCGCTCCCAAGCTGCTCGCGAAAAAACTGCACAACGACCGTATTGAATTCGCGATGGAAGGCAACCCGGTCGAAACCCACCGGCACGTCGGTGCAGATGCGCGGCACGGCCGCCGCAAGCTCGGCCGAGCAAGGCGCGAGGAAGGCGAAGTGGCCGGCCGGCACGACATGAATCTCGGGCTTGCCCGGCAATCCCTCCGCAACGCGCTCCGTGCCTGAACCATCGCCGACGCCGGGCCCGCCGAACTGCGATCGCCAGAACTGGAACGGCACCTTGACGGCGGCGAGGTTCTCGCGCGTCAGGACGCCTGGCGCGGGATCAACGATGACGGCTGTGCGGATGCGCGCATCCTGTATCGGGTCAGGCGGCGTCTCACCCTTGTGAAGCTGTGCGCAAGCGCCGGTCGTCTCCTTGCAGAAACTGGCCACCCTCGCGAAATCCGGCCTGGTCCCCATCAGCACGAGGCCGGTAGCTCCTCCGAGCGAGAAGCCGAAGAAGCCGACCTTGGCGGGATCGATCACCGCCCTGTCCTTCCAGGTGTTCAACACGAAATCGAGCAAACGAACGATGTCCGCCGGGCGCGATCCCCAGACCGACAAGGTGTCGCGCCGCGACGAGTCGCTGACGGAATCGCCTGGATGATTGATGGAAGCGACGACGAAGCCGGCATCGGCCAGCGCCTCCGCTGTGTCATGGTGCTGGCCGAACCAGCCGCCTCTCCCGTGCGAAAAGACGACCAGCGGCAGCTTTGCGCCGGCGACGAGACAATCCTTCGTGCCCTTCAGGTCGAAATCGACACCGGCCGAAAGACTGCCAAGCGCGACATGCGTCGGCTCCGCCGCGCAGGGATACCAGATCGCGCCTGACAGTGCGGGGTCGGATTGGAGAAGCTGAATGCCTGCAGCCTTCGCAGGCGAGCCGAGGCAACAGAGCGTGACAGCGAAAGCCCAAAGCGTGCCGCGCAACGGAAGTCCCCCCTGATCCCGGCCGCAAGCTGACCGGAGAACGGCAGCAAATTTGTGGCTTCAACTCGCTAAGGGTGAACGACTTGCTCCCGGCGCTGGCGTCAAGGCAAAGTGCTGCAAAACAGGGAGGTCAGCATGTCTCTGCTCGGCAAGGCAGCCGTCGCGATGTGGTGGAATATCCGTCCCGAGCGGCGCGCTGAATTCGGCGACTGGCATTCGCACGAACATTTTCCGGAACGGATCAGCATTCCCGGCTTCCGGAGAGGATCGCGCTGGACCAGCACGACGGACGCCGAAGGCTTCTTTGTGCTCTACGAGCTGGAGCAGTACGAAGTGCTGACGTCGCGCGGATATCTGGACCGCCTCAACGCACCGACGCCGTGGTCGACCAGGATGATGCCGCATCATCTCGGCATGGTGCGCAGCCAATGCCGTGTCGCCGCGAGCTTCGGCGGCGGCGTCGCGACCTCGCTCGCGACCATCCGGCTTTCGCCGCGGGCCGGACAGGAGGCGCAGCTGCAGGCACACCTCTCGGAGGCGCTCGGCGCAATGGCACAGAAGGCAGGGCTGACAGGCGCCCACCTCCTCCTGACCGACACGCCCAGGACGAGCTCACCCACGACCGAACAGAGGATCCGCGGCTGGGACGGCGCCGCCGACTGGATCGTGCTGCTGTCAGGCTATGATGCCGATGTGGTCGAGCGTGCAGTGGCCGAACAGCTCTCGCCGTCAGCGCTGCATGCCGCGGGCGCGCAGGACAATCCGACGACCGGCCGCTACCGGCTCGCGTTCACGATGACGCCGCAGGACGTCGCCGCGACATAGGCGAACGCCCCGTCAGCCGCCCAACCCGTTCCTGGCCGCGCGAAGAATATCGTCCGACAGCTTGGGATCGTTCACGGCCCGGGCGAGCACGAGCGCCCCGACCAGGGAGGATAAGGTCGCGAGCGCCTGGTCATCGCGCCGCTTCAGCTTCGTCTCTTTATCCATCCGGCTGCTCAGCCATCCGACCATGCCCTTCACCCCGGCCGTAAAGCGCTCGCGTGCGCCTTTGCTCTGCTGTCGCATCTCGCAACACAAGGCTGCAAAGGGGCAGCCGCTTCCCGGGTCGTCGCGGTGCTCCGCCGAGAGATATTCGGAAACATAGTCA
Organism: Bradyrhizobium niftali; assembly: GCF_004571025.1. Classification (GTDB taxonomy): domain Bacteria; phylum Pseudomonadota; class Alphaproteobacteria; order Rhizobiales; family Xanthobacteraceae; genus Bradyrhizobium; species Bradyrhizobium niftali. The sequence continues at coordinate 351,056 of NZ_SPQT01000001.1, read as the reverse complement.
TCGACAGTCGCGTCTTCGCGCAGCTCCCGCCCTTTGGCCGCAATCGCGTCGGCGACCGCCTCCTCGACCAGCCGCTCCTTTGAGCCGAACTGGCTGTAGAGGCTGCCGTGGGTCATCCCGGCGGCTTCGGTCAGCGCATCCACGCCGACCCCTGAGATGCCGCGTTCCCGCATCAGGCGGGATGCGGCCTTGAGAATGCGATCGCGGTTCTCGGCCGCTTTTTCCTTCGAGATGCGCATGTTGCAGACCTTTGGCCCGTGGAAAACCGGGGAGCCTTGACAATTATAATTACGATCGTCATTTTATGCAATGATTACGATCGTAATCAAAAGACCGAACCCTCGAACCGATGCCGGCCCGCGTGCGCGATGTGATCGCCCTCCGCCGCCCGGCGTCATCAGGAGAAGAGATGGCTGAGCCCCATGGGAAGATCGCCCTCGTGACCGGCGCCTCGTCAGGCATCGGCGAGGCAACCGCAGAGCGGCTCGCGAAAGCCGGCTACAAGGTTTACGGCACCAGCCGTCGCGGGGCCGAGGCCGGCAAACGATCGTTCGAGATGCTGTCCCTCGACGTGACCAGCGATGAATCCGTGGACGCCGCCGTCAACGAGGTGATCCGGCGCTCCGGCCGCATCGATCTGCTCGTGAACAATGCGGGCGTCGGAGTTGCTCCTGCCGGCGCGGAGGAGAGCTCGCTCGATCAGGCCCGGTCGATCTTCGAGACAAATTTTTTCGGGCTGGTGCGAATGACGCGCGCCGTCGTGCCCCACATGCGCCGCCAGGGACACGGCCGCATCATCAACATCGGCTCCGTGCTCGGCTTCCTGCCGATGCCGTATGGCGCGCTCTATGCCGCCACCAAACACGCGGTGGAAGGTTATTCGGAATCGCTCGATCACGAGCTTCGCATGTGGGGCATCCGCGTTTCGGTCATCGAGCCCGCCTACACGAAGACGCCGTTCGATGCGAATTTCATCGAACCCGATGCCAAGCTCGATGAATATCGCGACGTCCGTGCCGGCGTCAGCAAGCGGGTGAACGAAGTGATGGCGACGGCCGAGCCACCCGGCGTCGTCGCCGATACCGTCCTCGCAGCCGCCGATGCGGCGCGCCCGAAGATCCGGTACACGGCCGGCCGCCTTGCGGGCCGTCTGCGCTTGCTTCGACGCTTTGCGCCGGCCGGACTGGTGGATGCCGGAATTCGAAAGGACCTGCGGCTTGATGCCGGTCGCGTCGCAGCCGACGGCCGCGCGCGCGCGTTCTGAAAAAGCCGCGGCGGCGCGCCGACGGCCATCATCACGGCCAGCTCCGAACATCCCATACGCAGGAACACATGAAAGCACTTGTCCTGAAACGTTATGGCCGGCCGGATCAGGTCGCATTGACCGAAATGCCTCGGCCTGCACTCAAGCCGGACGACATCCTGGTTGAGGTTCACGCCGCCGGCCTCAATCCCATCGACACCATGATTCCGAAAGGGACATTCAAGCCCATTCTCAAGCTCGATCTGCCGGCAACGCTCGGCAGCGACCTCGCCGGCGTCGTGGTGGAGGTGGGACGCCAGGTGACCCGCTTCAAGCCGGGCGATGCCGTCTTCGCCAGCATCTTCGATCTCAGCGGCACTGGCGCGCTCGCGGAATTCGCGTGCGTGCCGGAGAACGCGGCGGCACTCAAGCCCGCCAATCTGGACTTCGTGCAGGCAGCCTCGATCCCGATGGTCGGACTGACCTCGTGGCAGGCACTCAAGGAGCGCGCGCATCTCAAGCCCGGCCAGAAAGTCTTCATCCCCGCAGGCTCAGGCGGCATCGGCACCTTCGCGATCCAGCTTGCAAAATATCTCGGCACGAAGGTCGGGACGACCACGAGCACGGGCAATGTCGACCTGGTCCGCAGCCTCGGCGCCGACGAGGTGGTCGATTACAAGAGGCTGCAATTCGAGGACGTGCTGACGGACTACGACGCCGTGCTGGGCACGGTCAGGGGCGATGCCATCGAGAAATCGCTGCGAATCCTGAAACCCGGAAGCACGATCGTCTCGCTCGTCGGCCCACCGGATGCCGCGTTCGCGCGCGCCCGCGGCATGAACTTCGTCATGAAGTTCCTGTTTGGGCTGCTGAGCCGCAAGATCATCCGCGGCGCCAGGACGCGCGGTGCGGCCTATTCGTTCCTGTTCGTGCGTCCGGACGGCGGCCAGCTCGCGGAAATCGGCAAGCTCCTCGAAGCAGAGCGTATCCGGCCGGTGATCGACAAGATATTCCCGTTCGACCGGGCCAAGGAGGCGCTCGCCTATCTCGAGCAGGGCCGCGCCAAGGGGAAGGTCGTCGTACAGATGAGGTGAGGCAAGAAAATCCGGGACGTCGTGTCGGATCGGCGACGTCTCGGTCGTCCTCGGGACATGAATGGGCCGTAGACGCTAATGCCGGGTCCATCAATGCAAGAGGATGAATGAACATGCCCAGCACTGTCCGCCTGCACCGCGTTCTCGCGACCAGCCCCGAGAAAGTCTATCGCGCCTTCCTCGAGGCCGATGCGCTGGCAAAATGGCTTCCGCCGAACGGCTTCACCTGCACCGTGCATCATTTCGAGCCGAAGGTCGGGGGCACGTTCAAGATGTCGTTCCGGAACTTCACGACGGGCAACAGCCACGCCTTCGGCGGCGAATATCTCGAGCTCGTTCCCGGCGAACGTCTCCGCTACACCGACAGGTTCGACGATCCCAACCTGCCCGGCGAGATCCAGGTGACCGTGATCCTGAAGAAAGTTTCTGTCGGCACCGAGGTGGACATCACGCAGGCCGGCATCCCCGACGTGATCCCGCCGGAAGCCTGTTATCTCGGCTGGCAGGAATCGCTGCGAAACCTGGCAAAGCTCGTCGAGCCCGAGATCAATCAATAGGGCCAAAGCGGAGCGAGCGCCTCGTCCTTCGAGACGACCGCTTCGCGGTCTCCTCAGGATGAGGCTAAACGGCATCGACGCCCGTTAAAACTACGGCCACGCACTCCATCCTCATCCTGAGGGCCCGCCAAAGGCGGGCGTCTCGAAGGATGGCCGCAGAAACGGTCTTCAAATGACATAGCCTGTCCGCAAGCGGGGCGAGCAATCGAGCCCGGTCGCCTCGCGGCCTACGCGCCCGCCTTCGGCGCGATCCCGCCGCTCGCGGTCCAGCGGTCCGGATCGGGACTGTGGCCGATCAGGGCAAGGCCGTAGGCGATCGACTCGAACTGGTCGCCCGACATCAGGCGTTCGTTGCCGAACCGATCGGCGAACAGCTTTCGGACGGCGGGCACGAAGGAGGTCCCGCCGGTCAAGAACACTTTTTCCACTTCGCGCGCGGTGATGCCGGCCTCGCCCAGCACCTTGTCGACGGTCGCACCCAGCCTGGCGATATCGTCCGCAATCCAGGATTCAAAATTCTTCCGTGTGATGGTCGAGCCGATGTCGACCCCGCCGCCTTTGAAGCGGAAATCCACCTGATCCTGCCCCGACAGCGCGACCTTGGCGTTCGAGACCGCGCGGTACAGCGAAAAGCCGAGGTCGAGATCGACGATGGTGATGAAATCCTCGAGCAATTCCGGCTTCAGCGCGGTGCGCGCCAGCTCGCGGAGCTCGCGCAGATCGCCGTTGCTCTTCATCATCGCGAGCTGATGCCAGCGCGCGAGGTTGGTGTAGTGGCCGGTGGGGACCGGCAGCACCTTGTCGAACGAGCGGAAGCTCGAGCCTTTTCCCAGCCGCGGCGAGACGACGTGGTCGACGATGCGGTAGTCGAACGTGTCGCCGGCAATGCCGATGCCGGCGTGTCCAAGCGGCTCGGCGCGCAAGGCACCGCCCGTGCGCGAGAAGCGCATCACGGAGAAGTCGCTGGTGCCGCCGCCGAAATCCGCGACCAATACGGTGGCATCGCGCTCCAGGCGGCGGGCAAAGGAGAACGCGGCGCCCACGGGCTCGTAGACATAGCGCGCGTGGCCGGCGCCAAGGCGCTCGAACGCGGCCCGGTAGCGCTGCATCGCCAGCGCCTCGTCGGGATTGCCGCCGGCAAAGCGCACCGGGCGGCCAACCGTGATCGTCGACGTCTCGAAGCCGAACCTGTCACCGCCATGGCGCGCCAGCGTCCGCAGGAACGCCGCCAGAATATCCTCGAACTTGAAGCGCTGCCGGAACACCTGCGTGGTGTTGAAGCTGCTGCTCGCGGCGAAGGTCTTGAACGACTGGAGGAAGCGGTAGACGTGGCGTCCTTCGAGAAACTGCTCGATCGCCCACGGGCCGCCTTCGGCCTGGGCGCCGGCTCCCGGCCGGTCCTCCCAGAAGCACAGGGCCGAGACGTAAGTGCTGTGGCGTTGTCCGCCGTGATCGAAGCGGATGGCCTCGACCCGGCGGTCGTCCGCCGCAAGCGCTACGACCGTATTGCTGGTCCCAAAATCGATGCCGATCGAGACGGCGGGCGAGGCGCTCGACATGAACCACTCTGACAGTTGATTGGAAAAGGGGGCAGACCACTAACGACTTTGACCTGCCCTGCCAAGGCCCGGATCCCCAGGGATTCCGCCCAAATCCGTCCCAATGCGCGGCTTCAGCGACTGTTTTGCAATTTTCAGCCCGGAACGGCCCCTTTAACGCATCATTATGCTGCAATGCGGGATAGCGCATGCTGCTATGCAATGGCATGCATGGACATTGGCATCTGGTATACATAAATTCCCTTTCGAAATGAGACAGCACTACTGACCGTCTCAAGAAAGGAATTCCGATGTCCAAGACCGCTTCCGTCGCTCTCGCCCCCTCCTCAACCTTGTTCTCGCGTTTCATGGCCGCGGTCGACCGCTTCCTGATGGCCAGCGCCGATATCTCGAATCACAACGGCGACCTGCCCCGTTTCGGCCTGTAAGCGCGCGCTTCCTGCGCCGCGGGAGCCGCACGCCGGTTTCGCAGGTGTCGACATACTACTTTTGATGAATGGCCCCGCAGGACGGGGCCATTTCTATTTGTGCTGTCCCGAGTCACTGCCGCAGCCGGAGAAGGATGCTGCGGCATTTGCGCACGGTGACCGGACCAGCGCTTGAACCTTGGCATAATGAATACAAGAATGCCTCTCCAGCGCTCGCAGAAAATTAGAGGCGCCACGGGAGGCTTTATGACGGACATGGTGCAGGCAACGGCCCCTACAACCGCGCGCGTTAGCGACACGTATCGCTGGGCGCAATTGGCGATCGGTGTAGCGGCGATGGTGATGATCGCCAACTATCAGTACGGCTGGACATTCTTCGTCCCCGACATCCAGAAGAAATTCGGCTGGGATCGCGCGTCGATCCAATGGGCCTTTACTCTGTTCGTCCTGTTCGAGACCTGGCTGGTGCCGATCGAAGGCTGGTTCGTGGACAAATACGGTCCGCGCATCGTCGTGCTGGTCGGCGGCGTGCTCTGCGCCATGGGCTGGGCGATCAACGCACAGGCCACCACGCTCAACGGCTACTATCTCGGCATGATCATCGCGGGCATTGGCGCGGGCGGCGTCTATGGCACCTGCGTCGGCAACGCGCTGAAGTGGTTTCCCGACAAGCGAGGTCTCGCTGCGGGCATCACGGCGGCCGGCTTCGGTGCAGGCTCCGCGCTGACCGTCGCGCCGATCCAGGCCATGATCAAGGACAGTGGCTTCCAGACCACCTTCCTGTATTTCGGCCTCGGACAAGGCATCATCATCTGCATCCTCGCCTTCTTCCTGCTGGCGCCGAAGGCCGGCCAGGTGCCGACCGTGGTGGCGAACGCCGCGCTGGTGCAGACGCGTCGCAACTACCAGCCGACAGAGGTGCTGCGCCAGCCGATCTTCTGGCTGATGTATTTCATGTTCGTGATCGTCGGCGCCGGCGGCCTGATGGTGACGGCCAACCTGAAGCCCATCGCGGTTGACTGGAAGGTCGACAGCGTTCCGGTGACGCTGATGGCGGTGACGATGACCGCTGTGACGTTTGCAGCCACGATCGACCGCGTGCTCAACGGCCTGACGCGTCCGTTCTTCGGCTGGATCTCAGACATGATCGGCCGCGAGAACACGATGTTCATCGCCTTCGGCATGGAAGGTTTCGGCATCTGGATGCTCTACCTCTGGGGCCACGATCCCATCTGGTTCGTGCTGCTCTCGGGCTTCGTGTTCTTCGCCTGGGGTGAGATCTACTCGCTGTTCCCCTCGACCTGCACCGACACGTTCGGCGCCAAGTTCGCGACCACCAATGCGGGCCTGCTCTACACCGCAAAGGGCACGGCCGCGCTGCTGGTTCCGATCGCCAATTACATGCAGCAGTCGTCGGGAACCTGGGACAGCGTGTTCATCATCGCGGCCGGCGCCAACATCCTGGCTTCGCTGCTCGCGATCGCGGTGCTCAAGCCCTGGCGCAAGGTTGTGGTCGCGAAGTCGACCGCCTGACGCGCCTCGCCACACTGCATTCCGACAGGACGCCCGGCCTCATGGCCGGGCGTTTTCGTTTTTGCAGAACCCGCCTTGGCTACCGCTGACCTGAAGGGAACGCGCACTTTTCTTGCGCTGCGTCACAAGATTGGGCTTGCCTTCTGGAATATGGTATACCAATGTCCCCGCCGCGCTTGCGACGATAAGCCACAATATTTGCGACACTGGGTCATCTTGCAATCCCAGGTCGCAATCAATCAGGCGCGTTGGGAGGTTCTTGATGATTTCCAGCACGGACGGCGCCGTCACAGCCGCGCCTCTTCGCACCGGTTTCCGTTGGTTCCAACTCGCCATGGGCATCGTCTGCATGGCGATGATCGCCAACCTGCAATACGGCTGGACGCTGTTCGTCGATCCGATCGATGCGGCCCACCATTGGGGACGCGCCGCGATCCAGCTCGCTTTCACCATCTTCGTCGTCACCGAGACCTGGCTGGTGCCGGTCGAGGCCTGGTTCGTCGACAAATACGGCCCGCGCATCGTCATCATGTTCGGCGGCGTGATGATCGCGCTGTCCTGGGTGCTCAACTCCTACGCCGACTCGCTCACCCTGCTCTATGCGGCCGCGATCGTCGGCGGCATGGGCGCGGGCGCCGTCTACGGCACCTGCGTCGGCAACGCGCTGAAATGGTTTCCCGACCGCCGCGGCCTTGCCGCCGGCGCGACGGCCGCCGGCTTCGGCGCGGGCGCCGCGCTCACCATCGTGCCGATCGCGACCATGATCGCCGCGAGCGGCTATCAGAGCGCGTTCTTCACCTTCGGCATCGGCCAGGGCCTGATCGTCTTCGTGCTCGCCTTCTTCATCCAGCCGCCGCGGCTCTCGATCCCGCCGAAGAAGAAGCAGCTCAATCTGCCGCAGACCAAGATCGACTTCACCCCGCCGCAAGTGCTGCGCACCCCTATTTTCTGGGTGATGTACCTCGTCTTCGTCATGGTCGCGTCCGGCGGCCTGATGACCGCGGCGCAGATCGGCCCGATCGCACACGACTTCAAGATCGCCGACACGCCGGTGACGCTCGCCGGCTTCCAGATGGCGGCGCTGACCTTCGCGATCTCGCTCGACCGCATCTTCGACGGCTTCGGACGTCCCTTCTTCGGCTGGGTCTCCGACACGATCGGCCGCGAGCACACCATGTTCATCGCCTTCGGCACGGCGGCAGTGATGCTGCTCACGCTGTCGGCCTACGGACACGTGCCTGTCGTCTTCGTGCTCGCGACCGCGGTCTATTTCGGCGTGTTCGGCGAAATCTACTCGCTGTTCCCCGCAACCTGCGGCGACACCTTCGGCTCGAAGTTCGCGACCACCAACAACGGCATGCTCTACACCGCGAAGGGCACCGCCTCCCTGCTCGTCCCGCTCGCCAGCGTGATCTCGGCGGCGTATGGCTGGAAGGCCGTGTTCGTGGTGGCGGTGGCGCTGAATGCAACGGCCGCACTGATGGCATTGTTCGTGATCAAGCCGCTGCGCCGCTCCTTCATCCTCGGCAAGGAAGCCGAGAGCACCGGCACCGCGTCGGGCAGCGCCAAGACCGAGACGGCGTGACAAGCCACACACTTTGCACGGTTGAAAAGGGGCGCAGAATGCGCCCCTTTCTTTTTGGCCAAGGTTCTTTTGGCCGACGCCGGAGGCACCGCAAACGTCAATAATGCTGTCGCAAGATTTTTCGGATCCGCCAAATCCATCGCTTGACGATTGGCATTATGTATACCACACTTACCTCGTCATTCACCTAGGGAGGTTGCAATGCTGGTCGGAGACATTCTGCGCAAGAAGACGCCGCGCGTTGTCACGGTGCGAATGAACGAAACGGTGGGTATCGCCGCCAAGCTGATGCGCGCCAACAACATCAGCGCCCTCGTGGTGAAGGACGTGGTCCGCTCCGAGGGCAACACCGCGGTCGGCATGTTCACCGAGCGTGACGTGGTGCGCGCCGTTGCCGAGCACGGCGCGAACGCCGTCAACGTCAAGGTCTCGCAGCTCGTCTCGGTGCAGCAGCTCGTCTCCTGCACCTCGGGCGATACGATCGAGCACGTGCGCCATCTGATGAACCGTCATCACATCCGCCACCTGCCCGTGATCGACGATTACAGCCTCGTCTCCGTCATCAGCATGCGCGACATCGCCGCTGCCGTTGACGAGGCGATCAACGGCACGCCGCAAGCAGCAGCTTAAAGCGCCACGCCCCTTCCCCTGCGACTACCGGCCCCGGCTCGGATCTTTCCGCGCCGGACCGGATCTTTCGTCCCGAAATTCCGGTCACCCGCGAGGATTTCATGAAGATCTGTATCTACGGCGCCGGCGCAATCGGCGGATATCTCGGGGTTCAGCTCGCGCGCGCTGGCGCCGACGTCAGCCTGGTCGCACGCGGCGCGCACCTCGCCGCGATGCGTGAGCGCGGCCTGACGCTGCTCGCGGGCGAGGAGAAGCACACCGTGCATCCGCGCTGCACCGACAATCCCGCCGAGCTCGGCGTGCAGGACTACATCATCATCACGCTGAAGGCGCATTCGATCACCGGCGTGATCGAGAAGATGCAGCCGCTCCTGGGCCCGCACACCCGCATCGTCACCGCGGTCAACGGCATCCCCTATTGGTACTTCTACAAGCACGGCGGCGATTACGAGAATTCGACGCTGGAGAGCATCGACCCCGGCGGACGGCAGTGGCGCGAGATCGGCGCCGAGCGCGCCATCGGCTGCATCGTCTATCCCGCCACCGAGATCGAGGCGCCCGGCGTGATCCGCCACGTCTACGGCAACAATTTCCCGCTCGGCGAGCCCTCCGGCGAAATCACGGGCGACGTGCAGCGCCTCGCCGACCTGTTCGTCGCGGCCAGCCTGAAGGCGCCGGTGCTCGACCGCATCCGCGACGAGATCTGGCTCAAGCTCTGGGGCAATGTCTGCTTCAACCCGATCAGCGCGCTCACCCATGCGACGCTCGACGTGATCTGCACCGATCCGGCCACGCGCGCGCTGTCGCGCGCGATCATGGTGGAGACGCAAGGCATCGCCGAGACCTTCGGCGTCAAATTCCGCGTCGATGTCGAGCGCCGCATCGAGGGCGCCCGCAAGGTCGGGGCGCACAAGACCTCGATGCTCCAGGACCTCGAGCGCGGCCGCCCGATGGAGATCGACCCGCTCGTCACCGTGGTGCAGGAGATGGGCCGCCTCACCGGGATCGCCACGCCCGCGCTCGACTCGGTGCTGGCAATGGTGACCCAGCGCGCCCGCATCGCCGGGCTCTATGACGGCGTCTCAGCGTCGACCGATCCCCGCGCGCTGGCGGTGGCGTGATGGCTGGCGAGATGAAACAATGGCTGCGCTACCGCCATAGCGGTGCAACCGGCTTCGGCACCCTGACGTCCTCAGGCATCAGCGTGCACGAGGGCGAGATGTTCGGTCGCCATGCCGCCACCGGCAGGACGCTGGCGCTGTCGGAGGTCGAGTTGCTCGCGCCCTGCACGCCCAGCAAGATCGTCGCGCTCTGGAATAATTTCCACGCGCTCGCGGCCAAGCTGAATCAGCCCGAGCCGCCGGAGCCGCTCTATCTGCTGAAGGCCACCACCACGATCACGACACCGGGCGCGGTGATCCGCCGTCCATCTTACTACGACGGCAAGACCACCTATGAGGGCGAGCTCGGCATCGTCATCGGCAGGACCTGCGCCCGCGTCTCGCCCGCGGAAGCAGACCACTTCATCTTCGGCTACACCTGCGTCAACGACATCACCGCCAACGACATCCTGACCCGCGATCCCACCTTCCCGCAATGGGCGCGCGCCAAGGGCATCGACGACTACGGCCCGTTCGGCCCCGTCATCGCGACCGGCCTCGATCCGGCAAAACTGGTGGTCCGTACCATCCTCAACGGCGCGGAGCGGCAGAACTATCCGATCTCGGACATGATCTTCACCGCGCAGGAACTGGTGAGCAGGATCTCCCACGACATGACCCTGCTCCCCGGCGACCTCATCGCCGTCGGCACCTCCGTCGGCGTCGGCGTGATGAAGGAGCCGGTGAACACCGTGACCGTCGCGATCGACGGCATTGGCGAATTGACCAACGAGTTTCGGCTGTAGCCTTCCGTCATTCCGGGGCGCGCGTAGCGCGAGCCCGGAATCCATAACCACGAATGCAATTTGGGTGAGGGATTAGGCGCCACGTCGATCTCGCTCCACAACCGCTGCTTGTGGCTATGGATTCCGGACTTGGCGCTACGCGCCGCCCCGGAATGACGACTGAGGACTGGCCAGCGCCCACCTAGGGAAAATCCGGCAACCTTCCGCGCCTTCCACCGATCGGCTGACGCCGCCGTCCACAGGTCGCGCTATCGGAAACCTCCGACAACCCGCGCGCCCCTTGATCTCGGTTCCGCTCTCCCATAGCAACTATGGCGAGAATGTGTCCCGGCTTGAGGACGTCGCGATGTGGCTGTTTTTCCTGGTTGCCTGGTTTGTCCTGCTAGCTGCCATCGCGCTTCTCGCCCAGCAGGCGTTTGGTTACGACCTCACCCACTTGCCCGCCCTGTTGGCGGGCCTCCCCATGCCTCAGCGCATCGCGACCGGCGCGCTCCCGGCCGTGGCGCTGGCGCTGATCGGCGCAACCGCCTGGCGGCTCTCGCGTCAGGACCGGCGTCTGGGCACGCTGCGCGACCGCCTGAAGAAGACCCGCGAGGACGTTGTCGCCGCTCACGCCCTGCAAAACCACCTCGACGCCACCGTCCAGCACCTGATCGAGAGCGACCCAAGGAAAGCCGTCTCCGCCCTCCACGACAAGCTGGGCGAGACCGAGCAGCGCGCGCGGCTGCAGCAGGGCCGCAACGAATCCACCGACATGCACGACCAGCTCGCCGAGATCCGCCGCCGCCAGCAAGGCCTGCGCGAGATGGTCGGCAAGGTCGCCGAGCAGCGCCGCGCGGTCGAACCGGTTTTCACCGAGATCCGCGACCGCCAGAACCAGCTCGAACGGTCGCTCCACGACCTCGAGACCGACGACCGCAAGAACAACCTCGCCGACCGGCTCAAGGACATCGCGCGCGACGTCTCGGCGCTGCTCTCGCGGGTGAACACGGTCCAGGACATTTTCGCGACCCTGAACCAGTACAAGGAAGATCTGGCGAAATCCCACGCCGAGCTGGTTCCGTTGCGGTCGTCGGACGCCGGCATCAACGCGGTGATCAGCGAGCTCGGCCTCAGCCATGACCGCCTCGCCAAGAGCATCGACGAGCTCGAGACCGGCGGCGAAGCGCCGCTCGGCACGCGGGTCGAGGCGCTGTCGAAGAACAAGATCGAGATCGAGCAGCGCCTGGCGCGCATCGACGACAGTTTCAACATCCTCAAGGCGATCCGCCTCGATTTCGAGGAGCTCGGCCAGCGCCAGGCCCAGCTGGAACGCTCGCTCGCGGATGTCGAGACCGACGCCGACGGCAAGACCCTCGTCGACCGCCAGAACGCGCTGAACGATTTCGTCATCCAGTCGCGCCAGCGCCTCGGCGCCTTGCAGGAGACGCTGGCGACGCTGAACGCCTTCAAGACGGAGTTGTCGAAGTCGCAGGCTGACCTCGTCCCGCTGAAGGCCCCGGTGTTCGGCATCGAGGCGCTGATCACCGAGGTCGGCACCACCCGCGACCTGCTCGCCAGGACCGTCGGCGAGATCGAGGCGAACGGCGGCGTGCCCCTCGCCTCACGCGTCGACGCGCTGACCAAGAGCAAGCGCGAGGTCGAAGACCGCCTCGCCCGCATCTTCGACAATTTCAACGCCCTCGATGCCTTGCGCAAGGACATCGGCGGCATCTTCTCGACGATCAGGAACAGCCTGAACCGGATCGGGTGAGAACGGACCGCCGGTAGCCCGGATGAGCGAAAGCGACATCCGGAGACGACCGTCCCGGGTGTCGCTGCGCTCATCCGGGCTACGAATACTCTCCGCCGCGAACCGACGAAACATCCAGACACACATCACATCTGCGCGCGCCCGATATATGCCGCCAACATGTCCCGCGCGCGCCGCAACTTGGACGCATTCGGCCGCCCTTCTGTGAGGTGTGTCTGGGGGCACGGCACTGCCGTGTTTGGACCAAACCTTCTAGGGGTATGACTGTGAAGAAGATTGCAATTGTTCTGGGTGCGACGCTTGCTCTGGTGACGGCTGCGAACGCTGCCGATCTGCCGCGCCGGCAGCCCGTGCCTGTCTATCCGGCGGAGCAGGCGCCGATCGGCAAAATGCCGATTGGCAAGAGCCCGGTTGGCAAGGCCCCGATCGGCAAGGCGCCCGGCCCGGTCGCAGCGCGTTACTGACGCGTAGCGACAAACGCGCAGCATCTGCGTAAGCGGCCGACAGCCGAGGGGGCACAGCGTGACGAACAAACCTGATCGATCGGGATCCTGCATCCTTGCGGGGTTCGCGCTTGCGGCGATGATCGCGTGCACGACGCCCTCGGCTTCGGCCCACGAAGCGAACAAGCGCATGGCCGATGCCAATGCGCTTGCGACGACCGACACCGCATCGCGACCGGCGCCGCAGTCGCGGCGGCCCGTCGCGCGTGCGGAGAAAGGCCCCTACTACGTCGACTTCCGCGCCCGGACGGCGGCGAGCTGGGGCCACGCCTTCGTCTGGTACGGCAAGACCAGCGAGCGCGCCGTCGAGGTCGCAGGCCTGACGCCCGCCGGCGACACCCTTGCTTACGTGCTCGGTCACCTCACCTTTGTGCCGTCCGAGACCGGCGCGAGCTACGGCGATCTCGATCCGGAATATCTGACGGCGAGCTATCGCGTCTATCTGAACGAAGCCGACGCCAAGCGCGTGTTCGCCTACATCAAGAAATTGCAGGCGAGCTCGCCGGTCTGGAACGCCGAGACCACCAACTGCACCGGCTTCATCGGCGACATCGCCGAGTTCATGGGCTTGAAGGTTCCCTATCGCTGGCAGCGCCCGGAGAACTTCGTCAACAGCCTGAAAGACATGAACGGCGGCCGCCAGATGGTGCGGCTGTCGGCGGAGTAGCGCCCTTCCCGTAGCCCGGATGGAGCGCAGCGAAATCCGGGACCGCTATCGCCGCATTACACGACCGCCCCGGATTACGCTGCGCTCCATCCGGGCTACGAGATCTCACGAACACTCCGGCCTTGCCATCCCCTCGCGGTCATTGCCCGCGCAGGCGGGCAATCCAGTATTCCAGAGACAGCGATGTGATCCAGAGACGCCGCGGCGTACTGGATGCCCCGGTCAAGCCGGGGCATGACGGCATTGGGTGGAGCGGCGCCTCGCCCGTCGGGCAAAACACCCCGCACAAATCTCCCGCCTCGCCTGTCAATCCTCCGCCGCAAATATATTCCACTTTACCGAAATTCGGATTTCGCGTACACCCTGGATACCCTGGCCCGAGACAAGGGGCGGATCGCGATCGTCACGAACCGCGGGCCGGGCAGCGATGGACGCGACGGCGTCGGGCGCGAGCGGCATTGCAGGGCGGGAAACCGTGAGCAATTGCCTTCGCGCGAACGACACGGCGCCGACAGCGTCTTCGCATGGCTTCGGGTGCGAGCACACGCCAGCCCTCGAAGTCCCAGCGAGGACGTGCGCGGACGGCGAAGTCGTGTGGTCCTGACGCCCGGGGTCTGTGCGTCAAGTCTCGTGGTGATGTGCGTTGCCCGACCGGACGCGCACATCAGCCATCCGCGAGGCGACGGGGGCAATAGTGCATCGCTCCCCGGGGAGAGCACGAAGGACACCGTTAAAACCATTCGCGCAGGGAAGGCCGGGCGATCCGGCGAAACCTGTGGTCCACCCCGTGTGCATCTTTTGTAGCGCACGGACCTGCGGGTGCCAGCCGGCGCCCGGCCTTCCCTGCGCCCTTGTCTCGACAAGGGCGACGCGGACGAAGCAAAGCTCGGGCGGAAGATGCCGCGAGAAGGCGAAGGTGTGTCTTGCGATGGAAATGCGAGTTCAAGGGATGACGCCGGCGCTCCACTCTCCGTCATTGCGAGCGCAGCGAAGCAATCCAGAATCTTTCCGCGGAGGGACTCTGGATTGCTTCGCTGCGCTCGCAATGACGAGTTCGTTGAAGCAGCGGAACTCAAAATCGCCTCGACGTCGTCCCGAAGGGCACCCAATTATCCGCGCCACGGAATCCCCCCGCCTCCCGCATGATCGCCCCGCCCTCACCGCACGCCGGCGCAATAGACTTTTGCCGACCCGGGCGGCATCCTGCCGCCATCAACCAATAATAGGGCCTGCCGCGCAGGCGGGGAAACGCATCATGTTGCAGACACGGTTCACCAAACTCGTCGGCGTCGAGCACCCGATCGTCCAGGGCGGCATGCAATGGGTCGGGCGCGCCGAGTTGGTCGCGGCCGTCGCCAACGCCGGCGCGCTCGGCTTCATCACCGCGCTGACCCAGCCGACGCCGGAGGACCTGACCAAGGAGATCGCGCGCTGCCGCGACCTCACCGACAAGCCGTTCGGCGTCAATCTCACCATCCTGCCCGCGATCAAGCCGCCGCCCTACGCCGAATATCGCTCCGCCATCATCGAGGCCGGCATCACGGTGGTCGAGACCGCCGGCAACAAGCCGCAGGAGCATGTCGACGAGTTCAGGAAGCACGGTGTCAAGGTCGTGCACAAATGCACCAGCGTCCGCCACGCGCTCTCGGCCGAGCGCATGGGCGTCGACGCCATCTCGATCGACGGGTTCGAATGCGCCGGCCACCCCGGCGAGGACGACACGCCCGGACTGATCCTGATCCCGGCCGCCGCCAACAAGATCAAGATCCCGATGATCGCGTCCGGCGGCTTTGCCGACGCGCGCGGCCTCGTCGCGGCGCTGGCGCTCGGCGCCGAGGGCATCAACATGGGCACCCGCTTCATGGCCACCAGGGAGAGCCCGATCCACCAGTCCATCAAGGAGAAGATCGTCGCCAATGACGAGCGCGAGACCGAGCTGATCTTCCGCACCATGCGCAACACCTCGCGCGTCGCCAGGAACGCGGTCTCGACCAAGGTCGTCGCCATGGAGAAGGAAGGCGCCAAGTTCGAGGACATCCGCGAGCTCGTCGCCGGTGCCCGCGGCAAGATGGTCTATGCCACCGGCAACTCCGACGAAGGCATCTGGTCGGCCGGCCAGGTCCAGGGCCTGATCCAGGACATCCCGAGCTGCGCCGAGCTCATCTCCCGCATCGTGCGCGAAGCCGAAGCCATCATTCGCGGCCGGCTCGAAGCCATGATCGCACGCCCGACGGCGCAGGCGGCCGAATGATCGCCGAAGGTATGCTCCCTCGCCCCGCTTGCGGGAGAGGGTTGGGGTGAGGGGGAGTCTCCGCGAGGACGGTGAGAGTTGGACTCGCGGAGACTCCCCCTCACCCGGAATTTGCTCTGCAAATTCCGGCCGCTCCCTGCAAGCGGGGAGAGGCGAAGAGTCCGACGTCCGGTTAAACCAGTTCCTCAAACGCCATCGAGCAATTCATGAAAGCTTACGTCTACGGCCCTGAAGGCGCTCGCATTTCCGACGTCGCTCAACCAAAGCCTAAAGGCACACAAGTGCTCGTCCGCGTCCGTGCCTGCGGGCTGAACCGCGCCGACACCGGCATGCGCAAGGGTCACGCCCATGGTGCGGCCGGCGGGGTCGGCACCGTGCTCGGCATGGAATGGGCCGGCGAGGTCGCCGAGCTCGGACCGGATGCCAAGGGCGTGAAGGTCGGCGACCGCATCATGGGCTCGGGCGGTGCGGCATTTGCCGAGTACACGCTGGCCGATCACGGCCGGCTGTTCCGCGCACCGTCGAACATGAATTTCGAGGAGGCCGCCACCCTGCCCGTCGCGCTCGCCACCATGCACAACGCGGTCGTCACCGTCGGCGGCGTGCAGGCTGGCCAGAGCGTGCTGATCCAGGGCGCCAGCTCCGGCGTCGGCCTGATGGCGATGCAGATCGCCAAGCTCAAGGGCGCAGGGCTGGTGATCGGCTCGTCGACCGACGCCTATCGGCGCGGCCGGCTGACGGAGTACGGCGCCGACCTCGCCGTCGACTCCTCCGATCCCAAATGGGTCGAGGAGGTGCTGAAGGCGACGAGCGGCGAAGGCGTCGATCTCATCGTCGACCAGGTCTCCGGCAAGCTCGCCAACCAGAACCTCGCCGCCACCAGGATCAAGGGCCGCATCGTCAATGTCGGCCGGCTCGGCGGCACCCACGCCGATTTCAACTTCGACCTGCACGCCGCGCGCCGCATCGACTATGTCGGCGTCACCTTCCGCACCCGCACCGTCGAGGAGGTCCGCGAGATCTTCGAGGAGGTCCGCAAGGACATCTGGGGCGCGGTGGAATCGCGAAAGCTGCAACTGCCGATCGACAAGGTGTTTGCATTCGCCGACATCGACAAGGCGTTCGAGCACATGGAGGCGAACAAGCATCTGGGGAAGATTGTTGTGACGTTGTGAGGGTTGCCGAGCTCTCTCCACTCGTCATGGCCGGGCAAAAGCGCGAAGCGCCTCTTTGCCAAAATGACCCGGCCATCCACGTCTTTACCGCCCGGCACGAAGAACGTGGATGCTCGGGACAAGCCCGGGCATGACGGAGCAAGCAGCATCAGCGAGCATTCAATTCGGAAGCATTCGCAATAGCTTCGCTCCTGCAACTCACTTGCGACTACAGCTGTGGATCATCGCTTGATGTTCAGCCCTAGGCTGCTAAATCCCCGGCCATGAGCGCACAGCACAGCAAAACCTCGGTCGCGGCCATCTCGATCTTCGCCAGCGGCGGCATGGCGGCGGCCAAGTTCGTGGTCGGCGTGGCCATCGGCTCGCTCGCGCTGATCTCGGAAGCGCTGCACTCCTCGGTCGACCTGATCGCGACCATCATCACCTGGGCGGTGGTGCGGGTGTCCGACAAGCCGGCCGACGACGAGCACCATTACGGCCACGGCAAGCTGGAGAGCATCTCCGCGCTCGGCGTCACCGCCCTGCTCTACGTGCTCGCCGGCGGCATCCTGGTCGAGTCCTACAGCCGGCTGCGCGAGGGAACCCCGCCGCCGACCATTTCGGCCGTGCCGTTCGTGGTGCTGGTGATCGACATCGTCGTCAACCTGTGGCGCGCCCGCGCCCTGCACCGCGCCGCGCGGGAAACGCGCAGCCAGGCGCTCGCCGCCGACGCGCTGCATTTCGCCTCCGACGTCATGGGCTCCTTCGCCGTGATCGTGGGCCTGATCCTCGCCGCTCTCGGCTTCTGGTGGGGCGACGCGGCGGCCGCCGCGGCGGTCGCGGTGATGATCGCCGCGCTCGGCCTGCGCATGGCCGGCTCGACCGTGCAGACGCTGGTCGACCGCGCGCCGGAGGGTGCGCAGGCGAAGGCCACGGCCGCGATCCGCAGCGTGCCCGGCGTCATCGGCGTCGAGCGGCTGCGCGTGCGCATGGTCGGCGCGACCACCTTCATCGACACCATCGCAAAGGTGCCGCGGACCTATCCGATCGACCGCGTCGAGGAGATCAAGCGCAAGGTGCAGGCCGCCGTCGACAAGGCGTTCGGCGATGCCGACCTCACCTTCACCCCGGTCCCCGTCGCCCGCGACAATGAGACCGTACGCGACCGCATCATGGTGATCGCCCGGAATTCGAGCCTCGCGATCCACCACGTCACGGTGCACGACCTCGGCGCCAAGCTGATCGTCAGCATCGACCTCGAGGTCGACGCCGGGATGCGGCTCGACGCCGCCCATGACGTCGCCAACACGCTGGAGCGGAACATCCAGGAGGAGTTCGGCGCCGACGTCGAGGTCGACGTCCATATCGAGCCCTTGGAACCGGAACTGCCGTTCGGCGTCGATGCCGCGCCGGAACGGGTGCGGACCATCGCCGCCGCACTCACCGAATATGCCGCCGGCAGCGAGATCCACGACATCCACAATGTGCGCGTTCGCAACACCGATGCCGGCGAGATCGTCAACTTCCACTGCCGCGCCACGCCGTCGATGAGCGTGATCAAGGTGCACGAGCATGTCGACGCGATCGAGCGCGCGTTGCGCCGCGCGTTCCCGAGCGTGAAGCGCGTGATCAGCCACGCCGAGCCGCCGCGCGCGTGACGCAGAATGCGCGCGGAGTCACACGTTCCCGTTTCGGACTCGCTGCGCACGTGAGTTTGCGGGCACGCGACGCGCAAACTGCGCGTTGGATAAGAATAAATTCGCGTTAACGATTCGTTGACTCTCGACAGCCCGGCAAAACTGGATTCAAATCGGTGTGATTCGGAAGCGATGTGGGGCTGCTTCCGAACTCAAGTTGCAAGCAAGTTTTCCAGGGGGCCGAAGGCATGTCGCGTGCAGACGCCGCGAACGCGTGCGTCCAATCCGATTCGATCAAAGGATTGGCGCAATCGATCGCGAAACCTGCCTATCACCGGCTGCTGATCGCGGAACCGGCGCTGCGTCGCGCCGTGCCGACGCTCATCATCGCGTTCCTGATCACGATCTGCCTCGGCGCGTTCGTGCAGGTCGTCGACCAGACGCGCCAGAAGCGGCTGGTGATGCGCCATGACATCTCGGCACTCGCCGATCTGCTCGCCGAGCGCATCGACCGCCTCACCTCCTCGCGGCAGGAACGGCTGAAGAACATCGAGAGCCTGCCGGCGCTGCTGCCCGACCTCATTCCGTCCTGGGGCACGGCCACGGGCCGCCATGTCATCGTCACCTCGGCCGGCGTCGACCGCCGCATCCTCGCCCGCATTCCCATCGACAGCGATTCCTCGGGCAACGACCGCCTGCTCGATTCCATCACCACGGCGCAGCTGCTCGCGGCGCCGCCGCGCGACGGCAACATCTCCGACATGACGCTGCCGAACGGCAACGCCGCGATGGCGACCTCGCGGCAGATCAAGTCGCTGCCCGGCTTCGTCACCGTGATCCAGGAGCGCAACGAGCCGATCTGGGGCTCGGACGCCGCGCTCTCGGTGACGCTGTCGGCCACCACCGGCTTCGTCGTCCTGATCCTCGGCTTCGCCTTCCACTGGCAGTCGACCCGCGCTCGCGAGGGCGATCTCATCAACGACGCGGTGCGCGGCCGCATCGACACCGCGCTCAACCGCGGCCGCTGCGGCCTTTGGGACTGGGACCTGTCGCGCGGCCGGATCTTCTGGTCGCAGTCGATGTTCTCGATGCTGGGCCTCGACGGCCGCAACGAGCTCCTCACCTTCGGCGAGGTCAACGCGCTGGTGAAGTCGGACGACATCGACCTGTTCGAGATCGCCGACCAGCTCATCTCCGAGAAGATCGACCACATCGACCAGACCTTCCGCATGCAGCACGTCGACGGCCACTGGATCTGGCTCCGCGTCCGCTGCGAGAAGACGAGCGGCGCGACCGACTCCAGCGTTCACCTGATCGGAATCGCCGTCGACATCACCGAGCAGAAGAGCCTTGCCGAGCGGACGGTGGAAGCCGATTTGCGCCTGCGCGACGCCATCGAGACCATTCCGGAGGCCTTCGTGCTGTGGGACGCGAGCGACCGCCTCGTGCTCTGCAACTCGCACTTCCAGCGCCTGCACAAGCTGCCCGACAGCGCCGTCATTCCCGGCACCTCCTACGAGACCGTGCTCGAGGTCGGCCGCATGCCGGAGGTGCGCACCCGTCACAACGAGACGGCGAGCCAGGGCCCGGGCGCGCGCACCTTCGAGGCGCAGCTCGACGACGGCAGCTGGCTGCACATCAGCGAGCGCCGCACCAAGGACGGCGGCTACGTCTCGGTCGGCACCGACATCACCCGCATCAAGGAGCACGAGCAGAAGCTCGTCGACAACGATCTGCGCCTGCGCGCCACCGTCATCGACCTGAAGCGCTCGCAGGCCGCGCTCGAGCGCCAGACCAACGAGCTTGCGGATCTTGCGGAAAAGTACCAGCGCGAGAAGACCCGCGCCGAGGAAGCCAACCAGACCAAGTCGAAATTCCTCGCCAATATGAGCCATGAGCTGCGCACGCCGCTCAACGCCATCATCGGCTTCTCCGAGATCATGGGCTCGGGCCTGTTCGGCGAGCTCGGCAGCGAGAAGTACCAGGAATACTGCCAGGACATCCTGACCAGCGGCCACTACCTCCTCGAGGTCATCAACGACATCCTCGACATGTCCAAGATCGAGGCCGGCCGCATGAAGCTCGACATGGAAGAGCTCGATCTTGCGCGGACGCTCGCGGAATCCCTGCGCGTCGTCTCCGGCCGCGCGCAGGACAAGCAGCTGACGCTCGATGCCGACATCGCGAAATCGATCTCCGTCGTCGCCGACCGCCGCGCCACCAAGCAGATCATCGTCAACCTGCTCTCGAACGCGGTGAAGTTCACGCCCGACGGCGGCCGCATCGTGGTGCGCAGCCGGCTGCTCGACGACCGGATCGTGCTGATGATCGCCGACACCGGCATCGGGATCGCCCCGCACTCCCTGGCGCGGCTCGGACGCCCGTTCGAGCAGGTCGAGAGCCAGCTCACGAAGACCTATCACGGCTCGGGGCTGGGCCTCGCCATCGCCCGCTCGCTGGCGCAGCT
Source organism: Bradyrhizobium niftali (assembly GCF_004571025.1). GTDB lineage: Bacteria > Pseudomonadota > Alphaproteobacteria > Rhizobiales > Xanthobacteraceae > Bradyrhizobium > Bradyrhizobium niftali. The sequence goes on along the minus strand of NZ_SPQT01000001.1, from coordinate 330,089 downwards.
CCACGGCGGCTCGATGCGGCTGCGCTCGAAGATCGATGTCGGCACCGTCGTCCGCGTGACGCTGCCGCGCGACGCGATCAAGGCGGCGTCCGGGATATCGGCCGCGGCTTGAAGCTACAATTGCAGCGTCGGCGCGACTTCACGCGCGACATTGACCAGCGCCGCGATCAGCGGCGTCATCGGATCGCGCTGCGGGATCACCATGCCGATGCTGTAATTGACCTCGGGGTCGACGATCGGGATCGAACGCACGGTATCGGACAGGCCAAGCGTCTCGGCGAGCTTGGCCGGCATCACGCTCGCCCAGCGTCCCGTCTTCACATGCGTGAACAGCACGAGCAGCGAGTTCGATGTCAGCGTCGGGGTCGCCTCCGCGCCGACCGAGCGCAGCGCGCGGTCGATGATGCGGCGATTCTGCATGTCGGGCGTGAGCAGGCACAACGGCACCTGCCCGACCTCGGTCCAGGTCACCGTCTCGCGATCACCGAACATCGCATCCGGCGCGGTGAGGAGACGATAGCTCTCGTTGTAGAGCGGAATGGTGCGCACCTTCCCGATCGGCTCGTTCTCGATATAGGTCAGCCCCGCGTCCACCTCGAGATTTTCGAGCAGGCCCAGCACCTCCGATGAGGTCGTGGACTGGATGCGGAAGCGCACCTCGGGATGCCTGGCGCGAAACGGCGTCGTCAGCGCGGCCACCATGCCGAGCACAGTCGGGATCGCCGCGATGCGAATCTCGCCCGAGAGCTTCTCCTTCAGCGAGTTGATCTCCTGGCGCATCGCGCGGGCATCGCCCACGATCCGCCGCGCCCAGTCCAGCGCCCGCTCGCCTTCCGGCGTAAAGCCCTGGAAGCGGGAGCCACGCTGGACCAGCATCACGCCGAGGATCTCCTCGAGCTGCTTGAGCCCGGTCGACATCGTCGGCTGGGTGACCCCGCAGGCTTCCGCCGCGCGTCCGAAATGCCGTTCCTTCGCCAGCGCCAGCAGCAGTTCAAGCTTGTCGATCAACCGGACGCCCCCTCGAATTCTGTCGTGGCATGCAAGCTAGCACGGCAGGTCCTTGCCAACACGGAAAAACCGGCAGGCGAAATACGATTAATTGCGTTTCCAAATCGATCGATTGCATCTGCCAATCGATCTGAATTCGCAATCGCAGCATGAGACAGCTTTATTGATCTTCGAATGATTCCAAATAGTTTGCGAGGCAGGAACGCTCAATTTGAGAACGAAGAATGACAGCGGTTTACGAGCCTTGTTACGAGCCTTGGAACGAGACGCGCGGCGCCGAGATCATCGCCGAACATGCAAGGCAGGAGGGCGCGACGCTGGTCATTCTGCACGCCCTTCAAGAGGCGTTCGGCTACGTGCCGGAGGCAGCCATTCCCATGGTGGCGCAGGCGCTCAATCTGTCGCGCGCCGAGGTGCATGGCGTGTTCACGTTCTATCATGATTTCAGGCACAAGCCGGCCGGCCGCCACGTGCTGAAGCTTTGCCGCGCCGAGGCCTGCCAGGCTGCGGGCGGCGATGCGCTGGCGGCGCGTGCCGAGGCCAGGCTCGGCGTGTCGCTCGGCAACACGACGGCCGATGACCGCGTCACGCTGGAGCCGATCTACTGCCTCGGCCTGTGCGCGACTGCGCCGTCGGCGATGCTCGACGGCCGCCTCGTCGGCCGGCTCGACGAGAAGCGCCTCGATGCGCTGGTTGCGGAGGCGCAGCGATGAGCATGCGTCTCTTCGTCTCACGCGATGCGGGTGCGGTCGCCGTCGGCGCCGATGAGGTTGCACTGGCGCTGGAACAGGCCGCGGCCAAGCGTGGTGTCGCCGTCGAGATCGTCAGGACCGGCTCGCGCGGCATGTACTGGCTGGAGCCGCTGGTCGAGGTCGCGACGCCGCAGGGCCGGATTGCGTTCGGCCCGGTCACCGAGACCGATGTGCCCTCCCTGCTCGACGCGCTCGCCGGCAATACGCCGCATCTGCTGCGGTTGGGGGCGACCGACGAGATTCCCTGGCTGAAGCGCCAGACCCGCCTCACCTTCGCCCGCTGCGGCGTGGTCGATCCGCGCTCGCTCGACGACTATCGTGCCCATGGCGGCTACAAGGGCCTGCTGCGCGCACTGTCGCTCGGCTCGGACGCGATCCTCACCGAGGTCACCGCATCGGGCCTGCGCGGCCGCGGCGGCGCGGGCTTTCCGACCGGCATCAAGTGGAAGACGGTTGCCCAGGCCAAGGCCGACCGCAAGTTCATCGTCTGCAACGCCGACGAAGGCGACAGCGGGACCTTCGCCGACCGCATGATCATGGAAGGCGATCCGTTCCTGGTGATCGAGGGCATGACCACCGCCGGCATCACCGTCGGCGCAACCAAGGGCTACATCTACATCCGCAGCGAATATCCGCACGCGGTCGAGGCGATGAATGCCGCCATCAAGGCTGCGAAGGGCGGCGGCTATCTCGGCGACAAGATCGGCGGCTCGACCTACAGCTTCGACCTCGAAGTCCGCGTCGGCGCCGGCGCCTATGTCTGCGGCGAGGAAACGTCGCTGCTGGAGAGCCTCGAAGGCCGCCGCGGCATCGTGCGCGCCAAGCCGCCGCTGCCGGCCCATCACGGCCTGTTCGGCAAGCCGACCGTGATCAACAACGTGCTGTCGTTCGCGGCGATCCCCTTCATCCTCGCCGAAGGCGCCAAGGCCTATGCCGATTTCGGCATGGGCCGCTCGCGCGGCACGATGCCGATCCAGCTCGCCGGCAATGTCCGCTATGGCGGCCTGTATGAGACCGCGTTCGGCGTGACGCTGGGCGAGCTTGTCGACGATATCGGCGGCGGCACGTTCACGGGCCGCCCGGTCCGTGCGGTGCAGGTCGGCGGGCCCCTTGGCGCCTATTTCCCCCGCGCCCTGTTCGACACCCCGTTCGACTACGAGGCCTTCGCCGCACGTGACGGGCTGATCGGCCATGGCGGCATCGTCGTGTTCGACGACAGCGTCGACATGCGCAGGCAGGCGCGCTTCGCGATGGAGTTCTGCGCCGTCGAATCCTGCGGCAAGTGCACGCCCTGCCGCATCGGCTCGACCCGCGGCGTCGAAACCATCGAGAAGATCATCAACGGCGAGCGCGTCAGCGAAAACCTCGCGCTCGTCGAAGACCTCTGCAACACCATGAAATTCGGCTCGCTCTGCGCGCTCGGCGGCTTCACGCCCTACCCGGTGCTCAGCGCATTGAAGCACTTCCGGGAAGACTTCGTCCCGGCGCCGACCACGCTTCAGGCCGCGGAATAGGAGAACGACAATGTCTCTGATCGAAGAAATCGACTTCGGCACGCCGCGCGCCAAATCGGAAACGATGGTGACGCTGACCATCGACGGCAAGGAGATCTCGGTGCCCGAGGGCACCTCGATCATGCGCGCGGCGATGGAGGCCGGTCACCAGATCCCGAAGCTCTGCGCGACCGACATGGTCGACGCATTCGGCTCGTGTCGCCTCTGCCTCGTCGAGATCGAGGGCCGCGCCGGCACGCCGGCCTCCTGCACCACGCCGGTGATGCCGGGCCTCGTCGTGCACACCCAGACCGACCGGCTGAAGAAGCTGCGCAAGGGCGTGATGGAGCTCTACATCTCCGACCATCCGCTCGACTGCCTCACCTGCGGCGCCAACGGCGATTGCGAGTTGCAGGACATGGCCGGCGCCGTCGGCCTGCGCGACGTGCGCTACGGCTACGAGGGTGAGAACCACGTCTTCGCCAAGACGGATGGCTGCACCAACGACAACTGGATGCCGAAGGACGAGTCCAACCCCTACTTCACCTACGATCCCTCCAAGTGCATCGTCTGCTCGCGCTGCGTCCGCGCCTGCGAGGAGGTGCAAGGAACCTTCGCGCTGACCATCTCCGGCCGCGGCTTCGACAGCCGCGTCTCGCCCGGCATGAGCGAAAGCTTCCTCGGCTCCGAATGCGTCTCCTGCGGCGCCTGCGTGCAGGCCTGCCCGACCGCGACACTGACGGAGAAGTCGGTGATCGAGATCGGCCAGCCCGAGCATTCGGTCGTGACCACCTGCGCCTATTGCGGCGTCGGCTGCGCCTTCAAGGCGGAGATGCGCGGCGAGGAAGTCGTGCGCATGGTGCCGTACAAGGACGGCAAGGCCAATCGCGGCCATTCCTGCGTCAAGGGCCGCTTCGCCTGGGGCTACACCAACCACAAGGAACGCATCCTCAAGCCGATGATCCGCGAACGGATCGAGGATCCCTGGCGCGAGGTGTCCTGGGATGAGGCATTCTCCTTCGCCGCTGCCAGGATGCGCGGCATCCAGAAGAAGTACGGTCGCGACGCCATCGGCGGCATCACCTCGTCGCGCTGCACCAACGAAGAAACCTATCTGGTGCAGAAGCTGATCCGGGCCGGCTTCGGCAACAACAATGTCGACACCTGCGCCCGCGTCTGCCATTCGCCGACCGGCTATGGCCTGTCGCAGACCTTCGGCACCTCGGCCGGCACCCAGGACTTCGACTCCGTGGAGAACACCGACGTCGCCGTCATCATCGGCGCCAATCCGGCCTCCGCCCACCCCGTCTTCGCCTCGCGCCTGAAGAAGCGGCTGCGCCAGGGTGCCAAGCTGATCGTGATCGATCCGCGCCGCACCGAGATGGTGGAATCGCCGCATGTGAAGGCGCTGCATCTGCCGCTGATGCCCGGCACCAATGTCGCGGTCGTCACCGCGCTGGCGCATGTCATCGTCACCGAGGGCCTCGTCGACGAAGCCTTCGTGCGCGAGCGCTGCGACTGGACCGAGTTCGAGGAATGGGCCGCCTTCGTCGCCCAGCCGAACAACAGCCCGGAGGCAACGGCGATCCTCACCGGCGTGGACCCCAAGGCGCTGCGCGAAGCCGCCCGCATCTACGCCACCGGCGGCAACGGGGCGATCTATTACGGCCTCGGCGTCACCGAGCACAGCCAGGGTTCGACCACGGTGATCGCGATCGCCAACCTTGCGATGGCGACCGGCAATATCGGTCGTCCCGGCGTCGGCGTGAACCCGCTGCGCGGCCAGAACAACGTGCAGGGCTCCTGCGACATGGGCTCGTTCCCGCATGAGCTGCCGGGCTACCGCCACATCTCGGGCGATGCCGTGCGCGACCAGTTCGAGGCGCTCTGGAACGTCAAGCTCAACCCCGAGCCGGGCCTGCGCATCCCCAACATGTTCGATGCCGCGATCGAGGGCACGTTCATGGGCATCTACGTGCAGGGCGAGGACATCCTCCAGTCCGATCCCAACACCAAGCACGTCGTGGCGGCGCTGTCGTCGATGGAATGCGTCATCGTTCACGACCTCTTCCTGAACGAGACCGCGAACTACGCCCATGTCTTCCTGCCCGGCTCGAGCTTCCTCGAGAAGGACGGCACCTTCACCAACGCCGAACGCCGCATCCAGCGCGTGCGCAAGGTGATGACGCCGAAGAACGGCATGGCCGACTGGGAGGTCACCATCGGCCTTGCCAAGGCGATGGGCTTCGAGATGAACTACGGCCACCCGTCCGAGATCATGGACGAGATCGCGGCATTGACGCCGACCTTCACCGGCGTCTCCTACGCCAAGCTCGACGAGCTCGGCTCGGTACAGTGGCCGTGCAACGAGAAGGCTCCCGAGGGCACGCCGGTGATGCATATCGACGGCTTCGTCCGCGGCAAGGGCAAGTTCATCGTCACCGAATATGTCGCGACCGACGAGCGTACCGGCCCGCGCTTCCCGCTGCTGCTCACGACGGGGCGCATCCTCAGCCAGTACAATGTCGGCGCGCAGACCCGGCGCACTGAGAACGTGGTCTGGCATGCCGAGGATCGGCTGGAGATCCACCCGCACGATGCCGAGCAGCGCGGCGTGCGCGACGGCGACTGGGTACGGTTGAAGAGCCGCGCCGGCGAGACCACGCTGCGCGCGGAGATCACCGATCGCGTCGCGCCGGGCGTCGTCTACACCACCTTCCACCACCCGGACACGCAGGCCAACGTCATCACGACGGAGTATTCGGACTGGGCCACCAACTGTCCCGAATACAAGGTCACGGCGGTGCAGATTTCGCCGTCGAACGGCCCGTCCGACTGGCAGAAGTCCTATGATGCGCAGGCGCGACACTCCCGCCGCATCGCGCCTGCCGAAGCCGCGGAGTAACCGCATGCACGTGCCGGTTCAGGCTATCGACCGCGAGATCTGGCGCAACGGCGTGGCGTCGGAGGGGACGCGGCTGATCCCGGAGGAGACGCCGCTGGCGCTGACCTATAATGGCGGCACCTATGCCGTCATGATGGGGACGCCGCAGAACCTCGAAGACTTCGCCGTCGGCTTCAGCCTCAGCGAAGGCATCGTCGGATCGGTCGACGACATCCGCTCGCTCGAAATCGTCCGCCTCGACGACGGGATCGAGTTGCGCATGTGGCTTGCGCCGGACGAGGCCGCGCGCATCAGCGAACGGCGGCGTCATATCGCCGGCCCGACCGGCTGCGGCATCTGCGGCATCGAGTCCATTGCCGAAGCCGTACGGCCCGCGGCCGTCGTGCCGCACGGGCAGACCTTCACGCCCGAGCAGATCATGACGGCGATGCAGGCCATCGCGCCGCTCCAATCGATCAACATGCAAACCCGCGCCGTTCACGCCGCCGCGTTCTGGTCCCCTGCCGGCAACATCGTCGCGTTGCGCGAGGATGTCGGCCGCCACAACGCGCTGGACAAGCTCGCAGGTGCGCTGGCGCGGAGCCGCACGGATGCGCGCGGCGGCATGGTGCTGCTGACGAGCCGCGTCTCGGTCGAGATGGTGCAGAAGACCGCCGCGATCGGCGCGCCGCTGATGGTTGCGGTCTCCGCGCCGACCGCGCTCGCGGTCCGCACGGCCGAGGCCGCCGGCATCACGCTGATCGCCATTGCCCGGCAAGACGGGTTCGAAGTGTTCACGCATGGCGGCCGCATCGTCGCCTGCCATGCCACGGAGGTTGCCGATGTCGCCTGACCGCCTGATCTACATGGCCAACCAGATCGGCAGGTTCTTCCAGAGCCAAGGCCACGACAAGGCCGTGCCGGGAATCGCCGAGCACATCAAGAAGTTCTGGGATCCCCGGATGAAGCGCGCGATCTTCGCCCATCTCGACACGGGCGGCGCTGGCCTGGAGCCGAACGTGCGCGAGGCCATCACCTCGCTGAAGCAGGCGACGTCGCTTCCAACAGCGTCCTGAACACGCGCCGCACCTCGCTCTGCGTCTCCTTCACACGCGCCTCCAGCGACGAGAAGTCCGGCGCATCGCCGGCGCGCGCCATCACGCGTTGTAGATCGGTGCCGGCGGTTTCCGGCTTGAAGCCGTCGCTGACGCAGAGCCGCAGGATCTGGGTCAGGTCGTAATAGAGCCGCGCTGCGGCACGCAGGATCTCGGCCTCCGACTGCGGCAGCACGCCGAGCCTCGCCGCATTGTCCAGCACCTGAAGCGTGCTGACGTCGAGGATATCCGGCTTATGATGGGCATGCACGAGCTGGAGATATTGCGCGATGAAGTCGATGTCGATCATGCCGCCGGCGGCGTATTTGAGATCCCAATAGTCGGTCTCGCCTTTCTCCTGGCCGATCGCGCGCCGCATGTCGGCGACGTCGTTGGCGATGATCGCAGGGTCGCGGCGGCGGGTCAGGACATCGCGGATGACGCGCGCGATCCGGTCGCCGAATTCAGGCGAAGCCGACACCACGCGCGCACGCGTCAGCGCCATGTGCTCCCAAGTCCAGGCCTCGTTGGCCTGGTAATCCGCGAAGGAGGCGAGGCTCGAGGCCACCGGGCCGGCGCGCCCCGACGGGCGCAGCCGCATGTCGATCTCATAGAGCACGCCGTAATTGGTGCGCGTCGTGAAGGCGCTGATCAGGCGCTGGGTGAAGCGGGCGAAATAATGCGCGCCTTGAAGCGACTTCGGCCCATCCGAGTCCGGATTCTCGCTGTCGAAATCGTAGAGCAGGATCAGGTCGAGATCGGACGAGGCGGTCATTTCGCGGCTGCCGAGCCGGCCCATCGCGATGATCGCCGTCTCCTGCCCCTCGATCCGGCCGTGCTGGGCGGCAAAACGATCGGCGACGAGACCATGCACGGTGTGGACGATTCCTTCGGCGACGTCGGCAAAGGCCGTGCTCGCCTGCTGCGCCGAGACCGTGCCGGAGAGGATACGCGTGCCGATCAGGAACAGGCTCTCCTGCCCGAACAGGCGCAGGCGATCCAGGAACTCCTCATATGAGGCGGCATCCTGCACGGTGGCAGCGAGCCGCCCCGACAATTCCCGCCTGTCCGGCATCGCGCCGAAGAAGCGCGGATCGATCAGCCCGTCCATGAGCTGCGGCTGCCGCGCCAGCATCTCGCCGAGCCGCGGCGCCGCGCCCAGCACCAGCGCCACGAGCGCGACGAGATCGCGGTTCTGGCCAAGCAGCGTGATCAGCCGGCCGCCACGCTGGAGCGCCCCAAGGAAATGATCGAACGCCACAACGGCGCGGTCCGGCTCCTCGGCGTGGGCGAGGCCGTCGATCAGGGCCGGCACGAATTCGATGAAGGCGCTTCGTGTCGCCTCATTGCGGAATACGCGATAGTCGCCCGTGATCCAGTCGCGCACCGTCTGTGCCACGGCGGCGGGCTTCTTGAAGCCGAGCGTCGTCAGGTGCTGGAGCAGGCGCGGATCGTCGGGACCTGCACTGTAGTCGAGCGCCGGCAGCTTTGCCGTGCCGGTCGGATCGTCGCCCTCGAACAGCTTCTCGTAGTGCCCCTGCACGATCTCGAGCTGCCGCAGCAGATCGCGGGCAAAGGCCTCGCGATCCGGATAGCCGAAGAACCGCGCAAAGCGCCCGACCGCCTCCTTGTCGTCGGGCAGCGCATGGGTCTGCTCGTCCGCGATCATCTGGAGGCGATGCTCGACCCGGCGGAGGAACTCGTACGCCCTGGTGAGCTCGTCACGCGCCGCGAGGGTGATCCATTTGCTGGCGGCAAGCACATCGAGCGCGGCGAGCGTCGGCCGCACCCGCAATTGCGGATGACGGCCGCCGGCGATCAGCTGCTGGGTCTGCGCGAAAAACTCGATCTCACGGATGCCGCCGCGACCGACCTTGACGTTGTGGCCTTCGACCGCGACCTCGCTCTGGCCGCGATAGGTCTGCATCTGCCGCTTCATGTCGTGCACGTCGGCAAGCGCGGCGAAATCGAGATGCTTGCGCCAGACGAAGGGGGCGATCTCGGCGAGCAGCGCCTCGCCTGCCCTGGCATCGCCGGCACAGGCGCGCGCCTTGATCATCGCGGCGCGCTCCCAGGTGCGCCCTTCCCGCTCGTAGTAATGCAGCGCGGCGTCCCGTGAGATCGCCACCTGCGTCGAGGACGGATCGGGGCGCAGCCGCAGATCGACGCGGAAGACGTAGCCGTCATAGGTGCGCTGCTGGAGAATGCGCGCCATGCCTTGCGTCACGCGGACGAAGAACGGCTGCGGCTCGATATCCGGCGCCAGCGTCGTGGCGTCAGGATCGAAGAACACGATGAGGTCGATGTCGCTGGAATAGTTCAGCTCGCCCGCACCCATCTTGCCCATCGCGAGCACGATCAGGCCGCTGCCCTCTTCCGGTGCCTCGGGATTGGGCGGGAATAGTTTTCCACGTGCGGCTTCCTGCCGCAGCAGGTACTGAAGCGCCGCCTGCACGGAGGAGACCGCGACATCGGTCAGCGCCGCCGTCACCCGCATCACCGGCCAGACCCCGCCGATGTCGCACAACGCGGTCAGAAGCGCCGCCTCCGCCTTCATGCGGCGAAGCAGCCGCATCACCTCGGCCTCGTCAGGTGCCGCGAGCACCGCACCTCTCGCCTCCGCGACCAGTGCGGCGAGATGAATATCCGGATCGGATTCCAGCAGCCGGATCAGGCGCAGCGGATCGGCGCGCACCAGATCGAACAGATAGGGCGAGAATTCCGCGATGCCGGCGAGGATATTCCGGGCGAAGGGATGAACCAGCAGCGCTTCGAGACGAGCCGATTGCGCCGGCTCGAGCGCGGCCAGCCAGTCTTCGAAACGTCGTTCGTCGGTTGTGGAAGCGGCAATATGGGGAGCCTCCACGAAGCGCGCGGCCAGGCTCTCACCATGCTTGTCCGCGTTTCCCGGCGCGGAGTGGTTCATGCCACCTTCTGTGGCACATCCGGTATTGGAGGAGCAACCCTGTCGCCCGCGCCCACACGCGCCGGCAGCACCAGCGTGGCGACGAGGCCGGGATGGGCATCGCCCAATCGCAATTCTCCGCCATGCAATGTGGCAACCGCGGCGGCGAGGCTGAGGCCGAGGCCGGAGCCCGGCTGCGTGCGGCTGGCCTCCAGCCGCACGAATCGTTCGACGACGTGCTTGCGATCGGCTTCGGGAATACCGGGGCCGCGATCGGTGACGCTGAGCAGCACCTGGTCGCCCTCGCGCCTGGCCTCGATGAGGATCTGCCCAGAGTCCATGCTGACCACGGTTCCACCGGTCTGCGCGACCGGCTTGCCGTATTTGATCGCGTTCTCGACCAGATTGGCGAGCGCCTGGCTGATCAATTCGCGGTTGGCGTGAACCGGCGTCGGCTCGCATTTGACCTTCAAGGTCATGCCGTCGTCTTCAGCCAGGGGCTCGTAGAGCTCGTGGATGCCGCCTGCGACTTCGGCGGCATCGAAATCGTCCATATTGCCGCGCGCCTGGCCGGACTCGGCGCGCGCGATCATCAGCAGCGCGTTGAAAGTGCGGATCAGCCCGTCCGATTCCTCGATGGTCCGCTCCAGCGCGGCGCGATAGTCGGCCTCGCAGCCGGATTTCGCCAACGCCTCCTCGGCGCGGTTGCGCAAGCGCGTCAGCGGCGTCTTGAGATCGTGGGCGATATTGTCGGTGACCTCCTTCAGCCCCGCCATCAGCGCCTCGATGCGCTCCAGCATGGCATTGAGGTTTTCGGCGAGGCGGTCGAGCTCGTCGCCGCTGCGCCCCACCGGCAGGCGCTCGCTGAGATCGCCGGTCATGATGCGATGCGCCGTGCCGCTCATCGCGTCGATGCGCCTCAGTACCCGGCGCGCGACGAAGACGCCGCCGCCGAGCCCGAGCACGACCACGATCAGAATCGACCATTGCGCGGCCTTGGCGACGATGCCGAACAGGCGCCGCCGCTCGGCGAGGTCGCGGCCGATCAGGAGCCGGAAGCCGTTCTCCAGTTCGGTGACGCGTACGAGCGCACGATGGTCGCGGTCATCCGCGTCCTCGATGCGCCGGTAGGCGGTTTCCGACCAGCCGCGCGTCGCCATCACACCGGGCGCCAGCGAGCCGACATTGCCGGCGATCGCCTGCCCCGTCGGCGTGGTCACGAGATAGAGGTTGGCGCCGGGCCGCAGCGCCCGGGATTCGATCGCCAGCACCAGGGCGCGCAAGCCGCGGCGGCCGTAGAGCTCGTTGATCTCCGAGGTCTCCGCATTCACCGTCTGCGTGATTTCCTCGGTGATCAGCCGGCGCGTATTCCAGGCGAAATAGGCCAGCAGCGAGGCCGCGAACATCGCGAACAGAAACAGGTAGACCAGCGTCAGCCGGAATGCCGTGGTGCGGACGAGTTTACCGAATGCCGTCACGGATCATGTACCCGGCGCCGCGGATCGTGTGCAGCAGCGGCCGCTCGAAACCCTTGTCGATCTTGGAGCGCAGCCGCGAAATGTGCACGTCGATCACGTTGGTCTGCGGATCGAAATGATAGTCCCAGACGTTCTCCAGCAGCATGGTGCGCGTCACCACCTGGCCCGCATGCTTCATGAGGTATTCGAGCAAACGGAATTCGCGCGGCTGAAGCGTCAATTCGTCCTTGCCGCGGGCGACGCGATGGGAGAGCCGGTCGAGCTCGAGATCGCCGACACGATAGAGCGTGTCCTCGGCCGGGCCGCCGCGGCGGCGCGACAGCACCTCGACCCGCGCCAGGAGCTCGGCGAAGGAATAGGGCTTGGGCAGATAGTCGTCGCCGCCGGCGCGCAGGCCCTTGATGCGGTCGTCGACCTGCCCGAGCGCGGAGAGAATTAGCACCGGCGCGGTGTTGCCCTTGTCGCGCAGCGCGCCGATCAGCGACAGGCCGTCGCGCTTGGGCAGCATGCGGTCGACCACCAGCACGTCGTAATCGCCGCTCTCGGCCATGGCGAGGCCCTCCTCGCCGTCGGCGGCGTGGTCGGCAATGTGTCCGACTTCGCGAAACGCCTTCACGAGGTAGTCGGCGGATTCGCGGTCGTCTTCAATGATGAGGAGGCGCATCGTGCGTTCGGCGGCGGTCAAGGAGGTCACCTTCTCTAAACATGGCGCGAGCGGCAATCGCATGCAAGCCGAGTGGGAGAGTCTCGGGTCGAGAAAAAGGCGGGCGGTGAAGCTGGGGGGACCTCACCGCCCTAGGCCTTCCGACGGAGGGGGGCGTAATTCCACCGGAAGGTAGACTGGGGAAGCGAACGTTACGCTGCTCCCCCGAAGGGCGCCGGCGGCTGGGGCGACTGATGCCGGGCGACACCCTTCATTGCGTAGGCCTCCTGAGGGTTACCCCTTGGCGAGGGGAATTGCGACGAAGCGCGACTGGCCGCCGCTCTTCACGCGCATCAGGACGCTGTTCTTGCTGTCGGTCCGCGCCGTGTTGATGGCGTCGCGGACATCGCCGGCGGTGCTCACGCTCTTGCCGCCGACTTCGAGAATCACGTCGCCTTCCTTGAAGCCGCGTTCGGCTGCGGCGCTCTTCGGATCAACTTCGGTAACCACGACGCCTTCCTTGCCGGCGCCGGCCACGGAATTGGCGGGCGCAACCGTCATGCCGAGCTTGGGCACGTCGGTGCCCTTGCTCGCACCCTTGCCGCTGTCATTGTCGATGTCGGCCTTGGCCTCGACCGTGTTCGGCAGCTGGCCGAGGGTGAGGTTCACGACCTTGTCCTGGCCCTTGTGCAGCACGTTGAGCTTCACAGTCGCGCCGGGGGCCAAGCCGCCAATGGTGCGGGCGAGTTCGCGGGCGTCCTTGACGGATTCGCCGTTGACCGCGGTGATCACGTCGCCGGACTCGATGCCGGCCTTCGCGGCCGGACCGTTCGCCTGCGGCTCCGCCACCAGCGCGCCTTCGGCCTTCTTCATGCCGAGGCTGTCGGCGATGTCGGACGTCACCGGCTGGATCTGCACACCGATCCAGCCGCGGCTGACCGAGCCCTTGTCCTTGAGCTGGGCAACGACCGTCTTCACGGTGGAGGCCGGGATCGAGAACGCGATGCCGACGCTGCCGCCGGAGGGCGAGTAGATCGCGGTGTTGACGCCCATCACTTCGCCGTTGGTGTCGAAGGCGGGACCGCCGGAATTGCCCTTGTTCACGGGCGCGTCGATCTGGATGAAATCGTCATAGGGACCGTTGCCGATGTCGCGGCCGCTGGCCGAGACGATGCCGGCTGTCACGGTGCCGCCGAGGCCGAACGGATTGCCGACCGCGAGCACCCAGTCGCCGATCCGCGGCTTGGCGTCGGCAAGCTTGGCGAACGGGAAGTTCGAGCTGCCCTCGACCTTGATCAGGGCGAGGTCGGTGCGCTGATCGGTGCCGATCACCTTGGCGGTATAGGTCTTGCCGTCGTCGGTGGTGACCTCGACCTTGTCGGCGCCGTCGACCACGTGGTTATTGGTCACGGCAAAGCCGTCGGCCGAGATGAAGAAGCCGGAGCCCTGGCCCTGCACGACGCGGCCACGACCACCGCCCTTCAGACCGGGGATGCCGTCCGGACCGCCGAAGCGGCGGAAGAAGCGCTCCATCGGCGAGCCCGGCTGGAACGGCGAGGAGGAATCGTCGCCGTCATCGTTGCTGGCGGTCTTCTCCTTGATGTTGACCTTCACCGAGATCACCGACGGCTTCACGCGCTCGACAATGTCGGCGAAACCGACCGGGCGCTCGACCTTCCGGACCTCGTTGTTGACCTGCGCATGCGCCGGGCTGGAGAACAGGTCGGCCGGCGACACCGACGGGCTGAAGCCGTAGACGGCGGCGCCGAAGCCGGCGACGACCGAGGCCATCAGCGCGATCTTGCGCGCGGAGAAGACCGACCGGCGCGGCTGCCGGTAGGAGGGAAGGTTCGAAAGGTCGGGACGTTCGGTCATGCAGAGATCTCCAGGGCCTTGAAATCGATTTGGTGCCGGATGCCAGCACCTTGCGGACCTGAAGATGGGGACTCCCGCCTTACCGCGCGCTGGCGGCTGGGTTAAACTTTCGTAATGAAGGGCGATGCCGATGCGGCAGTTTAGCGCAGACCGAAAGTTGTGGTCTTACAGGAACTTATTCGAGTTCCGGTGACCGGCCCCGGGGCGAGGTTTTTGGCGATCTTAGCTCGCCCTGACGCTGACGATGAACTCGTCGACTTCACGCTTCAGAGTCTCGGCCTGCTGCGACAGATCGACGGCGGAATCCCGGGCCTCGGCCGCCATGCGACCGGTTTCGGCGGAGGTGGAGGTGATCTGGACGATGTGATTGGACACCTCGCGCGTGCCGCGCGCGGCGTCCTGGACGCTGCGCGAGATGTCCTGGGTGGCGTTGCGCTGCTGGGCGGTGTCGACCTCGATGCCGGACATGATCGACGAGATCTCGGACAGCGTCTTCGAGATGCCGTCGATCGCCTCGCGCGTCTCTGCGGTGATGCCCTGGATGCTGGCGACATGGGAGGTGATCTCCTCGGTCGCCTTGCTGGTCTGGTGCGCGAGGCTCTTCACCTCGGAGGCGACGACGGCAAACCCCTTGCCGGCCTCCCCTGCCCGCGCCGCCTCGATGGTGGCGTTGAGCGCCAGCAGGTTGGTCTGCGATGCGATCGCCTGCACGAGCTGCACGACCTCGCCGATCTTGTCGGCGGCATCCGACAGCGTGTGGATGGTGTCGCGGCTCTTCTCGGCTTGCGCCGCCGCGCCCTCGGCGCGCTGGGTCGCATCGGTGACGCGGCGGCTGATCGTGCCGATCGAATTCGTCATCTCCTCGGCGGAGCCCGCGACCGTCTGGACGCTGGCGCTGGCCTGGCTTGCTCCGCTCGCCACCGCACTCGCCTTGGTGCTGGTGTCGTTGGCCGTCCGCGACAGCGTCTCGGCATTGCTCTTCAGATGCACCGCCGACGAGGCCACGCTGTCGACGACGCTGGCGACGAGATCGTTGAAGCGCTTGATCCGGTCGTCGAGGAATGTCGACCGCTCGGCCTGGTGCTGCGCTTCATGCAATTGCCGCTCGGTGAGGCGGCGCCGTTCGAGCCCATTGGTCTTGAAGACCTCCAGCGCGCCGGCGAGCAGGCCGATCTCGTTGGTGCCGCCGAGCCCCGGCACGGGCGTTTCGAACTTCTGGTCGGCGACCTCGCGCATGGCATACACGATCGCCGCCAAGGGACTGAGGATGCCGTTGCGCACGGCAAACCAGGTCGTGAGGCAGATCGCGCAGGCGACGACCGCGATCACGCCGCAGGCGATCAGGAAATAGGAGAATGCGGCCTGTGCCTGCTGGTAGATCTGCATCGCGTGATCGCGCGCGGGCCCGCTCAGCGCAGCAAAGTCCGAAGACAGGCTGGTGATCTCGTTGTTGAGATAGAGCACCGCGACGAAGCCGGTGCCGCCGCCGATGCCCAGCAGGAACAATAATGCAGCGACGACGGCGCCGACCAGGAAGCGGATCGTCAGATTGCTGTTCGTGAACATCGCTGAGGACTCAAACGTCTGGAATCGAATTTCGCGACAAGCTTCCAGACAAAGGTCAACAGAGCATGAAACACGCAGCGCCAGACGGCCTACGTATCATTACGTAAGCCGGGACGACTTGACGTAGCTAGGACCGCTTCGTCTCGTCCGACATCAAGGCGGCGAGCCGCGCCTCTTCATCCGGCGTGAGCGGCGGCGCAGGTAGGTCTGCACCGCTTCGCGCGCGACGCCGGATTTGCAGCCACAGCGCCAGGCCGCCACCCGTCAGCAGCAGCGGGCCGAGCAACCACAGCAGCATGGTCTGCCGCTCGAAGCGCGGCTTGAGCAGCACGAACTCGCCATAGCGCGCGACCAGGAAGTCGAGCACCTGCGAGTTGCTGTCGCCGGCCGCGATGCGCTCGCGCACCAGGAGCCGCAGGTCGCGCGCCAGCGGCGCATCGGAATCGTCGATCGACTGGTTCTGGCAGACCATGCAGCGCAGCTCGCGCGACAAGTCGCGCGCGCGCGTCTCCTTCGCCGGATCCGACATGATCTCGTCGGGCTGCACGGCATGCACCGCAGGCGAAGCCAGCAGCGCAAGCGCGACGAACGCGGCCATCATCCGGCGCATCGGATCACTCCGCCGGCTGCAGGCGCTGCTTGGCCCGCGCCGGTTTTGGCGCGCCGACCCGCAGGCGGCGGTCGGACAGCGACAGCACGCCGCCGAAGGCCATCAGCACCGGCCCCCACCAGATCAGCAGCACCAGCGGCTTGTGATAGATGCGCACGGCAATCGCGCCCTCGGCGTTGGCATCGCCCAGCGAGATGTAGAGCTGGCTCGCACCACGGGTCAGGAGCGCTGCCTCCGTGGTGGAGGAGCCGCGGGTGGTGAAGCTGCGCTTGGACGGCGTCATGACGCTCAGCGCCTCACCGTCGCGGCTGACGTTGAACTCGGCGATCATCTCGCGGTAGTTCGGGCCCTGACGCTGAAACAATCCGTCGAGCTTGACGTCGTAGCCGGCGACATGGGCGACGTCGCTCTGCTTCATCGTCGCGATGTATTCGCTGTTCCAGGTGGTCTCGCAGACAATCCCGATCAGCGCGACGCCGAGGCCGGCATGCGCCAACGCCGAGCCCCAGGCCGAGCGCGGCAGGCCGCGCGTCCGGTGCAGCACCGTTGCGAACGGCAGACGAACCAGGCCCGTCCGCTCGACCAGATCGGTGACGGCGCCGGCGATGACGAAGACGCCAAGGCCGATCGCGAGCGGTGCGAGCGCGCTGCCACCACGCGTCCAGGCCCAGACGATGGCGACGACAACGAGCCCGGCAACGCCAGCCGCGAGCAGGCGCTGGGTGACGCCGAGCAGATCGCCGCGCTTCCACGCCAGCATCGGCCCGAACGGCACGGCGAGCAGCAACAGCGTAAACAGCGGTGCGAAGGTGAGGTTGTAGAACGGCGCGCCGACCGACATCTTGAAGTCGGCGAGCATCTCCATCGCCAACGGATAGAGCGTGCCGAACAGCACGACCGCGCAGGCGACGGTCAGCAGCAGATTGTTCAGCACCAGAGCGCCCTCGCGCGAGATCGGCGCGAACAGGCCGCCCTGCTTCAACGACGTCGCGCGGCCCGCGAACAATGACAGGCTGCCGCCGATGAACAGGCAGAGGATCAGCAGGATGAACACGCCGCGGGTCGGATCGGTGGCAAAGGCATGCACGGAGGTGATGACGCCGGACCGCACCAGGAAGGTGCCGAGCAGCGACAGCGAGAAGGTCAGGATCGACAACAGGATGGTCCAGACCTTCAGCGCGTTGCGCTTCTCCATCACCAGCGCCGAATGGAGCAGCGCGGTGCCGGCAAGCCACGGCATCAGCGAGGCGTTCTCGACCGGATCCCAGAACCACCAGCCGCCCCAGCCGAGCTCGTAATAGGCCCAGTAGGAGCCCATCGCGATGCCGAGCGTCAGGAAGATCCAGGCAACCAGCGTCCACGGCCGCACCCAGCGCGCCCAGGCGGCGTCGATCCGTCCCTCCATCAGAGCCGCGATGGCAAAGGAGAACGAGATCGAGAAGCCGACATAGCCGAGATAGAGCATCGGCGGATGCACGGCGAGACCGATGTCCTGCAGCACCGGATTGAGATCGCGTCCCTCGATCGGCGGGCTGGCGATACGCAGGAACGGGTTCGAGGTCACCAGGATGAAGAGATAGAAGGCGCTGGCGATCCAGGCCTGCACGGCGAGCACATGCGCGCGCAGCGACAGCGGCAAATTGTTGCCGAACGCAGCGACCAATCCGCCGAACAGCGCCAGGATCGACACCCACAGCAGCATCGAGCCTTCATGGTTTCCCCACACGCCGGTGATCTTGTAGAGCAGCGGCTTCATGGAGTGGGAATTCTCGTAGACGTTGGCAACGGAGAAATCCGAATTCACATGCAGCATCACCAGCGCCACGAACGAGGCGCCGACGAACAGCAACTGCGCCAGCGCGGTGGAGCGCGCGACGTTCATCAGCGCATCGTCGCGCAGCCGCGCGCCGATCAGCGGCACGATGGATTGGATCAGCGCCAGCCCGAGCGCCAGCACCAGCGCGTAATGCCCGGATTCCGCGATCACCGCACCGCTCCTTGCGGGTTGCCCTGCGCTGTCGTGGCCGCAGGCTTGGCGCCATCAGAAGCCTTGCCGCCGTAATCGTCCTTCCAGTGCCCCTGCTTCTTCAGGGCATCTGCGACGTCCTTGGGCATATAGGTCTCGTCGTGCTTGGCAAGCACGGTGTCGGCCTTGAACACGCCGTTGGCATCGAGCGCGCCTTCGGCGACAACGCCCTGCCCTTCGCGGAACAGGTCGGGCAGGATGCCCTTATAGGCGACCGGCAGCTTGGCGTTGCCGTCGGCGACCTCGAAGCTCACCGCGAGATTGTCGCCACGCTGGAGCGAGCCCGGCTGCACCAGGCCGCCGAGACGAAACCTCTTGCCGGCCTGAACGTGCTTCTCGGCGACCATGGTCGGGGTCGAGAAAAACACGATGGAGTCGCGAAGTGCGTTCAGCACCAGCGCGGCGGCGAGCGCGAGCACGGCGAGCGAGCCGCCGATGATGGTCATGCGTCGCTGCTTGCGGGTCATGGCGTATCCGTTCTCCGCTCGTCTCGTCCTGACATCGTCATCCGTCGAGCCCGAGAGTTTTGAGGCCTTCGTTGAGCTGGCGGAGCCGTTCGCCATCCTTGGCGACCGCTTGACGGGCATCGCTCGATGCGCCGACCGCCTTGTCGCGATCGCCCATCACGAGATAAGCGCGCACCAGGCGCAACCAGCCCTCGACATCGTCGCCGTTCTGCTTCAAGCGCGTCGCCAGACGTTCGACCATGCCGCGGACCATCGCGCCGCGATCGCCCTCGCTCATGTCCTTGGAGGCTGCAATGGTCTCGTCCGACAGTGCCGGCATCGTGCCGCCGCCGACCCGCGCCAGCGAGGACTGCACCAGGGGCCGCCACGGCGCATCCGCCGGAGCCTTGGCCAGCAGCGCGCGCCAAATGGTGGCGGCCTCGTCCTTGCGGCCGTCCTGCTCGGCGGCGAGACCGAGGAAGTAGTTCGCCTTGGGATCGTCCGCGTCCAGGGCATGTGCGCGCTCGAACTCGGTCTTGGCCTCGGCGGTCACCACGCCGCCCGCAGCGGCCGAGATTGCTTCGCCGAGATCGGATCTGCGCTCCGGGCTCTCACCATTGTAGGTGAGCGAGTTGCGATAGGCCCGCACGGCATCGTCGAAGCGGCCGAGCCGCTGCAGCACCGGCGCGAGAACGTTCCAGCCGCGTCCGTCGGCCGGATTCTTTTCCAGATGTTGCTCGACCTGCACGACGAGGTTCTCCAGCGATCGCGCCATGCCGGAGCCGGACCCGCGCTCCCGCTGCGCCAGCGGAAAGTCCTGAAGCCGGGGTGAGCCGAGCGGCATGTAGACGCCGATCGCAACGAGCGGCAGACCGACAAGCGCCAATACGGCTGCCGTGCGGCGCCATTTGAGGCTCGATGTCGGCTCCGACACGGTCTCGCTGCTGGCGGCAGCGAGCAGCCTGCGGCTGATCTCGACACGCGCAGCCGCGGCTTCAGGCGCAGCGATCAGTCCCGAGGCAAGGTCACGCTCGATCTCGGTCAACTGGTCCTTGTAGACCACGACCTCGCTGCCCTGATTTTGCACGCGCGCGCTGCGGCCGAGCGGCCAGAGCACGGCGAAAATCGCCGCGACCGTCATCAGCGCGAACACGAACCATAACGTCATCTGGCAAGCTTCCGGCAGCGCTATCCGCGCCCATAGGTCGCTTTACACCACGGCCGGACGATGCGGCAATTGACAATTATCAATCTGGCGCGACCGGCCACAGCCCCGAAACGGCGAAAATCCAACGGCTTAGCCGATCTCGAAGTCCGCGCTCCGAGCGGCGTCCTCGCCGTGACCGTTGAAGGCCTTCAGGAAGTATGTTCCCGGCTCGATGGCGTCAGGCAATCTGATGCGCAATGCTCCGACCGGAACCGGAGACGCGACCCTCGTGACCGTTTCAGACAGTTGCCGACCGCTTACCTTCTCGACCAGCACCACCTTCGCGCCGACCATCAGCCTTTGATATTTGGCAACAATGACGCGGTTCTCGATTTCGATGGAGCTGATAACGGGTTTCATGCGCCCACAAATAGAAATTCCCCGGACTTGCATCGGGACCGTAGGGCTCGTCACCGGTAGCGTCAACTACAAATTGTGGCCACAAAATATGCGCTTGGATCAGCTTGCGCGCGACGATTTGCGCTCGCCCGTGAGTGCGTTCTCCGCGGCGCGGCTCATCAGCGAGGCGTAGTCATCGCCGAACAGCACCTGGCAGAAGCGAATCGCGGCCTGCACCTGCTGCTGCCGATAGGCGCGGACCTTGTGATCGGCGGCGCGCAGCGACTGCACCAGCTGCTCGGTCGAGCGCTCGACATATTGCTGCAGGTCGGAATAGGTGCGCAGTGTCACCTCGTTGATCGCGAGCTCGCTGGCGTAGTTGCGGCAGGTCGCGACGAAATCGATCAGCGCCGCGGTTTCCTCCACCTCGGTGCTGTCGATCCGCGCGCCCGGCGGAATGTCCTTCTCGGGGCGTTGGCGCAGGATGCGGCGAACGCGGCCGGGAACGCTGTCGATCTCGGATTGCAGCGCATTGGAGATATCGGCCCGGATCGAGGTCAGCTGCTTGCCCCAGGCGGAATCGTTGCGCAGGTCGAGCTCTGTGCGCAGGCCGCGCACGCCGTCGTGCAGCGCCTTGAGATTGTCGGCGACGGTGTCGAAATGGCCGCGCTTGATGTCCATGCGCAGGATCGCGGCTACGCAGGACAGATCGTGCAGTGCGATCGTGACCGCGACGCCATAGGGTGTTGCCGCCACGCGGATCTCGTCGTCCGATGCGGCAATCTTGATGGCGAGGCGGATGATCTGCCACGGCGCGGTCATGCGTTGCACGACGATCGACAGCGCGAAGGGCAGCATCTGCGGCGTCTGGAGGACGGGGATGTTGAGCGCTGACGACACCGAAGCGATCTGGGAGTCGCCGAAGGCGCGCAGGAAGCGCGGCAGCTTCTCGTTCAGGGTGGCGATGGCGTCCCGGACCTGGAGCACCGCCCCGACCGAATAGAGGTCCTCGATCACGTTGGGCGGGCCGACGCGGGCCAGCGCACGCGACTTGTCGCCGCCGCCCGGTCCGGTCAGCTGGACGATGGCGTCCGCCGCCACCGTCTGGAGCTTCTGGGCAAGCGCTTCGACCTGCCCCGCGCTGTCGGCAGCCGGCATGCGCGCCAGCGTCGCCTCGAATTCGTTCACCTTGTCCGGAGCGCCGTCACGGCCGAGCCATTGCCAGATCGGATGCAGCGAGGAGCGGCGGATCTGTCCGACCCGGATCGGAGCGCCCGCCTCGACGAGGAACGGTTCCAGCACCTGGAACAGGAGGCGCGACAGGTCGTCCGTGCGCGGTGGCGGGGTTTCGTCGGCTTCCGTCTTGCGGACGATCTTGCGCAGCTGCTCGAGCACGAGGGTCGCCACGGCCGTGTCCTGGCCACGCTCGAGCGCGCGCTCGAACTCCCGCATCAGCAGCGCCTGCGACTGCGGCGGGAGCTGCGCGAGATATTCCCTCAGCCGCTCGATCGATGTCTGGCTCATGCGCCCGGGTAATGCACGGTAAAGTGGCGGACATGGGATGCGTCCGGGGCGCGATCATAGGAGACTGCGCCTTAAGAAGCCGTTGAGGACGTTGGCTCGAATCCTCCCATTTGCCTGCGGATCGGCGGTTCCTGAGCCAAAAAATCCTGTTGGAACAAAGGATTATATTCCGGGGAGGACCAACTCGGCCCGCAAGCCGCCAATCGGCGCGCCGCCGAGGGAGAGGTTGCCGCCATAGAGCGCGGCAAGGTCGACCACGATGGAGAGCCCGAGCCCCGAGCCGGGCTTGGACTCGTCGAGCCGCTGGCCACGCCGGGAGACCTGGGTGCGCTCCGCCTCCGACAGGCCGCGGCCATCGTCATCGACGATGATCCGCAGGCGCGGGCCCGCGCCTGCCTGGTGTGGCGCTTCCACCAGCACCTCGATGAAGACACGGGAGGCGGCCCATTTGCAGGCATTGTCGACGAGATTGCCGACCATCTCCTCCAGATCCTGCCGCTCGCCCCGGAATTTTGCCGACGGATCGGCCTTGGCCTCGACGATGATGCCGCGGTCACGGTGGATCTTCTCCATCGTCCGCCGCAGCGCCTCGATGGCGGGCGCCACCTCGGTCACGGTCGCGACGACCGAGACGCGCGCGGCGATGCGCGCCCGCTCCAGGTGATGGGCGACCTGGTCGCGCATCACGTCCGCCTGCTCCATCACCTTGACCGCGAACGGATCGGCGGCGTGTACGCCGGCCTCGTTGACGATGACCGAAAGCGGCGTCTTGATCGCATGGGCGAGATTGCCGACATGGGTGCGCGCGCGCTCGACGATCTCGCGATTGGCGTCGATCAGCGCGTTGGTCTCGCGCGCGAGCGGCGCGATCTCGACCGGGAATTCGCCTTCGAGCCGCTCCGCCCGCCCGGAGCGGATGTCGGCGATCGATTCCGAGATGCGCTTGAGCGGCGCGAGGCCGAAGCGGACCTGGAATACCGTGGTCAGGAGCAGCACGATGCCAAGCGCAGTGAAGGTGCCGCCGAGATAGTAGTCGAAGCTGCGCGTCTCGTCGAAAATCTCGGTGTCGTCGCCGGCGACGCTGACCAGATATTTGCCGTCGGCGCCGAGATCGACCGGCCGTTCCACCATCCGCAGGTTCTGCCCCTCGGGACCGTCGACATAGCCGAGCCGGATGCCGGCGGCGGTGAGCTCGGCGCCCTGCTCCTCCAGCTTCGGCAGCTTCTTGTCCCAGAGCGAGCGCGAGGAGCGCACCTCCGGCTTTTCGGTGTCGGTGCGCGTGATCTGCCAATACCAGCCGGACAGCGGCAGCTCGAACAGGGGCTCGCCGAGCGACTGGAACTGACGGTCCGGCGGCTCGTCCGGGGTCGCGACCTCCGCGATCAGCGTGCGGAGATAGAGATTGAGCCGGCGGTCGAAGGCGCGCTCGGTCGCGTTCTTGTAGACCGACGACAGCACCACGCCGGTGATGGCCAGGATCACCACGAGCCATGCCGTCGCCGACAGGAACAGGCGGGTCGCAAGCGAGCTAGCGGCCATCGGAACGATCCCGGGAGGCGCAGGATGGAAGGGCGGCGGACGTCATGACCGGACCAAGGCCCCTGTTCGGCCTCCCGTCAAGTCCGAGAAGGCCTCAAGCGCCCGAAGCGGGCGGCGGGGTCAGGAGATAGCCGAGGCCACGGACGGTCTGGATGATGTCGACGTCGAGCTTCTTGCGGATGCGGCCGACGAAGACCTCGATAGTGTTGGAGTCGCGGTCGAAGTCCTGGTCGTAGAGATGCTCGACCAGCTCGGTGCGGGACACGACGCGCCCGGAATGGTGCATCAGGTAGGCCAGAAGCCGATATTCGTGCGAGGTCATCTTGACGGGATTGCCGGAGACGCTGACCCGCCCGGTCCTGGTGTCGAGCGTGACCGGACCGCAGCTGAGTTCGCTCTGGGCATGGCCGGTGGAGCGGCGCAGCAGCGCGCGGATGCGCGCCAGCACCTCCTCCAGGTGGAACGGCTTGGCGACGTAGTCGTCGGCGCCGGCATCGAAGCCCTGGACCTTGTCGCTCCAACGGTCGCGCGCGGTCAGGATCAGGACCGGCATGGTGCGGCCATTGCGGCGCCAAGCCTCCAGCACCGAGATGCCGTCCTTCTTCGGCAGGCCGATGTCGAGCACGACGGCATCGTACGGCTCGTTGTCGCCGAGATAGTGCCCCTCCTCCCCGTCGAAGGCGCGGTCGACGACATAGCCGGCGTCCGTCAGCGCCTTGGTGAGCTGGCGATTGAGATCGGGGTCGTCCTCAACAACAAGCAGGCGCACGCTTCTCTCCAAAGATAGGCCGCATGAATGACAGCCTCAGATGAACAATTCCGGCGTGAACTGAATATGAACGCGGGGAACCGGCCGCGTTACTTTTTGGTCATATACGCCCTGTCACGCGCCGACGCGACTGCGCCCGCCAGGCAGCCGGACGAGCCGGCGGCATGGCGGGCGCAATGTGCCGCGTTACGCGGCGAGTCGGAAGGCCCGGGACCTTCGGATCCGGCCGTCAGGTCCGGAAGAACACGAACCAGATGACGGCGAGGATCAGGATCGCAAGCCCGGTCGAGATGGCGAGCAGCGCGGCCACCGACGGCCCGGGCTCACCCTGGCGCGCCTCGGTTGCAGTTTCGACGATCTGATGTTGGTCTCGCGTGGTTGCCATGATGCCCTCAATCTCTGCCCCTGCGTCTCGCCTCCGATGACCGCAACCTCCTCACGGCCCTGTGTCCTGAGCCAACGCCCGATCCGATGCGATGTTCCGGCTTTTGCCCTGGGCCCAGGCAGCAACCGCATGCGGGGCGGCCGGTTAACGCAGTTGCAAGATTCCGCGCCGAGCCGTGTATGATTCGGAGTTCCCCGATGGTATCTTCATAAGTCGGTCCCCGTTGCGTTTGGAGTAGCCCATGGCCCCCCGCGCCAATTGGAAGGGTTTTTTGCGTTTGTCGCTCGTGACCTGCCCGGTCGCGCTCTATCCGGCCACTTCGGATACCGAGAAGGTCTCCTTCAACCAGATCAACCGCAAGACGGGCCACCGGATCAAGTACCTCAAGGTCGACGCCGAGACCGGTGACGAGGTGACCTCCGAGGACATCGTCAAGGGCTACAAGGTCGACACCGACACCTATATCGAGGTCACCAAGGACGAGCTCGACGAGATCGCGCTCGACTCGACGCACACGATCGAGATCGACGAGTTCGTGCCGAAGGCCGACATCGACAACCGCTACCTGATCCGCCCCTATTATCTCGTGCCGGACGGCAAGGTCGGCCACGACGCCTTTGCGGTGATCCGCGAGACCATCCGCAGCATGGACAAGGTCGCGATCGGCCGCGTGGTGCTGACCAACCGCGAGCACATCATCGCGCTGGAGCCGCTCGAGAGCGGCCTGATGGGCACGCTGCTGCGCTACCCCTACGAGGTCCGCAGCGAGAAGGAATATTTCGACGACATCCAGGACGTGAAGCTGACGAAGGACATGCTCGACCTTGCAAAGCACATCGTCGAGAAGAAGTCCGGCGCGTTCGAGCCCGAGCTGTTCGAGGACCATTACGAGGCCGCGCTGATCGATCTCATCAACAAGAAGCGCGCGGGCGCCCCGATCGCGGCCAAGGCGGCGCCGAAGACGGGCGGCAACGTCATCAACCTGATGGACGCGCTGAAGAAGAGCCTCGCGAGCGAGAAGGACGCAGCTCCGGTCGCCAAGGAGACCGTCAAGGAGGCCGTCAAGGGCAAGAAGCCGAAGAAGCGCGCCGAAGGCCAGCGCGAGATGCTGCTGCCGATATCAGGCAAGGGCGGCAAGGAGGCTGCGGCGAAGCCGGCCCCCAAGGAAGCTGCGAAGAAGGCCGACAAGCCGGTGCGCGCGCCGGCGCGGGCGAAGAAGGCCGGCTAGCTGCACGCACCCTACGATCGCGCCGTGATGTCTCCCCTCGCCGGTCGGCTGGCCTGACATGCCCTGGTCGACGGCGTTCGACGATCCGATCTCGTTGCGCGACGGGCGCAAGCTGCGGACGCTGCAACAGGCGGCCGATCACATCATGCAGCTGCCCGAGGACGCGCAGCATGCGAGCCACTGGCAGACCGCGATCGAGACCCTGATCCATGCGGCCGAGACGGGCGGCGGCTGGATGATGTTCGCCCGCATCGCGATGTTGCGGGCGCTGAACGCGGACATCGGTCGCAAGTGAGCCCTCCCTGGCGCGGCGTCGCCTTGCAGCCTTTGCCTTAATGAGACATAGCCTCAACAATCCGTTAAGCGGCGCCATCGCTTTCAGCGCCCGCCAGCGAGGCAGCAAGTAATCCTACGGTAGACAAAATTAACCGTCGATTCCCGTTGCGCGCCACAAGGTCGCGCCGTCGATCGAACCAGGGTTTGCACGCCGTGCAGCAGCAGGACGCCAGAAAGAACTACATCGGCCTCGTGAACGACACGAGCGAGGACAAGCGCCGCGCAGACAGCGCGGCGCGGTCACAGCCGCGCGTCATGCGCAATCTGGTCGGGCGCCTCGCAGCGGTGCTGAGACGCCCCGGCAAGGCCGCACCTGGGCGCGCGATCGAGTCCTGAAAGCGACGACGCCGTCAAATCCACCCGAATTGGGTGACGAAACCTTAAGTCAATAAATGCCAGCATAGAAGGCCTGAGGTCGCGGTCCGCCCCCGCCTGCAATTTAACGCGCGCCCTGCAAAAGTTAGTGAATCAATTTACCATTCCGAAAACGGCGCCAGCCTACGTTGGACGGATGAACGGGAGTTGACGATGGCATTGCTCAGGTCCTTTCTTGCCGATGAAAGTGCAGCTACCGCTATCGAGTATTGCCTGATTGCCGCCGGCATCGCGCTCGCGATCGTCACGGTCGTGAACAACACGGGCAGCGCGCTCCTGAACAACAAGTTCAAATCGATCGAAACGGCCACGAAGTAGGCGGCATATCCCGGCCCGAGGTAACCTCCCGACATCGGCGAGACCGCGACGGCGCGCAGGCCTGCCGGCGTGGCAGATCATCTGGGTCAACAGCACCTGGACCGCGATGGCTCAGCATGGAGGCCGAGCTTCCTCCCTGCCGGCCCGCACTCCCAACTGGAGATCCGCCGCGTTCGCCTCGATACCGGCCGCGGAATGTCGTCGTCATCTCCAGGCAATCGAAGGCGCAACGCGCGGAGATCTTTCGCGGCCTCAGCCGCGTCGAGCTCCGTCCCAATGGCAAGCTGCTGCTGGCGACGCTGACATCGCGGAATTTCCTTTTCATTAGCGCTGTGCATGCGGCAACGGCGCCCGGCTTCCGCGTGACGTTTGATCTTTACGATGTTCGCGCTATGCACGTTGCGTCGTGCAATTGCACCTTTGCAGAGCGCAGGCTCGAACTCCAGGGCCGATCACATGGCATCTTCCGACAGGCCGACCTTGACGATCCGGGCTCGTCTTGGCTCGGACCGATCGGTGACGATCACCGTTCTTGCAATGCTGGCGGCCGTCTCGTTTCTTCCGGTGCTGCTGACCCCTATTCCCGCGATGGTCGATTATCCCAATCACCTCGCCCGCATGTATATTTTGAGCCAGAGCGGCACTCCCAGCGCCAATCCGCATTACGAGGTGGCCTGGGCATTCTATCCCAACCTTGGAATGGACCTGGTGGTCCCGCAGATGGCGCGGCTGATGAGCGTCGAGAACGCCACACGGCTGTTTCTGCTCCTGAGCCAATTGTTGATCGTAGGGGGCGCGCTTCTGCTCGAATGGGCCCGCAAGGGGCGTGTCCATCTCGCCGGCTTTGCGGCGCTCGCCTTCCTCTACTGCCTGCCGTTCAGCTGGGGCTTCGTGAATTTCGAGTTCGGACTGGGCCTCGCCCTCTGGGGCATCGCCGTCTATCTGATGCTGGCAGACGGCCCATGGCCACTGCGCTTCGTCGTCAACACGGTCTTCGTCGCTGCACTGTATGCGGCGCATTTCTTCTCCCTCGGCATCTACGGCGCGACGCTCGGCCTTTACGAGCTCTGGCGCATCACCCACCAAGGAATATCGTACCGGGTCGCGGCCGGGCGGCTTGGCGCGCTGGCCATACCGGCGCTCGTCCTGTTCGGGATCATGCATATGACTGCAGGCTCGATCGGAAGCGAAGGTACGAGCTGGTTCCTCGGATTCAAGCCGATCTGGCCGCTGCGCATCATGAACGGCTACAATTTGACGCTATCGGCAATGACCGGGCTGGCGCTGATGATCTCGTTGCTCTTCGCCGCAAGACGCGGCGTGCTCAAGCTCGAGCCGGCCGGAATCTGGCTCGCGATCGGCTTTGCGCTCTTGTACCTCGTCATTCCATCGAAGCTGTTCGGAACCTCGTTTGTCGACCTCCGCGTGATTCCCGCCGCGGCTCTGATCCTGCCGGCCTTCTGCACGCTGTCGCTGCCCAACCGTACCTGGAGAATGGCTGCGCTCGCTGCGATCAGTGGCATCATCCTGATCAATCTCGCCGTCGTCCTCGCGGTGTGGCTGCCTTACCGCACCAACTATGCGGCCATCATCAGGTCGTTCCAAAAGATCGATCGCGGCTCACGCGTCCTCGTTGGCAGCACGGGCGATCCCGGAGACCCGCCCTTCGCCGACCTCACGTCCTATCCAATGTTCTATGCGCCGACGCTGGCCGTGCACTATGCCAACGCCTTCGTGCCCAATTTATTCACGGAAGAGGGCAAGCAGCCGGTGCGGCCACGCGGGGCCGTGCGCCGTCTTGCCATTCCCTACGGAGGGCCGGTGCCGTCGAGCCTGCTGACGGCGATTGCGACAAGCCAGCCGCGGGCGGACGTTCCGCCGTTCGTCCGCACCTGGCACCAGGATTTCGACTACCTCTATGTGCTTGGACCGCCCGGGCCCAACCCGCTGCCGGATCTGCTGGACGAGCTGGACACCTCGGAACGATTTGTTCTCTACAAGATCCGCCGCAGGTCCTAGACCGAAGCCACAGCTGCACAGCGTGGTTAATCGGGCATCACCATCCCTGCTCCCTCCCGGCCCCGGCCGCCCCCCGGGCCGACTGCATCGCCCGGGAGCCCTAGATCCTTAACTGTTGCGGCAAGGCGACCTTAACCACCGACGATTTAGACTTGCGCCCCTGCAACCGAGTTGGACACCTCGCATGGCGGCCAGTTTCAAGTCGATCCGCTACAGCCTCGTCATCCCCGTGTTCAACGAGGAAGCGGTGCTGCCGATCCTGCTGCGCCGGCTCGACCTGGTCTTGTCCCGGCTCGACGGGCCCGCGGAAGCGATCTTCGTCGACGACGGCAGCAGCGATTCCAGCTCGATCGTGCTGCGGGCGCTCGCCACGCGCGACCCGCGCTTTCGCTACATCGGCTTGTCGCGCAATTTCGGCCATCAGGTCGCCATCACCGCCGGCATGGACGCCGCGCAAGGTGAAGCGATCATCGTCATGGATGCCGATTTGCAGGATCCTCCCGAAGTGATCGAGCAATTGATCGCAAAATGGCAGGAAGGCAACGACATCGTCCACGCCCGCCGCCTGTCGCGCGACGGCGAAAGCCGATTCAAGCGCGCGACCGCGCATCTCTTCTACCGGCTTCTCGGCAGGATGTCCTCTGTCGGCATCCCCGCCGATGTCGGCGATTTCCGTCTGATCGACCGCAAGGTGCTCGACGCCCTGCGGCAGATGCCGGAGCAGGACCGCTACGTCCGCGGCATGATCGCCTGGCTCGGCTTCCGGCAGACCGAGGTCACCTTCCACCGCCTCGAGCGCGCAGCGGGCGAAACCAAATACCCGCTGTTCAAGATGGTGCGGCTCGCGATGAACGCTGCGCTCGGTTTTTCGGATCTGCCCTTGCGGCTGGCAGTCTGGTGCGGATTGACGGTCTCGGGACTCGCACTCCTCTACGGCGGCTGGGTGATCCTGTTGTGGCTCAGCAAGGACAGCCATCTCGTGACCGGCTGGTCCTCGACGATCGTCGTCGTGTCCCTGCTGTGCGGGATCAACATGCTGATGACCGGCATCGTGGGGCTTTATGTCGGCCGCATCCATGCCGAGGTGAAACGCCGTCCGCTCTACGTGGTGCAGACGCGCGCCGGCTTCGATCGCAGCGAGGCCGCGGCCGCGGCACCCGCGATCCACGCTGTCAACGAGTGACCCGGCGCATGACCGAACTCTTCGACGGTTATCACGACAACTACCGTGACGTGGTCCAGTCATCGATCGACTTTTCGGGCTTGCCGCATCATTTCTTCATGCGCGCCAAGGCCGATCTCCTGCGCGATCTGATCGCGCAGCGGCTGGACGCAGAGCGGCCCGAAATGCTGGACGTCGGCTGCGGCGTCGGCAGCCTTCATCCCCTGCTGCACGGCATGGTCGGCCGCTTGAGCGGTATCGATGTGTCTTCGGCCAGCCTGGTGCAGGCTCGCGCCGACAACCGCGGGGTCGACTATCGTGAGTTCGACGGCCGCACCTTTCCTTTCGACGACGCCAGCTTCGATCTGGTCACGGCCGTCTGCGTGATGCACCATATCGTGCCGGCCGAATGGGCGCAGTTCATCGCCGAGATGCGGCGCGTGACGCGCCCCGGCGGGCTCGTCTGCGTGATCGAGCACAATCCGTACAACCCGCTGACGCGCCTCGCCGTGGCGCGCTGTGAGTTCGACCGGGACGCCGTCCTGCTCAGCGCCGGCACGACCCGGAAGTTGATGGCTGCGGATGGATTACGCGAGGTCGGCTCGCGCCATTTCCTGTTGCTCCCCTGGGACACCAAACCGGCGCGGCGTCTGGAAGGTGCCTTGCGCGGCGTGTCGCTCGGGGGCCAATACGCGGCCTTCGGGACCGCCTGACTTACCTCTGCGGCGCATCTCGCCGCTTGTGCACGACCGCCACATCGTCGCTGTAGACGCGCTGCCACTGGGGCAGCCGGTCGAGCATCGCGACCGCCGGTGTCCGCGGTGCGAGCAGCGTCGCGCCGATCTTGTACTCATCGAGCAATTTGAGAAAATCTCCGAGGTCGACCAGCGCTACGGCGCGGTTGTAGCGGTCGATGAACGGTCCCCCGTACAGTTCGCCGCGACCATCGATAAAGGTCGGAATGCCGGCGAAGATCAAATAGCCGCCGAAGGAATAATCGTTGAGTACGGGCCCCGCCTTGGCGAGGTCGGCTTGAGCAATGGCAGCCTGAGGGGTGATGATCGGAGCCGGCCGGATGTCACGCGCCAGGGCCGCCCCGCTCACCGCGATCAACCCGGCGAACGCGGCCAGAGTCAGGCCGCGCGACGAGCCGGCCGCATCGTCCCCGGTCGGTCCGCCGAACATCCGACCCAGCGGAGCCGCCAGGTAAAGCGGCGCCAGCATGGCCAGCAGATCCGCATTGCGTATTTGCGCCAGTGCGAAATGGAGCAGGCCGATCACCACCAGGGCCCGCACGAGCGGCAGCGTCACACCGCGCGACAGCGCAAAGATGCCGGCCAGCAGCAGTAACTCGAAGCCACCGATGCGGCTGAAATCCTGCGGCCGCCATTCCGAGATCCAGGCGAGCGCGGGGCCGAGGCCGAGTGTCGTCAGCGGCATCAGCAGCGGTTCCGGCCCGTAGGGCGTCAGGCAGGACGCTGCGAGTGCAAGCGCCGTGAATGGCAACCATCGCAACAGCACGTGCGACCATCCGCTTCGCCCCTCACGCAGCAGCGCCTCGAGCACCGCCGGGCCGATCAACCCAAGCGCCAGCACCACGCTGCCGTGCAGATTGGCCCACAGGACCAGCAGCGGCAGGGCCCAGTAGGGCGGAGGCCCCCCACGATCCATGCAGCGCACCAGGGCGGCCGCCCAAGTCACCATCACCGGCAGCACGAGGACGTGTGGCCGTGCCAGCATATGCGGCGCCGACAAGATGACGGCCGCGATCACCATGAGCAGCGTCAGGGCTGGCGAAAGCTCGCGCAGCAGGAAGAACGTCAACAGGCCGAAGGCGAGCGCAATCGCTGCCGCGGCGACGACGAGGACGCCCGGCCAGCCGGCAAGCGCGTAGACTCCGGCGTAGACGATCTCCGAAAGCCATTCGAAAGTGATCCAGGGCGCGCCGTGCATCGAAAAGGAAAAAGGGTCGCTCGCCGGCAGGGCGCCATGCGCCATGATCCAGCGGCCGACCTCGATATGAGAATAGCTGTCGGGATCGTTGAGCAGCCGCTGTCCAAGGATCAGCACCACGGCATAGACGCCAAGGCTCACCAGCCAGGGCAGCGCCGCACGCGCCGAAAACGGTTGAACCTCGCTGTGCACGACCTGCTCACTCATGGCGAGCGCAAGTTAAGGCCCAAGCGTTAAATTCTTCTTCGATGGTCACCGCGCCTGGCCGAGCGCAGGGCGGGCTGGTTACCGTTTGTGAACCATGTTCTTGACGCTGGGCGGACGCATCCTTCGCGCCGCGAAGATCCATCAGCCGGAAATGCTGCACTCTTCGGAAAATCAAGCTGTTCTCAAGACAAACAAAAGCCCTCCCGAAGGATTCCACCAAGCTGGAACTTGCATCTCGGCGTACAGCCGTCGTCGTTTGCCGTTCACCCCGGTGGCATCACGAAACGCGTCATGATCCTGCCATACGGTCCGTTCCGACGATGACGCGAGCGAGAAGCGCACATGGCTGTCACAGCAAACTTTTCCGCCGGAATTCTCACTACCTTTGGCAACGGCCAGAACAACACGATCGCATTGGGCCGCAATGCGGCCGGAACGATCGTCGTCAACGGAGGCGCGGTCGCGATCAAAGGCGGCCCCGCGACGGTCGCCAACACCAAGTTGATCCAGGCTTTCGGCCAGGACGGCAACGACTCCATCACCATCGACGAGAGCAACGGCGCGATGCCTGCGGCGAATCTGTTCGGCGGCGCCGGCAACGATACGCTGACCGGCGGGTCCGGCGGCGACATGCTGTTCGGGCAGTCCGGCAACGACACGCTGCTCGGCAAAGGCGGCAACGATCTGCTGTTCGGGGGCGCCGGCAATGACGTGCTGATCGGCGGCGACGGCAACGACCAGATGTTCGGTGAGGCCGGCAACGACCGCATGATCTGGAACCCCGGCGACGACAGCGACCTGATGGAAGGCGGCGAAGGCATCGACACCGCCGAGGTGAACGGCGGCAACGGCAGCGAGACCTTCGCCATCACGGCCAACGGCACGCGCGTGCGCTTCGACCGCGTCGACCCCGCGCCGTTCTCGCTGGACATCGGCACCACAGAAAACCTCGTGGTCCATGCCAAAGACGGCGACGATGTCATAACCGCCACCGGCAATCTCGCCGCGCTCATCAATCTGACGATCGACGGCGGGGCCGGCAATGACACGATCCTCGGCGGCAACGGTGCGGACCGCCTGCTGGGCGGCGACGGCAACGATTTCATCGACGGCAACCAGGGCAACGACACCGCCTTGCTCGGCGCCGGCAACGATACCTTCCAGTGGGACCCGGGCGACGGCAGCGACAAGGTCGAAGGACAGGCCGGAGCCGACACCCTGTTGTTCAATGGTTCGAACATCGGCGAGAACATCGTTGTTTCCGCTGCGAATGGCGGACGCACGCTGCTGACCCGCGATGTCGGCAACATCACGATGGACCTGAACGGCATCGAGACCATCACGATCAACGCGCGCGGCGGCAGCGACAACATCGTCGTCAACAATCTCGCGGGAACCGATGTCAAGCAGGTCAATGTCGATCTCGGATCGGCCGGGACCGGGGACGGCGCGACCGATACGGTGACGCTCAACGGCACGAGCGCAGCCGATACGATCCAGGTGGCCGGCTCGGGCACGTCAGTTTCGGTCACAGGACTGCCCGCCGCGCTTGCCATTACCAACGCGGAAGGCGCAAACGACGCGCTCGTCATCGACGGCCTCGGCGGCAACGACACGATCTCGGCGGCCATGCTTGCCGCGGGAATCGTGCACCTGACGATCGACGGCGGCGCCGGCAACGATACGATCGTCGGCAGCGCCGGCAACGATACGCTGATCGGCGGCGACGGCAATGATTCCGTCGTCGGCGGCCGCGGCGACGACCTCGTGCAGCTCGGCGCCGGCCGTGACGTGTTCCAGTGGAATCCGGGCGATGGCAGCGACACCGTCGAAGGCGGCGCCGGCGTCGACACGTTGCGGTTCTCCGGTGCCAACATCGCCGAGAACCTCACCATCACGGCCAACGGCGATCACGCCCTGCTCACGCGCGACGTCGGCAACATCACGATGGACCTGCACGGGGTCGAGCACGTCGATATCCACGCGCTGGGCAGCGCTGACCACATCGCCGTGGGGGATCTGACCGGGACCGACGTGACGCGGGTGAACATCGACCTCGGCGGTTCGGCCGGAACGCCCGACGGCGCCGTCGACACCGTCACGGTCGATGCCACCCAGGGCGCCGACACGTTCGGCGTCACCGGCAATGCCGGCGGCGTGACCGTCTTCGGCCTCCATGCGACCACCAACCTGGTCTCCATGGACGCGACCGATCAGCTGACGCTCAACAGCCTCGGCGGCGACGACGTGATCGATGCGAGCGGGCTTGCGGCCGGCGTGCTGCAACTCACGATCAACGGCGGACTCGGCAACGACACCATCCGCGGCAGTCAGGGCGACGACTTGATCAATGGCGGCGACGGAAACGACGTCGCGCTGATGGGTGCTGGCAACGACACCTTCGTCTGGAATCCGGGCGACGACAACGACACGATCGAGGGCCAGGGCGGTACCGACACGCTGCTGTTCAACGGCGCCAACATCGCCGAAACCATCAACATCTTCGCGAATGGAGGGCGTGCCGAGCTGACGCGGGACGTCGCCTCGATCACGATGGACACGCACGGCGTCGAAACGATCGCGTTCAATGCCCGCGGCGGCGCCGACACGATCAATGTCGGTGACATGAGCGGCACCGACGTGACGGAAGTGAAGATCGATCTGGGCGGCGTCCCCGGCACCGCAGGCGGCGACGGCGCGGCCGACAAGATCGTGATCAACGGCACGGGCGGGGACGACGTCATCTCGCTTTCGCTCAACAGCAATGGCGCGCTGGTGATTGACGGTCTCGCAAGCCAGGTCGTGATCGAGAACTTCGACTTCAACGACACCATCACCATCAACGGACTTGGCGGCGACGACGTGATCGAGGCGTCGGGCGTCGGTCCCGGCGGGCCGCACCTCGTTTTCGACGGCGGCGCCGGCGACGACGTGCTCATCGGCAGCGCGGGCAACGATACGCTGCTCGGTGGGCTTGGCGATGACGTGCTGATCGGCGGCGGCGGCGTCGACGTGCTGGACGGAGGCCCCGGCGACAACATCGTGATCCAGTCGTTGCTCGCCCATGCGAGCGTCCACTCGGGGACGCTGATCTGAGGCCGACGATCGCGGTCGCCCGGTGATCGTGTGATTTGCCTGTCGGGCGCAGCGCGGAGGGCAATCGCGTACCCGCGAATCGATACGGGCGTCCCGGATTTTGCCGCTCACCATCCGGGCTACGGCGCTTTGACGGCCATCTGAGTCCTGATACTCTGCACGCCGTCGTGGCTCGGCGGGCCATGCCATCGATCGTTGAACCAGAACTGCCGAGAGGATGCGGATGAGAAGCGTGACGCTCTTGGCTCTCGGCCTCATGTTTGTCGGCGCATGGTCGCACGACAGCGCGAGAGGACAGACCTCGGTCGCGCCGCCCGTTTCGCTTGCTCCACCCAAGGCATCGCCGCCACGGGCGAGCGCCAGGAATTCCCCGGCAGCGTCCGACAGGGTGCCGTCGACACCAGCGACTGGCGGGCCTCCACACTCGCCGAATCCAGCCGCTGACTATGACGGCTTTAGCGCCGTCGACGACAATGACACTCCGGAGCAGACGAAGCGAGCCACGACGTCGCGCGCAGCAAAGGGTTCCAAGCCCAATCCGGATACGGCGCAGCAATTGATCGATCAAGAAGATGAAGCGTTAAAGCGCAAGCTGACGATCTGCAAAAACTGCAAGTAGGAGGCCACGGCACCGAAGCGCTGATGCAATGGCCTTGCAGGTCCGTGCGGCTGGACGCCGGCGCTGCATACCTGACCTACCGCCTCCTTCGCACCCCCGCGCTTTACCGCTCCGTTATTTCCTGATCCTCTCTCCCCAATCGGCCGGAGCAACCGGCCTCGCCAGGGAGAGAGACGTCATGAAGCTCGGCACCGCCATTGCGGAAATCATGAGGCGCGAGGGCATCGAGATCCTCTGCGGCTATCCCGTCAACCATCTGATCGAGCATGCGGCCACGGCCGAGATCCGCCCCGTCATGGTTCGGCAGGAACGCGTCGGCATCCACATGGCGGACGCGATCTCGCGCGTGACGTCGGGACGAACGATCGGCGCGTTCTGCATGCAGCATGGGCCGGGCGCGGAGAACGCGATGGGCGGCGTCGCGCAGTGCTTCGGCGAATCCGTGCCCGTGCTGGTGCTGCCGATGGGCTATCAGCGCCGGCTCGCGCACATCGAGCCGAACTTCAATTCCAGCGAGGCGATGAAGCCGTTCGCGAAGTCCTCGGAGCCGATCATCCTCGCCGCGGAAGTCGCCAACATCTTCCGCCGTGCCTTCACGAAACTCAAGAACGGCCGCGGCGGGCCCGTCATCGTCGAAATCCCCTCCGACATGTGGAACGAGGAGGTGCCGGAACCGCTGAACTACACGCCGGTGCTGCGCACCCGGTACGGCGCCGATCCCGTGCATGTGAAGGAAGCAGCCGCCCTGCTCGTCAACGCCAAACGGCCGGTGATCTATGCCGGCCAGGGCGTGCACTATGCGCAGGCGTGGCCGCAACTGAAACGGCTTGCGGAACGTCTCGCCGTTCCCGTCACCACCAGCCTGGGAGGCAAGTCGTCGTTTCCGGAGACACACCCGCTGTCGCTCGGCTCCGGCGGTCTTGCGGTGCCGCGCGCGGTGCCGAAGTTCCTCGGCGAGGCCGACGTGATTTTCGGCGTCGGCTGCTCCTTCACCGAGACCAGTTTTGGCATCGCGATGCCGAAGGGCAAGACCATCATCCACTCCACGCTTGATCCCAACCACCTCAACAAGGATGTGGAGGCCAGGATCGGCCTCGTCGGCGATGCCGGCCTCGTGCTCGATGCGCTGCTGGAGGAGATCGGCAGAACCGTCACGAAGGATCGCGACGCCTCGGCCGTCGCGGCGAAGATCGCCGCCTCACACAAGGAGTGGCTGGCAAAGTGGATGCCGAAGCTGTCCAGCAACGACGCGCCGCTGAGCCCTTATCGTGTGCTGTGGGACCTCCAACACACCGTCGACATCAACAACACCATCATCACCCATGATGCCGGCAGCCCGCGCGACCAGCTCTCGCCGTTCTGGAAGGCGGTGGAACCCCTCTCCTATCTCGGCTGGGGCAAGACGACGCAGCTCGGCTACGGCCTTGGCCTCGCGATGGGCGCCAAGCTGGCAAAGCCCGACAAGCTCTGCATCAATGTCTGGGGCGATGCGGCGATCGGTTTCACCGGCATGGATTTCGAGACCGCGGTGCGCGAGCGCATCCCGATCATGTCGATCCTGCTCAACAATTTCTCGATGGCGATCGAGTTGAAGGTGATGCCGGTCTCGACCGAGAAATATCACTCGACCGACATTTCCGGCGACTATGCCGCGATGGCGCGCGCCTTCGGCGGCTATGGCGAGCGGGTGTTGAAGCCGGAGGACATCATCCCGGCGATCAGGCGCGGCATCCAGAAGACGAAGGAAGGCGTGCCGGTGCTGCTGGAGTTCATCACCAGCAAGGAGACCGAGGTGTCGCGGCCGGGCACGTGAGGCACCCGGGTCTCGGCGGCAGGGCCGCGGGCGCTGGCTCCGGCCGCAGAAGATGTGATAATCCGGCCCGGTGCCGCGCCCGTCGCGGTACCAAGCCGGATTGCGAATGACCACCCCTTCCAACGATGTCGCCGGGATCGACGAGCTCAAACGGCAATTGCAGTCGGCCGCCGCCGAGAACATGCGGCTGCGCGATCGGCAAAACGCCAGCGCCGAGATCTTGCGCACAATCGCGGCATCTCCCTCGGATGCCCGACCGGTGTTCGCTGCGATCGCGTCCAGCTCGAAGCGCCTGCTCGACGGCTTCTCCGCCAGCGTTCTTCAGTTCATCGGCGACGAGCTGCACCTCGTGGCGTTCACGCCGACCAGCCCGGACGGGGACGAAGGGCTGAAGGCATCGTTCCCGCGCAGGATCGAGGATTTTCCGACCTTTGCCCTCGTTCGGGGCGGCGAGACGATCCAGTTTCCCGACAGCGAGGCCGAGCACGTCCCGGAGCTGAACCGCAATCTGGCGCGGCTGCGCGGCTTCCGCAGCGTGCTCTTCATGCCGCTGATGAGCCGGGGCACGGCGGTCGGCATGATCAGTGTCACACGCGCCGAGCCCGGCGCGTTCGCGCCCGATCTCGTACAGCTCCTCCAGACCTTCGCCGACCAGGCCGTGATCGCGATCGAGAATGCGCGGCTGTTCAACGAGACGAAGGAAACGCTGGAGCGCCAGACCGCCACCGCCGATATCCTGAAGGTGATGGCCGCCTCGCCGTCCGACGTGCAGCCGGTGTTCGACGCCATCGCCGCCAACGCCAACCGGCTGATCGGCGGCTTCTCCACCGCGGTGCTGCGCTATGTCGACGGCGCTGCGCACCTTGCGGCGTTCACGCCGACCGACCCGGCCGGCGATCGCGTGCTCCAGGCCTCGTTCCCGGTGCCGTTCGCACGGTTTCCGCCTTACCAGCTTGTGGCCAATGGTGCGGCGGCGCAATTGCCCGACACGGAGCTCGAGCCGGCCGCACGCGACATCGCGCGCGCCCGCGGCTACCGCAGCATGCTGTTCGCCCCCCTGATGAGCGAGGGCGAGGCCATCGGCGTCATCATTGCCACGCGCCGGGAGACCGGCGCGTTCGGCGAGCACCATGTCGGACTGCTCCAGACCTTCGCCGACCAGGCAGTGATCGCGATCAAGAATGTCAGCCTGTTCAACGCGACCAGGGAAGCGCTGGAACGGCAGACCGCGACCGCCGACATCCTCAAGGTGATCGCGGCCTCGCCGGCGGACGTCACGCCGGTGTTCCAGGCGATCTCCGACAGTGCCAAGGCGCTCATCGGGGGACATTCCTCCACCGTCACCCGCCTCATCGACGGCATGCTGCATCTGGCCGCCTTCACCACCGACAACGAAGCGGGCAACGCCGATCTGCTCAGCTCCTTCCCGGTGCCGCTGTCGGCATCGGGCATCCACAGCCGGGTGGCGGCAAGCGGGGAATATGCGTTCCGCAGCGACATGCAGAACGAAGCCGACCTCACGGACGCCATGAAGGAGCTGGCGCGGACCAGAGGCTATCGCAGCATTCTGGTGGTTCCGATGCTGCGCGATGGCGCTGCGATCGGCACCATCGCCGTGACGCGGCGGGAGGCCGGCCATTTCCCGGACAAGGCGATCAACCTGCTCAAGACCTTTGCCGACCAGGCCGTGATCGCCATCGAGAACACACGCCTGTTCAACGAGGTCCAGGACCGCACGCGGGAGCTCGCCAGGTCGCTCGACGATTTGCGCGCAGCGCAGGACCGTCTGATCCAGACCGAGAAGCTTGCTTCCCTCGGCCAGCTCACCGCCGGCATCGCGCATGAGATCAAGAACCCGCTCAACTTCGTCAACAATTTTGCCTCGCTCTCCGCCGAGCTGACGGACGAGCTGAACGAGGTGCTCGCGCCCGTCCCGCTCGCCGGTGACGTCCGTGCCGAGGTTGACGAGCTGACCGCGCTCCTGAAGGACAATCTGGAGAAGGTCGTGCAGCACGGCCGGCGCGCCGATTCCATCGTCAAGAACATGCTGCTGCATTCGCGCGAGGGCGGCGGCGAGCACCGGCTCAGCGACATCAACGCTCTGGTCGAGGAGAGCCTCAACCTCGCCTATCATGGCGCCCGCGCCGAGACGCCGCAGTTCGACGTGACGCTCAGGAGCGAGCTCGATCCGGCGGCCGGGCAGGCCGAAGTGTTTCCGCAGGAGATCACCCGGGTGCTCCTGAACCTGATCTCGAACGGCTTCCACGCCGTCACCAAGCGCAAGGCCGACGGCGGTGCGTCCGGTTACGAGCCGGTGGTGATCGCGGCGACGCGCGACCGCGGCGACACCATCGAGATCCGCATCCGCGACAACGGCACCGGCATTGCCGACGAGGTCAGGGAGAAGATGTTCAATCCGTTCTTCACCACCAAGCCGGCCGGCGAAGGCACCGGCCTCGGGCTGTCGATGAGCCACGACATCATCGTGAAGCAGCACGGCGGCACGATCGACGTCACGACCGAGCCGGGCAAGTTCACGGAATTCACGATCCTGCTGCCACGGAAGAGCAGCTTTGCGGAGAACAACAAGGGATAGCATCACCCCGGAGGATGCCTTGAAGAGTCTCGCGTGGTTCATTCGGCGACAACTCCTCTCGCTATCAGGTATCGGCCTCATGCTGGGCGCGCTGTTCTTCGCGGCCGCGCTGACGCCGACGCTGATCCCGCGCAGCTATCTTACGCAAGGTGCCCTCGCCGGTGGCTGCTTTGCGATCGGCTATTTCGCCGGAATCCTGTGGCGCCGGCTTTGGCACTATCTCGAGCTGCCTGAGCCTTCGGCGCGCGCGCGATCGATTGCGAATGCGTTGGCGGCAGCAATCTGCCTGCTCATCGTCATCGTCTTCCTCTGGCGCGCCGCCGAATGGCAGAACTCGATCCGCACTGTCATGAAGATGGCCCCGGTCGAGACCGCACATCCACTCAAGGTCTGCGTCATTGCCGGGATCACGTTCGCAGTGCTGCTGGTGCTGGGGCGGCTGTTCGCGGTTGTCGTCCGCTTCCTCGCTGCGCGCGCGAGGCTCGTGATTCCGCGGAAGGTCGCCAACGTCCTCGGCGTGCTGGTCGCAGGCCTGTTGTTCTGGTCTATCGCCAGCAATGTCCTGGTCCGCGCGGCGTTCAACGCGCTCGACTCCTCCTTCCGCGAGCTCGACGCCTTGCAAGAGCCCGAGCGGCCGCAACCGGCCGCCCCCGATCAAACAGGAAGTTCTGCGTCGCTGGTGAAGTGGACGGAGCTCGGGCGCATGGGGCGCCGGTTCATTGCCTCAGGCCCGACCGCGACGGAAATCGGCGCCGTTACGGGAGGGCTCGCGCAGAATCCCGTGCGCGTCTATGTAGGCCTCGGCAGCCGCGACACCGCGCAAGCCCGCGCCCGGCTCGCGCTCGAGGAGCTCAAGCGCCAGCACGGTTTCGAGCGAAAGATACTTATCGTCATTACACCGACCGGCACCGGCTGGATCGATCCGGCCGCGATGGATACGGTCGAATATCTCCACCATGGCGACGTCGCCAGCGTCGCGGTGCAGTATTCCTATCTCAACAGCCCGCTGTCATTGATGTTTCAGCCCGAATACGGCGCGGAGGCGGCGCGCGCGCTGTTTTCGGAAATCTACGGCTACTGGACGCGCTTGCCGAAGGACAAGCGGCCGAAACTGTATCTGCACGGGCTTAGCCTCGGCGCCATGAACTCGGAGAAGTCCGCAGAACTGTTCGAGACGATCGGCGATCCCATCGCTGGCGCGCTATGGAGCGGGCCGCCGTTCGAAAGCCGCATCTGGCGCTCGGTCACCGCGAACCGCAATCAGGGCTCGCCGGCCTGGCTGCCGGAATTCCGCGACGGCCGCGTCGTCCGCTTCATGAACCAGAACGGGCCGACGGTGCCGGCAGATGCGCCCTGGGGTCCGATGCGCGTCGTCTATCTGCAATATGCCAGTGACGCGATCACGTTCTTTGCCTACCGCGACGCCTATCAGGCTCCGGCCTGGATGAGGGCGCCGCGT
This sequence comes from Bradyrhizobium niftali, assembly GCF_004571025.1. GTDB lineage: Bacteria > Pseudomonadota > Alphaproteobacteria > Rhizobiales > Xanthobacteraceae > Bradyrhizobium > Bradyrhizobium niftali. The sequence goes on along the minus strand of NZ_SPQT01000001.1, from coordinate 288,365 downwards.
GGGCCCGACGTATCACCCGAGCTGCGATGGTATCCCATCGTCACGATGCTGCAGCTCGCCGTCGACATGGCGGTCGCGAACGGCACACCGATGGGCTTTGGCCATGTCTACGCACCCGAGCATTACGTCGATGCCTGGGTCGCGGTTACCGATGTCCGTGATTGGTCTGCCGACGCGCTGGCGCAGCTCAAGGAGCAGCTTGCCGCGAAAGCGCGGAAGACGGGCGCAGGCAATGTCGACGATGATCCCGATCGCGGCGGCTAACCCCTACTCCGCCATCTCCACCGGCGTTGCGACGGTCGGGCCTGCCAGCGGCCGCTCCTCCATCATGATCAGGCAGAGCGCGGCGGTGGCCATCAGCGCGGTGGCGGCGCCGAAGACGTAGCGGAACGCGTGCCGCATGTCGTCGGCGGGGATCGCGGGGATGCTGCCTGCCGCGTGATGCTCACCGGCGAGCGGAATGTCGGTGCCGAGCGCGATCAGCAGGATGGCGGCGAATGCCGCGACCGTGAACGAGGACATCAGTGAGCGGAAGAAGTTCATCGCGCCGGTGATGGTGCCGACTTGCGGACGCGCGACCGAATTCTGCAGCGAGACCACGCAGACCGGGAAGGTCGTGCCGAGCCCGAGCGCGAACGCGGCCATCAGCGTCAGCAGGCCCCAGAGCGGCAAGGTGGTGAGCGTCAGGCCCAGCGCGCAAATCGCGGCCCATGAGGTGCCGACAATGGCGACGCGCTTGTAATGCTTGGCACGCGCCATGGTGCGGCCGGCAATCGCCGCGCCGCAGGTCGAGACCGCCGCGAGCGGAATCAGTGCAAGCCCCGCCTCGCTGGCGCTGAGATGATAGACCGACTCGTAGTAGAGCGGGAGCTGCACGGTGAGGCCCGTGATCGCACCAAGCCCGCAACCGCCGGCCGTCAGCGCGAACGGCGCCACCGATCCCGTCAACAGCTTCAGCGGCAAAAACGGCTCGTCGGCGCGGCGCGCGTGCCAGACGAAGGTGACCGCGAGCGCGACAGCGCCGCCCACCATCGCAAGCACAGTCGGCGAGAGCCAGGCGTAGCGCGTGCCACCCCAGGTCAGCACCAGCATGAAGACGACGGCGGAGGCCATCAGCAGGACGCCGCCGAGCCAGTCGACCTTGCGCTTGCGATGGAACACCGGAATCTTCTTCATCTTCGGCAGCAGCATCGCGATCGCCGCGGCGGCGAGGGGCAGATTGATCCAGAAGATCATCGACCAGTGCAGATGCTCGGCGAACACGCCGCCGATGACCGGGCCGAGGATGCCGCCGACCATCCAGACGCTGGAGAAATAGGCCTGGTACTGGCCGCGCTCGCGTGGGCTCACGACGTCGGAGATCACCGTCTGCACCACCGGCATGATGCCGCCGCCGCCAAGCCCCTGGAGGCCGCGCGCGAGAATCAGCATCGGCATGTTCGGCGCGATCGCGCACAGCACCGAGCCCGCCACGAACAGGCTGAGCGAGATGATGATCATGACGCGGCGGCCGTAGATGTCGCTGAGCGTGCCGAACACCGGCGCGACCGCGGTCGAGGCGAGCAGATAGGCCGTGATCACCCAGGACAGGTTCGAGACGTCCTGGAACTGGCGCCCGATGGTCGGCAGCGCAGTCGCGACGATGGTCTGGTCGAGGGCCGCCAGGAACATCGTCAGCATCAGGCTGATCACGATGGTGCGCACCTCGTCGGAGGTCAGCGGCACCGGCGGCGCGATGGACGGCGCGTCATCGACGCTGATGACCTCGCTCGGAAGGCGGGACAGCTCTTCGGCAATGTCGTCGGGCAACGCCTGGATGTCGGCAGAACTGCTCTGCCGGTCGAACTTGTTCATCTCGATCGGAAGCCGTGAGGCGGCGCAACGCCGCGAAGGATTCGTTCTATGCAGCCCAATGTAGACAGCAAAGTTCTTCCCAGGCAGGCACCGCGGCGCATGGGTGCATCCCGCCGCCGGGTCATCCCGAACACGTGATCCGTACGGCGGGTCAGTCCTTCGGACGTCGCTTCAGGCGTGCCCGTTTCGGCAACAGGGCCGGCCATTGCACGATGTGGTCCTCGAGATCCGCGTCCGGGATCTCCTCCTCGCTGCCCTCGACCCGGCCGCGCACGGAGACGCCGGCTTCATGCACGGTGTTGGGATCACCTGATACCAGCGGATGCCACCAATACAGGTCGCGCCCCTCGGCGACGAGCTTGTAGCCGCAGCTCGGCGGCAGCCAGTTCAGGGTGCGGACATTGGCCGGGGTCAGGCGGACGCAGTCCGGAACCTTGTCGGAACGATTCGGGTAGTCCTTGCAGCCGCAGGTCCCGGCATCGAGCAGCTTGCAGCCGACATGGGTGAAATAGATGTCGCCGGTGTCCTCGTCCTCGAGCTTGTTCAGGCAGCAGCGGCCGCAGCCGTCGCACAGGCTCTCCCATTCGTCCGCCGACATCTCTTCCAACGTCTTGGTTTTCCAGAAGAATCCTTCCTGGCCTGAAGGTCGTTTGGGAGCTGCGGTCATGCGCCTCAACAAGGGTTCGAAAGAGCTACGGCTGACCCCATCTAGGGCGTGCGGCTGGGATGCTGCAAGCAACCCCTCCGAGCGGCCCGTAATGACCCGGGGTCAATTAGGCCTGTTGTTCAAAATCGCGAGCCTGACCATTGGTTTATAGGCCCTGCTCGGCTAGAAGGAACAGCAAGTCCCCTCGGACGCGAACCGGGCGCCTTGGGTTTGCCGTAACATTCCCTCAAGACGTCTCGATGCCGCCCCGGCCGGGTGCTTGAACGCTTTCGAACCGAGCCTCAAGGGTTCTAGGTGCGCCAGATCATACCACCGCATTGGAAGCAGAAGGTCCGGAATTTCTTCCTGGACCTCGATGCGCGCATCGACTCCTCGCTGTTCTCCTCGGCCAAGGGCATCCGCGAGCTCTACGAGCGCTACTCGACCTTCATGGACCGCTTCTATGTCGGGCGGTGGAAGCGCTGGGTGTTCATCGAGCCGCTGTCGGAGGCCGCGACCCTCGGCCTCGGCGGCCTCGTCGTGATGCTCACGCTCGCCATCCCCGCCTTCCGCGAAACCGCGGACGAGGACTGGCTGAAGAAGTCCGATCTCGCGGTGAGCTTCCTCGACCGCTACGGCAACCCGATCGGCAGCCGCGGCATCAAGCACAACGACTCGATCCCGCTGGAAGATTTTCCTGACGTGCTGATCAAGGCGACGCTGGCGACCGAAGACCGCCGCTTCTACGAGCATTTCGGCATCGACATCGCCGGCACCGCGCGCGCGCTCGTCACCAACGCCCAGGCCGGCGGCGTCCGCCAGGGCGGCTCCTCGATCACGCAGCAGCTCGCCAAGAACCTGTTCCTGAGCAACGAGCGCACCATCGAGCGCAAGGTCAACGAGGCCTTCCTCGCGGTCTGGCTGGAATGGCGCCTGACCAAGAACGAGATCCTCAAGCTCTATCTCGACCGCGCCTATATGGGCGGCGGCACATTCGGCGTCGACGGCGCGGCGCATTTCTACTTCAACAAATCCGCGCGCGACGTGACGCTGGCGGAAGCGGCGATGCTCGCCGGCCTGTTCAAGGCGCCGACCAAATACGCCCCGCACATCAACCTGCCCGCCGCGCGCGCCCGCGCCAACGTCGTGCTCGACAACCTCGTCGATGCCGGCTTCATGACCGAGGGCCAGGTGTTCGGCGCCCGCCGCAACCCCGCCTTCGCCGTCGACCGCCGCGACGAGGCTTCGCCGAACTACTATCTCGACTACGCCTTCGACGAGATGCGCAAGCTGGTCGACACCTTCCCGAAGTCGTACACCGAGCGCGTCTTCGTGGTGCGCCTCGCGATGGACGCCAACGTGCAGAAGGCCGCGGAAGACGCGATCGAGAACCAGCTGCGCCAGTTCGGCCGCGACTATCACGCGACGCAGGCCGCGACCGTCGTGTCCGATCTCGACGGCGGCATTCGCGCCATGGTCGGCGGCCGCGACTACGGCGCCAGCCAGTTCAACCGCGCCACCGACGCCTACCGCCAGCCCGGCTCCTCGTTCAAGCCTTACGTCTACACCACCGCGCTTCTGAACGGCTTCACGCCGAACTCGATCGTGGTCGACGGCCCGGTCTGCATCGGCAATTGGTGTCCGCAGAACTATGGCCATTCCTATTCCGGCGCGGTGACGCTGACGCAGGCGATCACGCGCTCGATCAACGTCGTTCCCGTAAAACTGTCGATCGCGATCGGGCAGAAGGAACAGCCGAAGGCGCCGAACCCGGCCAAGATCGGCCGCGCCAAGATCGTCGAGGTCGCCCGCCGCTTCGGCCTCAAGGCGCCGCTGCCCGACACGCCGTCGCTGCCGATCGGCTCGGACGAAGTCACCGTGCTCGAGCACGCCGTCGCCTACGCGACCTTCCCCAATCGCGGCAAGTCGGTGACGCCGCATTCGGTGCTGGAGGTGCGCACCGGCGCCGGTGATCTCGTCTGGCGCTGGGACCGCGACGGCCCGAAGCCGAAGCAGGCCATTCCGCCGAACATCGCCGCCGACATGGCCGGCATGATGAGCCACGTCGTCAGCGAAGGCACCGCGCGCCGCGCTGCGCTCGACGGCATTCCGACCGCGGGCAAGACCGGCACGACCAATGCGTATCGCGATGCCTGGTTCGTCGGTTACACCGGCAATTTCACCTGCGCGGTCTGGTACGGCAATGACGACTATTCGCCGACCAACCGCATGACCGGCGGCTCGCTGCCGGCGCAGACCTGGCACGACATCATGGTCGCGGCGCATCAGGGCGTCGAGGTCCGGGAAATCCCCGGCATCGGCATGGGCCAGAAGCTGCCGCCGCAGCCGATGGCCGCGCAAGCCAATGCCGCGCCAAAAGTGCTGGAGACCAAGCCCGGTCCGCCGCCGGTGCTGACCAAGCGCGGCGCCGACATCCTGGTGCGCGTCGAGAAGCTGCTGGATGACGCGGCCAAGACCGCGAACAAGTCGTCCGCCAACGACGGCAAGCCCGCCAAGCCGGCCTCGTCGACAAGCGCGCTCGCCTTCCCGCAAAACTATGCGGAAGAGAATGCGAATGCATCCGCCCCGCGCAAGAACTGATCGAAACCCGTGCGGCTGATCCTGACCACATTGACGGCCCTCCTGCTCGCGACCGTAGTGGGTGTCGGCGCGACCTGGATGACGACGACGCGCGGCACCGAGATCGGCGCGCTCACCATCGGCCCCTGGACCGCGCGCCCGCGCACCGGCACCGCCGACGTCGACCCCTATTCGCGCGCCACCATCGTGCGCAACGGCGAGCTGCCAATCGGCACCGGTGACGGCGTCGCCTTCACCGCGACCGCCGACGACAAGAAGAAGGCGCTCGACGGCCGCTGCGACGTCGTCGTCTCCGGCGTGACGCCGCCGGCGCGGTTCTGGACGCTGACGCTGTACGACCGCAAGGGCCATCTCGTCGCCAATTCGCTGCAGCGCTACGGCTTCACCAGCCAGGAGATCGTGCGGCAGTCCGACGGCACCTTCGAGATCCGGATCGCCTCGCGCTCGCGCGCCGGCAACTGGCTGCCGACCGGCGGCATCGAGCGCTACGCCTTGATGCTGCGCCTCTACGACACCCCGGTCGGCGTCGCGACGCGCACCCAGCGCGATGCGCCGATGCCCACGATCTCGACGGTGGGCTGCTCATGATCCGGCTGGTGTTCACCATCGTTGCCGGTGTGGTGCTGGGCCTCGTGGTCCATCTCGTCAGCGTGCTGGCGCTGCCGCGCATCGCGACGCAGGATGCCTATTCCCGGCTGACGCCGATGACCAAGCTCAACGGCGTCACACAGCTTCCGCTTGCCGATCCGAATACCTCACCGATGCCGTTCATGGACCCGGCCTTTGCGCTGGCGATCTGCCGCTACGATCTCACGGGCGGGCCGATCAAGCTCACCGTGCCGGTGAGCCAGGCCTATACGTCGGTGTCGTTCTACACCCGCAACGAGATCGCCTATTACGCCATCAACGACCGCTCCGCGGGCAAGAAGGTGATCGAGCTCGACCTGATGACGGAAGCGCAGCACAACGAGCTGCCCGAGGACGAGGAGATCACCGCGGCCGACCGCCTGATCATCGATTCCCCTGCGACCACCGGCCTGATCGTGATGAAGGCCCTCGCCGCCGAGCCCGGCCTGATGCCGCAGGCGCAGGCGACGCTCGCGGCGGCCACCTGCGCGCCGCAGACCGAGCCGCCAGCCAAGGCCGAGACGCCGCGTGGACGGCGGTGAGCGGGCTGTTAAGGCAGGCTCAAAACAAAAACTGAAAAAACAACCCCATGCACAGTAGCGGGGGCATTGAGATCATTTGTTGTTTTGAGTTCGCGCCAAACACGCTTCCTCGTACAAGCGCATCCGCGCCGGAGCGCCGCGATGTCGAGCTTTGACACGTCGGGCAAAACACTGGCAGAATGGCATCATCGAAAAGTTCGTAACACCCGCGCGGAGCAATCCGTCGCGGGTGTTTTCATTCGGGAGCACGGAGCGTCAGGCGCCCGCAACGCCGGAGGCCGAGACCTGACGTCGCTCCCAATCAATGGATGATCTGGCCGAGGAAATCCCTCGCCCGCTCCGTACTCGGCGCGCGGAAGAAGGTTTCTGGATCGGCCTCCTCGACGATGGCGCCGCGATCCATGAAGACCACCCGGTCGGCGATCTCGCGGGCAAAGCCCATCTCGTGCGTGACGCACACCATGGTCATGCCGTCGCGCGCGAGCTCCACCATGGTGTCGAGCACCTCCTTGACCATCTCCGGATCGAGCGCGGAGGTCGGCTCGTCGAACAGCATGATCTTCGGCTGCATGCAGAGGGCGCGGGCAATGGCAACGCGCTGCTGCTGGCCGCCGGAGAGCTGTCCCGGATATTTGGTCGCCTGGTCGTGGATGCGCACCTTGCGCAAGACACCGATCGCACGCTCATGCGCCTCCGCGCGCGACAGGCCGCGCACCTTCATCGGGGCCAGCATGCAGTTCTCGACGACGGAGAGATGCGGAAACAGGTTAAAACTCTGGAACACCATGCCGACCTCGCGGCGGACGCTGTTGATATCGGCCATCCGGTCCGTCAGCTCGACACCATCGACGACGATCCGGCCGGCATCATGCTTTTCGATATGGTTGATGCAACGGATCAGCGTCGATTTTCCCGAGCCCGAGGGACCGCAAAGGACGATCTTCTCGCCGGTCGTGACGCTGAGATTGATATCATTCAGGGCCGTGAAATGTCCGAACCGCTTCACGAGGCCCTCCACGGCGACGATGGCCTGACATCGGCTCATCTCATTCACGGCGATCTCCTGAACCATCTTCATCTCCCAAAACAGCGCTTCTCGTGCGATTCCCTAGCGGCGCGCTCCGGCGATCGCATAGCGCTTGCGCAACAGCGCGACGCCTTGCGATGCCGCCGAACTGATGGCGAGGTAGACCACGACGACCACGAGATACATCTCGACGAGACGGCCGTTGAGCTGCGCGAGCTTCGAGGCCGCGCCGAGCAGGTCGGTGAGCGAAAGCACGTAGACCAGCGAGGTGTCCTGGAACAGGATGATGGTCTGGCTCAGGATGATCGGGCTCGCCACGCGGAGCACCTGTGGCAGGATCACGCTCCGATAGGTCTCGAAGGTGGACAATGCGAGCGCCTGGCACGCCTCGAACTGCCCCCGGTTCACGGCGCGCAATCCGACGCGGATGATTTCCGAATAATAGGCCGCCTCGAACAGGCCGAAGGTGATGAAGGCCGTCCAAGTGGCGCCGATCGGAATCGGGCGACCGTTGCCGGCGAGATGGCCGAGCACGATCGGCACCAGGAAGAAGAACCAGAACAGGACGAGGATCAGCGGAATCGAGCGGATCAGGGCGATGTAGCCGCGCACGACCTTCCCGATCACGGGCACTTCGAAGTGCTGTAACAGCGCAAAGCAGGTGCCCAGGATCATGCCGACCACGAAGGCTACCGCGGTGAGTGCAAGGGAAAACAGCAATCCGGACCAGAGATAGGGCCACGCCTGCAGAACAATCGAGAAATCGAGGCTGTTCATTTCACCACCTCCATCCCCGCGGGCAACGAGCCGGTGGGCTGGACATCGTCCGCCAGGCTCGGTTCGATCGCATCCTCCGCCCGCGCAGTGCCGGGGATGCGCACAGCTCTGTCGATCAGCGCCATCGCCTGGTAGGCGATCAGCGCCAGCGCGAGATAGATCAGGGTCGCAGCGCCGAAAGCCGTAAAGGTCTGGAACGTCGCCTCGCTGATCTGGCGCGCCTGCGCGGTGAGCTCCATCAGCCCGATCGTCAGCGCGACCGAGGTGTTCTTGTAGATGCCCATCACCTCGCTGGTCAGGCTCGGCACGATCAAACGCAGTGCCTGCGGCACGATGATATGGCGGTAGGTCAGATAGCCGGTGAGCCCGAGTGCGCTTGCCGCCTCGATCTGCCCTCTCGGCAGGGCCTCGATCCCGGCCCGAACCTGCTCGGCGATCCGGGCCGCGGTATAGAGGCCGAGGCACACCAGCGCCGGGACGAATGAACCCCAGGGCGGCGGAATCTGCTTGATGGCGTTTCCGAGCGCGGTCGGAACAATCTCCGGCAGGACGAAGTACCAGAGAAACATCTGCGCCAGGACGGGGATGTTGCGGAAGATTTCCACATACAGGCGCGCAAGCGCAGCAATGGCCCGGTTCTGCACGGTGCGGCCGATCCCGACGACGATCCCGATCGCAAAGGCAATCCACCAGCCGAAGAACGCCAGGGCCAGGGTCCAGCCGAGGCCCGACAGAAGCCAGTCGATATAGCGCTGGCCATCCGCCGTCTGTTCAAAAAGCACTGCGAACATGGCGAACCTCGAGGCTCCGGATGCGAGAGAGGATCAGCGTGTGGACAAATTCCCCGGTATGATGCTCCGACTAATCGACCGCGTCGCTCGGATGAGCGATCCGGTCCCTGAGTTCGTCCGTCAGCGGGAAAGCGAGGTTTTCGCCCTTGGGCGGAATCGCCCGGGTGAACCACTTCGCATAGGTCTTTTCGAACTGACCCGACGCCATCTGTTTCGACAGAACGTCGTCGACGAGCGCCTTGAAGCCGGCATCGCCCTTGGTGAACATCAGGCCATAATAGATCTTGGCATAGCCCTCGGGGAGAAAGATCAGCGCATCCGGTTTGGGCGCGGCGGCCTTGAGGCCGGCAAGAAGGATATCGTCCTCCATGAAGGCGGCCGCGCGGCCGGTATTCAGCATCAGGAAGGATTCCGCGTGATCTTTCGCCTGGACGATGTTGAAGCCGAGCTGCGCCTTGGCATTCACGCCCTGCGCGAAGCCGACGGCATTGGAGCCCTGGGTCACGACGATCGTCTTGCCCTTGAGATCGCCGGCCACCTTCACGCCGCTGTCCGCCTTGACCAGCCAGCGCGGCTGGCTGACGAAGGTGGCGACCGAAAACGAGACCTGCTCCTGCCGCTTCCTGTCGTTCGCCGTACCACCGCACTCGATGTCGACGGTGCCGCTTTGGATGAGCGGGATCCGGTTGGACGAGTTCACCGGCGTGTAATTGACGGCGAGATTGGGCAGGTTGAGCTCCGTCTTGACGCGCTCGACGATAGCCGCGCAGAGGTCGAGCGAAAAGCCGATCGGCTTTTGATCGGGACCGAGATACGAGAACGGAATGGAGGCCTCGCGGTGGCCGATGGTGATGGCACCGCTCGACTTGATCTTGGCGAGCGTGGGACTGTCGGCCGCGATCGACGGTCCAGCGAGGATGCCGACGGCCGCAAGGCCGGACAGAACGCCCAATACACGCGCAAAACTCGTCATGTGCATCTCCCCTCTGAAGAACAGCCTAGGCGGCCCTGGACGACGGCTTCACGCCGCGCCGCTTGATGATGTCGATCAGGCGATCGACATCGGCGAAAATGTTGAACATCCCGAATGACACGCGAATGCCATCGCGCTCCGGCGATACGCGGATGCCATTCTGCTCGAAATGACCGAGCCATTCGGCCGCAGGGAGCGCGATGACGTAGATGTGCGGCGCGCGGTGCTGCCTATCGCGGGGACCGACAAGGCGAACGTCCAGCGCGTCGAGCCCCGCGATGAGATGATCGCCGAGATCGAGACAATGGTTCTGAATATTCTGCACGCCTAGCGCTTCGATCATGTCGAGGGAGGCTCCGAGCGCATGGATCGCCGGAAGATTGAAGTTGCCGAGCTCGAAGCGGCGCGCGGTCGGGGCGAGCTCGAGCTCGTCGGGCCGGGCGATGAGATCGGACGGAACTTCAGCAAGGCTGGCGGCAGCGAGATAGGCGGGCTCGAGCTCGAACCTCGATTTGTCCCAATACAGGAGCCCGAGCCCCTGCGGCACGAGCAATCCCTTGTGGCTGCCCGATCCGATAAAGGTCGCGCGCATGGCCTTCGCATCGATCGGCACGACGCCGATCGCCTGCATCACGTCGACGACGAAATGGAGCCCCTTCTCGTCGCAGAGCGCGCCGATGCTTTCGATGTCGAAGCGATGGCCGGCGTGGAAGGTCACCTGCGACATCGAGACCGCCCGCGTGCTCGCATCGATGTACGGACGAAGGCTTTCGGCGTTCACGACCTCCGTCATCGGCACGAATTCGACCGTCACGCCCTTGCGCCGCAGATTGAGGAACGCATAGGCGTTGTTCGGGTGATCGCCGTGGATCATCAGGACCTTGTCGCCGGCGCGCAGGGGCAGCGCATTGGCGGCGATGTTCATGCTTTCCGAGGTGTTCTTGGTGAAGGCGATCTCATCGGCCGATGCGCCAAGAAACCGCGCCAGCTTCTTGCGGGTCTGCTCGACGCGGTCGAGCCACACGCTCTTGGGGCCGGCCGTCTCGAAGCTCTCGCTGAGGAAGAGATCGATCGCCGCCTTGACCGGGCGCGCGAGCGGCGTCTGGAAGCCGGAGTCGAGATAGGTGATGCGCTCGACAGCCGGAAACTCCTTCCGCACGGCATCGACGTCGTAATGGCGAGACATCCCACACTCCCGATGAGCGCGCCCGGCAGGGCTCCGGCTGCGCTGCACAAATCCTGATCACCTTTCGGCGACGCCAACGATATGAGCAATCTGCGGACGCAGCCAAGAGTAATTTTCATATTTCAATAGTATTTATTCCGAAAAATGATAATTATTCGGCTCGTCAATCGAGGACCGGCAGATGCAGCAAAGCAATTCCGATGGACCACTCGACCGGGCATTCGCCATCGTTGGCCATGTTGCGGGTCAAGTCAGAGCTGTCTCGGTCGCGGAAATCGCCAATGCGCTCGCTCTCCCGCTGCCCACCGCGCATCGTCTCATCGGGAATCTCGAGCAGCGCGGGCTTCTCCAGAAAGCCCTGGGCACGAAGCGCTACGTGGTTGGCAACCAACTGGTCACGCTGTCGGCCAAGGTCATCGGCGCAGCTTTCCGGACCACGCGCCGGCATGCCGTGCTCCGCGCAGTCGCGGCTGAAATCGGCGAGCAATGCGAGATCGGTGTCGTCCGAGACAATGTCGTTGCCTATGTCGACAGCGTCCGCGTGTCGCAACCGCAGGGGCTTCAATTCAATCCGGGCGAAGCGGCACCGCTCCACTGCACATCGACCGGCAAGATCTACATGAGCCGATTGCCGGAGCGAGCGCGCGAGAAGCTGTGCCGCGCACTGACGCTCACGAGGTACACCGAGACGACCATCATCGACGTCGAAAACCTGATGAAGGTCCTCGACGAGACCCGCAAACGCGGCTGGGCCAAAACCAACGAAGAATATGTGCGGGGGGTCGTCGGCTGCGCCGTTCCGATCGTGTCTCCAGATCGCGAACTGATCGCTTGTCTGGGCGTCTCCGTTCCCGTGGCACGCGTGAGCTTCGCCGAGTTGGATCGGTTTATAGCCCCACTTCAGAAAGCCGCTGCGCTGCTATCGGAGACAATCCTCCAGGCCGACGAGGACGGCGCGAGCGATGCATCCTGATCCGTCTCGCCCGGTCCAGTCTGGCTTCGTTCCAAATCAGATCTTGGAGGCGTTCGCCCTCTGCATGGAACCGCGCGCTACCGTCTTGAAAGCCGAGGGCGATCTCACGTAAGGTCGTCCGCATGGGGGCAATGCAGACCCCCCATGAGACTTCGGTCCAAGCTCTGCGCAGCACGCACTTCGTGGAGCTTGCGCATGGACACCGAACAACACCGTCCTCTCCGATCCACCGTTGCCATCCTCTCACGCGGCGATGCCGCCGCGCGGGCGGATGCCACACCGCAGAACAGCCGTTTCGTCCGCGTCTTCGAAGCACTCGCCGCTATCGGCATCGAAGCCCGGCCGGTCATCTACGACGAAACCTTTGCCGACGCCGTCCGCGATCAATTGCTCTCGGTCGACGGCGTGCTCGTCTGGGTCGATCCGATCCACCAGGGCAAGACGCGCGTTGAGCTCGATCCCCTGCTCCTTGACGTCGCGGCGCGAGGGCCATGGGTGAGCGCACATCCGGACGTCATCCTGAAGATGGGCGTCAAGGACGTGCTCTACCGCACGCGTCACCTGGGCTGGGGCGCGGATACGCATCGCTATGACACCGCGGCCTCCTTCCGCGCCGAATTCCCGTCGCGGCTTCGCGCGAACGGCCCCCGCGTGCTCAAGCAAAATCGCGGCAACGGAGGCCAAGGCGTCTGGAAGGTCGAGGCCCTCTCGAACGCGGACACCATGGTTCGGGTGCTCCACGCGCAGCGCGGGAGCCTGCCCGAGAACATGCCGCTCGATGGCTTCCTCGCGCGTTGCGAGCCCTATTTCGGCTGGGGCGGCTGCATCATCGATCAGGCGTTTCAGCCTCGCCTGCCCGACGGCATGATCCGCTGCTACATGAGCGGGTCCAAGGTCGCCGGCTTCGGGCACCAACTGATCAAGGCCTTGATCCCGCCGCCGCCGGAAGGTGTGGACTCGCCCGAGGCGCAACCGGGCCCGCGGATCATGCACGGGCCCGATGCTCCGCAATTCCAGGCGCTGCGAAGGTCGATGGAGGACGAATGGACGCCGCGGATGGTGGAGACGCTCGACATCGATGAAGCGTCGTTGCCGGTCATCTGGGACGCGGACTTCCTGTACGGCCCGACAGATGCGGCCGGCGCCGACACATACGTCTTGTGCGAAATCAACGCGAGCTCCTGCTTCGCGATCCCCGAGGAGGCACCGGCGGCGATCGCGCGGACGGTGAAATGCCTCATTCTGCAGACTCAAGGCACCAGTTCCGGCAGATAAAAACCGGCGAGCGCGCAACATCATCTCGCACTGCGGCTCGGAGGCTGCTGCACCCTCGCCCAGCAGGCGATGGCGGGAGTTGTCACGCGACAGTAGGACGCAAGCGCGGATCGATGGCCCCCGTTGAAGCTGCGAGTCTCCAGAGCTATCGATCCGGGAAACCTGCTTCGATCGGGAGGAAGGCATGAGCACCATCAACGGTGGCTGTCATTGTGGCGCAATCCGTTATCAGGTCGAGGGCGAAGCGATCGTGCATGCGCTGTGTCACTGTCGCGATTGCAGACTCCACGTCGGCGCACCTGTGGTCGGCTGGACGATGTACGCCGATGATGCTGTCACAGTGACCAAGGGGGAGCCCAAGGTCTACAGCTCCTCGGAACATGGTCGGCGGCACTTCTGCGGCAACTGCGGGACCGGTCTGTTTTACGTCAATGCCAACATGTTGCCCGGAATCATCGATCCAGAGCGCGACCTACGACGATCCCGATGCTGTCCCCGCGACGGTGCATATCCAGGTCGCCGAGCGCCTCCGCTGGATGGAGCGCGCGCACGAGCTGCCGACATTCGACCGCTATCCACCGCCGCCGTAGCAGCAAGACGTGATACCGGCCGCGCAAGCATTCGGCGGGGAATCGCCGCGCTGAGCAATAAGCCTAGGGAGCGCAGAGATGACTTCCAAACCGTGGCTTGATTTACTGGGACTGATCAACGGCTTCCACGTGACGCAGGCGCTTCACGTCGCCGCCAAGCTTCGCGTTGCCGATCACCTGAAGGACGGCTCACGCTCCGTCGAGGAACTGGCGACATTGACGAACAGCCATGCCGGCTCGCTCTATCGGCTCCTGCGAGCACTCGCCGCAATTGGTGTTTTCCATGAGGCTGAAACCCGGACCTTTGCGCTGACACCGATGGCCGATTGCCTGCGTGCCAACTCTGCGACTCCCCTTGGAGCCTGGGCGGAATACGCCGGAAGCGACTATGTCTGGCAAACCTGGGGGAATCTCGAACACAGCATTCTGACGGGTGAGAACGCCTTTCAATACGTCCACGGCAAGGGAATTTGGGAGTATCGCACCGAGCATCCCGAACAAGGCGCTGTGTTCGATCGGGCAATGACCGAGCTGTCGCGTGGAAGCGCCGAGGCCGTCATCGCCGCCTATGATTTCTCCTCCTTCGGCCGCGTCGTAGACGTCGGCGGCGGGCGCGGATTGATGCTGAGCGCCATCCTGAGAGCCCACACTCAGATGCGTGGCACGTTGTTCGATCTGCCCCGCGTTGTTGCCGGTGCAAAGACTGTATTGTCCGATCAAGGTGTCATCGATCGCTGCGATGTGGTCGGGGGAAGCTTCTTCGAGGCGGTGCCCGGGGGCGGTGACGCCTATGTCATGCGCGTGGTGATCCATGACTGGGAGGACGAAGAGGCCATCGCGATTCTGAAATCCTGCCGGCGCGCAATGGCAGAGACGGCAAAATTGATCCTCATCGAACGGATTGTCGCGCCCCCAAACGAAATGCCGGCAACAAAGTTCAGCGATCTGAACATGCTGGTCCTGCCTGGCGGGCGAGAACGAACCCGGGAGGAGTTTGGAACTCTCTTGTCAAAGTCGGGCTTCGAACTGACCCAAATTGCGCCTGCGGGCAACATCAACGTCATCGAGGCACGGCCACACGCGTAGCGGCGATGCTTCGCATTGCGTGATCCCTCACCTCTCAATGCGCCCCGCACCGGCAGTTCTCGTAATCGACGGGATCATGGCTGTTGACGATCCTCACGCGGTCGCCGTGGTCGAGCTTCAGCGCGCGCAGCCGCGCCTGGTTGGCGATCCGCTGCTTGCGGTCCATGTCGGCGCGGCGCTGGAAATAGCCGAGCACCAGCGGCATGCGCGGGGATGCCGCGAGCTGACCGTGATGGAAATAGCTGTCGCCGGCATGCAGCAGCCATGTGTCGCCTGACCGGACCGCGATGCCGCAATGGCCGAGCGTATGGCCGGCGAGCGGGATCATCAGGATATCCGCTTCGCTGTCGCCGAGCGCGCGCACGCCCTTGAAACCGAACCAGTCTTCGCCGGCTTCGCCATAGAACGTCCAGCTCGGTCCATGGCTCCACTGCCCGGTGACATAGCGCCCTTGCGGGGGCGCCGGCTTGCGCTGCACCGCCATGTCGTATTCGGCGCGATGGACGTGGATCGCGGCATGGGGAAAGTCGGGCACGCCGCCGGCGTGATCGCGATCGAGATGGGTCAGCAGCACGTGGCGCACGTCAGTGGGCGAATAGCCGAGCGCCTTCACCTGCTCGACCGCCGTCTCGGACGGGTCGAGCCGTGGCGCGGTCTGGCGCAACCAGCGCCGTCCGAGCCTGTCAGGGGCTGCGATATCGCCAAGCCCGATGCCGGTGTCGACCAGGGCAAGCCCGTCCCCCGTTTCGATCAGCAGGCAGTGGCAGACCATGCGGGCGCGCTGGAACAGGCCGCCGGTGCCATTCACCAGGCGGCGGCCCATCGGGCACATCGTGCCGGTGTTGAGATGATGGATTTTCATGGAAGTCCTCGCCCGTTGTGACCAGGGCGTTCTTGCCATCGTCAGATCCATAGGTAAAATATTGAATATTGATCATATCTCTAGGTACATACTATGGACATCCGCGAGCTTCGCTACTTCGCAGCCGTCTATCGCGCGCGCAACCTGACCGCCGCGGCGCGTGCCTGCTTCGTGTCGCAGCCGTCGATCTCGACCGCGATCACCAATCTGGAGGCCGAGCTCGGCACCACGCTTTTCATCCGGCACAAGAAGGGCGTCGCGCCCACCGCCTCGGCCGAGCAGTTTCACGCGCTGGCCCGCCGCATCATCGACGAGGCCGACGCCGCGCGCAGCCTGTTCAGAAAGCCGGCGACCAGGACGACGGTGACGCTCGGCCTGATGCGCACGCTCGACGTGCCCCGAACGATCGCGCTGCTGAAGCCGCTGACGGCGCGCAGCGACATCGCGCTGCGCCTCGTCGGCAGCGACGAGCGCGCCGATGCGCGGATCATCTCGAAAACCATGCTGCGCGCCGACGAGCATTTCGTCGCGCTGTGGAGCGAGCGCTATGTCGCCGCCTTGCCGCCGTCGCATCCGCTGACGCTGAAGGACAGGCTCCGGACCGCCGATCTCGCCGGTGCTGCCATGATCGACCGCTGCCATTGCGAGCAAAGCGAATTCTTCGGCCGCGCCGCGCAGCGGCGCCAGAGCGTGGCGATCGCGCAATCGGAGGACTGGGCCATGGCGCTGGTCGCCGCCGGCGTCGGCATCGCCATCGTCCCGGAGGGCGTGGCGAAGGGCAATCCAGACGTCGCCGTGCGCGAGATCGAGGTCAAGGTCAGGCGCGAGGTCGGCCTCGCCTACCGCGCGTCAGTGCCGCTGGCGGACGCGCTGAAGGACTTTGTCGCAAAGCTCCAGAAGCAGCGCAGCTCGGATCGAACCGCGCGCCGGCCCGGCGCGCGCAAAACGCCTGGCACGGCACGCTGACCGCGATCCTGTCGCGCGCCGCCTGCACAATCCTCGCGACTATCCGAGCAGGCCCTTCAGGCCGGCGTAAATGGAGCCGACCGCCGTTGCGGCGATGCCGGCCAGCGGCCCCGCAGTCTGCATGAGGTCCTGGATCAAACGAGCCCGGCGGCGCAACTGCTCTTCACCGACATGCTGTCCAAGCAGGCGCGCCATCCTGAAGGCGAACGCGTTCGGCTTGCCGCCCTGGGCAAGCACGCGCGGCAGCACCTGGAAGATCAGGACGCCCAGGATGTTTCCGGAGACGAAGGCCAGCAGGATGCTCGCTCCGTATTCGAACACTTCGCGCCATTCAATCCACACGGCCGGCAGGATCGGGACACGATCGTGGATTCCGGTGACCGTCAGCATCGACAGAATGCTGACGCTCGCAGCCAGGAACGCCAGCACGAACGCTCCCACCGCCGAAACCCTGTGCAGGGGATAGGCCACGAACCCGAACAGCAGCGGGATCACGATCGACGCGATCCGAAGCGGGATCGGAGAGAGGTTGAAGGTGATGGTCACCAGGACATGCGCGACCGTCAGCAGCAGCGATGGAATGACGACATAGAGGACCGCATGCGTTCCGAAATATCGCAGCGGATTCTTGTACCGCTCGAGGCGGACGTTGACCCGATCGAGATCCCGCCTGAGCCTGTCCAGGTCGGCGACGATGTCGTCGATCTCGCGAAGCGTCGGTCGCACGACGCGCAGATCGCGCGAACAGTGCTTGCACGCGATGGCTTCGTCCTTGATCGTCTCGGCGCAGAACGGACATTCCATCGTCAGCGCGGCTTCCTGCGCCGCATGATGGCCTCGACTTCGTCTCTGGCCTGCCTCAGCTCGTCGCGCAGCTCGTCACGCTTGCGCCGCAGATCGTCCCGTTCCGCGATCAGCGTGGCGGGAACGGCAATATCACGCCCACAGGACGCGCAAACCAGCGCGCCTTCCGCGTTGGCGGATTGGCAGTACGGACACGTCACTTGGGCGCAACCTTCAGCGTGAAGATCGCCGTGCCCGGCCGGCCGTCACTGTCCTTGATGTCGACGCGAACGGTGTATTCGCCTGGCGGCAATTCAGCGTCCTGCATGTTGATGCCGTCGGGCTGGACAAACGGCTTGACCCGAGCGGTCAGATCGACATTCGGCGAACGCAGAAAAATCACCTTGACCGACTCCGGATCGATCTTCGCCCCACCGTACGACTCGAACTTCAATACCAACCGCAAGGGTGAGTTGACGGAATCGCCGGGCGAGACGAATTCCACCTTCGGACCACGCATGATGCCGCGCCGGTCCGCGGCAATCGCCCCCTTCGGAGGCGGCAGCCTGGCCTCCTCTTCGGTGATCAATTGTGTTGTCGCTCGCGCCGCTCCCGAAAACAGCAGGCCCGCCGCAACGAGCCCAAGCAAGATGGTCCGCTTCATTTCCCGTCCGATCCTTCCCTCACCGGCCGTCAACGTACACCGCCGTCACCGATGATCGTGTACGGCGCCCAGAACAGCGGATGCGCATAGGCGAACTCGGTCTTGCCTTCGCCATTGAGATAGCCCGGGCCATCGACGAGGGCCATCATCGCCTCGCGCAGCGCTTCGCTCCGCGACAGCTTCGGATCGTCGGCCTGCCGCTTGAACAGGTCGGTCACCAGCTGCCGCGCCGATTGCGAATGCACCGACCAGTTCGTCACCAGCAGGGCTCGCGTTCCGGCATAGAAGAACGCCCGGCCAAGCCCCGATGCCGCTTCGGCCCCTGCACCGGCACCTGCGCCGGTATTGCAGGCCGACAGGATGACCCAGTCGGCATCGAGCTTGAGGCCGAGAATCTCCTCCATCGTCAGGAGGCCGTCTCCGCCCTCGCCCGTCACGGTCGGGGACGACAAGGCGAGCGCCGGCTGCGTCAATCCATTGAGCTCGCCGGGGACCAGGCCGTGGGTGGCGAAAGCCAGGATCCTGAAGCCGGAGAGATTCATCGTCTTGACGGCGTTCTCGGTCGCACTCTTGCCGAGGAACAACACTTTTGAAGGATCCGCCTGCAACGCGAGCGCGATCGACTTCAGCTCATCGGCCGTGTCGGGAAGCCGGGGCAACAGACCGAGCTCGGCGCTGTCGACGCCGTCGAGCTTTGGGCTGTTGCGGCGCTTCAGCGGCATGCCGCGGGTGACGTTGCCGCCGGCATCGGCCACCTCAACCTTGGCGCCGCCAGTTTCAGCCTCGGCCTGCTGGTCCTTGTTGAAATAGGGGTCGCCGAACGCCACGAGGTCGCCGCGCCCGGGCTTGCCCGGCGGCAGCTGCCGCAGCGTGCGCAACGCGGCCGCGGATGGCACCGTCGACACGGCATGGGTTCGGGCCAGCCACGGTACCTTGCGGTAGCCGACGAACAGCGGGTCCTCGTCCGCGGCCACCTCCGCCGGTGCGGTCGGCAGCAGCGACAACGGCAACAGGCCCAGCGCGCCGTTGGTGACCACGATCAGGTTCTTGGCCGGCTTCCATCCGCTCTCGACCGGCTTCAGCAACAGCTCGTAGAGCTCGTAGCCGAGTTTCAGATCGAACGGCGGAATGTCCGAGATCATCGCGGCCTGGGGCTCGAGCGCCTCACGAAGTTTACGAATCTTGGTCTCGATATCGCCGATCTTGGCGTTGACGGCGGCAAACGCCACCGCCCCTGACTTCGGCACGGCCCAGACGAAGCTGCCGTTCTGGCCGAAATAGAACGACAGCATGGCCTCGTCGTCGGCCAGCGTCGCACGAATCTCGGCGACGCTCGGCGGCTTGGGCGACACGAGATCGGCGTAGATCGGGAATTTCTGCTTGATCTCCTGGCGCGCCTTGTCGCGCTGGCCGCGCAAGGCGGCAATCGAAGCCTGGATTTGTGCAACGCCTTTCTCGTCGCGTTCCGCCGCCGGAAGCGCGAGCACATTGTTGAGCGTGCCGAGCTGGGCGTTGACCTGCTTGGTCAGATCCTGCGCCATGCGCACGAGCTCGGCGAGCGCCGGATCCTTGGCCGCCGCGCGCGCGCTCGAAGCTGCCAATGCTTGCTGGACCGAGCGACCACGAACGGCATCGGCGAGGCCGAAGGTCTCCTCGCCAACGCTGCTGCCGGTGCCCTCGGCCCGCGCGAGCAGCGCGAGATAGCTTTCGACAATGGTTTGCAGCCGCTGGCTGCGCGCGGCCACCACAGTGGTATTCTCATCGTCGGCGTTTTCGTTCGCGCTCGCCATCATGATCGGGATGGCAGCCTTGAACTCGCGGATCGCCTCGGCATCGCGCCGCGCCCGCATCAGACCGACGGCCAACGTGCCGCGCGCGGAGGCGGAATCGAAATGATTTTCACCGACGCGCCCGACCTGCTTCTTGACGAGCTGCTCGGCCGCCGCAATGCCGGCGTCCAGCTGTCCGGAGTTGTAGAGCGCGAGAATGCGCGACGGATTGAGCTCGAAGACCTGGCGGCGCTGCGGATCCCACTTCGCGATCGCCTGGTCGATCCGCGCAAACATGGCGTTGGCTTCGGCGTTCTTGCGCTGAAGGCTGAGAATGCCGGCGAGCTGGGACAGCAACTGCACCGTCGACTGCGAGTCGTCCGGCACGCCGACGGTCTTGCTGATGTCGAGGGCGACGCGGCCGAGCTGCTCGGCCTCCTCGTAGCGGCCCTGATCGACGAGAATACCGGCGAGCCCCATCACGAAACGCGGCGTCACCGGATTGTACTTGCCGGTGTCCTTCAGCCGCGCCAGCAGCGCCCGGCGCGCATCGACCTCGGCTTCGGCGAGCCGTCCCTGCCGCGCCTTCATGCGCGCCTGGTTCAGGACGAGGCCGTCGACAACCTGGAGCAGCAGTGTCTCTGCAGGCGGATTGTCCAGCTCCAGAACCCCCTTGTTGCCGGCACGCTTGCGCATCTCGGCGGTGCGATAGGCGGCCTCGGCTTCGGCGAACTGGCCGCGCGCCTCGAAGATCGCGCCGCGCGACATCTCGATCTCGCCTTCCCAGTTCTGGCCCAGCTTGGAATAGCTGGCGCGCCAACCTGGAAGCCCGCTGGTGCGCGCTTCCTGGATCGCGGTCAGGCTGCGACGGAGATAGGCTTCGGCCTGCGGGACGTCGCCCATCTGCAGGAGGATGGACGCAATCGCACGGTTGGCATTGAACACGTAGCCCTTCGCGCCCGGCGTATTGGCCGTCTCGCGCAACAGCTTTTGCATGACCTCCAGCGCGCGCTTGGGATCGCCGGCGAGCGAATACTGCACCGACTGCAGCTGCATCAGACGCCCCAGCAAGTTCGGGCTGACGGCTCCGCGGCCGACCTCCACCGCCTTGTCGGCGTCGGCGATGGATTCGGCGAGCCGGCCGAGTTGCGAGCGCGCATTGGCGCGATCGAAGTAGAATTGCGCGAGATCCTGGCGCGACTCCTTGCCCGTCGGTGCCGCATCGGCATCCGCCTTGAGCTCGGCGATCAGCTTCGCATCGGGCTTCTCGCCATCGAGAATGGCCGTGATATCGGAGATGTTGCGCGGTGGCGCGACGAAATCCTTTGGCAGCGCAGTGCCCGGATCGAGCTTGGGCGCCGCCTCTTTCGGCATTTCGACGGCCACGTTGGCGCGCCCGTTCGCGGCGTTGAGCGCCGCCATCACGCAGGCCCTGACCTGGGGCGATGCCTTGGCGCGGCACCCCTCTATGTCGGCACCGGCCTTGCGACCTCCCTGGGCCTGCATGCACGCATGCACGATCGGCTTGCCGACGGTCATCCGGCAGTTCTCGATCGCCGCCTCCTTGGTCAGCGCGGCGGCCGAGCCGGCCGATCCCAGCAGGAGGGCAAATGCCAGCAGCATTCGCGGTGGAGAAAAATTCGATACGGATTCAAATGCAGTCCTGGAATCTGAGCTCATCCCAAAATTCCTTCGCGCAAAAATGACTTGGTGCAACCAGATGATCCTATCGATATAGCGTCGAAGAACAAGCGCCAATCAGATCGGTACGCGGATATGCTCAACGGGGCTGGCGGCTGCGCCAGGCACGAGTTCCCGCCCCCCTGCAGCGGGTGGCGCCTTGGCGCGCTCGTCGCGCTGGTTGCAGCGTCGGTCGCAGCCTGGAGTACTGGCGGGGCCGCCGCGCAGGATGGGCTGCAATGGCCCCCTGTGGTCTGGGATGCCGGGGCGATCTACCGCGGAGCAACAATTGCGTCCGACCTTGTTCTTCCCGTTGCAGCCGAGAGCATCGACCAATTTGTCGCACCGCGCATGGTGCTGCTCAAGCCGGACGGCGCCGGCCCGTTCCCTGCCATCGCGCTCCTGCACCAGTGCGCGGGACTGAATTCTGCCATCGCGGCCTGGGCGCGCAGAGCCGTCGCGCATGGCTACGTCGTCCTGCTCCTCGACAGTTGGGGCACGGGACGTCAGGACTCCGAGCGCAGGCTGTTCGCGTTCCTCGAACGTGCGATGCCGAAGCAATTGCCGCGGGTCAGCCCTTCGAGATGACCGCGCGGCCGTAGGGCGGCTGCGCTTGGACCGGCGGGTTGGCAGTCTGGGCTGCGAGCTCGCCGATCAGGCGGTCGGCGTCGGCGGCCATGCCGTCGGGCGCCTGGATCACCAGGCGCTCCAGCGCCCAGCGATAGGAGGAGACGCGCTGCTCCAGGCACTGCTGCACCCACTGGATGATCAGCGAGTTCTCCTGCATGCGCTCGACCGCATCCTCCCTCTCCTTCGGCGAGAGGGCGGAGACGCGCGCCATGCTGGCATTGCGCTTCTTGTCGAGATCGATGACGCGGATCGCGGAGGCGAAGAACGGCTCGAAGCGGGTGGTGTCGTTGCGCACGTCCTCGATCAGCTGCGCATAGCGCGAGGAATGCGAGCGGTGCGGCTCGTCGATCAGCGTGCGCCCGTACATGGTGCGGTCGAACACGACCTTCTGCCGCCACGGTGACGGCAAGGCCTTGTAGTCGCCGAACACACTCTTCCATGCGGGGCGCGACAGCGGCGGCTCGATCAGGGGATAGGCGAGGTCGCGAAGCTGGCGCTCCTCGTCGGTGAGCTGGAATTGCGACGGCCTCAACCCGACGCTCGCGGTGACCTCGGCGCCGAGCCAGCGATGCATGTCGTCGCTGCGCATGCTCTCGCGGGTGCGGCCGAAATCGCCGCCACTACAGGCGCCGAGCGCCGCACCGAGCAGCGTGAGCAGGACGGCCGATACGAAGGGCCGGATCTGGCGGATGGTGTCCGGCATTGCAAGAGCCGGATCTAGCGGCGACGACGACGGCGCCCCGGCGCTGTGCCCGCTTCCGGCCCACGATCGCCGCTGGTTTCGTCCGCCTCGCGCTCGATGCGGATCACGGGAAGGATCAGAATCGTCCCCATGTCCGCGCGCGGTGTGACGTCCCCCGACGAGCCTACCCGGCGACCGGCCGGAAATTCGATGATGGTCCCCATGTCAGCTCTCTTCAATTGCCGCGCGACCAAACGCGCCCCAGCAACATGCGGATCATTAAGATCAGCTCATGGTTAACGGGGTGTAAAGATGGCCTTTGGACCGTAACCGCACGGAACCGGCCGCGCCGTCCCGTTGCGGCACGACAATGCCTGGAATTGCAGGGCCGGCTTCACGCCTCGTTTTCCTTAACGAGGCTTTAAAAGAACCTGCGCTATGCTCGTCCGCGAGTCTCTTTTCCGAGTTGCGTACGCCTCCATGACCAAGTCGCTGTTTCCCGGATTCGACGGGCTGATGACCCTCTCCCGTCGCGAAGGCGTCGATGTTCGCCCGACGCTGCTGCGCGTGCTGACCGACCTCTATGTCCAGACGCGTGTCCACAGCGAGGACGAACAGCGGCAATTCGTCGAACTCGCCACGCGATTGATCGACCAGGTCGACGATGCGACGCGCGCGGCCGTCAAGGCGCGGCTTGCGGTCTATCCATCGACGCCGGTCCCGATCCTGCAGAAGCTCGGGCTGGTCGCCGCCCAGGAAGGCCGCAGGGTTCCGCTCGCGCGCGAAATCCCGGCGTCCCCGCCGGAGCCCTCCCCGGTCCGCGCGCCGACCGAGGCCGAGCAGCGCATGGCCTCGAACATGGCGATGCAGCCGACGGACGCTGCCGAAATCCACGACATGTTCTTCGGCGCCGATGCATCTCAGCGCGCGCTGATCCTGCACAATCTGGAGCAGACGCCGCTGAAGGCCGCGCCGCAGATTCCGACCGTGCGCGCCAAGCGCGCGATCCAGATCCTGGAGATGGCGGCGATCGCGGGCGACGTCGAGAATTTCACCTACGAGCTCGGCGACAGCCTGATCCTGCCCTCCCGCGTCGCGGCCCAGATCGTCGACGATCCCGGCGGCGAAGCGCTCGCGGTCGCCGCGCGCGCGCTCGACATGCCGAGCCCGAACTTCCAGCGCATTCTCCTGTTCTTCAAGCCGGAGATCGGCAACTCCGTGAACAACGTGTACCGGCTGTCGCGGCTCTACGATCGCCTCGGCGAGCGCTCCGCGCTGGTGATGCTGGCCGCCTGGCGCGGCTCCACGCTCGCGGTCACGCGCGCAAAGTACCAGTCGTCGCTGCACGATGGCGAACGCCAGCGTGCGCGTGCGGGCGCAAGCCAGACGCGGCCCGGCGTGCAGCCCGGCTCGAGCCCGACGGTGCGGACCGGCACCGGCGGGTCGTCGGACCGGTAGTTCGCTAGCACCCGTCTCCACAGGCAGTGACATTGAGTGTGGGGCGCTCGACGCCCCCCGAGCTCGTCATTGCGAGGAGCTCTTGCGACGAAGCAATCCAGAATCCCTCCTCGGAAAGATTCTGGATTGCTTCGCTACGCTCGCAATGACGGTGGAGGCACCAGTCAGGTCTTCGCTAATTCCAGAAAGTGCCGCCCCGCGCGGTCTTCGGTCTCGACGATCCAGGCATCCGAATCGAAGCGGATTTCCCTGGTCAGCCGTTCCTCGACGGCGGGCTCCGGCAGCGGCTGCGGCGCAACCGGCACGAAGAAGCGGTCGACCGGCCGGCCGTCGTCATAGACGGTCTGCGGCGCCGGCACGTAGAGCATCGCATTGCCGTCGAGCAGCGACACCTTCACGAACACCGCGCCCGCCTCCTCGGCGCCGCGACGGCGCACTGCGCCGAACACGCCCTCGGTCTGGCACCGGCGCAAATAGGCCGCGACCCATATGTTGGATTTCAAACGCATGAGTCGGACGATAGGCCAGTGCCGGGATCAGCACCAGCCTCCGCAAGCGTGACGATTACTCGACGGGATGGCCGATCGCGGCCGCGAGCTCGCGCAGCAGCCGATCGGACACCTGGCCGGTGACCTGCATCTTGTGCTCGCGCTCAAACTTCTGGATCGCGGACTGGGTCTCGCCGCTCATCGCGCCCGTGACCTTCAAATTGCCGTAGCCATATTCGGACAGCGCGCGCTGCACGCCGGCGATACGCCGCACCGCCGGGCTCTGCTGCGCCGGGATCGGCGCCGGCGGACGCGCGACGGCAGCCGAGGGCGATGTCGTGGCCTTGACCAGGTTGGTCATGGGATCGCCCGAGCGCGGCGTCGATGCGGTGGCCTCGACGGGCTTCTCGGGCGCCTTCTCGGCCGCTCTCTCGGCAGGCTTGGGATCGACGCGGAACTCGGTCGCCTTCGGCTCGAGCGGCGACGTATCGGCACCGACGGGGCGCGCGCGCGGCAAGGGATTGGCCTGCGGAACGGACGACGGCATCGGAAGATTGATCACGGTGCCGAACATCGGCGCCGGATGCCGGCCGGTCTGGAGGAACAGCGCATTGGCAACGATCGCGCTGATGGCGGCAACGGCGACGAGGCCGGCCAGCGTGTCCTTGGGGCTGTGCAGCAGCACGCGCATCACGAGGTTGCGCTCGGTCTCGATGTCGACAGCCGCGGCCTTGGCGCCACGGCGGCGCGGAGCAGCTTCGCCCTTTGCAGACTTCTTAGGCACTTTTCTTCACCGGAGCAGGTTGGTCCTGAAGTTGGTCGTGATGTTGGTCGTGAAGTTCCTGGCGCGGGACCGGCGTCAAGGTTGCGATCTTGCTCTCGGCCGCCTTGCCATCGAGGGGCTTGGCTTGCGGCGGCGTGTAGACCAGCGGCAGCTTGACGGTGACGGCGGTGCCCTCCCCTAACCTGCTTTGTACCGTCAAATCGCCGAGATGCAACGCCACAAGACTCTTCACGATCGAAAGTCCGAGTCCGGTGCCTTCGTGACGGCGCTGATAGGTCTTGCCGGCCTGGAAGAACGGCGCGCCAAGACGCTTGAGGTCGTCGGGCGCGATGCCGACGCCGGTATCGCTGATGCGCAGCGTGAGCTGCGACCCCGACACCGCGGCTGATACGGAGACCTGGCCGCCGCGCTCGGTGAACTTGATGGCGTTGGCGACGAGGTTGAGCACGATCTGCTTGAAGGCGCGCGGATCGCCGGTCATGACGGGCAGGTCCTGCGGCGCGTCGGTGACGAGGTCGATGCCATTCTCCCGCGCCTTCAGCGCCAGCAGATTGCAGCAATGCATGAGCGAGGCGCGCGGCGCGAACGGCTCCGACGCAATCTCGAAATTGCCCGATTCCATCTTGGACATGTCGAGGATGCCGTTGACGACCGACAGCAAATGCTGGCCGGAATCGTTGATCAGCTGGGCATATTCCCTGCGCTGGGCCGCACCCAGCATCAGGGTCTGCTCCTGCGCGATCATGTCGGAGAAGCCGATGATGGCGTTGAGCGGCGTGCGCAGCTCGTGGCTCATGGTGGCGAGGAAGCGCGTCTTGGCGGCGTCGGCCGCCTCCGCGGCGCTGCGGGCCTGATCGAGCGCCTGCTCGGAGAGCTTGCGATCGGTGACGTCGCGCATCACGGCGACGACTTCCGTCTCGCGTGCGGCATCGCGGTCAATATGCTGGCGGCCGGGATCCTGGTCGAGCGGCCGGCAGCGCATCTCGACCCAGATGAAGTCGACCTGAAAATTGGCTTGGCCGTGCTCCGAGCCGGTCGGCTCCCGCCGCAGCCGGAACTCGACGCTGCGCACGTCGCCGCGCGCGGCATCCGACAAAGCGGTGAGATAGGCCGGGCGATCGGCGACATGGACGCGATCGAACAGGCCGTGGCCGTGCAGCTGCGCAACGGGCATGCCGAGCATGGCCTCGGCGGCCGGCGAGATGAACTGCACCGTGCCGTTGCGCCGATGCCGCGAGATGACGTCGCTCATGTTGCGTGCGAGCAGGCGATAACGCTCCTCCTCGCGCGACAGCAGCGCAACGCTGGTGCGCGCCAGCGACTCCGCGCCGAAGGCGAGGGCCGCAGCATAGAGGGTGGCCGAGGCGACGCCGAACGCCATCAGCAGGCTACGCTGCGCGGCACTCGGCTCATCCAGCGGCAGCCAGCCGAGCTGGCCGACGAGGATCAGTATCCCCGCGCAGGAGAGCGCGAGCAGCGAGGCGAAGGCCGCAACGCGGCGCGAGGCCGACAGCGCAGCCTCGAGCGGAACGACGATCAGCCACACCGCAGCGAATGATCCGATGCCGCCGGTCGTGATGGCAACCGCCATGATCAGGCCGGCGAGTGCGAGCGAGGACAGCACATGCGCGCCTTCGTAGCGGCCGGTGCGCGACAGGAACCAGGACAACATGATCGGCGCGATCAGCCAGGCAAAGGCGGCGACCTCGACCGCGCTCGGCGCGCCACGCATGGCGAGATAAACAGGGAATGCGGCAAACGCGGCCAGGCTGCCGAGCAGACGCGGCGCCATGAAGGCACGATGGCGCGCTCGCGTCAGCGCGTCGTAACGCGCGGAGGGATGCAGCAGCGCATCGAGACAATCGCGGATGATACTCAAAACTGTCACGGGTCTCGCGCTTCGGCTCATTCGTCGGAGAGACGCGCCGGAACGCCTCCTTGTCGTTGAGCCACCGTGTCAGAGCGACCTTAAACGAGTGCTAAGGCGGCACGGCCCGGTGCCGGACACCGTGTCATCGCGGAGCTTTTTAGACGATTTGGCGACGTCTTCGGCGAGGATGGTGAACACAGGGTTTCACCCCGGCCCGCATGGTTTCGAATTGGTGGATACGGAAGACGGCAAGGCCACGGGGGCTCGGCATCAATGGAAAATTTACGAGGCCGCCATTTTCGAAGTTTTTTGCGTAAATTTTCCGCGAATTAAGCTCAAGGCAATCACTTGCGATTTATCGAGAGTTGCTAGGTCCGACGCGCTCTGCGGAAATCGCCGCGGCGGGATCTAACGTACAGGTCGATAAGATGCGCTTTCTGCTCCGCATCACATTCTGGCTCGGGCTGGTGCTGGTGCTCCTGCCGCGGGACAAGACGCCCGAATCGGAGAAGCTGCCGCAGATCGGCGCCGCCGACGCGGTGCAGGCTGCGACCGCGGCCGTCTCCGACATGACCCAGTTCTGCAAGCGCCAGCCCACAGCCTGCGAGGTCGGCGGACAGGCCGCAACCATCATCGGCCAGCGCGCCCAGGACGGCGCGAAGAAGATCTATCAGATCATCAACGACAAGAAAGAGCACATCACCAACGAGAAGAACGACAAGAGCGACAAGAAGGCGCCCGACCACACCGGCTCGATCGCGCTGGCCGGCGAAGGCGACACTGCTGCGAGCGAGGCGCCGCGCGACACCCTGACCCAGGACGACCTCGCGCTGGAATGGCGCGGACCGGGGCCGGCGAATTAGCCCCCAAACCCTATCGATTTCGCGGCTTCGCGTCCCTATATTGGTCTGAACGGGAACTGTAGGCCAGCATGACGACGATCGACGAAATCAGGGACAATTTCGAGATTCTGGACGAGTGGGACGACCGCTACCGGTACGTCATCGAGCTCGGCCGCACCCTGGAACCGCTGCCCGAGGCTGAGCATTCCGCCGCCAACAAGGTGAATGGCTGCGTCAGCCAGGTCTGGCTCCAGAAGCTGGTCGAGCGCGATGGCGGCGCGCCGATCCTCAGATATCGCGGCGACAGCGACGCTCATATCGTGCGCGGCCTGGTCGCGATCGTGCTCGCGCTCTATTCGGGCCGCAGGCCGCAGGAAATCCTCGCGACCGACGCGATCGCGGTGTTCGACGAGTTCGGCTTTCGCGATCACCTGACGCCGCAGCGCTCCAACGGCCTGCGCTCGATGGTCGAACGCATCAAGACCGACGCGAAAGAGGCGCTGGCGGAAGCCACCTGAAGATCCTCATGGTGAGGAGCGCGAAGCGCGTCTCGAACCATGCAGGCCCCGCTCTCGCCCGCGGCCATCCTTCGAGACGCTCGCTTTGCGGGCTCCTCAGGATGAGGGTGGAGTAAGCTGTAGGCTAAAGCAGCTCTACTTCCGCTTCCGCTGCTGCTGTCCCAAACCCATCTGCTTTGCCAATTGCGAGCGCGCCACCGCGTAGTTCGGCGCGACCATGGGATAGTCGGCCGGCAGGCCCCATTTCTCGCGATATTGTTCCGGCGTCATGTTGTACTGGGTGCGCAGATGGCGCTTCAGCGACTTGAAGCGCTTGCCGTCTTCCAGGCAGACCAGATAGTCCGGCGCGATCGACTTCTTCAGCGACACCGCCGGCTTGGCCGGCTCGAGCGGCGCCGTCTCGACGCGGCCTGACGAGACCCGCACCAGCGCGCCGTGCACCTGGCTGATCAGGTTCGGGATCTCGGCGGCCGGCGTCGGATTGTTGCCGAGATAGGCCGAGACGATGCTGGCCGTCAGCTCAATGAAATTCTTAGCCCCGGCATCCGACATGGGCCCGACCTTTCTCCACCTTGCGTCTCACGAGATTGACGACGCCAAAGTATTCCGTGTCAACAATACGTTCGGCCAAAATGCGACGACTGACAAAATGACAAGAACGGTGGCGCTTTACTTGGCCGCGGAAGTCCTCAGGAACGCTGGTCGAGATGCGCGCGCAACTCGTCGATCGAGGCAAAGCGCATCATGCCTTCCGGCATCTGCGCCTCGATCGAGCCGTCGGAATAGAGCGAATAGGCCATGCCGTCGACGATGCCGGATTTGAGCACGGTCACGGGCGCCTGCTCAACCGCCGGCGGCGCCTCCGGCTCGGGTGCAGGCGGCGGCGGGGCCTCGACAAAGGTCGAGGGCGAGCGCGGCGGCGGCCGGCGCGAGGCGGCCGGCGGCTCCGGCGGGCGCATACGGTCCGGCCTCGGCCAGGCGTCGTCGAAGCTTGCAGGCGGCGTGTCCGGGGCGGCAGGCGCCGCGGGCTCGGCAAGCGGCGGCGGTGAGCCCTCGGTGGCCTTAGCCTCCGCGCGCTCGCGCTCCTTTCGCGAGGTCGAGGCGAACAGCAGGTTGCGCCGGCGCGGCGTTTCCGGAGCCGCGGGCGGCGCCGCAGGTTCCGGCTCGGGCGGGGGCTCGACGCGCGGACGCGCGGGTGCTTCGCCCAGCCATGGCGGCGGCGCGGCCGATGATGGCGGGGCCGGCGGCTCGGCGCGCATCGCCGGAGCAGGCTCGGGCGCACCGGGCAGCGCGAGACCCGGCAGCACGGGCCTGACCCGCACCTCGGACGCTGCGGCTGATCCGGCCAGCCGGCGGGCGATGCCCTTCAGTTCCAGCAGCACCGCATGGAGGCCCGCCAGTAACAAT
The DNA here is from genome assembly GCF_004571025.1 of Bradyrhizobium niftali. Classification (GTDB taxonomy): domain Bacteria; phylum Pseudomonadota; class Alphaproteobacteria; order Rhizobiales; family Xanthobacteraceae; genus Bradyrhizobium; species Bradyrhizobium niftali. The sequence continues at coordinate 258,014 of NZ_SPQT01000001.1, read as the reverse complement.
CCGGAGCAGACGCCGATCGTGCCCGAGATTATGAGGGTACTGCCGAGGCTGAACTCCCTGACGGTGAAGCCAAACAGGATCCCAAGGAGGCCCGCCAGGACGGCGACAATCCCCGCGATCAACAATGCCAACGTCATCGAACTCACCCCCGGCCGTGCATCCGCACGCGACACTCGCGCCACGATACCGTCATCCTGTGTTCGTCGCCAACGGCGAATTGTGATCAGCGTTCCTAAAGAGAAGGAAATCAGGGACTTATTCACATTCCCTTCAGCTACGGATCGCTACTCCTAGAGTGCTCTTGAGTTTCTGGATTTGCTGCGTCGCATCAGGAATTTAGCCATAATGCCCAATTACTTGGTAATGGAACTGCGCTATACGGAGTCCGGGGAGCAGGCCCGCGCGCGCCAGCAGGGCCAAGAGGGGATTCCGGGTCACCAATAGCCATGACATCCATCACGACTTCGGCGATCGACACGCCTCTGCGGCGCTCGGTCGAACGGACTTGCGACGATCTCGCCATGCTGGTGCTGGCCGCGGTCGCCGTCATTGCAGGCTTGACCTTCCGCGACTACGGGCTCGGCTGGGACGACTACACCCACGCTGAATATGCCGACCTGCTGCTGCGCATGTTCGGTTCCGGCTTCAAGGACACCGCGGCGCTCTCCTTCGCCAACCTCTATATGTATGGCGGCGGCTTCGACATGGTCGCGGCTCTCCTGCACAAGGTCATTCCGCTCGAGCTGTTCGAGACGCGACGCCTGCTCGGCGCCGTCGTCGGCGTGGTCGGGCTTGCGGTGACCTGGCGGCTCGGCCGCCGCATCGGCGGGCCCCTGGCCGGTCTTGCCTCGCTCCTGCTGCTCGCGCTCTGCCCGATCTTCTACGGCCACATGTTCATGAACCCGAAGGATGCGCCCTTCGCGGTGGCCATGATCATCCTGATGCTGGGCCTGGTCCGGCTCGCCGAGGAATATCCGCAACCTTCGCCGCGCACGATCCTGATCGTCGGCATCGGCGCCGGCTTGTCGATCGGCTGCCGCATCCTCGGCGGTCTTGCGCTGGTCTACGCCATGATCGGCTTCATCCCGCTGTTCCTGGAGGAACTGCGCACCGAAGGTGTTCGCGAGGCGGCCCGCCGCTTCGCTCATGTCGTCTACGTGCTGCTGCCGGGCCTCGTGTTCGGCTATCTCGTGATGGGCCTGATCTGGCCGTGGTCGATCATGGAACCCGGCAATCCCTTCGAGGCGCTGACCTACTTCTCGCACTTCTTCGAGAAGCCCTGGAAGGAGATGTTCGACGGCGCGATCGTGTCCGTGCCCGACATGCCCTGGTCCTATCTGCCGACGCTGTTCGCGCTTCAGTTGCCCGAGGTGATGCTGGTGCTGATGACCGGCGCCGTGGTCAGCACATTCGCGCTGCTGCCGCGCGGCGGGGTTCCGGCCCGCCGCAAGACCATCCTCCTGATGCTGACGCTCGCCGCGACCCTGCCGCTCGCGATCGCGATGGTGAAGCGGCCCGCGCTCTACAACGGCATCCGCCATTTCGTCTTCGTGATCCCGCCGATGGCGGTGCTCGGCGGCGTCGCCTTCGCCTGGACCATGGAGCGCCTGCGCGCCAATCACCGCACCTGGCAACCGGTCGTGCTCGCCACCTTCTGCTTCGGCCTTGCGCTCTCGCTCGCCGAGATGATCCGGCTGCATCCCTATCAGTACACCCACTTCAACCACATCGCCGGCACCGTGCGCGCCGCCGACGACCGCTTCATGCTGGACTATTGGGGCCTCGCGCTGAAGCAGGCCTCGGACGAGCTGCGCGAGCAGCTGGTCGAGCGCCAGGAAGTGCCGCCGCGCAACCGAAAATGGAAGGTCGCGGTGTGCGGTCCGCAGCGTCCGGCGCAGGTCGCGCTCGGGCCCGACTTCACCATCGGCTGGGATTCCAATGCGGCCGATTTCGCGATGACGCTCGGCGAGTTCTACTGCAAGGGCCTCACCGCGCCTGTCATGGTCGAAATCAAGCGCGACGACGTGGTGTTCGCCCGCGTCTACGACATCCGCGGCAGCAGCATTTCCAGCCTGCTCTCGATCCCGGCACCGTAATTTCTTTCTCCTGCCTTGTAGCCCGGATGGAGCGAAGCGAAATCCGGGGTCCTTGGTGAGCCCCCCGCATTACGCTACGCTCCATGCGGGCTACGCTTGGCTGCTGCGATTTGACCTCCTTGCCGCCGGCCATCACCGCGACTACGCTCCCTTCCCGCAACAACGAGGTTCGGAGAGATTGGCCATGTCACCAGCGGAAGCGCGCCTGAGAGAAGCGCCGTCGAACATGACGGAGGCCGAGTGGCAGCAACGGGTCAATCTCGCCGCCTGCTATCGTCTCGTCTCGCTGTACGGCTGGGACGACCTGGTCGACACCCACATCTCCGCGCGCGTGCCCGGCCCCGATCATCACTTCCTCATCAACCCCTACGGGCTGATGTTCGACGAGATCACGGCGTCGAGCCTCGTCAAGGTCGACCTGCACGGCAACCAGCTCTCCGAGAGCGAGTACAGCATCAACCCGGCCGGCTTCACCATCCATTCGGCGATCCACGAGGTGCGCGAGGACGCGATCTGCGTGCTGCATCTCCACACCCTCGACGGCACCGCGGTGTCGAGCAGCGCCGAAGGGCTGCTGCCGCTGAACCAGACCGCCCAGCTCGTCACCCACGACCTCGCCTATCACGACTATGAAGGTATCGCGCTCGACCACGACGAGCGGCCGCGCCTCCAGAAGGACCTCGGCGACCACAACCACATGCTCCTGCGCAACCACGGCACGCTGACGGTCGGCCGCTCGGTCGCCTCCGCCTTCGAGCGCATGTATCACCTCGAGCGCGCCTGCTCGATGCAGGTGCGCACGCGCGCGCTGGGCACGCCGGTCTATCCGGTCGAGGAGATTGCGATCGAGAAGAACACCGAGCTGCTGGCGAACCGCGACCGCGCCGAGCTGCGCGCGACGAACCTCGTGTGGCCGCCGCTGCTGCGCAAGCTCGACCGCGAGCTGCCGGGCTATCGGTCTTGAGATTTTCGGGATTTCGTGTAGGATAGCTCTCAACTACCTCTGCACGTCTTGGAATGAAACGCCGCCCAATTCCGGGCGGCGTTTTTATTTGGGGGCCGTCACTCGTGCCTCCGCCGTCATTGCGAGGAGCTCTTGCGACGAAGCAATCCAGAGTGTTTCCGCGGAGGGATTCTGGATTGCTTCGCTTCGCTCGCAATGACGGGGATAGACCCTCGCCCTACTTCACCTCCGCGAGCGCCGCGAGGATCCGCGCCCAGGAGCGGATGCCCTTCTGGAAGCTGCGGAGGTCGTACTTCTCGTTCGGCGAGTGGATGTTGTCGTCGTCCAGGCCAAAGCCGACCAGCAGCGAGTCGAGCCCCAGCGTGCGCTTGAAGTCGGCGACGATCGGGATCGAGGCGCCCGAGCCCATCAACACGGTCTCCTTGCCCCATTCCTCCGTCAGCGCCTTGCTGGCGGCGGCGAGCGGCTTCATCTTCCAGTCGAGCGCGACCGCGGGCGCGGCGGAATGGTCGCCGAACTCGACCTTGCAGTCGCCCGGAAGCCGTGCCGTCACGTAGTCGCGGAAGGCCTTGCGGATCTTTGCGGGGTCCTGTCCCTCGACCAAACGGAACGAGATTTTTGCCGAGGCATGCGACGGGATCACCGTCTTGGAGCCTTCGCCGATATAGCCGCCCCAGATGCCGTTGACATCGCAAGTCGGACGCGAGGAGGCCTGCTCGATCAACAGCCGCCCCTTTTCGCCGGCCGGGATCGACAGGCCGATCGGCTTGAGGAACATCTCCGGCGTGAGATTGAGCTTCTTCCACTGCTCCAGAATATCGGGCGGCAGATCCTTCACGCCGTCATAGAAGCCGGGAATGGTGATGCGGTTGTCGTCGTCGAACAGCCCGCCGAGAATTTTCGTGAGCACGCGGATCGGGTTCATCGCGCTGCCGCCGAACACGCCGGAATGCAAATCGCGATTGGCGGCGGTGATCTTCAGCTCCTCATAGAGCAGGCCGCGCAGCGACGTCGTGATCGCCGGGGTATTGCGGTCCCACATGCCGGTGTCGCAGACCAGCACGTAATCGGCCTTGAACTCGTCCTTGTTGGCCTCGATGAAGGGCACGAAATTCTTCGAGCCGACCTCCTCCTCGCCTTCGATCAGGAAGGTGACGTCGATCGGCAGCGAGCCCGTCACCTTCTTCCAGGCGCGGCAGGCCTCGACGAAGGTCATCACCTGGCCCTTGTCGTCCTCGGCGCCGCGGGCGACGATGATCTTGCGGCCATCGGCATGATCGGTGACGACAGGCTCGAACGGCGGGCGATGCCAGAGGTCGAGCGGATCGACCGGCTGCACGTCGTAATGGCCGTAGAAGATCACATGCGGCCGTCCGCCCGCTCCGGTCTTGCCGACGATGGCGGGATGGCCGGCGGTCGACCTCACTTCGGTGGCGACGCCGAGGCTTGCGATGTCCTTGGCGAGATGCTCGGCCGCGGCCTTGCAGTCGTTGGCAAAGGCCGGATCCGCCGAGATCGACTTGATCCGCAACAGCGAGAACAGGCGCTCGAGGCTGTTGTCAAAATCCTTGTCGATGTGGTCGAGCACGGATTGAAGCTGCGCATTGGCCATGGTCGGATTCCTGACTTTTGAGTCTCAAGATGGCTTCTCAAGAGGTCTTCTCAAGAGGCCTTGGGTTTCAAGAGATCTTGGGTTTTAGCCCTGCCGGGGCGCCGGAGCTAGCCGCAACCGGCGGATGCCGGATGTGCCATGCGAGGCTGCCCGCGAGGATGGCGGTGGCGAGGAGATTATTGCCCCAGGCCTGGAAGGCAGTGGGAAACCACGGCAGCGACAGCAGCATGAGCAAGCCGGCCGCGCCGAGGGCAAGCCAGGTTCCCAGCCGCACATTCGCCCGTTCGTCGAAGGCGGCACGATGCATCAGCACCGTCATCGGGAAGAACAGCCACATGAAGTAGTATTGCCGCGCCAGGGGCGATGCCACCGTCATCAGGCAGAACAGGATGCCGAGCTCCTCGGCATCCGAGCGCGCCGTTCGCCGCGTTTGCCGTGGCATCACCGCGACGAAGCCGAGCCCGAGCAACACGGACACAGCGAGCACGATCCAGTTCGCCGTCCTGTAGTCGACGTCGATGATATTCATGGTGCGCGGCGGCTTGCCGGGATCCTCCTGATTGTAGTTGATCGGGCGGACCAGGCGGTGCGTGACGGCAATGATGGACTGGTTGACCCACGACCAGTTCTGCTCGTCGCGCTGGCCAAAGCCCTTTTCCGAGCTCGCCCCGACCATGCCCTGATACCAGGTCGCAAGCTCGGCCGCGTTGCGCTCGAAGCCGCGAATGGGCGCCGGCACGACGTAGAGAAGGATGCCGGTGAAGGCGACCGTCGCGACGACGGCGGCCCACTTCCGCCGCCAGACCAGATAGGGCAGCACCGCGATCGGAAACACCTTGATGGCGATCGCGAGCGCGAACATGAAGCCTGCGAGCCAGGCGCGCTGATGTTGCAGGCTCCAGAACCCGTATAGCATCATCGCCAGCAGCACGAGGTTGGGCTGGCCAAGATCGAACATGTCGAACACGAAGGTCACGGTGACGAAAACCGGCAGTGCCTCCAGCCACGGACCGGCCCTGCGACCCGAGCCGGTCATGACATCGGAGAACGTCCCGGTGAACCACCACGCCAGCGCATTCAGGACCGACAGCACGATGTAGAGCGGGATCTTGCCGAACCAGCTCGGAATCGCGAGCAGGATCGCCGGCAGCGGCGGATAGATGAACTCGAAATACCCACCGGCGTTGGCGGGATAGAGCGCTCCCCCGTTCAGAACCTGCTGCCCGGCCCAGTACCACAGCCCATAGTCCTTGGTCTTGCCCCTGCCGAACAGCTCGGGACCGAGGACGTCCGCGGCCAGGATGAAGCAGCAAAGCAGGAAGAGCAGGTCTAGCGGCGCACGCAGCGACAGGCGTCTCGGCGTATCAGGTTTGGCTAACAAGTCGATTGAGCTCACAATAGGGTCCAGTCCGGCGGCGACATAGCACGTAGCAGACGGGCGGACGGTTGGTGAGTCCTTCACCTGAAATTGTACCCATGACGAAGCGGCCGCGCCGGCGCGCGGATTGCCTCCAAATCCAGCTTGTCTGCCTACCGACGCAGCAAGCCGCCGAGCGCGCCGCGGACCAAGGTGCGGCCGATCGAGCCGCCGAGCTGGCCGCCGACCGACTTGCCGAGATTAGCGGCCATCCCCCCGATCACCTGGTTGGTCACCGATCGCGTCACGTCGCGCGCAATGACCTGGCCTGCCGACAGGCGGCCGCGCTTGACATTGGTGCCGAAGATGGTGCCGACAATCGAGCCGATCTGGCCGAGGATGCCGCCGCCGCTTCCGCCGGCCGGAGCGTCCGCGGTCGCCGCGGTGCCGGCGATGCGCTTCTGGATCATCTCGTAGGCGGACTCTTCATCAACTGCGGTGTCGTATTTGCCCTTCACCGGGCTCGCATCCATGATCGCCTTGCGCTCTTCCGGCGTGATCGCCCCGATCCGGGCCGATGGCGGCCGGATCATCACACGCTCGACCATCGCCGGCGTGCCGTTGCCTTCGAGGAAGGACACCAGCGCCTCGCCCTTGCCGAGCTCCATGATCACCTTGGCGGTGTCGAGCTTCGGGTTGGGCCGGAAGGTCTGGGCCGCGGCGGCGACCGCCTTCTGGTCGCGCGGGGTGAAGGCGCGCAGTGCGTGCTGCACCCGGTTGCCGAGCTGCCCAAGCACGCGGTCGGGTACATCGATCGGGTTCTGCGTCACGAAATAGACGCCGACGCCCTTCGAGCGGATCAGGCGGACCACCTGCTCGATCTTGTCCATCAGCGCCTTGGGCGCGTCGTTGAACAACAGATGCGCCTCGTCGAAGAAGAACACCAGCTTCGGCTTCGGCAGGTCGCCGGCCTCGGGCAGCTCCTCGAACAGCTCCGACAGCATCCACAACAGGAATGTCGCGTAAAGCCGCGGGCTCTGGAGCAGCTTGTCGGCGACCAGGATGTTGACCATGCCGCGGCCGTCGCGGTCGGTCTTCATGAAATCCTTCAGCGTCAGCGCCGGCTCGCCGAAGAACTTGGTGGCGCCCTGGTTCTCCAGCACCAGCAGCTGGCGCTGGATGGTGCCGACGGTGGCCTTGGTGACGTTGCCAAACCCCTGGGCGGCCTTGCGGATGTCGGCAAGCGGATCCGCGGCGACGTCCGGCGCCTTCTTGCTGCTGTCGGGCACGATGGCATCGAGCAGCGCACGCAGATCCTTCATGTCGATCAGGACAAGGCCGTTGTCGTCGGCGACGCGGAAGGCGACGTTGAGAACGCCCTCCTGCACGTCATTGAGGTCGAGCATGCGCGCGAGCAGAAGCGGCCCCATCTCGGTGACGGTCGCCCGCACCGGGTGGCCCTGCTCACCGAACACGTCCCAGAACACCGTCGAGAACTGGTCGGGCTGGAACGTCAGCCCCATCGCGGTGGCGCGCTTGACGATGAAGTCCGCGGGCACGCCGACCTCGGAGATGCCGGAGAGGTCGCCCTTGATGTCGGCCGCGAAGACCGGAACTCCTGCGCGCGCAAATCCCTCTGCCATGACTTGCAGCGACACCGTCTTGCCGGTTCCAGTTGCACCAGTGACGAGGCCGTGGCGATTGGCGAGCGCCAGCGTCAGCCATGCCTGCTCGTCTCCCTTGCCGACGAAAATCTTGTCGTCGGTGTCGCCGAGCTTGCTGTCCTGTGCGGTCATTATTTTCTCTGATCCATCTGCCGTGTTTCGCGTATTGAAACTCAAATGCCGGTTCCGCAGTTTACCGCATGTCGCACGCCGATTGAAACCGTTCAAACACGATCCGATCTTGCGACATGGTCGGAAACCAAGTGGACGACATCGGCCGAAAGTAGGAACGGCGCGTTCGCACCGCGGTAATTTACTGCTGTTTTCATCTCCGCTCTTGCATCGCTGCAACACCTTTCGCGCGTTCGAAGCCGAATCGCATGTTCGCCTTGTATTTCACATCACACCGGCTCAAGATCGTTTTTCGAAAGCAATACTCCGGCATGCAAACCGGTTGAGGGGCGGGGTCTTATGGACGAGCTGATCGGGCGGCTGGCGACAAACGCCAGCATAGATAGTGCTGTCGCTGAAAAGACCGTCGGCATTATCCTGGGCTTCCTCCGCAGCGAGGGCCCTTCCGAGAACGTCGAAGCCCTGATCAGTCATATTCCCGGCGCGGAAGCGGCGATCGACGCGTCCAGGAGCGGCGGCGGACTGTCGCGGCTGATGGGCGGCGGCCTGATGGCCGTCGGCACGCGCCTGATGGGCCTGGGACTTGGCATGTCCGAGATTCAGAACATTGCCCGTGAACTTTTTCGCTTCGGCCGAGACAAAATCGGAGCGGATCAGGTGGGCAAGATCATCGCAGGGACGCCGGGCCTCAGCCAATTTGCCTGAGCTACGCTTTTCATATTGAGTATCATGACATATCCGATCTCCGAGATTGAGGGCCTGCCTGCCTTTGCCGCCAACAAGTTGAAGGCGCAGGGAATCCGCACCACCGACGCGCTGCTCGAGGCGGCCTCGACCGTGAAGGGACGCAAGGCGCTGTCCGCCAAGACCGGCATCAGCGAGCAGCAGCTCCTGGAATGGGCCAACGTCTCCGACTACATGCGCATTCCCGGGATGGGCCGGGCCAAGGTCGGCCTGGTGCGCGCCGCCGGCGTCACCACCGTGCGCGAGCTCGCCTATCGGAATCCGGCAAGACTCGCCCAGAGCATGCGCGAAGCCAACGAGAAGAAGAAGCTCGTCCGCATCCTGCCCTCGGAAAAATCGGTCGGCGACATCATCGCCAAGGCCAAGAAGCTGCCGCCGAAGATCACGTATTAGGGCTGCTGCTCACCGCATACGAGCTGACGCCACACCTTCGCCGGGACGACACCGGGGGTAAGAGTGGACGGCTGTCTCAACATCGTCATTGCGAGCGCAGCGAAGCAATCCAGACTGCCGCCACGGAAAGAATCTGGATTGCTTCGCTGCGCTCGCAATGACGGCGTGTGGGCAAGAGCATCGTTCCCTCACGGGCCCCGGAACGGATCGGAGCGACCGGATCGCCCCCCAATCCCGTCTTGACTCCCCCTCCCCGACCGCGCACATCCACGCGCATGAATGCCTTGCCATCCCCTTCCGTCCCGCCGGCCGGCTCGGCCGGGCGCGACGTGCTGCGGACACTGCTGGAGCGACCTCTCCCGGCGGTGATGGGCGTGCTCAACGTCACCCCGGATTCCTTCTCCGACGGCGGCGACTTCATCGCGCCCGACCAGGCGTTCGAGCGGGCCCGGGCGATGATCGCCGACGGTGTCGACATCATCGACATCGGCGCGGAGTCCACCCGGCCCTACAAGGGCGCCAAGGCAGTCACGGCCGAGGACGAACTCGCCCGGCTGAGGCCGGTGCTATCAGGCGTGGTTGCGCTCGGCGTGCCGGTCTCGATCGACAGCATGAAGGCGGAGGTGGTGGCCTTCGCGCTCGATCAGGGCGCGGCGATCGCCAACGACGTCTGGGGCCTGCAACGCGATGCCGCCATGGCGCCGCTGGTGGCGGCGAGAGGCGTCCCCGTCATCGTCATGCATAACCGCGACAACGTGGATTCCGCCATCGACATCATCGCCGACATGAAGGCGTTCTTCCTGCGCTCGCTGGACATCGCCGCCAAGGCCGGCATCGCACGTGACAAGATCGTGCTCGATCCCGGCATCGGCTTCGGCAAGACCGCCGAGCAGAGCATGACCGCGCTGGCGCGGCTGCGCGAATTCGACATGTTCGGCCTGCCGGTCCTGGTCGGCGCCTCGCGCAAGCGCTTCATCGCCTCGGTGTCGCCTTCCGAGCCGAAGGAAAGACTCGCCGGCTCGATCGCCGCGCATCTCATCGCCGCCCAGCGCGGCGCCAGGATCATCCGGACCCATGACGTCGCCGAGACCTTGCAGGCCCTGCGGGTCGCGAACGCAATCGAGAGCAAGCAATGACCGATACGATCTTCGTGACCGGCCTGTCGATCCATGCTCGCCACGGCGTGATGGACCACGAAACCGAAGTCGGCCAGCGTTTCGTGATTGATCTCGAACTCTATACCGACCTGTCGGAGCCCTCGCGCACCGACCGTCTCGCCGACACGGTGTCCTACGCCGAGGTCGTGGCGACCACGACGGCGGCGTTCAAGAACACCAATTACAAGCTGCTGGAACGCGCGGCGGGCGCGGTCGCCGACGCCATCCTGTCGCACTTCCCGCGCATCCGCGCCGTGAAGATCACCGTGCACAAGCCGCATGCGCCGATCGCGGCGATCTTCGACGACGTCGGCATCATGCTGACGCGCTCGCGGCACCCCTGACATGGCAAGCGTGCTGATCGCACTCGGCGGCAATGTCGGCGATGTCCGCGCGACGTTCCGGAAGGCGATCGCCCACATCTGCGGCATGGCGCAGGCCGCGCTGGTCGCGCGCTCCTCGGACTATGCGACACCGCCCTGGGGCGATGAGGCGCAGGATCCCTTCGTCAATGCCTGCATCGAGATCGAGACCAGTCTCGACCCGCACGCGCTGTTGTTTGTGATGCAGAAGGTCGAGCAGAAATTCGGTCGCACCCGGACCAAGGAACGGCCCTGGGGGCCGCGCACGCTCGATCTCGACATGATCGCCTATGACGATGTCAGCCTGCAGAAGCCCGACCTGACCTTGCCGCATCCGCGCCTGTTCGAGCGCGCCTTCGTGCTGGTGCCGCTGGCCGAGATCGCGCCCGACCGCGTGATCTCAGGCATTCGCGTGCGTGACGGGCTTTCCAGCGTCTCGACGCAAGGCATTGAGCGGCTTCCGGATACCGGTTAACCAAAAACAACCGTTTGCAGGGACGGTCCGCCGTGGCAATTTCGCCTGCGAACAACAAGATCTTCGGGAGCCCCTCGCCGCATGACCTCCGTGACTGACGACCTGCCGCTGGCGGCGGATTTTCCCAGGGCCACGGTCGAAGACTGGCGCAAGCTGGTCGACGGCGTGCTCAAGGGTGCGCCGTTCGAAAAGCTGGTCGGCAAAACCTATGACGGCCTCAAGATCGATCCGCTCTATCCGCGCGCCAGGGGCGTTGCGCCCGTGGTCGGACGGGCTGCGGCCGCGCCGTGGCAGATCGTGCAGCGGATCGACCATCCCGACGCGGCAGCCGCGAACGCGCAGGCCTTGCAGGATCTGGAGAATGGCGCGACGGGGCTCGCACTGGTGTTCGCCGGTGGCAACGGTGCTCACGGCTTTGGCCTGGAACCTTCGGCGGATGCCGTCGCAAAGATCTTGAAGGACATTCATCTCGATGCCGGCATCGGCATCGAGCTTCAGATCGGTCCGCAATCGCGGATGGCCGCGATCCATGTCGCGGAATATGTGAAGAGCAACGGCATCGATCCCGCCGCCTGCGACATCCGCTTCGGTCTCGATCCGCTCGCCGCCTGCGCGGTGTGGGGCCACAGCCCTTACACCTGGGAGGAGATTCTCCCTGCCGTTACCGGCGGCATCAAAGGCCTCGCCGCGCTCGGCTTCAAGGGGCCATTCGCCTCGGCCGACGGCCGCGTGATCCACGATGCCGGCGGCTCCGAGGTGCAGGAGCTCGCCTTCGTGCTCGCCTGCGGCCTCGCCTATCTTCGCGCGATCGAAGGCGCCGGCGTTGCGCTGGAGCAGGCGCAGGGCATGGTCTATGCGCGGCTTGCCGCGGATGCCGACCAGTTCCTGACCATGGCGAAATTCCGCGCGCTGCGGCTGCTGTGGGCGCGCGTCGAGGCGGCCTGCGGGCTGACGCCGAAGCCGTTGTTCATTGCCGCCGACACCGCCTGGCGCATGCTGACGCAGCGCGACCCCTATGTGAACATGCTGCGCGCAACCATTGCGACGTTCGCGGCGGGGCTTGCCGGTGCCAACGCGATCACGGTGCTGCCGCACACGCTGGCGCTCGGGCTGCCCGATCCGTTCGCGCGGCGCGTGGCGCGCAACACGCAACTGCTGCTGCTGGAGGAGAGCAACCTCGCCAAGGTCAGCGATCCCGCCGCGGGCGCAGGCGGCATCGAGACGCTGACGGCGCAGCTGTGCGAGGTGGCCTGGGCGCTGTTCCAGGAAAGCGAGAAAGCCGGCGGCGCCTTTGCCGCGCTTCAGCAAGGCCTGTTCCAGAGCAAGGTGGCAGCTGCGCGAAAAGCGCGTGACGCCAACATCGCAAAGCGCCGCGACGTGCTGACCGGCGCCAGCGAGTTTCCGAACCTGCATGAGAGCGAGACGGCGGTACTGAAAGCCACGCCGGTCGCGCTCACACCCTATGGCGAACAGAAATGCAAGTTCGACGCGCTGCCGCCGATCCGGCTGGCGGAACCGTTCGAAGCGCTGCGCGACAAATCCGATGCGGCATTGAAGGCGCGCGGGGCGCGGCCAAAAGTGTTCCTGGCCAATCTCGGCACGCCCGCCAATTTCACGGCGCGCGCGACCTTTGCCAAGAGCTTCTTCGAGGCCGGCGGCATCCAGGCGGCCGACAGCGAGGGTCTTGTCGATCCGGCCAAGTTGGTCGCAGCATTCAAGGCCTCCGGCGCCGAGCTTGCCTGCCTTTGTTCCAGCGACAAGGTCTATGCGGAACACGCCGAAGCCACCGCCCGGGCCCTGCAAACGGCCGGCGCGCGACATATCTATCTGGCAGGCCGCCCGACTGATGCCGAGGCGGCGCTGCGCGCAGCCGGTGTCACCGGCTTCGTCTTTGCCGGCGGCGATGCGCTTGCGACGCTGCAGGACGCCTATCGAGGGATGGAGCAGCCATGACGGAAGCAGGCAAACCCGTTCTCACCGGCGGCTGCCAATGCGGCGCGGTCCGCTTTGCGGTCTCGGCGGCGCCGGCGAAGATCAGCATCTGTCATTGCCGAATGTGCCAGAAGGCGAGCGGTGCGCCGTTCGCCTCCTATGCCGATATCGAGAAGGGTGATTTCGCCTGGACCAAGGGCACGCCCTCTGCGTTCCGCTCCTCGTCCATCGCGATGCGCGATTTCTGCGCCGCCTGCGGCACGCCGCTGAGCTTCCGCCGCATCGACGGCCCGCGCATCGAGATCATGACCGGTACGTTCGATCGTCCGGATCACGTGGTGCCGACCCGGCAATATGGAACAGAGTCGCGCCTCGGCTGGGTGGTCGGGATCGCCAATCTGCCGAGCCAGACCACGCAGCAGAATTACGGACCGGAGAAGATGGCGACCATCGTCAGCCATCAGCATCCGGACCATGATTGAGCGTCTATGATATGGTCGAAACCATGAGCCGCATTCCGAACTTCGCAGACGTCGCCTTCGAGCGCATGGCCGCCGCCGCGCCGGCCGGCAGCGCCGAGCCGTGGCTGACGCCCGAAGGCATCCTGGTGAAACCCGCCTATGGCGAGGCCGATCTCGCCGGGCTCGATTTCCTCGAGACCTATCCGGGCATCGCGCCCTACCTGCGCGGCCCCTACCCGACCATGTATGTCAACCAGCCCTGGACCGTCAGGCAATATGCCGGCTTCTCCACGGCGGAGGATTCCAACGCGTTCTACCGCCGCAACCTGGCTGCCGGACAGAAGGGCCTCTCGGTCGCGTTCGATCTTGCCACTCATCGCGGCTATGACAGCGATCATCCGCGTGTCGGCGGCGACGTCGGCATGGCCGGCGTCGCCATCGATTCCATCTACGACATGCGCACGCTGTTTGCGGGCATCCCGCTCGACCAGATGAGCGTGTCCATGACCATGAACGGCGCGGTGCTGCCGATCCTCGCGCTGTTCGTCGCCGCCGCGGGCGAACAGGGCGTGCCGCCGGAGAAGCTCTCGGGGACCATTCAGAACGACATTCTGAAAGAGTTCATGGTGCGCAACACCTACATCTATCCGCCTGCGCCTTCGATGCGGATCATCTCCGACATCTTTGCCTATACTTCGCAAAAGATGCCGAAATACAACTCAATCTCGATCTCCGGCTATCACATGCAGGAGGCCGGCGCGACGCAGGACCTCGAGCTCGCCTATACGCTGGCCGACGGCGTCGAATATTTGCGCGCCGGGCTTGCCGCAGGCCTCGACGTCGACCGCTTCGCGCCGCGGCTGTCGTTCTTCTGGGCGATCGGCATGAACTTCTTCATGGAAGTCGCCAAGATGCGCGCCGCGCGCCTGCTCTGGGCAAAGCTGCTCAAGCCCTTCAATCCTAGGGATCCGCGCTCGCTCTCGCTGCGCACGCATTGCCAGACCTCGGGCTGGTCGCTGACCGCGCAGGACGTCTTCAACAACGTGATGCGCACGACGGTGGAGGCGATGGCGGCGACGCAAGGTCACACCCAGTCGCTGCACACCAACGCGCTCGACGAGGCGCTGGCGCTGCCGACCGACTTCTCGGCCCGCATCGCCCGCAACACCCAGCTCTTCCTCCAGCAGGAGAGCGGCACCACCCGCATCATCGACCCCTGGGGCGGCTCGTACTATGTCGAGCGGCTGACGCGCGATCTCGCGGCGAAGGCGTGGAGCCACATCCAGGAGGTCGAGGAGCTCGGCGGCATGGCCAAGGCCATCGAGGCCGGCGTGCCCAAGCTGCGCATCGAGGAGGCTTCCGCGAAGACGCAGGCGCGCATCGACGCCGGCAAGCAGGCGGTGATCGGCGTCAACAAGTACAAGCCGACGGACGAAGCTCCGATCGATATCCTCAAGGTCGACAACACCAACGTCCGTCGGCTCCAGATCGACAAGCTGACGCGGCTGAAGTCCGAGCGCAACCAGAAGGACGTCGATGCCGCGCTCGCCGCGCTGACGCGCTCGGCCGGCGAAGGCAACGGCAACCTGCTCGCGCTCGCGATCGACGCGGCGCGGGCGAAGGCGACCGTCGGCGAAATTTCGGACGCGATGGAGAAGGTGTTCGGCCGGCACCGCGCCGAGATCAAGTCCATCACCGGCGTCTACAAGCGGGAGGCGTCCAGCATGGGTAACCGGGTCGAGAAGGTTCAGGCGCTGATCGACGCCTTCGAGGAGGCGGAGGGCCGCCGCCCGCGCATCCTGGTCGCCAAGATCGGCCAGGACGGCCACGACCGGGGCCAGAAGGTGATCGCTTCGGCGTTCGCCGATATCGGCTTCGACGTCGACATCGGGCCGCTGTTTGCCACCGCCGACGAGGCCGCGCGGCAGGCCGTCGAGAACGACGTCCACATCCTCGGCGTCTCCTCGCTCGCCGCCGCCCATCTCACCGCCGTGCCGGAATTGAAGGCCGCGCTGAAGAAGCAGGGCCGCGACGACATCATGATCATCGTCGGCGGCGTGGTGCCGCCGCAGGATTACGATGCGCTCTACGCGGCCGGTGCGGAGGCGATCTTCCCGCCGGGCACGGTGATCGCCGATGCCGCGGAGGAGCTGATCCGCAAGCTGAACGCCCGGCTCGGGCATAGCGAGGCGGCGGAGTAGATGGTACGCTGGCCGCATCACCGGCCGGGCTGTCTCCATGACACGTGACGAGGTCATCGCTGCGATACGCAAGAACGCTGACGCCATCAAAGCCAAGGGCGTCTCGAAGCTCGCCATCGTCGGCTCGCGGGCCGGCGCCGATTATCGCCCGGACAGCGACATCGATGTCCTGGTCGAGGTCGAGCCGGAGGCCACCTTCTCGCTGCTCAACCTGATCGACGTCGAGCAGATCATCGAGGACGCGACCGGCTTGCAGGCGCAGGCGACTGTCCGGCGCTCCGCCTCCCCCCACTCCGCGCAGCAGATCGCAGACGACATCCTCGAAATATTCTGACGCTCACGTAAGGAGCACTCCCCTTGAAGTTCATGATCGGTTTGAGCGTCGCCATGGCGCTTGGCGCAACGTGCGTGATCTCGGCCCTCGCCGCGGACCCCAAGCCCGACGCCGTCGTCAAGACCAAGAGCATCGCGGCGCGCGTCTTCCTCGACGACAAGATCAAGGCGGATGCAGCCCTCGCGGCGGATTGCCTGGCCGAGGGCAGGAAGTGGCTCGACAAGAACGCGGCCGAGGCCGCCGCCGCGCGCAAAGAAGATCCGCAGTTCTTCAAGGACGGCGGCTGGGACTTCGAGCGCAAATACGCGATCCGCTCGGTCGTTGCCGACCGCTATGTCAACCTCCTGCGCAACGACTATATGGACACCCACGGCGCGCATCCCAATTCGGACGTGAACACGATCCTGTGGGACAAGACCGAGCGCAAGCGCATCTCGATCCGCCCGTTCTTCACCGAGACCGCCGATGGCGGCCCGACCATGAAGGCGATGGTGAAAGCCGTGATCGTCTCGCTCAAGGCCGAGAAGAAGAAGCGCGACACCAGCGAGACCGCAACCGACGAGTGGTTCAAGAGCGTGGAGCCGAGCCTGCTCAAGATCGGCGCCGTGACGCTCGCCCCGTCGACCGAAGCCGGCAAGAGTTCCGGTCTCACCTTCCATTATCCGCCCTATGCGGTCGGTCCCTACGCCGAGGGCGAATATGTCGCCTTCGTGCCGTGGGACGCGCTGAAGCCTTACCTCACCGCGGAAGGCACGCGCATCTTCGGCGGCGCACGACCGAAGGGCGATGCGGAAGAGCCGCAGTGATCATCGTTTGAGCCGCGGCACATTGCTCACAGCGCTTTGGTAGCGCTACCTTGCAGCCGCGCTGTAAAGCCGACTAGAATGCCGCCATTAAGAGCGTCCGGTGTTACGGGCGCCGCTGGGAGGCATTCATGTCCAAGATTACGCGCCGCGCTTTTGCGGCTTCATCTGCCGCGGTTGCTGCATCCGCCGCACTCGGCCTCGCGCCCGCCCGCGCCCAAGCCTATCCGGCGCGCCCGGTCACCGTGATCGTGCCCTGGGGCGCCGGCGGCGGCACCGACGCGACTGCGCGCATTGTCGCAGCCCTTCTGGAAAAGGACCTCGGCCAGCCCTTCAACGTGGTCAACCGCACCGGCGGCTCCGGCGTCGTCGGCCATACCGCGATCGCGACTGCGCAGCCCGACGGCTACACCATCGGCATGCTCACGGTCGAGATCTCGATGATGCACTGGCAGGGCCTCACCGAGCTGACGCCGAAGAGCTACACCCCGCTGGCGCTGATGAACGAGGACCCGCCCGGCATCCAGGTCTCCTCCTCCTCGCCCTACAAGACGGTCAAGGACCTCGCCGAAGCGATCAAGGCCGCGCCGCCCGGCAAGTTCAAGGCCTCGGGCACCGGCCAGGGCGGCATCTGGCATCTGGCGCTGGTCGGCTGGATGCAGGCGATGGGCCTGCCCGCCAACCAGGTCGCCTGGGTGCCGTCGAACGGCGCCGCGCCGGCGATGCAGGATCTCGCCGCCGGTGGCCTCGACCTCACCACCTGTTCGGTACCGGAAGCACGCGCCATCATCGAGGCCGGCAAGGCCAGGAGCCTCGCCATCATGGCACCGGCGCGCAACCCGATCTTCCCGGACGTGCCGACGCTGAAGGAGGCGATGGGCATCGAATACGCGACCGGCGCCTGGCGCGGCATCGGCGCGCCGAAGAACCTGCCCCCGGAGCTCGCAACGAAGCTCACCGCGGCGCTGAAGAAGGTCTACGACTCCGCCGAGTTCAAGGATTTCATGAGCAATCGCGGCTTCGGCACGGTGTGGGGCGATGCCGGCCAGTTCGCTGGCTTCATGGACAAGGGCGACGCCCAGATGGGCGAAGCGATGAAGGCCGCGGGCCTGAGCAAGGCGTGACGTTTCACCTCTCCCCGCTTGCGGGGAGAGGTCGGATCGCATCGCAGATGCGATCCGGGTGAGGGGGAGTCTCCGCGAGTCCAACTCTCACCGTCCGCGCGGAAAGTCCCCTCACCCCAACCCTCTCCCCGTAAGAACGGGGAGAGCGAGAAGAAACCCCACAGGACTTCGCCCATGCGTCTTCCCGACTCCGTCACGGGCTCGTTTCTCGTCGTGCTCGGCGCGGCCGCCGCCTATGGCGGCTACATCCTGCCGCCGGTGCCGGGGCAGCCGGTCGGCCCCAACGTGTTTCCGCTCGTGATCGGCACGGGGCTTGCGCTGTGTGGGCTCGCGATCGTGTTCGGCATCGGTCATTCCTTCGAGGAGGAGGAAGAGCTGATCCCGCTGGAGGACGGCCAGGCAGCAAGCCCGCCGCCGCAGGGCAAGCTCTACGGCCTGCGTGCACTGCTGCCGCCGGCGCTTTTGCTGTTCTACGTCGTCGCCGCCGACCGGCTCGGCTTCATCATCACCGCGGCGATCATGGTCTATGTCACCTCGACCGCGCTCGGCGCGAAGTGGAAGCTGGCGCTGCCGCTCGCCGCGCTCTCGCCCTTCGCCATCCACCTCATCTTCGGCAAGCTGCTGCGCGTGCCGCTTCCTGCCGGCCTGTTGCCGACGCCCTGGTGATCCATGCTGAAAACCCTGATTGAAGCCTTCGCGCTGATCTCCACCTGGGAGGTGATCATCGCGATGTTCGCAGCCTCCGTGTACGGCCTCGTCATCGGCTCGCTGCCGGGCCTGTCGGCGACGATGGCAACCGCCCTGCTCGTCCCGGTCACCTTCTACCTGTCGCCGATCGCCGCGATCGCGACCATCGTCGCGGCCTCCTCGATGGCGATCTTCTCCGGCGACATCCCCGGCGCACTGCTGCGCATTCCCGGCACGCCCGCTTCCGCAGCCTATGCGGACGAGGCCTATGCCATGACGCGCAAGGGCCAGGCCGAGCTGGCGCTCGGGGCCGGCGTCTGGTTCTCCGCGGTCGGCGGCATCGCCGGCGTGCTGTCCCTGATGATCCTGGCGCCGCCGCTTGCCGAGGTCGCGCTGTCGTTCTCGACCTTCGAATATTTCTGGCTGGCGCTGCTCGGCCTGATGTGCGCCACCCTGGTCGCGCGCTCCTCGCCGGTGAAGGCGATCGCCGGCATGTTCCTCGGCCTGCTCGTCTCCTGTATCGGCATCGAGAATCCCGGCGGCGTGCCGCGCTTCACCTTCGGCATCACCGACCTTTTCGGCGGCATCGAGCCGATCCCGGCGCTGGTCGGCGTGTTCGCAGTGGCGCAGGTGATGCGCGCGATGCTGACGCCCGAGCCGCCGCCGCTGCCGCGGCGAAAATTCGGAAGCATCATGGCCGGCCAGTGGAAGCTGACCAAGAAATACCATTGGCAGATGACGCGCGGGAACATCGTCGGCATCATCATCGGCGTGTTGCCCGGCGCCGGCGCCGACATGGCCGCCTGGGTCAGCTACGCGATGTCCAAGCGCTTCTCCAAGGAGCCGGAAAAGTTCGGCACCGGCCACGTCGAGGGCCTGGTCGAGGCCGGCGCCAGCAACAATGCCAGCATCGCCTCGGGCTGGGTGCCGTCGCTGCTGTTCGGCATCCCCGGCGACACCATCGCCGCGATCGCGATCGGCGTGCTCTACATGAAGGGGCTCAATCCCGGCCCGACGCTGTTCACCGAGAAGGCGTCGAGCATGTACGCGATTTACCTGATGTTCATCATCGCGAACATCCTGATGATTCCGCTCGGAATCGCCATGATCCGGATCGCCGCCTACATCCTGCTGGCACCGCGCTCCGCCATCATGCCGATCATCATGCTGTGCTGCGCCGTCGGCTCGTTCGCGATCGGCAACAACATGTTCGGCGTCGTCACCGTCGCCGCCTTTGGCGTGATCGGCTATGTCATGGAAGCCAACGGCTATCCCGTGGCCGCGATGGTGCTCGGCATCGTCATGGGTACCATGGTCGAGCAGGCCTTCGTCACCTCGCTGATCAAGTCCGACGGCAGCATCCTGCCGTTCTTCGAACGCCCCGTCGCCGCCATCCTTGCCGCCATGGCGATCGGCGCGCTGCTGTGGCCGGTGATGGTGTGGGTCTGGCGCAAGGTGAAACCGGTGCAGGCGGTGGCAGCAACATCCCGGTGATAGCGGGCGGGCGGCCCTCGCCTGCCCCGCCGGGGCGTTGTAAAGCAGGGCATGGTTGAGAAGAAGGCTTCACTGGACATCAAATCCCTCGCCCGCGACCTCCGCACCGGCAGTCGTGCGGCCCTCGCCCGGGCCATCACGCTGGTAGAGAGCCGGCGCGGCGACCACCAGGCGCTGGCGCGGGAGCTGGTGCAGATGCTGCTGCCCGACACCGGCAAGGCGTTTCGTGTCGGCATCACCGGCTCGCCCGGGGTCGGCAAGTCCACCACCATCGATGCGCTCGGCACCTATTTGATCGAGCAGGGCCACAAGGTCGCGGTGCTCGCGGTCGATCCATCCTCGGCGCGCAGCGGCGGCTCGATCCTGGGCGACAAGACGCGGATGGCACGGCTGTCGGCCTCGGACGATGCCTTCATCCGTCCCTCGCCGTCCTCGGGCACGCTCGGCGGCGTTGCCGCCAAGACGCGCGAGGCGATGCTGCTATGCGAGGCGGCCGGCTTCGGCGTCGTGCTGGTCGAGACCGTCGGCATCGGCCAGTCCGAGACCGCGGTCTGCGACATGACCGACTTCTTTCTCGCCCTGATGCTGCCGGGCGGCGGCGACGAGTTGCAGGGCATCAAGAAGGGCCTGGTCGAGCTCGCCGACATGATCGCGATCAACAAGGCCGACGGCGACAACCTCAAGCGCGCCAACATCACCGCAGCCGACTATCGCGGCGCGCTCCATATCCTCAGCCCCCGCTCCGAACATTGGCACCCGCCGGTCGAGACCTATTCGGCGCTGACCGGCAACGGCATCGCAAAGATCTGGCAAAAGGTCCTCGATCACCGCAAGGCGATGAACGCATCAGGCGATTTCGCCGCGCGGCGGCGTGAGCAGCAAGTGAAATGGATGTGGTCGATGCTGGAGCAGCGCATGCTGGCGCGGCTGCGCACCGAGGCATCGGTGCGGACGAAGGTCCGGAAGATCGAGGCCGAAGTCGCCGATGGTCATCTCACGCCGGCGCTCGCCGCCGAGCAGATTCTGGGGTTGCTGCAATGAGACAAAAGCTCCGCCTTCTCCTCACCGGCTTCGGTGCCTTCCCCGGCGCGCCCTATAATCCGACGCAGCCGCTGGTCGCGCGGCTGGCCCGGCTGCGCCGCCCGGCACTCGACGGGGTCGAGATCTCGAGCCACATCTTCCCGGTCACCTATGCGGCGGTCGACCAGCAATTGCCTGAGGTGCTCGCTGCGCAAAAGCCCGACGCGCTGCTGATGTTCGGCCTTGCGTCGCGGACCTCGTATCTGCGCATCGAGACCCGCGCGCGCAACGCGGTCACCATGCTCTGGCCCGATGCCGCCAACACCCGCTCGAGCAAGCGCGGCATCGCCGGCCATGCCGATGCGATGCTGTTCGGCCCGCACACCGCAAGGCTGCTGCGCGCGGCACGCCTCACCGGCATCGATGCACGCGCCTCGCGCGATGCCGGCGCCTATCTCTGCAACTATCTGAGCTGGCGCGCGATCGAGAACGTGAAGGCCGGTGGCCCGCAGCTCGCGGCGTTCATCCATATTCCGCTGCTTGCCCGCAGCGGCGCCGTGCGCCGCAAGGGTGCGCCACGGATCACGCTGGAGGAACTGGTGGATGCCGGGGAAGCGATGCTGATGGAGATGGTGCGGTTGGCCCGGAAGGCACGCACTTCGTAGGGTGGATTAGCGTAGCGTAATCCACCCCTTCTGCTTCAACGGGTTCCGTACGCGCGGTGACATGGTGGGTTACGCCTAGCGGACTGCGCTTCGCGCAGCCGCAAGGCTAACCCACCCTACGGCACCGTCCTTGCGGTAAACATTTAACCCTACCGCGAACAATCCTCACGGCCCCCGTCGCGCTGCGCTACCTAACCGCTGCGGACACGCCCCGCGTCCGCCGAAGGACGCATCCATGGACCTCAACCGCCGTCATCTCATTGGAGCCTCGACCGCCGGCATCGCCGGCGCGCTGGCCATGCCGGCCGACGCTGCGCGCGCCGCGCCGCTGACATCGCTGCTCGGCCGCGATGCGACGCAATATGGTGTGCGGCCCGGCAGCAGCGAGGACCAGACCCGCGCACTCCAGCGCGCCATCGACGAGGCCGCGCGCGCGCAGATGCCGCTGGCGCTGCCGCCAGGCGTCTACCGCAGCGGATTACTGCGGCTGCCGAACGGTACTCAATTGATCGGCGTACGCGGCGCGACGAAATTCGTTTTCACCGGCGGCGCCTCGGCGATCCAGAGCGACGGCGCCGATGCGATCGGCCTTTCCGGCATCACCTTCGACGGCGCCGGCATCCCGCTGCCGACGCGGCGCGGACTGATCCACGTCCTCGGCGGGCGCGACGTCCGCATCACCGATTGCGAGATCACCGGCTCCGGCGGCAGCGGCGTCTGGCTCGAGCAGGTGTCCGGCGATATCTCCGGCAACATCTTCACCAACATCGCGGTGACGGCCGTCGTCTCGTTCGACGCCAGAGGCCTCAGCGTCGCCCGCAACACCATCATCGGCACCAACGACAACGGCATCGAGATTTTGCGCAACGCGATCGGCGATGACGGAACGCTGGTTGCCGATAACCGCATCGAGGACATCAAGGCCGGTCCCGGCGGCTCGGGCCAGTACGGCAACGCCATCAACGCCTTCCGCGCCGGCAATGTGATCGTGCGCGGCAACCGCATCAGGAATTGCGACTACTCCGCGGTACGCGGCAATTCCGCCTCCAACATCCACATATCAGGCAACAGCGTCAGCGACGTGCGTGAGGTCGCGCTCTATTCCGAGTTCGCGTTCGAGGCGGCCGTGATCGCCAACAATACGGTGGACGGCGCCGCCGTCGGTATCTCCGTCTGCAATTTCAACGAGGGCGGCCGCATCGCAGTGGTCCAGGGCAACATCATCCGCAACCTGATCCCGAAGCGGCCGATCGGCACCGCGCCTGACGACGATGCTGGCGTCGGCATCTACATCGAGGCGGATACCTCGGTGACCGGCAACGTGATCGAGAATGCGCCGTCCTACGGCATCGTCGCCGGCTGGGGCAAATACCTGCGCGACGTCGCGATCACCGGCAACGTGATCCGCAAGGCGCTGGCCGGAATCGGCGTCTCCGTGGTGCCGGGCGCCGGCACCGCGCTCGTCAACAACAACATGATCTCGGAGACGCCGCGCGGCGCCGTGGTCGGCCTCGATCACGCGCGCGCGGTGACGGCGGATCTGTCGGCGGACGGCGCACAGCGCTTTGCGCAGGTGGTGATCGGCGGGAACGCGGTGCGGCGGTAGGACATACTCGGTGTCGTCCTGGACAAGCGAAGCGCAGATCCAGGACCCATAACCACAGGATGGGGTTATGTGGGCGGTACCGGCCGCATCGTCCTATTGAAATATCCCGCGGTATGGGTCCTGGCGTTCGCCAGGACGACGGCGGCGCGTTCGGCCGGGGCCAGAGCTTCAGAAGCTAGAACGTATTCCGCAGCAGCGGGTACTTCGCCTCGATGCCGTCGAGGCTGAGGGTGAATTCGACGACGCGCTCGGGGGCGGCGACGATTTCGGCGGCGGGTGGGGCGAACTGCGGCAGAAGCATTGCCATCGCAGCAGGCGCCGCGGGCGGTGCCATCGCGGCAGGCGCAGCGATCGGCGCGAGCGGGGCTTCGGTCACCTCGGCGAGAACATTCGGCGTCGGGGCGAGCTTGACCGGCACGGCGGTCTCGGGGGCGATGTGGACGGCCTTCGGCTGCAACATCTTGGGCTGCACGGTCTGCGCCTGCTGCTCACGCGGAAACACGCGGGGCATCGTCGCCGGCGACCAGCCGAATGCGGAGGTGACGCTTGCGGCCGCCGCGGCGACGTCCCCGCCGGTGGCGATGGCGCGCCAGGTCTGGACGGCGCGCTTGGCTTCCTGGATGTTTTCGAGGAATGCGATCTCGGAATGATAGCGGCGCCAGCGTCCGGTCTCGAACATTTCGGAGAGATGCTCGAGCCGCTGTTCGGCGAGAGCGCACCAGCGTGCCGCGATCTCACGGCTACCAGCCGCGCCGCGAACAAACTCGCGAACAGACTCTTGGCGATGTGTCATGATCCAGCCCGTCAGGAGAAAAATACGGACGCGGGGACGCAACGCACACGAATCAATTTAGACGCGACATGAATATTTTGTGGAAAAGTTTTGACTTGTCCAGCAACGACACTTCGCTCGTCGTGAAATACCGTAGTCGTGCGGAGATTTGCTGTGTTTTCGAGTCAAGCTTCGCACAAGCATAGCGGGCGTGCGGGATGCCGGCCGACCGATGGCGATGAACGCAAACGCGGTCATTCAACCGGAAGCTGATCCCAAACACGGACTCAAGGAATCGGAAGCCCGAAAAGAAAAGACCCGTCCGGGGGGACAACCGGACGGGTCGAGCCATATGGGCGCTTGGGGTGGATGGGCGCTCGCGCCTGATATGACTGATGGGGAGGGATGACCGCTCCCACATAATTTGGTCGTGGCAGCCGGCCGAACGTTCAATGCGGCGTTCGATTATTTAACCTTCGGCCCGCGCGCAAAGTTGCCGCAGCGCCTATCGCCGCGCCGGCCTATCCGCCTGAGAAATCGTGGATTTATCATCCGTGCTCGACAGCGACGGCTGCTCGATCGCCCGAATGCCGGGCTCGTCGCGACGTGGCTGCCCATCTTCACGTTTTGTTGTACCGGACGCAGCCGCCACCGGCGTCGCACTGTTGGCGGGAACGGCCATGACCGCGGCAAACGCATCGGCCTCGCCGTCGCCGAACAGATCATCACGCCCGGGTGAGCCGAGATCGCGCGCGGTCTTCGCAAGCGTCATGCGCAGCGCTTCCGGCTTGAGCGCGTAGTTGCGCTCGAGCAGCAGCGCCGCGACGCCGGAGACATAGGCGGCCGAGAACGAGGTTCCCGACGTCATCTGGTATTTGCCCTCGGGCGCCGGCAGGAAGATGTCGACGCCGGGCGCCGCAAGCGCGATGTAGTTGCCGCGGTTGGAGGCGGTGAACAGCTTGTCCTGCTGGTCGGTCGCGCTGACCGCAATCACGTTGGGATTGGCGGCGGGATAGAGCGGCGGCGATTTCGCACCCGCATTGCCGGCGGCCGCGATCAGCACGAGGCCACGCGCGGCGGTCGCCGCGATGGCCCGCTCGATCACGGCATCCTTCGGACCGGCAAAGCTCATATTGACGATCTGCGCGCCATGCTCGGCGGCGTAGTTCAGCGAGCGCAGGACGATATAGGACGAACTCTCGGCGCCGCCCGTGGTGCCGCCGAAGGCGCGGATCGCGATGATGCGCGCCTCGGGCGCGCTGCCCATCAGCCGGGCATGCGCCACGATCGCCCCGGCGATGCCGGTGCCGTGAATATGCGGGCCCTCGGCGCTGCCGAGCGCGTCGAAATTGTCGGCGATGGAATTGGCGAGCTCGGGATGCTTGGCGTCGATGCCGGAGTCGATCACGGCAACCGTCACGTTGGCGCCGTGCGCCAGCGTGTGCGCCTGCGGAAGGCGAAGCCTGGCCAGCACGTATTGCGCCGGATCGCCCTCGGTCGGCACGGAGGATTTCTGGTCCTGGAGCACGTAGCGGAAGTTGGGCTGGACCGAGCGCACGCTGCCGTCGGCGGCGAACTCGCGCCGCACCGTCTCGGCGGGGCGGCCGTCGGTGATGCGAAACAGGCCGAAGGTCGCCCCGATCAGCGGGAAGTTCTCGGACGCGATGCGCGCGAGGCCGTGGCGACGCGCGAGCTGGTCGGCTTCGGCCACCGACAGCGCGCCGTCGATCTCGGCGACGAATTCGCCTGCGAAGATGCGCTGGTTCAGCGCAACGGGTGTGTTGTTGCCGCGCCCCTTGCTCGCGCTCTTCTTGCCGGACTTGCCGGCGCCGTCACCGCCTGCATTTGGCTGCGCCAGGCATTCGCCGTCGGCGTCGCGGTAGGGTGCCGTGCAGGACGGATAGAGGTTCGGCGAGTAGCGCGCATAAGGCAGCACCGGCGCCGCCGGCCCCATCCGGGGCGAAGGAATACGCGCAGTCGTCATCGTGCGCGGGCCGCGATCGATGCTCACTGCCCGCGCAGCGACGCTGGGAGAGATGGTCGGCGTGCGCGAGGGGACGCTGATCGTGGGCGTGCGCATGATCGCCTGCGCCTGCGCGACCTCGACGCCGAGACAGGCGGCGAGCAGCAGCGCGGCTCCGACGGACGAAGCGTAGGCCCCGGCTCGCAACTTACTCTCGGACTTGCGCGTCATCGGTTCAGCGGCGCCTTACGGCGCCGCGACGGCGAGGTTGACGACCTTCTCGCGCTGCATCCTGCCGAGCAGCGAGGCGAGCTCGTCCTGGCTCATCGCCTTGTCGAACTGGAGGCGGAACATGCCGCCCTTGGCATCCCCGATGATCGAGGCCTGGTAGCTGTCGAGCAGCGCCGTGATCTCGGCGACCCGCGCCTCGGGCGTGAAGCGCACCAGCGCGCGCGCCGGTGCAACCGCAGTCCCAAGCTCGCGCGTGATCGGCGCACTGGTCGAAAGCGAAGCGGTCTGGAAGGTCGTGGGCTGGGTCTTCATCAGCACCGCGCCGATGATGCCGGCCTGAAGCACGAGCGCGACGGCACCGAGGCTCCCCGACCAGGCCAGCGTCCGCGGCGACAGGCTCGCGAAGAAGGTCGAGATGCGCGCCGACAGCGGCAGCGATCCGGTTGCACGCGCCGGCTCGACGTCGATCGCGGTGAACAGCTTCTGCATCGCGCGTGCCGACGGAGCACCCAGGCTCTCGTTCAGATGGATGGTCTCTTCGTACTCGCCGCGGATCGCGGCATATTGCTTGGCGAGCTCGGGATCACGCGCCAGCGCTTCCTCGACGCGGCGTGCGTCGCGCGCGTTCAGCGTGCCGGCCGCGTGCCACGGCAGAAGCAGTTCAATCTCACTGGGCTCTTGCTCCAGCATCTTCTTGCTCAAAGCCATCATGGCCAGCCTCGCTCAACGCCGGCTGCTTTCAGCAGTTCGGCCAGTTTCTTGCGCGCATAGAACAAGCGCGTCTTCACAGTGTTCTCCGGTATCCCGACGATTTCGGCCACCTCTTCCACGGACTTCTCGTGGTAGTAGACAAGATCGACGATTTCCCGGTGTTCCGGCGAGAGGCCCGTCAGACACTCCCGCAACGCTTGACTGGTATCCTTCTTCTGCACCACCGTTTCCGGATCGTCGGACGTATCCTCGATCGCGTTCGCGGCGTCTTCGTCCAACTCAAAATCCTTCCTGCGCCGGAGCGCCGAGAGGGCCTTGAATCGGGTAATGGCCAGCAGCCAGGTGGAAACTGCGGATCGACCCTCGAACTTGCCGGCTTGACGCCAGACGTCGAGAAACACCTCGCTGATGAGGTCTTCCGCCGCCTGCTCGTCCCGTACGAGCCTTAGGCCGAACCTGTAGACCCTGACATGGTGCCGCCCGTACAGCACCTGCATGGCAAGCCGGTCACCCTGAGCGATCCTGGCGATGAGGATCTCGTCCGAAGCCGCCTGTGTCACGCTCAAAGGCCGTCTCGCAAGGTTGGTCGGGTCGATGCAGCGGACGGTTCGACGGCAGGTGCAAAATTGTTCAACCTACCGCAGTCATACGGGAGCTTGTGTAATCTACCCCACATACGCGGATTTTTCCTGCCCCGCCCGCGCGGATTGGCCATTTTGGTCCAGATAGGTAACATAATACTGCAACACTTCCCTGCGGAATGCCTGCCCGGGCACGAATGGGCCGACCAAGTTCGGTTCCATAGCAGTCCTGCACGACGTATGTCTCACGAAGCCCTGCTTTGGCTCGACCGCATCGCAAACGATGCCTAATCGCCGGCAAATTTCCCCTGCGACCGACACCACCCTGTTTTGCGCTGCACGGTTCGGATTCGTTTTCAAAGGATACCAAACCTAAAGGCTTGCCACGTAGATTTTTGGGCTGACATCCACCATTGGCGGGACCATGAACACGGCCGCGACGTCCCTTCCCGAGAGGAATGCCGCTGAGGTCGCGGAGCTCGTTCTCGCGCCCGAGGCGGCGGCGCCCGAAGTCCGGGCGCGCCGGGCCCGGCAGCGCCGCCAGATGTATATCGGCCAGGTGGCGAGCTACTCGCTCGGCGCCTCCGTCCTGATGATCTACGCCTATGACGGCGCGATCTCGGTCGACATTGCCTCGCTGTTCTGGTTCGGCGGCCTCCTGATCATCGGCACGTTCACCGTGCTGTCGGAAGCCGGCGTCGGTGACAGATTCACCGACCACTATCTCACCGTCTTCCAGATCTCGGCGCATATGGCGCTGCAATTCGTGTTCCTGCTGTCGGTCCCGACCATCGGCATCGCCTTCATCTGCGTGCTGTTCCTGATCTTCGCCTTCGGCACGCTGCGCATGACCTCGGCGCAGGCGATGATCACCTGGACGCTCGCGGCCACCGGCCTTGCCGCCGTCTTCCTCGCCTCCGACCTGCCGATCGGCATGCCCGTTGCAACGCGGCTCCAGCGGACCGCCTCGATGCTGTGCTTCGTGCTGGTGATCGGCCAGTGCGCCTTCCTCGGCCTGTTCGGCGCCACGCTGCGCAAGATCCTGTACCAGCGCAGCATCGAGCTGAAGGCGGCCTATCAGCGCATCGAGGAGCTGGCCGAGCTCGACGAGCTGACCGGTTCCTACAACCGCCGCTGCATCATGCGGCTGCTCGACACCGAGATGGAGAAGTCGCGGCGGGCATCGACACCTTGCGCGATCGCTCTGATCGATCTCGATTGGTTCAAGTGCATCAACGATGCCCACGGCCATCCCGTCGGCGACGAGGTGCTGCGCACCTTCTCGATCACCATCTTCGCCAACATCCGCCCGTCCGACTGCTTCGGCCGCTACGGCGGCGAGGAATTCCTGCTGTTGCTGCCGGACACCGATGGCGAGGCCGCCTCGCGCATGCTCGAGCGCTTGCGCAGCATCGTCGCCGATCTCGACTGGAGCGCATTCTCCCTGGGCATGCGCGTGACGATTTCCGCGGGCGTGGTAACGCTTCGCGACGTTGATACTGCCGACACGATTCTCGCGCGCGCCGACAGCGCGCTCTATTCCGCCAAGGCGCAAGGGCGCAACCGTATTGCAACGAGCTGACCAATCCATTTTCTCCGGCGTGTGAGAAGCCGCCGCCGGACCGAACGCTCCAGGACAGGGCAATGATATCCAGATCCGCCAGACCATCCGAGAACCTGCTCGAGGAATTGCAGGCTGCGCTCTCGCACGGCACCGTTGCGCGCCGGGTCGAGACGTTACGCCGCGTCACCGATCTGTTCGTGGGCAATGCAGTGGATTACTCCGACGACCACATCCGCGTGTTCGACGACGTGTTCCAGTGCCTGATCGAACAGATCGAGACCTCGGCCAGGACGCTGCTCGCCGACCGCCTCGCACCTATCGCGGCGGCACCGCCGAAGATCATCCGCACGCTCGCGCTCGACGAGGTCATCGAGGTCGCCGGCCCGGTGCTGTCGAAATCGGAACGGCTGGACGAGGCGACGCTGATCGAGATCGCGCGCACGCGGGGCCAGGCGCATCTGAAGGCGATCTCGCTGCGCCGGGTGCTGTCGGAGGCGCTGACCGACGTGCTGGTGACGCGCGGCAACGAGGAGGTGGTGCAATCGACCGTCAGCAATCCCGGCGCGCAGCTTTCCGAGGTCAGTCTCACCGACCTCGTCACGCGGGCCGAGCGCGACGACGACCTCGCCACCTGCATCGGCCTGCGGCCCGACCTGCCGCGCCATCACTACCTCAGGCTGGTCGCGAAGGCGTCGCTGAGCGTGCGCAGGAAGCTCGAGGCCGCGCATCCGGAGCTCGCGGACGAGGTGTCGAGCGTGGTCCAGGAAGCGGCCCAGCGGGTCCGCGCCGCGGCCATGACCAGGCAGACCGAGATGGCGCGCGCGCTGGTGAAGTCGCTCCACGAGGACGGCCGCCTCAACGAGGTCCAGGTCGCCGCCTTCGCAGACCAGGGCAAGTTCGACGAGACCAATGCGGGGCTTGCGGCGCTCGCGGGCGTCGCGGTCGAGACCGCCGAGAACATGATGATCGAGAGCCGCACCGAGGGCGTGATGATCCTCGCCAAGGTCGCGGGCATGTCGTGGGCGAGCGTGCGCGCAATCATCGCCATGCGCGAAAAGCTCTCGGGCGACTCGCAGACCGACATGCTGACGCTGCGCGATACCTACGAGGCCCTGCGCTCGTCGACCGCGCAGCAGGTGCTGCGTTTCCACCGCATGCAGCACAGCACGACGCCGGCGGCCTGATACCGCAACACCCTCGCCCCGAGCAGCGCACCGTCGCGGCTGCCGGCGCGGTCGCGATCGTGTACCAGGTCGCGACGAACAGCGGCGAGTCGTCGGTGCGAGGCGTAGAGCGTCGCAGCGAGCCCGGCGGACCGGATCAAGCTCCTGAGCCTTCTCTCCACGGGCCATCCACGGCGCGCCGCTTATGGCGCCGGCGATTTTTTTGTTTTAGCCTTCCGGAGGAATCGTCGCTGGGGGGGGTGGTATTGTTGCGTCTTGTCAAGCCGATAACACGGTCAGAACTTGAGCTTTGGCGTTTTCAGAGCTTGGCACTGTGGGGGGCTTGCGTTGGCGCCGTTGCAGCTGGCCTGTCGGCCTATCTGATCCTGAATGCCGCCAGGCCGGACCTTGCCGTAAACCTGGCACAGGACTTTCCGGTCGTTCAATCAGACGTCCCGAACAGCGAGGCCATCAAACGCGCCGAGAAAATCTTCTATGTCCTGTTCTACGGGTTCGGCGCTGCCGCAGCGTTTGCTGCCCTCAAGCTCAGAAAGTTTTTCGAAGGCCGCTCGCTCGTTCTGTTCTACCTCTCGTCGGTGATCATCGTCACAGAGCTGCATCCGTTCCTGCGGGCCACATTCGAGCCTAGACTTCAAAGGGTCGCGCTGGCCGTCCTTGTCGTCGCCGGCTTCATCCCGTTCGTGAAACGCTTCCCGATCCGCATTCACATCGATGGCGATGCGGAATCCAGGCCGATCGGGCTATTCGAATTTCGATGGGTCGATGCGGTGCTGATCGCTGCACTGCTGGCCCTGATCCTGCCCGGGGACGTGCAGGGCATGGCCACGCGGGCGTTGGTCGGCAATCATCCGGTATCCTACCTGACGGGGCCCGCGCTCTATCACTTTGCAAAGGACATGGTGCCCGGCCGCGACTTCCTGTCGTTCTACGGATACGGGCCGCCTTACGTGTTGAGCAGGTTCCTCACCACGGACGTCAACGCCCTGTATGGCCACTACATCCGGATCATTGCTGCAAGTCTCGTGGTGTTCCACCTGTCGGCCTATTGGGTGCTGCGGGACTTCTTCCAGAACCGGGCGATGCCTTTCGTCTTGACGGTCGTGTTTCTCGCCCTGTGCCAGTACGCCAACGGTGACGCTTTCGGCGGGCCGTCCGCGCTCGCGATCCGGTACATGTTCGTGTTTATCGCCGTGGGCATTCTGGCGCGTCTCTTGGTGAAACCGTCCGGCTGGTTGCTGGTGGCGCTGTCCGCCGTCAGCGCTGCCTCGATCTTTTGGAACACCGAGACCGGGATCTATACCTGGGCTGTGGCTTGTGCCGCGTTATGCGTGCGGTTGCTGGAACGGCGCCGGTTTTGGGAGGTCGCGGCTTTCACCGGCATGTCGATCGTGTTCCTGCTGGCATTGTTCGTTGCCGCATTCGGCCCGGCCGTCCTTTCAAAGGACTTCCTGTACGTCTTCCTTGCCCCGCTCGGTCTGCACAGCTTCTCGAACTGGGTAGCGGTGATCCTGATCTGGAATCCCGGTTTCGGGACGGTCTACCAGATCGTCATGCCCGCGATCGCCATCGCCACGGCGGTGAGCGTCGCCGGTGCGTGGACCGGCTTACGCACGATCGAGCGCGCTTATCTGCTTGTTCTGTCTCTCGTCGCGCTGGTGTTCATGACCAAGTGGGTGAACCGATCGCTCGACGCGGTATGGCAGCAGAACGCGTTTGCCTATCTTGCCGTTGGCGCTTGGTGGGGCCGATCGGCATTCCGTGCCGCAGTCGGCCGAACGAAGTCGCAGTTGGTCCCGGCCGTGTCGCTGGCGGCGGTCGCCGTCGTCTCGGTCGCCGTGCTTCTGAGTGCGCAGGATCGGCGACAGACCGAAACGATGACGATCGGCCTGCGGTCGTATTTGAAGTATCCAAGCATCGCCAGCTTCCGATGGAAACAAAGCGCGGACCCGGTCAAGGTCGCGCTCGACGCCAGCGACGTCGACCTGGTCAACAAGGTCGTGCCAGCCGGTGGCCGCATGCTGCTGTTGTCGGACCAGGATTGGGCTGTTCTCCCGACGCTTGGCCGGGCTCCCAAGAGCGAATTCATGCCTTTCCGGGACGCGTTCAGCCGGGACCAGGTGATCAGGAGTTTTGCCGGGGCCGACTATTTCTTTTTGGAACGCGGCGCGACCTACCAATATGATTGGATGAAGGAGATGGTGGACGAGATCTTGCAGGAGCAGTTCGAACGCTCCGACGAGTCGACCCGGTTCATCCTCTATCGCAGGAAGTCATGACGCTGAAACTTGCGCGGGTTGTTTGAGCGCCGACGACGGAGCGCGCGGCCTGGCTGCGCGGTCAGTATCTCAGGACTTTCGAGCCGGCCAACGCGCCGACCGCCGCGACGAGCGCGGTCGCGAGCGTGTACCAGGTCGCGACGAACAGCGGCGAGTCATCGGTGCAGTGCGAGGCGTAGAGCGTCGCGGCAAGCCCGGCCGACACCAGGCCGGCGAGCGCACCGGCGAGCGCGGGGTGCGATGGCGCACCGTGGCGCAGGCCGAACAGCGCCCCCGCCAGCAGCGGCAGCGACATCGCGGGGATCGCCAGCAGGCAGACCCTGGAGTTCTTGCCCATCAAGCGCATCGACATCGGCATGGTCGGCGCCATCATCGCCTCGCCGCCGATCGCGACCGCAAGAAGGCCGACGGGAAGCAGCAGCAGCCAGCCCCAGCCGCGCAGCAAGGCCTCGGGCCGCGACAGATGCAGGCTGACGATGATCGCGGGGATCGCGAGCGACAGCGTCACCGCGAACTTCATGTCGAAAAACGGGTTGTGCATGGCGCTCATCACGTCGCTCCGCACGCCGAGGAACGTCGCGAAGATCAGGATCGACAGGGGCGCGGCGACCAGGAGCGCCATGGTGAGCACGGTGCCGACGCGCGGGGCGCGATGGGCGTTGTCGGCCGCGAGCGAGCGAATGAGTTGATCGGTATCCATGACTAGTCGTCCCGCAGTTTGGCCGTGAGCGCCGCAAGTCCGCGATGCAAAGCGACCCGCACTGCGCCCTCGCTCATCGAATACTTTGCCGCCGTATCCTTGATCGACGCGCTGTCGACCGCGATCGACTGCAACACGTCGCGCTGGCGCTGCGGCAGCGTATTGAGCTGCGCTGTGACCTCGCCCGCCGAAGCCGTCTCCTGCGGCGTTTCGCCCGGCAGGGTCTCGGCGAAATCATCGATGTTGACGAAGACGCGCCGGCCCCGCCGTCTTAGCGCGTCGATCAGCTTGTTGCGGGCGATCGCGAACAGCCAGGGTGCGAAGGGGGCTTCGCTGTCCCAGGTGTGCCGCTTCAGATGCACCGCCAACAGAATCTCCTGCACGATATCCTCGGCCTGGTCGGGAGGCTGGCCGGCCCGCGCCAGCCCGCGCCTCGCGGCAGCGCGCAGCACCGGCGTGACCGCCTTCAACAGGCGATGATACGCCGCATCATCGCCTGCCATGGCCGACCGCATCAGGCCGGTCCATTCGTCCTCACGTCCGCGCACGCGCGCCCTCACCATGCAATTCGGCCGCTCTTTCAATTTGTTACGCCGGCACCCGCATGATCACGAATTCGTGATCGATGCCATGCCACCGTCCAATGCGGCCGCGGAAATCTGCGACGGCTCATAACACCGATCGATCCCGTCCGCATCCGGCGGCCAGCCCCGAAGGGGTGGCTTGCCCCGTTTTTGCCCGGTCTAGCCCGAAGATTCCCATTTTTTGCCCCGCTGTCGTCACGCCACGGCGTCTCTGTTCGGTCCGGGCATGGGTGGATTGGGGAGATCGTCAACATGATGAAAGCCAGCGGGCGCGCTGCCCTGATTCTTCTGGCCGGGCTTTTCCTGGTGTTCGGAGGCGCTGCACAGGCGGCGCCGAATTCGGCTGCGAGCAGCAAATCGGACAGCGCGGGCAAACAGGCTGATGCAGTCCAGCCGAGCAAGCACAAGCGCCACGATGCTCGCCGCACCAGCAGCAAGACGGCGCAGAAGTCCACCGACGACAAAGCCGGCAAGACGGACGCCGCGGCCAAGACCGACGAGGCCAAGGCTGACAACAAGGCTGACAGCAAGGCCGGTGGCGACGTGCCGGCCTCGGGCCAGATGCCGCCGGAAGTCGCCAACGCCAATGCGCAGCTCGCCGCCGCCGATACGCCGCCCGCGGCTGCGGCCTCCGCGATGACGGGCCGCGCCAACGACAACGTCCAGGCAGCGGCCGATAATACCGCCGCCCCGAATGCCGAGAGCCAGGTGGTGGCGCCCGACCAGCTCAACGATCTCGACCGCGCCCTGCAACAGGACAGCCCTCCGACGCAGAAGCAGAACGCGGTGATCGCCGCAACCGACGCGCAGCCGCGACCCGCGCCGGTGATGGCGAGCAGCCACCAGAGCACGGCCTGGGATCAGAGCTCCCTGATCGGCAAGATCTTCATCGGCGTCGGCACGCTACTGACCCTGGCCTCCGCCGCGCGGATGTTCATGGCCTGATTTCCTGGCCTGATTTCTTGGCCTGATTTCTTGGGCCTGATCTTTTGGCCCGACGGACCTCGCCCGGGACGCGCAGTTTGCTGCGCGTTCCGGGCGACCTTGTTCCGGCAGCTTTTCAGGCCCCTTGAAGCCCACCGCGGCAGCGGGCACATTGCCCGCCCAATCAAAAGCGTGGGTGGAGCATGAGCACGTTCGAACACATCATCGTCGAAAGCAAAGGCGCGGTCGGCATCATCAAGCTGAACCGGCCGAAGATGCTCAATGCGCTCTCCTTCGGCGTCTTCCGCGAGATTGCAGCCGCGGTCGACGATCTCGAGGGCGATGATGCCATCGGCTGCATCGTCGTGACCGGCAGCGAGAAAGCCTTTGCCGCCGGCGCCGACATCAAGGAGATGCAGCCGAAGGGCTTCATCGACATGTTCTCCGAGGATTTCGCCGCGATCGGCGGCGACCGCATCGCGCGCTGCCGCAAGCCGACCATCGCTGCGGTCGCGGGCTACGCGCTCGGCGGCGGCTGCGAGCTCGCCATGATGTGCGACTTCATCATCGCCGCCGACACCGCCAAATTCGGCCAGCCCGAAATCACGCTCGGCACCATTCCCGGCATCGGCGGCACCCAGCGCCTGACCCGCGCCATCGGCAAGTCCAAGGCGATGGACCTCTGCCTCACCGGTCGCATGATGGATGCGGCGGAGGCCGAACGCAGCGGCCTCGTCAGCCGCATCGTGCCCGCCGACAAGCTCATGGACGAAGCCATGGCCGCCGCCGAGAAGATCGCCTCGATGTCGCGCCCCGCCGTCGCCATGGCCAAGGAAGCGGTGAACCGCGCCTTCGAGACCACGCTTGCCGAGGGCATGAGCGTCGAGCGCAACCTGTTCCACTCGACCTTCGCGCTGGAAGACCGCTCCGAGGGCATGGCGGCGTTCATCGAGAAGCGCAAGCCGGTGAACAAGAATCGGTAACGCCGGCAAACGGTAAGGCCGGTGTAAGACTCCGCCGCTTTCCCGCACAACCCCTGTGACGCACCTGCAACAAGCACGGAATACATGGGGGTTTTCCCCGCGGCAGTTTGCCTGCGGGACCCCGGCTGGTTAAACAGCTAAGAGGCCACCGTCGGCGGGGGCGGACAGCCGGGGTTAGCGGGATTACATGATTGGGCGAGCCGCCAGAGCTGGTCGCGTGATGACGCGGCATCGATCGGGCGTGGGTCCTGTGCTTGCGACATGGACTACGCTGGCGGTGTGTTGCGCCCTCTCCTCCGCTGCATGGGCCGAAGCCCTGCCGGAGGCGCTCGCCAAGGCCTACCAGACCAACCCGCAGCTCAATGCCGAGCGCGCGCGGCAGCGCGCGACCGACGAGAACGTGCCGCAGGCGCTGGCCGGCTACCGGCCGCAGATCGTGGCAAGCCTCAGCGCCGGCCTGCAATCGGTGCGCAATCTGCTGCCCGACAACACCATCCAGACCGCCAATCTGAAGCCCTGGGTGATCGGCGTCACCGTGACGCAGACCCTGTTCAACGGGTTCCGCACCGCCAACAACGTGCGGGCCGCCGAACTCCAGGTCCAGTCGGGCCGCGAGGCGCTGCGCAATGTCGGCCAGGGCGTGCTGCTCGACGCGGTCACCGCCTACACCAACGTGCTGGCGAACCAGTCGCTGGTCGAGGCGCAGCGCTCCAACGTCGCCTTCCTGCGTGAGACGCTCGCCGTCACGCAGCGCCGCCTCAACGCCGGCGACGTCACGCCGACCGACTCCGCGCAGGCCGAAGCCCGTCTCAACCGTGGCCTCTCCGACCTCAATGCCGCCGAAGTCGCGCTCGCCGTGAGCCAGGCGATGTACGCGCAGGTGATCGGCAATGCGCCGTCGCAGCTCCGGCCCGCCGAGGTCGTCGACCGCTACCTGCCGAAGAGCCGCGAAGACGCGTTGACGATGGCGATCCGCCAGCACCCGGCGGTGATGGCCGCAAGTTTCGACGTCGATGTCGCCTCCACCAACATCCGCGTCGCCGAAGGCGCGCTGCTGCCGAGTGCCAGCATCCAGGGCAGCGCCAGCAAGAGCCGCAACAACGACCCGACGCTCGGCACCTTCGCAGAGGACCAGGCCTCGATCGTCGCCAACGTCACCGCGCCGATCTACGACGGCGGCCAGGCCGCCGCGCAGACGCGGCAGGCCAAGGAGATCACCGCGCAGAGCCGGCTCGTGCTCGACCAGGTACGCAATCAGGCCCGCACCGCAGCGGTCAGCGCCTGGGTTGCGAACGAAGGTGCCAAGATCGCAGTCTCGGCCTCCGAGTCCGAAGTGAAGGCGGCGACCGTCGCGCTCCAGGGCGTGCAGCGCGAGGCCGCCGGCGGACAGCGCACGACGGTGGACGTGCTGAACTCGCAGGCCGACCTGATCCAGGCCAAGGCGCGGCTGATCGGCGCGCTGCGCGACCGCGTGATCGCCTCCTACACGCTGCTCAGCGCCGTCGGCCATCTCGACGTCAAGACCTTGAGCCTGAACACGCCGGACTACCTGCCCGAGGTGCACTATCAGCAGGTCCGCGACGCCTGGCACGGCCTGCGCACGCCGTCGGGGCAGTAATTCCAGATCTTCTGGGCTGGTGCTGATGAAAAGCCGCCGCATCCATCTGATGGGAGCTTCGGGCTCCGGCGTGACGACGCTCGGTCGCGCGCTCGCCGCCCGGCTTGCGCTTCCGCATCACGACAGCGACGACTACTTCTGGCTGCCGACCGCGCCGCCCTACCAGACGACGCGCCCCGCCGCAGAGCGCCTGCGCCTGATACGCGAGAT
This sequence comes from Bradyrhizobium niftali, assembly GCF_004571025.1. Lineage (GTDB taxonomy): Bacteria > Pseudomonadota > Alphaproteobacteria > Rhizobiales > Xanthobacteraceae > Bradyrhizobium > Bradyrhizobium niftali. Next base: position 220,430 of record NZ_SPQT01000001.1, on the reverse strand, counting down.
GTTTCTGCCGCGTCTCGATTGGGTGCTGAGCGGAACCGTCACCGGCTGGGGCGACGAGCTCGTCCCGTTCTTCGATCTCGTCGTCTTTGTGACGACGCCGCGCGAGCTTCGCTTGCAGCGCCTGCGTGGCCGCGAGGCTACGCATTTCGGAGCTGATGCCGTCGCACAGGGCGGCTGGCGTCATGAGGAGACGGAGTCGTTTGTCGAATGGGCCTCGCGCTACGAAGCCGGCGATCGCGAGGGCCGCAGTCTCACAAAAGATGAGGCCTGGCTCGCGGGCCTGCCCTGCCCGGTCGTACGCATCGACGGCTCACGCCCGCTTGCGGATCTTGTCGAGCAGCTATGCAGCGAGGCGGAGCGGTTACCCGGCTGATGTGATACTGTTGCGGTCCCACCTCCAAATAACGAAGCAGGGAGACAACCATGCTCAACCGACGCAGCGTCCTGCTTGCCTCACTTACCGCCGGAGTAGCCATGACCAGCAAAGCCCACGCCCGCGCGTCGCAGCCCGCGACGCCGGTCAATTTCGACGTGCCGGCGCAGGCCTGCGACTGCCACACCCACATCCATGGCGATGTCGAAAAGTTTCCGTTCTTCGCAGGACGGGTCTATACGCCTGAGCCGGCAAGCCCTGAAGAAATGGCCGCTCTGCACCAGGCGCTGCATATCGAGCGCGTGGTGATCGTGACGCCGAGCGTCTACGGCAGCGACAACTCCTCCTCTCTGTTCGGCATGAAGGCGCGTGGCGGAACCGCGCGCGGGGTCGCCGTGATCGACGACAAGACGACGGAGGTCCAGCTCGACGCGATGCAGCAGGACGGCTTCCGCGGCATTCGCATCAATCTTGCGACCGGCGGCGTCAGCGATCCCAATGTCGGCCGGACCCGCTTCACCGCGGCCGTGGAGCGCATGAAGGCGCGCGGCTGGCACGTGCAGCTCTACACCACGCTGCCGATGATCTCGGCGATCAAGGACCTGGTGCTGGCCGCGCCCGTGCCCGCGGTGTTCGATCATTTCGGCGGCCTCGAGGCTTCGCTCGGGCTGGAGCAGCCGGGATTTGCGGACCTGGTCGCGCTCGTCAAATCCGGCAAGGCCTATGTGAAGATCTCCGGTGCCTATCGCTCGTCAAAACTCGCGCCTGATTATCAGGACATGGTGCCCTATGCGCGCGCGCTGATCGCGGCCAATCCGGATCGCATCGTCTGGGGCACCGACTGGCCGCATCCGGATTCGAGCCGCGTCGAGGGACGGAAAGCCACCGACATCGCGCCGCTCTACCAGATCGACGACGGTCGCCTGCTCAACCAGCTCCCGGTGTGGGCACCGGATGCGGATGTGCTCAAGAAGATCCTGGTCGACAATCCGGCGCGACTCTACGGATTCTGAGTCGCGACGGCCGCCCGCGATCAGCGCGCGCGGCGGGAGAAGAAGGAGATCAGCACCGGCAGCGTCACCAGGATCACGACCGGTGCCAGCATCATGCCGGTGACGACGACGACCGCGAGCGGCTTCTGCACCTGCGAGCCGATGCCCTCCGACAGCGCAGCGGGCAAGAGGCCGACGCCGGCGACGACGCAGGTCATCAGCACTGGCCGAAGCTGAAGCTCGCCGGTGCGGATCACCGCGCTCACGCGGTCCATGCCTTCCTCGATGAGCTGATTGAACTGCGACAGGATGATGATGCCGTCCATCACCGCGATGCCGAACAGCGCGATGAAGCCGATCGCCGCGGAGACGCTGAACGCCGTGCCGGTGATCAACAGACCCAGCACGCCGCCGAAGATCGCCATCGGGATCACGCTCATGGCGAGCAGCGTGTCGGTCATCGAGCCGAAATTGAACCAGAGCAGGACGCCGATCAGCGCCAGCGAGATCGGCACCACGATCGACAGGCGCCGGATCGCGTCCTGGAGATTGCCGAATTCGCCGACCCAATCCATGTGCGAGCCGGGCGGCAGCTGCACCTGGTCGGCGATCTTCTGCTGCGCCTCGCGGATCGCGCTGCCGAGATCGCGCTCGCGCACCGAGAACTTGATCGGCAGGTAGCGCTCCTGCTGCTCGCGATAGATGTAGGCCGCACCCGAGACGAGGCTGATGCTGGCGACCTCGCTCAACGGGATCTGCGTGACAGTGCCGTTCGGGCCGGGCGCGCCGATGCGCAGGTTCTGGATCGCCTCCGCGCTCCTGCGATATTCCGGCGCAAGGCGGACGATGATCGGGAAATGGCGGTCGCTTCCGGGCTCGTAGAGATCGCCCGCGGTGTCGCCGCCGATCGCGACCTTGATGGTGGCGTTGATGTCGCCCGGTGCGAGGCCGTAGCGCGCGGCCTTGGCGCGGTCGATGTCGATCTGGATGGTCGGCTGCCCGAGCGAGGTGAACACAGCAAGGTCGGTGACACCCTGCACGGTCGACAGCACCTGCTTGATCTTGTTGGCGGTGTCGGTGAGCGCCTGCAGATCGCTGCCGAACAGCTTGATCGAGTTCTCGCCCTTCACGCCGGAGACAGCTTCGGAGACGTTGTCCTGGAGATACTGCGAGAAATTGAACTCGACGCCGGGGAAGCGGTCGTCGAGCTGCTTGAGCAGTTGCGCGGTCAGCTCTTCCTTGTCGCGTGTGCCGGGCCATTGGCTCACGGGCTTGAGCGGCGCGAAGAACTCGGCGTTGAAGAAGCCGGCCGCGTCGGTGCCGTCGTCGGGACGGCCGTGCTGCGACACCACGGATTCCACCTCGGGCCGGGCGCGGATCACCTTGCGCATCTCGTTGACGTAGGTGTTGCCCTCCTGGAGCGAGATGGTCGGCGGCAGCGTGGCGCGGATCCAGAGATTGCCCTCTTCCAGCTTGGGCAGGAATTCGAGGCCGAGCAGCCGGCTAAGCGCCACCGTCATCAGCACGAGACCGACCGCACCGCTAAGCATGATGCCGCGATTGGCGACCGCCCAATGCAGCACCGGCATGTAGATCCGGTGCAGGATCAGCATGACCTTGGTCTCGGTTTCCTCGACATGCGCGGGCAGGATGATCGCGGACAGCGCCGGCGTCACCGTGAAGGTGGCCAGCAGCCCGCCGGCGAGCGCATAGGCATAGGTGCGCGCCATCGGTCCGAAGATGTTGCCTTCGACGCCGGAGAGCGTGAACAGCGGCAGGAAGGCCGCGATGATGATGGCGGCGGCGAAGAAGATCGAGCGCGACACGTCGGCCGCGGCGCTGAGGATGGCGTGGCTCTTCATGCCGAACAGCGTCTCGGGCGACATGTGCTCGGATTCGGACACCGGCGTCGTCTGCGTCAGGCGGCGGAAGATCGCTTCCACCATGATGACGGTGGCATCGACGATCAGGCCGAAGTCGATCGCACCGACCGACAGCAGGTTCGCCGATTCTCCGCGCAGCACCAGGATGATCACCGCGAAGAACAGCGCGAACGGAATGGTGGCGCCGACGATCAGCGCGCTGCGCAAATCGCCGAGGAAGATCCACTGCAACAGCACGATCAGGAGGATGCCGACCACCATGTTGTGCAGCACGGTGTGGGTGGTGAGCTCGATCAGGTCGCCGCGGTCGTAGATGCGCTCGATGCGCACGCCGGGCGGCAGGATGCTGGAGTCGTTGATCGTTTGAACGAGCTGGTGGACGCGCTTGATGGTTGGCGAGCTCTGCTCGCCACGACGCATCAGGACGATGCCCTGCACGATGTCGTCGGACTCGTCGAGGCCGGCAATGCCGAGACGAGGCTTCTGACCGACGGTGACGGTGGCGACGTCCTTGACCAGCACCGGGTTGCCGTTGGTCTGCGAGACCATGGTGTTGGCAAGGTCGTCGATCGAACGTATCAGGCCGACGCCGCGCACCACGGCCGATTGCTGGCCGATATTGACAGTGTTGCCGCCGACATTGACGTTCGCATTGCCGACCGCCTGGAGCAATTGCGGCAGCGTCAGGCCGTTGGCGACGAGCTTGTTGAAGTCGACCTGGAGCTCGTAGGTCTTGCTCTTGCCGCCCCAGCCGGTGACGTCGATGACGCCCGGCACGGCGCGAAAGCGGCGCTGGAGGATCCAGTCCTGGATGGTCTTGAGGTCGAGCACGCTGTAATTCGGCGGGCCGACCAGGCGGTAGCGGAAGATCTCGCCGATCGGGCTGAGCGGCGAGATCTGCGGCTGCACATTGCCCGGCAGCGGCGCGAGCTGCGCCAGGCGGTTCAAGACCTGCTGCAACGCCTCGTCATAGGTGTAGGCGAAGGAGAACTGGAGCTTGATGTCGGAGAGGCCGTAGAGCGAGATGGTGCGGATGGTCGTGAGGTTCTTCAGACCCGCGACCTGGGTCTCGATCGGGATCGTGATGTAACGCTCGATTTCCTCGGCCGACAGGCCGGGGCTCTGCGTCACGATATCGACCATCGGCGGGGTCGGGTCGGGATAGGCCTCGATGTTGAGCTGGTTGAACGCGATCAGGCCGCCGATCAGCACGGCAACGAACATGCCGACCATCAGGAAGCGCCGGTTGACGGCAAGGGCGACGAGACGATCCATTCAGCTCTTCAGTTTGTTGTCAGTTTTTGGGTCGTCGATCAGCTGCCGGACGCCGCGCGGTCGATGAACAAGCTGCCCTTGGTGACGATCTGCTCGCCGGGCTTCAGGTTGCTCGTGACTTCAACGAGGTTGCCGTTGATGAGGCCGATCTTGATCTGGCGCAGCTCGACCGACTTGTCCTCGCGCGCCACCCAGATGCGAACCTTGTCGGCTTCATAGATCAGCGCCTGTTTCGGCACCGCCGGTGCCGCACGGTCGCCAGCCGAATAGATCGTGACGTTGGCGAACATTTCCGGCTTGAGCACGCCGTCCTTGTTGTCGATGGTGGCGCGAACCAGCAGACGGCGGGTGCTGGGATCGATCGCGGCGGCGACGTAGTTGATCTTGGCGGTCAGCGGCCGCCCCGGCAGCGCCATCACGTTGACGGTGATGTCCTGCCCGATGCATACCGCGGCCGCGTCGCTCTCGCGCACGAAGGCGGTGAGCCAGACCGTTGAGAGGTCGCCGATCACGAAGACCGGATCGCTGGCGCCGGAATTGACGTACTGGCCTGGGCCGATCTTACGCTGCACGACCGTGCCGGAGATCGGCGAGTAGATCGTGATCTCCCGATCGATGACGCCCTTGTCCTGGAACACCTTGATGGTCTCGTCGGTGAAGCCGAGAATCCGCAGCTTGTTGCGTGCGGCTTCCAGCGCCGTCGCCGAGGAGCGCATGTCGTTCTGCGCCTGAACCTGGGTGGCTTCCGCCTGCTGATAGTCCTTCAGCGGAATGGCGTGGCCCTCATAGAGATCCTTGGCCCGCTTGAACTGGATGTCGGCAAGATCGATCGCCGACTTCGCCTTGTTCTGCGAGGTCATCGCCGCGATGAAATCGTTCTGGGCCTGCACGGTGTCGGCGGCCTCGATCGTGAACAGCGGTTGACCTTGCTTCAGCATCTCGCCCGGCTTGGCGAGCAGCTTGGTGACCCTGCCCGCATACGGCGAGAACACCGGCGTCGAGCGATCCTCGTCGACCGCGACCTTGCCTTCGGTGACATATTCGGCGCGGAAGGTCTTGGCCTTGACCGGCTCGATCGTCAGCGTCGCCCATTCGGACGGCGTCGGCGTGAAGTTCTGCGCATTCCTGCGCGACTGGCTGGAGACCTCGGAATGACTTTTTTCCTTGGCCCCCGCATAGAGGAAGCCATAGGCACCGGCGCCGGCGAGTGCCAGTAAAACTACGGATGTGATCACCCGTTGTTTTGTAAGCACCTGCAATCGCTTGGTATTTTCAACTACCATGGGGCCCGGTCATGTCTGCGACGATCTCGGCAAATGACTGCCTCATCGGTCGCGCTAATAGTGCCGAATTCAGATTTCAAACAACCTAAAAAACGCCCCGCACCTTTCCGTTTGCGTTAAAATTTTGCGACGCGTCAGCTCCAAGTAAGCTATCCAAGTAAGCCAAGTGTCAGCTTCTCAGCGGCCACTGTGCCGGATGACTGCCGAGCGGCATCGCCGGACGGCTCCATTGCGTCGGCGTTCTCGACAGCAGCGCCGAATGGCGCACCGCTTTCAACGTGCCGAAGCCAGATGGCATGCTCTCGATGAACGCTGCATGTACGGCCTCGCCCGTAAGATCCGGGGTGTCCAGTCCGCCGTCGAGCCGGCCGAGATTCCACAACCAGCGGCCGGTCTGCGCCAGCGACACGCGCACGTGCCAGCTGCCGCCTTCGCCGGCCTGACGCGCTTTGGCCATCATCGCGCCAAGCGCCATGAGATAGCCGGTAGCGTGATCGAGTATCTGTGCCGGCAGTTCCTTGGGACCGTCGATGCCGGCGGCCTGCCCCTCGGCATGGTTGAAACCGGTGGTGGTTTGCACCAGAGAGTCGAAGCCGCGCCGCTCGGCCCAGGGGCCGGCATGGCCGTAGGCTGACAGCGTCACGTAGACGATGCCGGGATTGATCTTCGCGGCCTCCTCGGGCCCGAAGCCGAGGGCGGCAAGCGCACGCGGGCGATAGCCCTGCGAGACAATGTCGGCGCCCTTCAGCAACTCGCGCAACTGCGCCCTGCCCGCTTCGCTCTTCAGCTCGACGAACGTGGTGAGCTTGCCGCGGCCGGTGTCGATGGTAAGCCAGGGAATGGCGGGTAGCTCCGGCCCCGACACCAGCAGCACATCCGCACCATGCGCGGCGAGCGTGCGGCCGGCGACTGGCCCTGCGATGACGCGGGAGAGATCGAGCACGCGGAGGCCTGCGAGAGGGCGATCGCCTTCAGGCCACGGCCTTGGCGGGGCTTCGCCGATCCTCTCGATCGACATCAGCGGCAGTTCGGCGAGCGCACGCGCCTGCGGCAGTGCGGACCACTCGTCGTAAGAGCGCATCAGGGCAACGACGCCGCCTGCAGCGTAAGCCGCGGATTCAAACTCCTCGCCCTTCCACCGCATCAACGCGGCCTGCACCTTCTCGCGCTCCGCCTCGCAGGCGAGCACCTTGCAGACCGCGTCGCGGTGATGCGGAAAGTTGGTGTGGCAGCGGACGAAGCGGCCATCGCCGGTCCTGTAGACGCCGGCGATGGCGTCCCAGGCCGGCGGCGGCGGCTTGTCGTCGAGGCGCAAATAGCGCTCCGAACGGCATTCGGCCACGGCATGGCGCGTGTCGACATGGACGTCCTGCGCCTCACCGCTTCGCAGTCGCCAGATTTCGGCGGCGGCGAGGCCTGCGGCAGCGATTGTGGTTTGGCCGGCGACAGCGACACGAAACGAGGACGGGATCTGCGGCTCCTCCCCGGTCAGCCGTACACGTTCGAGCGCGACAGGATCGCCGCCAACGGAGGTCCAGATACCCTTGAGAATATCGGCGGGGCTTTGCATGGCCGCTTCTCTCCCGTTCGGGCTATTGTTTTAAAGTAGTATCCTTCCGGAAAACCGCTGCCCATTTTTCCGGATCATGCTGTACTTTTCGCGACCATGTCACGATCGCAGAAAGGAATGCAATGGCCGCCATCGATCCCCTTACCGCCGGCGCCGTGTTCATCGCAACGGCGGCCACCGACGCGGTCTATGTCATGTTCACCTCCGCCGTTATCGCGCGCAAGCGCGTGCCGGCGGCGAACTGGAGCGCGGTCTGGTACCTGCTCTCCTCCTACGCGGTGATCAGCTATACCGAAAACGCCTTCTATGTCGCTTTCGCGGCGCTCGGCTCCTGGGCCGGCGCCTACGTCTCGCTGACCTACCTGCACCGCCCGCCCGGCGGCCCGCCGGTGGGGGCGGCGCCGGAGTGAGGTCGTCGCGGTCTTGGCGATCCAGCACGGTGTCATCATCCGCCTTGTGCGCACTTGCGCACTGGAGCGGATGATCCAGTATTCCAGAGACGCCAGAGATAGAACCGAGACGCCGCGGCGTACTGGATACCCCGCTTTCGCGGGGTATGACGCGGAGACCGTATTCAACGCCGTCGCGTAAACCGCTAAAGTCGAACGACCAACAACAAGGAAAACAAACATGGATCTCGGTCTCAAGGGAAAGAACGCCATCGTCCTCGGCGGCACGCGCGGCATCGGGCGGGCGATTGCGGCGACGCTGGCCGGCGAAGGCGCCAATGTCGCAGTATGCGCGCGCAACGCGGATCAGGTTGCGGCCACCGTCGCTGAGCTGAAGGCGAGCGGTATCCGCGCCACCGGCAGCCCGGTCGACGTCACCGACGGCACGGCGCTGAAATCCTGGGTCGAGGGCGCTGCCAAGGAGCTCGGCGGCATCGACATGCTGTTCTCCAATGCCGGCGCGATGGCGCAAGGTCAGGATGCGGCATCCTGGGAGCAGAATTTCCGGCTCGACGTGCTCGGCGCCGTGCATGCATTCGATGCCGCGCGACCGTTCCTCGAAGCGAGTGGCGAGACAAGCGGTGACGCCGCCTTCGTCATCATCTCCTCGATCTCGGCCGCACAGGCCGATCTCGCGAGCTCCTACGGCCCGATCAAGGCGGCGCTGATCCACATGGCCAAGGGGCTGGCGCGGCAATACGCGAAGAAGAAGATCCGCGTCAACGTGGTCTCGCCCGGCACCGTCTATTTCAAGGGCGGCGTCTGGAACATGATCGAGCAGAACATGCCCGAGCGCTACAAGGATGCGATGAAGCGCAACCCTACCGGCCGCATGGCAACGCCGCAGGAGATCGCAAGCGCCGCGGTGTTTCTGGCAAGCCCGGTGTCGGGGTTCACGACCGGCTCCAATCTCGTCGTGGACGGGGCGATCTCGAACCGGGTGAATTTCTAGAGGGCACTGTGTCATCGCCCGCGAAGGCGGGCGATCCAGTATTCCAGAGACAGTGCAGCTAGAACCGAGAGGCCGCTGCGTACTGGATACCCCGCCTTCGCGGGGTATGACGACCGAGAGTGAGGGCGATCGCTTCAACAAAACTCGTCATTGCGAGCGTAGCGAAGCAATCCAGACTGCGTCCGCGGAAAGACTCTGGATTGCTTCGCTGCGCTCGCAATGACGGTGTGGCGGCATTCTGCGTCACATCCTCAATGAAAATCCCGCGACGGCGGCAGGATGCGGACGTTGCGGGGGTGGCGCATTTTCTGCGCCGGCGCGTCCGCGTGATCGCGGCGGTCGTCGTTGAGAGGCTCGATCAGCGCGGCACCTGATGGCACAGGATGCTTGCGGGCCAGCGAGTCGTTGGCAAGGCCGATCAGATCGTGCGAGCGGTCGACCATGCGCTGGGCGATGAGATGCGTCACCTTCTCGGGGCTGCTCTGGATATAGCCTTGGACCAGGATGAGGCGCGCGCCCATCACTTCCTTGCGGTACTGCTCCATGATCTTGGGCCACACCACGACATTGGCGATGCCGGTTTCGTCCTCCAGCGTCATGAACACGACGCCGCTGGCGCTGCCCGGCCGCTGCCGGACCAGCACCACGCCGGCGCAGCGGACGCGGCGCCGTTCGTTCTGATGATTGACGTCCTTGCAGGCGACGACGCGCTCGCGCGAAAACATCTCACGCAGGAATTCCATCGGGTGGCCCTTCAGCGACAGCCGGATGGTCTGGTAGTCCGCGACCACCTGCTCGGGGCGCGGCATCACCGGCAATGGCTTTGCGTGCTCGTCGGGCTGCTCACGGGCGGTGGCGGCCTCGAACAGCGGCAACGGCACGCCGTCGGGCAGCCGCCGCACCTGCCACAGCGCCTCGCGGCGATCGAGCCCGAGCGAGCGGAACGCGTCGGCATCGGCAAGCAGGATCAGCGCACGCTTGGGCAGGCCGGTGTCGCGGGCGAAGTCTTCGAGCGAGGTGAAGGGACGGCGGTTGCGGGCGGCGACGATGCGGTCGGCCCAGTCTTCCTTCTTGTCATTCCGGGGCGACGCGCCAGCGTCGAGCCCGGAATCCATTCCGCCAGGCATATGCGGTCCGATGGATTCCGGGTTCGCGCCAAGTGGCGCGCCCCGGAATGACAGCTGGGAGTGTTTCAGGCGCTCCTCATCCTCGTCCAGCCAATGGAAGCCGTCGATCTGGCGGAAGCCCAGGCGTACCGCGCAATATTTGCCGCTCCCCTGCTCCAGCGTGCTCTGCGCAAAGCTGCAGGACACGTCGATGTCGCGGACCTCGACGCCGTTCTTGCGGGCATCGCCGACGATCTGCGCCGGCGCGTAGAAACCCATCGGCTGCGAGTTCAAGAGGCCGCAGCAGAACGCATCCGGGTGATAATATTTCAGCCATGACGAAATGTAGACGAGCTGCGCAAAGCTCGCCGCGTGACTCTCAGGAAAGCCGTAACTGCCAAAGCCCTTGATCTGGTCGAAGCAGCTTTTGGCGAAGTTGGGATCGTAGCCGCGCGCGACCATGTTGCCGATCAGTTTGTCCTCGTATGTGCCGATGGTGCCGACATTGCGGAAGGTCGCCATCGAGCGGCGCAGGCCGTTGGCCTCCTCGGGGGTGAATTTGGCCGCCTCGATCGCGATGCGCATCGCCTGCTCCTGGAACAGCGGCACGCCCTTCGTCTTGTGCAACACCCTGTAGAGCTCGTCCGCGGGACCATGATCGGGTGATGGCGAGGGATAGCTCACCTTCTCCTGGCCGTTCCGCCGCCGCAAATACGGATGCACCATGTCGCCCTGGATCGGCCCCGGCCGCACGATCGCGACCTCGATCACGAGGTCGTAGAACGTCCGCGGCTTCAGGCGCGGCAGCATGTTCATCTGGGCGCGGCTCTCGACCTGGAACACGCCGAGCGACTCCCCGTCACACAGCATGTCGTAGACTTTGGGATCGTCCTGCGGAACGCTCGCCAGAACCCAGTGCTCGCCCTTGTGGCCCGCGATCAGGTCAAAACATTTGCGGATGCAGGTCAGCATGCCGAGCGCAAGCACGTCGACCTTCATCATGTTGAGTGCGTCGACGTCGTCCTTGTCCCATTCGATGAAGGTGCGGTCGTCCATGGCGGCGTTGCCGATCGGCACATAGGTGTCGAGCCGGTCCTGGGTGAGCACATAGCCGCCGACATGTTGGGAGAGATGACGCGGGAATTCGATCAACTCGGTCGCAAGCTCGACCGCGAGGTTGATCATGGGGTTTTGCGGATCGAGCCCGGCCTGCTTGACCTGCATGTCGTTGAGGCCACTGCCCCAGCTCCCCCAGACGGTGTCGGCGAGCGCGGCGGTGACGTCCTCGGTCAGGCCCAGCGCCTTGCCGACGTCGCGGATGGCGCTGCGCGGACGATAATGGATGATCGTGGCGATGATCGCGGCGCGGTGGCGGCCATAGCGGCGATAGACATATTGCATCACCTCCTCGCGCCGCGAATGCTCGAAATCGACGTCGATGTCGGGCGGCTCCAGCCGCTCCTTGGAAATGAAGCGCTCGAACAACAGATCGACCTTGGTCGGGTCGACCGAGGTGATGCCGAGCACGTAGCAGACGGCCGAATTCGCCGCCGAGCCGCGGCCCTGGCACAGGATGTTCTGGCTGCGCGCGTAATGGACGATGTCGTGCACGGTGAGGAAGTAGTGCGCGTATTTCAGCTCGGCGATCAGCGCGAGCTCTTTCTTGAGTGTGGCACGCAGCTTGTCATCGATTTCGCCGGCGAAATATTTATCGACGCCCGCCCAGGTCAGATCCTCCAGATGCCCTTGCGCGGTCTTGCCCGGCGGCACCGGCTCGTCCGGATATTGATATTTGAGCTGGTCGAGCGAGAAGTCGATCTTGTTCGCAAAGCGCATGGTCTCCGCGATCGCCCCGGGAAAGTCCCGGAACAGCCGCGACATTTCGCGTGGAGTTTTGAGAAAGCGCTCCGCATTGGCCTCGAGCTTCCGTCCGACCGCCTCGATCGTGGTCTTTTCACGGATGCAAGTCAGCACGTCCTGGAGGGGGCGACGGCCGGGATCGTGATAGAGCACCTCGTTGGTCGCGAGCAGCGGCACCTTTGCTTTTCCCGCGAGATCATCGAGCCGCGCCAGGCGACGCCGGTCGTCGCCGCGATAGACCAGGCTCGCCGCCAGCCACACGCCATCGGCGCGGGTCGCTTTGAGCTTTGCAAGAACATCCAGCGCCTGCGCCGGCTCGAAGCGATGCGGCAGGGTCAGGACCAGAAGCTGGCCTTCCGAAAACGCGAGGAGATCGGGGAAGGTGAGACGGCACTCGCCTTTCTCGATCCGCGTGATGTCGTCGCCGCGCTTGCCCCTGGTGAGAAGCTGGCAGAGCCGGCCATAGGCTGCGCGGTCGCGCGGATAGACAAAAATGTCGGGCGTGCCGTCGATGAAGACGATGCGCGCGCCGATCAGCAGCTTTGGCTTGTGCAGCACCTTGTCATTGTCGAGCTCCTTGTAGGCCCGCACCACGCCGGCAAGCGTGTTGTGATCGGCGATGCCGATCGCGGAGATGCCGAGGATACTCGCCTGATGCACATAGGCGCGCGGATCCGAGCCGCCGCGCAGGAACGAGAAGTTGGTGGTGATGCCGATCTCGGCATAAGCGGACGCGGTCATGCGAAGAGACCGTGCACATACCAGCCGGGAGGAACCGGCTTGCCGTCGTCGTCGAACACCTCCCCCTCGTAAAGACCGTCGCGAAAAATCCAGAAGCGCAGCCCCTCGGCATCCTCGATGCGGAAATAGTCCCGCGTGAACTGCTTGCCGTCCTGCCGCCACCATTCCATGGCGATGCGCTCGGGTCCTTCCACCCGCACCACCGCATGCAGCGCGCGGCGCCAGGTGAATTGATGCGGCGGACCGTCGGGCACGGTCGCGAACGGCACCTTGATCGGCTCAGGCTTGTCGAACAGCCTGAGCGGGCGCAGCGGCGGCTCGCTCTCGACACGTGCCGGCCATTCGGCCTGCATGGCGGCGGCGAGATGATGCTGCGCCGGCGCGGCTATCACCGCACATTCAGGAATATGCGTGTCCTGCGGCAGGTGCACGACGACGCGCTTTCCACCGATCCGCGCGGCGATGCGGTCGATCAGCGCGGCGAGCTCGTCATTGTCGTGGACATGGGCGTCGAGATCGCGCTGCTCCTGCACCACGATCTCGGTGCGGCTCGCCGACAGCCGCACCATGTCGAAGCCGAAGCCGGGATCGAGGGGATCGGCGAGCGCATCGAGCCGCTCGCGGAACAGGCGGTCGATGACGGCGCTTCGCGTCACCGGACGTCCGGTCTCGACCATGATCGCGCGCACCACGCCATCGGTGCGGAAGAAGGCGGCCTCCAGCCGCCGCGCGCCCTTGCCCTGCTTCTCCATGGACGCGATCAACGTGTCGGCGAGCCGCGACAATGTCATCGCGATCATGGTGTCGGTCGCGATTGGCTCGGCAAAGCGCTTCTCCACGATGTAATCAGGCAGCGGCTTTCGCGGATTGATCGGCGCATCGCCCTGCCCCAGCGCGTGCGCGAGCAGCGTGGAGAACCGCGCGCCGAACCGCGCCGTGATCTCGTGGGCGCTGCGCGATGCGACATCGCCGATGGTCTTCAGGCCGGCGCGGCGCAGGCCGGTGGTGATGGCCTCGCTCGCGCCGAGCGCAGACACCGGCAGCCGGCTGATCGCCTCCGCCTCCCCGCCATCGGCGACGATGGTGCCTGTGACCTGCCGCGTCAGAGTCCGCGCGCAGACCGAGGTGCCGGCAATCGCCGCGCTGACGGCAAAGCCTTGTCGGCCGAGCGCGCGAACCAGCGTCTGCAACAGCGCAGCTTCCCCGCCGAACAGATGCGCGCAGCCGGTGATATCAAGAAACAGCCCGTGCGGCGGATCGAGCGCAACCAGCGGCGTGAAACGGTCGCACCAGTCGGCGATGTCGCTCAGCGTCTTCGCATCGGCGACGACATCGGCATCGAACACCCGCAAGTCCGGGCACATCGCCCGGGCATTGGCCAAGGGCTGGCCAATATGCAGCCCGAGACGCGACGCCGCATCGTCGAGCGCATGGATCACCAGCGCATTGGTGTCCTTGATGACGACGACGCTTGGCTCGTTGTCCTTATGCAGTCCGGCGCTGCCAAGGAACCGCTGGATCCGCTCGATGGGCAGGTGCGGCAGCCACAGGCTGAGGATACGCCGACGATTCACTGAACTGGCACTCATCACATTTCCATTCCATGATCCACCGGCCGCATGGGCCATGACGATTGCGCAACAGCTCGGCATCGAAGCGCGGCGCGCCCCAGGCGCTCCACATCGAGCCCGGCGGCGAATGCGCCGCACGCAGCATCCATCGTGTCTCCGCGGTCGAGGGCAGCGGCTGCGCGGCCATCCGCAGCAGCAGGCCGGTGACGCCGGAGCCTTGCGCGGCCAGCGTCAGCTTGCGGCTCGCCACGAGATCGAACTGCCGCGTCTCGCCCCAGAGCTCGAGCACGACCGCGCCGAGCGCATCGCAGGCGAGTGCATCGGCCGAAGTACGCAGCGCACTCTCCACATCGGCCGCGCGCACCATCACCACGCGGCGCGGATCGAGGCCGAGTTCGGCGAGTCCGCTCATCGACAGCGCACCGGCTTCTAGCTCCGAAAAATCCTGCCGCACCCACAGCAGCGGCCGGCGTGCGGTCACGCGTCCCGCAACGCCCATGACAAACCCGGTCGCGGCGGCGCCCTGGCGCCCCTCGCAAAACACCTCGTGGATCGCCGCACGCGCAAGTCCGCCCTTCAGCGCGCTGTCGACCTCGCCGTGGCCAAGCGCGACGCGATCGCGCTGATGCACGACCTCCGCCGTCTCGATGCGCTCGATCTGGCCGCGCAGGGTCGCAAGCGCGCTCATGCGTGCGCCGCTCATGCTCGCCGCTCCTTTGAGATAGGTGCCGTGGCTCAAAAATAAGAACCCGCGGCTGGCTCATTTGTTCATGATATGTTCTAATATAAAGCTAACGGCGCCCTGGGAGTCAATCGAATTGGCGCGCCTTCGGATTCATGAGCGGAATCAAGAGGATTCGAGTGCCATGTACCTCGTCACCCTGAACAGCGAGACCGATTTCGACGGCTGGCGCAAAGCCGCTCGCGCATTCGCCCTGCATCACATCGCCCCGGCGGACGTGGTGTGGCACGTGCAAGGCCAGACGGAAGACCAGATGCCGCCCGGCCTGTCCGAAGCGCCGAGCCTTCCGCCGATCGAGACCGAGAGCACGTTCACCGTGCCGGCCAATTTCATCGAGCTTGCCCGCGTCGCGATCCTGCATCGCGAGGGCGAGCGTTTTGCGCTGCTCTATCGCCTGCTCTGGCGGTTGAAGGTCGATCACGACCTGCTCGCGACGATGAGCGATCCCGACGTGGCGCAGGCAATCACGATGGCAGGCGCGGTGCAGCGCGATGCGCAGCGGATGCGCGATCTCGTCCGCTTCCGCGAGATCTGGCGCGAGCAGAAGGCGCATTACGCCGCCTGGTTCGAGCCGGAGCATCACATCGTCGCATTTGCCGCGCCGTTCTTCGCGCGTCGTTTTGCCGACATGCCCTGGTCGATCCTCACGCCTGACGTTTGTGCCCATTGGAACGGTCACGCGATCTCCTTCACGCCTGGAATCAGCCGGACGGAGTGGCCGGCCCCAGGGCGCCTGGAGGAAACCTGGCGGCGCCATTTCCAGCCCGGCCGGCTGACCACAACCGCGGCGCCGGTGAAGCGTCGGAGGAACCTCCAGGACGCATCGACGCTTGGATCGATACTTGGACCCCTGCTCGCCGATGCCGAACGCTGGACCGGCGGACGGATTTCCCCACGTCCGGAAGCCATCATGGGACACAAAGCAGCCGCCAAGGATCTCGAAGCGCTCCGCGAGGAGGCCGCGCATTGCCGTGCCTGCCCGCTCTACAAGGACGCGACGCAAACCGTGTTCGGCGAAGGCCCGAAAGACGCCACCATCATGCTGGTCGGCGAGCAGCCCGGCGACAAGGAAGACCTCGCCGGCCATCCCTTCGTCGGCCCCGCCGGCCAGATGCTCGACCGCGCGCTGGAGGAAGCCGGGGTCGATCGCAGGAAGGTCTATGTCACCAACGCGGTCAAACACTTCAAATTCGTGCCGCGCGGAAAAATCCGCCTGCATCAGAAGCCGAATACACAGGAGATCCGGGCATGCCGGCAATGGTATGAGCGGGAGCTGGCGGGCGTTCAACCCGATCTCGTCGTGGCGATGGGCGCCACCGCCGCGCAAAGCGTGTTCGGCAAGATCACCCCGATCGGCAAGACCCGCGGCCGGCTGATCGACCTTCCCGACGGCCGCAAGGCGCTGGTGACGGTGCACCCCTCCTATCTGCTGCGGCTGCCCGACCCCGAAGCCAAAGTGCTGGAATATCAGCGCTTTGTCGAAGATCTGAAGATCGCGGCCAACTTGCAGAAGAAAGCGCGCGCCGCCTAAATAACGGCGGGAAAACGCCTTTCAACCACCGCTTGTCATCCAGCCTTCAAATCCATCGCGGACAATACCCTTACCTGAAAGTTAAGGGGCGTCCTGACATGACCGATGTAGCATTCGACCGCGCGGTAGCCGATCCCGCGCCGATCCAGCCGGCCTCGCGGCCAAATCTCGACAAGGGCTTCAATCCGCTGACGATGATCCTGTTCTTCGGCATCCTCGCCGCGGGCCTGCTGTTCGTCGCCTACAGCATCTATGCCGACGTCAACGCGACCGGCACGCGGGTGACGACCTTCCTGCCCTACATCCTGCTGTTCGTCGCGCTGCTGATCGCGCTCGGCTTCGAATTCGTCAACGGCTTCCACGACACCGCCAACGCGGTGGCGACTGTGATCTACACCCATTCGTTGCCGGCCGAAGTCGCCGTGATGTGGTCGGGCTTCTTCAACTTCCTCGGCGTGCTGCTGTCCTCCGGCGCGGTCGCCTTCGGCATCGTCTCGCTGCTGCCGGTCGAGCTGATCCTCCAGGTCGGCTCCAGCGCCGGCTTCGCGATGGTGTTCGCGCTGCTGATCGCCGCGATCCTCTGGAACCTCGGTACCTGGTATTTCGGCCTGCCCGCCTCCTCCTCGCACACGCTGATCGGCTCGATCATCGGCGTCGGCATCGCCAACGCCGTGATGCGCGGCCGCGACGGCACCTCGGGCGTGGACTGGAGCAAGGCCACCGAGATCGGCTACGCGCTGCTGCTGTCGCCGCTGTTCGGCTTCATCTGCGCCGCCGTGCTGCTGCTGCTGCTCAAGTTCATCGTGCGCAACCCTGCGCTCTATGCCGCGCCTGAAGGCAACAAGGCGCCGCCGCTCTGGATCCGCGGCCTCCTGATCGCGACCTGCACCGGCGTCAGCTTCGCCCACGGCTCGAACGACGGCCAGAAGGGCATGGGCCTGATCATGCTGATCCTGATCGGCACCGTGCCGACCGCCTACGCGCTCAACCGCGCGCTGCCGGAATCCCAGGTCGCCCAGTTCCAGAAGGTCTCGGAGGCCGCCTCCAAGGTGATCGCGGCCAAGGGCGCCGGTCACTCGATCATAGGCGATCCCCGTCCTGCGGTGACGCAGTACATCACCTCGCACCACATCAGCGAAGGCACCTACCCCTCGCTGTCGGTGCTGGTGAAGGATGTCGGCGACCAGGTCGTGAAGTACGGCTCGCTCAACAAGGTACCGGCGGAAGTGGTCGGCAACACCCGTAACGACATGTACCTGACCTCGGAAGCCATCCGCTTCCTGATGAAGGACAAAGAAAACGACCTCAACAAGGATGAGGTCGCGACCTTGAACGCCTACAAGGGCGGGCTCGATAGCGCCACGAAGTTCATCCCGAACTGGGTGAAGATCGCGGTCGCCATCGCGCTCGGTCTCGGCACCATGATCGGCTGGAAGCGCATCGTGATCACGGTCGGCGAGAAGATCGGCAAGACCCATCTCACCTATGCGCAAGGCGCCTCCGCCGAGCTCGTCGCCGCGGCCACGATCGGCGCCGCCGACGTGTTCGGCCTGCCGGTCTCGACCACCCACGTGCTGTCGTCAGGCGTCGCCGGCACCATGGCCGCGAACGGCTCGGGCCTGCAGATGGCGACCATCCGCAACCTGCTGATGGCCTGGGTGCTGACGCTGCCCTGCGCGATCATGCTGTCTGCCACGCTGTACGTGATCTTCTCGCGGATATTCTGAGCCGATCAGATCCTCAAAACAAAGGGCCCGTGCGATGCACGGGCCCTTCTCATATGTGCTGCTGGCTTGGCTTTAAGACGCCGCGAGCGATTCCTCGACCAGCTTGACCCAGTAGGACGTGCCGAACACGATCGCCTCGTCGTTGAAATTGTAGGCGGGGTGGTGCAGGCCGGCGCTGTCGCCGTTGCCGCAGAAGATGAAGGCGCCGGGGCGCGCTTCCAGCATATAGGCGAAATCCTCGCCGCCCATCAGCGGGGGCATCTCGTGCACGTTGGCATCGCCCGCGACCTGCCTCGCGATACGCCGCGCCACCTCGGTCTCCGCGGCGTGGTTGTTTACGACGGGATAGTTGCGCTTGTAGTGCAGGTCGATCTTGGCGCCGGTGATCTGCGCCACGCCCGCCACCACTTCGTGCACGCGCTTCTCGACCAGCTTGCGCACCTCCGGCGACAGCGTGCGGATGGTGCCCCTCAGCGTCGCGGTCTGCGGAATGACGTTGCGGGCATTGCCGGCGTGGAATTCGCAGATCGAGATCACGGCGGATTCCAGCGGATCGACGCTGCGCGCCACGATCGACTGCAGCGCGGTGATCACCTGCGCGCCGACCAGCACGGAATCGATGCATTTGTGCGGACGGGCGGCATGGCCGCCGAGGCCCTCGATCATGATGTCGACTTCGTCGGTCGCCGCCATGATCGGACCCGGCCGAATCGCGAACGAGCCGATCGGGATGCCCGGGCCGTTGTGCATGCCGTAGACCTGCTCGATGCCGAAGCGCTCCATCAGCCCGTCCTTGACCATGGCTGCGCCGCCGGCACCACCCTCCTCGGCCGGCTGGAAGATCACGACGGCATCGCCGGAAAAATTGCGGGTCTCGGCGAGGTAGCGCGCCGCCCCAAGCAGCATCGCGGTGTGGCCGTCATGACCGCAGGCGTGCATCTTGCCCGGATTCTTCGAGGCGTAAGGCAGGTTGGTCTGCTCATCGACAGGCAGGGCATCCATATCGGCACGCATGCCGATCACCTTGAGCCCTTCGCCGGCTGGCTTGCTGCCCTTGATCACGCCGACCACGCCGGTCTGGCCGAGGCCGGTCACGACCTCATCGCAGCCGAATTCACGCAGGCGGTCCGCGACGAATGCTGCGGTGCGGTGAACGTCATACAGCAACTCGGGGTGCTGGTGGATGTCCCGGCGCCAGGCCTGAATATCGGGTTGAAGGTCGGCGACGCGGTTCACGATGGGCATGGATGGTCTCAAGCTCTGTTGGGAATACAGGACTGTCTACCATGCAAGCCGCAGTCCACCTAACCGCTACGGATCGGGGGGAGCCCTGTCCTCTCGTCATGGCCGGGCTTGTCCCGATCCGCTGCGTCTGCCTATTAGGACAGAAAGCGCGTGGATGTCCGGGACGAGCCCGGGCATGACGCCTGTTTGGGTGGAAGCAGAATGCCAAGGCGGCTTGAAGGTGAGTTTGACTACATTGTCGTTGGGGCGGGCACGGCGGGCTGCATTCTCGCCAACCGCCTGTCGGCCGATCCGAAAAACCGCGTCCTCATTCTCGAAGCCGGCGGCGACGACAACTGGATCTGGTTCCACATTCCGGTCGGCTACCTCTTCGCGATCGGCAACCCACGCTCGGACTGGATGTTCAAGACCGAGGCCGAGCCGGGCCTGAACGGCCGCGCGCTCGCCTATCCCCGCGGCAAGGTGATCGGCGGCTGCTCGGCGATCAACGCCATGATCTCGATGCGCGGACAGGCCGCGGACTACGACCATTGGCGCCAGCTCGGCATGACCGGCTGGGGCTATGACGACGTGCTGCCGCTGTTCAAGCGGCTCGAGGACCACTTCCTTGGACCAAGCGAGCATCATGGCGCCGGCGGCGGCTGGCGCATCGAGCCGCCGCGGATATCGTGGGACGTTCTCGACGCCGTCGGCGATGCCGCAGAAGAAATGGGCATCAAGCGCATCCCGGATTTCAACACCGGCGACAACGAAGGCACCAGCTATTTCCACGTCAACCAGAAGCGTGGCCGACGCTGGTCGTCGGCGCGCGGCTTTCTCAAACCGGCACTGAACCGGCCCAATCTGCGGCTCGAGAAGCACGTGCTGGTCGACCGCCTCATCATCGAGCAGGGCCGCGCCGTGGGCGTGCGCTTCATCCAGAACGGCGAGGTCATCGAGGCGCGTGCGAAGCGCGAGGTGGTCCTGTCGGCAGGCGCGATCGGCTCGGTGCAGGTGCTGCATCGCTCCGGCATCGGGCCTGCCGACTGGCTGTCGCCGCTCGGCATCGACGTGGTGATGGACAAGCCCGGCGTCGGCCGCAATCTTCAGGATCATCTCCAACAGCGCGCGATCTACAAGGTCGAGGGCGTGCGCACGCTGAACGAAACCTATTACAACCTGTTCCGCCGCGGCCTGATGGGGCTCGACTACGCCTTCCGCCGCCGCGGTCCGCTGACCATGGCGCCGTCGCAGCTCGGCATCTTCACGCGCTCCGATGCAACACGCGCACGCGCCAACATCCAGTTTCACGTGCAGCCGCTGTCGCTCGACAAGTTCGGCGATCCCCTGCACCGCTTCCCCGCCATCACGGTGAGCGCCTGCAATCTCCAGCCGACCTCGCGCGGCACCGTACGGCTGCGCGCGCCGAGCCCGGACGAGAAACCGATCATCGCACCGAACTATCTGTCGACCGACGACGACCGCCAGGTCGGCGCCGACGCCATCCGCACCACCCGGCGGCTGATGCAGCAGAAG
This sequence comes from Bradyrhizobium niftali, assembly GCF_004571025.1. Lineage (GTDB taxonomy): Bacteria > Pseudomonadota > Alphaproteobacteria > Rhizobiales > Xanthobacteraceae > Bradyrhizobium > Bradyrhizobium niftali. The sequence continues at coordinate 199,615 of NZ_SPQT01000001.1, read as the reverse complement.
GCGCTCGCAAAATATCGCCCGAGCGAATATCTGCCTGGCCCTTCCGTCGGTGACGACGATGCGTCACTCGCCAGAGCCGCGGGCGATATCGGCACCACCATCTTCCATCCCGTCGGCACCGCGAAGATGGGCGCGGCGAGCGATCCGATGGCGGTGGTGGACGAACGGTTGCGCTTCTACGGCCTCAGCCGCCTTCGCATCGTCGATGCCTCGATCATGCCGACGATCACGTCGGGCAACACCAATACGCCGACCGCGATGATCGCCGAGAAGGGCGCGACGATGATCCTGGAGGATGCGAAGTAGCATCCTGTCCCCATGATCAATCCACATCGCTTCTCCATCGGCCCCACTGATGCGCAGATCGCGATGCTGCGATGGGGCGAGAACGGGAGACCACCCGCCCTGCTCGTGCACGGCACCGGTTTCGTCGCCGACGTCTGGGACGAGGTCGCGCGCGAGCTCGCATCGACCTACACCGTCTACGCGCTCGACCGTCGCGGCCACGGCGCGAGCCACAAGCCCGATGCCTATCATTTCCTTGATTTTGCCGAGGACGTCTGCCGGGTGATCGATGCGCTCGATCTGCGCGACATCTACGGCATCGGCCACAGCGCAGGTGCGACCGATCTCCTGCTCGCGACGAAACTTCGGCCAGGACGCTTCACGCGCCTGTTCGTGATGGAGCCGACCGTCATGGACCCGCGCGCGACACGGTCCGGAGGATTGAACGAAGAGTCCCTCGCCCGCGTCCAGGGCACGCTGCGCCGGCGGGCCGAGTTCGACAGTGCCGACACCGTGTTCGAGCGCTACCGCACCGCGCCGGCGTTTGCGGATTGGACCGAGACCTCGCTCCGGGCCTATATGCAACACGGCTTCGTGCCGCTCGACGATGGCCGTGTCCGGCTCTGCTGCACACCCGAGATCGAGTACGCGATGCTGCGTCCGATCTACGAGGCGATGGAGCAGGTTTACGTTGGCGATGCCCGCGGCAACCCGTTTGCAGGGCTCGCCGAGATCGAATGCCCTGTCCGCGTCGCGACTGCCGCGAAGTCGGGACCGATCTACAAGGAGATGGCGCGGCGCGCCGTGTCGCTGATTCCGCACGTCGGCACGATGGTCTTTGAGGACGCCGGGCACTGCGTGGCGCAGGAAAGGCCGGAGCGCGTGGTCGAGGCCGTGCGGGAGTTCGCGAAATAGGTCTCTTGCCCCGGACGCAGCGCAGCACGCCGTGGTGCGCTGCTGAGCCGGGGCCCAGACCGCCCGAGCCGCATGGGTCCCGGCTCTGCAACGCACCGCCAAGAGGCGCTGCGTCGCGTCCGGGACACGAAACATTGCTCACGAAAACGTCATCGCATTCCGCGAATAAACCGGCCCCACCCCCAATCACCTCCCCGAAGCCCAATTCCGGGCGAGAGGAGGCGTGCGATGAGCGGACACGATCACGGGGACGACGGCGTCAGCCGACGCAAGGTGCTGGAATGCATGACCTGGGCCGGCACCGGGGTGCTCTGGACCGTCACGGGCGGCGTGCCGCGCTCGCTCGGCATCATCGATTCCGCGCAAGCTGCGACCGCGGCAGCGCCCGGCATGAGCTTCCTCCAGATCAGCGACAGCCATGTCGGCTTCGACAAGCCGGCCAACCCCAATGCACTCGGCACGCTCGAGGAAGCCGTGGGCAAGATCAACGCGATGCCGGCCAAGCCGTCGTTCATGATCCACACCGGCGACATCACCCATCTGTCGAAGGCCGCCGAGTTCGACAATGCCGATCGCATCATCTCGCAGGCCAAGCTGGACGTGCACTACGTCCCCGGCGAACATGATTTCCTCGACGAGGAAGTGAAGTTCTATCGCGAGCGCTACGGCCGCGGCACCAAGGGCCAGGGCTGGTATTCGTTCGACGCCGGCGGCGTGCACTTCGTCGGCCTCGTCAACGTCGTCGACCTCAAGGCCGGCGGCCTCGGCAATCTCGGCGCCGAGCAGCTCGCCTGGCTGGAGGACGATCTGCGCGGCAAGTCGAAATCGACGCCGATCGTGCTGTTCGCCCACATTCCGCTCTGGACCGTCTATCCGGAATGGGGCTGGGGCACCGAGGATGGCGGCCGCGCGCTCGAACACGTCAAGGGTTTCGGCTCGGTCACCGTGCTGAACGGGCACATCCACCAGGTGATGCAGAAGGTCGAGGGCAACGTCACCTTCCACACCGCGCGCTCGACCGCCTTCCCGCAGCCGGCGCCGGGGGCCGCGCCCTCGCCCGGTCCGATGAAGGTCGAGGACGCAAGGCTCCGCTCCATGCTCGGCGTTGCCAGCATCAACTTCAAGCAGAACGAGCAGCGGCTCGCGATCATCGACACACCGCTCCAGGGTTGATCCAGGGCTGAACGGAAACTGACAATGAAGACACTCAATCGCCGCGACTTCGGTGTCGCTTTGGCCGCGGCCGTCCTGTTGCCCGCAACGACTGCCCGAGCCGACGACATGGGCGTGCACATCGACAATTTCGTTTTCCAGCCGGCCGAGCTCAAGGTCAAGGTCGGCACCACCGTGACCTGGACCAACCGGGACGACATTCCGCACACGATCGTCTCGGCCGGCAAGTTCAGGTCCAAGACTTTGGACACCGACGACAAGTTCTCGTTCACCTTCACCAATCCGGGCGACTACAAATATTTTTGTTCGCTGCACCCGCACATGACGGGGATGATCAAGGTTGAGTAACGTCTCCAACCAAGGCATCAACGTCCTGCCCGGCCGGTGGTCCCATGCCGGCCGGGCTCGTGTGCCTCCGGCCGCACACGGGGACGAAACGAAGCCGCAAGCGGAACAAGAGGCAAAGCGAGGAGCGATGCCCGCCACCGACGATCTGCAGAAGGCGCAGCGCTTCCGCGAAGCGGCGCTGCCCCATCTCGACGACGTCTACACGCTCGCGCGCTATCTGCTGCGCGACGCCGCCGATGCCGAGGACGCGGTGCAGGAGTGCTATCTGCGCGCGCTGAAGCACTTCGACAGCTATCGCGGGCCGACGATGAAGCCCTGGCTGTTCGCGATCCTGCGCAACGTCTGCAACGCCGAATATGCGCGTCGCGCGCACAGGCCCAGCGCGATCGAGGATACGCCCGGCGCCGCCGAGCAGACGCCGATCTGGCAGGAGACCGAAACAAGCCCCGAGACCGAAATGCTGCGCAGCCGCGATGCCGGCGCCATTCGCAAGCTAATCGACGCGCTCGCCGAACCGTTCAAGGAAACCTTCGTGCTGCGGGAGATCAACAACCTGTCCTATCGTGAAATCGCCGAGGCCGTCGGCGCCCCCGTCGGCACCGTGATGTCCCGCCTCGCCCGCGCCCGCGCCATGCTGCGCGCGGCCTGGAAGGCGGAAGAGGAGCAAGCGAGATGACCTGCGACGAAGCGAGGATCCTGCTTCACGCGCTGCTCGACAACGAGCTCGATGCCGGCCACGCGCGCGAGGTCGAAGCTCATATCGCCAGCTGCCCGGACTGCGCTGCCGAGTTCGCAGCCCAGCGCGAGATGCAGCGCGTGCTGGCCGACACCGATCTGCGCTACACAGCGCCGGCAAGCCTGCGCACGCGTATAGAAGCCTTGCTGCCTCAGCCGCAGCGCCAGCAACCCACCCGCCGCTCCGTGCTGCGCGGCTTTGCCATGGGCTCTGCGGTCTCCGCGCTCGCCGCAACCGGCGTCGTTGCCGTGGTGCTGCGCCAGGACGACCAGCAGCGCATCCTGTCGGAGGTCGTCTCTGCCCATCTGCGCTCGCTCCAGGCCGGCCATCTCACCGACGTGATCTCGACCGACCAGCACACCGTCAAGCCCTGGTTCAACGGCAAGCTCGACGTCGCCCCGCCCGTGATCGACCTCACCGCGCAGGGCTTTACATTGGTCGGCGGCCGGCTCGACTATATCGACGCACGCGCCATCGGTGCGGTCGTCTACAAGCGCCGGCAGCACGTGGTCAATTTGTTCGTGTCGCAAACCTCGAGCACGGAATATCGCGCGCCGAAGACCGAGACCATGCAGGGCTTCAACTGCCGCCGCTGGGGCAATCGCGGCCTGAACTTCTGGGCCGTCAGCGACATCGGGGCCGACGAGCTCGCCGAGTTCGTCGACAAGTTCGAGGCGGCGATGAAGGCGAATGTGGAGGGGTAGGCTTCGCGCCGAGATCGTGGGCAGCGGTAGCAACGCAATCCAGATCGTCGCCACTACGGGAGTCTGGATTGCTTTGCTCGCTGCACCCGGCCGCTTTCACGTCAAAACATGCCGTTGTCATGCACCGCATCGTCGGGCACGGGCTGCCGCACCTCCCAATGCTCGACGAGCTTGCCGTCCTCGAGGCGGAAGATATCGACGATAGCAAGCCCGGGGTCGGTGGGAGTGCGTCTGGCGTGAACGTGGGCGATGACGAGATCACCTTCGGCCACGATGCGCTTGACCTCACCGCGCAACTCCGGGAATTGACGGCGAAGCGCGGACATGTGGTTGCGAATGCCCTCGACGCCGTCGCCGATCATGGGATTGTGCTGGACATAGCGCGGCCCGAAATGCGTCGCCGCCGCATCGAAGTCCCCCTGATTGATCGCCTTCTCCAGAAAATCGAGCACGATGGCCTTGTTGGCCGGGATCACCTGATTCATTACGTGGTCTCCATGAGATCGCCGCAACGCGTTCTGAACCGGCGCAGTGGCACTGTCGATGCGCCAGACTTGCAAAGTCATGTCCGATCGTCTCAAACAGCAGGCGTCGGAGCGCGGGAGCGGAAGCATGGATGCCGGGTGGGACGTGTTGACGTCGTATCGCACCAGCAGTGCGTTCCTCGGGACCGCGATGTTGCGTCGCCCATGGGGCATCGGCGTGGATCCGCAACGCAACTCGGCCCTTCATGTCATCCTCGCGGGCAGCTGTTGGCTGAGGCTGGCAGGCCGTGACGACCCCATCTGCCTTTCGTCCGGCGACGCAGTCCTCGTCACGAGCGGCATCGGCCACGCGCTGAGCGACCCACCGGATGCCGCGATCGTTCCCATTCGCAATGCGTTGGCCGGCGCACCAAGCCGTGAGCCAGCGCCGGATGCAACGACGCTGCTGTGCGCAAAATATCAGCTCGATGAGGCCGCTCCCCATCGGATGATGTCGGTGATGCCGCCCCTGATTCACCTTACTGCGCAGCAGGTCGAGGGCAACGAACCGCTGCGATTGGCGCTGCAATTGCTCCGCGTCGAAGCGCAAGGCCGCCGCAACGAGGCCGATGTTATCGCCTCACGCCTGCTCGACAGCGCGCTGGTCCTGCTGTTGCGCGCGTGGATGGACGTCCAGCCCGCGGGCAGTGGCAATTGGTTCGGTGCATTGAGCGATCCCGCCATCGCACGCGCCCTGCGCCTGATCCATGAGCAGCCGCAGGATGCCTGGACCGTTGCAGCATTGGCGGATCGTGTCCTGCTCTCCCGCGCGACATTTGCACGTCGCTTCACGCGATTGGTCGGAGAGCCGCCGCTCGCTTATGTCGCGCGCTGGCGGATGAATCTCGCAGCGAAAGCACTGCGCGAAACCGGTCGTTCCATCGACGAGATCGCGCGGGCCGTCGGCTATGAGTCCGGACCAGCGTTTTCGAAGGCGTTCAGCCGCGTGTACGGGCGATCACCGGGCCGCTACCGGAGCGGAAGCGCGTCGTAGCCGATTGCGCCTAAGCCGACCTTCTCACCGCGTTGTCCACCAGCGTCTTGCCGAGCGACCAGATCGCGCCGGGGACCTTGTGGCTGCCGGCGATGACGTCGTCGAACGCCTTCTCGATCCAGCTGCAGTCTTCCTCGGTGATGGTGAGCGGCGGCAGGAGCTTGATGGTGTGGCTGCCGTGGCCGGCCACTTGCGTGAGGATCTTGTGATCCTTGAACAGCGGCACGGTGATGAGCTGGCAGAACAGGCCCTTGTTGGCGGCTTCCAGCACGTTCCAGGACGCCCGCAGGCGCAGCGACTTCGGCGGGCCGAACTCCACGCCGATCATCAGGCCCTTGCCGCGCACTTCCTTCATCAGCTCGTAGCCGGGCACCATGCGCGTCAGCGCAAGGCGCAGCTCGGCACCGCGCTTGGCGGCGGACTCGATCAGCTTCTCGGACTCCATGACATCGAGCGTGGCGATGCCCGCGGCCATCGCCAGGTCGTTCTTGGAGAAGGTGGAGCCGTGCACCACCGCGCGGTCCATCTGGTTGAAGATCTTGTCGAAGATGGCCTTGCGCGTCAGCACCGCGCCGACCGGCACGTGGCCGCCCGACAGCGATTTCGACAGCAGCACCATGTCCGGCTCGACGTTCCAGTGCTCGACCGCGAGGAAGCGGCCGGTGCGGCCCATGCCGGTCTGGATCTCGTCGGCGACGAACAGCGTGCCGTATTTCTTGCAGAGTGCGGCCGCGCCAGGCAGGAACTCGTCCGTGGGCATGTTGACGCCCTTGCCCTGGATCGGCTCGACGACGAAGGCCGCAACCTCGCGCGAGGCCAGCGCCTTTTCGAGCGCGGCGAGATCGTTGAAAGGGACCGGGGTGCAGCCGGGCAGCAGCGGCTCGAAACCGTTGCGGAAGTTCGAATCCCCCGTCAGCGACAGCGCGCCATAGGTCAGGCCGTGATAGCCGTGGGCGCAATAGACGATGCCGGGACGGCCGGTGGCGCCTCGCGCGAACTTGATCGCGGCCTCGACGCATTCCGCCCCGGAATTGGCGAAGAACGCCTTGTCGAGATAGGGAACGTATTTCAGGAGGCGCTCGGCGAGCACGCCGGCGAGCGTCGAGACGTCGAACTGGACGAGGTTGGGCAGGTCGGCGTCGAGCACGCTCTTGAGCGCCTCGCGCATGACCGGATGATTGCGCCCGATCGCAAACACGCCAAAGCCGGACAACAGGTCGAGATAGCGCGCCCCGTCGCGGTCGTAGAGGTACTGCCCCTGCCCCTTCTGGAAGCCGACATCGTAGCCGATGGTCTTGAGAACCCGAACGAACTGCTCGTTCAGAAACCGATTATGCAGGGCACTGCGCTGGGCCTGACGGTCCGCGAACAGTTGAGACATGTCTGGATTTGGGCTGTGCATCCGCTACATACTTCGGTTGAGGGCCGTCTCGTCAACTGAAAACGGACCGTTACTCAAAACGGTCTGTGCGGCCTTTTGCCCTTTTTCGGACCATCTTCGCAAGCACAGCTTTAAACCATGTTGCACTGCCAAGGAACACTCATGCGTTTGGCCCTTTACACCGGAATTATACTGGCTGGCGGTTACACCTGCCTGACTCCTGCTCTCGCCGCCGATCCCACCGGCGACTGGCGGGTCGCCGACGGCGTCGCCAACATTCGCGTTGCCCAATGCAATGGCAGCATGTGGGGCGCGGTTTCCTGGGAAAAGCAGCCCGGCGGCCGCGACGAGAACAATCCGGATGTCTCGAAAAAGAACAGGCCGACGCTGGCCATGGCGACCCTGATCGACATGAAGAAGAAGCCCGGCGTCGATCAGTGGGAAGGACAGGTCTACAACGCCAAGGACGGCCAGCTCTACAGCGCAACCATCACGCCGGCCGGTACCGACCAGCTCGAGATCAAGGGCTGCGTGATGGGTTTCCTCTGCGGTGGCGAGACCTGGACCCGGGTTGGCCCGCCGATCCCCCTGAGCCCCGCCAACGCCATGGCCAAGGGCGCGCCGAAGCCCGCCGGCGCGGCGCCGAAAGTCCAAGGGGCACCACAAGGCACGGCACAAGCCGCAGCGCCCCAAGGCACGTCCCAAGGCACGACCGGTGCCACGGCGCCTGCCGCGGCCCCGAAGACCGCCACCACGGCCAAGCCCGGTCAGAAGGGCGCCGCCGACACCGTCGGCGACATCTGCCTACTCCCTGAGATTGCGGGGTTTGCCCATTAGCGCCGGCTGGAACAGCAGCACGGCGGCGAGCGTCGTCACCAGCGAGAGCGCCAGCAGCTTGCCCATGCTGGACGTGCCGGGATGGCTCGACAGCCACAGGCTGCCGAACGCGGTCGCCGTCGTCAGCGCGCTGAAAAAGATCGCGCGTGTCAGGCTGGTCTGAAGCAGGTTTGTCCTGCCCGAGCGCCAGGCCACGACATAATAGATCTTGAAGGCCACGCCGACGCCGAGCAGCAGCGGGAACGCGACGATGTTGGCGAAGTTGAGCGGCAGGCCGATCAGCACGCAGATCTCGAGCGTCACGGCACCTGCAACCAGGAGCGGCACCAGCGTCATCAGCACGTCCACGAACCGGCGGAGCGTGATCCACAGCAGAAGGCCGATCACCAGCAGCGCGTAGATGCCGGCGTGGATGAACGCCTTCACCACGGTGTCGCCGGATTTCAGGATCGAGACCGGCCCGCCGATCGCGGTCGGCTCGGCAACGAGCACCGCCGCCGCAAATCTGCGCAGCGTGTCGTTGTCGTTGGGATCGCCCTTGGGCAGCGCCTCGACGCGGATGATGCCGTCCTTGCTCTTCCAGGCGCTGACGAGATCGGGCGGCAGCGACTTCGGGGTGACCGGCTCGGCCTGCAGCGCGTTCCTGAGCTGGTCGAACACGATCTTCATCGGCGTGACGAACACGTCCTGCGCCCTGTTCCGCGTGGCCTCGTCGGCATTGGCGAGCTTATCGAGCGCGTCCGCAAGGCGGCGCGAGGCGACCGCGCCCTGCCCCTTCGCATCGCCGGCGGTCCGGCGCAGATTGTCGACCGAGGACTTCAGCGCGTCGACGTTCTCCTTGTCCGACGGCGCGGCATCGATCTGGTCGGGATTGAGCGCGGGGTTCAGCACCTTGGCGCCCTGTGCAATCAGCTTCAGCTTCGGCTGCTGGTCTTGCGGCACGAAGCTGTCGAGCGACATCACGCGCAGCACCTCCGGCACCTTCTCCAGCTTCGCCTCGACCTGCCTCGCCTGCTCCTCGGACGTCGTCATCACGTTGATGGCGTTGGCGCCGGTGTTCGGATCCTTGCGCAGGTCGAGGAAGGTCGCGATCGATTCGGCCCTCGGGTTGCGCAGGTTCATCGGATTGAAGTCGAATTTCAGGAAGTAGAGCAGCGGCAGGCCGGCGAGCGCGAGCAGCAGCGTGCCGCCCACGACCAGCACACGGTGCTTCTCCAGGAAGTGATCGAGCGGCGCCAGGAAGGCGTATCCGACGGGCTCCTCCTCGCCGGGCGGGTTCAACAGCTTGAGCATCGCGGGCAGTACTGTGATGCTGGAGAGGAACGCCACCAGCATACCGACGCCGGCGATCTGGCCGAGCTCGGAGATGCCCTTGTAATCGGTCGGCAGGAAACAGAGGAAGCCGGCGGCGGTCGCCATTGCCGCCAGCGACAGCGGCACCGCGGAGCGCTTGGCGGCAAGCACCAGCGCGCCGGAGAGATCGTTATACTTGTAGCGCTCCGAGCGGTAGCGGACGCTGTACTGGATACCGAAATCGACGCCGAGGCCGACGAACAGCACGGCAAACGCGATCGACAGCAAATTGAACGAGCCGACCATCATCAGGCCGGCAGCGGTCGTCAGCGCAAGGCCGACGAAGAGATTGACGAATACCGCGAAAATGATCTTCGACGAATGCAGCGCCAGCCACAGGATCAGCAGCACGACGAGGACGGTGCCGACGCCGTTGACGACGGCACCTTCCTGGACGGTGGCATATTCCTCATTGGCGATCGGCACCGGGCCGGTCAGCCGCACCCGCGCCTGGTATTTGGTCGCGAAATCGAGCTCCGCCGCGGCCTTGCGGATCGCGTCGGTGGCGCCCTTGCCGGGCTCCAGCGCGTTGTAGTCGAGGATCGGCTTGAACTCGATGAAGGCGCGCTTGTCGGAAGCCGTCAGCGGCTCGTCGCTGACGAGCTCGCGCCACGAGAAGCTCGCATTGCCCTTGTTGAGCACGGTCTCGACCGTCTGCGCGATCAGGTTGAAAGGCCGCGCGGTATTGTCGAGCTTGACCTGGCCGCGCTTGACGCCGGCAAGTCCCGTCTCCAGCGCGCCGGTCAGGCCGCGGATCGAGGGATCGCCCGCCATGATCTCGATCAGGGGCGCCGCAGCTTCGAACTGGCCGGTGGCCTTGGCGACCTCTTCGGTCGGCAGGAACAGCAGGCCGTTCCTCTCGAAGAACTCGCCGGTGCCGAGCTGCTGCATCGACTGGAAATTGGTCTTGTCGTCCTTCAGCCTGGCAAAGAGCGCGTCCGACGCCGCGGTCGCCATCTCCGGCGTCCTGGCCTCGACCACTGCCGTGATCGTCGCGTCGCGGTCGAAGGCGCGGTCGAACTGCTGGTCGCGCTGGCGCCAGTCCAGATTTTGGGCAATCAGCGAGTTGATGTCGGTGTTGATGGCGAAGTGCTGGGACGTGTAATAGCCGGCCCCCACCGAAAGCAGGAGCCCGAGAACGACGACGAGGGAGGCAAACCGGGTGCAGGCCCTGACGATGGCAACGACGACGCTTTGCAGCACTTCTTTTCTTTCTGCTGTTAACAGCTTGCCGGAAACGCCCGCTCTTTATCGGAGTTCCCGGGCGAAACCTATTGCTGTTTTGAGTGGTTCTCGCCGCCGGAAGGTTCGAGGTAAACGGCGCAGACCATGGCAAAATCATGCGGGACGGTCGGTATAGCCGGGGAGTTGAGGCGGGAAAGTGACGAAGGGGTGAGCACAAATGTCGCCATCTTGCTCACGACGCTTTCTGTACTATATTACCATCGATTGAGCCGGCAGGGAACAATAGGTCCATCCGACCTTTCCTTTCTGCCGATTTTTTGACACAAAGTATTGCGCCTCCATGCGCCGGAGCCCCGACGGGGGTGGGTGGCTACCGCGTGCGCGAAACCAATGGTGCGGATATTGCAACTCATTGGTCAGTACGGGGTGCCCCCGGGGGACTTTGAAGCGGATTGGTGCAAATTGCGTGATGGGCGTCCTATGGAAGTTTATCTAGCGCAGCCGCGCGGTTTCTGCGCGGGCGTGGTGCGCGCGATCGAGATCGTGGAACGGGCCCTGGAGAAGTACGGCCCGCCCGTCTACGTGCGCCACGAGATCGTGCACAACAAATACGTGGTCGAGAGCCTGAAGAACAAAGGCGCCATCTTCGTCGAGGCGCTGTCCGAGGTTCCGCCGAAGGCGGTGACCGTTTTCAGCGCCCATGGCGTTGCCCGCAGCGTCGAGGAAGAGGCCGCCGCGCGCGACCTTCCGGTGCTCAACGCCACCTGCCCCCTGGTCACGAAAGTTCACAATCAGGGGAAGCGCTATATCACCAAGGGCCGCACGCTGATCCTGATCGGCCATGCCGGCCACCCCGAGGTCGAGGGCACGATGGGCCAGGTTCCGGGGCCGGTGCTGCTTGTTCAAAGCGTTGAAGAGGTTAAGGCCCTTGTCCTGCCGGCGGATACGCCAGTGGCCTACATCACCCAGACCACCCTGTCGGTCGACGACACCAGGGACATCATTTCGGCCCTTCAGGCCCGCTTTACAGATATTCAAGGCCCGGATATCCGGGATATCTGCTATGCGACACAGAACCGCCAATCTGCGGTAAGGGACTTGAGCAAGCTGGTCGACGTGATCTTGGTGGTGGGCGCTGCCAACAGCTCGAACTCGAACCGGCTCCGCGAAATCGGCACTGAGGCCGGCGTCGCGAGTTATTTGATTGCCGACGGCAGCGCGCTCAATCCGGAGTGGTTGAAAGATGCCAAGACCGTCGGCGTCACGGCCGGCGCTTCGGCGCCTGAGGTACTCGTGGATGACGTGATCGAGGCGATGCGGCGGATCGGACCAGTCAAGGTCTCGGTGCTGCCGGGCCGCGAGGAGAACATCGAATTCCGGCTTCCGGCCGAACTGGCTGCGAGCTGACCCACCCGAATTTCAAGCCCAGAAAGAAACGTGTAATGGCTATCCCCTTCTTCAAGGAAATGCGTATCGGCGGTTATTTGCTCAAGCAGAAACTGCTTGGCCGCAAGCGCTATCCGCTCGTGCTGATGCTGGAGCCGCTGTTTCGCTGCAACCTCGCCTGCGTCGGCTGCGGCAAGATCGACTATCCCGACGCGATCCTCAACCGTCGCATGACGGCGCAGGAGTGCTGGGACGCCGCCGACGAATGCGGCGCGCCGATGGTGGCCATTCCCGGCGGCGAGCCGCTGATCCACAAGGAGATCGGCGAGATCGTGCGCGGCCTCGTCGCGCGCAAGAAGTTCGTCTCGCTCTGCACCAACGCGCTGCTGCTCGAGAAGAAGCTCGATCTGTTCGAGCCCTCGCCGTACCTGTTCTTCTCGGTGCATCTCGACGGCCTGAAGGACCATCACGACAAGGCCGTGTCGCAGAAGGGCGTGTTCGACCGCGCCGTCTCCGCGATCAAGGCGGCCAAGGCGCGCGGCTTCACCGTCAACGTCAACGCCACCATCTTCGACGGCCATCCGGCCGAGGAGATCGCCAAATTCCTCGACCTCACCGTCGAACTCGGTGTCGGCGTCTCGATGTCGCCGGGCTACGCCTATGAGCGTGCGCCGGACCAGGAGCACTTCCTCAACCGCACCAAGACCAAGAAGCTGTTCCGCGACGTCTTCGCGATGGGCAAGGGCAAGAAGTGGAACTTCATGCATTCCGGCCTGTTCCTCGACTTCCTCGCCGGCAACCAGGAATACGAGTGCACGCCCTGGGGCATGCCCGCGCGCAACATCTTCGGCTGGCAGAAGCCCTGCTATCTGCTCGGTGAAGGCTATGCCAAGACCTTCAAGGAGCTGATGGACACCACCGACTGGGAGACCTACGGCACCGGCAAGTACGAGAAGTGCGCCGACTGTATGGCCCATTGCGGCTACGAGCCGACCGCGGCGACCGCGGCCCTCGACAACCCGCTGAAGGCGATGTGGGTGTCGCTGCGCGGCGTCAAGACCTCTGGTCCCATGGCGCCCGAGATCGACATGAGCAAGCAGCGTCCGGCGCAGTACATCTTCTCGGAGCAGGTCCAGAAGAAGCTGTCGGAGATCCGCAAGGACGAGGCCGCCGCCGCCGAGCAGAAGGCCGCGCGGAAGGCTTCGACGGCCGCGTAAGCGCGCAGGCGTCCACAAACCAGAAAGGCCCGGTCGCCATCGCGATCGGGCCTTTTCGTTTGTTTAGTTCAAGCGCAATCAGGCGGTCTTGATCGCCGCCAAAAAGGTTGCGGCTTGCGACTGTAGGGATTTGGACCGAACCGAGAGATCTGACGCCGCCTGCAACACCCGAGCGGAAGCAGTGCCGGATTCGCCGGCAGCACGGGTCACGTGAACCATGGTTTCGGCCATCTCTCGGGTGCCTGCGGCTGCCTGCCTGACGTTGCGACTGATTTCGTGGGTCGAAGCGCCCTTGCGCGATCCTCCTTCGATGTTTGGTTCGTCAAACATCAGCGAAATCGTCCAGCACGCTTGATCGCCTTCAATTTTGCAACCCGTCGGAAACCGACGGTTCTTTGCTCGTGCTGCCAGGCTCCACCGGGAGACGGAGCAATGTCCATTCGGCTAAGCCACGACGACCGCAACGCAATCAGCGGCAAACGCGCATCATTGCTCACGCCAAGCGGAGACGCTGAAGGAGGCTCGGAGCAGACGCTTGCATGGGCAACATTGCACTCAAGATGTGCAGAGACACTACGATCGAGGCGCGCCGTGCACAAAATCCGACATGTACGTGACGGAAATGTCATCTAACAATATCGGTTCCCTGCCCGGACGGTGCCAGCCCGCGGCCAACATCGATGGAGCCCGACATGAACCTGTGCACGACAAGCGGTCTGCGATGCGCTGTTGTGTCGATCACCGCCGCCATGTTCTGCCTCAGCACTTCAGTTCGCGCGGCGGACCTCACCGTTTACACGGCGCTGGAGGCCGACCAGATCAAGCCCTACAAGGCCGCGTTCGAGAAGGCCAATCCGGGCATCAACATCCTCTGGGTCCGCGACTCCACCGGCATCATCACCGCGAAGCTCCTCGCGGAAAGGGCAAACCCCAAGGCCGATGTGGTCATGGGTCTTGCCGCAACCTCGCTGATGCTGCTGCAGAAGGAAGGCATGCTGATGCCTTACGCGCCGGCGGGTCTCGACAAGGTCGACGCCAAGATGCGCGATCCCGCTGCCTCGCCGGAGTGGGTGGGCATGGACGTCTGGGCATCGGCCTTTTGCGTCAACACCGTGGAATCCGGCAAGAAGAACCTGCCGGAGCCCGCCTCCTGGGCCGATCTGACCAAGCCGGTCTATCAGGGGCAAATCGCCATGCCGAACCCGGCCTCCTCGGGGACCGGTTTTCTGATGGTCTCCGCCTGGCTCCAGATGTTCGGCTGGGACGAGGGCTGGAAGTACATGGACGAGCTTCACAAGAACATCGCGGCCTATACGCATTCCGGCTCGAAGCCGTGCCGACAGGCCGCCGCCGGCGAGTACACGATAGGCCTCTCGTTCGAGTATCGCGCCAACAAGACCAAGAAGGGCGGAGCGCCCATCAGCATTGTCCTGCCCAAGGAAGGCCTCGGCTGGGATATGGAAGCTATCGGGATCTTGAAGACCACCAAGGAGTCCGAGGCGGCGAAGAAGCTTGCCGACTGGGCCGCGACGGCGGAGGCCAACAAGCTCTACGCCGAGAACTTCGCCATCGTAGCTTTGCCCGGCATCGCAAGCTCCATGGAGTTCATCCAGGGTGACATCAACAAGATGCTGATCAAGAACGACTTTGCCTGGGCCGCGGAGAATCGCGACAAGATCCTGGCGGAGTGGAGCAAGCGCTACGACGGCAAGTCCGAGCCCAAGAACTGAAGAACTGACTGAAGAACCTGAACTGAGGGACCTGAACTGAGGATCCTGCCGGTGATCCCAGGAGCGACCAAGCCGGCGGTGCATGGGCGCCGCCGGTCAATGCGGGACAGTACAATGGACAGCACGCCGACGACGGTGCCCTATCTCCGCATCCGCAACCTCTCGAAAAAGTTCGGTGCGTTCACCGCGCTCGACACTATCGACCTCGACATCATGCCCGGGGAGTTCGTCTCGTTCCTCGGGCCATCCGGCTGCGGCAAGACCACGCTGTTGCGCGCCATCTCCGGACTGGACGTGCAGACCGCCGGGTCGATCCATCAAGGCGGGCGGGACATCTCGACGTTGCCGGTCGCCAAGCGCGACTTCGGCATCGTGTTCCAGTCCTATGCGTTGTTCCCGAACCTAACGATCAAGGACAATGTGGCTTACGGCCTGGTGTCGGCCGGCACGCCTCGCATCGAGATCGACAGACGGGTCAAGGAGCTTCTTGAACTTGTCGGCCTGCCCGAGCAAGCCGACAAATATCCGGCCCAGCTCTCAGGCGGGCAGCAGCAGCGCGTCGCGCTCGCCCGGGCGCTGGCACTATCGCCCGGCCTTCTGCTGCTGGACGAACCGCTATCCGCTCTCGACGCGCGCGTCCGGGCGCGTCTGCGCGGCGAGATCCGCGACCTGCAGCAACGTCTCAAGCTGACCACGATCATGGTGACCCACGACCAGGAGGAGGCTCTCACCATGTCCGACCGGATCGTGGTGATGAGCAATGGCAGGATCGAGCAGGTGGGCACGCCCGACGAGATCTACGGCCGACCCGCGACCGCTTTCGTCGCCGACTTCGTCGGCAAGATGAACTTTCTGGAGGGACGCCTCGTCACCAGCAAGCGCGCAATTGTCAGGGGTGCCGTGCTCGACTTCAGCGAGGAGGTGCCGCTTGGCGAGGGCGCGGCCGTCACGGTCTGCCTTCGGCCGGAGGACGTGGCGGTGCGCGACATCGGCGAGCATTCGGACAATCGCCTGTCGGTCCAGGTCGGCGTCATGGAATTCATCGGCAATCATTTCGCGACGACCCTGCATGCGAGCGGCACGGGACTGAACTTCTCGGCCGACTTTTCGATCAACGCCGTGCGCGACCTCGGCATTTCCTCGGGCGCGACCATCGAGGTCGCGCTGCCGCCGAAGCGGTTACGCGTATTTGCCCAGCCGCGCTCTGCTACTGCCTGACACGGGAAACCAGCGATGGCGACCGAGACGCTAATTCTGCCGGACCGCACCGCCGCAGTGGCGCCGCTGCGGCAGAAGCTGGGGCACGACGACTGGATCATGCGCGGCGCGGTCGTGGCGCTCGGCCTCTGGTTGATCGTCACCGTGTTGCTGCCGCTCTGGGCGCTGCTGTCCAAGAGCTTCCAGGCGGCTGATGGCAGCTTCATAGGCCTCGCCAATTTCCAGGCCTATTTCGCCAACCCGGCGTTGGCCAATTCGATCTGGCACTCGGTCTGGGTCTCGCTGCTGAGCACGATCATCTGCGTTCTGCTCGCCTTCGTCTACGCCTACGGACTCACCCGCACCTGCATGCCAGGACGGGGACTGTTCCGCATCATCGCGCAGATCCCGATTCTCGCACCCTCGCTGCTGCCTGCGATCAGCCTTGTCTATCTGTTCGGCAACCAGGGCCTCGTCAAATGGATGCTGTTCGGCGCGTCGATCTACGGTCCGATCGGCATCGTGATGGGCGAGGTGTTCTGGACCTTCCCGCACGCGCTCATCATCATCACCACGGCGCTGGCGATTTCGGACGCGCGTCTGTATGAGGCGGCGGAAGCGTTGCGGGCAAGCCCGCGCCGCACCTTCTGGACCGTGACCTTTCCCGGAGCACGTTATGGCCTGATCAGCGCGGTCTTCGTCGTCTTTACCCTGGTGATCACCGATTTCGGCGTGCCGAAGGTCATCGGGGGCAGGTTCAACGTGCTCGCGACCGACATCTACAAACAGGTGGTCGGGCAGCAGAATTTCCAGATGGGCGCGGTGGTCGGCTTGATCCTGCTGTTGCCAGCGGGGGTGGCCTTCGTCGTCGATCAGCTCATGCAGCGACGCCAGTTGGCGCTGCTCTCCGCGCGCGCCGTACCGTATGCGCCCAGGCCCGACGCCACGATCGATCGCACGATGCTGGCGATCTGCTCGCTGATCGCGTTCGCGATCCTGGTCATTCTCGGCGTGTCCTTCTTCGCCTCGATCGCGACGTTCTGGCCCTACAATCTGACGCCCAGCTTCAAGAACTTCGACTTCGACATGATGGATGGCGGCGGCTGGCGCAGCTATTTCAACTCACTCGTCATGGCCGGCCTCACCGCGCTGTTCGGGACTGCGGTGATCTTTGCCGGCGCCTATCTGGTCGAGAAGACCCCGCGCTTTCGCTATGTCCGCGGCTTCGTGCAGTTTCTCGCGCTGCTTCCTTTGGCCGTTCCAGGGCTGGTGCTCGGCCTCGGCTACATCTTCTTCTTCAACAATCCGGCCAATCCGCTGAACTTCATCTACGGCACGATGGCCATTCTCGTCATCTGCACCATCTCGCATTTCTACTCCGTCTCGCACCTGACCGCGGTGACGGCGCTCAAGCAGATCGACCAGGAATTCGAGACCGTTTCGGCATCGCTCAGGGTGCCGTTCTGGCGTACCTTCATGCGCGTGACCTTGCCGGTCTGCCTGCCGGCCGTGCTGGATATCGCCATGTATCTGTTCGTGAATGCGATGACGACCGTCTCCGCGGTGGTCTTCATCTACGCGCCGCACACGACACTTGCGGCCATCGCCGTGCTCAATATGGATGACGCTGGCGACGTGGCTCCGGCGGCGGCCATGGCCATGGTCGTGTTCGCCACCGCCGCCGTCACACGAGCCATCTACATGTTACTCACACAGGGCTATCTTGCGCGCGCGCAGATGTGGAGGAAGCGGTGAGCGTGTCAGGAGACGAATTCGATCTGGCCGTTATCGGGGGCGGCATCTGCGGTCTCGCCCATGCGCTTGCGGGCGTGCGCCGGGGCTTGCGGGTCGTGGTCATCGAGCGCGATGCGAGGGCGAACGGCGCCTCGATCCGCAATTTCGGCTTCGTCACCGTCACCGGGCAGCAGCGCGGCCAGTGCTGGCAGCGGGCGATGCGGTCGCGGCAGGTCTGGGCCGAAGTGGCCCCGGCCGCGGGCATCAGGATCGAGCATGCCGGACTGGCGGTCGCGGTGCGACGACCGGAAGCCGTGGCCGTGCTCGAGGCGTTCCGCACCACCGAGATGGGCGAGGGTTGCGAGCTTCTGAGCCCGGCTGAGGCGGGCCGTCGTTTCCCGATGCTGCGGACCGACGATCTGCTAGCCGTGCTGGCGAGCCCGCACGATTTGCGCGTGGAGTCGCGCATCGCGGTGCCGGCACTGGCGCGCTGGCTGGCCGAAGTGCACGGCGTCACCTTCCTGTATCAGACGCTGGCCAAGGCGGTGACACCGCCGGTCATCGACACCACACGGGGGCCGGTCAGGGCCCGGCTGTGCGTGGTCTGCCCCGGCGACGATTTCCTGAGCCTCTATCCGGAACGCCTGGCGAGCTACGGCCTCGTCCGATGCAAGCTGCACATGCTGCGGGTCGCATCGGCGAGCGCGATGCCGCGCTTCAACGCGGCCGTGATGTCGGACCTCGGCCTCGTGCGTTATCTCGGCTACGCCGAACTGCCGGAGACCGCCGCACTGAAGCAGCGACTCGAATCCGAGCAGGGCCAGCATCTGGCCAACGGTGTGCATCTGATCGCCGTGCAGAGCGAGGATGGCTCGCTCGTCGTCGGCGATTCCCACCACTACGACGCGACGCCGGACCCGTTCGGTCCGGATACGGTGGACGAGTTGATCATGGACGAATTCCGCCAGGTTCTGGCGTGGCCAACGCCTGTCATCCGCGAGCGCTGGATCGGCACTTACGCCTCGGCGTCCGACCGGCTGATGCTGATCGACCGCCCATCTGAAACTGTGCGCCTCGTCATGATCACCAGCGGCACTGGCGCCAGCACCTCGTTTGCGATCGCCGAGGAAGTGCTTGACGAATTGACGTCCGGGAGCTGAGCCATGACCGACAAATTCGAGCACGTCCAGGCCGTCGTGTTCGACTGGGCCGGCACGACGGTGGATCACGGCTCGCTGGCGCCGATGGGCGTGTTCGTGGAGGCTTTCGCGCGCTTCGGTGTTGCGATCAGCGTCGAAGAGGCGCGCGGGCCGATGGGCATGGCCAAGCGCCCGCACATCGCCGCCCTCCTCCGCTTGCCCCGGATCGCCGCCGCGTGGCGCGACAAGCACGGCCACGCGCCAACCGAAGCCGACATCGATGCGCTCTATGCGGTGTTCGTGCCGATGAATGTCGAGGTTGCCGGGCGCTACGCCGACGTGATCCCGGGCGTGGCCGAGGCCGTCGCCGGACTGCGGCGCCGCGGCCTGAAGATCGGCTCGAGCACGGGCTACACGCGGGAGATCATGGCCGAGGTCATTCCGGTTGCAGCGGCGCAGGGCTATTCGCCTGACAGCATCGTTTGCACCGGAGACACGCCCGACGGCCGACCCACGCCGTTCATGCTGTACAAGGGTTTTCTGGATCTCGGGGTCTGGCCGGCCTGGAGCTGTGTCAAGGTCGACGACACAGAGGTCGGGATCAAGGAAGGTCTCAACGGCGGCTGCTGGACCGTCGGCGTGGCCGTCACCGGCAACGTGTTCGGCTTGTCGCTTGCCGACACCGCGGCGCTGCCACCGAAAACCTTCGCCGAGCGGCGTGCGGCAGCGGCCGGCCGGCTGGAGGCCGCGGGCGCCCACTACGTCATCGACGGAGTCGCCGATATCATCCCCGTGATCGCGGCGATCGAGGGCCGGCTGGCCCGCGGAGAGCGGCCATGAGTGCCGCCGAGGGCGACGTCAATCTGTCGGCGGCGCGGCGTTCGTTTGCGGAACGCCACCTCGACGCGGAAACGAAAAAATGGCTCGACGAGGACGAGCGGTGGTTCCTGCGGCAGTCGCTGTCAACGCCGTGCCTGAACGTCGCCACGGCCGCGGAAGGCAGCCATCTCGTCGATCTCCAGGGCCGACGCATCCTCGATTTCCACGGCAACAGCGTGCACCAGGTCGGCTACGGTCACCCCCGCGTGGTGGCGGCGATCAAGTCGCAACTCGACACCCTGCCCTTCTGCCCGCGCCGCTACACCAACAAGTCCGCCATCGACCTCGCCCGGCGCCTCGCCGAACTCGCGCCGGCGCCCCTGGAGAAGGTGCTGCTGGCACCCAGCGGGTCAGCTGCAATCGGCATGGCACTGAAGCTCGCCCGCTACGCAACGGGGCGACACAAGACGCTGTCCATGTGGGATGCTTTCCACGGCGCCAATCTCGACGCGGTCTCGGTCGGCGGCGAAGCCCTGTTTCGGCGCGGCGCCGGCCCGCTGCTGCCGGGCACGGAGCATGTGCCGCCGCCGGGACTGGCCGCGCGCTTCTTCGGACAGGACGGCCGCGCGCATGAGCGCCTCGCCGACTACATCGATTATGTCCTCGAGGTGCAGGGCGACGTCGCGGCCGTGATCGCCGAGCCGATGCGTTGGACCACGGTCGAACTGCCGCCGCCCGGCTTCTGGCCCCGCGTGCGCGCGAGCTGCGATCGGCACGGGGCGCTCCTGATCTTCGATGAGGTGCCGAGCTGCCTCGGCCGCACCGGGACCATGTTCGTCTGCGAGCAGGCCGAAACTGCACCCGACATTCTCGTGCTGGGCAAGGGACTGGGCGGCGGCATCATGCCGATGGCGGCCATCGTGGCGCGGGCCGATCTCGACGTGGTGCCCGAGGGAGCGCTCGGCCACTACACCCACGAGAAGAGCCCGGTCGGCTGCGCCGCGGCGCTGGCCACGCTCGATGTGATCGAGGAGGAGCAGTTGCTCACCGCGGCGCGCGTGCTCGGCGCGCACGCGCTCGAACGGCTGCAATCGATGGCGCAGCGTTATCAGCTGATATCAGAGGTGCGCGGCGCCGGTCTCTATCTCGGCGTCGAGATCGGCCGCCGCGACGAGGCTGAAGCGAACGCGCGTGCGGAGCGCCTGCTGTACCGCTGCCTGGAGGCGGGCCTTAGCTTCAAGCTCGGTGGTGGCAACGTGGTCACGCTATGCCCGCCGCTGACGATCTCGCGCGATGAACTCGACCGGGCGCTCGATATCCTCGAACAGGCGATGTCAGCGTTGTGAGCAGATCGCAATGCGCACGCTTCGCGACGCCACGCCCCATCCGGGCTACGGACATCAAAACGAAAAAGGCCCGGTCGCGCGACCGGGCCTTTTCTTGATTGGATCGAAGACCCGCTCAGGCCGCCTTGGAGACCAGGGCCTCGCTGTCGACGAGCTCGGTGCCGATCAGATAGTCGCGGCAGCCGCGCAAGGAGCGCAGCGCGCGGTTGAAGTCGATGCCGGTCGAGACCAGCGCATGAAGCGTCGTCGGGTTGCGCACGATGCCGCGCAGCACGGCGGCCAGATCGATCTGGCCGTTCGGCTTGATGGCGGCGCGGGCGAGCGCCGGCAGCGCGCGATGGGCGGGATCGCTGATGACGCGGACCGCGGCAAAGGGCAGCCCGGCCTCGGCGGCATAGGCGGCCGCGATGTGGCTCTCCATGTCGACGGCGGAGGCGCCGGTCTCCGAGTGCAGCGCCGCCTTGCAGGACCGCCCGGTGACCACTTCCTCGGCGCCGGCAAGGCTGCCGCGCACCACGCGGCGGCGCCCGGACGTCAGGCGGTCGATCAGGTCGTCGCCGAGCGACAGCCCGGCGGCCCAGCGGGTATCGCCTGACAGCACCTCGGTCGCCAGCACGACGTCGCCGGAGCGCAGCGTCGGGTCGAGCCCGCCGGCCACGCCGAACGAGATCACGCCGCGAATCGTTTCAGGGTCCACCACAGTCAGAAGCGCCCGCAACTGGGTCGGGCTGCTGGACGAGCAGATGACCGCCATTCCGGGCCCGGCTGCGATGCGGGCCTCCTGAACCAGACCGGTCACAATGAGTATTGGCCGCGGATCAATGGCATTGCCCGCGGTAAGATAGTCCCCCGTCCCCAAAGTCACATTCCGACCCCTACCACCCTGCTGTTGGTGTTCCGCAAGTTCCGATACCGCGCCAGCGCCCACAGCGGGAAGAACTTTGGGTAACCATGATACCGTAGATAGAATACACGGGGAAAGCCTGTGGCGGTGTACCGCTGCTCGTCCCACAGTCCTTTTTCGTTCTGTGTTGCAATCAGGTACTCCACCCCGCGGGCGACGGCCGGGTGATCAACCTCGCCTGCCGCCATCAGGGCAAGCAAGGCCCATGCCGTTTGCGAGGCGGTCGAGGGGGCGGGTTCCCAGCCCTTGTAGTCCAGGCGGTAGCTGACGGCGTCCTCGCCCCAGCCGCCGTCCTTGTTCTGGATCGAGGCCAGCCAGGCGGCGGCCTTCCGGATCATCGGGTCGTCGTGGCTGACGCCGGCCATGTTCAGGGCGCAGAGCACCGACCAGGTTCCATAGACGAAGTTCATGCCCCAGCGGCCGTACCAGGACCCTTCCGGGTGCTGGGTCTTGCGGAGGTAGGCAACGCCATCGGCCACATGCTTGCTGGTCTTGGCGGTCTCGCCGAGCTGGGCCAGCATCGAGATGCAGCGCGCGGTGACGTCCTCGGTCGGCGGATCGAGCAGCGCGCCATGGTCCGAGAACGGGATGTTGTTCAGGTAATATTCGAGGTTGTTGACGTCGAAGGCGGCCCAGCCGCCGTCGTCGCTCTGCATGCCCTCGATCCACTCCCGGCCGCGATCGATCGCGGCGTCATAGCCGGTGACGCCGTGCTCCCGGCGCATCCGGTCCATCGACATCACCACGACCGCGGTATCGTCGAGATCAGGGTAATAGGCGTTGTTGTACTGGAAGGCCCAGCCGCCCGGGCGCACGTCGGGCCGCTTCACCGCCCAGTCGCCCTTCACGGCGAGCTCCTGCTTCGGGATCAGCCAGTCGAGGCCTTGCTTCGCCGCAGGCACGGCCTTGTCGCCGCCGGCCTCGAGCAGCGCGTGGGCGGTCAGCGTCGTATCCCACACCGGCGAGACGCAAGGCTGGCAGTACGCCTCGTCATCGCCAATCACGAGCAGCTTGTCGATGCCCCGGCGCGTCACCGCGCGCGGCGGATAGCTCTCGTCCTTGCCGAGCGCGTCGTACATCATGACGATGTTGGCCATGGGCGGATAGATCGCGCCCATGCCGTCCTCGCCGTTGAGCCGCTCCTCGGTGAAGGCGAGCGCGGCATCGATGGCCCGCTTGCGCAGGCTCTTCGGAAACAGCGGCTCGATGACGCGCAAGATCGCATCGAGCGAACGAAACAGCAGGAACCAGGCCATGCTCTGGTGCGGCGCCTTCGCGGTCATGCCGATCGAGCGCGGATCCTGGAGAAACAGCTCGTCGATGCCGACGCCCTTCGGATTCCTCGCGCGCGGCTTGAGCGCGGCGATGACCATCAGCGGCACCATGGTGGTGCGCGCCCAGTAGGAGATCTTGTTGATGTGGAACGGCGACCAGAACGGCAGCAGCACGATCTCGATCGGCAACACCGGCACCGCGCGCCAGGTCACGACGCCGAACATCGCGAGCATGAAGCGCGTGAAGACGTTGCTGTGAATGGCGCCGCCGCGGGCGTGGATCGCCTCGCGCGCGCGCACCATGTGCGGCGCGTCGATGGAATCCCCGATCATCTTCAGCGCGAAGTACGCCTTCACGCTGGCGCTCATGTCGAACGCGCCGTCATGCACCAGCGGCCAGCCGCCATGTGCGCCCTGCACGCGGCGGAGATAGTTGCCGATCTTGGCTTCGAGCACGGTGTCGACCGGCTCGGCGAGATAATGGCGCAGGAGAATGTATTCGGCCGGAATCGTGCAGTCGGCCTCGAGCTCGAACACCCAATGGCCGTCGGATTGCTGCAAGCCGAGGACGCCTTGCGTGGCTGACGCAATGCTCGATTCCAGGATCTTCGATTCCAAGATCCTCGATTCCGAGATCTTCGATTCCTGGGCTTCGCGGGCGGTCGCGTTCACGGAATCCATCTGGCTCGATTACTCCGATAGTTGATTCGAATTGACCGGGACAAATTCCCGTCAGCGCCGCTGCGCGGCCAGCACCAGATCGGCGGCGCGATCACCGGACCGGACCGATCCCTCGATGGTTGCAGGCAATCCCGTAGCAGTCCAGTCACCGGCGAGGAACAGGTTTTTCAGTGCCGTGACCGGCCCCGGACGCAGGGCATTCTGCGCCGGCGTGGCGGCAAAGGTTGCGCGGCGTTCGCGCACGATCTGCCAGGGAGGCAGCTCGCCGGAGACGCCGCCTGCCTCGCAGACGTCGTTCCAGATCGCCTGCGCGAGTTCCTCGCGCGGCATGTCGACGAGACGGTCGCCATTGCTGATGGTCACCGAGAGCCGGTTCGGGAACGCGAACAGCCATTCCACGACGCCGCCGATCACGCCCAGGATCGGCGGCGATCCCGGCGGCGGCTCAAAACGGAAATGCGCGTTCACGATGGCACGGAATTCGGTCGGCGTCTTCAGGCCCGGCAGCAGGCTCGAGGCGGCACGCGGCGGCACCGCCATCACGACGACATCGCCGTCGGCGAGCTTGATCACGTCCTCGCCGCCGAAATTCAGCGCGCCGGCCTTGCCGTCACTGGTCACGAACGAGCGCAGCTCATGGCCGAGTTGAACCGAGTGGCCACGCTCCTGCAGGAACTTCACGGCGGGCTCGATCAGCACGGCGCTGAGGCCGTCGCGCGCGATCAGGGGACGGCAGGCCTGTCCGCCGGCAAGCAGCGTCTCGCGCACGATCGCGCCGGCGAGCCCGGCCGAACCCTCGGGCGGATCGACGTTGAGGGCGGCGAGCAGCAGCGGCTGCACCAGGCGCTGATAGAGCACGCCTTCGGTAGGAATGGACTTGCCGACCAGCGTCGCCTCCGACGCCCAGATCAGCGGCGCCAGCTTGAGATAGTCGGTGAGGCCCGTGTCGGGAACGCGGCGGCTTTCGTCGAGCACCCAGGTCGGCAGCCGGCCGGCGCCGAGATCGATCTGCCAGCGCTGCCCGGTCTTGATATCGACGAAGGGAAACTGCGCGCTGTCAGGGCCGACCAGGCCCGCCTCGGATCCGATCGCGCGCGCATAGGCGCGCGCATGGCTGTTGCCCGACAGCAGCAGATGATTGCCGTTGTCGATGGTGAGGTTGGTGGCGCCGTCGAAATAGGAACGGCAGCGGCCGCCGGCCTGGTGCGTCGCCTCGTGCACGGCGACCTTGAAGCCGGCATTGGCGAGCCGCACGGCGGCGGAGAGGCCGGAAATTCCAGCGCCGATGATATGAGCTGTGTTTTGCATCAGATGAAAGCGTAACGGAGCAGGATCAGGATGCGTGTGACCTTCGACACACGCACCGGCTCGCGCGGCGCGTTGAAGCCGCGCGCGATCAGGAGGTCCAGAATGGAATGATAGTATTTCGACATGATCCGCGGCGCGCGCACCGCGCGGCGCTTGTTGCGGCTCATGATCTCGTCCGACTTCTCGAAATGCACCTTCGCACGCTGCGTCAGCGGCAGGCAGACCTTCGGCAGCGCCCGCTCGGCGATGACGCGGTTCGGATCGTCGGAGGTGATGCCGGCATGCAGCAGCGCTTCGCGCGGCAGATAGAGCCGGCCGAGGCCCGCGTCCTCGTCGATGTCGCGCAGGATGTTGGTGAGCTGGAGCGCGCGGCCGAGATGATGGGCGAGCAGGATGCCGTCCTCTTCCGGCATGCCAAACACCCGCACCGACAGCCGTCCCACGGCGCTCGCTACCCGATCGCAATAGAGATCGAGCGTCGCCATGTCGGGCGCGCGGATGTCCTGCGGCACGTCCATCTCCATGCCGTCGACGATGGCCAGGAAATCCTCGCGCTTGAGCCCGAAGGTCTTCACCGAGGCGACGTAGTCCTTCAGCCGCGGCGGCGGATTGCCCTGATAGAGCGCGTCGATGTCGTTGCGCCACTCCTGAAGCGCGGCGAGCCGCTCCTCGCGCGGGCCGTCGGAATCGGCGATGTCGTCGACCTGCCGGCAGAAGCTGTAGATCTGGAACATCGCTTCGCGCTGGTCATGCGGCAGGATGCGCATCGCGGCGTAGAACGAGCTGCCGGATGCGGTCGAGCCATAACTGGCGCCGGGCGAGGTCGCCTCAAGCGTCATGTGCAGTCCCCGGTCTGGAAATGGCCTTGCGTCCGATCGCGCGGCGGCCGACTTCGCCGATCATGCCGGCGAGGCTGAAGGTGAGGAGCTCGAACTTGTTCAGATGCACGCGCTCGCGCAGGGGGTCGCGTACCTTGAGCAGGCGCACGATGCGGTCGGCATAGGCCTGGATCACCGAGACGTCGACGCCGAGGCGGAAATCCCGAATCTCCGCGCTCAGCGACCTACCCTCGTCGAGCAGCGCTTCGTTGCGCACGGCAAGCGCCTGCAGGCAGGCCAGCATCGCCGGCGGCGACTGGGCAAGGCCGAGCTGCTCGACCGAGGCGCCGCTCGCGGCCAGCGCATCGCGCGGCAGGTAGACGCGATTGAGCTCGCGAAAATCCTTGCCGCAATCCTGGAGGTGGTTGTTGATCTGGAGCGCCGCGCAAAGCGCGTCCGATGCGGCCCAGGTCGAGGTGCTCTCGCCATGGACGTCGAGCATGAAACGGCCGACCGGCATCGCCGAGTAGCGGCAATAGTGGATTACCTCGTCCCAGTTCTCGTAGCGCAGCTTGGTCACGTCCATGCGGAAGGCGATGAGCACGTCGAGCGCATGGCGCGGCGCCATGCCGCGCTCGGCCAGCGCGCGCCGCAGGCTGACAGCCTCGGCCTGGGTGTCGCCCTTGCCGAGCAGTTCCGCCTCGAGCAGGTCGAGATAGGCAAGCTTCTGGTCGGGTGGCAGCGTCGCGTGGTCGGCGATATCGTCGGCGGTGCGGACGAAATTGTAATACGCCAGGATCAGCGCGCGATGACGCGGATGAATGATCCAGGACGCGACGGGAAAATTCTCGTCGCGGTCACCCTTGCCGGATCGCAATTCGCTCGCAGAGGTCATCGAGGGCTGGTTTACAATCGTTTGGACAGGAAGGGCTTTTTCGCTCGCGCGGGCTCATGCCGGCGATGCCGCCGCGGCCCCCATATAGGGGAATACGGCCGCAAAACCAATCCTGTCTCGCGATGGCTGCCCTTCGCGGATCGGCCCCGAAAAGGCGGCCCCGGGGGCCGCCCTTGTGGGCCAGTGGCCGAGCTTACTGGTTGTGGTTCTTCAGGACCTGGTCGCAGGCCTGCGAGATCTTGGCCCGGTTCTCCTTCAGGCAGGCCAGGATGGTGAAATCGCCCTGGTCGATGACCGGACGGCAGAACTTCTGCACATCGCGCGTGCAGGCCTTCTGCTCGCTGTCCGTGCCGCGCCCTTGCTGGGCAAATGCCGCCGTGGACAGGGATGCCGACAGCAGGGTGAGAGCGACGAAAAGCTTACGCATTGTATTCCTTCATTCTGACGGCAGAATCGCACCGATCCCGGACAGCACAGGGCGGACGACCGGAACGGATTGTTCTGATGGCTAGTCGCCGCGGAACATGCGGCCTCGGAGAAGGCACAAGCACTGGAAAATGCGGCCAAATTGGCGCCACACCTCCAAATCAGGCCTTCCCTGCACCTTCATTGGCAGATGTAAGAGGTTGATACTACGTCATAATTCAGGTAGCCCGCATTTTACTGCACGCCTGTTGCAGAGCTGCATCTCTCTGCCCCTCCGTTTCGGCCAGAAACACGCCGAAACACGGGAAATCGCGGCCGCCAGGCATGGCGCAAGGACTTCGTGAACCACCGTCCCTGGCGGCCAGGCTTTGAACCTGACACAGGCTCGGAACACTAAACCTTCGATGTGGCGAGACGTTCTGATCTTGAGCGGACGTCGTTCCAAAACGGGATATTTGTGATGAAATTCTTCGGGCGATCTGGACTGGCAATCAAGGCGGCCGGCATCGGGGCGGCGCTGCTCTTCTCGGTTTCGGCAAGCCACGCACAGTCGTCCGGACCGTTTGCCGGTTTCGACGGCGCGTGGACTGGAACCGGCACGGTGTCGCTGTCCGACGGCTCCACCGAGCGCATCCGCTGCAAGGCGGACTACAAGGTCGCCGGCAGCGGTCTCAACCTGAAGCAGGCACTGCACTGCGCGTCCGACAGCTACAAGTTCGACCTCACCAGCGACGTGACGAGCCAGGGCGACCGCATCTCCGGCAACTGGAGCGAGGCCAGCCGCAACATCTTCGGCAATCTCCAGGGCACCGCCGGCGGCGGCCAGATCGAGGTGTTCGTCGAGGCCAACGGCTTTGCCGCCAACCTGTCGCTGCGCACCAACGGCACCAAGCAGACGGTGCAGATCAGCTCCAAGGGCGAGATCCGCGGCGTCAACATCACGATGACGAAGGGCTGACGCCCGTCCTGCGCCGAGAGGAACACGCCCCCGGTTCTCGCGAGCCGGGGGCTTTTTGCTGACATGGACCATATTCGCAGAAACCTGCTCAAGGCCGCCGGACTGTTCGCAACCAGTCGCGCATGGGCCAATGATCAACCGTCAATCCAGCGAGGGGCGGGCATGCAGCCTTCGTCGGTCAAACCGCGTCACGTGCTCTGCTTCCTCGGCAAGGACGAAAGCCTGCTGCACCCGCCGGAGGCCGCGGCCAGGACGATCGCGGATTTCGGCTTCGAGATCGACCGCACCTATTCGCAGGCCCGACCCGATCCGCATATGGAGCGCTCGTTTGGCGTGTGCTGGGACCGCGTCTTCCCGAAAGCCTGGTCCGCCACCGACGAAGCCGCCGTGGCCGACCACAAATCAGTGCTCTATGTACTGAGCCCACCGATGGAGCAGCAGAAGACGGTCGCCTATTCGGCGGCGGCCTTGCGCATCGTCGAGGAGATGATCGAGGCCGGTGCCACCGCCGTGAAGGGCGAAAGCGCAGGCGTTGCCCACGGCCTCGATCGATGGCGGCAACTGGCCGGTCAGGCGCGCAAGGGCGCGAGCACCGGTCAGGATCTTGCCGTGACTCTCGCTGTAGCCAAAGCATGTCGTCTTGCTTTCGCCAAGCGCCCACTCGGCGGTGATCGCTACAACGAAACCGTCGGCTATCAACTCGTCGGCCTGCCGGAGATCTATGTTGCGAAATCGCGCGGCAACGAATGGGCCGCGGTCATGCTGATGGAGGAGCTCGCCAACGCGATGGCCGAGCGCGGCATCGAAGCGACGCTCCGCGACCACAAGCTCACGCTAACGCGGGAGCAGGACTACGCCGAGGACGACTTCAAGTTCAATCCGTACGGCATCATTCGCGTCGAAGCGTGAGCGTGGCGTGGCGTTCGCCGCCCCACGCTCAGATCGCGCGCTTGTCCGCACCCTGAAGCCTGGCGTGCAGGTTGATCAGCCACATCGCCGTCGGCCGCAGGATGAAGAGGTCGGCGACGAGGGCCATGACCATCGAGAAGGCACTGAGCCAGCCGAACAGCCGCAGTGACGGCAGGTCGGAGAACACGGTGACGACGAGGCCGCAGGCCAGCACCACCGTGGTCAGGATCAGCGCCGGTCCGACCAGAACGGTCGCCCGCTCCACCGCGAGCGCCGAGCCGACGCCCGGCTTGCTCTCCAGCCTGAGGCGGTTGAGGAAGTGGATGGTCGCACTCAGCCCCAGGCCGAACGAGACGGTGAGCGCGACGACGCTGGCGAATTGCAGCCCCTCGCCCATCGCCCACAGCACCGTTCCCGACATCACGACGGGGAAGATGCCCGGCAGGACGCAGGCGAACATCACCACCCAGGAGCGGAAGGCGAGGCCGATGAAGATCGCGACCAGCGCGAATTCGACGGTGAGCCCGCGGTTCAGCTTCTCGATCATGCTGGCCGAGTTGCGCGCCGCGATGGCGGCAAGGCCCGTCACCGCGACCTCGTAGCCGGGATGCTTCTTGCGGACGGCGTCGAGCTCGGAATCGAGCTTGTCCACGATCGGCAGAAGCTGGCTGGAATCCTTGTCCGGCACGCGGCCTGCGACCACGACCGCATCCTGCTCGGCGTCGATGAACCGCCGCACCAGATGCTCGGGAATCACGCTGACATATTCCTTCAACGTCGCGACGTCGGCGCTGCCGGCCTTTTCCGTGAGCCAGCGGCGCAGGGTCTCGACCGACCAGACATTGCCGACACCGGCCGCCTTCTCCACGGTCGCATGCACGTCGGCGATCGTCTGCAGGGTTTCCGGCGAATAGAGCGATTCACCCTTGGGGAACTGGATCAGCACGTTGACCGGGTTGGCGCCGGTGAGCTTGGCATCGAGCCGGTCGCTGGCAGCGACCGCCTGGCGCTTGTCCGGCACCTGGTCGGCAAGCCGGTAGCGCGGCTCCAGATTGGCGTAGATGACGCCGAGGCCGCCGACGAACAGCACCGCGATCAGGCTGAACAGGCCGGGCCGCCCGACCATGCGCACCGCGATCCAGTAGCAGAAATTGCGCAGCGCCTGGACGCCGGCATCCGCGCTCTGGAACTTGACCGCAAAGACCTTCTCGTTGCGCACGAACAGCACGCCGAACACCGGCACCAGCGACAGCACCGCGACCAGCGCGATGATGGTGGCGGCGAGCCCTGCCTCGCCGAATTTGCGGATCAGGTCGGAGCTGGAGAACTGGAGCGCGATGAAGGAAATGCCAGCGGTGCCGTGCGTCAGCACGCAGGCCGGCCCCACCACCAGCACCGCGTTCTTGAACGCGGTGAACTTGTCCTGGCCTGCGATCAACCGGTCGCGCGCGGCGAAGGTCAGCTGCATCGAGTCCGAGAAGCTGATGACCATGATGAGCGGCGTCATCACGTTCAGGAACATGTTGAGATTGAAGTTGGCCCAGCCGAGCGCGCCGAGCGCCAGCAGGATCGCGATCATCGGCGGGAACGCGGCCGCGATCATGAACGAGATCTTGCGGAAGAAGATGATGGCGATGACGCAGCCGGCGAGAATGCCGAGGATATTGTAGGTCAGCCCGTCGCGCTCGACCGCGTTGCGGATCTCGAGCTGCATGACCGGCACGCCGGAGAGCTGCACGTTGAGCCCGGTGTCGCCGAGATCCTCCTTCATCAGCGCGCGGATGTCGGCGACCGTCTTGGTCAGCTTGCTGGAGGCGACCACCTCCGGATCGAGCGACAGCACGACCAGGGCCAGCGTGCCGTCCTCCGACAACAGCTTGCCGCGGATGATCTCGTTGTTCTTGACGGTCTCGATGAACTTGTCATAGGCCGCGCCCTCGGGCAGCTCAGGCGGGAACAGCGCCGCCGGCAGCTTGCCCGGCGCCGGCGCCTGGCGCGCCGAAAACAGCGAGACCAGCCCGCGCGTGCCTTCGACCAGCTGCATGTCGGTGATGAAGTCGCGCAGCTTCTCGAGATTGTTCCGGGCCAGCAGGTTCTTGCCTTCGACCACCACGAGGACGTCGAACTCCTCGGCCGGAAACTTCTTCGTCACCTCTTCGTACTGGTGGAATTCGCGGGTGTCGGAGCGGAACAGCTGCGACAGCGAATCGTCGATCTTGATCCGGTGGATGCCGAACACGGCGCCGACGATCAGGATGAGGAGGACCACGCAGGAGACGATCGGCGCCCGGACGGCGATCAGCCCGATGCGCTCCAGCCCGAAGGCGATGGAGGACGCAGGCCCCTGCTCGACCTTGTCGACATGAACCTCACTCTCGCTGTGCTTTTCGAGCATGCCTTATCCAGTTCCTAAATCGGCTCGGTCTATGAGCTTATTGCGCTCCGCGAACGGCTTGAAAACGCCATACCAATGGGAGGCTTGCCCTTTGAAAATGCGCGGAAAATCGCCGCGAGGGGTTTAGCAGGTCCATAGCCTCCCTCGCAAGCAGGCGAAGTGTGGCCAAATCGATCAAGATGTGGCGATTTTGCTGGAATGCCCGTTATTCGGGCAAGGCCGTGCCAATTCGACGCGGTGCCCGGTCCGCGCTCTCGTCTTTCAGCGCTACGCCGGTGACCTCCCTTGCCAGCCCCTCGCGGACGAGCCAGGCGATCTTAAAGGCGGCCTCGTCATAGCTCAACCCAGCGTAGTGGATGTTCGATACGCAATTCCGCTCGGCATCGGTGCGGCCCGGCTTCGGCGCGAAGGTCAGATAGGCACCTAGACTGTCGGGCGCAGACAGGCCGGGCCGCTCGCCGATCAGCGTCACGACCATGCGCGCGCCGAGAATGGCGCCGATCTCGTCGCCGAGCGCGACGCGCGCGCCTGAGGCGACGACGACATGGCCGAGCGCGACACCATCGTCGGCTGCGAGCAGCGGCAGCAGGCGCGTCACCAACGCCACCGTATGGGCGTGGACCGCCGCCGCCGACAGGCCGTCGCCGATCACGATCGCAAGCTGGCATGGCCTTGAGGCGATTCGCGCCAGAGCCTCGACCGAGCCGGCATCAAGCTGCCGTCCCAGATCCGGCCGCCGCAGATAGTCCCTGCGATCGACCGCCTGGCTCCTCGCCTCGGTGACGGCGAGACCGAGCGCGTCGAGATCTGCGACCAGATGCGGCACATCGAGGACCGCGTGCACGGCATCGCGGGCACGGGCGTGGTCCAGCGTGAAATCGAGCAACGCCCGCGTCGGAACGCTCGCACCGCTGCGGCCCAGCGCAACGCGCGCGGGCGTGAACGACCGTAGATCGAGGGTCGGGCGGCGCGGGACGGCCGGATCAGACATGTCGCGTCATTCGGCGGGAACGGAGGCCTCGCGCAGCCGCAGCGAATAGTTCGAGGCGTTCTGCTTGCCGCTGGAGGCCGCGCGCGCAAAGGTGATGAGATGGTGCGCGATCAAGGTGCACCCGATCAGCCCTTCGAGGTCGCCGCGCTTGATGCGGCCCAGCGCGAACTTCCAGAACACGCGCTTGTAGTCGCCGAGCACACCGACCTTCCAGAAGATGTTGCGCAGCATGACGAGACCGCGCCGGATGTTGGGCCAGGTCTTCATCTCGTCCGGCGTCGGCATCTTCAGGCGGTGCACATAGACGTTGTCGCATTGATACTGGAAGCGCGCGTAGACCTTCTCGGGCTCGTAGGCGACGCCCATGGCGTGCTTCCAGGACGCGACGACGTCGTCATAGGGCAGCAGGAAGTCGACATTCGAATCGCGGCCGTCGTCTTCGATCAGGCGCCCCTCGCGCTCCAGACGGTCCCACAACGGCGTCTTCGGCAGCGCCTGGAGCAGGTTGATGGTGAGCAGCGGAATCCGGGACTCCTCGACGAAGGCCAGCAACGCCTCCGAGGTGTTCGGCTTGTCGGTGTCGAGCCCCATGATGATGCCGGACACGACCTCCATGCCGTAGGAGTTGATCGTCTGCACGCCCTCGAGGATCGGGACCATCATGTTGTGGTCCTTGTGCATCGCCTTCAGCGCGTCGGGATCGGGCGTCTCGATGCCGCAGAAGATGGTGATGAAATAGGCCTCGCGCATCTTCTCAAGGATCTCTGGCCGCTTGGCGATGTTGAGCGTCGCCTCGCAGGCGAGCCGCACCACATAGCCGGTCCGCTTCTGCCATTCGATCAGATGCGGCAGCAGGTCCATCGCCGCCTTGCGGTTGCCGATGAAATTATCGTCGACGAAATAGACCGTGTCGGTCATGCCGCATTCGCGCAGACGGTCGAGCTCCGCGATGATCTGCTCCGGCGACTTGAGGCGCGGATTGCGACCGTAGAGACCGGGGATATCGCAGAACTCGCACTGATAGGGGCAACCGCTGGAATATTGGATGCTGCCGAGAAAGTATTTCTTCACGTCGGCGAGTTCGTAGGCCGGGATCGGAAATTCCGTCATCGGCACGCGGTCCTTGGTGGTGAGCACCACCTGTGCCCCGGGACGCGACGTGTCGCGCGCCAAGATCTCGATCAGCTGGTTGGTGGCGTCACCGAGCTCGCCGACATGCAGATAGTCGAACGACGGGTAGTAGTCCGGGCAGGCGCTGACGGAGGGACCGCCGAGCGCGACCGGGAGATCGAATTCATGGGCGCGGCGGCAGATGTCGTTCATCTGCTGGCGCTGGATGTGCATGCCGCTGACGAAGACCGCCTCCGCCCACGCGAACTCTTCCTTGGTCGCGCGACGGAGATTCTCATCGACGAATTTGACCTGCCACTCCTCGGGCAGATAGGCCGCGAGCAGCAAAAGCCCCTGGGGCGGCATGAAGGCGCGGACGCCGTCTGTTAGCGGGTAGGAGTGTTCGAACGTTCCGAACGACGAGGTGTACCGCGGAAACACGCACAGAATCCGCCGGGCCGTACCGTTACTTTCAGCTCGCATCAAAGCTCCCCCGCCACGCTCGACATAGCTGCGGAAATTGCCAGCCAGACACACACCGTAATGCTGTCGCCGGAATTTCTCAATATTGTGGCATGAGCTTAATTCCGAGAGGGACCAATGGTTTCCTCAAGCCGCCGGGTGCTCCCGCCGCGTCACGCGATCAGCCGCGAGGCAAAATCGGGAAGCAGGCCTGCGTCGCCGGCAAGACGGAAATCGGCGCCCGCGATCCCCGACTGCACCAGCCAGTCGTCGAATTCCGGCGCGCGGCGCAGGCCGAAGACGTCGCGGACGTAGAGCGCGTCGTGAAAAGACGTCGACTGGTAGTTCAGCATGACGTCGTCGGCCCCGGGGACACCCATGATGAAGGTGACGCCGGCGGCCGCCAGCAGCGTCAGGAGATTATCCATGTCGTCCTGGTCCGCCTCGGCGTGGTTGGTATAGCAGATGTCGATGCCGAGCGGCAGGCCGAGCAGCTTGCCGCAAAAGTGATCCTCCAGCCCGGCGCGGATGATTTCCTTGCCGTCGTAGAGATATTCCGGGCCGATGAAGCCGACCACGCTGTTAACCAGGAGCGGGGCATAGGCGCGCGCGACCGCATAGGCGCGCGCCTCGCAGGTCTGCTGGTCGACGCCGTGATGGGCATTGGCGGACAGCGCGGAGCCCTGGCCGGTCTCGAAATACATCACGTTCTGCCCGACCGTGCCGCGCCGTTGCGCCAGCCCGGCCTCCTGCGCTTCCCGGAGCAAGGCGAGGTCGATGCCGAAGCTGCGATTGGCGGCCTCGGTGCCGGCGACCGACTGGAAGACCAGGTCGACCGGCACGCCCTGCCCGATCAGCGACAGCGTCGTCGTGACATGGGTCAGCACGCAGCCTTGCGTCGGGATCTTCAGCCGCGCGATGATCTCGTCGAGCAGCCGCAGCAATTGGGCGATGACGGCCGGATCGTCGCTGGCGGGATTGATGCCGATGCAGGCATCGCCGGCACCGAGCAGGATGCCGTCGAGGATCGAGGCGGTGATGCCCCTGGCGTCGTCGAACGGATGGTTGGGCTGGAGCCGCGTGCTCATCCGCCCCTTCAGCCCGATGGTGTTGCGGAAGGCGGTGGTGACCTCGCATTTCCGCGCCGCCAGGATCAAGTCCTGGTTGCGCATCAGTTTCGAGACCGCGGCCGCCATTTCCGGTGTGATGCCGGGGGCGAGCTTGCGCAGGATCTCGGGCGTCGCTGCGTCCGACAGCAGCCAGTCGCGGAAGGCGCCAACCGTGAGCGCAGCCACCGGCGCAAAGGCCCTTGCGTCATGGCTGTCGATGACGAGGCGGGTGACCTCGTCGGTCTCGTAGGGGATGAGGGCTTCCTGCAGGAATTGACCGAGCGGGACATCCGCGAGCGCCATCCGCGCCGCGATCATCTGCTCGGCGCTGGCAGCGGCAATTCCGGCCAGCCGGTCGCCGGAGCGCGGCGGCGTCGCCTTGGCGAGCAGGTCGCGCAGATCCGGGAAGGCATAGGTCGTGGCGTCGATTGTATGGCGGTAGACCAAGGTCCCCTCCGGGGTTCGTCGGCCAACGGCCGACTCCAGACCGATCTCAAGGGCGGCCCGGCGTCAGGAATACGCGCCTGGCGGCCGGCGCGCACGCCGATGTTTCGGGCATGCCGGGCGATCCCCGGGCCGATCTGCCGGAAACCGACAAGGCCGCTCCAAATCACTGAGATATCTCACATTCCTTCAATCCGGAGCAAGCGCTCCCGCGCCGGGCGTTAACGCCGCGTCCATCTTCGTTCCGCATAGTTTTGCATAGATTCTACACAACCGCGCTCACCGGCCGCTTCAGGCCATTCGGGCCCCTGAAAACCATGACCATCGACCAATCTGGGAATGCCGCCGGCCTCGCCGGCCGCTTCACGCTTGCAACCAAGCTCTATGCGATCTTCGCGCTGTTCGCGCTGCTCACGGCGGCGATCGCGATGCTGTCCGACTACAACAGCCGCCGCAGTGCCGACCTGACCAGCGCGATCGAGACGGCGAATGCGGCCGCGCTGAACGTCGAGCGCGTCAACTCGCTGGTCTACGCGGTGGTGATGGAATCGCGCGGCGTCTACATGTCGACGGAGCCTGCCGTCGTGAAGAAATACGGCGAGGGCCTGCTCAAGTTCAACGCGCAGATCCTCGACGTCGTGAAGCGCTGGGAAACCATCGTCAGGGACGACGATGCCGAGCAGTTCGCCACCTTCAGGAAGCGCATCGAGCAGTTCGTCGAGTTCCGTAAGGAGCTGGTACGCCGCGGCATCGAGATCAATGCGGCCGCGGGCCGCGAATGGGGCGACAACGACGCCAACCGCGCCGTGCGCTCGGCGCTGAACAAGGATCTCGAGGCGCTGTCCAAGGTCTATGCCGAGCGCGCCAAGCAGATCGCCCAGCAGACCGAGACCAACCGCACCCTGTCCTTCCTCCTGACCTGCCTTGCCGGTGTGGCACTGGCGCTCGTCGTGATCGGCATCGTCATCATCGCCCGCTCGATCGCCCGGCCGCTCGCCTCGATCACCGCCACCATCAAGCAGGTCGCCGATGGCGCCGAGAACGTCGTGGTGCCGTACGGCCACCGCGCCGACGAGATCGGCGGGCTGGCCCGCGCGATCCAGATCTTCCAGGACGCGATGGGGCGCAACCGCAAACTCGCATCGCAGGTCTCGCAGGATTCCGCCGCGCGCGAGCAGCGCGCCCGCCATATCGAGCAATCCGTCGAGGAGTTTCGCGACGCGATCGGCGCGATCATGCGCGGCCTCAGCGACAACGCCTCTGTCATGCGCGAGACCGCGCAGACCATCACGCGCGTCACCGCGGATGCGAGCAACCGCGCCGGGATGGCGGCAAACGCCAGCGAGCAGGCCTCGCACAACGTCACGGCGGTCGCAGGCGCCGCCGAGGAGCTGTCGGCCTCCGTCGAAGAGATCGGCCGGCAGGTCCGGCAGAGCGCCGGTGCGGTCGAGCAGACCGGCCAGCGCACCGAGAAATCGATCTCCGAGATCGAGAGCCTTGCGGCTGCCACCCAGCGCATCGACGGCGTGCTCAACCTGATCCAGGCGATCGCCGAGCAGACCAACCTGCTCGCGCTCAACGCCACCATCGAGGCCGCGCGCGCCGGCGATGCCGGCCGCGGCTTTGCCGTCGTCGCGCATGAAGTGAAGGCGCTCGCAGGCCAGACCGCCAAGGCCACCGCCGAGATCGGCGAGAACGTCTCCATGATCCAGGCCTCCACCCGCAACGCGGTCGACGCCGTGCGCGAGATCGGCGGCGCGGTGCGCGAGATCAACGAGGTCACCTCGGCGATTGCCGGCGCCGTCGGCCAGCAGGACCAGGCCACGCGCGAGATCTCCTCCAACGCGCAATCGGCTGCCCAGGGCAACGAGACGCTGGTCGCCAACATCACATCGCTGCGCGACGCCATCGGCGAGACCGATACGGCGGCATCCTCCGTGCTGACGGCGGCGAGCAGCCTGACGGCGACCGCCGAGACGTTGTCGCGCGAGGTGGAGAAGTTCTTCCAGAACTTGCGGTCGGATGCCCGCGCCGCCAAGGCGGGATAGCAGCGGTGTCGCTGCCGTGAAGACGGCGGCGGGCCCACCCCAGTCAAAAACGCGAAAACAACCCCATGCACAGTAGCCGGGGACAGTCTTTTCAATAGCCTGGCCGACAGCGCCACACCTTGCGGATTTTACGAAGTCGATTTGATTCGTCGGGCAAAACACCGGCATGATGTCGTCATGGCGGCGATGCGGACGGACAAGCGGTCAGCGGGCAACGATACGGCGGAACAGCCAGAGGACAACCGGACAGGCCAGGAGCACGACGGCGCCGAAGTCGAGCGCGGCGCGCGCCGAGCCGGCCGACGTGGAGAGCCTTCCTCCGATCGCAGGTCCCGCCAGCATGCCGGCGTAGTAGACGGTGTAGAACAGTCCCATTCCGATCGGCCGCATCTTCTGATCAAGCACACGCGCAGGCAAGCTCATGATCGCACCGGCGGGCAGGCCACAGACGATTCCAAGTGCGACGACGGTGGGAATCACCGTGCTGCTCCGCGACAGGAGAAGTGTCAGCAGGGCGAACGAGATGCAGCCCGTCACGAGGATGGCATCGCCGCGCTTGGTCCGATCGGCGAGGAAGCCGCCGAACGGAACCGAAAGGGCGGCGAGCCAGAGCACGATACTGATGGTTGATCCGGCTGCTGCACCCGACCAGCCATGCTCGACGAGCATCGACGGGCCGAAACTGAAGATCATCGCGAAACCGATGTTGTAGAGGCACCAGATCAGGCCGGCGGCAATCACGGCGCGGATCGTGTCGGCGGTCAGGCTGACGCGCTCGCCTTCAACCGCGGCGGTCGCATCTGGCGCGCGATAGAGCGAAGCGATGAGGCATAGGCCGATCAGGATCACCCCTGCGACGGCGAGATTGACGGCATGGAGCCCGAACGTGGCTCCGACTGCCGGCAACAGCATGAGGGCAACTGCGATACCAGCCGGCCATGAGTTGATGAAGATGGCCATCGCGGTGGCGATTTCCCGACCGGAAAACCAGTCCGCGACCATCTTGGTCATCAGAACGTTCAGGAGAACGCCGCCGATGCCGGCCGTCAGCCGGCCCGCGATCTGCGTGCTCCATGACGATGACGTGGTCATCAGGAGTTCGCCTGCCAGCATCAGCAGGAGCCCGGCAAGGACCGTCACCTTGTCGCCATAGCGGCGGCCGATCGCGCCGCCGGGCAGCGCGAGCGCAGCGCCCGGCGCAAAATATAGCCCGATCAGGACGCCGATATCGGCCAGACTCGCGCCCAGGCTCTGGCTGAGCTGCGGCGCGACCGCCGCAATGCTCTGAAACTGGAAAGCAATGGCGGCACGCGCCACGAACAGGGCGGCAAGAATGGTCCAGCGGCTTCGCATTTGGATCTTCCCCGATGCCGTGAACTATGTCGCCGGCCGGATATTCTGATTCAGACGGAAGAGATTGGTCGGATCATATCTGGTTTTGAGCGCGGCCAACCGCGCATAGTTCTCGCCATAGGCGTCCCGGACACGATCCTCGCCCTCCTCACCGAGATTGTTGGCGTAGACGCCGCCGGTCGAATAGGGCCTGACGGCGCTCCACAGCTCGCGCGCCCAACGCGTGTTGGCGTCGTCGTCGGCCGGATCGTCCCAGATCGCGACCGGAAAGCAGTCGAACGCCGCATCGCGGTTTGCGTAAGGCGAGTCGGGCGTTGGAACCCGCGCGATTGCGCCGCCGACGTGCTGGAAAACCAGCAACGACGAGGTGTTGGGCGCCTTCGCATAGGCGTCGAGCAGCGCGTCGATCGCGCCCGCACCGATCTCGCGCAGGAACTGCGCCTTCCAGTAGTAGCGCCGTCCGCGCGGAAACAGGGCATCGCCTCCCGACTGAATCTCGAGATAAGGGACAGTTGCGAGGCGGGTCTCGACGGGCGAGCCGAACCTGACGATCGGTGAAAGGGCTCGCTCACCGTCATGATGCGAGCCGACATAGCATCCGGTGATGCTGAAGAACCGTTCGCCGGACGGCAGCGTGACCAGGGCCGCATCGACATCCGCCTCGTCAGGAGCGCGGCGGGCGAATTCATCGTAGAAGCGCATGGCCTCGCGCGCCCCGTCATATCGATGCAGTGCTGATGCGACGAGCAGCGAGGTGCCGATGGCATGAAGCCGATATTCGAATGCGGTCACGATGCCAAAATTGCCGCCGCCACCCCGAAGGCCCCAGAAGAGATCAGGGTGTTCGGTCGCACTCGCCCTCAGGATCTTTCCCTCGGCTGTCACCA
The DNA here is from genome assembly GCF_004571025.1 of Bradyrhizobium niftali. Lineage (GTDB taxonomy): Bacteria > Pseudomonadota > Alphaproteobacteria > Rhizobiales > Xanthobacteraceae > Bradyrhizobium > Bradyrhizobium niftali. The sequence continues at coordinate 159,640 of NZ_SPQT01000001.1, read as the reverse complement.
CTTCGGCGGCAATCAGGTTGTCGCAGGTCAGTCCGTATTTGCGTCCGAGCTTGCCAAAGCCGCCGCCAAGCGTGAGCCCGGCGATACCGGTATCGCTGTTGACACCCATGGTGGTCGCCAGGCCATGCTCCTGTGTCGCCCTGTCGAACTCGCCGAGATTGAGGCCGGCCTCCGCGCGGGCGATCCGGCGGACCGGATCGACCTCGATCTGCTTCATCTGCGACAGGTCGATGACCATGCCGCCGTCGCAGACCGACAGGCCGGCGACATTGTGGCCGCCGCTGCGGACCGCGATGCAGATGTCACGAGATCTTGCGAACGCGACAGCGCGAGCGACGTCCTCGGCACCGGCACAATAGGCGATCATGGCCGGCCGCTTGTCGATGGCGCCATTCCAGACCTTGCGCGCCTCGTCGTAACCGGCGCTCCCCGCGAGGACCACATTGCCCTTGAGCCGTAGCTGCGGGGCGGACCGCGGTTCGGCGTTCGATTTGCCCATCACGTCGTCGTATGGCTGCCGCTGCTCCATCCGATTTGCTCCTCGCCACGAATGCCCAGGCCATCTTCTCACGGAGCGCCGGATCGCTTCCTGAATCCGATCGGAAAAAGTTGCAAATTTCGCCGAAAATGGTGTCTCTAGGCCATGGCGACGATCTACGAGTTTGGTCCGTTTCGTCTCGAGACAGACGCTGACACGCTGTTTCGCGGAGCCGAGCCGGTCGCTCTCGGAGGGCGGGCGGTCGCGCTGCTCCGGCTGTTTCTGGAAAAAGCGGGCAAGCCGGTTGCCAAGGACGCCTTGATGGAGGCGGCCTGGCCGGGGCTGGCGATCGAGGAAAGCAATCTGACCGTACAGATCGCCGCTCTGCGCCGGACGTTTGCCGCCGTCGAAGGCGGCAGCACCTGGATCGAGACGCTGCCGCGCCGCGGTTACCGCTATGTCGGCCCGCCGGCCGCCACCTTGCCCGATGACAGCCGGCAAACGTGGCTCCCGTCCGCAAGCTCCGACAAGCCATCGATCGCCGTGCTGCCGTTTGCCAACTTGAGCGGCGATTCCGCGCAGGACTACTTCTCCGACGGGATCACGGAAGACGTCATTGCGGAATTGTCGCGTTTCCGGTCGCTTTTCGTCGTGGCCCGCCATTCCAGCTTCGCTTACCGGGCCAGCTCGTCTGACATCAGAGAGGTCGGCCGCCAGCTCGGCGTGCGATATGTGGTGGAAGGGAGCGCACGCCGGATTGGGAAACGCGTACGGGTGACCGTCAAGCTTCTGGATGCCGCGAGCGGCTTCACCCTTTGGACGGAGCGCTACGACCGCGAGATCGAAGACATCTTCGCCATCCAGGACGAAATCGTAGGCAAGATCGTTGCGGCGCTGCCCGGCCGGCTCGAGGACGCGGGCCGCGAGATCGCGAGAGGCAAGCCGACCCCGAACATCACGGCCTACGATCTCGTCCTGTTGGGAAACGAGAAATGGCGTCAATTGACCGTCAGGAGCATGGACGAGGCGGAAGGCTACTTCAGGAAGGCTGCGGGGCTCGATCCAGCCTATGCGCGCGCTCGCGCCAATATAGCCTGGACGATCGTCTGCGCTGCGTTTCTGGAATCACCCGCCGCCCCTCCACTGGAGGATGGTCGCCGCGAGATCGAGATCGCCCTCGATCTTGACGAGAACGACGCCTGGTCGCACGGCGTCTTCGCACAACTTCTTTTCCTGCAAAACCGCGATCACGAGGCCGAAACTCATTTCAAACGCGCTCTGGCGCTCAATCCGAACGACGCCGATGTCGCCGCCGCTTTTGCAAATATTCTGGTCTACTGGGGGCGCTGGCAGGACGCGCTTGCCTGGATCAAATCGGCCAAACGGCTAAATCCATTTCCACCCAATATATACCATTGGTACCACGCGCTGGCGCTCTATTCCGCGCGCGAATACGAACAGGCGATCCAAGTTCTCAGGGAAGCGCGATCGAGCGACCGCTGGTCGCACGCGCTGCTTGCGGCATGCTACGCGCAAACCGATCGACTGACGGAAGCGAATTTCGAGGCGCGCGCATTCATTCGAGAGAGATGTCTCGAATTGAGCGAGAACGGCGGAGCTCCGCCCCGCAACACGCTCGACCTCGCCCGGACGCGCGCCAACAGGTATAGAGACCCCGTCGACCGGGATCATTTCCTCGACGGACTTCGCAAAGCCGGCCTCGAGGACAACAGCCCTACCCCGCCATCACCCCGCCCCGCCTGATCAGCTCCTTGCCGACAGCGGCCAGATGCACCTGGTCGGGACCGTCGCCGATGCGGATGAAGCGGGCGTAGACGTAGGCACGCGCCAGGAACGTGTCCTGCGAGACGCCGGCGGCGCCGTGGATCTGGATGGCGCGGTCGATGACGCGGGCGGCCATGCTCGGCACCACGATCTTGGCCGCGGCGATCAGGTCGCGCGCGGCCTTGTTGCCTTCGCGGTCCATCCTGTCGGCGGCTTGCAGCGTCAAGAGCCGCGCCTGCGCGATCTCGCAGAAGGAGTTTGCGATGTCCTCGCGCACCGAGCCCTGCTCGGCGAGCGGCTTGCCGAAGGCTGTGCGCGACACCGCGCGCTGGCACATCAATTCCAGCGCACGCTGGGCGCAGCCGATCAGCCGCATGCAATGGTGGATACGGCCGGGACCGAGCCGGCCTTGCGCGATCTCGAAGCCGCGGCCCTCGCCGAGCAGGATGTTCTCGGCGGGCACGCGGACGTTCTCGTAGACGATCTCGGGGTGGCCGACCGGCGCGTCGTCATAGCCGTAAGTGAGCATGTCGCGCACGATGCGCACGCCGGGCGTCGCCCTCGGCACCAGGATCATGGATTGCTGGCGATGGCGGTCGGGATGGTCGGGCGCGGTCTTGCCCATCACGATCAGGATCTCGCAATCCTCGTTCATTGCGCCTGACGTGAACCATTTGCGGCCGTTGATGACGTAGTCGCCGCCGTCGCGCTTGATCTCGCACTGGATGTTGGTGGCATCGCTGGAGGCGACCTGTGGCTCCGTCATCGAGAAGCCGGAGCGGATGCGCCCCTCCAGCAGCGGCTTCAGCCAGCGCTCCTGCTGCGCCGGCGTGCCGTAGTTCGCCAGCACCTCCATGTTGCCGACATCGGGCGCCGAGCAGTTGAAGACCTCGGGCGCCCAGAGGATGCGGCCCATAATCTCCTTCACGGGGGCGTATTCGAGGTTGGTGAGGCTTGAACTGGTAGGATCTGGGCCGTGCTCACCTGACAGAAACAGGTTCCAGAGCCCCTGCTCCCGCGCCAGCCGCTTCAGGTCCTGGAGGACCTGCGGCGTCTTGTAGCGCACGGCCTCGGGCTTGACCTGCTCGTAATAGAGCTCCTCGACCGGCTCGACATGCGTCCGCATGAACTGGCGGACGCGCTCCTGGAGCTCCAGCGAACGTGCGGAGTGTTGAAAGTCCATTGGTGGTCTCCTGTTCGCCGAGCGTGATCGGCCCTGGCCTTCCGCCATAGGTGGAGCGCACGCCTCGCCCTTCGAGACGACCGCTGTGCGGTCTCCTCAGGGTGAGGCTAAGCGGCATTCGCGCCTGTCGAACCTGCCGCCGCGCACTCCGCCCTCATCCTGAGGAGCCCGCGAAAGCGGGCGTCTCGAAGGATGCGCCGTCATCAACCGCGATAGCCGCCCACTGCCTCACGTCCCGCGCAACAGCTCGCTTGCGACGACCCAGTCGTTGCCGTCGAACTGGAGCATATAGCCGTCCTTGATGGGGCGGAAATCCTGCGGCGTGGTGTTGAGCGTGATGCCGGGCATCAAGAGCGACAGCGGCACGTTCTTCAAGTTGGCCGCCTGCGCCATGATGTTCTCGCGCGTCAGATTGTCCTTGCACTGCTTGAGCAGGACCACCAGGGCCTCGGCGACGGTGTAGCCGTAGAGACCCGCGACATTGTTGACGTCGGCATTGGGCAGGCGCTTCTTCATGAAGTCGATATAGGCCGTCATCGCCGGATCGTCCTTGGGCTGCTCGACGAACGGCTTGAGCGAGCCGAGCGACAGCACGCCCTTGCCGGCATCGAGGCCGGCCGGCACCATCACGGTGGCCTTGTTGGCGCAGCCGCTGGCGATGAAGCGCTGCGGCTGCCAGCCGACCTCGTGCGCCTTCCGGACCGCCTGCGCGCAGGCGCGCGGCGTCACCGAATAGATCAGGAAGACATCGGCCTTGGTGTTGGCGAGCGTCAGCACCTGGGAATCGACGGTCGGATCGGCGACCTCGAAGCTCGAGGCCATCGCGATCGCCTTGTCGGCGTCGGCGCCGAGCGCTTCCTTGACGCCGCGCAGATATTCCTTGCCGGCGTCGTCGTTCTGATAGAGCACGGCGAACCGCGCATTCGGGTTCTTGGCGCGGGCATAGGCGACGTCGATCGCGGCCTCGCTGGTGTAGTTCGGCGCCCAGGGCAGCGCCATCGACCACGGCATGTTGACGGGATCGTTCCACTTCGAGGCCGAGCTGATCAGAAAGAGCTGCGGCACCTTGTTGCTGTTGAGATATTTAGCGATCGCCGAGCTCGGCGCGGTGCCCATGGTGGCGAAGATGAAGGCGACGCCGTCGCTCTCGACCAGCCGCCGCGCCGCCTCCATGGTCTTGGGCGGCGAGAACGCATCGTCCAGCGAGATCAGATTGAGCTTGCGGCCGTTGACGCCGCCCTTGTCGTTGACCTCGTCGAAATAGGCCGCGATGACCTTGCCGGTGATGCTGAGCGGCGAAGCCGGCCCGCTATAGGGCATGGTGTTGCCGATCTTGATCTCGGTGTCGCTGACACCAGGGCCGTAGGATTTTTGCGCGGAAGCGGGCGTGGACAGGCAGGCGGCAGCCAATGCTGCGGCCAGGGCCAAAGCGGCTTTCATGGTTTCTCCCGGATGATTATCGTCGCGCGACCCCGTCAGGCGAGCGCGCGGCGCGCTGCTTTTTGTCAGCGCGTCAGATCAGCGGAGTTCCGCGACACGGTCTTGCGTCGAGTTGCTGGTTAGCCGCGCCGCCGCAGGCTGAAGCCCAGACTGACCCAGCCGGCACCTGCCATGATCAGGTCGATGCCGAGAAACAGGCCCAGGATATAGACGCTGTTGACCGGCCAGCGCGCCAGGATCAACAATCCGAGCAGCAGCGTAATCACGGCCGAGAGCGCGACCCACACCCACGGGCTTTCGCGCTTCATGCTGAAGGCGAGAAACAGCCTGACGGCGCCGGAGGCAAGCAGCGAGGCGCCGAGGAACAGGGTCAACAACGCTGCAGCAAACAGCGGATTCTCGAAGGTCAGGAAGCCTGCGACGACGTAGAGCACGCCGAGCAGAGCCCAGATCAGGAACTTGCCCCAGCTCTTCATCTGGAACGCCCCGATGATTTCGGTGATCCCGGCGACGATCATCATCGCACCGACCACGATCACGCTCGCCACCGTCGCCATCACCATGCTGCCGAGCGCGACGAAGCCGGCGATGAGATAGACGACACCGAGCGCGACGATCCATCCCCATTTGGCATGCAGCGCGGTGATGCCCGAGCCGAGGCTGGGATGGTGCGAGGTATCCGAAGCACTTGTCATGGCGGTCACTCCTGCATGCGAAGCCCGCGGCCACACGCCAGAATAGCACGCACCGCACCCGGACAACAGCCAGCAAAGCAGCCCTCACCGGCAGCAACATTGACGCAAATCAAGATCGAATGTGACGCTTCAGTCCGGAATGCTGAAATAGAACGCCGAAAAGTGCGAGGGAAGCCGCCCGGTCGTCCCGGCTTCTCGCCGGCGACAGTCCGCCAGGTGAATTGGCTCGCCGGGGTACCGCCAAGCGACGGCAGGGGCTCACGCGCCCTGCCGCTCCATGTCGAGCTCGGCTTTGAGACTGTCGAGATCGCGGTAAATCGAGGCGACCGCAAGCACGCGGCCGCCCTTGCGGTACTTTAGCAGACAGTCCTTGCCTGCAATGCTGCCCTCGATCGCGATGTCGTCAAAACTCTCGGCGTGGCCGACATAGTTGATCGGCACATCGTAATGTTGGCTCCAGAAGAACGGCACGGCATCGAAGCGTTCGCGCCGGCCCAGCATGTTGCGCGCCGCGGTCTGGCCCTGCCGCTCCGCCACCACCCAGTGCTCGACGCGGATGGTTTGCCGCGAATGCGGATCGGGCCAGCGTGCGATGTCGCCAGCCGCAAAGATGCCGGCGATGCTGGTTTCGAGATATTCGCTCACGCTGACACCGCGATCCGCCGCAAGCCCCGCCTTCTCGGCCAGCGCAAGGCGCGGCTTGACGCCGATGCCGACCACGACGAGGTCGGCCTCGATGACGCCGCCGCTCTTCAGCGTCGCGCGCGTACCGTCGAGCCTCTCCACAGTGTCCCCGAGATGGAAGTTGACGCCATTCTCTTCATGGAGCGCGCGAACGAAATCGCCCATCTCCGGTCCGAGCACGCGCTGCATCGGCCGCTCCTCTGGAGCGACCACATGGACCTCCAGCTTGCGTGCCCGCAACGAGGCCGCGACTTCGAGGCCAATGAAGCTGGCGCCGATCACCAGCACGCGCCTCGCGCTGCCCGTGGCCTTGATGATGGCACGGCTGTCGGCGACGGACCGCAAGGTGTGGACATGGGGCTGGTCGGCGCCCGGAATCTGCAATTTGACCGGCTCGGCGCCGGTCGCGAGCAGCAGCCGGTCGAACGGCAGTCTGTCGCCATTGCCCAGCGTGACGCTGCGCGTCTTCGCATCGATCGCGGAGACATTCGTGTTCAGCCTGAGATCGATGCCGGCGTCCTGATAATAGTCCTCGCCCCGCAGCGGCAGCCAATCCTCCGGTGCGTTGCCGGCGAGATAGTCCTTGGAGAGGTTCGGCCGGTCGACCGGCATGGCGCCATCATTGCTGAGCATGGTGATGGCGCCGGCAAAGCCCTCGCGCCGGAGCATCTCGGCCGCCGCAAAGCCGGCCGCACCGCCGCCGACGATGACGAATTTCTCGGGTGCCGGCGCGCTGCGGTGCGTCGCCGGCGGCTTCGGTGCCTCACGCTTGCTCTGAACGATGATCCTGTCCTGGTCCCGCGTCACCTCCCATACCGCCAGCGCGTTGAGGGCGGGCGGGCGCGTCGCCTCGCCTGATCGCAGGGAGAAGCAGGCGTGATGCCAGGGACAGCGGATGGTGTCGTCCACCACCAGGCCTTCGGCGAGCGGGCCGTGATAATGGCTGCAGGTGGGCTCGATCGCAAAGACCTCGCCGCCCGCCTGGACCAGCAGCACATCTTCCTCGCCGACATGGCCGAGCAGCTTGCCGTCCTTGAATGCGGTGAGGGCCACGCCTTTGGTCAGATCCGGTCCGCTCGGCTTGCTTTCCTCGCTCATGGTCATCTCCCTCGCAGCTCAACGCGCAGCTCGGGATTGGACGGCGGGACCGGCGAAAAGTTCCTGCGATCGCGAAATTCAGGACCCGGCAGCGGCCTTGCGAACATCGGCTACGGCCTGCGCCCATTCGGCCGGCCGCTCCTGCGGCAGGTTATGACCGGCGCCTGCGAACACGCGCCGCTCGAAAAAGCCCTCGAACTTGCGCGCGTGATGGGCGGTGCCGGAATCGACGCCGTCGCTGTCGCCGTCGATTGCGATCGTCGGGACGCGGATCGGCGGCTGTGCCGCAAGCCTTTCCTCGGTCCCGGCATAGGCGGGATCGCCTGCGACCAGCGCGTAGCGGTGGCGGTAGGAGTGAATCACGACATCGACGAAGTCGGGATTGTCGAACGAGATCGCGCTCCGCTCGAACGTCGCATCGTCAAAGGCCCATGTCGGCGACCACATCGACCAGAGCTGGCGGGCGAAGCCGCGCCGGTTGCGCTCCAGCGCGCGGCGGCCGCGCTCGTTGTGGAAGAGATATTGATACCAGAGCGCCGCCTCATGCGCCGGGGCGCCCGGCTCCATGGAGCGGGCGATGTCCTGGATGTTGTAGGAATTGCCGGAGACGAGCCCGACAACGCGCGCGGGGTACAGCGCCGCAACCACGCAGGCCGCGCGGCCGCCCCAGTCATAGCCGCCGACGACCGCACGTTCGATGCGAAGCGCGTCCATGAAGGCCAGCAGGTCGGCGCCCAGCGCCGCCTGCTCGCCGGAGCGCAGCGTTTCCGGGAAACGAAACCGCGTCGGCCCGTAGCCGCGCAGCCAGGGTACCAGCACCCGCGCGCCGGCCTGCGCGATGATCGGCGCAGTCTCGGCATAGGCGTTCACGTCGTAGGGGAAGCCGTGGCCCATGATGCAGGGCCAGCCATCAGGTGTGCCGTATTCGAGATAGGCGATGTCGAGGACATCCGTGGTGATGGTTTTTTGTTGCATGATTTTCTCACGGACTTGCGAGGTCGTAGCCCTGATGAGCGAAGCGACATCCGGGGTTTGGCGACACCGGCCCCGGATATCGCTTCGCTCATCAGGGCTACAAGAGTCCCCTACTTCTGCGGGCCCGACAGCGAGATCTCGCGTTCGGCGCGGAACACGTTGCTGTAGAGGTTGGCGATCCACTGCCGGCCGATCTCGGTCTTGTTGAGGTAGCCGATCTCGGTCTGGATATGCGGTGCGACGCTGTTCCAGTAGAATTGTGGATAGCGGTTCACGATGTCGGCGGGCGAATCGTAGCCGAGCTGGCGGTTGATGCCGACCTCTTCGAATTCGTAATAGAGCGCATTGGCCTTGCGCAGATAGTTGGGATCGCCGAGCTGGCCGATGAAGTCGGCGGCGCGCAGGATCGAGGCCTCGTCGTCATACTCCTGCCCTTCGCGGGCCGGGAAGCGTGTTCCCTCGATGGCGCGGGCGACGCGCTCGCTGTCGATACCGCGGATCGGCGGCAGCCGCCGCCGCACGAAAAGTTTCGAGCGATCAACGTGATACATCATCAAACTGGCATCCGAGGCGCCGCGCGGCAGCGACACCTTGGTCCCGGCCTCGTCGATGATGAAACCGTCTTCGTCATCCTCCGGAAACAGGCCGCGAACATAGCCGATGTCGTGCGCAAGGCAGGCGATCAGGATGTGGAGGTAGTCCTCCGCCGCAAGATGCGCATGGAGATTACGTCCCGTGAGGATGGCCTGGGCGGCCAGCGTCACCAGCATCGTGTGCTCGATGTTGTGGTAGAGCGCGTCGCTGTTGCCGATGCATTCCATCGCGGTCCGCGTCGAGCCCTCCAGCACCCTGGCGGAGGACTCGTCGTACCGGCGACGCATGAATGTACCCAGCAACTTCTCCAGGGATTCGGCCGCCAGTCTCGGCAACGTCATCATGGATGCAGCCCCGCTTGTCGGTGGTGTCCCACGTCAACTCCCGACGTCTCATTCCTGTCCTCGACGCAAGGGCCAGCATAGCCCATCTTGGGCCGGGTGACCAAATCCCGGACCAAAAATACGCAAATATGCTGCAGTTGCGCGCTGCGACATCGCGGCTGCTGTCGCGGCGCGATGCATCCAGGGCGGGCCATGCAGGACTGCGGCCGCCGGACACACATCAAAATTCGCTTTATCGGACGTCGGCTAGAGGGCACCGGAATGGACCGCCGGCTGGCGCATGCGCCTGCATCGTCCTGGACGATGCCGGGACGGCGGAGGCCCGCGGTCACTCCACCAGCAACACGTCGACGGCGACGCCGAGCTTCTGCTTCGGCGAACCGACGATGATACCATCGACCGGCGAGACGTCGGAGAAGTCGCGTGCGACCGCGAGCACGATATGGTCATTGGCGACCAGAAGATCGTTGGTCGGATCGAAATCGACCCAGCCGAGCTCCGCCCCGCACCACAGCGATACCCAGGCGTGGGTTGCGTCGGCGCCTTGCAGCCGCGGCTGGCCCGGCGGCGGAATGGTGCGCAGATAGCCGCTGACATAGGCCGCCGGAAGACCGAGCCCGCGCAGTCCTGCGATCATCACATGGGCAAAGTCCTGGCAGACGCCGTGCCGCTTGTCGAAGACCTCGTTGAGCGGCGTCGAAATCACCGTCGCCTTGGGATCGTAGCGAAACTCGGTGCGGATGCGGTGCATGAGATCGACCGCGCCTGCGAGGATGCCCGCGCCGGGCGCAAAGCTCAAAGCCGCATAGGCGCTGACCGGACGCAGCACCGGCACCAGCGGACTCGCAAAGACGTAGCCGACCGGCGAGGACGGCCCGAGGCTGGTCGCCTCGAACGCGATGTCGCGAATGCTCTCCCAGGCCGGGCTCCCAGCATCGCGCGCCGGCGGCTGGCGCGACACCGAAACGCGCGAACGCGAGTCGATGCGCAAGTTGCGATGCGCGGCCTCGATCACGACGCTCTCGGTCAGCGTGCCGAAGAAATCGCGCCGCACGTTGCGCTCGGAGGGGCGCGGACGAATCTCGACATGGTGCGAGATCAGCTTCTGGCCGCCGCCGCTCCTCGGCTCCAGCCGCAGCGTGCAGCGAGCGAAGCTGACCGGACTCTCGTACTCGTAAGTGGTGACGTGACGGATGTCGTAGATCACGCCAGCCCCGTCAGCTTTTCCGGCCGGCTGGCGTTCGGGCCATGCGGGAAGTAGTGCAGCCCGATCGCCTCGGCGAGGCTGAGCAGATCCTGCTCCAGCGAGAACAGCGTCTTGACCTCGAGCTTCTCGGCCTCGGCCGTCGCCAGCATCGCCTGCACTGCGACTGCGAGGCGCTGCGGCTGCTCGATCAGGCCGTGCTCCTTCAGGCTCGGCAGCGCCGCGATGTGCTCGTTCAGCGTCGCCACCTGGAACGCCACCGAACGCGGATTGTAGCTGTCGAGCACCGCGAGGTCGCGCACCGGCGCCAGGATCGGCGCCAGCAGATAGCGCGAGCGATAGGTGATCTGGGAATCCACCAGCGTCAGCAGAATGTCGAGATCCTCGTCGCCGGCCTCGTCATATGCAAATTGACGTGCAAAGCGCGCAGTGTTGATGGCGCGCTCGGTGCGGCGGCCGATGTCGAGGAAGCGCCAGCCGGCGGCGCGGTTCATGTTCTCCTGCGCAAGGCCGGCAAAGCTCGCCAGCTCCTGCAAGGTCAGCTCGGCCGCGCTCAGCACGCTGTCGTCGTCCTCGACCTCGTAGGCGAGGCGCTCGGCCATCTCGGTGATAACCTGCCAGGCATCGGGCGACAGTCGCTCGCGCAGGGAGGTCGCGGTGCGCAGCGCCGCGCGCACCAGCGACAAGGCCGAGCCGAAACGCTCCGCGCTCTGCAACGCCTCGGCGGCGATCCGCCCGGGGGCCGCGCGCGAGGTCTGCGAGATCGCGCCCCAGGCCACCAGCAGGCGCTGGATGCGTTCGGCCGATTGCAGCGAGGCCGCGGTGCCCTTGTTGGGCCCGCTCGGCGAGCCCAGCGCGCGCACCAGCCGCAAGGTCGCCTCGGCGCGTTCGAGATAGCGGCCGAGCCAGAACAGATTGTCGGCGGCGCGGCTCGGCAGCACGCCGGCGATGCGGCGGATCCGCACCTTGTCGGTCGCGGGCAGCAGCGTCGCGGTCGAGACCTGCTTGCCCGAGACGACCCAGACGTCGGCGGCGCGGGCGCCGTCGCCCATCGACACCGCGCGCGCATCGGCCTGTTCGGCGATGCGGCAGAAGCCGCCGGGCATGATGGCCCAGCCGTCGGGCGTGGCGGCGGCGAACACGCGCAGCACGAACGGGCGCGGCGTGATCTGGCCCTGCTCCCACACCGGCATGGTCGAGAGCCGCACCACTTCCTGGCCGACATAGTCCATGCCGCGCGCGCCGATGGCGTCGATCAGGCGCTGGCGCCCGCCGGCGTCGAGCTCGCTCGCGAGCACCGGACCGTTGCTGTCGAAACCGGGAACGCCGCGCCGGTAGGCGCCCTCGATCGCGACCTCGTCGAGCCGCGACAGCACCTCGTCGCGCGCGATGCGCTGGCCGCACCACCAGGTCGCGATGTGCGGCATCTTCAGCTCCTCGCCGAGCAGGCGGCGGCTCAGCGCCGGCATGAAGCCGAGCAGCGCCCGCGCCTCCAGCACACCGGAGCCCGGCATGTTGGCGACGACGACGCCGTCTTTGCGCAGCACGTCGATCAGGCCGGGCACTCCCAGCCGCGACGACGCATCGAGCTCGAGCGGATCGAGCGAGTTGGAATCGACGCGGCGGAGCAGCACGTCGAGCCGCTTGAGGCCTGCGACGGTACGGATGTGGACGCGGTTGTCGCTGACGGCGAGATCGTCGCCCTCGACCAGGAGGAAGCCGAGATAGCGCGCCAGCGTCGCGTGCTCGAAATAGGTCTCGCTGAAGCTGCCGGGGGTGAGCACGCCGATCCGCGGCTCGTCGCGATCGGCGCGCGCGCGCAGGCTGTCGCGAAACGCCTCGAAGAACGGCGCGACACGCGGCACGTTCATCGACTTGTAGAGATCGGAGAAGGCGCGGGAGAGCACAAGGCGGTTTTCCAGCGCGTAGCCCGCGCCCGATGGGGCCTGCGTGCGGTCACCGAGCACCCACCAGCGGCCGTCGGGCCCGCGGCCGACATCGGCGGCATAGAGCGAGAGGTAGCGTCCGCCCGGCGGCGGCACGCCGCAGACGGGGCGGAGATATTCCGGACTGCCGGCGATCGCGGCCGCCGGCAGCGCGCCTTCCGCGACCAGCCGGCCCTCGCCATAGATGTCGCGCAGCACGAGCTCGAGCAGCTCGGCGCGCTGGGTGATGCCGGCGCAAAGCTGCTTCCAGTCGGCCTCGTCGATCAGCAGCGGCAGATGGCTGAGCGACCACGGCCGGTCGGCACTGTCGCCGGGGGCGCGGTAGGTGACGCCGGCCTCGCGGAGATGGCGGTCGGCCATGCCGAACCGCCGCTCGATCTCGTCGGGCGCGAGCGCGCCGAAGGCGTCGAAGAAGCGGCTCCAGACCGCGCGCGGGGCGCCATCGGGCCCCAGGAACTCGTCGGGAATGCCGGGCAGGCGGCTATAGTCGCGGACCCATTGCGCGAGCCGGCGCTGGCTTTGCGCCTTACCCGCCTGGTCGTCCCCTTCGGCTGCGCCCTCGCCCATGCGCCTCTCCCTGCCCCACCCTCATACTCATTGCAGGAGCGGGGTTCGCAAGTCGAGGGTCAGCGGAAACTCATTTGTGCGTTCCTCGGGCGGCGGCTGCATCGGCCCCGGCGTATGGCCGTGGTCCTGGAAGCGGGCCAGCCGCCGCGCCTCGGCCTCGTAGGTGTTGACCGGCTTGGTGTCGTAGCTGCGCCCGCCGGGATGGGCGACGTGATAGACGCAGCCGCCGAGCGAGCGGCCGTTCCAGGTGTCGATCAGGTCGAAGGTCAGGGGCGCGTGAACCGGAATGGTCGGGTGCAGGCCGGAGGCCGGCTGCCAGGCCTTGAAACGGACACCGGCCACGGCCTCCGAGGAACGGCCGGTCGAGGTCATCGGCAGGCGGCGGCCGTTGCAGGTGATGATGTGGCGGCCCTCGACAAAACCCTCCGCCTTGACCTGGAGGCGTTCGACCGATGAGTCGACATAGCGCACGGTGCCGCCGGCCGAGCCCTCCTCGCCCAGCACGTGCCAGGGCTCCAGCGCCTGACGCAGCTCCAGCGTCACGCCGCCATGATGGACGCGGCCGAAGGCGGGGAAGCGGAATTCAAGCTGGGCCAGATACCATTCCGGCTCGAACGGATAGCCGAACTGCTTCAGCTCGGAGAGCACGTCCAGAAAATCTTCCCAGATGAAATGCGGCAGCATGTAGCGGTCATGCAGCGCGGTGCCCCAGCGCACGAACTTGCCTTGTTGCGGCTCGCGCCAGAACCTTGCGATCAGCGCGCGGATCAGCAGCTGCTGCGCCAGCGACATGCGCGGATCCGGCGGCATTTCGAGCGCGCGGAATTCGACGAGGCCGAGCCGCCCCGTCGGACCATCGGGCGAATAGAGCTTGTCGATGCAGATCTCGGCGCGGTGGGTGTTGCCGGTGATGTCGACGAGCAGATGCCGGAACAGCCGGTCCACCAGCCACAACGGCGTCTGGTAGCCCGGCGGCGGCACGTGCGAGAGCGCGATCTCGAGCTCGTAGATGCTGTCGTGCCGCGCTTCGTCGATGCGCGGCGCCTGGCTGGTCGGGCCGATGAAGAGGCCGGAGAAGAAGTAGGACAGCGACGGATGCCGCTGCCAGTACAAGACCAGACTCTTGAGCAGATCGGGTCGGCGCAGGAACGGCGAGTCCTGTGGTGAGGAGCCGCCGACCACAACATGGTTGCCGCCGCCGGTGCCGGTGTGGCGGCCGTCGACCAGGAAGCGGTTGGCGCCAAGGCGCACCTTCGCCGCGTCCTCATAGAGGCCGGAGGTGATGTCGACCGCATCGCGCCAGCTCTTGGCCGGCTGGATGTTGATCTCGATGACGCCGGGATCTGGCGTCACCTTGATGACCTCGATGCGCGGGTCGAACGGCGGCGGATAGCCTTCGACATGGACCTGGAGCTGCATCTCCTCGGCAGTCGCTTCGAGCGCTGCGACCAGTTCGAGATAATCCTCGATGCGCTCGACCGGCGGCATGAAGGCGCAGAGCACGCCGTCGCGGACTTCGACCGACATCGCGGTGCGCACCGGAACCGACGTGTTGAGATGCTCGGGCGCGACCCGTGGCGGCGCTTCCGGGCGCGCGGCGAGCGTGAACACCGGCAGCTTGCCCCGCGCCTCCATCGGGTCGCGCTCGATGATGTAGGGATATTGGTTCGGGGGAACGTAGCCGAGCGAGCCGATCGGCAGGCGCAGGCCGAGCGGGGAATCGCCCGGCGTCAGGAACAGATGGTTGCGCCGCAGCGTCCAGCGCTCGCTGCGCCAGCGCGGCGGCGCGTTCCAGCGCTGCACCGGCAGCACGAATCCGCGCGGCGTGTTGAGGCCCTGCTCGAACACCCGCGCGATGCGCGCACGTGCCTCCGGATCGGACAATTTGGAGTCGGTCGGATCGACATTGACGGGAAGCTCGGCTTCCTTCTGAAGCCAGAGTGCGGTGTCTTCATAGGCCGGCATGATGTAGCCGGGATCGAGCCCGAGCCGCAGCGCCGCGCCCTCCATAAAGGCCCCGGCGTCCTTTGTCCCGGCTGGCCGCGGATTCTCGATCTTGGCGATCAGGTCAACATTCTTCCAGATCGGCACGCCGTCCTTGCGCCAATAGAGGCCGAAGGCCCAGCGCGGCAGGCTCTCGCCGGGATACCATTTGCCCTGGCCGTAATGCAGAAGGCCGCCCGGCGCGAAGCGCGCGCGCAACCGGCGGATCAGATCGTCGCCGAGCGCGCGCTTGGTCGGGCCGACGGCCTCCGTGTTCCACTCCCCCGCCTCGAGATCGTCGACCGAGACGAAGGTCGGCTCGCCGCCCATGGTGAGCCGCACGTCCGCGCTCGCGAGATCGCCATCGACCTGCTCGCCGAGATCGTCGAGTCGCGCCCAGGATTCGTCGGAGAACGGCTTGGTGATGCGCGGCGCCTCGCGGATGCGCTTGACGCTCATGTCGAAGGCGAACTCGACCTCGGCAAAGCCGGCACCGCCGGAGATCGGCGCGGCCGAGCGATAATGCGGCGTCGCGGCCACCGGGATATGCCCTTCGCCCGCCAGCATGCCGGAGGTGGCGTCGAACCCGATCCAGCCCGCGCCCGGCAGGTAGACCTCGGCCCAGGCGTGCAGGTCGGTAAAGTCGTTCTCGACCTCGGGCGGTCCCTCGATCGGATCGATGTCGGGACGGATCTGGATCAGGTAGCCGGAGACGAAGCGGGCGGCGAGCCCGAGATGACGCAGCGTCTGGATCAGGAGCCAGGCGGAGTCGCGGCACGAGCCGGCGCCAGAGGAGAGCGTCTCCTCCGGCGTCTGCACGCCCGGCTCCATGCGGATGATGTAGCGGACGTGCTTCTGAAGCTCGCGATTGAGATCGACCAGGAAGTTGACGGTGTTCGGGGCTTCGTGCGGGATCGTGTCGAGAAATTTCGCGAACAGGCGATCCGCCTTGATGGTCTCGAGATAGGGCGCCAGCTCCGTCTTCAGGTCCTTGGGATACTCGAACGGGAAGCTGTCGGCATAGGGCTCGACGAAGAAGTCGAACGGGTTGACCACGGTCATCTGCGCCGTGAAATCGACCTCGAATTTCAGCTCGGTCGTCTTCTCCGGAAAAACGTAGCGCGCCAGCCAGTTGCCCTGCGGGTCCTGCTGCCAGTTCACGAAATGGTTGGCTGGCGTGACCTTGAGCGAATAGCTCAGGATCGGCGTGCGCGTGTGCGGCGCCGGCCGCAGACGGATGGTCTGCGGGCCAAGATCGATCGGGCGGTCGTATTTGTAGTGCGTGACGTGGTGTAACGCGACGTAGATCGACACGGGGTACGGTGCTCCAGCAGCTTTTTTGAGCAGAACACCTGACGTCAGTGCGATCAAGCACTAACAACGGGCAGGCCGTGCCTAGGAAGTATCCCGGTCGTCCGGGGGCAATCGCACAAGACTTGAGAGTTGGCGCTCTACAGCCCCCACAGCGTCATGGCCGGGCTTGTCCCGGCCATCCACGACCTTCTCTTGCCATCCCAAGAACGTGGATACCCGGGACAAGCCCGGGCATGACGACCTCTTGTAGGATGACGCTACGCCGCGGACGTCAGCCGTTGCAGGAACTGGGTGACCTCGCGCTTGAGCGTCTCGACCTCGCCATGGACGCGCTCGGAGGCGCGGCGACGCGCGCCCCGCGCCATCACATCGTCGCGCCCAGCACCCAGGGTGCGAACTCGGCGCCGCCGAAGTCAAAACTCTCGCTCTTGGTCGGCTGTCCCGAGGCCGTCTTGAGGATGAGTTCGAAGATGCGCTGGCCGCATTGCTCGACGCTCTCCTCGCCCTCGAGGATGGTGCCGCAGTTGACGTCCATGTCCTCTTCCATGCGCTTGTACATGGGCGTGTTGGTGGCGAGCTTGATCGAGGGCGCCGGCTTGCAGCCGAACACGCTGCCACGGCCGGTGGTGAAGCAGACCAGATTGGCGCCGCCGGCGACCTGCCCGGTCGCGGCCACGGGATCGTAGCCGGGCGTGTCCATGAACACGAAGCCCTTCTTGGTGATGGGCTCGGCGTAGCGCAGCACCTCGACGAGGTTGGTGGTGCCGGCCTTGGCCATCGCGCCGAGCGACTTTTCCAGGATGGTGGTGAGACCGCCCGCCTTGTTGCCGGGGCTCGGATTGGCGTTCATCTCGGCGCCTTCGCGCTCGGTGTACGCGTCCCACCAGCGCATGAGGTCGACCAGCTTCTCGCCGACCTCGCGGCTGACGGCGCGGCGGGTGAGCAGGTGCTCAGCGCCGTAGGTCTCCGGCGTCTCCGACAGGATCACGGTGCCGCCGTGGCGCACGATGAGATCGCTGGCGGCGCCCAGCGCCGGGTTGGCGGACACGCCGGAATAGCCGTCGGAGCCGCCGCATTGCAGGGCAACGGTAAGCTCGCTTGCCGGCACCGTTTCGCGCTTCACCTTGTTGGCGTCGGCCAGCGCCTCGCGCACGAAGGCAATGCCCGCTTCCACGGTCTTGCGGGTGCCGCCGACCTCCTGGATGTCCATCGCGCGCAGGCGGCCGGCGAGCTTCTGCTCCTCCATCAGGCCGCCGATCTGGTTCACCTCGCAGCCGAGGCCGAGCACGATGACGTGGGAGAAATTGACATGGCGCGCGTAGCCGCCGAGCGTGCGGCGAAGCAGCGCCAGCGGCTCGTTCTGCGTCATGCCGCAGCCGGTCTTGTGCGTCAGCGCGACCACGCCGTCGACATTGGGAAAATCGGCCAGCGGATTGTCGCCGTTGAAGGGATTCTTCTTGAAGACGTCGGCGACGAGACTTGCGACATGCGCGCTGCAATTCACCGAGGTGAGGATGCCGATATAGTTGCGCGTGGCGACGCGGCCGTCCGGGCGGCGGATGCCCTCGAAGGTCGCCGGCAGGTCGAAATTCGGCGTCGGCTTGACGTCGGCGCAATAGGCATAGTCCTTGGCGAAATCGCCCATGCCGCAGTTCTGCGTGTGCACGTGCTGGCCCGGCGCGATCGGCACCGTGGCAAAGCCGATGATCTGGCCGTAGCGCTTGATCGGCTCGCCCACGGCGATCGGCTTGATCGCGACCTTGTGGCCGGAGGGAATGCGCTCGACCGTGGTCACGCCGTCGGCCACCGATGTTCCCGGCGGCAGGCTCGCGCGCGCGATCAGCACGCCATCATCGGGATGCAGGCGGATGACAGGGCTGATGGTCATGGCAGGTCTCCTTGGGTCTTCTAGGTATCGTGCCCCGGACGCTGCGCAGCGCGAAAGCGGTGCGCTGCTGATCCGGGGCCCAGTGTCACGTGATGTGTAGGGCTGGCAACCGGGTCCCGGCTCTGCGGAGCGGCACTGCGTGCCGCACCGCGTCCGGACACGGAAGCTTACGCCTTGCCGCCGGAATCCTTGCGGGTCGCGTTGACTTGCATCTTGGCGTAGGTCGTCATCATACCGACCTCGTTCGACAGCGTCACCAGCTTGAAGCCCATGTTGATGGCGCGCGCCGCGCCTTCGGCGCCGCTGCAATGGATGCCCGGGTTGAGGCCGCGCTTGCCGCACTCCTTGATGATCTTGTCGTAGATCGCGAGGATCTCAGGCTCGGTGCGATCGAGCTTGGGCTCGAGGCCATAGGAGAAGCCGAGATCGGACGGGCCGATATAGACGCCGTCGATGCCCTCGACGTCGAGGATCGCTTCCATGTTCTCGACCGCGGTTTTGGTCTCCATCATCGGCAGCAGAATGGTGTCGGCGTTCGCGGTCTTCTGGTAGGAGCCCGCGGTGCCGTACATGCCGGCGCGGATCGGGCCGTTGGAGCGCACGCCCTGCGGCGGATATTTCGAATAGGAAACGAGGTTCCTGGCTTCCTGGGGCGTGTTGACCATCGGGCAGATCACGCCATAGGCGCCGCCGTCGAGCACCTTGCCGATGATGCCGGGCTCGTTCCATGGCACGCGGACCATCGGAGTCACGGGATGCTTGTCCATCGCCTGGAAGCACTGCACCATCGACAGATAGTCCTGCACGCCATGCTGCATGTCGACCGTGACGCTGTCGAAGCCGCATTGCGCGATCATCTCGGCCGAGAAGCCGGAGGGAATCGCGAGCCACGCGTTGACCACGGCCTTGCCCGACTTCCAGATTTCCTTGACCTTGTTCGCCACGTTGCCTTCCTTCTTTGTTGTTTGGACCGTCGTCACCATGACGAGCGCCGCGACTGCGCGACGTCGCTGTTAGCGCGAACCGGAGCGCCGCGCTACGCTTGCAATGACGCAAGACCTATGCGGTCGCCCTCTGGATGCTGATTTCGCTGACGCCGACCTCGCGGGCGGTATTCACTATCGCCGCCCAGGTGTCATCCGGCAAGGGGATGCCGTTCTGGGTGCGCTCGGCCCTGGTTTTTCACTCGGGATCGCCGGGAATCAGCACCTGATCGACCCCGGCCACCGGCCTGGTGGCGCGGATGAAGTCGCATGGCGCGAGACCTCTGCATCGAACACATGGGAGGTATCGACCACCTTGGGATCAACATGGAACGCCAGCATGCCGTTGGCGAAGCGGCGCCCCCCCGAGGTGGCCCCGGTTCCGGTCAGCGCGCCCTTCGGCAGCTTCTGCCGCCACGACTAGCCACCAGCACCTTGCCCTCGGCGACGACCAGGTCGCGAAGTACGGCACGATCGGGTCCTGGCCCTCACTCCTCGGCACTTGCCTCGTTGCCGGCGCCGAGCCCCGCAAGACTCTGTTCGAGCTCGCCGAGCATCTCCTGCAATTCGGCGAGCTTGCGGGCGCCGAAGCGGCTGGTGATCTCCGCGTAGATCGCCTCCGACGTCGGCGCGACGGAGGCCATCAGCTTCACGCCCTCCTTCGAAATCGAGACCATGCTGCGACGCTGGTCCGCCTTCGCGGTCTTGCGCTCGATCAGATTGCGCGCCTCGAGATCGCGCAGGATGCGCGACAGGCTCGGGCCGAGCAGGAACGCCGTGCGCGCGAGTTCCGTGACCTCGGCGGCCTCGATGGCCGCCAGCGCACGCAGGATGCGCCATTGCTGCTCGGTCAGGCCGTGCTCGCGCAGCGAGGGACGAAACTGCCGCATCACCGCCTCGCGCGCCCTGAGCAGCGACATCGGCAGCGAGCGCGAGAAGTCGCGCATCGGAACCTGCCGTGCGGCAGGCGCGCTTGCGTTGGCGGGATCAGCCGGTCTCTTCGTCATGTCGCCCTTTCAAACCGCAAAATGTTTGCAGTGCAGCAAGGTCAGATTCTGTTTGACGCATTCACTTAACATGTTAAGTATCTCCCGGCACCACGATTTGTAAGATCCCAGATGGCGCTTTCCAACGACGATATCCAAGCTTGCGCAAGGCGTCTGCACCAGGCGGAGAAGACCCGCACGCAGATCCGGCAGCTCTCGCAGGATTTCCCTGACATCACCATCTCTGACGCCTACGCGATTCAGAAGGCCTGGGTCGACGTCAAGATCGCCGAGGGGCGCCTCGTCAAGGGCCACAAGATCGGCCTCACCTCGAAAGCGATGCAGAGCGCGCTCAACATCGACGAGCCGGATTCCGGCGTGCTGCTCGACGACATGTTCTTCGCCGACGGCGGGATCATTCCGACCGAGCGCTTCATCGCGACGCGCGTCGAGGCCGAGCTCGCCTTCGTCATGAGCAAGCGCCTCGCTGGGCCCGATTGCACGATGTTCGACGTGCTCAACGCCACCGACTTCGTGGTGCCGGCGCTGGAGATCCTGGATACGCGGATCGAGCGCGTCGATCCCAAGACCAAGGCTACGCGAAAAATCTTCGACACCATCGCGGACAATGCGGCGAATGCCGGCATCGTGCTCGGCGGCCGGCCAATCCGCCCGTTGGACGCAGATTTGCGCTGGATCGGCGCGCTCTGTTTCAGGAACGGCCAGCTGGAAGAGACCGGCCTTGCGGCCGGCGTGCTCAATCATCCCGCCACCGCCGTTGCCTGGCTTGCCAACAAGATCGCGCCGCTCGGCCTTGCGCTGGAGCCCGGCCAGGTCGTGCTGGCCGGCTCCTTCATCCGTCCGATCGAGACCCGCAAGGGCGACACAATTCAGGCCGATTATGGCGCCTACGGCTCGGTGAGCTGCTACTTCGCCTAGGCGAACAAAAAAAGACAGGGAGTGAAACCGCCATGCCGCATTTCACGATCGAATATTCGGCCAATCTCGATCGCCGCCTCGACATCGCCGCGGTCTGCGAAGTGGTGCGCAAGGCAGCGGTGGAGACCGGGATCTTCCCGCTCGGCGGCATCCGCGTCCGCGCTGTCAGATGCGAGCATTATGCGATTGCGGATAACAGGCAGGATTACGGCTTTCTCGACATGGTGCTGCGCATCGGCGAGGGCCGTGACCTCAAGACCCGCCAGAACGCCGGCGAGCACGTCTTCCAGGCGCTCTCCAAACATCTCGATCCCGTCTTCGCCGCCAGCAAGTTCGCCCTCTCGTTCGACATGCAGATCAACGACAAGGACACCAGCTGGAAGCGCAACAACATCCACGACGCCCTGAAAGTGGAGGCCGCCCATGGATAAGCCCACCCCGAAGGCCGATGTGTTCCAGGCCAACCGCGACCGCGTCGCGCCGCTCTTGAAGACGCTGCGCGCGGAGGGGATCGGCCACATGATCGACGGCAAGATCGTCCCCTCGATTTCAGGCGAGACCTTCGAGACCAAGTCGCCGGTCGATGGCGCTGTGCTCGCGAGCGTTGCGCGCGGCAATGCCGAGGATATCGATCGCGCGGCGACCGCTGCTGCGCTGGCCTTCAAGTCGTGGCGCGACATGGGGCCCGCGATGCGGAAGAAGCTGCTGCATCGCGTGGCTGATGCCATCGAGGACAATGCCGACGACATCGCCGTGCTGGAATGCATCGACACCGGGCAGGCCTATCGCTTCATGGCGAAGGCCGCGGTCCGCGCCGCCGAGAATTTTCGTTTCTTCGCCGACAAATGCGCGGAGGCGCGCGACGGCCTCAACACGCCGAGCGACGAGCACTGGAATATCTCGACGCGCGTGCCGATCGGCCCGGTCGGGGTGATCACGCCGTGGAACACGCCGTTCATGCTCTCGACCTGGAAGATCGCACCGGCGCTGGCCGCCGGCTGCACCGTCGTGCACAAGCCGGCCGAATGGTCGCCGGTGACGGCGGCTATCTTGGCGAAGCTCGTCAAGGAAGCCGGCGTTCCCGACGGCGTGCTCAACACCGTGCACGGCTTCGGCGAAGAGGCCGGCAAGGCGCTGACCGAGCATCCCGCGATCAAGGCGATCGGCTTCGTCGGCGAGAGCACGACAGGCTCGGCCATCATGATTCAGGGCGCGCCGACCTTGAAGCGCGTGCATTTCGAGCTCGGCGGCAAGAACCCGGTGATCGTGTTCGACGATGCCGATCTCGACCGCGCGCTCGATGCCGTCGTGTTCATGATCTACTCGCTCAATGGCGAGCGCTGCACGTCGTCGAGCCGCCTGCTGATCCAGGCGAGCATCGCGGAGAAATTCGTCGAGAAGCTGACCGCGCGCGTGAAGGCGCTGAAGGTCGGCCATCCCCTCGATCCCGCGACTGAAATCGGGCCGCTGATCCACGAGCGGCATCTCGCCAAGGTATGCTCCTATTTCGACGTCGCGCGGAAGGACGGTGCGACGATCGCGGTCGGCGGCAAGGCCTATGACGGACCCGGCGGCGGACATTATGTCGAACCGACGCTCGTGACCGGTGCGAACGGCAAGATGCGAGTCGCGCAGGAAGAAGTGTTTGGGCCGTTCCTCACCGTCCTGCCTTTCCGCGACGAGAAAGACGCTGTCGAGATCGCCAACGACATCCGCTATGGCCTGACCGGCTATGTCTGGACCAACGACGTCGGTCGGGCGCTGCGCGTCGCCGACGCGCTGGAAGCCGGCATGATCTGGCTGAACTCGGAGAACGTTCGCCATCTGCCGACGCCGTTCGGCGGCATGAAGGCCTCAGGCATCGGCCGCGACGGCGGCGACTACTCTTTCGACTTCTACATGGAAACCAAGCACGTCTCGCTGGCGCGGGGCACGCACAAGATTCAGAAACTGGGAATTTAGGGACAGTGTCATTCCGGGGCGCGACAAAGTCGCGAGCCCGGAATCCATAACCACCAGTCCGGAGTATGGATCCCGGGCCTGGCCCTTCGGGCCATCCCGGGATGACGAGCCGAGAGGGGAAACGCCAATGCCGGTACCGCAACACGTCTTCGAGCCGCCCTTCAACATCATCCGTTCGAGCCACGTCGTGCTCGACGTGACCGATCTGAAGCTCAGCCGCGCGTTCTACGAGACCACCGTCGGCCTGCATGTCGAGGATGCCGACGACAAGGTCGTGTATTTGCGCGCCGCCGAGGAGCACCAGCATCACTCGCTGGTGCTGCGGAAGGCGGCTGCGCCCGCCTGCGCCCGGCTTGGCTTCAAGGTCGGCAACGACAAGGACCTCGACAAGGCCGCCGCGTTCCTCTCCGAGAACGGCCTCGCCTACGCCTTCGTCGATCAGCCCTTCCAGGGCCGCACGCTGCAATTCACCGATCCCTTCGGCTTCCAGATCGAGCTCTATGCGTCGATGGACCGCCGGCCGCATCTGCTTCGCCGCTACGACCTCTACCGGGGCTGCCACCCGCAGCGGCTCGATCATTTCAACGTCTTCGCCGCCGAGGTGCAGGACACCGTCGATTTCTACGCGCGGCTCGGCTTCCGCCTCACCGAATACGCCGAGGAGGATGGGCCGAACGGGCGCATTGCTGCCGCCTGGATGCATCGCAAGGGCAACGTCCACGACTTCGCCATCACCAATGGCAAGGGCCCTCGCCTGCACCACTTCGCCTACTGGACGCCGACGGCGGTGAACATCATCCATCTCTGCGACGTGATGGCCTCCCAAGGTTTCGTGAAGAACATCGAACGCGGCCCCGGACGCCATGGCATCTCGAATGCGTTCTTCCTCTATGTCCGCGACCCTGATGGACACCGCCTCGAGCTCTACACCAGCGACTATTTCACCGGGGATCACGACCACGAGCCGCTGCGCTGGTCGCTGCGCGATCCGCGCCGCCAGACGCTTTGGGGCGCACCGGCCCCGCGCTCCTGGTTCGAGCAGGGCTCGCCCTTCACGGGCCAGACCGTGCGCGAGCCGAAATTCGTTGCCGACGTGCTGGTGGCGGATTGATGTTAGCGAGTTTCGAAATCTCTCTCTCCCGGTCGTCCCGGCGAAAGCCGGGACCCATAACCACAGGGAATGGTTTGGCGAAGACTGGTCGTTCGGGATTGTCATCGCGCGCTATTGATAAATCACGCGGTATGGGTCCCGGCCTTCGCCGGGACGACAGGGAATGAAGAGTTGCCTATGAAGCTCCCTCGCCTCGCCACCTACTCCGTCAAAGGTGAAACCCGCTACGGCGCCGTCGTGGACGGCGGCGTCGTCGATCTCTCCGCGCGCCACGCCAAGGATTATCCGACGCTGCGCGAGGTGATCGCAGCCGGCAAGCTCGTGAACCTCGCCGAGGAAGCTGCGGGCCGCACGCCGGATCATGCGATCGGTGACATCACCTTCCTGCCGCCGGTGCCGGCGCCGGAAAAGATCATCTGCATCGGCGTCAACTATCCCGACCGCAACGCCGAGTACAAGGACGGCCAGGACCCGCCGAAATATCCGAGCATGTTCATGCGCTCGCCCCGCTCGTTCGTGGGCCATGATACGCCGCTGGTGCGCCCGCGTGCCTCCGCGCAGCTCGATTATGAAGGCGAGATCGTGCTGGTCATCGGCAAGGCCGGCCGGCACATTCCGGAAAGCACCGCGCTCGACCACATCGCCGCTCTCACGCTCTGCAACGAAGGCTCGGTACGCGACTGGCTGCGCCACGCCAAGTTCAACGTCACGCAGGGCAAGAATTTCGATTCCAGCGGCAGCCTCGGCCCGTGGCTGGTGCCCTACACGCAGGAATCCCAGATCGCCGACATCAGGCTCTCCACGCACGTCAACGGCGAGCTCAGGCAGGACGACCGTACCAGCCGGCTGATGTTTCCGTTCCGCTACCTCATCAGCTACATCTCGACCTTCGCAACGCTCGTTCCCGGCGACGTCATCGTCACGGGCACGCCGACCGGCGCCGGCGCGCGATTCGATCCGCCGCGCTATCTGAAGCCGGGCGATGTCGTCGAGGTCGAAGCCGAAGGCATCGGCCGCTTGCGTAACGGCGTCGTCGACGAAGCCTGACAACGAAACGAATGGAATGATGCAATGACCACCCTCACCGGCGGCGAAGCGATCGTAAGCGGCCTTGTCGCCCATGGCGTCGACACCGTGTTCGGCCTGCCCGGCGCGCAAATCTACGGCCTGTTCGACGCCTTCCATCAGGCGCAGCTCAAGGTGATCGGCGCGCGGCACGAGCAGGCCTGCGGCTACATGGCGTTCGGCTATGCGCGCGCCAGCGGCAGACCCGGCGTGTTCAGCGTGGTGCCCGGCCCCGGCGTGCTCAACGCCAGCGCGGCGCTGCTCACCGCCTACGGCTGCAACGAGCCGGTGCTCTGCGTCACCGGCCAGGTGCCAACGCAGTTTTTGGGCAAAGGCCGCGGCCATCTGCACGAGATGCCGGACCAGCTCGCGACCCTGCGCACTTATGTGAAATGGGCGGACCGGATCGAAACGCCGGGCAACGCGCCGACCACCGTGGCGCGCGCCTTCCAGGAGATGACCTCCGGGCGGCGCGGCCCTGTCTCGGTCGAGATGCCCTGGGATATCTTCACCCAGCGCGCCGACATCGCGGCCGCCCAGGTGCTGGAGCCGCTGCCCGCGCCGCTGCCTGATCCCGATCTGATCAGGCAGGCGGCCGCGTTGATCAAGACCAGCAAGGCGCCGATGATCTTCGTCGGGAGCGGCGCGATCGAGGCGGGCGTCGAGATCCTCGAGCTTGCCGAGATGATCGATGCGCCCGTGGTTGCCTTCCGCAGCGGGCGCGGCATCGTCTCGAATGCGCATGAACTCGGCCTGACCATGGCCGCCGCCTACAAGCTGTGGCCGAACACCGATCTCATGATCGGCATCGGCTCGCGGCTGGAATTGCCGACCATGTCGCGCTGGCCCTATCGCCCCGACGGGTTGAAGAGCATCCGCATCGACATCGATCCGGTCGAGATGCGGCGCTTCATCTCGGACACCGCCATCGTCGCCGATGCCAAGGCCGCGACCGCCGATCTCGCCGCCGCCGTCAGCAGGGCCGGTTACAGCAAGACCGCCGGCCGCCGCGCCGCGATCCGCGACGCCACCGCGACCGCGCAAGCCGAAATCCAGCGCATCCAGCCGCAGATGGCGTATCTGAACATCCTGCGCGAGGTGCTGCCGGCGAACGCGATCGTAACCGATGAATTGTCGCAGGTCGGCTTCGCCTCCTGGTACGGCTTTCCGATCTACGAACCGCGCACCTTCATCACGTCAGGTTATCAGGGCACGCTCGGCTCGGGCTTCCCGACCGCGCTCGGCGCCAAGGTCGCCAATCCCGACAAGCCGGTGGTGGCGATCACCGGCGACGGCGGCTTCATGTTCGGCGTGCAGGAGCTTGCCACCGCCGTGCAGTTCAACATCGGCGTGGTGACGCTGGTGTTCAACAACAACGCCTATGGCAATGTCCGCCGCGACCAGCGCGAACGCTTCGACGGCCGCGTGGTCGCGTCCGACCTCGTCAATCCGGATTTCGTCAAGCTCGCGGAGTCCTTCGGCGTCGCGGCCGCGCGCGTCACCGCGCCGGATCAGTTCAAGGCGGCGATGGAGAAGGCGCTCGCCCATGGCGGGCCGTATCTGATCTCGGTCGAGGTGACGCGGGACTCCGAAATCAGCCCGTGGGCGTTCATCCACCCGCCGAAGCCTTAGTGAGCCTCATGGTGAGGAGGCGCGAAGCGCCGTCTCGAACCATGAAAGGCCCGAATCTCGCAGCTCGGCCTTCATCCTTCGAGACGCGCGCAAGGGCGCGCTCCTCAGGAAGAGGCGATGGATCACTGCGTCCGGCGAAACGTCAGATTGATGCGCTGCCGTCCGAGCAGCGGATGCTCGCCGTCGGCGAGCGGCGCGACGCCGTGATAGGCGAGCCGGTTAGGGCCGCCCCAGACCACGACGTCACCATGGACGAGCCGGAAGCGGCGCGGCTTGTCGCTGCGCGCCATGCCGCCAAACAGGAAGTTCGCGGGCAGCCCCAGCGAGACCGAGACGATCGGCGCCGCATAGTCCAGCTCGTCCTTGTCCTGATGCAGCGACAGCCGCGTGCCGGGTGTGTAGCGATTGACGAGGCAGGCATCGGGCGCAAAGCCGGTGAACCCGCCCTGCTCCGCCGCGCGCAGGGCCAGGTCGCGGAGCACCGGCGGCATCGCGGGCCATGGCGCGCCGGTTCGCGGATCGATCGGATCGTAGCGATAGCCGGTGTGATCGGTGATCCAGCCCCGCGCGCCGCAATTGGTCATCGCCACCGACATCAGATGACCGCCGGGCGTGGTCATCCGCCGGAACGGCGACTGTGCAACGATCGCACGCACCGCGGCAATCAACTCGCTCTCGATCGGCCTGACGAATGCGCGCAGCAGCACGGCACCATCGGCGATCTCTTCACGCCAGGGCTGCGCGTCCGCGACGCTATCAAACAAATCCGCCGTCAATTCCTGCGCTCATTTGGCATCATGAAAGATCACACCCAGCGTATGGCGTTGGCCGGATCGGATGCGGCTAACGCCGTGGCGGAGGTTAACGCGATACGTGCCGCGCGTCCCCTGCACCGGGCGGTGATGCACAGCAAAGGCGACCGCGTCGCCCTGCGCCAGCGGCACCACCTCGGCGCGGGACTGCATGCGCGGGCGCTGCTCGGTCAGCACGAACTCGCCGCCGGTGAAGTCACGTCCGGGCTCGGACAAGAGGATCGCGACCTGGATCGGGAACACGTGCTCGCCATAGAGGTCCTGGTGCAGGCAGTTGTAGTCACCGGTCTCGTATTGCAGCAGCAGCGGCGTCGGGCGCGCCTGTCCCGCCTCGTGGCAGCGCTTCAGGAACGCCGCATGCGCGGCAGGGTAGTGGATGTCGATCCCCATCGCCTCATTCCAGCGATTGGCGACGCCTTGCAGATGCGCGTAGAGCACCGGGCGCAGCTGCGCGATCAGGTCGGGCAGCGGGTAGGAGAAATATTTGTACTCGCCGCGGCCAAAACCGTGGCGGCCCATGACGATGCGGCTGCGGAAGTTTGCGTCGTCGGGATAGAGCGCGGCGACGGCGCGGCATTCGTCCGGCGTCAACAGGCCGTTCAGGACGGCGCAGCCCTGGGAGTCGAGCTCGGAGGTGATTTGAGGCCAGTCGAGGGCATCGACGTGGGCAGCAATGTCAGTCGTCTCATCGAGGCTGGCGGGAACACGTTTCGCGATTGGCATCGGGGCCATCCTATCCACTTCCGTCATTCCGGGGCGCGCCCTCTTGGGCGCGAGCCCGGAATCCATCGGGCCGCACAAACCGCGGATGAATGGATTCCGGGCTCGCGACTTCGTCGCGCCCCGGAATGACGGAGGTTGGTGTCGCAGATCGCGGCCGCGACAACCACCCGATTTCCGACGACCGGTCCCCGTCATTGCGAGGAGCCCTTGCGACGAAGCAATCCAGACTGGTTCCCGCGGAGAGACTCTGGATTGCTTCGCTCGCAATGACGGTGGAGAGAGCTAGCCCAGCACCGGCAACGTCACCACGTCATACCCGTGCCTGATCGTCCGCTTCAGCACCGGGTCCTCCAGCTCGAACTCGAACCGGTCGGCCGGGCGGATGCCGCCCTTGGCGGCGAAGGTGCCGCCGAACATGGCGCAGCCGTCGGGAAATGTCTTGCCATCGAAACCGCGCGCGATCAGGTCGGTGACCGGCAGCATCGCGTCCAGCGTGCCCTCCTGGTAGAGCACGCGCTCGCCCTTGATCCAGGCGTAGGAGCGCAGGATCATCCTGTCCCAGTGGCCGATGACGTCCTCGAGCTCCCACAGCGTCGAGGCGATCGGCTTGTCGCACATCTGCTTGGACACCGTGACGTTGTAGGCCTCGACCTTGCGGTCGGTGTGGTCGGAGCCGCAGCCGACGAAGACGCGGCCCTGCCAGCCGATCAGCACGAACTCGACCTCGCCGCTGGAATCGCCGCCGCAGCACTCGATGCGGTCTTCCAGGGTCAGCCGCCGTGCCGAGGCGCGATAGTAGATCGGGGTCGAGGCCGGCGGGGCGATGCCCATCTCTTGCAGCTCGGCGATGTGCTTGTCGCGCGCGACGGGATCGCGGCCGGTCCAGCCGGCGATGACCATCTGGTCGATCGCCAGCGTCAGCGGCGTGGTGGTGTCCTGGGCATCGACGGTGAAAGTCAGGTCAAACACGAATTACGGCCTCCATGCCGGCAGCAAGCTCGAAGATACGGCGGTCCGATCCGCCCGCACCCGCCAGCATCAGGCCGACGGGAACGTCGCCCTCGCGATGCGCAGGGAGAGAGATGGCGCAGCCGTCGATCATGTTGATCAGGGTGCAATTGCGCAGCGCGCGCAGGTTCTGGGTGGTGAATGCCTTGTCGTCGGCGAGATCGGCGATCTTCGGCGGCGTGTTGGCGGTGGTCGGCAGCACCAAGGCGTCATAGGGCGCGATGCGAGCATTGACGCGGGCGATCAGCGAGCGGCGCTCGTTGAGGAGATCGATGTAGTCGGCCGCACTCTGTGCCTCGCCGCGCATGATGCGCACGTAGACCCGGGGATCGTAAACGTCGCCCTTGGCCGTGATGAGATAGCGGTGCCAGGCGTAGCTCTCGGACGCGGCAAAACCACCCTTGGCGTTCATCGGTCCGATGTCGTGGAATTCCGCCATCTCGATGCGCTCGATGCTTGCGCCATGGTCGGCGAGGCTCTTGAGCGCGCGCTCGAAGGTCTCGGCCACTGCCGCATCGAGATCGTCGAGCGCGATGGTGGTGGGCACCGCCAGCCGCATGCCCTGGATCGGCCGCGGCTTCAGCGCGACGATCGGCTCGTTGGCGAGCACGGCATCGAGTATGGCACAGCAACTGACCGATCGCGCCAGCGGCCCGATGCTGTCGAGCGAGAACGACAGCGGCACCGCGCCGTCGAGCGGCACGCGCCGCTGCGTCGGCTTGTAGCCGACGATGCCGTTGAAGGCGGCGGGAATCCGGCAGGAGCCGCCGGTATCGGTGCCGAGCGCGCCGTGCGCCATGCCGTCGAGCACGGACACCGCCGCGCCCGAGGACGAGCCGCCGGGCACGTGGCCCTCGGCCCGGTTCCAGGCCCCCTTCGGCGTGCCGTAATGCGGATTGATGCCGATGCCGGAATAGGCGAATTCGGTCATGTTGGTCCGCCCGATCAGGACGAAGCCAGCCTTGCGCAGCCGCTCGACCGTCGCGGCGTCGTGCTCCGCCGGATCGGAGTCGTCGAGCGCACGCGAGCCGGCGCGCGTCGTCTGTCCCCTGATATCGAAGAGATCCTTGATCGAGATCGGGATACCGGCATAGCGCGACGGCGCGGCCTTGACCTTGCGCAAGCCGTCCATCGCGTCCGCGGTCGCGAGCGCCGCATCCTTGTCGACGTGGATGAACGTGCGCTGGCCCTCGCCGGCGGGGTCGGCGATCCTGGCGATGCAGGCCTCGACCAGCCTGCGGGAGGTGGTGCGGCCGCTTTCGAGGTCGTCGGCGAGCTTCGCAAGTGTCGGAAAATCGGGCATGTCTGTCTCACGGAATATCTGCGCGCGCAATCTATAGCGCTGCCTCAGTTCGACACAAGCATTGTGCGCATGATGGCATGCATGCGCATTGCTGGACCGTTGACGCGCCATGGTCGATTGTCGCATCAAGATCGAAACAGGCAGGCACAAAGGCCTGCTGCCCGGGAGGACCCGCCGACATGGCCGAACCGCAGCGCGCGCGACCAAAACCGACGCCGGAAACCCAGCATTTCTGGGACGGCACGAAAGCGGGCGAACTGCGTCTGCAACGCTGCGACGCCTGCGCGCACGTCTACTTCCCGCCGCGCCCGTTCTGCCCGTCCTGCGCCTCGCGCAAGGTCAGCATCTTCAAGGCGAGCGGCAAGGGTTTCCTCTACAGCTACGTGATCAACCACCGTCCCGCCGCGCCCGGCTTCACGCCGCCTTATGCGATCGCCGTGGTCGAGCTTGCCGAGGGACCGCGGATGATGAGCAACATCATCGACTGCCCGCAGACCCCGGAGGCGCTCGAGCTCGACATGAAGCTCGAGGTCGCCTTCCAGGAGCTCGACGACAAGATCACCCTTCCCGTCTTCCGTCCGGCGAAGGGGTAAGCCATGCGCAGCAACCAGGTTGCAGTCGTCGGCGCGGCCGAGACCACCGAACTCGGCGTCGTCCCCAACGCCTCGCAGCTCCAGCTTCACGCGGACGCGGCGCTCAACGCCATTGCGGACGCCGGGCTGAAGCTCTCCGACATCGACGG
The DNA here is from genome assembly GCF_004571025.1 of Bradyrhizobium niftali. Lineage (GTDB taxonomy): Bacteria > Pseudomonadota > Alphaproteobacteria > Rhizobiales > Xanthobacteraceae > Bradyrhizobium > Bradyrhizobium niftali. Next base: position 128,196 of record NZ_SPQT01000001.1, on the reverse strand, counting down.
CTTTGCCACCGCGGTCGAAACGCCGCAGCAGGTCTGCCACTATCTCGGCATCAAGCCGACCTGGGTGGACGGCACCTCGGTCGGCGGCTGCTCCTTCATGCTGCATGTTCGTCATGCCGCCGCGGCGATCGAGGCCGGCCTGTGCAAGACCGTGCTGATCACGCATGCGGAAAGTGGCAAGTCGATGATCGGCAAGCTGCCGCGCTCGACGCCGGCGGACAGCCTCAACGGCCAGTTCGAGGCGCCCTATGGCGTCTACGGCCCGCCCAGCATGTTCCCGATCCCCGTGCTGCGCTTCATGAAAACCTACGGCATCACCCACGAGCAGCTTGCTTCGGTCGCCGTGGTGCAGCGAGAATGGGCGGCGAGGAATCCGCGCGCGATGATGAAGGACCCGATCACGGTCGCTGATGTCCTCAATTCGCGCATGATCGCCTATCCGTTCCGGCTTCTGCAGTGCTGCCTCGTCACCGACGGCGGCGGCGCCCTGATCCTGACCTCGGCCGACCGCGCCAGGGATTTTCCGCGCAAGCCCGTCTACATCATGGGCACCGGCGAGAGCGTGGAAACGCCGATGGTCAGCCAGATGGAGACCTTCAACTCCTCGCGCGCGTTCAAGACCGCCGGCCCCCTTGCCTTCAAGGAAGCCGGCATCGCGCACAAGGACGTCGACCATCTCATGATCTACGACGCGTTCGCGCATCTGCCGCTGTTCGGCCTCGGCGACCTCGGCTTCATGCCGCATGAGGAGACCGGAAAGTTCATCGCCGACGGCAACACGCGGCCCGGGGCTAAGCTGCCGCTCAACACCAATGGCGGCGGTCTCTCCTACCAGGAGAGCGTACGCCAGATGCGCGGCATCGCGCCGGCGCAGGTGCCGAACGCGAAGATTTCGGTGTGCCATGGTGTCGGCGGCATGTTCGCAGCATCAGGCACGATCGTGTTTACGAACGAACGCTAACCACCTTCGTCATTCCGGGATGGTGCGAAGCACCAGACCCGGAATCTCGAGATTCCGGGTTCGCGCTTTGCGCGCCCCGGAATGACGAGGGGCAACAGGAGAGTCCAATGACAAAATCACTGCAAGACAAGGTCATCATCGTCACCGGCGCAGGCCGCGGCATCGGGCGGGAGATCGCGCTGCTGTGCGCGGCGGAAGGCGCCAAGGTCGTCGTCAACGATCCCGGCGTCGCCGCCGACGGTGCCGGTTCGAGCGCTTCTCCCGCCGAGGAGGTGGTCGAGGAGATCAAGAAGCGCGGCGGCGCGGCGGTTGCCAATTTCGAGTCGGTGGCGGAAGCGATCCCCGCCAGCAAGATCGTGAAGACCGCGACCGATCATTTCGGCCGGCTCGATGGCGTCGTCAACAATGCCGGCATCTTGCGCGACATGATCTTCCACAAGATGAGCGTGGAGGCCTTCGAGGCCGTCATCAAGGTGCATTTGATGGGCTCGTTCTACGTCAGCCACGCCGCGGCGCGGATTTTCCGCGAGCAGGAGTCTGGCTCCTTCGTGCACTTCACCTCGACCTCGGGCCTGATCGGCAACTTTGGCCAGGCCAACTACGCCGCCGCCAAGCTCGGCATCGTCGGCCTGTCGAAGTCGATCGCGCTCGACATGGGCCGCTTCAACGTCCGCTCCAACTGCGTCTCGCCGTTCGCCTGGACCCGCATGATCGGCACCATCCCGACCGAGACCGAAGCCGAGAAGGCGCGCGTCGAGAAGATCAAGCAGATGGGACCGGAGAAGATCGCGCCGGTCTGCGCCTATCTGCTGTCCGATGCCGCCAAGGACGTCAGCGGGCAGATTTTTGGCGCGCGCATGAACGAGCTGTTCCTGTTCAGCCAGAACCGCCCGCTGCGCTCGGTGCACCGGAGCGAAGGCTGGACGCCGCAATCGATCGCCGAACATGGCATGCCGGCGCTGAAGGGCTCGTTCTACAAGCTCGACCGCTCCGCCGACATCTTCCCCTGGGATCCCGTGTAATCGAATTCCCGGTCATTGTTGCGCTGCGATCTCCGGTTGTCCGGCCGGAGATCGCCCGCATTACGCCCGATTGCGGGCGAATGGTTTCCTTCCACAAAAAAACGGGAGGCGACTATGACAAAATCAATGACCATTTCTACCGGTACTGATGAGCCCTGCCTCGGGCGCCGCACCCTCTTGAAGGGCGCGGCAGCGGCGGTAGCCGCGACCGGCGTTACCATGAACGCAACTCTGGCAGCCTCCGTCGCACCATTGGGCCAGACCGGCACTCCGACGATATCGACAGCCCCATTGCCCTTGGGACCACTTCCCGGCAGCCGCTACCCAGACTCCCGTCTGGAATCCGCCAAGAAGGGGCCGCCAACGTTCGGGCCTGCCGACTTCCCGGCCTTCGCCGGCACCATGGCGGTCGAGCGTGTTGCAACCGGCTTCCGGTGGGCCGAAGGTCCCGTGTATTTTGCAGCTGGACGATATCTGCTGTTCAGCGACATCCCCAACAATCGCATCATGCGATTCTCGGAGGATGACGGTCATACCAGCGTCTACCGTCAACCCTCGATGAACTCGAACGGCAACACGATCGATCGCGAAGGACGCCTGATCACGTGCGAGCATAGCGGGCGGCGTGTGACGCGCACCGAACTCGACGGCTCGATCACCATCATTGCCGACAAATTCAATGGCAAGCGATTGAACTCGCCGAACGATGCGGTCGTCACCGCCGATGGCGCGATCTGGTTCTCCGATCCGGCCTACGGCATCGGCGGCTTCTACGAGGGCGTCAAGGCGGACCCCGAGCAGGAGAAAAAGAACGTCTACCGCGTCGACCCGAAGACCGGCGACATCAAGGTCGTCGTCGACGACTTCGTGGAGCCCAATGGACTCGCCATCTCACCCGACGAAAAGAAGCTCTATATCTGCGACACCGGATTCACGGACGGACCAGACAACCCATCCCATATCCGCGTATTCGACCTCGATGTGGCGGCGGGGAAGGTGTCGAACAGCAAAGTCTTCGCAGAAATGCCGAAGCCGAGCATTACCGACGGCGTCCGCTGTGACACCGAGGGACGGGTCTGGTGTTCGGTGGGCTGGGGCGATCCGAACGAAGACGGCGTGCGCTGCTATACGGCCAACGGCCAACTGCTTGGCAAAATTCACATCCCGGAAACCGTCGCCAACCTGAGCTTCGGCGGGCAGCAGCGAAACAGACTTTATATCTGTGGCTCGTCGTCACTCTATGCCGTTTACACCAGTGTACAAGGCGCAATGAAGCCCTGATAGCTGCGGCCTCACGGCCGGGCTTGCCCCGGCCAACCACGTTAGCAACGAGGCGAGAAGACGCCGCGTTGCTAACCCGTATTCCGCAAGCCCGCCGAGATACCGTTGATGGTCAGCTGAATCCCGCGCAGCACCTGCTCGTCCGGGTTCTGCGCGCGGTGCTCTTTCAGCAGCTCGACCTGCACGTGATTGAGCGGATCGAGATAGGGAAAGCGGTGGCGCACGGAGCGTTCGAGCAGCGGGTTGCCTTGCAAGAGCCGGTCCTGGCCCATGATGTCCAGCAGCGTCTCGATACAGGAATGCCATTCGCGGCGGATGCGGCCGAAGATCTTTTCGCGCAAGGCTTCATCCGGCACCAGCTCGGCATAGCGCGAGGCGATCGCGATCGAGCTCTTGGCGAGCACCATGTCCATGTTCGACAAGAGCATGCGGAAGAACGGCCATTCCTTGTAGAGCTCCTTGAGGAACGGCATACCCTTGTCGGGATGCTCGGCGATCCATTGCTCGACCGCGCTGCCAAAGCCGTACCAGCCCGGCAGCATCAGGCGGCATTGCGCCCAGGAGAACACCCAGGGAATGGCGCGAAGGTCCTCGATCGCGCGGGTCTTCTTGCGCGAGGCCGGGCGGCTGCCGATGTTGAGCGTCGCGATCTCGTTGATGACGGTCGAGGCCCAGAAATAATCGACGAAACCATCGGTCTCGTAGACGAGGCCGCGATAGGCCTTGAAGGCGAGACTTGAGAGCTCGTCCATCGCGGTCAGGTATTCGCGGCGCGGCGCGCTCTGGCGCGGATGCAAGAGGCTCGCCTCCAGCGTCGCGGCGGCAAGGATCTCCAGATTGTTGCGCCCGACTTCGGCGTTGGAATATTTCGACGAGATGATCTCGCCCTGCTCGGTGATGCGGATCTGGCCGTTCACCGCGCCGCCGGGCTGCGCGATGATGGCGTCGTAGCTCGGCCCGCCGCCGCGGCCGACCGAGCCGCCGCGGCCGTGGAACAGGCGCAGGCGCACGCCATGGCGCTCGAACACGTCGACGAGGTTGATCTCGGCCTTGTAGAGCTCCCAGCCCGAAGTGACGAAGCCGCCATCCTTGTTGCTGTCGGAGTAGCCGAGCATGACCTCCTGCACGCTGCCGCGGCTGTCGACGAGGCGGCGGTAATCGTGCAGCGACAGCATGCGATCCATGATGCTGCTTGACGCCTGCAAATCCTCGATGGTCTCGAACAGCGGCACGACGTTGATCGCGCTGCGCCCGGAGGGATGGACCAGGCCCACCTCTTTCAGCAGCACCGCGACCTCGAGCATGTCGGACATGCCCTTGCACATCGAGATGATGCATTGGGGGATCGCGTCCGAGCCGAACTTCGCATGCGCCTCCGCGGCGGCATGGAATACGTTGAGCTCGCCCATGGTCTCGTCGCTGTACTTGACGAACGGGGACACCAGCGCGCGCGTCGAGCGCAGTTCGTTGGTGAGCAGCGAGATGCGCGCGTCCTCGCCGAGCGCAAGATAGGACATGCCGGGATTGGCGGCGTCCATCAGCTCGGCGATGGTGCGTTCATGCACGGCCGAGTTCTGGCGGATGTCGAGCCGCGCCAGATGGAAGCCGAAGCAGTCCACCGCGCGGCGCAGCAGCCGCAACCGGCCGCGGGCGATGACGCGGGCGTTGTTGGAGATCAGCGAGCGGTGCAGCACGTCGAGATCGGCTTGCAGCTCCCTGACGCTCTCGTACGGCGCGCCCTTGCCGACCGGCCGGCGCGTGATCTCGACCTCGAGCTTTTCCGCCGTTGCGGTCAGCCGGGCATAGATGCCGGAGACCGCGAGGCGATACGGCTCGCCGCTCCGGTGCGGCGAGGTGTCCGGCGAGCGCTCCGCCAGCGTGCGCAGCTCCTCGGAGACGTCGGCGAGATGGGCCGCGATCGACAGCTCGGCGCCGAGCACGTGCAGCTCGTTCAGATAGAACTGCATCACCCGGCTCGACTGCAGCCGCAGCGTGCCGCGCATCACGTCGGCGGTGACGAAGGGATTGCCGTCGCGGTCGCCGCCGATCCAGCTGCCCATGCGCAGGAACGAGGCGAGCTCGCTGGCCGCCTGCTCGCCGCCCTCCTCCAGCCGGTCCTCCAGCACGTTGACCAGCCGCGGCACCTCGCGCAGGAAGGTATAGTCGTAGAAGGACAGGCCGTTGGCGACCTCGTCGAGCACGGTGAGCTTGGTCCGGCGCAAGAGATTGGTCTGCCACAGCGTCAGCACCTCGCGGCGGAGCTGCTCGTCGCTGGCGGCGGCCTCGTCAGCGGTCAGCGCGACGCGCTCGCGGCGGTCGAGCAAGGCCGCGACCTCCATCTCGCGATCCATGGTGCTCTTGCGGCGGACCTCGGTCGGATGCGCGGTCAGGACCGGGCTGACGAGTGCGGTCTTGAAGAAGTTGCGCAAGGCATCGGCACCGATGCCCGCGGCCTTGGCATGGGCCAGCGTGTCCGCCAGCACGCCCGAGCCGCCATTTTTGGCTGCGGTACGGGCGCGCATCTGGCGGATGTTGTTCTGGTCCTCGGCGATGTTGGCGAGGTGGGAGAAATAGCTGAAGGCACGGACGATCCGCACCGTCTCGGAGGTCGACATGCTGTCGAGGATCTGCTCGAGCTCGCGGCGGGCGAGCCGGTCCTCGTCGCGGTGGAACCGGATCGAGGTCTGGCGGATGCGCTCGACCAGGTCGAACAAGTCGGCGCCCTCCTGGTCGCGCACCGTGTCGCCCAGGATGCGCCCGAGCAGGCGAATGTCGTCCCGCAGCCGGGCGTCCGCCTCCAGCGCCTGGACGTCCTCCGGGCGATTGGGGCGTTGATCGGCGGCGTCGGATGGTAATGTCTGGAGGGACATGGCTCGCTCCCCTGGTTCGAGCTCGCTTGACTGCCCGGCTCAGCCGAGTGTGCAAGTTTTTTGCCGCAGCGCAAGGTGAAGTTGGGGGCGGCGCGGCAACATCAGCGATCGTGGGCTGGACTACGCCTTGCTGACGGGCGCACACGCACGTCCGCGCTCTCGCGGCGCAGGCGCCCGAGCTTTTGGTGTCCGTTTCGCCCTCGTCGAGAAGAAAGGGCGCAGGGAAGGCCGGGCGCCGGCTGGCACCCAGGGTCCGCACGCGGGAAACGCACGCGGGGTGACCACAGGTGATGCCGGGACATCCCGGCCTTCCCTGCGCAATGGTTTTACGGCTTATGGCGCGCTCTCCCCGGGGAGCGATGCACTATTGCCCCCGTCGCCTTGCGGCTGACCGATGCGCCACCCGGTCGGGCAGCTCACACCACCGCAAGCCTTGACGCACAGACCCCGGGCGTCAGGACCACACGCTTTTGCCGTCCGCGGACGTCCCTCCCCGGACATCCGGAAGCTCGCGCGTGCTCGCCCCCGAAGCCGAAGTGAGACGCAGTGACCGCGCCGTGTCGATCCGCGGATCGCAATGGCTCACAGGCGTAGCCCGCCCTGCCATCCGTCACGCGCCGGCGCTGCCGCGTCCATCGCATCCCGGCTCACGTATCGTGACGATCGCGAAACGCCCCTTTGGCGGGCTGGGATGGCTTGCGGTTTAACCGAAGTTATGAATTCGGTCAATCAGAATATCTGCGGACCTATGCCTTGACCTGCATGTGGCGTGTTTTGCCTGTCGGACAACGCGAGGAATTGTGTGCGCAAGGCGCGTGAGCGCGAGTCAGCTCTGGCACTGTGAGGGGCGATGAAGCCGATATTCGTGCAAGTCGCCCCCAGGCCGATTGCGGAGCTTGCAGCCAGCGGTAGCGTGGGCAATACTTCGAGCAATTCCTCTGCACACTTTTACGGTTCGATGACAGACTTCATGGGCATAGTGCTTGCTTGTCTTCGAGACGCCGGTCACGATCCAATTGTCATCAATGAGTTGACCGACGCACTTCAGGGGATCGCAAGGGAGCGCCCTGATCTCGTCGAACGCTATAGTAAGGCCCTCGCATCGCGCAGAGCCGGAGAAATCGAACGTCTCTGGTCAGAGTGCGTTCTTACTTTGAGCGCTTGGGGCAACATTCGGATCAATGGGGTCACGGGCCGACTTCACGTTGGACATGGCAGCCGATCATATCCGTTGTTTCCGCGTGCTTTCCAAATTTGGCCGCCCCAGGGTGTGAGATGAACTGAAGGGACGCTGAAAGCGCAGCACGCGCAGGATCGGTTGAGCCCTTGCGAAACCCATCATGCTTCGTCATCGCCGGACGGCTTGATGGGTTTCGCTGGCGCTCTACCCATCCTGCGAGTTCGCCCTAAGCCGGCACGATCACCTTGCCGATCGGCCAGAGCGCGATGCCCGCGAGCTTCAAATGAGCCCAGGCGAAGGGAATGCCGATGATGGTGATCGCGAGGACCAGCGCGGTCACGAGGTGGCCGAGCGCCAGCCACCAGCCGGCCAGCACGAACCAGATGATGTTGCCGATCACCCCGAGCGGGCCGGTGCCGATATCGCTCATGCCAGTGACTTCGTAGCGGCTGACCGCCTTCGAGCCGAACGGCAGCAGCGTATAGACGGCGATGTTGAACGCCGCCCGCGCCCAGGGCAGGCCGATGATGGTGACGGCCATGATGACCGCCGCGACCAGCCAGCCGAACGCCATCCAGGCGCCGCCGATGAGGATCCAGAGGATGTTGAGGAGAATGGAAACGGGGGTCATGGGATGATCCGGAGGTCAGTGACCCCGTCTATATAGGATCGAAATCTGTCCGTGCTAAGACGCCCCGATACGCGCAAACAGGATGCGCCTACCGCCCCTCGAATTTCGGCTCGCGCTTCTCCATGAAGGCCTTCATGCCCTCGGCCATGTCCTGCGTCTTAAATAGCGGCAGGAGCTGAAGATAGACGTGGTGGACGTGGTCGGAGAAGTTTTCGTTGAGGCCCATCCGCATCATGCGCTTGGAGGCCTGCACCGCGAGCGGCGCATTGGCGGCGATTTCGCGGGCAATCGCAGTGGCGCGGTTCATCAAGTCGGCGTCCGGCACGACCTCATTGGCAAGGCCCCATTCCAGGCACTCGCGTGCGCTCAGCGTGCGGCCGGTGAAAATCAGCTCGGAGGCCTTGGCCCAACCGAGCATGCGCGGCAACAGCCAGGTGCCGCCGGACTCCGGCACCACGCCGCGCTTGACGAAGGCGGCCGCGAGTTTTGCGGATTCCGCCATGATGCGGATGTCGCAGCCGAGCGCGGTGTCCATGCCGTAGCCGGCGGCGCCGCCGTTGACGGCGCAGATGGTCGGCTTGTCCATCGCCTGCAAGACCGTCGGCGGCGTGTTGCGCAGGTTGATCGTGGTCGGAGAGGACGCCGCGCTGAGGCCATTGCCGTCGCGCTCCTTGCGCAGGTCGAGACCCGCGCAGAATGCCCGCCCCTTGCCGGTGAGGATCACGACACGGACGTTCTTGTCCTCATTGGCCTCGGTTAGCAGCCGCGCCAGATCGTTCAGCATCGGCCCGGAGATCGTATTCATGCGCTCCGGCGCATTCAACGTGATGGTCGCGATATGGTCGGCGACCTCGTAGAGGACTTCTTGTGTCTTGTCTGCGCCTGCTGCGTCGCTCATGGAAGTCCCCACTTTGTAGCCCGGATGAGCGAAGCGACATCCGGGACTTTACTCTCACCTTCCCGGGTATCGCTTCGCTCACCCGGGCTATGAACTGTCAGATCTTGCGGCCCGCCTGCTCCCAATAGGGATCGCGCAGGCGGCGCTTGAAGATCTTGCCGGAGTCTTCGCGCGGCAGCCCGGTCCGGATCTCGATGTGCTTGGGCACCTTGTAGTCGGCGAGCGAGGTCTTCAGTCGCGCGCGGACATCGGCGGCATCGAGCGTGACGCCGGCCTGCGGCTCGACCACCGCCATCAATGCCTCGCCGAACTCCGCGTCGGGGATGCCGAACACGGCGCAATCATGCACGCCGGGCACGGCGTGCAGCACGGATTCAATCTCGGCCGGATAGATGTTGACGCCGCCCGAGATCACCATGTCGCGCTTGCGATCGCAGATGAAGACGTAGCCGTCTTCGTCGATGTAGCCGACGTCGCCGGAGGTGATGAAGCCGTCGCGGTCGATCTCGGCGCGCTTCTCCGGCTTGTTGTGGTAGGTGAAATCGGCAAGTTCAGCCATGCGGGAATAGATCTCGCCGATCTCGCCCACGCCCAGCGCGCGGCCGTCCTCACTGAGGAAGCGCAACTCGGCACCGGGGGAAATCTTGCCGACGGTGCCGGGCTTCTTCAGCGCGTCCTCGGAGGTCGCAAAGGTGACGGCGCTGGATTCGGTCGAGCCGTAGAATTCGTAGATCACCGGCCCCCACCACTCGATCATGGCGCGCTTGACATCGGCCGGGCAAGGCGCTGCGGCGTGGATGATATGGCGCAGCGAGGAGACGTCGTACTTCTTGCGCACCGCCTCCGGCAGCTTCATCAGGCGGATGAACATGGTCGGCACCATGAAGATGGTGTCGATCTTGTAGCGCTCGATCAGCTCCAGAAACTCTTCCGCCTCGAAGCGCGGCATCAGCACCAGCGCGCCGCCGAGCTTGCCGGCGCGGATGCCGAACGAGTTCGGCGCGGAGTGATAAAGCGGGCCCGGCAAGATCGCGCGGGCGCCGGGCTTCAGACCGTAGATCATCGCGCGCATGCGCTCGCCGGCAGCCGCTTGCTCCGGCGTCGGCGCATTGCGCCGTACGCCCTTGGGGTGGCCGGTCGTGCCTGACGTGTAGATCATGTTCATCGGCTGCGGCACGATTGGGCCGTCATAAGGCTGATGCTGCGCGAGCCATGTCTCGAATTCGATCGCGAAATTCGGCGGCGCGAGAATATCCGGATCGATCTTGTAACTGGACAGGATCTCCGGCGGCGTCGGCACGCTGAGCACGGTGACACCCTTGGGAATCGCATCGCGCAGGGCGTGCAGCATGTCGGCATGACCAATCAGGACGGACGTGCCGGTATCGCCAAGGATGTAGTTGATCTCCTCCGGCTTGAAGTGCCAGTTGATCGGCACGCCATAGGCCCCGAGCCGCATCGCGGCGTAAGCGGCCTCGAGGAAGGCAATGTCGTTGCGCATCAGCATGCAGACGCAATCGCCTTGGCGGACGCCGATCTTGCTGAGGCCACTCGCGATGCGGTCGGCACGGTCAGCGACTGCGGCGTGGGCACGGCGGCGCTCGCCGGAGACGATGCCGAGGAATTGGGACGTTTCGCTCATTGTTGTTTTCCGATCTTTCGTCGGTTCAAAACTGTAGCCACACCCGCGGTCGTCATTCCGGGATGCGCCGAAGGCGCAGGCCCGGAATCCATACTCCCGATCGTGGTTCTGGATTCCGGGCTCGATGCTACGCATCGCCCCGGAATGACGGGGAGTTACTAATCCACATATTTCGGCGCGCGCTTTTCCAGATTGGCGCGCACCGCCTCGGTCTGGTTCGCGCTGCCGATCAGCTTCTGCTGCTCGACCGACTCGGCAAGCAGCGCCGGGCCCGGATCGACCGAGAGATTGTTGAGCAGACGCTTGGCGGCACGGATCGCATCGGGGCTCTTGCCGGCGATCTCGCGCGCGACGTCGAGCGCTGCGGCGCGAGGATCATCGCAGATGCGCGTGGCGAGGCCATAGGTCATCGCCTCCTGCGCGGAGAAGATACGGCCGGTGTAGGTGAGATCGCGCAGGATGTCGTCGCGCACGAGACTGGCCAGGATCGGCGTGCCCGCCATATCAGGGACGAGGCCCCATTTGATCTCCATCACCGACATCCGCGCATCGAGCGAGAGAAAGCGCATGTCGGCGCCGAGCGAGAGCTGGAAGCCGCCACCGAAGGCGACGCCGTGCACGGCCGCAATCACCGGCACCGGAAGCTGACGCCATCCCCATACCGCCTGTTGCGGGAAGTTCGCCTGGCCGTGCGTGCGCTTGGTGAGATCGCGATTTTCGCCACCCGGAATTCCGTTGCCGCCCTTCTCCTTCATGGCGGCAAAACGCCCCATGTCGAGGCCGGCGCAGAAGGCCCGGCCTTCGCCCGAGAGCACGACGACACGCACGCTTTTGTCCTTCGAAAGCCGGTCCGTTGCGGCAACAAGGGCCTCGAACATGGCCTGATCGAGCGCGTTCATCTTGTCCGCGCGCACCAGGCGCACGTCGGCGACGCCTTCCGAGATCGAGATCGAGACGCGCTCTTCCATGGATGAATTCTCCCCTGTTCTTGTTCAGTGCCGCTTTACAGGAAGCCTGCGGCCGGATTTAGTCAATCGACCAATTAACTGACAATCCGTACGGGAGAAACAGCCATGTTCAAGGAAAATCTTCTGGCCGGCAGGAACATCCTTGTCACCGGTGGTGGCACCGGGCTCGGCAAGTCGATGGCGGCGCGCTTCCTCCAGCTCGGCGCCGAAGTGCACATCTGCGGCCGGCGCAAGATCGTGTGCGACGAGACCGCGACCGAGCTGATGGATCTCCATGGCGGACGCGTCACCAGCCACGGCGTCGACATCCGCAACGCGCTCGCGGTCGAGGAGATGATCGAAAACATCTTTCGCGAAGCGCCCCTCACCGACCTCATCAACAACGCCGCCGGCAATTTCATCTCGCGCACCGAGGAGCTGTCGCCGCGCGGGTTCGACGCCGTCGCCAACATCGTCATGCACGGCACGTTCTACGTGACGCATGCGGTCGGCAAGCGCTGGATCGCCTTGAAGCAGCCGGGCAACGTCGTCTCGATCACCACGACCTGGGTGCGCAACGGCTCGCCCTATGTGGTGCCGTCGGCGATGAGCAAGTCGGCGATCCACGCCATGACGATGTCGCTTGCGACCGAATGGGGCCGCTACGGCATCCGCCTCAACACCATCGCGCCCGGCGAGATCCCGACCGAGGGCATGAGCAAGCGGATCAAGCCGGGCGACGAGGCCGGCGCGCGCACCAAGGCGATGAACCCGATGGGCCGTGTCGGCACCATGGAGGAATTGCAGAACGTCGCCGTGTTCCTGATCTCCGGCGGCTGCGACTGGATCTCCGGCGAGACCATCGCCATGGATGGCGCCCAGGCGCTCGCCATGGGCGGCAACTTCTACCAGCTCCGCGACTGGAGCGACGACGACTGGAAAACCGCGCGCGAGAGCATCATGGCGCAGAACGAGAAGGATCGGGCGAAGCGGGGGTAGATTCTCTGTAACGAGAGACTTGAGACGTCGCTTCACATTCCGGTGTCGTCCCGGCGCAGGCCGGGACCCATAGCCACCGAATTTGGTTTGGCGAAGATTGGTCATGATCGGTCTTCGCCAAATTGCGTTCAGTGGTTATGGGTCCCGGCCTGCGCCGAGACGACGTCGTTGAGAGAGCGGTGTCCCCTCTCCCGTATTGTCTTTGCCCGCGGATGACGCCACACTCCGCGGCATAAGAACAAGACGTCACGGGAGGAACATGTCCACACAGCCATTGGCGAATCTCGCCGACATGGTGCGCGAGCGCGCGGCGAGCCGCGGCAACGCCACCGCCTATGAGTTCGAGGGCCGCGTCACCAGCTTTGCCGAATTCGACGTGAAGACCAACAAGGTCGCCAACGCGCTTCTAGCGATGGGCGTGAAGAAGGGCGAGCGCATCGCCTATCTCGGCAAGAACAGCGACCTCTATTTCGAGCTGCTGATGGGCGCGATGAAGGCCGGTGTGGTGATGGCGCCAGTGAACTGGCGCCTAGCCGGGCCCGAAGTCGCCTTCATCGTTGGCGACTGCAAGGCGCCGGTGCTGTTCGTGGGACCGGAGTTCCTCACAATGGTCTCGCAGATCAAGGACCAGCTGCCCGGCGTGCGCACCATCATCACCACCGAAGGCGGCGCGCCGGAATGGCGGGATTTTACGGCCTGGCGGGATGCGCAAAGCGGCGACGATCCGAAGGTACCGATCGACACGAAGGACATCGCGATCCAGCTCTATACCTCAGGCACAACGGGCAAGCCGAAGGGTGCGATGCTGTCGCATGCGAACTTCCTCAACCTCGTGCAGACCGGGAATGCCGAAGACAAGCCGGAGTGGAACCGGTGGTCGACCGACGACGTGTCGCTGGTCGCGATGCCGATCTTCCACATCGGCGGCTCCGGCTGGGGCGTGATGGGCCTTTATCACGGCGCCCGCGGCGTGATCGCGCGCGAGTTCGATCCGACCAAGGTGCTGGATTTCTTCGAGCAGTCCGGCATCACAAAGCTGTTCATGGTGCCGGCGGCGATGCAGTTCGTGGTGCGGCAGCCGCGCGCGAAGACAGTCGATTTCTCCAGGCTGAAATACATGCTGTACGGCGCCTCGCCGATTCCCGCGGCGCTGCTGAAGGAGTGCATCGAGGTCTTCAAATGCGGCTTCGTGCAGATGTACGGCATGACCGAGACGACAGGCACCATCGTCGCGCTGCCGCCGGAGGATCACGTCGAAGGGCTCGAGCGGATGCGCTCGGCCGGCAAGGCGCTTCCCGGTGTCGAGATCGCCATCCTGGATGCGGACGGCAAGCCGCTGCCGCCGCGCCAGGTCGGCGAGATCGCAACGCGCTCGGGCTCCAACATGGCCGGCTACTGGAATTTGCCGGAAGCAACCGCATCGACGCTGCGCGGCGACGGCTGGCTGCGCACCGGCGATGCCGGCTACATGGACGAGGATGGCTACCTCTACATCCACGACCGCATCAAGGACATGATCATCTCCGGCGGCGAGAACATCTATCCGGCCGAAGTGGAGAGCGCGCTGTGCGATCACCCCGACGTCGCGGAAGCCGCCGTGATCGGCGTGCCCGACGACAAATGGGGCGAGGCGGTGAAGGCGGTGGTGGTCATGAAGCCCGGCAAGCAGGCGAGCGCCACCGACATCATCAACTTTACCCGCGAACGCATCGCCGGGTTCAAGACGCCGAAAAGCGTGGAGTTCCTGCCGGCGCTGCCGCGCAATCCCTCAGGCAAGATCCTGCGGCGGCAGCTGCGCGAGCCGGACTGGGCGGGGAAGGATAGAAGGGTGAATTAGGCCTGGCCATATCCACATTGTCGTCCCGGCGAAGGCCGGGACCCATATCCACCGAATTAGGTTTGGCGATGACTCGGAGTTGCCATCTTGCGCAACGACTTCTCCCTGGGGTTATGGGTCCCGGCCTTCGCCGGGACGACTCGGGGAGAGAGCGCCGCGGGAAGCTAATGCTTCCCCGGCCCCATATATCCGAACAGGAACCCCGCCACCTTGCGCATCTGGATCTCCTCGCTGCCTTCCGTAATGCGGTAGCGTCGATGGTGGCGGTAGATGTGCTCGAACGGCTTGTGGCGTGAGTAGCCCATGCCGCCGTGGACCTGCATGGCGCGGTCGGCGGATTCGCAGCAGAGGCGGTTTGCCCAGTAGTTGCACATCGAGACGCGGTCGGAGAGCGTGCGCTCGATCTGCTCCTCGGTGAGCTGATCCATCTCCCAGGCGGTCTTGCGGATCAACAGGCGCAACATCTCGGCCTGCGTCGCGAGCTCCACCAGCGGGAACTGGATCGCCTGGTTCTCAGCGAGCGCCCTGCCGAACGGCTTGCGCTCGCGCGCATATCTGACGCTTTCGTTGATGCAGTAGACGGCGGCACCGAGCGAGCTGGCGGCCTGGCGGATCCGGTTCTGGTGCACGAAGCATTGCGCCAGCGACAGGCCGCGGCCGACCTCGCCGAACAACGCATCCTCAGGCACGAACACATCGGTGAAGCTGACGCGGGGATGATCGGTCGGCATGTTGAAGGTCCACATGTACTCCTCGACCTTGACGCCGTGGCTCTTGGCCGGGACGAGGAAGCAGGTGATCCCGCGCGCATCGCCGTCATTGCCCGAGGTGCGCGCGAACAGCGCGCAGTGGGTGGCGACATGCATGCCGGTCGTCCACATCTTCTCGCCGTTGATGATCCAGCCCTTGACGTTGTCGCGGGTCGCCGGCACCGCCCGCGTCTCCATGTGGGTCGCGTCGGAGCCATGATGCGGCTCGGTGAGTCCAAAGGTGATGCGGTACTTGCCCTTGATCGAGCCGTCGATCATCGCTTTCTGGTCATCGCGGCCGTAGCGGTCGAGCATGGTGACAACAGGGAAATTGCCGACGATGGAATGCTCGTTCTGAAGGTCGTTGTGCAGCCCGAGGCCCTTGGCGGCAAAATGCTCACGGATCACCGCCATCCAGAGGTTGGAGCCGTCCTTGCCGCCATACTGCTTCGGTACTGGAAAGCGCAGGTGACCGGCGGCGTCCGCGAGATCCTTGGCCTTGCGCAGCAGCGCCTCCCACTCGTGGCGCGGCAGGCCGCCATTCTCGAAATCGGTGCGCGCCCATTCGCGGCGATGATCGAAGAAGCGGATGTTGTCGTCGGCTTGTTCGAGCGGCTTGATCTCGCGTTCGATGAAACGATCGAGCTCTCCGAGATAGGCGACGAGATCTGTTGGCAATGAGAAATCCACGGTTCTCTCCCGGATGATTTTTTCGTTTTGCGTTAAGGCGCTAACCGCGCTTTGCTTCGTACGATTAAGGTGAGAAGAGCACGCGCGTGTCAAGCAAGCCGAGACGTGCCAGCCACGCAAGGCGTGCCCGCGCAATTCGATGGTGCTCCAGCGCTTGCGCGCGCTAGTATGCCGGCAATATTCCTTCAGGAGAAAATGCGGGAGCGAGCGATGGAGCTGAAGTTTTCCAAGGTGGAGCGCAAGGGACCGATCACGATCGTCACGCTGTCGCGGCCCGAG
The DNA here is from genome assembly GCF_004571025.1 of Bradyrhizobium niftali. Lineage (GTDB taxonomy): Bacteria > Pseudomonadota > Alphaproteobacteria > Rhizobiales > Xanthobacteraceae > Bradyrhizobium > Bradyrhizobium niftali. The sequence goes on along the minus strand of NZ_SPQT01000001.1, from coordinate 112,210 downwards.
GTCTACAACGCGCTGCACACCGACGCGCATTTCGAGCTCCAGAAGGTGTTTGACGATTTCTCGGCGGATGCCGAGCAATGGGTCGCGATCGTCACCGGCGCCGGCGACAAGGCGTTCTGCGCCGGCAACGACCTGAAGTGGCAGGCGGCCGGCGGCAAGCGCGGCTGGGACAAGGGCGGCTTTGCCGGCCTCACCGCACGCTTCGACTGCGACAAGCCGATCATTGCCGCGGTGAATGGTGTCGCGATGGGCGGCGGCTTCGAGATCGCGCTCGCCTGCGACCTGATCATCGCCTCGGAAAACGCCACCTTCGCCCTGCCCGAGCCGCGCGTTGGGCTCGCCGCGCTCGCCGGCGGCCTGCACCGGCTGCCGCGGCAGATCGGGCTGAAGCGCGCCATGGGCTTGATCCTGACCGCGCGCCATGTCAGCGCCAAGGAAGGGCTCGAGCTCGGCTTCGTCAATGAGGTGGTGCCGCAGGGCGAGGCACTGACGGCCGCGCTGCGCTGGGCGGAGATGATCACCAAGAACTCGCCGATGTCGATCCGGGCCTCGAAGCAGACCATCCAGAAGGGCCTCGCCGTCTCGCTGGAGCAGGCAATCGAGGAGCAGCGGGAATATCCGGCGGTGAAGGCAATGGTGGCCTCGCAGGACTACATCGAGGGCCCGAAGGCGTTTTCGGAGAAGCGGCCGCCGAAATGGGTGGGGAAGTAGGGGCTTTCTCGCCGCCGTCATTCCGGGGCGCGCCACTTGGCGCGAGCCCGGAATCCATCGAGCGGCAGAGATTGCGGTTGAATGGATTCCGGGCTCGTCGCTCCGCGACGCCCCGGAATGACGAGGAGAGTGTGGCGCGCGGATGCCTCAACGCCGTCATTGCGAGCGATGCGAAGCAATCCAGAATCTTTCCGCAGGAATACTCTGGATTGCTTCGTCGCAAGGGCTCCTCGCAATGACGGCGGATGTAGCACTGCCTACCCGTCTCGCGACAGCTCGCGCTTGTAGGACGCATAATTCGGCTGGTCCACCGCAAGCTTGTCCATCGTGGTCGCCCACAGGTGCTCGGCGAGGCCCGGCGTTGCGAGGTTGAGCTCGCCCCTGGCGATGCGATCGGCGAGCGTTCGGTTGAGGTCCGTCACCGAGCCGTCGATGCCAAGCAGTGCACGCAGCCGCTCCACCTCTTCCGCATCGCTCCCCTGCTCCTGCGTCAGTTGCCGCGTGACGAGGTCGAGGATGTTGATGGCGACGCGCAGCTTGAAGGCCTGATGGCCGGAGATCAGCGGCGTGATGTCGCTGCGGAGGAAATCGGCGACTGACTTGGTCAGCTCGACCGGGGTCGGTTCGTCCTGCATGCGTCAGCTCCCGCGCGGCGCCAAGAGCCGCAACAGATCGATTTCGGTCTCGGAGGCGCGGCGCCCGATCATGGCGCGCTCCATGGAATGGTCCGGGCCCTCGCGAAACCGCTGCATCATGCCGCCGCACATGATGCCCCAGCGCAGCGTGCCCATCACTTCCCAGAATTTCACGCGCGCCGGATCGACTTTTCGGCCCGCCGCCGCATAGCCTGCGAATAGCTCCTCGCGCGAGCCAAAGCCGCCGACCGGCTTGTCGATCTCGCCAAAGCGCCAGGAGTTGACGCAGACCCAGCCGAGATCCTCCATGGGATCGCCGAGATGGGCAAGCTCCCAGTCGAGCACGGCGCGGACGCCATCGGCACCGATGATGAGGTTGCCATTGCGGAAATCGCCATGCACCAGCGTCTCCTCGGCGGAGGGGCCGGGATCGTTGTCGCGCAGCCAGCGCAATGCCAGCTCGAACACGGGCTTGGGCCAGTTCAGGCTGCGATAGTCGCGCTCGAACTCGGCGATCTCCTTCGCCGCGGTCATGCGCCGCAATTCGGGCAGCTTGTCCAGCGGCAGCCTGTGCAAGCCCGCAAGCACGCCGCCGATCTGCCGCGCCAGATGCGGCCGCACTGCTGCGAACTCGTCGTCGCGCAAGATCTTGCGCGCGATGGTCTCGCCCTCGACCCGCTGCATGATGAAGCCGGTGCCGAGGTCGTCCACAGCCGTCAAGACATGCATCACGCGCGGCGACGGCACGCCGGCCTCATAGGCAAGCTGCATCAGTTGCGCTTCGGCGCCGAGCCCCGCCGCGCGCGTTGGAGCTGCGCCATAACCCTTCGGTGAGCGGCGCAGGATCGCGCCGATCGGTCCATCGGGATGGACGATGTCGAAGCGCCAGGTCTCCTGGCTGGCGCCGCCGGACAGCTTGGCCGCGCCGGTGACGCCGGTCGCCCCCTCGCACCAGCGCGCGACGCTGCGGGAGAGTTGCGCTTCGATCATTTGCCCTTGAACTGCGCCGGCCGCTTCTCCAGGAACGCGCCGACGCCTTCACGGAAGTCTTGCGTGTCGCCGGCGCGAAGCTGGCACTGGAATTCGAGATTGAGCTGATCCTCGAAGGAATTCTCCGGACTGTCCCAGTAGAGCTTGCGGATCAGCGACAGCGCAACTGTCGGGCCGCTGGCAAGCTCGCGCGCGAGCTTCATCGCCTCCTCCATCAGGACACCGTCATCGTAGACACGGTTGACGAGGCCCCATTCCAGCGCCTTCTCGGCCGGGAGCCGCTCGCCCATCAGCGACAATTCGATCGAGCGGGCCCGGCCGACGAGGCGCGGCAGCAGCCAGGTCGAGCCGCAATCCGGCACGAGGCCGATGCGGCGGAACGCTTGCAGGAAATAGGACGAGCGCGCGCACAGGATCATGTCGCCGAGCAGTGCGAAGCTCATGCCGGCGCCCGCCGCCGGGCCGTTGACCGCGGTGACAATAGGACAGTGCAGATTGCGGATGCGGCGCAGGAACGGGTGAAAGCCGATCTCCAGCGTCAGGCCGGCCTTGGTCTTCTTCGACTGGTTGTTGCGACCCTGAAGATTAGCGCCCGTGCAGAACGCCCGCCCCGCGCCGGTCAGCACGACGCAGCGCACCTCGTCCTTCTTCTCCTCGATCGCATCGAGCGCGTCGGCGAGGCCGCCCAGCATGTCCATGGAGACCGCGTTCATCACCTCCTGATGGTCGAGCTTGAGGATCGCAACCGAACCATCGAAATCGAGCGTGACGTGTTTGAACTGCATGGTTTCCTCGTCAGTTGCGGCCCGCGTTAGTTTCGCAGACCGGAATTACTTTTGCCGGGGCGTATATTTGATTTTTGGCGCGCTCTTGTCCATGGTGATCAGAGCATAGCAAGCAATCTTGCGCGCAGCGGCTGATGCGCGTCATGCCAGGAAGTCTTGCCAAAACGGAAAACGCGCCATGAACCTTTTCGACCTCTCCGGCCGCGTCGCCGTGATCACCGGCGGCAATGGCGGCATCGGGCTCGGCATCGCGCAGGCACTGGCCGGCCAGGGCTGCAACGTGTCGATCTGGGGCCGCAATCCTGACAAGAACAACAGCGCTGCCGCGAGCCTGGCGGGCCTTGCCGGCAAGGTGGATAGCCGCGTCTGCGACGTCACCGATCCGGCCTCGGTCGATGCCGCGATGAAGGCCACGCTCGACACCTTCGGCCGGGTCGACGGCTGCTTCGCCAATGCCGGCATCGGCGGCGGCGGCCGGCGCTCCTTCATCGAGCGCACCGAAGAGGAATGGCGCACGATGTTTGCGACTAACCTCGACGGCGTGTTCCACGCGTTCCAGGCGGCCGCCAGACACATGACCGACCGCGCCAATGCCGGCGATCCCTTCGGCCGGCTAGTGGCGACCTCGAGCCTCGCCTCGATCTTCGGCACCGCGCGCAACGAGCACTATGCCGCGACCAAGGCTGCCATCAACGCACTGGTGCGCGCGCTCGGCGTGGAGCTGGCGCGCCACGGCGTCACCGCAAACGCCATCCTGCCCGGCTGGATCAAGAGCGACATGACCGCGGGGCTCATGGCCAACGACAAGTTCGTCGCCAATGTGATGCCGCGCATTCCGCAGCGCCGCTTCGGCGAGCCCGGCGATTTCGGCGGCATCGCCGTGTATCTGATGAGCAAGGCCTCGTCCTATCACACCGCGGACACGTTCGTGATCGACGGCGGCTATACGGCGTTTTGATCTTTTACGTTCGTAGCCCGGATGGAGCGCAGCGCAATCCGGGATGACCAGAAGCAACAGACCCGGATCTCGCTGCGCTCCATCCGGGTTACAAATCGTAACGAGGGGACAGGGCAAATGTTTTCCCACATCATGATCGGCACCAACGACCTCGACAAGGCCAAGGCTTTCTACGACGGCCTGCTGAGCACGCTCGAGGTGCGGCCTGCACGGGTCGACGGCCACCGCATCTTCTACATCACCAAGACCGGCGTGTTCTCGGTGACGAAGCCGATCAACGGCGAGCCGGCGACCTGTGCGAACGGCGGCACCATCGGCTTTGCCGCCAACTCGCCCGAGCAGGTCGACAAGTGGCACGCCGTCGGCATCGCCGCCGGCGGAAAGCCGATCGAGAATCCGCCCGGCATCCGCGAGGGCGCGGGGAACAAGCTTTATCTCGCTTACTTGCGCGACCTCGACGGCAACAAGATCTGCGCGATGCATCGGATGCCGAACTGATTGCTCCAGGACGCTGTCATTCCCCGCGAAAGCGGGGAGTCCAGTACGCCGCAGCTTCTCGGTTCAATCACTGCCGTCTCGGAATACTGGATCGCCCGCCTGCGCGGGCGATGACGGCGGAGAGTGTGGCGGGCGTGCCCAGCGCGCCCGTTCAAACAACATTTCAAACGCCCTCGCGATATTCCATTGCGTGGCATGGCTCGCGAGAAAAATGCGTGCTCGCGCTTTGGCCGCGCTGCGACTATTCTTGCCGCCAGTACGCTTCAGTGAACCGGGAGGAACAATGACAAAACACACCTACATACCCCGCACCACCAACTACACGCTCAACCCCGGCGACGAGCTCAACGACCTCAGGATGTCGGACCAGGTCCGGCCGCTGTACGATCACGTCAGGAAGTTCATTCGCGACACCGTCGAGCCGATGTCGATCGAGTTCGCCAAGGCCGGCGAGAGCAAGGAAGACCGCTGGAGCTTCACGCCGAAGCAGCTCGAGGTGCTCGAGGTCGCCAAGAACAAGGCCAAGAAGGAAGGCCTCTGGAACTTCTTCCTGCCCGATGACGAGACCGGCCAGGGCCTGAAGAACCTCGACTATGCCTATATCGCTTCCGAGCTCGGCAAGAGCCCGCTGGCCTCCGAGACCATGAACTGCTCCGCGCCCGACACCGGCAACATGGAGGTGCTGGAGCGCGTCGGCACCAAGGAGCAGAAGGAGAAGTGGCTGAAGCCGCTGCTCAACGGCGAGATCCGCTCCGCCTATGTCATGACCGAGCCGAACGTCGCCTCCTCCGACGCCAAGAACATCTCGACGACGGCAAAGCTCGTCGGCGACGAATGGGTCATCAACGGCGAGAAATATTACATCTCCGGCCTCGGCGATCCCCGCTGCAAGATCCTCATCGTGATGGTGAAGACCAATCCGGACGCCGCGCCGAGCAAGCAGCAGTCGCAGATCCTGGTGCCGCGCGACACGCCCGGCGTCGAGGTGCTCGGCCCCATGTACGTGTTCGGCCAGGACCACGCCCCGCGCGGCCACATGCACATGCGCTTCAACAACGTGCGCGTGCCGAAGGAGAACATGCTGCTCGGCGAGGGCCGGGGCTTCGAGATCTCGCAGCTGCGCCTCGGACCCGGGCGCATCCATCATTGCATGCGCACCATCGGCAAGGCCGAGAAGGCGCTCGACCTGATGGTGCAGCGTGGCCTCACCCGCGAAGCCTTCGGCAAGAAGATCGCTCATCTCGGCGGCAACATGCAGATCATCGCGCAGGCGCGCTGCGAGATCGAGGCGATGCGGCTGATGGTGCTGAAGGCGGCGAAGGCCATGGACGTGCTCGGCAACAAGGAAGCCCGCGTCTGGGTCTCCATGGTCAAGGCCATGGTGCCCGAGCGCGCCTGCAAGATCATCGACCAGGCCATCCAGATGCACGGCGCCACCGGGATCTCGCACTGGACCCCGCTCGCCGAGATGTACCAGGACGTGCGCCACCTGCGCTTTGCCGACGGTCCGGACGAGGTGCACTGGATGGTCGTCGGCCGGCACGAGCTGAGCATGGCGTGAACTCTATCCCTCCCCCTCTCCCCGTACTTACGGGGAGAGGGCTGGGGTGAGCGGCTGCTTCCACAATTGCGGTGACAGACGGACTCGCGGTGAGTCCCCCTCACCCGCCGCGCTCGACGCGCGTCGGCCTCTCCCCGCAAGCGGGGAGAGGCGAAGACCTCGCAAGGAGCATCCATGGACTACGCCGCCAGCGACCTCACGCCACGCGAGCGCTACAAGGTGCTGACGTCCTTCATCCTGCCTCGGCCGATCGCGTGGGTGACCTCGATCGGGCCGACCGGCGTGGTCAACGCCGCGCCGTTCAGCTTCTTCAACGCATTCTGCGAGGATCCGCCGCTCTGCATGTTCGCGGCGAACCGCAAGCCGAACGGACAGGACAAGGACACGTTCCTCAACATTCAGCGAACCGGTGAATTCGTGGTCAACATTGCCGACGAGCCGCTGGCGCGGGCGATGCATGAGTCCAGCGGCGACTTTCCGCCCGAGACCGGCGAGCCCGATTATCTCGGCCTGAAGCTCGCACCCTCGACGAGGATCGCGGTGCCGCGGCTCGCCGACACGCCCTGGGCGATGGAATGCAAGCTCTGGAAACTGATCGACGTCAACGACGATCGCCGGCTGATCATGGGCGAAGGCATCCACTTCCACATCCGCGACGAACTCTGGGACGACAAGACGATGCGGGTCCACATGGACCGCTACCACCCGATCGGCCGCATGTTCGCCGACCGCTACTGCCGCACCGACGACCGCGTGGTGTTTCCGGCAGCGGAGGGGGCGAAGAAATCGTAGGGCGGATTAGCGCAAGCGTAATCCACCGAATTCTTGCAACGAGATGGTGGATTACGCCTTCGGCTAATCCACCCTACGCACTACGCATCTACGTCGCCGGCGCGAGCTTGTCCTGCGTCTTGGTTTCGAAATCGCCGGCGTCGTGGCGCTCGTGGAGCTGGCTGGCGGGATCGCCGGAGACACGGTTGACCATGCGGCCGCGCTTCACGGCCGGACGCTTGGCGATCTCGTCGGTCCAGCGCTGCACGTTCTTGTAGTCCTGCACGGCGAGGAATTCGCCGGCGCCGTAGACCAGCCCCTTGGCGAGCGCGCCGTACCAGGGCCACACCGCGATGTCGGCAATGGTGTACTCGTTGCCAGCGAGATACTCGTTGTCGGCGAGGCGCCGGTCGAGCACGTCGAGCTGACGCTTGGTCTCCATCGCGAAACGGTCGATGGCGTATTCGATCTTGGTCGGCGCGTAGGCGTAGAAATGGCCGAAGCCGCCGCCAAGATACGGCGCGCTGCCCATCTGCCAGAACAGCCAGGACATCGCTTCGGTGCGGGTCTTGACGTCCTTCGGCAGGAAGGCGCCGAACTTCTCGGCGAGATAGAACAGGATCGAGCCGGACTCGAACACCCTGACAGGCTCAGGGCCGGAGCGGTCCATCAGCGCCGGGATCTTCGAGTTCGGGTTGATGTCGACGAAGCCGCTGCCGAACTGGTCGCCATTGCCGATCCTGATCAGCCAGGCATCGTATTCGGCGCCGTTGTGGCCGAGCGCCAGAAGCTCCTCCAGCATCACCGTGACCTTCACCCCGTTCGGCGTCGCCAGCGAATAGAGCTGGAGCGGATGGCGGCCGACCGGCAGGTCCTTGTCGTGGGTGGGGCCGGCGATCGGGCGGTTGATGCTGGCGAACTGCCCGCCATTCTCCTTGTTCCAGGTCCAGACTTTGGGCGGCACGTAGGCGGGGGCGTCGGTCATGCGGGGGCTCCGGCGGAAAGATGCGTCTGCATTAATTAGCCCGCGAACGGCCGATGGCAAGCCCTGCCGGCTCTGCGTCCGGCGCGGGCCTCATGCCGGTGTCATGCATCCGGCCTAACCCGTCACCACCCTGCGCGGCTGCTCCGCCCGTGTCATCACGAACCCCTCATACCCCTTCGCGGCGACCTCGTCGCAGATCCGCCGGTAGATCCCGACGCCGCCGATATAGGGCATGAAGATCCGCGGCTTGCCGGGGATGTTGGCGCCCATGTACCAGGAATTGGCCTGCGGATAGAGCGTGCCATGGGCAATTTCGTTGACGTGCGCGACCCACTTGTCCTCCGCTTCTCCCCCCGCCTCCATCGTGGCAAGGCCTTGCTGGCGCATGTGGACGAGGCAGTCGGCGATCCAGTCGACATGCTGCTCGATCGAGACGATCATGTTCGACAGCACCGACGGGCTGCCGGGCCCGGTGATGATGAAGAGATTGGGAAAGCCTGCGCTCATCAGGCCGAGATAGGTCTTGGGGCCCTCGGCCCATTTCTGGTTCAGCGTCCGCCCGCCGCGACCGCGAATGTCGATCCTGGCGACCGATCCGGTCATGGCGTCGAAGCCGGTTGCGAGCACCAGCGCATCGACCTCATGATCCGTCCCCGCGACACGGACGGCGTTCGCGGTGATCTCCTCGATCGGATTGGTCTTGATATCGACCAGCGAGACGTTCGGCCGGTTGAAGGTCGCGAAGTAGTCCGTATCGATGCAGATGCGCTTGGTGCCGATCGGATGGCTGTTCGGCTGAAGCAATTTCGCAGTCGTGGCGTCCTTGACGATCTCGGTGATCTTGCTGCGCACGTAGTTGGCGGCGGTGTCATTCGCGGCCAGATCCAGGCCGAGATTGTTGTAGGCGGACATGAAGGTGAGCCCGCCACGATCCCAACGCGCCTTGTATTTGGCACGCCTGGCATCCTCGCTGTCGTCGAGGGCGCCGCGATCGGGCTGCTCGGCATGGATGCCGTTACGCGCGATCTCGCGGGCGAAGCGGCGGATCTCCGGATAGTTATTCCGGAACGCATTGCGTTCCTCGTCGGTCAACGCGGCATTGCGGGCGGGAATCGAGAAATTCGCGGTGCGCTGGAAGACGGTGAGATGCCTTGCCTGCTCGGCAATGATGGGGGCCGACTGGATGCCGGATGAACCGGTGCCGATGAGGCCAACCCGCAAGCCGGCGAAATCCACGGGTTCGTGCGGCCAGTTGCCGGTGTGATAGACGGGACCCTTGAAGTTGTCGAGACCCTGGATGTCGGGCTTGCGCGCGTTGGACAGGCAGCCGGTGGCGAGCACGACAAACTTCGCTTCGACCATTTTTCCGTCGGAAATCTTCACCGACCAAGCATTGGCCTGCTCATCGAAGACGGCGCGCTCGACGCGGGTGTCGAACTGGATGTCGCGGCGCAGATCAAAACGATCCGCGACATGGTTGGCGTATTTCAGGATCTCTGCCTGCGGCGCGTAGCGCTCGCTCCAGTCCCATTCCTGCTGGAGCTCCTCCGAGAACGAATAGGAATACTGCATGCTCTCGACATCGCAGCGCGCGCCCGGATAGCGATTCCAGTACCAGGTGCCGCCGACCCCGCCGCCCTGCTCGTAAACGCGCGCCGAGAAGCCAAGTCCGCGCAGCCGATGCAGCATGTACATGCCGGCAAAGCCGGCGCCGACGACGACCACGTCGTAGGCTTCTCTGGCCTGGGCCGGACTCGATTGCGCTGGCGACATCGGTGGGCGCTCCCTCGTTGTTTTCTGTTGTTGTGCGCCAGCATTCTCTCTGGTCGGCCAAAGCGCAAGAGGCTCATTCGCGGCCGCAGCTCTGCTTATTTTGCGCGACGGAATGGCTCCGCGCGCGGCGTGGCGCCTATACACAAGATGTGCGGCGAAATCCGGCTTGGCATCGCCGGCGACGATGGGTTAGCGTCGGACGGCCTTCGCCAATGACAACAAGAACGCAAAGCGACAACAGCAACGCGACGGCCGCCGCCGGGAGAGAGCCATGAAATCGCCGATCTGCGACATGCTGGGCATCGAGTTCCCGCTGCTCGCCTTCAGCCATTGCCGCGACGTCGTCGCCGCCGTCAGCCGCGCCGGCGGCTTCGGCGTGTTGGGCGCCACCGTGCATACGCCTGATACGCTCGAACGCGAGCTGAAATGGATCGACGACCACGTCGACGGCAAGCCCTACGGCATCGACGTGCTGATCCCCGAGAACATCTCGACGGCGGGGGAGAAGGACGTCACCTGGAAGAGCCTGGAGGCGCGCGTGCCGCAAGAGCATCGCAACTACACGCGCGACCTCCTGAAGAAGTACGACATCGAGCTGACGACCACCGAAGTGGCCGACAACCAGCCGCAGCCGTTCGACGGGAAGACGGCGCTTCAGCTGCTCGAGGTCTCGTTCAATCATCCGATCCGGCTGATCGCCAATGCGCTCGGCGTGCCGCCGAAAGCGATGATCGAGATGGGCAAGAAGCACGGCGTGCCGGTCGCAGCTCTCGTCGGCGCCAAGGAGCACGCGCTGCGCCAGGTCGCGGCCGGCGTCGACATCCTCGTGGTCCAGGGCACCGAGGCCGGCGGCCATTGCGGCGAGGTGTCGACCATGGTTCTGGTGCCGGAGGTGATCAAGGCGATCAAGCCGATCCGCGACGTGCCGGTGCTGGCGGCCGGCGGCATCATGACGGGACGGCAGATGGCGGCCTGCATGGCGATGGGCGCAGCCGGCGCCTGGACCGGCTCGGTGTGGCTCGCAACCGTCGAGGCCGAGACCACGGAAATCTTCCGCGAAAAGATGATCGCCGCGTCGTCGCGTGACGCGGTGCGCTCGAAGGGACGCACCGGCAAGCCGGCGCGGCAGCTTCGCTCGGTGTGGACCGATGCCTGGGACCGCGCGCCGGAAAGCCCCGGTGCGCTGCCGATGCCGCTGCAAAGCATCGTCAGCCGCGATGCCTTCAACGCGATCGACCGCGCGGCGGCGGCCGGCAACGCCAAGGCGCGCGATCTCGTCAGCTACTTTGTCGGTCAAGGCGTCGGCCTGATTGACAGCGTGAAATCGGCGGGCGCCGTGGTGCAGGAGTTCAAGGAAGAGTTTGCCGAGGCCGTCGAGCACATGAATACGCTGGTGGCGGAGTAGCATCCACACCGTCATTGCGAGCGTAGCGAAGCAATCCAGACTGCCGCCGCGGAAAGATTCTGGATTGCTTCGCTTCGCTCGCAATGACGAAGCAACTGATATCGTGAATTGAGGCCATGACCGACAATACCAACAGTCCCGAAGACCGCATCGCCGTCATCGTCGGCATCGGCGAGATCGTCGACCGTCCCAAGGAGATCACCGCTGGCCTCGAGCCGCTGGAGCTGCTCGAACAGGCGCTACGGCGTGCCGAGCAGGATGCCGGGGCAAAGCTGCTGGGCGAAGTGCAATCGCTCGACATCGTCAACTTCCTGAGCTGGCGCTACCGCGATCCGGAGAAGCTGCTGGCGCAGCGGCTCGGCATCGCGCCTTCGCATTGCTATTACGGCCCGGTCGGCGGCGAGAGCCCGATCCGCTACATCCACGAGGCGGCAAAGCGCATCGCGCGCGGGGAATGCAGCGTCGCCGCGGTCTGCGGCGCCGAAGCGCAGTCGACGGCGACGAAGGCCGAGCGCGCAGGCGCAAAGCTGCCATGGACGCCGTTCGCGCACGATGTCGAGGAGCCGAAACGCGGCGCGGCGTTCCAGAAACCGCTGGCGGTGAAGCTCGGCGTGTTCCGGCCCGTCACGGTCTATCCGTTCTACGAGGCGGCCTCCTCCGCGCATTGGGGCCAGACGCCGCGCGAGGCGATGGCGGAGTCGGGGACGCTGTGGTCGCGCTATTCGGAAGCCGCCGCGCAAAATCCACATGCCTGGCTGAAGCGACGCTATACGCCGGACGAGATCACGACGCCGACCGCGGACAACCGTCTCATCGCCTGGCCCTACAACAAGCTCATGGTGGCCAACCCCAGCGTCAACATGGGCGGCGCACTGCTGCTCACCAGCCTTGCCAAAGCGCGCGCGGCCGGCATCGCCGAGGACAGACTGGTCTATCCGCTCGGCGGCGCCTCGGCGGAAGAGCCGCGCGACTATCTCCTGCGCGATCAGTTCTACGAGAGCCATCCGCAGAATGCGGTGCTGAAAGCCGCGATGGACCTCGCAGGCGGCGACGGCAAAAAGTTCGACGCGATCGAGCTCTATAGCTGCTTCCCCTGCGTGCCCAAGATGGCGCGGCGGACACTGGGCCTTTCCGCCGACGTGCAGCCGACCGTGACCGGCGGCCTCACCTTCTTCGGCGCGCCACTCAACACCTACATGACGCATGCGGCCTGCGCGATGGTGCGGCGCCTGCGCGATGGCGCCGGGCTCGGCCTGCTCTACGGCCAGGGCGGCTTCGTCACCAAGCATCATGCGCTGGTGGTTTCGAAGGCGCCTCCGCGCGAGGCGCTGGCGCAGGAGACGAGCGTGCAAGGAGAGGCCGACCGCAACAAGCGCGCGGTGCCGGACTTCGTCGCGGAGGCCTCAGGCAAGGGCAAGGTCGAGAGCTTTACGGTGCTCTATGGCCGCGGCGGCGATGTCGAGCACGGTGTCATCATGCTGCGCACGGAAGATGGCCGCCGCACGCTGGCGCGGATACCGGCGGGTGATACGGCAACGCTGGCGCATCTGCTCGATATGGACAGGACGCCGGTCGGCTCGCTTGGCGAGATCGCGATGGCCGACGATGGCGTTCCGGAGTGGCGGGTCGGCTAATCTCCCTCTCCCGGCAAGCGGGGCGAGGTGAAGAAATACCTAGCCCTTCGGCGCCTGCTTTTCCGACGCGGTGGCCGGCTTGCCCTTGGCGCCGGCGCCGACGACGCGGACCTGATCGCCGTCGGACAGGCCGTCCGGCGGGGCGGTGATGACGCGGTCATCGGCTGCGATGCCTGAGGCGAGCTCGATCTCGCGGCCGAGATCGCGGGCGATGGTCACGGACTTGAACAGCACCTTGTCGTCCGCACCGACGGTCGCGACACGCAGGCCGCTGCCGTTGAAGATCAGCGCGCTGGCGGGAATGCTGAGCGGCGCGGAGTCGCGCTGCAGGCTCAGCTTCACGCTGGCATAGCCGCCGGGCATCAGCTCGCCTGAGGAATTGTCCAGGCCAAGCTGCATGCGCGTGGTACCCGAGGCGACGTCGACGGCCTGCGAAGACGCTTCCACCGTCGCCTGGAAGGTCCGGTTCGGATACTCCGGCAGCGCGATGGTGGCCTTGGCGCCGATCTTGATCGCCGGCACGTAATTCTGGGGTACGTTGACATAGACGCGCAGCTTGGTGATGTCCGAGACCACGAACATCGCCGGGCCCGAGCCGCCGCCGGCATTGATCAGTGCACCGACGTCGGTATCGCGCGCGGTGACGACGCCGTCGAACGGCACGGTGATCTTCTTGTAGCCGGCCAGCGCTTCCAGCCGCTCGACATTGGCCTGCCCCGAATGCACCGCGGCGTTCTTGTTGGAAAGATCGGCGGTGCGCTCGTCGATTTCCTGCGCGGAGACGAAGTTGGAGGCGACCAGCGTCTTGCGGCGGTTCAGCGTTGCCTCGGACAGCCTGGCGCTGGCCTGCTGGCTGGCGAGGTCGGCGCGGGCCTGCAACAGCTGCTGGTCGAGGTCGGGCGCCTCGATCTCGGCAATCACCTGCCCGGCCTTGACGCGGGCGCCGATATCGGCGCTCCAGCTCTTCAGGTAACCCGACACGCGCGCGAAGATCGGGGCACGGTAGTAAGCTTCCAATCGGCCCGGCAGATCGAGGGTGGCGTTGAGCACCTTGGCGTTGGGCTGGGCCACCGCGACGCTGGGAACGGCCTGATCGTCGGTCCACTCCTTCAGCCTGGAGCCCTGCTCCTCGCGCGCACGGATGCCGGTGCCGACGACGAGGCCTGCCGCAATCAGCGCCACCACGCCGAAGATGCCCAGTTTCCGGTGCGACACCGGCGAGCGGGATTCAGTGGGCGACATGCGGAGTCTCCAAAGGGGCGGCGGCTTTGGCGCCTTGTTTCTTGTGTACCATACTGAACACCACGGGAACAAACATCAGCGTGGCAAAGGTTGCAAAGATCAGGCCGCCGATGACGGCGCGGCCGAGCGGCGCATTCTGCTCGCCGCCCTCGCCGAGCCCCAGGGCCATCGGCGCCATGCCGATGATCATGGCAAGCGCAGTCATCAGGACGGGACGGAACCGGACGAAGCCGGCCTCGAGCGCGGCCGCAACGGGATCGCCAAGTTCCTCGTAGCGCTCGCGCGCAAAGGAGATCACGAGCACGCTGTTGGCGGTGGCAACGCCCATGCACATGATCGCGCCGGTGAGCGCCGGGACCGACAGTGTCGTCTCCGTCATGAACAGCATCCAGACGATGCCGGCGAGCGCGGCCGGCAGCGCCGTGATGATCACGAACGGATCGGACCAGGACTGGAAGTTCACGACGATTAGGAAGTAGATCAGCACGACCGCACCCAGCAGGCCGAACAGCAGGCCGGTGAAGGCGCTGTTCATGGTCTGCACCTGCCCGAGCAGCACGACGGAAGATCCCTTCGGCACCTCCTTCGCGGTATCGGCGATCACCTGGCGGATGTCGGCGGCGACCGCGCCGAGATCGCGGCCCGAGGTCGTGGCGAAGATCTGCACCATCGACTGGATGTCGTATTGCGACACCACCGCGCTCGACGTCGAGCGCTTGATGTCGGCGATGCCGCCGAGGATCGGCGATTGCGAATTGCTGGCGGCGGTGATCGGCAGCGTCTGCAGCGCGCTGAGCGAGTCGATCTGGTATTGCGGCGTCTGCATCACAATCGAGTAGGACACGCCGTTATCCGGATTGAGGTAATAGGTCGGCGCCACCTGTGAGGAACCGGCGAGGTTCACCACGAGACTGTTGGTGACGTCGCGCTCGGTCAGGCCGACATATTGCGCACGGGTGCGGTCGACATCGATATTGAAGGTCGGGTTGTTCGGCGATTGCTGAATGCGCGCATCGGCAACGCCGGGAATCTTGCGGACCTTGGCCAGCAGATTGTTGGCGTAAGCGAAGTTGGCGCTGACATTGGCGCCCCGGATCTGAAGGTCGATCGGCGCGGGCGCGCCGAAGTTCAGGATCTGGCTGACGATATCGGCCGGCAGGAACGCGAAGCTGACGCCGGGAAACAGCCGCGGCAGCTGCTCGCGCAACACGCGCACATGCTCCTCGGTCGGCTTGTGGCCTTCCTTCAGCTTGATCTGGATGTCGCCGTCCTGCGGACCGATGACGCCGGTGTTGTTGTAGGTCATGTTGATACCGGAGATCGGCATGCCGATGTTGTCGGTCAGGGTCTCGATCTCGCCCGGGATCAGCTTGCGGATCGCCTTCTGGACATCGGCGAGCTGGTTCGCGGTCTCCTCGACGCGGGTGCCGACCTGGGTTCGGACGTGCATCAGGATGTTGCCGGCATCGACCGCGGGGAAGAAGTTGCGCCCGAGGAACGGCACCAGCGCAAAGGACGCACCGACGACGCAGAGGAAGCCGATCACGAACACCGCGCGATGCGCCAGCGCCATGCCGAGCAGGCCGCGATAGAAGCCGCGGATGCGCTCGAACCGCGCCTCGAAGCCGCGCTGGAACCAGACGAGCGGATTGCGCGACTTCGGCGGTTCGCCCTCGTGATGGACATGGGCCTGCAAGAGGTAATTCGCCATGGTCGGCACCAGCGTGCGCGACAGGATGAACGACCAGATCATGGCGAACATCACGGCTTCGGCCATCGGCACGAACAGAAAGCGCGCGACACCGGTGAGGAAGAACATCGGCACGAACACGATACAGATGCAGAGCAGCGAGACGAAGGCCGGCGTGACGATCTGGTTGGCGCCGTCGAGGATCGACTGCTCGACCGGCTTGCCCTGCTCCAGATGGTAGTTGATGTTCTCGATGGTCACGGTGGCGTCGTCGACGAGGATGCCGACGGCGAGCGCGAGACCGCCGAGCGTCATGATGTTCAGCGTCTCCCCGATCGCCGACAGCATGATGATGGCGCCCAGCACCGACAGCGGGATCGAGACCGCGATGATGATGGTCGAGCGCCAGCTGCCAAGGAACAGCAGGATCATGACGCTGGTGAGCAGCGCCGCGATCACGCCCTCGAAGGCGACGCCTTGAATCGCGCCGCGAACGAACACCGACTGGTCGCCGATGAAGCCGATCTTCAACGCGTCCGGAAGCTGGTCCTTGACCTCGATCACCTTCTGCTTGATGCCGGCGATGATATCGAGCGTCGAGGTCGCGCCCGCCTTCAGCACCATCATCAGCACCGAGCGGTTGCCGTCGACATGGACGATGTTGGTCTGCGGCGGATTGCCGTCGCGGACGGTCGCGACATCGCGCACATAGACCATCGCGCCGTTGACGGTCTTGATCGGCAGATTGCCGAGCTCGTCGATCTTCAGCGGCGAGTTGTTGAGCTGGATGTTGTACTCGAAGGTGCCGATCTTCTGGGTGCCGACCGGCGTGATCAGGTTCTGCGCGGCCAGCGCATTGGCGACGTCCTGGCCGGACAGGCCGCGAGCCTGGAGCGCGGTCGGGTCGAGATCGATCTGGACCTGGCGCTGCTTGCCGCCGAATGGATACGGGATCGCGGCCCCCGGCACCGTGACCAGCGGCGTGCGGAGCTGGTTGATACCGATGTCGGCGAGGTTCTGCTCGGTCAGCCCGTCGCCCGACAGCGCCACCTGGATGATCGGCACGGTCGAGGCCGAGTAGTTCAGGATCAAGGGCGGCGTCGCGCCCGGCGGCATCTGCTTGAGCAACGTCTGCGAGATCGCCGTGACCTGCGCATTGGCGGTTCGGATGTCGACGTTCGGCTGGAAGAAGATCTTGATGATGCCAAAGCCGTTATAGGAATTGGCCGTGATGTGCTCGATGTCGTTGACCGTCGTCGTCAGCGCGCGCTGGAACGGCGTCGTGATGCGGCCGGACATCTGGTCGGGCGGCAGGCCGGTGTACTGCCAGACCACGCCGATCACGGGAATGCGGATGTCCGGGAAGATGTCGGTCGGCGTCCGCAGCGCTGCCAGCGGTCCGATGATCAGGAGCAGGAGCGCGAGCACGACAAACGTATAGGGTCGGCTCAGGGCAATACGGACCAGAGCAATCATGCGCCAGGCAATTCCAGGTCAAGCAGGGATACGGAATCCGCCCCGACGGGGATCCTCTTTCCCGTTTACCTGAGCACCGCCGACAGCGCCAATGCCAAGCGACAGCGCGCTCTTCACTTCCGTGCTACCGCGCTGCGGAATAAGCATCGCAGCTATGCGAAGATGAAAGCAGCACGGCGCCGTCCCGGCGAAGGCCGGGACGACATTGGGGAGGCTTACGCAGCGCGGACGTTGGTCAGGAACTTGCTGACCTCGGTCTTGAGCCGGCTCGAGTCGTTCGACAGCATCTGCGCGGCCGACAGCACCTGCGAGGAGGCGGTGCCGGTCTCGGTCGCACCGCGCTGAACATCGGCGATGTTGGAGGAGACCTGCTGGGTGCCCTGCGCCGCCTGCTGCACGTTGCGGGCGATCTCCTGTGTCGCCGCGCCCTGCTCTTCCACGGCCGCCGCGATTGCCGACGATATCTCCGACAGACGCTCGATGGTCGAGGAGATCTCCTTGATCGCTCCGACCGAATCGTTGGTCGCCGCCTGGATGCCGGAGATCTGCTGGCCGATTTCGCCGGTCGCTTTCGCGGTCTGCTCGGCGAGCGCCTTCACCTCGGAGGCGACCACGGCGAAGCCGCGGCCGGCTTCGCCCGCGCGCGCCGCCTCGATGGTGGCGTTCAGCGCCAGCAGGTTGGTCTGGCCCGCGATGGTGTTGATCAGCTCGACGACGTCGCCGATGCGGGAAGCCGCCTTGGAGAGCTCGCTGACGCGTTCGGTTGTGGCACGGGCCTGGCCAACGGCGTCGCCGGCCATCCGCGCCGATTCCTGCACCTGGCGGCTGATCTCGCCGACCGAGGAGGCCATCTCCTCCGTCGCCGAAGCCACCGACTGCACGTTGGTCGAGGCTTCTTCCGAAGCTCCTGCAACGGTGGTCGCGAGCCGCTGGGAGCGGTCGGCGGTCGAGGTCAGCGTCGAGGCGGAAGCTTCGAGCTGGGTCGAGGCCGATGACACGGTCTGGACGATCTCGCCGATCATCGTTTCGAATTCGTGGGTGATGTCGTCGACGCGGCGGCCGCGCTCGATCTTGGCTTCGGCGTCGGCCGAAGCGGCTTCGTCGGCAGCCTTCTTGGCAATCAGCGCTTCCTTGAAGACCTGGAGCACGTCGGCCATGGCACCGATCTCGGTCTTCTGGCCGCGATGCGGGACTTCGGCGGAGAGGTCGCCCTTGCCCAGCGCCTGCATCGGCTCGACGATCGAGGCGATGCCGCTGGAGACGTCGTGGACGAGATAGAAGCCGACGCCGATGCCTGTCAGGACCGCAGCGCCCAGGATGATCGAGACCAGCATGAACGCGAAGGAATAGCTGCTGTCCGCGTCCCGGGCGGCCTGGTCGCCGCCCTTGGTGTTGAGATCGATGTCCTTGCGCAGGACTTCGTCGGACTGGATGCCGATCTTGTTGGCGGTCTTGACGTTCAGCTCATGCGACTCGTGCGGGACCTTGCCGACTTCCTTGCGCGACAATGCAAAGACCTCGTCGGCGCTCTTCTTGTAGTCGTCCCACAGCTTGGACCATTCGGTGTAGAGCGCCCGCTCCTCCGGCGAGGTGATCATGGTCTCGTAGGTCTGGCGAGCCTTGGCCATGGTCTCGCTGGTTGTGACCGCAGTCTTTTCCATTGCGAGCTTTTCGTCCAGGGTCTCGGCCAGCATGTGCTCGCGGACCACGCTGCGATAGGTGATGACGCTGGCCCGGAGCTCGCCCAGCACCCGCACGCTGGGCATCCAGCTCGTGGTGATGTCGGTGGTGTTCGCGTTCATCGACCGCATCTTCGTGACCGCGAGCAGGCCCATGCCGGTCATCGCGACCAGCAGGAACGCCACGACACTGATGATCTTGGCGCGGATGGAAATCTTGGCGAACATAATCGGGTCTCTTTATGCTGGCGCGGGCGCGCGTCCGGGAGGTCTAAAGGATCAACCAAAGGGAGCGACGCCGACATCAGACAACAGAGCGACTGAGCAGATGTTAACTACGACTCCGTACGAGTACGGAGCCTGAAAGAGATGAACAGGCAGCTAAGAACGCTCTGCTCTCAGCGCATGAGCCCAAGCGCATCCGAGAAAAACTCCGGGCCACCGAAATTGCCGGACTTCAGCGCGAGCAGCATCTCGCCCCCGGCGCCGACCGCGCGCAGCACAGGAACGCCCGCAGCGATCTCCACCCCGACGAGAAATCCGGGAATCTTCAACCGATCGACCACGGCGCCGGACGTCTCGCCGCCGGCAACGACCAATCGCCGCACGCCTGATTTCACGAGGTTTTCGGCGATGTCGGCCATCGCCTGCTCGATGGCATGTCCGGCCGCGTCACGGCCGTGACGTGCCTGAAGCGCTGAGACCTGATCCGGTGTCGAGCTCGATGCGATCAGCACCGGACCCTCGGCCAGTCGCGGCCTTGCCCAGTCCAGCGCACGCTGTGCTTCGTCCGCTCCTGTAAGAATACGGTCGGGATCGAGATGAAACACCGGCATGACCTGTTCAGCGCTGGCGATCTGCTTGAGCGTGGCCTGTGAGCAGCTGCCGGCAAGACACGCCGCCGGTCCACCAACGGCAGCTCCGGATTCGCTGCCTGCCGCGGCTGATTTGACCTTGCCGGTCGACACCAGGGCACGCGCGAGCCCGAGGCCGATGCCGGAGGCGCCGACCGAAAGTCGATGATCGGCGGCCACGAGGCCGATGGTTTCGAGATCGCGATCGAAGACGGCGTCGATGATCGCAGCGCCAATGCCCTTGCCCGCGAGTTCGGCCAGCCGTGCCCGTACGGCATCGGCGCCGCGCGTGACGGTCGCGAGATCGACGAGGCCGATTTGTGTCCTGCTCTGGCGCGCCAGCACACGCACCAGGCTGGAATCGTGCATCGGGTTGAGCGGATGGTCCTTGAGCGGGCTCTCGTTCAGCGGCACCGCGCCGACGAACAGGTTGCCCTGGTAGACGGTGCGGCCGGTCTCCGGGAAGGCCGGCGTCACCAGAACGATGCCCTCGCCGCAATCGTCGCGCAACGCGTCCATCACCGGGCCGATATTGCCGGCGTCGGTGGAATCGAAGGTCGAGCAGATCTTGAACAGCACATGGCTCGCGCCGCGGCCGCGCAGCCATGTCTCCGCCGCGCGCGAGCGCGATACAGCAAGGCCTGCTTCGATCGAGCGGCTCTTCAAGGACACCACGACAGCGTCGACCTCGGGCAGCGCCAGATCATCGGCAGGTATGCCGATGGTCTGCACGGTGCGCAGGCCCGCACGCGTCAGCGTGTTGGCAAGATCGGAGGCGCCGGTATAGTCGTCGGCGATGCAACCCAGTGCAAGAGTCACGGCTTCACTCCCGCATAGGGCTTGAACCAGGCAAGGCCGTCGGTGGTCTTGCCGCGCGGATTGTATTCGCAGCCGACGAAGCCGGTATAGCCGAGCCGGTCGAGCTCTTCGAACAGGAAGGGATAGTTCAGTTCCTCTCCGTCTGGCTCGTTGCGCGAGGGGATGCTGGCGATCTGGATGTGGCCGATGATCGGCATCATCTCGCGCAGCCGCATGGTGACGTCGCCATGGATGATCTGGCAGTGATAGATGTCGAACTGGAGCTTCAGGTTCGGAAGCCGCAACTCCTGGATCAGGTCGCGCGCGAAGCCGAAATCGTTGAGGAAGTAGCCGGGCACGTTGCGGGCATTGATCGGCTCGAGCACGATGTCGATGCCGTGCGGTGCAAAGAACTCCGCCGCCCACGCCACCGACTTGTAGAACGCCTCGATCGCGACGCGCTCGCCGCGGTTGGCAAGGCCGGCCATCAGGTGCAGGCGCTTGACACCGGTGGCCTTGGCGTAAGGCAGCGCGGTCTCGAGGCTCGCCTTGAGATCGGCGAAGCGCGCCGGGAGCGCGGCGAACCCCTTCTCGCCCGCATTCCAGTCGCCGGGCGGCAGATTGAACAGGGCCTGGGTCAGACCGTTGCGTTTGAGCCGCTCGCCGACCGCCTCGGCCGGATGCTCGTAAGGAAAGAGAAACTCGACGGCGGTGAAGCCGGCCTGCGCGGCGGCATCGAAGCGATCGAGGAATGGCACCTCGTTGAACATCATCGAGAGATTGGCGGCAAAACGGGGCATTGGAATCCTCTTGTCCTTACTTGTCGCCGGGAAGCTTCACGCCGGTGACCTGCGCATACATGCGCGCGACCGAGGCGTCGTCATCGCGGCCCATGCCGGCGGCAGCCGTCATCAAGAACATCTGGAGCGCGGCCGCGGAGACCGGCACCGGGAATCTGGCGCTGCGCGCCATGTCCTGGATGATGCCGAGGTCCTTGACGAAGATCTCGACCGCGCTGCGCGGCGTATAGTCGCCGTCGAGCACATGCGGCATGCGGTTCTCGAACATCCAGGAATTGCCGGCAGAGGCCGTGATCACCTCATAGACCTTGCGGATGTCGAGGCCCTGCTTGGCCGCAAACGCCATCGCTTCGCTGGCGGCGGCGATGTGCACGCCGGCCAGCAACTGGTTGATCATCTTGAAGGCGGCGCCCTGGCCGGCGGCATCGCCAAGCTCGTAGAGCTTTGCGGCCATGGCGTCGAGCGCCGGCCGCGCCTTTGCGAAGGCAGCCGGGCTGCCCGAGGCGAGGATCGTCAGTTCGCCTTGCGCGGCACGCTGCGCTCCGCCGGAGATCGGCGCATCCAGATAATGCCGGCCGGTCGCCTCCAGTTGCTTGGCCAGGCGCCGCGCGACGTCGGGATCCATCGTGGCCGACGACAGGAAGACGCTGTCCTTCTGCATGGTTTCGGCGACGCCGTCCTTGCCGAACAGGATCGTCTCGGTCTGCGCTGCATTGACGACGACGCTGACGACGATGTCGGCGTCCCTGGCGGCCTCGGCCGGCGTCCTGGCGCCCGCGCCGCCGTCCTTCACGAAGCGCGCCACGGCATCGGCCGAGACATCGCAGCCGGTGACGGCGTGACCGGCGCGCTTCAGCGAGGTCGCCATGCCAAAGCCCATCGAGCCGAGCCCGATGACGGCGATACGCTGATTTTGTGACGTGGAGGCGGACATGCAACTGCCCCTTGCGAAACGTTTCCCGGACGGCCGGCCCTTGCGGCGGCTCGGCGAACCGATAACACGGCTTGGCCGCGCTGCCAAAGCGTGAGACAAGCAGGCATGACGGCCATGAGCAACGAGACAAGGCTGCGTGAGGATATCTGTCGCTTCGGACGGTCCCTGTTCGAGCGTGGACTGACGCCGGGCTCGTCCGGCAATATCAGCGTCAAGCTTGACGATGGCGGCTGGCTGGTGACGCCGACCAATGCCTCGCTCGGCTTCCTCGACCCTGCGCGGCTGTCGCGGCTGGATAGCCAGGGCCGGCCGATCTCGGGCGATGCACCGACCAAGGAAGTTCCGCTGCACACCGCGCTCTACGACACCCGCGGCAGTGCACGCGCGATCGTGCACCTGCACTCGACGCATTCTGTCGCACTGTCGATGCTGCCCGAGATCGACCCGCGCGCCGCGCTGCCGCCGATGACGGCCTATTATCTGATGAAATGCGGCGCGACCGCGCTCGTGCCCTATTACCGCCCCGGCGATCCCGCGGTGGCGGATGCGATCAAGGGGCTGGCGGGGAAATATTCATCCGTGCTGCTCGCCAATCACGGCCCGGTGGTTGCCGGCGATACGCTGGAGGCCGCCGTGTTCGCGACCGAGGAACTGGAGGAGACGGCGAAGCTATACCTACTGCTGCGCGGGATGAACCCGCGCTATTTGTCGCCGGAGCAGGTGAAGGATCTGGTGAAGGTGTTCGGGGTGACGTTGCCGGAGCATGGGCACGGGCATTAGCGTCGCCTCGTGAAGAGCGCGACAGTGCTGCCTTACCCACCACTGTCATTCCCCGCCACCGGGTCTCGCCTTCGGCGAGCCCGATGACAGGCTCCGGCGGGGAATCCAGTACGCCGCGGCCCCTCCGTATCCACTAACGTCTCTGGAATACTGGATCGCCCGCCTTCGCGGGCGATGACACCGAGGGTGTGGGACGTGTGTGCCCAACACTTATGTGCCTACAGCCCCAGATACGCCTTGCGCACGTCCGGATTGCCCCTGATTTCGGCTGCTGCGCCCTGCATCAGCACGCGGCCGGTTTGCAGGATGTAGGCACGGTCGGCGATCTCCAGGCACTCGGCCATGCGCTGCTCGACGATCAGCACGGTCATGCCGGCGTCGCGGATACGCTTCACTGCCTGGAAGATTTCATCCACCAGCTTCGGCATGATGCCTTGCGACGGCTCGTCCAGCATCAGCAGCCGCGGGCGCGTCATCAGCGCGCGGCCGATGGCCAGCATCTGCTGCTCGCCGCCGGAGAGTGTCTCGGCCCGCTGCTCCAGGCGTTCGGACAAACGCGGAAACAGCGTGAAGACGAGATCGAGCGGCCCCTCGCGGTCGGCCTCGCCGCGGTAGAGATAGCTGCCGAGGCGAAGATTGTCGCGCACCGACAGGCGCGGGAACAGGCGGCGGTTCTCAGGCACATAGGCGATGCCGGTGGCCGTGATGTGATGCTGCGCCATGCCGTCGAGCCGCTTGCCGTCGAAGGTCACGGTGCCCGAGCGCGGGCGCTCGGCGCCGGCGATGGATTTGAGCAGCGTCGACTTGCCCGCGCCGTTGGCGCCGGCCACGCAGACGATCTCGCCCTTGGCGACTTCAATGCTGACCGCGGAGATCGCGACCAGGCCCTGATAGGCGGTCGTGACTTCATGCACCGACAGCATGACGATCTCCCAGATATGCGCTGATCACCTTGGGATCGCGGACGACGTCGGCAGGCTTGCCCTCGACCAGCACCTTGCCGAGGTCGAGCACGATGGCACGGTCGACCAGCGGCATCACGATCTCCATGACGTGCTCGACCATCAGTACGGTGATGCCGGTATCGCGCACCTTGCGCACCAGCGCGACACCGGTCTGCGCCTCGGTCGGCGTCAGGCCGGTGAGGACTTCGTCGAGCAGCAGCAGCTTCGGTTCGGTCGCAAGCGCACGCGCGACCTCGAGGCGGCGCTTCTCGGCCGGCACGAGATCGCTTGCGAGCACGTCCGCGCGTGCGGCAAGGCCAGTGAACTCGAGCACCTCATGCGCCTTGCGCCGCGCCTCGCGCATCCCGGTGTTGCGCACGAGCGCACCGACGATGACGTTGTCGATGACAGTCATGGTCTCGAAGCTCTTGACGACCTGGAAGGTGCGCGCGACGCCGCGCTGACAGCGCTCGGCCGCCGGCAGGTTGGTCACATCCTGCCCGTCGAAGATAATCGAGCCCTGCGTCGGCGGCAGCACGCCCGCAATAAGATTGAACAGCGTCGACTTGCCGGCGCCGTTGGGACCAATCAGGCCGACGATCTCGCCGCGGCCGACCGAGATCGAGACATCGCTGTTGGCAACAAGGCCGCCGAAACGTTGCCAGACGCCGCGGGTTTCAAGGAGCGCGGTCATCGCGAAGCTCCCTTGCGGCGCGAGAACAGCCCGATCAGACCTTCCGGCCGCGCCAGCGCAATCACGACGATCAGCGTGCCATAGACGATGAGATCGACGCCGCGGCCGGAGCCGCCGATATAGGAGCGCGTCAGCTCGGTGAGCGGAATCAGGATTGCCGCGCCGAGCAGCGGCCCCCACAGCGTGCCGATGCCACCCAGCACCGCCGGCAACGCCATCAGCAGCGAGAACTGGAAGCCCATGACGCTGCCTGGATCGATATAGGAAACATACATGGCATAGAAGCTCCCGCCGACCGCGACCAGGAAGGCAGAGACGGCCGCAGCCCCCATCTTGGAATCGAACACGACCACGCCGAGGCTCTGGGCTGCATCGGGATTGTCCTTCACCGCGCGCCACCAATAGCCCCATTTCGAGTCTTCCAGCCACCAGGTGACGAACCAGGCGACGCAGGCGAGCGCCAGCGCGAAATAGAAGTACGGCAGCTTGCTGCGGGCGAACTGGAATTTCAGCCAGCTGTCGCCGCGCACGGGCATCTCGATGCCGAGGGCCGCACCTGCCCATTCCCAGTTCTGGATCAGCAGCAGGCCGATCTCGGCGATCACGATGGTGGCGATCGCAAAGTAGTGGCCGCCAAGGCGGAAGCAGGGATAGCCGAGCGCCAGCGCGATCAAGGCGGAGATGGCGCCGCCGGCGAGCATACCGAACCAGGGCGGCACGCCGAACTTCGTGAACAAGAGCGTGGTGGTATAGGCGCCCAAGCCGAAATAGAGGGCATGCCCGAGCGATATCTGCCCGCAATAGCCGGACAGGATGTTCCAGCTCTGCGACAGCGCCCCGAACATCAGCGTCAAAATCATGATGTTCTGGACGTTTGGATTCTTGACGAACAACGGCACGAGCGCGGCGGCGACCGTAAGGCAAGCTGCAACGAGGAGTTCGCGGCGACGCCGCTCTGTGAAGCTCTTGTCCATCTCACATCGATCCGAACAGGCCGCGTGGCCGGATAAAGACCACGAGGAGATAGACGGCATAGATGCCGACCGACTTCAATGATGGCGGCAGCACGAGCGCGGTGGTGGCCTCGACGAGACCGACGACGATGCCGCCGGCGAATGCGCCGAACACGCTGCCGAAGCCGCCGAGCGCCACCGTGACATAGGCGATCAGTGCAAAGGATGCACCGACGTCGGGATAGATGTAGAAGAAGCTCGCCATGATGGCGCCGGCGAGCCCCACAAGGGCAGCTCCGAGGCCCCAGCCGAGCGCGAACACGCGGTTCTTGTCGATGCCGACGAGGGCCACCGCACCGGGATCCTCGCGGGTCGCCTCCAGCGCACGGCCGAAATCGGTGCGGTTGATGAACAAATAGAGCCCACCGAACGCGGCGATCGCGACCAGCGCGCCGAACAACTGCGGCTGCGGCAGGAAGATCCCGGCGACCGATACCGTCTTGCCGCCGAGCCATGAGTTGGGGACGCTGCGGTAGTCGGCCGTGAAGAACAGCTGAGCCAGGCCGCGCATCACGATCGCGAGGCCGAAGGTCGCGAAGATCTGCACCATGCCGACATTGGCCTTGGCGCGCATCGCAAACCGCACGATCACGAGATAGACCACCGCCCCCAATACGAACAAGGCGGCGGCGGCCAGCGGCGCCGACAGCAGCGGATCGATCGCGAAGAACGTGAACAGGAAGAACGTCACGTACATCGCCAGCATCAGGAATTCGCCATGGGCGAAGTTGACGACGTCCATCAGGCCAAAGATCAACGCCAGGCCGACGGCGATCAGTCCGTAGAGCAGCCCCATCAGGAGGCCGCTCGCAAGACTCTGGATAATGGTTTCGGCTGTCACGTTGCTTCGTCCCCCGCCCGCAACCTGGTCGCTTACTTCATCGGCCAGATCGCGTCGGCAACCGCCGCCTGCGACGGGAAGATGGTGACGAACTTGCCGCCGACATATTGCAGCAGCACCGGATCGGCATCGTTGTTCTGGCCCATCTCGTCGAACTTGACCCGCTTCCAGGGCATGATGGTCTGCTCGCCCGACATCTCGGTCGCGGCCAGTGCGTCGCGGATCTTCTCGCCGTCGGTGGATTTGGCGCGGTTGATGGCGTCCGCCATGATGATCATGGCCATGAACTGCCGCGACGTGTTGTCGTTGAGGTCCTTGCCCGACTTCGCCTTGAACAGATCGTTGATCTTGCCGACCATCGGCCGCTTGGCGGCGAGATCGAGCGAGAAGCTGCCGCGGGTGATCGCACCCTCGAGCTTGTCGCCGACGGCGTCGTAAAGTGCCTTTTCGGAGAAGCCGGCGGCCTGCGCCACGATGGCGTTCGGCTTGTAGCCGAGCTCGGCCATGGTCTTGACCAGCAGGATGCCGTCGGTGGTGTAGCTCGAGGGCAGCAGCACGTCGGCATTGGCGGCCTTGAGCTGCTGGACTTCAGCCGAGAGCGACGGCGAGTTGGCGCGGTACTTGATGTCGGCGACGATCTTGTAGCCGCGTTCGGTGGCGAGCTTGGTCTGCGCATTGGCAGAGTCGGTGCCGAAGATCGTATCTTCGTGGAACAGCGCCAGCGTCTCGGCCTTGGCGCCCTTCTTCTTCATCGCATCGAGGAAATCGAACATCCCGGCCGAGAACATCTCGTCATGCGGTGAGGCGCGGAAATAATACTTCAGGCCGCGGCGATGCAGACTCGGCGAGGAGTTGTCTGCCGACAGGAACGGAGTCTGGTAACGTTCGCAGATCTGGCTGATCGTGACTGCGACCGCGCTTTGATAGGAACCGAGAATGGCACAGACCTTTTCCTGCGTGATGAGGCGCTCGGCTTCGGCGCGCCCCTTTTGCGGGTCGCCCTGGGTGTCGGCGTAGACGAGACGGATCTTGGCGCCACCAAGGCCGGGCAAGCCCAGGCCCTTCGCGAGCGGAAGGTCGAAGTCCTGATCATTGTTGATGATATCGACCGCGGTCTCGAACGCGCGCTGCGCATCGACACCCACCTGGGCACCGGCGCCCGACAAGGGATAGGTCGCGCCGATCACCACTTCTGAAGTTTGCGCACGCGCAGCCAGCGGCATCAACGCGGCAGTGGCAGCGGCTCCGAGCAGAACGTCGCGGCGAGTGATCGTCATAGGCAAAGTCCCCTGTTATTCGAATTTTGCGCGTATCGAATGAAGCGATTGACAGATAGCGTAAAGCCTGAAGAAGCAGCAAACGCTGCCCATTAAATCACGGCCATGGTCCTGTTCTTGAGATCCGTCACCAGCATCAGGCCGGGCGAATGCGTGATTGCGAACGGCACCTTCGCGGCATTGATCACCGATTGCGGCGTGACGCCGCAGGCCCAGAACACCGGGATCTCGTCATCGGCGACCGGCACGGGATCGCCATAGTCGGGCTTGGCGATGTCCTTGATGCCGATCAGATGCGGATGGCCGAGATGCACGGGCGCGCCGTGCACCGCGGGATAGCGCGAGGTGACCTGCACCGCGCGGATCGCATCGGCCGGCTTGAACGGACGCATCGACACCACCATGGGGCCGGCGAACGGACCGGCCTCGCCGCAGGCGATGTTGGTGCGGTACATCGGCACGCGCACGTTCTGCTCGATGTGGCGGATCGGCATTCCCTCGTCGAGCAGCGCCTCCTCGAACGAGAACGAGCAGCCGAGCACGAAGGTCACGAGATCGTCGCGCCAGTACCTGGTGACGTCGGTCGGCTCGTCCACGACTTCGCCGTCACGCCAGACGCGGTAACGGGGAACGTCGGTGCGGATGTCGAGGTCGGCGCCGAGCGCGGGGATATGCGGACTGCCGACGTCGGACATGCCGATGATCGGGCAGGGTTTCGGATTGAGCTGGCAGAAGCGGTGAAAGGCGCCGGCATATTCAGCCGGCAGGATCGCAAGATTGCCCTGGACGAAGCCGGGGGCGACCCCGGCGGTGGAGCCCACCTCGCCGCCGCGATAGGCGAGCCGGGCCTTGCGGCTCGGGAGGGTGTCGGGTGTTTCAGTTTGCTGCACTGCCACCAAAACAGTCATGTGATCGACCTGCCTATAAACTCGACAAAGACAAGCCAACACCAAGCGTGCTATAAAGTCTAATCTTCCTTTCTAATCAATATCGATAAATTCCTTTTATCGATCGGGAAAATCCTTCCAATGCTGGACTTCAGGTCAATCGAGACATTCCTCTGGGTTGTGAAGCTCGGCAGCTTTCGCGGCGCCGCACAAAGGCTCAACACGACCCAGCCAGCGATCTCCCAGCGCATCGCCCAACTCGAGCGCGAGATGGGCGTGAAGCTCCTCAACCGCGATCATCGCGTGGCCTCGCCGACGCCGAGCGGGCGGCAAATGATGGTCTATGCAGAGAAGCTGATCGGCCTGCGCGCTCAGATGATGGCCGAGGTCGGCGACCGCTCGGCGATGCGTGGCGTGATGCGGCTCGGCGTGGCCGAGACCATCGTGCACACCTGGCTGCCGCGCCTCGTGAAGAGCGTGAACGAGCTCTATCCGAACCTGTCGCTGGAGATCGAGGTCGACATCACACCGAACCTTACGGCGCGCCTGCTCGCGCAGGAGATCGAGCTTGCCTTCGTGGTGGGGCCGCTGTCCGCCTCCGGCGTGCACAACCGCGTGCTCGCCGATTACCCGATCGGTTTTCTCGCAAGCCCCTCGCTCGGCCTCGGCAAGGGCCCGGTGACGCGCGCCGATCTCGCGCGTTTTCCGATCATCACCTTCCCGCGCAAGACCAGGCCCTACGAGGTCGTGCGCGAGGTGTTCGACCGGCCCGAATTGCCGCCGATCCGCCTGCATGCCTCCGCGTCGCTTGCGACGGTCATCCACATGGCGGTGGAAGGCCTCGGGATCGCCGTGATCCCCGACGCCATCGTCGAGAACGAACTCGCCGACGGGCGGCTGCAGCTGCTCGACACCGATCTCGAAATCACGCCGCTGACGTTCACGGCAAGCTGGCTCGCCTCGCCCGACGTCGTGGCGGTGGAGCGCGTCGCCGAGCTTGCATGTCAGATTGCGCAGAGCAGCCTCGCGGTTGACGCGCCCGCGCTGGCGCGTCATTGAAACGGATGCCGGACAACCTTTCCCGTCATTCCGGGATGGTGCGCAAGCACCAGACCCGGAATCTCGAGATTCCGGGTTCGATGCTTCGCATCGCCCCGGAATGACAGATTACGAATGGACTGACCGCATGAGCCGAGCCGCCACCAATTTGCAAATCGATTCCGCCCGCCTCTGGGGCTCCATCCACGAGACCGCGCAATTCGGCGGGACGGCCAAGGGCGGCGTGCGGCGGCTGACGCTGAGCAGCGAAGACAAGCAGGTGCGCGACTGGTTCGGCAAGGCCTGCGAGGACGCCGGCCTCGAGGTTCATGTCGATGCGCTCGGCTCACAGTTCGGCCTGCGCAAGGGACGCGACATGTCGAAGCTGCCTGTCGGAATCGGCTCGCATCTCGACACCCAGCCGACCGGTGGCAAATATGACGGCATCCTGGGAACGCTCGGCGCACTGGAAGTGATCCGCACGCTGAACGACGCCGGCATCGAGACCGAAGCGCCGATCTGCGTGGTCAACTGGACCAACGAGGAAGGCTCGCGTTTCGCGCCGGCGATGATGGCCTCCGCGGCCTATGTCGGCGACTTCACCACCGACGACATTCTGTCGCGCAAGGACATCGACGGCACCACCGTCGGCCAGGCGCTCGACGGCATCGGCTATCGCGGCGACAAGCCGG
This sequence comes from Bradyrhizobium niftali, assembly GCF_004571025.1. GTDB lineage: Bacteria > Pseudomonadota > Alphaproteobacteria > Rhizobiales > Xanthobacteraceae > Bradyrhizobium > Bradyrhizobium niftali. The sequence continues at coordinate 81,865 of NZ_SPQT01000001.1, read as the reverse complement.
TCGGCTTCCAGAAGCTCGGCTGCTTCGTCGAGCTGCACATCGAGCAGGGCCCGATTTTGGAGGCCGAGGGCAAGACCATCGGCGTCGTCGATTCCGGCCAGGGCGTGCTGTGGTATGACGGCAAGATTTCCGGCTTCGAGAGCCATGCAGGATCGACCCCGATGCCGCTGCGGCGCGATGCGCTGGCCACGCTCTCCGAGATCGTGCTGGCGATGGAGACGATCGCCAAGAAGCACGGGCCGAACGCGGTCGGCACCATCGGCGAGGCCGTGATCGCCAACCCCTCGCGCAACGTCATACCCGGCGAGATCGCCTTCACCATGGATTGCCGCAGCGCCGATGGGGCGATCATGGACGCGCTCGATCGCGACCTGCGCGCCGCGATTGCCGAGATCGCCGCGCGCCGCAAGGTCGAGGTCAAGATCGACCTGGTCTGGCGCAAGCCGCCGACGCATTTCGATCCCAAGCTGATCGCGGCGGTCGAGAACGCGGCCAAGACGCTCGGCTATTCCTCTCGCCGCATCACCTCCGGCGCCGGTCACGACGCCTGCAATCTCAACACCGTGATGCCGGCGGCGATGGTGTTCGTGCCTTGCAAGGACGGCATCAGCCACAACGAGCTGGAAGACGCCACGCAGCCCGACTGCGCCGCGGGCACCAATGTGCTGATGCACACCGTGCTGGCGATCGCCGGCGTCGCGTCCTGACCGGAGAGAGCCATGCGCGGAGTTTTCGTCGACGCCAACGAAGCCCTCGCCGTGATCATGGAGCGGCTGGAGCGGCCCGGCGATCCCAAGATGCGGATCAACAGGGACCCTGACATCAAGCCCGAGCAATACCCGGAAATCCTCGACGGCGCCGAGATCGCGATCGTCGACCACACCGCGCTGCCGACCGAGGTCGCGAGGAAATGCGCGGACCTGAAGCACGTCGTGTTCCTCGGCACCGGCGCGCGCAGCTACATGAATCCGGAAGAGCTCGCCGAGCTCGGCATCTCCGTGCACCTGATCAAGGGCTACGGCGACACAGCGGTCGCGGAATCCGCGATCGCGCTGATGTGGGCCTCGGCCCGCGTCATCGCGATGATGGATCGCGAGATGCGCGTCGGCAACTGGCTGCGCGAAGACGGCATGCAGCTCACCGGCAAGACGCTCGGCCTCATCGGCTTCGGCGGCATCGCAGCGGAGGTTGCGCGCATTGCCACGGGCAGCGGCATGAAGGTGATCGCCTGGAACCGCTCGCCGAAGAGCTATCCGGGCGTCACGTTCACCGATCTCGACACCGTGCTGGCGACCAGCGACGTGGTGTCGCTGCACCTGCTGCTCAACGACGAGACGCGCGGCATGATCACGCGGGAGAAGATCTTTGCGATGAAGCCCGGCGTCATCCTCATCAACACCGCGCGCGCCGCGGTCGTCGACGAGGCCGCCATGATCGACGCGCTGAAGTCGGGCCACATCCGCCATGCCGGCCTCGACGTCTTCAACATCGAGCCCCTGCCCGGCGACCATCCGCTGACAAGACTGCCGAACGTGACGCTGTCGGCGCATTCGGCGTTCCGCACGCCGGAGGCGAGCGAAAACCTGATTGAAGCGGCATGGGTCCACTGCCGCCGGATCGTGAAAGGATAAGAGCAACAACAATGGCCGACTATCGCACCATCAAGGCAGAGCCGCTCACCAACGCCGTCCGCGCCATCGTCAAGGCCGGCGGCTCCACGGACCGAGAAGCCGAGCTCGTCTCCACCAACCTCGTCGAGGCCAATCTTAGGGGACATGACTCGCACGGCGTCGGCATGATCCCGCGCTATGTCCAGAGCGTCACCAACGGCGGCCTTGCCGTGAACCAGCACGTCAAGATCGTGCTCGACACTGGTCCGCTTCTCACCCTCGACGGCCTCACCGGCTACGGCCAGGTGATCGGCCATGAAGCGATGGAGCTGGCGGCAGAGCGCGCAAAGCGCAACGGCGTGTGTCTCGTCGGTCTCGCCAACTCGCACCACATCGGCCGCATCGGCCACTGGGCCGAGCAGTGCATCGACCACGGGCTGGTCTCGATCCACTTCGTCAATGTGATCTCGCGCCCGATCGTGGCCCCCTGGGGCGGCAGCGATGCGCGCCACGGCACCAATCCGTTCTGCGTCGGCATCCCGCGCAGGGGCAAAGAGCCGATCGTCCTCGACTTCGCCACCAGCAGGATCGCGCAGGGCAAGACCCGCGTCGCCCACAACAAGGGCGTCGAACTGGAGCCCGGCACCATCATCGACAATGAAGGCAAGCCCACCACCAATCCGCGCTACACCGTGATCCCGCCATACGGCGCTATCCTGCCGTTCGGCGAGCACAAGGGTTCGGGGCTCGCGCTCGTGTGCGAAATCCTCGGCGGCGCGCTCTCCGGCGGGCAGGTGGTCAAGGGCCCCTCGGACGGCAAGTACAACGTCCTCAACGGCATGCTCTCGATCGTCATCGACCCGAACAAGCTCGGCACCGGCGAAAATCTTGCGAGCGAGGTCGAAAGCTTCGTCGCCTGGCACACCGGCTCGCCGCCCGCTCCCGGCGTCGACAAGGTGCTGATCGCCGGCGATCCCGAGCGCGAGACCAAGAAGAAGCGCCTCGCCGAAGGCATTCCGGTCGATCCGACCACCTGGCAGGAGATTCTCGCGGCCGGGCAGAAGTTCGGGCTGGATCAGGCCGCGATCGAGAAGATCGTCGGCTAGTCCGAACGAGGCAGATCGCTCGGCATCATCCAGGCCTCCTGCACAATTGCGCAGGGCGATATGGACTAATGCGGAGCTCGTGCCGCGGATTTGAACCGGCCCGCCTTGTCTGGCGACAACGCGGATATCCCGGCTCACACCGCCTCAGAGGTTCACATGCTCTCCCGTCTCGCAAAGCTCGTATCCGGCTCCAGCGCGCCGTCGCCCTCGGCCGACCTCTACCGGCATCGACTCGCCATCTATGAAAGCGAACTTGGCGAGCCCGAGCACAGCTTCACCGACAGCGCGGAGCGCCGCATCGACATCCACGCCTTTGGCCGCGATTTCGTGCCGGTGTGCCAAGAGGGATCTGACGAAGGCTACGTGCTTCTGACCAACGGCATGAGCGAGCAGCGGATGCCGGGATCACATGGCGACGCCAAGCCGCGTGCCGAGCTGATGTGGTACGTCCGCGAGCCGACAGAGGAGGTTTGCGCCAATCTGCGCTGGCTGGCCAATCTGCCGTTCATCGACACAACCTGGTTCGGCTTCGGCCATCGCGTCGCGCTGCCGTGGCCGCCGGTTGCAGGAACGGACTTCCAGACGTTTCTGTTTCTGACGCCGGTCATCGGCCCCGATAAGGAGGTCGCCGCGGCGCTGGAGATCGCGGGCGATCCGGTGGAGATATTGACCGTGAACCTGATCTCGCATCAGGAGCTCGCGCTGATCAAGTCCAGGGGGCTCGATCCGTTTCTCGATCTGCTCGATGAGAACGACTATCCGCCGATCTTCGATCCAGCGCGAAAATCGTATGTGTAGGATGGGTTAGCCGAGCGGATGCGCCAAGCGCATCTGCTCGGCGTAACCCACCTCTTCTGTCTCTGCGGATATGAACAGCGGTGGGTTACGCCTTTGGCTAACCCACCCTACGCAGTTCGCCTCGCCTTAATCCACCATCTCCGCGACCGCCTTGCCGCAGGCCGTGGTGTCGGCGTTGCCGCCGAGATCCCTGGTGCGCAGCGTGCGTTCGGCGAGCGTGCGCTCGATCGCATCGACGATCGAGCGCCCGGCTTCCTTCTCGCCGAGATGCTCGAACATCATCGCACCCGACCAGATTGCGCCGATCGGGTTGGCGATGCCCTGCCCCGCAATGTCAGGCGCCGAGCCGTGCACCGGCTCGAACACCGATGGGAAATCGCCCTCGGGATTGATGTTGCCTGATGGCGCGATACCGATGGTGCCGGTGCAGGCCGGGCCGAGGTCGGAGAGGATGTCACCGAACAGATTGGAGCCGACGACAACGTCGAACCAGTCCGGATGCAGCACGAAGTTCGCCGTGAGGATGTCGATGTGGTACTTGTCCCACTTCACCCCCGGGAATTTCTTGGCCATCGCCTCCACGCGCTCGTCCCAATAGGGCATGGTGATGGAGATGCCGTTCGACTTGGTCGCCGAGGTCAGGTGCTTCTTCGGCCGCGACTGCGCGAGCTCGAAGGCGAATTTGAGGATGCGGTCGACGCCGGTGCGGGTCATCACCGTCTGCTGGGTGACGAATTCACGGTCGGTGTCCGGGAACATGCGGCCGCCGACGGAGGAATATTCGCCTTCGGTGTTCTCGCGCACCACCCAGAAATCGATGTCGCCGGGCTTGCGGTTCGCCAGCGGCGAGGGCACGCCGGGCATCAGCCGCACCGGGCGCAGGTTCACGTACTGGTCAAACTCGCGGCGGAATTTGATCAGCGAGCCCCACAGCGAGACGTGATCCGGGATCTTGGCCGGCCAGCCGACGGCGCCGAAATAGATCGCGTCGTGCTTGCCGATTTTTTCCTTCCAGTCATCCGGCATCATCTGGCCGTGCTTCTCGTAATAGTCCCAGGACGAGAAGTCGAAATGGTCGAAATGCAGGGACACGCCGTGCTTCTTCGCCGCTGCCTCCAAAACGCGCAGGCCCTCGGGCATCACTTCCTTGCCGATGCCGTCGCCTGGAATGACCGCGATCCGGTATTGTTTCTTGCTCATCGAGAACGTCCTTGGTTGGTCCGGCAGCCGCCGTCTTTTGATCGCCCTGCAATGAACCAAAGTCGCGGGCAGTGCAACGCTGCACTGCAATGTTGACCGTGGCACGGCCGACCGCCTACTGATTTCATTGTGTTCCCATCTTGCGAGTAACCCCCATGGATCTGCATCTGCGTGGCAAGCGCGTCCTGATCACGGGCGCGTCCAAGGGCATCGGCGCCGCCGCCGCCGAGGCGTTCGCCGAGGAAGGCGCGCATCTCCTGCTCGCCGCGCGCAGCGGCGATCAGCTCAAGGCGCTGGCGGATCGCTTGCGGTCTGCTCACCAGATCGACGCCGCGACGAGCATCGTCGACCTGCGCAAGACCGAAGACATCGCACGGCTGGCCAAGGAGGCCGCCGACATCGACATCCTCGTCAACAATGCCGGCGACATCCCCGGCGGCTCGATCGACAAGATCGACGAGGCGACCTGGCGCCACGCCTGGGAATTGAAAGTGTTCGGCTATATCAACCTCACGCGGCAGATCTACGCCCAGATGAAGGCGAAGGGCGGCGGGGTCATCGTCAACGACATCGGCGCGGCCGGCGAGAAATTCGACGCCAATTACATCTGCGGTAGCGCCGGCAACGCCGCATTGATGGCCTTCACCCGCGCGCTCGGCGGCAAGAGCCTCGCCGACAATATCCGCGTGGTCGGCATCAATCCCGGTCCCGTGGGCACCGACCGCCACGTCACGCTGCTGAAGACGCGGGCCAAGCACCAGTTCGGCGACGAGAGCCGCTACAGGGAATTCCAGAAGAGCCTGCCGCTCGGCCGCCCCGCGCATGCGCGCGAGATCGGCGACCTGATGGCGTTCCTGGCGTCGGATCGCGCCGGCTATACGTCCGGGGTAATCTACACGGTGGATGGCGGCATCAGCGCGGGTTGGGGTTAATTCTATCCCTGTCATTGCGAGCGCAGCGAAGCAATCCAGACTGCTACCGCAGATACATTTCTGGATTGCTTCGCTGCGCTCGCGATGACGATTGAATAAGCATAGGAGTATTATAGTTGTCTCAAGACCTGATCCGCGAAACCGCCTGCACCGTCGTCGACAAGCTGCGGTCCGGCGACGTCTCGCCGCTCGAACTGCTGGATGTGCTGGAGAAGCGCATCGCCGAGGTCGACGGCAAGGTCAATGCGCTGCCGACGCTGTGCTTCGATCGCGCGCGGGCCAACGCGAAAGCGTTGATGCAGAAGCCGGCCGGGGCGCGCGGACTGCTCGCAGGCCTGCCGGTGCCGATCAAGGACCTGACCGACGTCGCCGGCGTGCTGAACACGCAGGGCTCGCCGATCTTCAAGGACAACATCCCTGCGAAGTCCGACCTGATGGTCGAGAACCTCGAGGCCAATGGCGCAGTCGTCTACGCCAAATCGAACACGCCGGAATTCGGCGCCGGCGCCAACACCTTCAACGAAGTGTTCGGCGCCACGCTCAATCCCTGGGATACGTCCAAATCGGCAGCGGGCTCTTCCGGTGGCGCGGCCGTGGCGCTTGCGACCGGCATGGCCTGGCTCGCCCAGGGCTCCGACATGGGCGGCAGCCTGCGCAGCCCGGCGAGCTTCTGCGGCATCGTCGGCATGCGGCCGAGCATCGGCCGCGTCGCACATACCCCTAAATCGGGTATCGATCGCAATCTCGGCGTCGTCGGCCCGATGGCGCGCAATGTCGAGGATCTCGCCCTGCTTCTGGACGCCATGAGCGGCGACTATGCGGACGACCCGCTGTCGCTGCCGGCCCCCGCAACCTCGTTCCTGTCGGCGGCCCAAGCGGGCAAGAAACCGAAGCGCATCGCCTACTCGCCCGATCTCGGCATCACCCCGGTCGATCCCGAAGTGAAGGCGATCACCCGCAAGGCCGCCGAACGTTTCGCGGAGGCCGGCGCCATCGTCGAGGAGGCGCATCCGGACTGGCGCGAGGCGCATGAATGCTTCCACGTGCTGCGCGCCTTCGATTTCGCGATCACCAAGGCCAATCTGCTGCGCACCAAGCGCGACCTGCTCAAGCCCGAGGTGATCTGGAATATCGAGGAAGGCCTCAAGCTCACGGTCGAGCAGCTCGCGCGCGCCGAGGCGCAGCGCGTCGGCATGACCGCCCGCGCGGTCGAGTTCTTCCAAAACTATGATCTGCTGCTGGTGCCGACGACGATCGTGCCGCCCTTCCCGATCGAAAACCGCTACGTCGCCGAATGCGACGGCAAGAGGTTCGAGAACTACATCGAATGGCTCGGCATCGTCTACGCCATCACGCTCGCCTGTTGCCCGGCGCTGTCGCTGCCCTGCGGCTTCACGGCATCGGGCCTGCCGGTCGGTTTGCAGGTGGTCGGCGCGCCACGTGCCGACGCCCAGGTGATTGCCGGGGCGAAGGTTCTGGAGGATATCCTGGGCGTGCGCGGGACCACGCCGATTGATCCGCGGGTGAAGAAGTAAGGCAAACTGCGCGCCGCGCGCCCGGTGCACTCCCTCGCCCCGTTCTTACGGGGAGAGGGTTGGGGTGAGGGGCTGCTTCCGCAAACGCGGTAACGGCTGGACTCGCGGAGACTCCCCCTCACCCGGAATTTGCTGCGCAAATTCCGGCCTCTCCCCGCAAGCGCGGAGAGGCGAAGGATCACCGCCCGCTCGTCGCCTCCAGGCTGCGGCTGTAGCGCGACATCGCGAAGCAGAACACAAAATAGATCGCCGCGACGAAGATGTAGACCTCGACCGAGAACTGCTGCCAGGCCGGATCGATGATCGCCGTCTTGGCTGTCGTCAGCAGGTCGAAGATGCCGATGATCAGGACGAGGCTGGTATCCTTGAAGAAGGCGATGAAGGTGTTGACCAGCGGCGGGATGACGTGGCGGATCGCCTGCGGCAGGACGATCAGCCGGTGCTTGCTCCAATAGGACAGCCCCAGCGCATCGGCGGCCTCGTATTGTCCGCGCGGCACGGCCTGAAGGCCGCCGCGAATGACTTCGGCAAGGTAAGCGCCCGCGAACAGGATGATCGCGATCTGGGCGCGCAGCAGCTTGTCGATGTTGAAGCCGCTGGGCATGAACAGCGGAAACATCACGCTCGCCATGAACAGCAGGCTGACCAGCGGCACGCCGCGGATCAGCTCGACATAGAGCACGCTGAGCGAGCGGATCGCCGGCAGCTTTGAGCGACGACCGAGCGCAACGAGGATGCCAAGCGGGAAGCCGAAGGCGAGACCGAACGTCGCCAGGATCAGCGTCACCGGCAGTCCGCCCCAGCGGTCCTGCGATACGAAGGACAGGCCGAACAAGCCGCCCCACATCAGCACGCTGATCAGCACCAGCACACCGATCCAGAGATAGACCAGCTCGCGCCGCCAGAAGGCACGACGGCTGGAGAGATAGAACAGCGCAATGAACAGCACCACCGACAGCGCCGGCCGCCATTGCTCGTCGAACGGATAGGTGCCGAACAGGATGAACCGATATTTCTCGGGGATGATCGCCCAGCAGGCGCCGAAGCCGCGGACGGCACGGCACGCGCTCGAATCGTTCGCGGGCGTCAGCCACACTGCATTCGCGATGCCCCACTGCACGAAGCTGAAGATACCCTTGGCGAGGATCGCCAGCAGCACGACCGACAGAATGCCGTTGGGGATCGACGAGAACAGATTGGTGCGCAGCCAGCGCAGCACCGGATTTCCCATCTGAGGGCGGCGCGCGGCGCGCGGTGCATCCGGAGTATCGGTGATCGCCGTCATGCTCAGCGCTCCACCAGCGCGATACGCGAATTGTACCAGTTCATGAAGAAGCTGATGCCGAGGCTGATGGTCAGGAACACCGCCATGATCAGCGCGATCGCCTCGATCGCCTGCCCGGTCTGGTTCAGCGTGGTGTTGGCGACCGAGACCACGTCCTGGTAGCCAATCGCGACCGCGAGCGAGGAGTTCTTGGTCAGGTTGAGGTATTGGCTCGTCATCGGCGGCACGATCACGCGCAGCGCCTGCGGCAGGATGATCTGCCGCAGCATGAAGCTGCGGCGCAGGCCGAGCGCGTTGGCGGCATCCCACTGCCCGCGCGGAACCGACTGGATGCCGCTGCGCACGATTTCGGCGATGAAGGCCGAGGTGTAGGTGACGAGCGCAATCAGCAGCGCAAAATATTCCGGGGCCAGCGTCAGCCCGCCGACGAAGTTGAAGCCGCGCAGCGCAGGCCATTCGATCGCCCAGGGCACACCGAGCAACACCGACACTGCGGCCGGCAGCACGACGATGAGACCGAGTGCGACCGGCCAGGCCGACCGCGGCTTGCCGTCGCGCATCTGCTGCGCGATCAGCCACCGTCTGATTACATAGAATGCGGCACAGCCCAGCGCGGCGGTGCCGAGCACCCAGAGCTGCGGCACCCCGATCGGGATCGCCGGCAGGATCAGGCCGCGATTGGAGAGGAACACCCCCTCGAGCGGCCGGAACGCAGCGCGCGCGGCGGGCAATGCCTGCATCAGCACGTACCAGAACAGGAGCTGAAGCAGCAGCGGGATGTCGCGGAGCGTCTCGACATAGACGGCGGCGAGCCGCGACAACAGCCAGTTGGCCGACAACCGCGAGATCCCGATCAGCGTGCCCAGGATGGTCGCAAGCACGATGCCGATCACCGCGACACGCAGAGTGTTGGCGATCCCGACGACGAAGGCCCAGAGGTAGGTGTCGCGCGGATTATAGGCGAGCAGGCTGTCGGCAATCGGCATGCCCGCTTCGCGGCCCAGAAAGGCAAAGCCAGTGGTGATGCGGCGGGCCGACAGGTTGGTGACGGTGTTGGACCAGAGGAAGGCGATCACTCCGACCGCGATTCCGACCACCAGGACCTGCCAGAACAGGCCTTTCAGTTCCCGTCGTCCGAAGGCGCCGAAAAAGCGGCGGCGCGGCGGCGGTCTCGGACCATCTGATGTCACAGCGCAAAAATCCTTCTCAAAACCAGCGATTTCCGGCGGCGCACGTCAACTGTTGCACCAAACTCCAATTCATGCAACAAATGTTTCATGGCCGAGCCCGCGAAATCCTCGCCGCTGAGCGAACTGCGCATTGCATTGCCATCGCTCCCGATGCGCTTGCAGGAGGTCGGGCGCTTCGTCGCCGCCAATGATTACGACGCCACCACCCGCTCGATGCGCGATCTCGCAGCCGTTGCCGGCGCCGATCCCGCCGCCTTCACGCGGCTCGCAAAAGCCATCGGCTATTCCGGCTGGGACGAGTTGCGCGCGGCGCTGACCGAGGCGCGGCGGCCCTTGCAGACCTCGCCCTTCTCCGGCCGCGCCAAGAGCCGGCGTCATGGTCCGCACGCCGATGTCGCGCTCGTTACCGACAAGCTCGAGGCCGAGGCCGCCGGCCTTCCGCGCATTCCGGCGCAGCCGATTGCAGAGGCGGCCCGCTCGCTGCACGACGCAAAGCGGATCTGGATCGCAGGCTATCGCAGCTGCCGCAGCGTCGCGGAACTCCTGAACTACGAACTGCGACTGTTCCGCCCCGAACAGGTGCAACTCGTCGGCGCGTCCGGTCCCGACGACCTCGATCTTGGGGCCTTCCGCCCCGGCGAAGCCGTCATCGTCATCGGCTTCCTGCCCTACACGCACGCGAGCGTCCGGGTCGCGCAGGCCGCCTATCGCGCCGGTGCGACGCTGATTGCGATCGCCGACAGCGTGTCGGCCCCGATGGCCGAGGGCGCCGACCATGTGCTGCTGTTCGAAGCAGCCTCCTCTCCCGGCTTTTTCCCGAGCCTCACCGGCGCCATCGCGATTGCGCAGTCGCTTGCCGCGGTGACGTTCTCGCTCGGTGGCCTGGCCGCGAAGAAGCGCCTGGAGAATACCGAGGCCCGGCTCGCCGCGGCCTCCACCTACGTCTCAGAGAAAGGTTGACCCATGGCCGCTCGCACCAGCCGCGTGCTGCACCGCTCGTTGCGCGAAACGCCGCCCAAGGCGATCGGCGGCGAAGGCGTCTATCTCTTCGCCGAGGACGGGCGGCGCATCATCGACGCCTCCGGCGGCGCGGCGGTCTCCTGCCTCGGCCACCAGCATCCGCGCGTGATCGCGGCGATGGCGAAGCAGGCCTCGACGCTGGCCTATGCCCACACCGCCTTCTTCTCCTCCGAGCCGGCGGAAGCGCTCGCGGAGACGCTGGTCGGGCACGAGCCCGGCGGTCTCGCCTATGCCTATTTCGTCAGTGGCGGCTCGGAGGCGATCGAGGCCAGCATCAAGCTCGCGCGGCAATATTTCATCGAGCGTGGCGAGCCGCAGCGACAGCATTTCATCGCGCGGCGGCAGAGCTATCACGGCAACACGCTCGGCGCGCTCGCCGCCGGCGGCAATGCCTGGCGCCGGGCGCCCTATGCGCCGCTGCTCTCGGCCGCCTTCAGCCATGTGACTCCCGCCTTCGCCTATCACGAGAAACACGACGGCGAGTCGGATGCGCAGTTCGTGGCGCGGCTCGCAGCCGAGCTCGAAGTTGAGTTCCAACGGCTCGGTCCCAACACCGTTGCGGCGTTCCTCGCCGAGCCCGTCGTCGGCGCCACCGCCGGCGCGGTGACGGCGCCGGACGGTTACTTCAAGGCAGTGCGCGAAATCTGCGACCGGCATGGTGCGCTGCTCATCCTGGACGAAGTCATGTGCGGCATGGGCCGGACCGGCACCACGCATGCCTGGGAGCAGGAAGGTGTCGCGCCCGATATCCAGGCCATCGCAAAGGGGCTCGGCGGCGGCTACCAGCCGATCGGCGCGATGCTCGCGAGCGGCAAGATCATCGACACCATCTGCGCCGGCTCGGGCGCCTTCCAGCATGGCCATACCTACCTGGCGCACCCCCTCGCCTGCGCAGCCGCGCTCGCGGTGCAGGACGTGATCCGCGAGGACGGTCTGCTCGATCGCGTGAAAGAGCGCGGCCGGCAGCTCGAGCAGCGACTGACCGAGCGCTTTGGCAATCACCGCCATGTCGGCGACGTCAGGGGACGCGGCCTGTTCTGGGCGATCGAGCTCGTCGCCGATCGCGCCAGCCGCACCTCGTTCGATCCGGCGCTCAAGCTCAACCAGAAGATCAAGGCGGAGGCGTTCGCCAACGGGCTCGGCTGCTATCCCGGCGGCGGCACCGTGGACGGCGTCCGCGGCGACCACGTGCTGCTGGCGCCGCCCTACATCGCTTCGGCCGACGAGATCGACCTGATCGTCGAAAAGCTCGGCACCGCCGTCGACAACGTGTTGCGTAGTGTCAATCACTGAGGGGAGAGTAGCATGATGAGGAAAGTGGTTATCGTAGCGGGCGTGCTCGCGGCGTCGGCGGTGGTCGCGCAGGCGGCGACGCTCGACACGGTGAAGAGCCGCGGCACGCTGGTGTGCGGCGTCAGCGCCGGCTTCGCCGGTTTCTCGGCACCGGACTCGCAAGGCAATTACAAGGGCCTCGACGTCGACTATTGCCGCGCACTCGCGGCCGGCGTGCTGGGCGATGCCAGCAAGGTGCGTTACGTCTCGCTGACGGCACAGAATCGCTTCACCGCGCTGCAATCGGGCGAGATCGACGTGCTCTACCGCAACTCGACGCAGACCTATTTGCGCGGCGTGACGCTGGGCCTGCGCCAGGGCCCGATCAACTTCTACGACGGCCAGGGCTTTGTCGTGAAGAAGGACCTTGGCGTGAAGGAAATCAAGGACCTCAAGGGCGCCACCGTCTGTGTTGCGCAAGGTACCACGCACGAGGTTACGCTCGGCGACTACGGCCGCGCCAACGGCATCGACTGGAAGCCGCTGGTGTTCGACCGCGTCGACACCATGTACCAGACCTTCTTCGGCGGCCGCTGCGATGCCATGACCCAGGACGCTTCCGCGCTTGCCGGCGCGGTGACGACCGCAGCGCCCAACCCGGCCGACTACGTCGTGCTGCCGCAGACCATCAGCAAGGAGCCGCTCGGGCCCTTCACCCGCAACGGCGACGAGGTCTGGAGCGACATCATCACCTGGCTGCATTACGGGCTGATCGAGGCCGAGGAGCTCGGCGTCACCCAGGCCAACGTCGATGAGATGGCGAAGTCGCAGACGCCGGCGATCCAGCGGCTGTTAGGGGCCTCCGGCGATCTCGGCTCGCGGCTGGGGCTCGACAACAAATGGCTGGTCACGGCGATCAAGGCCACCGGCAATTACGGCGAGATCTACGAGCGCAATGTCGGCAAGGCGAGCCCGCTCAAGCTCGACCGCGGCCTCAACGGCCTCTGGAACAAGGGCGGCTTGATGTACGCCGTGCCGTTCAAGTAGACGGTGCTTCACCTCTCCCCGCACGCGGGGAGAGGTCGGATTGCGCTCGGCGATGCAGAGCATCGTCCGGAGCAATCCGGGTGAGTGGGAGTCTCCGCGAGTCCAACTCTCACCGTCCTCGCGAAGAATCCCCCTCACCCCACCCTCTCAGCGCGAGCGAAGCCCGTCGCGGCCCCGCAAGCGGGGCGAGGGAGAAGAGACATCCCATGCGCATCGCCCTCATCCACGCTCTCAAGCATTCCATCGGCCCGATCGAGGCCGCGTTCGCGACGGCGTGGCCAGAGGCGCGGCTGATGAACCTGCTCGACGACAGCCTGTCGGCGGATCTGGCGCGCGACGGTGCACTCAACGACACCATGACCGAGCGCTTCCTGGCGCTCGGGGACTACGCCGCTGCCACTGGCGCGGATGCGATCCTGTTCACCTGCTCGGCCTTCGGCCCCTGCATCGAGGCGGTGGCGCACGCGCATGCGCCGATGCCGGTGCTCAAGCCGAACGAGGCCATGATCGAACGGGCGGTGACGATGGGCAAGCGCATCGGCCTGCTCTCGACCTTCGCGCCGACGCTGGCCTCGATGCCGCCGGAGTTTCCGGCCTCCGCTCAGGTCGTGCCAAAGCTTGCCGAGGGCGCGCTGGCGGCGCTCGATCGCGGCGATCGCGCCACGCACGACAGGCTGATTGTCGAGGCGTCAAAGGACTTGCGCGATTGCGACGTCATTGCGCTCGCGCAATTCAGCATCGCGGCAACCGCGCCGCTGGTCGCCGAGGCCACCGGCCGCCCGGTCGTGACGACCCCGGACAGCGCGGTCGACAAGCTGATGAGGCTGCTGAAAGCGAAGGTCTAGGCGCCGGACCTTTTCCGACGTCGCGCATCCTTGATCGCAGCAGCGAGCGCGGCCTTCGTTTCGTTCACAAAATCCTCGACCAGTTCCTCGCGCGTGGCATGCGCCGACTCGCCGGTGAACAGGCCCTGCTCCGCCAGCATCACCACGCCATGCACGGCCGCCCAGATCTTGAGCGCTTGCCGTTCGCGCAAATAGCCGACGGCAGGCACTTCCAGAGCCTCGATCACGAGCGCAAAGGTCTCGCGCGTGGCCGCGTGCAGCTCGCTGCCCTTGGCCGCGCACGACACGGTGCGCGAGGCGAACATCAGGCGGTAGATGCCGTTGCGGCGCAGGCCGAAGTCGAGTGTTGCCTGCGCCAGCCGCGATAGTTTCGATTGCTTGGACGGCTTTGCCATCGCCTCGCTTAGAATCGCGCTGAGCTGCCGGAACGCCTCCGCCGTCACCGCTGCCAGCAACGCCTCGCGGTCGGCGAAATGCCGGTAGGGCGCCGGCTGCGAGACGCCGAGTTGCTTTGCCAGCGCCTTGATGCTGATCGCCTCGGCGCCGCCCTGCTCCGCCTCGCGCAACGCGGCCTGGATCAAGGCATCGCGGAGATCGCCGTGGTGGTAGGTGTTCTCGGGCTTGCGGGCGAGTTGTGAACGCATGTTGCGGCCAAGCCTATAAGTTTGCGCTTGACAGGGGAAGCCTGTCGCGAATGTAATAGCATATAACTTAGAACGAGCGGCGAATGCCGCCCATAAAGAGGAACGCGCCGTCCTTCGGACGCCGCGCGCATACGACCAAGGAAGCCGCCATGACAGAGCGACTGAAGGTTCACGTCGACCCCGACAAATGCCAGGGTCATGCCCGTTGCAAGGCGCTGGCGCCGGAGCTCTTCGAGCTCGACGAATACGGCAACGCCCGCGAAGCCGGCGACGGCACGGTTCCGCCGGGGCTCGAAGACAAGGCCTGGCTTGCCAAATCCAATTGCCCGGAAATCGCAATCGATGTGATCGAGGAGTAGCGCGGGCTTCTTGCATGCCCGCATGCGCATGATTTCAGCGAACAACAGCCTGAGGATTTCCCCGCGATGTCCGACGTCAGCCAACCTGTCGCCCATCCGCCCGTGACCGACTGGGTCAACGATTTCGACCATACTGATCCGCAGTGGACGGAAGACCCCTTCCCGATCTGGGACGAGTTGCGCTCCGCAAGCCCGGTGGTGCACACCGAGCGCTTCCTCGGCTGCTACATGCCGACCACCTATGAGGCGGTGCGCGAGATCGCCAACGACTCCGAGCATTTCTCCTCGCGCCGTATCATCGTCCGCGACGTCCGCCCGGAGATTTCCCGGAACGCGGCCCCGCCGATCACCTCCGATCCGCCCGTGCACAAGCCGGCCAAGCAATTGCTGCTGCCGCCCTTCACACCGGACGCGATGAAGAAACTCGAGCCGCGGGTCCGCGCCATCTGCAACGAGCTGATCGACGGCTTCGTCTCCGACGGCAAGGTCGATGCCGCAGCGCGCTACAGCAAATACATCCCGGTTCGGGCCATCGCCCATATGCTCGGCATTCCCGAGAGCGACAGCGACCTCTTCGTCAACTGGATCCACATGATCCTGGAGCTCGGCATCAAGGACGAGACCATGCTGCTCCAGGCGGTGCACGAGATGAGCGCCTATTTCAGCGCCCATATCGAGGAGCGCAAGAAGAAGCCGACCGACGATCTGATCTCTTATCTGATGAACGCCAAGGACAAGGAAGGTAACCCGCTCGAGGATTCGCACGTACTGGGTTCGCTGCGACTGCTGCTGATCGCAGGTATCGACACCACCTGGAGCGCGATCGGCTCCTCGCTCTGGCATCTCGCGAAAACGCCGGCAGACCGCGAACGGCTGATCGCCGAGCCCGGGCTGATCCCGATCGCCGTGGAGGAGCTGCTGCGAGCCTATTCGCCGGTGACCATGGCCCGCGAGGTGGTCAAGGAGACCACGATCTCAGGCTGCCCGGTCAGGGCGGGCAACATGGTGCTGCTGTCGTTCCCGGCCGCCAACCGCGACCCCAAGATGTTTCCGGACGCTGACAAAGTCGTGATCGACCGCCGCGAGAACCGCCACGCCGCCTTCGGCCTCGGCATCCACCGCTGCGTCGGTTCCAACCTTGCGCGCATGGAGATGCAGGTTGCGCTGGAGGAATGGCTGAAGCGCATTCCGGACTTCCGGCTCGATCCGGCAGGCACCGTGACCTGGTCGCAGGGCACGGTGAGAGGCCCCCGCCAGTTGCCATTTCTGCTCGGAAAGGCGATGTAGGCCTCTCCAACAGAGATACGGAGAGAGGCCGGACGTGACTGAGCAAGCAACCCAACCGGCCTCCGACCACATTGACATCGCCGACGCCGAGCGGCGGATCAAGGCGATCTTTATCGGCTCGATCGGCAATCTCGTCGAGTGGTACGACTTTTACGCCTATACGGCGTTCGCGCTCTACTTCGCCCCGGCCTTCTTCCCCGGCAACGACCCGGTCGTGCAGCAATTGAATGTCGCCGTCGTATTCGCGGCGACCTTCCTGATGCGGCCCCTGGGCGGCTGGTTCTTCGGCTACCTTGCCGACCATTACGGCCGTCGTATCTCGCTGACGCTGTCCGTCGTCTTCATGTGCTTCGGCTCGCTGATCATTGCACTGACACCCACCTATGCCACGATCGGCCTTGCGGCGCCGGTGATCCTGGCGCTGGCCCGCGTGATCGAGGGCCTGAGCCTTGGCGGCGAATACGGCGCCAGCGCCACCTATCTCAGCGAGGTCGCCGATCCCAGGCACCGCGGCTTCTATTCGAGTTTCCAATATGTGACCTTGATCGGCGGCCAGCTCACCGCGATCATCGTGCTGCTGCTCCTGCAAAAGGTCTTCCTCACGCCGGAGGAGCTGAAGGCCTGGGGCTGGCGCATCCCGTTTGCGATCGGCGCAGGGCTGGCGATCTTTGCCGCGGTGATGCGGCGCAATCTGCACGAGACCGAGGCGTTCGAGGAAGCCAAGAAGGTGGTGAAGCCGACCGGCTCGATCACCAATCTGCTGCGCTATCCGCGCGAGCTGCTGCTGGTGGTCGGCCTGACCGCGGGCGGCACCGCTGCCTTCTACACCTTCACCACCTACATGCAGACCTTCGTCAAACTCTCAGTCGGGCTGACCGAAGACCAGACCACCTTCGTGATCTTCGGCACGCTGATCTTCGCGACCATCCTGCAGCCGATCTACGGTGCGATCTCCGACAAGATCGGGCGCAAACCGCTGCTGATCTTCTTCGGTGTCGCCGGTACGCTGGCGACCGTGCCCCTGCTGATGACGCTGAAGGAGACGAAGTCGCCCTTCATGGCCTTCATTCTGATCTGCTGTGCCTGGCTGTTCGTCGCCGGCTACACCTCGATCAACGCCGTGGTGAAGGCCGAGCTGTTCCCGACCAATGTCCGCGCGCTCGGCGTCGGCCTGCCCTATGCCATCACGGTCTCGATCTTCGGCGGCACGGCACCGGCGATCGCGCTCTACTTCAAGAGCATCGGGCACGAGGAATGGTTCTACTTCTACCTCAGCGGCGTCATCTGCCTGTCGCTGATCATCTATTCCACCATGCGCGACACCAAGCACGCCTCCGCCATGCATCGCCACGAGTAAGCTGATGGCCGACGACAACGAGCCGCCCGACAGCAAGCTGACGCGCACCAAGGAGAAATGGGCGCGTGAGGGCCGCTTCCTCACCGGCAAGATCACGCGTCCCGAAGATCAAAGGCTGCCGCCGGGCCAGCACCTCACCAAGGACTGGCCGGTGCTCGACCTCGGAGTCGTGCCGCCGGTCTCGCGTGAGCGCTGGCGGCTCGACGTCTACGGCGCGATCGAAAATCCCGTGTTCTGGACCTTCGCCGAGTTCACTGCACAGAAGCAGGCCCAGTTCACCTCCGACATCCACTGCGTGACGACCTGGTCGCGCTACGACAATGAGTGGGAGGGGCTCGCCACGCGCGAGCTGCTCGCCGCCTGCCAGCCGCGCGAGGATGCACGCTTCGTCGTGCTGCATTCCTATGACGGCTACACCACCAACCTCGCGCTGGACGATTTTGCCGCCGAGGACGCCCTGCTCGCCCATAGCTGGTCCGGCCAGCCACTGACGGAGGAGCATGGCGGCCCGGTGCGGCTGGTCGTGCCGCATCTGTATTTCTGGAAGAGCGCCAAATGGCTCCAGGCCATTGAATTCCTGACCGACGACGCACCGGGTTTCTGGGAAGTCCGCGGCTATCATAACCGCGGCGATCCCTGGGCCGAGCAGCGCTATTCAAGCGACTAAGTTTCAACCAGGAGACGGGGGAGCCCATGCCGACGGAACGCTTTCAATTCACCGGCGAAGGCGGCCATCAGCTCGCAGCCGCGCTGGAGCTGCCGGACGGCGAACCTTCAGCTTTCGCACTGTTTGCGCACTGCTTCACCTGCGGCAAGGACACGCTGGCGGCCAAGCGCATCTCGGTCGCGCTCGCAGCCAAGGGCATCGCGGTGCTGCGCTTCGACTTCACCGGCCTCGGCTCCAGCGAGGGTGATTTCGCCAATTCGACGTTCTCCTCGAACGTCGCCGACCTCGTGCGCGCGGCCGATCATCTGCGTTCGACGCGCAAGGCGCCGTCGATCCTGATCGGCCATAGCCTCGGCGGCGCTGCGATCCTCGCCGCGGCCAGCAAGGTTCCCGAGGCGAAAGCGGTGGTGACCATTGCAGCGCCATCTGACCCCGCCCACGTCACCGGCCTGTTCAGGGAGCATGTCGACGCGATCCGCGCACAGGGCGAGGTCGAAGTGTCGCTTGCCGGGCGTCCATTCCGCATCAAGCGCGAATTCCTCGAAGACATCGCCGAGCATGAGCTGATCAAGGACGTCACCGGCCTGCACAAGGCGCTGCTGGTGATGCACTCGCCGGTCGACGACACCGTGGGCATCGACAATGCGACCAAGATCTTCGTCGCGGCCAAGCATCCCAAAAGCTTCGTCTCGCTCGATCACGCCGATCATCTCCTCACCAGGCCGGCCGACGCCCTCTATGCAGCCGACGTGATCGCGGCCTGGGCAAGCCGCTACATCGACGCCGCAAAGCCCGCAAAAGCGATCGATCTCGTCGAGGAGCCGCGCAAGGTGGTGGTGCAGGAGACCCGCAAGAGCAAGTTCAATCAGATCATCACCGTCGGGCCACATCATCTGGTGGCGGACGAGCCGGTCGCTGCCGGCGGCGAGGATGCCGGCCCCGGCCCCTATGACTTCCTGCTCGCAGGCTTAGGGGCCTGCACCTCCATGACCATGCGCCTCTATGCCGACCGCAAGTCGCTGCCGCTCGACCGCGTCACGGTCACGCTGAAACATTCCAAGATCTACGCCAAGGATTGCGCGGAGTGCGAGACGCGCGAGGGCATGCTCGACCAGATCGAGCGCGACATCGCGATGGACGGCGCGCTCGATGCCGAGCAGCGCAAGAAGCTGATGGAGATCGCCGACAAGTGTCCGGTGCATCGCACGCTGACCTCGGAGATCCGCATCGTGACCAAGGCCGTGGACTAGCGCTGCGCGCTAGAAGCACGATGCCATCGTCCGCACGGCGGCGCTGATCTCGTTCTCGCGCCATGCCGCAAAGCCGAGCAGCAGGCCGTGATCGCGCGGCCGGCCGAGCGCAAGGCTGGACAAGGCGCGCGTCTCGACCCCCGCTTCGACCAGCCGCTTGACCGCGGCCTGATCAGCGCGACCGCGCTTGAGGCGCGCGACGAGCTGGATGCCGCCCGAGGGCACTTCGACCGTGAGCACCTCGCCAAGATGGCGCTCCAGTCCCTCGGCGAGATGATCGCGGCGTGCGTGGTAGAGCCGGCGCATCCGGCGCAGATGCGCGAGGAAATGCCCGTCGGCAATGAACTCGGCCAGCGCTTCCTGAACATGGCTGGCGGCGATCAGTCCGATATGCCGCTGCGCGATCTCGAGGGTGCTGACCAGCGCCGGCGGCACGACGAGATAGCCGAGCCGGATATCCGAGGTCATCGCCTTCGAGAACGTACCGACATAGAAGACGCGGCCATGGGTATCGAGCCCCTGCAACGCCGGCACCGGCCGGCTGTCATAGTGGAATTCGCCGTCGTAATCGTCCTCCACGATCCAGGTCTTGCCGGGCTTGCTCATGCCCAAGAATTCGGTGCGGCGGGCGAGCGACATCAGCCGGCCGGTCGGATGCTGGTGCGAAGGCGTCATGAAGATCAGGGTTGGAGCCGCAAGGCCCGGCATCCGCTGCATGCCCTGCTCGTCCAGCCCGATGCCGGTCACGCGCGCGCCGGAGGCACGGAAGGCAGCCGCGGCTCCGGGATAGCCGGGATCCTCGACCCAGACCTCGTCACCTTGCGTGATCACGGCCGCCGCGATCAAAGTGAGCGCGGCCTGCGCGCTCGGCAGGATCATGATCTGGTCCGCCGTGGCGCGAACGCCTCTGCTGGTTGCCAAATAATGCGCCAGCGCCTCGCGCAGGCGCGGACGGTTGACGGGGCCAAGCTCGCGCCTGGCTGCACGCACGGCGCTGCGGCGCAGACAGCGGGCCCAGACCTCGTTCGGAAACTCCCTGAAATCGCCATGCCCCGGCCGCAGGGGTTTCAGCTGCGCCAGATAGGACATCGGCCAGTCCGCCTGCTTGAGCCTAGAGGCCCAGGGCGAGAGGCGCGGCGTGCCGGCGCGGACACGTGATGTCGCGGCGCCAGCTGCTTCGATACGCTCACCGCCGTCGACCGTCACGACCGGGCGCCGCCCGCGCGACGCAGCCAGATATCCTTCGGCGGCAAGCTGCTCGAACGCATAGGTCACGGTGTTGCGGGAGACGCCGAGATCGCTCGCAAGCTGTCGGCTCGACGGCAGCCCGCGGCCCCTGCCGATGCGGCCGCTTCCGATCAGCTCCCTGAGCTGGCTCGTCAGTTGAGCCATCAGCCCTTCCTCGCCGGTCCGCTTCAACTCGATCAGGCCGGCGATCATCTCTTCTGCAACTGGCACCTTATTCCTTCACGATCTGGCACTTTTACTGGTGCCAGACCGGATGCTATCCGCCAGGCCGGACTGCTTCAAGGACCTCCGAAATGAACTCCCTGTCACCCCGTGCCGCCGTCGGCCTGTTCCTCATCGTCGTGCTGGCCTGGGGCGTGAACTGGTCGGTGACGAAGCAGCTCGTCCAGTTCCTCTCCCCGCTGTGGGCTTCAGCGATCCGGAGCTGGATCGCGCTGGCCGGACTGTTCGTGATCCTCGGACTGAGCAACAATCTGGTGATCCCGGAGCGGCGCGACATTCCTGTGGTCCTGAGCGTCGCACTGCTGCACATGACGGTGTTCTCGGTCCTGGTTGCGGCTGGTGTACGCTTCCTGCCTGCGAGCAAGGCCATCGTGCTCGGCTACACCACGCCGCTCTGGGTCGCGATCGCCGCGCCCCTGCTCGCGAAAGATACACTGACCGCGCCCAAACTTGCCGGCGCGCTGCTTGGGTTGATCGGCCTTGCCGTGATTCTGAACCCAGCATCGATCGACTGGACCAATACCAACGTCGTGCTCGGCGCCGGCATGGTCATCCTGGCCGCGATCTCCTGGGCCGCGAACATCATCTATATTCGCGCGCATCGCTGGATCGCCTCTCCGCTCCAGCTGCTGATCTGGCAGGTACTCGTCGCAACGATCGTCCTGACTGTCAGCGCGACAATCGCGGACGGCCTGCCACACGCAGAATGGTCGTGGAGGCTCGTGCTCCTGTTCCTCTATTCCGGCCTGATCGGGACGGCGCTTGCCTATTGGGCGATGTCGATGGTCAACAAGAGCATCTCTGCGTTGACGACGTCGCTCGGCACCACGGCGACACCACTCGTCGGCATCGCCAGTGCGGCGATCCTGCTGGGCGAACCGCTCGACATGAGCCTTGCTGTCGCGGCCGGACTGATCGTCGCCGGCATCGGCCTGGCAACGCTCGGGGATCGCCTGCTGCGCAGTCAGGCCATCGCGAGAGGTTGAACGCGCAGCACGCCGCGCAGGCCCGCCGTCGTACCGAGCAGGATGCCGGCGAGCGCAACGAACGAGCCCAGCGCCAGCGTCGACACGCCAGTCAATCCCTGTCCGATCGAGCAGCCGAACGCCATCACGCCGCCGATGCCCATCAGCGCGGCGCCGCTGCCTGAGCGCAGCATGTGGCGCGGCGATGAATAGCCTTCGAGCTTGAAGCGACCCGTAGCGAGTGCCGTCGCCAGACTGCCGGCGAAGACGCCGGCAACCGTCGCGATGCCGAAATTCAGCGTCAGGCCGGTCGAGAGCATGGCATATTGCAGGCTATCGGCGATCGGCGCGATGAAGGTGAGCGAGGTCACGGGGACGGGATTGAAGTCGTCGGCGCCGAGATAGCCGGTGACGAACCAACCGCTCGCAACGAGGACACCGACGATGACGCCCGCCGCGATCTGGCCCGGCGAACGGCGAAACACCGGATGGGCGAACGCGAACAGGATCAGGGCGACGACGATCCCGGCTGCGGCAATCGCCCGCGAGAGAGCTTCAGAGGGACCGAGCGCCGCCAGCAGCGACGGCAGCGAATTCGTGTTGACCGTGGTTTGCGAGGCCTGAACCAGCGCAATGCGCGCCGGCGCGATCAGGCCCTTGAGCGTCATCTGCGCGGCGATGGCGAGCACGATCACGACGACGAAGGAACGGAGATTGCCGCGGCCGAGCAGCACCAGCGCGCGCGAGCCGCAGCCGTTCGACAGCACCATGCCGTAGCCGAACAGCAGGCCGCCGAGGAACAGCACCGGCGCCGAGAAGGATTGTTGCAGGTAGATCGACTTGCCGAGATCGACGGCGCCGCTGCCGGCCAGGACCTGGCTCGCGGCGATCGCGACAGCAATCGCCAGCGCATAGGACCGCACCAGCCGGCCGTCTCCTTCGGCGAGGAATCCGCGCATGCTGCTCATCAGGCAGAAGCCGCTGAGCAGACCCACGGCGCCGTAAATGAACCCGATGACGAGGCCGGCGAGGATGACGAGTTGGGCGGACGAGTCCATGATTACGGCTTCAGGATCACGCGATCCCGCGAAGAGCCGGCGACCGCGACATACGCCTCCTTGGCGCGCTCCAGCGGATAGACGGCATTCGCCTTGATCGGAAACGGTTTCAGGTGACCGCTGGCGAAGCCGGGACCGAGGTCACGCAGCACCGCGCCTGTCGCCGTCGAAGACAGGCCGAGCGTATCTATGCCGACATAAGTGTGCTGCCCTCGATAGAATTCGAGGATGTTGAACTGCACGATGCGGTCGATCGCGGCGATCAGGATCTGGCGGCCGCGCAAGGCGAGCGACTTGTGCGCGGCCTGGAAATAGGGATCGCCGACCGTGTTGAAGACGATGTCGGCGCCCTTGCCGCCGGTCACTTCGCGCACACGCGCGGCAACGTCGGTGGCGGAGGCGTCGATCACCTCGATGGGCGCGTTGGCGTGGCCCTCATAAGCTTCCGCCTTGCGCACCACGCCGATGACGCGCGCGCCCTGCCAGGTCGCGATCTGCACCGCGGCTTGGCCGACCTTGCCGTTGACGCCAAACACCAGAACGGTCTCACCGGCCTTCGGCACGCCGGCGCGGCGAAAGCCTTCCATCGCGGTGACGAAGGGAACGCCGATGCCGGCAGCCTCCTCCCAGGACACCGTCTTGGGTTTCTCCACGATCGCGTCGAGCTCGACGACGAGAAGGCTGGCATGGGTGCCGTCGCGGCGGATGCCGAGATCGCCGGAGGAACCGAACACTTCGCGGCCGACCGTGCCGGCCGGACCATCGATCACCACGCCGGCGTAATCGCGGCCCGGCGTGCGCGGGAATACGGCATAGGGCATCAGCCCGGTCGCGGCCTTGACGTCGGACGGATTGACGGCGGCGGCCTTCACCTCGATCAGGACATCGTTTGGACCGCGCGCGAGCGTCTGACGCTCGACAACCGGCGCAAGCGCGGCCGCGTTCTCGGCCTTGGCATTGAGGCGCACACAGCGCGCTTCGACGGCTTTGGTATCGGCTGGTGACATCGGAAAGACCCGCGATTTCTGGCGGGCCTTGTCGCCCTTACGGGTGGTCAAGTCAATCCTTCGGCCGCTTGTCGTAGAGGCGCCTGGCCTTGCCGAGCGAACGCTCCAGCGTGGCGGGCGCGACCACCCGCACATTGGAGCTGATGCCGATCGTGTTCTTGATGTGGGTCGCGATCCGGTCGGCATGGTCGACGAGACCGCGGCCGTCCCAGCTTTCGGGCCGTGCCTCGGCGATGATGGTCAGCTCGTCCATGCGGCCTTCGCGGGTCAATTCGAGGATGAAGTGGCCGCCGCACCAGTCGGTGGCGAGCAGCACCTCCTCGATCTGGGTCGGGAACAGGTTGACTCCGCGCAGGATGATCATGTCGTCCGAGCGGCCCGTCACCTTCTCCATGCGCCGCATGCCCGGCCGGGCCGTGCCCGGCAGCAGCCGTGTCAGGTCGCGGGTGCGATAGCGGATCACCGGGAAAGCTTCCTTGGTGAGCGAGGTGAAGACCAGCTCGCCCTTCTCGCCATCGGGCAGCACCGCGCCCGTCTGGGGGTCGATCACTTCGGGATAGAAGTGGTCTTCCCAGATGTGCAGGCCGTCCTTGGTCTCGATGCACTCCTGCGCCACGCCGGGGCCGATCACCTCGGACAGGCCGTAGATGTCGGTCGCATCCATGTCGAAGGCGTCCTCGATCTCGCCGCGCATCGCATTGGTCCAGGGCTCGGCGCCGAAAATGCCGACCTTGAGCGAACACTGCCGCGGATCAAGCTTCTGGCGCTTGAACTCGTCCAGAATCGCCAGCATGTAGCTCGGCGTCACCGTGATGATGTCGGGGCGAAAATCGTTGATGAGCTGCACCTGCCGTTCGGTCATGCCGCCGGAGATCGGCACCACCGTGCAGCCGAGCTTTTCGGCGCCGTAGTGCACCCCGAGCCCGCCGGTGAAAAGGCCGTAGCCATAGGCGTTGTGGATGATCATGCCGGTGCGGCCGCCGGCGGCGCGGATCGAACGCGCCATCACCTCCGACCATGTGTCGATATCGCGCTGGGTGTAGCCGACGACGATCGGCTTACCCGTCGTGCCGGAGGAGGCATGCACGCGCACCAGTTTTTCGCGCGGCACCGCGAACATGTTGAAAGGATAATTGTCGCGCAAATCCGTTTTCACCGTGAACGGAAACTTCGCGAGATCGGAGAGCTCGCGAAAGTCGGACGGGTGCACGCCGGCCTCGTCGAAGGCCTTGCGATAATGCGCGACGTTGTCGTAGGCGTGCTTCAGCGACCAGCCCAGCCGCTGCGTCTGCAACGCCATGATCTCGTCGCGCGGGGCGCGCTCATGCGCGTCCATCTCGGCACTATAGGTGGTGCCACCTTCCTTGAGCCTGGTCAGAGCCATCCTCGTTTCCCCACATTGGTCTGTTCTTTTCTTTACTTGTCTTGTGCCGGCAGCCACGTGCCGGGAATGACGCGCGAATGCCCGCGGAATTCCGCGATGACGGTGTCGCCTGCGGTGACACGCACGTCGTAGATCCCCGAGCGGCCGCTGCGGCTGATCTCCCGCGCCTTCGCAATGAGCCGATCGCCGAGCTTGCCGGGCTTGATGAAGGTGATCTGGCCCTGCGCCGCGACCACACGCTCATTGTGCGAGTTGCAGGCAAACGCAAAGGCAGAATCTGCGAGCGTGAAGATGAAGCCGCCATGGGCGATGCGCTGACCGTTGACCATGTCCGGCCGCACCGTCATGGCCAGCGTCGCAAGGCCTGGACCGATCTCGACGATCTCCATGCCGAGACCTTTGGAGGCATCGTCCTCCGCCCACATCGCATCGGCGCAGGCGCGGGCAATATCCTCAGGCGACAGGGCGGCTTTGACGTTCACGCGCTTCTCCCGGCCAATTGCTTGCACATGATGTTCTGCTGGTTGGTTCAGGGTGTCAAATAATGCGACGCATTTGCATTGTTGGGCACTGATCCGCCTGATCAGACATGGTCATAGTCGACCACGACCCGCTCGGACGATGGCTTGGCCTGGCAGGTCAGGACGAAGCCGGCCTTCAGCTCCCACGGCTCCAGCGAATAGTTGATGTCCATCGGCGCCTCGCCCTCGACCAGCTTGGCGCGGCAAGTGGAGCACATGCCGCCCTTGCAGGCGAAGGGCAGATCGACGCCGGCGCGCAGCGCGGCATCGAGGATCGCTTCGTCCTCGGCGACCGGCACGTCGCGTCGCTTGCCGTCGATGATCAGCGAGGCGATCGCCTTCGGCGGCGCGTCGGGCGCAACGGCCTTCTTCGGCCGCGGCTTGCCGCCGAATTCCGAGACGAAGCGCTCGACGTGGATGCGCTCGTCCGCGATGCCGAGATCGCGGCAGGTCACCTCGATGTCCTCGCTCATGCCAGACGGACCACAGATGAAGACGTGATCGATGCTTGCCGCCGGCACCAGCGAGCGCAGCAGCACCCTCACCTTGTCGCCGTTAAGCCGGCCATGCAGGATCGGGATGTCCTGCTCCTCGCCGGAGATGACGTGAAAGATCGAGAGGCGGTCGATGAACCGGTCCTTGAGCTCCTCGAGCGGCTCGAGGAACATGATGTTGTCGGTCGTACGATTGCCGTAGAACAGGAAGAAGCGGCTGGCCGGTTCGCGTGCGAGCACGCCCTTCACGATCGACAGGATCGGCGTGATGCCGGAACCTGCGGCAAAGCCGACATGGATCCGCCCCGTATCGGCCGGCGCGACCACGCCGAAGCGGCCGGTCGGCGTCATCACGTCGAGCTCGTCGCCGCATTTGAGTTCGTCGGCGGCCCAGCTCGAAAACGCACCGCCATCGACCTTCTTCACCGCGATGCGGATCTCGCCATCGTCGGGGCCGGAGCAGATCGAATAGGAACGGCGCACCTCTTCACCGTCCAGCATCGTGCGGAGCGTGAGGTACTGCCCGGGCGTGAAAGCATAATCGCTGGCGAGTTCGCCGGGGATGGCGAAGGTCATCGAGATGGCGTCGGAGGCCTCGCGGCGGAGATCGTTGACGGCCAGGCGGTGGAAACGTGGTGCGGCTGCGGACATGGTCAATGACACTTGAAGTAATCGAAGGGTTCGCGGCAGGCCTTGCAGCGCCACAGCGCCTTGCAGGAGGTCGAGCCGAATTCGGACAACAGCTCGGTCCTCGCAGAGCCGCATTGCGGGCACGCGACAGACTGCTCACCAAACAGCGCGCGGCGCGAGCTTGAGACCTGCGGCGGCGCGATGCCGTAGGCGCGCAGCTTGCGGCGGCCCTCCTCGCTCATCCAGTCGGTGGTCCAGGCCGGCGACAGCACCGTGCGCACCTTTGAGCCGCGGAAGCCGACGCGCTCCAGCGCGACCTCGATTTCGAGCGCGATCATGTTCATGGCCGGGCAGCCCGAATAGGTCGGGGTGATCGCGACCTCGACATGGTCGCCGTCGAGCACGACATCGCGGAGCACGCCGAGATCGGCGATCGTCAGCACCGGGATTTCCGGATCGACCACGCCCGCCACGGCATCCCAGGCGCGCTGGCGCAGATCCGCACCGCTCTCGAGCACCGTCACCATGTCTGCCCCGGGAAGGTACGCTGCATCGATTGCAGCTCCGACAGGAGATGGCCGAGATGCTCGCTATGCCGGCCCGCGCGGCCGCCCTGGTGCATCCAGTCGTTCTGCGGCAGCGTGAGCGTGGCTTCGCTGACGACGTCGGAGAGCATCTGCAGCCAACGCCCGCGCAAGACACCCGGATCGATGGCGACACCCGCATGGATCAGGGCGCGTTCGCCGTCATCGACGGCAAACATCTCGCCGGTGAAGGCCCAGAGATGGTCAATCGCGGCTTGCGCCCGTCGATGGCTCTCGTCCGTGCCGTCGCCGAGCCGGATGATCCATTCCGAGGCATGCCGCAGATGATAGGCGCTCTCCTTTTCGGACTTGGCGGCAATGGCGGCCAGCGTCGTGTCGCGTGAGGCCATCATCGCGCGCCAGTAGAGGTCGGCGAAGGCCGAATAGAAGAACTGCCGCACCAGCGTCTGGGCGAAGTCGCCGTTGGGCTGCTCGACCAGCAGCAGATTGCGGTACTGCCTGATATCGCGCAGGTAAGCGAGCTTGTCCTCGTCGTTGTCCTTGCCTTCGGCCTTGGCCGCATAGGTGTAGAGCTCGCGTGCCTGGCCGATGAGGTCGAGCGCGATGTTGGAGAGCGCCATGTCCTCTTCCAGCATCGGCGCATGTCCACACCATTCCGACAGCCGATGACCGAGGATCAGTGCATCGTCGGCGCGGCGCAGGACGTAGAGCACCAATGGCGTTTCCGCGACCTGGATGTTGGCCACAAGCATCACATATGCCCCACTTCCTCAGGCACCTCATAAAATGTCGGATGCCGGTAGATCTTCGACTCCGCCGGCTCGAACATCATGCCCTTCTCGGCGGGGTCGCTCGCGGTGATCGCGGTGGACGGCACGACCCAGATCGACAGGCCCTCGCCGCGACGGGTGTAGATGTCGCGGGCGGCCTGAAGGGCCATGGTGGCATCGCTGGCATGCAGCGATCCCACGTGCTTGTGCGCGAGCCCGTTGCGGCTG
This sequence comes from Bradyrhizobium niftali, assembly GCF_004571025.1. GTDB lineage: Bacteria > Pseudomonadota > Alphaproteobacteria > Rhizobiales > Xanthobacteraceae > Bradyrhizobium > Bradyrhizobium niftali. The sequence continues at coordinate 53,389 of NZ_SPQT01000001.1, read as the reverse complement.
CGAATGAAGACTTCCCACAGCGGCGTGTTCGGCGTGGCCATCGTGATCTCCCTATTCGGCCGCTTGCGCGGTCTGGCGACGTGCGCGCTTGGCGGCGTAGCTAGCTGCCGCCTCGCGCACCCAGGCGCCCTCGTCGTGCGCCCTGCGGCGCGCGGCAAGCCGATCGCGGTTGCATGGGCCGTTGCCGGCGAGCACCTGCTTGAACTCGGTCCAGTCGATCTCGCTGTAGCGCCAGTGCCCGTCGGCATCCTGCGTCATGCCGGGATCGGGAATGGTGAGGCCGAGATATTGCGCCTGCGGCACGGTGGCATCGACGAATTTCTGGCGCAGCTCGTCATTGGAGAAGCGCTTGATCTTCCACTTCGTCGAGGTGTCGCTGTGCTGGCTCGTGGCATCGGGCGGGCCGAACATCATCAGCACCGGCCACCACCAGCGGTTCAGCGCATCCTGCGCCATCGCCTTCTGCTCGTCCGAGCCGCGGCACAGCGTCAGCATGATCTCGTAGCCCTGGCGCTGGTGGAACGACTCCTCCTTGCAGACGCGGATCATCGCGCGCGCATAGGGACCGTAGGAGCAGCGGCACAGCGGGATCTGGTTCATGATCGCAGCACCGTCGACCAGCCAGCCGATGGTGCCGATGTCGGCCCAGGTCAGCGTCGGATAGTTGAAGATTGAGGAATATTTGGCCTTGCCGGCAAGCATGGCGTCGACCAGCTCTTCGCGCGACGTGCCGAGCGTCTCGGCGGCGGCATAGAGATAGAGCCCGTGGCCACACTCGTCCTGCACCTTGGCGAGCAGCGCAGCCTTGCGGCGCAAGGTCGGCGCGCGCGTGATCCAGTTGCCTTCGGGCAGCATGCCGACGATTTCGGAATGGGCGTGCTGGGAGATCTGCCGGGTGAGCGTCTTGCGATAGGCCGCCGGCATCCAGTCGTTCGGCTCGATGCGTTCCTCCGCATCGATGCGAGCCTGGAATTGCGCAGCCCTGGCCGCGTCCTCAAGACCGCGATCCTCGGTCTCGGCCGTGTTCAGCGCCTGGGTATACATGCGCATCCTCCCGTTTTATTGGGAGATAATATATAACAGAAATTACTTCATGCAAGATATTTCTGTAACATAACGGTCAGGCGCCGAACCTCCGTTCCAGGAGTTTTCGCGCCGCCGGCAATGGCCCTTTTTCATTGGTTCCATGGCCATCAAGCCATTGTTCGGACGGAGCAAGCAGTGCGCGATAGATCTCGCCGCAGAGCGCGCGGGCGGCCCTGCCCGGCCAATCCGCAGGAAGCAGGCTCTCGGGCAGCAGCGGATCGCGCAGCACGACGCGGCGATAGTGGTGGATCAGCAGTATCCGGGCGGTGAAGGCGTCGGCGTCGGAGAGAGTCGTTCCGCGGCCAATCGCGGCGTGCAGCGGCTCGAACGTCTTCATGAACTTCAGATAGGCATCCGCGGTGCGATCGAGCGGCCAGCTGGCGCTGAGCAGGCGGCGTCCGCTGTCGTCCTCGGCAGAGACCTCAAGACGAATAGCGCCCGCAGCCTCGTCAGGCACTGGCACGCCCGACGGCGCAACCCACACGCCCGGCAGCGGGCTGCCGAAGCCGGCATTGCGCAGCGCCTCGCGCGAGGCGTCGCGGTCCTCGCCATTGCCGATCAGCAGCAACTCGAAACGCCCGGTCCAGTCCGACGATGGCGGATCGTAGATGTGGCGCGTCGCGGCCTCAAAGGTCTGATGGCCCTTGTCGGCAAGACGATAGAAACTGTTGCGGCCGACCTTTTCACGCGTCAGCCAGCCGTCAGCCGCCAGGCGCGACATCGCGGTGCGTACCACACCGCTGTCGATGTCCAGGCTTTCGAAGAATTCCAGCAGCGTGCCGAGCCACACCGAGCCGCCGCGCGGCACGATGGCGTCGCCGAACACGGTGATGACGATGGAGCCGGTGCGCGACGGCTCGCGCTTGAGCTGGTCGATGATACGGGAAAGCGGATGCGCCATGCGCGAGGCATAGCGCGTTTGGTGCAGGCGCGACAATGGACGGGAGCGACGCTTCTTTCCTCCCTCTCCCCGTTCTTACGGGGAGAGGGTTGGGGTGAGGGGCTGCATCCGCAAACTCAGCGATAGACGGACTCGCGGAGAGTCCCCCGATGCGATCCGACCTCTCCCCGCAAGCGGGGCGAGGTGAAGAAGCCCACTTACCGATGCGGATCGGGATACGCCAGGCTGCGCCAGCCGCTGCGGTCGAAGGGCATCCACTGGCCTTCCTTCTGCGCAAGCCGGTCAGCTACGGCATAAACCGCGGCGGGGTGATGCCCCATACCGCAATGGCTGCTCTCGATCTCGATGCTCTCGGTCTGCGCGCCCGACTTCTCCATGCAACCCTGCCAGGCGCAGACGCCGTCGGTGCGGCTGAAGATGGCGGTGGTCGGCACCGGCGGCGGCACGGCGAGTTCGCCGCCGAAGCGCGGATCGACCTGATCGGCCTTCTGCCCGCTCGCCCATTCGTAGACGCGCCAGGCATTGGTGGAGCGCGGATCGCCGGCAAAGGGGCTGCCGAGGGTGATCACCTGACGCACGCGCTCGGGCATCATCTTGGCGAGCTGGCGCGCATAGAGGCCGCCGAGGCTCCAGCCGACCAGGCTGATCTTGCGGCCATGTGTGTCGCTGAGCTCCTGGACCAGATCGACCATCGCATGCTGCACGCCCGGACGCAGGCCGTAGTTGCGGCCCTGGCGCCAGCCGCTCACCGCGTAGCCCTTGCCGGACAGAAACGTGCGCAGCGCACGCGTGGACGCGTCGGAGGCGACAAGGCCCGGGAGCACCAGCACCGGATGCCCATCGCCGCGCGGCGCGAGGCTCAGCAGCGGCAGCGCACCGAGGAATGCGCCGAACTCGTGGATCGCGCGCCCTTCCAGAAACATCAGGGCACGGGACGGCGGGCGCAGCGTCTGGGCAGTAGCGGTCATCAATGTTTCCCTTGGGAAGGCGCCGGCCGCGATGCCGGCAATGGGCATGAATTCCAATACGCCGGCTTCTTGAACGTTCCGCAGCGCAACATGAATCAGCTAGGCGGCCGGTTCCCGACATTCAAGCGGGAGAGACGCGGGGCCACAATAGGCCCGCGCGTTAATGCTAACGTCCGTGACGCAAAAGTCACAGCAATCGAAGCAGGGATTCTACGGAGTAGAGCGCAAGTCCGGCCAGCCCGCCGATCAGCGAGCCGTTGAAGCGGATGTATTGCAGGTCGCGGCCGATGTTGATTTCAATCAGCGAAATCAGCTGCGCCATGTCCCACGCCTTGACCTGGTCGGAGATGAAGGTGGAGACGCCGCTCTTCTGATCCGCGACGAAGCTGCGCAGGACCGTCACCAGACCCTTGTTGATCTCGCCGCGCAGTTCGGCATCGCCGGCGAGCGCCTCGCCCGCGGCAACGAACATGCCGGCGAGATGATGCTGAAGCACCTGCGTCTCGCCGGAGGCGCTGCGCTCGATGAAGGAGCGTGTGTTGGCCCAGACGGTGCGGGCGAGATCGGCGAGCTCGGGCCGCGCCAGCAGATCGCGTTTCAATCCGTCGATGCGATCGATATAGGCCTGGTCGGTGCCGAGCCGGTCGACGAAGCTCAGCACCATGCGGTCGAACTCGCCGCGGAACGGATGTTTGGCATCGCTGCGTACCTCATTGAAGAAAGCGGTAGCGGACGCCACGATCTTGTTCACCAGAAACTTGTCGGCGCGGTAGAGCCTGAGCAGGGTCGGCAATTCCGCGCGCACCTTCTCGCGGATCATCGCCATCGTCTCCTTCTGGTTCAGCGTCTCGTGCATCACGCGCAGGAGATCGTCGAACAGGACCTGGTGCCGCCCCTCCGCGACGAAGCCGCGCAACGTGCCGGCCGCGAGTGGCGCAAGGTCGATCGCCTGGAGCTGCGAGGACATGCGGCGGATGATGAAGGTCATCAGGCCCGAGCTTTCGGTCGCGGAGAAGGCCTCCGGCAGCAAGCGCAGCGCGAAGCGCGCGAGATCATCACTGCGCTTGCGGTCGCGCAGCCAGTCGGCAACGAAGGAGCCGAAATCGATCTCGTTCAGCTTGGCCTCGACGGGCCCGGCCTCGAGGAAATGCACCTGGATGAATTCGCCGAGCTTGTCGGCGATGCGGGCCTGGTTGCTCTGGATGATCGCGGTATGCGGGATCGGCAGGCCGAGCGGCCGCTTGAACAGCGCGACCACGGCATACCAGTCGGCGAGCCCGCCGATGGTCGCGGCTTCCGCGAAGGCCGCGATGAAGCCGAACACGGGATGCACGGGCAGAAGCCATTTCGCGACGACGAACAAGGCCAGCGTCGAGGCGAGCACCAGCGTCGCCAACGCTTTCACGCGGCGCAACTCGGCCGCGCGCTCGGCGTCGCCGGGAGTGTCGAAGGAGAAGGTGGCGGGTGGGGTCATGATGCACCGAGGTTACGTCATTCCGGGACGGTCCGCAGGACCGGACCCGGAATGACGACCGATGATGACGGCAGCGCAAAAAACAAGGCCCGCCGAAGCGGGCCTCAAAATTCAGCTTGTCAACGCGACGCGCAATCAGGCGGTCTTGTTGTAGACCTTGGCAAAGTTGTCCTGAGCGGACTTCGCGCCATTGGCGGCGAGCTTGCCGAGATAGTCGGTGGTCGCCTTGGTACGCGAGACGAACGCTTCGCCGCGGGAGCGGAGCAGGCTCGACTGGATCTCGACGGCTTCGCTGAACGACTTGGCGGACGCGAGCTTGTCGATGCCCGAGAAGAACGCCTCGGCGTCCTCGTAGATCGCCTGCTGGATGTTGCGGCTGATCTTGCCGGCCTCGGTGACGGACTCGGTCACCGCGTTCTCGACGGCGGCGGTCACGCGCTCGGAGCCAGCGAACACCTCGGCAGCACGGTCCTTGGCGGTGTTGGCGGTCTTCTTGACGAACTCGCGGGCGGCCTCGGGAACTTCCAGGTTCTGGATGTTCTTGAAAGCGTCCTTGAAGCCCTCGAAGGCAGTGTTGGTTTCAGTGGTCATGGGGTTCTCTCCATCCTCATTGGGTTGAGCTATGGGCTCACCCCGTCCTCATTGGCCCGGGGCACGGCTTATATGGCATAGTTAATTGTGCGATGCAATATTCATATTGCACTGCGATATCACGAAATCGTGAACAGCCTTAACAGGAGGCAATATGATGCCTCCCTCAGCAATTGGTTCCCGAGCAACGGAGCCCGGCCGGTCTTTGTGATCCCTAGTGCTGGACGGCGCCTGGCAGCCCATAGGCCTCCATCTGGGCCTGGACCTGCGCGATGTTGTGGCCGAGCACGACAATGTCGTGGGTCTTGCCGTCGACGTCGCGAACGTGGTCGCGCAGCAGCGCCTCGGCCTTGAAGCCGAGGCTTTCGAACAGCGCGATCGCCGCCTGCTGGTCGACCGTCATCTGGACCGAGAGCTTTTCCAGGCCTGCGCCGAGCGCGAGCGCAAAGGTCTCCTGCGACAGCGCCCGCCCCACCCCCTTCCCGCGCACGTCGAGCGAGACCACCATGCGGATCTCGCCGACATGGGGCGACCAGGAATGCGGATCGCGCACCAGCGTGCCGCAGCCGACGACCTTGCCGTCCTTCACCGCGAGCAGGCTCGTGATCGCACCTCGCTCGATCTCCTTGACCCAGGCCGAGAGCACTTTTGGCTCGCTGATGTTGCGTGGCAGGAAAAGGAGATCGTGCGTCGGCAGGCCCTTGCCGAAGACGAGCACCGCGGCTTCGTCCGCGGGCGACATCAGGCGGATCTCGATATCGCCCGCGTCGGTCTTGACCTGACGCGGATAGGAACGCTGCTCACTCATGTCGATCTCTTCCCCAGCCAGGAGTCCAGTTTCGGCCACAGCCGCTTCACCGCGTTGGCGCCGGCGACCAGCGAGACGTGACCGCCTTTCAGCATCACCTCCTCCTTGTCCGCCGATCCAATCTTCGCGATCAGGTGCTTTGCCGCATCATAGGGCACGATGTGGTCGTGCTCGGCGACCGCATGCAGGAACGGAACCTTGATGTCTTCGAGCTTCGCCGCGCGGCCGCCGACCGACATGGTGTCGTTGAACAGCTTGTTGTCCCACATCAGGTCCTTGGTGATGGTGCGGAAATATTCTCCAGCCAGCGGCAGCGTATCGGTCGCCCAGCGATCGAACATCCGGTAGGACTTGACGAACTCGTCGTTCCAGATGTTTTCCCAGAGCTGGATCTGGCTCACCGTGCGCGAGGCCGGGCGCAGCATCTCGAACGAGGACAGGATCATCTCCGGCGGCACGTTGCCGACGCTGTCGACGAGGCGATCGACGTCGAAATAGCGGCGGTCGGAGAAATTGGAGAACAGCTTCATCTCGCGGAAGTCGATCGGCGTGGTGAAGCAGATCAAGTTCTTCATCGGCCCGTCCTTGTGGATCGAGCCGTAGAGCAGCGACAGCACGCCGCCGAAGCAGTAGCCGATGACGGAGACGTCCTGCTCGCCGGAATCCGCCTGCACGCGGCGGACGCAATCCGGGATGAAATCGAGGACGTAGTCCTCCATGCGCAGGCTCTTCTCTTCCGGACGCGGTGCGCTCCAGTCGAGCATGTAGACGTCGTAGCCGCGCCTCAGGAGGAACTCGATGAAGCTCTGGCCGGGCACGAGGTCGAGGATGTAGCCGCGATTGGTGGTCGCCATCACGATCAGCACCGGCACGCGGTAGATCTCGTCCGACATCGGCCGATAGTGGTAGAGGCTCATCGTGCCGCGCGAATGCAGCACGTCTTTCGGCGTCGAGCCGAGCGTCGGGCCGGAGGTCGAGAAATATTCGACGCCCTTGATGCTGCGCTGGATTGCGCGCTGCACCTCGGACTGGATGCGCTCCGGGATGGAAGCGAAATCAAGTCCCGTCGGCGCGTTCATGTGGGCTCTCCGCCTTCGGAGGGCGGGCGTTTCGTCCGCGGCGGCCGCGGCGCACCGTCGACGCCCTGCGACAGTCCGGAACCTGCCGCCATCTGGCTCAGCATCGACTTCATCTCGCCGATCTGGACCTCGATGGACCGTAGCCGTTCCGCAAGACCCGTGACCTGCTCCCGGCTCGGCAGATTCATGCTGACAAGGTACTTCTCCATGAGCTCGCCGAGCTGCTTCTGAGCACCTGCAGCAACGCCGCCGGCCCGATTCATCGCTTGCGAGAACTCAGGCGACGACATGGCTTGATTGGCGAAAGAGTTGAACCCCTTCTCCATCTCGCCAACCATCTTCTGCCAGACGGCAACGGGGTCGTTGGTCTTGTCGGTCATCGGCGTCCTCCTGAAATCGAGAGCTGCGATGCCCTTCTTTTTTCGCCATACCACACCGTTGCGCGGTGCCGGTCAACCGGCAAGCAGCGGGTGCGCTGATGCGCGCGCCGCTTCTTTGCGGCGGGAAACCGTGCGATACAGCATCGATCAGCAGGAGGGACCGCGCCCGTGAACGCCCATCAGCCGCCCCAGACCGTCCGCGCCAACGGCATCGACATTTGCTACGAGATTTTTGGCGACGACAATGCCGAGCCGCTGCTGCTGATCATGGGACTCGGGGCGCAGATGGTCCATTGGGACGACGCGTTCTGCGAGCAGCTCGCCGCGCGCGGCTTTCGCGTGATCCGCTTCGACAATCGCGACATCGGCAAGTCGAGCCATCTGACGGGCGGCAAACGCCTGACGCCGCTCGAGCTGCTGAAGCTGCGCTTCCTCAGGATTCCCGTCGCCGCAACCTACAAGCTGATCGATATGGCCAGGGACACCGTCGGCCTGATGGACGCGCTCGGCATCAAGTCGGCGCATCTGGTCGGCGCCTCCATGGGCGGCATGATCGCGCAGGAGGTGACGCTGTCGTTTCCCGAGCGCGTGCGCTCGCTGACCTCGATCATGTCGACCACAGGCAATCCGCGCGTGCCGCCGCCGACACGCGAGGCCGCGGCGATGCTGATGGCACCGCCGCCGCGCAGCAAGGAGGAGTTCATCGTCCGCTTCGGCCAGACCTGGAAGGTGCTGCGCGCCGGGTCCTTTCCGGACGAGGAAGCGCGCGATCCTGATCGTGCCGAGCGCGTGTTCGCGCGCGGGCTCAATCCGGCCGGCGTCGGCCGGCAGCTCCGTGCCGTGCTCGCGTCGGGCAGCCGCAAGGAGCGGCTGCACGGCCTGAACACGCCGACGCTGGTGATCCACGGCACGGTTGATCCCTTGGTCCACCCCGAAGGCGGCAAGGACACCGCCGCCTCGATCCCCGGCGCAAAGCTGTTGATGATCGAGGGCATGGGCCACGCGCTGCCGATGCGCTTCTGGCCCGAGATCATCGCTGCCATCGACAAGCACGCGCATGGTGCGGCAGCACAGGCGGCGTAGACCGACGCGAGCAGTCTCCTCGCGGTGACCATGTGAGCTTCCGGTTACTCTCTTAACGCATGCCGGCACGGAAGCTATACAGGGCTCCCTCAATCGCAAGACAGAGGCCACGGCCTCTCGGAGCTCCCATGCACCTCATCGTCCGGCCTGTCGCAATGATTGCGGCTTCCATTCTCATGCTGTCGCTCGGCAACGGCGCCGCGAGCGCCGGCAGCGCGCAGGAAGAGGCCAATCGCACCGCCGTGCTTGCCTTCTACGAGAAAGGCCTCAATCAGAAGGACGCTGACGCCGCCCTCGCCCATGTCGGCGACCGCTACGTCCAGCACAATCCCAATGCAGCGGATGGTCCGGACGGCTTTCGCAGGTTCATCGGCTTCCTGCGCGAGAAGTTTCCGAACTCGCACAGTGAGATCAAGCGCTCGTTCGTCGACGGCGACTATGTCATTCTCCACGTGCACGCGGTTCGCGAACCCGGCACAAGGGGCAACGCGATCGTCGACATCTTCAAGCTGGAGAACGGCAAGATCGTCGAGCACTGGGACGTCGTGCAGCCGATCCCGGAAAATCCGGCGAACAACAACACGATGTTCTAGCCCGGATGCGTAGCCCGGACGGAGCGCTGCCTAATCCGGGACCACCTTGCGTGCGGATCGATCGCCCCCGGATTGCGCTTCGCTCCGTCCGGGCTACAAATAACCGCCTAGCTCTTCCTCGCGATCCAGATCACATGGCGCGCGCCGCCGCCCCTGCCGGTGGCGCGGACATTGACTTCATTCACGTCGAAGCCGGCGCTCCCAAGGCGCCTGGTGAATGCCGGGTTGGGCCCCGACGACCAGACGGCGAGCACGCCGCCCGGCCGCAGCGCCGTCTTGGCCGCTTTCAACCCGCTCGCGTTGTAGAGCGCATCATTGCCCTTTCGGGTCAGCCCTTCCGGCCCATTGTCGACGTCGAGGAGAATGGCGTCGAAGGCCGATCCCTTCGCCCGGATGATTTCGGCGACGTCGGTCTCGCGGATGCTCACCCTGACATCATCGAGACTGTCGCCGAAGACCTGCGACATCGGACCTTGCGCCCATGTGACCACCGCCGGCACGAGCTCGGACACCACGATCTTCGCCTTGCTGCTGAGCACAGCAAGGGCTGCACGTAGCGTAAAGCCCATGCCAAGGCCGCCGATCAGGACGGCGGGCTTTGCGACCGTCTCGATCTGCTTCGCGGCCAATGTCGCGAGCGCTGCCTCGGAGCCCGACAGGCGGCTGTTCATCAGCTCGTTGGTGCCGAGCATGATGGAGAACTCCTTGCCGCGCCGCATCAGGCGGAGTTCGCCATCGGAACCGGGGATTTGGGCGGTGTCGATCTTTTCCCAGGGAATCATGGGAGAGCTTTAGCACGAACGGAAATCGTAGGGTGGGTTAGCCGAAGGCGTAACCCACCGACTCCGTTCTGCGTGCGCTGAAACATGGTGGGTTACGCTTCGCTAACCCACCCTACAATCTACGGCTAACCGCCCGCCCAGACGTCGAGCACATAGCGGTTCTTCGCGCCCATCTCCTCGATCCAGCGCGCACCGGCAGCGGCATCGCTACCGCTCTTCTCGCGATGGATCGCAACGAGCGCCGCCTTCACGTCGGGCTCCATTTTGCCGCCGTCGCCACAAACGTAGATGATGGCGCCCTGCTCGATCAGCGGCCAGACCTCGTCCTTCTGCGCTGCGATCACGTGCTGCACATAGGTCTTCGGTCCATCCGCGCGCGAGAATGCGGTGAAGAGCTCGGTGATGCCGCTTGCAGCCAACGCCTTTAGCTCGTCGGCATAGAGAAAATCCTGGTCGGGGTGGCGGCAGCCGAAGAACAGCATGGCCGGACCGAGCGCAGCGCCTTTCGCCTTGCGCGCGGCGCGCTCCTGGAGGAAGCCGCGGAACGGCGCTAGTCCCGTGCCCGGTCCGATCATGATGATCGGCACCGATGGATCATCCGGGAGCCGGAAACCGGCCTTGGTCTCACGCACGGTGGCGTAGACCGCATCGCCCGCGCGCCGGTTGGCGAGATAGTTCGAGCAGATGCCTTTGTAGACGCCGCGTCCGGAGGCGGCCTGCCCTTCGACCACGCCGACCGTGACGCTGCAACGCGCCGAATCGACCGACGGCGAGGAGGAGATCGAGTAATAGCGCGGCGCCAGCAGCGAGAGCATTTCCAGATAAACGTGGAACGGCAATTCGCAGGCCGGATATTCGAGCAGCAGGTCGAACACCGATTTGCGCCTCGCCAGAATCTCGATGCGGTAGCGCTCGGCCGGCTCGGCCTCCTCGCCGACGAAGGCCAGCAGCTTCGGCTTGGTCACCGGGCAGCGCGTGTGCTCGGCCATGATCTGGATCTGCTTCCGCGTCGCCACCTGCTGCAGCTCGACGAACTCGCTGAGCAGGCGGCCGACCGACACGGCCTCACCGACCGGCAATTGCGCGCGGCGGCCTTCGGCGACCTGAAGCCTGATCTGGTCGGCTGGCAGGAAGCCGAAGCGGCGAGCGACCGAATCCACCAGCGTCGGGTCGTTGCGCGGCACGACGCTCAAATGATCGCCGACGCGATAGGTGACGCTGGACGGCAGCTGCACCTCGATATGGCGCGTCGATCGCTCCGACGGATTGGACCCGCTCTTGTTCTGAAGCTCGTCATTGACCAGCACCTTCATCGCCACCGCGCCGCCCTGGGCGACGATGGTGTTGACGGCGGTCACCACGACAGGCTCGATCGCGTAGAGCGGGTCGTCCTCCGCCGTGCGGGTGAAGTTCCAGTCGATGCCGAACTCCTTGGTCGCGACCTGCGCAGCCGCCGGGAACCATTTCTGGAACTGGCCGTCGAGGTCGCTGCGCGCATCGCCCTCGCCGCGGGGATAGACCGCGCGCGCGCCGTGCTTCGACAATTGCTCGTCGATGAAGCGCGGCACCGATTGATAGGTCGCGGCCCAGTCGCTGTTGCCGCAGCCGAATACGGCGTAGCGCACATTGGCAAAGGCATCCTTCGGCAGGTCGTCGCCGAGCCATTTGACGAACTGCGTCGCATTGTCCGGCGGCGCGCCGTTGTAGGAGGCGCAGATGATCAGCACGCCGCCCTCCTGCGGCAGCTTGCCGACATACTCGTCGAGCGGCCCGAGATGCACGGCAAAGCCGTTGATCTCGGCAAGGTCGGCCATGCGCGTCGCGAGTTCCTCGGCGGTGCCGAGATTGGAGCCGTAAAGCACCAGCATCGGTGTGTTGTGGCCGAGCCGCGCCGTCGGCTGGCGCGGCGTCTTCGGCGCCGACGCCGTGGCGGCGACAGGCCCGCCATAAGCACCACGCTCGCGATCGGCGCGCGGGCGAACCTTGATCTTGAAGCCCTCCGGCTTCATCGTCAGCGTTTCCTTCAGGTGCATCTGGTAGCGCTGGTGGTCGATCAGCTTGAAACGCTGGAGGATCATGCCGAGTGCGAGCGCGGCCTCGTGCATGGCAAAGCCGCGGCCGATGCAGGCACGCTGGCCGTTGCCGAACGGCTTCCAGGCATTGATCGGCCGCTTGGCCTCCGCCTCGCGGCTGAAATTTTCGGGATCGAAGGCATCGGGATTTGGCCCCCAGACGGAGGGATCGCGATGCAGCGCCGTCACCAGAATGGTGATGAACGTGCCCTTCCTGAGCTTGTACTTGCCACCGCCGATGGTCTCGTCGCTCAGCGGTGAGATGCCGTAGGCCGGCGCCGGCGGCCACAGCCGCAGCGCCTCTTTCAGGATCTGCGTGATGTACGTGAGCTGCGTCACCTGCTGATAGGTCGGCTTCGCGTTGACATCGGGACCGAAGACGCGATCGACCTCGTCGTAGGCCTTCTTGAGAATGTCGGGATGCTTCAAGAGCGCATAGAGCGCATAGGACAACAGGCCGCTCGTGGTCTCGTGGCCAGCGATCAAGAAAGTGTTGATCTGGTAACGGATGTTGACGTCGTCCAGCTGCTCGCCGGTCGAGCGGTCGACGCCGGTCATCATCGCCGCGAGCATGTCCTTCTTGTCGTCGATCCCCTCCGCGCTCTTGCGGCGCTCTGCGATGATCTCGTCGACCATCTTGTTCATGAAGGCGACGTCTTCGGCGAGCGTCTTGCGCCGCTTCTGCATCCAGATCTGCTCGAACGGCAGACCGCGCGTCATCATGATGGTTTCGAGCGAGCGCACCAGCGACTCGACGAAGGGATGGTAGTCGCGCCGGTAGAAGGAATTGAAGCGGTACTCGAAACCGCACAGGCCGATCGTGTCCAGCGTCAGGGCGGTCATGTCGTGGACGACGTCGATCTCGTCGTCGGCGTTGAGCCGCTCCCATTTGTTGACGAGCTGCTCGGCGATGTCGACCATGCTCGGGTGATAGGACTGCATGGCACGGTTGCCGAAGGGCTGAAGCAGGATGTTGTGCGCCTTGCTCCAGTTCGGCTCGCGGGTGTCGGCCGTGAACAGGCCGTCGCCACCGACCGCGCGCACGCGCCGCAGCGCGCCGCGCACCGTCTTGTCGAAGCGCTTCTCGTCGGAGAGCTCGTCGACGAGATCGTGGCCGGAGACGACGACGATCGGCGAGCCCATCATGTCGAGCCAGAAGATCGGCCCGAGCTCCTTGGCGAGCCGTGTCAGGTGCTGCACCGGGGCGGCCGAGTCCAGCGACAGCATGTTGCCGACCACCGGCTTGGTCGGCGGCTGCGGAATCGGGTCCAGACGATTCTTGGATGACATTGACGTGCGCTTCCCCCTCAGTAACCCTCGTCATTGCGAGGAGCTCGCGACAAAATTGCGAAGCAATTTTGCGCTGATCCGACGAAGCAATCCAGACCTCTACCGCGGAAGGATTCCTGGATTGCTTCGCGGAGCCTGTCATCGGGCCGCGCTTTGCGCGGACCCGTTGGCTCGCAATGACAAATTAGCCAAATCGCCTTCTACGCCATTCGATCAGCTTGGCGCTGACCTCTTCCGGCTTCTCCTGCTGCGTCCAATGGCCGCTGTCGCGGACCAGATATTTTTCGAGATCGGGAATCAGCTTCTCCATCCCGTCGGCGGAAGACGGCGGCAACACCGCGTCGTTCTCGGCCATGATCATCAGCGACGGCACGCGCACCGTATGATCGAGCCCTTCGGCGCGCGTCCAGTTGCGCGACATGTTGCGGTACCAGTTGATGCCACCGGTGAAGCCCGTTCTGGTGAAATTGTCGACGAACACCTTTTTCTCTTCCGGCGACAGGATCGGCGTGCGCGGATCGTGCTTCGCGTCGTAAGCCGCAATCATCTGCGGAAACGCGAGATTGACCCGCGGCGAAGCGCCCACGCCGGCAATCACTTCCTCTGCCGGCGCATCGGGCGGGCGCGGCGCCGGCTTGCGCATGAACGCATCGAAGGTCTGCTCGACGCGACTGCCAAAGATCCTGTCGGCCTCCCGTGCCGGATCCTGGAACTGCACGATGTACATCTTGTCGCCGAAGCGCGCGCGCAGCAGCTCGATCGGATCGGCCCAGGCCCGGTTGGTATGGGGGGTATTGATGCCGACCACGCCAGCGACACGGCCGATATGCCGCAACGGCATCTGCCAAACGATGAAGCCACCCCAGTCGTGGCCGACGAAGATCGCCTTGTCGATCCCGAGATGATCGAGCAGACCGACGAGATCGCCGGTCAGGTGCTCGATATCGTAGTCCTCGACCGGCTCGGGCCGATCGGTCGCGCCATAACCACGCTGGTCCGGCGCGATCACCCGGATTCCGGCCTCGCTCAGCGCCTTGATCTGATGGCGCCAGGAGAAGGCGAGCTCCGGCCAGCCATGACACAGTACCATCGGCGGGGTGTCGGAGACCGGACCGGCCTCGTAATAACCCATGCGGATTCCGTTCGTCTGCACGAACTTGAGCGGCGGCATTTCGATCATCGGGACATTCCTACTCAGCAGCGCCTTTGACGTCGGCCGCTGGCGGCGCATAGGCCGCCTCCAGCGCAGCAAACTCCTCGGGCAGCATGTCGCACATCACCTGCACATGCGGAATGATGTTGGCGCCGACAATGAAACCGAAATCGAGCTGGTCGCGATAGCTCTGCACGGTGATGTTGAGCGCCTGCCCGTGCGTCGAGATCGACACCGGGAAGATGTGCAACAGTTCGGCACCCGCGGCGTAGAGCGTCTGCCGCGGCCCGGGCACGTTGGAGACCGTGATGTTGGCGGCCGGCGGCAGCACGTCCGACAGGTTCGAGCGGCTGTAGAGCAGCGCCAGGATCTGCACCATGATCGGCGCGCCCAGCATCGAGATGTTGGACACTTGCGGCATCAGGGCGCGCAGCGGATGCGACATCTCCTTGGACTTGGTCGATTGCGCGATGATCGCCTCCAGTCGCACCTTGGGATCGTCGATGTTGGTCGCGATCGCGCAGATCATGCCGAACACCTGGTTGTTGGCCTCGGTGTTGCCTTCCTCGCGCAGCGAGATCGGCACGGCGGCGGTCAAGGATTTCGCCGGCAGCGTGCCGTATTGCTGGAGATAGCGGCGGACCACGCCGGAGGCGAGCGCCAGCACGACGTCGTTGAGCTTGCCGCCGGCCTGCTTGGCCAGCGCCTTCGCCCGCGAGAGCGAGATCGACACGCCGGCGAAGCTGCGCTCCGAGGAGATGGTCTTGTTGAGCATGGTCGGCGGCGACACCATGCTGGCCAGGCTCTCGCGCGACTTCGGATCGGCGACCTTGCCGAGCACGTCGGACACACTCTTGAGCACGGTCGGGATGTTGCCGGCGAAGCGCACCGCGCTCTCGATCTGGTACATCGCATTGTCGAACAGGATCGAGCCGATGTCGCTCTTGCCGGTGCGCGGCAACTGCAGGTTCTTCGCAGCGGCCGAAGCATCGAGCGGCTGGCTGAAGAGCTGCTGGTAGGAATCGAGCAGGTTGGCGGCGATGTCGCGCGGCTCCTGTCCGGGCTTGGCTCCCGCCGCCGGCGGATCGACCTTCCGCGGGATCGGCGAGATGTCGTAGATCATGTTGGTCAGCGCCGCGCCGGCACCGCCGTCGATGGCGGCATGGTGCATCTTGGAATAGAGCCCGACCTCGTTGTCCTTCATGCCCTCGAACACGTAGAACTCCCAGAGCGGGCGGGCGCGGTTCAGGAGCTTGGCGTGCATCCAGCCGACGATGCGCTCGAGCGTGGCGCGGTCGCGCGGCTGCGGCAGGCTGGCGCGGAAAATGTGACGGTCGATGTCGAACTGATCGTCCTCGACCCAGGAGGGATGATCGATGTCGAGCGGCGCCTTCTCCAGCCGCGCCTTCAGGATCGGCGCGATGTGCAGGCGCGAGACGATCATCGCCTTGAAGTCTTCGAAGAAGTCGCCCTTGTAATCGTCGGGCAGGCGAAAGATCGCCATGCTGCCGACATGCATCGGCATTTCCGGCGTTTCCAGATAGAGAAACGACGCATCCAGCGACGACAGCTTCTTACCGTCAGCCATAGTTCCCTCCCGCAAGATTTGACGGGCGCCTTGGACGGCGCTTCTCGTCAGGCCGATATTGCCCGCTCCGGCGGGGCATATGCAATGGCAAACGGCCCTGCCCGGTCAAATGGCGAAAATTCCCCCTCCGGTTGCGCCAGCCGGTCCGCCACGGCCCACAGCGCTGCGGGGTTCACGCCGAGCCCGATATGGCTCGCCAGGTGCACCTCGATGTTCTCGGCACGGTCCGAGGGGCGCAACAGGCAGGTCCGCCAGTTCACGACACCGTCGGCGCGGGAATAGATCGACGTCGCCGGCACCGGCAGATCGCCGGCGATCGCCTCGCGCAGGTCGGCAAAATCATCGACCCGCTCGCCGGACAGCGCCTCGTAGAGCCGCGTGGCATTGGTCGCCCGCACATCGTTGGCGAAAGGACTGCCGAGCGTCACGACGTAACGGACCATGTCGGGCGCCTGGAGCGCGAGATCGCGGGCATAGACGCCGCCGAGGCTCCATCCGACCAGGCTGACCTTGCGCCCCGTCGCGGCGTGGATCTCGGCGAGGCGGGCACGAAGGGCCTCCCGCATTCGCCCCAGTCCGCCGAGATTGCGGCCCATCCGCCAGGCATGTGCCTCATGGCCGAGCTCACTGAGATAGCGCCGCATCGGCGCCATCGAAAGATCGCTGGCGAGAAAGCCGGGCAACGTCAGCACCGGATGGCCGTCGCCCCTGGGCGCGCGCATCAGGACCGGCGACAACAGCAGGCTGGCGTTGAACTCGAACAGCCCGCGGGCTTCGGCGAGCAGCAAACCAAGGCCCGGCGGACGAAGCCGGTCTGACGGTCGCGGCCCGTCCCGCCCGGGCGCCATTATTTCTTCTTGTCGCTGCTACGCGTTCCGCCGAGGCCGGCCATGGTGACGAACATGTCCTGAAACCGCTCGGCGATCTTCGGATCGAAAGTGAACCAGCTCTGGATCAGCGATTCCGGCGAGACCTTGTCGATATTGCTCAGGACCTGCTGCTGTAGCTTGTCCATGACGGCAATCTGCATCGGCGAGACGTCCGGCAATCCGAAGAACTGACGGGCCTCGAGGGGGGTGCAGTCGATTTCGATGTTAACTTTCATGTCCCCTCCGGATGAGATTCGAGCAGTCTGACGGAGTATCGCCGCGACACGGTGTGCAACGCAAGCGACCTCGGACGCGCTGCGGGGCGCAGGCTCCCGCAATCGGCGGGTATGGTCAATCAAATCGCTTGGCCGCGACCGCTGCGCGGACGGCCGATACGCCAACGGCCGACATGGCCAGTTTCCCTTTATCCCGGGACTTCACAGGTCGAAAGTCGAATGTCATTCGCGCGCCGACCTCCCCTAGATTGCCGGTCAGCATTGCTGCACAGCGGTGCAACTTGGCGCGTTCCTTGCTGGAATGGCGCTTGCACGGGTCGTGAACTCTGGGCAACATGGATCGATCAGCCCCGCCGAACAATCAAAAAATCACGGCGAGGCAGAGTGGAGAGGGTTAAGAATGTCAGTCGGACGGACTCTGTTTGCGGCGACGCTCGCCGGTACGCTTGCGTTGGCGGTCTCGCCGGCGTCGAGCCAGACGCTACGTTATGCCAACCAGGGTGACCTGAAGTCGCTCGATCCCTATACGCTCAACGAGAGCACCACACACGCCCATCTCGGTCACGTCTATCAAGGCCTCACCGCGCGCGACAAGGACCTCAAGATCATTCCGGCGCTGGCGGAAAGCTGGGAAACCCCGGAGCCGACCCGCTGGCGCTTCCACCTGCGCAAGGGCGTGAAATTCCACAACGGCGACCCCTTCACCGCCGACGACGTGGTGTTCTCGGCCGATCGCGTCCGCAAGAAGGGGTCCAATATGCAGACCCGCCTTGCGCCCGACGTCAAGGTGGTCAAGGTCGACGACTACACCGTCGATTTCGTCCTGCCCTCGCCCAACCCCATCCTGCATAACGCGTGGGATGTCTGGTACATCATGGACAAGAAATGGGCCGAGGAGAACAACGTCGTCGACCCGACGCCGGTGGCGGCGACCACGCCGAGCTACGCCTCGCTTCATGAGAACGGCACCGGTCCCTTCATCATCGAGAGCCATCAGCCCGGCGTGAAGACGGTGTTCAAGGCCAATCCCAATTACTGGGGCAAGGTCGAAGGCAATTTGAAGGAGATCATCTTCACTCCGATCTCCTCCGACGCCACCCGTGTCGCCGCCCTGCTCTCCGGCGAAGTCGACGTCATCGAGCCGGTGCCGATCCAGGACATCTCCCGCGTCGATTCCAGCCCGAATGCACAGGTGCTGAAGGGGCCGGAGCTGCGCACCATCTTCATTGGCTTCGACCAGATGCGGGATGAGCTGCTCTACTCCAACATCAAGGGCAAGAACCCGTTCAAGGACATCAAGGTCCGCGAGGCGTTCTACAAGGCGATCGACATCGAGCTGATCAAGACGCGCGTGATGCGCGGGCTGGCGACGCCGTCGGCGCTGATGATCGCGCCGGAGCTGTTCATACTGTCCAAGGAGTTCACGCGGCCGAAATTCGATCCCGACGGCGCCAAGAAGCTCCTGACCGAGGCCGGTTATCCCGAAGGCTTCGAGGTCACCATGGATTGCCCGAACGATCGCTACGTCAACGACGCCGCGATCTGCCAGGCCGTCGTCGGCATGCTCGCCCGCATCGGCGTCAAGATCAATCTGCTGGCGCAGCCGAAGGCGCAGTACTTCGCCAAGGTGCTGAAGCAAGGCGGCTACCAGACCTCGTTCTACATGCTCGGCTGGACGCCGAGCACGATGGACTCCCACAACGTGCTCTTTGACATCATGGGCTGCCGCGACGATGCGAAATCCTCGCGGGGCGAGGCCAATCTCGGCGGCTACTGCAACAAGGAGTTCGACGCCATCACCGACAAGGTGCTGGTCGAAACCGACACCGCCAAGCGCAACCAGCTGATCAAGCAGGCCTACGAAATCGGCAACAAGGACTGGTCCTACATCCCGCTGCACCAGCAGGCGCTGGCCTGGGGCGTATCGAAGAAGGTCAACCTGCCGCAGCGCGCCGACAACCTGGTCATGTTCCACTGGGCGACCAAGAAGGAATAGCGTCAGTTGAACACAAGGTCCCGGGAGCGTCAGGCTTCCGGGACCTTTCCTTTTTCCGGCTGACAAAGACGTCGGCTGCAAGCACACCCAAGGACAGTGGAAGAAATGCTCGCTTTCACTCTTCGCCGCGCCGTTCAGGCTATCGGCGTCATGTTCGCCGTCGGCATCATCGCGTTCTCGATGTTCCGATTCGCCGGCGATCCCGTGAACCAGATCGTCTCGATCGACACGTCGGCGGCCGAACGCGAAGCCGTGCGCAAGTCGCTCGGCCTCGATGATCCCGTGCCGGTGCAGTTCGTGCGCTATTTCGGCGACGCCGCGCAGTTCAAGTTCGGCATCTCCTATCAGTTCCGCCAGCCGGTCTCGACGCTATTGATGGAGCGCATGCCCGCAACGCTGGAACTTGCGATCTGCGCGACCGTATTTGCAATGGTGTTCGGCATCCTGATGGGCGTCTATTCGGCGCTGAAGCGCGACACCGCGCTCGCCAAATTATTCCAGGCGGTTTCGCTGATCGGCATCTCGCTGCCGACGTTCCTGATCGGCATCCTCCTGATCTATCTGTTCGCGGTGACATTGGGCTGGTTGCCCTCGTTCGGCCGCGGCGAGGTGGTCAGGCTCGGCTGGTGGACGACGGGCCTGCTCACGCTGTCGGGCCTGAAGGCGCTGATCATGCCCTCGATCACGCTCGGCCTGTTCCAGATGACCCTGATCATGCGGCTGGTGCGCGCGGAGATGCTGGAAGTGCTGCGAACCGACTATATCCGCTTCGCCCGCGCCCGGGGACTCTCGACCCGTGCCATCCATTTCGGCCACGCGCTGAAGAACACGCTCATTCCCGTGATTACGGTAGCCGGGCTCCAGTTTGGCTCGGTTATTGCATTTTCGATCATCACCGAAACCGTGTTCCAGTGGCCGGGCATGGGACTTCTGTTCGTCCAGGCCGTGCAAAACGTCGATATCCCGATCATGGCCGCCTACCTGCTGATGGTCTCGCTGATTTTCGTCACCATCAATCTGGTGGTCGATATCCTCTACACCGTGGTCGATCCGCGCCTGCGCTCGACCGTCGGCCGCGCGACATAAGGCAGCCCGCATGTCCGACGCAGTCGTCTCGAATTCCGACAAGCAGAGCACGCAGCCGACGCGCGCCGCCCGCGGCTGGCTCAGCCGCGCGCTCGACAGCGACGTCTTCTATTCCTTCCGCCGCTCCAAGCTCACCATGGTTGCGGCCGCCATCACGGTCTTGTTCTTCCTGCTCGCGATCTTTGCATCCGTGCTCGCGGTCCAGAACCCGTTCGATCCGGCGCAACTTCAGCTGATGAACTCGCGGATTTCGCCGCTGTGGACCGCCGACGGCCAGAGCCCGTTCCTGCTCGGCACCGATGAGCAGGGCCGTGACGTGTTCTCCGCCATCCTCTACGGCATGCGTATCTCGCTCGCCGTCGGCGTGGCCGGCGTGATCTTCGCCGGCGCGCTCGGCATCGCGCTCGGCCTGATGGCCGGTTATTTCGGCGGCGCGGTGGACGGCGTGATCATGCGAATCGCCGACGTCCAGCTCACGTTCCCCGCCATCCTGATCGCGCTGCTGGTCAATGGCATCGCCAAATCGATCCTCGGCAACCGGCTGGATGCGACCAGCATGCTGGTGGTGCTGGTGATCTCGATCGGCCTGAGTTTCTGGGTGGGTTATGCCCGGACCGTGCGCGGTTCCGTGATGGTCGAGAAGAACAAGGACTACGTGGCCGCCGCGCAGTTGATCGGCCTGCCCGCTCCCGTGATCATGCTGCGGCACGTGCTGCCGAACACGATGGGCCCGATCCTGGTGATCGCCACCATCAACCTCGCGCTCGCCATCATCACCGAGGCGACGCTGTCCTTCCTCGGCGTCGGCCTGCCCGACACCATGCCCTCGCTCGGCACACTGATCCGCATCGGCAACAACTATCTGTTCGCGGGCGAATGGTGGATCGTCGCCTTCCCGGGGCTCGCGCTCGCCGCACTGATCCTCTCCATCAACCTGCTCGGCGACTGGCTGCGCGACGCGCTCAACCCAAAACTTCGATGAGTGTGCGTCGCCCATGACCGAACCTGTTCTCTCCGTGCGTAATCTTCAGGTGGAATTCGCCTCCCGCCGCGGCACGCTGCGCGCCATCGACGACGTCTCCTTCGACATCGCCAAGGGCGAGGTGCTCGGCGTGGTCGGTGAATCCGGTGCAGGCAAATCCGTCACCGGCCTTTCGGTGATCGGCCTGATCGATCCGCCGGGCCGCATCGCCGGCGGCGAGATTCATCTCGCAGGCATGCGCATCGACAATCTGCCGCCGGAGGAGATGCGCCGCATCCGCGGCAAACGCATCGGCATGATCTTCCAGGATCCCCTTACCTCGCTCAATCCGCTGTACCGGGTCGGCGACCAGATCGTGGAAACGATCCGGACCCACCTCAATCTGTCCGAACAGGCGGCCCGCCGCCGCGCCATCGACCTGCTCGCCGAAGTCGGGATTCCCGCGCCGGAAAAGCGCATCGACGGCTATCCGCACGAGTTCTCCGGCGGCATGCGCCAGCGCGTGGTGATTGCGCTCGCGATCTGCGCCGAACCGGAGCTGATCATCGCGGACGAGCCGACCACGGCGCTCGACGTCTCCGTGCAGGCGCAGATCATCTCGCTGATCAAGCGGCTCGGCCGCGACCATGGCACCGCGGTGATGCTGGTGACCCACGACATGGGCGTGATCGCGGAAACCTCGGACCGCGTCGCAGTGATGTATGCCGGCCGCGTTGCCGAGATCGGTCCGGTGCAGGACGTCGTGAGGAACCCGCTGCATCCCTACGCAAAAGGATTGATGGGCGCGATCCCGACGCTCGCGGGCGAGGACAAGCGCCTGGTGCAGATTCCCGGCTCCATGCCGCGCCTGTCGGCGATTCCGCGCGGCTGCTCGTTCAATCCGCGCTGCGCGTTCGCATTCGACCGCTGTCGTGTCGATCGGCCGGAGCCACTTCCGCGGGGCGCGCAGTCGGTCGCCTGCCATCTCTATGACGATGTGCCGGCGGAGAGCGCAGCATGAGCGCCCCTTTCGTCCAGGCCACAAATCTGCGCCGCGTCTTCGACGTCTCGAAGCCCTGGCTCAACCGCGTTCTGGAAGGCGGGCACCTCGAATATCTCAAGGCTGTCGACAACGTCACCTTCGACATCAGGAAGGGCGAGACCTTTGCGCTGGTCGGCGAGTCCGGCTCCGGCAAGACCACGGTGGCGCGGATGGTGGTCGGTCTGTTGCCGCCGAGCTCCGGCGACGTCCAGATCGACGGCGTCTCGATGGCGGATCCGCGGCAGGCGCCGGCGCGGCGAAAGCTGCGCCGCCGCATCCAGATGATCTTCCAGGATCCCTATGCGAGCCTGAACCCGCGCTTCCGGGTCGATGCCATCATCTCCGAGCCGATCCGCGCCTTCGACCTGATCCAGGGCGAGCGCGACATCCAGGCGCGCGTCGGCGAGCTGCTCACCCTCGTCGGCCTGCATCCCGACGACCGGCTGAAATTTCCGCACGAATTCTCCGGCGGCCAGCGCCAGCGTATCGCGATCGCGCGGGCGCTTGCCTCCGATGCCGAGTTCATCGTCTGCGACGAGCCGACCTCGGCGCTCGACGTCTCGGTGCAGGCGCAGATCCTGAACCTGATGCGCGACCTCCAGGACAAGTTCGGCCTGACCTACATGTTCATCAGCCACAACCTTGCCGTGGTCCGCCACATGGCGAGCCGCGTCGGCGTGATGTATCTCGGCCGCATCGTCGAGATCGCGGAAGGACGTGAGCTGTTTGCCCGCCCGCGCATGCCCTACACCAAGATGCTGCTGGGCGCCGTGCCCGATCTTGCGATGAGCGGCCGCCAGCGCATTCCGGTCAAGGGCGAGATTCCGAACCCGATCAATCCGCCCCCCGGCTGCGCCTTCAATCCGCGCTGTCCGCTGGCGTTCGATCTCTGCCGCAAGGAAGCCCCGGAACTGATCGGCGGCGTCGCCTGCCATGCGGTTAACACCGCGCCGGAACCGGCGTGACGCGCGCGTGCCATGCGGCCTGCGCATTGGCGGCACGGCATCGCCTGTGATCAATTGCGCGCGCCACAACTAAGGTAACGTAATCCCATGGCCAGCAACGTCAATCCGGATCCCTTCACGACGCGCCCCGAGATCGAGGGCACGTTCGGGGTCGTCGCCACCACGCACTGGATCGCGACCGCCGTCGGCATGGCTATTCTGGAAAAGGGCGGCAACGCCTTCGATGCCGGCGTCGCCACCGCTTTCACGCTCCAGGTGGTCGAACCGCATCTGAACGGCCCCGGCGGCGACGTGCCTGTTATCGTGCACGATGTGAAGCGCGGCCGCACCGAGGTGATCTGCGGCCAGGGCCCGGCGCCGGCGCGCGCCACCATCGCGCATTACAAGAGCGAAGGCCTCGACATGGTGCCGGGCACCGGCCTGCTCGCCGCCTGCGTGCCCGGGACCTTCGAATCCTGGATGATGCTCTTGCGAGACTACGGCACGATGCGCGTGCGCGACGTGCTGGAGCCCGCGATCTCCTACGCGCGCGATGGCTATCCCCTGGTCGAGCGCGCCTGCGCCACGATCCAGACCGTCGAGCAGCTGTTCCGCAAGCACTGGCCGACCTCGGCCGCGGTCTACCTGCCCAATGGCGAAGTGCCGAGGCCCGGCACGCTCTTCACCAACAAGACGCTGGCCGCGACCTACGCCCGCATTCTCAGCGAGGCCGAGAGCGGCGACGGTGGCCGCGACGCCGAGATCGAGCGTGCGCGAAGGGCCTGGTCGCACGGCTTCGTCGCGGAAGCCATCGACAAATTCTGCCGCACGCAAGAGGTGATGGACGTCAGCGGCTCGCCGCATCGCGGCGTTCTCTCGGCCGACGACATGGCGCGCTGGCAGCCGACCATCGAGGCGCCGCTCACCTACGACTATGGCCGCTACACCGTCTGCAAGGCCGGCGTCTGGAGCCAGGGCCCGGTCACGCTGCAACAGCTCGCGCTGCTCAAGGGCTTTGCGCTCGACGGGCTCGACCCGACCGGGCCGGAATTCATCCATCTCCAGATCGAATGCGCCAAGCTCGCTTTCGCCGACCGCGAAAAGTTCTACGGCGATCCGAAGTTCAGCGAGATCCCGATCGCGACGCTGCTGTCGGATGCCTATAACGACGAGCGCCGCAAGCTCGTTACCGACAAGGCCTCGCTCGACTTCCGCCCCGGCTCGGTCGAGGGCTTTGGCGGGGTCGTCAAGCTGAGGCGCGCCGAAGGCCAGCGCGAAGCGGTCGGCGCGCTCGGCGCCGGCGAGCCGACGGTCGGACGCTTCGGCGAGGTACGCGGCGACACCGTGCACTTCGACATCATCGACAAGGCCGGCAATATGGTCTCCTCGACACCATCGGGCGGCTGGCTGCAATCTTCGCCGATCATTCCGGAGCTCGGCTTCTGCCTCGGCAGCCGCGCGCAGATGTTCTGGCTGGAGGAAGACCATCCGGCGGCGCTCGCGCCGGGCAAGCGGCCGCGCACGACGCTGTCGCCGACCATGGCGCTGCGCGACGGCGAGCCGTATCTCGCCTGGGGCTCGCCGGGCGGCGACCAGCAGGATCAGTGGATCACGCAATTCTTCCTGCGCCACGTCCATTGCAATCTCAATCTCCAGGAAGCGATCGACGCGCCGGCCTGGCACTCCGAGCACTTCCCGATCTCGTTCTGGCCGCGTACCGCGCGCCCCGGCGTGCTCGTGGTCGAGAACCGCGTGCCGAAGGCGACGATCGAGAATCTGCGCGAGCGCGGGCATATCGTCGAGATCGGCCCCGACTGGTCCGAAGGCCGCCTCACCGCGGCCTCCCGCGTCGGGGTGCGCCGCCGCGCTGCCGCCAATCCGCGCGGCATGCAGGGCTACGCAGCAGGACGCTGATGGACAGAATATGACCTGGTCGATCATCGCACGCGATCCTGGCACCGGCCAGTTAGGCATCGCGGTTGCAACCCGCTTCTTCGCCGTCGGCGCGCGTGTGCCCTATATCGCCGCCGGCCTCGGCGCGATCGCGACGCAGGCCTTCGTCAATCCCTATTACGGCATCGACGGCGTCAAGCTCTTGCGTGAAGGCCTGAACGCGCATGACGTGCTCGCCAGCCTGCTCGCGACCGACGACGGGCGCGAAAGCCGCCAGATTCACATCATGGACGCCAGCGGCGAGATTGCCGCGCACACCGGGCGCGACTGCGTCGACTGGTGCGGCCACATCGCGGGCAGCGGCTTCTCGATCGCCGGCAACATGCTCGCGGGCGCCGATGTGCTCGACGAGACCGCCAAGACCTACATCGCCAATGACAGCCTGCCCTTCCCGCGCCGCCTGCTCGCGGCGATGCGCGCGGGCGAAGCTGCCGGCGGCGACAAACGCGGCAAGCAGTCCGCAGCGCTCCTGATCCACGGCGAGGAGGAATGGCCGGCGCTGGACATTCGCGCCGACGACCATCCCGATCCGCTCGGCGAGATCGAGCGGCTCGAACGGGTCAGCCACGAGCTCTGGGTGCACTTCCGCTCCTCCATGCCGACGCGGCAGAACCCGGCCGGCAACACCGATCGCAGCGTCATCGACGCCAGCATCGCCGCGGCCCGTGCAAGACGATCATGAGCACAAGCCCCCTCATCGAGATCAAGGATCTGCGCATCCGCTTCCACGGCGACGACGGCCGCGTCACCCATGCGGTCGACAGTGTCGATCTCAGCGTCGCCAATGGCGCGACGCTCGGCCTCGTCGGCGAATCCGGCTGCGGCAAGAGCGTGACATCGCTCGCGATCATGGGGTTGCTGCCGAAGCAAAGCGCGGAGATATCGGGCGCGATCCGCTTCGATGGCTTCGATTTGCTGAAGACCCCGGACCAGACCTTGCGCGATCTCCGTGGCAACCGGCTCGCGATGATCTTCCAGGAGCCGATGACCTCGCTCAACCCGAGCTTCACCATCGGCGACCAGATCATCGAGACCATCCTGCGCCATCGCGGCGGCTCGCGGCGCAGCGCTCGCGACCGCGCGATCGAGCTGTTGCGTCGCGTCCACATCCCCTCGCCCGAACGGCGCGTCGACGAATATCCGCACAAGCTCTCCGGCGGCATGCGCCAGCGCGTGATGATCGCGATGGCGCTGGCCTGCGACCCCCGCCTCCTGATCGCGGACGAGCCGACCACCGCGCTCGACGTCACCCTGCAGGCGCAGATCCTGGAGCTGATGCGCGAGTTGAAGGCGGCGAGCGGTGCGGCGATCATCCTGATCACCCACGACCTCGGCGTGGTCGCCGAGGTCTGTGACGAGGTCGCGGTGATGTATGCCGGCGAGATCGTCGAGCGCGCGCCGGTGGATGAATTGTTCTCGACGCCGCAGCATCCCTACACCGTCGGCCTGCTCGGCTCGATCCCGCGGCTCGACCACCGCGCCGAGCAGCTTGCGACGATCGAAGGCATGGTCCCGAACATGGCGCAGCCGCCCGCCGGCTGCCGCTTCGCCGCACGCTGCCCCTTCGTGCTCGACGCCTGCACCAGGGCGCCGCCGCCGCTCGTGGAGATCAGCCCCGGTCACCTCTCGCGCTGCATCCGCGCGCCACTCGAGCTTCTGGTGTCGTGATGGCGCTGCTCGAGGTCGAAGGCCTGGTCAAGCATTTCGTCGCCGAGCGCTCGCTGTTCGGCCGGGCACTCGCGCATGTCAAGGCGGTCGATGGCGTCAGCTTCTCGCTCGAGGCGGGCAAGACGCTGGCCCTGGTCGGCGAATCCGGTTGCGGCAAATCCACCGTCAGCCGCCTGGTGCTGCGGCTGATCGAGCCGGATGCAGGCACGATCCGTTTCGATGGCCGCGACCTGCTCTCGCTCGACGCCGGCGCGCTCCGCGCGTTCCGCCGTGAAGCGCAGATCATCTTCCAGGATCCCTACGCCTCGCTCAACCCGCGCATGACCGTCGGCCAGATCCTGACCGAGCCGCTGGCGCTGCACGATCTCGTTCCACCCGCACAGCGGCGCGAACGGGTCGCGGAAATCCTGCGGCTGGTCGGGCTGGAGCCGCGGCTCGAGCGACGCTATCCGCACGAATTCTCCGGCGGCCAGCGGCAGCGCATCGCGATTGCCCGCGCGCTCGCGGTCGAGCCAAAACTGATCATCTGCGACGAGCCGGTCTCGGCGCTCGACGTCTCGATCCGCTCGCAGATCCTCAACCTCCTGCGCGAGCTCCAGGACCGGCTCGGCCTTGCCTACATTTTCGTCTCGCACGACCTCGCCGTGGTCAAGCACATCGCCGACCACGTCGCGGTGATGAATCTCGGCCAGATCGTCGAGACCGCGGAGGCGGACGCGCTGTTCGCCGCGCCCCGGCACCCCTATAGCCGCGCGCTGCTGTCTGCGATCCCCGTGCCTAAACCGCGGGCAAAAAGCAGCCGGATTGTGCTCCAGGGAGAGATCCCCAGCGCGCTCAATCCGCCGCCGGGATGCCGCTTCCACACCCGCTGTCCCTATGTCGTGGACCGCTGCCGCAGCGAGATGCCTCAGCTTGTCTCGGATGGCATCGGACATGCAACAGCTTGCCACCGAACGTCGGAACTGCCGTCCTCCGCGGCCATCGTCCCCATGGATGGCGGTTTCTCGCCGGTTCTTGAAAAATTGGTTGCCGCCTTCAGCGCCGGTCCGGAAGCAGCACGCGGCGGCGGGGTTAGTCCATTGGGGACGGACCCCGCATAGCCGTGAAACAGAGGTTGAGAGCGATGAGCTTTATGCGTTTGACAATCCTGGCGTCGGCCTTGCTGACGTCGCTCGTGGGCACGGCCCAGGCTCAGACCACGCTTCGCATCGGGATCGCCGAAGACCCTGATATCCTCGATCCCAGCATCGGCCGCACCTATGTCGGCCGCATCGTGTTCTCCGCGTTCTGCGACAAGCTGTTCGACATCGACGAGAAGCTCAACATAGTGCCGCAGCTCGCGCTGTCCCACGAGACGTCGGCCGACGGCAAGGAGATGACGATCAAGCTCCGGCCAGGCGTCAAATTCCACGACGGCGAGCCGCTGGACGCGGAAGCGGCAAAATTCTCGATCGAGCGTCACATGACGCTGCCGACCTCGTTCCGCAAATCCGAGCTCGCCAGCGTCGACCATGTCGAGGTCGTCGATCCCCTCACCATCAAGCTGGTGCTGAAGACGCCGTACTCGCCCCTGATCGCCCAGCTCACCGACCGCTCCGGCATGATGGTCTCGCCCAAGGCGGCGAAGGAGGCCGGTGACAAGTTCGGCCTGCATCCGGTCTGCGCAGGTCCCTACAAGTTCGTCGAGCGCGTGCAGCAGGATCGCATGGTGTTCGAGAAGTTCGCCGACTACTGGAATAAGGACAACATCCATATCGATCGCGTCGTGTTCCTGCCGATCGTCGATGCCACGGTGCGCCTTGCGAACCTCAAGTCCGGCGGCCTCGATTTGATCGAGCGCGTGCTCGCTACCGACATCAAGGACGTCCGTGCCGATTCCCGCCTCGTGTTGTCGACGGCGCCGGAGCTCGGCTATTACGGCCTCACCGTCAACATCGGCAACGACAAGGCCAAGGGGCCGCTGAGCCAGTCGGCAAAGGTCCGCCAGGCGCTGGATCTGTCGATCGATCGCGAGGCCATCAACCAGGTCGTGTTCAACGGCGAATTCAGCCCCGGCAACCAATGGGTCAGCCCGACGCATCCCTATTATCAGAAGGCATTCCCGGTGCGTGGACGCGACATCGCCAAGGCGAAGGCGCTGTTGAAGGAAGCCGGCGTCACCGTGCCGGTGACCGTGGACTACATGATCCCCAAGGGCGCGGAAAACGAAGCCGTGGCGCAGGTCGTCCAGTCGATGGCCGCCGAAGCCGGCTTCGACATCAAGATCCGCGCAGTCGAATTCGCCACCACCTTCAAACAGGCCCAGGCGGGCGAGTTCCAGATATTCCAGATCAACTGGAGCGGACGCATCGACCCGGACGGCAATTCCTACATTTTCATGCGCAGCAAGGCGCCGCAGAACGACGGTGTCTATTCGAACCCCGAGGCCGACAAGCTCCTGGAAGATGGGCGGATGACCTCCAACGTCGCCGAGCGCAAGGCGATCTATGAGAAGCTGACCAAGATCGTGCTGGACGATCTGCCCATCATCTACATCTACCACCGTAAGCTCCTGATCGCTCACACCACCAAGCTCCAGGGCTACAAGCAGATGCCTGATGGCCTGGTGCGCGTGGTCGGGCTGAAGTTCAAGTGATCGCGGCATCACCCGGGACACAGGTGGGGCCATGCTGAAATTCCTCGCCCACCGCATCGCGCAGATCGTGCCGACACTGTTCTTCGTGTCGGTGCTGATCTTTTCGCTCCAGCAATTGCTCCCCGGCGATCCGGCGCTGGTGATGGCCGGCGAGGAACGCGATCCCGCCGTGATCGAGCAGATCCGGCAGCAGTACAAGCTCGATCAGCCGATCCCCGTGCAATATGTCTACTGGCTCAAGGGAGTCCTGTCCGGCAATTTCGGCGAGTCCTTGCGCAACAAGATGCCGGTGCGCGAGCTGATCGCACAGAAACTGCCGGTGACGCTCCAGCTCGGCTCGATGGCGATCCTGATCGCTTTTTTCATCGGCATTCCCGCCGGCATCGTCTCCGCGGTGAAGAAGGGCACGGCCTGGGACTATGGCGCGAATTTGTTTGCGCTGTGGGGCATCTCGACGCCGAATTTCTGGCTCGGGATCCTCTTGATCTTCCTGTTCTCGATCGAGCTCGGCTGGCTGCCGGCCTCGGGCTACGTGCCGCTCACCGAGAACTGGCGCGCGAGCCTGGCCGCCACCATCATGCCCGCCTTCGTGCTCGGCAACGCGATTTCCGCGATCCTGATGCGGCATACCCGCAGCGCCATGCTCCAGGTGCTGGAGAGCGACTATGTCCGCACGGCGCGCGCGAAGGGATTGTCGGAGCGCTCCGTCATCCTCAAGCACGCGATGCGCAATGCGCTGACGCCCATCATCACGCTCGGCGCGCTCGAGCTCGGCACGCTGTTGTCGGGCGCGGTGCTGACGGAGCAGATCTTCTCCATTCCCGGCTTCGGCAAGCTGATCGTGGACGCCGT
The DNA here is from genome assembly GCF_004571025.1 of Bradyrhizobium niftali. Lineage (GTDB taxonomy): Bacteria > Pseudomonadota > Alphaproteobacteria > Rhizobiales > Xanthobacteraceae > Bradyrhizobium > Bradyrhizobium niftali. Next base: position 23,299 of record NZ_SPQT01000001.1, on the reverse strand, counting down.
CTTCAACCGCGACTATGCGGTGGTGCAGGGCGTGGTGCTGGTGACGGCCACGGTCTACATCACGCTGAACCTCGTTGCCGACGTCGCCTATATCCTCGTCAATCCGCGGCTGCGGGGCTAGCGCCATGACCGATGCCGCATTGCCCGCCGCCCCCTCCACCGCGCACGCGTCCGAACTTGACAGCCCGGCGCGCCGCGCACGGCGGCGGTTGTTCAAGCGCAAGGCCGCCGTGTTCGGACTCGTCGTGATCACGGCGTTCATCCTGCTTGCGGCGCTTGCTCCTCTCATCGTCCCCTACGATCCCATCGCGACGAGCTGGAGCCTGGTGCGCAAGCCGCCGACCGCGACGCACTGGTTCGGCACCGACGAGCTCGGCCGCGACATCCTCAGCCGCATCGTCTACGGCGCGCGCGCCTCCCTGCTCGCGGGCCTGATCTCGGTCGCAATCGCGCTCGGCGTCGGCGTGCCGCTCGGCCTGCTCGCCGGCTATCGCGGCGGATTTGTCGATGCGCTGATCAGCCGGATCACCGATGCAATGCTGGCCTGCCCGTTCCTGATCCTGGCGATCGCGCTGGCCGCGTTTCTGGGCCCGAGCCTCGGCAATGCCATGATCGCGATCGGCATCTCGGCGACCCCGATCTTCATCCGCCTGACCCGCGGCCAGGTGCTGAGCGTCAAGGCCGAGGATTATGTCGAGGCCGCACGCGCCCTCGGCAATCCCGGCTGGCGGATCGCGTTCTCACACATCCTGCCCAACATCCTGCCGGCGCTGCTGGTGCAGGCGACGCTGTCGATCGCCGCCGCCATCATCGCCGAGGCCGCGCTCTCATTCCTTGGGCTCGGCCAGCAGCCGCCCGCACCGTCCTGGGGCAGCATGCTCAACGCGGCGCAACGCTTCCTGACCCAGGCGCCGTGGATGGCGATCTGGCCGGGGCTCGCGATCTTCCTCGTGGTGCTGTCGCTGAACCTGCTCGGCGACGGCCTGCGCGACGCGCTCGACCCGCGCCAGCGCTAGATCACCACCTCGCGCATCACGCGGCGGCAGTCCATCTCGAACTCGAGGTCGACCACCGGCGGGCGGGCATAGTGCCAGGTCAGGCCGGAGCGCAATGCGCCGCGGCGGACCAGCTCGTCGACCAGCGCATGGTGGAAGTCGTGCACGGAATAGGCCTGCACGCCGGTGGTGTCCTTCCAGCTGAAGCCGAAGGCCGCCAGCCGGTTTTCCATCTGCGAAGTGGTGGTGAACCGCACCTTCTCGCGCAGCCCCTCCGGGCTGAGGTCGCGGTAGCGCACCGTGCGCTCGACATAAGTCCCGCTGCCCTCGCGCGCTTCGGCACCGCCGGCGATCACGAAGCTCGGCGCCTTCGACCGCGTCGGGCGCGTGAAGGAGAACGCATAGAACGATGGCGCTGACGGCGGATCGATCTCGGGACAGACATTGCTGCGCGCCACTGGATTGGTGGTGCCGTCGAAGATGCCCCATTCGGACAGCGTCTTCACATAGTGCAGGTTGAACGCACGAAAGCCTTCCTCGCTGAAGGCCGCCGGCGAGCGCAGCTCGCAGGCGCAGAACGCGGTCAGCGGACGGCCTGCCTCCTGGATGAACTTCGCCGCCAGCGCAAAGCCCTCGGCCAGCGGCACCAGGCGATCGAAGCGGACGCGCTCGATCTCATAGCCCTCGTCCGCGGCGGCGCCGGCCGAATACTGGAACACGGACGGAATGAAACGGTAATTGCCGGCGGAGAATTCACGCGTCATGACGGGCTCCTATTCCAGTTGCATGCGAATGCCCTTGGCGCCGTTGAGCAGGCGCTTCAGGTGAAAACCGGCCAGCGGATCGTCGGCGTGCATGCCGACCAGCGCGGCAAAGGCCGGCATGGCGGCGGCGTCGCCGGCCTCCATCTTGGCAAAAGCCTCGGAATAGAGCGCCGTCACCGGCGCTTCGAATTTGGCCCGCGGCAGCGGTTCGAACGCGCGCAGCGGCTCGCTGCGCCCGCGCAGCATCAGCTCGCCCACAGGACGGCCCTGAAAATTCTCGGCCGCCTCGGCGACGCTGGAGCTGACGCAGATGCGGGTGCCGAGATGCTTGTTGGCGGCTTCCAGCCGCGCCGCGATATTGATGGAGTCGCCATAGGCGGTGTAGTCGAAGAAGCGGTTGCCGCCGAAATTGCCGACGAGCGCCGGGCCGGCATGGGCACCGATCCGGGTCGCCCCGAAGTTCACGCCTCTCGCCTTCCAGCGCGCGGAGAAGTCCTCCGCCCAGGCGTCCAGATCATGGGCACAGGCGACCGCGCGCGTCGCATAGTCCGGCTGGTCGCCGGGGGCGTTGAACAGCACCTGAATCGCATCGCCAATGATTTTGGCGACGGTCCCTTCATGTGCGAAGACGATCTCGGTCATGCCGCCGACATATTCGTTGAGGAGCTCGCCGAGTGTCTGCGGGGCCGCGCTCTCGACCAGCGACGTGAAGCCGGTGATGTCGGTGAAGAGGGTGGCGACATCGCGCCACTGCACCTCCATGCCGCCTTCGACATCCGCAGCCAGGCGCCTTGCGATCTCCGGCGAGAAGAAACGCGACAGCGAGGCATGGGCGCGCTCGGCCTCGATCTGGCGCCGCCGTACCTCCCGCAGCATTTCCACGTGGCCGATGGTCTTCTGGATCGTGGCCTCCAGATCGGCGAAGTCGATCGGCTTGGTCAAGAAGTCGAACGCGCCGCGGTTCATGGCGATGCGGATGTTGCTCATGTCGCCATAGGCGGAGACGATGATGGTCGACTTCTTGTCCTCGGCCTCCTGGAGCTTTGCCAGCAGCGACAGCCCGTCCATCCGCGGCATGTTGATGTCGGAGACCACCATGTCGACATGCGGATTCTGCTCCAGCGCCTCCAACGCCTCGAGGCCGTCGCGGGCGAACATGAGGGTGAGCAGCCCGTCGCGAATCTGCCTGCGGAACTTTTGCAGGATCAGCGCCTCGAGGTCCGGCTCGTCGTCGACGAAGAGGATGGTCGCAGTCATGCGGCTTGCTCGAGCCTCGTGTCGATCTCCTGGCGCAGCAGTGCAAAGTCGATCGGCTTGGTCAGGAGCCCGTGGGCGCCTCGCTCGATCGCCTTTCTGCGTGTCTCGGCGTCGCCATAGGCGGTGATCATGATGACGGGAACGTGCGGATAGTCGGCGCGCACCTTCGGCAGCAGGTCGAGCCCGCTCATGCCGGGCATGTTGATGTCCGACAGAATCAGGATCAGCGAAGGATCGCGAACCTCGGCCGCACGCCTCAGCGCATCGGCCGCAGAGGGGGCAAACTCCATCTGGAAGCGGCCGGCGCGCAGGTCGCGCCGGAAGTGCTGCCTGAACAGCGGTTCGACGTCGGGCTCGTCATCGACGACCAGGATATAAACGTTCAAGTCTTGCCTCCGGCAGTGTCGCCCGCTGCCATCGTGCGCGGCAGCGTGATGATGAATTCGGTGAATACACCGGGCTCGGTCTTCACCTCGATCGTGCCGCCATGCTGCTTCACGACGATGTCATGGCTCATGGACAGGCCGAGCCCGGTGCCCTCACCGGCCGGCTTGGTCGTGAAGAACGGATTGAACAGTTTCTCCTTCACCTCGGGCGGAATCCCGGTGCCGTTGTCGCGGATCCGGATCTCGACCTTGTCGCCGAGGTTCCTGGTTGCGGCGCTCAGGGTCGGCTCAAAACCTTCCGCTGCGCTCTCCTTGCGCTTGGCCGCGGCATAGAAGCCGTTCGAGATCAGGTTGAGGAAGACGCGCGTAACCTCCTGCGGATAGATGTCGACCAGGCCGGCGGCGGGGTCGAACGCGCGCTGGAGCGTGACGTTGAAGGCGGGCCTTTCGGCGCGCGCGCCGTGATAGGCGAGATTGAGGCTCTCCTCCATGACCGCATTGATATCGACGGGACGATGCTCGCCGGACCCCTGGCGCGAATGCACCAGCATGTTCCTGACGATGGAATCGGCGCGCTTGCCGTGCTGCACCACCTTCTCGAGATTGCCCCTGAGCATGCCGGTCAGCTCGTCGACTTCCGCCTTGGTCTTGTCGTCGAGCGAGGCCGATTGAAGGGTCTCGTTGAGCTCGTCGATCAGCTCGGTCGAGACCGCGGAGAAATTGTTGACGAAGTTGAGCGGATTCTTGATCTCGTGCGCGATCCCCGCCGTGAGCTGGCCGAGGGAGGCGAGCTTCTCGGTCTGGATCAGGCGATCTTGGGCGGCGCGCAAATTGTCGAGGGATTGGGAAAGCTCGCTCGTGCGTTCGCGAAGCTGCTTGAGCAGTCGCGCGTTTTCAATGGCAATGACCGCCTGGTTGGCAAAATTCTCCACCAGAGCGATTTGCTTGTCTGTGAACGCGCGAACCTCACGACGAAAGATGGTTATCACGCCGACCAGCTCGTTTTCTCGCAATAGCGGGACCATAAGCGTCGTGCGGGCGCCTCCGACGTCACCAATCAAGATCGCCATCTCGGCTCCGGCACGATAGGCAGGGCCTTCACGGACATCGAGAACATGGGCAACCTGATGTGTTCTGGCAACCTCAGCAAGGCCGCTCTCGGGATGTGGAGCAAGCATTCCGACATGCCGCCGCCTGACCGCAAATTCCGAGGGCAGATTGTAGTCCGATACGAGATTGTATCGTTCCCCGTCCCAGAGATCCATGACGCCAAAGCTCGCACCGCAGACCCGCGTTGCATTGGCCAACATCTTGTTGAAGACCGGCTGTAGTTCGCCGGCGGACGAACTGATGGTCTCCAAGACCTCCGAGGTCGCTGTCTGCTGCTGCAGCAACTCGCTCAATTCCGACGTCCGCTGCTCGACCTTGTTTTCGAGGTCGGCATAGGATTCCTGCAAGCGCGCGCCCATCTCGTTGAACTGGTCGGCGAGCCCTTCGAGCTCGTCGCCGGTCCGGATCGCAATGCGCTGGGAGAAATCGCCGCCCCCGATCCGCTCGGCGCCGCTGCGCAGCGCCTGGATCGGTCCCACCATGCGGCGCGCCAGGAATATTCCCGCAAGCACCGCGAAGATCGACGCCGCCAGCAGCACGATCGCAAGCCGCTGCAGCGAGGCATAGAGCGCGGCATAGGCCTCCTCGACCGGCAGCTCGACGAACATGGTCCAGTGCAGCGGCTCGATCGGGGCCGATGCGGTCAGCACCTTCTGCCCCTGGATGTTGCGCGCTTCGGGAAGCGGATCGGACATGGTACCGCCTCCGGCCTGCGCGGCGCGGACCTGCGCGAGCCCGGACATGTCGGTGTTGCGCAGGACCAGGCTGATATCGGGATGCGCGATCAGGCGCCCCTCCGGCCCGACCACATAGGCGTCTCCGTGCTCGCCGACTTTGATCTGGGAGACGACGTCCCAGATCAGCTTCAGATTGACCTCCGCGATGCTGACGACGGCATCCTTGCGCGCGCCGGCCAGCGCCAGCGTCATGTAGGGTTCGGAGTCCCTGCGGAAATAGACCGGTCCGTAATAGACCTTGTGCGCGACCGCCTCGGTAAACTTCGGGTCGGTCGACAGGTCGATCCCGCTGTCGATCGCGTTCGTCGCCAGCCGCGAGACCCGCAACCGCTCCTTGCCGTTCGAATCCACCTGGGCGAGCTCGGTGATCCCGGGCACCTGGCGCAGCAGCCGCAGCGCGTCGAACCGGCGTTGCTCGATCGAGTCCGCCGACCACGGCAGCTGCGTGGTCCAGCCGAGCTGGCTCTCGATCTCCTTGACGAACTGGCCGATCTTGGCGGCCGCCGCCTCGGCCTGCTCATGCTGGACGCGGATCAGCGAGGCCTTGTGCTCACGATAGTAGAAGAAGACTTCGAACAGCCCGTTGGCAAGCAGCGCGACGGCGACGACGACCACGAACAGTGCGACGTATTTGGTGAACAGCCGGATCCTGATCCCTCGCCCCGCCGCTTCGCCGGCCACTGCAGCATCCGGCGCCGCGCTCGGCGACGTCCTGGCTTGCGGGGTGTCGGGATGGAGAGAGAGGCTCATCCAGCGGAACCTAGCAAGAAGACGAGACCTTGTCTCTCGCGAGCGCGGCCAAGGGCCCGCCCAACAGCCGCGGTGGCCACCGCATCAGCACCGGCGGGTACAACGAAAAAGGGCGGCAGCGGATTGACCGCTGCCGCCCTCCGATTCGCTTGCTACTGGCCTCAGGTCGGCCGCAGCGCCTTGGAACCGAGGTCGAGCTCGTTGGCCTGCTTGTTCCGCTCGGAATCTGCGGCCGCGCGATGGTCGGTCGCCAGCACCACGTAGACCGCGGGCAGCACGAACAGCGTGAACAGCGTGCCGATCGACATGCCGGCGACAACGACCAGACCGATCGAGAAGCGGCTGGCCGCACCCGCGCCGGTCGCGGTCAGGAGCGGGATCAGGCCCGTCACCATCGCGGCCGTGGTCATCAGGATCGGCCGCAGGCGGATGCGGGCCGACATCTCGATGGCCGAGCGGCGGTCGAGCCGCTCGTTGATCTGGAGCTCGTTGGCGAACTCCACCATCAGGATGCCGTGCTTGGTGATCAGGCCGACCAGGGTGAGCAGACCAACCTGGGTGTAGATGTTCATGGTCGCGGCGCCAAAGAACAGCGGGATCAGCGCGCCGACGATCGCCATCGGCACCGAGATCATGATCACCAGCGGGTCACGCAAGCTCTCGAACTGGGCTGCCAGCACCAGGAAGATGATGATCAGCGCGAAGCCGAAGGTGATCGCGAGCTGGTTGCCTTCCTGCACATACTGCCTGGAGTCCGCGAGATAGTCGTGGCTGAAACCTTGCGGCAGCTTCTTGGCCTCGCTTTCGAGGAAGTCGACCGCAGCACCGACGGTCACGCCGGGCATCGGCACGGCCGAGAACGTCGCCGAATTGAGCTGGTTGTAGTGGGTCAGCGAATTCGGATCGGTCTTGGTCCTGATCGAGACCACGGTCGACAGCGGAAGCTGCTGGCCGGCGTTGGTCGTCACATAGTAGCCGCCGAGCGATTCCGGCGAGAGCCGCTTGCCCCGGGGCACCTGCGGAATCACCTGGTAGGAGCGGCCCTCGAGATTGAAGCGGTTGATGTAATTGCCGCCGAGCAGCACCGCGAGCGTGCTGCCGAGGTTCTGCATGTTGACGCCGAGATCCTGGGCCTTGGTGCGGTCGATCGTGACCTGCACATTCGGCTGGTTATAGGCAAGGTCGCTGTCGGAGACGATGAACATGCCGCTCTTGCGCGCGGCGTCCTTCAGCTTCTCCATCTGCTCATAGACGGTCTGGAATCCGGCGGTGGAGTTGATCACCATCTGCACCGGCAGGCCGCCGGGTCCGCCGGGCAACGGCGGCAGGTTGAAGGCGAAAGCCTGCACGCCCTCGATCTTGGAGAGCTCGGCCTGCACCAGGGGCTTCAACTGGATCGACGAGCGCTTGCGCTCCTCCCACGGCTTCAGCAGCATGCCGGCGATGCCGCCCTGCGGACCGTTGATGCCGTTCAGCACGAAGCGCAGATCGGTCTCCGGGAACTTCTGGAATTTCTCGTCGAGCTTTTCACCGTAGAAATCGACATAGTCGATGTTGGCGTATTTCGGCGCCTTGGTCACCGCGAACACGATGCCCTGGTCTTCCTCCGGCGCCAGCTCCTTCGACGTGTGCATGTAGAGGAAGCCGACCAGCCCGAGGATCGTCACCGCGAAGAGGCCGGTGATCGCCTTGTAGTCGAGCGAGCGATCGAGCCTGCGGCCATACCAGCGCGTCAGGGCGCCGAACACCTTGTTGACGGCCTTGGCGAAGCGGCCCTCTTCGGTGTTCTTGAGCAGCACCGAGCACATCATCGGCGACAGCGTCAGCGCGATCACGCCCGACACGATCACCGAGCCCGCCAGCGTGAAGGCGAATTCGCGAAACAGCGAGCCGGTGAGGCCGCCGAGGAAGCCGATCGGCGCGTACACGGCCGCGAGCGTGATGGTCATCGAGATGACGGGACCCACGATTTCGCGCGCGCCCTCCAGCGAGGCTTGAACCGGCGTCTTCCCTTCCTCCAGATGGCGGTGGATGTTCTCCACCACGACGATGGCGTCGTCGACGACGAGGCCGATCGCCAGCACCATCGCCAGCAGCGTCAGCAGGTTGAAGCTGAATCCCAGCGCCAGCATCAGCGTGCAGACGCCGATCATCGATAGGGGGATGGTGACGACAGGAATGATGACGGAGCGGAATGACGCCAGGAACAGGAAGATGACCACGATCACGATGATCACGGCTTCGCCGAGCGTCTTCTCGACCTCGTCGATGGAGGACTGGATGAACTTGGTGGAATCGTAGGCCACCTTCATCTTCATCGACGGCGGCAGGTTGCGCTCGAGCTCGGGGAACAGCGCGCGCACGCCCTTGACCAGCGTCAGCGGGTTGCCCTGCGGGGTCGCCTGCACGCCGATGAAGATCGCGTGCTCGCCGTTGAAGGCGACGCTCGCGTCCGTGCTTTGGGCTGCAAGCTCAACGGTGGCGATGTCCTCCATCCGCACGAAGCCGCCGTCCTTGGCCTTGACGATCATCTTCCTGAACTGGTTGACGTCGGTCAGGCCCGTATTCGTCGAGACGTTCGAGACGATCAGATAGCCCTTGGTCTGGCCCGCCGCGGACTGGAAGTTGTTGGCGGCGATCGCCGATGCGACGTCAGCCGGCGAGATATTGCGGCCGGCCATCTTCACGGGATCGAGCCACAGCCGCATCGCGAAGTTCTGGGCGCCAAGGATGTCGGCAGAGGCCACGCCGTCGACGGTCGAGAGCACCGGCTGCACCACGCGCGTCAGGTAGTCCGAGATTGCCGAGCCCGACAGCTCCTCGGAGGAGAAGCCGAGATACATCACCGCCGTGGTCTGGCCCGTCGTCTTGGTGACGATCGGGTCGTTGGATTCCTTCGGGATCAGGTATTTGACCGAGTTCGTCTTGGCCAGCACTTCGGTGAGCGCCTGGTTCGGATCGAAGTTCAGCTTGATGTAGACCTGGATCGTCGAGGTGCCGAGCACCGACGACGAGGTCATGTAATCGACGCCTTCGGCAGAAGCGACCGCCTGCTCGATCGGCGTGGTGATGAAGCCCTGGATCAGGTCCGCGGATGCGCCGGGATAGACGGTCGTGATGTTGATGACCGTGTTCGACAGTTTCGGATATTGCCGGATCGGCAGCACCATCGCCGCGCGCAGGCCGATCAGCAGGATCAGCAGGCTGACAACGACCGACAGGACCGGGCGTTTGATGAAAATATCAGTAAAGCGCATCGCGGCGATCTCGATTTCGTTGACTTGCACGAACATGATCCGGCCGTGCCGGATCATGCTGTGACGTTTGCGGTGTCAGTAGCGCGGCGGCTGCGCCGGGATCTGCGGGGCCGGGTCGGTCGAAATCGACACCGCCGCGCCCGATTGCAGCTTGAGCTGGCCGACGGCGACGACCTTGTCGCCCGGCTTCACGCCTTTGATGATTTCGACGCGGCCCTCGACCCGGTTGCCGGTCTGCACGAACGTGCGCACCGCGGAGAGGCTGGTCTTGCCGTCCTCTTCCTTCTTCTCGGTGATCACGAACACGGAGTCGCCGTAGAGCGTGTAGTCGACCGCCGTCTCCGGCACGGTGATCACCGCCGGCTTGTCCGGCAGCACCACCGTGGTGGTCACGAACATGCCGGGCTTCAGGATCTTCTCCGGATTGGAGACGGTCGCCTGCACGCGGATGTTGCGGGTGTCGGTCGAGATCTGCGGCTCGATCGTGGTGATCTTGGCGTCGAAGGTGCGGCCCGGATAGGCGTCGACCTTCAGGCGGACCGCCTGACCGACCTTGAGGTTGCCCGAGTCCTTTTCCGTCACCGTGAAGTTGGCCCAGAGCTCCGACAGATCGGTCAGCGACACGATCGCCGTACCGGCCGTCAGATATTGGCCGACCTCGACCTTGCGGACGCCGAGATCGCCGGAGAACGGCGCGCGCACGAGCTTCTGCGAGATCAGCGCTTCGGTCTTGGCGATGCCGGCCAGCGCCTGGTCGTACGCGGCCTGCGCCGAATCGACGGTCGCCTGCGGGCCGAACTGGCGCGACGCCAGTTGCTTGGCACGATCGAGCGAGAGCTGCGCGACGGTCGCCTGGGCCTTGTAATTGGCGAGATCGCCCTGATCGGGCGCGTCGAACAGCTGCACCAGCGGTGTGCCGGCCTCGACATGCGAACCCGGCTCGAACTTGATCTCGGTGACGCGGCCGTTGACGTCGGCGCTGACATCGACCTGGTGCACGGCGGCAAGCCCGCCGACCGCGGTCAGCAGGTTAGGCACCACCTCGGACTTCGCCTCGGCCGCACTGACCGTGGTCGGCGGCGGCTTGTTGTTGGCGAAGAACTGCTTGATCATCTGGCCGCGGAAGTAATTGAACCAGACGAGGCCGCCGACGAGCACGCCGAGCAGCGTGCCGACGATGACGAACCAGAGCACCGGCCGGACCGGACGCTTGGGAGCCTTGTCGATCGGTTCGCCCGAAATCTTGTGTTCGGTTACGATGTTCATGTCATGCACTTTCTGCAATCGCCGTCTTGCCGACACCCGGCGCCTGATCGCGGCCCAGATGTGAAGCAATTGCGGCGTCGTTAAGTCCGATACCTCTCAGGAGAAACTCACAGAGCTGACGCTCCAGATCGTTCGCCTTGCCGTAAGCGAGACAGGGCGTAGCCGGCAGCCTGGTCAGGGCCGCCGTCATCAACGAATGATGCGCAAACCAGAACAGGTTGAGTGGATCGCCAGTGCAGGGCCGCGCGTCCCCGGCGGCAACCGCACGCTCGAGCGAGGCGATGAAGACCGCCCCGATCAGCTTCTCGATCTTGGCATATAGCAAACGGGCGAATTCGCCATCATCCAAATGGCTCGTGGCCATCAGTCGCAGGCGCTGGGCCTCTTCCCGGTCCGGACCATCGGCGATGCGGAGGAAGTGCTGGACCATGCCGCGGATCAGCTCGACCATGGTGGCGGTGGACGGCTCCCGTTCCAGAAGGTCCGTCAGCGCCGGATCGGCTTCGCATTCGTCGCTGAGGATTTCAGCGTAGAGCGCCGCCTTGGAGGGGAAATGCTTGAACAGCAGGGCTTCGGAAATGGCAGCGGCGGCCGCCACGCTCTTGGTCGTGGTGCCGGTATAGCCGTGTCGGGCAAAGCAGCGCTTTGCGGCGCCGAGGATCAATTGACGCCTCAGGTCGCTCGTCATTCGCAGTGAGCTCATGGGATAGTGAGTAAGCACTCACCCACGCAAAAGTCAAGCATTATGCTGCATCGCAACCTGGAAGCGTTGTAATTTCAGTGGAAATTGCCCCGCCTGCACGGCCCACGTGCAGGCGAGTTCGCCCCGGGAAATGGACCTAGATCGGCTGGAAGCCGAGCTCGCCGCGGATCCGGTTGACGATGTAGGTCCCGTCCCGGCTCGGCAGGATCCGCTCGAGGCTGGCGCTGTCGATCTTTACATTGGCAAATCTCGGCCCCGCCGAGACGTCGTGGACGGCTTTGGCAAAGGCCGCGACCTCGGCCATGGTCGAGATCGCGCGGGCGTCTCCGATGCCGCAGGCCTTGGCGACGCCGACGAGGTCGGCGGCGGCCGAGGTGTGGCTGGTCTGGCCGCCGGTCTCGCCATAGGCCTCGTTGTCGAGCACCACGATGGAGAGGTTGGACGGCTTCTGGAGCCCGATGGTGGCAAGGCTGCCCATGCCCATCAGCATCTCGCCATCGCCGGTGATGACCAGCACCGGCAGTTTCGGCTGCGCCAGCGCGAGCCCCAGCCCGATCATCGCGGCGCCGCCCATGCCGCCCCAGAGATAGAAGTTGCGGGCGTGATCGCCCGCGGCACACATGTCGTTGGTGGAGGCCCCGAGGCCGCCGATCGCAACCACGTCCTTGCGGTCCGCGAACAGCGCGGAGACCACCTGGCGGCGGTCGAGGAGATTGGCCTTGCTCATCTGGTGAAAACCTTGGCGCCGATCAGGCGCTGCGACAACAGGACGGCGGTGGGCGTGAGCGCGTTATAGGCCTGCGCTGCGGCTGCCTCCAACACCGCCGGCACCTCGGCCGCATTGGACGCGCGCAGCACCTTGACGCCGGAGAGCTCGAACACGCCCTGCGTGGTCGATCCCATCGGCACCTGCCACGGATTGAACTCGCCCCACTCGCCGCGCATGGTCACCAGCGTGAGGAACGGAAAGCGCAGGATCGGGATCAGCGACAGCATGTTGATGCAATTGCCGACCCCGCTCGACTGCATCAGCAGGACGCCGCGCTGCCCGCCGGTCCAGGCGCCCGCCAGAAGCGCCACGCCCTCCTCTTCCGTCGTCAAGGGAATGCCGCGCATTGTGGTGGACCCCAGCACGCGCTGGATCAGCTTCGAATGGCCGGCATCGGGCACGTAAGGCACCTGCCGGACGTCGAAGCGCTGCAATGTCGCGAAAATATCGTCGGGCCAATTCGGGGCCGTGTCGGCAGCGTCAGCGCGGGCGTGCATTTTCCTGTCCGGTCGGCTTGCAAATCACGGCACGACTGTAGACGGTGATCCGCGCCGCTCGAAAGAGCGAAAACGGCATATCGGTCTCAACCGGCGAGTATGGCGGCAATGAACGCAAGTGCGAAAGAACTGGCGTCGAATTTCGATCTCGAGAAGCTGACGCCGGAGTTCTACGACAACCCCTACCCGACCTATCGTGCACTGCGGCAGAACGAGCCGGTCAAGCGCCTGCCGAACGGCACCGTGTTCCTGACCCGCTACGACGACCTCGTCGCCACCTACAAGAACACCAAGTCGTTCAGCTCCGACAAGAAGCGCGAGTTCGCGCCGAAATACGGCGACACCCCGCTCTATGAGCATCACACCACCAGCCTCGTCTTCAACGATCCGCCGGCACACACCCGCGTGCGCCGCCTGATCATGGGCGCGCTGTCGCCGCGCGCGATCGCGGGGATGGAGGGCGATCTCGTCAAGCTGGTCGACAGCCTGCTCGATGCCATCGCCGCCAAGGGCCATTGCGAGCTGATCGAGGATTTTGCCGCCTCGATCCCGATCGAGGTGATCGGCAATCTGCTCGACGTGCCCCATGACGAGCGCGCGCCGCTGCGCGACTGGTCGCTGGCGATCCTCGGTGCTCTCGAACCCGTGGTGTCGAGCGAAGCGGCCGCGCGCGGCAACAAGGCGGTGAAGGACTTTCTCGCCTATCTCGAAACGCTGGTCGCGCGCCGGCGCGGCAAACCCGGCAATCCCGAGCGCGACGTGCTGACACGCCTGATCCAGGGAGAAGGTAACGGCGAGCGGCTGACGGAGAAGGAGCTGCTGCACAATTGCATCTTCCTGCTCAATGCCGGACACGAGACCACCACCAACCTGATCGGCAACGGCCTCGTCGCACTGGACCGGAATCCGGACCAGAAGCAGCGGCTGATCGACAACCCCGACATGATCAAGACAGCGGTGGAGGAGATGCTGCGCTACGAGAGCTCGAACCAGCTCGGCAACCGCATGACCACCGAACCCGTCGAGCTCGGCGGCGTCATGCTCGACGCCGGCACGTCGGTGACGCTGTGCATCGGGGCGGCCAACCGCGACCCCGCGCAGTTTCCCGACCCCGAGGGCTTCGACATCGCGCGGACGCCGAACCGGCATCTCGCCTTCGCCACCGGCGCGCATCAATGCGCCGGCATGGCGCTGGCGCGGCTCGAGGGCGCCATCGCGATCTCGCGCTTCCTGGCGCGCTTCCCGAACTACGCCGTGAACGGCCAGCCGGTGCGCGGCGGCCGGGTGCGGTTCCGCGGCTTTTTGAGCGTGCCCTGCGCGATCGGCTGAGGCCCGAAAACAAAAATGTCGAAAACAACCCCATGCACAGTAGCGGAGGCTAACGGAAGATTGCCTCGGTGGATCCGCATAACCATTTGACAAGGGAAGGCAAATCCGCGGCGTCGCGCATCTCGCCGGGCCCGGATGAATTTGAGCGCGGTGCAGCCGGCACGCAACAATGGAGTGACGAAAGATGAGCTCGTCCGTCATTGATTACCTTGCAACGGAAGCGCGCTTTGGCGCCCGTAATTACGAACCGATCGGGGTCGTCCTGTCGCGCGGCGAAGGTGTCTGGGTCTGGGATACCGACGGCAACCGTTATCTCGATTGCCTCTCCGCCTATTCCGCGGTCAGCCAGGGCCATTGCCACCCCAAGATCCTGGCGGCGATGGTGGAACAGGCGCACAGGCTGACGCTCACCTCGCGCGCCTTCCACAACGACCAGCTCGCCCCGTTCTACGAGGAGATCGCGGCGATGACCGGCTCGCACAAGGTGCTGCCGATGAACAGCGGCGCCGAGGCGGTCGAAAGCGCGATCAAGTCGGTGCGCAAATGGGGCTACGAGGTGAAAGGCGTGCCGGACGGCCAAGCCGAGATCATCGTCTGCGCCGACAATTTCCACGGACGTACGCTGGGCATCGTCGGCTTTTCAACGGATCCCGAGACCCACGGACACTTCGGTCCGTTCGCGCCGGGCTTCAGGATCATCCCGTTCGGCGACGCCGCGGCGCTCGAACAAGCGATCACCCCAAACACCGTCGCCTTTCTGGTCGAGCCGATCCAGGGCGAAGCCGGTGTCATCATTCCACCAGCCGGCTATTTCACCAGGGTACGGGAGCTCTGCACGGCCAACAACGTCATGCTGGTGCTCGACGAGATCCAGACCGGGCTCGGCCGCACCGGCAAGCTGCTCGCCGAACAGCACGAGGGAATCGAGGCTGACGTCACCCTGCTCGGCAAGGCCCTGTCCGGCGGCTTCTATCCCGTGTCGGCCGTGCTCTCGAACAACGACGTGCTCGGGACACTCCGACCCGGGCAGCATGGTTCGACCTTCGGCGGCAACCCGCTGGCCTGCGCGGTGGCGCGCGCGGCGATGCGTGTGCTGGTCGAGGAAGGCATGATCGAGAACGCGGCCAGGCAGGGCGCGCGCCTTCTGGAAGGCTTGAAGGACATCCGCGCCAACACGGTCCGCGACGTGCGCGGGCGCGGCCTGATGCTGGCGGTCGAACTGCATCCCGAGGCCGGCCGCGCGCGCCGCTACTGCGAGGCGCTCCAGGGCAAGGGTATCCTCGCCAAGGATACCCACGGGCACACGATCCGCATCGCCCCGCCGCTGGTGATCACCAGCGACGAGGTCGACTGGGCGCTGGAGCAGTTCGCCACGACCCTGACGCAGGATTTCTCCTGACGCTGCCTGCGTCGGAAGATCGCACTGCCGGCCGAGCCCAACAACGAGTTAGCGGTCCGGCCAGAACCGGACTCGTGCAGCGCAGCAAATAGTGACGCATGGTCCTACGGCAAAACTCGGCATGATTCCGGCAACCGGATGAACGGGGTGCGTGGAACCTATCGGAGCGACGGACGTTTTTGTCCGCGAATGAGCAGCGCCGTGCCCGGCGCAGCAAGCGCCGAGGCCGGTGGCGCTGAGCTGCGCTGATCGGAGAAATGCTCGTGAGACTCACTCTTTCAGTCATCAAAGCTGACGTTGGCTCCGTTGGCGGGCATACAAAACCGTCTTCACGCATGATGGCGACTGTCGAGGGCGAGGTTGCCAAGGCGATCTGCAATGGTCTGCTGATCGACGGTTTCATCTGCCACACCGGCGACGACATTGCGATCATCATGACGCACACACGGGGCGAAGGAAGCTCCGAGGTCCATCAACTCGCCTGGAAGACGTTCCTCGCGGCCACCTCGGTCGCGAAAACCTCCGGCCTCTATGGCGCTGGCCAGGATCTTCTCGCCGACGCGCCTTCCGGGAACATTCGCGGCGCCGGCCCAGGCGTCGCCGAACTCAGCTTCGACCACAGCCTCTCCGGCGTGCGACCCGCGGAGTCCTTCATGGTGTTCGCAGCCGACAAATGCGGCCCGGGCGCCTACAACCTGCCGCTCTATCTCGCCTTTGCCGACCCCATGTATTGCGCTGGGCTGATGCTGCCTCCGATGATCAAGGGATTCCGTTTCCATGTCATCGACATGGACAACACAGCCGGCGACAGCCTACTCGAGCTCGACGCACCCGCCGACAGCTACCACATTGCCGCCCTGCTTCGCGACAACGAGCGCTTCGGCATCGATCGCATCATTTCTCGAACCCATGGCGAGGTCGTCGTGGCCGTTTCGGCACAGCGCCTCCACGCGATCGCAGGCAAATACACCGGCAAGGATGATCCAGTCGCGATCGTCAGGAACCAGGGGATTTTCCCAGCTCCGGAGGAAATAATCTCGCCGTTCGCCAAAGCGCACTTCGTGGGCGGCGATGCACGCGGCTCGCATGTGATGCCACTCATGCCGGTGCCACTCAACACACCGGTTACCGGCATGTACTGCCTGCCGATCGTTTCTTGCGTCGGCTTTTCGATCGACAGCGAAGGCCGCTTTGCCGAGTCCTACACCGATTTCTTCGACAACCCGGCATGGGATGAGGTCCGCCGGCGCGCCCAGCGCAAGGCCATCGAGATGCGCAGCCAAGGCTGGTCTGGCGCCGCCATGCTACCCTATTCCGAACTGGAATATGGCGGCTTCCGCGACACCGTGTCCGGACTGCTGAAGCGTTTTCGACTGCGCGACGACCGCAAGCCGGAAGCGGCCGAGTAGCGACCGCCTCCAATCAGAAGCTGGAGCGACGTTCACCGTTCAATCGACAGATGCAGGCGCTATGACGACATGCCGATCCGGGAGGTGGATATGGCAAAAAAACGCATCGGCATTCTCACGGGCGGTGGCGACGTCGCCGGCCTCAATGCAGTCATCAAGAGCGTGACTTATCGCGGCAGTGAGGACGACATCGAGGTTGTCGGTCTGCGCCGTGGTTGGGAGGCCCTCACGCACCTGAACCTCGACGACCCAAACAGCAGGTCCCACTACGTCATCCCGCTGAACCGTGAAAACACTCGAACCATCGACCGACGCGGCGGCACCGTGCTGCACTCGAGCCGCGTCAATCCCTCCAAAATACAGAAGCTGCCGGATCATCTCGTCGGCAATTATGTTCCGGTCTCGCTGAGCACCAACGGCGGCATCGCGACAAAGACATGGGACCTCACCAGCCAGGTGCTCGCTAACCTTTCGGGACTTGGCATCGAACACCTGATCGCCATCGGTGGCGACGACACGCTCAGTTATGCGGCCAAGCTCAACGAACTCGGCGTCAAGATCATCGCCATCCCGAAGACGATGGATAATGACGTCCGCAACACCGAGTACTGCATCGGCTTCTCGACCGCGATCACCCGCGCCAGCGATGCCATCCAGCGGCAGCGCACCACCGTCGGCTCGCATGAGCGAATTGGCATTTTCCGCGTCTTTGGCCGCGATGCCGGATTTACGGCACTCTACACCGCGTATGCGACCTCGATACGATGCGTCATACCGGAGTATAAGGTCGACCTCGACAAGCTGATCCAGTTGCTCATCGAGGACAAGCGCGCCAATCCAAGCAACTACGCGCTGATCGTGCTCAGCGAGGGAGCTCAGTGGGAAGGCTACAAGCTGCGGGAATACGGCGAGCCTGACGCCTACGGTCACCGCAAGAAGGCCAACGTGGCGGAATCGCTTGCCGACGAGATCAAGCAGCGCACCGGCGAGGAGACGATCACCTCCGATCTCACCTACGATCTGCGATCGGGCGATCCGGACTTCATCGACAAGCTTGTGGCCCTGACTTTCGGTAACATGGCCTACGATGCCATGCTGGAAAACAAGACCGGCCTCATGTCGGCGCTGGTCGAGGGCCGCTACGACCTCGTGCCCATCCCTGACGCCAAGCTCGGTCCGCGCAAATTGGACGTTGCGAGCAGCTACAACACGGAGCGCTACCGCCCCATCTACGCCAACAAGCAGGGGCTGCCGATCTTTCTTAACCGCGCGTCTTAGCGTGCCGGACCGGGCGAGCCAGCAGCAAGTCCGACCAATGTCCGTTCTGCCGCTGAAAGCGGAAGTCAATTGAGAGGGCTCACGCTGACGGCCGCCAAGCTGGTCGAACCCGCCCTGGTCGAGTCCTATGCCGCGCTGAGCAGCGAGCCGAAGGCGCCGCGCTGCAACAGACCGCAGACCCGTGAGGGCGACGCTAGTGGGAGCTACACAACAGTCTTGTGCTGCGCGATGCAGGTGCGCAGCGCGTTGCCCATCGGCTTGCCCTAGCAGTCGCGGGAGAAAATATCGATCTCCGGGAAGCCGGATTTGACGCTGCCTGCGTCGGAAGATCGCAAGGCCGGCCGCGGCCAACAACGAACGATTCCGCCACCCGCGCGTTGAGAGTCGTGGGCGGTTTCGAGCTGGGAGCGACGATGATGCTTCCCCGTGGCGTTTGCGTGACGGCTTTTTTGGTTGGCGTCTCGGTGCTGGCGACGAGCGTTGGCGCGTCCGCCCAGGGACCCGGACACGGAAGAGGTGGACCAGCGGGGCCGGCCGCCGCGCCGGCGGCTCGGCCGGCAGCACCACCGCCTGCAATGGCCCGTCCGGCGGCGCCGCCCGCCATGGCGCGTCCTGCCGCGCCGGCATTCCATCCCCCGGCCATGCCGCAGCGACCGGCCATGGCGCCGCATCCTGCGCCGCACTTCGCCGCACCGCCGCCGCGCCCGACTCCCCACTTCGCTGCACCGCCGCAGCGGGCTGCCCCGCACATCGCGGCACCCCGGCCTGAATTTCATCGGGCGCCGGCAGCGCCGCAACGTCCGGCCATGGCACCGCGACCGGAGCCGCATATTGCCGGTCCCTCCGGTCCAGGCGCAGCACCGGCCGTAAGCGAGCGGCTGTCGCGACGGGAGCAGATCGATCAGCGCGCGCAGCAGCATCAGCAACAGATCCAGCAGCGTCAGCAGATGGTACAGCAGCGGCAGCGCGAGATGCTGTCGCGCCAGACCGCGGACCGCCAGACCCGCATCGATCGCCTGCAGCAGCGCGTGCAGCAATTGCAATCGCAAAAGCCGGAAGGCGTGCGGGCGCTACGCGAGCAGCAACGGATGCTCCAGTCGCAGAACCGCCTGCTGCAACGCGAGCAGCGCACGCAGCAAGCCGATCTGGCGCGCCAGCAGCGGCTGGGACTGCTCGCTCCCGCTGCAACCGCAGCGGCGGGCGCCGCGCGCGCCGCCGAGCGCGGACGGTTTGCCGAGCGCTTCCGCGGGCGGAGCACCGCGCAGACCCAGGCGGCCCTCGTCGCCCGCCAGAGCGGCTGGTATCCCCGGCAGGCTTGGCGACACCGCCATCCTGCGGTGTTCGTGGCGTGGCTTGGGCCCGTGTTCTGGCCGTACGCCTACTCCGACATTTTTGACTACACATTCTGGTCCTATGCGTACGAGCCCGGCTATTGGGCGTACGCGTATGACGACTTCGTCGACACCGTGTTCTGGGGTGGCGACAGCCCCTATTCCGCCTATGCCAGCATCGACCCGTATGACTATCGGCAAGCCGGCGGCGGCTCCCGCGCGCGCCCGCGCGCCAGTGTGAGCCCGCAAGCGCTACAGCAATTGTGCGGCACACCGGACAAGGGCGTCACCGCCTGGCCGCTTGCCGATATCGCGCGGGCGGTGCGGCCGACGCCGGAGCAACGCGCGCTGCTCGACGAATTGAAGACCGCGGCAGCCAGCGCTGCCGGTGTGTTCAAGGACTCCTGCGCGGAGACTTATGCGCTGACTCCGCCCGGCCGGTTGCGGGCGATGATGAACCGCGTCAACGCAACGCTGGAAGCGGTCAAGATCGTGCGGCCGGCGCTGGAGAATTTCTACAACTCGCTCAGTGACGAGCAGCAGGCCCGCTTCAACGCGCTCGGCCCCAATGTCGGCGACCGCTCGCCGCCGCAGCAGGAAGCCGGTGCCCAGGAAGCCCGTGCCGAGACCTGCGGCGATCCGAAGTCCGGCCTGACCCAGTTGCCGATCCAAAGGATCGAGGCTGTGCTCCACCCCGCGGGCAAGCAGAAGGAAGCGCTCGACCGTCTCAGCGAAGCGACGACGAAGGGCGTTGAGGGCCTGCAGGCGGCCTGTCCGAACGATGTCCCGCTGACGCCGGTCGGACGGCTGGAGGCGATGCAGCGCCGGCTCGAGGCCATGCTGACGGCCGCCAAGCTGGTCGAGCCCGCCCTGGACGAATTCTATGCCACGCTGAGCAGCGAGCAGAAGGCGCGCTTCAACACGCTGCAGCAGGTGGCAGGCCCGTGAGGGCGGCGTCGCATTCTCTCGCTGCAATTGCGCAGCGGCCGAACGACATGGAGTGACGTAATCGCTCTGTCGCAACGCTCGACGAGAATATGCGTGTCCGGGCCGCGATTCCCTCCGAGAAGCGCGGTGGCACGGGATTCAGCAGGCAGCTCGTTCTGACCTCACGCGGCGGAAATCGTCTTCTGCCCAGCCTCATTCGTGCTTGTGATCGCTTGCGACCGCTCCATCTCGTCCGAGCCTGTGGCGTTGCATTGCTGGAAGTAAGAAGACAACTCGAGATCAGCCAGGTGATCCCAGTATTCTGCTTCTGCGAGCAGCTTCCATTTGTTCATGCTGTTGTATGCGGCCTGTTGACGGCACAGCGAACCCATCGCACGCAAGCGTTGCACCTTCTCCACTGCGAACCTCCTTCGCGCTTGCTTGTTTACAGGCGCATTTGTGTTGTCACAGCTTTGCAGATTGAATTGACGAGTGATAGTCCGGTGTTTGACGGTCAATCGATGACAGCGCAATCGTCTGACTTTTCAGCGAATAGTCGGGCCGAACGACGCCGGCATCGGCGGCAGCAAAAGACGCGGCGCGGCAAGAATCTCTAGCCTTGCCATGCCGATCACAACAATGGCCCCGACGATTGCTCGTCGGGGCCATTCAAGATCATCAGGCGTGGGTACATCCGCCGGGCCTGATGATCGTTGATGCACCGATTACCGCATCCGATCTGGCACAGAGTGTGGCGAGGCTGCGGCATCGGGGTGATGACATTCTGCTTGAAAGCCGATGGCTGTCCACCTCTCGTTGGTGGTACTCCTACCAGTTCGCCGTCGGATGCGTCGCACGGACCGATTTCCAGCCAGATCCAACGGGGCACAGCACCGACGTGGCGTGCCTCTTATCTCGTTAACCACATGTCCGGCATTCGGCCGAGAGCGGCCCAATGCGGTGAAGGGCCCAAGGTCCGAGACCGGCCAGAAGCTGCGACTTGAATTGCCTCCTCGTCTTCAGTTGCAGGCCGAGGACGGAGGACTGAGTTACTGGGCCTCGGCGATCTTCGGTCCAGATGACAGCATCTGCGCGTTAGCTGCCGAGGGCCGGTTCGACGGCGATGCCGGGTCCGGCGATCGGGAAGCGGCGTCAGGCGGCGCTCCCTGGGATGGCCGACGGGCAACGGTTCCCGGAAGCACGATCACTTTCGCTCCGACTTTCACCCGCTCATAGAGGTCCTCGACGTCCTCGTTGGTCAGCCGGATACAGCCGGACGAAACCCGCTTCCCGATCGTATCGGGCTTGTTGGTGCCGTGAATTCTATACTCGGTCTCGCCCAGATACATCGCCCGAGCGCCGAGCGGGTTGCCGGGACCGCCCGCCATGAACCGTGGCAAATAAGGCTGACGCGAGACCATCTCCGCAGGCGGGCGCCAATCCGGCCATTCCGCTTTACGAGCCACAGTCTGCTCACCGGACCATGCGAAACCTTCGCGGCCAACACCGATGCCGTAGCGCAGTGCCTGCGTGTCGTTCAGAACGAAATAAAGGAATGTGTTCTTGGTATCGATGATCACGGTCCCCGGCGTCTGGCGGCTGGCGTAGTCAACCACCTGCCGGACAAATGCTCCGGGACCGTCAGCGGCTTTTGGCGGCTCGACCAGGGGCGCCGGGGCCGGAATCGTAGCCGGAGCTGGTGCTGGTGCTGGTGCATGAACTGGAGTTGCCACGTAAACCGGGGTTGACGATGCCATGGCTTGGGGTGCGGACGGTTTCCGTGTCGGTTGCACGCTCGCCGGGCGAGACAGCAAGCCGTACCCCAATGCCGCGACGGCCACGACGCCAATTGCAACTCGCCCGGCCATTGGCAGTGCAAGCGTGTCTGCCTTTCCACGTTTGGCCCGCTTGCTCATATCTTTCCCCAGGTCACCATGCCTGGAAGAGGTACCCGGCAAAATTTAAGAAACCTCGAAGCGATTTCGCGCAGACGGGAACCGATGGCGGTGGTTAACGCCGAACTCTTGTTCGGCAACACAGAAATTGGGCAGAGCGGACACGCTCCGCGCTTTCGTTAACGCTTTGGGTCAGAAGCGGTCCATGCCGCAGGCCACCGGAGATGTCGGCTAGGGGCCACAAGCGGAACTGATACTTCAGAAGTGAAGGCGGTATACGTTTACGCGTGTTCCTTACGTCGAAAAACGCGCAGATCCATCTCGCGCCAACGCATCATCACCTTTTGCTCGAAGCGATCCTCTCTAATTCTAACGCGATAAACGCCCTCGAAAACGAAGATATCATCCTTGGTTGCTACCGCTTCCAAGAAGCGGGGAGACAGAACGGCGAGATTGATGGCATCGTCGCGCCCCGACATTTGACCGACTAATTGCCAGAAGGTGAACATTGCGTAGCAATAGTTGTCGAAGGTCTCGAACGCTGAAAAGTCCGCGACATGACATTCCTCCAAGGTCATCAAAGGGTAGCTATACGCACTCCTCATGTTCGGATCAGGCTTAATGAACCTGAGAGCGGGTGGGGGCGATTGGAGGGTCTTGGTGACGCCGGCCTCCTCCAAGACGGAAGTGCTCCACTCCCAGCAGCTCGTGGAGTTGTGGCAGAAAGCTTCGCGCAGCACGCCGTCTTCATCAGGGAGCCACAGGTTATGCCCCCGCTCAGCTTCGATGAGCCGGTAAACGTCGAATAAAAACTCGTATATGAGCGCCCCTACCGCCGCGTTTCGCATCACGCTTAGCATTTAATAACCTCGAACTAGCCCGGCTCGTTATGCGCCTAGAGGCTATTCAGCAATCCCTAACAACAGAGGGATCGCAGCCAAAGTCCGCTAATGGGATGGTCCGGCCGTGCTCCTGCCCCGCCAGCGATAAGCTGGCCAGGGGCGCCAAGACAGGGAGCACGCCATGTCCCAGACACCCAGTACCGCGATCGCCGTGATCGGCATCGATATCGGCAAAAACTCGTTCCACGTCGTGGGCCACGATACGCGCGGCACCATCGTGCTGCGGCAAAAGTGGTCGCGTGGCCAGGTGGAGGCGCGGCTCGCCAATATGCCGCCTTGCCTGATCGGCATGGAAGCCTGCGTCGGCGCACATCATTTGAGCCGCAGACTCGCATCGT